>NZ_CP019158.1:0-4800000 GCF_001952815.1 Sphingobacterium sp. B29 | reverse complement strand
TGGTGATGTATGATCCTTTCAAACAACAGACTACACTGTATGACAAAGCAAAAAATAAGCTCCCGAGCAATTATATATTAGCTGTACATACGGATAAAAATGGAAATTTATGGGTTGGAACAAATGGCAATGGAGTAGGTTTGCTGCGAAAAGGGAAAACACTATTTGAGACACTTTCTGAGAAAGATGGATTAGTGAATGGTGCTATTCAGAGTATTATCGAGGACGATAAGGGGAGGATCTGGTTTTCAACAAACAAAGGATTGAGTTGTTATTCTCCGGTGCAAAATAAGTTCAAAAACTATTCTAATGCTGTGGGATTGCAAGAAGGTGCTTTTATGCTCGGTGCCGCGTTAAAAACGGACGATGGAGAAATTTACTTTGGTGGTCAGAAAGGTTTTAACCATTTTTATCCGGCCCATTTAAAAACAAATGGTAATCCTGCCAAGGTAGCACTCACGGATCTAAAAATTGACAATGTGATCGTTCAGCCAACGGAAAAAGGGCCAATTCAGCAGTCTCTATTGACTGCCGATCGTATCAATCTGAAATACAAGCAAAATTTTTCAATTTCTTTTGCCGCGCTAAATCTAACTGTTCCTGAGGATAACCAATATGAGTACCGACTCGTTGGTTTTGACAAAAATTGGATTCGAAATGGAAAGGATAATAGTGCTTATTATACAAATTTGGATCCCGGAGATTATGTCTTTGAGGTGCGCGCAAGCAACAACGACGGTATTTGGAACAAGGAAATCAAATCGATTGCCATACATGTTGCTCCACCGTTCTGGCGCACCATTTATGCTTATCTATTTTATGTGTTGGCAGTATTGGGCAGTCTGCTGTGGATCAGACATCGCGGGATTCAAAAGTTAAAACAAAAATTTGCGATAGAACAAGAGCGTATCCAGGCGAGGCAGCTCATTGAACAACAAAAGAGAGATGCCGAGACAAAGCATCAAATAGATGCAATGAAAATCCGATTCTTAACAAATTTAAGTCATGAATTCCGTACCCCGATCTCTTTGATTACGGGACCCGTAGACGCTTTGATTGCCAAGAATAAAGACAGTAAACTGGGCGATCAACTAAATTTGGTAAGCCGTAACGCGCGGCGGCTTCTAAATCTGGTCAACCAATTACTGGATTTTCGTAAAATGGAATACCATGAATTGAAAGTGCAGGATGAAGATGGTGACTTGGTATCTTTTGTACAGGAAGTTTACCGTTCATTTCAGGATATGGCGCTGCAAAAGGGTATAGATTATTCTTTTTTTCCATGCCAGGAAAAATTGTATTGTCGTTTTGACCGAAATAAGGTTGAGCGCATTCTATTTAATTTAATCTATAACGCTTTTAAATTTACCAAAAAGGGTGGGGATATCGCTGTAAGTATATCCTCTATAAGCCTTGTCGACAAGAAACTGCAAGTTTCCTTTGAAGTGCGCGATACTGGTATCGGAATTCCCGAGCAATTGCAACAATCGATATTTGAGAGTTTTTTTCAGCATGATACTGAGGGCAAGGTGGCAAGTCAGGGTTCGGGTATTGGACTGTCAATTGCCCAGTCATTTGTTCAGATGTACCATGGTGAGATTTCGGTTAGCAGTCAACCCGACAGCGGAAGTACCTTTAAATTTGATCTATGGCTGGATCAAGCTGAGTCGGTATACGAGGAAGGGGCTGAACCGGAAGTAATCACGGAGACACAACCTGTGGAGCTTAGACAGTGCCCGCTTGTGTTGATTATTGAAGATGATGAAGATTTTAGGTACTACCTTAGCGAGTCTTTAAAGGAGTATTATCAGATTATCGAGGCTACTAACGGAAAGGATGGCTGGCAAAAAGCACTTTTTCATCACCCTGACCTTGTGGTGAGCGATGTTCAGATGCCGTATATGAATGGTATGGAATTTTCACAGAAGCTGGCGCAGGATAAACGGACAAAACATATTCCTGTTGTATTGCTGACGGCTTCACAGGTCGATAATGGTCTTGTTTGCGGACTTGAGTCGGGTGCGGTGGGTTACCTGACCAAACCTTTTGATATGGATGTATTGGTCGCGAAGGTTAACAGTTTGCTCCAGCTGAACCAAGCATTCAAGGAAGTCTATAGTAAACAAGTGTCTATTGTAGCTCCTGAAATGACGATCAGGTCCGAAAAAGATAAATTTTTACAAAAAGTACTCAATTATGTACACGATAATATCGATAATCCGCAGTTATCGGTCGAAGCGCTAAGTGCCCACACCTCCATGAGCCGTGCCTCCCTTTATAATAAGCTGCTGGAACTGACGGGCATGTCTCCCGTAGATTTTATACGCTCTGTGAAACTAGAAAAGGCGGCAGGTTTGCTGGAAAAAAGCGATAAGTCTATTTCTGAAATTGCTTATGAGACGGGATTTGCCAATCCAAACTATTTTACAAAAGTCTTTAAAGCAAAATATCAAATGACGCCAAGTGAATATATCCAATCGCATAAAAGTACATCCGTGCACTAAGCATAATATTGTTATTTAAAAGGTCGTTTTAGGTCAGTTTTTTAGGAGGGTAATCTGTTTTAAACATTTTTACCCTTCTTTTTTTTATTTGTTGCAATCCTATCTTGTTGAAAGCTATAGTTTTGTCTTATAACCAATCGCTGGAGTTCTAGCGAATACAAAACTAATCAACTAAAAAAAATGAAATTTTTTATCGACACGGCAAGTCTCAGTGAGATTCGTATGGCTCAAAATTTAGGTGTGCTGGATGGTGTAACGACCAATCCTTCGCTGATGGCCAAAGAGGGGATTACAGGAACTGCTCCTGTACATGCGCACTATAAAGCTATCTGTGCTATTGTAGACGGCGATGTAAGTGCTGAAGTGATTTCAACTGATTTTAACGCGATGATTGAGGAAGGTTTGCTCTTGGCGGCCTTAGACAATAAGATTGTTGTTAAAGTTCCGATGACTGAAGACGGCATTAAAGCAATTAAATATTTTAGTGCAAAACAAATTAAAACCAATTGCACGCTGGTCTTTTCTGCCGGGCAGGCACTTTTGGCCGCCAAAGCCGGGGCAACCTATGTATCGCCCTTTGTCGGTAGGCTCGATGATATCTCTGTCGATGGGCTGGCCTTGATCCGCGAAATTCGGACGATCTACGATAATTATGCTTTCCCTACCCAGATTCTTGCGGCTTCGGTACGTCATAGTGCGCATATCCTTGGCTGCGCCAAGATCGGTGCGGATGTGATGACTGGACCTTTACAGGCGATATTTTCCCTCTTAAAACATCCGTTGACGGACAGTGGCCTTGCTCAATTTTTAGCTGATCATAAACGCGTTGCCGCACAAAGTAACAATTGAGATGGTCATGACAAGACATAGTATCCATAATTTAGAAGCGATTGTTAAGCAAGTCCGAAGGGATATACTCCGTATGGTGCATGGTTGCCAGTCGGGGCATCCGGGAGGATCGTTGGGCTGCACCGAATTGTTGGTCTGCTTATACTTTGAATTGATGCAGCGAAACGATCAGTTTGATTTGAATGGCCTCGGGGAAGACCTGTTTTTCCTTTCCAATGGTCATATCTCTCCGGTATTTTATAGTGTGTTGGCGCGAGCAGGTTATTTTCCAATCGATGAACTTGCCACCTTCAGAAAACTCAATTCAAGACTGCAGGGACATCCGACTACGCATGAAGGACTGCCAGGTATCCGTGTCGCTTCGGGATCCTTGGGGCAAGGTCTTTCTGTCGCTATTGGTGCTGCTCAAGCCAAAAAATTAAATCAAGATAACCGCATGGTTTATGTGCTTATGGGCGATGGCGAATTGCAGGAAGGGCAGGTATGGGAAGCGGCCATGTATGCAGCTCACAACGAAATGGACAATTTGATTGCTATTGTAGATTACAATGGTGCGCAGATTGATGGGGCTACCAATGATGTCCTTTCGCTGGGCGACCTACCCCGCAAATGGATGGCATTTGGCTGGAAGGTTATAGAGGTTATGCGCGGTAATGACATTGGTTCTGTGATTTCAGGACTTCGAAAGGCGCAAGCTTCGACCGGAACTAAAATGCCTGTAATGGTGTTGCTACATACCGAAATGGGAAATGGAGTTGATTTTATGATGGGCTCACATAAATGGCATGGCATAGCGCCCAGTGATGAACAACTAGCTGTGGCCTTAAACCAGAATGCAGAAACATTGGGTGATTATATCGCCTAATCGTAGGACGATTTTGAAATAGATTAACATGAAAAAATATACATATACAGAATCAAAAGACACACGTTCTGGATTTGGTGCCGGTTTGCTGGAAGCAGGAAAGGATGATGAAAATGTGGTTGCACTCTGTGCAGACCTGATCGGTTCGCTCAAAATGAACGATTTCATCAAGGCCTTTCCGGAACGTTTTTTTCAGATCGGCATTGCCGAAGCAAATATGATGGGTATTGCAGCTGGACTTACCATCGGTGGAAAAATACCTTTTACAGGTACATTTGCTAATTTTTCCACAGGACGGGTATACGATCAGATTCGTCAATCTATTGCCTATTCGGATAAAAATGTGAAAATAGCGGCTTCGCATGCCGGCCTTACGTTGGGTGAAGATGGGGCGACCCATCAGATATTGGAAGATATTGGATTGATGAAAATGCTTCCAGGGATGACGGTTATCAATCCTTGCGATTATAATCAGACGAAGGCTGCAACGCTAGCTGCTGCCAAACACAAGGGGCCAGTCTACCTGCGGTTTGGACGACCCGTGGTGCCGGTTTTCACCCCGGAAGATCAGGAATTTGTGATCGGCGAAGCAGTGATGCTCAATCCGGGTACAACTGTGACTATTTTGGCAACTGGACATCTCGTCTGGGAAGCCATATGTGCCGGCGAAGAATTGGAAACATTAGGTATTGATGCCGAAATCATTAATATCCATACCATCAAACCTCTAGATGAGAAAGCCGTACTGACTTCTGTCGCTAAAACGGGCTGTGTTGTTACAGCCGAAGAGCATAATCGTATCGGTGGACTAGGAGATAGTGTAGCGCAACTGTTGGCAAAACAATTGCCTACTCCGCAGGAATATGTGGCTGTAAACGACAGCTTCGGTGAATCGGGACCGCCAAGTGCGCTGATGGATAAATATGGCTTAAACGCCGATGCTATTGTAGCTGCGGTATTAAGAGTACTCAAAAGGAAAGTGGTGATTTAGTTGAAATTGGGCTGTTGTCCCGTCATGGGTGATAGCCTCGCTATCTATTTGCTATTAAACCAATTATAATATGAAAAAGATGATCTGCACCATGTTGTGCGTTTTTTCCGCCAGCCTAGTGGCCCAGGCGCAGCAGACTGCCCCACAGGGATTTGATGTTGAACGAAAATTGACATCAACTGGGAAAATAGATTCCCTTGTTTATCCTTCAAAAACTGTAGGAGTTAAGAGGAAAGCGCTGATATATACCCCGCCGGGATACAGTGCAGCAAAAAAATACCCCGTATTATATCTCTTGCACGGAATTGGCGGTGATGAACGGGAATGGTTCAGACATGGAAACCCGCAGGTCATTTTCGATAACCTGTATGCGGAAGGAAAAATGGAACCCATGTTGGTGATTATGCCCAATGGCCGTGCCATGGAAGATGACCGTGCTGGTGGAAATGTGATGGCCCCCGATCGGGTAGCGGCGTTTTCAACTTTTGAAAAAGATTTGCTCGATGACCTGATTCCATTTGTTGAAAAGCAGTTTCCCGTTATCAAGGATCGCGAGCACCGCGCGATTTTTGGATTGTCTATGGGTGGTGGACAGGCCCTGAATTTTGGACTTGGCCATATCGATACTTTTGCCTGGGTGGGGGGCTTTTCCTCTGCGCCCAATACCAAGATGCCACAGGAATTACTGCCTGTTCCAAAAGAAGCTAAAGATAAACTAAAACTGCTGTGGATCTCCTGTGGTGACCAGGATGGTTTGCTCAATATCAGTAAGCGCACACATGAGTACCTTTCGGAACATGGGGTGCCTCATATTTACTACCTGGAGTCTGGTGGGCATGATTTTAATGTATGGAGAAATGATCTCTATAATGTTTCGCAATTGCTATTTAAGGATAAGAAATAAAGACTTTACTAATTTGATCATAGCAATAAATCCTTCGACGGTTTGCCTTGGCCGTTCTTAAAATGAGTTTGTTAGTCCTGATGATTAATTCCGAAACTGCAAAAAATACTATCAAGAAAAATGATTGAAAAATTTATTTGGAAGTACATAAGCCTATTCATTGCGATCTTGTCACTGCATACTACATTGTTGTTTGCCCAAAAGCGATCGGCATTGACCCTATGGTATGATCGGCCTGCAGACGAAAAGGTATGGGAACAAGCTTTACCGCTTGGAAATGGTCGGTTGGGCGCGATGGTTTATGGAATTCCATCTTGTGAGCGTATGCAGCTTAATGAGGTAACAATTTGGGCGGGAGGTCCTTATCGCAACGATAATAAGAAAGGCGGCGCGGCATTAAAAACTATTCAGAATTATATATTCGATGGGAAACCAGCTGAAGCCGATAAGCTTGCAAATGAAACCTTCTTCACCAAGACACATGGCATGCCCTATCAAACGGCAGGAAATATTCTGCTTCGATTCCCTGGGCATGAACGGTACCGGCACTATTATCGCGAACTGGATATTGAACGGGCAGTTGCGTTGTCGCGTTATACAGTAGATGGGGTAACATTTACTAGAGAAGTTTTCACTTCGTTTGCTGATGATGCCATTGTTATGAAAATAAAGTCGAGCAAGAAGGGGAAACTCAATTTCACATTAACTTATGAGAATGAGTCGAAGCATACTATTTACAAAAACGGTGATAAGCTTATTTTAGAAGGACGAGGATCCGATCACGAGGGTATTAAAGGGCAGGTTGTTTATCAGATTCATACGGGAGTAAAGCATACCGATGGACAGCTTGTTGTGAAAGAGGAATCGATTGATATAAAAGATGCAAGTTCCGTTTGTCTTTATATTTCAATTGCGAGTAATTTTCAAAATTATAAACAACTGGGAGCTGATCCCTATAAGCTGGCTGCAGAAAGATTGCAAAAGGCAATGGACAAAGACTATCAGCAGGCTTCACACCAGCATACCCTTGCTTACAGCAGACAGTTTAATCGATTCCAGCTGCATTTGGGGGATGCCAATAGCGAACAACAGTTGCCGCTGTCCGCGCGTATTGCAGACTTTGCCCGTACACAGGATCCGGCCTTAGTGACCTTGTTGGCTCAATTTGGGCGCTATTTGCTCATCTGCTCATCACAAGCGGGTGGCCAGCCTGCTAATCTACAAGGAATCTGGAACCGATCCATGCAACCAGCATGGGACAGTAAATATACAATCAATATAAATACCGAAATGAACTATTGGCCTGCAGAGGTCACCAATCTTTCCAGTACGCTTCAGCCGTTATTTTCCATGATCAAAGAACTCAGTGAACGTGGTGAAGAAACCGCGAAGACATTGTACCATGCCCGTGGCTGGGTGGCCCATCACAATACCGATATCTGGCGCGTGACGAGTCCGATTGATTTTGCGGCTGCCGGAATGTGGCCAAGTGGGGGGCTGTGGTTGTCCCAACATCTTTGGGAGCATTATCTTTTTACGGGAGATAAAGAGTTTTTGAGGCAACTTTACCCGGTTATGAAGGGAGCTTGCGACTTTCTTTTGTCTGCGCTTGTCGTGCATCGTGGTTATCCAGCTGAAAAATGGCTCGTCCTGAGTCCCTCAATTTCGCCCGAGCAAGGGCCACTTGCGGCAGGCGTGACCATGGATAATCAGCTATGCTACGACATGCTTACCCGTACCGCTTTGGCGGCGGAAGCGCTCGATATTGATGCAATGTATAGGGATACATTGCTGGCAACGGCACGGCGGATCCCACCAATGCATATCGGTCGATTTAATCAGTTACAAGAATGGCTGGAAGATGTGGATGATCCTCAAAATCAACACCGGCATGTATCCCATTTATACGGATTGTTTCCAGGTAGTCAAATTTCACCGTTCCGCACGCCTAAATTGTTTGAGGCTGCACGTAATTCATTGATATATCGAGGTGATTTTGCGACGGGATGGTCAATTGGATGGAAAATAAATTTATGGGCCCGTTTATTGGATGGAAACCATGCCTACGAAATTATAAAGAAAATGCTGAGCATTTCCGATGAAAACCATCCCGATGGACGTACCTATCCAAATCTTTTTACGGCACATCCTCCATTTCAGATTGACGGTAATTTTGGCTTAACAGCGGGTATTGCGGAGATGCTGGTCCAAAGCCACGATGGCGCTGTGCATCTGCTGCCAGCGATTCCCGATCAATGGAAAGAGGGTTGGGTAAAGGGTATCAAGGCGCGCGGTGGATTTGAAATTGAAATGCAATGGAAAAAAGGGAAGATAAAGGAGGTAATGGTCTTTTCACCTTTAGGCGGTAATTTGCGGCTACGGACAGCTTCGCCATTGAAAGGATCTGAACTTCAAATCGCAAAAGGCGATCAGACTAATACCCTTTTAGCTCCTGTAATAACACCAGTAAGTATTCAATCTGCAGATTCACAGCTGAAAGGAATTGAATTACCAAGCTATTATGAATACGATGTACAAACCTTGCCTGGAAAACATTATACTTTTAAGGCTTACTAAATTAATGCGACTAATGAATCCTGTCAATATGTTAAGAATGAAAATCGGCGCTTTTGTCTTCTCCTTAATGATCCCGTTTTTGGGAGCATTGGCGCAGCAAGCCCATAATCCAATCATCTTTGCTGACGTGCCCGATATGTCCATGATACGCGTCGGTGATACCTATTATATGAGCAGTACGACCATGCACATGAACCCCGGTGTCCCGATTATGAAGTCCAAAGACCTGGTCAATTGGACGTTGATTAATTATGCGTACGATCGTCTTGGCGATCAGGATGAACTCAATCTGTCAAACCATAAAAATGCGTATGGGCACGGCTCCTGGGCAAGCAGTTTGCGCTTTCATGATGGGCGGTACTATGTCAGTACATTTTCGGCCAATACAGGAAAAACGCATGTCTACCACACAGCAGATATTGAACATGGCCCCTGGGTTTCGAAAGAATTTCAGCCGATGATGCACGATCATAGCTTATTCTTTGACGGGGGGAAAATATATATGATCTGGGGTGGGGGACGTATCTATATTGCTGAATTATTGCCTGATTTTTCAGGTGTTAAAGCAGGAACACAACGCGTATTGATAGACGATGCCTCTTTACCCGCCAAGCCTAAAGAAGGCAAAGCCGGTTTACCTGCTGAAGGATCCCAAATGTTTAAGATCAATGGTATGTATTATCTTTTTAATATTTCATGGCCAGCGGGAGGAATGCGCACGGTGATTGTACATCGGGCGAGCCAATTGGAAGGTCCGTATGAGGGGAAAGTGGTTTTGCAGGATCAGGGTGTGGCACAGGGAGGTCTCATTGATATGCCGAACGGAAAATGGTATGCTTATCTTTTTCAGGATTATGGTGCTGTAGGCCGAATTCCGTTTTTGGTTCCTGTCAAATGGGAAGATGGATGGCCAGTGCTTGGTATTGACGGAAAAGTCCCGGCCACATTGGATCTTCCCGCAAATAAAAGCTTAAGCCCCGGAATTGTTGACTCGGATGATTTTGACCGGAAAGCCGGACAAGCCGCCCTTCCCCTGGCATGGCAATGGAACCATAACCCAGTTGTTGATCTTTGGTCAGTGACCGAACGCAGTGGCTTTTTAAGACTGCGAACCGGCGACCTTACTGATGACTTTCTTTCAGCTAAGAATACATTGACGCAACGCACCATCGGCCCGAGCTGCAGCGCCGCTATTGCTGTAGAGGTTTCTAACATGAAAGATGGTGATTTTGCAGGAATATCGCTATTGCAAAAAAACTATGGTTTAGTAGGCGTCCGGATGGAAGGAAATACAAAATCGTTGGTAATGATTAATGCGATGACGGGGGCGCCACAAGAACTAGCGAAGATCAATCTCAAACAGCAGCGTATATTTCTTAAAGCAAACTGCGATTTTTCAAACAAAAAAGATACGGCCCAATTTTTTTATAGTACCGATGGACACCATTGGAAGATGATAGGTAACGTGCTAAAAATGAGTTACACCATCCCTCATTTTATGGGGTATCGGTTCGGACTTTTTAACTATGCGAGTAAAGAGGCTGGTGGCTACGTAGATTTTGATTACTTCCATTTAACCATAAATTAAGATGATATGAGAAAACAATTTTTTACGTTATTTCTGTTTGGATTCCAATTCCTGTTTTTGCCTTCAATAAATACGTTAAAAGCACAAAATCCGATCGTACAGACATCCTATACGGCGGATCCGGCACCATTAGTGTATAATAACCGTCTTTATCTTTATACCACGCAGGATGAAGAAGAATCCACCTGGTTTAATATGAACAATTGGCGGGTGTATTCAACCAATGACATGGTGAACTGGACCGACCATGGTGCGATTCTCTCTTATACAGATTTTGAATGGGCAAAAGGGGATGCTTGGGCGGCGCAATGTGTTGAAAAGAATGGTGAATTTTATCTATATGTGCCTGTTATTTCTAAACTCAACAATCGTGGTGCGATCGGTGTTGCAGTTGCTGATAGTCCGTTGGGACCTTTTCATGATCCCTTGGGAAAACCATTACTACAGAGTGAATGGGGCGATATCGATCCGACTGTGTTTATTGATGACGATGGTGAGGCACATATGTACTGGGGGAATCCTCAGCTGAAATATGTCAGGCTGAATGAAGATATGATCTCTTATGCGGGTGATATCGTTGAGGTTCCGATGACAGCAGCATCATTTGGAAAAAGAGCGGGAGATCCGAAACGACCTACAACCTACGAGGAAGGTCCCTGGTTGTACAAAAGAAACAGCTTGTATTATCTTTTTTGGCCGGGAGGCCCTTTACCTGAATTTATTGGGTATTCGACCAGCAAAAAAGCCGAAGGACCCTGGAAGTATGGTGGTGTAGTCATGCCAGCCGAAGGAAAAGCATTTACAAACCATCCTGGTGTTGTCGATTTTAAAGGGAAGACCTATTTCTTTTATCACAATGGAGCTTTACCCGGCGGGGGAGGTTTCACGCGCTCAGTTGCTGTTCAGGAATTAAACTTTAATCCAGACGGCAGTATCCCGCCGATGAAAATGACTGCAGGAATTACTCAGGGGGTAGCAAACGTAAACCCTTACGAACTTCATCAGGCCGAAATGATTGCTTGGTCCGAGCACGTTAAATCCTATCAGCATGAAAAAGTAGGTGTTTTTATAAAGGCAAGGAAAGATGGAGCTTATACCTGTGTGAAAAATGTTGACTTTGGTGAGAAAGGTGCCCGCACTTTTTTTGCACGGGTGGGAACAACACATAACGGTGGAGTCAGCATGGAGGTTCGTTCGGGAGCGATCGACGGGGCTTTATTAGCTACCATACAAGTTCCTATGACAGGGGGCGATGACCGGTGGACTACAGTGGAGACCGTACTAGCCGATAAAGTGAAAGGAATACACGATTTATACTTTGTTTTTAAAGGCAAGGCTCCGTCGAATATTCTGTTTTTCGATTGTTGGAAATTTGGAAGGTAATGTGGTAGAATATGTTTTTTAGAATAGAAAATGTCTTTTGGTTTTCATCTTTTTTTAGTCGTCTAACGCTGGTTACTGTTTGGCTTCTCGGACTACTACCATGTGCTGCCAGTGTACGCTTGCCAGCAGTCCTGGGGGACCAGATGGTTCTACAGCGGGATATCGATCTCAATATTTGGGGATGGGCAGCGAAAGGCGAAAAGATTACTCTTCGTTTTAGAGGTGCATACTATTATACAGAAGCAGGGCGGGATGGTAAGTGGTCTGTGCATATCCCGCCACAGCATTACGGTGGTCCTTATCTCATGGAGATCAATGACATTGTTATTCGGGATGTGTTAATTGGCGATGTCTGGCTCTGTTCGGGGCAGTCGAATATGGAGACACCGATTAAGCGGCTTGTGGAACGTTTTCCTGAAATAAATGAGTCGAATAATCATATGATCCGTTATTTCAAGGTGCCGACACAAAATAGTCTAGTGGATAGGCAGGAAGATATACCTTCTGGTGAACGATGGCATTCGGGAATCGCCTCTGATGTTATGAATTGGACGGCATTGGCCTATTTTTATGCTATGGAGTCCTATCGGCATAATGGTATTCCTGTCGGAATGATCGTATCTAGTCTCGGCGGATCAGGAATAGAGCGCTGGATTGATCAGAAATATCTGAAAAAGTTTCCTGAATTGTTGCTAGACCAACATGCTGTCGATAGCCTTCGGTTGGCCGAAAGAGATCTGGGAGCGGATTATTGGACGGAAGAAGAATATAACGATTCGGATTGGCCAACGGTGCTGGTGCCTGGATACTGGGAAAAAGCGCAGCGAACTACTAAAGGGGTACGTTATTACCGTAAGAATTTCACTGTTCCGGAAGCTAAAGAAGGGCGGCATGCTAAGTTGTATTTGGGGACTTTGATCGATAGCGATTCGGTGTATGTCAATGGTCATTTTGTAGGTTCTACTGCCTACCGTTACCCGCCACGGATTTACGATATTCCTGCAGGGATACTTCATGCAGGAAGAAATAATTTAACCGTGCGCCTGCGATCGGATGGAGGGGATGGCGGATTTACACCCGATAAATCCTATAAGATTAGATTGGACGATGTATGTATTGATCTTGCAGGCGAATGGCGTTGGCAAATTGCGATCGACCAGGAAGAAGTTGAAAAGTATAAAAGCCGCCTGCGGCATTTGGGGCAGGTTGGTTCGGGCCTGTATAACGGAATGATCTATCCATTGCGCGGCTATGGAATAAAAGGTGTTCTCTGGTATCAAGGGGAAGCAAATGCGGTTGATCCATCCTATTATCAAAGCTATCTTACTCGTTTGATCAGTAATTGGCGCGCGCAATTTGGTCAGCCTCAGCTTCCTTTTTTGATGGTGCAGCTGCCCAATTTTATGGCCAAAGATACGGTACCGGCGGAGTCTAACTGGGCAAGGATCAGGGAGGCTCAATTTGAGGTTAGCAAAGAGGTTCCTTTAACAGCGCTCGCCGTGACTTATGATCTTGGTGAGTGGAATGATATACATCCGCTAAATAAGAAGGATATGGCAAAGCGATTATTTCTATGCGCGCGTAAGATGTTGTATGGTGAACAGGTAGTCGCCTCCGGCCCACGGTTTAAACATATGCGGACCGATGGAAATCAAGTTGTCGTTTCATTCAACGAAATTGGAAAGGGACTGGCTATCGGTCATGGTAAAAAATTGCAACATTTTGCGATTGCAGGTTCAGACCGAAAATTTGTATGGGCGAATGCAATTATACGTGGGAATGAGGTTGTATTGAGTCATCCAAAGATCAGCAATCCACAGGCAGTCCGCTATGCATGGAGCAATAATCCCGAAGATGCAAATCTAGTCAACAAGGAAGGAATGCTAGCTGTGCCATTTCGTACCGATAATTGGTAGCATGAGTAGTTCGAAGCAAAAAAATCAATTGAATAGTATAAAATATAATTCAGCAATTTAAGTAATTAATATAATCAATTTATGAAGGGACTAAATATTGTCTTAAAAAAACGGACAATGGTATTGTTATTATCCGTTACGGGAATTTTATCAACAACACGGGCGTTGGGGCAGCAGCAAAATATGGTGAAGGATCTCAGTAAGGGGTTTGTGCACCAGTCTATAGGTAATCCATACCTACCACTTTGGGAGCATCTCCCTGATGGTGAACCCCGTGTTTTTGAAGATCCTGACCAGCCAGGAAAATATCGCGCATATATCATTGGTTCCCATGATTTACGTTTTACGAGTTATTGTGGGCCTGACATTCGGATGTGGTCAGCGCCGATTGAAAACTTAACGAGCTGGCGAGACGAGGGTGCTATTTTTAGCTATCCGATTGATGGAAAATGGGATGTAATGTATGCCCCAGATCTTGTAGAGGTCAAACGTAAAGATGGAAAAAAAGAATACTACTTGTTTCCGCACAGCAGAGGAGATAAACGTGAAGCAATGGTAGTCAAAGGCGATCGACCGAATGGCCCCTTTAAACCTATAAACCTCACGGAAGACGGCAAACGTACTTTGCCCGGAAGTATCTTAGGGTTTGATCCGGCCATTTACATTGAATATGTGACGGATCCCAAAGATCCTGATTATGAAATTGGATTCCGGGCATACGGTTTTTGGGGGTTTCAACGCTCGATGGCGGCACAGTTAGATCAGAAAACGATGTATTCGCTACGACCAGGTACCGAAATTATTAATTATCTATTGCCAGCAAGTGCACGATATGGTGAATTGCGTGATCCAAAAGGTACCGCGTATCCTAATATTTTTGAGGGGGAGGATTTAGGAACTTTTAATTTTTTTGAAGCTTCATCAATTCGTAAAGTCGGCAACAAGTATGTTTCGGTATACAGCGGCTATTCGGGTCCTGAATATGGGGTAGGAAGCTCAAATTCAACCTTGCGGTATGCGGTGGCGGATTCACCATTGGGGCCCTGGAAGAGTGGTGGTGTTTTGGTCGATTCGCGTGCTCCAGTATTAAATAAAGACGGATCGGCTATCGAAACCAGCAATGCGGGGCATAATACCCATGGCAGTATCGAACTGATCAATGGACAATGGTACGTATTTTACCATAGACCGCCACGCGGATTTGGCTTTGCACGGCAGGCGGTAGTGGAACCTATCAAAGTTTCGTGGGATGAAAAAAGCGTAAAAGATGGTGGGATGGTTTCTATCCGTGCTTTTGACCCATTTCAAGAAAATTTAACCATCAAAGATAAGCAGGGAAAAGAATATAAAGGCGCAGAGGTGACATCGGAAGGATTCCATTTCTATGGATTAGACCCCTATCGGTATTACTCGGCTGGATATGCCTGTTATCTTTCAGATATCAGTTTACAACAGGATTCATGGGACGTATGGGATAACCATATGCCTGTGACAAATATGAAAAATGGAACTATCGCAGGTTTTAAATATTTTGGTTTTGGAGGCCTAAAACAGGATAAATTTGGATTAAAGGCGTTTGAGGGAACAAAAAAAAGGAAATCGTACGACCTTCAATCTGTTTATTACACCAAAAACACAAGCTTCATTTAAAGTTAACGTGTGGCTGGATGGCCCTTGGGATAACGAAACCTGGAAAGGAAAGCGTATTGCTCAAATAACAGTTCCTGCAAATACCGCGACAACAGTAAAGCAATTTACGGTCGATGTTTCTAATTATGTCGATCACTTGGATGGCAAACATGCCTTGTTTCTGGTCGCTGAGGGTGAAGAGGGCAAGCCACTTTTTGATTTTATAGGATTGGGATTTAGTTCGAAAGACAAAAAAATTGAACGTCCGGTACCGCCTTCGGTTACGATTACAGTGAATGGAAAAAAACTAATGTTGCCTTCGATTCCTGTGCGATCTACCGATGAGAACGGCATCGTTGGTTACAACCATTATGAAGTTACTTTTCCAATGGAAACCAACGACAAGAAGATTCCTGTGGTGAAGGCTATGGCAAATAACCCTGAAGTTGAAATCAAAGTTAAACAAGGCAGCTCGGTGACTGGTTACGCACAGGTCGATTGTGTTTACAAAGGACAAACCAAAAGCTATCTTGTAAAGTATGTAAAGAATTGAACCGTTAGCCGGTAAGCGGTTTTACAAACATGTGGAAAAAGGCTGTCCAATGGAAATGGACAGCCTTTTTTAAACATTTTTATTGGAATATAAAACATTTGTATTGGTTCCCGGTAGAAAGCTACTTGTAGTTTTACCCTTGTAATCAACTAATCGAATAACCAATTATATGGATCAAAGTATAACAGAGGTAAAGCCTATTAAAGGTTTTTACAAACTTTCAATGAAACAACGGGTGGGGTTTGGCGCTGGTGATCTTGCACAGAATCTTATTTACCAGACTGTTTCGATGTACCTCCTGATTTTTTATACCAATGTTTATGGAATTTCTGCTGCTTCGGCAGGAGTCATGTTTCTCATTGTTCGAATTGTGGATGTGCTGTGGGATCCCATTGTAGGTGCATTTGTCGATAAGAGAAATCCCCGGATGGGAAAGTACAGATCCTATTTGGTGCTGGGAGGAATTCCATTGACAGGGTTTGCAATTCTGTGTTTTTGGAATGGCTTTTCGGGTTCTTTGGCCTACGCTTATATTACATATGTTGGCCTTTCAATGCTTTATACTTTAGTGAATGTTCCCTATGGTGCTTTAAATGCCTCCTTGACGAGGGATACGGACGAGGTGACAAAACTAACATCGACGCGCATGTTTATGGCGAACGTGGGCGGGCTGGCTGTTGGGTATGGTGTACCGCTGGTCGTACAATATCTCGCTCCGGATGGAAAGATAAACTCAAAAGATTCGGCCGAAGCCTGGTTTACAACGATGCTGATCTATGCTTTAGTCGGATTGGCCCTTCTGATTTTTTGTTTCTCACAAACAAAAGAACGGGTTATTATGGATGAAAAGGATACGGATAATGTACGCGTATCTGATCTATGGCGAGAATTTAAGCACAATCGGCCTTTGCGTATTTTGGCCTTTTTTTTCATTACAGCATTTGCGATGATGGCCATCGGTAATTCGGCAGGATCCTACTACATGATCTATAATGTACATGCTCCGGATATGCTGCCTTATTTTATGGCTCTGGGCTCCCTGCCTGCTTTTATTTTTATGCCATTGGTGCCGGCTATCAAACGTGCAATAGGAAAGAAGCAAATGTTTTATGTTTTTCTGAGTATCGCTATCCTTGGAATGCTCATGTTGTACATAATTTCATCCAACGAGACACTCAAGAATAATATTGGACTGGTATTGGCTGCTCAGTTTATTAAGTCAACGGGTGTAATCGTCGCTACGGGGTATATGTGGGCTCTTGTGCCTGAGGTCATATCTTATGGTGAATATAAAACCGGTAAGCGTATTTCGGGTATTGTCAATGCATTGACAGGTATTTTTTATAAGGCTGGAATGGCACTAGGAGGTGTAGTGCCGGGTTTGGTACTAGCCTATGTTGAATTTGATAAAGATAATGCCGTAAGACAATCTGCATTGGCTGAAAAGGGAATTCTATGGTTGGTGGCTGTTATTCCTGCAGTACTTTTGGTTCTCGCGATGTATGTTATCTCCAAATACGAGCTGGATGATATAACGATCGACAAAATCAACCAAGATATAGAATCAAGACATACTTATTAATCAAAAATAAACCATGAAGATGTTAAAAACTATTGTTGTGGCGGTAGCAGCCTTACTATTTGGTCCTGCTGCTTCAGCCACTTTGCAGAACCTGAAGCGGGCTCCTGATTCATTGACCTTGAAAGATGCATTTGAGGGTAAATTTTTTATAGGAACAGCATTAAACCTTGATCAGATATGGGAGCGCGATCAGGCAGCGGTCGCGGTGGTCAAAACGCAGTTCAACTCCATAGTTGCCGAGAATTGTATGAAAAGTATGTTTTTGCAACCAAGGGAAGGTGAGTTCGATTTTAAAGATGCGGACCGCTTTGTCGCATTTGGAGAAAAAAATAAAATGCAAATTATCGGTCACACGCTGATTTGGCATTCGCAGACACCAGCTTGGTTTTTTGTCGATAAAAATGGGAAAGAAGTCACCCGAGAGGTACTTATCGAACGCATGCGGAAGCATATACAAACCGTTGTTTCCCGTTATAAAGGAAGGGTATTTGGTTGGGATGTGGTGAATGAGGCCATATTGGATAATGGAGAATGGCGTAAAAGCAAATTCTACCAGATCATCGGGCCGCAGTTCATTGAGTTGGCCTTCAAATTTGCGCATGAGGCAGATCCAAATGCAGAATTATATTATAACGATTATTCAACTGCTATCCCCGAAAAAAGAAAGGGTATTATGCGTATGGTGCAACAGGTAAAGGCTGCCGGTGGGCAGGTCACTGGAATTGGTATGCAGGAACATAATGCATTGGACAATCCATCGGTCGATGAAGTCGAAAAAACCATACTCGGATTTGCAGGCCTTGGTGCGAAGGTAATGGTGACGGAAATGGATATTTCGGTCCTACCGCATGTACGTCCCAATATGGGAGCGGAAATAGGGGAGCGTCATGCCTACAGTAAAGCGATGAATCCGTACGAAAAAGGACTTCCTGCAGCGAAAATGAATGAGTTGGGAGCGAGATATGTAGCTTTTTTTAATTTATATCTCAAACATCGGGATAAAATATCACGTGTGACATTGTGGGGTGTTGGCGATGGAGACTCATGGAAGAATGGCTGGCCTATTCCGGGACGGACAGACTATCCGTTGTTATTTGACCGGAATTATCAGCCCAAACCTTTTGTAAAGGATATTATTGCGTTGACTCAAAAAAAAAAGAAATAAGAAAAATGAACAAAAGTAAGTATTTATATCCCGGAGATTACATGGCTGATCCTTCAGCACATGTTTTTGAAAACAAAATTTATATTTATCCCTCTCACGATAGGGAAAGCGGCATCCCCGAAAATGATAACGGCGACCATTTTGATATGCAGGATTACCATGTATTTTCCCTAGAAGATATCAATGCGGAGGTTGTTGATCATGGAAAGGTATTGGATGTAAAAAACATTCCCTGGGCCGGTCGTCAGCTTTGGGATTCCGATGTAGCCGAGAAAGATGGGAAGTACTATATGTATTTCTCCATGAAAGACAAAAACGATATTTTTAGACTGGGTGTCGCTATGGCAGACCAACCCTATGGACCATTTGTGCCGCAGGATAATCCAATTAAGGGAAGCTACAGTATTGATCCATGTGCTTTTAAAGATACAGATGGTTCCTATTATTTATATTTTGGTGGTATATGGGGTGGACAGCTCCAATTTTATCGGAATAATAAGATTGTTTCGCCTAATGAATTGCCAAAATCTGATGAAACTGCATTGTCGCCTAAGGTTGTCAAGATGTCTGCTGGTATGCTGGAGTTTTCGGAACAGCCGCGGGATCTAGTTATTTTAGATAAAGAGGGCAAACCATTAAAGCATGGGGATACGGAAAAGCGATTTTTTGAAGCTTCCTGGATGCATAAATATCAAGGTAAGTATTATTTTTCCTATTCTACAGGCGACAGCCATTTGATTTGTTATGCCATCGGAGACAATCCTTATGGACCATTTACTTATCAAGGGGTGATCTTATCGCCTGTTGTTGGTTGGACCACACACCACAGCATCGTGGAATTCAAGGGCAAGTGGTACCTATTTTATCACGACTCGGTTCCATCTGGAGGAAAGACCTGGCTCAGAAGCATGAAAGTTATTGAGTTGACGTATGATGAGAATGGTCATATTAAGCCAATAGATGGATTGTCTTCTTAAAAGATGTATTAGTTTTTTTACGGATGAGGTATACTATGTATTTCCATTTCTTATTGTTGGCGTTGCTTTTTATTTTCCCCGCTACTTTAAGGTCGGAGGATGGTAGCCAATTGTGGCTGCGGTTTTCAAAACAGGTAAAACCTGTAGGCACCATCCAGGTTATCAAAGGAAAATCAACCGATGTAACCTTGGCACTGGCAAAACAGGAACTGGAATGTTACTGGAAGGGAGGGGATGTCATCTTAAAATTAGATCCTAGCCGAAAGGATTTAAAAGACGGCTATCAAATTAGCCAACACGAAAATCAGGTTTATATGATTGCAGGCCAATCTGTGGGTATATTATATGCTGTTTATCATTTATTACGTCTTCAGGAAACGGGAGCAGGGATACCCCGCTCGGGATTCGTTGAAATACCTGTCTATGATATCAGGGTTTTAAACCACTGGGATAATCTCGACGGGACAATAGAACGCGGCTATGCCGGGCATTCATTATGGAACTGGGAGGAGTTGCCGAATAAACTTTCACCCCGATATGAACAATATGGACGAGCCAATGCTTCAATAGGAATTAATGCGACGGTATTGAATAACGTGAATGCTTCGTCGGATCTCTTGAAGACGGATTATCTGAAAAAGGTTAAAGCATTGGCGGATGTCTTTCGTAAATATGGCATTAAAGTATATGTGTCAATCAATTTTTCCTCACCCCAAAATATAGGCGGTTTAACCAATTCAGATCCCTTAAATCAGGAAGTTAAGCGCTGGTGGAAATCCAAAGTCAAAGAAATTTATGCATTAGTTCCGGATTTCGGTGGATTTTTGGTTAAAGCAAATTCTGAAGGACAACCTGGACCGCAAGATTACGGAAGAACCCATGCGGATGGGGCTAATATGCTTGCCGATGCATTAAGTCCTTATGGTGGTACAGTGTTTTGGCGGGCTTTTGTCTATCATCCGACTAAAGATGACCGTGCCAAACAGGCTTATCAAGAGTTTGTTCCTCTTGATGGCCAGTTTCGGGACAATGTTATTCTTCAAGTAAAAAATGGGCCTATAGATTTTCAGCCCCGAGAGCCATTCAATCCACTGTTGGGTGCGATGCCAAATACAGCAAAGATGCTCGAATTTCAATTGACACAGGAATATCTAGGCTTTTCTAATCATTTGGTCTATTTGGCTCCTTTGTTTAAGGAAGTATTGGATAGTGATACCTATGCCAATGGGAAAGGGCAAACGGTGTCAAAATTGACCGACAGTAGGGGGCATTTGGGACGTAAAACTGCAATCGCTGCTGTCGCCAATATTGGTTTGGATACCAATTGGACGGGGCATCATTTTGCCCAAGCCAACTGGTATGCCTTTGGTCGTTTGGCTTGGAACAATAACCTGTCGTCGGTTCAGATAGCGGATGAGTGGATAAGAATGACTTTTACGGGAGTCCAGGAGTTTGTAGAACCTATAAAGAAGCTGATGCTTGAATCACGGGAGGCAGCAGTCGATTATATGATGCCTTTAGGCCTGCATCACCTTTTTGCTTTTGAGCATCATTACGGCCCAGAACCTTGGGGAGATATTCCGGGGGGACGTCCAGACTGGATGCCATGGTATTACCATAATGCGGATAGCGTGGGATTGGGCTTTGACCGAACGGTTAATGGAAGTCGTGCTGTAACACAATATAATCCACCATTGGACAAGATTTATGGGAATATATCCACCTGTCCGGAAAATCTTTTATTGTGGTTTCATCATGTTTCCTGGAATTATCGAATGAATAGCGGCAATACGCTTTGGACCGAATTATGTTTCCGTTATGACCACGGTGTCCAAAAAGTGAGGGAGTTTCAAAAAGTTTGGGATCGTATGGAAAAATATATTGATCGACCACGTTTTTTGGCTGTTCAAGCTAAACTGAGAATCCAAGCTAGAGATGCAGTTTGGTGGAAAGATGCTTGTCTACAGTACTTTCAGTGTTTTTCGCGTCAGCCGATTCCTTACGAGTTGGAGCGACCAATACATAATTTGGAGGAGTTAAAGAAAATTAAGCTGCCGATGGGGCATCATAATTAGCAAAAAAAGCAACGTCTTCAAGATCTTATTCATAATGGGTTGCTTTATCTGCTTATTCGACGTTTATAAATCGTAGGTGTTTCGCCCGTTATTTTTTTAAAGAGTCTGTTGAAATAAGATATATTTTCAAAGCCCAATTTAAAGCACAGCTGTTGGATATTGTCTTCATCGATTAACATCATCAACTGTGCTTTTTCTATTTTTTTTTGATTGATGTAATGTACCGGTGTGGCATTCATGTGTTTTTTGAAAAGTCGGATCAGATGATCTTTGGAGATAAAAATCAGATTGGCAAGTTGTTCGATTGAAATCGTATGATGGATATTTTCGTCTATGTAATCGAGTACACGCAGAAGTCGTTTTTCTACTTGCGGTATTTTGTTGGTCGCTTCTGCTAGAAATCGGCTCATCAACAAATGAATGATCGCTTGGTTTTCGGAGGCTCTGGCGAAAGGCGAAGCCGTCTGAAGTGCCATGTTTTTCATTAATTCTGATGAATTATCGTAGCCCTTTGGATCGTAAATTTTTAACTCACGACCTGGATTCGAGGCATAGAGATGCTGGATGACAGTCTCCAATAGCTGATCAGATTTGATCTCCTTTGGAAAAGTGTAACGATCAAAAATACTTGACCTAATTTCGGGATTTTCATAGATATGGATGTAATAGAGCGAGAGTTTAGCAGAACAGGCATAGCTATGATGGATATAGGCTGGTGTAAGATAGAGATGGCCGGGTCGAAGTTTAATGATTTCATCCTTTAAAATAATAGATGCCTCACCTTCACATACATAATGTATTCTTGCAAAGGGACTCTTAATATTTTGAAAGTTCCAATCTGCCAGATGTTCCGCATAGCCAATATTCAATAGTGTAAAATCGAGTTTATTCTTTTCGTTATTTATCATTATGCGAAGCGGAAAAATAGTTACATACTATATTAATCTCAGATACAATAATACTCGTTTTCTCTAAAAAAAAATAGCACTTTTTACCTACAGTTGTCGATAATGTGTTTTTTTTTGCGCAATCAACGCATCTCTGAGATCGTTTTATGTTTTTTTTTTAGGATTATTCCGAGCGTTTTGTTTTTTGTGAAGGCTATGGTTTCATAACAGCTTTACTAGTAGCTGAACTTATCTGAGCAATATTTTTTTAGCATCAAGCAATTTGTCTGATCGTTAATAACCTTCCTTTATTTGGTACTTTTGAAAGAGAGGTTTTGTGATATATATGGGGATGGATCGATATCGTGTTAGTTTTTATCGCTAATGTAGTTCCTTTCTCCATTCTATATAATTATTTTTGACTATACGATAATAGTAAAGATTCCAAAACAGGAAATCTCATCAATTCCGATATGAGCTTTGGTACAATTCATAATCAACGCAATTGTTATTTAAATCTTGATGCCATTTATAAATGAAAGCAATAAAAATAGTGAAAGAGGGACGTGTGGAAATCATGGATATTCCGCAACCGACTGTTAAGGATGGACATGTCCTCGTAAAGGTAGACTATGTTGGATTCTGCGGTTCAGATCTGAATACCTTTCGGGGGTTGAATCCATTGGTCAATTTGCCGGTCATACCAGGGCATGAAATTGGGGCAACGGTCGTGGAATTGGGGACTAATGTGACAACTGATCTTAAGGTTGGTACAAAAGTTACCGTAAATCCGTATTCCAACTGTGGTGTTTGTACCGCATGTAAGAATAATAGGCCCAACGCTTGCCGTTACAACGAGACTATGGGTGTACAGCGCGATGGCGCCATGACCGAATATCTTGTCTTACCTGTTGAAAAGATCATCGCTGGGGGACAGCTTTCATCCAAAGAATTGGCTCTTGTGGAACCTATGAGTGTGGGCTTCCACGCCGTTGACCGAGCATCGGTAACAGACAGCGATATTGTATTGGTATTTGGATGTGGTATGATCGGAGTGGGGGCGATCATTCGGTCAGCATTACGGGGAGCTACAGTCATTGCTGTCGATGTGAGTACTGAAAAGCTCGAACTAGCGAAAAAACTAGGTGCAAAGTATACGATTAATAGCGCTACGGAAGATCTGCTTGCGAGGTTGGATGTGTTGACTCAGTCCATGGGAGCTGATGTTGTTATAGAAGCCGTTGGCCGAAAGGAAACATACCTGGCGGCCATTGCTGCCGCTGCATATACAGGCAGAGTGCTGTATATCGGGTATGCAAAGGAAGCGATTCCTTTTGATACACAGTTTTTTGTCAAAAAGGAACTGGATATCAGCGGGTCGCGCAATGCCACGGCAAAGGATTTTGCTGCGGTAATGAATTACTTGAAAATGAAAACCTGCCCGATCGAAGAACTGATAACGGCTATTTATCGGGCGGAGGATGCACAATTGGCCTTGGAATCATGGTTGAATGATCCCGGACGTGTTTTTAGGCTACTGATCGCGTTTTGACCGAAGCGGCTTTGGTTTTGTGAAAGATCGAATTGAGGGGAGGGTAACTATAAAATATCTTGCTGTTAAATGAAGGATGATGAAACAATATTAAAGCAATATATGTACATTTAGGTGTTCGTAGTACAATTTAAATACCTAAAGGAAAAAAATAAACTTCAAGGGCAATGAGTAGGAAATTTTTAGCGTGTTTCTTCATCATACTGTTTTCAAAGGTGCTATTTGGTAATCCGCAAGATTCTCTTCAACAGGGATTTGTCGCCAAGACGGAACGATTTTTTAAAGAATCGGCTAAAAGGAGTATCCGGGATTTGGAAATGGACCGTGCTGCAATCCGCCAAAATCGGGTATTGGAGGATATTAAGTTATTGGCGAGCCAATCGCGTTCCTTTCTGCACAAAGGTTTCGATTCGTTGAGCGTGGACCAGGGGCTGAAGGAGCTGATCATCTTACACGATATTGCAAAAGATGGTGTTTTCGAAAACAAGGGGTCTGCCCAATCATCGCGCAATCTTACAGTGACCTTCAACATTTTGAACGCACTTTCCATAGAGGTAAGGAGTTTAAAACGCGATATGGACCGTTATCAGGATAGGCTCACAAATTATCAGTTGGATCTCGACTCTTTGAGCAATGACCCCGCACTTTTTGTCATCTCCAAGGATTCTGCTAATCTTGCCCGGTATATGAACAGGATTCGGGTGATCGCAAGGGAGATTTCACCCATTACGCTGAAATTGGCAGAGCGGATCAACAGTGTCCACGAACTGCAGAATAAAATTAATATCGAGCTGGCACGGCTGGAATCGGATATGGAGGAGGTGCTCTACTACCAGAACAGGCTCTCTAACCGAACGATAGCTCGCAACTTTGTCAATATTTGGGTCCCAAGTAAGTTTGAACGACCGATGAATGAAATCCTCTTCTTCTCATTCGTGAAAGCAAAATGGCTCTATTTCTATTATTTGAGAGCGCATCTGGGAAAACTGCTTTTCTTTTTTCTGGCAACCCTGGTCGTCGTTTCCTATGTTTATGTATTGCGCGGGAGGATCAACGATAAAAATACGGTTCAGTCAAGTCTGTTGTTGCACCGACCGCTTCTGAGTGGGTTAATCATCGGACTGTGCGTCATGCAATTTATATTTCCCGCACCACCTTTTGTGTGTACGATCACCATATTGACTGTTGCCTCGGTCTTTTTATCCCTCGTTTTTAGACCGGCAATAACAGGGTATTGGATGGCGATATGGCTTTCCATTCTGACCCTTTTTATTTTAGCCGGATTAGATAACCTCGTGCTTCAACCTTCACGATCGGAACGTTGGTTGATTCTTGTCATTGCTAGCCTTTCCTGCCTGGTCGGTCTGCTGGCGCTCTTGAATAAGAAACGTCGCGACGAGATCAAAGAACGCTGGATACTTTTTCCAATTGCATTTATGGTTTTCCTGGAATTTGGGTCCATTATAATGAACCTTTTTGGGCGTTTCAACCTTAGTAAAGTGCTTTTGGTGGCGGGATTGACAAATGCTGTGGTTTTTATTTTGTTTTTGTGGGTGATTCGATTGGTCAATGAAGGATTGCAATTGGCTTCTTCGGTCTATCAGAAGCAGGAAAGAAGATTATTTTATATCAATTATAATAGGGTGGGCAAAAGAGCCCCGGTTTTTTTCTATGCGGTATTGATTGTTGGATGGTTTGTGCTCTTTGGCCGAAATTTCTACGAATTCAGGTTCCTTGCAGATCCATTGAGAGACTTTTTGGAAACCGAACACCGTTTGGGTAACTATCAGTTTTCTGTCAATAACCTCGCGGTGTTTCTATTAATTATGGTCTGTGCAACGGTGCTTTCGAAGATCGTTTCTTATTTTGCTGCGGACTCCCAATGGGAGAAAAAGGAAGGTGCGGCTCAGCATAAATTTAGACTGGGAAGTTGGATTTTGCTCGTTCGGATCACGATTATCGTGATTGGATTTTTTCTGGCCTTTTCTGCGCTGGGGATTCCGGTTCAGCAGATCGGAATTATCGTAGGGGCATTGGGTGTAGGAATAGGTTTCGGCTTACAGACGCTTGTCAACAATCTTGTGAGTGGTTTGATCATTGCCTTTGAAAAGCCTGTGAATGTTGATGATCTAATTGAGATCGGTGGGCGATCGGGAAAAGTGAAATCTATCGGATTTCGCAGCAGTGTTATTGCGACAGCTGAGGGGGCCGATCTGATTATGCCGAATGGAGATCTGCTCAATGCACATGTGATGAACTGGAGCCAGGGTGGTGCCAAAAAACGTCTCAGTATTCGACTTGAGGTAAAATATGGGGTAGATCTTGAACGGGTAACTCAGCAGCTTAAAAAAATAATGGACGAGGACGAGCAGATTCTTTCTTCAGGTGGCACTGCTGTGCAATTTGTGCAGGTGAGCTCGCAGGCACTGGTGGTCGAACTCTATTTTTGGGTCAGAATATCCAAAGATAGTGGCGGTGTCAAGAGCGGATTATTAACCAAAATTTATGCAGCTTTTGCTGATGAAGGTATCGATATGGCTTTGCCGATTCAACAGATAGTCCTCGATCAGACGGATAGCGAACAAAAGTAGAACCCAATCATTAGGGTTGCTCTGCTTGAAGATGTCGAAAGAAAGAAGTACAAAGAAGCCGCCTTTCCGTTATGGAAAGCGGCTTCTTTTTTTAGATCAGGAGATTTTTTACCAGGCTATTCACTGATTGTTGCATCAGTACATTAGTTTACGGGAGTCGACTTTCGACGTAATGGGATAGACGTCTTTGTAAACATCAATTCCGGTTTGGTCGAGTGGAATGCCTGCCATAACGGTTTCCGTTCCCTGAATCGTAATATCTTTCTTACCAATCGATACCGTTGCCCAAATGGGATCCTGATAAACCAATGTGCGTTTTAAGATACCATGATCTTTATAGAACGCTGCATCAAAAGCTTTGCTCTCAAAGGTTTCGCCTGCCCAATAGTACGAAGAGCTATTGATCTGTACGTAGTGTATGCCGTTTATCTCATTGTGATAATTGAGGTGATGGTGTCCTGTCAAAACGAGAATGACTTTGTTGAAACCCGCTTCCTTGTTGATTTGTTTAAGTAAATAGCGTACCTGCATGCCATTATCTAAGCCGCCCATGGTATTATCGAGCCCTTGATGGCAAAAAATAATCGTTCTAAGTTTTGTCTGTTGGAGATCCTGTTTTAACCAACTAAGCTGTTCTTTTCCAATGGTACGTGGATAGCCTTCAATCTTATTTTCGGGATCTTTTTCATTGCCGTCCAGCACCACAAAGTGGAAACCTTTATCGTCAAAAGAATAATAGGGGGATGTTGCATCCCAGAAAGCCAAAGCCTGCTGTTTGGTAAATCCGCCGTCGGTATCGTGGTTGCCCAGTACGTAGTGTTTTTTACCCTTAAACTGTGCCCATATAGCCATCAGTTTTTTGTTAGCGGATTTTGGGAGACAGAAATCGCCTAAGGAAATAATGAAATCAGGCTGTTGTTGGTTCATTGCATCGATAAAAAGTTGAGCGCGACGTTCACCATCATGCATAAGGTCATAATGCAGGTCGGCAATAATACCGAATTTTAGGTTTTGCTGTCTCGCTTCCAAGTTCTCAGATGCTGCAGAGTCTAGGTCTGTATGTGTTTTTGCAAAGCTGAATGCGGCGGGAACTAAAAGTCCCGAAATACCCAGGCTGCCAATTTTTAGGAATTTTTTTCGGTTTATCATGGTTTTTTAATTGATATTGATTTTGGGCTTTGGACAAAACTAATGATTGTTGCACATATCGCACATATTAGCGCAACGAAAAGAAATATATTGGCAGTATTGCCCGTGTAATCGATCAGCTTGCCAAACAAAGGTTCACCGACAGCAGCAAATACATACGCAAACATATTCATTACACCAATGCCTGTCCCGACGAGCCTGATGCCACAGCGTGTGGTATAACGTATGTTGACCAAAATTTCACCATCCTGCAAAGGTGGAATAGGTTTAATCACTTTGGAGAGCGCTGTATTGGCACGATCAAATACGTAATATGTTGCTAGGTTTTTCATTTTATATAAAAATACATAAGTTTTGTAATACTAAACAAAGTTTATTTGTACTGTATTTTTAAATAATTAAGTTTTTGTGAATTATGTGTTATTTTTCTTCAAGAAAAAAAATGGACAAAGTGAAAACGTTGTTACGGATATCTTGTTATCTTGTCAAAAAAAGTGTAATCAGATTATTCTATGGAACTTGTAAAAAAGAGCCTACTGTTTTTGGGGCTGATAGCAGTCTCTTCCTGCGGTGATAAAGTTGAGAAGAGCGTGGTGGATTGCTTCGGTCAATCCATTCTAGTTGATGTGGATCACAAAGCTTCAGAATCAAATGCATCAAAGATTGATTTTAACATTACATATACCGGCAAGCAAACAGTGGACAATGCGGTTCGCTGGGACTTTGGTGATGGCACGGTGCAAGATTTTACAGGACGAGATGCGAGTCATACCTACACAAAAGCGGGGACGTATACAGCCATTGCTAAGGTAGGATTGAACAATGGACATTGCTCTTTCGATATTAAAGAAACAGTAACGATAAAATAGCGTTTTTAAGTTAGATATACCCCTATAATTATACCCTTATCATGAAAAAGAAATATTTTTTTACGATGACCTTGCTGAGTATGTTTTTTTCGGTAATGGCCCAGGAGAACAAAAAGGTAAATACGGGCTGCGGTATGGCATCTACCTATGCCGAGATGGCCTTTATGAGCTTTAAAAAAGCCTATCAGGCTGGATCACTGGATGATGCCAAAGTTTTGCTTAAGGACGCCGTAGGTAAAGCAAAAGAAGCTTCTGCCTACAGTATAATTCCAGATTGCAATTGTGCGAATGCCAAAAATTATTCACTTAATGCGGTAATCTTTGGAAATAAGGCGTTAAAAGCAGCTGATTTGGACAATCTGAAAAAGTGGGCCAAGAAAGCGATGGATATGTCACTGGATGTGATGACAGCCATACCCAAACGCAAATAATTTTGAGCATATTCAGTAGACTTTAGGCAGGCTTTGGAAATTTAGGAAATCTTTGCTGAAAGTGCAGCATCGCCGAAATGGATTTAAAAATAGATTGGTTTATTTGGTGAATTAACAAAAATAAAATACTTAAAACTATTTTACTGAGCTATTGTTCATTAGACCAAAGGTATATAAGGTATACGTCTATTAGAGGATAGTTTTTTTTTAAAGGCTAGGTCAATATTGATCTAGCTTTTTTTTTAATGAATTAAGAAAGAATCGAGGTAAGTGTAATTTTTTTTAAGGTAAATTTTTTAATTAGCATGTGATTGTTTAGCTTTGATATTCCATTAGTCATTATTGTTAATTTATTACCTAAAAATTGTGCAAAGCCAAACTATTATTACCTTACTTATTGTTGGAATAGTCATCAGTAAAACGCTGATAGGCGTACTGATCTACTTTTTAATCCGAAAGAATCGGTTGTTAAAGGTCGAGCAGCTCAAATTGACGACCGCAAACAGTATCCTCAGTGAACAGGCAATTCGTATTCACCATTATAATGAAGAATTAAAAATTGCCGAGAGTTTCAAGACTAAAGTCTTATCGATTGCCTCACATGATCTAAGAGCGCCATTTGCATCGGTCGAAATTTTGTTGGCGATTGATGATATTTCTCTAGTTGATAAGGAGGAGCTTAAACTCATCTTTTTAAATCTAAAAGGACAAGTGGCTAGATCGCGTACGATGTTGGAAGAGGTCTTACTATGGACAGAGTCACAACTCCGGGATAAACTTGAAAATACCGAGAACTGTAATATTCGCGATCAAATTGATGCGGTATTGGGGATCTATACGCTAGAAATCCAGCGTTTCAATTTACAGATCATAAATTCGGTGAGTCCGGATTTTTGGGCGGATACACATAAAGGAATTCTCGCTTTTGTGCTTAGAAATGTGATTAGCAACGCCATTAAATATGGACGAGTCGGCGGTAGCATTGTGCTGCAACTGATAGATGATCCGAACGATCGGTGGGAACTTATCGTCAGCAACGAAGGGGAAGAACTTACGTCGGAAGTCCTCCATAATCTAAATTTTGTCAATAGCTGGGACCGTAAAAAATCTGAGAGCAAAAATGGTGCAGGGTTGGGTATCTCCCTCTGTAAGGATTTGATCAAACGGATTGATGGAAAAATGCAGTTCGAGAATCAGCATGGTACAGGCGTTTCTGTTCGGATCTCGTTTCCGCGGAAGGCTTATCAGGCTGTCTCTTGATAACAATCTATCTACTGTAAAAGCCCGATATAGATCGGGCTTTTTTGATGAAAATTTAAATGACAAACTTAGTTTTTCATGAAAGATCGGTTGGTATGAAAGATCCGTAAACCAATTATTTTGCGGTTTTTCCAGACGAAAAACACATCAAAGGTGTTGAACAAATTTTACTTTTTGATAGCCTCTAGCATAAAAAGTCCTTCAGTTTCGAAAGGGAGTTCAAGAATACGATTTTGTGCATCCATATCGACTTCAATAGAATCAAATCCAACTGCTTCCAATAGTTCGACGTCTTTGGCAGGACGTGGATGTGCACTGATGTCCAATGCCGATTTGATGTCATTGATCTGATCGATGGCGCCCGATGGGCATTCATCGTGCCTGTCGGTACTAAAGACCGTTTTCCCAAAATCGGCATCCAGGTTGATCAGTTTTCCACCCGGTTTAAGTACACGTTCCATCTCGCGGTAGCATTTTTCAAGATCGGGGATGGTCCATGTCATCAACCTGGTGAAGACGAAGTCAAAGGTGTTGGCTTCAAATTGTAGTACTTGTGCATCCATGACCCGATAGTCTACGCGAAGTTCTAGTTCTTCGCTGACGAGTTTTGCATATTCAATCATCTGCGGGGAGAGGTCAACGGCAGTAACTTCAAAACCGGCAAGGGTCATAATGTTGGCAAAATATCCGGTAGCAGTACCAACTTCAAGTACTTTATTGCCCGTAGTCTGGCTACGGACCGACTTGAAAAACGCAAGCCAGCGTTCGGTCTCCGGCCGGGACCAAGCTTCATCCCTTTCCTTGCGCCAGGAGCTACTACGGTCATTCCAATATGCTGTTATTCTTTTAATCATCGTAATAATGTTAACGGGTACAAATTTATCCATTTTATCAGCAACAATTGCTGGAATTTATGTCATATCTCCGATCAGCTTATTTTGGATTTTTATTCTGCTTGCCTCAGCTGCGAACATTAATATCACCCAGCCAATGCACCAACGTAGTAATAAATAATAAGCAATACCTGTTGAATATTACACGATGACGTGGGTGATTTTGCTCAGGAAAACAAATTTTTGCTGTTTTTTGATTGTTTCAGTTCATCAATAGTCCGGTTGTATCGATCATAAATGACTTTTTCAGGTTCAAAATTTGGATTAGGTTTCCAATATTCTTCGATCTGAATCGTATTTTCCCTTAAGGTGGTCTTTGAGCTCAGTAGTGTTCCTTTTCCATGGACTTCGTTTATGTCAACGGGGTTGATGGTGGAAAAATGTTTCTCTAGCATTTTCTGGATTTCGCGAAAATTGCTGCAATTTTCGTAAATAACGACCTTTTTACTTGTTTTTATCAAGGGTAAGAGAACTTTCGCTATCCATCCTGGCTTTTCTGAGGCGATTTGCAATGCCGGTTGTGTCAGATAAAAGTTGAACTGCGCCTGGTCGTCGCTGTGGTAGTTGCTGTAGATAATGGTCTCGATAATTTCCCAGGAGATAAATTGGGTTGTTTTTAGCAAGGGGATTTGATAGTATAGGCCTTTATGATCGGATGTTACACTTTCCTGTTGGGCAATCTGTCGTGTTATGGTTTTTTCGGATACTCGAAATCCAACGGTCATACCGTACAGGATAATACCGGGGAATAGTATGAAAAGTCCAGAAACGACATATCCTCCCACAACTTTGCTTTCATGAACCATCATCAATATGGTCAAAGCTATTCCGATGCATATAAACAGCCCAAGTAATAATTTAATGACTAAAAGAGGATTAAACTTCATTTGCTCAAAGCGCGTGATTTTTAGCTAAATGTACTAAAACTTCTTGATGTTTTAGAAAACATTTGGGCGTTTTGAAAAGAGGCAGTTCGTTGCTGATATGTCAATAATTAGTATATTTGCTTCACTAGCGATACATGAAAGCGAAACAATTGATATGGATTTTACTGCCGCTGATGCTCCTGCAGAGCTTCTCGTCGGTTTGGCTATGGACTGTTTTTGAATTTAACAGAGATTATATCGCTAAGAATGAGTGTATCAATCGATTCAACGAAAAGGCACTTTCCTGTAGAGGACAATGTATTTTGATGAAGAAAATGCGTGAACATGAGGAGAAGGAACAAAAGAACCTGGAATCTCGTATAATCGACGTTGTATTTATCAATAATCAGCAATGTTTTAACCTTGATATCGCTTTTTTTGAAGAAGCAGCTGCGGAGACCTTACTTCCAGCATATCAGGCAAACTATTCCTATAGACCAATCTTTACTATTTTTCATCCACCTTTGGTTTAAGTCATTTTGCTTTTCGTACGGGCTGTCGGCATGTTGACTGATGGCAGGTACTGTCTATTTTCAAAAGATTTAAATCAATACATATGAATTTATATTCCCGTGTCGGGACTGTCGGGGGCGTAATCTTACTGCTACTCGCGTTTTCAGTTGCTTTTTCAACTTCATCCTGTACTGCCGACCATTCAAAAAAGAAGGGTAAGAATGCTACGGATTTTATCCTGCCTGAGGAGTCCGATCTGGTCTTTATAGCGGATACTGTTTGGGATGTTACCAATTATACCGTATATGCGGATGCCAAACTCAACAATAAATATCATACCATTTATCTGCGTTTAAGAGATACCTCGGGAATTCCGATCAATGACAAATCCCTTGATTTCTATCCAGAAATGAGTATGGGACGTATGAAGCATGGAGGCCCCTTTGAGCATCCCGTCGCGCTCGGCGAAGGCTGGTATCGAGGCCCAATGGTTTTTATTATGGCAGATATCCCGCAGATGGGAAAGGGCTGGCAATTACATACGATACGTAGTCACAATCGCCTAAAAGATACACTTGCCATCAAGATTCCGGTTACTTCAGCAGCAACCATGCGAACAATGAGCTCAGGAACTAGAGACGATAGTCGCGTATTTATTTCCTGCCTATTGCCTGATAGCGTAAAGCAGGGAAAGCATCCGATCCGATTTTTAATGAATAAAATGGATGGTCATCATTTTCCGGTATTAGATCATTATGTCGTTAAACTAAAGATCAATAGGCCTACTACGGAAACGGGGTCTTCGGAAAATTTTGCTGCTGAAAGTACAGGTAATGGTTACTATGAAGGCACTGTTAATTTTTCTATGCCTGGTCGTTGGGAAGTCATTGTCGAACTATGGAAAGAGGGCAAAAAATCAAATCAGGATGATATAAAATATCTGGTGCAGGTCACTTAATACAAACAGAATTTATTTTACCAATATACTTAAACAATAAAAATGAAAAAGAGAATCAACGTAATCCTAGGCTGTTTCGGTTTTGTAGCTATACTGGCGTGCAGCGGAAATGAGGGTACAAAAGTCAAGAAAGAAGATAGTGCCCAGCAACCTTCCGTAGATGAGCCTGCGGCTATGCTCGATTATAAAACAGAGGGATCCAAAGGTGTAGGAACCATTACGTCCTTTGAACACAAACCCTTTGATGCGCAGCTTGCAAATAGAGGTGTAGAACTATTTGTGTCGAAATGTGCAATGTGCCATAGTTTTGACCGCACATTAGTAGGACCATCATTGGATGCTGTCATCAAACGTCGTACCCCGGAGTGGATTATGAACATGATGCTAGATCCGGCAACCATGCTGGAGAAAGATGCCGACGCAAAAGTACTTAGCAAGGAATATGGTTCGCCAATGATTAGTTTGGGCTTGAAGCAAGAAGAGGCACGTGCCATTTTAGAATATTTGCGCGAACGTAATAGCACAACAAAATAGATCGGATCAATGAAGTTTCAGCGCTGTAGATGGTGGTTTTGTATGATAATGGCTTGGGCAATATGTGTGCAGGCAACCAATCTATTGTGGGCATTTATTGAATTTGAGTGCAATCGCACGTATATCGAGCAAAATCTCTGCGTCAATCGTTTTGAACCGGCAGTGAGCTGCAAAGGTTTCTGTTTCCTCAGCGAAAAGACGGTTGAACAAAAGGATGTGAACAATGTGCTTGCCAAAATGAAGGGGGTGGAAATATTGGTCTTTGTGCAGTATGTGAAGGAAATCTTGCTGTGCTATCCAATAGTACCTGCTGTGAAGACTGTCTATCCGAAAGACTTTGCCTCCGATACCTTCGGAGGTATACTACCTGAAATTTTTAGACCGCCTATCATTTGATTATTCTACAAATATTTTTTTACAGAATAATCATAAAGAAATGGTAATACGAAAAGAGAAACTAGATTTTCTAAAATTAGAAGATATTGATTCCACTTCGAAGGGAATCGTTATTATGCCTATAGCAGCTTTTTTACAAGCTAAAGCAAATCAAAATACGCTCCATCTAAGATCTTTTTATACCCTTTTGTTTATCAAGGGTGGTGAACTGTCTATGGTAGCGGATCAGAGCGTACAGATTATAGCTGCCCATGATATAATCAGCATAAATTCAAATTGTGTGTGTAGTTTTCAGGCAGGTTCGTCTGTAGAAGGATACAGTGTCTTATTTACAGAATCTTTTTTCATGGAAAGGCAGAACACTGCTGTAAGAAAATCCTTTCATTTTTTAAGGAGTAGATGTAAGCACGCTTTTGTGCACTCGAAAGAAGATATGATCAGTTGTCTACATATAGTAAGTTTGATGGAAACTGCTTATAATTCAGTTAAATTGAGTGCTCACGGTGTATTGAGCCGCTACTTAACCATGTTGCTTCAGATTTTGGGACGGCATATCGTGGTCGATCATGTAGTTGTAAAGCAGGAGGATGATGACGATAAAATCCGAAGTTTCGAATCTTTGGTTGATAGTCATTATGCGCAGCAGCGTTATCCGTCATTTTATGCAGCGCAATTGAATATATCGATCAACTATCTTAATCGGATTTGTCGAAAAAAAAGATCGACGAGCTGCGGTACTATTATCCGTGGACGCATACTATTGGAGGCCGAGCGATTGCTTTATCATACTTTTAAAACGGTAAAAGAAATTGCCTTTGAACTTGGTTTTGAAAATGTACCATATTTCAGTACATTTTTTAAAGCAAATAAAGGAATGAGTCCTGAGGAGTTTAGGAAAAATTGTTGATGTAAATATGACTAAAAGCCTTTTTCATGTAGTTGAAAAAGGCTTTATGTTTATTTTTTTCTTTTCCGATTTTTTCTTACCATCAACAGGTAAATCCAATATAGCCATTAATAATAGATAATAACCTTTTTCCAATCCTATTTTTTGCGCTTTTTGGTGTATAGTGTCCATATCTTTAGTCAATTATTGTTTAAATTCTATTTTGCTATTTGGGTAAACAGAATCAAATGCTGTACCCAAAAGCTTCCCTTGGCCCGTTAACCGTATTTTTAGGGTGTAAATAACGTAGCGCATTCACTTTGTGACAAAAAATACGGACTGCTCAAGTATTTAATGCAGTGAACGTATCGGACGTATCCGCAGTGAGATGTAAAAAGTACATGAACGTCATTGCTGTAAAACATTTTCAAGGCCAGTATTGTCATACTTCCAATTAATAATTAAAACAGGTATTTATGAAAAAGATAATTCCATTTGCGCTCATGTCGAGTTTATTGGTGCTCGTGTCTAGCTGTGCAGCAATTGAAGGTATATTTAAAGCTGGTGTATGGTCGGGCATCTTATTGGTTGTTGTCGTAGTCGCTATTGTCATTTGGTTGGTGAGCAAGCTGTTTGGCGGATCAAAATAATGATATGAAATAGGATTTTCACTAATTAGGGACTTATTGTTTTTCGACGAGATATTTCCAGTAACGTTTGGGAACATGTCTTAAGTGAAGCTTCAGGTTTTTGCGTGATTCAATAGAGGTACTCTTAAAATAAGTCTTCCAGAGATGCTGATAATCTTTTTCTTGAGGATCGAGATCCACTTCTAGCTGATATGGATCTTGAACCTCATGTGTATTGTTGTTGGATACCTCCAAGATATTTTTGCGATCATAATGGAAGCCATAGTTTCGCCGTATATCATAAATTAACCAGCACTGGTCGGCAAATCGGTTTTTAAAGAAGTCTACAACCAGGGGAATCACATTGAAATCGGGTTCAACGATGGCTGTGTAGAGATTATCGTTAGACTTGACAAATCGGATAAAAGCCTTCATGCGGTGTCGTTCGCGGCTGATCTTTTTGATCGTCTGATGGATACGGAGTACAGGTGGGTATCCATAATTGCGTATATCCAATTTTCCCCTTCGAAAAAGTTCGATGATCAACCGAAATCCATTGAGCCATTCAGATTGATTATCGGACAAAAAGTTATGATAAAAAATTTTTGTTTCTTGTGCTCCGAGTATCTTTTCCATTCCCACTAAAATGCGCATGGCTTTTTTTACATCAGTATGAACCTGTCGCTTCTCCGAAAAAATATTAATTTCCATAGACTTTTCTGTTGTGGGAATGCTATCAAATTCTTTCCGTTCAAAGGCTTCAAATACACAACAGAGGTATCCGGAATAACTTCCGTCAAAAATATAGTCCATTAGAAAAGTGTTAGCTGTGTATTGGAAGCCGTGACCAGTGTACGCGGGTTACTTTCAAGAATAGACTTTCTGATTTTTTCGGGATAATGGAAGCCTCCTGCTATGCATGTATCTTGGCAAACCATAAAATATTTGGCGCGATTATAGGCAATTCCTATTTTTCGAAGTTGATATTCCTTTAATTTTCCATATTTGCGCGACTGTACAATTTTGTTTGCGGATTGCCTGCCAATACCGGGGATTCGGATAATCCACTCATACGTAGCGCTGTTGATGTCGATGGGAAAGAATTGTGGGTTGCGTAGCGCCCAAGCAAGCTTAGGGTCTATTTCTAGATCGAGATGTTGATGCGTGCTGTTGAGTATTTCATGAAGCGAAAAACCATAAAACCGAAGTAGCCAATCCGTCTGATAAAGTCTGTTTTCACGTACAAGAGGTGGTGATGTCCCAATTTGGGGAAGGTTGGAATCGGTCGCGTTGATGGGAATATAACCCGAATAATAAACCCGTTTGAGATCGTAATCTTTATAGAATGTATTGGCGGCCTGCATAATCTGTAGGTCGCTCTCTGGAGTTGCTCCAATAACCAGCTGTGTACTTTGGCCTGCTGGTACAAACAAGGGTGTTTTCTTCTCTTTTTTTCGATCCTGCCGAAGGTTGAGGATTTCATTTTTAATAATCGCTAGAGGCTCGCGAACGGATTGATGATCCTTTTCGGGAGCAACTAGCTTGAGTCCCTCCTCAGTGGGAATTTCGAGGTTCACACTCATCCGGTCAACATATAGACCTGCTTCTTTTAATAACGATTCACTCGCACCCGGAATGGCCTTGAGATGGATATAACCATTAAACCGTTCTTCCGTCCGAAGTTTCTTGACGACCAACATTAAGCGTTCCATGGTATAGTCGGCAGATTTGAAAATACCCGAACTTAAAAAAAGACCCTCAATATAATTACGACGGTAGAAGTTCATGGTCAATTCGACAATTTCCTTTACCGAAAATGCTGCCCGTTGTACGTCATTGCTTCGTCGGCTCACACAAAATGAACAGTCGTAGATGCAATAATTGGTCATTAAAATTTTTAGCAGGGAGACGCAGCGACCATCTTCGGTGTAGGTATGACAAATGCCACTAGTCGATGAATCACCTATACCACCACTATTTTTTCGTTTACTTCCGCTTGAGCTGCAACTTACGTCATACTTAGCGGCATCAGCTAATATTTGCAATTTATCATCAAAACCAAACATGATTTATTTTCTACTATTTTGATGTAAAATTACTAATATTATTAGTATTAAGGATGCGTAAAATTACTTGATTTGCCTTTTTTTATTCGTACTTTTCCCCTTTCACTACCCAAGATAGCCTGAATTTGCTGAAAAAATAAACGATTTTCTACAGGATACTGTTCCTTAATAAACGACATATTATGGCAGAGAATAATTTAAATAACAAAGAAGCTTTAGATAAGCTTAAAGCAATTGTAGATCAAATCGATGTGGGAACAGTGTGTTCATTCCCAGCTGAATCGGAGTATCCACATGGGGTTCCAATGAGTAGACAAGAAGTAGACGAAGATGGAGATATTTGGTTTATTTGTTCTGCTGAGAGCGATACCTTTAAGAATATCGCACAAAACCCAAAAGCTTCCTTATTTTATGCGGACCCAAAACACTACACCTTTCTAAGTATAAATGGTAAAGCGAGTCTTTCGCGAGATCAGGAAAGGATAGATCGTTACTGGAACAAAATGATGGAAGGATGGTTTGATAAAGGTAAGGAGGATCCCAATATCCGATTGTTGCGTGTTACGCCTAAAGATGCTCATTATTGGGATTCAGACTCCAATATGATTGTCAACCTGTTTAAGATGCTAAAAGTTAGACTAACAGGTGAAACGGAAGATATAGGTAAAGAAGGAGATCTGAATATTTAAGTTTCTTAACTGAAGAATTTACAGCAAATACAAGCTCCTCAGCGTTAAAATGAGGAGCTTTTTATCGTAATCAATAAACTGCTTACAGTCTTCACGCGTTCCCTTTAATTACACGCAGAAGCACAGCAATGATAGCGATAACCAAAAGAATATGAATTAGCCCTCCGCCAACAAATCCGCCAAAAAAACTGATTGCCCATATCAGGACCAAAATAACAGCGATAGTATATAATAGATTTCCCATAGTAATGATTATATGTGTTTATTGAATAACAATATTTATCCAGCTATGGTTTACTATTTTTTTTCTTTTTTCCACTTACGGATTCTCCCGACTGCATTTTGATAAGGTGAAGCGGTGTTAAATTGAATCATTCTGCCTAAGGTCCATTTTCCATACCAGGTTACACCATAAAGCTGCATGTTTGTTTTTTGCTCAAGGAGTTCCACAATTGTTAAAACAGTTTGATCTAGTTTTGCGCACAAAGTCGTAAAATCGAGGTCGGCATAATCCTGATAAAATTTTTGAGCCAGTTTGCCTAGTTCATTCCATTTAAAACCAGTCTCCGGAAAATCAACCTCTTTGTCATCTTCACTTTTCTTATTCCATTTGAGAACCAGCTCACCCCAGCCAATTAAATAGGAAATTAGATTATTTATACTCATTACTGTTCCTTTAGCATGACCCTGGAGTATAAGAAGATTAGTTTGATCGACTGGAATATCGGAAAGTTCACAGACAAGATTACTGTAATTTGTACGGATAGCTTGAAGGAGTTCGTCTTTTGTGGTTGGTATAGCCATGGCATAAATGTGAATCATGCATAAGATACAGATAATTATGTAAAATTGATTCGCTCGGGATGGAGTTGTAGAGCAGAACGCGTTCACAAGCTCACAACAGACAATGTTTGACAATTCCCTTTGTTTTAGTCTGATAGCCTTTTTTGAATATATTACTGGAATTGAAAAAACTGAGCCTATAAAAGTGTAAAAAATATGGTTTAATTAGTTTTTTTTGATAAAATTTATTGTTTTATTGTGATCATATTGTGTTTTATTCTGTTTATAGCGAATATTGTTGTAAGCATTTAAGTGGTGTTTTTTACAGAAAAAATACTGTATGAAATGTGCTGCCGATGAAATAATAAACTGAAAAATTGATACAAACATGAAAAAGATTTTATTGTTAGTGACCGTGGTTATGTTCGCCGTTTCGGGCGCATTCGCTCAGATCCATAAACCTGTAAAATGGACTGTGGCCAGCAAAAAATTGAACAACAAGGAAGCTATGGTTTACGTGAAGGCTACCATTCAAGATGGTTGGCACATTTACTCTCAAAATGTAAAAGATGGAGGACCAATTCCAACATCTTTCAATTTCAGTAAAGCCGCTGACTATGCGTTGGTAGGTAAGACTGCTGAACCAAAACCAAAGATTAAACACGAAGAGGTTTTCAAAATGGATGTAGGATACTTTACAAATGAAGTGATCTTTCAGCAAAAAGTTTCGCTCAACAAAGGAACTGCAACAGTAAAAGGTACAGTGGAATGGCAAGCTTGTGACGCTTCACAATGTCTTCCTCCCGATGAATATGCTTTTGCTGTAACGATCAAATAATGTCATAAATAACAGCAATTAACCATCTAAAGCGATTTGGTGCTTGGGATAATTGATAGAAAAAGGAAAATTTAAGGATAAAGGCGAGGTATGATTACCTGGCCTTTTTTGTTTAAGAGCCCTTTGGTATAAAAAATAGCCCCTTTGGTATAATATGTTAAATCTATTTTTTACGGAATTTTAGTTTTGTTTAAATGGATTACACAAACTTACTTCAGCAGGCAGATCTTTTTTTAGTGCAGAGTTACCGCGAGAACCACAATCCACAACTGTGTTTTCACACGATTGATAGGGTTCGTGATATTGTAAATGCGGTAGTTATCCTGAGTGAAAAGTATAGCTTGACGGTCGAAGATAAATTCGTCGTAAATTGTGCCGCTTATTTTCAGGATATAGGTTATCTATTTGAAGGGGTAAAAGGAACCCGTCAGAGGAGCGTATCTGCAGCAAGGTGTTTTTTACAGGAACATTTGGTTGGAGAGTCCGTAATCAAAAAAGTTGAAATGTGCATTTTTGCAACAAGGCCCTCGAAAAAGCCAGAAAATCTGCTGGAGGAAATAGTTGTGGATGCGGTCTCATTTCATTTGGGGAGTAAAAGTTTTGTTGACCTTAATCAAAGGATGTATCTGGAAGTAAATTATAGAAAAAATCAGGTGGTCGATGAACGTATCTGGTGTGCACTGACCCTTGCCTTCTTGCGAACCCACAGGTACTTTACGAAGGAAGCGCGAATATTGAAGGAAAGTATAAAGAAAAATAATATAGCCTATTTTGTGAAGTTGCAAATTACAGGAAAACAGTTATTGGTCTAATGTAATGGTGTGTTTTATGGTAAAAATGATAAAGATAGATCGATTAAAGTTGAAGCATTGTACACTAGTTTGTTTTTTGATCGTGGGATTGTTCGGTTTCAAGACCGCATGTTACGGACAAATGGGGTTTGGACTTCGGGTTGGTGGTAATATTTCGCGTGCAAGTGGGAATGCATTTGGCGCCAATAGAATGGGATATCAATTGGGGGGAGATTTGATATTTGGGCTTAATAGCAAAATGGATATTCAAGTTGAACCTAGTTATAATTTAACCAGAATACGTGTTAATGACAACACAGCTTCCCTTTCCGGAGGTTTGTCTAAAGGGACCCGTTCGCTGAAATATCTCAACACTCCGGTGTACCTTAAAGTTAATTTTACAAGAAAATTTTCCATCCTGGGCGGTCTAGACCTTAATATGTTGCTCAATGACGACGCTTATAAGCTCAATGATGGAACACCAGCATTCAACAGTCGTACACGGATAGGTTACGCATTAGGGATAGACCTTGGCGCGCTGTATTTTAGATACCGACAGTTCAAAAAGAATAATAAAATTGTAGACAACTGGGATGCGCATATTGACCAGTATCAACTGGGATTTAAAGTGCGTTTGTTTTAAGCGAATAGTTCCACTGGTAGGTAACCTTTACAGACTTTCCTGTGCTGTAAGCTGAGCCGCTCTGATTTTGCTACATCAGGCGGCTTTAACTTTTTTAATAATTTACCATTTGTTGTGGGGATGTTTATTGCTGGATATCAAGGATATTTCAATATCTTGTGCAGACAAACCAATATTTCCTTCCGCTAAATTCGGGACGGCAATAAATTATAAACGAATGGACAGAAGAAGTTTTTTTAAGAAAGCCAGTTTAGTTGGCCTGGGCGTATTGGCCAGCAAATTTCATGTATGGTCAAATACCGTATTTTTCTGGGATAAACCTGTTCACAACATTCCAGAGGAAAAAGGTCTCAGCAGGCAATGGTTTGATTCGCTGTATGAAAAGGGAGAAAAAATCACCTATCGAAAAAGTAAAAACGAGCTTCGGTACATTGGAATGCCTGTAGGTGGTTTACATTCGGGTACGGTCTATATAGGAGGTGATGGTCGGCTATGGTTGTGGCAGATATTTAATACGGCTTATGATGGTGAGCGCGAGGGGATAGAACCCAAAAATGTGCAATGGAACAATGGAAAAGAATTGGTCACTGTACGGCCGAGGGATGGATCTGCTTATATTGAGCCTGCTGTAGCAGACAACCTGCGGAGTATGGAACAGGGCTTTGCGATTTCGACCTTAGTCGATGGAAAGCAGGTTATCAAGGAGCTTAGGGAAAACCACTGGGATGAGGTTGCATTTGAAGCAACATATCCAACATGTCGAATAACCTATAGCAGTATCGATTTTCCATTGGATGTGGTGTTGGTCGCCTATTCACCATTTATTCCTTTGGATCAGGACAACTCTTCTTTGCCACTTACCACCATACATATCGAATTGCAGAACAAGGGCGACGCGCCAGTCGATGTAACGGTCACGGGCTGGATGGAAAATGGTGTACATAAAGGGCGGAAAGATTTTGACACTGTACACAAACGCTCTTTCCTCGCGGAACATGCCAATACTCAAGTGTTGCTTTTTAGTTGCGATCAGGTTCCTACTCAAGCCATGGAAGCTGGCGACCATGGATCAATGGCTTTTACCTGTATTGATCTAGAAGCGCAACCTACGACGAGATTAGAGGAATGGCCTGTAAAACCGCAGGAGGTAAAGGCGGATAGGGTGGATTCGACCGTCGATTTTTCGGATTTGCAAGTAGGTGCCTTTACGGTAAAACGGACAATAAAAGCGAAGGCGACAAGCCAAATTTCTTATGCAATATCTTGGTATTTTAACAATCCACACCCTAAACTGAAACTTCACCTCAAGGATGCGCAATCGGGTTATTGGTATGGTGCCAGGTTTAGTAATGCGGCCGAAGTAATCAATTATTATTTGAACAATCGTGAAAAACTCGAGAGCGAAACCATGGCATGGCAGCAGACCTGGAATGATACAACACTGCCGTACTGGTTTATGGATCGTACTTTTGTCAATATAGGCACACTGGCTACAGCAAACACCATGCGTTTTGCTTCGGGAAGATTTTGGGGCTGGGAAGGAGTAGGGGCATGTGCCGGTACCTGTACGCACGTTTGGCAATATGGGCAGTCCATGGGCAGGATATTTCCGGATCTTGAACGTAATTTACGTGAAGTGACGGATTTAGGTGTTGGCTTTCAGTCTGATACCGGTGCCATCATCTTTCGTGCTGAATATGAAAAAAGACCAGCTATTGATGGGCAGGCTGGTGTTATTCTACGCTTCTATCGTGACCATCAGATGAGCAGCGACAGCACATTTCTTGAGCGAAACTGGCCTAAACTTAAGAAGGCTGTTCAATTTGTTCTTGATCAGGATAAAAACAAGGATGGTATGACCGATACGCCAATGGAAAATACACTTGATGCGGTCTGGGAAGGTGAAATTGCCTGGATTGTCGGATTATGTCTCGCAGCAATACAGGCTGCTGCATTGATGGCGAAGGAAGTAGGTGATAAAACGTTTCAAAAATTGTGTTTGGAATACGTTAGGAAGGGATCTGAAAATATGGATAGCAAACTCTTTAATGGAGAGTATTATATTCATCGTCCCGATATGCTGCAGGGGCGAAAGATGCTAGGCTCTTATAATACCTGTCATATTGACCAGGTCTATGGTCAGGCCTGGTGCAGACAAGTGGACATGCCGGGGGTCAATCGTCAGGAGAACGTAGTGTCTGCATTGAAAGCACTCTGGAAATATAACTTTACCATGGATGTTGGCCCCTATATAAAAACGCATCTTGGCGGAAGGCCTTATGCCTTGGCTGGGGAGGGGGGCATGGTTATGAACACTAATCCAAAGAATGAAGACAAGGCTTATGGCGACAATACTACCTGGCAATTAGGTTATTTCCATGAATGTATGAGTGGCTTTGAACATCAGGTCGCTGCACATATGATGGCGGAAGGCATGGTTGACGAAAGTTTAACATTGACAAGGGTGATCCACGATCGCCATCACGCTGCCAAGAGAAATCCTTTTAATGAGATTGAATGCAGCGATCATTATGCACGTGCCATGGCAAGCTATGGAACCTTTATCAGCGCCTGTGGTTTTAGTTATCATGGGCCGAAAGGGCAGATTGGATTTGCCCCTAAGTTAGGAAAAGCAGATTTCAAGGCGCCTTTCACAACAGCAAAAGGATGGGGGACATATGCCCAGAAGCGAAAAACTAAAGGGGTATGTCAGTGTACACTGACCTTGAAATATGGTCAATTGACGCTCAATGAATTTCATCTAGGTGATGCGGATGACCTATCGCTCAATAAAAAACAACTCATTGTAAAGCAAAATGAAAGGTCGATTGAACTGGTTGAGCTGAAACGCACCGATGGGCGTCTGATCCTTAGTTTTAAAAAGCAAGTCATGCTAAAAAATGGAGATACACTAACAATACAATGGCTATGAAAAAATGGATAAATAATTTGCTTCTTTTCATGATGTTTGCTGTGATGGTCGCTTGTGAATCATCGCCACGTCATTTGGGTGATCCGCCGTTAAAACCAAACTGGAAGGATTTATTTTCGCAGCAATTACCTTTGTTAGGTCACCGCAATTGGATATTGATTGTTGATAAGGCCTATCCCGCTCCTGCAACCCAAAATATGCTGATTATTAATACGGGAAGAAAGATGCCTGAGGTATTGGATACCGCATTGCGACTACTCGATAAGCAAACACATATAAGACCTGTTTTTTACCAAGATAAGGAGCTTGGATACTTAGATGAAATCATCGCGCCAGGCTTAAAAGCATATCAGGAGAGTCTAAAGAAATTACTTCCGAACATAAAATTAACCCCGCTGATGCACGAAGAAGTATTTGCGAAAATGGATAAAGCAGCACAGCTTTTTGGTGTTGTCGTACTGAAGACCGAGTCAACTCTGCCTTACAGTTCCTTGTTTATCGAACTGGACTGCAAGTATTGGGATGCTGATCGTGAACGTATCTTGAGGCAACGTCTTGCTGATCAGGTGAAATGAAACTTATCTTAATCATTGATAAGTTTTTAATGGCATTTGGAAGACTTTTGGTTTAGTGCTTATAATAATAAAGCAACAGTGTTGCATTTAAGTGTTATTGTTTTTACATTTGTGAAAACGAAATTACTATGAGCAGCATTTCCCAAAAAACTAAATTGCCTGTCACCGTTTTAAGTGGATTTTTAGGCGCAGGAAAAACAACACTATTGAATCATATTTTACACAATAAGGAGGGTAAGAAAGTGGCCGTCATTGTGAATGATATGAGTGAAGTGAACATCGATGCACAGGCTGTTGAGCGGGAAAATGTACTTTCGCGAACGGAAGAAAAATTAGTAGAGATGAGCAATGGATGTATTTGTTGTACATTACGGGAGGATTTGATGGTGGAGGTGGAGCGACTAGCGAAAGAAAACCGCTTTGATTATCTTCTTATCGAAAGTACTGGTATTTCGGAGCCTATCCCTGTTGCCCAGACATTCAGTTATGTTGGTAATGATAATGCGATTGACCTGTCTACATTCAGTTATATTGACACCATGGTAACAGTTGTGGACTGTTTCAACTTTGCCAAAGATTTTGGAAGCGCCGACACCTTATTAGATCGGAAATTGACGGATGACGACTATGATAATAGGGCGATCGTAAATCTGTTGACTGATCAGATCGAGTTTGCGAATGTTATCATTCTGAATAAGGCCGATCTGGTATCTGAGGAAACTTTGGGTACCCTGGAGGCTGCAATTGGGCGGCTCAATCCAGGTGCAAAGCGTATCCGTACACAATTTGGACGCGTTGATCCCTGGGAAATTATGGGTACGGGCTCCTTTAATTTTGATGAAGCTTCATCTTCGGCAGGGTGGATCAGGGAACTTGAAAATGAACATACACCCGAAACAGCAGAGTACGGTATTTCATCTTTTGTCTTTCGATCGCAACGGCCCTTCCATCCACAACGACTGCACCATTACCTCAACGAGCGCTATCCGCACAATATCATACGAGCTAAAGGTCTCCTGTGGTTGGCCTCCCGCCCGCATTTGGCCATTAGCTTTAGTCAGGCAGGCGGTAGCGTAAGGTTGGAAAGTGCAGGCTCATGGTGGAGTAGTATGCCCGAAGAGCAGCGTTATCAGTATCCCAGTTATGCCGAAATCAGAGCTGAACTTCTTAAACGTTGGCATCCGGAGTGGGAAGATCGAAAAAATGAATTGGTATTTATAGGTCAGGATCTGGATAAAGAAAAATATCTGGCAGAGCTGGAAGAATGCCTGTTGACCGAAGAAGAAGGCGATGACTGGCGTTTTACTTGGTGGAAAGACGAATTTCCTAAAAATATTTAAAACTATTTGCGATCTGCACCGGTTAAAAAAGTAAGTAATGTAGGTTAGATATTGTATTTTTCAAAGGTCAGGGGTTGATTTCCTGGCCTTTTTTATGCTGAATTGTGAGATCTTACCAGGAAACTATGCTGAACCTTTATCAACCCGAACATCTAAAAAAAAACAAACTTTTTTTTGTGTTATGGTTGTGTTAAGATAGAAAGTTAGCTACGATTAAAAACAGGCGTATGGGTTTGTCAAAATATCGCGAAAAGCGTTCCGCAGGAAAAACACCGGAACCCTTTGGAGGTAGATCAAGTGGAAAGGAGTTGCGGTTCGTCGTGCAGATGCATGATGCTTCGCATCTGCATTATGATTTCCGGCTTGAAATGAACGGGGTGCTCAAAAGTTGGGCGGTTCCCAAGGGGCCATCTATGGATCCATCTATTAAACGCTTGGCCATGATGGTTGAAGATCATCCTTATGATTACCGGAATTTTGAAGGTATCATACCAAAAGGACAGTATGGGGGTGGCTCAGTTATCGTGTGGGATGAAGGGCGATATGAAGCTTTAGCTCCTGAGAGCAATGATGTTGTAAAAATGGATAAGAATCTTCGACATCAGCTTTATAGCGGAAAGCTCAAATTCAGATTGTATGGAGAAAAATTGAAGGGAGAATTTGCTTTGGTAAAAGCATACGGAAGAGGAGGAAATGAATGGCTATTGATGAAGTTGGAAGATCAATATGCAACAAGCAAGGATGTCATAGCAAATGATAAATCCGTATTGTCGGGAAAGACGATAGCGGAAATGGAAAAATCGCCCGATAAAGTCTATGGACAGCCAGTTGTTAAAAAGAATAGCATATCAAAAAATAAAGGCAAGAAAAGCAGGAATGCTGCTGAAATAATCAGTAACCAGTTGGAAGAAGTGCCTAAAAAGAAAAAGGCTGAGACGCAGAAACAAGCGTATAATATCACCGACTTGCTAAAGAAATCACCGAAGCAGGTCTTTTATACTACGGTGCAGCCCATGCTGGCGACGCTGGTCGACAAGTCTTTTGATGATCAAAGCTGGGTATACGAAGTGAAATGGGACGGTTATCGTGCTGTTGCCTTTATGAAAAATGGCGAAATAGAACTAAAATCTAGAAATGACAAAAGCTTCAATGAAAAGTTTTATCCAGTATATGATACCCTGAAAAGCATCGCGATCAATGCCATACTCGATGGCGAGATCGTTGTATTGGAAAAAAATGGAACCGCCAACTTTGCGGCCCTACAAAACTGGAGAAGTGAGGCGGATGGCGATTTGGTATATTATGTATTTGACATCCTTTGGTACGATGGAAAAGATCTAAAAGGTCTTTCGCTATTGGAAAGAAAAGCGATTTTAAAGGAAGTAATACCGCAAAACGATTTGATTTTATTGAGTGAACATTTCGATACATCGGGCGTTGGATTTTTGAATGAAGCCAAAAAACTCGGTCTTGAGGGTATTATGGCCAAACGCAAGGAAAGCGTTTACCATATACATGAGCGTTCACCTGACTGGTTGAAAATAAAGGCTAATAGGCGTCAGGAGGTTGTTATTGGCGGTTTTACAAAGAACGAAGGCTCCAGCAAACTGTTTAGTAGCCTATTAGTAGGCTTATATGAAGATAAAAAGCTTATTTATACCGGAAAGGTCGGAACAGGATTCAGTGCAAAATTACAACAAGAGCTGATGGCGCAGTTCAAACCCTTGGTCACAAAAAATAGCCCGTTTGATGACGAACCCGATATCAACAAATCCTCACGATTTAGACCCCGCCCTCCTCACGCCGCTGTCACCTGGCTACATCCCAACCTGGTTTGCGAAGTGAGCTTTACAGAAATGACCGGGGACGGCGTTATGCGACATCCCTCATTTGTCGGCATGCGTAACGATAAAAATGCCAAAAAAGTGATTCTAGAAGAAGAGTTGGCTGTTAATGAGATTATCGGCGAACAATCAAAAGAGGGAGATGGGATGCGAAAAAATAGTAAGGAAGGCAGTTCGGATAAGAAAAACTATAAAACAATGCTAAACCCCAAAGACAAAACCCAGGTTCAGAAGGTAAATGGACATGAGTTAAAATTTACCAACCTCGATAAACTATTTTGGCCTGACGAAAAGATCACCAAGCGCGATTTAATTAATTACTATGAGCAGGCTGCACCGTTTATTTTACCATACCTTAAAGATCGACCACAAAGTATGAATCGATACCCAAATGGTATCAAAGAAGAAGGGTTCTATTTCAAGGATGTTACCGATACAGCACCGGAATGGGCAGAAACCTATCTTTACCAAAGTGAGGCCGATGGCCGTGATCGGCATTATCTGGTCGGAAAAGACGAGGCTACATTGTTATATATGGCTAATCTTGGCTGTATTGAAATGAATCCCTGGAGTAGTACCGTCGGAAAACCGGATAATCCGACCTTTTGTATCATTGATCTGGATCCGGATAAAAATACATTTGATCAAGTTATTGAAACCGCCCAGCTCACCAAACAACTTTTAGATGATATGGCGGTACCTTCGTATTGTAAAACAAGTGGTTCCACTGGACTTCACATATATATACCATTAGGAAATAAATATAATTACGATCAGTCCAAGGAGTTTGCGCATATTATTGTCACCCTGATTCATGCGGAGCTACCCGACTATACCAGCTTAGAGCGAACTGTTCGTGCTCGGAAAGGTAAAATGTATCTTGATTTTCTTCAAAATAGACCACATGCTACCATTGCTGCAGCATATTCAGTACGTCCCAAGCCTGGAGCGACAGTGTCCATGCCATTATATTGGGATGAAGTTAAAAAAGGGTTGAAAATTAGTGATTTCACCTTGTTTAATGCGATTGAAAGAATGCATGAGCAGGGTGATATCTTTAAACCTGTATTGGGGAAAGGGATCGATCTGAAAAAAGTAATTGATACACTCTCAAAAAAATAGTATTGATATAATCTGAATATAGAAACTCATTGACCGATCTATTCGGTGAAATATAAGTAACGAGATTGTCAGAATAATCATTAGTTATTTAGAATAGTTTTAAATAGATAACTTTAGATGTATATTTGGAATGCAGAAAAGGTATACCTTTTAACTGCATACTGATTTTATATTGAACGATTATTATTAGCTAGATGAATAAAGTAGAACTGTTTGAAAATGAGCGTGCAAGTGGCTATGACCAATTTGTTGAGAGCTGGATTCCCAATTACCATTATTTTTTAGATCAGCTGCCGAAGCTTCTCCGAGAAACTGAAAATAAGGATTTATTGGTGGTAGGATGTGGCACAGGAAATGAAATAGAACGTTTTGTTGACACAGCAGAATCTTGGACAATAACCGGGGTAGATCCGTCGCCTGAGATGATTAGTCAGGCCCTGGAAAAATTTGAAGCGGACGAAAATGTTCATCTTGTCGAAGGTGTGGTAAGTGATTTGGACGAAGAGAAACAATATGGTGCTGCGACGCTTTTGCTTGTATTACATTTTTTAGAAGACAATGGCGAAAAATTGGTTATGCTCCAAGATATTTCCAAGAGAATGATGTCGCAAGCACCCTTGTTATTATTAGATATTACGGGCAATAAGGAGCAGATTCAACAAAACTTGCAGTTGTTGAGACTTCTTCTGCCCAAGGGGATAGATGAAACACAGGTCGCTCAAAGATTGCGAAGAATCGAGCATGAATTGTTGCATGTCTCGGAAGAACGATTAGCCGAGCTCTGTGAGGAAGCCGGATTTGAACCTCCTGTTCGATTCTTTCAATCATCGATTTATATGGGGTGGATAACCCGAAAAAAAGATATTATTTCCTTTTCTTAGCAAAGGGATTGAAGGAAAGCCCCGCATTAATATAAAACGAAGGATCGGGACTTGCTTCCCATACATAATCGCGCTGGGTTTTGTTTTTTTCAAATACGCGTGCACGAGGTATGGTTTTTAGTCCTGATTTAAGGGTAGCAATAAAAGATCGGCCCAGGTTATGTTCATAAGTCAGACCCGAATTGATCTCCATCTGACTGAAGGTATATACTTTTTCAGCGCCCTGAAAGTTATAGAGGTAAAAGATCGTACTATTTAAATCGGAACCTATTGAAACGCGGCCATTCCGCAAGACCTCTTTTCGAAGGTAGGCTCCTTTAGGTAAGATGACATCAAGTATCATCCCATTGGCAAATTGTTGCTTGTAGGCAAAGGTTGGGAAAACCGGAATAATTGCTGCCGGATCTATAAAGCCGATGAGGCCCACCGCCATTTGAATCTCCCGCGTAGCTTTTAGTACCACAGTAGCAGATAATATCCCATTAATGCGTTCTATTGCTTTTTCACTCCCATTGGCAGCAATCGTTGCGGTATAAAATGCTACTTTGCCCCATAAACGTGAATAACGGGTAAGATTAAGTGATTCGTAATGATAATGATATTGATGGGTTGACTGTATGGTGGATTGTGCGATGGAGTCTAAACGATTGGAGTTTACAGAAGTGAACTGATAGCCAATATTGGTACCCAAGTTCCAGGTTCTGCTCTTTAAAAAATTAATGTTGATACTACCTCCGGCTTGGTACATCGATTCTACTTTTGTTTTAGGTAAATCCTGACCTTGGAGTTTTGATGAATAACGGTATCCTGTATTGGATTCATAGGTCAAATTGAGGACCCGTGTTATGGGAAATTTGTCAGTAACAACAGCCCTCACTTTTTGCTGTACGCTATCTTTAGTCTGTGCGATTGAAGTGGATATACGAAACAATAGTACTGACACTAAAAGTATTTTTTGCATAAATGTATGATTAAAATCATGGTAAGGATAGCCGAAATTTGTAGGTGGTATTTTTTTTTTAGACCAACAGGTCTTGTTTTTATACAAAAGTCCAATTTAGGGGAACAGTGAAAAGGAACGTTAAAAATCATCTCCCAGTTTTGGTATAAAAAAAACAGGTCTTCGTATAAGAGATCGGATTCTTGCCAAGAAAAGCTTTATTTTTGTTATTTAGGTTAAAATCATTCTAATGCATGCAAGACTTCAATAATAGCATTGTTTTAAGGTATTTTACAGAAAATAAATTCAGGCCACTGCGACACGTGGTTTTTCTGATCGGTTTACTGTTGCTCTTTGCAAATGCAAATTCGAGTTCTCATTTTCAAGGGAGTTATCGGTTTTATTTTTCTATTATCCTATGGTTTGTATTCGTCTGCATGTTTTACGCCAATATGTATGTACTGATCCCAAAGTTTTTCTTTAAGGCCAAATATGAGTTATATGTCTTAGCATTGATACTGCTGGTAACGGCCAGTTTGCTGGTAGTCATGTACATTGCAAATTACATCTATTCCATTCATATTCCCGCTATAAAAAAACCGGAGTCGGACTCTATGGGGCTAATCGCCGCATTATTTATCTGTATTCCGATTATTCTAACCACCACGACATTTAAGCTTTTTAAACGTTGGTTGGAAGACAATAAGCGTATTTCTGAACTGAAAAACCTGGCTTTGACCACAGAGCTTGTTTCCTTAAAAAATCAGATTCAGCCACATTTTTTATTCAACATGCTGAACAACGTTAAAGCTTTAATTCGAAAAGATCCGAATATGGCTACCGAGGTCATCATGAAGTTATCAGATTTTCTAAGATATCAGCTGTATGAAAATAACGATGATAAGACACTTCTGAAGTCCGAAATCAATTTTATAAGCAATTTCCTGAAATTGGAGGAAATACGCCGCGATAACCTAAAAACATGTATATCTTGCCCAATAGAATTGGAAAAAAAGGGTGTATTTCTACCGCCGCATCTATTTACGGCCTTTGTTGAAAACGCGATTAAACATAGTCTCAGCGCCGGTGATGCTGATACTTTCATCACAATCCATTTTTCTGAGACGGATCAGCAGCTTTGTTTTGAATGTGAAAATTCGAAAGATCCCGACAACTCATTCGTCCGAAGCAAATATAGCGGACTGGGATTGGCTAATGCCAAAAGACGACTGGATCTGCTGTATAGAAATGATTATGAACTGTCGGTGTTAACAACTGAGACATTATATAGCGTTAAACTTACTATTCCCTTATGAATTGCATTATTGTAGACGACGAACCCCTGGCTAGGGAGGAAATGAAAAATTTAATCGAAGAAATTTCGTCTATTCAGATAGTCGGTACATTTTCCAATGCGATATCGGCATTGGAATGTATTAAGACAAACCCGGTGGACTTACTTTTTTTGGATATCGAGATGCCGACAGTCAATGGACTCGATTTTGCACAGTCTCTTCCCAATAACAAGCTGGTTATCCTGACGACTGCCTATGCGCAATATGCACTGAAAAGTTACGAATTGGATGCAATAGATTATCTGTTGAAGCCGATCAATAAAGACCGTTTGGCAAAAGCGATCGATAAAGCAATAGCCTATAAAAAATTACTAGCGTTAAAAGAAAACCAAAGTACGGTTGAGAAGGCCAGTGAGGATGCACTTTTTATTAAATCGGATAGGAAATACTATAAAATTGCATTTACCGATATTCGCTTTATAGAAGCACTCAAGGATTATGTGGTTATCTATACCCGGAACAATAAACTGATTACTGCAATGAATTTGAAGACAATTCACCAGAAACTTCCAATTAGCCTGTTTGCGCGTACCAGCAAATCCTATCTGATTAATTTATCGTTTATTGATTCTTTTGATAACCATACTGTTTACATCGATAAGTTTGAAATCCCGATTGGTGAGATCTATCGAGAATCTTTCTTTAAACAATATACAGGAGGGCTACTTTGATCGAATAGTTATCCTAGGCAACCACAAAGCGATCCAGAAAATCGACTTGGATACCATAACTACGTAGGAAATTTGTCAGATAGTCGACACAACACTCTTCTGTTTCGAACCGGAAAATAGCATCCTCATCATCAATATCAACCGTGGCATCTTGTACTTGTGGAAGATGGGTCTTGACCAATTGCATCAAAAAAATTTTCTTGTCTTTGGTCTTCACTGAACTTTTAAAAATCATCACTTGCCTAACTTTCATCGCTACTAATTTATTTGCGTTCAAAATCATTTGATTCCCCAATCACCTGAGGTATCCTTACAAATTTATGTTCCTGGTGACACCGGGAAATCGATATTATACGAAAGCATTTAATTTTTATACAAAACAAGATTGAGCAGGCAGTGTACGCATGATGTACATCAAAAATAAATACCAGCGGCTATCAATTCTAAATTTCTACAGAAAGGGGAGGCATCTTTGTCAGGTGTTACAGTTAAGTAGCTTTTTAGTTTTTGAAATATGATTGCAAATTTAGTTATCCTATTTTTAAGCACGATAGTCGCTTTTTGGATCAGCGCTATCTGTGGAGGAGGGGCAAGTCTTATCCTTATACCTCTCTTGAATTTTATGTTACCTTCATCGGTCATTCCTTTCTCGTTGACTATCGGTACATTTACAAGTTCAGTCTCAAGAATAGTCGTTTTTAAACGGCATATCAACTGGAAAATCTTTTTATGGTTTGTACCGTTTTCCATTCCAGCTGTACTATTGGGGGGATATCTGATTAAATATATCGAACCCTCTTATTTGCAGTTGATTGTCGCGTTTTTCCTTATTGGAAATATCCCCCAATTATTTGGATCAAAAAATGCGGATTTGCCATCGGAAAATAAGTATTCGAAATCTTTTTTGGCAATTATTGGTTTTCTTTCCGGCTTTATTTCGGGAATTACAGGTGCGATTGGGCTGCTGTTCAACCGGTTCTATCTGAGAATGGGCCTTTCCAAAGAAGAGATTATAGCCACCCGTGCCGCAAATGAAGTGTTTTTACATCTCGTAAAGCTTATTATTTATATTATTTTAGGTTTGTATTCTAAGGCAGCCTTGGGACTGGGCTTGGCTATTGCCATAGCAACAATAGTCTCTTCAGTGACAGTCAAATTTATATTGCCCTATGTCAGTGATCAGCTCTTTAAAAAAATCGGTTATGGCGCTATGGTGGTTTCGGGAGCAGTATTGCTGGTTGGTAGTTCGCGTAAGATTGTCGATCAGGATAGTTTGCTGATTAGCTTCGCTCATTCGCCAAATAAAACCGAGCTTACTTTGAACTGGAGAGAAACAAATCTTGTCTTGGAATATAGTAAAGCTCACGGTCTGGAATTCGAGCGATCTATTCACTGGACTGGTCTGCCGCTTCAGCTCCGGCAAAAATACTTTACCCTCAGCAAAAACCATAGTAGTATCCATATCGAAAAGGTTATGCAGTTTAGCAAAGGAGCCAGCTATGAATTTTACGCCCATAAAGAAGGTGTATTGACACGATTAGATTAGTGTTTTTTTACGAGCAACATGTTTGTTTTTAACCCTAATCCTCCATTATAATTAATACTAATTCTTTATTAAAATATATAATCTACCAATTTAGTAGTTTATTGAAAAATATTCCTATATTTGAGCCGTAGAAATATTTAGTAGGAAGGATATGGCATTGGAATATTTAGCACAACAGGCACACGAACAACATTTAGATCAGGCTTTTTCGCGTAAAGAACAAATGATGATGCGTGCGTTATGTAGGCTTAAAATGTCTGATCGTGTTTTATATATCGGTGCTCATCCGGACGACGAGAACAATAAATTGTTGACCTTTTTGGCTCAACACCAGTTGGTCGATACGGCCTATCTTTCTGTGACGCGTGGTGAGGGTGGACAGAATTTTATAGGCACAGAAAAGGGACTGGATCTGGGTGTACTTCGGGTGCAGGAATCACTTGCGGCTCGTGCAATTGAGGGAACAAAACAGTTCTTTACACGTGCTAAGGATTTTGGATTTGCAAAATCTGTCGATGAAACGCTGGCACGATGGGATGAAAATGGTGTACTTGCCGATATGGTTTGGACCATCCGTTATTTTCGCCCTACTGTAATTGTAACACGTTTTTCACCGGATGTCCCGGACTCACATGGACATCATCAGGCCTCAGCAATTCTAGCGGCAAAGGCTTTTGATCTGGCCGCTGATCCATCAGCTTATATAGAACAGCTATCCGAATTGGAGCCTTGGCAGGCTCGGCAGCTGTTGTGGAATGTGTATCAGGACAGTGGTGTTAAGGATATCGGTGGAGAAGTAAGGCCTTTGCCAGCGTATTTTTCGCTGCATATTCCAGTGAGACACGGCTCTTTGGACTTTCATTATGGTGAGATTGCTGCAGAAAGCCGTAATAGACATCGCTCTCAGGCCATGGGAAGTCTGGTTCGGCATCAGCCTAGCACCGAATATTTTGAATTATTAAAAGGTACACCGATCAGTTCGGAGAAACAGCAGGCTATTTTTAAACAATATACTGCTCAAGATTCTTATTCACTCGTATTTAATCGCTTGGTGGACGACCTCATTGCAAAATGTGAGTCAGATACAGCAGAACTTGTCTTGGAGCTTGGAACGATTTTATTTTGGATGAGGATTGTTCCCGAGGGTCATGTTATCCATGAAAAACGAGCTGAGGTAGAGCGTCTTCTGCTCGACTTTGCTGGTGTATCTTTGGAAGTACAGGCTATTGAGGAACTTTGGGTACCAGGAACCGAGGTTAATATGATCCTGAACGCGCATATCCCATCGGAATCCAATCTACAGCTGACCACAGTGAAAGTTCCATTTATTCGTAACGGAGAGCAAAAAGACTTTACTTTGTCACCTTCGAAGACGATCCATTTAAATGGTCAGCTTCTGGATACGATTTTACCTTCTTTTCCAACTTGGCTTAGTGCTGAGGGCGATGCACATAACTATGCGCCCGCGTCGCCTGCTGATGTTGTATTGACACAATTTGGAACTGAATTGTCTGTTCATTTGGAACTGCAGTTTGCCGGCTTACCGATCGCGGTTAAGTTACCTGTGAAACATGCTGGTAGTCCTGTTGCGGTGGCCCCCCCGTTGACAGCAACTTTTGATTCGGATATCGTGGTGCTCTCTAATGCGACTAGACGTTTAATTGCTTTAGAGCTACAATCTAATGTCTCCGAATCCTTATCTATAAAGGTTAAGCTTACGCTACCGGATGGGCTCGATGTATTTCCGAAAGAAATTGAGCTCAATATAGCGGGTAATGCAACCGAGAAGCTTAGCTTTGAGTTGAGGTCGCCTGCGCAGCAGGAATATATTCAAGAGATCGGCTTTGAGATTGAGACGGCTACAGGGCGGTATCCGTTCACATCCAGAAGTATTGTTTATCCACACGTTAATCAAGTAACTTACTTTCCCAAGGGCATATTGCGGGTGCTAAACTTACCCGTGAATATTACAGCCCAGAAAGTTGCTTATATTTCGGGGATGAACGATGAGCTTGCAGGGAGCTTACGCCAACTTGTTGGTCATTTGGAGATTATTCCATTTGAGTCAATTGGGGGAATTGATCTCTCAGGCTTTGATGCAGTGGTTTTGGGAATACGAATATACAATAGCCATCCCCTAATTACGGGATTTCATCAGCTTTTTCGTGACTATGTTGAACAGGGAGGTGTATTGATAGGGCAGTATAATACGCCGTATGATTTGCATTTGACGGAGGTTGGGGCTTATCCTTTAGCGGTTTCCCCGGAAAGAATTACAGATACGGAAAGCCATATATCATTTTTGAACCCTTCCCATCGCATATTGAACTACCCTAATGTAATCGGACAGCATGATTTTCAAAATTGGGTACAGGACCGGGCACTTTTTTTTACCTCAAAAATGGGCATCGGATTTTGAACCGATACTGCGTGGGCAAAATGGAGATAATCGTACGGAAGATGGGTTATTGCTGCTGCACAAAAAAGGAAAAGGTTATTATATCTATAACAGCCTGTCGCTCTTTCGACAACTGCCAGCAGGAGTAGCAGGGGCATATCGTCTTTTTGCGAATATGTTATCCCTAGCTTCGCGTTAGACCAGAATCTTGTCGGATAAAAAAATCCCCAGTGCCTATTGACTGCACTGGGGATGGTATCACTGCTATTTTATGTCGATTTTTTTTTAATCCTTTTTATGGAAAAAAGACGCTTTGGGAATATCGATCACTTTTGAATCATTGACATTGTATTGAAGTTTTAAAGTGAAACCTCCTCCAGCTTCAAGGAAATCTACAGCAATTGGGTGGTAGCCTGTTTCTAGCGCAATCTGTCCGCTTTTCATAATCGGTGCATGCTGCCCGTCATTATCAACGACAAGCTGATCATGGATCCGCAGGACACCACCATCATCACAAGTAAAATAGAAATTATAGATTCCTTTTTCTTTGACGTAGAGGTATCCTCTTATTTTTGCACCAAAAGAAGGCATTTTGATGGTATCGCTTAGCGCTACATTGTTAATCACTTCCTGACGCACTTCGGGACCCGAAATGGCAGAAGTATTGGTAAAAGTTCCATTGAAAAATGTTGCCGTAAGACCCGGAACCACCGTGCTTTCATCAACTTTTATACCCTTTTTCCAAGTATCATTTTTAAAATCAACCTGATAGAGCTCACTTTTTGCACCCGAAGGCGAGATTGTCGCAAAACGAATAGGGCCTTCTTTTTTAACGACAAGAGAGCCGTTCAGCACTGCGCTTTGCTTTGTTGGAAGACTACCATCGGTGGTATAATGTATTGGATTTTGGGGAAGTTCATTCGAGACTTTTAGTGTAGATTGTCCGTCGACAATTACCTGTGTTTCGGCGAAACCGTTGAGGTCTGGCATACGATACCGTAAACCCATTTTGTTCCAGAGTCCAAAGTGTGCAATCACTCGATTTCTATAGCTATCATACAGGGATTTGTTGGTCCATACGCGTTCCGATAAAGCACTTAAACGTGGGAGGATCATAAACTCTAACCGCGCGTTGAGGGGATCATTTCTGTCCAGATATTGGCTTGTGCACCTTGGATCAAATGTGCTTTTTGGCTGGATATATCCGAAGGTACCACGCTCATATTGTACACGGCATCTAGGCTGCTGCTATTTGGAAGGTAATCAAAATAAAGCGGATTTGTAGGTGTCATAACGACCCTGTGACCACGGTTAACAGCTTCCATAGGTGCATTTTTTACCCAACCACGCCAGTACATGACCATCATGCTGGTATCGGAACTGCCGTCCAATATTTCATCCCAGCCGATACTCTGTTTATTTTTTGAACGGATAAAATTGTTCACTCTTTTGACGAAATAACCTTGCAGATCATGTAAGTTAGGTATTTGCTTTTCTTTCATAAAAGCCTGCGCAGCTGCTGATTTTGACCAGGAGTCTTTTTCTACCTCGTCGGCACCAATGTGAATATAATGTGATGGGAATAGCTCAATGATTTCGCTTAGTACATTCTCAACAAAAGTATAACTGCTTTCTTTCCAGGGGCTGATCGGTACAGAAAATTGTTTTCCCCAGCCCGCGGACTGACTGTCCAATAGGAGTTCGGGATAGGCCTTTGTAGCTACCATCATATGCCCTGGCATATCTATTTCCGGAATGATTTCTATTTGTCGGCTGCCCGCATAAGCTACAATGTCCCTGATATCCTGTTGTGTATAATAACCGCCATATTCTTCCTTTCCGTTTGTTGTGCGGATCAATTCCTTAGGCAGATTAAAGTCGGGATTTTCCTTGGCTTTCACAAAGCAGGCAGAATCCTGATTGTTATACGTCCGCCAAGCCCCTTGTTCGGTTAGTTTGGGGTATTTTTTGATTTCTATGCGCCAACCTTGATCGTCTGTCAGGTGCAGGTGAAATTTGTTAAACTTGTAGGTTGCAAGTAGATCGATAAATTTATAAATATAATCTTTTGGAAAAAAATGACGGGCTACATCGAGTTCGACACCTCGCCATTGGAAAGCTGGCTCGTCTTTGACCGTTACATAGGGGAGAGCAAGCTTAGCTGTTGTTCCTGAGAGTAAATATAATTGCTGGATTGTTTGTAATCCATAAAATGCACCCTTTTCAGATGCGGCGATGATCTGGATACCTTTTTGATCTATGATCAATTCATACCCCTCATTTGAGAGGCCTTGATTTTTAATCAATTGCAACGTAGCGCTGGCTTTCTTTACGTTTTTTTTGTTCAGTTTCCCGAATAGGGAATGGTCGATCCATCCCGATAATGATTTAGAAGATAGGGCTGGATCAATATAGTAACCCAATTCTTGACCCTTTAGCTGAAAATGGCCTGGCTTAGCCTCCAATTGCTGCGGAAATGGAATGAGTTGAGGAAGTGCATTTTTTTGTTGCGCAAAATTTAGTGTCGGCAGGTACAGGGCACAGGATAGGAGTAAGGTTGAGAAGATTTTATTCATGAACGTGTTTTTTGTGATTCACAAGTGTTATTAGATTTTGTTGCAATATACCAATATTTCAGGTATTGGTAGGTAATTTTAGTTGATCAATATTCCGTGAGATTATGCACGATATTCCTCTTGGTACTATTATAAATGTTTGTTTGACATTTATATATTTATTCTTATCTTTAACTTGAAAATAACCTTTATTTGAATGGGCCTATGTTGTGTTTATATCCTGAATATTTTCATTGTATAGTTGTTGTGGTGCTCAACAATTTTGCAAAAAGTTGCAAATGGATTGGGGCGAATGATAGTCGGCAAAGGATCCCATTCAAGAGAACAGGTTGGTGTTGTTAACTTATTTGGTGGTGGCGGAGCTATGAAAAATTTTCTCATTATTATTGTTTTTCTTTGGCAGTTGGCCTATGTTTATGGACAGCCCAACAATGCCCATTTTTTTTCCCTTCAAGATGGCTTAAGCAATCAGCAGGTACTGGATATCGTGCATGACGATGAAGGATTTATGTGGGTAGCCACAGAGCTGGGGCTGAACCGTTATGCGGGAAAGTCTTTTAAATCATATTATGCCGCCGATAAGCAGGACGGTCAATCGATCAATAGCAATGAAATTAATACGTTGCTGTATGCAGACAGGAAAGTGTATATCGGAACAAGGTCCAATGGGCTGAATGTGCTTGACCTAGGCACAAATAGATTCAGTTATTATACACATGATGCAGCTAATCCAAAATCCATAGCCACGAATGATATTACGGATATGATTGAAGGCAAGGATGGGAAATTGTGGTTAGCGACCTACCATCAAGGGGTGCAGCATTTTGATCCGGTAACGGGAGAATTTAGTCATTTCAATAAAAAGAATTTTCCGGGTCTTCCCGAAAATAGCATTTGGTCTCTGGCCGAAGATCAAAAAAGAATGCTTTACATCGGGCATGTTAACGAAGGTTTAACAATAATGGATCCCATTAGCCATTCTTTGAAAAGACTAACTAATCACAATACCTCCGGACAATTACCAGATAATGAAATTAAAGTTTTGTTTTGTGATCAAGCCGGCAATATGTGGATAGGGACCCGAAAGGGGCTGGCTGTGTATCATCCAGCTTCCGGTAAACTACAGCAGATTTCTTTGGCAGGATTGGCAAAAAATGGAAATGAACCTTTTGTATATGCGATTAAGGAAATTGGCCATACATTGTGGATAGGCGCCGAATCGTCGCAACTCTTTTTATTGCAGCCGAGCTATGGTTATGATAAGCGTATTGAAGCCGTACAGCATGTAGAGCGTTTTGATCTGGGGAAAGGCAATAATACGATGGTTCAGCATATTACTCCCGATCGGTTTGGAAACGTTTGGCTAGCGTTATATGGTGGTGGCTTGGGAGTTGTGAGTCATATAGCCCCCTTCTTTAGTTTCTTTCCATCAGACAATATGCTGCCGGATCGACTGGCAACAGTGAGCAATGTATTGGTGGGGGAAAATCGGACAATACGTTTGGCGACTGAAGGTTCAGGTCTGGTCGAAATGAATGCGGAAGGGCGTTTATTGAGACAGATTACCAAAAAGAATGGTGGGGCAGACGATTTCCTGCTAACAGCTTTTAAGGACCAGCATCAACATGTTTGGCTCGGATTACGTAAAGGTGGAATTGCCGTTCAATATGCTGGATCGTCCGTTTGGAAAACCATTGATTTAGGTGAGCCTGTGACGGAGGTACGCGCGATTTATGAGGACCATTTGGGACAGATCTGGTTTGCAGCACATCAAGGGGTATTTATATATGATGAAGGAAAGGGGCATGTCCAGAAGCTTTTGATCAACAAACCAATGCTTGGCGATTATGCGCCCCGAACGTTGATGGAAGATGGCCAACACAACATGTGGGTCGGAACTTATGGGCAAGGACTCTATGTTTACGATCCTCAGCATAAACTGCTTCGAAAAATGGACAAGGGTAATGGCTTGCAAAATAACACGATTAATCATTTGTTGCGGGATAGAAATAACAATATCTGGGTGGCTACAAATCAAGGACTGGCTGTACAGGAAGCGGGTAAGAAGATTGGTGATCTGTCTCTATTGATGCCTCCGGGAGGGAATGCATGGCTTTTTGTCAATGGACTCGCAGAAGATCAGACCGGAAATATTTGGTGTTCGACCAAATCGGGGATGTTACGCTATGTCCCGAAAGAAAGACGTTTTCTACAATATGACCAGTCTTTCGGTTTGCCTTTGGGAGGTTTTATCAATGCAAGTGTAGGAAAAGACAGTGAAGGTCGACTGTATTTTGGGATGCAGGAAGGAATGTGTTATTTCAACCCAGCCACAATCCCGTCCAATTTACCAACCTCGCCCCTAAGTATTAGCCGATTTATTGTTTTTCGATCCGGAGAGTCCGGTACGCAGGTCGATAAATATCCCTCGCCGACAAAGGCGATTGAACTCAATTATGATGAAAATAGCTTTCGTATCGAACTTGCTGTTATGGACTTTGCTCTAGACGGTTTGGTCGAGTTTGGCTATAAATTGCAAGGGCTTAATAATGACTGGATTTTTCTGGGAAACGAGACCAACCTCGATTTTCGTAATATACCCTACGGTGAACATGAGTTGCTGATTCGTACCCGGATGAAAAATGGGCAATGGTCGCAGGACTACCAGCATCTATTGATCAACATTGCGCCACCTTTTTATCTCAGTTTATCCGCCAAGATCGTGTATCTGCTCCTTGTGCTGCTAATTGGATATATTATCATTTCTTTCTATTTCAAAAAAATGAAAGCCGAATCCGAACTAAAACTGAAAGAGCGGCAACATGTGCAGGACGAACAGTTACATGCAGAGCGCCTAAATTTCTATACGCATATAACACACGAGCTACGGACACCTTTGACGTTGATTCTAGGCCCCCTTGACGACCTGTCCCAAGAGCAGCAGCTTACTGAAAAACATCGCGAACTGGTTCAGACGGTACAGAAAAGCGCTAATAGACTCTTCACATTGGTCAACCAGTTGTTGGAATTTAGGAAGGTAGAATCGCAGTTTAAACCCTTTGTGCCCGAAGCTGGGTCTTTGGGAGAAATGCTCGCAGATCTTGCCCATAAATATAAAACATTGAATCACAAACCTGGTCTTCGGGTGTTGTCTGAACTCCCTGTGAGGGATTCACGTACGCTATTTGATGCTGAAATCGTACAATTGATCGTCGATAATTTATTGTCGAATGCCTATAAATATACCGAGTCAGGTTATATTAAACTAAGCTTGCATTACGAAGAATCGGATTTGGACCATTGGGCGGTGTTGTCCGTAGAGGATACAGGAGTAGGTATTGACAAAGAAGATATCGGTAGGATTTTTGAAAAGTATTATCAGGTTGCGGGTACAGGTACTCAGGGTACGGGTATTGGTCTGGCTTTGGTGAAAGAACTTGTGGCGATCCATCATGGAAAGATTGATGTGAATAGTACATTTGGCCTTGGTACCACCTTTACAGTAAAATTGAAAACCGATCGATTACCTGTTGAGAATGGCGAGCAGCCTGTTTCTTCGCAACGTCCGCTAGTGCTATTGGTTGAGGATGATCTGGAACTTCGTGAATATCTGGGAAGTACCTTGCAAAGACAATATGACGTGGTGCTCGCCGAAAATGGAACTTTAGGCTATCAAATGGCGATGGCTAGGGTGCCCGACTTGGTGATCAGTGATATTATGATGCCCGATATGGATGGTTTTCAGCTTGTAAAGCAATTGAAACAGGAACGTAGTACAAGTCATATCCCACTGTTGCTATTGACAGCAAAAAATACCGATGCAGATCGGCAGAGAGGTTATGATCTGGGGATAGACTCCTACCTGATCAAACCAGTTACAGCAGCTTTACTTTTCAAACGTATTGACAATCTATTGAGCCGACAGAAACAGATCAATGAACTGATTTTGGAAAGTTTAAATTCAAAATCATCTTTTTCAACTACCAATATAGGACTAGAACAAAAGCCTACGGAGGAACTCTGGCGTGAAAATGAATTTGTTCAGGATTTTATGCAGATTGTCGAACAGCATATGCAGGATGAGGTATTGGATGCTGCTGCCCTCGCTGATCGCATGAATATGAGTCAGTCTACCCTTTATCGGAAATTGAAAGGCATCACAGGGAAAAATATCAATCAACTCGTACGTAAGATACGTATCCATAAGGCGGCAGATCTACTTCGGACCGGGAAGTATAACGTGACTGAAGTGTCATTTATGGTCGGAATCAATAGTGCGATTTATTTTCGACAATGTTTTAAAGAGGAGTTTGGCCAGCTACCTTCCGAATATCAACGATCCGACAATAAAGCTCGCGTAGTGTATTAAAACAATCCACATCAGATAAGTATGCCCCTACTATTTCAACATAGATAGGGGCATAGTTTTTTCGTAGATCAGTTTGAGAAAAAAAACATAAAATATGCCTTAAATATATTTAAAAAGCTGTTTTTGACTAAAAAATATATGTTTTTTGACGGATTTGTGTACGATAGAATGCTGCAAAATCGGCTAAGTTTGAGGTATTAATCCAATTATAAATCTAGGTAGGGGTGGCAACGATGCAAAAGAAATAACCAAAGTAGACCGTAGTTTACCATCATATTGTCTTGTCCGGCTAGATTGTATTATTTACTGTTTAATTCGTATTGAAATTTATGAAAAACTTAAAGATTGCTTCTTTTTACACCATGTTGAGCGTGATGCCAACATTGCTGTATGCGCAGGAGAAGGTTACGGGACAAGTTTTCAACAAAGCAAACGAGCCTATCGTTGGTGCGAGTGTACTCCTCCTGGAAGGAGGTAAGGGAACCTCAACAGACAAATCGGGGAAATTTGAGCTGAATGCTAACAAAGGAACGCTCGTCGTGTCATTTGTTGGGTATAAGACTCGTCGAATTCCATTGGATGGAACAACAAATTTAAAAATCCAGCTCGAGGCCGATGAAAATGTATTGGAGGATGTCGTCGTTGTTGGTTATGGTAAACAGTCCAAACGTAATATTACAGGGGCGGTAAGCAATATTAAATCAGAGGATATTGTACGGTCATCATCGACGACGACTGCTGGGGCTTTGGCAGGAAAGGTGCAGGGGATCTCAGTGCGTGCCAAAGACGCGCGTCCCGGTCGTGGTGCAGCGATCGAAATCCGGAATATGGGCTCGCCTTTATATGTAATTGATGGGGTTGCTTATGGAGGTCAGGAAGGTACTGATTGGGTTGGTACACAGAATGGCTCCGGCGCAGATATCTTTAATTCGCTGAATCTAGAAGATATTGAGAGTATCTCTATTTTGAAAGATGCCGCCGCAGCAGTATATGGATTCCGTGCTTCCAGAGGTGTTGTATTGATTACCACCAAAAAAGGCGCAAAAGGAGAAAGTGCAAAAATCAATATTAATGGCTACCAAGGCTGGCAAAATTTGACACGTTTTCCGACCATGGCAAACGCTAAACAATACACACGTGGATTGGTTGAGGCCGCACAGAATGAAAACCGCGACCCGAGGACGGTATATACGCCCGAGGAGTTGGCGAAATGGCAGGCAGGGACAGAGCCCGGCTACCAAGGCTATGATTATTATGACATGGTGATCCGTAAGAATATTCCACAGCGATACATCAATGCCAATGTTACCGGTGGAAATGAAAAATCCAATTACTTCCTGTCATTGGGCCACCTCAATCAGGATGCAATGATCAAGGATTTCAATTATAAGCGAACCAATTTCCAGGCCAATATGGAAGCTGAGGTACTCAAAGGACTTACTGTCGGGACGCAGATTTCAGGAAGACATGAGGGCACACAGGATGTTGGCTTACCAGGTGGGGATGGATACTTCTCGTCTATTTTGGCTATTATGAAAAATAGGCCGACTGTAGGTCCCTACGCAAATGACAATCCGGAATATATCAATCATACCAATGATTTTCCCTATAACCCGGCTCTCTTTAGTCGCGATATTGCCGGCTATAAAGACAATAAATACCTTGCTGGAAATGTGAATCTCTTTGCGGCCTATAAGACAAATTTTGGTTTGTCGGCAAAAGGAACTGTTTCTTACAACTATACCAACAATAAATTTGAAGGCTTCCAATATACCTATGATGTATATCGGTACGAAAATAATGCCTATAAGCGTACTGGTGGAAGTGATGCTGGCTGGCGTTACGATACCACGAGGGAGATTGTTTCTCGCTTTGCACAGTTCCAGATCGATTATAACAAGCAGATCGGCGATCATACTTTCGCGGGAATGTTAGGCTATGAGCGTTCAGATTGGGACCGGACGTATAAGGCATTGGGCGCAAATCCTTCAAACAATTATATTCCGTTGTTAAGACTGTCGGAGCTCAATAGTTTGGCCGATGAATGGGCTTACGAGGCTCGGGCTGGATATATTGGCCGTATCAACTACAACTACAAGGGCAAGTATCTTCTGGAGGTACTGGGCCGTTATGATGGTTCCTTTAAATATTATGAAGGTAAACGCTGGGGATTGTTTCCAGGAGCATCGGTAGGTTGGCGTATTTCGGATGAAGGGTTCTTTAAATCCTTAAAATCTGTGGTGAGTGACCTTAAAATCCGTGGTTCGATCGGACAAACAGGACTTGAAGAGGGCGTGGGAATGCACGATTACCTTGCCGGGTATAATTGGGCGGCTGGAAGTGCTGTCTTAGACGGAGCTTATGTGCCCGGGGTACAGCCTAGAGGTTTACCAGTTCGCAACCTCTCCTGGGTTAAAAACACCAATTATAACATGGGTATCGATGCGACACTGCTGAAAAATAAGCTGACATTGACGGCCGATATCTTTAAAATTATCCGTACTGGATATCCTGGCAAACGGTACGATGTCCTATTACCAGCCGAAATCGGTTATGATCTTCCCAATGAAAACCTCGGTAAGAACGGCTATTATGGAGCCGAAGGTATCATTACCTATACCGATAAGGTCGGTGAGCTTAACTATGTTGTCAGTGGGAATATGACTTTTTCACGTTATCGTGACCTAGAAACCTATAAGCCTCGTTTCAGTAATTCGTGGAATGAATACCGTAACTCGATTGAAGACCGCTGGGGCGGAGTATGGTGGGGATACCAAGTAGTTGGACGATTTCAGTCGGAAGAAGAGATCCGCAACCATCCGATCAATAATGATGGTCAGAACAATAGGACGCAACTTCCTGGTGATCTGATTTATAAAGATGTAAACGGCGATGGGGTTATCAATGATATGGATCAGCGTCCGATCGGTTATCCGACGGGTTGGGCACCGATGATGAGCTTCGGTGGTCGGATAGGACTTGACTGGAAAGGCATCAACTTAAATATTGATCTGGCCGGTGGTGCGGTGCAATCCTGGTTTCAGGATTATGAATTACGTAATGCCTTCCACGGTGGGGGTAATTCTCCAGCCTATCTACTTGAAGATAGATGGCATCGCAAAGACCCTTATGATCCAAACAGTGAATGGATTCCGGGACGCTACCCTGCGATTCGTAATGGCAACTCAGGTCCCAATAGTCGAAATAGTGATTTTTGGTTGACCAATGTACGTTACCTGCGTGTCCGCAACCTGGAGCTTGGATACAATCTGCCAAAAGCATGGATTCAAAAGATAAAGGCCGAAAAAATACGGTTCTACGTTAATGCCTCAAACTTGATTTCTTTTGACAATGTCAAAGACTACCAGATTGATCCTGAGATCGAAGCGAGAGCAGCAGTAGTATATCCACAGCAAAGGGTATTTATGGTTGGATTTAATATGACTTTTTAACATGAAACTACGATTTAAACTTACATATATAGGAGTTGCTTTATTGACCTTGTCCTCGTTGAGCAGCTGCAATCACGACGATTGGTTTGACCGGGATTCAAAATCATTGATTACCGATGCACAGCTTTGGAATGACCCGAAACTGTTAACTTCACTCGTCGCCAATTATTACGACAGAATGCCAACGCTACATGGTGTTTTCAATACAGGAGGAATGACCGAATTGGATGATGCCATGTGGTCGGGACATCGCGATCAAAACTGGCGTAATGATTATCAGTTTGGTGACGATTACGGTCGCTATTGGGATTATGGACTGATTCGGGATCTGAATCTTTCCCTCGAAAATATCGATCAATTCAGTACACAATTGTCTGATGCACAACGTAAGCAGTATAAAGCCGAATTACGCTTCATCCGGGCCTTTGTTTACTTCGAACTCGTCAAACGCATGGGCGGCGTACCTATCGTTACAACCCAGCTCATCTATGACTTTAGCGGTGATCCAACACCATTGCAGGTAGCACGTGCCAAGGAGTATGAAGTCTACGATTTTATTTACAAAGAATTGGAAGAGATCAAGGAAGATCTTACCGTCTATAATGCCAGTAAGACCAGAGCCAACAAGTATACAGCATTAGCTTTGGAAAGTCGGGCAATGCTTTATGCGGCATCCATCGCGAAATATAATAATCTAATGGCCTCACCGATAACGACTGCCGGAGGAGAAGTGGGTATTCCAGCCAATATGGCGACGGGGTATTATACCAAGTCGCTGGCTGCTTCCAAGGAAATTATGAATGGTCCCTATGCGCTTTACAATGAGAATGCCGATAAAGGTGCCAATTTTTATGATATGCTCAATAAGAAAACTGGTGCCGAAGTCATCTTTGCCAAGGATTTTGTCACGAGTTTAAAAGTTCACCGCTTTGCTTATGACAATATCGTCAGAAGTCTGACCGAAGACAATGAGTCATCATCGACAATTTCTCCTTCATTGAGTCTTGTAGAAAGTTTTGATTATCTAGACGGTAGCAAAGGCACACTACATGATAAAAACGGCGCAGGAAATTACGTAGCCTATCAAAATATCAACGATATTTTTGCGAATAAAGATGCTCGATTGTTTGGGACGGTGATTTATCCGGGAACTTCTTTCCGCGGACGTGCTGTGAGTATTCAGGCTGGAGTGGCAACTTGGGGGACGAATGGAGCTTACCAGTTTACTGCAGCGCCACAACTGGGACAGAATTATGCGAGTGGTGGTTTGTGGACCGGCTTTGATGGACCGCTTTATGACGCACAGGACGTCAGCAACACCGGCTTCTATATCCGTAAATTTGTCAGCGATGCGCCGGCAGCCAGTACACGCGGTACATCAGCTGCTAACTGGTGGCCGTGGTTTCGTCTTGGTGAAATTTATCTCAACGCGTCAGAAGCTGCATTTGAGCTGGGACAGACCGTGGACGCAAGAACTTACGTCAATAAATTGCGCGAAAGAGCAGGATTTCCGGCCAATAGCGTTAGTAACCTAACAATGGATATTATCCGGAACGAACGACGTGTCGAACTTGCTTTCGAAGATCATCGTTACTATGATCTTAAAAGATGGCGTATTGCACATTTGGTGTGGGACGGATCGGAAAATGATCCCAACGCTGTTGTATATGGACTGTATGCTTATCGTGTCGTGCGTCCAGGGCATGCCGATGACGGTAAGTATATCTATGAACGGGTAAGACCTGCGCGTTTCAGAAAGGCACGCTTTTTCCGTATGGCCAATTATTATGCGTCCATTAGTCAGGATGTCATTAATAAAAATCCTAAAATAGTTAGAAATCCATTCCATTAATCTAGTTGTACCATGAAAATAAAATTTTTAAGCTTATTGGTAGCTTTTGCAAGCCTACTCGTTGTAGGTTGCAAATATGATAATTTTGAAGCCCCAAAATCAACGCTTTCGGGACGCGTTGTTTATGAAGGAAAGGCGATTGGCGTTCGGAATAATGGGCCTCAATTGGAATTATGGCAGGATGGGTATCCGCTTCGCTCAGCAATACCCGTATATTTTGATCAGGACGGCTCTTTTTCTGTTAGTCTTTTTGATGGCGAATACAAATTGGTGCGGAAAGGAGATTCACCATGGCTACAACAGGCAACCGATACGGTATTGGTGCAAGTGAAAGGCAATACGACAATTGATGTGCCTGTAACACCCTATTTCACGGTGACAAACGAGTCTTTTCAAAAAAATAATAACAGTATTACTGCTAACTTTACGGTTAATAGAATAGTAGGTACGGCAAATTTGGAGTTTGTGCGACTTTACCTCGGTAAATCTGTTTTAACAGATCAGGTACAACGCGAGCTACGTGTGGATGCCAATTTGGCTAATGTTGCTTTTGGTCAACCGACAAGTATCGTCGGTGAATTGCCGGACAACCTGAAAAACCTCGATTATGTGTTTGCCCGAATAGGGGTGAAAGCTACGGTATCTGGAGAGTACTACTATACGGCAGTTCAAAAAATAGCTTTAAAATAGGTGCTGATGGCAAGTAAAATTGCCGGATTACGAAGCCACGGGATTATATCCCGTGGCTTTCATCGATGCAAAAAAATGGTCTAATGCTTATTTATTCTACTAAACCTTCATGAAAAAAAACAAAATTTCAATCTTAGTTACCTTATTTTTAATACATGCTACATGCGGTGTTTTTGCTCAGGCTTATCGCAGCGGACCTACGGACAAAGATTTTGCAGGTTATTTATTTGCCTATTTCAAAGGTAATGCTGTCGCAGATGAAGCGGTTTGTTTTGCGATCAGCACAGATGGCTATACCTACAGAGCCTTAAATGAAAACCAGCCTATCCTGGATTCGAAGGTGATCAGCAAGACTGGTGGTGTACGTGATCCCCATATTCTCCGTGGCGAAGATGGGAAAACATTTTATATGGTGCTCACCGACATGACCTCCTCCAAAGGCTGGGATTCTAATCGGGGTTTGATCCTGCTAAAATCCGAAGACCTTGTGCATTGGTCTCATCAGGCAATCGATATCCAGCAGCGTTTCAAAGGTCAGGAAGCGTTGAAAAGAGTATGGGCACCACAGACTATATATGACCCTTCGGTCGGTAAATACATGGTGTACTGGTCCATGCAGCACGGAAATGGCCCGGATATCATCTACTATGCTTATGCTAATAAGGAGTTTACAGATTTTGAAAGCGAACCTAAAGTGCTGTTTCTTCCAAAAAATGGTAAATCCTGTATCGATGGCGATATTATTGCAAAGAATGGCTTGTTCTACCTTTTTTACAAAACTGAAGGACATGGAAATGGCATTAAGCTGGCGATAACCGATTCTCTGACTTCGGGAAAATGGATTGAACAGCCGGGGTATAAACAGCAGACCAATGATGCTGTGGAAGGATCCAGTGTCTTTAAACTCAATCAGTCGGATAAATATATCCTGATGTATGATGTCTATGGTAAAGGGAAGTACCAATTCTGCATCTCTGAAGACCTTGATCGTTTTAAAGTAATCGACCATCAAATTGACATGGATTTCCATCCACGTCATGGGACCATTATTCCTATTTCAAGACAAGAACTTTTGGACTTGACCTCCAAATGGGGGAAACCCAAAGATATAGAATTCGCATTCAGAAAGAATCCCGTTTTGGATGGCTTTTATGCCGATCCAGATGTACTCTATTCCAATAAAACAAAAAAATACTATATCTATCCAACGAGTGATGGTTTTGATGGCTGGGGGGGCTATTATTTCAAGACCTTCTCGTCTTCCGATCTCAATCAGTGGAAAGATGAAGGGGTGATTTTGGACCTGAAAAAAGATGTTGCCTGGGGACCTCGCAATGCATGGGCACCTACAATTACGGAAAAGAAAGTCAAGAACGATTATAAGTACTATTATTATTTTACAGCAGCGCAAAAGATCGGTGTTGCGGTGGCTGATTTACCTACCGGGCCTTTTAAGGACGCGGGAAAACCGCTGATCGATTTTAAGCCTGAGGGTGTCAATGGCGGGCAGGAGATTGATCCGGCGGTGTTTAACGATCCCAAATCTGGAAAAAGCTATCTGTATTGGGGAAATGGCTATCTGGCTGTTGCTGAACTCAACAAAGATATGGTTTCCATCAAAAAAAATACAGTAAAGGTACTCACTCCCGATAAGACATTCCGCGAAGGTGCCTATGTTGTCTACCGCAAAGGACGCTATTATTTCTTTTGGTCAGAAGACGATACCCGGAGTGAAAATTATCGGGTACGCTATGGAACTGCAACTTCCCCTGATGGACCGATCACTGTTCCAGCTAATAATTTAGTCTTACAAAAAGATTCTGCGAAAGGGATCTATGGCACTGGGCATAATTCGATTTTGCAGATTCCCGGTAAAGACGAATGGTATATTGTTTACCATCGATTCAATTATCCCAAAGGTATTGATATGGGCGACGCAGCAGGATTTAACCGGGAGGTATGCATGGATCGTTTGTATTTTGATGATCAGGGCAATGTGTTGCCTGTTGTTCCAACGCTTTAATCACTTGAACCTAATGCAAAAAAGTAAAATGAATAATCTCATAAAAAAACTATCCGTCTTAGCTGTTTCTATTGGTATGGGCATCAGTGGCCTATACGCACAGGCAGGATTTGGTGAAGCCGAAGCGATCAATTCAGACTGGCGTTTCCATTTGGGTGATATCGAGGGGCAGGCCAGCGCAGAAACGAAGCGTGGAGCTTGGCAGCAGGTCCGTTTGCCCCATGATTGGGGCGTAAAATACCCCCTCAGTCCAAGTTTAGCCAGCGCGACAGGCTATTTACCGGGTGGTATTGGCTGGTATCAAAAACAGCTCCTGATACCTATGGCAGATCAGGGCAAAAAAATATTTATCTATTTTGAGGGGGTATACAACCGAAGCGAGGTGTTTGTCAATGGCAAATCTGTTGGAAAACGCCCCAACGGCTATATATCCTTTTCTTATGATATCACGTCATATATTGAGTTTGGAAAAGAAAATACCATCGCTGTTAAGGTCGACCACAGTAAAAGTGCCGATTCAAGATGGTACACGGGATCGGGCATTTATCGTGACGTTTGGCTTGTAAAGGCCAATCCCTTGCATATTGATCAATGGGGAGTATATGCCTATCCCGAGCTAAAGCAAGGGAAAGGAATGTTAAATACCGAAGTGACCGTTGTCAATAGTACGTCCAACGGCAGTGCGCTTACCGTTGTGCAGGAGTTGATTGATGCCGCAGGGAAGGTTGTCGCTAATAAATCGGAGAAAGTAAAGATTGATGCTACCGCTAAAGCGACGATACAGCAGCAATTGACGGTTGCAAACCCTAAATTGTGGAGCTTGGATCAACCCAATCAATATACCTTGCGGACAAGCGTATTGCAAAATGGAAAGCAAATTGATCAGTCGGCAATCAAAACGGGCTTCCGAACTTTTACATTTGATCCAAACAAGGGCTTTGCTTTAAACGGCGAATGGATGAAAGTCAAAGGCGTATGCCTACATCACGATGCCGGTGTGCTGGGTGCTGAAATGTATACCGAGGTATGGCGTCGGCGGCTGCAGACATTGAAATCTTTGGGTGTCAATGCCATTCGAACCAGTCATAATCCGCAAGCATCCTCGCTTTACACCTTATGTGACGAGTTGGGGCTGTTGGTTATGGATGAGGCATTTGATGAATGGGAATTTCCAAAACGGAAATGGCTGCAGGGCTGGAATGTCGGAACGCCCGGTTTTGAGGGATCGTATGACTTTTTTGAAAGCTGGGGAGAGCAAGATCTTGCAGATATGGTCAAACGGGATCGCAATCACCTCTCGATTTTCGCCTGGAGTATAGGGAATGAAGTGGATTATCCAAATGACCCTTATTCACATCCTGTCCTTAACGGCGAGAAGAAGGAGGGTGGTTTTACACAGGCTTCGTATGGCGGATACAAAAAGGATGCACCAGATGCGATGCGATTGGGTGATATAGCGAAACGCTTGGTTGCGGTTGTGAAAAAATATGATAAAAGCAGAGCTGTTACAGCAGGGCTTGCAGGTGTGGCTATGTCCAACGAAACGGCCTATCCGGGGGCACTCGACATTGCAGGGTACAATTATACCGAAAGTCGTTATCAACTGGATCATCAGCGCTATCCAGCACGCGTGATTTTCGGAAGTGAGAATCGGCACGATCTTCCGGCATGGCTTGCCGTACGCGACAACAAGCATATATTTGGCCAGTTCTTGTGGACGGGTATTGACTATCTCGGAGAGTCGGGGCGTTGGCCTTCACGTGGATTTTATTCGGGACTGCTGGATTTCGCAGGTTTTATTAAACCGAGGGGTTATTACCGCCAATCGCTGTGGTCCGATAAACCAATGGCTTATTTGGGAACCTATCCATTGAAGGGCGCAGCAACGACTACCGATGTTTGGTCTGCGTTGGAATCCGAGCAAGGACAACGGAAAAATGAAGCGCCCTCCATGGATGCCTGGCCAATTTGGAACTATCAGGAGGGACAGCAAATCAGGGTGGTCTGTTACACCAATAGCCCTCAGGCGCGATTGGAGCTCAATGGTAAGGTTGTTGGCGAAGAGAAAAATTACGATGAGAAGACAGGTATCATCTTTTGGGATATTCCCTATGCAGCTGGTAAACTAGAGGTTGTTGGTCTGGACACGAATAAAAAAGAAGTAGTTCGGCACACTATCGAATCCAGTGAACGTCCGGCGGCGATTCAGGCGACGGTGATAGGAGGGAAAGCGATTGAAGGCGGTGGCATTTTGCAGGTCGCCTTGCAAGTGGTGGATAACAAGGGACTTCCTGTGGTCCTTTCGGAAGATGAAATCACCTGTGATATTGCTGGACATGCGCGATTACTGGGTATGGAAGCGGGGAACAATGCAGATATGGGCGACTATACCGATAATAAACAGCGCGTTTATCATGGAAAAATGATCGTGTATGTTCAGGCTTTGGGCAAATCGGGCGATACAATTAATATACGATTTACCTCGCCTTGGTTGACAATGGCAAACGTAACCTATAGCATAAAATAATTAACTCACTTGTCTTTATTGAACTTCTGAACTAAAAAAGCACCGGAAAACTCCGGTGCTTTTTTTATGCCAAAATCTTATAGGATGTCCATTCCACTATTGGAAAAATTACGGTTTTATATATTGCTCACAAAAAATATAAATCGGCCAAAGCCAGTTTGTACTTTGCTGCTACCTATATAAAAATCAACAAGGTTATTTCCTTTCAAGGAAATAACCTTGTTGATTTTTAGCTAATTGTTTATTATATCTTGCTCAATAGAGTAAACAAAGCTTTAGCAGTTTCTTCCGAAGACCCAGGGTTTTGCCCGGTAATGAGATGACCATCTTTGACTACATAACTATGCCAATCTTCCCCTTTGCTGTACTGACCACCCAATTTTACGAGTTCATCTTCCACTAAAAAGGGAACAACATCCGTTAGTTGAACCGCTTCTTCCTCGCTATTTGAAAATCCGGCAACTTTTTTGCCTTTGACTAGTGGCTGACCATTACTATCCTTGACATAGCGAAATACAGCTGGGGCATGGCATACGGCAGCGACAGGTTTGTTGTGGGCCCAAAATGATTCGATCAATGCAATGGATGTCTTATCGTTGGTTAAATCCCACAAAGGTCCATGGCCCCCAGGATAGAAAACAGCATCATAATCCTGCTCATTGATATGATCCAAAGGAATGCTATTTGCCAATTTTGTTTGAAGTTCCTTATCGGCATCAAAACGTTTGGTTGCTTCGGTTTGAAAATCCGGGAGTGCACTTTTAGGGTCTATCGGTGGCTGACCACCTTTAGGCGATGCGATTGTGACGTCCACTCCTGCATCTTGTAAAACATAGTAAGGTGCTGCAAATTCCTCAATCCAAAAACCTGTTTTTTCTCCCGTATCTCCCAATTGGTCATGTGATGTCAATACAACCAATACTTTTAATTTGTCTTTTTTCATATTAAATAACCAAGTCTGTTAAAAAATTATATGTTTAAAACGATAGTACAAAGTAGGGGATAAATTGCCAGAGCCTATGTGATATACATCACAATTTAGCGAATGGTTTTGCTTTTGTGATATAGATCACATTATTTGGCTTGGTATAGCCTGCTCAGTGTTTCGCGGGAAACACCCAGATATGCTGCAATCAAATGTTTGGGAATGAGATTATAGAGTTCGGGATATTGCTGCATGAGTTCCTCGTAGCGGCTTCGAGCATCGTTGTTCAGCAGTGACATTATTCTTTTTTGCAGCCCAATATATCCTTTATTGGAACGCCATCTAAAAAAGGTTTCAACTTCGTGAATTTCCTTACATACTTTTTCACGGTCTTCGTTCGATAAGCAAAGAGTGTCTGCATCGCTGACACAATCTAAATTGACCGTAGCTGGGCCTTGGTTATGCAATGCATTATAATCGGAAGCCCACCAGGTTTTTGTTGCGAACTGTAAGATATGCATCTTTTGTTCATCGTTGGTGAAATAGGTCTTTAAACATCCATTTAGCACAAAATACTCTTGTTCCACAAGGTCTCCTTGACGGATAATCATTTGTTTCTTTTTAAAGGAGATCGGTTTAAAAAAAGAAAAGAAGTAGTCGAATTGTTCGTCGTTTAACTGGACGGTTTTGTCGATATGTTGTCTCAGAATTTCACGCTCGGTCATAGCTAACAGTTACTTGATCGATTTAAAATTAAACAAAATCTCACAATGATAGCGAAGGCCTGCATCAAGTTCTCCTCAGATTCAAAATTAAGAAAGGAATAACACTACTTTTATAGGGGGGTAACAAGGGATTAGTAGGGGATATACCCCTGCTAACCCTTTGTTATACCCCTGCAATATATTAAGATAATATCAATTAGATTTTAACTTGTGCCCAAACAAAAAAGGACCTTGAAATACTTTAGCCGCGCTGCTAAATTTCCATGTTTAACCGGTTTAGTGATTTAGAAAAAATGATTTTTTTTTGATTTTATTTTGTTTATACAAAGTTATTTTCTATTTTAGTGTTGCCCATTCAAGGGCACTTTTCATAAAATAGGTTAATAATATGGCTAAAACACCCGGAGTACCCCATGCTTTCGGGTGTTTTTTTTGTTTTTTACCCTTCCGTTATTTCCTTGGATATGTTCAACTAAATTTAAATGCTTAAGAACCTATATCTTGCCTGATTGACTCATTAGGTATATATTTCAGTTTTAATATTCTAGAATAATCGCTAGTAATCTCATGATTATGAAAATTTATTTCGCTGTATAACGATTCTGCTACAGTGTTGCTAATTATAATGACTTTGAGTAAGTTTAGGGAAAGAGCCACAGTAAATAAATTATGTCCATCGTTGACAAACAGACTTTAGCAGATTTAAATGTTACCAATAGCAGGTATAAGGATATGATTGATTTTTTCGATTGTACAGTTACCGTAGGTGGGCGGGACATGTTGTATAGTTATTTTCTTAAACCTCTTTCCTCTAAATTGGAAATAGAAAGCAGACAGCATTTAATTCTTTTTATGCAAAAAGTTGAGATTTCGGATCTATTGGATAAGTATATGATGCAGGATCTTGAGCAATATTTGTCTCTGCCACAGGAACCCTATTCACCTTCTCGGACTACTTATTACCTGGAAATGGTGTCAACGAATTTTTTGTCTTTGGATTTTAAAAAACGCGAGATACTTGTAAAGCGATCTATTCACGAAATAGCAAAGATTACGGATGGTCTTGCTATTTTATTAGAATATGTAAAATCAGAAGGTCATACTTTAGCTATTCTCAAAGAGTATAGTAAACACATAGATTATGTTTTGGAAGATATCGATCGGGATGAATTTATACAGTTGCTGAATAACAAATTTTCTAAAGAGCTGATGATCAAATACGATTATCTTTTTAGAAATATAAAACGAAATGCAATACGTGAGATTTTCGATGTTTTGTATCATTTGGATGCCTTGTTCAGTGTAGCAAAAAGTATCAAAGGAAAGAATCTTGTATTTCCTCAGATTGAGGAAAAGACAGGGGGAGAGGATATGATCACCATACGTGGAGCTTATAATTTATTTATCGAAGATGCCATTAAAAATGATGTCGAAATCAATAAAGAAAATAACCTTTGGTATTTGACTGGAGCAAATATGACAGGAAAATCTACCTTGTTGAAGACAATTGGAAGCTGTGTTTATCTGGCACATCTTGGTTTTCCGGTTCCAGCAGATGCGATGAAAACAGTGCTTTTTGATGGAATATCGGCGACCATAAATTTAGGTGATAATATAAATGCAGGTGCAAGTCACTTTTTTAACGAAGTATTACGGGTTAAACATTTGGCGGAGTTACTGGCATCCGGTAAGCAAATGTTTATTCTCATGGATGAGCTATTCAAGGGGACAAACCATAGTGATGCTAGTGAAGCAACCCAGGAATTAGTTAACTGTTTGAAAGGATATAAGAACAGTGTATTCTTATTGTCCTCACATATTACAGAAATTTGCCCCATACTGTATAAAGATGGTATTGCGATGAAATATTTAGAGGTTCAGTTGGATGAACAGGAGGGGATTGTCTTTACGTACCGACTTTTGGATGGTGTTGCCGAAGAAAAGTTAGGCATGTGGTTATTGCGTAAAGAACGGGTATTTGAGATTTTAAGGAAATTTGATTTGGGAAGACAAAAAGAATGAGATTGATTATATTGTTCCAGTTTTATAGTCTTTGGCAAACTTTTGGTCGAACATAACCAATTGTCTGTATCTTATCGGATTCCGTAGACTTGACAAAGTAATCTAAACCATTTTTTATGATATCCCGTATTCAATTTAGTGTTGTTCTATTTTTTATCTATTTTAATTGCTATTCGCAATCTAAATACGTCAATCCGTTTATCGGTGCGGTTACCAGTGGTGAAAAAGCCGAAACCGGTGGGCATGGTTTCGGTAAAACTTTTCCAGGGGCAGCAACTCCATTTGGCTTAACACAGGTTAGCCCCAACACGATCACTGGTGGAGATAATGGTTCTGGATACAACTACGAGCATACCTCCATCGAAGGATTTGCCTTTACACAAATGAGTGGTATAGGCTGGTACGGTGATCTAGGTAATTTTTTAGTCATGCCGACCACAGGAGAGCTGAAAACTTCGGCAGGCAGTGCCGAACATCCGGAAAAAGGCTACCGCTCTCGTTTTTCCAAAAAAGATGAGAAAGCAGGTGCCGGTTATTATGAAGTGGTGCTTTCAGATTATCATATAAAAGCTGAAATGACCGCTACGCCGCATAGCGGTATGCTTCGGTTTACTTTTCCCAAACATAAAAAGTCGCGGATTCAGATCGACTTAGCGCGGCGAGTAGGTGGTACATCTACGGAACAATATGTGAAAGTGGTGGACAACCATACCATCCAAGGATGGATGAAGTGCACGCCCGAAGGTGGAGGTTGGGGAAATGGTGATGGGAAGGCAAATTATACGGTCTATTTTTATGCCCAATTTAGTAAGCCTTTTACCGATACAGGAGTATGGAGTTGTGCCCTTCCAGAGGGGCAAAAACGGAAATTGGAAGATGTCACAAGTGCCAGTTATCAAGAGATGGTTTCCAAATCTGTCGTCACAAAAAATATCGGCATTATGGAAGGTAAACATTTGGGGTTTTATACCGAATTCCCTACACAAGCAAATGAGCAGGTCTTAATGAAAGCTGGAATTTCATTTGTCAGTATGGAGGGAGCCAAAAATAACCTTGAAACAGAAATCAAAGATTGGAACTTTAACAATGTATTGAAGCAAATGCAGAAACGATGGGATGATGCATTAGGGAAAATCGAGGTTCACGGTGGGACAGAAGACGAGAAAACTGTTTTTTACACAGCTTTGTATCATTCGATGATCGATCCGCGAGATTTCTCGGATGTAGATGGAAAATACGTTGGCGGTGACGGACATATTCACCAAACGAAAGATTTTACCAAGCGAACAGTATTTAGCGGCTGGGATGTTTTTCGAAGTCAGTTTCCTTTGCAAACGATTATTAATCCGACTATCGTAAATGATATGATCAATTCTTTGGTGACATTGGCCGAAGAAAGTAAACAGGATTATTTAGAACGTTGGGAATTTTTGAATGCGTATAGTGGCTGTATGATCGGAAACCCTGCCGTATCAGTTATTACGGACGCCTATATGAAAGGGATATCCAACTTTGATGTAGAAAAAGCTTATAAATATGCGCGACAGACTGTTGAAAAATTTGGAAATGGAGAAAAGGGAACTACAGGAGAAATTTCAACGACATTGGAATACGCTTATACAGAATGGTGCCTGTCTCAATTAGCAAAACGATTAAATAAAACGGCTGATGTGGATTTAAATGCTCATCGTGCGCAAAGTTATAGAAACCTATTTGATCCCACAGTCGGCTGGTTTCGACCGAAAGAACAGGATGGTACATGGAGTAAATGGCCAGAAACGGGCCGCTTAACCCAAAATTATGGCTGTGTTGAGAGCAACCCTTATCAGCAGGGATGGTTTGTCCCTCATGATGTGGATGGACTTGCAGGCCTTTTGGGTGGTAAGCAAAAAACCATCGCGGATCTCAATAGTTTTTTTGAACTCGCTCCGCAAGATATGATGTGGAATAATTATTATAACCATGCCAATGAACCGGTACACCATGCACCCTTTTTGTTTAATCGTTTAGGAGCGCCATGGCTCACGCAAAAATGGACGCGTGAAATTTGTTCACGTGCCTATCATAATTCAGTTTATGGTCTGATAGGTAATGAAGATGTGGGGCAAATGTCAGCATGGTATGTATTGGCGGCATCTGGATTACACCCTATTTGTCCGGGTGACACACGCTATGAGATTACAAGTCCTGTGTTTGATACGATCACCTTTAAACTTGATCCCAAATATTATCCTCGGACACAGTTTGTAATCAAAACAGAAAATAACTCGCCTGAAAATCGCTACATCCAAAAGGCTGAACTTAATGGCATCTCTTATAATAACTGTTTTATAGATCACAATGAAATTATGCGAGGCGGAACCTTGGTGCTATTTATGGGTAAAGAACAGAATAAAGAATGGGGGGCTCAGTAAAATTGTTGAAAGCAAATAAAATCAAAGTTTTAAGCAAGTATCTGAAAGTCGCATCAGTAAATGTTTTGGCAAAATAAAAAGATGAATTACTTTAAAAAACAACTCTATATCCTGTGTCTATTGGGCTTGTTGGGCCAGGCAAAGCAGAGCTATAGTCAGCAGCTGCCGCTATTTAGCAAAGAAAGCAACAGCCTGTCTGGAGACTGGCTAATAGGAACTCCCCAGGCGAAAGCAGGACTTTTCAAGACGAAAGAAGGTCATTTGGTCTTTTCCAATGGTTTGGTCAGCCGTACATTTACGACTTTTCCAAATGTAGCCAGTATTGGTTTGGATGAATTGACTGGAAATACAGCATTTCTACGGTCGATTCGACCTGAAGCCAGCGTAACAATCGATGGGTTTACCTTTGATGTCGGCGGATTGGAAGGACAGAAAGTACATAATTATTTACTGAAAGAATGGATCCCGAGTTTAAAGGCAAACCCCATGGCTTTTAAATTCCATGACTATAAAATTGAAGATACAAAACCCCGTTTTGGTTGGAAAAAGAGACCAAACTGGATGCCTAAAGATATGCCTTGGCCTGTCCCGGGCAAAGAGCTGACATTTACCTATACATTGGATCAGCAGGTGATCGATGCGCTTGCCGCAAAGAATAAAAGTGACCAAAACAGGGCATTGCTGTTGGAAGATAAATTTCAGCATCTAGATTCCGGATGGAAGTTGATGGTTTCAAAATCACATGAGCGTAATTCCTTTGTCAATGAAGGAAAAGTGGGCGAAATTATGGCACTTGAAAATGCTGCTGTGTTCGCTGAAAGAACAGTTCCTCAAGAGGTAAAGGTACTCGTAGCCAAGATGAATAAAGGTACTGATCAATCCAACGATTGGGGATTGGGTTTTGGACTAAGCCTAACGAATAGTAATCCCAGACTTTATTGGAGAGCAAGCGAAGGCAAGGTTGTTTTTTTTGATGGCAAACGCGATAACGGAACTTTCGAAGTTGGTAAAGTAGATCAGCTATGGTTTAGATATGAAATAGCCGATAAAGAATTATTGGCACAAGCCTCTTTGGACGGACAGCAATGGCGTACTGTTGGTCATCTTCCACTAAAGTCGGGTGACAAGATACAACTGGTTCGTGTAGGAAAAATGGATCCAAACGGCGGGAATAAGGATGGTAAGGCTTCGACAAAGGAAGGGCGCTCCAAAATAGAAGGTTTTTGGGCATACGGTGATTTTCCATCCCAATTTGCAGGCGATCTATCCAGTAAACTTGCTTATATGAAAAACATTACGGTACAGGTTCATTATGATCTTTATGATGACATGCCGATCTTTAGTAAGTGGATTACCGTGCAGAATCAGTCGGACCGGGAAATTGTGGTTAATAGCTTTAAGAGTGAGCAATTGGCTGTATTTGAGCCCGAAAGTTCGGTAGATCATAGAAGCCGTTGGTTATACCCTAATATCACGGTGGAAACAGATTATACATTTGGCGGTATGAGCGATGAAATCGTTTATTCCTCGAGTCTGGAGTGGAAAAAAGACCCGCTATATACGACACAGGTCCACTACGACCGGGAGACACCCTGTCTGTTGGAAGTTGCACCTAAAATGGGACCTGAACAACAGGTTGCTGCCGGTGGAGAATTTGCAAGCTATCGGGTTTGGGAGCTGTTGAACGATAGCTGGGAACGCGAACGTAAGAGCCTTGGATATCGAAAAATGCTGCGCTCCATGGCGCCATGGGCAACTGAAAATCCAATATTGATGCATGTACGGAGTTCGGACAACGAGTCGGTAAAAAAGGCAATTGATCAAGCATCGGAAGTTGGTTTTGAAATGGTGATTATGACCTTTTGGTCTGGATTCAATGCCGAAGATGATTCTCCCGAAAATCTCAAGCGTATGAAGGAGCTTGCTGACTATGCGCATAGCAAAGGAATTGAACTTGGAGGCTATTCGCTCCTGGCTAGTCGGCATATTGATGCTAAAAATGACGTTGTGCTACCTGAAGGCATGCATCCTCGCTTTGGAAGTTCACCCTGTATTGAGAGTGAATGGGGCCAGGCTTACTTCAAAAAGCTGTATAACCTGTATGAAAGTTCGGGATTGGGCGTATTTGAGCACGATGGATCTTATCCTGGAGATTGGTGCTATTCCACCGATCACCCCGGGCATCATAATGAAAAAGACTCACAATGGAATCAGTTTAAACGGATCACTGATTTTTACAAATGGTGCCGTGAAAAGGGAATCTACCTGAATATTCCGGATATGTATTTCTTGAATGGCGGAAACAAAGTCGGGATGGGCTACCGTGAGGCGAACTGGTCGCTTCCGAGGGCACAACAGGAGATTGTGGAAAGACAGAATATTTTTGATGGTACCTGGGCAAAGGCGCCGTCTATGGGCTGGATGTTTGTTCCTTTGGTAGAATATCAAGGTGGAGGCAAAGAGGCAACGATCGAGCCTTTGAAGGATCACCTACCGCATTACGAGCAACGCTTGGCCAATCTATTTGGCGCAGGTGTACAGGCCTGTTATCGTGGGCCACAGCTTTATGACTCCCCAGAAACAAAAAATGTAGTGGCCAAATGGGTGAATTTTTACAAGAAACACCGCGAAGTTTTGGACAGTGATATTATCCATGTAAGACGTCCTGACGGGATGGATTATGATGCTATTTTGCACGTGAATCCGGCGGGGAAAGAAAAAGGATTACTAATGATCTATAATCCATTGGACGAAGCGATAAAACGAAAAATTAAGGTCAACTTATACTATACCGGACTGACAGGAAATGCACAAGTGGTTGAGCAAGATCAGAACAGCAGCATAATACCATTAAATGCAGCCTCAGAAGCGATCTTTGAGGTCAATATACCGGCAAAAAGTCAAACTTGGTTCGTCATTAAGTAAGCCGCTCGGCAAACATTTCGGATCAAGACTTCAATTTTTTAAAGAGTCTTCTCATCACAATGATGAGAAGACTCTTTTTTGGACTTGACTTACATGTTATTTTGTGTGCGACTTTATCTGATTGACAAGAGTTCACCACATGTGTCTTTTCCGATCAGGTTTGTCGTCGTTTACGCAATGGGATAAGCCATGCTATACGTTATTCAATATGGAGCAATTTTTTGTGCTGTTGCGAAGAATGGCGCTTCCATTGGAGAGCCTTTTAAGAATAAGTCAGATAGGATCGCAAAAGAAGAAAACTCGTTTATTGTCAGTTTTGGACTTAATTAAAAAGGTTCTTTTTACTTAACGTCTTTTTTCTCCGGCCATTTTACAAACACGCCCGTTTCAAGTGTAAGTTCACCAGTTGCAGCATTATAACTATCCTTGGATAGGATAGGGATTTCACCGGCTACTTTACTTTGTTCGGGATTATGTGTACGGTTATGGTAAGTCGGCACTTTTTCAAGCTTGACCAATTTACCATTGATGCGTAGATTTTTTTTGAACAACGGTTACTTTAGGCAATTTATCGTATCGGATGACATTCAACCCTTCGAGGTCCCGCTGTCTTTGGGCGAAATCAATAAAATACTTGTATTGCTCCAAGAACGATGTGATGTGTTTTTTCATCTGGATCTTTTTACCCGGGAAGGCTAGGGACCCTACATTGACCACTCTTTTAGTGCTTAAATCTTCGACATACATCGTGACCCAGGAATGTTCATAATCGCCCCAGCTGAAATAGGTTTCTTTGGGATTAATAGTGTCTGGAACGGCTTTGCCTGCGATATAGCCTTCTTTTTTTAGTGTGATGCGATAAGAACCTTTGTGCCAGCCTACGGTATTGCGGACACTGATAAAATCACCCTCCGCATCTGAACTGGCATAATATCCTGTAGTTTTTAAAGCCTTTTTTGTTCGTTCAAACCAACGTGAAAAGATGCCATTAAATTTGATATCTTCTTCTTTACCAGTCTTAACACTGATACCGCCACCGGCAGATTGAATACCACAATATAAAGGCATATTGTTTAGGGATATATTAAAGGGTGAAATGTAAAATGAATAGTGGTCTGGGATTTCATCTTGTACAATAATATCAATGGAAATAGAATGGAAATCATTGACGGCTGAGTCCAATACATAATAGGAATTGGTATGCTGTTTTCATATTTTTTTTTTAAGCTCCTCTTTGGTTTGGGAAAAGGCTGTGCCACTGAATAAGGTAAGTGGTACGAGCACCGCCAAAATATTTTTTATCAATTTCATAAACAGTTTTAATTGTGTTCACCAATATACTTTTTTTTCTTTTAGCAGTAAAGGGCTGATTAACCGGTCGATTCAAATAGTACAACAGACGAATCGTAAATCATTTTTGGCGAATTGTAAACGGGGGGGAGAATCTCTGACCGAGCACTTTATATTTGGTTCCAAGAAATGCCAAGAACATAGATTGGAGTTTTTTTTGAAGTAGGGAGTGAAAAGATCTTAATTCGCTAATTCATTGTGCTGTAGGTTTATGTGTGCCATTTTAATTTTAATTGTCATAGTAGATAGTGCCTTATACTTAAGGTGAATGTTTTTCATAGGTAGTAAGCCGTAAAGGACTCCCCGTTCTTGCGGCTTTTTTGTGTCTATTGGCCAGTTATAAGAATCGCTGGCTAGCGTAGTCCTATAGTCAGTTTGCTAGGAGATCTTATATTTCTTGGCTGTTTTAGGCTAGGATAAAAAAAAAAAGTCAAAATTTCTTTAGGACGTTTTGTCTTTCCCGTTGTCATCATTGTATAAATGGAGATTTTGGCCGTTAAAAATCCATTTACAATGCAACTACTATGAAATTTTAGCCTATTAATCATTTTTAGCATGGCACTGACTAATAAAATATTCCAACAAAGTGAGATTGAAAGTTTTGAATTCAATCACAAAGTTTTAAAAAACTGTTCATTTATCGATTGTACGATAAAAGGGAAAAGCTTCATGAACTCCATGTTTCGTGATTGTAAGTTCATTCGCTGTACCTTTATAGACTGTAACTTTCAGTCTGTTGTTTTTCAGGAATCTGGGCTTTGGATGGAAAGTACATTCGAAGCGAACGATTTTTCGAAAGCCATTATTGGAAATTTAAAAATTGAAAAGTCCTCCTTTCTTTACAATACATTTGACAAAACAACTTTCGATGGGACAAATTTGGTTCATGTGGTTTTTAAAGGAAAGATCAGTTCTTCATGGTTTTATGGAATTCCTTTTACAGAAGATTTATACTCTACCAATCTTTTTATTCTCAAAAAAGCCAAACCATTAAAAACTCCCTTGATAAATTTCGGTCATGCGGAATTGAAGGACGTTATATTTTCTCGAAGGCTAGATCTCTCCAGTACGGTTTTTCCAAACCAGGAACATCTTAAAATCATCAATAATCCAAGACGTTTTTTTGATAGTTTCCTCAAAAGGTCAAAAGAAGTATTCACGGATAATGAATCGTTAGTTTTCTGTCGGGACTTGGTAGATAATGTCTTGTATAAACCCGAAAATAGGGGTATGCCGATCATATTGGTTGATTTAAATCAATTTTATCCCTCATTGAATGAAAATAGAGATCGTCTTATTGTTGATCTCCTGAAAGCGGGATAATCATATCATTCTATATATAATTGTTAATGCAAAGCCGTTTGGAGTTCCCAGCTCTAGCGGCTTTTTCCCTGTATCCCTGCCGTTGCCATTGTTTGCTCTTGCCAGTGCCTTTGTTCACTCTTGTTCCTCGTAAACGCCTACCTGAGACCTAATGTTTATCTGGTTCACGAGGTAAACACTAGGCGATTCATAGGAATTTGATTGGTTAATTGCAAAAGCAGGGCCGAAGCAGTCCAGTCAAAAGGCAGTGCAAGGGCCATAACTAATGGCGGCGGTTAAAATGCAAGCTGCTGTATCATAGTTTTCTTATATTTTTGTATATATAAGAAAATTAGGTATATTTAATTAATTGTTTAAGATGAACGAATGAAAGATACGAAGTTATTAAAAGGCACTTTACAAACGATTATTCTAAAGCTATTGTCTGGAACGAAAAGAATGTATGGCTATGAAATGACTCAACAAGTAAAACTCTTAACCGGAGGAGAGTTTATTCTGACTGAGGGAGCGCTCTACCCTGCATTACATAAGCTAGAAGCGGAAGGACTCCTGGATACAGCAATAGAAGTAGTCGATGGAAGAGCAAGAAAATATTACTCCCTGACAGTGAAGGGAAAAAAAGCTCAGGTAAGTAAAATGAAAGATGCGTTGACCTTTGTGGAGAAGTTACAGGTTATCTTGAACACTAAACCAATTGTATCATGACAGAAAAGAAATTGACCAAAGCGGAATTAGGTATTCTGATGGATTTTATTCGTTCTAAAGGATATCGTTATGTTGATGTTCAACTTGAAATTCTGGATCACTTTGCTTGTAAGGTAGAGGAACTCATGTCTTCAGATGCCGGTATATATTTCAATCGAGCCATTGATCTCGCTTATGCCAGTTTTGGAGCGGCAGGTTTTGGAAACATTGCCGCTAGCTATGAATTGAATCTGCAACGTAAACAGATCAATAAATTTCCTGCTGATTTTTTACAATTCGTCAAGCATTGGCATAGTGCAATTTATATCGTGTACTTCACATTGTTCTATTATTTTGTGCCGCTCGATGCAGATGCTTTTTGGACCGGATTAAAATTAGGGATGATCGGTACACTCGTTTTTTATATTCCAGTATACTTATTGCGGCATCGGCCTAGAGGGAGCAAATACTGCGTTTATCGCAATTATCTAGGTTTAACGATACCGATTATGGTTTTGATCATCGGGTTGGTTTCTTCTGAATGGATCGTTAATTATATACCTTTAGCTTTGTATCGTGTTGTTATTCTTATTTTTATGTATATTGGATTAGGAATTTTGTATATATTTGAAAAGAATCTAAAGGCCATTGTCCGACGGGTAGATGAGATCGAAGTGCTGCACCAGAGCTGACGATTAATTTTTTAAATTATGAAATATCTTTTCCTGTTGTTACTAAGCATTTGTTTTTTGTCCAGCTGTGACAAAGAAGATATTGACTTTGACTCCACGGAGGTCGGTGGTGGAACAATGGCTAAAAGGTATCAATTTGAAGGGCGTTCCGTCGGGTTTTCGGTTAGCCAGATTTACGTGGATGGTACCACAAATAAAAACTTCTATTTGGGGACAGTTTGGGGATTAAAAGATACCACACCGCAACTAAAACTAACTTCCCTTCGTAACTATTATAAACCTTTCAAAAGCACAATTTCTTCTACACAACCCACTTTATCTCCCATTCATATTATTCCTGGATTTGATGCTGTGCGAGCTTTCGCGAAGAAAAGCAAGGGGGAACCGGCTGTTTTGAAGCAATCATCGGTAGGGGCATTTTTCGATTATAGGGCAATACGTTACCATCTTAATAATAGCCCTGACGTAGATAGTGTACTCAAATTGGTCCGTCACCATGATTCCACCACGATAAAAAGAGCTAATAGCCTGTTGTTGCGTCGAGAACATATTACATTTAGTCTCCATGCGGATCTGAAAGACTATGAACAGGCTTTTAATAGGGATGCACTTGGGAAGTTAAAAAATACAGGTTATAATCCCTACTATGTTTCCTCAGTCAACTATGGTACACACTCAATCATGATGGGAGAAAGTGATTTTCCACGAGGTGATCTTAAAAATGTATTGGAAAAATTGCTGTACAATCAATTTCTGACGAAAACCGACGAAACGGTATTAAAAGGGTCCGACGTATTGGTTTATCTGCGCGGTGGACGTCAAACAAGTTTTATTAGACGCGCGACAGGTCTGGATGAAATTAAAAAACTTGTCATTGATTATAAAAATGAACTTGAACTGCAACAGAATAGCTTTGATTATCCCATTAGCTATAGTCTAGGAGGCCTTAATTCCCATGGGCACCTGAAATTCTGGTACTCTTATGATTTTCTCGTCCGTGAGGAAAAAGAGTAATTTTTATTTAAACAAATAGATAATTAAAGGATATTTTTTACATTTGGCCAATTGTCGCAAACGGCATTATAGTGTTGTTTTTTGTCTATCTATTTTAAATGTGGCATAACCATTAGCCTTTTTGCTTCAATACCATTATTAGCTATAAACAATTATTAAAGAAGAACTATGGAAGAAACAATTAAGACATTGATCTACGTTCACGCATTTTTTGGTGGGATAGGATTGATTACCGGCCTGATAAGTGTGGCTGTAAAAAAGGGGGGAGCAGGGCACAAGAAAATGGGGATTATATTTTCCTATGCGATGGTGATTAGTTCTTTAATTTCACTCGTTATTGCGAGGATGCCGGGCCACGAAAACACATTTTTATTTTTGATCGGTATCTTTACCATCTATCTCATTCTAGCTGGTAATCGCGCATTGACTTTACGCAGTAAAATTAAACAACAGGCCGATTGGAAAGACAAACTGATTTCCGCCACGATGCTACTTGTATCGGTCGGTATGTTATGTCTTGGTTTAATTGGATTGGTACAACAGGTGGCAAATTCTGTTTTATATGTCTTTTTTGGTGGTTTTGGTGCATTTATGAGTATTCGGGATTTTCAGCTGTTTAAAAGTTTCAAAGAAAAGAAAAATGCCTGGCTGGTCAGTCACTTGGGCCGTATGGTAGGCGCATTGATTGCGTCGGTGACTGCATTTTTAGTTGCTGGGATTCAGCTTGGGTCAACGCTGGTTTGGATTATGCCAACTATCATTGGCACCGTGTATATCATTTATTCCAATCGAGCATTGAACAAAAGTAAAGTACTTCGTACGGATTTGCATTAATCTAGCGAGTTCAAATCAAGCATTAAAAAGGCCTAAGTAAAAAACTTAGCTTTTTAATGCTTGATTTTATGCAGATGAATCGTTGTCAGGAGGCATTTTTTTATGACTTTTTTTTTACGTTGATTTTTGATCCAATTCAATGCAATAGCACTTGGTTCACGCGATGCCGAAAGGCTTGTATTGTGATCTAATAAAGGAAATAAGCAATATTCGAAGGGCTTTCCCTGTGCTTTCAGTGCATTGATATGTTCAATCGATAAGCCTACAGGTATTTGGATATCTTTGGATCCAAAAAGCCAGAGTCCTGGAGTTGTTATCGTTTTAAGTGATGTCATCGGATCGGTATTTGTAAACTGATAGCGATCTGGATCATTCGCTACATGTTGTCGGGCATCGGCTTCCGTATGTTTATCCCAAAAATCTTTTTTTCCATTTGTAAAGAACTGGAAGCGGAGCTGCTCACGGGCAGGGATAACTGCTCCACTGTACAATACAAAAAAGTCGACCAAAGGATTTTGGTTAGTCGCTAAGGGAATGATCCATCCCGCTTGACTGAATCCCAATAGCCCTACAGGAATGTTCGTTTTCCCTAGTTGTTGATGGAATGCTTTTACTGCCGCTTGTGCATCTTTAGCGAGCAGGTGGAGGTTGGCAGAATCGATATTATTGGTACCGACCTCAGGGCCAGCATAGGTCCCCTCAGATTTTCCTACTCCGCGCTTGTCATAAGTAAATACGGCAATACCGTTTTGGGCTAAATATGAGGCAAAATCCATCATTCTTTTCTCTTGTCCAGAACCATGTATGAGGACAATGGCAGCATGGGCACGCCGAGGCTGAAGTATGGTTCCTGCCAGGTTAATACCCTCACTCTTAAATACAATATCTTTTGTAGACCAGTCTAAAGATTGCGCTTTTGTATGCTGTGCAAAAAGAACGCAATAAATGGCGATGAGAAAAGTTAGCGTACTAAATGTAATCCGCTGTAAGGGAGAATAGTTCGTCAAGGAATAGTCTAATGGATAAGTTTTAGGTATAATTAATTCGGTGTTAAATTACTTTTGTCTAAAGTAATGGGTTTAATTCTAAAAAGTGTGCGTTTTTCGGTAGACTGTGGATTTGAATCGGTAAATCGTACTATTTTCGTTGTAAATGGCGGACTAAAATTCTCTCGAATCCTCTGCTTGGCATTTCGCAGATACACTATGTCCATTCCTGAAAAAAGTTTACAAAAGGTCTAATACAGCTCTTACTTTACGGTTGGTCTTATACGGCTCTTGCTTCACAGTTGGTTTTATACGGGGGCGCTATATTTTGTGGGTAGAAACTAGCGATCAAATTTACTTTTGATCCGTTTTATAATCGTTATTTCTACGGAACTTATTCGGTCTTTATTCGCTTTCATCCGAATGAAGTCCGAATGAGGTCCCTATAAAGTCCGTATTAGCTCCCTGAAAATTAAGAAAGTTTGTGGGAAATAAAATAGCGATGGAATAAGATTCGTTAACAGTGTTTTAAGTTTTTCTTTCGTGTTGTATAACGTAATATATCCTTTATCAAAAGTTAACATCTGAAAATTATTTTTGAGCTGAATGAAGCGATTGTTCCTTTGGTAGTTTTCCTTAAGGAAAACTCAGCAAGTAAGAAAAACTCAGCAAGGACAACCATAAATCTTATGAAAGAATAATATGCAAATTTTCTGCAACATGATTCCTCTCTTAGGGGAAACCGATCTTAGTACTGGACTTCTTATTGTTTTTGCCCTTTGTTTATTTGCCGTTGTGGCCTTTGAATTTGTCAATGGCTTTCATGATACCGCGAATGCTGTTGCAACGGTAATTTATACCAAAGCACTTAAACCAATTGTAGCCATTCCTTGGTCTGGCTTTTGGAATTTTCTAGGTGTTTTTGCAGGTGGGATCGCAGTTGCTATGGGAATACTTAAATTGGTGCCTCTCGATACCTTAATGGCACTACCTGTTTCGGTAGGCGCTTGCCTGGTCCTTGCTGTATTATTAGCGGCTATTATCTGGAATTTGGGGACCTGGTATTTTGGTATTCCATGTTCGAGTTCACATACTTTGATTGGTGCTCTTATCGGGGCTGGTATAGGCTTCACCTGGTATTATGGTGGCAGTGGTGTCAATTGGCATAAGGCCGAGGAAATTGGTCTTTCTTTGATTCTCTCACCTTTGATTGGTTTTGGTTTAGCAGTGTTATTGATGCTCTTTTTAAAGCATGTCGTCCGTTATAAAGCACTTTTTCACATCCCACAGGGAGAAGATGACAGACCTCCCTTGTTAGTACGCGGTATTCTTATACTGACCTGTACATTGGTCAGTTTTTTTCACGGTAGCAACGATGGACAAAAAGGTGTAGGACTGTTTATGTTGATCTTAATTGCATTTCTGCCTGCTCGTTTTTCAATCAACCATTCCGTACCAGATGCGGCTGTCATTAAAACGCTCGATCAAACGGAAATCGTGTTACAGAGAATTGCTTCCAGTAATGTCGCTCAGGGAACGATGTTTGTGCAAGTCAATCAGGAGATTGAGCAAGTCAAGTTGCATTTGATGGATAAAAGTGTAACGGATAAAGCCGGTACTTTTAAATTCAGAAAAGAGGTTGAAGGTTTAGTTAAATCCATTGCTACATTAGAGAGCAGTAAACAGATCGATATCAATCCTGAAAATCGATTGGAGCTTAATCGTAAGTTGGGCGAATTGAAACATCTTACGGACTTTGCACCGATCTGGGTGATCTTAACTATTTCAATCGCCTTAGGTCTTGGGACAATGATCGGTTGGAAACGTATTGTAGTAACGATTGGTGAAAAAATAGGAAATGAACATTTAAGTTATGCTCAAGGAGCCTCAAGCGAGATTGTTGCTGCTTCGACAATTGGTATCAGTACCGTATTGGGTTTGCCGGTTAGTACAACGCATGTGCTTTCAAGTGGTATTGCCGGTTCAATGGTCGCTTCTGGAGGAAAGAGCAATCTGAATAAAGGGACACTCAAAAGTATCGGTCTTGCCTGGGTACTTACCTTACCCGTGTCAATTGGCTTGGCATTATTACTATTTGTATTCTTCCATCTTTTTATTTAGTTGATTGTTATCTGAATGTTTTTGTCATCCATTGCATTTGTACACATGGCTATTGACAGGTAAATATTAAAAACTTAAAAAATGAAACAAATTCTTGTTGCCTCCGATTTTTCAATCAATGCAAGTCATGCTTTGCGTTACGCCTTGTCTTTGGCTTCTCGTTTGAATATGGAAGTTGCTGTTGTACATGCCATACACCCGACAGAAGGGATCAACAACAGTACTTATAACGCGATCTTTATAGAAGATTATTACGCTAGAAAACGTACTGCTTTGCAAGAATGGACTGATCAGGTGGTCCAGGAAAATAAATACAATGACCTCAAAGTGCGAACCGTTGTTGAAGTAGGTTATCTGCGTAATGTAGTCACAAAGTATGTTGAATATACGGATGTTTCTTTTTTGGTGATGGGAATTACCGGGGCGACAGGCATTAAAGAAATTGTCGGTAGTAATGCGAGTATGGCTGTGACAAAATTGCGTATTCCGACCTTGATTGTACCTCCTGAAAGTAATCTGTCGGTTATTCCAGTCATTACATTGGCAACGGATTATAAAACAACAAAATTGTCTGTTCGTGATGTCAAAGCGCTCAATCGTATTTTAAAACTTTCAGACCCCAAGAAGTTGGAAATTCTACACGTCTCAGAAAGGGATTTGGACGAAAAGCTGGTGCGTAATGGGGAGAAAAAAATGCGTCAGTTGCTTCCTAACGTAGATATCAACTTTAATTATGTGGATGAGGATGATACACGGCCATCACATGCGATCATTGACTTTGTTGAAAACAATCAGACCGATATTCTGTGTTTGGTCAAACGCAACCATAATATGATTTACCGTTTATTTGCAAGTAGTACGGTGAATGAAGTTTTGAACCGATCAGTTAAAGCGATTTTGGTTTTGCATGAATAATCTAAATGGAAACTTTTTTTACGCTATATATCAAGCCGTTTTGGATTTTCCAAGCGGCTTTTTTCTTGACTTTACCAATACTGCAGAACGCGTTAGCGCGGAAAATTCGAGTTGTCTGATCCATTGTTTAAGTCCCAATTTTCGGAATCGCTAAATTGAACAAACGGTTGCGTTTTGATCAGAGTTGCCAATGCTGATAATTCTCGTTATTATCGTAAGGTTATAGTCTGTTCGTAAGCAGATTGACTATCGTTTGTTCGTTTATAAAATAAGAAAATTGTGAAAAAATATCTATTTCTTGCAGGTATTCAGGTAATGTCAGCGTTAGGGCTATCGGCTCAAACGACAAGTTCAAATGTACCATTACAGCTATTGGGTACCCGGAGTTGGATCCGTGTAGACATGAAGGATAATCAACCGAACATATCCGGAGCGAAAGTCTTTTGGGCAAAAACGAATAAGAAACCGCAGACAGCCAATGCGATATTGGCAGAAGGTGTCAAACGTTATTATATTCAGCAGGTAGAGCCTGAAACGACCTATTATATCTGGGTAGAATCTGCTACAGGAAAATCCTTGGCAAATGGAAAAGTGTATACGAGCAAGAGATGGCAGCTGGATAATACTGAACTCGATGAAGAGCGAAAGAATCCAAGTTCAAGAGCAGTTCCTGTTGGTATGGAAGTTTATTGGCAGGATGAATTTAACGATCAATTACTTAATCGGAATAAATGGACGACCAACTATTTTTCATCCTTGAATTATCTGAATGCAAAATCCAAGGATGAAATGTTGCATGATCGTTTGCCACAACCCGCTTATACTTTAAATGGATCAGCGATCAATCTGTATGTCAATGATACTATTCCCAAACGGATTTTTACAGCGGGTGGCAACCAGAAGATTTCATCCATCCAAACCTACGATTGGAAGTCCAATGAAAATTTATTGGACAACAGCAAAGGTGGGTACTTTGAAGTTAAGGTAAGACGTAACCGACAGGGGAATCCCAAGGGAACAAATACAGCTTTTTGGTTTGATTCACCTGGACCAGATATTCGTTATTATCTTCAAGAAGGATCCGAAGTCGACGGAATTAAAGGCATTCGCCCCAAGGGACAGCTTTTTGAAATCGACGTTTTCGAATATATTACGGCTCAGTTTGTGATACATGGACATGTTGATCAAAAAGGGGTATTTCAACGTAATCTTGCTACACATATTGCAGAGGGGTATGAACATGTTGGACAATGGGTAACACATGGGGTATTGTGGACACCCACAAGTATTAAACATTATATCAATGGAGATCTGATCAAAGAATATACGAATAAAAATCAGATTTATTCACCCAACCACTTTTTGAACGTATTTCTTGGAGCCTATGGATCTGAAGGCGGAGTCAATATGGAGGTCGATTATATTCGGGCGTATAACTGGCCTTTAAAAGATGGTAATGAATTGCCTAATCCAGATTTTGAGCGTAAATCTGGTCTTGCACCTTGGGAAGGTGCAGCGGTCATCGAAGAAGGGCGCGGCGAAAAGGGGAGTAAAGCGGTGGTACTTGCGCCGGGTCAAAAAATAGAGCAATATGTTTATTTGGATCCCCAACAAGACTTCAAACTTGTCTATTGGAGTAAAGGAGACAAAGTGCAGGTGGAAGTCGATGATGTCACTGTCGTAACAGGAAAGTTGTCGAATTTAAAGACGTTAATACCTGATTTAGAAAAGAAAGGTGGAAAGCAGGAGCTTGATTTTGTTACTGGCAAGGAGATTAATCCGAATAACAAAATTGTTCGGATCGGATTTACCAATGTAGGAAAAGGAAATGCATTTTTGGATAATATCACGTTGAAAAAAAGATAGTTATAATGCGGTTTTCTTAATAAATATTGGCTCCATGTATATCACGTAGGAGCCATTTTTATGTTTTTTTATGTGGTAAATGTTTCTTTTGATATGCTGAAGGTGACATATTTGTCTGTTTTTTGAAGAAATGAGAGAAAGTAGCGGAGTCCTCAAAACCCAATTCAATCAGGGTAGTCTTGATTGGATTGGGCCCCAAACTCAGCAGGTGCATAGCTTCCTTTAATAAACGATTATGAATCAGTTTGAGGGGGCTAGTCTCCATGTATTGCTGTGTTTGCATCCAAAGACTTTTTGCAGTTATATTCAGTAAATTTGCGTAATAAGCGACATGGTGTTCTTGTTTATAATGAAGTTCTACTAATTCAAGAAAACGATTCAGGATAGCTGGATAAGCGTATGGTGCTAAATTATCGATGTGGTTGATTAAGGAGTGGTTAATCTCTAGTAAGCTAGTTGCCAAACGTGATAAAATGAGTGATAATGGTGGCTGATAGCAATAGAGTTCATTACGGATCTTATCGAATTCATAGCGGAGCGTTTCAAATTTATATGGCGTGACCTGAAGTATCGGATAATCTTTAAGGAGTTTTATGTTGATTGAAAGCGCATGACATAATTTTTCAAAATTTTGCCAGGGAATTCTAAAATGATAAACAGCGGTTTCTTTGAAAAAATAGAAAGAACTTGACTGACCGGGGAACATTAGATGAATTTGATAACCCATTATATTATGTTGCCCCTGATCAATCTCACGGCGACCTCCGCTCGAATGTATTAAGATAAGGGTCACCACTTCTTTGCTTTTGAGCATATGGTAGGTGTGTACCCTGATATTCCGCATGCGATATAAAAAACCGAGATGCTCTACCTCGTCGTCGCATGTTGTTATGTTTGCAGCATTAAACATAGTTATTTTGGTCTGAGGATGTATTAAGTGCACGATTTGTTTTATTGAGTTTTTACGATTCTTATTTAACGATTATAGGGATATTCCTGTACCCAATGAAACTTGCGCTGTATTAATTCGAACGCTTGCACGTCTTGTTTAATAAGTTTAATGTGCGCTGTATGGTCATCAAAGGTTTTTGTCAGAAGAATATTTCCGTCAGGGTTGATCTGATAATCAAATTGATAATTGTTTAGGGTAATTTTCTTCCCGGGGGCATCAATAACAACGCTCTCCCTTTGTGGGGTATAGTCTGTGTTACGTATTAAGACCTTGTTGTTATCAATTTCGAAAACAATAAGTCGCCAATCTTCGGGGATTGATTTACCTTGTGTTCCCGCTTGTTCAATACGGTAGATTCCATAGAGTGGTGACTTCGTTAGGTACTCAGCTATCATTTTTTTTGTACTTAATATGCCCATGCCCTGTTGCACCATAAAGAGCAGTAACACCACCAATTTGGCGATAAACAAGCTTTTTCTTTTCCAGCTTTTGTTGAATAGGTGTTGTTGGATAGGGAGTAACTGTACAGGTTTTCCTGAAATAAAAATTGCGAACAATGCTTTTAAGTAGGGAAGCAGTAGAAATATGGAAAGTAGCAGGAGTGCTGTAGAGACCATTTTAACGGGGACGTCATAAAAATAGTTGACGGCCATAATATTGATACTGGTCGCAACCGTAATTAGTGCACCAGCAACCACCGTTTTTCTGAAAAGCAATAAGCCCGATAATATTTCTACTGAACCAATAAGTATATTGTAGCCTTGAGAGTAACCGATATAGGTCCATGCGAGGCCCATGGGGGAATACTCGCCCAATGGCTGCAGAAGTTGTGTTAACCTCGGCGGTTGCATTTGCATATAGAAGACTTTGTACAGTCCATAGTTAATAAGCATAAAAGCAACATAATAGCGAATTGCTGTGGTTAACCAATAGAAAAGGATTGTGTAGCTGGCTCTTCTTCGATCCAATATGGACCATAAAGCCGCCCCAACTAATGCCAGCAGGAATAGGATCAATAAGGATATCCAGGCATAGGAGGTATCTCCACTTCCGTTGATGAAGATGCTGTGGTCGTAAGAATAGCCCAATATATTTTCTGCAAACCAGGGAGTCAACCTTTGCATGAAATGAGTAAGAGGGATGCTGATATATCCATATAACGGATAAGTACCGTTATTAAAAACAAGAATAAAGGACAAAATGAAAATAAAGGAAAATCGAAAACCTAATTTTCTAAAGGCAGGCCACCGTTCTGGGGCGTTTTCGTTAAGAATATGCATAATTAAAGTTTACTGTATTTAAGTTAATATTTTTTGGTAAAATAGATCGTATGTTTATTGAAATAAATAATCGATTAAATAGTAAATAATCATTACGATGTATTTGAACAGAAGTTTTTATCTTGCTCTTAAAAAATAAGAATCATGGACAAGATCAAAGAATATTTTGAATCGCTCGTTGTCATGAATGATACGGACTGGGAAGTATTTTCCGCTAAGCTTGTTAAGATGGAGTTTCCAAAAAAATCACTGATTTTGGAAATCGGAAAAACTGAACAGTATTTATCTTTTATTGAAAAAGGAATTGTACGTTTCAATATCCCAAAACTGGACTATGATTTTACTTTTGGATTTGCTTTCGAAAACTCTTTTGTAAGTGGGTACGATTCCTTCTTGACGCAGCAGCCTTCATCGTATCATCTCGAGGCAATAACAGATTGTATTTTATGGCGGATATCGTTTGAGGATCTCCATGCGGTATATCAAACAACAACGGTTGGGAACCTAATTGGTCGGAAAGCGGTTGAGGACATTTTTCTAAAAAAAATGAAACGGGAACTGACGCTACTTGAAGATTCGGCAAAAACCAGGTATATCAATTTGGTGCGTGAGCAACCCGAACTGATTCGCAACATTCCCTTAAAATATCTGGCTTCTTATATTGGTATTAGACCGCAATCGTTAAGCCGGATCAGGAAAGAAATTTATTAACAAATGTTCATTGATAACAAAAGGAAGGGCACCTATTTTTGTTATAAAAAAGATGAAACCATTTTTTGTTTTAATTGTCGTTTGCATTATTTCCAATCTCATCCTATTGCTGTTGAAGGGGGAGATGGATATTCTTTTAGCGGGTAAAGTTGGATTGGCGGTGATGCTGTTGTTCACTGCATTGGGACACCTACTTTATACCAAAGGAATGATGTTGATGCTGCCCGACTTTGTTCCATGTAAAAAAGAAATGATCTATGGAACCGGTTTAATGGAATTCATGGCTGCAATTGGGCTATTTGTCCCGCAGGTGAGCCGCATAACGGGAATCCTTTTAATTGTCTTCTTTCTACTGGTATTACCTACAAATATTCGGGCAAACTTAAGGCGTATCAATTACGAGACGGCTACTTTTGATGGCGCCGGTCCAAACTATTTGTGGTTTCGTATTCCGTTTCAAATCTTGCTAATCGCCTGGACCTATTATTTTGTGGTTCGTTAAAGTAGTTTTCTTAACCAAAGCATAGCAATAAATTAACATAGTGTTGTTTAGTTTTATTTAACATTTTTTTATTTTTGCTAAACTTTTAGATTGAATAAAATGAAAGAAGCCATCAAGATGGTCGTATTTGATATGGCAGGTACGACAGTGAACGAAAATAATATTGTTTATAAGACGCTTAGAAATGCAATAAATACGGTAGGGGGATACGAACTGACATTAACAGAGGTATTGGCCCATGCTGCAGGTAAGGAGAAGCTACAGGCAATCAAGACTGTACTCAAAAATAGTTTGGATGTTGATGATGATGAATTGGCTCAACGGATGTTTACTTTGTTTTTGAAAGACTTGGAACACGCTTATGAAGTCGAGGAAATTTACCCTAATGCGAATGCGGAAGAACTATTTGCAATCTTGAAAGAGCGGGATATCTTGCGTGTGCTCAATACGGGCTATGATCGTAAGACAGCCGAGTCACTTTTGGAGAAGCTTAATTGGAAAGTTGGCAAAGATGTAGATGCGTTAATTACTGCTTCTGATGTACCTCGAAACAGACCTTATCCAGATATGATTGATATGGCCATGCAAAAATTTGAAATTACCGATTCGAGTGTGGTGATGAAAATTGGAGATTCCATCATCGATATACAGGAGGGGCAACAAGCGGGTTGTGCTTTGAGTATTGGTATAACAACAGGTGCACATGATGCGGCTCAACTCAGATCGGCAAATCCAGATTATGTGATTGATGATCTACTGGAGATTGTTGAAATACTTGAAAAGAAGAATATATCCAATACAGTCGTCTAGTCTTTGACGCAGTTTAATAAAAAAGCGGGTATTTCCTACAAGAAATACCCGCTTTTGATTGTGATATGATCCACATGTTATTGCATTTGTATGCCTTCCATTGAATTCTGGTTTTTGTTTTTCTTAAACATATTCATATCCATTTTTCCAAAACGGTAGGAAAGATTCAATTTGATCAACTGTGGATTAGAAAGTCGATAATAGGTTTGAGAGAACCCTTCACCCGATGAAACAATGGTATTGCCACGTGTTCTGAAGATATCGTTGATGGCCAATGTTGCTGAGGCAGCCTGATTTTTCAAGAAGCTTTTCTTGATGGCAAAGTCGATACCATAGAATGGTTTGATATAGCCTTGTGAAGAGCTTTGCGCCTGGTTCATTGGTGGACCGAATGTTTGTCCCTGTGTCACTGGCATATTTGTTTTGCCTTGATATTCAAAGGCTAGCTGTAGATTCCAGTTTTTCTGTAGGTTGAATGTATTGTTCAGTTTTCCAAATACTGTCCACATACCTTCCGAAGGCGTTTTCTCATCCACCTCAATTTTGGAATTGTAGAAGTTGAGGTCTGCAGTCAGATCCCACCATTTTTTGAGATTATTGGTATAAGTAAATTCTGCCCCATAATTCTTGCTGGAATTGGCATTGATATAGGTATTAATGAAATCCATTTTGTTCGTTACCGGATTGAGTTCCTGTGTCAGGTAACGTGTAATTAGATTGTTTGTGCGTTTATAGTATACTGTTGCCAAAAATGTACCTTTTCCATGTGTACGGCTGTAGGAAAGTTCGCCGGATGTTGTGAATTCAGGAACAAGGTCAGGGTTACCGCGTGTAATATTCAAGCTATCCGTGTAATCAACAAATGGGATGAGTTGAAAGAAGTTCGGACGGTTGACACGACGGGTTACGCTCATCTGTATTTGGTCTTTTTCGGTTAGCTTTTTGCTCAAGAACAAAGAAGGAAATAAGCTCAGGGGATACTTGTTGTGGAACTTTTCGTTTGTATTCAAAAGTTCACCGTCGTACGTTGAACTTTCTGCGCGCAGCCCAATTTTATAGGATACCCAGTCCTTGAGGTTTCCTCCAAGTGAGGCATAGGCTGCGTAGACGCTGTTTTTATTGTTATAGTTAGCTGATGCTGCGGTTATATTCTCAAAATCATCTTCGCCTACTGCTTTTAAGGAATTATTGTTGAGATTTTTGAGTTTATTGATCTGTGCACGCACACCAGTTTCGAGTTTCATGCCATTTTTGAATGGTTTGACATAATCTGCCTGCACAGTCATGAACTTATTATCACCGGAACCGATGTTTTTTTGAATCTGAGTTCCGCTGATTTCGCTGCTTGCATTGCGGTAATTGGTGGTGTATAAACCATTGGATGTGTTGCTGCCGCCGAAATAATTGAAATCCACAGACAATTCCTCGCCTTCAGTTTTGAATTTTTGAACAAGACCTGCCTGCAACCCCCGTGGTTTAAAGCTTCTTTCGGACTCGGAAATCCGATCGCTGCGTGATTCGCTATTGCCAGAGGTGGTTAAGATCGACGAGTTCTCATTCGGCTTAAATTTACCCTGAACCAATACGCCGGCTACAGATAGCGTTGTTTTGGGACTTAAGTCGTAATCTACGCCGAGCCGGCCAAAAGTAATCATACCTTTTGTTTTGCCTTCAATATCTTGATCTACTGTTGATTCTATGCCATTAATTGTACTTGTACGGTGGCTGTCGCCCTCGGTGTTGGTCCGCATGCGCATATTCATTCCCGTCAGTGAGATATTGAATTTATTTCGACGCAGATTTAAACTACCCATAAAGTTGGTTCCACCAAAGCGGTCTCCACCTAAGGTGACCATACCATTGTATCCAGCTTTCTTATTTTTCTTCAGGATAATGTTGAGGATACCGGTCATACTTCCGGAAGCGTCGTATTTGGCAGATGGATTTGTGATAATTTCGATTTTATCGATCACATCGGCAGGAATCTGGTCGGGGGTGAGCGTTGTAGGTTTTCCATCGACAAAAATTGTAGGGGCTGCATTTCTCAGTTTTACGTTTCCGTCGATATCTACTTGTACAGAAGGCATATTGCGGAGTACATCGATCGCAGTACCGCCAGCTGCAACGATATTCTTCTCTACATTGAAGACTTTTTTGTCGATGTCCATTTCGAGTAGTGCCTTGCGGCCAGTCACGGTAACTTCATCGAGTTTACGGTTGTCATCGTCCAATTTGATCGCACCTAGATCTTTGTTTGTTGTTTTGCTATCGCTATAGTCTACAGCAAGATCTATCGGCGCATAGCCTACAGAACTAATTTTTAGTTTCCATTTTTCTTTTGGTGAAATGGCTGCGAAATTGAACTTTCCATTTTCTGAAGAGCTGGTACTTTTTACCAGGATTTCCCTTTCTTTACCTGTAGCTTGATCCTTGATAACCTTCAATAAATTCACGGAAGCTTGTGAGATAGGTTTCCCGTTGTTGTCCACAATTTGGCCCGAGAGCTGACTTTCGGACATGGCGAAAGCAGGACGACCACCTGCAGGGGCTTGAGCGTGTACGGAAGCAACCGCAGTTGCCATTAGCGCTATTGCTATAAATCTTTTCATTTTTTCTTTGCTATTCTACCGGCTACGCGGATTAGGCTGTTCGATAGTACACAAATTTGAAAAGGATTTTTTAGCTATGCAATCATCTGTAGACCGAAGCGGCCAATGTGTAGACGAACGGATAATTGCATCGATTCAATTTGTGGCAGTAGCATTAGATAAACTGTTCAATATTTTTGATATATTTTTTACCGATAGGAAGGGCGGTTTCAGGTAGGGTGAGTTTGCTTTGGGCGACCTGCTCAATACGATTTTTATTGACAATAAAAGAATTATGTATGCGTAGGAAGTCTATTGTAGGTAATATTTTTTCCATTCCACGGAGGTTGCTGCGCGTAAGAAGGGGCGATTCACGGTCCACCAGGTATATTTTTACATAGTCCTTCAAGCCTTCGATGTAGCTGATTTCATGGAGAAAAATTTTCGTCTTTTTATATTCTACATTAACGATAATATGATCCTGTTCGGGGAGCTGTTTTGCACGGAGCAGCATACCCTCTTCCACTTTTCGGACTGCAGCTGCGAGTCGTTCTTTTGAGATCGGCTTAAGCAGATAATCAATAGCATTTAGCTCGAAACCTTCAACAGCATATTGGTGATAGGCCGTGGTGAAGATAACCAAGGGTCGGGGAGCGAGCTCGCGAATAAACTGCGTGCCCAATTGATCGGGCATTTCAATATCCAGAAAAATCAGATCGATAGCGTGATTTTTTAAATATTCTTCCGCTTCGGCCGTCGCATTAAATTTATGGACGACTTCGATTTGCTCAAAATTCAATAAGTCGTCTTCTAAAATATTGAGTGCGAAGGGTTCATCATCTATGAGTATACATTTAATCTTCATCGGTCATCAGTTTGAGGGTGACTTCGAAATCTCCAACATCGGTTTTTCTGATGCTGAGGTCATGTCGATTGGGATACAATAATTGTAATCGTCTGCGTACATTGGTCAGTCCTATACCTTCGTTTGGACGCGGTTCTGTATGTTGTAAGATTCTATTACGGGATATAAAGATAATGCCACCCGGAGTTTCCTGAAATTGAAACTGTATCTGTGGAGCTGTTTTGCTATCTACGCCATATTTGAATGCATTCTCCACAAAATGTATGAAGAGTAATGGGGGGATCATTCTATTTTTGACCTTGTCTTCGATATCAAGTGTTACATTTCCTTGGATAGGAAGACGAAGGGTCTGTAAGGCAATAAAATTGCGCATATGGTCAATCTCTTTAAAAAGTTCGACTTTGGGGCCGTCTACTTCGTAAAGTATATAGCGTAGCATTTCGGATAACTTAACAATAGTGTCTTCGGAATCTGGTGATTGTTTACGAATGAGCCAACGGATATTGTTCAGTGTATTGAATAGGAAATGCGGGCTGATCTGTAGCTTTAACATTGTTAGTTCTGCCGTTGTTTTTTCAAGCGCAATCTGTTTGTTGAGCTCCTTTTGTCGCGCTTGCTCATCGTAAAGGAAGATCATTGAAGACGTGATCATACAAAGGGAGTAAATAATGCCTGGGCCGATGACCAAGCGTACGAAAAGAATATTTTCCTTCGTCAGATGAGCAAGCTCTCCATCTGGATTAAAATAAACTATGCTGTAGTTCAGTGCTACGTAGGTGGCAAACCCAAGTGCCATTAATAGTACAAAGATCTTTCTGCGACCGAAAAAATAGGTGGGCGCAACAACGTAGCAATGCAAGTAAAAATGAGTAGCCAGGAATACAATATTTACTAAATGCGATAACGCCGAATAGGCTTTGAAATCAGCGATCTTATCCGGCTGGTAGAGATACGTTATAAAGGGCAACAGCAGTAATATGGTCCAGATGACAATATGTAAATAGAATTTTCTGAAAAATCTGCCAATCATGTTATGTCTAATTAATCCCTTTGCTTTTGGATAAGACCAAACTTAGATAAATTGCTTTTTATATGCAATATAAATACGTTTCTATGCAAAAAGAATTATGCATCGAAGCCTGCTTTCCTAAGGTTATCATGACCTGTTGCTAATCGATTTGGTGTTAGAAACATGACCTGCTGTTAAATGATATAGTGTTAAAAAGAGGTTTGCGAAAGAAGACGAAAGCGGGAAATACGCTGGACTGTTGGAAATAGTTTTGTATTTTGCAGGTATAAACTTTGTAACGTGACATTCAATCCAAACCGATATCAGAATATGCCCTACAGACGCTGTGGGAAGAGTGGTATTCTCTTGCCAGCCATATCATTGGGGCTTTGGCAAAATTTTGGCGAAACCGATATTCAAGCTGTATTCCGGAAAACCTTGCTGACCGCTTTTGATCGTGGAATCACCCATTTTGACCTTGCCAATAATTATGGTCCTCCTCCGGGAAGTGCCGAAGAGAACTTTGGACAGCTATTGCGTACCGATTTTGTGGGCTATCGTGATGAACTTTTAATTTCCACTAAAGCGGGTTATACCATGTGGCCGGGGCCGTATGGTGATTGGGGAAGCCGTAAATATTTGATGGCCAGTTTACATCAGAGCTTAAAACGGATGAGTCTCGATTATGTGGATATATTTTACCATCATCGACCTGATCCGAATACACCGTTGGAAGAGACAATGGCAGCATTGCGAGATATTGTTCATCAAGGAAAGGCCTGCTATGTAGGCTTGTCCAATTATCCTCCTGATCTTGCTCAGAAAGCAGCTGCGTTATTGCGTGCTATGGGGACACCATGCCTTATTCATCAGCCTAAGTATTCGATGCTGGTGCGGACACCTGAGGAGGGACTTTTGGATGTGCTGCAGGCAGAAGGAATCGGAGCGATCGCTTTTTCTCCTTTGGCACAGGGACTGCTGACCAACAAATATCTCGGCGGCATTCCGGCGGATTCACGTGCTTCGAAAGAACATTTTTTGAAAAGTGAAATGATCACTCCAGAATTAATGGAGAAGATCGACCGGTTGAATAATCTTGCGGTACAAAGAGGGCAAACATTGGCACAAATGGCAATTGCATGGTTGTTGAAAGATGAACGCGTAAGCTCGGTTTTAGTAGGGGCGAGAAATAGTGAGCAGCTGGTTGATTCCCTCAAGGCCCTGGACAGGTTGGACTTTACGACGGATGAATTGACGCATATCGATACTATTCTGAAGCATAATTAATCACCTAATTGATCATATCATGTTTGCCTTTGAAGCACAATTAGAAATTATTGGTATCAATCCTTTTGTTTTTGTTCCTACGGATATTCTTGAAAACCTATTTAAGGATGCAGGAATAAACAAGGGATATATTCCTGTGAAAGGAAAAGTGAATGAAAAGGATTATGTTCAGACGTTGCTGCGGTTTAAGGAGGAGTGGAGACTGTACATTAACACGGCTATATTGTCGAATTCGCCGAAACGAATCGGTGAGACCTTAGCCGTAACAATCGCTTTTGATCCGGAAGACCGCACTATTTTGCCTCACCCCGAACTCGAAGCAGCATTTGCACTAAATAAGGAAGCTCTGCAGGTATTCGATGGATTGTCTCCATCAAAGCAAAAGGAAATTATCCGCTATATTTCTTCCTTAAAAACTGCGGATAGTCGAAGAAAAAACATCGAAAGGGCAATCGGTTTTCTTTTGGGTAAAAACCGATTTGTGGGACGTGAAAAGCCCTAAGAAATCAGACCAGTACTTCGATGTATGTACTGTAATGCTGGCCAGATATCGGGATTATTGGTCAGAGTCTTAGCAATAATTTGAATATACTTATGGATAATCCTAAAATTGTATGGGGTATCATCGGCTGTGGTGATGTCACAGAAAAAAAAAAGCGGACCAGCGTTTAATCGCATAAATAATAGTCAGCTAATGGCCGTAATGCGAAGAGATGCGACGAAAGCTGCTGATTATGCTAGTCGACATCAGGTACCCTTGTGGTATTCAGACGCGGACGATTTGCTCGATAATATCGATCTCAATGCGATTTATGTAGCAACGCCACCGTCATCTCATCTCGCGTATGCAGTATCTGCCCTGCGTAGAGGGAAATCTGTTTATGTTGAAAAGCCCGTTACGTTAAATGCGATAGAAGCAGAAAAATTATTGCAGGAAGTAAAAGAAAGAGACGGGAAGTTGGTAGTTGCACATTATAGGCGGCAATTGCCTTTGTTTCTGAAGGTTAAGGAGCTTGTTGGAAATGGTGAAATTGGTGAGTTAAGGACGGTACAATTGCGTTTATGGCAGAGTAGAATGCCCGACCTAGTGACAAAAGGTGGCGGAGATTGGCGTACTGATCCTGCTGTTTCGGGAGGAGGTTATTTCTTTGATTTAGCCCCACATCAATTGGATTTGATGCTCTATTTTTTTGGAATGCCGGTTTCATACGATGGTTTTAGCTTGATTCAGGATAAAGAAAGTGCTGTAGCTGATCAGACCACAGGAACCATTTTGTTTGAAAATCAGCTTGTCTTCAATGGAAGTTGGTGTTTTAATGTTGCCAAAGAAAACCAGGTAGATAAGGTTGAAATTGTAGGAAGCCTTGGGCATATTACTTTTTCTATTTTTGGAAATTCAGTTGTTGTCAAAACAAGAGATGGAGAGAAGGAATTTATATTTGATCATCCTGAAAATATTCAATTGCCGATGATTTCGCGTACGGTAGATTATTTCCGCGGTATCGGGCCAAATCCATCTCCGATTGAGGAAGCCTTGGTTCTGATGAAGATTATCGATAACTTTTCGACAATAAGACCATAGTGTTTTCGTCGTTCTTATCCTAAGCAGCATGATACCATGTACGATCTGTTGGCTCTACCAGCAGTGTTTTATTTTGCGCATTGCTTTGCAATGCTGTGAGTGACAGTACACCCATAAGGAGTACTGTCAACTGATTGAATTTGTTCATCGCTGAATGTTAAATTTTTGCTAAAGCAAGATTGATAAATGATAGTTCTTCGGCGGTAAGCGTGATATCGATGGCTTGCGCATTTGCTATGGCCTGTTCTGCATTTCGGGCACCTGCCAAAACCACAGTGATCGCAGGCTGTAGACTGGTCCAGCGTAATACCAATTGAGAAAGTGTTACACCTTTGTTAGTGGCAATTGGACTGATGGTATCCAAGAAAGTCTTTACCTTGGCCAGATCAAATTGTTGGAAATAACCATTGCGGTGGTCGTTTTCTTTTAATTTACCTGTATTAAAATATTTACCGGTTAATAAACCTCGTTCCATAGGGCTATATACAATGATACCTAGATCATTTTCCTTTGCATAAGGAACAAGGTCCTGTTCGATACCTCGGTTTAGCATACTGTAACCAACTTGATTACTCGCAATGTTGAGGTTCTTCCTTGCTTCTGAAACTTGATCGACACTATAATTGCTGACGCCGGCGGCACGGATCTTACCTTGTTGTAAAAGAAGATCCAAGGCTTCCATCGTTTCCGAAATCGGGGTCGTGCTATCTGGCCAGTGAATCTGAAGTAGATCGATGTAGTCCGTACGTAAGCGTTTTAGGCTATTCTCTACTTCATGAATTACACTGGTCTTTGACGAATATTTATAAACTGGAATAGTTTTACCAGCTTCTTCTGCATCAAAGAAAAATTCACCTTTTCCTTGGTTACTGCCGTCCCATACCAAACCAAATTTGGTCAATAGCTGTATTTTGGTCCGATCATAACCCTGTATTGCCGCACCGATCATTTCTTCACTTAAACCAAATCCATAAAAAGGGGCTGTATCCAATGTAGTGACACCATTGTCGATCGATGCTTTTACAGAATCAATAGAATCTTTCTTTTCATTTCCGCCCCACATGTTGCCGCCAATGGCGAAAGCTCCATAAGTAATTGCTGATAATTCTAAATCTGTTTTTCCTAATTTTCTGTATTCCATTTTTTTTATTTTTTATATTTCTTGTTAAAATTATTTATTACGCTAATGCACTTTTTTATCAAATAAATCTGTTCGAAATGGCGCTTATTATTATTTGAATGATTGATAGCACAAAGTTATAATCCTGATTTTTATTATTAAAATAATTTAAATTGTGTTATTCTATTATTTTTATAATATATTATTAAGTGTTTTTTTAAGGAAAGAACGAAGGGATTCCTGTTAAGTTTTTCTTGTGCAATCCTGCCCAAACTAGTAAATTTATATAAGGCAGTTGGTCTTGTGAGCAATCACATTTTTATTGGGATAGCTGTTCGGTAAAAGAATAACAATGCAAAAAGTAGAACAATTTAAACCTGATGTGATTATTATTGGATCGGGTTTAGCAGGACTTACGACAGCAATGGAAGTCACCAATGCTGGTAAGAAAGTGCTTCTTGTAGATCAGGAAACGGAAGAAAATCTAGGGGGACAGGCCTATTGGTCCTTCGGGGGACTTTTTCTTATCAATTCGCCACAACAACGTCGCATGGGGATTAAGGATTCTTATGAACTAGCCCGACAGGATTGGATGGGGACTGCCGGGTTTGACCGCGAGGAGGATTATTGGCCACGACAATGGGCTGAGGCCTACTTGAAATTTGCAACAGAAGAAAAGTCTGCCTACATCGCTAAGCTTGGTATAAAGCTGATGTTTATGGTCGGTTGGGCGGAGCGCGGTGATGGTTCGGCCTCGGGGCATGGTAATTCCGTTCCTAGATTTCATGTCAGTTGGGGGACCGGAACCGGAGTTGTGAAACCTTTTGTGGATAAAGCTTATGCTGCGCAGGAAAAAGGTCTTCTGCAGTTTCGCTTTCGACATCGCGTAACAAAATTGCTAACGCAAGATGGTGCGGTAATTGGAATTGGAGGTGATATATTGGCAGACGATCACCAAGCAAGGGGTGTTGCAACCAACAGAACTATTCTTGCAGCGTTTGAATATTATGCAGATCAGGTCGTTATTGCTTCTGGAGGGATCGGCGCAAATCATCAATTGGTACGCGAAAACTGGCCTGAACGATTAGGGAAAGCACCGGCACAAATGATTTCAGGTGTTCCCGCCTATGTCGATGGAAAAATGATCGGAATTGCGGAAGAGGTTGGGGCTCATATGATAAACCGCGATCGCATGTGGCATTATACGGAAGGGATTGAAAATTGGAATCCAATATGGCCTAACCACGGCATCCGTATCTTGCCTGGGCCCTCTTCGCTGTGGTTTGATGCCCGCGGTACCAGACTTCCTGCGCCTTATTTGCCTGGATTTGATACCTTGGGTACACTCAAGCATCTGCAAGAGACAGGCTTTTCTTATTCCTGGTTTATTCTGACGCAGAAGATAATCAAAAAAGAGTTTGCTCTTTCGGGTTCAGAACAGAATCCAGATATTACCAACAAGGATTATAGGTTATTTTTGAAACGCATTTTTGGGAAAAATGCTCCCGGGCCCGTTGAGGCCTTTAAGGAAAAAGGATCTGATTTTATTGTTTCGGACAATCTAAAGGATCTGGTAGCTCGTATGAATCGTTTGACAGGGGAGGATTTATTGGACTATGAAGCAATTAAATCGCAAATTGAAGCGCGTGACCGGGAAGTAGATAATAAGTTCTCAAAAGACACGCAAGTGAATTATATCCGGAATACACGGAATTACCGTGGTGATAAATTAGGCCGAGTGGCAGCCCTTCATAAAATCCTGGCGCAAGAAAATGGACCGCTCATTGCGGTACGTCTCCATGTACTGACCCGGAAAACCTTAGGCGGTCTTAAAACGAATCTCCAAGCACAAGTACTAACAAAGGATGACGAGGTGATAAAGGGCTTGTATGCTGTGGGTGAGGTGGCGGGATTTGGTGGTGGCGGGATGCACGGCTATCGGGCACTGGAAGGCACGTTTTTGGGAGGATGTATTTTCTCCGGCATGAAAGCCGGACAACATATTGCGAGTCTGACAAAGATACCATCTGTCTAAGAAATGTGATGAAAATTAATTTTTTTCTTCATGTTAAAATAGAGGTTCCATAGGCAATCAATGCGATGTTTGCCTATGGAATAAGGAATTATTAGGCTTTTTTTCTGATAGAGCGCATCGTTTGGAGAAGAACAGAAACGAGTACAAGAGCGAGTCCAACATAGAAGGAAGCATTGACTTGTTTGCCTTCGTTGAAGAATAAAAAAGCAATGATAATCGAATAGATGGGCTCGAGATTGAAACTCAAATTGACCGTAAATGCAGATAACTTCTTGAGTGATTCAGCAAAAAGAACATAAAGGCCAACTGTACAAAATAAAGCCAGCAAGATTAAATAGACCCCATCAGAAAAGCTCGGTATAAAACGTTCGGTAGGAAATAGATAATAGAAAATGGGCAGTCCAAATCCCAATACAATGGTGCCACTAAGCATCTGATAAAAATTGAGCAATTTACTATCATATTGTTTGACTAATTGCTCGTTGTAAATGGTATATAGAGCCGCAAAAATAGTTGAAATTACACCCAAAATAATCCCAAGTTGATAAGAGCTATCAAAATGAAAGATTAAACTGATTCCGATCAATGTCAGCATACTTAACATGAGCTGCACTGCGCTAAATCTTTTCTTGTTGATGATTGGCTCTAATACAGCGGTAAAGAAACTGGTCAGACAATAGCAAACAACGCCAATGGAAATGTTGGAAAACTTGATGCTACCATAAAAAAATATCCAGTGGATAGTGATTAGTACGCCGACTTTCGCAATTTTAAACGCATCTTTAGTGGATTTTAAACGCTCAATTTTGAATAATTTGAGAACGATGAATAAGATGATTGTTGAAAGTAAGACCCGAAACCAGACGAGTGGTATTTGATTGAGCGTAATGAGCTTGCCGAAAACACCGGTGAAGCCTGCGAGCAGTACTGCGGTATGAAGTACTAAATATGATTTTTTCATAAGAGAAATGTCTTTCCCATAAAGGGAAATTTAAAAGCTAAATAAATAGTTAATCCTTATATCATCCGAATTTGCTCCTGATCGGAAGCCATTATTCGTTTGACATTGCGCTATATTATTTTGCTGGAGGAGAAAGACAAGTTCTTCGGTCCATGGTTTTATGCTTGTTTTTAACAAATATAGAAATTATCTACGGTATTCAAAGTCCTTTATTTCAGCCATTTTGTTTGGATTAATATTCTTCATCCTAAAGACTAAATGTTATATTAGTAATCTCACTAGGGGGGATCCCAAGATAATCGTCTTCCTAGTAATGAATACACAATATCAATATAAACCAAACTAAACAATGAAGAGAAAAGAATTTATCCGAAATACGAGCCTATTGGCTGCATCAGCACTTTTTGCACAGACGAAAGTATTCGGTTTTCAAGCTGATACGGTTCGTGTAGGGCTGATCGGTACAAACGGAATGGGTTGGTCCAATCTGAACGCCATCTTGAAGGTATCAGGAGTGCAGTGTACGGCATTATGTGATGTCGATGAAAATGTTTTGGGGAATCGAGCTGAGGAACTAAAGAAACGCAATATCAATGTGAAGACTTACATCGATTATAAAGACCTCCTAAAAGCAAATGACGTTGATGTTGTTATTGTCGCTACCCCCGATCATTGGCATTGTATGCAAATGGTTGATGCTGTTGCGGCCGGAAAAGATGTGTATGTCGAAAAACCGATTGGAAACTCCATTCGGGAATGTGAAATTATGGTTGCAGCTGCTAAAAAGCATAAGCGCGTTGTACAGGTTGGGCAGTGGCAACGAAGCCAACAACATTTCAGAGATGCGATGGATTTTGTTCATAGCGGAAAATTGGGGAAAATACGTCTTGTTAAGGCTTGGGCTTACCAAGGTTGGATGAAGAGCATCCCGGTTCAGGCAGACGCTCCTGTTCCTGCGGGAGTACATTATGATAAATGGTTGGGGCCAGCACCAAAACGTGCATTTAATCCCAATCGTTTTCACTTCAATTTTAGATGGTATTGGGATTATGCGGGTGGCTTGATGACCGATTGGGGGGTACATATGTTGGATTATGCGCTAATTGGAATGAAAGTATCAGATCCTGTTTCTGTTATGGCTGCTGGAGGTAAATTTGCTTATCCTGACGATGCCGCTGAAACACCCGATAGTTTAACAACGGTATACGAGTTTGATGGATTTAATGTTCAATGGGAGCAGGCAACAGGTATAGATTTGGGTCCTTACCAGAAGACTCACGGAGTTGCTTTCATTGGCAATAATGGTACCTTGGTGGTCAATCGTGAGGGTTGGGAGGTTATCCCGGAGAAAGGGCGAATGGATGCTGTCTCTTTTCAACGTTCACAAGATAATGGGTTGGACAAGCATATGGTTAATTTTGTTGAAGCAGTTAGAAAGAAATCCGTGGAGGGTTTACATGCTCCGATAGAAGCCGGGGCACATATTGCGATATTCTCACAAATGGGAAATATTGCTTATCGGGCCAAAAAGAAATTGTTCTGGGACAAACAAAAGCGCAGTTTCAATGATAAGGATGCCGACCAGTACCTGGCGAAAGTTTATCATAATGGTTATAACCTGCCCAAAGTCTAAGATGTTAAAAATAGGTATTAAAAAGATATTGTTTTGTCTAGTACTGGCGGGGTTGGTTGTGAACCAGGTTTCAGCGCAACAGATGGAACACATGTGGGATGGTGAAGGGGGAAATAAAGCGATCGCCCAAAATAGAGGGAAACTGTTCCGTGAAGGCAAATATGCGATGTTTATCCATTGGGGAATCTATTCGCAGCTGGCAAATACCTGGAAGGGAAAAACGTTTTATGGCATAGGGGAGTGGCTCATGAACAAGAGCATGGCCAATATCCCTGTTGCGGACTATATGGCTGCTGCGGGTTCTTTCCATCCAGATCATTTTGATGCTAAAGCTATTGTGCAGCTTGCAAAAGATGCCGGAATGCGTTACATCGTGATCACAAGTAAACATCACGATGGATTTTCAATGTTTCATTCTAAGGTGAATTCTTTTAATATTGTTGAGGCGACTGACTTTAAGCGTGATCCAATGATTGAGCTCGCAAAAGCCTGTAAAGAGGGGGGAATTGGTTTTGGGTTCTATTATTCGCAAAATCAGGATTGGACTTATCCTGGCGGAAATGGAGGCCCCAAGGTGAATGCAGCTGGTCAGCCGAAAACATTTGATGATTATTTTTGGGAAAAATGTTATCCTGAGGTGGATCAGATTACGACACAATATGGACCGATAGAATTGGTCTGGTTCGATACTCCTGGGGGAATGGACAAGAAATATGCACAAAAGCTTGTTGAATTGGTTCATAAAAATCAACCCGGAGCATTTGTGTCAGGGCGAGTTGGGCATGGGCTCGGGGATTATTCTACTTTAGGAGATATGGAAGTACCGCGGCAGAATGTTCCAGGGCTTTGGGAAGCAGTGGATGTAACCAACGATTCTTGGGGTTATGCTTGGTACGACAATAATTGGAAGAGTGCTCGCGAGATCCTATTGCGTACATTGTCGACGGTTGGTCGAGGTGGGACTTATATGTTAAATGTCGGCCCCAAGCCCGACGGGACTATTCCAGAGCCCGCGAGCTTAGCGTTGCGCGGTGCGGGTGCCTGGATCCGAAAATATCCAGAGACCGTTTATGGTGCACAGGCGTCACCTTGGGGGCATGCCTTACCCTGGGGAGATGCTACTGTGCAGGGACGTAAAATTTCATTGTTGGTCTATCATTGGCCGACCAATGGAAAGTTGTTTGTTCCGGGCCTAACAAAAGGGATAAAGTCGATTAGCCTTTTAACTTCCAACGGCAAAAAGTCCTTGAATTACACGTTCGATGGAAAATGGTTAAAAATCAATACGCCAGGTGTAGCCCCCGATCCATTGGTTTCTGTCATTGAGGTCGTTATGCGGGAAATGCCCGTTATTGATAAAATGTTGGGAGTTGATCCGGCCATGGAGACAATTGTGCCTGTTGATTTTGCTGAAGTTGAAGGATGTAATAAAACTGGAAAATCCTGGATGGAAAAATTCGGTGAATGGAAGCATGTGGTTCAAGTAGGGCAATGGACTGATGAAAGTAAACTAACGTATGCTATAGACATTGTTAAGCCAGGCTATTATCAAATTGATCTCAATTATACGGGGCAGGGGAGAGTGGTGTGGAAAATCGAAAACTCGGCTGGGGAGATCGTGCAGAATCAGCAAGCGGCCTCTTCTGTGTATAATTGGTACCCTTGGGGATGGATGAAATTTAAGGCTCCGGGACGTTACAAAATTACTGTTTCTTTAGTGGAGGGCGATGGTGATAAACTCAGTCTTACTGCACTTCGATTTAAATCTGTAGAATAGAGCTCAAAAGTCTATTCTACAGATTCTTCAATAATCACCTTTCTGTGCTCTCGGCCCCAGTTAATCATTTCTTGGATGATATTACCAAATGTCCGGCAATAGGCAGTCGGTAGGTATTCAATTAGCACAGGGCTGTCCGGATTGACTTTTCTGTTAACAAGCTTGTTGAGTTCCATATCTTTCAATTCTTTGGACAGCATACGTGTAGTGATACCAGTGATACTTCGTTCAATTTCTCGAAACCGTTTATTACCGTTGCATAGTGAATTGATAATAGGAATACGCCATTTTCCGCCTATAAAATACAGGGTGTCTTGTAATGCTCTTAGTTCTTCTACTTGATTTCTTTCCATGGTAATTTTGGTATACTCTATTATACTGGTATCAAATGTATATCAAATACCCAATATATTTGTCAAAAAAATAGAACAATGGAAAATTTAGAAAACAAAGTCGTCTTAGTTACGGGAGGGAATAGTGGAATTGGTTTCGCAACAGCAAAGGAGTTTAGTAAAAATGGAGCACAAGTTATTATTACAGGAAGAAGAAAGCAAGCTATTGATCAAGCTGCTGAGCGGATAGGAGCAACAGCTTACGTGGCGGATCAGGCTATACTGCAAGATATTGAAAAACTTGCTCAGGAAATAAAAGATCGGTTTGGATATATTGATGTCCTATTTATAAACGCCGGAATTACAGGTGAAGGAGGTTTTATTGATGAAGCATCAGAAGCGAATTTTGATGCAGTAATGGATATCAATTTAAAAGGTTCATATTTTACATTGAGCAGATTTATCCCTCTACTTCGCGATGGTGCGTCTGTCGTTATTCTTTCTTCTAATGTAGCTACCTTAAATATGCCAGCGAGTTCGATTTACCAAGCGAGTAAAGCGGCCGTTAATTCCTTCGCCAAAACAGCGGCAATGGAGCTTGCAAACCGTAAAATTCGTGTAAACACGGTGAGTCCGGGTCCGACTAGGACAGATGTGCTTAACAAGAATTATGACAAGCAGACTGTCGAAAATATTTGGAATAAGTTGGCAGCAGAATCTCCACTCAAAAAGATAGGTACAGCCGAAGACGTCGCTAAAATGGTTGTTTATTTGAGTGGTGATCATGCATCTTACATCACTGGTGCTGATTTTGTTTTGGACGGTGGAATGGGGATCAATCATTCTTAACCACCTGCATAGCGCATAAAGAGGACTTTAGGTGAAGAACTTATCCTTCGTAGATATTCAATTATTATCATACGAAGGATAATCAATAGTTCAGATTCTTTGTCTGATCTCGCTTATTATATTGGGGCGGATTGCATGCTAATTTTACAGCATTAAATAGTTTCAGCTATTCTTGCAGCAGCGTCTGTATTTTTTCAATAGAATCCTCATTCTCCAAAAACTCAATATAAGGTAACAATGGTTCAATATCCTTTTTGTCCATTGTTTCTATGTCTTCAAATAAAGCATTTACAAAATCAGTGCAAAAAGATTTGCCAAAGCTGTAAGTGTTTATTCTCGCCAGATCCTCACAATTGATTTCGGTGGCATTCAGATTAAATACAAGCTCAGGAATTTCGTAGTCGCCTTCCGCCGGATAGCCAATATACCTAAACATGCTTTCCTTCCATACGCGAAATAGAATTTGATGTGAGACATGTTTCCCAAAGTATTCGAACACCTTGGAAAGTATATCGTAAGCGGTTTCTTTCTCAAAAACACCAGTAATGCTTTTGTCGATCAATTCGGCATAGGAAATGAAAATTGAGCTATCAAAATGAACATCAAAATTAGCGGTCAGCATGGCCACAATATGTTCTCTGGGCTGGGTTCTTAAAAGTTGTCTTGCTGTTAATGAGGTTAAGTTATGCTTTTGTTCTCGACCGTGGCTGTCGGGGAGGAGTACGGTGTGTTCTTTGTCGAGGAGCGAGATGACGAATTTCCAATCTTCGGGCCTTTTGAGAATCCTGCAGTTCTGGGCGAGATAACCGCTCCTTTTAGGGTCGGGTTTCTTATCGCCAACAATAACTTCTCCAGGTTGAATAATATGTTCTGGAGGAACTTTAAACCTGCGTATATGCACAAAGAGTTCTTCTCCGGAAGGTAACGCAAGAGTACCAAATCCTTTGTTATTGTCGAACCATTTGACTGCGCCGATAAACATGGCTGGGGTTGAGTTTTGTTTCAATAGTATAAAGGTAATGAATAAATGCCTTTATTAGGTATTGAAAATGAAATATTTGCAATTATTTGTGCTATATCACTTATTTTTCTCGTATTTACCTACTTATTTGGTTGGGGAAAAGATTTTCGGAAGGCCAAAGGCGACATATTTGTCTTCGCTTTGAATAACTTGTTAAAAGATTGGGGATGGCCAAAGCCCAAGTCGTAAGCAACTTCGCTTACGGATAGGTTTGTGATGGATAATTTTTCTTTTGCTTTGTCAATTATTTTATCATGGATGAAATGCTGGGTATTTTCACCAGTCTGCAAACGGAGCATATCGCTTAAATAGCTAGCTGAAATGTGTAGGCGATCAGCAAGATACTGTACCGTTGGGATGCCTTGTTTGGTAGAAATATTGTTAGCGAAATATGCTTCCAATATTTCCTCAAGTTTGGCTATTAAGTTTGTATTAATCGCTTTTCGTGTGATAAACTGTCTTTTATAAAATCGGTTGGCATAATTTAAAAGTAATTCAATGTGGGAAATAATCACATCTTGACTAAAGTCATCGATTCGGCTAGTTAATTCTTCATCGATGTGTCGGAAGATGGAAATAATTCGGTCTTTTTCTTTTTCGGATAAATGTAGGGCTTCATTTGTGGTATAAGAAAAAAAACCGTACTGTTTTATTTTTTTTGCTAGCGGATATCCCCAAAAGAAATCGGGATGTATCAAAAGGGTATATTGTGAGCATACTTCGCCTTCATTTGCGCCATGGTTTCCTATAATTTGATTTGGAGCGGCAAACAGAAGTCCACCTTCGTCAAAGTCATAGTAACCTTGTCCATAGATGAGTTTTCCTTTAATGCTCGGTTTGTAGGATATTTTGTAGAAATTCAATACATGCGGTTGAGGAATATTGTTGAGCATAATCTGATGAGTGCTGCCATTCACCATGCTAACCAAGGGGTGGACCGGTGTTGGAAGGCCAAAAGCACGGTGAATATCCGATAGGGATTCCATCTTTGGAAGAGCTTTTTGTTCTTTTTTCATTTTTGAATTTACATAATTCTCGTTTACAATAGTCGATAATGTAAACGAGAATGAATTATTGACATAGGGATTACTTGGAAGCGCCTTGAGCTTGGGCTGAAACAGTATCCCATTCTTTCCATGTGGCAATCCTTTCGGCATACACACTACTTACCCAAGATAGGTTCCCATTTCCTAGATTAAACCGCAAGGGAGGATTTTCTGTGTCAACAATACTGAAGATTGCAGCTGGGGTCGCATTCGGATCACCTTTCTCCATTTTTCCTAAATCAGTAAAAAATTGGGCTTTAAAATCCTGGTAGGGATCTAATGTTTCAGCAAATTGTAGAGATTCCTGACTTCCAAATTCGGTGGCATAGGCTCCGGGTTCTATGATGGTTACTCTGATGCCAAACGCTTTGACCTCAAGTGCTAAGCTTTCGTGTATTGCTTCAAATGCCCATTTTGAGGAACAATAGTATCCGATTACAGGCAGTGTAACGTGGCCTAGGCTACTTGATGTACCTAAGATGTGGCCATATCCTTGCTGACGTAATAATGGTAAAACAGCTTGAATGACAGCGACCGGTCCAAGGATATTTGTTTCGTATTGTTTTCGAATATCGTTCATGCTAGCTTCCTCAATAGTTCCAACCAGAGAGTAACCTGCATTGTTAAGGACAATGTCTAACTGGCCAAAGTGATCATATGCCTGTTGTACAACAGTTTTTACTTTTTTTGTATCGGTAACGTCCAATTCCAGTGTCAATACGTTGTCTCCATATTTCTCATTGAGATAGGCGATGGAAGAGAGTCGTCGTGCGGTAGCAATTACTTTGTCGCCTCGCTGGAGCGCTGCCTCTGTCCAGATTTTCCCGAATCCGCGCGAACTGCCCGTGATAAACCATATTTTACTTTGCGTATTTTGTGTCATATTTCTTTGTATTTGTAATACAAACTTCCATAAAGAGCGTCTAATAAAAATCGCCAAATTGAGGGAATATGTAGCCGAAAGGAGTTTTGTGAAATTTATTTAAACGAATAATTTTATGGAATTATTTTTTGTCTCTTAGTCGTAATTTTGAATTAACTTAGTATGTTAAAATCTGTTTTATAAGATAGATTTTCATTAAACGTAAAGTTCCGTATGCAGCGTGTAATTGCTAAATCCATTCTTAACAAAACAAAACAGAGAGATCCTTGGTTTCTTGATGACTATACTGTAAATCCCTATAGCGGATGCTCTTTTAACTGTCTATATTGTTATATCAGGGGTAGTAAATATGGGGTAAATATGGCTGAAAAGCTAAGTGTCAAACAGAACGCGATTGATTTGTTGGATCGTGCTTTAGCGCTCCGTGCCCGTAAAAAACAATATGGAATAATTGTACTGTCGTCTGCAACGGATCCTTATCTGCAATTTGAACAGACGGAGTTACTGACGCGGCAATTGTTGGAAATTATATTACATTATCGTTTCCCAGTGCATATTATCACCAAATCGGATCTCGTCAGTAGAGATTTTGATTTGGTGAAGCAGATTGATGCTGAAGCAATACTTCCATTTGATCTGCAAGGTAAATTAACACATCGTGCTTTTATTACCTTTTCATTTTCGACAATCGATACCGAAATTGCCAGAATATTTGAACCGGGTGCACCATCGCCTGAGCTTCGTTTGAGTACATTGAGTCAGGCGCGAATGATGGGATTGTGTAGTGGCGTAAGTTTAATGCCTTTGTTACCATTTATTTCAGATACAGGAGCTCATCTTGATCAGATGTTTTCGACTTTTCGATCCGTTGATGCAAATTATATTTTTCCAGCAACCTTGGCGTTATATGGTTCTGACCCTGGTGATAATCGGACTTTGGTTATGCGCGCGGTTGAAAAACACTATCCACAGTTCGTGGAAAAATACCAACGATTGTTTGGTCCGGACGGTAAGCTTCCCAACTATTATCGACAGGCATTTGCGGAAAAGGTAAAGGGATTATGTGTACAATATGGGCTGCGAGACCGGCTGCCGGCTGGCGATTCCTTATAATTTCTTGAGTATTTCAGTCAATTGATCAACACCAAAGTTGGATTTAAGAACCTTTGTTTCGAAATACCGTAGTTGTAGAAATAGAAGCAAGAATTTTCTATTAGAGTTAAAGGCCTGATATTTATGGAATCTATTGGGTGGATAGCTAGGGATACCGACTATACTTTTCTTGTTCTAGCTCTTAACAAATACAGATATTTTCGGTATTCCGGCAGTCTGAATTTTAACCTTTAATTGTATGTTTTGGTCCTAGCTGAAACCGATGGAAAACGAATTTTTTGTATAAATGACTTTTATGACGAAGTTTTAAATTAAAACTAAGGAAATAATTAGCCTAATTGTTCGTGTGTTTTATGGATTAAATATAGGTGTGTCTTGTTTTGTTTTTATGTTGTTTTGTTTCAAATATGTTACATTTTATTTCGTATTGTATTTTTTAAAATATTATTTGTCTGTTTTTGTGTAATTGTTTGGTTTTAAGCTATTTAATTAGTTTAATGAAATTAATTGGCGCTTTGTTTTGCTAAAAAATTAAAAAAGACATTCTGTTTCGTGTTAAAATTATATTATCTTAATACTGATTTAACCAATTGTCGTTTAATTGTTTAGTAATGCTTTATTAATAATTTACAAATATTAAATAACCTTTCTTTGTAACCGAAGAAAAACAAAACCAAATTCATGAAAACGAAACACGTATTACTTCCTGTAATGATTGGGATGTCTTTCGGCGCGTGGGCCAAGAGCAAACCTGTCTTTCTGACATCTATTCCAGATGTTGAAATTTCTGCCAAATTTCAGGGGCCTATCCGAGGCATTGTAAAAACAGCAACCGGTGAACCTATCTTAGGTGCATCAATTTTTAATTTAACTACTGGTAAAACTACACAGACTGACCAGCATGGCGATTTTGTCATTGAAGGGAAAATCGGGCATACACTGCGCTTGTCGATGATCGGTTTTGAAACACAGCAAGTAAAAGTAGAGGCAACAACTTTAACGATTCAGCTGGTTTCTACAGATCAATCGCTTGATGAAGTAATTGTTGTCGGGTATGGTAAGCAAAAAAAGGTAAACTTAACGGGTGCTGTTACACAGATTGATGCGAAGATACTTGAAAACCGTCCAGTTGCCAATGCTACTCAGGCTTTGCAGGGAGCAATACCAAATTTGAATATTACATTTACCAATGGTAGGCCAGGAGGGGAAGGGAATGTTAATATCCGGGGCTTTGCTTCGATAAACTCAGCTAATGCACAACCTCTTATTCTCATTGATGGTGTCCCAGGTAATATCAATACTATCAATCCGCGTGATATTGAATCGATATCCGTTTTAAAAGATGCTTCTGCTGCAGCGATTTATGGAGCTCGAGGGGCATTCGGTGTTATGCTAGTAACAACCAAAAAAGGAAAGGCCGGAAAAATGAACATTAATTATAGTAATAATTTTGGTTGGTCTGGACTGACTGTGCGGACAGATTTTATGACGAGCGGATATGATGCCGCGAAACTAAATGATGAAGCTTTTATTCGTGCCACTGGTAATAGTTATACGGGATATACAGAAGATGACTATGCTGAACTATTGAAACGAAAAACAGATCCGAGCCTGCCTTCCGTAGTGATTCAGAATAGAAATGGAAAAGATCAATATGTATATTATGGCAATACAGATTGGTGGAATGAGATGTATCGAAAAACACAGGCATCGATGGAACATTCGTTGAATTTCTCTGGTGGTAGTGAAAAAATTGATTATTATGTGTCGGGGCGTCTTTATGAAAAAGGTGGGCTAATGAAAATTAACCAAGATAAATTCGATGCATATAATGTTCGATCGCGCATAAATGCGCAGGTGACCCCTTGGTTGAAAGTAAGTGCAAATACCCAGCTCAATTATCAGAATTATACCTATCCGGGATGGGCGACAAGTCCAGATAATAACAATAATTTTATTTCGACAACGGTACATGCTTTACCATCTTATGTGCCAATGAATCCAGATGGTACAGCAACATATAGGACCGAGTTGAACAATTATAATATTGGTGATGGTATTTACGCAGATTTGTTGCATGGAAAGTCAAAAGGAGGCGAGGATAAATATGAGTTTATCAATATGTTTGAGACGGTATTTCAGTTGGCGCCAAACTTGACCTTAACGGGGAATTACACCTTTACCTATAACCCTATACACAATTGGAATAGGAGAACTGTAGCGCCTTGGTCTGTTTTCCCGGGAGTGATCAATTACCTAGGGAATGATACGTTTACCGAAACGATTATCAATCGACCTAAACACTCACTCAACCTTTTTGCAAATTATAACAAGCAGTTAGGGGACCATCAGTTGGCGGCTACGGTGGGTTTTAACCAGGAGACTACCGGATACAAACGAATTGGTGGAACACATAATAACCTATTGTCAGAGGATCTGAATGACTTTGCTCTTGGGACTGGTCAGATGCAACTACTCGGAAATGCAAATACATGGGCACTACGAGGATACTTTGGAAGGTTGAATTACAACTATAAAGGGAAATATCTTTTGGAAGTTAATGGTCGCTATGATGGAACTTCTAAATTTCCGTCCAATCAGCGGTATGGATTTTTCCCGTCTTTTTCGGGTGGATGGCGGATCTCTGAGGAGTCTTTTATGGCAAATCTGAAACCTGTTTTGAATGAAGCTAAATTTAGAGTTTCTTATGGGGCATTGGGTAATGCGCAAGAGGCTGCTGAGTATGGTTATATCCAATTGTTGAATGCAGGGTTGTCCAATTACATAACCAATGGTACAAAAACACAATACCTGAGTGCTCCGACACCAATTTCAGCTGATTTAACCTGGGAGAGGACGAATACGTTAAATTTTGGAACAGATCTTGAATTTTTTAGAAATCGTTTGAGTGTTTCTGCTGACTATTTTATTCGAAATACGTTGGATATGTTGATCCCAGGTAAGACATTGCCAGCGGTTTTTGGTTCCGGTTCACCTCGGACCAATGCAGGCGACTTACAGAATAAGGGCTGGGAGCTTTCTGTGGCCTGGCGGGATCAACTGGAGCTGGATGGAAAACCTTTTGGCTATAATGTTGGATTGGGACTATCGGATTCCAAAGCGAAGATTACGCGTTTTGACAATAAGGAAATGTTGCTGAGTAACTATTACGTTGGCCAGACTTTGGGCGAAATTTGGGGTTATAGGACCGATGGATTTTTTCAGTCTCAGGCGGAAATTGACAATTGGAAAGTTAATCAGGATTATGTGGACAAACAACGGTTGGCTGCACCGGGAGACTGGTCTAAGCTTCATCCTGGAGATTTGAAATTTGTTGACATTGGTGGAAAGGATGGAGTTCCGGATGGAAAGGTTGATGCTGGAGACAATACATTGATGAACCCTGGGGATCAAGTTATCATCGGGAATAACAGACCCCGTTATACATTTGGTTTTAATTTGGGGGCAAATTGGCAAGGATTCGATATCTCGGCTTTCTTTCAGGGGATAGGTCGACAACATTGGTGGCCTGGAGCAAATGCAGATAAGTTTTGGGGGCCATACTCAAGACCCTATTATTCTTTTGTACCGAAGGATTTTGAACAAGATATTTGGACGCCTGAAAATGCAAATGCCTATTATCCACTGCTACGAGGTTATATTGCCTTAAATGATCGTGGATCTTTGAACGTCAAATCGGATCGTTACTTACAGGATTTAGCTTATATAAGACTAAAAAATCTAACCGTAGGATATACGGTTCCTCAGGCCTTGCTGAAGCGCGTGAAATTGGCCAATGCACGGGTTTATGTGTCAGGTGAAAATATTTGGACGGCGACTAAGCTCCGTTCCAAATATATCGATCCCGAACAGTCGGCTCAAGAGGTCAACGGAAGATCATATCCAATCTCTAAAACATTTTCATTTGGTCTAGATTTAACATTTTAATAGTATGAAAAAGATAGTATATATATATGCATTGTTGAGCTGCGGCATGATGGCTTGTAGCAAAGATTATTTGGAGCGTTTGCCTGAGTCGTCGGTTACTCCTGAGGCTTCCTTTAAAACTGAAAAGGATTTGGCACTATTTACAAAGTCATTTTACGATGCCGCACTGCCTTCGGCCGAAGGTATTTATAACGAATCGGTCGATAATATCGTTAAGACAACATTGGATGATGAATTGACCGGAAAAAGACAGGTTCCGATAAGTGGCGGTGGATGGACTTGGGCAAATCTTCGTAATATCAATTACTTTTTGGCAAATTGCTTTAATACAGTTTCAGAAACAACTGCTGCGCCTTATGCTGCCGAAGCGCGTTTTTTTAGGGCATATTTTTATTTCGATAAACTGAAACGTTTTGGAGATGTGCCTTGGTATGACAAGGTCATTGACCAAAATGACGAAGAACAACTTAAGAAGGCAAGGGATCCTAGAACTTTGGTTGTATCAAATATTCTCGCTGATCTGGACTATGCGATTGCTAATCTATCAGCTACCAAAAGTGATGAAAAAGTGACTAAATGGACTGCATTGGCCTTAAAATCCCGAGTCGCACTTTTTGAAGGAACATTTCGTAAATATCACACAGAATTTAATCTAACTGATGCAAACGGTTTGTTAGAGAAGGCAGCCGATGCAGCCAGTAAGCTTATGGAGGGAGCGCAATACAGTGTATACAATGCCGCGGGAACAGACTCTTATGGTGCGTTGTTTTATAGTGTTAATAGTTTGCCGCAAGAGGTTATTTTAGCGCGGAAATTCTCGGATGCTTTGCAAATTTGGCACAATGTAAATTATTATACGATCACGGCTTCCTATGGGAAACCTGGATTGGATAAAAATTTGGTGGATTCTTATCTGATGAAAGATGGAACGAGGTTTACCGATAAATCGAATTACCAAACAATGATGTTTAAAGAAGAGGTTCTAAGTCGTGATCCACGCCTAAGCCAGACGATACGTACACCAGGCTATAAGCGTATAGGAGGTGCTGCTGTTGTTGCACCGAACTTTGGGAATTCGGTAACGGGATATCAATTGATCAAATTTGTAGGTGATGTAAAGTATGATAATTACAATCGTTCTGAAAATGATATGCCTATTTTTAGGTATGCCGAGGTTTTATTGAATTATGCTGAAGCGAAAGCAGAGTTAGGTACATTGAGCCAGGCTGATTTGGACAAATCAATTAAGTTGTTACGCGATCGTGTAGGTATGCCAAATCTAAATCTGCAAGCGGCTAAATCAAACCCAGATGCATTTTTAGCTAAAGATTATCCGAATGTAGTTGGTGATATGAAGGGGGTACTATTGGAAATAAGAAGAGAACGACGTGTGGAATTGGTTATGGAGTCTTTCCGTTGGGATGATATCTTAAGATGGAAAAGCGGGCAGTTGGTCACAAGGCAATTTAAAGGGATGTATTTTCCAGGTACAGGTAAGTTTGATCTAGATAATGATGGTAAAGATGACGTTTGGATTTATGAAGGTGACAAGCCTAGTGCTTCAGGCATTCAGTTATTGAAATTAGGGTCGGAAATCTTATTGGAAAATGGAAATAAAGGAAATGTGATTATTAACGCACATATCAAAAAAGTTTTCGATGAAAAGAAAGACTATTTATATCCAATACCTGTTCAAGAACGACAGTTAAATCCTAACCTCATCCAAAATCCAAACTGGGGAGAATAATACCCCTTAGAAAATACGATCAGTGGTCGAGCCCTTCGCCTGCTGATCGTATTTTTTTAACATAACGACGTTTTTTTTAACTATCTGTATTTTAGTTGTATATGGTGGGGAAAAGACGTTTAATTTATTTTTCGTACCTTTGTACTGTCAAAAGACAGAATGGCGTGAGTTTATTCCGCTATGGCTTTGTGCCTTTGGCACAGCCTAGGTTGTTCGTTATACTTGTTGAAGTATATTTTGGAGATGCTTTTTGAATGGAGCATTTCGTCTTTAAAAGATTAGTTTCTTTTTCATCATTGCTCTTACCGAACCGAGAGTAAAGTATGTTAGTTAATAAGTTGATTGAACTGTAAGAGTAAGATTTCGATCAAACGAACTCAACTGTAGGGATATTTTTATTTGTAAGAAAATAGCGTAGGCGTATGGCCTTAGTGGATCACTCATGCCCTTATGGTTTATTTATGTTTAAAAAAATTAAAAAATGGATAAAACTAGTAAGGTAAAAGTAAAAGTTGAAGACTTGGTACTTGTTTTCGGAAAACAGAAGAAGCAAGCTTTGAAATTACTAAATGAGGGTTTCTCCAAAAAAGAAATCTTGGCAAAGACAGATTGCACGATCGGAATCAACAAAGCTAATTTTGAAATCTTCGAGGGTGAATTCTTTGTTATAATGGGACTATCAGGGAGTGGGAAATCTACGCTGCTCCGTTGTCTTAATCGATTGAACGAACCTACATCGGGAAAGGTATTTGTCAATGGAGAGGATATTACAGGGAAAAATAATAAAGATCTTCTTGAAGTCCGTAGGACAGAAATGAGTATGGTCTTTCAAAAGTTTGGTCTGTTGCCACATCATACCGTATTAAGCAATGCCGCTTTTGGTTTAGAACTAAGAGGGGAAGAACGGGAAAAACGGGAATCTAAAGCTCAGAAAGCGCTGGATGTAGTAGGACTGAGTGGATTTGAGCAACAGTTACCGTCTCAGTTATCTGGTGGTATGCAACAGCGGGTTGGACTGGCTCGGGCACTTGCCAATGATCCCGAAGTATTGCTGATGGATGAGGCATTTTCAGCACTAGATCCCCTGATTAAAACCGAAATGCAAGATCAGCTATTGGAGTTGCAGGATAATTTACAAAAGACGATCGTTTTTATTACCCATGATCTCGATGAAGCAATCAAATTGGGCGATCGTATTGCTATTATGAAGGATGGTGTCATCGAACAGATCGGTACCGCGGAAGATATCTTGACAAATCCAGCAAGTGACTATGTTAAAGCCTTCGTTGAAAAAGTGGATCGCAAGTCTATCATTTCGGCAGGTTCCCTGATGTTTGAGAAACCTACTGTTGTACGTTTCAAAAAAGATGGCCCTGAGGGGGCTCTACGGAAAATGCGGTCGACAGGAATTGAAATTCTCCCTGTAGTTGATGCTCATGAGACTTTTCTTGGTTTTGTTCACATGAATGAAGTCATTCAATCTGCAAAGCGTAGGGAACCTACCGTAGAATCCATTATACATACTACCGTTCCAACAGTATCAAAAGAGGTGACCGTTGAAGAAATGTTGCCCCTGATATCGGAGATCCGGTCGCCAATCGCTGTGGTGAATGAACATAATCGTTTGTTGGGGATCGTAACACAGACATCGTTGATTATCGAAGCGACAAAGTATAATGAAGAAGAAATTATTGAATTAAAAGAGAAAGCAAATAATCAGTAGAAATGAATAAAGTAATCGATATAGGACAATACATCGCTGTAGCTGTAAATTGGCTGACAGATCATTTAGAACCATTTTTTAACTTGATAAAAAATACGGGGAATGCATCCATTATTGGACTGGAATGGGTGCTAACAACGATACCTTTTTTTATTATCATCGCATTATTTACAGGTTTAGCCTGGTGGAAATCTGGGAAAGGGGTTGCATTGACAACGTTGGTGGGATTAACATTGATCTATCTGATGGGATTTTGGATTGCAACGATGGAGACTTTGGCCCTGGTGTTGGTCGCTACACTAACAGCATTGGTTATATCAGTTCCTTTGGGTGTGTGGGCCGCGAAGAATAAACTAGCAGCGAAAATCATTCGGCCCTTACTTGATTTAATGCAGACGATGCCTGCCTTTGTTTACTTGATTCCAGCGGTGTTATTTTTTAGTATCGGTAAAGTCCCGGGAGCTTTTGCTACCATTATTTTCGCTATGCCACCTGCCGTCCGTTTGACGACTTTAGGGATTGATGCGGTTCCAAAAGATATCGTTGAAGCTGCACGTTCATTTGGCGCGACCAATAGTCAGATCTTATTTAAAGTAGAACTGCCCTTGGCTACAAAAACAATCTTAGCAGGGATCAATCAGACCATATTACTGTCTTTATCTATGGTTGTTATTGCCGGAATGATTGCTGCTGGTGGCTTGGGAGAAAAAGTGCTTGAGGGTATTAATAACTTGGATATTGGTCTTGGTTTTGAAAGTGGTTTGTCCGTTGTGATTCTCGCTATTATTTTGGATCGAATCACGCAGGGCTTTGTAAAAAAGAAAGCATAGTATGAGGAAAATAAAAAGTATGGTATTGTGTCTGATGGTGTTGTTGCTTGCGTCATGCAGCACAGGTCGGAATAAAAATATTATTCATATCGGTATGGTCGATGGCTGGGCCGAAGGGGTCGCAATGACAGAGGTCGCAAAAGTTATTATGGAAGAAAAGGGATATCATGTTATTGTCCAGCGGGCTACGCCAGATATGATCTTAGCCTCCATGAACAATGGCGATACAGATCTATATATGGATGTCTGGCTGCCATTGACCCATGGAAGTAAAGTGGCTAAATTCCCCAATATTGAAGAGCTTGGAACGAGTTATAACCATGCGCGAAATGGACTTGTTGTACCGGATTACGTAACAATTGATGGAATTGAAGAGTTGAAAAAACATGAAAAAGAGTTTGATAAACGGATCATTGGAATAGAAAAAGGGGCTGGAATAACACGTGCCGTGGATCAGGTGATCAAAGATTATAGCCTCGATTATAAGCATGTGAACTCATCTACCGTAGCTATGATCACGGAATTGCAAAATGCAATCAAAGCAAAACGTTGGATTGTGGTAGCTGGCTGGCAGCCGCATTGGATGTTTGCTAAAATGAAATTGAAGTTTTTGGATGACCCCAAAAAGACATTGGGTGATGCCGAGCAAATTAAAATTTTTGCACGGGGAAACTTTAACATTGAGCAGCCTGAGCTAGCCCGATTTTTCTCCAAAGTCTACTTCGATGAATCAACAATGGCTGATTTGTTGTCAAAAATGCAGGGAAGCCAGGACAAAGCATTTACGGCAAAAGAATGGGTCAAGAAACATAACGATCTCGTAAAGGGCTGGTTATTGTAAACTGAGGTGATTAAATAGTTATGCTCCCCCAGTACGCTACCCGGCATAGCATAAGGAGGGCATTGTCATTACGACAATGCCCTTAAAAATTTACGGGCCAGTTGAATTTGTTGTTGTTGTATGCTGGATAAAGGATATCTGCTATCATCAATCCATGTGTCGAGCCCCTTTGGAAATTCCCAGGCGAAATCTAAGACTTTCGCTTTTTCTGCGGCTAAAATAATGTCATGTTTCGTTGCATTTGGATTGGCAATCTTGATGTTATTATAAATGCTATCCTGGATGAGTGGAAAGTTGTCTGCCATATCCTGATTTCTATTTGTATCCATAGTGAATTATTTTTCAAATAATTAAGAATGATTCTAAATAATTTTATACTTTAGTCAAAGATAGCAGGCATTCTATTGTTATGGGGTCTGCATAAAGGAGTAAAATGTCCGTCGAAGGGAATATTTCTGTTAAGGTATATTGCCTAATGTGCGTAAGACTATTTGAATCCTAAAAGGAATTAAAAATGGCACTAAGATTATATGATATTGATTCACCCAATTTATTATTGGAGCGGACTTACCCAAGTACCTACTTTTCTGTCGACACTGGAATTTATGAATCTGTAACACATTTAGATACTACATTTGGAAAAGGTTTTTATAAGGAGGTTTTCTTCGATGGTATTCATATTGGTTACGGTCATGCACAGTTATTTAAACGGATGCGGTTTCGTTTTGAAAGTGATTTTGAAACAGTTGAAATGCACTTTGCCTTAAAAGGCAATAGTCAGGCGAGTGGCGAAATGATGCCCTTAGGTGTAAATTTTGAGACATACCAGCATAATATTATTTACGGAAATTCAATGTGTGGTCAAATGGAGTGGGGGAATCAGGAGTTTCAGTTATGTGAAATAAACTTATCGCCCGAATTTTTTAAAAGATTCCTGCCCGAAGATTCTAAATTCTTTGCAGATTTTCGGAATGCTATTGACCGTGGTAAATCGGGATTGCTGACCAATATGCATAGACGGATTACCCACGATATGTATGAAATTATCGACGATGTAATCAATTGTCAACGAAAGGGAATTTTTAAGAAAATTTTCCTGGAAGCAAAGATTATGGAGCTCTTGCTTCTTCAATTGGAACAGTTTCAGGAAGAGGATTTTGTAGCAGTTTCGTTAAAAAAAAGCCGATATCGATAAGATATATGCCGTTCGTGAGTTTCTACTAAAAAATATGGATACCAATAGTACACTAGTCAATCTCGCGCATCTGGTGGGTACCAATGAATTCACATTGAAAAAAGGTTTTAAGGAGCTATTTGGTACGACTGTTTTTGGTTTTTGGCATGACGCAAAAATGGAACATGCCAAGAAACTGATCTTAGATGAAGATCGAACAATCGGTGAAGTTTCTGATTTGGTTGGTTACAAAAATCAACGCCATTTTTCGGACGCCTTTAAACGTAAATTTGGAATCCCACCGAGTAAGCTAAAAAATACCTTGTAATGTGGAATAGTTTTTTTTTACACTTTACGGACCTTTTATTCCTTCTTACGGAAGTTTTAATAGCGCATGAATCGGGTTTGATAAAAGTCGAATAATTACCTTTGTTTAGAAAGATTCTTAATAATGGTCTTTTGATCAAATATGTACGTAATTAGAAAATCATGGGAAAAACTGAAATGAAAGTAATACAGCTCGCCCTGACTGTAAGTAGAAAAGAATACCTGACGCCACATTATATTCGTGTTTATTTGACTGGTGATGGTGTAGATCAAATCGCTAATACGACCGTCGGAGTCAATAACAAGATCTTGATTCCGCCAAAGCATGTAGATCGCATTTATTTTCCAGAATTTGATTATGAACGAGGGCAGTGGAAGCCGATGGATGAGGCGATTAGGCCAACAGTTCGAACTTATACACATCGCGGTATCAACCTTGATAGAAATGAAGTATGGATTGATTTCGTTGCCCATGGTGATGAGGGGCCAGCTTCAGCTTGGGCTATGGCTGCAAAACCTGGCGACGTGCTTGGGATTCTGATGAAAGCAGGTAAGACGTCTCTATATGAAGTTGCAGCTAACTATCTCCTTGTTGGGGATGCAACTGCAATTCCTGTTCTGGGGGCAATCTTAGAAGATTTGCCACCTTTGGCAAAGGGAATCTGTATGATTGAAGTACATGGTAGCGAAGATATACAGCAATTGAAGACTAAGGCTGCTATTGATTTTATTTGGTTACATAATGATACGCCACAGGAAGGTAGCCTTTTGGCGGATTTGGTGAAGATCAGATCCTTGCCTGTAGCGGATAAATTTGCTTATGTAGCTGCTGAATTTTCGACAGTTAAGGAGATTCGCAATTATTTGCGTAAGGATCTCGGTTGGGGAAGAGAGGAGCTTTATGCTTATTCGTATTGGAAAGCTGGAGTTGCTGAAGATAAATCTGCTACAGATCGCCGTAGTGAGAGTGAAGAAATCCAGGCCTAACGTTTACGATAGGTTATGGAGAAACAGAAACAACTGATCTTAAACGGTAAGTTAAGTAGGGTGATGTGGCAGATGTCGTGGCCTGCCGTGATTGCAATGGTCCTGTATGGTCTGAACAATTTTCTGGATGGTATTTTTGTTGGTCATCTGATTAACAATACAGCGTTGGCAGCTGTCGGTGTAACCTATCCTTTAGCCCAATTTGCACAAGGTTTTGGTACCCTGATCGGAACAGGTATGGGGGCAGCAATTAGTATTTGGATAGGTGGGGATCAACAGGAGAAATTACATAGGTCATTTGGTACGGTGCATTTTTTGGCTATTATTTTTTCTCTTATAATTACGCTCCCTTGCTATGCATTTGCCGACAAATTAGTCTACATGATGGGGGGTAGAGGTGATATATTGGCTCTTGGGGTGGATTACTTTCGAGCAACCATATTGGGTAGTTTTTTCTGGATTTATGGTTTGTCCCTCAACATGATTATTCGTGCAGAGGGTCGTATGAAAACTGCGGCCTGGATGATTGCAATAGGATTGCTTGTTGATGTCCTACTTAAACCGGTTTTTATAGAACACTTTGGTTGGGGTGTATCAGGGGCAGCTTGGGCAACCAATATATCGATGATCATCTACACATTTTTAGGTGTATGGTATTACGCCGGGGGAAAGGCTTCGTTCAAAACAAAGTTTTGGTCTTTATCTTGGGATTTATCGATTTTAAAAGAAACGCTTTCATTAGGAATGCCCGGCTTTGTCATGATGGTCATGATTGTAATCCAGAATATTGTTGTCTTCAACGCATTGGCCAATTACGGAAATAATATGGATATTACGTTTTTTACGGCGATCAATCGGCTTTATATTTTATTAAATACCCCACTATGGGGGCTTATGCGGGCTTTGCAGCCTGTAACGGGGATGAATTATGGTGCTGGGCAGTATACGAGAAGTATCAATTCGTACCGTTTATTTGCCATTACTGGGCTGCTGATTCTGCTTCCGTTCTGGTTGCTGGTGATGCTGCATCCCGTTGCTGTGATATCGATCATGATCCCAGGAGCGATTTTTTCAATACAGCAGCTAATGGATTTCAGAATTTACATGAGTGTTTTATTGGTTCTTCCATTTATTTTTATGGCGATGGTGTGGTTTCCTTCCATTGATCATGCCAAGCCTGCGACTTTTATCAGTGTATTGCGGCAGGTTGTATTTTATATTCCTATCTTAATTATTGCACCAAAATATTTTGGTGTACACAGCATTTACGTAGCGAGCGCGGCGATAGATTGGATTATTTTCATTATAGTCATCTATGCGGTTCGACGAAGCACTCGGAAGCTCAATATGCAAGTTGATGTATAAGACGTTGCAGCGCGAACGATGTTAATGTTAAGTTAAGCAATCTTTAAGATTGCATTGTTAATATACTACTCATCTTCTAGTAATATAGGTTTCATTTTTTTGGGCAAAATTCAAAATAATGAAACCTATTAAACTACCTCAATTTAGGAAAACAGCTCAGATGACCTTAGCTATTGCATTGCTGAATGCGGCACATGTCGATAGCGTATGGGCAAACTTTGCGAATGAAACTACAAAGCTCGAAATTGCCGATCAAGCTATTATTAAAGGGATTGTTAAGGATCAGGACGGCAAACCTATTGACGGCGGCACGATCATCAATGAAACCAGCAAACAGAGTACGCGTACAGAGTTTAATGGTAAATTCAATCTGAAAGGTCAGGTTGGCGACCAAATCCGTGTTTCTTCTTTAGGATATAAAACAGCTACAATAACTGCTACAGATGGGGATCTTGTGGTGGTTTTGGAAAAGGATGATTCAAAGTTGGATGAGGTTGTTGTCACGGCAATTGGTATCAAGCAACAAAAGAAGCAAATTGGTTACGCTACTCAAGAAGTTAAATTAGACGTACTTAAAGAGTCTAAAACAATGAATATTGGTACAGCGCTAACGGGACAAGTATCTGGTCTTATCGTTAATAATCCAACGGGGATTTTTCAGGCACCATCTTTTCAATTGCGTGGTAAGAGCCCACTTATTGTCGTAGATGGTATTCCTGTAGAATCTGATTTTTACGACATGTCCAGTCAAAACATAGAGAATATCAATGTACTGAAAGGAACAGCCGCTTCATCTTTATATGGATCACGCGGTAAAAATGGCGCGATCTTAATTACAACCAAAAGTGCAAAAAGCGATAGGCTGGAGTTTTCGGTTGGAACCAGTAATATGTTTTCTGCTGGATTTACAGTTTTTCCTGAATCGCAGAAGGAGTTCGGAAGTGGATCCAACGGTAAATATGAGTTTTGGGATGGTGCTGATGGGGGGATTTCAGATGGAGATATGACATGGGGACCCAAATTGAACTCCGGAATAAAGGTGGCACAATGGAACAGTCCGATTCGTGATAAGCAAACTGGTGAAGTGATTCCTTGGTGGGGTGATGTGAGTGGAACCAAGTATAATGATAAGTCACGTTATGAAAGAGTGCCGATTGATTGGGTCGCACATAACAATTTAGAGGATTTCCTTGGAACTGGACTGATTACCGAGAATAATGCGACATTATCGTATCGTTCGGAAAAGGTAAGCATATTTGGAACAGGAAAATATGCCTATCAAAAAGGTCAGGTGCCCAATACAAAGCTTTCTACAGGTGGATTAAATTTGAATACCTCTTACCGTTTTACTCCTGAGGTACAATTAGATCTTAACTTATCCTATAACAAAGTGAAATCTCCAAATTATCCAAGGTATGGATATGGACCTAAAAATCATATGTATACGATTCTGTTGTGGATGGGAAATGATGTAAATGGACAGGAATTAAAGGATCACCTCTATATTCCGGGACAGGAAGGCTATCGTCAAGCAAACTATAACTATGCTTGGTACAACAACCCTTATTTTGCAGCTAATGAGTTGAACCAAGTATACGATCAGGATATTTTGGCCGGGCAGACTGCTTTAACTTGGCGTATTTCACCTGAATTTACCATCAAAGGTCGTGCTGCAGCAAGACAAAAAAATCTATTCCAGGACATGCAGAGTCCTAAGTCTTATATGAATTATGGCGATTCACGGAATGGGGATTATAAAAACTGGGATAGCAAGCAGCTCAATTTTGATGCGGACGTCTTAGCAACCTATATTAAGCAGTTGTCTGATAATTTTGGTGTAACCGTTAATGCGGGATCTTCCACTTTCAAAAGAGATTATCGTGAACTTTATCAAACTACAGATGGTTTAGTTGTACCATTTGTCTACAACTTAGGCAATACCCAAGGCCCAGTTAAGGCAACAAATACAACAACTGAGAAAATAATCCGAAGTGCTTATGCGTCGGTAAATTTAAATGTGTTTAAGTCGACCTATCTGAATTTTTCAGGAAGAAATGACTGGTCATCCACATTATCAAAGGCAAATCAGTCATTCTTTTATCCATCGGTTTCGCTAAGTAGTGTTATCTCCGATTATTTTAAACTGCCAGCGCAAATTGACTTTGTTAAATTGTACAGTTCCTGGGCATCAGTATCTTCTGATCTGGATCCTTATAGCATTGCTGCGACTTATAAAAAAGATGTTACCTATGGTTCGACGCCATCAGTAACCTATCCTGTAGGTATTATTAATCCTGATATCCTTCCGCAGCAGTCCATTTCCTTAGAAATTGGTGCTTCTATGGCTTTCTTTAAAAATAGGCTTTCGGCTGATGTAACGTACTATAATGTTGTTGATAAAAATCAGATCATCGATTTGAGTATTTCCCAAGCATCCGCTTTTACTTCGCGTAAAGTAAATGGAAATAAATACCGTACAAAAGGATTGGAGATTTCTTTGACAGGGAATATAATTAAAAATGAACAATTTTCGTGGACGTCTACTGTTAACTGGTCTCGTGCAATTCAGCGTTTGGAAGAAATTTACAATAACCAAGCGAAATACGGTAATCTTAAAAAAGGCGATCGTGCAGACAGCTATTATGGTACTGTCTGGGAAAAATCGGCTGATGGTAAGGTTATCTTGAATCCGAATACGGGTATGCCGACCAAAAATCCATTTCCACAGTATTTAGGTTACTTTCAACCGGACTGGCAATTTGGTTTTGCAAACCAGTTCAAATTTAAGGGATTTCAGGTAAATCTTGATTTCGACGGATCTATTGGCGGCGTGATGAATTCGACAACCATAGAAAAAATGTGGTGGGGTGGAAAGCATCCTTCTTCGGTCTTATATCGTCAGGAACAATATGATGCAGGGAAACCAGTTTTTGTACCAGATGGGGTGATCGTAACAGGGGGTGAGCTTACCCGCGACGTGAACGGTAATATTACTTCAGATACCCGAACGTATACAAGTAATACAAAAGCTGTTGATTGGCAGGCTTGGAGTCAAAATTATCCTTACCAGGCCAGAGTTACAGAGTCTGAGAGTAAACTGTTTGCCAATGTGTTTGATCGATCATTTGTAAAACTGCGTAGACTTTCGGTAGGTTATGATGTCAATAAGGTGTTTAAATTAAAACAGCTTACGGCCTTAAATGCATCACTATTTGGCTATAATTTGGCTATGTGGAAGAAAGTACCTTATATCGATCCTGATTTTGGTGTTGGGAACGATGGAAACTTACAAGATCCTTCCACGCGATATATTGGTTTTTCTCTAGATTTTAAGTTTTAATAACGTAGTACGATGAAATTATTTAATAAACATATATTTCTTGGATTATTTTCTCTTTCAATCATGACTTCTTGTCAGAAATTGACTGAAGTAAATGTTAATCCAAATGAAGCGACAACAACCCACCCGCAAGCTTTATTGACGAAGGTAGAATGGGATGCTTTTCGGACCTGGCATGGTACCTCACCACTATATGCCTTGAAAATGATTGTGCAAACAGATGGTGAAAATGCGAATCAAATTTATAATTGGCAAAGGGGAAGCTTTGAGCAATATGGTAATCTTCGCAATATTACCAAGATGACGGAAGAAGCTGAACGTATTGGCGCTGAAAGTTATTTGGCATTAGCAAAATTTTTCCGTGCGTATTATTTTTATAATCTTACCTTAACGTTTGGTGATGTCCCTTATTCAGAAGCAGCAAAGGGTGAAAATTCGGCAATTTTTGCGCCGAAATACGATACACAGAAAGACGTTTTGGTGGGTGTATTGAAGGAGCTCGAGGAAGCAAGTATTATTCTGAAGAAGAACAATAACACCATAAATGGGGATATTATTTATGGTGGAAATAGTGGCAATTGGAACAAGTTAGTCAATTCATTTCGCCTAAAAGTATTATTGACGCTTTCGAAGAAAACGACTGATCTTCCATTTAATGCAGCAACAGAATTTTCAAAAATATTTACCAATGAGTCTAGAATCACTGATGTTAGTGGTGCTGAAGATGGGCAACTCATCTTTTTGAATCAAGAGGGTAATCGCTATCCTGAATTTAACTCTAGCGGTTATGGATCGGGAATGTATATGGATTCCACTTTTATCCAACGATTGCAGGACCTGAAAGATCCGCGGTTATTTGTCGTCGCTACACAAACAAGACTGGGTAAAGAAGCGGGTAAAGCGATTAATGACTTTACGGCTTATGAAGGCGGAGATCCGATTGTTCCTTATGCACAGGTGAATGCAAAAGCCGTATTAGGTAAATTATCGAAAGTCCACGAACGATTTTATCAAGATCCCACAGCTGAGCCATTGGTCTTATTGGGCTGTTCGGAGATGCAGTTTATTTTGGCTGAAGCCATTTTGAAAGGTTGGATAACGGGCGATCTCAATGCAACGTATACCAAAGGAGTACAGGCATCGTTCAAATTTTATGAAAAGTATGCGAAAAATTTGGGAACTTATACAAATGAAGCACAAGCGGCCAAATATCTTGAACAAAATTCGGTAAGTCTTGACGGAGCTAGCTCCAATGAGCAAAAGCTCGAACGTATCTTGATGCAGAAATACCTGCGCTCATTTCATCAGGGGGGATACTCGGCTTATTTTGATCATTTGCGCACGGGATATCCGAGTTTCCGTAAATCGGCGAATGTGAAAACAGCCTATCGCTGGATGTATCCTCAAGATGAGTACAATAATAATACGGCGAATGTATCTGATGCGATCAAATTACAATTTGGCGGAAATGACAATATTAATTTACAGACTTGGTGGTTAAAATAATGGATTCAAGGAGGGTATTTTTAAAAAAAAGCAGCCATGCTGGCAGGGAGTACAGTCGCCATAAACTGGCTGCCTGAATCAATACAAAAAGCCTTGGCGATTGAAGCTCCAAAAGGATCAACTTTTTTGGATGCCGAACATGTTGTCTTTTTGATGCAGGAAAACAGATCGTTTGACCACTGTTTTGGAACTTTGAAGGGTGTACGTGGCTTTAACGATCCCCGCGCGATGAAATTGCCGAATGGCCTACCTGTATGGATACAAGGAAATAAGGAAGGTGCATATTTTGCACCTTTCCATTTAGATATCGTCAATAGTAAATCGACTTGGATGGGGTCGCTTCCGCATGGTTGGCGTGATATGGTTGCTGCTCGTCATGACGGGAAAATGGATAATTGGTTGGAAGCAAAGAGCTCTGGCAATTCAGAATATAAGGCTATGCCTTTAACAATGGGTTATTATAACCGTGCGGATATTCCTTTTTATTATGCTTTTGCAGATGCATTTACAATTTGTGACCAGCATTTTTGTTCTTCACTGACGGGAACGAGCGCTAATCGATCGTATTTTTGGACTGGTACAGTGCGCGAAGAACCCCGTAATCCCGAATCTGTTGCGCATGTAGACAATGGTCAGATCAACTACAAGGATGTCAAATGGAAAACCTATCCTGAACGACTGCAAAAAGCAGGGGTCTCGTGGAAAGTTTATCAAAATGAACTAAGTTTACCAGTAGGCTTTAAAGGAGAAGAGGAAGATTGGTTGGCCAATTTTACAGATAACAACCTGGAGTTTCACCAACAATATGGTGTAAGATATCATTTGGCACATTATCAGTGGATGAAAGAACGGGTAAAAGAGCTGCATAAATTTTTGGAAACAAATCCAAAAGAAGAATTGCTGCACAAAGCCAAAGCGGAATTGGAGGATTTGAAAAGGGATGTCATTCATTATACGCCCGAGAATTTTGAAAAGCTATCCCAGTTCGAAAAAGATATCCATCACAATGCATTTGTGACTAATCTAGCTGATCCCAACTTTCACAAACTTGATAAATTAAGTTATAAAGAAGGTGGAAAGCGGCAGGAAGTTGAGGTGCCAGCCGGAGATGTTTTTTATCAGTTTAGAAAAGATGTTGAAGATCGCCAATTACCTACAGTGTCGTGGTTAGTGGCACCTTGTCGTTTTTCGGATCATCCGGGCTCACCTTGGTATGGGGCATGGTACGTATCCGAAGTCCTCGATATATTGACCAAAGACCCTGAGGTTTGGAAAAAGACAATTTTCATCTTAACTTATGACGAAAATGATGGATATTTTGACCATATCGCTCCTTTTGTTCCGCCATTGAGCACGAACAAAGATCAGGGTGCCGTGTCAGAAATCGACACTTCGGATGAATATGTTACGCTAGAACAGGAGCGAAAAAGGAAAAATAGTAATCATGTAAGTTTTGAAAGTCCTATTGGTTTGGGCTATCGCGTACCAATGGTGATAGCTTCACCCTGGTCTAAGGGTGGTTGGGTCAATTCCGAAGTTTTTGACCACACCTCCTGTCTTCAATTTTTAGAACATTTTTTGGAGAAGAAAACGGGTAGGGTGATACGGGAAGAAAACATCAGTCAATGGCGAAGAATGGTCTGTGGCGACTTAACAACGTCTTTTCGTCCTGTAGATAACATTTCCAAAACAAGGCTTAATCCGGTAGACAGAGACGGGTATGTTGAACGTATATTCTCCGCCAGGAATAAAAAGCTCCCAACAGATTTTGTGAAAATCGACAGCCAAAAACTGGAGGAAATCAAATCGACAGGTCAGTATCATGCAGCTATGCAGATGCAAGAGCAGGGATGGAAGGATGCTTGTGCTTTACCTTATGAATTGCAGCTAAAAGTACAGCATACACCAACGATGCTTTCCATCAGCTCAACCTTGGAAAGAAGGCTCAATACAGCTAAAGCGGGAGCGGGTCTGCCTTATCATGTTATTTCCTATGTGGCGTATGATGGCCATGCGGCGGGTAAAGTTTGGAATTTTACGGTACGGGAAGGGGATCAATTAGCGTATGAATGGGAACTCGATAAAATTGTAGGAGAGTACATATCATTTGCATTGCATGGCCCTAATGGTTTCTATCGTGCGATTGAAGGCGCAAAGTCGCATATTCCAGCTATTGATGTGTATACGAAAGTAGTTGCTGGAAAGCCTATTCTTTGTGTACAATCAGAGTCGCTAAATTGGGATTTATTTCTTAAAGACTGTTCCTATGATCTTTTCCATGCGAAAGCAATGCGCAAGGATGATCCTGTTTTGGTTGAAATCGATTGCAGCAAGAGTGAAGGTTGGTATGATATCGAAATAACGTGTTCAGAAGATCATGCGGTCAAATTCCGCTATGCTGGACATATAGAGACTGGTAAATCAAGTAAGACAGACCCGTTAATGGGTAAAGTAGAATTATAGCTGAACCAATTAAATACTAGGACGAAAGCGCTGTTTCACGATCGATGAACACAGCGCTTTCTCTTTTGCAAAATAGAGCAAGATTCTTTTTGTGTGGATTCGGGCAAAAATGGGATTTGTGTCTCTTGTGTCAAAACGTTATTTTTATGGTTTGGATCGTAGTTCATTACAGAGAGCTACACATCATGACGAATATGGAGGAGCAAAAAATTATTTTGGTTGAAGATGAACAGGATGTTGCTGATTTGATCGTACAAGGCTTAGGCGAGGATGGCTATAGGGTCATTCATCTGGGGCGTTCGGAAGGTCTGGAACAGCTTTTGGCGAAGCAAGATGTCTCTCTTGTGCTATTGGACATTCTTTTGCCGGGAACCAATGGCCTGGATATTTGTAAGCAGATCAGACAGTGGGGGTATACCGATTTACCTGTTATGATGCTGACTGCACTTGGTACTCCAGAAAATGTGGTGCTCGGACTCGATAATGGTGCCGATGACTATCTTTCCAAGCCCTTTAAGCTAATTGAATTGAAGGCTCGGATACGTTCATTGATCCGCAGGCAACAGTCTATCGTACAGGCAACACAACGTGAGTTACAGCCCTCGAAAGACACATTTAGTTATGGTTTTCTGAGTATCGATGATTATAAAAAAATAGCCTACTGTGAGGGGCAGGAACTCAATCTGACAAGTACAGAGTATCGTTTACTCTTATTGTTTATTCAGAGCCCCAAAAAGGTATTTGAGAGAACGGAGCTTTTGGACAAAATATGGGGGATAAATTTCGATATTGGATCAAATGTCGTCGATGTTTATGTGAATTATTTGAGAAAAAAGATTGAAAAAATAACGAGCAAAAAAGCGATCCACACGGTTATTGGTATGGGATATGTTCTAAAAATAGAAGACTGAATATTTAAAAATGCACAATTACAATCGAAAGCTTATTTATCTCATTGCAATTCTGGTCATTTATGTGAGTTGTTTTGTTGGCTTTATTTTTTATTCCGTTACAAATTTTGCTTTTACAGATTTTTATAAACGGCTCGATCTGCGGCGAAATATTGCTGCTGAAAAATTTCTGAATAGTAAATCCGCCTCCCAGGCTGATCAGTGGAGCCTTGATTTTATAGAAAATCTCAATAATCAGCATGAATTTTTGGTGGAATTTGATAGCAATGGTGCTATTTTAAGAAGCCAAGGATTTCATCAAGAACTTTGGGATAAAATCAATAAAAAAGGAAGCTCAAATTTCAAGTCGGGTAATCAATTCTATTCAACTAAATATTTTTCGCAAAATGGTCGAAAGTATATTGTGGGCGCTTCCGCTGAAAATTACTTTTATACACACCATTTGGCCTACCTTCGTAATCTGCTTATTATAAGTCTGATTTTGGGGATTCTCTTTATATTCGTTGTTTCGGTTTTTATGAAACGTTCGTTCTTAAAGCCAATACTAACCATGATGAAAGAGGTGCAAGAGATTGGTTCGGAAAATCTTTATAAACGATTGGATGAGGATAAATACAAAGGTGAGCTTCATGGCCTGGCACTCACATTTAACCGGATGTTGACGCGCTTGGAAACTTCTTTCGAAACACAAAAGAACTTTATCAGCAATGCATCACATGAGCTAAATACACCATTGACATCCATCATAGGACAGGCAGATCTTGCTTTATCCAAAGAACGAACAACAGCGGAGTACCAACGAACATTATTTAAGATCATTGAGTCGGCAGAGCATTTGGAAAAGAAAACAAAAGCACTTTTACTGTTGGCGCGTACAGGTTTTGTTAATAATGCGACCGCATTTAGCCCCGTTCGTATTGATCAGATCGTGATGGACGCCGAGCTGACTGTTAAGGCCATCAATGATAAATTTAAGATTATCACAGATTTCAGTCTATTACCAGATGATAGTATGCGACTTAAGGTGAATGGAAATGCAATTTTGTTACAGCTTGCGCTATCCAATATTATCAGCAACGCGTGTAAGTATTCATCCGATAGAACCGCTTATATTGCTTTAGGGGCATTGGACAATAAAGTCTTTATTCTAATAAAAGACAAAGGTATCGGAATACCCTCCCGCGAATTGGATCATATCTACGATCCTTATTTTAGAGCGTCCAATACGAGTGGCATTGACGGTTATGGTATTGGACTTCCTTTGGCCAGAAATATTATTAAGTTGCATGGTGGTACATTGAAGGTCAATTCTGTTGTGAGTGAAGGCACCACTGTAGAAATTGAACTACCCACTTACCTTCGATTTTAATGTGGTTTTAATTTCAACTGCATTTCTAATCTCATTTTAATACTGTTGCTCGCTTTCTAATGGAAAGCTAATTTTAGATTCATTCCGTTGCCATATGTGCGTTTTAACTTTGTTAAAAAAAGGCATGGCTAAAACAACGCGTATATTAATACCTAGTGATTTTACAGTTGACTCACTCCATTTTGTGCGTCAAAGTATTGAAGAGTCAATGGCTGATTCTATCGATATTATTCTTGTGTATGGCAATAAAAGCAGCACTTCTGCGAGTGAATTACTCGGAATTGGATTGGAAGATCAACTGGAAACACTTCAATCTGAATCTTTTTTAAAAGCCTGTAGCGGAATCTATCAACGCTATAAAAACCGTAAGCTCAGTATTTTTGCGGATATTTTGGGTACCGATAACAGTCATTATTTGCAGCATTACCTCAAAGGGCAGTCTGTGAATGAGGTCATAATACCACGCGATTATACCTATAAAAAGAAAACACGCAATTTTTTTAATGTCGCTATTGCACTCCGTAAAGTCGAGAGTCAAATTCCCTCTACAATTTCATTTAAGGAACAACCAAGTATTAGAAACAGAGAGATCGGACTAATTGAATGATCGATCGGAGTTTTTACTGTTGTTTTTAGCTGAAATTCATCATTTATAACTTATCTTCTATCTATTTTTTATGGGGCATATACAAGGCGGACCATCACCTTTGCAACGGTTGGCTAGCTTATTACATACTGAACGGAAAACGATCAATTATATATTTATTTATGCCATCGTCATCGGTATTTTTAGTTTGACTATTCCAATAGGGATAACAGCTATCTTTAATTTTTTAAGCAATGGAGCGATGTATAGCTCTACCTATATCTTAATTGCTTTTGTGTTATTTGGCGTGATTGTGGGCGGGGTATTATTGATCGGACAATTGACCTTAGTCGAGTATTTAGAGCAGAAAATCTTTCTAAAATCGGCGGTTGAATTTTCTTATCGCCTGCCGAGAATTAAACCTAAAGAGTTACTTGGAAAAAATCTTGTGGAGTTGGTCAACCGATTTTTTGATGTTATCATTATCCAAAAGGGAATTATCAAACTTTTGATCGATATCATCGCTGCAGTGGTGACAATTTTCTTTAGCGTGGTCTTATTATCATTTTATCATCCTGCATTTCTGGCCTTTGGCCTTATTGTCATTTTTTCTGTTATTACGATACTTGTTTTATACTATAAAAGAGGGTTGAAAACAAGTATTGAAGAGTCTGAATACAAATATGAGACGGTAGCCTATTTGGAAGCTGTTGCCGGACAAATTGACCATTATCGTGCTGATGAGACGAAAATGAACGAAGTGACAAAAACAACAGATTATATTGTCAGTAAGTATTTAGGGGCGAGGAACGATCATTTTAAGGTTTTAAAGCGTTTTTTTATTGGTTCTGTCCTACTTCGCACCCTGTTGTTTGGAGCGATGCTCTTGCTTGGATCTTATTTTGTTGTTGAGCGGCAAATGACTTTTGGTCAATTTGTTGCTGCTGAAGTTGTCATCGTTCAAATTGGTTATGCCATTGAAAAACTGATGACAAATTTGAATACTATTTTTGATATGCTTACTGGAGTTGTCAAATTGGCGGCTGTAACGGATCTTGCGTTGGAGGAGGACGCTGCGGTTTATGTTGATTAATAAGGATCGTTCGAGTCAGAAAACGCTCTCATGGAGAGATCTTTCCCATGATGCGGTTGATAAGTTATTGAAAGAGCGGGGATCCCTAGTCTTGGGGCGAATTCTTGTGTTTTCTGGGATTGTTTTTGTACTAGCACTTTTTCTCCCATGGAGGCAGACAATTCCTGGAGTAGGAACGGTTACTGCTTTACGTCCACAAGATAGACCACAGACTATCCAAAATCAGATTGGTGGCCGCATTGAATATTGGGCCGTTACTGAGGGGCAGGAAGTGAAGAAAGGTGATACGATTTTAGTGCTTTCGGAGACTTCTCAATCTTATTTTGATCCCATGTTACCATTGCGGTTAGAAGAGCAATTGAATGCCAAACAAAGCGGAGAAAATGCTGCTAATCAAAAAATGAAAGCCACTGAAGCACAGATTGAAGCATTGAAAAATGGGCTTGATTTTCAGCTTGCGTCAGCTAAAAATAAGGTGATCCAAGCTCAAAATCTGGTAAAAATAGATAGTGCAGAATTGGTCGCTGTCATGAGTTTTTTTGAGACCAGTGAAAAGCGGCTCAAACGGTACGAAGAGGGCTATCGTGACGGCTTATTTTCGTTAACAGATATCGAAACAAGGCGTTTAAATCTGCAAAATGATCGAGCTAAAGTAGTAAGTGCAGATAACAAGTTGTCGAATTCAAGACAATCATTAACAAATGCCAGTATCGAATTAAACAACATCCGCGCAAAGTATAATGAATCATTGGCGAAAGCGCAGTCCGATTTAAGTTCGGCTTTTTCCTCCAAAGCCTCAGTACAAGGGGATATCGCCAAACTGAGAAATGAGATATCCAATATTGATGTACGACGGGGGTTATATGTCGTGAGGGCTCCACAAGATGGTTTTATTGTAAAAACCTTTAAGGCAGGAATTGGTGAAAATATGAAGGAGGGTGAGTCCGTTGCGACATTACAGCCTAAAAAACCACAGCTTGCCGTAGAACTTTATGTAAACGCAATGGATGTCCCACTGATTGAGCCGGAAAGTGATGTAAGGCTACAATTTGATGGCTGGCCATCGATCCAATTTTCCGGATGGCCGTCTGTCGCGGTCGGTACCTTTGCTGGAAAAGTTTCAGTCATCGATAAAGTGAGTAGTACGAATGGCCGATTTAGGATTTTGATACGTGCAACAGTTCCTGTTCCGGAAGGAGATGAACCCTGGCCTGTTCAGTTAAATCAGGGCTCAGGTGCTTATGGAAGGGTTATTTTAAATAAAGTCCCATTATGGTATGAGATATGGCGACAGTTGAATGGCTTTCCGCCGAGTTTGGAAAGAGAACCAAAAGAAAGTGAGAAAAAGTAATTGTTATATGAATAAATTGAATTTTATTTTTATCGTGTTGTGCTTTTTTTTTCTCTCCTCATCTTTCGGCTCAGGAAAAGGAGTATGGAGCAAGGAATACTTTTACCGTGGATGACATGGAAGAGCTTTTAATGGCCAATCATCCAATCGTTAAACAAGTGAATCTGCTGAGTGAAACTGCAAAAGCCCAGGTAACACAGGCTTTAGGGAAGTTTGATCCGACGTTAAATTCCAGTTTTAAAAATAAGCATTTTGGCAATACGGATTATTATAATCAGTGGAATAGTGAGCTAAAAATTCCTCTTTGGTTAGCTGGCGCAGATCTGAAAATTGCTTATGATCGAAATGTTGGTGATTATACAAACCCGCAATCCCGAACAAATAATGCAGGGCTTTCCGCAATCGGTTTAAGTATTCCATTGGGGCAAGGTTTAATCGTCGATAGCAGAAGAAATACGCTGCAGCAGGCAAAGGCTATGATCAGCTACCTCGAAGGCGAAAAGATAAAACAAATAAATGCCATTTGGTTTCAGGCACTTTCAGATTATTGGAATTGGTATTTTGCCTATCAGCAGTATCAGCTTTTATTGGAGGGTGTAAAATTGGCTGATCAACGGTTTAAAGCAATCAGTGAGCAGACGACGCTGGGAGATAAACCTGTAATTGATTCCATCGAAGCTTCGGTCGTTGTAAAAGAACGGCGGATAGAACTTTCAAAGTATGAAGTTGAACTTAAAAACGCGAAAATTGTATTGTCCAATCATCTGTGGAATGATCAACAATTTCCAGTAGAACTTCCCGATCATGCCATACCGCATAAGCTCGAAGATCCTGTTATTTTGCCAGATAATAGTGTGATCGAGGCGCTACTTGATTCGGCAAAAATTGCTCATCCCGAAATGATAAAGTTGGCGAGTAAAAATCAACAACTTCTATTTGAGGAACGTTATCGAAAAGAAATGCTTAAACCTAAATTTAATGTGTCAGGCACGCTCATTTCTAGCCGTCACGGTTTTAATGATTTTGTACCACCGCAGTATGATTTTAATTGGCAGAATTATAAAGTAGGTTTTGAATTTGCATTTCCACTTTTTATTCGCGCCGAACGTGGGAAGCTCAAAGAGGTACGGATTAAGCAAGATCAGCTGAGATTTGAACAGGTTGCGACCGAAAGAAATATTTACAATGAAGTCGTTAAAAAATATAATGATTTAAATGCTTACAGTAAACAGATTGAACTTCAATCGATCAATATAAGTAATCAGGAACTGCTTCTTCGGGGGGAATTAAATAAGTTTGAACTGGGTGAATCAACCTTGTTTGTAGTTAATAGTAGGGAAAACAAGCTGATCGAAATGCGGATCAAGCAAGAGAAGCTTGTTACGGACTACAGAAAGGCACTAGCGGAATTATATTACAAAGCCGGAACTAAATTTTAATCCCATTTTAATCTGCATCTTTTTTTTAATCTCATTTTAATATCGGTCTTAAAATTCTAATAGAAAGTTAATTCCAGATTCATTCGGTTGCCATGATGACCTATTAATTTTGTATAAAAATAATTGGATATGGCAAAGGCAATGCGTGTATTGATTCCAAGTGATTTTACGATTGATTCACTTTTTTTTGTGATTCATAGTATAGAGCAATCGAAAGCCGAAGAACTTGATATCATTCTTGTCTATGGTAATAAGAGCAGTACATCGATCAGCGAACTATTGGGAATCACATTGGATGACCAACTCAGTAATCTTCAATCGGAGGACTTTTTGAAGGCCTGCCAGATGATCTGTCATCGTTATGAAAATCGTAAGCTAAATATCTATACAGATATCATCGGCTCTGACAATCTCAATTATTTACAACATTATTTGCGCGGAGCTCGGATTGATGAAGTCAAAGTTCCCACAGATTATGAATTTGAAAAAAGAACACGGCATTTTTTCGACGTCGGACAGGCTTTGCTTCACTTGAGTAAAAGTAAACAGAAGAATGTCTCGATTGTCGCAAGACCTGGGACAAACAAAACAGGAGGAAATGTCTTGGCGGATTTATTTTTTAACAAGAAATGGGATGTTAACTATTAAGAGAAAAATATTGGCAAGGTTCAACTTCGTCTTGTTGTCCTTTTTGCTTTTAGGAGCTAGTTCAATGGTTATGTTTTATGAAAACCCCGAGCGGCTTTTAGAAGGAGAGTGGGAAGAGCAAGGTTGGTACTTTGAGAAAGTGGAGAAGTCTCCAACGTTCAAAAAACAGGCGGTTATCCATGAGGGAATAAAAGATGCTGCAATCGCTCACCTTCCACCTTTGCAGGATGGATTATGGCATTTTGAAAAAATGGGTGACAAAAATTTTATTGCCCATCATGAGGACAAACAATACAATTGGTTTTTGAAGGGACGAGGCCATATCCTTGAGCTTCGGAAAAATGATGAGCTTATAGAGAGCTTTGTCATACAAAAATTGAATAAAAACCAATTGATACTGCATCTTAACTTGGATATGCAGACGAAAGGAATCGCACGAATTGTGCTGAAAAAAGGAGGAAAGGAAAAATATGCTGAGAAAATATAGCAATCATAGAACGATTCAAGATAATATCAAATTAGGGGGAATAACTGCATTCTCTGCGGGAATGGTCAATGTCGCATCTGTCATTGTCTTTTTCTCGTTTACATCCAATGTAACAGGTTATTATGCGGTTTTTGCGCAAGAGATTGCGAAAGGAAATTGGTATCAAGGTGCAGTAGTGCTATTTTGGATTTTACTTTTTCTAGTCGGGAGTATGCTTTCGAATCTTATCATCATTCATGGTAAAGGACGTTTTAGCTCCTATCTGACACATTCCATTCCTTTGGCATTGGAAATACTGAGTATATTATTTGTCGGGATATATCTTGATGTATTTTATGAGGATTCTTTGAAAGAAACAGAGATTCTTGTAGGTGCATTGCTGTTTGCAATGGGATTACAAAATGGTTTAACAGCGAGCATATCGAATTCTGTTGTGAAAACGACACACTTGACAGGGCTAACGACAGATTTAGCAATATTGATTTCGATGTTCACTAAGGAGTCGAACCGAAGCAATAAGGCATTGGTCGACAAATTCCATTTACTGCTGAGTATCGTGGGAGCCTATGTCATGGGAGGGCTTGTGAGCGGTATTTCATTCACCTATTTATCGAATAAGACATTTTACGTGGTTTGTTTTGTTCTTTTAATCATTGGTTTGTACGACCATTACAAATTGTATCTATTGAAAAAGCAATTTGTGAATCGTCATCGTCAGCCAGTGGCAGCTTAGTTGACCGAGAAAGTTCTTGGTTAACTAAGCTAAAGGGCAAATATTTTTTAATCGCATTTCAAAAAATGCGATTTTTTTTGTCCGAAAAATGCTTATCTTCAACCTCGGTTATCACGCTCTACCAATGCGCATGAAAGACTACTTAATCAATTTAAAACCACGTCATGATCAAATTCTTTTCCATCCGGCCTTTTTGGGCACTCTCTCTAATTTCTCTGTCAGTATCACCGCTCTGTGTAAAACAGGTTTGTGCGCAAGAATTGCACAGCCAAAGATCAGTACATGATCAACATAAAAACCAACAGAATCTTTTACGAGCAATTCAGTTAATTGATCGATCAATGGAAGTTTATTTCTCCGGTGACGATTTCAAAATGCATCGTTTTTATAATCCATTTACGCAGGCTAGATCGGAAGAAAAAGCGAGTGTATGGATGTACTCTGCGTCCATAGAAGCTGTAAACGCTGTGTTGAGCGGCTTGAAAAAGCAACAAAAGGCGGGTAATAGCGAGCTTTACGGAAAGTATTACTCCCGCTATGTGGATTTATTGGCTAAGCTTCATGCAAATGCAGCTTATTATTTAGGGACATTTACGCTAACATCTTTTACACAACATAAAGAATGGACGGTGTATGCTGTCGATCGCGTCCGAGAAAAAGGAAAAGCAAATGTAACGGGAGTACTGAATGTCTATGATGATCAGATGTGGCTAGTACGGGAATTATTGGAAGCTTATCATTTGACTGGGCAAGAACGCTATTTGCAAGAAGCTGAGTACCTTACTGCCTATGTTCTTGATGGTTGGGATTGTACTTTGGATGAGAAAGGGAAAGAGCATGGTGGAATCCCATGGGGCCCAGGATATGTAACTAAGCATGCCTGTAGTAATGCACCGATTATTAGTCCGCTTGTTGCATTGTATGAAATCTATAAAAAGAAAGGAGATCAAATCGTTGCGCATTCCATTGATCCGAAAGATAAACTAACTCGTATTTCAGAAAAAGAGAAGAAGAGCGATTTTTATCTCCGTTATGCTAAAAGGATTTATGACTGGCAAAAGGCATATCTTCTTAATGAAAAGGGTGTTTATGCGGATATGATGGGTGATTGTTTTCCAGATTGTTCGATCGCTTATGAAACGGTCAACGGTGTACAATACCGAAAAAATACCGAGCTCAGAAAAGCGGTCGGCACTGCATTTTCCTATAACAGTGGAACGATGATTTCTGGAGCCGCCGACTTATATCGTGTTACGAAAGCAAAAAGCTATTTAGAAGATGGCAAGAAACTGGCCGATGCGACTTTTACTTATTTTGGAAAGTTAGGGCAGCAGATTCCTGAGCACTATACCTATGCGACAGATGGTTTTAATAATTGGTTTAACGGCGTGTTGTTAAGAGGATATACCGCTATATTTCCCAATTATAGCAAGGCTGGACTGTATGCAAAATCTTTTCAGGATAACTTGGATTACGGCTATACCCACTTCTTGAAAGATGGATTTCTGCCGAATGACTTGCTTGGAGGCTGGGCAAATGATAAAAGTAAGAATGATTTGGAAGGAATGTTTATGTTCACTTATGCAGCACAGTATGCAACACTTGCCCAAGTTGAATCAACAAAATAGGTGCACGCTTGGACGGACACCTATTTTTATTCAGATATGATTATTTGCTCGGTTAAGATTTAGATAAAGCAGTTTGAGCGTCCTGAAATTCGGTAGGACTTTGGCCAAACTGCTTTTGAAAATTACGTGAGAAATGAGTAGCGGAACTGTAGCCCAATAAATTAGAAATTTCGTAAACTTTATATTGTTTTTGAATAAGCAGTTCTGCTGCTTTTCTGAGCCGAGTTAAATTAATCAGTTCATTGGGTGATAGGCTGGATACCACATTGATTTTGCGATAGAGTGTAGGTCTGCTCATGCAGAGAATATCGGCCATTCTATCGACATTAAACTGGGGATCATCGAGATGTTGCATAATGATTTCTTCAATCTTCAGCAAGAACTCTTGTTCACTTTGATTTTGCCCGATCTGTTGGATTTGTGACATCGGATTTTTAATAAAAAACTCCTTGACCTTAACTCTATTCTTTAATAAACTGGCTATTTGTGCTCTTAAAAAAGCGGGCGAAAAAGGTTTTTCAATGTAAGCGTCGGCACCAAATTCTAAACCCTGAATTTTTGATTCAATACTATTTTTTGCTGTCAAAAGTATAACTGGAATATGTGCATAAGCGATATCCTCCTTAATTTTTTGACAGAGCTCAAAACCATCCATTTCTGGCATCATTACATCACTTACGATCAGATCGAAATATTCAGAGGCTAATAAATCTAGGGCTTCCCTTCCATTAGAACTCGTCGTTATCTGATAATCCTCATTGAGATCATCCGCAATAAATTCAAGCAGTTCAGTATGATCATCTACTAATAATAAATTGGATTTGGCATTCATAATTATGGGTTTGTATTGTGATTCAAAGGTAACGTCAAGCTAAATACGTTCAATTGGAGGTCGTTTGTACTATATAACAAGGTACCTTGGTGTTTTAAGGTTAGGGATCTTGTCAATGCCAAGCCTAGACCACTTCCGGGAACATTCTTATTTTGCTTTAAACGATTGAATGGTTCAAAAATTCTTTCCCTTTCTTCTGAAGGAATTAAAGCTCCGTCGTTTTTCACGGTCAATATAAAGATATTTTTCTGTTTATCCATATTCAAATTCACTTCAATATAGGATGAGGAATATTTAAGGGCATTATTCAATAAGTTGTAACAAATCTTGTCGAATGCGTCGATATCGACTTGACCTATAATATCCGGCATAATGTGTGACACAATCTGCTTTCCCTGTGCCTGGAGTGTGACCGTAAAATTGTTGATGATTTCCTGAACCGTTTGGCTTATGTTTTCTGACTCAAAGTGTAATTTGAATCCTTCCGTTTCAACCTGTCTAAAATCCAGTAATTGGTTACTAAGCGCAATCAACTTCTCCGTATTGTTCTGCATGGTCAATAATAGCTTGTCTGTTACAGGATTGTGATCTACCTTATCCATAAGCTTCTCTAAGGGGGCTTTGATCAATGTCAACGGTGTGCGTATTTCATGGGCAACATCGGTGTAAAAATTGATTTTTGAACGGTAGAGTTCTTGCTCACGTAGATTTTGTACGGTTAGAAGGTGTTGTCGATTGCGTTGCTTGATCTTTTCATTGAAATGATGAATCACAAATACAATGAGCCCCATAAGGATTAGTGCGTAGCAAACAAAAGCTGGTATACTTGCCCAAATAGGAGGAAGAATCGTGATTTTAAGACTAGCAAAGGTGGGTATTGTGTTACCATTTGGATCCTCCGCTTTTACGGTAAAAACGTAATTACCGGGAGCTAACTTGGTGAAATAAGCGCGTTGATTGCTTGTAATGTCTATCCAATTGTCGTCAAGACCATCCATTTTATAACTATAGTGAATAGAATGGGGGGCTTGGTAGTGTAATGCCGCAAAATCAAGACTGAAGGATGATTCGTCGTGTTTTAGTTTGATATTTTTTGTGAATAAGATTGATTTGGATAAAATACTTGCATCGGTATATTGATTGATCGCTCTATTGTTGATGTAAAAATTAGTGATATAAATCGGTATTTGATTCTTATAGTTAATTTGGTTTAGTTTTTCCGGATTGAAACGTATAAGGCCATTGATGGTACCGAAATAGAAGTTCCCATTGTCGTCATCAAAAGATGAATTGTAATTGAACTGAATCGTCGGTAGGCCTGACTCCAAGTTGAAGATCCGTTTTCTGCCATTGGGCAGATGATAGCGTACCAGCCCTTTAGAGGTACTTACCCAGAGATTCTGTTGTTTGTCTTCTAAAAATGCGAGCGTTACGTTACTGGGCATTCCTTCTTCCAGGCCAATGTTTTCAAAACTGTCCTGATTTGATTTCTTCTTAGCCATTCCACCTTCAGTGGCGATCCAAATTTGATTTTTTGAATCCTCAAATAGACTATTGACCCTATTGTTAGGCAAAGAATTGGGGTCATTCTGATGATGTGTATAATGTTTGAAATAACGTGTGGTCGGATTATAGCAAAATAGCCCATCGCGCCATGTACCTAGCCAGATATTTCCCTCTTTATCTTCCAAAATAGTCGTGTAAAACATGTATTCGGGGACATTATCAATGAGGTGAAAGGACTTTTTTTCAAAGTTAAACCGGTATAAGCCACGAGTTGATGCAGCTATAATGTCTCCTTTTCGAGTTTTATAGAGATAAAATAGAAAATTGCTTTGTAGATCAGAAGGGGTTGCATTGTTATTGCGATCGATGTGATAAATGACTTTTTGAAGCTTTGGCGAAAATATGTCCAGGCCATTGACGAAGGTGCCGATCAGTAGTTTATCACCAATAGGAAGAACGCCATGGATATTATTGTTTGCCAGATTCCCCTGCTTATCGGAAAAGTTTTGGATATTACCCGACTTAGGGTCCAGTTTAGATAGTCCTCCATTTTCGGTGCCTATCCATATATTCTGATCGATATCTTTTTTGATAATGCGTACAACAGAGCCTTTTAGGCCCCCGGGGCGATCTTGTGGGAGGAATTTTTCGATGATACTATTGTTCTTATGATAATAGTTGATCCCACCAAAATAGGTTCCCAGCCAAATACCCTCATCCTTATCCTGTAGGATGTTATAAATGGCATTGTCAGATATGCCCCAAGGGTTTTCTTGTTCTTTCTGAATGTTGATGTAACGTCGGCTAGCAATTTGATAAATGAAGAGGCCCGACTCCGTTGCAAACCAATATTCATGATCATTTGGCTGTATAATATCTCTGACATAGAGAAATTGATGCAGTTGATCTGGTCCAAGGATAGACTTAAGGGATTTATCTCGAAAGCGATAGCTATAAACACCAGTTTTTGAAGTACCAATCAATAAGTCTCCGTCGCGGTTTTCCATTATTTTCTCAATACTAAACCAATCCTTAGCACCATATTTTGCTTGAAAGTCAAGCATGAGTACGGGTTTTCCGGAAGGACCTATTTGGAAGATTTTGCCTTCAGGAGTTCCAAAAAATACCGCTCCATTTTTTGTGCAGCTGATGGACGTAATGTAGAGATCTGATTTTGTAAATTGTTGAATTGCATGACTAACTAAATCATGGCAATAGAGCATTCCATTTGATATAAACCAGATCCTTTTGCGTTGATCGGTAATAATAACAGGGACGTCCGCATTTTCAAATTGTTTACTCAGCAGTCTAAATTGTTCATCGACGGGGTTGTAACAATAGATTCCCTGATCTGTACCAATCCAAATTCTCTTTCGAAAATCTTCTTTCAATGAAATGATATTATTGCCCCCCAAACTATTTTTTCCAGATTTTGATGCATCAAAATGTTTGAAATTATTACCATCAAAACGATTTAACCCATCTTTTGTACCGAACCAAAGAAAGCCCTGACTATCTTGCATACTACAAATGACAGCATTGTTAGACAATCCTTCATTGATTTGATAATGATTGAAATAATAGGGCTGTGCATGGAGCAACGCGGGGAGCAACAGAAAAAATAGAAGACGTAAAGGCTTTAGGTTGATCATGATCATTTGGTTATTGATACAAAATAGTGCTAAAATGAAACAATTTAATCTTAAAATTTCTGAAAAATTTAAGACTTTAGCTTATATATTGTAAGCGTTAAAATTATAAAAAATCTAGAAAAGGACGTATGTTCTATCTAAACAAAGATTATAAACCATTTAAAATATTACGAATGAGAGGAAAATTGACCTTGCTTGGTCTTTCTGCAATGCTGGCATTTTGTGTGTCTTGTCAGCAATCGACTGGTTCCAAAACTTCAAAAGCAGATTCTTTATCGGCCTACATGGATACCGCACAGTTCAGCGGAACTATTGATCAAAAACAGGCTTATCTATATGAACTGAGCAATAAAAATGGCGTACAAGCTTATTTTACCAATTTTGGTGCACGTTTAGTGGGATTATGGGTGCCTGACAATAAGGGGGAGTTATGCGATGTTGTTTTGGGTTTTTCTAAAGCGGCTGATTATAATAATCCCAAAGAACCATTTTTTGGTACTATTGTAGGGCCTTTTGGTAATCGGATTGCTAAGGGAAAATTTAAGTTGGATGATAAAACCTATACATTGGCGGTAAATAACGGTCCTAATACACTGCATGGAGGTTTTAAAGGTGTGCATTTTGCCAATTGGACCTTAAAATCGTCAGATAAATCGTCTCTTACTTTTGCTTACACCTTACCTGATGGACACGAGGGTTTTCCAGGAAACATCCAGATGGAAGTGACTTATACGCTTAACGATAATAATGAATTGATGATTGCCTATCGTGCTACTTCCGATAAAAAGACGGTGATCAATTTGACCAACCATGCTTACTTTAATTTAAATGGTGAGGGAAGCGGTACAATTCTGGATCATCAGCTTCAATTGTTTGCTAATGAATACACACCAGTGGATAGTACACTAATACCAACAGGGCAATTAGCACCGGTAAAGGGAACAGCTTTTGATTTTACAACCTTGAAACCAATAGGAAAAGATATTAATGCCAATGATCAGCAACTGAGCTTTGGAAAGGGCTATGATCACAACTTTGTCTTAAGCAAGGAGAAAGATGGCGATTGGTACAAAGCAGCCCATGTGATTGGAGATAAATCGGGTATTGTTATGGATATTCTGACTGCAGAACCTGGAATACAATTTTATAGCGGTAATTTTATGAATGAACAAGTGCAATTGAAGAACGGGAAAAAAGACTCCTTTCGTACCGCCTTTTGCCTCGAACCGCAGCATTTTCCGGATGCCCCAAATCAGCTCAATTTTCCAACAACCGTCCTAAACCCCGGGCAAGTTTATCAAACGAAATCCCTGTATCGTTTTTCGGTAAAATAATACATATTTAATAATGATTGGTTTGAAAGTACACCACTGAAAAGAGGTGTACTTTCTCTTTTTAATAGACCTTAAAACGTTTTAGGTCTATTTTATTTCTTTGATACAAATAGGCAGTTTTTTGAGAAAAAACGAAAGTCTGTACGATTGAATATATCTTAATTTTGGACAAATCAATTATACAAACTAATCAATCTAGGTATGTTTAAGGGTCTTAAATGTCTGCCAATATCTGCTACATTGCTCTGCTGTGCGAGCAGTTTTATCCCCTTAGCAAAGGGAGCTAATTTAATTCCAGTTTCTCCAGGGGGGATCGAGTTGCAAAAAGCAATAAAAGGGGTTGTTAAGGATAAGGATGGCAATCCTATTGTAGGAGCGACGGTCGCATTGAAATCCAAACCCAATATTGCAGTCTCAACAGATGCCAAAGGTAATTTTAACTTGACAGGTGTCAATGCCGGTGAACTTTTGACCATAAGATCTGTAGGCTACCTTTCCAAAGAAGTGATGGCAATCGCTGACTTGGCAATCACTTTGGAAGATGAAAATTCGCGCATTGATGAAGTGGTCGTTGTAGGTTACGGTACGCAGAAGAAAGAATCCGTTACCGGTGCAATCACCGCAATTTCTTCTCAGGATATCTCCAGATCTGTTGCTACAACAACGTCTGGAGCCTTAGTAGGGAAGATCGCCGGTGTTAACAGCAGGATGTCGGATGGGCGTCCTGGAGCTCCAACAGGAATTAGTATCCGCAATATGGGGACACCCTTATATGTGATCGACGGTGTTCAAAAGGATGAAGGGCAGTTCAATAATTTAGATTTCAATGATATTGAATCGGTTTCGGTATTAAAGGATGCGTCTGCTGCTATTTATGGTGTGCGTGCTGCCAACGGCGTTGTTGTGGTGACGACAAAGAAGGGGAAGCGTGGCGATAATAATACCTTTAATATCAATTCATATTATGGCTGGCAGAGTATGTTTCGTTTTCCCAAGCCAGCCGATGCCAGTACTTATATCAAAAGCTATATTCAGTCTGATGCTATTCTCGGAACTGAACATCCACAATATACGTTGGCAGATCTCGAAAAATGGCAACAAGGTACCGAGAAGGGATATCGTCCTTTTGATTGGTATGATTATATTCTCAAAACTAGCCCACAAACTTATATCTCGGGTAATGTCAGTGGTGGGTCCGAAAAAATTAATTATTACCTGAGTGTAGGGCATCTGGACCAGCAGTCCATCATTCGTAATTACGGCGGCTTCAATCGTACCAATGTGCAGATGAATATTGACGCGAACGTATCAAAACGATTAAAGATTGGTGCTAATTTGAATGGGCGGATCGAACAGCGCAAACAACCGGGCGTACCTGGTGCTGACGATACTTGGCAGGCTTTATTTGCGATATATCGCAACCTGCCTACTGCACGGCCTTTTGCCAACGACAATCCTTTATATCCAACGCAGACATCGCCCAATGCGGAAACTAACTTTGCGATGCTGAATTATGATCTGTCCGGTACTTATCAGGAAAAATGGCGGGTGATGCAGTTAAATTTTAATGCGGAATATAAGATCACAAATGATTTGATCGCTAAGGGAACAGTAGGCTATTATTTGGCTAATAAATGGATGGATAATCAGGAGTTTACCTATAAACTATATGGCTACGATGAGAAGACAGATACGTACCCGGTAACTTTTAGCATGGACAACCCTTGGCGGGAGAGATCTATTTCGCAGGTTGAAGAAATCTCAACCCAATTTACCTTAAATTATAACAAGCGATTCGGCAAACATGGAATCAATGCTGTGCTTGCTGCGGAGTCCATAAAAAGGGATAATCCAGATGTTTATGTACACGATCGTCCAGCCTCTAATGCCTTGAGTTTGATCTATTTTCAGACGATGGACACCTACAATGATACTGGAGTGAATACCCAGGCGAGAGCCGGTTTTGCAGGGCGGGTCAATTATGATTATGACCAGAAGTATCTTTTGGAGCTTTCTTCGCGCTATGACGGTTCATGGAAATTCGCGCCAGGAAGCCGATGGGGATTTTTCCCTTCGGTATCTGCAGGCTGGCGTGTTTCATCTGAAAAGTTCTGGTCTGAAGGTATGAGAAAGGTATTTGACGATGTGAAGTTAAGGGGATCTTACGGTGTATTGGGCGATGATAATTTGGATGCCTGGGAATATTTTGCTTTTGGTTATCTAAGTGGATATAATTATTTCCGAAAACCAGTCCGTGATGGCTATCAAAATATCGTCGGTTCAACAATTGACGGGAAGTATGTTATCGGTTCTCAAGCACGTGGCCTTCCCGTTAAAACGCTTTCTTGGATTCAGGCCCATATGCTAAATGTTGGTTTGGACTTTAGTACACTAAAAGGTAAATTAACAGGTTCGGTAGATGTCTTCCGTCGAAAAAGAACAGGACTGCCTGCCAAGCGAGAAGATGTATTGATACCGAATGAAGTAGGCTTTAGTTTACCTTATGAAAATCTGAATTCGGATATTCATCAAGGTATCGATGGATCATTAATGTGGCGGAGTAGCGTCAATGGATTTAACTATTTCGTAGGCGGTAATTTCACTTTCGCACGGCAAACTGACGGCGAACAATATAAACCACGTTTTGGAAACTCTTTGGATCAATATCGAAAATCGATCTATGACCGTTATGCCTTTCTCAATTGGGGATTACATTCCATTGGACAATTCCAGTCGTGGGAAGAAATTGCCAATTATGATATAGACAATGACCGTAAAGGTAACTCATCATTACGGCCGGGTGATATTAAGTATGAAGATATTAATGGCGATAAAGTGATCAACGAGCTGGATGAACGGCCAATCGGATATCGACAAGGCGGTCTTCCTTATTTCAATTACGGAATTAACCTTGGCGGCCAATTTAAGGGATTTGATTTGGCAATGGATTTCACCGGAGCAGCTTTTGCTTCTTTTAATCCCAGTTATGAAGCTGTTTTCCCTTTCCATGATGGTGGCAACAATCCGCAATACTATATGGAAAACCAGTGGATGCTGAGCGATATTACGGATCCAAATAGTGCCTTGATCCCAGGAAAGTACCCTACATTAATTAAAGGAAATAGAGATCATAGTAATTATTGGCATAGCGACTTCTGGCTTACCAATGTCAACTATTTGAAATTAAGAAACCTGCAGATCGGATATACTTTACCGGAGAAATGGATGAAACCTCGAGGAATTCAGAAATTGAGGATATATACCATGATGCAGAATCTGTTTAGCATAGATAATTTGGGTGATATGAAGATCGATCCAGAAATCACAAGTGATTCGGGCGTTCAGTACCCAACAAACAAAGTTATAAACGTTGGTGTTACCTTAACTTTTTAATAAGATGATAAATAAGAACGTTATTTTATTGGGTGTATGTCTCGTATGTACATTTTCAAGCTGCAATAAATTTTTGGAACGGGAATCACAGGCTATTTTTACCGACGATCAGATATTTTCGGATCAGAATATGATAAAATCTGTTCTAGCGAATTATTATGGGCGGATTAGCTGGGGACAGCAATTTGGAGACAATGGATCTTTTGCGATGTTAGATGAGGCAGGATTTTCAAGCGGTGGCCCCAATACGATGCAGGAATTTCCGAATGACTTTTGGCGTATGTACGATTATGAACTGATTCGCAATCTGAATCAATTTATCGTAGGTGTTCGTCAATCATCATTGGACGAAAATAATAAAAAGAGCATCGAAGGCGAGGCCAGATTTATTCGTGCTTGGACCTACTTTAATATGATCAAGCGTTTGGGCGGAGTTCCTTTGGTGGGTGATAAGATCTATGATTATACTGGCGGCATGGATCCAGCAGAGTTGCAGACACCGCGATCAACAGAAGCAGAGAGTTATAATTACGTGATTAACGAATGTACCGAAGCCGCTAAAATGCTCGGTACAGAGAAAACCATAAATTCAGCTAGAGCTAATAAATGGACAGCTTTGGCACTTAAGGCGCGCGCCAGTCTATACGCCGCCTCAATAGCGAAGTATAACTATAAAACGCCAGACGTCAAAACAGCAGGTAACGAGGTGGGAATCCCTGCGGCGGACGTCAATAAATATTACGAGATTGCTTACGAATCAGCATTGGATATTATCAATAATAGCCCTTATGCCCTCTATAATGGAAATGCCGATAAAGGAAAGAACTTCTATCTTGCTGTAAGTTCAAAATCAAGTAGCAATGAAGTTATTTGGGCCAAGGATTATGCGTATCCAGGTGAAACACATTTTTTCACCAACAATAACATTGCCTCATCCGTCCGTGGAGATATTGATGCCAATTTTGTTACGCCTGTTTTAAATTTGGTGGAAGCATTTGAATATACAGATGATCGAAATGGAGCATTGAAAACGAAGACTGCTACGGGAGATTACATTTACTATAACAATCCCGAAGAGATATTCGCCCATAAGGACGCGCGTCTGTATGGTACTGTGATTTACTCTGGTGCTGATTTTGCTGGTACCAAAATCACTTACCAAGCAGGCGTTAGATATAAAGAAGGAGGTGTTTGGAAGACGATGACCGCAATACCCGGTACTTCAGATTCCAAATTCGGAGGAATTATTACAAGCAAAGATGGACCTACGACTTCCAACGATATGTATGTCAACAAAACTGGATTTAATATCCGGAAATTTATCGACGAAAATAAAGATGCCTCTACTCGTGGGCGTGGGTCGGATATTTGGTTTGTGCGCTTCCGTTATGCTGAATTTTTGTTGATCGCTGCAGAGGCGGGGCTTGAACTTGGTAAACCGCAAGCCGAGTTGACGGGATATGTCAATAAGATTAGGGAGCGTGCGGGGATACAGGCATTGACAACCATTTCCCTGAATGATATTATTCAGGAGCGCCGGGTTGAATTTGCCTTCGAAGATCATCGTTATTGGGATCTGAAGCGTTTGCGGATTGCCCATGAAATCTGGAACGGAAGCGCTGATAATTACAATGCGGTACACTATGCCCTATTTCCATACAAAATATATGCTCCGGGGGATCCGAACGATGGTAAATGGGTTTTTGAGAAACAGAAATCGAGTCATACGCTCTATCCACGAAATTTTAAATATCAGAACTATTATAATTTCATCGATCAAGATTGGATTAATAACAATCCGAAGTTAGTTCGAAATCCTTATCAATAGCATTATCCTTATGAAAACTTTTTTTTTGTAAATTAATAGTCAGTTTGTGTTTGATCGTAGGTGTATTTGCTTGTGGCAAAGATAACTATGATGCCCCTAAAAGTACACTGAACGGTCGTGTAACCTACAATTCAGAACCTCTAGGAGTAAGAGGATCAAACCAGTCCGTTTCACTTCAGCTATGGCAAGATGGTTTTCCGCTTCGATCTGCTATTAATGTGTATGTGACGCAGGACGGTTCATTTGCGGCAAAACTCTTCGACGGGCAGTACAAATTGGTGGCAACCAGCGGAAATGGCCCCTGGCTGAATAGTGCGGATACAGTGCTGGTTGATGTGAGGGGCAATACAAGCATCGAGTACCCGGTTAAACCTTATTATACCATGAGTAATATTACCTATAATGTTCAAGGGAATATGCTGAAAGCTTCTTTTGACGTCAAGACAATAGATGCTTCAAGAACGATTGATTTTGCCACCTTGTTGGTCAATGATACAAAATTCGTGGATTTGGGTCAATATACTTATAAGATGGAAAAAACTGGAATTAGTTCGGGGCATGTCGATCTGGAGCTGGATATCAAAGATATTTTGACCAAGAATGCTGCAGTGTATGCGCGCGTGGGCTTGAAGATAAGCGGTATCACCGAGGCGCTATACGATAGTTCACCTAAGAAATTGAAATAACAATGATCAAAAAATTTAGCTTTTTAAGCCTATTAATGGGCATCGGTCTTGTTACGACTGCACAAACGGGAATAGCAACAGCTGTAGACCAATTACCATTAACCGGAAAGAATACGCAATATCTGAATAATAGGGCTCCTTTAAGACAGAATGCCTTGCTAAAATTACCCGTGGGCAGTATTGTCCCGGAAGGTTGGCTCGGGAAGTATCTGGAGCTGCAGAAAGATGGTCTTACAGGCCATCTGGGAGAAATTAGCGCTTGGCTATCGAAGAAAAATAACGCTTGGTTAAGTACGGATGGGAAAGGAGATTATGGCTGGGAAGAAGTTCCTTATTGGTTAAAAGGCTACGCTAATTTGGGCTACATCTTAAAAGATCCTAAGATAATAGGAGAGTCAAAAATTTGGTTAGAGGCTGCGCTAAAAAGCCAGCGTCCTGATGGATACTTTGGACCATTGATCCTACGTAATAACAAACCGGATCTTTGGGGAAATATGTTGATGCTATGGTGTTTGCAGTCCTATTATGAATATAGCGGTGACCAGCGTGTTTTAACGTTGATGACCAATTATTTTAAATGGCAGGCCAATTTGCCGGATAGTTTTTTTCTCAAGGATTATTGGGAAAACAGTCGTGGTGGTGACAATTTGCTATCCGTATATTGGCTCTATAACAGAACACAAGGTAATGAATGGTTGATGGATTTAGCGGATAAAATCCATCGGAATACAGCCAATTGGCGGCAGAAAGATGATTTGCCCAATTGGCATAATGTCAACGTAGCGCAGTGTTTTAGAGAGCCAGCAACCTATTATCTGAAAAGCCAGTCGACTGCAGATCTTAACGCAACCTACGATAATTTTCATTTTGTCAGACAAGTATTTGGTCAGGTTCCGGGCGGCATGTTCGGTGCCGATGAAAATGCACGTCCGGGATATACCGATCCCCGTCAGGGTGTGGAAACCTGTGGAATGGTGGAGCAGATGGCTTCCAATGAAATCCTTCTCGGGATAACAGGCGATCCTTTTTGGGCGGATCATGCGGAGGAAGTTGCTTTTAATACCTACCCAGCAGCTGTGACAGCCGATTTTAAAGCATTACGCTATATCACGAGCCCTAATATGACTATCAGCGATAGCCATAATCATGCTCCCGGGATTGATAATAATGGGCCATTTTTAATGATGAACCCTTTCAGTTCACGTTGTTGTCAACATAACCACAGTCAGGGCTGGCCATATTACGCGGAGCATCTGTATATGGCAACAAATGATAATGGTGTTGCGGCAGTACTTTATGCCGCATCAAAAGCTGAAATCAAAGTCGGAAACAATCAAGCCATTCAGATTAGACAAGAATCCAATTACCCATTTGAAGAATCGCTGCGATTTGAAATAGGAACACAGGCTAAAACGGTTGATTTTCCCTTTTATCTCCGTATACCTGCCTGGGCGAAACAAGCCAAAGTAACGGTTAATGGTAAAAGTCAGGCTATAGAAGCTGGAGCAAAATATATTCGGATTGAACGGAAATGGAAAGACGGCGACAAGGTCGAACTCTCCTTGCCGATGACCATAGATCTGAAAACATGGACTGCCAATAAAAATTCAGTTAGTATCCAGCGTGGCCCACTGACCTATGCACTCAAAATCAAAGAGAATTATGTGAAAAAGGATAGTAAGGCTTCGGCAATTGGGGATTCTAAATGGCAGGAGACTGCAGATCCATCAAAATGGCCATCCTATGAAATCCTTCCTGCAAGTGACTGGAATTATGGACTTGTACAAAATCAGCTACAAGCTGTTGACCAACTAAAAGTGGTCAAACGACCATGGCCTAAAGATGCATTTCCTTTCGACGCAGAAGCAGTACCTATTTCGATTCTTGTGAAAGCGAAACGTATTGATGGATGGAAAATTGATGAAAATGGACTAACGGGCGTATTGCCCCTGAGTCCGGTGGAAAGCAAGGGCGAGGTGCAGGAAGTTGAATTGATTCCCATGGGAGCAGCACGTTTGCGCATTGCTGCTTTTCCAACTGTGAAATAATGTAAATACGATATATAAATTAATGACTTAACGATTTTTTATGATGAAGAAAACCTTACTTTTTGCCAGTTTGATGATGGCAGCACAATTGAACTTTGCTCAGGATTGGAAACCCGCAGGGTCACATATATTAACCGCTTGGGGCGAGAGAGTAACGGCACAAAAGCCACATCCTGAATATCCTAGACCACAATTAACCAGAACCAATAACTGGCAGAATTTAAATGGATTATGGAAATATGCTGTCACTCCAGTAGGTACTAAAGAGATTCCTCGTCAATGGGACGGCAATATCCTTGTTCCTTTTGCTATTGAATCGGCATTGTCCGGTGTTGGTAAAGAGGTCGGAAAAGATAAAGCGTTATGGTATAATAATACCATAACATTGGACAAGTCTGTCAATAAAAATAAGGTTCTGTTGCATTTCGGTGCCGTAGATTGGCAATGTGATGTGTATGTAAATAACCAATTGGTCGGAAGACATGAAGGTGGTTTTGATCCATTTTCGATGGACGTGACAAGCTTTCTAAAGAAAGGCGCAAAACAGGAAATAGCTATTCGGGTATGGGATCCGACTGATGATGGTCCACAACCACGGGGTAAACAGGTGAACAAGCCGAATGGTATATGGTATACACCAGTGACGGGAATTTGGCAGACCGTTTGGTTAGAAAGTGTCCCCCAAACTTACATCGTGAGTACCAAACAGACTCCGCGTTTGGACGATGGAGTCTTGGCCTTTCAGGCTTCCGTAGAAGGAAGTCAAGCCGGTGACGAAATAAAGGTGCGTGCATTGGATGGCGGAAAGGTTATTAAAGAACAAACAGGACAACCGAATACATCTTTCGATCTTTCGGTACCTAATCTGGAGCCATGGTCCCCAAGTAACCCTAAGCTCTATGATCTAGAAATTCAGCTGATTCGAAAAGGAAAAGTCGTAGATCAGGCGAAAAGCTATTTTGCCATGCGGAAAATAGCCATGCAGAAAGACGAAAATGGTGTTCAACGTTTAATGCTAAACAATAAGTTTACCTTCCAATATGGTCCATTGGATCAAGGCTGGTGGCCAGATGGTCTACATACAGCACCAACGGATGAAGCGCTGAAGTTTGATGTTGTCAAAACAAAGGAAATGGGATTCAATATGATCCGTAAACATATCAAAGTAGAACCGGCGCGCTGGTACCGTTACTGCGATAGTATAGGTATGCTTGTCTGGCAAGATATGCCTAGCGGCGATCTTGGCGGAAACCATTGGGATATGCAACCAGGAAAGATTTCGGGAGGAAATAGGGATAAAGTACGTTCGCAGGAATCTGAAGGGTATTACAGAAAAGAATGGAAAACCATTATGGAGGTATTGCACAACTATCCAAGCATCGTCATTTGGGTACCTTTTAATGAGGCTTGGGGGCAATTCAAAACGAAGGAAATAACGGAATGGACAATGGCCAATGACCCTTCAAGACTCGTAAATAGTGCCAGCGGTGGTAATTTTATGGAAACTGGACATATCTTGGATATCCACAATTATCCCGATGCAGCCATGCCTGATCCAAATTTATTCGGCGCCAAACAAGTGCTTGCATTGGGTGAGTTTGGTGGTCTGGGATTACCGATCGATGGGCACTCCTGGCAACAAAAAGACAATTGGGGATACCAAAGTTTTAAAAATAAAACGGAATTATTGGAGCGCTATAAACGCCTGATCCATGACTTGACACGTCTAATTCCTATGGGATTGTCTGCCGCTGTTTATACACAGACGACAGATGTGGAAGTAGAAACAAATGGTTTGATGACCTATGATCGTAAAGTTGTCAAAATGCCTGAAGCAGAATTGAAAGCTGCACATCAGGCGCTTTATAATGCACCTACCAAATAATTGATAGCGATATGGCCGCAACACGGGTTGCGGCCTAAATTTATCGCTGAAAGTATACCTGTCAACCTAAACCTATTTTATACAAAATCAATGAAATTAAAATTACTAATTGCAACGGCTATTGTATGTCAATCGGTATCGTCGTTTGCACAAAAACAAGTCCTTAAGAATGATCTTCGCGCGCCTGCCTATCCTTTAGTAACAATTGACCCCAATACAAGTGCCTGGTCCTATAGCAACGAATTGAATGCGGATGTTGTACGCCATTGGACCGGAAAATCCTTCCCCTTATTGGGCGTCCTTAAAGTGGATGGGAAATCCTATCGCTTCTTAGGTAAAGAAGAAGCTGAACTCTTGCCTTTGGCACGGATGGGTGAACATGCGGCTTGGACCGGAAGTTATGTTGTCAATGAACCCGCCCCAGACTGGATGAAACCTTCATTTGATGCACGGCAATGGAAGACGGGGGCAGCGCCATTCGGTACCAAGGATAAAGAACCCAATGTGGAGACTGATTGGCAGGAGTCTAAAATTTGGGTTAGAAGGGAAGTTGAACTGAGTGAGGATCTTACGGGCAAATCCGTATATATCGAATTTACACATGACGATGACGCTATTTTGTACGTCAACGGTATTGAGGTTGCTAATACAGGCAATTCGACAGGTAAAAATAGTCGGGTCAAGCTGCCCGATCATGTCGTGAAAACATTGAAGAAAGGAAAAAATATACTCGCGGGTTATTGCTATAATAGGGTTGCGAATGGATATTTTGATTTTGGACTCTTTACAGAAAAAGATGGTAGTATTCAATTCGACAATGAAGCGAAGCAGATCGCTTCCAATGTGCAGGCAACACAAACATATTATTCGTTTAACTGCGGGCCGGTCGATTTAAATATTACATTTACCGCGCCGATGTTTCTGGATAAATTGGACTTAATGGCTAGACCCGTAAATTATCTTTCCTATACGGTCCATGCGAAGGATGGCAAGAAACACCAGGTACAACTTTATTTGGAGGCAGCACCAAATTGGGCACTGAATTCTCCACTTCAAGATGCTGCAAGCAGTTCCTTTGTTTCAGGAAATCTCCAGTTTGTAAAGACAGGAAGCAAAAGCCAGCAGGTTCTAGGAAGGAAAGGTGACGACCTACGGATAGATTGGGGGTATTTCTATATGGCTGGCGCAAAATCAAAGACAAAGTCCGCGGTCGGAAGTAGCCATCAATTACGGTCTAATTTTCTGAAAAGTGAAAACAGCTCTTCTTCAAATGGAGGACAACAATTGGCACTGATGCAAACTTTTGATGTCTCATCAAGCTACCAGGATAAGATCTTGTTGGGGTATGATGACCTGTACTCCATCCAATATTTTGGACAAAATTTACGACCTTATTGGAATACCAATGGAAATAGTTCCATTGAGAAGCAATTTGAACTGGCCGACAAAGAGTATACGGCTCTCAAAAAGGCTGCTGATAAATTTGATGCCGAATTATGGGGTACAGCTTTGCGCAACGGAGGTGAGGACTATGCTGCATTGTGTGCCTTGGCCTATAGGCAGGCAATCGCCGCTCATAAACTTGTAAAAGCACCTAATGGCGATCTGCTTTTACTGTCCAAAGAAAATGATAGCAATGGGTCAATAGGAACTGTTGATGTAACCTATCCTTCGGCTCCGATTTTCCTTTACTATAATCCAGAACTGGCAAAAGCACTAATGAATGCCATTTTTTATTATAGTGAAAGCAATAAATGGACAAAACCTTTTGCTGCGCATGATGTTGGGACCTACCCTTTGGCGAATGGCCAAACTTACGGTGGAGATATGCCTGTCGAAGAATCGGGAAATATGTTGATATTAACTTATGCTTTAGCAAAGGTCGAAGGAAATGCAGCTTATGCCAAAAAACATTGGAAAGTGTTGTCTACCTGGGTAGATTATTTAGTAGATAAAGGCCTTGACCCCGAAAATCAGTTGTGCACAGATGATTTCGCGGGCCATTTTGCACATAATGCCAATTTATCAATTAAAGCTATTTTAGGTATTGCATCTTACGGTTATCTAGCCCAAATGCTTGGTGAAGAGGCTACGGCGAAAAAGTATCTGACCGAAGCAAAAGCAATGGCTATGAAATGGAAAGAGATGGCTGAAGATGGGGATCACTATAAGTTGACTTTTGATAAAACCGGAACCTGGAGCCAAAAGTATAATATGGTCTGGGATAAATTGCTTAAGATGGATATTTTTGACCCCTCTATTCGTGAAACTGAAATTAAATACTATCTCGGCAAACAAAATAAATACGGACTTCCCCTGGACAATCGTCAGCCTTATACCAAAACCGATTGGATTATTTGGACGGCGACCATGGCAAATGACAAGCCTACCTTTGAGGCATTTTTAAAGCCAGTCTACCATTTTATGAACGAAACAACAGATCGTGTTCCCATGTCGGATTGGACGTATACAGACCGTCCTAAGAGAGCTGGATTTAAAGCAAGATCCGTTGTCGGGGGCTATTTTATCAAAATGTTGGAAGAGAAATTGGGAAAAGCAAAATAGCTTTTCCTGTGATGAAGAAAATAATATAAAAAAATAATAAGATGTTGAATGCAATGTTGTTCAGATATTGGATCGGCGGAGTTGCCGTACTGAACTTGTTGAGCTCCTGCGGAAGCTCTACAGGTTCAGTTAAGCAGTCGGGTCAAATAACAAATGCTACGGCTCAGCATAAGACCTACAGCAATCCGGTTTTTGAGCCTATACTTGCTGATCCTACAGTCGTTAGAGATCCTCAGCGCAAAATGTTCTACGCATACGGGACAGCCGACAATTGGGGCGATGGAAAGGGACAGCGTTTGGTGTCTATTCTACAATCGGCTGATCTTGCTCATTGGACCTGGATTGGCACGGCCTTCAGTTCAAAACCGAGCTGGAAAGCCGAGGGGGGAATCTGGGCACCAGATGTCGTGAGGTTAAATGGTAAGTATATCTTATATTATGCTTATTCAACATGGGGAGACCCTAACCCCGGTATCGGTGTAGCCCTAGCCGATAGACCGGAAGGCCCCTTTATCGATCAAGGTAAACTTTTTGATAGCAAGGAGATCGATGTACCGAATTCAATAGACCCTTATTTTTTTACAGAAAATGGGCAGAATTATCTGTTCTGGGGTAGTTTTAGTGATGCGAATACGCAGGGAACATATGGTGTTGAACTCGATGAAAATGGGACTGCGGTACCCGATTTAACTAAAAAATTTAAAGTTGCTGCTGGGGATTTTGAAGCTGTGGTGATCCATAAACGGAAAGGATATTACTACTTTATCGGATCCAAAGGCTCCTGTTGTGAAGGAGAAAAAAGCAGTTATCATGTTCTTGTGGGTCGCTCTCGCAAGCTGAAGGGACCTTATACCGATCAAGAGGGGCGTAATCTTACACAGCGGGGGAGTGGAACGTTGTTGTTAAAGGGAAATGATCAATTTGTGGGGACAGGTCATACTTCGCGCATTATTACAGACGATAAGGGAAAAGATTGGATACTCTATCATGGCATGGACCCAAAGCAGCCTCGTGTTGCGACGGGGGGAAATCGTCGGATGCTATTTTTGGATCAGATTATCTGGGATAAGGACTGGCCCAAAATTGAAGGGGCAACCAGCAGTGTTGCAGCGCAACGGGCCCCAACGTTTAATTTTAAATAGAATTTTCAATAGCTAGCAGCAGAGGCCTACCTTTGTGGGCCTGGATTTTCGCTGTCCATAAAAAATATGATACATCAAACGAAGAAACATTTTGAACTTCTTGACGCCATGCGTGGGGTGGCCGCAATTGCAGTCGTACTGTTTCACTTTATGGAAATTGCACAACCGGATTATCGCAATAGTTTTATTCCACATAGCTATTTAGCCGTTGATTTCTTCTTTTGTTTATCGGGTTTTGTAATTGCCTATGCCTACGATCAGAAGCTGGTTACAATTGGTCTAAAACGATTCTTTCTTTTGCGTTTGCTAAGATTGCACCCATTGGTTATAATCGGTACATTAATTGGTTTATTTGCATTTATTTACGACCCATTCAGTAATTTGGCCAGCTCATTTTCCGTCTTACAGAAGATAGGGATGTTCATTAGTGGGATAACGTTGATTCCATACCCAGCTGTACCAGAGCGATATTTTAATCTTTTTCATTTAAACCCACCTACATGGTCGCTATTTTGGGAATATATCGCCAATATAGCCTATGCTTTGATACTGGTACGGATTCCAAAAAAGGTTCTTTGGGGAATAGTGCTCCTCGGTGCGGCAGCGCTATGTGCCGAATCATTTCGTTCCGGCTATTTAGCTGTAGGTTTTGGGGCAGATAATTTTTGGGCTGGGGGAATCCGTTTATGGTTTTCATTTTCAATGGGACTACTTATTTTTAGGTCGAACTGGACTATTTCGAACAAGCTTCCTTTTTTCAGTGTTCTTGGTCTGCTTGCTGTCGTATTTTTCATTCCGTTTTCTGATGTTTATGGTAAGTACATCGATCCTATTGTCGTTATCTTTTATTTTCCTTTATTGCTCATGCTGGGGATAGGAGGACTACCTGTTTTTGGAGGGGTCAGGAAGTTATGCAAGTTCTTAGGTGATATTTCCTATCCGCTCTATATCATTCATTATCCATTTATCTGGATTTTTATGAGCTATGTGGAGCTCCATCACCCATCGAATAAGCAAATGGCTGTGATTATTATAATTGGAATGCTGTCGTTGATTTTTTTAGCTTTATTGGTCTTTAAATATTTAGATGAGCCTATTCGGAAATATTACAGCCGGAAACTAAACTAAATGGCGATGAAGCCAGGTACTGATGAACTGGAATACCTCCATTTTGCAGTCTTCATTTAAAATTTCATGCCGCATGCCTGGATATAATTTAATGGTTATGTCGGTCTGCCCCTGTGCAATTAACTGCGCTACGCTCTTTTCAACGCCCATTCCAAAATCTCCAATTGGATCATCCTGTCCGCTGATAAATACAATTGGAAGATTTTTTGGGATATTCTTGGTAGCTTCGATATCTGTCGCTTGCAAGGAAAGATCTAACACGGTATGAAATCCATTGTTGGTAAACAATCCCCCACAAAGTGGATCTTCCAAAAATGAAATACGGTTTGTCTTGCTTACGCTTAACCAATTGCTGTTATTTTGGTTGGGCTCGTTCTTAAATCGAGCATTATTACGCCTGTCAAAAATACGGTTGATCAATTTACTTCTTCTTTTTGGGGCAATACTATTGAGCAGCGTGAGTAAAAGGCGAAAAGCTGTGGAACCTTTTTGACGTTGGCCTGTCCCCACGATAATGGCCCCCTTATATTGCTGGCCAATTTTTTGTAAAACGCAGCGTGTGACAAAGGATCCCATGGAATGCCCTAAAATAAATTGAGGCGGTTGCGGATATGTTTTTCTCAAGAAATTACTCATTGTAATGGCGTCATCAATGAGTTGTTCTTTAGCCCCATGCTGTTTAAAATACCCCAATTGATCGGCATCTAGAGCTGTCTTTCCATGACCCAATTGATCGTAGGTTAAAACCGCAAAATTCTGTGTAGTCAGATAATTGGCCAATTCTTCATACCGACCACTATGTTCCTGCATGCCATGTACCAGGAGTATTGTTGCTACTATCTGATTGTCGTCGGGTACATACAAACGATAGAAAATTTTATGTTCATTTTCAGTCGTCGCGCTGATTGTATAAAAATTGGATGCTACCTTGCTCATTATACCTCTTTATTTTAAGTAAACTAAGATAATTTTAGTGCATTTGCAAGTTTAACAATCTTCTTTCCGATTTTGTTCGGATGAGACCGAAAGGCTTTAAGGGCAGTTGATCAATGAAAATTAGCACGATTAATTTTTGTGGTTTGGGAATATTTTTTAGATTTGCATTAATTTAGAATTAATTTAAATAAAGTAGTTATTCTATTTTAAACATGGGCTTCTCTGTATGCAGAAATTGTTGTACAAAATCGAATTCGGAAAGCTCCCTTGTTCTTAAAATATACGCATTTACACTTATATTCTGATGAAACCAGCACGATGTATTTCGACCCAAGTTATCGTATGACTGTAGCTCAATTTGCCGAATAATTGAGTGGGAATGAATAGGCCATGTTACTTCATCAACTTCAAAAGACAAATAAAAGGATGAAAAAGACACTTTTAGCAGCTTTATTATTCGCTGCAACTTATGCACAGGCGCAAACAAATTCGTTAATGAACGGCGAGTTTTGGAAAGGTAAACCTACCTTGACAATTGTTAAAGAAGAAATCAGCAAAGGAAATAGCCCTTCTCAGCCTAATGCGGCATCCTTTGATCCAGTCACAATGGCGATATTAAATGGCGCTCCGACGGATGTTGTCAAGTTTATGATCGAACAAGAAGGGAATAGTGTAACGAAGAAGACGCATCACAGCCGTAGTTATTTACACTGGGCAGCGTCAAGTGGAAATGCGGAGCTTGTCGAGTTTTTAATTGCAAAAGGATCGGATGTCAATTACCAAGATAGCCATGGTTACCCAATTATTGCTTATGCAGCTTCGACAGGAAATACAAATACTGCCGTTTATGATGCTTTGTTTAAAGCGGGTGTGAATCCCAAGCAAAAATATGAAGGTGGTGCTACATTAATGATGCTTGCAGCGTCTGCAGACAAGGACCTTGCATTGACGGATTATTTCATTAAAAAAGGATTATCTATTCAAGATAAAGACGAGTCGGGCCGCACAGTGACGGATTATGCGGCTAAACTTGGAAATACCGAGCTCATGGAGAAATTCATCGCCCGTGGCGTAAAACCAACCAATAATGCGTTATTTTTTGCGACTCAGGGTTCCAGACAAGCATCGAATGGTTTGTCGGTTTATACCTATTTGGTTGAAAAGTTCAAATTGGACCCCAAGGCTGTAAATAAAGAAGGAGCGACAGTGCTGCATGCTTTAGTTCGCAGACCAGATATGGCCGTGATCAATTATTTTTTGGATAAAGGTGTAGATGTCGCAAAAGCGGACAACGAAGGAAATACAGCGCTTATGGTGGCTGCTAGTGGTAAGGATGCTAAATTGGTCGAGCTGCTGCTTACTAAAGCGAAGAACGTAAATGCAGTAAATGAAAAAGGCGAATCTGCATTGACCAAGGCTGTAGCGAATGGGGCTCCCGAAATCGTGGCATTGTTGATTAAAGATGAAGCCGATATCAAGCTATTGGATAAGGAAGGTAATAACTTGGCCTTTTACTGGTTTAATTCCTACAGAGAATTGCCTCAGGGCGGCAGACCCGGTGGACAGGGAAATGCTTCACAAGGGGATGAGTTTAAAGAAAAATTAACGATCCTTAAGACGAATGGATTGGACGTTGTTGCTCCGCAAAAAAATGGTAGCACATTGTATCATTTGGCAGTAGCGAAAGAGAATGTGAAGCTTATCCAGAAAGCCAGCGAACTTGGAGCAGATATTAATGCACAGGATAAAGAGGGAACGACGGCACTACATAAGGCAGCTCTCATAGCGAAAGACGATTCCTTGCTAAAAACATTGGTTTCCCTTGGTGCAAAGAAGGAATTGAAAACAGAATTCGATGAAACGGCTTATGATTTGGCGAAAGAAAACGATTTCTTGTCTAAATCCAATGTGCAGCTTGACTTTTTGAAATAAAATTAGATACAATTGAAGATGAATAACATAGTTAAAACCACGATAGCCACCCTTTTATTTTCGATGGCAGCCCTAAGCTCTTTTGCACAGGCAGCTAAATATAAGTGTATGATCCAAATGAATGCCTATGAAGGTGAGAAAGCCTACGTGGTGATTTCACTGATTAATCCTAGTGGAGCTTACGAAAAAACACTCGCCGTATTGGGATCTGATAAACAATGGTATAATACAATCAAGGAATGGTACAAGTTCCAAAATAAAACCAAAGAAAAGCTAAATGCGGTGACGGGCGCGTCAGTTGGTGGCGGTGACCGTGCCATGCGGACATTGGATATTGATGAAACGAAGTTTAACAAAGGGTATAAACTCCGTTTTGAATCTGCTGTAGAGGAACAAAAATACCATACTGCTGATGTTGAAATTCCTTTGACAAAGGAGGCTATCACTGAAAAAGCTAATGGCAAGGGATATATCAAACTTGTTAAGTTAAATAAAGTACAATAAGAAAAGGGGTAAAAATGCTGGTATCTATTTGGAGGTATGCACATTTAGCCTTAGCTATTGTTTCTTCTATCTTTTTACTTTTATTATCGATAACTGGCGTAATATTGGCCATTGACGCCGTTAACGAAAAAATTCCGCCTTATCGGGTTAAACATATTGAAACGTTAAACCTTGCGCAGTCAGTAACAGCTTTGCGCAAGGTTTATCCTGAAATCATAGCGATCTCGGTAGATCACAATCAATTCGTGAGCATTGATGCCATAGACGCAGATGGCAACACCGTGAAAGGTTATATCGATCCGAATACGGGGCGTCTGCTGGGTCCCCAATTGAATAAGTCCCAATTTGTTCAATGGATTACAGCTTTACACCGCTCACTCTTTCTTAAAGTGACCGGTCGGGTGATTATTGGTGTGGTTTCATTTCTGTTGTTTCTTATTACTATTTCAGGAATTATTCTGATTGTCAAGCGTCAACAGGGCGTTCGACATTTCTTTGCTAAAATCAACCGGGACTTTTTCGCACAGTATTTCCATGTTGTTTCAGGACGTCTATTTTTGATACCAATTTTGATATTGGCCCTAACAGGTACCTATTTATTTCTGGTGCGTATTGAAATCTTAAAAAAGCCGAACCAAACAATTGAATATCCCAATAAGATGAAGGAAGATATTCAATTGGAGGTGGCAAAATTTTCAATATTCCAAAATACAAAACTTGTCGATTTGAAGACGTTGGAGTTTCCGTTTATGGAAGACGATCCTGACGAGTTTTTTATATTGAAGCTTCGCGATCGGGAATTGACCATAAATCAGTTGAATGGAAGCTTGCATAAAGAAGTAAAGTATCCCTTTACAGCATTGGCCGAACAGTTTTCTTTGGACCTCCATACGGGCAAGACCAATATCATATGGGCCATTATATTGGGGCTCGCATCTTTGAATATTGTGTTCTTTATTTACACGGGCTTTGCAATCACATTCAAGCGCACGCGTACTAAAATCAAGAATAAATATAAACCTGAAGAAGCAGAGATTGTTATTCTTTTCGGAACGGAAAATGGAAGCACGCTGTTTTTCGCCAATCAGATCCATAAACAACTCTTAGCGGATGGGCAAAAATCGTTGCTGCTCGGAATGAATCAATATCAATGCTTTCCAAAGGCAAAACACTTGCTTGTGTTTACCTCAACATACGGGCTAGGAACTGCACCATCCAATGCACTTCAATTTGAACATAAGCTCAACAGCCATCCGCAAGAACAAGACGTACAATTTTCAGTTCTGGGCTTTGGTTCAAAAGCCTATCCCGACTTTTGTGCCTATGCGCGCGAAATTGATCATTTATTAGAAAAACAAGCCTGGGCTTCTCGACTAACAGATTTACACACAGTTAATGATAAGAATGTTGATGAGCTTATTTCATGGATACATCAGTGGTCTGCTCAGACCAATATTGCATTAGCTTCTGCACCGGCTATTTATAGTGCTAAAGTCGTCGGATTGACGAAATTTAAGGTGATAGCGAAGTCTACTGTTTCAGCTAGTAACACGACCTTTACTTTAGTCCTGAAACCTTCAGGTAAAATTAAAATGCAATCGGGGGATTTACTGGCAATCTATCCCGCGCAAGATCAACGTGAACGTTTTTATTCGATAGGTTACAAAGACGGTATGGTTCAGCTTGTGGTGAAATTGTTTCCTGATGGATTTGGCTCGAGCTTCCTTTATCGATTGGAACCGAATCAAACCCTGCAGGCACGTGTCATGGTTAATCCAAGTTTTCATTTTCCGAAAGCGGCAAATGCCGTTGCTTTAATTGCGAATGGTACAGGGGTAGCACCTTTTCTAGGCATGATTTCAGCGAATGAAAGTATGACACCTTTGCGTCTGTATGCTGGTTTTCGCCATCGAAATGAAATGACAGCACACTATATAGATTTTGCTGATGAGCAGATAAAGCTGGGACATCTGAAACAGCTTGAACTGGCTTTTTCACGCGAGGAAAATGCACAATATGTCATGGATTTGATTCGTCGGGATGCGCTATATTTTGTCGAATTGCTTGATAAAGGAGGTTGTATATTGCTTTGTGGAGCATTGCGTATGCAGCATGATGTTGAACATACTTTAAATGAGCTACTTTTGGAACATGTCGGCAAAACTATTGCAGTCTATAAAGAAAATGGACAGATCTTAACCGATTGTTATTAGTAAATTGGTGGTACAATAGTATATCCCATCGGTAAGACTGCTTTTGGTACGCATCGACTTTTTAATCCCTTTTTCAGATCAATCTCATGAAGAACAATAAACACTGTGGCCTGCTTTTAATTCTCTGCTTTGTATCCATTACTTCAGGGATTGCGCAGGTATTGGTAAAGCGACAGGTTACCCTTATGGGCTCTGTTTTCGAAATTAGCTTGGTAGATCGGGATAGCTCGATTACAAATCAGCATATCGATGAAGTCATCTCCGAAATAGATCGAATAGAAAATCTGATTTCAGAATGGCGTCCGCAAACCCAAATAGCAGCGGTAAACCGCAATGCAGGGATTAAGCCAGTTAAGGTGGATAGAGAAGTGTTTGAACTAACACAACGTGCAATCCAATATGCTCAAAATTCAGGTGGTGCTTTTGATATCAGTATTGTTGCCTTAGATAAAGTTTGGCTATTTGATGGCAGCATGACCACAATGCCCTCGGAAGAAGTGATTAAGAGGTCTGTAGAGAAAGTTGGTTATCAACACATTCGCCTCGATAGTGCGGCTTCGACAATTTTTCTGGAGTTACCGGGTATGAAGATCGGTTTCGGCTCTATTGGGAAAGGCTATGCGGCAGATAGGGGCAGGGAAATAATGAAAGCAAAAGGGATTGAAGCAGGTATAGTGAATGCTTCTGGTGATCTGTCGGCTTGGGGAAGCCCACCCCAGGACGATGCATGGAAAGTGGGCGTAAACAATCCGTTCAAAGCCCATCGAATGGTCAAAGTTCTTCGTTTGAATGAAATGGCCGTAGCAACTTCGGGCAGCTATGAGAAATATGCGGAGATTAATGGAAAACGTTATTCACATATTATAAATCCGGTGACAGGTTACCCAGCTACGGGATTAACTTCAGTGACGATTTATGGACCCTCAGCGGAAGTCGCAAATGCACTCAGTACGTCAATCATGGTACTGGGCGAGAAAGAAGGAAAAAAATTGATTCAGCGTTTTCCAGCATACCATTATATTTTTATTACCGATAAAGGTAAGGTCATTCAGCAGCGCCGGAAATCTTAAACCATGGAACTACTTTTTTATGTTGCATAAAGTGTATAGAAAGCATAGCCTATTAGCTGATTATCTAGTATATTTATGCGAACAAAGCGTATACGAAAGACGACGAAAAAAGAATGTGTGATGTTGTTCATCCGTTGGAAGTCAGCAAGAAAGTAGATCCTTGAAAATAATTTAAAGTAAAAGTTCGACTAGTTCGTCTATGCTGCTATGGACATTGCATACCAAAATCATATGGCAGAAAAAAATTCCAGATCATTTACGGATATCGTTAAGACTTATGGAAGTCAACTGCTACGTTTTGTTAAGGGGAAAGTAAAGAAAACGGAGGATGCAGAAGATATCTTACAGGAAGTCTGGTATCAATTTAGCCGTTTGACCAATATGGACGAACTGGAGAATGCGGGAGCATGGCTCTATGCTGTCACACGGAATAAGATTACCGATAGTTATCGGAAAAAGAAAAATGAATCACTTGATGATATGATAGCAGGTGATGATGATAGTGAAAGTACTTTCCCTATTCGTCAGTTCCTTTTGGCCGACGACTCCAATAATCCCGAGCTAAAATTATTTAAGGATATTTTTTGGGATGAGCTGATGAAAGCATTGGAGGAATTGCCGGAGAAGCAGCGTCGGGTTTTTGTGCTGAATGAGCTGGAAGAGAAAACACTTCAAGAAATTGCCGTTATGGAAAATGAGAACCTCAAGACGATTATCAGTCGAAAAGGGTATGCCGTGAAGCACCTGCGGGTACGGTTGCGAAGTTTGTATGAAGAATTAAAATTTTAAAAGGATTAAGCTATGAATGGAAGAATGAATAGACAGCGGAAGGGTAAATTCGCTTTTATGTTTGTCGCTATTATCATTGGTGTTTTTTTGTTGGTAGCCTTACTACAATATTTATGGAATACATTAATGGTTGATATTTTCAATTTAAAAACAATTACCTATTGGCAGGCATTGGGACTCTTTGTTTTGTCAAGAATTCTGTTCGGCAGGGGTTTTGGTAAACCTGGAGGGGGGAGATTTCGAAAAGGTTTTCCGCGTCAGATGGAAAAAGGAGAAGATCTTTCCGATGAGGAAAGGGAGCGGTTGCGGGAAGAATGGAAGCGTCGTTTTGGAGGACGATGTGGATTCTAAAAAAAGTATAAAAATTTTAGAGTAAAAACTGTTGTTGGGCGTCTTCTTTTATAAAGGCGCCTTTTTTTATGTCGGTATCCTGATTCTAAGGGAATAGCAGAACGCGATGTTCTGTCAGAATGGATGTTGGACAGCATAATAATTAGTTACAAAATACGAATGGTCAAGGAGAATGTCGTTTTCAATCAGATGAAAATGGAGGAAGCCAGCAACCATTTTACAAAAAAGATGTATTCAAATGAAAAATAAACTTCGATTTATATTGCCTCGCCTGATTGTGCTTACGGCAATAGCTGGATTAGCAACCTTGATTATTGGGACGATCTTTAAACTCTTATTGTTTGGGACAGTTCTCTTCGGAATAGGAAGCTTCGCGGCAGCAAGAATGCGTAGGAGAGATAGACAAGCATTCAAAATGGATAGGACTCCGGTATATCCGAATGTTCACCGTCATTACAACACTGCGGTCGCTATCGTACCATTACAAGGACAAAAACGTGCTAGGAAAGCAACGATAGTTCCCGTTTATTAAGGTTAAAAAACTGCAAAGACGAAGCAATTCGTCATGTATCAGTTCAACGTATTATTCAATATTAAAAATTAAAGACATGTTTAAAAGAGATCATTATACCAGAGGATATTCAAATCATAACAAATTTTGCGGACAACATTTTAAAGACCGTTTTGAAAAATTTCAACAACATTTTTTTGAAAGTGAAACCGCACACAGTGGTGGCGGACAGCAATCTGTTCCTGTAAATATTGTAGAGAATCAAGAATTCTATGAAGTACAGCTTTTTGCTGCTGGCCGTAAGAAGGAACAATTCCAAGTCAGTATAAATGACGGAATACTAAAAATTTCATGTACAGAGAATGCACAGGACAATGCCATAGATTATATTTATAAAGAGTACAATGGAATGGCATTTGAACGTGAATTCCAATTGAATGAACAGGTGCTTACGGATAATGTACATGCGAGCTTCGAGGATGGGGTATTGACTGTCATTCTTCCAAAAGATCTTGAAAAGGTAATACGACCACAAGAAGTTGCTATTGATTAGTAAAAGCCAGTTTTTGATTTGGGCGCACATCAAAGTAAAGGTTGCTTATGTGCGTAAACTTAAATCAGCATAAGGGCTAATTTTGAAAAAGGACAGCATCGAATTTTGCTGTCCTTTTTTTATGGTTTACCTCCGGCCTCCACCCAAAGCAGCATATATATTTACTAAATGGAAAAAAACTAATACCAAATTATACCTAATAACAATTTTTAATCAGTTTTTAGACAGTAATTAGTCACTATTTATTCAGTCTACACTGAGTAAGCACTGAGCAAGCACTGAATGAGCACTGAACAAGTACTGTTGAAAGATATAATTTGGTTACCATTATATTTTCGTTTGATTGACAGGTCTAAAGGTTAGGGATTTTGATTTTATGCAGATATTGATCAGCTTAGGTCTATAAGATGGAGACAATATTCCTAGTTGGTTTGTGCATCTGCTAAATTGGCTGCTGCCTGTGTAGGTGAGGCTTGCTGTTATTGTAGATTGTATAGCGCTGTGTCAAGTCTATTTAGATGTTTATGTTATGACAGCTATTCAGTTCTTTTAAGTTTTTTATTTAGTTGTTCTCTGCCAAATCGCCAGAAGAAATAAAACAAGCCTATAACAACGATTATAGCCATAAAAGGCACAAATATGGCGAGTATGGTTAAAATCGTAGAACCGATGGTTTCCATTGTCGAAATCATAAAATTACCAAAACCGGCCGTTCCGATCGAAGAGGCGGCTCGGGTGCCTGCCAGGGCCGTGCTAATGGTTGCTGCAGTACCGCCACCGGCGATTATGGCCATAGCCCAGCGGAAAAAAGGAGAAATATCTGTAAACTGTATAGCGAAAAGTAAAGTACCGGCTATGGTTGCTAAGGGGATGGATAGGCTGTCCAATATGTTGTCTATAAAAGGGATGTAATACCCCGCTATTTCCAAAATCATGGCTATACTTGTTGCTGCTAAAACAAGCGGTGAACCCGCCCAAGCTAATTCATTGCCAACTTGGAACAATTCCAGCCGACAGCCAAGACTCAATAAAAATAAGGGCATGAAAATTCGGAAGCCAGTGGCTGCTGCCAAACTCACTCCTATAAAAGCACTCACCAAAAATGTAGAAAAGTCACTCATGGCCAATATTTTTTGATACAACCTAATTGTAGAATAATAAAAGAATGGCTTTTGTTTTAGCAATGCTAAAAATCCGCGTTTTCTGGAGTCTCGCTAAAAGATGATTTTCAAGTTTTTATATACCTGATGATGGTGTATATAGATTTTGATTATAGTGTATCAAATCATTCGATGTACAAGTGGGAGCGCATTTGTGTAATTTTATGAAAGTGGAAGTCAAACAATTTGATCACTTAAGGTATTATATAAATAAACTTTCTTTTCATATGGACAACAACGAAAAAGACATTAGCAAATGCCCATTTCACAATGGTACTATGCGCAACGCCGTTGCGGGAGGGGGAACTCAGAATCAGGATTGGTGGCCAAATAGACTTCGTGTAGATCTGTTGAGACAACATGCGAGCAAGTCAAATCCGATGGACGAAGGCTTTGATTATGCAGAAGCATTTAAGCAGTTGGATTTAGAAGCTGTAAAAAAAGATTTGCATGCATTGATGACCGATTCACAGGATTGGTGGCCGGCAGATTTTGGTCATTATGGACCATTATTCATCCGGATGGCTTGGCATAGTGCCGGTACCTATCGGGTAAGTGATGGTCGAGGCGGAGCTGGGTCTGGTCAGCAACGTTTTGCACCCTTGAATAGCTGGCCTGATAATGTGAGTTTAGATAAAGCGCGTCGCCTGTTGTGGCCTATCAAACAAAAATATGGTAAAAATATCTCCTGGGCAGATTTATTGATCTTAACCGGTAACGTCGCTTTGGAGTCTATGGGCTTCAAAACTTTTGGTTATTCCGGTGGGCGTGTGGATGCTTTTGAACCAGAATTGGACGTGTATTGGGGCTCTGAAACAACATGGTTAGGCGGTGATATTCGTTATGCACATGGTTCAGAAGGTGTAGTTGAAGCACATGGTGTTTTGTCTGCCGATGATAATGCAGATGGTAAGCAACACTCACGTAATCTTGAAAAACCGTTGGCAGCGGTACAGATGGGGTTAATTTATGTTAATCCAGAAGGACCGGATGGAAATCCTGATCCTATCGCGGCTGCAAAAGATATACGAGATACTTTTGGTCGGATGGCTATGGATGATGAGGAAACTGTCGCTTTGATTGCAGGTGGACATACTTTTGGAAAAACACACGGAGCTGGACCTGCCGACAATGTCGGAAAAGAGCCTGAAGCTGCCGGTATAGAACAACAAGGATTAGGTTGGAAAAGTACTTACGGCAGTGGAGTAGGTGCTGATGCAATTACTAGTGGACTGGAGGTTATCTGGACACAAAAACCGACGGAATGGACCAACCTCTTTTTTAAGAATCTGTTTGAGCATGAATGGGAATTGACTAAAAGCCCTGCAGGAGCACACCAATGGGTCGCCAAAGGAGCCGATTCGAATGTTCCAGATCCTTTTGATCCCAATAAAAAGCGTAGGCCAACGATGCTGACGACAGATTTATCGTTGCGTTTTGATCCAATCTATGAAAAGATCTCGCGTAAATTTTACGAAGATCAAGATGCGTTTGCTGATGCATTTTCTCGTGCCTGGTTTAAATTAACGCACCGTGATTTGGGACCAAGAGAGCGTTATTTGGGGGCCGAAGTTCCTGCTGAGGAATTATTGTGGCAAGATCCTATTCCTGCTGTCGATCATGTTTTGGTCGATGCGGATGACATTAGTATATTGAAATCCGCCTTATTGAACGCGGGACTTAGCACTGCCGAGCTCGTAACGACAGCCTGGGCTTCAGCGTCTACATTCCGTGGGTCGGATATGAGAGGTGGTGCAAATGGCGCTAGAATACGTTTGGCTCCGCAGCGGTATTGGCAAGTCAATAATCCGGCGCAACTGCAAAAAGTTCTTACTGCGCTTGAGCAGGTTCAGCAGGATTTTAATGGAAAACAACAGGGTGGCAAGAAGATCTCATTGGCAGATTTAATTGTTTTGGGCGGTGTAGCCGCGATAGAGCAGGCAGCTCGTGCTGCTGGGCATGATATCAAAGTACCGTTCCGTCCTGGGCGTATGGATGCGACACAGGAACAGACTGATGTAGAATCAATGGGTTATCTTGAGCCAATTGCGGATGGATTCAGAAACTATCGCAAAGGCGCTTATACCGTGTCTACGGAATCGTTATTGATTGATAGGGCACAACTACTGACTTTATCTGTTCCTGAATTGACTGTCCTTATTGGCGGGATGCGTGTTCTTCAAGCCAATTTTGATGGTTCTCAACTAGGCGTAATGACTGACCGACCTGGCCAACTGACCAATGACTTTTTTGTTAATCTATTGGATATGGGAACAGCTTGGAAAGCAATCTCTCCGGATCGGGAAGTTTTTGAAGGATCAGATCGTAAAACTGGTATAAAAAAATGGGAAGCCGGAAGAGCAGACCTTGTTTTTGGTTCGAATGCTGAATTAAGAGCCGTTGCCGAAATATATGGCAGTGCCGATGCAAAAGAAAAATTTGTACAAGATTTTGTGAAGGCATGGAATAAAGTGATGGAGCTGGATCGCTTCGATTTGCATCGCTAATAAATAAAAATTAAGCCTTTCAAGAAGCCAGTCTCAAATCGAGGCTGGCTTCTTACGATTTTGCTATATGAGAAAATATCTCGTATTGTGTTTAGCTGCGACAAAAAATACCCAATTTTTGCCTCTAATATCATTTTAATCTCACTTTAACCAAATTTTAATTTAATATATATAGAATTATGGAATTTTCTTTGGGTGTTTCCTATTTTGTGAAATAAAATTCAAGATTTGTGCTACTTTTTCTTCTTTGATCGGTAGTAACTTTGTATTGGTTTCAAAGGAATCTTTGATACTTTGTTAGGTTAAAGCTATGTGGAAGCACTTTATTTTTCTGTTTGCAGCACTGTTATTATCATTTAAAATTTTAAATGCAAACAGTCTTGTACTGAAAAGTGATAGTTTTAAATCCTCGGATTTATCTTCAAAAAGTCCTTCAGAACACGCTGGAGATTCACGTATAACCCATTTTCCAAAAGATCATAGCCACTTTTGTTCACTCTACCCATCGCTTCAATCCATTGTTGCGGAAATGGACGTAGAAGTAGCACAAGATTGGTTAATGGATCGTTGGTTGGTTACTGTTGATTTGCTTTGGCATGAACTACTGCCATCCCCATTGCAGAAAGACTATCGGTATGAACATACCTTAGATCTTGAGCCTATACCCATAGCTCGATTTTTGCTGTTTGAGCAAATCAAAATTCCATGCTAAGGCGTAAGCTTTTCTTCACATCAGACAGGCAAAGAAATCTGCCATTTCTTTTCTAAATTTATTTATTTCTTAAAATATACCAATGCACGAGCTAAGTATAGTAAAGGATATTTTTGATACGTTGACCTCGCATTATGAGGCTAGGGTAGATGATATTCAAAAAATTCAAGTTACAGCAGGATTGTTATCCAACGTTCAGCCTGTATTGATCCAAAATGCATTTGATGCTTTTATTGCTGAAAATACGCAATACCAGGATATGGAAATGGAGGTCGTTGTAAACGATATCATTGCATATTGTAAACATTGCCAGAAAAATTTCCCTGTTCATTTTCATCGATTTGTCTGTGACTGCGGGCAACCCTCCAGTACAATTGTTCAGGGAAATGAACTCTATATATCAAAAGTAATTTTTAAACAAGACTAAAAATCGTTTATCATGTCAGACAATACTCCAAATCCTAAAAGTTTAGGTAACCGTGTAGGTTCGGTTCAATGTGAAAATACAACACTACATTTATTAAAAGCAAATGATTTTGTCGCAAAAGCCATCCGCGATAGACTGAAAGATGTCTGTGTGATCAATGTATGCTCTTCCCCGGGTTCGGGCAAAACAACCTTGATGCAAGAAACCGGTAAACGTTTGTCGAAGGATTTGAATATTGCTGTTTTAGTGGGCGATCCAGAAACTGAACGCGATGCGGTACGTATGCGCGATGTGGGCATCAATGCCTTGCAGATTGTCACTGGAGGAATGTGCCATATTGAGGCACAAATGATCTTACAAGCCCTGGATCATATCGATATTGAAGGAATAGATCTGTTGTTTATCGAGAACGTTGGGAACTTATTGTGTCCATCGGCATTTGATTTGGGTGAAGATTACCGCGTAACCTTATTGGCGACAACAGAAGGGGATGATAAACCAAAAAAATACCCACGTATGTTTTTAACAAGCGAATTGATGTTGGTTTCCAAAGCGGATTTATTACCATATGTACCTTTCTCCGTGGATGCGGTAACGAAAGATGCGCGCGAGGTAAATCCCAATCTGGAAGTTATTACAATCAGTACATTAAATGGTGACGGCCTTGATACCTGGTGTGATTGGTTGAAAGAAAGAGTTCAGGCAAAAAAAGATCAATATAAAGCGCTTGAAGTAAAATAGTGAACAACAGATAAAATGAATAGGATAATAATGATCCATGTTTTATTGTTATCCTGTTCAATGTTGACGCAATAGTGCTGTTTTTTGAGGAAATAAATAGCACTGAAAACAAAGCCAAACGGTGCTGTTAACATGTGATGAAGATAAGTTTACAAAAATGAATAAGCTGCTCATACCAATAGATAAAATTGTCGCAAACAAGGCGTTTGCCCTTAGCGACGTCGATCAAGTGCATCTTGAGTGGTATGAAGTCCATAAAAGACGCCTGACGCGTAATACAATAAACGGAAAAGCAATCCTTATGCAATTGGACCAGGGAGCGGAATGGCACCATGGTGATGGTTTATTTCATCAGGAAGCGTTACAAGCGATCCTGGTTGTCAAGCCTTCGTTGACGATAAGATTTAATCCAACGGATTTGGTTCAGCTTGCAGATTTCGGTTATTTCATCGGAAACAGACATCTGCCGATATTCAACGTAACAGATGCCGAATCGCTTCGTCTTCCTTACGATGGACGGCTTTATGAACAGGTTCTGGCAAAATATGGAACGTCGATTCAGTTGGAGGAAGCCTTACTGTTATCCGAAGATTTGATTCGTTTGCAGGCGAAAAATAAGAAGAATCCAGATTTGAAAGGAGTAGACGGGCATATCAGCCTGGGTGAACAAGTTCGAAAAGATAATTAAATGAAAGTGAATCGAATTATAGTTGTATTGCTTTTGGTATGCTGTGGTATATGGAGTGCCTGCCAAAATCGGCAATCCGGCACGCTCAACAGTCAAGTGAAAGCAGTCGATAGTAGAGGGAAGGAAGTTGTGTTGGCGCATGTGGCAAAGCGTGTAGTTGTACTATTCCCTTCGCTTGTTGATGAAGTGTATATGTTGGGCGCTGAAAATAGCCTTGTAGGTATTCCTGAACAGGTTTATCAGCTCGAAGATACCTATAGCTTTTTATCCAAATTGGATCAAAGAATTGCAAAAAAAGAACTGGCAACGCCTACCTTCGCAGGCCAGGCAAATAATGTAGAAAGCATAGTGGGCTTGAACCCTGATCTTGTTTTGACGTTCAATACTGATCAGGATAATATTTCTCAATTAGAAGATCTTGGAATTCCCGTGTTTACTTTTTCTTCGCAAGATGAAAAAAGTATTTTTAATGAACTGATAGGGATGGGAACCTTACTCGGAAAGCAAGCGCGAGCGGAAGAAATTGTTCAATTTGTTTCGGCGGAGATCAAAAAAATGACTGCTCCTAAAGATCAAATACAGAAGAAGGTTTATTATGCCTGGTCTAAAGGTAGAGTGCTTTCGACATCCGGTCGTGGTAGTTTGATTGATATGGCGATCCGTCTTTCGGGTGCAGCGAATGCCTGCCCGTTGGAAATGGAAGCCCCAAATGTCGGCGCAGAAACGATTTATAAATGGAATCCGGACCTCATTATTCTTTGGAATTCTAAATTGACAGACGTATATAATCTGAAGGAACTCGCGGCATTACCTGCAGTGAAAAATAAACAGGTATTTGTGATGTCACCGTCCTTCCCATTCGATCCACATACCGTCAAATTTATGCTTTTTGCCAAACAGATTAGGCATTGGTGTTTTTCGGATTATACGAAACAGCAGCTTGATCAGGATATGACCATAGCTTTTGAAAAACTATACGGTAAAGCAGGACTACTTCAATGATACATCAATTAAAAAAGCTGTTTCTGCTAGTTGTTTTACCGTTGTTGGTTTTATTGCTTTCCTTACTTGTAGGATCAAGTCAGAACATTGGTTTTGTCGAGCTCTGTCAGCGCATCGGATTGGAAGTGGGAATTTATATCGGAGACCATAATACGGTATTGAAAGATAACATGGATACGATATTGTGGCAGGTACGTTTACCACGGATTCTGTTGACCTTTATGGTCGGAGCAGCATTAGCTTCTTCCGGCGGAATTTTACAGGCCATTTTTAGGAATCCAATCGTTGATCCTTTTACATTGGGTATTTCTTCGGGATCTGCTTTTGGGGCCGCATTGGCCATGTTGTTCCCTCTATTGTCCGTCAATCTATCGGCATTTCTGTTTGGTGTATGTGCTGTAGGTTTAACCTATTTTGTTTCAAATGCCGGCTTGAAAACCTCGATTATTGGGATGGTGTTGGCTGGAATGGTTATTTCCGGTGTATTTACAGCGATGCTAACCCTGTTACAATACATTAGTGATCCCTATAAATTACAAGCTATTGTGCAATGGACAATGGGGAACCTACATACAGCATCATGGTCGAAAGTACAGCAAGCGTTCCTGCCGATCACAATAGGATTGGGCATCCTGATCCTTTTGCGCTGGAAGCTGAATCTTCTCGCCCTTGGTGATCAAGAAGCAATTGCTGTTGGCGTTAACCCGAAAATATTGAAATTGGTCTTCATTGCTGTAGCAACACTAATTACGGCATCAGCTGTAGCAGCTGTCGGGGTGATTAGTCTGTTCGGATTAATTGTACCACATATCAGCCGCATGATCTTTGGACCCAATAACAATATTATTGTGTGGGCAAATATCAGTATTGGAGGTACTTTCCTATTACTTATCGATGATTTTTCTAGGGCTGTTATGCCATTTGAAATTCCGATCGGTGTTTTTACAATGATTATTGGCGCTCCCTTGTTTATTTATCTGATGCGTCGTAACGAAATCAACTGGAATTCATGAGTAATTCGATTCATATCAAAAAACTTTCTTTTGCCTATGGTAAGGATATCATTTTAAATGATGTAAACATGTCATTTCCGGAAGGAAAGCTTTCTGTTATTCTTGGTCGAAATGGAAGTGGTAAATCGACTCTGTTTAATATTATTGCCGGGCTGGAAAAAAAATATAATGGATCAGTTCTTATCGGTGAAACAGAACGTCGCGATTGGAAGGTTGGTCGGGCCAATTCATTGAAATTGGGTTTTCTCAACCAGTTCCATCAGACCACATTTCCTTTTAGCGTTGTTGATGTTATTCTGACGGGACGCGCCTCGTTTTCTCGTTTTTCACCAAGTAAGGAAGACTTCGAGGCCGTTGAACAGATCTTGGATAGATTTAACCTCACACATTTTAAGGACAAACCCTATACCTCTTTATCTGGAGGAGAGCGACAATTGGTATTACTTTGTCGCGTGTTGGTACAACAACCTGATTTATTATTGCTTGATGAACCCACCAATCATTTGGATCTGAACTATCAGATTGCGGTTCTGCAGACAGCCAAGGAGCTGGTCAAAGAGGGGACAACCGTGTTATGTGTGATGCACGACCCCAACATGGCGTACCTTTTTGGTGATCAGTTTTATCTGATGAAGGACAATAGGCTTGTGGATCTGCACGGTCTGGAGCAAGAGCAAGTACGGGAATTATTGGAACAGACCTATCAACTTCCTTTGATCAGTTTGGAAAATCAGAAGAAATGGATGTTTGTTCCGATGCTGGGTGCGGATAAGGCATTTGACACCATTGCGGGTTCAGCGCATAACGGCGAAGCCAAAATTGAAATGAATACGCCATGACGAAGCTGCCTGAGTAGGTGTGCTTATGAAAAATCATGGTTTGCAAGTGAGATGCTCAGTTTACTGTGCAAATATTTTAAAAATAGCTATAACGATATGAATACCATCAAAGACAGCGGCAATATATTGATTAATAATCAACTGATAAGCAAACGATGTTTTCCCACGCAACCCCATTTGAAAAATATCAGCATATCTCGTGTTGAAAAGGAAGATATTGATGTCGTATTACCTTATGTCATTGAATTTCGGAAACAGTTGTTTCCGATGTTGGATGCACATAAACTTCCCAAAGATCTACTGGCATTTTCAGCCGTGTATCTTGAGGCTGAAGCTGGTGCATTCTTGCAGGCAAAAGATCAGCAGGGTAAACTGATTGGCGTCGTTGGCATGCTGGCTTATGACTACCGTTTCCCGCATTTGGATATTGATAGAAGGAAAACGGTGGAAGTAGCCCGTCTTTTTGTGGACCCGAGTTACCGTAGGTCAGGTTTGGGAACGGCCTTATTCAAGGGCTTGGTCGCTGTAGTTAAGGAGAAAGGTATCGAAAGGCTTTATTTACATACCCACCCATTCCTCACTGGAGCCTATGAGTTTTGGGGAAAACAGGGATTTCAATTGAAAGACTTTTGTAATGAATCGAATTTTCCAACGATACACATGGAATTATTCGTTGATCGTATTGCTTAACCCTAAAAGTGGATAAGCCAAAAAATATATAATTTATTCGAATGAACAACGTAATGAAAGCGCTAGCTTTCGCTTTATTGACAAGTGCTTCCGTACCGGGAGCGGTGTATGCACAACAAGGTGTGGCACTATTTGGTAAGATCCAGGATGAAAACGGTAATCCAATCTCAGGGGTCACATTAACCCTGGCAGATCGACAACAACAGACAAGTTCTAATGCTCAGGGCGAATTTAGTTTTACCGGAATAACATCTTTTCCTGTACAGCTACGTGCAGCTGCAATTGGGTATAAGCCTGTATTGCTGGATTTGAACACGGCCAACTGGAATGCAAAAAAAGGAGTTCGATTGCTTATGGTAGCCGGTGATAATACATTGGATGAAGTATTGGTTACGGGTAGACGTAACAATTCATATCTGACAAATAATATGGAGCTGGGGGGTAAATTTGCAGGAAAATTAAAGGATCTACCGCAATCTGTCGCTGTACTCAGTAAGGAATTTATCGAAGATAAACAGGCCTTTACTACTGGAGCGCTGGTACAGGACCTGGCTGGTGTGACAGAAGCATCTTCCTATGATGATGTTGTTATCCGCGGTTTCAAAAGCGGTTACGAAACGGGTGTTCGACTTGTCAATGGTTTACGCTCGGGGTATGGGTATGGTAACAGTTATTATAATTCACCATTAACGATCAATCTTGAAAATATCGAGGTTTTGAAAGGGCCTGGGGCATCTTTGTTTGGGGATATTGTGCCGGGTGGTACAATTAATATGACGACAAAGAAGCCTTTGGAAGATTTTAAGGGGCATGTGAATTTTGCTGGCGGTAGTTTTGAAACGATGCGAACTACTGTAGATCTCGGTGGACCATTGGATAGTGCCAGACGTATTTTATATCGTTTTAACGCGGGTTATGAAGATACCAAGACTTTCCGTGATGTAAATCGTCAGAAACGAATGATGATTGCTCCTTCCTTTACCTTCAAACCAGCTGAAGGCACGGTGGTTGATATTGACATGGTATATAATCAGTTCAACGGTTATCTTGATCGGGGAATGGGTATTAAGGAAAATAACTTTTATGCGTTGCCAAGATCATTTACGTTGAGCCAGCCTTCCGATTTTTATAATTCCAAGACTTTTTCATTAAGCGCTCGTTTGTCTCAGCGTCTGGCAGAACATGTTAGTTTGAATCTGAGTTACATGAAATCCATCTATCAGGAAGATGTCAATGAACACCGGACAATGAATACGTTTGCTGATGCACCACATAATACCATTATGAATATGCGCTTTTTTGATCGCCATGGGCGTGATTATACCGATAATGTTGTCGGTTACGTCAAGTGGGATCTTTTGGGCGATAGAGTTGATCATCATTTGGTTGCTGGGATTGATTTTGCCCAATATCGGGGCGACAAAGAAAACCAATTGCGGGAGGCTAGGCAGCAAACTATAGATGGTAAAGTTGTTCCTTTGACTTTTGATTTAAACAATCCTACCTATACGACTCATGATCTGACGAATTATGTATGGCGTACAGGAGTCGCTTATCCTTTTTTGAGCCCTTATAAAACAACGGGTAAATATATACAGGATCAAATCAGCATTGACGACCGACTGAAACTTATTGTAGGTCTACGTCATGAACACTATTCTTCTGAGACACTTGATGGACAAAATCGGTTTCATGCGACACAAAATGCCTTATTACCTCGTTTTGGTGTAACCTATGGAATCAATAAACAGATTAACTATTTTGCAAGTTATTCACAGGGGTTTGTGCCTGTAGGCGCCAATTTTATTCAGAACTATAAAGATTATGGTGCCGATAAACCCTTTGAAGCCGAGCGGAGTTTCCAGGTGGAAACAGGGGTGAAGACGGGTTTCTTTAAGGAACAATTGCAAGTTGATCTATCCTTATTCCGAATTGAACGACGGAATATGCTCATTGCCACAGGGGCTATCAATGATTCAGGGCTGCCGGAGTATAGACAATCCGGCAAAGCGCTATCGCAGGGTGTTGAACTCGATGTGCGTGGGCAGTTGACACGGGAGTTTCAGGTTATGGCCAATTATACCTATAATGATACGGAGGTGAAATCATCCTCGGTTCCTTCTGAAATAGGACAGTCCCTGCCGGGAGCACCCAAAAATATGGCGAGTGCCTGGTTAAAATATGTGTTTTCAAATAGTACCTTAAAAGGCTTAGGTTTTGGTGCTGGTGTTTATTATGTAGACCGTAAGCGGATGGACAATAGTATCGGAAAGGATAGCGATGGAAATGCACTCTGGGGACAATGGCCATCTTATACAACTGTTAATGCAGCGGCCTATTACCACATTGGTGCTATGAAAATGGCCGTAAACCTGAACAATGTATTCGATAAATATTACTTTTTAGGTGGTTTTGACTACACGAGAGCCTTTGCTGGTGCACCGAGAAATATCATGGTATCAGTTGGTTACTCTTTTTAAATTCGAAAGATTGATCTAAAATCTCCAAAGCGGGCTTTTTCAACAAATTTGGACTATTTAATTCAAGATTTGTGCTAGTCAAGTAGCCCGCTTTGGTTGTAAATTTGAACAACAAATAATAGAATTGTGAACACAAGAATGAGGTATAGTTTAGTCTTTTTAGTTTTCCTTTTGAGCACCCTGCTCATGAAAGGAATAGCTATACCGACGCATTCTACTGTCCAAAGTTTACCCGTCTTCCGGATAAGCCTGGCGGCTTTCCATACTCATGTAGAACAAGGTTCAGGAAATTCCGAGCGGGAAAATTTGGTCGCTGCGGTTAAAGATCATGATGTCTATGATATCACCGAACAGATGGACCTCAAAGATGAATGGAGCAAGCTGCTCTATTGGGGAGTGCTTTCAATTTGTCTTTTTGTATTCTGCTATCCTGTACGTCTCAAAATTCAGAATAACAGAAGGCCTTATATGGATCGATTGATCCTTCCGCCAAAATATATTCTTTTCCAAAGTTTAAAGATCCCGTTTCTGGGGTAAAAATTTCCATTTCTTACAACGGTTGAGAAAAGACAGAACTTGCGCTGCGTAGGGGTGTAATCTGTTCTATTCATCACGATTTTGAACGATTTTTTTAAGTCGTATGGCCTTGTCGTGACCTGTACTCACCGTGACTTGTTTTAATTCGAATAACAACAATTTAAATAATATTTATATGCATTTATTACCTAGAGAGACAGAGAAGCTATTGCTTCATCTTGCCGGCGAACTAGCGAAAAAACGTAAAGCTAGAGGACTTAAATTAAACTATCCGGAGTCTATTGCATTGATCAGTAGTGAACTTTTGGAAGCTGCTCGTGACGGACGTACTGTTGCGGATTTAATGCAGTATGGTGCAACGTTGTTGACACGTGAAGATGTCATGGAAGGTGTCCCTGAAATGATTCATGATGTACAGATTGAAGCTACATTTCCAGATGGTACAAAACTGGTTACTGTTCATAACCCGATTCGCTAATTGTTAAAAATATAATCTATGATCCCAGGAGAATTTTTTATTGCAGATGGCTGTGTTATCTGCAATGAAGGTAGAGAAATTACAACGATCACTGTGACAAATACAGGTGATAGACCAATTCAGGTAGGTTCACATTTTCATTTCTTTGAGGTGAACAAAATGATGGAGTTTGATCGTGAAAAAGCATTTGGCAAACGGTTGAATATTATCGCCAGTACAGCAATTCGTTTTGAACCAGGTGAATCAAAAGACGTCGAATTGGTCCCTTATGCAGGTGCAAGAAGGATCTATGGCCACAATGATTTGGCAAATGGAGATACCGAAACCGAAGTTGCGAAAGCAAATGCAATGAAAAAAGTAAAAGAACAAGGCTTTAAAAACAAAGTATCATGAGTTTAAAAGTTAGCAAATTAAATTATAGCGCCATCTTTGGCCCTACAAGTGGAGATAAAATCCGTTTAGGAGATACAGATATCATTATTGAAGTCGAAAAAGACTATGCTTACTACGGCGATGAAGCCAAATTTGGCGGTGGTAAGACTGTCCGTGACGGGATGTGCCAATCTTCAGTTCATACACGTGATGAAGGTACATTGGATATGGTGATCACTGATGCTATCGTCATTGACCACTGGGGTATCGTGAAAGGTGATATTGGTATTAAGGATGGTAAAATTGTTGGTGTTGGTCGTGCTGGAAATCCGGATACAATGGACAATATTACACCAAATATGATTATCGGTGCTTCTACTGAGGTACATGGTGGATCGGGATATATCTTAACTCCAGGTGGTATTGATACCCATATTCACTATATCAGCCCAACACAAGTTGAAACGGCCTTGTATAGTGGTGTTACAACAATGATTGGTGGTGGTACAGGTCCAGCGGATGGAACAAATGCAACTACAGTAACACCGGGTAAATGGAATTTACGCCGCATGTTGCAAGCTGTTGAAGACCTTCCAATGAACTTCGGTTTCTTTGGTAAAGGAAACGTAGGTACGGAACAACCTATTGTGGAGCAAATTGAAGCAGGCGCGCTAGGCGTTAAAATCCACGAAGATTGGGGTGCTACACCAGCAACAATCGACAGAGCTTTGACTGTTGCAGATCAATACGATGTGCAGGTTGCAATCCATACAGATACCTTGAATGAAGCGGGTTTCTTAGAAGATACGATCCAAGCTATCAATGGACGTGTCATCCATACATTCCATACAGAGGGTGCTGGTGGTGGTCACGCTCCAGATATCATCAAATCGGCGATGTATCCAAATGTTTTGCCAGCATCGACAAATCCAACACGTCCATTCACAAAAAATACGATTGACGAGCACTTGGATATGCTGATGGTTTGTCACCACTTGAGTAAAGAAATTCCGGAAGACGTAGCTTTTGCTGACTCTCGTATCCGTCCAGAAACGATTGCTGCTGAGGATGTACTGCAAGATCGCGGTGTATTCAGTATCATGAGCTCGGATTCGCAGGCAATGGGTCGTGTAGGTGAAGTCATTACACGGACTTGGCAGACTGCAGACAAAATGAAGAAGCAAGTAGGCCCATTACCTGAAGACGAAGGCAAGGACAACGATAATTTCCGTGCACGCCGCTATGTAGCGAAATACACGATCAATCCAGCAATTGCTCATGGTATTTCCAAATATGTTGGTTCAATCGAGCCCGGTAAAATTGCCGATATGGTGATCTGGCGTCCTGCTTTATTTGGCGCAAAACCAGAAATGATTATTAAGGGCGGGATGATTATCGCTTCAAAAATGGGTGATGCGAATGCTTCCATTCCTACGCCACAGCCAATTATTTTAAGAACAATGTTCGGTGGTTTAGGTAAAGCTGTTCACCAAACTTGTTTTGACTTTGTCTCTAAAATTTCATTGGAAAAAGGAATTAAAGAAGAATATAAATTGGAAAGAACCTTACTTGCTGTAGAAAATTGTCGGAATATCTCCAAAAAAGATATGATCCACAATGACGCTACACCTGAAATTATCGTTAATCCAGAAAATTATGAGGTAAGTCTTGACGGTGAGATCTTGCGATCAAAACCGGTTGATACAGTTTCGTTGGGACAACGATACTTCTTGTTTTAACCCTATAGTACTTTTTTATGGCGTGATCCGATATCACGCCATAAACTATGAAAAACAATATGTTGATGAAATCATCATGAGCTTATCAAAAGCGCATAAAGAGAGGGAATAATGACCGCTCATGATGCTTCATTACTGCTAAAATACGATTTACGCTAATGAAAAATTTGAAGACATTTTTAGGCTGTTGTATAGCAATAGCATGCTTTACGATACAATCGGCCTATGCGCAAAAGGGGGGTATCATGGTTTATGGGTCACTGAATTACCACGAAACAACAGCTGGGCATCAATTTAGTGCCGCTCCGGTAGGTGCTGCCTATTTTTTCACGGACAACATGAATGCGGGGCTAAACTATGGATTCAATTCTGCTAAGGATAAAGCATTGGATTTCACAGATCATTCGCATGAAATAGGACCTTTCTATAGTAATACTTGGCCTCTGAGTGAGCATTTCATGTTAATTGGCCAGGTTGATGTTCATTATTTGTGGGGCGATCAACATGTCGTTACCGGTGGTACTATGGTCGATGGTAAATACAATGGCTATCTATTCAGAGTGTACCCGCTTGTGGGTATCGCCTTGGGAAAAGGTTGGGCATTAAAAGCTAAAGTGGCAGAATTGTCTTATAAAAAGAGAAATAGTAAAGATGCTGCTATTCCCAATGATCACGAAGTCATTACGGGAATCAATGGATCTACAGTAGGTTTAGGCTTATCTAAAAATCTATTTATTAAAAATTAAAAAATGATAATCACGGAAATCACAAGGAATATTCAGGGGGAGCAGATCAATAAGCGTCTTGATTCGCTCGCTATTGAATGGTATGAGTCGACCAAACGTATTCAACGTTTACGTACAGCGGAGGGAATGGATATTGCCGTCAAATTGTTGGGTAATACCTCCAGTTTGCAGGATGGCGATATCTTGTACGAAGATGAAGAGAAAATGGTTGTGGTAACGATCAAACCTTGTGAAGTAATCCGTGTCATGGCAATTGATTTCCTGCGAACTGCTTTTGTAGCCAGTGAAATTGGAAACAAACATTTGCCTCTATTTGTGGAGGCAAATGAATTGCTTATGCCTTATGAAAGGTCAATGTACGAGTGGTTAGCGAAACAGGGGTTTGACCCGCAACGTTGCGAGCGCCAACTTTTACGTCAGCTCAATGCAAATGTCGACCCAAAACATCATCAGAAGATGAAGTTTTCGACGAAGAATATACCGCTCTTAATCAGCGATAAAGCCTTCATGAATTCGCAAGGGCCAGCAGTTATGAAATGAGATTGAAGATCCTTTCTGTCCGATAAGCGAACGTAGCGAGCGCATTGATGTCTTAATGGGAAAAATAGGGATCAAAGGAAAAACTTGGTCAGCTTGGATGCCCAATGATAGCGAAGACTACGCAAGGGGCTGATTGGTCCTTGAAGATATATACTTACAATAAAAAATAATGTCAATGAAAAATACATTTCTAGGCAAGTTACTTCATCTAGCAGATCCTACATTGCCAATTGGTGGGTTTACCCATTCCAATGGACTGGAGACCTATGTGCAACAGGGCTTGGTCTGTGATAAGGCTACGGCGGACAATTATGTGCGTCATAACCTCTGGTATAATCTGAAGTACAATGATGCTGCTTTGATGAAATTGGCCTATGAAGCAACTTCTTCGCAGGACATGGATGCATTGATCGCCCTAGATCAAGAATGTACAGCATTAAAAAGTCCAAGAGAAATTCGCGATGCCAGTAAAAAACTGGGCGTCCGTATTTATAAAATATTCAGTCGGTATCAACAGCAGGATTTTATGTTGTCCTGGGGTGAATTAATCCAAAAGAAGGAAGTAGATAGTCATTACTGTTTGATGTATGGCATGTTGGCGTCACTTTTAGCAATTCCTTTGGAAGAAGCGTTACACGGCTTTTATTATAATGCCGCTATTACAATGGTGACCAATGCTGTTAAACTGGTGCCATTAGGGCAGTTGGATGGCCAAGATATACTTTTTGGTTTACATGATGATATACTTGATCTCTGCAAAGAGACCTTAACAGTTGAACGGAATTTAGTGGGCTTATGCAACATTGGATTTGACATCCGTTGCATGCAACACGAACGATTATATTCTAGAGTTTATATTTCTTAAAAAACAATTACAATGGAAAATAGAAAATATGTTAAAATAGGAGTTGGTGGACCAGTAGGGTCTGGTAAAACAGCATTATTGGAAAGATTGAGCAGACGTTTGATGAATGAAATTGATCTTGCAGTAATTACAAATGATATCTATACGAAGGAAGATGCGGAGTACATGGCTAAAAATAGTTTGCTGCCCCGTGAACGAATTATCGGTGTAGAAACCGGCGGTTGCCCGCATACGGCCATACGGGAGGATGCGAGTATGAATCTGGAAGCTGTAGATGAACTAGCAAGCCGCTTCCCGGATTTAGAGTTGATTTTGATTGAAAGTGGTGGTGATAACCTAACTTCTACCTATAGCCCGGATCTGGCCGATATTACCATTTTCGTAATTGATGTTGCCGAAGGTGAAAAAATGCCTCGTAAAGGTGGTCCAGCAATTACAAGATCTGATCTTTTATTGATCAATAAGAAAGATTTGGCACCCTATGTAGGCGCAAGCTTAGAAGTAATGGAGCATGATGCACGTAAAATGCGTAAAGGTTCTCCATTCTTATTTTCAAATCTAAAAACCGGAGATGGTTTGGAAGAGATTGTAGGCTGGATTAAAAAATACGCACTCCTTCAAGATGTTGAGGAACCTAATTTACTACGTTAGTTATGATCTGTTCTTTAGATATTAAAATAGCACATCGCGAAGGAAAATCCTTTTTAAAAGATGCATATGCGACACAACCGTTTCGTATCGTTCCAGTTGGACAATATCAAAAAGACAATGCAGCGTATCTGATGATTATGAGTTCATCGCCTGGTTTGTTGGATGGAGATGACCATCGTATTCAAGTTGATATTGCTCCGGGCGCTAAGCTGCAGTTACAAACGCAAGCTTACCAGCGTTTGTTTCATATGAAAGGCCATTCGTCCCAAACTATGGAAGTGAATATCGGTGAAAATGCTGTTTTTTCTTATGTGCCCCATCCTGTAGTACCACAACATTCGTCTCATTTTTTGAGCCATAACATTGTACATCTTGCTTCTAATTGTCACTTATTGCTTAGTGAAATCGTGACTTGTGGTCGGAAAATGTCCGGAGAAGAGTTTATGTACAATCACTTTCAAAATCTGACAGAATGTTATGTCAATGGTAGGCTTGTAGTGAAAGATAATGTATTGCTGCAGCCAGATCGTATGCCTATACAAGGCTTGGGTATTTTGGAAGGCTATACGCATCAGGGAACTTTGATCTACCTTAATAGTGCCGGCTTGAATCCAAGTGACTGGATCGAGACTTTCCATGAACAATATGGGGAAACCAAAGACGTTGCGTTTGGTATTAGTGAATTGCAGCACGACGGTTTTATGGTTCGCGTTTTAGGTTACGGTGCCGAACAGCTTTATCTTCTTTTTAAAGAAATGCAAAGCGCATTATGGGACAACATATTTTTGAATAACAACTAATTATATTCCAATGAAAAATAACATCCTAGCTTTTGTAAAAGCTTTTTTTAAAGGATTTGGGCAAATTATGTTACAGGGTAACATTTGGACGGGTATTTTATTTATAGGCGCCATTATTTATGATTCGGCACTAATGGGCTTTGCGGGAATCCTCGCCAATATCGTCGGGGTATTGACTGCCAAGTTGATGAAATTTGATGAGGGTCATATCAATGATGGACTCTTCGGATTTAATGCTACGCTTTATGGTATTGCTTTGGTTTTCTATTTTCAGACAAACGTCTGGGTATGGGGAGCTTTAATCGTCGGATCTGCGTTGACCACCATCTTGATGGGTTTTGCATTAAAGAAGAATCTGCCGGTATTTACATTTCCTTTTATCTTAATTACCTGGATCGCATTGTATGTGTTGAGTATTCCAGAATTGGCTTTAAGGACGGTACCCGAGCATTTTGTTGATATTCAAGAAATGGATGATTTCTTAATTGAAGGCCATGCCTTTGGTCAGGTTATTTTTCAGGGTAGTTTAATTGCTGGATTGATCTTTTTCATTGGGGTTTTCCTGAGCAATCCCATGGGAGCACTTTACGGTTTCGCTGCTGTTATCATCAGTGTTTATATTTCGCACCATGGCCATGAATCTGCAGATATGACCAATAATGGCATTTTTAGCTTCAATGCGGTTTTGGTTGGAATCGCTCTGAGCGGCCCACGTGTTCGTGATGGCGTATATGTACTGATCGGAACAATTATCGCCACATATTTTGATCACTTTTTGATTCATAACGGCTGGACAACATTGACTTTCCCATTTGTTTTTGCGATGTGGGCGATGCAACCGGTCAAACTTATCGATAAATGGTTGGTGAATAAATTTTCATCAGCAGAAGGGACTTCCTAGTCCTTTTTGTGAACTAAAATTTTATGTATGTTTAAATTTCGTTTAATAAAACTATTCCCAATAATGCTCTTATTGGGAATTCATGTAAATACTGCCTACGGGCAAGTCAGTCCACCGGGGTTAGGAAAAGCAAGGACCGCATCTTGGTCTGTTCTGGGCCTACGCCGGAAACTGGATAGTGCGGGAACCAAAGAGGCACTAACCTACATCGGTCTGGGAACCAAAAGTACGCCCGACGATTCAAATCCATTTCATAAGCAGGCCATTTGGGTGCTAAATCATGAAGTCTATCATAAGTTTGCCAAGAATCAACAATATAGCTATGCATTGAGCTATCGTCGCCAAAACGTTTATGATGAGGCGGCACCCTACCATAATGAAGGTGTCGAGCAAGAATTTAGGTTATATGGGCGATATGCGTATACATTTATCCTGAATGATCGTTTGAAATGGAAAAATACCTTAAGGCAAGAGTTTCGAAAGTTCTTTACAGCTGATTTTCAGAAAACAGAAGAGAATTTTCAATTTAGGACTCGCTTGAAATCGCAGCTAAATTTTAAAATTTCGGCTAAAAATAAGCAAGAATTGGCTTTGAGCGCAGAAGGGCTTTTTGCAATCAGTAAGCTTTACGAACCTGCTAGTACATGGTCTAGCTTTGCTTATAAAGAGACCCGTCTGGGTTTCTATTACATGACAGATATTCCAAAAACACCTTTGCGATTGGATCTGGGGTATATGAACGACTTAATTAAAGGCTATGACAAAGTAGATTTTGGCGTTCATTATTTGGCCGTAGATTTAATCTGGAATTTACCTTACAGTAAAAAACATTAGCCCGCCATAAACTTATGTTTTCGATAGTCACTGGGTGAATACCCAGTGATTTTTTTAAATAGCCGAGTAAAATACGAGGGCGATTGAAATTTCAATTCAAAGGCTATACCGGCAATATCTCTCGTAGCATCCTGCAGCAGAATCTGGCTATGTAAGATACTTATTTCGCTAATCCATTGTTTCGGTGGTTTATTCGTCGCTTCTTTAACACATTTATTGAGGTAGTTTTCTGAAATATGTAATAAATTGGCATAGAATAATACGTTTTTATGATCGATATGGAATTTTTGTACATATTCGCGAAAACGGAAAGCAATATCTAGCTGTCGGCTCATCGGGGCCTTTGTTTCAATATCCGATTTTATCACCTTTAATAAGATACACTGCATCATTGAAATGCAGACTTCCATCACACGGCCCTCAGTAAAAAGTTCTTCTTCCAATAATACCAACATTTGTTGGATCCAATGTGCTACATGGGCTTTTAGTGTGGTAAAAGGATGGGAATTGAAAAATTTGATATCGTTTATACCAAGTTCAATATCAGTCACAATTTCATTTTCATAGACTACAAAAAAACCTTCTACATCATCAGAGATTGCCAGTGTGGCCGTGATATTGCCTTGTTTGATGTTAATGACTTGATTTTCAGTTAATGTGTAAGATGCGCTTTCGAGATGTTGGGTCAGGGATCCCTTCGTTACAAAAATGAGAAAATTAAACGTTGTACGATAGGGGATGACAGGCATCAGGATACTGCGTAGGTAATTCTCAATTCGATAGACTTGAATTTTATTTTCATTGAATAAATTGTGCTCAGAAACATCAGGTAGAAATAACTTTTTGTACTCGTAATTGTTGATGATCTTAATCGAATTTTTCATAGTCTTAAAACAACGTACTTACTAATGAAATCAACTAAAAAAGAATAGTTGTGTGTATGACAAATATACTTAAAAGTTGGCGAAAAACAGGTTAAAATCCAATGCTTTCATTTAAGTAATTACTGTGTTAATGGAGTGTAAAAGCCTATTTACTACATATTCTCCTGATTTCCTTTTAGAAACTCGGAGGTGAAATGTTGTTGCTGTTTTTCGTGGCTGAATTTCTCCTTATTATAGGAAGCTGAATGACCTTTGGGTATCGATAAGGTGGACCATTTATCATCCAAACATATTTTTCCGATATAGAGAATCTGCCCGATGTGGTAAGGATAATGTGCGAGTTGCCGCAAGATCGCTTCCATGACGGTATGTCCTTGATTACGGATATAGATGATTTTAACGAGATCTTCTTCTCCGAGCGATTCTATTGCTTGAAATAGACAAGCCCATCCAGCATTCCAATAAGTAATAAGCTCGTCGCGATCTGTCCAGCTGTTCTCAAATTCCTGATCCCGGTTCCTATTTTCTTTTTCACCATCTGTGCTGAGAAAATCCGTCCAACGGGAAAGCATATTTCCACCTAAATGTTTTACAATTAATGCAATGCTATTGCTTGAATCATTTGGATGCCAAAAGAGCTGTTCAGTGCTTAGTTGTGTAAATGTTTTATCACCCAATGATTTATAATATTGAAATTGCTTTATACAAGTCGCTAAGAAATTATCCATTACGCCGAAAGTTTATCATTTATATGCATATTAATATACAAAAATGTCGTGAAACCGAGACCTAAAATAGTTTTTTTTGAGCAGAAATCTGGTGGTGTTATCGATCTCACTAATTTCCTGATACTGCTTTTTGAAGTGATTAATGTGCAAATTTATAAGGAGAAGGAGAAGGAGAAGGAGAAGGAGAAGGAGAAGTGTGAGCAAAAAGGTCGATAAAAGCAAAGGTGATACTGGGGTATGTATCACCTTTAAGCTAACTAAACATTAAACATAAACAAACAGTCTTTATTAAAGACCACACTAAAAATTATAGTACTACTCTGCCGCTAGTTGATTTGTCAACTTGGACATTTTTTGGTTGATTTTTTAACGCAATTCTGGCAGATGTAGAAACCTTTCCCTGTAAGTTTTCTTTCACGCTGAGCGTTACATTTGCAGACGAATTCGCTTGTATTTGGGCATTTGTTGTTGAGAAACGGCTCATATCAACCGATGCCGATGAGTTGGTGTTCAAATTTAAATTTGAAGCACTTCCCGAAATGTCTTGGCTGGAAGAACTACTTGCAGATACCTGCAAATTTTTACTGCTCACATTCGTTGTTAAACTACTCGAAGAACTTGTTGAAAGGCTTATATCATCCGCAATTAATCTTTTAAGGGATATGCTTGCTGAAGAAGATACGTCAACAGAAATTTTATCGGCCTTAATTGTTTCATCGGTATGAATTGAACTGCTAGAAGATGCCGAAAAACGTGTTGGTATCTTACTTGAGTAAACAGTTACGCGATTGTTTCTCGCATTTCTGACAGAACTGTTTCTTTTATACTGTACATAGAGTGTACCGTTTTTTACAGTCGTTTCGATAAGGGATAAATGCTCGGGATTATCTGCTTCAACAACAACCTCGTTGCGATTAGAGTGAATATAATCTACACGTAATGAAGTTGCCGATGAAATGCCATCTGGAGCAGTGATTTTGCGTGTTTCGCGTTCTTGTGCCTGAGCTACATATAAAAATGAAATAAAGGCAATGGTTAAGATTCTTTTCATTATTTTTCTGTTATTAGTTTAAATTTATTGTTACTGAAAGTTTCATTTTAATTCCCCTTTTTATCGTTTCTTATGTGCTTATGCACTTATGTGCACGCTCTATCGTTAACTGCCACCTATAGTATAATAGTAATGCCAAAACTTTAAATCCGTTTAAAATACTGATTAACACTAGTTTTGTTTCTGAGTGCTATTTTCGTTAATGCTCATTTTTGAACATCAACTGTTCGGTATCGGACAATAGTTTGTTTACCATACCCTTCGTTTGTAGGCTGCTAACCAGAATTGATACTCTAATTGGGAAGCTGTTATAAATACTTGTCGCATCTTCTCCCGTTTTGTTGCAGTAGTTTCTGCAGCAATTTTGTCAACGTAGTTTTTCGCCTTGATAACGCCCTGTGCAAAATCCTCACCGCTATAGGTTTCTATCCATTTGGAATAGGGATTTCCCTGTGTATTTGCTGTCGATACAATGTGATCTCCGACCTCCTTATAAATCCAAAAACAGGGGAGTGTTGCCGCCATAGCGACCTCAATGCTCTCGAAAGCGGCTACGCTTTTAAGAAAATGGACATAATGATGGCAGGTTGGTTCGATTTTGTTGCTCTTGTCGGCAGGACTTAAACCAAATTCCCGAAAGTAATTTTCGTGTAATGCCCGTTCAACAAGAAGCGCATTGCGACCAAATTCGAAATAGTCCAATGCTTGTTGGTTATCCGCACTTTTTGCACCTATAAAGGCGAGCACACGGCCAAATTCTTCTAAATAGAAAGCATCCTGCTGCATGTAAAATTGAAATTTATCCAGGGGAAGACTACCATCACTAAGCTGAACAATAAATGGCATAGTAAGTATATCCGAATAAATAGCTGTTATGGATTCCCAGGCATGATCAGTCCAGTTCATATTGAATAAGTTTAATCGGATTATGGAAGTGATTTAATGGCCCATTTCCTTTGCCAATGACGAGATCTTTGCTACCAGCTATTGCTGCGTGTATATAGGCCAATGCGAATTCAACCGCGCTATCGAGACCAACGCCTTGTGCCAAATGGCTCGCAATTGCTGAAGAAAGCGAACAACCGGAACCATGTGTATTTTTGCTGTTAATTTTTTGAGATTTGAATTCAATTGGTGGACTCTTGTGCTGGAACAACAGGGATGTTAATTCTTGACTTTGGAGATGCCCGCCTTTAATCAAAACGGATTGACAACCTTTCGCCAATAGGCTATTTCCCGCTTTTTTCATCTTCTCAACATTGTCAATAACTTCGTTTACTAAAACACTTACCTCGTCTAAATTTGGTGTAATCAGCATTGCTAAAGGAAAAAGAAGTTCTATGCAGGCCTGAATTGTATCATCGTGAATGAGCTTGTGCCCGCTGGTCGAGACCATGACTGGATCAAATACGATAGGCCCTTTATATTCTTTTAAATAGCTGCTAATAAGCTCCACAAGTTCAATATTGTGTACCATTCCTATTTTGATTGCATCGGGATAGATATCGTCAAAAATAGCATCCAATTGGTCCTGGACGGCTGCTGTAGGAATTTCATAAATACGTCTTACACCTTGTGTGTTCTGAACGGGTAAGGCAGTTAAAACATTCATGGCATAACAACCTAATGCAGATATGGTTTTGGTATCTGCCTGTATACCTGCACCACCGCTACCATCGAACCCCGCAATGCTGAGTACGGTAGGGACGCGGTATTTTTTATCTTTTGTCATTTTAATAGTTCTTTTAGTTGTGCACTGGCGGCTCTGGGATCTTGACTTTGGCATATGGCCGAAACGACTGCAATGGAGTCTGCACCGGCATTCCAGGTCTCTTCTGCTGTTTGTAAATTCATCCTTCCGATAGCGATCAATGGTTTTTCCGTCCTACTCCGAAGTTGTTTTAAACCCGCAATTCCCCATTCAGTAACCGTATCTACTTTTGTTTTCGTAGAAAAAATGGGGCTTACACCAAGGTGGTCGACGGTGTACATTTGTTCACTTTCCAGTTGTTGCATGTCTTCTATGGACCAGCCTATGGTTAATTTATCACCATATTTTTCGCGAATAGCGAGCGGCTGCAAATCATTTTGACCCACATGTACTCCCCATGCCTCGATTTGGGCAGCGATTGCTACGGCATCATTGATCACGAGCGGAATACCATAATGATCGGTCAGTTTTTTCAAACGGATGGCTTTATCCAAAAATGTGGCCGGATCGTCAGCCTTTTCGCGCAATTGTATAAGATCGACTCCGCCAATAATGGCTTCTTCGGCAACATTGAGCCAATTTTGAGGATAACAGTCCCGCTCAGAAATTACCAAATATAAAGGGTAGGGAAAAAGCGGATTAATGCGCATAGCGTTTGATCTTGAGCTTTGATTTTAGACGTTCTGCATTGAGCTGATAGAGTTCATCATAGAGATTCAATTGCAGGGTGCCCGGTCCAGCTGCTGTTTGGGCAGCGAGTTCTCCCGCTAAGCTCAGAATGGATACACCGGCAACAGCTGCTTCAAAATATTGGTCTGTAACACCTAGAAATGCACCAATAAGCGCAGTAGCACTACAGCCAAGCCCAGTTACCTGTGTCATTAAAGGGTTGCCATTAAAAACTTCAACCCGATATTGCTGTGAAAGGATATAGTCTACTTCTCCAGAAATACAGATAATGGAGCCGGTTTGTTCTTGTAATAATTGGCCAAATCGGAGCGCATCTTTACTCGCTGTCGTGCTGTCGACTCCCTTTGTGTTCGGTTGGTTGAAATTGTACAGCGTCATGATTTCTGATGCATTTCCACGAATAACCGTGGGTTTGAGATCCAGTAGATTGGATAATAAATCATTGCGGAATGCTGATATCCCAGCACCAACAGGATCAAGTACCCATGGCCGTCCAATGGTATTGGCATGTTCGGTAGCAACCAGCATAGCTTCGGCAGTATCTTCACTCAAGGTGCCGATATTAATGACAAGAGCTTGTGCAATATCGACAACCTCGCGTACTTCTAATGGGCTGTGTACCATCACAGGGGACGCTCCTAGGGCTAAAAGTGCGTTGGCAGTATTGTTCATCACGACTAGGTTTGTGATGTTGTGTACAAGGGGTTTTTCGACCCTCAGCTGCTCTAATAAATTGATAATTGAATCTTCCATTTTTTTACATATGCTAAGATATACTGTGTGGCCTTGGAGGGAAGAAGAGCGATAGCCTGTGCAGTAAAGGAGTATGCTGTACAGTGGATTTTTGCTTTTCCCTACGCCGGTATAAACCGAATCAGGTTCAAAGGGACTATCTCAATTCTATACAGAATACCCCCAAAGCCAGACCAAACTTAAACAAAAAAGAGGACTTTTCATATCCGTCATTTTTCGATCATTAGCTTGTTGAGTTAATCGGCCGGATTTTGATCGGCACTAATTTCAATGTATTCAACAGGGGTATAGGTAACCCGGGCAAAATTTTTGGTCAAAAGTTCGGTTTCCAAAATCTTTACACCCTGAAACTTTAAAAATTTCTCGCGCCAAATCTCATTTTTCCGAAAGAACTGATTGTCTATTTTAAGAAATTGATGTTCTTTTTCAACGACATGGTACGCAAAATCCAGTTCTTGATCAATTCTTAATTCGCCCTCTAAACATTTGTCTGTGAACCAGAGATTTATTTGAAAGGTGTAAGGCGTGTTGTTGGTGAATTGATAGTCGCGGTAATTATAAAAGACGGTAGCTCCACTACCGAATGGCAAAACACGGCCATCGTCCGGAAATGGATCAAAAGAGTGGTGATAACGTTCATTGACGGTGAGTGGACTATGGATAACAAGCCAATGGATGAGGTTGGATATTTGACAGATTCCACCGCCAATACCCGCTCTTGCTTCACCAAAGGATAACTCCATGCCGGGCAGATATCCTTTTTTTACAGTGGGTAGTCCAACGAGTTTACAAAATGAAAAGGTTTCCTTCGGTCTGATCAGAATGCTATTAATCTGTGCTGCTGCAATTTTCAGGTTGGTAACTTTGTTAATCTGCAATTGCATATTATTTTCGCCTAGTTTTTTTAATAAGACAGACTGATGCTTTTTAATACGAAAGGGAAGTTTTTCAGTTGATTTAGCTGTGCTGTATTTCTTATTATCAAATAGCCAAACGGCTTTGCGCTGCACTCTTCTCGCCCATACTGCAATAAAATAGAGTATGGGATGAAGTTGACTGATCAGTTTTCTTTTTCTCAATTTGACGTTTATGTATCGCTATCAAAATTAGTGCAGAAATGTGTTTTTTGCCGAATTTCGTCGAATATTTTTTTGTCAAAATCAAGAATCTTATTGTCTGAGCTTAGTGCAGTTTTTCAGTTCGTTTAGTTGGTTTTCTTTGCCTGTATGTATTTCGCTGTTAACTTTCCCTCCTTGTTATAGATCAAGCTTTCGTAGGCACAGTTTCCGAGATCTTTTACAATAGATTTTTGTTGTAATACACCCTCATAATAAAACTCATCAATCGTTTCGTTGGCTCGGTACGATCGCTTGATTTCGGCTGTCAGTCGATCGCTTTGATCGAAGGTTTGGCGCAGCGAGTAGTCACTTGTTTCCGGACTATCATACTGATAGCGGACGCGACTTTCTCTTTGATCATTTCTGCCCGAAATCTCTTCAGTAATTCGATTCTGTTGATCATAACTGTAAATGGTCCAGTCTCTCCGTTGATAGACAAAATGAATGGATTCACTTTTTATAACCTGGAGTTTACTGTTCAAGTGATAAATCATCGCCGATTCAAATGTAGGATCGTAGGAAACAATGGTATTTGGGAGATACCGGTAAATTGTACTGCTGCTCCACTTACTATTTCGAAGGTACTGTATGGAGTCGATAAGTCCGAATTGATTATAGCATCTTTTGTTGTAATAATTATTTCCCCCGGAAAGATTGTTCGATGTGATCTCTTTGCCTTCTTCATATACAGTCGTCATAATTGCACCGGATTGCACCGCATTTTCGTCCGAAAACTGCTGCATTACATAAGTGCCGTCACATTTATTCTTACGCTGACTGTAATAAAGAGGAAGAGCGGAATTTGCGATAATAGCCGCTGCATATTGCCCGGATGGAATAAATTGAACTTGTGCGATTGAGTCAAAGAAATGTGAGGCATTATATTGTGCAGAAGCTTTCTTTGACGCAATTTGTGTGCTGGTGTTTAATATCGGTTTGGCTGCTGCCAGATAGGTATTACTATCGTATATGATCTTGGGTTTGGCTAATCCATCAAACAAGATCATGGCATGACGTTGCTTCAATGACAATACGTCGATGGTCCACTGGTGATTTTTAACGATGAATGTGAGTTTTTTTGCATCGGTTTTTGTGACCAGTAACTTTGTTGTGCTATAAGGTACTAATTTGAAAATCTCAGCAGCATTTTTTTCGTGTAGACGCATGATAAAATCAGTTGATTTATCGGACTCATTGGTTAGAAAAAGAACTGCATGCGTTGGGCTAGCTATTGTTAGCGATTTTACTGTTTGCGATGCTGCGCTGGGACTATATAACAGCAATATCAACAACTGAATGATAATCGGATAAATGTGCAGTTTCGCGTTATAATTCATTTGGGTCGATATTGCTGTTGTTGACTTTGCTATTTAATTTAATACTTCTTTCAAAAATAATAAGGTGTGCTCCCAGGCACGTTTAGCCATTACGGGGTTATATTCGGCTGACTCGGGATTCGTAAACGTATGTCCCGAATTTGCGTAGGTAATTATTTGCCAGTCTGCTTTTCCTTCATTTAATTCCTTGACCAACCCATCGTAATCTTCTTTTGATACGCTTTTATCGGCTGCTGGGTGCTCAACGAGTACTTTTGTTTTGATCGAACCATTGGGTCTGTCGGCAGCTTTGGATAGGCCTCCGTGGATACTGATCACTGCATTGACGGGGAAGCCGGCTCTCGCTGCTTCTAAGGCTCCTGAACCTCCAAAACAATAGCCGATGACAGCAATTTTCGTCGGATCCGCGCCCTCTTTTTTCAGTTGTTCCAATGCGAGCATTATGCGATGCTGATAAGCTTTATAGTCTGTCTTATAGTGGCCGGCAATTTTCGAAGCTGCGGTGTTGTCCGAGGGAATATTTCCTTCACCGTAGATGTCGGCAATGAACGCGATGTAACCTTCTTTTTCAAGAAGCAATGCAGCTTGTTTCGCTTCGTTGTCAATTCCCTTCCATGCCGGAAGAATTAAGACAGCAGGGCCTTTTTTTGCCCTATTGGAGGTTACCATGCCGTTGAGTTTTTGTTCACCATCCTGGTAAGAAACCTGTTTTAATTGTTGGGCCTGCGTAGTCATGGTGACCATAGTAAGCACCAATAGTGTCATAACTGTTTTCATCTGTTAATAATTTGTTCCACTTATTATTTTGTGTGATCAGAAATGAACCTAATTTGGAGTCCATCTCAACTAAATATAATTTTCAATGTACATTTTTTTCACTGTCGCCAACCTGAAGCTATGACTTGATGGATTCAATGATACCAATAACATCGAGCTGTCCGAGACCTTGATCCTGTGCTTTTCCGTAGGTTTCGAGTAAGGTCTTGAGGAGGGGATAGTCAGCACCGGCCTGTTGAGCCAGTCGAATATCTTTCAGCATAAGGTCTAGCGCAAATGCAGGACTGTAGTTTTCTTCCACCAATAATGGTGTTTTCACTTTTGTTGCCCCACTGCCGCTGGCACTATCGTTGATGATTTCGAGCATATCGCTTCGTTGAATTCCCAGTTTATCTGAAAATAAGATCGTCTCCGCGAGACCTTGGTAAATCGTCGAAAGGAAATAGTTGATCGCAAGTTTAGCGGCAATTCCCTGACCATTTTCGCCGAGATGTTTGATCGATTTTCCCATCTGCTCGAGGTATGGTCGGGCGCGATGAAGGTCTTCGGGATCACCACCGACCATAATAATAAGTGTACCCTCAGTCGCTGGCTTGGTACTGCCGGCAACGGGAGCATCGATAAAAGCAGCGCCTTTTTCTTTTAGCTTAGTGGCTATTGAAATACAGCGTTCACGAGATATTGTACTCATATCGACAAATAATTTGCCCTTGATCTCCCTTTGGAGGATTTTTTCATAAACTTCGTTGACCGCTTCATCATTTGTGAGCATGGAGAATATAATATCGCTATGATCGACTAATTCACCTATATCTTCTCTGATAATTGATTGCTCTTCAAAACCTGCTGCTTTAGCCTTGTTTCTATTGTAAACAGAAAGGGGGAATCCTGCTTTTTCTAGATTTTTAGCCATGGGATACCCCATGTTTCCTAATCCTATAAATCCTAATTTTTCTATCTTCATCTAAAAATTACATTAATTGCTCTTGAAATTTACGTATAACTAAAGATACAAATGTTTTGCTCATTCCACCAATACCCTAATTTCGTTACGTAGCAGCACTATTTTATCTTCCTGTTCCAGTTTTTTTAAAATTCGGGAGACAACGACTCGGGATGTATTTAAATCGGAAGCGATATCCTGATGCGTAAGGGTGAGTATTCGGTCGTCATTCAGCTTCACTTTGGCTTTTAAATAGTTGATGATGCGTTCTTCCATATTGGAAAAAGCTAGACTATCAACAGCTTGTAACATTTCGTCCATACGGCTTGAATAGCTTGATATGATGAAATTTCGCCAGGAAGGGTATTTTCCCATCCAAAGGTTGACAAGCTCATTTGGAATCATGGCTACAGTCGTTGTTTTTTCTGCGAGCGCACGAATTTCACTTTTTTTATTCCCGAGGCAACAGGCTATCGACATTGTACAGGTTTGACCTTTTTCCAGATAGTAGAGCAACAATTCGCCTTTATCTTCATCCTCCCGGACAATTTTTATTGCCCCATCCAAGAGGAGAGGCATCGCCTTGATATATTGATTGGTATCAATGATGAGATCACCTTCACGGAACGTTTTTATATGCGCGTTTTCCGCTATTTCAGCGATTAATTCCGGTTCAAGAATGCCTGTATAAGCTTGTTCTATGGATAACATATTTTTTAAATTAGTTAAAGTTAATTATTTATAGGCTTATTTCAGCTGTTGTGGGAAGAAAAGGAGGTAGGTGGAAACGACGGATTGAAAGAAACAATTTTTAGCACCGCATGGGGATAAGCTATAAAATCTTGTATGCAATTCATAAAAATCGTAAAATTGATAAGTTTTGATTTATTCAAAACAGACAAAATATTATTCTGACTATTTTTGATGTTTTTTTATGAATACGATGGATGTGTTGTATTTATTTTATGTATGCTGTATTTTTATTGCCTCTTTTTGCTGAAATTTGCTGTTTTTCTGTGGAAGATTAAAATTCATTCTTTCTATATAGAGATACTGCATCATATTGGTATTGTTAAAATTAGTTAAAAAGACAATCAATTCCTAATTTTGCGGCACAAAAACAAAACAATCACATCTAACATGAAAAAGTCTTTACTTTTTTTTGCCCTTGTTTTTGCTAGTTATAGTGCCGTTCAAGGTCAAACAGCAAATACTGGTTCGGTTTCAGGAGTTGTCAAAGAAGCTACTGGACAAACGGTTAAAGGAGCAACCATTAAAATTACCCACATCCCAAGTGGACAAGTAGTAAGTGGCTCAGCCGATGCCCAAGGAAAATTTCAAATTTCAAATCTTCAAGAAGGAGGCCCCTACAAAGTAGAGGTAACTTACATTGGCGAAACGCCTGTTGTTTTCGAAAACATCATGCTGAAATCGGGGGAATCGTTGAATATCAATCCAATTTTTACGGCTGGATCTTCAACAAATTTGGATGAGGTTGTTGTTGTCGGTCATGGGGTTATCGATATTGCGGCAGGAAGAAAGACACCGATTGCCGTTTCGACGATCCGTAAGCAGGATTTAGAGGAACGGGTAGGAGCACAGGATATTACTTCAGCATTAGCTAATACCCCTTCGGTTTATATCACTGGTCAGGCAAAAGGTTTTGGTGAGTCTTCTATGACAACACGTGGTTTTGATCAGTCCAATACAGCATTTTTGTTGAACGGTCAGCCTATCAATGGTATGGACAATGGAAGTGTATATTGGTCAAATTGGTCGGGACTTACAGATATTGCCTCTTTAGTGCAGATTCAACGTGGTTTGGGATCGTCTAAATTAGCGATTTCATCTGTCGGCGGAACCGTAAATTACGTGACACAATCCACTGCAATGAAAGAGGGTGGTTTTGTTCGTACCACTGTTGGTAACGATATGTTTATGAAGGCAACAGTCGGTTACAATACTGGTCTGATGAAAAACGGTTTTGCTGTTTCGGCTATGTTTACACAGTGGTCAGGTAACGGTTATATGGATCATACAGAAGGTGCTGGACAAAGTTATTTCTTGTCTGTTGGATATAAAGCGAATGAAAAGCACAACCTGAACTTTATGGTAACGGGTGCACCACAATGGCACAACCAAGGCTATACCTCAAAATTGTCTAACTATCTCGCTAATGGCAGACGTTATAACGACAATTATAAGGATGCAAACGGCGTGATGATGAATGCACAAAAGAACTTTTATCATAAGCCAGTAGCCAACTTGAACTGGGACTGGACGATCGATGATAAATCATCTTTGTCAACTGTCGTTTACGCATCGTTAGCTGCTGGGGGTGGCCAATCCTTGCGAAGCGATAAATACAATACAGGCAAATATTTAGCTGCTGATGTGAACAATCACCAATGGTTCGGTATAGTTTCTAACTATAATCGTAAACTTTCAGAATCCTTGAATTTCAATGTCGGTTTTGATGTAAGGGACTATAAAGGTACACACTATCGTAAATTGACTGATCCACTTGGAAATACAAATGGTGTTGTATTAGGCGGTAATGTTAATTTCCCTAATAAGCCATTGGTTACCAATACATACTCAACGAACCCTTGGAAAGCTTTCTCAAGTAAACCTGATTCGCGTGAAGATCGTTTAGCTTGGGATTACAATCAATACATTCGTTACGGAGGTCTGTTCGGTCAATTGGAATATGCGAAAAATGGCTTTACAGCGTTTTTCCAAGGATCGGTTTCCGAACAACAAAACAAACGTTCTGATTATTTTCAATACACACCAGGTAATGAGGATTCTAAAGACGTGAACAACTTTGGTTACAATACGAAGGGTGGTGTAAGTTATACATTGGGACATCATAGTGTTTTTGGTAATGCGGGGTACTATTCCCGTCAGCCTTATCAAAACAATATTTTCATGAATTTTGCAAATGATATTAATGAAAATGCTGAAAATGAAAAAATTCTTGGTTTAGAGGCTGGTTATAAATTTGCTTCTCGATTCTTGGATGTGAATGTGAATGTTTACCGCACAACTTGGGAAAACCGTGTTACGGGTAGTTCGAGTTTAGCGACGGCAGATGATGTGAAAAAATACAATCCAACAAATGATCCTGGTATTTTGGTCGAAGGCGCCTATTTATATACAACAAATTACGGTGTAAAACAGGTGCATAGCGGGGTAGAAGTTGATTTTGAGGCCCGCCCAATCGAAAAATTAAGCCTAACAGGTTTTTTATCGATAGGTGACTGGAAATACGATGGCGCAGTAAACTCGGTCGTACGTAACGATAACCGCGTCGAATTGGGACGTTCTCAGGTTAATTTAACCGGTGAACATGTTGGTAACGCAGCGCAAACTTCTTATGGATTTGGTGCTAAATATAAAGTGTTTAAGGGTTTGTCTGTTGACGCAAACTACAGATATTACGAGCGTTTGTATGCATCGAATTATCGTAGAGAAGTAATAGATGGCCAAACTTATGGACGTTATATGAAATTACCGTCTTTTAATCTTTTGGATGCCGGTCTTTCTTACAATGTCAAAGTAAGTGACAAGAACAGTATGAGTTTCCGTGTCAACATGAACAATGTGTTGAATAAGTTCTATATTTCGGAAGCTACTTCGAGTAACTTGGTGACGGATGTGAACAATACTTGGAATGGTATTGACACGTCCAATTTTGTTTTGATCGGACAGGGTAGAACTTGGAATGCATCTGTGAAATTTACATTCTAATAAGATTTACGTCGAATACAAAAGGCCCACAATTATTTTGTGGGCCTTTTTTTGTTTTTTAATAAAAACTTAATAATTTTAGGTGATCTAATTGTCAACCTGATGTTGCATAAATTAATTTGTCTGGAAAATTTACAGATCGGTACTGTCCATTTTTCTGCTTTTGTTGTTAATTTGGATGGTGGAAATACAGGCTTTGCTTTATTTATTAACCAAGAAAATGACCCAATCTTTATTTTTCGAAAAGAAAAGAAAAATGAGGTATCTTTCCATGTAAATGAAGAGCAATTCTTTTGGATTGTAAAAAACAGCCAGTTTACACCAGGAGAACGTCAAGACTTTTTTGCTGAATTTGTTGAATTCCTGCGTTTGATGGAAGAGAAGGTTTCCAATTATGTTTTCAAAAAGGAAAAATTAATCAAATTTACAAATTCGAGGGATATTGTCCGCTATAAATACTTATACCTGACAGGTGAAATTAGTTGATAAGAATACCCGATTATAATACCCGATCCCCCATTAGATTTCTTTTGTAACGAAATTTAGCTTAGTTTTGGGTATGAAGCATATGTTTTCAAATCTAGCTGTCATTCTACAAAACAATACTTTTGTGGAATCAGATTTTACACTGCCGGTACCCGTACTTCTTGCTAAGTTTTCTTTTTTACCTATTTCATCATTTTTTCCGGAAGCGAGTTCATCTTTTTCCGCTAATTGGCTAGAAACCGTCCAACAGAGCGCGATTAGATCTACATTGGAAGGATTTAATGTCGGAATCAGTGGCGATGGCAATCCTGTCGCTTTACTTGAGCAAGCGATTGCTTTGACTAATCATGCACTTGCCTATAGTTATTTAGGTCTTTATTATTTTAAAATAGCGGCATATGACCAAGCTATTGCAACGTTTACAAACGCAATCGAACAGTATAAAGAGGAGCCATTTTTTTATGCGAGCCGTTGTTTAGTTTATCGCCTCATCGATGAAGACGAAGGTGCTTTCTATGATTATCAAATAGCCAAGAGACTGGATTTTAATTATCATAGTGTATTGGAATGGGCAGAGAATCAAGCTGAACTCACTTACTTTGAGGCCGATAATTTGGTTATTCAAGAGCTGGAATCGAAGCCAAAGCAGCTGAGTACTGACGAAATAAATTCATTGGGACTTGAATATGTTCATTGCTATAGCTATCTAAAAGCAATCGGTCTTTATTCTTCGGCTATTGCGGAATCCGATAACAAGGATAGCAATCTGTTGGTTTTTAGAGGAAGTTTGTACCTGAAATTGACCTGTTTTGAGTTGGCATTGTCCGATTTCAATCAGGCTATTGCTCTTGATGAGAATCGTTCTGCCGCCTATATATTTCGCGCTAAAGTGTTTGAATCCTATCGTAATTACCAAAGTGCGCTGGAAGACTATGCCAAAGCGGAGGAAATAGATCGTGATTCATCGATCGTTTACGAAGAAAGGGCATCTTTGTTTGAGCGATTGGGAAATTTTGAGGAAGCATTATTGGATTTTGACCGCCTTGTTACGCTCAATCCGGAAGATTTTTATGTGTATTCATTACGGGCCGATTTGAATGAAAAGTTGGAGGATTTACCAGGCGCACTGGCAGATTACTCGAAAGCGATCGATTTGAATCCATATTATTCTGATTTGTATTCATATCGCGCAGCAATTCGTGAAAAATTGGGTGATCCTATCGGGGCAAAAGCCGACCTGGATAAATTCAATGAATTGGAAGATGAATAAAAAAAGTCCACCTTTTGGTGGACTTTTTATACCTACTGCTCTAACTAGAGCAGCCTTTATTTAATGATCCTTTTTATCTTATTGGAACGGGTAATAAGTTTGTGCAATTTGTCATAATCCTCCGTGGCAATAGAATCGTGCAGGGATTGAAGCTGCTTGATATGTTCTTCGAGTACTTCGAGTACATTTTCGCGATTTTGCTTGAAAATAGGTGTCCACATATCGGGCGAACTTTTGGCAAGACGTACTGTAGATTCAAATCCCGATCCTGCCAGCTCAAAGATACGTCCCTGAGATTTCTCTTTTTCCAATACCGTTAAGGCGAGGGCGAAAGAGGTTAGGTGGGAGATGTGTGATACATAAGCAGTGTGTACATCATGTTCGTCCGCATTCATAAAACAGCTGCGCATCTCCAATTGGTCTGTGATGGCATCGGCGATCTCGAAAGCATCCTCATCAGTTTTAAATGCTTCGACATACACCATCATCTTGCCTTTGAATAAGCCCGGTATTGCAGCCTCAGGCCCCGAATACTCGGTTCCGGCCATGGGATGGGCTGCAACGTAACGCCCCCGGTTAGGGTGATCCTTGATTTTGTTGAGAATATTTGTTTTTGTCGATCCCATGTCAATGACGACCTGATCTGTAACCAAATCCAAGATTTGAGGAACAACATGTAAAATGGCATCGACAGGAATTGTGAGCACCAATACTTTACAGCTCTTAATCGCATCTTCTAAGCTTGCTGTTTCGTCAATGAAGCCGATGTGCATCGCTTTATCTAAGTTCTTTTGACTCTTATCTACACCGATAATTTTGTCGCAGAATTTTGTTTCTTTTAGGCGAATGGCAACTGAGCCGCCGATCAAGCCTACGCCTACAATGGCAATGTTCATATGTAAACAATTATATTAAGCGTATTTTTGTTCAAATGTTATACACCGAACGCTTTATACCCTGGTTGTTTGTCGATCAATTATTCTATCGATAATTTCAAAGCAGTTAAGCTGCCCCGATATCGAATGTCTTAGAAATTATCTTTAATGCGCTGGATTGATTCTTTGAGTACCTCTACTGTGGCACAGAGACTGATGCGTATATATTGATCGCCTTTGTCTCCGAAAATTCCACCCGGTGTAATAAATACCCGTGACTTGTCCAAAACAGCATCGCTTAGCGCATAACCATCCTTGTATTTTTCAGGGATGCGTGCCCATACAAACAGACCTACTTGGTCCTTTTGATAAGAACAGTCCAGCAAATCCATAATTTCATACACCTGTTGACGTCTTTCAGCATAAATTTTGTTTAGATCAGCATACCAGGAGGCATCAAGTTGTAAGGCTTTTGCCGCAGCCAGCTGAACAGGTAAAAACATACCTGAATCCATGTTGCTTTTGAAACGGAGTACTTGGTTTATACGTTCTTCGGCACCCACGAGCACACCAATTCGCCATCCCGCCATATTGGAAGACTTGCTCAGCGAATTCAACTCAATGGCCACATCTTTCGCGCCAGGGATACTCATAATGCTTCTTGGCGTATCTGTCAAAATAAAGCTATACGGATTATCGTGGCAAATCAGGATATTATGCTCTTTAGCAAATTGAATCAGCTCTTGATAAAATGCATCGGGTGCCGAGGCACCTGTTGGCATATGAGGATAGTTTATCCACATCAGTTTAACCTTTGACAAGTCTTGTTTTCTGAGCTCATTTAGATCAATAAGCCAATTTTTCTCTTGTGTAAGATTATAGGTAATTGCTTCAGCACCACTCAATCTCACTGCAGCAGCATAAGCTGGGTAGCCAGGATTGGGTATAAGTGCTTGGTCTCCTTCCTGAAGATAGGTCATACAGATGTGTACAATACCCTCTTTTGACCCTATTAAGGGTAATATTTCTGTATTGGGATTAAAAGTCGCGTTATAATAACGTTGATACCAATCTGCAACGGCTTGTCGTAGGGCGGGAGCGCCTTTATAATTTTGATAGCCATGCACATTTGGAAGTTGGGCATTCGTATTTAATGTCTCGATCACCTCCGGGTGTGGGGGCAAGTCTGGACTTCCAATTCCTAGGTTGATTACACGCGCACCCTGTTTGTTTAACTCATCTATTTCTCTTAATTTTTTGGAGAAATAATATTCTTCAGTATGCTGCAATCTTTTGGCAACGTCTATTTGCATTTTATTTTAATAAATTTGGTATTTGAATAAGGCTAAATTAGGGAATTATCTATTAAAAGGAGATTTTTTTATCGATTTTTCAAGCTGAACAAGCTGAATGCTTTAGTCTTGAGATGCAACAATTTTATAGTCCCTTACCAGGATATGCGCTTTTCTTGATTAATTTGTTATTTTTGTTCAATTTCCTCGTCAAAAATCTGAAAGTTAGAGGAGAGACCGACGAATGACTTTTCGTATAAAGGTAATTTGTCTTAGTTCAAAATAAATGAAAACATATTTTAGGCTCTTATCGTTTGCTAAACCCATTGAGAAATTTGCAATCCCATATGTAATTTTCACGTTGATCACGGTTATTTTTAGCACATTGAATTTAGCGTTGCTAGCTCCATTACTCCATACACTTTTTAACGTTGGTAAAGAGACCGCCGAGGTCGTAAAACCAGAAGCTTATACAGACATTCTCGCGTGGTTTAATTACTACGCCAGTGTTGCTAATAGCCAGTTTGGAGCCTATGGTGCATTGAAATACGTCTGTATTGTTATTGTGATCTCCGTATTTATCAGTAATCTATTTCGTTATTTCTGTCAGCGTATCATGGAGAATTTTCGCATTCATACCCTGCTTAAATTGCGCAGAGCAGTGTTTGATAATGTGATGGATCTGCATGTTGGCTATTTTACGGGGCAACGAAAAGGAGATATTGTTTCTAAAGTCGCGTCAGATGTGCAGGTAGTTCAGTATTCTGTTACAGGGACATTACAGGTGGTTTTTAAGGAGCCTCTGCAATTGATCGCTTATATCGTGATGCTTTTTAATATCTCTGCAAAATTGACTTTTTTCTCCCTCTTGGTTATTCCAGTCTCTGCATTTTTTATAGCAAGAATCGTTAAGAATCTTAAAAGTCAGGCGCATGCAGCACAGGAGTCGTATGGAAATATGATTTCCTATTTGGACGAAGCATTATCGGGGATTAAAATTATCAAAGCCTTCAATGCGGTCTCCTTTATTAAGAACAGATTTCATAATGAGAACGAACGTTATGCAAATATCGGCCGTGATATGGCTAAAAGACAACAGTTAAGTTCGCCTGTTTCTGAGCTACTAGGTGTCATTATGGTCGCAATTATTCTTTTATATGGCGGTCATTTGGTGCTTTCAGGTGACAAGGGGTTAACTGCACCGGAATTTATCGCCTATATCGCTATTTTTTCACAAGTGATGCGTCCGGCAAAAGCGTTGACAGATTCTTTTAGCGGTATTCATAATGGTCTTGCTGCGGGCGAACGCGTATTGGAACTCATCGATGAACGGACGGAAGTGAAAGATCGCGCCGACGCGAAGCTTGTGAAAAGCTTTGAGAAGAATATCGTATTTAACCAGGTCAATTTTTCGTATAGCAAAGATAAAGAGATTCTCCAGAACATCGATTTGACTATAGAAAAAGGGAAGGTCGTTGCATTGGTAGGGCCATCAGGTGGAGGGAAATCAACTTTGGTTGATTTGATCCCGAGATTTATGGACGTCACTGGAGGGCAAATTTTGTTTGATGGTACTGATTTACGGGATTTAAGCCAGGATTCTTTACGGGACATGATCGGTGTGGTTAATCAGGAGTCCATTTTGTTTAATGATACGATCTTCAATAATATAGCATTTGCTAATCTTTCTGCCAGCCAGGAAGAGGTTGAAGCCGCTGCACGGATTGCCAATGCGCATGAATTTATTTTGAAAACTGAACATGGTTATCAGACCAACATTGGTGATCGGGGCGGTAAATTATCAGGTGGCCAACGCCAGCGGATCTGTATCGCACGGGCTGTCTTAAAAAATCCACCGATCATGCTTCTTGATGAGGCGACTTCTGCGCTAGATACCGAATCTGAAAAATTGGTACAGGACTCCTTATATAAATTAATGGACAATAGAACAACAGTTGTCATCGCCCACCGCTTAAGTACCATTCAGAATGCGGATATAATTGTGGTAATTGAAGCTGGAAAGATTGTAGAAGTAGGTAGCCATAGTGAGCTGATACAACGTGAGGGATTATACCGCAAATTAATCGAGATGCAACAATTTACAGATTAGCTTTCTTTTCTAAGAGGTTTGTCAAATTAGTTGTTATCACATTTTTTATTATAACTTTTGTTGCCTTTTCGGTACATTTGATTTAAGATAGGAGATACATTTAATGAACGCAATAGATAAATTGAATTTCTTGATTAACGATAAGAATTTAGCTGTCGAGTTGAGAGATATAGCGGAGAAAGTTTTGCGAGAGGAGCGTATCACTTTTGAGGAAGGAGTGCTTTTATATGAAAAAGGTGAGCTAGGCTATCTTGGTGTGCTTGCTAACTATATTCGTGAGAGACGTCATGGAGATCATACTTTCTTCAATCGTAATTTTCACATTGAGCCGACTAATGTTTGTGTCTATGACTGTAAGTTCTGTTCGTATTCCCGCTTAATAAAAGAAAGGGCAGAAGGTTGGGAGATGGAAGTTGATGGCATGATGGATATTGTCAAAAAATATGACAATGAGGCTGTTACTGAGGTTCATATCACTGGAGGGGTTGTTCCTAAACAAAACCTCGAATTTTATGCCGATTTCTTTCGCAAATGTAAGGCGCATCGCCCCGAGTTGCATATTAAAGGACTTACACCTGTAGAGTATTACTATATTTTTAAGAAGGCAAAATTAAGCCATTACGATGGCCTGAAGTATTTGCAATCTTGCGGCTTGGATTCTATGCCAGGGGGTGGAGCAGAGATTTTTCATCCAGAAATCAGAGAGCAGATTGCACATGATAAATGTACCGCCGAACAATGGTTGGATATTCATGAGCAAGCACATAAGCTGGGAATGCATACCAATGCCACAATGCTGTATGGTCATATTGAGCAGTTTTGGCATCGAGTAGATCACATGGAGCGCCTAAGACAGCTGCAGGATAAGACTGGCGGTTTTCAGACCTTTATTCCTTTAAAATTTAGAAATAAGGAGAACCAAATGTCCCATATTCCCGAGGTATCCGTTATCGAAGACCTAAGGAATTATGCGATCGCTCGAATTTACATGGATAATTTTGATCATATTAAAGCGTATTGGGCAATGATATCGAGAGATACGGCCCAGTTATCCTTAGCTTTTGGGGTCGATGATATCGATGGAACACTGGATGATACGACAAAAATATACAGCATGGCGGGAGCAGAAGAGCAAAAGCCGGGGATGACCACACAAGAGGTTGTCGAGCTGATAAAAAATGTTGGACGCCATCCGATCGAAAGAGATACCCTCTACAATGTGGTGACCGATTATAATGATTTTGTTTTTGATCAAGGTGATCAAAAGAAAAGCTACTATGCATTACCTGTTGTCAATTCATAACTCATATCGCACGTTGAAAAAGACATTTTATTTTATACGACACGGACAGACTGATCTAAATTTAAAAGGTATTGTGCAGGGACGGGGTGTTAATTCCCCGCTCAATAAGATGGGCATAGCTCAAGCTCAGGCTTTCTTTGATCATTATAAGACAGTGCCTTTTGATAAGATATATACCTCCACTTTATTGCGTACGCATCAAACTGTACAAGGATTTCTTGATTTGGATTTACCTTGGGAACAGCTTGTTGGTTTGGATGAAATAAGCTGGGGCGTTTATGAAGGAAAAGAACAAACACCAGAGTTGCTAACTGGTTTTGAAAAATTGGTCGCATCATGGCGCAACGGAGAATTGGATGTCAGTATTGAAAACGGAGAGTCTCCTCATGAATTGATGGCTCGTCAACAAGTCGCCTTGGATCATATGCTCGCTCAGGCAGATGAAAAAAACATATTAGTCTGTATGCACGGTCGTGCTTTACGAATTATGCTTTGTCTAATGACTGGTGTTGATGCCCGTTATATGGATGATTTCCCGCATACAAATACTGCTTTATATAAATTGCTGTATGATAATGGTCAATTTGAGATTGTGGACCATTACAATACTGCACACTTAGAAGCATTGATAAATGAATAAAATTAGAGTTTCTGCCGTATCGTATACCAATACTTATCCATTTTTGAATGGAATACGTAAATCGAAAGTGATGGAGCAAATCGACTTGAGCGTTGATTATCCAAGTGCCTGTGCACAGAAAGTAATCGATGATCAAGCTGATATCGGTATTATACCGACAGCTGCCTTATTAAGTCTTCCCGAGTATTATATTAATACCGATTTTTGTATCGGCACAGAAGGTGCTGTTGATTCTGTCTTTATTTTTGCCAATAAGCCTATTGAAGATGTAAAAACTTTACGTTTGGATAAGCAATCGCGCACGTCAAATGGTTTAGCACGTGTATTGATTAAAAATTATTGGAAAAAAGATGTAGAATTGGTCACTGATGAATCTATAGAGCCAGATGCCTATGTTTTAATTGGGGATCGTACTTTCGGTAAGAAGAATGCAGTACCCTATGTTTATGATTTGGGGGAAGAGTGGTTTAACTTCACCGGATTACCTTTTGCTTTTGCTTTATGGGTAAGTAACAAAAAGCTTCCCGACTCTTTTGTGGAGCAATTTAATGAAGCTTTAGCATATGGCGTTGAACATGCAACCGATGTGATAGCCGGTCTCCCAGAATTTGAGGGCTTTGATTATACCAAATATCTGACACAGCATCTTAATTTCCATTTGACAGATAAGAAACGCGAAGCTGTGCAGTTGTATCTCCGGTATTTAAAAGAATTGGATTAACCTGGGTCGCTTGACCTGAACAGGAACCATGACATACCCTGAAAAATTTTAAATCAGAATCGCCAGGTAAGCCTTACACGGCATTGTGAAGGCTTACCTGCCGATTGATTCCCCGGGTGCACTACACCCCTGATAAATTCCCTTTATTTCTTGCTTTTGTTTATAACGACTTCGATAAGGCGTATAACTCCGATTACACCATGTTTGGAATTAAAAGGGTGACAGTACCCTTTTTACAGGGTATTAACAAGGGGTTAATAGGGGTATACCCCTGTTAACCCCCTGTAATACCCCTGTTAAAGTCAAACATGGTATTAACCAAGAGTTAATCAGGTTCCTATAAAAAAAACCACTCATTGAGTGTTTTTTTTATCGGCTTATTTTAACGACAATGCAGGTCCCCTTATGCATTGGAATCACAGTTTGATTATCGACTGACCTTTGCGCGCGAACAACTAGGTACGTCCAATTTTTACTTTACGTCCTTTGATTTTTTGCCCACTAGCCTTATTGATAATAATGGAAGCAAGCTTTCTTTTAACGGCAACATAAGCTACCTTATCTTTCACTTCTATTATACCGATGTCGTCTTTTTCAACACCTTCCAAATGCAGGAGAAAACCTACGATGTCAATTTTATTGACTTTATCTTTTCGTCCAGCACTGATATAAAGTGTGGCGAAAGGTGAATTTTCCGGAAGATCATAGTATTCGGGAAATTCCTCTTCAGGTATTTCTTCCGCTATATAGGGATAGGCTTCTTCAGGCTTTAAGATGACATAGACATCACCCTTTGCCTGCATACGCGCAGTACGTCCATTGCGATGAATAAAGCCATCTTCTTTATGCGGTAGCTGGTAATGAATAATGGCATCGACTTCGGGGATATCCAGCCCTCTTGCAGCCAAATCGGTCGTGATCAAAACATTGTTGGAATGATTACGGAATTTGAGAAGCGCCAGCTCACGATCTTGCTGTTCAAGTCCGCCATGAAAGGTGTCGTGAATAATATTGCGATTGTCCAGCAGTTCGCTGATGTGATCTACTGCATCGCGATGATTACAGAAAATAATCATTTTTTTCGTCCCGATCTTGCAGATGAGTTTTAGCAATGCCTCCAATTTCTTTTGAACAGGAGCAACGACCTTTTTTATTGTAATGCGGGGTATGTTCTGTGAGTTATTCAGAAAATCAACAAGGATAGGCTCCTTTATCTGTGTAAATGGCGGGATTACATCCATCATTGTTGCAGAAGTCAATATCCGTGATCTGATGGCCGGTATATGTCGAATAATGAAATCCATTTGATGCTGAAATCCCAGTTCCAACGATTTATCAAATTCGTCTAACACAAGGGTGTGGATACTGGTCGGATCAAAATTTCCTTCTTCGATATGTTGCTTTATACGTCCTGGAGTTCCTATAATAATTGCGGGAGCATCCTTGAATTCATTTTTTTCGATACGGGTACTATGACCGCCATAGGCACAGGTGACTTTGTGACCTGTGGTCACCTTGCGTAGCACTTGCTCTATCTGTAAGGCAAGTTCGCGGGTCGGCACTAAAATCAGTACTTGAACCTCCCGAACGATGTCCTTCAATTGCGCTAAAATGAGCAATGAAAAGGCCAAGGTTTTGCCAGATCCTGTGGGTGAAAGTAAGATGAAATCATGGTCTTTTTGATACGATTCCACTACTTTTTTTTGCATCTCATTTAAGGATGAAATGCCTAATTTATTTAAAATAGCTTCTAGCTGCATTTGACAAAAATACAAAATACCGCTATCTTGAAAGGAACAAACTAGAATGAAAATTTTTTAAGCATTTTATACCTAAAAAAACAAGGTAATCGGTCTATAAAAGATGATTACCTTGCAATGATTTGTATCGATATATTGGAAAACGCGGTATAGTTGCCGCGTTATTAATTCTTAATAAGTATTGTTTTATAAAATATCAATACCTTCTTGTCTTAGCGTTTCTTTTTTGTCCTCTTCCCAGATACTGACTTGGACTTCTCCAATATGTTGTTTCTTGAGCATAAACATACAGACACGTGATTGTCCGATCCCACCGCCCATAGATTCTGGTAATTGATCATTAAGAAGCATGCTATGGAAAGTCAGTTTGGATTTTTCAGTACAATTTCTGATTTCCATTTGATGTGCCAAAGCGGTTTTATCGACGCGAATTCCCATGGAAGAAAGTTCAAACGCCGAATTTAAGATCGGGTTCCATACGAGAATATCGCCGTTCAATCCTTTGTGGCCTGCTTCATTTGCGGTACTCCAGTCGTCGTAGTCGGCTGCGCGTCCATCGTGTGCAACACCATTGCTGAGTGCCCCTCCGATACCGTATAAAAACACAGCACCGTATTCTTTTGTGATTGTATTTTCACGTTCCTTTGCACTTAGATGAGGATATTTTTGCAGTAGTTCTTCAGCCGAAATGAATGTAATGGTTTCCGGAAGAATCGCTTTTATCTGTGGATACTTGCTTTCAACCTGTTGTTCTGTAAATCGTAACGCATCGTAAATCTTTAATACGGTTTCTTTCAGGAAGGCCAAATTACGTTGATCTTTATCGATTACTTTTTCCCAGTCCCATTGGTCTACATAGATCGAGTGAATAGGGGTGTAATCTTCATCAGGACGCAGTGCTTTCATGTCTGTCACGATGCCTTCCCCAGGTAACATTTCAAGCTCTTTTAAACGGACTCTTTTCCATTTTGCCAATGAATGTACCACGACAGCTCTTTTTTCATTCAATGATTTAATCGGAAATGATACCGGACGCTCAATTCCATTTAAGTCATCGTTTAATCCTGTGCCGTCTAAAACCACCAATGGTGATGAGATCGGAATTAAATTTAATGCTTTCTTTAGTTGTTGGACAAATGTATCTTTAACGAAGCTGATAGCAACTTCGGTACTTAAAAGTTTTCTTCCCTCCATATGAGTCAAATGAAATACCATGCATGGATTGATACGCATGGTTTTATTTTTTATTCAGTTATTTCATACAAAAGTATAAAAATATCATTGGTTAATCTGTTTGGTTGTGATTTTTAATATTTATCCATTAAAAAGTTGAAAAAATAAAAAAATTCTAACAAAATGAAGGTAGGTCAATATTTAATTATAAAACTAATAATTTGTTGGTGCAACCAAAAGTGTTTGGTTACTTACCAAAAGAGCCCTGAAATATTTCAGGGCTCTTTTGTTTATGGTGGATCGATTGATTGATTAAACGGAGAAGCTTTCGCCACATGCACAGGTCCGGCTCGCATTCGGATTGTGGAATTCAAAACCCTTTCCGTTCAAACCATCGGAATAATCCAATTCTGTACCTGCTAGGTATAAAAATGATTTTATATCCAAACATACCTTCACGCCTTTATCTTCGAAAAATTGATCACCTTTTTTTTCTTCATTATCGAAATTCAGCTTATAACTCAAGCCCGAACAACCGCCACTTTCCACAGCAACACGCACAAAGTAATTGCTGTCATATTGCTCATCCTTCATGATTTCCTCGATACGAGTTTTTGCTTTGTCAGTAACTGTAATCATAGTAATATCCTTTGTATGACACAAAGATACATACAATCTTGTTATATTTCGTCTCCTATAAAGTTTTTAGAATGTCATAAATTAATCGATCATGCCAGCTTTGAAAAGTTGCCAGATGGGGGATTGATCGCGGATTTTGTGAACCGCTGCTGTGATCAATTGGGCACATTGTATAATATCCTCTTGCGTCGTAAATATGCTTAAGCTAAAGCGAATGGCCGATAATGCATCTTCTTTGGAAATACCCATAGCCATTAAAACATGGGAAGGTTCTCTGGAGCCGGTCACACAGGCCGAGCCCGAGGAAAGGGCCAATGTGGGACAGGTAGTCATTATTTCGCTGGCCAGGATATGTTTAAAACTAATGTAACTGGTGTTTGGTAGGCGGGATGCATTTTTTCCATGAATGATGATTTCAGGAATCTCACTTAAAATTTCTTCCAATAGATTGCGGTTTCGTTCGACCGTATTATAAACTGCTGGTTTAATCAGAGATATGGCTTTTCCAAAGCCGACGATAGCTGGCACATTGTATGTGCCGCCTCTAAATCCGCTTTCCTGACCACCACCGATAAGGAGAGGAGTAATTTGAATCGGTTTCGATTTTCTTCGGATGTAGAGTGCGCCGATTCCCTTTGGGCCATGAAGTTTATGGGCACTTAAGCAGAGTATGTCGATATTTAATTTTTGTAGATCAATGTCGATTTTTCCAATGGCCTGTGTCGCATCACAAAAAAATAAGACGTCTTTTTCGGTACAGATATCGGCTATTTGTGCGATAGCAGATAGCACACCTGTTTCATTGTTGGCCGCCATGATACAGACCAGTATTGTCTGGGATGTGATTGCATTCTTTAAATCATCGAGAGCAATCATCCCTTGTGCGTCGACTGGCAGGTAAGTGATTTCGGCCCCCTGCTTGGCTAACTGTTCGCAGCAACTTAATACGGCTTTGTGTTCTGTTGATACGGTGATAATATGTTTGCCCTTAGATTGGTATTTGTCAAATATGCCACAGATTACGGTATTAATACTTTCTGTTGCACCTGAATTGAAAAATAGTTCTTTCGGTGAGCAATTCAACACTTCAGCTATTTGTCCTCTAGCAAGTTGGATGGCAGCATTGGCTTCGCGTCCCATTTGGTGATAGATACTCGATGCGTTCGCATAGTTTTGGATGAAGTAGGGAGTCATGGTATTCCATACTTCATCCAAAATTCGAGTTGTTGCGTTGTTGTCCAAATAAATGATATCCTTCATCAGGATAAAGATAAGGATAATGAAGGTTATGCTGAAGCCTTCACATCAACTTCCTTTTTTTTGACATTTGGATCATATCTCAAGCCAGGCGTTAACCAATACATCAGTACGATACGCGAGTAGCGGTAGTTGAAGGGTGACATTAAAACAACGCTCATGATCGCAACTGTTGCATAGAGTATAAAAGAAGAATCATTGCCTGTCAGGATATAGGTTGCCATACAGGCAGTAACCATTTCGGCGATAGAAAACGCATAGGTAACATACATGGCACCATAAAAATAACCTGGCTCACGTTCGTAACGAAGTCCACAGTATTCGCAATGGCTATTCATTTTTTGTACTTTCAGACCGTATGCAGGCCCTTGGTACACATGGCCGATTCTACATCTTGGACATTTTGCTTGCCATGCGGCTTTAAATTCAGATAATTCGTATTTAACCTCTTCCATAGTTATAGTTGTTTTCTGAACTCTTCCGGTGTGAGCCCAGCGGATTTTTTGAAAAATTTAGTAAAGTATGAGTTGTCCTTAAATTGCAGCTCATCTGCAATTTCGGTAATATTTAAATTTCTATTGACCAGGAGCCGCTTCGCTTCAAGGACAATGCGGTTCCGGATGATCTCTCCTGCAGATTGCCCAATATAGGATTTACAGATCGCGTTGAGATGATTGGGGGTTATGAATAACTGATCCGCATAAATACTGGGCAGCTTGGTTAATTTAAACTGCTGCTCAACCAATTGCTGAAAGCTATTAAATATTTTATGATTGTAGGGGTTGCCTCTTTCGAGATGCTCCTTCTCTGTAGCAATCGAAATATATAATATAAACTGCAGTAAAAGTGTACGGGTATAGTCTTCCGGTAATCTTTCAGCTTTTGCAGATAGGATTTGATCGAGAATAGCAGTTGCCTGGGGTCGATATTGTTCAGCTAACACAAATATCAGATGTTCAATTTTACCCTGTAAAAAGCTAAAGCGCTCCAGGTAGTCGGTACGTAAAAGAAAAGATTGAAAGTAATCAATCGAAAAATTGACAACATAACCTGCTTCATCACCCACAAAATTCCAGGTATGTACCTGACCCGGAACCATAAAATAGATCTGATAAGGCGCTATCTTATAATGATTAAAATCAATGATATGCTCTCCGGATCCCTTGGTGAAAAGGACGAAATGAAAAAAATTATGCTTATGTGGGAACACCATATCCTGATGTTTGATGATATATTCTTTCAGATCATCAATATGAATCGTTGTGTTATTGTTGAGATCAATACTACAACTATCAATGATAGGTATGGTGTTTTTTCTATTCATATTACAAAATTAGGGTAAATATTCTTTTATAAGTGGTGTTTATTTGCTGTTTTGTGGTATTTTTCAATGATTTTGATCTTTTGATAGGTAGTGGACGATGTTGGAACAATCCTTGTGTCTAAATTTTTAAAATATATTAATAAATGGAAAGTAATTTGAATAGCCTAGAAACGAGATTTGGGCGTTTGACAGACATTGTGATTGAGTCTATTCCGGGGATTATAGGGGGGATTATCCTATTGATTCTCGGTAAATATGTGATTGGTTTTGTGGACCGATTATTACATAAACGTTTTGAAAAGAAAAATGTGGATCCTTCGATCCGGGCTTTTATCTCTAGCATCGTCAAGATTGTCATGTGGGTGATGCTGCTTCTTACTGTAGCCAGCCAGATTGGGATTCAGACAACCTCGTTTATCGCAGCATTATCTGCTTTTGGATTGGCTGTTGGTATGGCGCTGCAGGGAAGTTTGAGCAATTTTGCTGGCGGAGTGCTCATATTGATGTTTAGGCCTTTTGAAGTAGGAGATTCCATATCGAGTGCAAATGGTACTGCAGGTACGGTAGAACGAATTGATATCTTGTATTCCACTTTAATAGGGGATGATGGGGTACGTGTTTTTAGCCCTAATGGACCCTTAGCTAATTCGGTTATCAAAAATTACACGAAAATTGTGCAACGGATGTTTGAATATACCATCAGTATCTCTTATGATAAAAACGTGAAAGAAGCGAAAGATATCATATTAAGGGTTCTCCGTTCGAATGAGAATGTGTTGACAAGTCCGGAGCCAACTGTTTTCATCAAAGAATTGGGGGACAGTGCCATGGTTTTGACCGTTCGTGCCTGGACGAAAAGAGAGCACTATGTCGCTGCGCGAAACTCGATGCAGGAAAAGATTATGTTGGAGCTGGAAAGGAACGATATTAGTTTATCTTCCAATCCGACGCAGATTAGCATTGTTTCAAATTCAAGTGACCAAGGAACTGCAAAAACTTAGTCCTGGTCCGTTTCCAATGCATGTATAAGGACAAAGTACCTGTAGGTAATGATAGCCTGCTGGTACTTTTTTAATTTTAACGGATCCATCTTACCGTATTTTGGTAAGATAGCTTTATTTAAGCTATTTAAAAGCTGAAAAAATCTTCGTTTCATTGATATACTTCTTTATTGATAATTTGTGGCATTTTTTCGCCTTTGATTGCGGCCAGTAAGTTGCTGGCGGCCATCAATGCCATATTATCCCTTGTTTCTACGGTGGCAGAGCCGATGTGCGGCAGGATACAAACATTTTCCATCGTTAAGAGTGGGTTTTTTGGATCCATCGGCTCCGGGTCTGTTACATCAAGCCCGGCGCCCCATAATTGGCCAGTCTGCAGGGCTTCTGTTAGATCCAATTCATTGACTAATCCGCCCCTAGCCGTATTCACTAATATAGCGGAGTTTTTCATGCGCGTAAACGTATTTTTGTCAAATCGGTTTTTAGTCTCCGCAGTCAAAGCTGAGTGGATTGAAAGTACATCGCTCCGCGTGAGCAGATCGTCGAAATTAACATATCGTGCGCCAAGAATTTGTTCTGCTTCCTCATTACGGCTCCGATTGTAATAGATAATTTCCATGTTATACGCTGCTTTGGCTTTTCTGGCGAATTCAAAGCCAATTCGTCCCAGTCCATAAATGCCTAGTGTTTTGTTATTGAGCTCGATGCCTAGGTTTGCTGTGGGATCAAAACCTTTCCATTCGCCCTGCAAAATTCTTTTGTGGTTGAAAAATGCTTTCCGCGATACCGATAGCATCAAGAGGAAAGCAACGTCTGCTGTTGCTCCCGAAAGGATGCCCGGTGTATTGCTTACGGGGATTCCATGCTGTGTAGCGGCTGAGATATCCACATTGTCATAGCCGACGCTCATGAGAGATAGGGCTTTTAGGTTGGGGCAGTTTTGGAAAAAATTAGCATCAAACTTTTGCATTCCACCGTTAAGGACGTAGTCGACCTGTTGGCTAGCTTTGATAAGCTCCGTTTCGGAAAGGGGAGTACTTGAATCGTGTATAGAAATGTCGTGCCCAGCAGATTTTAATAGATCTATGCCTTTTTGTGGAATTTTTTTAGTGATAAATATCTTCATGTAAATAGATGCTGTTTAGCTTGTTGTTGGTTGATTCCTCTGAATCCATTTGTTTTGTCCTATCTTCAAAATTAATGATCACTCATCGCTATTACAACAAAAAAAGCCATATTGTTGTTTCAATATGGCTCATTATTCCTTGTTTTTTGAACTTTACTTTTTACGGAGTAGGTAATCCAAGATAGCTTTACCCGTGTCATCGGTAGAGATGGCTGAATTGGACAAGATGACTACACCACTTTTTTTTGTCGGGCGATAAGGCTAGATAGGAGCTACTTCCGGCAGTTCCGCCATTGTGCCAATAAACCGTTAGGTCGTCAATCAAATTCATATGCCATGCGAGTCCGAGGTCTGTGTCTGGAGGTAGAAAAAATGTAAATAACCGGGTATTTGCCATCGCATTTTCCAATGGAGTCTGCGGCATCTTAAATTGCGCATTCGCAAATTTAAGCAGATCCTCCAGACTCGATTTTAATCCACCAGCGGGACCGAAAGCGTCAAACGACCAAGGAATTACTTCTTGGCCTTCTTTGTTATATACTTTAAAAGTATCTTTTCTCTTAGGATCTAATACTTGAAAGGTATTACTCATTTCAAGTGGTTTACAGATGATATCTTTTACAAGCTGATCATAACTTTTTTTATAGATACTGCATATAATGTCTCCTAATACGGCGTAACCAAGGTTGCTGTACTCATATTCTTCACCTGGATTTTTTTTATTTTTAAAGCTTGCGAGGTAATTATAAAGTGCTTTTTTGTCGTATGTTTTGTAAGGGTCGTTTTCGTTAAATCCTTTGACTTTGTCGAGATTCTCAGGAAGTCGTGGAAAGCCAGAGGTATGATTGGCCAACATTTGAAATGTTATTTTCGAAAGCGCTTCATTTTTTTTGAGTGAGTCAGGAAGAAATAGCGAAATAGGCTGATCTAAGGTGACTGTTCCTTCTTCGACAAGATTTGACAAAAGTATAGCCGTAAAAACTTTGCTCAGCGAGCCGATTTCATAAATAGACGTTTTTGTAGGCGGAGTTTGGTTGCCTTTGGCCGTCTCGCCATAGAAATAGGTTTTGGTTTGTCCGTTCTTTAAAATGCCAATGGCAAGTGATTGTGTGTTTTGTTGTTTCAGGTACGTATTTGCAACTGAATCGACAAAAAGGTCGTCGTTATCGACAGATTTCTGTGTAGCAGGTACCACAATAGTTTTTTCCACTTGAGGCTTCCCTGCTAAAGGTGTGAATTTTAATGTGTTGAATTTTAGGGTAGTATCCGTTGCAAAAAGGACCGCATATGATTTGCTGTCGAAGTCCATTTGATAGGTTGCAAGACCTTTTTCAAATTCTTGTATCGTTGAGCTTTTTACTCTTCCTAAGGGGTATAGCTCTTGGAGTACTTGCGTGAATTTGGCTAGGCTAATTTGCTGTTTAAAAGAATCACTGGCCAAATTATAGGCGGAGTCTGTCATCTGGGAATTGATAAAAAATTCCAGCTTATTGTAAACTCCTCTGTTGATCTGTTCCGCAGGATTCGTTTGGGCAAAGGAGTAAGAAGAGATGCCCAGCAATACTATTGTAATTAAATGTTTCATAACTATTGATGGGCACAAATCTACGGAATGTTTAAATTCCAATCAATTGTTTTAATCGTGCATAGCCTGATTTACTGATATTGAGCTTTTCGCCCGATGTCAGTGCAGCAATATAAGAGTCTTTTTCATAAGGTTCCAATTTAGCCAACTGATCCACTTTGATGATAAAAGAACGGTGGATGCGGACAAATTGATTTGGATCCAAAGATTTTTCAAAAAAGGACATGGTTTTGTTCTTGAGGTACATGCCATCTTTGGTATGAATCTTAACATAGTCATCGTAAGACTCCAGATATTTGACGGTATCAATTGGAATAATTTTGATCTGGGTGCCTGTTTTTACAACAATACGGTCAATTTTTGTTTCGTCTTGCGCTGTAAGGACTTCGTAGTTGGGCTGTACCTTTTTCTCCGGAGCTGAGAAGTTAGCCCTAAATTTTTCCAAGGCTTTTTTAAAGCGCGTAGGTGATACCGGTTTTAACAGATAATCCAATGCGTTCTTCTCAAAAGCTTTTAAGGCGTACTCATCAAAAGCCGTCGTAAAGATGACAGCTGGTGGATTGTCTATCAGTTCCAGCATTTCAAAACCCGTTAATTTGGGCATTTGTACGTCCAGAAAAATTAAATCAGGTTCATGGGTATGAATAGCCTTAACGCCTTCAAAACCATCGCCACATTCGGCAACGACCGATACATCGGCCTCATTTTTTAAGTAACCGGCAATAATGGAGCGTGCCAAGGGTTCATCATCGATAATAACGACTTTAATCATATTGAGGTATTTTTAGGGTGCTGATAAATATATTGTCCTGAATCTGAGTTTCAAGGAGATCATTTCTTCCATAGAGGAGGTACAATCGGCGTTGAATGCTCGAAAGCCCAAATCCAGTGCCTTTTTTCGGTTTTGATTGCTCTTCAGTATCGAATGGATTGGTAATTTGGATCATTAATTGACCTTCATTCGACTGGCATTTTATTTTAATTTCTACTTGATCCGTTACATTGTATAATCCGTGTTTAATCGCATTTTCTACCAGTGGCTGAATAATCATGGCTGGTAATTTATTGTTGAAAATTTCTTCTGAGGAAGAGATGGATGTATTTAGTCGATGACCGAAGCGTACTTTTTCAATATCAAGATAAAGTTGAAGGTGATCGAGCTCTTCTTCAAGTGTGATAATTTGATTGTTTTCTTTTCTTAATGTTCCTCTTAAAAAGTCCGATAACTGGAATGTCATGTTTCGGGCTTCATCCGGATTGGCGCCAATAAGTGCTATAATGGAGTTGAGGCTATTGAATAGGAAATGCGGCTGTAACTGTTGTCTTAAATTATACAGTTCGGCTTCCCGAAGTAAATTTTCGGATTCCTGCTTCCGCTTGATATTGTTGATGTTGTCTTCCTGAATATTCCAAACGATATTGATAATGGCAACAGAAGTCAAAATGAGGAAGTTAACGATACCCCGATAGGGTAAGGTTAAATCCAGCAATGGGGTAAAGGTCGATTCGATAAAGTAACTCATCAAAAATCGGCTTAATGCGATGCTTATTGCGCCCATGATTAATCCGATGATGAGTACCTTCCAAATCTCCCGGGGTTGCGGGGTATAGAAATTGAGTGCTGATGACATGCCATAACAGCAAAACATCATCACCACACTGTTTATAAATGAATCTTTGAATGCGAGTTGTTGGTCGAAACCAGAACGAAGCATCAATAAATACTGTAACGCGAGATATCCGATAAATACGGATATACATATAATGCCAATTAAACGACTTTTAACACTGAGGAACAGTTTGTTTTTCATCTATTAAGCATTTTTTATGGTTAAATTGCCTAAAATACAGGTCCCTGTAATGTATATTTTCTTATCCGTATCAGGATTATAAATTGTTTGAAAGCGGCGGTCATCAACAGATCCTAAGACCGATGCCACGTTGCTAAATACCGTCCAATGTGGAGGGATGATAATACGTGCGCTACCAAACAATTGGAATGTATCGATCACAATGGGTTGTTGAATATCCGCTTTTGTTAAATCCAGTTCTACACTCCCAAATACATTGGTCAAGTTGCCACCTCTAAAATTTTTGGAATAGATTACCTTCTTTTGACCTGCAAAAATACTGTTCAAGTTGAGGTTATCTTCAAATGACTGTTGAAAAGGATCTTTGTCGCCAAAAGCCTGCTGATTAGGCGAGGCTTGTTGGCTTGATCCATATTGTTCGTTGAAAGGTCTTGATTCCTGATCAGCGGGGCTACTGTCTATAGGTTCTGCTGTGGGTACATGGACTCGCTTATCCCAGTCATAAGAGCCTTGCGGCGGATTAGGGTAAGTTGGGGGAACCATCGGCGGTTTCCTTTTGCTCATGATAAAGTAAATCCCGAGCGAAATGATGATGATCGGAACGGTTACGGAACCAAAATCTGTGCGCATCATTCTTGAAATAAGGCTTGCTCCGCCTATGATCAGTAGGATAATTGCCGATTTTTTCTGAAATTGGGAATTTATACCGATGACCAATCCAATGATGATTAATATCGTTTGCCAGCCAAATAACCAATCCGGAAACCAGCTTCCTAAATTGAGGTTATTCAATAATAAGAATATACCTACGATGATCACAATCGCTCCTACAATATTGCGGCTATTATTGCTGTTTGGTATGATGGGTTCTTTTTCCATAATGTTTTTACTATTTATGACTCAAAGATAGAGGCACAAATATATTCTACATATTTGCTTTAGGTAATACAACTTATATTTTCGGTAAATGTAATGATTTCGTCGGTAAAAAATCTTGTTGTTTAATTTTTGTCTTGGTTATAAATAGTTGGGAACTGCCATTTTTGTGCGTAATTGTCTTTTTTTTTTAATATTATTTGGTGTATTAAAATGAATTATTATATATTTATCAAAGATTAAGATTACTTTAAACTTAAATAACAACCAATGGGAGATTTTGAAAACAAAGAACGTGAAGAAGTTTTTTCAAAAAAGGTGAGAGCAGGTAAGCGTACTTATTTTTTTGATGTAAAAGCAACTCGATCGAACGATTACTACATTACTATCACAGAAAGCAAGAAGCGCTTTGAGGATGGCCAGTTTATTAAGCATAAGATTTTCTTATATAAAGAAGATTTTGAGAAATTCGCTGATGGTTTGACGGATGTGGTTAATTACATCAAGTCTAATCAGGAAGTAATCGAGAAACGTTATGAGCCTAACTTTGATGATGCATACGCTGAGGAAGCGGATGTTCGGTCAAAAGATGATTTTTCGTTCTAGTATCCGTAGAACGAAATCTTAATGAAAACAATAAAAAAAGCCACTGTTGTGGCTTTTTTTATTGTTTTTATATCCGATGCCGCACTTGACGACCAAGGTGATGGTTATAATGGTATATTTCGCAGGAAATCATTGAGCACCGCATTAAATTTTTCGGGTTCCTCGAGATTTGGAAGGTGCCCGGATTCTTCAAACTCCATATAGCGGACGTCGGGTATATTTTCGATAAGGATATTTGTTTGCTCTTCGCTCATCAACTTGTCGTGTTTACCTTTTATGATCAGTGTTGGAATAATAATTGTCTTCAACGAATGGGTTGTATCTGTTCGCGAAGCAAGAGCGAGTTGTGTCGCGCAAATGCTGGCGACTTCATTTCTGCGAATACAGCTTTTGACGAGTTCAACAGCTTCGGGGTTTTCACGGATTGTTTTATCGTGAAACACGTTTGCGATAAAGCCAATGGCAAATGGTCTTCTACCATATTTTAATAAAGCCTGAATGGAATCAAAACGCTTTTGTTTGCCTTTGTTGTCGTCGGAAAGAGAATTCGTGTCACAGAGGATAAGTCCTTTGAGCTGTTGTCCGATCAGTTCATAGGTTCTGAGGGCGATGTAGCCACCCATAGAGATTCCACAAAGGATGACATGATTGAGGTCGAGTTTACGAATAAACTCCACAAGATCTTTGGCAAAAACATCGACGGAGAAAAAACCATGTCCATTGGTACTTAGGCCATGTCCTCGAACATCAATGGCGATGCCTGTATAATCTTCGTCGAGTTGTAGGAGTTGTTGTTTCCAGGTGTTTTTGTTGAAGGGGAAACCATGAATGAAAATGACTGTTTTCGGAGAGGGGTATAATTTGCTTGGGCGAATATAGTAAGAGATACTGATATCTCCGATGCGAATTTTACTGAGTTTTAATTCTCTTTTGCTCATGAATGCTAACATTTGTCCGTGTCTGAAAAAAAAAGTTGATATTTTAAATATAATATTATCAACGAGATAAAAGAAATGTTGTTGTATAAAGTTTAAAAAAGAGAAAAAATGTTTGTTAAATCGATAAATATAACGATATTTGCATCACCAAAACGGAAAAGGATAACGGATTTGTTTTGGTTGCCTAGCGCTCCTAGCTCAATTGGATAGAGCATCTGACTACGAATCAGAAGGTTAGGGGTTCGACTCCCTTGGTGCGCACAAATACAGTTTTTGTATTGTTAAAAGAGGCATTCCTAGCTCAATTGGATAGAGCGTCTGACTACGGATCAGAAGGTTAGGGGTTCGACTCCCTTGGAGTGCACAAATAAAAGCCAGTCAATTTGATTGGCTTTTTGTTTTTAGAAGCATAATTGCAGGGCAGTCGATGGAAGGAGGGAACTTCTTTTTGAAAAAAAATTTGTAAAAAAACGAATTCTGACTATATTTGCGTCACCAAAACACATGGGACAGAGTTCTAAACGTAATGGTTTATTGCGCTCCTAGCTCAATTGGATAGAGCATCTGACTACGGATCAGAAGGTTAGGGGTTCGACTCCCTTGGAGCGCACAACTGAAAAGCCTAGTCATCATCTGTGATTAGGCTTTTATTTTTTAACTCGTTTTAATTTCTTAAATAAAACTATGCTAAACCTTGTAATATTTGGCCCTCCGGGTGCAGGTAAGGGAACCCAATCTGCAAAGCTTATTGAAAAATATCAATTGGTTCATGTTTCAACTGGTGATATTTTTAGAGCACATATTAAAGGTCAAACGCCACTTGGTCAACAAGTGAGCCAGATTATTGCTGAGGGAAATTTAGTGCCAGATTCGATTACGATAGCAATGCTGGAAGAGGAAGTAAAGAAAAATCCGGATGCAAAAGGATTTATTTTTGATGGATTTCCTCGTACTGTTGCTCAAGCTGAGGCATTGGATGCTTTTTTAGAAGGTATCAATACATCAATCTCGGTAGTAATTGCACTGGATGTGAATGAGGATGAATTGAAAGCACGCATCGCTAAACGTAAGGAAATTTCTGGTCGTGCGGATGATGATGCTGATAAATTGGTGAAGCGTATTGATGAATATTTCACGAAGACGATTCATGTGTTGCCGTATTATGAGGCACAAGGTAAACTTTCTAAAGTGAATGGTATCGGTGATATCGATTCTATCTTTAAAAGTTTAACAGATATCATCGATAATTATTAATTAAGATAAGTACTTTTTAGACTGTAATAAATTGTAATGGCGCAAGGTTCGAATTTTGTTGATTATGTGAAAGTGTGTTGTCGTTCTGGACATGGTGGGGCAGGTTCGGCTCATTTGCACCGTGACAAGCACACAGCTACCGGTGGACCCGATGGTGGTGACGGCGGTCGTGGAGGGCATATTATACTGAAAGGAACGACTAATCTCTGGACGTTACTCCATTTAAAATATCGTAAGCATATTATTGCGTCAAACGGTGAGTCTGGCGGCAGTTCTTTGCGTACGGGGGCAACTGGACGTGATGAGATCTTGGAAGTGCCATTGGGTACGATTGCGAAGGATGCAGAGACGGGAGAGGTGTTGTTCGATATCACAGAAGACGGTGAAACCAGAATATTGGTTCCGGGAGGAAAAGGCGGACTGGGTAATTGGCATTTTAAGTCGCCAACGCAGCAGACACCGCGGTTTTCGCAACCTGGTCTTCCAGGTAAAGAGCAGTGGATGATTCTCGAATTGAAGGTTCTTGCTGATGTTGGACTGGTTGGATTCCCGAATGCTGGTAAATCAACGTTGTTGTCAGTCGTCTCTGCTGCGAAACCAGAAATCGCGAATTACCCCTTTACAACACTGGTACCTAATTTGGGTATGGTGAGCTACCGGGATAACCGTTCCTTTGTTATGGCCGATATTCCGGGTATTATCGAAGGCGCTTCAGAAGGAAAGGGATTAGGGTATCGTTTCTTGCGGCATATTGAACGAAATTCTGTTTTGCTGTTTATGGTGCCGGCCGATACCGATCGGACGATCCGTGAGGAGTACGCAATCTTATTGAATGAACTGACTGCGTATAATCCAGAATTGGCAGATAAACCCAAATTGCTGGCTATTACCAAGTCTGATATGCTCGATGAGGAGCTGGAGAAGGAAATGGAGCAGGAGCTACCGGAAGATGTACCCTATATTTTCATTTCTTCGGTGACCGGTAAAAATATATTGCCATTGAAAGATATGATCTGGAAAGCAATCAACTCCTAAAGGTTGAATATATAAATAGAAAAGGCGCTCCATACCGTGAAGCGCCTTTTCTGTTTATATTAAATGCTATATGTTGCTAAAAAAAGAACATTTTATAAGTTTTTTTGTTAATTTCATGCTATTATTTTATCCCGGATGGAAGGCTGGTTTTTAGCCCCATTACCAAATTAAATCTAAATGAAAACAGCAGACGAAAAGTATTGTGTAGAATGTGGCAAGTTGATCAATATCAAGGCCGAGGTTTGTCCCTATTGTGGCGTAAGACAGCCTATATTTTATGCCAACCAACCCTTTCAGCAACAAAATAACACGTTTCAGGATGACAGATGGTTGCCGGCATTGTTATTTTGCTTTTTTCTAGGCCCTTTTGGAGCACATCGGTTCTATTTGGGGCAAATTGGTACTGCCGTTATTCAGCTGCTTACCTTGGGCGGTTGTGGTATCTGGTATCTGATCGATTTGATTATGATTCTTGTCGGAAAATATAAGGATGCAGATGGCAATTACATTAAGAGTCCTATAAACAATAATTAATGATTTATATCCTGCTGAAATACCTTAAATATCATTGGATCTATTCGTTGGTATTGGGGTATTTCGGGATTGCTATAGGCTTATATCTTTTCACGGATATCCATATTCTTGTTCCTTGCCTTTGGAAGGCTGCAAGTGGCTATGATTGTCCGGGATGTGGTCTTACTACCGCTTTGATTGCCTTGCTACGCTTGGAGTTTCGAGAAGCCTGGTTAGAGAATCCATTGATTTATATGCTTGTGCCGCTATTGACAGGTCTGATTTTGAGAGACTTTGCAACGTTTTGGAAGAAAGAATCAGTTGAAGAATAAAAAAATAAAAAATGTTTTCACTTTTAAGTGATATGTCGTAACTTTGTCTCCCGTGAAAATTAAAGTAGAGTCTTTATTGGTAGGTGCCTTAGGAAACGGTTTATCAATCGTGATGATGCATTGTTAATTGATATTTAGCCCATTTGAGGGCTTTTTTTATATCCAATAAAGAACGCTTTAAAATTCATAAAAGTAAGGATACACATTTTATAATATTACATCGATAATGACCAACTACAGCAAATTGCCTGCAATTTTAGTTTTAGAAGATGGTACAGTTTATCACGGTAAAGCCGCTGGTAAAATTGGTACGACTACTGGGGAAATCTGTTTCAATACAGGAACAACTGGTTATCAAGAGATTTTCACTGATCCATCTTATTTTGGACAAATCATGGTAACCACCAATGCTCATATTGGTAACTATGGTATTGATGAGGATGATACCGAATCAAATCAAATTCAGATTGCGGGACTAGTTTGTAAGAACTACAACATCAACTATAGCCGTAAAATGGCTGATGAATCTATCCAAAGCTACTTTGAAGAGGGTAATTTAGTTGGTATTTCTGATGTGGATACCCGTTCATTGGTGCGACATATCCGTGATAAAGGTGCGATGAATGCGATTATTTCTTCAGAAACATTGGATGTTGAGGAATTAAAGCGTCAATTGGCTGAAGTTCCTTCAATGGATGGACTTGAGCTGTCTTCAAAAGTAACAACAGCTGAGCCTTATTTCTTCGGTAATGAAAATGCTTCGTTACGTGTAGCGGTTTTGGACTTAGGCATCAAGAAAAATATCTTGCGCAATTTTGAGGCTCGTGATGTTTATACAAAGGTTTTTCCTGCGAAAACAACATTTGAGGAAATGGAGAAATGGAATCCGGATGGTTATTTCATTTCCAATGGTCCTGGCGATCCAGCACCAATGGATTATGCAATCGATACGGTAAAAGCTATTTTGAATGCAAATAAACCGATGTTTGGTATTTGTTTAGGGCACCAGATCTTAGCATTGGCAAATGGTATCCGCACAAGCAAATTGCATAACGGACACCGTGGTATCAATCACCCAGTGAAGAATATTATCGCCAACCGTTGTGAAATCACTTCGCAGAACCACGGTTTTGGGGTTGTGGCTGAAGATATCCAAAATTCTGAGAACGTCGAAATTACACACGTTAATTTGAACGATCAGTCTATTGAAGGTATCCGTATCAAAGGACAGAAAGCATTTTCGGTGCAATATCACCCAGAATCATCACCGGGTCCACATGACTCGCGCTATTTGTTTGATGATTTTGTAGCGATGATCAAAAACTAAATTGTACAATATTATATAAAAAAACCCTTCAGATTTCGAAGGGTTTTTTATTGTGACAATAGTACCAATTATTCAGATTAGTACTATTTTATTCATAATAAATAGGGGAATAAATACATTTTTTATTATATTTGGTTGTGAAAAATGTCTGTAGACAAGAGTGTGTCTTATCTACACTAAGTAATGAAAATAAATTATAGTCTAATAAAGAGATGAGTTTAATTATCGATGTTCATGCGCGTCAAATTTTGGATTCGCGCGGTAACCCTACAATTGAGGTAGATGTTACTACACAAAATGGTTTTGTTGGTCGTGCAGCTGTTCCTTCAGGTGCTTCAACTGGTATTCACGAAGCAGTAGAATTGCGTGATGGTGACAAGTCAAAATATCTAGGAAAAGGTGTTTTGAAAGCTGTAGAGAATGTAAACACTAAAATTGCAAAAGCACTAGAAGGTGTAGATGTTTTCGAGCAAAATGCCATCGATAAAATCATGATTGATTTAGACGGTAGCGAAAATAAAGGAAACCTGGGCGCAAATGCTATTTTAGGAGTTTCTTTAGCTGTAGCGAAAGCTGCTGCACAAGAGTCGCGTCAACCATTATACCGTTATATCGGTGGTGTAAATGCGAACACGTTGCCTATCCCTATGATGAATATCATCAATGGTGGTTCACACTCTGATGCACCTATCGCATTTCAGGAATTTATGATCATGCCTGTGGGTGCGCCTTCATTCTCTGAGGCTTTGCGTTGGGGTACTGAGGTTTTCCATACCTTGAAAAAAATCTTACATGACAGAGGTCTTTCGACTGCAGTAGGTGATGAAGGTGGTTTTGCGCCAACTTTTGAAGGTACTGAGGATGCTATCGAAACAGTTTTGAAAGCGATTGAAATCGCTGGTTACAAACCAGGTCAAGATGTTTGTTTAGCGTTGGATTGTGCTTCTTCTGAGTTCTACAAAGACGGTAAATACGATTATACGAAGTTTGAAGGTGATAAAGGTGCTGTACGTTCTAGTGAAGAACAAGCAAGCTATTTGGCTGAATTAACAGCTAAATACCCTATTATTTCTATCGAAGATGGTATGGCTGAAGATGATTGGGCTGGATGGAAAACATTGACTGATAAAATCGGTGACCATGTTCAATTAGTAGGTGATGATCTTTTTGTTACAAATACAAAACGTCTTCAACAAGGAATTGATACCCATACAGCGAATTCAATTTTAGTGAAAGTAAATCAAATCGGTTCATTGACTGAAACAATCAATGCGGTTACTTTAGCTCAAAATTCTGGTTATACTTCTGTGATGTCACACCGTTCGGGCGAAACTGAAGATGCGACTATCGCTGACTTAGCTGTAGCATTGAACTGTGGACAGATCAAAACTGGTTCTGCTTCACGTTCTGACCGTATGGCTAAATACAATCAATTGTTGCGTATCGAAGAAGAATTGGGTGGTAATGCCCGTTTCATCGGTAAAAACTTTAAATACGCTAAAAAATAAGCTAAAGTTTGATTTTTAATAAAAAAAGCCGAAGTATCTTCTACTTCGGCTTTTTTTTGGGGCAAAATATATTTTTCTATTGGTGCATCATGGACCGGATCTGATAACTTGTCTTAAAATAAGGTATTTCCTGTGTTTTTGTTGGGATAGGTTAGATCCAAGTCGAATGTTGTATTCAGTTTTTTGATAAAATGTGTCGCCAGTAACGGTGATTCCACCTCAATATTCTGGTGGATAAAGAAATACAATTTTTGCAACCCGTTTTCCCGCCATAGTTTCAGAACATCGATCCATTGATCCAGTCGATCATAGTCTGATGCATGATTTGCACCTACATACCGTACGAAAGCAATCGGGGTGGTCAGGCGCATATGAAGCATATCTCTCCGGCCTGCAGTATCGACCAGTACATTGGTCACATTGGTTTCCTCCAACAGTGCATAGAGTTCTTTTGTTACTTCGGGTTTGGAAAACCAATCTTTATTTCGGACTTCCAACGCTAGCGGGACTTCTTTTGGCCAGTCATGAAGAAATAGTTTTAAACGGGCCATGTCCTTTGGATTATAATTGTCATGCATCTGAAGAAAAGCCATTCCCAGTTTTTCATCGAAATGAACAATGGAGTCCGTAAATAATTTTACTTTATCACCCGTATTTAATAGTCTGCTGAAATGGCTGATGGATTGTGGTATTTTTGGGAAGAACTTGAAGTTAGCAGGTGTTTTCTTTTTCCAGGTCTCTACCTGGTCTATGCCAGGTGAATTGTAGAATGTAGCATTGAGTTCAATGCTGTTAAACTGTGTGGAGTAATAGGCAAGTTCGTCTTTTGTACCTCTGGGATAAAAGCCCTTTAAATCTTGTTTATTCCATTTTGCACAGCCTACATATACCTCAAAAGGTTTGTCTATTTTGAAGTGCTGTAATAAGGTTAAGGTTTCTGGTGTAGTAGGAGGAAGGGTAAAATCGATTTCCTCGGGATGTTCTACTTGGCCGAATTTCATATCAGTTTTTTCTTAATTTATAATCAAATAATAGATGAGCCAACAATGCCAACAGCGTATAACATGTGCCTACGAAAATAACACCGGGCCATTGGAAGTGTTGCCATGCTTGTGCAGCAAAAAAAAGTGCCTGTTGATCCGCCAATAAAATAGCTGACCATATATACGGTATTTAGTCGGTTGTTGGCACCGAGGTTTAGCGCATAGAAATCGCTTTGATTTAGGATATGCATCGACTGTAGGCCAAGATCGATGAGAATAACACCAAGGATCAGGCCCCAATAGTAATTGCCGAAGAGGGCGAATAATAACCAGCTGATTAACATCAATAGGATCGCGTACAAGATGATTTTTGCTTTGCCTATATAAATGGTTAGTTTATTGACAAAAGCAGCGGCAAGCGCCCCGCAGGCACCCACGAGACCAAAGGCTCCAGCAGTTGCCGGGCCATCAAAGAAAGGTGGGGCTTCAAGATGGAAAACAAGCGTTGTAAAAAATGCAGAAAAAGCCCCAAATCCCATGGCTCCACGGAAAGCAGCCAACTGTAATACAGGTTGTTTCTTGGCAAAGTTCCAGACTGATCGCATCAATTCCTTATAAGAACCTTTAAAATTAGGCAGTACCTCTGGTAGCTTGAATGCGATGGTGATGGCTGTAATGACCATAATTGCTGACGCTATCCAATACATTTCGCGCCAGCCAAAGTAGGAGCCGACAAACCCGCTTACAACCCTAGAGAGTAATATACCGATCAGCAGACCCGACATAACCATACCTATTGCTGATGCCTGCTTTTCTTTGCTCGCAAGTTCGGCTGCCATGGGCACAAAAACCTGTGGAATAACAGACGTGAAACCTATCAGAAAGCTGAATAGCAAGATAGATAGGATAGAAGTGGACATGGCCATGCCTACCAAAGAAAAAATAATGAAAAAGAAATCGATCAAGATCATTTTCTTTCTTTTAAACATATCCCCTAAAGGAACGATCAGTAACAGGCCAAAGGCATATCCGATCTGCGTTAACATGGCCGAATTACTGACCGTAGCCTCGTCAATATGTAGGTCTTTGGCAATCAAGCCCAATAATGGTTGATTGTAATAATTATTGGCGACAACTAAGCCTGTGGCGATGGTCATCAACCACAAGGTTGCTTTGGATATTTCGTTTTTTGAATCTATTGTTTGCGACATGAGCAATTAATGTAATTCATCCCAGAGATCCTGAAATTGCTGTTTCAATGTTGCAACTTCCTGTTCCAATTGTCCAATTCGATCGAGTAAGATCTGGTCGTTCGAGGAGCCGCTCACCGGACCACTATTTTCATAGGACTCCAGATTGATTTCTCCTAATAAATGGATGTAGCGGACTTCTTTATGACCCATTTGTTTAGGTAAGGACTTAAGATAGCCTTCTTGTGCCAATTTTTCCAATTGTTCATTGATTTCGCCCAACGATTCAAATTCATAAAGTCTTCCGGAGTTTGAATTAATTTCGCCGGCGGTCAGCGGTCCTCTGAGTAGCAATAAACAGACAATGGTTAATTCAGAGGGAACCAGTGGAAATTGTATGGCAAAATTGTGTTTGTACTTTGTTACGCGAGATCCACCGCCAACAACTGTCGAGATTAAGCCCTTTTTCTTTAATATATCCAATGTCGCAATAATATCTTCTTCTGTATATTGTACAACCGGTTTGCGGGAAGTCTTTTGGTTACAAGCAGCTTGTAAGCTGTTGATTGTCATTGGATAATATTCTGGGGTTACTTTTGATTTTTCGATTAGTGAGCCTAGTACACGTTGTTCCATGGCAGACAATTGGGGCAAATTAGTTGTTTCCATTTATTTTGAAGAATATAAATTTATGATCGAATACAAGTATGCTGTTATGGCAACATAACATCGGCTTGCTGTTTGTTTCTTCTCAAAGATGCCCTTTTTCTCATATAACTCCAAAAGATCTTTTTCTTATCTTCGCATGAGTAATAGAAGATTTTAAGGTGCTTAAGATAGCTTTTCGTCAAGAATTTGTCCACCCCGTCAAAGAGGGGCATCGATTTCCGATGCTGAAATACGAGTTGATTCCTTTACAGTTAAAACATGAGGGTCTGGCAGATGAGTCAAGTTTTTTCAGTCCTGAGCTCGCGAGCTTTGAGACATGCTGTTTGGTCCATGATCCAATGTATGTAAAGCAGTTGTTTGAGCTTACTTTGGATTCCAGGATGGTCCGTAGAATAGGTTTTCCATTAAGTCAAAGCCTTGTTGATCGGGAGCGATATATCCTTGATGGGACGATCCGGAGTGCTAAATATGCACGTGAGTATGGTGCTGCTTTTACCATTGCAGGGGGGACACATCATGCAGGTTATGATTTTGGTGAAGGTTTCTGTCTGATGAATGATCAAGCGACTGCCGCCGGCTACTTATTGAAGTATAAATATGCTAGCCGTATTCTCATCATTGACCTGGATGTGCACCAAGGAAATGGTACCGCCCATATTTTTGAAGGGCATAACCAGGTGTTTACCTTTTCAATGCATGGTGAGAAAAACTATCCCTTTGTCAAACAGCGTTCCCATTTGGATATTGGCTTAGCAGATCATATTACGGATATGGAATATCTCACTTTATTGGAAGAAAGTTTGGCTGATGTATTTCGGGAATTTGAGCCTGATTTCGTTTTCTACCAGGCTGGGGTCGATATTTTGGAAACGGATAAGCTGGGTAAATTGAACTTAAGCAGCAGTACCTGTCATCGAAGAGATGAATTGGTCTTTCAAATGTGCCATAAACAAAATATCCCTGTTCAAGTAAGTATGGGCGGAGGTTATTCTCCTGAAATTAAAGATATTGTCAATGCACATTGTCAGACTTTTAGAATAGCAATAGATATATATAATTTATAAGATAAGAAATATGTTTTTTCACCAAGATGCAACTTTTGAAGCGTTATCTATTCATCGTGTAGGCAATAAAGCGCAAGATGAATTTTATATTTTGTCGGATGCCCCGGTATCTCTTGAAGGAGATGACGTGTTACCTGGACTCCTGATGCAGTATTTTATGAGCCCTTTTGCAAAGGTGAATGAAGTATATCGTTTATATCATCCCAATGGAGAGTTGGAGCTGAATGAGATTTTCTATTTTGCAAGACAGTATTTTAAGGAGCAGCTTCCATTTCATGATTTTTCCCAACAAATTTCAAAACACCTTTATGAGGTATCCAACCATCCTAAAATTAAAGCTGGAGAGGTGTATGTAGTTGCCTTAAAAAATGTGCAGATCGAAGGGGAAGAACATGATGCGATTGGTATATTCAAATCTGAGAATAAAGAGACTTATCTGAAAGTATATCCGGAGCAAGGTGCTTTTATGTTGGAATATGAGCAGGAGGCGATCAATATCAATAAACTGGACAAGGGCTGTATTATTGTCAATGTGGAAGAAGAAGAGGGGTATAAGGTGCTGGTTCTCGATCAGACAAACCGTCAACAGGAGGCTGTATATTGGAAAGATGAGTTTCTGCAGCTTCGCGTGCGTAACGATAATTTCAATCAAACGGGGAATTACCTGAAAGTGTATAAGAACTTTGTTCAGGAAAAATTAGACGAAACGTTTGAATTGGAGAAAGCGGACAAGATTGATCTGATGAACAAATCCATGAATTACTTTAAGGAAAAGGAAACTTTTGTCCAGGAAGAGTTTGAGGAGGAAGTCTTGGGCAACCCGCAGGCGATTGCTTTATTTCAGGACTTTAAAGCTGGTTTTGAAGATGAATTTGACTCTCCATTTCAGGCAAGTTTTGAAATAGCAGATAAAGCGGTAAAAAAAATGGAATCTTCTTACAAGTCTGTTTTAAAGCTGGATAAGAATTTTCATATCTATGTTCATGGTAAACGTGAATATCTTGAGAAGGGTTACGATGAGGATAAAGGCATGAATTATTACAAGGTCTATTTTGAGAACGAAAGCTAATCGTTTTATATCATTATTTGAATGGAAAAGCGCAATAAAATAGCTGTTTTCACACTGCTGTTACTTCTGATTGGAATTTTTATTTTCTCCCTGATTGAGAAACATAGCCAATGGATTGAGGTGTTTTATGCGCGCGGCTTTTACCGTTTCTATAGCCATGTGCCAAGATTTATTTTTGGTTATGTTCCTTTTAGTTTAGGTGATCTATTTTATGCTATAGTAGTTGGGTTGCTACTTTATTCAATTGCTAAATTGATCGGAAATTTATGGAAAGGAAGATGGAAGAATTCCTTTCGTCCGGTTCTACTTATCATAAATTTGTTATTGGGTCTCTATTTTTTCTTTTACCTATCTTGGGGCCTGAACTATTATCGTGAACCAATCAGTACCAATGCCAATTTGCAAGTTGATAGCTTAAAGTTAGCCGATTATATCGTGGTTTTGAATGCGTTTCTGGATAGTACAAATAACTTGCGGGAGCATGTAGATCCATCCCAATGGGAAGAGCATAAAGAAACTATTCAAACGGATTTGAGTACATGGGTACAACAGGATACGGCTTTTGCTGATTTCTTGTCAAGGGGTCAAATTAGGGCAAAATCACCAATAAATAGCAGAATAGTCTCTTTTTTTGGTGTCTCGGGCTATTTTAATCCATTTACTCATGAAGCACAGGTTAATAAAGCAATGCCAGTCACCTTTTTACCTTTTACTACAGTGCATGAACTTGCGCATCAACAGGGAATTGGTTTTGAAGACGAGGCGAATTTTATAGCTTTTGTTCGCTTACAGCAACATCCACAGTCCTTCTACCGATACTCGGCTTATCTACAGACCACGCTTTATATGTTACGTGAACTGCAAGGTATGTATCCTGATTTAGGAAAGGATTACAAGGGAAGATTAAGCGCGAAAGTATTGAAAGACGTGGAAAAAGAACGGTATTTTTGGAGTCAATACACGGGTTGGGTCGACGATGTGATGGGATTGTTTTATAATCAATACCTGAAACATAACAATCAACAGGAAGGAATAGCACGGTACGATCGGATGACGCGGTTGGTATTGGCCTATGAGCTTAAAAGAAGAGGATGTAGATAATAATGAACCCATAAAAAAGGCGTATTATTCTATACTAGCATTTTATGGGTTAAGGATTTCGTTATTGTGTTGAAATTAGTTCAAATGTACCCTCAGTTCCGGCACTGCCAGAATAAATCTGTCCTTGAGGTAACCCTCTCAATCCGGTGGGAGCAGTTTTAATCCGATCATAGATGTTTCTCAAGTCTGTGTTTGCATTGACAGCGCGGCCACCTGCAGCTACGTCTCCATAGATATAGTTCGCCGCTTTTTTGTTTGTTGTTTGCGGTTTGAGACTGCCATCTGTTAAAGTGACTTTAATTTTTCCTCCGTTCCCATTGGGAAAAGTTTTGGTACCATTAAAAGCGTCATCCCCTTTTGCAATGATATAAAGGGAACCTAATTTTTGAAAATTAGCATTGATGTCAAAGTTTGCACCGTTATTCTTTCCATCGGTTCCATAGATGGTTGCCTTATTTCCAATTTCAGCATAACCAATCGTTAGCTTGACATTTTTCTTGCCATAGAACGAAAGGGTAGCATTGTCTTTCATGATTAAAGTATCGATGTGCATGACGACAGTTGAGTCTCTATTATCGATATTTTTTTTTGCCTTTTTGCCAATTTCCAGTTTAGAAATATGTTGTGTTTCTTGTGCTTTCCCAGTGAAGGTCATTGCAAAGCAAAGAAAAAAGCCTAGAATAAATTTAAATTTCATAAAACTTTTAATTAATTGTAACTAACTAGTAGTTTGACAAATAAAAGGTAAAAGAGTTTAAATTTTAGCGAGATATTTTACAATTAATTTGGCAGTTTTCTCTGATGCGCCAGGAGAACCTAGTTTCTCAGCCAAAATATCGTAGTTTTCCATCACACTTGCGCGATGAGCTTTATTATTGATAAGTTCGCCTACTTCATATGAAATATCGTATGCCGTGCAGTCGTCTTGAATCAATTCCCTCACTGATAAGAAATTATTAATTAGATTCACTAGAGAGATAAATTTAACCTTGATGACTAATTTGGCTATCCATACAGATATTGGGTTAGCCTTATAAACGACAACCTGAGGTATCTTCAGAATACCTGTTTCAAGAGTAGCCGTTCCACTTGTAACGACTGCGGCTTCTGCGTTATGGAGAATATCGTAGGTTTGATCGAAGATCACGGGAATATCAATACCTTTAAAAAACTGCTTGTAGTAGGCTTCATCAAAATTAGGAGCACCGGCGATGACAAATTGATGAACAGGAAAGAAAAACGGAAGTTCGGCCATGATAGGGAGAAGCTTGGAAATTTCCATTTCCCGGCTTCCCGGTAAAAGGGCGATCAGTGGTTTTTCTGAAAGTCCATTTTGTGCTCTAAATTGGGGATTGAAATTATAGGTTGAAATCGCATCCAAAAGTGGGTTTCCAACGTAATCAACGGGCATGCGCCACTTCTTATAAAAATCTACCTCAAAAGGCAAAATACAAAACATATGGTCGACAATCCGTTTGATTTTCTTTACGCGACCTTGGTTCCAGGCCCACACTTTTGGGGAAATATAGTAGCATGTTTTGATTCCATGTTTTTTTGCAAAATCAGCAATTTTCAAATTGAAGCCCGGGAAATCTATTAGAATGACGGTGTCCGGTTTTTCTTTTAAGAGATCATTTTTAACAAGTTTGAGATTCCTAGATATCTTTGGCAGATTTTTTAAAACTTCTATAAAGCCCATAAAAGCCATTTCTGAGGTATGTATCAATGCTTTTTTTTCGGCCTCTGCTTGCATTAGATTTCCCCCGACTATTTGGAAAGTCGCATTGGGGTCTTCCATTTTTAATGCTTTAATAAGATTGGCACCATGTAAGTCCCCTGAAGTTTCACCTGCAATAAGATAGTATTTCATATGTCAACGATTTATTCTTTAATGATCATTTGGAATATCTTTTATCGTTAAAACTGCGTTTCGTCTTAACGATGAGTATTTCATTGAAATGATCGTTTTTGAACTGTTAAAGATAAGATTATTCTAGGTATATGATGACTTTGAACATATTATTCCATATCTTTAATTAAAGATGTTCAACTTTTGAAGAAAATATCCTAAGTATAAAAGCTAAATAGTATTTTTGTCTTATGCAACGATTGTGGTCTTTAATAAGAAATAAGTATTTGCTAGCCGCTTTGGCTTTTCTCGTGTGGATGTTATTTTTTGATCGAAATGACTTTGCCACGCAGTATAGTTATCAAAAGCAGAAAGCAAATTTGGAAAGTGAACGCTCCTTCTATCTGAAGGAGAATGCCGCCATCATTAAGACAATTAACGATATTCGATCAAATCCGCAAGAAGTGCAACGTATTGCTCGTGAGAAGTATAAGATGAAAAAAGATAATGAGGATATTTATGTGATTACTAAAGTAGCAGCTAAAGAGAATCATTAAGATCTACAGTATCGTATAAAATGAAAAACAACGGCCATCATGTTTACATGACGGCCGTTGTTATAAAGTATATAGATATGGGTATTTTAATTTGCGGCTTGCGCTACTAAACCAATGTATAATGGTTTCTTTTCATCATTAGCTTTACCTATGAGTATTAATGAATAATAATAGCCTCCAACCAATTTAATGTCGCTGCGTGTTGCGATTGTTTTCCCCGCTTTATCACGAGCTGTTACAGTGAATGTACCACTTTTTTGAGCGATGAAGCCCTGATGGGCACTTGCCGAATTCTGTGTTTCTTGTGCTCTATTTGTCCATTCTGATGGGGAAGCCTGATCGCCTATTTTAAGGCTAACTAAATCCGTACCTTCAGCAAGATTAAAGAAGCGTAAACCAGACTCTGTATTTTTGATGTCTTTATTGATTCGATCTGTAGTGATCACCTGTACGGGTTTGGATTTCGTTCCAAATAAAAAGGATGTATATATGGTGCTGTCTTTGACAGTTATTGTTGTATCTGTCAAGATAGTATTATATTCAGCAGAAACTGCTATTTTTCGTGCGCCTGTAAATAATAAGCCTATTTGAGCATAACTCTTGAATCCCAGTGGATAATTGGGGTTTTGAAGTGAGCCTCCGTCCGCATAATAGATAACTGCATTGGAGTCGCTGTAGCCATTGACCATGGTAAACAATGCACCAGGAATTGGCTGGTCATCGTTATCTTTTAGACAGCTTGTTAGAAAGAAGGCCGCTAAAGCAATAGCAATAAAATTAAATAATCTATAGTTTTTCATAACCGTGTAATATTAAAATCTGTTTTTGTGACTCACACTGCGCTTGTGTTGTCTATTATACGGAGATGACTGACACTTTGCTACAGCGATTTGTAAAAATAATAAAAATCTATATTCAGACCTCGTTTTTTATTCCAATAGCCTTTACAAGCCAGTTTTTAAAGATGGTGGTTAATCGAATCGGCAGCAGATGCATATGGTTCCTAGGCAAAATTTAATCAGTTTGAGGGAAAGGATTTGCTTATGTTGCGATATGCAATCCGATTTTGATTCGAGTTTGGTTTAGCGCGAGGATTTGGATTGTTAAATTAGTAATCCTAATTTTGAGGTATGAACAATAGAATCAAAAGAATTGCGAAGGGAATGTTTGAGCAGTTTAGGCATCGTAAAATTACGGAATCTGAATTTGTACAGGCGGAAGCAAAAGCGAGGAATCTAGGGGGCTATATGGACGACTTTAACGTATTAATTGCAATGTGTAAGGACACAGTTACGGGGAAGTATAAAATGGATAAATGGAATTTATCGATTATTATTGGAACGATACTTTATGTGGTTTCGCCGATTGATGCGATTCCTGATTTTATTCTTGTGGGCGGGTGGATAGATGATGTGGCCATTGTTGGTTATGCGATTCGCAAACTTAGCGCTGAGATGGAACAGTATAAGCGTTCAAAGTTTCCTGTAGAAGCGAGATAAATAAAAAAAGCTACTTTAGAAAAGTAGCTTTTTTTATTTATTATTGAAGTTCAACTAGTGCTTAAAGTGTCTAACACCTGTTGTTACCATGGAGATTCCTTTTTCATTGGCCATATCAATTGACAATTGATCTTTGATTGAACCACCAGGTTGCAATACCGCCGCGATACCAGCTTCTGAAGCAATTTCCACACAATCAGGGAAAGGGAAGAAGGCATCCGATGCCATTGCACAGCCTTTAAGGTCAAAACCGAAAGAAATTGCCTTCTCAATAGCTTGTTTCAATGCATCTACACGTGAAGTTTGCCCTACACCTGAAGCTAACAAAGTGCCATTTTTAGCAAATACGATTGTATTTGACTTGGTGTGTTTTACAATTTTGTTCGCAAAATAAAGGTCCTCCAGTTGTTCTGCAGTAGGCTGTACTTGTGTTACCGTAACCATTTGTTCAGGTCCTTCAATCGTATTGTCTTTATCTTGAAGAATGACGCCGTTCAATAGAGTTTTGAACTGTTGTTCTGGCAATGTAACCTCTTTACGAACCAAAATAATTCTGTTTTTCTTTGCGGTAAGTATAGCGATCGCTTCTTCAGAATAAGAAGGTGCAATCAACACCTCGAAGAATAATTTATTGATCTCTTCAGCTGTTGCAGCATCAACTTGACCATTCGTTATTAAGACTCCACCGAAAGCTGAAACAGGATCACATGCTAAAGCATCTAACCAAGCTTGTTTGATTGTTGAACGGGAGGCAACTCCACAAGCATTGGTGTGTTTTAAGATCGCGAATGTAGGTTCTGTGAACTCATCAATCAAAGCAACGGCAGCATCAACGTCAACCAAATTGTTGTAAGATAGCTCTTTACCGTTTAATTTATCAAACATCTTATCTAAATCACCGAAGAAAGTGCCTTTTTGGTGCGGGTTTTCACCATAGCGCAACACCTGCGCTTTTTGCTCAGATTGTTTAAAAACCTGAAGCGGATTTTCTTGATTGAAATAGTTGAAGATTGCTGTATCGTAATGAGAGGATGTATTGAATGCACGTTTAGCAAATTCTTTACGTTGTTCCAATGACGTATTACCTTCTTGGTTTGCTAGTATTTCTTCCAATTCTTTGTAATCATTTTTGGAAGAGATAATAACGACATCGTTAAAGTTTTTAGCGGCAGCGCGTATCAATGAAATTCCACCGATATCTATTTTCTCGATAATATCTTGCTCGGATGCACCGGAAGCAACAGTTTCTTCAAAAGGGTACAAATCCACAATAACCAAATCGATCTCAGGTATTTCATACTGAGCAAGCTGTTGTTGATCCGACTCAAGCGGGCGGCGTGCCAAAATACCGCCAAATACTTTTGGATGCAATGTTTTTACACGGCCTCCTAAAATAGAAGGGTAGCTGGTGAGGTCTTCAACTGGAACAACATCTATACCTAAATCTTTGATAAATGTTTCTGTTCCACCAGTGGAATAGAAGGTAACACCGTATTTGTTTAATAATTCAACTAAAGGAGCAAGGCCGTCTTTATAATAGACTGAAACCAATGCATTTTTAATCTTTACAGGATGGTTCATTATGATGGATTTGTTTCGTGGCGCAAAGATAGGTATTTAAAATCTTGATATCAATAAATCAAGTACTTTAAATAGAAAGGAGAATCTGTTTACGAGATTCTCCTTTCTACATTGTTTTAATTTTATACCAAATTGAGCTTTAATTTTAGCTCTTCAGAAATTTGGTTGGTGATATCCCAGATTGGTTCTGGTTCATCGGTATTGTTAAATATGACCTGATCGCACGTATCCTGATAGGGAAGTAGGTACTCGTTGTAGGATGGTAGTACATGGTTTATCCATTTGTACATGACATCATCTTCAAAGTAGCCCCGTTCAACCAGATCGCGGTGTAGACGTCTTCTTAATGCGATATCCTGATCAGCGCTTAAAAATATCTTATGATTGATTAAATTATTAATTTCCGTATAATAGAAAATGAATAGGCCCTCAATAATTAAAATGGGTGCCGGTTTAATCTCTAGTATTTTGGGTGTTAATGAAGGGTTGTTAAATGTATACTCTTCTTTATATATTGTCTCACCGTTAAAGAGTGCCTTGATATCTTTATAAAAAGCATCTCTGTCGATTGATGTCGGAATATCGAAGTTATAGAGCCTATTTTCCTCCTGGGTTTTAGTATTGGCAGGGATGTAATAATCATCTTGGGAAATTAAGGTTACCTCATTAGGCTTAAAATGTTTTAAAAAACTATTTAAAAAAAAAGTCTTTCCAGAGCCACTACTTCCGGCAATTCCTATGACATACGGTTTGTTATTCATTCTTACTATGCTATAAAAGCTATTTTATTCTGTTAATTTTCTAGAGGTAATCCATACGCAATTTCGACCTGGAAGCGTTTGTCAAGTGCGCCTATGCTTGCGGCGGCAGACTTTGACAACACGACAATTGCATTTTGGTTTTCGGCATTATCATTAAATTTACCGACCACTTTAGCGTAAGTAACACTTTTGGTCATTGGGTTGGTAATTTTTAGAATAGTACCTACTGGAGCGCTCTTATGAAGAGCAAGGTTGCTTGTACCCTGGGATGAAAGTCCATCAATCCACACACCGATACCACGTTCGGACTTTTCGCGTATTCCGTAGCGGTTTGTTGAAATTTGATTTTCTTCTTTATCGTCATTGTCTGTAGAATCAGGTGTTACAATTTCGATTCCTTTAGGTTCAACTAATTTTGGCCGTTCAGGAGGTAGGGGCTGGTTGGGGATCATAAGCTTCATTCCACCGCCAATAACGTTATTTTTTAAATTGTTCGCTTTTTTGATATCTTCAACAGAAATACTGAATCTTTTAGATATGGCATAAAGTGTCTCTTTCTCTCCAACGATATATTCCGTAAAACCTTCTTGCTGTTGCGGATTACGCGGGTTTTGCACTGCCGTATTTCCACGGTCGTTGCTTACTGTTGATTTCGCTTTTCGACCTGTCGGAATCTTAACAATTTGCCCCAGGCTTAATGTTCCATTACCATTTATTTGGGTCAATTGACCCACCGTTGTTTTATACTTTTTACTTAACTGGTAATAATTGTCTCCTTTTTCAATTTTGAACAACACGTATTCTTCACCATTGATTGCTTCAGTCCCTACTGAATCAGGGATAAAATCAGTACGTAAAGAAGTTGAATTCTTTGCTTCAACTTGTTGAATAGCTAATATCGCGATGGATAGAATAGCTATCTTTTTATATGTTTTTAATTCGAATAAAACTTTCATATATTTTGCAATTATACTAAATACGAAACAAACTCCCGTTTATTATCTGTCAAAAGGAATATTTGTTCGTGAATAAGAAAATAAATGTTGAAGAGCTTTAGTTCCAGCTCGGAAACTGCAATAATAGACTCTGTCAATTTTTCTTTTGTGGATTGCACTAGCCTGATTTGATAACGATTGTTTCTGTCTTTTTCATAGAAAGCCCAAATAAAGTAGTCATTCACCGTATTTATCCAGATTTCACCATCAATTGGGAAGTCCTTCAAAAAAAGGGGAATTTCACCATTGTAGATAATAGGATAGACGAGCTCGCTGGCATAAGGTTTAAAGGGAATTTCATTTTTGCTTTCAATCGACATCGATTGGAGGTTCAAAAATAATTGGAAGCCTTCTGCTATTACTTTTGGTCTAATAAGTACACCTTGATCAACCATACCGATGAATATGTAGTTGAACCAGGTTTCTTGTAGCTGTGGGTTGTAGCAATCGATTACCTGTATGCCTGCGTCGATAGGTGAATTATTGGCAATCTTCTTAAGTATTAATTTTTTGCATTGAATTCCAGCTAGGACCCACTCTTTGGCTATTGCCTTGAAGTCTTGTAATACGTAAGTTCCTTCAAAAGTGACTACATTAAAATAGGGTAGGGTATCGTCTGGGTTTCTGGTCTCCACAGCGATCAATTTATTCTCCGCATCGATTTCTATCCGCCAAATGGGGTATGTAAAAATGAAATTGAATGCTTTTGAAATTGTGTGATTTGCCATGTAATTTTCAATCCAAGGGGACAAACTTAGATAAAGTTACCTTTATATACAAGTATAATCACGCGTAAACTAATTTTATCGTGTTTTATGTTTGTTTTCTGCTATTTTTTCTCAAAAAAAAAGTCCAGACATCGCTGGACTTTTTTGAGAAAAATATAGTTTAAAATTTTGAACCAACTGTTAGTACAACATTAGTCCGTTGATTTTTTATGTCTGCTACAGGACTAGCATTATTCCAGTAGTTCTCATTAATCAAATATGGGCTTTCTTTGTAGTTGACTGCATTATACGCGCCAGTCAAATCAACATACATGCCACGGCCAAGTTTAGCGCCAATACCTAAAGATGCTGTATAATTCGTATAGTCTGCATTTTTATAGGGATTACCACTGTAGTTGAAACCAGCTCTTCCGCTGAATACATTGTCAAACATCACTTCACCACCAATTCGGGCATTAAAAGCACCTTGGTAAGTATCTTTGATGTTTTGGTTCATGTTCTTTTCTAACGTTTTACTGTAGTTTCCTACATCTTTAAAACGCATAGCTGCATAATCTACCCATTCGACATCAGCGGTTATTAGCCCTCTTGAAAATAATTGGCTCGCCCCAAGAGACAATTTATAGGGGGTATTCATATTATATTCCAAGTAACTGTGTCCTGCGTCATCACTGGTTCTATACTCTTTAAATGATTTGTCTTCATTTGGTCTGAAGTAACGGAACTCAGAATTACTATACGATTCATCCCGGATGCTCATAAATGTAGGTGACTTAGCGGTGAATCCCATGCTAAACGTTGGCGTAAATTTATAGATTACCCCAAGTTTAAAGTCGACACCGGTACCATCAGTGGCTTGCGCATAATCATCATATAATTCATAATCTTTATCCAACATGGCATACTTTTGGGCATTGGTTGGTTTTAAAAATTCTGAATCTTTGTTGATGGCTTTTAATTGGTCGGCGGTCATTGTTTGACCATATTCTGTAAACCAGCTGGAATTGTCGTAGCTAAATGCGGTGAAACCTAAAGAGGCTCCTAAATACAATTTGTTACTATAATTGGCTCCAAATGACAATACAGATTCGGATTTACTACCTTTTTCTAGAATGGAATTTACTTGATTAAAGCCATTTTTTCCATCAAAAGTTCCGCCGACAGTAATCGGGATATAAGCGCCTGCATTTTTGGGGTCTACGTCGAATAATAAAGAGTTGTTATAGACTTCCTGGCCCCAACCTTGTGTTCCTCCGACGTCCGAAAGACGGTCTGAATAAGCATCTGATATCGAACTTGTATTATTTACTCCTCGATACTCTAGCAGGTTGTTATAGACATAATTGCGGTTATAAGCAATACCAACATTAAAATTCAACCAGCCTCTATCCAGGTTACCTCCATTGCGGTAAGTTGGGAGGTGAAAAACGATTCCAGCATTATCTAAGTTGAAATTATTCTTGCTGCTGTTTGAGTTTTGACCAAAATAGTCGGTTTTGTTTTTATTGTTAAGGTACCTACCAGTTACTGATACATCAGACTGATTGAAGTAACCCAAACCTGCAGGGTTACTCGTAATTGAACTTATATCTCCACCTAATGCAGTTGAAGCATTTCCCATGGCTTTAAAACGAGCTGTTCCGCCATTGTCCCCTTGGGAGAATAAAAGTACATCTTTCGTATATTGCGCTTGAGTAGTCCCTGCTGCACCTAAAACGAATGCAGTTCCAAAAAGTAATTTTTTGATTGTCATATGCTAAAATATCGTCAATAATAATCAGTAGCACACAAGATGCTGTATGCTACTGTTTAAATGCTTTTAACTATCGAGTACGTCCTCCACTTGATCTTGAGCTACCGCCTCCGGAGAAGCCTCCTCCCGAAGATCTAGAACTACCACCTCCAGAAAAACCACCACTAGAGCGGGATGATGAACCACTATCATAGCTTCTTGTTGGCGGAGTATACGATGGTCTTGACGTTGAGCTTGGGTTGCTGGAACGTGTTTCCATCGAACGGCTCATTGGACGAGATACCTCACCTGAACTGTTTCGTGATCTGGAATCATTATTATAATATCCGCTAGAGGTGCTCCGTGTGTTGTTTGGATAGGAACCATTGACTCTATCTGAGGTTCTTGAACGCATACCGTCTGAGTAAGCTCTATTCGACACACCATCCGATGTTCTTGTTCTTCCTCCAGTTCTATCGTATGAAGAGCTCCGTGACGATACTGTGCCATCAGAATTTCTTGATCTGCTAGCAACGGATGTAATCCTTCCTCTAGAATCACGTGCTACGCCGGTACGGTCATATCCTCCAGAATTTCGAGCAACGCTGTTGCGGTCATATCCACCTGAAGTTCGGGTTCTTGATGATGAACTGCGCGTGTTATAGTTGTCTCTGTATACAGATCTACTTGATGCATACCGTGGTCTTGAGTTACCCCAGGAACCACCGCCCCAGTAACCGTTTCCGTACCAACCAGATCCCCAGTAGCCGCCGCCATACCAGCCACCCCAAGGTCTGTAACCGCCATACCAAGGAGATCCCCAGCCCCAGCTAGATCCCCAACCCCATCCGAGGCCGATAGACCAAGATGAACCCCATCCAGAGTTCCATCCCCATCCCATTCCGAACGATGGGCCGTATCCGTACCAACCGCCGAAACCATAACCATACCATGGATCAAAAAATGGGTCGAAATACGTCATGCCCGGACTAGCGTAATAGAAACGGTTGATACGATTGGCATATTCAAGATCTTCATAGGAATCATTGTTGTAATCCTGATCAGAATATTCGTCATCATAGTAACCGCCTTGCGCTTGCCCGTTTGGTTGGGCCTGATCTGCATCTGTGTAATAGTAATCTGGGCTTTGATAAACCTTTTGTCTAGCTTGCCCATTATTGCCATAGACATCGTCGCCATAGATTTGCCTACTTGTACCGCAGGAACCAAGCATGAACGCTCCTGTTATGGCAAGTGCTCCGATAAATAATCTATTTTTTTTCATAATATCCTAAATCCTTATTTTCGATTATACAGCCTTATTTACTATCTTAGACGCAAATTTCTCAAGGGGGTTTAATCGAAGTAATCAAAAATACAAATATTTTTTATTGAACGCTTTTCGTATTAGAATTACAGACGAGATTTAACGTAATAATGTTACAATAATTTATCAATTTCATATGAGTAAAGGAATAACAAGTCGTGCTGAAGATTATTCACAATGGTATAACGAGCTTGTGATTAAAGCTGATCTAGCTGAAAATTCAGCTGTACGAGGCTGTATGGTGATTAAACCCTACGGATACGCTATCTGGGAAAGGATGCAAGCGATCTTAGATAAAAGATTTAAAGAAACAGGTCATAGCAACGCTTATTTCCCTTTATTCATTCCCAAATCGTTTTTTTCTAAAGAGGCGGCGCATGTGGAAGGCTTTGCTACCGAATGTGCGGTAGTAACTCATTATCGATTAAAAAACGATGGTACAGGTAAGATCGTCGTGGATGAAGACGCGAAATTGGAGGAAGAGTTGATCGTGCGCCCGACTTCCGAAACGATTATTTGGAACACCTATCGTGGATGGATTGAATCTTATCGTGATCTTCCAATTTTGGTCAATCAATGGGCGAACGTTGTACGATGGGAAATGCGTACACGTCTTTTCTTGCGTACTGCCGAGTTTTTATGGCAGGAGGGCCATACAGCCCATGCAACAAGAGAAGAGGCTATTGAAGAAACAGAACGTATGCTTGATGTGTATGCTGAATTTGCTGAAAAGATACTGGCTGTGCCTGTTGTACGTGGTAGAAAAACAGAAAACGAGCGTTTTGCGGGTGCCTTGGATACGTATTGTATTGAAGCATTGATGCAGGATGGAAAAGCATTACAAGCAGGAACTTCTCATTTTCTTGGCCAAAACTTTGCAAAGGCGTTTGACGTGAAATTTACTTCTAAAGAAGGTAAATTGGAACATGTTTGGGCGACTTCCTGGGGGGTTTCTACACGTCTGATGGGCGCATTGATTATGGCTCACTCAGATGATCAAGGATTGGTATTGCCGCCAAAATTGGCACCAATTCAAGTTGTCATCGTTCCGATTTTTAAGACTGAAGAAGAAAAAGCGCAAATCGATGCATTTGTGAATCAGTTGACCAATGAATTGCGTGTGAACGATATATCGGTAAAATACGACGATCGGGACACACAACGTCCAGGTTTTAAATTTGCAGAATGGGAGTTAAAGGGTGTTCCTGTACGTGTAGCTGTTGGAGCGAGAGATATGCAAAATGGTACAGTAGAATTGGCGCGTCGTGATACTCAAACGAAAGAAACGGTTGCTCAGGAAGGCTTGGCTGGTACCATTGTACAATTGCTGGATACAATACAAGAAAATATATATCAAAAAGCGTTAAATTTCAGGACATCTCATTTTACTGAAGTGAATTCTTATGATGAGTTTAAAGAAGTACTGGAAGGTAAGGGTGGTTTTATCTCTTGTCATTGGGATGGAACAACAGAAACGGAAAAACGTGTAAAAGAAGAAACTAAGGCAACAATTCGTTGTATTCCTTTGGATGCGAAGGAAGAGGAAGGTATCTGTATCTTTACAGGGAAACCTTCAAGTCGACGTGTACTGTTTGCAAAAGCTTATTAATAAATAGTGTTGTCGTAATATGAGGATACTCATTTTGGGATGCGGTTGGCTCGCAGAATCTTTTGCGATGCATATGAAGCATCAAGGCCATGAGGTTTGGGCTAGTACAACAACATCTGAGAAATACCATCGGCTTAAAGCCGATGGTATTTTTTCGTTTATTTTAGACTTTGATTATGAAAATTTTCCAGCACAGGTAGATTTACCTACTCAATTTGACTTCGTATTAAACAGTATACCTGCAAGTCAGAAAAATAGTGTAGCGATCCTTGAAAACAGATTTTCGAATATCAAATCATTTTATGCGCATATGACATGGAAGAAACAAGTCTTCCTGAGCTCTATTGGAATTTATCCGGACAAAGATGGCGTATTTGATGAATCCTATGCAGATATAACCGAACTTTCATCAAAACTCTTGCTTGCTGAAGCAAGTATGTTGGGATTGGCTGATACTATAATTTATCGATTAGGAGGTTTGTTTGGTAAAAATCGTGTTTTTGCCAAATATTTTTCCGAACGTATCTGTACGACGGGGGAACAGCCCGCCAATTTTGTTCATATCGATGATGTGATCAGACTGTTAGAGGCAGCATCTTGCAATGCGCTTAAGCATACTGTATACAATGTTGTTGCTCCCTTACATCCTAAGAAAAAGGATGTTATTCTAGCTTCGGCAAAAAAATATGGCTATGCTTTGCCACTTGCGTTCGAAGCCGGGGATGTGACGCAAAAAATAGTTAGCGGAAGATTACTTCTAGAGGAACTGGATTATCAATTTGTCCTGCCTGATCCTTTGCAATTTTAATTCATTTTTCTTTTTAAAATAAAAATGAATTTATGATTGTCAGCGTGAAAAAATTAAATAATTTCATTATTTTAACATCAATTCTACTGAGGGAAATTTAAGTAGAAAGTCATATTTGTTGAAATTTATTGATATCGATGGATTTTTTCAAGATATCGACATATTCCTTTAAACAAACCGATAATAGATTTAGTATTTTAACAGCTTATTATAAATAGAGCCATGACAAATGTAGAAAGACATCAATATATCTTAAAACAATTAAAGGAGGTCGGCGTAGTTCAGGTAATTGATCTATGTGAGGAATTGGGCGTTTCCTCTGTAACCATTCGGAAAGATTTGACCTTGTTGGAAGATAGTGGATTGTTGTTTAGAACGCATGGCGGGGCAACACAATATAATCCTTATACGACTGACCGTACAGTATTTGAAAAAGAGAAGCTTCGTTCGGACGATAAAAGCCGGATCGGAAAAAAAGCGGCTGAAATGATTGAGGAAAATGATTCAATCATTATCGCTTCAGGAACGACCATGCAGTCGCTAGCAAAGCAGATCATTCCTAAAGGAAATATCACTGTAGTAACTTCGGCATTGAATGTTGCGATGGAATTGATCAAATATCCTTCGGTTGAAATCATGCAGATGGGCGGAACGCTTCGCAAGACTTCAACATCCGTAACTGGAAAGTATGCAGAAAATTTATTGCAGGATTTTTACTGCAGTAAATTATTTTTGGGTGTGGACGGTATTGACTTAGAATATGGTGTATCAACCTCAAGTGCGCAGGAGGCACAATTAAATCGCATTATGATCGATACGGCTCAAAAGGTTGTTGTACTAGCAGATTCGTCTAAATTCGGACGACGAAGCTTCGGGCGGATTTGTGGTTTTGATAAAATTGATATATTAATTACCGATGACAAAGTAAATACAAGCTTTGTGGAATCGTTAGAAAAAGCGGGGGTAAATGTTATTGTTGTTTAACACGGCTTAACTAAAAATCAAAGCGGAGCTGCTTATCTTTATCATAAAAAATGTCCCCAAAAGAGTGTTTAACTATTTGGGGACATTTTCTTTATGGATAGTTTTTTTTAGCTCAACGCCGGCTCTTGCTGGCTTAAACAGTGGAAACTTCCCAGCCCCCAAATAATGTCGACGGAATTTATTCCTATGACTTTACGTGTAGGGAAACAGCCTTGGATGATATCCAGTGCTCTTTGGTCATTTTTATCGTTGAAGATCGGTACTACAACAACATCGTTTGCAATGTAGAAATTAGCATAAGAAGCAGGTAATCTTGTTTCGTCATAGATGACCGGTGCTGGCATTGGGAGCTCAATGATATGCAGAGGCTCTCCATTTAAGAGTCTAAATGAACGAAGTGTTGCTAGATTTTCTTGAAGTATCTCATAGTTCTCGTCTGTTGGATCTTCCTCTACAACCGTTAAAACGGTGTTTTCGTTGATGAAACGTGTAATATCATCAATGTGCCCATCTGTATCGTCTCCAACGATACCGTCTCCAAGCCATAAAACCTGTTCCTGACCGTAAAATTCTTTTAAATAGGTTTCTATTTGTTCTTTTGTCAGGTGTGGATTTCGGTTTTTATTCAATAGACAAGCGGTTGTTGTCATGATTGTTCCTGCGCCATTAAACTCAACTGAACCGCCCTCCATGACGATATCAGGGGTATACAAAGGAAGGTTAAATTCTTTGGCAATACGCGTCGGAACGACGTCATCCAGGTCGAAAGGAGGGTATTTTCCACCCCAGGCATTATAGCCCCAGTCGACAACTGCTTTTTGATTTGTAGCCTGGTTAATAATAAAAGCGGGACCGTGGTCTCTACACCAAGCATCGTTAGTCGGATTAAAATAGAATTCGATATTGCTAAAATCTGTTGTTACTTCTTTAAGCGCGGTAATAGCAAAGTTTTGCATTTCCTCGTTAGCGACGTTAATCCTTACTTTTTGCCCTGCTGCTACGACTTTAATAAATTCGCAATAGGGTTTGTATATTGTTTCAATCTTCCCAGGCCAGGATTCCTCTTTATGTGGCCAGCTCAACCATAAGGCTTCTTGTTTTGCCCATTCTGCGGGAAATGAGAAGCCCTGTTGTTTTGGGGAATTGTCAAAATAGTCCGGTGTGAATGTCTTTTTTTGTTCCATACTTATTTTAATGGGATTAAAAAAAGCCATTTCAGTTCGTTTCAGCACAGTTGTATGCGTTCGAAACCGAAATGGCTAGAATATCCGATATTAGTCTTCGTCAATAAAACGTTTGGTGATCGGTGCGTATGTTTCGATTCTTCGGTCTCTCAAAAATGGCCAATGTTTTCTGAAATAGTCTGATTCATTTAAGTCCAATTCGACGACCTCAATTTCTTCTTTGTCATGTGAGGCAAGATAAAGCAATTTACCCTGTCCATTTGTTACGAAGCTTCCACCCCAGAATTTCATTGCGCCATTTTGCTCAAATCCTACGCGATTAACGGATACAACAGGAACACCATTTGCAACGGCATGGGAGCGTTGTATTGTTTGCCACGCATTATATTGATCTTTGTTGGTTTCTTCATCTTGGTCTGTTGCCCATCCAATAGCTGTAGGGTAGAATAAGATTTCTGCACCCATTAATGCGGTAATTCGAGATGCTTCAGGGTACCATTGATCCCAGCAAATTAAAATGCCTATTCTTCCAAATTTTGTTTTGAATACTTTGTAGCCTAAATCTCCTGGGGTAAAATAGAATTTTTCATAAAATGCAGGATCATCTGGGATATGCATTTTGCGGTATTTTCCTAAATAGGAACCATCTGCATCCAATACAGCGGTTGTATTATGGTACAGTCCCTCTGCTCTTTTTTCAAATAATGAAGCGATAATTACGACGCCTGCTTCTTTAGCAACAGCCGATAGGGCGTCCGTCGATGGGCCGGGAATGGATTCAGCCAGTGCGAAATTGTCGTAATCTTCCACATCGCAGAAATATAAAGAGGTAAATAGTTCTTGCAGACACACAATTTGCGCACCTTTTGCAGCGGCTTCTTTTACTTTAGCGATAGCTTTTTCGAGATTCTCTTGTTTGCTTGCGGTACAGCTCATCTGTACAACTCCAACTTTTACTTTGCTCATTCTTTAATGCTTATTTTAATACAGCACAAAGATACTATTCTTAATTTGGATTTGGTTCTGTGGGAAAAACAAAAAGAGCTCTTAGAGCTCTTTTCGTAATCTTGCTACAGGAATATTCAATGCTTCCCGATATTTTGCCACCGTTCGCCGCGCAATATTGTATCCTTTTTCTTTTAGGATCTCAGTTAGTTTCTCGTCAGCCAAGGGTTTTCGTTTATTTTCTTTTGAGATGCACTCTTCCAATATTTTCTTAACCTCTTTATTGGATACTTCTTCACCGGAATCCGTCTGGATAGCTTCAGAGAAAAATGATTTTAAGAGAAATGTTCCGAATTCTGTCTGTACGTATTTTGAATTTGCTACCCGCGACACCGTAGATATATCCATATCGATTTTGTCGGCGATGTCTTTCAATATCATTGGTTTTAACTTACGATCATCACCAGTGAGGAAATAATCATATTGGTATTCCATGATTGCATTCATTGTTTTTAGTAAGGTTTGTTGACGCTGTTTTATTGCATCAATAAACCATTTGGCTGAGTCAAGTTTTTGTTTGACGAATTGCACAGCCTCTTTCATTTTTTTATCCTTTTGATCCGATTTCTCGTAATGTTCAAACATGTGTTGGTAATCACGACTTATGCGGAGCTCAGGCGCATTTCGGCCATTTAAAGTCAAATGCAGTGTTCCATCATTATTGCTGATATGGAAATCCGGGATAATATGAAGCTGTTTGCCCGCGACTGCACCAGAATCTCCTGGTTTAGGATTAAGTTTTAGGATCTCATTGACGACGTTTTTTAAATCCTCTGATGAAACACCTAAAGATTTTTCTAATTTATCATAATGCTTTTTGGTGAATTCTTCAAGGTAATTCGCTACGACTTTAATCGCGAGTTTGATTGTGGGGTTTTGGGTATCTTTTTTTTGTAATTGGATCAATAGGCACTCTTGTAGGTCTCGTGCTCCAATTCCTGCAGGCTCAAAATCTTGAATTACCTTTAGCATATCAAGTACTTCCTGTTCATCGGTCATTACATTTTGGCCAAAAGCGAGATCGTCGACAAGATTGATGATGGGCCGGCGTAAATAGCCGTCATCATCCAGACTGCCAATAATTTGTTGGCCAATTAAAAAGTGCTTGTCATCTAAAGCTAAAAGGTCTAATTGTTGTTGTAACTGCTCATAAAAGGAGTGCTGAATAGCAACGGGCATTTCTTTCCGGTCGTCATCATCGTCTCCATAGTCATAGCCGTTGCCGTAATCTTTGAAATCATCTTCCTGGATGTAATCTTCTAAACTAAAGTCTTCTGAGTCAAATCCATCTTCATTGTCAAAATTATCGTCTGGATCTTTATCGGGATACTCTTCTATAGGATCGGTCATATTAGTCAAGCTACCATCTTCTAACGCAGGGTTTTCTTCTAATTCTTCCTTGATTCTCGCATCTAATGAAACAGTCGGAACCTGCAACAATTTTATAAATTGTATTTGTTGCGGGGACAATTTCTGTAATAGCTTTTGTTGTAATGTTTGTTTTAACATGCTAATAGTTGACTTTTTTACATCTAAATTTAAACAAATATCATTATTATTTTAAAATAAAATCGATAATAAATAAAAAATGGGTATAATATTTGTGGAACGCGGGAGAATTTATAAACAAATTTGAGACTGGGCTTGTTTTCTCCATACCGCGCTGTTCTTATTTAGTCGTCGTTGTAATTTCCAAAATCCATCCTTTCGAATTATGTTGTATTTTACGGTTGTTTGGCGGGTGTTTTTTATTGTTAAAAAATGTAAATAGTTGATTACAGCGATTTATTTAGTTGTATATTTAGCCCCTGAAAATAGATAAAAAGGCATATTGGACGGGCGTAAAACCTTTTGCTGGTCGGATGTGTTGAATATAAGATAAATTTCCATTTATGTTTAAACGTATTAAGAATAGGATTCTTCGTTATCTCCTTATAGCAATATATTTTATCATTATATTGGTGTGTGCTATACAATTGAATTTTTTGTGGCTCTTTGGTTATTCTCCGACAAAAAAGGATATCGTTATGCCCAGTGTGAATATCTCTACCGAATTATACACGGCAGATAGTGTTTTAATTGGGCGTTATTTCGACGAGGACAGAAATCCAATTCCATTTGATAGCATTCCGAAGTCTGTTACTAATGCGTTGATAGCAACTGAGGATGTGCGTTTTTATAGTCATAATGGTGTTGATTTTTTTGGTCTAGGGTCAGGTATTATCTCTACATTAAAAGGGGATAAGCGTGGTGCCAGTACAATTACGCAACAGTTAGCTAAAAATCTTTATCGTACACGTTATAATAAGGCCGGTGGATTGTTGACGCGTCTTCCCGTCGCGGGCCTGGTGATCACGAAGTTTAAGGAGTGGATGACGGCTTATAAATTGGAGCAACGTTATTCCAAAAATCAGATATTGGAGATGTATTTAAATACGGTATCCTTCAGTAATAATGCCTATGGGATTGAGACTGCTGCAAAGCGCTATTTTTCAAAAGGAGCGAATCAATTGAATCAGACCGAAGCTGCTGTTTTGATTGGCATGTTAAAAGGTACGACTTTATATAATCCTATTCGTAATCCCGAAAATGCTTTTGTGCGAAAAAACACCGTTTTAAGTCAAATGTATAAAGGTGGTTTTCTGAAAAAAGAAGAGTATGATAATCTGGTTAAGGAGAAGATTGTTTTGAATACAAATAGTCAAGATCTTAATGCGGGTGGAGATTCTTACTTACGTGCTGCAGTAGCTAAGTGGTTGGAAAAATGGTCTGAGGATAACAATTATGATATCTATACAGACGGTTTGAAAATTTACACGACGATAAATTCTAAACTTCAAAAGCATGCTGAAGAGGCTGTGGCGAAACAAATGATTGAATTACAGCAACGTCTAAATAACACCTGGGAGGGACAGGAGCCTTGGCGTGATTTATCAGGTAAGGTTATCCCCAACTTCTTGGATAATTTGGCAAAGAAAACTCCTTATTATGCTTTTTTGAGTAAAAAATATGCAAATACCCCTGATAGCATCAATTACTTCCTAAATAAAAAGAAGAAGATCGAAGTTTATAATTGGAAGGATGGTAGTAAGATCGAAAAGGATATGTCTACAATGGATTCTTTGAAATATTATGCCATGATGTTAAATGCAGGCATGATGTCTATGGATCCGTATTCGGGTGAAATTAAAGCATGGGTGGGTGGAATAAACCATCAATATTTTAAGTATGATCACGTGATGCAGGCGAAGAGACAAGCGGGGTCTACATTTAAACCTTTTGTATACTTGGCTGCTTTGGAGTCAGGGATGTCTCCGTGTGATAAGATTACCGACAAGCCTGTTACGATCAAGATTGATAAAGGGGATTCCGTGGAGATATGGGAACCCAAAAATGCAGACTGGAATTTTTCCTATCGTGAAATGTCATTGCGTCATGCGATGGCACGTTCCATCAATTCGGTTACGGTTCAGTTAACTGATATGGTTACGCCTGCGAAAGTTGTTGATGCGGCCCATCGTTGTGGTATCACAAGTAAATTAAATCCGGTTGCCTCTGTGGGGTTAGGGCCTAATGATGTTTCTGTTTTTGAAATGGTGAATGGGTACTCGACGATGATGAATCACGGTGAGCGTGTCACTCCTTTATTAGTGTCTAAGATCGAAGATCATGATGGTAATGTTATTGCTACTTTTCAGGCGGAGCGCAAACAAGTGGTGGATAAGCAAGATGCCTGGTTGATGACGTATATGTTGCGTGGTGGTATGGAAGAACCTGGGGGTACATCTCAGGGATTGTGGGAATGGGATTTATTTGATAAGGAAAATGAAATCGGCGGAAAGACAGGTACTTCTTCGGAATATGTGGATGGCTGGTATATGGGGGTGACCAAAGACTTGGTTACAGGTGTTTGGGTTGGTTGTGACGAGCGGAGTATTCACTTTAAAAATTCTCATTCGGGAGAAGGTTCTCGTACAGCATTACCGATATTTGGGGTATATATGGAGTCTGTTTATAAAGATAAACAGTTGGGGTATACGCAAGGTAAGTTTCCTAGTCCTACAGTTGAAATTACGAAATCTTACAAGTGCGAAACTCCGCGTTATAGTGATCCAGAGCCAGATCAGAGTGATTCCACACAGGTAGAAGAGCCCGCTGATGAAGGATTTATCGGACCTGAGGAAGAGGGAGCGGAGCATCCTGTTGAGCGTAATCATGAAGGTGCTGATAGTGGAACGAGTAGCGAAGGGTCATCCTCGTTGGAGGAGGTTGGTAGTCAAAACTGATACTACTTATTAAAGAGGATTCTATCTAAAAAATAAAGATGGCCGCCTAGTTTAACTAAGGTGGCTTTTTTTATGCTAGGCTGCGTGGTTGGAATCTCTCTTGGCGAACGCTTGGTGTTGCTGTGGAAAAAGATTATTCCAGTTAGGGTTGTATTTACGAATGAGCCGTTCGACTTGCATGGTTGTAAAATGTTGTAGTTCGCTTATTCTCTTATTGGCGGTCTCTGAATTCGTGAAAGATTCTGTGTAGATTATTCGATTTAAACTGGGGCCTTGGTTGAAAATAAAACTATTGGATTGCTGTAATTCCATTACTGTACTAAAGATGTTGGAACTGAGGCCGATTTTGAAGTGTTTACGATTGTTGTCAGTTGATATATATACAATAAAATTGTTCATAATGCTAAATTATTTGGACGTTTAAAATATATTTACTAATTTTATTGGCACAATATTACTAATAAAATTAGTTTTTGCAAAATATTTTTTTGAAAAAATAATATGTCAAATATTTCGTCCAATCTGAAGTTCCTTCGAAAAGGAAAAAAAATCACACAGCAACAATTTGCTGATCTTATGGAAATTAAGCGTGCGTCTGTGGGCGCGTACGAGGAAGATCGAGCAGAGCCCAAATATGAGTTATTAAAGAAGATTGCCGAATTCTATGGTTTGACTATGGATGAATTGGCAAACGATGTTATTGATGATAAATGGAAGCCGGTTCCCAAAAGCAATGCCTCAAATTTAAGGGTGCTTAGTGTGACTGTAGATGCGGATGATCGTGAAAATATCGAACTTGTTCCGGTTAAGGCTAGTGCCGGGTATTTAAATGGGTATGGTGATCCGGAATATGTTGCTGAGTTGCCTAAGTTTTCGCTGCCTATGTTTGGTCAAGGGACATTTCGTGCTTTTGAAATAAAGGGAGACTCGATGTTACCTTTGCCATCGGGGTCCATTATTGTAGCGGAGTATGTGGAGAACTGGCATGATATCAAGCCGGGGAGTACCTATGTTATATTGTCTAAGGAAGATGGCGTGGTTTATAAGCGTATCGCTTTTAAATTTAAAGAAGATAAGGGTTTGAAGCTCGTTTCAGACAATAAAACATATGAACCTTATTGGGTGGAGACTGCGGACATTCTTGAAGTATGGAAAGCGAAGGCTTTTATCAGTACACAATTGCCTGAGCCTACGCCAGAGCCAACAATGGAAACGCTGACGAGTATGATGGCGCAAATGCAGAAAACAATTAATGCGGTGGTAGATGGTTCAAAATAGTAGAGAATTGTCTGCGTTTTTTTACGATATAGTTGCACTGTGAAGATAATTTCTATGACCGAGGAGCGATCGATAGCTTGTTTTTATAGGGAATGTAGGGGTGTCGAATATAAAAACAATCTATCTAATTTTGTTTTTTATTTTATAAAATGCTATATTTGCATATCTGAAAGGAAGGGGGCTCGTATTGCCCCCTTTTTTTAATTCAATTAATTTAGCATTTCTAGAAACAGAACAATGCAGCATATAGAAAAGAGAGTTATTGAACTCATCGCGGAAAAAATTGCAGATCGCGAGGATTTGTTTATCGTCAGCGTGAAGATGCGCCCAAATAAAATTCTTGAGATTCTTTTGGACGGAGATAATGGTGTGAATATTGATGATTGCGCACAGGTGAGCCGTCATGTTGGTTTCCACTTGGAGGAGGAAAATGTAATTGATGACGCTTACCGTTTAGAGGTTTCATCTCCAGGTATTGATGCTAATTTTGTTAATATCCGACAGTACCAAAAGAATATTGGTCGTACAGTTCAGGTAAAGTTGAACGATAATACAAAAGTTGAAGGTACATTATTGACCGTAGACGAGATGAAGATCAATGTTCTTCAGAAGATAAAAGAAAAAGGTAAAAAAGCACAAGAGGTAGAAAAAGAACTTCCTTTTGATCAAATAAAAGCAACAAAAGTGGTAATTTCATTTTAATAATAATGAGTAACAGCAACATCAATCTGATAGACTCTTTTCAAGAGTTTAAGGAGTTTAAGAATATCGATAGACCTACTGTTATTACAGTATTGGAAGAGGTTTTTCGTAGTATGATCCGTCGTCGTTTTGGTACGGATGAAAATGTGGATGTTATCGTGAATCCAGATAACGGAGATTTGGAGATTTGGAGGACGCGTGTCGTTGTTGAAGATGAGTTTTCAGAGGATGATGATCTTGAAATCGAATTGGCGGAAGCTAGAAAGCATGATGAAGATTTGGAAGTAGGCGATGATTTTATTGAACAGATCACATTGGAAAGCTTTGGCCGTCGTGCAATTTTAGCTGCACGTCAGACGCTTGTATCTAAGGTTTTGGAATTGGAAAAAGACGAAGTCTTTAAGAAATATAAAGATAGAGAAGGAGAGTTGGTCATTGGTGAGGTTTATCAGATTTGGAAAAAAGAAATCTTGGTATTGGATGAGGATGGTAATGAATTAATTCTTCCTAAATCAGAACAAATTCCAGCTGACTATTTCAAAAAGGGAGATGGCATTCGCGCAGTTGTGCATAAAGTGGATATGATGAATAATAATCCAAAGATTATCATTTCACGTACCGCACCTGCGTTCTTACAACGTTTATTTGAACTTGAGGTTCCTGAAATTTTTGATGGTTTGATTACGATTAAGAAAATCGTTCGTGAACCAGGAGAAAGAGCGAAGGTTGCCGTTGAGTCTTATGATGATCGTATTGATCCTGTAGGAGCTTGTGTTGGTATGAAGGGATCCCGTATTCATGGTATCGTTCGTGAATTGCGTAACGAGAATATTGACGTGATTAATTTTACAACAAATCATTCATTGTATATCGCTCGCGCTTTGAGTCCAGCAAGGATTAGCTCAATCAAAATCGATGAAGAAAATAAGACTGCGGCTGTATATTTAAAATCGGATCAGGTTTCTTTAGCAATTGGTCGTGGAGGACACAATATCAAGTTGGCTGGTAAATTGACTGGTTATGAAATTGATGTTTATCGCGAAAATGACGAGTTTGATGAAGATGTTGATATCGAAGAATTCAGCGATGAGATTGAAAGCTGGGTTATTGATGAATTGAAACGTGTTGGTTTGGATTCTGCAAAGTCGGTGTTGTCTCTTAGCGAGGAAGAGCTGGTTAGACGTACCGATTTGGAAGAAGATACTGTTCGTGAGATTGTACGTATTTTACAAGCTGAATTTGAATAAAATTCAGCTCATTAATTTTTTTTCTATCTAACATTCGGAATAAATTGTTTATGGATGGAAAAAAACATATTTTTGTAATTATATTAAAATAGTTTATATTATAGATGACTGAAGGAAAAGGAACAAACTTGCTTAAAGCAGCAAAGGAACTCAACATCGGGATACATACCGCCGTGGAATGTTTAGTGAAAAAAGGATATGATGTAGAAGCAAAGCCTAACACTAAATTGAGCGGAGAGATGTATGGTGTGCTGTTAAAAGAGTTTCAGGGAGACAAATCACTGAAAGATGAAGCTAAACAAATTGTGATTGGCAAAATTCGTCGTGAGGAGTCGCCGTCCACTTCTCCTAAGGAATCATCTAAGAATGAGGATTTCGAAGATCATGATGAATCCAAGGAAATCCTGGTCAAAAATACGGTAGAAATCCCTTCTGTTAAGGAACCTACTCCTGCAAAAGTAGAGGAGCCCGTTCATCAAGGTGGTATGAAGGTGGTTGGTAAGATTGATCTGGACGCATTGAATAGAGGCGGAAATAAGGTCAAGAAGGAAGAACCTGTTAAGGAGGAACCAAAAACCGTTAAAGAAACACCTGTAGAGGTTAAAGCTGAAGCTAAGGTGGAAGAAAAGAAAGAAGCCGAAGTCAAAGCGCCTATTGTTGAAGCGAAAAAAGAAGAACCAAAGGTTATTGAAAAGAAGCCGGAAGTTGTTGTACCAAAAGCTGAAATAGAAAAACCCGAAGTAAATAAAACTGAAGTAAAAGCAACTCCGGTTGTAGAGACAAAAACTGAACCTGTGAAGGTAGAAGACAAGAAAAAAGAAGAAACAGCGCCGAAAGCTGTACCAGTAACTCCAATAGTGGAGCCTGTGAAAAAACAAGGAGATGAAATTATTTCTGCTCGTGCAGAGAGATTGACAGGTCCTAAAGTCATTGGTAAGATTGAATTACCATCTGCTAGACCTTCCCACAAACCAGTGGCTTCATCTTCAAATGCTGGAAATAATAATGAGAAACGTAAGCGTAAGCGTACGAATCCAAATGGTCCAGTAAACCCAAATGCGGGGCAAGGTCAAGGTCATAATAACCAACACCGTGGGCCGCGTGATGGCAACAATCCCAACAACCGGGACCAACAGGGTAACCGAGGAGGGAATCATGGTCCTAACAACAACCCGAACAATCGTCAAGGGCAAAACAACAACCAACATCCGGGTAGACCAGGACAAGGAGGTAACAACCAACACCCAGGTAGACCAGGACAAGGTACGAGACCGCAACACGGTAATCGTTTTGACAATAGAGGTAAGGGAAGACCTGTTGAGAATAAGGAAGAACCTACTGAAAAGGAAATCCAAGATCAAATTAAGGCAACACTTGCTCGTTTGAGTGGTGCAGGTAAATCTGGTAAATTTGCGCAACGTGCCAAATTGAGACGTCAGAAACGTGACGATGTTGCTCAACATGCAGAAGAAGCTGCAATGGAGCAAGAAATGATGGCGAAAGTATTGCGTGTTACAGAATTCGTAACAGCAAACGAATTAGCTAATTTGATGGACGTTCAGGTAACCCAAATTATTGCAACTTGTATGAGTTTGGGTATGTTCGTGTCAATTAACCAACGTTTAGATGCGGAAACTTTAACAATTGTAGCGGATGAATTTGGTTATCAGGTAGAGTTTATCAAACCTGAGGATGAGGAGACTGCTGAACTTGAGGAACCGGATAACGAAGCGAATTTGGTTTCAAGAGCCCCTATTGTAACGGTCATGGGACACGTTGACCATGGTAAAACATCTTTATTGGATTATATCCGTAAGGCGAACGTTACTTCTGGTGAGGCTGGTGGTATCACCCAACATATCGGTGCATACGCGGTGAAATTGGAGGATGACCGTAAAATTACATTCTTGGATACTCCTGGTCACGAAGCTTTTACGGCTATGCGTGCCCGCGGTGCTAAAGTGACGGATATTGTTATTATCGTTATTGCAGCGGACGACGCTGTCATGCCGCAAACAAAAGAAGCAATCAACCACGCGCAAGCAGCGGGAGTACCAATCGTATTTGCATTTACTAAAGTAGATAAACCGGGAGCAAATCCTGATAGAATCCGTGAGCAGCTTTCTGCGATGAATATCTTAGTTGAAGACTGGGGCGGTAAGTTCCAAGCGCAAGAGATTTCAGCAAAAACGGGAGAAAATGTTGACCTATTATTAGAAAAAGTTCTATTGGAAGCTGAGATGTTAGATCTAAAAGCTGATCCGAAAAAACGCGCTGTTGGTTCAGTAATTGAAGCAGCTTTGGATAAAGGTCGTGGTATCGTGACAACGGTATTGATACAAAGTGGTACATTACGTGTTGGAGACCCTATTTTAGCGGGATCGCATTCAGGTAAAGTGAAGGCTTTGACTAATGAAAGAGGTGAACGTGTTAAAGAGGCGGGACCGTCTGTTCCAGTACAAATCTTGGGTATGGCAGGCGCGCCAACAGCAGGGGATAAGCTTTATGTTCTTGAAAGCGAGTCTGAAGCTAGAACTGTAGCCAACAAACGTCTTCAGTTACAACGCGAGCAAGGTATGCGTGCAACTAAACATATTACCTTGGATGAAATCGGTCGTCGTTTGGCCATCGGTAACTTTAAAGAACTTAATATTATCGTTAAAGGTGATGTGGACGGTTCTATTGAAGCATTATCAGATTCATTATTGAAATTGTCTACTGACGAGATCCAAGTTAATATCATTCATAAATCAGTGGGTGCGATCTCTGAATCAGATGTATTGTTAGCTTCTGCTTCCGATGCGATCATCATAGGTTTCCAAGTACGTCCGACACAAAACGCACGTAAGTTGGCAGAGAACGAGCAAATTGATGTACGTTTATATTCGATCATCTATGATGCGATTGATGAAATCAAGTCTGCGATGGAGGGTATGTTGGCTCCGAAATTTGAAGAGAAAATTGTTGCTGAGGTTGAAATCAGAGAAACTTTCAAAATTTCTAAAGTTGGTACGATTGCCGGATGTATGGTTAAAGAAGGTAAGATCAATAGAAATAATGATATCCGCATAATCAGAGATGGTGTCGTAATTCATACTGGTAAACTGGCATCTTTGAAACGTTTCAAAGATGATGTGAAAGAAGTTTCAATGGGTTATGAATGTGGTTTAAATATTGACCGTTTCAATGATATTCAAGTAGGAGACATTGTCGAAGCTTACGAACAAGTTGAAGTGAAACGTAAATTGTAATCACTTAGTGATACACTAATAAAACAGAAAGCGGCATTGGTTTTAATCAATGCCGCTTTCTGTTTTAACGTTCGTATAGTTCTATTGGTACCTGATCAGGATCAAAGAAGAATGTAAAGCGTTTATTTGTTAACTCGTCTATTCTGATCCCTTCGTGTGATACACCTGATTTTTCGAGCTTATTTAATTCTAGGTCGAGATTATCGACTTCGAATGCAAGATGTCTTAAACCGGCGGCTTCTGGAAAGCTGAGCCGATTAGGCGGTGATGGAAACGAAAAAAGTTCTATAATATAATGATCATGGAGTTTGAGATCCAGTTTGTAGGAATCACGTTCCACACGATAGTATTCTCTAGCAATCTCTAGGCCCAGTATGTCAGTATAGAATTTCTTTGAACGCTCATAATCACTACAGATAATAGCGATATGATGTATCTTGTTGAGGTTTAATTTCATTTTTAAATCTTATCTCATTGTGTTTGTTATACAAGGTTGTTCCTTAAGGATATGGATCATATACAGACTATTTTACAATGTTTCATCTTATTTTGCTCTTTCATATTGTTTAGGCCAGGGGATGTCAGCATCTAATTCTTTGGCAAAATGTAATGGAAGATGTGGATCATCAAGAAATCCCCGTGCGATTAAGATTAAATCAGCTTGCTTTTGTGCGATGATCTCAGACGCTTGAATAGCCGTTTTGATTAAACCTACTGTGGCAACGTTATTCTTGGTATGTTCCTTAATCGCGATGGCGAAAGGGAGCTGATATGCTGGTTCGACATCTATTTTTTGATAGGAGACCAAGCCTCCACTCGACACATCAATTAAATCTACCCCCAATGTATACAGTAGTTGTGATAAGGCTATAGACTGCTGTAGATCCCAGCCTGCTTCGGCCCAATCTGTTGCTGAAATACGTACCCATAAACTTTGGCTTGTTATTTCTCGTTTTACTCTTTTCACAATTTCAATAAGAAAACGTATCCTATTTTCAAAGATCCCGCCGAAAGAGTCTGTCCGTAAGTTGCTCAGTGGTGAAAGAAATTGATGGATCAGATATCCATGTGCAGCGTGGAGTTCAATAATTTCATAGCCTGCCTGTATGGCTCTTTTCGTTGCTGTTCCGAATTGTTCAATCAGATTTTCAATGGCGTCTAGATCAAGCTCCTGTGGTTCATAATCTCCAGCATGGAAAGGGATCGGAGATGGGGCGACTGTTTGCCAACCCTGTGGATCCGTTGGTGAAAATTGATTCCGCCCGACCCAAGGTTTATTACTGCTTGCTTTGCGGCCTGCATGAGCAAGTTGTATGCCCGGTATGGAATTATTTTCTTTAATGAACTCGGTTATTTCTTTTAGTTTTTCGATATGCTGGTCCTCCCATAAACCAAGGTCTCCATCACTGATTCGACCGTCAGGGCTAACTGCTGTTGCTTCCTGTATTACTGCTGCAGCTCCGCCGATTGCAAACTGGCCCAAATGAACCAAATGCCAGTTATTTGCAAAACCATCTTTTGCGGAGTATTGGCACATTGGAGATACGACCAAACGATTTTTCAATTGGAGGTTTCCAATATTTACTGATGAAAATAATTGACTCATAATTGCGTGTTTATAGAAGGCAGGAGCAAGGAAAGCTCCCGCCTTGATCAATTCTTTGTTTTGTAAAGAGAGCCCCTCAGAAGCCTTTATTTAAATCTTTGCGAACCGTGGTTCAACTGTTAAGGATTTGTAGACCATAAAGATGCTGATTTTAGCATTGCTCTTCTTGGTAGTTTTAAATTGGCAACTACTAACTCTGCGAAATCTTCAGGCTGGAGAACTTTTTCTGGATCGCCATCGGTAAGTCCAAGTTCTTTGGACATATCGGAAGCGATCGTGCTTGGCATTAACGTACATACACGAATATTGTTTTTCCGTACTTCCCGCATTAAAGAATCGGCGAAGCCGATGACGCCAAACTTTGACGCACTATAAGCGGAAGTGGTGGCCGCGCCATTTAATCCGGCAGTCGAAGATACCATAATGATATCGCCTTGATTTTTTTCAATCAGTTGTGGAAGGATAGCTTTTGTAACAAAGTATGTACCCAAGAGATTGGTATGAATGATCGATGTCCAATCGGCAACGTCCATGTCGAGCACAGAGGAAAATGATGCCACTCCCGCATTGTTAATTAAGATATCAAAGCTGCCGAAAGTGTTTTTCAGTTGCTCGATCTCCTGTTGTACAGCACTATAATTTGATACGTCAAAAACGGCATAAGTGACCTCAGTGCCTAGCTCGGCAAGTTCCGCAGCCGTATCCTTCAAAGCAGCTTCATTTCTCCCAGTAATCGCGATATGAACACCTTCTTTCGCTAATGCATAGGCAATTGCTTTTCCTAATCCCCGCGCGCCACCTGTAATTAAGGCTCTTTTTCCTGTTATATTTTCCATAACATAAAAATAGGTATGATCTTTTTTATTCGTGTCAGATGAACCTCAAAAAGGCAACTTATTTTGCCTTTTTGAGGATATTTTCGATAATAGGGTAAGTATTGTTCCGTATGTCTTCAAATTGGTCCACATGACGCCATTCCGCTTTTGTAATATCTTCTGCGGTTTGTGGAATCAATTTAGGGACTTTGTTGACTCCCATTTCATACCAGTTTGTTGCTTTTAGGACGAATTCTCCATTTCGCAAAAAATAAGTATGGTATGATGTGGTAATTTTTTTTCCTAAGTAGTTGATTTTAATGCCACATTCCTCTTCAACTTCGCGTACAGCTGCTTCCCGCATTTTTTCATTGTCTTCGACTTTACCTTTAGGGAGGTCCCATTTTCCTAATCGGTAGATAAAAAGATAATCTCCATCACCGTTTTTCACCAATCCACCGGCTGCTTTGATGAGCTTAATTTTATTTTTTAAGTTTTGAAATACAGTTTCAAAATCCTTGTTGATGTAGAGATATGTTTTTGGAACTTTATCAATTTCAGATTGTTTGAAAAGTTTTTGGAGGTCAATCTCTTGAAAACTAATTGTTTGTGGGTTTTTGGTTTTCGATGGAACAAAATCTGCTAAAATTAGCACGGTTTCGTTCATATAAATTTTATAAATTTGCGCCATGAATAATTTAAATGAGGTTGAACAAAAAGTTGCTGAATCCTTATTGCAAATTAAAGCAATAAAATTGCAACCTAAAAGTCCTTTTACATGGGCGTCGGGTTGGAAGTCTCCAATTTACTGTGATAACCGTATCACTTTATCTCATCCTGCGATTCGTACATACATTCGTCAAAAGCTTTCTAAGCTTATTCAAGAAGAGTTTGGATCAGTGGATATGATTTCTGGAGTTGCTACGGCAGGTATTCCACAAGGCGTTTTGGTAGCACAGGATTTGGGACTACCATTTTCTTATGTTAGAAGCTCAGCTAAGGACCATGGTCGTCAGAATTTAATTGAAGGTGAAGTAGTTAGCGGTCAACGTGTAGTTGTAATAGAAGATCTAATTTCGACAGGTAAGAGTAGTTTAGTGGCTGTAAAGGCATTACGTGAGGCTGGCTGCAATGTTGTTGGGTTGGTGTCTATTTTTACTTATGGATTGCAACAAGCTACTGATAATTTTGCCGATGCAAAATGTCCTTATTTCAGTTTATGTAATTATGATGCTTTGATTCAGGTCGCTGCTGAAAATAGTTATGTATTGGAAGAGGATATTGAGATCTTGAAAAAGTGGCGATTGAACCCTGCAACTTGGGGAGATAATTTTCAATAAAAAAGATTAATTTATCGTTATGACTACTATTCAGAACACAACAGAAATCAACAAAAATGTCAGCGCGGTGTATGCATTTTTGGCGGATCTCAACAATCATGAACAGTTGATGCCGGAAAATATCTACAATTGGTCTTCGACTACGGACGAAGCTCGATTTACAATTCAGAATATGGCAAAATTGGCTCTTAAGGTAGAAGAGCGTAGTGAGAATCAATTTATTAAGTTGGTTCCGTCGGAGAAGGCGCCTTTTGAAGTTGCTCTTCGTTGGGAATTGCAAGTTGTTGCTGATACGGTGACAAAGGCAACCTTTATTATAGATGCTGATCTCAACATGATGATGAAGATGATCGCTTCTGGACCACTTCAAAAATTAGTTGATTTTCAGGTCAACAAATTAAAAGAAAAGTTGGGATAGGTTGTTCATAACGGATATAAAAAAAAGCTCGATTATTACTAATCGAGCTTTTTTTATGCTAGTCTTTCATTGACTTTTTTCCAATTCACAACATTCCACCAATTTTTAATATAATCAGCTCTTTTGTTTTGGTAGTGCAGGTAATAAGCATGCTCCCATACATCAAGGCCTAAAACGGGGATACCTTTTACCTCTGCAACATCCATTAAAGGGTTGTCTTGATTTGGAGTAGAGGTAATTTTTAAGTTACCTGAGTCATCCAAAATCAACCAGGCCCATCCCGAACCGAATCGTGAGGTTGCTGCTGCGGCAAATTGTTCTTTGAATTTGTCTAAAGAACCAAATGTCTTATTGATCATGGTCAATAATTTTTCAGAGGGCTGGCTCGGCTTATCGGACAGACTTTCCCAAAAAAAGTTATGGTTCCAAGCTCCACCAGCGTTATTCCTTGCTTTAGGAGAGTACTTAGATATGTTTGCTAGAAGTTGCTCCTCTGAGGCTTCTTTGATGTTTTCAGCAAGAATGGCTTCGTTAACGGCGTTAATATAGGCCATATGGTGCCTTGTATAATGGATTTCCATTGTCAACGCATCAATATTAGGCTCCAAAGCGGCATAACTGAAAGGTAATTTTACTTGGGAAAACTTTAAGGTAGCGGCATTTAATTCAGTAGCTTTCGCGGAAGCAATATCTTGTAATATTGATCCAGATACAGCGATGCCTAGTGTAGCCTTTGCTGCATTTTGAAGGAAGTTTCTGCGTGTTTGCATATAATCTTATTGTGATTAGTTTTGATATAAATATAACGTGAAATTTTACAAATATTGTGCAAGAATTGTCTGTTAATTGTAATACAACAAAATTGTTATAAATTCATCTTTTAGGGTGGCATATATTGTTTTGAATTTTGGTTTACGATATTTATGTAACATATAATTTGCATGCTTTTAAGAACGCTTCAAGGTAGTCTTAGGGCAGGTATCCAGAGAATTATAATTGTTTATAAAGGCAAATTTAGCTAAGTTTGATTTATGTATACATTAAGGATTTCAAAAATTATCCCCCAACCTAATAATAACATTACTTTTCAGCTTGAGTCTATAGCAGGAGACTATCCTTCCTATAAAGCTGGGCAGTTTATTACACTTTCTTTTGTGTTTGGTGATCGTGAGGTACGTCGTTCTTATTCTTTTAATAGTTCGCCTGATAATAATGAGCCCTTAAGTATCACTGTTAAGCGTGTCGAAAATGGGGAAATATCCCGACTGCTCCACCATACTATTGTGGAGGGGGATATCGTGAATGCAATGGAACCTCAGGGTTTATTTGTATATGAACCTGAAGCAGAAAAGGTTCGGACCTTATTTTTGTTTGCTGCAGGAATTGGCATTACACCCTTGTATGCTATTCTGAAAACAGCGCTTCTTGCTGAAAGTAAGTCCAAAATAGTTTTAATTTACAGTAATAGTACGCTGGAGTTAACACCGTTCCGATCGGAATTGGAGCACTGGGCAGATCGATTCCCTGACCGCTTAACTATTGTGTGGATTTACTCCAATAGTAAATACTTGATGAAAGCCAGGTTAAATAGAGACTATATACATGCTATTGTTAACGATCATTTGTTTGGAAATAAGGAAGATGCTTTGTTTTATACTTGCGGTCCTGTGATTTATATGGACTTATGTCGTTTTACACTTTTGGGGATGGGGTTTGATTCCAATCAGATAAAACGAGAGACATTTCTATTGCCCGAAAATGAAGAGGATGATGATGATGAGACTGAAAAGGAAGTCGATACAACAACCTATGCCATCGAACTATCTTTTCAAGGTAAAACTTATCATCTAGAGGTTCCCTACAATAAATCTATTTTAGATATAGGGCTGGAACATAAAATTAAGTTGCCGTATTCTTGTAAATCCGGTATGTGTAGTACGTGTATTTCGCAGTGTACAAGGGGGAAAGTAAGAATGGACTATAATGAGGTGTTAACAGACCGCGAAGTTGAACAAGGAAGAATACTGTTGTGCACGGGGCATCCGGTAGAAATGAATACAGCTATTGAAGTGCTATAATTGAGCATTCGTATTTAATCCAAAAATATGCTGTGCAGTTATGGGGTGCCAGAAATATTTAAAATTGCATATACAAGTAAATTTATCTAAGTTTGGATATAACCGTTTTATATCTAACTATTATGGGGAAATTACTCTGGAGCCCAACAGAAGAGCAAAAATCTCAATCTGAGATCAATAAGTTTAAACAATATGTCGAGAAGGAGCATGGCTTATTCTTTCCATCCTATCAGGAGCTTTGGGCATGGTCTACGACGGAACTGGCTAGTTTTTGGAAGAGTATAGCCACCTATTTTAATATAAAGTTTCATTCAGGCTTTACAACTATTGTTGAGTCGCCAACAGATCCTACAAGCTTTATCGGAACAAAATGGTTTGCTGGGGCTACCTTGAATTATGCTGAACACGTATTTCGAAACACAACGAAAAAGCGTCCGGCATTAATCTTTCAATCTGAACAGCAAGTTAAAAGAGAGGTGTCATGGACTGAGTTGGAATCCATGGTTCTCAAACTTCAGGTCTATTTGAAAGAACTAGGGGTACAAAGTGGGGATCGCGTTGCTGGTGTATTGATTAATGGCATTGAAGCTGTTGCGTTATTTTTGGCTGTTAATTCCATTGGTGCTGTTTGGTCCTGTTGTTCGCCCGATTTTGGGGAGGCGAGTATTCAGGATCGTTTTGAGCAGATTGAACCCAAAGTGCTCTTCGCAAATTCCAGTTATTACTATAATGGCCGTCTTTTTGAAAAGGCGGAGAGTATTAAACAACTTTCTCTGCGGCTACCATCTTTACTGGCTTGTGTTTTGATTGATGACAATATTTGGGAAGAGATTCTGAAAAAGGATCTTACACAGGCTGAGCTCCAATTTACGGCAATGCCTTTTGATGCGCCAATATGGATTTTGTATTCTTCGGGAACTACCGGGAAGCCCAAAGCCATTACACATGGAGTTGGTGGTATGCTGCTGGAACATATGAAAGCACTTGGACTGCATCAAAATGTGCAAGACGGGGATCGATTCATGTGGTATTCCACTACTGGATGGATGATGTGGAATTACGCGCTTTCGGCCCTTTTAATGGGAAATACATTGTGTATCTATGATGGGGCAACGAATTATCCCGATAAACTGAGTTTATGGAAGTTTGCACAAGAAAGCAAGGTGGACCATTTTGGCGTTGGTGCTGCTTATCTCATCTCCTGTCAGGATCAAGATTTAAAATCCTTGGCTTATCAGCCAAAAACAATAGGGTCGACAGGTTCACCACTTCCACCAGATGTATTTGAATGGCTAAATGTACAGTTTCCAGAGAGTCAAATTGTCTCGCTAAGTGGTGGTACAGACGTTTGCAGTGCCTTTCTTTCGGGGTGTACATTGCTTGATGTTCATGCGGGGGAGATCCAATGTCGCACCTTAGGAGCTAAGATAGAAGCATTTGATGAGAATGGCCATCATCTTTATGGAGAGGTGGGAGAACTTGTTATTTTAGCTCCCATGCCCTGTATGCCCATCTATTTTTGGAATGATTTGGCGAATAAAAAATACTTTGATAGTTATTTTGATAAATATAGCGGTGTTTGGAGCCATGGTGATTGGATTAAGATCACTGCACATGATGGCATAATTATGTACGGTCGTTCAGATGCAACGCTGAACCGGGGTGGGGTACGTATAGGTACTGCAGAGATCTATAATGTATTAAATAGAACTGAAGGGGTCTTGGATAGTTTGGTTATCTGTGTAGATCATGAAAATGGATCATCTGATATGTTGCTTTTTGTTCAATTGGACAATGGTTTATTGAACGATGCGTTAAAAGGGGAAATTAAAAGGGAGCTTCGGCAGCAATATAGTCCGCGACATGTGCCTGACGATATTTTTCAAGTAGCGGCTATTCCTTACACGTTAAGCGGTAAAAAACTGGAGCTGCCTATTAAGAAGATTTTTTCGGGGATGCCCGTAGAAAAAGCGGTGTCAGTAGATATTATGCGGAACAGAGAATCTTTGTTAGACTTTGAAGCGATCAGTAAAATCTGGAGAAGATCTTAAGTATAGTATGCTATAAAAATACCTAATTAGAAAACCCCTCGGATGACGAAGTTTATCGTTTGAGGGGTTTTCTAATTTAATTTTACTCCACTCAGACCTGTATAACACCTACATTATACCGTTCTAGAATAGGCTTTTCGTTGGCAGCTTCAATTCCCATGCTGATGACTTTTCGTGTTTCTTCAGGTGCTATAATTCCATCAACCCATAATCTTGCAGCACCGTAATACGGACTCAGTTGCTCGTTGTACCGATCTTCGATTGATTTAAGGAGACTGTTTTTTTCTTCTTCATTGATTTCTTGACCCTTGGCTTTTAAAGCTGATTCTTGGATTTGAAACAGTGTCTTGCCCGCAGCGGCACCGCTCATGACAGCCATTTGGGCGGTAGGCCAAGCGTAGATTAGTCGTGGGTCATACGCTTTTCCACACATCGCATAATTTCCAGCGCCATAACTATTTCCAACAATAAAAGTGAATTTTGGGACTACGGAATTGGCCATTGCATTTACCATTTTTGCTCCGTCTTTGATAATCCCCCCTTGTTCTGATCGGCTTCCTACCATAAATCCAGTGACGTCCTGAAAAAACACAAGCGGAATGTTCTGCTGATTGCAATTCATGATGAAGCGCGCGGCCTTATCTGCTGAATCACTATAGATGACCCCGCCCATCTGCATTTCCATTGCGTTGCCGGGTTTCTTGGCTTTGATAATTTCACGTTGATTGGCAACAATCCCGACGGCCCAGCCGTCTACGCGTGCGAGGGCGCATACAATTGTTTTTCCATAATCGGGTTTGTATTCTTCTAAAGTCTCTGCGTCTACAATTGCATCCAAGATATCCTGCATGCGATAAGGTTTTGTCCTGTCTTCGGGAAGAATCTCTACTATTTTACTCGGATCTGTTTTTGGAGGAAGGCTTTTCTTTCTGTTGAAATTAGCTTTTGGATTTCCACCTATTTTATCGATAACATTTTTTATAGCCTCTAAACAACTTTGGTCGTCGGGAAATTTATTGTCTGTCACGCCGGAGATCTCCGAATGGGTAGAAGCTCCGCCGAGTGTTTCAGCGTCTACGGTTTCACCTATTGCAGATTTGACCAGGTATGGGCCTGCTAAAAATACAGAGCCTGTTCCTTCGACGATAAAGGCGTAGTCAGACATAATAGGGAGATAAGCGCCCCCTGCCACGCAACTTCCCATGATTGCTGCAATTTGAGGTATTCCCATGGAAGACATTCGGGCATTGTTACGGAATATGCGGCCAAAGTGTTCTTTATCGGGAAATATTTCATCCTGCATCGGTAAAAATACGCCTGCAGAATCTACCAAATAAATAATTGGAAGATTGTTTTCCATGGCAATTTCCTGTGCGCGTAGATTTTTCTTGGCAGAAATAGGGAACCAGGCTCCTGCTTTTACGGTTGCATCATTAGAGACGATGACACATAGTTTGGATTTTACATAGCCCAGTACCGCTGCACAGCCTGCATTTATGCATCCACCATGTTCTTTATACATTCCTTCGCCGGCAAACATGCCTATTTCCAGGTATTCTCGGTCTGAGTCCAGTAGATATTCTATTCGTTCCCAGGCTGACATTTTGCCCTTTTCTTTCAGTTTTTTTATTTTATCGATGCCACCACCTAGTTTTAAATTTTCTCTTTTTTGGCGAAGTAATGCGAGTAGCTCCTTCATAATTTATAATCTTGGTTTTAAAAAGCTGTTGAATTAAGAATTTCTTATTTTTAGATAAATTTAAAATAAAATTTTAAAATATTTGCAATTTTATTCCTAAATATTTTGATATATTTGAATTGAATTACCGATTGTAAATTTAATATTCATGCTTATGTTTATTGAAAATAAACAACAAATGGATATGATCAGACAAAGTGCACGAGATTTTGCACAGTATCATATCAAACCTTATGTGATGGAATGGGACGAAGCCCAAATATTTCCAATAGAAGTTTTTAAAAAGTTAGGCGAACACGGTTTTATGGGTGTGATCGTTCCTGAAGAATATGGTGGATCGGGACTCGGATACCAGGAGTATATTACCGTTTTGGATGAGATTTCCAAGGTGTGTGGCTCAATTGGACTTTCCGTAGCGGCACATAATTCGTTATGTACAAATCATATATTAAGCTTTGCCAGTGAAGAACAGAAGAAACGTTATCTTCCAAAGTTGGCGACAGCTGAATGGATCGGTGCCTGGGGACTTACAGAGACAGGTTCTGGTTCGGACGCTGGTGGAATGACGACATTTGCTGAGCGAGATGGTGATCACTACGTGTTAAATGGTTCTAAAAATTTTATCACGCATGCCATCAGTTCTAGTGTTGCTGTCGTTATTGCGCGGACGGGGGCTAAGGGAGATAAAAAAGGGATGTCAGCTTTTATTGTTGAGAAAGGTACACCTGGATTTACCGCGGGAAAGAAAGAAAATAAATTGGGGATGCGCGCCTCAGAAACTGCCTGTCTGTTTTTTGATAATTGTCGGATTCATCGGGATCAACTCATCGGTGAAGAAGGGCAGGGGTTTGTGCAGGCTTTAAAACTATTGGATGGCGGACGTATTTCTATTGCGGCACTTTCTTTGGGTATTGCACGCGGAGCTTACGAGTGCGCGTTGAAATATGCGCACGAGCGTGAGCAGTTTGGGAAAAAGATTTACGAATTTCAGGCGGTTTCTTTTGCACTTGCAGATATGGCTACACAGGTGGAAGCCAGTGAACTGTTGACGAGGCAGGCAGGCTATTTAAAGGATCATGGAGATCGTGTTTCTAAAATTGGTGCGATGGCTAAGCTTTATGCGTCAGAGGCTGCCGTTAGTGTCTCGAATGAATCTGTACAAATCTTTGGTGGTTATGGATTTACAAAGGACTATCCTGCCGAGAAGTTTTTTAGAGATGCTAAACTATGTACAATAGGTGAAGGGACTTCAAGCATTCAGAAAATGGTGATTGCTAGAGAGATTGAGAAAGATATTTTATAGCATATTATGAGGGATCAAGTTGTGTTGGTTGATTGCCCAAGAGACGCTGTTCAAGGGCTTCATAACTTTATTGAGACGGATAAGAAAATTAAACATATCAATGCGTTAATCGAAAGTGGGCTGTTTGATGTTATTGATTTTGGATCTTTCGTTTCGCCGAAAGCAGTTCCGCAGTTGGCGGATACAAAAGCAGTACTGGAAGGAATCAGAACGAATGAGAAAGTGAAGTTATTGGCGATTGTTGCCAATCTTCGGGGTGCGCAGGAGGCAGTTCTAGAGGAGAAAATCGACTTTTTAGGGTATCCATTTTCAATATCGGAAACTTTTCAACTTCGAAATACCAATATGGGCTTGGCGGCTTCTTATCAGCAGGTAAAAGAAATGAAAGCTTTGGCCGACTCGCAGCATAAATCTCTGGTCGTTTATATTAGCATGGCTTTTGGAAACCCATATAGTGACCCTTGGTCCCCACTTTTGGTAGAAGAGTGGATTGGGAAATTATGCGATCTTGGCATTCGGGAATTTTCTTTGGCAGACACAACTTCAGAAGCCGATGCAAATCAGATTTCAGAATTATTTAGTTTTGTTAAAACTCGTTTTCCAACACTGGAAGTAGGTGCACATTTTCATGCAAGGCGAGAGGAAAGTCTTGCAAAGGTTGAAGCAGCTTACCTCGCAGGTTGCCGTAAATTTGAAGGCGCATTGCTCGGTTATGGCGGCTGTCCATTTGCAAAAGATGATTTAGTCGGTAATATACCTTCAGAGCTGTTATTGCATTATTTTGGACGAGGGACTGATGCTGAAATAATCGGGTTGGAGCATAGCTTCAGACAAATGATTTTGTAGATGGAAAAACTGAATTTTATTAAAGTGCACGTTGAGGGACATGTGTTCAACTTGACTTTAGCCCGTTCGGATAAAAGAAATGCTTTTAGTCCGACAATGGTGAGCGAAATAGCCTATGCATTGAATCTGGCGAATAGCAATCCTGATGTTCGTTTAGTACAAATAGAGGCTGAAGGTCCGGTGTTCTGTGCTGGTATGGATCTTAAAGCTTTTGAGGACCCTACATTAGATATTGGAAATTCGGCAATTCCCAAGGTTGAAAAGTCACTGGCAGAAATATTTGCCTGTTTAGATAAGCCTTCAATCTGTGTTGTTAGGGGAGATGTTATTGCAGGTGGTTTTTTGATAGCATTATCCTGTACGTATTTGTTTGCTCTCCCACAGGTACGTTTTTCTTTGCCTGAAGTGAAAATTGGACTCTTTCCATTTCAGGTGTTGGCGTTGCTTACAGAATATATGCCTGAAAGAAAAGCGATGGATCTCTGTATCAGTGGTCGGTCTTTTTCTGCTGAGGAGGCTTTGGAAAAGGAAATCTTGTATGGCATGCTGGATGCTGAAGAAACAGTATTGATTGAATTGAAAAGGACGATCCTGGAAAATGCTCCCTTGGCCATATCACGGGGTTTTGTAGCACTGCGAAAATTAAAAGAGCAAGATTATGATGATAAGTATAACTTTCTATTGGAGAGCTTGGCGGATTTGCGTAAAACCAATGATTTCAAAGAAGGAATGGATGCAATGCGAAATAAGAGAAAAGCCAACTGGCAAAATAGCTAATTAAAATGATCGAAAACTAGGTCTGCTTGTCAGCGGCGAGAATTCCCAGGGAATGGAGCTAAGGACGATCAGGAGAGCTAGTCCAAACCAGATTAATAATATTTTAAAACGTCGATCGTTTGTATCGGCGTTTTTGCTTTTAAGGGCACCTATTGTTAAGCAGATTGCGGCAATAATCATCATGCTACTGTGCTCCATGCCAAAGAAGCGAATTTGCCTGAGGTGAACTGCTTCGTTAAAATGTTGCAGAAAGTACTGTGTGATGGGACTCAGTACATAGAGGCTAAAACCCAAAAATAGCTGAATATAAAAAGAAATAACCGTAATTTTTACAAGAAATTGATCGGTAGGGGAGAATGGAAGTTCCTTTTTTCTTTTGTAAAAAAAGTTCGCGAGACTAATCGTTAGCACAATCAATACCTCCCATCTCCATAAAGAATGCATCGCTAGAATGAAAGGATAAATGTAATTCATCATACAGACAAAGATGATAATAAAATAGATTTAAAGCTATTTTAAGCAATATCATCACATAAAATAAACGACGGTTTTTCATCAGTTGACTAATCTGTTGTTCAAGGTATGTCATATTTATGTGTATTTCTTGTTTATATAAGTTTTTTATTGTTTTGATTATTAGTTTGTTTTGTGTTTTGTTTAACTCTTGGTTAATACTGCTATTGCGTGTAATTTGGTATTCATCGGTCAGGTGGAGAATAACGATTAACTAGTCCAAACACACAGTTCAAATGATTGCAAGAACAAAGGTATTTCCTATTGAGTAATCAATACTACTCTTGTATGTTTTGGTTTTGGCTGTTTTTAGCCTCTCTGAGGTGTTGTTTGTTTTTCTCAAGGGGTTTGTGTGGTTTTAATTTATTTAGGCTTAGAATGGGGTTATTTTAGTTTTGGCGGATAGTTGTAATTTGTTCAGTTTTTTAACACGGATAACGCATCTCGTTAAAGTTGCCTTTTGTTTATTATGAATTTCATAATGTATTTAAATAACTATTTGTTTGTCATTGCATTATGTTTATTACATAAATTGAGTGTTTATGTTGTCCTATGCCCGATTGGCGCTATTAAAATAAAGTAATGCCTGAGCGTAAGCAAAGCCCTGCCTGTATTTTTTTTAAAATATTTTTGGAATTATATAAAATTCGTTTCTATATTAGTGTATTAATTAAATAATACAGTAGTATGGTTACTATCCAAAATCTAAATTTCAGCTATAGTAAATCAAGGCCACTCTTTCTTCATATGGATCTTGAATTGAAGCAGGGGCATATCTATGGCTTGTTGGGGAAGAATGGTGCTGGTAAATCAACTTTGCTTAAGAATATTGCCGGTTTGGTATATCCTGTTTCGGGGCGAGTTGATGTGCTGGGGCATAACCCTAATCGAAGGGAACCTTCCTTGTTAAGAGAGATTAGTTTTATTCCGGAAGAGTTTTATCTCCCTGCCGTAAAATCGGAACAGTTTCTGAAGGCTAATGCAGGGTTCTACCCCAACTTCGATCAGGTATATTTCGATCAGCTTATTCGTGAGTTCGATATTCCTATTGAGCAAAAATTAGCAAACATGAGTTATGGACAGAAAAAGAAATATATTATTTCTTTCGGTTTAGCGTCTAACACGAAAGTGATCATCATGGATGAGCCAACGAATGGTTTGGATATTCCTTCTAAGGTTCAGTTTCGAAAGATCATGGCTTCTGCCATTACTGACGATCGATGTGTAATTATCTCCACACATCAGGTGCGTGATCTGGATAATCTTATTGATGCTGTTATTCTGCTTGATGATCATAAGGTTGCACTCAATGCTCCGATGCATGTGATTACTGATCGTTTATGCTTTAAAAAAGTAAGAGAATTGCCTTTGGATACACTCTATTCCGAAGAAGGAGTAGGCGGTTTTAATGTTATTCTCCCAAACTCGGCGGTAGAAGATTCGAAACTGGATTTGGAGTTGTTATTTAATGCTGTGTTACAGTGCAAGGAAAAAATTACGGACCTTATTAAACTTGATGAATATGTCAAATCTATTTAATGCTACGCGTTTTTTTGGACTGATTCGAAGACAATGGATTGGTTTTGGACGAATTTATCTGATGTCAATAGGGATTATTGCCGGGGTAATTTTTGGTTTTTATGCGGTTAATTTGGGGTCAAATTATGATGACATCAAAAAGAATACTGTTTATTCGTTGCTAAATTTCAGAGCACCGTTGTTTTGTATCTTGGGACTCTTTTTTGTAACGGTTATCTCGAGCAGTTATTTTGCTGATTTAGGGAAAAAGACCCGGGCGATTTTTGAGCTGATGATTCCGGCGTCACAATTGGAAAAGTTTCTGGTCAGCTTATTCTATACGGTTGTCGTGAGTATTGGTTCATACTTATTGGTCTTTTATTTGATCGATCTGGCATTTGTTTCTTATTTGAGGAGCGTTGGTTCTGTCGTTGTAAATGAAGTACAGCCATCAGGGGAGACGGTCAGTGTGGATCTATGGCAGTACTTTTTCAAGGTTCAATACCCTGAACCGGCTTATTATTTTTGTTTTATACCAATTCTTCTGAATGCAATTTTCTTACTTGGTGGGATCGTCTACCAAAACTATCAATATGTAAAGACGGCTATTTTTCTTGTGCTTTACTGTGTTGTTTGGATGTGTCTTTTTGTTTACTTAATGAAGACTCAGACCCAGGATACCGTAGGTACAATGGATAATAACTATTGGTCTGATTCAAATCATATTTTTGCATTGATCGGCGCTGTAGGAGTGTTGCTTACCATAATGATTTGGGCAGTTGCTTTTTTAAGGCTAAAAGAAAAGGAGATTTGATATGGAGTTCAATGCAAATAAAGCCATTTACCTTCAGATTGCTGAGTATGTATGTGATCATATTTTGCTAGCGACCTGGAAAGTGGATGAAAAACTCCCCTCAGTAAGGGAATTGGCAGTTCAGATGGAGGTTAACCCCAATACTGTTATGCGGACCTACGATATGTTGCAGCAGAAAGAAATTATAGCCAATAAGCGCGGGATCGGTTTTTTTCTGACACAAGAATCGGTGAAGAATGTGAAGTTATATAGAAAGGCAATTTTTCTAGAAGAAGATCTTCCCTTGTTTTTTCGTAATATTTATTTATTGGAAATCGGTCTGGATGAGTTAGAGCAACGTTATAGACGGTTTGTAAGTCAGAATTTTAATCAAAATGAGTCATGAAATTAAGTACAAAAATAATAATGGGATTAGCAATAGGCTTATTCGCGGTTCCGATGCTTGTCGCGTCCTACCTTGTTCGTATAAATCGAGTGGATGCGAAAAAATATAATGCTGATGTTGAGCAGGAGGTATCTAAGCCAGGTGCAAAGGATGTTTATTACCGGTCGTTCCCCTTGGCAGCTTTCGATAAGCTTTATATTGTAGGTGCCAATGCAAGCGGTGTAGGGTTGTACTGGGTGAAAAGCGATAAGTTTATGGTTAAAGTTAATAAAAGTCAAGCCGACTTTGTGAAAGCGAATGTCGATCAATCTGGCAATCTTACCTTAGATCTTTTATCAGGAGGAGAGGGGTTTTATAAGTCAATCTATATTTTTTCACCTGATCTTAAGGTTTTAAAATTAAAAAATGCGGGTATTAACGAGTTGTCGGCCAAGTTGAACGAGTTGACTGTTGTAGGTGATAGCGTTGAGGTATTTTCCCTTGCAGAGAAATCCGTTATAAATACGTTGAACCTGAACCTGACAAATTCCACTATTGATGATCTTGGCGGGACGGACAGTAAGGGGAATTCTCTTGTTGGTCGTTTATTTGTTAACACGACGAATAGTGTTTTGGGACTTCCGCGTACGAATTATCAAAGTGCAGATATTGTGGCAAACAATTCAGAAGTTTATTTCAATAGGAAAGGACCTGAAGCCAAAGTTGGTCTTCTGAATATCAAAACTGAAGGGAAATCATCTGTCCGTTTAGATAGTTTGCAATGGGGAACATTGAACGGGAATCTATCCAATGATACTAAAATAGATTTGCCTGTCCATGCATTGCGATCATTGATTAAGTAAGGTTTAATTGGTGGATGTTGCGGTCGATCGTTAATAGTAGAGATCGGTATTTTCTGAAAAGGTCAAAATTCCGCTATGGAATTTTGACCTTTTCTTTAAAGGGATGATGTGGATTTTCGGTGTTCGATACTGCAGTCCAAAAAATACGTCTCGAATTCGAAATAATTCTTTTTGTTCTTTTTCTTTAACATCTGCAAGAGGAGTTCTACCGATTTTTCTGCCATAAGCTGTGTTGGTTGGGTGATTGTTGTTAGAGATGGATTGAGACTGTTGGCAAAGGGGGTGTTGCTAAAGCCAATTAAGTTCATGTCATCAGGAATTTTCACCTTCAATTTATTTAATATGTGCAAAACTTTTAACGACAAGGTGTCTGTCGTTGAGAGGAGTGCATTTGGAGCGGAGGGCTTATTTAATAACGTGTTTATTTTGCTTTCCAGTTCGTCATCGATATTGTCCTTGGGGCTGGAATAGGATATTTCTATAATATTTTTTTCTTTGAAGGGTACGCCGGCGTTGAAGAGTGCATCTTTATATCCTTTTATACGGCTTACATTTCCGCCAATATCTTTACATAGTAAAAGAATGATATTTTCTCTTCTGTTTTTGATCATTTCTTCTGTTGCCTGGTAGATGACCTTGTTGTTTTGGATTCCGATTTTGAATGTATCGAGCTGATGGTTTATTCGGTCGAAAATAATAACAGGACAAACCTGCTCCATCATATAAAACAAAAGCGATAAGCTTGAATCATTTTTCACAGGGGAAATGATCACTCCTTCGATATTGCTTTGTATGCAAAGTTCCAGCGCTTCTTTTTCTTTTTTCTCGTCGTTAAAAGTCTGCAATAGGATCAGTTTATAATTCGTCTGCGATAGAATGTGCGAGATCTCTTCGTAGAAATCAAAGAAAAAAGAGCTTGAAATAAATGGAACAATGATTGCTAAGGTGTTTGAACGCCCCGTTTTTAAGCTTTTTGCGGAGAAATTTGGTATATAATTGATTTTCTGCGTAAAATCTAAGATTAGCTTTTTTGTTTCTGCACTTATTTCATGGCTATCGTTTAGTGCTTTGGAAATGGTTCCTGGAGATAGGTTTAACTGTTGGCCAATCTCTTTTAACGTAAATCTCTTCATGTGCTCGATCCTCTTTCATTGATTACAAATGTTCTAGCGTCAATACGATGGTAAGATAGCGCTAGAATTATTCTTGAATTATCGGTTACTATTTTTAATGTATTGAGCCCGTAAATTCTTGAAATTATAAAGATAAGATAAAAAACATGTTTTCAAATGGAGATCAAGAAAAGCGTTGTTAATGAGAATTGATGAGATGTTGTTGGTATTCGGGCGAAAGGTGTCGAAAAGTTTGTTAAAAGAGGAGGCTGTTATTTGGTGCCACCGAAAAGTTTACTGATGATCCAAAGGACAAGGGCGACTATAACAACTACGATGAGGATGCCTGTCCAAACACCAGCCTTGAATATCCCTTCTATTGCGGAGCAGCTTGTAATAAGGAAAAAAGAGGATGACATTATTATGTATGTTAATTGCCTTTTCATCATTAAAATTTTTGTCTGTATAAATTTAAAATTTTTGTCTGTATAAATAGAGACAACTGATAATGAAAATAGTTTTGTGAGAACAGTCCAATATTAGATTATCGGTAAACTATAGGCTGAATGGGGTTGCGCATTGGTTTTGTTGTAGCTTTTCGGTTTTACCGGTAATTTTTTCAGGACAAAAAGAAGTGCCCGTGAGTGTTAAATAAGAAAACCTAATCTTGCGATTAGCTTTTCTTTAGTGATCCCGCTGGGATTGGCTCAGCCCCTCATTTCCCAAGCACACCCCTGAGCCTCCATTGGATCGAACCCGGCCGACCCTTCTTTCGAATCCTAATATCTTTAAAACAAGAAAAGCTAATCTTGCGATTAGCTTTTCTTTAGTGATCCCGCTGGGATTCGAACCCAGGACCCATACATTAAAAGTGTATTGCTCTACCAGCTGAGCTACGGAATCCTTTCTGTTTTTGAAAGTGATGCAAAGGTAGAATTTCTTTTGATATATGCCAAATTATTGCGTGCAAATTTTGATAAAAAGGCCTTAACTGCTTAATAAATAAACGGATTATTTTTTATCGCGCTTTTTTTGCATGGATTATTCGGTCTGCTCCATTGATATCTTTTATGAGTCTGACCTGTTCAAATCCTTTTTTGACCATAAGTTCTTTCATTTCTGCACCGAGATATTGATTGATTTCAAAATATAGATCTCCATTTGGGGCTAAATGTTTCAGTGCAAAGGATGAAATAACATCATAAAAAATCAACGGAGCGCTTTCTTCAATGAATAATGCGAGCTCAGGTTCGTAAGCCAATACGTTTTGATTCATATGCTGCTTTTCTCCCGGGGTTATATAGGGCGGATTGGATACAATGATATTGTATTGTTGGTCGGAGAAAATGTATTCCCATTCAAATATATCCGCATTGATAAATTGAACCTGAGTTTTTAAATTATTAGCATTTTCCTGTGCTGTTTTTATCGCCTCTTTTGAGATGTCTATCGTGGTTACCAGGGCATTATTGAGATGCTTTGATAAGGTGATAGGGATGCAGCCAGAGCCAGTTCCGATATCTATAATTTTTAGGTTTTGAGAAGATTTATGGTTTTTGATGATCAGATCGACAAGTTCTTCAGTTTCCTGGCGTGGAATGAGGACCGATTCATTGACCTGGAAAACTTCACCATAAAAATCTGCTTTATTGAGTATGTACTGTATAGGTCTGTGCTTTTTTAAATCCTGAAGGATGCTAAGTACTTCAGCCTTATCCGCCTCGTTGACGATAGCTGTTTTTCTCAATTGATAATTGGTTCTATTTAACCCAAACTTTTCGGCAACAACCACTAAGAATATAGCTTTTATTTCATCCTCATCATATAACTCCTGAAGCTCATGTTGAAATAATAATTCGAAATCTTGAAGTATTTTCATGTGTCAAAGGTACGATTTTCATAGATTTGTATCTATGGATATGCACAGGCAATATATGCATCGTTGTTTGGAACTGGCCCAAATGGGTGCGGGTTCAGTGAGTCCCAATCCAATGGTTGGGGCTGTCATTGTTTTGGACGGTAAAATTATCGGTGAAGGGTATACTTCTCCGTATGGTGGACCACATGCTGAGGTCAATGCTGTACAACAGGTTATGCAAAAGTATGGGGAAAAGGCAAAGCGGCTTATCGCAGAAAGTACTTTTTATGTCAGCCTTGAACCTTGCGCGCATTATGGAAAGACACCCCCCTGTGCAAATATGATTGCGGAGCTGAAACCGTTGAAAGTTTTTATAGCCTGTTTGGATCCTTTCGCAAAGGTCAATGGCAAAGGAGTAGAAATACTACGGGAAGCAGGTATTGAGGTCGAAATTGGTTTACTGGAAAAAGAGGCCATATGGCTCAACCGTCGGTTTTTTACACGTATCGGTCAATTTCGTCCCTATGTTATTTTAAAATGGGCACAAACCAAGGATGGTTTTATAGGACAAGAGGGTAAGCAGGTTTGGATAAGTAATGCCGCAAGCCAACAGTTGGTTCACCGTTGGAGAGCGGAGGAAGATGCTATTTTGGTTGGTACAAATACTGCAGTCGTAGATAATCCCAGTCTGACCGTAAGAGAATGGCAGGGTAAAAACCCATTGCGTATTCTTTTAGATAGAGATCTTGCTATCCCGCTAGATGCTAATATTCTCAATGATCAAGCTGATACAATTGTGTTCAATGCTAAAAAGACAGAATGGACAGCAAATGTGAAGTATATTGAGCTCGAAAATTATGGGTTGTATTTACCGCAGAATATTCTTTATCAACTTTATTTAATGGATGTTCAGTCAATAATCATAGAAGGAGGGCGTGCTACTCTGCAAATGTTTATAGATGCGGATCTCTGGGATGAGGCAAGGGTATTTGAGTCTGAAACAAGATTATTGAATGGGATTGAGGCTCCTCAATTTAAAGGACAATTGCTAGAAAGCAAATTGGTTTCCAATGATCTTTTAAAGATCTATAAGAAACAGTAATTATTAAATTGTATATTTAAGGAATTATAAGCCATAGCCGGTTGATTTAATTCTAAAATTACAATTATGTTAGTTACAGAAAACTTAATGCAGTTTATCTGGAAACTTCGGCTATTCCGTGCAAATGGGTTGAATTCTACTGATGGAGAACCCTTGGTCGTTGTTCATGTGGGGCAATATAATACAGATTCCGGCCCCGATTTTCTCATGTCACATATTAGGTGTAAAGATAATGATTGGTTTGGTCATGTCGAGATGCATATCCAATCTTCGGATTGGGATCGACATTGTCATCAAGAAGATGTCGTTTATAATAACGTTATCTTACATGTGGTGTGGAAAAATGATAAAGTTATCTACCGAAATGATGGGACATCTATACCGACATTGGTGCTTTCGGAATATGTGGAACAGCATCTCTTGGAGCGGTATTCAGTGATGATGAATACTAAAAGTTCGATACCTTGTGAATTTCAGCTTAGTTCTGTCGATCTTTTTAAAAAATCCATATGGCTGAGTAGTTTAGCTATTGAACGCCTAGAAATGAAGTTTCAACAAATGTCGGTGATCTTAAAACAATGTAATACGGATTGGGAAAAAACTTTATGGGTATGGATCTGCAGATGTATGGGATTAAAAGTTAATGCAGATACATTTCAGGAGCTTGGGGAAAAATTACCTTGGAACATTTTACAAAAATATCGTTCCAACCTATTTAAAATAGAGGCTCTTTTCTGTGGGATCAGCAGGCTGTTTATTCAAGGACAAGAAAGCGAGTATATGAAGCGGCTAGCTGGTGAATTTGAGTATCAAAAACGTATTCATGGTATAGAGGCTATTTATGGGGTTTGGAAAAGGATGAGAATGAGACCTTATAATTTTCCTGAACGGCGAATCACGCAATTAGCTCTTTTGTTTAGTAAGAACGAGTTGGGCGTTGCTAAGATTTTGGCTGTGGATGATTTGGAGGCTGCTCGAAAATTATTTAAGATAGAGTCGCCGGGTGATTATTTTGGGGGATATTTTTCTTTCGGTACAAAAACGAAGGTAAAAACATCGGTTCGGCTGGGTAAAGAAACTATTGACACGCTTGTTATTAACGTGATTATCGTATTTCTTTTTTCATACGGTAAATATTTTAGTATTCAGTCATATATTGATAAAGCGCTAGATCTTTTGGAGCAGCTTCCTGCAGAAAAAAATGTTGTTGTGAGACAATTTACTCAATATGATTGGCCTGTTCAAAGCGCATTGCAAAGTCAAGGGATTTTGCAATTAAAGAGATTTTACTGTGATAGGAAGCGCTGCCTTCATTGCAGTATAGGATCAGAAATTTTAAAAAGAAATTAATTCTTTAAAATCTCTGCAATCTCCTTATGGCCTTTTTCATATGCCATATCCATTGGAGCTAATCCTGAAATATTGATGACTCTGGTGTCGGCTCCATTTTCGAGTAAGGCAACAATAAAGTCGATATTACCAAATTGAGCCGCGAAATGAAGTGGAGTTTCACCAGTAGCTTGAATGGCATTGACATTTGCATTAGCATCGATAAGCAACTTGCCGATCTCTTCATTGTTGTTTGCCGCAGCAATATGTAGCGCAGTGGTGAGTTGTTCATTTTTGGTTACGACATTGGGATTGACTTTTTTGGATAGCAAAAGACGGACAATGTCTGCTTTGTTGAAATATGTTGCTAAGGTCAATGGCGTAAAACCCTGTGATGACCATTCGTTGACAACAGATGGAGCTTGCAAAATAATAGCCTCCAGGTATGAGGTTAACCCGGCCGCACAGGCCTCATGGATAGTCATGGATTTGGTGTGTTGTAAAAGTGTCCGAATGATCTGGGGTTTGTTGTAATAGCAAGCCAATAGGAGGGGAGAAATTCCATGACTCGTTGTTTCTTGTAAAAGTTCGGGATTTCCAATCAATAATAAGTCGATATCATGGCTTCTGCCTTCTTCAATATATTGTTCTAAAACGGAAAGGTTCATGTCTTAACAAATTGTCTAACGTTGTCACTAAAATAGACTTTATTGATGAGAATAAATGTTTGATTTGCGAAAATATTTGTATTTAATTTTGCTTGGGATTGAACTGAAATTTAGAAGAAGGGTGTTTTTACGGGGTGAATTGGATCTTAAAATCCGGGAAAAAGTTATTTTTGGGGTATTTTATATACACAAATGTGTAGTAATGCGCATAATGTTTTTGTAAATTAAAAAGTAGATGTACTTTTGTTAAGCCCCTCCCAAGGGCATGTTTTTCATAGGTAGATGTAGGGTCGGGTGTTTCTCACTACGACCCTTTTTTTATAGCTTTGTTTTTATTATTTTAAAAGAGATGTCTAAGAGAAAAATTGTTATTGCCATTACTGGAGCTAGCGGCTCAATCTATGCTAAAGTTTTACTTAAAAAACTATTGGTATTAAAAACACAAATCGCAGAAGTTGGGATTGTAATGTCGAATAATGCGAAGGACGTATGGCGTGCGGAGTTAGGCGATGAGAGTTATCAGGATGTACCGTTCAAATTTTATGATAAGGGTGATTTCTTTGCTCCTTTTGCGTCAGGGTCGGCTCGCTATGATACGATGATTGTCTGTCCGTGTTCAATGGGGACATTATCAAGGATCGCCCACGGAATTTCTTCTGATCTGACAACTCGCGCGGCAGATGTAATGCTAAAAGAACGACGAAGATTGATTTTGGTTACCCGTGAGACACCGCTAAGTATTATACATATTCAAAACATGAAATTGGTGACAGAGGCCGGAGGTATCATTTGCCCTGCATCACCTTCATTCTATAGTTTGCCAAAGACTTTGGAGGATGTTGCAGAAACTGTGGTTGATCGGATTTTGAGTCTTGCAGGGTTTGAATTTAAACATTATCAGTGGGGAGAAAATGCCTAGTTATTCCTCGTTGAAATCTATTTTTAATGTTCTTTAATAAATTTGTATTTTGTAACTTTGTTTCTCGAAATGAAGCAATCACAGGCATCACGCGAAAAAGTTATTTGCAGCTATATAATTTATAGTGATAAAGCCACCGTTTGTCTGTTAACACTGCGCACGCTATATGCTTCGATAAATAAGTTGTATCCTTTTAATTTCAATCACATTCATATATGAAAAGCTTATTGATTACTTCTGTTAAAGTAATTTTACCTGGTAATGAATTTCATCAGCAGCAAGTTGATGTATTTATCGAAAAGGGAAAGATTGCGCAGATTGGGAAATCTGTCAAAGTAGCTGATAAAAACATAGAGACCATCGATGGCGCAGGAAAAATTTTAGCGCCAGGTTTTTTTGACTTACATGCCAATTTTGGAGAACCTGGATTAGAAACCAAGGAAGACATTGTAAGTGGAACCGCAGCAGCAGCAGCGGGAGGATTTACTGGAGTTGCTGTAATGCCAAATACCGAACCGGCGATTCAAAGCCGTTCTGAAGTTGCACTTATTGTCAATACAGCGAAAGGGAATCTTGTTGATGTACATCCAATTGGAGCTATCAGTAAAAAGCGAGAAGGAAAGGAACTAGCCGAGCTATTTGATATGAAGCAAACGGGTGCTGTCGCTTTCAGTGATGGAAATAGGAGTGTACAGCAGGCAGGATTAATGAGCAGAGCGTTGTTATATGCGAAGGGATTCGATGGGTTGATTTTTTCACATGCTGAAGATGAATCTATGGCAGGTGGAAACAAAATGAATGAAGGTGCGATGAGTACTTATTTGGGGATGAAGGGTATTCCCAATCTTGCCGAATCGTTAATGGTTTCTCGTGATCTGTATTTGGCGGAATATACCGGAGCTCCAATTCATTTTGCATCCATTAGCACAGCAGAAGCCGTTGACCTGATAAAAAAAGCTAAAGCAAAAGGTCTTCCAGTGACATGTGATGTTGCTGCACATCAATTGGTCTTTACTGACGAAGATATTGTCGGTTTTGATAGTAATTATAAGGTGAGTCCGCCGTTACGCACAAAGGCAGATCTTAAGGTATTACTCAAAGGAATTAAGGACGGTACTATTGACGCTGTTGTTTCGCAACATACACCGCATGAAATAGAATTTAAGAATGTAGAATTTCATATTGCAAAAAATGGAATTATTGGACTACAGACCGTATTGCCACTCATGGCTCGTGCTGGATTAAACGAAGAACAAATTGTCAATAGTCTTTCAGTTAGACCCCGACAGATTCTAGGACTTGACGTTCCTCTTATTGAAGAAGGGGCAGTAGCCAATCTTGTCGTATTTGACTCAGCGAAGACTTGGAGCTTCGATGAGAAAACCAATAAATCCAAATCAAAAAATTCTCCATTGTTCGGACAGATCTTAAAAGGCGCTGTCGAATTGGTCATCAATAATAGTCAAATCATTAAAAACGATTAAAAACCATGGAAGCAAATGTTAAAGCAGCCGTTGAGGCAGGTATATTAAATTATGGCAAGGTTGATGGAATCTCGACAGCCCCGGAGTTTCTTGAAAAGATCATTGGCGTATTCAATACGGAGGCCAGTTATCTAGAGAAATTAGAACTGTTGGATCAGTCTTTTGATGACTATCCGTTGTTTGACGAACTTCGTGAAGTATATGTCGATCTTTTATTGATGAACTTTTTCTCCAATGACGTATTAAAATTGGAAGATGATTATTTGGATTCTGAAGAATGGGAAGCGATCGAAGATGAAACAATAGATCGTGGAACAGAATTGTTGAATATTTTTCTTTATTTAGGGGAATGTAAGGATGATGAGATTGAACCTGAATTGGATGATTTCCTAAAAGAATTTTTACTGGTTGACGAAGATGAATTCCAAGACGAGCATGAAATTTATGAAGATATCATTGCTAATCAGATTGTAGTAGATAGCCCGTATGCCGAAATTGCAAAAGTAGGAAAGGGAATAAATCCGAGAAGCGAAGTTTATGAACTTTTCTATCCTATTATGAGTTTCTTTAGCGAGTTGAAACCATCTGAAAAACAATTTGAAGAGTATGCTGACGCTTCTTCCAATAAGGCTTTTGATATCGCCCTTTACCAAATAATTAGTACTTACTATAACAAATAATTTTATGGCAGAATCATTCAACCAAAGTAATGTAGGATTTGATGCGGTAATCGACAAAAAGAAAAGTATTATCTATGGTGTTATTTTAGGAATAATTTCTTTTATTCTAGGATTAGTTGTTTTGTTTGTTGTCAAAGACTTAAATTCCTTTTGGGGGGTAATGTCGATGTCATTTATTGTTAATACGGGGATTTTTGTTGTTATCTCTGCGCTGTTCGCCTTCTCTCTTAGGAAAGCAAATGGTGGATACTGGAACTTTTCTATAGCATTGAAATCGATCTTTATGATGCTTGCTATTTCTACGATTATTTCCACTATTGGTACGCAACTCTATGTTAATTTCATTAATCCAACTTTACAAGAAAAGGTGGTGACGCATACAATTAATGTTACCATTGAGTATATGGAGAAAAACAACGTGCCAGATGAAGTTATAGATTCAAAAATCGCAGAACTTGAAAAGCAAGTTGATGCTATAGGAAAGATAACCTTAGGGCAGGTGTTCAAAGGATTGGCAATCACATTGATGTTTCAATTTGTTTTTGCATTACTATTATCAGCCTTGACAAAACGAGAAAAATTGGTGATTAAGCAAGAGACCAATTAGTGTTTAATAAAATAAAATTGACCCTATAAGGTATTACTGAAAAAGTAATACCTTTGTTGGTATTATAATACTACATTTTTAGCATGATTAACATTCACATGGATATTTCTGTTGTTGTTCCTTTATTTAATGAAGAAGAATCCTTACCCGAATTGACAGCTTGGATCGACCGTGTTATGGCGGCCAATCATTTTTCCTATGAAATTATTTTAGTTGATGATGGGAGTAAAGATAATTCTTGGAAAGTTATTGAAGAGTTGAAGTTAAAGAACACGAATATTTCTGCGATAAAGTTCCGACGCAACTATGGAAAATCTGCGGCTTTAAATGTAGGCTTTGCTGCTGCACAGGGCGATGTTGTTATTACAATGGATGCTGATCTACAGGATAGTCCAGATGAGATTCCTGAACTGTATGATCGGATCGTGAACAAGGGAGCGGATTTAGTATCGGGTTGGAAGCAAAAGCGCTATGATCCATTGACCAAAACAATCCCAACCAAATTGTTTAATGGGGTAACAAGATCTATGTCTGGAATTCATAACCTGCATGATTTTAACTGTGGTCTTAAAGCTTATAAAAAAGATGTTGTTAAAAACATTGAGGTTTATGGCGAGATGCATCGTTATATACCCGTTATTGCGAAATGGGCTGGATTTACCAATATACAGGAACAGGTTGTACAGCATTACCCACGTAAATACGGTACAACTAAATTTGGGCCGGGCCGTTTTGTGAAAGGCTTCTTGGATTTATTATCCATATTTTTTGTCGGCAAATTTGCGAAAAGACCGATGCACTTTTTTGGTGTTATGGGGGTGATTAGTTTTCTTGCAGGTTTATTTATCTCCATTTATCTGATTTGCCACAAACTCATGAGTATAGCTAGCGGTACACCATTTAGAGATATAACAGATCAACCATTATTTTTCTTTGCGCTGACAGCGATTATTTTGGGAACACAATTATTTCTGACAGGTTTCTTGGCAGAATTAGTCTCTAGAAGCAGCTCCGATCGGAATGATTATCAAATTGAGAAAGTCATCTAAATAATTATGCGAATTGTGATTTTAGGATCCGCCTATCCATTGAGGGGAGGGGGGATAGCGTCTTTTAATGAACGATTGGCATTCCATTTTCAGGAGTTAGGTCATGAAGTGGATATCTATTCCTTTAGTCTACAGTATCCCAATTTTCTTTTCCCTGGGAAGTCCCAATATTCAGATGAGCCTGCACCAACCGGTCTTCATATTAAAACAATAGTGAATTCTATTAATCCACTTAATTGGATAAAGGTTGGTAGGGAGCTTAGGAAGGCGAACTACGATTTGCTTATCGTGCGATTTTGGATGCCATTTTTTGGGCCTTGTTTGGGAACAATCCAGCGACAGGTTCGAAAAAATAAACATACTAAAATTGTATGTATCGCTGATAATATAATCCCTCATGAACAGCGCATAGGGGATAAGATGTTGATCCGCTACTTTTTGAAATCTGTTGATGCTTGTCTCACTATGAGTAAAAGTGTGCTGGCAGATCTGAAAATGTTAAGCCCCAAAATGCCAGCGGTATATACGCCGCATCCCCTCTACGATAACTATGGTGCGCATCAAAGTAAAAAGGAAGCACGTCGATTACTTAAGATTGCCGAAGAGGATAAAGTCGTATTGTTTTTTGGTTTTATTCGTCAATACAAGGGCTTAGATATCTTGCTGGAAGCATTAGCTAATTCCAAGGTTCGCGATCTCGGTGTTAAATTATTGCTTGCCGGAGAATTTTATGGTGATCCTGCTCCCTATCTGGAGCTTATAAAAAAGTATAAACTCGAAGAGTTTATTTTTATGCATACCGATTTTATTCCAAATCAGGAGGTGGGACGTTATTTTTCAGCTGCGGATTGCGTTGTATTGCCTTATCGTAGCGCTACGCAGAGTGGAATCACCCAAGTTGCTTATCATTTTGATCTTCCCATGATTGTGAGTAATGTTGGGGGATTGCCGGAATTGGTTCAAGATGGCTACGTTGGTTATGTTGTGGAACCTGATGCCTGTCAAATAGCCGACGGTATTTTTTCATTTTACCATTACAACAAAGAAGAGCAATTTAGAACGAATATTATCGATGAAAAAAGGAAATACAGCTGGGATACTTTTGGCAATGAACTTCTTAAGTTGGCGCGTTGATGAGTAGCAGTGATTTTATTTGTATATAAAATCAAATTTATCTAAGTTTGGAAGACTGAGGTAGAAATTTAAAAGGAAGGAGAGATTTTGTTGCCGTTTACACAAAGCAGTTTAACTAAGTTAGAAGAGTTTTTTAAGGAGCAAGGGTATAAAGTTAGATACGAGAAAGGTTCATTCCGCACAGGCGCTTGTATGTTGCAGACGACAAAAGTTGTAGTAGTCAATAAGTTTTCGAATCTTGAAATAAAAATCCAGTCATTGTGGAACATATTATTGGATATTGAAATTGATTCGGAAGCCATTTCTGAAAAACTTCTTCCGATTTATGAAGAAATATTGAAATCAAAAATTGTAGCTTGAGAATAACATTTTTAGGAACCGGAACATCACAAGGGGTGCCTGTAATAGCATGCCAATGTCAGGTCTGTCAATCTGAAGACAGACGTGATAAGAGGTTACGTTCTTCTATTCTTATTGAATACAATCAACATACATTGGTTGTGGATACTGGCCCAGACTTTAGGTATCAGATGTTGCGCGAGAAAGTTATGCATTTGGATGCGGTGTTAATGACACACTCACATAAAGACCATATTGCTGGTTTAGATGACGTAAGGGCATTTAATTATCAGCAGCATAGCTCAATTTCTATTTACGGTACAGCAGCTCTCCATGAAGCGCTCAGACGAGAATTTTATTATGCGTTTACAGAAGTTAAATATCCCGGAGCTCGAGGTTGGATTTGGAAGAGATAAAGGCCGGTGTACCCTTGTCTTTATTTGGAAAAGAAATTATGCCTATTGAGGTTCTCCATTATAAAATGCCAGTCTTGGGTTTTAGGATCGGAGATTTCGCCTACATTACTGATGCGAAATTTATCAGCGCAGAATCACGGAAATTATTGGAAGGAGTAAAGATTCTTGTGGTAAATGCTTTGCAAAAGGAATCTCATATTTCACATTTAACATTGGATGAGGCGATTGAATTTGCCTATGATATTCATGCCGATAAAACCTATTTTACACATATAGGGCATCGAATGGGACTGCATGAAGCTGTTTCCAGAGAATTGCCCGAAAACATGTTTTTAGCCTACGATAGATTACAGCTTGAAATTAGCTAATCCATTTAAAATAAAACTATAGTTCTTTTTTCGTTGTTATACCTATAAAAAATAGATTTAGGTATTAAATTATAAAGAAATGGGAAATTTACTGTATATCATCGCCGTTATCTTAGTTATCATTTGGGCGATAAGTTTTTTTGGAGGTTATGCGGCTGGCAATAACATTATCCACATCCTTTTGGTCATTGCTATTATTGTGGTTTTATTGCGCGTTATTCGTGGCAATGCTTAATCCATTAAATCAAATTCAGATAGAACTGGGCAATTTGTAAGTCTTGAGGGTAGGTGATTTTTATATTTCTGGAGTCACCTTCAATGATAGCGATACGCTTGCCCATTTTCTCTACCACCGACGCATCATCTGTAAAAAGGGGATCTTCGGCTTGCTGATAGGACTTTAGAAGCAATTCTCCATGAAAAACCTGTGGAGTTTGTACTAACCAGGTATGATTTCTATCAACAGCAGAGTTGGATGTGGTGTCTCCCATCCGAACTGATTCAATGCTCTTTTGTGCTAAGACAATTGCCTGATGATCATACGCCCCCTGGAAGGCTTTTTTAATAAGAGCTTCAGTGATGATAGGCCGAGCTCCGTCGTGCACCGCAATATAGTCTTTTGGACCGATATCAAAATTTTGCTGAATGTAATCTATTCCGTTCCCTACACTTTCGAAGCGGGTTTGTCCGCCAAAAGCGATATGTATAGGGCGATCAAACTGATGCTTCAAACACAGTTCGGTCCAAAAACTTTCCATTGGCTCGCTGATGACCAAAATAACTTCCGAAATGGTTTCTGATTGGCAAAATCGATTAATTGTATGCATAACAATCGGCAGTCCATTTAAGTCAAGAAACTGCTTTGGAAGATCGCTATTCATTCTGTTTCCGGTTCCGGCAGCAACGATAATTACAAAGTTCATGTTGTTATTGAAAGGTTATTATTTAAAAAAACGTGGATAGTTTAAGGCTATCCACGTTTTTTTATTTTATCTTTTAAGCCACATCGTTAAACGATTAACATAGCGTCGCCATAGCTGTAGAATCTATACTTTTCTTTTACAGCAACTTCATAGGCATTCATCACATTTTCGTAGCCTGCAAACGCAGCAATCATTACTAAAAGTGTGGATTCTGGTGTATGGAAGTTTGTAATCATTGAGTTTGCAATACTGAAATCGTAAGGAGGATAGATGAACTTACTCGTCCAGTCAGACGCCGCTTTTAAGTGGTGATCTGCAGAAACAGAAGATTCTATTGCACGCATAGAAGTCGTTCCTACAGCACACACGCGACGTTTGTTGTCGATTGCTCTATTGACAACGCGTGCAGCTTCATCAGTGATGATGAACTGTTCCGAATCCATTTTATGTTTGGTTAAATCTTCGACTTCAACGGTACGGAAAGTTCCAAGACCAACGTGAAGAGTAACCTCTGCAAAATCAACACCTTTTAGTTCCAGACGTTTCATTAACTCTCTTGAGAAGTGAAGTCCAGCTGTAGGAGCAGCAACAGCACCTTCATTTTTTGCGTAGATCGTTTGGTAACGGAATTTATCTTCCGGCGTGGCTTTACGTTTGATGTATTTAGGAAGCGGAGTTTCACCTAAGATTTCAATATTACGGCGGAACTCTTCATCGGTACCATCAAATAAAAATCTAATTGTACGGCCACGAGAAGTTGTATTGTCAACCACTTCGGCAACCAATAAGTCATCATCACCGAAATATAATTTGTTGCCTACACGAATTTTACGCGCAGGATCTACCAACACATCCCAAAGACGAAGCTCATTGTTCAATTCACGCAACAAGAAAACTTCAATCGTAGCTCCAGTTTTTTCTTTATTACCGTAAAGGCGGGCTGGAAAAACTTTAGTATTGTTTAAGATCATGACATCTTTGTCATCGAAATAATCCAATACATCTTTGAAAATTTTGTGTTCAATTTTACCAGTATCTCTATGTAGGACCATCAAGCGTGATTCGTCACGATTTTCAGAAGGTTCAGAAGCAAGTAATGATTCTGGTAAGTTGAATTTAAATTGAGATAACTTCATCTTTAATGATATATATTTTAATGTCTGCCTTTCAGTGCATTACAGTGCACCAAATACTAGGTTGCAAAAAGCATACAAAGTTATAACTTTTTCGGGTATAGAAAGGGCTTATTTCTAATTTATGTATATATTTTTAACGATTTTGACATTAAATCAAAACTATATTGTATTTTAGAATACAATTATGCTATTTTTTAGATTGATATTGGAGAGTTGTCAGTTTGCTTTTTCGGCATTAAAAGACAATCGTACTCGCACCTTACTATCGCTGTTGGGTGTGACCATCGGTATTTTTACGATTATTGGTGTATTTTCTGCGGTAGATACCCTACGGAATAATATAGAGGAATCAGTAAAGAAGATCGGTAGCAAAACACTTTATATTGAGAAATGGCCCTGGGATGGAGGTCCAAATTTCCCTTGGTGGAAATACTTGAATAGACCTGAACCTACATACAATAATTACCTGGATTTGAAGAGTCGGATGACGACAGCCGAGTATATGGCGTATATGATCAATATTGGTAATACGACTATAAAATATAAGAATAATTCGGCCCAAGGCTCATCGGTCAATGCAGCGACCTATGAGAACCTGTACATTCAAAATTTGAATATTGTGGATGGTCGTTACTTTGCTGAAAGCGAGTCGAGGGGTGGAGCTCTTGTAACTGTGTTGGGAGCAAATATTGCGGAAGGGCTTTTTCCTAATGAGGAACCTGTTGGCAAATATATTAATATGTTAGGCCGAAAAATTCAGGTTATCGGTGTATTAAAGAAAGAAGGAAATGGTGTATTGATCAATACCTCCCCCGATGATACCGCCTTTATTCCATTTGAGCTTGCGAGAAATTTGGTCAACTATGATAATTTCTCACCGAGCATAGCGATGGTTATTAAATCGAACTATACGCTTGGCGAGGCGGAGAGCGAAGCGAAGACACTCATGCGTTCGATTCGTCGTATATCGCCACAACGGGAGGAAAACTTTTCCATTAACCAGACAACAATGATTACAGGTGCGCTGGATCAGCTTTTTGGGATAATTAATCTTGCGGGTTTTTCAATCGGTATTTTTTCGATTTTGGTTGGTGGCTTCGGTATTGCCAATATCATGTTTGTCAGTGTCAAAGAGCGTACACATATCATCGGAATCCAGAAAGCGCTGGGGGCTAAAAATTTCTTTATTCTTTCACAATTTTTAGTTGAGTCTATCGTACTATGTTTGTTGGGGGGAGGGATAGGCCTCGTTGTTGTTTATTTTTTGGCGTTTCTAGTGCAAGCTGCAACTGGCGTTGCTATTGTCGTAAGTTTAAAAATGGTTATGCTTACCGTTTCGCTTTCGACGTTTATTGGTCTCATATCAGGTATTGTTCCGGCCCTAATGGCTTCTCGATTGGATCCGGTAGAAGCGATCCGGAGTAAATAGAAAGCGATATGTTTAAAAAAGCTCAATTTTCGATATTGCAAGGATTTTGGCTTTTAATTTTTGCCTATAGCTGTATGCTGATGGCTGAAATCACACTTCGCTATCGTGGGTTCTCACTCGATGCGAATTTCCTGATGATTAAACAAACGGAAATTGAAGAACTTTGGTGGTATCGCTACGTATTTTATGTCCATGTCTGCACAGCTATCTTTGCCTTGCCTGCCGGCTTTACGCAGTTTAATACTTATCTATTGAATAAATATCCGCGAGTCCATCGAAGTATCGGGTATTTGTATGTATTCGCCATTTTGGTTTTTGCCGCTCCTTCAGGTTTGCTTATTGGATCCGTGGCAAATGGCGGGTTAACCTCTATTATTGCATTTGAATTATTGGGGCTTGGATGGTTTTATTTCACCTGGCGGGCAGTTCGTTTGGCGAGTCAGCGAAAATTTGATAAACACCGTGATTTTATGATCCGTAGTTTTGCCTTAACCTGTTCTGCACTTACCCTACGTTTTTGGAAGCTTGCTTTAGTATACCTGTTTCAGCCTAATCCGATGGATCTCTATCAAATTATTGCCTGGTTGGGGTGGGTCCCTAATTTGTTGTTGGCGGAATTTATTATTTATCAAAAAAATCATAAATTATGAGGAAGAACCTTTGTTTAATGTTAATGCTTGGAGCAATCCTTGGTTGTAAGGACGGGAAAAGCAAAAAGAATGAAGCCACCGAAACAAAAGATACTGTTGTGGCCGAAGCTGAGGCACATCAGGAACTTTATGGCAATTGGGTGGGCGAATTTGTTGTGGATGAAAGTACTCTTGAGGAAGGAGAAGGGCTGCCCACAACAGATTATTCTCCGAAGATAAATTTGACCATAAAAAAAATTACGGATAAGGGTAATATCTTCGGACAGAATGTTGTCAAAGGAAATCTGCGCTCTTTTGTGGGGAAATTGGAGGAAAATGGTGCCGATATTCGGTTATTATTGGATGAACCCGGCGACAAAAAGTCCGACGGGCGATTTGAAATTAAGCTTAATCACGATACCTTAATAGGCAATTGGACCGCATATGACCAAGGGGTAAAGATTAAAAAGCGAAGCTTTAAATTGTTGAAAAAGCAGTTCGCCTATAATCCAAATCTGATGCTAAAAAATCAGGATGGAGAAGACGGAACTTTGGTCGACTGGATTAACGAAAAAAGAAAGGAGGAAACTGATGTGGATGGAGATTCAACTTATACTTACATTATTCAATACTATCGATCGGCATCCCCTGCGGTCTTTACTGTAAATGCATCTAAACAAAAGTTGACGGAGAAAGACCTTAAAAACCTCAAGAAATTAGATCTGGAGATTATTCGGAATACGATTTTTGCCCGACATGGCTATGCGTTTACCAAACCTAGCATTCGCCAGTTTTTTGAACCTGTAGATTGGTATGTGCCTATTTCAAAAGATGTGTCTGCAGACTTAAGCCCCTTAGAAAAAGATAATATAGCTTTGCTGACTAGATTTGAAAAATATGCAACGGATAATTATGACACCTTCGGAAGGTAATGCAGTCAACATTAGTCATGAATATTCGAAAGATCAGTATCACACAAAAGGCTTTACATCGTAAGCTTTTGTGTGATATCAAGAGTTTATGTTTTATTATTTCTTCCGAATAGAGATCGCATTTTTATGCGCTTGCAGGCCTTCGAGTTCAGCGAGTATTTCAACTACCGACCCGATTTGTTGAAGTCCAGTTTCGCTTATATGCTGAAAAGTAACTTTTTTCACAAAAGAATCTACTGATACGCCGGAGTAGGAGCGTGCATAGCCTGATGTAGGCAGCGTGTGATTTGTACCTGAGGCATAATCTCCTGCGCTTTCAGGGGTTAAGTGACCTAAGAAAACCGAACCAGCGTTACTGATATAGCGTGTTAAGGACTCCCATTGGTCCGTCTCCAAAATAAGGTGTTCTGGCGCATAGTCATTTGAAAACTGTATGGCCTCCTGAAGATTCTCGACAGTTATTGCATAGGAATTTTCAATCGCTTTTGCAGCAAGTTCCTTGCGAGGCAAAACCGCTAATTGGGCTACTAATGCTGTGTTGACGGCATCAACTATAGTCGCGGAAGTTGCAACCAGCACAGCTTGACTGTCGGCTCCGTGTTCGGCCTGTGCCAAAAGATCTGCGGCGACAAATGCTGGATTAGCCGACTCGTCAGCGATGACCAGTACTTCGGATGGCCCCGCAGGCATGTCAATGCTAACATTTGCAAGGCCCTGTATGATGGATTTTGCTTTTGTGACAAACTGATTTCCTGGGCCAAATATCTTATCGACTTTTGGTATAGTCTCTGTTCCAAACCCCATAGCAGCAACAGCTTGAGCGCCTCCAACGAGGTATATTCTATTTATCTTAAGTAATTTTAAACAAAAAGCAACAAAGCCATTTATTTTTCCATTGGATTGTGGAGGAGAACAAACGACAATCTCTTTACATCCAGCTATTCTCGCAGGAATACCGAGCATTAAAAGTGTGCTAGGTAAAACTGCTGATCCCCCTGGGATATAAAGGCCAACTTTTTCAATGGGACGAACCTCGCGCCAGCATTTTACGCCGGGCATCGTTTCAACAGTGCGCTCCCTTTTTAATTGTGTACTATGGAATTTATGTATATTTTGAAACGCGATTTCCAATGCTCTTTGTTGATCGCGGTCAATGGTAGATGCCAGTGCGTCGATATCTTCCTCGTCTAAATATAATCTGTCAAGTTCAACTTTATCAAATTTGGCCGCATATTCGCGTAATACGATATCACCTTGGTGGCGTACTTGTTGAATAATTTCCTGGACAACCTCTTGTATTGCATTGTTTGGATCCGTATTCCTAGCGACCAGTTGCTGGATTTCGGTTTTTCCTAACGTTTTGTAATCATATTTTTTTAACATGGTTGTATAAGTGCATCAAGTTTAAAGAATGATTTTTTCAATGGGCATCACAACGATACCTTGGGCACCTTCAGCTTTTAACTTATTGATCTTATCCCAAAAGTCATCTTCAGTGATAACGGTGTGTACGGCTACCCAACCTTCTTCTGCCAGTGGAACAACCGTAGGGCTCTTAACACCATGCAATAAAGAAGTGATGGCTGGCAAATTTTTCTTTTCGACATTCAATACCACATATTTAGTTTCTTTTGCTAAAAGAACAGATTCGATACGTTGTACTAATTCGGTCAAAACTTCATTGCCTTCTAATCCCTTTCTTCCAACCAAAATGGCTTCTGAATTTTTGACATCAGCAAAAGGTTTCAAACCGTTGCTTTTTAGTGTTCCTCCGGTAGATACGATATCGCAGATCGCGTCACTAAGACCCAAGCCCGGTGAAATCTCAACTGAGCCGGATATCAAACGGATGTCTGCATTAATCTTATAATCGTCTAGAAAATTCTTTAGGATATTTGGATAAGAGGTTGCGATTGCTTTGCCGTTAAGGTCTTTAATATCTTGGATGGTGCTATCTTTGGGAATAGCCAGTTTCAATGTACATTTTCCAAAACCAAGCCGTTTGATGTATTCTACTTTGGATTCGGTCTCATCGATGATGTTTTCACCGACGATGCCCAGGTCGGCTATGCCTTGTTCCACATATCCCGGAATATCATCATCTCTCAGAAATAATATTTCCAGTGGGAAATTCCCAACAGTTGTGATTAAAGAACTTTTGTAGTTCTCGAAGTCTAAACCACAATTTTTCAGTAATTGAACAGATTTTTCGTTTAACCTACCCGATTTTTGGATAGCAATTTTAAGATTTTTCAACGCTTTATAAATGTTAGCAGTAAATTATTAATAATAAGAAATCAAACAAGAGGGAAGGTATTCTACGTAAGAACACATTAAATTAACATATCGCCACAATGGCGATGATGCAAATGAAAATGATGTACGTAAGTATAAACCATGTTTGTATTAATAACTGCAAGCAAATGTATAGTAAATTAATGGGAAATGCAAGACTATCATTTTAAAATTCTTATCCCAATGGACTTGTTGTTGAAATGAATTCAATTTTCTTGAAAAAAATGTGAAAACAATGCTGTTGATTGGGGGAATATACCATAATTTAGACAAAAGGTAATGCTGATTTCCTATCCTTATAGTAGGCTGTTTGAATTACTTTAAATAGCAAGTTGTGAAATCTTGTTCAATCGAAACGCTTTTTATAGGCTGACAACTCACATAAATTTTCTTATTTTTAGGAATTGGGGGTGACATACTAAGTTAGTAGCGAATAAGAGTTGCAGTAGTAGGGAGTATAAGTTGTTGTTTAATAAATAGGAGGAATGTGTTTAGTGGTACATGTTTCAAAGAGATTGTAAATTAGATAGATTATTTATTTGATGAAAAGATTAGCTTTTATTTTTATTTGTTGGATTAACTGTCTATATGGTCCTGTTCTAGGACAGGAAAAGCCAGCGTCGACGTTAGATATCCGTATATTGGAGTCCATAGCCGAGACTCGGACAGCGCCGCAAACACAAACATTTAAAGTGCTTTCTGATATCAATAACTATGTTCAGATAGCCGTTCCGGTTGGTTTACTGGTTGCAGGTGCAGTCAACGATGATAAGGCAATGCGTCAGAATGCCTTGTATGTTGCTAGCAGTACGGCTGTAACAGCGCTCGTGAATGTTGGGTTAAAACATATTTTTAAGCGAAGCAGGCCATTTAAAAAATATCCTAATTTCATATCGGTTCGTACGGCCGGTGGGTATTCCTTTCCGTCTGGTCATACGTCATCTGCTTTTGCTACTGCTTCTGCTTTGTCTCGGGCTTACTCAAAGTGGTACGTCGTCGCGCCATCGCTTTTATGGGCGAGTAGCGTGGGGTATTCTAGGATGTATCTGGGCGTACATTTTCCCTCCGATGTGTTAGCAGGTGCTGTATTGGGAACAGGAGCGGCCTTTGCTTTAGATGGATTAAAGAAATAATATAGAAATAGAAAAAATGATGCAACAGGTTATTAAAATATTGGTTGTTGGATGTGGAAATATGGGCGCATCTCATGCGAAGGCATATCACGATTTAGATGGCTTTCAAATTGTGGGTCTAGTAGCTCGTGGGGAGAGCAAAAGTAAACTGAATGAACAATTGGGAGGCAACTATAAATTGTTTGAATCTTATGAGGATGCACTTCAGGAAACGAAACCGGATGCCGTTTGTATAGCGACCTATCCGGATACACACAAAGCGTATGCTATAAAAGCCTTTCAGGCTGGTGCTCATGTTTTTATTGAAAAGCCTTTAGCTGAAGATGTGATTTCCGCGCAGGAGGTCGTCGATGCTGCAGTGAAATATGATAAAAAATTGGTTGTTGGATATATTTTGAGATATCATCCCTCATGGGTCAAATTTATTGAAATAGCTAAAACGATGGGAAAGCCACTTGTTATGCGTATGAATCTGAATCAACAGAGCCATGGATATATGTGGGATGTGCATAAAAATCTAATGGCTAGTTTAAGTCCTATTGTTGACTGTGGAGTTCATTATATTGATGTTATGTGTCAAATGGTGGGTGCGAAACCATTGTATGTATCTGCAATCGGCGCGCGGTTAACCGATGAGATTCCTGCTTGGAACTACAACTACGGGCAATTGCAGTTGCATTTTGAAGATGGGTCCGTAGGATGGTATGAAGCTGGATGGGGACCAATGGTTAGTCAGAACGCTTTTTTTGTAAAGGATGTTTTTGGGCCTAAAGGTGCAGTTTCCATTGTCGCAAAAAAAGCAAGCAATGAAGGTAAATCGGATTCGGTAGCATCCCATACACAAACAGAAAGCCTTCGCGTACATTATGCTGATTTAGATTCGGCAAATGAATTTACGAAGGTTGATGAGTGGGTCAACTTATCGGATGAGCCCGATCATCAGGAATTATGTAACCGGGAGCAGTTATTCTTTCAGCAGGCGATTGTAGATAATTTGGACCTTTCTGATTCGATGGAAGATGCTGTTAATAGTCTACGAATTGCTTTGGCATGTGACGAAGCGGTGAAAACTAGGCAGATGATTAAATTGTAGTATATTTTGCTTAGTGGCCTTTTTTTTGCTTTTTATCGAAATATGAAGCGAAAAAAGTAAATAAATAAAAAAATAGCGTAAAAGATAGGCTTTTTGGTCTGTCTTTTGTTATTTAGCTACATATTTATCATTCTTATGAATAATTTACTCAACGTTGCACTATTATTTGGATTATCAATTTCGACAACCTATGCACAAGATAAGCAATGGCAGATGGAGTTGGTGTTTAAAGGTGAAGTTTCTCCTGAAAAATTTGAAAATGAAGTTCCGGAATTTGCAAAAGAGTTTTATGAGCCATTTTTGAAAGGAAAAATGGCTTATCGGAACGTGGAGATTTTGGCTGATGCCGATTATTCTTCCACTGTAGTGAATCAAAAAGCACATGCTATTTTAAATCGAAAATTAGCAAAAACATATTCGTATTCGGTCGGAGATGATATTGTTACTGCCGAAGCATACAGTCCATCCTATAAGATTGTCAGTACGAAGTTAGGGGAGTCGGAAGGGCCTTATGTGCAGCTGCAAGATATGGGCGAGATCGAATCGATAGCGGGAATTACCTGTAAGAAAGCAAAGTTATTTATAAAAAATCATGCCGATTCCGCGGTAGCAACGGTATGGTATTCGGAAGCAGTGCCCACGTATTATCTGACGGCATTTTCATTTATCAATGATTTACCCGGAGCTGTGCTCAAATTGTCTTTGGGTGAAAACAATGACCTTGGTTTTGAAACAACGAAAGTGACCAATGTATCGTCTGTAACAGATTTTACACTTCCTAAAAATGCAAAGGTGATTGATATCTCAGGGGGAGGGTATACGAGTGAAGGGGAAGATGTGAGTTTGTTTGAAGATACTTTTCCATTGGAAAAATCACTTAAATGGACGATGGTCAAGGATAAAGATACCAATGATGAATATTATGGTATAAAAAACATGGCTGGAGAAGAGGTGTTGCCTTGCTCTCTTTTCTCTTTAGCCTATTTTAATGAGCAGACTGCAATTGTTTCAGATAAAGATAATTATTTCTGGTTGTTGGATAAGAAAGGGGGGAAGGTGAATAAAGAAGGGTTTGACTGGCTTACGCCTGCAAATCAAAAACTGGCCATTTTTCAGAAAGATGGTAATTTTGGATTGATCACACAGGAAGGGAAAGTTCTGCTTGACAAAAAGGAAAATATCAGTAAATTTCTAGACAATTATTTGATGTTCTCTGAAAATGGAAAAGTTGGATTGTTGGATGAAAATGGGAAGATTTTATTAAAGGCGAACTTATTATTTTTAGATGCTGATAATGCTGGAAATGTTCTGGTCCGGGAGAAGGAAGGTGAAGAAACGAAAACGTTAGACCTGGAAACTTTTTTAAAGACCTATGTGAAGTGATTTTAAATTATATGCATTAATATAGATTTATTATTTATAAAAAAGGCCTTAGATACTATCGAAGGCCTTTTTTATGTGTCAATTTAATCGTGCATTTGCACGATTAAGGAATGTTCAAGAACTTATGTGTTTGTAGTGAAATATCCCATTTAGGGTTTTCTTTTACGTAGTCAATAATAGAAGGTGTCATCTCTTTCGATTTCGACCATTCAGGTTGAAGGTATAATCTACAGTTTTGTCCTACAAGTTGTGCGTATTCTTCTCCCCAGGCGAAATCGCTTTTATTGAAAACGATAACTTTAAGTTCACCAGCAGCTTCTAACACATCTTTGCGTGGAGCTTTGAATTTTTTTGGAGATAAACAAATCCAGTCCCATTCGCCACTCAAAGGATATGCACCTGAGGTTTCAATAAACGTTTTAATACCCGCCTCATGAAGTCCTTTTGTTAGGTAATCCAAATTATAAATAAGTGGTTCGCCACCCGTAATGACAACTGTTTTTGCAGGATATTTCTTTGCATTTTCGATAATCGAATCTGCGGTTGTAAGGGGGTGGATAGATGCATCCCAACTTTCCTTTACATCGCACCAGTGGCAGCCCACATCGCAACCACCCAATCGTATGAAATAAGCAGCAGTCCCGGTGTGGTAGCCTTCTCCCTGAATAGTGTAAAATTCTTCCATTAAGGGCAATAGTGTTCCGTCTTCTGGTACTTGATTTGACATAGTTAAAATTTCAGTCTGCAAAGGTAGCAAATATTAATGAGATGCTCAATTTGTCCTGTGGCTTTTAAGTAGCTGTCCTGTCATTTTTTTTATATATAGTTGCTGGTAATAATCTGTTTTATCCCTTTGTTTTTAGGTTGATGTTTAAGCAAAGCACATTGTTTACCGCTACTATGGTACCAGGTTTATACGATGTTTTCTATTAACAGCGAAACAATACTCTTTTTACAGGGGGTTAACAAGGGGGTAATAGGGATTTACCCCTGTTAACCCCCTGTTATACCCCTGTTAACCCCCTGTAATTACCCTGTTAATATATAACCTGATTTTCATTCATTGTTGGGATGTACAGGGGGCAATAGCGAGGAGCTGTTGATCAATAAGATCAGATTATTAATTCGCTTTAAACAGCAATGATGAGGATGTAAAGCGTGTAAAGCTGATGAATTTAGCGCATTTAAACTATGGACAAGAGGGGTGTAGGTTCGGCTTTCTATTTTTGTCGGGTCATAAATTATAAAAGCTGAAAACAACTTTGTTAAATTGTGACGATAGAATGCGTTGAATAGCGCAAAAAACCTGTTATTTTATCAGAATTTTTACTAAATTTGTGTCACAATTTATTTATTGAAAACATAAGTGTAATAACATAATTGTACATGTTGTTTTATGTTTTCTATTTTTTAACAATTTAAAGATCATAGTTGTAAATGATTAAAATTACACTACCAGATGGTTCCGTAAGAGAGTATCAACAAGGGATCACTGCTGCAGAGATTGCGTTATCAATCTCAGAAGGGCTTGCAAGAAACGTCCTTGCTGCCGAAGTAAATGGTGAAGTGTGGGATTCTGCCCGTGCTATTGAAAATGACGCTACTGTCAAGTTATTGACCTGGAATGATACCAAAGGTAAATCCACTTTTTGGCATTCTTCAGCACACTTGTTGGCTGAGGCTTTGGAAGCATTGTATCCTGGGATTAAATTTGGTATTGGTCCCGCGATTGAAACCGGATTTTACTACGATGTTGATTTTGGTGATCGTGAATTCTCGTCTGATGACTTTAAAGCGATCGAAGACAAGATGCTGGAGCTGGCTAAACGGAAAGAAACATTTGAACGTAAAGCTGTTTCGAAATCGGATGCATTGGCTTACTTTACTGAAAAAGGAGATGAGTATAAGCTAGATTTAATCAAAGACTTGGAAGATGGAAAGATTACTTTCTACACTCAAGGGGAATTTACAGATTTATGTCGTGGCCCTCATATTCCAAATACTGGGTTTATTAAAGCGATTAAATTGACTAATGTTGCCGGTGCTTATTGGAGAGGTGATGAGTCTCGCAAACAGTTGACACGTATTTATGGTGTTACGTTCCCTAAGGCATCGGAGCTTACAGAATATTTGAAATTTATAGAAGAGGCGAAAAAACGCGATCACCGTAAACTGGGGAAAGAGTTGGAACTTTTTGCTTTTTCTGAAAAGGTTGGTGCAGGTTTGCCTCTTTGGTTGCCTAAAGGAGCTGCATTACGTCAAAAGCTGATAGACTTCTTACAGAAAGCACAGTTAAACTCAGGGTATGAGCCTGTTGTTACTCCGCATATCGGACATAAGCAGCTATATGTGACTTCTGGACACTATGAGAAATATGGCGCGGATTCATTTCAACCAATAAAAACTCCTATCGAAGGAGAAGAGTTTTTGTTAAAACCAATGAACTGTCCGCATCACTGTGAAATTTATAAAGTAAAACCACGCTCGTATAAGGACTTACCGGTTCGATTTGCTGAGTTTGGTACTGTATATCGTTACGAACAGTCTGGTGAGCTTCACGGATTGACAAGGGTGCGTGGATTTACTCAGGATGATGCCCATTTATTTTGTCGTCCAGATCAGGTTAAAGGTGAATTCAAAAAGGTAATCGATTTAGTACTTTATGTTTTTGGAGCCTTAGGCTTTAATGATTATACAGCCCAAGTGTCGTTACGTGATCCTGAGAATCGTACGAAGTATATTGGTACTGACGAAAATTGGGCTTTGGCTGAATCTGCAATTATTGAAGCGGCGGAGGAAAAAGGCTTGCCGACAGTCGTAGAGTATGGTGAAGCGGCTTTCTATGGTCCAAAATTGGATTTTATGGTGAAAGATGCTTTAGGTCGTAAATGGCAGTTAGGTACTATACAGGTGGATTACAATTTGCCTGAGCGCTTTGAGTTGGAATATACAGGAAGTGATAACATGAAACATCGCCCTGTGATGATTCACCGTGCGCCCTTCGGATCTTTAGAACGTTTTGTAGCTGTATTGATCGAACATTGTGCTGGACAATTCCCATTATGGCTTGCTCCTGAGCAATTTATCGTCTTGCCAGTGTCAGAAAAATATGAAGAATATGCTCAAAATGTTTTGAATTCGCTAAATAATTCCGATATTCGCGGACTGATAGACTTACGTGACGAGAAAGTGGGCAGAAAAATCAGAGACGCCGAAGTGAAAAAGCTTCCTTATATGTTGATTGTAGGGGAAAAAGAGGTGGAAAATGGCACAGTTTCTGTACGTAAACATGGCTCAGTGGAATTAGGAACTATGACTGCTGAGGCATTTAGAGATATATTAATTAAGGAAATAACCGTTTAATTTTTAAACATTTGGCATTAAAAAGACCCGGTGGTCCAAGACCACCAATGAGAAAGAAAGAACCAGATCACCGCATTAATGAGTTAATCAAAGTACCTGAGGTACGTTTGGTAGGAGATAATGTGGAGCAAGGAGTTTTCCCTACGCGCAAAGCGTTAGAGTTGGCTGATGAGTTGGAACTTGATTTAGTGGAGATTTCGCCAAATGCTGTACCGCCGGTTTGTAAGATTATCGACTACAGTAAGTTTGTTTACGAACAGAAGAAGAAACAAAAGGAAATCAAAGCTAATGCAAAACAGACTGTTATTAAAGAAATTCGTTTCGGACCTAACTCTGGTGAGCATGATTTTGAGTTCAAATTGAAGCATGCGATTAAGTTTCTTGAAAGTGGAGAGAAAGTTCGTGCTTATGTACACTTCAAAGGTCGTGCTATTGTACACAAGGATCAAGGTGAAATCTTGTTGTTACGCTTTGCTCAGGCTTTAGAGGATTACGGTAAAGTAGAGCTTTTACCGAAATTAGAAGGTAAACGCATGTTTTTAACAGTAGCTCCAAAGGCTCCTAAAAAATAATAAGAATTCTAACAGATTGATATAAAATTTATAAGTATTATGCCAAAAGTTAAAACCAATTCCAGCGCAAAGAAACGTTTCAAATTGACTGGAACAGGTAAAATTGCAAGAAAAAACGCTTTCAAAAGCCACATCTTGACAAAAAAGAGCACAAAACGTAAACGTAACTTAACACAAACAAGTTATGTATCTGATGGCGATATGGGCAACGTAAAACGTATGCTTGCTATCGGTAAATAAGTTTTATTCGATTTTATTAATAATAATTTTTTAACCGGGTATAAGGTTGTAAGTTCATTGAAATACATGACACCTTCTACCAAACTAATTTTAAAAATATGCCACGTTCGGTTAACGCAGTAGCTTCTAGAAGAAGACGCAAAAAAATCCTAGGCCTTGCAAAAGGTTACTTTGGATCACGTAGCAAAGTTTATACTATTGCTAAAAATACAGTAGAAAAAGGTTTACAATACGCTTACCGCGATCGTAAAACCAAAAAACGCGAGTTTAGAGCTTTATGGATTCAACGTATCAACGCTGGAGCTCGTCAACACGGAATTTCTTATTCCCAATTGATCGGTAAATTAAACGCTAAAAACATTGGTTTGAACCGTAAGGTTTTAGCTGACTTAGCTTTAAATAACCCAGAAGCTTTCAAAGCAGTTGTAGACGCAGTAAAATAGAGTTTTTAATCCGCTGTCAATTTGTTAGAGATATTAAAGGAGCCTTTTAGGCTCCTTTTTTTGTTATGACGGTTACTGTATCTTTTTTTGGACGTTATGTGCCAGGTAAACCCAATTCAATGCTATGTTTCATTTTAGTTCTTACTCCCCAATTATACTCTTGATGCAAGTGACGCTGTATATTACAACTTATAGCTCTTTTAGATTTGAAATTAGGTTTGATTTTTGTTGATCTGTAGAAAACATAACATTATGAAACTAAGAACAATTACATTCGGATTTTCACTTCTTTTGATCGGAAGTTTGTTGATGGCGGCCAAAGAGCCAGTTTCCAAGGCTCTAACGAACGAAGTGGTTAATCAGCAGGGAAAAGTTATCTCAATTGAAGGGGTGAACAATAATCGTACGATAGAGGCCAAAGGGGGGGAGATTGTACAAATAGAAGGTGCTGACAATAAAGTTGTAATCCGTGGCAATGTAAGTAAATTGATTATTGAGGGGAAGGGGAATACTGTAACAGGGAATGACATCACAACGGTGACGATAGAGGGGGCAGACAATATGGTTAATATTGGTTCAGTAGAGACTGTTCAAATTGAGGGAGTCAAAAACCATGTCCATTATAAGTCTACGAAGAACAAGTCTGGTCAGGTAAAAGTGTCTACTGAAGGCGCGGATAATATGGTGATGAAAATGAAATAATGTAAATCAGATTTCCATAAAAAAGGGTTGTGTATATTATTTACAGAACCCTTTTTTATGAAAATGGTAGCTACGGCTTGTCTTGATCGTCCTCGGGATGACTGCGAGCAACTGTATCCCCCTGGGATTGAAATTCCGCTCCAGCTTCTTTTTCTCCTTGTTTCATCGTTGAATAAGGCTTTAGAAAGTCTTGATCAAAAGGATGCTCTGTCGCAGCCTTGGGAATAATCTGATCGTTCTGATATGGGCGAACACAGGTACCCTTTACACGTTCCGATTTATAGACATAAGTTCCCCAAATACAGAAAAAGATAATAGTTCTTATCGTATCTTCATATTTGGTAAATATGTCATCGGTTTTATTCAAGTATTGTTTGAACATAAAATAGCCTGCAATTGCATCTAGTGTACAAAATATGGCCATAAATAGTGCAACCATAAAGAAGGTCTGAGCGAAAATATCCCTTCTCTTAATTAGAAGGATACAGCTATAAATCAATCCAGACAGTATCAATATATTACCGATTATTTCCAATAATAGTAAAGTTCTGTATAGAACGGGGGAAACACCTTCCAGTTGATCTACCGCTTGCCAAGTATTTAAACTAAAGAAAGACTGTTGGAAGATAAATATACCGGATAAGGTCAATATATTTATAAATAGTACAATAAGTAGTACGATCATCCATCCGCCGATCTGATCGTAATAAATTTCGTCATAAGGTTTGATGATAAAAGCTTTGGTCCTATTATACTTTTTAACAATATACCAGATGACAGCTGGCACCAGAAGAACGAATAGGATCAGGACAAACCAATTAATGTCTTTCACTGATGCCGGCGTATTCAGATTAGTTATCCCATCTGTTACATATCCATCATTGTCAAGATAGAAACCATTATAAAAGATATGATCACGATCTGCAAAATCTGTATAATACTGTTTCAGGTCTTTTTGTTCGACAAAGGGTTCGTGGAAACTTAACGTGTATGCAACCTTAATACTATCCTGTTCAACTTCCAGTGTTTTGCCGAAAACATACGCAGTGCGGTCGAAATAACTATTGTCTCTATAATTGCCAAATTCCTTTTTCCCTTTGTTGACGATATACATTTCGTAGGTTAGATCTGTTGGAAAAGAAAGGCTTAGGGGAGCAATACGATCCTCCATAATCTCTGGAAGCTTGTCATTTATATTTGTTCCCAACAAAGGAATATATTTTTTAGTAGATCCGCTTTCTGTCTTTCCAATGTTTTTTATTTTATACTTTTCGATGATCTCCACAATATTGTTCTCCAGATCATCTTTGTATTGTATTTGACCAATTTTATTGATCTTCGGATAGATCTTGGCATAATACTCCAAGTATTGCTTCTGTATGTCATTTTTTGCACTACTTTGAATATAAGTACGCATATCGTCCGCTTCATTTCCAACATAAGTTGTGTGGACATCAAGGGTAGCCTCAAATTTGCCTTCCATTGTCAAGGTTTCCTTGACTTTAATATTACCAGTAACATGCTGCGGTACGTCTGTAAGCTTTCCACTACCTATAGTCGAGAGTACTTTTCCATAAGCTGGAAAATACCTGTTTTTGATATCTCCACCCTGATTAGTTATGGTTGGATCAATATATTGGGACCGTCCACCAATATTAACTTCAATAACCATATGGTTGAAAGCATAAGGTGAGGGGAGTTCTTCCTGCAGGCCTCTATTCTTATAGGTATTGGCTAATACGAGTCCTGCATCAATATTCTTGTTTTTGAGCATTGTGGCCAGCAGCATTGATTTATCTTTACAATCGCCGTAGCGCTGGGAAAATACTTTTTCTGGAACATTTGCCCGGTGCGAATATTCTCCCATCTCAATACCCATATAGCGTATCTCATTTTGTACAAAGTCGCAGGCCTTTTTCAGGTACGCATAGGGTTGCCCGTTGGACTCTTTCCAAAGTTGATTGACGAAGGCTTGAAGTGTACTTGTCGTTGCTATTTGTGGAATAGGATTAATTTTACGGTTCCATTGATCAACTTCCTGCCAGGTATTGAATTCCGAGCATTGGATATATTTTAAAGGGCTGTACCACGACGGACTATAATCCTCGTACTGAACCGTTTTGTCCGCCGTCAGCTCCCAGAAAAAATTTGTTGTATTTCCTGTTGACTGTTGCTGTGCCTCAGGTGCGCCATTGAAACTTTTAAACTGAAGTTTGCGACCATTGGGTACAATATAGTTGAGATGAACCAGACCTGTAGGTTCATATCCCTGTAAGTAATAGCTGTCGAAAAATTTCTGTTCAAATACCGGATTTACACCTATTATTGAATAAGCGAATACAATCTTGTCGTCTTTACGTAAATCCTCCAAAACATAATGGGCCATTTGACTTCCGTTGTAGATGGATCTCGAAAGCTCCGTTTCGGAGGCAAGGAGCTTAAATTTTGCCTGCGGTAATAGGTTAATATCTTTGCCGTTACGAATAACCTTTAGCTCATGTAGTTGAAGTTTTTGGAAATGCGGGTCAAAGGTTACCTGAACTTGTCCCAGATTTTCGATTCCAGTCTGATCAAATAGAACTTTTATGTCCTTATAATATTTTGTTTGGGTAGCTAAGTTTATTTGATGTTCGATTAACTCATAGTAATATCCATCACTAATATCATCCAAATTTGGCTTTATGGCCTTTTTTGTAGTGGGGCGGAGCCAATCTGGCGATGCTGTTTTTTGGATAGTTGTTTGGCTAAAAGACCAGGAAAATGCAGCTAGTACGAGTACAAAGGCAAATAGAAGATGGCTAAATCTTTTCATTAATTCATAATTTAGCCTAAGATAAGTAAAAATTGGAAGCGACGATAGTCGAATTTAGGGAATAATGGAAATTCGACTTTAGTTGAGTCTAGGTTATTTGGCAACTAAAAGGGTTGTCCAAATATATGGATAACCCTTTTAGTTGCTGATTCGGTAATCTTATAGTTTACTTTCTCTTTTTTTCTTTTTCTTAACGACTTTAGGCATTTGAGCCTGTTTAGCTTCATATTGTCGCTCAATATATTGTATAATTTCTGAGGCAATATCCTTTTTTGTCGCTTTCTCGATGCCTTCCAAACCTGGAGATGAGTTTACCTCAAGTACCAAAGGGCCTCTGTCAGAAGGGATCATATCTACACCACAAACCGTAAGTCCTAGCTGTGCCGCAGCCGCAATTGCTGTTTCTCTTTCGGCTTTACTTAACCGGATAATCTGAGCGGTGCCACCCCGATGGATATTTGACCTAAATTCACCTTCTTTCGCCGTGCGTTTCATTGCACCAACAACTTTGCCGTCAACCACAAAAGCACGGATATCTGAGCCTTTTGATTCTTTGATAAACTCTTGAATCAGGATGTTATTGCCCAAGCCGTAGAACGCTTCAATAACAGAAGAGGCTGCTTTTTTAGTTTCGGCAAGTACAACACCGATACCTTGCGTTCCCTCAAGTAGTTTAATGACTAAAGGAGCTCCACCAACCATGCTAATAAGGTCGTCCACGTCAGAGGCCGTACGTGCAAAACCCGTAATCGGGAGCCCGATTCCTGCACCGGATAAAATCTGCAGGCACCTCAATTTGTCCCGAGATCGCGTAATGGCTTGACTGGGATTTGCGGAAATGACATCCATCACCTCAAATTGTCTAACAATCGCTGATCCGTAAAATGTTACCGATGCGCCTATTCGGGGAATAATGGCATCAATATCACTCAGATCATGTCCTTTATAATGGATACTTGGTTTACCTTGCTGAATACCGACATAACACTTGCTGTGATCAATGACAACACATTCGTGTCCTCTTTGTTGTGCGGCTTCTACGAGACGACGAGTCGAGTATAAACTCTTTACTGTCGATAATACGGCAATTTTCACGGTTTGTATATTGAATATATTTTTTGCTAAGATAACAAAATTGCTTGGCTATTTGTTTTATTTTACCAGGGTCTTCGTCGAGAGATTTTCTTTGGAAACATCAACCAAAAACCTTTTGTTTAAGAAATTTTTACCCAAAAGCATAGGGTAAGTCATTTGTGATCTATTTCTAAAGGAGATTTTAATGCTAAATACCTGGTTATATAATGTTGCTGTTGTGCGGATGTAGTAACGCTTTTCTTCTTGGCCGAAAGAACTTTTTACAAGTTTTGTTCTATAGAGCTTTAACTTTAGCGTTTTTGTCTCTTTTGTCTCAAAATTTATGATCAGCTCGCAGATAATCCAGTCCTGACCATCCTCGTTAACGATCTTGTACGAGTTGCAGTGTAGTACCGATGAAGCAGCGCCCGTATCGACTTTTGCTTCTATACCATATATTCCCAATTCAGGTAAATCAAGGGTCTCTTTCCAGCCCACAAGAAGTTTTTCTTTCATGTATACCAAATTGAAAAAAATATCCTTGTCTCCTAGGTAAATAGGAGACAAGGATAAAAACTTTTATTCGTAGATAAATTCTCCGTAAGGGGAGGTTATAGTTACTTTTTTGGATGCAGATTCCTCGACACGGCCTATGATCTGGGCCGGAATCCCGAATGACTCTGAAATGGCGATGATATCCGATGCAATCGATTCAGGTACATATAATTCCATACGGTGTCCCATATTGAATACTTTGTACATTTCTTTCCAGTCAGTATTGGATTCTTTCTGTATTAACGCAAAAAGAGGTGGGATCGGAAAAAGATTATCTTTGATGACATGCACATTATCGACGAAGTGCAAGACCTTGGTTTGCGCTCCACCTGAGCAATGTACCATTCCGTCAATTTGTGAACGGTACTTGTCTAGTATCTGTTTGATAACAGGCGCATAAGTACGTGTAGCGGAAAGGACTAGCTTACCTGCGGTTATTTTTTCTCCGGTTTCAACTTCGATTTCATTTGTAAGATCTTGGCTTCCCGCGAAAACTAGTTCGTAAGGAACAGCTGGATCATACGCTTCAGGATATTTTTCAGCTACTTTTTTGTTAAATACATCATGACGCGCAGAAGTTAGTCCATTGGAACCCATTCCGCCATTGTACGACTGTTCATAGGTTGCTTTTCCATTCGATGCTAAGCCAACAATAACGTTACCGCCTTTGATGCGGTGGTTTGAAATAACATCTTCACGTTTCATCCGACAGGTTACTGTACTATCAACAATGATGGTGCGAACAAGGTCGCCAACGTCGGCGGTTTCGCCTCCTGTAGAATAGATGCCGATTCCCAAACCTCGAAGTTCAGACAGAATCTCTTCTGTGCCATTGATGATTTCTGCAATCACCTCTCCAGGAATGAGATTTTTATTTCTGCCAATCGTTGAGGATAAAAGAATGTTATCGATGGCACCCACACAAAGTAAGTCATCAATATTCATGATAATTGCGTCTTGTGCGATACCTTTCCAAACTGAAATATCACCAGTTTCTTTCCAATAGACATACGCTAATGAAGATTTGGTACCAGCACCATCCGCATGCATAATATTACACCAGTCTGGGTCTCCACCCAAAATATCTGGAATTATTTTGCAAAATGCTTTGGGAAACAGACCCTTATCTATATTTTTTATCGCATTGTGCACATCCTCTTTCCCTGCGGATACGCCTCGTTGATTGTATTTTAAATCTGACATCTTAGGGCAAAAATAAGCAATAGGACTGAATTAACGAATCTAATTCGTGTAATTTAATCACTTATTATTACGCACCACTGTTGAATTAGATTTTCGAGATTACTTTTCGCATTGGCTGGACTTGTGCTAGGTAAGCATCTGTAAATAATGTCCTCTCTTTTGTTGAAATGCTTTAAGTATAACGTGTGCGCTTTTTGCCCGTTAAAAATAATTTGTGTGATTTTAGGGTGGGCTTCTAGCAGCTCAACAATCTGGTTTGGAACTTCATTTTGTATGGCTAGATCCATACTGCCGGGACGAGAGGCTTCTGCGCAAACATCCCAAAGACCGATGTTGTTTTTGAATAATAGATCTATCTTCTCCGTATAATTTGTTTGCTCCGGCGCGTTAAACAAAGAGGTGATTACTTTCCAGAATCGATTTTGTGGGTGTGCATAATATTCATTTTCTGCCAAAGACTTATCTCCGGGCAAAGAGCCAAGGATGAGTATTTCTGTGGTAGAGTTTACTAAAGGTAGAAAGGATCTTTTGCGCATAATCAAAAATAGTAATTTTAAATTTTCATTTGAAATTTGAAAAATATTATAGTATATTTATGATATTAAAATGATATCAAATATATATTAACAAATTATGGAAAAACTAATTAAACCAATGTCAGGCTATTTAGCTTTATTGATAGCTGTCGTTTCGTTTGTGGCGGCAATATTCTCATTTGCCAGCGTAGAAGCAAGCTCACTTTATGTCGTATTGGGGGTTGTGCTGATGATCGCTACTTTTTTTTATTCTGAAAGGATTGATGATTATTAATCCAAACCATTCGCGTGTACTGAATTTCTTCGGGAAATATGTAGGTACGGTTAAGGAAAACGGTTTGTTTTTTGTCAATCCGTTGTATTCAACGATTAAAATAAGTCTTCGGTCGGATAACTTACAGGGACAGACACTGAAAGTCAATGACAAGATGGGAAACCCAATTGAGATCGGAGCAGTGATTGTATGGCAAGTGGGAGACACGTATAAAGCTGCTTATGATGTAAGTAATTATACCTCTTATGTACGTACGCAGAGCGAAGCAGCGGTAAGACATTTGGCTGGAAGCTTTCCTTATGATAACTTGGAGGATGAAGGAGCGGAGATCACCTTGCGTGAAGGTGGCGATACCGTAAATCATATTCTTGAACAAGAATTGTCTGATCGTTTGGCGCCTGCCGGGGTTATTATTAAAGAGGCTAGAATCAGTCATTTGGCTTATGCTTCCGAAATAGCAGGTGCTATGCTTCAAAGACAGCAAGCAGCTGCTATTGTGGCTGCAAGAGCAAAGATTGTAGACGGTGCTGTTGGGATGGTGGAAATGGCCTTGCATAAGTTGTCTGAAAAAGATATTGTAGAGTTGGACAACGAGAAAAAAGCAGCAATGGTCAGCAATTTAATGGTGGTACTTTGCGGAGAAAAAGCAGCGACACCAATTGTAAATACAGGTACGTTGTACCAATAAACGAAATGAAATGGCGGATAAGAAAAACTTTATGCTACGCTTAGACGACCAGATGTACAAAGCATTGGAAAAATGGGCTGCAGATGAGTTTAGAAGTGTTAATGGGCAGATCGAATATCTTTTACATAAAGCGCTGCAAGAAAATAAAAGATTGGGCACAGAAAAAAAGACTGCCGATAAGAAATAGCCTATAGTAAGGAATGCCTATAGTAAGGAATGAAAACTGTACCTTTGGCCTCGCAATTGACAAAAACCAAAGGTACTTTTTATTTAATGTTTTAACGATAGAAGATGAAGATTAATCCAGCGTACAAGTTATTGGTCGTAAGTACAAGCACGATCCATGGTAGTGAGTTTTTAGCTTATATTAAGCAAGATTTTGTAGAATTTATTCAGTCAGACGAATTGCTATTTGTCCCTTTTGCGAGACCTTCAGGAATTTCGTTTGATGGTTATACGGCTAAGGTACAGGACGCATTGAAAGATAGGGGTATAACGGTTAGGGGGCTGCATGAGTTTCATAACATGAAGAAGGCTATTCAGGATGCTAAAGCTATTTTTATTGGTGGAGGAAATACATTTCTACTGTTAAAAACGTTGTATGAGCTGGATTTGGTACAGCAATTGCGCGTACAAGTAGCAAAGGGGATTCCATATGTCGGTACATCGGCGGGGTCCAATTTGACCGGACTAACAATAGGAACTACAAATGATATGCCTATTGTTTATCCGCCTAGCTTTGACGCACTTGGTTTCTTGCCTTTTAATATCAATCCACATTATTTGGATCCGGATCCAAATTCTACACACAAAGGAGAGACAAGGGAAACGCGAATCCAGGAATTTCATCAAATTAATCCTCAGCCAGTCATAGGCTTACGTGAAGGGAGCTGGTTGCATGTAAATGAAGGAAACATAGAACTGAAAAGTAATTTAACAGCCCGGCTATTTAAAGCTGGTTTCGAGCCCGAGGAGCTAGCGCCTGGATTAATTAATTTTTAAGATAGTGTAAAGTTCATGGGCATATCAAGTCAAATGTGCTCTTCAATGTAGTAGTAGACGATTTTACGGAAGACTAGCAGCAATTCCCATTGGAAAAAATAGTTTTTCAGATTGTTGAAAATCATACAAAATAAGCTACTTTTGCGCTAAATCCATTAAATTTTCTTCCAATGGAACAAAATTCAGCATTACACCCAGCCGATATCGCGGAAGAAATATCGCGTTTAAGTAAAGGGGAGCAACATCAAGAGTTTATGGACTATCCTTTGGAGGATAGATTGGAGATCTTTTCTTTTTTTGAAATGGATGTCCAATATACGTTGATCAAATCCATGACGGAACATGAGCTGTCCGAATTGCTGAATAACCTGAAGCCGGATACGCGTAATGAACTGTTGTCGGAATTGCCGGATGATCTGATCAAATATCTGATCAATCTTTTGAATGAGCGCGAGAAGCAAATGGCTTTGGAGCTGATTGGTTATAAAGAGGACAGTATTGCCCGACTTATGACACCAATGTATGTGCAAGTTCGTCCTTATTATACCGTCGATGATGTTTTTCGGCATATCAAGGTGTTTGGAAGGAAGGCAGAAACGCTTAATTTTATTTATGTAGTTGATGAGAAAAACGTCTTGATCGATGACTTGAAAATTGGTCAATTACTACTATCGGATTCTTCTACCAAGATTTCCGACTTAATTGACTACAATTTTGCCGCGATTAAGGCTTCCACACCCATGGAAGAGGCATTCGAGATTTTTCAAAAGTACGATCGAAGTGCTTTACCTATCATTACAGAAGCAGGGGTATTGGTCGGAATTGTGACATTTGATGACGTATTGGATCGAATTGAAGATCGGGATACAGAAGATATCCAGCGATTTGGAGGGATGGAAGAATTGGATCTGGCCTATACGAAAACTCCTTTGTTGCAATTGATCCAAAAAAGAGCCGGCTGGCTGATCATCTTGTTTTTTAGCGAAATGCTTACAGCTTCAGCAATGGGATTTTTTGAAGGGGAATTGGAAAAGGCGGTTGTGCTTGCTTTATTTGTTCCTTTAATTATATCCAGCGGGGGTAATTCCGGGTCGCAGGCGGCATCTTTAATTATTCGTGCCATGGCACTCGGTGAATTAAAGTTGAAAGATTGGTGGTACGTGATGAAGCGCGAAATTTCTTCTGGTTTAATCTTAGGTGGAATATTGGGTTCGATCGGATTCTTAAGGATATTGGCTTGGCATTTTCTTGGTCTGTATGACTATGGTCCTTATTGGATTTCAATTGGTTTTACGGTTGCTGTTTCCTTATTGTTTATTGTTTTATGGGGGACTTTGTCAGGATCGTTTATTCCATTTATTCTACGTCGGTTTGGATTAGATCCGGCGACGGCATCAGCGCCATTTGTAGCTACCTTGGTGGATGTTTCAGGATTGATTATCTATTTTACTGTTGCGGCATTCTTTCTGCATGGAAAACTACTGTAGTTCAGATGATAAGATTTTTTAAAAAAAGCCTAAAGCATACTTATGATTTAGGCTTTTTTTTTATCAAAAAATTTTCTCGTGTCTTTATTAAAATCATCTATCCATTCATTGTGGTCTGCATTCTTCTTTTTAGCATGTTTTTTTTGGCCTATCCTGTTTTTATTTGAAGTAGTTCATAATGGAATACAAGGAGATAGACTGAGAAGCTGAAAGCGCATTGTCTTGTTTATAAATTGAGTCTGCTTATAAATTGAGTCTGCGGTATAATTTTTCCTTTAAACCGCCTTTTTGTGCAACATAAATTCCTTTTTTTCCGGAAAATAAAAAAGCGACTATACACGCTATTGCTATAAATAAAATAGGCTGAATCCCAAATAATTCATAACCCATTACAATACAGGCGAGCGGGGTGTTTGTAGCGCCTGAAAATACGGATACAAAGCCCATGGCAGCCAGCAGGCTGATGGGAAGTGGAATAACGGTGCTTAACGCACTCCCCAAGGTTGCCCCGATAAAAAACAGTGGGGTGACTTCTCCGCCTTTAAATCCGGCAGAAAGGGTGAAAGTCGTTAAAAGTAATTTGATGATAAAGTCATAATAATTCGACTGATCGACAAATGCGTTCTGAATCATCGGGATACCAAGTCCAATATAGTTGCTGCTATGGAGTAACGTAATGATAAGTACCAAAATAATACCGCCAATTACCGGTCTAAGCAGAGGATATTTAATTCGTTTGAATTGAAGGCTAAAGAAATCGCTGGTAAATATAAAAAGCCATGCCGTCACACCGAATAGAATGCCTGCGGCAAGGCTAAATCCAATATTGGTCAAAGACAGCATTGGAATAACATCATGAATTGGATAATGAGTGTGTGGAATATTCCATAATTGACAGCTGAAGTTCGCAAAATAGGCGGTAAATAAACAGGGCAGGATACCGAAATATCTTTTTTTGCCAATCAGTAGGACTTCCAGACCAAATATTGTTCCGGCGAGTGGGGTGCCAAACACAGCGGCAAAGCCTGCAGTGATGCCAATTGAAATTAAGATACGGCGTTCAGTTTTATCGAAGTCAAACCAGCGATTGAGCTGATCGGAAACTGCTCCACCTATCTGCACGGCAGTTCCTTCACGGCCTGCCGAACCTCCAAACAGATGTGTAAGTAAAGTTCCGAATAGGACAAGAGGCGCCATGATAAGCGGAATGCGGTGTTGGGGATGCAGGTATTCTTCAATCAGCAGATTATTTCCTTTGCTTGATGGATTGCCCCAATACTTATAGGACAATGCAATGGCAAATCCCGCTAGGGGGAGTCCATAAATTATCCAAGGATGAGCTTCTCGGTACTGCGTTACCCAATTGAGGGAAAAGAGAAAAAATGCACAAATAGATCCTACGATGAAACCTATCGCACTACAGGAGATAAGCCATTTACGAAAAAAATGAAGATTGCTTTGATTTGAATGTGTTATAGCCATAAGTCTACACTTTATATAAAATTGTTGTTTTATACTAAAATAGTAGACGTCATCAGCTTATTAGGGCGGTTCAGGGCAGACATCATTGCCATATTTATTTCAAATCTACAAAAAGCGAATGATAATAGCAACCCAGCCTGCGATCATAAATAATCCGCCGAGCGGGGTAATTGGGCCAAGAAACTTTAGATTCTTTTTCCAGTATTCGGCAAACGATAGAAAATATATACTTACCGAGAATAAAAGAGTTCCTAATGTGATCAGATAAAATGCAACTCGTTCAGACTGAAGCTCAAAGGAGAAATTAAATCCTAAAATCAACAGTGTAAGAGCAGCATACATTTGATATCGAACGCCGACCTCAAAGGATTCCAGCTTTTCAGGTGATAGGATTTTTTTGAATGCATGGGCTCCAAATGCACCTAGGATAATAGCGAGGCCGCCAAATAGGGCGGCTGTGATGATGACAACGTTTTGCATGCCTAAATTTACTAAATTGCGGGTTTAATCATATCAATATGAAGGATTCCATAATCAGGGTAGGGCTCGGAAATTTGCTCAAAGCCTAATTTTTCATAAAAGGATTTTAAATGAAATTGCGCACCTATCTGTATCTCGCCTTCACCAAATTCTTTGTAGAGCGATTCGATGGAATGAATCATTAATTGTTGACTCAGACCGGTTCCGCGCGCTTCCTCGGCAACGATAACCCGACCAATGGAAGCTTGTGGGTAGGAAAGGCCCGGAGGAACTAATCTCGTGTATGCAATAATACGATCATCTTGTTCTGTCCACAGATGCAGACAAGCAAAATCTTTATCGTCCAATTCAGGATATAAACATTCCTGCTCCAGAACAAACACTTCCATGCGAAGCTTTAAAATACGATATAATTCTTTCGTGTTGAGTTCGTGAAAACTCTTTAGATTCCACTGAAAAGCCATAATTGAAATAAAAATAGAGTCAAATTATGCGATCGATATGGCTGGAAAGACATATCCAATTTAATTTGACTCTATTGATTTGAGCGTTTTATGCGAGAAGACTTTTAACAACTTCAGAGATGGTTTTCCCATCTGCTTGTCCAGCAAGCTTTTGATTTGTAGCGCCCATTACTTTACCCATATCTTTAATGGAAGAAGCTCCTGTTTCGGCGATAATTGCTTTGACAATCGTTTCAACTTCTTCTTTGCTTAGTTGTTTTGGCAAATAAGCCTCAATTACTTTTTCTTCCTCAATTTCAATTTCATAAAGATCTTCCCGGTTTTGAGTCTTATAAATTTCCGCAGATTCGCGACGTTGTTTTACAAGTTTTTGTAAAACTTTAATCTCCGCCTCCTGATTAAGGTCTTCGGCATGACCTTTTTCTGTTTTTGCTAAAAGTATAGCTGCCTTAATTGCACGTAAGCCACGTAATTTTGCCGTGTCTTTTGCGATCATTGCCGCCTTAATGTCTTGATTTATTTGTATTTCTAATGACATGATATTTAAATTATTTTCGATTGACAATTGCGCCTGTCGCTTGTGCTGTAGGCATTATTAATAGATCGTTTATATTAACATGTGCAGGTCTGGTAATGACGAAAAGGATCGTTTCGGCAATATCTTTCCCTGTCAGGGGTTGTACACCATTGTAAACATTTTTAGCTCTTTCCCGGTCTCCATGGAAACGAACTTCCGAAAACTCTGTCTCCACCATTCCGGGGTCGATAGATGTTACTTTAATGCCCTGAGTTAGCAAATCAATGCGCATAGCTTTAGTTAAAGCATCAACAGCATGTTTGGTAGCACAGTACACATTTCCATTCGGATAAACCTCTTTCCCTGCAATAGATCCCAAATTAACAATATGGGCGCCGTTTTCGGTATCCATAAGTGGTATCACAGATTTACTCACATACAGTAAACCTTTGATATTGGTATCAATCATTCTGTCCCAATCTCCGATATCACCATCTTGAATAGGATCCAATCCTTGACTCAAACCAGCATTGTTAATGAGAACATTTATTTTTTTCCATGCTGGAGGTAGGCCCTCAATTTGATTCGCAACTTGTTCTGCATCGCGAACATCAAGCTCAAAAATATGGATCTGAATAGTAGGGTAGGCCGCTAACAATGCATCTTTTAATGCCTCTAAACGGTTTAACCTGCGCGCGCAAAGTAAAAGATTGTAACCCTCTTTCGCTAAAACTTCGGCGCAAGCCTGACCAATTCCTGAACTTGCTCCTGTAATAAAAACTGTTTTAGTCATATAATGTAACTCGTTGATATTAAAAATGAATCCGATTTGACTCAAAACCAGATCTTAGCTGGTACTATTTTGTAGCAATATAGATTGTACAGATACCAAATGTTTGCGGTCTAACAATCGTTTCGTTAAAGCCTGCTTTTTTGTTTATGGCAACGAACTTTTGTCCATCTGGAAATTGAGCAACAGATTCTGGTAGGTATTCATATGCACTGGAATCTTTTGAAAAGAATTTTCCAATGGTTGGTGTAATAAACTTGAAATAAAAATTATAAAGCTGTTTAATGGGGAATTTCTTCGGATTCGAAAATTCTAAAATAACAGCTTTCCCACCAGGCTTTAATACGCGGTATATGTCTGATAGGCCTTTCTCCAAGTTTTCAAAATTACGGACACCAAATGCTACGGTAACAGCGTCGAACGTATTATCTTCAAATTGAAGCCTCTCTGAGTCTCCTAACGCTACCTCAAATTGATTCGCTAATCCCTTGCTTGCAATTTTTTTCTTAGCGACTTCAAGCATTCCTTGGGAAATATCGACACCAATAATCTTTTTTGGATTCAAGATTTTAATTGATTCCAATGCAAAATCACCAGTTCCTGTCGCTACATCCAACATCAGTTGCGGTTTTATGGACTTTAAAGCATTGATGGCTTTTTTTGCGCCATATAATGTCAATACCCAAAGACATGAAATGGTTTAAAAAATCATAGGAATGGGAGATGTTGTCAAACATATCTGCTACCTGTTTCTTCTTCCCATCGTTGGTATCTTTATAGGGTTTTAATGTTGAGGAGTCGTGCGTCATAGTTACAAAGATACAATATATGAATATTTTTTAGTGCTAAAAAAGGGATTTGTTTTCATCTTAAAGTCAGTTTGTATTGATGATAGTGGAGCGTATTGATTTGCTTTTTACCATTTTGCTTATTCACAATGGCTTAAGTTATTAACATTTTTTAATGTGTTGATTTTAAGTGGTAATTTTTTATTTTCAACATCTTTTCAACAGTAAGTGTTGAAAACTCACTATGTAAATCTGTGTCCTTCAAAGCTTTTTGAGGTTTCGGGTGTGATCGTTGAATTTCGCTGTGTGTAACTCCGCATGGTGGTGAATTTTATTTTTTATACATTTGTTATCCTATCTAAAATTTATAAGGATAGCAAAGCTATATTTCTGATATAATATCATGATGAACGACAGTAATTTTGAGGCGAATAACACGGATAATAACAAACGGGGTAATTATGGCGAACGTCGTACCAAATTAAATAATTTGGTGAGTGGTTTGGGTAAACTTCCGCCGCAGGCAGTGGATCTTGAGGAGGCTGTTTTGGGAGCTTTGATGCTTGAAAAGAATGCGCTGAGTGAAATTATTGATATTTTAAAACCAGAATCGTTCTATAAGGAATCACATCAAAAGATCTTTGAAGCGATTTTTGGCCTTTTTCAAAAGACTTCTCCAATTGATATATTAACCGTTACCTCGGAACTCCGACGGATGGGGGCTCTTGAAATGGTCGGCGGTGCCTATTATATTACGCAATTGACAGATCGCGTGGTTTCGGCAGCTAATATTGAGTATCATGCACGTATTATTTCACAGAAATATATTCAGCGTGAGCTGATTAAAGTTTCTACTGAAATTATTAATAGCTCATACGATGAAACGTCAGATATCTTCGATCTGTTGGATCATGCCGAAAAAAGCTTGTTTGATATCGCGCAGAATAACTTGCGGAGAGATTCAAGAAAGATGGACGATATTATGCGTGAGGCGATTTCTAATCTTGAGATGCTGCGTGACCGCACAGATGGTCTGACAGGTGTGCCTTCGGGTTTGACTGCCTTGGATCGTATGACTTCAGGTTGGCAGCCTTCTGATCTGGTTATTATTGCAGCACGTCCAGCGATGGGAAAGACGGCATTCGTACTTTCCGTTGCACGTAATGCTGCAGTGGAACACGGAAAAGCAGTTGCCGTATTCTCGCTGGAGATGTCATCTGTTCAGCTTGTCAATCGTCTAATCGCTGGTGAAACGGAAATTGAGCAAGAGAAATTGAAAAAAGGAAATCTTGCTGATCATGAATGGCAACAATTACATTCGAGAATTGGTCGTTTAACTGATGCGCCTATTATTATCGATGATACGCCGGCGTTGAACGTGTTCGAATTTAGAGCTAAATGTAGGCGCTTAAAGGCACAATACGATATCCAAATGGTTATTGTCGATTACTTGCAGTTAATGCATGGAAAAGCTGAAGGTAAAGGTGGGGGGAACCGTGAACAAGAGATCGGTAGTATTTCCCGTGCTTTGAAATCTGTAGCTAAGGAGCTAAACATCCCCGTGCTGGCATTATCGCAGCTGAGTCGTGCTGTAGAGTCAAGACCAGGAAATAGTAAGCGTCCTATGTTGTCCGATTTACGGGAGTCTGGTTCCATTGAGCAGGATGCGGATATGGTTCTTTTCTTATATAGACCCGAATATTATGGTTTGACAGAAGATGAAGAGGGACGTCCTACTGCCGGTGTTGGTGAAGTTATTATTGCAAAACACCGTAATGGTGAGACCGGAATTGTTCCACTTCGATTTGTGGGTAAATTTGTGAAGTTTGTGGATTTAGAAGATGAGTTTTCGGGTATGGGTGGTGGAGATGGATTCGGTGATGCGCCGGCTACATTTTCTGCTTCTGCATTAAATCCGTCGCCAAACTTTGCTGATGATTTTAGTGCTGGGGGCTTCAGTGGGGGTATTACGATGCCATCCCGCATGAACGACATGCCTGATGATGCGCCATTTTAGTGATTAATTTTACATAAGTATTCCTAAATAATAGAAAAAACCGAATGATTTAAATTCGGTTTTTTCGTTTACGGCGCCTTCGTAATTTGTCTTGCTTATGTGGACTTGTTCCTGCTGTTTTTTTACCTTTAAAATTTGTATGTCACGCCAGCACCGACAATTTGCCTAATTTGTAGGGCAGAATTTCTCTTTCCAACTTCAACATTATCTTTAATAATCGGAATAGCCGTATTGTCATCGTAGATCATCTGTACGCCTGCGTTTACTGTAATAAACTTGTTTACCTTCATAAAAAGATTGGCCGTATAGTCAATATCTACATTTTGAGGTTTATCTAGATAGTTTGAATAGAGTTTTAGTATATTTTCAAATGAAATGTTCTCCATTAAATTTACTTTATAATAAGCATCAAATGATGCGCCGAATTCAGTGCGGGACTTGCTGTTCGGATTTAGTCCATATCGTGTGGAAAGGAGCGTATCACTTACGAATACAAACCGCACAGCCGCAGGCGAAAGATTAAATCTGAGGTTGTCCGATCGTTTGTACGCAAAACCCGGACCGAAGCTCAGGTATGCCGGCGCTAAAAACCTGGATATCCTTTTTTGGGGTGAAGCTGTGTAGTCATAACCATCGGCAAATTGTGTGTTAAAGTTTAGAAAAAAGGTATAAAGCCAATATTGAGATGCCTGATGTCCCAACAAGCTATTTAAAACTAATCGGTCATCATTTTTGCGCCAGTCCGACTCTTTTTGAAAGGTTAGCCCATAAGCCGCAAGGACCTTGTTGTCCCATGACCATTTGCCTTTCTTGTAATTGAAGTCGTAATTAAGAGTTAGGTTGCCGGAGAAAGAATTCACCCCACCTGCAGCCCAATTAGAAAATGAACTTTGGTTGATCAGAAAGGTGTTTTCTCCTTTGATAATCCAGGTTTTTGTACTGTCTACCGCGGTTGTCTGAGCGTAGGTTTCATGTGCTAATAAGCCAAGAGCAATAAGAATGATTGATTTTATTATTTTCATGTGTATACTTAATTTGTTTGCATTTCCATATTATTGTAATCCAAATGAGCACGTACAGCTTTCCATCTTATTAGCAACTAACGCAGTGGTTTTATAGCTGCGTATTGGATTTGTTGAAATATATTTCGTTCCTGTCGTTATAAACAATAAGTTTGATCTGATCGATGCTCTTAAAACGAGGTCATTATCCATTTTCAGCGTGATGTTTTAAGCGTGTACGAGAAAATAAATGTTTTATAACTAAACGAATAAATGAGGTTAATGTTTTTTTGTCCTTTTGATTGTGTTTATTTTAAATAAAATCAGAACTTTGCTCAATTGTATGTATGCGCTATTTATTAGCGTAGCAGCTCTTGGATAAAAGTTTATGAGCAGCTTTTGACAATACCCGGAAACAAGAACAAAGCCATTATTTTGGATCGAGAAAACCGGCTTCTATTGTGCTATTCATAAACAAACACTTATAAAATGTTTAGATGAAGATAACGCTACTTTGTATAGGTAAGACAGATGATAAGTACCTGATTGAGGGTATTGACAAGTATATTAAACGGTTAAAGTTTTATGTAAATTTTAGTATTGTGGTCATTCCAGATATCAAAAATGTCAAGAATCTTTCTGCTGAGCAGCAGAAAGATAAGGAGGCTCTGCTGATTTTGAAACAATTACAACCTCAAGATTTAGTCGTTTTGCTGGATGAACATGGAAAAGAGTTTCGTTCCTTGGAGTTTTCTGCTTATCTGGAAAAAATGATGGTGCAAAGTGTTCAGCATATGGTATTTATTATTGGTGGCCCCTATGGGTTTGACCAAAAAATTTATGATCGAGCAAATTCGAAAATTTCGTTGTCCAAGATGACATTTTCGCATCAAATGATTCGTTTGTTTTTTACAGAGCAGCTTTATCGTGCATTTTCTATCATGAAGGGAGAGCCTTATCATCACGAGTAATATGGAAAAAAGTCCGTAACTTCATCATGAATAAAAACAAGCTTATGAATTTGCCCAACAAACGAGATTATCACTATAAAAGTGACGAAGGAGAAAAAAATAGCCAATTGAATAAATACATTATGATTGCTTGTATTATAATCGTAATCGCATTGGCCTATTTTTTCGCATAGCTTAATGCCCTTCCATACGGATCTAGTAAAAGAAATAAATCTCTTACTTAATATCCGTATGGAGGATATCAGCAGATGATTTTAATAAATTTTAATTGAATTGTTTAAGCAAGAACGCTTAATTTTTGGGAGAAGGTTGGCAGGTTTTGCGCGTTCTTTTTGGGGCGGTGTTGTTTACGAATCCCCAGTTGGTCATATAGAATGACAAGGGATTAATTTCTAATAATTTTTTCATTTTTTCTTTTTTTACCATATAATAATTTATTGATTCGCTAATAAGTGATCAATAATCGAGCCAAACTATAGGGCTTGTCATGTTCGAAAAGAAATATAGCAAATAAGGTCAATAAAAAATAGTTGAAAGTGTGTTTTTTAGGGCTAGGTCAACATAAAACGCAGCCCATTTGAAAGGGGCTGCGTCGAATCGAAGTATTTATTTTTTATCAATTTTATATAATTTTCCGATATCTGTGATAGCGTACAGCGCGCCATCTTTGCCCTGCGTGATATCTCTAAATCGTTGCCCTTCACTACCTAGGAGGCGTTCTTCTCCAACGACCTTGTTATCCTTTAGTATAATTCTGGCAATGTGCATGCTGCTTAAACCGCAAATAAAGAGATTATTCTTCCATTCTGGAATATTCTGTCCGGTATAGAATGTAATTCCACTAGGCGAGAGAACAGGATCCCAATAATAGACGGGTTGTTCCAGACCGTCTTTTTGTTGTATGCCCTCACCAACCTTATCTCCTTTATATTCTATACCATACGTAATCGTTGGCCATCCATAATTCTTGCCAGCTTCAATTCTGTTCAACTCGTCGCCGCCCCGTGGACCAAATTCGGTTTCCCAAAGATCGCCAGTTTCAGGATGTAAGGCAAGTCCCTGTGGATTACGATGTCCATAACTGTAAATTTCCGCACGTGCATTTGCCTTGCCTATAAATGGATTCCCAGGGGCAGGCTGTCCATCAGTGGTGATACGTAGGATCTTGCCCAATGCTGCATTCAGATCTTGTGCCAATGGTCGCGTGACCAAATCAGATCTTTCACCCGTACTCAAAATAATATTTCCCTCTTTATCAAAGATAATTCGTCCACCATAATGCAGATTCCCTTTATGAGCGGGAGTAGCCTGATAGATAACTTTAGCGCCTTCTATTGATTTCTCATCGGCTGAGAGCTTTCCTTTTGCGACAGCCGTCAAAGTTCCAGCAGCGGTATTATCAGAGAAAACCCAATATATCATACGGTTTGACTCGAATTTTGGATCAAGACGTAATCCCAAAAGCCCACCTTGCCCACTGCTATTGACTTGAGGTAAACCTTTAATTGGTTCACCTAATTTGCCGTCTGCCGTTGCAATGCGAAAATCACCTTCTTTTTCTGAGATTAATAATCGACCATCGGGTAGCGCAGCGATACCCCAAGGAGATTTTAATCCCTCGGCAATTACTTTACCTTCGAATGGCGTGCTCGTCTTTGCACCTTTAATTCTGGTTTGTCCAGCAAATGCTGGTTTATAATTTGTGTTTGCCTTTTGTGTTTCTACGGGAGGATAACTTGTTGTATCAGTTGCAGAATTTGCACTGCTATCCGAACTTGAATTTGAATTCGCATGGTTGGAATTACATGCAGTTAATCCTAAAGATACTGTTAAGAGGCTTATTGTCAGTTTGGTTTTCATTATCTGTGACTTGTTTTTGGTCTGATTATCTGCTTGAAGATATTAAAAATTAATGAAATATTATTTTTCAGAATGTAATAATATAAATATATAACTCATACTAATAAGAAAGGGGAATGCTAGCCAGCTAATTTGTTTTTAAGTGTTATAGGAGTTATTTTCCCGCCAGGCAGTTTCTTACGATTCGGTGGAGCTCAATATCGTTGTTTATATAATAATCACTTATATCTAGAATGGTGTTTGTATTTAGATTGTAAATACACACGGGAACGTAGTTGGGTTGTGCGGAGGTCTCGAAAGTTTTAAAATAATCTGCACTTTCCTGTATGTTTGAAAACTCTTTGGATTCGCAATGCTGTGTATCCTGATTATAAGCAATGGTTATAAAGTTCTTTTTCATTTTACTCGCCTTTTATCAGAATAACGAAAATTGGGAAGTAAAAGTTTTAAAAATTATTGCCTTTTATTTTTTAAACACTGATATGGCTTGCGGCTATCGGCTGTCCAAAAAATATTTTTGCTTTGTTTTCAAAGTCCCTTGGATCATCTGTTGTATAAAAGGCCAGTTGGCCATTTTGAGAACAAATTGTTTCAATTTCCCGGTGTCTATCAAGATATTCTTTTAAGCTATTGGCAACAATAGGTCCCTGGGAGATGATCTTTATATTACTTGGTGTATATTTTTGGATTACGGGTAGCAATAAAGGATAATGGGTGCAGGCAAGTACAATGGTGTCGATCTGATCGGATTGCTGTAAAAGCTCCCGTAAATCTTTTTCTATAAAGTAATGTGCGCCTTCTGTATTGATTTCATTGTTTTCTACTAAGGGAACCCAAAAAGGGCAGTCGTGCTGAAAAACCTCAATTTCTGGATTGAATTTGTGTATTTCTATTTTATAGGATTCGGATTTTACCGTTCCTGTAGTGGCTAAAATACCGATCTTGTTAGTTTTCGTAAAATTGTGTACGATTTCTGTAGTGGGTCTGATGACGCCAAGGACTTTCTTTCCAGGGGGAAGATCATGTTGTTGAATAGTCCTTAATGCTTTTGCAGAAGCTGTATTACATGCGAGAATAACGAGATTACAGCCCAGGTCAAATAATTTAAAAACACATTGTTTGGTGTAATTATAAACGGTCTCAAAGGATCTTGTACCGTATGGAACACGTGCATTATCGCCTAAATAGATATAATCGTATTGAGGTAAAAGTTGTTGAATTTCCTTGAATACGGAGAGTCCTCCATAACCGGAATCAAAAATGCCAATCGGACCTGATTTTGATAAATTATCCATAACACAATGTTATAAGTTCTTTCACTTACAACATTGTGTTATAAGTTTCAGATTTATTGAAGCAAAGATGGTTTCTCTTTGTATATTTTCCAAATTAATTCGCCAAATAATGTATTTGTCCAAGCAAACCAATGTCTTGTGAATTTTTTAGGATCGTTTTTATGAAAAGACTCATGCATAAATCCGGTTCCACCATGTGTATTTACCAGGGTTTTAATACAATTACGAATCTCATCATCATTTGTTGAGGTCTGCGCCCGCATAATAATGGACATCGGCCAGATCATATCTCTTCCTATGTGAGGTCCACCAATGCCTTCTGCTGCTGTCCCCTTAAAAAAGAATGGATTTTTATCAGACAAAACAAAGTTACGCGTACGTTGATAAACTTCGTTATTTAGATCTACAGCTCCCAAATATGGTAGGGCCAACAAACTAGGGATATTTGCATCATCCATCATAAGATGGCTCGAAAAACCGTCTACCTCAAAAGCATATATCCGGCCCAGTGTCGGGTGGTCGATGATACCATATTTATTGACTGCTGCTTCGACCTCATTGGCAAGCGCTTCCATTTTTGCAGCGAGTTCGTGTTCATTTTTAACCTTTTTCAAAATTTCGGCAGACTGTCTAAGGCTAACAATCGCAAATAAGTTGGATGGAATCAAAAATGAGAAGATTGTAGAATCGTCCGACGGTCGAAAGCTAGAGCAGATCAAACCAACGGGATTTACAGGATATCCGTAGCCATCTACCTGTAATGTGTCGGATCCTCTGGAGGTTGTTCGCTCAAATTTATATGGGCCTAGACTATCTTTACGTTGTTGCTCAACGAAAGTCTGATATACTTTATATTGAGCTTCCAGCCATTCCTCATTAAATGGACTGCTGTCATTTGTTTCTTTCCAATAATGATAAGCTAATCGAATTGGATAACACAATGAATCGATTTCCCACTTTCGTTCATGAATTCCCGGTTTCATGTTTGTGTGATCACTGAACCATTCGCCTTTCTTTGTTGGATCGTTATAAAATGCATTGGCATAGGGATCAATATTGATGCATTTACTCTGTTTTTGGATTAAGCCAACAATAAGATCCTGCAGTTTTTTGTCCTTTTTCATAAAAGGGAGGTACGGCCATACCTGCGCACTGCTGTCACGCAACCACATGGCATCAATATCCCCTGTAATCACATAGGTATAATTTCTTCCGTTTTGGACATAGGGAAATACGGTAGTATCTAGGGTATTAGGAAAGCAGTTGTTAAATAACCAAGCCAGTTCCTTATTTTTAACATTTTTCTGAAATTCTACAATTGCATCTTCGATTACCTTGCTCGAGAAAAGTCTTTTCTCTTTACCTGTCCGAACAGTGGGAAAAGAATGTTCCTGAGCGAATGAAAATTTGCTTGTAAGTGCACCTGCGGTTAACAGGGTTGCGTTTTGGATAAATGTTCTGCGTTTCATGCTTATTAGGGCTATTTTTTATGATTGAAGGTTATTTACTGAAATGCAAGATATAAATATTTTTGAATAAAAGGAACAGCAAATACGATTTAGCATGATAAAATTGACTGAACATATGAATAAAGTCAATTTTATTCGGTTAATTTGCGTTTAGGAATGCATTTTGCTAGAAAAAATAATCTTTGAAATAATTTTATGAGGCTTAATATAACAAAAAATAATAATTTACTCCGAATCGTGCTGGCAGGCATGGGAGTAGGTATTTCCTGCGGAGGTTTTGCCCAGATTAAGAGTCAGCCCTATTCGTATCATTTTTATCAAAAAATGAACGATGCGGTTTATTCTACTGAAACGAGAATGCATACTTCTGCTAAACCATTCGTCATAAAAGACTCTTTATTGTTAGCTAAGTTTGATTCAATCCAATCTAATAAACCCGTTTCTTCGTCTAATTGGTTCATGCGCAAGATCTTTAACGAACATCTTGTGCAGGTTGAAAAAGACGATTACACATTCTATGCTGATTTTCTACCGGATCTTTATATTGGAAAGGACATGCAGGGCGACAAGCGCCGTACATGGATGAATGGTAGAGGATTTCAAGTGGGATTGAACGTAGGAAATAAATTTACATTTAATACTTCCGCATTTGAAAGTCAAGCTGTCTTTCCTAAATATTTAGATGACTATATTGTTGCACATAAAGTTATTCCGGGTCAAGGAAATACAAAATTTCAGTCCAAGAATAAAATGGACTGGATGTATGCGACAGCTAGTATGACTTATGACGCCCATAAGTATATCCAGGCAACTTTGGCTTACGACAAAAACTTTATCGGGGATGGCTATCGATCGATGCTTTTATCGGATTTTTCTTCAAACTATGCCCATTTGAAATTGACCGGGACCATAGGAAATGTTCAATATACTTCGATTTGGGCCTATATGAATGATCCGACGCATCCTAGACAGGATTTGACGGGTACAACTCCGATGGAAGGGCAGAATAATACACGTTTAGGAGACGGAAAAAAATGGGGGGCTTTTCAATATTTGGATTGGAATGTGACAAATAAGTTATCGATAGGCTTTTTTCAGTCTGTCGTTTGGGCTGCTCAAGATGAAGCTGGTAAAAGAGGTTTTGATTTTAGCTATATTAGTCCAATTATCTTTATTCGACCTGTTGAAAGTAATAACTCAACGTCGCCCGACAAAATGTTTTTGGGATTGACCTCCAAATATAAATTACCTTATAGATTGACTGCATATGGACAGTTTTTACTGGGTGAATTTACTGCGAAAGAGTTCTTCGCTGGTAACGGATATGCGCACAACAAATGGGGAGCACAACTTGGCGTGAGGGGATATGATATGTTTGGTGTGAAGAATTTAAATTTTCTTGCCGAGTATAATACAGCAAGACCATATACTTACGCACACTTTAAATCGTATTCAAACTACAGTAATAATGCCGAACCATTGGCTCATCCGAAAGGGGCAAACTTTAGAGAGCTCGTTGGTCTTGTGAATTATGCATGGGATAGATGGGACTTTTCGTTACAGGGCATGTTTACCCAAAATGGGCTGGATCTACCTGATGGAAGTAATATGGGAGGAGATATTTTTCAATCCTATCGAACGATACCAAATCTATATGGAAACCATATAGCGCAAGGAATAAAGAACAATATCTATTATGCGGATGCTAAGGCTGCCTATGTGCTTAACCCCAAGTATAACCTTCGCTTAGAACTTGGTTATACCCAACGTTACGCAAAAGCACAATACGAAACACCTGTAGTCAATAAGTCTGGTGTTGTTTCATTTGGACTTCGCTCAAGTTTCCGAGCAATTTATAACGATTTATAGAAATTTTTATAAACTGATCTATACTAGAAATAAGACAAACTATATTGATTTGGCCATAAACGCTGCAAAAATCAATATAGTTTGTTTTTAAAACGAGGTCTCAGGACAAATTGAGAAGATAGGAAAGGCAACTTTGATACAGCCAGAATAAAATATCCGATAGTTGACAATCCGTTCTTATAATTTATTACGGCTTAAAAACGATCTATTTAAACAAAAATGGTATGGGTTAGCTCAGTTAGCCAATGGCCCAGTACAAAAATAATTATATTTCAATGAAAAAAAATCCTCATACTGAATGGCCCAAATTTGAATTTGTTGGGTGTAAGGGAGAAATCGATTTATGGTAGCCAGGATTTCCTTAGCTACTTTGAAGAGCTTAAACAACAGTTTGAAATAGTACAATTGCACTATTTTCAAAGCAATTCAGAAGGAGGGTTAATCGATAAGATCCACGAAGTTGGTTTTGAATTTGATGGAATTGTGTTGAATGCTGGAGCATATACGCATACATCTGTTGCTATTGGAGATGCAATTGCGGCAGTCACAACACCCGTTATTGAAGTTCACATAAGCAATGTTCATCAAAGAGAGGAATTTCGCCATCATTCGTACTTGGCAAAGAATTGTAAAGGGGTGATCTGTGGTTTTGGGCTGGATAGCTACAGATTGGGTATCGAGGCTTTTATTAAATAATATCTTCTTTTGCAAGGAAGAGAAAAAATAGCTATAAAATAAAAAAGCGATCCGCCTTTTTTATTTTATAGCTTAACAGACTTGCTCTAACCAATAAGACTTCTGATTTCGACTTCGTCTGCTTTGATCTGAGCTTTCATTTCTTCAAGCGAGTCAAAGCGTTCATCATGTCGGATAAAATGAAGGAACTTGACACGTAGTGTCTTGCCGTAAATATCCTGATCGAAATCGAATAGGCTGATTTCAATAGCACGATTCATCCCATCAACAGTGGGTCTGGTCCCTATATAGCCCATACCTTTCGCAATTGAAACCGGATTTTCCTCTTTATACTCGCCAGTAGTGATGTTTTGGATATGATTATAGATGTAAACCTCAACAGCATAAATACCATAGGCTGGTATTAGTTTATGAGGTTCGTGAACCTGTAGGTTTGCTGTTGGAAATCCGATTGTACGCCCGATTTGGTCGCCTCTAATAACAGTTCCCGTTAATTCGAAAGGATAGCCTAAATAGAGATTAGCTGTTCTTATATCGCCTTTTATAAGCGCTTCACGTACTCGTGTAGAGGATACTGCAATATCGTTGATATCCTGCTCCGGAATTTCGTCAACACTGTAGTCAAATATAGATGCAAACTGTTCTAAATCGCCCATAGTACCCTTTCGGTCTTTTCCAAAATGGTGATCATAACCTATCACAATCTTTTTTGTACCCAATTTGCCTACAAGAACATTACTAATATATTCTTCCGGAGTCTGATTTGAAAAATCACGGGAAAAAGGAATGATAATTAAGTGGTCAATTCCCACTTTGCTTAATTGACTGACCTTTTCTTCGATATCGTTGATTAGGCGTAAACTATCATCATCTGGATTGATAATCAACCGTGGATGTGGGAAAAAAGTAAGCAAAATTGTCTCACCATTAATTTTATGAGCTGCTTCCTTTAAGTGAGCCAATATTTTTTGATGGCCAATATGAACACCATCGAAAGTACCGATGGTTACAACTGCATTTTCAACTGGTGAGAAATCATCTAAACTTCTGTAGATTTTCATTTATAGGAGTTTTTGCAAAAATAAGATAAAGAATCAATAAAATGGGAGTGTAAAGTTATTTAATGATTTCTTTATGACGTTTTATTTCAGCGATAAGTTGTTCTAGATTCCAGGCATTTTCTACCGAATAATCTCCACTTTTGGTGCGTCTTAAAGAACTCAGATGTGATCCACTCTGTAAGATTTTTCCAAAGTCATAGGCCAATGATCTAATGTAGGTTCCTTTTGAACAGGATATGCGAAAATACACGTTGGGAAGCTCGATCTTTTCAATGAGAAAGCTATTGATGCGTACCTGGCGGGATTTTATTTCAACCTCTTCGCCACGACGGGCCTTTTCATAGACGCGTTCACCATTAATTTTTATGGCTGAATGGGCTGGAGGAAACTGCTGAATTTCGCCTTCAAAGGATTTTGCTGCTTCGAAGATCATTTCCTCTGTGATGTGATCGATTGGAAAGGTTTGGTCAATTTCTGTTTCCAGATCGTAAGAAGGCGTTGTCGCTCCTAATGTGATCGAACCTGTATATTCTTTGTCTTCAGCTTGGTAGCTGTCTATTTTCTTTGTTAGTTTTCCGGTACATACAATCAGTAGACCTGTTGCCAGTGGATCTAGAGTTCCTGCATGACCGACTTTTAATTTTAATGGCTTGATTGAGTTTCTAACTTTACCAACAACATCAAAACTTGTCCATGTTAAAGGTTTATCGATCAACAACATTTCTCCTTCAGCAAAGTTGAACTTTGCTGAATTTTCACTAACCTCTATATTTTCCATCCGAAGATTTTAGATAATTTGTAAACTATGGCCCGAAAGTAGGAGGGCAAGAATAATAACACCAACGATGATTCGGTACCAACCAAATGCTTTAAAACCATATTTGGTCAAAAAGCCAATAAAAGACTTAATGGCTACAATTGCAACAACGAAACCAATTAGATTTCCAATAATAAGCAAATTAAGTTCTTCTCCTGTGAAGGTGTTACCTTCTTTAAAAAACTTTAAAAGCTTTACTGCAGAAGCACCAAACATCATAGGCAAAGCAAGGAAAAAGGAAAATTCCGCAGCAGCTTTACGGGTTAGTTTCTCAGCCATACCGCCAATAATTGTACTTGCAGATCTTGAGGTACCCGGGATTAATGCAAGACATTGGTATACCCCGATCATAAAAGCTTGTTTGTAGGAAACCTTGTCCGAATCTTCAACAGTTGGTTTGTTGAACCACTTGTCAACGAAAAGTAGCACTACGCCGCCGACTACCAACATCACTGCGACCATTAAAGGACTCTCTAATAATGCATCAATATAATCGTTGAATAGCAAACCCAATATAGAGGCTGGAATAGCTGCAATGACCAATTTGTAGTAAAATGATAGCGTTTTAAAAAAACGTTTGTAGTATAGTACCAGAACCGATAATATTGTTCCTAACTGGATGACAATCGTAAATAGTTTGACAAATGCCGATGGTTGAATACCCATTAAGGCAGTAGCAATGATCATATGACCTGTCGAAGATACAGGCAAAAACTCCGTTAATCCTTCAATGATAGCAAGGATGATAGCTTCAATAATAGACATCTGTTTAAGATAAGATTATGCTTTAATTTGATTTGTTTTTGGGACGATATAGGATTGCCGCAAAGCCTATCGCAAACCCAAGAACAACAACAATAGGGGCCAAGGTAATCTTGGTAAAACTATAGATATCAGTTTCACCAGACATCAATGTAAAGCCTATGATTACAATAGCTAAGCTCGCTATGAACAGTTGGTAATTTACTTTGGAGAATACAAATGAACCTTTGTTGACTGATTCAGTAGATTTCTTTATTTGAGCCATTTTTATCTGTATAAATCGTTAGATTGTGCCTTTAAATATTTTGTTACTGCGAAATAGGTGCTAAGTCCCGAAATGAGAATTCCAATCAAGATTACGCCTAAAAAGATCACCGCAAATTCGAACCAGTTGCGTAAAAAGACCAGTTCTGGTATTTGCTGTTGTGCAAATTTCAGCGTTAAAATGAGGAGTAAAATCGCGATCAAAGATCCCAGTAAACCATGAATGATGCCATACGTTATAAATGGTTTACGAATAAAGTTTTTAGTAGCCCCAATCAATTGCATACTTTTGATTAAGAAACGTTGTGAATAGATCGCAAGACGTATCGTATTGTTGATTAAAGCTACGGCGATAATCAATAGAATAACCGCAAAAGCAAGAACAATCATTCCGATGATGCGTACGTTTTTGTTGACCATGTCAATTAATGACTCTTGGTATACAACTTCTTTAATTTTATTGTTTTTGGAGATCTTTTCAATAAAAGTTTTAATGCTATCTGTATTGGCATAATTCTCTTTCATGTAAACATCCAAAGAAGGTAGAAGTGGGTTATGGCCCAAATATTGTACGAAATCTTCACCAAGATCTTCTTTCAAGTTTTTTGCAGCCAATTCCTTACTAATATATTCGGTGCGAAGCACGTAGGGATCTTTTTCAAGGTCTTTTTGTAGAGAAAGGACATCACCTTCACTTGTGCCATCATTTACGATGACATTTAAGACGATATTTTCCTTAACGTATTTCGAAAGATTTTTAGCGTGCACCAAGAGTAATCCCAACATACCTGTTACCAACAACACGAGAGCGATACTGATAACCGTAGATACATATACAGATTTTGTTTTTCTTTTTTGTGTGCTTAATTCGTATTCTGACATAATAAGCAAAAATTTATTTGCGAAAGTAACTATTTGAGTGGAAGATTTCGAATTAATCTTGTAATTACTTTGATAAAAATCAATTCGAGGGCTGTTTTCTTCCTATGTTTAATTAACTTTTCAATACTATAATTTATTGTTCAAACTACAAAACTTTTATCACATTTCAGTATTAAAATCGTAATTTCGCAAGTCATAAAAATTCCTTACGAATAAAAATGGAGTATAATCACAAATCATTAGAGAAAAAGTGGCAAAAGTTTTGGGCGGATCATAAAACGTACAAAACGTCCGATACGCATCAAAAGCCAAAATACTATGTATTGGATATGTTTCCTTATCCTTCCGGAGCGGGGCTGCACGTTGGTCACCCGCTGGGATATATTGCTTCGGACATCTTTTCAAGATATAAACGTTTGAAAGGTTTCAATGTATTGCATCCGATGGGATATGATTCTTTTGGACTTCCTGCAGAGCAATATGCCATTCAAACTGGTCAGCATCCTGCAGTGACGACTGAGGTAAATATCAATCGGTACCGTGAGCAAATGGATAACATTGGGTTCTCTTATGATTGGAGTAGAGAAGTACGTACTTCTGATCCGTCGTATTACAAATGGACACAATGGATTTTTATGAGATTGTTTGATTCTTGGTATAATAAGGAATCAGATAAAGCTGAACCGATCGAAACGTTAATCGCGAGGTTTGTTGCAAGTGGTTCAACTGGCATTTCAGCAGTTTCGGATGAAGATGTCTTGGAATTCAGCGCTGACGAATGGAAATCTTTTGATGAAGAAAAACAGCAGCGGGAATTGTTGAAATATCGGATTGCTTATTTGCGTGAAAGTACTGTAAACTGGTGTGCTGCTTTAGGTACAGTATTAGCGAATGACGAGGTAATCAACGGTGTCTCTGAGCGCGGAGGTTATCCTGTAGAGCAAAAGAAGATGATGCAGTGGTCTATGCGTATTACTGCTTATGCAGATCGTTTATTGAAAGGTTTGGATACCATTGATTGGCCAGAACCTTTGGTTGAAATGCAACGAAACTGGATCGGAAAATCTGTAGGTGCCTCGGTGAAATTTCCCGTACCACAATTAAGTACAGCAATTGAAGTGTTTACGACGCGTGTAGATACGATATATGGTGTTTCTTTTGTCGTTTTGGCTCCAGAACATGAATTGGTTGCAGCATTGACTACCCCTGAGCAGCAAACAGAAGTAGACGCCTATATCGAGAAAACTTCGAAAAAATCTGAATTGGATCGTATGGCTGATACAAAAACAGTCTCTGGTGCTTTTACGGGTGCTTACGCTAAACATCCAATTTCAGGACAAGATGTACAGATCTGGATCGCAGATTACGTACTTGCTGGTTATGGTACAGGTGCTGTAATGGCGGTTCCTAGTGGCGATCAACGCGACTACGTATTCGCTAAACATTTCGCTCTTCCTATTATTCCTATTTCGGATACTCAAAATATTGAAGAAGAAGCTGATCCAAATAAAGATGGAAAATACATCAATTCCGATTTTATCAATGGTATGACTTACCAAGAAGCGGTTCCGGCTTTGATTTCGAAATTAGAAGAATTGAAATTAGGTAAAGCGAAAATAAACTTCCGTATGCGTGATGCTATTTTTGGTCGTCAGCGCTATTGGGGAGAACCCGTTCCTGTCTACTTTAAAAATGGATTACCTTATTTAATTAAAGAAGAAGAATTACCGCTCTTATTGCCCGAAGTTGATAAATATTTACCGACAGAATCAGGAGAACCTCCTTTAGGAAGGGCCAAAGATTGGAAATATGAAGATCAGTACGAGTATGAACTGAGCACGATGCCAGGATGGGCGGGCTCTTCATGGTATTGGTTTAGGTATATGGATCCGAAAAATGAAGGTAATTTTGCGTCTAAAGAGGCTGTGGATTATTGGAAAGCGGTGGATTTATATATCGGTGGTTCTGAGCACGCTACAGGGCACTTATTATATTCGCGTTTTTGGAACAAGTTCTTGAAAGATTTGGGTTACCAAAATGAGGAAGAGCCATTCCGCAAATTGATTAATCAAGGTATGATTCAAGGGCGCTCTAATTTTGTGTATCGTGTACTTGATGACGAAGGGAGAGGTACAAATCAATTTGTGTCTTATGGATTAAGAAATGAATACAAAACTATTCCTTTACATGTAGACGTGAATATTGTTCATAATGATGTACTGGATTTGGAAAAATTCAAAAACTTCAGGCCGGATTTTGCAAATGCTGAATTTGTATTGGAAAATGGGAAGTATATCTGCGGTAGTGAGGTGGAGAAAATGTCTAAATCCAAATTCAATGTGGTCAATCCTGATGATATTATCGAATCCTATGGAGCAGATACATTGCGTCTATACGAAATGTTTTTAGGGCCTTTGGAGCAGGCTAAGCCTTGGAATACAAATGGTATTGAAGGGGTTTATAAGTTCTTACGTAAAGTATGGCGACTGTTCCACGATGCTGAGGGTAATTTCAGTGTTTCCGATGAAGATCCATCCAAAGCAGAGTTTAAAGCCTTACATAAAATTATCAAAAAGGTGGAAGATGATATCGAACGTTTCTCATTCAATACTTCTGTTTCAGCCTTTATGATCTGTGTCAATGAATTGACTGAGTTGAAATGCAATAAAAGACAGATATTGGAACAGCTCGTCATTGTTCTTCAGCCTTATGCACCACATATTACGGAAGAGTTGTGGGCGCTGTTGGGTAACGACGCCGGCACACTTTCTTACGCTTCATATCCTGTGTTCAAGGCAGAATATTTGGTTGAATCTGAATTTGCTTATCCCGTATCTTTCAATGGTAAGATGAAATTCAATCTATCATTAGCGCTTGATTTAGATCAAAAAGCAGTAGAAGATACGATTAAAGCACATGCTGATGTACAACGGCATTTAGATGGGAAGGCGATCAAAAAGATTATTTTTGTCAAAGGAAAAATAATCAATATCGTGATTTAACCCACCCAATACAGTATAAAAAGCCGTTTTATCGACAGTATAAAAAGCCGTTTGATCGAGAGAAAAAACGCTTTTTATGCCAATACATCTTGAAAAGCTATTGTTTTATCGAAGATAGCTTTCGCATAGGGACAATTTGGGATAATTTTGGCGTCATTCTTTCGGGCATAGTCAACAGCCTCCAGTACCAATTTTTTTCCCACACTCATTCCCTGATACTCATCGTAGACTTCCGTATGATCAATGGAAAACTCATGATCGTTTTGCCAGGTGTACTCTAAAATTCCGGCTTCATTATTTTCAACTTCTGCAATAAAATTGCCTCTTTCGTCCCTTTCGATGTTTCTTATTTCCATAGTTTTTTTTAAAAATAACGTCCAAATGATCTTTTTGTTTTATGGAATTTTTCAATTTTGTGATCGAAATAAATCTTGTTTAAAAAGATCGAAAGATCGATGGCTTCAGGTAGCTGACTGTTATCAGGGGCCATTGTACGCGACTAAGTTTAGACAAAAAATTATGAACTTGATATTCGTGTTTAAAGTCGAAGAAACGAATCGGTTCCAGGTTGAGATCACTTTGTACAGGATCGCTCACTATCCCTTTTTTAAAGAATTTTTTGTACCTTTGCAATTATCTCCTTAGAACACATCGCATTTTTATCTTTTCAACGAAGCTCTAAAGGTCCGTAACCTCCTCGGGAACATTTATTTTAATCCATATTGAATGAGCAAAAGCCAAATTACATTTAACAAAAAAGAACGAGAAAAAAAGAAACTACTCAAAAAACAACAAAAAATTGAGAAAAAAGAATTCAACAAAACAAACAACGACAAGGGGAAATCTTTGGAAGAATTGTTTGCTTATGTTGATGAACATGGGAATATTTCAGACAGACCTGCGATAAAATTGAAAGAAGGGGAGAGTCCAAGCATGGCCTCAAATCATCATGACGAGTATTCCTTCGGAAAAGTTGTCCATTACAATAACGACTCCAACTATGGGTTTATTAGAGACAACGAAACTCAGCAATCGATTTATTTCAATGACCGTCTTGCTGGACAGAAATTGAACCTGAATCAGAAAGTGAAGTTTAAATTTAAAAGTGCTAAACAAGGTGCTCAAGTCACTGAAGTCTTGATCGAGTATTAGCTAAAAAAGTACTCTTAATCGAGTATTGATGATTATAAGGCCTTTTGTTTGATGTCAGGGTATTTGGAGTCAAACAAAGGTTTTTTACATTTATCTGAATGCCTGCTTCCCGTTAATGGTATTCTTTAAAAGAGAGGCTTCCCGCAGTTTTAGCTTTTAAATCGCGTTCATTAATCGCTCGCTTCAGAGCGAAAAGAGTTTTTCCCTACCGATATAATTTCACGATTACCTTTATAAAAAAAGTTCAATTTTTAGAATTCCCTTTATTTCGAATATGTCGCTGATCTAATTTTGATGTGATCTGTATACTTTTTACGTGATCTGTATGCTTTTTATATGGTCCTTCTGGGGTTACCCTTGTAGTTTTGTGATATTTTGCCTTAAATGCTGTTGATTCTAAGTTGTCTTCTAAGAATTTATAGGGTAAATTTCTGGTTATTGTTCCTCTCTTGTATAAGTTGATGATTTTTTTTGATATAGAAGGATTGATGGAACCAGAAATAAAATAACCCCCCAGCAAAGTAAGCTACGACGTCAGCAATATCTCCAGTATTATAAATGGTATATTGAGGCATGATCCATTCAAAAAGTAAGGAGGTAAAGAATGAAATTATCCAGATTTGGTAAAGCGGATAACCATGGGCTCTGCCATTGTTGAATACATAACTACCCACGATAGATGAACAATGGATAATGATCGGTACAAAAACGAAATCAGTCAGCCAGTCGTTCAGGAAGGGGATAGGGAAATGATTAGACCGAGTAAATCGAATAAAGAACCAACAAAACCAGTAGAAGATAAATAAGCCGTCAAACAGCTCCCTACTTAATGAGCGAAGGAGACGGCGATTAACATTGCTATAGCACCACATGCCATTAAAGTTAAAAACATAAAGAAAGCAGTCTGTTTACCGAATTTCTTCCAAGAACTGTCGTTTGGATGAGCTGGGATTAAAGTTTGTTTTAATTCGATGTATTGCCTTTTTAGCCAATTTCCCGTTGATTTTTCCATGTATATGATCTTATTTTTAGTTCATGACGTAAAATTAGAACAATTGTTCTAATTTTAGTCATGAATACGAAAGAAAAAATTATTGTGGGTGCGTTGAAGCTTTATAATCGTGATGGTATACGTACGGTAACAACGCGTCAAATTGCTCAGGAACTGAATATAAGTGCCGGTAATCTTCATTATCATTTTAAACATACCGAGGATATTATTTTTCAACTCTTCCAATTATTGCAAAATGAGTATGAAAAGGTGATTTTGAAGCCTGAAGATGATGCAAGCACATTTCGCCAGGTGCTGGATAGTTTTATTGATGGCTCTTATGCGTTGATATCGAAATACAGGTTTATTTTTGAGAATTTTGTTGAAATTTGCAACTGGATCCCCAGTATTGCAAAAGCTTACAGAAATTTGGTGGCACAGCGTGAAGAGCAACTCGTCTCTCTATTTTTGTATTACGCTGAGTTAGGCATGTTTCGTTCTGATATACCCCTGGTAAATTTACAGGGGTTCGTGCGCCAACTTTTTATCATTTCAGATTTTTGGAGCTCAAGCTATGCTGTTTTGGGTGCACACCAAAATGGAAATCCACTGGAAGATTATAGACAGACGATTCACACGGCCTTTTATCCATATCTTCTTTAAAGGAACGGGTCAAATTGGATCGATCCTTGGATTGTTATTCTTTCCTTAATGTGAAAATGGTAACCTCGGGTCGGGCGTTGAATCTGATGGGAATGCTGTGTCCCAGTCCGCGGTTGATATATAATGTTCTGTCTCCGCTTATTTTCTTGATTCCTTGATCGTAGTTTTTATTTTTTACGGGAATAATCGGGGAGCCCCAAAAAGGAATTCTTACTTGGCCAGCATGTGTGTGTCCTGCCAGGATCCAGCCATTGTATCTATTCCAGCCGTCGAGGTCTGCGGCATCCGGATTATGACATAATACTAAACTGGCTTGAGATTGATCGTAGTCTTTCATGGCCTTTACAAGGTCAAAGTTTGTTCCCCAAAAGTCATCTATACCAAATATTCTTAACCCCTGGGTTATTACGCTTTCATTTCTCAATACTTTTATCGAATATCCATGGAGTAGGCTAACGATTGAATCTGCTGCCGCACTGTCCTGAAAATTTTTTCCATAGTCATGATTGCCTAGAATTGCCAATGTTTGAAGTTTGCCTTTTGGGGCATCTTGCATGACTTCATTGAGTTGTTCTAAGGGGATTTTATTGTTAACAAGACGTACAAAATCGCCGGTGTATACCACGATATCGGGCTTTAATGCTCCGATTTCCCGAAAGGTTCTTTTTATAAAATCTTTATCCACATAGTTGCCGATATGGATGTCCGAGATCTGGATCAATGATTTTCCTTCCAATGCTTCTGGTAAATGTTTTACAGTTAGATTGATCTGCTCGTATTTTACCCAATGTGGCTCGATTTTCCAGCTGTAAAAACCGAGCAATGCACCCATTACGAATAAACATATTGCTATATGCTTTAATTTTCGCTTATTTTTCATAGCGCTAAATTAACTTTTCCAGTCAGATTTGCTAATCTTCATATTGAGGCTTTTCCAGATTTCGTTGCCAATTGTTACTTCCGAAATCATATTTTCGTTAATTCGAAAACCTACGGCTTCATAACATCGGATTGCATTGTGATTCCAGTCATAAACGTTTAAATCGGCTGTTTCATAATTGCCTTCAATAAAAAGCCGCCTGAGTAGTGTGTTTACAGTGCTCTTGCCGTAACCTTTATTTCGTTCCGAATTTTTTGCGATCAGAATACGGCAAAGTCTTGGAATATCCCGTTCGAAGCTTAATTCGCAGTGGCCGATAATTTCATTGGTTGCTGTATCGATTATTTTAAAGGCGTTTCGCTTTGGGTCTTGAATGTATTTTTCAAGTTGGTCGTCAGTAAGCGGAAACGAAAAATACGGTCCTGCAAACTGTAATAGTTCCTCTGCTGATCGAATCCATGACTTAAAAAGCGGGAAATCTGATTTTTCGAATTGAAGTAGTGTTACCATGATTATTGTCTAGTTGCCGTTCTGAAGGCAAATCAATTTAGAAAATTCTCGAGCCCGATCCTAAAGAAATTACTGAATTTTACGAAATTCGTGCGAAATATATTGAAAGAGCAATATGCCGCAGCTTATTTTAGATACAATTATAGAAGCTCCTTTATCGGTTGTTTTTGATTTGGCACGTAGTATTGATCTGCATATGTATTCGACAAAGAAAACTGGAGAGAAGGCAATTGATGGGGTGACGACGGGATTAATCGAGGCAGGTCAGCAGGTGCGCTGGCGCGCAAGGCATCTTGGTGTAAAGCAAACATTGACTGTGCAGATAACAGTGATGGAAAAACCTCATTTTTTCGAAGATCGTATGACTCAAGGAGTGTTTCATTCGATGGATCCCCAGCATATTTTCAAGGAACTAGAACATGGTAAAGTATTAATGCGCGATGTGTTCAATTTTAAGGCTCCGCTCGGGGTTCTGGGAAGGCTTGTGGAATGGCTATTTTTAACCCGATACATGCTGCGCTTTCTTGAAGAAAGAAATCAGGCGATCAAAGAAGTTGCTGAGTCGGGTAAATACCGGCTGTATCTTCCGGTCTAGTTTCCTTCGGAAATAAGCGATAGGTTGTAGGTGTCGACTTTCAATTTTCGCGAGAAACATTGGGGTAAATTTTTCAACTAGATCACATTTAGCAGTTCAATAAGCGATGATGTTGGGATGCTCCACTTTTTCGCTGAATTATCTGAAAGCTCGTATGTGTTTAATGGTTTCTAGCAACAACAACTATCGTTGGATTTGCTTTCCGAAGTTGCTCCTGTAAGAAATCAAAAGCTCCTTTCTGATTCATGGTGACCTGATAGATTTTGTTGAATTCATTATAGAAATAGATGCGATAGCTGTTGGGCCCCCGGTAGTTTCTGATGATTTTTGTTTCAATGCGATGAATTTGACTAATTGGGATCTGTTTGTCTCCAATGAATGGGAAAAATAAAATTTCATTTTCACAAAAAAGATATGGGGCGATAGCTGAAAAGATGCGGACCAGTCGTCTGCTATATTGTTGGTAGATGTCAAGATCATCATCGTTTAGTTGTTGCAGTGCATGGATGAATTTTTGGTTTTTAATGTAAGCTATCCAGCTCAATAGGCCGAACGCAAAGCCTAGATAAACGAAAAGAAAGGATAGGGTAGGGAGTGATTTTGAAAAAAAACGACAGCCTGTCTTCACTGTCCGACCATTTCTGAAAAAAAAGCCACCAGAAAAAATCCGTAACAAAAAACGAACATCGCGAGGAAGATGCCAATGGTCACATTGCGGGTTTTCCTGATTTTTATAAGTTCTGTTTTTAAAAATGATCTCAATACAGAGGGGTCGTTACGCATGGTTTGTTTGGAAAACTTAAATATAATAAAAGCGTTTGTTTTGTTCTGTGTGAATTTGATTTTATGGATTTGGGTAGTTTTAGTTGTAATGTTTTACTTAAGGTTATTCTGTTTATTTAGCTGTATTAAATTTTCTTATTGATTTGTTTTGTTGTTTTTTGACGCTGTTAAGTATACCGAATGGGGTATCTAACCCATCAAATTCGATTGCGGTCCCGATGCTGTAAATGTTGTTTTAAGCTCGTTTGTGCCTCTCTTTTTCCTGAGCAACCATGCCCTGCTCAACTCGGAGATGATGTCTTAAATTGATTAAAAGAGGGCTAGAATTAAGTCGGGTGATTAGGATGGTTAGTCTCGGTTGCCGCAGATCGAATCAGGTGGGAGTTGTGTGTCTATGTAGCGGACAAGTTTTTTACATCATCCTATAGTTTTGATGAAAGGTTGTTATTACTCGTTCTAAGCAATTTTATGTAAATTGTGAGTAAACGGGTGATTGTGTAGAGATATTGTCTTAGATCGAATTAAAATGATGTTAAATCCGGTGTTTACTTATATCTAATGAAGTGGTCTTTGCAAATGGACTTGCTTGGGGGGCGAAACGTTTCGCATGATGTTGGTAGAAGCGCTAGAGAAATATAGTAAAGTACATGTGCACGCTCTGCTGCATGGATGCTCTTTTGGGTAGGCGGCCATCGTTAATGGCGGGAACTGTGACCTCGAACTGTACAATGCACATGAAGAATTTAAAGATTGTGGTCTCCTGTATTTTTTTTCTATCCGACACTGGATGGAATGCCCGCTTTGGCGCTATCCATGAATAGCAGAAAGGGCATGGATAAAATTTTATCCATGCCCTTTCTGCTCTAAAAACCGATCTTTTTAAATCGTTTTTAATGTGTTTTTTTTATTTATATAATCTATGTAATGTATTGCTATATAGATATTAATTTGTGTTTTTTTTGATTTTATTTTAAAAACTGTAAAATTGTGTGAAAATGGTGTTATAGTCAGAAAATGATCCATATTTTTTTGGTTTAACCCAAAGGAAAGATATCAAAAAAGGAGCATTGTTGCCTTGGTATAGGCTGACAAAAAAAACTATTTCCTTGTTCCATGGAGTGGATTAAATAAAAAGTGAGAGTTACTTTCAGGGAGTTATAGCCAGTTTGGTGGTGACCTTATTACAAGTTTAGAAATGGTCCTAGGATCATCTTATTTCGCGTAATTTCAATGATTTGAATAATTGAATGGCGGGACGCTTAAATGCGATACATTTTAATGTTTTATAATTTTTATATTGCTTTTAATCAGTTGTATTATGTGGATTATATGAATGTGTGGTTTTATACGAAAAAAGCGAATTTTACGTCTTCCGAATTATTTTCAAAATGGTACTCAATAGAAAAAATGAAGGAAGAAGCTGAAGAATTAGCCTGTTAATCCAAGGAATTACCTATGGTTTTATCAGGGTTGATATGGCTTTTTGTTAATAGGATTTTCCCTTTAATCAGGTCGTCGTTGAATTGGCCGACCGTTGTTTTTTGAAGCATTTCCGATAGGTTATTGCGTATGCTTTTGAACTCATGGTGAAAGGGTCAGGGGTACTTTTCGAAACAGAATTTAATCATCCGCTCAATTTTAATGAGCGGATTGTTCATTGCAGACTATGGCCAAGTTTTGAGGTTTTTAGGATAAAATGTCCATTCAGGGGTTTTTATAATATCCTGGTCTATATCGTACCAAGGACTAAGCGTGCTGTTGTTCCAATTGTTTAAAATCTGTATTTCTTGAGCTGGCATGTAGCTTTGTGCGAGGAGTACGATTGTTTTTCCAGTACTGTCCTTGGCTAGATCAACTACAATGATTGCGTGGCCAATGGGTGATCCTTTCTGGATAAAAGTATCTCCAATCTTAACTTCCTGAGTCGTTTTTACATTGGGCAGCTCATCGTGTAAAGAGGCTGTGTTGGCATAGGCAAACACATATTCCAGGTATTTCCAATAGGTTGGGTAGGAATAGTCTCCTTTTGCATAGTTTGTAAAAGCGCGGGGTTTGCTATCGGAAAGGAAGTTAAATTTGATATCCTTATACCGCTTTTGTTGGTATAAGTAATCTGCCCTGAGCCGCATTACAGCATCGGCGCATTGGTGTAAATCGCGCTTTCCAATGTTTAGTTTTACAACACTATTGTAGATGTTATTTCTAGGTTTAATTTTTCCGTTATAATAATGTACCTCCTGGTCGATGGGATATAATGGAAGATTTTCGAGAAAATTTCCAAATTCTTCGACCCGGTAGGTAGGCCTTTTAAAGCCTTCTGGTAACAAAATGCGCGATTTGATCGTCATCCCATCGGGGTTGATAAACTGATTTTCGTCAGGTGCTATTGACTCAGTAGTTGCCGGATTCAAAGTTTTGTTATTAGGTGCAGCAACATTTGGCTGCCCACATCCACTGAAAACCTGACACGAGAGGAGGGGAATGAGTATATATATCGATCTCATATAAAAGTTTCTGAGCTAGTGTATTGCGTTTCATCGAATATACTTAAATTTAGATAGAATTCGAAGTGTGAATCGTCTGAAAAAATTAAGAAATTTTTAAGCTATTCATCCACTTTTTGGATCATTTTCTGATGTAGCTTAGCCGAAGTTAATAAGAATACGATTATGTCAGGAAAACAGATTTTTCAGACGTCAAGCAAAAAGCGCTGGTACGCTTTTTCATGGATGAGCAGAGCATTGGTGATCGGTTTGATCATTGGTGTTATCTGTGTGGTTTATACATTGGGAAAGATTCAGATTCCTCCTTTTCCAACAATTAATACCAACACAGCATTGACTGAAAAGTCCACCGCCAGATTAAAAAAATCCAAACAATTTAAGGAGTTTACCATTGTAAAATCCGAATTAGAGAAGATTAAACGTGACCGCGAGCTGAAGCATTTGAAACATATTGGTAGCAAAGATAGAATCAATATGGTGTTTTATGTCAGTTCTTGGTCTAATGAAGTCCGAGAGCAGTCTTTATCGGATCTACGCCGCAATATTGGTCATTTGGATATGGTTGCTATGGAATCCTTTTTTACTGTGCCTAATCAAGATACAGTAGTGGATAAAGCAGATACTGCTGCACTTAAGGTCATTCATCAATATAAGCGCAAAGCTATTGCACAGATTTCCAATTTCAGTGGTAATGATTTTGACGGGCAGACTGTAAAGGCTATTTTACTTAATCCGGATAAACAACAGCGTTTTATAGACGACATCCTTCTTAAAGTGAAGCGCAATGGCTTTGCCGGCATAAATATTGACTTTGAGAATTTACAGTTGGATGATCACAAGCCATTAAACGATTTTATGGCGCATATCTATACTGTATTTCATACGGAAGGCCTACTTGTCACGCAGGATATTTCACCTGAAAATGATGATTACGATCCCATTGCCTTACAAAAATACAACGACTATATTATTTTGATGGCTTATGATCAACATTCCATTGAAAGTAATGCCGGCGCAATTTCACATCAGGCATGGGTCGAAAAAAATCTCGATGAACTTTGCAATAAGATCGATGCAGACAAGGTGATTCTGGCTTTGGCCTGTTATGGATATGATTGGCCAAAAGGCAGTGTCGGCAAGACATTGACTTATGATAATGCGGTTATTTTGGCGCATAATTACAATGCTAAGATTACTTTTGATCCCGAATCTGCAAATCTCAACTTTAGCTATAAAGATGGGACAGGGATGCATCATGATGTTTATTTTACAGACGCTGCAACCTATTTTAATCTTATCCGCAAAGCAGATGACTGGGGGCTAGCTGGTATTGCACTTTGGCGTTTAGGAAGTGAAGACTCCCGTTTATGGTCGTTTATTTCAAGATCATTGGACCGAGAAAATCTGAAAAAAGAATCTTTTGACTTTAGAAAGATAAGCCAGATCAATGTCGGTGGGATTCAATATATTGGGGATGGGGAAATTTTGGACTTGGTCAATAGTCCTGCTCCGGGAGAGGTGAAATTCACTTACGACCCATCAACGCTTATGGTTCAGAATCAGGAGTATGTAAAAACGCCAAGTAATTATGTAATCAAACGCTTTGGAGAACGGGATAATACGGTAGTCCTGACCTTTGATGACGGTCCCGATCCTACGTATACACCACAAGTATTGGATATCTTAAAAAAGGAACATGTTCCCGGAGCTTTCTTTCTTGTTGGTGTTATGGCTGAGAAAAATATGGATCTGGTTCGGAGAGAATATCAAGAAGGCCATGAACTCGGTAACCATACCTTTTTTCATCCTGATATGTCTACAATAGGCCCAAATCGCGTTAAGTTTGAACTGAATGCCACCCGAAAGATCATCGAATGCATAACCGGTCATAGTACAATTCTTTTCAGGGCTCCTTTTAATGCTGATGCCGAGCCACAGACTGTTGCTGAAATTCTGCCTGTTGCTCAGAGCCGGAAAGAGAACTACATCAATATCGGCGAGTATATTGATCCCAACGACTGGTTACCTGGTCGTACTGCAGATGAAATCTATAATGAAGTCATAAAACAACGCGATAATGGAAACATTATTCTATTACATGATGCCGGAGGCAATCGAGAAGCGACTATAGCCGCCTTGCCGCGTATTATTCATTATTTTAAATCTCATGGTTATAAATTTGCGACGATTGGAGATTTAATGGGGAAAAAACGTGATGAACTGATGCCTCCTGTAGAAAATGCTTCCGATTCGGGATTTAGTGGATCGTCCAACCGCTTGTTCTTAGGAACATTATTTTACGGTAACATCTTCCTTAACCTGGTTTTTTCCATTGCAATTGTATTGGCAATTTTTAGAACAGCAATGATTGCTTATCTGGCAATCCGACAAAAACAAAAAAGTAAAAAAGAGCGATCTCAATTGGTTGTGGAACCTCGTGAAAAGGTAAGTGTGATCATTCCTGCCTATAATGAGGAAATAACAGTTTTGGCAACGATAAAAAGCCTGTTGAATTTGGATTACCCGAATTATGAATTGATTTTTGTTGATGATGGATCAAAAGACAAGACTTTTGAGATTGTCAGTAAGGTGTATGGCGATCATCCTAAGATAAGGTTATTTACAAAACAAAATGGGGGGAAAGCGTCTGCGCTTAACTATGGTATCCAACAATCCGAAGCACAGTTTGTGCTTTGTATCGATGCCGATACACAACTGAAAACAGATGCGTTAAAACAGTTGATGAAATATTTCAATAAACCTCAGGTCGCCGCTGTTGCGGGTAGTGTTAAAGTGGGAAATGTGCATAATATATTAACACATTGGCAATCGATCGAATATATCACCTCACAGAATATGGATCGGAGAGCGTTCGATTTGCTCAATATGATATCGGTCGTACCAGGAGCAATTGGGGCCTTCCGTAGAGCTGTTATTTTGGAAGTGGGTGGATTTACTACGGATACCTTAGCGGAAGATTGTGATTTAACCATGCGCATATTAAGAGCGGGTTATACCGTGCGAAATTCATCTGAAGCAATCGCTTATACGGAAGCACCGGATACGGTCAAAATGCTCTTCAAGCAACGTTTCCGTTGGAGTTTTGGTGTGTTGCAGAGTTTTTGGAAAAATAAACAGACCCTGTTGAATCCCAAATATGGCTATTTTGGTATGGTCGGAATGCCTAATATTCTGATTTTTCAGATTATACTGCCTTTATTTGCTCCCTTGGCCGATATTTTTATGTTATTCTCTCTCGTGAGTGGTCTTTTCTCCTTAAGCGAGGTAAATGGTATCAGCTGGACAGGAATTGCAGGATTATTTTCACTGCATAACGGTTTTGGTCAAGTGATGTTTTATTACTTCCTTTTTGTACTCGTGGATATGTTCTTTGCAGGTATTGCCTTTAAAATGGAAGGCGAGAAGCTTAGCAATTTAATTTATTTGTTTCCACAGCGTTTTTTCTGGCGTCAACTGATGTACTTCGTTTTATTCAAGTCTGTCAGAAAAGCGATTAAAGGTGAATTGAATACCTGGGGTACTTTGAAACGGACAGGGGGAGTAAAGCAGGTAATAACAAGTGAATAAGAAGCTGGTAACAACAAGTGAATAAAAAGCAGGCACGTGCATGAGCTAAACGATAGCGATCCGATGTGGTTCCTCTGTGGGATCCTACACGAGGATCACTATCACCAGCTCGCCAAAAAATGATACCGAAATTTTTAATTGACCTTGAGAATAGGTACTTTCAATAAAAATAGCAGCCACATGAAGATACTTTCCGCTCAGCAGATAAACAGGATTGATAGTGAAACCCTAAAGGATCAAAAAATCAGTAGCCTAGACCTGATGGAACGAGCTGCAACAGTTGTTTTTGAGGAAATTAAAAAGCTTCATCCCCGATTGGAGTACAGTACTTTTTTTATCTTCTGCGGTAAAGGAAACAACGGCGGCGATGGCTTGGTGTTGGCCCGTTTGTTGGACCAACAACAGGCCCAAGTCAAGGTCTATTTAGTCGATGTGGAGGATTACTCCGCTGATAATCTTGCCAATCAAAAGCGTTTACCCAATCATGTCATTCAAAAAGTTGCTGCGCAAGACCAGGTTGCTATCCCTTCCGATGCAATCGTACTGGACTGCTTGTTTGGTTATGGATTAAAGCGTGTATTGACAACTGATTGGAGCGGTATAATTTCCAGTATAAATGGATGTGGTGCAAGAATCTATTCCGTTGATATGCCTTCTGGACTACTGGCAGATAGAAAGACTGCTGCAGATGTTCCAATTGTAAAGGCAGATTTGGTTTATACCTTTCAGTTTCCAAAGCTGGCCTTGCTGCTGCCCGAAAACCAATGGTATGTAAAAGACTTCAAGGTATTGGATATCGATCTTAGCCAACGAGCAATTGAAGCGGCAGAAACCAATCTTTTTTATGTCGACGAGCCGCTTGTCAGGTCCTTTTATCGGCAACGGAGGAAATTTGATCATAAGGGAACATTTGGTCATACCCTGATTATTGGCGGAAGTAAAGGTAAAATGGGGGCTGTTCAGCTTGCGCTAAAAGCGGCTCTTCGAGCGGGCTGCGGTTTAGCTTCCGCTTATGTACCTGACGGTGGTAATACCATCTTACAGACCGCTGTGCCCGAAGCGATGGTGATAACAGATCCTGAGCAGGATTTTATTAGCCAATTCCCGGCAATCGATGGCTATCAGTCTGTGGGTATCGGAATAGGCATGGGAACAGCGCTGCATACAATTGATGCGCTAAAGGTATTTATAACCCGTATTAATGATACCCCTTTGGTATTAGATGCTGATGCTTTAAATATTCTTGCCCGCGAACCGAATCTTTGGGCTTTCGTTCCGGCGCACAGTATATTGACTCCCCATCCCAAAGAACTTAGCCGGATATTGGGTGCTTGGCAAGATGATTTCGAAAAGATGGAGAAAGTGAAAGTTTTTGCGCGTAAACATCAGTTTTACGTGTTAATAAAAGGAGCTAATAGTGCTATGGTTATGCCCGATGGAATGGTGTACTTCAATAGTACGGGCAATGTTGGGATGGCAACAGGAGGCAGTGGTGATATCCTGACGGGGATAATTACCTCCTTGCTTGGACAGGGCTATTCTTCCAAAGGGGCTTTAATTATGGGGGTATATATCCATGGGCGCGCGGCAGATATTGCGGTAAAGACCATCGGTACCTATTCCCTGTTACCGTCGGATACCATTAGTCATCTTTCCAATGCATTTATCGAATTAGATAAGGATTATGATGGATTGGTACATTGAACAAGTCTTTGCTGCCCGGACCTGGAAACTTCGAAAAGAGGTTTTCGCTTCGGAAGGAAAGTTGGCCGAGGTGATGTTGGAGAGCGATTTTGAAGCGACACATTTTGCGGCCTACGATGGAAACGACGTGGTAGGCGTGCTGAGCCTGATTAGTTTAGGTGATACTTATACAATCCATTTCCTCGCTGTTGCTCCACATGTAAGGCTGAAAGGTGTAGGTACAGCATTATTGAAGCATGCGCGACTATTTATCCATACTTTTGCTGGTAAATATCTTCTTGCAAATGTGACCGGCGATCAGCAACATTTTTGGACAAGTAATGGATTTGTTCTTCTAAAACAGCATGAAGACACCGTCACCTATTCACTATCTATAACAGATGATCCTATACATTAACTGTAAGTGGGATCCTTTTTCCCATAAATGTGACCCATGTTATCCCTTGTGACCTGTGTTATCCCTATAGATTTTCAGTGTAGGTGATCCGATCCGCTTCGGTAATGTTACGTATCACCCGGCAGGGATTACCTGCAGCTACGACATCCGCTGGTATATCTTTTGTGACGACCGATCCAGAACCAATGACCGAATTTTTTCCGATTCGCACGCCGGGGTTGACCACAACATGTCCACCGATCCATACATTATCTTCGATAACGATCGGCAAAGCAAATTCCCAACCTTGATTTCTTGCTTCAAAATGGAGGGGATGACCCGCTGTGAAGAGGCTTACATTAGGCCCAAATAATACATTCTCACCTATGGTAACCGGTGCGCCGTCTAAAATCGTACAGTTATAATTGCTGTAAAAGTTCTCACCGATCGTAATATTATATCCATAATCGCAACGAAAAGGAGGTTCGAGAAAGAATCGAGTTCCCGTCGCTTTAAACAGCTTTTGAATAATCTGTTTTCTGAATTTCAGTTGTTTAGGCTCTGAATCGTTAAATCGCTTCAGTTCTTCTTTTGCGTATTGTCTTTCCTTAAATAATTGCCCCTCCGAATCGATGTAAGGAAGGCCGGCAATCATTTTTTCCTTTGCTGATTTCATTCAATGGCCATTTTTCTGCAACAAACTTAGATAAATTGATGTTTAAATACAATAGCAATCTACGCGTTAAGACGTTAGGTTTTAGGTTCTCTTATTTCGCAGAATCAGTGAAACCCTTGTTTTTTGCTAAGCATAACCAAAGCATAGCCTGTTTCCATCAAATTACGCTGTTTCCATCAACTTGACAGCCTTGCCACACCAAGTTTTATAGCACCGTACGGATTTGTACAAGGTATCATTAAACCCTCTTCTGATTTAAATCATACAGTTGTGACAAACAATTTGGGTTCGAGAAGCATTTAGATAGTGGAGCACACGATGCTATTGCCTTTGTCCGGGCTATATTCAAAATTATTATTTCAATGAAGATTGCTTATATAAGTACCTACTTGCCCAAAGAATGTGGAATTGCCACTTTTACATCAGATTTGTTGCATGCTGTAGCACTGCATAATCAGGAGCTGACGCAACATGTGTTTGCGGTCGCGGATCGGGACTATGTTTATCCCAGTGAGGTCGTGTTTAGAATAGACCAACATCATCAATTGTCCTATATTGAAGCCGCAAATTATATTAATGAAAACGGCTACGATTGTGTGATACTGGAGCACGAATATGGCATATTTGGCGGAAACAGTGGAACATATATATTGTCCTTGATTAACGCGTTACATATTCCCTTGCTGGTAAATTTTCACACCATTCTTGAGAAGCCCAATGTTGATGAAAAGGCTATTCTTATTGAAATTGTTAAGCGAGCATCCATTGTGATCGTTATGAGCAATTATGCAATCACTTTACTCAAATCGATTTATCGGGTAAATACCTCTAAAGTGAGATTGATTCAGCACGGGGTTCCAGAGTTTACTTTGGATCATGAGCTTGCAAAACTTAAGAAGGGGCTTTCCGGAAAGAAAGTCTTATTGACCTTCGGTTTTTTGGGGCGAAACAAGGGAATTGAAATGGTGATCGAAGCTCTCCCCGAGGTCGTCAAGGATGAACCGGACCTGTTGTACCTCGTTGTTGGTAAAACGCATCCTAATGTATTGGCACATTCCGGTGAGGAGTACCGGGAATACCTGGGCAGTCTAGTCGAAGCTTATCAGTTGCAGGAACACGTACAATTTGTTAATTCCTTTGTGAGCCAGGCCGATCTTGTGGATTATCTAAGCGCCTGCGACGTTTATGTTACACCTTATGTTAATGAGGCACAGATTACAAGTGGAACATTATCTTACGCCATCGGTGCCGGAGCTGCGGTGGTGTCCACTCCTTATTGGCACGCCAAAGAATTGCTCGCTGATGGAAGGGGAGTGCTCGTCGAATTTAAAAATTCCAGCAAGATGGCCGAGGTGCTCAAAAATTTGTTTTCAAATTTGGACTATCGAACAACATTGCGGGACAATGCCAGCGCATTTGGGAAAGAGATGACCTGGAAAAATATAGGCCTCCGGTACACACGAATTTTAAATAAAATTATTCCTACCTACGATAGCCTCAAAGAAAATGTCGGATTTAACAGAGAGGAAATGCCCAAATTTAGCTGGAAGCATATCGACAGACTGACCAATCAGGTCGGTATCGTACAGCATGCAACTTATTCTCTACCGAACTACAAAGAGGGCTATTGTCTTGACGATAATGCAAGAGCGCTTTTAGTTACTTTATTGGCGCAGCAAGATTTTGCTGACAAAAGGCTTGATCGTCGCATCTCGACCTACTTGAGTTATATCTATTATCATCAGCGCGAAGATGGGCTTTTTCACAATTTTATGAATTTCCAACATAGTTTCCTCGATGAGGTCGGTTCGGAGGACTCCTTTGGACGGACCATGTGGGCATTGGGCGTACTTCTTCGGGAGACAAAATTGACAAGCTATTATCAATTGGGGCATGAACTGTTTTTTAGGGCCGTGCCAAATTTTGGCCAGTTGCGTTCCAACCGGGCGATAGCTTATACTGTACTGGGAATTGCGGAATATTTGCATCATCAATCCAATGACGAGGTGATGATAGAGTTGATGCGGGCACTTATCGGCAAGCTGGTACGGGAATACGAAGCAAGCTCAGATGAAAACTGGCAATGGTTTGAAGCGGTATTGAGTTATGATAACGCAATTTTGCCCTATGCGTTATTGACGGCCTATCCTTTTTTGAACGATGAAACAATAAAACAGTTGGGACTATCGACTTTAAAGTTTCTCGAAAGTATTACAGTCCAAAACGGTGCGCTCTCATTGGTCGGAAACCAAGAATGGGCCAAGCAAGGAAAGCATATCAGCAAGTTTGGTCAGCAGCCCCTTGATGTCACGGCAATGGTATTTATGTATCGTGAAGCTTTTCGACTGACGAATAAAAAGGTCTATTTTACCCGTATGATTGCTTCCTTTCGCTGGTTTTTGGGCGAGAATGATCTTCGGCTCGCTTTGTATGATGAAGAAACCAAAGGTTGCTGTGATGGCCTTGAATCCTATGGCATCAATAGAAACCAAGGGGCGGAGAGCACCCTTTGTTTCTATTTGGCTTATATCGTAGTTTACCGGGCTTTTATTGATAACGATCAGGATTCAAGATAGCGAGCAATAGATCTTCGAGCTTGATGGTCGCATAGGTTGATGCATAATCGGACATCGCATAAGGTAAGATAAGGTGTTCGTTGTGTACAATGGCTCCGCAGGAATAAATGACATTTGGTACATAGCCTTCTCGCTCTTCGTCATTGGGTGTCATCAATGGGCTATGTAGGCGCCCAATTTCCACATGCGGGTTATCCAAGTCCAAAAGAGCCGCGCCGAGGACATATTCACGCATTGGTCCAACGGCATGGGTTAAAATCAGCCAGCCGTATTGCGTTTCTATCGGCGAACCGCAATTACCGATCTGAACAAATTCATACGGATATTCTGGCTGTTGAATCCGGATTGCCGTTTCCTGCCATATATTGATATTATTGGAGTAGGCGATGTAGTTGTTCTCACCATCAATACGGCAGAGCATGGCATAACGTCCATTTATTTTACGTGGAAATAGTGCAGCCCCCTTGTTGGCAATTTCACCATAAATAGGTTTCACTTTAAAATGGTAAAAATCTTTTGTGGTGAGTAATTTCGGGAGGATGCTGAATCCATCGTAAGCGGTGTATGTTGCATAGTACGTGCTCTCACCTCTTTCGTTTTTGAACTGAACGAAACGCGCATCTTCAATTCCTCTTTTTTCGGTATCGGCAATCGGAAATATCACGCGTTCTGAAATGGAGGTATCCAGGGAGAAAGTCATTTCATAATGCGAGGAAGCGAGCCAGAGCGCCTGTTGTAGAAATGTCACATTTTCCAGGTTTTCGTCGCTATCGCGCCGTACTTCATCGATGTACCGTTTGAGTTCCTCGTAGGTAAATGTCTCCGTTAGCTTGGCTTCCAGTTTGGACTTAACTTCCGTTGGCTCGGCATGCAACTCATTCATCTTCTTTAAGAATGACTCCTTGTGATAACGGTGATTTTTGACTTGCATAGGTTTGTCCAATAGATTGCCGACGTAATCGATATGTATATTGTTGTCGACATCCAATGTGCCGGACCGAAAAACGATCGAAGAGACATGGCCTTCTCCTGTAGCCCTGAAACTCAAAATAACCCGTTTTTCACCTCGAAATAATTCTGTTTGATCCGGATGTTCTATAATGGAAGGATTAAACAATGCCGCCGATTCAATCGAATATTCCATCGTGAAATAGGAGCCGATCAGTAGCTTGTCAATTTGGCTCAGTTTCTCTTTTGGAAATGGAATCTTTTCCAATAAGTGGCTTATGCGGTCAAAATTACGTTCAAAGATATTAACAATGCTGCGATGTCTTTTCGTATAACTTCGTAAAACCTGTCCAAAAACTTCTTTCCGTTGCGCCTCGTTAAGGGATAAAATGCGTTTAATAACTTTTATCGTGCGATCATCGCCCAACGAAAAAAAACGTGCTAGCACTCTCTTTTTATCAGGTTTAAAATAAATATCCTTTCGTTCAACTTGTACTGGTCTATGCATATTAATTTGTTCATGTTTATACCCTGTATTAGAACGAACAGCGATTGGCTTTTGTTTTTATTCTAAACCAATAATCAACGGATATCTAATAAAAATGGAGTAACTTTGACCAAGGAAAAATTTTAGATATGATTGAAAATAGTTTAGAACCAAAAGCAATTTGGAAAAATTTCTCTGCATTGAATGCGGTCCCGAGAGCTTCTAAAAAAGAAGAGCGCGTGATCGCCTTTATGGTAGACTTTGGTAAATCCTTGGGTTTAGAAACAAACGTTGATGAGATTGGCAACGTGCTCATCAAAAAATCCGCTACTCCGGGAATGGAGGACCGTAAAACGATTGTATTACAGTCGCATTTGGATATGGTGCACCAAAAAAATAACGATACTGTTTTTGACTTCGATAATGAAGGTATTAAGATGTATGTTGATGGGGATTGGGTGAAAGCTGAGGGCACCACCTTGGGGGCTGATAATGGTCTTGGTGTTGCGACAATCATGTCGATTTTGGAATCATCCATTATTGAACACCCTGCTATTGAAGCCTTGTTTACCATTGATGAAGAGACAGGTATGACGGGAGCTTTAGGTTTAAAAGGCGGTGTGCTTTCGGGTGAAATCCTGTTGAATCTGGATACCGAAAACGATACTGAAATTGATATTGGTTGTGCTGGGGGCATTGATGTGACGGCAACGCAGTCCTACGTTGCAGAGCCTTGTCCCTTTGATACGTTATCTTTTGAAATTACCGTAAAAGGACTACATGGCGGGCATTCTGGTATGGACATTCATAAAGGTTTTGCCAATGCTAATAAAGTGATGAACCGTTTGCTCTTTGGCGCCAATGCACATTATGGATTGCGTATTGCTTCTTTGTTGGGCGGAAGTCTACGCAATGCCATTCCGAGAGAAAGTGTTGCAAAGGTGGTTATCGCGAAGGATAAAGCAACTGACTTTGTTCAGAATTTGACACAATTGGCTCAGGATATTAAATTGGAGTTTGCAACGACAGAACCGGCTATGGAAATTGTCGTAAAGCAAACTGATGCTGCTTATGCAACAGTAGTTCCAGTAAACGTGCAGGAAAACCTGATCAACAGTGTTTATGCGTCCTTAAATGGTGTGTATCGTGTGAGCGCCGATTTTGAAGACTTGGTAGAAACCTCCAATAATATTGCTAAAGTAGAAGTAGGCGGGGAAAAGGTTTCCATCAAATGTCTAACCAGATCTTCTGTTGAAACGTCTAAATTTGATTTAGCCCAATCTTTAAAAGCCGCATTTGAACTAGGTGGTTTTACTGTCAATTTTTCGGGCAATTATCCAGGATGGGCACCTAATCCGAATTCTGAAATTTTAGAAGTGCTCAAATCAATTTATACAAGACAACATGGTGAAGCTCCAGAAGTCGTCGCTTGCCATGCCGGGCTTGAGTGCGGTATCTTGGGAACAAACTATCCCGAAATGGATATGATTTCTTTTGGACCAACAATCTTGGGGGCACACTCGCCTGCAGAGCGTGTCTCCATTTCTTCGGTACAGAAGTTTTGGAGTTTTGTGCTCGAAATTCTCAAAGAGATCCCTAAAAAATAAATTTTCAACAAGGGCCTATTGCTGGTTTTTTTTTGACGATAGGTCATGAAAGCAAAAAGAGATAGGTCACGGAAACAGAAAGGTATGGTGTAAGCCATACCTTTTTTATTTTCATTAATTTTTCATTTTTCTTGCAAAAAATGAAAAATTACCTTACTTTCAGGATGAAAAAATGATTTAATAGACCAAATTTTATACAAGCTCTCAAATTGAGGGAAAACCTAATAGTGATATAATGACTATACTCCTCATTGTAATCAGCATTTGTTTGCTTATCCTTTGCATAACTTATTTTAAGATCAATGCCTTTCTCGCTTTTTTAGTTGTTTCCCTACTCAGCGGACTTTGTTTGGGTATTCCACCGGCACAGTTGGTGGGTACAGTTGAAAAAGGTGTTGCAGGCGTCATGGGAAGCCTAACTTTAATCATTGTTCTGGGCGCAATGTTGGGGAAAATTGTTGCTGAAAGTGGGGCCGCTGAGATAATTGCTGAGCAAATGGTCCGCCTGATGGGAGAGCGATACCTGCAGTGGGGGCTTATGTTGACGGGTTTTATCGTTGGAATACCGCTATTTTATGGAATCGGATTTGTCTTATTAGTCCCCTTGATATTTTCGATTTCCTACCGCTATAAGTTGCCGACAGTATATATTGGATTACCGATGCTGGCAGCCCTGTCTGTCACACATGGCTTTATTCCGCCGCATCCTTCCCCGGTTGCATTAGTTGCCCTGTTTCACGCTGATATGGGACTAACACTTATCTATGGTCTTTTGATCGCCATACCCGCTATTATATTGGGTGGGCCAATTTTTGGAAGAAGCCTCAAAAATATACGGGCAAGTCAGGAATCAATTTTCCGCGAGAAAGATCACTCGGAATCAGCGCAGTATCTGCGCCCCACAGTGGCCGTGAGTTTGGTTGTAGCCTTGCTGCCGGTATTGCTCATTGTCTTATTTACATTGCTTCCTTATTGCTATCATACAAGCAATATAGCGCTGCAGCAGGGAGTTAAGTTTATCGGCAACCCCACCGTTGTTATGGTTATTGCGGTCAGTGTAGCAACCTATTTATTGGGATTGAAATTGGGGCGATCGATGACCAATGTGATGAAAATCTATGAATCTGCAGTGAAAGATATTGCCATGATCCTACTGATTATTGCTGGCTCGGGAATCTTTAAACAGGTGATGGAGGATAGTGGTGTGAGTCTATTATTGGCCAATACCCTGCAGCAGCTGTCGATTTCACCTCTACTATTGGCTTGGTTAATTACAGCTGTTATCAGAGGTTGTGTCGGCTCGGCCACAGTAGCCGCTTTAACGGCCGCTGGTGTGCTGCTACCGATTGTTACAGGGGGAAAAGTGGATCCCAACCTTATGGTGTTGGCGATAGGAGCCGGCAGTTTGATGTTTTCCCATGTTAATGATACCGGATTTTGGCTATTTAAAGAGTACTTTGGACTTAGCATAAAGGATACCTTATTTTCCTGGTCCATCATGGAGGCGATTGTTTCCATTGTTGGGCTGCTTGCAGTTTTACTATTGCAATTAATTTTATATTAGCTTTTATTTTAAACTTTAAAATCGTTAAAGATGTACAACGCAGATGAACAATTCGAAAAATTAGGTTTGACATTACCACCAGCACCGGCACCTAAAGGTGTCTATAAACCATACGTCATTGACGGCAAGTACCTGTATCTTTCTGGGCATGGTCCTGTACAAGATGATGCTGCATTAATTATCGGTCGAATTGGAAGTGATATCAGTCCTGAAGAAGGCAAACTTGCGGCGAGACAAGTTGGTCTAACCATGTTGTCGACCATTAAAACCAACTTGGGCTCATTAAACAAAATCAAGCGTGTGATCAAGGTATTGGGCATGGTCAACTGTACCTCGGATTTTCTTTATCATCCAGGCGTAATTAACGGCTGTAGTGAGCTATTCGCTGCGGTTTGGGGAGAAGAGAATGGTATTGGAACACGTAGTGCAGTTGGATTTGGTTCTTTGCCCGATAATATTCCCGTAGAAATCGAAGCATTATTTGAGTTATACTAATCGGAATTGTATGGAAACTTGGTGCCATATACATGATGTCGATCAGGTCGATTCGCCAGCCTTGCTGGTCTATCCTGATCGCATTATCAAGAACATAGACCGCGCTTTACATATTGTGCATGGGCGGGCTGATCGATTGCGGCCGCATATCAAAACGAACAAGTGTCGGGAAGTATGCCAACTGATGATGGATAGGGGGATTACAAAGTTTAAGTGTGCAACCATTGCAGAAGCTGAACTATTGGGTGTTATCGGTGCAAAAGATGTTTTGCTGGCATACCAGCCCGTAGGGCCAAAGATAGATCGTTTTTTGAATCTTGTAACCGCCTTTCCGGAGACACATTTTGCCTGTCTTGTGGATCATGTCGATGCAGCACAGGAGATTTCAAAGCGTAGTCTGTCGAAAAGCTTACGCAGCGCTGTTTATCTCGATGTTAATATTGGCATGGGCCGTACAGGAGTATCTTTAGAAGGGATTGAGCGTCTCGTTATGGATATCCATCTTTTGGAAGGTATTCAGTTGGTAGGTGTGCATGGTTATGACGGTCATATTCATGACAAAGATTATAAACTTCGCGAAAAGCAATCCCAACATTCGTATAGTATACTCGAAACCGCCTATCTTATGGCGCAGGGGTCTACTTCTAAACCTTTGACTAAAGTTATTGGCGGTTCGCCAAGTTTCCCTTTTCATGCCGAACGCAGCGATGTAGAATGCAGTCCCGGAACGTTTGTGTTTTGGGATTTCGGCTATGCCGAAAATTACGCAGAACAAGATTTTATGCTTGCGGCGGTACTTTTGACGCGTGTCGTTTCTATCGTTGATCACAAGCACCTTTGTTTGGATCTGGGGTATAAATCAGTTGCATGTGAATCGCCGCAACCCCGCGTCAAGTTTTTTGATCCGCGTATTGGCGAAATAAAAATGCAGAGTGAAGAACATTTGGTGGTTGAAGTTTCCAATACTGCACAATTTAATATCGGCGATGCCCTTTATGCCATGCCAAGGCACATCTGCCCAACAGTAGCTTGTTATGGCGAACTTCAAGTTGTCAATGAACGGCAGGCAGATCAAATTTGGACTGTTTATGCGCGAAATAAAAAAATAAATTATTGATATGTACGAATTTGAAATGCCATTTTTGGTCGATGCACATTTGGATTTGAGTATGAATGCCATGGAATGGAATCGGGATCTTCGATTGCCGATTACCGAACTGAACCGTAGGGAAAAGGGGATGGATGACAAGCCCGATCGTGCTAAGGCAACAGTCACTTTTGACGAATTGCGTCGTGGTCATATTGGTTTGGTTGTTGCTACACAAATCGCCCGTTTCGTAAAACCCGATAGCCCATTACCAGGCTGGTACTCACCGGAACAGGCATGGGCGCAAACACAAGGACAGCTTGCATGGTATAAAGCAATGGAAGCCGATGGCCAAATGAAAATGATCTGTACAAAAACTGATCTGGACCAACATTTGGCGCTTTGGTCGGATGGTGGCGATCATGCCGATAGGCCAATCGGGTATCTGCTGAGTCTGGAAGGTGCCGATTCCATTGTGGATATCAGCTATCTCGAAACAGCCTATAACTATGGTTTAAGAGCGATTGGGCCAGCACATTACGGGCCAGGTCGATATGCCAACGGAACAGATTCATCCGGCAAGCTTAATGAGCAGGGAATAAGGTTGTTGCAGGAAATGGAGCGATTGGGGATGATATTGGACGCGACACACCTAAATGATGATGCTTTTTGGGATGCTGTACAACGTTATCAGGGGGCGATTTGGGCCAGTCACAATAATTGCCGCAAATTTGTGGACCATAATAGGCAGTTCAGTGATGAAATGATTAAGACACTTGTGGAGAAAAAAGCGGTGATCGGTGTAGCGCTCGATGCTTGGATGATGGTACCGAATTGGGTCCGCGGTGTATCCGACCCTAAAACAAGCAATTGCTCCATGGATATCATGGCCAACAATATTGATCATATTTGTCAATTGGCAGGAAATGTCGATCATGTTGGCGTGGGGAGCGATTTAGACGGAGCATTTGGCCGTGAGCAGTGTCCTTATGATCTGGAAACGATTGCTGATATCCAAAAAGTATTTGGTATCCTGTCAAAAAGAGGGTATGATAACACGGATCTTGAAAAGATTGCCAGCAAGAACTGGCTTAATTTTATGCGAAATGCATTGCCCGAATCATAAGAATAAAATAGAGCTCTATTTGAGCTTGTATAGAGCAATGACAACTGAAGACAATAGCCTGTTTAAGCGATAGTCACTCGAGGACAACGAGCGCGTTATTTCAGCAATCGTATCGCTCGCTGTCGTTGTGTGTATCAATAACATAAGGCGTCTACGTGGTCATTGAAACCGATGAAATAAATCAAAACAAACACCTCCAACACGAATTAATCGATGAAACCAGTATTACGCGTCCAATTGTCCCTGATGATGTTTTTAGAATATTTTATCAAAGGGGCCTGGTTTGTTACTTTGGGAACATACCTTATTAAATCGCTCAATGCCTCGGGTATGGAGGTCGCGAATATTTTTGCAACACAATCCCTTGGTGCTGTATTTGCTCCTTTTTTTGTGGGTTTTGTCGCCGACAGGTATTTTAATGCCGAGCGGGTACTTTCAGCATTACATCTCATTGGAGCTGCACTACTTTACGGGATGTCGCAGGCACCCGATGCGACACATTTTTATCCCTATGTATTTGTCTATTTTATGGCTTACATGTCTTCGCTATCCTTATCCAATGGGATCGCATTCCGGCATATTGAAGACGCGAAGAAATATTTTCCGGGGGTACGCGTGTGGGGAACGATCGGTTGGATCTGTTCGGGACTCGTGATCAGTTATTTGTTCCGTTGGGATGCTCCCGAATCGATACAGGCAGGTGCCTTGCATAATACCTTTATTATGGGCGCGGTTTGTTCGTTGTTACTGGCATTCTTTAGTTTGGCCCTGCCAAAAACTCCACCTCAGGTGAAACTCAGGGATGAAAAGTTTGATTTTGGAAAGGCAATCGGTTTGGATGCATTGAAGCTTTTAAAACAGCGGAGTTTTCTGATTTTTTTTTGTAACAGCAATTGTCATCTGTATTCCCATTTCGTTCTATTATCAAAATGCGAACCCATTTTTGGTCAACGCCGGAATACCGAACCCCACAGCAAAAATGGCGTTGGGGCAATTTTCCGAAGCCATCTGCCTGCTGTTGATTCCATTTTTCTTTAGACGCTTAGGGTATAAAAAGATGATTTTACTGGGCATTGCGGCCTGGGCACTCCGTTATTTGTTTTTTGCTTACGGCGACGGACAGGAACGGTCATTCTTATTGCTATTTGGAATTTTATTGCATGGCATCTGCTATGATTTTATGTTCGTAGTGGGTCAGATCTATACCGATCGAATTGCTGGTGAAAAATACAAGGCTTCTGCACAGGGTTTTATTACCATTGCGATGTATGGTGTAGGGATGCTGATCGGATTTTGGGTTGCCGGTGCTGTTTCAGATTATCTAAAAACAGCTTATGCTGCTCAATTTTGGGAATATCTTTGGTTTATTCCTGCAAGTATTTCTGGTTTTTGTCTTGTGCTATTTGCCCTGTTTTTTAAAGAAGAGAAAGCGGTGCCCGATATGAAAGCTAGCTAAAGATGCGCTATGTTCAATTAAAGGCAGAACGTTCATAAAAAACGATAACATGGAGCATCTTTGATGGGAAGGTGCTCCATGTCTTGAAAATGTCGATTAGATCATATTGAACCATTCCTGGTATTTTTCACCGATGAAGGGGAGTGGTTTCCGCTCTCCGGAAAATGCGGACATTAATCCTAGTATAAGAGCAATAAGTAGGAGCAATCCAACAATACTAATGGCGATTCCGCCAATACCCGGAACAAAACGTAACAGTCCCAAAGCCATTCCTGTTACTGAAATGCCTATACTTTGTCGGATATGGAATTGCGCTAAAGCAGTCTTTTCCTTGTTGTTCATAATGATGGCAGCAACAAGGCCGATGATGGTTAAGTAAGAAATAATAGCAATTGTTTTTCCGTCACTTGACGTAGCCTTCTGAATAGGGGTTCTCTCCATGATCCTTTATTGTAAAATGTTTGACTTAAATATTTAAGACAAATTTAGGAGAGATATCCCTTCTATCCTTTAGCTGAATTCAGGGATATTTTAATTATCCTTCGACACTTTCCAGTAATTGCTTTTCATGGAGTTCAAAATATTCACCTCTTTTCTCCATCAATTCAGCATGTGTACCCTGTTCTACAATTTCGCCTTGATCCATCACCAATATATGGTCTGCATTCTTGATCGTCGAGATGCGATGGGCAATAAAAATACAGGTCTTGCCTTTCATGATGCGGCTTAGCGAACGGAGAATTGTTTCTTCTGTTTTTGTATCCACGGCGGAAAGACAGTCATCAAAAATCAATACTTTGGGTTCCTTAATTAAAGCGCGTGCGATGGATACCCGTTGTTTTTGTCCACCGGAGAGGGTGATACCACGTTCCCCAACGGCAGTTTCAAATCCATCTTCAAAAGCTATAATATTGTCGTATACAGCGGCATCTTTGGCGGCCTGTTCCACTTGTTCCTGTGTAAAGTGGTCTAAACCAAAGCCTATATTATTGGCAATGGTATCTGAAAATAGGAAAACATCTTGTGGGACAAATCCAACTTGTTGGCGCAAGCTTTTGAAATCAAGGTTTTTAATTTCAAGACTATCATAATGAATACTTCCTTTGTCGATATCATACATCCGAAGGAGTAAGTTGGCCAGCGTAGATTTTCCGGATCCTGTTTTTCCGATAATAGCAAGTGTTTTGCCAACCGGAATTTGGAACGATATATTTTTAATCGCCTGAATACCTGTTTCTGGATAGGTAAAGGAGATCCCATCAACCCTGATTTCACCCGCTAGTTCTTGGGTAGCTGTTCCGTTAACAATTGGAGATTCAGTATGGAGAAATTCGTTGATGCGTTTTTGTGAGGCTGCAGCACGTTGTACCAATGATGTAACCCAAGCCAAAGACATGGCAGGGAAAGTCAACTGGTTGACATAGATGATAAACTCAGCAATATTTCCGGCAGTGACTGTTCCTTTGGCAACTTCAATTCCACCAATATAAATGGTGATTACCGTACTGAGCCCAATCAGCAATAGAATAAGCGGAAAGAAAACAGCCTGTACTTTGACGAGATCAAGAGCCGTATTGCGGTAAATGGTACTTTCCTTCTCAAATTCCTGCATTTTATTTTGTTCTCTGGTATAGGTCTTGATGACGCGTATACCTGCAAAAGTTTCCTGCACGAAAGAAGAAAGGTTCGCCAGCTGTTTCTGTATTTTTAAGCTACGCTTGTTAATAATCCTATTGACAAATAAAATAATAACCGATAGGACCGGTATTGGCGCCAATGCATAAGTAGCCAATCGTCCATTGACGCTATACATCGCATAGATGACCATGATCGATAAAACTACCGTATTGATCGCATACATGATGGCGGGGCCTAAGTAGTTACGTACCTGATTGACATCTTCGGTGGCTCGGCTCATGAGATCTCCGGTATTGTTCTTCCGAAAGAAACCGAAGTTTAAATCTTGGTAGTGATTATAGATCTCATTTTTGAGGTCGTATTCAATATAACGCGAGGTTAAAATAATCGTCTGACGCATAAAGAATAAAAATATGCCCCGCAAGAGCGACAGTAGGAGGACGACGAAACCAAAAAACAGGAGGCTGGTGCCAAATACCTTGTAGATGAGTTCCTGTCTGTCGAAACCATCAAATAGACGGTATAGATAGATGTTTTCCTGTACCAAATCAAATGCTTCGCGAATTACCTTTGCAGGCAATACCCCGAAATAGTTGGAGATGATAACAAAAATAACCCCTGGAACCAGTTTCCAGCGGTATTTATAAAAGTACTTATTTAAGTAGGCGAGATCCTTCATATTACGAATACAAAAGTAGGACTAATTCATCAAAATGCTTTACGATTTGAGTGAATTTACTGTCATTCGGAAATCAAATGTTAAGTCTTGGATAAAAAAAGTTGTTATGCACAACGAATAATTTTCCTACTTTTGCATCAAGTACCTTAAAAAATTAAAACAAATTAGAGTAGTACATTTTATGTCAACATCTCAAAATTCTATTTTTGAATTGATGAGCCAGTCTGGCCATCAAAACTTATTTTTCTGTAATGATGAATTGGTGGGCTTGAAAGCTATCGTTGCGATCCATGATACAACCTTAGGGCCAGCGATAGGAGGGGTTCGTATGTTACCTTACGAAAGTACAGAAGAAGCTATTGAGGATGCTTTACGTTTATCCAAGGCCATTACGTATAAATCAGCCATCACTGGATTGAATTTAGGCGGTGGTAGTGCTGTTATTATTGGGAATAGCCGTTTGGACAAATCTGAGGTTTTATTGCGCCGTTTGGGCCAGTTTATTGAAGGATTGAATGGAAATTTCATTGCTTCCTTGGATGTAGGTACCACACAACGCGATTTAGAACATATTTATACCGAAACTGACCATGTTGCTGGTTTACCAAAAGCAATTCATGGCAGTGGCGTTGGTGATCCTTCGATTTTCGCTGCTCAAGGTGTTTATTTCGGTATAAAAGCCTGCTTAAAGGAATTATACGGATCGGAAAATGTTGCTGGTAAAAAAGTAATTGTACATGGAGTAGGCGGTGTTGGTGAGCGTTTAATTGCGATGTTGCGTGAAGAGAATGCGCGTGTATATGTAAGCGATATTACGGAAGAAAAAATGCTAAAAGTAGCGGCTAAGTACAAAGCTGAACCAATACCTTACGGTGAAGTATTCGATCACGAATTTGATGTATATTCTCCCTGTGCATTAGGCGGTACCGTAAATCCAGAATCCGCGCAGAAAATGCAATGCAAAATTATTGCTGGTTCTGCCAATAATCAATTGAAAGATGAACTTGTTACAAGTTCTATCCTTCATGAAAGAGGTATATTATACGCTCCTGACTATTTGATCAACGCTGGTGCATTAATCGGCTGTTATTCAGAAATTCAAAGTTATGGCGTAGATCACACTGAATTTGTGATCAAAAATATTTATAATGCGACTAGAGACGTGTTAAAAAAATCAAAAGAAGAGAATATCTCTACTTTTGAAGCGGCCAATCGCATCGCGGAGAAGCGTATCCAAGATATTAAAAAAATCAAGAGATAGTCTTCATCCCAAAATCGTTCTTATTTATTATTTTATAAAAAATCGTTCTTTAAAATTACTATGTTAAACAGGAGACACCTGAGGGTAAAAGTAGTGCAAACGCTTTATGCGTACAGTCTTTCGGAAGATAAAGACATCAAAACATTTGAGAAAGCACTATTAAAAAATGTGGATGAAGTTTATGAGATGTATATGTGGACACTGAATCTTTTAGATGAAGTATCTGATTATGTCTTAATAGATGCAGAGGGTAGGGCCAATAAGTTTTTACCAACTGAAAAAGACTTGTCTTTAACGACCAAGTTAAGTACAAACACTTTTATTGAGTCATTGAGACAAAATCCACAATATGGAGAAGGTGTCAAAAAGTATAAGATTTCCTGGAGCTTTGATCCGGAGATCGTACGTACTGTATTTTTGCAGTTAAAGGATTCTGAAGCTTATTTGGAGTACTTGCAACAAGAAGATCGTTCGATCGGTACGGAAAAAGATATCATCAAGCATATCTTTAAAAAGATCATCTTGAAATCGCCGGTTATAGAGCAGGTTTTTGAAGAAAAATTCATCAACTGGCCGGTAGATAAAGAAGTATTGCAAGCTTTGATTGCGAAGACTTTTAAGAATTTTAGTTCTGAAGATCCACGTAAAAATAAACTTGCAGAGATTACGCAAAACTGGAATGATGATAGCGACTATGTCATTGCATTGTTGGGTAAAACTATCCGCAATACAAATGAGTATCAAAAACTTATCTCTGATAAAACGAAGAATTGGGAATCAGATCGTATTGCCTTAATGGATACATTATTGATGCGTATGGCTATATGTGAATTGGTTAATTTTCCATCTATTCCAGTGAAAGTGACAATAAATGAGTATATTGAAATTTCTAAGGTATTCAGTACATTGAAAAGTAATACATTTATCAATGGTATCTTGGATAAAATACTGAACGATCTGAACCAACAAGGAAGAATTCAGAAGGCAGGTCGTGGTTTAAGAGATTAAAACCAAACGCATAAATAATTTATACGAATGAAAAACTTTGGCAAATATTCGGTTTTAGCTTTGTCGGCAGTACTTTTATTTTCTTGTGGAAATGCACAAAAAGGAAAAGAAGAGGGAACCAAGACAGCGACTGAAACAGCAGCTGCGGATAGCCTTTCTAAGGCAGCAGCACAATTGGGAAAAGTAGAATTTGAAGAGGCTGCATTTGATTTCGGTCAGGTGAAAGAAGGCGCACAGGTAAAACATACCTTTGTGTTGAAAAATTCGGGTGATGCACCTGTTATTATCTCGAAAGTGACTGCTTCATGTGGTTGTACACAACCTGAGTTTTCGAAAAGCCCTATTTTGCCAGGTGGAAAATCTGAGATCCATGTAACTTTCAATAGTGAAGGACAGGTTGGTAAACAGCAGAAAATCATTACGATTCAATCGAATGCTTCCAATGGCTTAACAACGGTGCAGCTCAAAGGCGAAGTATTAGCAAAATAACACATTATTAAACGATATAATAGAAGATGAACACAGTATTATTACAAGCAGCGGGAGGCAATTTGATGAGTTTTTTACCAATGGTTTTGATTATCGTGGTATTTTATTTCTTTATGATCAGACCGCAGATGAAGAAGCAAAAAGATCACAAAAAATATATTGAAGAACTTGGTGTGAACTCTAAAGTTGTTACTACAGCTGGTATTCATGGCCGTATTGTAGAAGTATCAGAAACTACTTTCTTAGTCGATGTAGGTTCGGGTGTAAAAATCCGTTTTGATAAATCAGCAATTGCTTTAGATGCTTCTAAAGCTGCTAACAATACGGAGAAGAGCGCTTCTTAAGCTTTTTCCTGAAAGAAATCAAAGCCAGTTTTCGTAGAAAACTGGCTTTTTTATGTACTGGTCAAACCTTTATCTTACCTAAGTGCATACTGTCTGTATTACCTCCTCCATAGCGCTCTACAAAAAAGATATACACTTCATAGGTCACTTGCTTTTTATGTTTCGGTATATCAATATTTTGTCTACAAGCTATTAAGCTATTTTTCGCCTCATTCGTCAAAAATGGATATTCAGCCCCATTATCCGCTGCATTATATCCGCTGCATTATATAGGAATAAGAACGAATCATAAGTTCCCATGTCAAATTTCTGCTCCAGATAGGCGTTATATTCCCAAGTAACCAGAAGTACTTGGTTTTCTTGATCGAAATCCATCGTGTAGGAAGTGATGGGATTAGGGCTTCCTTTGGCAATCATAAATTTTTGCCAGTCCACTACAAAACCGTTCTCTTCCTAAATAAGCGCATGGTTCAAATTATAAGAAATTGCGACATCATAGGCCCGTTTCGGATAACTGTATGCCTTGTAACCCATATTGATGATTGGGTTTAACACGCTCATATGCGACCTCGTAGTTTTGAAGCGTGTTCTACTCAGCAGTTGTTCAGGTGTGGGCTCTCGTTTTCTAACGCGAGGGAGAGAGCGTACATAATTTCCTGTTTTAGTCGACACAAATACAACAGAGCCTGCTTTCCCGGAAACAGTCCCATTAACGCCATTTTTGATAATTGCCATAATTTATTGGTTATCTTATACATAATTAAGATAAGCATTAAAAAGAAGATATGCTAATATCAGGTAATCCATAATCACAATTTTTAGTCTATGTTTAGACAGTAATCAGTCATTGTTTATTCAGTCTGCACTGAACGATCACTGAACAATCACTGAACAATCACTGAACAATCACTGTAAAAAATCCTAGTTTGGTTACCAGCTGATATTCTTTTGTTGCAGCTAAAAAATTAAAAGAGAAAATAGGGATGGGGCTACATTATGTAAAAAAAAGTATATCGCAAGAAATGCTAACTTCCCCCAAAGGAGAAGATGAAACATGAATTATATAATTTGAGTCTGGTTTAAGCAGCAAGAAATAGATGATGTTGCTGCTGTTCAAACTGAAGATTTAAACGTATTTTTTCGGAAAACAGATATAAGTGCGCGAAGAGATCCTGCCTTTATGATGGATTTATATTAGGTGTAAATGTTTCATCGATCTTCTGAGGATTGGTAAGTACATACTATAGCGGTTAACAAATGTTGTGCTGGTCGACGTTTTGAGAAATCGTAGCTTTCAGTAAAACATTTGTTGGTCAGGATGATTTTTGGTGTAGTATTATTACTTTACTATAATAATAGATTTTACTTCTTTTGAGATTAGTGTTTTAATTGAATCAGATTTGTTAATTAGTTTAAAATTCAGTTTCTCATTTTTAGCGAGTGTATCTATCAAATTGAAATTATTTAAACTGTAAAAATTATTATTGTAGAGTATCAAAGTTTTATTGTTTTTGTGTTTGTATAAGCTATTGAGAATATATTGAGATTCTTTTTTATTCTCTAACATAGCCATATCATTTTTCTGTTGACTATATAATCTGCTAAAGAACAGTAAACAAAATAATATTGAAAGATAGATTAGTTTGAACTTTTTCATAATTTATTAAATTTAATTTTTCGGAACCTTTGCAAAAGCCTCATTTGGGCCAGGGCAAATATTTAAAAGACTTTGTGTTGTATAATCTGCGGGGAAAAATAGTTCTACTCCTTCTTCATTACGAATTAATGTCCCCCAAACAAAGCATCTTCCGTTCCAGCCATACAAACCTGTTGATGTTGTGATCGGAGATTTAGCAGTTTTATTTATGGCGGAAGAAGTTTTACCAATAGATTTTAAATAAGTATAGCCATATATAATTTGGCTGCTTTTTGAATCTTTATATTCTCTTTTGATGATATTTTCTGTTTTTGGAACCCAGACGCCATTTTTTAAGTAAAGCGTTTCTTTAATTGCTCCATTTAAAAATGTTAATTCAACACTTCTTAATGATTCTGCTTTTTTACTGAGAGAATTTTAATCTTTTTTTCATAATTTATTATATATATGGTTACTTAAATATATAGAAAAACTTATTTTTTTATGTTTTTTTTCTCTAATTTTTTTTATAAAAGATCCTGGAAGAGCGCATTCAATAATCTTTAGAATCCACGATTATCTGATATACTATTATATTGCAAAACTTGATGTAGTCGTAATTTAGTGTTCAGATTACAAGTGTATTATATTTTCATCTCAATAAGGCTAATTTTTACGCAACTTGATTAAGTATGCATCATGGATATATTTTGATGTTTTGTTTTCCGCAGTTAATGGCTGGGAAGAGACTGATGAATATTATCTTAATCTAATTTTTCCGCCCGTGACAAACCGAAAATTATGAAACTTATTGATGACGCTGAATAGTTACTACAATTTCTAATCTTAATGGGATAAATTTATTCAATACAAGCCTACAGAAAGCGGATTTCTTTATTGTTGACATCTAGTTGTCAATCGAGCTTCTAATTTTGTGAAAAAGAATGCTATGAAAAATCTTAGACCATTTGATGGGCAGCATTGTGAAACAACGGCAACAGGTACATTACTGGCCCATATAGGCATTGAGCTTTCGGAGCCGATGCTTTTTGGACTAGGGGAAGGGCTCAGTTTTATCTACTGGAAAATGAAAACCATGGACTTTCCATTTTTGGGCGGACGAATAAAACCAGATCTCCTGACGCAGCATATCTGCAAAAATCTCGGTCTAAACCTCAGCGTTCATGAAACTTCTTCAAAAGTAAAAGCTTGGCGGGCTGTACAACAGCTCTTGGATAGGGGGCAACCAGTAGGCTTAAAACTCGACGCCTATCATCTGGAGTATTTTGCAAACCCCTTTCATTTCGCGGGTCATTATGTAGCTATTTATGGCTATGACCATGATAATGCCTATCTGGTGGATACGCGGCAGCAGGGTGGAAGCGCGCGTACATCCATTGCGAGTTTGGCGCTAGCTAGGGCTAAGAAGGGGCCTATGGCGTCTAAAAATCTGTATTACACGATAGCAGGTAGTGGTAGGGATTTGGAATTGAAAGAAGTGCTGATTGCTGCAATGGTCAATAATGCAAAGGAATATCTTGCACCGCCCATCAGCAACATTTCATATAAAGGAATTTTGAAGACTGCTGAGAAATTGACCAAATGGTACAAGACGAGTCATGCGATTGAAAGTGAGTTTAAAATGGCTACAAATTTGATGGAAAACGCAGGTACTGGCGGCGCCTTGTTTCAAAATCTATATCGCGACTTTATAAAAGAAAGTTATGATCTGCTCGAAATAGAGCAGATCGCTGAGGTTCATCATGAGTTTGTGCAGATTGCATTATTGTGGACATCCTTGTCGGAATTGTTTAATCAAATTGCGGAGACAATCAGTTTCGATGACGTGCAACAGGCATCGGAAATTCTCAAAACCCTTGCCACAAAAGAGAAAAATGCAATGAAGCTGTTGGTTTCATTAGAACACGGTGCCAGCTGATGCGGTTTCCTGTAAAAACAGGAGTTGCCCGTTTCTATGTTAGCTTAATTTTGAGATAAAGAGAAATTTGGCACTATACTGTTCTGTATCTTTTTGGTTTACTCGATATCAAGAATGTCTCCAGGTTTGCAGTCCAGTACTTTGCAGATGGCTTCTAAGGTTTCAAACCGGACGCCTTTAGCCTTACCTGTTTTTAAGATGGAAAGATTGACAAGGCTTAAACCGACTTTCTCCGATAATTCTGTCAAAGACATTTTACGCTTGGCTAAGACAATATCTAAATTAATTATAATGGGCATGTTTAATTAAATAAAGGATTCATTCTCCCTACTTAAGACGACACCGGATTTAAAAGCTGCGCCAAAAGCTAATAATACTAATCCAATGATTGTCTCCGTATCGAAAAGATGTGTTCCATTGTGTAACATATAGTCCGAACTATTTAAACTTAATTTTGTAATACAATTAAGGAAAAATTCCTGTGTAATCCATCTCATAACAGGCAAAAGCATTAGGCAGAATGAGCTGAAAACGATTAATGAAGCATTTTTATCCGTAAAAAATGTATTATTACTAAACGATTTAAAAAGTTTCTGAACAACGAGAATTAATAAACCAATTAGAATCCAGTAACATAACTGTGCGGTTTGATAAAGAATAGATGAGAAGGAAAGTAATTCTTTCAGGGATTGAAATCTCAACTGAACGAAGCCCTTCGCATGGTAAGGACTGATAATCAATGTGTCCTTGAACCAGTGATCCAATGTTTGAGAAACATCCTTTTGTTGATTTGCTGGGCCATCTGCGGCTTTGGGTATTATATTAACATTATAAACCCCATAAGCTTTGAGACCGCTACCTGCGACAGGTATGCCGGATGAAAATAAATTTGATGCCAAGAATAGGACATAGAATACCATTACTACGCGAGAAAGATAGTAGAGATATCGCGCTGTGTTATTAGTGGATAGTTTCATAATTGATTTTTTTTTGATTAACACAAATTTAATGAAATTTAAAATAAAACATATATTATTTAATGTTTTATTTTAAATTTTTATTGAATTATACTATTTATTCGAGCTATGGTTGTATCGGGTGCTCTTTCGATTACAGTATTTTAGTCTAGATTTGATCAAGCCATCTTTCGGTTTTGACCAAATTTTAAGTACAGCTTATTTGGATAGACGCATGCAATTGGTGTTTTTTTACTTTGGATGACCGTGTCTGCCTTTACGAACAGATCAAGTGCTCTCCTTATGAAAGATGTTCATGGATTTTTTTGGTGATAAGTGAGTTGTCGTTGGGCAGACAATTTTTTATTAGCTGATTTATACGCCTAGTGGACTAAGTTTTTATTTGCCTATGGGCTGATTTTTACGCAAATTGATTAAGTTTGTATCATGGCGAATGCAGTTCGAATAAATAAGACCCAACGGCGTAAGATTAATGTCTTCGTGCGTTGTGTTGGAATTTCGTTGTTAGCTTGGTTATTGTTTTCGATCTCCAATCAATATACTGTTTCCGTCAAGGCGGCGATTGAATATGTCAATCTTCCCGAGAAACGCGCATTTCACCCCCAGCAATCCGATACGGTAAAAGTGAAGCTGGAGATGACGGGATGGCAATTCCTGTTTTCCAAAGCTGCATTGGAAACCCCAAAGGTTCAGGTGGACCTAAGCTCGTTAAAAACCAAAGACTGGATTGTTTTTTCCAACCAATTGGGCTTTATCAACCGACAGTTTCCACACGAACAACGCGTGGTGTCAGTTAGCCCAGATACCCTGTTTTTTGATTTTTCCAAACAGACCCAGCGTAAGGTGCCTGTAAAACCCCTTGCTAATATCGGATTTAAACGCGGCTACGGTTTTATCGCTGATACCAAAGTTACACCAGCTTATGTGACAATAACCGGACCTTACGAGGATGTTTCGGCTATCGAGTATTGGGAAACGGATACCGTTCGTGGAAAGGAAGTCGAAACCGACGTTCGGACCGTGGCCAACCTGGCACGTAACCAAAAAGCGAATATCAATGTTTATCCGACTTCGGTCGAGGTGCTCATGCCTGTAGGTGAATTGACCGAGAAAATAATCGAGCTGCCCGTAAAGGTGGAGAATGGTCAACGTTATAGTTCGGTCAGGCTTAGTCCGAGCAAAGTTGTCGTCACCGTGTTGATGTCTGTCAAAGATTATAATAACTATACATCGCGTGATTTTGAGGCTGTGGTAGACCTGGCAGACTGGGAGAAGAATGAGGTGCAATATCTGCCTATTTTGCTGACCAAAGTACCTGACTATTGTAAGGTTATCAGTATTGTCCCTCAAAACGTGGACTTTTTTGTACGTAAATAACAATATTTTCATGAAGATTGGAATAACAGGCGGAATTGGATCAGGTAAGACTTTTATCTGTCAGCTTTTTAAAGCCATGGCTGTACCTGTTTATAATGCTGACGAGGAAGCCAAGAAGCTTATGAATACCGATTTGCGGATCAAAGCACGCTTGATTGCGGAGTTCGGCGAAGAGACCTATAAGGGTGGAAAGCTGGATCGGGCTTTTTTGGCTGAACAGATATTCTCCGACAAGGCGAAGCTCGAACTTGTGAACAGCATTGTACACCCCATCGTTATTCAGGCGGCAAAGGATTGGGCCGAACAGCAAAAGTCACGTTATTCACTCAAAGAGGCTGCTTTGCTTTTTGAAAGTGGGTCCTACAAGGATCTTGATTATACCATACTGGTTACTGCGCCTTTACCCATACGCGTTAAACGTGTCATGGAACGTGATGCTGTTACTGAGGAACAGGTCATGGAGCGAATTAATAAGCAACTATCTGACGAAGAAAAATTAAAATTGGCAGACTTCGTCATCATTAATGATGGAACCACTCCGCTATTACCGCAGGTGTGGACTTTGCATCAAAAGTTTCTAAAATAATATGATGTCTACACTATTGGCTGACTTCTTAGTCAGAAAGCCAGAAGGCTATTACTGCCGTTATGGTGATTTTTTTATTGATGCCAGCAATCCCGTTATGCACAATGTCGTTTCTCATGCCCATGGCGATCATGCCAGTTCAGGACACGACTATGTGTATGCCACACAGGCGACCTCACTGTTTATGACTTATCGGTATAAACAAAATCGCAAAGATTCTTATCAGGTCAAATTGTTTAATAGTCCCTTTAAAATAGGTGCGGTCGAAATCACATTTTTACCAGCAGGTCATATACTGGGTTCAGCACAGATTCTAATGGAATATCGGGGGGTACGTTACTTGTACACCGGCGATTATAAATTACAAACTGATGATACCTGTGAACCGATCGAGCTGCAGCAGGCCGATGTCCTCATTACGGAAAGTACCTTTGCAAATCCCGAGATTATCCATCCCGATCCGGCGGAGGAGATAAAAAAACTTGATGGACATGCCAGTAATATCTTATTAGGTACTTATGTGTTGGGCAAGGCGCAGCGAATTACTGATTTGATCAACAGGTACTGCCCGGATCGAAAAGTGCTTGTGCATAGTGGAATATTGCCCTACCATCGCCTTTATGATCAACACGGGCTGAAGAAGTTAGACTATGAGCCCTACAACAGAAAAGAAATGAAACAGGGCGAACAGAACAAAGTGTACTTGGTACCGCCGATGACCTTCAATAGTTATTTTAGGGCGACCAAAGTATTACGCGCATTTGCCTCAGGCTGGAAACGTTTACAGGCACAGAATGATATCGAGCTGTATATTTCTGATCATGTGGACTGGAATGACATTCTTCAGTACATTAAAATGGTAAATCCCAAAGAAGTTTGGACACTACACGGTGACGGCAGCATTTTAAAACGTTATTTTAACGAAAAATTGATCGTCCGGGATGTGCTTTCTGCATAAATAGGCCTTTTCGAAAAATCTTCTATCGGAAACGCAAATGCGGCGGACAATAAGCAGCTCATGGAAGGGCACCCCTACAATAGCGTGCTGATGTAGTTTAACTTATTTAAACGGAACTTCGATAACTCCGCTGGTAAACACGGCGGAGTTCGCTATTTCATATTGACAATTTTGTCAACGATATAAACCGTGTTTCCACGCCAGGGAAGCACACCATGGTATTCTTTGTAGCGAAGATCGAAGTATTTTCCACTATTGAGCTCCAATTGACGGAATATAGAATCATCTTCAATGGAAAATTCAAATTGATTGCTGGCGATACCACCCGTTTTGATACTTCCAAATCCCTCCTGAATGAGCTTGCCTTCGTAGGTCTTGAAAATATTGCCCTTTTTTACAGCATAATTAAGATAGCCAGATTTTACGCCTTCACCGAATACGTAGTAATACTTCCAGTAAACGTAGGAACCGGCCCCCACAAGGAGGAAAAGGATCAGCAGGAGTAAGAACTTCTTAAATCCGGATTTTTTCGGTTTTTGTTCGGGTAAATTTTCCATCATGTGTGCTAATTAAAACCATTTCATGCAGTGCCTAGGACTATGCGCCGGAACGATGATTTTTCTGTCCAACGGATAGGTTCACCTAAAGATAAATAATTAACAGCATAATGACGAATGCATTATACCTAGATTAACGCTTGGCGAGCCTAGTGATTGTCGTTTTTTGCTGTGTTGCTAATTCTATTAGTTATTTTTTGGTTTTCTTAGTCTATAATGCTAATTTTTGTAAATTTGGATCATGGATTCCGAACAGGTACATCGCAAGATTATTCATTTGGATATGGATGCATTTTATGCCTCTGTAGATCAGCGTGATTTTCCCGAATATCGGGGAAAAGCGATTGCAGTAGGTGGTTCCCCGGATGGGAGGGGAGTAGTTGCAACGGCCAGTTACGAAGCGCGAAAGTTTGGTGTCAAATCTGCTATGAGCTCCCGAAAGGCTCTTCAGTTGTGCCCCCATATTATCTTTACCTATCCTCGCTTTGATGTTTATCGTCAGGTTTCCTACCAAATTCGGGAGATTTTTCTCCGTTATACGGATTTAATCGAGCCGCTTTCCCTGGATGAAGCTTTTTTGGATGTGACCATAGACAAACAGGGTATTGGTTCGGCTATTGATATCGCCAAAGCCATTAAAGAGGCTATCCAAGAAGAGTTGAATCTGACCGTCTCTGCTGGTGTTTCCGTCAATAAATTTGTTGCAAAGATTGCTTCGGATATGGACAAGCCCAACGGCTTAACATTTATAGGCCCTTCGAAAATTGTCAAGTTCATGGAGTCATTGCCCGTGGATAAGTTTTTTGGCGTAGGTAAGGTGACCGCAAAAAAAAATGCATGAACTGGGGCTGTTTACCGGACTCGATTTAAAAAAACAGCGTGAAGAGGACCTCGTACGTTGGTTTGGAAAGACTGGGCACTTTTTTTACCGTATCGTACGCGGGATCGACGACCGTCCTGTTGTCCCCAATCGCAGCAGTAAATCGGTCGGGATTGAGGATACGTTTGGCGAGGATGTAGAAGCATTTGAAGAATTAAATACCATTTTGCAACGGCTCTGCAAACAGTTGTGGACACGCATCGGGAAAAAGGAAATCTCTGGAAGAACCTTAACCATAAAAATTAAATATGCCGATTTCGTTCAGTTGACACGGAGTATAACCTTAGAAAATAGTTTTGATTCGGAAGACAAAATTTACGCCACCGCCCATAGTTTGTTGAGCAAGGTTGAGCTGGTGAACAAAGTGAGGTTGCTGGGGGTTTCGATATCAAATTTTGTGGAAGAAGCTGATTTTCCAAAGGAAGGTATACAGCTTGCACTTTTCGAGCAGCGTCCTTAGCAAGGAATCATCTGGTTTAATCAAGTCTTTGGCAAGCCGTTTGGTACGCGCAATCTGAATTAAGCTTGTTACAGGCAAAATCGTCGTTATTTGCCACAATTCTTTATCTTAGCCAAAATAATTAATAAACATATCCAAAAATTAATGAATACGGTATCAAGAGTACTCTTAGGTGCGTCTATCGTTTTTTTAGTGCATGAGGTTGGTTTTGCACAAAAGAAATTGGATTTTGCACAGTCCTGGGGGCAAAAGCCATCGTTGACAGTTCGTACGAATCAGTATCCTGGCTGGGCAGACGGGACAGCTTATCTGGAAAATGATGTAAATGATGGTCGTTTATATCAGGTTAACATTAAATCAGGTCACAGAAGCATTTATACAGTTCCCGCTAAAGAAGGGACGGTTGTCTATGTCGAAAACAATGATATCTTCCTGAAAAGTACAGATGGTGTAGCCAAGAAGTTGACAAACTCTCCTGATGTTGCGGAACAGAATCCGACCTTATCGCCGGATGGTAAATATGTTGCCTTTACCCGCAAAAGCAATTTGTATAGCGTGGACGTGACTTCGGGAAAGGAAATGCAGTATACAAATGATGGTACCGACGTTATTTACAATGGTTGGTCATCTTGGGTATATTACGAGGAAATTCTTGGGCGTCCAACAAAATACAAAGCTTTTTGGTGGTCTCCGGACAGCCGTAAAATCGCCTTCATGCGTTTCGATGATACCAAGGTTCCTATGTTTCCGATTTATTCGTCCAAAGGCCAGCATGGCTACCTGGAGGAGACAAGATACCCCAAAGCTGGAGACCCAAATCCGGAAGTGAAGGTGGGTATCGTTCATCTCGATGGGGGGAACGTTACCTGGGCTGATTTCAACGAAAAAGATGATCAGTATTTTGGGCAGCCTTACTGGGCCTTTGATAGCAAAAATGTGATGGTGCAGTGGATGAACAGGGATCAGAACAATTTGAAGTTTTATCAAGTGGATCCGAATTCTGGCTCGAAAAAAGAAATCTACGACGAGCGTCAGGCTTCATGGATCAATTTGGATCACGATGAGCGTATCACCTATCTTGCGGACAACAAATATTATATCTTAAAATCGGATAAGACGGGCTGGGCGCATTACTACCTCTATAAATTGGATGGAACATTGGTCAATCCAATTACTTCAGGCGAATGGCAGGTAACCGAATTAAAACGGATTGATGAAAAAAATAAGGTGATCTATTTTACCGCACGTAAAGAAAATTCGGCACGTTTTGATTTGTACCGCGTGGATTATTCGGGTAAAAACTTAAAACGTCTGACTTTCGGTGAATACTCACACGATGTCAATGTATCGCCTGATGGCAAGTATTTTATTACCAAATACTCCAATGTGAGTACACCCGATCGGTTTGCTTTGTTGGATAACCAAGGTAAAGTCGTCCGTCAGTTAGCAGATAGTAAAGCGGCTGATTTTGATTCGTATACGTATGGTAAAACCGAATACTTACATCTTAAATCAGATGATGGTTTGTTCGATCTTCCCTTAACAATTACTTATCCGACAAATTTCGATAAATCAAAAGTTTATCCTGTTGTTTTCAGTATCTATGGTGGTCCTGATGCTGGAACGGTAAAAGATACCTGGAAAGGAACGAATAATCAATATTGGGCTAATGAAGGAATTATTCAAGTCTCTGCCGATCACCGGGCATCTGGTCATTTTGGTAAACAAGGTGTTGCTTATATGCACCGCAATCTTGGTCACTGGGAGATTATTGATTATTCAACGATTGTCAAATGGTTAAAATCGCAACCTTGGGTAGCTAAAAACAAAGTGCTTATCACCGGGCATAGCTACGGAGGTTATATGACTTGTTTGGCGATGACGAAGGCCGCAGATGTATTTGATTTCGGTATTGCGGGTGCGCCTGTTACCTCCTGGGATCTGTACGATAGTCATTATACGGAAAGATGGATGGATACGCCTCAAGACAATCCTGAAGGTTATAAAGCTGGTTCTGTGTTAACCTATGCAAATAACTATAAAGGCGTTTTGCGTATTATGCATGGCGATATGGATGATAATGTTCATTTACAGAATACAATCCAACTTGTTGATAAATTGACAGATCGAAGTGTTCCTTTTGAGTTGATGATCTATCCGGGAAGCCGTCATGGATTTGACCGTTCGAAAAGTAAATATGATTCTAATGAGCGTGCACGTTTCTACTACCAATACTTATTGGAGAAGCCGCTTCCCAAAGAATTTAAATAGGCATAGTTCGATATACCCTATAAAATCCCCTGTCCATTCGGATAGGGGATTTTTTTTATGTTAAATATTATAAAAAAAATGAATTTTATGGGAGTGTAAATTGTTGAAAATTAAAAAATATGGCATCTTTGTAGAAGTTTATTCAAAGAAAAAATGATTCAATTCCTAAAGGAAAGTACTTTTGCTGTTAATGAGGTTTTTAATAAGTCATGGGAGTTGCTGAAAAGACATTATTTTTCAGTGGCAGGGCTTTGTTTTTTACTGTTCGTGACCTCCGGACTCTCTAATTATCTCGCGACTACCATCAGTGATTTCAATGTGGTGTTGAGTGGTTTCATGGCGTTTTTTTTCATGGTGATGTATTTCGGATTGAATATGACTTTATTTAAGTATATCTTAAGTCTGATAGATGGAAATCATGATAAGAAACTGATTCAATGTATTCCCAGCTCAAAGGAGCTTGCCTATTTTTTTGGTGCCATGTTAAGTATAATGGTGCTCTCCATAGCACTCCTGATGATTTTAGGAGCCGTTTCTTTACCATTCCTTTATCTATTTGAAAATGGTGACAATCGGATGGAGCTGATGAGTAACTTTACGATGTTTGTTGTTTTTATCGCGGCAATATTGACTTTCATCTTGATTATTAGAGTGGCATTTTATCCATTTTTCATTATCGATAAACACGCGGGCACATTGAGGTCATTACGCTTCAGTTTTGCACTGACGAAGGGCAATGTATTTAAACTATTATTGATTTTGGCTGTATTTGCTTTTTTTCAGTTATTGCAGATGTATTTTAATTATTTAGAATATTACATAATTTTTATTATTTTGAACCTCGTGAGTTCTTTCTTGGTGGTACCTTTGGCTAGTATTGTTGTTTCGGTCGCTTACCGATCCATGATGGCGGATTACCATGGGGGAGAGGATCCAAAGATTTTAAATAATATATTTTAATTAATAGCAAAGGTTTTGAGTAAAAAAGGAATTGCCATTTTAGGGGCAACGGGAAGTATAGGTACACAAGCCTTGGATGTGATTCGAGCCTTTCCTACTAAATTTAAAGCAATCGTTCTGACCTGTGGTAGCAATGCCACATTGTTGGTTAAACAGGCCTTGGAGTTTAAGCCCAAAGCGGTTGTTGTAACAGATTCCCTTCAGTACAGTTATGTGCAGGATGCTTTAAAAGGACATGATATTGCTGTTCTTTTGGGAGAAGCAGGACTGGTTGAAGTGGTGCAGTACGAAGAAGTAGATGTTGTTTTGAATGCGATCGTTGGATCTGCGGGATTAAAACCCACTGTTAAAGCAATTCAGTCAAAGAAAGATATTGCGCTGGCCAATAAGGAGACGCTGGTTGTCGCCGGTAAGCTGATTATGGCTTTAGTGAAAGAATATGGTGTACGCATGCTTCCTGTAGATTCGGAGCATTCGGCGATCTTCCAGTGTTTGGCTGGCGAGGAGCATAATCCAATCGAGAAAATATATATCACAGCTTCCGGAGGACCCTTTCGTGGTAAAAAGAGAGCCGATCTTCTCGCAGTGACTAAGGCTGAAGCCTTGAAACATCCCAACTGGTCGATGGGTGCCAAAATTACGATTGACTCGGCGTCCTTGATGAATAAAGGGCTAGAAGTGATTGAGGCAAAATGGCTCTTCAATCTGTCAATAGATCAGGTCGATGTGATTGTACATCCCCAATCTATTGTACATTCGCTGGTCCAATTTCAGGATGGTTCCATGAAGGCCCAAATGGGGGTTCCTGATATGAAATTGCCGATCCAGTATGCACTGACCTATCCGGCACGTTTTGAAAACAGTTTTGAGCGATTTAATTTCATGGACTATCCAACGCTCAGTTTTGAAAAAGCAGACATGGAAACTTTTCGGAATTTGGCACTTGCCTATGAGAGCCTTCGTGCCGGCGGAAATAGAAGCTGTGTATTAAATGCAGCCAATGAAGTTGTTGTGGATGCCTTCCTGAAAGATCAAGTCGGGTTTTTGGAAATGAGTGATATTATTGAACAGACATTAGGTAAAGTAGAATTCATTGCGACACCGACGCTGGATGATTATCTGGAGACGGATCGTGTCGCAAGATTAATAACAAAGGAAATAATCAAAGATTAAATTTTAAAAAGCATACATGGGTGTTTTAATTATGGTCGGACAAGTGATTTTAGGCTTGTCAATTTTAATTGTTCTACATGAGTTAGGACATTTCTTAGCAGCACGTGCATTTGGTATCAAGGTGGAAAAATTTTATCTGTTCTTTGATGCCTGGGGAGTGAAATTATTTAAATTCAATTATAAAGGATGTGAATATGGTATTGGCTGGTTGCCTTTAGGTGGTTATGTCAAGATTGCGGGTATGATCGATGAATCGATGGATACTGAGCAATTAAAGGGTGAGCCACAACCTTGGGAATTTAGATCAAAACCAGCTTGGCAACGTTTAATCGTTATGCTTGGGGGGATTATTGTCAATATTGTCGTCGGCGTTGTTGTCTTTTGGATGCTGACTTTTAAAATGGGCAATACAGATATCAAAATGGATCAGCTGGTAAATGGTATTGTTCCGGGATCCATTGGTGAATCCATCGGTTTGAAAGCTGGTGATAAAGTGATTTCAATAGACGGTCACCGTATCGAAAATTACTCGGAGTTGATCAGTTCTAAAGTATTGATGGGCGGAGTGGCACTTACAGTTGAGCGCAATGGTGCAACAACAGAAGTAAAAGTTCCAGCGGATTTATTGAACACGCTTTCTGATAAGAAAGGTGAGAAGTTTATTGAACCTCGTGTTAAAACAACAAGTGTTGCTGAAGTATCACCTGGATCGGCAGCAAGTAAAATGGGTTTTGTGAAAGGCGATAGCATTATTGCGGTGAATGGGGTACAGGTTCCTTTCTTCGACGAGTTTAAAGCACAAATAAAAGCGAATATCAATAAAGCTGTAGCGATTAAAGTTTTACGCAAAGGAACTGAAGTTTCATTGCAAGGGAATGTTCCTGCGGATGCCATGCTGGGAATAGGCATTAACCGTGATTATTCCATCAAATCTTTTACAACGCAATATAGCTTAATGGAGGCATTTCCAATCGGCGCTAAAAAAGCATTTACGGTGATTACCGACAACGCCAAAGGATTTGGCAAAATTTTCAAAGGCGAGGTACGTGCTGATAAAGCATTATCTGGCCCAATTGGAATTGCGACCTTGTTCGGTACAGAAGTGGATTGGATCCGTTTTTGGTCCTTAGTAGGGATGTTGTCTATGGCATTGGCATTTATGAACCTATTGCCTATTCCAGCTTTGGATGGCGGTCACGTATTGTTCTTGTTGGTTGAAATGATACAAGGCAAGCCATTGAGCGAAAAATTCCTGGAGAAAGCACAAATGGTCGGTTTCTTTATTTTATTGGCTTTAATGGTCTTTATATTCGGAAACGATATTTTTAAGCTATTTAAATAAATTCAATTGGTCAAACAGCCAATATGCTGATGACCTACATACCATAAAAAAAGGCTTAAAGCCAATCATGGTCGGAAGAAATTCCGACCATTTTTATGGTAGTTAGGTATTGAATAAAATAGCCTGCAGTTCGGTTTATAACATTCATCTACGCTATTGGCTTTCATTTGCTTTCATTGTACCTGTTCCAAAATACGAGACGAAGGTTTTTCTAACAATAAATTGTTTATTTATATTGCATTTAAAAAACAATTTTTCTAAGTTTGACCATGGATGGAAGAAATAGAGCAGATGTAAAGCCAGGCATGTTGGTGAATATAATCTTAAAAAAGGACCAACGTACAGGAAATTTAACAGAAGGCATTGTGAAAGACTTGCTGACATCATCCTCATATCATTCGAGGGGAATTAAAGTCAGGTTGACGGATGGCCAAGTAGGAAGAGTGGCTGAAATTATTGAAGATGATTTTTAAGGTATAGGCTACCGATCTTTATTTCTCTTTACTTAATCTTTTCTAACGATATTGACACGGAGAGATTTACTACCTATGATGTTCTTATTGTATAAATCAAACTAAAAGCTTGTTGGATTGTTAATACTGAACATTTTGAAATAAAATTTGTATAATAACATAATTATTGCTAACTTTTTTCTGTATTTTTTATTTTATTACATATTTATATAATATTATTTTTATAATTATTAAAATGATAGCTTTTTCAAATGGATACCAAAAGTAAATGTACGGTTGTCTACGCAGATGATGCGCTGATTCATCATGTGTTGATGCGAGCTATGGCTCAATCTCATTTATTGGATTTGGTTTATTGTGCTTCCAATGGTAGGGATTTAATCGACTACCTCGATGAAAACGAGCACGAACTTCCTGAAATATGTATATTAGATCTGCATATGCCTGTATTAAACGGGATAGAAACGGCAAAAATCTTACGGGAGCGGTTTCCCGCTATTCGAATATTTGGGCTGACATCAAGTAGTGATGAGAATGAACGGATGGAATTGTTGGACGCTGGCGCAGAAGAGATTTTTTCGAAAGAGCAGATGCCGCTATTAATGAAGCAACTTGCCCCCAAAGCATAGAAAAATAGTTATAAAGAAAAAGCCTAACGGATGTTAGGCTTTTTCTTTATTTTCTAAAGCATCCTTAAATTTTAAAAGTCTAATCCAGGATGGACATTTGCTTAGATCTTTTTTCCATAATCCAACATGGATAAAACTTGTGCTCAAGAAACGTTGTACGTCGAAGACCTGCATGTCCTGCTGTATTTCTAGCGAATCAGGCAAGTCTTTGGATTGAAAATAGTGTTGTAATTCTTCCGGAGTCATACCACAAAAATAGGGTTTTAAATCCTTATCTCCAACCTCCACCGAGTGCCCGGTACAGATCCACAAATGCATCTAAATGCTGTTGCCTTAACTCGACCAGATCGAGGTCACTGTTTAAGGCATTGCTTTGCGCTGTAATCACCTCTAAATATGTAGCGTAACCACTTTTAAAGAGTAAACCCGCATTTTTGACGGCAAGATGTGCATTATCGACTCTTTCTTTGGCCAAAGACAATTGCTCCCGTTGCTTGTCGACCGTGACCACTGCATTAGAGACTTCGGCTACGGCTTCGACGACCTTTTGTTGCAATTGGATTTCGGCTTTATCACGTTCCAATTTAGCTACCTCATACTGTGTTTTCAAGGTTTTGTTTTTGAAAATAGGTGTGGTCAAATTCCCGGTTATTCCACCGAGCAATGCCCCGGGTATATTGAACCAATTTTTGGGGAGCATACTATTTACCCCCAATACGCCGCCTACGGTCAATGAAGGATAACGCATGGCCTGTTGGATATTGGCATTTGCATTGGCAGCCATCAATTGAAATTCAGATGATCGGATATCTGGTCTATTGCGCACAATTTCGATTGGGGAACCTAAGGAGATGTCTTTGCTTTCAGCGAAGAGATGCTCGTAAGAAGTGCCTCTTTTGATGCTATCGGGTAATTTTCCGGTCAGTGTCTGTAGCGCATTTTCCTGGATGACAATTTCCTTTTCGATTTCGGGAACGAGGGAGGCCGCCAATAGGCGCTGTGATTGTGTTTGTTGGATCGCCAAGGCCGTGATCTCACCCGCTTCATATTGGAGCTTGATCATACGCAGCGTACTGTCGTTTAACTGAACGTTGCGTTTAGCAACCTCGATCTTGGCATCGAGCATCAAGAGATTGAAGTAACCTTTTGCGACAGCAGTTATGATAGAGGTCTGTATCGCATTTTTTGCCTCCTGTGTATCCAAATATTCGGCTAATAGCTGCTCCTGTTTGCTACCTATTTTCTTCCAGATATCTATTTCCCAGCTAAAATTAATATCGGAACCAAACATAGATTGATAGACAAACATATTTTGCGGTGCCTTTTCACCTTTATGATCGTAATATTTGGTCAGGGGACCGCTGCCAAAGTCTTTCGATCGCCAGGTGCGGTTTCCATTAGCAATTGTCGCATTTACACTCGGCAGATAATTGGCTTTGTTCTGGGCCAAAACTCGGGTTGAAATCTGCAGGTTGAGCAATGCTGTCTTCATCTCAAAATTATTCGCTAAGGCAGAATCAATCAATAGTTTCAAGGTAGGGTCGTGAAAGAAGGATTTCCAATGGATCAGTCCCATACTGGAGGTGTCTCCGAAGTAATCCAACGTATCGCCACGAAAGTTTTCGGGAAGTTTGAGTTTGGGCTGCACATAATCTTTGCCGATCTTACAGGCATTCATCAGACCTAAGAGACTAATGATGATCGATATTCCCGAAAGGTATTTTTTTATGTTTTTCATTATTCTTCCTCTTCTTTAGCTAGTTTATCATGTAGTTTTTCATCCAGGCTTTTGAATACGACAAAGAGTACAGGGATGATAAAGATGCCGAAGGCTACACCAAAGAGCATGCCGCCGGCAGCGCTGAAACTGATCGAATGGTTACCGATCGCCGACGGGCCCACCGTCCACATCAAGGGCACCAGGCCAGCAACAAAGGCTAAACTGGTCATCAAGATTGGCCGTAATCTCAGTTTGGAGCCGCTAATGGCTGCTTCGACGATACTTTTTCCGTTTTTACGCTCCTGAACGGCAAATTCTACGATCAGAATTGCGTTTTTGGCCAATAAGCCAATGAGCATAATAAGCCCCACCTGCACGTAGATGTTGTTTTGAAGTCCTACAAGGTTGATCACGGAAAATACGCCGATGAGTCCCACAGGTATAGACAGTAATACTGCCCAAGGAAGAATGTAGCTTTCATATTGAGCGGAAAGCAGGAAGTAGACGAATAGGATACTAAGAGCAAAAATCAAGATCGTCTGTGAGCCGGATTGACTTTCTTCATAGCTCATGCCCGTCCATTCAAAACCATAATTACCCGGAAGTTTGTTGTCGGCCAATTTTTGGATAGCCTGCATCGCGTCATCTGTACTATAGCCTTCCGCGGGTGTAATATTTACCGCAATTGCATTGTATAGATTGTAACGCGTAATGGTTTCTGGACCCACCGTCTTTTCTAAGGTCAATATGGTGTTAATAGGCACCATTTCGCCTTTACTGTTACGCACAAAAATTGAATTGAAGGATTCGGGATCTTTGCGGAAGTCGAAATCTGATTGGACATAAACACGGTATTGGCGACCAAACCGATTAAAATCGCTCGCCTGTACACGCGCAAAATAAGATCGGATTGTGGACATGAGGTCTTTGATCTCAACTCCCAGGGATTTTGCCTTTACGGCATCGATATTTACTTCATACTGAGGGAAGTTTGATTTAAAACTTGTGTAAGCACTTCGTATTTCCGGTAAGGTATTGAGTTGGTTAATAAAGGTATCTGCAATGGTGTTAAAATCCCGAATGTCACCACCCATTCGATCCTGAAGAACCATTTCAATTCCGGCAAAATCTCCAAAGCCCTGTACGGTAGGGCGGGGGAATACTGTAAACGTTGCTTCATTAATCTGGGATAGATCATTTCTGATGGTATCCATAAATGCATTGATATTTTTGATGTGCTCGCGTTTGGCATGTGGTTTTAAGGTGATATAACCAGCGGCAAATGCCGGGCTTGAGCTTCCGTCCAGGGCATTAAAACCAGAAACTGTTGTCATTCCATTGATGTCCTGTCTTTTCTTTAAAATACTATCGGCACGATGAAGAACCTCAGTTGTTCGGCTCAATGAAGCGCCGGGAGGAAGAGCAATGTTGTATGTGATAAATCCATCATCCTCTGTCGGAATAAAACTTTTGGGTGTTTTAATCATAAACACAACGCCAAGTGCTGTAATTAAAATTAAGCCTGCCCAGGCTATTTTCTTATTCTTGATCAGTATTTCTACAATCGAGACATAACGGGCGGTCAGTCGATCAAAAGAGGTATTGAATGCTTTAAAGAAGCGATCTTTAAATTGATTGATTTTGCCGTTTTTTTGATTGGTATGCTGTTGCGGGGCTTTCAGGAGTAGCGCACATAAGGCTGGGCTTAAGGTCAAAGCATTGAGTGCTGAAATCAGAATCGCTGTTGCAAGGGTATAAGCAAACTGGCGATAAAAGATACCTGCTGGCCCTTCCATAAATCCCACAGGCAAAAATACAGCGGCCATGACCATGGTTATGGACAGGATCGCTCCCGTAATTTCGGACATCGTCGATAATGTAGCGGCTCTGGGTTTCATTCCTGTGCTGTGCATTTTTTCGTGGATGGCCTCGACGACTACAATCGCGTCATCCACTACGATTCCAATAGCCAACACCAGGGCAAACATCGTGAGGACATTGAGCGAAAATCCAAAAAGCTGCAGAAAAAAGAAGGTTCCCACCAATGAAACGGGGATTGCAATTGCAGGGATCAAGGTGGATCTAAAATCTTGCAGGAAGATAAAGACAATAATAAATACCAGGATAAAGGCTTCAAAAAGGGTGTGCTCAACCTGGTTGATCGATTCATCGATCTGGTCACGTACCGAGTAGGTCACCTCGTAGTGTATGCCTTTTGGAAATGTTTTGGATTGTTCTTCGAGAACCTTTCTGACGGCAATATCAATATCATGGGCGTTGGAACCACTGGTTTGTGTTAAGTTGAGTGTAAGACCGGGATGTCCATTTACCTTATTGTCGCTGCTTAGATTTGTAGCACCGAATTCGACGCGTGCCACATCTTTTAAATAGAGCACTGAACCGTCGGTGTTGGTTTTGATCACAATACTCTGGAATTCCTCCGGTGTGGTGAAACGCCCTTTATGACGGATCACTGTTTCGAAAGCTTCATCTGAGGTTTCTCCAAATTTACCGGGGGCAATCTCAAAGTTTTGATCTTTTATGGCGTTGGTCACATCTTGTGGGACGAGGTTATACAGGGCTAGTTTTTCGGGGTTCAACCAAAGTCGCATCGCATAATCCCGTGCTCCCAGACGGGAAACCTGGGCTACGCCATCAACACGCAGCAAAGGCCGCATCAGGTTAATCTGTGCATAAGCCTGGAGAAAGGTTTCGTCGTAGGCACTATCCTGGTGATCAGAGTAGAGATTGATGGTCATAATGACACCCGTTTGCCGCGGCATGACTGTGATTCCAGCCTCATTTACTTCTGCGGGAATGGAACTGATTGCTTTGGAAATCCGTGTCTGTACGTTGACCGAGGCAATATCAGGATTGGTACCTGTCTTAAAATAGACCGACACACTTCCCGATCCTGAATTGGAGGCAGATGACTTGATATAGGTCATATCCTCTACACCATTGATGGCTTCTTCGATAGGTAGTAAAACGCTTTTTGCTACAGTCTCGGCATTAGCTCCCGGATAACTTAGTGAAACAAGCACACTTGGTGGTGCAATTTCTGGAAAGCGCGAGACAGGCAGAAGTTTTAGCCCCACTAAGCCTAAGATTACCAGGATAATGGAAACCACCGTGGCTAATACAGGCCTATTTATAAATGTTTTTAGCATATATATGGAATTTTAAACACGCTACATGAAGTGTACAGTATGCCGGACACCTTGTAGCATGTAAAAATGATAGATAATTATTTCTGTAAAATCGGGGTTACTGGTGAACCGTCGGTCAATTTGTCAAATCCACTGGTAATAACGCGATCGTTTTCCTGTAGTCCTGAGTAGACGATATAATTGTTTTTACTTTTACCTGTCAGTTGGATATTTCGTTTTTGTGCTTTGTTGTTTTGGTCCAGTATATACACGAAGGTTTTATCCTGCAATTCATTGACTGCAATCTGGGGGATTTGAAGAACGTCTTTTTTAACCTCTGCAATTTTAAGCGTACCACTACTTCCGGACCGAAGTATATTGTCGTGATTTTGAAATGTCGCACGCAAGGAGATCGCACCTGTAGTACGGTTGATCTGGCCATTGACGGCATCCACTATACCTTTTTTTTGCGTATTCTTCACCATCTGCAAGGACGAGCGTAACTTCGGGGAATACAAGCTTCTGATTCTGGTTGTATTTTTTTCCTTCCAAACTATCTTTTTTTGCCTGTGCTTTGGAAAAATAAAGAAAGTCAGATTCATTCATGGAGAAATAAACATAGACTTCCTGGATGTCTGAAAGATAGGTGAGGGGTTCTTTATCTCCTTTTGATACCAAATTTCCAATGCGTTTTGGAATCCGGCCAATATAACCGCTTACCGGAGCGGTGATCACTGTAAAATCCTTGCTGATCTGAGCCGAACGTACGGCAGCGATGGCTTGATCCAGTGTTGCCTTGGCTACCTGATAGTCTGATTTGGCCGATGCCAGTCTGACATCGGAGATAACGTCGTTTTGAACCAGTGGTTTCAGTCTGTCGACTTCGAGCTGTGCATTTTTAAGTTTGGCTCTGGCGACCTGCTCTGTAGCAACCATGTTATTGAGGTTTTCCTGATAGGTAGAGGGGTCTACTTTGAACAGTTTCTGGCCTTTTTGTACAAAAGAACCTTCATCAACATAAATTTCCTGCAGCAGACCTTCGACCTGCGGGCGAACTTCGACATTGACTTTACCTTCAATAGTCCCTAAATAATCCTTGATGGTGATCGCATCTGATTTAGTGACGGTATAAACGGGTAAGGCTACGGCTTTTTCACTGGTTTTATTTTCTTTTGAAGAACTTGAAGAACAACTTACCTGCGTGGCTAAGGCTGAACAAATCAATACGGATACTTTGAAAATAGATAATGTTTTTTTCTTCACAATGTTTGATTAATTTTTACGATATATATGTAGTGTAATATGATTATTACAATATAAACGTCAAATAGTTTAATTATTGTGAAGATTAACATTTGTTAACATCTCAAATTTTAGTTAATAACTGTTCAATTATTAATCAATAATAATGTTTAATAGTTTTAAATATTTGATAGTTATGGTTTTATGGAGGGGGTGCATCATATTTTCCCGCCAAAGGAAAATATGATGTTGCTTGTATTGTAGCTTAGAATTTAAGGTGCTTCACGGTCAATCCGTTATTGATAAGCTGTTTTAAAGCATCAATACCTATACCGATATGTGCTTCGACATATTTTGCTGTAACTGTTACATCACTGACCGAAGTTTTGACTCCTTCTGGCACCATCGGTTGATCCGAAACGAGCAGTAAAGCACCTGTTGGAATCTTGTTGGCAAATCCCACGCTGAATATCGTTGCGGTTTCCATATCAACGCACATGGCACGGATTGATTTTAAATATTTTTTGAAAGCTTTGTCATGTTCCCAAACCCGTCTATTGGTGGTGTATACCGTTCCAGTCCAGTAATCGCGTTGGTGATCCCGAATTGTAGTGGATATGGCCTTTTGCATGGCGAAGGCTGGTAATGAAGGTACTTCGGGTGGAAAGTAGTCATTCGATGTTCCCTCGCCGCGGATAGCGGCAATTGGAAGAATCAATTCACCTACAGGAATTTTTTTCTTGATACCCCCGGTCTTACCCAAGAATAGAACGGCTTTTGGTGCAATTGCTGATAATAGATCCATAATGGTTGCGGCCATTGGACTTCCCATTCCGAAATTGATAATGGTGATGCCTCCGGCAGTGACGGATTGCATCGGTTTGTCTTCCCCGTAAATAGGCGCATTATCATGCATTTCAGAAAACAGGTGGATATATTTTGAAAAGTTTGTTAAAAGGATATACTCCCCAAACTCTTCCAAAGGCCTTCCCGTATAACGGGGAAGCCAGTTGTTCACGATTTCTTCTTTGGTTTTTAAACCTGGTGTGATCGGACTATTTACGGTATTCTTTGCACTTTTCTTTGTTGTCATAGTCATTAAATTTAATTTCTTGAATCTCTTATCTTCCTGTCAACATTCCGTTATGGCTATGTTATTATTGTAATATAAGATTTTTAATTCTTTTCTAAAAAAAAATCCCGTTCAGCGAACGGGATTTTTTTAAGCGACTTTAAGCTTTTTTAAATCGGACTTTTCGAATTTTTTCTTCGCATAGTCCAAGGTAATTTCTAAGGCTTTCTGTCCCGTTTGCTCTTTTGTTGACGGAATCTCAAACATGGCATCCAGCATAATGGCTTCGCAGATACTGCGGAGGCCACGGGCTCCAAGTTTAAATTCGTCAGCTTTATCAACAATAAACGTATATACGTCAGGATCAAATTTTAGTTCGATACCTTCGTATTCAAACAACTTCTTATATTGTTTTACCAATGCATTTTTTGGTTCAGTCAAAATGCTCAGTAAAGTTTCCTTATCCAATGGATTTAAGTAAGTCAATACAGGAAGACGGCCAATTAACTCTGGAATTAAACCAAAGTTCTTCAAGTCTTGAGGTGTAATATACTTGTACAGATTGTTCAAGTCAATTTCCTCTTCGTCTTCGTTCATTTTATAACCTACTGTTTGCGTGCGCAGACGGTTTGCAATTTTCTTTTGAATACCGTCGAACGCACCACCACAGATAAATAGAATATTACTTGTATTGACTGCGATCATTTTTTGATCCGGGTGTTTACGGCCGCCTTGAGGTGGAACGTTTACAATCGTACCTTCCAGAATCTTCAATAAAGCTTGCTGCACACCTTCACCCGATACATCTCTTGTAATAGACGGATTGTCGCTTTTACGTGCGATTTTATCAATCTCATCGATATAGATAATACCGCGTTCTGCAGAGGCTACATCATAATCTGCTGCTTGCAATAAACGTGTTAATATACTTTCTACGTCTTCCCCTACATACCCTGCTTCTGTCAATACAGTTGCATCCACAATACAGAAGGGGACGTTGAGTATCTTGGCAACAGTTTTTGCCAGCAAGGTTTTACCTGTACCTGTTTCACCAACGATAATCAAATTGGATTTTTCGATTTCAATCTCGTCTTTATCCACTTTCTGATTTAAACGTTTATAGTGATTATAAACTGCTACTGAAATTACTTTTTTCGCATCATCCTGACCGATTACATATTGATCCAGGTGAGTTTTAATCTCCAAAGGACGGATCAACTTTAAAGCAGTCTGTAAAGTTTTACTTTTTCGTTGTTTTAATTCTTCGGCCAAGATTTCGCCTGCCTGCTGGATACATCTGTCACAGATGTGTGCTCCGTTGCCTGCAATAAGCATCTGGGCCTCATTTTTGCTTATGCCACAAAACGAACAGTGAATGTCTCTATCGTTATTCTTTGCCATTGTTATTTAATAATCTCCTTCTTAGGAAGTAAAATCTCGTCAATCATACCGAATTCTTTGGCTTCATTGGCTCTCATCCAGTAATCGCGATCTGAAGATTTTTCTACCCATTCGTAAGTTTGTCCAGAATGATCTGAAATAATGGTGTATAATTCTTCTTTCAATTTCATCATCTCACGTAAGTTGATTTCCATATCGGCGGCAACTCCTTGTGCACCACCGGAAGGTTGGTGAATCATGACGCGTGAGTGACGTAAGGCTGCACGTTTGCCTTTTGCACCAGCAACTAAAAGAACAGCTCCCATAGACGCAGCAATACCTGTACAGATCGTCGCTACATCTGGTGTGATATATTGCATGGTATCATAAATTCCTAGTCCAGCGTATACGCTGCCACCTGGTGAATTGATGTAGATTTGGATATCACGTTGTGCATCGGTAGATTGTAGGAACAAGAGCTGTGCCTGAATAATGTTGGCTACCTGATCATCAATACCGCTGCCTAAAAATATGATACGGTCCATCATCAAACGCGAAAACACATCCATCTGAGCAACGTTCAATTGACGTTCTTCAACGATGTAAGGTGTAAGGTTTGTCGGAATGCTTGTCTCTGTACGAGCAATGAAGCTATCAACATGTTGGCTTCCAATACGGTGATGCTTTACTGCATATTTTCTGAATTCGTTTTTATCTATATTCATCTTTTTATTTTTTCTATTCTGTAGGACTAATATAAAACTATATTTTAAAAATCAAATAAATTGAAAAGATGTTTTACATCTACTTTACATTTTTTCGGTGATCCCCTTTCAAGACTTGGGGGACACTGTATCTCCGGATTAATTCTTTATCTATTTCATGCATAGCTCCTTAGTCAATTTCGTTGTAGTTGGGGAGGTCTTCCAAAAATTCGTAAGACGCGTTGATAAAATCAATTTTACAATAGTAATGATTCATGCCATTGCTCACTAACAGGTATGGGATACGGTGAACCGTATTATAATTTGCAATTTGCTCAAATACTTGTTGTGTGATTTTTATATGTGGCGCTTTAAACTCGGCTAACACGACCTTATGCCCGCTACTGTTGTAAATCAATAAATCACTTCGTTTCTGAAGGTTATTTAATTTCAATCCGCCTTCAATATGCATCAGTGATTTGGGGTAATTTTTCATGAGCGACAAATAATTGATCCAATGTTGTCTAACCCATTCCTCTGGCGTTAATACCAAGTCCTTTTTTCTGAGCTCATCAAAGATGTAAATCGCATTGTTCTTTTTGGATATTTTAGCTTTAAATGGCGGTAAGTTCAGTGGAGTCGGTGAAAACATACACAAATATACTAAAATTTTAGCAAAAGAAATAAATTCGTGAAGTCTGAAATATGGTGTTTTTTTGACTAGTCTGATTTTTTAGGTTGATGAAACCCGAGGTCTGTATTTATGATGCGATTACTTAACGAGATGGTGAAAGCTATGTTGCTGAATGTTCATGGCATTAAATCAATAGTTTAATGTAATCGCGGTGCAGGAGTCAATTATAAAAGCGTAATTTTACGGAGTTTACTCGGTTGAATTGCCATTAAAATCGTAATTTTGCTTCGCATAAAATGCCCATGGTCGAACTCGACAGACATTTTGATATGTGGTGACATGGGGTATTTTAGCCTTCGTAGATAGCTTGGATACCGGAAAGAAATTTGGGCAACTGATCTATTGCGGACGAATAAATAGACTATATATATGAACATCAATCCGATCTTATCCGATATTAAGAACAGGTCTTTTAAACCAGTGTATTTATTGCAAGGGGAGGAGAGTTATTTCATTGATACCATTGCCGACGCTTTGGAAGCAACCGTATTGAATGATGCGCAGAAGGGCTTTGATCAATCGATTTTCTACGGAAAAGATATTGATATGTCTACCGTTGTCAATGCAGCAAAACGGTATCCCATGTTGAGTGATTATCAGGTGATTATTATCAAGGAGGCACAGGAGCTAAAATGGAAATCGGATACGGAAGAACTGTTGACTAAATACCTGGAACATCTTACACCGACAACCATTCTTGTGTTTTGTTTTAAACATGGGAAATTTGACAAACGCAAAAAGATCTATAAAGTCTTTGAAAAAAAAGGGCTAGTTGTTGATGCAGCCAAACTATACGACGATAAGGTGGGCCCTTGGATCGGAGCGTATGTGAAAGACGCCGGCTGGCGCATTCATCCGCAAGCGACGATGATGATTGCGGACTATCTCGGGAATGATCTGTCCAAAGTGTCTAATGAACTTGACAAGCTGATGCTTAATGTTCCAAAGAGTCAAGAGATCAGCATGGAAGATGTTGAACGAAATATTGGTATCTCCAAAGATTATAATGTTTTTGAATTAAATACTGCATTGGCTAAACGTAATGCCCTAAAGGCTTATCAGATCGTTGATTATTTTGTGGCCAACCCCAAAAATAATCCGCTGGTAATGGTCATTGGACAAATTGCCACTTACTTCACGAAGATTCTCAAATACCATTATCTGATCGACAAATCGGTCGCAGCAAAAGAATTAGGGGTACATCCTTTCTTTCTGAAAGAATACGAGCTTGCTGCAAGAAATTACAACCGGCGGAAAACTTTCGATGTGCTCAATGTGTTGAAGGAGACTGATTTAAAATCCAAAGGTGTCAATGTGCCGAGCAATTTCAATAGTGAAGAGATTTTAAAAGAAATGATCTATCGGATACTTAACTAATCCCATCCAAAAGCAAGAACACCAGAAATGGTGTTTTTTTTTACACAAATTTAATAATTAAACACTTGTTTAAATTAAACGTTTGTTTAACTTTGTCGCGCATTTAGCGAGAACGTATTTTATAATCGCTATGAATATGCGATTGTATCTTTAAAAGATCGAGGTTTAAAATGGAATTTAACGAGAAACAGATTGATATTCTGCTTGCAGCAGAGCGTCTTTTTGCAACAAAAGGATTTGATGGGACTTCCGTTCGTGATATCGCCAATGAGGCGAATGTAAATGTTGCGATGATCAACTATTATTTTGGATCAAAGGACAAGCTACTGGATACGTTTTTTGAATGGCGTGTTCCTGATTTTATGATCAACGTGGATGAGTTGGCGCTTGTCGATAATGCGTTGGATAAAATTGACGCTATGGTGGATAAATCGTTTAAGTCCATGAACTCGCATCGTAAACTGTATCATATCATCACCATTGAAAGTTCGTTAAAACAACGCATGCTGATCTCGGAGGCTTTTCGCAAACTCAAGCTGCACAATCTTGAAGTGATATCGTCTGTTATCAATGCAGGGGTAGAACAGGGTGTATTCAAAGCGGGGTATGATCCCATCTTGATCCACTCCATGATGATGGGCGTATTTATGAATTTTCAGATGAATCATTGTTTTTTACAGGATCAGTTGCATATCGATAACGATGAGGACTATGCAAATTATATAGAAACAACTTTAACAGAATTTATACAGAAAACAATTAAAGCTTTATTGACATATGAAAAATAAGTTGGCCAATTTGAGTGCTTTATTGCTTTTAAGTCCTATGGGTCTGTTGGCGCAAGACAACAAGCACATGACTTTGGAAGAGATAATTCACTTGGCCGCAAATCAAAGCGTGGAAGCAAAGTCTACCGATACCAAAGTACTGGGGAGACAGCTCGAAGTTGAAACGGCCAAATCGAAACAGCTTCCTGATGCAAAATTGAGTGGACAATACATGGCTATGACTACTCCAAATGTGAATTTAAAGTTGGCTTTAGGTGAGGGGGGATCTGCTCCGGATATTGCTGCAAACCAATTGTGGTTAGGACAGGCTTCGGTGAGTATGCCAATCTATACAGGTGGACGTATTAAAGGCGGTATTGATATTGCAAAAGATGCATTAAAAGCTGAGGAATACAACGCTGTAGCAAGTAAAGAACAACTGGCTATACGTGCAGTGAATCTTTATTTAAGTCTTTATAAGGCTCAGCAAACCAACTTGTTGATTGCTGAAAATATCAAACAGTCGGAGCAGCGTGTTTCGGATTTTAAAGCGATGTTGGACAATGGTTTGATCGCGCGTAACGACCTGTTAAAAGCAGAATTGCAGCTTTCAAATTATCAGGTTTCGCTTCAGGAGGCGCAGAAAAATATCAAGGTGCTGAACTATCAATTGGCTAATTTTTTGAAAATTGATGAGGATACACAGTTGGATCAGATCAATCTTGCTGAGGTGAACGGTGTTGATTTGGGGTTAAAAGCATCTTATGACGCTGCGAAAACCTCGCGTTCTGATGTGAAATCTTTGGAGTCTCAACGTTTGGTTGCAGAAGACCAGTTGAAGGTAACAAAAGCATCCACATTGCCACAGGTTTCTGCAACGGCAGGTTACAATGCTTTTGGTTTGCAAAAAGTGGTTACTGTAACAAATGCGGCCATGGTGGGTGTAGGTGTATCCTACGACATCGGTTCACTTTATAAAAACAAAAGAGAAGTGAATGTTGCGAAAAATCGTATAAAAGAAATTGATGAGCACATTGAATTATTAAATGATAAGGTGAAAGTTCAGGTTCAACAGGCCAATGAAAACTATATGCTGGCACAAAAGCAGGATGTGGTTTACCATCAGGCGGTGGATCAGGCAGTTGAAAATTATCGTATTACAAAAGATAAGTACGATAATGGTATCGCGGATACGGACGATTTGTTAACGGCCGACGTACAGCAGCTTCAAAGCAAGATCAATCTTGCGATCAGCAAAGCAAATACCATTGAAAAATATTACGACCTGCTGTTAGCAAATGGGTCTTTAAACATTAAATAGCAATTAATCTAGACATGGAAAATACAGTAGAAAACGCACCTGAAAAGAAAGGTACAAATAAAAAATTCACAATTATTTTGGCAGCATTGGTCATCTTCGGAGGAGCCTATGGTGCTTATAAATATATGCATGGTCAGGCGCATGAAACGACAGACGATGCGCAGGTAGAGAAAAACATGAGTCCGATCATTCCACGCGTTGGTGGGTTTATCTCGAAAGTGTACGTAAAAGATAATGATTTGGTTAAAAAAGGGGATACGTTGTTCACCATTGAGAGCCAAGATTATCAGGTTCGTGTGGATGAAGCGCTAGCAGCCTTGGCAGCAGCTCAAAGTAGCTTTGATGTTTCAAAGGCAGATGTATCTGCATCTTCGGCGAATGTAGCTATTTCGGATGCAACGATCCAATCTAATTTGGGTAGCATCGATGCAGCACGCATTCGTGCTAAGCAAGCGAATAATGATTATATCCGCTACCAAAACTTATACAACAATCAGTCAATTACGAAACAACAGTATGAGCAGGCATTGACAGCGAAACTGGAAGCTGACAAGCAGGTTGAAATTTTGCAACAACAACGTAACGCCAGTGCTTCACAACGTAATGCAATCGTGAGTAAGACTACAGTAGCTTCAAAGCAAACTTCTGTTGCTGAGGCAAATATAAAAAGAGCGAATGCGCAACTTGAAGCGGCTAAATTGAACCTTTCTTATACTGCAGTACTTGCTTCTGTGGATGGTCAGGTATCGAATATCAAGGTACAACCAGGGCAGATGGTCAATCCAGGTCAATCGTTGTTCTACATTGTAGATAATATTGAAACTTGGGTCGTTGCTAACTTTAAGGAGACGCAATTGGAAAAAATAAAACCTGGACAAAAAGTCGGTATTAAAGTGGATGCTTATCCTGCTATTGAGTTTGAAGGAGAGGTAAACTCTTTCTCGCCAGCCACTGGTTCACGTTTCTCTTTATTGCCTCCAGATAATGCAACGGGTAACTTTGTAAAGACGGTTCAGCGTTTACCCGTAAAGATCAAATTGACAAAAGACAATAAAGCAGAAAATGTGGCTTTGCTCAGACCGGGGATGAATGCTGACGTAGATGTGCATGTTAAATAACTATGGAAAATTTAAATCAACAAGATAGTCTGGTTGAATATGGTTTTCGTCGCGTTGTAATCACGATTACAGCGGTGCTTTGTGCGCTGTTGGAAATTGTAGATACAACGATTGTCAATGTGGCCCTGAACGATATGAAAGGTTCACTGGGGGCGACGCTGACGGATGTCGCATGGGTGATTACGGCTTACGCAATCGCTAACGTCATTGTGATTCCGATGACAAGCTGGTTGTCCCAACAGTTTGGGCGTAGAAATTACTTTGCGGCTTCTATTATCATATTCACAGTATCTTCATTTTTATGCGGTAATGCAACCAATATGTGGGAGCTTGTTGCATTTCGCTTTATACAAGGGATGGGTGGGGGAGCCTTACTGGTTACAGCCCAGACTATTATCACGGAAAGTTATCCCAAAGAAAAACGTAGTATGGCCCAAGCTATCTACGGGATGGGTGTTATTGTTGGTCCTACATTAGGGCCACCGTTGGGTGGGTACATCATCGATAACTTCTCTTGGCCTTATATATTTTATATCAATGTGCCGCTTGGCATTATTGCGACCTTGTTGACCTTATCTTTTGTACGCAGTCCTAAATACAGTCAAAAGCAGTCTGCTAAGGAAGTGGATTGGTTCGGTATGATATTTTTGATCATGTTTATTGGTTCACTTCAGTTTGTATTGGAACACGGACAACAGGATGACTGGTTTGACGATCCTTTGATTTTAGGTTTATCGATTTTGTCTGTCTTTGGATTGCTGTTTTTTATATGGCGGGAGTTGGTGTACGATAAACCGATTGTTAATCTGCGTGTATTGAAGGATAAGAATTTACAGGTGGGTGTGGTGATGAGCTTTATTCTTGGTTTTGGCTTGTTCGGATCGACGTTTATTATTCCAATCTATACGCAGTCGATATTGGGATGGACGGCAACAGATGCGGGTTTGCTCTTGTTACCGAGTTCGATTATGACCGGTATCATGATGCCTTTTATCGGTAAGATGATCCAAAATGGTGTTCCTCAGAAGTATATGGTTGCTTTAGGGCTATGTATCTTTTTTGGCTTTTGTTTTTGGATGTATAGCCTCATGACAAACGATACAGGTTCGGAGCATATGTTTTGGCCATTGATTCTCCGCGGAGTTGGCCTAGGATTGTTGTTTGTGCCTGTTATGACACTGTCTTTATCAACATTACATGGTAAGTCAATCGGTGAAGGAGCTGCTTTTACAGGGATGATGCGTCAATTGGGTGGTTCATTTGGAATTGCTTTGATTACGACATTTATCGCCCGTGATAGCCAAAAACACCGTGTTGATCTGGTAGCTAATTTAGATCCAAGTAAGTTTGATGTGCAACAAAGGGTGCAGCAATTGCAAATGAGTTTTCAGGCGAAAGGTTTTTCACCTAATGAGGCTTTGGCCAAAGCGCATCAAATATTGGACTTGAGTGTGATGAAACAAGCAACAGTGCTATCTTACATGGATGTGTTCCTGTACCTCGGGGTTGTCTTTCTGATTTGTGTCCCTTTTGTATTGATGATCAAACAGGGGAAAACACAGATCGATATGTCCAGTGTACATTAATATTGGATTCGTCTGCTGCGCTGTTATTATAGTGCACCATCAGTGAAGAATAATTTATCGTTCAATCAGAAGTCCTCAAAAGTGTTTAACTTTTTGAGGACTTTTTTTGTGCACGTTCTTTTGTGGTAGAAAATCACGTTGAGTTGGCGTTTCTTTTTGAGTTGGCGTTTGTTATTGTAGGGGCGTTAGAAAGCATACATTTTTGTCCATTGAAAAACCTGATTTAAAATTGATTGTTTAATAATAAAGAGTTTGGAAGAATTGATCTTTTGGCATCAGAAAAGACGGTTCTTGTTGAATTGCGATTAAGGTAGATTTTTTGTCTTCAAAATAGCGACTGCATGTATACAGAAAAACTTAATTTTTTGGCGTTTATCATTCCCTTATTTTTAATCTTGATGGTGTTGGAATATTGGTATAGCCTCAAAAAACAGAAACGTTTTTATTCTTTTGATGAATCGATCTCAAATCTCAATGTTGGTATCGTCGAGCGTATGTGTGATATGTTTTCTGTTAGTTTATTTTACTTTTTTTTTCGTTTGGGTGTATCAAAACTTTGCGATATTTCACATTGAAGCGAATGTTTGGACCTGGGTTATACTTTTTCTATTTACAGATTTTCTCTGGTATTGGTATCATCGCTATAGCCATGAAATAAACTTGTTGTGGGCAGCTCATGTTGTACATCACCAAAGTGAAGATTATAACTTTACCGTAGCAGCCCGGATCACCATATTTCAAGCCGTTTTCCGTTCGTTATTTTGGGCTTTTATTCCTCTTTTGGGATTCCCTCCCTTTATGATGACCACTATTTTGTTGATCCATGGCGTATATCCATTTTTCTCCCATACGCAGACGGTAGGAAATTTGGGGATTTTGGAGCGCGTATTTGTAACGCCATCTCACCACCGGGTGCATCATAGCAGCAATGAAATCTATTTGGATAAAAATTATGGAGATATCCTGATTATTTGGGACAAGCTATTCGGAACATTTATCCCGGAGCAAAAAGAAGAACCTTGTGTTTATGGACTCACAAAACCCATTCATCGCTACACTTTTCTATGGCAGCATTTTCATTATTTATTTGAAATTGGTTTATCATTTAAGCGGGCCGAAGGATTTAAAAACAAAATGCGGACTATATTCGGTAGGCCTGACGATATACAGCCTGAAATTCGAGAAGAACTGGAAGAGCGCATATTTGCAGGAGCAAGGCCACAAGTTCATGCACAGGTGTTAAGCCGCTATATCTTTTTTCAGTCCATGCTGACGATGCTCTTGCTTTTCTTTTTTTTGCTTTATGGTAATTATCAGCAACTCATACAACTCCTTATTGGCGGAGGATTTATTCTCTGTAGCGTCATTTGTATTGGGGGGCTTCTAGAACATGAAGACTGGGTTTTTCCACTTGAGATGCTTCGGCTATTCTTATTACTACTGTATATCAGTCTAACTTTTTATTCACCATTGGGGCTTGTTTTGGTAGGATGTTTCGCTTTGATTCAATTGATTTCTTATAAAACGTTAGCAGGTCACTATAAAAAAATTTTGCGTCTTGAAAGATGTTGAAAATTGCTTTCTGGAGAGCCATTCCCTCTGAATGATAGATGCGGTCAAATTTATGAAGTGTTACGGTCAATTATTGGTCTGCTGCTGTAATTAAGTCTGCAAATGATTGACAATAGGATCTGGCCATAATATCCCAGCTATATTGTTTTAGGGTATTTTGTTTAAATTGTAGGCTCAGGCTTTTATAATGGACTGGATTTGCTAAAATGGCTTGAAGTTGTTCGATCCATGCATTTTGGTTTTTGCTTGCCAGGAGCAGGCCATTGCAATGATGTGTCACGGCGCTTGTAATTCCTTCTAATTCGGCGGCCACAACAATGGTGCCTGCTGTGGAAGCCTCCAAACAGACGAGCCCAAAGCCTTCCATATCTCCGGGCACTTCAATATTGGGCATTAAGAAGGCCTGTGCGTTGGCCAAGAGGCTTTGCAGTTGTTCGAATGGGACTTTTCCAAGATGCTCAATTTTTTCGGGGTACGCTTTCAGTAATTTTCTGATCTCCCTCTGATCGGTCGGAAATCCGAGGAATAAGGTGATTAAATGATTTATCTTTTTGGGTATAAGCTGCAATAGGCGTTCTTTCCATGTAGGTTCGTGATCGAATGGACCGACCATCAGTAATTTGAAATCACCCTGAATAGCGGGAATGACATGTTTCATCAACCACGAAAAGCCCTTCCGTTTAACAGGGCGTCCCAAAGTGATAAAATAGGGCTTGCTTTCGCAGGCTGGTTCATTGTTTTCAGTGGAGTGGTTTATCGGATCTACACCGTTGGGTATAACAATAATTTTGGATGGATCGATACCACGTAACTGGGCGGCGTCGGCGGTAGCTTGGCTAACCGCAATAAGCTGATCAAATGTATTAAACCGCGGTATGATCTTACGTTGAAAATAGCGAAAGGGAAATACGATATCCAGTCCGTGAAGCGTGGCAACACGTTTTAAATGGGGGTATCCTTTGTGAAAAGAGGCTAAAGATGCAATTAATCCATCATTAAAGTGAATAACCTTGATGCCGGGGTTATCGTTAATTTTGGCGAGAATTCGGCGATTCAGTTGAAAGAAGAAGGCTAAAAGAGGTTCCTTGTTGTCATAGACTAAGGTGTGTACCTTCAAGTAAAGAGCCGCAGTATTGATCAGTTCAAAGCTTTGTTTTTCCATACCGCCAACACTTGGGGGATATTTGTGGCTGACAAATAGTATTTCTATTTCAGATGGATACATGTACTGGTTTCCTTTTGATGCATAGATAAAATATAAAACCCAACGCTACCCAGGTGAGCTGTCGGCCGCGACGTAATAATGATGCACTGAGCCAAATACTACCCCCAGTAATACCGATCAAATGGAGTAGGAGCCTATTGGCGATTTCTTCAATACCCAGTTGCCCTGGAATAAAAGCACCGATGCTTTTCAGCACAATGACACTCATATCTACTATTAAACCATGTATTGGTTGTACTGCAACACCCAAAAATTTTAGAATATAATAGAATTCAAGGCTGCCAATAATCCAATGTAGTGCAAAAAGTAAGTAAGAATACCAAAAAACCTTATTTTGATGCCGATAAAAGTCTTTTACGTTCCAAAGTAGTGACTGAAAATGCGCTTTTGCTTTTCCAAAAAGTGTCGCTGTTGAAGCCTTGGTTTGCGAGGGACTTTTTGCAACCATTAACCAATAAAGTATCAGGATCATCAAAAGGAACAAAAATAGACTGATCATATATATTACCGGGCCGGCGTAGCGTATAATTTCATTTTTTAAAGGAGAAAATACCAACCAAAGCATAGCAATCAAAAAGAGTGTCAATTGAGAAAGTACGGCGGTAATACGGGATATTGCAACTGAGTTCAATCCTTCTTTTAAGGGAATGTCATAACGGGTTATCAATTGTGCCTTTAATAAATCACCACCTATAATGCTTGTAGGGTTGAATAGTCCAATGGTTTCCCCGATTTGACGGATGGCAAAGAGTTCGATCAGATTGACCTTCTTTTTTGCGGAGCCCAAGCATATCCACCAAGCTAATGTGCCTACAAAATAAGCCGCGAAAGTCGTAAACAAAATAACTATGAAGCGATAACCAACTGAGGAGAGCTCTTTTTTCAAGGCATTTAAGTCGCTTTTCGCTAAAAAGACAGTGATGGACGCCAGAATCAAAAATAGAAAAATACCTTTGATGAGTTGGCTTGGGTTTGTTAGTTTGCCCATGCCAAATCGACTTCCTGTGTTTTGTCAATCAATAGTTCAATGTCATCAAAATAGCACCCAGATAGTCTATTCCAATCCAGTTGTCCGACATAGGATAGACCTTCATTGATGAGATTCTTTTTTAAGCTCACGTCAGAGAGAATTTTTTTGAGGTAGTAAACATATCCAGCTGCATTTTCAGGTTGGCACTTAAATCCATTTTTCCCATGCTGAATCAAGGAAGCCGAACCCCCACCATCGGCGATAACACAAGGAAGTCCAGATGCCAATGCTTCGACAACGACATTTCCGTACGTTTCTGAGACCGACGGAAAAACAAAGGCATCTGCCGAAGCATATAGAATTGCAAGCTCATCATGGCTTTTCTTTCCTAAGAAAATGGCATTGGGCATCTCTTGCATTGCAATTATTTTGGCTGTTCCTTCACCGACCACAATGAAATTATAGTCAAGATTCTGAGCCTGTATCTGTTGATAGATTTCAATAAGCGTTTTAATATTTTTTTCCCAGACGATACGACTGACAAAGAGGATTGTTGGTTTGTCATTCTTTGTGATAGTCTGCAGCTGAGATAGATTCTTTTTATTGGGATTAAACAAGGCTGTGTCTATTCCTCTTTGCCACAGTTTTAATCCTTCTTGTTGTAAGCCGATCTGCTGTAATTCGTTTAGAATAGATTTGGTGGGTACATAGACAATATCACATTTGTTATAAAAGTTATTCATTGCTTTTTTCATCCATTGTTCAGTTGGCTTGACCAAGGGTAGTATGTTTTTGAAGTAATAGGCAATGTATGAAATGAAGTGTGTATGATAGATCGTAAGGACAGGAATACCTTTCCGTTTGGCATAATTTAATGCAAAAAAACCTAAAAGGGAAGGCGTAGCAATGTGGATCATGTCGGGAGCAAATTTATCTAAGGCGAGCTCAAGTTTCTTTTTAATAAGCTGTGGAATAGCGAGACAATAATCGTCGTTAACCGGTATTTTGAATGTGGGCACCTTGTAAGAATGAAAATTGCGGAATTGCGTAGGGCCGCCACCATAAATAAAAAAAATAGTTGAATTTCTGCTGGTCTATACGGTTTATTAGCTGAAACATTGTCCGTGATGCACCGTCGAAATCCTCGACGAGTATCTCTGTAAAGAAGGCTACCTTTCTCATTTTATTCTTATTAGGGGTTGTATAAAAATAGCTGAAAGCTGTAACTCCTATGCTATGCAGGTATTAACCTTTTGTCATTATAGTGTTTATAAATTATTAGTTTTTAATAATTTGTGCATAATTATTAAAAATAGAATTAATTGAATATGATAATAGAGCTAATGTTGGCGCAGTAGCTTTGGAGTGAACGAAATATTCAGTCCATGCTATTAGATCTATTGTTCGAAAAAAAAATTAGACCTAAGGGTTTTCGAAAGATTGTCATCCTATTTATTTGTGCGTCTGCCGGTGTTATGTTGGGTTTTAAGTTGAGGCCAAGACAACAGCCAAAGCTCAGTAATGCTGTGTATGCAGCTATGCCGGAAGCGACTTACGGAAAGCTAAATTTGTTAACGTACAATATAGCTGGCCTTCCTGAATGGATTTCCAGTGCTGTAACCGAGCGGTCTTCCAGTATTACGTCGATCGGCAATCGGATCAATGGATTTGATATTGTCAATGTACAGGAAGATTTTAACTACAACAAGTTCCTCTACAGCGAAAATAAGCATAGTTACCGAACGGCAAATATGGGTGGGGTACCTTTTGGGGACGGGCTGAGTACACTTTCAAAATATCCTATTGTTGAGTTTGAGCGGGTAGGCTGGACTGATTGCAATGGTGCAGATTGTCTGACTCCTAAAGGCTTTTCTTATGCTCGAATTCAATTGGCCAAAGAGGTATTTATTGATGTTTATAATGTACATGCGACTGCTCAGGACGATCCGAATGCAACGACTGCCCGGCAGAAGAATATAAATCAGCTAAAAGCCTATATTAAAAAGTATTCGGCTGACAGACCACTTTTGATTATGGGCGACTTTAATGCACATTACGCTTACGAGCTGGATAACATCGGTTCTTTTCAGAAGGACTTAGGTTTGGTAGATGCATGGGTAAGTTTACGCAACAAAGGTAATATTCCTGGGCATAAAGTGAATTTTGAAGCGAAAACAGCATTGGAGCTGACAGAGGATTGCGAAGGTATTGATAAAATTTACTATCGCAATAACCATCATTTGCTATTTGAGGCAAAGAATTATCAGGTTCAAAAAAAGCTTTTTCAAAACGAAAAGGGACAGGATTTATCCGACCATTGTGCGGTGTCCTTACAATTAGGTTGGCGTGTTGTCAAACCTTCGGTTCAGTAAAGTAAAACTTTCTCAATTCTTTCATATCAATCGCGATTAGCACTGAACCCCTCAGTGCTTTTTTGTTGCACATCAAAAAAGCCCCATAAAATGAATTATGGAGCCTTTATTAAATTGGGATAAATTATCTTATTTATACATTTCTTCACGTTGTGCTTTCACCACATCGCTATTAATGTATTCATCGTAAGTCATCAATTTGTCGATGATACCTTTCGGAGTCAATTCGATGATTCTATTTGCAACAGTTTCAGTCAATTCGTGGTCACGGGATGTGAACAACATTGATCCTTTAAAATCAGACATTCCATTGTTCAATGCAGTGATAGATTCCAAATCCAAGTGGTTGGTTGGTTCATCAAAGATGAGGAAGTTGGCGCCTTGAAGCATCATACGAGAAAACATACAACGCATTTTTTCTCCTCCTGAAAGCACAGATACTTTCTTCATAACTTCTTCACCAGAGAACAACATTTTCCCTAGAAATCCGCGTATAAATTGTTCGTCCGCCTCCGGGTTAGTCGTATAGTTTCTCAACCAGTCCACTAAATTCTCATTTTTTCCTTCGAAGAATGCGGCATTTTCAATCGGCATATCGGCAGGAGTGATGGTAACGCCCCATTTGAATTCGCCACCGAAATCGGTGTCTCTACCAGTTATAATATCATAAAATGCTGTGGTTACCAATGAATTTGGACCTAGAACAGCGATTTTATCGCCTTTATTAATCATAAAGGTAATATCCTTAAAGAATACCTCGCCATTGACCGTTTTGCTTAAGCCTTCAACTTGTAGCGTTTGATCTCCTGGTTCACGATTCATGGTATTGAACATGATGGCAGGATATTTACGGTTGGACGGTTTAATCTCGTCAATATTAATCTTATCCAATGCTTTCTTACGAGAAGTAGCTTGTTTGGATTTGGAAGCGTTGGCAGAGAAGCGACGGATAAACTCCTGAAGTTCTTTTACTTTATCTTCCATTTTCTTGTTTTGATCAGAACGTTGCTTTAACGCTAATTGAGAAGATTCGTACCAGAACGAGTAGTTACCCGTATAGATTGTCATCTTACCAAAATCAATATCCACCGTATGCGTACATACAGCATCCAGGAAGTGACGGTCGTGGGATACAACTAAGACGATTGCCTCGTAACTTGCTAAAAAATCCTCTAACCATGCGATGGTATTAATATCCAAATCATTGGTAGGCTCATCGAGAATCAAAATATCTGGTTTGCCAAATAATGCTTGCGCTAAGAGTACGCGGACTTTTTGGTTACCGTCAATTTCAGAAACTAACTTATAATGTAGTTCTTCTTTAATGCCCAAACTGCTCAATAAAGTTGCGGCATTAGATTCGGCATTCCATCCATCCATTTCAGCAAAAAGACTTTCCAGTTCGCCGGCGCGTTCGCCGTCGGCATCAGAGAAATCCTCTTTCATGTAAATGGCATCTTTCTCTTTCATGATTTTGTAAAGCTCTTGGTTACCCATCATGACGGTTTCAAGAACAGTAAACTCATCGAAAGCATAGTGATCCTGACTTAAAACCGACATGCGTTCGCCTGGCGTGAATGCCACTGAACCTGTCGAAGGATCAACTTCCCCTGAGATAATTTTTAAGAAAGTAGATTTACCTGCTCCATTAGCGCCAATAATACCGTAACAGTTTCCAGGTGTGAATTTTAGATTGACATCTTCGAATAGTACACGTTTACCAAAACGAAGGGAGAGATTTGACACATTAATCATGCTGCAAAGATACGTTTTAATATTGTATTTTTAACTATTTGCGGTGATCAGTTTCTAGAGAAATTGAGGAGAGCAATGTTGGGGAAATCCACTGTTTTTAGCTTCTTTGGCAAACCTGTATGCTCTGAAATTTCAATGGATGGAGAGGATCTTTGAAATGAAGCGTGAAATCCAGCAATGTGTGCAAATTATGAATTAATAAATTATAAATATTGTGCTGGTGATTTAAATTGGCTTCTTTTTTGTGGACAAGAGCTGAAATGAAATCAATTATGAAAAGAAATAGAATAACGGGTGTCGTTATACTTGCAGTTGCTTTTTTATTTAATATCCAAGGAGCCTCGGCTCAATTTGGAGGGCTATTGGATAAGGCAAGCAAAGCCGTTGCTTCCAAGGGAAGCAAGGTACTTGGGCTGGATAAACTTTTAAAAGAGCCCGAAGCGATTAGTACAAGTTTTGAAGATGTAAATAGGAAGGGGGAGCAAATGCCCGATTTTCAAAATACGGCTGTTTATAAACCTTTAGAAAATTTGCAAAAGAATGGCAATGATGGTTACTTATTGGAGGCTGGACATTTTGAAATGACCAATAAGAGCTATTGCTTGAAAGCGGGTACCTATGCGCCTTCGAAAGGTGATGGATATATGTATGCACCTACATTGGGCAAGAAGAGAGACGTGGTCATTGCAATTTTGAAAAGCGCTGAAAAGCACCCTGAAGTTGCACAATCAGACATACAGATGCTATTGTGGACGATCATTGCGAAGACAAAATTTATTGATTATTCGGGTCCGGTGAAAGAAACAGCTTTAAAATTGCTTACAGCTGAACAAATTTTACATTTGGAAGGTGGTGCACTCGGCGTTTTGCCATTTGACGTTGTCCAAAAGGCAAAAGACCAAATGCCACCGGCAGTACAGACAATCTTTGAAGCAGAAAATAATATTCGGCAGCTCGTTTCCTCAGGAAACTATTCGTACGCTGATTTTGAACAATATGCGATCTTAGCTGGTATGGCTGAGCCTCGTACGGACGTGCCAAGTGGTATTTGGACGCTTCATCCTGATGGTTATTATGTTCGTTATTATCCAAGTGGTTATGCGGTTACCAAAGTTCAGGTGTATGTCCCTCAAGAATTGATTACAAAATTGAATGGTAAGAAGCTTGTATACGATGCAACAGATGATATTGCCTGTCCGGCAAATACGGGGTCGCAACGATTAGCACAAACGAATGAACCGATTCGTGATTAATATGTTGATTCATTGAAAGTTTGATGGGAAGTGAAGGGGATGTGGAAGGAAATTTAATGAATAAGGGAGATCTACTGATCTCCCTTATTCATTAAATTTCCTCTTTTGCCTCCTGTATAATATATAAACAATGACAATGATAGCGATGATTGCTAAAATAATGTAATGGGAACCTGAATGTTGGGTTTTATCCTCTGTCGTCTGCGCATATGTAAAATTTGCTACGAAAAGAAGCACCATGAAAATCCACTTCTTGCACATAATAAACGGTTTATTAACTATAGTAGCAAGCTAAGTATTTTTTGCAACAAAGTCAAATTAATTCGGTAAAAAATAAGTTAGATTTTTATGAAATTTTAAGGTATAACCTCTGTTTCTCACATTTGATTCGTTAGGTTCGAAAAATAAAAGGATAGCAGAAGAGCTTTTGTCTTTTTATTCGCTTTTTGGTTCTTTTACCACTAATAAAACACAGCTAATTCAGCTTTTTTACATTGGATATAGCTCCGGATATTGTTTAGGGAATTCGGTAAATGGTCCTAAAAATCGTATCTTGTGAACCTTTGTAAGCGTTTTTAGATATTCAAATCATGTCAAAACTTATCAATTTAACTGTCTTTAGAGAGTTCTTAAAATCCAGCTTTGCTGGCGGAATTATACTTTTTTCCTGTGTTATTCTGGCATTGATCGTAGCAAATACATCATTGTATGCCAGTGTAATGGAATTTCTGAACCGGGAAGTAGGTTTTGAGAGCGGTCATATTCATTTAAAATATTCCTGGTTGTTGTGGCTCAACGATGGTTTGATGGCGATTTTCTTTTTACTGGTGGGCCTCGAGATAAAACGTGAAATTGTAGAGGGTGAACTCTCATCGCCAAGTAAAGCAATTCTGCCCATTTTGGCTGCGGTTGGTGGGGCGCTTTTGCCTGCCATCATTTATTTTGCATTAAATCAGGGAACCGATACTGCAAACGGCTGGGGAATCCCTATGGCAACGGATATTGCATTTGCTTTAGCGGTTATCACGCTTCTGGGAAATAAGGTACCTGCCAGTCTTAAGATCTTTTTGGCTGCGCTAGCGATTGTTGACGACCTACTTGCCATATTGGTTATTGCGATCTTTTATAGCAATGGTATTCATGCGACCTATTTATTTATTGCTTTAGGTATATTTCTGTTTTTGATCGTGTTAAATAAATTGGGCGTTAAAGCGATATGGGCTTACCTGATTCCGGGACTATTTATTTGGTACTTTGTTCACCACTCGGGTATTCATGCAACAATAGCTGGCGTGCTGGTGGCCATGACGCTGCCGACAACACCGGATGCGGAAGAATCTCCCTTGGAAAAACTTGAGCATCTATTGACCAAACCTGTCAATTTCATTATCATTCCTTTGTTTGCATTTGCGAATACGCTTATTCCAATCCATGGGGAAATGATTGGTGGTTTGACTTCAAAATTGGGGATCGGTATTATCCTTGGCCTAATCGCTGGTAAATCAATTGGGATATTTTTGATCTGTTTTATTGCTAAAAAATTGAAGATTGCGCAATTACCGGAAGGGGCTGGCTGGAAACAGATTTTTGGTGTAGGTTTGTTGGGGGGAATCGGTTTCACGATGTCGATCTTCATCTCGATACTATCTTTTGATGATAGCATGCTGATTGAAGAAGCAAAGTTCGCGGTTCTGATCGCTTCTTTATGCGCTGGCTTGCTAGGCTATGTTGTTTTGAGCGCAGTGTCAGCCGCAAAGAAAACAGCGGTTATTGATTAGATTTTGAATAGATAGCAGTCGTATGCTTGGCTTACGGGAATGTGTAGGACAGTTGTTTTTGGTCAAATTAATTACTGATTCTCTCATGGATTATTCCTATCTGGACATCTATTTGAAAGCGGATAACGAGCTATAGGTATTAATTTTAGACTTTTATGAATTAGATTTAGTAATTTAGGGCACAACAATAAAAACAATACGTTGAGATTTGATGAATTTGGCTTTGTTCCAGCTTTGGAAGAAGGTTTAGAAAGTATGATGTTTGAGGAGGCTACGCCGATCCAAGAACAGACCATCCCGATTATTAAAGAGGGAAAAGATATGATTGCCTGTGCACAGACAGGTACAGGTAAAACAGCAGCTTATATGTTGCCGATCCTCGATGCAATAGCACGGAATTCAAGGGAATCTATCCTCGCTATTATCCTTGTTCCGACCCGGGAACTTGCTATGCAAATTGACCAGCAGATTATGGGCATGTCTTATTATACGGGTGCAACATCCATAGCCATTTATGGTGGTGGTGATGGTATGGGGTATGAACAGCAAAAACGGGCCATACGAGAGGGGGTAAATATTATTGTTGCTACGCCGGGAAGGTTGATAAGCCATCTTACCTCCATGAAGATTGATCTCTCTCATTTAAGGCACTTTGTTTTGGATGAAGCCGATAGTATGCTGGATATGGGATTTCAAGACGATATCTTACGTATTGTAAGTTATCTACCGAAGAAAAAGCAGATGCTTTTGTTTTCGGCGACGATGCCGATGAAGATCAGGTCTTTTGCCCGAAAAATTCTGCAAGAGCCTGTGGAAGTCAATATTGCCATTTCTAAACCTTCGGAAGGGATAGATCAACGTGTATATCTTGCCTATGATCAACAGAAAATGGAGCTTCTAAAGAATATACTGAAGGATCCCAACTATGTATCTGTTATTATTTTTGCATCCCAAAAAACTACAGTCAAACTTCTCGCTCAGGAATTACAGAAGCAGGGGATTGATGCGGAGGGTTTCCATTCGGATCTCGAGCAGTCGAAACGGGAAGATATCATGGCCAGATTTCGGTCTCGTCAGGTGCGGGTACTGGTGGGGACAGATGTGATATCTCGCGGTATCGATGTGGTGGGGATCAGTTTGGTCGTTAATTACGATGTTCCACCGGATCCGGAAGATTACGTACACCGTATTGGACGTACTGCGCGGGCAGCAACTACAGGAACAGCCATTACCTTTGTCAATGAGAAAGACCAAAACCGTTTCGCTCAGATTGAGAATTTAATAGGTTATCCGATTGAACAACTTCCATTGCCAGAGGGGTTTGAAGCGGGACCTACTTACAATCCTGCCAAAAAGAATCCACAGCATAAGAAGAAGCGTTTCAATAGGAATAAAAATAAAAACTATCAGAAAGCTAAAAGAGCCTGATCTTAAAATACAAAGCCCCCATATGAGAAAAATATGGGGGCTTTGTATTTGAGTATATACTGTATTCAACTATTATTCAACAGTCCATACGGCCAATTCATATCCGTCAGGATCCTGGAACTGAAATCTTTTTCCTCCGGGAAAGCTAAAAATATCTTTTAATATAGTCCCGCCAGCACGGATAATCTGATCACGCGTAGCCTGCAGATCGTCGGCATAGATAACGACGAGAATACTGCCATTTATGGGGTCACCAAGTGTAAAACCACCATCAACATATTTTCCGCCAAAAGCCGTATATGCTGGCCCATAATCCGTAAACTCCCAACCGAAACTCGTTGAGTAGAATGCTTTGGCACGTTCAAGGTCGCTTGATACAAACTCAAGGTATTGGATCTGCTGGTTGACAAATTTGTTTTCTGTACTGCTATTGCTCATAACGGAACTATCTATTTAATGTATATATAATAAATTGCTTGACCGGTTGTGCCGGTTTTGGAATTAAAACCCGAACCGTCTCATAAATATAAGGCTTTGTTGAAAATGACACACATTTTTCTTTTCAACATGTTTTTTCGGGGCTACCTGTTTATCGGGGCTACCTGCTTGGCAAAAGGAGGAAACAATATTCATTTCCCAATCTTCGTTGGACTGGGAAATGAATGGAGGTTGTTAAGCGCTCTTTTTACTGCTGATCCAATACTGCAATAACACAGATGAAACAACCAAAAACAGTCCAACATAGAAGGATAGGTTTAATTCTCTTGCTTCATTAAGAAGTAAAAAAGCAATCAAAATAGCATATACTGGCTCAAGATTTAAGCTTAAGTTCAATGTAAATGCTGATATCTTCTTTAAGATTTCTGTAAATGCGAGATAGACTCCCACAGTGCAACATAAAGATAGGATGATCAGATAGAAAATATCCAGGGCATTGGGAATAAAAGTGCTGATTGGATAGTGCTGAATGTAAAAAGGAAGTAGACATGCCAGCCCTATTGTTCCACCGATCATTTGATAATAGTTAATGCATATTGCATTGTACTTTTTGGTCAATTTTTCATTGTGAACCGCATAGAGTGAGGCAAAAGCCGGAGAAATTATCCCTAAGACTATGCCAAGCTGGTGTGAGGTATCGAAGTGAAATATCAGTGCTATCCCACACAACGTAAGTCCACTCAACAGAAGTTCAGACAATCTGAATTTCGTTTTATTGATCATCGGTGCAAAAATAGCGGTGAAAAAACTTGCCATACAGTAGCAGATCACGCCGATGGAAATGTTTGAATATTTGATGCTAGCATAGAATAATAGCCAGGATGCTGTCAATAGTAGCCCATTTTTTGCAATATGCAGTTTCTCTTTGAACGTAAAATCTGTAGGTATTTTATACCATTTTAGAATAAAAAATAGGATAACGGCAGCTAAAAATACACGGTACCATGTGAGTATCCCCTCGTTAAGTGAAATCAGTTTTCCAAATACGCCAGATAGTCCCAGGCACAGCACAGCGAGGTGCAGCATGAAATATGAATGTTTCATAAGAAATTGTCTTCCAGTTCCGTCCATTAAGGACGAAAGGTGTTAAATCATAAAATTGATCGTAAATAAGAAGCACAGCAAATTGGTCCATTTCTGGTATTGGGCTTCAGTAATATAGAGAAAAAATATTACGCTATTGGAGGGGGAAGACAACTCGTTCTATTCATCATATTTGTATTTACCCGAAGATAGGAAATTTTGGGCGCAGCTGCAAAAAAGGAATGAAAAAGCCCCTAGAAAGTCTTTGGTTCTAGGGGCATATATTTAGTCAGTTGCCTTTATTTTGTGATTCTATGGCGTATTTGGCGGTAAAGTATCTGTTCCGCCACCCAGTGCACGGTAAAGATCTATGGCTGCGTTGAGCTTTTCCCGTTTTACTGTAATACGTTCCAAATCATTTTGTAGCGCATTGTTTTGGGCAGTTATCACTTCCAAATAGTTTGCCATCCCACTTTTATAAAGTAAGGCTGCATCAGCGGTGGCTTTGGCGAGGGCATTTGATTTGGCATGGATAAGTTGCAGGCGCTGTTCCGTATGTTTGATTTTTGCCAAGGCATCCGAAACTTCTGAAACTGCAACCATAACCGACTGTTTAAACTGCAATGCTATCTTTTCGCGTTCGATGACCGATATCTCATAGTTTGTTTTTAAAGCACCTTTCTGAAAAATTGGCTGTGCAATATTCCCCGCTATTGTTTTCACAATCGAACCTGGTAGATCAAACCATTTGTTAAATTGAATGGAGTTTGTACCAATGGATGGTGTCAAGCTTAGGGAAGGGTACATCGCTGCTTTGGCGAGTCCCATTCTGCTTGTGGCAGCCACAACCGCGTATTCAGCTGCTCTGACATCTGGTCTGCGGCTCAAGAGTTCGGCCGGCACCCCTGTAGCAAGTCCGTCTCCAACAATCGTATCATCTAAACTTGCTGTACGTTGAATGCCCTGGGGGAAACCTCCGCAAAGAATGCTCAGTGCATTTTCTTCTACAGCCATGTTTTGATGGGCTAGGGGAATCAACAATTCAGCAGTTTTCTTCTGAGCTTCGGCTTGCTCCACGGCAAGCGAACTGACCAGTGATGAGTTGTATTGCAAACGTATCATATTCAGTGTGCTGTCGCTCAATTGAACATTTCTTTGCGCAATCTTAAGCTGCTCATCCAAAGCAATCAGATTATAATAGGACTGGATGACCTGTACAATCACCCGGGTTTTCAGAGCCGATAAATTTTCCTTTTGGCCAAAAAAATTGGCCATAGATTCCTCTTTTTGCATTTTTACCTTTCCCCAGATATCGGCTTCCCAAGACAATCTGAGCGTGGCACTATAATCGTCCATATAAGGTGTCCCGATAAATTGGTCACTCAGCGAGCCATTCAAGGAGTTGCTCGATAACCAGGTTCTATTCGCTCCAACGCTTAAATCAGCTGTTGGCAGTAACCCTTTCTTAGACTGCTTGTACGCGAGTTCCAATTGTTGCATGTTGAGGAGTGCAACATTGACGTCTGTATTGTTGGATAATGCCTTCTCAATGAGTGAGGTCAACAAGGGATCCTGTACAAAGTTACGCCAGGATAGCTGTAGCGTATCAGACGTCAGGACAACCTCGCTGTTTTTGAAATTTTCGGGCATGGCTATCTCCTGACCTGTGTATTTTTTGCCCACACTGCATGCGGACAATAACAGGGAACTGCTTGCGAAAATTGTTATATAGTGATGAAATTTTTTCATTTTAATCGTTTGTATTGTGTACTGTATTGTCCGTAAGCTTTTTACCCGAAACTTTTTCTTGCAAATATTGGAACACCAGGTATAGCAACGGTATGATGATTACCCCAAGGATAACACCGCTTAACATACCCATTGCTGCTCCGGTACTGATGGAATGGTTACCTGTAGCCGTTCCGCCGGTCGCAAACATCAAGGGGACCATACCCGCAATGAAAGCCAATGAAGTCATCAAGATTGGGCGTAGACGAGCTCTTGCGCCTTCTAAAGCCGAATCAATGAGTGAGGAGCCTGCTCTTCTCCGCTGTAAAGCAAATTCAACAATCAAAATGGCATTTTTTGCCAAAAGACCGATGAGCATGATCAAGCCGACCTGGACGTAGATATTGTTGTCCAATCCAATGGCACGTGTTCCTAGGAAAGAACCGATCATACCTGTTGGGATTGATAACAGGACGGCAAGGGGCAATAAATAACTTTCATACTGTGCTGATAGTAAGAAATATACAAATAGTAAGCTTAATGCTAGGATAAGCACAGTCTGATTGCCCGAAGACTTCTCTTCCAAGCTAAGTCCCGTCCATTCGTAGCTATAGTCTCCCGGTAACTTAGTCAATACATTTTTCTCCAATGTTTCCATGATCGCACCATTACTGATACCAGGCGTACTAACCACGTTTATCGTGAGTGAATTGTATAAATTATAACGGGTTACCGACTCAGGACCATAAACTTTACGAAGTGTAACCAAAGTGTTCACCGGAACCATTTGGCCAAGATTATTCTTGACAAATATTTCGTTGAAGGCTTCTTTATCGGTTCTATAGATGCCATCTGCTTTAACTGCTATCCGATAGAATTTACCGAAACGATTGAAATTCAATGATTGGTCACCCGCAAAGTAAGTTTGAACGGACGAAAGCATTTCACTGACATCTACGCCAAGTTGGGCAGCTTTGTCTTCATCTACTTCTAACTCCATCTGTGGATAATCTGCTCTGAACATGGTATAGGCAAACTGTACCCCTGGTTGTTTCATAATCTGCGCAATAACGGAGTCAGACATTGCTTTGAGCTCTACCGGTGATTTACCAGCTCTGTCCTGCAAAACGAGTTCCGCGCCATTCATCATACCATAACCATCAACAGGAGGGGAGCGAAAGGCCATTGCGTTACCTTCTTTGACACTGGATAATTTTTGTGAGATCACTTGGTGAATCTGATCGATATCGTTCATCTCACCACGTTTCTTTTTATCTTTCAGACGTATGAATCCTGTTGCATAGGCTGCGCTGGAGTTGTTACCGATCATATTGAATCCAGTAATACTTGTATGGCTTTCAATAGAAGGGATATCGGCAAGTAGTTTTTCGATTTTTTCTACTGCTTTTGTGGTTCGATCAAGTCCCGTTCCTGGGGGCATTTCCAAACTGTATACAACAAAGTTATCATCTTCCATTGGTACAAAACTTTTGGAAGTGCTTGTCATGAGGTATCCGGCAATGCCAATTGTAGCCAGGATCAAAAGTGCCGAAATCCATTTTTTCTTTGCCAGGAATTTTAATGAACCAACGTATCGGTTGGTCATGTTTTCGAAGCCAGCATTAAACGCTTTGAAAAAACGTTGAGAAAATCCTGTTTTTGGGGTCTGCCCATCGTGATTTTCGGCGTGCGTATTTTTAAGCAATAATGCGCAGAGTGCCGGTGTCAGTGTCAATGCATTGATCGCAGAGATCACAATGGCGATAACAAGGGTATAGGCAAACTGTTTATAAAACATGCCCGATGAACCTGTCATAAATCCAATGGGAATAAAAACTGCACACATGACCAAGGTAATGGAGATTACAGCCCCTGTGATTTCACTCATGGCACTATGGGTAGCCTGCTTACCGGTTAAGTTGGAAGTCTCCATCTTTCCATGTACTGCTTCGACAACGACAATTGCATCATCGACAACGATACCAATGGCGAGTACTAAGGCAAATAACGTCAATATATTGATGGTAAAGCCAAACACCAGCAGGAAGAAAAAAGTACCTACGATGGCTACCGGAACTGCGATTGCTGGAATAATAGTCGACCGTATATCCTGCAGGAACAAAAATACAACGAGGAAAACCAAAATGAAGGCTTCAATCAATGTCGAACGTACTTGTGCCGTACTTTCATCCAAGCGTTCTTTGGTACTGATCAATTTAAAAATCTTGATCCCAGGAGGGAAAGAGCGTTGTGCTATTTCAATCTGTTTATCGATTCCGATTTCAATTTCATTGGCGTTGGAGCCTGATGTCTGGAATATACCAATGGTAACTGTATTGAGGCCGTTATTTTGCGAATTACCACTATAACTGATCGAGCCAAACTCGATACGTGCCACATCCTTTAAGCGTACGATCTGAACGTCATTGTTTTTGACGATAATGTTTTCATACTGTTCAGGAAGGTTCTTTTTCCCTTTATAGCGTATGACATATTCCAGTGGTGCTTTTGATTCTTCCCCTAATTTTCCAGGTGCAGATTCCAAACTTTGTTTGGAAATTGCAGCAATGACTTCTTGTGGCACAAGTCCATAACTCGCCATTTTTTGCGGATTCAACCATACACGCATCGAATAGTCTTTGGAACCGAATACCATAGCCTGACCAACGCCAGGTACACGCTTGATCTGTGGGATCAAGTTGATGTTCACATAATTCTGTAAAAATAGTTCATCATATTTTTTATTATCTTCTGTATAGATATTAAATATCATGATCATACTATTTTGTTGCTTGGAGGTCGTTAATCCCATTCGGACAACTTCCTGTGGCAGGATAGGAGTAGCCTGTTGTACTCTGTTTTGCACATTAACGGCTGCCTGATCTGGATTTACACCTGCTTTAAAGACAATGCGTACAGAGAATGTACCGTCATTACTTGCAGTAGATGTAATGTATTCCATGTCCTCCACACCATTGATTTGCTCTTCAAGGGGTGTAACAACTGATCTCAATACTGTTTCGCTATTTCCTCCGGGATAGCTTCCGGTAACTTGAACCGTGGGCGGGGCGATATCCGGGAATCGCGTTTGAGGCAGCCTAAAAAGACCGATGACCCCCAGTATGACAAATATGATAGATATAACAGTTGCCAAAACTGGCCTGTCAATAAATTTCTTTAACATTTTAGTTTAAATTTTATAAAGCTTTTAGTACCGTTTTTTTCCAAAAGTGAATACTGAATGTATAGGCTTGTTGCCTTGCCTTTCTTTGAGCAGTTCAGCTTTTGCTATACCTGCTATCCTTGTTACATGGTGGATTTTTTAGTCGGTTGAACTTGCATTCCATCATTAAGCATATCAATTCTATTCATAACGATTTTTTCACCAGCTGTGAGTCCCGATTTTAGTAAATAGGCGTTAGCGGTATTTCCTGCAATTTCAATCTGTTTCATGGAAATTTTATTTTTCTCACCAATAACATAAACGAAATAGCGGTCTTGAATATCCTTGACAGCGGCCATAGGTACCAACAATACGTTTTCATGCGCTTTTTTCAAGATTACTTTTGCTGAGCCACCCGAACGGAGAATTTTTTCGGGATTGATGAAACTTGCTTTAAGTGCCATGCTTCCTGTTGTTCTGTCGATGTTACCACTGGCTAACTCTACTTTCCCCGAATGGTTGTATGCTGTTCCATCAGCCAGTAAGAGCGTTGCTTGTTGATTGGATGATTTGTTATTCTGATCTTTGATAAAGGCTATAAAGTCGGCCTCACTCAATGAAAAATACACATTTACGGTATTGATTTCAGATAGCGTTGTTAAAGGTGTCGCGTCTGCTGCGGTAATTAAATTTCCGATCCGATTAGGAATACGGCCGATATAACCACTCACTGGCGCATTGATCAACGTAAATTTGGCATTTATTTGAGATGAACCGAGTGCAGCTTGTGCTTGTGCTACCTGTGCTTTAGCTGCAGCATAATTGGCCTCTGCAGTTTTTAACTGTAATTCGGTATACACTTTACCTTCAACAAGTGGTTTGATTTTTTCAATCTCCAATTTAGCGTTTTGTTCTGCCGATAAAGCAGCTTGGTAAGCTGCCTTGCTGTTGTTTACTTGTTCGTTGTAGACATCAGCTTTTATTTTGAAAAGGGGTTGACCCTGGGATACATAGTCTCCTTCTTTGACATAAATCTGCTCGAGATACCCCGTTACCTGCGCTTTGACATCGACGTTGACGGTCCCCTCTAATGTACCAGGATATTTTTTTTTCGGTCTCCGCGTGGGTAGGAGATAATTCGATAAAGTCAACAGTAACTGCCTGCTCTTGCGGTTGTTCTTGGTTGCCTCCACAGGACGATAATAATGCTGCTGCTGTAATAAGTGTAAGGAAAGGTTTTAAAGTCATCGTTCTTTGTGCCATTTTATCATTTTATAATGAAACAAAGAAAAGAATTCTTTTAAGCCGTAAGGCAAAGAAATCTACCGAGACGTTACAATTGCTTACTGAAACGTATCAGTGATGATCTGAATTTTACGATATTAAATGGTCCGATCCGATTGTGTTGGAAATATTGGTCTTACCGATTGACATCCCCTTCTTCATCGCGAAAAACTTACTTTACCTTTCTGACGAAAAAAGGAGTAAGCGGATCAGTTTTAATATTAATAGTCTAACCAATTTTTTAGCAGTTGAGCCTTTTCTCTGCTCACAAGGATTTCCACTTGATCGTTATTTTTAATTTCTATTTTTAGTTTTCCGTTGAAGTGGTTATGTAATCTTTTGATCGCATCTATATGCACAATGAATTGCCTGTTGGCGCGAAAAAATACTTTTGGATTTAATTGCTGTTCGAGTTCTTCCATTGTTTGAGGGACAATTTCGACAGTGCCACATTTGAGTTGCGCATGGGTAAGTTTAAATTCGGAGTAGAAGTATAATATCTCTTCAACAAGAACGGTTTTATAGCCGTCTTTGAATGGAATTAGAAAGCGTGAGCGAAAATCTTTCGGATAGATAAAATCCAATAAACCTTGAAGCGGTTGTTGGTTGATCTGGAGATCTTTTTGATAGTCAAGTTTTTGGATGGCGTTTTCCAGCTCTGTTTTTTCTACAGGCTTAAGCAAATAATCTATGCTATTGAATTTAAAGGCCCTCACAGCGTATTCGTCAAATGCTGTTGTAAATATGATTGGGCAATCTATTTTTATAGTCTCTAATATTTCAAAGCTTAAACCATCGGATAGACGAATATCCATCATCACCAGGTCGGGAAGTTCATTGCCATTGAACCAGTTGATGCTATCAGCGATATTATCCAGCACATCTAAAATAACGATGGATGGCTTTATTTCCTTCAAAAGTCGTTTTAAACGATCGGCATTGAGTTTTTCGTCCTCGATGATTAATACTTTGGTTATATTCATTATGCTTGCGCTAAAAGTGGGAGGATAACGTTAAATGTTTTGCCATCATTCTTTATTTGCAGTTTTAAGTTGGATAGCAAATCGTATCTCTTAATGATGTTTGAAATCCCGATTCCCGATGATTCGGATACATTCTCAATAGGGATTAATATATTTTCAACAACAAGTTGATTCTGGGAGTTGGTGTATACCTTTATTTTCAGCGGTTTTTTCTTATTTGTCTGATTATGCTTTAATGCATTTTCTACCAATAATTGTAAGGTAAGGGGAGGTAATTGGCAATTGCGTTTGGCGGGATTGACGTTTATTTCGAAGTTTACCCCATCGCCAAATCGGTTTTTGATGAGAAATATGTATGAATTTAGAAAGTTGAGTTCTTCTTCGAGTGAGATAATGTCCTTTTTGGAATTGACAAGAAGGTAGCGATATATTTTGGAGAAGTTTTCTGCATATTCATAGCCTAATTGTTGGTCTTCGAGGATGATTTCTGAGAGCACGCTCAGGTTATTAAAGACAAAATGGGGGTCGATCTGTAATTTTAACGATTGAAGTTCTGTTTCAAGAATGACCTGATCGAGCTTTGCCGCACGCATGGACTCATTTTTCCAGTTAGTGATCAAATGACTACCAATATTGATCCCCATTATCATGAGCGCAATCAATACACTGATTGTAATGTTTTGAATCATCCCCCTTTTTTCCTCCAAAGATGGGGCTATAGTAACATTTTGAGGTCCAAAATAATATTTTGAAATCAGGTACTCCAGCAGTAAATTGATAAAGAGTACTGCAAAAAGGTTGATGACGGTTTCAAGTAGAAGTCGCTCTGTCGGACTATCTTTCCAAGTTAAGAACTTATTAAGCTTGTCATGGACAATGATGCTAAATTCGGAAATGATAAAGCTGTAAATGATCGTAAAGGTCCATTCACCGAGTATTTCGAACATATTCCGTTTAAAATAGCCATCCCAGCAAGTCGAGAAAGGATCAATAATATAGGCGACGAGATAAATAAGCAGAAAGGACAGAAAGGTAAATATCAGCCTTTTTTTATTTGTACTAATTAGAGTCTTATCGTTTTTATAGATCGCTATATCCTGCATTCTTTTAACTTATATGTATCGGTGAAATCTATGCAAATTTCGTAATTCCTTTTAGTATTGGACGACAAATTTCTGCTGAAGCGTATAAAGCCCCGACTGAAATATCAATTTGATGTACTCAGACGTATATTGACGAAGGTCGATAGATTATCTTGCCTTGGCATATCAGAATATACTTTTTTATGAAATTCGGATGTTCTGTTTTTTAATGGATTGTAAATCTTGTTGTTATTGGTTTTTTGTTATCGGTTGATCTAACAGTGTCAAAGAATGACTTTGGAGATGGGGTTCGTTTTTAGCTATAAACAGAAAGGCTTGACATCATTTCGTCAAGCCTTTCTGTTTTATTGAGGTAACTATTTTTTCGATGTGTTATCCTGTAAATTATTTTGGCTCTTGATGTGTTGTTGGTGTATGGATAATATCGAAATAGATTGTTTTGTCATTAGCGTTTGGATAAACTCTATACGTGAATTCTTTCTTCGTTAATACGGTAATATCAACCACACGAGTAAACAATGTTTCACCAGCAGCATTTTTAGCAACAATTGTTCTCGTTTTACCATCTGCAGATACGGTCCAGTCGCCGTGCATTTTGGGAGAATTGTCAAGATTGAACATTGTAAATGTACCGTCAGATTTGAAATAAGCAAATCCTACAAAATTTGACACGTTAGCATCTGTTAACACTACACTTTCTCCTTTATTATTCTTTGCGTTTGTTGTTTCCCAGGGTGTACTGGCTAATATTTCACTTGGTGTAAGCTGTGGTTCAACAACAGTTTCGTCATCTTTACTGCAGCTCATCGCTACTAACGTGCTTAAGGCGATACATACCGCTAATGCAATTTTTTTTAAATCTCTCATTTTATAAAATTTATATGATGTCACAAAAGTAATCGCATTGTTTCAGCTGCATTTGTCTCTTTTATTCCAAGGTTTGAAGGATTTATAAATTGAATGAGATCGCGTTGTAGAAGAAGGTTAAACAAAAGAAAAAGCTTGCTTTTAATTTGCTTTGAAGTATGCTTCACATGGAAACAAATTAAAGGTGATGGAAGCATGCGCTTTGGATAAAATAAAACAGGGGACCCTAAGGCCCCCCATCTACCAGATATGTATAATAAAATTAGAAAATTGCTTTTTTACAGCACTAATTGTTGCTCCATCCACCACCTAATGAACGATACAGGTCAACAACTGCAGAAAGCTCCGCTTTTTTTACCTGAGCAAGTTCGAGCTCACTTTGCAAGATATTGCTTTGTGCCGTAATTACTTCCAAGTATGTGGCCATTCCTGTTTCAAATAAAAGATTGGCGTGCTTCGTTGCTTCCTTTAGACGCGTCGTTCTATCCGAAGTAATCTTTTGTTTTTCTTTCAATTTTTGAATTGAAATTAAAGCATCGGAAACTTCTCCAGCTGCTGAGATTACTTTTTGCTTGAAGATCAATACGTTCTTTTCTTGTTCGACACGTGCCAGTTCATATTGAGTTTTCAATTCCTTCCGCTGTAAAATTGGCTGCGTAATACTTCCTGTAATTGCCCCAAATAATGAAGCCGGTAAGTTGAACCAATTGCTTGCCTTGAATGCATTTACGCCTGCTTCGGCGCTAATAACCAAGGAAGGATACATGCGTGCCTTTGCGTATTGTTGATAAGCTTGTGAGGCTGTAATAGCCAGTTCAGCTTGTTTTACATCCGGACGATGACTTAACAAATCGGCTGGGACGCCAGTTGCTAATTCTTCGGGGAATTGAATACTCGACAATTTCCCCGCTATTTTAATTTCCTGCGGGAGTTTTCCGCTAAGAATCTGAATGGCATTTTCCTGAATACGGATCTGTTGTTCAAAGTCGGGGATCAAGGCAGCTGCAGACAATCGCTGCGCATCGACCTGTTCCAATGCAAGCAGCGTAATGTCACCAACTTCATATTGTTGCTGGACAATACGTAAAGTTGTATCGCTCAATTGCAAGTTTTGTTTGGCGATATCACGCAATTGATAAAGCATCAGTAGTTGATAATAACCTTGTGCAACTTGTGCAATTAATTGGGTTTGAATTACTTTTTTCGCTTCTTCTGTCTGTAGATAGGAAGCTAAAGCAGCGATATTTTGATTTTTGATTTTACCCCATATGTCGGCCTCCCAGGATAAACCTAAGGATGCCGTATAATCTTCCACATGGTGTTGGCCTAAAAACTGCCCCAGGCTCAATCCATTCATACTGTTATTGGATGGGTTGGTGCTATTTCCGCGGATCTGTAGCTGGGCCGTGGGAAGATAGTTAGCTTTTGCCTGTTTCAGGCTCAGTTGAGACGCTTCTATATTTTTTAGTGCCAGTTGCATATCTAAGTTATGTTGTATAGCACTATCGATCAAGGTTTGTAAGACTTGATCCTTAAAAAAATTACGCCATGGAATAGAACCTATGCTAGTTTCCTGCGGAGCTTTAGCCTGGTCGCGGTACTGTTCGGGCAAGTTGGGGGCAAGGTGTTGATTGCTGACCAACTTATCTGTTTTGCAAGACCATGCGACAAAAGATAAGATGAAAACCGTCAGTAATTTTGATTTACTATTGATATATTTAAATGCTGTCATGATGTACTAATTGTTTGTATGCACGGGTATTTCCAATGAAACGACATCGCTTTCATGTTGTTTTTGCCGTGGAGTACCTCCGATTTTCTCTTGGATAAATTGGAAGAAAATAAAAAGAATAGGGATGATAAAGAGTCCTAAAACTACTCCAGTGAACATCCCACCCGCAGCGGCGATACTGATTGAGTGATTTCCTTGCGCTGATGGACCTACCGCTGTCATCATTGGAATCATACCAACGATAAAAGCTAAGGAAGTCATAATAATAGGTCTCAAACGTAATCTCGCTGCTTTAAGTGCGGCACTAGGAATTGATAGTCCTTGTTTACGCCCTTGGATGGCAAATTCTACGATCAGAATGGCATTTTTGGCCAATAATCCAATCAACATAACGAGTGCGACTTGTACATAGATGTTGTTGGCAATATCAGTGAAGCTAATTGCTGCGAAGACCCCAAATATACCTGTAGGAATAGAGAGAATAACCGCCAATGGAATGATATAGCTTTCATATTGTGCTGCAAGCAGAAAATAAACGAAGATCAGACAGAGAATAAAAATCAATGTGGATTGGCCTCCTGAGACAATTTCTTCTTTAGTCATACCTGAGAACTCATAAGTAAATCCGGTCGGCAATTGTTGTTTTGCAACTTCTTCAACTGCACGGATAGCATCTCCAGAACTATATCCTGGTTTTGGTATCGCATTTATTCCAATCGAATTAAATAAGTTGTAACGAGATGCTGTTTCCGGACCATATACACGTTCTAATTTGACTAATGTATTGATGGGAACCATGTCTCCCAATCTGTTTTTTACAAAAATACCGTCCATTGAAGTTGGTTCACTTCTATCCTTGGCATCAGCTTGGACCATCACACGATAATACTTTCCAAAACGATTAAAATCTGAGGCTTGGGCACTACCAAAATAGGCTTGCATAGTCTGTAAGATGCTTTTTGTGCTTACGCCAAGTTGTTCTGCTTTGATATCATCTACCTGGAGTTCATATTGTGGATAATCCGCTTTAAAGGTTGTGAAAGCCATCATAATTTCTGGACGTTTCATCAATTCGCCAATAAACTTTTGGCCTATGCCACTGAATTTTCCGAGTTGTCCACCGGTCCGGTCCTGCAGTACCATATCCAGACCATCCACGTTACTGAATCCTGGGACAGTAGGGAAGGTAAAGACAAAGAAATTTGCGCCTTTGATATTTGCCAAGCGCTGATTGACATCGGCCATAATAGCATTGATGTCTTTTATCTTACCACGTTCTTCATGTGGTTTAAGGAGGATAAATGCAACACCTGCTGATGGACTTGTGGATTGTGTCAAAATATTGAAACCAGCAAGTACATTTAAAGTTTTGGTAAAATCAGCATGTTGAAGTTGCTTCTCTGCTTCGGCTAATGCTCCGGAGGTACGATCCAAAGAAGCACCTGCTGGCATAGATAAGGATATGGCAATGAATCCTTGATCCTCTGATGGGATGAATCCAGTAGGTGTTTTACGGATCATAAATACAGTCAAAAGTAGGGTAATTCCCAATCCTGCAAATGCAACCCATTTATAACGGATCAAGAAGCGTAAACTACCTAAATAATTCTTCGTCAACCGATCAAATCCAACATTGAATCCAGCGAAGAAACGCTCTTTGAAATTAAGGCTTTTAGCCTCAGAATGACCATGATGCGTTGGTTTTAAGAAGAGTGCACATAACGCAGGACTTAGTGTCAAGGCATTGATTGCTGAAATAACGATTGCAATCGCCAAGGTGAAAGCAAATTGTCTATAAAATACCCCGGTTGAACCTTCCATAAAGCCGATGGGAAGGAATACGGCAGACATCACCAATGTAATCGAGATGATGGCGCCTGTGATTTCACTCATGGCAGATGTCGTAGCAAGCTTAGGCGGGAGATTTTCATGCTCCATCTTGGCATGAACAGCCTCCACGACCACAATCGCGTCATCGACGACAATCCCAATGGCTAGCACCAGAGCAAACAAAGTCAGTAGATTGATTGAAAAGCCGAAGAGCTGCATGAAGAAAAATGTTCCCACGATGGCTACCGGTACCGCAATCGCTGGTATCAATGTCGATCTAAAATCCTGAAGGAATAGAAAGACAACTAAAAATACCAGTATAAATGCTTCAACTAGTGTATGTTTTACTTGGTCAATAGATTGATCAAGTGCATCTTTTGTGTTGTATAAAACGAGATATTTGACACCTTTTGGAAAGCTTAAAGAGGCTTTCTCCATGAATTTTTGAATGGCAATCTGAATTTCATTTGCATTCGAACCTGCAAGCTGCATTACCCCAATATTCAATCCTGCTTTACCGTTGATGCGCGTATGACTCGCATAGGTATAAGATCCCAGTTCGACACGAGCGACGTCTTTGAGTTTTAATACAGAACCGTCTGTATTGGAGCGGATAATAATATTTTCGTAATCACTTGGCTGGTTGAGTTTACCTTTATATTTGATTACAAATTCAAAAGCTTCACGGCTGCTCTCTCCGAATTTACCCGGAGCAGCTTCGACGTTTTTATCTTGAATGGCGGCCATTACTTCCTCTGGCGTTAATTTATAGGTAGCCATTTGATTTGGATTGAGCCATACACGCATGGAGTAGTCTTTGCTACCACCAAATGGCAATGCTTGTCCAACCCCAGGTATCCGTTTCAGTTCAGGAATAATATTGATCTGGGCGTAATTGGTAATAAAGGTCTGATCGTATTTACTCTGATCTTCCGTGTAAAGGTCCAATACCATGATCAAGCTGTTTTGCTGTTTTGCCGTGGTGATCCCGGCTTGTACAACCTCAGCCGGCAATTGGCTGGTTGCTTGAGCCACACGATTTTGGACGTTTACAGCAGCTTGGTCAGGGTCTGTACCAAGTTTAAAATATACCGTAATCATTAACGAACCGTCGTTGCTGGCGGTAGAGCTCATGTAGCTCATATTTTCAACACCGTTGATTGACTCTTCTAGTGAGGGGGCTACGGCACGAAGGACCGTTTCGGCATTTGCCCCGGGATATAAAGCCGTTACTTGCACCGCGGGCGGTGCAATATCGGGAAACTGCTGCAAAGGCAGTTTTAGGATACCAATCACCCCCAATATGACAAGTAATATGGAGATAACGGTAGCAAGTACAGGTCTTTCTATAAATTTCTTAAGCATGTGATTTTCTAATATTATAATGAATTGATGCTATCTCTTGATAAGGCTTGCGGTGTAATTTTCTGACCATCCTGAAGCAAGTCAATGCCTTTGTAGACAATTCGATCTCCCGCATTCAGTCCTTTACTTACCAGGTAATTTGCACCACTTTTTCCAATGACAGTAATAGGCTGTTGAACAACTTTATTTTCTTTACCAACGGTATAAACGAAGATTTTATCCTGCATTTCAAGGGTAGCAAGTTGTGGTACCAACAATGCTTGTGCATACTTCTTTTGTAGTCTTACACGACCCGTATTTCCGTTGCGTAAAACTCCTTCTGGATTGTTGAACGTTGCACGAAGTGTAATCGCACCGGTATTTTTATCAAACTGCCCGTCCACCATATCTATTTTTCCTTTCTGATCATAAATTGTCTGATCCGAAAGAACTAGGCTGATCGGAGGGAGGTTGTGAAGCTTTTGTTGTAAATTGCTCCCTTCTGTATTGTTTTTGAATGCGATAAAGTCATTTTCTCCCAGTGAGAAATAAACATGAAGATCTCTTACATTTGACAATGCGGTAAGTGGTTGTGCGTCTGTAGGACCAACCAAACTCCCTTGCTTGCGCTGTAATCTACCGATGTATCCTTCGGCTGAAGCCCGTATTAGCGTATATCCGACATTGATTTTTGCAGTTTCAACGGCCGATAGAGCCAATTGTACGTTTGCTTTAGCGGCATTACGTGCGCTAATAGCTGTTTTTAGCTGGAAGTCTGTCAGTACTTTGGTATTCACCAGCTTTGTTTTCTTCTCGACTTCTAACTCCGCATTTTCCAGACTAGCTTTTGCTGCCAGTAGATTTGCCTTCGCCTGGTTTAATTGTTCCTGATAGGGGCGGTCGTTGATCTTGAAAAGTGCTTGACCTTTAGTTACTTTGGCTCCTTCATCGACATAGATGTTTTCCAAAATTCCCTCTACCTGAGGTCTGATCTCAATATTGGCGGAAGCTTCAATAGTCGCTGGATACTCCTGGTAAACCGTCTCGTTACCGTTCTCGATGGTAACGACCGGGAGGTTAACTGGTGGTGGATCAATGGGTTTACTTGTTCCTGTTGAGCAACTGTATAGAAAGATTGCACTCAACACATATGCAGTCTTTACGATATTAATTCGTTTAACACTGTTAAGTGTTGGAACGTAAATCTTTTTAAGACTTGGTGATAAATTTGTTTTCATGTGATATTAAAAATTGAAGTTTTGGTGTATTTAACGGTGTTAGATTTCTTAACGTTGTATTTTTTGCTGTAAAAAAATTTAGTCAGTCAGTGAGCGCGTGATGCCATAAATAGCATCCTTTAATACTTCTTGATTGGTATTGTCGCCATTGCCTTGGTTTACCAGATTGATCGAAATCAATCCATGTATAATAGACCAGTAGGTGAAATACTTTCTACAGATCAATTCTTCGGATGGATTTTTCTCTTTCATGATTTCACGGATGACATCACTTATCAATTTTCCATGGGATTCTGCACATTTATAGGTTTTTTCAAATCCACAACAGGCAGTTCCCACACCGAACATTAACTGATATAATTCCCGTTCTTCGAAGGCGAAATCCCAATAGCTAAACCACATTGCTTCCAATTGTTTCTCCAGATCGGTTTCAGTTGATTTGGCTTGCTTTACTTTTTTGGCAAGTAGGAGATAGCCTTGGTTGGCAAGTTCCATCAAGATGGCATCTTTATTGGCGAAATACTCGTATATCATGGGGGCGGTATATTCGATGATATCTGCAATTTTGCGCATACTTAAGGCCTGCCATCCTTCTTCTTTGACGATTTGGAGCGCAGCATCTAGAATATTGGTTCTATTCTCATCTTTGAGCCGTTGTATACGTTCTTTACTACCCATGCTAATGCGTAAATAATTTAACAGTGTTAGGCAAAAGTGATACTTTTAATTTTATTTATTGACATCTAAAAGTCATTAAATAAAAAGGCCTTATTTTTTCGGTTCCGAAGAAGCGTTTTCAGGGCTTGCAGCAAGGGTTAAAATCTGTTTTATGCGATTTTTTTCTTTCTCAGTTAGGGGAAGTGCCTGTTCGATGATAGGGAGAATTTCCGTACTTTTTTCCGATTGTAATAACAGGTCGATGAAACCAAGATAGGTGCGGATAAGGTCTGTTTTAATGCCGAAGAAAATGCGTGGATCTACAATATATAATTCCTGTACTAATGCTAACAATAGGTTTTTTCTTTTTTTATCCTTTTCCGAGTTGTTGTAGGTGGGTAGTAGGCCCTTTCTTTCAAGATCTGTTAATTTTACCGCGACAGCGTGCTCAAGTACATATTTTTTTTGCTTTCTATCGAGTAAGTCACGTAACTCGGCAAGTAAATTTCGATAAATAACTTGTTTGGCTTTCCCCGAGAAAAGATTATCTTCTGTAGATAGGAGGATATCTTGTTGTTCGAAATGATCAAAGAAAGTAGATTCCACATAGACGGAGTGGTGGAAATTGATCGCGTTATTATTGAAACTGCTAAGTACTTTGGCAATTTCCTTTTTATCACTATTAAGAAAATAATAATAATATCGATCACCAATTTGCTGGTTCCAGCGAATGTAATTGATGGTAAAATGATAAGAGGTATCACGATCCGGGCTATAACCTGTCCACGAAAGCTGGTCTGTCTCCTGGATTAAATGATCATAAACCAACAGCTTTCCATTGACGCGTATGGCGTAATCCCTTTCCTTATTCAAGTAGAGAAACCAACCGAATTCTTGTGCGAGGAAATTGTTAAAGTCATCGCTTTCAAAAAATGTAGCATTAAGTCCAAAAATACCTTCAAGAGTAACTTGGGTTCCTGTATTTTTATGTCCTACTGGTGTGTTTTCACTGATATCGTATTGCTCTTTACTTTCGCGATCGATTTGAATTCGGTAGTTTGAGAAATATTCATCCTTCTGAAAAACAGTATTCCAAATTGCACGTGTTGCAAAAAGCGAGAACGAAAATCGGCCCTTTCCCTTTTTTCCTCTTGTATAGGAGCTGCGTTTGAGGCTGTTCTTTTTTATAGAATCCAAAAAGTTTCCAAATGAGGAAGAAAGCGTCTCTAGGGATATGCCTTCGCCATTGTCCTGTATGCTTATACGATTTATATAGCCTAATTCGTTACTGTCTATGGAGAGTTCGATCTGTGTGGCTTTTGCATCAAATCCATTCCAGATATATTCAGCAATGGCATGTTTAGGGTCTTTGGGAAGTCCTGCAGATTCGATACTTTGGTTGGTTATTTTTGTGCTCCTCTTCATCGTAAAGGCGGTTTAGCTTAAAACTTGTAAAAAAGATGGAAATAATTTGGTCGATTAATTCCATTTCAATGTACACTATTTTTTAGATCTCTTGATTAAAAATGTGAAAAAATAAGCAAGTCCAAAATAGATAATAAGATCGAAAAGAAGATAAATAAAATTGAAACTATTTCGATTCTCAGGTTCTATTGAGCGTTTGCCGCCAATATATTCATAAAAAGGAAATGGAAAGCCTAATCTGTCATTTCCATCGGATGGACTATCGCATTTAGCGAAGAGAATGGTGGCCGCAACTGTTATTACACTAAAAATTACCCAGGTTTTCTTTGGGAAATTTGAAACTATCTTCATGGTTATTGGGCTTTAAGTAGCTTAAAATTACATAATATCATGTGGAGATGTATACTTTTCATTCGTATACATATGGCCATTGACGGCTAAAGTTGATGTGTTGATATAGAAGTTGCTTTTTTGGTAGAAAATATATCTAAATTTAGTCTATGCTTATAGAAACTTTAAAAAACCTTTTCCGACGGGACTTAAACAGGCTGCGTGATGAAATTTCTTTGTACAAACAGGAAGGAAATATATGGCTTATTGAACGTGATATTTCCAATTCAGCTGGCAACCTATGTTTACACCTGATCGGAAATCTTCAAACATATATTGGTGCTGAAATAGGCAAGACGGGGTATATCAGAGATCGAGCGGCTGAGTTTTCGTTAAAAGACATTCCTCGAACACGATTATTAGATCAGATAGATGATACGATTGATGTGGTTACACGTTCTCTGGATCTGTTGTCGGAGGAGAACCTTCTTGAGATATATCCTTTACGCGTGTTTGAGGAAAAAACAACAACGCAGTATTTGCTTGTTCATCTGACCACCCATCTAACTTATCACCTTGGCCAAATAAACTATCACCGGCGACTGCTGGATCAACCTGAGGTATAGTTAATGTATTGGTAAACCTATTCTTGTTCTAAAACATAGGAAACAAATTTATAGTATGGACATATGAAAAGCGGTATTATCTGATGCTCCGGAGCTCGCAACCTTGACCGAACAGCTGGGTTATCCAGCCGATATTCAACTTCATCAGGTCATCAGTATGGAGACTGGTGTTTATGTAGAAATCATTGGCTTGGTTGTCGATGAAAAATATCGAGGTCGGGGGCTAGGTCGATTATTATTGCATACGGCATCTGATTGGTCTAGGTCTCTCGATTGTTACCGTTTGCGTGTAAGATGCAATAGCATTCGGACCGAGAGCCATAAGTTTTATCAAAATAGTGGTTTTATACTAAAAAAGGAGCAGAAAGTTTTTGATTCTTTGCTTTAAAAGGTGAACTTTAGCCCAATTAGATATCGAGACCATCAAACATTCTACCTGTATCGACTGTTGATTTCTCGAAGACCCGACTTAGATAAAATGAGAAGAATCTTTACATTAATTGCCTGTTGCTGTGTTTTTAATTCGCATGCACAACGTATGGACAGTATTACCACGGTGATCGCACCTGAATATGACCGAGTGGGTTTACTGCATCGATTTTGGCTTGGAGATAGTTATCGTAAATTATATAATACTCCTGTTAAGATGCGTGTGATGGATCTCGCTACAGAGCGGGGCGGGCTTCAGATTGTTAAGTTGGGTGGTGGCATGCAGACACAGTCACTTCGACTGGTAGATTCTATGGGTAGGGAGTGGGTTCTTAGGTCTATTCAGAAATACCCTGAACGTAGCCTACCGGAAAGCCTTCGAAAGACATTTGCAAAAGATATCGTACAAGATCAGATTTCGATACATCATCCATTTGGTGCATTGACCGTTCCGCCATTTAATAAAGCCTTAGGTATTCCTTCAGCTTCGCCAGAACTGGTTTTTGTAGGAGATGACCCTAGGTTCGGCGAGTATCGTGAGGTATTTAAAAATAGGGCCTATATGTTTGAGGCGCGTACACCTTTTGAGGATCAAAAAACAGATAATAGCGCAAAAGTCATGCGTAAAGTGTTGGAAGACAATGATACGCAAATTGATCAGAAGCTCACGCTACGTGCGCGGATGCTCGACTTTACGCTTGGGGACTGGGATCGTCATCAAGATAATTGGCGTTGGGATCCCGAAAAAGAAAAAGGTAAAAAGATCTATACTCCCGTCCCAAGGGATCGGGATAAGGTATATTATAAAACTTCGGGTGTATTTCCCACATTACTTTCCTATCAATGGCTGAAGGCTCATTTGCAACCCTTTAGTCCACATATCCGAAATGTGCCCCATTGGAATTTTAATGCGAGTACTTTTGATCATTTTTTTCTCACTCATCTTACAGAGGATGAATGGATTGACGAAATACAGTTTGTTCAGAAAACACTGACGGATTCGTTGATTCATCAAGCGATGTTAACGATGCCTGATACAATTGTGAGAATGAGTGCGAATGAATTGGAAACAAATATTCGTTCAAGAAGGGACGAGCTGATGGAAAGCGGACTGACCTACTATCGATTTCTTGCGCGTGTCGTTGAACTACCATTGTCCGCCAAATCTGAATTTGTGGATGTCGATTACAATAAGGATGGCTCGGTCACTGTCAATATCCATAACAAGAAAAAAGATGGTACCGAAGGGCGAAAACTGCTAAAACGCACCTTTGTACCTGATCAGACCAAAGAAGTTCGTATATATGGCATATCGGGCACTGACGAATATAAGTTACATGGATCGGGCAAATCGTCCATAAAGATCCGGCTAATCGGGGGGGATGGACAGAATCTATATCGTACAACTGATAAATTTGCCAATGGCAGCAAAGTTTATATCTATGATGGTAAAAATCAGGTGCCGGGTGCTATGCAGGTTGATGATGCTATTCATCTGAAGTTGAGCAAAGACAGCGCTGTCCATAAGTTTGACTATGAAAATTTTATCTATGATCGTAAAGGGGTCGTTTTTAACCTAGATTATGGGGTTGATCGTGGACTTATTTTTGGACTGGGGTATATGATCGAGAATCAGGGGTTCAGAAAGAAGCCTTATGCCTATCGGCATCAGTTTCTTGGAAGTTATTTGACTGGTCGCGAATCATTTATGTTTGATTACAAAGGGAATTATAAAGATTTCATTGCAGGGCATGATCTTTATATTCATCTTTCGTCCCTTGGTCCCAAAAACCTGAGTAATTTCTTTGGATATGGAAACAATACTATTTTCGATAAATCGGATTCAAAGCGCATTTCGTATTACCGAAATCGATTTGATCTTGTGAGCGGTGACATTTTTCTGGAAAAGTTCCTAGAACCTAAATTCAAGGTGTTCTATGGATCTTCTTCCGAATATTATACGAGTAAAGAATCGAATAATGTTGGACGTTATTTTGAGGAATTCCATCAAAAATATCCATCGGAACCTATCTATGGGAGTAATTTCTTCACTGGGCTTACTGGCGGGATAGATTATGATACACGTGATAATATGGCCAATCCTAAATCTGGAGTACACATACATACCAGGCTGGGCTGGAATGCTGAAATTGGAGGGGAGGGCCGCAACTATACAAAATTGCAGCATTCCATGAGTTTTTATAAAACGGTTGCAGACAACTATATTACTTTCGCAAATCGTGTGGGATTTGATGCGGTATGGGGAGATCCCTATTTTTATCAGCATGCGCAAATTGGAGGGGAAATGAGCTTAAGAGGGTATAATTCCCGACGGTTCACTGGGAAAACAGCGCTTTATAATAATTTTGACATGCGATTAAAATTATTTAGCTACTCTTCTTACATCGTCCCTGGAACAGTCGGGGCAATTGGTTTTTATGATGTCGGAAGGGTATGGATGAGTCATGAAAATTCCAATGACTGGCATATGGGGTACGGCGGCGGAATTTATTTTATGCCTGGAGACCTGCTCACTATCCAGGGGGTAGTCGGTTTTAGTAAAGAAGCAACCTTGCCTTATCTTCGCGTTGGACTTTCTTTTTAAAGACCTAAAATGAAGCTTTTTAAGTGTGAAATGAAATGAAATCGGAGATCAAAAAAAAATTAGATAAGAATTTTTCGGAGCGTGGACTACGAAATAGCAGCATTGATTTATCTGTGCTAAAACACTATAAGAGTTACGCAAAAACTTTTGCCGACATTCATAATGGTATAGCTGTACTGAGTGACCTGACAGCGAACTGGAGTTATACCTATATCGGAACAATTGCGGAGCGACTTCATCTTCCTGCAGGTGAAAAGAAAATGGAAATAAACGGTATTTGGGAAGATTTTCTGCTCGAACGTGTTTACCCCGACGATTTGGCCATTAAGCATGCTTTGGAGCTTCAATTTCTTGACTTGGTCAAAAAAATGGATCTAGCGGAGCGATTCAATTATCAAGCAAATAGCGTCCTGCGGGTCGAGGGGCGAGAGGGGCAAATCATGCAGCTGTTCCATCAAATTTTTTACTTAGACACCCCGGGACCGGAATTTCCACAGTTGGCTTTATGCTGTTATACGCTATTACCAGAAACTGAAACATCAGTCAATCTCCGAAATTATATTGTCAATCAGGTAACGGGCGTTGTCCATCACCTGGATGGTTATGGCACAAAAACTTCGATTAGCACACGCGAGAAAGAAATTTTAAGTTGTATCAAGGAGGGAATGATTAGCAAGCGAATTGCCGAAAAACTAGGCCTGAGCATAAATACAGTTAATCGGCATCGGCAAAATATACTCCAAAAGCTTCGTGTACGAAATTCATATGAAGCAGTGAGTGTGTTTAACAAGATGCAGCAGGATATACTGACTTAAGATAACGCCCACCTATGCGACTGTCTTAGGCGGGCGTCGGTATTTTTAGTTTGAATTATTCTCTTTCAGCCATTTGCTTCGACGTTGATCTGCAAGGTGTTTGATCGTAAAATAATCAAATTTGGCCTGAAAGCCATTGCCGTCTGGTGAAGCTGCCATTAGACCGACCATAACAGGGTGATTATCCTGTAGCCAGGCATTTCTCATCATGATATACTCCTTGTCATCAAAGGAATAGAAAAATTCTACAGCATCTAATCGACGTATCGCTTTGATCCAGATGTAGGGGATTTCCTTATCGATCGGAACAATGCTCCAATCACTTGTTTTATGCGTAACGACCGTACTTAAATTGTATTTTCCGTCAACAAATTCGATTCCTGCTTTTATATAGTTTTCATGATCAATGCGCAGCATAATACCTGCTTGATCGAACCGGGTTTGATAGTTCGCCGAGATCTTCGCCTTGACTTCAAACTCTCCCCCGCGTAGCGTATAGAAAAAGGGGGCGTCATCTACTGTAAATCCATAATGAGAGATACGCCAATAATCGCTTTTAGGCGTAACGAACATCGAAAGCGAATTGTCTTTGATGTTCCATTCTGTTGGTTCGTTAAACCAAAGCATCTTATCCAATTTTTGTGCGCTGGCCTGTATCGTAAGCAATGGAAATAATGAAGCTGCTAAAAATGTCTTTATAGTTTTCATGTTTTTGTTTTTGTGATGATATTCATTTTCATCAGCAAAGATATTTAAGCATAGCACAGGTTTTCAATACTGATAAATAACCATGATTTCAATAATTCATCCTATTGTAATTTATTTGCAATTTAATTGCATTTAATGTTTTTGCTACATAGTTGCAATAGTGAAAAATACTATCTTCGCTGAGTTGACTTTTAATCCATTGTAGTACCGAATTGGTATAGCCAACAGGATCGATTTCAATTTTAAACAATGTAAGCAACAGTAGTATGGAATTTTGGGAACGTAATTTTATAGAGAAGCAAGAAATGTGGGGGGATGAAGCCGCAAAGTCTACAATTTTTGCATTAGGCTTTTTTTTGGAGCACAACATCAAACATATACTGATTCCTGGGTTCGGCTACGGTCGCAACGGTCGCCCTTTTTTGGAAAATGGAATAAAAATTACAGGCATTGAGATCTCGAAAACGGCAATAGAGCTCGCCCGGAAATCCTTTGGGGCAGATACGGTTATCCATCATGGTTCAGTTAATGAAATGCCTTTTGATCAGGATATATATGACGGTGTATTTTGTTACGGGCTTATTCATTTATTGGATGCTGAAGAACGTAATGCGTTAATCCAGCATTGTTTTGACCAATTAGCTGAAGGCGGTTATATGATTTTTACGACCGTATCAAAGCAGGCAGGCATCTACGGAAAAGGGGAGGCCATAGGCACTGATCGATTTGCAATGTTTGCTGGAGTACATATGTTCTTTTACGATGTTGATTCCATTCATGCCGAATTCGATCCCTATGGATTAATGGAAATTAGGGAAGTGGAGGAAAATTTTCCATTCTACTTCATCATTTGTCAGAAGAGGATTAATATTTAATAATGTATATATGAAAGATGATAGAAGCTATGAGGTAATTATTGTTGGGGGAAGTTATGCGGGGCTTTCTGCAGCGATGGCATTGGGACGTTCCTTGCGGAATGTGTTGATTATCGATAGTGGGCTACCTTGTAATCGACAGACGCCGCACTCCCATAATTTCATCACGCATGATGGTGAAAAGCCGCTCAGTATAGCGAAAAAAGCAAGGGAAGAAGTCCTGAACTACCCGAGTGTCAAGTTCCATAAAGGGCTTGCTGTGAGCGGCACGAAGACAGCTACAGGGTATGAAATAACGACCGAAAATGGGGACGTCTTTCAGGCTAAAAAGCTCATTTTTGCGACCGGTGTGGAAGATATTATGCCTAGTATACAGGGATTTTCAGCTTGTTGGGGAATTTCCGTTATCCATTGCCCATATTGTCACGGTTATGAATTTCGAAAAGGAAAAACTGCTATTATGGCCAATGGTGAAAGAGCTCTTCACCTTGCAGGTTTGGTTCACAATCTGTCATCCGACTTAACGCTATTGACTTTGGGTAAGGCTAGTTTTGATGTTAAGCAGAAAGCAAAACTGAAGTTACACGGTATTTCGATTATTGAAGAAGAAATAGGTAAAATCCAGCACAAGAATGGATGGGTTCAGCAGGTACAATTAAAAAACGGCCGTGAACTTGCCTTTGATGCTGTTTATGCGGCCATTCCTTTCAGGCAACATTCGGCTATTCCTGCCGCACTAGGTTGTGAAATAACGGAACAGGGACATATCAAAATAGATAATTTTCAAAAAACTTCACTTGCAGGAGTTTTTGCCTGTGGAGATAATTCTAGTATGATGCGTTCGGTGGCGAATGCTGTTGCTACAGGAAACCTAGCTGGAGCAATGGTTAATAAAGAACTTGTCGACGAGGTTTTTTAGTGGCAGCATTGATCTGTTTTCCGGCTGTAATCGCACTTTGTTAATTTATCAGGAAGTTTATATCACAAAAACTTCCTGATGCGTAAATGCTGTCTTTAAGCGTGTCCCTAGTTCGATGCTTGTCTTAAAAGAAATTCAAATGGACCGTTCTTAAATTTTTTTGTCCAAATTTTGCTAAAATAATAGCTGCCGATAAAATAGGTCGATGATAGGAAGAGAATCATCCCTGGTGATAAGAATAATTAGATTTTTGTACGGACCCTGCTTAATGTTTCCAGGGAAATTCCCAGATAAGAAGCAATATAGGTAAGCGGTATATGGCGTATGAAATCTGGCTGTTCCTTAAGGAGTAGCTTATACTTTTCCATGGCGCTGAGGGTGTGAAATTCAAATAGACGCTTTTCTAACCACATTGTATAGTATTCTGTCATTAAAAGATCGAGTTGAATGCGTTGAGGATGATTTATTTTGAGATACTGAAAAGCGTGTTTATCCATACACGAGACAGTAACGTCTGTAATTGCCTGAATAAACTCCCTGCTAGGCTGATTCGAAACATAACTGCTAAAGGCGACTGCGAGATCATGTTTAAAAAGTAGCTCAGTCGTTACTTCTTTTTTCTCATTCATATAGTATTTCCTCGTAATACCTTCCTCTATCCAAAAGCTAGACTTACAGACCTCACCTTGGTATAAAAGAAATTCGCCCTTTTTGTATTTTTTGGTTTTGGAAATGGCCTGTAATGCTGAGTCTGTTTCCGCATCAAAACCGTCAATTAAAGCATTGATTTTTTTAGATGCTCATTCATTATAGCTGATTTGAGTGATCGAAAGTTGCTGACGTTACATTTGTTGAATCCGTTCGGTCCGACCCGCCGTTTCTCTTCCCCACTCAGCAATCGACTCGAGTAGTGGAACAAGTGTTTTTCCGAATTCTGTCAGTTCGTAATCTACTTTCAGAGGAGCTTTGTCGGTATGTACTGTACGTTTTACTAAACCATCAGCCTCAAGTTCCTTTAATTGTAAGCTTAATGTACGCTCTGTAATTAAGGCGCATTCTTTTCTTAGCTCATTATAGCGTTTTTTTTTCAATTAAATGGATCAAAATTACTGCCTTCCACTTGCCGCCTATGTATTTCATAGTCAGGCTGGTACTGCATGGATATTGTTTGTTGTCTATCAAATACATCTGTTACTATCAAGTTTGACCGTTATTGCAAATATATAACACTATATTTAAGTTTGCAACTATAAAAAATATAGTTAATTTAATCTTGTATATTATGGATTTTTTAGAAACTGCAAAGCAACGTTACACAACGAAAAAGTATAATTCAGAAGCGCTAATTCCGGAGGAGAAAATCGCTGAATTAAAGGAAATAATCCGATTGAGTCCATCTTCCATCAATAGCCAGCCATGGAAGTTTTTCTTTGTTTCTTCTGCGGACATGAAACAAAAACTCGCTGCCGCATCCTATTGGAACGCACAGAAGATAAATGAGGCAAGCCATCTGGTTGTCTTTAGTGCACTTACTGATGTAGATCGCTTTGAAGAGCAAATCGCAAACACGCTTCCAGAGGGATCGATTAATTACTATAAGCAATTTTTGCAGTCGAAAGGGGAGGTCCATGTTCAATCCTGGATGAAGCAACAAGTGTATCTTTCTTTGGGATTTTTCCTTGCAGCCTGTGCTGCAAATCATATTGACGCAACCCCAATGGAAGGAATTGAAAATTCCGTCTACGATGAAATACTGGAACTCGATGGCTATCAGACGCTGTTTGCAGTTGCTATTGGCTATCGACATGTGGAGGATGCAAATCAGCCTGCCATTACCGCAAAATCACGCTTGACAATTGCAGATATAATTGAAGAGTTCTAGGTAAAAAAAGATGAAACCACTATCGGTTTCATCTTTTTTACATTAGTTTAAACTTATCTTTTTGCCCTGTTCGGGGAAAATATAATTTACTTTAAGTGGATTATTCTTGAGCAATTCGTTTTTAATGATTTCAGGGTTGTCACCAGTTGGTTTTCGGTGTGTGACCACTATGCTTAGCCCTTGCAAGTTTTTCAGTCCCGTTTTTTCTTTGAGCTTTAGCAGTTCTTCTAGCAACAAATTGGGGGTTAGGTGACCAAAGAGTAAATTTTCCGGTTGATTATTTGGAAAGGAGACTTCAATCAATATACTGTTTAATTGTTTGTTTTTGATCAGTGGGGCAATGGTATTCCAGAGCTTATCTAGCTGATCGGATTTTTCCACCCGATCGGCACCGGTATCACCAAGGTAAAGGAGATAGTGGTTGTCGTAGTGGACGAGGGCAGCACTACTTTTATATGGATTTACATGGCTCAGCTCGTATGCCGTCAAAGATAATGTCGTATTTGGTACTTGCGTTTCCAGCCCCTCTTGTAAACTGTTGTAATGATACTTTCCTAGTATGGGTTTTTGGCCCTGATCCCCAAAATTGATCCAGGTATCCGTGATAAAGTAGTGATTTTGTAGAATTTGAAGGACGGGATCAATAGCGAAAATGTTCTTTTTGCTATCGGCAGGAGAATTAATAATAAGACCCGATAAATGATCGAGATGTCCATGGGAAATGAAATATCCCTTTATTTGGTTATGTAAAATTGTTTCGACCGAACCATTTAGACTTTTCAATGCAATGGCTTTTCTGATGCCTGTATTTATGGTTCCGGCATCGAGGCAAAGGAAGGCCGTGTCTTTTGGAGTTCCTACTAAATAAGCAGAAAGATTGTCTTCTTGTTCGCCACCATATATTCCCAGCGGGACAAGGTCAAAATGCTGTGCCTGACAGGTCATGGTCACAAGAAGTGTAAAAATGGAAAGCGCTAGTTTTTTCATGATTATTAAACTAAAAACCCATCCTTTGTTATAGGATGGGTTCAAATTTACACTATTTTTTGTTTATTGGTTGAATCGGTAACGTACACCCAGCTGAATTCTCCAGCGTGAAGTTTCATCCACACTGTTCGAGAAAGTGTTGGTTAAAGGAATCTGATTTGTTGCATCTAAATAAGGGAATGAGAATGTCGGTTGTCCCTGTGCATTCAATCCTTTGTAATTTAAGATACCGTTTGCTTTGTTGGCAAATTGGGCAACTCCCCAGCTTTTGTTGATCATATTACCGAAATTAAATACATCAAAGGTAATCTGCAATTGATGTTTCTTTCCGCTGGTATTTAAAAACACATCTTGCGCAATACGAATATCCAGTGTTCCGATCATTTTTCCTACCAATGCGTTACGTTTCGCGTATTGGCCTCTGTGCGCATTCAGGTAATTGTCCTGATTAATGTAGCCGTTCAATTGAGACCATAGTTGATCAGCTGTCCGAGTGTCTTGCGCATTGTCGCCAACAAGAGCAATTTCAGCTTTACTATTCGGGATATAAATCAAGTCATTGCCCGACAAACCATCATTATTCAGGTCACCGCCATAGGTATAGGAGTAACGAGGCCCATCCTGCAGTTGATAAAATAAGGAGAATGTCGTTCCTAAATGATCCAGGTATTCTTTACGATAAGAGAAGTTGGCAATAAATCTATTTTTAACCAGATAAGTCGAATAAGAAAGATCAGCACTATTTGGATTGCCCGAAACATAACGATCACGCCACATCGACTGTGCAATAGATCCCCCATCGTTCACAGATCTTGAATCTGTATAGGTATAACCGATATTTGCAAAGAAACCACCTTTGAATTCTTTCGATAATGTTCCCGTCAGGGTGTAGCTATAGCCTTTTGATGTATTGGACATCACAATAGCATCCGAAATGTTAGGATTTTCAGGAGTCGGTTGTGCGGCGCCATAGATACGTGGTGTTGTATAACGCATACGGTTATCGGCACCAGCTAAAGATTTTCCATCCGTTGTATTTAGATTGACGTTACGGAAATAAACCGAATTGATATCTTTCGAATACATGGCTTCAAAAGTACCAATAACACCGCCCGGTAATTTTTGGTCAACGGCAAGGTTCGTTCTCCAAAGCTGCATAAATTTGAAGTTATTATCCGTTACCGCCAGGTTATAACTCGAGTTGTTGGCTGCAGTTTGGTGGTTCACGTTGCGATAAGCATCCACATCAGGTGTAAACGGTCTATTTGTTGGATTATTGATGGATTCAGAACCAAACATGACACCATTATTGCCGGCCTGATTAGAAATCCATACTAATGGCGGACGACCTGTAAAGATTCCCGATCCACCACGTACCTGTGTTTGATTTGTTCCATTGACATTCCAATTAAATCCAATTCGTGGCGACCAAAGAATTGCACTCTTTGGATATTTTGATACATCGATCTTTTCACCTTGATCAAAATTCAACTTGGTTACATTATCATTTTTCAGTTCATTGGGGGATGATATGTTCGTCAAATCGGCTCTCAATCCAGCAGTCAATTTAAAATGATCATTTACAGCATAGGCATCCTGTGCATATAGGCCAAACATACGTGCTGAAATCTCTGCATAAGGAAATGATCCATCAGGTAAAACAGAATACTGGATTTGGTATTTGGTTGCGTTAGAAACATTATTTTTTGCAGAGTTGTAGAAATCATCTAAACTGGCAAATGTATAGGCACCATAATAGTTCGGTGCAAATCCATTGGTGGTTTTGTAGTTTTCAAAATTGGCACCCAATGTAATCTCATGTTTTCCGGCATAAATATTAAAGTTGTTGGTAGCTTGAAATACCTTCGTCTTTAAACTATTAAATGCTGTAAATGGCTCGTAACCAAATGCTGTCATGCTACTACCGTCGGGGTTCATGATGTCTACCAAAGGAAATGGCTGACCACCTTTGGATTCCCTAAAATCGTTCATGACATTGTAACCTACGGTCAATGAATTTGAATATTTGCTATTGATACGTGTGCGTAATTCTAAATTCACATTGTCCATATTGTTGTTTATACCGTAGCCTGCTGAGCTGAAAGGTAGGCCAAGGTTGGACGGTTGCCGATTATTTTTGGGCGCACCACTATTGGACGGTAGGATGTCGCGATAGGAACGAAAGTAGAAATATTTGGCGCTTAAAGTATTTTTTTGATCGATATTGTAATCTAATTTAACGGAAAATTTGTCACTGCGTGTATCTAAAGGATAATCTTGATAAGATCCAGGATTATAGCCGATCGATTTTAGGTAGTTGGCTAGATCATCAAGTTTTTCCGCAGATACGGTTGAAACATTCGGCCCCGTATTTCCTCCACGTGAAGCTATAAAATTTGTTCCTGGGTCTGTTCTTCGCTCAAGCTCACCGCTTGCAAAAAAGAAAAGCTTGTTTTTGATAATTGGTCCACCCACGGTAAAACCATAGCCTTTTAAGCTGAAGTTGTTGACTGGTGCTCTTAACCCGGCCGAATTGTATTTGTTGACTAAATTCTGATTTCTGAAATAATAATTTAACGAACCTTGTACTTCGTTTGTACCGCTTCTTGTTACAGCATTGATTGCAGCACCGGTAAAACCATTTTGTCTGACGTCATAAGGAGCGATGTTTACTGAAATCTCCTCAAAGGCGTCCATATTGATGGGTTGCGAGTTTGTTTGACTTCCGATAGTTCCCTGTAATCCAAAAGCATTATTAAATAGCGCTCCGTCGATCGTAAAGTTATTTGCAAGGTTGCTTCTTCCCGCAAAAGAAGGATTACCGTATTGCATCGAAAATTGAGGGGTCAGTTTGACAAAATCTGTAAAGCTTCGATTGAGTGTAGGTAGATTTTGAATCGCTGTTCTGGAAATGTTTTGTGCTGCACCTGTTCGGCCGGAGTTGAAGACTTTTCCCTGTCTCGTTCCTACAACGACAGCTTCATCCAGCACTTGCGATGCGGACTGCATCTGAATATCTAATGTTGAGCTTTGTCCCAAAGCTAGTTTCTCGATCTGCTTGATATTGGGTGAATGCCCCAGATAAGTTACGGTGATTTGATAAGGGCCACCAATTCTCATATTGGGGAGATTGTAGCGACCGTCACTTCGCGATGAAGTAACGTACTTTGTCCCAGAAGGTAAATGTATGGCTTCAATTGTCGCCCCATTGATTGGCGAATTTCCCTCTCTGACGGTTCCATTCAGAGCAGAGGTGGTTTCATTTTGCGCATAGGTAAGTGATGTACCAATTGTGCTTAGCAAAATGCTGGTAATCAAATGTTTTCTCATTTGTTTTGTAGCTGTTTAAATGACTAGGTGATTTTTAAACCGCGATAAAGGTAGGAGAGTATTATTGATTTTGTGTTAAGTAAATATTATTTAAATATTTCCACAATCGCTGCTATATGAAGCTTTCATTTGGTAATTATATAGCTTATCGTTTAATGGTTGATGATAGGTTATTTCACTGGTTGATGGCTATTTTTTAATTTTAATTGTGCCATTGCGATAGAGGTTTAAGGCGGCCGTCAGAATACTTTCGATTGTGTCTATCGGAAGATCTTCCTGTGGATCAATAGGCAATGTTTTCATCCGAAGACGCTGACCTGCTTCCAGTTGTAACTGGTCCAAATGTTTACCTTCAACCATCAGTAGGTACGGAAATGTAGTCCGTTTGTCGGTCCAAAGGTAACAGAAAGCTTTTTTTCTATAGCAAAAACAAGGCATACCGTACTTTATGGTCTCACTCACATCCGTATCCTGTTGAAGAATAATATGTCTTAATGCTAAAAGACAGCTTTTATTTGGTTCTTTTTGGTTCAGATAGAAATGTTGGATCTCCTGCATATGAATGATGTGTTGCAAATAAAGATACAAGACTTATCGTTTTTTATATGATTTAGTTACAATTTTCTTTTGTTGTTTAGTATATTCTGACCTATTTTGTGTGATCGAATTATCGATTTGCTTATGACCATAAATTTTAGAAATATAGAGTATTTGAAGAGTGGAAATAAAGTGCAAAAAAAAGCCTATCGGTTACTGAGGGATTATCAGATTATTAACCGTCTTGAGGGCTACAGTCCGATTGTAGTTGGCACGATACCGATTCAGATAGATATTGATGGGAGCGATATAGACATTATTCTGTGTGTAGATGATTTTGATGCTCTTGAAGAAAAGCTGTCTCTTAATTTTTCGCAGCATGCACATTTTCGGTTACAGCGGGCTACCGGTCATGTAATCGTGTGCAGCTTCTCGATTGAGGAACAGCTTTTTGAAATTTATGCAACGGATAAAGCAACTGAAATTCAGAATGGATATTTACATATGCTTAAAGAGCATGAAATCATTCAATTGAGGGGGGTAGAATTCGCTGAGCAGGTCAGACAGCTCAAAAGGAGCGGGGTAAAAACTGAGCCGGCATTTTGTCAGCTATTGGGAATTGAAGGCGATGCATATACAGAACTTCTAAAGTATAATCCAGCAGATAATTCGATAAACTATGAATGATTTTAATCTAAAATAGTATGAATCCCCTAATTGAACAATTTAAAAAATATGGCTATCTCAATGAAGCACTTGAGAAAGCGGTAGAAAATAGAACTCGTTATTTTTTTAAGAAAAAGGGTGAGCATTTTTTGAGGGAAGGGCAGCATTTATCAAGCTATTTTGTTTTGCGTACAGGACTGATTCGTGCTTATTTCTTAAAAAATGGACGTGAAATAAACAGTTGGTTTGGTGAAGAAAACCAGATTTTTGGATCGATTTTGCCCGTTTATACTGAAAAGCCCTCTTTTGAAAATATCCAGTTTCTGGAAGACTCCGAGATCTATGCAATTTCTGTGGACGATTTGAATGAATTGTATAGGATTTATCCTGAACTAAATCTTATAGGCCGAAAGATTGCTGAGGAGGTTTGTATTATTCTTGAAGAACGGATTATGTCCCTGCATACCGAATCTGCAGTAGAACGATATCAATCTCTCATCCGCCTACAGCCAAATTTGTTAAATAGAATTAATCTTGGCCATATTGCATCATATTTAGGAATTACACAGGAAATGCTCAGCCGGATACGGCGATAAGTACGCGATTTTGATATAAGTCAAAAAATGCCCCTTATATAGCGATTATCTTTGCTTTAGAAATTTAAACTATTGAAAATGAATTGGATTGCATTGATTATTGCTGGCGTTTTTGAAATTGGCTGGCCGCTCGGATTAAAAATGGCTCAACAGCCAGATTCCAATAAATTTGGTTGGATTCTATTAGCTATTGTCTCCATGAGCATTAGTGGCGGATTATTATTTTATGCTCAAAAAACTATTCCTATAGGTACAGCATATGCCGTATGGACAGGTTTAGGGGCAGTGGGCACATTAATGGTCGGAATCTTTTTTTTCGGAGATTCAGCCAATGTATTTAGACTCCTGTCTGCAACATTGATCGTCGCAGGAATTATTGGCTTAAAGATTTTTTAAAAATATTGGAAATGTTATTTATCTCAGTGTACGAAAAAAAATAGAATGTGCGCTCAATTTTCTTCAATTGGATTGTTAAAAATATATAAAATCTATTTTTTTTAGTCTAAACTCATTAGAAGAGAGTAGGTTGGGATGATTTTTGCTGCGCAATTAAATTATGAGGCAAGAACTAGCTGAAAAAATAGAATTGTATAGTAAAAGGTACGGCCTATTTATGCGACCGGAGTATATTAGCTTTGCTCGGGATACAACAAGGCTGTTGCTTCGCAACGAATGTCTCCGTGAAGGTGATATAAAAGCTTATCAAGACTATATTGCCTCACATTATCCCGAAGATCTTCCCTGGGAAATGAAACAATTTCAGGAAGCGACCAAAGCATTGGAGCGCATGAGTAAAGAGACGGCTATTGCATGGGTGAATGCGCATCGAATCAATATTTTTGAATCCGACATTTTTATCGATGATGAAGATTCAATTCTGCGCCCCATTCAATCAAAAGATGAAGACATGTTTCGCTATAATTTTAACGCCTTGGAAGAACTTATCTACAATCACCAAAGACCGGACGACTTATTTCGGCGGAATAGAGATTGTTTTTGGATAGATACAAGAATTGACTGGCGGTAGTTTACTGCTAATTGAAGTGTGGTTTCCCAAGAGCTATCTCGTTCTCCGACGAATACCTCTTGGGAAACTTTTTTATTATTTGGATTCTGCGACAAAAATTTCATTTTCTTGTCCAATGACCACAGTAGGAAACTTTTTGTTGAAGTCAATCGCAATATCTCCTTTTCCCTTTTCGCCGTCTCCGTTGGAATCCCAATCTAATGTTACGTAGTATTTTATGGGCTCAGCGTCACTGACTTTAGGCTGGATGAGCTTAAGGTGATTTTTAGGTAAATCGAGTTTGAGATCAAAAGGTATTTGGTTCGCTGTAAAACTCTTTTCCAGAATCATTGTAGCTGGTACATCTGCTATCTGGGCCGAAACTGCATACAGACGAATCTTGCCCGTTGGATTTTTAACTGCAATAGCATTTGTTGATTGAATTTTTACGGAAAGACCAGTTGTATCCGTATTCATTTTTTTCGTATTCAATGTTGTTGAACAACTGCTTGCAGCGAGTGCGACAGCAATTACTGATATTGTAAGTTTTAACATCATATTTTTTTTGTTTGTTTTGTTTTAACTGTTAATGAAACACCAAAATTGGATAATTTACAATTTGAAGGATATCCCGACATTTGCAATCCCAAAGTAACCGAATCCAAATTCGCCATAGACACCTAGTTTATTGCCATAACGAATGGCTATCGGTGTAAATTGATAGGATAGCGCACCGAAGCTTTCTCTATCTTCTTTTTGTCTATTGTTAAATTTTGCTAGGACGATGAATATAATTTTCTTCATTAATATAGTTAAGTCAGGATTTTATGTGACTTACAATAGGTAACGTTTTTGAAATTTAATTCGCTACAATTTATTTTACATAGTATTTTATTTCTTATTTAATTCATATTTTGATTTTAAATTCTTTTTAACTTACTAAAGGCTTGTGAAGTTTTTGGGGTGTATAAGGCATCTTTTTCAAATCAAGGTGCAGATCCTTTATTAAGGACTGAATGTCTAGCGATGGGAGAGCTTAACTCCTGACGGATTTCATTGGCAAAGACAGTCGACAAAAGGCGGGGATTGAAAGCGGAACAGGAAGATAATAGGAGGGTTAAAGCGGGATGATGGGGCTGAGGCTATTGCATAAAAAAAGTCCTTAGCATTTGCTAAGGACTTTTTTATTATAAGGTTTTTATTTTTAGGTTTCTAAATGAAACACCTCTGGACCAATCCTGTAGTGCTAATTTCCCACTAATATGTTTACCAAACTCTGGATAATCTTTGAAATTACTATGTTTTACCAAATCTTTCCATTTAGCGGAATTAAAATCCATTTCAGCAGTGATTTTACCATTCAGGTAGAACGTTACCTTTCCGTCTTTCTGAATAATACTGGATTCATTCCAATCATCCTGTGCTTTAATATTGACAAAGTTCTGCTGCGGTAGAAATGTATAAAGACAGCCGGAACGCTTTAGCGGCTTATCAAAATCAGGATGGGAATCTGCTAACAATTGATATTCTGGTCCTGAATGGTAGGTCGCATTGATATCCGGTCTTTCCTGTACATTGACAAAAACGCCACTATTTCCCTCTTTTTCGAGCTTCCATTCAAACTTAAACTCATAATTTTTATACTCTTTGTCCGATACTAAGTCATATTTTTGGCTTTCACTGTTTGGATTGCAGTAAATAGTCCCATTTTTAACGACCCAGGCTGTAGGAGCATTTTTACTATTATTGTAGGTATGCCAATTGTTAAGCGTGGTACCATCAAATAGAAGTTGCCAGCCGTTACTTTGCTCTTCTTCTGTTAATGTATTCGGACTGCTTTTTTCATTTTGACAGGAGAGTAAAATACAGCCCATAAAGACCGATAAGATGATTTTTTTGAAAAGGTTTAAGTTTATCATTGTTTTTATTTGTATAAGTGTCTCTTTAATAAGTTTTCCCATTTAATATGTATCCCCTAAAATAATTTCTAATATGAACTTTTGGCGATAATTTCATGTTACTTTGCAAATTTGTTACATAGTACTTCTGCTAATACTCATTCGGAGGTTCACCTATTCTCCTATTCATTTATGAATTTTTAAAACATTCTTTTCCGTCATTTTATAGAATAGACTGGTTCAAACCCTCTATGTTTTTTGGTCACCTTTCAAGTATAAATGACAAGTTACACATTATAATGATTTGATCACATTTTCAGCACAGTCATTCTCATTTTGATAAAATAACCTTATCAAAATGATAGGATTCGCCAATGCTATTTTGTGGCTTATTTTTTATAACACCTGAATAACAGTGTGTTATGATTTTTTGTGGCATAGTGGAACATTGTTTGGCTTATTGGGACAAATGAATGTAAATATGAAAACAGGACGGAAAAGAAAAGTATGTGGCAAGAGTCCTCCGAGAGGGACGATCGGTAAAGCTGCTGGTATGTAATTGAGTTTAACAAAATGAAATCGCGATTCACTAATAAAATTTAACAATGGTAATAACAATCATACTCGTCATAACTGGAATTTTGTTCTTCTGGTTATTCTATAAAATGGTCGATTTTTTCGGCAAAATATGAAAGAAATAATATGAAAGAGAAGCAAGAAAATAAAGGCAGAAGTTCCGCACATAATTTATCGGGAGACCGTATAGCGAAGATCATAGTAGTGGTGTTGATTATTGCAATGATTTTTCAACTCTATATCGGTTAGATTTTGAAGTATAGTTTTACGCACAACATGAAAAAATTAAATCAATACGGTGCAGGTTTGTATATGGCGCTCCATTATAAGGAAATCCGATCAGAGATTAATTTCTTATTGCGGAAGCACAATTTTGCAGGAGCCCTACAGGCCGTTATTAATCACCTTCGGAGCTTAATTATATTGCAAAGTACGGACAAAATTTGCCAGCATATTCATTTCCTCGGAATGATTTATGGGCGAGGAAACCATTATGTCAAATACATTCTGGAAAATCTCTTTGTAAGATCTTTAGGAGGTCTTCGGCGCATCAGTTCGGTCAATGCATGGGCGGTAATCGAAGCTCAGCTACCAATACCATTTTTAGAGGTCCTTAAAGGACAACAAATTCATAATCTATTAATATCAAAGTAAATGACAGCTTTATTTATTGTAGCACTACTGGTTTTTGCATATATCTGTTATGTACTTCTAAAGCCAGAAAAATTTTAATAACAAGATTACTCATTCTCTATCGTCTGCGATGAAATCCCGCTTTCAGTCAGTTCTTTTCGTGTTACATAGCGAAAAGAAGAGCTTGAGGTTAGATGACGATCGGTCATGATACACTTTTTATACAAATCAACTAAAGAAATGAATACAGAGATTCTTGGAATCATAGTGATGTTCATCGTAACATTACTACTCGGACTTCCCCTTGGGAAATATATAGCTAAGGTATATGGCAATGAAAAAACCTGGTTAGATCCATTGTTTCAACCATTGGAACGATTTTTTTATCGGGTGACAGGAATTAATCCTAGCCTCCAGATGACTTGGAAACAGCACCTCGTTGCTCTTTTGACAATTAATCTACTGTGGTTCCTGTTGAGCATGGCTATCCTGATGAATATGGGACATTTGCCTTTAAATCCAGATGGGAATCCTGGAATGACTGCTGATTTGGCCTTTAATACCAGTATATCTTTTTTGGTCAACTGTAATCTCCAGCACTATTCCGGTGAATCAGGAGTGAGCTATCTAGGACAAATTTGGCTCATGTTTCTTCAATTCGTTACCGCAGGCGTGGGAATGGCTGCTGCAGTGGTTATTTTCAAAGCTTTTAGGGATAAGACAACAACACAATTGGGCAATTTTTACGATTTCTTTGTGAAGTCTTGCACCCGGATTTTACTGCCTATCTCTGTCTTGGTTGCTGCCATCTTCGTATTCCAAGGCATGCCGATGACTTTCGAAGGTAAGGACAGCATGATTACTGTCGCTGGAGATACCGTACAGGTAAGCCGAGGACCAGTAGCTGCCTTTGTCCCAATTAAACATCTTGGTACAAATGGAGGTGGTTTTTTCGGTGCGAACAGTGCGCATCCATTTGAAAATCCCAATTATTTGACCAATATGGTGGAAATGATTGCCCAGTTTATTATCCCGATGGCGATGATATTTGCATTCGGCTTTTTTATTCGCAAGCGTAAATTTTCATGGATGATGTTTGGTGTGATGACCATTGGGTTTATCATCCTGACAATACCAAATATAAAAATGGAGATGGCTGGAAATCCAGCGATCGCACAGATGGGTATTGACACGTCTATGGGCGCCATGGAGGGAAAGGAAATACGTATTGGTGCAGCGGCATCGGGGTTTTGGAGCATTGTTACAACGATGATTTCGACGGGTTCTGTCAATTCTATGCATGATAGTTACATGCCCTTATCTGGTATGAACGAACTTATAGCGATGATGGTGAATGCTTTTTATGGCGGTGTAGGCGCGGGAATACTCAATTTCTTCATTTTTATTATACTCGCCGTTTTCATTAGTGGCTTGATGGTGGGGCGCACACCAGAGTTTATGGGTAAGAAAGTTGAAGCGCGGGAAATGAAAATTGCTATGATTGTTGCTCTTGCCCATCCTTTTCTAATCCTTGTCGGTACAGCACTTGCCACAGCCTTTCCAGCCCAAGGTGCTTCTACATTGAATAACCCTGGATTCCATGGTTTTAGTGAAATATTGTACGAATATACTTCATCCGCAGCTAACAATGGTAGTGGGTTTGAAGGTCTTGGAGATAATACAATTTGGTGGAACATTTCGACAGGTATCGTATTGTTACTCGGCCGCTTTATACCGATTATAGGCCCAATTGCTATTGCGGGATTATTGGCTGAGAAAAAATTTATACCTGAAGGTGAGGGAACGCTAAAAACAGATACAAGTACATTCGGTTTAATGGTATTCGCTGTGATCGCGATTATTGCAGCACTCTCTTTCTTCCCTGCGTTGGCATTGGGTCCAATTGCGGAATATTTTTCCATGTAGTACTTAAAATTAAAGAATTCTAAAAATGAGCAATCAACAAACATTGTTTCAGAAAGAACTTGTACAACAGGCTTTAAAGCAATCTTTCGTGAAGCTAAATCCTAAAATAATGTTCCGTAATCCAGTGATGTTTACTGTGGAAATCGGGACGCTGATTATGGCCGTCGTTTGTCTTTGGATAATGACTGGGGAAAAATCACAAGGTACACTTGGTTATAATTTTACGGTATTTCTTATTCTATTTTTAACCTTGTTGTTTGGAAATTTTGCTGAGGCAATTGCCGAAGCCCGCGGTAAGGCGCAAGCAGATAGTCTTCGGAAAACTCGGGAGGAAACTCCAGCAACCCTGCGTGATGGTCGGGTAGTTTCGTCCGCTCAACTGAAAAAAGATGATGTTTTTGTTTGCCAGGCTGGTGATGTAATTCCGTTGGATGGGGAGATTATTGAGGGATTGGCAACCATAGATGAGAGTGCAATTACTGGAGAATCAGCACCGGTGATCCGCGAGGCTGGAGGTGATAAAAGTTCAGTTACCGGTGGTACCAAGGTTTTGTCCGATCGAATTGTCGTGCAGGTAACGACAGAACCGGGGGAGAGCTTTTTGGATAAGATGATCGCATTGGTTGAAGGGGCAAGCCGCCAAAAAACACCTAATGAGATTGCATTAACAATCCTTCTGGCAGGTTTTACACTTGTATTTATTATCGTAACGGTGACCTTAAAACCATTTGCGGATTATGCCAATGTTGGTATCACCATTGCTTCGTTTATTTCACTTTTTGTCTGTCTGATTCCAACAACAATAGGTGGTCTTTTATCGGCAATTGGTATCGCGGGAATGGATCGTGCACTTCGTGCAAATGTTATAACAAAAAGTGGCAAGGCAGTTGAAACGGCAGGAGATATTGATGTCTTGTTGCTTGATAAAACTGGAACTATTACGATCGGAAATCGTAAGGCGACAAATTTTTACCCCGCAGATGGCGTCCTGAAGGAAGCTCTGGTACGTGCAGCCACATTGAGCTCCATGGCGGATGAAACACCGGAAGGGAAATCAATTGTCGAATTGGCTGGTGTCAACCCATCGAGCTATAAGGTCGAAAATCCTGTATTCATTAAGTTTACCGCGGAGACCCGTAGCTCAGGAATAGACTTTGCACAGACACGTATTCGTAAAGGTGCAACAGATGCTATTCGGAATATCATTGTAAAGACTGGAAATCTGTTTCCTCAGGAAATAGATGAACGCGTAAAGCTTATCTCTCAAAATGGGGGAACCCCATTGGTCGTTGCAGAGAATGAACAGGTTCTCGGTGTCATAGAATTGCAGGATGTGATAAAACCTGGAATTCATGAACGCTTTGAAAGGTTGCGAAAAATGGGTATCAAGACTGTTATGGTGACGGGAGACAATCCGTTGACGGCCAAATATATTGCGGAAAAAGCTGGAGTGGATGATTTCATAGCCGAAGCGAAACCTGAAGACAAGATGAACTATATCAAAAAAGAACAGCTTGATGGACGATTGGTCGCCATGATGGGGGATGGTACAAACGATGCTCCAGCACTTGCACAAGCCGATGTTGGTGTAGCGATGAACAGCGGTACACAAGCTGCAAAAGAGGCTGGAAATATGGTCGATCTCGACAATGATCCAACCAAACTGATTGAGGTTGTGGAGATAGGCAAACAATTGTTGATGACCAGAGGTACGCTAACAACGTTTAGTATTGCAAACGATGTCGCCAAATATTTTGCTATCATTCCGGCCTTGTTTATTGCAGCAATACCCGCACTTCAAGGTTTAAACATTATGCAGCTCAGTAGTCCACAAAGTGCCATACTATCAGCTGTCATCTTTAACGCAATTATTATCCCATTACTGATTCCTTTGGCATTGAAAGGAGTCGCATACAAACCTATAGGTGCAAGCGCACTGTTACGGAGAAATCTGCTCGTTTTTGGACTTGGTGGAGTACTCGTTCCATTTATTGGTATCAAGGTCATAGACCTACTGGTTTCCCTATTTATCTAATACATTTTTAATAATAAAAGCAAAGATGAAAACACATATATATCCGGCAATAAAGATTACAATTGTTTTATCGCTCCTGCTCTCAGTGGTATATCCAGCCCTCGTATGGGCAATAGCTCAAATAGCACCCAATCATGGAAATGGGGAAATGCTTGAGTACAATGGGCAAAAGTATTACAGAAATATTGGACAGGCCTTTACGCGTGATGATTACTTCTCGTCGCGTCCTTCAGCTGTTGGTTATAATGCTGCTGGATCGGGTGGAAGTAACAAAGGACCCTCTAATGGGGAATATCTTTCGGAAGTTAGGGCCCGTATCGATACTTTCTTAGTCCACAATCCTACTGTAAAACGCGAACAGGTACCGGTAGACATTGTTACAGCCAGTGGTAGTGGTTTGGATCCAGATATCTCCATCGAGGCCGCAAAAATACAAATTGATCGTGTTGCGAAAGCGAGAGGTGTATCGGTAAATAGCCTACAGTCTCTTGTTGACGCCCACGTTCAGACGCCTTTATGGAATATGTTTGGACCTCGCAAAATCAATGTCCTTGAACTAAATATTGCTTTGGACAAGATGGTTGAAAAATAAAATTGACCTAAAGGGTCATCGATATACATTTTATAAGAACAATTTACATGAAAAAACTAGCGATGTTGGCCTGTTTACTCGCAGGGGCAACACAATTATTTGCACAGCAAGATACGACTCAAAATACCCGATTTTCTATCAGTGGTTACCTTGAAGCATATTACCTCCGTGACTTTAATAATCCACTTGGAAATACACGTCCAGGCTTTGTATATAGTCACAATAGGACGAATGAAGTAAACATAAACTTGGCACTTTTAAAAGCTGCATACGAAACAACAAATACCCGTGCAAATCTTGCTTTAGGTGTCGGCACATATATGAATGCCAACTACGGTGCGGAACCCGGAGTCTTAAAAAATATTTACGAAGCGAACGCCGGTATACGTATCTCGAAAAAACATAATTTATGGATCGATGCTGGCATATTTTCTTCCCATTTGGGCTTTGAAAGCGCTATAGGAAAGGATAATTGGACTGTAACAAGGAGTATTTTTGCGGATAATTCCCCTTATTTTGAAACAGGAGCAAAAATATCCTATACATCCGCATCGGGAAAACTATTTTTAAGTGGGCTTATTTTAAACGGATGGCAGCGGATTCAACGTGTAGATGGTAGCAGTTTACCGGCATTTGGGCATCAATTGGTCTATAAACCGACAGATAAATGGACCATCAATAGTGGTTCTTTTATAGGCAGTGACAAAGCGGATAGCGTCAGACAGATGCGCTATTTTCATAACCTATATGCAATTTATCAAATGAACGAAAAGCTGGGAATCACATTCGGATTTGATATTGGAGCGGAACAAAAAGCAAAAGGTAGTTCGAAGTACAATGTATGGTACACCCCAGTGTTAATTGCACGATACGCGACGACCGAAAAATTTAGCTTAACTGCAAGAGGAGAATATTACAACGATAAGCATGGTGTGATCGTTTCTACGACTACAGAGCAAGGTTTTCAAACGTTTGGCTATTCTTTAAATGCAGATTATGCCATTCTTCCCCATGTTCTTTGGCGTACGGAACTACGTAACCTCACAAATAAAGATGCTATTTTCCTTGATCGGACAAATAAGTTGGTGAAAAATAGTGTGACGGCTGTAACAGCACTTACCGTTAGTTTTTAAAAACAATCGTTCCTGCCGTGTGTTGGATCGGCAGGAACCTTCTGAAATGAAAGGCAATAAAAATGGAAGAGAGGAAAAGCGCTGAACACTTTTTGGACCTTATCCGGAAATCGAGAAGAGGTCGCTTCAAACTTTATATCGGTATGAGTGCAGGCGTAGGAAAAACCTACCGCATGTTACAGGATGCACATACCCTTTTACAGGGAGGAATCGATGTGCGTATTGGCTATATTGAGACACATAATCGGAAGGAAACACATCAATTGCTCGATGGTCTACCCCTTATCGCCCGACGCCATCTTTTTTACAAAGGCAAACAGTTGGAGGAACTGGACCTTTATGCTGTCTTGAATTCACATCCCGAGGTTGTCATTATCGATGAGCTCGCACATACAAATATTGAAGGCAGTAAAAATACCAAAAGGTGGCAGGATGTTATGGAGATTCTTGAGGCGGGGATTAATGTGATCAGCGCTGTTAATATCCAGCATATTGAGAGTTTAAACGAGGAGGTCAAAGCGATTACAGGTGTTGAAGTGCAAGAACGTGTTCCCGACAGTGTTATTGATTCCGCAGATGAAGTCGTTAATATTGATCTTACTGCAGAAGAGCTTATCATTCGACTAAAAGAGGGCAAGATCTATGACGCGTCAAAAATTCAGGCAGCGCTTCAAAACTTCTTTAAAAGCGAACATATTTTACAATTGCGTGAAATGGCGTTGAAAGAAGTTGCCTCCCAGGTTCAACGCAAAGTAGAGATTGAAGTTCAACCCCAACGATGGGTGCGAAAGGAGCGTTTCCTGGCTTGTATAAGTTCTAATGAAATAAAAGCAAAAAACGTCATCCGAAAAACAGCACGCTTAGCAGGATATTACAATAGCAGTTGGTTTTTGCTGTATGTACAGTTGCCAAAAGAGCGCGGAGATCGGATAGCGTTAAATAAACAACGGCACCTGATCAATAACTTTAAACTGGCGACAGAACTTGGTGGAGAAATTATCAAAGTAGAAAGTCATAGTGTGGCAAAAGAGATCATCGCTTTGTGCGAGCTCCGCAAGATCACCACAGTTTGCATTGGAAAACCACGATTATCTCTTTTAAGGATGTTACTTGCTAAGGATACATTTAGCAAACTGCTGGCACAACTGTCGACCGAAGACATCGACCTGATTATATTGTCTTAATGATAAAGACAAATTGTGAATAAGATGAAAATAAAAACGAAACTTACCTTTGGTGTAGGATCACTTTTTCTCATGATCTTTCTACTTGCCGCGCTGAGTGGTTGGTATGTAAACCGGTTAAAAAAGGATACCGCAAATATACTGACAGCGAACTACAATACGCTGCTGTACGCCAAGAATATGTTATTGGCATTGGAGGAAATTCCTGTTGAAAAAGCTGCTTTTAACAACTTCCAGATTAATCTTGACAAACAACGGAAAAATGTTACCGAAGTCGGAGAGCAGCAAACAACAAACGCAATTGCCAAACATTTTTTAAAACTGCGAGATAAGCCCTTAGATGTTACTATTGTCTCGTCTATCAGAAAGGATATTGCCTTGTTAATGGAACAAAATATGACGGCAATTTCTCGGAAGAGTATTATTGCGGATCGCACTGCCGAACATGCAATTTTGGTCATTTCATTTGCCGGGGCGCTCTGTTTTATCATTGCTTTTATATTGCTGGTCAATTTGCCGTCCAATATAGCTGATCCCATTGCGAAATTGACAGCGAGTATTCGACAGATTGCAGGACAGAACTACAAAGAGCGTATTCAGGTACAGAGCGGTGGTGAGTTTGCCGAACTCGTCGCTTCATTTAATTCCATGGCAGAGAAACTTGAAGAATACGCTGAAAGTAAACTTGAAAAAATTTTAAAGGAAAAAAGACGAATTGAGTCTCTTGTTGATCATATGCATGATCCGGTGATAGGCTTCGACGAAGAGCGACGTGTCATTTTTGTCAACGAGGAAGCACTTCGCATCACAAATCTACATAAAGATCAACTTCTCGGAAGATCTGCTTTAGCGGTTTCAGATGAAAATGATCTTGCTAAGGATATTTTTAAAGATCTTTTTCTTCCTGTAGAAAAACGTGAAAAAAATGCTGTTAAAATTTATGCAGATGATAGAGAAAGCTATTTTGAAAAAGATGTTATCGATATCAATGTTTTGCCTACGGGTGAACTTGAGCCAAAGTTTATCGGGCAGGTGGTTATCCTAAAGAATATTACGCCATTTAAGGAACTTGATCTTGCAAAAACAAACTTCATCGGTACTGTTTCGCACGAGTTCAAAACACCTATTGCGGCGATTCAGATGGGGGTTCAATTGTTGGAAAACGAGCAAATAGGTCATCTGAATACCGAGCAGCTCACGTTGTTAAATGGAATAAAAGATGATTCTAACCGCTTGCTTCAAATAACCGGTGAACTGTTAAATATGACGCAGGTTGAAAGTGGTTCTATTCAAATTAACTTACATACGACAGAAATACAGCCTATTATTGAATATGCTATCATGGCAAATCAATTTGCTGCGAATCAAAAAAATATCCACTTTGTTATCGAGGTAGGACCTAATGTGAAAGCTATATTTGCTGACAATGAGAAAACGGCCTGGGTTCTTACAAATTTTCTTTCCAATGCAATACGTTACTCCCATGAGGATTCGCTTATTCGTATCGCAGTGGAAAACAGCGAACTTAAAACAAAATTTATCGTTACCGACAGTGGGCAAGGGATCGAGCCGAAATATTTGGATAAAATATTTGCGCGTTACTTCCGTGTGCCAGGGTCAAAAAAGGGTGGAACAGGACTTGGTTTAAGTATTAGTAAGGAGTTTATAGAAGCGCAAGGTGGCGAAATTGGTGTTGAAAGTGATTATGGCGCAGGAAGTTCTTTCTATTTTTCGTTGCGTACCGCAATTTCCGATAATTAATACCATATTAAGCGATTCGTAACTGTTCCTACAGCATATCATGACAATAGAACAAGGACGGATGAGAACAATTTTTGAGATTATAAGCGGCGCCAGCAAGCCACTTATAATCTCAAAAATGGATTAATGGTTGACTAAAGCCATAGCGCCTTCGCTGTATCGTGCTCCGATATTGGGGTATTTATGAAGTATCTCATCTATTTTTTTTAAATCATCATGCGATAATTGTACATCAAGGGCACCGACATTTTCCTCCAGGTATTTTCTTTTTTTAGTTCCTGGAATAGGAATGATGTCATTTCCCTGTGCCAGTACCCAGGCTAAAGCGAGTTGTATTGGACTACAGTTTTTATCTTTTGCCAGTAGGGAAAAGTCGGCGACTAAATGTGCATTGTTCAATGCATGTTCACCTTGATTTCGAGGTAAGGTTCTTCTAAAGTCGTCCGAAGCAAGATCTTCTAAATTTAAAGAATTGGAAAATAATCCACGCGCTAGAGGCGCATAAGGAATTAAACTTATCCCCAATTGCCTTACGGTGTGTAAGATTTCTTTTTCTACATCACGTGTAAGGAGCGAATATTCGCTCTGTAAAGCAGCTATAGGGTGTACGGCATTTGCTTTAATGATTGATGCGGGAGATGCTTCGCTTAAACCCAAATACCTCACTTTTCCTTCTTTAACCAATTCTGCCATAGCGCCTACGGTCTCTTCGATAGGAATATTGGGGTCTACGCGGTGCGCATAATAAAGATCTATGGTATCGATTCCAAGGCGTTTTAAACTTTTTTCTACCGCTAATTTTATCCATTCGGGCGAGCCATCGAAATAGGTGTTTGCCGTACCACTTGGACCTGCTATTTCATCTTTAAAGCGAAATCCAAATTTTGTTGCAATAAAAACTTTGTCACGGTTGGGAACAAGCACTTTTGAAATAAGTTCCTCATTGGCTCCGTTGCCGTACATATCCGCGGTATCCCAAAAATTAATGCCGAGGTCCAATGCTCTTTCCAATGTTGCAATGCTCTCTTTTTCGTCCGTAGGTCCGTAAGCAAAGCTCATTCCCATACAACCTAATCCAATCGCAGAGAGTTTTTCATTTGTTGTTCCAAGATTTCTATATTTCATAATGATTACATTTTGTTCAATACAAAAGTACATATGGAACAAACGAAGCGAGTTAAGACAATCAAACAGATTGTTATACAATTCAAACAGTATTGCTTCGGACTTGGTTTGGAGACATCCCGGTTTGCTTTTTGAAGAAATTGGTAAAATAGGATGGATATTCAAATCCTAGGCTGTAGGCAATATCCGATACATTCCAATTGGTATGCAGCAACAAAGCTTTGGCTTCTTGGACCACACGGTTTGCAATATGTGTACTGGTGGTTTTGCCTGTGGCTTCTTTTACCGACCTATTGAGGTGATTGATATGAACCGAAAGCGCATGCGCATAATCTGCTGGGCTTTTCAATTGCAGGCTAAGTTGAAGGGTATTGATTGGAAATTGTCTTTCTAACAGCTCAAGAAATAGCCCCGATACCCTGGTCGATGCATTGGTATAAGATCCAAAACTCGCTGCGGGACTCGATTTCATCGTTTCATGAATTAGAAGATGTAGATAACTTCGCAACATATCATCTTTATGGATATAGCTCGAGTTCATTTCAACCATCATCTTTTGGAAGATTGTAGAAATTTCTGCTAATTGTGTTTCATCCGGAAAATAAATCGGGTTGCTACCTATCTTGAACAGGGGAGAGTCTTTTAGACTTTCTATCCGTTCACTATGCTGTATAAATTCCTCTGTAAATACACAATACCATCCGGATTGTTCTGAGGATTCGGGCTCCCAAGCATATGGAACAACCGGATTCGCAAATAACATGGCAGGTCTATCGATTTGTATCCACTTATCCGCGTAATATAGTTTTCCACGCCCTATGATAAGGGAGGTTTTATAAAAATCGCGGCGATTGTACGGAGAGACGACAGTACAGGATTCCCTGCTGAAAACATTGAAATGCCCAATTCCCGTATTATTTAGCGGCAAATCCAGATGAGTTAAACCTGGTTGCCTTTTGTAAAAATCTGTTACACTTTCGGCTGATTGCATATTACTAAATTAAAAAAAGAGAAACAATCCTACGTCATAAACGGATCAGTTTCTCGAAAATGAATTCGAATATTTGGTTAGCCAATGGCATTTTATTTGAACTGTTTGTGATTTTGTTACTATTTTTGAGGGTATCCAATAATTGATTTTTTATCACAAGGATATCCTTTACATATTGCGACCATGATTAAAATTTATCATAATAAAAATTGTAGTAAGAGTTGTAATGCATTGGAACTGCTACAGCATCAAGCTGTGGATATAGAAGTACAGGAGTACTTAAACGATGTTCCGACGAGAGGCCAATTGATTGAATTATTGGGTCAACTTGCTTTAAAACCTTTGGAACTTATCAGAAAAGGAGAATCGGTCTTTCAGGAAAAATTCCAAAATCTTCACTTAACAGATGAGCAGTGGATCGATGTGATGCTGGAGTATCCGATCTTGATTGAGCGCCCTATCGTTGTAAAGGACGGTGTAGCAGTAATTGGTCGACCTATTGAAAAAGTTTTAGCACTCATTGGTGCTAAGTGACGATGCTGGCTTGATTGTTATATTTCTTGATTGTATGAAACATTTTTTGAATATAGCTGCATCTGTGTTGGATGTACTTAAATTTTTTTTTTCTAATCACTAATTTTGGCTTTTTTTGAACGGTTAAAGATATCTCCTATGATATTATTTTAATCGACATGATTTAGTGGGTTATTCTTTTAAAGAGGACATTTATACTTGTAACTTTAATATTAGCCGTTTGCTGTGCATACGTTTGTATGACCCCAATGGAAACGAAGAATAGCATGATCGTCCAGGTTTTCATATTTATTTTAAAGCTCAAATGAAAGGATGAATTTTTGCATTTACCGTTTATTTATTAGTCCTGCAATATGTTCTTTAAGGTCATTGGTTGATTGTAGTCCAATGTCCGAAAATTGGTAATCATTTAGCATAAATTGGTGGAAGGTATCTTGTTCCAACAATATGGTTCTACCTTTTGAAAGGTTATAAATTTTAGTGTTAATTACGCTAATATCATGGTTTTCTTGCGTAAATGCGATAAAATCAATACGATAGTCATCCCGTATTAAGGAGCCCTGGCCAAAATAGTCGGGGTGGTTTCTAGAAACATTTCCCGCGTAAATTTTATTCGTTTGAGCTAAAGTCATCATTGACTCCTGCGAGGTTAATTTAACGACAATATTGCAGAAAGAATAATATTCCTTGCCATGAGGAGATTTGGTTATACTAAATGTATAAATGATATAATTATCTGCTCCGATCGATAATGAGTCTACGATCACTTTGGTTCCTACAGCCTGATAGGGTTTGACGTGGAAGTTGAAATTTTGTAGCGGTAAAATGTTGGCCTGCGGAGGTACCTTAGTATTATCTTTTTCGAGAAAATAGTTTGAATCTTTTACTTGTCCAAAACTATTTTGAGTAAAGCAAATCAAGAAGACGATCCATATTCCTATAATTCTATGCATTGTTTTTATTTTATTGGTTATCTGATCTTGCCAAAATAAACACATAATCTATATCATGATAGGGCTATTCGGTCAATATGGGGTTTACATCGGTTAGTCAATATTATTTATCGGTAAGCCCACATGCTTTTGGTGTATATGCTGTGGGCTTCTTTAGGACCCTATTTTAATGTTTTGTAGTTAACGATAAGATATTCTTTATTTGTACAATATGCCTGGTATTGTGATGAATAATAAAACGAAATATATCTCCTAAACGGAGCTGTATCCAGTTGCTGAAAGATAGCCTAATGCGAATTTTAGTTAAATCTTTTGACCTTGCCTTATCGAGTAGATGAAGTAGTCTATTTTGCTGTTCTAAAAAAACTGGAATCGGTTCGGCGCTCTGCATAAGATTTCTAGGATCCATTTTTCGAAAAGTTTTCATCTTTTTTTCCTTATCATTTGGTAAAATAGAATTAGCAAAATAGTTCCCTAAAAAACCACTTTTGAAATCAACATTGTAGCCAAAATTGCTTTCGGATATTTTTTTTGTGATTTCAGGTAAATAGAAACTTCCGTACAGATTCAGGTGCTGTATGCATTCGAGGATATTCCAGGACCCTTCATGAGGTCTTTTATGTAATGTCTCCTGAGAAAGGGCTTCTAGGGAATTGACAAATGATATATGTTCCTGTACTTGCTTTTCCAGTTGATCAAGTAGTTCTAATGATTTATATTTCATCTTTTTTTTGATAAAATACTCGAAAATAAATTGGAAAAAAATTGATTTAACTCAAGATTTACTGATTCTTGATAAAGTTTCGGGACTCATTCTAAGATAATTGGCGATATGCTTATTCGGAATTAGTTGAAATAATCTAGGATTTCGTTTAACGAGTCTTTCATACCTGTTTTTTGGGGATTCCAGCAATAGATCTCGTTCTCTTTCAAGCTGCTGTAATACCAACTGTTCCAAGATAGTGATATATAATTTTGTGTTTTCTGAAGTGGAATAGATAAAATTCATAAAATCTTCCTTCTCGGCGATTAGCATATCTGTTTTCTTTATTGCCTGAATTGCATAATCCGAGTAGCTACCATGAATAAAAGAATCCATAGCTACAATGAGATCTCCATCATATCCAAAGCGAATAATCTGTTCATGATCTTCCTGAAAAATAGAGATTTTGATGCTGCCTTTTTTTATGAAATAAATCTTTGAATCAATCGAACCATTCATTTTAATGTATTCGTTCCTCCTAAAAGAAATTTCTTTTTTAAAGATTCGAGGTGATATGAGATCTAACAGCTTATGCATACACGTTGGATTTAATTGAATCATTAAAGGTCTTCGAAATTAGCGATTGTATTGCTGTTTTCAAATATTGATTATTGAGCTACAAATATCGCCAAGTTTTGACCTAATATGGGTTCCAGATTTATCGGTTGAATAATTATGTGCAGATTTACGGTATTAAATGAAAATATGGAATATGTTTTCACGATTTTACAGATTTAAATACTTCATTAAATAATTTTAGTTTGAAAAGAGTCCTCGTTATCCTGTTCATTTTGCTGGTTTCATTTTTAATAGCGGCGTTTTTTATCAAAGTCAATAAGAGGGAAACCTTGCTCTATAAGATACAGCAGTGGGTTACCTACGATACAGCAGATTGGGAAAATTATGAAAACAATAAACAGCTACTTGCCGCTGAGGCTACCGAAGTAACGACGACTGAAGTGGCAGCTGTAGAAGATGATCTATATCCGGTTGATACAAATCGCATATCTCCAGAATCTAGGGCTTTAGAAATCGAAAAAATTAGAAAGACAGATTTTGGACGATTAGTAATAGCGAAGTTACCACCGGATCATGAGGATGCACAAATCGCATTAATTCATCTCACGGATCGTAAATTGACCGATGTGATAATCAATCAGAAGATTAATATTAAAGTTGGAACTTGTTTTGAAAACCTAAAAACAGCAGGTAATTATCGTTGCGTGAGTTGTATGATTTTACTTTACAATCGAGAGAAGAAAAGTTGGGTGGAGGCTCCAAACGGTGAAAATTTCTTGAAAAATGCCTATGATTTTTACCAGGCGTCTGAAGGAGATATTTGGCAAGCACGAGACTTGTCCATGAGAATCCCCTATGATTATGCACTTGTAGCAAAATATAGTAAGTAAGATTTCTTTTAAGTAGTTAATATCAATACCGTTATGTTTAAATTTTTAAGAGAATTATTGAATGCGGCAAAGGAAGGTGTGCATGAAGCCAAAGATGAAGTTACTTTGAAAGCCGAAGAGGAAAAAATGGCGGAGAGTTTAGCAATTGATAACAATATACTTCTGGATATTCCTTATGAAGAACAGTTTGGAAATGCATTAGGAGCCGCATTTAGAGTCATTGTTTTTGGGGACTGGTTTACGGTATTCGGCAGTACGGGAGATGATGGAAGTTATCCGATTCACTTATATCAATTTGGAAATTATCCCAAAATTGATCAATATAGAAGTGATTTTATCAAATTGTTAAAAAGAGATTTTGGTATAACAGATACAGACAGCTGTCTTGAAATGTTGAGTTCATATTTTACATTACTTGGAATCGAAAAGACCGGGACCGCATTGGAAGGAAAAAACAGCAAGATCGATACAGCCGTTTGGGATATCTCCAAAGTAGGGGTAAATGCCTTTGTTGTTGCTGTAGCAAGTCATATTACGACATCCGCAACGGACGTTGGATATCTATCAAAACCTGTGGCATTAGATGTTCTCAAAAAGTTGTCAGTATATGCGAAAAAGCATTTTAGTGATTGGTTGCTATTTTCCGATCAATTTATGAAAGGAGAAGATCAAGTTGGGTTAAATAGTAAAATTGGGAAATCTTACTTGAAAAGGTATATTGGATATCTTAAAGAAAAGAAAGGAAGTCCCTGGAATAATGTCGCATGGTGGAATGGTAATCATTCCGTCTGAGTATTATCTCATGTGGCCTTCACATCCACTACATCTTACGGCTATTGATTTGCGCTATCAATTGGAACAACAAATTGCTCAGAAAGAACTACGCGACCATAGCTATTTCGAAGGATTAGATGCTATCGAGATGAAGGGGAAATTCCTATGTTCTGTCTGATTTGTGTCAGTTAATTTTTTTTGCGAAAAATGAATTCTAAAGGCATTGTTTTGGTTATCAGTTGTATGTTGATCGTTGTCGTGTTGACAGAAGTCTATAAGAAAACTGTAGCTGAAAATTATTTATACGGTGTTAAAAAAAGCTATGAGATGAATGATCATTTTGAAACAGATAAATTAAGAAAACTGTCGTCACGACCCTTTCTATTTGGTATAGAAGATAATCTGTTAAGTGACGAAGATTATTTTTTTGATGAAAATTATTTTTATGCTGTCGGTCGAAAAGGCGGGGCAGGTAGATCCTTTAGGTTAGTGGATATCATTGAACTTCGTAGGACATCGACTCAAATTAATAATCACTATATCTGGCAAGTTGTCGTTCAATTGGATAGTAAGGGACAGTCCATTTTCAGTTTTACGCATAACTATTCCCTCTGGAATAGAAATTTCTATGTTTTTTATCAAAAAATACGAGAACTAAATCCACATGCAATCAAATCAAAATGGAGTTTGTGGACGATGTAACAAATTCAATATCAACGGTTGAATGTATAGAAAAAGAAAAATGGCTAAAACTGTAATCTAATTGCTTTTGTTATCCTAAGTAAAACGTTATGGGTAAATTACGATTAGTAATCATGAATGTGTTGGCTGTTTTTCTGTATGGAGCTTGTCAATTACCTCAGCGCCCGCCACAGTCCAGTACAAATGAATCTAAGCACAGGGCACAGGAATTACCTTCTAACATAACCTTTTTTGGTGGTGGAAGATCTAAGGAAATGAATATGGTATCGGGGAAAACGGATACTATTTTCATTTCAGTCCATCAGGCGGATTCGGTTCTTATCAAAATAAAAACTCCCACGGATACAGCCAATGTACGAATTAGTCAGCTTTTTATGCCCGATGGTTCGGCTGATGGCCCCTTTGGCCAAGAGTTTGCCTATAGATTTAAAGATGTTGGCCAATATCATATTACTGTAAATGAGAATAAAATGATAGGGAATCATTACTCAGGACCATATGTAGTACAAATTGTGCCAATAGTTCAATCTTTCTAGGCTACTCAACATCACCTGTGTACTTAATCGTATTATCCACGTAAAGAGCTGATTTTTTAGCATCATATTTATAGTTATCCTTTTGGTAAATGTCGTTTTCGACTTTATCCAGGATAATGGTTTTTTTACTGTCATCAGGTAAAAATAATTCTACCTTTGATTTATCCTCGCTAAGGACAACAAAGGCACTAATGACAGCTTTCCCTTCTTCTTTCTCCGTTGGATTCAGGCGTAAGCCAATATTAAAGACCTGGATACATCCTTGTTTGATCTCACTCCAAGTTTGTCCCGCCGCGACTAAACAACCGTGCTCATCCTTGCTGCCGCCGATCGACGGAGTTGCTTCCTTGCTTTGATCAGTTGTTTCTTTTGATTCGCTGTTCTTGGGAGCATTGTTACAGGCTGTAAAAGTAACAAGGCTCATGACTATAAATGCTAATTTTCTCATTTGAATCGGTTTTTTATATGTTCTCTCATGTTCACACAATAAATATACCATAGTCTTCTGTTTATTCAATAATTGACTTATTACGGTAGGCTTTCATCCTTTTCTTAAATATAGAGTGAAGCTCCGCTGTATAGCAGAAAAATGTGTGTAGCGTAAGTCAATATTGTCATAGGACAAGTCGAATTTCTGTATAGTTTATTAATATTGTGATGCCGCTCGATGCAATCATTTATCTCAATATATTGAACGGAATGATTTTAAGCCAGTGTAGATAGACAAAAGTATTCTTATCATTTAAAAACATCGTATGAAACGTAAAGATCGTCCTGTCAAAAATTTGGTTTCGGTTATTTTAGTTGAAAAGCCACTAGCCGATGTTTGGAAATACTGGAATGATGCTGATGCAATTATGCAATGGAATATTCCATTTGACGATTGGCACTGTCCTGCTGTTCATATTGACTTTAGGGAAGGCGGGATGTTTAATTTTAGAATGGAGCAAAAAAATAGCCGTGAGGGATTTGATTATGTAGGCGTTTACGATGAGATTATTTGGATGGAATACATTGGAAGTATCAGTGGAGGGAGAACCTGTGTTGTTGAATTTCAGGCGATTGATAACAATACAATTATCCGGGAAACTTTCGAACCTGATACATTTACACCTTTGGCCCTACAACAGTCTTTTACAGATGGGGTCTTGCTGAGTTTTAAAAAATTTATAGAAAACAAATCGCTGTAAAAGCGTGTTGCTACTGACAGAAATATAGACTTTATAGGATAAATTATGCGTGAAATAGAATCGAAAAGCGGTTATGCACCTGCAAATGGAATAAAACTTTACTACGAAATATTCGGCACAGGAAAGCCTTTAGTATTGATTCATGGCGGAGGTTCCTCTGGCTACGCTGATTTTGAAGAGACAGTAAAAAGATTGCATGACCAGTACCAGTTGATTGTGATAGACCTGCAAAATCATGGAAGATCCGAACACAGAACCACTCCCGAAACCTTCGAGCAGGATGCGAAAGATATTTCGGCTGTTCTTGACTTCTTTTCTATCGAAAAAGCTTCATTTTTCGGTTTTAGCAATGGAGCGACAACACTTTTGAAATTTGCGACGATGTATCCGGACAAGGTGGAAAAGCTGATTGCTGCATCGGGAAATACCAAAAGAGAGGGGCTTTTAGATGGTTTTTTTGAAAGTATGGAAGCTTCAACAATTAACGATATACCGCCTTTTCTCAAAGAAAATTTTATGAAGCTGAACCCAGATCCAGAGAAATTTCGAAATATGTATGAAAAAGATAGCCAGCGCATGATAAACTTTAAAGACTTCGAAATGGAATCCTTAAGCCTTTTGACCTGCCCGGTATTTTTGATAGGGGGAGACCAAGATGTTGTAAAAACGACACATCTAGCTGCCATGCAACAGCAGATTCCTCATGCCCGACTGCTTATTTTACCGGCTAATCATGGGAACTATATGATGGCTGATTTTAATGGCGATGTAAATGACCAACTGATCGATTTTACACTAGGACAAATACAGCATTTTTTGGCACCCAATTGATACCTGTTCAATCGATTAAGTTCGCGCCAAAGGTTTATCGATAATTACGCATATTACGTTCCATCTTACGTATGCGCTGTTCGTTTTTTCCGTCAACACGAGATGCAACCGCCCAAATGGCTGCGGGTATCCAACCCAGTATGGTCATCTGTAGGATCAAACAGAGAATGCCACTTAGAATCTTACCGCGTAAGAAAAACGATAACCAAGGAAGTAAGACTGCTATTAATATCATAAATAATAGGGTTATAAACATTAAAATACAAAAGTACGGTATTCACCATTAAAAATCGCGAATAATATCAATTAAAGCAAATTAAGTTATTTTTTTGTTTGGTTGTAATGTGTTGATAATTAATGTGTAGTAGTTTTGTGTTGGTAGAATAGGTAAATGTTAAGAAAACTTAAAATATGCCTTCCGACAGATGAATTTTAAAATTTTAAGGAGGTGTGGCACCAATGTTGATGTTCCCCTGTCGAATATTTTAGATGCAGATTACATAGAATAAATGACGGAAAACATGGGAAACAACAATAGTATTATTGAAAATTTAGACAGCAAATATCGTGGATATCTAGAGGATGAGGGGAAATGGCTCAATGATGGATTTAAGAATATTTTCATCGATGGGGAACCAAGTAAAGCAAATCTGAAAACCTCGGTTTATCTTATGTTACCCCAAGAGATCAGAGAATATGTCGATCAGTTGTTGCCCAACGATTGATTATAAATTATACCCGCAAATCGTTCAAAGTAAAAGTTTACTAGAATCAGTTTTTTCTGATTTTAGTAAACTTTTACTTGTTTAAACAGGGGAGAGCAGACCACATCTCCATTAAATACCATATTCTTTCACGGTTTGGCAAATTTGCTCTTTTTGTTTTCGGCTTAATACGTTCAACATGGTAAGGATTTCTTTACCTTGAAAAGTCTCAAGCTCAAGTCTAGGACCCAACCAATTGCTTTCAATAATACGGATATTAACGATTTGAATGTAGGGCACGAATACCAGCGCATCCAAATCTGCTAAAGCCCACATACTCCCGGTCTTCTTTTTAATCCGTTTAAAATACAATCCTTTTTTATCTGTTCGGGCTCGGATGATCTTCCTACTGCTCTTTAGAAGAAGGCAGCCGCCGATAATAAAAGATAAGTGGAGCAACAACATAAATAATGAGACTAAAAAGCGAAATACATCTTTAAAGTCAAGTACCATGGCACTGAAATTCTCTTTAAATGAATCATTCGGATGATAACCGATGAAACATGTAGATATCCCTATTAAAATCAAGATACTACCGATGATAATGGATCGCCAATTGGGTAGGTAATAATTAATAAAGGTTTCACTGTCTGTGGCTGCTAATTTTCTCCTTTTCATATCTAAATATAGGGACCTTATAAATTGACCGTACAGAAGACTTACAATTCGTTCAGAAGCATTTATAATTCGATAACTATTGTTATAAAGGCATGAAGTCTGTTTTTGAAATTATTATGAACTTGTTTATTGGTCGCGTCGAAATCCATGTTACGGAAGATTGGACCACTGTACATCTGCTATCTGGATGAGGTCGATACGAAAGAGTTGCGATACATTTGCACTATAAATCAAACTATTTAATGAAATGAATTATAACATTAGAAAGGCAAGTCTTGAGGATCTTGACCAAGCAGCGGCGTTATTCAATCTTTATCGGATTTTCTACAGACAGGAATCGGATTTGGAAAAAGCCAAAGAATTTTTGAGGGACCGATTTTTGTACGGAGAGTCAGAAATCTTTTTGGCAATTCAGGGCGAACAAGCTGTTGGTTTTGTTCAGCTTTATAAATTGTTTCATTATACTAAATTGCAGCGACAGTGGTTGTTGAGTGATCTATTTGTGCATCCTGATCACCGGAGTAAAGGTCTTTCGGTTCGGCTTATAGATCGTAGTAAAGTCTGGTGTGAAGAGACTGGAGCTTGTGGTCTGATGCTTGAGACCGAGAAAACAAATGTTATCGGTAATAGTCTTTATCCGAGGTGTGGATTTGAATACGACGGCATGCATAACTATTATCATTGGTGGCGATAACCTTAATTGGATCGTCAGGGCACTTCTGCGCCTGGCGATCCAGTTGGCAACTGAGATTAATTAGACGGCAAATTGTGTCAAATGATGATCCAGGTGTTTATAAAACATGTTGTTCCACTCCCAGCTTTTCAGCTTGCCGAAAGAATGGGACTCCTTCCCATCAAAATAATTTTCGCCCAATTCCAGCGTTTTTCTAATGTAATCGATTAACCTACGTTGCTCGATCTCGAAATCACGTCTGGATGTTACCAGAAACTCTGTAGCAGTAGGGTTATTTCTCTTATAAGGTTTTTCATTGACCACCAGATTCTTTACAAACCATTTTAGTAGTAGTTTCTTTAATCCAGTAGGCTTAGGATGCTTGTCTTCATAGATTAATTCATAGGTCACGTTGCAGTGGGCTAACATTTGATCGACAGTCATTTTACCCCATTGGGCACTGCTGTCTGGATTAAGATTTTGAATCCGTGCTATCACTTCATCACTCACTGTTTTGTCAAAAATATTTTTCATAATTTAAATGCTAATTGGTTTTCAGGTTGCTGGAACTTTGGTTGGGGATGATAACGTACGAAATAATAATCTATATTAATTGAAGTATAATATCACATTTAAAGGCTCATCTTTTACAGTTACTTTCTTTTCGGTGGGCCCATTTTTATTGCTGTACCTCAAGGTATAAGACTGATTTTTTTTCACGATAAATGTTAAATAATCATTCGCATCCTGCAGTTTAGTTGCGGTCGAACCACCGCCAATTTGATCATTTCCTTGAAAGATATCTACATTGCATTTTGTTCTGCCTTCCGGTTGACATTGATCGTTACTGAGATACATGGTTACGTTTAGACGGGTGTAAGATTTGTCGTTCAATTGTTGGCTATATTGCTGATTGAATAGATCAATATAGCGCTGGGAAACATTATCTGCATATACTTCTGTTTCGCTCCATGCTGGGAATGAGGTAGCTGCCGGTTTGTAGGAAGCCGCATAAATGGAATGTTCCTTGCTATTCGGATCGGCTTTCCCTGCGTCGGCCAAAAACCAGCTGTAATTTAGGTCTTTGTCCGGATAATATTCAGTAAAATACCATTTACCATTCATCCATACCTCGACCCAACTGTGGTTACCACGATTGTCATGCCAGTTTGGTGTACCTGCAATCCGGGCCGGTATACCTACTGATCGCAATGCATCGATCAGTAAAATGGATAATCCGGTACAAGATGCCATCCCTTGGCTTATCGATTCAGATGGATTTTGATCTGCTTTTTTTCGTTGGGTGTTGTAATCGACTTTTACTTCATCTCTGATATTCTTATTTATGGCTACAATGGCATCTTTCATCGTTTTGCTATTTGTTACATATTTTGAGAAACGATCGTAGAAATCACCACGCCAGTCGTCTAGATCTTCAGAAAATACACGATAGGGCAATACCTCATTTAGAAAAATAGAATCTGGAATTTCCTTAGCCCAGGAAAATGTTGATTTTGCCTGGTAAGCCTTTTCAATATTATGGATAAGATGATCACTCTTAATCGTCGTTAAATCATTCTTAGGCATATAAGCTATGAGAAAAGCCGCGCCTTCACGCATTTCTTTGGGCAGTTTCTCTAGTACTTTTTCCAATTCATTACGATTCGTGCCGGCAGCTTTTAGTCCATTTTTGACCGGTTTTTGATACTGACTTGGTAAAGAGGAAAGCTTGAAATCTTGTGCAGATGCTTTGAAAAAAAATGGCTGTAGATAAACAGCAGAAAACTAAAGAAAATACCTTTTTAAACATAATATACGCTTGCTTGTTCTTTATCTATTTAAATTAACACAATTTGTATATTTCAAACATAGATAAATTGATTTTTATATGCAAAAATACGTTTTATAGTCTGACTCGTAACTTAGAAGCCCAATTTACATAATTTCTTCTTTGACAGCCCGTGAGCCTCTGTTCTAGCCCGATAGCTACCTGCATTGGGACAGAGCCGTATCACAGTCCCTGTGAATCCGAGATGAATCCGACATTCTCTTGGAGTGACAGCCCTTTATTAAGGTGGACTCAACGTGGATCCAAAGCGAACGAGGTACGACGATGTACTTTTGGATTGCGCTGCACTTCTAAAAAGTCAAAAGGTGTTAATCCCGCACAATTTCATTTGCAAATGAATACAAATTTATTTTAGTTTGAAGATCTTTACGGCAAAGTAAAGATCATAACCCAAAAAATAATTTGAATGACAATTCCGATGAAGCCGTTTCATTTTCTATATTATAGTGTATGCTGTCTGATCCTTTTATCTGGTATGCTGTATTCCTGTCAATCGCAAAATCCGGATCGGGTGATACTTGAAAAATTGGATAGGACCTTTAATGCATCCAAATTTTATGGCCCCAAAATAAAAAGGAGTGAAGAGTTGCTGCATGCGGACGTTAAAAGTATGGATAAGAAAGAGTTGAAAGAAGTCTTTGAAACCGCCATATTTAAAAAGGATACGCTTGCTATTTTTAATTCAGAAGGGAGTCTGCCAACGTTATTTTATATCGAGTCTACCGCAGCTTGGGGAACACGGAAATTAAAGCCAGTTAAAGATTTCGGTTACCGTTATACAACTGTTTCTTACAATGAAGAAAAGGATACTTTAGCTGTATTAAACGGAGTTTCTTTTCCAGCCTTGACTATGGCAGAGGATAAAAATGGTGAATTGGTTTATCTATATGCACTGAAGACTTCAAAAAATAAAGATGATTTTCAAAATATTTACAACTATCTACAGAACTCGTTTACAAAATTGACGCTTCAAGATGATGCGGGAAGTGGTATAAAAGGTTGGGAAAATAAAGACTTTTACTATTTTCTACATAAAAAAAAATAGAAGGGAAGAACAGATTTTTTCGTTTGGAGAAGATGAAGTTGACAAGCCGACGACTACAGACATCACCGATATCCGTTTGGAAATTTATTCTAAAATTTACATCCAAAATATGCAAAAAGAGCAGGTTTACTTACCGGATTATATTCCCATTATCAAATGACAGATGTAGATAATGGGTAACCGTCAAACTTGTTACAAACCTGCATAAGCGAATTTGTTTATATTTACTTCCTTGTAAAAAAATCAATCAAATCGTTTTATTTTTATGTCAGATACTCAAATACCGACTTCCGCTTATGCAGATACCAAACCACATTATGCTGTACTTGATGGGTTACGTGGTGTCGCAGCTATTACAGTGGTTTGCTTTCATATTTTTGAAGCCTTTGCAACGAGCCATTTAGATCAGCGAATTAATCATGGTTATTTGGCGGTCGACTTTTTCTTTATGCTTTCAGGGTTTGTTGTGGGCTATGCTTATGATGATCGCTGGAAGACGATGACAACAAAAGAATTTATCAAACGAAGAATAATACGTTTACATCCGATGGTTGTTATGGGAGCGATCATTGGAGCGGTTATGTTCTATTTTCAGGGTTGTTCTGTTTGGGATGTGACAAAAGTGACATTTTCTTCGCTGGCAATCGCAACCCTATTGAATGCTTTGTTAATTCCTGCGATTCCGGGACATGAGGTGAGAGGGCTTGGGGAGATGTTTCCATTAAATGGACCAAGCTGGTCGTTGTTTTTTGAATACATCGGTAATATCCTGTATGCATTGGTCATTCGAAGATTTTCGACCAAAGCATTAGCCGGACTCGTTATTTTATTCGGAATAGGTTTGGCTGCATTTGCGATATTGGGACCCTTGGGAGATATCTGTGCCGGTTTTTCACTCACAGGAACAGAATTTACGGCAGGTTCACTTCGACTTTTATTTTCTTTTACAGCGGGTCTATTTCTATCGAGGATATTTAAATCTTTAAAGATCAAGGGGGCATTTTGGATTTGTAGTTTGATCTTAGTACCTCTTTTGGCTATGCCGCGCATTGGTGGGGCCGAGCATTTATGGATGAATGGTCTGTACGATACATTATGTTGTGTTGTTGTTTTCCCTTTGCTTGTTGTTTTAGGAGCATCTGGCAAGGGAGAAAGCGGTATTACAAGTTGGCTTTGCAAGTTTTTAGGCGATATATCCTATCCTTTATATATGGTACATTATCCCTTTATTTATCTATACTATGCTTGGGTCAAGAATGAAAATCTGAGTTTTGAAGAATCTCTGCCGGGAGCAGCAGCTGTTGTGATCGGAAGTATTGTGCTTGCATACGGCTGTTTGAAGTTATATGATATCCCCGTGCGGCGATATTTGTCAAAACGATTTCTAAGATCAAAAGGGAAATAGCAGTCGGCAAACTAATCCTATATTTATTATAAAATAAAAAAACACCAATTTATGGTGTTTTTTTATGCATATTACGTAGGACAGTGACCTGTACACAGAGAAAATATCGTGACATGTTAAATAACGCTTGAATGTCAGTCTTTTTCAAAAAAAACGTTGTTATATTTCGACGAATAAAATACCAAATAGAAGCCTAAAGGACTTCGGTACACCGTTGGATCTGACGCAAGAAGTCCCATAATAATCTTATTTTTTTAAGATTTTTGGGCTAGCGATCCATTGAAAAAGTTGAGACAAAGAAAAAAGTAGAATTGCGCCACCGATGAGAGATAAAATTGCGTAACCAAAGAAGCGTCTTTCTGTGAAAATTCCGCATAACATTAGAATTACCAGCAGTGGTAGAAAAATAAAAACAATGAAAAAATTGGCCCCAAATCCCATTTTATAAATTGTTGTGGCTTCGAAGAAAACCAAATGGATTCTCTTTTACTCCTCTTATAGAAACCTACTATCTAAATTGAAAGTTTTAACTAAAGTAGCCCCATAGCGACCAAATCCAACACCGTATGCCTTCTGTTAGCTAATTTATTCTTGACACATGCTTCAAGGATTTTTTTGACACCATTTGAATAAGAATCATGTCCGAGGACCTTGGTCTCAATTTTAATTTCATCATTTTTATCTTTGATCACAATCTGATGGTAGGCATGCTTTTCTAAGTAGGCAACGGGAATATTTATTTTATAAGCTTGCGTTTTCGCATCGCGAATGGAGACAACACGCTCATGAGCGACCTGTAAAGAGTTGGCGATATGATAAGCTGTACCTGGTTCAGTATTCTTGGAGGCCTGATGAGACTCTGTAATAGATATTTCATAGTCTTTGAAATTATGACCAAATTGTTGAAGCATATGGAGCGTTTTTAGCAAAAGTATGGAGGTATTCGGGCAAATAACAAGTGGAAAAGCAGTCTCAAGCTTTTCGGTCTCTAGCCCCGTCGACAGTTCAATTAATACCGAACCCGTACGTGCACAAAAATCAAGACAATCTTGTAACTCCCGGCCAGATCCGGCATGTATAACAATAGATGGAGATGTCGTTGTAATGGATGGTTGCCAAGGTGAAACTTCTACATTGGGAATGGAATAATCGGCTTCCAGTATTGCGTTTGCAAGTTTTCCTGATCCTACTACAAAGGCTTTTTTTGTATTCATATTGCTTGTTTTATCAAAATATCCGCTATCCTTCTGACTATGAATCGATAAAATGATACCGGATGAATTTGTAATGAAGTAAAGGTTGTGCTTGAGCTAGGTAAGTTACAAAAATAGACGGTAAAATTTAATCTTTGCTATTATGGAATTATTCTTTTTTCACGCATTTCGTCAAAGAGCTGATAAAACATTTGTTCAGTATCGATAAATTCATGGAAACCGAGCCGCCTTGCCTTTGTGCCGTCGGCAAAAAAATCATAATCCCAAGAAAAGACAAAGTCGCCAAAAGGCCAAGCTGAAACCTGCGCATAGTTATAGCTTAATGCATGCTCTTCTTTTAATTTTTGCCATACAGGCTCCTTATCTGCCATCATTGTTTCGAGCGATAGCGGGATCGGGTCAGCACTTTTCATATCAAAATAGGCTGCTAATTTGGGCCATAGTTCCTTCCAGCGGAAGAGATCGCCATTGTTAATGTTGAAGGCTTGATTGGCCGCTTGTGGATTGGTCGATGCCCATACCGTTGCTTTGGCTAATAGTGTTGAATCGGTCATTTCCATCAATGTCTGAAAAGCGCCAATTTTTCCTGGAAACCGAAGCGGAATACCGAGTTCTTTTGAGATAGAAGCATATACAGCAATGAGCAACGCTAGATTCATCGGATTATTGGGAGCCGTTCCACCAACAACGGACGGACGGATCGCCGACCAAGTCCATTTCTTACCTTGTTGCAGTTGTTCGAGGTATTGCTGTTGGCTGGTATTGAATTCAGGTGGCATATGTCCGGCATCTGATTCTTTGGCCGGCGTCTTGAAAGGGCCCAGGTGAGCACCGTATACTTTATACCCCTGCATTAAGCTGATGTGTTGAAGATTACCTGCTATTGGTTCCACCACAGTCAAAACATTGCTTAGCATTCTCATATTGGGCTCTACCAGCTCAGCCCAGGTCGGCCTATCCTGATATGCAACATAGTAAATATGAGTGACTGAATCCAAGTTGCCTAGTTTTTTGATACAATCGGCTATATCTAATAAATCTACGGCAATAAAACGAACCTTATTCCGATCGGCATTTGTTCGTCGTGATAAACCTATAATTTCCCATTCTTCCGTCTTTTCAAGGTAGTCTATGAGATTGTTGCCTATGACGCCATTAGCGCCCACAACTAAAGCGGTGTTTTTTCTAGTCTTCATCTTTATCTATTATTTATAAGGCCAAAGTTAGTTGGAAGCCTGGTGGGGTTTAATGTAAAAATCCAACATAATTATGTATATTTCTGAAATGAAACGTTATCGTCAGTTTGAACCGGTGCTTATTTCAGGATTTAAGATGCTCGAATGGAACCATCCCGAACACAATCACAATCATTACGAGTTTATTTTTATTCGGGAGGGTGTCGGACGACATATCGTTAATGGACATTCATTTCCATACGAGGCTGGAACGATCTTTCTACTTGGGCCAGATGATCAGCATTATTTTGAAATCGAACAACTCACACATTTTGTTTATCTTAAATTTACCGACGCCTACCTTGGTCGTGACACTTCGGGTGCTACGCCCGCAATACAACAGCTGGAATATATCATAAAAAGTAGAGAAACCCATCAGATGGGGTTTCAATTAGCGGGGGAAGATAAGATGGTGATAGAACAGATCTTTGATATACTCCTTTTATTTAAGAAAGATCAAATCGGAAATCAGGAACTTATTTGGTTGCAATTATTCAGCATTGCACATGTTCTGCAGCGAAATATGCCTGAATTGCGTCGTAGTAGTACCAAAAGTCGCGATCTGCAGGCTATGTTTTGCTATATTCATAAAAATATTTACGATCCCAACTGTCTGCGGATACAAATGATGGCGGAGCACTTTAATATTGCCAACGATTATCTCGGTATTTATTTTAAACGTCAGGCAGGGATTACCTTACGGGACTATATTCAAAACTACCGCAGTACATTAATACGTCAACGAATAGCAGTAGGAAGAGTTACCTTAAAGGAAATTGCTGCTGAATTTGGGCTGACCGATGTAAGTCACCTGACTAAGATTATACATAAAGCGTAGTCTATTCCCGTCGAAAGAAGTAGTTGAGATTAATAGCTTATGAATATAATGGGTTACCGACCCAGGCGGAAAGGATTTAGAGAAGTAAAATACGTAGTAAAGATTTTAGAAAATTGAGATGTTATATAGAAATATTGCGGAAGAGATTATCCGATTAGCGCAGGACGACGAATCAATGCGGGAAAAGTTATTACAGAGGGGAGAGCTTCATGGTCGATATCATGCGGAGATGGAAACAATTCACCAACGGAATGCAGAAAGACTACGTGAAATCATTGCCGAAATAGGTTATCCAACTATTTCAAAAGTCGGCGAAGCGGCTAGCAATTCAGCTTGGCTGATTGTTCAGCATGCGATAGGAGAACCTCAATTTATGCAAGATTGTTATCAGTTGCTTCTTGATAATATTATGGACATCAATCTCGCAAATCTGGCTTATTTGCACGATCGAATTCAGGTTTTCAAAAGTAAGCCGCAACGTTATGGGACACAGTTAAGCAGCGGTGGCAGTATTTATCCCGTTGAAGATAAAAGTGCAATAAACAGCTTGAGGAGCCGAATGAACCTTTTACCCCTTAATCCTATAGAAATGAATAAAATTGAACATGTGGAGCGAATTCAATTACTGGATCAGGAGAATGACACCTACAATGAGTGGCGAAAAAAAAGTTGGCTGGGTGAATTGATTTTTCGACATTTTTTGTAGATTTGTCGAGTAATGACAGGTCAACAGGAAAATATTAAAGAGGAAATTATCTTATCATCCATGAAAGTGTTTGAAACATATGGATTTGCAAGGGTTTCTATGCAGGATATTTCAAAAGCTTGTGGAAAGGGTCGGAGCACGTTATATTACTATTTTACCAGTAAAATGGATGTCTTTGATGCAATTGCGGAGTATCTATGTCAGCAAGTGTTTGAGGTCGCGCGTAGAACTTATAACAGGGACGCTTCACTGGAAGATAATTTAGTCGGTTTTTTACAAGCAAAACTACGTCAGATTAATTTAATTACCAAACGTTTTCATCTCGCATTCGAAGATATGAAATCCGATCCAGTCTTGATGGTTTCGAAAACACGTTATATGCTGGACGACGAGATTAAGTTGATTCGTGAAATGATTGAATTAGCCGTTGGGAAAAAAGAAATTCAGGCCTTAGAGGAAAAGGATATCCTGTTTTTATCCGAAATGTTAGTGACAACATCACGTTGTTTTGAGCAGGAAGTTTTACTTTTTGATCGTTTTCCAGATTTTGAAGCTAGGCTTTCCTGGTTGACAAGTATATGTGTTAAGGGACTACGCTAGCAATTCGGAGGGTAGCGCGAAGTAATTATTTTGAACAGTAAGGATGTAGATTTATTGTTCTTTTTTTTGAAGCTTGTTTCGACAAAAATACAAAATATGTCTATTTTGATTGGTCGATTCTTTTTATACAGACAATAAACAGGATTACAACTATGGTGTTAAATGCGAAAGTAGGAAAGTCGGTGGATAGCTTTGCATCAGAAAGATGCGTTTTGGTTATGGTGGAGACAGAGGAAACAATCCGCCCTGAAATGATGGGGTTGTTGGATCCAGATATTGATTGTTATTTATTAATACACAACGATGTGGAGCGCTTGGATAGCCTAGCTCTTGCGCTGGAAAATGAAAATAAAAAGGTTCGACTAGCCCGAGATTTTGAGGAACTGAAACAGATGCGTTTTTTGAACCACCAATTACAACAAATTGCCGTTAAAATTTTGAAATAATCTAAATATGTATAAAGTTGTTTATTCTTTATCTCGTAAGCTGAAGTGGAAAGCTAGCGAGATTTATCATTTTCTCTATCAGAGTTTCCCGGAGATAAAAAATATTGATTTATTGTTGGATGACCAGCAATTTTTGCTTGTTCTGCGGATTAGTACCCGACTGGAATTTTCTATTCTGAATATATGCCAGAAACAGGGCTTGGCAATGCAATTTGTGCAAGTCGAGGATACTGATTAGTCTGTCCGCTTTACAAAGCTAGCCTATTAGAGATGTTCAGGCATGATGCGATGAGCCGTAAAGAAATATCAATTTGAGCTTTATAGCAAAATCATTCTGAAAGTTACTTTTTACTTTTGATATCGTTCCTTCAAAACATTTTTCACATCCATTGGTTAATTTTATCGTGCGGATGGAATCTGTGTTGTATCATGGGAATTTTATGCATTTATTTAAAACAGAAAACAACAATTTTATCAAGTATGAGTACATTTTCAATTAGAGCTTTTGGAACAAGCGCACCAACGGCTGATCTAAAACAGATGGATATTGAACGCCGTGAAGTGAAGGATAAAGATGTCGAGATTGATATCTTATTTTGTGGAGTTTGCCATTCGGATTTACATACAGCGCGAAATGAATGGGGCGGAACCGTTTATCCGAATGTACCCGGTCATGAAATTGTGGGTCGAATTACTAAAGTTGGATCCGCTGTAACCAAGTTTAAAGTTGGCGATTTGGCCGGTGTAGGCTGTATGGTCGATAGTTGTCGCGAATGTGAAAGTTGTAAGGAAGGACTGGAACAGTATTGTGAAAATGGAAATATCCAAACATACAACGGACACGATAAGCACCTTAATAAACAGACATTTGGTGGTTATTCTGAACGTGTTGTAGTAGATCAGGATTTTGTGCTCCACATTCCTGAAAATTTGGATCTCGCAGCGACAGCACCTCTATTATGTGCTGGAATTACCACTTATTCACCTTTGAGGCATTGGAATGTGGGACCAGGAAAAAAAGTTGGTATAGTAGGTATCGGTGGCTTGGGACACATGGGAGTCAAAATCGCAAAAGCAATGGGAGCGCAGGTCGTTGTTATTACAACGTCTGCTTCTAAAGTTGATGACGCCAAACGTTTAGGTGCCGATGAGGTGATCTTGTCAACTGATGCAGAACAAATGAAGGAACATGCAGGAACATTACATTTCATTTTGGACTGTGTTTCTGCACAACATGACATCAATGCCTATTTAAGTTTATTGAAACGAGATGGTTCCTTGACTCTTGTTGGCGCTCCGGAACATCCACTTCCTGTGGCTCCTTTTAGTCTGATTCCAACACGTAAGAGTTTTTCAGGTTCTATGATCGGTGGGATAGCCGAAACACAGGAGATGCTTGATTTTTGTGGTAAACACAATATTATCTCTGATATAGAGCTGATTAAAATGCAGGATATCAATCATGCTTATGATAGACTATTGAAAAGCGATGTTAAATACAGGTTTGTTATTGACATGGCGAGTTTGAAAAACTAACGCAATAAAATTATTCAATGGTGAACCATCAAGGGGAATTTCGAGTACCTTTGATGGTTCAGTTTGTTTATATAGGTATTTTACACCTAGATTATCGAGCTAACCTTTTGCCCTTTAAAATTGTTAACATGGGGTAGTGAATTCAACTATTAGTCGTTTTTATGGAAAAAGATAAAATTATTGTGTTTTGGTTTCGTCGGGATCTACGTCTGAATGATAATGCTGGGCTTACTCGCGCCTTAGCTTCGGGCTATCCTGTATTACCTATATTCATATTTGACGAGGATATTCTAATGCAATTGGAGGATAAAAAAGATCGACGTCTTCATTACATCCATCAGGCTTTAATCCGTATCAATACCATACTCGGAGAAAGCGGTGCAACTTTGAATACGTTCTACGGTAAACCTATTACTATCTTCAGGGAGCTGATTGAAAAATTTGATGTGCAGGGAATCTATTGTAATCGGGATTATGAACCGAAAGCAATTCGTCGGGACAAAGAGATTTTCGAGCTTTGTACAGCTATGGGAATTCCTTTCAAAGCTGTGAAAGATCAGGTTATTTTCGATAAAGGAGATATTTTAAAGAACGATGGAACACCCTATACGGTTTATACGCCGTATGCAAAAAAATGGCGGGAGAAATTACGTCCTGAGGACCATCTTTCCTATACCTGCACAACGGGATTTTTCTTTCAGCAAAACCATCAGCAGATTATTTCTTTGGCGGACTTGGGGTTTCTGGAAACTGACCTTATTTTTGAAGAACCAGAGCTGAATGCGACGATTATTGACCATTATGATACCACCCGCGATTATCCGGCATTAATGGGTACAACCAAATTGGGGATTGCACTTCGCTTTGGAACAATCAGTGTTCGTCGATGTGTTACTTTTGCTTTAAAACACAATGCGACCTGGTTGTCTGAATTGATCTGGCGTGAATTTTTTATGCAGATCCTCTACCATTATCCGCATGTTGTTACGGAATCTTTTAGAAAGCAATACGATGCCATACAATGGCGCAATGACGAGGTAGAATTCCAGCAATGGTGCAACGGAGACACTGGATATCCTTTGGTAGATGCGGGTATGCGCCAATTGAATAGTTCGGGTTATATGCACAATCGCGTACGAATGGTCGCAGCCAGTTTTCTCTGTAAGCACCTTTTGATCGACTGGAGATGGGGAGAGGCCTACTTTGCACAAAAGCTAAATGATTATGATCTCTCGGCCAACAATGGTAACTGGCAGTGGGCCGCCGGTAGTGGTTGTGACGCAGCCCCGTACTTTAGGGTTTTTAATCCGACGCTTCAGGCTGAGAAGTTCGATAAAAATCAGGAATATATAAAACAATGGGTTCCTGAATTAGACACTTCAGACTATTGTGAGCCTATTGTTGACCATCAGTTTGCCCGTGATCGCGCGATAAAGACCTACGCAAAGGCGTTGAAATAATAGTATTGAATGTCTACTCCTAACTAAAGGTGGTAAGAACCAATAGATAGGAGTGGACATTCGATGTAGCTAATTTTTATTGATCTAAAAACTCGGCAACAAATGCGTCAAATGCCTGTGGATTTTCGGCTTGAACCCAGTGACCGGCATTGGGAATCGTCTTAAACACGGCATTTGGAAATTGTTCCCTGATCTTAATTTTATCCTCAGGTAATATATATCTTGATTTCTCTCCAGGTAGAAATAATGTGGGACCGTTGAATATTCCTGATTTGACCCCGACAGTGATGAACTCCGTATATTTATTTTTTAAAACATCCAGATTAAAGCGCCAATCTAATTTCCGATCTTCTCTGATATATACATTTTTTAATAAAAATTGGATCACTCCCGGATCACTCAAATAGTGTTCAATCTTTATTTGTACATCTTTCCTATTTTCCAGTGTTGTGATATCGACAGCAGATAGCGCATCGAAGATATCCTCATGATGTGGAGGATAAGCTTTAGGGGCTATATCAGCGATGATCAGTTTTTCAATTTTTTCGGGATGATCAATAGCAAATTGCATCGCTACTTTTCCGCCCAAAGAATGGCCCAATAGGAGTACTTTATCTGCTCCAATGGATGTTATATAGGCCAGCAGATCTTCTACCATAACTTCCACCGACATATCTTCACTATGGAAACTTCGTCCGTGATTACGAAGATCGAGTAAATGTACCTGTCTTTTCTCTCCGAAACTACGACCAAAGGATCCCCAGTTGTCTGCCATACCAAAAAGCCCATGCAGAACAATTAATGGAGTGCCACCGTTATCTGCGCCATATATTTTGCTGTGTTGTAATTCTTTCAATGCCATGCTATCTATTATTGCAATTATTACCTCTCTGTGATGTGTATATGCAGCGAAGTTAGCTTTTGTTGGTGATTTTTTGATCGAAATTATGTAAAACATTTATATAAATCCCACTTGATCCCATCTTGTCGCTCTTATCAAAATGGTAGTATTTGGTGATTTATTGGTAGTTCATCGCCGCCATGTCCACCTTAATTTTGTGTAAACTTAATTCATAAAATAGATGAGCAATCCCAATGTTTATTAAGACAACTAAGCAAGAAGTAAAGGATGGATGACACATGTTTGGATAGTAAAAGTCTTTCCAATGTTTGGTGTCTCTCAAAATAGTTATCAAAACAGTTAACAGAGCATAGATGAGTTGGGGGGGATGTTATGAGAGAAGCTGAATTTTGAAAATGGAAATAAAATTTTTGGTAAAAGTGATTTTCATCACTTTTTTGTTGGGAAGAATACGCTACATTTACTGCCGTAGCCATTTATCCAGTAAGATTAGTCTTTGGTATTGACAAAAATTATTTAGCCATAAAAATATATTATTTGGGGGTTTTCTCGTTATGAGAGGCCCCTTAATTTTTATAACAACCTCTAGTTCTGAGATGAAGGGACTATGTACGCCACCGCAAGCTTGAAGTCTTGTTGCAAAGAAAATAGGTCTTTTCGATTAGCTTTCAATAACTTGTTCGAAAAGACCTATAGGTGCCTTCTTATTCCTGCTTAGTAAATTGCATTCTGTGCTGTTAATATAACAGGAGCGCCATCGGTAATGAGAATTGTATGTTCATGTTGAGCCATGAATCCACCTTTGTCCCCAACCATTGTCCAGCCGTCGTTGAGTTCGGTCGCGTATGTGGAGGTCGTTGAAATAAAGGTTTCAATAGCAACAACGGTATTTTTTCGAAATCTTCGTTGGTCGAAGCGATTTTTATAGTTAAGCAATTCATCGGGTTCCTCGTGAAGACTTTTTCCTACACCATGTCCGCCAAGGTTCTTGATGACTTTATAACCTCTTTTTTTCGCTTCAGTTTCTATGAGATGCCCAATATCGGCTATTTTCACACCACCACGAATAGTATTGATTGCCTTTTGAAGAATTTCTTTTGATGCTTTTACCAATTTTTCGTGTTGAAATATGTCCTTTCCTATAACAAAGGAACAACCATTATCGGCCCAATATCCATCCAGTTCGGCAGATACATCGATATTGATCAAATCACCTTCTTGCAATAGCCTTTCCGCGGTAGGTATTCCGTGGCAAAACTCGTTGTTTATACTGATACAGGTGTAGCCCGGGAAACCATAGGTAAGAGCAGGAGCAGAATTTGCACCCATGCTTTTTAATATTTCGGCTCCATATTCGTCAAGCTCTTTCGTGGACATACCCACTTGAGCATGTGCTATCATAGCTTTTAAGGTGATGGCAACGGCATCGCTCGCTTTTTGTATGCCTGTTAGTTCTGTTTCATTCGTTATAGACATCGCTGATGTTTTTATTGTGGAGCAGGTGAGCTCTGTTTTTTATTTTGTTATTTATAACTACCGGGAACAATGATTAAAGGTCATTTTGTTTTGATCGGATATAAACCAGTACAAAGGTCTTAATAAATTTGAATAAAATAGGCATTTGCTTGCGATTACAAGTAAATATACTGTGTTTGGGCATTAAAAGTCTAGTAACAAATGCCGAAAAGCATTGTGTTTTTGTCCTAGTTTTTATTGTTTTAGTCTTTTGTTTTGATGTTTAGACATTTATTTTTTTATGTATCTTTACATAACTTTATGATGTTGCTATTGATCATTTAAATTAGAATAAAATGGCTTTATTAGATACCCTAGCATGGCGTTATGCCACAAAAAAATACGACCCTACAAGAAAGGTCGCTCAGGAAGATGTGGATAAGATTTTGGAGGCAGCACGTATGGCTCCGAGCTCGTCTGGACTTCAACAGTTCCGTGTGATTGTGATTACGAATCAGGAATTAAAAGAAAAAATTGTACCTGTGGCTTGGGGCCAACAAATTGTTGCTGATAGCTCACATTTATTGGTTTTCGCAGGATGGGATAGCTATACGGACGAACGTATTGATAGTACCTTCGACAAGATGAATGCCTTGAGAGGTTTACCTTTAGACACCACTGACGAGTATAAAAATAGATTGAAAGCACAGTTATCAAGCCTATCCGTTGAGCAACAAGCAGCCCATGCGGCTAAACAAGCCTATATTGCTTTTGGTTTGGCAATCGCTCAGGCAGCTGAATTAGGCGTTGATGCAACCCCTATGGAGGGTTTTTCAAATGCCGAATTGGATGAACTGCTTGGTTTAGATAAACTGGGATTGAAGAGTGCAGTTATGCTTCCTTTAGGCTATCGGATGGAAGAACAAGATTGGTTGCTGAAGCTGAAAAAATTTAGACTTCCGAAAGAGGAATTTTTGATTGAACTCGCATAAATTGCAGAACAGTATTAAAAAAAGCGTTTCAACACTTGGTTGAAACGCTTTTTTTATAGTTGCCTCCAACTTACATAGGGACCGCCTTTATAGACTACATAAGTTTACTGTTTGCCCCTTTTTTAGTTTCACATATTGTATGGTGTTATCTTTCTGTAAGGTCTTTTTCGTACTGACATGCATGAGCGTCTTGGGTTCAAAAATTCGAAAGGTACCATCTTCGGTCGCAGTTATTTTCAGCATAACGATTTTATCTCCTTTTTTCTCAGCGCTTACGATAAATCCGCCCATCGTTCTTAAATTTTTGAAAGATGCTGTTGCCCATTCAGCAGGTAAGGCTGGAAAGATTTCTACATAGTTATTCTTGCTCTGAATGAGCAATTCGTGTATTCCTTGCGCAAATGCAAAGTTGCCTTCCAACGTAAATGGTCGATACGTAAAGTCTGAATATTGCCCACCTTTCTGGTCGCCATTCAGATGAAAGGAATTGGTGGAACAAAAGTTCTGTGCAAATTTTTGAAGATTGCTAACGGCTTCCTTTCCTTGTTTAGCTCGCGCGTGTAAACAAGCCATCCATGCAAAGGAATAACCTACCCACGCACGGGTACCCAGTTTTTCAATATGATCTAGGGAACTTTCGATGAGCTTTTTTTCCTGCGGATTATTGATGTCTAATAAATCCAATGGATAAATTGCCATATAGGGAGACATATGCCGATGGGAATGTTTCATTGGAAGATTTACAGCAACTTGTAGTCCGGTTTTATCCGTCGCATAATGAGGTAGTTGGGCCTTACATTTTAACCAAGCTTGCGCTTCTTGCGGTTTTCCCATTGCTGTGCTCACCTCAGTAGCAGCCTGGAATAGAAAATGCGCTAAGCTAAGGTCGAAATTGGTCCAGTTGTCAAACCACGCTGATACACTATTGTCGTTGTATTCGGGACTGCTACTCAAAGGCAGGTAACGGAGTCCATTTTTTAATGTGGTTATATTCTTAAGGTAAGTCGCAGACTCAATGATATAGGGATAGGCTTGTTCTCTTAGAAAGGTTTTATCCATACTATATTTCCATTGCCAATAAAAATGTTGGGCCGCCCAAGCACCAATCGTAGGAGAAAGAGAATACTGAATCCATCCACCCATAGGGTCTCCATTTAAAGTAAGGACACCGGGTACATTCAGCCCATCGACACCGAAATATTGCTTCGTAAAGTCGCGATTTTTTTTGCGGATCTTCCAGAGCCAATCTGTATAGCTTTTGGCTTCGGCTAATCTATTCCCCGAATAGGCTGGCCAATAGCTCAATTGGGTGTTAAGGTCATTGTGAAAGTCTCCTTTCCAAGGGGGGAGGCCACCATTATCTGCCGTCCAGACGGCCTGAAGCGTAATTGCTGGAGCGCCTTCTCTTGCGACAGCACCGAGCTTGTACATATCAAGATAATATTGCTTTTCAAGATTTTTTTCAGGAATAGTTATACTTGATTTGGACCAATAGTTTGACCACCAATGCAAATGGCTTACTTGTTCTTCGGTGTATTTTTTGAGGGAAAGTTCAGAAGGGTTTGCCCTTTGATCGTTGACGATTGTCCAATATCCAATCAGTTTTTTAGCTGATATTTTTTCCCATCTCAATACAACTTCAAAAAAATGATTGTCATAAGTTTTTTGGTGCAGCACTTCGTAATTGCTGGTTCTGGTTATATTTCCTTGCTTATATCCTAATCTTGCTAAATCTTGACCTTCTACAACGCTTTTGTTTTCATCTTTGTTTGCGCTATTTTCATATTGATGGGGAATTAATTGAGGAACAAGTTCACTCACATTGTTTCCTGTAATTTCAAAATAGCCAAAGGGTTTATAGGCGTGTATGAAGGTTCTTAATATCCGACCATCTTTGAATTTAAGAATATTGGTGGCCTGTTCCAGGTCAAGTACGTTCGAAACGACAGGGCCAAATTTCGCTAAGTCAAAGAACAGCGACGCTGCTGGAAGCTTGGTGGGATAGGGGGATCTATCGTAAGGAGCGTCTCCCCACTCTTGTACAATGCCATAGCTGTTGTTTTTTATTTGTTGTTGGACCCAATTGAAATTGTGGTTTTCTATTGCAAAGGCCTTTCTTTCATCCCATAGATCTGCGCGATCAAGTGAAAATCGAATCGTATTATCTTTTTTCCAAATCAGTGCACCCAATTGACCATTTCCCAACGGAATGGCTTCATCCCACCGCGAAGCTAACTGATCGAAATGGAGGTTGTTGTCCGGTGTCGGTTGACCGAAAGAGAACACTGTAAACGAACAGAAGAGTATTAAATAAAGATATTTCATAATTGAAAGGGTTAGCTTGTAAATTTAAAACTCTGGAAGGGGAGATACTGACACTATTGTTACTTTTTTGCATACTATTTTATCTATGCGATGCCCTTGAGCCTGTTGAAATCATTTTAATAGCAAATTTAGCGGTGGTTGTATGCAGTGCAGAAAACTAAAAAAGTTAATTCGTATCGAAATTGTTATACTTTTTGATTCGAATAAATATGTCGCAAAAGTGTTGTTTTATTGTCTGCTGTTTAACCAAGGAAAGTACGTTATGCTGTCTTAAATCAACCTTTTGAGCAGGTGGGTCTATAGTGTCCAGAAAATCTCGCAAGGGCAAGGGGTAATATTGTTTATGTTTCTGTTAATCTAGTTTTAGTATAATCCAGTGTTGTTCTCTAATTTTATCCTACTCGAAACGAGCACATTTATGGAATAGTTTCGGCTCCACTTAACGAAGAAAATAATCATTATTCATTTCGTTTAGTGCATAAACCTAAAATAATACAGAATAGATATATCCCCAGGCTATGAAAAAAAAGATTTTGGTGCTAATATTATTGGCGCTTGTGCTTATTGGTACAAGCATTTTGACTTTTGGAAAAAAAGAGCCAGTTGATTTTAGCGCTGATGTTAAACCGATATTGAATAAACATTGTATCACGTGCCATGGTGGGGTTAAAAAAAATGGTGGTTTAAGTTTTCTTTTTGAAAATGAGGCATTCGCCAAAGCCGAGTCAGGCAAATCAGCAATTATTCGTGGCGATGGCGAACACAGTGAACTGGTAAAGAGACTGATTTCCGATGATCCTGAATTGCGTATGCCTTACAATGCCCCTAAACTGAATGACGATGAAATTGATATACTCAAAAGATGGATCGATGAAGGAGCTAAGTGGGGAGAGCATTGGGCCTATACAACACCTAAGGAAACGGAGGTCCCTAAACCTTTTTCGTTGCTCAGTATATTTGGTGTAAAGCCCAAAGGGGTGAACAATACGATAGATTTTTTTGTTTTGGATAAGATGAAGGAGAAGAAATTGTCCTTTGCAGATGAAGCCGATAAAGCATTGTTGCTCCGAAGAGTGTATTTGGATCTAATTGGTATCCCACCCTCGTTGGCGGAGATTCAAGCCTTTGAAGCAGACCAGCGTGATGATGCTTATACCCGGCGGGTAGACAGTCTGTTGGCTTCTCAGAAATATGGCGAAAAGTGGGCGAGTTGGTGGTTGGATATGGCACGATATGCCGATACGAAGGGCTACGAAAAGGATGGCTCGCGCACGATATGGACTTATCGGGACTGGGTCATCAAGGCCTTAAACAAGGACATGCCTTATGATGAATTTACGATTGTACAGCTTGCCGGGGATTTGCTGCCGGAGCCAACCAAGGATCAGCTTATCGCAACCGCCTTCCATCGCAATACCATGAATAATGATGAGGGTGGGACCGATAGTGAGGAATTTCGGATGGCTGCGGTTTTGGATCGTTTAAATACAACTTATCAAGTATGGTTGAGTACGACCTTCGAATGCGTGCAATGTCATAGTCATACTTATGATCCGTTTAAATTTGAAGAATATTATAAATCGTTAGCTTTTTTTAACAACACCAGAGATGAAGATACCCAAGGTGATCATCCTAAACTGCGTTTTTATACTACACAGGATGAAAAGCGAATTGACAGTATAAAGAGGTGGTTGTCGACGACAGGAAATGCAAGCTTGGTAAAATCAACAGATCTATTCCTTCACACCCTTGAGCCCAAAGTCCATGCGCATTACAGCGACCAAATAGTAGATGGTGCGCTTTATGATACGAAATGGTTGGGGGTGCGAACTGGAGGATCGGCTCGATTAAGGGCAATAAACCTGAATAATAAACAACAATTCTTCATGAATTTCTGGACAGGTGCAGTAGGAGGAAAATTGGAAATTCACTTGGATAAACCTAGCGGACCAATACTTGCCGTTATTGATTTACCGAGTACGAATGGAAGACAGGTTATTCAGTCTCCCATAAGTGCGACTCGTGGTGTACATGACTTATATCTGGTTTTCAAGAATCCATCTGTCGCTCATGGACAGCCGATCTGCATGATTGAATGGTTTGCATTTCGCGAGAACTTTCCACATGAAAAGTCACTGGATAATATGAATTTTCAAAAAACTTTTCTCCAGTTGGTCAATATGCAACCTGAGGGAGTACCAATCATGATTGAAAATCCCAAAGACATGCATCGTAAGACAAATGTATTTATACGCGGTAACCGCTTGTCCCTAGGTGCGGAAGTGCAGCCCACGGTTCCGGCGTCACTGAATAGTTTCCCTAAGGGGGCTCAACGCAATCGTTTGGGTTTTGCGCAGTGGATTGTCAGTAAGGAAAACCCATTGACAGCGCGAACTTTAGTTAATCGCGTATGGGCTCAACTATTTGGTCGGGGGCTAGTTGAACCATTGGGAGATATGGGCACACAGAGTATTCCGCCGATTCATCGAGAATTACTAGATTATCTTGCCCTAGATCTGATGAATACCAAAAAGTGGAGTATTAAAAAATTGATCCGCGAGATGGTATTATCCGGAACTTATAAGCAGTCCTCTAGCCTGAACAATTCCAATTTTGAAAAGGATCCACAGAATTATTATTTGGCAAGGGGACCTCGCTTTAGGTTATCTGCCGAACAGATTCGTGATCAGGCTTTAGCCGTAAGTGGATTGCTCAGCAATAAAATGTATGGACCAAGTGTAATGCCATACCAACCGGATGGGGTATGGATGACTGTATACAGCGGTGAGGCCTGGGTGAAAAGTGCTGGAGAAGATCAATACCGAAGGGGCATCTATACGTTTTTAAAGCGTACGAGTCCTTATCCTTCCTTTGTTTCTTTCGATGCTTCTAGTCGGGAGGTTTGTTTGGTCGACCGAATCCGTACCAATACACCGCTACAAGCGCTCGCCACATTAAACGATCCTGTTTATCTCGAAGCAGCTAAACATCTGGGGGCTATTATGGAAAAGGAGGGAAATGGAAACCTTAGAAATAGTATCCGTGTCGGTTATAAACGTGCAATGTTGAAGGATGCCGATGAAAAGAAACTCAAAGAGCTGGAACATCTTTATCAAAAAGCGTTGATTGATTTCAGCAAAAAGCCTGATTCAGCAGCCAAATTTTTGAATGAAGATTTAGCAAAAAGCAATGTAAAGGTCCTGCCTTCAAAAGCTGCCTACATGCTTGTTGCCAATGCAGTGTTGAATCTGGACGAGTTTTTAACGAAATCATAAATAATGAAATAATAAATATGGACTGAAACTTCTGGATAAGGGCTTTTCGTATGAAAACGAAGTCTCTTGTTAAGAAGGATAAGGCCTATGAAATAATAAGAATATAAACCGAAATGAGCTAAAGCTGCGGACTAAAAATTTAGTGACACAGACCGTTCATACGTAATGATAGTCAGATGAAAGATCTAAATAAGCTAATAAAAGAAGCGCAACAATTTGAATTGCAGGCTGTCACAAGGAGACATTTTTTAAAGGACTGTGTGGCAGGTATCGGAGGTATTGCTTTAGGGAGTTTGTTGACGAGTTGTAATGGATGGGGACAGTCAAAATCAGCAGAAAAGTTGGATCTGAATGCACTCAATCCGCTGGTACCCAAGCCTCCTCATTTCCCAGGTAAGGCTAAAAGCGTAATTTATCTGCATATGGCCGGCGCTCCGTCGCAATTGGAGTTATTTGATTACAAGCCTGCATTGCAGAAATTACATAATCAACCTTGCCCGGAATCCTTGCTCGCAGGAAAGAAATTTGCCTTTATTCGTGGGGTTCCAAAAATGTTAGGGCCACAGGCTACTTTTAAACAATATGGAGCAAGTGGGGCTTGGGTATCAGATCATTTGCCTCACTTTAGTAAAGTTGTTGATGAAGTGAGTTTTCTGAAGGCCGTGCATACCGATCAGTTCAATCACGGTCCAGCGCAATTGTTTATGCATACGGGAAGTGCCCGTCTCGGCCGGCCAAGCATTGGTTCATGGGTAACTTACGGTCTGGGATCTGAAAATAGCAATTTACCCGGATTTGTTGTGTTAACATCGGGAGGTAAAACACCGGATGCAGGAAAAAGTGTCTGGGGAAGTGGATTTTTACCGTCCGTATACCAAGGCGTTCAATGTCGTTCAAAGGGTGATCCCGTATTGTATATTGCCGATCCTGAAGGGATGGGAAGGGATATGAAGCGTGATTTGATTGATGCCATAAATAATGTCAACAAAACAGAATACGATACCTTTAAAGACCCAGAAACCTTGTCGCGGATTGCACAATATGAGATGGCTTATAAAATGCAGGTTGCAGTTCCTGAAGTGATGGACATCAATAATGAACCTGCGTATATTCACGAATTGTATGGAACTGAGCCGGGTAAAGAATCGTTTGCCAATAATTGCCTTTTGGCTCGAAAACTTGTAGAACAGGGGGTACGATTCGTGCAGTTATTTGATTGGGGTTGGGACAGTCACGGTACAAATCCCGCAGATTCGATTGATCTTGGCTTTAGAAATAAATGCCGGGAGATAGATCGACCAATGACCGCATTGATTATGGATCTCAAACAACGTGGTTTGCTGGAAGAAACACTAGTTGTGTGGGGCGGGGAATTTGGACGCACACCGATGCAAGAAAATAGGGACAACAGCGATATGCCATTCCTGGGACGAGATCATCATACCGACGCCTATACCATCTGGATGGCGGGCGGGGGAGTTCGTAATGGTATAAGTTACGGTCAAACCGATGATATTGGGTTCGCTGGGGTAGAAGGGCGCAGTTCTGTACACGATGTCCATGCGACCATGCTCCACCTTTTGGGTTTTGATCATGAGAAATTTACATACGATTTTCAAGGAAGGCCATTCCGATTGACAGATGTGGAGGGTGAACTTATTCAAGCTATAATTTAAAAACATGAAACAATTTCTAGTATTAATTTTATTTATGAGCAGTTTTCTATCCATGACTGCCCAGCAGTTACACATCAAATATTATTGCACCAATTGGGGAAATAGCGATTCTTGGGATACATTCTGTCTCCGGGTGAAAAATGCTGGTTACGATGGTGTTGAATCCTGGTTACCCGGTAGTCCAAATGAGCGCAAGGAGATGATTGATGCATTACATAAATATGGATTGAGTTTAGGATTGCTTTCAGGCGGATCGGGCGGAACTTACGAGGAATATAAACAAAGTTTTAAGCGTAATTTGGATGAAGCAGCACAGCTGAAACCCGATTATATCAATTGCCATACAGGTAAAGATTATTACTCGTTTGAGCAGAATAAAACATTGATTGAGCTTGCCGATGCGGCTAAAAATAAGTACCACATCCCCGTTTATCATGAGACTCATCGCGGAAGATTTAGTTTTGCAGCTCATGTGACAAAAGAATATTTAGAGAAGATTCCGACCTTACAACTTGCATTGGATATCTCGCATTGGTGCAATGTGCATGAATCAATGCTTTCTGATCAGCCCGAGGCTGTAACAAAAGCACTTTCCAGAACGGAGCACATTCATGCACGAATTGGGCATCCTGAAGGACCACAAGTCAATGACCCCGCGGCTCCTGAATGGAAGAGTATCGTTGCACAACATTTGACCTGGTGGGATAAAGTTGTTGCTAAGCACAAGGAAAATGGGGTGAAGTTATTGACCATAACGACCGAGTTTGGTCCAGCGGGTTATTTACCCACATTACCATTTACACAACAACCGGTGGCCGATCAATGGTCAATCAATGTTTATATGTTGCATTTACTCAAAGACAGATATAAAGAATGATAGTTTTCTTTGATGAATTATTGGGCTTTTTGGGACGATTTCACCCGCTTTTGGTCCATTTACCGATCGGCATATTATTGTTGGCTTTTGTTATGGCAATTAGGACTCGGTTTAAAGGCGGTGATATGTATTTGCCTGCTATTAAGCTCTCCTTATTCCTAGGGACTATCGCTGCTATAGTAGCTGCTTTATCGGGTTATCTGCTTTCACGAAATGGAGGTTATGAGGAGGATGTCCTGAGCTATCACAAATGGCTGGGAATTGCCGTGGCTATCAGTAGTTTATGGCTTTGGTTTCTTTATCGTAAAGAATCTTCTGGTGCATTTCGCTTTTGGCTTTTTTTCATCCTGGTGCTCTTAATTGGGGTGACTGGACACTACGGTGGAACACTGACACATGGAAAGGGTTACTTTGTGGAAGCTATGCCAGTAGCACTTAAAAAGCTGTTTAAAGCGGAAGAAGATAAAGAGGAGGTTCTTATCGTTCAAAATGCGCAGGAAGCAGAAGCCTATAAGGGAATTATTCAACCTATTCTAAAACAGCGTTGTCAAAGCTGCCACGGGCAAAGAAAGCAGGAAGGGGGGCTGGCACTGGATACAAAAGAGAATTTGTTAAAAGGAGGAGAGAACGGCACAGTACTAAATGCAAATGATTCGAAAAAGAGTGAATTATATGCCCGATTGGTGTTGCCCGAGGGACATAAGAAACGTATGCCACCTAAAGGTCGTACACCGATAACCGCTGATCAGATAAAACTGATTGCCTGGTGGATTGACCAAGGAGCCAATTTTGATAAAAAAGTGCATGAAATACCACAAACAGAGGAAATAGCTCATTTGTTGAAAAAATTGGAAACAGGGGAAAAAGAGGAGTCTGCTGTATTGTATGCTGATCTACCAGCAGCACCAGCTTTGCCAAAAGATAAAGTTGATGCTTGGCAGGCTAAGGGTATTAAGATCATCCAAGTTGCAAGAGATAATAACTTCGTGTTGGTTAATGCGATTAATTATCCTCAATTTAATGATAGGGACCTACAGGAATTGTTAGCCATTAAGGATAATATTGTACAGCTGAAATTAGGAAATACGGCTGTTACAGATCTTGCTTTTTCAACATTTTCGGCAATGCCCATTCTTTCCCGTCTGCATCTGGAAAATACAAAAATTTCCGATGCTGGATTGAGCCAGCTGAAAGGCCTGTCAAAATTAACGTATTTGAATCTGACAGGCACAAAAGTTACATCAAAAGGTCTATCAAAACTGAACGAGCTTCCGAGTTTAAAGAACGTCTATCTTTATAAGACGGTAAATCAGGAAGTCGTCGCAATAAAGCAGTTGAATGCTAAGATTAAGGCAGATACCGGTAATTATAGTTTGCCTTTTATTGAAACCGATACAATTAGGTTTTAAGCTGTTATTGGACCTGTTGGCTACACGATGAAAATCCGCGATCCAAATGGAATGCTCTTGTACAATTTAACGATTGAGCGAGAAGGACAAGTAATTTAAGGAAAATAAACAGGATATTTTAGCGGATAGGAAACGACTATACAAAGGAGAATGCGGAAAAGGCTTTAGCGTAATATAAAATAGGAATGCTAAGGTGACGATTTCAAATAAAACCTTCATGACTTCGTAGACATCAACAGCAATGAAAGCAAACTGAAGGTTCTTTCTGGCCAATAAGATTAGACACTTTCAGAAAAAATGCCCCCAGAAAGTGTCTAACTTTTTGGGGGCACTGCAAATTTCCTGCTGCTCTTTTTACATCGCGATAAGCTGTTTTTATTTCGTGCCAGCATGTTCTAGTAATTCGATAGCATCGTAAAGCACACCTGCTTCACCTCTAAAAGTTCCTGAACCTTCTGGTTTATTATCTTTTGTGTACCATTCATAAAAACCTTTATTTTTGATAACACGGGCAAGCATCGGCTGTATTTGTTCATAAGCTTCCTGTTGAAAACCATTTTTAACGAGCTGCTGAATCATACGCCCACCGAACCAGGTCCAGTCCCCACCATTTTGATAACCATACGGATACATGCCCTTGTTTTTAAATGAACCTGCAGGATAAGTTGGGTACACGGTGAGTCCAATTGTTGCCGCACCAGCGTCTTTTACATTTTTAATCATTTTATCCAATGAAACTTTTATTTGCTCTTTGCTGAGTAAATTTGCCTCAATAGCGATAGCTGTTCCTCCATGATAATAGATTTGATTTTCATCAAAATCAGCTGCAAATGGAGAGCCTTTGATATAAATATGGGGAATAAACTTTTGGTTCTTTTCATCCCAAAGGTGTTTCATGGTGTTACTTGCTATGGAAGCTCTGATTTTTTCCCATTTTTCTTTTTTCTCAGGAAGTAGATCCATGTAGTTGTCAAGGGCGATCAAAAACATCGCATTGTCGTAGATGTCCAAAGCAATATGCGAATTTTCATCTAGATGTACACCCCAGTCATGCTCGGGTTGAACGTCGCCCCAATCAACCGTGGTTGCACCCCAAAGTAAACCATAAGTATCATTATAACGTTTGTCCAATAAAAATTGCAAAGCATGTTCCATGCGATCCTTTACAGTTGCATCACCAATTTTTTCATTGAGAAAAGCTTTGTCTTTAGTAGCAACGATATATTTGTGTACCGCTTGAATTAAAGAAGATTCCTGGTCTGTTTCAACGGTGTTTTTATGTGCAGCATAATCAGGAGCCAAGGAGCTGGTGATTGTGTAATAGTCCGATACGCCATTTTTTAAGCTGGACTTTTTGACAAAACCGTCGGCAATATTACCATCAGAACCTTGTAGTTTAAAGAACAAAGCCAATTGATCTTTGATCTGTTCATGGGGATGTACTTTTGTTGCTAAGGTGATAAATGTGTTGTAATCTCTAATCCATACCTCACTGTATCCATCCCCCGCATTGAATCCGCTTTTGATGATGTTCGTAGCCATATCTTTGACAATATGGAAACTGCTATCTTTTTGGATGCTGTCTTGTAAATTGTTCGTAGAAACTTTACTGCCCGCGTTTTGGCAGGACAGTAATAGGAGCGATGAAGATAATGCAAAAAATATAGTTCTCATTGTGCTGTTTGTTTATAATAAATGGTTTAATTAACATTTGGATTCTTTGACAAAAGATTGGATAACCTTGGCCTTACCGTTTCCTAAATTACGCAATGTATAGGACCCAGCAGCAGCAGGAACGGCAAAAGTCTCGGCATAATGGAAGACCCTTTTCATGCCATTTGCTGTCGTCAGCTCAATTGCCTCGCCCTCGACAAGCATCATGATATGACACTGTCCCTGCGTTTCAATCGAAACATTCTGATCGAATTCGTATCTAAAAACATCGTAGAAATGATCTTCATGCGTTGGCAAATGTATTCTTGTTGTTTGCGCATCAAGGACTTTTTCACTGGGCTGAGATAGCAGTGTGTTTTTTACGACATCACCTTTCCGGCTAAAATTGAGGTTAGCGAATGCTCTATCGATATTTAATGGACGTGGTTTCCCATCTAAATCGGGACGCACCCAGTCGTACATTTTAAAGGTATAATTATAAGGTGTTGCACTGATTTCGAGTACGAGATTGTTCACGCCGGAAGAATGTACGGTACCATGTGGAATCAAATATAACTGGTGTTTCTTGGATTCGAATTTTTGAACGTATTGCTCGATATCCATAGCTATTCCGCTATGGAAGCTCTCTTCTAAAGCTGAGCGAAATTTGTCTGCATCAATTGTTTGCTGAAAGCCCAGATACACTTGCGCGTCTTCTTTTCTATCAACGATATAATATGATTCGTCCTGTGTGAAGTTTTCTCCAAATTCTGCTTTTGCATAAGCTGGACTGGGGTGACATTGAATGGATAGGTTGCCGCCATCAAAGGTATCCAGGAAATTGAAGCGTATTGGGAATTCAACATCGAAACGTTGCTGTGCATGACCGAGTACATTGGCACTTTCTTGAAACATCAATTGATCGAATGAAATTTCGAGAGTATGTCCATCTGCTTCGAGCAAAATACCATTTTCTGGGACAATCATTTCGAAGGACCACGCATAGTTTTTGACATCCTGATCGATGCCTGTAAGGTGCTCTTTCATCCATTGTCCACCCCATACTCCGGGTTCAAAAGTTGGTCGTACGCGGAAGTAATTTTTGGACATGGCTTGCAAAGTATTGTGTAGATCTTTCCCTGTAATCCATGGTAAGTTGTGTGATGATTGTTGATCGGCAAGAATTTCGACACGGGACAAGATGGATCTTTTATGTCGGTTCAATATTTCCCAGTCGACAAAATAATAACGCTTATAGGTTTCCTTTTGATTGGTTTGTGTTGAACAGCCTAAATTTAAAGCTTCGCCCGCCCGCATGCGTTGAATAAGCACATTTTTGGGCAGATCAATAAACATCAGTTGACTAGACGTATCGACTAATGATGCGCCAGGACCATAAAAGATGGTATATTCACCTTGTTTTGAATTGGAGTTCGCTAATATTGTTTGAAAATCCGCTAGCTTTTCGGTATCAAAGTATTCAATGAGCTGAATCCCGGCCTTTTTTCCGAACAATGGGTCATTGCCGCCTAGGTAGGGGGAGACAATATCCTGGATGGCTGATTCCGATTTTAAGGCAGAATCCATCGCAATAAATCGTGTGGCTATGCCCTGTTTTTCAAATTCTTGCTCCAGGTTGGGGATGATTGTGTCCCAGTTAACACCTACAAAACCATCAATGCTATGTATATTATGTGTAATGAGATGTGCAACAAGATCTTGGTAAGAATTTGATAAGGATCCTTGAACTGGAAACGTCGGTGCGATTTCGTACTGAAAAGGTTTTGTTTGAGTATTAGAATACATATTGATGTAATTTTTTATTGCAAATGAATGATGTTGAAGTAAATAGCTTTTTGCTTACTTGTTTGTTGATTTTTTGTTGTGTTTTTCAATCCAGAATTTTTCGATCTCCTCCAAAGGTTTGCCCTTCGTTTCTGGAAGAAATCCAAGTACAACAAGGAATGCGATGGCACAGAAAAATGCAAACAACCAGAACGTATAGCGGGCGCCCCAGGAAGCGAGAAGAATAGGCGTTAGTTGCCCCACGATCGCATCGGAAATCCACATCACCATAATACTGATACCCATGGCACGAGCCCGGATGGCATTAGGGAAAATTTCGGCTGCGACGACAAATTTTAGTGGGCCAATGGAAAAAGCAAAGAAAAATAAGAATGAAAGTATCGCGATAATCAATGCGATATTATTGACTTGACCTTGATTAAAAAGATAACCAGTAACCAGCAAACTCACGGTAGCACCCACAGTTCCCAAAAGATATAAGGGACGTCTGCCCCAATTATCAACCTTCCAGATTGCGAAGAAAGTAAATAGCACATTGGCGGCTCCAAAGAATAACTGGGCATGATAGGAATTGTTTAATGAAATACCTGATTCAAGCAATATGCTCGGACCATAATAAACAATTGCGTTGATTCCACTGAGCTGTGAAAATAAAGGGAGGAATAAGCCCAATAGAAAGGCCTTGCGATAAATAGGAGAGAACAGATCACGTAGATTTCCTTTCGAGGAAACATGGCTGACCTCTTGTATATCCGATAGTCCTAATGTGGCACTGATCGCTGCAACTTCAGTGTCTCGTCCATTTTTAGAAAGCCAACGCGGACTTTCAGGAATAAAGTAAACTCCAATGCATAACAATAAAGCCGGTATTGCGCCAACTAAAAACATAGTTCGCCACAGTTCATTTTGCTGGGCGGAGGTATATTCAAGAATCAGGTAATTGCTGATATAGGCAAATAAGATACCGAATGTAATAGCGAGCTGGTAACAGGTGACTGATCTTCCTCTAAATTTGCTTGGCGATATTTCCGCGAGATATAAGGGCACAACAATTGAGGCTATTCCAACACCCAGGCCCCCAATGCTTCTACTCACAATCAATATGCTGTAAGAAGGACTGAATCCACAGCCAATTGCTGAGAATAAAAAAAGCAGGGCCGCAGTAACAAAGGCTGGTTTTCGGCCGTATTTATCTGTTAATGGTCCTGTGAAAAATACACCAACAATACAGCCTAGCAAAGCTGAACTGACAAAAACGCCCTCTTGAGCAGGAGATAGCCCGAAAAATTGCTTCACCAACGGCAAAGCACCTGCAATTACAGCCATATCGAAACCGAAAAGGAGTCCTCCAAGTGAAACGATACATAAAATGATGATAAATCTCTTTGACATCTGCGGTTTATATTAGTATGTATATACATACAAACATATATCTATTTTTTTAATTATGCAAAAAATCTTATTTTAGCACAAGCAATCCAAATGATGAATTTAAAAATAGATCATAAAAGTCCTGTTCCGCTGCATATACAAGCTGAGAATTTGTTACGCGAATTAATTAAGCAGCCTGAATATATAGAAGGGAAATTATTACCCAATGAAATTGAATTAGCAAAAAGATTGGCAATTTCCCGTTCTACTTTGCGTTTAGCGATCAATAAACTGGTATATGAGGAGCTGCTAATTAGAAAGAAGGGGATAGGAACGAAGGTGGCTAGTTCTAAATTCAGTTCAAAATCCAAAAATTGGTTGAGTTTCTCACAAGAGATGAAAAATCGTGGGATTGAGGTGAAGAATTTTGAACTTCACGTCAGCTGGGTTGTTCCGGATAAAGCTGTTTCGAAGTTTTTTAATGTAGATGAGGATCAGAAGCTGTTAAAACTAGAACGTCTGAGAGGAAAGAAAGATGACCCATTTGTTTATTTTATCTCTTATTTCCATCCACGTATAGGTTTAAACGGCGATGAAGATTTTAAGCGGCCTCTATATGAAATCTTAGAAGCCGATTATCATGTCGTTGCAGATCTTTCTCAGGAAGAGTTGGATGCAATGGCTGCAAATAAATTTATAGCGGATAAATTGGAGATTAATATCGGTGATCCTATTTTGTCCCGCAAGCGGTTCGTATTTGACCAATCTGGAAAGCCAATTGAATATAATTTAGGGTTCTACCGTGCGGAAAGTTTTACCTATACTGTTGAAAGCAGAAGAGATTATTAAGTAATTCACACATCCTTTTTGAATGGATAATAGGATGTGTGAATAGCTCATTTATTTATTCTTTTCTTTTAATGATTCTTTTCTACGGTAGTTTCTGCCCAGCTTTCTAGGAGCGCTATTGCTTTACTGAGCACTCCTGCTGAACCTTTGAATTTCCCTGATCCGCTAGGGATGTTATTTTGACCATACCATTCGTAAAATCCTTTGTTTTTCACAACCCGATCGATCATCGGTTGGAGTTCTGCATAGGCTTCTTGATAAAAACCGTTTGAAACGAGTTGCTGGATCATCCGTCCGCCGAACCAAGTCCAATCACCACCATTTTGGTATTGGTAAGGCTGAGCCATTCCTCCGATGAAAAATCCAACCGGATAGGTCGGGTATAAGGTCAATCCAATACTCGGCATGCCAGATAACCGCACGTTTTCCAGCATTTGCGTATTAACTGTTTTTATTTCTGAAAGGGAAAGTAACCCGGCTTCTATCGCGATGGCGGTGCCCCCATGATAATGAATCGTATTTTCATCAAATCCTTTTGGGATAGGAGATGTCTTAGGGTAGAGATGAGGGATGAATTTTTGTTTTTTCTTATCCCATAAATGACGTCTACTGTTTGTTTCGAGACTCTTTTTTAATCCCTTCCATTCTGTCACCTTCGGAGAGTTGGGCTGAATATCAATCAATGTCTGCAATGCAATAATAAACATCGCATTGTCATAAATATCGATCGCCTCATTGGAGAGCTCATTCCAGTCACAACCAAAGCTATCGTTGGGTTGTACATCTCCCCAATCTGCCGTCATCGCACCCCAAAGCAATTGATACTTGTGGTTGAACCGTTCTCTTTTCAAATAATCCAACATGAGTTGGATGCGATCTTTGACAGAAATTCCACCGATAGACTCCTCCAGGATACTGTAATCCTTTGTTTTCAGGATATATTTACCGAGCAGTTGGATGAGTGACGTTTCCTGGTCTGTTTCTACTGTATTTTTAAATCCAACATGGCCTGGCGCATTTTCTGAATAATAAGGTGTGTCATCGTGCCAGGTAAAATCCTTCTTAAGGACATAGCCGTCTACCATTTCACCATTAGGCTGTTGCATCTGAAAGAATACTAAAATGGCCCCTCTAATGTCCGCTTGGGACCGCTCTTCCAAGGCGGTTTCAATAAATGTATTGAGATCCCTGGCCCAAATCTGTGAATAGCCACTTCCAGCATTGAAACCTTCTTTGATGACCTCTCGGGCAAGGCTGTCGACATATTTTAAGTTTTGATCCGCGAGAATGCTTTTTGCCAACTTAAGTTGAGTTATACCGTCGGGTTTTGTTTGTTGTGCAGCTAGTTGGGTTCCGAGTAACAGAAGTATTAGACTAAAAAATAGGGTGTTTTTTTTTCATTGTGGTTTTATTGTAATTTTCATCTACTTCAGGGCTTTTGATCGAAGATCAGCCGTCCAATGTGTGTTTTTTGAATTTATTTACTGGTTATGTTTTTAGTATGTATGTACAATCAAAGTTATGGAAAAATGTCATTATTTAAGCTTTAATAACGTTTTATTTGGTTAGTATTTAAAATTTTACAAATTTAGGCAGTATGGTGAGGCCGCTTTCGTATTTAAATCGCGTAAGAAAATAGATATCATGTTTATACATACTCTATTTTTTTGTAAGTTTGCTGTAGAACCTAATTGAAAACAATGGTAAAGCGTATCATTTATTATTTTTGTAGTTTATTTGTTAGTACGGCAGCTGTTTTCGCACAGCAGAAAACAGATCTGACCGTTTTTGTAAAACCTAATATTGGATCCGTTCATAGCCGGTATTTCTTTTATACACCAGCAGCAGTGCCTTTTGGAATGGCTAAGCTCGCTCCGAGCACAAATGGAAGCTATGGGAACAAGTCAGGCTGGGAAGCTGTGGGGTACGATGATAGGCATGGGTCAATAGAAGGATTCGCTAATTTTCACGAATTCCAAGTAGGCGGAGTGGTATTTGCACCGTCCGTTGGAAAATTGAAGACAACTCCTGGTCAACTTGATCGTCCACAAAGCGGCTATCGTTCTGCTTTCGATAAGAAAGATGAGTTTGCTACTTCTGGCTATTACCGCGTCAAGTTAAAAGATTATAATATACTTGCGGAGCTCACTGCAACCAAGCGCGTCGGTTTTCATCGGTATACTTTTCCAAAAACTGAAGAAGCCAACCTTATTTTCGATATTGGCCATGTTATGGGGGAAAGTGGCCCGGTCGTTGATGCTGAAGTGAATTATGACAAAAAGCGCGTCTGGGGATATGTGGTTACCAACCCTGTATACGTACAAAAATATCAGCAGGGTGCTCACGTTAAGATGTTTTTCTTCGCGGAGATAAACAAACAGCCTAAATCTTTTGGGACATTTAGAGATTCCACAACTTTCGATCAACATAGTCGTATAAAGGGAAAAGGGGCTGGCTTGTTCCTGAAATTTGATACCCAGGTAGGGGAATCTATCGAAGTCAAGACCGGTTTGTCTTATACATCCGTGGAAAATGCACAACTGAATTTGCTTAAAGAAGCAAAAGATATGTCGTTTGATACGGCAAAGAAAAATGCCTTGCAAACCTGGAATAGTGAACTGGGAAGAATTTTGGTGGAAGGGGGGAAAGTGGACGACCGCATTAAATTTTATACTGGATTGTATCATGCTTTACTTGGTCGTGGGCTTGCAAGCGACGTCAATGGTGCATATCCCAAAAATGATGGCTCGGTAGGGCAGATTGCTCTAAATAAACAGGGGCAACCTATTCATCATCATTATAATACCGATGCGATCTGGGGCGCATTTTGGAATTTGACACAGTTATGGTCCATTGCTTATCCGGACTATTACAACGACTGGATTCAGAGTCAATTGTTGGTTTATCGCGATGCCGGTTGGTTAGGAGACGGTATTGCCAACAGTAAATACGTTTCGGGTGTAGGGACTAATTTTACAGGTTTGGCAATTGCAGCGGCGTATAATGTGGGTATTCGTGACTATGATGTGAATCTTGCCTATGCTGCGGTGCGCAAAAATGAATTGGAAGGGAAAGACCGTCTGCCTGGAGCGGGGAAGTTAGATGTAGGAGTTTTCGTTCGCAAGGGCTATTCACCCTATATAAAAGATGATAATGGTAGTCCCGAATTAATGACCAATGGATCTCCATTTGGTGCTTCGCATACCTTGGAATATGCTTTTTCTGCTGCTGCAGCCGCACAGTTTGCAAAATCATTGGGGCACCAAAAAGACTACATTAAATTTCAGGGATTATCCGATGGATGGCGCAATCTGTACGATACTACGACGAAGTTTATGCGACCAAAGGATAGTACTGGGCGATTTATTTCAAACTTTAACCCTTATGAACCATGGCGTGGATTTCAGGAGGGAAATGCTTGGCAGTATACCTTCTATGTTCCGCATGCCCCACAGGAATTGGTTAAACTGGTTGGAAAGGATCTGTTTAATCAGCGGTTGGATAGTATTTTTACGGTGTCGCAGAAGAATGTGTTTGGAGGCGGTACACAAATTGACGCTTTCGCAGGGATTGAAAGTCTTTATAATCATGGTAATCAACCGAACCTGCATATCTCTTGGTTATTCTATTTTTCTGGTAGACCTGATTTAAGTCAGAAATGGGTACGGGCAATTTGCAATGAATTTTATGGTAATGATGCAATACACGGTTATGGCTACGGACAAGACGAAGACCAAGGACAGCTTGGCGCATGGTATGTCTTGTCGAGTATCGGCCTATTCGACGTACGAAGTCTCACCACCGAGAAGCCCGCGCTTCAGATTGGCGCGCCACTTTTTGATCGGGTAACGATACAATTACCGGAGAAATTAAGAAAAAATAAATTTATCATTCAGGTGAAGAAGGAGCAACCCAATAGTTATATTGTTGATCAGGTTCGGTTGAATAACCGCCTGTGGAAAGGTTGGCAGCTTCCTTTTGAACGCCTGGTAGAAGGTGGGATTTTAGATGTCAAGTTGAAAGGCAACTAAATTTAAGCAATAAAAAAATAGCCCCATTCGGGGCTATTTTCAAGGTAGGTTGGTTTGTTGATTGCCTACGCGATTTCAGCAATAAAATTGCCCTCTTGATCCAAATCGGCTTTGTGAGCTGCGATTTGTTGAAGATTAATATGTCCTATGACATATTTGAAATCTGGTGCGTAATATCGTTCTGTGATTTCACTGAAATTTAACTTTTCAATCAGCGTATCATCTGTGTATCTCAAATAAACCTTAATTAAATAATCTTGGCTATAATTTAATGTGCTGGATTCTAAATGTTTTTTATATTCATAACGGTATCCATAGCGAAGGGCAGCGATATCCGATAGTACAGCAGAACCCGTAGGGTGGCCACCGGCCCCTTTACCATAGAAAAATTGTTCGTCTGCAAAGGCCGCTTTTACCAATACACCATTGTTCTCATTTTCCACATTATAGAGCATGCTGTCTTTGCCTACTAGGCGTGGTAATACATAAAGTACAACTTTGTTGCCGTCGATCTCTTTTGCTGTTGGTATCAATTTGATCTTGAGGTTCTTTTCTTTAGCAAAACGAATATCTTGCTGTCTCAATTTGTCAATACCAATATTAAAGACATCGTCTGGTTTGACATAGATTCCGTACGCATGGGAAGCAACAATACATACTTTAAATTTTGGGTCAAATCCACCTACATCAAGGGTTGGATCTGTTTCTGCAAAACCAAGTTCTTGCGCTTTCTTTAAAGCGTCTGTGTATTGCTGGTTTTCATTGAAAACTTTAGATAAAATATAGTTGGAAGATCCATTAAAAATACCGCTGACAGAATGAAGTAATTCATTGTCATAGTACTCTTCTAAATTCCGTATAATGGGAATACTTCCGCAAACGGCACCTTCATACAATAAACTGGTGCCGTATTCATGTTGGATATCAACCAGCTCTTCCAAATGGCTGGCAATCATTTTTTTTATTGGCAGATACCACATTTTTTCCCGATTTCAAGGCACGAACAGTTAGTTGATAGGCTGCTTCGGCATCATCTATTAGTTCGACAACAGTATTAATTTCTGGGTCACCTAAAATTGTTTCGGCATCGGTAGAAAATAGATCTGCTGGTAGCGAGCGCTTTTTATCTCCGTTTTTAATGACAAATTTTTTGATTTCCAGATTAAGGTTTTTGGTTTTGATGATATCGTAAAGACCTTGGCCTACTACACCAAACCCAAACATCCCTATTGTTAATTTATTACTCATATCTCTTCTTAAATTCTCTTATATATTATTTATTCTCTTATACTAATTCGTTGATGTATTCTTTTTGTTTCCGCAGAAAGCTGCTGATGATTTTCGTGAGTTTTTTTGTTTCGATCAAAAACCCATCGTGGCCATAAGTAGATTCGATCTCCTGATAGTGGGCATTCGGAATATGTTGAGCGATGAATTGTTGCTCTTGTGGAGGAAACAACAAATCTGTATTGACGCTCAGCACTAAAGTTGGACAGTCGATGCTCGCTAAAGCGGATTCGATAGATTTTCTTCCACGACCTAAATTATGGCTGTCCATTGCTTTGGTTAGGAAGTAATAGCTGTACGCATTATAGCGTTTTACCAATTTTTCACCCTGATAGTTTTGATAGGAGGATGCTTTATAATGATCGAGTTTTTCGTTATCATACTCCTTTTGTGTGTTGGCATACGTTGTATAGTTGCGGTAAGACAACAGTGCCATAGCGCGTGCAACTTTTAAACCCTTAGCTCCGCCATCGGGATGATTCGCATAAAAGGTTCGATCAGTAGTAATGGCAAGACGTTGACTTTCATTGAATGCAATACCCCATGCTGAATGGACGGCATTTGTTCCAACGACGATTAGATGGTTGATGGCTATACTGCGTGATACGGCCCATTCCAATGCTTGTTGACCGCCCAATGAGCCCCCAATAAGGATCTCTATTTGTTTGATATCCAGGTGGTCTGCAAGAAATTGATGGGCTTTGACCAAATCCCTTACTGTAAATTCAGGAAAAGATAAGTAGTAAGGTTGTCCAGTAGCAGGGTTTATAGATAGCGGATTACTGCTATTATATGCTGATCCGATGACATTGGCGCAGATAATAAAATAATCGTTTGAATCAAATAGTTCACCTGTTCCAAAAAGACCTGACCACCAATCCAGTACATCCGCATTGGCCGTTAGTGCATGGCAAACCCAGATCACATTACTGCGATCTGCATTGGGTTTGCCAAATGTTTCATAACTGATTTGTAAATCAGTAAGCTCTCTTCCATTTTCAAATACAAAAGGCTCCGGGTGCAGATAAATATGCTTACTCATTTTACGTTTACGTTTTAAGCCGAAAAAATCTGATTATTTAATTTTATCAAAAGCTTGTTGTAAATCAGCTTTGATGTCATCAATATGTTCTATTCCTACAGAAAGACGTAATAAACCTTTGAACACTCCGGCATTGGCTTGATCTTCATCACTCAATTGTTGGTGAGTAGTCGCTGCTGGATGGATAATCAATGACTTCGTATCACCGACGTTGGCCAGGTGACTGATCAATTCTAAGCTGTCGATAAAGCTATTGGCCTTTTGTGCTGCGTCACCTTTGAGCTGGAAAGAAAGCACTGCACCATAGCCATTTTTAAGGTATTTTTGTGCGTTAGCGAAGCTCGGAGAGCTTTTTAAGCCCGGATAGTTTACTTTTTCTACCTGTGGATGCGCCTCAAGCCATTTAGCTACCTCTAAAGTGTTGTCTACATGGCGTTGCACCCGTAAAGACAGGGTTTCAAGCCCTTGTAATAATAAGAATGAATTGAAAGGAGAGAGTGCTGGCCCGAAATCCCGAAGCCCTTCCACACGTGCCCGAATGGCAAATTGAATATTTCCAAACGGTCCGCCTTCACCGAAAACTTCGGAAAAAACTAAGCCATGATAGCCTTCAGATGGTTCGGAAAATTGAGGGTATTTTCCATTGCCCCAATTGTAGTTTCCGCCGTCGACGATGACACCACCAATGCTTGTACCATGTCCACCGATCCATTTAGTAGCCGATTCAACCACCACATTCGCACCATACTCCAAAGGTTTAAATAAATATCCCCCAGCTCCAAAAGTATTATCGACGATTAACGGTAAGTCATATTTTTTTGCTACTGCAGCAATTTTCTCAAAGTCTGGAATATTGAAACTTGGGTTTCCAATTGTTTCAACATAGATGGCCTTTGTTTTATCATCAATGAGGGCTTCAATTTTATCTGCCTCGGCGTCCGTTGCAAATCGAGCTTCGATGCCCAGACGTTTAAAAGAAACTTTAAACTGGTTGAATGTACCGCCGTATAAGTTGGATCCGGCAACAAAATTGTCACCACTTTCCAAGATATTATTTAATGCAATAAACTGTGCCGCCTGGCCAGATGCAACAGCAACAGCCGCGACTCCACCTTCCAGTGCCGCAATACGTTGTTCGAAAACATCCGTGGTAGGATTCATAATCCGTGTATAAATATTGCCGAACTGCTTTAATGCAAATAAGTTTGCGCCGTGTTCGGCATTTTCAAATACAAAAGATGTTGTTTGATATATAGGAACTGCTCTAGATCCCGTAGTAGGGTCAGCGACTTGGCCAGCGTGAACCTGAAGAGTTTCGAATTTTAAATTTTTGTTTGAAGACATAATATATCAGATTTTAAGGGTTCAAAAAGAAATTGCTAAGTAAAAAGAGAAGCATACACACCTCCTTGAAGGGTCTGTTAAATCTTTATCCAAGAAAAAGGAAATGATTCTTAACAAGCGTGGAAGTGCATATGCATACGCATTCGCATCAATACAGTTGTATGATGGCTTACACTTTCGCTTATCGTGCGGCTCACTTGTGTTGAACCTGAATTTTTAATGGACTTCAGTAGTTTAATAATCATTGTCTTATGTTATTTATATGCTCCAAAACGATATTGTTTTGGACAGGAATTGGCACCTTTTCAAACAAATTGAAGGTTGCCAGTGGGTCATTGAGCCAGTCTCTCGCCACTTCTTTATAAATCAAGACCTACTGATTAAGGGAGGTGTTGATTAGAAATCTTCTTTCGAAGACGATACAAATATAAACTCTTTTTTTATTAAAGCAAAAGAAAAGCTGTTTTTTAGTTAAAGGAATTTTGAATAACATACGGATCGGATCGCATATTGTTCGATGAAACTTGATAAGTAACTGCCAATCGGGTATTATGATTTCTTTAAGTTGATCCGTTCTGCAATTTGATTTAAATCTGTTAAAAGAGGTTTAAGTGCATCAATTCTACTATGGATGTCATACGTCAGGTGGCGATTCGTCTTTTTGCTTAACGATAGCGAAAGACCCACCAAATGGGAGTTGACCTGATAAGAGAGTGCCTGAAAATGGTGTATATGTGACCAATCCATCCATTTGTGTTCGGGTTCTTTTTTCATTTGATTGATAGCGTCTGAAAACAGGGCCATGGCAGTCTGCGCTTTTTTGCGAGCCAGCCGTATATCAAACGAACTTTGTCTCTCGTCCGACAGACGGTTATTGATGATCTGGAAATAATGTTCGTTGTAAAGAGATACCTCTTTTGCCAGCTGAACCATGCCTGTGCTCTGGCGTACAGGTATCAAGAAATAACCTGCTATAGCCAAGAATGCTCCAATAAGTGTAAAAAGCATTCGGCTGCCTAAAATGAGATTGATATTGCCTTCAAACAAATTGAGTGCAATCACAATTCCCAAGGTAATAAAGATGACACTGACCATATAATTAGATCGATTGAATAAAAAGAATCCGAAAAGACCTAATGCAGCTATGGTAAGAAGAGCCGGGAGAAAATGAATAGCAATTAAGCAGAATATGCCAACGATTATACCCGAGAATGTGCCTACAATACGCTCTATATTACGCTTTTTTGTCATTGAAAATGCTGGTCTGGCAACAATAGCGATCGTCAGTAAGATCCAATAGGTATATTTAAAATCTAAAAATAAAATACCGATCAATGCGCCTGTTCCAAAAAGAAGAGCCATCCGAACGGCAAATCGAAAAAGCGGGTTATTCAGATGGAGTTTACTTTTTAGATCAGCAAGATTGCGCAAAGGTCGATTGATAAATTGTTGGTACTCACTGCTGTCAATCTTATCCTGGATTTCCTGATTTTGATAAAAAGCCACCTGAATTCGGTTGAGCACTTCAATAATTGCTTCGATGTTGCTTATGATCGAATATAATATACTTTTTGCTTGACCGGCCTGCTCTTCTTGAATTTCTTTTAAATCCTGTAAGAGGGCATTAATTTTAAAGTTATTGTGATATAATTGATGTGCATACCGAAACCTCTTGTTAGGTTGTGAAAAGCTATCAATTTCTAAAGCTAATAATTTGATTGTTTGACGGATTAAAGGGAGGCTGCCCGTGTCTGCAAGGTTTTTGCGAATCGCATCATAGTCGTGATCAAGTGCAATAATTAACTCATGGAGGTCAATTAACCCATAAACTTGACTGAGCCAATAATTGCTTTTATGCCACTGTTGGCTTATGATTTTTTTTTCTCGAAAAAGAAGGGACCTGATTTGTTCCTGCTGTTCGCTGATCTGGCCATGAATTTTGCCTACACGACTGTACGTTATATTCAAAGGAATATCGGGATCGTAAGACTGGGATCGTATCAATAGAAATTGGGATAATCCATGAAAACCATTGGCCATCGCATGTTTTAGCGAGCGATAAGGTTGTATATAGGCCTGTAAAAGGCTAAAAAAGTAATATATAATGGATCCTGTTGTAATCTGTAAACTAACTGCAAGGGGGTGTTGCGGGGCCATTCCGATCACAAAACTCATGAGAATCAATGTCATGTTTCCAATTGCAGCATAACGAGCTCCAAAAAGACCGTATAACGTACATATAAAACCGGCCGCCGCTAGCAATATAACCAAGGGCCAATGATACGGAAATACAATCGCTGTAAACAATGATGCAACGAAAAAGGTGGGAATACATACGAGAGCAGAAGAAAGTTTATCCTTTCTGTTTCCAGGAGGATCTGTGAGTGTTGTTAATAACGATCCGACACCGATTCCAATTGCCGTGCTCGCTTGCGCTCCCAATAAGTAGATCGCTAAACTTGGCAAGATGCTGATGGAAACATTACGTAATGCGTCTCCAGAATGCTCGCCATGCATAAATCGTATCATAAGGATATAAATACGGTAGAATCTTTTCTTCAATGATACAGTGCTCATTAATCAGTTTACTAATTTTCTGTGTAAAAATACAAATATTATGCTTGATATTTTTTGTGTACAATTTATTTGTTTTGATTTTTGTTTATTTTTTGAATTTTTATTTTGATTCGATGTGCTTTTCTTGCGCTGTGCTTTTTGGAGATTCAAGATTAGCTGGGATGATTTCACCGGCTTTAGCATCGATCAGTGAGGGATATGGTTTACCGATGTTATTTGGTTGTCTACCGAGTGAATCGGACGATCTATCTATTTCTACTAGTCAACGTGTAATGAATACACGAGGTTTGTTGTCATTATTATGAAGTTGACTATCTAATCGATAGCCTAAAGAAATTACATTATGAAACCACAAAAAATTAAATTGCTCTTATTTTCTCTTATTTTATTCCTGTTTTCTATTGCCGGACCCGTTTCAGCACAGTCTGACGGCGGAAGATTACGTACAGTCGTTGTTGGACAAGACAACCAGCCTATTGTGGCTGCAAATATTTCACTATTTCGGAAGCCCAATGATATCTTGTTAAAAGGAACTTTATCCAACGAAAATGGAGAAATTGTGTTATCTGCGATTCCCGAGGGCAAGTATAGCCTACAGGTGTCCACGGTAGGGTATGCTATTTATCGTTCTGCTGAAATGGTTGTAAGTACGGGAGATCTCAAGGTGCTGGATACGATTCGTTTACAAATGGAAAGTAAAGTGTTGAGTGAGGCACAGGTGATCGGTAAGAAGCCATTGATTGAAAGTCATCTCGATAAAGTTGTCCTCAATGTCGAAAACAGTATTTTGGCAACAGGGAATAACGCATTGGAGCTCCTGCAAAAGGTTCCAGGAGTAACTTTAGACAACAAAAAGATCAATCTACGTGGAAAAAGTAATGTGATTATCATGATTGATGGTAAGCCTACTTATCTTTCTGCTGATGAAATATCGCGATTATTGGAAAATACGGCTTCCAATGCAATAGCGTCGATCGAAGTACTGACCAATCCACCCGCAAAATATGATGCCGCAGGGAATGCAGGAATCATTAATATTAAGACAAAGAAGAATACGCAATTTGGAAGTAATGTTAGTTTAAACCTCAATTTAGGGCAAGGTAAATATACAAAGGCGGATGGTGGCTTTCTAATAAACCATCGTAACAATTGGGTAAACTTATTTTCTTCTTATAACTACGCAAATGCCTTAGGATTTAATGATTTAGATATCGATAGGGCTGTAGATACCAAAAATGGAACGACTTTTTTCAATTCGGATTCTTATTCGAAATTCCGTTATCGAGGCCATAATTTCAAATTTGCGGCAGATTTTAACCTGGGAAAACAGGAAATCATTGGATTTGTGGTTAATGGTAATGTAAGCAATGGCCATTCAACACGCGAGGGAAGCAATCTGATCGCCTCTCAAAAAGGAAAGCTTGATTCGATTGTATTAGGAAGCAATTTGTCAGATTTTAAATACCATTACCTCACTTATAATCTTAACTACAAAAAGACATTTGATACTTTAGGGACTGAATTGACCGTTAATGGGGATTATTCATATTCGAAAAATAATGACAATAGCACTGTTGGAAACCGTTTTCTGGACGCAAATTGGGAAGAATTTAAATCACCGAATATTTTCCGGAATGATATGCTTTCTAAGACAAACATATTAGTTTTTAAAACTGATTTTGTGCATCCTTTTAATAAAACGACGAAACTTGAGGCGGGCTTAAAATATAGCCGCGTAAAAACAGATAATAATTTGTTGTACGAAGATCAGGATCAGCAAGGCGAGTTTGTGCAAAATAATGGTCAAAGTAATCAGTTTTTGTATAATGAAAATATAGCTGCAGCTTATTTCAGCCTAAATAAATCGTTCGGAAAGTTTTCCGTACAAACTGGACTGCGTGTTGAAAATACGAGCTCCCTGGGAAATTCGGTGACGCTAGGGCAACAAACAAAACGGACCTATACCGATTTTTTTCCATCCATATTTGTACAGCAACAGATTAATGATAATCACAAGCTTGGTGCGAGTTATAGCAGACGTATTGACCGCCCTGATTATGGGTCATTGAATCCCTTTGTGTATTATTTGGATCAATACACGTATCAGTATGGCAACCCTTATTTAAATCCACAATATACTAATTCGTATGAAGTAAATTATACTTTTAAAGAGCGCTATTTATTGAGTTTGGGCTACAAGAGGACCAACGATGCCATCACTCAGGTCATAGAAAGCAATTCGGAGACCAAAGCTATTGCACAGACAGACCGAAACCTGGCTTATTTTGATTATTACAACATGAATGTCAATATACCAGTTAAACTTTTTAAATGGTGGAGTATTTCTAACAATGCCAGCGCTTTTTATAATAAGTTTAGTTTTGATGAGCACTCCGGAGCGCAACGCCAATTGGAAAAGTTATCCTTCCAGGTAAGTTCCAATCATGATATTCGAATTGGGGAAACAACAAACCTGGAGCTGACAGCCAATTATTTTTCGCCAGCAGTTTATGGGGTATTTAGTTTTCAGTCTTACTATGGTATCGATCTTGGTGCTGGAAAAACATTTCTTGACAAAAAATTGAATGTGAAGTTGGCTGTAAATGATGTGTTGAATACAAGAGGTCAGCGCAGATTGTCGAGTTATCAGGAAAATGGATACTATCGTATCCGCAATGGATATGATAGTCGGGTTATCCGATTGTCAGTTTCTTATCGTTTTGGTAATATGAATATTAAGTCAGTCAATAAGAAGGCTGGTAATAATGATGAAGATAATCGTTTAAAAAAATAGGAGCTACTGTTGTGAGGGGAGATAAGGAGCAAGAGATAACGAACGTTTCCCTAAAACAAAAAGAGCCTGCGGTATCGCAGGCTCTTTTTGTTTTAGAGAAGTTATCTTAACTTAAAAATAAGATCTCTCTCAATTTTGGAAGAGGCCATTTTTTGTCATCAACAATTTTCTCCAATTTGTTGACATGATAACGGATCACATCGAAATATGGTTTAACCGATTCATCGTAAGCGATTGATCTTTCACGTACGTCATCAATTTGGTTTGCTTTTTTACGTTCCTGACGCATTGCTTCCGCCTGCTCTAGGATGGTATTTACGTGTGTTGAAATACGTTCTACAAAGTTCAATTGAGAGCTGAATGCTGCCTGCGCTAGACCAAGGTCTTTTAATCCTTTGACATTTTCAATCAATTCGTTTTGATAAATGAAACATGCAGGAGCAATTTGGTTATTAACCATCTCTTCGATGACACGTGCCTCAATTTGTAATTTTTTATAGAAGTTTTCAAGCAAGATTTCGTGGCGAGCTTCTGATTCACGTTTAGTATAAATACCTAGTGATTCAAACAGGGCTAAAGATTCTTCTTTTACATAAACATCTAATGCTTTAGGTGTAGATTTGATGTTAGAAAGACCACGTGCCTCAGCTTCTTTTTCCCACTCTTCGCTATATCCATTGCCTTCGAAACGGATTGCTTTTGAATCTTTGATGTATTTGCGGACAACATTTAAGATCGCAAGATCCTTTTTAATGCCTTTTTTGATTTGTTTATCTACTTCCGTTTTGAACTCGATCAATTGTGCTGCAACGATTGCATTCAATACGGTCATCGGTAAAGCAGAGTTTGCAGAAGAACCAACAGCGCGGAACTCAAACTTGTTACCTGTAAAAGCAAATGGCGAAGTACGGTTCCGGTCTGTATTGTCCAATTTCAATTCAGGAACCTTAGGAATACCATGCCATAAGTTTGCCTCTGCTTTTACTTTTTTAGCAACACGAGCAGATTCAACTTCTTCTAAAAGCTCATCCAATTGAGAGCCTAAGAAAATCGAAATAATTGCTGGCGGAGCCTCATTTGCGCCTAGGCGGTGATCGTTGCTTGCACTAGCAATAGAAGCGCGCATCAAATCAGCATATTCATAAACAGCTTTAATGGTATTGACAAAGAAAGTCAAGAACATCAAATTGTTTTTAGGCGTTTTTCCAGGAGATAATAAATTTACACCGGTATTTGTGATTAAAGACCAGTTGTTGTGTTTACCAGATCCGTTGACACCGGAGTATGGTTTTTCATGCAACAATACTTTGAAGTTGTGTCTTAAAGCAACTTGTTCCATGAGATTCATCAACAATTGGTTGTGATCGATAGCCAAGTTGATTTCTTCGTACATTGGAGCACATTCAAATTGAGAAGGTGCAACTTCGTTGTGACGAGTCTTTAAAGGAATGCCTAATTTTAACGCTTCATTTTCCAAATCCACCATGTAAGCTAATACGCGCTCTGGAATTGCACCAAAATAGTGGTCTTCCAATTGTTGGCCTTTTGCCGACATGTGGCCAAATAACGTACGGCCAGTTAACTGAAGATCTGGACGAGCATTATATAAGGAAAGGTCAACCAAGAAATACTCCTGTTCAATACCAAGAGAAGCATTTACTTTAGTGACCGATTTATCAAAATATTGAGCAACATCTGTTGCCGCTTTATCTACAGCGTTGATCGCTTTCAATAAAGGAGCTTTATAGTCTAATGATTCACCCGTATAGGAAACAAAAACTGTTGGAATACATAATGTTTTACCAGCGCCTGTTTCGTAAATGAAGGCAGGAGAAGATGGATCCCAAGCTGTATAACCTCTAGCTTCGAACGTGTTACGGATACCGCCATTTGGGAAAGAAGATGCATCAGGCTCTTGTTGAACCAGTGCGTCAGCTGTAAACTTTTCAATGGCTTCACCGTTTTCATCTGGCTCAAAAAAAGCATCGTGTTTTTCAGCAGTCGAACCTGTCAGCGGTTGAAACCAGTGTGTGTAGTGAGAAACGCCGTGGTTAAGTGCCCAAGTTTTCATGGCCTGTGAAATGTGTTCAGCCAAATCTCTTGAAATAATCTGTCCCTCTTCAATGGATGCAACTAACTCCTTGTATGAATTTTTAGGAAGGTAGTCTTTCATTTTGTTTACGGAAAAAACATTCTTTCCGTAGATGTCAGTTGCTTTTTTAGTTTCAACTTTTTCAAATGAAGCAATTTGGCGTGAGCCTGCTGCTTCTACTGCTTTGAATCTTAGGTTCGACATTTGTATTTTGTAGTTAAATTACAGTTTTGTTGATTTTGTTTTTCAAAAATATTGTGTTTTTATTGAAAACTGAAATTTTTTTTGATGTTTTTTGTGAAATAATTCAAAAATTATGGTTTTTGGCTAATAAAAAAGGTGTGATTTCTATAAATCACACCTTTTTTATTGTTTTGTGTTATAATTCGAATCCCCAGTCTATTCCTTTTTCGGTGGCAGGTACTCCTTTCTTCATCCAAGCAGGAGCGGGGGCACCTTTTAGGAAATGATCGAAGAACTGCTGCTCGCGAATTTGTATATCCTTGCGGTTTTGTCGCAGCATGAGGTTATGTTCATCACCATTATAATTCAGCATCCATACAGGTTTGTTTAATCGGCGCAATGCAGTAAACATTTCAATGCCTTGATACCATGGTACGGCCCCATCATTGTCATTGGCCATAATGACAACGGGAGTTTTAACTTTATCCAAATGGAATAAAGGTGAGTTTTCGATGTACAGTTCCGGAGCTTCCCATAGGGTTTTTCCGATGCGGCTTTGTGTATGTTCGTATTGGAATTGACGCGACATACCGGTCTGCCAGCGTATTCCGCCATAGGCAGATGTCATGTTGACAACAGGAGCACCAGTCCAAGCTGCAGCATACATATTGGTCCGTGTAATGAGGTGAGCAACTTGATAGCCGCCCCAACTTTGACCTTGTATTCCCATCTTCGTACTATCAACCCATGCATTCTGAGCGAGGTATCTCATCCCCGAATTGATGTATTCTTCAGCTGATTGACCAGGGTGACCTGTTTTGTAGCTTATATTTGGTGCAAATACAAGGTATTCGTTACTTACAAAATAGGGGATGTTCAAACGTGATGGCGTAGGAGCAGGAGGTTGATATGTATATAATCCATCGGAAAGCTTTTCATAGAAATAAGCTATAATGGGATATTTTTTTGCAGGATCAAAATTTTCTGGTTTATAAAGAATTCCCTCAGCCTGATTTCCTTCAGGCGTTGTCCAGTGAACAAGCTCCGCTGTACCCCAATTGTAATTAGCCTGTTGGGGGTTAATATTGGATAGCTGTAATTCGTCTTTGAACTTAATGGTATTGGTATATATATTAGGTGAATTCATATAATCCTCTTTACTGTACAGTATCGTCTGTTGATCTGCTGATGAGCTGATATTCTTGAACGTTTTTGCCTCTACCAAAAGACGTTTAGGATCGTTATGTTGTCCCTTGAACTGGTAGAAACCAGACTCTTTGGTTTTATTGTCAAAAGACGTTAGAAAACCACCCTTTTTATAGTCGAGTGTTGTGGCTTGTTCGCGATCCTCTTCTCTTTTTAAAGGCAAGTAGCGGAAAGTTGTCTGGGAAGCAGCTCCATAGCCGTTTGTCAAGATGGATTTGTTGGATCCGTCCAAGTTAAAATACCAGATATCATATCTCGAATTGACGTAAATCCCTTTAAAGTCTGGGCTCCACGCCGTCATGCCGTATCCTTGTGCTGAGGTAGGCATATCATTTTCCTCGTCGGCAAAGGACGCCGGTATACCGTCATTTAGAACTGTTTTTTTCTTTGAACTAACCTGATAGGAATTCCAGGTTCCTTTATCTTGGTCGAAATATACGATGTATTTTGCGTCAGGACTTAAGATTGCATTTCCCGAAAAGTCTGAAAGGATTAACTCTTTATTTCCTGTTTTTGTCGAAACCAGATAGATGTCATCTCTTGTTCTACCTTCCCATTGGCTTGCGATGCGCTTGCCAAAATCAGTACGCGCTAAGATATACTCTTCATTTCCGTCCGGTGTAAGTGCGGTGGAGTTGAATGTTTGGTCCGTTAGGGGGATAATGTTACGATTGTATTTGGGGTAAGTGACCGCTAAGAAGTTTCTTGCAAGGTCTTTCTTTAAATTTACCAACTGCATGGGTTGTAAATAATCGTCTTGCCAGTTCCAAACGTCTACTTTAGCATGCTCAAAATCAACCAAAGTGGTGTCTTTGACACGCGGTATTGGTGCTATGCCGAAAAATAACTTCTCTCCATTTTTGCTGAAACGGATATCCCCATCCCCGCTAACGGCCCAGTTTTTAGGTATACCATTGCTGGTTTTTGTTGCGAGATATTGGGCTGTATCTATACCATTTGAATAGTAATATAAATTATAATTTTTCAGCAATGCCTTTTCATTGGAGAGATCCCCTAGGTAAGCGAGCTGGTTGCCTGATTCATCAAATTTGAAATTTTTATAATTGCCTTTTCCATTTGATATCTTTTTAAGCTTTTTAGTTGCTATTTCGTAGAGGTAGACTCCAGAATCTTTTGACAGGCTATCTTTAGAATCTGTTTTTTTTGAAAAAACAATTTTTGATCCGTTTTTATTCCATTCGTATTGGTCTACGGATGAAAATTGTACCGAATCACCAGAATTTAAATCATATAAAGCAAGAGTGGCAACCGTTTTTTTCTTTTTATCGCTGCTTTTCTTTGCTGATGGGGCATCAGTGGCCGTCTTTGTTTCAGATTTTTCATTTATTTCCTTGTCGAAAAGAAAAGAAACGAAATTGTTGTTTTGATCGGCAATTTTGTAGGATTTTACCTGCGCAAATTTGACAAGGGATGAAGTCGTTAAATTGTAGATCGCCAATGAATCTTTTGGGAGTTCTTCGGCTTTCTTCTTTTTGATTTTGGCTTCGCGGGTTACGGCAAATGGCGCTTTTACCAAACTTAGCAGATGGTTTTCAGTATCTGTCAGTTTTCCATTATATCCGCGGGGAATTTGAATGAGTTCTTTGTTTTCTTTGGTTTTGAGAAAAAGCTGATTATCGCCTTCTTGTGGTACGACCTGGAACAGGACAAATTTTCCCGATTTACTGATATAGGGCGATGATACGCTTTGCCAACTATCATATACCGTATGATCCAATGGTTTCTTTTGTGCATGGGCAGCGAATGCTGCCAGAAAACAAAATGGAATACAGATACTTTTCTTATTCATATTTTAAACCTTTTTGTCGCAATTTATTCATAAAAAATAAATAAACATCGATTTTTTGGTATATTCATTGTTACGTAAACATAAAAAACTGGTTATGAAATCATCATCCGCTGTTATTATTTCGATTATAATGGGCGCTGTGCTCCTGCTTGGCACCTGGATATTGGGTACAGCTTATCGCTATAAGTTTAAATCGACGCAGACAATCACTGTTAATGGTAATGCCAAAAAAGATTTCGAATCCGATCTAGTCAAATGGAGTGCTACTTTTAGCCGAAAGAATTATGAATTGAGTGCCGCTTCAGCACAATTGGCCACTGATCGTGATTTGGTGCGGGATTTTTTAGTACAACAGGGGGTTAAAGCCGACGAGATCCGTTTCGAGGCCGTTAATATTGCCAAAGATTTCGAATATCATACAGATGGAAAGGGGAATGGTTATAATACTTTTTCCGGTTATACCTTATCGCAGGCCGTAAGTGTCGAATCAAAAGACTTAAATAAAGTGGACAATGCCTCACGAGAAATATCGACATTAATTTCCAAAGGGATAGAACTTAGCTCCAGCACCCCCAATTATTATTACTCCAAGCTAGAGGATCTGAAATTGGAACTTATTTCACAGGCTTCAAAAAATGCACATCAACGTGCAGACAATATTGCAAAGGAATCGAATGCCGGATTAGGTAATCTGGTAAAGGCCGATCTCGGAATTTTTCAGATAACAGGACAAAACGACAATGAAGAGTACTCTTCTGGCGGTGCATTTAATACAAGCTCGAGAAAAAAAACAGCTAATATCACGGTTAAAGCAAGTTTTTTGAGTAACTAATGAAAAATTATTCGACTGAATTTCAGTTCTATATTGGTTTTCATTGAAAATTTGTTCAAAAAGTTTTCTCCTTTTCAATAAAAAACCTACTTTTGCATCATCCCAAACGGATATGCCCGGATGGCGGAATTGGTAGACGCGCTGGTCTCAAACACCAGTGGGAAACCGTGCCGGTTCGACTCCGGCTCCGGGTACTAAAAGCCTCTTTACTTACTGTAAAGAGGCTTTTTTTGTGCGCCTATGCTGCATCTGACCTGAAGATTGCCTCAAGTTCCGGATTATAACTAATCAAGGTAGGTACTAAAACAGATACATCCTAATATCAATTTATATCTAATAACAATTTTCAATCAATCTTTAGACAGTGATCATTCAGTGCTTATTCAATTTGCACTGAATGATCACTGAACAATCACTGAACGAGCACTGAGCAAGCACTGAATAAGCACTGTCTTAAGATCTAATTTGGTCACTACTTGATTCTAAGTTGCTGCAGCTATTGCTTGTTCTTTGGTGTTTCTTCGCTTATTGTAGCTACTTTCATTAGACCTTCCTCGGTATTCGTTTGCCGTTTCTTTGCCGTTTCTTTGGTGTTTCTTTGGTATTTTAACAATAAAACAGCAATAAAACAGCAAAGAAATAGCACAGAAACGGTAAAGTAGGTGTAATCTTGAACCAGACTTGTAGATAAGAAGGATAAATTAACTACCGTCGAAATGGCAATAAGAAATGGGCTTTTTTTTATAAACGTTCTTTAATCTGAATATTCTTGTTTAAATTGGAAATACCAAATATAAACTTGGATGAAAACAGTTTTTTTATCGCTGGCACTGCTGTGTTTTTTCATTACTCATGGGCAAGTGGGGTTTGTCTTAAACGGAAAAAAGAATGTTAAAATTCCTTTTCTTTTCGTACATAACCTGGTGATTATACCTGTACAGGTAAATGGATATATGATGAACTTCCTGTTGGATACGGGGGTTAAAGAAACCATGATATTTGGCGAAACATTAAAGTCAATTGATAGCGCTGTTTTTGTTAATAAATTTCAGGGACTGGGCAGGGAAGAGGGGTTGGATGGCTATTTATCCATACATAATCAGGTGAATATTGCTGGGGTATATGAAGATTTAGACCAACCGATCTATATTCTTCAAAATGCGCATATTGATATCTCTACCCGGATAGGCGTGGAAGTTAATGGAATTATGGGAAGTCGCTTTTTTGAAAACCAAATGATGGAAATGGATTTTCAAAAACATCGTATTACCTTATATGCCAAGGCGAACCGGCCCAAGGGACTTGACAAGATGCAGCGTTTGCCGCTGGATATTTTAAATAGTCGTCCCTATACTTCGGTTGCTTTTAAACAGGGGGATGTTTCTATTGATGGTCGTGTATTGATCGATATGGGAAATAGCGATGCTTTGATGCTTATTCCTTCTAAATTAAACAATTTTGATATTAAACCCCCATTTATCGATGACTACATAGGGCAGGGGTTTAACGGTGAGATTTATGGAAAGAGAAATCGAATCCGATCGCTCGAACTTGGGCCATTTACAATGAATTACCCGCTTGTGGCATATCCTGAGCTGAGCTCGTTACAGCATGCAACATTTGTAAGTGGTAGGATAGGTTCCATTGGCAACGAGTTGTTGCGCCGATTTAAAGTCGTATTTGATTATCCCAACAAGTCGATATATCTTCATAAGAATAAAGATTTTGACCGCTTTTATTATTTGAATATGAGTGGCTTGGAGATTATACATGATGGCATTAAATACGAAAAAGAAGAAATACCTGTCGTTTTGCAAAAAGATGGTGGTACAGAGGTAAGAATGGGTAGCAGCGTACAGTATCGCTTTGTACTTCGAAATATGTACAAAATTGCGACCGTTCGTGATGCTTCGCCTGCGGCAATCGCAGGACTAATGCCTGGAGATAAGGTTGTACGGATCAATGGTAGAGCTGCATCGTCATTTTCCCTGGAGTCAATTCACAATCTTTTTAAATCAGAAGAGGGAAAGGAAATGCATTTTCGAGTGACCAGAGGCGAGAAAACACTCGATTTTAAATTTGTGTTAAAGGATCCGCTTCCATTTAACTCGGATTAAATTTTTGCGAATTTTTCCATTTTAAACTGAACTTGCTTATATTTGCACTTGATAATACTATTTTAATAATTTATACACGAAAAGATATGTTGGTCGCTAGAATAATAACACAGCAAGCTTTTAAGGCAAATGGATTTGCCGAAAGCAATCTTCGTGCTTTTCGTCCTATTTAAGATATTCTTCGAAATAGGAGCGCATCGTGTCTGTTCAATCCGCTGGAGTGAATAATCAGGTCGCTTTACTTCTTTTGAAAAACCAATTTATACAGATGAAAAAGCCGAAGTTCATTCGGGCTTTTTAATTTTCCGGATTTTCGTTTCTATTTAGCTATTCAAAGCTCTTCAGGGCTGCAGCGTTTTTGAAAAACAGGTGCGTTCGACTCTATAGGAGTAATTGACTGTGCATTAAGAAAAAATGCTTAATAGAATCGTAATCCCCAAAAGAATATTCCCGAAATTTTTTCAAAAAGGCTGCCGATTTCCAAGAGGAAATTGATGGCTAATTATTTATATTTTTTATAAAAATGGGAAGTAAATTAGCGGGAAAAGATCTAGTAAAAATAGGTTTTCCACAAAATAATATAGTTAATACAGCTTTAGGGCTGATCACAAGGTATCGAAAGAAGGAAAATAAAGAAAACATTCTTCTTGAACTTACTGAATTGATAGAAGCTCCGGAGCGATTTATGGGGCATAAAATATGGGGAAAGGTCTCTGAAGGACTTGTTAAACCTGTTGAAGTACGCATGCAGGAGCTTCATTCACATTGTGCTCCATTTAGCATATTTGGTGAAAATGAAATTGATGAGCAGGCAAAAAGACAGTTGTATGATGCACTGAGATTGCCTATTTCAAGGCAAGGTGCACTGATGCCGGATGCACATACAGGGTACGGACTTCCCATCGGCGGAGTACTGGCCACAGAAAATGCCGTTATACCGTATGGTGTAGGCGTAGATATTGGTTGTCGGATGAGCCTGTCGATATTCGATTTACCAGGCAGTTATTTCAAAGGAAGGGAATTCCAACTGAAAAATATATTGAAGGAAAATACCAAATTTGGTTTAAATGACACACATCGTGATAAGCATGACCATGTTGTTTTCAGTAGAACTGAATTTCAGGAAATCCCACTATTAAAATCCCTGTTGGGTAAAGCTTACAGACAATTTGGGACTTCTGGTAGTGGAAATCACTTTGTCGAATTGGGCATTGTTGAGCTTCAAACCGTGCGGGAGGAATGGGGGATAAATCCAGGACAGTACTTGGGGATTTTATCCCATAGTGGCTCTCGAGGTTTGGGGGCGAATATCGCTAAGCATTACACAAGTCTTGCAGCACAACAATGTCCATTACCGCGTCATGTCCAACATTTGGCCTGGTTAGATTTAGCAGGCCAAGAAGGACAAGAATACTGGATGGCAATGAATTTGGCTGGAGAGTATGCCCAGGCCTGTCATGCAGACATCCACCGACGTTTGGCGAAAGCACTTGGCGGTAATCCCGTGGTAACGATCGAAAATCATCATAATTTCGCATGGAAGGAATTTGTGAATGGGGAGGAATGCATCGTTCATCGGAAGGGAGCAACACCTGCAGGCAAGGGCGTGCTGGGGGTGATTCCCGGCTCGATGACAGCACCAGGGTTCATTGTGGAGGGAACGGGAAACCCCTTAAGTTTACAGTCTGCTTCCCATGGAGCGGGGCGTGTCATGTCGAGATCTGCCTGCAAAAATAATTTGACAAAAAGCGCTATGCTGAAAGATCTGGATGCACATGGTGTGGAATTGATTGGCGGCGCATTGGATGAATCACCCCGTGCATATAAAGATATTCATCGGGTGATGAAATTACAGCAGGAGTTGGTAACTGTTCTCGGAACGTTCAGTCCGAAGATTGTACGTATGGACAAATAAGGTTATGAATGAAAGGTATTTACAAATTTCTTCGGGACGAGGTCCTAAGGAATGTAATATGGCCGTTAGGTTGGTAGTCGACAGAATCTCTTCTGAATGTAGTAGAGTAGGAGTTGAGGTCACGGAAATAGAAAAAGAAGAAGTGGATGGACTTCCTTGTTCGTTAATCGTCAGATTGAGAGGAAAAGATATGGATCAATTGATTGATCATTGGATTGGTACAATCTGTTGGGTGTGTAAAAGCCCTTTTCGTCCTTTACACAAACGGAAGAATTGGTTTGTCGAAGTTAAAACGTATCATCCGGGTGAAAAGAAAAAGGTGTTGGATGTGAAGGATGTAAATTTCCAAACGATGCGAAGTAGCGGTGCAGGTGGACAGCATGTCAATAAAGTAAGTTCTGGCGTTAGAGCGACGCATGCTCCGACAGGGATAAGTGTTCAGGTGATGGATACGAGATCACAATTGCAGAATAAAGAGATCGCAATGCTGCGCTTGGCTGCACGTCTGCGGGATTTGGAAAGTGTTGAGTTAAATACAGCCAAAGAAGAAAAATGGAAAAACCAAATCGAGGTGACGCGGGGACAGGCGAAACGGGTCTTTGTTGGACAGAAATTTATTGAAAATTAAGTAATTTGTATTGTTTTTACTGAAGCGAAAACCCTTGTCAATATGTTGGCAAGGGTTTGTTTTTTTAGTGGTATTGTCTTGTTTAATAGGTGCTTGTGGTTTGTTTGTTCAAGCTGGGTGATATGGGTTTATTGTTTGGAGGTTGTAATATTTTAACATTTGAGGTTAAAATATGGGTAATATTGGTCAATATCATAGCGAGCTCTGTTTTAACATTTGCATAAATTAGATTTTATAAAAGCATTTTAAACTAACTAACAGAGACTAGCTTATGAACAAAAGAAGTATTGCAATACTAGCATCCAATATACTAGTATGTTCTGCGCTTTATGCCCAAACAGCACTTAAAGGCAAAGTGTTGGATCAGGACGGCAAACCAATACCGGGAGTATCGGTAACCATTCGAGGCGGTGCCGGCACGCAGACAGGAATTGATGGTGGATTTTCATTAACATATACAGGTGGAGGAGTTTTAAATGTCACTGCAGTTGGTTACAAATCCAAGCAGTTTCAACTGAATAATCAAACGAATTTAAACGTTACATTAGAATCTTCAGCAGAGAATTTAGATGAAGTCGTGGTTACCGCATTAGGTATCACAAGAGAGAAAAAATCCCTGGGTTATGCCACGCAGGAGGTCAAAGCGAAAGAATTGACAGATGCCGGGCAACATAGCCTAACAGGAGCATTGGCGGGTAAAGTTGCAGGTGTACAGGTGAACCAATTTGGTGGAGCGATAGGTTCTTCAGCGCGTATTTCAATTCGTGGAAATACATCGTTGCAGGCAAATCAGCAGCCGCTTATTGTAGTGGACGGTATTCCTATTACAAATAATTCTCAGCGTAGTGGTGATAATACGTATACTGGGGTGGATTACGGTTCGGGTTTAAACGACATTAATCCAGATGATATCGAAAGCATCAACGTACTGAAAGGTGGGGCTGCAGCATTATATGGTATGCGTGCTGGTACAGGCGTTATTATGATTACGACAAAATCTGGAAAACGCGCCGAAAACGGAGTGCAGATTTCGTACGACGGAAATTTTTCCATCGACAGGGCGGCCAATTTACCGAAGTACCAAAATTTATACGGTCAGGGATCACGTGGGGATGAATACAGTTTTAAGAAATTTGGCGGAAATCTATCCTATCAGGATTATGTAACGCAGAATTCATTCAGTTATGTTGATGGTACAGGAAACATTGGGGTTAATGATAATATCGATGAATCTTGGGGTCCTCGCATGGACATTGGCTTGTTGATACCACAGTTTAACAGTCCGGTTGTGAATGGTGTACGCCAGGCAACCCCATGGAATTCACATAAAAACAATGTTAGAGAGTTCTTTCAAACCGGTTTTTCTCAAAACCATAATGTTTCATTACTTTCCAAATCAGATCGATCGTCTACACGCGCATCTATTTCCTTTAGGGATCAAAAGGGAACGGTTCCCAATACAGATCAGAAAAAATATACCGCGCAGCTGAACAATGAATATAAGGTCAGTGATAAAGTATCTTATGATATCATGAGTAATTTTACGCGTACAGAAAGTAACAATTTGGTCACGCAGGGATATGATGCTGCCAATCCAATGAATGGCCTGATCTGGTTTGGCCGTCAGGTGGATATGCAGGACCTGAAAAAAAATTGGGATCAAAAAGATGCACAAGGGAATTATACCTATTACAATTGGAATTCCGCTTACCATATGAATCCTTTTTATACGATGCACGAATCGCGCAATGCAATGAAGATGAATCGTGTTTTCGGTAAGACCTCCTTATATTATCAACCTTTTGATTTTTTAAAATTCGAGGGGCGTGTAGGATTGGATTACTATAATACCCATATGTTTGAAACGACGTATTTTAACTTTGATAACCAAGATGGTAAGTTCAATGAAATAAAAAATAGCAATTCTGATTTTAATGCAGATTTTATTGCAAATTTTAATAAACAATTTGGCGATCTGAGTTTAAGCGGTATTTTGGGTGCCAACTACCGGGATTATCAATTTGAAACAAATACAATAGGCGCAAAAGGATTAAATGTATTGGGTGTCTATACCATTTCGAATAAAATTGGTGATGCTTACACCTTTATGGACCATTCAAAAGGCCGCTCCAATTCGGTATATGGACAGGCTAATTTGGGCTGGAAAGATCAATTGTATTTAGATTTGACCGCACGGAACGACTGGTCTTCAACGTTAAAGAAATCCTTTTTCTATCCTTCGGCAAGTTTAAGCTGGATCCCAACAGCTTCATTTGAAGGTCTGAAAAGTGATTATTTGAATTTTTGGAAAATGCGATTTAATCTGGTGAAAGTGGGTAACGCTACACAACCTTATCAAAATGGAAACTATTATTATGCACAAACAGACGCTTATAATAACCTGGCGCAAATGTATAAAAGCATGGTCTATGCGATTGAAGGCCTAGAACCTGAAGCCATTACTTCTTATGAAATTGGTACTGAGCTGGGTTTATTCAAAGACCGTCTTCATTTGGACCTTACCTATTATCAAAAAGTAAATAAAAAACAATTACTTTCTGTACCTACCTCCAATGTGGTTGGGTTTAGCAGTATCTTCTTAAATGCCGGAGAAATTCGGAGCAAGGGGATTGAAGTTCAATTACGCGGTGATATCCTGAAGCGTGAAGATGGGTTAAATTGGACAACGACTGTCAACTTTTCAAAAGATAAAAATAAGATTATAGAACTTTACCCGGAATTAGGCTTGGATGATTTGAGGCAGGGTTGGACTTGGGGTATTTCCAATATGGCTTCTGTTGGGCATCCTTGGGGTAGTTTGGTAGGGCCAGGTTATGATCGTGTAACAGATGGACCGATGAAAGGTGCTATTAAAGTGGGTTCCAACGGTCTGGTTTCTACACCACTTGATGGTCAAGTGATTGGTAATGCTGTGCCGGACTTCTTGGCTTCGATGCGTAATGACTTCACCTTTAAAGATTTTAGATTCGGCTTTATGCTCGATTTCCGTAAGGGGGGAGATATTTGGTCACAAACAATGTCCCATGGTTATGCGACGGGTATAGCGGAAATTACTGCTGCAGATGGCATTCGTGAACGTGCTATTCTTGCCGGTCGTGACGTGATGAAAAACGAAAGGTTTGCAATGTCGGACGGAAAAGGAGGCTGGGTTGCAAATACCATTGAGACTTCAGCACAAGACTGGTATGAAAATGGAGGCATTGCCGAAATGTATGTTTTTGATGGTTCTTTTCTGAAATTAAGAGAGGCCTATATTTCTTATAATTTACCCAAACATTTGTATAGTAAAATAAAAGGGATTAAGCGTGCTAATATCTCTGTTACAGGAACCAATTTAGCGTTGCTTTGGGTGCATAAATCGAATACGATGCGATTAGATCCGGAAGGCGGAGGTGTATCTAGCGATTCTAGAGGTGTAGGATTTGAGCAAGCCAGTGTTCCAAACTCAAGAAGTATAGGTCTTAAACTTGGTTTTACATTTTAATCGACAGATAGAGTTTAAGATATAGAACCCTCAAAAAATTATGATTATGAATACTTTTATTAAAAAATTAAAATACACGCCTTTATTAGCCGTTCTTTTGGTGACAGGTTGTACCAAGAATTTTGAGAAAATTAATACCGATCCGGATGCATTAAATGATGTTCCACCACAAAATATGTTGGTCAACGTGATGCGAAATGCTGGAGACCAATTTGGTGGCGACGTTGATGGTTATGGTACATTTGCTGGATATATTGTCAAAATTCAATATCCCGATAACCTGAGTGGATTGATTCCGACAAATAATACTTATGGCAATCGTTGGGCCGCTTGTTATTATAATATCACCCAAATGAAAGACTTGCTTAAAAAGACAGATGATAAAGCTGAAGGGTATAAAAATACTAGGGCTATAGCAAGAATTTGGAATAACTATATGTGGTCCTATTTATTGGACGGATGGGGTGATATTCCATATTCAGAGGCATTTAAAGGTCGGCCAGAAGATGGTTCGGTATTGAAAGCCAAATACGATAAACAGGAGGACGTTTTTCCTGCAGTATTGGCGGATCTTAAATCCATTGCTGATGAGTTGGCAGCTGGTATTGGAACGGATGATGTTGGTAACTATGACGTGATCTATGGACAGGCTAATAGTGGTAGTCCAGATGTAAAAACACAAATGTTAAGGTGGCAGAAGTTTTGTAATTCGCTGCGCTTACGGATGGCAATACGTATTTCTTCTGTTGCCCCGGCTTTGGCTAAATCTACGATTGAAGAAATTGCTGGAAATAAGACGAAATATCCAATCATTGAAACCAATTCGGAAAGTTGTCAAATGTTTTTCCCTGGAACACTGCCCTATATGGAGCCTTGGTATGAGTCTGGTATTTACGGTAAACGCATCAATAACTGGGGAATGTTCGATATTTTTATCAATCATTTAACGGAAACGAACGACCCTCGGATTGAGTCGATCGCTCAGAAAAATAATGCCGGTAAATATGTTGGATTTGTTAATGGTTCGTTAACCAATCCTTCGCCATCAACGTCAATTTCATGGATTGGATTACATTACATCAATAATCCTGCTGGGGCAGTACCTTTTTATAAAGCCTGTGAAACTTATTATATGTTGGCGGAAGCCGCATTATTGGGTTATAATGTTGGAATTACGGCTAAAGCAGCCTATGAAACAGCCGTTAGGCTTTCTATGGAAGATAATGAGGTTGCTGAATCAGCTGTGAATGCTTATCTAGCCGGAGCGGGAAAATTTGATGGAACAAAGGATCGTATCTATTGGGATATGTGGGTCGCTTTATTTAAAGAAAATTTTGAAGCCTGGAGTTTGTATAGAAGGACGGGAATTCCTAGCACCAACTATCCTTCAAAAATTCAAAATTCAGCAACTCCACATACAGATCAACCATTTCGACTGCCTTATCCGAATAATGAATACCTATATAACAAGGATAACGTTACAGCCGCTGCACAAGGGACTGTGGATTATAACTGGGGAAAACGCTTATGGTGGGCTAAAAATAACGGTAAAAACTAGTTTAAAATGCTTTATTGAGCGGGTATCGAAAGATCCCGCTTTTTTTTACTCGTTTAGATAACATTTTGCTACCCTTTGTAGCAAGGAGTCCTGTTAACATTTCGGATAGAGCCTCAACATCAAAAGCTGAGGCTTTTTAATTGATCATGTATCCTCCCTTAGAAAAAATAGTACACGGTTGTAAGGCCATTTAGCAGACTGAGGGGAAGCTTTACCACTGAAATAATTTATTTATAATTAATAGGGGCTATTACCGTATTTTCTTCTGTCATTGACCTTTAATGTAGAAAATAATTTGTTTTATTGCGGTGATAATTAGTATCTTTAAGAGGAAGGGCCTCAAAAGAATTCCTTCAGACTAAGTAAACTTAAGTAGTCGCTGTAACCTGCATCTAAAGGAGGTTATAGGGCTTGGAATTTCAAATTCGATATTATGATAAAATCCCCGGGCTTCCTTTTTAAGGAAGCGATCAAGAATGAAAAACCATTACAAATTGTTGGAGCGATTAATGCTAATCATGCGCTTTTGGCTGAGCAGGCTGGTTTTAAAGCTATTTATCTTTCTGGAGGCGGTGTTGCAGCAGGTTCACTTGGAATTCCAGATCTTGGGATTACAACACTTCAGGATGTTTTGATTGATGTGGATCGCATAACAAATGTGTGTAAACTACCCTTGCTGGTGGATATTGATACTGGCTTCGGTCCTTCGGCATTCAATGTGGCACGTACAATAAAGTCTTTAATTAAAGTGGGCGCGGCGGCAGTTCACATGGAGGATCAGGTGGGGGCTAAACGTTGTGGTCACCGGCCTGGGAAAGAGCTCGTCTCGCGATCTGAAATGGTTGACCGCCTAAAGGCGGCCGTGGATGCACGAACGGACGAGCATTTTGCCATTGGTGCACGTACGGATGCACTTGCTTCTGAAGGCCTTGAACTTGCTTTGGAAAGAGCGGTGGCTTATAAAGAAGCTGGAGCGGACTTTATTTTTGCTGAAGCAGTACATCATCTGGAGCAATACGTTCAATTTAGTGCAGCAACTGGCCTTCCCATTTTGGCGAATATCACCGAATTTGGACAAACACCGTTGTTTAGCCTGAATGAACTACGTCAAGCCGATGTTTCTATTGTTCTTTACCCACTCTCTGCTTTCCGCGCCGCTAATAAAGCGGCTACAACTGTTTATCGTCATATTCGGGAAGACGGCGGGCAGGTTAATGTAATCGACGACATGCAGACGAGAGAAGAGTTATACAGAAGTATTGATTATTATGCCTATGAAAATCGATTGGATCAATTGTTTAACAAATAATTATATTCAGATGGAAGAGACAAACAGCACAGGTTTTAAGCCCAAAAAAAGTGTAGCACTCTCTGGTGTAGCAGCTGGTAATACGGCTTTGAGCACTGTCGGAAAAAGTGGTAATGATCTGCATTATAGGGGTTATGATATTTTAGATCTGGCGCATCAGGCAAGTTTTGAAGAGGTCGCTTATTTACTTATTTATGGAAGTCTACCAACACAGGCCCAGCTCGTCACTTATCAAAGTCAGCTGATCAGTCAACGTGGTCTGCCTATTACTGTTCAACAGGTCCTCAAGCAGTTGCCATCGACGGCACATGCCATGGATGTTTTACGGACTTATGTTTCTTTTTTCGGCAGTGTTTCGCCCGAGAAAGACAGTCATCCCATTGCTGGTGCCCGTGACATTGCAACTCGCCTGATGGCTTCGATGGCCTCAGCACTCTTGTACTGGTATCATTTTAGTCAGCATGGACGTGAGGTGCAGGTAGAGACATCAGATGCAACGTTGGGCGGGCATTTTTTGCATCTGCTACACGGAAAATCGCCGTCGTCTTCTTGGGTAAGAGCGATGCAGATTTCACTCAATTTATATGCCGAACATGAGTTTAATGCATCTACATTTACAGCTCGGGTAATTGCCGGTACAGGATCAGATATGTATTCCTGCATCGCTGGCGCAATAGGTGCGCTACGTGGACCTAAGCATGGCGGAGCTAATGAGGTCGCTTTCGAAATTCAGAGTCGTTATGCAAATGCTGATGAGGCGGAAGCGGATATCCGGAAGCGATTGGCAAACAAAGAAGTCATTATTGGTTTTGGCCATCCTGTATACACAATCTCGGATCCAAGAAATCAAGTGATAAAACAAGTCGCAAAAGAGCTTTCGGAAGAAGCGGGCGACATGACGCTCTACCTGATCGCTGAGCGGTTAGAAAAAGTCATGTGGGAAGAAAAGAAAATGTTTCCGAACCTGGACTGGTATTCTGCGGTGTCCTATCATATTATGGGCATTCCAACGGAGATGTTTACGCCATTATTTGTTCTCTCGCGTACTACTGGCTGGTCAGCGCATGTTTTCGAACAGCGTCAAGATGGAAAAATTATCCGGCCGAGTGCAAACTATGTTGGTCCCGATGACAGACCGTTTGTACCTCTTTCCGAACGGTAAATTCGGGTCGGGAAAAGGCGTTAAAAGGTGCTTTTTGAACAGGGGGCTCTGAGGAAGAATTTAGCGCAGGAAAAAACGAATTATATTAATAAATAGAACGAGAGTCTTATACGAAATACACGAATGAGTTCAGCAATATCAAATGAAAGACCACAACCAGATCAGGTTTTAGTGGACATTGTGGACTATGTCCTAAATTATAAAATTGAGGAAAAAGTCGCTTGGAATACGGCCTTTTACTGTTTTCTTGACACCATTGGCTGCGGCTTGGAAGCATTGACCTATCCTGCCTGCACCAAATTGTTGGGGCCAGTTGTGGCCGGGACCATTGTGCCGAACGGTGCTCGGGTGCCGGGTACAGATTTTCAATTGGATCCCGTTCAGGCAGCATTCAATATCGGCACGATTGTTCGATGGTTGGATTTTAATGATACCTGGCTGGCAGCAGAATGGGGACATCCATCCGATAATCTAGGGGGAATTTTAGCAGTGGCAGATTGGTTGAGCCGAACGAATATTGCGAACGGGCAAAAACCGCTGAAAGCTAGGACGGTTCTTGAGGCAATGATTATGGCCCATGAGATACAAGGTGTCTTAGCACTTGAAAACTCGTTTAATAAAGTGGGGCTAGACCATGTTATTTTGGTGAAGGTAGCTTCAACAGCGGTCGTAGGTAGGCTCATTGGCCTCACAAGAGAAGAGCTGCTCAACGCGGTTTCTTTGGCTTTTGTTGATGGACAAGCCTTACGGACTTATCGGCATGCGCCAAATACCGGTAGCCGAAAATCATGGGCAGCCGGCGATGCAACTTCGCGTGCTGTCCGATTGGCCTTGATCGCAAAAACTGGAGAAATGGGCTATCCATCTGTTTTGACAGCACCAATATGGGGATTTTATGATGTGTCTTTTAAGGGGAATCCATTTAAGTTTCAGCGAGGATATGGATCTTATGTGATGGAAAATATTCTCTTCAAAATTTCATTTCCCGCAGAATTCCATGCACAGACAGCTGCCGAAGCGGCAATGCAGCTCAATCAACAACTGAAAGAATTTGGAAAAAGCAGTTCAGATATCGCCCGTGTAACCATTCGTACACATGAAGCTGCTATCCGGATTATTGATAAAAAGGGGCCTTTGCATAATCCTGCCGACCGCGATCATTGTATCCAATATATGGTTGCTGTGCCTCTAATCTTTGGACGTTTGACGGCTGATGACTATGAAAATCATATCGCTTCGGATCCAAGAATTGATATACTGCGCGATAAGATCTCCTGCGTGGAAGATGCTCAATTCACCGCTGATTATCACGACCCACAGAAACGTGCCATATCAAATGCTTTGACAATTGAACTGGTTGACGGTACAATATTGCCTGAATTGGTCGTTGAATATCCGATAGGCCATCCAAGAAGGAGGGCAGAGGGAATTCCTAAATTAATCGAAAAATACAAAACAAATCTTGCTCGGGTATTTTCTGAAAAACAGCAAAAGGAAATACTTACAGCTACTTTGGACTACGATACTTTTCTCGAACAGGATGTCTCGCAGCTGATGGATCTGTTTGTACGCTAATGATATAGAGAGGACGGGGTGATCAAACTATTTGTTTTGTCACCCCTGCTTTCGTTTCTATTACAGCGTTAAACTACACCGAATATTCTTTTTAAGGTCGCAACCTTTTGTTTTGTTGTTTTTATGATTACCTGTACTTTAGTGCACTTAAACAGCTTATGCACGCTTCTTTAGACGAAAGAACATAGATTGGCTAATCTATCGCCAATTTGAGTCAAAACCGCTATAAAATCTGAAATTCTCTTTTGCCAGTTCTCTTAAAGATTCTGGTATATCCCATTGCTCACCTTTGGCCTGAAAGTCTTCGCATTCAGCAATGAAAGTAGGAAGCGTTGTACGGTCGATATGTCCAAATACTCCACCTGTATAGGATGCATACCCTACACCTAAAATAGAACCAATATCGCCATCGATGGGTTGGTTGAGTACGCCTTCTGCGAGACATCGATAGCTATCCAATGCCATGACATGCAACAAACGTTTCCGGATAATTGAAGGTGTTACATTTTCCTTTGCAGATGCAATTACAGGGTTTTTCCAAATGGTTTTCTTTTTGGTTTCAACGTCATAATCGTAAAATCCAGCGCTCGATTTTTTTCCTTTTCGTTCCTGATCGACCATTCCTTTGAGGTAGGTATATGCACGTTTTTGGCTGGCATGCAGACCGGGTAATTGATCATAAACGTGTAGCATCAATTCCAATGATATCTCATCCAATACTGCCAATGGGCCCACGGCAAATCCTGCAGCCATCGCTTCCTCTTCGACCAGTGTCGGTGAGATGCCTTCCAGTACCATTGTAATACCTTCGAGTAAATAATTGAAGAAAATACGTGAGGTGAAAAAACCCGGACCATCCTGCACGACTATTGGAATTTTATTGAGGCGTAAAGCTGTGATAAGTGCTTTCTCTAAGGTTTTTTGCTCGGTTTGTTTACCGCAGATGATTTCGACAAGGGGCATGCGGTCAACAGGCGAAAAGAAATGCATTCCTATAAATTTTTTAGGATCATTGGTTGCTTTAGCAAGCTCAGTAATAGGCAATGAAGTGGTATTTGTAGCGAAAAAGCCATTTTCGTTTAAATAGGGTAGGCTTTCTTTTGTAACCTCAGCCTTTAGGTGGAAATCTTCAAATACAGCTTCTATAATGCAGTCAGATCCATTAAGGTCATCGACTTGGTCAGTTGGTTTTATGCGTGCAAGCAATTGCTCCCGTTGTGATGGGCTCATGGCTCCTAAAGCCAATGATTTTTCACAAACCTGGCTAGAATAGGCTTTGCCCCGTTCGGCTTGGGGAAGTGTAACGTCTTTTAAAGCAACTTCTATTCCTGCCCGGGCGGCCTCATAAGCAATCCCCGAGCCCATCATCCCAGCACCCAGTACACCTATTTTATTTAACTTATAGTTGTCGAGATGTTTTATTCTATTGGGTGATTTTGCCAATTGGACAGCATAGTGAAGTGTACGGACCATGCTGAGTGGTTCGGGGCGATTTAAGACTTCCAGATATAAAATTGCTTCTCTCTCACTAGCTTCAACCGCTGTGGATGACGGGTTTTTTCTTAGTAATTCAATAACTGCGTTTGTGCCAGGGTACAAACCGCGTGCTTTTTTTTGGATAGTAAGAATTGCTTCAGGCTTCAGTTCGTCAGTTTGTTCCGTGTGATGGCCAGCATTGGTGTTGGGTAGATTAAGTATCCAGTTTATTGCTAATGATAGGCTGTCGCTTGGCTTCTGCGTCAATTCATTGATTAACCCAAGTTTATGCGCTTCTTCACTGCTCAGAAGTTTGCTTTGTGTCAGCAGATTTAGGGCATTTTCAGTACCTATCAATGCTGGTAAATAGATCGTTGTACCAAAAGCTGTAAACAAACCATACTTACTCTCCGGAAAGCCAAACTGAAGTTTTTCGGAGGCGATACGACAATTAGACCATAGCATCGTCGCTAGGGCCATAGCTGTACAATTGTCTGAAATAATAGATACAATGGGTTTTTTAAACGTTTCCCAATGCAATACTTTTGATGTAAGCTTGTATAAGTCCGAAGGTCTTGAGCGGCTTGAAGAAAACTGCTCAAATAATTGCGTATATTCGATTTCTTTGTCTTGAATCGGGCAGCTATATACGACACCTATGGTATCTTCCCGTTCGAGAATGAACGTAACCAAATCAACAAATTGCGTGAGATAGTCTATAATGTCCAACTGCTCGGGAGCTGCTGTCGATAGCGGATGGATTGTAATGATGTGATGATTATCCTGTTCTACACGAAAGAGCGTGTGGGTCATATAAGATTTATTTTCATCCATTGTGCTTGGTGATAATTTTTAAAAAGCTTTCTATTGTTTTGACTTTCCTGATTGATAAGTCACATGATCTATTGTCATTTTCGCGATAATTTCAAGCATGATTTCTGAGGTTCCCCCGATAATGGTGCCGACACGGACATCGCGATATAAACGTGCGATTTTATAATCTTCTGTAAACCCATAACCACCAAATAATTGGAGGCATTGGTTTACGACATTGACGGCGAGCTCACTTGCTTGTAGCTTCGCTATGGAACATTCTTGGACTGCATATTCGTTTTGGTCCTGGAGATCACAACAATGGTAGACAAAGGCTTTCGTGGTAGCGATATCTGCTGCCATTTGTGCGATTCGGTGCCGTATTGTTTGAAATTCCTGGATTTTTTTTCCAAAGGCTTCACGTTGTGCGATATAATCAAGTGTATACTGAAATGCGGATTCTGCGGTAGCGAGACTATGGATAGCTGCGGTAAGCCTTTCCAATTGAAGTCCATCCATTAAATAGCGAAATCCTTCTCCCTCCATGCCGATGAGATGAGAAATAGGGACTCGTACGTTATTAAACCCTAGCTCGGCGGTATCAGAGGCGTGCCAGCCTAGTTTATTGATTTTGCTTGACGAGACCCCAGTTGCATTTCTGTCAATAAGTAATAAGCTTATACCCTTTGTTCCCTGATCAGAAGCAGTTTTGACTGCTGTAATGAAGAAATCACCGTAATAACCGTTGGTAATAAATGTTTTAGATCCATTGACAATATAAAAATCGCCATCCCGGACAGCTGTTGTTTTGATCTGCTTTACGTCAGAACCAGCCCCGGGTTCAGTAATAGCAACAGCACTGACCATATCACCGGCAATAACCGGTTTAAGATAGCGTATTTTCAGATCTTCTGATCCATATTTCAGTAGGTATGGAGCCGACATAAACTGAATGACAAGTGCGGAAATGGTAAATCCTCCAGAAAAACAATACGATAATTCTTCGCAGAGTATCAAGGAATAATAAAAATCAAGCTCTAGTCCACCATAAACTTCTGGATAATTGAGTCCCATCAATCCCATATCACCCATTTTCTTCCACACATTTCGGTCGATCTCACCCCGTTTTTCCCAATCATCGACGTAAGGTGTAATTTCTTTTCGAATAAATGCGCGAAGTGTATCGCGAAAAATCTGATGCTCAGCTGTAAACTTGATTGTCTGCATAATCGTTTATCTTGCTTTTGGTTATCTTATGTAAGGCGGTCTTTTGAATGACCATCTAGTAGGATGTTATCTAAACGAATTTAACGAAAAGCCTTGGCTTTTTGCAAATTTTTATTCTTTATTTTTCGTTCAATTGGTTAAGTAGGGAAGTTTTTGCATTATTTTTTTTCTATTTATTCTGTTTTGATAAAAAAAATAAAACCGACTTGTTGTGGGTTATCTGTTATATTTTTTATCTTTAAGATTAGGAAGGGTTGTTGGGGATATGCTAGCAATAAGCCCTCAAAATTTTAGCAGAACAATTATAAACTTTTTATATCATGTCAAAGAGTGTATTTATCGTTGCAGCGAAACGCACACCAATTGGAAGTTTTGGTGGTGCCTTGTCATCTATTTCGGCGCCAAGTCTTGCGGCCCAGGTTGTTGGGGCTGTAGTTGATGAGGCGGGTATTTCCCGCGATATAGTGGATGAGATTATTATTGGTACTGTTTTGCAAGCTGATTTGGGACAAGCGCCTGCCCGGCAGGTAGCCCGGTTAGCAGGTTTGTCGGATCATACCGCTGCAACGACCCTTAATAAAGTATGTGCTAGTGGAATGAAAGCAATAGCTGTTGCTGCGCAAAGTATTCTATTGGGAGATGCTGATATAGTGATTGCTGGTGGGATGGAGAGCATGAGTAGGGTGCCATATTATACGAATAGTATGCGTTGGGGGGCCAAATTTGGAGCTCAGAGTCTTGTTGATGGTTTACAACGTGATGGTTTGAGCGATGCTTATTCGAATGATGCAATGGGAATGTTTGCAGAGTTGTGTGCCGAGAAATATCGTATTGGCCGTGAAGAACAGGATACTTATGCGATAAGTTCCTATAAAAGAAGCCTGGACGCTTGGCAAAAAAATAAGTTTTTAAACGAGGTTCAACCTATAACGATACAAAGTCGTAAAGGAGACGTCGTCGTTTCGCGCGATGAAGAGTTTTCGCAGGTCAATTTTGATAAGATACCTGAGCTTAAGCCCGCCTTTAAAAAAGAGGGGACTGTAACTGCCGCAAATGCATCGACAATAAGTGATGGTGCTGCTGCGGTGCTGCTTATGTCTGGCGAGAAATTGGAAGAACTTGGACTTGTTCCCTTAGCAGAGATTATTGCTTATGCTGATGCTGAACAGGCTCCGGAATGGTTTACGACTACACCAAGTGTAGCCACAGAAAAGGTGTTAAAAAAAAGCTGGATTGACACTAGAAGACATTGATTATTTTGAATATAATGAAGCTTTTTCCGTGGTGGCTTTGGTGAATGCACAAATTTTGGGTTTACCCATGAACAAAGTAAATGTTTATGGAGGAGCGGTATCTTTGGGGCACCCATTGGGATGTTCGGGCGCTAGAATTGTTGTAACACTAAGCAGCATCTTAAGACAGGAGGGGGGATCAGTAGGGCTGGCAGCGATATGCAATGGTGGCGGTGGTGCCTCTGCAATGATTATTAAAAAGATTTGATGCTTCTTCCAGATAAGATTGCTTTAATTTTATCTGGAAGAAGCTCACGCTTATTGAATTCGGGTGTTTTTAACCACATAGCTTCCTGGAAACTTATTTTATTTGCTATACAGGGTCGTACTTCTACTCCTCATATAGACGGCTTGCCTCTACTCCATGGAGCGCCAGTTCTGATTCGATTTCCGTTGGGTTGAGTCGAATGCCTTCTATGGTTAACAGATTATAAATAGAATCCAAGTCGAGCTTCCATTCGTGGATGCCATTCAGTTTTTCAACAGCTTGTTTGATTTTGTCTACAAGACTGGGATGTTGTGCATTAGTTTCGAAAATGAGCTTTTCCATAGTGTTTCATATTAGGCCTGATTAAAAATCAGGCGGGTTTAACCAAAATAGCGTAGACAATCATTTGATCGGCTAATTACAATAGTCTCAATATAAGGATAATAATCTTAAATTAATGCTTTGAAATGACTAAATTGTAATGAAACTGTTAATTTTTGTAATAAATATATGGAAATTTTATAGTCGTTAGATTGCCTTTAAAACACCGGATTTCATTTTATTGTAATCGAACAAGTCTATATGTGGATTTCGGATTTTCTAATACGACGTTTTCATTGGTATAGAAATTTTAAGTAAGTTTGAAATGAACATGACGACTGAGACCTCGAATATAATCATCCTGTTATTGCTGGCAATTGTTGCTTTAATATCGGGTTTGTACCTCTTGTTAAGACAAAAATATAGGAAACTTGAGGTAGAAAATAAACGACAAAAGGAGCTTTTTAATCGTATGGACAATCAGAAGATTGACGATTTCCATCGGGCCCAATTAAATCCCCACTTGCTTAAAAATTCATTGAACGGAATACTTTCACATGCCTATCAAACCTATTACACCATGGATAAGTTGGCTATGGTATTGGACTACGTTTTGTATGAAAGTGAAGATGAACTCGTTTCACCTAAAGCAGAGATTGAGTTTGCGCGTAATCTCATTGAGATTAATAAGGTAAAACTGAGTCCCTTATTTGATATACGCGTTAAGTTTGATATTGATGAACTAAATAGTTCCTTGTTGAATACACCTTCATTGGTCCCTTTGATGTCTGTGGATTTAATTGAAAACGCATTTAAACATGCAGATTTCCATGGCCCTGATTCTTTTATTTCTATCATGCTGACCTTTAAGAATGGTTTGCTGGAGCTCATTGTGAGCAATCGAATTTCAAAACGTTCGCCCCTACAAAAGGCCAAAAGTGGAATAGGCAGCAAAACGTTGGAAGAGCGTCTCATGTTGTATTATCCAGGTAGACATCAACTGCGTCGATTTGTAGAAAATGATGTCTATACTGCCAACCTTCAAATTAGATTGTATGCGGATTGAAAGAAGTTTGAAATGTGTTCTTCTGGATGATGAAATACCAAGCTTGAGGTTCTTGAAAATGCTCTGTGAGCAAATTCCAGGGGTAGAGGTGGTGAAAACCTTTAATGAACCAGCAGCATTGTTGAGAGAATACCGTTCACTAAGTTTTGATTTTTGTATTCTGGATATTGAAATGCCGGAATTTAATGGATTTGATGTAGCCAGAGAACTCAAGGATTTTCCGATTGTTTTTTCTACCGCATATAAACAATATGCGAGCGATGCTTTTGATATTAATGCTGTAGATTACATGCGTAAACCAATATCTCTGCAACGTCTTCAGCAGGCCATTATGAAAGTAGAACAAATAATCAATAATAAAGCTGAAATTGTCTCGTTTGCACAGTTTAATACGAATAAAGGAAAAACGGTATTGTATTTCGATCAGATTAACTATGTTCAAATAGCTGAAGTAGACAGCCGTGATAAAACAGTTTATTTGGCTGATGGTTCGTTCATTTTGTTGAAAAATATAAGCTTCGATAAGTTGATGGAGATTTTGCCTGAGCATGACTTTATACGCATCAATAAAAAAGAGATCATTGCAACCAAGATCGTTAAATTTTTCTCCGCTGATCAAATAACAAGCAACTTGTTTGACGAACAGGATATGCCTCTTTTGTTTAATTTGGGGGAATCGTACAAGAAAATGTTTTTCGAGAAATTCAGTTGATTACAATTTTTTTTTTGTTTCATTACATATTTCCTTCCACCTAGCAGCTGAAAAGCACTAAAACTCTTACAGAATTATATTTTTGTTGAGACTGTATTTTATCCCTCCTTGTTTAGAGAATATTGGTTGGGACTTAGTATGCTATTGTCATTATATTTATTTTAATTGCTATTGAAGATGAGGAAATATAAGAATACAATTTTCTATGTAGTTTTAGTTGGTACATTACTTGGGGTGATGTATTGGGTGATTCATTTGGGGGCACAGCTAGAGGCTCCAGAACTACTGCGTGGGGAGAAAACAAGTCAAGGTGCCTGGAAGGATTTTACATCAACTTTATTCCATAGTCTGCAGCATCCGCTAGCGATATTATTGGCTCAAATCGTGACGATCATTATCGCGGCACGTATTATGGGCTGGATTTGCATTAAGATTAAGCAGCCTGTGGTAATCGGAGAGATGCTCGCAGGTATCATATTGGGACCATCATTGCTGGGGCTCTATTTTCCTGAATTTTCGCATACACTTTTTCCTGTAGAATCGCTCAGTAATTTGCAGTTTTTGAGTCAAATTGGGCTAATCTTATTTATGTTTATCATTGGAATGGAGCTGGATCTGAATGTGCTGCGAAATAAAGCGCATGATGCTGTTGTCATTTCTCATGCAAGCATTGTGATCCCATTTACGTTGGGAATTTCATTGGCTTATTTTTTATACCTATTCCATCCACCTACAAATGTAGAGTTTCTATCCTATAGCTTGTTTATTGGTATTTCCATGAGTATCACAGCATTTCCTGTCCTTGCCAGAATTATACAAGAAAGAGGATTGCAAAAAAGTAAGCTAGGTGCAATGGCGATTACCTGCGCGGCTGCAGACGACATTACGGCTTGGTGTATACTCGCTGTCGTAATTGCAATCGTCAAAGCCGGCGATTTCGCCAGTGCGTTGTATACAATAGGGCTTGCTGTTGCTTATGTGCTCATTATGATTAAGATCGTGCGCCCATTTTTGATGCGCGTAGGAGAGGTTAAAGGGAGTAAGGAAGCTTTGAGTAAACCTGTTGTTGCTATTTTCTTTATTGTGCTGTTATTGTCTGCTTATGCAACCGAAGTAATCGGTATCCATGCCCTTTTTGGTGCATTTATGGCGGGAGCAATCATGCCCGAAGGAAGTCGATTCCGAACAGCATTCATCGAAAAAATCGAAGATGTCTCTACTTTGTTGTTGTTGCCTTTATTTTTTGTCTATACTGGACTGCGTACGCAGATCGGTCTACTTAATGATCCTCAGTTATGGATGATTACCGTTGGTATTATTTTGGTCGCGGTTATTGGGAAATTTGCAGGTAGTACGTTGGCGGCACGTTTTGTCGGTCAAAGCTGGAAAGATAGTTTGAGTATCGGCGCGTTAATGAATACGCGGGGTTTGATGGAGCTTATCGTCCTCAATATTGGATACGATCTTGGCGTTTTAAGTGCTGAATTATTTTCGATGATGGTCGTTATGGCCTTAGTGACCACCTTTATGACAGGGCCATCCTTAGATCTCATCAATTTTCTCTATAGACCAAAGAAAAGTTTATTACAGCAAGATATCCAGGATAAATCAAAATTTAAGATTTTATTGTCTTTTGCGAAAAGTAATACCGGGATTTCACTACTGTATCTAGCTGATGCTTTAACGTTGAAATCGAAAAAGAATGCTGAAATTACTGCATTACATATTGAACCCTCCAACGAATTACATCATTATGAGGTGGAAACCCAGGAACTGGATAGTTTTCGTGAAATCAAGCAGGTCGCTCAGCAACTCGAACAGCCTATTCAGACAGTATTTAAAATTTCTAGTGATATCGATAGCGAGATTGTTCAAACTTCCAATGAGCGCGATCAGGATTTATTACTTTTGGGTGTCAGCGAATCCATCTATGAGGGGAGTTTATTGGGACGATTTTTAGATTTTACTACGCGGATTGTAAATCCTGAAAAGTTATTCCATACGGTTACAAATGCCGAGTCTCCCTTTACGACATTTGACAGAAATCAGCAGATCAACGCCAAAGTGAATGCAATGGTAGGCATTTTAATTGATAAAGACTTTGTGAAGGCGAAGCGAGTGATAGTTCCTGTTGTTTTGAAAAATGATGAATTTCTATGTGAAATGATACAGCGCCTGATTCAACATTCGGATGCCCAAATTATCGTTTGGGATCTCAATCAAGTATTGAGAAACACTGCGGGGTTCAAAGAAAAACTTAGGCAGTTGGAACAACTTGTTCCAAACCACCTCACAATAACTGAAAGAGAATTAAATAGGGAGGCCTGGCAGGAACAGGACTTAATGTTGATCAGCCTGCCCAGCTGGAACAAAATTGTCAATAAAAAAGTACATTGGCTTCCTTTCACGCCATCGACATTGTTGATGGCGGATCGTAAGCCATAAATAAAAACAAAAAGCGGCTAGATCCATTGATCTAGCCGCTTTTTGTTCATGGGCTATAAAGGCCTATTTATTCATTTTTTCTATCTTGATTTTTAACCCGATTAATTTTTCAATATCAGCTAAATACGGTCTTTCTTCCACATCGCAGAAAGAAATGGCTTTTCCTTCCTGACCAGCTCTTCCTGTTCTACCAATGCGATGGACATAGGTTTCAGGTACATTGGGAAGATCATAGTTGATGACAAGAGGGAGTTGTTCGATATCTATTCCTCTAGCCGCAATATCGGTAGCGATCAAAATTTTTAGATGACTGTCCTTAAATTCACCTAAAGCTTTTTGTCTTGCATTTTGCGATTTATTTCCGTGAATGGCCGCTGCTCTCAAGCCATTTTTAGTAAGCAACTTAACGATTTTATCGGCACCATGTTTTGTTCTGGAGAAGACAATAGTGCGCTCATTTTTCAGCTTTTTTAATAGGCTTGTCAATAATCTGATCTTCTCCTTCTTTTCTACAAAAAATACAGATTGATTTACTTTCTCAGCCGTTGAGCTTACCGGTGTGACGTCAACCTCGACAGGTTTATGTAGTATTCCATGTGCGAATTTACGGATATTAGGAGGCATTGTCGCCGAGAAAAACAATGTTTGTCGCTTTGAAGGAACCTTGGCGAGGATCTTCTTGATGTCATGGATAAAACCCATGTCAAGCATGTTGTCCGCTTCGTCCAATATCAAGATCTCGATTTTATCTAGAGAAACTATTTTTTGGTTCATTAAATCCAATAAGCGCCCGGGGGTGGCAACAAGAATATCGATCCCTTTTTTAATTTCTTTAACTTGCTTTTCTTGGCTTACTCCACCGAAAATAGTGCAATAGTTTAGTTTTAGATATTTTCGGTATAAGTTGATATTGTCTCCAATTTGAATGGCTAGTTCACGTGTTGGCGTAAGAATCAAAGCTCTAATGGGAACGAGTTTACCTAATGTCTTAGTTTCTTCAAGACGTTGCAAAAGCGGAAGAGCAAAAGCGGCCGTTTTTCCGGTTCCTGTTTGTGCACAACCGATAAGGTCGTTGCCTTGCAATACAATTGGAATGGCTTTTTGTTGAATTGCTGTAGGGTGTGTGTATCCTGTTTCTGTTATTGCTTTTAAAAGCGGAGCGATTAAACTGAGTTGTTTAAATTCCATAAATAGTATGTTCGAATTTGTCTTAAATAAAACCTCTGAGAATCCTTTTTATGCTTTTTATTTGAAAACTAAAAGTCTTCAACGGAAAAGTAAAAGATTGCTGAAAAATTGTAAAGGAAGAATAGGAAAAAGAAATGGGATAAGTCATTAAGAATTACCCCATTAACAAGAAAGTGTATTTTTTGGATTACGCCAATTTTACATTTGTAGCGCTGATCCCCTTTGGAGTTCTTTCTACATCATAAGTAACAACGTCGCCTTCAGATACTTGGTTTTTAAGCGCAGAAACGTGTACGAAAACATCTGCACTACCATCCTCTGGTGTAATAAAACCAAAACCTTTAGTTTCATTGAAAAATTTAATTTTACCTGTATTCATTATTTTTAATTAAGTGCGGCAAGGTAGGCATAATAAATGATTAATCTTTTATTTTTTTTAATGAATTATAAAATATGTTGTATAACTGAGTCTTTTTTTGAACGAGATGTTGATTGAAACGGTGTTAGCGGAAGGAATTTATCGAACATAAATGTATAATAAAACACAATCTCGCCAAGCAATGTAACATGGTCAACTCATGATGTTGTTATTAATGGTATTATTAATTATTTAGATAAATATTTTTTCTAAATGTTTGTTCTTAGGGAAATTAGTATTAACTTCAACCGCCCCTCCCAAGGGCATGTTTTTCATAGGTAGATGTATGGTCGAGTAATTCTAACTCGACCATTTTTTTCGTTTTTTTCATAGGGTTACGCTAGGTTTGTCTATATATATTTTACAATGCTTTTTGCGAGCACCTAAATACATTTTTGTATTTTCATCGAAGCAATTTGTTTTTAATAATTAAGAAGGCAGTTCTTATTTAGGGTATTCATCCAAGCGTATGTATTCTATTCGTATTGAGAATTTAGATGCTATCCAGTAAAAACAAAACTTAAACCAATATCCAATGAATAGAAAAGATTTTATCAAAACGTCCACTGTTTTAGCTGCATCGTCATTTTTTTTTTAATGCTAAAGGTTCAAACTTTTTAGATCAATCCATCCGGGTTGGATTAATCGGTGTAAATGGTATGGGCTGGTCTGATTTGAATGCATTGTTAAAGAATGATGGTTTGGTGTGTACTGCACTTTGTGATGTGGACGAAAATATTCTTAAAAAGAGAGCAGAAGAACTTCAAAAAAGAAATATACAGGTCGAAACGTTTGTAGATTATAAGAAGATGCTCAATAGCTCGATTGTGGACGCGGTTATTATTGCAACTCCGGATCATTGGCATTGCCTGCAAATGGTAGATGCCGTAAATGCTGGAAAGCATGTATATGTCGAAAAGCCCATCGGTAACTCCATTGTTGAATGTCAATTAATGGTTCAGGCAGCAAAAAAGAATAAGGCTATTGTACAAGTCGGGCAATGGCAAAGAAGTCAGCAACATTTTAAGGATGCCATTGATTTTGTTCATTCCGGTAAATTGGGCAAAATAAGATTGGTAAAAGCGTGGTCTTATCAAGGGTGGAAAAGTGCTATTCCCATCGTGCCCGATGAACCGGTTCCTGCAGGTGTACATTATACGGAATGGCTAGGGCCGGCACAAAAAAGACCATTTAATTCGAATCGATTCCATTTTAATTTTCGATGGTTTTGGGACTATGCGGGAGGTTTGATGACAGATTGGGGCGTGCATATGTTGGATTATGCTTTACTTGGGATGAAGGTTTCCGATCCAAAATCTATTATGGCCTCTGGAGGTAAGTTTGCGTTCCCAGACGATGCTGGACAAACACCTGATACGATGACTGCTGTGTACGAGTTTGATGGCTTCAATATCCAATGGGAACATGCCAAAGGAATTGATCTCGGACCTTATAGCCGTAATCATGGCGTCGCATTTATTGGTAACAATGGTACGCTGGTCTTGAACAGGTCGGGCTGGGAGGTTATTCCAGAAAAAGGGAGGATGGAAGCGGTCACTATCCAACCTTCTTTAGATAATGGACTGGACAAACATATGGAAAATTTTGTAGCAGCAATTCGCCAACGTAATCCAGAAGTACTTCATGCACCAATTGAAGTGGGGGCGCATATTGCCATCTTTTCCCAGCTCGGAAATATTGCATTCAGGACTGGACAAAAACTCTACTGGAATAAAGATAAACAGCATTTCACCGATCAGAAAGCAAATAAATACTTAGCTTCGGTTTATCATAACGGCTATAAATACCCAAAAGTATAATGCCTTAAAATTGGTTGTTGATTAATTATTATAATCAACAACCAATGGATCACTGTTTACCAATGGATCACTTCTGTATTTCTTGAAGAACGAATTCGTTTGCGAGATCGATCTCTTCGCGATTGATGGTGTGTCCCGCGTCTTGATATACCATGAGCTTTACATTGGCATTCATTTGTGCTAAGATGGATACCGTAGCTTCAACCCGCTCAAGAGGAACATGGAAATCAGGATCGCTCGTGCCAATAAAAATAGGCGTTTGTGCAAAGTCACCCGTGTAATTATCCCTGTTAATTTCTTCACCGATTACCCCACCTATAATTGCTATAGCCCCACCATAGCGCTGCGCATGCCGTGCAAGGTATTCTAGTGTTAAACAGGCGCCCTGAGAAAAACCAAAAAAATAGATATTTTCGGCGCGGATCCCATTGTCTAAAGCTAGTTTAACTGTATGATCGATCAAATCAATTGCGGAACTCAACCAGGGTTCGTTCTCTTGTACGGGAGCAATAAAAGAGTAGGGGTACCAAGTGTGATTTTCTGCCTGCGGTGCAAGTAGTGCAAAATTATCGACATGAAGATAGGATGACATGCCAAGGATGTCTTCTGCACTCCCCCCACGACCATGGATCATGACAATGGCTTTTTCTGTCTGTTCTAAATTTTTACCAGCTGTTTTAATATTTATTGAATGACTCATTTTATGCTTTCATGTAGGATAGTTTATACCGTTTTTTTAAACCAAACGTCTTGATATAGTTCTGGATGACGATGAAACTGCGCATTTACATAAGGACATAATGGAACAATTTTCATGTTGTTTTCGCGCGCATGAGATACCAATTTCTCGAGCAGTATTTTTGCAAATCCTCTTCCCTCATAGGCTTCGTCCACCTCTGTATGGTAAACAACGAGATTACCGTCAATGATAGCGATACTCATCAAACCTGCTTTGCGTTCATCGGAGAATAATTGGAGCTCTCCACGTTGATTTTTGTCTAATACAATTTCAGTTCTTTCCATAACTTCCTCGTTTGTATAATGATGTTTATATAATTTAATTAATCGATTTTTGGCAATGTCTGTTCAATCTGCGAACGGTAGCTTTCATATTGCTTTGGCAATTTGAGTGCCGATCCTAAACTGGATAGCGGTTCGTCTACCGTAAATCCGGGATTGTCTGTCGCGATTTCAAATAAGACACCACCAGGTTCACGAAAATAGAGTGAGAAAAAGTAATCTCGATCTATTTTTGGTGTGATATCTAACCCTGCTGAAAGCACCTTTTCACGATACTCCATCAAAACATTGTCGTCCTTTACCCGAAATGCGACATGATGGTTTGTACCGGCTGCATTTTTGCCGTATGGCAGATTTTTATCCGCTATTATGTCAACGATGTTAGCTGTATCAATGCTATCCGTTGTTAACCTATAACGATTATCTTGTTGTTGTTGCAGCGAATAACCCAAAATATCGGTCAATACTTTTAGCGTCGGATCTGCTTCTTTTAATGAAAGTGTGATATTATGGAAGCCTTTTAGTGCATGTTCGCTATTGATGTCAGTCGTTGTCCATGCCTTTCTATCATCTTTCGTTTCAATAAACTGAAGCTGCAATCCATCGGGATCATTAAATGAAATTAGCTTCTCTCCAAAAATTTCACTTTCCTGTAAACTAATCTGATGTTCCCCTAAGCGATTTTTCCAAAAATCCAAACTTCCTTGAGGTACGGCATAGCCAATATGAGTTGCCATTCCTGCTCCTGCGGTACCCTTTCCGATACCTTCCCATGGGAAAAATGTAAGGATCGTTCCTGGTTCGCCCTGTTCATTGCCGAAGTAGAAGTGATAGGTGCCAGGGTCGTCGAAATTAACTGTTTTTTTGACAAGGCGTACACCCAGTACTCTCGTGTAAAAATCGAGATTTCGCTTTGCGTTGTCTGCTATCGCAGTAATGTGATGTAACCCTAATATTTTATTTTCCATAGCTGATAATTTTATTTTCTTAACTAATGTAAAGTTACGCCGACCAACAGGGAATTTTATTGAACTAGATTAATAAAAGCAATAATTGGCAATTTTGTTTTTTAGGCGATAGTGATTTTCGAAAATCTATAAAAAAACACCTGAAGTTGGGGGCTTCAGGTGTTTAACCTAACCAATTATTAACCTAAATTTATGAAATGTATATTTCTGAATATTATACTATAGACAGTAAATCCAATTTTCATGCCAATATTTAATCGTGTAAATGAACTCAAATAAAAGCCTTATATATTGTATAATTTAGGTAAATTGGATTGTGCTAATGTGAGGTGGAAATCGAAGACTTCAATTAAAAATAGATTTAAAGATGAAAAATAGAACAATAGTTAAGGTCATGACTTTCTCTGTTTTATTGCTAACGCTAGGCTGTCAGCAGCCACAGACAAATGAATCAAAGGAGGCTGCACAAAAACAACTTGACGAAAACAAAGAGAACAAAAGAATCGTTTTAGATTTTTATCAGCAAATGTTTGGTGATAAGGATGTTTCTGCAGTTGATAAGTACATTTCTCCCGGATATATCCAACATAATCCCTCTGTTGCGGATGGAGCAGCAGCATTTAAGCTCGCTGCGGCGAAATGGTTTGAAGGACAGCCTAAAACGAAGATTGATGTGCAACACATTGCTTCGGATGGAGATTTGGTCTTCATTCACCTAAAAAATAAGAATCCAGATGGTAGTCTTAAATCGACTATTGATATCTTCAGGCTAGAAAAAGGTAAAATTGTGGAGCATTGGGATGCACAGCAAGATGTTCCTAAAAATGCAGCAAACGCACATCCTATGTTTTAAGGATAGTAAAAAATTACATTTCCTTTTTCCTTTGCGTTTTAGTCCCTCTTAATTGTTCGGGAATCTATCAGGTATGGTAAATTATGTCTAAATTTAGGCCTAACTCATTTTTTTCGCAAACAATTAATGTTAATCATGAAAAGAGTCCTAGGACTAAGTTTTTTTTATCTGTTGTTTTCTGCATGTGGTGTTCATTATAGTCCCAAAGATCATCCTTATGTATATGTGCAAAAGAAAGATCGCGAGGTTAAGGAATGGAAGCTGGTATGGGAAGAGCACTTTAATTCCCCTAAGCTAGACAGTAGTAAATGGTCCCGGATTCCAGCAGGCGGAGCTGACTGGAATCGACACATGAGTACAGATGACGCCTGTTTTGGATGGGAAAATGGAGAGTTGATTCTTAAAGGAATTAAAAATACAGACAAAAATAGAGATTCAAGACCATTTTTGACAGGCGGGATATGGAGTAAGGGAAAGTTTGCTTTTCAGTACGGGCGTATAGAAATCCGAGCTAAACTTGGAAGTGCAAAAGGGGCATGGCCCGCCATGTGGACATTCATACTACACCTTAGATCTGGGGCAAAAGGAGAATCCCAAACATTTTGGTAGCGCTTCGATCAAATCAGAAGAGTACAATATCGCCGACTATTGAACCGCAGTTTTCTGATAACAGTGAAATATCCTAATTTTAGAGGTGGCCTATGATTAGGTGATAAAAACTTAATATACGCGACATAGGAAAAATGTTTACTTTTGGCCAAATTATGGAAGATAATACGATATTCAAGATTAGTAATAAGATTAAGGAAATTCGAAAAGAAAAAGGAATTACCATACAGGAAGTTGCTGATAGAGCGGGGGTAAGCAAGGGACTTATTTCGCAGATTGAAAATAATAGAACAATACCCTCCTTACTCGTATTGATTAATATCATCAATGCACTGAATATTGATCTTAATGAGTTTTTTAAAGATTTTAATTCTGAATTGGATTCAGGTCCTGTGGTCGTTCGGAAAAAAGATACGTATAGTCCGTTTGAAAAAGAGTCGGCGATTGGTTTCCATTATAAAAGGATTTTTACATCTGCGATGGATAGTTCGACCATGGACATTGTTCTTTTGGAGTTGCTTCCAGATGCACAGCGACCAATGGTTGAGACCGAAGCTTATGAATATAAATATATCATTAGCGGACAGGTTGAGTACATCTTCAATGATCAAAAAATAAGCTTAGAAGAGGGCGATTCGATCTTTTTTAATGGACGATTGTCACATACACCGCGTAATGTTGGAAGTGAAAAGGCCGTTATGCTAATTGTATACTTTTTTGAAAATAAGAAATAGAGGACAACCTGTTAATTGTCAGAGCATCATTGAATCATTCAGTGATGCTTTTTTTATTTTATACTTTTCGTATCGCAAAGGGATGTTTATATTTGTTTATAAATACTTAACAAAAGTTTAGTCTTGTGTTAATTTCCAAAATTTACTTTTGATTGCGGACAATGAGGTCTGTTAACAAGTTTAAATATGGAGTTAAACCAACGAATAAAAAGACGCATAAATAGATTGGATGAGAAATCTGTGGCTATTGTTCTGGCTGTTACAGCATTTTTATGTTACACGAGTATGTATTCATTTAGAAAGTCATTTACGGCATCTGCTTTTGCAAATGATACTGTTTTTGGTGTCGATTATAAAGTCTGTATGGTGGTCATTCAAATGCTGGGGTATTTGTTGTCCAAGTTTTATGGCATTAAATTTATCTCTGAAAGTAAACAGCGTAATAGAGGGCGATATTTAATCGGTTTGATTTGTATTTCATGGATAGGACTTTTGGCATTTGCAGTTTGTCCGAGACCTTGGAATGTTGTCTTTCTTTTTATCAATGGTTTTCCATTGGGAATGGTTTGGGGCTTGGTATTTAGTTATTTAGAGGGAAGGCGGTTTACAGAGATTATGGGGGCAGTGATGTCTGTGAGCTTGATTTTCGCGTCAGGACTGATAAAAACGGTTGGACGGTGGTTGATGTCTTCTTTTCATGTTAACGAGTTTTGGATGCCATTTTTGACGGGTTTACTGTTTTTTCTGCCCTTTGTTTTGTGTGTATGGATATTGGAAAATGCTCCAGGGCCAACAGAAGAGGATAAGAGGCTACGGACGGAACGCATTGCGATGGATAGTAAAATGCGAAAACACTTTTTTAAAACCTTTATGCCGGGTATCGTTTTGACTATTATCGTTTACACCATGCTTACTATTTTACGTGATGTACGCGATAATTTTGAGGTTGAAATCTGGCAGATGTTACATGTGAAAGGGGCGGGCATTTTTGCAAAAGTTGATGGGACTATCTCCTTGATTGTACTGCTGCTGGTAAGTTGTCTAATCATGGTTAAAAATAATCTTAAAGCATTTAAGTTGATCCACTATATGATCATTATAGGTTTTCTGACTGCAGGTATTTCTACCTATTTGTTTACGAAACAATGGATTGACGGTTTAAGTTGGATGTTGCTCGTCGGTTTGGGCTTGTATATGGCATACATCCCTTACAATGCGATATTTTTTGAGCGAATGATCGCAACATATCGTATGAAAAGTAACATCGGTTTTGTTATGTATATGGCTGACTCTATCGGTTATTTGGGTAGTTTTCTGATATTGGTAAACAAAGAGTTTATGCCAAATTCTGTTACTTGGGGAAATTACTTTATTCAATTGGTCTTTTTAGCCTCTATTATCGGAGCTATTTTGGGTATCTTCTCTCTACTCTATTTTATTCGAAAAAAAGAACAGATGAAAGGAAGTGATGGTGAGTTGTTGGCCCCTTGGCATACCACAAAAGGAGAAGTGCAAATTAGTTAACTATACTTTTTTATGATATTCTATTTATAAAGATGAAAACAAATACATATGATTTAATTATTGTTGGGGGGGGGATTTTAGGGACCTTTCATGCCTATCATGCGTTACAAATGGGATTACGCGTGCTCCAACTCGAAAAAGATAATTTCCCCGTGGGATCTACTGTTCGTAATTTCGGACAGGTAGTGCCATCGGGGATGGCAGGCGAATGGTTTGATTATGGTGTGCGAGGACTTGAAATATATCAGTCTATTCAGAAAGAGATGGATATATCTGTTAGAAATAACGGCAGCATCTATATTGCTTCGGATAGTGATGAAGTTCAGGTGCTTCACGAGCTATCTAAGCACTATGAGGGAAAAGGATATGATCATGAACTTTGTTCAAAGGAACAGGTTTTATTGAAATATCCCGTAATGAATGCTGATTATGTTAAAGAAGCTATCTTTTTTCCGCAGGAACTCAGTGTAGAACCCGAGTCAATGATTAGACAACTGCATATTTATATGCAAAATAAGTTTGTGGACTATACGTTGAAATACGATACGACAATTGTGGCCTGCGAGGATAAAAATGATGCTGTTGTTGTCACAAGCAGCACGCTAGAAAACTTTGAAGGGAAGAAATTGCTTATCTGCAATGGATACGAGTTTAAAATTTTATATCGTTCCTTGTTTGATAATAGCGGGCTTGAAATTAGCAAGTTGCAAATGATGCGTACAAAGCCTATCGCTCATATACATCTTCCGGGGAATATCTTAACTGGGTTGACCATTCGTCGATACGAGAGTTTTGAAGAATATTGTCCATCGTTTCAGACAATTCCAATGCCTGATCACTATCAGGAGCTGCGCAATTATGGAATTCATATCCTATTTAAACAGGCCACGGATGGTAGTATTATTATCGGTGATTCGCATGAATATGCAGCGGGCAACAGACTGGATGAACTGGGCTTCTCAGTAAGCTCCTATATCAATGAATTAATGATTGCAGAAGCCAACCGTATCATGCCAATGGAGCGTACCTGGATTTCATCTTCTTGGGCAGGTTATTATTCGCAGCACAAAGATCATATTCTTGAAATCGACGTTAGCCCAAGAATACATGTCAGAACCGGTATTGGAGGGAAGGGAATGACAGCAAGTGCTGGCTATGCCGAACAGAGTATTGGAAAACTTTTTTAATTTAAATATATTGAAGAGCCCCGCTATCACATCTAGCGGGGCTCTTTCGTTTTTAAGCTATTTATTTGATCAGTTTGTACAGACTTCATAAAATATACAGTTGTCTTTCTTAATAAGGTCAAGCTTTATAAAATTCAATTAGTAAATAACTAAATTATGAAAAGGATGTCTGGTAAATCTTTTTATTGCATCAACTAATTTACCAGTTGTTTGTTCTTTATAAAACATTATCTGATCAATATTTCCTTATTGTTTAGGCGTTAAACAATGTTTTTATTAACTTCACGGTCACAATAAACCAGATCTAAATATTAGAAGTGAATGGCAAATAATGTTTTTCCTGAAAATGAGTTAAGAAGGATAGAAAAATTAAAGTCCTATGAGTTAATGGGACTCGGGAAAGACCCTGAGCTGGATGTTTTTGCGCAGGCAGCCTGTCTGATTACAGATTGCCCTGCATCTTTAATTGCCATGATGGAAGAAGAAACACAACGTATTCAAAGTTGTGTTGGGATGGAGCTGGATACCGTTGAAAGGAAGAATACGGTCTGTCAATATACCATAATGAGCAAGGAGGTCCTTGTTATTGAAGATACTTTTGAAGATCCACGCTCGTCTTCCAATCCATTAATTCGCGAAGGAAATATTCGTTTTTATGCCGGAGTTCCTCTTTTGGATGATGATGGCGATGCTCTTGGAACAATCTGTGTCATTGATTTCCATTCGAAAAAGCTTTCGGATAAACAAAAAGACTCGTTGGAGGAGCTTGGCAAGGCAGTAACCAAAATATTATTGGGAAAAAAACGAAAAGTACAGGCTGGTTATTTCTCCGAAATTTTTCACTTGACGAACAATATTATTTGTGTATTGGATGAGACGCGCAAGGTAAGAGAAGTTAACCCTGCATTTAGTAAAGTCTTGGGATTGTCCAGATCGAATAGTTTAGGCAAATCTATTTTTACATTATTGGGAGACACTGAAAGGGAGTTAGTGTCGGACTTAGGTCGAGTTGAGGAAACAAAATACGGCGTTCAATCTACAAGTAGGACTAAAACAGAAAATGGTCAAGTTGTAGAAATTGAATGGCATTTCAAATATGATCCGATAAACCATGATATTCTGGCCTTTGGCAGAAACGTAACAAAAGAACGCGAAGAAAAACTCAAGTTGGAGAATTCCGAACGTAGATTTCGTAGCTTTTTTGAAAATGCGATTGGCCTCATGAGTATGCATGATTTGGACGGTAATATTCTATCCGTCAATGAAAAAGGAAGAGAGATATTGCGGTATGCCAAAGAAGAGGTAAAAGGACTTAACCTGAAGAAATTGGTTCCGTCTCATCATGTGGGTCTGGTTGAGGAATATCTCAAGCGCATTGCCAGCAATAAAGAGGATTCTGGAATGATGGTTCTCCAAACAAAAGATGGTGAAGATATTTCTTGGCTATACCACAATATGTTGGAAACGGATGAAAATGGGCGATCTTATGTTGTCAGTACAGCCTTGAATATGACGGATCGATTGCGACTTGAAAATGATCTTTTGCATACCAAACAGATCCTGGAGCAGACCAATGCTGTCGCTCAGGTTGGCGGATGGGAGGTCAACTTAGTTGAAAATAAGGTTTATTGGTCCGACTCCACGAAGCTAATTCATGGTGTGGCTCCTGATTTTACACCTGATTTTGAACATGCAATCGGATTTTATGAGCCGGAAAGCCAGGTTATTTTGCGTGGAATTTTTGAAGATGCCATTACATCAAGAACACCTTACGATACGGAATTGCGTCTATTAAAGCAAGATGGCGAATCAATTTGGGTACGGGTAAAGGGTATTCCCGAATTTGAAAACGATGTGTGTAAGCGTGTTTTTGGAATTATTCAGGATATCGATCAAAGTAAATCGCTATACTTGGAGCTGGAACGCAAAGAATCGATGTTACGTGCGTTTGTGGATTATGTTCCTGCTTCGGTTGCTATGTTTGACCGAGACTTTAACTATATTTCGGTAAGTAATCAATGGTTAGAAGATTTTCACGAAGGGGCAAGCTTGCCGCCAAATAGTAACTTTTTTAAACTGTTCCCAAATATCCCAGAAAATAGAAAAAAAATCTACCTTGATGCGCTGGAGGGAATACCTTATAAGAATACGGATGAGGTCATACAGGCTGGTGGACTTGCCGAAGCGCAACATTTCAATTGGGAAGTAAGACCTTGGCATCTTGCTGATGGAAGTATAGGTGGGATCATTATTTTTACACAAAATACCACGGAATCGGTAAAAATAAATGATGAATTAAAGTTAGCGAAGGAACTGGCCGATCTGGCGAGTAAAGCAAAGTCCGAATTCCTCGCCAATATGAGTCACGAAATTCGAACGCCTTTAAACGGTGTGATCGGATTCTCCGATTTGTTATTAAAAACACCGTTAAATGATACACAGCTACAATACCTCGGCTATATCAATGAATCGGGAAATAGCTTACTCAATATTATTAATGACATTTTAGACTTTTCAAAAATTGAATCGGGTAAACTCGAATTATTTGTCGATAAGTATAACGTATATGATGTAGCCAATCAGGTTATTAATGTTGTTCTCTATCAAGCACAACGAAAAGAAGTCGAACTGCTTTTGAACATTGAGCAGGGACTGCCGGCTTTTGTTTGGATTGATGAGGCACGTATTAAGCAAGTGTTGGTGAATTTATTAGGTAATGCAGTTAAGTTTACGGAAAAAGGCGAAATCGAATTTAAGATCAGCAAACTTCGCAATGATGAGAATAAATTAACCTTACGTTTTGCGGTTAGAGATACCGGGATAGGAATTCCGCCAGAGAAACAACAACGCATCTTTGATGCCTTTACGCAAGAAGATAGCTCAGTAAGTAAACGATATGGCGGCACGGGACTCGGTTTGACAATCTCCAACAACCTCTTGAAATACATGGGAAGTAAATTGAATCTGGAAAGCGAACTGGGTGTCGGATCGACGTTCTATTTTGATATCGAGGTCCGATGTGAAGAAATGGAAGATGAAGATACAGCTTTACCTTTAAATCGTGTTCTCGTTGTCGATGACAATGCTAATAATCGGATTATCCTGCAGCATATGCTGGCCTATAAAAACGTCGAATCTGTCCTCGCAGAAAACGGCATGGAAGCCTTACAGTTGCTGATGAAAGGGGAACGTTTCGATGTTATTTTAATGGACTACCATATGCCGATCTTATCGGGCCTCGAAACGATAGAAAAAATCAAAGAACTCTTTAAAAAACAGGAAGAAGGTATCCCTTTGATCGTGTTGCACACTTCGTCTGAAGAGCATGAGGTAATTTCAGCATTTAGACAGGAGGAGCGGTCATTCTGTCTACTTAAGCCGATTAAATCTGAGGAACTGTATTCGACTTTAAGAAGGGCGATACAGCAGAATAGGGAGGATGCCGTGCAATTAAAGGCGAATGCAAACTTATCGTTATCATCGGATTCGTACGGTCAAGACGTTCAAGTGTTGTTGGCAGACGACAATGCCGTTAATATGGCCCTTAATTTACGCATGATGGCAAGCATAATGCCTGGAGCACATTTAACCGAAGTTTCTGATGGAGCACAAGCCATTCAAGCTTGCAAAGAAAAACAATTTGATTTTATTTTGATGGATGTTCAGATGCCCGAAGTCGATGGGATCGAAGCAACCAAACAGATCCGGCAAATGGCAGCTTATGCTGAAACACCCATTATCGGTGTTACTGCAGGTAATATTTCTGGCGAAAAGGAACGCTGTCTCGATGCGGGGATGTCGGACTTTCTCGCTAAACCCATTCGACAACAGGATTTGTTCAAGGCCCTGGAAAAGGCGATGTTATCGGTAAAACCTAGTGCTGCCGAAGCTTCAGATCTAGAGGATTTGGATGAGCATTTGGATATGCAGCGCCTCGAAGAACAGGCCGGTGATGATCCCGCATTTTTAACCTTTTTTCTGGATTTGGTCGTGCGGGAAATAACGGGGTCTAGAAAGCAGTTAAAGGAGGCAATAGATACAAACGATATTGTACGCATCAAGGAACTCCTTCATAAGTTGCGGGGAACTTCATCGACAGCCGGACTTATCAAGTTGGCCCAAATGACCAAAGACTTGGAGACTAGCCCAACGATTGAAACAGAGCTTGCCATCGCTTTTGTGGCAATCGAACAGGAAATGGATATCGGATTGGAATTAATTGGAAAAATCTTAAATAAATAATGATATGTTGATTTTAATAGCGGAAGACGACGAATTGATACTACGTACTGTTGAACACAAATTAGTAAAAGAGGGACACGAAGTGGTGCTGACCAGAAATGGTCGTGAAGCCATCGAGAAAATTAATGAGCTGGATTTGGATTTGGTTGTAACGGATATTATGATGCCTTTTGCTTCCGGTATTGAAATTCTTTCAGCAATAAAGACTATCGGAAAGAAAATCCCGGTCATCGTATTATCGAGCATGGGCCAGGAGGAGGTCGTGGTCGATGCATTTGATCTAGGCGCATCTGATTTTATGGTTAAGCCGTTTAGTCCAAACGAACTGATTCTTAGGATAAAACGCCTAATAAATAAATAAAACTAAATTATGCATCACAATATCGAGCTACATGAGCTTATTTTGGCGATTGTTATCGTATTGATTTTAGTACTATTGCTGATTATCACGGTACTGGGATACAGCTTCTATAGCTATAGAATCCTTCATAATAGGCAATCGTGGCGACAGATCATCGAGTACAAAATTATGGAGACTATTGTTGGTGGCGATGAGAATGGCGATCGAGACCTGCAGTTTGCGGAGTATTTGAAAGAACCTTCTTTTCGAGCTCTTTTTTTGGATGTATTAGTTGATTCTGATAGAAAATTTTCTGGTGGGGCTAAACAATCGATCAATAGGTTGTTTCAAGATTTTAAATTGGAGGATGAAGCTTGGCGAAAGCTTCGCCATAGAAAAGCTTATTTGGTTGCCGGTGGGGTTCAGGAGCTTGCTGCGATGAATGTCGAATCAGCAATCCCCGAGATAACAGCCAAGCTTAATGATTCCCGCACTGCGGTATATCAAGAGGCACAATATGCAATCGTAAGTTTCAAAGGGTATGAGGGACTTGGTTTTTTGGATCATTTTGATCGCCCCTTATCCGACTGGCAACAATTACGTTTATTGTTTTCTATTCATGAAATACCCGAACTCTCGGAGTTACATGTGGATACCTGGCTTAAGAGTTCAAATGATTCGGTTGTCATATTTACATTGCGCTTGATCCGAAAATTTAGATTGATGACTTTTTATACGGAAGTTTTTAACCTATTGGATCATCCATCTACGAAGGTGCGTATACAAGCCATACGAACATTGCAGGCCATTGAGAACAGTGGGACAATTCAGCAATTTATACAGAATTTTGATCTGCAACCCATCGAAGTCCAGATTGAAATCCTTAAAGCGATGAAAATTGCCAAAAGTAGAGAAAGTGAGCATTTTCTAAAGGATCAACTTTGGAACCATAGCGAAGTGTCAATTAAAATTTCTGCTGCAGAAGTACTTGTTGTGCTGGGAGAAGAACATTATCTCCGCGAAATTTCACAACGTGAAGATACATACGACGAACTTACACAAATTATTAAACACGCATTGCAAGAGAAAAAATGTTAGAGTTTTCCCATATCGTATACGAAATTATAGTTTGGTTATTTTTGCTTTATTCGGCAGCAGTATTCATTATCTATACGTGGATAGGGCTATACGCTTATGGAGCGGTGTTTCGTTACAAACACAATAATACGTTTACGGATTATAGTATTATTGCGACCAACCCCAACGCGCCTACATTCAGTCTGATTGCTCCAGCCTACAACGAGGGGATGACCATCGTTGAAAATGTACGTTCTTTATTGTCGCTATATTATCATAATCTGGAAATTATCATCGTCAATGATGGTAGTAAAGACGACTCAATTTTGAAATTGATCGCCTCTTATGAACTTGAGCCAACGTCTTTTTTTTGTTCAGGGAAATATTGAGACCAAGGATATAAGGGGAATCTATAAGAGCAAAAATCCAGCATTTAAGAAGCTGATTGTTGTTGACAAGGAAAATGGCGGTAAGGCTGATGCGCTCAACGTCGGCGTTAATATTTCTTCTGGAGATTATATCGTCTGTATTGATGTAGATTGTATTTTGGAACAGGATGCTATTCTAAAATTAGCAAAGCCATTTTTGGAACAGACCGACAAACGCGTTATAGCCTGCGGCGGAGTTATACGTTTGGCCAATAACTGTAATGTCGTGAATGGTTCTGTCGTGGACGTTAATCTTCCAAAATCATGGTTGGGGCGTACGCAGGCCTTAGAGTACATCCGTGCTTTTATTTTAGGTCGAATGGCTTGGTCAAGGGCTTCGGGTTTAATTCTTATTTCCGGGGCATTTGGCGCTTTTGACCGGGAGATCGTATTGGCTTGTGGGGGGTATGACCGAAATACGGTAGGAGAAGATATGGAGCTTGTTGTTCGTATGCGCCGTTATATGGAGGAGCAAAAGCAAGCCTACGAGGTGGTCAACATTCCTGATCCATTGTGCTGGACCGAAGTACCCGAGTCAAAAGAAGTATTACGTAAACAGCGTAATCGTTGGATGCGGGGCACAATGGAGACCTTATGGAAACATCGGAAGCTCATGTTCAATCCGAAATATGGCCGTTTTGGTATGGTCAGTATGCCTTATTGGTTTTTCTTTGAATTCCTGGGGCCCATTGTCGAATTTACCGGCTATATAGTTTTTATAATCTTCTTTATTCTGGGCATCATCAACTGGCCATTTTTCTTTGCGCTATTTGCATTGGTGATTGCTTCCGGAATTTTATATTCGATCTATGCAATCTTGGTTGATCTTGTTAGCCATCAGGTTTATTCTAAGAAAAGAGATCTCTCCACGCTAATTACTACGGCGATATTAGAACCTTTATACTTTCATCCCATTGTTGTTAAAGCTGGAGTACAGGGGGTTGTTGATTATTTTCGGAAGCAGCATGGCTGGGGAGAAATGACGCGACAAGGCTTTCAACAAAAAGATGCGAATGAGTCGGTTTGGAAATACCTCGGTCAGCGATTAAATCTGTCGTTACAGAGCTTAGGGCCTGTTATGTTGGTGGTCTTTGCGCTGTATATGTTATCCGTTGGAGTAGAATGGTGGTGGTACGGTCGTCGATTTGTTCAGCTTTCGGAGTCACATGCCGGGAAGTACCTGTTTTTGGATAACACCCTGTTCATCTTTCAAGCCTTGGCCTGTTTGGGAATCGGCTATTTATTGCTTCAGTTCATAAGCAGTTTTTGGGCGAGACTTCTTATGGTCATATCGTTCTCGTTTATTGTCGTTATGCAATTCATCTTGTTTCTGTATTTTGGCGAATCCAGAAATTTGCTTGGAGCTGATATGTTCTATTACAGTTCGGAAGAGATGAAGCAAATTTTGGAGGCTAGCGGTATGTTGAGTTTTACCAATATTGCCTTGCTTTTATTATTGATTGTAATCTCTTGGGTCCCCCTTTGGATTGCCAATAAGCAAACATTCAAAAAGTCCTATGCTAGTATTGCACTGTTATCTTTGGGGATCATATCGTTTTTCATCTCCTCGGCTTCGCTTTTGGGAGGTCGCGCCGAAAAAGATGAATTCGTAGCCAATGCAAGCCGGAGTAAATGGCGTTATTTTTTCGACTCCAATTTATCCAATTACGTGGATGAACACCCGGGGATGCTCGCGATGTTCAGTAAAGACGGCGATGATGCAAAAGTATTAGATACTAAATTTCCTTTTTTGAAAAAAGAGGACACGAAAGATTTCCTGGGGACATACATGCAAAAAACAGCGAAAGTACCCAATTTGGTCATTCTTGTTATCGAGGGTTTAGGACATGCCTATAGTGCTGAAAATGGTTATATTGGCAACTTTACACCTTTTATAGGTACATTGAAGCAACAGTCTTTGTATTGGGATAATAATATGAGTTCCTCAGGTCGGACATTTTCCGTTTTACCGACCATAACAGGTTCGTTGCCTTTTGCGACACATGGATTCCTGGAACAAGACACCTTGCCAGACAACTTCAATCTCTTTAATATTCTGAAGAGCAATGGATTCAATACTGGATTTTTCTATGGTGGTCATTCTAATTTTGATTTCATGAAAAAGTTCATGGATTATAATAAAATAGATATGCTCATGGACCAAGCGGCATTTGGACCTCCCTATAAAAAATTGCCCGAAAAGGGTGGGGAGAGCTGGGGATATGAAGATCAAGCTGTCTTTAGCAAACTTCTTGAAGTGCAGAAAGTACAGGAACACCCTTATTTCCATGTGCTTTTAACGCTATCAACCCATAATCCGTTTTTGATCAATAATGCGGCTCATTATGAGCAATTGTTTGATCAACGTATAGCAACATTGAACCTTACACCGGAACAAAAAGAGTGGGCTTTGGAAAACCGTACCCAACTTGTTTCGGTACTGAATTTGGATGATGCGATGGAGCAGTTCTTTAAAGAATATAAAAAGAGACCAGATTTTGCAAATACTATTTTTGTCATAACTGGAGACCACGCGATGCCTGAGATACCCTTACAAAGCAAAATCGATCGTTATCATGTTCCCTTGTTGATTTATTCACCACTTTTAAAAGAGCCAAAGACTTTTCATAATTTTGTTAGCCATTTTGATGTCGCGCCTTCTATATTGGCCTACTATCGCGAGAATTTTGGGCTTAAAACGCCTACCCAGGTTACATGGATCGGTCAGGGGCTCGATAAGGGTGCATCGGCACAGGGTGATGGTATAGCCATGATGCAGAGTAAAAATCAATTGAATGATTTTGTGAAAGGCAGTTACCATCTTTCCGATGGACAACTGTATAAACTGGATGGTGTGCTCAATGAAGATGCCGCCGCGGATAATGCGAAAGAAGAATTGTCCAAGCGCTTTGAATTATTTAAGCGCAAGAACAAACTTTTTTATACGCAAAAGCGACTTCTTCCGGATAGTGTTTATACAAATTACTTTAATCGAACAAAAAAGAACTAGAATTTTCGAATATAACCGAGGATGATGTCCAATTGATTTCCTCGCTCTTTCGGCCTGAATTCTTGGTTATAATAGGTGCCCGAAATTGAAAATAAGTTACTTTGCTTAACGGAGAAATTATACTCGGCACCTACTTTGAATGTTTTTAATTTATAGGAAGCGTTGTCCAATAGATTATTTCGGTTTTCCTCGGGGCTCAGACCCGTTCCGGCACTAAATCCGAAGTAATCATTTGCTCCTTTTGTATAATAGCGGACTGTTCCGGTATAGGATTGGGAAATATTCTTTTCGCCCGGTGTAAGGTAAGTCCTCAGATTGAACCAAAAGTTTTGGTAATATTTTCCGACTGAAGCCGTGTACATCCAGATGTTGTCACTAAAATAAAGCTGACGATATCCGATTTCCCCCTCAAAGCTGTTCGGAAGATTGGCATAGAGAGACACACCAGTTCTATATTTCGCAAAAATCCCCACATTATTGGAATATCCAGCACCGACATATAGGTAAAATATTTTTGAAAGCCGTGGGTAAGCCTCCATCTCAAATTGGACGCCATTTTCTGCAAATTTATTCGCATAGTTCGTTCTGAAAATAACGGATCCTATTGGTGTTGCCCGTTTATAGCTTAATCCAACAATGTGCCAATTATGATCAAACTGTTTGTCAAAATATACGAAATTGTACGTCAGACCGATTGCATTTTTAGCCGTATATTCTTCAATATTTTTTGCCAGCGCTCTTGCTTCCGTATTTTTAGGATTAATTGCCAATAAACTATTAATTGCCTTTTCGGCTGCCTCATAATGATCATTGCCATAACTTATTTTACCTTTTAAAAGAAGTAAATCCTGAGACTGCGGATGTATGCTAAGCCCTTTGTCTGTAATTGCAATCGCTTTGTCAGTCTGATCATTCCAATATTCCAATGAGGCGTAGGCTAAAAAGAAATCTTCATCACTTGCATTCTTTTTTTCCAGTTCTGTAAAAATGGTTCGTGCCGAATCAATTTTATCCGACCAGGTATAAAGACGTCCGAGAAAAATGCTAATATCCGTGTAATCTGGTGCTTGAAGTAGGGCCTGTTTTGATAATTGAATGGCTTGCGGATAATCTTTTGAATCAAAAGCTACTTTTCGCGCTTTTACAAATAGATCATCAGCGGTGAGTTTCGTCTCTTGCGCGACAGAAAATAAGGGTAATAAAGAGAGGGAGAGTAATGGATAAATTACTTTTTTCATTCCAGATCGTAAATTTGACATTTAAGCTTGCTAATATATAAACTAAAATTAGGAAATTTTGTTTGTCGCTAGTTGTTTTAAAATAAATTTTTGAGCTCTTTTAAAGCGTTCTATCTCATTTTGTGGTACGTCTTCCGAAATAATCCTTAGAATAGGAGTTTCGAAAAACGCCAATGAAATGTGTCAACAATCGTTAACTGGTTGCTATCTACGGGTAATCCGGTTATTATTTTAAGTACCTGCATGGCCATCATACTGCCGATAATACCGGGCAAGGGGCCTAGCACCCCATTTTTATCGCAATTTGGAACCTGCTCCGGATCGGGCGGTGTTGGAAAGATATCTAATAGGTTTTTACTACCCTGATAGTTAAAGACAGCTAGCTGGCCTTCGAAACCATAGATGCTACCGTATACCAAAGGTTTATCGAGTTGTAGGCAGGTCTGATTAAGCAGATAGCGCGTTGTAAAGTTATCACAGCAATCGACAATGATATGATAGGGCGCGAGCATTGCTAGCGCGTTGTCAGCATCTATTTTTACCTGAAAGGGTTCAAAATCAATTGTGCTATTGTGCTGTCGTACATAGGCTGTGGCACTTTCTGTTTTTGCTTGGTGTATATTATTTTCGGAATGAATGATCTGTCTATTAAGATTGTGGATTTCAACCCGGTCAAAATCAACCAGCCCAAGTTTGCCTATACCGGCCGCGGCTAAATATTGAACGACAGGACTCCCGAGTCCGCCTGCACCGACGACCAATACCTTGGCATCCATAATCTTCCGTTGTCCGGCAACGCCAATCTCTTCGATAAAAATCTGTCTGCTATAGCGATCAAAAATGTTATCTTTTTTCATGTATTTAACGTACTATACCGGCATAATTGCTTTCCCAGTCTTTCATCACTGGAGAATAGCCCATTTTTCGGATTTGATTTTTTATTGTTTCCATATTTCTTTCATCACTTACTTCAAATTGTTCCAAAGCTTGGGGATCGACAACATAGCCTCCAGGATTGGTTTTTGAAGCTGCACTCATTGTGGTTACGCCAATGGGTATGATATGATCCCTGAAGGTTTGGTTTTCTCTGGTTGAAATGGAGATTTCCAAATTTTCATTCCACAGACGATATGCGCAGATCAACTGCAGCAGATCACGATCGGCCAAATGAAAATTTGGTTCAACAGAACCCGCGGCTGGTCGTAAGCGTGGAAAGGAAATGGAATAGCGTGTCTGCCAATATTGTTTTTGCAAATAGGCAATGTGTGCCGCGGTGAAAAAGCTGTCCACCCGCCAGTCCTCTAGCCCAAGTAATACCCCCAGACCGATTTTATGGATTCCAGCCCGGCCTATACGGTCGGGCGTATCCAAACGATAGTCAAAATTGGACTTCTTTCCTTTCGGATGATATTGTTTGTAAACTTCCCGATGGTAGGTTTCCTGATAGACCAAAATTGCATATACACCTGCGGTCTGTAGTAGTCGGTACTCGGATTCTTCCAGTGGCTGTACCTCAATGGATATCTGTGAAAAATGAGGTTTTAAAAGGTGAATAGCGTTTAGGAAATAATTGATCTCGACCGTTTTGTTGGCTTCTCCGCTGACTAGCAAAATGTGGTTGATTCCCATGGATTTAAGTGTCATCGCCTCCAGTAATAGTTCGGTGTTGCTGAGGGTTTTGCGTTTAATTTTATTGTCCATGCTAAAACCGCAATATGTACAGATGTTTTGGCACTCATTGCTCAGGTAAAGAGGGGCATAGAGCTGTATGGTTTTACCGAAGCGACGTTGGGTGATTTGTTGTGTTTTTTGTGCCATTTGTTCCAGATACGGTGCTGCAGCCGGTGAGATGAGCGCCCTAAAGTCAGCGAGCGTTAAATGGTCTTTTTCTAACGCATGTTGTACATCCTGATTGGTAGCGTCATAAATCTGCATGTGGACGTCATTCCAGGAGTATTCATCGAGTATCGTTTTGAAATCTGTCATAAGTGAATCATCAATCAAATAAAAATGAAGTTAAGGGACTCGAACCGATTGCTTGTGATCCGATCTTTCCTAAACCGGCCTCATAAGCCTTTCGGCCAGCGATAACGGCCTCTTTGAATGCTTCGGCCATACGTATCGGATTATTCGAGACCGCAATTGCCGTATTGACCAAGACTGCATCCGCTCCGATTTCCATGGCTTTGGCGGCATCGGATGGAGCTCCGATCCCAGCATCTACAACCACAGGGACATTACTCTCCTCAATAATAATTTCGAGAAAGTCCAGTGTGCGAAGCCCTTTATTACTACCAATAGGAGCACCTAAAGGCATAACAACTGCTGTACCTGCATTTTCCAATCTTTTACAAAGTACTGGATCTGCGTGAATATAGGGCATGACAACGAAACCCAGTTTGGCCAGCGATTCAGTTGCACGCAGGGTTTCAATAGGATCGGGCAGTAAATAACGGGGGTCGGGATGAATTTCCAGCTTTACCCAGTTGGTTTCCAATGCCTCCCGTGCAAGTTGGGCTGCGAGCACAGCTTCTTCAGCAGTTCGTGCTCCCGAAGTATTGGGAAGCAAATGGATTGCCGCCAGATCGAGCGCACTGATGAGACTGTCGTCTGCGTTGGTCTGGTCGATTCGTTTGAGGGCAACAGTGACCAATTGGGAGGCCGAAGCCACAATGGCATCGCTCATTTCTGTGAGATTACCGAATTTGCCCGTACCCAGAAATAATCTGGATTCAAATACGCGATCGGCTATATGTAGGTTGCTCATAATAAAATTTTATTGATGGATGAAACAATGTTTGGAGTCTTGGTTACGATTCCGGAGAGTGCTACACCATAAACTCCAATTTCTAATAGCTGTTGGATATCTTCAAGTTGGCTTATACCGCCAATTGCGAATATTGGAATAGGGGGCAAGCCTGCTAGGCGGACTTGTTGGATGATGCTTTCATATCCTGCAATTCCCAGTAGGGGACTTAGTTTTTGTTTTGTTGTGGTATAGTTGAATGGTCCGAGTCCGATATAGTCACAATGTTCACTTATTCTTTGTTTTACATCCGAAAAGCTATTGGCAGTACCGCCAATTATTTTTCCTGCACCCAATATGTCCCGGGCAGCTCTGACGCTGCAGTCATCTAGTCCCAAGTGCACGCCATCAGCATCTACAGCCGCTGCAAGCAAAGGATGGTCATTGATGATACAGCTGGCACCAAATTCGGAACAGGTTTGCTTGATCTGTTCTGCAAGCATGTAGCGGCTCTTTTCATCGGCGTCCTTCCATCTGATCTGTATCCATTTGGCCCCCGCATCCAGCGCTTTCAGTATGTTATTTTTTTGTTCAGTTAATGTTTGTCCCTGCGATATATATTGGAGTTTTTCCATAGTTTTTGTTTGCATGCTATAAAATTTTGAACTGGATCAGGGTGCTTCCATAAAGTACCATATAAGGCAATTCCATCTGCACCTTGCTGCATCGGAATAAGGCAATTGCCTTGGTTTATCCCTCCAAGACCGATGAGACCAACAGTAAAGTTGGAGCGCGACGGGAGCTGATCCAACCTTGCGTTATACACGCCATACCCCACTTTTGAGATGCTCGGAAATAATGGACTTAGAAAAGCATAGGCCCAACATTCATCAAGGTTATTGAATTGATCGATATCATGCACAGATGTCGAACAGATTGCTGTAGACAGCATTTGATTTGTTGATCTATCCTTTCTATTCTTTTCGTTCATATGAATACGTGCGATTCCGAGCTCAGCCGATAGGTGAGGGTGGGAATGTAGGACCAATCTGTCCAGGTACGTTGAATCTATAGATTCAACGTACCTGGACATTTGTAGGTCCGTAAAATGATACTTGCGCAAATGCAGGATATCAAGTCCTTCTTTGAACAAAGCATTTATAATCCCTATTTCAGAAGGGATCGTTTCTGATGCTGTAAAAGCGATGATCATGAATAAATCTCTTTTCCTTGCGCGATGAATTCCTGCGATTTTTCCAGCATCCCTTGTGCGGCACTATCTCTGATTTCCTGCGTAATTTTCATGGAGCAAAATTTGGGACCGCACATGGAGCAGAAGTGAGCCACTTTGGCCGCATCTGCCGGCAATGTTTCGTCATGATATTCACGTGCTGTATCTGGATCGAGGGAAAGGTTGAATTGATCTTCCCATCTAAATTCAAATCTCGCTTTACTCAAGGCATTATCACGGTATTGCGCACCTGGATGTCCTTTGGCCAAATCGGCCGCATGGGCAGCTAGTTTATAGGTGATTACACCGTCTTTAACGTCTTTTTTATTTGGTAAGCCCAGATGTTCTTTGGGCGTCACATAGCAAAGCATCGCACATCCATACCATCCGATCATCGCAGCTCCAATGGCTGATGTGATGTGGTCATAACCTGGAGCAATATCAGTTGTTAAGGGGCCCAAGGTATAAAATGGTGCTTCGTCACAACAAGCCAATTGCTTGTCCATATTCTCTTTGATCAATTGCATAGGAACATGGCCCGGACCTTCGATCATCACCTGAACATCGTGTTTCCAGGCGATCTTGGTGAGCTCGCCCAGTGTTTCGAGCTCCGCAAATTGAGCCGCATCGTTGGCGTCTGCAATGGCTCCTGGACGGAGACCATCGCCAAGTGAAAAAGCAACATCATATCGCTTCATAATCTCACAGATCTCCTCAAAATGGGTATAGAGAAAGTTCTCTTTGTGGTGGAAAAGACACCATTTGGCCATGATAGACCCTCCTCTGGAGACAATTCCCGTTACTCGAGAAGCGGTGAGATGGATATAACGAAGCAGTACGCCGGCGTGTATGGTAAAGTAAGAAACACCCTGTTCGGCCTGTTCAATCAAGGTATCTTTGAATATTTCCCAGGTAAGGTCCTCGGCCACCCCCTTCACTTTTTCGAGCGCCTGATAGATCGGTACTGTACCGATTGGAACGGGCGAGTTACGGATAATCCATTCGCGGGTTTCGTGAATATTTTTGCCAGTGGACAGGTCCATGATGGTATCGGCTCCCCAACGACAGGCCCATACTGCTTTCTCAACTTCTTCCTCTATACTTGAGCTTACAGCACTATTGCCAATATTGGCATTAATTTTAACAAGAAAGTTGCGCCCGATAATCATGGGTTCACTTTCAGGATGATTGATATTATTGGGGATGATTGCTCTTCCGGCAGCGATTTCCTCACGGACAAATTCTGGTGTAATTGCTTTATCATGTGTTCTGGCACCAAAATTCTGTCCTTTATGCTGATGATCCATTCCGGAGGTACTGGCCGTGAGCTGCTCGATACGTTGGTTTTCACGGATAGCAACGTACTCCATTTCAGGCGTAATGATGCCTTGCTTTGCATAATGTAATTGGGTGACATTCCTGCCGGCAGAGGCTACTTTTGGTTTATGGCTATACGCGAATCGGAGTTCATCCAACGTTGGATCAGAAAGGCGTTTTTGTCCATATTCAGAGCTGGTGCCAGGCAGCTGTATGACATCCTGACGATCTAAGATCCACTGTTCGCGAAGGCGCGGGAGGCCTTTTCGGATATCGATATGGATGGTGTCATCGGTATATGGTCCAGAAGTATCATAGACTGTTACCGGGGGATTAATTTCTACTTCTCCATTCGTTAATTTGGTTGGACTCAAGGAGATTTGACGCATAGCGACTTGAATAGGAAATAGTTTTCCGGATACAAAAATTTTCTTTGCATTTGGAAAGGGCGATTGCGTAATTTTTTCAGCTGTCATTTTTTTCTTATTGGGGTGAATTACTCGGTTCGATTGATTTTTGGGGAATAGCTATCCGCCCTGGGACGCGGTGATTAAAATAATCTGATCGTGCGGTTTTAGTGGTGTCGTAGCCCAGTCCTTTTTGGGTATGACTTTGTTGTTAATAGCTACAGCCACGCCCTGAGTTTGGCCGGATAATTCCAAAAGCAACAAGCCTTCCAATGAAGTAAGCGAGGGGTCGAAAAATCGAATCTGATGGTTTATTGTAAGTTCCATTCCTTAATTTTTTTGGTAAAACTTTAGGAATGGCTACACAAAGGCACAGCAATGCACCTTGTAGACAGCTCACTTTTCCCTACGCCAGTATGATCCGGATCAGGTTCTAAGGGTAAAATCTCAGCCTGCACGAGCAGACACCCCTAAAGTTGTGACTAAGATAAGGTTATTTTTATGAAAGTTGCAAGAATTTTATTTTGCAGACTTGGGTTTATTGTACAGGAAAGTACAGGTCAGTATGTGGGAAATATTTGATATATTAGTTTTTTGAATCAGCTAAAACAATTTAACAACCACCAAGAATAGTATCTTTTAATGCGTAGGATTTTATTGACAACATTGTTGTGTATCGCTAGCAACACTTATGCCCAACCTAAAAACAACTGCAGCGCCGTGCAGTTGACATGCGAACATTTGGTCAATCCATTGGGTATTGATGCAATTCACCCAAGACTTAGCTGGCGACTTGAGGACCAACGTAAAGGTGCGGTACAACAGGCTTATCAGATCTTTTTAGGGCAAGATTCGCTGGCACTGCTGCGAGAGACCAAAGATAACTGGGATAGTGGCAAACAGTTCAGCTCGGCTATGTTAGTGTCCTATAATGGCGCACAGTTAAAGCCACAGACCAAGTACTTCTGGAAGGTTAAAGTATGGGATAAGGATGGTGTATCAACACGTTCAGAAATAGCATCGTTCGAAACGGGCATGATGGGAATGGACCTTTGGAAAGGAAAATGGATCAGCGACAATAAGGATATTCATGCGCGAGAAACGCCTTATTTTAGAACAGAATTTAAGGCAAATAAGCAGATAAAATCTGCCCGCGCATATATTGCCGCAGCAGGATTATATGAACTTTCCATTAATGGCCAGCGCGTTGGCGACCATCGTCTGGATCCAATGTATACTCGATTTGACCGACGGACATTGTATGTCGTGACGGACGTAACCCAGCAGCTTCAAAAAGGAGAGAACGCCATTGGCGTTGTTTTGGGGAATGGCTGGTATAATCATCAACCACTGGCCGTTTGGAATTTTGATAAAGCACCATGGCGGGCCCGGCCAACATTCTGTTTAGAACTGAAAATCGTTTATACAGATGGAACGACGGAAACCATTGTTTCGGATAAGCAGTGGAAGACAGCGTCAGGACCAATCACCTATAATAATATTTACACTGGTGAGCATTACGATGCAAGACTAGAAATACCCAACTGGGATAAACCAAAATACGATGATTCGGCCTGGCAGGCTGTTCAGTATAGAAATGCGCCATCTGCACATATCGTTTCCCAACAGATGGTACCGATTCGGCTCGTGAAGTCCTATAAGCCGAAATCAGTGACAAAGATAGACCAACGTACCTATGTGTTCGATATGGGCCAGAATATGGCCGGGATTACAAAAATTAAGGTGAAAGGAGCTGCGGGTACTATGCTGCGTATCAAGCATGGTGAGCGGTTGTTGGCGGATGGGCATCTTGATCAGTCCAATATTGATGTTTATTATCGGGGCGATAAGGAAAAGGAGCCCTTTCAGACCGATATATTGACCTTAAGTGGTCGGTATGATGAGTTTATGGCCAAGTTCGGTTACAAGGGATTTCGTTACGTCGAAATTAGTAGTAGTGCAGCGATCGCGTTGGATAGTTCGGCTGTGACCGCCTATTTTATGCATAGTGATGTGCCTGCTATTGGACAGCTTAAGACATCATCAGCGTTGGTCAACAAACTATGGGAAGCGACCAACAATGCCTACTTGTCCAATTTGATGGGCTATCCTACAGACTGTCCGCAGCGCGAAAAGAACGGTTGGACAGGGGATGGGCATCTAGCGATTGAAACAGCTTTTTACAATTTTGACGGGATAACAGTTTATGAAAAGTGGATGGCAGATCATCGTGATGAACAACAGGAGAATGGTGTCTTACCCGATATTATTCCAACTGGCGGATGGGGCTATGGTACCGCAAATGGTTTGGATTGGACAAGCACCATTGCCATCATTCCATGGCAGATCTATCAGTTTTATGGAGACCCACGTGCATTAGAAGAATGTTATCTAAATATCAAACGCTATGTCGATTATGTAGATGGAATCAGCCCGTCTGGCTTAACAACTTTTGGGCGTGGAGACTGGGTGCCGGTTAAGTCACAGTCCAATCTGGAGTTGACCTCATCTGTTTATTTTTATGTGGATGCGACCATCTTGGCTGCTGCGGCCAAATTGTTTGGGTACACAGCAGATCAGCAAAAATATGAACTGCTAAGCGAGAAAATAAAAACGGCCATCAACGCTAAATTTTTAGATGCTTCCAAAGGTGTTTATAGCAATGGAACACAGACCGAACTGAGTGTACCACTCTATTGGGGTGTTGTACCCGATGAAATGAAAGCCCGCGTTGCAGCCAACCTGAATAAGAAAGTGGAAGAGACCAACTTTCATTTGGATGTAGGTGTATTGGGTGCTAAAGCATTATTGAATGCGTTAAAAGATAACGGTTACGCAACGACAGCCTATAAGGTCGCGGTACAAGATACCTACCCGTCTTGGGGATGGTGGATTGTAAATGGAGCGACAACATTGTTGGAGAACTGGGATTTAAAAGCAACACGGGATATTTCAGACAACCACATGATGTTTGGCGAAATCGGTGGTTGGTTTTTTAAATCTATCGGCGGGATTCTGCCAGATCCTAAACAACCTGGATTTAAACATGTGCTCTTAAAACCTATCTTCCCCCAGGAATTGAAAGAATCTTCTATTTCTTACGATTCACCCTACGGTAAAATTGTTTCCGAATGGAAGTTAACGGATAAAATGATCGTATATAATATCCAAATACCTGCTAATGCGACGGCAACATTTTATCCACCGGATAATGTTAGAAGCAGCGATATCGTCCAATTGGAGGCTGGTAAACACAGGCTGGAACTGGAACTCAAGTAAGCATAGGCTTCGACTTGTTGTTTCCTGTCTTGACTGTTGGTTTTATTCTTTAATGTTATAATCTATTGGAGGGCTTTTGCGAGTTTACCAAGCTGTTTTAATTTTAAGGCGATTTCATTGCTCCAGGGTAAACCAATGCAGAGACGCATGCAATGGTGAAATTGATCCTGCAAGGTGAAGATCCTTCCCGGTGAAATGCTAATCTGTAGTTTAAGCGCATAATTGTATAGCTTGCCTGTATCGATATGTTTTGGAAATTCAACCCATAGGGCGAGTCCGCCCTGAGGGCGGCTTATTTTAGTGCCTTCCGGAAAATGGTCCGCGATGATAGCGGCATACTGCTGGTAGTTTTCTGTTAATGATCTACGGAGTTTACGTAGGTGGTTTTCATACTTTCCTGTTAATAGAAAATTTCCCACCGCCTCGTTGATGATCGTTGTAGATGATAGGGAATGGATTAGTTTTAGTTTGATAATCTGCTCCTTGTATTTTCCAGGAGCGACCCATCCGACACGGAAGCCCGGAGCCAATGTCTTTGAAACTGATCCGCACCAGAGTACATTGCCATCGAGGTCAAAAGATTTGCAACATTTGGGGCGTTGGATACCAAAATGGAGGTCGCCGTAGGTGTCATCTTCGATCAGCGGGATATGATGTTTTGCTAGCAGTGATACAATTTCCCGCTTGTTCTCATCCGGCATGCAATAGCCCAGAGGGGTGTTAAAATTGGGAACCAGTAAGCAGACTTTGATTTCGGGCAATAGCTTTTTGAGGGCTTCAATGTCTATTCCCGTGATGGGGTCCGTGGCTAGTTCCAGCACCTTAAGTCCCAGGCTAACGGCAAGTTGGAGGATACCCGGATAGCAGGGGCTTTCAAGAGCCAGTGTATCTCCAGGTTTGGTTAAGGCCATCAGACATAAAACCAAAGCATTCATACAGCCGTTGGTGGTAACGACCTCATCTTCGTTTAGATTTCCACCCCAGGCCAATGAACGTACAGCTACCATACGACGTAATTTTATATTGCCCTGCAGGGGCTCATATGCTGTGCCACCATCGCTGAGCTCCTTTGTAGCGAGAACGATTTCTTTTTTCAATTTTGCAGTAGGCAGGAGACTTCCCGAAGGAACACCGATCGAAAATAAGGTTAAATCCCGGCGCCCCATGGTTGAATACACCTTATTCATTAATTGATCTGGTTCTCGGTTATTGGCGATTGGAATAGGTTGACTGGCTGCGGCCAAAGGAAGCTGCAAATAGTTTGGAGGACTAACGAAGTAGCCGGACTGAGGTTTGGACCGTATAAGTGAACGTCCTTCCAGCTCTAGAAATATCCTTTTTGCGGTATTTATACTGATACCGTGTTCAGCACTTAGATTTCTCACTGAAGGTAGTTTCTCGCCGGCTTTTAAGACACCTGAATTAATCTTATTGGCAATATTGTCTGCTATTTCATTATACAAATAATCTTTTTTCATAAAATAAGGATTAATATCTGTCTTCAAAGGTAACTGTGTCCGTTGAATTATCAAAAACTGTGACTGTGCTTAGTTCTTGTAATGGACGAACTTTGTGTAAAAGATGGAAACATGGCAGAATTAAGTATAAGTAAATTACAAGAAAATACCGCAAGCGGTTGGTTAAACGGTTTTATCGGGGTGCTATTATTTAGCGGTTCGTTGCCGGCAACACGAATGGCGGTTTTAGCATTTGACCCCGTATTTGTGACGCTAGCCAGAGCTTCGATTGCAGGTATATTGGCACTGGTAACATTGATGGTTTTTAAGGAAAAACGACCAGAAAGAAAACAATTGGGTTCGCTATGCATCGTTGCAATAGGATGTGTCGTTGGATTTCCCTTACTGAGCGCTTTAGCCCTGCAGCACATCACGTCTGCGCACTCTATCGTTTTTATCGGTATTTTGCCCGTATCGACAGCCGTATTTGGTATTATACGCGGTGGCGAGTGTCCGAAGCCAATCTTTTGGCTGTTCTCTGCTTTAGGGAGCCTACTGGTGATCGGCTATGCGCTGGCACAAGGACTAACAGCCTCGCCTTTAGGTGACGTTTTAATGATTTTATCTGTCATTCTCTGTGGTTTGGGCTATGCTGAAGGCGCTAAATTGACCAAGACGCTGGGTGGTTGGCAGGTCATTTCCTGGGCCCTGGTTTTGTCGCTGCCGCTGATGTTGCCACTTACTTTTATCTATCTTCCATCCACTTTTGATGCTGTACCTATGGGCGCCTGGGCTAGTTTAGCCTATGTTTCTTTGTTCAGTATGTTTATTGGCTTTGTTTTTTGGTATAAAGGACTCGCTCAAGGTGGCACGGCAACCATCGGACAGTTACAGTTATTACAGCCATTCTTTGGTTTGGCTTTAGCCGCCTGGCTTCTTCATGAACAAGTCAGTGTTGGCATGCTTGCCGTAACAGTTGGTGTTATCCTCTGTGTCGTAGCGACGAAGAAATTTGCCCAATAAATGCATTGGAAAAAGAGAATTGGTTTATAGGTTCATCACAGAAATCAGATTTTGCCTGAATGATGAAATTTAATCCCTGATGAGTGGTGTCCTTACTTCTTAAGGATCTTTTTTGATAATATCAATTAAGAATTAAAGTATTTCTTTTATAATTAATAACTGCAAAACAATTGTCAGTGTAAATTTGTTGTCTAATAGGTGGTTCTACAGTTTTTACGCTAAGACTACCCAAAATAGATCGATGTACTGACTTATCCCACGGAAAATACGAAGAGACTCTCTGCTACACTTCAAAAGGACACTAATTTTTAAAACATATGAAATCGAAGTCATTTTTAACCGCAATTGTCTCAAGCTTCTTATTGTTGGCTTGTAGTACCTCCACAAGGATAACAGATATCTATAAAAATAGAGATCTGACTCCAAAACAATACCAAACAATATTCATTATTGCGATGACAAACCATGCTAAAGCACAGGAGGTCATTGAATCCAATTTGGCTGAAGCGGCTTCCATGCATGGCTACAAGGCTATTAAAAGTACTGATGTTTTTAAACGCACGTTCACCAAAGATGAAAGTCAAAACAAAGATTTAGTGATGAAAGCAGTACACAGTCTGAATGCGGATGCTATTTTCACTGTTACCCTGATCGACAAAACCAGCGAGACAAGATATGTACCGGGAAGTGGACCTTATATGCCTTATCCGAGGTTTGGATGGTATGGTAATTTTTGGAGCTATTACTCCCATTGGTACCCGATTGCATACGATCCGGGATATTATACCACGGATAAAATGTACTATCTGGAAAGCAATCTATATGACGTTAGTTCCGAACAACTGGTTTGGAGTGTGCAGTCTGAAACAATCAACCCTTCCAGCTTAGCTGATTTTTCTAAAAGTTATACGAAAGCCCTTGTTAAGGCTCTAGAAAAGGATATGTCCGCTAAATAACCATCGATAAAAATATATTTAAAAGCTAGCTTCAAATCAAACAGTAGTATTTGTGTATAATTATTCTTTGTGTTGACGATATAGCTTCTTTAAATGTTTTTTATAGTATATTTGTAAACTAAATTGCGGTAATGTTGTTATATTGACAAGCAATAAAGTTAGTTCAAATAAGATGAGATACAAATTATATAGAGAACAACAATTGGCCTGCGATTTGGATACCGCTTGGTCTTTTTTTTTCTTCACCCATGAATCTTTCAGAAATTACACCAAAAGATATGGGGTTTGTTGTCGTCTCAAACTTTTGTAGGCAAGAAATTGCTGAAGGAATGATTATTGATTATTTGGTATCTCCGATCCTTCGGTTTCCGCTGAAGTGGAAGACCAAAATAACGCAAGTGGAAAAGAATAAAAGTTTTACTGATTTTCAACTAAAGGGACCTTATGCCTATTGGAATCATTTTCATGAGTTTATTCCGAATGAAAGAGGAGTGCTCGTAAAAGACAGGGTAGATTATGAATTGCCTTTGGGAATTCTAGGCACAATTGTGCATGGAGTTTTTGTTAAAAAAAAGTTGGAGCAAATCTTCGATTACCGTTATCAGGTTTTAGAAAAATTATTTAATCAAACTAAGAATTAGTGATTAAGAATTAGTGATAACGAGTCTATTGCAGTTCACGTGACCGGTGAGAAGGAGGTCAGATGAGCTTTTCAACATATCTTATGCTGTATACAATGAAGAAAATCTATCAAATAACCAATGGAGTTGCTTTGGTCATCACGGTGATTATTAATTACCTATCCAATACGGGAATTTTTAATGGGGAGACCATGGCAACGGTTTCTGCTAAATATCAAAATCTATTTACACCCGCGGGATATGCCTTTTCCATATGGGGCCTCATTTATTTAGGGTTGTTTGGATTTGTAATTTATTTTGGTCCTTTTGTCAGACAGACAAACGAAAAGGAAAAAGTAGTTTTAAAAGTCGGATGGTGGTTTTTGATTTCTTGTCTAGCAAATAGTCTATGGGTCATTACCTGGTTGTATGACTATACCTTTTTAACTATTTTATTGATGATCTTACTTTTTGTGTCGCTATTAAAGATAATTCATCATACTCAATCTATTGCGCTTCATGCTTCACGCAGCAAGCGCATATTTCTTAAGTTCCCTTTTCAACTTTATGCAGGCTGGATTTCTGTCGCTTTGATTGCCGACATTGCAGCCTATCTCACGAAGATAGGCTGGGACGGTTTTGGATTATCAGCTACAACATGGGTTATTATCATGTTTGTAATTGCATTAATCATTCACTTATTGATGATATGGCAACGTCATATGCCCTTATTTGGACTTGTAGTTGTATGGGCTTTAATAGCAATTTCAGTTGCCAATAAATTAGTTAATAGCACTGTATATACAGCGGCTATAATAGCGGCTCTTATTGTTTTGCTAAATGTAATTGTATACTATATCCAATATCGTAAACGACTGCCTGTCTAGTGCTTATTAGTAAATGATAGTGGTTTGGCAATCAAAGTTTAAACTTTCCATCGTATTGTAGTCAGCTGCTATTTTATTGCTGATTCCGCAATCAATAGCTTTTGAAATTCTTTTCCGATAAATGGATTGATGACATGCTGAAATCCTTTTTGCAGCGTAAATACAGTGATAGTCGCATCAGACTCCGGTGAATAGATGACATCTGTTCCCCACCAACCGCCATGATAGTAAGCGTTGAACCCCATGTCAAAATGATAAATTCCCAAACAGTATTTAGATTTATCTGGTGGTAAGACGTAGGTATGCATCGCTTCAAGAAGTTGTTTATCCTGAATGATTTTCCCGTCAAATACATATTGGAAAAATAGGGCTGCCTCTTTGGCTGTCGCTGCTATCCCACCGCCTCCGTAGAGATCCCAAGAAGGATCAATGGTATAAGAGTCCCAGTTGTACTTGCTTGCGTACTGATGGGCGAGAGGCAAGGTGTTTTCAGGATATTGTTCTAAGTTTATAAACCATGTCTTTGTTAGATTTAATTCTCTGTATCTAAGTAAGTTTCGGATGGATGCATAAAATGGCTGCTGTGTTTTTTGCTCAATAATTTCGGTAAGAAGTAAATAATTAATATCAGCGTAACTAAATTTTTCACCGACAGGCTGAGGGTTTCCGATATCGATGGATCTTTTGATCTGCTCGTCTTTTTTCCACTTATATTTAAGATGCTGATTGACGAATTCAAAATAAGCTTCATCTACATAATCTTGAATTCCCGAAGTGTGTGAGAGCAAATTCTTTATCGTAATTACCGCTAGATTATAACCATCGCTTTCAAATAAATGACATGTTTTTTTTGATAATAAATTTGCAATTGGCTGATCAATAGAAAGTTCACCTTTTTCTACCAATCTTAGGATTGCAGCAGCGACATAGGGTTTTGTGTTGCTTGCAATTAAAACGGGCTGTTGGTCTTCTAGCGCCTGATTCGTGCTGGTGTCAGCTACACCTTTTGCATAACTCCAAGAAATATTATGTTTCGGTGCTTCTACATGAACAATAATCCCTACTGCATCCTTATTTTTATTATAAATTGAATCTACTTTTTGCTTAAAAACGGTCTGTAATTGAGCAAATCCGATCAACGGAGTAAACAAGGTATTTAATAACACTAATTTTTTCATATGTTCTTTTCAAAACATTGTGCCTCAGACTCAAAATTTTTCTGAGCATTTGCTAAGTATATTTCTTTACTACTTCACTAACAATCACCTCTGCAGCTGCGAATGCATCGACGCCGCAGTAGGGGTAACGGATCTCGTTGCCTGTTACGCTTGTGAAAATAAGAATTAAAATAATAGTCTTTATGGTTAAATATATGAAATAGTACATCGGGCTTATCTAATAAACTGAGTTGTATTTATTGATGTTTTGTTTTTGAAGCGAAATGCCTTCGATTTGACAATAGGAGTTTGATTTTTACACATTATTTATTTTAATATCTTTGCGGTGTTAAATTATTAATTATTAATGAAAAGAAATTATTTTACACTCTTTATGGCGGTGGCTTTTGCCTCAATGTCCTTTGCACAAACGAATACAGCAGTTGAAGCAAAAGCGAATTTACACCTGTTGGCGGTATAACGGTTGGATTTAGATTGGGAAAATAGATAAATAATTCCCATTTCTTTCCCAAATTGATGGATAGGGTTAGATTATTATAACATTTTAAATCTTAAATCATATGGTCAATTGGAATTTAGTAACCGGCAAGGGTGAAAAACTTTCTTCCCAGGATGTCAGAAGGAGTATTTTAACTTTTATCATAAAAAATCATCCTGGGAATCAGGTTGAGTTTATCGAAAAAAAACGCAGTTCATATCGAATAGATATCAGGGGTGGAGATGCTCTTATTTTCGATTTCAATGGACAATTTGTGAGAACAGATCGTGACTAGCCTGCTTCGATGATCTGAAATAGACTTCATATTTTAAAAAAGGGGCAGGAGCTCAGCATTGTGCTCCCCCCTTCAACGGTAATTATCTTTAGTGGTTTGACTTTTTTGTTTTAATTCCTTCCACCTGCAATTTTATTCGGTGGCTATTATTTATTCTTTGAAACGTTAGCTTTCTTTTCTATCATTACCCCGGTTTATTTCTTGTCTTATGCAAAGCCTATTCAATGTGTAAAATGTTAGATTTACGGTGTAAAAGAAGCTTATTGGAAGGACATGAGAAAAGTAATTGCAGCATTCAATATGACCCTTGACGGGTTTTGTGATCATACAGCAGGCATTCCCGACGAGGAAATACATCTTCATTATACGCATCTGTTAAATAGCGCTGATGTCATTTTATATGGTAGTATTACCTATCAGCTTATGGAATATTGGCGACCTTTTGTGAAAAATCCCTCAGGTGAAAAATCAATGGATGACTTTGCATTGGCTATCGATAAAATTCCAAAAGTTGTTTTTTCAAATAGCTTGAAAAATATAGACTGGGCGAGTGCAAAAATGGCCGAAGGGATGCTAAAAGATGAAATATTGAAATTGAAACAGCAACCCGGTGGAGATATTTTGGTTGGGAGTCGAAGCTTAATTGTCCAGCTGATGAATCTCAATTTGATCGACGAACTTCAATTGTGCATTTATCCCCTTGTGGTAGGACAGGGGCTTTCACTATTTGAACATATAAGCGATAGAATAGTTTTTAAACTATTAAAAACAAGGTGTTTCTCGGGCGGTTCAGTCCTCCTGTACTATCAGTACAGTCCAACATCTACTTCCTCATAAATTATTCCCTCGGGAAATATCGGCAACACAGCGGGAAATTCAGATACCTACAGCTCCTCCCATGAAATTTACATTTGTAATGTAATTTAAAAAGAATTCATTATGAAACATAAAGATTCAATTTTGTGGGCTATGGCAGCAATCCCTTTGCTAATTATCGCTTGCAATAAAAATGATGCTATGCCATCAACGTCGGCGACAACTATTACGATAGAAAATGTATTGGATTCAAAACCATTGGTCGAGTCCGGTAGCTTTAAAAACACTGGTGCTTCGCCAGTGGTTATGCCTGGCGAAGCAATTTCCATTAAGTTTTCTGCAGCCAAAGGACAAGCGCTGAGCTTTGCAACGATGTATGGTTGGTCGAATGACTTGTTTTTTGCTCCCGAAAATCCTGGCATAAAGCTGTATCAGGACAATGGAACTCCGGTTGAGGGCGATGTTTCGGCACAGATTAAATTATGGGATAATGGTACTCGTATCAATCAGATGCCAGGTGCAGCTGTAATTCACCCGGGAACAACAGAAACTGCTCCAAGAGCTATTACGGAAGTAAACGGAACCGATGCACAGGGCAATACTTATGCTCCAGCTTCTACTTTAATGAAAGCAACACTTCATTATGAAGGTAATTCCAATTTTACACTTATAATCACTAATGTCTCGGGCGGTACGACCAATCCGACCCCCTTCAGTCCCGGAGTTTGGGCGATTTCATATAACGTGGGAGGCAACCTGTTAAATCCTAATCCATTATTTGAAGTAGGAAAACCAAGTGTAAATGGCTTGACAAATATTGCGGAGATGGGAGACAATAGCGTGTTGGGGAATTACATTGATACGCAAACAGGTATTTTTACACCATTATCTCCAGTTTTGGTGGTGCTATATAAAGGCATCGAAAACCCAATATATAAAATCGGTGAAAATGACCGTGGTAAAGGACTGAAAGCTTTAGCGCAAAAAGGTGATGCATCGGGCCTGGCGGCTTATCTTAAAACACTCTCCGGTGTAAAAGCGGTTTATATCCTTCCGGCGGCTAGCTCAACAGTATTACTTCCTAAAATCGGAGCGCAGGCAGGAAGTAGCGTTTCACAGCAGTTAAGTATAGCAAGTGGAGATCGAATTGCCATTGCAAGCATGTATGGCCTTTCCAACGATTGGTTCTTTGCAACAAAAAATAATGGAATTGATGCAACAGTAAAAGGAGATGTATCCTATTCAATTGGATTGTTTGACAATGGGACAGCGATTAATCAGTTTCCCGGAGCTGGCAATGAGCAGGCAGGATTAGGTGGCACTCCTGTGACCGAAAGTAAACCAATCGGAGAAGTACCTAATCCAAATGGGTTCACCACACTGCCATCAATTTCTAGCATTATTAAAGTAACAATCAACTAATTTTTGAGGCCGGTTATACGAACGAAAATCTCATGGCTAATATTGTCCTTATTGGAGACAGGACGATCAGCAACCTATTACATGCAGTGGCCAAAGTATCGATTGAGTTTCCATGGACAAAAAGTATCGATTCAATATTTATTAAGTAATAAACGTATTATAAAATGAAAAATCCTATAAAAACAAAATTAGCTGCGTTTGTTGCGCTGCTGTTGTTCACGACCTGCATCGCAAGCATAGCCAATGCGCAGGAGCGGTCCAGCATGCGGAGAGCTGACAGCAGGATAGATAAAATGGATATGAAGCAAATCCCTTATCGAATTCCGCAAAATCCGGAAGACATCAGTCCGTTATTGTGTGGAGAAAAAATACCGATGGCAGTATTGGTAGACGTTTCAGGTAAAAGGTTTGATCTCAATAGAGCGATTTCCCAAAAGCCGACCATTTTGGTTTTCTACCGCGGTGGCTGGTGTCCTTATTGTACCAGACAGCTTTCGGGCTTACAAGAGGCCTTTCCCGGCTTGGAAGAAATGGGGTATCAGTTGATTGCCATAAGTACAGACGAATCCGAGGGATTAATGAAAGCTGCAGCGAAAGAAAAATTAAGCTACACACTTTTATCGGATGCAGATCTTTCACTGTCGAAACAAATGGGGATTGCGTTTAAAGCTCCGAAAGACTACTGGGAGATGCTACCGAAAACAACTGGAGGTAAAGACACCGACTTGCTGCTTCCGGTTCCATCAGTATTTATACTTGATCAAAAGGGAACAATTCATTTTGAATTTATCAATCCCGATTTTAAACAAAGATTATCCTCCAATCTGCTGCTTGCTGCTGCAAGCAGTATTAAAGAAGACCTTTAAATTTCTAGCTTGTGGGCGTTAGGCTCTTACAAGAAAATGATTAAATTTAAGCGAATTGAAATGCTGTAAGTAAATGACAACATGATTAGGGAGTATAGCGATAACGCAACAGCAGCACTGTTTGTGATGCACAGTGACAACAACCAGTTTTCAGGCAGGGGACTTCGTAATGCGAATTCCCTGCCTATCAATACATTTATTTATAACAAGGGCGGCGAACAAAAAGTGACGATCGATGAGATCAGCTATACGATGCCATCAAGGTGTATACTTCCCTTGGTTTCCAATCAACATTTTGTATTTGAACAGCCCGATGTGCTGATTGCCTGGCAGTTTAATAGGGAGTTCTATTGTATCGTTGATCACGATGCTGAGGTCGGTTGCGTTGGTTTTCTGTTCTATGGTATTCGACATCCAATGTTCATTGTATTAAATGAAACTGCTGTGGAAGAAATGTCTCATCTGGAGAATGTGTTTTCAAATGAGATGATGGTAAAAGATAATTTCCAGGGTGAAATGCTGCGCACCCTTCTTAAGAGAGTGATCATCAATACCACAAGAATTGCAAAGCTCCAAAGTGAAAGTTATCAGCTATTCCCCGACGAAAAAATGGATATTGTGAGAAAGTTTGCTTTGCTACTAGAATGTAACTTTAAAGAGGAACATGAAGTCAGGTTCTATGCGGCTGCACTCAACAAATCACCAAAAACACTAAGCAATGTATTTGCGCTGTTGAAACAGTCGGCGCCATCCGTTCTAATCCGCAACAGAATAATTCTTGAGGCTAAAAGGTATCTCCATTATACCGAGAAGTCAGCGAAAGAGATCGCTTACGAACTTGGTTTTGAAAGTCCTGCTCATTTTAGCCGGTTTTTCAAGATGTATTCCGGAACAAATATTTCTGCATTTAAGAACCTTTGATCATCAAAGAGGGAGACTTTTTCTTCATGTTTATGACAACATAGATTTCGTTCAATGAGACTATGTGATTCCCCTGCATTTATAAATTACGCCAGTTGATTTCAATTAGAGCTGACTGCTTGCAAACTCTATTTTTATTGTGTTGTTATTTATTGCGGGGATCTCCAGAAGTAGGCAGGATCAAACGTAATCACGTTGTTTTTTAAATATTTGTTACTGCTTTTGTCAAACCCGCTAGGAACTAAAGAAATATATTGCAGATCAGGGGCTACGGGCCTATATCTACTTTCTGTGTTAAACTGGCTTTTATTCGTGCATTGAATCCAGTATAAATTCTTTGCCATATAATAATCCAGGTACCAAAGTTTATTTACTTTGGACTCTGCGTTTAGCTTGAGCGATTGATTATTTTTTAAACGCTCCCTAACTTCTTCAATGCTCAGTAAATTGTTGTTGTCGTCCATCACAAATGTACCATGGGAAGGATCCATCCACAACCATTTTTTTAGAGTTTCAGCATATACGCTATTGATCACATGGCAGTCAGTATCTTTGTCGTCTTTTGGCATGCATGTAACATAGCGTGACTTAAATCCCATCGCGAGATACATTTCATTTAATGTCATCGCTTTGTGCCGACAGTTGATACCTTTTCCTGTTGCCTTGTGGTAGTTGTAAAAATCGATTGCGTCAAACTCACATAGTGCCCAATTGCTGCCGTCATATTTAATGTTATTTGCTACAAAAAACATGATATTACGGATTTTCGAAATTTCGTCGCCATTACCGGCTATCGAGTCCAAGTTGAAAAAACTTTTTACCGCTAATAAATTAGGACTGCTTGTTACCTGGTAGGTAAATGTCGGCAAAGAGTCACTATTTGCAGAAACATATCCGCCTGATTGTTGCAAAAGGGTCAATTTATCGTATTGTTTCAGTTCGCCTAATGCTTTTACAAATTTTTTTTCCTTACGGAGATTATCTAAATCAGGATCATTTAAAGCATTACGATAGTCAGTATATCCCCACAAAATTGCCTTTTCAAAACTTGATACAGCTTGTTTTTTTTGATTGAGTAATGATTGCAAACAGGCAAGGTTGTAGTTTATATTCGCATTAATCTCGCTTATAGTTGTTTGATATTCCTGCTTTTCTTTTTCAGATAGTTGTAAGCTTTCCATTTTGGCTGCAATGGCGTTTAATACTGTGGCTGCTTTTTGATAATCCTTTGCCGGATAATAATTATTATATTCCTGTTCTGACTTCTTAAACTCTGAGAGGAATTTATGCCATGTCGTCGAAGCTGTCTGCGCGAATACACAGGTGGTCAGCAGCATGAAAAGAAGAAGGTTAAATAATAGTTTCATTGGAGGTTTTAGTTAAAGTAAATAGTTTTATTGTATAAATATCAACTGTAATGTGTGCGCTTAAAAAGCTTTGTCCTGCGATTTTATACAATAGATTTTTGCTTTAAGACAACTATACCATGTGAAATATTACATTTGGCTTGTAAAATATTATCTGAATACTTTTAAATAGTTGTTGCTTAATTCGCCGTGATCGAAGATCGTCTTTAATCCATTTAAGCTCTACGCGAGTAGGAGGTATCAATGATGCACGGGTGAATATTGATATGAAATTATTTGAAAAATGCAACAAATAAACCTATTGAGTTGTTAACATTTTGAACGATATTATAAGGGGTTAATGATTGTCAAATGAAAAAGATATTTTATGTGTTTCTATTTATCCAGTCCATGATGAAACTTTATGGTCAGGGGCATTACAACGGTTCATCGTTTAATCCCAACGATTATTTTGCTCCGCATGAAGGCTTTATTATACCGGTATGGTATGGTTATGCCAATATGAATTATTTCAATGGTCAGGGTAAAAAGACAGATCACTTGATTAATCCGGTTCCTGGAAATCCTACTGCTTTACAAATTGAACAAAAGGTGATCACGCATTCTTTTATCCTAATGGCAATTTACGGAGGAAAGGGAAAGATTTTGGGTGCTAATTGGGGACTGATGGTAATTCCGACAATAAACAGTCCTACCGCCAATATTGCTTTGGACTACTATTCGCAACAGACGGGTCCTGGAAGCTATGTTTTTACCAATAAGAGTTTAGGATTTGGCGACATGTATGTGCAACCAATCTGGTTATCATGGAAGCAGGGAAGGTTTCAATATGCGTTAAATTATGGCGTATGGGCGCCGACTGGGAAATATGAGCATGGTAGTTTAGATAATGGGGGACATGGGTATTGGTCACATAATATACGTGGTGCCCTAAAATACAAAGCAACTTCCAAGATCAATTTAAGTATTGCTCCTACATTAGAAATCAATCAGTGGCAAAAAAACACTGACTTTAAAGAAGGAAGTCATCTTACATTTGATTTAGGTGGTTCGTATCTACTGAATGCTCGGGGAAATGAAGTAGGGGTATTTGGCAATTATTCCAAACAAATATCCGATGATAAAGGAACGGAAGGAAGTTTTCTTTCTGACCAGAATGCGGGAATAGGTGCATTCGGATCGTATTGGATAGTACCTCATAGAATCGGTATAATGGCTCGAGTAACGCAGAATTTTGCGACTGAAAATAGATTTGGTGGGATTGCTTTTCAAACAGGCGTAAATTTCTTGATACCAGCAAAGTAACTGACATTCAAAAAACAAAGAATAATTACCAAAAAATGCCAAAACATATGATTCCTTGATCGTTCACATTTCAATACAACTCTGATTTTTTGAAATGTGATATTTAAGAAAGCTTGTGCATAATAAAAGCTTATACCTTTCAGGAGCTTGTGCCGTCAGCATTCGGACTTCATCTATTTTTTAGACTCTAGTTAAATAAGAGTAATATTTACGTTCCTTTTTATTTTGTATTCAAGATTCATTTAATAGACTCGCTGAGACTTCATCGTGTTAGTATTTATTTGAGGATCTCCTGTTTCTTGATCTTAGTAGATATTCTGATACCGTTGACCATTCAGATTCGAACAGCCATAATTACTAAACACTAATATATTTTTTGAGTACTTCAAGAAGGTCTGCCCGCCGTATCGGTTTGGGAAGAAAGTCATTCATTCCGGATTCAAGGCATTTTTCTTTTTCCCCCAGCACATTTCCAGCGGTAACGCCTATGATAGGTATATGTTGATATGCAGACAGCATTCTAATATGTTGTGTTGCCTCAATACCACTCATGATCGGCATTTGTACATCCATAATAATAAGGGAAAACTGCTTTTTTTTGCATTCTTCCAAAGCCTGTAAACCATTAGCTGCTTCCGTTAGAAGTATATTGGGAGCAAGAGACTTCATTATCCTATTGTTCAGGACCATATTCACTGGGTTATCATCAACCAAAAGTACGTCTAACTCTCGCGCAAATGCATGCGAATCTTTCTCAGTCTGATCCTGAATAATTTCTATTACTGTACTTCGGTCTACCTTTTTAAGGGTTTTGTATAGATCATGTGATTTTATAGGCTTCAATAGCAAATGTGTATTTTCTATTTTCCTAACCGATGTAAGTATATCCAATTCTTCCGAAGAAGACGAAAGTACTATAAATGGAGCAACTTCTTTTCGCTGATTTAACAAGCCTTTTATTTTTTCTATTGTTTCCAATCCGGACATGATAGGCATATGATAATCCATCAGAATGACATCGAACCGCTCACCTTTCAACATGATATCCAAGGCTTCCATTCCATTAGAAGCTAACGTGGATTTGATATTTTTATAGGTAAGCATGTGTTCAAGAATAATCCTGTTGCTTTCATTATCATCCACCACTAAGGCAGTTTTAATTGTCGTTTCATCCTCTTCTTTCCATTCAGACATTTCGTAAGGAACCTCAAGATCGAAGAAAAATACAGAACCGCTGTCCATTTCGCTGGTCAGCGACAAATGACTTCCCATATATCCCAAGATATTGTTCGAGATGGTTAGTCCCAGTCCTGTGCCGCCAAATCGTTTACTGATTGAACTGTTTTCCTGGGTAAAGGCATCAAAAATATATTTCTGTTTCTCTATAGGAATGCCGATTCCAGTATCTCTTACCGAGAAGCGCAAGGCAATCGTATGATCATCCATGCGCAATTTCTCTACTTTTAGTTCGATCTCGCCCTTTTCTGTGAATTTTACAGCATTTCCTAACAGATTGATCAAGATTTGTTTTAATCTGACTTCATCAATGAAAAGTATTTTTGGGAGGCCAGGCTCAACGTTGAGAAGAAGTTCGATGTTTTTTTTCTGGGATTGATAAAGAATAACATTGATGACTTGGCTTAACATATCATACACATCACTTTTTTCAATCAAAAGGTCCATTTTTCCGGATTCTATTTTAGAAAAATCCAGTATATCATTGATGATGCTAAGGAGGTTTTCCCCTGATTCATTGATGTAATTTAGATATTGCGTCTGTGTTTCATTCAGTGGTGTCCGGAGGAGGAGGTCTGAAAAACCAATAACTCCGTTCAAGGGAGTACGGATCTCATGACTCATATTGGCCAGGAATTCGGATTTTGCCCTGCTGGCTATATCTGCAGTTTCCTTGGCATTTTTCAGTTCCTCGTTTATTTTTACGGCATTTGTAATATTCTGTATGGAAATAATTATACCTCCAACCTCATCTTTTGTAAGATACCAGGGTCCGACTTTAAGATCGTAATGTTGAATTTCTTCTTTTCCTTCCACCTTTAGTGCAAAATCCCCGTCGATGTACGTTTCTCCCAAAAGCGCATTCCTGTAAATCTTTTTTCTTTCTTCGGGAATATTGGGCGATATTGTAAACAGGTTATTGCCGATAAGGTCGACATTATTCATACTAAATTCATCTCGCCATCTGCTGCTGACGGCAACGTAGTTAAGGGCTTTGTCAAGCATCGCCAAAGGAATAGGAACATCTGTAGCACAGGACTGCATCATAGCTTCCTTCTGAGCAACTTCCAGAAACATTTTTTTGAAGGCATCAATGTTCTGAATAATTCCAAAAACCCTGTGGCAAACTTCATTTTCAAATTCGGGAATTCCTTTTACTCTTACCCAGATGGTGACACCGTCATTACGCAGAAGTTGTAGCTCCTCATCAAAAGAGATCCCTTGTTGTACTGCTCTGTTGAATAGAAATTCTATTCTCTCTCTGTTTTTTCCTTCGTAAAATCCAAGGACATTTTCAAAAGTTGGTTGGAAATTAATGTTAGTTTTATGAATTTCTCGTACACTTTGAGACCAGGTGAGCTTTCCGCTCTTTATATTGACTTCCCAGCCTCCCACTTGGGCAACCGCGCTTGTTTCCTCGAGCATTTCCTTCGTATAAAACAGATCTTTTTCCAACTTATCGCGGCGCATAATGTCCGATTTTAGTTGAATATAAACGAAAATGGTGACGCCAATGGCCGCAACCGCTGAAAAGATAATGAATAAAACGGTCCGTTTGGTGGAGTTATTCAGATCTTCATTTTTTAGGGCAAGCTGAACTTCCTCGTGTTTTACAAATTCCTGAACGAGCATTCGGCATTTATCCATGGCCATCTTGTTTTGAACAAGTTCCTCTGGAGTCATTACTATTCCCTTAGTACGATTATCAATCAACAAGACATATTCTTTCATCAACCTGTCTGAGGTATGCAGCAGTTCATGAAGGATATTAATCTGGCGTTTATCGTTAAGATTAAATTTATCTTTGTTAGCAACAAGCAGCGGATATTCATTCCTGCTTTTATTGAAAGGTTCAAGAAAATTTTCACGGCCGGTAAGCTGATATCCCCGATTGCCTGTTTCGGCATTTAACAGCGTGTTTAAAATATCTTTTATTAAACTGATAGACTCCTTCGTTTTTAAGAGGCTTTTCCTGCTCTCCATCTGGTTATGTATGCTAATATAAGATGCTATAGAACCCGCAATCAGTAGTATCAAAGAAAGCATTACACCTATCTGGAGATTTCTTATAATTTTTTTTGGCATTGGTCGGTAGTTTACTGTTAAGATACTAAAAAAGTAGAATTGTATCTCTAATCAGTCAGTAATATTTGATGGCTTTCATCATGTTTCTACGAGATAGCTGATATTGGAGATTTCACCTATTGAGATCATGCGATTCCACTTTAGCTAGCCTGAAACAACAGCTTTTCTGCCGATAGCGTTTATTATTTTTTGTATTTTGTTATTGCATAACCGTCAAATCTTATTAATTCTAATTCTTCCTTTCCTTTCGGTATGTTGTAATAAAAGTTATAAAATTGAACAACTTTACCGCTAGGGAAACCTTTGGTAAATTTTGAAGTTATTGCCGATTGTTTGATTATTTCTGAATTCTTTTTCACAAGAGTTGCCATTGTTCCGTTTCCATAAATTTTGACGTCGCAACTATCCTTTGGTAGCAATGTAAAAGTATTTGATAGAAGAGCTTCTCTTTCTTTTAATATCCATTCTTTTTTCATCCCTCGTAATTGTGCCACCTCAAATTCTGCGTTTTGGATAATTTCCAAAACGTTATTGCTATTTTTATCATTTAAATCTTTCGTCAGGTTGGTAAGAGCACTATACAGGTTGTCAAGTAGTTCTGTTGAATTCTTTAATTGAACTGATTTATTTAAGGAAGATAGTTCGACAGGAATTTTGGCATTAAACTTTATCGTTTTCAAGAAGTAACCACTTTTAATGTTTTCTTGAGTAATATCATCATCTGATAATTCATAATTTACTAAAATATTTTCTTTGGGAAAATCTGATTCATTGGAAATGATTGATATTCCTTGGGCCGACCTGACTAATAGAATTTTTAAAATCGGATTTCCTTGCTTTTTATAATTGGATAAGTCAATTAGTATTTTTAACTCTTGTTCGCCATTTTTGTTGATCGCAATGTCAATAAAGTTTGGAATTGTGTTTCCAAAGAATTCAAGCCCTTTGACTACAGGATAATCATTTATTGAGATTTCAGTAGGATAATAAAACGTCGGTTGGATACCATAGTTGCTCTTGTCCGCATTATATTTTAGTTTATCCAAAATTTCTGTCTTACTTTCTTGTCCTTTACAAGAGGCTAAAGTCAGTAAAAAAATAATTGATAACATATATTTTTTCATAAGTCAATTTTGTTGGAGCGTGTTGGTTTAATATTTCGGCCAACGCTATTAAACAGCTTTCCGATATACTAGCCGTATTGCTTAAGAAGTATTGGTAATTGTCAAATGTAAAAATATCAATTTTTGCAGTGTAAACCGTTTACAATTCGCTGACTATCGTTTAAAATTCGTTAAAAAGGATGTTATTCAATTTCATATGTTGTTCTGTGATAACATACTTATCGATACAATACACATAAATAATAGCTTACGAACCCAGGAAATTCCCATTGTATTTCTATATAACTAAGTAGCTAATTTACATAACTAATTTGTATCTTGATGCAACAGTTCTCTATGAAAAAATCAATAAATACTATTTTTTTGATGATACTAATTATTAGACTGTCTTGCTTCTCATGCATGATTTACGGACAGAAATATTTTGATTTAGACCTTTCAGGACGATATGAGTCCTATATAGGAAAATATATTATGCGATAAAATGAGGTATACTCAAGTTTTATAATAAGTTCTTAGGCCATTGTCAATTTAAAGGGGCATAAAAGCCCCAGTGAATTGCAGCATAAAATACCAGATGCCTCTAGACAGGTTTTAAATATCCAGCTGAAAGAACTGGAAGACCATGAACTTATCAGCAAGAAAATTTATCCTGTTGTACCACCAAAGTAGAATATTCACTCACAGATTTTCGAATGACGCTGATCCCAGTAATTTCCGCACTTGGATATTGGGGAGACCAGAATGAAGACAGACTGAGAAGAGTAATTTTAAAAAGAATTTCAGAATGATAAAAAGGGTGAGGATAGTCGCTTTTTTCAGAATAGGTGGGTATGCAAAATTTACCACTGTTCAGCGAATCGTAATTTTCTGCTCACGGATTTTAAATAGAGGGCCATGGGTATTGTCGAATACCTTATTTTTATTTTGGAATAATAGAGAGCTGCAACGGAATAAACTAAAAAAGTTATTGCTATGCTTAGTGCTTACATCTGAACAAAGGGTTATGAAATCAATTGGCAAATTTCTTCAATGGTCTGTGGCTGCTGCCTTCATCTTTGTCATCGTTTTCTGGGGCAACAGTTACCGTTATTTTGTTTATGCGCTGGTATGCTCTTCTCTACTTTATTTCCCTTTGCAAAAAATAATCCTTAGCAAATTAGGTAAAGGAGATGGTCGGGATGAAGTCCGCTATAATGTGAATGGAAAGCGCATAACAATGCGAAGTGGCAATCGCATAGCGTTTGTTGTTCTGTTGGCAGCAGTGTATGTTTTAATAATTTCCGTTTTTTCTGTAAGTCCATCTTTGGAGCGTAAAGAGTTTGCGCGGACGCATCCGAGCTGGATTGCAACAGCGCCCGCTATCATAAACTTCGAATCTAAAATACATAGAGGCAAGACAAAATACGCCTATTTAAATGTCGAATACCGATATACTGCCAATGGACAGCTATACTTGCGGAAATTAGACAAGGCGGAAAAGCAGTATGCATTTTTACCTATTGTGAGCCAGCGACGTTTTGAGCAGATGCGAACCGAACTGCTGGATAGAGCAAATGGAATAATAACTAATAAGGAATACATATTGTTTTACAATCCACAAAATACTGAACAGCAGAAGTTTTGCCTTGCAGACGATTCTTTTTATCTGCAGGGATCTTGGCTGTACGATATATTGTTTGTCTATTTATTACTATTCTTATTCATTGTAATCATCGCGTTTTTGTTTAGAAAAGACTACAATAATAGGATGAAAAAATCTAATTCGACCATTCATTATTACCGTCGTACAGATTATTATGAAAACAGGTAAAGTTTGCGTACTACAGGATTAATTTAGAATGTCTAAACTGGTTTCTGCTTGGAGATTTCTACTTAAAAAGCAGCTGTTTGTAAAAATTGTCTTATATTTCCTTTCAATTTTTACCGTCGGCCACTTTGATTATGGAAATTAGATCCCTGGAAAAAATAGATCCTGAAATTTTGTTTTATGCATTTCAGAGAGCTTTTGCCGAATATGAAATGCAATTGGATAAAAGTCAGCTCTTGGCTATGCTCAAGAGGCGCGGTTTTAGGCCTGATCTTTCCTTTGGGGTTTTTGACGGTGATGCTATCGTATCTTTCACCTTTAACGGGATCGGTGATTTCGATGAGGTTTTAACGGCTTATGATACGGGGACAGGTACTCTTAAAAATTATCAGGGACAAGGACTTGCCACATCGGTATTTAATTATTCGATTCCCTATCTGAAGAAGGCTGGAGTCCATAATTATCTGCTGGAAGTACTGCAGCATAATAAAAGTGCCGTATCGGTTTATAAAAAGATCGGCTTTACTGTGGTCCGAAAGTTCTTTTATTTTAAGCAAAAGATTGAGGCAATTACTTTATTGGCCAAAAGTTCAACCTTTAATATAAAACCAATAGATATTTTTGAATATACTGAAATTGAAACTTTTTGGGATTTTAAACCATCCTGGCAAAATAGCATTGAATCAATTCGTAGGTCTTTCGACAATTTTATTTGCACAGGCGTTTTTTCAGAGGATAAGCTAATTGGATATTGCGTATTTGAGCCAGGATCAGGAGATATTACACAACTGGCGGTAAATAAAGAACACAGAAGAAAAGGTGCTGGTACCCTATTGCTTCAGCATATAATAGAGACTATGCAAACTGACGCTATAAAAATTATCAATACAGACATTAACTGTGAATCTATGACAGCTTTTCTGAAATCCGTGAATATTGAACCAGTTGGAAAGCAATATGAAATGATCAAAAGGCTGTGACAAATTTCCGATTCCTTTTTTCTTTTCTCACGATCCCATTTTCTTTTTTGTTTAAAAAAAGGAAATTAATAGGGATGCAAAACTACTTGTTGATTTAAATATCAGGTAACGATGCAGATGATTTTTTTATTGTCTTTTCTAAAAAATTAACGTTGATGAGTGAGGATTTGAAATAGGAAACTATTTACCAAGTCTAATTATTTCATTTTCAATATCATGGTAAAGCAGGATTTTCCATTGTTCTTCTTGTGCTCTTTGCTTCCAAATGATCCGTTTTTCCATTGCTTTTTTGCCATCATAATCAGTTTTAAATGCTATTTGATAGTTTAGATATCCCATTTGAGGAAGATTGTCTGCACCATAAAAAGCGGTTTCTCCATCTTCCTTAATCCAGAAAACCTGATGATAAGGGGTATGTCCGCCAGTCACTTCGAAATCAATTTCTGAAGTAATACTTCCTTTATCAGAATCCATCCAGACAATATTGGCATTCTCAACAATGAACTTCAAAACATCCAAATCAAAAGAAGGACTCCCTTCTTTTGAGAGCGCAAAATCATATTCACGCTTTTGCAGATAGACTTCGGCATTTGGAAAATTAAGCGTCCAATCATTTTTCTCTCTATTCACAAGTCCGTCAATGTGATCTTTGTGCAAATGAGAAAGCATAACTAGCTTGACATCTTTTGGTTGGAAACCTGCTTTTATCATGTTGCTATGAATTTTTGGGATACCGTTTCCCATCCAGCCTAATCCTGCATCTAGTAGCACTAGATTGCCAGCTGTTTCAATAAGAAAAGGCTGCACCGCCATCTTTAAATTTTTATCGTTTTCCGTATCTTCTAGATAGGTGAAATTTTTGTTCTTATCTACACTGAAATCACCGTCTTTTAAAGGATATATTTTCATTTGTTGTTATTTAATCTCACTTATGCTATTGACCGATAAAGCGTATTAAACAAAACTAAACATCCCAAAAGCAAAATCCTCATTCTATTGAATTAATTACGGTTCCCGTAGAGATATCAACGAAATTTCAAGACGGAATACCCAATTCTTGATTTTTCAACGTTTGCCCTTAATACATGTTTAAGAATGGTCTAAAAAGCTATTGGATTTGAAAGTTTATTGAATTTTCCAAATCATCCTTTTCTAACTCAAGAAAGTAACTAGAGAGAATTGCAGCGATTGAATAGCAGATTATTGGTTACATAACTCCAACGGTATTAAATAAATAGATTGTGGCGCCAATGCCAAGAATTGTGGTAGAAACCAAAATTAGTTGTAACCATTTTGTGCCCATTTTACTATGTTTGTTAAGCCCGTAGATGACTAAAATAGATAAGTAGGGTGGGTAAAGAGAAGACAAGACTTACCGCAGGTAGCATGAGTGTAACCACCACTACTTGATCTGACTTTGGCTACGCCTAAAAATTGTCAGATATCATTATCGTCCAAATAATTTTGATAAAAATCCTTTTTTAATTGGCTTCTCAATTCCCCAAATTAATTCCGTTTCGTGTCGTTTTGCTTTGTCAATGTTCGGCCCGAATTTGCCCCACGCAAATCCGCTCTGAATTTGTTTGTTTCTCAAGTCTGCAATTACAAAATTGTCAGGAAGTGATAGTGCAAAGTTTTTCAAAGTTGTGTCTTTAGATTGTCTTGCATTTTCAAGTTCAATAAATCCATCTCCTTTGCTCCAAATATCCATAACCACTTTTTCGTGAATAATATCAAGGTTTGACTTATTCCCATTTTTTCCAAAATCGTCGATGTGTTCTATAAACTGAGTTAAGTTGTCCGAGTGTTTTACGATTACAGCTGGGGCGTGGCACACATAAAACACGCTTCCCCAACTTCCACTGTTGTCAACATCTAAAATCCAAAAATTTCCGAGTCCGTCTCCCGCAAGTTGAACTGAATTAGGAAAAAACTCTTCAAATCCAAATTGACCTACTCCGTCAAATGTGACTTCTTCAAATCCGAAAAATTCAAAACCGCTTGCAAATTTTAGTAATTCTCTTATCTCTGGCGGAATTTGTCCTGTCGGCAGTCGTCTGACTAATTCGTCAATCTGCTGGTTGGTCAAACCTTCTTTTAGTTCTACTTTATATTCGTCACCATCTTCTGAAATATATTGTTCTGTCAAAATGGACGTCAGTCTTTCTATTGGTGTCATAAATTCAATTTTGTTGTCTTGGTGTGTTTTGTTATGCTTGCAGCTAACTTTTTGCTAATACCTTGTTGGTGGTAGTTTTTTATTTAATCCACTTTTCTATTATTTCAATGAATGGGTTTTGCTGGTCAACAAATGGATAATGCGAGCAATTGTCAATTGTCTTGAAATTCTGTTTTCCAACTATTTTCTTCATATCACTTAATTGCTTTTCTGAAAAGATTTTGTCTTGCAAACCATAAATTGCAAATAATTTTACATTCTCTTTTTCTAGTTTTTTTAAAATAGGTTTGGTGTCAATATTATTTTTGTTTTCATTTTTATAGAACAAAATAGGGGCGTCGTCATTTCGGATATTGCTTTTTCCATATTCACTATTTTCATAATTTTCCCGCAATTGGTTTGCTTCATTTGTCGGAAATGGCATTTTGAAATAGTTGTTCATACTTGCAATTTCATAACATTGCTTTCTGTATTCAGCCGAATTTTTAGCTAATCTTTCAATTTCAGAAATTTTGGAAAGCATTAAAGTGTCATTCTTTTTTTTGTAGATTTTTCGTGTCGTTTCCAAAATATGGTTATACGTTTCTTGTTGGGAAAAAAGTGCACCTGCAAGAATTAATGAACTTACTTTTTCAGGATTTTGTTCTGTAAAAAGTGTTCCAACCAAACCACCAAAACTATGAGCAATGATATTTGCTCTTTTGATGTTATATTTTTCGTAAATGCTATTTAAATCACTAATTGCTTCTTGAAAAGTAAATGTTGCAGTTGTGTCGATTGAACGACCTTCACCACGTCTGTCATAAACGATAACATAAAAACCTTTTCCGGCTAAATTTTCTGCAGTTGTTCCCTCGAAGAGTGTCGAGTTTCCTCTTGGTCCGCCGTGAATGAAAATTATTGTCGGATTTTCACTCTTTCCGTATGTTTTTGAGTAAATCTTTTCCGTTTGAGCTTTTCCAATTATTGATGTTAGCGTACAAAAAAGTAGTAAAAAATTTTTTCATTTTAAGGTGCTATGTTCAGTTATGAATTCAGATAAAATTATCGGCAATGGGGCAACGACTTGGCGAAGTAGTGTAGCCGTATCGAAGATACGAAAGAGGAGCTGTTTTGCCAAGACGCTTATTGTAAGTTTATCTTCGTAAGTCAATCATCACCGCATAGATCCACATCGGCTCTGTTTGACCTGCTCGTTCAAAAGCGTTCTTTTTATAAAAGTCGATTGCCTTTCAGGCGGCAGTAAGTGTTATGAAGAAATGTTACTGTGTTAAAGAAAACTGCTGTAGAGTGTTATATTTAACGTTTTACCCTTAGCTACCTGGTAAGAACCAAACCCCCAGCCATAGTTACCATATGTCTTGTGGTGAACAATAAAATCAAAAATTTGGTTAGCTGGTACTTTTAGGCTTACGCATCCATTTTTATCCGTCAGCCCTTTCAGCGTCGAGCTTTTTACTATATCCGCGATATTATCAGAGGTGACATGGATCTTATTGACAGGAAATGCCACGACTCCCTGATCTTGGATAGGGGTGCGGGTTTCGTACGATAGTAACTGAATTATCAGGGTGCCCGAAAAATCAGTTACCTTTGTTGTCTTTTTACGTTCTATACCCGCTGTAATCTGTACATATTCATCGACGCTGTAATCGTTGTTATTTAATTTTATAGAATCTGTCCTTAGTTGATAATTATTAGGTAACAAATCCGTAAAATTGATTTCGCCAACACTGCTCGTAATAGCTGAATCTATCGGTGAATTAGGATCTTGCTTGCTCCCAGGGTTATAAATGTAAACTTTGAGACCAGACAATCCCTTACCAGTATCGTCTGTCAATTTGTAGTTTAGTTTTCCCGTAATTTCCCCTTCCGCCAGTTTGACAACGACCTCCTTCTGACAGGAGACTGTTGCAATCAACAGTGTGAGCACAATAAAAAAATAGCCTTTCATATCATTAAAGTTTTTTATCAGCTAATTATTGATAAAAACCTGCAAAATAGTTCATCGTCATACCTTTTTGAATGGATGTTGTGCCCCAGTTAAGGTTTGACAAGGTTGTTATATTATAGAGTAAGACGACATAATCTTTGCCAGATGCGATCTTTAATGTAGCAATTCCATTTTCGCCAGTCACACCTTTAAATTCTGCGTTAGCTAAGTTTTTTGAAATATATTGCTCATATTCGTAGTTATTAAAAGGAATGATGAGAACACCTATATTTTTTGCGGGTTGATTCGTGTTATAGGAAGTTACTTTAACGACTAATGTTCCTGAAAAGTCTGTCACTTTGGTCTCTTTGTTCTTTGTCATACCAGTGGTGACCTGAACATAATCTCTAACAGTATAATTTACATTGTTTACTTTTGCCGAATCAGCGACTATTAGATAACTTTTCGGATTTAGATCACCAAAATCAACTTGGCCGTTTCCGTCGGTGCGACGCTCATCGATTAATATACTGTTGCTTGCATAATAGCTGTCCAAGTGATCAAACAAGGATATCTTTACATTAGATAGGCCTTTACCGTTTGCGTCAGTTAATTTGTAAGTAAGTTTTCCACTATTGGAGAGAGACATCTCTACCTCGGTTGTTTTCTTACAAGATACAAATGCTATCGCTATAAGCATTAAATAGGCTAATTTTAATTTCATAAATATTAGTTAATTGTTTAAGGTTGCAAATATATCACTTTGGTTACTATGTTGTGCTTTTTAAACGAAATAGTGTAAAATAGTTTTGCCGACAATAGTCGGTAAATTTCCAACTATCTTTAGCCAAAATTTTAATAGAATTTTAGTAGATGAAGTATAAGATATCAGAAAAAAGAGCAGCTTTTCTAAGCAAAGCATTTTTTGAATACAGTTTTAAAGAAAATGTGCTTGATAGGGAGCTGTTGGAGGAAATCAACGAACCTATCGAACTTGATTTTATTGCAAAAAATCACAATTACGACGATGGGAATGATCTGCTACTTGCTATTGTAACCCATCCTTACTGTGATATTTCGACTGTTAAGATGATCTTGCATAGAGCTGATGTTGAAGGTTATTTAACGGATGCTGAGAGGTCAGGTGATTTCGAACTGATCAAGGCTATTATTACCCATTTAGATAATGGATTCTACAAGCATGAAAAATTCTATTATGATCCCGTTAGTGACCCTGGTGCTTTATCTTTTGATGTAGAAGAGTTAAAAAAATACATTAAGGAGGATGCTGTTCTGTTTAATAAACCCAGGGGAAAAAAACTCGAAACATCATTTGCAGATAATTTTCACCGCAGGGATCTGAAGTTCTATAATGGCACAATAAAAACTGTAAAATCATCTCAAGCTCTAAAGCTGATAACTGACAGATGTAATTTTATTTTTAAGGTACCTGAAGGAGATTTTAGGATAGTAAAGGACAATACGATAAAGAGTTTTATAGATTGTTATACTTTTCCTTCGGTTATAAAAGACCGTTTTGGAGCAAATGAAAAGAAACTAAGAAAGGTCATTATGCAGCCGGATCTTGTCATTGAGAATGATGATATTCTAGTGGTTCTTTTTCTATTTAATAGCCAAGCATTACAGCTGGAAAATGCGGCCACCAATGTTTCTACAATGATGCGCAATGAGTTTTTCTATATTCCGGCTTTTATTGAAATAGTTGCTGTTGAAGAAAATTTTGATAAGATAGCCCGCATCAAACATAGTGATACTTGGTTTGCTGTCAGTAAAGGCATGCAGGTCAAAATAAATGATGTCGGAAATTTAAAATTCCTGAGGCTCATCTTAGTGGAAAAAGGCGGCGTTTTATTTTCATTCTCAGTTGTTTCAGATCAGCAGCAAAATCTGAATAACGAAGTGATTAAAAATTTGATCAGCAATTGTTCATTGGAGTAATCGCTATGAATTGAAATATTACAGTGACTTTAGTGACTTAGCTGGATATTTCGATGCCATTGACCCTCCAGATTCGAAAACTGATGACCAATCAATTCGCTTCGGAATCGCATGGTCTCAATGCTTGAAATCTCCAGCTAAACTACGGACTATAATAAATATCAATATTCTGCAACATTCCGCCACAGTACAATATTAAAGTCAGTCAACAGCTGACAAATTGTACCCTCGCTGTCCTTTCCGATGTAAGTCGCATAAAAACCATCTCCATACCCCGTGGAGAAAAAGATGGCATTGTGATTTTGAAAGCTGTAATTTAAATAATCCTCGAATTTTTCGGAGAATATAATGTCCCAATTTTTACCGAGCAGCGTATTCAGACTATTCTTAGCTGCCTGATCAACGAAAAGACCTAGTCCTGCGTCTACTCCATATCCATATATTTCTTTGGATTTGAGGGGGATAGAAGTCTCTCCAGGTAATAACGCAAACTCCCATTCTTGGATGGGCTTATCTGAGAATTTTACGCGTGCAAATGCGACCCTTCGATCCTTATTGGCATTAATATTGGCCATTGCCAATTCGACTGGAAACTCTCCAACAGGAAAATTTTCACTAAAAGCTGCCGCATCCCTTAAGGTAACGGGATCAGTTGCGATAATCTGGCCTGATGATACCTTTAGATTTCCTAAAGCTATCTTATCAAAAGTTATTTCCGTACCGAATTGCGCTACTTTTGTGGCCTTCGTGAAACTTCCCTCAAATATCTGTGGGAATGTGAGCGATGTATCCTTAATGGTTATTTTCGGTATGGTATCCGTCAGGTCAAATTTGGCTGTTTGTACAATGACATCGTTAGTATTACGTGGAACTTTGTTTCTTGAAATGTATAAAAATAGCACAACGGCCATCAGACATATTGTTATTGTTATTTTGTGCATGGGAAATAATTTTCTTTATTTAGTTCATATCTCTATAGGATGAGAAACATCCTGAAAAAACTTTCTGAGCATTTCATATGTGCTGCAATCAGCGACAACCTGATTGGAGCTATCTATTGCCATTGCTTCACAACTTAAACAGATATTCAGTGCTGATACAATTTCGCCCGAACTATTATAGAGTACGATAGCATCCCTGTAAATGGGGGCACACATCCAGTTGGGCACGTCAGTTGTTTTCGTAAGTAAAATATTCTTTAGTAGACCGACTACCTCATTATCATACTGAAAAGTATTGATTCTTTGACTCGAAAAATGAAACTGCCCTGTATCATCAATTAAATATTGTGTTACACCTAATAGCTTGTCCAATTCGCTCAGTCGAATTTCTTCGATTTCGGTCAGATTGTTTCGTTTCTCCTTTCTCACTTTTAACCCATTACGTTCTGGTTTTAGCATTTGGATCACCGCATTGTATTCCTCTCCGCGCTGGAGGGAATAGGTCTCAACCTGGTCAAATGCAAAACTCTGTATATAATGAGAAGATGTGATTGAATTCGTGATCCTTTTCATCTTTGAAAGTGAACGGTTATTTCTCTAAATCCTAACGATAAAAGTATAAAAAATAGATTGTAGTAGCTAATAAGAATCTTAATACGCTTCTTCAAATAGAACTTTTAAAAAATCGCTAAGAAATTTTCTGTCTTACTTTTGGTGCTATCCCAGATCATAACTCTTAGCGTTTTTTTAACTTATTTTCTCATTTAAAAAGAGATCGAGCTTATCAGTCATTTGCAATCAAATTTGCAGCGTCACTTTTTAGATTGGTGGATAAATTTAGCTCGAACCATCTAAGAGCTCAAAAGTAATCCCTCCAGCATGATGCTTTCTTAATTGGTCGATTAATGGAATACAAGACGCATCATAAGCAATATGAGTTAGGTTTTTGTAAGTTAATAGCTCAATTAGAAGGTTTGGAATATCAATAATATGAGCATTTTTAAGAACCAGTGTTTTTAGGTTTTTTATCCTTAGGTTGGTCAAACCAATTAAATCAAAATGATCCAAATACAACAAACTTATATTTTCAAGGTCATTTATCCATAACGGGATATCATATGGACTGTTTTCTTTTACCCTTCTACTGCTATAATCACCTGTTAGAAATAGTTTTTCAAGCTGGTCAAGGTGTTTAACATGTTCATTTGGCAAGGTATTTCTGTCAAACCGAGTTGTTGTGTATAAAGCAAAGGGAACATTACAAATTCCTAATAAGATCGTTTCCCCCTGAAAAAATAGTACTGATCCATTTTTTTCATCACCCCAATTGACATGGAGCATACCACTTCCTCTAATGATACTTCTTCCTTCATTGTTGTCTTTTTCCATGATGACTAAATGTGGGACCCTACAACTACCAGGTCACAGTTTAACTTTTCCTGCAATTCAACTATAAATTCAGGTTTCAATTCAGGCCAGTTCCAAAATGTAAATCCAAGATTGCTGAATCCCGACTGTGGTTCGAAAACATATTGATGGATGTCACTTTCAGTGCCGCATATCGGAGACACAACAAGTTATCGGTAAAACCCTGGTACCAGGGATCCAGATCCCATTCATTGTCTACAATATTTCCAGTACAATTGGGGCATACTATACGATCGATACCATTTTGTCCGGTATTAAATATAGTACGCTCAGTTGTTATTTCCAGACCATTTACATCAAGTTGGTGTGGAAGGAAATGAGGCTCAAATACAATGTATTGAGCACCGTCAGAAAATGCATATCCAAGGTTGCCCAGTGTGCATTCCGATAATTCAGCTTTGACGATATCTTTCGAAACTAACCACTTTAAAATATCATCTACAGCAATTTCAGCGAAAGCGTACCTGGACACTCTTGGCACAAGCGAAATAGTATAATCACTCATAGTCTAAAAATAAAGAATAATGGGAATATTGTTCCAACGGTTTTATACAAATTTTTACGAAATAACTGGATCTGTTCCAGTACTCGAAAAGCGTAGTAGGGATTAAGCAATGGATTTTGATTAATTCAAATTGAATTGGCGTCAGGAAATACTTTTCAGCAGACTTGGTGCAAATCCAAACTGCTTCTTAAAGGCGAATGAAAAATGGGAAAGGTTTTCAAAGCCTACCTCATAGCAAACTTCCAGAGGCTTTTTTTTCTTTGCTGTTAGTTGATAATAGGCAAGCTCCAAACGTTTATAAGTTAACCATCGTTGTGGGGTCATGGTAAATGCTTTTTTGAAATCCCGTTTAAATGTTGTGAGGCTTCTGCCAGTGAGGTAACCAAACTTTTCCAGCGGAAGATTGAACATAAAATTCTTCTCCATATAATCGACTAGGTTGATCTTTCCGGGTTCTTCAAAATTAGCAAGTAATTGATCGATCCTTTTATCCAGGGTTCTGAGAATGCTGATGGCTTCGGTAATTTTAATCGCAGCAATATCCTCAGGGATATCTTTCATGTCAAAATAAGGGATAAGCGAAGCTAGACAGCTTTCTAGGAGAGGATGATTATTGAAACAAAAAATCTTCGGTGAATTTTGTGCTTGGGGATCTATGGTCTTACCAGCATAAAAATTTTTTAATGTTTCTAATGATAAATGCATGACTACCGTCTTGTGAGGTTCGCCATCTTTAGGGTAATTAATTATTGTAGCCAATTGGTTTCTGGGAATTAAAAAGATATCCCCTTTTCCAAATAGATAGGTGGCATCAGCCTGTACAATCTTGGTTTCTCCGGAAAGAAACCAGACCAACATATGTTGGTCAAACATAATGTCCGATTTAAAAAATTGGTCTTCGTAGCTGGAAAGCTTTATATCTTCGGTGATGTATCGGGCTTGGTATTCCATGATTTTTGCTTTTTTATGAAAGAAATCAATGAGGTAAATATAAGAAATAACATAATTTACTTTGTTTAAAAGTTCATTGCTGAAAATAGAGAGGCAGAAGGGCCATCTTGCCTCTCTTTTATGCTTGAAAGTAATAAATGGATTTATGGATTGAAACGGATACCTGTCATCTCTTCGGTGAGTTTCCAAAGTCTTTTGGCGTTAGTTTCATCCAGTGAATAGGGATGTACCCCTTTTTGGACGGTAATATCTGATGAGACTACTGCGATATCTCCGTCTTCACAATAAACGCCGCCAATATGATCAAGCATAGGGCTTGTTGCACACCATACCGTTGTGGCAGCTCCTTGTGGGATCGTTTTTAGCGATGCAGCTACTTCGGGTAACATATTACCGTCTGCATCCACAAACCCCATTTTGTGGAATAGCTCCAATGGGACTTCTCTGCCCAATTCTGTGTCGCCGATAGAACCGGGATGAACCGCATAACTTCTGATATGAACAGATTGTCCTCGAGCGTCCAATTCCATTGAAAAAAGATTGACTGCGGTTTTGGATTGTCCATAGCCCTGTAATGTTTCATATTCTCTGTGCAGGAAATTAGGATCATCAAAATTAAAAGGTGCGAAATAGTGGCCATGAGAGGAAACATTAACCACTCGCGCTCCGTTGGCTTTTTTAAGGGAAAGCCATAATCTGGAGCTGAGCTGAAACAAGGCTAAATAGTTGGTAGCGAGTTGTGATTCTATACCCCGTTCATCTCTACGCAAAGGGACCCACATAATACCTGCATTGTTAATGAGTAAATGTAAAGGTCTTCCTGAAGCGACAAAATTTTCTGCGAAAACATCAATAGAGGCGGGAGACATTAGATCCATTGCTGCAATTTCAATATTGGATATTCCTTCCAGATTTTTCTTTGCTTTGTCGATATCACGTGCAGCGACAATTACGGTAGCTCCGGCTGCGGCGAGTATTCTTGTGGTTTCCAGTCCAATCCCTGTGTTGCCGCCTGTTACGATAGCTGTTTTGCCGGTAAGATCGATGTTTTGAATCACATCATTAGCCGTTGATTTTACATTGAAGCCCGAACCTATAGGTTGTTGTTGAGCTCCCTGATAATTATTCTTTTCCATTTTGGATACATTTAATTGTTATTACTGAGACAAAATTAGGACGGATCAATGTGTTCTGTTTTGTTCAAAAGGCCTAATTAACTTTGTTCAAAAGGGCAGGGGATCTTGATCAGGATATAAGCAGAAAAAAGGCAGGATCTTCAAAATTCTGCCTTCTATTTCGATGTTTTGGGCAAGTGTTACATTACTCCCAAGCCATGAATCCTCATAAGCAAAATACATCAGTTTTAATGATTAGAAAGTTGAGGATCCATAATCGTATATACATTACTGATTGTAGCAAGCCACATTTCAACGACTTCAGGAGTGGCCCGGTCAGCTTTATCAAAAAAGAGATGCTCTTTGATCTGAAAACCGCAGTACGTATAGATACCTTTATCAGATGTCAGTAATAATGCTTTATCCATACCGATAGCGGTATATTCTTCGTGGGATTTTCCGTGGGTATTGAGAATTATAGCCTGTTTTCCGGCTAATAATCCTTTTTGTATTCCCTGATCATAACGATAGGCAAACCCGTAGCTGAATACCCTGTCGATATACCCTTTCATAATGGCCGGCATGCCGGTCCACCAAATCGGATAGATAAAGGTGACCACATCTGCCCAGGAAATATACTCCTGTTCTTGTCTGATAAGTTCATTAACGTAGCCTTTTCGTTGTCCGTCCATATCTTCCAATGATAATACAGGGTCAAATCCCAGTTGATACAGGTCTCTGGTAATTACTTTATGCTTCTGTTGTTGCAGAACGTTTTCAATAGATTGTTTAAACTGAGCATTCAGACTTTCCTGATTGGGATGGGCGTAAATAATAAGATGTTTCATACCGTTACTTTTAATTGATTGAACAGTACAAAAGTAAAATAGGGAACACCTCAAAAATTGTAAGAAAACGAAACGGGTTATTCATCAGCCCGGCAAATATCCTGCTGGAATTTTAGGTAATTCTTAGGCGAAAGATTAATGAAATGTTTAAAGTCGTGAATAAGCTGGCTTTGATCATAATAACCACATTGATCGATGATTTCAAACCAGTTGACTTTTTCTTTAGAAAAATCTGTCTGCTGAATCAATTCAATGGCTTTAACAAAACGATGGTATCGATTCACTTCCTTTGCACTGAAGCCAAAGTGCCTTTTATGGATCAATTGGATGTTTCTTTCACTTTGTCTAGCTTCTTCAGCAATGGATTTGATGGAGTTCATCGTATCCGATCTGAAATTAGCCAATAGCGTAGAGGTGGCATTCTGCTGATTAAGATAGGGTTTGCAGAAATTAAGAATATGGTCTACCTTTTCTTCTGTGGCGGAAATACTATCTAATTGAAACCATAAACGGTTAAAACAATTTTCTTCCATAGCTTCATCTGGGTGAACAGGCAAATGATCAGATAGAAATGCTTTGCCAAAAAAACGATAAAATGCATCAGCCATGAAATTAGCAACTAGGATAATGGAATCGGGGGGAAGGCTGTATTCAAATGCTGATTTAATAGGTCCCAAAACGATACATTTGTCAACTTCAATTTTTGTTTTTTGCTTGGAAACCAAAAATGCCTGAACTCCGAAATTAAAAACCATAATGGTTTGAAAAGAAGGGAGAAGGGTTTTGGTTATGGTATGTTCAGACTTATTTTCAGCATAATAGAAATGAGAGAACACTGTTTCAAACTCTTTAGGAGCAGAAATTCTGAAACTACGATATGTTTCTTCCTTTGGTTTCATTTATAACTACCAATATAAGAAAAATCTATGTTTTTGATCCTCATAGTTTGGATTATTTAAAAGCTCTTTATTCCTTTATAACCCGCCCAGTATTTTTCCTACCACAGGGAGACAAAGCCGGAAACTCCACTTTTGACTATCTGAACAGTGCATTCTTATTTGTCCTTCACAGCGGCTTAATAATGATAAAAATCGACAAAAAATTGAGACAGAAAGGCTACTAAAATTTTTGCTTTTAATGTATTTTTCTATAATTGTAAAACTTTAAACGATATCTAAAAATATTTGAGAAAACATCAGATAACCAATGAAGATTTTAAAGCAAGCTGTTCCATTTTGTTACTTTCGCACATCAAAGTTTTTGTCTGCCACGTGGAAGGTCAATTAATCAAAAATACGTTAATTATGAAAAGGATGCACTTTATTTTAGTCATGCTAATATCCACAGCGGTTATTTTTCATGCGAAGGCTCAAACAAATAATAACAACAACAACAACAACAACAATTACGATTTTTTTGATACTGTTGTAAACAACCACAATCAAATCTTTCCGGCTTCAGGTATCCCTTCGGCGATCGAAATGGTGCTAAAGTATTGCAAAGTGGTGGATTTTAATTTTTATGACTTGCAAATTAAATGGCAAAATAAAACGGATGGTTCTTTTCGCGACTTTGATAAAAAGGAATTATACGGAATTACTTTTTCCCAGAAATTTAATTTGCCACGGGATGAAAGTTTTCCGGTGGACAGTCTTTTTCAAGCGATAGAGAATGAATTGAAATCTGGGAAAAAGGTAATTATCGCACTTCAGGTGGAAACAGGTTGGTCCATTTTTGTCGTCTATAAACAAACTCCGGATGGCGAATTTGTTTCTTACAGCAAGTACGGCAGCCATACAACGATATTTCGAAATACAAAAGAAATTGTGAAAAAGTCTAACGGTACAGAAATCATGACGTACAGCATTGCACCTCATTTGTAGTGAAGTATTATCTTATCTTACAATCAAAAGTAATTTAAATTATGAAAAAAGTTCTCTTAAGTTTAGTTGTGTTAATGTCCACATCTTTTGTTTTTCATTCGAACGCTCAAACACATAAAGACGATAATTTTGAGTTTTTTGATACTGTCATAAATAACCACAATCAACTCTTTCAAATGTCTTGCATTCCATCTGCTATCGAAATGATCTTAAAGTATTACAAAGTGGTGGATTTTGATTTTTACGGCTTACAAATTAAATGGCAAAACAAAGCAGATGGTTCTTTCCGGGATTTTGACAATAAAGAATTATACGGTATTACTTTTACTCAAAAATTTGTTTTACCCCGAGATTCTAGCTTTCCTGTGGACAGCCTTTTTCAAACGATAGAAAATGAATTGAAGTCTGGGAAAAAGGTTATTATCTCCCTTCCGGCAGATGGTGGCTGGCATATGTTTGTTATATGCAAACAAACTCCGGATGGAGACTTTGTATCATATAGCAAACTTGGAAGTCATACATTAATACTTAGAAATACAAAGGAGATTGTGAAAAAGTCTAATGGTACGGAAATCATGACCTATCGCACTCCTCCTGGTATGTAGCCTTTGCGAGAAAGCCCTTTTAAGAATAGTTCCCTATCATTTTGCCAAACTGTTATTTGGTCCCAATAAGTCTGGAAAAATCTACAGGATTCTGATCAGTCAAAATCAAATTTAAAGTTTATATCTAATAAACTATTTAGTTCATCCGCAAGTTGGATTTGCACTAGTTCCCTTAATTTTGGTCCCAACAAGCATTAAAATCAAGGTTAGTATTGACATCTCCTTATAGCGGATTGACAGAAAAGAATCTGCACATTTTGAAGACTATCCTTAACAGATAACTTCCTTTCCAATTGTCCTCTTTTTTATCGTATTGAAGTAGCTAGGTTTCTGGAGAGATTTTCTCTCCTTTATCGGTTGAATGTTCACCAAGCGTAATCGTGATCTCTGAAGGAAGTGCGGGAATAATTTTGGCATAGGCTTTTTCGCCACCAAGGAATTCGATTATTGCTGACATCGCCTTGTAACCAATTCCCGGCTGAATAAGAACTCAGCTATGCCGCCATAATGAATCTCGGTGCCATGAAAAATAATACCATTCAGCAATAAAATTGTTTAAATCTGTAAAATACGCTACCCAGTGGATTTCGTTATTTTTTTTGCGTTTTTTGTAGGTTGAATACCGTCCCGGCTGGGTCAGTAATCCAATGCATATTTTCCGGTAATTCTTCAATTTCATCACAGGTTTCCACCCCGTTGGATAGTAAATATGCTGTCGCCATTTCTACGTCAGGAACCATAAGCTGTAACCAAGTTTCAGAATGTGTGTAATTGTCCACACAGTCAAGCCATATAATATTATTGCCGAATTTTACTTCACATGTCCTCGACACAGTTGGGTTGTTAATCGGCTTTTCCTCCACGTTAAACTTTAAAACATCCCTATAAAAAACGACTGTCTTTTCATATTTGCTTTTGGGAATTTTTAGGGCAATATTAATTCCTGCCTCAAATTTTGTGTTCATATTTTGTGACTTTAGGTACTATACAAAGTAATCAAAATGCTAAATCAATACTCTTATCTTATGGCAAGATTTGCACATTTTATACTGAACATTATCATTTTATTCTTTTTTAGTCGAAATGGCTTTTTATCTTTCCTTTTTTATAAATTTAAAAGATAATAAAAGGCTGTTGCTTAGGTTCTTGAAAGATTGAAGGATTTCTAATCCGCGGCTATCGCCAATACGCGACCCGTTGGCTGTAATTTTAAACCAAAGCTCAACCAAAATAAATAATATCTTCACAATTTAAATCTAAAAAACTATGGGACATTATTATAATTACGTCAATGTGCTTTCTTTAACAGAAAGAGAGTTTAGTGATAAATCAACCAAAGAAGTTGATTTAAAGAATCTAGAAAATTTACTAAATCGAATTCTGATGAAATAGAATAGTATTGCCAAAAGCGGGGAGGACTTGGGGGCAGAAACTTTTCGGCTCTAAAAGAACTTATGTCGTAGCTTGACATGTTGGTGCTGCGAAAGGGCCGTCTTCACCAAGCTGCCGAACCGTTACAAGCAACCGTGAAAATGACGTCAAACAAATAACAGGACTGAAATGAAACTTTCACATAAATTAGAAAATATACTGACAAAGATCACTGAAAAGAACACGAAACTTGGAGACTTACGAATTGTTGCCAAGGATATTAAAAAAGACCACGAATTGGCAATGGAACTTTGGTCATCCAAGCTTTTTTTTGCTCGTCAATTGGCAATCTTGATTATGGACAAGAAACTTTTAACCGAAGAAGTGATTGATCAATTAATTGCGGACATTAAGCAACATAACGAAAACGAGAAACTTCAAATGATTGATTGGCTCATGGCGAACCAACTAACAAAAGACAAAAAGACAATTGCTTTAATAGAAAGTTGGGCAGATAACCAGTCCTCGCTAAAAAGACGAATTTATTGGTATTTTCAAGGCCGTTTGCGCTGGACTGGACAACCACAACCCAACAGCGAAGAATTACTTACTAAAATTGAAAGTAAAATTGAAAAAGAAGAGCCGGAAGTGCAATGGGCAATGAATTTCACAACAGGTTGGATTGGAGTTTATGAAAAAAAATATCGAAATCGTTGTATAGCACTTGGCGAAAAAACTGGACTTTATAAAGGGAAAATGGTTTCAAAAGGTTGTACACCTGAATATTTACCAGAATTTATTGTCATTGAAAGCGATAAACGAAAGCTATAAAAGCATTATTTTTCGAATATCCACAACTGACTGACCAAAAGCCTGTGATAATAGGCCTATTAGTAGAATACATATAAATGATAGCTTACAAATCGAGAAAATCCCCATTGTATTAATATATAGCTCAGTATCTAAATTACACATCTATTTTTTATAAAAAATGATTATCTAACTCTTTGTGAATTATGATCTAGTTTAAAAAAAGGGAATTCACTGTTTAACAATGTTAGACTGTAAAACTGAATTTCTTATAAGCATAAAAAGTTGATTAATGTCCAGGTTAGGGGATAAAACCGATTGGACATAATTTGTACATCGCTTTGCTTCCCCAAGAAAAGTTTGATGTACAATGAGTAAAACGACCGTGTCGGGATAAAAATAATTTACAAACGAAAAGAAAAGTGCTGTGTCTTTAAATACGAGGCGATAATCTATCAACAGCAATTCTGGCCTTTCATTGATGTAAGAATTGCTGCTGATAGAATCAATAGAAGTTGCTTCAAGTACAATATTTGCGGGACTTTGTATATGCTCAGAAAAAAGTATACGGTAGGCGAACAGTAGCTTTCTCAAATTCGTAATAATACCAATATTGATTTTTTCCATATCTAACGATATTATTGTTATTTACAAGCTTTCTACTTATCGCTACCGATATATTGACACCTTTAAAATTGAGGTATACGTTGATTTAGGGATAGCATGTCAGATTGTGCTGAAAAGCATTTTCTCCCTTTTCGGCTTCTTTATCACTTACAGTTTTTCGAAGTGATTGGCTCGAGAACCTATTTTTGTTTTTGGTATAGCATATTTCGATTCCTTCCGAGATACAATAATCCTTTCCTGAAAAATCGACCAATTTATATTCTTCACCTATAAAATACTTGTGAATGGGCAGCGACTGAAGCATATCCGTGATGTCTTTATCCGATTCAAAAGGAATAATTTCATCAACAAATTGACAACCCTCCAATTTGATAAACCGTTCAACCATTGTTTGTGCTGCATCTTGGGATTCAGCATTCTGTATGTTTGAATCGGTTTTAAGTCCTACAACCAAATAATCACATTTGCTCTTAGCTTCCTGTAGTGCAACAATATGGCCCACATGTAACATGTCGAATACGCCGAAAATAATACCTACGTTCATATATTCATTATTAGTTTATGCATTTATACGTTTTAAGGCGTAGTTAACTCCCTCATTTATGTTCACGACAGAACCCGGACTGACTCTTTCTTTCGATGCAATTATTCGGCGTAAAGAAGAACTCGAAAACCTGTTTTCCCGTCTATTGAAATACAATTCTATTCCTTTTTCTTCGCAATATTGCCTTCCTGTAAATGCTTTATCCATATATTCATCGCCTAAAATCCGCACATGTATTTTGAACGAACGTAGTACATCTTCCAGATCCTGTTCTGTTGCATATGGAATAATCATATCTACATGTTTACATGCCTTTAATTGCATATAGCGTTCAAATACAGATTGTGTTGGTTTGTTTTTCTCTGGACGATCAAGTGTTGGATCGGTTTGTAGGCCGCAGATCAGAAAGTCGCAATGTTCTTTGGCATCTTCGAGCATTTTAATGTGACCTGCATGGAGCAGATCAAAAGCAGAAAACGTAATTCCTATTTTTTTCATTTTATATTATTTTATAAACTGCAATTATTGAAGAGGTATAGGTAGAACGTAGCTCAAAAAGATTCGTTTTAATTTTAAATTATTTTTTTTCTGCAGTATTTTCAGATTTCTTAGACCTTTTTCCATCTCTCTTTTTTGAAATTCGTATGAACTAAAATTGCTGGCCGACGTTCTGATCTAAAATGAAATTCAGCGAGCCATGCAGATGAATAGAAATGTATCTATAAATACACCAAAGACTACTTACAGAATTCAGTTTCACAAAGAATTTAACTTTTCCGACTTCAAAAGAATCATTCCTTACTTAAGAGACCTGGGCATCGATACAATTTATGCTGCACCTATTTTTCAGTCAACACCAGGGAGTATGCATGGTTATGACGGCACAAATTTGAATAAAATAAATAGTGAACTTGGTACGCTGGACGAGCTGAGATCCATTAAAAAAGAGTTAAGTGAATATCATATCAAATGGTTACAGGATATTGTTCCTAACCATATGGCGTTTCATCCCTCGAATGAATGGCTAATGAATCTGCTCGAATTTGGACAGACATCAAAATTTAGCCATTTTTTTGATACCTGCTATAGTTCCAATTTATTCGAGAAAGGAAAGTTAATGGTGCCTATCTTGTCTAAGACTTTAGACGAAGCGATTTCAAACCATGAAATTGCTGTCGTTTTCTCAGACGATAGCCTTCGGCTTTCTTATCAGGAAAACCTTTATCCACTTTCCCCTGAATCCTATTTTTTCGTCCTTAATGATTATTTAAAAGAGAGCCAATCGGATTTTAGTGGACTTCTGGTTCAAATAAATACGGCTCAAGCTAATGGAGATGTCGAGGAGTGGAGACAGCTGCGTGTCCATATTTTTAAGAACCTTTCTAATGAGAACTTAAAGCATGTCCTTGACCAATTTAATAATAATCTGGAAAGTATTCACGAACTGGTGGCTAGTCAGAGTTATGAGCTTTGTCCTTGGTGGTTTACAAATCAACGTATAAATTTTAGACGTTTTTTTACGGTCAATGAATTGATTTGTTTAAATGTGCAAGACAAAAATGTATTTGAGCAGTCGCATAAGCTGATAAAAAAACTTGTCGATGAAGAACTATTTGATGGACTAAGGATTGATCATATTGATGGACTTTATAAGCCTACTGACTATTTATTTAATTTGAGGAAATTAATCGGTCCACAAACTTATATAGTTGCTGAAAAAATACTTGAACAGGGGGAGAAACTTCCACTCGAATGGCCTATACAGGGAACAACAGGCTACGATTTTTTATCGGCTTCCAATAATGTTTGCTCCTGTAAATCGGGAAAGAAAATATTGGATAAGTATTATAGAAAAGTTATTGGAGAAAATCTATCCATTAAAAAACAACAGTATATAAAAAAGAGCATAATTCTCGATGAACACATGCAGGGCGAGCTTAATAACCTGGCCCGGTCATTGGCATCACTTTTAGCCGTTAAAAGTCTGAATAAGCTAGGGCCTTTAAAAGATATTCTAACCTCTTTTTTGGGATTTTTCCCTGTTTATCGGTTATATGACGAAAGCTTTCCACTGGTGGCAAACAATTTCGATCTGCTGTCTTCTCTTTTTAAAAAGTTGACCCGAAAGCCCGAGCTCGATCAAAAGCTGGTTAATCAATTTCGAGAACTATTTGAGCAAGCACAGGCAGGTTCAAAATCGCTGAGCCATACTGCTGTGGTTGATTTTTTTCTCCGATGTATGCAGTTGGCCGGCCCTGTAATGGCTAAGGGTGTGGAAGATACGTTAATGTATACATACAACCGTTTTATAGGGCACAATGAAGTCGGCGATCATCCGGATAACTGGGGGCTAAGTAAAAAGAAATTCCACAAATTAATGCAGGAAAGGCAAAAATTTTGGCCACTGTCCATCAATGCAAGTTCTACACACGATACCAAACGTGGTGAAGATTCGCGAAGTCGCTTATTAGTCCTCACCGCCATGGCTCAGAAATGGGTTAAACAGGTTCAGATCTGGCAAGATGTGGTTTGGAATGAATATCGAAAAGACCTCCCACATCCGAATGATGAATATTTTATTTATCAGTCGCTGGTAGCCTCTTATCCAATGGAAAAACAGGATGGAGAAGCATACGACGCATTTGAAAAACGTTTTTTGGACTACATGGTTAAATATCTACGCGAAGGGAAAGAGCGCTCGAGCTGGGAAAATCCAAATTTAACCTATGAAGACGCTGTTCGGGAATTTGCCTCTTTTTTGCTTGATAAAGATCGTCCATTTTTTACGAGCTTTTATCAATTTATTGAAGCGGTAGCTGATTTTGGGATTTTAAATTCGCTTACACTGCAAATCTTGAAATTTACTTGTCCCGGTGTACCTGATATTTACCAGGGGTCGGAACTCTGGAACCATAGTTTTGTTGATCCCGACAATCGAAGACCGATCGATTATCAATTAAGTGAAAATCTGCTGAAGGCTATTGAAAATATGCCCAACGAAAGTCGAATTAGACAATTATGGCAAAATAGATACGATGGGACAATTAAGCTATGGTTAGTTAGGGAATTGGTAAAATTCAGAAAGCATGATGCTGCACTTGCATCAGATAGCAGTTATATTCCATTAAAAGTAAGCGGTCGTTATCGTAAACATATTTTGGCATTCGCGCGTAGATCTGGCGATGATTGGATGATCGTAGTACTTCCGCTACACTTGGCTGCTATCGGTAAAATCTCCAAATTCGTACCTGGCTCATTTGACTGGGCAGATACGAGCGTTCATCTTTCAGTAAATCATTCTGTGGCCTGGCATCACATGCTATTTGACATAACGGGCGAAGGCACCGAAATTTCAGTGAATGCCATTTTTAGGGATCTTCCAATGGCTATTTTAAAATACAAAAGTACCCCACCTAAGCGTAGTGTGGGTGTTTTAATGCATATCAGCTCATTGCCATCATCCTATGGAATTGGTGATTTGGGATCCGGAGCTCGTCGTTTTGTTAAACAACTGCATTATAGCGGCCAAAGCTGGTGGCAGGTACTTCCTTTAGGGCCTACAGATGTTGAGCAAAACCATTCTCCTTACAGCACCCTAAGTAGTAGAGCAGGTAATCCATTATTCATCGATTTAAACGAATTGCTGGAATTTGGCTTATTGGAAAGAGGGGAACTAAAGGCTTTAAAAAGAAATAGTTCTAAAACAATAGATTTTGCTGATATAGTCTTCACAAAATACAAATTTTTGGAGAAGGCATTTAATCGTCTTTCTGTTCAACATGCGCTTGATTTCTCCGAATTTGTAGACCGTGAATCCTCGTGGCTTAAGGATTATGCGCTTTTCAAAGTTCTAAAAAACAGACATGGGAATCGTCCTTGGTATGAGTGGCCAACACAATACAAACATCGCGACAGCGCTGCACTTAACGATTTCGCAATTGAATTCGCAGATGAATTGCGAAAGGAAAAATGGTTTCAATACCTATTTTTCAGACAATGGGATGCCATAAGAAACTACGCATACGATTATGGCGTAAGATTTATCGGTGATATTCCATTTTATGTTGCCTATGATTCTGCCGATGTTTGGGCCAATCCGCACTATTTTTCCATAGGAGCAAATGGTACTATTAAAAATGTTGCTGGGGTTCCGCCTGATTACTTTAATGCAGCGGGACAATTATGGGAGATGCCGACTTATCATTGGGGATCACTCAAAAAAGATGGCTACAGATGGTGGATTGAGCGCCTGTCACACAATTGCGCACTGTTTGATAGGTTGCGGCTTGATCATTTTAGAGCATTTTCTTCCTATTGGGAAGTCCCCTTTGAAGAAACTTCCGCCAAGAATGGACGTTGGTCAACAGGTCCTGGTTCGGATTTTTTTGATCAAGTAAAAGTTCATTTAGATGACATGCCTTTTATCGCTGAAGATCTTGGAGACATCGATGCGAAGGTATACGATCTGCGCGATCAATACAACTTTCCGGGCATGGCGGTTTTACAGTTCGCTTTTGATAAAGATATGGCACATTCACCCCATATTCCACATCATTATTGCAGAAATTCTGTTGCCTATCCTGGAACACACGATAATAATACGACACTTTCTTGGTATCGTGAAGATCTTAAATCATCGAGTAAAATAAATATCAATACCTATTTTGGACAAATTATTGACAGTAGAAATGTAAATGAGGTACTCATACGATCACTTTACGCTTCTGTCGCAGATACAGTCATTGTTGCGATGCAAGATATCCTCAATCTTGATGGATCATGTCGTATGAACCGACCTGCCAGTACGACCGGAAATTGGTTGTGGCGCATGCAGAAAAGAGCTTTTTCTCCAAAACTTCAGGCGAGATTAAATGACTATACAAAATTATACAACCGTTAAACATAAAGATGGAAACAAAAATCAATACTGGAAGCCCTTATCCTTTAGGCGCAACTTACGATGGAGAAGGGGTCAACTTTGCCCTTTTCTCCGAAAATGCCGAAGATGTCGAACTTTATCTCTATGATAGTTCGAACCAACAAGAAATCGAGAAATTTAAAATAACGGAGAAGACGCATCAAGTTTGGCATATTTATGTTTTGGGAATTAAACCAGGACAACTATACGGTTATCGTGTGCATGGTCCTTACGATCCGGCCCAGGGACATCGTTTCAACCCGCATAAATTACTGATTGATCCCTATGCAAAAGCAATTTCCGGTGTCGTACAATGGAATGATGCTTTATTTGCGTACAATATAGGAGAGGACGATTTAAGTTTGGATACAACTGATAGCGCTCCTTTCGTCCCGAAATCCGTGGTTATAGACGGTCATTTTGATTGGGGGGACGACCATCCTCCGCGTATACCGATGCACCAAAGTGTGATTTATGAAACACATGTAAAAGGTTTTACAGCAACTCATCCAGAGATTCCCGAAGAAATAAGAGGAACATACGCTGCCTTGGCGCATCCTGTCACCATAAATTACTTAAAGGAGTTGGGCATCACTGCAATTGAATTATTGCCTATACACCATTTTATTACAGACCGTCACCTACAGGATAAAGGACTAACTAACTATTGGGGATATAACAGTGTTGGTTTTTTTGCCCCTGATGTACGCTATTCAGCTTCGGGTACCCATGGAGAACAGGTCGTGGAATTCAAGGAAATGGTAAAAGCACTTCATAGTGCAGGGATAGAGGTTATTCTTGATGTCGTTTACAATCATACAGGCGAAGGAAATGAAATGGGGCCAACACTCTCTTTTAGAGGAATTGACAATGCTTCATATTATCGTTTGGCTGAAGATCCACGTTATTATATGGATTTTACTGGAACAGGCAATACATTGAATACCCGCCAGCCTAACGTACTACGGTTGATCATGGATAGTTTACGCTATTGGGTGCAGGAAATGCACGTTGATGGATTCCGTTTTGATCTGGCATCAGCATTAGCGCGGGAGCTCCATGACGTAGATAAATTGAGCTCTTTCTTTGACGTTATCCATCAGGATCCCGTGATCTCACAGGTTAAACTAATTGCCGAACCATGGGATATTGGAGAAGGAGGGTATCAGGTCGGCGAGTTCCCCGCCGGTTGGGCCGAATGGAATGGAAAGTATCGTGACTGTATCCGCGATTATTGGATCGGAGCGGACAGTATGATCGCTGAATTTGCTAATCGCCTGACTGGATCGTCCGATTTATACCGGGGAGACAATCGTACACCTTCCGCCAGTATAAATTTCATTACTGCTCATGACGGATTTACGCTCCACGATCTGGTATCGTACAACGAAAAGCACAATGAAGCTAATGGTGAGGATAATAAAGATGGAGAAAGCCACAACCGCTCCTGGAACTGTGGGGCAGAAGGACCTACAGATGATTCTACGGTAAATAACCTAAGAGAAAAACAAAAAAGAAACATGCTCGTCACATTATTTCTTTCCCAGGGAGTACCTATGCTTGTCGCTGGCGATGAACATGGGCGAACACAGCAGGGCAATAATAACGCCTATTGTCAGGACAATGAGATTTCATGGCTCAACTGGGACAATGTGGACGTATCTTTATTGGACTTCACTAAAAAATTGATCCATTTTAGGCGAGAACATCCGGTATTCTGTCGTCGCAAATGGTTTCAAGGATTGCCTATCCGCGGTACAGGTGTTGAAGATATCGTATGGTTTCTTCCAGATGCATCTGAGATGGATGATCATCACTGGCAGGAAGACTATGCGCGCTCACTCGCTGTGTTTTTAAACGGTGCGGGAATTAGATCAGTAGATACCGATGGAAAGAAAATCGTGGATGCTAATTTTTACCTGTTATTTAATGCGTATTGGGAAGATGTAACCTACACGCTCCCCGGTGAAAATTATGGGGCTGGTTGGTTTAAGATCTTAGATACGAATAATGATACGATAGAAAGCTTTGGAAACTATTCAGCAGGAGATGCTATTTTAGTGCCCTCACGTTCTATACTTTTATTTCAGTCACAATAAAGTGGGGATATATATGAGCAAGACAGGAATTCAACAATTGGGTATTCGTCGCAATGGTGACCTTTGGCAGATTCGCGTATGGGCTCCAATGGCAAAGAATGTGCTTTGCCGATTTTATCAAAAAGATATGGAGATCGCGCTTAAGCCCCAACAATATGGTTATTGGTACGCGGAGACTGATTTGTTAACAGCTGGAGATTTATACTGGATCAGTGTCGATGGCAACGAATTGCCGGATCCGATTTCGCTCTCCCAGCCAGAAGGTGTACATGGTCCCTCAAAAGTCGTTGATCTTACTTTTTCTTGGACCGATAATGACTATCGGCCTCCAGCATTGTCTGATTTTATTATTTACGAGCTTCATGTAGGAACATTTACCTCATCCCATGATTTTGATGGTGTTATCAAAAAGATTCCCTATCTGAAAGATTTGGGGATCACTGCTATTGAAATTATGCCTGTTGCACAGTTTCCTGGTGAAAGAAATTGGGGCTACGATGGTGTTTTTCCTTTTGCAGTGCAGCATTCCTATGGTGGCGCTTCGGAATTTCAAAGGCTTGTGAATTCCTGTCATGAGGCCAATATTGCGGTAATTTTGGATGTTGTCTATAATCACCTCGGGCCAGAGGGAAACTATTTCTCGAATTATGGCCCATATTTTACCGACAAATACCATACGCCCTGGGGTAATGCGCTGAATTATGACGATAGCTATTGTCATGGACAGCGGGATTTGGTACTGAACAATGTACGCATGTGGTTTGAAGACTTTCATATCGATGCGCTGCGTTTGGATGCGGTACATGCAATCAAGGATTTTAACGCTGTTCATATCCTTCAGCAAATTCGTAAGGAAACGGATGAAATTATCGCTAAATCCGGAAAAAACCATTTTCTATTTATTGAATGCGATCTCAACGATAGACGATTTTTAGACCCATTGGCGAAAAATGGTTTTGGGATGGATGCACAATGGCTAGATGAATTCCACCATGCTTTAAGAGTAAGCGTGGGCGAACCCAAAAAGGGGTACTATGAGGAATTTAATGGATTGGCCGATCTCGCCAAAGCTTATGAAAAAGCATATGTATTCGATGGCAACTATTCTCCCCATCGGGAAAAATTCTTTGGAACGGACACTCTCGGTATCAAAGGGGATCATTTTATAGTTTTCTGCCAGAATCATGATCAAGTCGGCAATAGAATGATGGGCGATCGCGCGGCTTCACTCTATCCTGTAGAAATAACGCGACTAATGGCTTTTGCCGTGTTCATATCCCCGTATCTTCCTTTACTGTTTATGGGAGAAGAATGGGGTACAAAACGAGCTTTTCCCTATTTTACCAGTCATAGTGACCCCAAACTTGTAGAGCAGGTGAGACAGGGACGAAAAAAAGAGTTTGAAGATTTTTTTGAAGATTCAGAATTTCTCGATCCGCAGGACGAGACAACATTTAGGAATACCGTTTTGAATTGGGACGAACAGGATAGCGAAGTCCATCAGAAACATTTATCTTATTATAGATCCCTGATAGCATTCCGTAAAACCAATCCTGTGCTGAAAAATATACAGCGCGATGAAATGGCGGCCAAATGCCTCCCGGAGCAAAAAGTACTTATCTTAGCGATGAAGAAAAGCGATAGTTCTTTATTTGCAATGATGAATTTTTCTGCCACTGTACAACAGGTAACGCTGCCTGAAGATCTGCAATGGAAAATTATATTTAATACGAATGAAATGGATGCCGCGGTTTTGTCAGATACTGATTATGCTCAAATCACTGTCGCATCGCTAAAGCCTTGGTCAGGTCAGGTCTATATTTCTATCTAGATGTATGGTATATAAAAATTTTTATATACCATACATCAGATTTTTATCTCTCGTTAAGCAGCCCCTCGGATGACACGTAACAGAACGACAATAATGGCGATAACTAATAAAACGTGAATTATATTACCTGTAGCATAACCTCCAAAGAAACTAAACGCCCAAATAATGACTAAAATAACAGCAATGATATATAATAAATTTCCCATAATATATTTGTTTTTGCAGTAGAACAGCCTTCGATGGATTATGGTTTGAATGGATAAAATTTAAACGTTAGTTGTTCGTTATCAATCGTCAGTTGTTAGTTATTAATAAGGTGTACAGTTGTCAGCGGCCGACTACCAAACTGGTTTGCAAATAACACTTTAGAATCAACGTATTTATAACATTTCCCATATATAAATACCCTATTGTCTTTTTTTATTATTTGCTTATTTTTTTATCTGTATTTAAAATTAAGGGCAAAAATCCATTAAAATTTGCTTAATAGGCTTTGTAAATAAGGACAACGTATTTTTACCGCTAACGATGCAATTTATTTTACGGGCAAATTGGCCCTCAAAATTAGCACTCTTCTTGTTATCCTTTTCTTGTAAAATCATTTTAAACAATCAGTTGAATAAAGAAAGAGGATAAGTTATGAACAACCACAATTTAAATGTACTCATCAACGAAAAAAGAAGTTTACTTCATCATTTTGCTGCTAAATTTACTGCTGATCCGGATGAAAAGGAAGACCTGATCCAAGAAACTTGGATACGCGCATTGAAGTCCATAGACAATTTTGTTCAGCATCCGAAGCTAATGAGCTGGTTATATGTAATTATGAAACATACTTACATCAATAAGTATAGAAAAGCAAAGCGTACCACCGAAATTCAAGATCAATATGTGGTCTTGGAAAGTACAAATACAATAGAACTCAACAAAGGGATCAATAAGTTTATGGCCGAAGATATCGAACGGGCGATGAACAGCTTAACGGCGGAAAACTATGAAATTTTTCGTTTGTTTTTAGATGGTTATAAATACCATGAAATTGCATCCTATTTTGATATGCCAGAAGGTACAATAAAAACTCGAATCCATATGGTAAGAAAAAAGCTGCAAAAACAGCTTAAGGTCTACCGGTTAAATTGACAATCCCTACAAATAAAACAAGAGCTAACGTTTCAGTTTAGTTTGATATTTGCGAAAGGCTGACCTTTTAAGGTCAGCCTTTCTTTCGTATACTTTCAAAACAATAGTCCTTTGCGGAAATCGTATGTTCATCAACTGAACATGATTGCACTCCGGCGAAGGTTCATCCTGGCTGTAGCTTTTCAACTATTTTCCAATTGTCCTCTTTTTTATCATAGCGAAGTAGCCAGGTTTCCTGGGGGACTTTCTCTTCCTTCCCGGTTGAATGTTCACCCACCGTAATCGTGATCTCTAAAGGAAGAGCATGCATAATTTCGGCATAGGCTTTTTCGCCGCCAAGGAATTCGATAATTGCTGGCATCGCATTATAACCAATTTCCGGGCTGAATAAGAACTCAGCTATGCCGCCATAATGAATCTCAGTACCATGAAAAATAATACCATTCATAATCTTACAAATTGAAAGTTAAAGTTATAGTGATCTTATCTCAGGTCATAAATTTTGGAATTTTGATCTGCGATAATTCTAACAGTCGTATGCCATTTTTGTTTTTTTAGCAATCCAATAATTTATTTTACAAAAGCAATCTATTTGTTTTTGAGACGTGTTATATCAGTAATTAAAAGCAGGAGCTTGAGGGTGAAATAGAAAAATTTTCAGGCAAAAAGGATTCAAAAAAATAATATATTCATCATGAACGTAAAAAGAATATTTGGAACTATTCTCACAGTATTGGGTATTGTAGGACTAATCTATACCGGCTATGAACTGATCATGAAAAGTAATGCCTATACGAATTTGGCAGTAGTCGGCATTTTGGCGCTTATTTTCTTCTCATCAGGAATAAGTCTTGTGAAGAACACTAAAGACGAGTCTTAAAGGCGGTTCATTTTGGCAAGTCTAATTTTCGGCGTTTGCTAAACATTAATGAAGGTCGGATTATCAAGTCCGACCTTCATACATGAATTTTACTTAATATAGTTGAGAATATATATAACAACTATATACCTCGCATTGTTTTCGTAAAAAGCCTTTAGCTGTTGGCCAAGGTTTTTGCTGTATTTCAACTATTCTTGGACAGCCTTGTCGTTTACGAAACCGCCTGCTATCCCTGTTAATGCTTCGTCGGTATCCTTCTCATTGTCTAAGGTATTTTGGAGCAGTGAAGCTACATCGTCGTGTCCCATCGTTTCTGCAAATGTGCGAAGAGTACCGTAAGTAGCGATCTCGTAGTGTTCTACTTTCTGTGCAGCAAGGATGAGGCCTGCATCTCTGGTAAAAGTATCCTTTTCTGTGTCAGAAATGATCGAATCGGCTTCATCAAGCAGACCCTGCATAGCGTCACATTTTTTAGCAACAGCTTTTTCTCCCAATTGCTCAAATACCTGTTCAAGAGTTTCTATATGTTTCTGAGTTTCCTTGGTATGCTTTTCAAAAGCAGCGGCGAGTTTTTCGCTAGTTGCAGCTTTCTGCATTTTGGGTAAAGCTTTCACTAAGTGTTTCTCGGCCCAATAAATGTCTTTTAGTTCATCGACAAAAAACTCGTGGAATTCACTGTCTTTCATTTTTCCGGTATTACCAGAAGGTTTTTTTGTGGCATTTTTTGCCGGTACAGATTTCGTAGTTGCCATAATAAAAATTTTAAGTGTTATTGCATAGATAACCCAGCCCAAACCACTTTAGTTCAATAAAAGATATTTAACTGTTACCATATAAAAGCGAAAGCGATATTCTCTTCTTAGGTTTGGTATAATCCTGTTAGCGTAACCTTTCGCACACCAATATTGTTCAGATTAGTATTTATCAGGCCATAAAAAGCAATTTGCTAAATGAGAGAAAACCATTTCGTATTGAGTTTTGTGCTATATCAAAATCGAATTAACTGGTAGCGTAATATGCATTTTATTATTTACCAATATATTAATTTTTAAAATACCGATCATGGCCGATAATAAATCAAAAAAGGGAAAAACAGCTAGAAACAGATCATCTAAAGATACAGTTACGGGATTAACTAAATATCGGCAAAAGCGTACCGAAGAGAAAACCCCGGAACCCTTTGGCGGGAAACCAAGTGGAACAGAATTACGCTTTGTGGTTCAGAAACACGATGCTTCACATCTGCATTATGATTTTCGTCTTGAAATGGATGGTGTTTTAAAAAGCTGGGCGGTACCTAAGGGGCCTTCAGTTGATCCAGGTGTAAAACGTCTTGCTATGATGGTTGAAGACCACCCCTATGATTATCGGAATTTTGAAGGAATCATCCCAAAAGGGCAATACGGCGGCGGTACAGTTATTGTCTGGGACGAAGGAACCTATGAACCTGCTGAGGGCGATTTTAAGGACGTTCCGAAACAAGAAAAAGAACTTTTACATCAGCTGTATTCTGGTAAGCTAAAATTCAAACTCAATGGCAAAAAACTCAAAGGCGAATTTGCTCTTGTTAAAGCCCACGGCAGGGGAGATAACGGCTGGCTGCTGATGAAACTGGATGATAAATATGCTAGTGAAGAAGACATTACGATGAAAGATAAGTCGGTGCTATCTGGCAAATCCATTGCGCAGATGGAGCAATCTCCAGATCATGTATATGGAGAACGTACCATTAAAAAAGATAGTACCGTTAAAGATAAACGCTCCGTAAAAGCCAAAGCATCTGAGCTTATCAATGATCAGCTTGATGCAGTTCCTAAAAATAAATCTCCGAAGAAAACAGATCTTCAAGATTTATTAAAAAATACACCAAAGCAAAAATTCTATTCCCACATTGAGCCCATGCTTGCCACATTGGTCGATAAGCCTTTTGATGATGAAGACTGGATCTATGAAGTAAAATGGGATGGGTATCGGGCGGTAGCTTTTATGAACAAAGGGGAAGTGGAACTGAATTCCCGCAACGATAAAAGCTATAATGAAAAATTCTATCCCATTTATGAGAATTTAAAGGAGCTTGGATTAAATGCTATATTGGACGGGGAAGTAGTGGTGCTTGGTGAAAACGGAAAGGCCAATTTCGGGTCTTTACAAAATTGGCGCAGTGAAGCAGATGGCGATCTAGTTTATTACGTATTTGATATCCTTTGGTGCAATGGGCAAGATTTAAAAGATCTTACGCTGCTTGAACGTAAAACTATATTAAAGGAAATCTTACCAGAACAGAAAAGCATTCTAGTCAGTGAACATTTTGAAACTTCGGGAACCCAGTTCCTCGAAGAAGCCAGGAAACTGGGCCTTGAAGGAATTATGGCCAAACGAAAAGATAGTATATACCATGTTCATAACCGTTCAAAGGACTGGCTAAAGATCAAGGCGAATAAAAGGCAGGAGGTCGTGATAGGCGGATACATGCTGAATGATAACTCCAGTAAGTTATTCAGTAGTATTCTTGTAGGTGTCTATGAAGGAAAAAAATTAGTCTATACAGGTAAAGTCGGTACAGGTTTCAATGAAAAATTACAGAAGCAGATGATGCAGCGTTTTAAACCGCTGATCATTTCTAAAACGCCTTTCAGTGAAGAACCAGATTTAAACAAACCATCACGCTTTAGACCCAATCCACCACACGCCTCGGTGACCTGGCTTAAACCCGAGCTCGTCTGTGAGGTTAGTTTTACGGAATTGACAAGTGATGGCGTAATGCGGCATCCTTCTTTTGATGGAATACGCGAGGACAAAAGTCCTAAGAAAGTTATTTTGGAGGAGGAATCTCCTATAGCAGAATTCGTTAATGACATGGAAGATAAAATGATTACTCCACGAAGTAAAGGTGAGCGTAAGACCCTATTGAATCCGAAAGATAATACGCAGGTCAAAAAGATCAATGGGCATGAGTTAAAATTCACGAACCTAGATAAGATCTTTTGGCCAAAAGAGGGAATAACAAAAAGAGATCTTATCAATTATTATTATCAGGCAGCTCCATTTATATTGCCTTATCTAAAAGATCGTCCCCAAAGCATGAACAGATTTCCCGATGGTATTGAAGGTGAAGGTTTCTATTTCAAGAACGTAACGGATACTGCTCCGGACTGGGCGGAGACATATCTTTACCATAGCGAGACTGATAACAAGGATAAGCATTATCTGGTCGGAAAAGATGAAGCGACACTGCTTTACATGGTCAATCTTGGCTGCATTGAGATGAACCCCTGGAGTAGTACGGTCAAAAAGCCCGAAAATCCATCATTCTGTATTATCGATTTAGACCCGGATAAAAATTCCTTTAATCAGGTCGTTGAGGCAGCACAGGTAACGAAGAGCATCCTAGATGATATGGGCGTTCCAAGTTATTGTAAGACCAGCGGTTCTACTGGCCTTCACATCTATATTCCGCTCGGGGGGAAATACACCTATGATCAGTCCAAGGAATTTGCCAGGGTGATTGTCACATTAGTTCATAATGAGTTGCCCAAGTTCACCAGTTTAGAACGGTCCATTAAGGATCGGAAAGGAAAAATGTATCTGGATTTTTTACAGAATAGACCCCATGCAACCATTGCTGCAGCCTACGCTGTCCGTCCTAAACCCGGTGCAACGGTATCTATGCCGCTTCATTGGGATGAAGTTAAGAAGGGGCTGAAAATAAGTGATTTTCATCTCTTGAATGCCATAGAAAGGATGAATAGTGAAGGTGATATTTTTAAGCCTGTCCTTGGTAAAGGTATTGATCTCAAAAAAGTAATTGAAAAATATACGAAATAAACGCATCAAAACCTCCATGGATAATCCGGAATTAAAAACCAGTAATAAAAAATCAATATACAGTGCACTCGCGGCGAATGTATTAATTGCATTAACTAAATTCATTGCAGGAGCATTTACAAATAGTTCCTCCATGATTTCAGAGGGTATTCACTCAACGGTAGATACAGCAAATCAATTGCTCATACTTTATGGCTTGAATAGAAGTAAGAGGTCACCCGACCAGTCTCATCCTTTTGGTTATGGCAAAGAACTATACTTTTGGTCTTTTGTTGTTTCCATTCTGATTTTTGGGCTTGGTGGTACATTATCTATTTACCAGGGTGTAGCTCATATCATGGAACCCGAATTAATGAGCGATCCTTTTTGGAATTATATTGTACTCATACTCTCCTTAATTTTTGAAGGAACTTCTTTTTTTATTGCTTTAAAAGAATTCAATAAAACCCGCAATGGTATGGGGTGGTGGGATGCAATTATTAAGAGTAAAGATCCTTCCAGTTTCCTTGTGGTCTTTGAAGATGGTGCAGCTGTGGCAGGGCTAATAATCGTTATGGTACTCATGGGACTAAGTCATTACTTGCAGATTCCTGAATTAGATGGCCTAGCTTCAGTAATCGTAGGCTTGTTGTTGGTTTTTGTATCCTTTATATTGGCTAGAGAAAGCAGAAGCTTATTAATGGGAGAGGGAATTGCTTCAGAAACAAGATTGAAAATTGCCCAGCTTGCTGAAAAGGATTCGGCTGTTATAAAAACTAAAAACATACTATCCACTTATCAATCGCCAGAGTACGTTGTATTGATGCTTATTATTGATTTTGAAGATCATCTTGAAACAGAGGAAATCACCGAGGCGATACGCCGGATTCGTGAGGATATAAAAAATGAATTTAAGTTTGTACACTTTGTGATTATTCAACCAGAATAATCAAATACAAGCCCATTTAACACGCAATCAATACATCATCTTCAGGCCAATAGCGTCAGAATTGTCGGTAATCCTGGCAAATGTAAATACCTGCCAAACCTTTCAGACTTTGGTTTTGTTCACCTGATGGATCAAACCAGAAGAGCATTAGATATGAAAAAAGAAAAGAATTTAAAAACTGCTGAGATAGATCAGCATTTAGTGGATAATTCCGAGCAGATTATGACCACCAATGATGGTGTGCCTATTTCCGACAACAACAATACATTAAAGGCGGGTGAGCGGGGGCCATCATTACAACAGGATCATATTTATTTTGATAAGCTGATGCATTTTGACCGCGAACGTATACCAGAACGTGTCGTTCACGCGCGTGGATCAGGAGCTCATGGAATTTTCGAAGCGACCGCTGACCTATCTCAATATACAAGCGCAGCATTTTTAAAAAAAGGAACGGTAACGCCTCTTTTTACTAGATTTTCCACAGTAGCAGGTTTCAAAGGCTCTACCGACCTTGCTAGAGATGTACGAGGTTTCTCTGTTAAATTCTATACCGAAGAAGGTAACTACGATCTTGTGGGAAACAATATCCCAGTTTTTTTTATTCAGGATGCGATGAATTTTCCAGATCTCATCCATGCCGTAAAACCAGAGCCGAACAACGAAATGCCTCAGGCGGCATCTGCACATGACACCTTTTGGGATTTTGTATCACTGATGCCCGAATCTGCACACATGATCATGTGGACGATGTCAGATCGTGCAATACCCCGAAGTTTAAGGATGATGGAAGGTTTTGGTGTCCATACATTTAAATTTGTGAATGCCCAAGGAAAAGGCACATTCGTTAAATTTCATTGGAAACCCAGATTAGGAGTACATTCAGTCGCTTGGAACGAAGCCCAAAAGATCTCAGGATTTGATGCTGATTTTCATCGAAGAGATCTCTATGAAGCTATTGAAAGGGGCGATTTTCCGCAGTGGGATCTCGGCGTTCAATTGATTCCTGAAGCGGATGAATTTAAATATTCGTTTGACATTCTGGATGCGACAAAGATTATCCCAGAGGAACTGGTGCCTGTTCAGATTGTCGGAACGATGACACTAAATCGAAATCCAGAGAATTTTTTTGCAGAGACCGAACAAGCCGCTTTCGATCCCGGAAGGTTAGTGCCAGGTATAGATGTTTCGGATGATCCGCTTTTGCAAGGGCGAATATTTTCGTATATGGATACCCAAAATTATCGATTAGGTGGTCCGAATTTCCATGAGCTTCCTATCAATCGTCCCGTAACCGGCAAACATAATAACCAAAAAGATGGTTTTGCGCGGTCTGAGATTCCTACAGGTGCCGTGAGTTATTTCCCTAATAGTAAAGCTGCAGGCTGTCCTTATCATGCAATGCTCAATGATGGAGTAGGATTTGAATCCCATAAGCAACCTTTTGATGGCTCGAAAATTAGGGCCCGCTCAGATTCCTTCGCAGACCACTTTACACAAGCAAGACTATTTTTTAATTCACAGAGCCCAGAAGAACAGGATCACATGGTCAATGCCCTGAGTTTTGAGCTTTCGAAAGTAAATGATGTCAATATACGAAAGCGAGAACTGGCTATTTTGAACCAGATAGACCAAGGATTAGCAAAAAATGTTGGTTCAAACCTCGGGCTTACACCGCCAAAAGAACTTGATCCTTTAACCCTCAAATTTGCACGTCAGAACCATCCCGAATATCCGCTTAAACCAGTCAAACCCGAAGTTGAAAAGTCTGCTGCTTTGAGTATGAAAGTAAAAGACGGCGAGGGTACGATCAAGAGTAGAAAGGTTGCTTTTCTTGTTGATCATGGAGCTAGCAAATCCTCCATAGATAAAATGAAAACAGCACTCGAAAGGGAAGGGGCGCAAGCAGTGCTAATCGCATCTCATGTAGGAAAGATCCGGTTCAAGGAAGGGACAGAAGAAGATATCCAACATTCCTATCTTACGGAGGCATCAGTTTGTTACGATGCATTCTACACAGCAGCAGGCGAATCGGTCAAAACTCTTGCGGAAAATGCCGATTACCTTCATTTTATCAATGAAGGTTACCGACACTGTAAGGCCTTGGCATTTGCACAAGGTGCTGAAGAGTTAGCTGAAAGATCATTTATTAAAAAAGATAAAGGCGTTATTTTCGAAAGCAAGGACAATTTAACAGAAGATTTTATAGCGGTAATGAAAGGCCACCGTGTTTGGGAGAGAGAAAAATCCAGAAAGGTACCTTCTTGATTTCTTGATATACAACAAATAGTCCTTCGGTAGAACGACTATTTGTTGTAGTCGAATAGAAGGAGGACCGGAAATCAGAAATTGCTTATAATTATTTACAAGAAGTAGCATGAAAAAAGAAGCAAGTAAAAAGATTCGACCGCTGCAAAAGCAAAAGCGACCGGGATTGGAAATAAATATGGTACCAATTCCTGACACGTCTCCAATACAGTATCCTGCAGAAGGAAAATTAAAAAATAAGGTAGCATTGATTACGGGCGGAGATAGCGGTATCGGCAAAGCTGTCGCTCTGTTATTTGCGAAGGAGGGTGCTGATATTGTTATAGCCTATCTTAGTGAAACAAAAGATGCAAAACAAACCAAAAAAGAGGTTGAATCCTTCTCTCGAAAATGTGCGCTGATTAAAGGTGATTTGCGAAAAGAAAATCACTGTAAAAAAGTCATTGAAATTGCAATAAAAGCGCATAAGAGAATTGATATTATAGTTAATAATGCGGGGCTTCACTGGGAAACAGAATCAATTGAGAAAATTTCCACTGAGCAGTTAATCAATACTTTTCAGAATAATTTCTTTTCCTATTTCTGGGTTACGAAGTATGCCATACCTTATCTTAAGAAGGGAGCAAGCATAATTAATACATCCTCGGTCACTGCCTATCGAGGCAGTCCAAAGTTGATCGATTATTCTGCAACAAAAGGTGCAATAATTTCGTTCACACGGAGTTTGTCAGCAAATCTTATAGCTAAAGGAATTCGGGTCAATGCTGTTGCTCCAGGTCCGGTATGGACACCATTGATAGCATCATCTTTTGATCCTAAAAAGAACTCCGAATTTGGAAGCGACTCTCCAATGAACAGGGCAGGAATGCCTAATGAAATTGCGCCAAGCTTTCTATTTCTAGCCAGCGAAGATTCACATTTTATGAGCGGTCAAGTTTTACATCCCAATGGAGGAGAAGTCGTAAATGGTTAGTAAACGTATAACTCATAATCAGCCCAGGAAGTCGTCTACCGGGCGATCTTTGAAAACCGAGAGGTAACACGCTTCGGCTAATTGCGCATTTTCGTCAAACTAATTGCTTCTTAACAATCAATAATTTATATATATTGTTTTTGCTGAGTAAGGAACTATTGCAACCGGAGGAATGTTTTAGGATTGAATGTGCGGAGGCCACATTAAGATTTTTGGTTTTAAAAGGTTATGATTGATATACAAAAAATATTTGCTGAGGGGGTGGAAATCTCCTTTCTTGTTGAAATAGGAGCGAGAACAGTAATAATGTTTCTTCTAATATTGATAATTCTAAGGCTCTCGGGTAGAAGGGGAGTTCGACAGTTAACTCTTTTTGAGGTTGCGATTATTATCAGTTTGGGCTCAGCTGCGGGAGATCCAATGTTTCAAGAAGACATACCGATTTTTCATGCGATTGTTGTTTTTATAGGTGTAATTTTCGTCTATAGGTTGATAACCTGGCTCGCCTCCCGATCAGAGAAGATTGCCCATTTATTGGAAGGTAAAGTTTTACCTGTAGTAAAAGATGGTGTCTTTGATATAAAACATGAAAAGGATAATAACTTTTCACATATGGAATTTTTTTCTGAACTGAGAAATTTAAATGTAGAACATTTGGGACAGGTTAAGGAAGGGATTCTAGAAGTCGATGGAACCTTAAGCGTTTTATTTTATGCGGATAATGATGTGAGATATGGGCTACCATTATTCCCATCATCTTACAAAATGGTTGATGTATCGAGTTCCGAAGGGCCATTTGCATGCATGTATTGCGGTCATGTTTTATTTAGTTTTGAGAATGATTCCCAGTCATGTCCAAGATGCAATAAAACACAATGGAGCATAGCCTTGAATTCACGAAGAGTTTAGAATAAATAATACCATGTATTATTTGAACATATCATAGGATGGTGCAGTAAGACCGTTTTTATTCGAAGGATTAAGGGTTGATCAGATGAAAATACCATTTGGGAAGAAGTTTGTGACATATAGACTCTTCAATCTGAATCGCCGAATCTACACTGTACTTTTGAAAATATATCCTGTTGATATAGTGAAAACTATTTACGATATGGAATGTATGATGTCAGGCCTCTAAATGCCGGCAAAGAAGGCCCGTATGCTAAACTATGGGAAACCAATTTAGCCGGTCTTTTGATAGCTGCCCAGCGGCAATAAGATTGAAACCACCGGGCAAGCTTAGGTTTATCGCAACAAAGGAGCTACTGTTGGGAACGGGGGGCCATCGCGCCGAGCAGCCGCAGGTCGTCCGATGCAGGCAGTTCAAATACCTGCAGGTGAAAGTGCTTAATGGCAGCTAGTAGATGGTCAAATATATCGGCCATCGTATCTTCGAAATAGGCCCATTGTGTCCCCTTGGTAAACATGTAGAGTTCCAGCGGAATACCGTATTCACTAGGGGCTAACTGACGGACCAATAAAGTAAGTTCCTGATGGATATTGGGGTTATGTTTGGCATAGGCGAGTACATAGGCCCTGAACAGGCCGATATTGGTCATCCTGCGACCATTGACGGGCGAGGAGCTGTCTGTACGCCAGGTTTTATTGTACTCGGCAATCTCGCGCTCTCTTTTTTCGATATAAGGAGCCAGCAGCCGGATCGTTTTTAATGCCGTGATTTCCTCCGCACTGAGGTAGCGCACCGAAGACATTTTAATGTTCAATGCCCGCTTTATCCGACGGCCACCAGTCTCCTGCATTCCACGATAGTTTTTGAATGAATCGCTCAGTAGGGTATAGGTCGGAATGGTGACAATGGTCTTATCCCAGTTCTGTATCTTCACATTGTTGAGGTTGATCTGCAGCACGTCGCCGTCCACACCGTATTTGGGCATTTCTATCCAGTCTCCTACACGGACCGAGTCATTCGCCGACACCTGAATACTGGCCACAAAGCCCAGGATAGTGTCTTTAAATACGAGCATGAGGACGGCGGACGCCGCCCCAAGTGAGACTAGAAAGGACCAAGGTGAATTGCCGGTCAGCAAGGAAACGACCAGTGTACCGATCACAAAAATTAAAAAGATCTGTACCACCTGCAGGTAGCTGTCGATGGGTTTGTCCTTAAACGCATTTGAACCACGAAAAATATCGCGGCAGGTTTTTAACAAGCTATTGGCCAAATGGTAGATGGTGAACAATACCACGATATCTAGAAACTTGACAATAGCCGCTATCAGCACCGGAAAACCAATGAAGATCACCGGAAGCAGCTGCCGTGTGAGCAGCACGATTAGGGTACGGCTCACGCGTACATGCACCTTGTTTTCCAACAGATAATCATCCCATTTGGTCGAGGTCCTCCGGGCAATCCGGTTCAATGCGGAATAAAATACTTTGCGCATGATATAATCGAGTGCATAGAGCAGCACCGCAAAAGCAAAAAGTAATCCGGTGGCCGTAACAATATGTGCCTGCTGCTCGGATAAACCCAATTTGCCAAAGAAATTAAAAATGTACTGATAAATTGAACTTGATGATTGTTCACTGAAGTTAAGCATGTTTAAATTTTTCATATGAACAAACAAATTTACGAAGAAATATAAACACGGATTTTGGCGTGGAAAATACCCCTTTAACCCTGTTTTAACGCCTAAAGTTTGCTTATTGATTAATTTTTGCGTATATTGGTAAATTAATAGATAACCCGATGCCGAAAATTTTCTTTTTCGCGTCTTTAAAACCCCCAACGATTTGAATGAGATTAGTGTGATAGGTGGTGGGAGTTGGGCCACGGCCCTGGTTAAAATTTTGACAGAAAATAGCATCCATACCAACTGGTACTTGCGGCGTTCAGAGCAGGTTCGCTCGATAAACCGGGATGCTGTTAACCCTGACTACCTATCGTTTTTAAAACTTGACAATACAAAAATTTATGCGTCCGATCAGTTGGACGAGATCGTGGCCCGATCGAAAGTAATTCTTTTCGTCGTGCCCAGTGCGCATCTGGACAAAGTTTGCGCCGTAATCCCCAAAAAGGACCTTGCCGAAAAGTTTGTGATCACCGCTATTAAAGGAACCGTCGGCCCGGACAACCTGCTTCCCAGTGCTTATCTCGCTAGGTATTTTGAATTGGAAGATTTTCAGCAAGCAATCATTGCGGGACCATGCCATGCCGAAGAAATCGCACGGAACAAGAAAACCTATATGACCCTGTGCGGTCCCAACGAATCCTTTATCAGTAAGATTTCCAAGGGCTTCGCTTCAAGCTATATGCAGGTAAACTATAACCCCGATATGCTGGGCGTGGAGTACGCCGCTATTTACAAAAATGTCGTCGGTATTGTCTGTGGCATGGCCGAAGGACTGCATTATGGTGATAATTTTATGGCGGTGCTGGTTGCCAATGCCATTGACGAACTGGGACTGCTACTGCGTGCCGTCGGTGCACCCCATGTCCGGCTGGGCAGCTCTACCTATTTGGGCGACCTATTGGTGACGGGCTACTCCGCGCATAGCCGTAACCGGACTTTCGGTAAATACCTTGGCCAGGGATATTCGGTGTTCGAAGCCCGTCAACTCATGGGAATGGTTGCTGAGGGATATTTTGCAACCCGGGGGCTGATGGCGACGGTCTCGAGCCTCGGGCTCAATTTACCCCTCTTGCAGACAACATATCGTGTGCTATACAACCATATGGCCGCAATTGATGAATTTAAACTTTTAGAAAGGAATATAAAATAATATGCTATTAGCAACAGATTTAGATGGAACTTTTTTGGGCGGAAGGATGGAAGACCGCCTCAGATTATATAGATTGATAAAAACTAGCCCGAATATGCAGCTGGTCTTTGTCACCGGAAGAGGGCTGGAGTCGGTATTGCCGCTGCTGAGCGATCCGCTTATTCCGGTGCCAGATTTCATTATTGCGGATGTGGGCGCCACGGTCGTTAACGGCCATAGCCTGGAAGCAATTGAGCCGCTGCAGAGTGAGATCGAGGAAAAATGGCCGCAGACTTATGCCATCCGGTCGGCGTTGGAGGAAATACCGCAGTTGAATTACCAGCATGTACCGCAGCAGCGCCGCAGCTCCTTTTATTTTGAAGCCGGCGTGGACCATAGCCTTGTGCAGCAGGTAGCGGACAGGTACGAATGCGACATCATTACTTCGGCCGATAAATACCTGGACTTGCTCCCCAGAGGGGTCAATAAGGGTACGACATTAAAGAAGCTGGTTGAATTTCTGGCCGTTGACCCAGATGATGTGATGGTAGCTGGCGATACACTGAATGATCTGGCCTTGTTTGAAATCGGCTTTCGTGGTGTTGCTGTCGGAAAATCTGAGCCGGGGCTTCTGCAGGCCATTGATCAGTTGGATACAGCGTACAGTGCAGAGGCCGCTGGAGCGGGCGGTATACTGGAGTACATGGGTAAATACCGCCCGTTTCAGCAGCTGATCCGCGGGGAACAAAAATCGGTGCCTCGAAAAAGAAAATCCAAAAAATCAGACCAGCTGGTGATGGTGTACCATCGGCTGCCTTTTGAAAAGGAGTCGGTAAACGGTAAGACGGTAAGGGTAACGCCCAAAAGCCCGAACGGCATCATTCCTTCGCTGCTGGGCTTATTTGAAAAGGGACGCTCCGGTCTTTGGATCGGGGAGGAAGTCATCCAACAGGACGGAAAGCCGGTTCCAAATCAGTTGGTGGACGAAAGCCGATACCCTAATCTGGTCGCTTCCACCATATCGCTGTCTAAAGAGGATATCGATAAGTTCTATCGTGTATTCTCCAAAGAGGCGTTCTGGCCGACGATCTTTTCCTTTGTGGACCGGGCAAAATTCAACCACGAGGACTGGGAACATTACCTGATGATAAACAAGCGCTTTGCCGAGCGGATTGCCCGCGAGGCCGACGAGGAGGCACTGGTCTGGATCCACGAGTATAATCTGTGGATGGTGCCTTCTTTTTTAAAGACCATGCGCCCGGATCTGAAAATTGGCTTTTTTCATCATACGGCTTTTCCGGCAGCAGATATCTTCAATATTATTCCCTGGCGCAAAGAGATTATCGGCAGCCTGCTGCTCTGTGATTTTATCAGTTTTCATATCCCCCGTTATGTCGAGAATTTTGTGGATGTGATCCGTAGCCATACACCATTTAAAGTGGTCAAAAAAGTTGATGTCGCCAATCAGTTCCTGACCTATAGCTGTGCGCTCGGCGTCGATCAGATGACCAAGATCATAGAGGTAGATGGCCGGCAGATTAGGCTTGGCGCACAGCCGGTGGGGGTCAACAGGGATCATATCGAACAGATTTTGACAGATGATAAGGTTAAGACCGAGATCAATGCCCTCAAAGAAAACAAAGCCGGATCGGGAATAACGCGTATCATATCCATCGAGCGCCTGGATTACGTCAAAGGCCCCTTGGAAAAAATCCAGGCTTTTGGTGAATTTCTGGCCGAATACCCAGAATTTAGGGGCAAGATAGAACTGGTCAATGTCTGTACGCCGCCATCACAGGGGATGACGATCTATGACGAAATTCGGGATCAGGTGAATCAGGCCGTGGGTGAGATCAACGGTAAATATGCAACGATGAACTGGACCCCGATCCAATATTTTTACAGGGCCTTACCTTTTGAGGAAGTGGTCAAACACTATGCGCTGAGTGATATTGCCTGGATCACGCCTCTGCGGGACGGACTGAATCTAGTCGCAAAGGAATACATTGCGACCCATGGGTTATTGGAGACTCCCGGAATTCTCGTGCTCTCAGAATTTGCAGGTGCCTCGGTCGAATTGCCTTATGCCATATTGACCAATCCCTACGACCGTAAGAGCATGAAAGATGCACTGTTGAAAGCCTTGGTCATGGAACCCGGAGAGGCTCAGGTCAGGGCGCGCAGGCTGTACGAGCATATTGAGCACTACGATATCCATTACTGGGGGCGGGATTTTGTGAAAGAGCTCGAAAAATCGGGTAAGGCAATTGTTCCTGAAAAGAAGTAACTGCTAGTCTTAGGTGTCAAACGTGCTTTTTTAGTCATCTTAGAAAAAAAAGAATTAGAAATCCGTGTTAATCTGGTTTCTTGAATAGAAGACAAAATAACGTTGAAAACGAAGCTGCTGGATGTATCCTTTAGGAAATCCCTCTATTTTACAAACAAAATTGTTTTAACGAGGGTTTTTCTTGAGGGAATAATTCAATAAAAAATAACGCGCAAAGTCTCGAAGAAAAAATAAAATATGATAAATACTGGTAATAATAATGAATTTCAAAATGCTTTCAGTGCAAGCTTCAGTTATTATTTTGACAATTTTGGAAATGAGGAGCAATTTTTTGATTCTGCCAAAAGATGGATTGATGATAAATATTTCTTGATTGTGTTTGGATGTTCAAATAAGGATCATCGTGGACAACATATCTTATTATTTTTCAGCAGCCAGTATTTTCCGGTCCAAGAAATAAGAGGATATTTTAAAGAAGGGGCTTATTTTGCATTCCGTTCAGATCTATTTACAGGATATAGTCTGCGAAATAAATTGAAAGAATTTGGGTTTCTAGAATACTCCATTCAGGAATCGATGATCTTATCGAATAACGATTACAGACTTATAAAAAATATCTTTGAACTGATAGACCTCGAGACTAAGATGCCCATGAGTGAAACGCAGTCTAAAATACTTATTTCTTATCTTGATTTGCTTTTACAACATATGCAAAGGTTTTATCAACAGTTAATGGAAGATAAGCTGAATGAGTTTAGAGCGTTACAAAAAGATTTCGTGAGCGAGCTGCACACTCTTTTTGATAGCAAAAGAAAATGCTTGTCCCTACTTCCTAGTTTAACATTATTGTCCAGGAAACTAAATTGTACAACACGATTTCTCAATGATGTTTCTTTAAAAACTTCTAAAAATACAGCACAGTATCATATTGATAATTTTATTGTTAAAATAGCAAAGGAATTACTTGCTGAAACTGATTTATCAGTAGCTGAAATCGCTAAAAAAATGCAATTTGATCAACCTCAGTCATTAACCAGACTGTTTAAAAAGAAAACAAGAATTAGTCCACTCGACTATCGTATATCAATTATATGACAAATTTATTCCCAGAGGAATCAGCATTAGCCTAGCCAAATCAGTTCATTGGTCAAGCCAATGAACTATATTGAGCAAAAATTGAGCATTCTGTTTTGCGGCCGGATGGTTCATTCCTCTTTTTTCACTTTTGATGCCATGGAGTTGTGCCGAAAAAGGAGCACCATCTCCGAATACCACAATTCTCCCTTTCCCGAACTGCAGGTAAGCACCGTTTGCAAACCCTTTGCCCGACAATCGGGGAATATTGTCTGGAATAGGCCTTTTTATCTGATTCGCATCATTGGGTAGGTAGATGTCATATTCTTCATTTAATAAAGAAATAATACGTGCCGTCGTTGGTACGATAAAGCCAGTTCCGCCCCAGCACATAATACTGTCTATTTCTTTACCTGATCCAGTGGTTATAGAATTTGATAACAGTGTTTCTCTGTCCTTTGAAAAGATCTCGGGACGTCCATTCTTAGGTAAGGCAAAACCGTTCACGATATGAATACCAAATGCCGCACCGAGCGTTTGTACAGATCCGCCACAAGGCATGTGGTCGGTGACTAGAAATAGGCTTCCACCATCAAATACCCATTGGCGGAGAGTTTCTATCTCCTGATCGGTAAAGGCTGAATAGGTGGGTAATTTCCAGTTTTCCGGATTATATAAGGCATTTATACTGATATAGATTTTTACTTCTTTTAGTTGATCGTAAGAGATTTTTTCTTTAGCACTTCGGAGGCGATATCCATCAGCCAGAAGGAGATCTGAAAAAGGAGCGTAGGCTCCTCTCAAAGTAACCGGATTGTTGTGTGCCTCGTCAAATAGGAGTAGCGGTCCATCACCGATCCGGTGGTGCGGATCGGTGATGGGATAATGAAACTGTTCATCCGCCACCTGTTGGGCGCTAAGCTGAGCTGTACCCAGCAGCAGGAATAAGCAGGCAATAAATCTGTTCATAATATTTTTTTATTAGGATTATTGATCAGTTTTTAGCCAAAGATCATTTTCGAAACACTGCATCTGCTCTACCTTTCCATTGGCAACAGAAAATGTCAATGGAAAGGTGCCATCATCATTGAGGAAGAAAAATTCCGATCGTGGGGTAAATGAAATTGTTTTGTTATCCCACAATTGAGTAAGCGTTAGGCCTGTTGAGGAGGGATCTATTTGAATTTTAAAGTTGTTGTCATTTACCTTGAGGTAAGTTCCGGCAAGTTGTTTCAGTTGAGATGCGGTTAAACTCGCGATTTTAGTGGGGTCAAATGGCACGCGCTCACATAAAATCCTACCCAGTATCTTGGTTTGGCTAAAATCGCCGGAATCATCCTTTAAAAATTCTATGGCATAGCCTTCGTTTTTGGATTCAAAATGCGTATCATCTTTACGGACCAGCTGATATCTTTTTTTCTGATCCCACAGCTGTGTCGCATACAGGTTGTTATCTTGCTCCTCGAAAGCAATGAAAGCTACTTTATTGGGTAGCTGGTAGTAGCCTTGAAATGATTTTAGTGGAACCAACTGTTGTTGCTGGGGGCTATCTTTAGAGGCGGACTGGGCAAATGTATCAATCGAAGCAAAAAGACAACATGCTCCCACCAGAAGACCATATGTTGCTTTGGAAAATTGGCGGATCGCTCTCGAGTACCCGCTTGGTTTGGTGTATTGTATCATAATTTCTTTTGTTGATATGATACAAGAGTAGGTCTTTTTGATAGGCTAACCGTCCGAATGGATGCAATCGAACAAACTTCATTGTGCCGAGTTAGTTTGATTGTTTACTATTGACTTTCATATATTCTGTCGGCGTAATGCCTGTTGCTTTTTTGAAGCTGGCATAAAAGGTTGTTCTTGAATTGAAACCTGCCCTTATTGCGATTCCAAACATATCAAGTAGCTTGGCCTCTTCGGATAATAAAAGTTGTTTCGCTTCCTCCGTACGAAGCTCGTTGATAAACTGGTAAAAATTTTTCTGCAGTCCATTGTTTATGATGTAGGACAGATCGTGCGGATTGATTCCGATATGCTCCGCGAGGGATGATAGTGTTAAACCCGGGTCGAGATATAGCTTTTCATCTGTAGTTTTCTGTAATAGTTTTTCTTTTAATGTGTCTACCTGTTGTGCTGTAAGCCGATCCTCGGCTTTAACCTTTTTATGCTGCGCTTCGTTGATGAGGTTTTTTGTAGACTCAATTGTGTAAATTGACCGTTGTGTTAGCGTTGCGTACCCAAGTGCCACTGTGCCCATAAAATATAAAATTGGGGCGACAGCACTAAAAACTAAATGAACCATAGCGAGTAGACGGACAACAATCATCAATAACAGCGCAATCAATAGGTACTTTAACCAGGCCATGTTTATCTTTTCCGTATAGGAAGATAGCTGGCGAATGTTTTTCTGGTGTATTTTAAAGAGGTTATAACAGGCAATCCAATAAAAGATACATTGTGCATAAAAGAAATATTTGATAGTAAAGATGATCCATTGCGGTAATTGAGGCGGATGGATGTGTCTATTAGAAAGTCCGGGTATTAAATAAATGATGGAGAAGAAAACGAAAGCGAGGAATGGAAAAAAATGTAGTCCCCAATACCGAATTTTTGCTGTTGGTTTGACCATGTAGTGAACGGCCAGGTAGAAGCAGGGGAGTGTAGCCCATCGCGGGAGTTCCAGCGTATGGATCAATCCATTGCTCTCGATATGAAAACCTTCAAGAAAAAGCTGGGTAAATAAGCATGCCATCAAATAATACCAAGTCCCAAGCCACCGGTCTGCGTGGGAACAACTGTGGTTGACACCCATAACGATTAAGGTGCCGAGCAACAGAAATGCACCCGCTGAAAAAGCATGAAAGGTATAGAGTATATTGATCATGGGCCGTAGCAAGTTATCATTGTAACGTGAATTTAAACATAATTGATCAAATGGTGCTACATCATCCATATAAGTACCCCGATCCAACCATTTACGGATAGCGGGGCGACGAGTAAGCTTTTTTTTACAAATTAGCAATGATCTTTACTGGTCTTGTCCGTGTCCATCCAAACGGATAAATCTGTTAGGGTTCCATGCGATACAATATCAAACTGCTGTCGAATGAGATTACTGATATAGGTTGCTTTTTCGTTTTTCGGTTTATGCTTCGATCGCTTAAGCGGAGATAGTGATTTTATCAATGACAGCACAGTTCTCGATTATAGCTTATTGTTTCCATTTCACTTTTCCCTTATCGTCCAACATTTCGATAGAAGGGTTACCCAGACTGTCCACCTTTAAAATAATTCTCGGTATCTCATTGTTATCTTTCATCACCAAAGAAGCGTTCCCATTCTCTGTTAGTAGGTTTATCCGGTTAATATTATGCCCCGGCTTACCGGATAGATCTTTATCATTAATCAATAGACCAGCCCTGAAATAATTGTCGTGTTTATTATCCTGTGCCAGGATACCAATGGCATCGGCATTCTGATAATCAAATGCAAGTGCATTCAGGTTAGTCTCTTCATTATCGGTAATTGCCAAACCGCCTCTTTCGTCTCCATTTTTATCATAGAAAATCAGGCCCGCGGGAGCGTAAGCCCTTTTATATGTTTTCCCTTTGATAATAGGTTGCGGAATGTTATCTGTGTTTGCAATAACGACACGATTATTTCCAGATCTGTCCTTGATATCTATTCTTTCCGCGCTTAAACTGTGCTTGTTGTTCAGAAAAAAGTAGACCACACAAGCCATCAGTACGATATTGGAAAGAATAAGTGCGGTTAGAAATATTTTTAGTGTTTTGGAAATTGTTTGCATAATTTAATTTCAATTGTTAATTATTACGGTCTCCTATTCCAAACTTCAATTAATAGTACGATGCGTTCTATTTCAAAGAGTTTAATAGTATCCTTTATTATTGTTTGATAATAAGCAAAAATAAAGTGTGATTTCGAAAACGCACTCTACATAGGTTGAGCGTAATGATTTTTTTATTTGGTTAGCCCTTTACGTATTCGGCTCAACTGTGTTGGGGTAATGCTCAGGTGCGAAGCAATATATTGTAGTGGAATTCTGCTGTCAATTCCCGGATGTGCCGCCAGCAATTTGAGATATCTTGTGGTTGCACTTTCGGTCAGTAAAGAAATTTCTCTTTCTTCATTAATGACGATCCATTTTTTCTCCAAATAGGCAATGTAAAGGTTTTTTAGTTCATCATTTTGATTGATAGCTGCTCTTGTTTGATGATAAGGCATACATACCACAGTAGTGTTTTCAATAGCTTGCAGTTTAAAATCGTTGGGCGTTTTTATGATTGCCGAAAATCTTGTGCTCGCAAAATCCCTCTCCAAATAAATCCATTTATTCCAGATAGCTCCTTTTTCATCAATAAAATAAGAGTTTAAGGCTCCTTTACAGACAAAGAAAATGTCATTGGCGACACGCCCTTCCCTAAGTAAAACTTCATTTTTCTTAAACTGCTGAACGTAGGCCGTTTCAGCCAATAAATCAAATGCCTTATCCGAAATGGAATATACGCTTGTAACAGCTGTTTTAAAGTCAGCAAGATATTTTTCTGTTTCTGTCATTTGCTTTAGCGGGGCTATATTCGAATAAATATAACGTATATTTTAAATAGCTAAAATTGATTTTTCTTCTTCTTTGGATATTTCGATATCAATGACCACTAGATATATATGATAGATTTTATCTTGGTATTATTGTGCCTGAATTTGTAGCGGCAATAATAGTCGTCTGTATTTATTGTTCTGTTTCGTTTTTGAAACCGAAGCGTTATCCCAGTAGCTGCGGTGAGAATAATCTCTACCGATTCCGTATCGAGATCCCTGGCCGACCTCAACGAATAAAATTTCCAGATAAGTCCAAATCTGAGAATAAGTTATAAGTGTCGAAATAAAGGAACTATTTTGGCTACTTCATAAGTGGCTCCTTTGTAGGGGCATATTGTTTTTTTGTCAATTTTTACCATCAACTCTCATCCTTTGCAGCATTTTCTTCGGCAAGCTTTCCTTTAAGTTATAGGACACCAGCTATCCCGATCACCCTTTGACTTTCTGATCCTGGCATAAAATTTTTTACGATCTTTAAAGAACCAATACGTCGCTATTATGATAAATATATTATTAAAAACGGTCACAGATGCAATAGACATTAATCAAGCAGATAGGGACCTGATTTCAAAACTTTTTAGGGAAAAGAAATACAGGAAGGGTGAATATTTTTTGCGTGAAGGGGACGTTTGCCGTTATGTTGGTTTTATTATCAGCGGTGTTATGCAGTATTATATCAACAATGATGGGGAGGAGAAAACATATGGATTTGGTAAAGAAATGGATTTTGTCTGCAATAACGAAAGTTTTATTCCCCAAAAGCCATCTAGGCAGATTATTCAAGCTCTTGAAGATTGTACACTATTGGTAATTTCTTATAATGATCTTCAAGTGTTTTATTCTGAGATCAAGAATGGCGAACGTTTCGGCAGGTTAGTGATAGAGCAGGTTTTTGTTCAAACCCTTCAAGGGCTTAATTCTTTTTATACTGATTCTCCCGAAATTCGTTATGAGAAATTTATAAAAGAATACCCTGAGCTAGTACAAAGAATTCCTCAATATTATATTGCTTCGTACGTCGGGGTGAAACCACAATCGTTAAGCCGTATCCGGAGCCGAAATACGAGGAGGGACTGAGTTATTAACTTAGGTGCATGAATAGTGAAATCGGTCCAGATAACTTTGTTGTCAATAAAATTATATATTATGGCAACAAGAATATGTTACATCATTTCATTTTTGACCGGAATAGGTTTACTATTTATAGGTCTAAGATTTTTGTTTTCACCGCTTAACGCTGAATTCGATTACGGTATCTCTACTAATACACATGCTGATTATTCCTTTCACTACATCAAAGGAATTCGCGATCTATTTTCTGGTATTCTTCTGGTGCTTTTAGTATTGGCAAATGAAAGGAAAGCACTGGCCATAGCGTTGCTAGCAGCGACCGTCGTGCCCTTAGGCGATTTCATGATTGTAATGGGCAAAAATGGCAGCGACTGGCAGCATGGCATAGCTCATATGATAGCTGTATTGATCTGCATTATAGTGGGGCCGGTGCTTTTAATGCAAAAAAAGAGAACCGACAATCCTTATAATCAAGTATCTTTTGATCTTATTCAGTCTGCGGCCAATGGTGGTTCTACTATAAGTGAATGTGATCTACTCCCCGGAGCAAAAACGCCATGGCATTATCATACACTATTTTCTGAAAGGTTTGAAGTCCTTGAAGGTGAATTGGAAGTGGGTAGAAGCGGTAAACGTTACCAACTCAAGTCGGGGGATAAGATCTTCATATCGGCTAATGAAACACATCTTTTTAATAATAGATCTAAAGGTGTGTGCCGGTTACGGACAACCATCGATCCAGGAAATATTGAATTTGAAAAGGCCGCACTGATTCTATTGGGGCTGGCAAAGGATGGTCTTACGGACGGGAACGGAATTCCAAAGAATTTTTCAGACCTGGCTCTGTTCATTTACCTGAATAACTCCAAGATGACAGGAGTAATGAAAATTGTAGAACCTCTTCTGAGTATTGTTGCGAAAATTGCAATAAAAAGCGGACGATTGAAAATTCTTGAGGAAGCCTATTGTAAGACAACTGGTCTACAAGGCTATGGTGATCTGAAATGATGAAGCTGGCCACCAGCGTTATCGAGGTCGCAAATTTTACGTCATATATCATAGTTAGCGTATGTATATAAGTCGATTCTAAATGAAGAATCGACTTTTTTTGATATTTAGCACGTCATTTTTTTGAATTTCCCTCAGGGAAATTGGATGTTTTATTTCAAAATTACTTTCCTTAGACGCTCCTGATGCTCATCACCCCAATTTCCTAGTGCAGAAATTACAGGGATTAAAGTCTTCCCAAATTCTGTAAGACTGTATTCCACTTTAGGTGGTACAACAGGGTAAATAACTTTTGCAACCAATTCGTGCTCTTCAAGTTCTTTTAGCTGAACATTTAGAACTCTTCGTGAAGCATCCGGTATTTTGCGCTGGAGTTCGCTTGGGCGTTTGTACCCTTCATTGATAAACCACAATAATCTTATTTTCCATTTACCATAGAGAACTTCACCAATCAGGTCTAAACCACAGTTGAGACTTAAAGGTATTTTCTTTTCGTACATATTCCAAAATTAAGTCAATGTTCGAAAATATACAATATGGGATAAATTTATCCCTATGCAATTCGTTTTTCCGTACTTGTGTAAACTGTTTATAGGTCGGAAATTTGTATAAAAATATTTCAATAATGAAACATATAGTTGATTTCAACAAGGAGTTATCGGGTAAATTTGCTTTGGTGACAGGTGGTACAAAAGGCGCGGGAAAGGCAATAGCTGAGCGCTTGTTAAATGCAGGCGCAACGGTTATTATTGCGGCAAGAAATACCCCTAAACAAGCCAACGACAAGTTACATTTTATTTCTGCTGATCTAAGCCAATCTGCCGGAACCAAAAAAATAGTTTCAGAAGTTCTTCAAAAATTTGGAAGGTTGGATATACTCGTCAATAATCTGGGCGGTTCAGATGCAGAAGGCGGAGGTTTTTCAGTATTGAGCGATGAAGATTGGGAAAAGGCTATTCATACCAATCTGCTTGCGCCGGTCCGTTTAGACCGAGGCTTTTTGCCTCATATGTTAGCAAGGGGAAATGGTGTCATTATTCATATCGCTTCCATACAAGCTAGGTTACCACTACATGATTCAACATTACCTTATGCGGCAGCAAAGGCAGGCTTGTTAAATTACAGTAAAAATCTATCAAATGAAGTATCACCGAAAGGAGTACGAGTTTTAACTGTTTCGCCGGGCTGGATTCAGACAGATGGTGCAACGGGAATGATGCAGGAAATTTCGGAGCGAAACGGTATTAGTGTTGAGGAAGCAATCCAACAGGTCATGAATAGCCTGGGAGGAATACCTTTTGGCAGGCCGGCAAAACCCGAAGAGGTTGCGGAATTGGTCGGTTTTTTAGTATCACCACGAGCAGGATATCTCACCGGAACCGAATTTGTAATCGATGGAGGGACAATACCAACCGTTTAAATTTAGTCATATGCCAGCATACATAATATTTACAAAAATCACAACTATTGATCAAAAAGAGCTAGAGAAATATTGGAGCCTGATCAGGGAGAATATGAAGAGGCACCCAATTGAAGTTCTTTCTCCTTATGGAGACTTTGAAGTTCTCGAAGGTGATCAGATAAAATAAGAAATCATGGAATTACCAAAAGTGTTAATAGATTTAGTGGCAGCACAAGCGAGCTACAATAGTGTTGCATATGCCAAGTGTTTCACCGAAACAGCAGTAGTTTATGATGAGGGAAAAATGCACAATGGACGAAAAGAGATCGAAAAATGGATTTCAGATGCAAACAAAAACTATAAGTCAATTATGAAGCCTATCAGCTTTGAGAAGAATGAGGATCAAAGTATTTTGAAAGCGGAAGTCTCAGGTAATTTTCCTGGAAGCCCTATTGTATTGAGTTACCGGCTCAATATTGTTGGTAATCAAATCCAATTTCTAAAAATTACAGGTTAAGGAGAAATTTTATGGACCAAAGGGTATCGCTTGTCATTATCGAAGAGTGGGTTGATCTGGAGAAATACTGCGGAATAGTATTGCTGTAACTATGTTTCTATCGTCGAGAATAAAAGGTGCTGTATTGACGGAGGATTTTCCCCTTCTGCCTCGAAGATATCAACCTTAGTTTGTAGCAACCTATCATCTTTAATTATCAGATGCTCGGGGAAAACATTTTGTACTTTCTTTTTCAGCTTTTCAAATACCTGAAAATCAGTGTCACTTACAGGGATAAATGATTTTTCCCGATTGGATAGGCTCATTATCCTGATCGCAAAATAGGGTAAAATAACACTGACAAATAAAGAGTATAAAATGTCTTCATTCTGCTCAAGGCGGAAGGAAAAGTGATACGAAGGGCTTCCCCCTAAGAAGGAGTAGTCCCAGATTTCAGCAGACAGGTCGGTAAGGGATTCTTTTAATTGTTCCCATTGCCCGCGGTCTGACCAGGCTGATTCAATACATCGTTTCCGGTTACTGTAAGGTTCTGAAGAGGAATAAGCCATGATATCGTCGAGGGTAAGACCCTCCGGATAATACTCTTTTAACTGCTCCGTTATTTGTTCCTTTCGCATCTGAATTTATTTACAATTAGGATCCCAGTTTTTCACTCCCGTCCCAGGATTAGTTCCTACCATATTGGCTACTCTCGCAAGATTCGCTCCAAGCTGGGCATTGATATAAACCTGCATTTCAGGAGGCCTTTTCTTTTGTTAAAACTGCCGAACGAATCGACTGTTCTTCCGCGTAACCAACTCTTCTTTCGAACCCATACCGTAGCCTTAACAATGCGTCATCATCTTGAAATTAAGAGCTGTAGATATTCTTTTTAACAACCTTTTGATGAAAAGGACGCGTACATATTTTAGGATATATTAAGGTTAATACGATTTATCCAAATTTGTTCTCGGTCTTGGTTGTTTTCAAAGTTCTGCAACATATATTCACGATTGTACTTTACTTTTTTATTGAAATACAACTTGCCATTTACGTAAACCTTTACTTTCTTCTTCAGATTGACCATTTCAGGCGAAATATTGATTGAAAATGATTTAATAGAAGAAGTTTTAATTCTGAAAATGTTGTTTTGATATTCAGCTTTTATTTTTCCTGATCTTCTTGGAAAATCAAAAGCTTTTTTATCAACTTCCTGAACAATTAAGCTATCGTCTTTGTCATATTTCAACCATTGGCTGATTTTAAAATTTAGCTCTTTGTGCCAATTTGATTTTTGGCTTAAGGTATCTAATTTTATGTCAGAAAACCAATCAATATTTCCGTATTTTTCATCATCGAATTCCCAAGATATTTCTTTCGGAAAAGGGTTTCTCTTTCGGGGTATTAGGTCGTTAAAAAGAATCTGATAAGCTGGTTCAGATTCGTCAAATTGTGGAAACCAATGCGGAAATCCATTGTACCGATAATCTTTGTAATCGGCATTTATTCCGTTCATTAATTTTGTTAAATCATCATTTGCGTTTGGTGGATAATAATAATCCTCATCTGTTGAAAAATTGATAAATGAACGGTTTTTAATATTTTCAACGAAAGTACCACCAGTGAAAATTTTTGGATAAGTGTTAAATCCGTAAAAACCTGCAAATTGTGTAGGTTGTTTCATCAGATATGAAAACGACCCCGTTCCTCCGTTAGAATGTCCCGAAATGAAAACTTTATTGTCATCAACGTTGACTGCTTTCTTGATACTTTCAAGCATTTCGGGAATCATAAAAAAGCCCTCATTTGATGTCATCCAATTGTATTGCCTGCTCCCTTTTGGAAAGACTAAAATGACATCATTTCGAGCTGCATATTTTGTGTAATATCTATTCCAGCCGCCTAAATTCCAATCGGCAAATTGATAATCAATCAACGCATTACTTCTTACTGCTCCGTGGAGAAAGAAAAGTAGGGGATACTTCTTTTTAGGATTGTAATTTTTTGGCAAATGAATAAAAAACGAAGTTTTGGTTGAATCGTTTATTTTGAATGAAATAGAATAATCCTGATTTTTTTTCACTTTGTAGGGATTAAAGTTTTTTATTTTCTCATAAAGAGATTTTTCATCCTGAAATTTATCTAGATTAGTTCGCTCTATACTGAAAAATTCATCTTCCTTTACTTTTAATTGGCTGTAAAAACGATCTTTATTTTTAATAGCATCGCTTTTCAAAATTTGCCATCTTGGGTCACCTATTAGATCTTTATATTCTTCCGAAGCATAATCTCTAATTATGTAATTCCAAGCGGGATAAGTTTTCCAGTCGGTTTCCTTCTTTGCCAGCGGAGATAAATAGGTAAATGCCTTATCTTTATTATTCAATTTATAAGCTAAGATTGAAGCGTTATAGCGGCTAAATTGATCTATACTATCCGGAAATCTTGCGAATGCGTCTTCGTACAATCCTAATGCATGCAGATACGCAATTGAATCTTTTGCATTTTTTTTGTTTTCGACCGCTTTTCGAATCAAAGTTGAATAATTTTCCTGTGCTTGGGCAAATAAACTTAACAGAACTAAAAATAAAACAATACAATATCTCATAAATCAAAATTTAATGAGGCAAATCTACAGACAAACTATTTCGGAAACTTGTAAAAATGGAACATTACTCGTTAAGGATCCAGATGCCAAAAAGTATCTTCTTTTCCTAAAATAGTTCCTTTGCTAAAAAAGTTTCTTGGTGAATTATCAACGAGGTTTTTATAGATTTTATTGAGATGAGATTGATCGCTGAAATTAAACTTGTAAGCAATTTCAGTGAAGCTACTTTCAGGGTTCTCAAAAAGTTTCTTGTTAACGGACTGTCTAAAAAGAACTATTTCGTAAAATTTTTTGATGGAAACTCCCAAATTAATTTGAAAGACTCTGTTTAAATGTTGTCTGCTGATTCCAATGTAAGTTGAAAGTTCTGTGACAGATATTTTCTCGTCATTACTGAAAATATATTGAACTGCTTGTTCTAAAATTGGGCTCTCAAATTTTTTAAAACGATGTAATAAAGCGTTGTCTAAAAAATCTGAAATACGTTTTATTTGAGTTGTAGAAAAGATTTCTTTTAGTTCTTTTGGACCGAAAAACTCGTAATCTGTTATATAATCTGCAAAATTTAAATTTTCATAAAATTGCTGAATACCTAAAGGATGAAATACAATGACGATTCTGTAAACTGTTCCAGATTGTTTTACATTAAGTACTTTTTCCCGAATAGGGGTGAAAATCTGAAATGGTTTTGCGTTATCATCAAATTTTATTTCTCCATTTTCCAATCTCACATGATATCTATAAATTGAAATTGTATTATTAAAATGGGGGAAACATAGGAATTCATTGATCACATTATTTGGTTTAATGTCCAAATAGTAATAATCAACATACTTTTTGACTATAGGATTTTTTGGTTTGAATGTTTGAAATAATTCCTTCATTTTTAACTTTCTACCTCGCAAATCTGCAATAATTTCAAAAATAAGAAAAAAGTTAACATATATCTGATCGGCTAAATAATAATGGAGATTGGGAAAAAACCTATACAGCTTTGTTGGAGATTAGCGGTTAGTAAAGGGCTACTTTAGTCTAATATAATTCACTATCGAACTGTCCTAAATCAGCTACGGTTTCCCGTAACCAACCTTACTTTCAACCCAATACCTTAGCCTTAAATGTTTGTAATCATCTTGAAAGTTGATATCTGTAAGCCTATTAATTCAGCATAAATAATGTATATTAGGCTTGGGTATTAACCTTGCCCGATTGAAAAGTATAATGCCATGATAGTAACCACGACCAATTCCATCGAAGGGAGGGAGATTTCACGCTATAATGATCCAATAGCGGCCAATGTTGTCATCGGTACTACTGTCTTTAGCGATATAGGAGCGAGTTATGTCGATTTCTTTGGCGCTCGCTTATTCGTGTAATTTACTATAAGTCGATAATTTCTTAAGCGTGTTATGTGATAGATATTTAAATAATAGTAGTTATAGGGATTTTAATTAATTCAGACAATCTTTTGTTTACTACACATTTGTGTGGATTTTAAAAAACCGTATTATAAATGTAATTTTTATAAATATATTCGATAATATATTAAATAAAAATTATGAAAAAAGTATTTTAAAGGTAATGCTACTAGGTGGTGTTATCTTTGGGGCGAGCCAAGTTCAAGCATCAACCATCGCTGAAGAAGTTCCGGTCAAACATGAAAATGTGTTGGTTGAAGAAACTCCTACCAAACAAGAAAATGCGCTGGTTGAAGCTCAAGATTCGAGGGTAATTTGCGTTATACAAGTACTAATTCGAGGGAGTCAGATGGTTGGGGCATATCCACAAGATGTATTGGATGACATTTTGCAGATTGAAATGGAAAAGTGTGCAGATGGTACACACTCTTCATTGCCGCAGACATAATGTCATTATTAATTTGGTAAATTTATATTTCATAAATATGGCTGGATTTATCCAGCCATATTAATAATTTTAAGAATGAGATTACACAGAACTCTACTTCCTTTTTTTTTATTATTTTTTATTTTAAAAAGCCAAGGTCAGGGAACTTCCGGCTATGCATATTATTCAGTAATAAAAAGCGCCGATAGTTCACTTAACACGCCAGAGGAGCTTTGGATATTGAGCGCCCATTCTTTTGTCCCGAAAATCGCTTCCATGATGACTTTTAAACTTGAATTTACAGCAAGCAGGTCCTTATTTACCAGAGTCAAAAGTAAAGAAATTGACAAGTTGGCCAAGGCAGATGTAAGGAGTACTGAGACTTTAATAGGATATAGGGATTCTACATGGCAGGATACAGCGTATTGCTATAATTTTGATCGGGATATGAAAAACCCGCTTGATAAAAAGGGTTTAATGCTAAAAACAAATAATAATTTTGATTGGAAAATTAGCGCTGAAACTAAGCAGATAGGTGAATTCATCTGTTATAAAGCAACGGGAAATAGGGAAACAAGCTATATCGAGGAAGGAGTTACTAAGATAAAGAAAAGGCTCGTTATAGCTTGGTTTTGCCCTGATATTCCGGTATCCTTTGGTCCTATATACACACGGAATCTTCCAGGACTGATCTTTGAATTTCAAGAAGGTGGAACTCTTTATGGATTGAAGGAATTGAATTTTGCAAGTAAACCTGAGATTGCACCATTACCAAATAAAGAAATTATTACTAAAGAAGAGTGGCGTACTAGATTATATGAAAAAGCCAAAGATTTGAATATTCCCTATTAATAGCTTGTGAAGTTTAGATATATACTATTATTTATTCTCCTATGTCTACTGACCAATAGTTTACTGGCGCAACAAAACTTGCTATTTAAAGGCCTTGTTGTGGATGACAGCGACAAACCGTTGGAGAACGCAAGTATCGTGATCAAACGTATTCCTTCTTCCGGAATTGCTCCCGTATTTCAGAAAACTGATCAGCAGGGACATTTTCAGCTCGAATTTTCGAACACAGGAAAAATTGAGCTTACGATCTCCAGGTTAGGCTATCAGAAAGTTGTTGATACCTTCGATATTCGATCGGCAGAACAAAAATTCAAATTATTAAAATCCGTCAAGAGACTTGAAGAAGTAAAGATCGACTACCAATACCGTGCAGTTGAAATTGCCAAAGATACGATCCGTTTTTCCGCTGACTATTTCCGGGACAGTACCGACCGAAAATTACAGGATCTTATTGAAAAAATGCCCGGCTTTTCCATCGAAGATGGAAAAGTGCGTTTTCAGGGTAAGCAAGTCAATGTAACCTTGGTGGAAAATGAACGCTTTTTTGGTGGCGGCAGTAAGCTCGCTATCGAGAATATTCCCGCAAAAGCAGTGGACAAGGTTGAGATGATCAGTAGGTTTTCCCAGAACGACCTGCTGAAAAGTGTGCAGGTAAATGATCAGCTTGCCATGAACATCAAACTGAAAGAGAATAAGAAGAATTTCATCTTTGGGGATCTTGAATCGTCATTGGGGAGCGAAAAATCCTACAAGGAACACGCCGCCCTATTTTATTACTCACCGGAAAAAACCATGTCTTTTATTGGGGATATCAATAATATCGGTACTTCACCGGTCTCCAAAGAAGATATTGATCGGGTTCAGGGTGCCGAATTGCAATATTTTTCTAATTCAGTTAATAAGAATAACCTGGCTGGATATGATCGCGACAATCGAAATGTGATAAAGAACATCAATAAGTTCGCCGCATTCAACGGTTTTCAAAAGGGACTAAAGAAGAAATTTAGTGTAAACCTCTATGGCGTGTATGCCGAAAACAGGTTGGGTACCATGTTAGAAGGCACTAATCATTATTCTTTTCCCGATCTTCGGTATACAGAACAAACCAATATGCGTTCTTCGCAGGTCAATAGACAGGCGTCTTTCAATATTTCGAGCAATTTTAAGCCAAGTCCCTATTTTAGCTTGGATTACAACCTGGGTACATTCTGGACAATGCCCAGGCAGGAGGTACATATGAACAATGTCATTGACAGATTTGGAGTAGACAACAATAGTATACAAATCCAGGATGGACATTCCATTGTTTTAAAACAATATCTCGAAGGGAGCTGGAAGCATTCTTTGCGAAGTTACAGTTCTTTTGCTTTTCAGCACCAGTATACCTCAGAGAAAGATAATTTCTCCCTTTCTTCGGACAGCCTTTTCCTACGTGGCTTCATACGTTTTGATTCTATGGCGAACTATAGTATAGTGAGACCTGTAGAGCGGAAGATGCATCTTTTCAATGGGTCTTATAAATACTATTGGGTCATCAATCAGAACCAGCAGCTTCATCTGGAAGCGAACTCTCAAAATGAATTATTACGGCAGAAAGGGCAGTCAATGGGAGCCCAGGATACAACGGGAGCGCACTTATTTGACCACGGACAATATTATCGAAACAGCAGCAATTATGTGGGCGGGAGCTACCGGTTGGATTTCGATAAGTTAAAAATACTATTTTCCTTAAAGCAGTACTATTTATACTTAATCAACCAGACTCCAACAAACGATGATCGTCATGGGCAATGGTTTCTACAACCGGAGGTGGATCTTAAATATGGGAAAAGTGCATTGGATGGATTTCGCCTTAATTACCGAAGGGGTTATACTTTTGCGACAGCAATGGACCTTAATCCGTCTTATTGGATCACAGGTTACAATAGTTTGTCCCGGGGAAATATCCTGCTGGAGGGACAGACATTCCATAAACTTACTTTTACCTATAACAATTTTAGACTTACAGACTTTCGGGTAATCCATTTTAACAGTACATTGACTTTGAAAGATAAGATCAAAGGGAACAGCCTTTTGACTTCTTCCTACGAGCAGTTGAAGACGGTGAAGTTGTTTGATCGACCTGATATCAATTTCACCAACATTGGGGGCTATAGCATAAGATACGGTAGGTTTGAACCGGGTGTATATCTATCCCATATCCATATGAGGTTAGCACAGCGTATCGACAACAGCGAGATTTATCTACGGCAGAACACAGTTTCGACAGACCTTTCCTTAAGATGGTTCATACCAAAGTTGGCAGATGTAAAAGTGGCCTGGACTAAAACCGATAGTTGGCAGAAGAGTTTGGGCGATAGTCAAAAGGTCGCGCTCAATAAATGGAGCATTACCGGGAAATATCAGCTGAAGAATATTGTATTTAAGACAGACTGGAGTCTCTTGAAGACAGGGCTGGAAGATAGCAGTGCTGATCCAACTACTATAAATGGAAATTTTGAATTGCGTTACCAGAAAGTGAAATCTCCATTCAGTTTTTATATTCAAGGGCTAAACGTGTTAAAAAATACGAGCTACCGCACTGCGGTACTGACAGAATACATCAGTTCCGAAAAAATTATCTATACGATGCCCCGTATTTTTCTATTGGGTTTATCGTATAGTTTATGATATTTCATCCTATTTGCTCCTTCTATTCTATCCACATCATGGATGATTTGGTCCAATATCGCCTCAACTTTGTATACTAAATTAGGGTTGAATGCCTAGAGCCTAAGGATTCCCGCATCCATTCCGGCTTTCAAACCAATACCTTCGCCTTACAGTTTGTATTAACCTTGAAAGTTAATAGCTGTAGACCTATTAATTCAGAATAAAGAATGTATATTAGTCTCGGGTATTAACCTTGCCCGATTGAAAAGTATAATGCCATAATAGTAACTAATAACAGTAGCATGTATGTTGATTTTAATAGTTATAAAGATGATCACTATATCAATCAAAAAAATTGAAGGGACATATCAGATTGCTAAGCGAACAGCTTTATTGGTCGATTTAAAAACTTACACCACGAATGAGAAATAAGATATTGACACTATTACTTTTATTAACAACCTTAATATCCTACGGACAAAAGAAAATGGAACAGACATTCTTCACCTGGGACAATTTTGTTGGCGGATTTGCCAAAGAAATGGTTTCTGTCGAAGACGTTTTTAATAGTATGGTCAAGAGTGGTCTTAAAGACAACTGCTTAACAAAAATGGACTTTACTTTTATCTCAGATAAAAGTGAGAACTTACAAAAGCTTGGAGAATTTATCAAGGCACACTATCCATACACTGTTCAAGAAGTTAAGAAATACGGAAAATTATGGGAACTAAACGGAGAGACAAATGAAATTCCAATGACAGCCGACAACTTACTTTTTTGGGATTTGGATATGTATAAAAGAGGTTTTGAATTTGACGCAAAACTTGATGCTTACGGTGGACCTTTTGATCCAAAGGAGCAGAAATTTCCAGTAATTGACTCAACAAAGGCGGACTATTATTTTGACAAAGGTTTAGCATGTTATAACAATGGAGATTTAAGCGGAGCAATATTTAATTGGAGCTTAACAATCCAAATTGACCCCAAAGACCCAAATGCTTACTATTCAAGAGCTATCGTAAAAAACGAGCTATACACTTGGAAATTGGCACTTAAAGACTACGACAAAGCAATAGAAATTGCACCAAAATTTGCGAGTGCTTTAATAAATCGTGGTGGACTTAAAGACGAAAATGGAGATTATAAAGGTGCAATCGCTGACTATGAGACAGTTTTGCAACTTGACAAACTGGAGCAGGGAGCAAAACAACAGGCATATTTTAATTTAGGCAACACTTATTTCAATATAAAAGACAAAGAGAGAGCTTGCGAAAATTGGAATAAAGCATTGGACAACGGAGCAGAATATGCGAAAGAACGAATTAATGAATACTGCAAATAGAAAAACTGCTCATAAAAATGAAATTTAAGTTTTTATTTTTATCTATACTTACTATCCTCTTAAATAGCTGTGGTTTTGACCTATCTAGTGAATGGGATATTACTGAATTATATGTACAAAAAATAGAGGGGTCGTCTAAATTACTTTATAAATATGATGCTTGGGGGGGAAGAGATTCTCACATATCTGGTTTTATAATTATCGATTCTACACAATCTTTTAAAATTAATTTAGATAACACTCTTCCTATGTATAATCTTTCAGAAATTCCAAGCAAAAATAAAATCTCTGGTATAAAACACGAATGTAAAAATGATTGTGGTGACGAGTATTATAAAACAAAACCAAATTATTTACCACTTAGAATAGATAAATTAAAATCTGAAGGAATAGCTATTGAAAATATTGTATTTCAATATCGTGGTTTAAGCGAAAAAGATAGAGGATTAAGAGGCGATTTTGTTTTCGAAAAGTTTATTGAAACAAAAGATAGTATTTACTTCTTCAATCTTAATGATATTAAAAGCGTGTATAAGACGCATTTAGATGAATTGAAACTAAAAAAGGGAGAAGTTTATTTAAGTGAAAATGAAGCTGGAAAAATAACTAGAATTGTAATAAACCAAACAACTTTAAACCCTCTAAATAAGGAGATTATTCAGACAGTTGCCTATTTTCTTAGTCCAGAAAGTAAAATAGAAAGTAGTGATTTCTCTGATAGAGGAATATTTAAAGAAGTCAGAGCATCAAAGTAAAATTGCATATAATACCGGTTTGTCAAATTGATGTACGACGGGAGTGTGTGCCGAGGTTTCAATAAATAAAAATTCAAAGCGGATTTGGAGAGATTTTTTAAGATAAAAAGATAAAACAGGAATTCTAATTTATGAGAAAATTAAAAGTAAGCTCAGTATTTATTACAGCAATTTCAATAATATTGATTGTATTTGCCTGTAACAAGAAATCAAACTATTCAATTAAACATACAAAAAACCTTGAGATACTAAAGAAAGAACCCAAATTTCAGGCAAGTGCTTTTTATCCAGGTTTAGAAAAAAGGCATGACAAAAAAGTTTTATCAGACTTGCTTAACGACAGTATTGATGACTTTATTGAAGGCACAAAGGATAATTTTGACGAGGCTGAATATAAAGAACTTTTAAAAGAAAGCCTCCAAAGGTTCGAAACTTTTAATTTAGATACGGAGGATAGGGAGTATGTTTCTGGTTATTTTGAAAAGATTATGGATGCGGTAGAGTTGAAAAGTTCTGGAGGCGTACTAAATAATGGGGTTTATAACCGAAACTTCTAACACTAGACTATTGCACTAAAACTTACCTCTCCCCGAAAAATTGGAGCATTTAAAAGTGTTACCCCCTAACAATCTTTATCATGGAGCTTTTAGAATTAATTTATTTTTTTAGGGATGGTGGTTCGTTCAAAGAATTCTGCCATCTGCAGTCATTACATGAGGAATCCGAAGTGATTGAGATTTTTATGGAGATCCCATTGGATATTCATAATGAATTGAGATATTTTGAAATCGAGAAAACTGGCGGTAGTATAGCATATTCAGATAATGGAATAAATTACCATAATTTATTTGATTTTTATTATTTCTTAGATGTCATTGAAGAGGCAAATAATAGTCAAAACAGATCCCTTTCTAATGAAGAACTGGCAGAATTACTCTATAATTATGCGATTCATGATGTATAGGGAAATAACTATATCTCACTTCCAAGTAAATAGTGGATATAATGAAATTAAGTCAAATTAGTCTGAGAGCGAAATTTTTACCAGGTAAAAATTTTAAAGAATTTAATGAAGAATGTTGGAGTATTGCGGAAATGTATTGGTCATTTCTTCGTAAATATAATACTGATGATGTCAGAAAATGTGTGATTTCTGTTGGAGAGGATCCTTCAGAGGTGGATAAAATAACATCGCATAAAGGTTTTCGCGAAGTTTATAAGCAAATAAATTTTGACCAGTATTTTGAAATGAATCCAATTGAAAAGAAGTCTTTACAGCTTGATTTGATTCATTCCGGAATGACAACTATTGGTGGATTGGAAAAGTGGGGTACTGAACCATTACTGAAAGCATATAAATACTGTCTTGACAACGATTTAAATTACAAATTCTTTATAAATAGTAAATACAAACGCTCACCAAATTGTCAATGGAAATTAGGACTTTGGTGTGAATGGGAGATTAACTGTTTTAAATTATTTTGGGTTTTATTTGACAAAACTGGTCGTGAAATCAATCGAGATTTGATAACAGAAGGTGAGCCTAGCGGTGGTGAAATAGTTTATAATTTAGATTATAAATGGGATGACAACAATTATATAACTATCCGCAATAAATCGAGACAAAATATAGAAATGTGGAAAATTAAAATTTTATAATAAAGCAATTCTTCCTCCATGTGAATTTGGATGCTTTTCCCAATGTGGAAGAAATATTGGTCCATTATACTAATGTGCAAAATTTGGAAGGTATCGAGAGGCTCAAAAATCTAAGAACATTTCGTATCGACTACGGTAGAAACTTACAATCTGTAAAGGACGTAAATGAATGTGAGCACATCGAAATGGTTATTTTCAATAATTGTAGAAAAATAGATGATTTTGAGCAGATAGAAAAGAGTCCAGGTCGCACTGTCCTGCATACAAGATTTCCAGGGTAATTTTAAAAAATAAGCAATATGTTAGATACAATTTGGGTTTTTCATGGAGAAGGAGGGCGGTTTTCAAGTGGAGTTTTTACTTCAATTGAAAAGGCGGAAATATGGATAGATAGACATAAGTTATCAGGAGTTTTAACAGCATATCCAATTGATGAAGGGGTTTACGACTGGGCATTATTTAATGATTTTTTCAGTGTGAAAAAACAAGCTCAAATGGAACCCAGTTTTATCCAAAAATTTACTTCCGCAAGTCATGGTTTAAATTAGACGACAAAGTGAGCATTTAGCCAACATTGCCGTGTCGAATTAGAAAATAAATAATATGACAAGAATTCTGAAAAATATCTTTTACAATTTTGAAGAAGGAAATTATGGGCTTAAGGTTGTGTTTGATTTGGACGGTTTATACCTGCTGTTCGATTCGACGAATTTTATATATACTGATGCTCCTAAATTTGATGGATGGAAAAATTGGAATAAACTAATTTATAAAGAACTTGAAAAAGATTCATTGCACATTACAGAAATTAAAGAAGATGAATTGACAAGTTACTTCGTCAAGCTTTCAAATAGCGATGTATTTTATATTTATCAGCATCTGGATTTGGAAGGGACCTGGCACCAAAATTTTACAATGGTCTTGCCGAAAGAGGACAATTATAATGAAGTTGTAGAATACATGGAAGAGGAATGGGTAGAAACAGTTGTTCCTGAATTCCGCCACATGTAGCATCATTAACCTTACTCGTGAAAGGAATCAGTCCAAGGAGGATAAGTTGTTTCAGTATATGCCAGTCAATGAAACTCTCCAGCAATGTAGTTTATCATTCGATTCCTAGCGTTGTAAAGCGAGCATCTAACCATCATAGTCTCCCTTTGCGGTTAACAAGGGAGGCTATGTTAGTTACTTTATTGTCTTATTAACTATGTTGAATAAATTAGCTATAGTTTCCCGTAGCCATTCCGACTTTCAAACCCATACCTTAGCCATACAGTTTGTAATCATCTTAAAAGCTAATAACTGTAAGCCTATTAAATCAGTATACCACCACCAATTCCAACTTTCCAAAAGCTTTAAGAAAACATTTGCTGATCTGTAAAGTTTTTCAGGACGAGAAAATATGACAACAGAAAAATAGAACTTTACAAAAAATAGTAACTTAGCATATGAAAACAGTCAATGAACTATTATTGAAATACAATTTTCCAAAAAGCACTCAAAAAGCCAAAACAAAAATTGAACAAATACAAAGAATTTTGAACTTCAATCTTCCTAACGATTACTTGTTTTTTTTACAGAATTACTCGGGTTTTGAACTGTTTATAGGATCAGAGTTCGTGAGACTTTGGGACATTGACGAATTAATTGGAGTCAATACCGACTATCAAATTTTTGAGAACCTTCCAAAGACTTTGGCAATTGGCGGAAATGGAAGTAGTGAATTTATTGCAATTGAACAGACAGTTGATGATTCAATTAGGGTAGTACTTACGCCTTTTATTGATTTGGACAAACAATATCATATTGAAATTGGAATCTCTTTTACTGACTTTTTACAACGATTAGACAACGGACAAGAATGGTTCAAATGAAACTTATTACGTGAAGAGCATCAGAGACCCTAATCGTATTGGCAATAGTGGGGCTGATATCAATATTACACCTTCACTAAGCAGTTCAATTACCAGCTTGAAGACAATGGCTTATTGACCGATGATCAGGTGCAAAAATATATAGCCCTGATACAACGTGGAGAATTAAAGTGGATAAAGGATGATATTCGATGAAAAAGGATAGAAAGTTCGAATGTGACGTGTGTGGTCAAAAGTTACCCCAAATTACGAAGCATGGTGTGCTGCAGATTAATCCAAATTACAGAAATTTATAAAAAGGTTACTAAACTTATCAACAAGATAGCTTAATTATATGGACAATAACTAAACACAGCAAGTTTTATTTTGACATTTGATGGGGCAGTCCGCTTTGGTTTTTAGTAACCTCTATCCTTGATAAAATTATTGAACCCGAAAGAATAAATACACTTCCCAAAATCAATAAATTAGTATCAAAAAGACCTTTTTGTTTATCAATTATAGTAATTTCATGATTCAATTTGATTGATTTATCTTTTTTAAAACTAATTGCTATAATTATTATACCGGCAAATATGAAAAGACATGATAGCACAGATTTGATTTAGAAAGCATAGTTTTTTATTTTAAGTTGTAAACTTTATAAAAATAGTAATTCCAGAAAGCGTAACGAAATAAAATTTATCTTAATTTGATTGAGCTCATTTAATAAACTAGTTTAACGAGCCGCTAGAAAATACGCTGTTACTTTGTAGAAAAGAATTAAATAGTATGAACAACGTAGAAAAAATGATACAACAGTATCTACATGCCTGGAACCAAAATACAGCTGAAGCTTATGGCGAGGAATTTGCCAAAGTATGGCACAAAGATGGGATTTACATCGATCCTTACTTTCACTTAAATAGTCTGGATGAATTGCTTAAATTTGCCATCGACACATTGCCTATGGCTCCGAGCCGCCGTTTTGATCTTATAGGAAAATTTGATTTTCATCACAACTATGTACGTTATCAATGGCAGTCAACGGTAGATGGTAAAACAAATGTGGGCGATGATTATTTTGAATTTAATGAAGACTTTAAAATTACCAAGTTGATCAGTTTTTATAAGCTTCCTGCCGATCATCCAGCCAACAAAAAGGACTAAGAATTAAGGACTATGCTATACAATACGCTTTTTTCTAACCTCGCAAAACACGTGATCCTGACGGCAGAGGAGCAACACATCGTAGCATCTTACGTCAAACCCATTCAAGTACATAAGGGTGTTCATTTGCTTCGGGAAGGGGCGTATTGTAAGCATATTTATTTTGTAGTAAAAGGCTGCCTACGATTGTATGCTTATGATGGTAACAACGAAGCGACCGTTCTTTTTGCTCCAGAAAACTGGTGGATGAACGAAATTGATAGTTTTAGCAGCAACAAGCCATCCAAGTTTGCCATAGAAGCCTTGGAGGATACTGAAATATTGGCTTTTGAAGCCAAAGATTACGAGTTATTGTTAAACAAAATCCCGAAGTTAGCACGTTTTTTTCGCTTACTTTTTCAAAATGCCTTTGGTTTGTTTCAACGCAGAATGCACCTGATACTATCGCAAGATGCATCCAAAAGGTATGCCTGGTTTGGTAAACAATATCCTAAACTAGAACTTAGAATTCCACAGAAATATATTGCTTCGTATTTAGGTATCACTACTGTTTTCCTAAGCAATATAAGACGCAAGAATGGTGGGTGATTTAGTGATATGTTTTAAGATTTTTTCTATTATCATTGATATGTCTGTGGATACAGTCGCCAATCGAAAGATATAGATCCGAAAGAAATAATATTAGCGGATTTTTTTCCGCCATTCAACTATTTTTGAAGGACATGTTTTGTCTGTTGTTATTCAGTATTCTTTAGTTAGATGTAATTGAAGAAAACCGTTTCTAAGCCTCTGTCCTTTGTACTTGAATTTTGAACTTAACTCCTCATTGTTTGCTAAAATTGCTCCAGCTCCAGTGATTATAGGGCTGACGTTAAAATAAATATCGGTAACCAAATCCTTGTCCAAAAAAGCGTTGAAAGTACCTGCTCCGCCTCCAACGGCTATTTCCCGCACTCCTTTTGCAGACATATATGCAATTGCCTCTTCAGGACTTGCTACAGTCTTGTAGCCATCAGCCGTATAAGGTTTATCGGCCAATATGATGATTTCTATTCCATTAAAATGATCTTTTATCTGATCTGGAAAATTTAGAAAATTTTCAAATGTTTTCAATCCTATCACTACATTTCCAACCTGCCTTACAAAATGTACGTAAAATTCCATTGCTTCCGGTGGCAGCTTATGATGCGGATTATCGGATATCAAAATTCTTCCATTAGCTGAAATATTTGCGATTACTGTTACTTTCATAATGATTTTCCTTAAATTTCTGTTCAACAAAACTATTGGATATTCAATATATATTCACTATTCATTACCTTTAGGAAAGTAACTATCATATGAGCAATAAAAATATTGATAAAGAAACTATATTGGCATTAAAAGATGGCATTGAATTGCTCAGTGGTAAATGGAAATTTTGTATCCTGAACAATTTGCAGCAACACGGCACAATGCGGTTTAAAGATCTGCAAGAGATGGCTCAGGGAATATCCCCAAAAATTCTATCCAAGGAACTTCAGGAATTAGAAGACAATTTACTGATTAGTAGAACGGTTAATGACACCAAACCTGTAACCGTTTCTTATGCGCTTACCGCCTATGCTAAAGAAACGCAGGAAGTTGCCAATGCTTTAATTAAATTTGGTCTAAAGCATAGAGATAAAATTAAAGCAAAATGACTCGATTTAGTAAGATTCCCCTTAGAGACAAATTAGTGAAAATTATGCTTTAGGTTAGAACTGCAATCGATTTATCCCCGAATTACAGCCACGGACAGTGTGTCCATAAAAGTTATCAGGTCGCATTGTAAGAGTGGGTGCTCCCTTAGATCTGAAAGGAACTAATCCGGTTTTTAATAAGAATTGGTGGAAATGGTAAACATAACAGAATTAGAAAGATGAAAATTAAATATTCTTTTGCAGTATTTTTATATGCCTATTTGAACCAGATTGACCTGTCTTTGGATAGAAGTAGGTGGGAACCTCTTGATAATCTGGGGGGGTATCGAAGCCAAATTTCTCCTAAAAAAGTTGCAAATTATCTCATTGATAAAAGGTAGGTACATAATTCATAATTATGAATAATGGGGTGCGAAAAATATACACGGTTATATATCAAATCAAAACTCTCTTTATTCATGAAGAGAAACAAAATAAAGTCAATCAAAGCGATAAATGCGGGAATAAGTGTCCAGCAAAAAAGAGATAAAGGACACCTAATCTGGTCTGCCCTAGGTAAAATCTATGTGCACCAAATCCTCCAAGGAAAAATGCCATTAAAGCTGCGGTTGTTTTATCTTTCCTGTGTTATTGATTAATGCGATTTGTATTGTCTTTTCATACCTACGGATTGCCTGTTATGCATTCTTACGGTTTCCCGTAATCAATCCTCCATTCAACCGATATCTTGGCCTAAAATTGCATTTTAGGCTATTTTAATCGTTACTTTTGGGTGATCATAAGTCATGTTAGACTTTAAAATTAACTTTCTAATTTGGCAAATTGTGTATATTTAAGAGTATGTTACATAGTTGTAAATCAAGTACTAAATGGAACAAAGAGAATTTTCGAAATTAATACTTAAATTCCGGAAGGAAATTATCCACAGTTTGCTCAGGCAATAAAGTTTCAAGACGACGGATCTTTTGATCGTGATTTGAAAAGTGAATCCGGAATATTTTCAATTTGGATTGCAACATATAATATCGAAATAACTATTGGAATTGAAGATCCAAATGGAAAAAAAGTATTATTTGCTCATTATTATTCATAAATTTTAAGGATTCTATAGATACGGCGATGTCGATGTTTTCTTAAATATCCAATTCTTCAAGAATTTACTACTCCCAATCTGTCAAATGCCATTTTGCCAATTCCCAATTATCGTCAGGATCGATTCGATATTCAAACTGTCTAGGGGAGGAGTTGGATGTAATAATTTCTTGCAGAAAGCTATTTGAGATTTCAGGATCGTAGACTCTCCAAATTAATTCTCGAGTTTTATTCCAGGTTATTCTTGCAAGAAATAAGGCGTTAGGCCTTTTCTTATTTTTTCCTTTTATTTCATTATCTAAATAATCGCCATAGTTGTCAATTACTTCAATTTCACTTTTTGAAGGCATTCCATTGTCGATTAAATCGTCTAGATCTATCATAATTGATAAATGCCATGAGAAAACTATTTTTGGTTCAAATTCCTTTAATGCCGTATTGACGACGGCTACTCCAGGTAAATCATCTTGTCGAAAATTAAGCAATGAATAGGATTCATCGGGTATTATTACTTTAAATTCTGCCATATATTTTATAACCTTAATCTTCTCTCAGTGATCATTACCTTTATAGATCCACATAGGCTCTGTTTGACCTGCTCGTTCAAAGCCGTTCTTTTTATAAAAGTCGACAGCATTTCCATCAGCCGTAAGCATCTGCATGTGAAAACCCTTATAAATCTCTTGCATTTTATCCATAATCAAACGTCCAACACCTTTGCCTTGATAAGAGGGTAGCACCAGTAGATGTGGATAATAAACCACGAGGTATCCATCGGAAATAGCATTTCCTAGACCTACCAATGTCGTACCATCCCATGCAGTCACTAAGGAATGCGAATTTAAGAGTGCTTTGATCAGTAGTTCTGGTTTATCGGCTGCACTCCATTTGTTAGCTTGATAAAGTTGCAGTATGTCGTTTGCGTTTAAATCTCTATTGACACTTAGCTGTATGTTCATCTATTATTCTGTAGTTTTAGTTGGTATTTTTAAGCAGATATTCTTCGTTCGTAAATATGCGAACAGGTGAAAATCGACGATTACGAACCGTAAAAAACAAATTAGATTTTATTCCTTGTCAAATTTTCCAATATATTTCATACCGAGCATATCGGCAATTTTTTCACCATGTATTTCAATTGAGCCTTTTACAACAAGTTCAAGTACGGAATGGGCGGTGATCATTCTCAGCTCTTCAGCTTTGAGAATCATCTTTTCGGCAATGTTGTAATCTTCTATTTGGAGAATCAGTATCTCGTCAAGTTTTTCGCTTTTTGAAGTATGGTAATAATTCAGTTTTATAATATCCTTTTTATTTAGTGCCGCTTGTTGGAGAATATTCTTTTTATCAATTTTATTGTCTCCTATCCATAAATAATGAACCTCATAATCAGATAAAGACTGGTGAGAAAACTGAGCCAATTTCCCAATGTACTTTATCGTTTCAGAACGTGAAGCATCTTTTTCATCTAGGTCATTGTCTTCAAAAGCTACAACAGCGTTAAAACCAATGAAACTATGTCCTCTTAATAATGTTTCTAACTCATTTTTATCTACACCAATATCATTTGCAATGGTTTTGATATTTAGAGAGTTCTTATAATATTTCATTATCATGAGATCTTCATCATAGTTATCCAAATGAACTTCCTTGCAAAAATCACAGCGTAACTCCGTATTTGGTTCTTTATCGTCCTCTTCGTTTCCGGTTGGCGGTTCGTTGTCATAAACAGCCCATGCTTCCAGATAGTCATTTTGATCCAGATATTTTTTTAATTCTTTCTCCGTTTTAAACTTTCCGAACCATACATGTATTTTTTTCATCCTGTGATGTAATTTAAGAATCAGAATTAGCAATGGTAAAGATAAAGCAATGCTCCGGCTTTATGGCATTGCGATTAGTATGACGCAGCGTGGTAGCCTTATGATAACGCGCTAGCTGAACGTGTTAATGGTATTCTTAAAAATGAATTCTATCCCAAGCGAGTATACCAAAATCATAAGGACGCAGCCAAAAGCATCGATAAAATTATTAAAGTTTATAATTTGCAGCGACCACACAGCAGTTTGGATTTCCAAACTCCCCACAAATGCACTGTATCGTCCGTTTATGGTTTTACACGTTCCTAACGTGGGAAAATAAAAACCTATTTCCAGTGATTTAAAGAGTTACTGGAAATAGGATAAACTAACTTTGTTTCAATATATAATAGGGTTCCTTTTCTAAACTGTAGGATCCATCTTTAAGAATATTATATTTAAAGAAATTCATTGTTTTAATAAGTTCGTCAAAGATGACAACAAATGATTCCTTTTGCTTAACACCTGAGGTTTGAAGGACTATAAACGCATGGGGACTGTTTACCCGAGGTTTTATCTTTCCCGCAGCTCTAGTCACATTCCATTTTGAAAAGCTATTAATCCCCTTTAAATTTCCGTCCATATCAAATGAGACCTCATCATTAGAATCGCCTAATCTATAAGTACCGTTTATCAAATGTGCAAAGTAAATTTCCGATACGTCTTTATTCGTCATGAAATCTGTAGGTCTTATAAATTTGATAGAATCTACAGTGTTTCCACTTTTATCATTAACAGTTAAAAGCATTTCATTTGCCCTTTTTGTTAATAAGAAATCCTTTCCATCTGATGAATAATCATACATATGATTACTTGTCATTGTTTCGCCGATATTCAGATATAATTTATCCGAGCCTTTCACAGGTGTTAAAGAAACGGGAATCAGGTCGTCACCTATTGCCGGTTGATAGTATAATCTATCTTTCTGTATTAAAAATGCCTGTATAGGAAAGCCTTGGCTTGGATCGGGTGTTTTCTTTTCCGAGAGGCTGTCTGATAATCTATCAGAAAACCAATACTCTTTGGCTGTATTTACATTTATTTTTTTCTGTGCAAAACCAACAGAAAAATCAATAAAGAGAAAGAGTAAAACTAATATTTTAGTAAACTTCATAATAAAAAATTTTATTGACATGCTGAATTATCTATAGGAATGAAGATCACTTTGTCAACATTTCCTGATAACCAAAGAGATCCTACTTCGTTTTTTCCTTCATCGCCTTTAAATACATCAATGTGATTTACTCCACCACGTTGCATATAAACTATACCATTTAACTTTGAAGATGCCGAATCAAGGAATGCATTTGTCGAATTATATGTTTTTATTTGGCTCTCCATACCTTTTGATTTATAGTCATCAACTAGATAATTTTTTAAGTTAGCCGCCCGAATAGGATAACCTTCTGATGATAAAGGGTCGTCAAATTCTGTACCATAACTACCGAAGTCAACATCATATACTTCTTTTAATGCCGCTCCCACGCGAATAGCACATTGGTTTGCGTAATCATCTTGGCTTGGATGTTGGGTTTGACCATTTACATTATGTGGATAAGCATCCCAAATAGCATCAAAACATAATTCAGGTAGTTCATCTGCATCGGGATCATTATCAGGATTGTTATCGATTCCGCCATCGCCTAAGTCATCATAATCCTCAAAATCTTCGTCATTTCCATCATCCCAAGGATCTTCCCAATCGTCATCTCCTCCATCATCCCAATTGTCATCGTCACCGCTACCCTCAGGAGGATAAACGTCAATTTCTGGACCTTCTGTTTCCCATGCGATATCACTATCGCCTCCTTTTAATTTAAAAAGCTCGTTTTCTGGTAATTGATCAATTTCGCTTGCGATATCGAAAAAGTTTAAGATTGGTTTTCTTTTCATAATTTTTAATTATTTGTAATTTGTAAATCTTCCTAATTTATCGGTTATAATAGGCACGGTGGTCTGTTTTTATACTATGCTTCTTATACTTATGCTACCAAGAAAATAACCTTATTTCTTCGCGCCAGGCTTTATATTTCAGATCTAAGATGTCATACGGCAGTATTTATCTCTTCAAAGCTTTCTCCTTTTCCATTTCTTTAAGCATCCAGTTTCGGAGTTTTTCCTCTCTTTCAGGACTGATGCGTTTTAGAACGATTACTCCTTGAAGATTCTGAGTTCGGTTTTCTGTAAACCTATCGAATTCGACTGTAATATCATATGCTAGATGATTCCATTTTGGTGAAGTGAGACTGTCAAATGGAACTCTGAATATGGAGTCTTCCTGCTGAACATAAACCAGTTTAGCCCAATTGACTGATGTCTTACTTGGAACACCAGACATCATTGCAACATCACGGAGATCCAAATGTATTTTTTCAACCAAAGTCTGAAGTATCGATAACTCCTTTTCTTTTTTTTGACCAAAAGCAGATGTTAAAAGGCAAATTCCTACAATTGTTAAAATGTTATTCTTCATTTGTTATCTATTAATTGGGGTTAGAGGATACGCCGTGGATCGGACAGTTTTTTCCATCACCTAAGTTTGCGTATGGTTTGATCGTTTGAGGTTGACCATCGGCACCAGTTACTGTGATCGTCTGGTTTTTTACCCAAGTTTCATTTATTTCAACAGGCGGATTACCAAAAGTTGCATAATTATTTGCAAATGCGAAAGCTTCAACTTCATCCTCGATGCCGTATTTTAGTTTTATTTCATTATCAAACATGTTAAAACCGATCCTGCCATCTAAAAATTGCTCAACATGCTTTAATTCATGAGCTAATACTTCATTAAAAGCGGCATAGTTTAAATCACCCTTCTTATGAAGGAGGATTTCGGTGCCGGCAAGATATATATCCTTTTTATAAACCAATTCGGACTGATCCATTGTAATTTTAACATCTTTATTTCCGCTGAGTGATGTATACGCTGCGCTGCCATCGGCATCACCAAAGTTGATCACCAGATTAAAATTAGAACTCTCGATCCTGTTAAAAATCTGATTCAGTCCATTTAACGTGTCTTTGAATGCCTGGTTTGTATTTGGGTTATTTAAATCAGCAGTTATTGCACTTCTAAAAGTACCCAAATGATTAGAATAGTCAACAATCCCTCCAGAGCCAAGTCCCACAATTCCTTTTGTACAGGTACATTTCGGTTGTTCCTCCTCATCATTATCGGTTCCGCCATCGCCGTGATCATCACCATCCCAGTCTTCATCCCATTCATCATCCCATGGCTCTTCAGGACCGTCATCACCACCATCGTCCCAATTGTCATCGTCACCACCACCATCCGGGGGATATACATCAATTTCAGGGCCTTCGGTTTCCCATGCGATATCACTGTCACCACCTTTTAATTTAAATAGCTCATTCTCGGGTAACAGGTCGACATCGCTTGCAATGTCGAAAAAATTTAAAATAGGCTTTCTTTTCATATTTTCATTCATTTATAATTTGTAAATCTTCCTTTCTTGTCTGTGGTGATGGGAACGCTGATCTGTTTGACGCTGTGCTTTTTAAATTTATGCGACCACGAAAATATCTTGATTTCATTTCTCCAGCCTTTATACATTGTGTCCAGTATATCTGTTGCCACGGCGGGATGATAGAATTTAGCATTTTCAAATTCGATAGGCTGCAATGGAAAGTAGCTCTGTTTCTCAAAAACATACCCGTCATTGGTATGGACTTTATTCCCGATTTCTTCAGTCCACCAGATGTCGACAAAGGGAAAAGTGTATTCATAGCCTTCTGTTTTATAACCGCCCTCTTTCCAGATCTTATAATATGTTTTTCCTGTTTTTGACCATGTCCATTCGGTCACATTATATATACCATCCTGCCGGATAGCGGGGATCAATTTGATGAGATCTTCTTTTTTTACCATGAGATCGATGTCATCGTCCCAAGGCATAATTTTTCCGCTATGCCTGATCGATCCGAGTAAGGTACCAGCGTGCAGAAATATCTTTACATCCAGTGATGCGGCGGTTTCCGAAAGGTAGGTTAAGATTCCCCGAACTTGACTTATTTCGTCCTTCTCCCAGGCACTGTACGACCTAATGTATTCGATCATACTGTTTTTTCTTGCCAGGTAAGAAGGGGCCTTTCGGTCGGAGAACATAGTCCAGTCGGTATCAACGGCAATCATCTTGATTTTACGGTCAATTCCCAGTTCTAGAAATTGTTCTGCTAAGGGCCACCTTATTTCCGAACATTTCTCTATGAGTTCCTTTATGGACTTTCTCGAGATAATATAGGACGAAGTACCCCAATAAAATCCAAATCTGCTGAATGCGATTGGCATTTTAAGACGTGTGTCTGAGTTAATGAGGTCAAAGGGAAATAAGACGTGGAAATTTAGATCTTGTTCCAGCAATACCGATTTTATTTCCGTTAGATCCTTCAAAATTGCGGTGCCATGCTCCTGGATCAGGCAATAGTCTTTTGTGGAGTTTTCCAAAAAGTCTTTCCAGATCGCATGATGGACCTGAAATAAATTGACTTCGTAATCAGGAATCTTTGCTCCATACCTGCTCTGATAATCTTCTCCCAGAGCTAGTTGATCCGATCCCTCTTTTGCCGACTTTTTGTAGTCGTTCTTATAATATTTTAGTGTAGGAGTTACCGTATATTTTTCCATTTGTTTCAATTGAACTGCTAGCGAGCAATCTGTCAAGTCCTTCTGCGATGTAAAGGTCTTGTGGATGTGTTATCTTTATATTTTCGTAATTGCCCTGGCAGAGCTGTATTTTGTAGCCCGCCTTTTCGACGATAGTTCCATCATCCAGCATGTCGGGCGTATAGTTTTGGCAGTATGCGGTTTTTATAATCTTGGAACGGAATACCTGCGGGTTTTGGACAATCTTGACGTACTGCCTATCAAGTGCGTTATTCTGGTTCTCTTTTGCTATCCGAATAGTGTTGACCGCATTAAAGACAGGCACAGCGGTACCGTACTGAGAAGCGGTGGTGTAAGCATGATCGATGGTTTCTAAGGTAACAAAAGGGCGTACGCCATCATGTATTCCTATCAGGTCGTTGTCACTGGAGTCAATAGATGCTAATCCATTTTTTACCGAATGAAATCTTTGTTCGCCACCGTCAATAAATGTTATTTCACGGATAGTCGGATAGTCAAGTTTAAGCTTGTTCCAGTGCGCAATGTGGTCAGGGTTGACCACGATTCTTATCTTTTGCGGTTCAAAACGTTGTAAGAATTTACAGATGGTCTTAATAATCACCGGAACACCGTTTATGGCTTGAAACTGCTTGCTCATAACGCCTCCATATCTTTCCCCAAGACCTCCTGCAAGTATCACTATATAATTTTGGTGCATTGATTATTTATCTTTTAAAGGCTAAAAAATTTCTTTAAGTTTCTTTTTGTATAGATTAAATTTAGTAATTTTCATTTTTATTTACAAAAAGTAGTGTAAAATTAATGTATTATTAATATTAAGTATACGTAAATTTAATAGCCTAAGATTTTATGAAGGTATTTTTTAAGCGTTTTCCATTTGAAATCCAGATGGATAAGATGGATTGTGGACCAACCTGTCTCAGGTTGATCGCAAGGTATTATGGACGGTTTTATCCGATCAATTTTTTAAGAGAACTATGCGGCACAACAAAAGAGGGGATCTCTATTATTAACCTGATCCATGCTGCTGAAAAAATAGGACTAAAGAGCAGGGGCGTTAAGTGTACCCTCGCACAGTTGCAGCACGATGTTCCACTTCCTGTTGTTGTTCACTGGAAAGATTCTCATTTTTTGATCGTATATAAAGTAGATAGAAAGTATTTTTACGTTTCTGACCCCAGTGCCGGACTAGTGAAACACCCCATAAAAACGTTTGTTAAAAGCTGGTATAAATCGACAACAAAGAAAGGGGTGGTGATCGGATTTGAACCTGACGGTAATTTTTTTGATCTTCATCAGGAAGAGAATTTCAGACGGAAGAAGAGCTTTAATACTATATTCCAATATTTTAAGCCATACCGGCTGAGTATTATTAACCTTTTTATTGTGATGCTTTTTGTCACAGGGCTTCAGGCCATCATCCCTTTTATTGCGCGGTCAATAATTGACATAGGTATAAGTACCCAGGATATGAATTTTGTCAATATTATGCTCTTTGCAAATATTGCCATACTTTTAGCCACAACACTTTCCAATGCAGTAAGGGACTGGATTGTTCTCCATCTCACAAGCCGCATCAATATTTCTTTGATTTCTGATTATCTGGTCAAGCTTATGAAACTTCCCATTGGCTTTTTTGAAAACAAAATGATAGGTGATATTCTTCAGCGGGCACAAGATCATCAGCGTATCAAGGACTTCATTATGGGTAATTCACTTAACCTGATCTTCTCAGGCTTAACCTTCATTGTTTTTGCAGTTATACTTGTGACTTTCAATACCTTTATATTCTGGGTGTTTGTGTCGGGGAGTGTGATCTATTTCCTTTGGATATTTGGGTTTCTGGCCATTCGGCGGCGGCTGGATACCAACTATTTTGGTCTTATGGCAAAAGATCAGAGTTACTGGGTAGAGACGATAACGGGAATGCAGGATATTAAGGTAAATAATTATGAAACGCAGAAACGGTGGAAGTGGGAAAACTTACAGGCAAGGCTCTATAAGGTAAATCTAAAACTTCTGTCTATAACCAATTATCAGAACCTTGGTGGACAGTTTATTGAAAATCTTAAGAATGTTGCCATTACAATTGTTTGCGCAAAAGCGGTGATTCAGGGAGAGATGAGTTTTGGAATCATGATGTCCACCCAGATTATAATTGGCATGCTCAATGCTCCCATACAGCAATTTATACAGTTTATCATTTCGGCCCAATTTGCCAAGATTTCATTTGCCCGTATCAACGAAATACATGGTTTGGAAGACGAGGAGCAGGTTGGCTCTTTTAATGAGACGATTTTGCCTCAAGGGAAAGACATTGTTTTAAAAAGTCTTTATTTTCAATACGCACCAAAAAATCCGTATATCGTAAACGGGGTTAACCTTGTCATACCGCACGGGAAAGTAACGGCTATTGTAGGAGATAGTGGAAGTGGTAAAACAACACTGATGAAGCTGATACTAAGACTTTACAGTCAGAATCACGGAGAGATCTATCTGGGAAATTTAAACGTCAATAATATCCCGCTGCATTATTGGCGCTCCAAATGTGGTGTCGTGTTACAGGACGGTAAGATATTCAATGATACGGTTATCAATAATATTGTTCTTGGGGATGATAATATAGATATTGAAAGATTGGAAAAGGCTCTGGAGGCTGCCAATATCAGGGAAGAGATAGAAGATATGCCCAAAGGTTATAAAACAATGATGGGTGAGCAGGGGAGGGGGCTGAGCGGTGGTCAGAAACAGCGGATATTAATCGCGCGCGCCCTTTATAAAAATCCTGACTACCTGTTTTTGGATGAAGCCACCAATTCACTTGATTCACGTAACGAGAAAAGAATTGTGGAAGCTTTGGACAAGATCTTTAGGGAGAAAACGGTGGTCGTCATCGCACATCGGCTAAGCACCATTCAGAAAGCCCATCAGATCGTCGTCATGAGGGATGGAAAAGTCGCCGAAATTGGCAGTCACGATCTGCTCATGGAAAGAAAAGGGCATTATTATCAACTCATCAATTCACAGATAAGCTTAAATTAATGGAAGATTTACATAAAGTCAAAAAAATAGAGGAACTCGACCATATTGTGAACAGGATGCCAAAGAAGTTCGGTGTACAGATAACAATCATCGTAATGGTAAGTATATTTTTACTGCTTATTTTCGGTTATCTAATTACTTATCCTGATGTGCAGTCGGGGACTGTGTCAATCAACACCGAAAATCCTGCTGTAAAAGTTGTGAGTCCGGCATCGGGTAAACTAATTTTACAGAAAAAAAATCAGCAGGAGGTATTAAAGGGGGATATCATCGGCTACCTAGAAAATCCTGCGAATATGGGTGATATCCTGCTCGTAAATAAACTTGTTGAAGGCATTGATATCAACGATAGATTTTCGCTGATTAATCTATCGCTTCCCGGCAAAGTTTACTTGGGGGCAATAAATAATAAATACTATGCTTTACTCGATGCACTTCAACAATATAAAAATTATTATAATAATAAGACACTGGACCACCAGTTGCGGACGTATAATGAACTGCTCAATGAGCAAAAAAATATTTTGAGCACATCAAGAAAAAAGGCGGAGCTTTCGCACAACAGTACTTCATACATTGAGAATTTTGCCAAAAGAGATTCTATACTCCTGGAAAAGAAAGTTATCAGTGTTGCAGAATTTGAACGAAACAAAATAAACCATATTAATGCGGCCTACACAGAAGTCAATACCAAGGCAGAGGCGTCTCAGGTTATGCTTGAACTTTTCAGGACGCAAAATGCAATTACGGAGACGCAGATTAAAAAAGATGAAGTTGAAAAGTCTCTGACGTTACAGCTGACATCTTCCTATCATGAGCTATCGATGGCCCTGAAATCCTTTGATGAGAATTACATATTTAGGTCTCCCCGAGACGGGATTCTGCAATATTTAAATTTCTGGAACGATGATTATTTTATTAGGTCTGGAGAGGCCGTATTTTCTATCGTTCCGGCTGACAGTAAAATTGTTGCCCATGTGCGTCTTCCCAATTCAGGTGCTGGCAAGGTCTTAAAAGGACAAGAAGTTATTATTAAGCTCGATAATTTCCCCTATAATGAATATGGCTCTTTAAGGGGCGTTGTTCGGGAGATATCATTAATGACCAATATCCAGCAGACTAGTCAGGGAGATCTGGAACAGTATCTTATATATGTAGAGTTGCCCGATGGACTAAAAACAAATTACGCTCAGCGATTACAATTTAAATATGAGCTGAAAGGGGTTGCAGAGATTATTACCAGGGATAGACGGCTGATAGAGCGCATATTTGATAACCTGAAGTATATGCTCTCGAAAAAAAATAATGGATATTCAACCTGAATAAAGATCATTATTTCAATAGTTATTTATGACGGATTTTCTTAAAATAGTTGCTACAGTTACCTGTATATTGACAAGTAGCATATGTTTCGAGATAAAGACATTTTACCATAGTGAAAAAAGACCATATGCATCGAATGCTGACATGAGCTATACGCTTGTTGGCGATAAAAACAACAAATATTATGGAATCAAACATACGGCTTCTTTTAATGGTAATATATTAAAGGTAAATTATATTGATACAATTCGAGATATTTTAATAAGGTATATGGATGAGTCAAAACTGAGTGATTTTGACAAAGAGGCAGAAATTTTTGTCTCGATATATTTTGATCCACATACCTTAAGGGTTAACGAGGTATACTTTGGATTTACCGGCATTTCTCCTTTTAAAGTTATGACATTAAAACAGTTTCAAAAAATAGATGAACAAATTAAAGACAGTATCATAGGAGAGAAAAATGTAAAATGGTTTAGTGAGCAGGAAATAGATGAAACACTTTCTAAACTTGATTATCTTGATGGTCATGGCGTCGGATTCTATTTAAAGCAACTAATGTTGTATAAAAACGGTAAGATTCCGAAGGAAAAATTGACACTTCTTTAACGAATATAATATATACTTAATATGGGGACTCATAAAGTCCTATATTAAGTGTTTTTTTAACTCGCCGATCTTCTTTATTAAGACGGTAGGTGGAAAGGGTGAGCTAATTGGCGAACATTAAGTATCGAACTGAGACTGTAACATGAACCTTTCGACAAACATCTTAGTTTTTTTCAAGAAGCTGTAGAATGGCATTTCCATATCACCCAAGTATTTAGGACAAAATGCTGCGGCACATAGCGTTTCGAAGGTAGAATTGAAAGAAACATATATCTTTGATAATTATTCTCAGAAGATGATAGGCCACAATCATGGCAGCCAGCGAAGAGTTTGTTTCCGTAGTACAACTTTATGATATAATAACCGTTGCCTTACAATGAAAGTTAAAAAATTAGAAATTGATAAACTCATAACTGAAAGATTATACTAATTCCATATAAAATAGACCTATGTAGAAATATTTTGAACGGTGATTATAAGGACTTAGAAGTTTTAAATTTAAAAAGAGGTAAAAGTTGGCCCGACGCAGATGTTTTGGACACATTCCCAAAAATAATCAATAACTTAAACAAATTGGAACATCCGACAGGCTATGAATCTTGGATGATTATTAAAAAAGAAACTTCGGAAAGAATCGGAGATTTGGGCTATGTTCGTTGGAAAATTTAATGACAAATTCTATTGGAAACCAGTTGTTTTCGGATTTTGGTGGTCATGAGGGAGATTTTTTTTTCCTAGGGTCATCCATCCGATTACATATAAAAAATGAGAAACCCTATAAATCTATACCGTATACAATATTACTAATATTATTAGTAATATTGTAAAATGAAACCGCTAGAAATCTTTTGCCGAAATCGGGTAATGTACGCTCAAATTAGCGTGCATGATAAAAGCATGGGCATGAAAGATTATCATCTTTACAACAAAAATGGTCTTGCTTTTTATGTTTTCAGGAAATCTCAGGGACTGTGGGAATTGGCATTCGGTGTACTCGCCGATGACATCAAGGAAGCGTGCATTGATGCTCTTATACTTCGCTTTGATACGGATGTGCCTGAGTTGTTTTATCATCATGGAAAACGCCAGGTAGTGGAAGTTCGGGCCAAGAAATACAGCCTTTGGCATATTTATCTCAATAATGCTTATGTAGGAAGTATTCAATATTACACCTTCACTAAGCAGTTCAATTACCACCTTGAAGATAATGGCTTATTGACTTATGATCACGTGCAAAAGTATATAGCCCTGATACAACGTGGGGAATTAAAGTGGATAAAGGACGATATTCGATGAAAAAGGATAGAAAGTTCCAATGTGACGTGTGTGGTCAAAAGTTACCCCAAATTACGAAGCATGGTGGTGCATTGAAAACTTTATCGATTTACCACAGGGACGGAATAGCGCTTTAGATTTCGGGGTACATGCAGGCGAAGTCAAAGTCCGACTGAAATTTTTGCCAAGGAATAGATGGTCTATCTAAAAGCAGTGAAGCATGAAGCCACTCGGTATGATATATCAGAGATTTATATGCAGTGGTAAGGCTATTTTAATCAAGAGACAGAAGAGAAACTCCAGATAATAAATATACGCGTTAAGGAATTAAAGATTTTTTGGCGTATAGCCGGGGGCCTAGTTAAATAGTTTACAGAAGAAACTATTTTGGTAAATTCATAAGTAGTTCCTTTGCAGGTACTTCTTGTATTTTTCCGTCAACTTTTACTACCAAACTCTCACCCTTTGCAGCACTTTCTTCGGCTAGTTTTCGTAAAGCCTTTTGCACTCCTAAACGAATTCGTTCAGCAAGATTAATATTTTCAATATTTACCTTATCGTTCATTATAGTATTTCGATTTTAGTGTTGACCAAATTTCGCTATTTGAAACGAATTCTCCAAATTTATCACCCTGAGCAATAATTTCGGGGATTAAATCCATGTTATCAAAAACCAACCAGCGATCACATATTGGAATATAAATGTTAAACAAATTTTCTAAACCACGATGATAACGTCTTTCTATCACATCAGATGGAATATTGTGTCCTCCGTTTTCTACTCTTTTCTTTACACGTTGTATGGCTAGTGCAGGGGAGTCGAGCCAAAAATAGAGTACAGTTACTGAATAGCCTATTTTTTGAGCTTCGATTACTAAATTTTTATAGCTTCGAGTCGAAAGCGTTGTTTCAAATGCAAAATCAGCTCTAGTCTTCATTAACTCCGTGATACGCTCCAACATAATTCGACCAGCTGATACAGCTACGCTCTGTGGATTGAAAGGAGAAATACCTGCTGCTATATTGTCGGCATTTACAAACTCTCTGCAATCTAATATCTCAGGTAACACAGTGTAACTAGCGGTTGTTTTTCCGGCTCCATTGCACCCAGAGATAATGTAGATATTTGGCATATGCGTTTTTTTTGTCAAATTAGGGAAAATTGACCGAATTTTAATTTCTTATTTTAAATTGGTTATTTCGGTGTGGTTCTTCTGTATTTATTGTTTTCCAAATCTTTTTAAGAAAGATTTTGTAGACGGAAATTACCTTTTAAGATTATTTTGCGCTTATTTGCTCTTTTCTAAAGGGAAAGTGGCACAAAGCGGAAGTAGTCACACTTTCTATTTCCTGTTCCAAAGAATTCGATATCTTGAAGGTCAATGCTGCGAAAATAAAATATTGCGGGCTTTTATAAAGTTACTAGATTTTGCCAAATGGATGTTATCTGCTGTTTTTTTAATAAAAGTCACAGTAGAAATTCCATTCTTCTGTTTTCGCATTTTTAGCAAAATACATCGTTCCGCTATCAACTATATTCAAATTTGCTTTGTCGTCGGATGCAATTTGAAATACAAATTCAAAGTCGTTACCAAAATAAACACCCGGTTGACAAAAGCTTGGGTAACCTCCAAGTTTGTGTCCATATTGATTGTCAGCTATATCATAATAACCTTCAATTACTCCCGAATTTTCAAGTTTTAATATTTCATCTTCCATTTCACTTGTTAAACCACCTCCATCCCACACAGGATAATCTTCTTCTATTTTTGAAGGTTTTAGGGGAAATGGTTTTAGTCCTGAATCAGGATTGTTTAATTCTTTAATTATTAATTTGTCTGATTTTTTATATTCTCGCAAAAGCCATTCATTTCCGTTGGCAGTTATATCCATTGGAAGTTCTTCTGCTATAAAAACAGTAATCACCATTGTATCAGCTAAAATATCAGGTCTAATTTCAATATCTTCTAAGCAAAGTTGGAACAGAGGAAACGTCCAAAACGATGAGATAATTCGTATAAAAAAGTGGCGGATAGTGTTTTCAGTCAGTTTCTATCCTTGATAGACCGGGATAGGAATCTGTCCAATCTTGTGAGCTTTATACGTATGAACATATTTCGCTAAGATTGCCTCCTTTGGTGGTTAACGAGAGGAGCTTTTATTGCTTAATTTGTTTGTCTCATTAAAGTTACTGAATAAATAGATTGGCTACGGATTCCCGCAATCGGGTAATGTACGCTCAAATTACCGTGCATGATAAAAGCATGGGCATGAAAGATTATCATCTTTACAACAAAAATGGTCTTGCTTTTTATGTTTTCAGGAAATCTCAGGGAGAGTGGGAATTGGCATTCGGTCTACTCGCCGATGACATCAAGGAAGCGTGCATTGACGCTCTTATACTTCGCTTTGATACGGATGTTCCTGAGTTGTTTTATCATCATGGAAAACGCCAGGTAGTGGAAGTTCGGGCCAAGAAGTACAGCCTTTGGCATATTTATCTCAATAATGCTTATGTAGGAAGTATTCAGTATGACACCTTCACTAAGCAGTTCAATTACCACCTTGATGATAATTGCTTATTGACCGATGATCACGTGGGACTCAAATATAGGCGTTGCTGTGGGCAGGATCTGTTTTTGGGGTACCATAGCAATGGGTGTGACTGCATTAATAGGTCATCTTTTTGGAGTAAATATCGCTTAGTTCATTAGCTATAAATTCTTTCAGTACTTGTTGCAGTTTCGATTACAGCATTTTTTGTGTTCAGTCTTTCATATGCCGGTATAAAGTACCGAGACTTTATAGTGTGTTTTTACACAAAAAAAGCTTTACTTGCTTTTTCGGATTTTTATAGAACCCGTGTGAAAAATTTGCGTGTATTTTTGAACTACTTTGATCTTTAGATTGTTTGTCTAATCAAAAAATTGAAAATTATAATTATGAAAGACAAAAAAATATTAGTTTCGGGTGCTAGCATCGCCGGTCCTACATTGGCTTACTGGCTGGATAGGTACGGCTTCGAGGTTACCGTGATAGAGCGTGCAGCAGCCTTGAGACTGGGTGGACAGAATATAGACGTGAAAGGACCAGCAAAAGAAATTGCGCTTAAGATGGGTATTTTAGAAGAGATCCGCGCACATAATACCACCGAGATTGGGCTACGTTTCGTTAATTCCGACAATCATACAATAGCAGAATTTCCATCTGATAGTTCAATGAGCATGACTCAGGAACTTGAGATCCTACGTGGCGATCTGGTTAAGATACTGTACGATCTCACCGCGAAGCGTGTAGAATATATTTTTGGTGATCACATCATTGATTTGATAGAAAGTGAAAATGAGGTAAAGGTGGATTTTGCAAGTGGAAAGAAGGGTGTCTTTGATATTGTGGTTATAGCTGAAGGTATCGGTTCTGCAACGCGTGATCTTGCCTTTGGCGGTCGTCCTCGTTTTAACTATTTAGGTTTATATACCGCTTATCTTACTATCCTTCGAAATAATACCGACAGTCGGTGGGCACGTTGGTATAATGCGCCAAAGGGCATTGTATTTATGTTGAGGCCTGATAATTATGGAAAGACAAGGGCTTCGGTAACTTTTCTGGCAAAAGAGAACGCGTATAAATACCTAAGTGAAGCAGATCAGAAAAGAGCGCTTATTGATCGTATACAAGGTGCAGGCTGGGAATCTGAACGATTAGTTAATGAGATAAAAGAGAGTGAAGATCTTTATTTTGAGAGGGTCAGCCAAGTCAAGACTGATAAATGGACTAGGGGAAGGGTTGTCATTACAGGTGATGCCGCTTGGTGTGCTACACCAATAGCAGGAAAAGGTACAGACCTTGCCGTGGCAGGAGCCTATATCCTTGCTGGAGAGCTTTATAGAGCAGGTAATTATGAAGAGGCTTTCCGTAACTACGAAAAAATAATGAAACCCTACGTTCAAGAGTGTCAAAAGCTGCCTCCGGGTATTCCTCGTGTAGTATATCCGGAGTCGAGAGTCGGAGTTGCACTCCTAAATCAATTGATAGCCATTGTTGGAAGCAAACCTGTAAAATGGTTGATGCGCGTTTTTTCAGGAGATAAAAAAGACAATAAGAAGAATAGAGAGAAAGAAATTATACTACCAGATTACGAATAGGTAACACTTAGCCGCGAAACAAAAAAAGAGTTTTTGTTAGTTTCTATTGTCACTAAAATATATGATCGGAATAAAAATATGATTCAAGAAAAAACTGACAATTTTGATGGCAATATATCAGGGGTTGTTGATATCAGATATGACAATTCAAATAAACCAATCGAGCTAAATTCTTCTTATTTTAAAGAAACAAAAAATTATAAATACAATTCACATGGCGAAATAGAAGAAGAAAAAAGCAGATCTGAAGAAAGCCCTACCATACAATCATCAACCTATTCATATATTTATGATCATTATGAAAATTGGGTTGAACAAAAGCAGATTATTAAAAGAAATCCTAAAGACGAATTTGAAGGTGGAATTTTAATAAAAAGAAAGATCGAATATTATGAATAAAACGACCACTAAAAAGTGGTATTTGGTTGTTTTTAATGGTTTGATGATTACTTTGTTTTTACAATAATTGATCAACATTGGGGTGGAAGGATACGAATATCGAACATTTGGGACAGGTTAAGGAAGGGATTCTAGAAGTTGATGGAACGCTAAGCGTTTTATTTTATGCTGATAGTGATGTGAGGTATGGGCTGCCATTATTCCCGTCATCTTTCAAAAAGGTTGATGTATTCAGTGCTGAAGGGCTATTCGCATGCATGTATTGCGGCCATGTCGTATTTAGTTTTGAGAATGATTCCAAGGCATGTCCAAGATGCAATAAAACACAATGGAGCAAAGCCTTGAATTCAAAAAGAGTTTAAAAGAAATAATACCATGTATTAATTAAACAAATCATAGGGTGATACAGCTCGTGGCCGTTTTTATTCGAAGCCATTCTTTGAATAGAAAAACTTAAGATTGGGCAGCAGCATAATGAATTCAACGTCCCATCGAGGAAGGGAAAAAAGCAAATGGCCACGAATCGTTATTTATACCCAGCGAATCGTAATCCGTTCATTTAGCTCTAAAATTTACAGCTAAATTTGTTTGGTAAATGAAGCTGAAATCTTAAACAATAATATCAACATTTTAGCATCCTGACAAATGAATAAAGTAATATTAATTCCATCGATTTTAATTTTAAAGCTATCTGCTTTAAGGAAGATGCTTGCCGGCATCTTTTTTTTATTTTTCTTTTTAATTCCAATCAGTAATGGTTTTGCACAGACATGGATCAATATTGAACTTGAGCAAACCGAATACGATGATGCTACTGATAAAACCTGTTTAAAGGAAACGGGAGAGCCTTTAAACGGGAATTATGCGATAAAATTTAATGGTTTCCAAACCAATTTCGAGCCATTTATAGATGGTTTTAAAAATGGGGAGGCCAAAGTTTATAGACATAAGAAGCTGGCAGAGAGGGGCACATATCTAAACAACCTTAAGGAAGGTGTATGGTTTTACTATAAAGAAGATGGAACAATTCGTAAACGGGTTATTTATAAAAAAGGGAAAACAGAACCTTTTGGTGATCGGAGATTAAGGTGGGAAAGATCCAGTAAAAAGTAGTGTTTTGCCTGTTATTAAAAAAGAATAAGAATCATGAAGATATTATTATTACTAGCTATTTTACCCTTTGTTATCTCTTGTAGGGGTCAAGAAAAAATAGATTTAGCAAACTTGAACTTAAATGAGCCGATTGACCAAATCAGTAAATATGATGATCGATTATTAATTGGTGTGGAGACAGTAGAGTATCCCTTCAGTCTGTTGCTGGAGGTTGAAAAATCACAAAGGTATAGTTTCGATGGAATTGATTTAGCAGGGCAGCGGATTATTTTTCAAATCAATTCGGAAACATTAAAAACAGATAGTATTACACGTCTTGGCGGTGGACATATTGATCTCAAACAAGCCAAAACCGCAAGTGAATTAGAAGAATCTTTAAAACGATACGCTGCTGATGATAAAATATATGGCGTAAGAATTGAGCTCAAGACGCAACAGCTAAAGGCGAGTATTTTAAAGAAACTAGAGGTAAAATATGGCAAAGGGACAAAAAATCCAAATACCGACAATGGTTTATACTGGAATTTAAAGCCCAAAAATAAATTTATTTTATACGCGCCAGACTACGATAGGTTAATCATTTTGAACAACACAAACTTGTCTAAAACGTGTTACTGGGATATCATGAATGGTTTAATTGATTTTGGCGGATGCAACAATGAAAAATATATGGCGGACTTGCTAAAAAATGCGACCAAACCGGAAGATGTTAGAGACAAACCCACGCTGAAAATTGATAAGAACTGGAATATAAACAATTTGATTGTTGGCAAAACAACGGAAGAAGAATTTACGAAATCTCCTATAAATAAGCGTTTTGAACGAGTGACAGAAATTGATGGCACTACCGGAAAAACCAACGAGATCTATTATCAGAATACTTATCATGATTTCAATCTTTTTTTTGCTGTCAGTAAAAGTGATCCGGAGAACCAAAAGGAAAACACTATCAATGGTTACGCCATCAACGACTTTAGAAAGGTCAACATCTCATTTGAAAATAACTTAAAACCAGGCTTACAATTTGAAGAAGTGCTTAAGTTGTTAGATAAGCTTAAAATAATTTATCATCCGGTGGATTTTGCCAATTATATTGAAATCAAAACGCCCCCTTATACAGTAACCCTGAATTTTAACGAAAGTATGTTGCTTTCCGGAATGTTTGTTAAATAGCTTTCTGATATAACATTTGGCCGATTGCTTGGGTATTGACTTTGCCCGATTGAACGATAGAACGCTATGATAGCAACCCCAACCAATTCCAACATTCCAATAGCTACCTATGTTGTCATCCGCACCACTGTCTTTAGTTATAAGGAGCGAGCCATGTAGATTTCTTTGGTGGTCGTTCTACCAGCTATGAGAAGAAGATGCAGGAAATGTATAATCGTCTCATAGAGACGCTCAAGCAACATGTCCAGACAATTTTTGCGATGCTATTATAGGGCTATGATAGGCTTAATACATCCGATTACATATAAAAAATGGGAAACCCTAAATATCTTTACCGTATACAATATTACTAATATTATTAGTAGTATTGTAAAATGAAACCGCTAGAAATCTTTTGCCGAAATCGGGTAATGTACGGTCAAATTACTGTGCATGATAAAAGCATGGGCATGAAAGATTATCATCTTTACAGCAAAAATGGTCTTGCTTTTTATGTTTTCAGGAAATCTCAGGAAGTGTGGCAATTGTCATTCGGTGTACTTGCCGATGACATCAAGGAAGCGTGCATTGACGCTCTTATACTTCGCTTTGATAAGGATGTGCCTGAGTTGTTTTATCATCATGTAAAACGCCAGGTAGTGGAAGTTTGTGCCAAGAAAAATACAGCCTTTGGCATATTTATTAATGTTGGTTTTGTCTGTTTGGAAAGATTTTGTCTGCAGCTTCTAAACTTCTTTTTTATGTCCTGTGGGAAAGTGAGCGATTCGAATTGAATTTCATTTTTCATTTGAAAAATTTGAGCTGTGCAATAATTAAATTAATGAAATAAATTTTGTGTTAATAGAAAATTCATCGTTTTGATGAACTTTCTATTACTAATTGCTATTTTGATTCGACAATATCCTGCAATGCTCTGAACAAATTTAATGGATATTCAGCTAATCGGTTGCAGAGATAAAGGTACCATTCCTGACCGTAAACGAAATAGAGTTTTGTTGGATAGCCTTCATCTTTCAATTGGGCCAACTGATCGGTTTGGATTCCGAAAAGACTTTCAAACTCGTAGAGTTCTTTATTTGGTTTTAGCGTATCTATAAGTTTTTTTACTTCCTGTTGTATTTCATGATGATGGGTTGCGATGGAACAGGGGTGGCCTTTTGAAAGTAGCTGTTCGACAAAATAAATATAGCGGTCATTGAGTTCCTGTCCACGTGGTAGGGACAGTCCTTTAGCAGTTTCAAATGCTCCTTTTACGATACGGATACGTCCCCTTTCATTACACATTGCTTCAAAATCATCAGTTGCCCGATGGAGGTAGGCTTGTAAGGTAATGGACAGGTTGGCATACTTCTTTGAACCATTTTGATAGAGTTTCAAAATGCGGTCAGTTCTGTCTGTTCCTTCAGCACTAATAATAACTTCCCTGTCCTTTGCTGTTTCACATATTTTAGATAAGTGCTCATAACAAAGACTTTCAGAGACTTCTAGTCCAATGTGCGAAAGGTCCAGTGAAATCGTGGAATTGAGATTTTTTTGCTCGATTGCTTTGCAGATATCCAAAAATTCATCCGTCGCTTTTGCCGCTTCCTTAATAGATCGAGTGCTTTCACCCATATACTCGATCGAACACTTAAAACCGGTATCATTTGAATCTTGTACTTTTATTAAAGTTTCCGAAAGATTTTCACCGCCAATGTATCGGTCAGCGGCTTTCTTCATTAGCTTGTAGAGTGCTTCGTTATTTAAAACATAAGCTTTTGCATCTTCATTTAATGCAGCTTTCCTTAATGCTTCAGCACCGATTGATAGTATTTGTTCCATCTAATAATATTAAAATTAATGTATAAGCTTCAAAGCATTTAACTTATCCAATATGATCTTTACAACCGCTGATGTTCGATCCCTATCCTGATAGGTTATCCATTCCAATGATGCTATTTCATTTGTCGGTTCAGGATTTCCGGAATAATCAGCAAAATAACATGTCATCCTTACTGATATACCATCAGTTTTACCATCGGCAAGAGCCTCGAAAGTTTCAAAATATTGCACTGAATCTTCTTTGATTTGGACATTAAGTTCCTCATGAATTTCTCTTTTTAAGCATTCTAAATCTGTTTCACCAATTTCTCTCTTGCCACCAGGCAGATATAGCTTTGATTTTGAATGGGAAAGAGCTGTTAATACTTTCTTTTCAACTATACAGATTAAAGCAACTTTGTCAATAATGTTATCTTTCATCTTATAAAATTAATAAATTTAAAATGCGCTGTCCGCCAGCCTTTGTGTATGTGCCTTCAGATTGATTTTAAACTGTTTTTATTGACAATGAAATTAAATCCAAAAGCGTCCAACAGAATATGTTCTTGCCTTACCAGCAATAATTACGCGATCAGGCTTGTTTTCACAATACAACTTTCCACCTCTTTCTGATAATTGCAGGGCTAAAAGCTTATCCTTTGTTAATCTTTTTGCCCAGAATGGTATAAGCGAACAATGCGCTGAGCCAGTAACTGGATCTTCAAGAATGGAAGACTGTGGGGTGAAAAATCTTGAAACAAAATCGCTGTCTGTCCCTGCTGCTGTTACTACTACGCCTCCCGGATCAAGATTGATAAGGTCAAAAATGGATCTGTCAATTCTGATATTTGTTATATCCTGCTCAGATTCATACAGTAGTACATAGTCTCTAGATTTGAATACCTCTTTTGGCTTGATATTTAATGATCTCTCAATGATATCGGGCAGGGCAGTAGGTTCTGGCATTCTGGAAGGAAAATCCATATAATAAACACCATCTTCTACATTTACTTTTAACGGTCCCACCTGCGTATCAAAAATAATTCTATTTTTTTGATAATTCAGGTGTGCAACTAGACAGTGCGCTGTTGCAAGGGTTGCGTGCCCGCATAGATCCATTTCAATCTCGGGCGTAAACCATCTCAGGTGTATAAAATCACCTTTATCGATAAAAAAAGCAGTTTCGGCAACCGCATTTTCACGAGCTATTTTTAAAAGTGTTTCGTCGGGTAACCAGTTTTTTAATGGAACAACGCATGCGGGATTACCATGAAAAACCTGTTCTGTAAAAGAATCGACTTGATATATTTCTAACTCCATAAAGTATATTTTTTGTTAGTAAAACATTTTGTTAAAGAAGCTCCGATGCTGGAATTTCTTCTACGGAATGATAAATTTTCAATCCTCTTTCCTGGGCTAACCGTACATCTTGATCAGCTCCTTTTGATTCTCCTTTGATTCGCAATACGGCATCGCATTTTTCGAGCATCCGATGTGCTATGGGATATTGGATTTCATTCCAGTGCTGATCTCCAACATGTTTTGATCCTGCTAATTTTATCAATGGAAGTGCCATCCATTCACCAATGAACGGTATATGCCCTTTTCTAAAGATTTCTAAAGCAAATGATTCAAGGTTGTCCAGGTTCTTTTTCATTAAAACCGGATCGTCGTTAGTGCCACCTCGATAAGGGCCCGCAATTAATATTAGCATCATATTTACATTCTTTAATTACTGCAAATTAAAGGTGTCCAAACTTGAAAAAAAATAAACTACTTTAAGACTTCCGCTTTTTTCGCTTGATCATACTTAAAAACTCAGGTGTGATTCCTAAATAGGAAGCAATTTGTTTTTGCTTCACTTTATTGGCAACATCAGGATATTTGTTCAGGAATATGTCAAAGCGTTCTTCGGCGGTTAGCGAGAGATTTTGAATCACACGCAATTGTTCCCTTATATAGGCATTTTGCATCAAGATCCTAAAAAAACGTTCAAATTTTGGTACTGTTAAATAGAGTTTTTCCAGATCATTTTTTTGCAGCTGATAGATGACGCTTTCTTCAATAGTGTCAATGGTAAGCATGGCGGGAAGTGCATTTATAAAGCAGTACATATCTGTTATCCACCAGTCTTTTATGGCAAACATAATAGTCGATTCTCTGCCGGACACATCAAGGTAGAATGCCCGTAATGCTCCAGTATCAACAAAATAAATGGAATTACATAATTGTCCCTGAGTTAATATCATACTTCTACGCGGTATTTTTGCTTTTTTTAATAACTTAAGAAATTGTGCAACTTCATTATCGTCTAATGTTATGTGCTTAGCAATATTCTCCAAAATTAACCCATGTTCCATTCTTATTCTATCTTAATCAAATGTAGTGATTTTTGTTTTTTTGTTCAGCTTATTATATTGGAGATTTCGATACCATTGACCATCCAGATTCGACATCCGGTTACCATTCAATACGGATAATTTTGACCATTTGAATATTACGCTGATAGGTCACAAATCCATTTTTATTTAACTTTGGACCAGCTATTACGATATACTGTTGCTAATTGTGGTCAAGCTGTTGATAGAACTGTAAACAGCTTTGGAATTGAGCCCTTTGATCGAGACATTTATAAATATGGAGGAAGTTTTGGAACACCAATATTTTATAATATTATACCTAATTTAATGTATGAAACAATCAAAAAAGTGAATAAGAATTTACCGCGATCTTTAATATTCAGGAAAAATGATAAATAGATATTTTTTGTTAATATTTATTATACTATTGCATAATAAATGCGATGTTGAAACTAATACAGTTGATTCAATTAATCTTACCGCACTTAATAATCAAGATTCTACGAAAATAGAATTAGGTACGTTTGTTTTTGAGAAAGGAAAATAACAGGTGTCAATAAAGCGTTCTGAAAACTTTATGCGCTATGTGTTTAGATTTGACCTTTATGAATCGACGATTTCCCGAATTAGTAGTTCGCTGAATTCCAAATTAGTTGCCGATCGAGCAAGCAGTCAACAAGCATATGTTACTTGTCTACTTATGTTTTTTACTAATTATTTTAGTAGTATTCAGTTTATTGTTGTATATTTGGCTGATAACCAATTAATAAATATTATGGCTAGATCAAAAAAACATTTGGGTAGGTATGTAGATCCACGTACCGATTTCGGTTGGAAATTTTACTTTGGTAGGGAGGACAACAAAATCTTACTGATTGAGTTTCTCAATAGTCTATTTCATGGAGAGAAGATAATTTCCGATCTAAGATATAAGCCTGTAGAACATGATGGTGATTATGAGGAAATGCGTCGTGTTGTATTTGATTTACATTGTATCGGCAGCGATGGTGAGGTTTTCATCATTGAGATGCAGCAGCTCTTTCAAGAATTTTTTAAGGACCGTGCAGTGTACTATACCTCACGTCTCATCAATAAACAATTAGCGCGAGGTAAGAAGGGTAGTGATTATTACCTACCGGAGGTTTACTTTATTGGTATTTTGGAGTTTGACATGGATAGAAATGGAAGTTCTGGTATATCCCGTGTCACAGAGCGGCCTTATTTCTATGATGTTGCGCTGTGTGACAAATTGACCAAAGAAATATTCTATGATAAATTGGGATATAAAATGATTTCGCTTCCATTATTTAATAAACAGCCAGAAGAACTAAAGACAGTTATGGATCAGTGGTTGTACTTACTTAAACATTTGAGTACCATGGATAGATTGCCATCATTTTTGGATAAAAGAATATTTGGTCTTATCTTTGAGATAGGAGAGATAGGTAAATTAACGGAGGAGGAGCTAATGTCATACGAAGCAAGTTTAAAACATAAGCGTGATGCTGAGAGCGTATTTAATTCGGCCAAGAAATCCGGAGAAGCTTTAGGTCACGCTAAAGGCCTAGCAGAAGGTCTAGCAGAAGGTAAAGCCAAAGGACTAGCAGAAGGAGAGCGCAAAAAAGCTCTTGAGACTGCTAAAGCATTTAAGGAAATGGGGCTACCTATAGCTGATATTGCTAAGGGCACTGGACTTTCTGTCGAAGAGGTCGAAAAACTCTAAGTTTCTTTATTTTGGATGACTGCTCCACCAATAGATGAATGCCAACCACCATATCCAGTTGGGGTTTCATAAAGGGTTGCTATACTGTTATAAGGTCTTTTTATTGTTAATTTGTATTAATCGTTATCTTAAATCTTTAATAACATTTTTCAATTTTTCAGGATTATTCTCGAAAGCTTTTATTTGACCTATGTTGTCAGCCGTAAATGAAAGGAGCGGACCGTTTGGATCGCTGATCCTGTTTTCTCCCTTTACCTTTAAATTTCTATAGATGTACACGGGGGTTTTCAGTATCCCCCAGGGAATTCCCCACCAACCAAGAAGTGAGCAAGACACAATGGCTTTTCGATTTTGCTTGTCCAAACAATCCGGGCAGGCAATGACCCATCTAGTTTCGGTGATACTCATAACTATGATACTTTTGATACTGTGGTAGATTGTCCCATTTAACTTGTCCCGAGTATTGTTGCAGATAGGGCAGGGACAATTCCGCAGCAGTTCCGCATAATGATAAATATCTTCAATAGAATGCTGTTCATTTTGGGCTATTAAGCTATTTAAAAGATCAGGGTCGAGGTTGCGCTTCTTAATTTCATTTTCTATGATACTAACTACTTCCGGCTGAATTCCCTGCGCATTTGTGGTAATAACCTCAATGAGCCTGTTATCCGACATTCTTTCATAGTTTTTTTCTATCTCCCTTAGTTCCATGATAATGTGATGAATGCTCTAAAATTAATTGCTATGATATTTAGGTATTAAATTGGCTTCCTAATAATTGAATTTACAAAACAGTATTTGTATTGGCAAAATATAAAATCAGTCTTCACAAATTCCTTAATTGGGATTAATGATTAATCAGCTACAATTTACCGTAACCAATCCTCCATTCAACCGATATCTTGGCCTTAAATTGTATGTAAGGCTATTTTAAACGTTACTTTTGGATGATCAGAAGTCATGTTCGACGGTAAAATTAACTTTTTAATTTGGCAAATTGCGTATATTTAAGAGTTATGTGACATAGTTGTAAATCAAGTACTAAATGGAACAAAGAGAATTTTCGAAATTAATACTTAAATTCCTGGAAGGAAATTATCCACAGTTTGCTCAGACAATAAAGTTTCAAGATGACGGATCTTTTGATTGTGATTTGAAAAGTGAATCCGGAATATTTTCAATTTGGATTGCAACATATAATACCGAAATAACTATTGGAATCGAAGATCCAAATGGAAAAACAGATATTCATAGTCATATTCCATGTTATGTGTTAGATGATTTAGAAGCTTGTGTTGCAGAATTATCATCATTTATTGAAAATATTAAAGCTGACAATTTAGTTTTATATCAAGATGAGGATGGAAAATATGATTGGATAGAATCATTTGAATTTGAAAACCTTGATAACTGTAAAAAGTTTTCCTGGAAGATTAATCACGACGTCACATCATAGTTTTTTTTCCCCTTCCACCCGAATATACACATATGAAAAAGTATTAACCTTCTCTCAGTGATCATTACCTTTATAGATCCACATAGGCTCTGTTTGACCTGCTCGTTCAAAGCCGTTCTTTTTATAAAAGTCGATAGCATTTCCATCAGCAGTAAGCATCTGCATGTGAAAACCCTTATACATCTCTTGCATTTTATCCATAATCAAACGCCCAACACCTTTGCCTTGATAAGAGGGTAGCACCAGTAGATGTGGATAATAAACCACGAGGTATCCATCGGAAATAGCATTTCCTAGACCTACCAATGTCGTACCATCCCATGCCGTAACTAAGGAATGCGAATTTAAGAGTGCTTTGATCAGTAGTTCTGGTTTATTGGCTGCACTCCATTTGTTAGCTTGATAAAGTTGTAGTATGTCGTTTGCGTTTAAATCTCTATTGACACTTAGCTGTATGTTCATATATTATTCTGTAGTTTTCGTTGGTATTTTAAGCAAATATTCTTCGCTGGTAAATATGCGAATATGTGAAAGAAATGCTTACTATTACTCGTAAACTTTAGCTCCCTTGAAAATATCAGCAAATGTTGACCACGCAGCTTTCTCAGCATCTACATTTGCGTCTGTATTATCATAATACCCTTGAATATCTTCTGCGTATGAGGCCAAAGCCTCCAGAAAGTCGGGTAATGGCGCGGAGGCTTAAGGCAAGCGAATTAAGTCGCCACCGTTATATGCTGTGCTTCCTGTCATTCTGTTGTCGGTAATAGTTTGTCAGCTAAATATTGTTTCCATTTTGCCCCGTTAAACTCGCAATTTCCGCTTTTGATTTGAGCATTAGGAAAGTCTGCAAGAATTGCTGTTAAGTCGTTCCAAACATCTTTCAATTCATCGTCCTAGTTTTCAGAATTCAAACTAAATTTTCCGTTTTCTACTTTTATATGCTTGAGAAAAATACCTTCTTGTGTCGAGCTAATTCTCTCCGCAAGTTGTATATAGTAACCTTGATAGTCTGGGTAAGGAACTTGCTCTGGTTGTCTTTCTTCACCTGAATAATAACGAAACAGAATGTCGTGTCCGTATTTGTTTAATTTTTCTTTCCAAAATAAAGGTCTCGGAATTTCAGAAAGGTCAGCGGTCAAATACATTTCTTTTTCGCTTGTCCAAGGCTTAAATGTTGTTTTTATTAGCTCTTGTTCTTCAATTTCAAGGCTGTTTGTAACAAGTCGAAAAGTCGCAAGTGTAGAGAACTCTAAGCAAATTCCATTTTCAACTTCTTGTGCTTCAATATATTCAATATAGTTGTCGTCACCAACATTTGCTAGATCTTTGTCAAAAGTCCATTCGTAAATTTTTGATGGAATGATTTTGAAAGGCAAAATGTGTCTTTCTGAATTTGCCTTGTAATTTGCTTTCACATTATAACCAACAATAATTTCAAGCGGATTTTCTTTTATTGCCAAAACGTGTCCGTCTTCAAAATAAAAGTTGTCGGACAACCATTTATCAAGGTCGTTGAATGTATGTATCGTAGTTTTCAGCATAGTATATAATGGTGCGGCGACTTCGCGAAGTAACATAGCCATATCGAATATACGAAAGTGGAGCTGTTTTGCCAAGTTGCTTCTTGTAAGTTGTCCGTGTAATGACGGCTTATGTCAATTCTAATCTTAATGTACTATGGTTTCCCATATCCAATTCTACTTCCAAACCAATACCTTACTGAAGTACAAGGGATCTTGAGCGAATTGCGGGACTTAAAAGCGAAGCTAAGGGCTGCAGGCATATTGGCAAAATAATTAAATAACATATAACAAAAACCTAAAGTGCGGTATTCCAAAAAATATCGCATTTTTCTTTTAAAATAACGGATAGGAACCGTAATCATTTCAACTTTTCGGTATCGTCCAACTACCGCTTACAAAGCCCTATTTTCTCTCAGATCGACCTGGCAGCAAACATACTTTTGCCTATATCATTTAAATCAAAGAAATATGGCAAATCAATTTTTAGTTAAGGAAACTTTGGCAGCTATGCAAGGCATATCAGCCATTGAAATCACAGCATTGCAAAACGGTACCTACGAAGGAGTGGAGCTATTAGGCTATTACGAAAAAGGGGATACCCCAGCACCGATCAAGTACTATCTGGCTGCGGCTACTCCGGGGCCTGGGGCAGACGATGGTGGCAGTCTAATTGTAGTTAGTGGAATCGGGCTTATCCATGAATTTTGTGATCGGGTTGATGTGAGTTATTTTGGTGCCATAGGTGGCGTTGTCGATTGTCTTGAAAGAATCAACCGTGCCATTGTGTATGCGCAAAACAATAACGTAAAAATAGTTGAAGTCAGCCAAGATGTGCTTTTAAGTTTGCCAGCGAGCTATTATGGACCAGGTATATTGATGAAGTCACATGTTTATTTGGAGCTCAATGCGACGATCGCTATTCGAACCAATAACAATGACCGGTATGCAATTATATTATTTTCGGAGGTCGTCGATAGCGGTGTGTTTGGTAGGGGGCGTATAACCGGCGATAATGCAACACATATTGAAACTTCGAGTGAGTGGGGGCACGGTATAAATATTGTCGATGGCTGTAGCGATATCAGCATTCAGGATATCACGATTGAGAATTGTTGTGGCGATGGCATATGTATAGGCGGTGCAGAAACTGCCGACGGGGGGAGCATTAATATTTCTGTAGAACATGTAATCGTGGACAATAATGGACGTCAGGGTATTACGGTAACGAAAGGAAGCAACATCAGTATTTCAAAGTCGAGGATCAGCAATACAGGAGTGATTAAGGGCAAATTCCCCATGGATGGAATAGACATTGAGCCGAATAAAAATAATAGCGTTTTGAACGTCAATATTTATGATAATACTTTCCTGAATAATGTCGGGCATGATTTCGAAAGCAATTGCATGCGGACAAATACGATGATCGAGAACGTTAATTTTTACAATAATACCATTCAGGTAACTAAACAAAAATCTGCGACGGTAAGCGCACTGATCAAGGTGAATGCCGAAAGGCTTAAGGATGATATGATTACCAAGAATATCTCCATTAAAAATAATCAGTTAGTTTATGAATTTGATGGAGTACCTCAGATTACAGCATTTATCTATTGTTACGGTTCTGCAAAGGTGATTGATATAAGCAGCAATACATTTAAAACCAATCTTGACATCACTTCGATCAAACTCGATACCGTCTTTGATGTTGTGGTTGGCTCTAACTTCTCCTGGCGATCGTTCCACTTTGTGCTATGCCAAACAGAAGTACAGGGGCTAACCGTGCATGCCAATACTGTTGATACCTTAATGCATGCCATGGTATCCGCTGGCAATAGCTCCAAGATTAAAGTTTATTCCAACACGATCAATAAGCAAATAGGAACTTCGGTGATGGCGTACAATTATAGTAATTGTAGCGATCTGTTTATTTACAATAATAATAGTACCAACTTGAGCATGGGCTTCTTTTCCAATAGCGGGATGTTGTCCAATTGTATTATTAAGGGGAATGTCATTAACAATTTCAACACTTCGGGTAAGACGAATGGTCCTTGTATTTATGTCACGGGCGTTTCCGCCAGTGCCAATATCGTCGTTGAGGATAATACCATATTACAAACAGCGAATGCTTTGTCGATCGGTATTCGTGCATCCTTGTCGCTGTCTGAAACCTATATTAAAAATAACATGCTGATCGGACAGTTTGCGCAGCGCGTTTCCAATGAGGTTGGGGCAGCAGTAAAGGTGCTGGATCAGAATATTATATTAGAGGCCAATAATACGGTTCCAGGCTTAGTGAAAAAGTCGGCAGCAGTAGGAGGTTCAGCAAGCCCATTGCCAAATGCAGTTACAGATTCGGTAGCGGATACACTACCAAAAATTGTCACTGACCTAAATACATTGATCGGAAAATACAATGAGCTTCGCAGTCTGACTAGTGAGGTACGCGGTTCGCTGAATGCCAAATTGGTTGCTGATAGAGCGAGTGGCCAACAGGCATAATTTTTTTGAAAGGCTTATTGCTTCGGTCTCCCTTAACGACCGTTAAGGGAGACTTTTCGATCTATTTTATACCTTTATAGCAGCTTACGTTTTGCATCCTCAAATTCTGCTTTTGTAATCATTCCTTTTTCCATCAATCCATGTAATCGCTCTATTTCAGTCGCAGCATCCTTTTGGGGAATGGGTGAAGTGGGTATATAATTATGAATAATGGGCTGTGAAAAATATACACGGTTATATTTCATATCAAAACTCTCTTTATTCATGGAGAGAAAAACGATAAAATCAATCAAAGCGATAAATGCGGGTATAAGCGTCCAGCAAAAAAGGAGGTAAAGGACACCTAATCCGGTTTGCCCGAGGTAAAATCTATGTGCACCAAATCCTCCAAGGAAAAATGCCATTAAAGCTGCGGTTGTTTTATCTTTCATATGTTATTGATTAATGCGGTTTGTATTGTCTTTTCAAACCTACGGATTGCCTGTTAGGCATTCTTACGGTTTCCCGTAACCAATCCTCCATTCAACCGATATCTTGGCCTTAAATTGTATGTAAGGCTATTTTAATCGTTACTTTGGGGGCAAAATTCAAATAAACAAAAAATCTATAGTTGTAACACAGAAACCGACTCCTAAAATTTATTTAGGACACATGTGGTATGAATTTTTTTAAATCGAAGGTGCTTTCCGTATTCATAAAAAATTTAATCAAAAATTAGTGGTGGTCAGATAGCCCGACGCACGTAATGATTCCAAGATATGGTTTGCCTCAGCTTGATCCATATCATTTGCAAATTTTATGGTTTAAAACCATATTCAAATCGAATAGTGCCTCTGTTTCTAAAAATACCTAAACTATTCCCCTGGTTCCAAAAAACAAACTCAAAATGTTCTTCCTCAACATGAAATTTCTTCGCTTCTTGTAGATCATAAATCTTATGCCTGAATAGAATATCGTTTTTTCTGGCAATACTTATTTGCTCGCGATCTATTGTAATAATTTCTTTTCCAATGAGGTACCACATCAACGTTTTCATTACAAATAAGCCCGCTGCCATCGAGAGCATCAACCAAACTATAAAAAATATTCCCTCGAAGCTTAAACCGCCAGTGGTATCGTAAAAGTTTTCAAGTGTCGGGGCAAAAAAAATAATTGATTGTATCCAACCAACTAGCCATAAACTAAAAATAATGATAATAGGTAAATGCTTTTTTGCCGGGACAATAATGGAATACCCCGTTGGAGTTTCGTAATGGGTTGCAATACCGCTATATGGCCTATCCATATTCAATTTGTTTTATAGGTGTACCAATTCAAATGGTCCAATTTTCGATGGCTAATATGCAATAAAAAAACGAATTTCAATATGATAAGGTTTAGAACAAACAGAATGCTGCGTTCTTTCCCTAAAATCATGCATGAAGATATTATAAATCTAAAATTTTTACATAAATTTAAAGCTTACTTGTATTTATAAGATCTATTTAATCCTTTTTAATGGCAACAATACGGATGACTTCCAGTAATATACTGACGAGCCGAACTATAATCACAATAATCTGTTTTTTTATTTTTAGTCTTAGCAATTCTTTTGCGCAATCAAATGACAATTTTTTAGTGATTGGACAGAGCTATACGATAAACTCTAAAATACTTAATGAAAGCAGAAATTATTCTGTTTATTTACCGGCTTCTTATAAAAACAATGTCGATAAAAAATACATCGTTGCCTACGTTTTAGATGGAGATAGGAGTAAGTTTTTGGAAGTGTCTGGGATTGCACAATCAATGCATTCAGATGCAAATCTTAAGTTGCAAATCCCTGAGCTTATTATTGTTTCAATAGAAAACACCGATAGAACAAAGAATTTTACTCCTACAAATTCATTGAATTATTTGGATAAAGAAGATATTTCTGCATTTAAAAGTAGCGGAAAAGCGGATGATTTCATGCGTTTTATGGAGAATGAATTAATGGTGGAAATAAATAAATCTTTCAGAACCGTTCCACAGAGTATGATTATCGGACATTCATTGGGTGGACTATTTGCGTTACATTGCCTATTGGAAAAACCGCAGCTGTTTAGTTATTACTTACTTATCGACCCCTCTTGGTTTTGGGATCATAATTATATTGGGAAAAGAAGTAAAGAAGTATTGGCGAATCGAGTTGACCTAAAAGCTAGGATATACATTGCATTAGCCAATAATATGCAGGAGGATAAGAGGCATTATCAATGGGGAAATCAATTTTATAAATTACTGAAAGAGAATAAATCTCCAGATCTGAAGGTAGACTTTAGATATTTTGAAGACGAAAAGCATTTAACAGTAACAATTCCTGCTACATATTATGGCCTTCGATATCTCTTCGAGCCATATAATATTGATATAAATGAAGTAACAAAAGACCCCAATATATTGGTAAATTACAGTGCAAAAATAAAAAAGGAACTTTTCTTTGATACTAAACCGGACCAAAGTTTTGTAAATACAATTGGATATGTTGCCCTTTATGATAGGCAACTACCTGATATAGCAATTTCTATTTTTGAGCTGAATACGGAAAATTATCCGCAATCAATCAATGTATGGGATAGCTTAGCCGAGGCCTACACAGTCAGGGGATATATGGATAAAGCAAAAAAGTGTTATGAAAAAATCTTGACACTTTCTCCAACTAATAATATCGCAAAAACTAAACTTGAAGAATTAAACAACAAAATAAAACAGAGAAACTAAATGCTGGACATCGGAAAGCTAAACCAGCATTTTGTACCACTTCGCTCGCAATATATAGTGTATATTGGGCTTAAGTATTAACATTTCCCGATTGAAAAGTAGCAGTTAATAATTCAATTAAAAGATTGGGAATACTATCCACCTACAGTCGGCGCTTTGCCAAATTTCTTCTTAAAGGCGGAAGAAAAATGGGACAGGGTCTCGAAACCAAGATCGAGATAGATAGCTGATGGTTTTTTGTTTTTTCTTTCAATTAAATGCCGTGCTTCATTCAGCCTTTTATCCTGTAACCACTTACGTGGCGGCATCCCGAAGGTTTTCTGAAAATCTCTTTTATATCCTGAAAGGCTTCTTCCGGTGAGTTGTGCAAACTTTTCAATAGGGACATTGAAATGAAAATTGCTCAGCATAAATTTTTCTAGATCCATCTTATAAGGCGCTGCGAAATTAAACAAAAAGTTACGCAGTGCCGGAACAGCTATCAGTATCAACTTGATTCCCTCTTTTACCTTTAAAAGTCCCATCTCGTCAGTCATTTCATGACCAGCGCTTCGCGCATAGGGAATGACCGACTGGAAATAACCTTTGATAAACGCATTATTGGGGAGGCATATGTTCGGAAGGCCAGTGTATTTACCCTGAGCTTCCATTTTTTCCTCTAGCGCTATCTGACGCATCAGATCTTCTTGCAGTGATATGACGATAGTTTCATAGTGACCACTTGGCCCGGGGGTTTTAGTCAAGGTTCCCAGCTGATTTTTGTGAATGAGCAATACTTCCCCGGCAGATATGTTTACATGCTGCTCAGCTGTTTCCAGAACCATCTGGCCCGAGACCTGTAACACCAGGGTATGGTGGTTCCAGACGCATGCTTTCTCTTTCTTCAGAGAAGAAAGGTAAGAATAGAATATCACGCCGGGAAGTATTTCTGCTGGACTTTCCATTTATCTTTGTAAATAAGTGCCACCTTTGATAGTACCTATTGCAAATGTAGTGTTTAAAATATTCATCTCCTCTGGGGTAAATACAATTTCCATCGCAGCAATATTTTCGGGTAGTCTTGATCTGCGGCTCATACTCACCAATGGCATGATATTGTCGCCCTGTTCTTTTACCCATGCAATCGCAAGTTGTGTAGGGGTGACATTTTTACGTTGAGCAATTTCTTTTAATACTTCCACTTTCTCAAGATTATGGATCAGGTTATTGCCCTGAAAACGGGAAAAGTGATTTCGATGGTCATCCGCAGGAATTGGCGCTTGTAGGTTACCGGTTAACAGTCCTTCTGCCGTATTGGCAAATGCCACGACACCGATCCCTAATTCTTTAGCCGCAGGCAACAGCTCATTTTCGATCTGACGGTCAGCTAAAGAATAACCGATTTCCAGTGCACTGATGGGATAAATGCTGTTGGCTTTACGGAGCTGATCGGCGGTTATTTCCGATACGCCGATATGACGTACTTTTCCTTGATCTATCAGGTCGGCAATCGTTCCGATGATGTCTTCTATTGGCACACTGCCATCCATTCTACAGGGTTGATATAAGTCGATAGTTTCAATGCCCAGACGGGTCAATGAATAGTTGACAAAATTCTTGATCGCTACAGGACGGAGATCCAAACCGATCCATTGGCCGTTGTGGAAGATAGCACCAAATTTGACACTGATGAAAGCATCATCCCTTCTTCCCTTAATGGCTTTGCCAATAAGCATTTCGTTGTGGCCTGCACCATAAAAATCTCCCGTATTCAGGAAGTTGATCCCGCTGTCCAAAGCTTGATGGATGGTTGCAATACCTTCAGTTTCATCGGGAGTTGGGCCACCCCATATTGATGACATCCGCATACATCCCAGACCAAGCTTTGAAACGGTGGGGCCGTTTTGACCCAATTGAATTTTAGTGATTTTTGACATTTGATTGATTTAATTTTATTATCCAAAGGTCTTGATTTAATAACCATATTGCTTTCTTCTACGGCTCAATTTACTTGTCTGTATGGTTCATCTGTTCCTGAATTGAATGGTCATTGGTTTTCGAATCCGGACGGCCCATGTTAATCAAGATCACTGGTCAACAAATTGATCGTGTCAAAATTCCATTTAAAACTCTTCGTTTTTTTGCATATTTTCCCATCTATGATTAACACCTTCAAAGTTTTCGGCGCTCGGCGCCATAATATAAAAATTAACTGAACTGTTTGCGAATTTGTAATGGTATGTGTACATGAGCAAATCACATAGACCTCTTAGTGGAGGTAAATTAGTTTGGCCAACTATTTCGACTCTGTTAACCTTCTCATTAAGCAAATACAGTTGATAGAAATCAATAATAACAGTAGGACCAGATGAGGACCAGTATAAATTTGATCGCGACACTGCTACTCCCCATAAGTAGTAAGTACACACACTTGGACACGAATGTCCGGTCTAAGAATGTGTTATTTTGGTAACGCATCCATTTTGGTCTAAGCTGTTTTAGTATATATAGTTACTACATCCCTCACCGAAAGCTTCTGCTGAAATAATATTGGTCCAAATGAGATTGAACAGGAGATTAGTAAAATAGGCATTATAAATCTTAGTCGCTTTGGATTGAAGCTTACTAAATCAAATTGTCCAAATGCTTTAAATGCATATGTCCCCACCTACGCATATCGCGGACGATCGGATAAATGCTTTCGCCGTATTCTGTTAAATAATATTCAACTCGTAAAGGAACTTCATTGAAAACCTTTCGGCTGATAATACCATCAGCCTCCAATTCCCTAAGTTGTTTTGCAATTGTTCGCTCACTTATTGTTGGCAGTGTCTTTTTCATCTCCGTAAAACGGTTTCTATTTTTCCCTATAAGCATAATTAATGTAGTCTTACACTTCCCCTTTATGACCTGCAGAAAAATATCCGACGGGCAAACTGTTTCAATCTTTTCTATTTCTGACATTATTTTATCCCTTGATAATCAATAAACTAAACTTTTGTGCAGTATGTGATTATTTTGTAAGTTATTGCTTTTTAGTGTTTTAATTTTCAAATTTACTCAAAATTATTTTTATGTATAATACATTCAAGGCCTTAATGGTCAGAGAAGATGAAGGAATTTTCAAAAGCAAAGTTGAAGCTGTCCCTTTCGATGAGATGATCGAAAACGATATACTGATTAAAGTAGCGTATTCATCCGTAAATTACAAAGATGCACTCTCTGCTTCGGGAAATAAAGGTATAACGAGAAAATTTCCTCATATACCAGGAATTGACGCAGCAGGAAAGGTAGTTTCTTCTAGATCCAGTCGATTCAATAAGGGAGATAATGTGATTGTAACCGGATATGATCTGGGAATGAATACCTGGGGAGGATTTGGCCAATATATTAGTGTTCCAGCGGAGTGGATCATCCCATTACCGGCGGGACTAACCCCATTGGAAGCCATGTCATTTGGTACGGCAGGTTTGACGGCTGGTATTTCTGTTTATAACTTGATTAAATCAGGTATTACCCCCAACAGCGGAAAAATTGTAGTAAGTGGTGCTACCGGAGGAGTAGGAAGTCTTTCTGCGGCTATTTTGTCAAAGATTGGGTATAATGTCATAGCCATATCCGCGAAGGACACGGATTATTTTCAGCGTACTCTTGGCGTTTCCGAAGTCATATCAAGAGAAGATTTTATTGCAAAATATGACGCGCGTGCCATGTCAAGTACCGATTTTGCGGCAGGTATTGACTGTGTAGGGGGGAAGATCCTATCAGGAATAATAAAATCATTGCATTACAATGGAGTAATAACCTGTTGTGGAAATGTGGCATCTGGAGATCTAAATACAAGCATATATCCATTTATTTTAAGAGGCGTCAAGCTGATCGGAATAGATTCGGTGGAGCAACCATTAGAATTTAAGGAAGAGATTTGGAATTTACTTGCAAAAGATTTCAAACCTGAATTTCTATCAGACATGGTACAGGTAATCTCAATGGATGAATTAACACACGCATTGGATACAATTCTAAAAGGCGGTGCTAAAAGGCGTTTTGTCGTTAAGCAGTAATATTCATATTCGCCCCCATCTTCCTCGTCCTCAGTTGCTGTTGTGCTGTTCGGATTTTTTATAAATGGAATTCACATTATATTCTTTTAATGAGTACTTGGTGGATAACGCAGTTTACCCACCATCTAACCTATTGAGGTGTAGCCATTCAATCGTATAGCTTCCATTACGGGATCCATTTTGGATTCCGCCCACTATTCATCCCGTAGACTGTCGACCGGATTGGCAACTGCCGCCCTAATGGCTTGGATGCTTACTGTTAATTGTGCAATCAAAACCGCTACCAAACCCGCTACTAAAAATACCCACCATTCTATGTTGATGCGGTAGGCAAACCCCTGAAGCCACTGGTGAATTGCCCACCAGGCAAGGGGCGAAGCGATGACCAAGGCAAGCAATACTAATTTGATGAAGTCTTTCGATAGCAGCTCTACAATGCCAGTAACCGATGCCCCAAGCACTTTACGGATACCAATTTCCTTAGTACGCTGCTTAGCAACAAATGTAGCTAAGCCAAATAAGCCAAGACAGGAGATAAAAATAGCGATACCTGTAAAGACCAAAAAAGTTCGCCCCATTTTTTCATCTGTAGTATATTGACGGTTAAACTCTTCATCCAGGAAAAAATATTCATAAGGGCTTTGAGGGAAGAGTTTATGCCATTTCTTTTCTACGAAGGCCGTCGTTGAAGACAGGTTTGCAGTATTTAGTTTCAGGCTGATATAGTTAAACCGCCAGGGAACGACCGCCATGATTAACGGTTCGATGGGCGCTTGGAGGGAGCGGTAGTTAAAATTTTTATACACGCCAATAATCTGTCCCATTGCCTGAAAACCGGTGCTCAGCCGTTTGCCGATAGCTTCTTCTGGGGACGCCCAGCCAAATGCACTTACGGCTTTCTCATTGATCAAAAATGTAGTCTCCGCATCAGTTTGCATTCGTTTATCGAAAGGCCGACCAGCAATCATTTCAATTCCATACGTATTCAAAAAATCGGCATCCACAAACAGGTAATACATCGATTGGCTTTTGTCATCCGCTTCGCCCAATAAGGAAGCGCTATAATTAGCTACAGCTTTTCCGGGTATGCTGGAGGAAGCGGCAACGTTGACCACCGAAGAATGGCCGCCGAATTCATCCTTGAGCTGCTCCAGCCGGTCAGCAATCGAAACACCACCCTTTATGGGCAGAATCAGTGTCTGCTCCTTGTCAAAGCCAAGCCGCTGATCTTTCATATAGTTCAACTGTTTGTATACGGTAAGCGTGCCCACAATAAGGATTATTGAGATGGTGAACTGAGACACAACCAATATTTGTCGCAGCAAGGTGCCTTTATTGCCCATATCTATTTTGCCTTTCAGTACCGTCACCGGCCGAAAAGACGATAAAAACAATGCCGGATAGATGGCCGCAAAGATCCCAACCAGCAAGGTAAGTCCCAGCAATACCCCTGTGAATTGAAAGGTGAAAATCTGGCCCAGGTGATAGACCTGACCGGACAGGTGTTCAAATAAGGGTTTAATCGCCATGACAAGTAACAAGGCGGAAATAAGCGCGAATAGAGTAAGTAATATCGATTCGCCCAAAAACTGATTAAATATGCTGGTTTTAGCCGCGCCCACCGCTTTGCGGACCCCGATTTCCTTGGCTCGGTTGGACGATTGTGCTGTTGTAAGGTTGATATAGTTCAGGGAGGCAATTAGTATGATCAGCACGGCGACCACGATAAATATATACACATTCGCCGCGTTTCCCGGTACTTCGGCTTCATTACTTAAATCCGAATGGAGGTGAATGCTTTTTATGGGTTGAAGAAAGTAGCGATAAGTAGTTCCCCATCCTTTTATCACATCTCCAACATAACGATTGGCAGCCGTTTCGATTTCTTTTGCAAAATCGGAAATATTGGTGTTCGGGGTAACCTTGATATAGGTGTAGTACATGGTTGAATGCCAGTTCTGGATATCCTCATTAAACCAGCTTTCCTTTTCAACCGTTGCAAGCGAGGTAATGAGGTTAAACTTCATGTGGCTGTTATCTGCTAAATGTTTCATGACCCCCGTAACCTCAAACGGTTCATCATTGACAAGCACGGTTTTTCCGATAGGATCTTCCGCCCCAAAGTATTTTTTTGCCGTTTCTTCAGCAATGAGTAACGTGTTTGGCCGGTTTAAGGCAGTTTCCATAGTTCCCTTGCTTAATGGAATGGTAAAAACATCAAATATCGAGGGGTCGACCAGGAAGAAGTTATCTTCGTAGAAAGCATTTTTTTTGCCGTATTTTATCAGCTTATTATTCTGCCGCCATAATCGGACAGCCGCGTCCACTTGGGGAAAATCCTTTTTGAGTGCAGGAGCGAGCGGCCCGCAGGTAGTGGCAAAAATCCGGTTGGTTTTACTGCTCTGGATATCCACGGCAATCCTGTAGATCCGATCGGACTCGGTATGATAATCATCGTAACTTAATTCATTCCGAATATAGAAAGAAATGATCAGGCAGGCCGCTATGCCAATGGCTAATCCGGCTACATTCAAAAATGTATAACCCTTGTTTCTTTTCATATTGCGCAACGCGATTTTTAGGTAGTTTTTTATCATGGTTTTTTGCTTTTAATCCGCCAGCCTCCAAATAAAAATAAGATTGAAAGACCTAATGATTTTCAGATAGGTCTAAAGAAGGCTTCATTCAACGGTTAGACGGTTCCAATAAGGTTGCCAATTGTATAAGTGTCTTATATTCATGTTTTTATTGGTTTTTTATTGCGATAAGTGTTCGTATTTGAACACCCGTTGTTCGTATTCGGACAGCGGATGGGTTTCGGGTAGAATGAATATTTTTGATTATATACATTTTCTTGCTCAAAAGATATATATCAATCGGAATACACTACCTATTATTTAGTTAAACGTGCTATTAATTCAATTTCCAATTTTGCTTCAACCATGTACAATCTTGAAAGCGGATAAATCAGTCAGTTACTGCCCTAATAATATCTGCAATGCTTTTTTACCGCTTTCATTGGCAGGATTAATTTCCAATGATCGGCGATACATCATAATCGCTTCTTCTTTTTTACCTGTTTTCATCAGCGCTTCAGCATAACTGTCAAAAACGTTGAAACTGCGGGGAAAAAGCATGGTATTTGTCCTCAAAACATCAAGAGCTAGCAGCAATTGTCCGTTACGCATGAGCTCAATTCCTAAAAAATTCAATTCCCCTTCATTCAAGGAGAAACGTGAATCTGTTTGGTGCTGGCCTAACATAGCTGCTGCATAGTCAGCTCCCCGTGATACCAAAGCGCGGACATACAGCCTTGCAAGCGAACGTGGTCTAGTAAATTTTTTTCCGCTGAGTATGATATAGAGTTCGGGTGCGATAGGAGGGTTTTGGGCATTGTCCGTTACAAAGATAAACTGTTTTTTATCTAAGTTTCTTAGCATAAAAGTATTCATTCCTGGTATACCGCCACTGTGCCAAACCACTTTTCCTCCACTGGTATCTTTGAAAATAAACCACCCGAGGCCATAAGCGGCCTGGTCTATGCCTGATCGGCGATAAGGGATGCTGCCATCGTTCAACCGGTTTGGGGTGAACATCTGCTCCATACTTCGTTCGCCAATCAATTTCCCTTTATAAAGTGCTTGGTCAAATGCCAGCATATCATGCACCGTACTGGCCATATTGCCAGGGCCCTGAAAACCTACCCAATTAAAGGTGAACCTTTTCAACTGCTTTACCAATTCGATGGGACGGAGGGTATCTACATAGTGTATGGGTCTATCATATTTGCGGGCATAACGTGGGTCGTAATCGAAGTCTGCGTTCAGGATTTCAGAATTTAACATTTTCGCTGGTCTAAATATGAATTGCTCCATATAATTTCGAAAGGAAAATCCACTTTTACGTTCTATAAGTAATGCTAAAATACTATAATTGGTGTTACTGTATTCAAATTTGTCGCCCGCATTAAAATGCAGGGATTTGCCAAAGGATTTCAAGGCAGGAATGATATCCTTATTTGTGTACTGACGTAATGAATCTTTTTGGAGTAGTGGACCAAATAGTTCATCGGTATTAGGTAGGCCTGAGGTATGCGCTAATAGATGGCGTACTGTAATTTCGGGATAAGGAAAAGCCTTGAGATATTGGGCAACTTTCCCGTCGAGCGATAGTTTGCCTTTTTCTATAAGTTGGAAGACTCCGACCGCTGTTACCGGTTTTGAAACAGAGGCCAGAACAAAACGAGTATTTAGCTCATTGGTTTTACCAGCTGCAGCATCGGAAATGCCATAAGCTTTTTCATATAGTATCTTTCCATCCCCGGCGATCAGGACATTGCCATTGATGTTATGATCGGCATCGAGATTATCTAAAAAAGTGTCGATTTGCATGACAATATTCTGCATTTGAGCCTTTGAATATCCACTGATAATCGAGCCCAGGATCAATAAACTAGCGATGCGTACAAAATTTTTCATTTTAGTCGTTTTTTATTAGACGCAGTAAGTTGGTTAATGTTGCACTGTATACCAAACCTATTCTTAAGCATCCTATTTTGTCGCTATTTTCTATAGATATTTTAAAATCTATGCACATAAATTTTAGAGCCCAAGCGTACATCTAGCCAATATGGCCTACCTCGTTAACCCCCCAAAGGAGGCCTTTTTGTTTAATATTGTAAAATGATACCGCTAGAAATCTTTTGCCGCAATCGGGTAATGTACGCTCAAATTACCGTGCATGATAAAAGCATGGGCATGACAGATTATCATCTTTACAACAAAAATGGTCTTGCTTTTTATGTTTTCAGGAAATCTTCGCTTTGATACCGATGTGCCAGAGTTGTTTTATCATCATGGAAAACGCCAGGTAGTGGAAGTTCGGGCCAAGAAGTACAGCCTTTGGCATATTTATCTCAATAATGCTTATGTAGGAAGTATTCAGTATGACACCTTCACTAAGCAGTTCAATTACCACCTTGATGATAATTGCTTATTGACCGATGATCACGTGCAAAAGTATATAGTCCTGATACAACGTGGGGAATTAAAGTGGATAAAGGACGATATTCGATGAAAAAGGATATAAAAGGAGTAAAAAAACCTTGAGTCTGGGAGGATCTCAAGGCTTCCTAATTACTACCTATTTTTGAAAAGTATTATTAATACAATATCGAATCCTGTTTGGTTTTAAAAAAATTATTTCTAGCTGTTGAGCACGGAGTATTAGCTGTCAAAAAGTATTCTGTTACCGTATTTCTAACTATAGTTATCATAGGCACCACTGTCTTTAGCGATATAGGAGCGAACTATGTCGATTTCTTTGGCGGTCGCTCTAGAGAAAACAATGGCGGAAATATTTTAGCCATCACATTTATTTCAATTGAAATTTGGTAAGTTTAGAGCCAATACTATAGTAAAAGATGCACCAGTTATTTCTTTGTCAATTTAAAGGAGAAGAGTATTTATCAATCAGTACCTTTGAAGAGGTAATGGCTATTGTGGAACGTTATAAACCAGAAAACTGGAACGAATTTGAAAAGTACCTGCGACGTGATGATCCTCCTGGCTATAATGAGTATTTTGCTGAATTGTATGATGGAAGGTTGCCCTTCAATAATAGAAATTTAAAAATATTAACAATAGATCGTTATAAGGGTAAAGCTCTTGAAACTGTTTTGTTTGAACAATTACAGCATTTTAAGATTCAGAAAATTAGCTTTTCAGAATCCCTATTGGATATTGAGCTGCCTAAGAATGTACTGGAGGTAAGACAACTCTATTGCAATGGGAAATCGACAAAGGGAACCATCGATTTAAGTAAATTTGCGAGGCTTGAAGAAGTCCATATTTTGGATTTTAATAAGAGTATTAAATTCGAAAATCACAGTAATTCGGTAAAGCATATTACATTATGGTATTTCAACCCTACAAGCAGATCCTTTAAATCGATTGTGGATGCTTTTCCCAATGTGGAAGAAATATTGGTCCACCATACTAATGTGCAAAATTTGGAAGGTATCGAGAAGCTCAAAAATCTAAGAACATTTCGTATCGACTACGGCAGAAACTTACAATCTGTCAAGGACGTAAACGAATGTGAGCACATCGAAATGGTTATTTTCAATAATTGTAGAAAAATAGATGATTTCGAGCAGATAGAAAAGAGTCCAGGTCGGACTGTCCTGCGTACAAGATTTCCAGGGTAATTTTTAAAAAAATAAGTAATATGTTAGATACAATTTGGGTTTTTCATGGAGAGGGGGGGCGGTTTTCAAGTGGAGTTTTTACTTCAATTGAAAAGGCGGAAATATGGATAGATAAACATAAGTTATCAGGAGTTTTAACAGCATATCCAATTGATGAAGGCGTATACGACTGGGCATTATTTAATGATTTTTTCAGTGTGAAAAAACAAGCTCAAATGGAACCCAATTTTATCCAACAATTTACTTCCGCAAGTCAAGAGCATTATCATTATGAAAATGGAACTAGGGATGATTGATCTTCGAATACTATTTCCAGTAACCGTTAAGGTATTTGCCAATCTGATTTCTGTTGCTTAAATCGGTTAATTGCAAGCTATTCCAGTCCGCTAAAACCATTTCGTATTCTTCTCCTAAGCTATTTGATGCGTCTTTAATCAATTTGAATTGTTCTCGTGAAATTTCCGTTCGAGAAGCTGTCGTGTTGATCGAAAGTCAAATATGTTTTAAAAATTCCTTTTATTAAATTAAACCGTGCTTTTCTGCATATTCTTTGAGCCTTGCTATTTGATGTCGATTATAATTTTCTTTTGATATTTTCCTGTATTCGACTCTGGCTTTATCCAGGAGCTTTAGCTCTGCGAAAAACGTCATTTTAGCGGCGGTGTGCAGTAAGGTTTCAGAAGCTTCGAGTTCGTTGATAAGCTTTTGTACTGTGTTTAATTTTTCAAAGAATGGTAAAATAAAGCTTGAAATATTGTATTTCATTTCGGTAATTAGTTCTTCAATATCTGTCATCGGTGTTATATTATACCAAATATCGCGTAGGCCTCTCATGCCGCTAATTCTTTCTCTTATCATACACTCAGGTTCGGAAGGATATGCCGGTACATCTTTGTTATGATAGTTAAAGCATGCTAACCAATACTCAGGTGAAAATATTCCAACGTTTATAGTGAAACGGATATCGTCTTTAGTGCTATAATAACTTTTTTGAATATTTATGATGTGACCGATTTTCTCAAGCTGCAAATAAAAATTGTTGGCCTTCTTTTTAAAACCAAGTGGTTTTAAGATTTCAATAAAGCTTTCTTTTATGATTCTGTCAAATTTTTCCTGGGTTTCTGTTTTCATATATGACTGTGGTACTTTATTATACTGAATATGTTTCGGGCTAAAATCTTTATTTTACTCAACGGTATATTCCCAATAATGGTTTGTCTTGTCATTCCAGAGAAAACCCTCAAACAAATGGCTGGCGATAAACTTATCCATTTTTTTATGATCTGTTGCGATGAGAAAGAAAGAAGCTATCCCATTCAATGTTAAACAGAATTTCTTTATCAGCCGAATATAGGTAATAATCTTTATGCATATGATGAGAATAGCCCTAATAGTCATAGATCCTGTTTGCCTAATCAACTACACATGCTTCTATCCACATAAGTTTTGTTGCCGTTGGAGTTGATGTAATAACAACCTCCACGAGGGCCACGGATGTAATTTCTCGAAGAAGAACTACTTTTAGAAGAATTTGTTCTGCGCGGCGAAGGGGAGGAGCTCGTACTTTTAAATTGATTGATTTTTGATGATGTAGATTTGTCTTTTACATATTCCCAGGTTCCGTCGCTTTTTAATAATACTGTTTTTCCATCCGTCGTTGTTGCATACTTGTTTTGTGCGATTACAGGAAACGAGATTGTATACAGTAAAATAATAAACAGTATTTTTTTCATCATAGCTTTAAGGTATTATATCTAACGAATTTTCAAACCGAGCACCTTTTAATAAATGGCTATTGTAAATTAAATCATTACCATATTTAAATGGCATCTTATTGAGCTCCAGCCCGAAAAGATACTTCGTAAATAAGTTAACATTGTCAATTTACAGTTTTTCCTCCACTAACTAAAAAATTACACTATCTAAAGAAGTGAAATAGCATTTCGGAATTGAATTATATTAGGAGAATATTTAAACAACATTTTCTAATAAATTAACAACAATTATCTCAACTAATCTAACGATCTTTAAAATAGATGAATGCCCAAAGCCGGTTAACATCTAGCCCAAGCGGACATCTAGCCAACATGGCCTCCCTCGACGGTTAACGAGGGAGCAGAATTTGAAGATTATTTTCTAAAAAAAAGGAATTTTAAATAAAAAAAATCACATTTGGAATTTATAACCCAGAATCAAAAGGTAAATTATATACTTCAAAAATTGAATTAAATCCTAAATTCGTGGAGAGGTCACTAAACAGACATTCCGTAACAAACAGAAAGAATAAAATTGGGACTATTTGATATTTTTAAAGGACAGGACAAATCCAAAAGTGAAACTGAACAATCAGTAACACCGACAGGTTTTAAAACTCAACTTGATATAGTTGAAAAAGATATTTATGCCAAACTAAAACCAGTCGGCTTTAAGAAAAACGATAGGACGTTTAACAGACGACTTGACGATGGAATAGTTCAGGTAATCAATGACGACAAAAGCCCAAACCGTTGTATGCTATTTTAAAAAGACTTCCCTATATATTATGACTCTTGAAGAAATAATTAATCATCATAGAAATACTTACATCAATCAACTAATTTCCTTTTATGGAAACAGAGGTAATGGTGTAAAAGAAATATTACTAAAATTAAGTTCTGATGAGGAAACCTTATTATTTAATTTAACAAGACCTGATTTTTTGTCAAATAACGATGGAGATTATGGTATCGAAGAATTATACCCAGATACATTTTCAAATCATCAGCCTATAAATTTTGCATATAAAAATTTAAATATAGAATTACATCCTATATTTTGGCACGGAGTTGAATTTATTTTGGATACAAAATTTGCAGAATTTGAGTGGTTAAAAAGTTGGACTATTACAGCTCTGAAAGAGAACAATGATGAATCTACTAATGAATTAGATTTGCTTGAGGCTATACATAATGTATCTATTCCGAGTATTTCGGAAAAATCAACGATTTTCGCAGTAGACTTTGGCACTTCAACATCCGAAACATTTTTCGCGTTGTTGGATACTATTAACGAAATTGGAGCTAAAAACATTATCATAAATTCCTTTGATTTAATTGAAGAATAAAAACTGCATACAACATCGTATTGGCAATAGTGAGGCTGACAGTTGTAAGCTCAGAGTCTGTAACATGAACTTTAAATCGGGTAATGTACGCTCAAATTACCGTGCATGATAAAAGCATGGGCATGAAAGATTATCATCTTTACAACAAAAATGGTCTTGCTTTTTATGTTTTCAGGAAATCTCAGGGAGTGTGGGAATTGGCATTCGGTGTACTCGCTGATGACATCAAGGAAGCGTGCATTGACGCCCTTATACTTCGCTTTGATATGGATGTGCCTGAGTTGTTTTATCATCATGGAAAACGCCAGGTCGTGGAAGTTCGGGCCAAGAAATACAGCCTTTGGCATATTTATCTCAATAATGCTTATGTAGGAAGTATTCAATATGACACCTTCACTAAGCAGTTCAATTACCACCTTGACGACAATTGCTTATTGACCGATGATCACGTGCAAAAGTATATAGCCATGATACAACGTGGGGAATTAAAGTGGATAAAGGACGATATTCGATGAAAAAGAATATAAAGTTCGAATGTGACGTGTGTGGTCAGAAGCAAGTGGTTGAGGTTTCTGTTTTGCATGGCGGTGGAACCTTGCAAATTATGATTGATCGATTTTTTATAATGAATGTAGATTTTCGCAATGGCGATTGGGTAATGCTATGTAACAATACGAGCTGGTTGACAACCGATGAACTGGTTATTATCCTTGATGAGTTGGGCTATGAGGAATAAAAAAACCTTGAGTCTGGGAGGATCTCAAGGCTTCCTAATTACAACCTATTTTTGAAAAGTACTATTAATACAATATCGAATCCTGTTTGGTTTTAAAAAGAATTATTTCTAGCTATTGAGCAAGGAGTACTAGCTGTCAATAAGTTTTCTGTTACCGGATTTCTCACTATAGATGATCTAATCACCAAGAAATATTTTACGTTGACGGATTAGGTGTAGATGGTCATGGAAGAACTTTTTGATAAAAGACGGTTATCATTATCGAAGAGTGGGTTGATCTGGAGTGTTCGTGAGAACGACAATAATATTTGATGAAGTGAAATAGCCTCTTGGAATTGAATTATTATTAGGATGGAATTTTTGAACAACATTTTATAAGAAATGAACAACAATTATCTCAGCTAATCTCGCGATCTTTACAGTAGATGAATGCCCAAAGCCGGTTAACATCTAGCCCAAGCGGACATCTAGCCAAAATTGCCTCCCTTAACGGTTACAAGGGGGGCTTTTTTTATTTTATTGTCTTATTTAACAGGGTCGAATAAATCAGCTACGGTTTCCCGTAACCAAACCTACTTTCAAACCATTACCTTAGCCTTACAGTTTGTAATAATCTTGAAAGTTAATAGCTGTAAACATATTAATTCAGAATAAATAATGTATATTAGGCTTGGGCATTAACCTTGCCCGATTGAAAAGTAGCATGCCATAATAGTAACCACGACCAATTCCATCGAAGGGAGGGAGATTTCACGCTATAATGATCCAATAGCAGCCAATGTTGTCATCGGCACCACTGTCTTTAGCGATATAGGAGCGAGCTATGTAGATTTCTTTAGCTTTAGATTATTCTACAAATTGATTTTTGAAATTGATTAATTATATTTTTAAACATGGAAAAAGGCTGTAAATATGGTAGGATAAATCCGAGCCCAGAAACAAAGTTGAGACTTTTTTCGGATTCAGCAGGTTATTGTTCTCGTCCCGAATGTGATCGTTATTTATTTTCTATAGATGGGGAAATTGAATATAATATTGGTGAAATGGCACATATTATAGCTGCTTCGACCACAGGCCCAAGACCAAATGCGAAACTAGATCCCTCAATCAAAGCAGACTATAATAATTTAATTTTGTTATGTCCAAATTGCCATACTGAAGTTGATAAAGCGCCTGAGCTATTCCCAGTTTCATTATTATTGGAATGGAAAGCTAATCACACAGGTCGAATTACATTATTAATGGGAATACCTCAAGTCAGTAATCGTAGGGAGGCTTGTAAATTTGTAAGGAAATTACAACGACAAAATTGGACAGTTTATAATTCATTAAATCCTAATCTACCATATCATGAGATTCCTGATGCGGAAGAAGCTAATGTTTGGAAAAGGAAAGTTGTTTCTCAAATTATTCCTAATAGCCAAAAAATTCTACTTTTCCTAGATCAAAATTCAAATTTGTTATTTGATAATGAGTTGATTATAGTTGAAGAATTTAGGCAACATTTAGATGATTTAATTGATAGGCATTTAGGCAGTAAATCAAATATTGGGAGCCAATATCCTATTGAAATGAATAATATATTAAACGATTAAGTATGAACTATAGAGATTGGCTTGTAACCAAACTAATTAAAGAACCAATAGAGGTAAGTAAATTAAATAAAGTAACCTCAGTAGATAGCAATTTAATTGAAGTTATTACAACTGATGGTAAATTAGTAATTGTAGGAGTAATCGAAAATTCTTTAATTTCAGATATGGATGTTCAGTTATTTCTTAATAGCGGAAAAAGTAAACCAAATATAATTATTGGGAAATCGAATTCAATATGGACTGGAGATGCAATTAACTCGGTCAGAAAAAATAATGTTGGTTGGGGTGGTATTGGGGAAATTCATTCTACCTATGATACAGATAACTATTCCTTGATTCAGAAAAGGGAGTATAATTGGGTCGAAACAAATATAATGAAGCATAATAAGGTGCGTAGTTTGGATAGAATTTTTGACCGAGTATTTAAAGTAAATAGAATAGGTGGTCTCCCATCATTAAAAGTTGTATTAATAAACTCATATGAATTAAGTGCGGAAGAAGTTCGAAATTCTGTAGAAGCATATGGAGCATTTGATATTATTTTAAAAACTAATCCAAATGGTACTCCAACAGCAAATGCCTATTTGGCAGCCGAAGAATTAGGAGCCGAAATTTGTGTATGGAGAGAATTATTAGTTCGGCTGAACAAAATATGAGGGAAGAAATCGATGGTATTTTTGATTTATTAGTTTTGAATAAATACATTATTGGATGTTTTAAGGCCTATTTGTTTGGTTCAATAATTACCAATAAACCTTTCCCAAATGACATCGATATTTTGATAATTTATGAAAATGAAGAACAGCCAAAAATTATTAGGAATATTTTTGAAAAAGTAAGTTATCTACCAATTCATTTTCTTTTTTTGACTGAAAAAGAAGAAAATGAAATAAAATTTATTCTTGAACAGGGATGTTTAAAAATACTTTAGCCATCAGAGACATCGAGGATGTATGCTCGGCAATACTTCCTTGGCGTATCTCAAATAATCTTACGATATTTACAATAGATGAAAGCCCAAACCAGACTTAAATTAGGTAACAAAGCGAGTATCTAGCCAAAACTGCCTCCCTTAACGGTTATAGGGGAGGCCTTTTTTTATTTTATTGTCTTCTTAAAACCGTTGTGGAAATCGGCTACGGTTTCCCGTAACCAATCCTGCTTTCAAACCTATACCTTAGCCTTACAGTTTGTAATAATCTTGAAAGTTAATATCTGAAAACATATTAATTCAGCATAAATAATGTATATTAGGCTTGGGTATTAACCTTGCCCGATTGAAAAGTATAATGCCATGATAGTAACCACAACCAATTCCATCGAAGGGAGGGAAATTTCACGCTATAATGATCCAATAGCAGCCAATGTTGTCATCGGCACCAATATCTTTAGCGATATAGGAGCGAGCTATGTAGATTTCTTTGGAGTTCGATCGATTAGCTACAAGAAAGGGTTACATTGTTATTTTAAGCAATTATTTTTTGTGACAAATTATTATTTATCTTATGAGTGCTAAATTATCACATCTTTATTTGAGAAATCCTTTTGGATACGCAAATAGATTCAACAAATCTCGGTATGTGTCGGATACCGAAATACAAGCGAAAGATCCTGAGGTATACCGAGCGCATAAAGAAAAACTCAACGCGTCGTTTATCCAACTAAAGCTAGATAGACATGATCGTTTGAATCAAAAAGCACTTGTTGTCGCAAATATTGAGATAGTAGAAATCCGTTTTTTAATACCTTTTAGTGATGGCTCCAAGTTTAAAACCCGCACTCGATTTCTAAGGGAATTTGGGTTGAGTCCTGTATTCCAAAAAGATTTCAATAGAACTGTATTGTTTGCTATTGTTGATAGGGTGAAATTCCAGCGATTTGACACCTTGCTTAATCAATACATCTCTAGCGAAAATCGCACTCCCCCTCAAGGAACAGCATATGCAATAATGACAACCTTGTTTGATGTAAAATATCATACTGCGGATGATATCCGTAATCATTGTACAAGAGATCTTGTCTTTCAATTTATCAATGATAACCAATATGTTGATGCTAATTATCAATTGCAGCGTCAGCAGTTAATCAATAAACTTGATACCCTAGTTTTGTTAGGCGATATTGACTCATTTGATGTAGACCCTTACGATAAAATGATTCAGATAAAAGGAGCTAACAGAGATGTAGTGGTGGAACTCGCAAAGGAGTTTGATATACTTGCCCAGGCACATTCTTTGCGTAATAGGGTGATAAGACCTGATCGATATAATGAAGCCCAATTAACTTGGGATTTAAGAATTCAAAATGATGACCACCAGGAAACAATTGTTGGAGTGCTGGATAATGGAATAAGGCCCATAGATCCGCTTAGAGATATCATCGTTGGAGGGACCGATATAACTAATACACAAAACGCATTAGATGCTGTTCACCAACACGGTACAGTTGTCGCTAGCCTAGCTGCTGTAGGAGCCCGATTTTTCTCAACCGAGCAGGAGCTTATAGCGGATACTAGAATATATTCCATTAAAATATTAGAACGGGTGGATGGTTATCTAGATGTTATAAAGATAGTTGAAGCTATACGTATTGCGCATCGTGAGCGAGGAATTAGATTATTCAATCTTTCTGTGTGTGGTCCGGGTAAAGCATACAACGAATCACCTTCGTTGTTCGCTTATTTATTGGATAAACTTGCTTATGAAGAAGATATTCTGATATTTATTGCAGCAGGAAATATGAACTATGATGATATAGTTGCCATGCAAGGTGATTTTCATGATTTGCATAACTATCCAAATCACTTTTATAATCCAGGTGTATCTTCTGATCTGCATTCATGTGAATTTACAAATATATGTATACCTGCCGAAAGCATGAATCATATTTCGGTAGGAGCATTAGCTGACAACTATCGACTAGATTCGGATACCCATCTTAGTAATGATAAACAGTTACCAGCCTATTACTCACGAAAAAATCATTACGATTTCAAGCAGGAAATCAATGGCGTGAAATTAAGTAATAATTATTCCAATAAACATCTTTTCAAACCGGACATTGTCATGCCTGGTGGAGATTTACTTAATGATGATTCGGCAATGCAAGTAATAGGTTTCGGAGACATGGGCACCGATTATTATGGTTTTGATGCCGGAACTAGTCTTGCTACACCATTAGCTTTAAATTTAGCAGTACAATTGCTGAATATTTATCCATCTATAAGTTTACAGTCCGTTAAAGCATTGATGATTAATAGCGCTGATAATTTTTCTGATGCTTATTTGACTGATTTGGTTGACCAAAGAAAAGACTCTTTGGCTATGATGCAATATGGTGTTCCTTTTGGGAGATTAAAAGGAGGGGATAAAACAAAAATCACTAGACAAGTCCTCTCAAAAGAGGACATCCATCGCAATTTGGTGGGGTTTGGAAAGCCTGATATAAATAAACTCCTTTATTCGTCAGATGGAGAAGTATCGTTGTTAGTGGAGGACGAAATCCGTACTGATCATCATAAAGTTATTTTGGTAAATATACCCGATTATTTATTAGATAGTACTACCTCTAAATGTTTAGATATTCAAGCCACATTATGCTTCAAAATCAATCCTGCATGGGGCAATCATGTTGATTATAATCCTCTACATATATCATTCAACTTTGCCAATAGTGTTGTTGAATCCTTGGATGATTTAGCTGAAATTATATCTGACAGAGAGCACCAGTATTATGAAGATTACTGGACTGAGGAAATTAGAGGATTAGAAGAAATAAAAACTTGGAGAGATTTAACGGACACTGAAAAAACAAAGTTATCTAAGTTAAAATTGGATGTCAAAAATCAACGACTTGGTGTGAAGAAGAACATTCAATCCTGGTCGGAAGATTTTTTCCCCCTTGTTAATAAACCGCTTTCTAATAGACAGCAGATGAGTATCAATTTATCAAAGATTGATATTGAGAAGATTGATAAGAAACTGGCTATCGTCATTCGCTGTGCCGTTAAGGAGAATTTAGATCATGACCTACAAGCATGGATACAAAGAGCTCCTACTCACGCATTCTCTCTAGCGATTCGTATTGCTGATGAGTCAAAGATTCGAGAGCGAAGTTTATATGATGAATTACAGGCGATTAATACATTAGAGGTATTTCACAATAATATTGTTGATCTCGATCAAGAAGCAGATCTGGAAGCTTAATTCCTTGAGATTATTGATATAAAAAAATGCCTTAGCTTATTTAATAGCTAAGGCATTTTTTTCTTGCTCTAATAGATCTTTCCAGATCTGAGTATCTATTTTTGGCTTGATGTTTTTTACAGACTTAATAGCAAACAAGCTTCGTTTTATTGCATTGATCAATGTCTTCTGAATACTGTAATAGGAGAGGCCTTTAGCACTTTCTATTAGCGCAGTTTTCGAGACCTCTTTATCGAAAATAAATTGGTCTTCCTTGAGTACCAAATTGATCATCTTTTCTATTTGCTCTTTTTCTGGTAACTCCAATGAAATCGAAAGATCAAATCGACGAAGTAGCGCCTCATCAAGCATATCTTTCTGATTGGTAGCTGCGATCACCATACTACTTTGAGGCAGATAATCAAATAACTGCAATATCGTATTAACTACCCGCTTCATTTCGCCATGATCTTGGCTGTAGTCACGTACTTTACCAAGAGAGTCAAATTCATCGATAAAAATAATACAGTCTTCCTGGGCAGCTTTACGAAATATCTTGGCAAGATTTTTACTAGTTTCACCCAATTTTGATGAAACAATAGCTCCGAGGTTGACAACGATCATCAATTTGTTGAGCTCACCAGCGATTACATAAGAAGCTAATGTTTTACCACATCCCGATGGGCCATAAAACAAAAGCTTATTAGAGACCGGTAGATTGTATTTGGATAATAACTCACTTTGACGATGTTCCTCCAAAAAATTATTTAATTTATCTGCAGCATCTTCGGTTAGTACCAAATTATTGAGTGTATAATCTGAAGTGAGCTTTTCTAAGATTAACTCATCAGTCTCTCTGTCTTGTACCGTTTGATAATGCGTAGGGGAGCCAACCTTCATTAAATGATTGTTCTGCTTACGTAGAGAATCCTTTAATAGCGATTGAAGCTGCAAAGCAAAATTGACCTTTTTGGTGTTCTTGTTATGTTCAATAAATTCGTTCAACGTAGACAACAGTTTGTCCTGGTCGTTTTCCAACCCAAAACGTGCAATGTCTTTTATATAATCTTGTTGACTCATTGTATTAAACTTTTAATGGCTTATGCATTTGTATATATGCAAATATAACAAATATTAAATATTGATATATTGTTACAGTGTTATATTGTTATACTAACGCTGATAATAAACGAACTAACTAAAGTGAGATATTAACAAATGACCTATATGTTATTTCTTCTTTTTGTAGTGACGTTTCCTAAGTTCCTCTAAAACATCAAGATCAATCCACTTGTTTTGATCTTTATCGAAATAATAGAAACCTGAGTTCATTGGATGGTTCACTTTGTTTGATTCTTTGATTAGAGTAGGGAGTACATCCAGTGCTTTATCAAGTAGCTCCGGACTTAAATCTCCATTTAGATTTACATTTATCTTATCACCATTTTTTGTGGAGTACTTGAAACCAAAATTAATATTATGATTTTCCCTCCGTTCTTTACTGTTCCAATGTCTTTCTTTGACCGTATTCCATATAAATACTGCAGATAATTTTAATGCGTCCCAAATTGCGCCACCGGATACGCCTAAAACTAAATTTTGTATTATCGGATCCTGAAGATACAAAGACATTTGCAACGTAAAGTCTTGAATCGACGCATTAGGGATGCCATTTTTGTCAAATTTATTTAACTCCAAATTCCCTTTTTTCAATAATTTCCCAATGTACAGCGTATCACTTTCAGTGAGTAATGCTCCATAGTATTCTAATCGGACAACGTTGTCTCCTTCTTTCATCGTTGAAATTTGATTAAACTCATCTGTTGCTTTGGCTATAATGCTATCGTCCGGCATTTCTGGAAACATCTGCTTGAACAAATCAATATACTCTTGTAGGCTTTTCATTTTTTCTATCTTAACGGTCAAAGAAATCATCTTTACTTAATTCCCTATTGAATGATTGCATACCATTATAGGCCTCTCGATAGCAATATATACTCATATTTAATATATTTTTAGGAAAATCCAAATGGATAGTTCGTTGGACTTCTTTCAATCCTTGATTTTAGTCTATCTAACAAGTATTTAAAAATGCGTTCTATTTCGGCGAAGTGGTAGCTTTCGGAGAGGCGTTTAAATACCCCCTGACAGAATTCTTCTCCATTGTTTTTAAAGCCGTATACTTTTCTTTTCCTGTCACGCCATAGAAAAAATTCTTGTAGTCGTAGGATGATATTGTTGTTTCGGTTGCCTTCATCTATTATAATTACTCCTCTTAGGTCGTTAAGTACTTTATTAATGACTTTTATGATGTGGTCTTCCGTAAATTCCTGCTTTTGATATTTTGATGTGAAGCAAGAAGTATCAGCCCATCCTCCCGATTTTGGATGAGCTGATAGTAGCGTGGTTTTGCTTCGGAATATAGATCGATTTCTTTCATGGAGAAGATATATAAAGCAATTATCCTGTTGCTAGTTCCTTTAAATTAATACGTTTTTCGGAGAGATTATAGTTTTTAAATTTATATCTCATGAAGGCTGACATCATGTCTTCGTGAGTAGACATAATTATTTGATTATCGTAAAATTCATTTCTAAGCAAATCAATAAATCCGTAAAGATTTAATTCATCCATAGTTTGAACAGGATCATCTATCAAAATTAATTTGTTTTGAGAGTACTTTTTATGAAGAGCGAGAGTGAAAGCAATAATCAATGCTGACAATTGTCCAGAGCTCATCGTGAATACGGCATCATAGGTTTTTTTTGATCCCGTTTGGAAACGTATTCCCTCTTTTTCGGAAAAAATAAATAAGCCTATCCCACCTTGAAAAGATTGCATAATTCTGCCTGAGTAGATATGAAATACTGTTTCTATATCTTTTATTATTTTTCTCTGATAAGATTTTAAAGATGAATTATATGTGCTTTTTAATTTATTCAGTTTTTGAGAAACTTGTTTTGCTGAATCTCTATTTTTGGTAGCCTCTATTAATAGTGCAGATTTGGTTTGTAGAATTTGATTTTGACTTAATGATAATTTGTGCGATAGGTATTTTTTCTTTGCTTCAATTTGTTCAATAGTAACAGAATCTACTTGATTAAGATTATTATTGAAATATTCTCGGAAATACTCCAAAAAATACGTTTCTATTAATTCTGCATTACTCGTGTCTTTAATAATAGAGATTTCATTCTTGAATAGCTCTAATTTGTTGGCTACATCTAGTATTTTTTCGTCACTTAGGTATTTTGAATAATCAATTTCAAGAATACTAAGAACTTTCATAAGATCATTAAAATAATTATCCTCTAAATCAAGTAACTGTGAAGCAAATTCTTTATTGTAATTAAGAGAAGTAAGGTGAATATTTATCAGCTCTATTATTTGTTTAATCGTTTCAGATTTAAATTCTGTAAACGTTTCCTGGAGGCGATTGCTTTTATCGGAATTGATTTCTTTGATTTGCTCGGATTTAGTTTCGATTTGAAGCAGTAGTGTTTCAATGTTTTTCCAGTCATGGCCGCATAAAACACATTCTCCGTTGGAAACCCCAGCTTCTCTTAGGTCGGTAAGTTCCTCTATTAAATCATTTCTAGATTTAGAAATGTCCGAATAAATTCTATCTAATCCAGAGAGTTCTTTATGACTTAATATAAGTGCCTGTTGGGTTAAAGAAAAAGTAGTTTTTAAATCACTTGGAATAAAGTAATAAGTGTTTAAATCTATTGATTCTTCCACCTTATTATGACTCAAAGATTCCAGTTGCTTTATTGTATTTTGCAGATCTGTTTCTTTTTTTCGTAACTCTCTTATCTCATCTTTTTTAGATAAAAAATTATGAAATTTAAAAAAGTTATTGACCAGGTTTTCATTTTCTAAAAGATAGTCAACAGCTTTATTTTTTCTATGTTGAATGAATAGGCTTTTTCGTTCAATAAATACTTTTAGTCGATCAAGAACTCCATCTGCGCTTATAATATCTGAATAGTCGAATATTGACGGATTGATTTCTTCCTGATCCCAGAATAAATCTTTTTTTTCTAATAACTTTACAAAAGAAGTAGGGGTTTCATCCGCAATAATGTTTGTTTTTATTTGATTTATTTCTTGATCCAAATTTCTGAGACTTTCATCTTCAATAGTAATGATTGCATCAATCCTCTTTTTAAGGTCATCAATTCTTTTAATTTTTTGTTCAAATTCTTTTAGATCAAATAAGTGACCTATATGACTTTTTCTTTTTTTATCATCATGTTTAAGCAAGAATAGGGATTCCTCTTGTTCTACATAGTTAAGAAATTGGAAATTAGAATTGTAATTTTTGCCTAGTAAGTCTGTTAGAAATAGATTTTCGTCAACTACAGGTGTCCGATTTTCAGACAAAAAATCATCTTTTGTAAATAGTTTGTATACGGAAAAATCTATGTATGGTTCTATGTGAGTTGCATCTGCAAAACGCTGCAATATATAGGTTTGGTCATTTTTAATCAACTCAATTGTAACCGAAATGTCTTTGCCTATTCCGTTTGAATGTTGAAATGGATTTTCAGAAAAAACTTGTCTTCCGTCAATCAGTTTTGCCTTAAGGTCTTCGTATCTTCTTATCCTTCCAGTAAAAACTAATTCTATCGCATCATAAATGCTTGTTTTTCCAAAACCGTTCGGGCCGTCAAATACAATAATGTCAGAAGAATTAAAATCTATAGTGGTGTCTTCGAATACCTTAAAATTCTGGATTCTAATTTTGTTGATCTTCATTTGGTAATATTGCTTTTAATTTTTCAAGAATAGTTTCATTGGTCATTGCACTAAAATCTTCATCATTTAGCTTAAAAAAGTCCTGCTCCAAAATTTCATCAAGTGAATTGTTTCCAACAGATTTTTGGTTTATTTCTTCAAGCGATTTAAGGTTATTGGTTTGAGTGATTCCTATTCTAATAAAAGGTATTTTAATCGCTATTCGATAAATCAATGACTCAAATGAGTTAGCATCAAAATTCGTTTTGTGCTGTTCAAATATTTCATTTTTCAGAATAAGTGTTTCAATGGCATTAAGTAAATTTGATTCGCCAATTTCAGCATTTAGATTTTTTATTTCTTCATCGGTGTAATACAAGATACTTTTTTTGAAGTGATATGGATTCTCTTCAATGTGTAGCAGATTATCAAATTTAACATCTTCTAGTTTTGAAACCTTATTCAATACTAACAAGTTTGCGTTTTTATCAAAAGTCGATTCTTGAACGAGTTCTTTCGTTTTTACAAATAGCTCTATTTGATCATTTAACACATTATTGATGTTATCACCATCGTACTGAGCAATAACCCAATAATTTTTTTGCTCTTTCAAAACATAGATTTTGAAATCTGTATTAGGTTTTTCTTCGAGCTCGGCAGCTTGGAATATCTTATTTACTAGATTAATCATTTAATTTTTTTTTTGCTGTTTCTAAATCAATTAAGCTGACTTTTTTCCATTGGGTGATTTTTGTTTCACTTTCAGCTTCGCCAGTATCAACATGGTTGACATGATTGACGTTGTTTGCATAGGCTTCTAAATTGTCAACGTTGCATTCTGAAGTGATTAAGTAATCAGAATTAAAAGGAACGTCTACCATTTTGTTTAGAGCTGTTTTAATTATCCGCTCACTTACGTTTTTCTTACTTGATTCGGAATTGGAATAGTCTATTGAGGTTGGGAAATATTGTTTGCTTTCGGAACAAACCCAACCAATTCCATCACCTCCATTAGACTCTTTAATATTCATTAGTATTTGATAGAAACAATCTTTCATTTCATCTTCGTTGAGGCTTAAATCGGTGTATTGCTGTAAGTTTTCATAGGAAATACTCTTATGTGGTCTTATATTTTGAAGAAATTCTTTGAAAGCGATAGGGGCGTAAGAATTGAAAAGTATCGAATACTTATCCATCTTGGTTTTTAATTCCGGACTTAATTGACCTTCTTCAAAATCCAAGCAAAACTCCTGATAATATCGATTGAGATTACTTCTAATCTTGCTCTCAAAATAAACTTCGTCTTGAACATGCGAAGCTATATCGATTCTCATTGCGTCTAAGAAATTTTTTAGAGGAATAGGATTGTCATAGGCAGCATTTCTTATGGAAGTTCCACCGTGATTTAAGGCGTGTATATATATTACCTTATCAGATATGATTTTTTCTAATATTTCGCTTAATATTTGGACCGTGTTTGGATTATTATGGCCAACAATTTTATGCTTTTGAAGCCCTAAAGCAATTTGCTCTTTAATTTTTACATGAATATCATTTAAAGAACATGATTCGGCGTTATTTTCATATTCATAGATTTTCATTTTGGGATGCAAAAGTTCAATTTCGGATTTAGTTTTTTCATTTTGAGTTGCCATATGAAAAAAAGCTTCAACAGTTTGTGATCCAATAGCTGTCCATTTACCTTCTAATTGCTCAAAGTCTTCCTTATAAGTTGCGTATTGCGAGCTTTTTACAGCCTTAACTTGGTGCATAGTAATAGGGATATATCCTCCGGTAGCTAGTGATTTTAATATGGTAAAATCTTCTATGGAATCCATTTGAACTACCAACTCATTTATTTCATTTTCAGTTTTGGCATTAATCTGTTTCAAGATATGATAAAGTGCGACTCTACCTTGATAAATGAATCCACTCCATGTTGGTATTGCTGTATGCGGTAAAGGTTGTTTGGCCATTACATTATTATGCTTTTAGATTGTTTAGTCTCAGACGCATATTGATATACCTTTGTTAGGTAGGATCAAACAGCATTTAAATCTATTCTAATTATTTATATTATGTCTTACATTATTAACTAAAGTTCTGCATAGATTTTAGCCATTCTGCTGTCGCCTTTTCGGTAACCATGTCTCGTGCCAGAAAACGTCTTATCGGATTTTTTCAACCCTACTATTTTTGAAGTAGTAAATAACTTCCAATCGGGAACGACTCCCTTATCACTTGTTCCTTCGATTTGATAAGCCGAAAGTGAATCATTCCCTTTCTTAGAAACTCCAAAAGTGTGTAGTTCAACTACTCTTTGATGTCCATCATAAGAGAATTCTAGTAAGTTTCGACGTTCAATTGCGTCGATAATTATCTGTTTCATATTTTTTAGTTTTATGTTTGAAATTTAGTTATTGATTTACAATCCAATTACCTCCACCATACTCTTCCCGCTTTGCTGCTTGCTCACTTTGATCTGCACAGGGATCCGCTCTGTCATTTCCTGCACGTGAGAAATGACACCCACTTTACGTCCTTGATTGTGCAGCCGTTCAAGAGCATCCATAGCGATATTAAGTGTATTAGGATCTAATGAACCAAATCCTTCGTCAATAAATAAAGATTCCACTTTCATACGGCTAGATGACAAAGAAGCAAGGCCTAAAGCCAAGGCAAGCGAAACCAAAAACGATTCCCCGCCGGAAAGGGAGTAGATCGTACGCACTTCCTCGCCCATGTCCTGGTCGACTACTTGTAGAGCCAGTGAAAGAGGTATCCGTTCGATTTTGTACCTGTTGGTGAGTGCTTGCAAATGAATGTTGGCATAGCCCAATAAAACATCTAGTGTATATTCCTGGGCTATCTGACGGAATTTTTTACCATCGGCAGAACCGATGATTTCATTCAGTTTACTCCATTTCTCATTGATAGCTTCCTGCGCCGCTATACGTTTCAGCAAGTCACCAATATTCTGTTTATACACAGCATCTTGTTGTAGGCGGAAGCTGTTTTCCCCTTTTTTATGTTTATTGGTTTCCAGCGTCGATTTTACAACAGCATTGAGATCTATGAGTTCCTCAACTGGTCGGTCAGATATACTTTTTTCTTTATGGGTGTCTAAAGCATGTCTTCGTTCCGATAGAACGCTGGTAGCTTTGGTCACTTCCTCGTCTATCGTTTGCAATTCCTCACGTTCTGTAGCCATCCAATCGTTGCTCAACGACAATAAATCATGGAGCTCCTCCATGGTTAACGATTGACTGTTCTTTATGTTGAAATCGTCAAGCCAACCCTCCATTTTTTCCGATTCTTTTTGAGCTTCGGCTTGTAAAGCTGTTATTGAAGTGGCCAATTCATCATATTGGGTTTGGGCTTTGGTACTGTTGATATTGAGTTGTTCCCTAGTTATTTTAAGCTGCTCGAGTTGCTGCTGAGCATCCTTTATTGCTTGCTTTAGCTTGGTCTCCGTTTCGCTTGCGGATTGACCTCCAAATATCGAATTGCGCTCTTGATATAACGCTAAATGCAGTTTATTTTCCGCAACATGAGCTTCCGTTTTTTTACTAACATCTGAAGCAAGACTTTTAGCTTGGTGTTCCAGTTGGCTTATCGTGGCTTCGAGTGCTGCATGTTGACGGGTATGTTCATCCATCCGTTCGCTTCTTTCTTTCCAATCGCGGGCAAAGTCTTCAATACGCTGAACGAATGCTAGCGGTGAAGCTTTCCAATTTTTCATCCATTCTGGAGCGGTGAAATAGGGAGAGAGTAGCCGTTCAACACTGTCTAAATCACGTGATGCCTTATCACGATCTCTCGTATGGCTGCTTTGCTGTTCTTTGTAAACAGCCAGTTGGTTTTGGATGTCTTTGAGTTGATTGGCAAGGCTATCGGTCTTTTCTTTAAGTTGGTCTATTTGTGTTTTGCCAACTTCTATTTGTTGCTTTTTCTCCGTATAAGCTTGTATTTGCGCTTGCAGATCGCCCTGTTTGATCTTAAGATCCTGTAATTTTTCTTCAATCCAAGCTACTTTTTCTGCATTGGCTATCGCCTTACTTTCGTCGGCAATTTCAAATTGTTCCCAAATTTGCTCTTTAGAGACTAATGCTTCTTGCCTTGCTGTAATTTCTTCACTTTGGCGTTCAATGTTTTGCTGTAGCATCTTACTTTCCTGTTCCAGGGCGATATAGAGGTTATTGCTCGCGTGATAGCTCTGGTCTTGTTCCTCGAAGGATTTTTCCAGTTGTACCAATACATTTTCCAATTGCGGATTATGAAGCACATAGGGATGACTTTCGCTTCCGCAAACAGGGCAAGGCTCGTCATCCACTAAAGCCGCCCGCAATTTTTCTACGTTTTCAGTCGATGCCAGACGAGCTTGCTGCAAAAGCTGCTGAGCTGTATCGCGTTTTACCTTTTCTAACGGCAGCTGTTGGGCTAAATTTTGTAAAGTTTCATTTTTTGTATGAAGGTCAGACCTGTCGTTTATCTGTTTTTGGTTTAGTACCTCCAATTCCGTAAGTGCACCGTAAAACAGCTGCCAATGTGCCTGTGCTTTTATAGTGTATTCAACCTGTCGGTCTGTTTCGGATTTATCTAGGCCTAAAGTTTCGATAGGTGTTAATTGCAACTCTTTGGTTAACAAATCATTGCTTTTCTTTAAAATTTCCACGCGATCTACCTGTTGCTTCCAATCAGACTCTATTGTCGACCTCTCGGCTTCGTCTTTATCGAATTTATCCTGTATTTGTGTCAACATTGAAGACGATTGCTGCGAAATTTCTAAAAACTGCCGCGCATCCTTTAGTTTCGACAAGATGAGGTCTTTATTTTCCGCAATCGGGCTGCGGTCTTTGTTGTCTGCTTTCCAGTCGGTGATATCTTTTATTTGATCAGCAAGGTTTGCAAACTCCTCTTTTTTAGCTTTCAGTTGGATTTGATGTTGATTATTGGCTTCAACAGAATTTTCAGCTTCTTCTTTTAGTTTTTCTACCTGTTGTTTTTTCTCCTCCAGCAAGGTGTCAAGTCGCCTCGCTTGATCCAATAGGGGAAGGGCATCTGTAAGCGCCTTGTTTTTTTCTGACAGATTGGTTTCTGCCAAATCCAACTGATTTTCGAGCCTTTCTTTTTCCTTCTGTAGGACAGCGAGGTTTGCTTTGATCTGTGCAAGGGCTGTTGTTTTGTCAGCATGCTGCTCTTGAACATATTTTAAGGCATCGGCCCAGCTTTTGGTTTGCTGCGCTTGCTCAACAGTTTTCAGTTTTTGTTTACGGGGCAAGGCAGAGCTTTGCACCTCCGTTGCAACATCTAATGCTGTGTACGCTAGATCATAATTGATTTGTAGTTTAGCGAGCTGTTCGTGCCATCCGATTTCTGCATTTAGTATTTCGATCTCTTTTTCTAGACTTTTGATCTCGATTTCCAGTATGTCCTGTTCATCCGAGAGCGCCTTCAGTTCTTCTTCGCTCAGTGTGATAATTCCTTCTTTACGAAGATTAAGGTCACGCAACAGCATTTCTTCCGCTCTGAATTTTTCATAGATTTTTTTCGATATTTCTGAATAAATATAAGTGCCAGTCAACTTTTCAAGCAGAGAAGCTTTTTCACCTTTGTCAGCCTTCATAAAAGCTGTAAAATCGCCTTGAGCTAGTAACACAGACCGGGTAAACTGATCAAAATTTAAACCTACCAACCTTGCAATTTCATTTAACGTTTCAGCTTTTTTTGCTGGAAAATCGGTATTCGTAGTTATATTTTTCAGGGTCACGGAATCAGATTGCATGCTACCATCCGCTTTATTTCTCGCACGCCTTACGCTCCAGGTAGCACGATGATATTGTTCATCAATACCAACAAAATCTACTTGAGCAAAGCCATCCGCTGTACCATCACGCAAAATGCTTCGTACATCACCTTGATTGAGCGTGCTGCCTTCAACATCTTTAATTTCTATACCTATTTCTTTCGCTTGTAAGTACCGCGGTGTTTTTCCGTAAAGAGCAAGGCACAAGGCATCTAATATCGTAGATTTTCCAGCGCCAGTAGCTCCCGTAATGGCAAATATGCCAGCGAAGATAATGGTTCAGAAGTAAAGTCAATTTCTGTTACTCCCTCTAGGGAAGCTAGGTTTTTAATTCTTATGGCTAATATCTTCATTCTACTCGGCTGTTTGATTGACTTCTTCCACTACTTGTTGAAAAAGATTTAGGATATCTTCGGGTACCACCCTGTTATATCTAGTTTGATATATTTTTCCAAATACATCAATCGGCTGTAATTCTTGCAACTGCTCTGGAGCAATTAATTGATGTTCCTCCGTTTTCGAGTCAGGATACTTCACATCAATTTTCGCAAGTCTCACTTGTTTTTGCTGTAATGCCACCTCTACCTTATGGCGCAATGCTGGCTCAGGACCTTCTAAAAATACACGAACTTCAAGATAAGGTATTGTAGCTTTGTCAGCTTCATCAGAAGTAGGTAGTTGTTCAAGCAAAGCGATGACATCATGTAAAGGTTGGTGTTTCAACGGAACTCTCAGCAGCGGTACAAATAGTGGTATCTCGATCGATCTAAGATTATGCATTTCGTCGTCGAGATCAAAGACGACGACTTGGTGCTTGTAATTAATCTCTGAGAAAGACATAGGCAGGGGACTGCCAGAATAACGCACATGATCTTTGCCACCAATTTTTTGCGCCTTATGAATATGTCCAAGAGCAACGTATTTTACATCCTCATGAAAAGCAGTCGCCGGAATACATTCAACACCGCCCATGATCAGCCTTTCTGTTTTATCTAGCTCAGTTATTTCAGCATTGTGCGTATGTAAATGCCCCATAGCTATTATGATTTGATCATCCTTAATTTTTTCTTGCGCATAGTCAAATAACTCTTTATAAAGTGCAGTTACACCTTCTGTATAGGGGTTTGAGCAGTCAGGTATAGCTGGGTAATCTCCCATACGGAGGAATGGTACGGCGAGGCAATATATCTTGATCCTTCCAGCCTGATCATATATTGGTACAATCAATTTTTCATAATCGATTTTTCCCTTCGCATCTTTCTCAACCAATCCAACAATATGAATTTTCGAAGACAGGAGTAAAGGTTTTGGTGCCTCAAGGCGTGATGCAGAATCATGATTTCCAGCGGTAATAATAATTTGTAGATCTGGGGTTTTAGAAATAGCTTGATTCAAGAAGGTATAAAACATTCGGATCGACTGAGCTGATGGATTTGATATATCAAACACGTCTCCGCTAATAAGCAGCACGTCAATTTTTTCACGATGCAATATCTCTACCAGCCAATCTAAGAATTGCTGATGCTCATAGCTGCGGTCATATTCGTGAAATAACTGGCCAATATGCCAGTCTGCGGTATGAAGGAATTTCATTTTCAAATAAATGGCTAGTCCATAATTTATCGTTTTAAAATCGATTGTATCAAGATTAAAAAAAGATTTTATGGTTTAATAATATGTTAATGCAATATAATAATTGTAATTTGAAATATAAATGTTTTAAGTGTTATTTTTAGTTTTTCCCATGATATTCCCTGATATAGCGTTTTCAATTAATCTAGTTGAAATTACAATGTATAATTTTCAATCTTTTACGGGAAACCATATTTGGCTCAATAGATTTAAGAAACAAATATTTTAGGCTGTTTAAAAAAGTAAAATCTTGCTCATTTGTGATAAGGATTGTAGCGTCCGGCAAATGGTGAATTGATATCGATGATTTGACATTTTAATTTCCACATCCTATCAACAAAATTGGATGTAAGGTTTGATTTTACAGTCTCAAGCATTTTAATTAACTTCGACAAACAAACCTATATTCCAATGAGAGAAATCAAAGTGTTGTATTCGCTTAAACACAGAACAATCGAAGCGTCTAAGTTTAAATGTGGTACATATAAGCATAAAGCTAAGGTTGTTGCAAATTTTTATGATTTAGAAACTGCAGACAAATTTATAGCGAGAGTATTAAATAAATGGGACTTTAACAAACCAAATGAATTACCATCTAATAACGATTTAAAATCTGAGTGGGGTAAATTTGAATATAACAAACCAAGTTAAAACTAAATAAAATATGTATCCCAATGTTGAATAAAAAATACGGGATGTCAGAAGAAGCTCATTAATCATTTTTAGTCTCAAGTGGGGATTAAAGTCCAATCGTTATTTTCTGAAAAATTGGGTATTTAAAGTGGTGTGAATTATTTTTAATTTATTACGTTTATCCAAAGCCTATTGTCTATGTCAAGGAAAAAATTAAAATTAAACGAATTTAGAGTTTCGGGTGATGTTAAACCGATTTCTTACAGTGAGAGAAAGTCAATCGAATTAAATAATTATGACACGTTTTACGTCTCTTATAGAGAAAATATAGTGTGTTCTTGTAAAATTCAATCTCTACATTCAGATTGGGAGGGCCGACCCATGGCTATGGTAGTTATTAATGATTCCCCAAAAGGCTCATTACATAATTTATATGCTGATGAATTAGGTACAACACCGGAGGAAGCAATAAAACACCAATTGGAAATTTTTTACGAATTAACTTGCTTTTTTTGAATTAAAACATTAAGAATTTCATTTTTTATTGAAGAACCTGAATTCTGAATGTTCCTTATATTTGCATTTAATACATCAATTTATCAGGCTTTTAATTTGTTCAATTTAATGCATAATAATATGGCAGGATTGCCGGCTAAAAATTTATGTAGATTTCCTTTGGTTCTCTGCAAAATCTTACGATTAAAGGATTGCCGGTTAACAGTCCATGCTTGTGATTTCACGGCTTGCATACAGACTTCATAAACGTTATTCGCACGATCACCCGGAGCATTACCTCCTGAACCCTTAATGTGATAAAGATTAATTTCCACACGATCCGGTAAGTCCATAAAAGAAACAAAATCTGCTACTTCCCCTTGACCATGATCATTAATAAGTAGTGTGTAATTATCTGCCATCAATTTAGCCTGTAAAGTTTCATGAATAGAATTCTCTCTTTACATCGGTATTTACCCAACTGAATGCCTGAATTTTACTGTTATCAAAATGAAAATCCGCATCACTTGGTGGCGCATAATATTCTTGATTGCCAATTGTATCGGTGATTGCGGGCCAGTTTAAACAAAGTATTATTTTGCAGGGCACTAAATCTGTAAGATATGGCTGGTCACCGCATAAATATTTTAGATATACAACGTATAATTCAATTAAAATCCCGTGGGGAGAGTAATCGCTCCGTCGCCAGGTTGCTGGGCATCAACCGAAAAACAGTCAATGAATATGTACTTCATCTGAAGGCAACGGGAAAAGATTTTTCCGAACTGGAAGATCTGGATGAAACGTCCCTTGCTTCAGTATGGCCGCAGCCGAAAGTATTCATTAAACCGGATGCGTACCAGGAACTCTCAGATATGTTTCCTGCATTCAAGCGCTCTATGCAAAGTTCTGGATTTACTTACCTCAACATCTGGGAACAGTACCCTGAGCGTTATCCACAGGGTTACGGTTATACACAATTCAAGGAACATGTTCAGAAAGCTTTTGCAGTGCAGCACGCCACTATGCATATTGATCATAAGATGGGCGAAAAGCTCCTTGTTGATTATGCTGGCGACCGTCTCAACCTTACAGATAGAGCGTCAGGCGAATTGCATCCGGTAGAATTTTTTGTTTGCGTTCTTGCTGGTACGGGGTACACCTATGTTGAGGCTACTGAAAGTCAGGGGAAAACATCTTTTCTGGGCAGTATGAGGCGTGCTTTGTAGCTCATAGGAGGTGTCCCAAAGCTGATTATCACCGACAATCCAAAGTCTGCGGTTACCCGTTCCCATCGTTATGAACCGGAACTGAACCGTGACTTTAAGCTATTTGCGTTGCATTACGGAACAGCGGTAATAGCCGCACGTGCCTATAAACCCAAAGACAAGGCATTGGTTGAACATGCCGTCAGGCTGGTTTATCAACGTATATGTTTTCATCTGAAAGACCGGGTGTTCTTCGTAGATATATTTGAACAAGCTGACCCCTCAAAATTGAATCAGAATTAGGGATGCGTAATGCGTTTAAAGCCGTTATTCAACTTCCATACTGGCTGATGTTGACCGCCTAATTCATTTTTCAGTTCATTGCGCTTGAGCATGCTGACACAAACGATGCCCGTAATATAGTGATGGGCAGGAATGAACAGAATAAAATAAACAATAATAAAATAAGATGAATATTGAAACACAGATGAGAGCGTTGCGCTTACATGGTAGGGAGCGTAACTGGAAAGCATTGAATGAATCCCCCCGCAGTATAGAACTCACTAAGGCATCGAATAATATTAGCTTCTTTATTGATTAATTTTAGATTGTAAACATTCATGAATATATTGATTAATATTTTCTTGAAACTGTGAAACATTCATTTTCGATGGATTTACTCCTTTTGGATATGTAACTTTTAATTTTTCGATAGCACAGTCAACTATACTAACTAACCTTTCATTAGAAAGTTCAACATCAAATTCTTTTGAAAAACGTTTAAGTAAGGTGTTCTTTAAAGTTGATTTATTCATTTCAGACCAATCAAGGAAAACATCTACCTTTACTATGTCGTTGTTATTCGATATTCCAAATAACTCTTTGACACATTCCTTGTATATTTCCTTAAATCTTTGATTCTTTTTATCAGATGGAAGATTAAATTCTTGTTCAGTTGGAAACTCGTTAGTTATTTTAAAGATTACACAATTAATATAGTCAAATTGTCTGCTTGGATTAGATAAGTTAATTTTATTCTCAACCATTGATTTAGAGATCATTTGGCGAAGCTGTTCTTTTCTTATATCATTCCAGTACTTACTTTGAGAAAATAGTGTTGTAGAACAAATTATAGTAATTAATAGTAGTATATATTTCATAATTATCGTTTTTTGACATTAGCTTATAATTTTATTTGAATATGGTCGTATTCCATATACATTAAATATAATGTAATTTGATTTAGTGTATAACGAAAATGTACATTTTTCTGATATAAAGTTTTAATAATCGACAATTGCTAATCGAGTACGAAAAACTGACCATTATTCTAAACTTGCTCCAAATAAATATTACGTATTTTCGTTTTAATAGCTAATTTTGGTTAACCAAAATTATTAACATGATTTACTATAAAATAGTTCGCCTTTTCTTATCCATCATTGCTCTTATTACCATAATATTAACACCTATTGTAAGTACCCCATTTTTCCGACAGCTGAGATTGGACTTTTCTAATTTACGTTACTAATTGATTTATTTGTTGTTGGTGCCTAATATTTTTTGATAATTCCGTTGGTGTAAGATTCCCAAGCCCTTCATGCGGTCTGTTGTTATTATATTCATCCATCCATGCCTGGGTATGTTCTCTTACTTCGGACAAGTTGAAAAATAAATAAGCATCCAAAATTTCTTTGCGATAACTTCGGTTGAACCGTTCGATGTAGCCGTTCTGCATAGGCTTACCGGGCTGGATAAATTGAATAGCGATGCCTTGGTCTTTACACCAGAGCTCAAAATGATGACTGGTGAACTCGGGACCATTATCTACGCGGAGACAGAGCGGTTTGCCCCGCCAGTCTATGATTTGTTCCAGTGTTCGAGTTACCCTCAACGAAGAAATAGAAGTAGCTATTTCGATGCACAATATCTCACGGGAACAGTCGTCCATCACATTAAAGGTTCTAAACCTGCTTCCGCTGGCCAAGCTATCGCTCATAAAGTCCATGCTCCATTTTTGATTAATGCTGACCTGTTGTTCCAAAGGTTGTTTCTCCCGAGCAGGTAGCCGACGTTTGCCACGTCGCTTCTTGTTCATATTTAGCAGCTTATATACTCTGTATACTTTTTTATGGTTCCATGGCTTACCTTCTCTGCGCAGGTAGGCATATAGTTTTCGAAATCCATATACAGGATGTTTGGAAGACAGCTGATCTAATGCTGCTATAACGGCACTATCATCTTTCTTACTAACATAGTAATATTGTGAACGGCACATACCTGTCAATTTACAGGCTCCGGTGACACTCAAACCGTGATCTAGGACAATCTCCTGGGTTAACTGTTTTTGTTGCCGGAGCCCCAACCTTTTTTTTGTGATGACTTCTTTTAGGATATCATGGTTCATACTCAGTTCGGCAAACATCTTTTTTAAGCGGGCATTTTCTTCCTCAAGTTCCTTTAGGCGTTTGACATCAGAGGCTTCCATGCCTCCGTAACGGCTCTTCCAATTATAAAATGTGGCCTTGCTAATTTCCAGCTCACGGCAGATGTCTTCGGTCTTTCTGCCTTCTTCGCCCTCTTTGAGTGCTCGCACAATCTGGCTTTCTGTAAAACGTGTTTTTTTCATTTATTACTTAAATCTAAACATTTATGTCCAGCTTTAAGCTGTTTGATTTTTTGGGACTCTTACACTATAAGTACGCTCATATTAGGTATAATTGGGAGTATTCCAATTATAGGAGCGTTGTTTGTATTATTAATAAGTTTAATTTGGGTAATCGTACTTTTTCCACTCATTGGTTTAAGCTGGCTGTCTTTAAAAATGAAATTTCTAACGCCAGTTATAGTTTTCATAGGGCTTCCTTTATCATGTATTGCATTTTTATATGCTAATTTGATGCCTTCATTTGGGGATTCCCAAAGTAGGTTTAGTAAAATTCTACTTGCTAGTGTATTTCCATATAATTTTCAGGTATTTCGTTTGATTACTAAAGAGCAAGCTCCCGAATCCTATGATGAGATTGTGAATATTAGAACAATCTTACAAATTGAATCAAAAAACAGCATTTTAAAACCATATATTGACGTTTATGTTCGTCCAAATTTATAACAAATAAAGAGAGCGCTATTGCAGTACAAAAATGAAATTGATCGACACAATTTAAATTTTCTATTATCAAGGCGGATACTACGAAATAGAATTAGAATTAGAACATTATAGAGTGTAGATTAAAAACCTCTCCTTATAATGATAAAGCTATTGAATTTTTAGGATGGAAAAAGAATTTGAAACTTTATTAGGAAACATTTACTTGCTTTACTTCAAAGCGAAGATCTCTTTGGGAGAAGCACATCTAATTGGAAATCCAAAAGGATATTTGAAAAGGTTTGATTTACGTATGCCATTTAAATGTGACTTAGATATATTAGATTACCTTGTCAGTGTAAGAACCTCAACATACAGTACATTATCACAAAAGTCATGGATCTTATTTGTATTAGAAATAACTAAAATTCTTTCTTACCAAGAGGCATTTGGAATAGGTAAACTGTATAACAAGATTTTTAACAAAAATATTGTTGTTGATATAGATTTAGAATGTTTTAAACCCGTATTACAGATAATGGATGATAAATCCCACGAGGGTATTGTAAGGAAGTTGAAGTTATTACGTGATAAGCATTATGCCCATAGTGATGCAGAAGTTAAAAAAATGACCACTCAATTATTTCCAACCTATAGTGAAGCTTGGGAAATGATGTTTATTATTGAGCAGTTTTTAAAAGACGTATACGCTCAAAAAGATTCGGATATTGATTTAGAAATAAATAAGCATTTTAATAGTTATCTCCGAGAGTTTAAACGGACTTACGAATATTTTAAGATTATAGATGATCCTATTGAAAAAATCATTTTGCGAAATAAATTTGGAAATGAAAAAATACAATCATATTTTGATTTGTTGGGAGTGTAACACCAACTGTGTCATAGGGTTAAAACTTAAAAACCTTTTTCTAATTTGAGTCTATCCCCAAATCTAATATAAAGTTGGGATATGGTCAAGCCCCAGTTATGCATTGGCATCGTCCATTTTTTTGCAATATCTTTACTAATTAAATACATCAATTTCATGAGCGCCTGTTCAGAGCTGAAAGCGCCTTTAGACTTAATAATTTTTCGTATCTGACGGTGCATTCCCTCGATCGGATTTGTGGTGTATATAATCTTGCGAACCTGATCCTCGTACTCAAAGAAAGTAGAAAGATTAGTCCAATTATCCATCCAGGATTTGGCAGCAAGCGGATATTTCTTGCCCCATTTTTCTTCGAAAGACAAGAGGTTCTCATAACCTATTTCTTCGTTCACGGCTTTATAGACTGGCTTTAAATCCTCCATAACAAGCTTTTTATCTTTCTCAGTTACATAGCGCATACTTGTTCTGATTTGGTGAACAATACACAACTGGATCTTTGTTTTTGGAAAAATAGCTTCTATGGCCTCAGGAAACCCTTTTAGACCATCAATACAAGCAATAAGGATGTCTTCAACGCCACGTTGCTTTAGATCCGTAAGAACTGAAAGCCAGAACTTAGCTCCCTCATTTTCTGAGCTATAAAGACCGATCAGATCTTTTCTACCATCCATGCCAACTCCCAGTATGTTATAAATAGCTCTTGATTCAACAGTTCCATTCTGGCGAACTTTAATGTGCATGCAGTCCAGGAATACAAAGGGATAAACAGCTTCAAGAGGCCTACTACGCCATTCATTTACAGCTGGAAGTACACTTTCGGTAATACGCGATATTTCAGTGGCAGAGATTTCCATTGCATACATTTCGCGTATAAACTCGCTTATCGCCCGTGTGCTTATTCCTTTGGCATACATGCTTAGCACATGTCCCTCAAGCTGTTCAGTAATGATTAATTGCCTTTTAGGTACTACCTTAGGCTCGAATGTGCCGGATCTATCACGGCCTGTTTCCAGTTCAAATGTCCCAGTGTTAAGGCCTCGGACAGTCTTTTTTGTCTTGCCATTTCGCCGGTTGCTATTGCCCGAAGCTTTCTCTTCGTTCAAATGGTTTTCCAGTTCTCCATCCATCATTGATTCCAACAGATGCTTCATTAACGGCGCTAGGATGCCATCATCGGGAGACAAACTTTTACCTTCGTAAAGACCTTGCATGGCTTCTGCTTTGAAGCGTTCAAAACGGCGAAGCCCTCTTGAGTTCCTTTAAAAACAAAATCTAACGAAAAATCGAATGGGTCTTTTTCTTTCATGACCATAAACTATATTTCTATTTGCTAAGTTAATCTAGTGATATGGATGTATACTATGAATCTCTAAATATTCCTCTGAAAGAGCCATAATAGTATTCTTAAACCACTTGGAAGAAGCGAATGTCCTTATTTGTTTGCACTCAATTTCACTGACAGTTTCAATAATTCCGTTCCTTACTAAAGTGACTTGATTAAAGAACTCATAAATAGTGCCTCTAGCAACCGTATGTGCCGATAATGGATAGCCCAACCTTTTCAAATCAAGAGTAATACCAGTAAGAATATTAATAGGAGCATTTTTATCTAGCTTATTGTAATAAATGTGGCCTGTCTCTGAGATATTAAAGGAATTTGAAAGAGAGTTGAATGAAAATATTAACTTTTCTCTTTTCGTCCTAGTTGTAAACATATCACTCAAACTAATTTGTTCTTTCCCAATTTCTTTTATCTTTCTATTTTGAGAAGAACCATCGTCAACTGTGAAGTTAATACCATCTATTGCTATTTCTTCTGTTTCATTAAGAAAAAAATCACCTTCCGTAGAGGATTTATAATTGACAAAATTATATTCAGCCCAACTAGCCCTTATTGAGTTTGGCGATAAATGATTTTCATTTATATTTAAAATATCATTCTGGTTCTCTATAGAGCCTGCAAATAAACCATCACTTTTTGTGCTTACCAAGACTTTTCCCGCTCTTGGATTCAAATAGATAGATTTACTGTCAAAAACTCGTTGGAAACCGTCTGGCGCACTTGTAACATTTTCACCATTTATATTTAGCCGGCATTCGAAAAGTCCGTCTCTATTGGCTAAATAAGCTCTTTCAGCATAAATGATGAAATCTAAAGATTCATTTTCAGGGATATCACAAATAAAAGTAAGATGGTCGTCTTTAATATGAAATTCAATTTTTTGATTTTCCATCATACCCCAAAACGAATTAAATTCATTTGCACCATTTGCTTCGTTGCGGAAATCTTGATAATTCGGAAGAGTGTCATTATTAAAAAATATCTTCTTTAACCAATGGTTTATTAAAGCATTTCCGTTTTGAAGATATTCTTTAAATATCTTATCGTTATCAATAAATTTCAGTTGTTTGTCTTCGGTTAACACAAATAGCTTTCCCATGTAGAAAAAAGAGTCTGAGAAATCATTTAAGATTCTAATTGATATAGGTTTCATATTTTCTTTTTTTCTATTCTTTTACGTGTCGTGGGAGAAATTATTGATTGATCAACCATAATATCCAATAGATCGTCTGATGGAGAATTGTGGTTTTCATGGCATGTTACAGGATATCCATGCCAAGCATCTGATTTATTCTGCGGACTAGGAAATTTAGCAATACGCTCATTTTTTGTGCCAATAATTTGTGCTGCATTATCTACAAGGGCGAAATAGCAGTTATTTTCATTACAAAATAGTTCTTTTTCGGGGTTTTCAGCAATTTCAAAAATAGATAACTCCTGATTCTCATTTATCAACCATTTACTTTTTTGATTGTTTCGGGAATTGGTACGATGGTCAGGCTTTGGTAAATAGAGCTTCCCCTTTTTGGTCGGGCCATAAGTGCCGTCTTGATTTCTTTGCTGAGATGCTATCATTATTTATGTGTTTTTTATTCAAATGTATTTATCCTGCGTATAATACTCTTATTAATCTTTACCTTGATTTATGCAACTTGTTGAATTTTTAAGTACTTGGTTTTGATTAATTATAATAATATGAACTAGTGTAACCTTACTAACTCAAATTGATCCTCCGATAACTATTTATCACAATAATGCATTTTGGGGGTTGAAAGTTAATCGTGAACAATTTATTCTATATAATGTATTATTATTAAGTTTGAACTGTTAATCTGCAATTAGTTATTTCTTACTTTGCTTATTTCCCTCTGCTTTTGTCTCCGCATCAACCACAACAATCTCAACGACTACGTTTTCCATCAATTTCGACTCTGTACCGTCAGCTTTCTTCTTCGGAACTTTTTTATAATGGATTACGATTTGCTCATCTTCAGGAATTCCATTAGGGAAAAAATCATCCAAGGTTTCAAACCCAAATACCTTCTTTAATATTCCCATATGACGAAGGTTATACTTTTCCGGTTGATCTAAAGACTCACATTTTCCAACAAAATTTTCAGCTAAGCCCATTTTTCCACTTAATACTTCCTGTGACCACCCCCTTTCTCCACGTAGATCTTTAATATTAAAGATTAATTCGTACTCAATTCGAAATATAGCTTTCGTTTTATAAATTTTATCCATATCAAAATTTATACCACCAAAAGTTTGGTGGTCTTAATGTTTGTTTTTATATTTGTGTACCCAATCAAGGATTGGTAATAAATATGTTAACTATGTCTATTTTCAATAGATCATGAGTTGAACGAGCCTTTGAATCCGAAACTAGCAATTGGAAATTCAGCGTAAGGCAGCAAGTTTAACCCATGTCTAAAGATATTGTGTATCTTTGCACAATCTTTAGGCTGGGCTTGTTGATTGTTACGCTGTGGGATTGCTAGTTCCCGGATGATAGCAGGATACAAGTTCCAGCCTTCTTAATTCCAGCTCGTTCACATAAAACCAAAAACGATTATGAGAACGAAACGAACAAACACCACCCATCGCCCACAATCGATCCAAGTTGGATTGAAGAGGTATTCCCGCAAATCACTTTTAAAGAACATATTCCGTGCACCCGAATAGGTTACGCTCCATCAAACACAGGCTGTAAAGAGCAATAAAAAGGGGAGGATTTGACTTTCCTTAAAATGAAAAGACAGCTGAACTCTGTCAGTTTAATTTCCCTCTTATTACGCCTGTCACCGACCTATTTATCAATATAATTGCATTAAAAGGTAATATTGGCCAATGATACAGCTTGATTTAAAATTCGCACTTTAAAATTAAGCAAATTTTCATTGAGTCCAAACTTTTTACCCTTAGTTTTTATTGCAAGACGATATTGCTGTAGGTCGGTCTTTACTTCTTTCCGGCAGGGAGCGCCATAATGAACCCTATTTATGCCTTGAAATTGTATCTCGGCGCTTTTCGGACTTTTAATCTTATTTGTCCATTTGGCATAGGTCGCATTTGACTTATGCAGTGGCAAGCCTTTTTAACGCAAAAAAATTGCGAAGGGGAAAGCTATGCCTGTATCTGAGCGAGCATCCAAAGGTTTGTCGTACTCGATGAAACTAAATTATGAACCAACAATCAAACAATCTGCTACCCTTCGAGCTAGCATGTTATGAAATATACGACAATGGATACGATCCATTAAATACCATTCGGGAGTTCTGGTCCCAATATGCAATAAACGACTGTCAAGAAAGCCTCTGGGCACTTTTTGAAATCTATAGAAAGGGCATCGTTCAGGAAGATGCTGCTGACGTGAAGCAGATGCATACCTATTTGATGAAAGTGTGCCGTGTGCTGATGGCTTATTTCCTGCTGCACTTTCGTAAGATCGAAATCGATGTGGTGCCATTTGCCTTTGCAGAATCTGCAGAATCGATAATCGCCGATCTGGAAACCAAACAAAGGATCCACAGTTTCTTTAACCGAATTTCGGAATAATACCTAATCCATAAGCAGATGATAAAATTATCAAAAGCATTCACTGCCTTATTGGATAAGGTAGTCAATATTCCAGTTCTACAGATTACATTACTTGTAATCGTGTTCCTCTTAGTTTTTCAATCCTATTTAACCTGTTTTTTAAAGGCATTGAAGAACATAAGAGCTTTTATTGTATTAGCTCTTATGTTTCATATGTTTAGTTTATCGGCTCAGACGCCCCGCAAGGACAGCGGGGCCAATGGGCTTCTTGCAGTGTCTGGTAGTGTGGTATCCGCTTCGGATGGCAAACCAATAGCGGGTGTGTCCGTCAGCATAGCCGATGAAAAGGGTAAAGCATCTACGAAGGGTGACGGTTCCTTCAGCATCGGTGTAAAAGCTAAAAAAGGCAAAATTTTATTCTCCCATCTGGGATATAATGCCCAGTCATTGAATTATACTGCAGGGGTATCAATTGATGTTAAATTGATACCTATAGATAATATACTGGATGAAGTGGATGTCGTCAATACGGGGTATCAACGTATATCAAAGGAAAGGACGGTAGGGAGCGTCGATGTACTGGACCAAAAGCTGATCGACAGATCGGTCTCCTCAAACATACTGTCGCGAATAAATGGGCTTACCACCGCGCTGCAGCTGCCCAAGATCAATAGCAACGAGGGGGGCAATCAGCCCGAATTTACGATCCGTGGTAAGAGTACATTATTTGCCAATGCGGAGCCGCTGATCATCGTGGATGGATTTCCCTACGATGGTGGTCTGGGTTCGCTAAATCCTGCAGATATCGCTTCGATCTCGATCTTAAAGGATGCAGCGGCAGCTTCCATATGGGGGGCTCGTTCGGGCAATGGAGTAGTGGTTATAAGTACCAAGCAAGGAAGCAAAGATCGTCTTTCCTTATCCGCCGAAGTGATTCAGAGCATTGCTGATAAACCTGATCTTTATTATAACAAATCCATATCGAGCAGTGATTTTATTGACGTGGAGAAGTTTCTCTATGAAAAGGGGGCTTACAACGCTCGCTTGAAGACTGGCTACCAGCCGGTATCGCCGGCGGTGGAGATATTGGATAAAATGGCAAGAGGTCAGCTATCTGATGAAATAGGAAATGAAATGATAGATACTTATCGTTTAAAAGATAGCCGTATACAGCGATTGAAATACTTCTATCAGATACCGGTCGAACAACAATATAATCTAGCTATTTCAAGACCTTTTAAGGACGGCAGTTTTTATATTTCGGGCGGCCTCAATCGATTGGATCAGGCAATGAAATATTCCAAAAATGAACGCAAAACCCTCCTGATGAAATACGACCAGCGATTTTTGAATGATCGGCTCAATTTTTCCTTTCAAACCAATCTGACAGACACAAGAGCGCAGAGTGCACAGAACAGCCCGTCAATGTATCCTTATGAGGAATTGATCTCGGCCGATGGCACGCTAGTGGCAGTAACAGGGGGTATGCGCAATAGCTATATAGATACAGTAGGCAATGGGAACCTGTTGGACTGGCACTATAATCCATTGACCGATCTCGGTAAAGGGATGTCTACCAGTTCGCTGTTCAATCTACGGCTGAATGGTGGTATAGATGCCAAGATCTTTCCATTCCTGACGGCCAGTATAAAATATCAATATACAAAATCAATTGGCGACGACCTCATGCGCTATGCGGATGATTCGTATTACGTGCGCAATCTGGTCAATACATACACGAGATATGATAAAACTACGGGTAAATATGTACAGCAGATACCAGCTGGTGAAAACCGGACGATCAATCACTTGCGTGGTACTTCGTATCTATGGCGTGGGCAACTGGCTTTAGATAAGAGGATTAATAAAGACCATCATATAACAGCGCTAATGGCGATGGAACTGTCGGATGCGAGGAGTGAAGTTGATAAGAAGCAACTGTTTGGCTATGATCCGTCGACGGCAACGTCAGCTACAATAGACCATATTAATGCTTTGCTCCGTATTTATGGGGGCAGCCAGGTCATCAATAACGGAAATTACCAGAACTGGCATGTAGACCGTTACCGTTCGTATCTGCTAAATGCCGCCTATAGTTACAAAAGTATTTATGACGTATATGGAAGCATCCGTAGAGATGAATCTAATCTATTTGGTGTAGCAACCAACCAAAAGGGGGTACCGCTCTGGTCGGTAGGTGGTGCTTATAATGCCAAGCGGGGTTTGCTAAATTCAGTGCATTGGCTGTCTGAATTGAGGCTTCGTTCTTCTTATGGTGTACAGGGAAATGTAGATAAGACGATGTCGGCCTGGTTAACAGCAAGGTATCAGACATCTAAAAATGGTTATCAAAATTTATATGCTACAATCCTTAATCCGCCTAATCCATCTCTACGCTGGGAAAAGACAAGGGTCACCAATATTGGCTTAGACTTAGGGATATATAACCAGCGTATTGTTTTACATTTTGATCAATACTGGAAAAAGGGAAATGATTTGATCGGCAATGGACCGATAGCACCGCAGACTGGACTGATCCAGTACAAAGGGAATGTTGCGGATACGGAGGTAAAGGGATTTGATCTCTCGCTGACCAGCAAAAACTTAACAGGAGCCTTCCAGTGGCAGTCGGTATTTAATTTTTCAAAAGCTAAGGACAAGGTTGTTCACTATCTGGTCAAACAGGCAAGCAATTTTAGCTATATGACCACCAATTATCTCAACCCGTATGAAGGATTTCCGCAATCGGCATTATTTAGCTTCCCTTATGCTGGGTTGGACAATGAAGGTAATCCGATAGGCTATTTGAATGGTGTGGAGAGTAAAGATTATAGTGCCATCCTCAATAATAAGGAGTTGGAGAATATTCAATTCCATGGGCCCCGTATACCGCCTTTCTTCGGTTCATTTAGAAATGATTTTAGCTATGGTCGCTTCTATGCCAGTTTTAATATTGTGTATCAGTTTGGTGGCTATTTTAGGCGCATATCATTGAGTAATACAGATCTTTATAGTCCGACTGCGATAGGGACTGCGATATATGATTATGATAAGCGTTGGCAACAGCCAGGGGATGAGGTATGGACAAGCGTACCTGGCCTGATCTATCCAACCAACTCTGCACGAAACAATCTGTATACGTACAGTAACGTATTAGTCGAAAAGTCCGACATCATCCGCCTGCAAGATATACAGATCGGTTGGCGTTTATTGGACGACCTTCTATGGCTGAAGTCATTGGACCTGACTTTTATGGTCGATAATGTTGGCATTATATGGCGGGCCAATAAACAGGGGTTAGATCCAAATGTATTTCAATCGGCCTATCCCGTACCAAGGCAATTCAGCCTAAGGCTAAAAACAACTTTTTAATGATTAAAAGATACTAAGATGAAAAAGCAACTTTTTATATATGTGCTGTCTTTGCTACTCTTCATGGGCTGTGCAAAGTCATTTTTGGAAGAGAAGCCAGATGCAAGTATAGTGAATCCGAAAACTTTAAATGATTGCAGACGTCTTCTGGACAATGATGGTCAGTTAGTGCAGGGATTAAACTATTGGTTTCCGTCTTTGGGCCAATTGGCTTCTGATGAATATTACTATAACAAAGCGACCTGGGAGTCGACAGTATTTGTACAGGAACGAAATTCCTATATCTGGGAAGATGATATCTACGAAGGCAATCCTCAGATCAGCGAATGGAACAATTGTTACTACGCTATTTATGTATGCAATGTTGTCCTTGATGTATTGAACAATATCGAGGTTACTGCCGCGAATAGGGATGAATACAATGATATCAAAGGTACGGCATTATTTTTCAGAGCAATGTGGAATTTCGCGCTTGCCGAAACATTTTGTCTGTCTTACGATCAGAAGACTGCTGCAAGTGAAATAGGAATTCCGTTGCGCTACTCACCGAATATTGATCAATTGGAGAAGAGGGCGTCGCTTGAGTCCACCTATAATAGCATCGTGAAGGATATGGAAGAGTCTGTTGGGCTGTTGCAAAACAAGATCCCTTCGACTTTTAGGAATAGACCTTGTACCGTTGCTGCAGAGGCTATGCTCGCAAGGATTTATTTGGTTATGGGTGATTTTGAAAAGGCTTTGCATTACAGTGAGAAGTCGTACAATACATACAATGTGCTATTGGATTATAATAAACTTGCGTTAGACGGTGATGCAATTTTCGATCGGAATAACGCGGAAATTTTAGTGATGTGCACCCAGCAAGGTTACCTATCAACTGCTGTGGGGAGATTTGCTCCGAATAGCTTTGTAGACTCGACTTTAATCTCACTTTATCATCCCAAAGATCTTCGTTTAAAGGCGTATTTCACATTTACCGGTGATGGAAAAGCGAACAGAAAGAATCTGTATACCACTGGGCTAAATGGAACGAATTGTTTTAATGGAGCGGCGACCGATGAGGTCTTGCTGATACTTGCCGAATGTAAAGCAAGATCTGGCGATCTTGATGGAACAAAAATATTGTTGGACAATCTCTATAAAAATCGTTTTGCTGCAAGCAACATACCAAGAGTCAATTTTAATAATAGTAATGATGCCATTCAACAGGTGTTGGAAGAGCGCCGTAAAGAACTTCTTTTTCGGGGTATGCGCTGGTCGGATGTTCGTCGATTGAACGTGGATGGATGGGATATAAGTTTCAAAAGAAAATTAGGCGATAGGGAATATATACTGCCACCCAAGAGTTTAAAGTATGCCTTTTTATTACCTATGCAGGAAGTACAATTCAGTGGATTAACACAAAACAAAAGATAGAATATGAGAACAAACAAATGGAGATTATTTATGCTAGGCATATTGATCTTTTTAACAGGGACTGCATTTCAAACGATATCCGCGACAGAAAAATTGAATACAACGCAGCTTGATAGCGCGATGGCTTATCCCTTTGAATTAAAAGATAGGAATGGAAAGCTTATACGCATGTCGGATTTTAAAGGTAAGGTCGTCGTGATCGACTTTTGGATTAATCGATGCGCACCATGTTTGGCCTTATCAGAACCATTGGCCAAGATCAGGAAGTACTATGAATCCAATAAAGACGTCGTTTTCATTGACATCAATCTGGATGATGATGTTGATGTATGGAAAAATTGTTTAGATCATGGTGATGTTCTAAAGGATCGAACTTATTATTATACCGACTCCTTATCCATTTCTTTAAGCACAGCTCCAAAAGGGTTTTATCATCCGATCACAAGTTATTATAACATGAAAGGAGTACCACGTTGGATCATAATCGGCAAAGAAGGGGAAATCTTGGAAAGAAATCCCCCTCGGCCGTTACCTGAAAAGAACGGGATAGAATCCGCTGGCTCGCTAAGATTTAAAGCTCTTATCAACGAATATTTGCTATCCAGTTCAAAAAAGGCTAAGGTGCGGTAGCAAAGTCGCCATCGAATTCTCCTTGTCTGACAGGTTGTGGTGATGGAGCCTGATTTTGGGGAATTGTCAAGTCATTACTTTCAATTTCCCAAAGACAGGTGTTTGGTGTAGTAGGCTGACACTCACCACTGCTTTCGTCCACCATACGGTATTCCCCGTCGACTAATTTGTAAAGATGGGTATCCGCTTTTTTGAAGCTATTGAACCCAAAGAATGATGCGACTGCAATGGCCACAGCTACTGTGGCTTTTGCATTAAATTTGAATTGTTTCATAACATCGTTTATGAATGATAATAATTTGATAGTCGGCTATTTTTAAAACCCCAATGGAGCGAAAGGAAAGCCAATCCTTTTACTTGTCTTTTGGCAGACGCGCCCTTCCACTAGGCCATCCTAGGGCTCAGTTTCCGTTGTAGCGATTAGCACAAATATCTTTCAGGTTACCCGGGTATTAGCTCGTTTCCTTATACTGTCTAATAGCAATCCGGCCAAAGCAAATACAGCGATAATTCCATTAATCCAGAGATGTCCTTTCCAATCGGTAGGGAACTCCAGCGTACAATAGCATGGAATAAATCCCCACGTTCTCTTCAACACAAGCGTGATATACCAGGAGAAAGCGATCATAAGCAAGATCGTTAACAAGAATCCATACCGCCGTGTTTTTTCGAAAATAAAGAGTACAGCTGTACTAAGCTGAATTAGGGGTAAGAGGTACGACAATACAATTCCATACTTATCTTCGAAAGGCTGATCTAGCATAGCTTGTCTAAAAGCGGAATAATCAAATAGCTTTCTTGAAGCGACCACAACCCAAAGACATAGCAGCATGTAAGTGATCATTTGTACCGCGAATTCGCGGGGATGCTTTTTAGCGAAAGAGATAAGTTCGGCACATTTTATCTTTAAATGCGTCAAGAGTACCCCGTGTCTGCTTCCTGGACTTGACACCGGAACTGTATGGTCGATATGGTTATTAATCTTATTCATGGTACTAACTATTTACATGCTGCCTCTGATTATTTATTCACTGTTGCTTTATTATTTTGATCCCCCATTTTATTTTTTATTGCGGGGCATATATTATTTCTTTGTCGCCGTGCTCCGGTGTCTAACATCTTGTACCAAAGTTCGGGAGTAAAAAGCAGGTCAACTTGACCGAATCTGGAGTCGAGTATGTACCGGATTGAAGTGATGATAGGGTATGGCAATAAAAAATCCCCTCGGGAGGGGATGCTGCGGTTAAATTTTCAAAGGTATTGTGGTGGCTTCTTGGATAATCTCGTCAATGAAGGCCAGATATTCCTTTTCGCTTTTAAAATTTGGAGAAATTTTCCGATCTACCCTGTAAAGAATATGATCGTGTATAAAGGCTTCTTCAAAAACAGAACAGATAATTACATATTTATGTGTCAGGTCAATCTTCGAAAGAAGATGATTTACTTCAAGATAATCACCACCGCTGCTTAAGATCAATATCTCGGCTTTCGCAGCAGACAGTTCCAGCGTTTCTTCACGAATTTCTATTAAACGAGGATGTTCGGTGAGCGTCGTCACGATATTCACTTTTGATAGATTGATCATCTGCCAGGCAACATAGCTATAGCTCGTTTTAATGGGCAATGGCTGCCGCGGTGCTGCTATCTTTCTCGCATGGGACAACAGATAATAGAGCATACCTTTTGGAGAATAAATGTTGCCAGCAGCATTTGCTGCCCTGAGTACCGCTTCATCAAGCTGATAATTTTCAGGGAAATAGGAGGCGGCTATTTCGATACAGATATGTAGCGGCCCATATTTCCAGGCTCTATATTTGCCACAGACTTTTTTCGCAATAAGTGTGCTTTTGTCAGCTGGCTCAGCGACAAAAAGTTTTCCGATCGCGCTGAAAAATTTTACGCTTTTTTGAATGATTTCTTTCATGTTTTTAGGTAACTAGGTTAATTTAACAATGAATTTTATAAATAGTCTTGGGTATACCGCTTAAAAAATTCCGTTGCCGTCATGCCCGTTTTATTTTTAAAAAAGCGTGCAAAACTGCTCGGTGATGTGTAGCCCAGTTCATAGGCGATCGCATCGGTGCGCATGCCGTCCACGATATATTTCTTGGCGAGATCCAGCATAAATTCTATCTTCAGCTCTTGGGGACTCTGTCCATAATAAAGCTGGATAAGCTGATGCAGATAGTCCATACTAATCCCGAGTTGCCAGGCAATATCTTCCAGTTTAAAATTCTGACCATGCTCGGCTACAGCCTGCTGAATGGCTGCATGGGCTTCTTTGGATTTGATTTGGGATTCCGAAATCTTGTCATATTCTTCAAAGATCTTTTCCTTGGATAGCTGGATCAGTTTCTTGATACCCCAAAGAATATTGACCTCGCTGTCGAGGTCGCCTTTCTTGATGTTTGAAGCTATGGCTTTCATCAATGAAATAGTTCTGGTACCGGCACGGAAATCGATGCTGCACCATACATGGGGATCTTGTTGTCTATAGGCATGGATCAAGGGGTGAAGAAATTGGAAGGGACGCTCATTGCCATCGCGAAAAATGCTGCCGCGGAAATAGAAATTAACGAGGGTATACCTTCCGGCAGGAATATGGATTTCATAATCACCTATGGTTAAGTAGAAGTAACGGCCGCGATTGCAAGAGATGCTGTAGCTAATCTGCTTCCGGATATCCATGATCTGAATGGCACGATCTTCCGTGATCAGATAAAAGATATGTATATCCGAACGCGTGACTTGTATAGGAATGTCAATATCAATGGAAAGATGCACGTCCAATATATTGATGTAGCCGAGCATGCCGTCAAACTGCTGCAGGCAGGCTTGCCCATGTTGGTTTTTGTAATGTTGATAGTCTGCATTGGACATGCTTATTTGCGGCTTGAGTGTGTCAGTTCTTGGACTGTGTGGATCGTCAAATACCTTTGGGAGATCGATCTGTAATGTTTTCTTCATAATGGGGTATAGGTTAATATAATCCCCCCGGTCAGGATTTCGGAATGATCGGGGGAAATAGTTTTTGGATAACGGGGGATCTCTCGGGTGCTAGGTCATTCCGTAGGATATCCGAATAAACAGGGGAGTGAACATCATCGTCGCCACGCCATCCTGCCATTCATCGAGGCCATGAACCATAACCTCCTTAAAATCTGGATCTTCTTCATCACCCTTGTCGTCTTTTTGAAATTGAAGTACATTGCCCTGCATGAGATAATTACTGATAGCCGTGCCAAGTTGTTTCCGAAACCCATTGGGAAAATTGTAGAGCTGTATTACCTGATGGGGATCGAGGTTAAAATTGTGTTCCATCCAGACTGCAAAATCGTCTTTTAGAAGTTGCATCTCTAGTGCTCGCTCCGCTATTGGCAGAGCGAGAATCGTGGCTACCTTTTGCGCCACGCCTGCATTGTCTAAGTTCTCTTTCATTCAAATTGTATTTTTGCAAATATTTATTTAAATAGATCAAATTAGCAACCGTCATGTCCTAACCTCCGGGATTTTGGAGGAAAGTCGTCTTTTGAGTGAATGAATTTTGCTTAATATTTGATTTTATTTAGTAAATTGGGTCTGTAAACCAGTATAAACCTGAGCCATTTAAGAGAGCTTGACATAGCATATGAAAGTATTAAAACTAACGGTGGAGAGTTTACTCATCTCCATGCTTTTTAATTTAATCGGAAATCACGGTATTTATCTGAATCGATTTTGGACACAGACCTATTGGATGTGGACAGTGGCATTTGCTATTGCGATTGGTTTTGCGGTCGTGTTCACGCAGATGTTTCTTAAAGCCTTTTGGACCTATTGGCAGAAGCGATACCCTGATTTGATACTCATGAGCAAGGGGAGGGTCATGACCAAGAGTATACCCAAAGGTCAGCTCTTCTGTGCAATTCTTGCTACAACTATACCGATTCTATCTATTTATCTCTTCATTATCTATTGTTTCGCTTATATGCGCAGCGAAGATACGTACAGCTTGTTAAGAAGCTATCTGCTGCATTATATGCCTTTTATTGGTCTAGGCTTTATAGCCTACGTGATCTATGTTTTTCGTAACGGCAAATTATGGTGGCTAACAACTGAAAATGTTATGGCATTGTTAGGGAAAGAGGTCATGTCGCAGGAAAACACAACAGATAGAGCGGGAACTATAGCACCTCCAAGTGCATTGGATAGGACTATCGTAATCGGATCACTCTATGATGTGTTGTACAACGATTCGCCATTCAATTTAAATACCTTGCAGATGGATGCTGTACGTATGTTTGATGTTCCCTTTTATTTTTCCCAAAAAAGAAAAAAGGAAGTCGTCCTGATCAATGGTACCCGTCTGGAAGCCCAGCATTTCATGCAGGAGCTGGAAGCTAGGGGGCTTGATAAATGGTATTTTCGCATCAATAAAACTTGTAGGGTAAATATGATGCACGTGCGTCAACCAATATTGCCAAATGCCACTTACCTGGAGTTCCGAAAGGAAGTGTTTGACAGCCTCAAGTTGAATATGACGGAATTGGAGATCAGCAACCTACTGCAGATAACCGAATGGATGCGCAAAGAAAAAAAGCTAAAGGATTTTTTGGATAACGTCAATAACCTAGAGCACGAGGGATGGGATGACCTTTTACCGCTCAATTGAATCATCTCACTTTATAAACTTAGATAGACCGAGCACAGTAGACAACAGGTCTGCTGCTGCGCTGGATTTCGGCGGTTAGTCGAGCTAACCTTACCCGTTTATGTTTTTTGTTAAAGGATCTCCTGATCAGCAGGAGATTAATACTCATTTTGTGTCCAATGCGACAGGTATTCGCCTAAAAATCCACTATTCTTTTCAACTAAAACCAAGCATCGAAAATACGACGTTAGAAGCTAAGCTGGACCGTATCCTTGACCTGCTGCAGGAACAGCAGTATACGGAGCTCCACAAGCTGACAGGCACGATGACCATCCACGAAGTCGCCTATTTTTTAAGCAAAAGTGTGCGCACCATCGAGCGCCGTATTGCCAAAGGCCTACTCAAGGCTACCTATAAAGAGGGCAATGCGGATCTCTTCCTCAAAAAAGATGTGGTGCAGCTGTATGTGACCGAATATAAAAAATGGCCGCGGCAAATGCCTTAAATCCCTATACTGTTCGTACCTGCTTCGTATTGCCTTCGGAGATGAATCAAAGAGCAGCCGCTGTTGAACCACTGCTGAACAGTAATTTCCTGTTTGGAGACTGGTGAAGGTCTGTTCAGCATCTGTACAATATCTATTGTCGATCCGAAGCAGGTACGGAGCTGGTCCGAAGCAAAGGGCTGAGACTGCTGCTCGAGTGCGTAGTTTTTGAAGTACCAGACGACTCGGTCTCTGGAATATGTCCGATTGCATGGCTTATTTTATACCGGCTATCCAATGGCCTCCGACAGCCCGCCGACAAAAGTCGGGCTACCGCCGACGAGTCTCCGCCAACCTGTTTTACGCTATTGACAAGGGGCTGTTTGATGTAGTATGTTTGTCGAAGTAAAGCAATACATACCGGTATAAATGAAAGCTTTATGTGGTTTAACTTTTTAAATAAAACAACATGGCAACAATCAACAATGGTGTAATCGGAAGAGCAAGTGGTAAAGTCGGCGCGGTGATCGCCTCGTCCTGGAAATCTATCAACTACCTCAAAGGTTTGCCCAAAAAGCGGACGAAAGGGATGTCCGAAGAACAGCTGATCCAACAGGACCGTTTTCTGAAAATCTCCAAATTTCTGATGCCGATCACGCCGATCCTACAGGTGGGGTTTGGGCTGTCCAAAACCGAAAAGATGACGCCCACAAACGTGGCGCTGCAGCTAAATATCGCCCAGGCGGTAACCGGTACTTATCCAAACTTTAGCTTGGATTACAGTAAGATCGAAATCAGTACGGGCTCTTACCTCAACGGCGGCGGCATGGAGGCTGCTGTGGATAATGGAATTCTTTCTATCTACTGGGATACCATCCTGAACAGTCTTTACAAGACCAAGGCCGATGATCAGGTCATTATCCTGGTTTATTCACCCGAAAAGGATGAATTTATGACAGCTCCGACACCGCCCACCCGTGCTGCCGGTACAATAGACATCCAGATTCCGGCCCACCTGCTCGGTGGCAAAGGGCATGTCTGGATTTTCTTTACAGACCGCAAGGCCGAGAAAGTATCCAAAAGTACATATTTGGGGGAGTTTGACCTGGCTTAGCCGCTGATGGAGTAATGGAACGGGAGGAGCATAAGGCTCCTCCTGATTTTTGAACACAAAACGATAAGACATGCTGGTGATTTCTGAGTTTAAAAAGCAGGTTACAGATCCGACACGTAGGGAGGCTGCGCAGGAGCGTTTTCGGCTGGCACGCCGGTTTTTAAATCCGCTGTACCCGCTCATCCGCAAAGGTTTTGCCCATAGCAAGTGCACGGTGCAGGCGGCTTTTGGCCGCGCCATGTCACATACGCTGACGAATGTGATACAGGGGGAATATCCGGATTTTGAGGTAGTGCCCGCCCTCGCAAAAATCAGCAATGGCATGCTGTCTCCGCTCGCGGTCAATACCTGTGTACGTACGACCAATACGATTCAGCTGAGCTGGGATGTAACCGAATCCAACATTAAAGATTATAACCAATGGGATGACCAGGTCATACTCTGTGCTTATGATATTATTGGCGAGCAGGCAGCCATCAATGAACAACAGGTGCTGCGCAAGGATCTCCAAATGACGATCGAGCTGCCATCCATTCTGCATGATCGGCCGGTGCACCTGTACCTTTTCCTACATGATCGTGATGAAAACCTGTATTCCAGAAGTCAATACCTCGGTCTTTTCTAATGAATCGCTAGCGTATGAAATCAACGATAAAAGTTCTCCGCACAAAACGGGGCAAGCATAGCACGCTGTCCGAGATCTACGTAAACAATCAGTTTGTCTGCTACGGCCTGGAGAATATTCCGCGTCCCGTGAAAATTAGGGGCGAAACCGCCATACCAGCCGGGCATTACCCGCTGGGTTTTAATCGCGAGGGGGCAATGAATGGCCGTTATTATGACGACTATCCAAAGATGCATCGTGGTATGTTAGAAATACTTGATATTCCAGACTTTAGCTATGTCTACTTTCACAAAGGAAACAGCTACAAAGAGACTGCTGGCTGCATTCTGGTAGGCGCGCAATATGTGCTGGAAGATGGCGAATATCGCCTGTTAGCCTCGGGCGTCGCCTACAAAAAGTTCTATCCGCTTGTGGTCGAACTAATGCTGCAGGAGCTGGTCGAAGTACAAGTCGAATGAACGGGCTATCTGCCCTAAAATTGATCATCCCTTAAAAAAGTAAACATGAAACCATCATGATTTATTCAATCATATTGGGGAATGAATAAATCTGATAGCTTCATCTCAATTGAAAAACAAATTTATACAGATGAAAAAGATCTTTAATAAAGTAGGACAGGTGCTGCAGCTACTATTGGCGGCACCTGTTAAGCTACCGGGTAAGGTGGGCAATCTATTAAAATACCTGGCCCTGGGGCTTGGCATTGTGGAAACGGTATTGGACGAGGCTAAGCCACTGCCGGAGGAAGACAATAAGGATCCTTCGGCGGGCGGCCCGAAGAATAGGTCCGTTAAAGATGGAACTGAAGAAACCGTAGAAAGGAGCGCGATGGATGAAAGTGAATGATATCCGCATTTCGGCCATCGGCGGTACCGTCTGTTCCATTTGGGCCAGTATCTCGCTAGGGGATGTTTTACAGACCGCCTTGACGGCTGCTTTGGGTACGCTGGTCAGTTTCGCCACAAGTAGGTTGCTGGCCAAATTGGGTAAACGGAAAAGATGAGTTGAACAAAAAGGCGCACGGGATTGTGCGCCTTTTTGTAAAGCAACATCTTTATGTGTAAGGCAACATCTTCAATTTTTATCTACTCTTTATTTCCGAAAACAGCCGATCCACATCTTTCTTCGCGAATAGCCCAGTTCCCTCCGCCATCGTCGTTGCCGAGCCACAGGCGATACCCATCTGAAGGACATGCTCCAGATCTCCCTGTTGGGCTAAGACAGAGACCATTCCAGCGACCATACTGTCACCTGCGCCCACCGTACTGCGTACCTTGACCAGTGGGGAAGGCAGCTGGATTCTTTCTGTTTCTGAATATAATATAGCGCCTTGTGCACCTAGCGAAACCACGATTAGCGTAGCCTTCCCCTGCGAAATGAGCTGTTGGGCGGCTATATCCAGATCGGAATGCCCCAACTCTTCCTTTCCCACAAGAGCAGCGAGCTCGCCGGCATTTGGTTTGATTAAATAGACACCTTCCTCCAGTGCAAGGCGAAGTGCATCGCCAGAGGTATCAATAATTATTTTACTGCCCTTCGTTTTGTACGTATTGATCAGTGATCGTGTAAACTCGGGCGGCATACCAGCGGGCATACTACCGCTGATAACGACAAAATCCGGAGTATAGGTGATTTCCTCAATTGAAGTCCTGATCCCCTCCAGTTCGTTGGACTCAAACTGTTCGCCTGGAAACCCGAACCGATATTGCTGATTCGTTGCGCTGTCAACCACAATAAAGTTTTCGCGGGTCTCGCCGTTCACCCGAATAGGATCTATAGCAATATCTTCCAGCTTCAATAAGCTTTCGAGTAAACTGCCTGTCTTTCCTCCGGATGTAAAAAGGGCTGTTGACTCCAAACCAAGTCTTTTCAATGCCCGAGATACGTTAATTCCGCCGCCACCAGGTTCATATACAGGTTTTTCACAGCGCAATTTCTTTTCAGGAAAGATATGTGGTACGCTGGTACTCTTGTCTACGGATGGATTCAGGGTGATTGTTAAAATAGATTTTGCCATTTGTTTATGTTATAAATGTGAATCATTGCTGTTGGTAGACGAGGTCTTTGCTCAGGCAGTGTTCTTCCCAGGGTAGTGTTATAAGCCGGCTATGCGCGTTAGGGGGAATGATACTTTTTGATGTTGGCAGGTAAAAATAATTTTTATTTCCACTGCTTAAGGTATCGCGTAGATCGGGGATCTTTTTGAGGCTGCGCTGCAAGGCTGCAAAAAATGCTTTTGCGGATTTGTCCGCTTGTTTCATGATCTGCCGTAAGTGGATAATTTCTCTTGTCCGGTCCGTTTCATAACCACCGCTTCCTGCAATGGTATATTCGGCTACAGGCGAGTCATAGAAGACACCTGAATCTACACTGGTTTCCTGATCTGAAAAAGGATAGGTGGATAGGAAAAAACCATGATAATCCGCTGATGAAAAGCTTTTCAAAAATGCCGACTGATTTTCCTTGTTATATTTCACATAATTCCGCTGGCCTGAACGACGGTTTATCTTCTCAACATAGGCATGCGCCCGATGTTTTTCCATCGTTTCCGCGCAATATTGAAAAAATAGCTCCGCTGGTATAGCAATCCAAAAGTATTGGCCCATTTTCTTTCCTATGTTTAATTTAACTTCGATGTGTATTTGCGCAATTGCGGATCGTGTTACTGCGGTATTTCTTCCACCAGAATTTCATTCCCGGCATTATCATAATACGCGCAGGTCATCTTGTCAAGAAAGACAGTCCATTTTTCGATACCACACGTTGCGCACATTGCCATAAAAGTGGGGTAATCTGTTTTGCCCTGTTGATGCTCTTTTAAACCTTTTTTGAACTGTTCAGCGTCAACAGTACCACCAATGGTCATTGGTTCATGGCTAGCTGGAGAGCTGGCTTTGTAATGATTATCTCCATAATAGTCACTGTGGCCATCGGCAACAAAAACGTCGTAAGCGGCAACACCTAATTTTTTGATCTCCTGGATATAGGCAGGAAAGTCCGCGCCTGATTTTACTTGGCTATGCGCTGTTTTAATTTGTTCTATTGTAAACATATTTTCTTGATTTACAGTGTTAACCCCTCTCGAATATCCTCCCATTTGGTAGTTAAGTAAATAAACTAAAGAAACAAAGCGCCAACCGAGGTTGCAGAAGTTATCTTATTTTTTATTAACTTAATTGAACTAAAGATAATGAAACAGACGTACAATAATGCTTGAACAGTTCAAAAAACACCTGGATAAATTTATAATAATTTCCAACGATGAATTTGTCGATATAACCGGATATTTTGAGCGGCAGCGCCTTAAGAAGAAAGAAAACGTATTGACCGAAGGGCAGATCTGCAAATCAAGTTATTTTGTACTGGATGGAATTCTGCGAAAATTTTTTATCAATGAAAAGGGTGTGCAGCAGACAACTGAATTCGCCATTGAAAACTGGTGGATGACAGAGACCTTCTCTTATATCAATCAGACCGCCACAGAATTTTACATCCAGGCTGTACAGCCTACGGAAGTGCTGGTCATTCGCCAGCATGCCTTCGATGATTTGCTGGAAAAGCACCCGGTCATGGAGAAGTATTTTCGCATGGTGTACCAAAAAGCGTATGCTGCAGCACAGATGCGTGTGAAGATGCTTTACGAGCACTCCAGGGAGGAGCTATACCGTCAATTCCTCAAGAATCAGCCTGCATTCCTCCAGCGCGTACCTCAATATCTCGTGGCTTCTTACCTGGGCTTTACACCGGAGTATCTCAGCGAAATCCGCAAAAAGAATTTTTCTTAAACCCGTTTAGGTTTTTCCGGCTCTCCATTTTTCAAATTTGTAGTATCAAATTAAAAAATAAAAATCATGGAAAAACGTATCAACATCAGCACCCATAATTATGAAATCAATTCTTGGCTTCCTTAAATTGGGCAGGTGTAACACCTACCAATTTTTTAAACAAACGGGTAAAATATGAAGGGCTTTCAAATCCCAGATTATAGGCTATGCCAGAAATGTTGCTGTCCGATCCCAGCAATAGATTTTTCGCCTCTTTAATCAGGTAAATATGGACATGTTCGAGAGCGGTTTTTCCGGTTTCCTGTTTAAGAAGATCGCTCAGATACCTGCTTGATAGAAAAAGTTCTCCCGCAAGGTAATTTACGGTGGGCAAGCCTCCTTTAAGGTGTACCTTCCTATCAAAATAGTTCTGTAATACTGTCTGGAACCTTTTTAGCGTGGTTCCCGAAACGTTATTACTTCGATCCACAAACTGTCTTTTATAAAAGCGGTCGGAATATTTTAGGATGGAATCAATATGTGACAGTATAATTTCACGGCTGAATTCGTCGGAGTTTTCGTCATATTCCTTGCGTATTTTTTCATAGAGCTCCCACATGATAACCTCCTCAGCAGGAGATAGGTGCAGGGCTTCATTTATTTCATACTCAAAATAGCCGTAGTTTTTGATTTGGTCATGCAGAATATGGCCGGCCAGATAATCCTCATGAAAAAATATAACAAAACCCTTTTCTGCAAACTGTACATTACTGACCTCAATAATCTGCCTTGGCTTCATAAAAACGGTAGATCCATTACTGTGGTCGTATTTCGTTTTGCCATATAGCACATAGCCCGATTTGATCTTTTTCAGAGCAACCATATAAAAGTCTCCGGTGAACCTGTCTTCTCCGACCGAATAGGTCATAAGTTCTTTACAGGTCATCAGGCTCAATAGTGGATGCTTCGGAGTTTCAAAACCACTTTTTTCATGAAGTTCGGTTATGCTTTTATAATGATTGATCTTTTCCAATGTCTCTAATTTTAGGAATTTGCTTGTTGAAATGTTTCAAAATTACATTTTCGTAAATCTGTGCTATTCTTCCGCTGATATGGAGTAGAGCAGAGGCCGGTTCTGGATATAACTTTGTCTTATCAAAATAACAAATAATAATTTAAACAATAACAACATGGCAAAGACAATTTTTATAACAGGAGCAACTTCAGGATTTGGAAAACTTTGGACAGAAGCACTGTTGCAACGTGGGGACAACGTGGTCGCAACTTCCAGAAAAGCGAATGCTTTTACAGCATTATCAGAAAAGTATGGCGATCAGTTATTACCGTTACAGTTGGATATTACCGATAGAGAAGCTGTATTTGCTACCGTAAACAAAGCAAAGGAACATTTCGGTCAGCTTGATGTGGTGATCAACAATGCAGGGTATGGCGTTTTTGGTGCAGTGGAAGAAATCGGTGAAAAAGTAGCCCGGGATGTTTTCGATGCAAATCTGTTCGGAACACTATGGGTGACACAGGCAGCACTGCCAATCCTCAGAGCACAGGGACATGGGCATATCATCCAGCTTTCAAGTGTACTGGGCGTATGGAGCCTTCCGACCTTAGGCATTTACAACGCTACAAAATTTGCGGTGGAAGGCCTCAGTGAAGCGCTGGCCAGCGAGGTAAAAGATTTTGGCATCCATGTAACGCTTATCGAACCAAATGGCTATAAAACAGAATTTGGAGGAAGTTCGGCAGTTTTTGGCGATTCGCTCGATGTTTATAATCCGCTGAAAGAAGGCCTAACTAAAATTGAAGGACTTGGCCCCGATGATTACGGTACTCCGGAAGCTACTATTCCGGCTATATTAAAACTGATTGACAGTGAAAATCCGCCGTTAAGATTATTCCTGGGCAAATTGGGTTATGTCAAAACAGAAAAGGTGTATGGTGAAAAACTTCAACAGTGGAAGGAATGGAAGGATGTTTCAGAAGCAGCGCACGGGTAATCCCGTGCTTTTTTACACATTTGGGATTTTTGTCTTTAAAAGATCAGTCCTTAGACGGGGATGAAATTGAAAGATTCAAGTAAACAATAATAAATAATAAGAATATGAAAACTATTACAGTTCCAAACAAAGAACATTTGAGCGAAGAAGCTCAGGTCATTTTATCATCAGTAGAGAAAAAAATGGGCAAGATCCCGAACCTTTATGCTACTATAGGATACTCTTCATCAGCTTTAAAAGCGATGCTGGAAACAGAAGCAACCTTAGCGCATCATTCTTCTTACACTGCAAAGGAAAGGGAAGCGATCAACTTGGTTGTGTCACAGGTAAATAATTGTGATTACTGTCTTGCTGCACATACCATGCTGGCTAAATTAAATGGTTTTAGTGAGGAGGACACTTTAGCAATCAGAAAGGGAGGTGTCGAAGATATTAAATTGGATGCCATCATCAAACTTGCACAATCGATAGCAAACAATAAAGGTAATGCCGGAAATGCTGCAATGGAAGGCTTCTATAAAGCTGGTTTGGATGAGAAAGCGCTCGTAGAACTTACAGCCTTGGTTGCCCTTAGAAGTTTTACGAATTATGTTTTTGCAAATACCCAGATCCCGATTGATTTTCCGGTAGCGAAAAGTTTATAATAAGTGTTTTAATTGACGTGTTGGTGAGAGCTTCTTTTAGAAATTGAAGGAGCTCTCTTTTTAACTAAGGTGTAGAGCTAAAGCTATATCGTAGTTATGTGCTATTCTTCAGCTGAAATGAGTTAGTGTATGAGTATGCATAACGATAATTTTGGATTAACAAAAAAAGAAAAAATAATGAGCAAAATAATTTTTATAACAGGAGCTTCCAAAGGATTTGGAAAATTATGGGCTGAGGCCTTACTTAGAAGAGGCGATAAAGTTGCTGCTTCCGCTAGAAATATTGAAGCGTTGCAGGATTTAAAAGAGAAGTACGGTGACAGCATTCTTCCTGTGAAACTGGATGTTAACAACCGTACAGAAGTTTTTGAAGTAGTGGAGAAAGTAGAAAAACACTTTGGAAGAATTGATGTTTTGATTAATAATGCTGGTTTTGGTTTATTCGGAACGACGGAAGAAACAACAGAACAGCAGGCGAGAGACCAAATGGAAACCAATTTTTTTGGTTCACTTTGGGTAGCACAAGCAATTTTACCGGTGATGAGAAAACAAAGAAGTGGGCATATCATTCAAATTTCCAGCTTTTTGGGTTTAACGACGCTACCGCTTTTAGGATTGTATAATGCTTCAAAGTTTGCAGTCGAAGGATTAATTGAAACGATTGGTTCAGAAACAGCACATTTGGGAATAAAAACAACATTAATTGAACCCAATGGATTTGCAACGGACTGGGCAGGAGCTTCAGCGGTGCAGACTTCTTCGGATATTACCGATTACGATCCAATACGAGAGGCATTTGCGGAAACAGGGGACAATCCTGATACATGGGGAAAACCTGAATCGACAGTAGACCCAGTTTTGAATCTTATTGACAATCAAAATCCTCCACAAAGATTGTTGTTCGGTAAAATTGCATATCACGTGGTCAATGAGGTTTACACCCAAAGATTGAAAGATATCCAAAATTGGAAAGAGGTGAGCATTGCCGCACATGGGCACTAGATTTATTAGGAATGATCCGCACAAAGAAATTGTTTTCTTGCTACAGTTGTACTGGTTTGCTTTTCTAGCTTAACTTCAGAGAATCAGTTATAATAGAAAGAGATTGTCGAACATTCTATAAAAGAATAAAATGAAACATTATAAAACCCTTACAGAATTGCACAGCGGAAATGGCTGGGACGCTCCGGAGCATCCGCTCTTCAGTATGATTGGCTGTCAGGCGGCCTGTCCGCTGGGAAATAGGGAATTTACCACAGATTGTTACATCATCGCTTTCAAAAGAATAAAATCAGGGATGTTTATGTACGGACGTACAAAATACGACCACGATAATGGCTGTCTATTTTTTGCCAAACCACGGCAGATCATTGAAATGAAAGACCTTGAATTTGAAGAAAAAGGCTATATGTTGATGATTCACGAAGAATATCTGAACGGTCACGAGCTCTTTAAAAGCATTAACAATTATGGCTTCTTTGACTACGATGTAACGGAAGCGCTGCAACTTTCTCCAAAAGAAGAGCAGATTATTCTGGATCTTCATGCGAAAATTAAGGGTGAATATTTTAATAATCCCGATGAATATAGCCGTGAGATTATCTTGAGTCATATATCATCGATTTTGAAATATGCACAGCGTTTTTACAAAAGACAGTTTGTCGACCGAGAACAGGTTATTGGAAAAATAGCAGCAAGATTCAATGATATCCTTAAAAAATATATTGATGAAGGAGCTCTGGAAAAAAACGGATTGCCAAGCGTTACCTATATTGCCGAACAGCTGTTTATTTCGCCACGTTATTTAAGTGACGTACTAAAACAGGAAACAGGTAAAACTGCTTTGGAACTCATCCATATATTTTTGACTTCGGAGTCTAAAAATCTACTGAGATTGGGAGAGAAGGGAGTTGCGGAAATAGCCTATCACTTAGGGTAGCAAGGGGTGCAAAGGTCCACGCAGCTTCTGTGGAGTAGGACATATTGATTATAACGTCTTCGACTGGAAATCCGCAGGCAGAACTTTCCTTCTATCTGTAGGTGACGCTCTGTAAGCACGGATCGGGTATATTGGATGAGGTATCTCAGCGAAATCCGCAAAAAGAATTTTTCTTAAACCCGTTTAAGTTTTTCCGGCTCTCCATTTTCCAAATTTGTAGTATCAAATTAAAAAATAAGAATCATGGAAAAACGAATTAACATCAGCACAACGGAACCACTGGCATTCAAAGCAATGTTAGGATTGGAAGGTTATCTTTCAAAAATTGAGATCGCGCAAACGCTTAAAGAGCTCGTCAAAATCCGTGCATCACAGATCAATAACTGTGCGTACTGTATCAGCATGCACACCAAGGATGCCATTAAAAACGGTGAAAGACCCGAGCGTATCTTTTTGGTGAGTGCCTGGAGGGAAGCGACCAAATTTTTTACCGAAGAGGAGCAGGCCATACTGGCAATGACCGAGGAAATAACCCTTATCCACCAGCAGGGATTAAGTGAAGAAACCTACAGCAAGGCGTCCCAATTTTTTAATGAAAATCAAATTGCTCAGATCATTATGCTCATCGTCACCATCAATGGCTGGAACCGCATTGCCTTGAGTACGCATCTGGAAATAGAAGATTAGAGCTCAGGAATACAGGGAGCTGTAGCAATAAATCAGAAGTATTCCGTTAGCTCCCTGTATTTAAAAATTCCTAAAGGACACAGGCATATCAAAACAGGGCATTTAAAAGATTTGATCGGCAGTGATATCCAAAAATTAGGGCAAGGCCCGGTAACAGCATTGGAACGGTAGGAATTCTGGTACAACATCGCAAACCTTCGGAATAGAACGAAAAGGTGAACTCCACAACAAAGAAAAATTGAACTTCACAACAAAACTGCGTAACAGCTATTCCACGAATTTTGTAGAAGAATAAAAACAAAGGGTTATGTGGACAAAAAATAATATACCTGATTTATCAGGTAAAATAGCAATCGTGACCGGATCAAACACGGGCATAGGGTTTGAAACAGCAAAAGCATTGTTTGCAGCAGGTGCACAGGTGACCATCGCTGCACGAGATGTACAAAAAGCAAAAAATGCGATCCAAAAAATCCAATCCGACACGGCAGGGACCGGAACATTGGACTATGGAAAACTCGACCTTGCAAACATTGGACAGGTTCGGGAATTTGCAGATCTCTTTATGCAAAAGCATACAAAACTGGATATACTCGTCAACAATGCCGGAGTAATGGTGCCCCCAGCTGCTAAAACGGATGACGGATTTGAATTGCAGTTCGGTGTAAACTTTATGGGGCATTTTGCGCTGACAGGATATCTGCTACCGCTACTTAAGCAGACTGCCAACGCACGGGTAGTGACACTTTCCAGCGGGGCGGCTACGTTAGTGGATAGCATAGATTTTGATAACCTCAGATTGGAAAAGAGCTATGACGAATGGCGTGCATATGCGGTGAGCAAACTGGCAGATATCTTGTTCAGCTATGAGCTGCACAGGAGATTCAGGAATGCCCGCATGTCAGCGATTGCTGTGGCGGCACACCCGGGTGTTACGCGCACCGATTTACAGCGGAATATACCGGATGAAAATCTGGAAGGCATGTTTGCTGGATTTGATCAGGTGATGGATCCCTGGCAGGGAGCTTTGCCCAGCTTATTCGCAGCGACAGATGCGTCGGTTGAAGGCGGGAAATTTTACGGGCCGGATGGTCCGAAAGAATATGCGGGATATCCGGCGCTATCAAATCATCACACCGCAGCGATGACCGATGAAGTGCTTGCCAAAAGGCTGTGGGATTATGCGGAAAATGCCATACAGTTGACCTACAAATTCATATAATTGATCCGAAATGAACAATCAAACAGTTTTAGTAACCGGTGGTACCGGATTTTTAGGCGTTAATACTATTCTTGCACTACTTGAGCAGGGATTTACCGTAAGAACAACACTACGCACGCTCGCCCGTAAGAACGAAATCTTGGATGCGCTGAGCGAAGGCGGCATCAGCACGTTTGATCAGCTATCTTTTTATCAGGCCGATCTGCTTTCCGACAGCGGATGGGACGAAGCGGCGCAGGGATGTGACTATGTCCTGCATGTGGCCTCGCCATTTTTCGCCGAGCAGCCCAAAGACGAAAACGAGCTGATTATACCTGCCAGAGAAGGTACGTTGAGAGCCTTGAAAGCCGCGAAAAGGGCAGGCGTCAAACGTGTCGTGCTCACATCCTCTTTTGCTGCGATCGGTTATAGCATCGATCCCAAAAATCATGTTTTTACGGAGCTCGACTGGACCGATGAAAACGCACCGATACAGGCTTATATAAAATCAAAAACAATTGCAGAAAAGGCCGCTTGGCAATTTATGGAGGATGCAGCCACAGCTATGGAGTTAACGGTCATTAATCCCGTCGGAATTTTTGGCCCCATCCTCGGCGGTATTTCCTCGGCCTCGCTGGATACTGTCGTTAGGGGTATTGTTGACGGACTCGTCAAGGAAAATGCACCATTTACATTTGGTGTGGTAGATGTTCGCGATGTCGCTGATATCCATATCAAAGCGATGTTACACCCTGAAGCGGCCGGACAGCGATTTCTGGCAACTTCGGAAGGGGCTATGTCTTTTTATGATGTAGCCGAACTGATCAAAAAGGAACGCCCAAAACTGGCCGGAAAAATTGCTTTTCTGCAGCCTACACCACCCCAAGAGTATACAAAGATGTCCAACAAAAAAGCGACAGAAATGCTCGGCTGGCACCCGCGTGCGAAAGAACTGGCGATACTTGCAAGCGTGGACAGTTTAAAATTTTGTCAGGTACAGGATTAAACGTTAGGGATCGGTATATTTGGTAAACCATGAAAGTAAACAACATCCAATCCTGTCACCTGGGTCCGGAGATCTCCCCCGAAAACTATATACCGGAAAACTATTTTCTATATTTATTGAAGGGAGATATGAAGGCTTATGACGGCGAAAAAAACTACAGCATGAAACCGGGCGAATATTGTATCGCCCGGAAAAATCATTTGGTACGTTATACAAAATATAAGGACAATGATGAATTTGAAAAAATCATCATTACCCTGGATGAGGAATTCCTGAAGCGCTTTCTTGAACGCCATGTTTATGAAATTCGGCCATCAGCCATCGGCGACTCCTTTATTTTCATACCGGAAAATAGGTTTATTAAGAATTTTATAACATCCCTGGAACCGTATTATACCGGCGATCTGGAGATCAGTGCAGATTTTGTTGATGTCAAGAGAGAGGAATTACTGATTATTCTGTTAAAATCGAATCCTGACCTCATTCATATATTTTTCAATTTCTCGTTACCTAATCGGATTAATTTAAAGGAATACATGAACAAAAATTTTAGGTTTAACATCAGCCTGCAAAAGTTTGCATTTTTTACGGGGAGGAGCCTATCGACCTTCAAGCGGGATTTTCAGCGTGTATTCGGAATGGCTCCGGGCACCTGGCTCAAGAGAAAAAGATTGCAGGAGGCCTATTTTCAAATTGCCGAGCAATCCAGAAAGCCGAGTGATGTCTATCTTGAAGTAGGTTTTGAAGATCTGTCGCATTTTTCTTTTGCGTTCAAGAAAGAATTCGGAAAGACACCAAATGAGATAGCAAAGCCCGTTTCAAATGGGATTTAATAACAAGTAGCAAAAGTCCAACTATAAAAAACCTCCCCCTGACATTTCATCTACAATGCTGTTCTTGATGCTGAAATAATCGTTAAGGAAACCATCAGATTGCAGAAGAACATTTACTGACACCCTGAACGTAAAAAACATAGAGCCGCCGCGCGCTTTGCAGATTACTTCATCCTTCATCGCCTCAACGATTAATATTCCCTTTTTAACGATACTTTATGCCCGTCCGATGGATAGTAAATTCGGCGGACGGTAAATAGGCCTAGATTTACATCAGTAAAATAAAACAACCATTTAAAAAAACAGTATTATGGAAATTATTCAAACTCCAGAAAACGCATTGTCACATTCAGCAGTTACAGCAATCATCCATGCACCAATTGAGAAAGTAAATATTGCCGATTGGTTATTGAACCTACCCGACGCAGAATATCAGCGATGCTCTACCCAACATATCGGTGCAGCAATCTCCACAACATTTGACGGAGAACCGGTTTCACTGAATGTCGAAACAATAGGAGATGCCTTAATGGTACAGCATTACGTAGCTATTGTCCATGAGCCGGATTACTGTCGGATGCTTTCGATTTCAGACTCGATCACCAAAGGAGGCCGTACAAAAGTTCAGGTGCTTTGGGAGCTTAAGGCCACCAAAATTGATGACAATACCTGTCTATACACCAATGAGATCCATGCAACTGCTACTCCTGAAATGCTGGCCTATATCAAAGAAAATGGCATAAATCTTTCGGATGCAGCTGCAGCAAGACAGGCCGCTTCGGATGCACACAACCATGAGGAGACTCCGAACTTTGCTAAAAGTATCGAAAATAAAGCCCTTACAGGGAAATACAACCAACCTTTTTAAAATTTCTTTAAAAAGGAAAATACATTATTTGACAAATTAATCTGTACCTGGGCATTCGCGGAGCTGGTAGAAATGAAGTTTTATGGAATGCTAAAAGATCAGATTACTTATAAAATATAATTATCAAACACTCAATTTATAAATACCATGAAAGCAAACATTGGAATAAACGAAGCAAGCACAGATGCTGTTGCTGCACAATTGGCAAAATTATTGGCTGATGAAACTGTCCTTTATATCAAGACCCGAAACGCACACTGGAACGTCACGGGAGACAATTTTCATGCAAACCATATCTTCTTTGAGGAGCAGTACAAGCAGTTGGACGAACTTATTGATAGTGTTGCAGAACGCCTACGAAAAATCGGGCATTATGCACCAGCAACCCTGAAGAGCTACCTGGAACTGACTCACCTTACCGAGTATAGTGACAGGACGAATGATGGTCTTGGCTACATGAAAGACCTGCTGGCAGACCACGAAAGTATCATTGAATTTTTACGCGGAAATATTACACCTTTTGCCGAGGAATATAAAGATTATGGAACCAGCGACTTCATTACGGGACTGATGGAAAGCCATGAGGAGATGGCATGGATGATCCGTTCCTATTTTAGATAGGAGCTATTGGTTAGCGATAAAAAAAGAAAGTAATAAGTATATTTGTCATATTAACATATATACTTATTACTATGAAAGCTCTGATTGTTGACGATAATGATATTGCAAGAACGACCTTGGCCCATTTGGCAAAGCAGGTTCCGGATCTTACCATCGTGCAGGAATTTTCAAACGCTATGGAGGCCTACCATTTTATTCAGAAAAACGAGGTTGACCTGCTCTTTCTAGATATTGAAATGCCTGAAATGACAGGTATTGAGCTTACCAAAAGTTTATCTGGTAAAGATACAATCATCATTTTCACTTCCTCCAAAAAGGAATATGCAATAGAGGCTTTTGAGCTTAATATCGCGGATTATATTTTAAAGCCCATTTCTCCTGTCCGGTTTTTACAGGCCGTAGAGAAAGCCCAGGCAATCCTGGATAGCCGAAAAGACCATGTGCATATCAACAATGATGAATTTTTGTTTGTCCGAGATGCTAACGTGACAAGACGCCTGAAGCTTGAAGACATCTTTTACGCTGAGGCAATGGGAGATTATGTAAAATTTTATACAAAAGAAAAGATGTTTGCCATTCATGGCAAGATGAAAACTGCGGAAGAGCGTTTACCGAAGAATGATTTTATCAGGGTGCATCGGTCCTTTATTGTATCAATCAGTAAAATAGATACCTTACAGGACGGTGGTATTGTGATAAACGGTACATTCATTCCGGTAGCAGATGCATACCGTAAGGCTTTAAATACAAGAATGAATGTATTTTAAATCACCTACTGTTTTTCTTCTTAAGCTATTACTTAACCATCCTCTTAACTTTTGTTTATGACAAGTAATTCTATAATGAACAGTAAACGGTTTAGCTACTTTATAATTCTGACATTTATAGCGGGAACAATACTGCTGATTGCCGTTCAGGTCAATTCGGCCAGAAATACAGAAGCACTTATTCATAACAACAACACACTGCTGAACGAGCTGCGTGCGAGCAATCATCTGCGGGAAATCGATCGCGATATCCTTGGTGTGGAAAGTAGGATCAGAGCATCAATAGCCACTAACGATACGACCCACCTGGAAGGTATCGATAAAAAGATAAATCAGATCGAGAACTTTCTGGATTCCTTGTCCAGAGATAATTCCGATCCTGTTGAAGAAAAGCTGATACAACGGCTGGGCGTCCTTGCAATGGACAAAAAAATAGTCCGTGATCAGCTTTTGGCACGGTATAATTCTCTTGGAAACATGGATGATCAAACGTCAATTGCCAATCCAAGAGCCCGAATCATTTCAAACGAAATTACGGGAATAACAGCGAAGATCTATAAAAGTAGGCAATTGCACATGAGTGAGCTCAGCTTGCAGAGTGAGGAAATGGGCAGAAAAGCACGGCTATACGATATTTCCCTATTGGTTTTATTGATTTTGAGCGGTTCGGTAGTCGGTTTCCATATCCTACGCCAGTTCCGCCGGCAACGTGTGCTGATCGAGGAACTGGACGCTGCGGAAAAGAAAGCTTCCATTGCAGCGCAGACCAAGGAGAACTTTCTTGCCAATATGAGCCACGAAATCAGAACCCCGCTCAGTGGAATTCTCGGATTTACAAACCTGCTGCAAAAAAGAAGTCTGGACGCGACCTCTTCTGAGTTTGTATCATCCATTCAACAATCAGGAGAGAATTTGATGACGATCATCAACGATATTTTGGACCTTTCCAAAATCGAGGCTGGTATGATGCGCATCACTGTCGGTACATTCAGTATCAGTGGGTTGTTAAATTCTGTAGAAACCTTCTTCACTGAAAGGGCAAAAGAAAAAGGGCTTTCGATTTCAAGTAAGGTCGATGTCTCCATTCCCGATACACTGACAGGGGATGCAACCAGGTTAACCCAGATTTTGGTAAACTTGATTGGAAATGCCATTAAATTTACCAAACAGGGCAGTATACATATCGAAATTTACCAAAAGAGCAGGAGCGAAAAGGAGGTTGTGGTTGGATTTGTCGTCACAGATACCGGAATTGGAATTGACAAAGAAAAACTCAATGAAGTTTTTGAACGCTTTAATCAAGGCGAAGATTCCATTACCCGCAATTATGGCGGAACAGGACTCGGCTTGTCTATCGTAAAAAACCTCGTGCTGCTCCAGCATGGCGACATTGAAGTACAGAGCGAGCAGGGAAGCGGCACAACGTTCAAGTTTTTTATTCCCTACGGTATAGCACAAGAACAACTAGTAATAGCACCCCTGGCTCATACTAATTATTTTAAAGATCAATCCAATGTACCGCTTCATATTTTGGTGGTTGATGATAATATGATGAACCAGAGCCTGATGAAGCATCTGCTCGGGCAATGGAATGTAGATTTTGACATTGTTTCCAATGGACAGGAGGCCGTAGCGTATCTAAAAAATAATCAGGCCGACCTTGTGTTGATGGATTTACAGATGCCCCAGATGGATGGTTATGCTGCAACGCAGCACATCAGGGAAGTGTTGCAATTGGATATTCCGATCATTGCCATGACTGCGCACGCTTTGGCAGGTGAACGAGAAAAATGCCTCAGCAGAGGAATGAACGAATATATTTCCAAACCCATCAATGAAGAAGAGCTCTTTAAGCTTATTTCACATTTTGGCATCGGATTCCAGCCTACAGTGCAGTTTGAAGAAATTGCGGATAAGGGGAAGTATACTTATTTGGACCTTGCTTACATGCATTCGGTAAGTAGGGGGGACGCCGCTTTCGAGCGGACAGTCACCCGCCAGTTTATCGACAAAGTTCCAGGCCAGCTTCAGGAGCTAAAGGCCGCTTATGCAAGTCAGGATTTCTCCAGATTTAAATTAAGAGCACATGATTTTAAAACTAGCGTCGCCATTATGGGATTGCTTCCTATTCTTGATGATAAACTGGGAATACTTGAACTTACAACCGAACAGAACACCTTATCGGAAGGTGTTTTAAGCGAAGTCGTGCAGATCCTTACCGCAGCCGTCGAAGAAGCTCAACGTTTATTAGCAAGCTATACGGACTAAGTTCTACATGAACAATACGTAATTGAAAAGATCATCAGCTCATGCTTAATGATCTTTTTTGTTGTCTATTTAACGACTCATTTTGCCCATTCGTCGAATGATTTTTGAAATTGGCTAATTGTTCGTGTAGTTTTATGGTAGCAAAAAGAAAATACATATTAACATTTAAACCAAATAGCTATGAGCACTTTAAAACTAAAAGACGGAACAGAAATTTTTTACAAAGATCAAGGACAGGGACCAGTATTGATGTTTCACCACGGCTGGCCATTATCTTCCGATGACTGGGATGCACAGGTGATTTTCTTCCTACAGAGAGGGTATCGCGTAGTCACTCATGATCGGAGAGGCCATGGCAGATCGAGTCAGGATATTTATGGACACACCATTGAGCAGTACGCTGCTGATGCTGCCGAACTTGTTGAATTCCTTGACCTCAAAGATGTCATTCATATCGGTCACTCAACAGGCGGAGGTGAGGTCATTCGTTACGTGAACAAATATGCTAATGGAAGAGCAAAGAAAGCTGTACTTATCAGTGCTGTACCTCCGATCATGGTACAAAATGAAAGTAACCCTGATGGTGTGCCAATGGAGGTATTCGATAATATCAGGGATCAGACTTTGAACAATAGACAACAATTTTATATCGACCTAACACTTCCTTTTTACGGTTATAACAGAGCGGGAGCGGATATTAAAGAAGGAATTCGGAGAAACTGGTGGAGACAGGGTATGATGGGGGGAATTGTTGCCCATTATGAGGGTATCAAAGCTTTTTCTGAAACAGATTTCACAGAAGATTTGAAAGCAGTTGATATTCCTGTCCTCGTGCTGCACGGTGAGGATGATCAGATTGTTCCTTATGAAAATGCCGGCGTTAAATCTGCTAAACTCTTAAAGAATGGAACCTTGATTACTTACCCGGGCTTTCCGCACGGTATGCCTACAACAGAGGCTGCGACGATCAATAAGGATATTTTAGCCTTTATTGAATCTTAAAACTTCCTTACCAAAAAATATAAAAAGTGAGCTGCATAGCTCACTTTTTTTGTTAAGGAGTAATTAAGAATGGGACCTCAATTTTATAAGCCTTTCAACTAAACAAAGTTTTATTGCGCTAATGAACGAGTACCATGCTATCTCAATAGATCAACTTTTTAAAAAATAAGTCTAAAAGCTACTCCAATCCATAATAATGTGAATGACGAATGTTTTGTTACATGACTCGTTCAACGATCATATTTGCCTGTTCACCGAAAGCCAGTATCACTCGCGTCCTTTCTTCGGTAAATTTACAATAGTAAAAAATAGGAAGATCAATCATTAAAAAACAATATTATGAAAACCACATCATTAAGCTTCAAGTACGAATTAGAAAAAAAAGAACCACGCACAAATGATGGTGGCACCACCAGAGGTGCTTCTGTAACCGACTTCCCGGCTTCGATCGGAATTGCGGGGGTATCGATGCGATTACAGCCGGGCAGTATGCGAGAACTCCATTGGCATGCAAATGCTGCTGAATGGGCCTACGTCATTTCAGGAACCGTTCGTACGACCATTATTCATCCGGACGGTCATAGCTATATCGACAATTTTGAACCGGGTGATGTATGGTATTTTCCTAAAGGCTATGGACATTCGATCCAGGCAACAGGAACTGAAGAGTGTCACTTTATCCTGATATTCGACAACGGTAATTTTTCCGAAGACCACACGTTTAGCGTAACTGACTTCGTTGCCAGTATGCCTCCGGAAATCGTAGCACAGAATTTGGGGTTGACATTGGAAGAAGTTGCTGTACTGCCGAAAAAAGAAGCCTATTTCGCCGCAGGTATTGTCCCGGATGAATTGTCGTTTAATGCTGCTGCAAGACCAGAAGAATCTGACATAGAACTTACCAATTTACATCGTTATCCGCTTCACGCCCAGCAGCCTAGAATTATTCCCGGGGGTGGTCTTCAGCGATTGGTTACAAGTAAGGAATTTCCGATCAGTACGACCATGGCCGGTTCTGTTCTTGAATTGCAGCCTGGGGCACTTCGGGAAATGCACTGGCATCCGAATGCCGACGAGTGGCAGTATTATATTTCGGGCCAGGCGGAGATGTCTGTTTTTCTTGCCGAGGGTACTGTAGTCACCGAAAATTTCAATGCAGGTGACGTAGGCTATGTACCCATGGGAGCTGGACACTACATTAAAAATACAGGTGATACGGTATGCCGTGTTCTTATCGGATTTAACAACGGGAAATATGAGTCTATTGATCTGAGCGAATGGCTTTCAGGCAACCCTAAAGATGTCGTGGTGACAAACTTTGGCTTAGCAGATGGTGAAATTGAAAAATTTCCATCTAAGAAGATTTTTATTCAACCTGAAAAATAAAACTTATGCTGCCTGAAAAGAAAGTTTTTCTACGAGCGTTCTTTCTACTTGCATCTGCATCCATATTGCCTATATCAATTATTAAACAATAAAATTATGTTAGAACAAAATACTGTTGCACCAAATTTTACATTATTTGCAACACCAGACCAGAAAGTTACATTATCCGAATTTAAGGGCCGTAACGTGATTTTAGCATTCTATCCTGCCGATTGGAGTCCAGTCTGCAGTGATCAGATGGCACTGTACAATGAAATGCTCAAGTACTTTAAAAAGTATGACGCAGAATTGTTCGGAATCTCCGTGGACAGCAAATGGTGTCATCTGGCTTTTTCGCAGTCCCGTAACCTACACTTTCCGCTACTTGCAGACTTTGAGCCAAAGGGTGGGGTAGCAAAGAAATACGATGTCTATAATGAGCATGAAGGTCAGTGCAACCGCGCTCTTTTTGTAATCGATAAAGAAGGTATCATCCAATGGAGCTACAAATCACCGACGGCGGTAAATCCCGGCGCAGATGGAATATTGGAAGCTCTTGAAAATCTTAAAATAAAATAGTTATGTCATTAAAAATACCTGTCAGTACAACTGACCACGCCCAAGGCAATCTAAATGCCGATTTAGTTATCGTAGAGTATGGTGACTATCAATGTCCTTACTGTGGAGCCGCTTATTCGGTGCTAAAGAAGCTCTTGAAAAAATTTAGTGGAGAGGTGAAATTTGTATTTAGAAACTTCCCACTTTCAGAAATGCATGAATACGCGCTTCCGGCCGCGATCGCTGCAGAAGCTGCGTCTTTGCAGGATAAGTTCTGGGAAATGCACGATGCCATTTACGAAAATCAGCGGAACCTTGACGACCAGTATCTTTTTACAATAGCGGAAAAAATAGCATTAGATATGGAAAAGTTTAAGTCCGATATACAAAAAGAGGAGCTGGTGAATAAAATAGATGCCGATTTTCAGGGCGGCGTTATAAGCGGGGTCAATGGGACACCATCGTTTTATGTTAACGGCAAGAAGTTCAACGCTGGAGCTGAAGACCTTTTCAATCTTTTTGTTAGATAACTTGCTAAGCATTTCATATGTACTACCAGCATCAGCATTTTAGCTGATGGTAGTACATATAATACAATTCTAAACCTTATCGTCTACAATCATTTTTCGGTGTTCTCTACCCCAGTTAATCATTTCCGAAATAATATTCCCGAAAGTCCTGCAATATGCAGTGGGTTCATATTCAATTAAAACAGGCGTATCGGGATAAACAGTTCGTTTAACCAACTTATTTAATTCCATATCTTTCAGTTCTTTTGAAAGCATTCGTGTGGTAATCCCGGGGATACTTCTTTCAATTTCGCGAAAACGTCGGTTGCCGTTGCAAAGCGAATTAATAACAGGTATTCTCCACTTGCCACCAATGAAATAAAGTGTGTCCTTCAACGCTCTAAGTTCTTCTGTCTGATCTCTTTCCATGGTTACAAAGTTAAGTGATATAATTCATGATACTGATATACTCAGTTATACTGATAACAAAAGTATACCATTTCTCTGATAACTTTGTAAAAAAAATAAAGAAATGAAAAAGTTGAATAACAAGTTAGCCATTGTAACAGGTGGAAACAGCGGAATAGGATATGCCACCGCAAAAGAGTTAATTGCCGAAGGAGCAAAAGTCATTATCACCGGAAGACGAAAAGAAGCCATTGAAAAGGCTGCGGCAGCATTAGGGGCTAGTTCTTTTGTGGCAGATCAAGGGAAATTGGAAGATATTGAAAATTTCAAAACCCAAGTTGAAAAGCAATTCGGAAAAATTGATATCCTGTTTATTAACGCAGGCATCACCGGAAGTTTAGGTCCGATCGAACATATGAGTGCCGAAAATTTTGACAATGTAATGGCTATTAATTTCAGAGGAGCTTATTTTACTTTGAGCAAATTTATTCCCCTGTTAAATGATGGTGCTTCAGTGGTATTTCTTTCATCCAACGTCGCGACCACATCTAAACCAAATAGCTCGATTTACCAGGCAAGCAAAGCAGCATTGAATTCCATTGCGAAGACCGCTGCTGCAGAACTGGCACCAAGAAAAATCAGAGTAAATTTAGTGAGCCCGGGGCCTACAAAAACGGAGATTATGACCAAAGCAGGACTGGATGAAAAAACATTGGAAGGTCTTGATGAATGGTTAATCAGCGGAATCCCTTTACAAAAAATGGGAACTGCGGAAGATGTAGCCAAAGCTGTTATTTACCTGTCAGATAACAATGTGGCAAGTTTCATGACCGGAACGGAAATCCTTATTGATGGTGGAATGGTTTTATAATTGGGACTTTACTTTTGAAATGCAAGTGCTGGAACCTTGAAAAAATTCCAGCACTTGCTATTGATATACACCAACTACTGAGCGTATCGATCTATAAGATATCCAGCTCAGCAAAGGTCGGTGATTTCTCTTTTTTGACTGCTTAACTTAATGTAGTATTCAGTGCCCAGTCCTCAAAATGAGCCTTACCGGCACAATATGCTCCAACAGGTACGAGCAATGATTTAGGAACAACTAGATGCATATATTTGCTATCGTCGTCAGAAACTACCCTTATGTGCTTCCCAGTGATCGCGATATATTTCGCAACAAAATCGTCCATATTGGCCTTTATAGGCCCTGCAATCTCGACCGTCCCATTTTTAGGCTCCTCGAGTGCAAACCGCACAATATAGTCCGTGACATCTTCCAGGGCAATGGGTTGGTAATCGATCTTGGAAACAAATACCTCGTCACCCTGACCCTGAACCGCAATGATGGAATCAGTATGCTCATAAAACTGTGTCGAACGAATGATGGTATAGGGTATCCCGGAGTTCTTGATGTTGTCTTCCTGATATTTCTTTGCGCGAAGATATCCGATCTCCAGCGCATCGTCCGTTCCGACAATGGAAAGTACGAGGTGATGCCTGATGTTTGCAGCCAGCTCCGCTTTTACCAGATTCTTTCCTGCGGTCTGAAAAAAATGAATTGCATTTTCTTCTTCAGGAGAGGAGGAATTGGATAGATCGATTACGATCTCTGTATTTTTCAGCGCCTGGGAGAGACCTTCTCCCGTCATGAGATCCACTCCATGTGAAGGCGAGCCAATGTGCACCTGATGACCGAGATTTGCCAGTTTTTTTGTGACCAGCCTTCCAGTAAGACCTGTACCACCGATTACTAAGATTTTCATAGCTAAACTATTTAAATTTACAACTTATCTATAGTGCAAAATTGATCAAAAAATGAATGCCGGAAAACTGACAAACAAAGGTAAAAGGTGGACAAAAAAAGAAGCCGTGTTTGAGTTGAATAGTATAAGATTGTCTAATCCAGGTCTGGATTGGAGCGTAGTGTCTTTCTGTAATCACCCGGTGAAAGCTCAGTTTTTTTTGTAAAAAGCCTGATAAAGTACTTGGTGTCCTTATAGCCTAGCTGTACCGCAATTTCCTTAATACTCAATTGTGAATAATAAAGCAGGCGCTGTGCTTCGCTCAGTATTTCCTTTTGGATCAGTGCCGATGCGGATAAGCCCGTCACCATTTTAACGACATCGTTCAGGTGGGCCACGGAGATATTTAACTGTTGGGCATATGCTGCGGGGCGTTTAAGGCTGCGGTAATCACGCTTCACAAGGTTTCTGAACTCGTTGGCAATACTTATAACCCTGGGGCTGTGACTTATGGACCCTGCGGCGGATCTGCAATCGTGACAAATCACCGCCTGGGTTATAAATGCTGACAGCAGCGGCTGCTGCACTTCCTTATTGGCACTATAGTTTATACTGTCCAATTTTATTAGCGAGTCCAAGATGGACGTAAACCATTGTTGCTCGGGCGCTGAGAGGGACAAAATAAGGGTTTCATTTAAAGATGCATCAAGCATGTCTTTGGCTGACCTGGTCATGTGATGGCCTTCGAAGGAAATGTAATAACCGGATGCGCCTAAAACCGTGGTGATCTGATGGACCTGATGGGGAGGGCAGACAAAAAGCGTTCCCGCTGGCATGATCAGCTGTTCAAAATCAAATAGGACTTCCAGCTGTCCAGCTTCAACAAGCATGCAGGTATAATGGTCATGTCGATGCGGATTGAGCGCTTTTAGGATGCCCGTCGTTGAACCATCCCATATTCCAACAGCCATACTGCTGCTGGAATCCATGCTGTTCACTAAAATAGAATCTCTTTTTGGCATGCGGCGCAATTTTAAGTTCAAATTTAGTTCATATACTTTAAGAATTACTATCGATTACGTTTTATGTTAGTTCCTTCTTAGTTGTATTAGATTCTATCTTTTAATATCAACCTCGTACGGTATGCAGTAGATCGTGCGGATACCCGAGGCTAATAGAGCTTAAAGCGTCCAGTTTGGTTAGCTCATCAGCTGTCAAATTAATTTCAGTAGCGCTAATAATTTGCTCAAATTGATTGATATTGCGTGCTCCCAGTAATGGAAATGCCTCTTTTGATAAATTCCACGCAAATGCAATCTGACCGGGTGTTGTTTCATATTTTTCCGCGATTAATACCAGTTCATCAATGATCAGTTTGGTTTTCTCGTCCTCCGAATAATCAGCGCCAGAGGAATGACTGATGCGCCCGGCTTCTCCTTTTCTATATTTTGCGGTCAGCAGTCCGCCAGCCAATGGCGAGTACATCATCACACCAAGACCAAATTCCTTTGCCATCGGCATCAGTTCACGGTCTGCGGTACGTTGCAACAAACTATATTCAATTTGTAAAGCAGTGACTTTCGTTGCTGATGCAATGGCCGATGCTTTCCATGCCGGGAAATTGCTGAGCCCCGCATACACTATTTTCCCTTCGCTGACCAAATCCTGAAGTCCCAAAGCTATTTCTTCCCATGGAGTTACACCATCATCATAATGCGGCATATAAATATCGATATAGTCCGTCTTCAGTCTTTTCAGACTTTGTTCAACAGCCTGTCGCATAGATTTACGGTTATTTCCAAAATTACTGATTGCAGGGTTGGGATCACTACTTCTAGTATATTTTGAACAGATAATAAAATTATTTCGCTGTCCCTTTAAATAGTTACCAACGATTTCTTCTGCCTCCCCAAATTGATAGACATCCGATATATCGATAAAATTACCACCCGCATCTGCATAAGCTGTTAAAATCTTTTTTGACTCTTCGGGATCGGCTCCATAGCCTTTTCTTGTTCCAAAGTTGGCGGCTCCTAAGATTATTTCACTGGCATGCAGTCCTGTTTTTGATCCAAATATCTTGTATTTCATATTTTTATATTTACTTTGCCGCTAAGTTAAGGGCATTAAGTAACCGTGTCAATTACGGATAAATTTATCTATACCCACTTTATGCCTTCGTAAAATATATCAGCTATGTACGAAAAAAAACTTCCGGTTAATTTAGATTGCGGTTTACATCTGTTTTTGCAGGTGGTTCAGGGCAAATGGAAAATAAACCTGCTCTGGGCCATTCATTCAGGTATCAAGCGTCCGGGTGAGTTGCAGCGGAAAATCCCCAATGCAACCCGTCGTGTACTTGATGTGCAGCTTGGTCAATTGATTGAACATGGATTAATCAATAAAGTCGTCTTTGATCAGCTTCCGCTGAAAGTAGAATATGAACTGACTGGGCTAGGGGAAAGCCTTATACCAGTCATTGCGGTAACGGCCCAATGGGGTGAGGATCATAGAAATGAATTGGAAAATATTTTGTAAGAAATCCCGCTCATTAGGGGAAATACATGCTTAAGACGCTATTATAAACTTAAAAAACACCAAACAGTCGAACCATTTGGTGTTATTCTTTGGAAATGCAGGGTATTTTACTTCGCAAACAGTGCTTTTCGCAAAACAGTTGCTGCATCTAGCACCGATTCCTGTACAGCGTGGATATGCGCCAGCGGATTCAGCATCCCGTAATCGTGAATAAAGCCTTTATACTCTGTAACAGTCGTTGCAACACCGGCTTCATCTAATTTTCTTCCATAGGCGACACCCTCGTCATGCAGAATATCATTCTCGGCCACCTGAACAAGTGCAGGAGGCAAACCTTTCAGCTCTTCCAGAGAAGCTTTCAGTGGGGACGCGTATTTGTTGTCGCGTTCTTTTAAGTCAGGCAGGTAATTATCCCACATCCATTTCATCAACGGCGTTGTTAAAAACCGTTCCTGTGCAAATTTTGTGTACGATGCTCTGCTGAAGTCGGAGTCTGTTACGGGCCACAAAAGTACCTGCTGTTTTAGCTTGGGACCATTTTTGTCTTTGGCCATCAATGCGACCACTGCGGCCATATTTCCACCGACACTGTTTCCGGCAACAGCAAGCCTGCTCGCGTCGACCCCGATTTCTTTTCCATGCTCGGCAACCCATTTTGTTGCGGCATAAGCCTGATTGATGGCTACGGGAAATCTGGCTTCCGGAGATGGCGTGTAATCCGGGAACACGGCTACTGCACCACTGTTGACAACAAGGTCACGAACCAGTCTTTTGTGGGTAGGGTAGTCTCCCAATACCCATCCGCCGCCGTGAAAGAACATAAATACGGGTAGGCCAGCTTGGGCACCTTTGGGTTTTACGATATGTATTTTTACGGTCTGCCCGTCCTGGGTAATGGTTCTGTCTGATTCCTGGATATCGGAATAATCGAAGCTTACTGATTTTTGAGCGCCTACCAACACCAATCTGGCGTCTTTTGGTGAGAGGGTTTCCAGCGGTTTTCCGTCGCCGCTGTTCAACTCTTTTAAGAATGCTCTTGTTTCCCGGCCAATGTTGGGGTCTTGAGATGCGGGGTTTGATTGTGCCATGATATTGGAATTTGTGATGGCGAGTGCCGCCAATGTTAAAACTGTTGAATAGATTGTCTTCATCGTGATTATTTTTTTAGGTTGATGTTTAAGATGATTTTGAAGCTGAATGCTGCGCTTACGGGACAGGTTTTTTCGGCCTCTCGGGCAATTTTTTCAAATTCTTCCGCTGAGATGCCATCTACTTCTGCATCAAGTAGAAGTTCCGACTGTGTGATTTTACCATTATCCAAGGTAATAATGGACTTTGTTTCGAGTCTTTTAGGGGTATAACCCGCCTGTGTGAGATCAAGACTCAGCTTCATTGTAAAACATCCTGCATGGGCAGCAGCAAGCAGTTCTTCGGGATTTGTACCGACACCTTCAGCGAAGCGGCTGTTGAATGAATACTGGGTCTGGTTCAGAACGGAACTTTGTGTGGTCAGATGTCCGTTTCCTTCTTTGATGGTGCCGTTCCAAACGGCGGTAGCATTACGTTTCATACGCTTTATTTTTGATTGTTAATTTCTTATAGGACAAAGGTATGTCATATAGGCAATCTAAATAAAGAGCAAAAAGTCGATATAAATTGTACTTTTTTCCTTTTATAGTTTAATTTTTAATTTCTTTCCGAAAAGCCGCCGGAGTTTTTCCCGATTTCTGCGTAAAGATCCGGTTGAAGTAAGCTGGGTCCTCATAACCCAATTGATAAGCGATTTCCTTTATGGTAAGCTCACTGTAAAGGAGCAGGCGTTTGGCTTCAAGGACGATCCTGTTTTTGATCATCTCGTTCGGATTTTCAAGGTTGAGTTTATGGAATTTGTTGGAAAGCGTTTTCGGGGCAAGGTTCAGTAGGTCTGCATAATCGGCTACGCTGTGTTTTTCCCTGTAGTGAATATTGACCAGTCGGCTGAAGTTTCTGAAAAAGTCCTGATCCATGCTGACGAGGTCGAGCGTTTCATTTTGGAGGTTCTGCTTTTTCCACTGCCGCGTTGCACGGATGATAATCTGCTTGAGGTACGTTCGGATCATTTCTTCCGAAGAGCGGTCCTGAAAATCAAGCTCATTGCTGATTTGAGCGAATAATTGGGGGATGGCGTGCAGCTCATCGCCGGACAAGTCCACTATCGGATTCTCAAAAATATTATTGAACAAGAGTCCGTCACAGGCAACCTCCTCATCATGAATCTGAATACAGTAGAAATCCCTGTTGTAATGGATTAAAAAGGCTTTATTTTCATTGGCCGACTGAATGTCAAGATATTGATTGGTATTGATGAAAAGTAAGGTGGGATTTTGGGTTTCATAGGCCGTGAAGTCCACCGTTAGTGCGTAACCAGCTGGAATGAGCAATATTTTAATGTAATGGCGGAACGTTTCGCCGTTTACCAGGTCCAGCGAGGAGGAATCGAAAGAAATCAGGCCTAATTTTTTATGGTTCGATTCGAAAATGGAAGTAGCACTGTTCATAAGGACTTTTGTTTATGTTCAAATGTATCTCTTTTGCTTATAAAACTAAAATAAACGATACAATTTACAGCATCAGGAAAATCATCCTGCTCCAGTTATGCGTAATCGTCTCTAGATGAATTCATGTGTAAATAAATCTTGGTTAGCGTGGAATAGTTTTTTTTGCCCGTTTTGCTGACTAAATTAGCCGACAGACTTCCCGAATTTTATAGGTTAATATAAGGTGTAAAATAATAATGCTAATATTCTTACAATAAGTATCTTTACGTAATTGAAAAGCACTTTTAAATCCTAACAATTGTATGATTAACTTGCACGGTGCGGATTCTACCTTTACGGTATCCCAAAAACATCTTGCGCAGGCGCTCGCACAGGCCCGTATCGGCTTCTGGGAAGTTAGCCTTCGGGAAAAAAATTACATGTCCTGTACCGATCAATGCAAAAGAAATTTTGGGTGGGATACGGCAAAGGATTTTAGCTATAGTGATATGCTGGGCTGTATTGTGGATGAAGATCGGGAAGCGATGCAAGCGAGTGTCGCAAGGGCTATTGAGCAGCACATACCCTATATTGCACAGTATCGTGTAAGATATGGTGATGATAGCATCCATTGGATTGAGGCACGTGGATCGGTTACTTATGACGAGAACGGCTGCCCACAGATAATTTCGGGCACAACGCTTGATATTACAGAGAAAAAGGAACTTGAAATTTTGCGCGATGAAATGTTGAGCATCGCCATGCATGAAATTAAGACACCGCTATCATCCGTCAAAGGAACCCTGCAGCTTCTGAACAGGCAGTTGACAGCGCAAGAAAATGCTCTGTCAAATAAACTCGTAGAAAATGCGCTCAAAGCCACTGACCGTATTAATCGTCTCCTCAATGAGATGATAGCCCCCGTGATGGTAATGGCTAAAGGAATCGAACTCGATAGATCTACGATAGATTTGACCCAGCTTATCCTTGAAATAAGTCATAATGCTGCGCTCATATTTCCCGAGAGTGATCTGTACTTACATCTGCCCGATGATACCGTATTTTTGGAAGCGGATGGTTATCGTATCGGACAGGTGATTACCAACCTGATCAATAATGCCATTAAATACAGTGATAAAAAATCACCCATACACATCACGATGACAACAGATCAGCATGAAATATCCGTATTGATTAGCGACCTTGGTATAGGAATAAAACCTGAGGATAGAAAAAAAGTATTTGAGAAATTTTATCGCTCCAAAGGTCACAGCCATATTGAAGGTTTCGGTATCGGGCTGTTTCTCTGCGCCGATATCATATTGCGCCATGGTGGTCAGATCCATGTGCTCGATAAAGAGGGGCCGGGCACCGATATCGCTTTTACCCTTCCGCATAAATGAAGGGAAATCTTCCATTAAATAAAACCTACCGAGCAGACTACAAGAAAAACCGGAGCAAGATTCTGGTTCACATTGCTAGTATTATTGGATTTTTGTGAGAAGCAATGTAATTGCAACATGATGTTTACAAAAGCTTTCGTTACGTCAATGTTACAATGGTCTACTGCGTCATTGTTTATATTTGTAGTGTACGCAAATCAAAATGCTGTGCTTTAGATATCATACAACCTATGTTAAGACGAGTCATATTTCAATTTCTCTTACTGGTAAGCGCTATGCTGCTGATCGTGAAGCCTTTGATCGGATTTTCATTATATCATCAGGCAAAAACGCAGGGCGAGAATGAGTTTATCACCGTTATCAAGGCCTTTAGTAAACGAAAACAGGAATACCTGGATTGGGTTGATGTAAACGATAGCGCCTGTCTGACGCTCTCGCCGCTTCGTCACTTTACCGCTAAAGTAAAGGAGTTTTTTATTACCCACTTTTTCAATACCTTCTTTCCGAATTCGGATACGTTTTCGATTGGTAACTTGCTATCCAAAATAATATTGCCGCTCGAACGGCTATACCTGCGTAATCTTCAGCTGACTTTATGATAAAAAAGCCATTTTAATCGTATTGAGTGGGGCCCTATGGGACCGCAAACATTCATTTATTTTAAAATAAGCTTTTTATATGTTTCAAAAACTTGTCCTTATGGGGCATGTGCTGCTCTGCTGTAGCTTCTTTAGCTATGGACAGGAGAGTCATGTGCCTATTAAACTCAACCAGCTGCTGTCTTCGGTAACGCAGCATGCGCCATCCCTACGCACCGACTATGTACGTACACAGGTGCAGCAGGCGCGCGCCGCAGAAGTCAAAAACAACCGTCTGCCGAGCCTAAAGCTGTCGTATCAGGCAGACGTCGGCTCCAATAATAATGTGCCGGGGCCTTACTTCGGATTTGGTCTCGTGCCGACCAATAATGGCGGTATCCGTGCCGATAATAAGTATCAGGCTGTGAGCAGCAATCTTGGCATTGCCGCCTTCCAGTGGGAGGTCTATAATTTTGGTCAATTCAATGCCCAGGACCAACTTGCGCAGGCGGAGGTGACCTTGGAGAACCGTCGTTTTGAACAGTCGAAGTATGACTTACAGTCCTTCACGATTTATAGTTACCTGCAGCTACTGAAATTGCATGACCTCATCGGTATCCAGTCGCGCAGTATAGCCCGTAATCAGGAAATACGGCAATCGATCTTTGCCCTGGTCAAAAGTGGTATACGGGCAGGCGTGGATACCAGTATGGCCGATGCTGAAATATCGCGTAGCCAACTTGGTCTCATTGAACTGGATAATCAGCAACAACAATTACAAATTCAACTGGCTACTTTGGCGGGTATGCCGCCAGCGCAGATTGTAGCGGATACCACTGCCGAAAAGATTCTTTTCGAACAGGTAAAGAACGCGCCGATTGAACTCGATGGCGGCCGTCAGCACCCTATGATCGCCTATTATAATGCGTTGTTCGACAAGACGAAGATGGAAGAAAAGCTGGTTGCCAACAGTTACCGTCCCAAGCTGTTTCTCTCGGGGGCTGTATGGGGCAGGGCATCCAGTGTACATAGCGATAATAGTTATGGTTCGCTCGCCGATGGCTTTGGGCTGCAACGCGCTAACTACCTTGTTGGTCTAGGAATCAACTACAACCTGTTTGATCTGCGCCGCAAAAAGGTAAAACTCAATACGCAGCGTCTTATGGTGGACGAGGCCGGGCAAAAGGTACAGGAACAACAGGCCAACATCGCCATGAATATTGCACAATCTACCACTGAAGTGACAACCGCAGAAAGACGTTTGAAGGAAATTCCGCGTCAGACCAAAGCTGCCAATGCCGCCTACCGTCAGAAGTTTTCCCTATATAAAAATGGCCTCATCGATATTGTGGAGGTCAACGTTGCACAGAACATGCTCAATCAGGCAGAGCGCGATTACATCACCGCCAAGTATAATTATTATCTGGCATTGTTCCACCAGGTGGTGGCACAGAACAATGTCGATGGCTTTCTTCAACTTTTTAACTAATCACTTATGTCACTAGTCACAGCTGCTTTACGAAGGCCGATTACCACAGTGATCATCACCCTGAGCCTACTGCTCTTTTCGGTACTCGCTGTACTGAAAATACCGATTGATATCTTTCCGCAGCTCAATTCACCGACCATTTACGTTATTGAATCTTACGGCGGGATGTCTCCCCAGCAGATGGAAGGTTTTTTCTCCTCCCGGATGCAGGATCAGTTTCTCTATGTCAATGGAATCAAGAATATATCCGCCAAAAATATTCAGGGACTTACGCTCCTGAAACTTAGTTTTTACGAAAATACCGATATGGCCGAAGCCTCAGCGCAGGTAGCACTGCAGGTAAACCGCGCCATGAAGTTTTTTCCGCCAGGGGCGCTGCCGCCACAGGTGGTCCGTTTTGACGCTTCCTCCTTACCGGTGGGGCAACTGGTGCTATCTTCGAAGACAAGAAGCCTCAAGGAGATTTACGATATGGCGAGTACCCTGGTGCGGCCCATGTTTTCTGCGGTACCGGGTCTCTCTGCACCGCCACCTTTTGGCGCCAACTCCAGGACGATTACGGTCAATGTTGACCCCAATAAACTGCGGAGCTACAACCTGACCGCCGACGAGGTGGTGATGGCATTGTCGAAATTTAACGTGATGTCACCATCCGGTAACCTGCACCTCAACAACACGATGTATGTGACAACCATCAATTCACTGATCAAGAATGTCGCAGATTTTGCTGATATCCCTATTCTGACAAAAAATGGAATTCCGATTTATATCAAAGATGTCGCACGCGTATCGGACGCCTCGGACGTGACGGTAAGTTATGCACTGATCAATGGCCGGCGCTCTGTTTATATCCCTGCCGTTAAGACATCGGATGCGTCCACCTGGGCAGTGGTCAGCAACCTCAAGGCCAAGCTTCCGGAAATCCAGAATCTGCTGCCCGAGGATGTGAAGGTGTCTTATGAATTTGACCAATCAGTAGCGGTTATGAATTCGGTGCAGAGCCTTTTGCACGAAGGGGGGCTCGGTGCTTTGCTTACCGGTCTCATGGTTCTCTTGTTTCTGCGCGACTGGCGGAGCAGCCTGATCGTAATCGTAACTATACCGGTATCCATCCTGATCGGCGTCCTGCTACTGACATTGTTTGGCCAGACCATCAATATCATGACCTTGAGTGGTTTGGCCCTGGCCATCGGTATCCTCGTGGATCAGGCCACGGTGACCATCGAAAGCATACACCAGCATCAGGAACAGGGTACGCACAAACGTAAGGCGATCTACAATGCCTGTCAGGAGATTGCCGTGCCGCTGCTTTTGATCCTGTTCTGTATTTTGGCCGTATTTGCACCTTCTTTTATGATGACGGGAATTCCCCGGGCGATGTTTCTTCCCCTTTCTTTATCCATTGGATTGACGATGATCGCTTCGTATTTTATGGCGCAGACTTTGGTGCCTATTTTATCCAACTGGCTGCTCAAAGAACATCATATCGGTCATTTCAAGTCAGACTCGCCGGGCTTTTTCGATAAGTTCAAAAAGCGTTATCGCTTCGGCCTATACCGCTCCATGCGCCATAAGGGCAAAGTCATCATCGGTTATCTGGTGCTTACGCTGGGGCTTGCAGCAGCGGCATTTGTGTACATCGGCAAGGACATGATGCCAAAAGTCAACAATGGACAGTTTCAGCTACGGATCAAAGAGCCCGATGGAACCCGGTTGGAACGTACCGAAGAGTCCGTTAAACAGGTGCTGCAGGTAATCGATAGTACGGTGAACCATCAGGTCGCCATCAGTTCGGCCTATGTTGGTCTGGTGCCCAGCAGCTATGGAGTCAGCAACCTCTATGTATTCAATACCGGAACGCATGAAGCCGTGATCCAAGTGAACCTCAATGCAGACTACCATGTGAATATGGACGAACTCAAAGATGTTTTACGACGAAATATCCATTATAAACTGCCCAAATTGCGCCTTAATTTTGAGCCTATTGATATGACCGAAAAGATTATGAGCCAGGGCGCTGCAACGCCGATCGAGGTGCGCATAGCCGGAAAGAAAATGGACGAACTGAAGGTCTATGCCGATCAGGTTGTCAGCGCATTGTGGCACATCGATTATCTGCGGGATGTGCAGATCGCGCAACCGCTGCGGCTGCCAACCATTTCCATTGCCATCGACCGGCTCAAAGCATCCCAGCTTGGTCTGCAGATGGATGATATTGCTCGATCGGTAACGGCCAGCACTTCCTCGAGCCGGTTTACGCAGAAGATCCAGTGGCTCGATGAAAACAATACCTATACCTATCAGGTACAGGTGCAGGTGCCTGAATATGTGATGAATACCATGGACGAGCTGCGCGAAATTCCACTGGTGAAAGGACAGCTCACACCGACCTTGGGCGATATAGCCACTTTTAATACACAGTATCTACCAGGTGAGTATGACCGGCAGGGGCCAAGGCGGTATTTGACCGTGATGGCAAATATCCATAAGAAAGACCTGGGCACAGCAACAGCGGATGTGCAACAGGCTATTCGTGAACTCCAGGCTCCACCGCGCGGTGTCGTGGTAGAAATGAAAGGGATGTCGACACTATTGCTCGATACCATGGGTAGTTTGCAGTTGGGGCTTGCCTGTGCAGTTGTTGTTATATTTCTGCTACTGGCAGCGAATTATCAGAGTGTGAAGCTTTCGCTGACCGCATTGGTGACTATTCCTGCAGTGATCCTTGGATCCTTGGCGATGCTATTGCTCACAGGGTCGACGCTCAATCTGCAATCCTACATGGGTATGATTATGTCTACCGGTGTCTCCGTAGCCAACGCTATTTTGATCGTGTCCAATGCGGAAGCACTGCGATTGGATTTCCGTAATGCCAGGACGGCGGCGCTGGCCAGCGCGACAACGCGGCTACGTCCGATCCTGATGACCAGTATGGCAATGATTGCCGGAATGATTCCTATGGCCATGGGAATGGGGGAGACGGGTGAGCAGGCGGCACCATTGGGCCGGGCCGTGATCGGCGGTCTGTTTGCCTCCACATTTGCTGCTCTTTTTATCCTGCCGCTCCTGTTTGTGTGGATGAAGGAAAAATCCACGTTCGATTCCGAATCACTATTGCCGCAGGACGAGCCCGATCATCAAAAGTTACTGGTGGAAAAAGACAAGTATAGTGTTAACTAAAAAAAAATGTAGTGTTCTTTCAGAATTTAAACCCAGCAGTATAAACTAGGGCGATAAAGATGGAAGTGGCTATGCAACAGGAAGAGAATCGTATTTAAAGATAAAATCGCCCATGGCAGTGATGCCTTAAAGACACAATTGAGTAATGAATATGAAAATAAAACGGATGAAAAAAATAGGCTATTTACTACTACTGACAGGCTTACTTTTCGCTTGCGGTCAAACCGAAAAGCCGATTGACCTGACGCCAAAAAATCCGGCTAAGGCCAGTACCTATCAGACAACAGTCATACAAGAGAAAGTCATGTCCAGCAGTGTGCGTTTACCCGGTAAGCTCAAACCCTTTAATGAAGTAAATATCTATGCCAAGATGAATAGCTTTGTTAAGCATATCTTTGTGGATAGAGGTACAGTTGTTAAAAAGGGGCAGCTGCTGATGCAGCTGGAGGCGCCAGAAATGCTCGCAGCGGTTCAGGCCGCACATTCACGTTTTGTACAGGCACAGGAGACCGCTTCTGCGAGTAAGGATAAATATAAAAGACTCAAAAATGCCGCACAGGAGGAAGGCGCAGTATCCCCGCTTGATCTGGACAATGCCCTCTCGAAGATGAAAGCTGACGAAGCAGTCGCCATGTCGGAAAAAGCAAATGTGGAAGAAGTTGAAATGTTGCAATCGTACCTGAACATCAAAGCGCCATTCAATGGTGTGATTGTACAGCGTAATATCTCCGAAGGAGCACTGGTCGGACCGGGAAAAGGCAATGATCAACCTCTGTTGATTCTGCAGGATCTCAATAAATTACGGTTGGAAGTGCAGATCCCCGAGACCTATGTCGATAAAGTAGACCTCTCGAAAAAGGTTGCATATCGTTTTAATAATACCCCGAATAAGGTGTTTGAAGGGATGATAGCCCGTTCGGCGAATTCGTTGGGCGCCATGCAGTCTGAAGCAATAGAGGTCGATGTCGCAAACTCGGATAATAAGCTCAAACCCGGTTTATACTGTGAGGTCGATATTCCATTGTCTGCCGGAGCCAATTCGTTATTGGTACCTTCCAATAGTATCGTGCGTTCTACAGAAAGGCAGTATGTGATCCAGCTCATAGATGGCAAGACACATTTTGTGGATATCAAAGAAGGGGTATCCACGCATGATTCTACCGAAGTTTTTGGAAAGCTAAACAGCAGTGATCAGATCTTGCTGCATGCCAATGACGAAATCAAAGAGGGGGTCAAGCTGCCTTTGGAAAAATAAGTATACATCTTTATCTCCAAAAAGTGTGAAAGGTCCTTTTGGGCCTTTCATTGCTTTCATTGTATTCTATAAAGAAACGCTTGTTTACTAATCAAGAATAGAAAAATAGCTTCAGCTAAAAGCGGCAACTATCATGAAATCAGCCTCGAAAAATGGCTGGCATACATAATAAGGCTAGGCGTTTTTGTATGAAATCCGTATATACAGGGGAGTCGCCTCTGCTTCAGTTCCTCCATCGAGCCATTCGTCGACCCCGTATATACAAAGCTCTGTGAAATCTGGTTGCTCAACTTTCTTTTCGTCTTTTCGAACTTGAAGTACATGGCCCTCCATGAGGTAATTGCTGATCGCAATGCCAAGTTTTTGACTAAGCTCAGCGGGAAGTTGGTTAAGTTTATCCGCCTGATTGGAGCTTAGGTTAAAGTTGTGCTCCATCCAGTCCACAAAATTATCTCTCATAAGCTGCAGCGCTAGTGCGCGATCTACCCGAGGTAGCGCGAGAAGTGTGGCAACTTTAGCTGTCAAACCGACATCGTCTAAGTTTTCTTTCATAAAAGTTCTCTTTTGGCAAATATTTATTTTAAAGATTACCTAAGCGAATGCCAAAGAATAACCTCCGGGATTTTGGAGGATAATCTACTTTTTGAAGATTAAATTTTGCTTAATACTTGATTAATTTTAATAAATTAGATGTTCAAACAATATAAACCTTAGTCTAATAACAGTATTTGATGGAATGATATGAAAATGTTAAAATTATTCGTAGAGAGTTTTTTCGTCTCTTTGATTTTTAATCTAATTGGAAACAATGGATTTAAATTAAATAGAATTTGGATGCCAGCGTATTGGACCTGGACGTTGGCATTTGCTTTGGCAATAGTCGTTGCTGCGCTGCTCATTCGTGTTCGATTGAAAGTTTTGTGGATTTATTGGCAGAAAAAATATCCGCAATTGCAACTATTTGGAAGAGGACGCGTGCAGACCAATAGTTTACCAAAATCAGAACTGGTATGGGCTATTCTGTCCACATCCTTAGCAGTTTTAATGCTATACCTCTGCTTTATCTTTTTAATCGCTTTTGTACGTAGCGGTAGTACGTATATGCTTTTTATAAACTATTTATTCCATTATATACCTTTTATTGCTACAGGATGCTTGGCCTATGTAAGCTATGTTTTTATTGGAGGCCAATTATGGTGGCTTACGCCAACAAATGCAGTGGCGCTTTTCAGCGATCTATTACCAGAAAAAATAGTTCCTGTAGAAAAAGTGGTCACCATACTGCCTCCAAGCGCATTGGATAAAAGTATTCCAATCGGATCACTCTATGATGTGCTTTACCTCCAAGCTCGATTCGATCTAAGTTCATTGCAGAAAGATGCTGTTCGTATGTTTGATGTCCCTTTTTATTTTTCTAAAAAAGGAAAAAAAGAAGTTGTACAGATTGATGGTACGCGGCTAGAAGCCGATCGTTTCTTGCATGAGCTAGAAACTAGAGGACTTGACAAATGGTTTTTCCGTATAAGTAGCACCTGTAGGGTGAATATGATGCATATCCGTTTTCCAATTTCGCCTAACGCGACTCAACTGGAGTTTCGTAAGGAGGTGATTCAAAGTCTGAGGTTGAAGATGACGGCGATGGAGATCGGAAACCTGCTGCTGGTAACAGAATGGATGCGAAAAGAAAAAAAGTTAAAAGATTTTTTGGATAACGTACATAATCTGCGGCATAAGGCTGGGACCAACTTATACCACTGAACTGATAAATTCTGCTATTATAAAGATCAAACGGATATAGCCTAAAATGCTGTATCTCTGACTTTTTTGAAAAACAATCAGATGACGTTCCTTGAATTATTCTTGCGGGTAGACAAGGCCTTTGCCGAGGCAGTGTTTATCCAAAGGCATTGTTATAAACCGAGTATGCGCATTTGTCGGATCTGAGCTTTTTTGCAAAGTATAATTGAGCTTTTTTGCCAAGTTAGGTGAATAGGTTACAGCTAAATTTGTACTATAAATAGAAACAAAATGAAAACAGTCAATACGATTTATGTCAACGGGGAATTTGTAAGCCCGCACGGAACGGAAATTTATGAGCTCATCAATCCGTCTACGAATCAAAAAATCGGTGAAGTCACTTTAGCCGATGTAACCGACACAACAAATGCCATTGCAGCTGCAAAAGCTGCCTTCCGGACATTTTCAAAATCCACCGTTTCGGAACGCATCGGTTATTTAACAAAACTGAAAACCGCGATTGAGAACAGAAAGCAGGATTTTATCGATACGATGATCGAAGAATACGGTGGAACGCATCAATTTGTCAGCATGAGCAACGCACACACCGGAGCCTGGTTTGACAGCATGATCGAAGTGCTCAGCAGTTTTGAATTTGAACGGACAATTAACGCCGCCTCGGTACGATTTCAGCCTGTAGGTGCTGTCGCGATCATTACGCCCTGGAATGCCAGTAACAGTTCGGTGGCCAGTAAAGTCGCTACCGCAATCGCAGCAGGATGTACCGTAGTCGTCAAACCCAGTGAAATGAGTGCTTTGCAGACGAATGTGCTGATGGAAGCTTTTCACGAAGCCGGTTTGCCAAAAGGTGTTATCAATGTGGTGACAGGTCTCGGAAATGTAGTGGGCACGGAACTGACCGAGAATCCCGGAATTGCCAAAATTTCATTTACAGGTTCTACAGCCGTAGGAAAATTCATCGCTAAACAAGCGGTCGATACCATGAAACGCATCACGCTCGAACTGGGCGGAAAATCGCCCAATATTATACTGGATGATGCAGACCTCGATAAAGAAATTCCGATGGCCGTATACGGCGCTTATATGAACAGTGGCCAGGCCTGTATAGCGCCGACAAGGCTCCTCGTGCCACAGGACAAGGTGGATCAGGTAAATGCTATAGCAAAGGCCACTGCGGAAAGTATGGTTGTCGGTCTGCCACAAAATGCCAATACCAACATCGGGCCGATGGTGAGTGTGAAGCAGTTTGATAAAGTACAGCAGTATATTAAAACGGGTATCGAGGAAGGGGCAACCTTGTTGACAGGTGGATTGGGAAAACCTGAAGGTCTAAAAGAGGGCAACTTTGTGAAAGCCACCATTTTTACAAATGTCAGCAATGCGATGACCATTGCGCGGGAAGAAATTTTTGGTCCCGTTCTGTGTATTATTCCTTATCAAACTGAAGCGGAAGCCATAGAAATTGCCAATGATACGCCTTATGGACTTGCGGCCTACATCTCATCGGCGGATAGCGAAAGGGCCAAACGTGTGGCGGCAGAAATCGATGCCGGGCGGATCTGTATCAATGGATTCAGTCACGACCCCATGGTTCCGTTCGGCGGATTCAAGCAGTCGGGCATTGGACGGGAATATGGTGTATATGGTTTGCAACCCTACCTTGAAATCAAAGCCGTATTAAGCTAAATTTTTATACATTTGACAAAGCGTTGTCGTGTGGGCGGCGCTTTGTCTTGATCGCTAATCTTATGATAGAAAATTCGGATATTGTCTATTCCTGTTACCACCAAGTGAGCAGAAAAGGGGAAAATTTTGTGGCTCAGCATACGATTTCATATCAGCTGTCGGGAAGTTTTATGTTGTCCGACAATAGAGACCAGCATACTGCGCATCCGGGCGATTTTCATCTCATCAGAAAGAACCAGCTGGTGAAATTTGCAAAGATTCCGCCGCCAAACGGCGCCTGTGAAAGTCTGAATATCTACCTGAGTGATGAAACGCTAAAGAATTTTGCGCATGAGTATGAGCTGAAAGCAGAACATTCGACGACAACAGAAGCGCTGGTTAAAATTGATGTCAATGCGGTTCTTGAAAATTTTATCGTGTCGCTGAAGGCCCTTCTCCAAAGCAATTTGAATAATAAATCACTCACCGACCTGAAAATCAAGGAACTTTTGTTGATCCTCCTGCAAACGAAACCAGCGCTCAAAAATATCCTGTTTGATTTTTCTGAACCGCATAAAATAGACCTTGAAGCCTTTATGAATCAGAACTACAGGTATAACGTTAATTTAGACCGTTTTGCCCGTCTCACCGGTCGGAGCCTAGCCACCTTTAAGCGCGATTTTGAAAAGGTTTTCCAAACCTCGCCGCACCAATGGATGCTGAAAAAAAGACTGGATGAAGCACATTATCTCCTAAAGGAAGAAAAGCGGTCTGCTTCGGACATCTTTGTTGATCTGGGCTTCGAAGATCTGTCGCATTTTTCCCATGCGTTTAAAAAGCAGTTTGGCTACAATCCCAAAAGCCTATCTAATACCGAAAAGCCTACCTAATATTTAAAAAACTAAGCGGCATTCTGAACTTCTTTCTTTAAGGATATACCCCTTAAATTGGCTCCGTCGCTTGGTTTAATTTTGAAATACTCGATTAAGGATAGGAGTGATAAGCCAGCAATTAACTGCAAGGCCAAGCTAAAATCCCGCATCTGATAAACCGTATCCTGATAATAACTGCTTGCCAGGTGTAGCGTCACTGCGCCTAGGGCGATACCCATACCAAGTGCCATTTGTTGTGCCGTATTATACAGTGTATTTGCATTGCTCATCTGTTCATTGGGCACGTCTGCATAAGCCAGGGTATTTAGGCTGGTAAATTGGAGCGAGCGTGTAAGGCCCGAGAAAAAGAATACAATTGCCACCAGCCAGATCGGCGTTTGTATGGAAAGCAGGGAGAGTCCGGCGGTTACGAGTGTTAAAATAATACCGTTGCCGATCAGGACCTTGCGGAAGTCAAATCTGCGTGTTATCCACATGGCTACGGGTTTCATACTCATACTACCGAACATGTTGGCCATATAAAGGAGTCCGGCGTGAAAGGGGCTCAGTCCAAAACCCAGCTGTAACATAAGGGGCAATATAAAAGGAGCAACATTGATCACCATACGGGTAATGGAGCCTGAAAATACCGTAATCCGGAAGGTTTTTACGTTCAAAATACTATAATCAATCAACGGATACTTGATACGTTTGGAGTGCCAGATCGAAACGGCCATCAGCGCAAAGCTCGCCGCAATAGTTGCCAGTGGTTTTGTATAATCGCCTTTGGCTGCGCCGATCATTTCAGTTCCCAGCATAATTCCGGCAAGACCGATACCGCTGATAAAAAAGCCGATAATATCAAGGGGACGGTTATTTTCGGAATCCATCGCCGGAATAAATTGATGCACTGCCCACAGCGCAAATACACCGACGGGCACATTGATAAAGAAAATCCAGTGCCAGCTAAAATAAGTTGTAAAAAATCCACCCAGCACTGGGCCGATAATAGGGCCTAATAACCCAGCCCAGGCAATATAACCGATCGCTTCAACCAGATCTTTCTTTTCGGTGTGCTTGAGTACAATAAGACGTCCCACCGGTACCATGAGGGCTCCGGCTGTACCCTGGCAAATACGTGCAATGACGAAAGATGTTAGGTTGGTACTCAGTCCACATGCGATTGAAGAAAGTATAAATCCGATAATCGCCAATTTGAAAACTTTTTTTGCGCCGTAGCGGTCGGCAATCCAGCCGCTGATTGGAATAAATACAGCTAACATGACGGTGTAAGAGGTAATACCTGCACTGAGGTGTACAACATCACTCTCAAAATCATGTGCCATTTTGGGTAAGGCTGTCGATATCGCTGTGGTGTCGAGCATCTCCATAAGTAAAGTGCCACCTACAATGAGCGATATGATGCGCGATTCTTTCTTCATCTTGCTCTTCTTAAATCCCGAACGGGAAACATTTGCGACAAAAGTAAGCCTATCGTAAAAAAGAAAAGTCATAAAAAGGCAATTAAATGACCGATATGTCCGCGTATGTGTTTGCTAAGAACCGAAGAAAAGAACTTATAATATTAACAATTTTTACATTTACTGAGCTGGAAGCCGCACCTTAAATGTGGTTCCGCCCGCTGAATTGCTCTCCACAGTGATATGTCCATTATGCAGTTCTACAATTTCACGGCAGAGATACAGTCCTATGCCAAATCCCGAAATTGTTCCGACCTTATCTTTTCCTGCCCTGTAAAATCGCTCGAAAATCTGATCCCGGTCTTCTTCGGCAATTCCCATACCCTCGTCACTGACAAAAATCTCTACATCCTGATTTGCAGTAGGCAAATAGCCAAATGTAATCTGGGTTCCTATCGGCGAATATTTGGCCGCATTTTCTACAAGATTTTGGATTACCTGCGAAATCTTATTCGGGTCAGCAGCAATGGATAGACTTTGCGTCAGGTCAGCGACGATCTGATGGGAGTTTATCCTCAATTTAAATTCATCTTCAAGTTCTGCAAATAATTCCTTCAGATCAAACACTTCTCTTTCTATCATCATTCTGCCGGAGTCGAATCGCGAGATGTTCAAGAATCCATTGATTAAGTTCTTCATATTGCGAACTTGTCGAAGGGATTTCATTGTAATGTCTTGATAACTCGTGTTTGCTGTAAGGAATGCCTGACGCTGCATCAATTGAAGATAGGCGTTTATAGAGGTCAGGGGTGTCTTCAGTTCGTGGCTAACGATGCTTATGAAATCATTTTTCCGCTGTTCCTCAGCTTTTTGTTCAGTAATATCCCGTAAAGTACCGTTCAGACTTACTGCTTTTCCCTTAGCATCGTAAAATACTTTACCACGTGCCTGCACGAGTCTGCCGTTCGGGGACTGCGCATGGGCAATACGGTATTCAATAAAGTAATTGCCATCCGACTCTTCGCTAAGTGCTTCAGTTATGGCAGCCATTACACGTTCCCGATCCTCTTCTACGATGGAAGAAATAGCGGCGGATAAATCCAATTGATCCTTATCGGCTAAACCAAACCATGATTTTAACAGCGCATTCCCGGAGAACAGATTATTTTTGGGCTCATAATAGAACGTCGCAAGCTCTCCGGCATCAATAGCCATGGACAGCATGTGTTGATCTTTTTCACTTTTCCGCCGTTCAAGGATTTGGTCGGTAATATCTTCAAGAATAATCAGAATTCCAGTGACTTTGTTGTCAGTTGAAAAAATAGGTTGATAGATCGAGTTTACGATAGCCTCTCGCAGTCCGTCATTGTGACGCAGCAATATGGAGAGTTCGTTGTTTGTTTTACGTTCGCCTTTTTCGAACGCTTCCCGGAGCCACTGGTTCACGGGCTGGCCTTGCAGTTCAGGCCTTGCGATTTCGTGGGGCCGGCCCTGCACATCGGCTAACTGATGGCCCCATATTTTTAATATGGTCGGATTCGCTATGTCAATAATAAGTTCCGGACCCTTAAGCATCGCTATGCCAACAGGTGCCTGCTCAATAATTGTCCGCACTTGTTCACGGCTTTCTGCCAGAAGTTGTAAGGAACTGTTGAGCTCATCATTTGTAGCGGTCAATTCTTCGAGCGTTGCCGCCATTTCCTCCATCAGCCCTTGTTCCTTTTTTTCTTTTTCCCGAATCTGTTGCTGATGCTGCCTTCTTAAAGTAACGTTGCGGGCAGTGTTTAAAATACACCAGGTTTTATTGTTTTCGTCTAATAGGGCTCTATATTCATAATCGAAATAATCAGTCACCGGAACACCGTTTTTAATGAGTCTGGCTGGTGCCTCGTTAACGGAATAGGATTTACCCGTACGCCAAACCTCTTGCAGAATAGCTAAGAACGGCTGGTCTTCCAGTTCGGGAATAGCACTGATAAGTGCTTTACCGATAACGGATGCGTCTTTGCCCCACACGGAAAGCATGCCCTCATTGGCGAACTGTATAGTCATTTCTGGGCCGGTATAGATCGACGTCGGCTCGGGAGAACAGCTCAGTGCCTGTAAGATGAGGTCTTCGCCAAATGAGGCACTGCCAAATTTTTTCTTGATGTCCATTAGACCAAAGATAAAGAATACATTCTATAGCGTAACACATTATCTTCCGCTCTGGGAAGTAAAGTCTTGAAGAAAGCCGAACTGTGTGCTTTCTTTATGAAAATCCTTGCGAAAAGTTGCTTAAGGCTTCGCATAAGGTAATCGTTCAATCCGGCTTGTGGTATGATAGCTGTCAAGACCGCTAGAAGTCACGGTTCCGGCTACTTCGATATCGATATAACCATCCTCTTTTAAACAGTTATCGGGCACGAAAGCTGTTTTTATTTGGCCGATGATCAATGTTGTACCGTTCAGCTCAATAGCTGTTTTCTGAACAAAGCTGCAGGCGAATTTTATTTTACTTTCTTGAACAAAAGGGGCCGGAATATTTTCCAGGTATTCAGGGCTAAGTCCAACCTGTTCAAATTCGCTAACATCTTTAGGATATTTTGCACTACATTGGTGTGCCTCATGTACAAATTCGGATGAGACATGATTAATCGTATACCATTTCTGCTCCAGGATATTATCCAGGGTGCTGCTAAAATCTGTCGCCGGCCGAAGTATAATGCCACAGAGTGCCGGATCTGCGCCCAGGTGGAACAAACTGCTGAACGTGGCAAGGTTTTCACTTCCGTCTCTATTTTTTGTACCGATCAATACCAGGCTTTTAAAGCCGCCCAGCGAGTTTATAAAATTTGCTCTGTATCTTCTTTCAAATGCCGCAATGGCCTGTTCATTATAAATCATCGTTTAAAAATACTTTTCTACGTGTTAGCAATTCTATTAATCATACCCCTAAATATGAAGCCATGAAAAGGCCATACGGCATACCAGTAGAGTCTTCCGGCAAGGCCCAGGGGCCTGAAGGTCGCGGTCTGCAGCAGGATATTATTCTCGATTTTAAATTCTAGCCATGCCTCTCCCGGGAGTTTCATTTCGGCATAGAGCAGCAATCGTTTTGTCTTTTTATCGGCGATCAGTACGCGCCAAAAATCAAGTGCATCACCTGCAGCCAGATCGCTTTTATTTTTTCGTCCCCTTCGCATCCCCACTCCGCCGACCAATTGATCCATGAATCCACGGATTTTCCAGAGCCAGTTGCCATAATACCAGCCGGAATTTCCTCCAATGGACCAGATTTTGGTCAATGATGCTTCACTATTGTGGAGGGGAGCCGAGCGGACATCCCTAAAGCAACCATAACTGGGCACTTCCAGCAACCGGGTGAGTCCGCCCGATAAAATATGAGTGGTCTGTGCGTCTTTCCAGCTGGACACCACATTGTCGCTTTCAATTTTTTGAAATGCTAATTGGATGGATTTCCTGTAATTGATCAGCATAATACCGAGTTCTTCCGCCAGATTATTGGGTTTACAGATCACTTCTACTTTCATGCTATCGACCAGATTTTTGGCTAGGTTATAGGACGTCGAGGTAACAAAATAGAGCCAGTAGGAGGAAAGCCGCGGCGTCATGAGCGGGATAACAAAGATCTTTCGCCTCAGTTTTCGTTCGGCAGCATATTGCAGCAGCATCTCTTTATAGCTAAGGATGTCTGGACCGCCGATATCATAGCTTTTGTTAAAGGTATGCGGGTTGGCGATAACACCGATCATAAATTCGATCACGTTGCGTATGGCGATAGGCTGACATTTCGTCTGCAACCATTTGGGCGTAATCATAACCGGAAGTTTTTCCACAAGATCCCGAATGATCTCGAAAGATGCGCTTCCCGAGCCAACGATGATACCGGCCCGCAAGGTGGTTATCGGAATCCGCCCGCTGGCCAGGATGTTTTCAACGTTTCTTCTCGAGTCGAGATGCTTCGATAAGTGATCTGAATTAATTATTCCGCTCAGATAAATGATCTGTTGTGCGCAGGTTTTTTCCATAAAGTTGCGGAAGTTGGTCGCACATTGCGCTTCCATTTGCTGGAAATCACCGGACTGCGTCGCCATGGAATGGATCAGGAAATAAGCAATATCAATTTCAAGTGGTATTTCTTTCAGACTTTCGTTATCCAGGAAATCGACTTCAACAACTTGAACATGCCCCGGGATTGCCGAGGTATCAAAACGATTCTTATCTCTTACACAACAAATAATTTCATGTCCCTGTTCTAACAACACAGGCAAAAGACGTTTTCCAATATACCCCGTCACTCCGGTCAATAGAATTTTCATAGCCTGATTTGTTAAGTTCAATTGTTATTTAGTGTATACAAATATACCAAAATGCAGTCTAATTTGTTTTTATTTGGTGTGTTTTTATTCTAATGCAGCAAGACGCACGCTATTGATCTTTTATTTCTTCAGTAAGCAAAACTTTAATTGCAACATCATGTGTGTAGCGTTTTTGGCTGTGCCCTGGCTTCGGTCAGCTCCAGTGCATTGGAGCCTTTGAAGAGAGTGCTTGTACTATCCCCACCTATAGGCTACGTGAATAGGGTGCTTGCTAAATGATCGAAAAGAGCGAGCGAAAAGGAAATACTAAAGGCGCACGGAAGCGTGCGCCTTACAGTTTGTGAAAGCAGTTCTGACAAGCTGCTTTGGTGGAAACGCTTAACTTCTGATTTCCCTTCGCATAAAAATGTAATAGGACCAGGCAAAACAGATCATCATGGCTGCACAGAGGCCACTGACCTGTGGCCACACCATCAGAAAACTTTCCCGAAAGGAAAGTGGTGCGGGGATGGCACCGACCATCTGTTCCATGGAAATGGGACCTAAGCTGCGTACCGAGGGCATCAATAGGGTAGTGGTGGCATCGGTATAGAGCTGACTCGGTGATAAGCGGAGCAGATTTAAGATGAGCTCATTATAGCCGATGTACTCCTGCTCCGAAATGTAATTGGGGTTAGGTAAAAAAGGGCGTATTGCCAGATTGACCAGAATAGGAAAGAATACCGTAAAAAACAACCAGATGCCGATCGCGGTAAGTGCTGAGGTGGCCGGCTGGCGAAAGCGGATCGACAACAGGATGGAAAGGCTCAGCCAGAAGGCGACATAGAGCACACTGATCAAGGTAAAACCGAAGATACGCAGCAACTCCTGGGGTTCTATCCGGACACCTGTACCGAGGAGACCGCCACCGATCATCAGCATGACCAGCGCAACAAATAATGTACCCACCACGGCCAGTGGCGCCAGAAATTTGGCGAACAGCAGGTTGTCTCGGTAAATTGGCTGCGCCAGCAAACGGGTGAGTGTACCGTTGTTGTATTCTGCATTGACGGCGTCAAAACCCAAGGCTATGCCCAAAAGTGGCGCTAGAAAGTTTAAAAAAACATGAAATGGCGGAATGGAATTATCCGTTGTGGTCAGTAGCTTGAGATAGAGAAATGACTGATCAGGATCGCGCATATTGCTGACAGCGTCTTTCAGCCCTATGGATGAAACGTATAGGGATGCGCCGAAAGTCAGTACGATGAGCAGGATCAGTATAATAAAACGCCAGCTGCGGATATGTGCCGCAATTTCTTTGCGGACCAGCACCTGCATCGGAAAGGATGGCCGTTTATTGGTATCTTTTGAAGAAACCCTTGGATTTTTCATAGGCATTATCTGTAGTTATGCTGTTCTCAAAATATGTATTATAAATATCGTCGAGCTGGTAGTCGTTGCGGCTCACGGAAACGATATCGGCGCCATTGTTTACCAGCAGGCGTACAGCCATTGCTGTTGTATCGCTGTCTGTTTTTAATTCGATCGTAAATCCGTCCACCTTAAGATCACGGAGTCCGGGCAGGGCCTTTAATGCTTCTGCAAACCGTTTGGTATCGCCCTGGGCATGGTCAAGGGTAATGACGGTACTGATGCCTTTCTGCTGCTGCAGGTTATGGGCAAGGATTTCAAGTGATCCTTCAACCAGTAATTTTCCGCCAACAAAAATACCCACCCGATCGCATACACGCTGCACCTGGTGGAGGTGGTGTGAAGAAAGCAGTACCGTTAGGTTATGCTCCCTGCTGAGCTGCTTGATGAGCTCAAGGAATTCGTCAACACCCTTGGGATCAATGCCAAGCGTAGGCTCATCAAGGATGGCAACCTCGGGAGCCTTGATCAGCACTTCGGCCAAGCCTAGACGTTGTTTCATACCGCGAGAAAAAGCGCTCGTTTTTTTATGCATTTCCCGTTCGAGCCCCACCACATGTAACATGTCTTTTGCAGAAGCTTGTGCATAGGATTCCGAAAGACCATTTAATCTGGCAATAAAGCTTAGGTTTTCCAGGGCCGTCATATCCGGGTAGAAACCTACATTGTCGGGCAGGTAGCCGACTTTTCGTTTCACGGCGATCGGATTGCGCGTAGCATTATGACCACAGACATAGGCTGTGCCAGAGGTGGGTTCGGTCAGGCCCAGCATCATGAGGATGCTGGTTGTCTTGCCGGCACCATTGGGGCCGAGCAGGCCAAAGATCTCTCCGGGATAAATGTGCAGGTCCAACTGGTCTACAGCGGTTACTTTGCCGTAGCTTTTTGTCAGGCCTGTCAATTGAATGATAGGATCCTTCATCATGATAATCTTTTTGTAGCGCCCTTATCTGCGGCCGTATTTGCGGATGAGAAAATACACCAAACCAATGGCCAATACAATGACAAGCATACCGATCCAGCCAGAAAGCAAAGAAGTTTTCACAATCATACGGAATGAAATGTCGGCGCTACTATTGGATGATTTGATCTCAAATTTGGAAGCATAGTCACCGGCAATAGTTTTGTCGGGAACTTTTAGGTTGACTTTGACGTCAATAGATTTCCCTGCTTCGAGCTGTTTGATGTTCGACGGATCGAAGCTTGCCTCCCATCGGCTGGGTAATTGGGACGTCAGTTCCAAGGCATTGAGTGGCAGGGTGCCCGTGTTTTTGACTTTAAGTAGAATCTCCTTGCTGCTACCGGATACCACTTCGTCGCTCAGCCGCCCACTGGGGGTGGTCAACTCAAGGGCATAGGAGCCTTTGACGACTGCTTCGAGTTCAAGCTTTAAGGTATCGGTTGAGGATATGGCCCGTAGCGGAATTTTATATTTATCGGGCTTGGCCGTGATCGGGCAGCTGATTTCAATGCTGATTTCCTGTGCCTTATTGGGCTGCATCTGAAGGGAAGTCACTTGCGAGCCTTCTACGCGGTAGCTAATCTGCCATCCATCGGGTAGCTGGGCATTCAGGTTGTAGTTAACCAATTGAGCAGATCCGTTGGTCAAGGTGGTCGTATAACGAAAAGGTTCGTTGCTGGGGGCCTCAATATTGACAAGCCTCGCTTCGAAACCAGATTTGAGGGGCTTCAAGGCTTGCCCCGATAGATAGAAACTGTTAGCCAGCACAATAAGTGCGATAAGAAATGGCCTGAAAGAAAAACGTCGGTCTGTGTTTGTAATTAGTAATTCTGTTAACATGATCCAATAACTAAAATTTATATTTAAATAGAATATTAGCTTTTAAAAAATGTCGGTTTGGGTATTAGCTACCTTTTTGAAAAACCGCACCCAAATTAAAAATCAATTTGATAAAAATCAAGATTGAAATAAAAAAAATAGTGTAAAAAAAAATGTGTTTAAATGGTCTACAGGCTGATTGCTTGTGTTGTATGCTGCAATGCATTTCCGTCAGTCAAAGTTTACTGAGCGGAATGTCTTCTTGATGATAATCTTGGTATTCTCGGCCAACTCATCCAGCGTACAGTGGATGGACCGTAATTGTGTCCTCTGAATCGTAGCGTCGCTTAGGAGAAGATTAATGCGAAGACGTCTGCTGTCTGAGGCTTTAAGCTCACCGCGCAGTTCATCAAACAGTTCATGAATAATCTTTTCGCAGCTTTTTTGGTCAAAACTGGCGATAGTGATATAATGTCCGTGGCTGTACATCTGTAATTCAATATAGTAATTCGACGTTTTCATAATCTTAATATTAAAGACTGAAAAAATAGGTTAGCCTCCAAGGGAGGCTAACCATTAAAATTTGCTATCTGGATCTTTAGGATATTTCGATCATCCGCGGTTCTTTCTGTTTGGCTTCTTCTTTTTTGGGTATTGTCAATCGGAGCATACCATTCTCATAGTGTGCCTGAATATTGTCCTGATCGACAACCTCCTTCTGAAGTTCGAAGCTGCGTTGGAAAGATTGGTAGCTGAACTCCCGGCGTGTGTAGTTGTCTTTATGCTCCTCGTTTTGTTCTTCTTTAGCCGAGGATATGGTCAATAGATTGCCGTCGAGTGTCACCTTAAAATCTCCTTTGGCCATGCCAGGTGCGGCGACCTCCACTTCGAAGCTGTCTGCGTTTTCCTTGATGTTGACCGCAGGAACGGTGGTACTTGTTGATGAGTAATTTTTGTTGTCCCAGTTTAAAAGCTCACGGTTAAAATTATCAAACATGGGCGAAAAAAGTGAAAAATTGTTCCAGTTTCTTTTTGCAAGTTTCATAGTAACCTCCTTTTAATGAAGTATAACAATAATTTAAATCTATCAGTCGGCCGACTGTATTAAAAAATCTCACAAAAAAAAGTACCGAGCTTAAAAAACTGAAATTTTTGCAGCAAAACTGTCAAATTTTACCTGATAAATTGACAGAAAAGATAGAGGCTCTGTACAGCATATCGAAAATTGAATTTTTTTCAAACGATGTTCAGCTCAATCTTGTCCTTATAATAATCCATTTGATGGATAAATAGTTAGAAAAGACCGGGCTTCTTAGCGGTTTCTGGTCTTTTCTTTTTTGCTGAAAGCTACCAACTTCCATGGCACATAAAGGCCATAGGGACGGGACAAAGGAAATGAAGCGACGCGCTAATAACTAGGTTATTTTGACAAGGCCTCCAGCACTTTTAAATGCGATCTAAATGCTGTCCAGAAGCTCCGAAACTCGTTGTATTGTATTTTATATTCCTTGCAGGTCTGCTTCACAATCCTATTGAGCGCAGGATAATGAACATGGCTGATCTTTGGAAAAAGGTGATGTTCAACCTGAAAATTGAGACCGCCAAGCAACCAGGTAAGTACCTTGCTGCCCGTAGCAAAATTTGCGGTGGACTGAATCTGATGAATCATCCATTCTTCTTCGACCTTTGACTGGTCAATGGTTTTGAATTCGGTTTCTTCCACCACATGGGCCAGCTGGAATACTGTGGCCAGACTCATACCACACACAGTACCAGAAATCAGTAAACCGATAAGTGTGGGCAGCCACCCGACGAAAATGATCGGAACAATGACAAATAAGCTGAAGTGAATTAGCTTACTGACCCAAAAAATAATACGCTCTTTGACCGGAAAATGAAATTGCTCCGTTTTATGTCCCATGCGCCCACGGAAATATTTCTCATAATCCTGATAAAAGATCCACGCTAAATAGGAGATTCCATAGAGCAACGGAAAATAAAAACGCTGATAGCGATGGTGTTTCCGAAGTTTCTGGTCGTGGTGTATACGCATAAACTTTACTTCGATATCGTGATCTTCGCCATCGATATTTGTATAGGTGTGGTGTGCAATATTATGTTTGAGCTTCCAAAAGTAGATATTGCCGCCCAGTAGATTGAGCGAGTAGGAGAGCACAGTGTTCAGGTTTTTATTGTCTGAAAAAGAATTGTGCCCAGCATCGTGCATAATGTTAAAACCAATCGCAGCGAGGTTAGCTCCGAAAATGACACATAATGCTATTGCAATACTCCAATGCAAAGGTGCGAATACCAGAAGGAGATACAATACCGCAAAGCTGATCAGGAGGATAGCGGCTTTCAGATAGATTTTACGATTCCCGGTTTTTGGCTGAAGTGAATTTTGAAAATAGTTATTAATTTTTTGTTTTAACGTTTTAGAGAACAATGTATTTACATTGCTGAATTTTACAGACTGGGACATTTGGATTTTTACTCGAGAGATATGCTTAATATTTATTACGTTCGATCTTGAGCGATAGAACAATGTAAATATACGCTATAAAATTTGAAAGATCGCGGTAATAAAGTTAAAGATTGTTAAAGGTCATTCTGCCATCCTTGATTTCCCATGGCCTGGAATATACACCTTTTGAATTTTTGAAGCCTCCGGTATTTATTCCGCGCCGACATATCCTGCTTCCTAATTAACTATTCCATATCAATTTGCCGGAGCGCAGGTTTCTTTAAATGTAACACACAACTCGCACTAAAATTTATTTTACACTGTTTTGTCAGTTAAACGATTGCCTGAACGCTAAAGGTGAAACATTGGTTTTTTTCTTAAACAGTTTGTTGAACGATTGCGGATGTTCAAAACCGAGCTTATAGGCAATTTCGGCCACGGAAAGGCTTGTCGCCGTGAGTTGTTCCTTGGCTTCTTCAATTAACTTGTCGTGAATATGCTGCTGTGTGTTTTTACCGGTAACGGAACGTAGTAAATCGCTTAAATAACGTGCTGATACATGGAGGCTTTCGGCTAAATACTCTACGGTTGGAAGCCCTTGTTTTAAGGTTTCTTCGCTGTCGAAATAATCGTCCAGCAATTTTTCCAATTGGGTCAGCAGCGCATGGTTAACCGCTTTCCGAGTAATGAATTGACGCTCATAGAAACGGTTGCTGTATTGCAAGAGCATATCAATTTGGGACAAAATAATGTCTTGGGTATGCTTGTCGATATGCTGATATTCTTGTTCGATTTTAAGAAAAATTTCTATAATGTCTTTTTCTTCCCGTTCGGAGAGATGTAATGCTTCGTTAAGCGCATACGAAAAGAAATTGTAGTTTTTTATTTTGGTGGCTAGGGGATGGGTATACAAAAAATCAGGGTGGAATAGGAGCATGTAACCTTTTCCGCATTCGACCTTCATCTTTCTGATTTCGGCCATCGTCAACGATTGAATCTGCTTGGGCGCAATAAAATTCATTGTTCCTTTGTCGAAATCGTAATATTGTTGGCCGTACTTTATTTTTGCAGTAACATCTTTTTTCAGCGAAATACTGTAGAAATTCACGTAGAACTGCTCCCAGATGTCGCTTTCATCGGGTTTTATTCCAGCTACATCAATTACACTGACGAGCGGGTGTAATGGGGCCGGCAAGGACAATTGCCGATGAAATTCGGATATGGAATTGATACTATGCATCCTTTTTTTGTTATACAAATTTACAAAAAACAACTGCCTCGCAAGGCAGTTGCTGATTTAAAAAATTAGGCCTCAAATTGTTTCGCGATTTCTTGCCTGAAGGCTTCTTTTCCGATTTGTAATCGTCTTTCATAGAGCGCATGTGCATCTTCACCTGCCAGATAACGTACCTGATCTTTATTGTCCGTGGCGGCTTCATACACCACTTGGGCAATTTGCTCGGCAGTGGATGCATTTTGCATCATCAGACCCATTTGTTCGAACAGTTTGTCTTCGATGTCCTGATAGTCGGAAGTTCGGTTTAGATCCAAAGAACGACCTGCAAAATCTGTCGCTATTCCTCCCGGAGCAACTGTTTTGATGGCTATTCCAAATTTTTTCAGTTCAAAGGACATGCTTTCGCTCCAGCCCTCCAGGGCGAATTTTGTCGCATGATACATGGAATTTAGCGGGAATCCCATAAATCCACCAATCGATGTGGTCGAGATAAATAAACCACTTTTCTGTGCCTTAAAATGGGGAATAAAGGCTTGTGTAACCCGCAATACACCCAATAGATTCGTGTCGATTTGACGAAGTATTTTTTCGTCGCTCAACGTTTCAAAGGCACCCATTAACCCATAACCTGCATTATTGAAAACGACATCAATGTTACTTATAGCGATTGCTTTTGCTACAGTTTCTTTGATCTGGGCAGCATCGGTAACATCTAATTTTAATAGCCTGATGTTTTCGATCCCGGTAAGTTCGGTTTCATTTTCGGGATTACGCATGGTTGCGATCACATTCCAACCCGCCTGTTGAAATAATTTGGCAGTTGCTTTTCCCAAACCGGAAGAAGCCCCTGTAATGAAAATTGTCTTTTGCATGCTGTTATTGTTTGATTCCATACCACAAATGTCTAAAGAAGGCATCGGATACCTGTTGCCAAATTGAGCTTGATTGTAGCCAAAATGACGAAATCAAAATGTGTGAAAAAAATCATCGCCAATGGAGCGGAAAATTCATCGACTTTGGCACGATTATTTGTTGATATTCGTTATAAAAATAATGCAATGTTAAGCTGATTTTTGCTCGATTTTATACTTTTTATCGTATTCGTATTGGCGTAATTGCTGTATTTTAAAAATTTTAGAAGATCTATATTTATGCAAGGCACAATTGACGGGATAAGCGGGGAACCACATCGTTCACAGGTGTTCCGTTTAACTTACAAAGGACAGGATTATCAGCTGGTGTTGTTGAAAAAATCTTTATCAAAGCTCGATACGGAATTGCCAATTTCGCTTGATGGAATTGACCAAAAACTCGTAAAAAAAGGCGACCACTGGTTTTTTGAAAACAGGCATTCAGATCAGCATTTTGCGACAGAAATCTGGCGCAATTTATCGCTTCGCTATCGCCTCTAAGATCAAAAGTCTGCTGTATGGTGGCCCGCCGCTCAATATGCAGCAGATTTTAAGGATGCTATCTTAGCTTGTAGCCATCTTCCGTCTAAACTCCAGTGGTGAGAGCTCCGTTTTCTTTTTGAATAAACGATTGAGTGACTGCGGTTGTTCAAAACCCAGCTGATAGGCAATTTCGGCAACGGAAAGCTCCGACCTGGACAGCAGATCTTTCGCTTTTTCGATGAGCTTATGTTGGATATGGTTCTGCGCACTTTCACCGGTCTGTAACCGTAATAAATCGCTTAAGTAGTTTTTCGACATATTCAGCCGCTCAGCAAAGTAGCCCACCTGCGGCAAGCCCTTGTGTTGGGTTTTGGCTTCAAAATACTGATCCAACAATTGTTCAAACCGGCTCACCAAGGGCACATTGTGTACTTTACGCGTAATAAATTGCCGGTTATAAAACCGCTGCGAATACACCAGCAACAGTTCGATGAAACTGACAATGGCATCCTGGCTATAGCTGTCGATCGGACTGTCATATTCGCTTAAAATCCCTTTTCCGATATTTCGGATCTGCTCTTTCTCCCGGTCGGACAGAAAAAGTGCTTCGTTGACTTCGTAATCGAAAAAACTATAGCTGCGGATTTTGTGTGCCAGGTCATAGGTGCGGATAAAATCGGGATGGAAAACAAGGGAATAACCTACTTCGGCATGGGCAGTATCGGGATCAACACTGATCGTCTGCCCGGGTTTAAAGAAGGTCATCAGGCCTTCCCGGAAGTCGTACTGATGTGGGCCATAACCCAATACGCATTGTGCATCTTCTTTGATGGAAATGCAGTACAGGTTGAGCTGAAAGGTGGTCTCGACCGTTGGATGTATATGCTTGTTTTTGGAGAAATCGGTGATGCTAAAAAGCGGATGCTGCGGTTTGGGCAGCTGTAGCGCTTCATGATAGTCGGCGATACTATTGATCCTGATCAGTACGGGTTCTTTCTTTGACATGCTCTTTTTGCCTGTTAAATAATAGCCTAATTTAAGTAAAATGCCATGCGGTTTTTGCTCGCATGGCATTTATATTTTTTAAGATTGCAGCGGAATACTTACATCGCGGGATCCGGTATCCAGTCCGATCGGCAGAATAGCCTCAATGCGTTGCAGCTCTTCGGCGGTCAATAGGATGTCTGTTGCGGCGATATTCTGCTCCACATAGCGCACTCTTTTTGTCCCCGGTATCGGCACGATTCCTTTTTGGATCAGCCAGGCAAGGGCCAGCTGCGACGAGGTAACGTCTTTTTCTTTTCCAATCTGTTCGAGTTCACGCACCAGATCGAGGTTTTTATAAAACTGCTCGCCCTGAAACCTCGGGATAAGCCTGCGGAAATCATCTTCGGGGATATCGTCCGGCGACTTGATCTCACCCGTGATAAATCCACGGCCCAAAGGGGAGTAGGCGACCAGGCCTATACCCAGCTCCCGTGTCAGATCGTATACGCCATTGGTCTCTACTTCGCGTCCGAACAGGGAAATTTCATTCTGCACAGCCGTGATCGGGAAGGTCGCATGTGCCCTGCTGATCTGCTCGGCACTGACTTCCGAAATGCCCAGGTACCTGACCTTGCCCGCTGTGACCAGCTCGCCCATGGCACCTACGGTTTCCTCAATGGGTACATTGGGGTCGGGGCGGTGCATATAATAGAGGTCAATCACATCGGTATCGAGGTTTTTCAGCGAGCGCTCGATAGACTTTCGGATATAATCTGGCCGACCATTGATGCGCCAGGTCACCTGATCCTTATCATCAATCTCAAAGCCGAACTTGCTGGCGAGGATATAGTCGTTGCGCTTGCCGCGTATGGCCCTGGAGATCAACCTTTCGTTTTCAAAGGGCCCATACAGATCGGCCGTATCCAAAAAATTTCCACCCAGTTCCAACGAACGGTGGATGGTAGCTATGGATTCTTTTTCGTCGGCCTTGCCGTAGATATCGCCAGTGGACGCAAAACTGCTCATCCCCATACAGCCTAAGCCGATCATTGGAATTTCAAGTCCCTGCGTGCCTAATTTTCTTGTTTTCATCTGCTTCTTATTTTTGTTACCCAAAATTACGAAGCAGCGCCTGCAGCATGTTTACCCCAATTACGGAAACTTGTAACTGAATTACGGATCTAATCGCTAATTAAGCTACCCTGAATTTATCGTTATAAGCATCTTCCAGGTACTGTCCCAACGTTCTTGTCCGCTCGGTATCAATGGTACTGATGTAGCGATGGAACATCTGCTCGGTACTGTGACCTGTAGCTTCCATGAGTAGCGGAGTAGGGATTTTACCGTAAAAATTTGAGGCAAAGCTTCTTCTTCCGATGTGGCTCGTGATCGCTTCCCATTTTTGGACAAACATTTCTACCGCCCGGAAGCCCTTTCTTTTGCGGACTTTGACGAGGCTATTGATACCGGCAAGTTCCGCGACTTCCTTGATCTGCAGATTATACTTTTGCGCAGTAAGCTTCTCGGGAAATACGTTTAAATTGCCCGACAATATGGTCAATGGTACCGGATGTAAAGGCAGCAGAATTTCTTTTTGCGTTTTCTGCTGGACAAATGAGATACAGGGTTTTCCCTTGATTATCTCGAGGTTCTGGATATCAAAATTCATGAAATCTGAAATGCGCTGGCCGGTGTAGCAGCTGATGATTAGCCAGTCCCGGGCTGCCTGTAGGCTTGGCGGGACATCCGTTTCCTTGAGTTTTACCAGTTCATCCTCACTGAGGGTGACAAATAGATTGACTTTTTTTTCCTTGGGAAGTTCAAGTTCATATACGTAGGTTCTAACCCCTCTTTTCTCCAGAAAATTGAGTACCGTCCGGACAAAATGTATGGTGCGGCCGATCGTACTTTTATTGTATTCTTCCAGCTCGCCAAATTCAAGGAACTCTTTAACAAAGGATGCATTGACTTCGTGCAGCAAAAGGTGTCTTTTGCGATGGCCTTCAAATCGCTCAAGCAAATGGAGGAATACCCGGTAACGCTTGGAAGTCGGTTCAGAAATAAGGTGGGCACGGCTCCGGATATAGGCTTCCACATAATCTAGAAGGCTGTTGGCGGGGCGACAAGTCTTTGTGCCATCACAATTTTCTTTTATGATCTTGCGGAGTTTGATAGGCGAAATTTTGCTGTTTTTTGCCGCGACATTGCTCAGGTATTCGGCGATTCCGATTTTTAGCCTATCGAGCTTGGCATTTAAGTTTTTATTTTTTTTGAGGTAAATATTGTGGGGTCGCTGTTTTTCAAAATCCCATAAATCCGGGCAAATTTTAAGGGGAGTATTGATCACATGTTCCGTCTGAGAATCATCAAGGATCGTAAGGGATATCGTTGAAAAAGGGGAGGAATATAGCAGCGTAAATTTGAAGTTTATCATTGGAATTGAATATAATTTTCTGAAAATAAATATATGGGTTTTCCAGAGAAGTCCAATTCAGACTACAATTGCAATAATCAAATGTAACTATTTTACCTTACAAAAAATAATCTAATAAATATTATTAAAAACTACACCTTAATCGCTATTCATTTCATGACAAATCCTATTTAGCTAGATAATTTCATTTTTTTATCCTTTATGAATCAGTTAATTAAAAAAAGTTGTAGTCTGAATTGGACTACACTACTATGTAACTAACGCATATATTTCAAACTTAAACAGAATCGAAAATGAAGGATCAATTAAAGGCCAAAAGAGAATATATACAGCCTACAATTTATGTAACCAGGGTGGAGATGGAGAATGCTTTCGGGGCTATACAGGTTACTTTCGTAGCAGGAACTGAACAGGACTATTTGCCATTGGATATTTTGCAGAAGGAAGAAGATGGCAACTGAGATCGGAAGAAAAATAAAAATAGCATTTGTGGACGATAGCCTCGTTCAGCGAACGCTCATGAAAATAGTGCTTGTCAACAATGAAACATTTGATCTACGTTTTAATTGCAGCAACGGACTGGAGCTCCTGAAAAAACTCGAAAGTACCGCTGAGCTGCCCGATGTATGCCTTGCGGATCTTAATATGCCTATAATGGATGGACATGAGGCCGCTCTTCATATCCGCGATCGGTTTCCATCGATCAAAGTATTCGGGTATACGACCACAGATAATGTCACCGAACTTGAACGGTTTAAGGCCAACGGTGCACTTTTCATTTTCAGTAAAACCAATCTGAGAATGACATTGGACGAAATTAAATATTGGCTTGATGATGACATCCGATCTCCATTAAGCAAAGGATAGATACATAGCATAGCTCATTTATGGACAGTAAAGCGGCTGAATTTGAAATTATACCTTTAAAGGAATGGCAGCAGAAGCGGTTTCCCCACTGGTATCATGGTCAGGATCTTTTCACTATCCTGGTACCATTTGATGACATTGAGATCCGCCTGGCGAATGATTCTTTTTGCATGGAAGGCAATACGCTGATTTTTATTGGTCCGGCGAAAGATTTTACCCTCAGTGGATCGGGCACTCCGAACGGGTATCTGATCCGCTTTACTTCACGGTTTTACGAAAGGTCGGCCCTGGATAGGACATTGATCAATTCGGGATTATTTTTTGACAGTGAAAGATTGCTCAAAGCCGTTAAAAGCCGGATAAAACAGGAAGAGATGAAGATGCAGATCATGGGAAATATCCAAGGTTATCCATCAAGAAACGCCGCGGTGACTTCGCTGATCGTGCACAACTTCATCGAGTCGGTCCTTTTACAAGGGATATGGGAAACAGATTTCGATAAGGAACTCAGCAGGGGTACGGACAGTACAGTGCAGGGAATGGCCAACCGCTTTTCCATACTCGTACACAAGCATTATAAAGAAAATTGCAACGTCAAATTCTATGCAGACAAACTACATATTACGCCAAGAAAGCTAACGAATCTATGTACAGAAGTCTGGAATAAAACGGCAAAGAATGCCATTATCGACATCGTTCTGAAAGAAGCGCTGCGTTATATTGAACATACGGATCTTTCTATTTCCCAGATCTCCTATGAAATGGGGTTTTCAGAAGAGTCCAATTTTCGGCATTTTATCAAAAAACATTCGGGTTCCAATCCACTGCAGTACCGTGAAAGAATGCGAACGGCGAGCGATGCATATGTGCATTAGCAGCTGTTTTTTTGTGCGGATTGGTGTAAAAAAATACTGGAACGAATCCCTTCGCCCCAGTGTCCATTAATATTATATTAAATAACAACCCGCAAAAAAGTTGTTATCCAAAAGTAGGGCGATAAAAGGTGTGAAAGTATGTGAATAGCGGCAATAAACGTGTAAAAAGTGGAAACCGAAAGGAGTGTGGGGGGATGTATAGCGGACCGAAGAAATCGAGATTGGGGCGAGAAGACAGGGGGCTGGTTCGGTATTGAATGGAATACTTTAAAATAAATTAAGTTATGGAAAAATTTGAAGATCAATGGCAGGATGGTGATGCGGATGTGGGACGTAAGATTAGAGAAGCCACGTTCAATGATGAAGAGATCGGCCGATTAAGGGAGAAACTCAAATCACTTTTGGTAAAATTTGCCGAGCATAAGTTGGTTGAAGGTGAGCTGCATCCATTCTTTAGGGATCAGAAGGTTCAGGAGGAATACGATCATACGGTTCTTCTGATCGAAAAGAGACATGCGGAGATAAAAGGGCTGTTTTCTGTTAAAGATAACTGAAGCTTTTTTAAACGATTTCAATCTGACTCTTGTCTTTCTATTAATCCATTTGATGGATAAATAGTTAGAAAAGACCGGTGCTTCTTTGAGGTTTCTGGTCTTTTCGTTCTAAAATAACCTGTCGATCTATGGGCTCGGCAAGATTGAGAACTTAACAAGCAAGATTGAAAAAGTAAAAAGACAAGCTATGAACGGATTGAATAAAAATATGCTGGGCGGATTGATCGGTGCACTCGTCCTCAATATAGTGCACAGCGCTGCCAAAAGATTTGATTCCAAAGCGCCCGAAGTAGATAAAGTTGGTGAGGAGGCAATGAAAAAAACAGTACGCTTCGCCGGATTTAAACCACCCCAAGGTAATGCGCTGGTAGCAGCTACATTTGGCGCCGATGTGGCCTCAAATGCCATGTTATATACGCTTATCGGCTATGGCGGTCAGAAAAATAGGCTGCTGAAAGGAGCCTTGCTCGGTACTGTGGTAGGGCTCGCAACATTGACTATTCCGGAACAGGCCGGACTCGATGCCAAACCCATAAAAAAGACCAATCGTACGAAGTTAATGACGGTTGCCTGGTATGTTATCGGTGGTATTGCAGCCGGACTGGCCATGAAAGCGATGGAAAAACGCTAAGTTTTTTATAGCTCGGGCTTTGATACACCTTTTTAGGTACTATACGCTACACGGCTATGGTTCAACTATACTACGCAGCTACGGTTCAACTGGGCGCTACGCGGTTACAATTCAACTGGGCGCTATGTGGCTACGATTCAACGGTAGTTAGCTGCTGTGTCGTAGCGCTATTGCATTGCACTGATTAGCCAACTGTTGCGAATATGAATTAATATCCAGCGGATTGTAAATGCGATTAGCCAAATTTCGAACAACAGGAGAAACAACTGACAAAAAGTGTAATTTACATTAATATCAGGTCTCAAGATCAGATTTTAATCGTTTTGAAATCGCTAAATTAAAACAATTATGATGAGAAAATATGTTGGTATAATGCTCTTTTTTATTGCTGCAGCGGGTAGCCTACATGCGCAAACGCTGACGACTAAATTGGTCCCGATGCGTTTAGCGGCAAGTTTTGACCGCGTAAAAGAGGGCATCCCCGATATGTCCGGCCAGTTTGTCGACAGCAAGATGAAAATCACATCCCTGGGAAGTACAGATTCGACTGCCCGATTTGAAATCGAGGAGCAGGGGATAAGCATTGAAACGGTTGTGGATAACGAAAAAGAGTATCATAAATTGGTCACGGCTGCGGCAAAAGATGTTTCCAAACCAAGTATTCATATGCTGTATACGTACTCGTTAAAGAATAAAAAATTGAAAGTACCGCCGCCAAGAAAAGTCTTTTTCTCTCCGGAGTATGGGGTAATCTGGACTTTGACGTTAAAAAAAATAGCAGAAAAGGAAACCGAAGTTGTACTTAACTACAAATCATTATCGCCTGCATTCGCCGAGAAAATCGAAAGTGAGTTTGAAAGCGACAGCTATTACAGCCACAAAATCGTAAAAATCGACGTCAATGATAAGCGAATGAATCACCTGATCAAGGAGATTTTGATCAATCAGATGCATGTCGACAGGGATTATCCAGCGCCAACGTATCCCGCGCGCAATTAATCATTCCACATGAATTGAATTTTATCTATGGCTATTCCATTTCTTTACCTATTTAACTACTTTACCCATGATAAAGTGTGTAAACCTTTATTTTATGTAATTTTTTTGCCGGTAACTGGGTAGCTGGATCGGCTCCTTGCGGTATAATTTGTGTATACGATAGTTTAAAAGCAGTTTATTCTTCCAATATGGCACTATTTGTGTGAATGTATTTGAACGATATTCCCATATTTTTTGATTTATTTTTACACAATTGGTTAATTATGATGCTCAACGATCAGTTTTTGCTGCCGATACTTGATATGTCTCCCTTGGCAACTGCTATATACAGCAGCCCCGATCTACATATAGCCTACGTCAATAAGTCTATGCTAGAAACCTGGCGAGCTGATAGCAGTATAGTCGGCAAAACGTTTTGTTCATGTTTTCCGAGTTTTCATAAAGAAGGGTTTTCATCCATATTGAAAAATGTTTGGAAGACGGGAATCACGTACACCGCAAAGGATACTCCAGCAGATATTGTCTGTGGAAATCAAGTTGTAAAGCGCTATTTTGATTTTGAATACAAAGCTCTCCTGGATGATAATGGGAATACCTATGGCATTCTTCATTCTTCGTGGGACGTGACCGAGCGAAAGCTAGCTTATGACATTGCCGAAAGTCAAAATGAACAGTTGATCTTTAATAGAAAGCTTGATGCTTTTGCAAATACGTTATCTCATGATTTAAAAAATCCATTGTCAGTTCTAAAATTGGGAAATCATTTTTTGAGCAGAAACATTAACCTGCCACAAGATGTTAACCAAAAATGGCTTGAAAACATGAATATGGCTATACAGAATATCGAATCTATACTTGATAAAAAACTCCAGCTAAATAAAATAAGAGACCACAAACCTGTGATAGAGTACTTGGAGATGGATAAAAGAATGATGGAATGGACGGAAGAAGTCAATTTGATATATCCAAATTCGCAGGTGAAATTTAAATTGGGAAAGCTTCTCGCACTGCGTACAGATGCCAATGCTGTTTATCAGATATTTTTTAACCTTATTTCAAATGCCATAAAATATGCGGCACAGACAGCCGATGATTATCTACATATCTACAGTGAGGAGACAAGTAAAGGAATTGTATACTATCTGGAAGACAATGGCGTCGGTATTCCCGATGTAAATCTCAATCTGGAGTTTATGGCCCATGAAAGATTACATCTCCAACCGGATCAGGTTTCAGGAATAGGCCTTCCTCTGGTAAAAGAACTTATCGAGCGTTTAGGTGGATCTATTAATATTTCCAGTAAAATAGGGACAGGAACCGTCGTCCGTTTATTTTTTCCTACAATGCAACTCAACTGAAGTTTGTAAGGATTGTAGGTTAGCCGTGAATTTATATCTACCCTTATTTTGGTTAGAAATATCCTCAATTCAGCTACAATTGTCCGCCCATAGTTGCGGAACTTTGTCCTGTTACATTTAAATAAGTTTAACATGCAGACAAATGAAATAAAAGTAGCCCTAGTTACAGGTGCCAATACAGGTGTTGGTTTTCAGATTGCCAAAGCTCTTGCTGAAAATGGATATCATGTGTTTGTTGGATCACGAGATTTAGAAAAAGGAAAGGATGCCGCCAATCAGATAGGGGGTGAAGCACATGCCATTCAACTGGATATTACCGACAATAATTCAATCAGGAATGCTGTCGGTAAAATAGAAAATGAGTTTGGGTACCTTACTTTGCTGGTCAATAATGCGGCGATTTCAAACGCAGGGATCCCCGGTCGTACAATGTGGGAAATTCTGAGTGCGCAGAAGGCAAGCGTCACATCCATAGCTGAAATGCGCCAGGTTTGGGAAACCAATGTCTTTGGCACGCTTGCCATAACACAGGCCTTGTTGCCCTTACTTCGGAATGCAAAACAATCTAGGATCGTAACCGTTTCAAGTTCTCTAGGCTCACTGACCCTGAATGCAGATCCGGACAATGCATTCCGTAGTGGATTTGATGCCGTATATGGCGCTTCGAAAACCGCTTTAAATGGTGTTTTCCTTTCTCTTGCAAATGAATTGGAAAATACAAATGTTAAGGTACATCTGGTAAGTCCGGGTTTTACAGCGACAGCCCTGAATAACTTTGAAGGTACAGATACGGTGGAAGAAGGCTCACTTGAGCCGATACGCGTGGCACTGGCGGAAGATATACCCAATGGAAGCTTTACGGGACCGGCTACCTATCGCACAGAACAAGGCGGTCAAGTGCCGTGGTAGAATTACACAAAGGAAGACCTGTAGCTATAAGCTACAGGTTTTTTTATAAATTTATTGTATGAAAAAGAAAGAGGATAAGTTAAAACGCTTTATATCCATATCAGAGAGTCACGAAGCTTTTGGCCTACCAAAACCGCAGCATCCCCTGATTAGCTTGGTCCATTTCAATCAGGATAATCCATTCAATACCGCTATGGCTCCAATATACGATGTCCTGAGTTTCTACAAGATCACTTTTATAACAAAAAACAGCGGAAAACTCAAGTACGGCAGGGGGTACTATGATTTTAATGAAGGAAGTATGCTTTTCTTTGCGCCTAATCAATTGGTGGGCAGCACAGAATATAATAGGGATACCTATGCTTATCTGCTGCTGATCCATCCTGACTTTTTCCTGGGTTCCCCTTTAGCCCATAAAATTAGGAAGTACGGCTATTTTTCCTATTCTGTGAATGAAGCGTTACATCTATCTGATCAGGAAAGAGAAACGATGATCGCGATCTTGAATTTCATGAAAAATGAACTTGACAATCGGATAGACGAATTTAGCCAAGAAGTTATTATCTCGCAGGTGGAGTTAATGCTGAGCTACGTAAACCGGTTTTACAAGCGGCAGTTCATTACGCGAAGAAATATAAACAATGATATTCTACTGAAGGCAGAAGCGCTGCTGGATGATTATCTGGATCAGGATCATTCGGTAATTCTGGGAGTTCCAACGGTCCATTTTCTTTCGGAGCAGTTGAATGTGTCTGCGGGTTATCTAAGCGATATGCTACGCTCGCTCATTGGCCAGAGCACGCAGCAGTATATCCACCATAAACTTATTGAGCGGGCAAAAGAGAAATTATCAACGACACAACTTACCGTAAATGAAATTGCTTACGAACTGGGTTTTGAGCATGCACAGAGTTTCAGCAAACTGTTCAAAAAGAAAACGGCTCAGACGCCACTGGAATTTAGAGGGATGTTTAAGTCAAAGTAAGAAGTTGAGTAGCCAAGCACCATAATCTTGTTCTACAAGATATAAACACGCTAGATACTTTTACTTTATTAAAACAAACACTTTACGCGCTATATGTGTTTTAAAATGCATAAATCACCAACAAATGACTACAGAAATTAAAAACAGAATAAAAGAAGTATTCGAAAAACAGAAAGACTTTTTCGGTACGCAAGCAACGAAGGAAATTGCATTCCGTAAAAGACAGTTGCAAAATTTCCGTAAAGTTTTTGCGAGTTATACGGATGCGGTCTGTGAAGCAGTGAATATCGATCTTGGAAAAAGCAGGGCAGAAGCAGAGTACGTCGAAGTTCAGATTGTTCTCGATGAACTCGATGATATGATCGAAAATATGGAAGAATGGGCAAAACCCACGTATGTCAAATCAAAACCGCATGCTTCGGGAGCGGAAGTCATCAGTAAGTACATTTATGAGCCCTACGGTGTAAACTATATTATAGGTCCCTTCAATTACCCGGTACAGTTGACTTTCAGTCCGCTGATCGGGGCCCTGATGGCCGGAAATACGGCTATCATCAAACCTTCTGAAAACACGCCCCATGTTGCCCAGGTGATTGAAGATATTGTTAGCGAAGCTTTTGATGAACAATATGTTGCCGTTTTTCAGGGCGCTATTGAAGAAAACACCTATCTATTGAGCCTTGCTTTTGATTACATCTTTTTTACGGGAAGCCCTAATGTTGGCAAAATTGTCATGAAGCAGCTGCCGAACAACTGATTCCGCTTACTTTGGAACTGGGCGGAAAATCCCCAACGATCGTACACCATGATGCGGATATCGAAAAAGCCGTTCAGCGCATTTCTGCCGGCAAATGGATCAATTGCGGACAGACCTGTGTTGCTCCGGATTACGTGTATGTGCATGAATCTGTGAAGGGCGCCTTTATCGATCAGTTGAAATCTTATCTTAAAGCTACATACAACGACGAATCTTTAGGGAAAATCGGCAAGATTGTTAGCCAGCATCAGATAGGGAATTTAGCGGGATACCTGGATGCCGCTCCCGAAAAAGTTATTTATGGGGGAAAATATGATTTGGAAACGCGCCATTTTGAAGCAACTTTGATGGATGGTGTCAACTGGAATGATGCGGTGATGCAGCAGGAAATTTTTGGTCCGATCCTTCCGATTTTAACTTACAAGAATATTGATGAAGTACTGAAAGAGATCAATAGTAGACCCAAACCATTGGCGCTGTACGTGTTTTCTGAAAGTCAGCAATTTGCCGATGATGTGATCGCAAGAACCACCAGCGGCGATGCGGAGATCAATAGTACATTGATCCACGTCGGATCGCATTATCTTCCTTTCGGTGGCGTAGGTGCTTCAGGAATGGGAAAATATCACGGCAGATTTAGTCTGGAAAACTTTAGTCACCAGCGTTCGATCCTGCAGGTAAAATAGCGCTACTCTTTCTAGCTATCGAAGCATATGGATTGATAACCACGGGACTACCTGCTATTTTGATAAGTGTGATAGCATTGTGAAACCCTGTTTTTTTTGATTGGCAGCTCAATTATTGATATTTGGTTTGAGAGATTCTAGCGGGGTAAAATGGCTTTGAGAGGCCAGAATAAGCGCTGATAGAATCTAAACCTGTAATCCAGCACGTCCACGGCAAATCAGTGGGTGATGGATTCAAATTTTCAAATTTATGGCAAATCAAGAAGTAAATGGAAAAGTAGTTTTGATCGCAGGTGGTGCGAAAAACTTAGGGGGACTGTTGAGCCGGGATTTTGCGGCACAAGGAGCAAAGCTTGTCATTCACTACAATAGTGAGAGCACAAGAGCCGAGGCAGAAAAAACATTGTCGGATGTACAGGCGATTGGTGCCGAGGGACTGCTTGTCCAGGGCGACCTTACACAGCTATCAAATATAAAAGCGCTATTCGACCAAGCCGAAGAAAAGTTCGGAAAGGTTGATATCGCAATCAATACAGTCGGTAAAGTACTGAAAAAACCATTTGTGGAGACTTCAGAGATTGAGTACGACAGCATGAGTGATATTAATTCGAAGGTCGCTTATTTTTTTATTCTCGAAGCCGGCAAGCGGATCAACGATAATGGCAAAATCTGTACTGTCGTTACGTCTTTATTAGCAGCCTATACAGGCCTTTATTCGACATATGCGGGAATGAAAGCCCCTGTAGAACATTTTACAAGGGCTGCTTCTAAGGAATTCGGATCGCGTGGAATCTCAGTTACGGCGGTAGCTCCTGGTCCGATGGATACACCTTTCTTCTATGGACAGGAATCTGAAGATGCTGTAGCCTATCACAGATCGGCGTCTGCATTGGGTGGACTGACCGATATTAAGGACATTGCACCGCTGATTGAGTTTCTGGTAACGGATGGCTGGTGGATAACCGGACAGACTATTTTCGCCAATGGCGGGTATACCACAAGATAACATGTGTAAGCAAAAGGCAGTCAAAGCTGACTGTCTTTTGATACACAGATAACAGAGCATGATAACATAGCACAGCTTCATAATACAGCACAGCTTCATAACATAGCACAGCTTCCAATCCGATGTGGGTTCCAAATAGGATCAGCTTATGATCTCAGACAAGTGAAGATGATCTGCAGGAGGTTTTAGTGCTGATAACTGTATAAACGCTTATCGAGACGATGATGAATAGTAAGGACCTAGAAATAGGGCTACAGGATTTTGGGATTTGTACACTCGCCGAATTCCAACAAACCGAAAGTGATATAGCAAGTGATACTTATTACATCATAAAAATAGATGAACCGATCGTCATTGCTGTAAATAGGGAGTTTTATACGCTGAATAGCGGACAGCTACTATTTGTAGGGCCTAGGAAGCGAATCAAATTCATGAACGATGCGCCAATAGGGGGCTATGTGCTATCATTTACCGCGGCGTTTTATCTGAGATCGAAATCCGACGTGAAGATGCTCAACTCCATATTGTTCTATGGCATTCAGAATGCCATACAGATTGAAGGTAAAATGGGAAATCAGGCCTATTTTGATGGGGCTATTATTGAACGCATACAAATGGCGCGGGTACAGGGACCGGAAATATTGGATCTGGTCGCTCATCACTGTGTCGAGTCAATTTTGTTGGAAGGACATTACAGGCTCTCTCTTCAGGGGATTCTATCAAAGCTGTGCAGTTCATCGGAGCAGATTGTTTTTAATAGCTTTAACATTTTGGTATACAAGTATTATCGTGAAAGTACGTCCGTCAGTTTTTATGCCAATAAATTAAAACTTACAAGCAGAAGGCTTTCCGCGCTATGCGCAGCTAACAGCGGAAAATCTGCAAAAGCATTCATTTCGGGAATTGTAGTCCAGGAGGCTATCCGCTTGATCAGACATTCGAATCTATCCATTTTACAGATTTCTTTCGAAATAGGTTTTAGTAATGTCGCAAATTTCAGAAGTTTCATCAAGAAACATACCGGCAAACAACCCCATTTGTTCCGTAACGAAAGAGATCAATAATTTTGGATATCGTATATCATTTGCGGTCTAAGGGCTGGGATGAGTATAAACCAGACAGACCGGTGAGGGCAAGCAACCGCAAACCCTAAATGGCATTTCGCAAAGACTATTTTTTCAATGAAGCAGCCCCCGGGCTGCTTCATTTGTTATGAAGCAATATCCACTGCTTCATAAAAGGCTCTCGCAAAGCGTGACTTTGCTTTTTCAAATCGTGATTCAAATCAAGTATTTATTTCAATAAATTGATATTTGTTTGCTAATTTTATTAGTATGTAAATCGTTTTTAGTATATTTGTTTAGTCAACGAAACGTTTCCCCGGATGCAATATCACGCTCAAAGCATGAGGAATGTACATAGCGCAAGGGTACCTCAAGCTCATGGCCGAACAGCCGGATCTGCTGCACAACGTACCCATGCAATATATCGCATCGTTCCTCGGCATGAACCCCAAAAGTTTAAGCCGTATCCGCAAACAGATTATTAGATGATACTCTCCTTGGCCTATCTGATGGAACACCGGGAATTGCTTTAGTGCAGATCTTGAAAATTGAATCCCACACGGATCGCTTTCAGGCCAACCAGTCCCTGTAGATCTTCCACCTCAAACTGCTCGATATTGTTGTCTAGTAATCCTTTGTGCTGTAGTAGGTTGATGTATCCCAGGTATTCTGTTTCTTCATGTATATTGGAGTAGACAATAACCAGTTTGCCTTTTTGTGTGATGCGCTCCGTCGAGCCCTTGATCTTGGCTTTATCAATTCGTTTCTTGGCAATCTCGTAGCGCACATTGTAGGAGCCGTCGATATCGAACTGCTTCTCGTCCATACGAAAGCGGATGGAAATGGGGGTGGCAAAGACCAGCACCAATGAGGTCACCTCCAGCTGATGCGGAAGGGCGGGCTGGAGCTGCCTAAACTCGCGTTCCATCGCACACATCACCTGCAGCTGCCACAGCCGTAAATTGCGTAGGTAGTAGAGTTCAAAATTCCGACCGGGAGCGATGGAGGCCCCGATATACATGTTGTGCTCGATACCATCTGTCTTGTAGCGCTCATAATAATGAGGAAAGTATTCTTGGGCTTCTACCTGCTTTTCGTCGAGGATGGCCACCAGCTTTTTGTTGATCAGGGTGATGGAGTTGTCATAATCCTGTCGGGCCTCATAAAAACCGCCGATAGAGAGGTTGATTCGCTCAAAATAGCGGTCGACGGCCTCGGTGGCGACGCTATTTTTGTTGTTTTTCCTGAAATTCTCCAGAATAGGGTGAATATCCTGGTTAAAATAATCGAGCATAAGCTGTTCCGTATCGGTCAGCAGCGCTTGCTGCAGCGTCGTCAGGTTTCTTTCCAAGTCGAAGACCTTTTGCTCAAAGAGCGGTAATCGCTGCGTTTGGTTGACCGCAGTGAACAATGCGATCAGTTCCTTGCTCTGATTCATCAGATCTTGGCGGATGGCCTGATTGCGAGATTCCGAGGAGCCCTGTACGTCAATCTGCCCATAGAGCGGATAAACATGGTCAAAGACGATTTCCTGCAGGGCATAGTCTTTTCCAAAGGCGCGGTCGTTGAGGAAATGCATGGCTTCTTCCTGAAACCGCCATTTGACACTCGGGTGTATAGCGGTATATTCCTTTTGGATCACCGCTTCGATCTGATTTTCAGTTTCTGCAAAGGCTTTCGAGACTTTATCTTTGATAAAGGGCAAGATGAAGTTGAGCTTGTTGGCATTGACCGAATTGAGTTCTCGCACCTTGGATGAGGACATTTCCAATAGACCGAGCACTTTGTCGCCTTCGACGAGGGGAACAAAAATAAAGCTCTTCACCTGTTGCTGCTTGAGCTTGTTGATAAAATAGGCCTGCTTTGGATCATCCAGTGGCAGCTTGTCAATATCCGGTACAACAAAATATTCGTCCTTGGTGAGCAGGTTCTCCAAGGTCTCGCTGCAGAGCATGTTTTCACATTCTTCGATCGTCGAATCGTAAAGTAGATGACTGTACAGCTGTTTTTCGACAATCCGTAAGTTGTACTCGTTCCTGACCTTTTCAAAGGAGGTCAATCCGATGCGCAGATCATTTATTTTATAAATCGACCGGAAAATGCTTTCTATTTCTGCCAGCTGGACAGCACTTTTTTCGCGCAGCAGATTGCTCTTGAAGCTGGATACCGCATTTTCAATGGTCGCATCAAAAAGCGTCATAATGGAAAAGCCTTTCAGGATCCAGCTCTGCTCGGGGAATTTGGACTTCCATAGGGCAATATCCGAAAAGTTGTCGACCAGTTCGGTAATATCTTCAGCCGTAAGATCGAGTGCCCGTTCTGTTGGAAGGACATCGATAAAATCGGCATTGAATAGGACGCGGTAGTGATGGATGATATTATTCTTGTCTGGAATATCCAAAAAGAGGGGGGCATCCATAGCATCCACCTTAAAGCCGTAATACTGGCTGATAATAACACAGCAATTGAGAATATAATAGGTATCGGGCGAGATATCACGAAGACTAAATTCATAGTGATCGCCGGCATCCGCTAATATTTTTTCCAGTCTTGCGGTATGGTTGAACGTATAGAGATGGAAGGGAATGGTAATGGCCTTGATCTCATTATGTGTCAGTGAGCTCGGGAACAGGTCGGCCAGCAGCACCTTGATAATAGGCTCATAGCGCAGCACTTCTTCTGCTTTTTCGACCCCATCGATAAGTTCGGGGTATTTGCTGATTTCTTCCAGTAGCGATCGGGCATAGCTGGCCTGAAAGCCAACCGGCGATAGAGCCGCTGCTTCAAAGGATGGTATAATCTTATGAAAAGCGATCAGAGTTTTAAACGGACTGGAATCAAAGGCGAAGTTAAACTGCATAATGGTTGTTCCCGACTAAATTAGATTATTGCTGGAAGATGTACAAAAATATAAAATAATCGGCGAAAAGAAAACCCAAAGCGGACGGATAAAAACACTGCAATGACATTGGCGCCATTGAACTGTGTTTCCAAATAATGTTGTATGCTTCGAAAACTGCAGTGCAAGAATATGAACGAACTGATGCGGTTTCAGCAGTTTTTGTAGTGCGTATTACTTACATTTTTTGATTTTTTTCTTTTAGCCTTTTGCTTGCAGTTCTGATGCTCTCCTTTTGTTCTTCCTTGTCGTTGATTAAGAAATGCAGCGATTTAAGATAGCCCTCTTTCGCTTCCGAATATCTTTTTAAATGATAGAGCGCATCGGCTTTAATTTCCAGATGCCCCCAAAAGTCAGGTGAGCTTTTTAACGCCGTTCTTGTTCCTGCAATATATTTTGCCATTCCCACAGATCGAAAACATAGCTTAATCCCAATCCAATGCCTACAGTTGGTGTTGCGTTGTGACTGAATCCATCAAGCCGGTTTAGTCTGTACCTGATTTGTCGCTGATGCTTAGTCAGCAACCTGTCCATTTCATCGATGTATTTTGTGATCGAAATATCGTCCCAACGTTTGTTTCCGATAGCCATGTAAAAATCACCTGAAATTGAGTTGTTTCCTAAACTGTTAAGATCATTGAATAGGTCTTTTTTATTGGGCCAGTATGCTGGACTTACAGCAATGCAAGAATTGAACAGCTCATTGTTTGTCAGGTACAGATAGGTAGCAAAATATCCACCAAAAGAATGCCCAATAAGCGTAATTTTTTGTGTGTCGTATTGATTTGCTTTTAGGTGGGGGATCAATTCTTTTACGAGAAAAGCTGCTAACTTTTCTTTTTCAAGAAATTCTGTATTTCTATCGACCTGCATAATACCGACCAGATTTGATTTGGGCATTTCACCAGTTGCGGTAAGGTTATCGGCAGATTGCAAAACAGTTCCGTTTATGTGGGTATCGTCAGCATCGAAGTAGATAACGGTCTTCCTTGCCAACGTATCCGATTTGCCCATTAACGATTTGGTCAGTATGACTTTTCTATCGGAATTAAAGATTTGTGATTTAATTGAAAGGGTATCGGATTTTCCATACTGGGTAAATTGCTGACCCTGTAGGTGCTTAAGATTGCATAGTAAAAATAGGACAATGATCAATAGAGGTTTTATTGTATTCATCATACATTTTCTTAATAATCCAAATTTCATATAGATCTAACAGTGATTAATCCAATAAATAGATCTTCTTTTCTTTTAAATTGAATCCAAGCTTTTTGCCCAGCCAATTGATGCTGGTCTTTCCTTCATAGGTCAATCCTTCAACAAATGAGACTGTAGGATGCTCTACTTTTACAGAAGAATTGGAGATGGATGCTATATGTCCTTTGTAATATTTTGTTTTTATCTCGGGATTAAACTCACTAGCTCTCTCCGTTATTTCCAGTTTGGACGGATCCAATCCCAAGATAGGGATAAACCGATCGCTAAACCAAAATGAATCATCGCCAGCCCCTGAATCTAATAAAATGTTGATCCTGTACTTGTCGTTTAGATATATGTACGTGGAGATATCAAGGGATTGATCGGCATTGGTCGTCAGTTGTATCGGAATAATTTTGTCACTTTTTAGTTTTGCCTTCGGAAAAATAAGCTGTTTCTTTGTGTAGTCTATTATAAACTCCGTGTCGTAAAGCATTGGAAGGGAAATTAGGCCATTAATACCGGCCAATTTCATGTCGAATGTTGAAAACGGAATATCATTAAACTCTTTACCATTGAATTTAATGGTAGAGGATCTATAAAGAGGGATTGTCATTTTTTCACCTGTTGCGCGAAATGCCGTGAGAAAATTATAGCTTTCATTTTTTTTTCAGGTCTTTGGCAAAATCTTCAAAAAAAAGATTAATCCCCCCGCCTGTATCGAAGATAAAATTTCCTTTCTTTCCTTCGATTTCAGCTTCTACTACAATATGACCGGAGGGTAATAGTTGTAATGGAAGGCTTTGGCCCAAGGTGGCAAATGGTAGGATTATGATGGCGATTACGCTTAAATAAAATTGCCTCGTTAATACGGTTTTATACATGTTGGAGTGATTTTTAGAATTAAAGATGAAATGGTCATTTTTAATCGCTTTTGCCAGAATAGCTAAGCGAATCTTTATTTCAATATAAAGATAAATAAAATTGCTTATAGTTTCATCATCTACCTTTAAAACTGGACTGTTACTTATCAGGGAAATAGAATATACAGACTGAGCATGCTACTGACCGGAATGCTTATATTGTCGTAACCGTCTTTGCTACATGCTTCGGCTATGGTCGCGGCAAGAGCCAGGGTACCTATCATGGTGATTTCGCTCATGTGCAGGCTTGGCTCTTGCATATAGTGTCCAATTACAACCACGGTAATCAAAGCGCATACAAAGAACACTGCGGACCCTAGTAGTGTTTTTCGCGCACCGAATAGGCGGTAAGAACCATAAGGCCATTTTTTGCCAGATAATGCCGCCATCGGATCACATATTGCCAAGGTGAGCAAGGGCAAATAATAAAAAATAGCCCCTTTGTCTAACAATGTCTGTGCGAGAAAGCAAAGATAGACTGCCGCAGGATAGGCCAGGCTACCGACAGATTTTCGGTCAATTGCATGGATAGAATTTAATAAATCGAACTTGATGGACAGCAATAAAATCAAAGTGAACAATCCGCATAGGATGAAAACAGACCAGTGGCTGCTGATCAAAATCGGAAATGACATGCAGATTATCCCCGTACCTACATGGACGAGTTTTCGGGTAAACTCTGCTTTGACCTTAAACTGTTGATACAATAGTTCAGCAAGCGCGAATAGCAGCAAGAAAAGGGTGCCTAATAGGAGCATGTTCTCTAAATCGTTTTTCATAATCTTGTTTTTAAAGATAAATTAGTCCGTACATGGCTCCACTGAATATAAAGCTGTCAAATCGATCCAGTATTCCGCCATGCCCTGGAATGAGGGTGCCGTAATCTTTAATTTGACAGCTTCGTTTGTACCACGAAGCCAATAGGTCGCCCAGCAATGCGGAAAAGCAAATAAAAAGGGCGGTCTTTAAAGTTTGCGTGATGGACAGGTCGATGGATGGAAAGAGGAAAAGGCTGGTGCCAGTGGCAATGACCAAAGCGCCAATTAGACCCTCAACAGTTTTATTGGGACTAACCGAGGGAATAAGTTTTCTTTTGCCGAATAATTGACCGCAGAGCTGGCTGAATCCATCAAAAATCACCACCATAAAATAGATAAAACAAACCTTTTCTGTCGATGCCCTGTGCCCGAAGTTTATAAACGCAGCAATAAGAGCGACGTAAAGGACCACTACGGGACATAAGAATAGCAGTGGTCGTTCTGAATATAGGTGGGCCTTGACAATTTCGTAAAAACCGGCTATTCCAATGCAAATAGCCAAAAGTCTGACATAGTCCATATAAATGGAAAAAAAGACAAGGATCAAAATCAGGAAGTAAAAACCCAGTTTTAACCAGCGTTCTCTGGTTTGTGCAACTTGACTATTCTTATTGAGATAGCCTGTGACCAATGCTCCGATGCCAAAAAATAACAACACTATATTCGCCATTAATACATACATAATCAAGCTTTTTTTTGTAATTGGATAAGAAATATACTTTTCAGATTGGATTGCAGCTTCGGGAGAATAATCACGAGGACCAATTCTTCCAAATAGGCCAAATAACTTACGGTTAGCATCAGGTGGAAATAAAAGGTGTTAAATCCGAGTACAAAATAGCTAAAGATAAATATCCCCTGGAGATAGCCTGTTAATTTATAGGACCATAAATGGAAGCTGGGAAAGCGTTTAAATCGGATAAGAGCATAGATCTGGGGAACAATCCACAGGACAATAAGTAGGATAAATTCGATTTTATAGGCCATTACAAATCCTTTTTCCAATGTTATCATGCCGATGAATGCCATGAGGTATGTTCCGATATCTGCGATCGAATCTATTTTGGCACCAAATTCCGTCTGAAGGTTAAATAGCCTGGCGATTAATCCATCGAGAATATCGCTGATCAGGTTGATGGACAGCAATAGGATAAACAGATCCCTGTCTGCCGTTAAAAGGGCATAGCTGATAAAGGGTAATGCCAGTATACGATAGGCGGAAAGTGCATTGGGCACATTCCATCTGTTTTCTTTTTTAGTTTCCATTTTATAGTGATTTTTTTCTGCCTAATTTTTGATGCGCCTGTGTAAAATGACCTGCCGAAAGGGCCGCGGCAATAGATAATTCTCCGGCGAGCGCAAGGGCTGCAGCTATTTCGGCATATTTTATGGCCTTCCCTTCGCCATAACAGTCCATCATTTCCAGGCACTCTCTTTGGGTCGGAAGTGCTGTTCCACCACCGATAGTGCCGACAATAAGATTGGGTAAAGTCACGGCTGCATAGAGTGATCCGTCTTTATTCTGCTCCATTCGCGTGATACCCGTTGCGGCTTCGGCAACACAGGCGACATCCTGGCCCGTTGCCAAAAACAAAGCAGCCAATCCATTGGCATAATGCCCCTGTGCACCTATAGCTCCACTTTGGATAACACCCATGGTGGACGTACGCCAATAGCGATCCATCAGCTCGGCTGAAGTTTTAAGGATTTCGGACACGATGTTGGCCGGTAATGTTATTTCAGCGGTTACCTTTTTACCCCTGACATGATTGAAAGCTGCGGCGGTCGCTTTTTTGTCTCCCGAGCTGTTTCCCTCAATAAACCAGTGACTGGGCTTAATAGGACAAGAGTCAATCATAAAGCGGCAGATGGCCTCTGTGCAGATGGTAACCATATTCTGGCCAGCCGCATCGGCAGTGAAATATTCAAAGGATATGGTTAAATGGTTGCCTTCAATCTGTATGCGGGTATCGGTTAACTTAGCAAATCTGCTTGTGCGTTTGACGATTTCCTGAAAGTTTTCTTTCTCTGCGAGGAGCCAGGAAACGAAAAGACTTAAATCCTTGATGTTCTCAAATTTGAATACGGGGCTTCTTTGAACTCCTTCTTGCAGACAGATCGAGGTAATCCCGCCGGCGAGCAAACAGGCTTTAGATCCGCGGTGATAGGATGCAACCAATGCACCCTCAGTTGTGGCAAGTGGAATATGGTAATTTCCGTTGGCTGAAGTGCCATGAACTTTAAGGGGGCCGATGACCCCTGTAGGGACTTGACTCATGCCGATGAAGTTTTCAATGTTGCCCTGGAAGAGCGATGGCGATAGACGGGTGTCTGTCAAGATCGGGAATCGGCTTGCTAATTCCTCTTGTTTATTTATTACGGTTTTCATAGCTGGCTTTTAATAAAATATGTGTTTATTGTCTTCCAAAGTTATTGTGATAATCGCAGTTAAAATTGTGGGAAACAATAATATAAATTTTTATTTTTGTGATTATCGCAAAATAATAATTGGCTTATGTATCAGGAAAAGTTGATTCAGGAAATACAGCGGAAAATTGATCCTTCGAAATCTCTTATTGAGGTGATTGCAGACGCGCTTGATATTAGTTATGATGCGGCGCACCGCAGAATTTCAATGAAGAGCAAATTTTCAATAGGAGAGACGGTGCAGCTTGCAAATCGCTTTTCACTTTCTTTGGATAAGCTATTTCAGCAAAGTGATCACATCTTAGTAAAAAAAACAGCGGAAATCCAGTCCTTTAATGATCTGTCAAATTATCTAGAGCATTCGTTTAAATCGTTAACGGAGTTTGAATCCAATCTTCAGACCTACCTGTATTACTCGGCAAAGGATATTCCGATCTTTTATACCATCAATACAGGGCTTTTGTCTATATTCAAAAAATATGTATGGCTCAATTTGTTGAGTCCAGACGGTTTGGAATTGTCTTTCGAATCTTTTTTGTCGAAAACACCCATCGATAGTAGAGGCCAGAAGCTTTACGATTATTATTCGTCCATCCGGGTGAAAGAGATCTGGAATGATACCACAATTAACAGTACACTCCAGCAGATCATCTATTTTTCCCAGGCCGGCTTACTGACCGCCGAAAACGGAAAGATGCTCTGTGAGCAGCTTAAAGAACTGCTGTTTTCACTGGAGAAAAGTTGTGTGCCAAACAATGACCAGTACCAGCTTTACTACCATGAGCTATTGATTTTAAACAATAACGTCCTAGTTGGAAATAACGACAGAAAGTCATTATTCGTTCCGCATACGATGCTGGGCTATTTCATTACCAATGATAAAGACAGCTGCCGACACGCTTTCAATTTCTATCAGCATCAGCTCAAAAATTCCAGGTTGTTAAATACGGCCGGAACACGGGACAAGAAAATGTTTTTTAACAAAGTTTACCAAAAGATTGATCGCTATAAAGCACAGGTAAGTGCGGATAACGAAATGTAAGAAGAGAGCGCGATTGGTACATCGTTAAGGTTGAATTGGGTAATCGGAACGAGAGTGATGTTCGGATTGGGTGCTATTTCTGAGAATGGAGTGTCCCCTTTTGTTTTTCTTGGTCGTTAAGTCGTAAAATAGTTAAAACGAATGAAGACCATTTTACACATTACATCAAGTGCAAGAGCAGACAGCTCCTATAGCACAAATTTGGGCAAAGAAATTATCGATCGTATCAGAAAAAAATACGGCTCAATCTCCGTGACCACATGGGATCTGGTTGATACACCTCCACCTTTGTATACCCATGAGATGGTTCAGGGATTTTATACTCCAGTAGATACGCCAAATTATTGTTCGATTAAGTCATTGGCCTATGCGAATGATTTAATTGAGCGAATTAATGCGGCAGACATGCTCGTCATCAGTACGCCAATGCATAATTTCGGCATTTCTGCTCACCTTAAAGCATGGATCGATCAACTGGTTCGTTTTGGTGTTACCTACACATATGATGGCACCGGTAATCGTGTTGGACTTATCGCGGATAAAGATGTCTATTTGGCTATTGCTTCCGGTGGAATGCAAAGTTCATCGCCGGTACAAGACTACATAGCGGATTATCTAGTTGCTGTCTTCCGAACCTATGTTGGGATAACGAAAATCCAGACGTATCGGATAGAGGGTACGGCTTTTCCTAATTTTTCACCCGATTACAACGCGATATTGGCTGACTTTCCCCACTGAGGTCAACACAAGGGAATAAAGCTGATACCTAAACCGTTGTTTTCAGCCCAGATCTCAAGACTTTTGCCTTGGGATCTGGTATCGATTATCACTGGAGCGCAAGGATTTGTTTTTGGTAAACATCCTGTTCAGTTAATGAAGAAGCTAAATTCAGCGCTTTAGTATAGTTGTCAATTGCTTCGACTTGGTCAAGATCCCGATAGAGGTAGCCCAATAATCCAAAATAATGGGACATTTTAATGAGATTAAGTTTTTTTGTTTCCTCGATACCTGTTTCTGTGCCATACACCTTGGCATAGGCAAATGCCCGGTTGAGTGCCGTCACGGGCGAGTATTCGATCAGAATCAACTGATTATAAAATTTTAAAATGTATTCCCATTTCGATTGGTTATCCACCACGGTGTGCCAATAAGCGATGGCTGCTTCGATATGGTATTTGGAGGTTTCCTGCGTATCGGTCGCCTGTACCATGTAGAAATTACCTTGATCGATCATATCGCTATCCCATTGTTGCACATCCTGTTGTTCAAAAAGTACGATTGCCCCATCCTTATCCATTCGGGCATCAAGCCGCGAGCTTTGGTAACACATTAACGCGATTAAAGCGTTGGTCTGTGGCAGGTTGGTTGTTTCATGTGCTGTCAACAGGAGAGCTAATCGTATGGCCTCCATGCATAGTTCTTTTCGAATGATGTGATTTTCATGTTGAGCATAATATCCTTCGTTGAAGAGAAGATATATCGTTTTCAATACTGCGGCTAGGCGAGCGCTTATTTGGCTATCTGATAATTCTTTTAGTTCAAATTTGCTATCCCTTAAGGCTGTTTTTGCTCTAAATATGCGCTTCTTTATGGTTTCTTTATTTGTGAGCAGCGCCTGGGCGACCTCTAGGATACTAAATCCGCATAAGATCTGCAATGCTAAACTAATCTGCCCCGCTATGGGTATTATCGGGTCACAGATGGCAAATAGCATCGCCAATTGGCTGTCGCTAATGGTACGTTGGTCTATGTCGTCTGGCAGCGTCTTTTCATTCAGTTCCTTTAAGATATTGTCTTTGACTTTAAGTTCAAAGACAGCCTTATGTTTAAAGTAATCTTTTACCTTGTTTTTGGCGACAGTGTAGAGCCAGGCTTGGGGGTTTGCTGGGATGCCGGTAATCGGCCAGACTTCCGAAGCTTTTAAAAATGTATCGCTGGCAATATCTTCCGCAAGCTGGATGTCGGACAATCCAAAATGACGGCATAATACAGCCGTCATTTTGGAATATAGGTCGCGAAACAGACCTGGTATCAACTCAGCTGTTGATGTAGGCTTTTCCAACGGAATTAGGATTTTAGGAGCTCACGCACTTCAATACTTCCGCCAATTTTAAATATTGGATTCTGTTTGGCAATTTCTACAGCTTCATCAATGTTTTCGGTCCGCACTACAATAAAGCCACTGACGTATTCCTTTAATTCGGTAAAGGGACCGTCGGTAACTACTTTATCAGCGGATATATGTCGTCCACTGTCGATCGTCGGTAAAAGTGTTTTTCCCTTATCCACCAATTTTTCCTGAGCAGCGATACTGGCCAGCCAGTTCATACGCTCCTGTATTTGTGCTGGAGAAGGCTTGAAATCAGCGCCGGCCTTTAGTCTGAAGATTAGCATAAATTCTTTCATCGTTTTTAAATTTTAGTATTTACCATCAAACGATCGAGCATTACAAAAGGGGACATCTGTGCTGATAATTGAAAAAATAACATTGGAAACAGTCCATTTTAAAACGCTGCGGTGTATGGCAAGTTACGAAATATCGGGTGCATGTTTTTTTCTTTTGCTGGTATTAATCCACTCCCTGGGTATGCATGGGGATCTTATAGATGGCTGCTGAAGCGGTGATAAATAAAACCGTACGATCTTTACCTCCAAAACAGACATTGGATGTCCATGGTTCATTTACTTCAATATGGCCGATCAATAGACCGGTCGGACTATAAATAAAGACGCCTTTGCCCGTTAGGTAAATATTTCCTTGATGGTCCAATGTCATCCCGTCAGAACCTTTATCGATAAGCGCTGTCTGTCCGCTGAGCTTGCCGTCAGATTCAATGGTGTACCTATACGTTTTATTCCGTTCGATATCTGCGACATAGAGGTATCTTCCATCGGGCGAGCCGACAATGCCGTTCGGCTTGCTTACATCATCAGCTACTACGATGGGTTTTTTCGCTTTTCCTGGAGGAAGGTAGTAGACTTTCTGCCCCGCTATTTCTGGCTTTTTCCGGGTCCAATAATCGCGCAGATAAAAGGGGTCTGTAAAGTAGATGCCACCTTTCTTGTCTGCCCAAAGATCATTTGGACCATTCAGTTTCTTTCCGTCGATAGCGGTCAGCAGGACGGTAACCTGACCATCTTTGCTGATTGACCAGATCTCGTTCTTTTCGTCGGCACAGGCAAGGAGCTGACCCTGATGGTTAAAGTACAATCCATTTGCGCGGCCTGCAGAATCTTTAAAAAGCGAAAGTTGCCCTTTGGTGCTATATTTCCAGATTTTGTTATTGGGCTGGTCGGTAAAATAGATGTCCCCGGCTTTGTCCACTGCCGGCCCTTCGGTAAAGGCAAACTGTCGGGCTATTAATTTTAGGCTGTCCTGATGAAACAACTGTGCGCTGAGGTCTAAGCCATTTAAGGAGAAGAGTACGGACAGCAGGAGTGTAGGCCAGTGCCTGCGAGAATGAGCTGAATGGAACATATCAACTAATTTATCAATTTTCTGGCAATAAATAATTTTCTTGGGCTATATCACCTGGCCTTTGTAATATTTCTTTCTTAACCAAAAAGCTACATTGACCAAGGCAATCAATGCGGGCACTTCCACGAGTGGACCGATAACACCGGCAAATGCCTGGCCACTGTTGATGCCGAAGACGCCAATAGCAACAGCAATAGCCAACTCAAAATTATTACCGGAAGCTGTAAAAGAAATGGCTGCATTTTTGGAATAATCTGCGCCCATTCGTTTACCGATAAAAAAGCTCACCAGGAACATAATGGCAAAATAGATCACCAAAGGAATCGCAATTCTGACAACGTCCATAGGAATCTGAACGATCAGTTCACCTTTCAGGCTGAACATGACTACAATTGTAAACAATAACGCGATTAAGGTGAAGGGAGAGATGAGCGGCACAAATTTGCTTTGGAACCATTCTTCTCCATTTAACTTAATCAGGCCATAACGGCTGATTATGCCCATTGCAAAGGGAATACCCAAATAAATTCCGACACTTTCCGCAATCTGACCGATCGAAATATTGACATCAAGACCTTTCATCCCAAATACTGGGGGTAGAACGGTGATAAAGATATAAGCATAGACGCTGTACAATAAAACCTGAAAAATGCTATTGAGGGCGATGAGTCCAGCAGCATACTCGCGGTTTCCTTCTGCCAGCTCATTCCATACAACGACCATTGCAATGCAGCGGGCTAGCCCGATAAGAATAAGACCGATCATATATTCGGGGTAGCCCCGCAGAAATACAATAGCCAGGATAAACATTAAAATAGGCCCTATGATCCAGTTCAGGAGTAGGGAAGTCCCCAGTATCTTTGTGTCCTTAAATACGTTGCCCATATTTTCATATTTCACCTTGGCAAGTGGTGGATACATCATCAGGATCAGGCCAATAGCAAGTGGAATATTGGTGGTGCCGCTTGAGAAAGAATTGATAAAATCAGACGAATACGGGAAAAGGAATCCAATAGATACTCCGATTGCCATCGCCAGGAAAATCCATAAGGTAAGGTATCGGTCGAGGAAACTCAATTTTTTCCTTTCATGTGCTGGGGCGCAGTTGTTGGCTGACATATTTTTTTGTTAGTGGGTATGTTTATTTATCGAGATTTTCCGCTACAAATTCAGCACTGTATGTTTTGATAAGATCACGTACCCTTCTGAATTCATTCATAACTTCTTCCTCCGTCCCAGTAGCTTTTGCCGGGTCTGGGAAATTGTAATGTAGTTTTTTAGCCCTTGAAGGAAAATATGGACAACTCTCTTTGGCATTATCACAGACCGTAATTACATAGTCAAAGTCTATTGCCGCATACTCATTGACATGATTAGAGGTGTGGGATGAGATATCAATGCCAGCTTCAGCCATAACCTGAATGGCTTTAGGGTTAACGCCATGCGTTTCTATGCCGGCGCTATAAACCTCGGCTCGGCTACCTGCGAAATGTCTTAAAAATCCTTCTGCAATTTGGCTGCGGCAACTGTTGCCGGTGCAGAGTACCAATATTTTTTCCATTTTTTAATGTCTTGATTAGCAGCAGCCGCCACCAGGTTTACAAACGGGGCCATCAGCAGCCAGATTAACCATTTCCAGCTTTACGGGTTCGGCTTTAGCAACGGGGGAGCAGCATTCTTCTCCGGCTGACGTGGTGCCACAACTTCCCCCGCGGTTAATGGCTTTGCACTGGGTATAATCTGGAGTAAGGTTAACGATTAAATCTTGTCCGGACACGGTAAAATTACCCGGATACATTTGACGTGTATCGAACTGCGAGTTGCCGAATTCAATTTTTACAATAGCATTGGGATTAAGCGGTAATTTCTTTTCAACGATATCAACGATAGACATCGCTTTACTTGCCTGCATTGCACGGCCTTCTTCTGTTTCCCTTGGTTCCCATAGTTGAACAATGATTTCAGTCCAGGAGTTCATTACGCCACCACAATCGACGGATACGATCGGAGCCTGTTTGATTTCTGTGATATGGTAGGAGGGATCTACCCATTTACCTGCTGCATATTCAAATTGTAAAATTTGATTCGGGTTTTGCTGGAGCTGCGTTTTAAACGTTTCCCAGTTGATAAATGCTGTGTTGTTCATGTTATATTGCAATTTAACGATTAATTGATATAAATTTTTTTAGCAACAGTTTGTGTTCTCTTTATAAGAGTCAAAGAAAGCTGCCAGGTTTGTTTTCAATAATTTCCAGGCTTTCGGTTCAATGCAATAGCATACCCGTACACCCTCAATGGTGCCCTGGATAATACCTGCATTCTTCAATTCTTTAAGGTGCTGGGAAATTGTTGGCTGTGCCAATCCTAGTTCCTCAACCAGATCACCACAGATACACGAATTTGCACGGATGATGGATTGAAGGATCGCAATACGGGCAGGATGGCCCAATGCTTTGAGCATTGTGGCGAGCTGATTCTGCTCTTCTGTGAATATTTCTGTCTTAGTAAGTCCCATAATGTTATTGCAATATTACGATTAATTTTTCGAAAATGCCAAATTGGAAACAAAAATTATGTTACGATGATATTAATCGTAGTCTTGCGCTCAAATCGAACTCGAAATGGCCTAATATTAAATTTGGGGCAAAGGTTTTTTTTTGGTATAAAAAAAAAGAGACAACCGATACTCGGCGTCTCTTCTTGTACCTAGGGCGGGAATCGAACCCGCACTCCCTTAACGGGAACAGGATTTTAAGTCCTGCGTGTCTACCAGTTCCACCACCTAGGCAGGTGAGCGAAAAACGAGATTCGAACTCGCGACCCCAACCTTGGCAAGGTTGTGCTCTACCAGCTGAGCTATTTTCGCATTGGAATTATTATTCTTTCAATCTGTCAGAACCTTGCGTTCTTCCTTTTTGGTGGTGCCAGCTGGATTCGAACCAGCGACACAAGGATTTTCAGTCCTTTGCTCTACCAACTGAGCTATGGCACCTTTTCAATTTAGCTGTCTGCCTTATTGATGATGCAAATATAGACGGATTATTTGAATTACGAAAGCTAAAAGCGCTTTTTTTGCGTTTAAACGCCAACCTGCTGATTTTTAAGGAAAAAAAATAAGGGGCTATTCTACACGAATAGCCCCTCTATAGGATATTGGTCGAGTTGATTAAGACAATTTACCAACTTCTAATACCAAGTCAACGATTTTGTTTGAATATCCCCATTCGTTGTCATACCAAGATACAACTTTAACGAAGTTATCATTCAATGAAATTCCTGCTTTTGCATCGAAGATTGATGTACGTGCATCACCTAAGAAATCTGAAGAAACAACTTCGTCTTCAGTATAACCTAAGATACCTTTCAATTCGCCTTCAGAAGCTTCTTTCATTGCAGTTTTGATTTCTTCGTATGAAGCACCTCTGTTCAAACGTACTGTTAAGTCAACAACTGAAACGTCTGCTGTAGGAACGCGCAATGACATACCTGTCAATTTACCTTTCAATTCTGGAAGAACCAAACCTACTGCTTTAGCAGCACCTGTAGATGAAGGGATGATATTTTGGTATGCACCGCGACCACCTCTCCAGTCTTTTACTGAAGGACCGTCTACAGTTTTTTGTGTTGCTGTAACCGCGTGTACTGTTGTCATCAAACCTTCAACGATACCAAATTTATCGTTTAATACTTTAGCGATAGGCGCTAAACAGTTTGTAGTACATGAAGCGTTTGAAACGATGTGTTGATCAGCTTTCAATTCTTTGTGGTTTACACCCATTACGAAAGTAGGGGTGTCGTCTTTCGCCGGAGCAGACATCACTACTTTTTTAGCACCTGCATCGATGTGTTTTTGAGCCAACTCTTGAGTCAAGAAGAAACCTGTAGATTCGATGATTACTTCAGCACCTACTTCATTCCATTTCAAGTTTGCCGGATCTTTCTCAGCTGTAACACGGATAGTTTTTCCGTTAACAACCAAATTACCGTCTTTTACTTCTACAGAACCGTCAAATTTGCCATGTGTTGAATCATATTTCAACATATAAGCCATATAATCTGGTTCAACTAAGTCATTGATACCAACAATTTCAATTTCTGGACGATTGATAGCCGCTCTAAATGCTAAACGACCAATACGGCCAAATCCGTTAATTCCAATTTTCATATTCTTAATTTTTATTGATATAATATTTAATTAAATTATGTATCGGTTCTTTTACAACAGTACCAATACTGATATTAAATTCGTCTGTGGCAACTTCCCGAAGCAAGTGCTCATAATTAAACGCTACTGAACCCGTAAAGTTTACGTCACTGTCCGGATATTCTTTCATTAAGGGCTTGATGTAGGTTTTTATAAACGTACGAAGCCCATTTTTAACCAATTGACTAATGAATAGATGATCTTTATTTTCGAGGACAAAGTCGGTAAATGAATTCAGAAAATTTGTCGGTTGTGGGGAAATATACACCCTTTCCAAAATGGTTTTCTTATCGATGTTAAATTCTCTTTCCAGTTTGTCCCGCAGATCAACAGGTAAGGTATCCGTCATATAATGTTTGAGCAGCTGCTGGCTATTCCAGTTTGTCGCCCCCTCATCGGCCAGAATATAACCTAGACCATAGTTATTGTCAATGATTTTTTTCCCTGTATAATAAGCTGCATTTGATCCACTCCCAATGATGCCAATAATTCCCCTTTCGTCGCCGAAAGTGGAAATTGCCGAAGCAATGACATCATGATCAACCCGTACGCGCGCATTGACGAAAAAACGTTCGAGGACGTTTTTTATTTTATCTTTACGTTCCTTCGACGAAGATCCCGCTCCGAAAAAATAGATCCGTCTGATTTTTTCGGCGTTGTTGATCAGGTTGGTGTTTTTATGCAAATGCTGTAGTATGGAGCGCTCATCTTGAAGATAAGGATTGATCCCGTTCATGCGGAACCCCGTAGTGATCCGCCCCTTGTCGGCCAATCTCCAGTCTGAAAATCGAGATCCACTATATACTACTGCTATCATGTCTGTTCAAATTATGATTATAAAATCTCAGCCATTTCCAATAAATCAGGGCTAAGTTTAATTTCCTTATTGCTGATTGCTTCTTCAATTGGAGTTGTCTTGATTTCATTACCACGAAGCCCAACAGTAACTCGTGTGTTTCCGGCCAATAATTCATTGACAGCAGCAAAGCCCAATCTACTCGCAAGCACGCGGTCGAAACTCGTTGGAGAACCACCTCGTTGCAAATGCCCTAATATACTAACTTTCGTGTCGTAATGATCAAACTTTTCTTTTACTTTTTTTGCGACATAATAAGCACCACCATTTTGGTCGCCCTCTGCAACAATAACAATAGATGACGATTTCTTTTTAATGGCGCCGTCTTCTAAATGACGGATTAAATCGTCAATGGCCGTTTCTTTCTCTGGAAGTAAGATTGCTTCGGCTCCGCCTGCAATACCTGCATTCAACGCAATACAACCTGAATCCCGGCCCATTACTTCAACAAAGAAAAGACGTTCATGTGACGCCGCAGTATCTCTGATTTTATCAATAGCTTCAATGACTGTATTGTTGGCCGTATCATAACCGATGGTATAATCAGAACCGTAAAGGTCATTATCTATTGTACCAGGTATACCTATAATAGGTATCTCAAATTCTTTGGAGAAAAAATTAGCCCCTGTAAAGGTACCGTCACCACCAATAACCACCAATGCATCCACACCGGCAGCGATCAGATTGTCATAGCCTTTTCGACGGCCTTCCGGCGTCTTGAACTCCATGCAACGCGCTGTTTTTAATATCGTACCACCACGTTGTATAATATTGCTGACCGAACGCGTATCCATTTCTATGAAATTTGCATCGATCAGACCTTGGTATCCTTGATAAATACCCGTTACTTGCAATCCCTTATGTAATGCTGTTCGAACAACAGCACGAATACAGGCATTCATACCAGGAGCATCACCTCCCGACGTTAATACACCTATTTTTTTAATTTCTTTTATCACACGCTATATTTTAGGTTTTACGAATATAAGATTTTTATAGTGTATATTCTACACTTTGAATAAATTTTTCAATATTTTTTTGCGCATCACGTTTAGGAAGCGTATAATTGTTACAGATAACCCGATGATTAGTAACCGCTAAATTTAGCTCAGTATATTGCACATAAATAAATTTAGAAGTTTTGTATAGTAATTTTACCGTTGACTGTGTCATATTAGGCTTTCACGAAGGAGAATTAAAAGTTCTTTTGGCCGAAAGAAATGAATATCCTTTTAAGGATTGGTGGGCATTGCCAGGTTTTTTCGTGGATAATGACGAAGAGATGGAAGATGCCGTAAAACGAATTTTGTATGAGAATACAGGTTTGAAAGATGTATTTATGGATCAACTGCATTCCTTTGCCGGATTAAAACGGCATCCAAAGGGGCGCATTCTGACGGTGGCCTATTACGCCCTCGTGCAGCTGGACAATACCAAATTGAAAACCAAACCTGTTACAAACTATATGAAGCAGGCGAAATGGTTTCCCGTTCGGAATGTACCTGAACTGGCATTTGACCATAAGCAGATTTTGGACCTCTGTCTGGAGCGATTGCAGCGGCGTCTTGCTTATAAGCCGATTGCTTTTGAGTTGCTGCCCGAAAAATTTACCCTCACACAGTTACAGCTGGTGTATGAGGGGATCTTGAATAAACCACTCGATAAACGCAATTTTAGAAAGAAAATGCAAAATTATGGCTTTCTAAAAGAGCTCGACGAAGTGCAGACTGGAGTTGCCTATCGCGCAGCACGGCTCTATAAACTGGATAAACGAAAATTCTTAAAACATTTTCAGAACACGGTCGCATTCTAACAGATCTGTTCGTATAATAAAAGGCAAACTCGAGAGTTTGCCTTTTTTGTTGTCAGGTTAATATCAAAATTATTACAATTTCAAAATTTATTTTGCCCAAGATGTTACTTTTTATATTTTTGAACAATTTTTGATAAAAGTCAGAAAGTAGAAAGGAGTTTTTTGAAGAATGGAAGATAGAAAAGATCAAATCATTCATGCGGCGATAAGACGCTTTATGCATTACGGTTTTAGTAAGACTACGATGAATGAAATTGCGGAGGATATAAAAATTACCAAAGCGAATTTGTACTACTATTATTCGGAAAAGAATGCACTTATACGGGATGTGATTGTGCGTTTGACAGATGAATATAGGGAAGAGGAGGAGAAGATGGTGGCGGTGCACGTGGGCACCACTTACGAGCTGATCATGAAAATACTGGAACTGCGCGATGCATTCGTCCGGAAATACTATATGCTGCACATGAACGAAAATCTGGAATGGATCAAGGGACTTTCCATGCAGGATTTTTTTCAATGTCTCCACGACCGCGATGTGAAAGCCTTGTTTGAGATCCTTCAGATCGGTGCCGAAAAAGGTGAAATCGATGGGGAGCATCTCTATGAAACAGCCGAAATCTATGTGGAATTGATGAAAAGCTTATCCTTGATGTGCAATATTTCCGATATCATTTCGGGGATTCCAAATCAGGATCGGTTTGATGAAGTATTGCAGAAACAAAGGCTGGCTACCAAGCTGTTTTTTAATGGTATAAATAAAAAGTAGATATAAAATTAGGACAAATAAATTAGGAATGAAAACAATCAGAATACTAGCCAGCCTTTTATTAGGTACGATGGTTTTCCAGAGTCATGCACAGCAACAATTGAGCTTAAGTGATGCGATTAAATTTGCTTTGCAGAACAAAGCTGATGCGAAAAAGGCAGGACTCGATGTCATAAATGCCGAACATAAAATCGCGGAAGTTAAATCAGGCGCATTGCCACAAGTGAATTTTAATGGTGGAATTACCTACAATCCAATGATCCAAAAAGTTGCTTTACCAGGAGAGCTTGTTGGTCAGCCAGGGACAACCGTGATGGCAGCTTTTGGACAAAAATGGCAATCCACAAATTCAATAAGTTTAAACCAACAGCTGTTTAATCAAACGGTATTTACTGGATTGAAGGCTGCTAAAACTACACGCGAATTTTATGTAGTCAACAAGACTTTAACAGATGAGCAGTTGATTGAGAAAGTGGCAAATAGTTATTATGATGTTTATCAGTCCAAATTGCAATTGAAAACTGTAGATAACAACTTGGAGAGCACAACAAAAACAAGGGATGTTATCGAGGGGTTGTTTAAAAATGGGTTAGCCAAGAAGATTGATTTGGACCGTACAAACGTTGCCGTGACGAATTTAAAAGCCTCTAGACAACAGCTGATAAATGCTGTTGAGCTAAAGGAAAATGCGTTGAAATTTGTGATTGGCATGTCCATGTCGGAGCAGATTTCCATGCCGAGCTCCACCTTTGAGACCGTTGCCTTAGATGCTGTATATAATCCGCTAGACGTTTCTGACAGGACGGAGATTCAGGTGTTGGCAAAACAAAATGAATTGCTTGAATTAAATAAAAAAGCAGAGATCTCCAAATATTATCCGACGCTGTCGTTGACTGCCAACTATGGAAGACAGGGTTTGGGACCTGTTTTCCCAATATTTTCTAAAGCTGAAGGTGTAAATTGGTCCGGCTTTTCGGGTATCGGACTTAATCTGACCGTTCCTATTTTCAACGGATTCCTGACACGTTCGAAAGTTCGTCAGGCGCAAATTGATATTGATAAGTTACAGGTGGATATTGCTGATACGAAACTGGCCTTAAGTATGGCAGCAGAGAATTCAAAGGTTCAGATCAAAAACTCCTTGTTGACGATCGAGTCGAATCGCAAAAATGTGGATTTGGCGAAATCGGTATTGGAAGATACAAACAACAACTATAAAAATGGTCTAGCGACATTGACTGATCTTTTGGATGCAGAAAACGCTTATGCAGATGCACAAAATAATTTAAACACTTCCTTGCTGGATTATAAAATTGCTGAAGTTCAGCTGATCAAAGCAAATGGAAAACTTAAATCACTCATTAACGAATAATTGACTAATACAATATGAAACGCGGAATTATTACCCTACTTATTATTGCTGCTGGTTTAGCAGGAATATTTTTTGTGTTAAATAAGAATAAAAAGAAAAACGAAGCCGAAACTGCGGAAGTAGCCAAGAAAAATGTGGCTATTGCTGTGCGTATCGATACAGCAAAAGTATCTTCCATGGATTTACGCTATACTGCTAACGGAACATTTTCTCCGAAACAGGAAGTAACTGTTTCGGCTGAAACTGCCGGCCGGGTAGCGAAAGTATTGGTTGATGAGGGTTCGCATGTGAGTGCGGGACAGACTTTGGCAATCATCGAGGGTGATAAACTGAATGTTAACGTGGCGAATGCGCAAGCGGCATATACCAATGCGCAGGCTGATCTGAATCGTTTTGAAAGTGCTTTTTCTACGGGAGGTGTAACCAAACAACAGTTAGATCAGGTGAAATTGCAATTTGAGAATGCGAAAAATAACTTAAAAGCTTCTAAATTAAATGCTGGCGATGTAACCATCAAAACGTCGGTATCGGGTATCATCAATTCACGTAAAATCGAACCGGGCACTTACCTGAATGTCGGTGCTGCGGCCTTCGATATTGTGAATGTTGCGACCTTGAAATTGCGTGTCAATGTAGACGAAAAGAATGTAGCGACCTTAAAAATCGGTCAATCTGTTGATGTGACAGCGAGTGTGTATGCAGATCAACGCTTTACCGGTAAAGTAACATTTATCGCACCTAAATCGGACGGTAGCTTAAATTTCCCGGTTGAAATCGAGGTAAATAATGCATCGAACCAATTGCGTGCTGGTATGTATGGCACGGCCATCTTCGGCGAGGGCGTTGCCAGCAATACATTGATCGTACCACGAAATGCTTTTGTGGGTAGTGTGAGCGACAACAAGATCTTTGTGCTGAAAAACGGTAAAGCAATCGAAACAAATGTCAAATCTGGTAGAAACTTTGGTGATTACATCGAGATCTTAGGTGGTTTGCAAAATGGCGATCAGGTGATTGTTTCGGGTCAGATCAATCTATTTGACCAAAGCCCTGTAGAGATTATTAAATAGAGCATACTGTAATCAGTAGCAGATGCAACCCCGGTTGTATGGCTATTAAAAATAAATTATTCGAATGAAAATTACCGAAATATCGATAAAACGCCCCAGTATAATTATCGTATTATTTATAATACTGACATTAGGCGGGTTGTTTTCTTATACGCGATTGGGCTATGAATTGGTCCCTAAATTTGAAATTAACGTCATTACGGTACAGACGGTCTATCCGGGAGCTTCACCTGCAGAGGTTGAGAGTTCGGTGACAAAAAAAATAGAGGATGCCATTTCATCCCTGGAAAGTATCAAAAAGGTGGAGTCGACTTCGTTGGAAGGGGTATCAATTGTCATGATCACCCTCAACAACGGTGCGGATGTCAACTTCCTGCTTACCGATGCTCAACGGAAAATCAATGCCGTGATCAACGATTTGCCGGATGATGTAAAAACACCTTCACTCTCCAAATTTTCCCTGGATGATGTGGCCATCATGAGTTTGGCCGTAACGTCCAACTTATCGGAGAAAGAACTCTATGATCTTTTGGATAATAAAATCCAGCCGGTCTTTGCGCGGATCAATGGTGTTGCAAAAGTAGACCTGATCGGTGGAGAGGAACGTGAAATCCAGATCTCTGTAGATCCGAAGAAAATTGAAGGTTATGGACTGACAATTTCTCAGGTACAGCAAATAGTAGCTGCATCCAATCTCGATTTCCCGACAGGTAACGTAAGTACCCGCGATAACCGGACAACCATCCGTCTTTCGGGTAAAGTCACTTCGATCGAGGAGCTGCGTAACCTTCCGATCACAACGCCGGCAGGGGTGCAGATCTATCTGCGCGATATCGCCGATGTACGGGATGGTATCAAAGAGATTGAAAAAGTAGCCCGTCTTGACCGTCAGAATACAATCTTATTGCAGGTCTTTAAACAGTCTGATGCAAATGCGGTAGCGGTATCCGAAGCGGTCAAGAAAACGATTGCTGTACACGATAAAAACGGAAAAGTAATTAGCGGTGTAGAGAAGGATTATGCGGCACAGAATATTAAAATTCTAGTGGCCAATGACTCTTCAGAATTTACATTGAATGCGGCCGATAACGTGATCCACGACTTAATGATTGCCATTGCATTGGTGGGCTTTATCATGTTGTTCTTCTTGCAGAGTTTACGTAATGCGGCGATCACCATGGTGGCGATTCCTTTATCTTTGATTGCTACCTTTATTGGCTTGCTTCTAATGGGCTATACCCTGAATTTGATGTCTTTACTAGGTTTATCCCTGGTGGTCGGTATTCTTGTGGATGATGCGATCGTTGTTATCGAAAATATTCACCGCCACATGGAGATGGGTAAAAACAAGGTGCGTGCGGCATTTGATGGTGCTTCGGAAATTGGATTTACAGTAACGGCGATCACCTTGGTTATCGTGGTGGTGTTCCTTCCGATCGCGATGTCTACGGGCTTGGTGGCCAATATCCTGGCGCAATTCTGTGTGACTGTAATCATCTCGACTTTATTATCCTTATTGGTGTCATTTACGGTAGTACCTTGGTTATACTCGCGTTTCGGTAAATTGGAGCACTTGAGCAAAACATCTTTCTTTGGCCGTATTATTCATGGCTTTGAAAGCGGTTTGAACAGCTTCACACATTGGGTTGCAGGATTATTGACATGGGCTTTACAAAACGTTGGTACAAAACTAGCTACTTTGTTTTTGGCTATTGGTTTGCTTGTGGCATCGTTTTTTTTGGTCGGTATGGGTTATATCGGTTCGGACTTCTTCCCGAGTATCGACCGTAAGGAGTTTTTCATCCAGTTGGAACTCGATAAAGACGCTTCCCTGGAGAAGACCAACTTATTGACGCAGAAAGCGGAGGCTTATATTAAATCGAAACCCGATGTCAAAGAAATTATTACGACAGTGGGGCAGTCCTCGGACGGTATGGCCTCGACAACGGGTTCGCGTTACAAATCGGAGATCCACGTGATCCTCGACAAAGAAAATTTTGAAGGCAACTCACAGGTATATTCAGCGACGCTGAAGCGTGAACTCGAAAATAAACTGATCGGTGCAAAAATCAAAACGGTCAATGTGGGTATCATGGGAGCGGAGCAGGCGCCATTGAAGCTGACCATTATAGGTGCTTCTGTCGAAGATGCACAGGAATTTGCGGAGAAGGCGGCAGATCAATTGCGCAAGATCCCTGGAGCAGCGGGTGTCAAATTGACTTCTGAAGCGGGAAACCCCGAGATCAATGTGAAGATCGACCGTGATAAAATGACCTCTTTGGGGCTGAATGTCTCTACTGTGGGTATGACGATGCAAACGGCATTTTCAGGAAACACGGATAACAAATACAGAGCCGGCGATAATGAGTACGATATCAATATCCGCTATGCGGAAAATGGTCGTGCCAATATCGACAACGTGCGTGATCTGAAATTTATCAATAATCAGGGTGCTTCCATTTCTTTGGATCAATTTGCCAATGTAACTTATGGCTCGGGACCTACTTTGTTGGAACGTCGCGACAAGTCGCCGGCAGTATCCATTCAGGGACAGGCCATCGGTAGACCGATGGGTACCGTAGCGCAAGAGTGGCAGGCACAGTTTGAAAAATTGCCGCGTAAACCGGGAATCGTCTTTATCTGGGGTGGTAACATGGAGAACCAAACCGAAGGTTTTGGTACTTTGGGAATTGCCTTATTGGCATCTATTATCCTAGTATATTTGGTAATGGTTGCTTTATACGATAGTTTTATCACACCATTTGTGGTCTTGTTCTCGATTCCATTGTCGTTTATCGGAGCCCTGTTGTTCTTGGCTTTGGGAAATCAGACCTTGAATATCTTTACGATTTTGGGTATCATCATGTTGATTGGTCTAGTGGCCAAGAATGCGATCATGCTGGTTGATTTTGCCAACCATCGTAAGGAAGCTGGCGATAACACGCACGATGCATTGGTGGCAGCCAATCATGCACGTCTTCGTCCGATTTTAATGACGACAATTGCCATGGTATTTGGTATGATTCCTATTGCAATCGCTACTGGAGACGGTGCCGATATGAATAGAGGTCTTGCGATTGTTATCATCGGTGGTTTGTTATCTTCTTTATTTTTAACCCTGGTTGTTGTACCAGTGGTGTACTCCATTTTTGACAGTCTTCAACGTCGTTTTGGCAAGAAGGAAAAAACAAATTATGAAGCCTTGATGAAGGAAGATTATGACCATGTAGATGTGGCAGAACACTAAAAAATAATACATTTTACAATAGAAAAAGGCGACTAATAAAACATTAGCCGCCTTTTTTGTGTTAATTCTAGGTTAATCAATCGATTGCGTAGATATTTTTTATTACATTGCGGCGCATTAACAAAATATACACTTAAAATTGAGACATACATGTGTGGAATTGTAGGATACACAGGTTATCGTCAGGCGTATGGTATCGTCATTGACGGATTACAAAAGTTAGAATACCGTGGTTATGACAGTGCTGGAGTGGCATTGCATAAAGGTGAGCAGATCGATGTTTACAAAAAGACAGGTAAAGTCGCAAACTTGGAGGAGTTTGTGTATGGCAAAGATCTACAGTCGACCACAGGGATAGGCCACACCCGTTGGGCTACCCATGGTGAGCCTTCTGATCGGAATGCACATCCGCATTATTCCAATAGCGGGCGTATTGCGATGATTCATAATGGCATCATTGAAAACTATGCTTCCTTAAAATCAGAATTAATCAATAAAGGTTATACATTTAAAAGTGATACCGATACAGAGGTTCTGGTCAACTTTATCGAAGAGATCCAAGTGCAGAATGAATGCTCTTTAGAAGAAGCGATTCGTATTGCTTTGAAACGGGTCGTAGGGGCCTATGTGATCCTTGTATTGGAGGCTGGTCATCCGGATCGTATTATTGCAGCGCGTAAAGGAAGTCCTTTGGTGATTGGTATCGGTAAAAATGAGCATTTTTTGGGTTCAGATGCTTCCCCGATGCTAGCATATACCAAAGAAGTCGTTTATATCAATGACTACGAATTGGCTATTATCACTCCGGAGGAGTTGATCCTTAAAAATCTGGGTAATGAGCGCATCACGCCTTATGTCCAAAAATTGGATCTGGAGTTGTCGGCTATTGAAAAAGGTGGCTTTGATCACTTTATGTTGAAAGAGATCTTCGAGCAACCGCAAACGATCTTTGACTCCATGCGTGGACGTCTGGATCTGCAATCCCATCAGATTACATTGAGTGGCATTGAAAAATTTGCGAATGAGATCAGCAATACCAATCGCATTGTGATTGTTGCCTGTGGTACGAGCTGGCATGCCGGACTTATTGCAGAATATGTTATTGAGGAATTATGCCGTATTAATGTAGAAGTTGAATATGCGTCGGAATTCCGCTACCGTAATCCGGTTATTCATCCAGGGGATGTTATCTTGGCGATTTCCCAAAGTGGTGAAACGGCTGATACATTGGTTGCGTTGGAAAATGCGAAAAAACAAGGCGCTATTATATTGGGGGTTGTCAATGTTGTTGGATCTTCTATCGCACGACTTTCGGATGCAGGTGCCTATACACATGCTGGACCTGAAATCGGTGTGGCGAGTACAAAAGCATTTACGGCACAGTTGACTGTATTGAACCTGATCGCCTTAAAGATTGCTTCTTTGAGAGGCTCGATCAGCGAAGAACGTTATCAAAAACTTGCACAGGAATTAAATGAGGTGCCTGAAAAGGTCCAGTGGATTTTGGATACGCAGGTTGATAAAATCAAAACCATCGCCAAAAAGTACAAAGATGCCCGAGACTTCCTTTTCTTGGGTAGGGGGTATAATTTCCCGGTTGCCTTGGAAGGTGCGCTTAAACTCAAGGAAATTTCCTATATCCATGCCGAAGGTTATCCTGCAGCAGAAATGAAGCATGGGCCTATTGCATTGGTTGACGAGAACTTACCGGTTGTTTTTATCGCTACAAAAGATGCTTATCACGAGAAGATTGTTTCAAATATTCAGGAGATCAAAGCGCGTAAAGGAAAGATTATATCGGTGGTTACCAAAGGCGATGCTGTTTCAGAAAATCTATCGGATGATTTTATGGAAATTCCGGAGGCCGATGAGATCATTGCTCCATTGATTTCGGTTGTACCATTGCAACTGCTATCGTATTATATTGGTGTAGAGCTAGGCTTGGATGTGGACAAACCACGTAACCTGGCGAAGTCGGTAACTGTAGAGTAAGGAGGCCGATGAGTGTATTGAAGAAGAAACCTTTGGAACAGCTGGGCTATGGATTTATCCCAGATGAGTTTATTCCAACAGGACAGGACGAATATACCCTGCGCTTTCAGCAAAACCCGCGTAATGACTATCGTGATCTGACGGAAACGGAGGTTCAACAGTTGATTAACAATGGAAACTGGTCCAGAGACTGGTCCAAGGTCAAAGTATCGGCAGTCTTTGATCCGAATCAGGTTCAGCACTGTAAATTCTATGGTCTGGTCCGTATTGGCAATTTGAGTCCGAGTTACCTGGATTACCGCAATTTGCAGCTGCCCATTGGCCTGTATCATTCGACGATCATCAGTTCGGACTTTGGCGACGATGTTGCTGTCCACCATGTGGGTTACTTGTCCTACTTTATTGTTGGTAATGAAGTGCTGTTGAGCCAGATCAAGGAAATGGAGACCGGTAGTACAGCCAAATTCGGTAATGGTATTCTCCGTGATGGTGAAGAGTCAGAAAAACGGATCGAGCTGGAACTCTGCAACGAAAATGGTGCCCGTTCGGTTTACCCTTTTGATGGTATGCAGGCTGCAGATGTGTACCTATGGACCCGCAATCGACATGATCATACTTTACAGCAGCGATTTGGAGAACTGACTGATCAGAAATTTGGAAGTCAACGGGGCTATTACAGTCAGATTGGCGACCGTTGCGTCATCAAAAATACGTTAACGATCAAGAATGTCAAGATCGGAACTGATGCTTATATCAAAGGGGTGAGTAAGCTGAAAAATGTAACCGTCAATTCCTCGCAGGAATCGTATACACAGATCGGAGAGGGTTGTGAGCTTGTTAATGGAATTATTGGCTATGGCTGTCGTATATTTTACGGCGTTAAAGCTGTACGTTTTATCCTGGCTTCCTATTCGCAGTTGAAATATGGCGCGCGCCTAATCAACTCTTATTTGGGAGACAACTCGACAATTTCCTGTTGTGAAGTGTTAAATTCCTTGATTTTTCCAGCGCACGAACAGCACCATAACAACTCGTTTTTATGTGCGGCATTGGTGATGGGCCAAAGTAATATGGCTGCTGGAGCAACCGTAGGATCCAATCACAACTCCAGAGCTGCGGACGGTGAAATTATTGCGGGACGTGGTTTTTGGCCTGGACTCTGTGTGAGCCTAAAACACAACTCCAGGTTTGCATCGTATTGCCTTATTGTAAAAGGGGATTTTCTGCATGAACTGGATATCAAGTTGCCTTTTACCTTAGTGAGCAATGACGTACAACATGATCAACTGGTCTTGATTCCGGGGTATTGGTTTATGTACAATATGTATGCTTTGGTACGGAATGCCAATAAGTATGCGGCGCGGGACAATCGACATTTTAAAAACCAATATTTTGAATACGATATGTTGGCACCGGATACGGTGAATGAAATGTTTGAAGGGATGGATATGCTGGCCTTGGCCGTGGCAGATAGTCTCCACAATGCAGTTGGGAAGGATAAGCACGAACGTATTGTTGCCGGCCGGGCACTGCTTGCCAACAACATGGACCTAAAAGATCAGACAATTTTGCTGCAAGGAGCCGAAAATTCACGCAGACCGACTGTTATTCAGAAGGTTGGCGAGGCTTATCATTTATATCGTTCGTTTATTAAATACTATGGTGTACTGCACCTGATGGATGCCCTCGAGGAAGACCTGTCACTGCAGGATATTATTGGAACCTTATCGGGTAGATCGCGTACGAGCTGGGAAAATATAGGTGGACAGCTGATCGAAAGCAATGCCCTGCAAACTTTCCTAGATGACGTCAAATCAAAAAAAATAGATTCATGGGATGATATTCATGAATTCTATCATGATAAAAGTAAAGCATACCCCTTAGATAAACGTGAACATGCACTCTTGTCTTTAATAGAAATCTTAAATTTGGAAGGTATGGTTTTATCAACAGATAAAATTGTATCTTTGTTGGATCAGGCGCTTGGACACCGTATCTGGATTGGTGAACAGATTTATAAATCCCGTGCCAAAGACTACAAAAATCAGTTCAAAAACATGGTTTATGCCAATGATGAAGAACGTGATATTGTGGTAGGAAAACTAGAGGAAAATTCTTTTATCAATCAACAACAAAAAGAATTAGAGATATTTAAGATAAGGGTTGCTAATTTGAAAGGGCAATTTTAAAAGAAAGGCTTCCGCTCGGAAGCCTTTTCTTTTTTTGTGAACCACGTATTAACGGTCTTGACAGCTGGTAATATCCCAAAAGTGGCGTTGTATATTCTTTTTCTGCGATAGCCAGAAGTGGTCAAACTTTGATTTCTTCCTGTGCTGTGAAGCGCATCGCAGGTCCTTAGTCGTTGATCTTATCGAGTGGTTTGCGTTTATTGTCTTTGATCTGCTTAAAGTGGCTTGGCGTCAATCCGGTTACTTTTTTGAATTGATTGCTTAAATAAGCAACACTGGAGTAATTGAGTTTATAGGCAATTTCACTCAACGTAAGTTCATCGTAAACCAATAACTCTTTGACATATTCAATTTTCTGGCCGATGACGTATTTTTCGATGGTTATGCCTTCAACATCCGAAAAAAGATTGGAGATGTAGTTGTAATCATGGTGCACTTTCGTGCTGATGATTTCGGAAAGATTAAGGGTGGTGTCGTTATGTTGATTACGGATAAGATCCAATACGATATGTTTTACCTGTTCGATGATGACGGTTCTTTTATCGTCAATCAATTCAAAACCAAGTGCCGAAAAATTTGAGGCAAGTTGCTTGCTCTCCGCTTTGGTCAGCTCTTCTTCAATCTCAACCTGGCCCAAAGAAATATGCTTAACATGGAGATTGAGCTTAGCCAATTCATTTTCAACAACCATAATGCATCTATTGCATACCATATTCTTTATTGCAAGTTTCATATATAAATTATTACTGATTTAAGTCTGCATCCAATGGTAGTTATGAATGCTTCACATATTGTCGTTTAGAGGTCCTATGGAATTTCCTGTTGATTTTGTGCAGGTGTATTTAATTCTTGGATGCCGTGCATGCTGTGATGTGGTCATCGGTATTTGTGTTTATCACATTGGATATTCCATCGGAATTATTTTAAATACAAGTTACTAATGTAAACTCAAAAATCGATAATTTATTAGACATGGGGTTGTAATATTTCGGGTTTATCTTGTAGTATTTTGAAAACGGGGTATAGGGTTAAATAGGGGGAACGGCTAAGCGGCCAGCGGATGAGCGTAATGGGCGGGCCATTCGACGCTTTAGCCTTGAGGACGTTAGGGGTATGTTTCAGTCAAGAGTTATTTTAGTTATGTCTTTATTCCAGTTAGGGTTTTATTTCAATAGCTGTGCCTATCGGAACAGCATCAAAAAGTTCGTCAATCTCTGCATTTGTAAGTGCCATACAACCGAAAGTCCAGTCCATGTGGCGCTGCAATTTACCGATAAAGCCTAGTCCGTTTCGAAGTCCGTGGATCTTGATGTCGCCACCGGCATCTTTTCCTAAACTTTTGGCGTGGGCAATATCCTGTTCATTTGGGTAGGAGACCCCCAGGTTTTTGTGATAGCTGCTATATTGATTTTTATCGTTGATCGTGTAAAGCCCTTCGGGTGTTTTTAAATCGCCTTCAAATTCTTTGGCGCCCACAGGTTGGCCGCCCAATGAAATACGGTAAGATTTTAGGAGCTTTCCCTTACTATAGGCCAATAGTGTTCTTTTTGATTTATAGACGATAAGCTTGTCTACTTTGGCATGCTGATCCAACGTTGGTTCTGGATAAAGATTATAGCCTATCAGGCCCAGGCAAAGTAAGATGACGAGGCTGATTACTGTTTTTAAAACTATTCGACGATTTCTTGGTCGCTTCATCTTGGAGATTGTTAGCTAATGGATAAAACGTTTAGACCGAGTGCCTAACCTAGGGCCCTGCACTCGGCCTACTCATGTATTTTGATGCTGCAGCTTAGAATTCGCGGTCAACATCTTTGTCGCCACGTCCCGAGAGGTTCACAATAGCGACTTTGTTTTTGTCTTTTAGCAATTTCACCGCAAGGGCAACAGCATGGGATGATTCAATGGCCGGAATAATACCTTCCAGTCGGGAAAGTAGCTTGTAGGCTTCAATCGCTTCTGCATCTGTCACGGGGTGATAGTTTGCACGATTGCTATCTTTTAGCTGGGCATGTTGTGGCGATATCCCCGGGTAGTCAAGGCCTGCAGACACCGAGGTTGACGGGATCGGGTTGCCCTCATCATCGACCAAACAGTACGAAAAGGTTCCCTGGAATACGGTTGGTTTGCCAAAAGAAAGTGTCGCAGCTGTTTTTGGATAAGTTCCGGTTCCACCGCCTTCGCCACCATGAATTTCGACCTCATGATCATCGAGGAAACCCGAAAATAAGCCAATGGCATTTGAGCCACCACCTACACAGGCGAAGATGCTGTCTGGAAGGCGCCCTTCCTGATCAAGTATCTGCTGGCGTGCTTCCTTACCGATAACGCTTTGAAAATAGCCGACCATTTTTGGATAGGGGTGCGGGCCGACATGAGATCCCAGTAGATAATAGGATGTTGGATTTTCAACGTAATACATCAAGGCCGCATCGACGGCATCCTTCAATGTACGGCTACCTAAGTTGGTCGTTACAACTTCGGCGCCTAACAATTCCATGCGTTTGACGTTCAGCGCCTGGCGTGCAGCGTCAATTTCGCCCATAAATACTTTACATGGTATGTTTAACAATGCAGCCGCTGTTGCTGTTGCAACACCGTGTTGACCGGCGCCAGTTTCGGCAATGATCTCTGTTGCTCCCATCTGTTTGGCCAGAAGAATTTGACCGATACAGTTGTTTATCTTGTGGGAACCAGTATGGTTGAGATCTTCCCGCTTTAAATAGATTTTGGAACCGATATACTCACTTAAATTCTTGGCGTAATATAAAGGTGAGGGACGACCGACATAATGTTTTAAGATTGCAATAAACTCTTTCTGAAATTCTTCTTTTTGGACATGGCTATCGAAAAAAGAAGCCAGTTTATTTAATTGCTCTTCCAGTACCGGGGGGATATAAGATCCGCCGTACGCTCCATATTGGCCATTGTATTGAAGCATCTTTTCGTTTGCTTCGACAGATGCTGCTTGTGTTAGACTCATTTTAGGCTTAAGTTTCTTGTTGTAAAAGGATATATTATTTATTGAAGCCTAATATAGTAATCTTTGTAGGTATTGGGAAAAAAAAACAGGCATCTTTTCTAGAAAAGATGCCTGTTAAATCTTGTATTTGCAAACAAGGATATATTGCGCCCTGTTTTAAGCTTTGGTTTTCCGGAAGATAAAGTAGAAACCCACCAGGATAAAAGGTATACTCAGTAATTGGCCCATGTTTAAAGCCATACTTTGCTCGAAGGCTTCCTGATCAATTTTAAAATGTTCCAACACCATACGTGCACCAAATAATAAGACTAGGAATATGCCAAATAATTGACCTTTTTGGCGATTGGGGTTCGATTTGAATAGGGAACCGATGATAATAAAGATCAAAATATAGGCGATTGCTTCATAAAGCTGTCCCGGATGGCGCGGTACATTGTCGACACGTTCAAATACGATAGCCCAAGGTAGATCTGTAGGCGTACCAATTATTTCAGAATTGAAGAAATTTCCGATACGGATAAGTGCACCGGCAATAGGGACTACGACAACCAATCGGTCCGCTAGCCATAGAAAGTCGGTTTTTGTTTTTCTGCAGAATAAATATAATGCGAGGATAATTCCGATGGCGCCACCGTGAGAAGCCAAACCTGCAAAGCCGGTGATATGAAATCCTGTTTTATCCCATTTAAATGGAAGGAAGATTTCAAGTATATGATCTTTGTAATAGTCAAAATCGTAAAATAGGCAGTGTCCTAATCGAGCTCCGATCAAAGTGCCCAGGAAAATATAAATTGAAAGCTGATCCAGCTGCTCTTGTGTGCGGCCTTCCTTTTTGAATATACGCAACATGATCACGTATGAAACAAAAAACGCTAATAACCAGCATAAGGCATAATAGCGAAGGGCAAAGGCGCCAAAGTTGAACATTTCAGGGTCAATATTCCAATGTATTGCACTTAATATTGAATTCATAAATTTTATAGCTGTTTAAATTACTTTGGAGTAAAGATAAGCTTTAATCTCATTTTTTATTCCTACAATTTGTTTTTAAATATAATATCATTGGGCTGCGAACTTAATTTATTCATCGTGAATGAAATATTGTCTTTTGCTGATCCTTTTTACTAAAATAAAGGGCTATGATCTAAAATAAATTGCGCAAACAATATTTCAAAAAACATTTTTACTTTTGCATTTCATTGAAATTTTCATATTTTGACGAAAGTAAATAGAAAAGGAAAAGATGGCAGAAAAAAACAAGAAAAAAAGAGCCGAAGCACAACGCGGTTGTGACTAAAGATTCGCTTTCATTTTTTGAAAAATATATCAATAATGCTTCTCCTACAGGATTTGAGTGGGAAGGACAGCGACTGTGGTTGGATTATTTGAAGCCTTATGTCGATGATACATTCGTTGACAACTACGGTACAGCTGTAGGGGTAATCAATCCAAAAGCGGAGTACAAGGTCGTTATAGAGGCTCATGCGGATGAGATTTCTTGGTTTGTCAATTACATTACCAAAGATGGACTGATCTATGTGATTCGTAACGGTGGTTCGGATCACCAGATTGCACCGTCTAAGCGCGTGAATATCCATACGGAAAAGGGCATTGTCAAAGCTGTATTCGGCTGGCCGGCAATTCATACACGTTCGGGAGAGAAAGAAGAAAATCCTTCGCTGAAAAATATCTTTTTGGACTGCGGCTGTAGTACCAAAGAAGAGGTTGAAGCCCTGGGTATACATGTGGGTTGTGTTATTACCTACGAAGATACATTCTCTATCCTCAACGACCGTTATTATGTTGGGCGGGCTATGGACAATCGTGCCGGTGGTTTTATGATCGCTGAGGTTGCTCGTTTGCTAAAAGAGAATAAAAAGAAATTGCCATTTGGATTATATATCGTAAATTCGGTGCAGGAAGAGATTGGTTTACGTGGCGCCGAAATGATTGCAGATCGTATCAAACCGAATGTCGCTATCGTAACCGATGTGACACATGATACACAAACTCCGATGATCAATAAGATCACGCAGGGAGATCTGTTTTCAGGAAAAGGCCCTGTATTGTCTTATGCTCCAGCGGTTCAGATCAATCTGAATAAACTGTTGGTGAAGGTTGCTGAAAAGAATAATATTCCTTTCCAGCGTCAGGCTTCCTCTCGTTTTACAGGAACTGATACGGATGCATTTGCCTATAGCAATGGTGGTGTACCGTCGGCATTGATTTCCTTACCGCTCCGTTATATGCACACAACAGTGGAGATGGTACATAAAGAAGATGTTGACAACGTGATCAGATTGATCTACGAGACATTATTGAATATCGAGAACGGACAAGACTTTAGAACATTTACAAAGTAGAATTTAAGAATATATTAACTTATCATTAGAATTATTATGGAAAATAACCAAAATCAAAACGAATTGAGCATTGAGTTGACAGAAGAAGTAGCAGAAGGAACCTACTCAAATCTTGCGATTATCACTCACTCTAATACTGAATTTGTGGTTGACTTTATCCGTGTGATGCCAGGAGTGCCAAAAGCAAAAGTGAAATCAAGAATCGTTTTGACTCCAGAGCATGCAAAACGCTTGTTAGGTGCATTGGTTGATAACGTGAACCGTTTCGAAGCATTAAATGGCCCAATTAAAATGGACTTAGGTGTTGCTGAACAACCTCAACAAGGTGGCGATCCTACAGTTGCATTCCCTTTTGGAACGCCACAAGGTCAAGCATAGTTGAGAGCAGCTATCATTGAGATATCAGAAGCGCCAATTGAACATTGGCGCTTTTTTTTGGCTTTATTTTTAGTAAGTCTTTCCGATACTCCGATTCGGTTCATGTATGAAAAAGACGATGATCCTAACTGCCTGTTAAGATATTGGATCATCAAGATCTATATTAAAATTGAAACATCTGCATACTAGGTAGTAATTATTAACATTTTTTAATCAATGTTTAGACAGTAATAAGTCAGTGCATATTCAGTGTACACTGAGCAAGCACTGAACGAGCACTGAACAATCACTGAGTAAGCACTGTCTAAAATACGAAATTGTATGCCATCTGGTGTTCGCTTGTTGCCTATTGCTAGTTTTGGACTTGGCCTTTACTTTTACTAAATTTAAATAACTAATTTCAAAAAGGAGATTTATATGGATATTCAAGTGCGTAACTTGACAAAGAAGGATTATGTTGATTTGAAAAAATCGATGGAACAGGCTTACGATGGTGTTGGCGAAACCTGGTCAAAGGAAAATATTCAGGATTTGATAGAATTATTTCCCGAAGGGCAGTTATGTGTGGAGATTGATGGACATGTGGTGGCTTGTGCCTTGTCGATTATCCTGAATTCAAAGAAGAATAATATTTACGATAGTTATTATGATATTATCGATGACGGTAAGTTTACCAAACATAGTGATGATGGAGATACATTGTACGGAATAGAAGTGTTTGTTCATCCGGCACATCGGGCCCTACGTCTTGGACGCCGTCTCTATGATGCACGTAAGGAGCTGTGTGAACAGATGAACCTCAAATGTATTGTTGCCGGTGGGCGTATTCCCAATTACCATAACTATGCGGATAAAATGAGTCCGCGGGTTTACATCGAGAAAGTCAAACGTAAAGAGATCTATGATCCGACGCTGACCTTTCAGCTTTCAAATGATTTTCATGTCAAAAAAATACTTAAGCACTATCTGCCCGAGGATGCTGAATCCATGGAATTCGCTACTCTGTTGGAATGGAATAATATTTATTATGAGTCAGAGACGCGCTCCATTTCGACGACCAAGCAGACGATCCGCTTGGGGCTGGTGCAATGGCAGATGCGTTTGTTTGATAATCTAGAGGCATTTTATGATCAGATCGAGTTTTTTGTGGATACGGTGAGTGATTATGGAACAGATTTTATCATGTTTCCAGAATTCTTTAATACGCCACTCATGAGCCCCTATAACGATCTTCCGGAGCGCCTAGCAATGGAAAGGCTTGCCCAACATACATCCGAAATTATCGATCGTATTCAACAGTTTGCTGTATCCTACAACGTCAATATCATTGCGGGATCCATGCCCTTGATGGAAAACAAAAAGCTCTATAATGTTTCCTACCTCTGCCATCGCAACGGTAAGCTGGATGAGTTTAAAAAAATTCACATCACCCCAAATGAATTTAAATATTATGGTATGGTGGGCGGAAGTGAGGTGAAGGTGTTTGACACCGATTGTGGGAAAGTGGGACTGTTGATCTGTTACGACGTAGAGTTTCCTGAACTGAGCCGTATTTTGGCCGATCAGGGGATGCAGATCCTATTTGTGCCCTTTATGACGGATACCCAAAACGGATACATCCGGGTGCGTACCTGTGCACAGGCCAGGGCGATAGAAAATGAATGTTATGTGGCTATCGCAGGCTCCGTGGGCAATTTGCCGCGTGTGAATAATATGGATATACAATATTCGCAGTCCGCTGTTTTTACCCCTTCGGACTTTGCTTTTCCCAATAATGCCATTAAAGCTGAGGCGACACCGAATGCCGAAATGGTGCTTATTGCCGACGTTGATCTTTATGCCCTGAGAGACCTGCATGAGTACGGTACCGTTAAAGTCAAGAAGGATAGACGGAAGGATCTGTATGAAGTGAAACTTTTGAAGTAAATTTAAATACTCTTTTAATCTCTTAAAATATGATACAAAAAGTCAAATGGGGGACGCTATCCATGGTCTTAATGATGATGTCATGTCAGTCAAATAAGAAAAGCGATACTGCTCAGGAGGTCCGCACAAATTTTTTTGATGTCTCGGGCATGGACACTACAGTGAATCCAGGAGATAATTTCTTCCAATATGCGAATGGAAGCTGGATGAAAAATACCCAGATCCCGGCTTCTGAAACTGGCTGGGGTTCATTTTATATTCTTGCTGATGAAAACCTGGCAAACCTGAAATCTATTTTGGAGAGTGCGGCGAAGTCTGACAACAAAAAAGGTTCCGATCAACAAAAGGCCGGCGATTTCTATGCGAGTGGTATGGATACGGTGACGATTGATAAATTGGGCGCGAAACCGATCGAAGGGGCCATTCAAAAAATCAATGGGTTGAAAAGTATCGATGAATTGATTGCTTATGCTGCGGATGGATTTAAAGAGGGTGATGGTGATCTTTTTACATTTTATGTGGCTGCAGATGACCGTATCAGCACTAAAAATGCATTACAATTTTTCCAGGGTGGACTCAACCTGCCTGAAGCAAGTTATTACTTGGATCAGGATGACAAAGCGAAGAAAATACGGGAGGCCTATGTTGCGTATCTGGTAAAATTATTTGGACTGATCGGCGAAGGGGCAAATGCACAAAAGTCGGCGGAGGAAGTGCTGCGCTTGGAAACAGAAATAGCCAAATCGCATGCTACACCGGTGGAATTGCGCGATCCCATCAAAAACTACCATAAATTTGCGGTACAGGAATTTCAAAAGCAAACACCAAACCTCAATTGGAAAGATATTTTGCAACGTTTGGATGTAAAGACCGATACCATTTTGGTACAGCAGCCCAAATTTTATCTTGCTCTCAATAATTTGTTGAAATCACAGTCCTTAGCTAGTTGGAAAACAAAACTAAAAGCAGATTTAGCGAATGCTTCTGCGACGGCACTGAGCAAAGGTTTCAGAGATGCAAAGTTTGAATTATTCGGAAAAACCCTCAATGGACAGAAACGGGAGAAAGAGCGTTGGAAGCTGATGGTGAGCTCGGCCGACGAGAACCTTGGCGAGATTGTCGGAAAGTTGTATGTGGATGAGTATTTTAAACCCGAAGCAAAAAAACGAATGCTCGAATTGGTCGACAATTTGCAAAAAGTCTATAAGAACCGTATCGAGAAATTGGACTGGATGACGCCTGAAACCAAAAAGAAAGCAATTGAAAAATTGGAAGCGTTCACCAAAAAAATCGGCTATCCGGAGAAGTGGAAAGATTACAGTGATGTGGAGGTTGCCAAAGATACCTACTATGCCAATTTACAGTCTGCTGCAAAGCATGCCTATAAAGAAATGGCAGGTAAAATTGGTAAACCGGTTGACAAGGCCGAATGGCTGATGACGACACCTACGGTGAATGCCTATTACAATCCACCATATAATGAAATAGTATTCCCGGCCGGCATCTTACAGTTTCCATTCTTTGATGCCAATGCGGACGATGCGATCAATTATGGCGCTATCGGTGCCGTTATCGGACACGAGATGACACATGGTTTTGACGATCAGGGGCGTCAATATGATAAAGACGGTAACTTGAACGATTGGTGGACGGCAGTGGATGCGAAACAGTTTACGGAACGCGCCAATCAGGTAGCGAAGTTATATGGTGGCTTTACACTGTTGGACAATCAACATGTAAACGGTGAGCTTACTTTAGGTGAAAATCTGGCAGATATCGGCGGTTTGAATATTGCTTATGATGCTTTCAAATTAACCAAGCAAGGGCAGGGACAGGATAAAATTGATGGTTTTACACCAGATCAACGTTTCTTCCTGAGTTTTGCGCAAGTGTGGCGCGTAAAGAGCAGCGATGAGCGCATGCGGTTACGTTTAAAAGTTGATCCACATAGCCCCGAACAATTTCGGGTAAATGGTCCCGTATACAATATGGAGGCCTTCTATAAAGCATTTAATGTACAACCTACGGCAAAAATGTATGTAGCACCTGAGAAGAGAATTTTGGTTTGGTAAGCGAAAACTGGGGTGAACAGCATTGTCCCGATACGGATTAAGACAATGCTGTTCAACTGATAACGTTTAATTGGAAACGAAAAAGTAAATTTGTCTTTGAATTATGATAAAAACTGATTACTTTTGCCCTTCATTTAATAACACATTTAATTAATTAACAATGTACGCAATAGTAAATATAGCAGGACAGCAATTTAAGGTTGCAAAAGACCAGTTCCTTTTTGTACACCGTTTACAAGGAGATGAAGGCGCTAGTATTGAATTTGACAATGTATTGTTAGCAGAAGACGGTGGTAAATTTACCATTGGTACACCTAGCGTTGCTGGTGCAAAAGTTTCGGCTAAAATTTTGTCTCATTTAAAAGGCGATAAAGTTATCGTTTTCAAGAAAAAACGTCGTAAAGGCTACAAAAAGAAAAACGGTCACCGTCAACAATTTTCTAAAATCCAGATCACTGGTATTACGTTATAATTGAATTTTTAATCAGACAAATAGTCTTAAATTAAGATAAAGAAATGGCACACAAAAAAGGTGCGGGTAGTTCTAAGAACGGCCGTGAGTCACATAGCAAGCGTTTAGGTATCAAAATCTTCGGTGGTCAACAAGCAATCGCTGGTAACATCATCGTACGCCAACGCGGTACCCAACACAATCCTGACACAAACGTTGGTATTGGTAAAGACCACACATTGTTCGCTTTAGTAGACGGTAAAGTAGTTTTCCGTAAAAAAGCTAACAATAAATCTTATGTATCTGTAGTTCCTACAGAACAAGCGTAAGGTTTTGCAACAATATTGGAAAGGCATCAAGAAATTGATGCCTTTTTTTGTTGTTTATACTTTTAGCTACTGTTCCGATGTGTCTGCTATCGGGTGATGCTGGAGCAGGATAGCAGGCTGCTCTGCGGAATTGCTACCTGGTATATTGAATTTATCGTGCTTGGTACTGAGCTTTTTAAGCTTTTTGGGCTGTTTAAATTGTTATTTTCTGTTAAATGTAACCGTTTTGGTACAATTTTTATAAAGGATAGGTGTTTTTAAGACAATAGGCAAAGCATTCGTAAATATCACTGGATGCAAGCACGATTGAATAAATACTTACATATGAAATACAACAAGTTTGGATATGGTTTGTGTGCCGGGTTATTTGCCTGTTCATTTTATTCCTGTAGTTCGATTTACATGCCCAATGTGCCTTCAGCGCCGATGTTTGCAGAAGCTGGCGAGGTCTATGTTTCCGGCAATATCAATTCAAAGGCCAATGTATCGGCCAACCTGGGGGTAGCTGTAACTGATCATGTGGCTGTCATTGCCAATGGTTCATATGTCGATAATAGATCCAATATCAAAGACTATGCACAAAAGATGGGTGAAGCGGGGATAGGTTATTTTACACGCTTTGGTAGAAAAAATAATCGTGTATTTGAGGTTTACGGGGGCTATGGGCTGGGTAATACCAGCGTGGTTGATAAGCGTTCGTCGACGATGGGACAGGCCGTTGTGGAAACGAAGGACATGGATTTTGACAAGGTGTTTGTGCAGGTGAACTTTTCATCGGAGAAAAAGGATGCTCTGAAATTGTTCGGCAACCGGCATGATATCGATTACGGTACCATTATCCGGCTGAGCAATATGCGTATGAAAAATTTTGCTATTGATGGTCTTCCGGCAGAGAAAGAAGATAATATGCTTATTGAACCTGTATTTTATACAAGAATGGGGTTAGGGAAAGGATGGAAGTTGCAATATACGAACGGTATGGTATTCGGTTTTAAAAGTAATACCTATTTAAAAGCAGGTTACCCATTGTTTACACTGGGAGTTTTATATAAATTTGGAGGAAAATAGTGGCTATGAGCAAGAAAATTTTATTTGGATGTTTGGTTCTGCTGGGTTTGTTTATTTCCGGCTGTGGTGTGAATCGACAAAAGGCACAGATCGAAAATTTGGCGAAATGTAAGTTCGATGTGGAATCGGTAGATAGTATTCGGTTGGCTGGAACATCATTGCAACGACTGATCAGGAATAATCAAATTGACCTGGGAGCGGCGCCGAGCTTGGCATTGGCCTATTTGCGGAAAGATATTCCATTGGATGCAGTTATCCGACTTAAAATTGATAACCCGACGCTCAAAAAAGCGTCTATTAATAAGTTCCAGTATATCATTCTTTACGGCGGACAGCAGCTTGTGGAAGGGATTGTGAATCAATCATTACAAATAGAGCCCGGAGAATCTACAGTGGCCAATGTGCGTATAGCCACCAATATCTATGATTTGTTGAAGAATTCGGACCTGCAGGATTTTTTAATGTCAAGCGATGAGAATAAAAAGGGAATATTTACGTTAAAAGTTAAACCTTCTATCAATATCGCAGGGCAGTCGGTGTTCTACCCGGGGTATATTACCATCGATAAGGCGGTAAGTCGTAAGATTCTGCTTTAGACACAGGCATGCTGTGATAAGATATCGAGGTTTTCCATGAAAATGGAAAACCTTTTTTATTGATCTTGATTTTCAGGCTAATTAAGTTCCCAGAGGATCCTAATCAGTATCTTGCTAAATCGTTATTACGAATGGACTATTATGTTAAGAATTAAACTGTAATAAAAAAGTTATAGTGTCAAAGTGTAAAGTATACACCTTATTTTATATTTTAGTCTCTAATTACAAACCTAAATATGTTAAAAAGAATCTTTATTCCTGTTTTGTTATTTGCTGGCGTGCACGCTATGGCTCAGAAGACGTTCGAACCGTATGAGCAACCCATTGAAGGAACCAATCTGACGTTCAAAATGCTAGCAATCCCTGGTGGTAGTTTTAAAATGGGAACTACAAGCGGCGGGAAAGAAGATGAAAAACCTGCACATGAGGTGAAGTTGGACCCATTTTGGATGGGGCAGTATGAAGTAACCTGGGATCTCTTTGAACCGTTTCTGTATAAAGATTATGAGATCGCAAAGAGTAAGGACGGTAAAGTATCCAAAGAGATTGATGCCGTTACGCGACCTACCAAACCCTATTTGGATATGACTTTTGGTTTTGGAAAAGAAGGACACCCGGCCTTGGCGATGACCCATTACAATGCCATCCAATTCTGTAAGTGGTTGTATGTCCGTACGGGTGTGTTTTATCGTTTACCAACAGAGGCTGAGTGGGAATATGCAGCCCGAGCTGGTTCAAAGACAACTTATTTTTTCGGTGATCAAGCAACGCCATTAGCAGATTATGCCTGGTTTAAAGATAACGGTGAACAGAAAACACATATTGTAGGACAGAAGAAACCGAACCCTTGGGGCCTTTATGATATTTATGGCAATGTTGCTGAGTGGACTTATGACCAATATAAGGCCGATAGTTACAATGAAGGCAAAGGAAAGGTATTGACCAACCCCGTAGTTGTTCCGACAACCCTGTATCCACATGTTGTACGAGGTGGTGCTTTTGACAGTGGGGCCGAGGACATGCGCTCTGCAGCGCGTGGTGCTTCAGATCCCGTGTGGAAACAGTTGGATCCACAAATTCCAAAAAGTAACTGGTGGTTTCCGGAAGCCCCATTTGTGGGTATGAGACTGGTAAGACCCCTTAATCCACCCAGTCACGAAGAAATTATGGCTTATTACGACAAACAGCCAATCAAAGACTTTTAATATAAAATAATCAATATAAAACTGTTATGGAAAATCTAGAAAGAAGAGATTTTATTAAAACTTCTGCTGTAGTTGCTGGGGGCGCTGTGTTGAGCTCAATGCCTTTATCAGGTGCATATGCTGCTGGTTCAGATGTTATCAAAGTTGCCTTAGTGGGCTGTGGGGGCCGCGGAACTGGAGCTACATTTGATGCGTTAAGTTCGGGAATGAACATTAAAGTGGTGGCACTTGCAGATGCTTTTAAAGATAATTTAGAAAGTACTTATAAAACGCTGAAAGAAAAATGGCAAGATAAGATCGATGTAAGTGACAACCATAAATTTGTAGGGTTCGATGCGTATAAAGATGCAATTCAATTGGCCGATGTTGTTATTTTGGCAACTCCTCCAGGATTTAGACCAATGCATTTTGAGGAAGCGATCCGTCAAGGTAAACATGTTTTCATGGAGAAACCGGTAGCGGTTGATATACCTGGTGTACAACAGGTCTTACGTGTGGCTGCAGAAGCTAAACGTAAAAAATTGAATGTTGTGGTTGGTTTGCAACGCCGTTATCAAACGAATTACCGTGAGGCTATCAAACGTATTCACGAAGGTGCTATCGGTGATGTTACCTCTGGACAAGTCTACTGGAACTCAGGTGGCGTATGGGTGCGTCCGCGCAAGCCAGAGCAAACTGAAATGGAGTACCAAATGCGTAACTGGTATTATTTTAACTGGTTGTGTGGCGATCATATCGTTGAGCAGCACGTGCACAATATTGATATCGCCAATTGGGTAAAAGGCGCTTATCCCGTATCGATCCAAGGTACAGGGAGCAGAGCACACCGTACAGGCAAAGAGTATGGTGAAATCTATGATAATTTTGCATTAGAATTAACCTATGCTGATAACAGTGTTGTTTATAGTCAGTGTAGACACTTTGAGGGTATACATAACCGTGTAGACGAGCAATTCCAGGCAACAAAAGGACGTGCTTATCTTTCTGCAGGTGGACAGGCTGTATTGTACGACTGGAAAGGAAAAGAAATCTATCGCCATGATGCCAAGGGCAATCCAAATCCTTATCAACAAGAACATAAAGAACTTTTTACAGCAATTTCGAAAGGCGAATATAAATTTGATAATGCAGAATATGGTGCTTATAGTACGTTGACAGGTATTATCGGGCGTATCGCTTGTTATACAGGTAAGGTGATCAAATGGGATGAAGCCTTGAAATCTACTATCAAACTGGGGCCAGATGTACTTGCCTGGGATGCTAAACCAAAGTTACTTCCGGATGCAGAAGGTTTTTACCCTGTAGCGATGCCTGGTCAAAACACAAACCTATATATTTAAGTTTTGGGGCCGATGGGATTAAGGTGGAATTTGTGTCTTCTATTTTTTGTCACGATTTGTTGCATTGATGTACAGGCGCAAATACCATCAACGAAACTCCATAAAATTCGGCTGGAGGGACCCGCGCAGGGCACTCAATTCCATATCACTTACTTCGCTTCCGACAGTCTTGTTAGACGGTCGGAAGTTGACAGTATTTTAACGGCGATCGATTTGTCGATGTCAATTTATCGGAAGGACTCGAGAATATCCAAGTTCAATACAGATACGGTAATGTCTATCGTGATGGATAGTCATATGGCCAAGGTGATAAAAGCTTCCTTTAAATATCATAAATTATCGAAAGGTCAATTCGATATTACTATTGCCCCGCTAGTCAACCTATGGGGCTTTGGTGCTAATAAGAGTCCGGTCGCCCCAGATTCGGCGACAGTGCTAAAAGCGAGGGAACTGATGGGAATGCACTATCTGAAGGTTAGCGGCAATCGGCTGTTCAAAAAGAAGAAAGGGATTAAAATAGATGTCAATGGTATTGCCCAGGGCTATACGGTGGATGTTTTGGCCGACTTTCTTGGGCGAAAGGGAATTGCCAATTATATGGTAGAGGTCGGTGGTGAAATCAGGGCTTTGGGGACTCCGCCAGGTGGACAGGGCTTTTCCATTGGTATTGTTCAGCCCGATGATGCGGGCGGGGAGGAATTGATGACCGCTGTTGCGCAGCTCAAAGAAGGGGCGCTCACAACGGCCGGCAGTTTTGAAAAGTTTATTAAGTACAAAGGGAAAAAATTGGGTCATCATATCGACCCTGTTTCGGGTTTTCCATACATGACCGATATATTGAGTGTCAGCGTCTATGCGAAGACTGCTATGGAAGCAGATGCACTGGATAATTATTTTATGGGCATGGAACCCGAACAAATTAAGACAAAGGCCAAAAAATTGAAGGGTGTGGAGGTTTTTGTCATTTTTAAAAATAAAAATCAGTCCATTGAAGCGATTTATTCGGATGGATTTGGTAAATTATTTAAAAATTAATCAATTATAAATAAAATGAAGAGATCGGATTTTATTAAAGGTAGTCTTTTGGCCGCCGGGGCAGGACTAGCTGGGCAGACTTTTGCGTCAACCACTCAAAATACAGCAAATACGATGGATAAAGGAAAGACATTTAACTTAAATTATGCCCCCCATCAGGGGATGTTCAAAAATCATGCAGGTGACAATTTCCTGGATGAAATTCGGTATATGTATGATTTGGGATTTCGTGGAATAGAAGATAATGGCTATTTGGGCAGAACATTGGATGAGCAGAAGAAGATCGGTGATTTATTGGCTAAGTTAGGCATGACAATGGGTGTATTTGTTGTGGATGGCGGACAAAACTGGATGCCTTCTTTAGCGACGGGTAAACAAGAGTATTTAGACAAGTTTGTCGAAACATGCAAGAAGTCTGTCGAAGCTGCCAAGCGCTGCAATGCAAAATGGCTGACTGTGGTCCCTGGCTTTTATGAAAGAAAACTGCCTTGGGGTAATCAGTTCAGCAACATACTTACTGCGATGCGTAAGGGTGCTGAGATCTTTGAACCACATGGTTTGGTGATGGTGTTGGAAACCTTAAGTGATACACCAGATTTATTTTTGCAGCAAACACATGAGACGTATGCTTTATGTAAGGCCGTGAACAGTCCATCCTGTAAAATTTTATATGATATTTATCATATGCAGCGTACCGAAGGAGATTTAATTGCAAATATGAATCGTTGCTGGGATGAAATTGCTTATATTCAAATCGGCGATAATCCAGGCCGTAAAGAACCGACTACAGGAGAGATCAATTATAAAAACGTATTCAAACACATTCATAGTAAAGGATATAAGGGTATCATGGGGATGGAACATGGTATTTCCAAACCTGGTAAAGAGGGTGAGGATCGCTTGGTGGCGGCTTATCGGGAGGTCGATAGCTTTTTGTAATATTTTAATAGTGTACTATTGACAATTAGATTTAATTTCTTAAATTGAGCAGGTAAAACCAATTAGTAGTATTGTAAAACACCATTTTTTTTATGATTTCATCAACAATAAAATTTAAACTATCCTTCATGATGTTCCTCGAATTTTTTATTTGGGGGGGATGGTTTGTCACATTAGGTACTTTCTTGAGCAAAAATCTACATGCAACGGATTTTGAAATGGCCAATGTATTTTCAACACAGTCATTGGGTGCTATTATTGCTCCCTTTATTGTCGGAATGATTGCAGATCGCTATTTCAATGCGGAGCGTATTTTGGGTGTTTTACACTTGGTCGGTGCGGTATTGATGTATCAGATGTATGGTGCTGCAGATATGTCGACATTTTATCCGTATGTATTGGCCTATATGATACTTTACATGCCAACATTAGCTTTGGCTAGTTCGGTTTCCTTTCGCCAATTAACCAATCCGGAAAAACAATTTTCAGGTATACGTATCTGGGGAACAATCGGTTGGATTGTTGCAGGTCTTGCAATCAGTTATATCTTTAGATGGGATGCTGCTGCATCAGAGGGAGCCTTGAAAAATACCTTCTTAATGTCAGGTGTTGCCTCATTGGTACTCGGGGTGTTTTCTTTTGCATTGCCTAAAACACCGCCGGTTAAACTGGATGAAAATGAAAAACCATCCTTTGCATCAATCATTGGTCTGGATGCGATCAAATTATTGAAAGACAAAAACTTTTTGATTTTTTTCATTTCGTCGGTATTGATCTGTATTCCTTTGGCATTTTACTATTCAAATGCAAATTTGTTCCTTTCAGAAATAGGTCTGGAAAATCCAACGGGTAAAATGACAATCGGTCAGGCATCGGAAGTATTGTTTTTATTAGCCTTACCTGTATTTTTTACAAAATTTGGCTTTAAGAAAACAATCCTTGTGGGGATGTTGGCTTGGGTAATCCGTTACCTGTTATTTGCTTATGGCAATGCGGGTGAATTATCGTTCATGTTGTTGATCGGTATTGCATTGCACGGTATCTGTTATGACTTTTTCTTTGTTTCGGGACAGATTTATACAGATAGCAAAGCTGGTGTTAAATACAAATCAGCAGCACAGGGCTTGATCACTTTGGCAACCTATGGTGTTGGACAATTGATCGGCTTCTGGGTAGCAAGTTATGTCGGAGACAAGTACAAAGAATTGAAAGCAACTGATATGGCGGCATTCTGGAATCATACTTGGGTTGTACCTGCAATTATCGCAGCTGTTGTATTTTTTATCTTTTTAGCTTTATTTAAGGACGAAAAGATCGACAGTACAAATGCTGCACATTAAACAGAAAAAATAACTATTTAAAAACAAATAATTAGAAGAGAGATGGCAACAAATACTTATGACGCAATTGTAATCGGTTCGGGGATAAGTGGTGGATGGGCTGCGAAAGAATTGACAGAGAAAGGGCTGAAAACAATTATGCTGGAGCGTGGTCGTAACATTGAACACATCAAGGATTATACTGCGCCAAATAAAAATCCATGGGAATGGCCTCATGCTGGCGGTCGTACGCAACAAATGATCGAAGATTATCCGGTTTTGCGTAGAGATTATCCTTTGAATGAGAAGAACCTGGATTTTTGGGTAAATGAAAAAGAGAGTCCATATACCGAAGTAAAACGTTTTGACTGGTACCGTGGGTATCATGTTGGTGGACGTTCTTTAATGTGGGGAAGACAATCTTATCGTTTGGGTGATTTGGATTTTGAAGCTAACTTGAAAGATGGCCACGGTGTGGATTGGCCGATTCGTTATAAGGATATTGCCCCTTGGTATAGTTATGCTGAAAAATTTGCGGGTATCTCTGGAAATAGAGATGGTGTGCCATCTTTGCCCGATGGAGATTACATGCCTGCAATGGCGATGAACATTGTTGAAAAAGACCTGGCTGAGCGTTTGAAAAAACAATATGGTGGTCAACGTCATTTCATCATGGGTAGAACAGCAAACATTACCGTTCCGCATCATGACCGTGTAAATTGTCAATATCAAAATCAATGTTGGTTGGGCTGTAACTTTGGTGCTTATTTCAGTACACAATCGGCGACTCTTCCTGCGGCAAAAAAGACAAATAACTTGACATTACGTCCTTTTTCCATCGTAACAAAAATTATCTACGATAAAAACACGAAAAAGGCAAAAGGCGTTGAGATTGTTGATGCTGAAACAAACCAAACTTATGAATTTTTTGCTAAAGTGATTTTTGTTTGTGCATCTGCATTGAACTCGACTTGGGTATTGATGAACTCGGCTACAGATGTTTGGGAAGGCGGACTTGGTAGTAGCAGCGGTGAATTGGGCCACAATTTGATGGATCACCATTTCCGTTGTGGTGCTGGTGGTAAAATAGATGGCTATTTGGATAGCTATGTATATGGCCGTAGACCAACAGGTTTATATGTACCACGATTCGTGAACGTCGAAGGTGATACCAAAAAACGCGACTATGTACGCGGATTTGGCTACCAAGGTGCTGCGGGTCGTGGACGTTGGTCTGGTGCTGTTGCCGAGATGGAAGTAGGTGGCGCTTGGAAAGATGCAATCTGTGAGCCAGGCGACTGGACGGTTGGCTTCACCGCATTTGGGGAAACCTTGCCATATCACGAAAATAAAATTACACTTGACAAGAGCAAAAAAGATAAATGGGGCTTACCTGTATTGTCTTTTGACGCTGAGATCAAGGATAATGAATTGAAGATGCGTGGTGACATGCAAAATGAAATGAAGGAAATGTTGGAAAGCATTGGCGTAAAGGATACCTATACATACGATAACGTATATGGTCTGGGTCAAGGTATCCACGAAATGGGAACTGCCCGTATGGGACGTGATCCAAAAACTTCGGTATTAAATGGTAACAACCAAGTTTGGGATGCATTGAATGTTTTCGTAACGGACGGTGCATGTATGACTTCTGCAGGTTGTGTCAACCCTTCATTAACGTATATGGCGCTTACTGCTCGTGCGGTTGATTTCGCAGTGAGCGAATTGAAAAAAGGTAACATCTAATAGCTAAAGATTGATAACAATGGAAAATAACTCAAATAAGACGAGTAGAAGAGGTTTTATAAAGAGCGCGGCAACAGCTGCTGCGGCTTTTATGATCGTCCCTCGCCATGTATTGGGCGGAAATGGCTTTACAGCTCCAAGTGACAAATTACAAGTAGCAGGTATTGGTGTAGGGGGTAAAGGTTTTAGTGACATCAACGCATTCCATGATTCAGGAAAAGCAGATCTAGCTTTCTTGTGTGATGTGGACGACCGTCGTGCAGCTGGTGCGTTGAAACGTTACCCGAAAGCAAAATATTACAAAGACTACCGTGAGATGTTGGATAAGGAGCACAAACGTATAGAAGCCGTTTCTGTATCAACTCCAGATCATCAACATGCGATTCAAGCGCTTGCAGCTATGCAATTGGGTAAACACGTGTACGTTCAAAAACCGTTGACTCACGATGTATGGGAAGCGAGAGCATTGACGCATGCAGCTAAGAAATATAAGGTTGTTACCCAAATGGGAAATCAAGGTGCATCAAATGATGGACCGCGTTTTGTACGTGAATGGTACGAAGCAGGTCTGATCGGTGATGTACATACGGTATATTGTTGGACAGATCGTCCGGTATGGCCTTCAGGTATTGCATGGCCTACAGGTAAAGCTGAAATTCCAAAAGAATTGGATTGGGACCTTTGGTTAGGTACAGCGCCGCATAAAGAGTATGTTGACAAATTGGTGCCTTTCAACTGGCGTGGCTGGTGGGATTATGGTACTGGCGCATTGGGCGATATGGGCTGCCACTTGTTGGAAGTTCCTTTCAGTACTTTAGGATTGACTTATGTACAAGATGTACAGGCAACTGTTGGATCGGTGTATGTGGATGAGTTCAAACGCGGATATTTCCCTGAAAGCTGCCCTCCATCGAGCCATGCGACATTAACTTTCCCTAAAACGCCACGTACAAATGGTCCTGTTACCTTACATTGGATGGATGGTGGTATTCAGCCTGCCCGTCCAGATGAATTAGGTCCAAACGAAATTTTTGGTGACGGTGGTAATGGTATCTTACTTGTCGGTACAAAAGGTAAAATCCTTGCTGATACCTACGGCCAAAATGCACGCTTGTTACCTACTTCGAGAAAAGAGCAAGTGGCACAGAAATATGCCCGTGTTCAAGGACAAGAAGGCGGACACTATGCACAATGGGTTGAAGCTTGTCAAGCTGGATACGGCAAGAAAGAAGTGAGCTCACCTTTTGAAATAGCAGGTCCGTTGACAGAAGCTTTATTAATGGCTAACCTGGCGATCAGAGGGGCTGATTTACGTATTGATGGTAAATACCCTGGACGTAACTTAAAATTGTTGTGGGATAACGATAACATGCGTGTCACCAATTTTGACAACGTCAATCAATATGTAAAACGTAATTACAGAGAAGGTTGGGAAATGAAATATAATTTCTAAAATTAAGATATTTAGTAGTATGAATAGAAGAGAAGCATTACAACGAGTTGCCTTAATTTTAGGAGGTACCGTTATCGGCGCTAATTTATTTTTGGAAGGTTGTACACGCTCAGCAACAAAAGATGTACAAGCCTTGTTTGAAGCGAAGACAACTGATTTATTAGGTGACTTGGCTGAAGCAATTTTACCAGCTACCGCAACTCCGGGCGCGAAAGAAGCAGGGGTAGGAAGTTTTATTCCGGTCATGGTTCGCGATTGTTATACGGAGAAGCAACAAAAAGCATTTTTAACGGGTTTTGGGAGCTTAGATGATAAAGCAAAAGAGGTGAAAGGAAAACCATTCCTGGAGCTTTCTGCTGAAGACAGAACAGCTGTTGCCGCTGCTTTGGATAAAGAAGCAAACGAGTTTAATAAAAAGCAAGCTGAAGATCAAAAAGATATTCTGGAGAAAAATAAAGAAAAACAAAATCAATTGTACAATTATGTTGAGAACGATCCACCACACTGGTTTACGATGTTCAAACAGTTGACATTGACTGGTTTCTTTAACTCAGAACTGGGTTGTACAAAAGCTTTGCGTTTTGTGAAGATCCCAGGAAGATTTGATGGCAACCTTCCTTACAAAAAAGGAGATAAGGCATTTGCATAACATGATGCTATATGTAAAATAAAGGGAGGCCCAAAGCCTCCCTTTTTATTTTGTTTCTATAGCCAAAGCAAAGTGGATTCGTTGCTGTTTAGTAACCGTCATAAAGTAACCTTGATCTGTTGCATCACCATTAATTTCTACCGTATCATTATAACGTAATTCACGCAGGTAATTCATCTCCAAGGATCTGATCTGATTGGTCAATACCAGCTCAATGGGCAATCTGTCCATACACCAATCCAGGTATTTTACATTGTTGGCGTGATTGACAATATCCAGGTCAGAGAGCTTAACGCTATATTCATCAATATTTTTGACGGTCTGGGAAATATCCAATTTTGAAAATGGCTGTTGTGTTGCCGGGCGATCAGGATAGGTGGTAAAATCTTCGGTGGAAATTGCGAGTGTTTCAGAGTTCCTTTTCACGGTATTGATGACAGCCCAATAACTGGTTGCAGTAACATAGATCTGTCCATTGACTGTAATTTCAAAATTCCGCGTTGAGCGTGCGCCCTCTAATTCTTGAACCCAAGTTTTTACCTTGACATGATCCATCCATTTGGGCAACCGTGCAATCTCTATGCGTATGCGGCTAAGAACCCAGGTTTGGTTATGTTTGGCCATTTCTTTAAAACCGAATCCGACAGCATTGGCATGTTCTCCCGCGGTAAGCTGCAGGATATTGGATAAATCGGAGAAACGAATACGGCCGTTAGAATAGCATTGTGTGAAATAAATTTCCCACTCTTTTTCAAAAACAGATTTTTCCATTTACATATTGTTTTGATCAAAAATAGGCAATATGAATGATTTGGGCTATAAATTCAAAATGAAATGACACTATATTTAGATATCTCGTTATAAATGCCTGTTGGGCTTGCTAGTGACCCTCAAAGTAATGCAGTGTGTCTAAAGTACAATCGTTTTTTTATTGTAAAATAAATGATAGTTTTCAAGGATTTTATTGATTTTTATCATGGGAATCGGTAGATTTAAATAAGCCAATGGCAGAAAGAGATAAAATAAGATTGGCTTTAAAGCGTTATAAAAGTAGCATAGCGCAAAACAATAATTTACACATTAAATGCTAGTATTATGGTTGGAGAACTAATAGCTAAAGAGGAAATTCCTCAATTTAAATTTATCCCGGCGAGTGAAGATAAGACAGCGACTTTTATGGATAAATTGAAAGGGGCACTTCGGTTGGGAAATGAGTTTAAATCCAAAACTGAAATCGCCTTTGAGACTGATTCCGGACCAAAGCGTATCGAGACCACTGTATGGTCGTTAACCGATAGATATATTCAGATTAAAAGTGGCGTTTTAATACCGCTGAGATCTATTATAGCGATTGACTATTAAATAGACAAACGAAAGGCTCCTCATTTAGTTAAGGAGCCTTTCGCTTTTAATGATAGATGCTGTTAAGAAGCGTATCAGTATTGTGTTCCTTTCTAAGAGGACCTCTTGCAAAAAGAAATTTCTAATACGTTTCGCCTGTTAATTCTTTTAGGCGTATCTCGGATACCTTCGCATCATATTGCGCTGTATAGCTACGTGTCATTACATTGATGTAGTTTAACTGCGCTGTTCTTACTTCTAAGGTTGTGATGGTACCGATACGGAATTTATCCATGGTGATGTTTAAATTTTCTTTTGCCAGCTCCTCATTTTTCCGTTCTACATTAGCCAGCTCCATATTGGTGATGTAGGTTTGGAATAGGGTTCTGACCTGAGCCTGGATATCCTGTTTTTGTTGCTGTATCTGTAGCTCGGAGCCTTTAATCTGAAATTTGGCAATCCGTTCGTTTCTATTTTGCAGAAATCCATTGAAAATATTAAGGGAAGCCGATACGCCGTAGGTAAGACCTCTATTTTTGTTTTCTGTCGAGAATCCGAGGGAGGAGTGGGATTCGTTCCAGTTGTACCCACTATTTAAGCCAATTTTGGGATAACGTTCGGCCTTAACTGCTTTTAAGTTGAGCTCGGCCACCCGATTGTTGATGATGGCAAGCTGAATTTGCGGATTTTGTCGATCGGCAATTTCGATCAGATTACCAAGTTTAAGATCCGTATCAAGTTTCATGTCGTCTTCAATTTGAAAATCTAGGCTCAAGTCGCGCGTCATCAGCTGATTGAGGTAAGTCTTGGTATTTTTGAAGCTTTCCTGTTGTCTGAGTAAGTTTGTCTGATCGGTATTTAAATCGACTTTTGCATTCAGGAGGTCAAGCTTGGAGCCTTTCCCGATCTCCAGGCGATTTTCGGCAAGCGTGACACGGTATTTCGATAAGGTGATGGTTGTATCTAGGGCATTTATCAGGCGCTTTTGTTGCACCAGATTGTAGTAGGTAGCCATGACTTCGCTGAGCTGGGTAATCACTTGATATTTAATCTCCGCTTCACCTTGACGTTGTATTTCTTTGAAGCGGTCGCGACGGGCGAACATGCCCAATCCATCGAATATCGTCCAGTTTAGGTTAACTCCATAAGACATGTTATCATTTTTGGCATTGGAAATCTGCTGTATTTGACCATCTGCTCTGACCTGCCTTGAATTCTGGATGGAGTTGCTTCTATTGAACGTTCCAGTTACCGCTGGAAGCATACCGGCGCTTCCCAGACTGGTATTCTCCATATCGATGTTATTGTCATTTTTAGCCAAAAGAATATTGAAGTTATTGCTCAACGTTGTTTTTAGCGCATCTTCCAAGGTCAGTATCTCTTGTGCACGAGCTTGAAACATGAGGGAGTAAAGTAATACTAGTAGGATGAAATTTCTCTTCATGTCTTTATTATTCGTAGCTTTTAATGTTATCAAATTCAGGTCTATGCTTTTTTTGTCTTGACCACATGTAATAGATTGCCGGGATAATGAACAAGGTTAGGATAAGGGAGAATATTGTACCACCAACGATAACAACCCCCATACCAATTCTACTCGTTGAAGCAGCTCCAAGTGACATGGCAATCGGTAATGCGCCCAAGGCAATGGCTAGACTTGTCATTAAGATCGGTCTGAGGCGTGATTCGGCAGAGTGCATAATTGCTTCAAATTTTTCCATTCCCTCTTCGCGCATCTGGTTGGCAAACTCAACAATCAAGATACCATTTTTGGTCACGAGACCAATTAGCATAATCGTTCCAATTTGGCTGAATATATTCCAGGTTTGATCAAATAACCATAGACTTATCAGTGCTCCGGCAACGGCCATGGGTACCGTAAGGATAATGATAAATGGGTCGAGGAAGCTTTCAAATTGGGCCGCTAAGATCAGGTAGATAAGCAACAAAGCAAGGCCAAAGGCAAATAGTGTATTGGAACTACTTTCAACGAAGTCACGTGATTCGCCACTGAGGTCGGTGGTGAAACTCTGATCGAGGACCTTTTCTTTTATGCGATCCATTGCTGCAATGCCGTCACTCATACTCATGCCCGGCGCCAAACCGGCTGAAACTGTAGCCGACATGTAGCGGTTATTGTGGTAGAGTTGGGGTGGACTGCTCTCTTCCTTAACGCTTACAACGTTGTCTAACTGGATAAGCTGTCCGAGGTTATTTCGCACGTAAATTGACGCAAGGTCTGTAGGTGTGGCTCTACGGTCGTTTTCAACCTGGCCTATGACCTGATATTGTTTGCCATCACGCATAAAATAAGCGAAACGTTGGCCGCTTAGTAATAATTGGAGGGACTGCGAAACGTCAAGTACGGAAACGCCCAGACTGAGGGCTTTCAGACGATCAATTTCGACATGCAGTTCGGGTTTGTTGAACTTCAGGTTGATGTCCGTTGTGGAGAATGCGGGATCGCTGTTGACCTCATTCATAAATTCGGGTATCTTTTCCTGAAGTTTTTCAAAATTTTGTGCCTGGATAATGTACTGAACAGGTAATCCACCTCTGCGATTCATGGATATCGTCGGCGTTTGCGAAACATTGACGCGGACACCATCGTATTTTTTTGTCCATTTAGTGAGCTCTTTGGCAATATCGTCCTGTGATTTTTTACGCTCACTTGGATCAACGAGAGTCATCCGTATACGTCCGGAGTTGACTGAGCTTGCGCCGAAACCCGGAGAGGTAATGTTTAAACTGATTTTGTTCTCAGGAATGGAATCGTAGACCAATTTGTCCAATTCCTGCATGTATCGGTCCATGTATTCATAGGTAGCACCTTCCGGGCCTGTCACATTGACGGAGATATTACTTCTGTCATCATAAGGCGCCGTTTCTTTTTTAATGGAGGAGAAAAGGATGCCAATAATGACAAAACATAGGATCAGGATTGGAAAGCTGATCCATTTGAATTTCATGAATTTCTCCAGTGCATTGGCATAACCTTTATTCATTTTGACGAACATTGGTTCGGTCCAATCGTAAAATTTCGTCTTCTTGTGTCCACCACCTTTGATTAGATAGGCATTGAGCATCGGCGTGAGGGTGAGGGAAACAAATGCGGAAACCAATACGGCCGAGGCGATGACGACACCAAACTCCCGGAAAAGCCGTCCCACAAATCCCTGAAGAAATATAACGGGTAAGAATACGGCTGCAAGTGTGATTGAAATGGAAATAACAGCGAAGAATATTTCCTTCGACCCTTTCAGGGCCGCCTCAATAGGGGACATTCCTTCTTCAACTTTCTTGAAGATATTTTCGGTAACAACGATACCATCGTCGACAACAAGCCCCGTCGCGAGTACAATAGCGAGCAGTGTCAGTACATTGATAGAAAATCCGAAAATATACATAATAAAAAATGTCGCGATCAAGGATACGGGAATGTCCAATAAAGGACGTAGTGCGATACCCCAGTCGCGGAAGAAAAAATAGATAATTAGGGTGACCAGAATGATCGAAATCAGGAGTGTCTCGGCGACCTCCTCAACAGATTTTTTGATGAATGTCGTATTATCAGAAGCGATGTTGAGTATAATATCCTGCGGCAGATCTTCTTTGATCTGATCGAGCATTTTATAGAAATTGTTGGCAATATCGAGGTAATTTGTTCCTGGCTGCGGAATAATGGCAATACCGACCAGCTGTTTACCGTTACTGACCATTTTTGTTTCGAGATTTTCAGCATCTATTTCTGCCCGGCCAATATCGATAAACTTGACGATACGGCTGCTATCGGCCTTTAAAATGATGTTATTGAATTGCTCAGGAGTAGACAGGTTGCCGACGGTTTTTACGGTGAGCTCGGTTGTGTTTCCGACAATTTTCCCCGAAGGTAATTCAACATTCTGGCTATTCAATGCCGTACGAATATCCGAAGCTGTGATACCATAGGCAGCCATACGGTCGGGGTTGAGCCATAGACGCATGGCGTAACGTTTTTGACCATAGATCTGTGTGCTGCTGACACCGGGGATGGTTTGCAACCTTTCGGAAATCACATTTTCGGCGTAGTCGCTCAGCGAAAGTTTATCGCGCGTCTCACTTTGCAATGTCAATGTAATAATAGGATCGGAGTCCGCATCGGCTTTGGATACCACTGGTGGGGCATCAATATCCTGTGGTAGGCTTCGCACGGCTTGGGATACTTTATCCCGGACATCATTTGCGGCTTCCTCAAGGTTCTTTTTTAAGTCAAACTCAATGGTGATATTACTGGATCCTTGATTGCTCGAAGAAGAGATGTTGCGGATACCATCGATCGAGTTTATGGCCTTTTCTAGCGGCTCGGTAATCTGAGATTCAATGATATCTGGATTGGCACCGGCATAGTTTGTTCTGACGGAAACAATCGCTGGGTCAATAGAGGGGTATTCGCGTACGCCTAGAAAACTAAAACCAATATAGCCAAACAATATGATGGTAATATTGACGACAATAGTTAAAACAGGACGTTTAATAAAAACTGCAGATAAATTCATGTACAACTAGTTAGCTAATGATACCTTAACTTTTGCTCCATCTTTTAACGACAGAACGCCCGTGGTTAAAACGGTGTCACCGGCACTGATGCCAGATAGAATGACGATGTCTTTGTCGGTACGCGCACCTGTTTCAACCTTCACTTCCTTGGCAAGGCCATGCTGTAATACAAAGACCTTTTTTCCATCCTGTACGGGAACAATGGCTTCTGTTGGAATGGATATCGCATCGTTTTCCACTTCGATCGGCACAATCACATTGACAAAGGATCCGACTTTCAATTTACCCTGATCGTTCGTTGCTCTGGCGCGGACGGTGAGTGTTCTGGTGTTAAGTGATACTTGCGGTTCAACGGCGTAAATGTTTGCTTTTATGATGGTTGGGTCGTTGGCTACGCTGAACTCAATGGGCATGTTTATTTTAACAATATTGCTGTATTTTTCGGGAACTGCAAAGGTAATTTTGACAAGATTGTCCTTCACTAAGTTTGTAATCAGGGTACTGGATGAGACAATGGCTCCTACGGAAATATTCCGAAGTCCAATCATGCCACTAAAAGGGGCGCGGATGGTTGTTTTGGATATTTGTGCCTGAATCAACTGGATCTGTGCTAAGGAGGTTTTTAAAGCTGCACTGGCTATATCAAACTCCTCCTGACTGATTGCTCCTTTTTGCAGCAGCAGTTTGGCCCGACGTTCATTTTCGGCATTCAGCTGGTTTGTTGTTTGTGCTTGTCTTAATTGTGCCTGAAGTTCAATATCATCAATCTTGATCAAGGGTTCGCCCTGTTTGATGCGCTGCCCTTCGGAGAAATAGATTTTGGTGATTCGACCACTTACTTCACTTCTGATTTCAACCTGCTCTTCTGCGTCAATGCTTCCTGAGAGATTAATGGATCGATCGGCGACGGAAGATTTGGCAATGATAGCCTGTGCGGGGACTGGCATATCTTTTTTCCCATTGGGCTTATCAGCTTCTTTTTTGTCTTTTTTAGCAGTTATCAGAAAGTATCCACCTCCAAACACAGCACAAGCCAAAAGGAGGTAAATGATCGATTTTTTATTCATACGGATATAGTCTCTTATGTACTTTTTACATTTAACGGGTAAATATAGGTTTATTATTATGAGGATATCAGTTGTCAAAAGGATTTTACAATAGGACCAAAACTTTGCAAATGGACATCGAAATGGGCGTATTGGGAACGATTGGAAATAAAAAAAGCCAGAAATAAGTTTCTAGCTTTATTGACTACTATTTTTTTGATTTTGCTTTTTGTTCCACTTCTTTTGAAGCCCCATTTTTTACTTTTGGCTTGATGGCAGCTTTCGATACATGTGGTCTTCTTTTTCCAAAAGAACCATTTGATATTTTTCCTCTTCTGGTCTTGATATCACCTTTTCCCATAGTGTAAAATATTTTGGTTTTAACAAATTATATTGATTACCTAAATATAACACTTTCTTTTCGGATGTTCAACCTGTTCATTTTTAAATAATTGGAAAAATACGTTTTTGAATAGCTACATTGAAGTTTTGATTAATCGTGTCGAAAAATAAATTATTGACGGGCCTGTTTTCAGCGACTAAATAAGGGATTTCCAATATTTTGTTCTTTAACTTGATACGGTAGTAGCCATATAATAAACCTTTGGTCGTTTGAATTGATTCGATCTTCTGAACGGCTTCTATGTCCTTAAAAATGTTAAAAGCATAATTTTCTCCTTTTAGCTGTTCAATAAAAACCTCATTGGTTTTGGCATTGTACCATATTTGTTGGCTTTTGAGCTTACTAAAGTGGTTGTTGAACAGAAAGAGATAGCCCAACAAGAAAAAGGCAATCGGAAGCAGGAACAGGACAATTTTTATCTTCATGAACAGCAAAATGGTGATCAAAATGAGGATAACCCCCATAACGGCATTGGAAACGCTCTTCTTTAGATTTGCCTGGATGACTGGAGATGAAGCTTCAATCAACTGAAAACCTGATTTTAAATTTCTGGACATATCCTCGGTAAACCCAAATAGATTGAATTTTTTGCGTATCATCAGATAAGCAATAAGAACAATAAGCCCAATGATCAAAAACCGCATATTTTTCTTCTAGTATTGTTCGTCTTCGTTCGGGTATTGTACCGCTTTTACTTCGGCCACATAATTTCCTACTGCTGTTGTGATTTGTTCGTGCAAATTAGCGAAATGACGCATAAATTTTGGTTTGAAGTCGGCATTCATTCCAAGCATATCGTTAATCACAAGGACTTGTCCATCGCAATCCGGCCCAGCCCCAATACCCACTGTTGGAATCACTAGTTTTTCGGTTACTGTTTTAGCTAATTTTGCCGGTATCTTTTCCAGAACAATTGCAAAACAGCCCGCCTCCTGCAAAGCGAGTGCATCTTCGATAAGTTTAGCGGCTTCTTGTTCTTCTTTTGCCCGCACACCAAAATTTCCAAATTTATTGATGGATTGGGGAGTCAGCCCCAGGTGTCCACATACAGGGATGCCTCCGGCAATGATTTTTTTGATGTTTTCGATAATTTCAAGTCCTCCCTCTAGTTTCAATGCGTGCGCACCCGATTCTTTCATCATGCGTACAGCTGCATTGTAAGCTTCATTGGCAGAGCCCTGATAAGATCCAAATGGCAAATCTGCTAATACCATGGCACGTTCGGTACCTCTAGCAACAGCAGCGGCATGGTAGATCATATTATCTAGGGTGATAGGCAAGGTGGTTTCGTAGCCAGCAAATACGTTGGCAGCGGAATCTCCAATCAAAATAACGTCAACACCAGCTTGATCTACCATTTTGGCCATGGAGTAATCATAGCTTGTAAGCATAGAAATCTTTTCCTGACGTTCTTTCATGGCTTGCAGCATTGCTGTGCTTACTCGTTTCATTTCTTTGTTTACAGACATCTTAACTTATATTGTGTGTTCAAAAGTAAGCTTTTTATCATACATTGACCAATATTCTGCCTTGTGTTTTGTATTTTTGCAGAATGATACAAAATGAGACTCGTCTATTTAAATTTCCCAAATTTTCAGAATTAATCATCCACGAGGATGAAAATTTGATTGTTATCAATAAACCGCCGTTTGTCGCTTCTTTAGATGAACGTGAGGGTGGGGAGGTCAATATTCTTCGCTTAGCGAAGAAATATCATCCTGATGCACAGGTGTGCCACCGCCTGGATAAAGAGACCTCGGGTATTTTATTAATTGCAAAAAATCCAGAAACATACCGTACAATTTCCATTGCATTTGAAAAAAGAAAAGTGAATAAGATTTATCATGCAATCATAGGTGGTACACATACTTTTCAGGATTTGCTTGTCGATTTGCCCATCTTGAACCAAGGCAATAAAAATGTATCTATTGATCGTGCAAACGGCAAACCGGCAGAGACCATCTTCAATTCGATCAAATACTACAAGAACTATACCCTAGTGGAATGTAAACCCATTACAGGACGTATGCACCAAATCCGTATTCACTTAGCGACACAACATGCCGCTATTGTGGGGGATGACATGTATCGCGGTAAACCTGTGTATTTGTCCCAAATCAAGAAAAGGGGATATACATTATCCAAAGATGAAGAGGAACAACCCATTATGAAGCGTTTTGCGCTACATTCAAAACATGTTGAATTTGAGTTGAACGGAGTTAAGATGGCTTTTGAGGCACCTTATCCAAAGGATTTTGCGACCTTGTTGAAGCTGTTGGATAAGTTTGATTCTTAATAGCGGGATTACCTATGAGTCCGAAGACAAAAAAGATAATCGGAAACGTTGTATTTGTACTGCTCATCGGTTTGTTGATCTGGCCAACAAGTAGAAGTTATTTTCAGCAATTTTTAATGAAAATGGGTTTTTTCAAACCTAAACTGGAGCTTAATTCAGCTTCTAAAGAATCCGATAGGGTGGCTCCAGGGGGCGCATTCAGTCATGTCTCCTTTGTCAATTCGCTGGGAGAAACAGTCAAGGTGGCGGATCTGAAGGGAAAAGTGGTGTTTATTAATTTTTGGGCAACGTGGTGTGCACCTTGTCGCGCAGAAATGCCTTCGATCAATGTACTCTATAATCGCTATAAAGATAACGCAAATATGGTGTTTTTGATTGTGGAGATAGAAGGCAGGAAAGCAAAAGCAGAGGCTTTTATGAAGGAACAGCAGCTGACTTTGCCGATTAGTTTTCCAGACAGCGATATTCCAAAGGAGTGGCTCTCGGGATCTATTCCTTCAACGGTGATATTGGACAAAGCGGGTAATGTAGCGACACGGCATGAAGGTATGGCGGATTATTCAAGCCCTGATGTAGGTAAATTTATTCAAGATTTAATCAATAAATAATTTTAAGATCTCTAAATATAGCATGACAAGAGCAGAACTTATTCATCAAATAAAAGCGAAACGCTCATTTTTATGTGTCGGATTAGACACAGACCTCACGAAAATCCCGGAGCATCTCTTGGATGATGAGGATCCGATCTATAGCTTCAATAAGGCTATCATAGATGCAACGGCTGATTTGTGTGTTGCCTATAAGCCCAATATTGCGTTTTATGAATGTTATGGAATCAAAGGCTGGCAATCGCTTCAAAAAACCTGGGCTGCGTTACCAAAGGATTGTTTCAGTATTGCTGACGCAAAAAGGGGGGATATTGGCAATACGTCGGGACGTTATGCGATGGCATTTTTTGATGAAAAGACGTCTGGTCTTGGCTTTGATAGTATTACAATCGCACCTTATATGGGGAAGGACTCGGTGACTCCATTTTTGGATTTTAACGATAAATGGGCAATCGTACTTGCTTTGACATCGAATGAGGGTAGCTTGGACTTTCAAATTTTGAAAACAAAGAAGGGCTGCAATTGTTCGAACAGGTGATCGATAAAGTCAATACCTGGGGGACACCTGACAATTTGATGTATGTTGTCGGAGCAACACGCGGAGAGGGCTTTATCAAAATTAGGGAACATGCACCATACCATTTTTTATTGGTTCCAGGAGTGGGGGCGCAAGGAGGTTCGCTTGAAGATGTTTGTAAATTTGGTATGAACAAAGATTGTGGGCTTTTAGTAAACAGCACAAGAGGAATTATCTATGCTTCAAAAGGACGTGATTTCGCTGAAAGAGCACGAGAGGAAGCCCTAATTCTACAGAAAGAAATGGAAGTAGAACTGTTAAAAGCAGGCATTATTTCCTGATTTGACATTTAATAATTCATTCGTAATACTTACCTTTGCAGCATGCCAGAAAAAATTATAATTCTAGACTTCGGGTCTCAGTACACACAGTTGATCGCTAGACGTGTCAGAGAACTAAATGTGTATTGTGAGATACACCCGTTCAATAAATTGCCAGATTTTGATGACTCCGTAAAAGGTGTTATCTTTTCAGGAAGTCCTTATTCTGTTAGACAAGAAGATGCACCGCAAATTGATTTTGTCGCTATTCAGGATCGTTTCCCACTTTTAGGAGTTTGTTACGGAGCACAATACATTGCTCAAAAATCAGGTGGTGAAGTGTTACCTTCTGAAATCCGCGAATATGGTCGTGCAAATCTGCAGTTTGTCAATAGTGAGAATGAATTATTGGCAGGAGTACCAACTCAATCGCAGGTATGGATGTCTCATGGAGACACTATCAAAGAAGTTCCTGCAAATTTTGATATTATAGCAAGTACGGATAAAGTTCGCGTTGCTGCTTATCAAGTAAAAGGCACCCGTACCTATGGTATACAATTCCACCCGGAAGTAACACATAGTACTGATGGGGCTATCTTATTGAAAAACTTCGTTGTAGACATTTGTGGTTGTGCACAGGATTGGACACCAGACGCATTTGTTGAAACAACAGTATCCTCTTTGAAAGCGCAATTGGGTGACGATCACGTTATCATGGCTTTGTCAGGAGGAGTAGATTCAACAGTAGCAGCAGTATTGTTGCACCAAGCAATCGGAAAAAATTTACATTGTATTTTCGTAGATCATGGTCTGCTTCGTAAAGATGAATACGAGCAGGTATTGGATTCTTACAAAAATATGGGGTTAAATATTAAAGGAATAAATGCCAAGGATTTATTTTATGGTAGATTAGCTGGGGTTTCTGAACCAGAAGAGAAACGTAAAATCATTGGTAATTCATTTATTGATGTTTTTGATGAAGCTGCAAAAGAAATCCAAAAGGAATTACCTGAAGGAATTGAAGCGAAATGGTTGGGACAAGGAACAATTTACCCAGATATTATCGAGTCGGTTTCAGTGAAAGGACCTTCAGCAACAATCAAATCGCACCATAACGTTGGTGGTTTACCTGATTTCATGAAATTGAAAGTCGTAGAACCACTTAAAACGTTGTTTAAAGATGAAGTAAGAAGAGTAGGAAAAGCTTTAGAAGTGGATCAGGCAATTTTAGGCAGACATCCCTTCCCTGGACCAGGTTTGGCAATTCGTATTTTAGGTGATATTACACCTGAGCGTGTACGTATTGTACAAGAGGCTGATGCGATCTTTATCAATAATCTGAAGGAAGCTGGCTGGTACGATAAAGTATGGCAAGCTGGTACAATTTTCTTGCCAGTGCGTTCTGTAGGCGTAATGGGTGACGAGCGTACTTACGAGCATGTTGTTAGCTTACGTGCAGTTGGTTCTCTTGATGGAATGACTGCGGATTGGATACATTTACCATATGACCTGTTGGCAAAAATTTCAAATGAAATTATCAACCATGTGAAAGGAATAAACAGAGTTGTATATGATATCAGTTCAAAACCGCCCGCTACAATTGAGTGGGAATAAAATATGGGTTGCGGCACTTGTAGCATTATGTCTTGCAAGCTGCACAACGAAAAAAAGCACAGTATTGCGTTCGCCTTCCTCTGGTCAAGGCGAACAGCAAACTGCTGTGACTAAACCGGCAGTTGACAAAGATAAGATCGTTGCCAAAGTGGGGGATATCCAGGATGTCAACGGCCATGCTGTGAAAAATAATCGCATCGCCTTGCTATTACCATTCGAGTTAAGTGGTATTGCGGGGACGATTACAAAAGAAGATGTGGAACGTTCTTCCTTGGCACTTGATTTTTATCAGGGATTTCAATTGGGCCTTGACAAAATTGCCAAAGAGGGTGCTTTATTTGATCTACAGGTAATTGATTCTCGAGACAATGTTGCCTACAATGCGACTTTAGGGACTTCGGCGAATGTCAAAGATGCCGTACTTGTGGTCGGTCCGGTATATCCGCGTGAGATAAAAAGCTTTGGGCAAACATTTGCAAATAAGAATGTGTTACAAGTTTCTCCGTTGGCGGCGACTATGGCTTCTGAATTTAGCTTACCTAATTTGGTTTCCATCACACCATCTATTCGTACACACTCGGAAACATTAGCAAAATATGTTGCTGATCAGTATTATACGGGTGATCAGATTCTGGTATACGATGCCGGTGACGATGAAAGCAAACAGTTTCTAGTCAATTTTGTTAGCGAAATTTCAAAGGCTAATGCACAGGCAAAAGTAAAAACTGTTATGAGCGTCAACGAGCTCAACAATAGCCTTGTGTTGACTGGAACTAATCATGTCATTTCTGGTACGGCCAATAAGAATTTGGTAAAGGGGCTTTTGGATGCTATGGACGAACGCTTTTTGAATCCAGGTAACCAGTTTAAGTTGTATGGACATCCAAATATGGCTAAGCTTTCGTTTGAGAATTTCGAAAATATGGATTTCTATGGACTTACTATTACCTCTTCCAACTTGGTGAATGAGGGTGATAGTGATACCCGGAAATTTATTGGAAATTATAAATCGGCTTATAAAGTAGACCCGTCTGAGTTTTCTTATAAAGGTTATGATGCGGCATTGTATTTCGGTCGATTGATTCATAAATATGGCGTGGATTATGTTAGCCGAATGACGCAAGATAAGTTTTCGGGATTGAATAGCGATTACAAATTTGAGTTTTATCCAAAATGGGGCTATGCTAATAGAGCTTTGGGTATAATGGTTTATCACAACAAAAAATTTGAAAGAAAATAATCTTTGAATGGCTGAATTCAGTGAAAGACGTGTTCATCAGCAAATACGTAATTTTGAGCGGGCAATGGATGGTTTTGAAGCTGATCAACCATTTTCGCGTTATTTGACTACTTTTTTTAAGTTGAACAAGCAAATGGGATCTTCCGACCGGAAGTCTACCTCCCGTTTATGTTATAATTATTTTCGTTTGGGAATGGCGGCTTCGCAGTTGTCGCAACAGCGTAGATTGGTGCTTGCGGAATTTCTATGTGAACAGGAAAGTCCCTTGGTGGCCCTTTTTGAGCCTTCCTATAGCGATAAACTCCATCTGCCGCTGAAAGACAAAATTGCATTTCTAGCGTCTGAGGGTATTTTTAAACTTAATGACCTCTTTCCTTTTGCGGATTATATTTCTGAAGAGGTTGACTTGGTGCAATTTTTAGAGAGCCAGTTGATCCAGCCCAACTTATATATTCGGGTGAAACGCGGGAAGACAAAGGTCGTGTGCGCTATTTTGGATAACAATCAGATTCCTTATTCCATGATTGGCGATCAGACTATCGCCTTGAATAATGGAACATCCTTGCAGCGATTTGATGTCTTGGATGGGATCATAGAAGTGCAGGATCTGTCTTCGCAGCGCACTTTGGATTATATGGAACCCGCTGAAAGAGAATCCTGGTGGGATGCATGTGCGGCTTCGGGTGGGAAATCGCTCTTGTTGATGGATGCTTGTCCATCTGTTAATCTTTTGGTTTCTGATGTTCGCATGAGTATTCTCCGAAATCTCGATGAACGTTTTGACCGTGCCGGAATAAAGCATTACCGAAAAAAAATACTCGATCTTACCAAGGATAGCTTCGCAATTCTTGGGAGCGAACGATTTGACGGGGTGTTATTGGATGCGCCTTGTACTGGATCGGGGACTTGGGGGCGCACACCAGAAATGGTTAGACAGTTTCGGGCCGCTAAGATTGCCGAATTCAATGCACTACAAAAGAATATTGCAAGTAATGTGGTGGGGCATGTTAAAGCGGGCAAGCCTTTGATTTATATAACCTGCTCTATTTTTAAAGCAGAAAACGAAGATGTTGTCAATTACATTGTAGATAATTTTGGTTTTGAAATAGAACGTATGGACTATTTGAAAGGTTATGAAGAGAAAGCGGATAGTATGTTTGTGGCGAGATTGATTAAAAAGTAATTTATATATATAATACAAGCAAAAAGGCTATTTTTTCCAATGAAAAAATAGCCTTTTTTTATACATATGGACCGTTTAATATCAGTCACATTTACTTGGAACAACGAGTACAGGGCAGGTAGATTTACGAATGACTGATTCGGATACAGAGCCGGAAATAAAGTGATCAAAGCCCGTCCGTCCATTGGTCCCCATAATAATAAGATCTGCAGACCACTCATGGGATGCCGCCAGAATTTCTTCTTTAATGGATCCGATTCGATTAAAAAGATATACTTCGCCTGCGCCTGTAAATTCGCGGCTCATTTTCTCAAGATATTTTTGTGCATTATCCTGTTCCATTTCTGATACTTCTGGAACGATGATGGGTTGCTGACCTAATAGCGGGTCCGCACCAAAGCTGGCCGGAGAAGTAGGGGGAACAACAGTGACAAGCGCTATGGAGGCTCCAAATACCGCGGCCATTTCTTTGGCATATAGTATAGCCTTTTCTGAGCATGGTTCGTCGTCAACAGCGACGAGTATCCTTTTGAATTTTGAATTTGTATTCTCCATTTCTACTATAATTAATTTATCTTAGTCATATAATATATAATCACATTTTTGACGATTTTGTTTTGTTTAGCACATGAAATATGGTATTTGTACACTAGCTCTCGTTCCGTTACGTTTAGAACAGGCACACCGTAGTGAGATGGTTTCTCAGGTATTGTTTGGGGAACTTTTTGAGATCCTTGATGAACAGGCCGATTGGACATCAATACGTCTGTTGGAAACGGACTATTTAGGCTGGATTCAAAACTGGCAGTTTCAGGAACTAAACGACTTGGATATGCAACATTATCTGACCGGAACACCAATTATCGTTGGAAGGGAGGGGGGAGTTCTTTTTACTGATACCGCACAGTTTCAGCTCTGTCATGGAACCAAGCTTTACCTAGATGCAGCAAATACTGTCAATTTATCTCCATTGAGATTAACTTATCAAGGTAGTATCAATCCGTTTACCAGAAATCAATTTGAAACTGAGGTGTCGCGATTGGCTTTGAGTTATAAGGACACTCCTTATCTATGGGGTGGGCGTTCACAATGGGGAATCGATTGTTCCGGTTTCTCCCAATTGATTTATAGCTGTTTTGATCTTTCCTTGCCTCGTGATGCTTATCAGCAGGCAGAGATGGGGCAAACTGTGGATTTTGTTTCGGAAATACGGGTAGGGGATTTGGCTTTTTTTGACAATGCCGAAGGAAGGATTACTCATGTAGGAATTATGCTGGATCGCGATACGATTATCCACGCCTCAGCGAAAGTCCGTGTTGATCGGATGGATACGGAAGGTATTTTTAATGCTGAACAGAATCGTTATACACACAAACTCCGGATTGTTAAACGGTATAATTGATAAAGGTGGACATATAAAAAAAGGCTATAAGTAATTATAGCCTTTTCTATTGTCAAACGCCTTATTGACTAGAAGTGGAATTGTACACCTAAAGTTGGCGCTAATGAGTTAACATTCAAACCAAATGTATTTACTGCAACGTCATTCGTTTTATCTTTATTGTAGTTGTAGTATAGACCTCTGACTTTTAATTCGATACCGATTTTGCTTGTCGGGAAGTAAGCTAAACCCGGAGCTAGTTCCACACCATATGATTCGAATTTATTTTTTGTCTCTACGTTATTTACTTCAGTTGTAGTTGTACCCCATGCCATTGGAACTGATAATTGAGCAAAGAATCTTACCGGGCCGTTTGCAGAGTACTTTCTAGCGAAAGGTGATACCTGGAAAGCATCGTTTTTAATACTATTATCTTTACTTGTTTCAGTTTTTCCCCAGTTATAACCAATTCCAGTACCAATTGCCAAGTTGTCACTTACAAAGTAACCAACTGTTGGGTTGATTGAGAATGAATTATTTTTATGGTCAGTATCTTTCACTTTTGATGTTTCGAAGCCAAGTTGACCACCAACCATAATTTTTCCTTGTTCAGTTTGAGCTTGTGCTGCTATTGTTAAACCTGCAATGGCAGTCAATGTTAGTAAAACTTTTTTCATGTCTTTTTTATTTAATAGTTTGTTTTAATTTGCCAGTAATTACTTCCTGACTTTTTAAATTTGTTAGTCAAATATCGAAATCTTATTTTAATTTTTTGTCACTGGATTGTCTAGATGTTTTGTTATTATTGTAAATTATAGTGGTTCAATTGATTAAAATTTGATGTATTTTTATTTTTATCGTTTCTATTTAACAATAATGATATTAGGCTGACTTTTTGTTTTTAATTGTCAATTTCAAGTAAGAAGATAAAAAAAAGCCATTTGTCAACAGCGGACAAATGGCTTTTTTTTGTATTTGAAAGACCGGTTTTAATCGAAATATTCTTTGATTCGCTCGAAGAATGATTTTTCACTTTTACCTGGTTGAGGTTTAAAGTTTGGCGATTCTTTCAGTTTGTTCAATAATTCTTTTTCTTCGTTAGATACGGCTTTTGGTGTCCATATATTAACGTATACAAGTTGATCCCCTTTGTGATAAGAGTTGACTTCAGGAATACCTTTTCCTTTTAACCGTAAAATTTTACCACCTTGTGTGCCGGGCTCAATTTTGATCTTCGCTTTTCCATCTATTGTAGGGACTTCAACGCTTGTGCCTAAGGTCGCATCTACGAAATTAATGTATAGGTCATAGATCACATTTAGTCCGTCACGTTTTAAACTTTCGTGTGGTACTTCTTCGATCAGGATAATTAAATCTCCTGGTACACCACCACGCGGAGCAGCATTTCCTTTTCCACTCATGGAAAGTTGCATGCCTTCACTTACTCCTGCAGGAATATTGATTGCGATTGTTTCCTCACCGCGTTCGAGTCCTTCACCTCTACAAGTTGTACATTTTGCTGTAATTTCAACGCCTTCACCATTACAAGTAGGGCAAGTGCTTGTTGTTTGCATTTGTCCTAAGATGGTATTTGTTACTCTTCTAACTGATCCGGATCCCCCACAGGTTTTACAGGTATGGAAAGAAGATTTATCTTTAGCACCAGATCCGTCACAAGAATGACAGACCACTTGTTTGTTAACCTTTACCTTTTTCTCGACGCCTTTGGCAATTTCTTCGAGTGTTAATTTAACTTTTATGCGTAAGTTGCTTCCACGAGCTACCCGACGGCCACCACGCTGGCCACCACCGCCGCCAAAGAAACTTTCAAATGGATGTCCTCCACCAAAGATATCACCAAATTGGCTGAATATGTCTTCCATATTCATGCCGCCGCCACCGCCAAAGCCACCACTTGCCGAATTACCGGCATGGCCAAATTGGTCATAACGTTGACGTTTTTGTGGATTGCTCAAGATATCGTATGCCTCAGCAGCTTCCTTAAACTGTTCCTCAGCTTCATGATCACCAGGATTTTTATCCGGGTGGTACTTTATCGCCAATTTGCGATATGCTGATTTAATCTCCTTCTCGTCCGCTGATCGCGAGACACCAAGTATATCGTAATAATCTCTTTTTGACATCGTCTTAATATTATTGACCTATAACTACCTTTGCGTGACGGATCACTTTGTCACCTAAGTAGTACCCCTTTTCGATCACGTCCACTACTTTATTCTTTAATTCTGCTGTGGGTGCAGGAATTGCCGTGATAGCTTCTTGTAATTCAGGATCGAAGGCTTGGCCTGTAGCTTCCATTTCCTTTAACCCCAATTGCGACAACGTTTGTCTGAATTTGTTGTTAACAATATCCATTCCTGTTTTTACAGATTCAACATCTGTCGCAGTTTCCATGGCTGTTAATGCTCTGTCAAAATCATCTAGTGTAGGTAATAGCTTACTAATGACATCTTTTCCCGCTGATTGAATCAATTCAACACGTTCTTTGCTTGTACGTTTTCTATAATTGTCAAATTCAGCAGAAAGACGAATGTATTTATCCTTTGCCTCTGCCAATTCTGCAGCCAATTTCTCTTCAGTAGACAGTTCATCTGCTATATTATCAGCAGGCTGTTCTTGTTGTTCAGAAGAATTTGTTTCTACTGGATCTTGACCTTCATCGTAATAATTATCTTGCTCATTCATATCTTCAATGCTAAAATTAGATTCAAAAATTTACTCTATGCTTCGTTTGTCAAAGTTTTTGCCAAACAATAAAATTCCGACAGCTTGTCAGATTTTATTAAAAAAGCCTAACAATTTGTCGGAATCTCATTTTTTATATGTCAGTTTTCCGTCTAGATACTGACATTGTCCTGTAATACCCCATCGGTGGTTTTGATGATGCGGGATGGCATATTACGGATAATGGTATAATCGTGTGTTGCCATTAAAATAGCTGTTCCCGAATTGGCAATGTCACGTAATAATAAGACGATTTCTTCTGATGTAGCAGGATCCAAGTTACCGGTAGGCTCATCTGCCAGAATGATTTCGGGGTTATTTAGTAATGCGCGGGCAATTACAATACGCTGTTGTTCACCGCCAGAAAGTTCATGCGGCATTTTCTTAAGTTTGGAACGAAGCCCAACTTTTTCCAGTACATCCAATATACGGCTATCGATCATTTTCTTATCTTTCCAGCCTGTTGCTTTCAGTGCAAATTCGAGGTTTTTCTCGATGCTTCTATCGGATAAAAGATGAAAATCCTGAAATACAATACCCAATTTTCTACGCAGGTAGGGAACATCATTTTCGTGCAGCTTCTTAAGATCAAAGCCCGCAATCATTCCCTCACCATTGCCGATGTATAAATCGCCGTAAATGATTTTTAGTAAACTACTTTTTCCACTACCGGACTGGCCGATAAGATAAATAAACTCTCCTTTACCAATGTTTAAATTGACATTGGACAATACCAAATGTTTTTGTTGGAAGATATCAACGTTTTTTAATGTAATTACTTTATTTTCAATCATGGAAGCTAAAATTCTAATTTTTTAATTTGCCCAAAAGGCATTTCTTTAACCAGTTGCATGATATATTCTGCCTTTTCTCCTAATCCAATCTTATCGAGTGATTTATCTGGGCGGTCGACTCTAAAATATGCCAGCAAGGTGAAGGCATCATCTCTTAATTGAACATAATCAGGGATTTTGGCGACACCTTTTACTTTAATGATATACATGATTTCAAAGTTAGTATTTTTAATGCAATTTATTTACTATGAATTTAAAGGAAGCTTATTGGTTTGCGAATAAAAAATCCAGTGTATTCACGCCATCAGCAAAATCATCTAAAGCAGGGCATTGGCTTTCTCCAAAATGAAATACCGGCGACGGCACATTTAATGCTATTTCTGAAACAATACATTGGATATTTTCTTGCGCTAGTTTGAGCTTATTTTCAACTTCAGCCAGTGTTTCGTATGTTTCGTAATAAACCACAGCAAGGGGAGAAGCCGTGCGCTCATCTTCTTTGAGCAATAAAAATCCATTGTCAAAATGCTTGTCGCCATTGATCAGATAGATGGATTTGTTATAGTCGTAATTGTTATTGTATTTAAAATGCTCTGTTATGCTGTTAAAAGCAGCGATACCTTCAAAGAAGTGTGCTATTGGGTAATCTTTTGGAATAAATAGCTTTGATACAGAGCGACAGCCCAACCCAAAATAATCAAAGATGTCGTGTCCCAGTGATTCCAACTGGTTAGGAGATTCTTGGCCACCGACAACGGCAATACTATTTCTATTGCGACGAATAATATGTGGTTTGGTGCCAAAATAGTAATCAAAGTAACGGGAGCTATTGTTAGAGCCTGTTGCAATAACCAGATCGAAATCTTTTAGAATGTCAACAATTTCAAAGGCATCATTAAAGTATGGGTCAATTTGTTTAAGCAGGTTGAGCACATAGCTTGTCAATCCTGCATCGTCCGATGAGACTTTGATTTTTGCTGTAAAGCCGCTGATCAGTACCGATAGGATATCATGGAAGCCAACCAACGGAATATTGCCGGCCAGAATTAAACCTACAATTTTCGTTGAATGAAGATCTGGATAAGGCGCCAACCAGTGATTCAGCTTTTCTATCGTCAAATTGGCAGCAATGGCTTGAATGGCGCGTTCAACATTTTGAGGGGTATACCAAGGGTTTTTATGTTGGGCGAATTGAATGATTTGAATCAAATCTTCAGGGCGCTTTTGCAGCTGTTCGCCTAATTTTACAAATGCATTTATTCGTTGTTGTTTTGTCAAAATATTAAAATTTTAAAAGATGAATACACAAATTTGTATTATATTTGTGCTGTTAACATTAATCAACGTGAATCAACTAGCCTTATTGTTCAATCAGACGTTGTTTCATATTGATAATGCAAAAATAGTTTATTTATCATAATTGTGAGGTTATAAATGGCGATTAAAATTACAGACGAATGCATTAACTGTGGTGCTTGCGAACCGGAATGCCCAAATAATGCAATATACGATGCTGGTGTAACTTGGAAATTCTCAGACGGGACGGCTTTGGATGGGGTTATCGATTTTGGCGATGGTGTTACACTAGATGCCAACGAGTCTCAAGAAGCAATCTCTAATGAAGTCTATTATATTGTTTCAGATAAATGTACAGAATGTGTAGGTTTTCACGATGAGCCTCAATGTGCAGCGGTTTGCCCTGTGGATTGTTGTGTGGATGACGAAGATGTACGTGAATCGAACGATGAGCTATTAGCGAAAAAAGCTTGGTTACACGCGGAATAAATTTAGTACTCCGTTAAAATATAAGGCAGGATAAGAAATTTTCCTGCCTTTTTTGTGTCTTTCTATTTTGGCGAAATCGATATTTTGTTGCGAAACTTGGCTATTTGGAATAATAATATTTGCAAAAGCATAGTATTTTTTTATTTTTGTTCTTTTGACCATTAAAATCTTTTAAATGTTAAAAACCAAAATAGGGTTGATTACCCTGATCACAGTTACATTAGCTTGTATCATTGCTGTATTATACGAATTTGATGTTGTAGGCTTTTCGCATGAATTTCTAATGGCTGTCCGTTGGATAGTTGCTACCGTTTTGGTTGTAAATGCGCTCTTTAAGAAAAATTTGACGACCTGGATTTTGACCTGTATGATTATGGGGATATTTGTCGGGTTGGATTTTCCAAATTTAGCGATTTCCCTGCAACCTTTGAGTAAAGGTTTTATCAAGTTAGTCAAGACGATTGTGGGACCGATTCTTTTTTCTACGCTTGTTTATGGAATTGCAGGCCATTCTGATTTGAAACAGGTGGGACGTATGGCATGGAAATCTATGCTTTATTTCTTTTGCGCAACGACATGTGCTATTTTTATTGGTTTAGGTGCTATAAATCTGACTCGAGCAGGAGTGGGCGTTGATGTTGCACATATGCCACATGAAGAACTCCCTGTAGCAAAGGAAAGTATGGATGAGCATATCCTCAAAACGCTTCCGGACCATGTGCATCCTGTATACAAGTTCACTTCTTTTATACGCGACTTGTTTCCTGAAAATATCGTCAAATCTGTAGCGGATAATCAAGTTTTACAGATTGTTGTATTTTCAATTTTGTTTGGGATTGGATTGGCAATGGTAGATGAGAAAAAGCGTAAACCCTTGGTTGATTTTACCGAGAGTATGTCTGAAACGATGTTTAAGTTTACGAACATGATTATGTACTTTGCGCCTATTGGGGTTGGTGCCGCTATGGCCTACACGGTGGGGCATCTCGGTGTCGATATCCTAAAGAATCTTTTCATGCTTTTGGCGACGCTGTATTTTGCTTTAGTGTGCTTTTTATGTCTGGTTCTTCTTCCGGTAGCACTTTATCTGAAAATACCTGTGAAACGTTTTATTAATGCGATTAAGGAACCTGTTTCGATTGCATTTGCCACTACAAGCTCAGATGCGGCATTACCGAAAGCAATGAGCGCGATGGAGAAATTTGGTGTACCACGTAAGATTGTTTCGTTTGTAATTCCGACAGGATATAGTTTTAACTTGGATGGTACTTCACTTTATTTATCATTGGCTGCGATCTTTGTCGCTCAGGCGGCTGGTATCCATTTGTCGTTTGGACATCAATTAATGATTGCATTTACATTGATGATCACCTCTAAAGGTGTCGCTGCTGTCCCAAGGGCTTCATTAATTATTTTGATTGCGACAGCGGATCAGTTTGGTTTACCAACATTTGTCATTGCTGCAATTTTAGGTATCGATGAACTCATGGATATGGCGCGTACCTCTGTCAATGTAATCGGAAATTGTTTGGCAACCGTTGTTGTTGCTAAATGGGAGGGCGAGTTTGATGAAGAAGCTCCTTACCGCGAAGATACTGAAGAGGCAATCTAATAGAAATAACTGACGAATAATCGTTGAAGAAAAGCAGTCTTGACATTTCGTTGAGACTGCTTTTTTATTGTCTTTAACTCATGTTGATGATTTTGCTGCGCCTATTTATTATATTTAGCGCAATAACTACCGTTCTTTAAACCAAATAGAACTTTAAACCAAATCCGTACGGGGAAATGAGACGATCTATATTTTATTTTTTTTGTTTAATGATTACGATCAATATGGCATTTGCTCAAACAAAGACGACTGCTTTGGATCGTGATTCATCCGTTTATATTGAAACCCAGGATGGGGTCAAACTTTTTGCGAAGTCTGCTGGAAATGGTCCGGTTTGTATTTTCGTACATGGAGGGCCTGGAGCCTGGAGTAAGTCGTTTGAGGAGATGGGAGGTCGAGCTCTTGAAAAACGGCTAAAGATGGTGTATTTGGACCAGCGAGGTTGTGGAAGACTGAGGTGTCGACTAGTGGAAATTATTCGTTAGATCGCATGGTAGAAGACATTGAAGCTATTCGTCATGCCCTAGGGGTAGAAAGAATCTATCTATTGGCACATTCCTTTGGTGGGATAATCGCTGTAAATTATGCGAAAAAATATCCAGATCATTTGTTTGGTTTAATATTGGCAAATTCGACTTTAGACCTCAATAGTTCATTGGAAGATCAGATAGGGTATGTTAACCAATTGATCCATAGTAACTTCAAGGTTACAGCCAGAGATTCTATCTTAACAACTTTTTCATTGGCGAGGCGTGCACTTTCAGCGAAGGACTTGAGCTATAAAATGCTCTCTGACGATAAGAAAACGGTCGATAAGCTAGATCATATCGATGAGAGTCCTGAACGAACTTATGATTTTGGGAAACATGTATGGGATTATAAAATCTATTGCGAAGATTTTAGGCCAGAAACAAAAAAGATTAAAGTGCCAGTTTTGGTCATTGCGGGTAAAAAGGATTATGCTATTGGGGTGAATCATTACCGAAAGTTTCAATTTCCGCACCAAAGAACTGTGCTCATCGAAGGTGGGCATGTCTTGTATTACGAGCAAAATAAAGCCTTTGTTGATGCTATATTTTCTTTTATAAAATAAAAAGCTGCTTGCAAGCTGTTGTTGGCGGCCTGGGATCCTTTACAATAGCTTGCAAGCGAAATATGTTATATCAACGTCCGTCCACGTAGTACCATAAATCACCTTGTTTTTTGAAAGTTGACTTTTCATGGTGAATTTGAACTTCCATTTGCGGATCCAGGTAATGTGCTTCAAACTCGACTGTGTGTAATCTAGCTTTAAGGATAGAGAGTTGCATCCATTTATTCTCCCTTGCCCATTGTCCGATTGCCTGTTTATTTTGGAACCGTCGTGTTGAGGGATGGAACGTATCGTATAGGAAATCGATCTGTTGTGTCGCAAAGGCGCTATAACGTGCGCGCATCAATGCCTCTGCTGTGGTTGCTTTGGCATGAAGACGATGAATTTGCTGGCAGCATTCCCCATAGGTATTGCCAGAGCCACAAGGGCATAATTGGCCTGATTCTATCACTTGTCTGTTTAAAATTTTACCAGCCTTTAATGGCGCCATTTTTGAACACTTTTTTTGCGGTCGCTTCGACTTCTGGTGACTGATACGCCTGGATAAACTGCTGCACCTTCTCATCGTTTTTATTATCTGAGCGGGCAACAATTAGATTAACATAAGGCGATTCTTTATCTTCTGTGAATAAGCCTTGTTTTTCGGGATCTAAACCAGCTTGAGAGGCGAAACTATTGTTGATGATGGCAATTGTAACCTGAGGATCATCTAGGACGCGAGGTAGCTGTGGAGCCTCCATCTCGATGATGTTAACCTGTTTAGGATTGCTTACTATATCTGTTACTTTAGGTTGGATACCTACATTTTCTTTTAGACCGATAATTCCCTCGCGCTGGAGAAGTAAAAGAGAGCGTCCACCATTTGTAGGGTCATTAGGAATAGCAATAACGGCTCCCGGTTGTAACTCTGTGATTGTTTTTATTTTCTTTGAATAGGCAACAATGGGGAATACAAACGTGTTTCCGACAATGGTTAATTTCGTGAAACCGCGTTGTTTGGATTGCTCTTGTAGATAGGGCTGATGCTGAAATACGTTTACATCGATATCACCCTGATTTAAGGCTTCATTGGGTACGACATAGTCGTTGAAAGCCACTAATTCAACGTCAAGATTGAACTTTTCCTTTGCAACTTTCTTAGCCGTCTCCGCAAGCTCCTTTTCTGGGCCGGACACAACACCGACTTTGAGGATATTCTCTTTCTTTTCTCTGTTATTGCATGCTACAATCGATACGAGACTGAAGGCTAAGATTGCAAATGCATAGTTCAATTTTTTCATATGATATAATTTATGTTAACGATGGTTTACTTTTTTTGAGATGTAATCTCCTGTATACTGTAACAGGAATACTATTAAAATTAATAAAATTAGAACAGAATTCATGATAAAAGTATCATATCCGACATAACCATACTGATAGCCAATCTGTCCAAGTCCACCGGCACCTACAGCACCGCCCATGGCGGAGTAACCAACAAGTGTTATCAAGGTAATTGTCGCATTGTTTACTAGTGAGGGGAGAGCCTCCGGAAGTAAAACTTTGAAAATTACCTGTTGTGCATTTGCACCCATTGCTCTTGAGGCTTCAATCAGGCCATTTGGAATTTCCAGAAGACTATTTTCCACAAGTCTTGCTATAAATGGGGCCGCGCCTATACTCAGGGGGACCAATGCTGCGGCCATACCGATTGATGTTCCGACAACGTTGCGTGTAAACGGAATCATCCATACGATAAGTATGATAAAGGGGATAGACCTAAACACATTCACCAGCAATGAAACAAGTTGGTGCATGGCTTTGTTTTCGAGCAGTTGATGTTTTCGGGTCAAGAACAGGTATATCCCGAGTGGGAGACCTAGGACAAAACCAAAGAAGCCTGATAGGAAAGTCATGGTTAGGGTTTCTAAAGTACCCGATAGCAGAAGATTAAATACCTGATCAGACATAGCCTAATATTTTAGTTTGTGAATGCTTTTCTTTTAAGAAAGATAGACTACGCGTTACATTTTCTTTTTCACCCGATAGTTCGGCCAATATAACACCAAATTTCATTTCGCCAATATAATCTATTTGAGCGGTAATGATATTTGTCTTGACTTGATATTGTTGTTCCAAATGCTGTATAAATGGGATGGATTCTTCATTTGAAGTTAGATAGATCTCTACGAGTGGGTTTCCAGCGCTTTTTAAGCGTTCCTGAAAACTTAGTGGAATTTCAACTTCAAGTGAAGACTGAATAAAGTTTTTAGTTGTTGTTTGCTGAGGATTGGCGAATATTGATTCTACCGGGCCGGTTTCAATTAATTCTCCGTGGTCTAATACGGCAACCTGATCGCAAATACTTTTTATAACATCCATCTCATGGGTAATCAACAATATCGTAAGGTCAAGCTGCTTATTGATTTTTTTTAGCAGTTTAAGGATGGATTTTGTAGTTGCGGGGTCTAAGGCACTTGTGGCCTCATCGCAAAGTAGAATGTAAGGATCATTGGCTAATGCTCGCGCGATAGCAACACGTTGTTTCTGGCCTCCGGAGAGATTTGCAGGGTACACGTCGGCTTTATCTTCCAACCCGACCAAACGCAATAGTTCCAACACTTTTTGGCTGATAAATTCTTTCGATTTGCCTTCAAGCTCGAGCGGAAAGGATATATTTTCATACACTGTTCTTGATGATAGTAAGTTGAAGTGCTGGAAAATCATACCAATTTTTCTTCTTTTCAACATAAGACCAGTGGAAGATAGCGACATCAAGTCGTCATTTTCTATAATTACTTGACCACTGTCTGGTCTTTCCAAAAGGTTGACGCAACGGATCAAAGTACTTTTGCCGGCTCCGGAAGCGCCTATTACACCAAAAATTTCACCTTTTTCAATAGACAGTGAGATGTCTTTTAAGGCATCAATACGTGTCGCTTTTACCTCAAAAGATTTGGATATGTTGTTTAGTTGAATCATTGACCCTGTAGGGATTTAGCAATTTTAGTTGGACAAATGGATGATGTTGATATAAATGTACACAAATGCCAGGGATAAAATAAAATCAAGTGAAAGAAAATGGGTTCTTTCATACGGAAAAAGAATGAAAGAACCCAGATATATGTTTTTTACAACGCTTGATAAGCCGAAATCACTTGTTTTGCAGATCCGAGTCCATCGATGCCATATTCGATGATATCGCCATCTTTCAGGAATCTTTGTGGGGATTTGCCCATGCCAGATCCTGCAGGTGATCCTGTGGAAATGATGTCGCCTGGAAGTAAGCTCATAAAATGGCTTAAATAAGAAATCAATTTGGGCACACGATAGATAAAATCACTTGTATTGCCATCTTGCATAAGCTCACCATTGAGTTTAAGCCATATTTTTAAATTATCAATATCTGTGAATTCATCTTTGGTTGCTATAAATGGGCCAATAGGAGCGAAAGTATCACATCCTTTACCTTTATCCCATGTTCCGCCACGCTCGATTTGAAATTCACGCTCTGTAACGTCATTGTGTAGCACATAGCCAAACACATGGTCCAAAGCTTCTTCTTCAGTAACATAAGAAGCTTTTTTCCCAATTACAATGGCAAATTCGGTTTCCCAATCAGATTTTACAGAGAACTTCGGAAGGGTGATTCCATCAAAAGGGCCATTGAATGCAGATACAGATTTCATAAATACGATAGGCTCTGAAGCTTGTTGCAATTTGGTTTCTTTGACGTGATCATCGAAATTAAGCCCTACACAAAGTATTTTGGACGGAGCTTCCAATGGTGTACCGATACGCTCGTCGTCGGCTATCTCTTTAAGCGTGTCGCCTTTTTCATTTATATATGTTTGAAGCCTTTCTAAATTTGCAATATCCGCAAAGAAATCGCGGTTGTATTGAAAATTTCCCTCTGAAACATCATATTTCTTTTCGTTTAAAATGACTCCCGCTTTTTCGGAGCCCTTTGCGCCATATCTAAAAATCTTCATAAGCCGCAAATATACGGATTTTGTCCTAAAAAGGGCAGAAATTAACGCGAATTAACAATTAATCAATATGTAAATTATCTATACAATTATTGTCCAAAAGGGGATATTTAAAAGGGAATTTTTCATGTATTATCTTTTTGTTGCTTACCCAAGTACCATTGAGCACCATTTCCTGCCCTTTTTTTCCAAGCATAAATTTAATCAAAAATGACGGGACGGGTAGGGGAATATAGAATGGACCGTATTTACGTTTGGCTATTCTTTTTGCAAACTCCGCGAGGGGAAGTGGTTCGGATGAACAGGCATTATAAATTCCGGCTATGGTATCATTTTGTATGCCAAAGAGCAGCATCCGACAGAGATCATCCATATGGATCCAACTGAGTATCTGTTTTCCAGAGCCTAATACCGGAATTGACCGAAAAGGTAGGAAACGGTTGATTTCTTTGAGTAGGCCCTGATCTTTGCTGATAACTACCCCAAAACGGAAAACAATGAGTCTTTTTCCCAATGTTTCGATAGGTTTCACGCTTCCTTCCCAGAGGTTACATACCCAGGAGAGAAAATTTCCGCCTTGTGGATCTCCTTCTTCAAAAGGTTTGTTTTGGTACTGATCGTCTGCTCCATACCAACCTATAGCGGAGGCAGATATGACTGCTTTTACTTGATTTGGTATTTGTTTTAGACTTTGATAGAGCAGTTGCCCACTTTCAACCCTGCTGGCAATAATTTCTTGCTGATAGGATTTTGTCCAGCGTTTCGAATTGAGGTTTGCACCCGCCAGGTTAATGATATAGTCGGCTTCCTGAATTGATTTGACGTCAATCTCCTGCTTACTGGGATCCCAATGTACATATCGGACATTGTTTTGTACGGGATGGGACTTCGGATTTCTGGTAAAAATAATAACTTCATAGAAATTGGCAACCAATAGCTTTGTTAAATGAAGACCTATAGCTCCAGCACCACCTGTAATAATTACTTTTTCCATGAATTGAACCTTGTTTTATAATATACGCCTGTTGTTATTTAAGCGAACCAATTTCTGTTGATACTAAATATACTATTTTGGTTTATAAAAATCGACCATTGCGGCAGCAATTACAAAAAAAGGTTTATCTCGTGGGGAGATAAACCTTTTAAGAGTCGATTAAACGACGTTATTTGTTAAAGCGTTTGAATTGTGCTGCCGCATGTTAGCATCTGTGCGCCGTAGTATGGATTTTTGATTTCTTTATGTCGGCTTAACCAAGTCGCACCTTTGCCTTTGTTGAACATTGGACACTTTTGGTAATAAACAGAGGAAGACGGTTTCGAGTTTTTGGACAAACTATAGATATCTTCTGACAGTAGCGCGAAGGCTTCTCGTTGTTTACTGATATCCGTTGCCTGTTGTAGGCTCTTCACTGTCGCTTTGAGTGATGTTGTTTTGGTTTTCCAGACCTCCTGTTCCGCTTTCGTTAGATCAGCAGTTTGTATTTTAGCGATTGCATCGGCAAGATCGTTTGCTAGGCCTGTAGCTTGTTTACTATCCGCAGCTACAAGTGCATCTTTAAGCAGAAAGTATTGGTCATAGATCTTTTGAAAATTGCTTGCGTTGCTGATGTAATCTACTGAAGCTACCGGCTCAATGCTTTTGTCTTGTGGGCTATCTGAAGCTGGAGGAGCTAAATTTCTTTCGTATTGGCAGCAAGCATGTAGTTTAGCATAATTATCTTCCGCGGCAAGGTATTTTTCATTGTCATAGCCTGCTCCTGCGATACTTTTCAATACAGCATCTAAGGAAGTTTTCTTTCCGTCATAGGCTATTGTCGCTGTTTGGTTGTCTTCGTTCCATTCAACTTTAGCCTGAGCGGCGGCTCCTGCATTTTCTATTGTTTTTTTACACATACCGCAGTTTCCAGCAATTTTAACAGTGGTGTTCACGGTGTTGTTTTGTGCATAGTTTGTCAAAGAGGATAGTACTAAAGCCCCTGTTATAATATAATGTTTGATTTTCATATGATTGGATGAAAAAATAAATAAAAATAAGTAATCAAAAATGATTGATAAATGATCAATGTATGGATTGTATGGATTAACTTATTTTTGGCGGGACCCAAGGACAAAAATATCCCTCAGAAATAAACGTTGGCGCTATGGGTTTATAATTTTTTTTGATTGCTATACAGCAAAGTTCATGACCTTGTTCAAGGGGATTGGAAATTGCCAAAAATGTACCACTATACGTGCATTGACAATTGCAATTTTTACATGGTTTGTGATGTTTACAGAAAGCCTTTTTTTGGAAAGATTTAAATTTTGAACAACAATGGTTCTTTTTGTCAGTGGTAGTATTACCTTGTGTGTGACTACTGTGTGCATTCATTTTATGGCAGGCGAAAGCGTCGGGTGCACTTAAAAGGAAACCGAAGGTTAAAAATAGTAGTATAAGTCGCTTAAGTACCATATCAGCTCAAATATAGTTGTTTTGGGTAGAATTTGCTTCCACTTTTAACTTTTTTTTGGCATTATGGACTTTTTTTATACGCTCCATGTTATTTGAGTTTGGGAGGACCAGATAACATGGAGCGACGTTTGGAATTCTTTTTTCGGAAAGCAAAGAAATACTTAAAACTTAAAACCAGAAAAAAAAGCCGGGCTTTTTCCAGGTACGTTTATATTCATCAGCTAAAGGAGAATGATCCGAATAGGCGAGCACTTCATCAAGCAAATTGTGTGCTTTTTTCAGATTCCCTGTTTTATAGTTTGCATATGCCTCTGCTAATTTAACCGATTCGACATCATCGTCGTAGCCCCAATCACATTGCTGATAAATACCGTTGAAAACACTGACGTATTTATTTACTTCATCTATATCTCCGTTTTCGGCCAAAAGTTCAATTCCAAATTTTAACCAAAGGACATAATCATTAGGCTCCATGACAGACTGTACCCAGTTGTCATACGTTTGGAATGTTTCTATACCTGCGCTAAATTCCGTAAGATAGTAATGGCTTTTAACAATGAGATAGAGCGTCTTTGCTTTATCGAAATTATCGATGATAAATTCCCGTTTATTTTTAAGGTATTTCTGTGCAGCGAGGTTCATGGACTTGTAATTGCTCTTTTCATTATATAGCTGCATCAACACATATTGAGGCTGTGCTTCATGTGGGTACCGTTGTGCCATATTTTCGTAATAGGAGACACGTTGCTCAAAATTATCCGGCTCGATTATCTGATAGATAATATGTTCGATCCCATTCTTTGATGCCTCAAAATCACGATACTGGTAGTCGTCTAAATTGGGATGATCAATATAGAATTTGTAAATAAACTCGAGGAGCTGTTGGGCCCGGGATTGAATATTCGCTGATCGACCTAGCTGGTATTCAACATCGATTTGATGCATAAGCATGCGGTAACAGGGAGGAAATACAACAGACTCCATATCTTCAGCTTCTTCATCTTCTTCGGAGGTAAATGCTTGCTGCTCCAGGGTGGCTTCCAGCGAGATCTGATAGGTGTCAAAGTATTGTTGAAGTACCTCCTCCAGACGTGCGTAATCTTCCAATGCTGACAAGGCATCGGCTCGGGTGAAATGAAGTTCTTCAAAGTCGGAATAGCTTAATCCTTCGGTGGCGATAGCATAACAGATTTCCAGTTCTCCTGCTGCCTTATACGCTAACGCTAGATTATTACAATTCATAGCTCTGTTGTGGGAGCCCCCAAAGTAGTCACTTTCATATTTATTCTGTTCAAAATACTCGTTGAAAGCGTCGTAGGCTTGACGATAAAGTTCGAGGACGAGCAATTGTAGTGCAGATTGATCAACTGTGGTTAAGTTGTCCTGAGCGTGAATAAAATCAGATAGCGTGACAGCTTCATTATAACATTCACGGGGAAGGTCATGGAAAGTAGGAACCTGATCGTAAACTGTTCCATTAGCTTTAAAGGTGCATTCAACTAGGCGTCGCCAGGATGTTGCATTCCATTTTCGTTCACCTACCATTGTTAGATGCGGAATAGCCGCGGCATACTGCCCCTCGTCATAGAGATAGGCTGCCGCAAAATGGTAACCGACATAAGAATCAGGATAGGCATCGACCAATTTGAGTGCATGGAGATAATAATAGTCAAGCGGGATTCCGATTTCTTCTGAGTAATTGCGCTCAATGATAAGCTGATAGTAGAAGACCTCAGGGTGCTCATACCCCTCGGCAATCAATTCCTCAAAACGAGTATGCCATTTGACCAACTCCTGATGGATATGCAGGGCTGAGTTTTCCCCTTTGATAAGCTTAAGTAAAATTTGCAGTGCTAGGTCGATTGCTTTATTTTCGTAAGCAATTTCAGCGAGATCCACATAATTCATTTCATTGCTGCTGATGAAATGCTTAAAATCAGCTTCCATTAAAGCTAAAATATTAGACTCATTGATCTGTTTGGTACGGTCAAGCAGGTATATTTTCTTTATCCAAAAGATGGAAAAATTATGATCCAAGGTTTCCCGTTCATCCTTGAATGTTTCTTTAACGAAATCAATGCTCGCCTCCAAAACTGGAAGCATCGCTGTATCGTCCTGGAGCCCTTCGTAGATATTGGTTAAATAGTTGTGCCCATATCCGGACATATTTGGGGAAGCGATTAGTTTTTTTGCGTATTCGATGAATAGACCTTTATTGCCTTCAGTAATATGAAATTTTGGACGACCAATTTGTGCTAATGTCGCTTGATTGTCCAAAACATAATTCAGTATATGATATAGGGTCGTTTCATTATCAGGTTCGATGGCCAATGCTTTTTGAAAATAGGGGATCATTTTTTCCTGAATAACATCGAAAATAGCTTCGTGGCCTTCATAGAATGCCTGATCATGATAGGCGATGGCTAGGTGTGTCCAAAGCGTAACATCTTGATCGTTTTGTCGCAGTTGGTTTTCTCCTTCAATGATAAATAAGTCTAGTTGTCCGCTGTAGAACAAATCATATATATTCTTTTCTTCCATTTATTAATTTTTATATGTATCCAGTATGTTAAAATCTGTGGAAAATACTATTTAGCCGTTGAAAGCTTTTCAAAGCTATTACCGTTCCATAGAAATTCTTCACTTTTTTTTTGTGATCTTGAAATTCGGATTTTCTGCATCGTCGTCAATAGCTTCTCCCTCTTCGATGTATTTATAGATAATCTGATTATTTTTTCCGTGTTCGGAAGGGAAAAGAATCTTTTCATCGTAATAGAACACACCAGCATCACTAACAGAATACCTGCTGGGAAGATCTACAAGTCGTTGTCCTGTCCAGGCCACATAGTTGTACTCAGAAGGTATACCACAGGCTTCCCCCAGAAATTCGATGCGTATGATTTGTTTGACATTTTGCAGCCCCATGGCCGGCAGCAATTTACTCTGAGAGAAGGTTTGTTCTGAATAGGCGAAAGGGAAGGTGTGTTCAGCTAGAAAATTTCCTTTTGCGTCGAGAAGTTTTACCACTGTTGAAAAATGATCCTGTTCCTGTTCGTTGATACTTTTGGTAAAACGTTCAAAACCGTAAATATATTGCGAGCCGTCCGAAGCGGTTTGTTTTCCGAGCGCTAATAATCCGAGCCAAATAAATCCACTTTTTTTGATACTGCCTTCGAAATAGCTTATTTGGTGCCAAGGTGCATAAAAATTTTTCAGCGTATTTCCTTTGAAAGGCGCGCTGGTGATCGTAACGACATTTCCTACCGATAAAGAATCTACGATTGCTGCCTTAAGACTAGGTTGAGCACGCACATAAGCTTTTGTGGCAAAAACAGTTGCCGACTGACCCTTTTGTATGTTCCATAGGTTGAAATTATCGTCAAATTTTAAGTTTTCCTGCGCCTTTGAACAAAATGGTCCGATGACAAAGATGATTAAATAGCATCCCATTAGTTTTCTCATTTTTCACTCTCCTTTCCTGCAAAAATAGACGAATTGGTCCATAACCCTTATCACTGGTTTCAGGTATTTTTTGTGGAGTGTCCCGAACGAAGAAATAGCTTGCGAGGAAGTTGTAAAATAAAAAGGCTGGACTTTCGTTCGAGAGAAAGTATGTTGGAATCTTTAGATAAGTGATAGGGCTAGTCGGGTCGATCTTTTTAGCACATGAATTTTAATTATATTTATCATTGCGGAAATATGAAATTACATTTAAAATAGGGGGAAAGCTGTGGAAAATGAAAACAATAAGCTGCTCGTATTAGAAGCTGGTAAGTATATTGGGAACGAAGTTAGCCAAAGTTCTTTTGCTGGTATCATTACTTCTGATATTTATTACGAGGCTGGTATTATCTCTGATTGGCATTGTCATCAGAATCCACATTTTTCACATATTTTGAATGGTGGAAGTGTTGAAATCAGGCAGAATGAGAAAAATCGGCAGCAACAGGGTACTTCTCTATATTACTATCCCGGTATTATCCACCAGAATATTGGTTATATAAAAGGGACAAGAATCTTTAATCTTGAATTTACCGAAGATTTTCTAACTAAATATGATTTAAATATACCAGATGAATCCTGTATGTTTTCGAATGGTATTCAATGGGGCACAAGCGGTTTAGTAAAGATAATGGGGGAACATTATTTAGACGACCAACAAAGTTTATTGGCAATGGAGCAACTTTCCGTCCTGCTTTTGACATGTACCACTCCCATTAAGCGTATAGGGCCAGCGTGGATTTTCCGTATCAAAGATTTTTTGTATGATCATTGGGATATTCCATTATCGTTAAGTTATATTTCTGAAGAAATGAATTTGCATCCGGTTACAATCTCTCGATATTTTCCTCAATATTTTGGTTGTACAATTGGAGATTATCTTCGGCGGATTAAAATTGAAAAGGCATTACCCATGATCAGATTAAAGAAGCTATCACTCACAGAAATAGCATTCAATTGTGGCTTTGCTGATCAGGCTCATTTTATTAAAACCTACAAAAGGTTTATGGGGATCACGCCGAGTCAGTATCAACGGATGTAGAAAAAAAAGTTGAGGCTAATTGGGTACAATTTTGTCTAGCGCGTTGATTTTAACTTTGATCATAAGGAAAATGGTCCAGATGGATTATTTATGATTAAAGCTTTAATTCCAATGAAAAAGAAAATTTTAACAACTGTATTGTTGCTCTCCTCTATCTTGTACTCGAGAAAATCTATGGGACAGCATTTAAGTGCTTTACATAGGCTATTTGAAAAATACTATGAAAAAGAGTGCTATTTCAATCCGCTCCAAGCAACAGCGGATGGTATTCATGTCTACGATGACTTGCTTCAGAACGAGGGTTCTTTTGATTTTTTAGTCGCTAAGAAAAATTTCTATCAGTCATGTTTAAACGAATTACAGCAATTCGATAGGCAAAACTTGACAGAGGCAGATCGTATTTCCTATGATGTATTGGATTATACGTTAAAAACGGGTTTAGAGGGGCTCTCTATGCATTTTGAATATATTCCTTTTAATCAGTTTACAGCTTCGGTTCCAACAGACCTTGCACTATTTGGTTCGACCAATGGTCCCCAGCCATTTCATACCATTGAAGATTATACAAATTGGTCTAAAAGGATGATCTCTTTTAAGGCCTGGGCAGATACTGCTATCGCAAATTTCGAGAAAGGGAAGAAAGCGGGAGTTGTTCTACCAAGGTCTCTGGTTGGCCGTATGATTCCACAATTGATCGCGCTCGGCGAAAGAGATACTTTAAAAAGTGTTTTTTACAGGCCATTGCAACAATTTCCGGAAAACTTTTCCCATGAGGAAAGGAAAAAATTGACAATGCTATACAACGAGGTTATTCCTAATTATGTCTTGAATTCCTATGCGAAGTTAGCAAGTTATTTACAATACGATTATATGCCTTTTGCATCTTTACAATCGGGCTTGAATAGTCTTCCTGACGGGGATAAAATGTACCAGTACTACATCAAGTTATATACGACCAGCTCTACACTTAGTCCCGACCAGATTTATCAGATCGGGCTTAAAGAGGTGGACCGTATAACCCATGAAATGGAACAAAATATGGTTCTCAATGGCTTTAAAGGCTCTTTAAAAGATTATTTTAGATTTTTGCGCACAGATCAAAGGTTTAGGCCATTTAAAACCCCAGAACAGGTGCTAGACGCCTATCAAAAAATATATAATAAAATTCAGCCTCATTTAAAAGATATGTTTTTAGTGGAGCCCAAAACGAAATTTGTTATAAAACGCGTAGATCCTTACCAAGAGGCGTCACAAGGAGGTCCTTATTATATTAAAGGAAACTTAAAAGAAAAGAGAGCTGGCATTTTTTTCGTTCCGATACCTGACCCGACTAAGATAAATACAGTTTTTTATGGCCTAGAATGCACATTTATACATGAGGCAATACCTGGGCATCACTATCAGATTGCATTACAGCAGGAGTATAGCGAACTTCCTACTTTCCAACAACAAAATGCCCTATATGCTTACATGGAAGGTTGGGCACTGTATTGCGAATCCTTGGGTGAACAATTGGGATGCTATACAGATCCATATCAAAAGATGGGTGCGCTAAATAATGAGATCCACCGTGCAATACGTTTAGTAATTGATGTTGGTATTCATACCGGAAGGCTGACTGAACAACAGGCAATTGTATATATGATGGATCATGAATCAATAAGCGAAAATATCGCAAAGGCAGAAGTTGAAAGATATATGGCTTGGCCAGGACAAGCACTTTCTTATAAAATCGGGGAGCTAAAAATCAAAGAATTGAGAAAAAAATACCAAAACTTACAGGGCGAGAAATTTAGTTTTCAGGCTTTTCATGCCGCAGTGTTAAAATATGGTTGTTTGCCATTGGATGTTCTTGAAAATTTCCTGGATGACTGGAATGCTAAAATTTCCAATTAAAATTTGGAATATTATCTGGTTTGATCTTCTCATTGGTCCACAAACAACATTTTATGACCTTAGGCATGTCGCTGTTATTAGGGATTAAAAGAGCTATTTGGCCAACAAGTATATCAGTGGGAAGAGTGCTGCACTACTAATCTATTTTTTGTGAATAGGGGCCTGTTTTAATGTAATCATTTCTTCTTGGTAGTAGGTGAAATGAAAAATCGTTTATAAAATTCATCTATATGCTTTATCAAATCATTCATTTTGCTGCTTACGTTTTGAGAATCGATAAATTCAATGTTATTTTAATTCGATATTATTTTCTGTTGAGGGAGAATGGATAAATTTTCTCACACATATGGGACAGGTTCCCTAGAATCATATGGATGGCGTTCTGATCATGTCAAAGATGTTGATGGCGTCATTTGTTGCAAATAATTGGATAGGATGAAAAACAAAAATTATGATATAGAGCATTTCGAATATTTTCAGGAATTGAGGGCGACAAAAGAAGAGATTCTATATTTCAAGACTGAGCGGCAGATGTTTAGAAATGAGCCTATCGGACTTGATTTTTTTTTCGTTTTTGTTGTTTGAAAGAGGTGGTGGCACGCATACTATCGATGGGGTTGCCTATGAAATAAACGGTAAGCAGTTACACATAGTCTTTCCTGGCCAGCTTCATCACTGGGATATTTGGGCAGGCACGAAATCACATACCGTATTTGTTTCCGGGCGACTTTTTAAGCATTTGAGAATTTCTTTATTTATCCGATTGAATATTGTAAAAAGAATCCTGTGATGAACCTTTCGACTCGGATTTTTCAAGTGATGTTGAGAGAGTTTAGGGGAATTGATCGAGAGCTTGCGTTCAAGCAGGGGATGAAGTTGATTATTTTTTCAAATTTAGGATTATAGCATTAATGTTCAACCGAGAAGTTTTTGGGAAATTAAAACGTAAGAAAAAAAGGTAAACTTGAACGATCAAGTATTTTTATCCGTGTGTCCACAGCACGATTGAAATCAATATCCCATTGGGTTCCCCAATGAGGCTGGGAAACTAGGATAGGTGAATGTATCAGATCGACGAGATTTGTAATTGCGCTATTGCCGGATTTTATGGTATAGATGATATGTCCGGGGTATGCGCCGCTGTTGATTCTGTATGAACGCAGGAAAATAGTTGGTCGCCCGGTTCAAACAGCTGCAATTTAACCTTAATACCTAGAAGTGTTTTTCGTATTAAATCGATGCTAGATTGAGCAATTTCAGGATTTTCGCTCTTCGAAAAATCAAGACGATCTTATATCCAAATTTCAAATTCGGGTTTGATCATTTTAATTTAAGATGCAAATTCCTAATAGAAGCAGCAGCTGTTGGTGTATATGTAATTAATTGTAATAATAAGAATGCCGTATCTTACTACTATTTCCAATATAATAAGATCTCCCTGCGCAGTAAGGCAGTCTGCCTTCCAGAAAACAGTTTCATGAACACCATTTTTGATGACTCATAATTGCCTGATTAGGTTGGTAGCTAATCAAGAACAAAAATAAAACGGAAACATTCTAATACCAAGCGGTAGGTAATAACAATATTCAATCAATCTTTAGACAGTGATTAGTCACTGCTTATACAGTCTATACTGAGTGATCACTGAACAAACACTGAACAAGCACTGAACAAGCACTGTAGAAAGAGATAATCTGACCACCACCTGATCTTCGTTTGCTGCTACCCAAAAAGTGTACGAGAGAATAAGCTGCGCTTGTGTAAAAAATAAAAATCGCTGTCGTCATTGAGGGGGACAAACTGCAACGCAACGATGGTGATAATCTGATCAGCAAGCGAAAATAACGCAAGTGGCTTTTACAATGAATTTAATACGAGTGTAGATATACTTTAAGTGCTGCCCCTGCTCCAAAAACAAAAAAAAGGCTTTCTGATTTCTCAGAAAGCCTTTTTGTCTTGGCGGAAGAGGCGGGATTCGAACCCGCGGTACCGTTTCCAGTACGACAGTTTAGCAAACTGTTCCTTTCGGCCACTCAGGCACCCTTCCTCGTTTTGACATTGCAAACATAAGGCAATTATTTGATTCTGCAAAGTCTAAATATTAAAAAAAATGCAAAAAAAATGTAATGTTGCAATAAGCGTTTGAAATTCAATTTGTTGTTTGACAATTAAAATTACATTGTTTTTTTGCTTAAATCATAATCTACCCGAACATGGTAGATACTTTTGAGCATTGCCTTAAAAATAACTGCAGATTCGGTGATATCTTTTAGCGTAATGTTACTATTATTGAACTGCCCCCGCATCAATTTATGTTCGATAATTTTATCGACAAGGTTATTGATAGATTCTTCAGATGGTTCTTTTAATGCACGGGATGCGGCTTCGACCGAATCCGCCATCATAAGTACAGCTGTTTCCTTGGAAAAAGGAATAGGTCCGGGGTAGGTAAATAAAGACTCGTCAACCAGTTTATCGGGGTTGTTCTTGACAAAAACGTTATAAAAATAGTCAACACGCGTTGTTCCGTGGTGTGTGCGGATAAAATCCAGGATCACGTCAGGCAATTGATGTTTTTTGGCGATATCGACGCCTTTGATGACATGTGATATAATAATCTGCGCACTTTGTTCCGGTGAAAGCTCATCATGCGGGTTTTTTTCTGTCTTCTGATTCTCGATGAAAAACTGGGGATTTGTCAATTTCCCGATGTCGTGGTACAGGGCTCCGGCGCGGACCAACAGCGGATTCCCGCCAATTTTGTAGATAGCGGCTTCCGCTAGATTAGCCACCTGTAAGGAGTGTTGAAATGTTCCCGGAGCTTTAAAAGAGAGCTCCCGCAATAACTTGGAGTTACTATTGGTAAGCTCATGAGTGTTAGATCAGATACAATACCAAATAACTTTTCGAATGCATAGATCATTGGATAAGCCAACAAGGTAATCATGACACTTACGAAAAAGGGAAGGAGGTCGGACCAGTAAATGGTGTCTATAGATCCATTTCTCGTGACGACCAAGCCAATGTAAGCAATCCAATAGGTACCGAGGATAATAGCAGAGGAAATGAACAGCTGCTCTCGTTTGACCAATGTTTTAATACTATATATCGCAACTATCCCCGCCATAAATTGTAAAAAGACAAACTCAAAACTATTCGGTACAAAAAGACCTGCTAGCAGAACCATCAACAGATGGATATTGAGTGCTACACGCGTATCAAAAAGGATACGAATAATAATGGGGACGGCGCAAAATGGGATGTAATAGAGATTAGGGATTTTGATTTTGATCGCCCAAGATAGGACAGCGAGCATACCAATGATCACAATCATGATAATGACCAGCAACCTATTGTTAAAATAGATGTCCTTACGGAAAAGAAAAAGGAATACCATCAAAATAGACAGGGCAAGCGAGATAATCAGAAATTGCCCAAGGGTCACATAGTTTTGATTTCCGCTGATCTTGCCTTCATCTTCATATACCTTACGAAGCGACTCGAGTTTCTGGTACGTCTCATTGGATATGATTTTCTCCTTTTCAGCGATCAGTTCTCCCTTTTGGACCACACCGCGCGTAGCCGATATGTTTGCAATGGCATTTTGTTCTAAAGCTTCTGTTTGTTGATCGTTGTAGATGTAGTTAATGGTAATGTAATTTTTTAAAGTTTCCTCCAGCCAGCTCTTTTGCTTTATCTTGGTCAATTTGGGCATAATTTCATCCATATAACCATAAGAGCTTTCGATGGTGTAACAGTCGGCCGTGTTTTTTTGGCTGGCAACTTTGTCCTGGATCAGTGTAAAGTTGTAATGCTTGGAAGCTGGAGATTTGTCATTGCTGCGGTTCTGAAACCGATTGTTCAATGACAGAATGCCTTTGCCATAGAGATGGCTTAAGATGGCATTACCGGCATTTCTATAATCTACTATATTTTCATGCGTTGTATCCAATTTGCTGCTTTGCCACTTTTCGGCAAGATCCGTGTTGAACTGATCAATTTGCTCTTTGCTTGTTGTCGTATTGGCATTATAAATCGGTTGAATCGTGTTTAAGATACTTTTCTTGTCCGCATTCAATTCCTCCTGCGTTTTTAATATGGCAAAATTATAGGGTGATATCAGATTCTCATGATTCCATACTTTTCCCTTTTGGAATTCATAGCGAAAACGAGGCTGTTTGGGAAGGAATATACAGATCAGAATAATGGTGATAAGTATTAATCCAATTTTTCGGACGAGGTTCTCCGTTGTATTTAATTCTCTTCTGTATTTTATTTTTAGTCTTCCCACGGTGAGCTGTATTTTATTGTCATGTTAATATACAAATGTAATTATAATTATTTTCTGCAGCTTCAGCCAATTGTCGTTTAGAGGTATTAAATCGGGTAAACGCTGTGATGAACCAAAAATACTTGTTATCTTTGCAAAAAAATACAACATGTCAACAAAATCACATCTAATTGCACCATCCGTTCTTGCTGCAGACTTTGCAAAATTATACGATGATATCATCATGGTAAACAACAGTGAGGCAGATTGGTTTCATATTGATATTATGGATGGTGTTTTCGTTCCAAATATCTCTTTTGGATTTCCAGTTATGCAGGCTATTGCAAAACATGCTGCTAAACCTTTGGATGTACATTTGATGATTGTTGATCCAGACCGTTATCTGCAGGTATGTAAAGACTCGGGTGCAGCAATCATTACCGTGCATTACGAGGCCTGTACACATTTGCATCGTACACTGGCTGCTATTAAAGAATTGGGCTGTAAAGCAGGCGTTGCATTGAATCCACATACGCCAGTAGCACTTTTAAAAGATGTTCTTGCGGATCTGGACTTGGTTTGTATCATGTCGGTTAACCCAGGTTTCGGCGGTCAGAAATTTATTCCAAATACCTATGCCAAGGTACAGGAACTAAGGGTCATGGCACAGGGAGTGAATGATGGTCTGATGATTGAAATCGATGGGGGAGTAACGACTGCGAATGCAGCACAGTTATTGAAAGCCGGAGCAGATGTGCTGGTGGCAGGTTCATTTGTATTCAACGCGACAGATCCTCTGGAAACCGTGAAAGCATTAAAAGACATTGATATAACTGTAGAAAGTATATAAAACGAAAAGGTGATTTAATAATTTAAATCACCTTTTTTTTGAAAGAAATAAATACAATATAGCGGATTTCAAAAAAAGATGGCAGGATTGCATAAATGCTGTTTAGAACAATTCCAAATTGATTTAAATAAATGGAATGCATGCGTTTAAAGTTGGATTTTCACTATTTTTGTAATTAGTCATACAAGTTGATTTACGACAAATAGATCAGCTTCAAAACATGAAGTGGAAGGGCTAATTTGTGATTTGTCAGGGAGGACCCGATAGATGGCGTATTAGCTTAATTATATTACAGACATGGTAGCATAGAAAGACAATGTGTTTTTAGGCTGCCCATAAAATAGAAAGATAGATATCTATGAGTATTTACAACGATTACGTACAAGAGGTTGTAGAACGAGAAGGCCAAGGATTACATCCTAAGCCTATTGACGGAGCAGAATTACTAAGTGAGGTAATTGCTCAGATTAAAGATTTAAACAATGAAAATAGAGCTGAATCTTTAAGATTGTTTATTTACAACACGTTGCCGGGTACTACGCCTGCAGCGGGTGTTAAAGCGCAATTTCTGAAGGAAATTGTTTTGGGTGAATCAGTTGTTGCTGAAATTACACCTGATTTCGCTTTTGAATTGTTGTCACATATGAAGGGTGGTCCTTCAATCAAGGTTTTATTGGACCTGGCTTTGGGTACAGACCTAGCTATTGCAAAACAGGCAGCTGAGGTTCTTAAAACACAAGTTTTCCTATATGACGCGGATACCGCTCGTTTGAAAGAAGCTTTTGAACAAGGCAATGAGGTTGCAAAAGATATTTTAGAAAGCTACGCAAAAGCAGAGTTTTTTACAAAACTGCCTGAGGTTGCTGAGGAAATTCAGGTGATTACTTTTATCGCTGGTGAGGGTGATATCTCGACAGATTTATTGTCGCCAGGTAACCAGGCGCACTCGCGTTCAGATCGTGAACTACATGGAAAATGTATGATCACACCTGAAGCACAGCAACAGATCGTTGCCTTACAGGCGCAACACCCTGGTAAAAGTGTCATGTTAATTGCTGAGAAAGGAACAATGGGTGTGGGGTCATCTCGTATGTCGGGTGTCAACAACGTTGCATTATGGACGGGTAAACAAGCGAGTCCTTATGTTCCTTTTGTGAACATCGCACCAATTGTAGGCGGTACAAATGGTATCTCACCTATTTTCTTGACCACAGTGGATGTGACCGGAGGTATCGGTATAGACCTTAAAAACTGGGTGAAGAAAGTGGATGAAAATGGCAACGTAATCCGTAACGAGAAAAATGAGCCAATCCTTGAAGAAGCTTATTCTGTCGCTACAGGTACTGTCTTAACGATCAATACCAAGACTAAAAAATTATATAATGGCGAGCAGGAGCTGATCGATATTTCCAAAGCTTTGACTCCACAAAAAATGGAATTTATCAAAGCGGGTGGTTCTTATGCTATTGTCTTTGGTAAAAAAATCCAAACTTTTGCAGCGGAAACGTTAGGCATTCAAGCGCCGACAGTGTTTGCTCCATCAAAAGAAATCACGATTGAAGGACAAGGGTTGACTGCTGTAGAGAAAATTTTTAATAAAAATGCGGTTGGTGTAGCTCCAGGTAAAGTGTTACATGCCGGTTCTGACGTTCGCGTTAAAGTAAATATTGTTGGTTCTCAGGATACAACAGGTTTGATGACAGCGCAAGAGCTTGAAGCAATGGCTGCGACTGTAATTGCACCTACTGTAGACGGCGCTTATCAATCGGGCTGTCATACGGCATCGGTTTGGGATAAAAAAGCACAAGCGAATATTCCAAAACTGATGAAATTTATGAATGACTTTGGATTGATCACAGCACGTGACCCTCAAGGTGTATATCATTCGATGACAGACGTTATTCATAAGGTATTAAATGATATTACAATTGATGAGTGGGCAATCATTATCGGAGGCGACTCGCATACCCGTATGTCTAAAGGCGTTGCTTTTGGTGCTGACTCTGGTACGGTTGCACTAGCTTTAGCGACAGGTGAAGCTTCTATGCCAATCCCTGAATCGGTAAAAGTTACGTTTAAAGGCAGTATGAAAGAACACATGGATTTCCGTGATGTGGTTCATGCTACACAAGCACAGATGCTGCAGCAATTTGCTGGCGAGAACGTTTTCCAAGGCAGAATTATTGAAGTTCATATCGGAACGCTTTTGGCCGATCAGGCATTTACTTTTACTGACTGGACAGCAGAAATGAAGGCGAAAGCTTCTATTTGTATTTCGCAGGATAATACGTTGATCGAATCATTGGAGATCGCTAAAAACCGTATCCAGATTATGATCGATAAAGGCATGGAAAACAAAAACAATGTTTTGCAAGGCTTAATTGACAAGGCGAATAAACGTATTGAGGAAATTAAATCTGGCGCTAAGCCTGCTTTAACTCCAGATACCAATGCAAAATATTATGCTGAGGTTGTTATTGATCTGGATATCATCGAAGAACCAATGATTGCTGACCCGGATGTGAATAATGCAGATGTTTCCAAACGTTATACACACGATACAATTCGCGACCTTTCGTACTACGGTGGCAACAAAAAGGTAGACTTAGGTTTCGTCGGTTCTTGTATGGTTCACAAAGACGATTTGAAAATCGTATCGAAGATGTTGAAAAACATCGAACAGCAAAAAGGTGTTGTTACGTTTGAAGCTCCTTTGGTCGTTGCAGCGCCAACGTACAATATCATTGATGAGCTGAAAGCTGAAGGCGATTGGGAATTCTTACAAAAATACTCTGGATTTGAATTTAGCGATGCTTTACCAAAAAGTACTGCACGTACTGAATACGAGAATATTATGTACTTGGAACGCCCTGGTTGTAACCTTTGTATGGGTAACCAGGAAAAAGCAGCTAAAGGTGACACGGTAATGGCTACTTCAACACGCTTATTCCAAGGACGTGTGGTTGAAGACAGGGATGGTAAAAAAGGGGAGTCTTTATTAGCATCAACTCCAGTTGTTGTTCTTTCAGCAATCTTGGGCCGTATTCCGAATATCGAAGAATATAAAGCTGCTGTGGAAGGCATTAACTTAACAAAGTTTGCGCCTATTCCAACAAAATAATGAGTGATTAGGGTTTAGTAACTTAATTAAACAACATAAATTAGAGAGATATGGCTTTTGATATAGATATGATTAAAAAGGTCTATAGCCAATATGACGAGCGCATTGCTGCGGCTCGTCAAGTGGTTAACAAACCTTTGACTTTATCTGAGAAAATTTTGTATGCCCACCTTTGGGATGGCAATGCTACTGAAGATTACAAACGTGGCGTTTCTTACGTCGACTTTGCTCCAGATCGCGTTGCTATGCAGGATGCAACTGCACAGATGGCATTATTGCAATTTATGCAAGCTGGTCGTCCAAAGGTAGCAGTTCCTTCTACTGTACACTGTGATCACTTGATTCAGGCGAAAGAAGGAGCAGACAAAGATTTAGCACGAGCTAAAAACGAAAGCTCTGAAGTATTTAACTTTTTGAGTTCTGTGTCCAATAAGTATGGTATCGGTTTCTGGAAACCCGGAGCAGGTATTATTCACCAGGTTGTTTTGGAAAACTATGCTTTTCCAGGCGGTATGATGATCGGAACAGACTCGCATACGGTGAACGCCGGCGGTTTAGGTATGGTTGCGATCGGTGTGGGTGGAGCTGATGCTTGTGATGTTATGGCAGGTTTGCCTTGGGAGCTTAAATTTCCTAAGCTGATCGGTGTAAAATTGACGGGTAAGCTCAGCGGATGGGCTGCAGCAAAAGACGTGATCTTGAAAGTTGCAGGTATCTTGACTGTAAAAGGCGGGACAGGTGCTATCGTTGAGTATTTTGGCGAAGGTGCGGAGTCTTTATCTTGTACAGGAAAAGGAACAATCTGTAACATGGGCGCTGAAATTGGTGCGACAACCTCAACTTTTGGGTACGACGAATCCATGGAGCGTTATTTACGTGCTACCGGTCGTGCCGAAGTGGCGGATGCGGCAAATGTGATTAAAGAGCACTTGACAGCGGATGCCGAAGTTTATGCTAATCCTGAGCAGTATTTTGATCAGTTAATAGAAATCAATCTATCTGAGCTGGAGCCTTCTCTAAATGGTCCTTTTACGCCAGATTTGTATACACCAGTTTCACGCATGCGCGAAGAAGCTGAAAAGAATGGCTGGCCATTGCAAGTGGAATGGGGATTGATCGGTTCGTGTACAAACTCTTCTTATGAAGATTTATCCCGTGCTGCCTCCATTGCAAAACAAGCAGTTGATAAAGGATTGATTACAAAAGCTGAATTTGGTATTAATCCAGGGTCAGAGCAAGTACGTTTTACGGCTGATCGTGATGGATTGCTGAAAACTTTTGAAGACCTCAATGCGACAATTTTTACCAATGCATGTGGTCCTTGTATCGGTATGTGGGATCGTGTAGGTGCCGATAAACAAGAGAAAAATACAATCGTTCATTCTTTCAATCGTAACTTTGCAAAACGTGCAGATGGCAATCCAAATACTTATGCATTTGTTGCATCGCCAGAATTGGTAGCTGCAATCGCGATTTCCGGTGATTTGGGTTTCAATCCGGTAACTGATACCTTGATAAACAATAAAGGTGAACAAGTGAAGCTAGATCCGCCTGTAGGGGATGAGTTGCCAACGAAAGGCTTTGCGGTAGATGATCCTGGATATCAAGCACCTGCGGCTGATGGTAGTTCGGTGGTGGTTGATGTAGCTCCTACTTCTGATCGTCTTCAACTGTTGGAGCCTTTTGCGCCATGGGAAGGTACGGATTTGAAAGGGTTGAAATTATTGATTAAGGCAAAAGGTAAATGTACTACTGACCATATTTCAATGGCTGGTCCTTGGTTAAAATACCGTGGTCACTTAGATAATATTTCAAACAATATGTTGATTGGCGCTTTGAATTTCTTCAATGAGAAGACTGATAGCGTTAAAAATCAACTCACAGGCGAATATGGTCCTGTTCCTGCAACACAGCGGGACTATAAAGCACACGGTATTGGTTCAATTGTAGTCGGTGATGAAAACTACGGTGAAGGTTCTTCCCGCGAGCATGCTGCGATGGAACCTCGTCATTTGGGTGTTCGTGCTGTTTTAGTTAAATCTTTCGCACGTATTCACGAAACGAACTTGAAAAAACAAGGTATGTTGGGATTAACTTTTGCAAACAAAGACGATTATAACAAGATTCAGGAAAATGATACCATTGATATTCTCGGCTTGACAACATTTGCACCAGGTAAACCTTTAACACTTGTATTACATCATGCAGACGGAACGCAAGAAGAGATTTTGGCGAACCATACCTACAATGCGCAACAAATTGAATGGTTTAAAGCTGGTGGGGCTTTGAATATCATTCGTAAAAATCAAGGGTAACAATTCCTTGGAAATAAAATAAATGAAAAGCTGCTTTCCTGGAAGGCAGCTTTTTTTGTTTCTGGCGTGGAATGACATTTCTGTGATCTTCGTCATATTTTTCCAATTTCCATTGATTTTATTTGCTTATAAAATAGAATGCGGGTACTTTTGCCCAACGTTTTTAGCACCGATATGAGAAAAATATTTTTAACGATTGGAGCACTTGCATTAAGTGTTTCTGCCTTATTTGCCCAAGAAAATCCTGAGATAGGAAAAAGCATTTTCAAACCGAAAAATTTGAGAACAGAAAGTAACAAGGGCAAATTCTTCTTCTTTTGGGGGTACAACTTCTCTTCTTACGCAAAATCAGATATTCATTTTACGGGTCCTAATTATGACTTTATACTCCATGATGTAAAAGCGGGTGATAGGCCAACTAAATTTGGTTCGACGTATTTTGATCCAAGCCGGTTAACTATTCCACAATTTAATCTGCACTTTGGTTATTATATCAAAGATAATTATTCAATTTCATTGGGATGGGATCATATGAAATATGTGGTCGATATTCCGCAGCAGGTGAAAATTTCCGGTTTTATCGGTGAAGAAATTTCTAATCCTGGTATCCCGACGGGAAACCGCGCCGGTCAATATAACGGTGAATTGATTACTGTAGACTCTGCTATGCTGACATTTGAGCATACAGATGGTTATAACTTTGCCTCAGTAGGTCTGGAGCGTTATGATGACATCATCAATAATCGCAAAGGTCAACAGGTGCTGACAATGGAATCTGGTGTGGATGTAGGTCTATTGATTCCTCGTTCCGACGTGCATCTTTTTGGCGAAGGGGCCAACCACTTTTGGAACATTGCGGGTTATGGTGCTTCGGCAAAAGTTGGTTTGCACTACCGTTTTTATAAAGGACTCTATCTTCAGGGGAACTTCAAAACGGGCTGGACTGATTTAACAAACATTCGTACAACAGGAAGAAGAGGGGTAGATAAAGCATCCCAACAAATATGGTTTTTTGAGAATTATTGGGCTTTGGGCTTTAGATTCTAAACATATTCATGAAACAAAAAAAGGCTACTTTCAAAGTAGCCTTTTTTGTTTATCCTTTTTCATATCCTATTTGATCTTCTTTAAAAAGACCAGCTAAATCTCGCCTAGTTTGAAAATATCCTTTACCCGGATACCTTTTTCAGTACGTTGAAGTGTACAGCATTCATGTATGGGATCGTGTTCGAAAAATAAGATGTATTCATTATCGACGATCTCATTCCAATAGCTGTTGCGTTCCTCCATGGTCACGAGGGGTCTGACATCATAACCCATAACATAAGGAATGGGAATATGTCCCACCGAAGGCAATAGATCCGCCATATAGAGGATTGTTTTGCCCTTATACTGTATCTGTGGCAACATCATAGCTTCTGTATGGCCGTGTGCATAACGGATAGCGATATTGTTTCCAAAAGGATTCTGATGATCTTCGACAAATTTTAATTGTCCGCTCTCCTGTATCGGTAAAATGTTCTCTTTTAAGAAAGAAGCTTTTTCGCGCGGGTTAGGATCGGTCGCCCAAGACCAATGGTCACTATTGCTCCAAAAATGAGCATTTTTAAAAGCCGGAACCAGCTGTTCACCTTCGCGCACTATAGCGCCGCCGCAATGGTCAAAGTGTAGGTGTGTAAGGATGACATCGGTGATATCGCTTCTGTCAAATCCAATATTTTTTAATGATTTATCCAGCGTTGCATCGCCGTGAAGATAATAATAGCTGAAGAATTTTTCATTTTGTTTGTCTCCCAGTCCTGTATCGACCAGCATTAATCGATTACTGTCCTCGATGAGGAGCAGGCGGTTTCCCCAGGTACACATATTGTTTGAGTCGGCCGGGTTTGTTTTGTTCCAGATACTCTTTGGAACAACACCAAACATTGCACCGCCATCGAGTTTAAAAAATCCCGTTTCTATAGCATGTAATTTCATTCGCAGATTATGTGTCGTTTAATGGTTATATAGCATATCCAGTTTATTTTAAGCACAAGCAACTATTTGTCAGATAGCATGAAAGCCACCCTGTGCTCTTCCGTGTTCGTGCTACAATTGTAGCTATTTCATCTCTTTATCTTTACTCATGTTAGTCCGTCGGCCTGGACATTGCTGCCACTTTCAAGGATCAATGGCTGATGGACGTTACATCTTCTGTTTTTTTACTTTATTAATATTTGTAAAGGTTGGAACAATTTACGAAAAATATGTGATATTTTTTGATAGTGATAAATTGATGTGCTAAAAAAATATGCTAAAAAGTTTAATTTTTTTTACTAGCGTAAGTTGTTGTTAATGAGTTGTTTGTTTTTGTGTTTTTTGTACAATAAGCTTGATTTTTAGATAATTAAGTTTTGTTTTTAGCGAAAAATGCCTTTAAATTTGGGCACATTTTAAAACAAACAAAAAATATGAAAAAGGGTAACATTGGAAACGCGCCTGATTTGAAATATTTAAAAATTGATAGTACAAAAAATGTATTTTATCAATTGCCTGTTTCTGAATTGGTCGAACATGCCTTAGCAAATCACGAAGGTCGGCTTTCTGATACGGGGGCACTCGCTGCTGATACGGGAAAATTTACTGGGAGATCGCCAAAAGATCGGTTTCTGGTCGAAGATTCTTTAACAAAAGATAGCGTTTGGTGGGGAGAGATCAATCAACGGATGTCTCCGGCTAATTTTGAAGCACTATTTTCGAAAGTAGCTGCTCACTTAAGTGATAAAATCATCTATGTAAGAGATTGTGCTGCCGGGGCTGATCCAGCTTATCAAATAGATTTGCGTGTTGTTACGGAGACAGCTTATCAAAGTATATTTGCCAATAACCTGTTTCTGCGTCCGGAACCAAATTTGGATGCTCAGCCTGCTTGGTCGATTTTAGCTGCCCCGACGCTGCTTATCGAAGAGCCGCATCAATATGGCATTATCAACGAAAATTTTGTTGCGATTGATTTTACAAAAAAGATAGTACTGATTGCAGGGACCGGTTATACAGGGGAGATTAAAAAGAGTATTTTTTCAATATTGAACTTTATTTTGCCATTCCAGCATAATGTGCTTTCTATGCACTGTTCGGCGAATACTTCGAAAGAAGGGGAGACTGCTTTGTTTTTTGGACTTTCGGGTACAGGGAAGACGACCTTGTCAGCTGATAGAAATAGAAAGTTGATCGGTGATGACGAGCATGGATGGAGCGAAAAGGGAATATTCAATTTCGAAGGTGGCTGCTATGCCAAATGTGTAGGTTTATCGGAGGACAAAGAGCCTGAGATTTTTCACGCAATTCGTTTTGGGTCTCTGCTTGAAAATGTTGTTTTGGATGAATTTGATCGACCTGATTACAACGATATTAGCAAGACGGAAAATACCCGCGTATCCTATCCAATAGATTTCATGGAAAATGCCGAAATGAGCGGTATTGGTCGTGAACCTGAAAATATTTTTTTCCTAACGGCAGATGCTTTTGGTGTACTTCCTCCCATTTCATTGTTGACCATCGATCAGGCAGTATATCATTTCGTTAGTGGTTATACAGCAAAGGTCGCGGGTACAGAGGTAGGGGTAAAGGAGCCTACAGCAGCATTTTCAACCTGTTTTGGACAGGCATTTTTGCCGCTTCATCCTTCAAAATATGCGGCTTTGCTGCGTTCAAAACTAGAGCAAAATCGCAATATCAAAGTTTGGTTAGTGAACACGGGCTGGATTGCCGGTCCTTACGGAATAGGCAGACGTATTAAGCTAAATTATACGCGATCGCTAATTCGAGCAGCAATAGATGGTTCACTGCTGGAGTCTCACTTCAACAAGCACAATATTTTTGGACTGGAGTATCCAACGAGCTGTGGAGAGCACGTTCCTGCACAAATTTTAGATGCGCGAGGCTTATGGAACAATGACGAGGCTTATGACATGCAGGCAAAACGCCTGGCGAAGCTGTTTATTTCGAATTTTGAAAAATTCAATAATGAGATGCCACCCTCGGTGCACGCAGCAGGACCTAAAATAGAAACTACGGTTCTGGTGTCCTAATTCGTTCTGCCATTATAACAAACAGGAGGAAATACTTTTCCTCCTGTTTGTTATAATTGTACCTTTCCTAATCGACGGACCTTTAATCGTGTTTTGTGACGAAAGAATCTATTTTTTCCTGTTCACTTCCAACAAGAGCATTGATAATAAGTTTGAAGGACGCCAGGCGAGCCTTTTTCTTATTATCTTTCGCGATTTCTAGCCAAGGCGATTTTTTTGTACTTGTCTTTTTAAATAAATCCTCAATATAGCCCGTATATACATCCCATTTCTCCTGTGCCTGCTGGTCTAGCACACCGATTTTCCATTGTTTTAGGATATCTTCTTTTCGCTCTTTTAACCTTTCGGCTTGCTCTTCTTTGCTGACGTTCAGGAATAATTTGATAAGGATGATGCCATCGTCGATTAACTGCTTCTCAAATTCAGGGACCTGGTTCATAAACAGCTCATGTTGCTCCTTGGAGCAAAATCCAAATACAGGTTCAACAACAGCTCTGTTATACCAGCTACGGTCAAAAATCACAATTTCGCCGGCATTAGGGAGCTGTTTGATATATCGTTGAAAATACCATTGCCCGGCTTCCTCTTCGGTTGGTTTGGGCAATGCAACAACGCGTACCTTTTTGGGATTTAGATATTGGGTTATGCGGCCTATTGTACCACCTTTACCCGCAGCGTCCCTACCTTCAAAAATAATAAGGACCCGTTTTCCTTTTTCAATGATTTCATATTGAAGCTTTAAGAGCTTGACTTGAAGCTCGTAAAGTTCTTTCTCATAATCGTAAACATCATTGAATTTTTTTATTTCCAGAATGCCATGTTGTTCCAGATAGTTTAAAACATCTTTGTTTTCGTGGATCTTCTGAAGTTCATTTAAATCGTACTCTGCCATATGATATTTATTTATATGTTCGTTTTCCTAAAGTTACTTATTGAATTGTTAAAAAATGTCAAATTTCACATAAATCCGTAAGAGCTGCGTAATAATAAGCTTATGGTTTACGTTTAATATTCAAAACAGCGAAAGAGGCTGTTTGTATAAATTAGACTTTTCATAAATTTAGGTTAATAATTGGTTAGGTTAGCTCGGAGTTCCCCACTTCGAGCTTTTTTTGTGAACAGGATCGGAGGATCCCTGACAAGAACACGAAAAATTATGGTTTTTGCCACGCTCAAATAGAGTTTAATATTAATCTCTTCTAAACGTTAAAAAATGTTAAATGACTATTCTTGTTATAATGAATTCAAAATTGTGGCGTTTTCATTACAAATACTTTTCATAAAATAGGTTAATATATGGCTAACGAAAGCTCAGAGTTCCCCACTCTGGGCTTTTTTATTTTTCAGCTCCTTTTTTGACGTGCAGACTCTTTTTTTGACTTGAGTCAATGTTTAGCTTTTTGATCCGCGGCATATTTGCACTCGAAATATAGTTAAACAAAAATTTTATGAGTGTAATTTTAGAAAAAGGACAAACAATTGGCTTCTACAAAGCCATAATTCCCATTATTGTATCGGTATTTGGAGTCTATTTGACTATTGGAATTGCTTTGGGGCTGCTTCCGAAGTTTATTGAGGGGAAATTAGGATACGACAGTTTTATTGTTGGTTTGGTCATTGGTTTGCAATCGCTCGCGACACTTCTTACACGCGCTTACTCGGGTAAAATTACCGATACGAAGGGGGCTAAGAAGAGCAAGATGTCGGGCGCTATTTTAGCTGTTTTAGCGGGATCAGCCTATGTTTTAGCTGTTTTTTTTCAATTTAGCAGCGGTACAGCGCTTGCATTGCTTCTTTTGGCCAGAGTAATGCATGGTATTGCAGAAAGTTTTCTGGTCACAGGAGCGCTTACTTGGGGGATCGGGTTGGTCGGACCGGCGCAGTCCGGAAAGGTGATGACCTGGAACGGTATTGCGATGTATGCTGGTATCGCTATCGGCGCCCCCCTAAGTATTTGGTTGGGACGAGTATCCGGAGACCTCTCCGCCTGTTTTCTTATGTTATTATTGCCAATGATGAGCTGGCTAGCCACGGTAAAACTGCCAGCCGTAGCCATTGATAAAGACCATATCCGTACACCGTTTTGTAAGGTGATAGGGGCGATTTCTGGACAAGGGCTTAGCCTGGCATTCTCTTCCATGGCATTTGGCTGTATTGCGTCCTTCATTGCCTTGTTCTTCAAGGCAATGAATTGGGGGGAGGCTTCATTGGCGTTTATGGTTTTTGGGACATGTTATGTGTTGACCAGAGTGTTCTTTGCATCATTTCCAGATAGATTTGGCGGTCTTAAAATAGCTTTGATATCATTGTTTATCGAAGTTCTGGGACAAGCGCTGATCTGGACTGCCACATCCAAAATGCTTGCAATAATAGGCTGCGGACTTACAGGTGTAGGGTTTTCCCTGGTATTCCCGGCTTTGGGTGTGCTAGCCATAAAAAAAGTTGCACCGCAGATGCGTGGTACATCACTTGGAGCTTATGTTGCGTTTGTGGATTTGTCGCTGGGACTGGCAGGACCATTGGCGGGAATGATCGCGGGCTCGTTTGGTTATCAGTCGGTCTAATTATTTGGGGGAATCAGCTGTCTGCTGTCTATCCTTATATTGATCTGCAACAGGAAATAAGCTTACGGAAATTCACAGCATGTTGCAGCAAAGAATTTCATTAAAGGCGAGAGGAAATTAAATTGATCTGTATAAATAAGACGGACCGGGTGTAGATCCCCTGAGTCCGTCTTATTTATTGTGTATTTCGTTGCTCACTAAGCAACTTCTCTTAGATCTACTGCAACTACACGGGATACACCTTGTTCAACCATAGTTACGCCATAGATGATGTCTGTACTTGCTATCGTTTTTTTATTGTGTGAGACCACGATAAATTGTGAATTCTTGGAAAAATCCCGGATAATATTATTGAATTTATCAATATTAGTATCATCCAACGGAGCGTCCACCTCATCGAATATACAAAAAGGTGCCGGTTTAGAAAGATAGAGTGAGAATAACAAGGCTGTTGAAGTCAAGGTCTTTTCACCACCCGAAAGCTGATTGATAGACAGCGGTCTTTTCCCTTTTGGTCTTGCAATAATGTCGATGTCTGAATCCAGCGGATTGCTTGGGTCTGTGAGCACCAGGTCGCAGCTGTCTTCTTCGTTAAATAGCGAACGGAATACCTTGACGAAATTATTCCTTACGGCATCGAATGTAAACATAAACTGAACTTGAGCGGTATCGTCAATTTCTTTTATTGTTGCCATCAATGAGCCTTTTGCTTCGATTAAATCAGCTTTCTCTTTGTTAATGAAATCATAGCGTTCATTCATCTCGTCAAAAGCCTCTTTTGCCATTAGATTGATCGTTCCAAATTCATCAAGCTGTTTCTTGAGTTTACTGCATTTGGTTGCCAATGTCGTCTGATCTTCTGTGATCTCAGGCACATCTTCACGGTCAATCAGGTCTTTCAGTTCAACGTTGAATTCAACAGAAAGACGTTCTTTCAAGGCATTGAGGTCGATCTGAAGACCCGTTTTTTTATCTTTGATCTCTGAAACAAGAAAGTCACTCTGTTCTTTTGAACGACGCTGCTGTGTCAGAGCATCTTCGAGGTTATTGATTTTCTGCTTATCTGCATAGTAGCCGTCTTCCAATTCTTTGAGACCATCTTCCAGGGCGATCTTCTGCTCATACATGGCAATAAGATCCTGATCTTCTTCATCTTCAAATGGAATGGTTGTTCTTAAAGCTTCCTGCACTTCAACTAATTCTGCACTGTTTCGCTCCACACGGATTTCGTGATCATCTTTCTGCGTCTCTCTAAATTCGAGATCTTTTGTGATATTGGAAACTTTGTTTAACTGTTGATGGTAAGCGATATTCTCTTGATTGTATGCGGTTGATTTTTCGTTAAGTACCTCAGATATTTCATGGAACTGATCTTGTAAAGTCGATAATTCGGCTATACTCTGTTCTTTTTCCAGACGGAGCTCCTGAAGCTGTGGCTCCGCAATTTTTAAATCCGATTCTATACCTTCAATTTTCTCCTGAATATCTTTTTTACGGGCCTGGGAGTTATTGATGAAGGCTTGGTATTGCTCTTGCTTTGTTTTGACGGTAATTAATTCATTATTCAGTCTATTGAGCTGAAAGCGCAGCTCATCTATTAACTCTTTCTGTGAATTGCCACGCAGTGCATCCAAACGAGCTGTTTCGGCCGTTATTTTATCTTCAAGTTTTGCTATTTCCTGATTTAAGGTTTTGATCTCTTGGGATAGCACTTCCAGATTTTTCGCTCTTCCGATACGTTTGCCCTCAAATAATCCCACTGAACCACCCGAAAGGCCTAAATGATGTTTCGAATAACGTCCATTTTTTTGTAGAATCACCTGTCCTAGAGCAGGTAGCTTTTCATCCAGCTCCTTTTCATTTTCATGTTTAAGGATGAAGACTTGCTGGAGCAGCATCGTACATAAAGCCTTGTACTTTTCGTCTACGTTAATCACATCTAACGCAGACATCAAATTGTCATTTGGTGCGGGGGCAGCGCTTGGGGAATCTACTATGGCATCTAAAACAAAGAAATTAGCTCTTCCTTTTGCTGCATCGCTCAATAGTTGGATAGCCTGAACGGCATCTTGTTGTGTTTCGACAACATAATGGTTCATAATAGGCTCTAGGTAGTTCTCAATAGCCACACGGTAATCTTCCTGACAGAAAAGGACATCTGATAGGAGTGGGGGCTGCTTTTTCCAGCCTGCATTTTTCTTGAGGAAGCGAATGGAATCGGGGAAACCTTCTAAATTATCAATAAGGGATTTCGTGAGGTTGTATTCGTTTTGTTTGGCATCTACCAGGCGGAGATCTTTGGCAAGCTGGGCCTTAAATTCCTCGAGGTTTGCCTGGCACTGATTAATCTGTCCTTGGAGCTCTTCTTCCTGCTGGTTTGCTGAATCGTACTGTAGCTGCTGTGCTTCTACACGGCCTTCCAATTCCATAACAGAGGAATTGAACTGCAGCAATTCGGCTTCTTTTGCTTCTGTATCTACACTATTGCGAACAGATTCTTGCAGAAGAGCTTCTTTCTGAATTGTGAATACCGCAAGATCTTTTTCTAATTTGTATATTTTTGCCTGTAATTCAGCATTGCTCTTATTAAAAATATCGAGCTTTCCCTTTGCAGATTGTTGCTGTCCTCTCAATTCGTCGACTTCGGTTTTATCCGATTCAAGATTTGTTTTTAACGAATCGAGTTTATTTTGCTCATCAAACAATTCTTCATTCAGTCGTTTGATGGTGTAGAGGACATGATTAAGCTGTTGTTTATCGCTGTTGATATCGAGGTTCAGTCGGTTTTCTTTATCTTGAAGATTTTTGACTTTTTCGTTTTTGATCTTCTTTTCCGATTCATAACCTCGGATTTTATTGACAAATTCCTGTGTTGTCTTTTGCTGTACCGAAAGGTTTTTTTCCTGTTCCAAATTTGTCTGGCGGAGTATTTGGAGTTCAGTTTCCGCGTTCAGAATATTTTGCTGTGCATTGACGGCATCTTTTTGAACCTTGGATTCTTGTGTCTGAAGTCTTTCTAATTCGGTCGAAAAATCAGCAATTCTATAATAAGCCAAATCTATACTGCTCTGGCGGTATTCTGCTTTAAGGGAGGTATATTTTTCAGCTTTTTTAGCTTGATTTTCTAATGATTTGAGATTCTTTGTGATTTCGTAAAGCAAGTCATCCACACGGGAAAGATCGGCTTCAGTATCTCTCAGCTTTGCTAAAGTTTGTTTTTTACGAACTTTATACTTCGAGATTCCGGATGCTTCTTCAAAGAGGTTGCGACGTGAATTATCTTTGTTGTTGATAATTTCATCAATCATTTTCAATTCGATGATCGAATAACTGTCGGCACCAACTCCGGTATCCAGGAACAGATCCGTGATATCTTTTAAACGACATTTGACATCATTCAATCGATATTCACTATCGCCGTTGCGAAACAGCTTACGGGTGACCGTCACTGTAGAGAATTCCGTTGGTAAAATATTATTGTTGTTGTTGAAGGTCAGCGAAACCTCTGCAAGGTTTGCCGGCTTTCTATTTTTCGTTCCATTGAAGATAATATTTTCCATTTTATCGGAGCGAAGCATCTTTGTACTTTGTTCCCCCAGTACCCAGCGTATGGCGTCGACCACATTGGACTTTCCGCATCCATTGGGACCGACAATCGCTGTGACACCATCATTGAAGTTGATCGTGATCTTGTCTCCGAAACTCTTAAATCCTTTAATTTCTAGTTTGGTTAACTGCATTTATACCAAATTTGTTTGTCGTTATAAGCTTGCGAAAATAGTAAAATTAAACAATAATTTTTTCTTTCTTTATTCACATTTTCCTGTTTCAGGATCACATGAAGGGCCTTCTTCGCCTCTGCGTTCAAGAGGTGCAGGCTGACCGGCCAGGCATTCATTTATTGTATTGTGAAAGACTTCCATGGGCTGTGCTCCGGGGATAGCGTATTTTCTGTCAAATACAAAGAAAGGAACACCTCGGAGTCCTAAGCTGACACCTTCTTGGATATCCTGTGCAACATCATAAGCAAATTCATCCGATTCCAATAAGTTTTTTACATCCTGAGCGGAAAGCTGCTCTTGCGTTGCGATAGTGACGAGAACCTCATTGTTATTTACATCGAGACCATCGGTGAAATGAGCCTTAAATAAGGCTTTTTTGATCTGAGTGCCTTTTTGCTGCGCCTGGGCAAAATGGATCAGACGATGAGCTTTTTTTGTATTTACAACGATTGCTTTTTCAAAATTCAGGTCAATACCCAGCTCTTTTCCCTGCGCACTGAGCTGTGAAGTCATTGCAACAACATCGTCCATGCTCATGCCTTTCGTTTGAACGAGGTAATCGTAGGTTGGCATTGCCGGAGCATCTTCGGGATAGTCGGGGTTAAGCTGATACGATTTCCAGATGATTTCAGCGGCTGGCTTACTTGCGGTTTGTTGAAGAGCCAATTCAAGCTTTGTCAAGCCAATATAACAAAATGGACAAATAATGTCCGACCAAATTTCTATTTTCATATTTCTTTTTTTACTGCGTATATTGTAATCAAAAATACATATAATAACGATGATTATCTGTTTACATTGTTGCTTGGATGTAAACAAGTGTTTCATGTACTTGTATAATTATGTTGGAGAAAGCTTTTTTGAATCGTAAAGTTACCCTTGTCCTGGGCGGAGGTGGTGCAAGAGGTCTTGTGCATATTGGTATTATTCGACGGCTTGAAGAGCTGGGCTTTGAAATCGATGAGGTGGTAGGTTGTTCAATAGGAGCACTTGTCGGTGGTATTTATGCGCAGGGGAAGATGGATGTTCTCGAAGACTGGATGCAGCGCCTGACGAAGAAATCGGTCTTTAATATGATGGATTTTAGCTGGAAGGGACTAGGAATGATGAAGGGGGTCAAGGTGTTTAACGCCTTGAAATCTGTGATCCCCGATGCTAATATAGAGACTTTTCCAATTTTGTTTAAAGCCGTTGCGACAGATCTAAACTACGAAAAGGAGGTTGTGCTGGATTTTGGGAGTATGTATGATGCCATTCGGGCTTCGATTGCAATTCCAGCTGTATTTACGGCGGTAGAAGAGGAGAACCATGTGTACGTTGACGGTGGTGTACTGAATCCATTGCCCATAAATCATGTAACCAAGAAAGAGAATTTAATCATTGCTGTCAATCTGGAATCTAAACCAGATAAACAATATTCTGTTATCAAAAAACTGGATCCGAGGACTTCGAACTCCTTGGATATTCTACAAGCCTCGTACTATGTGATGCGCAGGAAAATGAGCCGTATGATTGTTGATTTATACCATCCCGATGTGGTGGTGGATATTCCCTATAATATCTGTAACCTTTGGGATTATCACCGCTCTGAATTTTTGGTTCAAAAGGGACGGGAATATATTGACAAGGCATTAAAAAACAAAACCAAAGCAAAGTAGTTGAGACGATTAACGAACTGCTTTGCTTTGGTGTGGCTTGGTTTCTCTTGGCATTGAGATGAACTAGAACTCAATTTTTTTTTATTCTAAGCGAAACAAGCAAGGTGTTTGTTAAAACAAATTGGGGTAATCGCTAATGATTCCATCAACCTTTACAGCCTTCAGCTGTTCTATCTCGTCCTTTGTATTGACTGTCCATGGAATAACCTTGATATCCGCTTTGTGACACTGTGCAATAAAATCGCGTGTAGCTATTTTATAGTGCGGACTTATAATAAAAGGTGTAAAGCCCAAAGCTGCAATTGTTTGCTCAACGCTTTTGGTATAGTTTGCATCAATAAGATAAGAAACTTTGATTTGAGGATATGCTTTGTGCAGATATTTAATAGCTCTGCTGTCAAACGATTGGATGACGGTTCGTGAAGCAATTTTCTTATCAGTGATCACCTGCACCATAAGGTCCACAAATTCTTCTACCCTTGGATGGAAAATACCATCTTTATCTTCCTTACTCTTCACTTCGATATTATAAAACATCGGCGCTTTCCTTTTTACACTTGCGTAGGCTTCAGTACTGTCAATAAGGTCTGATAGTTTTGCTATACGCGTAACCTGTTTTTTCTGTTCAGGAAACTCTTTATAAAATTTCGATCCGATATCGTATTTAATCAGCTCTTTATAAAGCATATCATAAATTCTCAGTGGTTTATCTTTGTCAGAAATTTCGGAGCCATTGGGTTTCAGTACAAATTTTGGGTTAAGATAATCGTCGTGAAAGACCACAACCTTACGATCTTTGGTAATGTGGCAATCCATTTCCAGTGTGGTCACCTTTGCCAGATCTATTGCATTTTTCATGGCAGCGATAGACTCTTCAGGATATAGGCCGCGGCCACCGCGATGTGCTTCCAGACTAAGTTTAGGGAAATTGCCTGGATTTGATTTTGCTGAATCTTTCATAACTGAACAAGATACAAATGGTAATAACGTGCCCCAAAAGGCAATTCTGAGAAGACTTCTTTTCATTATTAAAATATTTAAACAAAATAGGGGAGTTGTTATATATTGCCCTTTTGAATAAGCGAATATACATATATATTTTACTTATACGTATTTTAACTGTTTCGAATATTTGGTTTTGCAACTTTATGAAGGTGGATTCGAAACAGAATAAAGTTAAATGAATTTGTTTCTGTCTGAAATAGACGGAAACAAAGTGGTTAGTGTGGCAAATTTGCTGGATCTGACAGCGTTTCTGTGTCGAGCTCAACTCCGTTGCGCGGTCCTTTGCTCTCGGATAAATTTCTTAATTGTTGACATGAAATCTATTTTTTTTGTCTTTTTTGCAAGAAATTATTGTCATTCCTTTCAGAATTCCCTTTATTTGCACAAATCTCAAATTAGATGGCGAAAAATTTATTGATAGTTGAGTCTCCAGCGAAAGCGAAAACGATAGAAGGGTATTTAGGAAAGGATTTTTTGGTCAAGTCAAGTTATGGACATATTCGCGACTTGGTGAAAACCGATGATGCAATTGATACCGAAAAGAATTTTGAACAAAAGTATGAAGTTCCCTCCGACAAAAAGGCGGTTGTAAGTGAACTGAAGAAATTGGCTAAAGCTGCAGAAACCGTTTGGTTAGCGTCCGATGAGGACGCGAAGGAGAGGCTATTTCATGGCACTTATTTGAGACTTTGGGATTAAAAGATGAAAGTACAAAAAGGATTGTGTTTCATGAGATTACGAAGCCAGCTATTCTGAAGGCTATTGACAATCCGCGTAAAATAGATTATAACTTAGTAAATGCACAACAAGCGCGAAGAGTTCTAGATCGATTAGTCGGTTTTGAATTATCTCCGGTTCTATGGAAAAAGGTGAAGCCTTCCTTATCTGCTGGTCGGGTGCAGTCTGTTGCGGTTCGTCTGATTGTAGATCGTGAGCGTGAAATCAATAAATTTGAACCAGAAGCGGCTTTTAAGATCGTTGCTTTTTTTCATACGGGCAAAATTAAAGACAGTTTTAAAGCCGAACTTCCGCAGCGTTTTGCAACAGAAGTAGAGGCAACCAAATTTTTGGAAGATTGTAAAGCAGCGCTGTTTTCAGTAAAAAATCTAGAAACAAAACCTGCAAAGCGTTCACCAGCGGCGCCATTTACGACATCAACATTACAGCAGGAAGCAAGTAGAAAGCTTGGATTTTCGGTTGCCCGCACCATGCAGGTGGCGCAAAGGCTGTATGAATCAGGACGAATTACCTATATGCGTACCGATTCTGTTAATTTGAGTGATACGGCGATTGAGGCTGCTGAAAAGGAAATCAAATCGGCTTACGGCAACCAGTACCATAAACTCAGAAAATATAAAACAAAAACATCGGGTGCACAAGAAGCACACGAAGCTATTCGTCCTACTTATTTCTCTGAGCACACCATTGATGGTGATGCATCCGAAAAAAGATTATATGAGCTCATTTGGAAAAGAGCAATTGCTTCCCAAATGAGTGAGGCGGAGTTTGAACGTACATTGGCAAAGATCGACATCTCAACCCGTACCGAAGATTTGAATGCTTCGGGAGAGGTTATGAAATTTGATGGGTTCTTGAAAGTTTACATGGAATCCTTGGATGACGATCAAGACAACGCGATGGACGAAGATAGTGACAATGCTATTCTTCCGCCGTTAGCCATTGGTATGCCATTGACTTTGAAAAACATGTCGGCAACGGAGCGTTTTACACGACCTCCAGCACGGTATACGGAAGCTGCTTTAGTGAAAAAATTGGAGGAATTGGGAATTGGCCGTCCTTCAACCTACGCCCCTACGATTTCAACTATTCAAAACCGCGGTTATGTTGTAAAGGAAGAGCGTGAAGGTAAATCGCGCGATTACCGTGTACTGACACTAAAGGATGCCGAATTAACAGCGGTAACAAAAACCGAAATAACCGGTGCCGAAAAAGGAAAAATGTTTCCAACGGATATCGGTGTTGTGGTAAATGACTTTTTGGTTGAACACTTCAACGGTATTGTGGATTTTCATTTTACGGCCAACGTAGAAAAGGAATTTGACGATATTGCGCATGGACTGACCGAATGGACAAAAATGTTGCATGATTTCTATGGGCCTTTTCATTCTGAAGTAGAAGATACTTTAGTAAATGCAGATCGTGCGAATAATGAGCGTGAGCTCGGTGTCGATCCAGTTTCCGGAAAGCCCGTTTCGGTTCGTATTGGTAAGTTCGGCCCATTGGTACAGATTGGTTCTCCTGACGATGAGGAAAAACCTCGTTTTGCTTCCTTGCGGAAGGGACAAATGATCGAAACCATTACTTTTGAGGATGCCATGGAATTGTTCAAATTACCGAAAAAAGTCGGTTTATTTGAAGATAAAGAAATGACTGTCGCGGTGGGACGATTTGGACCTTATATACGTCACAATTCATCGTTTTACTCCTTACCAAAAGGTGTTGATCCTTTGGACGTAACAGAAGAAGAGGCGATACAGATTATCAAAGACAAACGTCAGAAAGATATCGAGAAAGTGATTCGGGTTTTTGATGAAAATCCAGACGCTCAAATCGAGCAGGGACGCTGGGGGCCATTTATTCGTTTTGGTAAGCAAAATCTGAAAATCCCTAAAGGAACTGAGATCGAAAAAATCACGTATGCGGATGTGTTGAAATGGGCTGAGGCGGATGCTCCGAAAGGAAAAGCGACCAAAGCAAAAACAACAGAAAAGAAAACTGTAGCAAAAAAAGCTACAGCAAAGAAGGCTCCAGCTAAAAAAAACTACAAAGTCTAAATAAGGATGAAAGCAGATTTGCCTGAAAATATTGTCAAAGACATTATGATCGCCGTTGTTTTGGAAGGTGAGACGGTGGAGACAAAAAATTGGACTGTCTATGTGATCAATGACAAGAACATTGCCATTCAGAATGTGCTGATCAGCTCAAAAGGTTATGGTGAAAAGGATGGTCGGCAAGTAACAACAACGACTTTGCGTCATTTTATTGGAAATATAGAAGCTAAATCTTTCGATCGTGTTGAAGCGATTGACGAACAGGTATTCGGGTTGACAAATGAATATTGGTTGAGTTTTTATATTGATAATATTATTTACGATAAAAAATATATCTTTTTACCCGAAAGCATTGTGGATGGCAACCTGACTAAGGTTCCTTTGGTCAATCGTCCCGGTGTAATCATAGGAGGAAACGAATAATGAGTGGACGTCACAATTTTATTATCGCCATAGATGGTTTTTCCTCCTGCGGTAAAAGTACCCTGGCAAAGGCTTTGGCAAAAAAACTGAAGTTTGCCTTTATTGACAGTGGAGCTATGTATAGGGCCGTCACACTCTATTTTATCCGGCATGAGATAGCGCTGGATGATCAAGAAGCGATCGAAAATGCACTGAAAGATATCCACATTGATTTTATCCCAAATGCAATAAAAACAGAAATTCATCTAAATGATGAGGATATCTCGGAAGAGATCCGTCAGATGTATATTTCTGATAAAGTCAGCGATGTGAGTGCAATCAAAGCTGTTCGGGTTGCTATGGTTGCCCAGCAGCAAAAATTGGGTAGCAGACGAAATATTATTATGGATGGCCGTGATATTGGTACTACTGTTTTTCCAGATGCTGATCTGAAAATTTTTATGACGGCAGACCCTAAAGTACGTGCCGCGAGGCGTTATCTGGAGTTGACGGAAAAAGGAGAGGACGTGACTTTAGAAGAAGTCGTGGAGAATCTTTCTACACGTGACCGTATCGACAGTACGCGTGCGGAAAGTCCATTACGGCAAGCCGAAGACGCTATTGTTTTGGACAATTCAAATCTGACACCAGAACAACAGCTTCATTTTGTTGAAGAAGAATATTTAAAAGCTAGGGCTGCAAAAGCACAATCATAAAACAAAAAGAAGGCCGACTATTTAGCCGGCCTCCTTTTTTTAGCTATTTTACACTATTGATCTGCTGCTGTTCCAATAGTTTTCCAACGTTGTTTTTCTCTCCGAATTCTGCTGTCTGCTCTTGAAAAGACTCCAGAAGAGCTTTGATAGCATCTGAATTATCTGCTGTACGCTGATAGATATCGGGAATTGTTTTTTCAATATTCTTATCGCCGAGTTCAATGTTATCAACTTCGATTTTGCCTATTTTTTCCAAAACAGCTTGTTGACTATTTCTGACATCTTCTAATTCTCTTGCTATTTTTTCCATCAATTGGAATTTCTTCAATTTATCCATATGAAATCGTTTTGGTTACTATAATAAGAACAAGATGCCTCGAAAGTTTGTTTTGTTTTTTTTTTAAAATGCAAATAGAAAAGGAGTTTATGGGAAGGAACTATAAAAAAGAAAAAGGCGGAACATGCCTGTCCCGCCTTTCGTAAGTCCTGTTATTTTGTTATTAACTTGTACGTCCCGGATACACTTGAAGAGCTTTCTCTAGGCAAACCAATGCTTTATTGAGATCATCTTGATTAAGCACATAGGCAAGGCGTACTTCATTTACACCAGCGCCCTCCGTACTGTAAAAACCCGTAGCGGGAGCCATCATTACTGTTTCGTTATTGTAAGAGAACTCTTCCAACATCCATTGGCAGAATTTATCAGCATTGTCAATCGGTAGTTTGGCAACGACGTAAAATGCACCACCTGGGTTAGGCGAGTAAACTCCTTCAATGGCGTTAAGTCCTTTCACGAGGGTATCTCTTCTTGCGGTGTATTCTTTGGATACTGCTTCAAAGTAACTGTCTGGTGTATCAACAGCAGCTTCACCAGCGATTTGACCTTCCAGCGATGGGCTTAAGCGAGCTTGTGCAAATTTCAGTGCAGTCTGATATAGTTCTTTATTTTTGGTAATGATACATCCAATACGCGCACCACAAGCAGAGTAACGTTTTGATACTGTATCAAAAATAACCACATTATTTTCGAGACCTTCTAAATGCATTGGTGAGATAAACTCTCTGCCATCGTAACAAAATTCACGGTAGGCCTCATCTGAGAAAAGGTAAAGATCATATTTTAGACAAAGTTCACGAAGAGCGTCGAGTTCTTCTCTGGAATAAAGGTAACCCGTCGGGTTATTTGGATTACAGATGCAGATCGCTTTGGTTTTAGGGGTAATTACTTTTTCAAATTCAGCGATAGAAGGTAATGCAAATCCATTTTCAATATAGGACATGATTGGTTTGATTACAACATCAGAGGAACACGCAAAACCATTGTAATTTGCATAAAATGGCTCTGGAATGATAATCTCTTCTCCTTCATTTAAACAGGCTTGCATAGCGATCATAATCGCTTCTGAACCGCCATTCGTTACTAATATATCTGTTGGCGCAATATTATAATTTAGCTTATTATAATATTCTGCTAACTTATTTCGATAAGAGGCTGTACCTTCAGAAGGTGTGTAGGCCCACACTTTGAACTGTATATTTTTCAAAGCATTAAGCATCACTTCAGGTGTTTGGATATCAGGTTGTCCGATATTGAGGTGGTATATCTTTTTACCTTCTTTTTTTGCTTGATCAGCATATGGCGTCAACTTTCTAATAGGCGACGCAGGCATATTCAGCCCTTTTTCTGATATTACTGGCATTATAGTTTTTTTAAAATTAGTAGTGCAAAGCTAACCAAAATAAAACGAAAAAAGCCACATGATTATGTGGCTTTTTTCGTTTTATTTACGAGCATTGTTATTCTACAATACCCTTAATATATAGCGTTTTTACAGGAGTCTTGGTGTTCGACTGTACCGTGAAACTCTTTGTGAATGGAGCTTTTGCCGCCGCATTGTAAGTTACTTTGATCGTTCCGCTTTCGCCTGGTTTAATTGGTGTTTTCGTAAATTCTGCTACAGAACATCCGCAGGTAGGCACAACATTTGAAATGATAATTGGCTCACTGCCTGTGTTTGAAAACTTGAAATTATACGAAACGGGCGTACCGGCCGGAATTTTGCCAAAATCATGGGTTTCTTTTTCGAATTTAAATTCCCCTTGTCCTGTCTGCATCGAAGAAAAACCTATAAAGGAAATGATCACTGCTAAGATTGTTATATACTTTTTCATGCTTCTAAAATATTACTTTACGATTAAAATAGTACAACTGATATGCCAAATTTAATATTTATTGCCAATTTATTGTACATCTAACAACTTTATTACAGTTATATTATACCTTCTTTCAATAGATCCTGTATGTGGATAACACCAGCATAATTCCCTTTGTCGGAAACCAGTAGTTGTGTGATGTTATTTTCACGCATAATATGGAGAGCATTGGCTGCCAATTCATTTTTGTCGATGATTTTTGGTGATTTTCCCATGATATCGGCGGCAGTAATTGCCGCTAAATTGGTGTGTTTCTCCAGCATACGACGGATATCACCGTCTGTGATGATGCCGAGTATGTGGTCAGCATCCAACACCGCTACAGCTCCCAGTCTAAACTTTGTTATGGTGATGATGATATCACTTACAGTGGCTTGCGGTTGGACACTAGGTTTGCCGTTCTGATCGGATAGATCGCCGACTCTTAAGTACAGTTTTTTTCCTAATGCTCCTCCTGGATGGTATTTTGCAAAATCTTTATCCGTGAAATCGCGGCACTCTTGTAAAACGACAGCAAGCGCATCGCCCATGGCTAGCTGAGCAGTTGTACTGGAAGTCGGCGCAAGGTTGTTAGGACAAGCTTCTTTCTCAACGGTGGTATTTAAAATATAGTCTGCATTTTTAGCGAGATAGGATTCCGTATTTCCGACCAAAGCAACCAAAACATTCTTTGTCTGTTTTAAAAAGGGGACAAGTACTTTAATCTCAGGTGTATTACCACTTTTAGAGATCGCAATAATTAAATCATTTTGTTGGATAATACCAAGGTCTCCGTGGATAGCGTCAGCTGCATGCATAAAGATCGATGGTGTGCCTGTCGAATTTAGCGTTGCAACTATCTTTTGAGCGATAATGGCACTTTTGCCGATTCCAGTTACAATGACGCGGCCCTGTAAATTTAGAATACGATCGACAACGGTAACAAAATCATCATCAATATATTGAGCTAAAGCAGCTACCGCCTTGGCTTCTTCTTGAATAGCTTGAATAGCTATATTTTTTATCTCGTAGTTGTTTTTCACAAAAAATACTCTTACTTTTATGTATTAGAATAGATTGCAAAAATAGATTATTTTTCAAGATTATTTCTTCATTTATCTATCTTATTTTTGCCCAAGGCGCAATGGAAATAGAAAAATCACTTTTCGACAATTTACAAGATTTTTTTGGTTTTGATACTTTTAAAGGGGATCAAGAGGCAATTATAACTAGTATTCTTCAACGAAGAGATACTTTTGTAATAATGCCAACCGGAGGAGGAAAATCAATTTGCTACCAGCTTCCTGCTCTTATGAGTGAGGGAACTGCAATTGTTATTTCTCCGCTGATTGCTTTAATGAAAAACCAGGTAGATCAGCTTCGTGCATTCGGTGGCGAAGATAGTATCGCTCATTTTTTAAATTCATCATTGAATAAGAGCGAAATTACAAAGGTTAAGGATGATGTACTCGCCGGGAAGACCAAATTGCTGTATGTAGCTCCAGAATCCCTTGCCAAGCAAGATAATTTGGAATTCTTACATCAGATTACCGTGTCTTTCGTAGCGGTTGACGAAGCGCATTGTATTTCGGAATGGGGGCACGATTTCAGACCAGAATATCGTAAAATACGCCAGGTAATCAACGAAATAGGTGCCAATATCCCTATTATCGCTCTTACGGCAACTGCTACTCCCAAAGTTCAGTCGGATATCCGTAAAAATTTACAGATGAATGATGCTGTTTTATTTAAATCATCATTTAATCGGAGCAATCTGTATTATGAGGTGCGGCCAAAAAAGGATGTTGTTAAGGAGATTGTTCGTTTTATCAAAACCAAATCGGGAAAGACTGGTATTGTCTATTGTTTGAGCCGTAAAAAGGTAGAAGAGATCAGTGAGGTTTTGAACCTAAATGGCATTAAAGCGTTACCTTATCATGCTGGTCTAGATGCGAAAACGAGAGCTGATACACAGGATAAATTTTTGATGGAAGACGTCGAAGTTATTGTGGCTACCATCGCTTTCGGTATGGGAATAGACAAACCTGACGTTCGTTATGTCATTCACCATGATATACCAAAATCTATGGAAGGATACTATCAGGAAACTGGACGTGCTGGACGTGATGGCGGAGATGGTTATTGTTTGGCTTTTTACTCGGAAAAAGATGTTGAAAAGCTGACCAAATTTATGAAAGATAAACCTGTGGCCGAACGCGAGATCGGTACACAGATCTTAAAAGAGGTTATTGATTATTCGGAGTCTGCAGTATGTCGTCGTAAACAAATTCTTCATTATTTTGGAGAAAATTTTGACGAGCAGGGCTGCAGTAACATGTGCGATAACTGCCGCTCGGAGAAAGAATATTTTGAGGCCGAGGACTCCCTGAAAAATGTACTGGGCTTCATTCAGGAGCAGGGCGAGAAATTTGATGATCATCACGTGATCAACGTCATGATGGGTCAAAATAATCAACCTGTATCTTCCTATAAACATGATGAACATCGTCTTTTCGGAACGGGTAAAGAGAAAGGTGTTATCTATTGGAAATCTTTACTTAGACAGGCAGTGCTTGATAACTTTATCGAAAAAGATATTGATCACTATGGCCTTTTAAAATTGACAGATATTGGCCGTCATTATTTGGATAACCCTTATCAACTAAAATTTGTTTTGAATCGTCCAATTGAGGGGGGAGATAGCACAAATTCGGAAGATACAGGGCAAGGCACAGGAGCCTTAGATACCGTCTTGTTGGGTATGCTTAAAGACCTACGCAAGAAAATTGCAAAAGGGAAGTCATTGCCTCCGTTTGTCATCTTTCAAGATCCTTCGCTGGAAGAAATGTGTACACATTATCCAATTGCCATCGATGAGTTGAAACAGATCCAGGGAGTAGGGAATGGTAAAGCGATTAAATTTGGCGCACCGTTTATTGCCTTGATCAAAGATTACGTTGAGGAAAATGAAATCGATAGACCTGTAGATCTTGTCATTAAAAGTACAGCTAATAAATCGGCATTAAAGGTGTCTATTATTCAAAATATCGATCGTAAAATAGCATTGGATGATATTGCTTCAGCTAAGGGGATAACTTACGAGGAAATATTGAAGGAAATAGAAACGATTGTAAATGCGGGCACAAAAATCAATATCAATTATTTTATTGACGAGATTATTGATGAGGATCGCCAGGATGAGGTATACGACTATTTTAAGACAGCCGAGACTGATTCAATTAATGATGCGCTTAAAGAACTTGGAGGGGATGATTACAGTTATGAAGATCTCCAATTGATGCGAATCAAATTTTTATCAGAGCTTGGCAATTAATATTTTTATAATTATATGATTAACAAATACATTCCCGAAATAAAGAATGGGACATCGCAGAATTTCTTTTTAATGGCGGGGCCGTGTGCAATTGAGGGAGAAGAAATCGCTTTGCGTATTGCTGAAAAGATTGTTACGATTACAGATAAACTTAATATTCCTTACATTTTCAAGGGATCCTACCGTAAGGCCAATCGGTCCCGCCTAGATTCATTTATGGGAATAGGTGATGAAAAGGCGCTGAAGATTTTAGAAAAAGTTGGAAAAACTTTTGGTGTACCGACGGTGACAGATATCCATGAGAGCCACGAAGCAGAAATGGCAGCTGCATACGTTGACGTTCTTCAAATTCCAGCATTTTTGTGCAGACAGACTGATTTATTGGTTGCGGCGGCAAAAACGAATAAGGTGGTCAATGTAAAAAAAGGCCAGTTTTTGAGCGCTGGATCTATGAAATTTGCAGTAGATAAGATCGTGGAATCTGGAAATGAAAAGGTTTTTTTAACTGATCGTGGCAATACATTCGGCTATCAGGATCTCATTGTAGATTATCGAGGGATTCCCGAAATGCGTGCTTTTAACGTCCCAACAGTGATGGACTGTACACATTCCTTGCAACAACCAAATCAGACTTCTGGCGTAACAGGAGGAAAACCAGCTTTAATTGAAACGATCGCGAAAGCAGCTATCGCCGTGGGAGCTGACGGTCTGTTTATAGAAACACATCCTGATCCGGCAAATGCGAAATCTGATGGCGCCAATATGTTAAATTTGGATTTACTTGAAGGCTTGATGGAAAAACTGGTACGAGTTAGACAAGCTATTTTATAGTATAATAAATAAATCACAATAAAAAGGAGCCAATAGGCTCCTTTTTTATAATCAATTATATCAAACTTAAAGCTAAATTATTATATGTTATCAAAAGTTGCGTTGACAGCGTTTTTTCTGTTGTCTTTTTCTGCCATTAAAGCGCAGGAGAATTATAGTTGGTTTTCTCCACTAGAAGATAAACATGTAGAAGGTAGGTTGGAGAATCAGAAGCTTTCAGCCTTCAACAGACTTCCCGATGAATTGGAAAGTCAGGTACGTAAACCAGTATGGGAGCTAGGTAAGAATAGCGCAGGATTCTATATTGACTTTCAAACTTCTTCGCCTGAGATTACAGTTCAATACCAAGTTGTCGGAGGCTTAAATATGCCCCATATGCCAACAACAGGTGTTAGTGGGCTGGATCTTTATGCTTATGATACGGCAAAGAAAGAATGGAAGTGGGCTTATGGCAGTTATGATTTTTCCGATACTATTTCTTATACGTGGAAGAATATCGGGCGCAATGAAAAATTTAATTACCGTTTATATCTTCCGCTCTACAATACTGTTAAGTGGTTAAAGATTGGTGTGCCAAATACGGCTAAATTAACATATACTCCTACTACAACGGAAAAACCTATTGTTGTCTATGGAACTTCGATTGGACAGGGGGCCTGTACAAGCCGTCCTGGTTTGGCTTGGACCAGTCAGGTAGGAAGGGCATTTAATCACGAGGTGATCAATTTATGTTTCTCTGGAAATGGCCGGCTCGAGCAACCTATTTTAAATATGATGAACCAAGAAGATGCCGCCTGCTATATTCTCGATTGTATTCCCAATCTGGCTATTTCGAAAACGTTAACAGAAACAAAATTGGATTCTTTGTTGGTCCATGCGGTGACATTTTTAAGAAAAGAACATCCCGCAACGCCTATCATTTTGACCCAGCATAGCTCGGGGAGTATAGCAGAAGTCTTTAATGAAGATAAAAATGCAGAGTATCAGCAAAGCAGCCGGGTATTGAAAGCTGCGTTTGAAAAATTACAATCGAAAGGAGTTCGCCAGCTTTTCTTATTGTCGAGCCAAGAGCTTAATCTGGATCTGAATTCGACTGTAGACTATGCTCATCCAAATGATCAAGGTATGGAAAGAATCGCAAATGCGTATATTAAATTGTTGAAGAAAATTCTAAAGTAGGCTTACAGTTAACAGCGACTTCACGGTATCAGCGTCCGGAATTCACTGAATCAATAATAGGGCATCGTATATGAAACAGGTTTATTGGATTAGCATACATCCGTCAGCACAAGAAATAAAAATAGAAAAGGGAAGTTTTAAACTTCCCTTTTCTATTTTTATTTCTTTTTCATTTTCATCGTCATTTTTGCCTTTTCGCCGCCTCCATAATTAAAGGTCTTGGCATTGCTTTCTTTCTTTTGGTGAAAAGCCCCGCCACGGGAAAGATCTTCTTTATTATCTTCCTCCTTGCTCGACTTTTTCTTTTTGTCGGTGATGGGATTATAGATTGCAAGATCCTCAGGTAATTCCAAAACATCCATTCTTTTACCGACGGCCTGTTCTATTTTTTTGACCATTGGTAATTCCAGATCTGTTGTGAAAGTCAACACGACCGATTCTTCATTATCGTCATTTTTAACAAGATGATTTAAGAATTCCTCCTTTTCATTTGGTAACTCAAATTGAAAAATGAATGGAATAGCGGAAAGGTCCACATCGTTTGTATTTTCCCGTGCAATAATCAAGACACGAGATTGATTATTTTCCTTGAAATCTTCCATGGTTTCGTAGCCGAAATCGTCGTAGAACAATGGATTGAGGATAGCAATTTCTTCTTTATTGCTACTGAACAAACTGCTGGCCAACTTTTGGGCAGTAAGTTTCGAGTTTACAAAGACGACTACTTTTTGAAATACTTCTTTATCCTGCAACAGAAGATTTAATAAATTGATCTTTGTTGTGAAATTAGGAACATGATATAATAATAGATCTAGGGTGTCGACAGTGTCATTTTCAAGTTCATCTATTTCGACTGAGGCACAATTTTCATTCATGAAATTGTCGATCATGTCATAAAGTTTTTGGTGTTCAACAGTACTGAAAACCAAATGTTGTACCTTTCCACAGCTTTCGGCTAATTCCCTTACTGTATTTTGCATTCCTTGTTTGATAATCTCTTCAGCATCATCAATAATTAGTGTCTGAATACGGTTGAGATTCAAGGCCAATTTAAGATAGATCGCTCTTGCACGATTTGGAGTAGCGACAACAATATCTTTTCCATCAACCAGTTCTTCGATTTCTTCTTCCATGCTACCTGAAGCCCGTAATCCAATGATGCGAAGACCTTTATTTTTGCTTAATTGGTAGAATCTCTCAACAATTTCGTCGATACGTTCTTCATTAGGCGCCAAGATCAAAAACTTCGGAGCTTCATCTGTTGTGAATTTCAACTTCATCAAGGTAGATAAGACATAAGTTGTGGTTTTGCCAGCACCTTCCGGAGCGATGGCAATCACATCCTGTCCACCAAGAATTCTGGAAATGCATCTACTTTGAATTTCCTTTGGAGCTAAGTAACCGAGTTCGGTCATCGTAGCAGTCAATCTTTTGCTAAGTTTTAGTTTCTCTAACGACACGTATCCTTTTATTTATGTAAGTTACAAAAGTACAAATTTAGATCTTAGATCAGCTAATGTGCGCCCATTTTTGAAAAGAGATTAATAATAATGACTCCAACGACAATCAAGACCATGCCGATAATGGCTGCTGTATCGGGGATCTGTTTGAATAAGAACATACCAATCAGCGTAATGGCTACAATACCAACCCCAGACCAAATTGCATAGGATATCCCGACGGGTAGGTATTTAAGTGTGATGCTTAAAAAATAGAAGGCAATGATATAACCTACAATACAGATGAGAGTAGGCTTTATAAGGGTAAAACCTGCAGACTTCTTTAGAAAAGTGGTTGCAAATATCTCAGCGGCTATAGCAAGAAATAGATAAATGTATTTCATTGTTACAAAGGTACAATTTTTTGTTCGGTAAGGTTCGGTTAATTAGGTCAATAACAGCGAGAAGTTAAGTTTTTTTCGAGTGAATGAATTGCGTATAAGGGCAAATTTATCTAAGTTTGGCCAATTCACATAGCTAGAACAATTATTTTTTTATGGGGCATATTCAAAATTTTTGGAGATCGGTACTAATATTTTTTGTTTTTTTGTGCCTTTGTAGTGATATTCTTGCCCAAGAACAGCTGCAAGAGTTAAAGAAATCATATTACAGTCTTGCTTTAGGAAGCAAGGAGCGGTTTGTATTGACTGGAAAATATGCGCAGGCCTTATATTTTAATAATGAAAAAGTACTGGCCAGTCAACTGCTTAATGATAATATTCAGTTGGCAAGAAATTATCCTGACAAGCAATATTATGCTTATTTGAATTGTATTGCAGCAATGAACAGCTTTAACGATCATGCATATGAAAAATCACGGTATTATTTAGAACATGCTAAATCTGTGCTACCGATTGTCCGCGATAATGGAATTAAAGGCTATGTATATTATTGTGATGGATGGGTTATGACACGGCAGAATAAGGAGGATGAAGCCGTTTCTCAATTTCATAAAGCAATTTCATTTTTAGAGAAAGCTTCACAGACTGACGCAAATATCGCTCGAAAACTAGCCGTCTATAAGGAACTGACAGCAATATATGCAAACCAACGCAATTATGATTTTCAAGAAAAGTATACCTCTCTTTTGTTAGAAACGGCTAAAGAAGGGAAGAATGTCAATAGCCTATTTGACGCCTACATGCAGGCTGGTTATCTATTTGAAGAGGAGTATAGATCAAATAATGCAGATCGTGATCTATTGAGGAAAGCTGAACAACACTATCTTGAGGCTTATAATTTGATCAATAACAATGAGAAGCATCTGGTTAATCCGACTGATCTAGCGTATGTTTCAGTTAATCTAGCGAATCTGTACCATGAGTTTTATCCTGATAATGGCGGTAAGAAAGCGATATCCTACGCCAAACAGGCTTTAGATATTGCTGCTGAAACGGGGCAATATGCCATTACAATACCTGCTTATGGTATCCTCGCTGATGAGTCTTTCAAAGTGGGGCATCGCGAGGAAGGGAAAAAATATCTGCAGCAGGCACTGTACAATCTTCAAAGAGAGGCCCATTACGATTATCAAGTGGGGCTAAGCCTATTTAGTAGACTGGCTGAAGTAAGTGTTGAAGAAGGTAAATATGAAGAGGCTTTCAATTATCAAAAAAGCTACATAGATGTATTTGAAAAAGCATTTAATTCGGATAAACTCGATAAGACGAAGCAACTGGAGCTGAAGTATGAGCGTGAACTGCAAAACCAAAAGTTAATGCGGCTTCGATTGGAAGGGGAGAAAAAGGAACAGCAAATCAAGTTGATGAAAGCCTTGAATGATAGGCAGCATCAACTGGTGGAGAATTTGAAATTAAATGAACTGAATCGAACCCAGCAACTTAAAGTATTGCAGCTCGAACGGGATAAGAAGGAGCAGGATCTGCAATTAAGCCGGCTGGAAAATGAACAACGCTTACAGGAGCTTGATGTTTCCAAAAAACAGATTGCTTTCAAATCACGGATGAATTCGATCTATATCTGGTTATTTATCAGTTGTTTGATTGTGATCGTATTGTTATTTTACGCCTATTGGCAGCGTTCAAAGGCATTGAAACAAAAGGAACATTTGCATGAGCTTGAGATAGAAAAGAATAATCAACAACATGCCATTAAAAACCTGACTGCGATGTTGGCTGGGGAAGAGAAAGAGCGTACCCGTCTTGCTCGCGACCTTCATGATGGATTGGGAGGTTTACTGTCAAGTACCAAATTGGGATTATCAGCCATCAATAAAAATGCTTTGGAGCAAGACACCATGAAAGCAGGAATCGATCGAAGCATTGATTTGCTAGACGGGGCTGTCGATGAACTTCGCCGTCTTGCGCATAATCTTATGCCCGATTTAATTGTAAAATATGGTTTGAAAGAAACTTTAAGAGACTATGCAAGCCGAATGAGTCAATCTACATGTCAAGTTGAATGTGAATTTTTACAATTTGAATCAAGCCTAAGTACGGAACAGGAGATTTCTTTGTATAGAATTATTCAAGAATTGGTGAATAACGCGTTGAAGCATGCCAATGCGACCAACATTTTAATACAGCTTTCTTCACATAATAAACGTTTACACATTACAATTGAAGATGATGGCAAGGGTTTTGATATGGAAAGTGTCGATTTGCAGCATTCTGCAGGAATGCATAATGTGCGATCAAGACTTTCGTTTCTAAACGGGGAAATGAAGGTTATGTCGGAGAATGGAGCGGGTACAACCATTGAATTGGAATTACCCATGATTTAAATTTTTGGAAAATGATAAAAATAGCGATTACAGACGATCACCCTTTGCTACTTGAGGGATTGAAAAACATTATAAATGCGCATGAGGATTTTGAAGTAGTGGGTATGTATTCCAGTGCAACTGAACTGTTCCATCGTATTGCCACTGATATGCCATTGGTATTGCTACTTGATATCAATCTACCAGATGCTAACGGTATCGATTTGGTTAAAGACCTGAAGGATAGTAATAAGGATTTAAAAATTATTGCGTTTAGTGTCCACAATGAATTTGCAGTGATCAACAGCATTTTAAATGAGGGGGCAAATGCCTATTTACAGAAAAATGCGAATGGTGATGAAATACTTGCTGCCATTTCCGCTGTTCTTGTTGGAAGAAGATATCTTTGTGAAAAAACTCAGGCTATCTTGAATAAGAAAGTTGAAATGGGGCTTAAGCAAGTGCCAAAATTAACACGTCGTGAGAAAGAAGTGCTTACTTTCGTAGCGCAAGGAATGACAACAAACCAAATTGCAGATTCATTGTTTATCAGTTCACATACGGTAGAAAGCCATCGCAAGAATCTAATGGAGAAATTTCAAACCAAAAGTGTTACTGCTGCAGTAAAATCGGCTATTGAATACGGATTAATTCGGGAAACCTAATTAAATTCCCCAATTCCCTGATTTCAGGGATGAAAAGATCTCCAGGCATTTGATACTTTTGCTATTACTGATTTAAAATAGGAGGTATCAAGTGCATTGTTGAAAACTAGTATTTTGCGCTATTTCAAAAGAAGACATTGTTTCGGTCTTCGATTCATTGCTCTATTTTAAGATTCATCGGTTTATTTTAAATAGAATCTGTTTCAGAACAAAATTTCAAATCTAGGTCTTTCTTAGAGCGCCTAATACTGCAAAATATAACTTTTTCAGCTTGAGGGACCTTTCAGGGGAGCTTTTAGGAGATAAACAACCAAAAATTAATGATTCAATTGTTATGATTAAAAAAATAATACTTTGGACGATAGCTGTCCTCGTACTTTTGGCGATCGTTGCCTGGGGCGGTTACATACTACGACAGCAAGAATCCTACAAATCATTGGTCCATAAAAAAAGTAAGGCTTTGTTGACCGTATCATTAGATGATATTCTTTTGAATCAGTTTTTTAATAAATGGCAGTCAGCGCCGAAAGAGGGGCAAGATTTTGGTCAAAAACTAAGTAAACTCAAAGACAATGGAATTGATATCAAAGCGAATGTATTTCTTTTTGCTTTGGAGCCCCACCCCAAAAACTTTTATGCTTTTTTTCAGCTAAAGGATAAGCAACAATTTTTGACCTTTCTAAAAGATGTGATACAGGTTGGTGCAGTGGAAAGTAATCTAGCCCCTGATGTGAGCTATGCCTATCATCAACCGAGCAAAATCGCATTTATCTGGAAAGGGGATGACCTGCTGCTAAGTCTAGGTTTTGATCTTGATACAAAGAAAGAAGAAATGCTGCAGTTAATTCAATCAAAAGAAGACCGGGTTACCATCGAACAATTTATCAACCGTCCAAGTACATTGACAGGTAAATCACTGCGTTATAGTGATATTTCAACGGATAATTTTATCGAGCTTGATTTGAAAGGAGACCATCTCGATGTGTCTGGCGAATTTTTCTCAACAGATTGGAGCTTTCCGAAGGAATATCTTGTTAGAGAACTTGTTTCTTCAAAATACATTGGTAAAGCTTGGATCAATATCCCCAATAGTCAACTTAAAAATCAGCTAAAGCAATTAGTTAGCGAACTTCCTATAGCCGCTGATTCTATTATAGCACATTTGGATGGAAATTACGTCGATATTGAAATTTTGAAAAACAAGGTCATTCAAACAGATACCATTATTAATTATGCGGTTGACGAAAATTTCGAAACGATCGAAGAGAAAACACCCTACGAAACGAAAGTTCCCGAAGTAAGATTAGCCATGCGTGGAGATAACGACATGCGCAGGTTCCTCCCCAGTAAATTATTTTATCAATGGTTTCAAAAACAAGATAAGGAGTTTAGCTTGCTGACCACGTCAAAGGATATTGATAAACTTAATGTGGCCTACAATAAGACAGCTGAGCTATCCCATGTTGCAGTTCATTTGGTAGATTGGCCAAATGAAGCTAAAATATCACCGATTCTATTATTGAAAACCATCGCTTCAGATATTACGCTGAGTCTGAAAGTTGTAGACCACAATCGCTTGGTTCTCCAGGGAACTATAGCGGACTACTCGCATTAAAACATACTAATTACAAACTTTCTTCGCTTCTCAATGGTTTTGTTCTTGAGTACAAAGTACAAGAACATGGATAAACGAACTAAAAGTAGAAGTAAGGTGAAAACCTATTGGCGAATTTTAAAAAGTACGGTCTCGGGATTTTTGAATGAGGATTCGATGAAGTATAGTGCTTCATTATCCTATTATACTGTTTTCTCTATTGGTCCAATATTGGTTTTAATGATTGCCTTAGCCGGAATTTTTTATGGTGAGGATGCAATTGAAGGGAAAGTATTCTTGGAACTCCGTGGATTGGTGGGAAGCAGTGCCGCAAGACAGATTCAAGAGGTTATTCAGAATTTGCAACTTTCTGGAAAATCAAACCTGGCATTGCTTGTCAGTGGTATTACATTGATTTTAGGAGCAACGACTGTTTTTGGGGATATACAGAATTCGATCAATAAGATTTGGCATGTAAGGGCGAAGCCGAAAAAAGGCTGGTTAAAATTGATACAGGATAGATTATTGTCTTCATCTTTGGTAATTGGATTGGGGTTCTTGTTAGTTGTTACATTGATTGTAAATGGTGTAATATTAGCATTGACAGATCAGCTCCAGCATTATTTCCCGGACATAACGGTGATGTTAATGGATGGGATTAACTTTGCATTGTCCTTCGGAATTATATTCTTGTTATTTAGTGTCATATTTAAAGCGCTTCCGGATGTCAATATACATTGGCGGACAGTACGTGCGGGCGCCTTATTTACTTCAATTTTATTTGTATTGGGACGTTATTTAATTGGAGTCTACCTGGAGCATTCTGCAACCCAAGATACGTATGGAGCGGCAGGTTCATTTGTGCTGATCCTTCTCTGGGTCTATTACACAGCAGCCATTTTATATTTTGGTGCAATCTACACAAGGGAGTATGCCACTGTAATGGGAATTCCTATTGAACCCTCGCAATATGCTGTGCACGTTGAAACGCAGGAAATTGAGCGTAATGTAACCGAAATACCTCCAGCTCCTTTAACGCTTGAGGAGCAGACGGTTACCGAAGAGGATGCTAACTTTCCCAAGAAACCATAAACGTTAGATTTGATGAATTTTTACGGCCAAATTCTGTAAATTTGGTCGTAAGATCGATCTATTGTTTATGAACAAATTACAATCATTACGTGAGAAACTCAATTTAACCCAAGAGGAACTAGCACAAAAATCAAGTATTTCAGTAAGAACAATTCAGCGGATTGAAGCGGGGCAGCCACCAAAGGGCTACACCCTTCGTGCACTTGCACAGGCATTGAATGTGGACGAATCGGAGTTTTCTGCATATGATATGCCTGCTGAATCCGAAAATCTCACATGGATCAAGATTATCAACCTTTCTTCCTTACCCTTTTCTATATTGCCTCCATTAAATGTTTTGGTGCCCATTGCAATCATGCTGTTAAAAAAACAGCATTCGTATAAGGTTCGTCAGTTAATCTCAATACAAATCGTATCTACCTTAATCGCGGTGTTACTGATGCTTGTTATTTTTATGCTCAACGATTGGCTAGGTGTTAAAAGCAATGTGAAATTGCTTATTCCGCTATGTTGGATCCTTATGAATATTATCGTTATACTGCGAAATGCGATCGGATTAAATAAAGGTGAGAATGCACGGATTTTGCCCGATATTAGTATTTTATAGCGACTGTTATACAATTGTCGGGTAGCTGTCGGGACATTGTCGGGATGCAAAAGTGTACTCTTCGTCTGGTATTTTTTTTCTTTGATTTTGAAAAAAATACAAAATTATGAAAACACACTATGAAAAAAGGAAAAGCCATATGGCCTTGGCTACCTTTGTTATTTTTCTTTCTCTTTTTACGATGACGAACGTCTTTCCACAAAATAAGATACCTTTGATCAAAGCTTCATCTGAGAAAGTCCGTATTAAAGACGGCGCCTATTGCCATGTCGACTGGAAATTAGATCCTAAAGCAAACCCTGATGTCTATTTCGTGAATATTCCAACGAAAGAAAGCACAGTCGTTTTTAAAACAGATCAGGAGGAATTAACTGTTATGACTAAACCTGGAGCAATGTATGATTTCATCGTACTATTGAATGGTACGGATTCTTGTCACATTCGTATAAATGCTCAACTACCACCTGATCTACCTGTATTGGATCAAAATGATCCGTTTCCTATGCCAATACCTTTTCGTCTTATTGGCTCAAGGATTTTCCTGAATGGAACAATTAACAAGAAAAATGTCGCGATACAGTTTGATTTAGGAGCAGGAACAGGTGTTGTTAATAGAAATAACTCGAAGCAGCTGGATTTATCATTTTCATCGTTTACGACAGTTTCGAATACCGACGGGGTCAATAGCGAGCGGACAAGCCTAGGCAATCAATTGCGTATTGGGTCTATGGTATGGAAAAATGTATCAATGACAGAGGTCGGCAATATGAAGTCCTTTGAAGATCTTATTATAGGTAACAGTTTCTTTCGAAATCACATTATTGAAATCGATTATGACAAAATGGAATTGGTAATTCATCGCGATCTCCCCACCAAAGCAAAGGAGTATACAAAGCTTCCGATATTTTACGAACAAAATCGACCAAAGTTTAAAGCTGCTTTTAGACATAATCAACGGCAATTTGATTTTTGGTTCCTTTTTGATACAGGTCGTGATGGCACGATGTTGTTAGGTGAAGATTTTACCAGTATAGGACACAATTGGGACGATCTAGAGCCACTTACCATGATCAGTAACCGGAAGATTATCCGTTTGAATGCTTCAATAGCTGGTGTTGAATTTAAAGATATTGTGACGAATGCCGCTGATCCGGCCAAGCGTAATGGCAGACCAAGTTTATTTGGAAATCAGATTCTGAACCATTTTAATGTCATTTTGGATAATCAGGAAGGATTTCTTTATCTGAAACCAAATGGTAGGATCAAGGAACCTTATTCAAACTATGAGGGATATTTGAACCAGATGTCTCAGTCAATACAGAAAAATTAAAGTGTGCAGCCAATGTCGTTTGTTCAGGTAGCAAATGACATTGGCCACTTATGGTAAGTATATATCTAACGAATAAAATCGGTCCATTTTTGTGTTGATTTTCCCGAGGCAATCACAGTTTCTAGGAACTTCATGCCACGCAGACCATCAGCTACGGTAGGAAAATCTGTATCTTCTTCTCGCGGCTCTATACCTTGCATAGATGCCAATAGCGTGGCTGCAAAATTTCTATAAATATTGGCAAATGCTTCTATATATCCTTCGGGGTGACCGGCTGGTAGACGGATGTTATGTTTGGCGATTGGTGAAAGGTACTGTTGACCTGCACGAAATAGCTGGGTCGGCGCATCGAGCTGTTTAAAGATGAGTGTATTTGCATCCTGCTGGTTCCATTCCAATCCCCCAAGTTCACCATATACTCTAATTTTTAATGCGTTTTCTTCTCCTGCGGCAACTTGAGATGCCGATAGTACGCCTGTGGCTCCATTTTCGAATCCAAGTAATATATTGCCGTCATCTTCAAGTTTTCTTCCGGTCACAAATGTTTGAAGATCGGCGCACATTTTAGTGATTTTTAAACCTGAAATATATTCTGCTAGATGGGCAGCATGTGTTCCAATATCGCCCATACAACCACTTTTCCCACTCTTTTCGGGATCTGTTCGCCAAAAGGCCAAAGAAAGACCATTTTCGATCATCTTACTGAGCCAACCCTGCGGATATTCTACCATAATCTTTCTAATCGAACCTAATTGGCCCCCTTTGACAAGATGACGAGCTTGTTTTACCATCGGATAGGCCGAGTAGGTGTATGTAACACAGAGTATCAATCCTGTTTCAGCTACCTTTTGTTGGAGCAATACGGCCTGTTCTGTTGTCAGCGTCATCGGCTTTTCAAGCACGACATGGAATCCATGTTCCAGCGCCATCATTGCTGGTTCAAAATGAGCAAAATTCGGCGTGACTATACTGACAAAGTTCATGCGGTCATCCGCTGGGCGCTTACTTTCCTTGACAATCATTTCCTGATAACTTCCATAGCTCCTTTCCTCTGGAAGACCTAAAAGCGCGGCGGATTCTTTTGCAACGAGGGGATCAGCGCTCAGTGCGCCGCAACATAATTCAATCTGACCATCAATTCCTGCAGCCATACGATGTACAGCCCCAATAAATGCATTTTTTCCACCGCCGACCATGCCCATTTTTAGTTTTGTATTGTGCATAAAGTTGAATTTTTAATGCCGATATCTTTTGTAATTATAAACCCAATAGTTTACGGTTAAGGCTATCATTGGTTTCGACGGCAGCAAAATTATCGAATGCCTTGTCAGTAACACGGATAATATAGTCTTTAATATGCAGCGCGCCTTCCCGCGCACCATCTTCAGCATTCTTGAATGCACATTCCCATTCCAGTACAGCCCAGCCTTGATAATCATATTGTGTGAGTTTGGTAAATATAGATTTGAAATCCACTTGGCCATCACCAATTGATCTAAAACGACCGGCTCTTGACTGCCAGCTCTGGAAGCCACCATAGACACCCTGACGACCAGAAGGATTGAACTCAGCGTCTTTAACATGAAACATTTTAATTCGCTCATGGTAAATGTCGATGAATTGAAGATAGTCAAGACATTGAAGAACAAAATGGGAGGGATCATAGAGAATGTTTGCCCGCTTGTGGTAATTTACATTTTCGAGAAATAAGTCAAAAGTAGCACCGTCATGGAGATCTTCTCCAGGGTGTAATTCATAACATAGGTCGACATCATACAAGTCACATTCATCGAGAATGGGTAACCATAATTTTGCAAGTTCAGCAAAACCCGTTTCGATAAGGTTAGCTGGTCTTTGTGGCCAAGGGTATATAAATGGCCATAGAAAGGCGCCACTAAAGGTTGCTAGCGCTTTAAGTCCGAGGTTGTTGGAAGCTTGTACGGCATATTTTAATTGCTGGATCGCCCACTGTTGTCTTGCTTGAGGGTTACCATGTAAATGCTGTGGTGCGAAGGCATCAAATAGATCATCGAAACTTGGATTCACAGCCACCAATTGCCCTTGGAGATGGGTTGAAAGTTCGGTGATTTCCAATCCAAATGACTGTACTTTAGCTTTTAGATCAAGTGCATAGCTTTTATCGAGCGCTGCTTTTTCTAGATCGATAAAACGGGCATCCAAAGTTGGTAGTTGTATACCCTTATAGCCAAGGGCTGCTGCCCACTGGCAGATTGAGTCCAAAGAGTTGAACGGAGCTTCATCACCGATAAACTGTGCGAGAAAGATGGCAGGACCTTTAATTGTTGTCATATGTATTGTGTTTTGAAAAAGACTATATTACGTACAAAACAGATCAATATTCCAATGCGATGGAAGAAATGGCTCAGTCTGTCGTTTATACTTTATAATTTGGTTATCCAAGCTACCTGCTTGTTTAATACAATATTACAAAAATTTGCAACCGGTTGCAATAAAATCAAAAAAAAACCTTAAACTTGTTTAGACGATTCATGCTTACACTTTCCAAAATATAAGAATGGAGCGTCTAAACTAGGTATAACTGTCAGGCATCTTTGCAGCGCTTGATTGTGGAGGAGACTTTATTTTAAAGGGAAACTTCCCTTTGAGTAATAACCAAATAAACCAATTATAAATAAATGGCAAATAATGTTTATGATGCAATTGTCATCGGGTCTGGGATCACAGGTGGCTGGGCAGCCAAGGAACTAACGGAACGTGGATTGAAAACCATCATGTTAGAAAGAGGACGCAATATTGAGCATATCAAAGATTACCCATCACCAAACAAAGATCCTTGGGAATTTCCGCATCGGGGTCGGGTACCTTTGGATCGAGCACAGCACTACTTACCTTTTGGAATTAAAAATCAATGGATGAACGAAGGGAACATCGACTTTTGGACTAATGAGACAGAAAGTCCATATAAGGAAATAAAACCCTTTAATTGGTTCAGGGGCTATCACGTTGGCGGTCGCTCGCTTATGTGGGGGCGGCAGAGTTATCGATGGTCGGATGTTGATTTTGAGGCAAATAGCAAAGACGGGCATGGTATTGACTGGCCGGTACGTTATAAAGATATAGCACCTTGGTATAGTCACGTTGAGAAATTTGCGGGTATTTCAGGTAATAGAGACGGTATAGCGGTGCTGCCCGATGGCGAATTTATGCCGCCAATGGATATGAATATTGTGGAAAAAGATCTTGCTGCGCGCTTGAAATCGCGTTATCAGGGAAAAAGACACTTTATAATTGGCCGGGTAGCCAACATAACAGTGCCCCATCACGGCCGTGTTAATTGCCAATACCAGAACAAATGCTGGCTGGGTTGCAATTTCGGCGCTTATTTTAGCACACAGTCTGCAACATTGCCCGCAGCAGTGAAGACTGGAAAACTTACCCTAAGACCACTTTCAATTGTAAAAAGCATTATTTACAATCGCGATACGCAGAAAGCTAAAGGAGTCGAAATTGTTGATGCGGAGACGAATCAAACCTACGAGTATTTTGCTAAGATTGTTTTTGTATGTGCTTCGACTTTAAATTCCACCTGGGTGTTAATGAATTCAGCTACTGATGTATGGGAAGGTGGTCTTGGGAGCAGCAGTGGTGAACTGGGACATAATCTGATGGATCACATGTTAAATAGTGGAGCTGGGGGAAGAGTTGAAGGATTTGAGGATAAATATATTTTTGGGCGACGCGCCAATGGATTATATGTACCCCGATTTGCCAATATTGCCGGCGATACCAAGAAGAGAGATTACATACGTGGTTTTGGCTATCAGGGCGGAGCTTCAAGGGGACAATGGTCAGGTAAGGTCGATAATAAGAGCGTGGGTGGGGCTTGGAAAGATGCTATCGCTGAGCCCGGAAGCTGGGGAGTAGGTTTTACTTCATTTGGCGAAATACTTCCATATCACGAAAATAAAGTCGTATTGGATTCATCTGTAAAAGATAAGTGGGGGCTTCCTGTATTGGCTATAGATGCAGAGATTAAGGATAATGAGCGAAAAATACGGGTTGATGCAAGCAATGAAATGAAGGAAATGTTGGAATCTATCGGTGTCAAAGACGTAACAACCTACGACAACGGGTTTAGTATGGGACAGGGAATTCATGAAATGGGCACGGCACGGATGGGCAATGATCCGAAAACCTCGGTATTAAACAAATTTAACCAAGTATGGGATGCTAAAAATGTTTTTGTGACAGATGGGGCCTTTATGACTTCGTCTTCCTGTGTGAATCCATCGCTTACCTATATGGCATTTACTGCAAGGGCCGTAGATTTTGCTGTTAATGAATTAAAAAAAGGGAATCTTTAATATTTTATGATGCAATAATTATGAATAGACGAGAAGCAATACAACGTGTAGCCATGCTCATGGGAGGAACAGTTATTGGTGCTTCGTTATTTTTGGAAGGATGCCAGAGGTCTGCTTCGAAAGATATAGAAATGCTCTTTGGTCCAAAATCAATCGATTTTTTTGGAGATCTTGCGGAGGCGATTCTTCCTAAAACTACTACCCCAGGGGCGAAAGAAGCTGGGGTAGGTTCTGAAATTCCTGTTCTCGTGCGAGACTGCTATAAACTTGAAGAACAGCAGGTTTTTTTGACTGGAACAGCCGGAATTGACGAACGTGCCAAGAAAGAATTTGGACGTAAATTTCAGCAACTCGACAAAAAAGACCAAACTGCTTTTGTTGATATTTTGGACAAGGAAGCACAAGATTACGATGAAAAGAAAGCAGCTAATGAACTGCCCCATTTTTTTACGCTGTTTAAACAGCTTACACTGCTTACTTTTTTTAGCTCAAAATTAGGCGCTACGGAAGTGTTCCGTTATGTGAAAATCCCAGGGAAATATAACGGCGATTTCCCTTATCAAAAGGGTGATCATGCTTGGGCAACCTAGCTAATAAATTGTATATTGACCCCTTGTCTTTAATTGGCAGCGGGGTCAATTAAAGAGGTTGTCAAGCCTATGAACTTTAAAAGATTTTTGCTATCGAAAAGTAAAGTGGTAAAATGTGTCCCTGTTTTCATTGTTAGTCTGGTACCACCCGGAAAAGAGCTTCCAGCATCAAGTTTTTCCTTTTTAACATTGTGTCGGCTGAATTTTGAGAGCGCCTCTTTGACTGTTGTTTTATTGATCGCAAGATCAAAAGGCAACCCTTCGACAACCAGAAACTTGTCTTCAGGGATATCAAAAAATAGTTCATTGACGGATTTATCAGCCCCATAATTGCTATAAAGTTCCAAGCCGGATTTTGTGATCCATTTTGCATACTTTTCTTCGTTGGCATCTTCATAGAAGACTGTTTTTACGTTTAATGTAGCCGCTATTTTATCTATTGTCTGGGGAAATACAAATTCACTGTTTTTATTTAGCAATGATTTTAACTCCGCTTTGTTCTGCGCGAAAGTCGTTGCAGCAAAAAGGAAAAGGCCTATATTTAATGTAAATGCTTTTATCTTCATCATATCCTTGTTATATGTTTGGCAGTTGTTTATGTCCGTTAGATTAAAATTAATCAAACGAGTAACAATATACAATAGTGCTTTATACTTGTTTTGATAGCGGGATCAACCAAAGTTTTCAGCATGCGTATCGCCTATAATCGATCTAATTTAATCCTAAAAGCGCATATAAGAGATCTTTTTTATTGCTCGCAATGGGGATAGTTTTTCCATTTGAAAGCTGGACTATATTTCCATTTAAAGATTGTATGCTATCTGTATTGACAATGAATGCTCTATGAATTCGAAAGAAACTGGTGTTATGTAAAATTTCTTCCATCGCCTTAAGGGTAGATAGGGTTTGATGTGCACTGTTATGTGTGACAATATTCAAATAGTTTCCCTGAGCTTCAATATATAGAACATCATTAAGCATAATCTTTATAAATTTATTTTCACTTTTTATAAAAATTCGTTCTGTTTTTATTGGGTGGTTATTTAGTTTGTTAAAGGGTGATATTTGTTCCTTTACTCTATTTGCAGCTTTCAAAAAGCGTTCAAATCGAATGGGTTTAATAAGGTAATCTACGGCACCTTTTTCAAATCCGTCAATGGCGAAATGTCGATGGGCAGTTATAAAAATAAAGTAAGGTTTTTGGGCCAGCGTTTCCAACAGATCTAAACCAGTTAAGCGGGGCATCTCAATATCGCTAAACACAATATCGATCGGATTTTCCTGCAGGAAAGCCATTGCCTCCAGTGGCTTACTGAAGGTCTTTTTTAATTCCAAAAAAGGTACTTGTTCGACGAAATCCGTAATAAGTTCAATGCCTAAAGGTTCATCATCGATGATGATGCAACTATATTTTTCAATCATGTGGTAATGCGATATTCAATGCAACGCTAAATTCATTGGAGCTATCTATGATGTGAAGGTCGCTTTGGTTTGGGTAAATCAATTGTAAACGCTTTTGTAAATTTTTAATACCGATACCCGTAAAGCTAGGTGTTTTCACGGTATTGAATACATCTTTGTCATTTTTTATTTTAAAGGCAACCTGATCTTTGCTGATGTGAATAGTAAGTATGACAAAGGATGCTTCTTCGTTTTTTAGCCCATATTTAAATGCATTTTCGATAAGGGTGAAGGTCAATAAAGGAGCAATCGTTAAGGCGTGAGCATGCGCTCGCCCCTCTATATTTAGTTCAATCTGATATGATTTTGGGTAACGCATTTTTTCCAATGAAAAGTAATTCTCTATAAAATCCAGCTCTTTAGCTAAGGAGACGTATTCTGCATCCGAATCGTATAGTGTATATCCCATAATTTCGGATAAATTTAATACGACCTCAGGTGCTGTGTCGTCTTTTTTTAGCGTCAAACGATAGAGGTTGTTGAGCGTGTTGAACAAAAAATGTGGATTGAGTTGCGCTTTTAAAAAAGCCTTCTCTACGCTAATATTTTCCAATAACAATTTTGACTTCTGCTCTAGGATTCGCATTCGGTCTTTATTTATTCTTCTGATGTCTATTAATATTTTGGTAAAGAAAAAAGGAGACAATGAATAGATAACCGACAATGCATTTAATAGCACCGCTTTAAAGCTGAATACGGACCACAGGTTGGGAATGAAATCCTTTTCCTTACCCATTAATGGATACAAATTAGAAATATCAAAATCATATTTGTAAGCTAGCACATAAAACAAATTATTGATAAATAACCAAATAAAAATACATACTGGCGCAGTTAAGAAAGGTAATATCCATAAATTTAAGTTCCTCGCGTAAGGTATAACCAAGTAGAAAAATAGGTAAAACACAACAAGAGAAGACAATAAAACACGCGATGACAAAAATATTGATTGGTTTGAGGATATTCCAGTTACATAATAGTAGTTGCTGAACAGGAGCAGGGTAAATGTAAACCACATTCCAAAATGAAGTAGGATACGTACATTCGTTGTATAAAAAGTATCGAAATCTTGCTTCCTGAAAAATGTATCTGCTTTAGTGATGTATTGATTAAGTCGAGATTGTTTCATAAATCCTTAGATAGTTCAGTTTTGCGGCTCAATGAGCCGCAAAGATAAAAAATAGTGGTACATTTATAATCTTCCTTTCTCCTCCATACTGCTTGATTCCATTCGTTTTGCTTTAAAGGTAGTGCCGGTTTTGAAGTTATATAGTAAAGAAATGGAGCATACACGCGATTGCTCCTTGTGCATTATCCAGATTTTAGTATTGTTAAAATAACTTGTCGCCCGATAATTATTGGTAAAAAAGATGTCGCTAATATTTGCCTTGGCAACCAATTGATCTTTGATTAATTTTTTCTGAATCCCTAGATCAACGGAGCCGATGGCTTTAGTTACAATATTTCCAAGTAACATTTGGGGGGTGTAAAAAGCATTCAGATTTATACTATATCCTTTGCCAAAGGAAATTTCTTGTTCTGTCTGTAATATAAAAGAAGCTTTCTTTAGATTAAAATAGGGGGAAGTTGAACGTGTATGAGTGAATAAAATCGTGTTCGTACTTGACCAGCAGGGTAGCAATGAAATGGGAGCGCTCAGAGTGGCCGTCCATACTCCTTGAGTCCCCACGTTGTCTTTAATAATCGTTAACAGTTCTTCTTCTGCCTGGTTGCGTATAATTTGCGAGATCGCATTTTTGGTATGGGAATAGTTCAAAGCAGTATAATATTTTTCTTTCCATAATCCACTAATTTCGAACGAATTTGTGAACTGCGGTTTCAGAAAGGGATTTCCTGTCTGTACGGAATAATTATCTATATAATATTTATAAGGGTTTAAATCAAAATATGAGGGCCGTTTAATTCTTCTATTGTAGGTAAGTGATACATAATTGCTTCCCTGCGAGTTTAAATTCTTCTTTAAAAAAAAACTTGGGAACAAATTGAAATAGCCTTGTGCGAGTTTGTCCCTTTGCTCGCTCAAAAGTTGTCCTTGAATATTGGATTTCTCGCCTCTTAATCCCAATTGATAATCTATTTGGGCCCATTTTCCCGTATAATTTGCATAGGTAGCATAAATTCGTTCTTTGTAATCGAACTGGAAATCAAGGGCAGGCATTGGCATCCAGGCCTGATGAAAGACCTGGTATCGATTGGTATTCATGATATCCGTTGCGGTCGCTTTTACACCAATTGATAAATTGCTTCCAGATTTAGTTATCCAATTATACTTTGCGTCGCCAGTAAAAATTTTTGCTTCGCTGGGATAATCCAATCTGAACAAAGTATCACTGCGTATGTTACCATTCGCATCGAAATCGACACTATTGCTGATACTATTTCCGCTTCGTTGATTGTGTGTATAATCGATGGCAAGGCTGAATTTCGAATGTAAACTGTCTGTTTCCAAAACATAATTTAAACCGAGATTTTGGTAGTTAGATTTTGATTCAGATGGGAAGCTACCTTGCGAGCGGATGTTTTTTGCCGCATCGGGATAGGTAATTGTCGAATGCGCCATGGATGGTCCAAGGAAACTGCTGTATTGACCGGTGTAGGAAAAGCCTAGAAATTGTTTCCCCGTGAAATCATAGGTCGCACCAAGCCGTATACGGTCGTTTTTGTTGGTCTGAGTGTTTTCCGTTTCTTGCTGATATAATCCCTGATTTGGAAAATCTCGTCGTTGTTTTAGTTCCTCGTATGACTTTGCACGACTATGGGAATAACTTGCCATTAAACCAACTTTACCTAGTTGATAATTCAAACCTGCATAAGGAGTGTACGTTACATATTTTCCAAGCCCAATTGCATAGTCATTGCCAATATAACCATTGAGTCCCTGTTTATCTTGCTTTTTTAGCACAATATTGATGATACCACCACTGCCTTCTGCATCGAACTCTGCCGAGGGATGTGCGATAATCTCAATGGATTGGATGTCGTTGGAACGCAAGGTTTGAAGGTAGTTCCTGAGATCATTTCCCGCGAGGTTAATACTTTTGCCATCGACAAGAATACGTGTTCCTACAACTCCATTAATGGAGATTTGACCATTGTTAACGAATACCCCGGGAGCCATTTTAAATAATTCCAAAGCTGATTTTCCAGAAGCATTGGCGGTTTGTGCTACGTTCATAATGATGCGGTCAATTTTTCGCTGTATTGTTGGTTTGCGCTTATTTACTGTTACTTCATCTAACATGAGGTTGGATAGTAGTGATTTTGGGACAATGAACGCTAGCGGGGCTTTAAGGTCGTTAATTTCAATTTTTTGTTGCATTTTGAGTACATTTTCCACGCGAATCGAAACGAGGTAAGTCCCTTTTTCGGTAAGCGTTAACTGAAAATTTCCATGTTCATCTGTTATTTTTTCAATGAGAGAATCTTTCTTTACATCTAGTGCACGAAAGGCTAATGAAGCATAGGGGATCGACGCGCCATATTGATCCGAGACTTTACCAACAATGGCGGTTTGGGCGAACAGGAAGTTGTTAAGAAGAAAGGTGATGAGACTGAAAGTAATTAATTTGATCATAAATTTTGAATAATTATTCAAAACTAGTTTCGCTGGTGGCTTATTTCAATTTTTTTGGATATAAGGAAACCTTTTAGGGATGGAAGCCGTAAATTTAAGGATAAGCCATTAAAAGCGACGAGGTTTAGTGTTATAAAAATGAGCGGAATAAAATATCATCGTGTCGAAAACAATTTAGCGTATTGGACAGTTACAATTTAAATTGTACTTTCATAACGTTTTTAATAAAGGAAGATATTTAATTTTTATGATCACAACCAAGTATTTTAACCATCGACAAATATTTAATTTAGCGGGCGCACATTTAATATGGCTGACGCTTTGGTGCTCTCTGGTGGCGGTCATCTATTATTTTTTTAATTGGCAGTGGATGATAATTCCTTGGGTGCCATTGGCTTTGATTGGAACCGCTGAGGCTTTTTATGTCGGGTTTAAGAATAATCAGGCCTATGATAGACTTTGGGAAGCCCGGAAAATCTGGGGAGGGATTGTCAATTCAAGTCGCTCTTTCACTGCAATGTTATATGCCTTTGATACTCAAGATGGTGATCATACCGATTTGGAGGAGCGGAGGAAAAGGATTGCCTATCGCCATATCGCTTGGTTATATACTTTTCGTGAGCAGTTGTTGATCCCGACAGAATGGGAGCATGTCAGTTTGAAAAAACACTTTGGTTCAATGAATGTTAAACGGAACAGGCTGATAAAGGCTGGCTTTCCTGATTACAGTAGAACATCGATTTTTTTGCGCAAATACCTTTCTACAGATGAGTTTAAGTTGCAGAGTACCTATAAAAATTTTGCAACGTATTTGATTTCTAAACAAGCAAAGGAAGTTAATGCATTGAAAAATGATCAAATCATTTCGGATTTTAACCAAACGCAACTGCAGAATTGCCTGAATCAATTTTACGACTATCAAGGTCAGGCAGAAAGAATCAAAAAATTTCCTTCACCGAGACAGTTTGCCAGTACAGCATTTGTCTTTAATGTTATTCTCATCATTCTGCTCCCATTGGGCCTAGTAAATGAATTTGCGAAATTGGGCGACTGGGGGATATGGACGAGTATTCCTTTTTGTGTGGTAATTGGATGGATTTATATTGTGATGGAATTGGTCGGCGATTATACCGAAAATCCTTTTGGAGGACTCATGTTTGATGTGCCTATGCTTTCGATTTGTCGAACCATAGAAATTGATGTGTTGCAAATGGTGGGAGATGAGGATCTTCCGGAAGCAATAGCATCAAAAAATGGTGTTTTGGTTTAAATTTTCTTACAGATCAATTGCAATCGTATTTTTCACCTCAGCGATCATAAATGAGCTATGGGTGCTTGCAATATGCTGTAAGCTCGTTAATTTCGTTAACATAAAACTGCGATAATCTGCCATATCCTGGACACAAATCTTTAGGATATAGTCGTAGTCGCACTCACGTGGAAACACTCGGTTACCTCCTGAAGGTTCATGACCTCTTTTTCAAATTGTAAAATATACTCCTTTTTGTGCTGTGTTAATTTTACGTGGCATAATACAAGGAAGTCTTTTGCTATTTTCTTTTTGTCAAGTATGGCGACATAGCCCGCGATAATTCCAGTATTTTCGAGTTTACGGACTCTTTCATAGACCGCTGTTACAGACAAGCTCAGTTTGTAGGAGAGTTCTTTGGTCGTTTGTTTGGCATCTTCCTGTAGAAAACGCAATAGCTTACGGTCAATCTCGTCAAATTGCATAGATTTTTTTTTGGTTTTTACTAGCTCGTTTTAAATCAGCTAGATGTTTTAACTAATTATTGTTTGTATAATAGATTTATATTCTAAGATAAGTAAAATTACTTGTAATATAATTTGAAATATCTCAATTTTAAAGATAAAAACATGGAAAATTTTAATGCAGCAAATGAAATTCAAGATTTGCAATACTTTGGTGAGTTTGGAGGTGTGAACCCGTCAATTTCAGATAGCTCTACCTATACTTTTCTTTCCGCTAAAAAAATGTTCGACACATTTGAAGGGAATGCGGAAGGCTGTTATCTCTATTCAAGGCATTCGTCGCCGATGAATTTGTATTTGGCACAAGCCTTAGCAAAAATGGAGGATACCGCTGCGGCCAATGTAACATCTTCGGGGATGGGAGCGATTACAACAGTTCTTTTACAACTATGTAAAAGTGGTGACCATATCATTTCAAGTAGGACAATCTACGGTGGAACTTATGCCTTTCTTAAAAATTTTCTCCCGCCTTTCCAGATTGAGACGACATTTTTGGATATTAATGATGTCGAAGAACTCGAAAAATCGATAAGACCTAATACAAAAGTGTTGTATTGTGAAAGTGTGAGCAACCCTTTATTGCATGTGGCAGATTTAAGAAAACTTTCGGCCATCTGTAAAAAACACAAGCTAAAACTGATTGTCGACAATACGTTTTCTCCATTATCCATCTCACCAACACTTTTGGGAGCGGACATTGTCATTCATAGTTTAACGAAATTTATCAATGGCAGCAGTGACACAGTCGGTGGGGTTTATTGTGGAAGTCAGGAGTTTATTAATGAAACGAAAAATGTGAACACAGGTGCCTGTATGTTATTGGGGCCAACGATGGACAGCTTACGTTCGGCAAGTATATTGAAGAATTTAAGAACACTTCATATACGGATGAAACAACATAGTTATAATGCAATGTATCTTGCCGAACGGTTTGAGAAAGATGGATTAAAGGTATCTTATCCGGGCTTGCAGTCGCATCGAGATCATGAACTAATGAAAAACATGATGCATGAAACCTATGGTTTTGGTGGCTTAATGACAGTTGATGTGGAAACAACCGAAAAAGCCAATGAACTAATGGAACTGATGCAGGCTGAAAATTTAGGGTATTTAGCTGTCAGCCTAGGATTCTATAAGACCCTATTCTCCTGTTCGGGTAGCTCTACGTCGTCAGAAATTCCTGAGGAAGATCGTTTGAAGATGGGTATTTCCGATGGATTGATCAGGTTTTCCATTGGTCTAGATCAAGACATTGAGCGTACCTACCAAAAAATGAGAGCATGTATGCAAAAGACTGGAATTTTGGAGTAATAAGCAGTATCTCGGTTGGGTTCATTTATGGGATAATCAGACATCTTGACATGTTTTGGAGGAAACTATGGATAGTTTTCTGATTGATTGGAGTGCAAAAAGTTTCAATTGTCACATAGACATCACTATTTACGATGAAAGGGGCTGTAATAGCTCAAAAATCTCTTTTGGCATATCATTAGCAATTTAAAATCAATATTTTAGTTAATATGGCAAAGAGACTTTTACTGATATTATTCTTATTTGTTTTGGGTGATATCTATTTTTTTCAGGCTTTCAGTACAGTTATTCGTGGTTCGATTTGGCAGAACATGTATTGGGGGATTGATATCCTGTTGTTTTTTGGTGTTTTTACATTAATTTTTTTTGCGGAGAGCGGGTTATGATGTCCAGGAGACAGCAACAAGTCTGATTACAGCATTTTTAATTGTTTTCATACCAAAATTGCTTGCTGTTCCCTTTTTATTTGTTGAAGATCTGATGCGTATTTTTCGTTCCTTTCCTCCACGTAGTATATTTTTGAGTGAGATTGTATTGTTTTTGGCGGGGGCCATGTTATTGGTTATTTTTTTCGGTTTAACGAAAGGTCGTTATTTTTATAAAGTGAGAGAGGAAGTATTGAGTTTTCCTGATCTACCTACGGCGTTTGACGGTTTTAAAATTACGCAGCTATCGGATATTCATTCTGGTAGTTTATCTGATATCAAAAGGGTACGTAAAGGTATCGAATTGGCAAATGCACAAAACAGTGATCTGGTATTGTTTACGGGTGATTTAGTCAATAATAAAGCTTCCGAAATGGAACCCTGGGTTTCGGACTTCAACCGATTAGAAGCTCCTTCGGGCAAGTTTTCAGTCCTTGGAAATCACGATTATGGGGACTACGTACAATGGGAAAGTGTTGAATCAAAAGCCTTAAATTTGAATAGGCTTAAGGAAATTCATCATGAAATGGGATTTAAATTGCTGCTAAATGAATCGATAGCAATAGAAAAGCAAGGTGAGCGTATTTCGTTAATTGGAGTTGAGAATTGGGGGAAAGGAGGGTTTCATCAATATGGTGATCTTGCTAAAGCAACCCTTGGATTGGACGCGGATACCTTCAAAATTTTGATGTCTCATGATCCTTCACATTGGGATCATGTTACTTTGGACTATGACCAACATGTCCATCTGACGCTGGCAGGACATACGCATGGTATGCAGTTTGGGATAGAACTATTTGGGTTAAAATGGAGTCCAATTCAATATTTTTATAAACAGTGGGCTGGACTCTATCAAAAACAAGGAAAATATCTTTATGTCAACCGCGGTTTTGGTTTTCACGGCCTAAAAGGTCGGATAGGTGTTTGGCCTGAAATTACGGTTATTACATTACGGAAAAGCGTTGTCTGATATTTTGGTATGAGAAACAACGCTCATCTGTTCTATCAATCGATAAGATTCATTTCCTTTAATCGGCTAAAGATAATCTGATCTACGGCAGAAGTCCTATGTTTGTCCTTATAGGTTAACCATTCAAATGTCTCGATTTCATTCGCTGGATGCAATACTCCTTCGAAATCAGAAAAGTAGCAGATCATTCTTACGAGCGTACCTTGATTTCGTCCATCGGCGATTGCTTCAAAGGTGCCCAAAAGGCGCATTGATTCTTCGACGATGTGCACAGAAAGCTCCTCCAGTATTTCTCTTTTTAAACAGGTAATATCGGATTCATTATTCTCTCGTTTACCACCAGGAAAGTAAAATTTTGTTTTAGTCTTGGAACGTGTGCTCAGGATTTTCCTATCTTTAATGCTAATTAAAGCAACTTTGTCTATTATTTTATGCTGCATATTGCAAAACTAGCCATTGAGAATGAAAAATCAGATAGCATAGTGAGATACTGCTTGAAATTTTATTCAAATTTAAGTTATTTAAAGGAAGATGAACCTTTATATTTCTGATGTTAGTATCTTAACAATTTCTTTGAAGCCTCTTTGTTTTGCGTGTTGCAAAGGGCTTGTGCCATTGAAGTCAGGAATATCCAATTTTGCCCCAGCATCTTTTAGAATCTGAATAATTTCCTGATATTTTTTACTTCCGTCACCGAGTACAACTGCTTCCATCAAAGCAGTCCATCCTAAACGATTGACATGGTCCAATGGGAAATTTTTGGTATTGGCCAATAATCTTACCGTTTCTACATATCCACGTTCACAAGCCGGGATTAAAGCTGTGCCATTATATCGATTAAATAAATCAAAGCGAGCGCCGTGATATAAGAAAAGTTTGACGAGTTCAACTTGCCCACTTGCTCCTGCGTATAAAAATGGGCTGTCCATATTGTCGGCCTGAAGGTTGACATCGGCACCATACTCTACCAATAATTTAGCCATTTCAATATTTCCGTTGTTTGTCGCGATAAGTAGAATAGAACGTTTATTCGTATCTTCACTATTCACGTTGGCATTATTTTCTAGCGCTTTTTTCACTCCCTGTAAGTCATTTTTGGTGACCAATTTAATAATCTCTTCCTGGGACGGATTTTCAGTATATGAGTTTTCTGTTAATGCCGATCGGCACGAATTTGTTATGCTCATCATTATCAGGAGTATTAAAGTTGTTTTCATCATTTTATTGTGCTGTAATTTTTTCGATAAAGCCGAAGAAGCTTCGCTGTTTAATACAAAAATAGTAGCTAAGGCTGTTTTTACAATGTGGTTTTCATTCCATCTGTTGGACAATTTATTACTACAGTGTATTTTAAGTGTCGTTCTCATTGGTCTCATGCTGGCTGAAAGCACATTCGTTGTAGTTTCACCTTATGCATACTGTTGAGCAAAAGTCGGCGCTGTGATAAATTGTTCAAGTATCGAGATGTATTCTGCAAAAGATCTGGGAGAATCATTGCGACCTTTGTTTTGGTGATACTGAATAATAAAAGTGGAAAAATAATACCGTTTCTATTGTCCGGTAATTTTTAGAGAAAAAGAATATTATCAAAATAAATATGAAAGCTAAAACATATATTTTAAAAAACGTACGGCTTGAGACAGGATTCGAGTTTGATGGAAAGGAAGTTATAAGCACAAATACGGCTTTATTCTGTGTAGAAGTTGAAGAGGGTAAGATCAAAGGAATCAAACCAAATACTGCAAATGCTAATGCGATCGATGCAAAAGGACATTTGATGTTGCCGGCTTTTAAGGATATGCATGCCCATTTGGATAAAATGTTGTTTGGTCTGCCATGGGAAGCTGTATCGCCAACACGGCATACCGTAAAAGATATGATCGCGTATGAGCAGAAGATGATCCCAGAATGGTTAAGCACCTCAGTCGAAAGAACGGGCAAAATGCTGAATTTTCTGCAGGCATACGGAACTGATTTTATTCGTTCACATTTCAATGTTGATCCAACATCTGGACTAAAATCGTTAACAAATTTGGAAAAGGCACTGGCATCGAAAAAACACACGGTAGAAGCGGAGCTGGTTGCTTTTCCACAGCATGGCCTCTATTATACGGATACTTTACCCATTTTGAAGGATGTTGCAAAACTGGATGCTGTTAGTTTCATAGGTGGAGTAGATCCGTACTCTTTGGACGGAAGTATCGAAAAAAGTATGGAGCAGATTACACAGTTGGCGCTTGATAACAATAAGGGAATTGACATACACCTCCATGAAATGGGAGAAAGTGGTATGAAGACAATCGAGTTTTTGATCGACCGTACATTGGAAAACCCCCAATTAAAAGGGAAAGCTTTTGTTAGCCATGCTTTTGCACTTAGTCGTCTCACAAATGTCGACGCTGAAAAAATTGCGGCACGTCTCGCAGAAGCGGGGGTGGGAATCGTGTCCTCTGTGCCCTTTGGCAATATGATTATGCCTATTCCGACACTTCGGAAATATGGGGTGGAGGTTTTGATTGGAAATGACAATATTCAGGATCACTGGAATACGTTTGGCTCGGGAAACATGCTGCAGAAAGCGAATCTTATTGCTGAGCTTTATGGTTATGGAACAGAATTCGGCTTATCTAGAACACTTGCTTTCGCGACACGCTACAAATTGCCTTTGGACAATAATGGAAATCAACAATGGCCGAAAGTGGGTGATGAAGCAAGCATGGTTTTTGTTGATGCAAGTTGTTCCGCTGAAGCAGTTTCTCGTATTTCACCGGTGACTTCCTTGATACACAAAGGCAATATTGTATTCTAAGGAGACCATCTATCGGATAATTTAGCTGCTCTCTGGAGGCCAACTGTTTTCAGGATTCCAGCGAGAAATATTGAAAATAAGAGAACAATTTTGTTGAAGAGCCGGTTATTCTTAATAACTGGCTTTTTACATACATAGCCTTGCTTAAGTCCTGATGTTACTAAGGGTGTTCACTTATAACTACAGCGAGGATAATATTCGGTTGAATAGATAATAATTTATACGATGGAATTTTCACCATTTAACGGGGTTGTCAAACTTTGCCTAAAAGGCATACAATTGGAAGAAAACGGTAGACACGATGAAGCGCTGTCCTTTTTTGCAGAGGGTTATCGGGAGGCAAGCGATGACCATGAGAAGTTTATTGCAGCCTATTTTGTATCCCGGCAGCAGAAAACGGTGTCGGATCGTCTGAAATGGCTGCACATAGCCTTAGATCACGCATTGGTAATCAGTGATGATCGGACTACCAGTGCATTGCCCAGAATGTATTTGAAGATTTGTGCCTGTTACACAAGTTTAGGAGAAGAAGCAATGGCAAGTGAATATGCTAGGTTGGCCTCTTCTTATAAGAACATTCCCTTTGATAAGGGACCTTTTTATCACGGTACAAAAGCAGATGCACAAATCGGCGACTTATTGGTTCCAGGCTTCAATTCTAACTATCAAGCCGGCTTCAAAATGAATCATATTTATTTTACAGGTATGATGAATGGGGCCGGACTTGCAGCGGCCCTGGCAAAAGGTGAGCGCAGCGAGCGGGTATTTATTGTTGAACCTACCGGTGATTATGAGCATGACCCTAATCTGACGGACCAGAAGTTTCCCGGAAATCCGACACGTTCCTATAGATCTGAATTTCCATTAAAAATTATAGGTGAGGTTGCTGAATGGGTAAAACCAGGTGTTCAGGAACTTGAAAAATTTCGTGATAAACTAGATCAGAATGGTGGCGAGATTATCAATTAAGAAACCTGGAGCGGTTGCTCCGGCAATTGGAATTATGTCTTACTGATAACAATCTTACTGATGACTTCAAAATCTGAAATTCGATAATCGTCGTCAAAAAATAACCCGTTGATATAACGTTGTATAGGATAGAACAGATCGGACGGTGTATCACCGAAAAACGTTTTGAAATCGTTCGGAATAGAATACAGATAATTGTATTGCCCTTTACCCAAACTGATACCGCCGATCTTTTTGAGATAACCCGTTATCTTATGTTTATTTTTGTTGGAGAATGCTTCTTTCGTCTCTATAAAATAATCTTCAATGTAAAAATTACGGATATCCTGAAGATTAAGTATGCTATTTGGAGCAGGTTTGATACGTCTTGAATAGGATACATCAACCAAAATACAACTGGCTTTATGCGCTTTCGAGAGATCAATAAAGTAGCCTTCATCGACCATAAGGTGTTTACTGTCTTTATATACACCGAGCAGCATTTCATTGATCTCCCGATCCGAATAATCGGATATATTAGAAGATCTTCCCAACTTTTCAAATGCGAGGTCACTTTCACTCCAATTTTTTCTAATTCTATTAAGCTCGTGTTGTTGAAAAGTTTTTATTTTCTCCATATATAATTTGTCTAACCTTACTTTAGCGAGTTTAAAGATAATTTTAAAACTTTACTTTCATCAATCTTATCGCTTGCTAAGTGCAATTTGAATCAAATCTAATTTAACAGAGTCTTTGTTTAGTGTTGTAGCACAGCGCTAATGCGCTATTTCTGAGGAAGAATAAGTGCCACACTGTTGGATTTTCCGTGCCGGTATGAGGTGACATCACAGCCTTAAGTAGTCTGTGTGTAAAAGCAGCTCGAGTAAATTATGTCGATTCTCGGTGCGATTATTCAATGAAGGAAGAGCCGCCTGTATTAACAGAGGGCTCTTATGAGGTTTTTATTTTACAGCCTTAAGCACGATATCTAAGGTGAATTCATCATCGATGGCGCGATTGCCTAAGTCGGAGAAAAAGCTTGCTGAACGATACTGTATATCAAAGTCCAGTCGATTTACCTTAACTCCTATAGCTTCAGCAGAAAGTCCGTCTGCAGTTGTGGTGACTTTTGCTGGAAAGGAGATCGATTTTGTTTTATTCTTAATCGTCAGATTACCCGTTATGATTGGATTACCTTTGCTATTATCAACTTTACTGATGACAAATTTACTGCTGGGGTAGGTAGGCACATTGAAGAAATCTTCATTTTTTAGGTGCCCGGTCAATTTAGGAGCATCAGTACAAGCCATGGAATTCATATCTATGGTAAAACCACCGCCGGTAATTTTCCCCTTTTCTGTCTGTACCGTTCCATCTTGTATATTGATTGTTCCCACATGTCCCCCGACAACTTTTTTCGCATTCCATTTGATTGTCGAATTTTGCGTGTTCACTTTGTAGCTTATCTTTTGGGCGAAGGCCATTGATGTTAAGCAAATAATTGCTAGCGTTAGACTGGTTCTTTTCATTGAAGTGATTTATATGAACTCAAATATACATGGTCTTGTGCGGATAGTTCTATGTTTAAACTTGTTTTTTTGTTTGCGCAGTGTCAATATTGTGCCTGCCTTTCTTTATTCGTCATCGATACCCGCTAACTTAGTACAGCGTAAATAGGGGATCGAAGATATCTTCGTATCCAAATTGTGGTCTATAAAAAAAGATAATATGATTAAGTCGAAAGGTTATGCGGCGAAAGACAGTAGTTCTCCACTTGAATACTGGGAGTTTGAAAGGAGAGAGCTTGGTGCAAACGATGTTTTAATAGATATCTTGTACAGCGGGATCTGTCACTCTGATATTCATCAAGTACATGATGAGTGGGGTGGAACACAATACCCAATTGTTCCTGGGCACGAAATTGTTGGTCGGATAAGTGCAGTTGGTCCTGGGGTGACTAAGTTCAAAAAAGGTGACCTGGCGGGTGTCGGTTGTATGGTTGCTTCTTGTGGCGAATGCGATAACTGTAAGTCAGACCAACAACAGTTCTGTTCAGAAAAAAAGACCGTCTGGACATACAACAGTAAAGATGTGATGCATGATCACAGCTTTACTTTTGGTGGTTATAGCAATAATATTGTTGCGGATGCAGATTTTGTGCTGCATGTGCCGGAATCTTTGGACATTAAAAAGGTGGCACCGCTACTCTGTGCTGGAATCACCACCTATTCGCCATTAAAAAGATGGAATATTAGCAAGGGGCATAAAGTTGGCGTGTTGGGCTTAGGCGGATTGGGACATATGGCTGTTAAAATTGCAGTGGCAATGGGGGCAGAAGTCACAATGATAAGCCATTCACCACGCAAAAAGGACGATGCCGCGCTACTTGGAGCACACAAATTCTTAAACACCCATGAGGCTGATGAAATAAAGGAATTCTCCTCGTATTTTGATTTTATTATTGATACCGTATCGGCACCACATGACTATAATCTCTATCTTGCATTATTGAAAACAAAAGGAGTTTATATTTGCGTGGGGATTCCAGCTGCACCCATGGAAATTAATGGACGCTCAATCATGGGGGGAAATAAGATCCTAACGGCTTCCAGCATCGGGGGAATACAGGAAACGCAGGATATGCTCGATTTTTGTGCTGAACATAATATTCTACCCGAAACAGAAATGATTGATATCGATTATGTAAATGAGGCGTATCAAAGAGTATTGGATAGTGATGTGAAATATCGTTTTGTAATCGATATGTCGTCTATTGAAAAGTAATGAAAAAACAGGTCGGTTAAAGAGCCGACCTGTTTTTTAAAATCTTATCCTTGTCTGAGTACTTCATATGATATGAATGCTCATCTTCTCCGATAATTTCGAAACCAAGACTAAAGTAGAGCTTTTGCGCTTTATTGGTTTTTAATACATGTAATGAAATCGACTTCCCTTCGTAAATTGCTTCATCTATAAGATCTTTTAATATCTTTTTTCCTAGCCCTTTCCCTTGGTATCGGGGATCGATCTGTATTTGAATCAACTCGATATGAGCCCGTCCTTTCTCGGTTTTCAAAAGTCCGATAGGGATATGGTTGTATTCAATGATAGCAGCATGTTCAAATTTGTATTTAATTCTTTGTAGATGTGAATCCCTCGTTGTGGGTAAAGCAGCGGCTATAAAATGTTGGGTCATTGTCTTTAATCGTAGATCTAAAAGAAAAGTCAAATCACTTTCCATTGCTGGTCTATATACTATTGGGATCATAGATGATTGGGTTTTATCAATGTAATCTGTTCAATCTATCGAAGGCTTTATCTGACATGCTCAAAGAAGGTCAGATTGATATGGGCCATGAGTACGAAGATAAGATTTTTAACTATGAGCACAATGATCTGATCGAAAGTCGGCTGCAATTTAGTATAATCATAGTAACTGCGTACTAAATTGCAATAGCGTACTTTACTCTTTTTGACATTTAGATGTGAAGAATGCTGGCGTGGCTCAAGATGAATACCGTAACTTTAGCTTTATAGCTGTACTTGCATAGCGATTTTTTATTTAAAGGAACAATAAACAGATAATTTCAATGAAAAAGGTAGAAATACAACACACAGATTTGCAGATAGCTCCAATTAATTTTGGCGGGAATGTTTTTGGCTGGACATTAGATGAGCAAAAATCGTTTGAAATGCTAGATAAATTTGTAGGAGCAGGATTTAATTTTATCGATACGGCAGATACGTATTCTTGGTGGGTGAATGGAACCGGCGGGCAGTCCGAAGAAATTATTGGGAAATGGTTAAAAAGCCGTGGCAACCGTCAAAATATAGTAATCGCAACAAAAGTTGGATCCGAGACTAAGGAGCACGGGTATGATATCTCAAGAAAACATATTTTGAAATCTGCTGATGAATCGTTGCGACGATTGGGAGTAGATCATATTGATTTATACTATACCCACTTTGACGATAACGTAACACCTGTGGAAGAGACATTGTCGGCTTATGCTGACTTAATAAAAGCAGGCAAGGTACGTTATATTGCCGCTTCTAATCTATCGCCGATGCGGTTAACGGAAAGCTTTGATGTTGCGGAGAAAAATGGTCTTCCTAAATATATTGCTTTGCAACCGCATTACAATTTGGTAGAGCGTGCAGGTTTTGAAACAGATTATGCGGGATTGGTCGAGAAGTACGGTTTGAGTGTATTTCCATATTGGTCCCTTGCTGCAGGTTTCTTGACCGGTAAATACCGTACTGAAGCTGACTTTGATAAAACGGCTAGGGGGGGTGGGATCAAAAAATATTTTGATGCTAAAGGTAAAGCTGTCCTAAAAGCGCTCGATGTTATCTCCGAGAAACACGGGACAAAACAGGCTACTGTAGCATTAGCATGGTTGTTGGCTAAACCGCTAATTACCGCTCCCATTGTAAGTGCTACAAGTGAGAGTCAATTGGATACGCTATGTGCGGCGCCGACTCTTAAATTAGATACGGAAGATATTGAATTATTAAATGAGGTCAGCAAATGAAATAGTGATAAAGCGTAAAAACAAAATCCCTACATTTCTTAGGGATTTTGTTTTTATTGGGAAGCCGTTCCTAATAGAAGGTAGAAATTGCTTACGCATTTTAACAAGTTTATCGTAAATTGGAGCCTAAATTGATCGTATGAAACAGTTCCTGATATTATTTTCTTTCATGCTTTTTGGCAGAAGTTATGCGCAAATACTTACACCTTATGAACGGGGTAATGGCAATCAATCGGCAACTTTTGAGGAAATGCGGGCATATTATCAGGAATTGGCACGGAAATATACAACAATTCACTATGAAACACGGGGAGAAGACGATAACAATAAACCAATAGATGTTGTTGTATTTAATCCGTTTGGAAAGACACTGGAAGTGGCTAGGGAAGAGAAGTGCGTTTTATTGGTCAACAATGGTATTCATCCTGGAGAGCCAGACGGTATTGATGCGACTATGATGCTTATGCGCGATTTGGCGACAGGAAAGATAAAGGCACCTCAAAATGTTATTGTTGTTGCGCTGGCGAGTTATAATGTGAGTGGGATGTTAAATCGTGGGAGCTTTTCCAGAGCTAATCAAAATGGCCCTGAAGAGTATGGTTTTCGTGGAAATGCAAGACACTATGACTTAAATAGGGATTTTATTAAGACAGATACTAAAAACTCGCGGAGCTTTCAGCGGATTTTCCAATGGGTCAAACCAGATGTTTTTATAGATAATCATGTCAGCAATGGAGCCGATTATCAGTACACCTTCACCTATATCTCAACAAACAAAGAACGTTTAGGAAACCTTTTGGGAAATTATTTTAACAGCCACATGCAAAAGAACTTACTCAAGGATCTCCAAAAGAAAGGATTTATGTCTGTTCCCTATGTCAACATCCACAACGATGTGCCCGATGGTGGTTTTCCAACCTTTATGGATTCGCCAAGATACGCAACAGGCTACACCAGTCTATTTAATGTAATCGGAACTGTTGTGGAAACACATATGTTGAAACCTTATCAAGAACGTGTCAAAGCGACTTATGACTATATGCGTTGTAACCTGGATTTTATCGAACAGAATTATAAGGTGATTAAACAAAAAAGAGCTGAAAACCTAAAGCAATATCAAATAGGGGATAAATATGCCATAGCATGGAAGCTTGATTCATCAAAATATGAATCGCTGGAATTTAAGGGCTTCGAGGCAAAATATAAACCAAGTGACGTTTCTTCGAAAGATAGGTTGTGGTATGATAGAAACGCTAAGTTTTCAAAACAAGTTAAGTTATATAATACATATGTTCCGACAAAAGAAGTGACGATTCCATCGTATTATGTCATTCCGCAGTCTGAATGGAAAGTTATTGAATTGTTGACACTCAATCAAATCAAGATGATTCCGCTTAAACAAGATTCTGTTATTGCGGTGGAACAGTATAGGATTAAGGATTTCAAGACAACTTCAAGTCCATATGAAGGACATTATTTACATTTTGACACCAGCCTCCTTAGGGACTCTAACAAGGTAAACTTCAGTGCCGGTGACTTTTTGGTCCCTTTGAATCAGGACGGTGTGAAGTTTCTGCTGGAAACCTTGGAACCTGAAGCAATAGACTCTTATTTTAATTGGAATTTCTTTGATGCGATCTTAGGACAGAAAGAATACTATTCAGCTTATGTTTTTGAAGATACAGCAGCCAAGCTTCTAAAAGAGAATAAAGATTTAAGATCTGCCTTTGAACGCGAAAAGATGAACAACCCTAAACTTGCTGCAAGTAGTAGTGCGCAGCTGGATTGGATATACAAACATTCACCTTATTATGAAGAGTCACATCTTCTTTATCCCATTTATCGCATCAATTGATGATGGTGGCTTCATAGATACATGTCTGCATCAGTCAAAAAAATGCTATTTTATAAGTACATCCAATGTAATACCAATGAAAAGTATGACGATCAAATAGGAGAAAAAACCTATTATTGAAGCGGCAAATGCTTTAAAATAGTTGATCTTTTTAGCTTTATCAAAAAACTGTCCTATGGCCCAGGAGTAATATATACAAATTACTAAAGTTGCATATAGGATTAAACTTTGGTGCGTGATACCGTCAATTATTGCAAAAAGTGCATAAATTAACATTGTCATCCCCATAATAAAACATAATAAGATGATGATTTCAAAAAGATTATAACCGTATTTTTTAAAAAATAATTTAGTCCAAAGGGCAATAAAGAACCCCATAATAATGTTAGCATAACCATAATGACCTTGTAGCCATCGAAAGATGTTAGTTGTGATGACGAGTTTACTTTCAATACCATGGCTGTCGATTGATTGCAGATAGCGCTCTTCAGTATGGAAAAAGTGGGCAATAATAGAATACACTAAAGATGTGACAATAACGAAAATAATAGGTTTGACCAGTCGGCTGCGATTTTCAGAAATGTAGTTTTGCACATTCTTACCTGGAGCTGTCACCAATTCTCGAATGGTATAGAGAATACCGCGTTCAAAGTGAAGCACATGTTCTATTTCGTGGGTGATGTAATGAGCGTCTATCCTTTTTAGCGTCGCAGGTTGGCCACAATCGGGACAGAATTTTGATGTAATGCCCGTGCCACAGTTTCTGCATGTTATCATGTTGAAGTGTTTCTTTAAGTAATTAAGGTTTGTTAATCTGTTTCATTCGAAAGTCGCCAAAAGAGTCTTTGCTTACCGATGGTTTTATTGAAGGTATTCGGCAACCTCTACGAGTTTGTATTTGGGGCTCCGTTGCAAAAGTTCACCAAGGAAAGCTGCGTGAGTAGCGCCCGTGATTAGCAAAATTCGATCCTGCCCAGTGACTGGGATCTGATTTAAATTGGAGAATATCCGTAGATTTCTTCGGTAGAATTTACTGGCTTCATCTGCTCCTTCAAAATTACCTTTTGTACTGCTGTAGGTTAAGATATCGGCGTTTACATTGATAAACTTTTGCAAGGTCTCTTTTTGATTAAATACCTTTAATTTTTCTAAAATGGAGAGTTTATCAATATGGGTGAATTCCTGCATAATTTTTCCCATGTAGCTTTTATAGGTTACACTGTCTACCTGATTCTCCAACTCATTTGCAATGTTGTAATTATAAGCAGCAGTTTGTTGTTCATCAATTCCATAAATTTTTTTTTACCCCTGCAAGTTTGCCAACTTCATATGCAATTATGGCTATTTCACCACCGAACTTAGCTTTATATCCTTTATCTTTAATAAAAGAGCTGTAATCGCCGTTCAATTCTTCGTTTTTTTCAGGAATGATTTCCACGCAGATGATAGTTGGTTTAAAGTCTGCCAATAGTTTGGCTACTTGGTATGTTTCTTTTCTGTTTTTTTGATCTTTTTCGTCAAATTCCACTTTATGTGCATCAGGCGTATAGCTCATGTGAAATGTCCCAAAATTTAGAACCTCAATTTTCTGCTGTGCATAGCTGTTTCCAAAAAATAAGATCCCGATAGCGATTCCAATATTTCGAATTTGAATAGTGTTAATAAGCATTTGTGTAAGAAGTGGTTTTATGTTTTTTCCGGCTTTTCGTTCAGTTAGCTATATTTCTTAGCTGTTTTGTCCAAAAGTATTACAGTTTGTCCAAATAAAAGCTACACTTGAGTGTAGTTTTAATTAACTTCGACATTTAGAATTTCGTTATGGATTTTAACGCGCTATTTTCACAAAAAAATACTGTTGATCGTCTTTCAGAAAAGGACATCCAGCAGACCCACGGCTATATTGAGCTCGTCAAAGCCTTCTCACGGATTACTTATCAGAGTATTTACCTAATCGATTACCAAGCTAAAAGTTTTGAGTTTGTTTCAGACAACCCGCTGTTTCTAGCTGGTTTAACAGCCAAAGAGGTGATGGAAATGGGCTATGGCTTTTATCAAAAATATGTTCCATCTGATGATTTCCAGATGCTCATTACGATTAACGAAGCGGGGTTTAGCTTTTATGAAAAAATACCCATTGAGGAACGGAAGCTTTATGTTATATCGTATGATTTTCAGATACAAAATGCACACAACAAGTTTATTTTAATTAATCATAAACTGACACCTGTTTTTTTGACAGAAGAGGGGAAAATATGGAAAGCAATTTGTATCGTGTCTTTATCCACTAATATATCTTCAGGTAACGTGACTATCGAAAAGTTGCACTCCAACTTAGTATGGGAATTGGATCTGTTGACTGGGAAATGGAACTCCCAAAAAAAGATTAATCTTACCGAACGTGAAATAGAGATTTTACGTTTTTATCATCGAGGTCTGACCATTCATGAAACTTCGGAGAAAATTTTCGTTTCCATTGATACGGTGAAATTTCATCGGCGAAAATTATTTGAAAAGCTAGGGGTAAGCAACATGAATGAAGCATTGGTTTTTGCATTGAATAATAGGTTATTATAAGGGTAGCCTGAAGGATTCTGAAATGTTCAGAGCAAGCGCCTCCAATGAGGCGCTGCAGCCTATTTTTTTACCAATAATGGCAAATACTTTTCGTAACCCTGTGCTTTCATCTTGTCTTTTGGAATAAATCGAAGTGAAGCACTGTTTATACAATAGCGCAGACCACCTTTATCTGCCGGTCCATCGTTAAAAACGTGGCCAAGGTGTGCATCACCAGTTTTGCTGCGTACTTCCGTTCTGCGCATCCCGTACGAATTGTCGGAGTGTTCTTGAATCAGGCTATCGCTAATCGGTTTGGAAAAACTGGGCCACCCACATCCCGATTCAAATTTATCTGTAGAAACAAATAAGGGTTCTCCGGTTGTGATATCGACATAAATACCTTCCCTAAATTCATCATTATAGGCATTGTCAAACGCGCGCTCCGTTGCACTGTTTTGTGTAACATCGTATTGCAATGTAGTCAACTCTTTCTTCAAGGTCTCCTTATCTGCTTTTTTATACGTGTTTTTAACGTCCGCTTTCGCTTTTTCGGGGTTGGCATTTCGCGCAAGTTTAAATAAATCAGGGCTTATATGGCAATAACCGCCAGGGTTTTTGTCCAGGTATTTTTGATGATAAGCTTCAGCATTATAATAATTCTGTAAAGGTTCTATTTCCACCACGATTTTGCTGTTGTATTGACTTGCTAAAGCAGCTATCTGTTCTTTGATAACAGCGGCATCATCCGCATTGGTATAATAGATTCCTGTACGGTATTGTGTACCGATATCGTTGCCTTGTTTATTTAATGAAGTTGGATCAATTGTTTTGAAGAAAAGGTCTACGAGAAGCTTTAGATCGACAAGCTCCGGGTCGAAGGTTACCTTTACCGTTTCGGCAAAACCTGAGGTTCCTGTCGAAACTTGTGCGTATGAAGGGTGCTGAAGGTTTCCATTGGCATAGCCAACTTCGGTTGCCGTGACCCCGCGGACTTGTTTAAAGAAATGCTCAGTTCCCCAGAAGCATCCTCCGGCAAAATAGACAACATGATCTTTTTGATTTATAGTATTCATAGTATTTTGTATTGACGGTTTTGAATCTTTCCCTTTTTGTGAAAAGCAAACCTTGCTGATCAGAAATAAGCCTGTCGCTATAGCAAGGAGGACGAATAAGTGTTTCATGGTATGAATTGCTACATGAAAGAAACAACATTGTTTCTTTCATGTAAGCCACAAACACCGTACCTTTCTGGATGTTTGTCTTAGAAGATATAAGCAGTTTTGGTTCTTATAGATTCTTTTTACAATTGAAAGACGAAGTAAATCTATGAAAGGCATGTCCTGACAAAAAGACCTTTTAGGAAAGCTTCGCAAGCTGAATGTCTGACAGGGTCGGCCCTTTGCTGTTTAGATCCTATGATCAGACCAAATGATAGTTTAATCTATATTGTTTAAGCACTACTATTGTGACTAAGTTAACTGTTTGGGGAAGACTCGTTCGGCTTAAGGCTACACCCTGAGCCTGCCGATTCGAGCGGGCCCGTGTATAGCTGTCTCACCGTGGCGATAATAGCCTGCTTATTGTAGTAATAAAGTTGGTGAAGCTGTTGCTGTGTACCCTGTACTGCAAAAGTATCGGGCAAGCCAAGTCGCTTCAAGGTCGCTGAGTAGCCATGTTCGGTCATAAATTCCAGTACTGCAGTTCCTACTCCACCAGCTATACATCCATCTTCAACAGTGATGATATAGGAATATGATTGGAATACTTCATGTAATAACGCTTCGTCGAGCGGTTTAAAGAACCGTAGATCATAGTGCCCAACCTGCATGCCTTCCCGGAGCAGTTCGTTGCATGCGTCCTGTGCATATTGACCAACGGGCCCAAGAGAGAGTATGGCAATGTCTTGCCCTGAACAAAGCCTTCTTCCTTTTCCAATTTCAAGTCTTATAAATTTGTCTGATTGCTTCTCTCGACCACCTGGGCCTTTTGGGTAGCGGATTGCAAGCGGTCCGTCAAGAGTGATGTCCTGAGCCGTGAACAACAAATTTTTAAAGTCTGTGAGCGTCATGGGCGAAGCGCCTGCGATGTTGGGTATACAGCGAAGAAAAGCAATGTCGAATGCCCCCTGATGGGTGGGGCCATCGGGGCCGACAACGCCGGCCCTGTCGATACAGAACACGACCGGTAATTTCTGTAAAGCGACGTCGTGGATTAGTTGATCATAGGCGCGTTGTAAGAATGTCGAATAGATCACACAGAAAGGAAGTAGCCCATCAGCAGCAAGGCCTGCGGAGAAAGTAATGGCATGCTGCTCGCAGATACCAACATCAAAAACGCGGTTAGGCATCTGCTGTTTCATTGCCGTCAGCCTGCTGCCGGAAAGCATAGCTGGGCTTATAGCGATAATACGGCTATTATGTTGGGCGAGCTGTATCAGCGTTTCGCCCAGCACTTGCTGAAAAGTTTCCTTGTAGAGTTGCGGTAGTTGGTTTTCTAACCGTATACCTGTCAGTTTGTCGAATTTCCCTGTGGCATGCCATTCCGCCTTGTTTAACATGGCTGGTGTAAAACCTTTTCCTTTTTGTGTTACACAATGCACTATTTTGGGCCCGGGGATATGCTTCAACTGTTCAAATATTTTGATAAGCTTGTGGAGGTTATGACCATCCAGTGGTCCAAAATAACGTATTCCTAAGGCCTCGAAAATATTGCTCGAAGCAAATAGCCCTGTTTTTATCAATTTCTCTATTTTTCTAATCGCAGCAATTGACCATTGTGTCCGATCTTTATGGGATGACAGCAGCTTTTTGATCTGTGATTTGAACTGATTATAGGCTTGCCCCGAGGTCAGGTCGGTCAGATAGTTTTGTAGGGCTCCCGTACCGGCATCAATAGACATATCGTTATCATTTAATATAATCAATAGGTTAGGCTGTTCGAAACCTATATTATTTAAAGCTTCGAATGCTAGACCGGCAGTCATGGCGCCGTCGCCGATAACAGCGATGTGTTGACGGCTGTTATCACCCTTATACCTGGCTGCGCAGGCCATACCCAGAATTGCTGATAGGGATGTGGAAGAATGACCTGTACCAAAGGCGTCAAAGTTATTTTCTTCCATAACAGGAAATCCGCTTATGCCGCCTAGAAGTCTGTTCGAATGGAAGCGAGCCGCTCTCCCTGTGAGTAGTTTATGGATATAAGCCTGATGACCAACGTCCCAGATCAATGTATCCTTAGGGGTGTTAAATACATAATGAACTGCTATAGTAAGTTCTACAACACCAAGGCTTGAACTAAAATGACCGCCATGTGTAGCAATATGGTCAATGAGGAAGTTTCTTAGTTCCTGACTTAATTCGGGTAATACCTCCTGTGGAAGAGCACGTAATTCGCTAGGGCTGTTGATTTGATAATTACCTGTCATTTCTTTTTTAGACAAATTTAGATTGATTAGATTTGCGATACAGGTACAGTATATGTAAAAGTGATCAATACAGATGAAGAACTATAAATTTGAAATTTTTACACAAGCAATTGAGAAAAATATAAAATCAGGAGTCTATAAACCGGGGCAAAAGCTGCCTTCAGTACGCGAGTTTAAAGATTACTACGGTTTAAGTATGAGTACTGTTCAGTCAGGTTATGAGTATCTTATGGTTATTGGTCTGGTGGAGAGCGTTCCGAAATCTGGCTACTATGTCAGTGCGAAGAATGAAATGTTGGCAGAACCGGAAGGGCGTCGACGTCCACCGGTAGTAAGGGATGCTGTCTTTGAGCAAGGGCTTGGTCTGACAACAGCGTCACCTGTGGGACGGGGGGGGGCGGAATTTAATGTTGCTGCCCCGGGGGACCTTCTTGTTCCGCAAAAACTTTTACTTCGGACCATGCAGCAGGTCATTCGGGAACAGGGGGCAGGATTACTACGCTATTATCCATCTAACGGTTCGGTACAATTGAAGGACAATATTATCAGGCGTGCGGCATCCTATCAGACCTTACTGCATGCAGATGAATTGCTGATCACAGATGGCGCCCTGCAGGCTTTGTATATCGCCCTGGCTGCTGCATGTGAAGCCGGAGATATTGTTGCTGTGGAAAGTCCATGCGTATTTTCTGTATTGGAGGTCATTCGGGTGCTCAAACTGCGCGTTATTGAAATTCCTGTTCTTACTAAAGATGGTTTTGATATAGACTTTTTTAGACAAGCATGTCAAGGGAGTGCTGTAAAAGCAGTCGTCCTAACACCGAATTTTCATAATCCAACAGGTATTTTGCTCTCAGATGAACAGAAAATTGCTTTATTGGCGATTGCTCATAAATATCATGTTGCTGTAATAGAGAACGATATCTATGGAGATCTGAACTTTCAGGGGAGCAGACCATCCACACTAAAACAATTTGATGAAAGCGGATTGGTTATGACGTATTCATCGTATTCAAAAACCCTGGCACCTGGAATTCGGCTGGGCTGGTTAAGCACGGGGCGATTTCTGAAGGATGCTGAACAGATCAAGTTTGCATTGGGCAGTACAGTTTCTCCTCTGAATCAGGAGACCGTAAACCGTTTGATCGGTAGCAGCAGTTACGATCGGCATATTCGTTCACTGAAGATGCAACTGGCAAAAAATGCCTATCTAGCCACCAACCTAATCGCTTCCAGTTTTCCTGAAAAAACCAAAGTGATCACACCTGCAGGCGGGTATAATCTTTGGGTTAAAATGCCCGAAAGTACAAATATGGCGGATTTTTACGCGCAGTGTGAAAAAATTGGTGCAAGATTTACGCCGGGCTATACGTTCTCTTTTGCGAATACATTTGAACATTATTTTAGGGTGGTCATCGCGGATAAATTTTCTGATAAACGAATAGAAGCGATCCAGCATATAGGTCGTTATTTATGTGGGAGCCTGTACTGATGCTAAATGAACAATGTGTATCGAATAATAGCAAGTGATAGCATGTACATTTGTGTATTTAATAGTAGATGCACATATGAATATAGTCACAAAATTTACGGTAGCAACAGAGCAGGGAATTGAAGCGTTGTCGATGCTCACCAAAACTCTAGCCCTAGAAAAATTCGGCAGTTTAGTGGAGCCAGCTGAACTAGACAATTACATTGTTGATAGTTTTAATTCCAAAACACTTATCAACGAAATAAACAGTATGTCAAATCAATGGCTGGTGGTATATGCTAACGATCAGCCAATGGGTTATGCCAGAATAACCTCGAAAGGGCAGAAGCCGGATGGCTTGGCAGGTAAACGTGTGATTCGAATCGCGGATTTCGGTGTCTGCCAGCATGAGGCTTTGCAGCAAATGGAGGTATCATTAATGGACAAATGTCTTGCCGTCTGCAGTACCTACGACGTGATTTGGATCAATGAACCCTTAAGAAGTTCGTTTATCGGACTTTTTGAACAGAATGGATTTGTAAAACAACAGGGTATTAGCAGACTCGATGGATTGAACTTGGAATCAGTAGTATATCTCAAGGAGACTTTGTAGTTCAAAGAGTCTTTATATTGATGTATAAACACAGCAAAGTCTATGTTGAGCAAAAAAAGTACACATATTAAGTGTGCTTTTTTTTTGTTTAATGATAGATATTTTAGTGATATAATGTATTTTTAGGAATTTAAAAGAAGATGTTTGTCAAATTCTAATAATCTCTTTTTAACTAAAAAATATCATTTATAACCGATTTCACAAGTGTTTAATGAAGAAAATATCTATAACGTTTCTATATCTTTTGCTCTGTGCATTAGCGCTTGGACAAGAATCTAAGGAGACAAAGTCAGACAGTATCGTACAATATTTTAGTGAAATTAAAACTGCAACTAAAAGTTATTATTCGTTATGGAATAGAGATTTATATGGTGATATTATTTTGGTAGACCCTCAGACACGACAGCTATTTAGTAATAACTTTGGTGCCGATAGTTCGTTTGTGCAATATAAAAATACCTATATTGGTAAATTGCCCGACAGTGTAAATATTGCCAATACGTCTTTAACGTGGAATGGTCGCACTTGGGCGATGATTATGTTGCCTTTATCTAAAGATTATTATGCACGGATCAATTTGTTGGCTCATGAATTGTTTCATTCCGCACAATCGGCTTTGGGCTTCGTTCAAAATAACAGCGAAAGTACCCATCTCGATCAAGAGAATGGACGGATATACTTACGTTTAGAATTGGAGGCGCTTAAAAAGGCGGTTTTTTCAGACGTGCAAGATGAACAACGAATGCACTTGAAGGATGCTTTGATTTTTCGGAAGTATCGAAATTCACTTTTTCCAGGCTCTGCCCATATTGAAAATCAATTGGAACTTAATGAAGGGATTGCAGAGTATACCGGAGTAATGATCAGTGGGAGAGATAAAGAAAAAACAAAAAAACATTTCATTGATGTAATAGACAGATTTTTCAAGAATCCCACTTATGTAAGGTCTTTTGCCTACAATACCACGCCCATCTATGGATATATAATGAGTTTAAAGGATTCGCTTTGGAATCAAAAGATTTCAGTAAATACAGATTTAACTGTATTCTTTATGCGCGAATTGAACGTTGAACTTCCGAAAGATCTTGCAGCAACAGTAAAAGCCATTACAGCGGAATATAATGGAAAACAGATATTCACAGAGGAACAATTACGAGCGGAAAAAATAAAGAAGCAAATTGCATTATATCGTTCCTTGTTTGTGGAACAGCCTCATATGACCATTAAATTTGAGAAAATGAATGTGTCTTTCGATCCGAGAAATATCCTCCCAATCACAGATTTGGGAACTGTTTATCCAACCATAAGGATCACCGATAACTGGGGGATTCTAGATGTCAAAAGTGGGGCGCTCATGGCGCCCAATTGGGATAAAATAACCGTTAGTAGGCCTACTAAAATCGAAGGACAGCGAATAGAGGGTGAGGGTTGGGTGATGCAACTCAAAGATCAGTATACTGTTCAAAAGGACGAATCGCTGAATAATTACAAGCTTATCAAAAAGCAGTAGCTGCACTATCTTGATTTTTATCCACTGTGCAGCCTTATTGAATAAATATTAAATGTTGGTAAATGCATGAGTATCATGAAACATCGTAAAAAGGTTTACCTAAAGATATTCAATTTTTAACTATCGAAATGAGAGATAGTCGCTGGACAAGTCTAAACATAATCCAATGCGTTTAATGCTCTAAATTTTCGCGGACTAAGACCAGTATGCTTTTTTATAAACCGTGTTAATGATGCTGATGAACTAAAACCATAATACGAAGTCAACTCTTTAATCGGAATCTCCGTAGAAGCTAGTTTTTTGGCAATCTCACCTGCAACAATTTCCTTGACGATCGTGCTGGGTGAAGTTTCATTACTTGAAAGCGTCAATCGATGTAACGCTATTCTTGATATATTGAGCTTTTTCAAGTAGAATTGGAGGTCCCAGTGATTCTGGGGATACTGGTGAATAAGATTTTTAAATTCTACTAGAATGGGGTGTTCTGCTAGTAGCAATGCTGAATTTTGATCCAATTGATTTAACGTTTCGTTTTGTTCCTTTATGTAGTTTTTCATGTTTTAAGATAATCGCTCGTTATTGCCGCACTATAGTGTATAGGGCTATAGTTTAGGTTAAGTGTTCCATCAATCTTGTTTGAATGCAAGCAAAATTAGCGTATTAATTTCATAGTGTACTGTTCGAATTTAACGATTCGCTTTTTAAAATTATAATTTTTTATCACCGATTGTGGTAAAACTAACCTACAGCAGACTCTCACTGGAAAATAGGCGGATGGATAAAAACCTGATTCCAATAATAGAGAAATAGCTTTTTTTAATCTAATTTTTGACTGCTATTTTTTTATGATTTTATTTTTCATTATTCTTTGTAGTATAGATGTTTATGTTTGTTATATGTATTAAAAGTTAGGTAAAGAAATAGGCGGGTTATAACTTTTGGTTATACTTTTTTTAGGAGGTTTTAAGCTTCACGTAATGATTAATCTACGTCAAGAGAATGATATATAATTTTATTGATGGTAACAGATGCGATGATTATGTGCTGCCATGTTAATCCCTTATGATGTAGTGTTCGAGGGAATAGCGTTGGGGCTGTGTAATTAGTTTGAATAACATCTAGCTTCTATAGCAGTAGAGAATAAGGGGGGTACTTGTTTCTTATCATTTTTTTAAAACAGATTTTCTTAATAATTATTTGAAATTTATCAAAGCGAAAAGCTTTTCGTTGATTGTGCAAACGTTTGATGTGGAGCGGTTGATTATTTTTCTGTACAATATATTATATCTTGCTTTTAGATTATGAACTAAAATACTTTGCTGAAGGTGAAGTGAATTCTTTGAATGGATCATCTGGTTTTCAAGTTTCGATGAACTATAAATCGATCAGAAAAATAAAAACTTCGAAACAGCCGCTGAGGCTTTGAAGGGTGATCTAAAAGAAGGGTGGACAATTAATACAATTTATAAACTTTAGTTAAAAATTATGAGAAAGACCGTGTTTTCCTTAATCGCGATTTTAGTGATCGCTATGACTACTTCCTGCCGGAAGGATGGGAGCTTAATGTACACTTTACTGAACGATTCCAGCGCAGAATCCCTAGCAATAGCGGATTCGGTCCAACTATTTAAAGTAAGTCCTTCCGCTGCAACTGAGGTTGATAGACTTCAGTTTCGAGCAAATCATAATGAAATGCAAATGACCGGATTTTATGTGGCACCAAACAGTACTATAACCATAAAAGTGAAAGTCAACTCGGGGACGACAGCAGCACGCTTGGCGATCGGGACGCCTTTTAGAGACAATATTAGACCAGTGCGGCAGTATTTCAATCTGCAGGCAGGTACGCAAACGTTCACAGTGGACCAATACGGGGGCTTGGTTTATGTGATTTATACAGCTGATAACTACACAACAACTGGAGAAATAGAGCTTTCTTTTGGCAATGGCTTTATCCCGGTGCCTTACTTTCAAAAGGGAATTACCACCCATGAACAATGGGTAGCTACATTGGATTCGTTGAAAAATACCGTGCCGGATGTCGTCTTCTCGTCAGATCACACCATTATGGTAACCAAAATTGCCGATGCACTATTGTATAAGAACGAAGATCAACAGCTTATTGTGGATAGACTGGATTCAATTATTGGTTTTTCCAATCGTATCAGTGGTTTGAATGGTACGAGTGGAGTCCATGCCATACCATATAATAAACACCTGATTACCGTGAGAGATTCGAGTGCAGGTGGTTATATGGCTGCCGGTATTTCAATTTATTTTACCGATGCTTTATCTTATCGTATGTTGCAGCCAAAATACCTGTCCAATACAAATGGATGGGGAATATGGCATGAAGTAGGGCATACCTATCAACAAAAAGCTTGGACCTGGGGCAATCTGACAGAAACAACCGTGAATGTCTATTCTCTAGCCAGTGAAAGGGGATTTGGATTGCCGGTAAGCCGGGTGACTGCCAATAATTCCTGGCCTAAATTGACGACTTACTTTCAGAAAAACATCGCGGACCGCAACTTTAATTCAGGAGATAATGATTTGAAAATGATTATGTTTCATCAGCTTTGGCTAGGATTTGGTGATGATTTCTACATTAAACTTAGCAAAAGAACCCGCGAGAATAGACCCACAGTTTCAACAGACGCAGAGAAAATGCGCTATTTTATGCTGTCGGCATGTCAGATTGCACAAAAAGATCTTTCGGATTTTTTTAGAAAATGGGGTTTTAAAGTCGATGAATCTGTCTATACGGCGATAAGTGATCTGAATTTGCCGGCTCCTACACAAGATTTAACCGCTTTAAGAGATTAAACTGTCTTTCGTACTGTGACGTTGAATCTGTTAGTACATATTTATAGGAAGTATGTACCTTATTGATGATAAAAAAATTAATCGTTGTTTTACAATAAAAACATTGAAAAGTATTACCTTTAGTATGGAAGTTAATTCCGATAACCACATATTTATTTAATTAATTGAGAAAATGGGTAAATTTGAAGTAAAAACACGGAAAAATGGAGAATTCCAGTTTAATCTAAAAGCTGGAAACGGACAGGTGATTTTAAGCAGTGAAGGCTATACAACTAAAGCAAACTGCTTAAATGGCGTTGAATCTGTAAAAAAGAACGCTCAGGACGATAACAAATTTGATCGTAAAACTTCTACGAACGGTAAGCACTACTTCAATCTCAAGGCTACCAATGGCCAAATTATTGGAACCAGCGAGATGTATGAGAGCGCAAGTGGTATGGAAAATGGCATTGAATCTGTCAAGAAGAATGCGCCTGATGCGACGGTTGAGGAGATAGCCTAAGTCTATTTTCAAATGCCGGACTACTACACGTAAGTGTAAGCAGTCTGTCAATAAGCACGTAGGATTTGATAGTAAAGAGCCGGGTAAAAACCGGCTCTTTTGCGTTTATTTTTCTGTTGTCGGGAGTGGGATGGAAAACCAGAAACTACTGCCCAAACCCACGATGCTATCAACTCCTATCTGACCCCCGTGTTTTTTGATTATTTCAGCGGAAATATAGAGCCCCAGTCCAAGCCCCGAGTAAGATTTACCTTCGTGATTAGCTCTATAATATCGATCAAAAATAAAAGGCTGTACTGCTGGATTAATACCTTCACCTTGATCTTTAACGGTTATTTTGATACGATCTTGCAGTTGTTCAACCGTAATATTGATTTCTCTCGATTCTGGGGCATATTTAACGGCATTATTGACAAAATTGACAAGGACTTGTTCAAGACGTTGTTCGTCAGCAAAGATATCTGCATCGAGATCGCCGGTAATATTAACTTGATGGTTGCCTTGGGATATGATATTGTGACAACTGGAGGTAAGTATCTTTGATGCCTTGAAGGTAGTTTTTTCGAGATGAAGCTGCCCTTCACTGATTCGATGCATATTGAGCAGGTCGTCAACAAGTGTAACGATCTTTTTGATATTGACAGCAGACTGATCAATAAGTCTTGAAATGATGTCACTTCCAGTTTTGTCTTTGAATCGTTCCAGCAGTTGAATCGTTCCCTTTAATCCCGTGACGGGCGTCTTTAGTTCATGGCTGGCAATACCCAGGAAATCATCTTTTTGTGACTCATAATTTTTCCGTTTTGTGATATCCGCCACTACACCAATGAGGTGAGTCGCATTACCTTCTGCATCGTATTTGGGAAGACCCGACGCATTGATCCAATGCAACGATCCATCAGGCCAACGGATGAGATATTCAGCGTGATAAGTGGTCTTGTTCTGGATAGCATCCTGAACTTTTTGATAGACCATTTCGCGGTGATCCGGGACGATGCTTTGCGTGAGGACGTCATAGTCAAAGCGATCGTTTTTAGTGAGGCCAAAATTGAGTTTACAGGTTTCCGAGCAGTCCATTTTACCTGTTCTTATATCGCGATTGTAAGAACCGAGTTCACCAGCTTTTAATGCAATTTCTAGCTGATAGTTGAGGGCTTCAAGGTGTTCGTTTCTTTTGATACGCTCCGTAACCTCATTGGCGATGACAATAATAGACTCCGTTTCACCTTCATCATTCTTCAACGGCTCATAGGTGAAATCAAAATAATGGTCGCCCAATACTCCCATAGACTCAAGTCTTGCGTAGGCAGTGTCTCCAATATAATTTTGGCCAGTAGTAAAGACATCATCCAATATCCCCAAATAAGGCTGTCCCTGTAATTCCGGAAGTGCTTGTGCTAGTGGTTTGCCGAGAATAACCTCTGTTTTGCGCCAGAGTTTGAGCATCATATCGTTGGCAACTTCAATGACTAATTCACGGCCTGTTAAAATCGCAAAGGCTATTGGGGCCTTATCTATAAAGGATCTGAATCGACGTTCACTTTTTTTGAGGTTTTTGTTGAGCAGCACTGTCAAATCATAGGATTTGTTGAGCTGGCTATTGGTACGATAAAGTTCATTGTTGGCAAGCTCCATCTCGTCATTAAGCTCGAGCAGCCGTTGTTGCATGGTTGCCATAGTAATATTGACACCCTCAAGCTCATCAATTTTATCTATGGAAGAACTTCGAAGCTCGATTTGATCCATTGCGGTTCGAGCAAGACCTTCTAATATCTGTCGATCAGCTGCAGTGAAAGCGCGCGGATGTTTGTCGATGACGCACAGTGAACCGATCATAAAACCATCATGCGTAATAAGTGGTGCACCTGCGTAAAACCGTAGTCCAAAATCACCAATTACATTTGGATTGGTCAGTAGGATATCTTCTTTCAGTGTATCTTCAAAGACCGTTACTTTCTTGTCCAGAATAGCTAGACTACACAAGCTTTGCCCTCGATTCGTTTCCTTTGTGGTGCCCATGCCAATATTTGCTTTGAAATAGACAGATTCTGCATCCACCAGTGAGAGCAATGCAATAGGGGCATTGAAGATTTGTGTGGCTAATTTTGCAATTCCATCAAAACTGGCTTCAGAAGGGGTTCCAGTTATTTTATAGCGTCTGAGGGCATTCAGTCTGTCATGTTCATTTTCAGGCATTATATCCATTCCAAACGTATTCTCTATCATAGTGACCGTGTAATTCTTTTCATAAAGATATAGTTTTAATTACAAAAGCGGAGATGCAATTTTTTTTCTCTTCATCGGCAATTCAAAGATTCCCTGAAATGGTTGGTATACCGCAGGAATAACATGCTCCAAGGCTAATAATCAGCGTTAAAGATCGAATAGTGTTGGGGTTTGATCGTGTTGTTCAAGGTCCAGCAGGATAGACTTATTGCGAATGCCCCCGGCAAAGCCAACAAGCTTGCCCGAGGTACCAACTATCCTATGGCAGGGGGCAATGATGGCTATAGGATTTTTATTCAACGCGCCACCAACGGCCCGGACGGCTTTACTGTCGCCAAGTTGCTGCGCCAGTTGACCGTAAGTCCTGGTCGTACCATAGGGAACACCTAAAAGCACTTCCCAGACCCTGATCTGAAAGGCTGTTCCCTGAAAATCAAGCGGAATATCAAATATCTTTCTTTTTTTTGCAAAGTACTCATTCAGCTGCAGTTCTGTCTGTATTAAAACTGGAGCTTGTTCATTGTAGGTTGCTGTAAGAAGTTTTGTGCGGATATAATCCTTGTTCGCCCAAACTAAACCTGAAAGTCCCTTTTCGGTAGCGATTAAGTGTATAGGACCAACTGGTGTGTCGATGATTTTATATACATAATTGGCATTTACTTCCATATTTCCTTTGCGTCAATGTGTATTAGGGGTAAATCTACAAAAATGAACCTATATTGAAGCACATAAAGTTTCTCGACCGGAAATAATATTACAAAAAATTTCTAAACCTATATTTGAGTTAACAGCATGTAGGCACTTCGACATTGGTTTGCGGCTTATGGCTGGGGCAGGATGGCAATCCAACTGTAAAAACCGATCCCTTATTGGGTGTACTTTTGATGTTCACAACACCTTTGTTTCGTTCAATAAGATCCTTGCATAAGACTAGGCCTACACCCGATCCGGGCTCGTCTTCAGTGCCAAAGGACTTTTGCTGAATTTCATTAAAAAGTGCGGCTGACTTCGAAGGGTTAATTCCTATTCCTTCATCCTGAATATGAATATGTGTATAGGTTTCATCCATGCTGGTGTAAATGTTGATATTCCCATTCACATAGCTGAATTTGATTGCATTGCTAATCAGGTTGCGTAAAATAATGATGGTATGATCGCGATTGGCAATTATCTGCGTGTTGTTAGGTATATTAATATTGATTTTTAGTTGTTTAGATTGTGTGTTCTCATTAAAAACTTTAATAATTTGTTGTATCATAGGTTTGATCAATTGGGGTGATGCTTTAGTATTCATACCTTGCATACTGCTGCTGCCCCACTGCAGCAAATCATCCAAAGCTTGATTCTGTTGCGTAATCTGCTGATAGATCTGTTGGATATATTCCTGGGATGCCGTACTGTCGAGCATTTGATTACGAAACATAAATACCAGTGCTTCCAAGTTGGCAAAAGGACTTTTGATGTCGTGCGCGATAATAAGTAAAATTTTTCTTTGTCCCGATTCATGGATTCTAAGTTGAGACGTTGCTGCTCAATTTTTTTCATATTCTTATAGATGATATCAAGAAAGAAGTTGACCGCAACGACCATGAAAGCAAGTGCATTGATAATATTGAAAACAGATCTGGATCGTGGAACTTGTTGGCTCAGGGGAAGTATATCAGGAAGCAAATATAACAGTAAAATCAGGAAAGCTACCGTAATACAAAGGACTATATGGATCTTTCGGTTGTCATACATTAACATCGAGACAATCAAAGTGCACAATAAAAAATATTCACCGCCATTTTTATAAAGTAGCGCCCCAGCGAAGAAAAACACAGAATTACTTGTCAATAGTGTTGCCTTAGCGATATTGTGTTTCCCATAATATTGAAGCAGAAGGACCGTAAACGAACATATAGAATTGGAGAAATTAATCGCCGATAAAACATAGCGGTGGTCGATAAGATTGAGGATTGAAAAGAAAATTGTCGGAAATAAACATAACAATGCAATCAAATTTATCATGTGCACACGTTTGAAATCGATGTATGACATGCCCGGATGTGCACCAATATGGGAAAATAGTTTCCAATATTTACGAAAATTATTCATAGAGACGTGTCTGATTTTGCTTACAATTTCTAAACACTCAAAATTAGCCATAAATCAGCAGTCCAACAATGATTTTTCTTGAAAGCAGGTTAAGATTGGTAAAATCTGCCATGAAAGGAAGATAAAAGGGTTACGTCGCTTGATTAATTTGGGAAAAATAAACGGATTTCGGTTCCTTGGTTTTCCTTACTGAAGATGGCCATCTGCGCTTTGAGTCTTTCAAGAATTTCCTGAACGATAAACAATCCGATGCCTTTTCCCTGGTAATCCGTTGAATTTGAACCACGGAGTCTTTCCATGCGGATATTTTCGAGTTCATGCTGCGGAATACCGATACCATTGTCTTTGATGATATATAACACACCGTTCGTTACTTTTTCACTATAGATATGCACCGCTGCTTTCTTATTGGCCGAAGAGTATTTGACGGCATTGTTGATCAAGTTTGTAAAGATTTGGTAGATTGCATTTTGATCACTGTTTACTGGAAAAAGATCGCCAAAGATAAGTTCAGTATGTGGGCTCCGGTATAGTAATTTGGCTTCCCGGCACCAATTGGGCAATTTAAGATCTAAACGAAGAGCTTGTTTCCGTAGTCTGTTAATTGGAGCAAGACTCAGTTCGACCGTTTTGTCGATAATATCAGCAATGTTTTCAAGTGATTGATCAATGACATCATACAATTCGAGCCGTCTATTGGACTGCATATCCAAATGTTCTTTTAGTACACCTATACCCAATTTAGCAAGAGCCAAAGGATTTTTAGCATCATGTGATAGCGTATAGGATATCATGCGCAGGTTGGTTGCGGGATTGATTGTTATATTTTCTTGATCTTCAGGTTTCTCTTCGTGTATCTTATGCGTGACATCTGTGGCTGTGTGGAGGATGGAATAAGTTCGGCCACGCTTATCAAAGAGGGGCCTATATTCAAAATCAAAATAACGTTTGATCTTGAAATCACGATCAATGATCGTTGCAGGGGTTTCAAATGCCTTGTAGGTGACACCGCTCTCCCAGACATTACGGAGTATATCTGTAAATCCTTCTTGGGTAAAAACCGGAAAAACCTCTCCAAAGGAATGTCCAAATATTTCGTTTTCTGTACGCCACATATTTAGCATTCGCGAGTTGGCGAATGCGATATTGAGGTTCGAATTATCATAAATGGCAGTTGCAATCGGCATCTGATTTAATGCTTCAAAAAAAATCGGAATATCCTTTTGAGGTTTTTGCATATTGGGTATTTAATGATCATCTGCTTACCGCAGTGCGACCGTAAAATTAATCAAAAATCAAGCCAATAGCGATGGTTTTTAATGTTTCTTGGGAAAAATATGGCCAATCATTGGGCGTGGAAATAGCGCAATAAAAACACACTAAATTATTATTATATTTAATAAACTTCAAAGGAAATGTAAGTTAACAATAGACAGGGATTTGTAATCATACCAATTATGGATAAGTATTTGGAAATTAGGAAATATGATGTTCAGGATAGAAATAAGCTGATCGATATTCTTCATATGAATATACCGAAGTACTTTGCACAGAGCGAGGTTGCTGATTTCACAGAATATCTTGACCAGGAAATGGAGACGTATTTTGTTGCACTGGTTAACGGGCAAATTATTGGTGGCGGTGGAGTAGGTTTTTCTGATGATGAGCGCATAGGTTTTTTGAGCTGGAGTTTTTTAAATCCAAAATATCACGGATTTGGTTTTGGAAAAAATCTATTGCATCACCGTATTGACTTTCTGTACACCCATCATCAGGTTGAAAAGATCGAAGTCGGTACCTCTCAATTCACGTTCGGATTTTATAAGAAAAATGGTTTTATACTAAGGGAAATCCATAAAGACTATTGGGCTGAAGGCTTTGATTTATATGATATGGTCCATACAAGAGAATAGACAAAACCATTACCACTGATTCGATGAAAAGCTGATGAATAAAGTGTAGCTCATTGATTGAATGAGACCAAGTTTTCCTTGATTTGATTCAGGTGGTGTAAGGGATGATAGCTCATCAGAAAAAACATTTCGCGTATACTGAGTTTGCCGAGTAGAGGATGTGGTAAAACCAGGCTATCGAGCTCCTCTTCATTGTACAGTACAAATAGCTGATTGATTGTAGCCAATACTTCTTCCAGTTGCGCAATCAGCCCCTCTTTCTGTGCGGGCAGGATTTCTTCAGGCAAAAATTGACTTGGGGCCTGCCGGCTTGTTTTGAGATAATTGTTACGCACCGTGTCGTAGTCCCAGGTTGCGCGTTGCAGGGATCCAAATTTTTGGGCTATATAATCTTTTGACTGAAGTACCTTTGGAAAGGGTAGAAGCGTTAAGAGAATATGTTTTAGCTGCTGACCAGCCGTCCATTTTTCATGATTACGATATGAAAAATGAGGCTCAGGTAATGCCTGGATATAGGCAATAACCGTATAGTGGTTGTCAGAAAAAGTTTTGATCAGTTCTTGTCTATTCATCCTAATTTTAGTGATAAGTGATTATTTCGATCGTTTTTTCTAGCTTATTGATAAGTCAAAGTCAGTATGATCTACTAAAAATATAAAATTATTTGCTACCCTCAATTATGAATCTCACTTATTCGGTGTTGATCAAAGCTAGAAAAGGCCGATATTATTTGCGATATCGGCCCTATATTCTATCGATCTAAATTTTAATATGCACCAAAATCTGCAAGATGAGAATAGAAGAAATCACCCCAAGAACTTGTGGATTCTATTTTAAGGTATTGGGTGGTAATGGATGTATTAAGATCGACATTGATCCAGGAGCCAGCGACTTTGCTCAACTGAGTCGTTTTGATCAACGTCCAGCTTATACCATTTGTACTTGAGTAAATATTGACATCTTTCATCGCTCCATTTAAATTGTCGCGGTTACGGAAAGCAACTCCTTTTACGGTACGTAATGCACCCATATTGACGGCGAAGAAATGTGGCTGCGGAGTTTGAGTGGACGACCAGGGAGTATGCCAGACTGTACTTCTATTCATATCCAATACATTGCTTGCCGGTGATCCAGGCTCATTACTATCGCTAGCTACAATTGACCAACCTGTGGTCGGTAACAATGTATAGGTCACAACCTTGGATAAATCGGGGATATTGTTAACGAAGTTATAAGCGTATCCTAAGGTAGTACGGCTTCCATTGACATGGAGAAATCCTATTCTCATTTCGTAATTTCCTGTCAGATCATAAAAATCAGCTAATGGGCACTCAAATCGAAAACTATCCTGACCTATTATTTTTGTAGCCCATTGTACGGCATCATAATCGTTATTCACTCCAAAAGGCTCCCTATCGTGCCAAACAACAATGTCATTGACTGGTTTTGTTGTTGTAAATTTCCCCGAAACTATAATCTTATTGTTCACAAAACTTGATGACAGGGATGTTATTTCTGCAGATGCGGATGCGTACCAGTCAGTTCTTACCACAGGGCTGAATACTTGGCTATTGTTAAATGTCGCTGCTGTGGTATTGGTCAAAGAAGTTGTAGAGATTCCATAGGTTGAATTGCCTGAGCCCATTAATGCGGTACCTAAAGTTGGCGCTAGCGTTTTGTTCATTTTGTTGTGGCTGGCATTTAATCCATGGCCCAGTTCGTGAATCATTCCACCTATCCATACAGTTGCTTTCCATCCAATATCACCGCCTATTCCTAAGTTTTTAGCGTCTAGATTTACATAATCTAACGCATAGCAGCTAGTACCTGTACCATAGAATGGAGGACCTCCCGGATTAGCTGGATCTGTATTGTAGGTTGGAATAATGATTAGATTGTGCTCGCTTTTTTTTCCTGACGGATTTTGATTAAAATAGCTGTCCACTTCGGCTTTCACAGCGCCGCTGCCCCCTGAGTACGGATAAGTAGCTTTGCCATATTTTCCAGCGATGTAATGGATATTAATCAGGCTGTCATTGAGCAGATCCAATCCGAAGGATTTTCTGCCGAAGCCTTCGCGGTCCATATTATTTGCAAACATATTTTGGGCGTCCAACAGGATCTTGCTAAGACGCTTTCTGAAGTTGGGAATGGAATCCACATCATTTGGAACAAAATAGATGACGTTCAGCTTGTAGGGATTACTGTTCCATTCATTTGTTACCGAGCTAGTTGATGTTTTTGCTTTTAGAGTTTCGACACTTTCTTCGGTATTTACCAAAGTCTTGTTACAGGATGCAGCCCCTAAAGCGAGGGTTGCAAGCATTAGATTTAAAAGTTTTCTCATAATGGTTTATATTGTGTATCAATAAATATAAATAAGGCATCTTTTATTGGTGTGTAAAAAAATAAACTTTTATCACAATTAGTTTAGTCAATCGATTGATTAATCAACTTTGAAAAATGTTTTGTAACATTTTAATTTATTTGAGCATGAAATGGTTGAGAGTTAATAATGGCTGGATAAAATTTAACCGACTTCTTACTTGCTTTTCATCCAGGTCTTATTACATTTGATTGTATGAATATTTAAATCGTATGGAAAAAATTAAAAACCTGATATTATTGTTGGGCGCACCCAATGATGAGCAGGGGAATCTCAGCGTTATGGCATTAGATAGAAATGAATGTGCCTATAATTTCTATTGTCATAATGAAGGGACTACAATTTTGTGTACCGGCGGCATGGGTGAACATTTCAATCGGACAGAAAAGCCGCATGGCGCTTATGCTCAAGCTTATCTTATGGAAAGAGGTGTCGCAGAGAAAGATTTACTTCCATGTGTACTATCCACAAATACTGACGAAGATTTTATGCTATCAAAAGAGATCATCAAAAAGATCTCTCCGGATCTCTTCATCGTGATTACCTCAGATTTTCACATGAAGCGAGCGAAATTATTGCAAGAAAAACTCATTGACTACCCAAATGTATTGTTTATTGCTGCAAAGTCGACTGTTAGTCCCGACGAACTTAATTTGTTGTTACGGCATGAACAACAAGCTATTCGAAGAATACTGGAACGTTAAACAGGTGTATTGAATAGCACTATTTTTAGCGGTTGCCTCTTATGCCGGCAAATTTTTTATACATTAACCCAGTTTCTTTCTGAGCCATTTGCGGACAGGTTCGTCATACCATTTCAAGCTTACATAGGCCATTGTAATACTTCCTACCAAAATCAATAGGGCATAAGGCAAAGCTTTTATAAGCGTCATATCCTTATTGTTGCTGATCCAGGCAACATAAAAATAGACGAAAGGGTAGTGTACGAGGTATAACGGGTACGAGATGTCACCCAGAAATTTACAAAGCTTGTTTTCTAATCTGCTGCTTGATATGCTGCTTGTCCCCAGGTAAACGATCAGGGGGAATACAATGATAATACATACCGACTCATATATCCCGTTCATCCAGAGCTGTTCTGCTCCACCTATACGAGGCATATACAATACAATGGCGATTAAAATACTACAGTATAAAAAAGCATGTCGGATACGGCTCGGGCTCGTTATTCTGGATAGCAGGAGTCCCGCAAAAAAAGGGTACATGGTGCGGGTGATTCCTATCCGCACTTGTTCAGCATTTAATGTCCAGCCACCGCTAACATCTCCAGTAGGACTTGTGATCGCCAAATGGGCGAGTGCCACAGCTGCAATAAAGACCAAAATGCTTAACGCTGTTTTGGATAGTTTGCGAATACCGATGGCATATAGCATATTGGCAATATATTCAAAAAACAATGACCAACCGACACTATTGAGCGGATGCATTTCCTGCCAGCCTCGAATATCCAAAGAGAGGGGAACTGGAAGAATCGTATAACCAATGAGCATGACCAAAAGCATTTTCCAGAGCGGAACGGTGTGAATAAGTGGCCAGATTGTAGAATCTGTAAAATAAAAGCCTATTGCACCAAGAGTCATACCTAATATAACCATCGGCTGAAGGCGTTCAATACGGCGTTTAAAGAAGGTACCAATAGACATTTTATGCCAGCGATCATCATAGGCATAGCCGATTACAAATCCAGATAAAAGGAAGAAAAAGTCAACGGCCAAATAGCCATGGTTGACCAAGATATCGAGATGTCCTGTTCCCAATGGCTCCGTGAGATGAAAGGTTACAACGATAATCGCAGCGACGCCTCGTAGTCCGTCTAAAATGGGATAGTGTGGCTTTGTAGAAAGGTTTTTATTGTTCATGGCTTCTGATTGTATTTCGAAGATGTCTATGGACTTGCTAACTGTTTATAAATGTTATTGAATGAATGGCTGAAAATAATGAAATAACAGGTTTAAATTTGATCAAATCGTATCAAAATCCCGATGGTTAGTCTCATTTTTTGTGATGTACCGAATCGTTTATGGGGATTCACAATTTTTATTGCTGGTACACTCAGCTGCCGGCATTTTAATGCTTATAGATTGTACATTCCGAGATCCAATGACCCAAATTTTTCATATCTTGTTGTCCAATTCACAAAGGCTTTCTTCGACTGTCAGTTTACGTGAAATCGAGAAGCTCCCTTTGCGCATTGAAAATTCCGCTGTGCATTTATAAACATAAATTAATAAAAGAAATGATCGTTGTTAAAGTAACCTATAGTGTCCATGATGACTATGTACACATGAATAAAAAAATGATTGAAAGCTTTCTCAAAGATTTCAGGAAGTTAGATGGAACACAATTCCTGTATACTATTTTGCAGGGTGGTGAAAGCAATACTTTCGTACATATTTCCCAATATAAGAATAAAGAGATACAGTATCAATTGCTGAGAATACCGAGCTTTGTCCTTTTTCAGGAACAAAGAGATAAAAACCTTGCTGTTGAGCCCAAAATTGAGTTTATGAACTTTATAGGGAGCTCAAACGATCCGTTTTAGCGAAGGAGGGACCGCGCTTCATGCAAAAGATATGTTTAATCACTATAGGCAATTAAACCACTTTGTTTGTTACTTGCAATGTCAAGTATTTGGATGAAGCTATTTATGTCAGTATCCATTTGGAGTCCCTTGTTTAGTATAATTTGCTCAATTTGTTTAATCAGAGCAGTATCCAGCCTGAAATCCGTATAATAGTCAAATCGTGTGGCGATTATGCCTTTTCGCTGAAGACTGCTGAAAGTTTTTTCGTCAAGTTGTCCAGCGAAAACCAATCCTGCCTTTTCAGGGAAATCTGGTTTTACTTGTTTATCATCAATAATATAAAAATCTAACATCTCAGGATTTAATTTTTACAAGTATCTGGTTATTACGACTCGATAATGGGCCGTTTACTTCAATAGCTTGTATACCAAAGTCGTCAATCCAATCGCGGAGTAAATCATTAACTTTAGATCTAAGTTTGGGTAGATCCGACTTGTGGCAAGGTATCAAATCGGGGTCTTCAATGGGGACAAACACCAAAAGATCAATTTCGGCCAATATAGCAAAGGTCTTTTCAAAAAGGAACTGAATATTTTTCTTTGGATCAAGAATATACAGATAAGCTAAGATATCGAGTACACATCTATCGAATATTACATTGTCTCCGCTTTGTGAAATTAGCTGGGCAGAGTAGTTAAATTGTTCAACGAAGTCTTCGGCAGTGGGTTCTTCAAGGAATTCATGCCCCGATGATTCCAGCTGATAGTAAGGTTCTACTTCCAGTGTATATCCGGGAAGCTTTTCTAGAAGCTCTTCTGCTAAGGTGGTTTTACCTACTTTCTGCGTGCCAAATAGGGCAATTCTCATTTTTAAATTTATTTTATGAACTAAGCTGTCAATATCTAAGGTAATGTTGTTAAACAAGAAAAGCTAATTAAATATCCGATATTCTAATCGCCTTCATATGTTTTATGCTGTATCTAACGCTTTCCAAAAAATTACATGCAATAGCCGGATCAAGCATCCGCAAACAGAATATAGTGTTATTGATGGACAGGAAAAAGGCAAAGTAAGGGACATTAATAATTTGCTCAGGAGAGATCAGATCAAAAACATGACTTCCGATGCTGAGAAAAAAGCAGTAATTAATATCACGACTTTTAAAAACCTTTAAATAGAGAGCAGAATCTATTATCTCTATTAGTATTCTTTGGATTGGTTTACGCGCGCATATCCCTAAGCTTCCAAAAGCAGAAAATAGAGACCGGTCTTTCGAATTTTACTCCGTTAAAACAAAAAAAGCTAATCTTGCGATTAGCTTTTTTCTGTGATCCCGCTGGGATTCGAACCCAGGACCCATACATTAAAAGTGTATTGCTCTACCAGCTGAGCTACGGAATCTTACTTCTTTATTTTTGAACTACCGTTCCTTGTTTGAAGTGATGCAAAAGTAGGGCTTTAATCCTATTCCTGCAAATAATTTTGGCTTAAAATCACGCTCTAATGCTTAATAAGCTGATTTTAAGCCAAAAAAATTAATCATTTTCCAAATCCATGATTTCTTCCGCCAACTGCTCCCAACTCTCCTGGAATTGTGTCAATAATGCCTTTGCTGAGTTGTAAGAACGTGTAGTTTCCTGTAACTTAGTCGCATCCGAATAAACCGCTTCGTCCGCAAGCTTCGATTCTAAGTTTTTGACTAAAATTTCCTGCTCCTCAATTTTTTGTTCAAAAGACGTTAGCTCCTTATTTTTCTTGCTCAACAAACGTGTCTTATCTTCCGTAAGTGGTTGCTTCTCTTTCTTTACTTTGGGTTCTTCCTTGACTTTTTTCTCGGTTTTTACCTCCGTCTTCACAACGCGTTTTGCAGCCCATTCTTCATACTCCTGGTAAGTACCTGGGTATTCCTTGATCTGTTTGTCTTCAATGTACCAGATTTTGTTCGCTACATTGTCCAAGAAATACCGGTCGTGGGATACAACGATAAATGTACCTTCGTATTGCTGCAAAGCCTGGATCAGAATGTTGACAGACTGCATATCCAAGTGGTTGGTAGGTTCATCGAGCGCTAAGAAGTTCGCGTCTGCGGTTAATACTTTTGCAAGAGCCACACGTGATTTCTCGCCTCCGGAAAGTACTTTGATCTTTTTGAAAGCATCGTCTCCAGTGAATAGAAAACATCCAAGAATGGAGCGCAATTCGGTCTCTGTATGCTTCGGTGCAAAAGTTTGTAACTCGGCAAGGATGGAATTTTCCAGATGTAAGGCTTCCAGCTGATGTTGTGCAAAAAATGTTTGCGAAACGTTGTGTCCCTGTTCTGCCTTTCCTTCAAACTCGTGATCCGCGTTAGCCACGATACGTAAGAGGGTAGATTTACCTTTACCATTGGCACCAATTAGTGCAATCTTATTACCCTTTTCTATAATTGCTGAGGTATTTTTTAAGATCTCCAGGTTAGGGTAGGACTTGGAAATATTTTCCAACGTCACAACGTGACGACCTGAAGGTTTTGAAAATTTAAAGCTGAAGTTTACTGTAGGATTGTCATCGTCAACATCGTCAATTCTCTCCAAGCGATCCAACGCTTTGATCCGCGACTGCGCCATTTTGGCTTTGGAAGCCTTAGCGCGGAAACGCTCAATTAAACGTTCTTCCTGTTTTATCTTGGCTTGCTGGTTTTTAAACTGATTGGCCTGCAATTCATTCCGTAATTCCTTCTCTTCAAGATAAAAACTGTAATTACCTGCATAAAGTGTTAATTTTCCTTTACGTGATTCTACCGTTTTCTTGATGATGCGGTCAAGGAAATATCGATCGTGGGAAACAATCACAATGGCGCCATCAAATGCTTGCAGATAGTTCTCCAGCCATTTGATGGAAGGTAAGTCCATGTGGTTGGTCGGCTCATCCAGTAACAGAATATCCGGAGTTTGCAATAAGATACGGGCAAGCATAACCCGCATACGCCATCCTCCAGAGAAAGTGGCCAATGGTCTTTTTTGTTCTTCTTCCGAAAAACCTAGACCAGCAAGGATTTCATGGGCCTTAAATTCGATGTTATAACCATCTAAGGCCTCAAATTCTACTTGTTTATCGCTTAGTTTATTCAGGATGTCATCCGAATAATCTGTTTCTAGTTTGTGGAGTAAGTCTTCGATTTCGGCATGTAATTGATTTTGGCGCTCAAAAGCTTCCATGGCAACATGCAGAATGCTTTTGTCAGAATGGTACGACAATAAGTCCTGGTTTAAATAACCGATCTTAAGGTCCTTCGCCATGGAAATCGTTCCTGATGTGGGCGTATATTGACCGACAATAAGGCGAAGTAAAGTCGATTTACCTGTACCATTGGCACCGATCAAGCCAACTTTATCTCCTGGTTTGATATGCCAGTTTGCTTCGTCATATAAAGCGCGAGATCCTATTTCAAATGTTAAATTATTTATTGATATCATTTCAACTGCAAAAGTACAAAAGTAATGAATATTTCTTCTTCTTTGAGTAACTTTGCGATTATGTATAAATTAGTCAAACCTATATTCTTTACAATGAATCCGGAGACGGCTCACCATAAAGTGACCGGTGGATTGAATGTTTTCTCAAAAATTTGGGGCGCCAAACAATTATTGAACGCTTTTTTTACCGTGGAAGATCCACGTTTGGAACGCGAAGTCTTTGGATTGAAATTTAAAAATCCTGTGGGCCTTGCGGCTGGCTTTGATAAAAATGCGGAATATATTGCAGATATGACTAATTTGGGATTTGGTTTTATCGAAATTGGAACGGTAACTCCTAAGCCACAACCGGGCAACGATAAACCCAGGATGTTCCGACTTGTTTCCGATGAAGCTTTGATCAATAGAATGGGATTTAATAATCAAGGGGCAGACGTTGCTGCCACAAGATTGAAAAATCTAAAGGATCGAAAAGGATTGTTAATAGGGGGGAATATCGGTAAGAATAAGGTGACGCCTAATGAAGAAGCTGTCAATGACTACATTTATTGCTTCAATGCATTGTTTGACTACGTGGATTATTTTGTTGTCAATGTGAGCTCCCCGAACACACCGGGCTTACGCGATTTGCAGGAAAAGGAACCTTTAAAACATCTATTAAATACTTTACAAAGCCTCAATGTCGCTAAAATAGCTCCGAAGCCAATTCTGCTTAAAATAGCACCTGATTTGACGGATAGTCAATTGGATGATATCGTCGAGATCGTATTGGAGACACAAATTGCAGGTGTCATCGCAACGAATACAACAATTTCAAGAGAAGGCTTAAAGAGTCAACAGGAACTTATTAATGAAGCGGGCGGGGTAAGTGGACGTCCTTTGACCAAGCGTTCAACAGAAGTTATTCGCTACTTAAGTGAAAAGTCCAACAAGGCATTTCCTATCATTGGTGTAGGGGGGATTCATTCGGCGAAAGATGCCATAGAGAAGTTAGATGCTGGAGCCAGTCTTATTCAAGTTTATACCGGTTTTATCTACGAAGGTCCAGGCTTGATCGCAAAGATTTGTAAAGGCATATTGCAGACAGGAAGATAAGGATTAGCATGGCAGTTGATTTTGATCTGAAAGATTTCTTGGATAAGAAAGTTGATGAATATAATCAACCTGGTTTTATTCCAAATGATCCCGTATCCATTCCGCATCAATTTTCAGCGAAGCAGGACATTGAGATCATGGGATTCTTGGCTTCCATTATGGCTTGGGGGCAAAGAAAGACGATTATCAATAAATGCAACGAGCTGGTGGCTCGAATGGATGGTTCACCATACGATTATATCGTCAATCACCAAGAGCAGGATTTAAAAACCTTACTGGGATTTAAACACCGCACGTTCAATGATACCGATATTCTTTATTTTGTTTCTTTTTTTAAGCATCACTATCAGCATTTCGAATCTTTAGAAGATGCTTTTCTTGTAGGGCAGGAGAACAGGGAGGAGGTTGACTTAGAAATGGCACTGAATGCCTTTAAAACCTATTTCTTTTCGTTGCCTGATTATCCTGTTCGCACACGGAAACACATTAGTAGTCCAGCACAGAAGTCAACCGTCAAGCGGATCAATATGTTTTTACGTTGGATGGTCAGAAAAGATACAAAAGGGGTAGACTTTGGGATTTGGCACCGTCTGTCCCCAAAAGATCTAATCTGTCCGTGCGATGTTCATGTTGAGCGCGTTGCCCGTAAATTTGGTCTAATTACATTGGATAAAGTGAATTGGAAAATAGCCCAGGAATTAACGGCTAATCTACGCCTACTAGATCCGCTGGATCCGGTCAAGTATGATTTTGCGTTGTTTGGCTTAGGCGTAGAAGGGGAAATGTAAAATTAAGGCGTGAAGAAAAAAGCGTCCTTGTCAACTATAGCTGGCAAAGACGCTTTTTTTATACCGGAACCTATCGTAAGATGCTGCAGGGGCAGCTGATTATACAAGCTTGTCGATCTTGATCAGGAGGTCAACCAAACGATTAGAATAACCAAATTCATTGTCATACCAGCCCACAACCTTGACCAGACCACCCACTACCGAGGTTAACTGGGCATCAAATACACATGAATAGGGGTTATTGATGATATCTACCGAAACTATGGGGTCTTCTGTATAAAATAATACATTTTTTAAATCGTTTTCTGCTGCAGCTTTGAACGCTTTATTAATTTCTTCTACCGTGGTTTCTTTCTCAAGTGTACAGGTAAAGTCTGTCAATGAGCCATTGAGTACAGGTACACGTATGCCTGCACCCCCTAATTTATGCTGCAAATGTGGAAAGACATTGGTTATCGCCTTAGCAGCACCAGTAGTTGTTGGAATGATCGCCGACGATGCTGCCCGCGCTCTTCTTAAATCTTTATGTGGTGCGTCGTGAAGATTCTGGTCTCCAGTCATGGAGTGGACCGTGGTAATATAGCCATCTTTGATGCCCCAATTTTCATCCAATATTTTAACTAGGGGAGCAACATTGTTTGTTGTACAGGAGGCATTGGATAAAATCGAAGCAGATAAATCAATGACACGATCATTAATGCCCAATACCACTGTTGGAATGTCTTTATCTTGTGCCGGTGCGGAAATAATCACTTTTTTTGCACCAGCTTCCAAGTGCAACGACGCTTTGTCACGACTGGTAAAGTACCCCGTAGATTCTATGACAACATCAATCTGAAGCTCCCTCCAAGGCAATGCCGCGGGATCTTTTTCATTGGTGACCAAGATGGAAAGATCATTGACAATAATATGTTTGTCGTCGTGCGTCACAGTACCAGGAAAAGGACCATGTACAGAATCATATTTAAATAGATGGGCCAACGTCTTGGTGTCTGTCAGATCATTGATAGCGATGACATTCAGTTCATCGAAAGCCCCCCTTAAAAAGATATTACGTAGTGTATTTCTACCGATACGTCCGAATCCATTGATTGCTATGTTTAGCATTTCAGATTATTTATGAAATTGGCTTATTGCTTCGTTAATATTTTTTTCACCTTCCCAATGCGCTTTTAGCTTTCCATCCGCACCATACACATAATTTGCCGGAAATTGTGAAGGCACATGGATTGTTTGTATAAACGTTTGGTCTTTATCAATCAATACCTCTACATTAGATGCTTTGGATAGCTTAGGAGCGAATGTGTCAAAAAAACCTAATACTAATGCCGGGTCATTCATGGAAATATAATAGATATTGACGTCTTTTATACGATCAATATTCTTTTCTAGCTCCGTAGCTTCATGTTGACAATGACTACATCCTGGATCAAATAGGATAAAAACGGTATTCTTGTCTTTGGCAACGTTTTCCTGCGTAACACGGATGCCCGAACGAAGCTGATAAAATGTGAAATTAGGGAGAATGGCTGCAGGGTCGGAAGATTGCGTTGGTGCAGCTTGACTATGGTCGTGGCCTGCATGATCGTGACCTGCATGGTCATGGCTTTCAGCGCTGGCTTCCTGGGTCGTATTTGCAGTATGATCTGTTTTCGGTTTGTTGTTGTTACATGAGGAAAGAATTCCGGCAGCCAATGCCACAGTCACTCCTAAGATTATCTTTTTATTCATAGAATACGTTTGCTTTTAAATCAGTTTTAGTGATTTTATCGTTTTAATATTTATGCTTAATAAATTGTCAAATTCTGTGTAGAAAGCATTGAACAATCTATTGTATTAATGATTCAAAACTATGAAAAAAAAGGGATTATCAATCGTTGAATCTCATTTATGACAGTTTACTGGATATTGATGCATTTGTGATCAAATCAACTTAACCTATTGAAGTGCCCTTATTCTATAATGTCAGGGCTGTCATGAGTAGACTTTGTGTCTGTCAATGAGGTAGATTGAATGATTTCAGGCGTACTTCGTCCAAATTCAATACTGTAGACTTTCAGGAGTACGCTAACGCAGGATAAAATGAGCGGACCGAAGATCAATCCCAGCATACCAAATAGATTTAATCCTAATAATACACCGAACACGGTTATTAATGGATGTACATCGCCCAACTTTTTCAATATGGTAAATCGAAGGACATTATCAATACTCCCGATGATAATGATCCCGTATAAGGCAAGACCTATTGCATTTCCGGACTGCCCATTCGCAAGTAGAAAAAGCGCTGCCGGTAGATAGACTACCATCGTTCCCAAAATAGGAATTATGGTGGAAACAGCGGTGAGTATCCCTAGAAAGATAGGGCTTTCCAAGCCAAAGAACCAATAGCCAAGACCGGCTACAATACCTTGGCACATGGCCAAAATCGGGATACCGATTGCATTGGATTTTACCATCATGTCAAACTCTTTCCACAATTCGGCTTTACTGGCCTTGGTGAAAGGGATCGCTTGATAGATGGTTTGTTCCAATTTTTTGCTGCTAACCAACATGAAATACAAAACAAACAAAGCAACCAATATATTGACACCCACTTCTGCAACGGAATTCAGAATATTGGGTATGAATTTAGCTGCTTTTTGAAGCGCTCCCATTAAGGCAGTATCTGAAAGATCAATATTGCTTAAATAAGGACTGTCTTTAAAGTAGGTTTTGATCGAGTCAAACTTGTGCATCAGATCGTCTTTGTTGCTAATGACTTCTGTTACCTGAGGTACCATGTAGTTGATTAACAGATAGAGTGGTCCTACCAAGAATATGATGGTCAATAATATCAATAAAATACTGGCGAAAGATTTATTCCATTTTTTTTCTTCAGTCAACTTAAAGTTGATTTTTCTAAAAAGAACATATAAGGTAACTGCTCCCAGAAAACCGGGTAGGTAGTAAAATAGGCTTGTAAAGATCAATATACATATCGCCAGAATGATGACGATTAGCATGATTTGATTGATGGAATTATTGTTGATTTGTTTGTACTTCATATAGCTGACAAATATACTGTCTATCGATTGTTATTTATCGTATGACAATATTTTTTTAGAAAAGTTTTATCTTGTTAAATTAAACTTCCTTTTTTATAATTTCAATGATTTTTTGAATTTCTTTTTTTTGTCCCCGGATCAGCTTGGATGAGGTGGCTCCATGAGAATGGCAATGACGCTATTTTGCATCCAGCGACTACAAACCAATTGTTCACTTTTGGATGGAAAGATAAGCCTTTTTATTCGAATTTAGTTTTGATTCTGCGGCATTAAAACCTCCCTCAAGATCGTTAGGATATCGTATTGTTTGACAAAAAGCATGGATTGTGTTGTCCTTAATGGACTGGAATCTTTAGCTGAAAAGGTCGTGTTGACTACTGCTTTGGTCGCTTTATGAAAAAAAGGATGAGACCCTTTTCCTTTTTTGTTGTTTGAAAATAAGCCCATAATCTTTTGTTTTTGTTGGTTATAGCGATCAGGCTTGTTCAGCGGGACCGCTATAACTAATATACAAAATAAAACGGAATTAATTGATAAAAATTTGGCTACCCTGTTCTTCATCCTTTTCTATCGAAAGGGACACTGGAATACGTTCTTTGAGTTCTTCAACATGTGAAATAATGCCGACGATCCGGTTTTCCTTATGTAAATCCAATAGCGTTTCGAAAACAATATTAACAGAAGTGATATCTTGTGTTCCAAAACCTTCATCGATAAAAAAGAAGTTTTTGGCCGCACGTGAATTTGACTGTACACTTTCTGCCAAAGCCAAAGCCAAACTTAGGGATACCTGAAATGCCTGTCCACCGGATAGTGTTTTTACGCTGCGACTTTTTCCTTCATTCAAATAATCTATAATTTCAAATTCATTGTTGTCGTTCAGCTGTAAGCTAAGCTGATTTCGGGTCATGCGATGGAAACGAATATTCGCATGATCACACAGCTGCCGTAGGTAAATCGAAGAAACATATTGTACAAAGCCCGCACCTTTAAAGAGATTAAAAAGTTGCTTCAAATTGTCATGGCGTAAATTTAGTTTTACCTGTTGTTGCAGGAGATTTTCCTTTTTTGCATAGGCGATTTTTAGCTGATCGCGCTCCTGCTGAAGTCGGGCAACAGCTTCAGTGCTCGCTTTCAATTGTTGGGCGCTCTCATCCAGGATTTTTTCCTGTGCGAGAAATTGGTTTTCGTCATATACCTGGTCGACGAGTTTCTTTTCCAACTGACTGATCTGTGCCTTCACGGTTTCAAACTGGATTTGAAACTGTTCAAGCTCTTGTCGAATCTGTATGACAGACAAATTCTCGGCAAGGATTTGCCGAATCTCTGCCAAAGTTTCAAAGGGTGAAGCCACAAGTAGCTGCTGGATTGTAGCATCGGTTTCTTGACTTTCACGACGGATATCTGCAAGCTGTTCAACAATCGTCTGTACCAAGCTGTATTGTGCTGCAAATTGACTGTTTAACTCATTTAATCGTTCGCTTAAAGTAATGTAGTCGCGCTCAATCTCCAGATTTGATCTTTTCAGTGCAGTATATTCCTTTTCAACTGCTTCGGATTCCCGCATCTCATAATCAGACCAGCGCAGCGCTTTCAGGTTCCCCATATTTTGATTAATCTGGGCCTGTTTGCTTGCTTCATCACGTTCAAACTGATGCAGTGCTTTATTGTATTTCTCCAGCTTTTCCTCAACGGAAGCCAGTGTAGTCTGGTGCTCACCAAGCTGTTGCTCCACTGTTGTTATCTCTGTTTCGATCCGGGAAAGTTCCTGCTTATTTGATGTGTAGCTGGATTCATCCGTAGCGCTATAACCGATCCATGTAAATTGCTGAGCATGCGCAATTTTGTTATTGGTATTCAGCTGAATTTTCGTGTTTAGATCTTGTTGCTGATCATTTAATGACTGCAAGCGCAGCTGGAGTTTTTCGACTTGGAATTGTTGGTCCTGTTGATGCTTAAGACTTTCATTTGTCTCGGCAATCAATTTTTCATTGGCGGCAACTTCCTGGGAAATATCCTGTCCTTGGTTGATAGCAGGATGTTCCAATGCTCCACATAGTGGACATGGGGATCCTGCTTTAAGGTTTTCTGCATATTGGGTCAACCTTTGCTGCAGGAGAAGATGTGATTTTTCATTTTGGAGAGACTGAAGTTTTCGCTCGAGGGCACTGGCTACAAGGAGGTGATTTGATCGGAATTTTTCGAGGTCCGGATGAATGGCCTGGAGTTCCTGCTTCAGCACAGCTATACTTGTTTCTAAATCAATGGCCTGCTTGTTTAGATCGTCTTCCTGTTGTTGGATGCCCTGCTGTTTGGCGTACCACTGGCCCAGCTCCATGAGTTCATGGGCAGAAGGCTTTGATTGCTTTAGACTAGCGATCTGAATTTCTGTCTCTTGGATTTTGGCTTTAAAATGTCGTTGTTGCGCTCTTGTTTCCTCCACAAAATTACGCCCCTTCTGTGCCCGATCCTGTAAACTCTTAATTTCATTTGAAAACGTAATCAATTGGCTTATCAATTCAAGGTCCAGTTCCTGGACACGACGTTGCGGCAGTAGTTCGTATTGTGATTTCAACAGATTGAGATTTGAGGAATGCTCCTGCATCAGCTGCTGAATTTCGGCCTGTCTCTTTTTTTCGGTTTCTACTCTTTTATGTGCAATTAGGCCTTCTTGTGCTAATTTTTCCTTGGATTTAAGAATATGTAGAAAGTTGGTTTGCGCTTCCTCAAAGCGGTTTAACTTTAATCGTAAGGTCTCTTTTTCACCTTTTTGTTCTAGCAATTGCTGAAAGAGCGCCTTCACCGTACGAAGCTCTAAGACATCCTCTTTGAGTTTTTTGAGCCTTAAGAACTTTTCATGATGCGACTTGTACGACGATTCAATCGCGACAAAGGACTCGACTGCCAGTTGGAGATTTGTTTCGGTCGTTTCTATCTGTTCGCTTGTAACCTCGTCAAAACCTATTAATTGACCGTTGAGGTGATCCAGTTCGGACTGATTTCTTTTATAGAGGTTGGAAACTTTATCCTGCAGGTCAAATCGATGCAGTTGAAAAATCTCTTTCATCATATCCGTCCGTTCCTTAGCGCCAAGTTCTATAAACTCTTTGAACTGCCCTTGGGGAATGATGATTGTTCTTTTAAAGTTCTCATAGCTTAATCCAATGATATGCTGTGTGTTGCTGCTTTCCTGTGGAACCCATTCTTCATTTATTTTTTCGTAGAGTACAACCGTGGGGGATTTTACATCATCGAAATTTTTGGAATTGCGTTTAAATTCGCGGGTAATTCTAAATGTACGGTCTTCAAAATTGACAAAATCAAGCTCGATATAAGATCGATTGGACTTGAGATTCATCATGTTATAAGCGCGTTTATCCCGTGCATTCAAGCGTTCCGTTTCTCCAAATAAGGCGTAGGTAATCGCTTCCAATATCGATGATTTACCGGAGCCTACAGCACCGAAGATACCAAAAAGCCCCGCTTGAGAAAGCGCGGTAAAGTCGATCGTCTGACGTTCTTGATAAGAGTATATCCCCTCTAGAGTTAGCTTTAATGGAATCATGGATTAAGAGTTTAGGATTTCGCGAAAAAGATCAAGGATGTCATCATTGGGCGCCTGATTACCATTCTTGGATTTGAAATAATCGTTGAATAAGGTCGACATGTCTTGTGTAAGATTGATTTCTTTGTTGTCCAGAAGCGCTTGCTCATCTTGTTTAACGAGCGGAATGAGATAGATTATTCCCGAATGGCTCTGATAGATTCGCTTGCGGTCTTCGGCTTTTAAGAAGGTTTCTGATTTTAGCGTGAGCTCCACCAAAGCATCGGGGTTTTCAGACAACCAGGATATGCACAGTTCAATATCGTCGAACGATTTTCGGATCAGCGGTTTGCCCTGAGTTAGTGGAATGCGCTCAACCCTTGCTTGCTCGCCGGCCGATACATTGACCAGTGCAACGTATTTAGCTTGCCCAGCCTCCGAAAAACTATAACATAGGGGTGAAGATGCATAAATCACCGGTTTTTCGGCAGAACCGATATTTTTATACCCGTGGAGATGCCCTAATGCGGTATATTGGACCTGTGGTGGGATGGCCTCTGAATAGATTAAGTCTGCATTGCCAATTTTGACCGGTTTTTCGCCGTCAGGCTCCTCTAAAAGTGCGCTGCCCAATTTATTCATGTAAAGATGTGCCGTCAATATATTCACGCCTTTATCATCGCAATAGGTATTGGCTATTTTTTGCCAATTTGCTGCTAAGACCTCATTTAATTTACTTTCTTTCTCTTCGCCTAGATATTGTTTTAAGCGTATTTCGTTGGCATAGGCTGTATGAAGAATACGAATCGGGTAGTCAAATTGCGGTAAGCTCAATTCAATGAAGCCCGTATCTGACTGTAACACGGTGAAGCCATCTGTTGCGAAAGGGGTAACCACAGCATGCGGATGCCCAATTAGGATGATGCCCGACGCTCGTGCCAAAGGATCGGGCGCGTCAATCAAATGGGGTGAATCGTGATTGCCCGCGATTGCTAGTACTGGGCGTATGCCATTCTTGGTAAGACGCTTGATTGTTCGGTAGAATAGTTCGATGGCTTCCACACCGGGATTGAAGGCATCGAACAGATCTCCTGCGATGATCACGAGATCCACGTTTTCCCGGTCTGCGATATCAACGATTTCATTCATGACCAGTACTTGTTCATCTATCCGGGAGAAACTGTCCAATCGTTTTCCTAAATGCCAATCGGCGGTATGCAATATTTTCATGTGAGAGCTTGGATATTTTGCGCAATGTTACAAACTAAGATAAATTTGGCATGAAATGCAATTATAATTGGATGGAATCTTCCAAATGATCAGTTTGGGGCCAATATGGGATGTAGTCTTTGCTTTGTGCTAAAGTGTAATGTTGTCGCAATTGAAATGTTAAAACATGTTAAATGCGTGTTATAAAAGTCATTTAATTGTATTTTTAGTGCTCCAAAATTAAGCTAGATAGTCACAGACAAGAAATATGCGAAAAGTTTACCTGTATATCTGTTTTTTCTTTATGCTGTTGATGCGCGTAAACGCGCAGGAAATACACGCTATAAAAGGAGAAACTGCTTATCCTTTTTTATTGAAAGATGCCGCACCGGATTCATTGGAATCTGAAAAAAAGCCTGTATTTGTGTTTTTACATGGAAGAAGTTTGTCCGGGACAAATTTAGATCGTGTAAAGCGTTATGGTGTATTGTATGCCATCAACAAAGGGCAGGAGGTACCTGGGATAATTGTTGCGCCACAGTCCCGCGGAGGATGGAATCCGGACAAAGTAATCGAAATTGTTGACTATGTTATTGAACATTACAATGCTGACCCCGACCGTATTTACGTTTGCGGCATGAGTATGGGGGGCTATGGCACCATGGATGTGGCTGGTAAATATCCCGAAAGGGTGGCTGCTGCAGTAGCAATTTGTGGCGGCGGATCGAGTCAGTATGCATCCAACCTGACGCAGGTGCCGATATGGCTTCATCATGGTACCGCTGATCGTGCAGTGCCAATTTCGGAGTCCAGAAAAATTATGAATGCGATCAAAAGAGAAGATCCGGATGCAAATGTGAGCTTAAATGTGATAAAAGGGGGAACCCATGGAAGTGTGGAGCGATTGTTCCATGATGATGCAATTTACAATTGGATGTTGAAGTTTAAGAAAAAGCATAAATCTTAGGGTCGTGTTGGTCCGGTAGCGGTGTATCAAAAGACAATTTATAAATAAAAAAGCCTGATGAAGTATTTCCATCAGGCTTTTTTATTTATTAGCCTTCGTGTTCAAATGCAGGCGGTCTTTTTTGAAATTGTGCCATCAATATATTAGGTTGATGAATCAAGTGTGTCTTTGCGAGATATTCGGAGTTGTCGGCATAAATAAACAACAACGTTCCATCTTTGATGGTGTTAATGATAGGGCCTGCAAATTCCCTTGGTACTGCGGGGCAGCCGTAGCTTTTACCGAGTCTGCCTAAACTTGCTATTGTACCTGTGCTACAGTAATCGGCGCCATGCATCACAACGTATCTTGCTTTTGCATTGTCATTTATACCTTCTTCAAGACCATTTAATACCAAGGAGTAGCCATTCTCGCCGTTGTATGTGTTTTCTGTTGTGAAGAACCCTAAAGAACTTTTAAGTGACTCCTGTTGATTTGAAAAATTGACGGCATAGTTTTCTCCGCTATTTTTTCCATGCGCAACCAGTGTGTTGAAAAGTACTTTTTTGTGCGCAAGGTCGAGTACCACAAGTCTTTTTTCCGTTGATGCCAATGAAAAGTCAATGACGGTCATGATGTCCTTGTTGTGGATCGGAAGTTCTTTTCTGCCTTCCATTGCTTGACGAAACGCTTCGTATTTTAATACTTTGCCTAGATTCATTTCATCATACAACGAGTCAACTTCGGTGCGTTGACGTTCGACATTGATACGATGAGTGCTGGTGGTTTGTTGATCTGTTGTTTTTAATTCTTCTTGTGAGGACAATGCTGTATTGAGTGCCATCAAAAGAAACATAAACGTATTTCCCATTCTTCTCCCTTTTCTGTGTAGATGTTTACAAAATTAATTATTAAAGTTAATACATATTTGATTTACAGAATGTTAAATATTGTTAATCAATAACAACGACCAGTGAAGCGAGGTCTTTTGACCGTTTATAGACAAATTGAGCGTGAGATGACGCATTTCTGACGCACATATGCGACTTGGGGGTTGTGCCTAGGCTCTCACTATATTCGATAATGCTGCCATTGGGATTGTTGACTGGAACTCCATGTATATAGGCTCCAGCGGTAAATCGAGTGGCATAAGGTGCGAATCCGGCGTAAGTTTTGGTGCCGTCTTCATAATAAAACATCTTGGATTTGTGTTCCTGAACAACAAAGAGGCCTGTTGGTGTTTCCTGGGCATGAGGAGGTTTGTGCCGACCACTCGTCACAGGGTTCATGCTTCGGATAAGCCATTCGTTTCCGACTTTTTCCAAGGTACAGATATTTTGGTTCTTTACATCGACGACATTGATGATCTTGAACTGCACAGTGTCGCTAATAATACGCAGATACCTTTTGGGAACCGTATATTTTCCTTCGAATGAAATCCCTTCAATCGGAATTCGAGCTATGCTGTCGGGGCCTTGTATGCGGACGAGCCAGCCGTCCCGACCGTAACGAACAGCTTTAGCGCTGTTAAGATCGTAGAGTGGTGCCGCTTGATAGCGTTCAACGTTGAAACTGTCGGATACGCGTTTATAAGAGTCCCGTTTATAGTCCTGTATTGTTGGGGCTTCGCCTTTTTCATTTTGATAATTCTGTAGAACCCCATACAGCGATGGTGTCTGTTGAAAATCTTCGATAAAGGCCAGGCGTTCTTTGATCTTTTCCCATTGAAAACTGCGTGTGGTGTCTTTGTAAGGATAGCTGTCTTCCAGGGTGTATTTGTTGTAAAGCAGCTCTTTTTTTAAGATAATATCCTCAGCGGTAAATATTTTTTTCTGCTCAACCTGCTCTTTAGGTGGAGTAGGTTTTTGCTGCTCAGTTTGCTGATTGGTTTTTGCTGTGTTTTTCTTGTCCTGCTGGCATCCCGGCAATAGAAACAATATGCTTAGTATTAAACAGGTTAATCTTCGATTCATATATGGAAGTATAGATTATCGTTTTATACCTTAAACTTAGATAATTAGTTTATTATTTGCAATTTTATTGCAGTTGAAGGAAATAGATCTGCTGTTAAACCTTACTATTCGTTTTGTGAACTGTAACAGATTTTCAATGATAAGGCATTTATTTCGGTAAAATTTTATTTTAAAGAGCTGTCTTGAATGCGGGGGGAGATATTTCTGCAATGATGGATAAAAAGTTAGTTTTGTGATCTGAAATAAATGATTCTGAAATAAATGATATGGACAAGATTGTTATTTGCTCGGCGGTGATGCTTGCTCCGGAAGGAGATTTGTTAATGGCTCGTAAAAAAGGGTCTAACTATTTTCAGCTACCTGGGGGGAAGGTAGGGCCGGAAGAAAGCCGTGAGCAGACCCTAATTCGTGAATTGAAAGAAGAGCTTCGGTATGATGTGAGCAGCATGGAAATAAGCTTTATCGGTAGTCACAGTACACAGGCTGTAAATGAGGTAAATACGGTGGTCGTGGGCTATATCTATTTAATTAAACTTGCAGAGCGACATGCATTTGAGCCTTATGAAGAACTGGAAGAAGTGCTGTGGATCAGTAGAGCTGATTGGCAAAGTTACCAATGGGCCCACCTGGCATCCGAGTTTGTTCTACCAAAATGGCTTTCGGGTGATTTTGATCGTTAAATCGTGTAGGGTAAACAAATTAAACCTTTGTTTGTTAGAGTTTTATATAAACTATAAATAAACAAAGATTATGGAAAATCAGCTTTTAAAAGGGGCGAAGGACTTTTTTGACGAAGAGGCGGTCGCTCAGATAGGGCAAGTTTTAAATCAGGATAAAGAGGGGGTAAAGCAGGGTTTGAATGTAACAATTCCCGCCTTGTTTTTAGGTTTAAGCCAACATTCCGATTCCGGTAGTGGGATTTCGGCGATACTTGAAAGGGCTAAGCAGCACTTTGCGAATTTTGATTTCCACGAGCTTCTCGGTAGTGTGACCAAAGCAGATGAGCCCGCAGGGGATCCTGCTGTGAAAGGCGAGAATGCTCAGGGTTTATTGGGATCAATATTTGGTGACGGTCTGGATACTGTTTTGAGTACTGTTGCCGGTTATTTGGGGTATGATGGCAGTTCCATTGGGAAATTAATGAATTTTTCTTTGCCCGCGATATTCTCCAGTCTAACAAATAAGGGCCAAAATTGGGATTTTGATCGTATCGGTCATGTTTTGGAGGAAAATAAAACCGCTTTTGCTGCTGCTGTTCCAGCTGGGTTAGGCTTAGGCGCCTTTGGGAAGCTTTTTGATGGTGCGCATTTTTCTGCACCGGAAGAATCCGCGACTGAACATGCAATTCCTGCTGACGTTGCTAAGGAGGTGGATAGTCATAAGTCAATACCCATTAATCCGGCAAATGAACTGGAAGCACATAAAGAGCCCTTGTCACTGCCAAGAGCGGAAGAGTCCAGGGCAGCAATCGCTGGAACCGGTTCGGGTGGCGGTTGGTGGAAGATTTTAATCGCCCTGGTCGTATTGGCTGCACTTTGGTTTTTATTTGGAAAAGGCTGTAGTGGAAGCAAGCAAGACGGTGCTACCGACACCAGTGTAAATAAGACAACGGTAGAGTCAGATACTATGAAAACGGGTTCCGGTATGGTCGAGCGCGAGCAAACGGAGGTCATCCTACCAAACGGTGTCAAACTTGCTGCTTTTAAAGGCGGGATAGAGGATCACTTGGTCCAATTTTTAAAATCCGATTATAAATCGATGGGTGAAGATTCTCTGAAAAATACCTGGTTTGATTTCGATAACCTGAATTTCAAAACAGGTACAGCCGAGGTGCTGCCTGAAAGTCAGGTGCAACTAAGTAATCTTGCAGCGATATTAAAGGCTTTTCCTGCAGCTAATATCAAGATCGGTGGCTATACAGACAAAACGGGCAATGAGGATTTTAATAAAAAGTTATCGCTTGAGCGGGCAACGGCTGTAAAGGATTACCTGAGTAAAGAGCAGCTTTCCAAACAGGTAATAGGTGCAGAGGGTTATGGCTCACAGTTTGCCAAGTATAAGGCCGATGCGCCAGAATCTGATCGTATTATGGACCGGCACGTTTCGATAAGTGTTCGATAATTGCTCTGTGCAGCATAACTAGACCGCTGCGAAAATAAAAAAGAGCAGATTCCACTGGAACCTGCTCTTTCTTTTTATGTGTAATGCAAAGTTGTTTAGAAACTGTAGACACAGGCCAACAGAAATTGTCCTGCAGATTTGGTTGGGCTTAGATCGTTTTTGATGAATCGTTCGGTATTTCCTTTGTCAATTCTGATTTCGGGAATAAATTTGAATCCATGGTAATTATATTCTGCTGTTAAGGTGGTTGCGAGGATATTGGAACTAGGGATTCCATTTTCTTCCTCTTTATGCGTTTGGAAAAACTCTTCGCGTAATCCTAGGCCGAAATGTTCTGAAAAATGAATTCTTGGGTAAAGTGCTACTCCAGAGTACCCCCCACCATCTCTCTTTTTATAATTTGTAGCATTTAAACCAAGGAAAAATTTGGAGGTGAAGTCATAATTAGCAACGAGATCGACCAAGGTTCCAGAGCTGTAATTGGTTTTACCGCCAGCAGAGGATCCTGTCAGGAAATTGAGATAAAAGCTGCTTTTATCATTGGGGGTATAGGCTAGTTGGGAGCCGACATGGGAAACTCCGTTCATATCTTGATAGACATTCCAGTCGTTAAATAGTCCGACCATTAAAGCCACTTTATCTGAGAAACTATACGTAGCTTTTAAACCAGCGTCTTGAAATGGGCCGGCGCCGAATAAATAAGAAGTTGAATAATGGAAGTTGTAGGTTGGTGATATCACTTCAAAACCCACAAATGTTCCCATGAATCCTGCAGTAAGATTGAGTTTCTCGGTTAGATCATAGCCTACATATAGATTTTGGATATGAAAACTGTTTTTGTCGTCGCCAGCCTGGCCATCGCCATTCATAATGGATCGATATTGCCCTCTGGGGCCAAAAGATAATTCTCCGACAAATGATGCTTTTTTAAACTTCTTTTTTACAGCCAAATCCACCATCCCGATAGAGACGGAGTTGTTGTCTTCGGTAAAATAGGTGTTGATGTTAGGTTTGTTTTGAAAATCATATTTCCAATAGGTATCCACTGATCCGGATATTTCTATCCCTTTTTCTTTTGTTTCTTCTTGTGATGTCGCTGTTTTTATTAGAAATAGTGATAAAAAGATGGTTGTTAGAAGTTTTTTCATGTTTTTTTTGGTTTAAGTTTGATTTGTTTGATTTTTTAAGGCTTAATTCTTTTGTTTTGTCTGTTTTGTATTGGTTTTTGTTTAAAAATTAATTGGTAATTATGGTTTTTGTGTTTGTTTTTGTGAAATTATGTAAAAAAAATCATAAAAAATAAAATAACATAGTATTTTTTTAACAAAAAGAGCTTATATTTGAAAAAATTATAAGGGAAAGTAGGTTTTTGTTTTGTTCTTGTATTTTTTTTAACAATTTTATTAATATATTGAAAACACTAATCAGTTTAAACAAATGAAAAAAATTATTCCACTCATTGTTCTAGTTCTTTTGGGAGTATTGGGACTTGTATTTCCGTCCATCGACTTGTCTGATTTAAACAAGGCAGAATTTGATACGGGAGATACGGCCTGGTTGTTAACTTCTTCTGCATTGGTGTTGATTATGACACCTGGACTTGCCTTTTTTTATGGCGGTATGGTTAGCAAGAAGAATGTAATTTCAACGATGATGCAAAGCTTTATATGTATGTGTTTAATGACAATCCTCTGGGTCATTGTTGGCTTCAGTTTGGCTTTCGGCGATGATATCGGTGGTATTGTCGGTGATCCGCGTACATTTTTTATGATGAAAGGTACATTAGGGAATGTCGCTTGGGGAGCGCTTCCCACTATACCTTTGGTTTTGTTTGCGATGTTTCAATTAAAGTTTGCGATTATCACACCAGCATTGATTACGGGGGCTTTTGCGGAACGTATTCGTTTTAATTCATTTATGCTATTCATTATTCTGTTCAGTATTTTTATTTATATGCCGTTGGCACATGCTACTTGGCACCCTGAAGGTATATTAGCAAAATTTGGTGTTCTTGATTTTGCCGGGGGTACAGTTGTGCACATGTCGGCAGGTTGGGCAGCATTGGCAGCAGCGATTTATTTAAAAGGACGTAAAATGCAAATTCATAATCCGGCGCGCATAAGCTACGTGATATTAGGTACAGCACTCTTGTGGTTTGGCTGGTTTGGATTTAATGCAGGTTCAGCTGGTGGAGCAAATTCTTTGGCAGCTTACGCTTTTGCGACAACGACTACAGCATCAGCAATGGCCGCCATGGCATGGATATTTGTTGATATCATACGTGGAAAGAAACCTTCAGCAATGGGAGCATGTATCGGTGCCGTTGTTGGTTTGGTTGCGATTACACCAGCAGCTGGTTTTGTCAGTATTCCACATGCTATGATCATCGGCTTGGTTGGCGCGTTGGTTAGTAATCTGGTTGTATATCTGAGAAGTAAAACAAGTATCGACGACACCTTGGATGTATTCCCTTGTCATGGGGTAGGTGGCATGGTTGGTATGGTACTTACCGGTGTGTTTGCCCATCATAACATTAATCCTGTTGTTGTGGACAATGGTTTATTTTTTGGCGAAACGAAGTTGTTTTTTGTCCATATGGTCGCACTATTTGCCGTGTCATTTTTTGCCTTCGTTGGTTCACTTGTGCTATTGAAGATCACCGATCTTATTGCTCCATTACGCGTCGAAGAGACAGATGAAGAGCTTGGTTTGGATGTTTCTCAACATGCAGAAGCATTGTAACCTAGTCGCAGCATAACGCATACGTTATCCCAAACAATCTACTGCTTAGCGGTACATTGTTTGGGATATTTTTTGCATTTTTGTCCTGCCAGGAGAGAAGTGTATGATGCTATGCGCTATTTCGAGTACCTGTGCCTCTAAAAAGATTTTCATGACTACTGAGATTAAAGATACTTTGCGTTCTGATTTTGAAAAAATGATGCGTTATTGCCTACAGAAAAATGGTGATTTCGGTTTTAACGTGTTTGGTGATTATGCAGTATCTGTATTAAATTTTTATGTCGGGAGTTCAATTTTGCCACTCAACGAAAAACGTGCTGGTGCCCTATTTCTTGTAAATCTCTACAATGCAGGTATCAGAAATGCAATCACGCCGGAAGATATTGAGGAAATAGCTGATGTACTCACACAGGACAAGACGTTAAACTACCCGCTATTAGCTCCGATCTTCGACTAATGTTTGGTCCATACAAGATCGCCGGTTTCATAGCCACATTGCAGGGCATAGGTTAAAAATTCATTTCTGATTTTATCTGGAATCTCTGTCTCACGGCCCAAAATCCACATATAGTCTAGATTGTCACCAAAAACGAGTGCGTATTTATAATCCGGCGTTATTTTTACAATATTATATCCACTGTAGAAAGGACCAAAGAACGATACTTTAAGTGCGCCTTCATTGGGGCTGTTGACAAATTTGGCTTTTCCGATAGACTGTTTCCAGCGTTCTTTGCCTTCGGAGTACCCTTGGTTATTGACACGTATTGTGCCATTTTTATTTTTGCTATATTCTGCGGAAACTTGACTTAAGCCTTTTTCCCAATAGAAGTCGAGTCTGGCTATCTCAAACCATTTTCCAAGATATTTATCCAAATCAAATGGATCCACGACATCAGGTCGCGAGACGACAGGTTTAAAGGCGTTATAAGCCACAGCCCCAAGTGCTATGCCAGTTAATAGTAACAGTGATTTTTTCTTATCCATGTTCATCTTCGAATATGTTTATTGTTAAAACAACAATTTTGATACCAATAAGGTTTAGACATACCGAGCTATTTTACTAATTTTGTTGACTAAAAATTTGTATCGGTGTATTCAAGGGAAGAGATAAAACAATTAAAACAGTTATTCTGGACGAAGTTTGGCCAATTTATGGCTTTACATGCATCGGCAGATGGGGAGAAGGCAAATTGGATTAACTACAAGACAGGTATTAAGCATTTATACTTCAGAATGGATGCGGATAAGAAGCTGGCAACTATTGCGATACAGTGGTCCCAACCTGATGCTGGGCTCAGGGCATTAATGGCAGAACAATTTCTTCAGTTTAAAACATTGCTGCAGGATCTTCTTGAAGAAGAGTGGATTTGGGATATGGACGGAATGGACGAATATGGAAAGCCGATTTGTCGGATCTATACAAGCTTAACCGGTTACAGTATTTTTAAAGAGGATGACTGGGCCGAGCTCATTTCTTTTTTTAAGCCTCGAATAATTGCTTTGGATGAGTTTTGGTCATCGGCTAAGTATACGTTCGATATTTTCAAATAATTAACATTCAGTATAGTAAGATGAGTTATTACAGGTCTGATTCCGCTTTTCAACTCCAGTTTGTTGGAGCGTGCGGCGTTTTTCTAACAGGTAGGAGCTTCGTCATCATTTAAAACAACAATCTAATGAAAAAAATGATCAAGGGTTTGCTGGCAATGGCATTGTGTTTTCAGCTTTCTTCGGTATTTGCGTGGGGGACAACAGGGCATCGTGTCGTGGCTGAAATTGCGGAACGCCATTTGACTAAAAAAGCCAAAAAGAATATTGGAAAAATTATTGGACAGCAAAAGCTGGCCTATTGGGCCAACTGGGGGGATTTTATCAAATCAGATCCCAATCCTGAATTTAAAAAACTGGGGAATTCTCATTTTATAAATTTAAACTCAAATTTACCCTGGGCCGATTTTCAATTGGGTTTAGAAAATTCAGCTGATGAGAATCTGTATAAGACAGCGCTCCGTATTGAGAAATCCTTTGCAGATAAGACTATTCCAATGGATCAACAAAAGCAAAACCTGTATTTCTTGATCCATATTTTGGGCGATGCGCATCAACCCATGCATGTTAGCCGTGCCGAGGATCAAGGAGGTAATAAGATTGAAGTAAGCTGGTTTGGAAAAAAATCAAATATTCACCGTGTTTGGGATAGTGATTTGGTAGACAATGAGAAGTATAGTTATACCGAGTTTGCAACTGTTTTAGATGTGAATAACAAAAAAGAGAATGAACAGCTGGCGGCTGGAGAGCTCGCTAACTGGTTGTATGAATCAAATCAATTGGCTGAAAAGATTTACGCTGACGTAGCTAATAATGCCAATTTATCGTACTCCTATGTTTATCAAAACAAGGATATTATGGAGCAATGTATGCTAAAAGGTGGCTTAAGGCTAGCTAAAGTATTAAACCGAATTTTTGGTTAATATTACGGCTACCATAAATTATTAAAAAGGCGTATCCTGAAACGATACGCCTTTTTTGTCGTAGTACGTCATTGCGATCACATTGATTTTATGCTTTCATTTAAACAATGTCCCTAAATTAGTTGTTTCCTCTATATTAAAATCAATTTCAATGACTATCCCGCAATTATTCAAAAAAATTGTTCCCTTTGCCAAACCTTATCGTCAGTTGATTATTTATACCTTGCTATTAACGGTAGTGGGGTCTTTTGCTGCGCAAATAAACGCTTTTATTTTGCGTTATACCGTCGATCAAATTAATGACCTGATGGTCGCCAAAGAACCCTTATCAAAAGGCATGTATCTAGTAGGCATGATCAGTATTATTTTGTTAATTAAAGAAATTGTCTACGCTTTTGTTCAGTTTGGTCAGAAATTTTACGGAGAGAAACTTCGAATTTATATCGCACGAGACTTCTCTCAATCCATTGTAAACCGCATTTTAACCTATAAGTTGGCTTTTTATACCTCAAGTGATAATGAAAGTGGAAAATTGGCTACCCGAATAGACGCCGGTATTAGCTCGTTGACACGTTTAGTCCAAAATTTCTTTATTGATATTCTGCCTTTGTTTGCAAATGCAATCATAGCATTAATCTGTATGTTCTATGCTAATGTATATGTAGGGCTGGTGGGAGTGGCTGTTATTCCTTTGTACCTTTATATTAGTCAGACTCAAGCCTCCAAGTTGACAGGCTTTAGGCGGCAGATGCGCAATTACAGGGAGTCGAAAAATAATCGGATCATTAGTTTGATCGATTCAATTTTAGTAATTAAATCATTCGTTCGGGAGCCAGAAGAAGCTAAACGTCATGAAAAGATCCAATTTGAAATGACGGAGAATCAAATGGAAACTCGAAAAACGAGTTTTCTTTATGATAGCATTAAAAATTTTGTCGAACAGATTGCTGTCGTTATTATCATCGTTTTAACAGCTTATCTTGTTCTCTCTGGCCAAATTACTATTGGTGCGATTATGTTTCATATCATGTTATTTAATAACGTTTCGGCGCCGATACGTCAGTTGCACCGTATTTATGATGAGGTAAACGATGCCCTGATCTATTCAGAATCTTTCTTCGAAATTTTGGAATCTGACGAGCATATTGAATCAAAGGGTAATTATAAGCCAGCACATATTCAAGGACATTTGGCGTTACGGAATGTATTTTTTGAATATCCAAATGGAACCGTTGCTTTAAAGGACGTGAATTTTGAGATCAAGCCGAATGAAATCACAGCTTTAGTGGGGCTGAGTGGGGCCGGGAAAAGCACGATTATCAACTTATTGGATAAATTTTACGAACCCAGCAGCGGCCAAATTTTTTTGGATGGGGTAGATCTGGCAAAGTATGATACAGCGTTTCTCCGTCGACATATCGGTATGGTATTGCAGCGTAATCATATTTTTAAAGGGACTATCTTTGAAAATATCGAATATGGTAAGATAGGAAGTTCTAGGGAAGAAATCATTGAAGCAGCCAAGAAAGCCTATATTCATGAGCAGATTATGGATCTGCCCAAAGGTTACGATTCCGATGCGCAGTCACTATCAGGGGGCCAACAGCAGCGGATCGCCATAGCCCGTTTATTTTTAAAAAATCCACCGATTATTTTTCTCGACGAACCTACGGCTAATTTGGACGCCATCGCGACCGAACAGATTAAAAATAGTTTGGATGCCATAAAGAAAGACCGTACAGTAATTATCGTTTCCCATAGTATCTCTCAGATCATCGATTCCAATGCCATTGTGGTTATGGAAAAGGGAATGGTGGTGGAGAAAGGGCAACATGAAGATCTATACGCACATAAAGGAACTTATTATGATATTTTCTCAGCAATGGCCAATAGTTTAAACCTGAGTAAAATAAGCAGAACATTACAAACAGATGAAAGGTGAGGTATTATTAACTTGTGCGACTATGTAGAATCATGCCAATGACCACCATGACAATACCAATACAGGAATATACATTTGGAAGCGCCACCTGCAGGATAAGAATTTCGCCAACCAACGTAAAAATGACTTCCATGGCCTGTGTTGCCTCTACAGCTGCCAATGCTTTATGGTCCTGATGAACGAAATCGGTAGCTGAGAAAAATAAAAGTGTGGCAATTACTCCCGAACAGATGGCTACTAAAAAGGTTTGGAAGAGTTGACTGTCAGTGGGTAGACCATTATCTAAATAGCCAAATAGGCTCAGGATAATCCAAAATGGCATACTACAGAGTGTCATGCCGAGTGTACGTTGAAAAGCATCCAATCTATTGTTCGATATTTTCATCATTTTACGGTTACCTAAGGGATAGGCAATAGCGCCGATCAACACTGGGATGGTTCCCAATAGCATTGTTTTTAAGGAAGTTGACTGAGCTTCTGAAATTTGCATCAAAAGAATACCTAAAAAAATAAGGATGGAGAAGAGGAGTGAAGCTTTTGAAATACTTTTTCGTTGCCCTTTTTTATCAAGTAGCGGACCAATAAACATGCCGGCTATAATGGTGAATTCGAAGGTGCTAGCTACGAGCCAAGATGGGCCATAATTTGCGCCATAGGTAAGTGTTGCATAGAATAGCCCGAATCCGATCGTACTCCAAAGAAGCCATTGCCAAAGGTTGGATCTGATTTCTTTGAGTAAATCGATGAGGTTTCCTCTTATGGCAACAATGATAAGTAAGATTGGAAGCATCCAAATAAAACGTAAAGAGGCTGTCCATTGCCAACTTCCGCCGGAGACTGCCATAATTCGGTTTAGAACGAAGGTGCTGGCAAAAAATAATGCAGCTAGCGTTCCTAAAAAAAAGTGCATTTTTTTTATTCTTTTTTATTGTAAATTGGATTGGCATAAATAAAAGGAGTGCGATGTATACTTAACTTTGTGAAAGTAAGCAAATGTCCGTTCAAATGGAAATGAAACAAAAACTAATTGATTTTTATCGCGATTTTCTCATTTAAAATTCCTTATTTTGCCTAATCAATAAAACAAGTAGTAAGAAAATTAATCAAGATGATTATACAACCAAGAACTAGAGGTTTTATTTGTTTAACCTCGCATCCACAAGGGGCTGCGCAAAACATTAAAAATCAAATTGAATACGTGAAATCCAAAGGTGAGATCGCGAATGGTCCAAAGAAAGTATTGGTAATCGGTGCTTCTACTGGATTTGGTATTGCATCTCGGATTTCTGCAGCATTTGGTTCTGGAGCTGCTACAATCGGTGTATTTTTTGAAAAACCTGCAGCAGAAGGTAAGCCAGGAACTGCTGGATGGTACAATTCGGCAGCTTTTGAGAAAGAAGCCCATGAGGCGGGATTATATGCCAAAAGTATCAATGGCGATGCTTTTTCGGACGAAGTGAAAAAACAAACTATTGAACTTATTAAAAAGGATCTAGGACAGGTTGATCTAGTGGTTTATAGTTTGGCATCACCACGCCGTACGCATCCAAAAACTGGCGTAGCACACGCTTCTGTTTTGAAACCTATCCAAGAACCTTTTACAAACAAAACGGTAGATTTTCATACGGGTGTAATTTCAGACATTACCATTCAGCCTGTTGAAAATGAAGAAGATATTGCGAATACTGTAGCTGTTATGGGTGGAGAAGACTGGAAGTTTTGGATCGAAGATCTTAAAGCTGCTGGTGTGTTAGCTGAAGGAGCAAAAACAGTTGCCTATTCTTACATAGGTCCTGAACTTACTTATCCAATTTACCGTAATGGTACGATTGGTCGTGCAAAGGATGATTTAGAAGGAACAGTGCCTGCAATAAACGCGATTTTGAGCGATATTAATGGTGTATCTTATGTATCGGTGAATAAAGCCTTGGTTACGCAATCAAGTTCAGCTATTCCAGTTGTTCCTTTATACATTTCTTTATTGTATAAAGTCATGAAGGAAAAAGGTATTCACGAAGGTACAATTGAACAAATGCAACGTTTGTTTGCTGAGCGACTTTATACCGCTGACGGAAAGGTATTGCTCGATGACAAAGGTCGTATCCGTGTTGATGACTTAGAAATGCGCGAAGATGTTCAGGCTGAAGTTGCAGCATTATGGGAGAAAGCAACAACTGAAAATTTAGCCGAAATTTCAGACATTGAAGGTTATCGTAACGAGTTTTTCAATTTGTTCGGTTTTAATTTCGACGGTATCGATTACAACGCTGATACCAATGAAGTTGTTGGTGCCTAGTATTGAAGGTTATTTAACGGATATACCTAAAAGAGCGGATAATGTTTAAACATTATCCGCTCTTTAAGGCATATCTTGATTATGTTTATGTTTAGGAGACTTGGTGTCAGCTCCGCCGTTTTGATAGAGTAGGTTGCCAACAACGGCAAAACCAATAGAGACCATAATGGTACTAAATGGGTATATCGCTGTCATCCCCAAATTATTGGCCACAAAGCCAATTAAAGGGCCTGTGATACCTAGTGAAATGTCTATAAATAGTCCGTAAGCAGCGAGAGCAGAGCCTTGTTGACTTTGATCTACCCGCTTAATGGCTTCGACACCAAGCGCTGGAAATACCAGTGAGAAGCCAAAACCCGTTAATGCTGCGCCCAATAGAGTCCATAATGGATCAATAGCCACGGCGATAACCATGAGACCTAATGCTTCAACGAAAAGACTCACTAAAGCAACTTTAAGTCCGCCATATTGGTCAATAACCTTATTGAAAATAAGCCGTGTTAAAATGAAGAATACGCCAAATATAGTTAAGCAAGCTGCGCCATTTTGCCAATCGAAATGTTCATAGTAAAGCGTCATAAAAGTGGAGATACTGCCAAAGCCTAGACCTCCTAAAGCAAGACAGATTCCAAAAGGTGCTACTAAAAGCAATACGCGTTTAAAACTCACCTTTTCAGCCTTTTTTCGTGCCACTTGGTAGGGTGTTTTAGCGCGACAATAAAAATAACCAAGGAGGCCAACTGCACTGGTCAGTAGAGCCAAAGCTTCGTAATTGATATGATCCACCATCAAAACACCTAAGGGGGCACCAATAGCCAATGCACCATAGCTGGCTATTCCGTTGAAAGAAATCGCTTTTGCGGCATGTTCATCGCCGAGTTCCATTAATGCCCAATTTATTGGGCTCGCACCCACCAGCCCCTCTCCAATTCCAGTAAACAAGCGGGTAATAAGCAGAAGCCCTAAACTGATAAAAGGCTGTGATTTAAATAAGAAAACAAGGAGCAGAAGAAGTCCAGATAATGCAAAAAATAACATGCTACGCAAAACTGAAATCTTGGGGCCCTTGGTGTCCACAATTTTTCCTGCATAACCGCGGAGTAAGAATGTAGCAACATACTGAACACTAATGACCAATCCCGCAATAATTGTATTAAATCCTAAAGTCTGGTGAATAAAGATGGGAAGGGTTGCAAGCGATAGGCCGATTGTGAAATAACCAAGGAAAGTTAAAGAGACATAGCCTAAAATCTTTTGATTGACCTCCCGAAGAGAAATTGTCATTATAAAAAATTTTAGGCGAAATTACGTCTTTATGCTTGTTTTTAGAAATAAAATCAATAAACAACTGTCTCTTTAATATCACAATTTTTCTCGAGCCATTCTTGATCAAATTGTTTTGGTGAAATTCTTTTGCCTTGATAGATATAGTAAACTTTTTCAGATTCACCCTTTACTAAAGGGCCGGGGATTTTATTGACAATCTTCTCTTCAGGACAGTCTTGTATTAAAGCCTGTTCTTTGACTTGACGAGTTTTACATGAAGTGAACGCAATTACAAAGATAAAAAGGTACAGTAGTTTATTCATGAGTTTAGTTTTAATACAACTGTTAACGTAAGCACTATCTAAAATGCGACATCAATTTATTCAATAGTGTACAACTTTTTGATCGACTATTTGTTCTATAAAAGATACCTGAAAAATTAGAAACGCGACAGGAGAAATTGACATAGGAAAAATTAAATTGAATAATTGATCGTAGAAAACATGAGAAGAAAAGCAACAGCCCAATGGAATGGCAATCTGAAAGAAGGAAAAGGTAGTCTGACTACAGACAGTACAGCGTTGGATCATACGCAATATTCATTTTCGACACGTTTTGAAAATGGTATTGGGACAAATCCCGAAGAATTATTGGCAGCAGCGCACGCTGGATGTTTCACCATGCAATTGAGCGCTTATCTTTCTGAGTCTGGTTTTGTTCCCGAGGAATTAACGACAGTGTCGACAATTGTTTTCGAAAATGGTTCAATTGTGCGATCTGAACTGGAGCTGAAAGGAAAGGTCCCAGCGATTACAGAAGCTGAGTTTCAAACAATAGCGCATAAAGCGAAGGAAAACTGTCCTGTGAGTAAGGCTTTTAGTTTCGAGAAAACCTTAGATGCAAAGCTACTATGATAAAGGTACAGTATTGAACAAAAACCCGGCCTTTTTTCGTAAAAAGGAGAAAAAGCTGTTATTTTGAGGATATCATAAATAATTAGCAATATTGAATTTTAATCAATTGAGTTTTGGTTCAGAGAAAGAAAAATAAGTTAAGTTCAGCAGCGCTTGCGGAAAAGAATCTGGAGGCTGGAAAGGTCTTTTTGGAAAAGTATGCACAACAGGAAGGTGCTGTTGTATGTGCATCGGGTTTGCACTATAAGGTATTAACAAAGGGGGCGGGGCAGATTCCCAAAAAGTCCGCGAAAGTTATCTGTCATTATAAAGGCGAGCTTTTAGACGGAACTGTATTCGATAGTTCCTATAAGCGGAAGCGTCCCGAAACGTTTTATATCAATGAACTCATAGTCGGTTGGCAAGAAGCGATTTCAATGATGCCCGTTGGGTCAATCTGGGAAGTGTGTCTTCCACCAAAGCTGGCTTATGGAAAGGAAGAATTGTTACCTCGAAAAGGAGGGGAATGTACGTTGATATTTCAGATTGAGTTGATTGCCATTTTAGCTTAACGCAAAAAAGACTTTCATAAAAAAGCCCTCTAATAAGAGAGGGCTTTTTTATGAAAGTTTATTTTTTATTCTACTTCTTTGATTTTAGCATTGATTTCTGCAGTTTTAGCTTCGTCTTGCATAAAAATATAGTAGTTCTTTAAATTCGTTAAAGCATCTACATTTTTGGGCTGCAAAGAAACTGCTTTCTCCAAGTACGGAAGCACTGGCTTTAATTCTGCTTTAATCTTATTTAATTCTGCATCATATTGTGCCTGCGTCAATTTTCTGTTATTATTAACAACATTTAATTTTTCACGTGTTTTGTTCATCAACGTGATCGCCAAATTTGTATTTGCTTCAAAAAAGTTAGGGTCGATTTCCAAAGCCTTTTTGTATGCTGCAACTGCTGCATCCTCATTTTTTGCTGAAGATTGGGCAATACCTAAGTAATAATTTAAGCTTTTATTGTTTGGATCTTTTGCTAATTGTGCTGTAATGGCATCAATTGTTTCTTTTTCGTGACCTGTAATCAAATTCAATTCGATGTTTTGAGTCATTGCTGCATTGTCATCCGGATAAGCTTCAGCTGCTTTTTTCGCATATTCAAGTGCTGAAGTCGTATCTTGCATAGAGAGGTACAATTTAGGTAAATCGACCATAATCGTTTTATGCGAAGAGAAATCTTTTCTTGGAATTAGTTCTTTATAACGTTCCACAGCATTCTTATAATCTTTGTTTGATAGTGCTGCAACGCCACTGTAATAAGTAACTAATGTATCTCCAGGAAGATATGTCAATGCTTTTGTAAAGGAGCTATAAGACTCAGCATATTTTTGTGCTTGATAGGCTTCTGCACCCAAATTGAAATTATATTGTCCCAGAATTTGTTCTGCAACAGTAATATTCGCTTTATTTGCACCGTCTGTATCGAGCTGTTTTGCTCTGGCAATTCCGTCCTCAGCCAATTTCGCTAATTCAGATGACTTATCTATTGTTGATAGGTTTGCATTTACCAATGCGTATACCGTCCATGCCTCAGCATTATCTTTTGTTTTGTCATTGACAACAGCTGCGTCAATAGCTTCTTTTGCCGATTTCAAATTGGAGATACCCAATTGAACTGTACCAGCGTCTTTCAATTCTTGGAATTTCGCTAGGGCTGACTTCGCCTTTTTAACATTACCCGTCTGCGCAAAAGAAACTGAGGTAGATACAGTACCTATTGCTGCTAATAATAATAGAGATTTTAAATTCATATCTATTTAACTGTTAATTGATTCAATAATAAATTCACTCTGTCTAATTGTGATGCGTCATCAATAAGCTTATAATATTTAGCCAAAGCTTTAAGCGCATTGACATCATAAGGCTTAATCTCATTTGCCTTCAACAGATATTCGATGGTCAATTCTTGTATATCTTGGTTGGAAGGTTCCTTTAATAAAGTCTCCAGATTAATTAGTCCTAATGCAAGATTAGATTCATAATTATTCGGATCCAACCGCAATACATTATTATAATACTCTTTCGCTCGTTTTATATCATTGGCGTTTTCATAAGAATAGCCCGCAATATAGTTCAGTTCGACATTTTCAGGTTCTAAACGAATGGCATCAGCAATGACATTTAAGATAGCGTCATAAGAATTATTGGCCGAATACACATCAATTAGTCTAAAAAGTATCTGTTTATTTTCAGGAAATATAGCATGTCCTTTTTCAAGAACGTTCAAGACATCCTGTTTAGTACCTCCGAGCGAATAAATCTGTGCCAATTCAAGAAAGTAATTAGGTTTTGGATGTTCACTTTTAATGAGTTCATCATAATATTTGATCGAATTCATATAATCTTTATTCTTGCCCGAGAGTACGGCCAGATTATATTTGAGATCATTATTTTTGAAGCCAAGTGAATCTATTCGAAGGTAAGCTTTATACGCTTTGTCAAACTTACCATCTTTTAAAGCCAAAGCTCCCTGATAGGAGATGGCTCCAGCAAGATTTTGACGAATATAGTCCATCTCTGCAGGAAAGTTTCGACGTGCTTTTTTTTGATCCAGAAGCTTAAGTGATTTGATGGATACGTCGATAGGATCCATTTTATATGGCTGCTTCCTTGTTGAATCTGCAACTGCCAAGGAGCTATATACCAATGCTCTTAAAAGATTATTGTTGACGGAAGCTGAATCTTTCTTCGATTGGAAGGCAGCGTCTGCAAACTTTCGCGCATTTTCAAGATTTTTAAATTCGCCAGTTTTGGTATATAAAGCAAAACTGTTGCTGCCCTCTTTCAGATTGGATTGGGCAACAACAGTTAAACTACTTGCAGATATTAACAATGATATCAGTAAGTTTTTCATTAGACTATTTATTCTTCGTTTGAGTCCGTGTTTTCTTCAGAAGTCGAATCGCCATTTTCCGTTGACTCTTCGGTCATTTCAGACTCTTCTTCAGATTCTTCTTCACGATCGACTTTCGTAATAGAAGCGATCTCGTCGTTATCTTTTAAATTAATGAGTCTTACACCTTGTGTCGCACGTCCCATTACTCTTAATTCTTCCACAGCAATACGGATAACAATACCAGACTTGTTGATGATCATTAAATCTTCGTTGTCTGTAACGCCTTTTATCGCAACGAGTTCGCCTGTTTTATCTGTAACGTTGATTGTTTTCACACCTTTACCACCACGATTCGTTACGCGATAATCTTCGATATCTGTCCGTTTTCCGTATCCTTTTTCAGAAACGACCAACACGGTAGTTTCCGAATCATTCACACTAATCATGCCAATCACTTCATCACTTTCAGCTCCCAAGGTGATACCACGTACACCTGTTGCTGTTCTGCCCATTGGACGAACTGTAGATTCATTGAAACGAATTGCTCGACCAGAACGGAGAGCCATGACAATTTCACTGCTTCCAGTAGTCAAACAAGCTTCAATTAATTGATCGCCTTCATTAATATTGATGGCATTGATACCGTTTGCTCTTGGACGAGAATAGGCTTCCAACGACGTCTTCTTAATCGTACCTTTTTTGGTACACATAATAATGAAGTTGTTTTCCAAATATTCTTGGTCCTTCAAGTTCTTCACCAGGATGAAGGCCTTGATTTTTTCTTCTTTTGGAACATTGATGATATTTTGAAGCGCTCGACCTCTAGAAGTACGGCTTCCTTCAGGAATCTCAAATGCACGCAACCAGAAACAGCGACCTGCCTCTGTAAATAGCAGCATATAGTTATGTGCTGAGGCTGTGATGATATGCTCGGTAAAATCTTCTTCGCGTGTGTTTGTGCCAATTGATCCACGACCACCGCGGCCTTGGCGTTTGTATTCGGATAATGGAGTACGTTTTACGTAACTATTGTGGGAGATTGTGATAACGATTTCCTCATCATCAATAAAATCTTCCATACGCATATCTTCAGCAGAGTGTACAATCTGAGATCTACGTTCGTCGCCATATTTTTCCTTGATTTCAATCAACTCGTCTTTGATAATTTTCATACGAAGCTCTTCGTCTTCCAATATCGATTTCAAATAGTCAATTGTTTTCATCAATTCAGCATATTCCTCTTTAATCTTATCACGTTCCAGTCCTGTTAGACGACGTAAGGTCATATCGAGGATCGCGCGAGCCTGAAGGTCGGACAGTCCAAATTTTTCCATTAATCCAACGCGTGCATCTTCTGGTGTATCCGAGTTACGGATCAATTTGATGACTTCATCCAAATGATCTAGGGCAATTAAATACCCTTCTAGAATATGAGCACGTTTTTCAGCTTCTGCCAGTTCATAGCGTGTACGTCTAACGATTACATCATGTCTATGCTCCACAAACTCATGAATCATATCTTTCAGATTCAACAGCATTGGCCTTCCTTTAACTAAAGCAATATTGTTTACTGAAAATGAAGTTTGTAGCGCTGTATATTTAAACAAATTGTTTAAAACAACATTTGCATTTGCATCACGTTTGATGTCGTACACAATACGCATACCCGTACGATCAGATTCATCACGGATGGCAGAGATACCTTCTAGTTTCTTCTCATTAACCAGTTCGGCTGTACGCTCGATCATATTCGCCTTGTTCACCTGATAGGGGATTTCGGTAACAATAATCTGCTCTCTTCCAGACTTGGTTGCTTCTATTTCAGCTTTTGCACGCATGACAATACGGCCACGTCCCGTATTACAAGCATCTTGAACCCCGGCATAGCCGTAGATCAATGCACCTGTAGGGAAGTCTGGGCCTTTGATGTGCTGCATCAATTCTGGAACCTCAATATCACGATTATCAATAAAAGCGATTGTACCATCGATAACCTCAGATAGGTTATGTGGAGCCATATTTGTAGCCATACCTACAGCAATACCCGAAGCTCCATTTACCAGGAGGTTTGGAATACGCGTAGGAAGGACTGTTGGTTCTTGTAAGGAATCGTCAAAGTTATTTTGGAAATCAACAGTGTCTTTGTTGATATCGGATAGCATTTCCTCGGCAATTTTCTTTAATCTTGCCTCAGTGTAACGCATCGCCGCAGGTGGATCGCCATCAATGGAACCGTAGTTACCTTGACCATCTACCAAAGGGTAGCGTAAACTCCAATCTTGAGCCATACGAACCATGGTGTCATAAACGGACGAATCACCATGTGGGTGATATTTACCTAATACGTCACCAACGATACGGGCAGACTTTTTGTAAGGCTTGCCACTGGTAACCCCTAAGTCCAGCATGCCATAAAGAACACGTCTGTGTACTGGTTTCATGCCATCACGGGCATCAGGAAGTGCTCTTGATACAATGACAGACATGGAATAGTCAATGTAGGCAGACTTCATCTGATCCTCGATGTTGATTGGGATAATCCGGTCGTTTGCCGGAACAAGATTGTTGTCGTTTTCTGTTTCTTCAGCCATATGAATTTGGTTTCAATAAAACTAGTAAGCAAGCCCTGTAAACTGGCTTGCTACGCATGCGAAGTTACAAAAATTTAACCTCAAAAGCGAATGATTTAAGCCCTAATATACACAAAAAAGACAATCTTTTATGGATTGTCTTGGTACTTATGGGGTATCGTTTTTATTTGATTTTTTTAAAGCGGAGCCGAATCGAATTGCCTATGACAATTAAGTCTGAAAAGGCCATGCTTAAGGCTGCAAGCATAGGTCCGAGAAAGCCCACAGCGGCAAGCGGTATGGCCACAATATTGTACGCGAAGGCCCAAAATAGATTTTGTTTTATTGTCAATAGGGTATGGTGACCAATCTTTAGCAGCTTTTCAATGGATTTGAGATCATTGTTTAATAAAACCACCTTTGCCGATTGAATAGCAATATGTGTCGAATCACCGAGCGAGATGCCAACATCGGCAGCAGCTAATGCCGGAGCGTCATTGATACCGTCACCAACCATTGCAGTAGGACCATTCTTTTTGAGCTTGAACAATATCTCTAGTTTTTCTTCTGGCGACTTATCCCAGTATACATCAGCAATACCAAGCTTCTGTGCTGTGCGTTCACATTTACTTTGTCGATCCCCACTTAAAAGAATAGGGCGTATCCCTTTATCTTTGAGGTATTGGATGAGTTCCTTTGCATAAGGCTTAATCTGATCTTCCAATACAATGCCAGCAATTACAACGCCATTGATTGTTAAGGCAAGATCATAGCGATTGGAGTAGTCCTTTTCACCAAGTTTTGCATTACAAATGGAATAGTTATTACCATTTGTGTCTGTAGCAAATATCCCTTTCCCTTTTATTTCATTGACTTCCTTAAAGATAATGCGGTAAGATTTTATCTCCTTGAGTTGTTTTCGGATCGACTTGGCAATCGGATGACTCGAATAACTCTCCAATTGTGCTATGATCGATTCGACCTGCGATTGTTCAATACCAAAGGTCTGAATCGCTTTGATATTAAAATCGCCAGTTGTTAAGGTGCCCGTTTTGTCAAATACCATCTGTTTGAGATCGGACATCTCCTCAATGGTGCTTCCGCCTTTAATCAGTATTCCTTTTTTTGCAGCTCTTCCCAGACCAACCATGACAGCCGTAGGTGTTGCTAACCCCATGGCGCATGGGCAAGATACAACAAGTGTAGCTATCGCATTCATGAGGGATTGTTGGAGCGGTAATTGTGCAATAAAGTAAGTAATAAAAAAAGTGAAAAATGATATCGTAACGACGATTGGGACGAAATAAGCGGCTACTTTATCACCGAATTTTTGAATAGGTGGCTTTTTACTTTGCGCATCTTTAATTAATTGAATAATTTGATACAGTACACTTTTAGACCCAACTTTGGTCGCCACGATTCTGATGTTTCCTTCAGTTAGTAACGTACCACCAATCACTGCATCATATTTGAGTTTTTCGATAGGTAGACTTTCTCCGGTTAACATAGATTCGTCCACCCAAGCCTGTCCTTCCAAAATATCACCATCAGCAGGTATCTGATTTCCGGAATTTACCTTTAAAATATCACCTGATTTAATTTCTCTGGCTAGTATCTCTACTTCTTGGTCGTCTTCAATTTTAATAGCTGGTATATCTTGATATTTAACCAACTCTTTGATAGCTGAAGTGGTTTTGGTAACGGCTCTTTTTTCGAGGACATTCCCCAAAAATACCAATGTTATGATTGTTGCACATGTTTCGTAGAACTGGTAATCATGACCTAGATTATAATATGTTCCAATGAGGCTATAGCTAAAAGCAGCTGTAGATCCAACAAAGATGAGTACATCCATATTGGGCATTTTGTTCCAAATGGAACGGAATGCGCTGATTCCAAAATAGGAAAAACCAATGATATAAACTGGGACACATAACGCAAGTTGGATATAAGGATCATGCAGAATGGGTAAGTCTGTAAACATGTGGCTCCACAGGGGTATGGTGAAGATGAGGCAGCAAAGGAACTTAAAATCAATAGATTTCCAAAAGTTAGGCTTATTATCCTTACCCGAAATAACTTTGTAACCCAAAGACTCGATACCTTTGACTAGCACAGGTATTTGTTCCAGGGGAATCTCCGAAAATTTCACTTCATCTGAGGCGAAATCGACGTAGATATCCTTAGCGCCGTTGTTTTCTAGGTATTTGTGGATTGAAATAGCACAATTTGCACAATGCATTCCGCTTACGTTAAGTTCAGTTTGCACGTTCGATTCCTTCATTTAATAGCATGTAATGTCTTTAGGCAAAGATAGCTATTTCCTGATAATGCTTTTTACGTAAAGTAAAATTGTTTAGTTTAGCAAGCCTGTTTGGGACCGTTTTACATGAACTATCGTGCATAGTGAATGGAGAACACTAAAATTTGACTAGATAGACAACTTAAGCTTGTGTAAAAAATGACAAAACCAATTTCAATTTCTTTTATTGTACGAATTATACTGCTAATTGCGTTAACGGCATCATTTGTTCAATTTGAAACCTTTTATACGCAGCGGGAGGTTATCCGGAATATGGCTTACGGCTTAAATACTTTTCTAACAGCTAGTGTCCTGATCTCAATCGGTCATTTTATCCTTGTAAAACTATACAACAGTCGAAATGAACAGCAGGTTGTCCGGGGTAATTTTGTGCTCGGAATTACACGTGTGGCTACAGTAGGTAATGTTTTTTTTATTATAGTCAGCCTAATGATAGCGGTTGGTATTAATCCAAAAGATTTTATCACCAGCATGACAATTGTCGCAATGGCGATTGCGGTAATTTTTAGAGAATATATCACGAATATGATATCCGGTTTAATTATTATGTTTTCGGATCAATTTTCTGTAGGAGATCGCATAAAAATAGGTGAATATCAGGGGAAAATTGTTGATATCACATTGGCCAATCTGGTTGTGCGCGATGAAGATGATGATGCTGTGATGATTCCCAATAATTTGGTGTTTACAGCGACGTTGGTCAATAAGACTTCTCAAAAGTCAAATAAAATTGTTGTAAAGTTTGAATTGCCGATCGATCGCTCATTTGCAGTGGCGGAATTGGAACAGTATTTAAGCCCATTATTTCAGAAAAATCCAAATTTAGATCATTCCCAGGGCTTTACAATTAAGGTCGCCGACATGACTAAAGACTATATCAAGTATAAAGTTGAGGTTAGTACAATCTCTTCCAGCAACAAAATACATCAACAGGTCCAGAGCAACATATTAAATGAAATCCTCCAGTTTACAAGAATGCAGGGTTAAATCTTTCTTACTTTGACATTTTTAACAAAGTGGTGGCTTCCTTTTTCTAAAATGAGATCCGCGCGATATCTAGTCGGCAAAATGTTTTTAAGTAGATTGGGCTTATTAATTTCGTTCCAGATATTTACAGCCATGGCATGGCTTTCATCAACTGTCATATTTGCATATTTATGGAAAAATGAAGCCGGATTTTGAAATGCCGTAGCACGCAGTGATTCAAATCGATTGGTATACCATTCAATAAGATTTTTCTCGCTGGCATGTACATAGATTGAATAATCAAAAAAGTCGGAAACGAATACGCTATGTCCCTTTCGTGGTCGTTGGGAATTGACTTGTAATACATTTATCCCTTCTACAATGAGGATATCGGGTTGTTCAATCACTTGTTGCTGTTCGTCTGGCAAGACGTCATAGACCAAGTGGCTGTATACTGGTACCGCAATTTTTGGAGCCCCTGATTTCACTGCTGAAAGAAAATGAATCAATCTTTTAGCATCATAGCTTTCAGGAAAGCCTTTTCGGTTTAGAATACCGCGTTCGATAAGTTGTTGGTTGGGGTATAGAAAACCGTCTGTGGTCACCAAATCAACCTTCGGTTTGGATGGGAGTAAACTTAGGACGCGCTGCAAAACCCGGGCAGTAGTACTTTTTCCGACAGCGACCGACCCAGCTATACCAATGATATAAGGCAGTTTGCTCTCTTCTTTGCCAAAGAACCGGTTTGTACGCTGGTGAAGACTCTGGAAACGATCAATATGAATCTCAAGTAGATGACTTAAGGGAAAGTAGACTTCTTCTATTTCCTGATTTGTCAAAGGTTCATTCAGTGCATGTAGATTTTCCAGGTCTTCGACACTGAAATTGTGCAATACCTTCCCGTTTAAATTTTTCCAATCTTCCCGTTTGATCGATCTAAAAGGCGAGTCTATTGCTATTTGCGGATCCAATTGCATCGTTTGCTTTATTTTTATTACAAATATCTATATTGCAGGACAAGTAAACCTTTACTATTCGATTCTATCGAAATTAAAGGTCTTTTTTGCGCGGACAAATATAAATAGTGTTATCCGTTATCCCAAGAAACATTATAAATGATTTGAAGTTATTACAATAGGATTTGTTAATATTTTATGAACAGGACACTTTTCAGCTATTTTAAACAAACGCTGCTTTTGAACCTCATCTAAATCTCCTTTAAAGCTAATAAAGCATTGTATATAGGTCGTTTGTTGCTGTTCACTTGTTTGCACCTCATAAGATAAACGCACCAGCACTTCTTCCAGGGGCCAGTTTTTGCGGTCAGCATACATTTTGACTGTAATGGCTTTGCAGCTCCCTAAAGAGGATAGTAATAGTGGAGTAGGGTTTATGCCCTGATCTTCACCACCTACATCTTCGGGTTCATCAACCGTTATTTGATGCTTGCCGTATTGTACGGTAGTTGTATAGGGTATTTTCCCTATTGAAACGATTACTTCATTGTCCATAAGCGATTAAAATTATGATTCCACGTTTTCTAATAGCCCTTCAATGATGAGGCTTCCTGTTGCAGGGTTTGTTGCCAAAGGGACATTATAAAGATCACATACACGCATGAGCATTTGAATATCTGGTTCATGTGCGTGTTTTCCGAGTGGATCGCGAAAGAAAATAATACCATCAACTTTTCTTTCGGCCGCCAAAGCTGCGATTTGTGCATCACCACCCATGGGGCCACTCAATTTCAATTCCACAGGCAAGCCCGTCTGTCTAACATAAGATCCCGTAGTACCTGTGGCAATGATATTGGCGCGCTCCAATAATTCCTGGTGGTCTTTGACAAATGCGACCATTTCAGGTTTTTTGCCGTCGTGGGCTATTAGTGCAATTGTTTTTTTCATCAGTATATAATTATATGTAAAAGAATCGGCTCAAATCTAAAAACAGAACCTTTCTAGATCCGTTTTGTATACTATTTAAAAAATATATAGGATATAATAATTGCGGCTATCACACCAGCCAATTCAGCTAGCAGAGCGCAGGGTAATGCATGTCGTGTACGCTTTATTCCCACTGCACCAAAATATACCGCGAGGACATAAAAAGTAGTTTCTGTTGATCCCTGAATAACACAAGCAACCCTGGCAGCGAAGTCCATTGGCCCCTTGGCATTCATCAAATCGACCATAAGTCCGCGTGCACCGGATCCACTGAGCGGTTTCATAAAGGCTACAGGTAAAGCATCTACAAACGATGTATCTAGACCACATAATGCGATAGCTTTGGAAATTCCAGCGACCATATAGTCCATGGTTCCTGATGCTCTAAATACAGCGATACCGACAAGCATCGCGACGAGATAGGGTATTATTTTTACAGAGACTTCGAAGCCCTCTTTGGCACCCTCTATAAATGAATCGTATACATTCACTTTACGGAAAAGAGCCAAACCTATAAAAGAGGTGAATAAGCTAAATAAAATAAGATTGCCGAATACCTTGCTGAATATTTCAATTTCTGTTTGTTGGAGTCCTGAAAAGTAATAAAGTAGTCCACCGATAAATAGTCCCATTGCTCCCAGGTATCCTAGAATTACACGATTAAATAAATTGATTTTTTGGTAGATGGAAACGAGAATCAATGCCACCAATGTGGAAAAGAAGGTTGCGATCAGAATTGGCAGAAATACATCTGAAGGATCTGGTGCACCAGCTTCTTTCCGATAAGCCATAATTGAAATGGGCAAGAGGGTTAAGCTAGATGCATTGAGCACAATAAACATGATTTGTGCATTGGTAGCTGTTTCCTTATTTGGATTGAGCTCCTGGAGTTCTTTCATGGCTTTAAGCCCTAATGGCGTTGCCGCATTATCTAATCCTAGTGCATTAGCCGAGAAATTCATAAGAATAGAACCAAGCGCAGGGTGATTTTTGGGTATCTCTGGGAATAGTTTATGGAAAAAAGGGCCCACGATTTTTGCGAAGATATTGATCATACCGCCTTTTTCGCCAATTTTCATAATCCCAAGTGCAAAACTCATCATGCCGATCAGTCCTAAAGAGATTTCTGCTCCTGTTTTTGCACTGTCAAAGATTGAATTTACAATTTGCTGAAAGATTTCCGTATCTCCGAAAAAGATTAGTTTTACAAGGGCTACGGCAAATGTGATTAAGAAAAATGCAACCCAAACGTAGTTTAATGCCATATAGATTTAAAATATGCGTAAAAGTAATCTTTTAGAACTTATCCATCAACTGGCTCCATGGATTTTTCTTCTTATTTTGACTCTTTTCTTTAATGAGATGCGCAACGATATAATCCAATGTATCCTCATGCTCACTGATCATTTTATCGGATAAGGAGATCAACTTCTGTATATTGTTGGGCGAGGCTGCATCTAATGATGCATTGATGCTCGATAGATTGGCTGGTTCTATGCGGAGATAATTCTGTTGCTTACCGTTACTTTGAAATAGTTGCCGAATAAAAAATTCGGTACTTTCAGAAGATGCACTTGTCATAATGTCAACTAAAGCGGGACCGATTTGTATAGCAAGTTTCTTTTTAAAATGTTCGTAATTATAAGCTGTTTTTGACATTCCTGTACCTAAGGATACCATAAACATGTCGTTTATCTGCGTGCTGTTAAAAGCCTTTAAAACTTCAAGTAAACCACATATTGAGGGGTTTTGAGCAAACACACCGCCATCAATCAAAGGGTATCTTGTTTTTGAAAGCGAATAGATCTCTGCAACAGGAAAAAATGTGGGTGCAGCGGACGTAGCCTTGCAAACATCTTTAAGGTAGAAATCCCTTGCTTCGCCGTGTGTAATTGCCTTTTGTTGTCTAAAAAAATGATTCTTCCGTAATTCAATGTTATACGCAGTGATGATACAGGGTTTGATAAGATGGCTCAATCGTGCATTTTGAAAATACTCATCCAAAACGTCTGATAATGTGTTGGACGAGTAGAGCTCGCTGACAAGACCAAATCCACCTAAAAAACGCCGCCATTTGGAAGCGTTGAAAATTTCAGTGCCATGATTAACAAATAGATTTAAGGCATCTCGCGCAGAAAATTTCGGATGGGTGGGATTGCCTTCTTCCGGATACAAAAGAATGCTAGTCAGAATTCCGCCGCTGCTTGTACCTGCAATAAAGTCAAAGTAGGAAGCAATCCGTGCATTGGGATCCATGGTCTGCTTTTGTAACTTCTCTTCCAGAGCGACAAGAACCATTGCAGGAATGATACCCCGGATACCACCACCATCAAGCGCAAGAATATTCTTCATATGCTAAAAACTGACTTAGTTAACGATATGTAAATATAATAAATGTCTCCAATTGACGGGAGTCATATATTGGTGACAATTGTGTCATATATCCTGTGCTTAAATGCATAGCGCATCTTTTTAGCTGCATTACGTTGCATAGCATCGTGCTATCCTCTTAACAGCTTCTGAATTGATGGGGATTTACCATACTTATTGTAGGGGGTTAACAGGGTATTAACAAGGGTTTACCCCTGTTAACCCCCTGTAATCTCCCTGTTAATATAGAGGCTGATGAGCGGATTATACAAATCTGATAGGATCGGAGATACTACAGAAAGGAATCTCGGGGTTTGTGGGTCGCATTGGACCATTTTAAACATTTTTACAAGATCGCTCTAAACAAAAAAAGCTGCCTCAAATTTTATTGAGGCAGCTTTTTTAGCGATTATAGATACCGATTTAATTGAACCAAGCAAATACTTCGTCTTTCGTTGGCATATTGATATCTAGTTTCAGTTTTTTACGCATACCACCAAGGTCATTAAAAACCTTGTTCGGATTCGCTTCTTTTAAAGCTTCAATGGTTGTAAAGCCCATTTTTTGTAAGGCAGGAACCCAAGCTGCAGGAATACCTTGTTCCTCATAATCTTTCACTTCTGCTACTTTGGCGACTTTTTCAGGTCTCATTTGTGGGAAGAAAAGAACTTCTTGGATTGACGCATTATCGGTCAAGAACATGATTAAACGGTCCATACCGATTCCAAGTCCAGAGGTCGGCGGCATTCCATATTCCAATGAACGAAGGAAATCCTGATCAATAAACATGGCTTCATCATCACCTTTTTCAGAAAGGCGCAATTGATCTTCAAATCGTTCGCGTTGATCAATTGGATCATTAAGCTCTGAATAAGCATTGGCAATCTCTTTTCCACAAACCATCAGCTCAAAACGCTCGGTTAAATCAGGATTATCTCTGTGCTTCTTCGTTAAAGGAGACATTTCTTTTGGATAATCTGTAATGAATGTTGGTTGGATGTAGTTTCCTTCACATTTTGCACCGAAAATTTCATCGATCAATTTGCCTTTACCCATGGTTTCGTTTACATCAATGCCCATTCCTTTGGCGGCAATACGGATTTCGTCTTCAGATTTTCCAGTAATATCAAATCCAGTAAATTCCTTTATGGAATCTGTCATCGATATCCGTTTATATGGTGCTTTGAAGTCAATTTTATGTTCCCCGAAGGTAGCTTCAGTCGTACCGTTTACAGCCAAGGCACAATGTTCTAACAGACGTTCTGTAAAGTCCATCATCCAATTGTAGTCTTTATAGGCTACATAAATTTCCATTGCGGTGAACTCTGGATTGTGGGTACGATCCATTCCTTCATTACGGAAGTTCTTAGAAAATTCGTATACACCATCAAATCCACCAACGATTAGTCTTTTTAAATAAAGCTCGTTGGCGATACGAAGATATAATGGAATATCTAAAGCATTATGGTGTGTAATAAACGGACGTGCTGCAGCACCGCCTGGAATGGATTGTAGGACAGGTGTTTCTACTTCCATATACCCCGCGTCGTTAAAGAACTGGCGCATGGCATTGAAAAGCTTCGTACGTTTGATAAATATGTCTTTGTTACTTGGATTTACGATCAAATCCACGTAACGCATTCTATAGCGTTGCTCTGGGTCTGTAAAGGCATCAAAAGTTTTACCTTCTGCAGATTTAACGACAGGTAGGGGACGTAGCGATTTGGATAAAACGGTAAGTTCTTCTACGTGTACTGCAATAGCCTCGGTTTGTGTTGTGAAGACATAGCCTTTGATACCAACGATATCTCCGATATCCAATAGCTTTTTGAAAACGACATTGTATAGGTCTTTATTCTCATCAGGACATACATCGTCACGCTTAATATAAGCTTGAATACGTCCGGTAGAGTCTTGAATTTCAAAGAACGAAGCACTACCCATCACACGACGACTCATGATACGTCCAGCAATGGTAATGTTCTTATAATTCAATTTATCTCTATCGTAATTTTCTAAAATATCAGCAGCATGTGCATTGACGACAAATTCGTTTGCTGGAAATGGATCAATTCCCATATCCAACAACGATTGCATCGCTTGTCTTCTAAGTTGTTCCTGTTCGGATAATACAGTACTCATTCGGTATGAATAATATTTAAAATGTGAAAATCACGCAAAAATAGCCATTTTTTTCAATTCTTTTTATGGATTTTTTTTGAAAACACTGTAGCGAAAGGAAATGGCATTCCGTTATATGGGATAAAAATAGTTAAATAGTGATATTATTACAAGGGGACATTCGACTATTTGATTTTGAGTTTTATAATTTTAATTTCGTTATCTCCTCGAAAAAAACGTTCATAATGAAGGGGAGAATTCGATAGATTGTTTACATGGCATGTGTTATTGATTGCATATGAAAGGCAATTTGTCTAAGTTTGAAACTTAATAATTAAATGGTTTAAGTGGGCATAATTCGGTCATATTTTTATAACAAGAAGCTATCATCTTTACATGATGCCTTAGAGCGTTGCTTGCGCGATCGTGAGGACGGCAAGGCTTTCGTTTATAAGAAGTATTATGGTTATCTCATGGCTATTATTATTCGTTATGTAAAACAGGATGTGGACGCGGAAGAGCTCGTGAATGAAAGCTTTGTTCGGGTATTTCGAAAATTGGAATCATTTAATAGGGATATTGAAGATGAAAATCTCGAAAAATCGTTTAGAGCATGGATAGGACGAATTGCTGCCAATATTTCGATTGATTTTTTACGAAGTAAAAAGCAGTTTTATTCGGTTGAAGATTTGGGAGAAGGGGATATGCATACACCGGCAGTACAATTGGACAGTCGACTGGAGGTCAATGAGATTATGCGTCTGCTCGATCAGCTCCCTGAAATTCAAAAAACTATTTTTAATCTCTATGAAATTGAGGGGTATTCACATGATGAAATTGCCCAGATGCTTAATATACCAGATAGTACGTCAAGGACTTATCTGACGCGAGCGAAACAAAAACTTAGAAAATTATACTTGGATTATACAGGCGTAGTTCAAGAAATAAGATAAATATTGTTGTTACGATGAAAGACAATAAGAAAAAGGAATTGATAGAAGAGATCATTGGACAATTAAAAGACCATGAACTACCTTATAAAGAAGGTTCCTGGGAGAAATTTGCCTCAAATTATGGCGTTTCAGCACATCGTTCCTCTAATTGGAAGTATTGGAGTGCTGCTGCGGCTGTGTTATTGTGTTTTGGTGTAGGATATTGGGGGCTAAAGACGAATGTGGAGACTGATTTACCTGCTGTCGTTTTGACACATCTGCCGGAACGCGAAGATGTTTTAGGTGATCATAAGGATTTAAAAGGATCGATACAGCGTTCGTTATCGGATGTTACGGGCGATAGGATTGTGAGTGCAGAGGTATTATCGGCGAAGAAGCCCTATACCTATTCTGTGCCAACGGACCATTCAACTGAAAATTTGGACAATCACCACTTGGTATTGAGTACTGGGCAATTAATGCGGGGCCACGATGTGGCTGTATCAGCCGATTTAAGAAGGCTGCAGTCCATGCAATTGAAAAATAATTCATTTTCAGCGCAGGTTGGTCTAACGGAAAGTGAAGTGGAACGAGTAAGCGCGTCAACAAATACCACTGTGACGAATAGTAGTGCCGTTATTGCTTCGGCCAATTCAGGGTTTATGTCGCCTGTTAATCAAACGCAACGCGATGCTGCAAAACTATCACAATTGTATGCTGCGCAACAAGGTGGGGCAAGGAATAGTGTTGTACACACGAACGTTAACCAAGATAAGAAATGGGAAATGGGCGCTTTTGTATCACCTGCCTCTACGTCAGAAAGTATAACGCTGGGCGGTGGGGTCGCACTAGCCTATAATATTTCGAGTAAGGTAAGTCTTCGTTCAGGAGCTTCCATTCAACATTATGGAGCTGTTTCGGGTAATTCACCCATTACTCCTGCAATGGGATCAAATTCTCTTAATGCAGATGCGCCAAATTATATTTCTCAATCGAATTTGAATAATTCCTTTGCGATGCGGGCAGCAGATGCAAAAGATGCAAAGAGTAATGAACGAGTGTCAGGTAAAATCCTAACAGTTGATATCCCATTGGATGTTAGATATGCGATCAACAAGAATTTCTATACCTCAGTCGGTGTATCCTATGTTGGTGTATTGGATCAGGAACGGGCAACGATCTATGAAACAAATAATACGGAGTACAGACAAAAATCCCAAGACAAAAATGTTGATGATAAAGGTGTGAACGGCTTTATTAATTTTTCAGTTGGTCGGAAACAGAAAGTTGGAAAATTATCCATTTCTGTAGAGCCTTATTATAAAGCTCCAATCGGAAATTTGAAATCATCCGATTTGAACTATAGCAACGGGGGAGTGAAAATAATTACTAGTTTTTAAATAGCATAATGCTATAAAAAAGCCGCAGTAAGCTTGAAGTTTACTGCGGCTTTTTTTATAGTCTGCAAATCGGGATTTATTAAATTTCATCAACGCGAACCCAACCCATTCCTGCGGCTTTCGCACCTTCAACTCCTGGGATCCGTCTTCGTAGACCAGGCATCTTTCCGGAGCAATATTCAATTGAGCCGCTGCCAAAAGAAAGGGTTGGGGTGAAGGTTTTCCCTCAGCTGTATCTCCAGCACAAACCAGTGTTTCCAAATCATCCCATACACCAATGGTGGTTAAGGTCATGGATAAGGTTGTTCTGGTTCCTCCTGAAACGGCAGCGATGTGTTTTTTACCTTTCTGATATTTTAGATGTTCAACAACGTAATCTACAGGCTTAGTCTTGAAAACATACTCGTCTCGAAAAATGGTAGACTTTAGTGTTGAAAATTCTTGATAATCGAAATCTACGCCATAGCGTTTGCTGATTTCCTCTGCAACAGCCACAGTGGGCCATCCGGCAGTTTCATCAATCAAATTGACGTCCAACTCGACCCCGTATTGTTGAGCTGCAGCCTTATATGATTGCTTGTGTGCATCCATATTATCAGCCAGGGTACCATCGACATCAAATAATAGCGCGTCATAGGATTCGGCAAGAAGGTTTAGTAATTCAAATTTTCGTTGTGATTCAGGTGACATATACTTTTAATAGTGAGCTGTAAAAATAAAAAAAATATAATTGGACGAGCAAAAAAGAAGCCTTCCCCTTGTTACAAGGAAAGGCTTCTTGCTGTTAGCTCCGTGTGGATTCTTCACAGAGGCAGCGTATAATTAGTGTGAACTTAAATTTTTCGCTTTCTCTTCATCGAAATTAGCTTCTAATTCAGCCAATTTTTTCTTACCGTATGCCATACGTGTAATCACAACGAATAGCACTGGAACGATAAAGATCGCTAGGAGTGTGGCTGCAGTCATACCACCAAATACCGTCCAACCGATTGTTTGGCGAGAAATTGCTCCAGCTCCATGGGATAGCATCAATGGAATAATCCCCAAGATGAAGGCAAAGGACGTCATGATAATTGGTCGTAAACGCAATTTTACAGCATCTAATGTCGCTTCATAAAGGTTCATCCCAATATCAACCCGTTCCTTAGCAAACTCAACGATTAGAATCGCATTCTTAGCAGCAAGTCCAATGATGGTGACCAGACCAATCTGTGCATAGATGTTATTATCCAATGTAGGGATTAATGTTAGGGTTAATATAGCCCCAAATACACCTAGTGGTACAGATAACAAAATGGAGAAAGGTACAGACCAACTTTCGTATAAGGCAGCCAATAGTAAGAACACAAACAGGATACATAAGGCAAAAATTTGGATGGTCTTTGACCCGGATTGCATCTCTTGAAGAGATAGACCGGAGAACTGGTAGTCAAAACCTTCTGGTAATGTTTGTGCAGCCACTTCTTGCAAAGCTTTCAATGCATCTCCAGATGAGAAACCGGGAGCCGAACTACCATTAATCTCGATACTTCTAAAGATATTGTAGTGGTTGATGATTGAAGGCATTGTCATTAATTCGTACTTGACCAGTGTACCCATCGGTACAGGGTTCCCAGAAACATTGTTGACATACAATTTGTTGATGTCTTCAATATTCATACGGTACGGAATATCAGCTTGTGTCACGACACGGTAACTACGACCATACTTTGTAAAGTCATTGACATAGCTACTTCCCAAATAGGATGATATTGTCGAATAAATACTTGAGATAGGCACGCCCATACGTTTTGCCTGTTCACGATTGACCTCCAATTTGTAGTTTGGAGAATTGGTATTAAACATCGTGTAGGCCATTCCAATTTCCGGACGTTGGTTGGCTGCCATCAAGAATTTGCCGACTGTTGCTTCGAAATCTTTGATATTTACAGTCTGTAAATCCTGTACTTGCAAAGAGAAACCTCCAGATGTACCTAAACCTGGAATTGCCGGCGGTGTTACCGCCAATACCCGTGCTTTGGTATAACCCATGTATTTACCCATAATCATTCCAGCGATATCGTTTGCAGTACGTGTACGGGTTTCCCAAGGTTTAAGAGAAACGAACACTGTTGCTCCATTGGATTTAAACGCGCGGTTTAGGATATTGATACCAGAAATTGCGGTAACATACTTGATTTCAGGGAAAGTCTTGTGTAGATCGGCTTCAATCTCTTTAAGGACTTCATTAGTACGTGCAGAAGAAGAACCTTCCGGCAAAGTAATACCTGCAAAAAATGCACCACCATCTTCCGAAGGAATAAATCCTGTCGGTTTGGTTGTAAACATCCAGCCTGTTCCGATAAAAATACACAACAGAATGATCAATACAAGTGGTGCTTTTTTGATTGCTTGTTTTACACCATTGGAGTATCTGATGGTCACCTTTTCAAACCAGACATTAAATTTGTAGAAAAATTTATTCAAACCTTTGGCACCTTCATGTACTGCTGTTGGTTTTAATAAAATCGAACATAATGCTGGGGTCAACGAAAGGGCAATAAATGCAGACAACATAACGGACACAGCGATCGTGATGGCAAATTGTTGGTACAATTTACCGACCATCCCAGGGATAAAACCTACAGGAACGAATACGGCAGCCAAAATTAATGCAATTGCAATAACCGGAGCGGTGATATCGCCCATGGCGCGACGTGTCGCTTCTTTTGCATCCAGCTTATAATGGTCGATATAGTGCTGGACAGCTTCCACCACAACGATGGCATCATCCACCACAATACCGATGGCCAATACAAAGGCGAGCATGGTCAGGTTGTTGACCGAAAAGCCAAACATCAGGAAGAAGATGAATGTACCGATGATGGATACAGGAATTGCCAATACGGGGATTAATGTTGCCCTCCAGCTTTGAAGGAAGAAAAATACCACCACTGTTACCAGGATCAATGCTTCAACTAGGGTATGGATAACCGAAGAAATTGAGGCATTTACTACCGAAACTGTCTCGTAACTGATGGTATAATCTACGTCAGTTGGAAAAGATTTCTTTAATTTTTCCAATGCTGTCACAATACCTTCTGCGGATTCTACGGCATTTCCTCCCGGGGTCTGGTTAATCATCATCGCAGATGAGGTCATACCATTTACGGTAGATGATGTACCATAATTAAATTGACCCAATTCAACACGTGCAACATCCTTTAAAAGTACGATAGATCCATCTTTGTTGGTTTTTACAACGATGTTTTCAAAGTCTTCCGGATTCGAAAGGTCACTATCGGTAATGATTGGATATTCAAATACTGTCGAAGACTCTTGTGGACGTCCACCCACACTACCACCAGGTATGCGGGAGTTTTGTTCCGCAATCGCTGTCGATACATCGGCCGGGGTCATGCTTAGATTAGCCAATTTATTTGCATCTAGCCATACACGCATTGAAAACGGCTGACCAAAAGCGGTTACGTCACCGACACCTTTCACACGTAAGAGCGCATCTTTAACGTATAAGTTATTGTAATTGGCCAAGAAATTTTCATCTCTTGTTCCTTTTGGTGAAGTTAAGGCAACCAACATCAGGATATCGTTATTGGCTTTACGGGTCGTAATTCCCAGACGTCTCACAGCTTCGGGAAGGGCTGGTTCAGCGATTCCCACGCGGTTTTGTACGTCTAAGGTCGCAATATCGATATCCGTACCTACTTCAAATGTCACCGTAATTGTTGCTTGACCATTTGACGTACTATTGGACGACATATAAATCATGCCAGGTGTACCATTGATCTGACTCTCGATAAGAGTTGTCACGGTTTGTTCAACCGTCTGTGCATCAGCTCCGGTGTAATTGGCCGTAACCGTTACTGTTGGAGGTGCAATAGAAGGATACTGGCTAATTGGCAACGTGGATACTGCAATGATCCCGATAATTGAAATCAATATCGAAATAACGATTGCGGTAACTGGCCTCTTAATAAATACTTCTGAAATCATTCTATATCTTTTAGATTCTCTTTAAAAAATTAATGGTGTTATTTTCCTTGAGGTGCTCCTTTGGCAGCCTGTTGGGCAGCGACAGCAGCATCAACTACTTTAACTCCATTTTGGACATTCATGGTACCGTCGACGATAATCTTTTCACCGTCTTTGACACCTTCTTTAATCACAATTTTATCACCAGCTTTAATACCTAATTTTACTTGACGTATTTCGGCTTTACTGCTATCATTCACCGCATAAAGGTTAAATACCCCGAGCTGCTCAAAGACCGCTTTGTAAGGTACAACAACTTCTTCTGTAGCCGAGGTTGTTGATACATTCATCGTAATATTCATACCAGCCCGCAATTCGTTGGCATTGTTCGGGAAAGTCGCCCGCACTTTGATTGTTCCGGTAGCAGGGTCAACTGCGCGGTCAATGGTTGTGATCGTTCCTTTGCCTTCATAAGTGCTTCCATTTGGCAATAAAAGAGAAAGGTCCGAAGATGAATGGCTACTTTGCAATTGAGTAAATTTGGCAATATCCTTTTCGTTTACCTGAAACTCAACAGCAATTGGGCTGGTTGAAGACAAAGTATTCAATAGGGTTGTACCTGGGTTAACCAAGGCTCCCAAACGTACCTGTGATATCCCTACAGTACCACTGAAAGGAGCGCGGATCGTCGACCGTGATAAGTTTGTATTTGCAGTGACCAATGCCGCACGAGCCGACTCTACCTGTGCCTGAGAAGCTGCTACATTTGATACTGCATTGTCAAAAACCTGCTTCGCAATCGCATCTTTATCGGCCAATGTCTGGTAACGTGCTAAATCTCTTTTTTGTCGGTCCAAATCAGTCTGTGCGACCTGTAAGCTTGCTTTAGCTTGTTGGACAGCTGCGTTGTAGCGTGTTCCATCAATTTCATAAAGAGCTTGTCCTGCGGAAACTACTGCACCGTCAGAAACATATATTTTTGTGATATAGCCGCTTACTTCCGCATATAGATCTGCTTCGTTCAACGGTTTGACTGTTGCTGGATAGCTGATTGTACCTGTAACAGTCTCATGCGATGCGACACCAAAGCTGACAGGGACAACTTTTTCAGCCTGAGCCTGTGCTGCACCTTGCTTTTTTGCATCTTTATTTCCACAAGAGGTCCATACTAATGCCGTCCCAAGGAAGAAAGCGAATAATAATTGTCTTTTATTCATGATTTGTATTAGTTTCCGTTTATTGATTAATTTGTGTGGATTGCCCCAACTGCTTTCTGAACATCCAATTTACTTGATAATAGCGCATAAAGGGAGTTCAAATAATTGAGCTGTGTTGTTTTGAGATCAGTCTCTGCCGTCATTAAATCGAGGTAAGTTTTGATACCTTCGTCATATTGAAGTTTGATTGTCTCGTATACTTCTTTGGAGAGATCCACATTTTCTTTAGCTGTTTTCCAGTCATTTAAATTTGCATTATAGGTTGCCTTTGCCAACGAATATTCTGTGTTAATGCTGTTTTCTAAATTTTTGATATCCCAGTCAATTCTTTCTTCCTGCAATCTGGATTTATTGATTTGTTTTTTACGTTTAAACCCGTCGAAAATTGAAAAAGAAACATTTAGGCCAGCTACTGAACCCGGGAAATTGTCGGAATAAAGCTTACTGAATTTATCATTTCTATAGTTGAATGCGTAATTATAAAAGGCACTTACGCTTGGTAAATATGTCCATTTATAATACTGTGTGCTCAACTGTTGAATCTTTTTCGATGTTTCCAATTGTTGGAATTCAATTCGATTAGAGACACTTATTCCTGCAGTTGTATCAAGTAGAATCTCTGATTCCATACTGCTATTGTCAAATGAAAGCGTCAAATTTTTGCTTTTATCCAAAGCTAGCAATTGTTTAAGGTATTCGTATTTATATTTACGAAGCTCAACCGTTCTTTTCTCGTCAGCATTCGAATTTGCCAACGCAATTTGCGCTCTCTTATAGTCGGTTTTATCAACTAAACCCACATCATATTGTGACTTCGCATCTTTCAATTGTTTTTGAAGGCGAGCAATATTTTCGCGAACAATCTTGATCTGCTCTTCCGAGGTAAGGATGTCATAATAGGCTTTACTGACCTCCACAACAGCTGTTATTTTTTTGTTCTCCGTATTTTGTTTATTACCGAGACGTACCAGCTCAGCGGCTTTTTTTGCCTGCATTAGCTCCGGATTAAGGATCTGTTGGTCTGCTTGAAGCGTTAAGGCACTCGCATTGTTCTGCCCCATTTTAATATTATTTCCGCCAATATTTGCTAATGGAACAATGACATTATAATTGTAACTTCCTTTTAGACCCAATTGTGGATACCAACCTGAAAGGGAGATGTCAATATCTTTTTCACCGATGGCCTCGTCCAATTGTGCTTGTTTTACAGAGATTTGATTACGTAAGGCGTAATCAATCAGCTGCTGAAGTGTTGCATTTGCCGGCAAGTTTTCAGATTGCTGTTGTGCAAATCCTGTATTACTCAAAAGCGACAGGGCCGCCAAGGAATAAACGATTCTATTAAACTTCATATATGTAATTAATTATTTTTTTCTCTATTAATAGCTCCATCCCAAATAATCCCAATTAAATCTTCTACATTCTGTTCAGAGAATTTGAGATCTTTAAATTTGATACTGTGAACAGTCGATAAGGCTACACCAATATAACTGGCCACCAAAAGATGGACGTCTACCTGTTTCAATATTTTTCGATCAATGCCTTCTTGTAAAAAATCAACAACTTTATTTTGTCCACCTACAGGTTCTTGTATCTCAGCTTTGTTTTTCTCGTAATAAGGAGAGGAAAAAAACTGTTCAAAAAAACTGAAGATATGCCCATTTTCTAAATAGAACTTGACAAAGTTGCGCCAGATATGAATAAAGGAATCTTTATAATCGAAATCATCTTTTATACCATCAAAAATGTAATCATTCAGTAATGTTCTACAATGTTTGAACAGTGCAAAGATTAGGTCATCTTTTGATGGAAAATAATGGTAGATAGTTCCTATTGCTACATCAGAATCTTGTGCGATTTTGCTCATCGGCGTTCCATGGAAGCCGTTTGTTTGTATAAGTTTTAGTGTGCTGGCAAGTACTGCCGCAATTTTTTCATTGGAATTCATCAATCGAACGTTCATTCGGTTGCAAAATTAACGATTAATTTGGATCCAAAATGTCAGAATATTGTTATAAATCAATAAATATAAAACGATTTGAACCAATAATACAATAAGGAAAAAAAGGTGAAATTGTTTTCAACTTTTTATTTTTTTTGATGGGCGGAGGGGAAGTAGTGCCAAGAGTGCCAGGGTTGTAGCTTGATTGTCGCTTGCAGATTGGCCCGAAGATCTTTCTTAGAGGAGGTGGATCGGTTGCATAGAAAAAAAAAGCGTTGGCTTATAAAACCAACGCTTTTTTCTATTTACAATTTTTTAAATTTTTCTCCACTTCTTCCAGAGGATATAGATTCTTTCCTTTATTGATCTTGGTATTGATGTATGTTAATACATAAGCGATATCAATTGCAGAAAGATTTGAAGCGGGCATGGTATTATTAAACTTTTTGCCTGCTACTTCAAGTTCTCCGGAAGTCCCGTGCTTGATGATACAAGCAAGCTCCTGACGATGCGTTTGCAGAAAGGTAGTATCGGTTAGGGGAGGATAGAGATTTCCCAATCCTTCACCTTTCTCTCCATGACAATTTTGACAATGTGTCCGGTATACCTTTTGACCATTAACCGCATATTGTGCCGTTTTGATATCAACTTCCTGCTGACAACCAATCAAGATCGATAAAATAACCCCGATCGTTATACCTGTTGTTAAGAGAATGCGCATGTTATTTTTTAGCCCCACTCAAGAGTAAAGGTAAATCGTTCATCAATTTTTTTACCTGCTCATCGTTTGTACCGTCGTAGGCACCCCGAATTCTTTTATCCTTATCTATTAAGACAAGGTAACCTTGATGATCGTAACCTCCAGGTGCATTTTTATCTTCAGCGGTATAAACCAGGTATTGATTGGCTAGACCATATATTTCTGCTCTAGTCCCCGAAACAAATTGCCAGTGATTATTGGTTACACCCAATTTATTGGCATAATCTTTCAGTACATAGGGTTGATCGTATTTAAAGTCTATACTATGGGACAGGAAACGAACTTCTTCATTATCCTTGTATTGCTGGTATATCTTTAATAGGTTGCGATTCATCGTCGGACAGATACTTGGACAATGGGTAAAGAAGAAGTTGGCGATATATACTTTACCCTCAAAATCTTTATCTGAAATCATTGTACTATCCTGATTGAGCAGTTTAAAAGGTGGAATAGTATGATAGACTGTATCTACGATTTGTTTTCCATCAACTGTTTTTTCTACAGCTTCTCTTTCGCCATAGATGGGTAGGCTTGTCTGGCTATTGTTTTTACAGGAAAATAAACCGAGTAAAAGGCCAGTTGCGCAGTAAAATTTAGTTATGGATCTCATGTGTTTAATAGTTTTGTTTGTAAAAGCTTGATTCCATCTTTACACGAACAATTTAATGTTAATCTAAAGCGGGGTGGACTGCGTTATTTGAATTTTTGGATTTAAAAATTCTTTAATTTGTCTTGGCTTTCTTTAGAAACATTATCAAATATTTTTTTCATATCACTTACTTTTTGCAGCTCTGTTTCAAAATATTTAACATCTGTTGAATCTGGGTTATATCCTTTCATCCAGTCCATCATATGGTCTGTAGCACTTTCTAAATTAGCTTTCAATGTGCTTAGCTCTTTTCTTGTTAAATTGGTGTCTAAATCAGCCTTAGTTGTTTTTAGGTTTTTTAAATTTGCCAAAATAGAATCTATCTTAACAGCATCGCGGTCGAAATGAGCGATTTGAGGCATAATTTCATCATGTATCTTAATAGTTGAATCTTGCAGGGCTTTTACACCTGTTGCACCATTTCCCTGAGTTCCACATGCTGCTATTGCCAAGGATGCGATAGCTACAAACGCGATTTTATTCATGTTTTTTGTTTTTTGGTAATTGGACAAATATATTAATTTCTTATGGCTCAATATTTCGATTTCTGGAAGGGAATGTAAAATTCAAGTCACGAATATAGGTTTCACAACGTACCGTGGCACAGAGATCGCCAGACTTATCTTTAATTTCCAGTGTAAAATCCTTTACTACTTTGCCTTTTGTGCGGATAATATGGGCACATTCTTCAAGGATTTCCTCGGAGAGTTGCACAGAATATTCCACGCTGGTTTTGCCGGGTTTCTTAAAGGTGATCTGTGATGATTTTAACCAGGCCACCGTTTTCTTAAAACCAATCTTTTGAAGATACTGATCAATGAGGATGGGGAATATTGGATCTGCTGCAGAAAAGATCGTTCCGCCAAATAATGTTTTGTTGGTATTGATATTGAATGGTGTCTTATAAATTTTTACTTTGGCGCCTTGGAAGCCGGGGCTAATTTTTTTAACCCAGATTCCCTGAAATAGAAATGGTGGGTAAATACGTAATAGCCATGTTAAGGCAAGTGGACTATATCTCATGATGCAAAAATAAAACAATGTGTCGGATTATTTTTCGAAATCTTGGTTTTATAGCTTCACTATGGTATTTTTACAGATCAAAAAACCTAAAATGTCAACAATAAAAGAAAAACAATCCAGCAAAAAAGTATGGTTACTGGTTATGATTGCATCACTGGGCTATTTCGTCGATATCTACGATTTGATTATTTTCTCCATAGTTCGTATTCAGTCCTTCACTGATATTGGCGTCCCTGCGGAAGAAATGCGGGTAAAGGGTGAATTTGTGCTCAATATGCAAATGGGCGGTTTGCTGTTGGGTGGAATTCTTTGGGGGATTATAGGGGATAAATTTGGACGTTTAAAAGTGCTTTTTGGATCGATTCTTTTATACTCTGTAGCGAACATTGCAAATGGTTTTGTACATGATGTGCTTATGTATGGTATTATTCGTTTTATAGCGGGCGTTGGATTGGCCGGAGAACTGGGGGCGGGAATTACCTTGGTTTCTGAAAGTATGCATAAATCAAAACGCGGTTATGGGACCATGTTGGTTGCCGGTGTCGGTGTTTTAGGCGCTATATTGGCCTATTTTGTCTCGGAAGAATTTGACTGGCGGACGGCCTACTTTGTCGGTGGTGGAATGGGCTTACTGTTGTTACTGTTGCGCATTGGCTCTTTTGAATCAGGATTATTTAAGGATCAAGATAAATCGGGTGTTGTGAAAGGAGATATCCGTATGCTTTTTACAAATAAAAGCCGGTTAAAACGGTATGTTAACTGTCTCTGTATTGGCCTTCCAATCTGGTTTGTTGTCGGTGTTTTGGTTACACAGGCTCCGGAAATCGGCAAGGCCTTGGGGGCTACAGGTACACTGAGTGCTGGTCAAGGGGTGATGTTTACCTATATCGGTATTTCTATCGGGGATGTACTGGCAGGAATATTCGCACAGATTTTAAAATCCCGCAAAAAAGTGGTGTTTATATGTCAATTAATTATCATTGGAAGTTCACTATGGTATTTATTGAGTGATGGTATTACAGCGACAAAGTTTTTAAGCCTTGCCTTTATAATGGGCTTAGGAGTAGGATATTGGGCAACCTTTGTGACTATCTCAGCGGAACAATTTGGTACAAATCTCAGAGCAACTGTTGCAACGACGGCCCCCAATTTTGTACGGGGTGCACTCATTCCGTCAACAATGCTATATGGGCTTCTAGTAAATGCATTTGGAATTGTGCCAGCAGCAATTACAATGGTTGTCGTTCTTTCGGGTATAGCAATTTATTCGTTGACCCAGTTAGAAGAAAGCTTTGATAAAGATTTAGACTACCTGGAAGAGTAGTCAACAAATAGCTATTTTTTTTCGTCCCGGACATTTTTTACAGCGTTTGCCTTCTTTATATTTTTTGCAACACTTTTTAAAGCAGGCACAAGAAAAGTCAGAAAAAGGGTTCATAGCCGTATTCCGAAACTGAAACAACCCGGCTTTATTTTCTGACTCATCGATCTCCAACACAGATTCAATAACTTCGTTCATAATACAAAGTTACAATTTGTTTAAAACAATTCTAAATAATAGAATTGTTTTTACATTTTTTTGATAAGATTTTCAATTATTTTAGGGAAGTACTGATGTTCGAGTTGCTGCCCTTTAAATTTAATAATGTCTAAAGTATCGTTGGGATCCACTTTGAATCGTGCTTGGTATATAATTTCCCCCTCGTCAAAATGTTCATTTGCGAAGTGGATCGTAATGCCATGTTCCTCTTCCTTATTGGCCAAAACGGCTTTGTGCACATGGTCACCATACATACCTTTGCCACCATATTTTGGTAGGAGAGCAGGATGTATATTTATAATTTGATTTGGAAATGCTTTCAGAAGGTTATTCGGAACGAGCCAAAGAAAACCTGCCAAAACAATCAGATCAATATTTAAGTTTTTAAGAATATTGACAACGTTGTCGGTTTTGTAAAATTCATCACGATCAAATATATGTGCAGGTATTTCAAAATTGTCGGCTCGTTGAATAACGTAAGCATCAGGGTTATTGGATAAAATCAAGGCAACCTCAGCTTCATCTGAATACTTGAAATGTTCCATTATTTTTTGAGCATTGGACCCTGAACCTGAAGCAAAAATAGCAATTCGTTTTTTCACGATTAATAAGTATTAATAGATTTGATCGATTTAAAAATTAGCCCAAACTTACGGATTTTTTGTAAAAAAACTAAAATAATAGTTGACTGAAGCGCATTTTTAAGTATTATTGATTAAAATTAATTGAATAGTCACTGTTGGTTTAAATTTCTTTAACATGAGGTTCCTTTGTTCCCTATTTTTTGTAAGTGTATTTTTCTTATTTCAACCTGTTTTTGCACAGGCACCCAAAACACTTCCATCGTTTACTTTTGAGGAGGTCTATCAGGCTAACAAGTTTAATTCGGACAAGCTTCCAAAATCGGGTTATATTGTGTTGGATTTTTACGACCCGGGTTGTGGCCATTGCCAGAAAATGGGCGCTGGTATCGCACAGCACTTGTCCAAATTCAAGAATGTATCCTTCTATTTTATCTCCATGAATGACAAGCCTTATGTCGATGGATTTATTAATATGCATGCGAAGGCATTGAAAAGTGCCCCAAATGTCAAATTCTTGTTTGATGCTGGAACCCAATTTATTGAAAAATTTAAACCAAGCAATTACCCTTCGCTTTATATCTATGATGCAAAAACCAAAGTATTGGTGCAGCATTTGGACGGCGAAGACGATATAAACAAGTTGTTAAAAGCTTTAGGTATTACAGGTTAAATGTTTAAAAATTAGCAATAAAAAAAAGAACGTCCGATAGTACTATCGGACGTTCTTTTTTTTATTGTTCTTGTTTATTGATGAACACAAATTTACCGTCGAATACATCCAGACGAATAATCGAATCGCGATTTACTTTTCCGGATAAAATTTCCTTTGATAATTCATTTAAAATTCGTTTTTGAATAACACGTTTTAAGGGTCTCGCTCCATAAATAGGGTCATAACCAAGCTGTGCCAACCAATCCATTGCTTCATCAGAAGCCGTAATGAATATATTTTGTTCGGCCAGCTGTTTCTGAACATGTGCAAATTGTAAACGAACAATATCTCCAATTTCGTCTCGACTTAATGGCGTAAACATAATCACTTCATCGATACGGTTCAAAAACTCGGGGCGAATCGATTGTTTTAAAAGATCGAAGACCTCATTGCGTGTTTTGGCGATAATTTCATCCCTATTATCATCGGTCAGATGACTGAAATTCTCCTGTATAATGGTTGACCCCGTATTGGAGGTCATAATGATAATGGTGTTTTTGAAGTTTACCGTACGACCTTTGTTGTCTGTAAGATGGCCATCATCCAATACCTGCAATAGGATATTGAATACATCGGGATGAGCTTTTTCAATTTCATCTAACAAAACAACAGAATAAGGTCTTCTTCGGACTGCTTCAGTCAACTGTCCGCCTTCATCATAGCCGACATATCCCGGAGGCGCTCCGATTAAACGAGACACTGCGTGTCGTTCTTGATATTCCGACATATCAATACGAACCATGGATTGTTCGTCGTCAAATAAGAACTCGGCAAGTGCTTTTGCAAGTTCGGTTTTTCCGACTCCAGTAGTCCCCAAAAATATGAACGATCCTATTGGTCGTTTCGCATCATTTAATCCAGCACGTGATCGACGAATGGCATCGGAAATAGCTTCTATTGCTTCATCCTGACCGGCGACACGTTTATGAAGCTCTTCCTCTAGATTCAGTAATTTTTCGCGTTCTGATTGAATCATTTTACTCACAGGTATTCCCGTCCATTTTGCAACAACATCAGCAATGTCTTCTGAAGTAACTTCTTCTTTGAGCATACGCTTACTTTCTTGTTTTTCGGCGAGTTCAGCCTTTAGTTTGTCCACTTTTTCTTGCGCTTCTTTAATTCGTCCATAACGAAGTTCTGCTACCTTTCCATAGTCTCCGGAACGCTCGGCCTGCTCAGCTTCGAGTTTGTAGTTTTCAATATTCTCAATCTCTTGATTGACATTGTCAACAAGACTCTTTTCTTCTTGCCACGATGCTCTCAACGTATCTCTTTCTGCAGATAGATTAGCGATACTTTCCGACAGTTCTGCGACTTTTTTATCGTCATTTTCACGTTTCAAAGCTTCACGCTCAATTTCCAATTGCATGATACGACGTTCAAGCTCATCGACAGCTTCCGGTACAGAATCCATTTCAAGGCGCAATTTGGATGCTGCCTCATCAATTAAATCAATCGCTTTATCTGGTAGAAAACGATCGGCAATATAGCGCTGTGACAATTCCACTGCAGCAATGATAGACTCATCCAGAATGCGTACCTTATGGTGTGTTTCGTAGCGTTCTTTTAGGCCACGGAGAATGGAAATGGCATCTTGCGTGTCAGGTTCTTCAACCATGACTTTCTGGAACCTGCGCTCTAATGCTTTATCTTTCTCAAAGTATTTTTGGTATTCGTTTAAGGTTGTCGCTCCAATTGCACGTAGTTCACCTCTAGCTAACGCCGGTTTGAGGATATTAGCCGCATCCATTGCGCCTTCACCACCTCCAGCACCCACTAATGTATGGATTTCATCGATAAAGAGTATAATGTCTCCATTGGAATCGGTAACTTCTTTTACAACCGCTTTTAGACGTTCTTCAAATTCACCTTTATATTTAGCTCCGGCAACCAAAGCGCCCATATCTAAGGAAAATACAATCTTTGATTTTAAGTTTTCAGGTGCGTCGCCTTTTATAATTCTGTAAGCAATACCTTCCGCAATAGCCGTTTTACCAACCCCAGGTTCACCAACGAGTATTGGGTTGTTTTTGGTACGACGGGAGAGTATCTGCATCACCCGTCTAATTTCCTCATCACGGCCGATAACAGGATCCAATTTGCCGGATTCGGCATATTCATTTAAATTTCGTGCATATTTCCCCAGAGCATTATAGGTGGCCTCCGCATTTTGATCGGTTACCCGACTGTTTCCGCGCAATTCTTTTATGGCGGTCTTTAAGTCTTTTTCTGTAACGCCCTGTGACTTAAGTAATGTTGAGGTCTTATCAGAGGTCGCCAGGATACCCAATAATAAATGCTCTACCGAGACAAATTCATCATTGAATTCTTTGAGATAGCCCTGTGCTTTCTGAAGTGCATTGTTGGCATCGCTACTTAAATAAATATTGCTACCACTAACCTTCGGAAAACCTTCAATTTGTTTGTCAAGTTCAGTTCCGAGATAGCTGATGTTGACATTTAACTTTTTTAATAAGTGGCTGACAACATTTTCATCCACTGTGAGTAAAGCTTTTAAAATATGCGCTGTCTCAATCGCCTGTTGTTGATGGCCAGCCGCAATTTCGGATGCTTTTTGTATAGCCTCTTGGGCTTTAATTGTATAGTTGTTAAAATTCATTTTTATTCTCTTATTTAAAGTTTCGTTGATACATATTGGTTATAACAATTGAAGTGCCATTCGGTTTTTAAGCCATACTTCGGAAAAAATGGCGATATTTTTTATTGAATCATGACAAATTTTCAGTTATTGAAAATAATGCGCTTGATTTTTAAATAATTGGCTTAACAGGGTATAAAATTCTTGAAATCGACTTGCATTTTTGGTTTAAGCTTTCGATATTTGCAGCATCTTAAAACGGTCAGACGTTGTAAGATTGAAAAGAAGTAACGCCTCTTTAGCTCAGCTGGTAGAGCAACTGACTTGTAATCAGTAGGTCATTGGTTCGATTCCGATAAGAGGCTCATAAAAAAGATCCCCAAGATTTCTTGAGGATCTTTTTTTGTTTAGTCCAAACTAAGTTGTGCTGCTGTAGCGATTTTCTTTGGTATATCTGTGTTATCCATTTTCTGACTGAATTGCTCGGAGCCAACTCCGATCGCATATACCGGTGCATAGGCGGCCGAATGGTTGTTAGAGGCCCAGCTTATTGATCCCATCCGATTTAAGATTGAAATACTCAATGCGGCTATTTTGTCGTCGCTTGCGTAAAGGCTTTTTGCGGTTTCATTGTGGTGATCGACAAAGCTTTTTTGATAGGCAGCTTCTAAAGCATTACGATCAGTTTCATGGATTGTAATTTTGGAAAATAAACCAGTTTGAGCAGCAATGAGATTCTTGAGATCGTCCCATGTTGCATTTGGATTATTCTTACGAAGGTTGCCAATTGCGTTCGAAAGTTCTGCATGCGAGATTTTTTGGTGTGACAAGAATTTTGTTTTCAGCGAAGAACTTCCATTACCGACACCTAATCCTCCTGTTTCATGGTCCGCCGTAACGACTATAAGTGTTTCATTTGGGAATTTTTTATAAAAATCATAGGCGAGTTGTACGGAGGCATTGAAATCCAATACTTCCTGGATCGTTGTAGCCGCATCATTTGCATGGCATGCCCAATCAATTTTTCCACCTTCAATCATTAAAAAGAAACCATTTGTATTGTTTTTATGCAGTGAAGTGATAGCTGCAGATGTGATATCTGCCAATTTTAAATCATTTGGCTTTTGGTCTATGGCATATTTAAGGGCATCTATAGGACTGCCATCTGAATTCATCAATATGATCTTATCTGATTTATTTGGTAGTTGTGCATAAGCATCTTTTCCTTTAAGCACTTTATAGCCGGCTTTTTCTAATATGGGGAAAAGCGATGGCGCCTTTTTATGATCAAATGTTGTTTCGGGTTTGAGAAAATTGGATCCGCCAAAAAAATCAAAATTGGAAGTGACAATTTCTTTACCGATTTCATAATACATGTCGCGGTCTGCTTGGTGCGCATAAAATGAAGCCGGGGTAGCGTGGTCTATGCTGACGCTTGTAATAATACCGACTTTCTTTCCTTTTTGCTTTGCGGCATAAGCTATACTCTTATAGGGGACAGTTCCTGTACTATCCATACCGATAACGCCATTTTTGGTTTTTTTTCCAACGGCTAATGCGGTACCTCCAGCGCCTGAGTCCGTTACGCCATTGGAGAGTGAATGTGTGGAGGCAAATCCAACATGAGGAAATTGGGTAAACACAAGTGGGATGGGATTATCTTTATGCTGTACTTCAGCTTGATGAATTTCGGTGAGATTAACCTGGTTGAGGCCCATGCCATCACCAATTAAATAAAAGATGTATTTTGCTTCTTGGCCAAAAGAGGGGAAAACATGTACAAAAACGAGGAGAAACAGAAATAAAACGTGTTTTTTCATTTGAATGGTTGTTATTTTAAAAAAACACAAATTACAACCTTAGGATTAGCTTACTGTTAATTCAATATTATGAATTGTTTTTTTACTTGTTTCAACTGGTTTCTGCTGCTAATTTCTGGATATCTTTCACGGTTACTGTATGGATACCTGTTTTGTAGTGATTGATCGCCTGTAACATTGCCATAGCAACTTGTCCTACTGAAAGAGGCTCGTATGTTTTGAATAATCCTATTGTATTAAAGATACGAAGGGCAGCTATAGCTGTTTTTTCACCCAAGCGATCTGTATTTGGTCGGATTAGTCCTCCAGGCTGGAAAATAATAAGCCGATTGAAATCAAGTGCCTTAACATCCTGTTCAAGGCTTCCTTTCATGCGGTTATAAAAAATTTTTGATGCAGGATCCGCAAGAACAGCCGATAATAAGAGAAAGGTAGGAAAACCATTTTTTTTAGCCAATGCCGCAAATTGCAAATTAAGATCATGATCTATTTTCCATTGTGCATCTTTACTGCCTGCGTCTTTTAATGTGGTGCCAAGGCAGGAAATTGCGACATTGCCCTGTATCACTTGCTCAAAATCCGTTAGATTTTCGAAATCTACGATAACCTGTTTCAATTTAATATGCTCCTCAAACGAGACACGTCTTAAAAGCACTACGATTTCCGTAATTTCCTTAGATTTTAACATCAATTGAACGAGCGCCCTTCCTGTAGCGCCAGAACCGCCTATTAAAACTACCTTCATTATTTCCTTACTTCTTTTCTTTACTAATTATCTTGTATTAATTGCTTTACTGAGCGTTATTTGCCGAGATGATTGAGCATGCAATTAATCTTTATAATTAGGCTTGCCAGGAGTAAAGCGAACAATAGATTGATCCAATCGGAGGGTGTCTGCGACGGTAATCAAGTCTTCTTCGACGATAAAATTTTGATCAATAGCGGTTTTTATTGTCGTAAAATCCTCTTGATCGGCGTCCTGAAAATAGAGGAGGGATTGAATAGTAGATACAGCCACCAGTTCGAGTAATTCGTCTTCACCTTCGTATCCAACGTAGAAAAAATCTGCCATAACAATGATATTTGATGTTATACGAATATACTTTTTTTCTTTTTAAAATTTGTCAATTAGCGCGAGAACTTATTAAATTGTGATAAAGGCTATGTCAAAAAGTTGTTGAAATTTGAGTTTCTTTTAGACAGATGTGGGTAGCCATCGTAAAATACATTATATTTGATATAGTCATTTTAAAGATAATTAACAATAAGTTTTGATAACGATGGATAAAGAGCAGATACAAAATTGGTTGGACAATGGATATGACATACTTCATCATGGAAGACCTGTGAAAGTTGAAGGTGATTTGTGGGATTATATCGATGGATTGGGAAGTTATGAAAATGTGTATGTTTTGCGCGAATTGATCTATTGGACGGAAGAAGAGTTGGCAAATATCGGTAAATAACGTGGAGACCCTGAAAAATCATATTCAGGATCCCGTCGGTTGTTGCCTTGTTCTAGAATATAATATTTCGCTTGAAGGCACAGCCTAATTCAATAAGGGAATCTGTTTTTGCAATTCCTGGAATGCTATCGATTTTTTCATAAAGCAATTGTCGCATATGTTCGTGGTTCTTAGCAATAATTTTTACATATAGCGTGTAATTGCCCGTAATGTAATAGCATTCTGTAACTTCTGGTATTTTCTTAAGTTCTTCAATAATTCGGCTCGAGTCATGATCTTTTTCTAAACTTAGCCCTGTAAAAGCACCCCAATCATAGCCTAGCTTTTTTTCATTTAATACAGGCTTTATACCGGCCAGTATTCCTTGTTCTGTCAATCGGTTGATTCGTTGATGGATCATCGTATTGGATACGCCCATAGCTGTTGCTATTGCAGAGTAGGCCATTCGTCCATCTTCGTCTAAATATTTTAAAATTTGTAAATCAAAATCATCGATATTATTCATTGTAGAAAGTGGTTTAAAAGTTAATTTTAATATTTCTATGCTAATTTAGTGTTAAATTTTATTTTTCAGTCAATAAAAAAGTAAATATTGTATATTTGTTATTATTAGAAAAAATCTGAATTATGAGTACAGTAGCTAAACATGGTAAGGGCGAGATGTTCATTGCCAAAGAAGAAAAATATGGAGCGCACAATTACCATCCTCTTCCAGTCGTATTGGAAAGAGCTGAAGGAGTCATGGTGTGGGATGTTGATGGAAAATCTTATTTTGATTTCTTGTCTGCATATTCTGCTGTCAATCAGGGACACTGCCATCCGCGAATTATAGATGCTTTAAAAGAGCAAGCTGCGAAATTGACACTTACATCGAGAGCGTTTTATAATAATAAATTGGGCGATTTTGAAGAAATGCTTTGTCAGTTATTTGGGTTTGATAAGGCTTTGGTGATGAATTCGGGAGTTGAAGCGGTAGAAACGGCAATGAAGCTTTGTCGTAAATGGGCCTATCAGGTGAAAGGTGTAGCAGCCAATCAAGCGAAAATTGTTTTTGCCAAAGACAATTTCCATGGTAGGACAATCTCCGTTATATCGGCATCCAATGATCGTACTGCAACACATGAATTTGGTCCCTTTTTAGATGGCATAGTACTCGTTCCCTATAATGATGTTGATGCGCTAGAACAGTTATTCAAAGCAGATGAAAATATTGCTGGCTTTATTGTTGAGCCAATTCAGGGCGAAGCGGGTATTGTCGTTCCTGATGAGAATTATCTGATGCGTGTGAGACAGTTATGTACAAAATACAATGTATTGTTTATTGCAGACGAAATCCAAACCGGTATTGCTCGGACGGGAAGTATGTTGGCATCCTATGATATTGATGCTGCGCAGAGTCAAAGCAAACCAGATGTTCTGATTTTAGGGAAAGCGTTATCGGGAGGTGTATTGCCGGTATCGGCAGTGTTGGCAAATGATTCCATTATGTTGTGTATTAAACCGGGCGAACATGGTTCGACTTATGGTGGAAACCCGTTGGCCTGTGCAGTGGCTATGGAAGCGTTAAATGTTGTACGGGATGAAAATTTGACGCAACGGGCGTTTCAGATGGGGGCATTGTTTTTGGATGGATTGCGTCAGATTGCCGCTAAGTGCACGTTAATTACAGAAGTGCGAGGAAAGGGGCTCTTGACTGCCATTGTAATTGATGCGGATGAAGAAAGTGATTTGGCCTGGAATATCTGTCTCAAATTTAAAGAAAATGGACTTTTAGCGAAGCCTACACATGGTAACAAAATTCGATTGGCTCCGCCGCTGGTTATTACAAAAGAGCAAGTCGAGACTTGCTTAGGGATTATTGAGCGATCGTTGACTAATTTGAAATAGTGTATGGAGAAAATGATTGAATTGATCAAAAACAGATCGGATATAGGAGCAGGGACTAGGGGTTCAGATCTAGGCATCGACGCCATCGAGATAGCTGCAATTAATAAAGGAAGTCAATATTTCATTAACTATCCATTTGTTGATGTGCCGACTCGAAATAGCTCCATTTATCAGAATGATAATCATCCTTTTGCGAAACATATTCAGCAGATTTATGAACAATGCAAACAAGTAGCTTCCACCGTTGAAGATAGCTTATCTTCCGGCAATTTTCCATTGGTGTTTTCGGGGGATCATTCCTCCGCAATGGGGACGATCAGTGGTATAAAGTCCGCTTATCCCGATAAGCAACTCGGTGTAATCTGGGTAGATGCGCATGCCGATATTCATTCTCCGCACACAACACCCTCAGGCAATATGCATGGAATGCCTTTAGCGGCGATGTTGAATGAGGATAATTTGCCATGCAAAATCAATGAAATAGACGAATCGACACAAGAATTTTGGAATAAACTAAAACGAATAGCTGGCCCAGTAGGTAAAATACAATCCAATCATTTGATTTATTTTGGTGTAAGGGATACGGAAGAACCGGAAGATCTGGTCATTGAACGACTTGGCATTAAGAACTATCGTGTGAAAGATACGAGACAGCGGGGAATAACCGATTGTGTGGCTGAAGCATTGAAAATCCTAGAAGCATGTGATATGGTTTATATCTCTTTTGATGTAGATAGCATGGATAGTGAATTGATCTCGGATGGCACGGGAACACCAGTACCTAAGGGTTTTTTGCCAAGGGAGATTGTGTTGATTTTAGAAGAGATCATCCGATCTGGAAAGGTAATTTGTTTTGAAATTGTTGAAGTTAATCCGTTATTGGACAATAAAGGTAATAAAATGGCAGAGGTGGCATTTGATATATTAGAACGGATCACTCCGCTCATTGAATTGAAATCGGGTAATTAACCGGTTTTGGGATTGTCTATTTTCAAGCCCTTTTATTGATGTGTATCGTCAATAAAAGGGCTTTTTTAATAGTATATCGTTGAGCTTGGCGGATAAAAATAAGTCAGCCTTCCTTATGTTAAAACTCGTATTGCTTTATGTGATTTAATATTGTGTTAACATGTTTCATGTACATTTGCAATTCGATTATTTACGTTAAATATGAGGATTTCTGATAAAATTATTTTGTTTCTACTTTTTTTTATACAGCTTTTTTTTGTGTCACCCGGGTACTGCGCAGGTTGAATCCTTTAAGGATATTAGAGGATTAAGTCAAAACCATCCTGATTCTGCAATTATGCTCGTCAAAAAACGTTATGCAAAAGCTGTTACGGATAAAGACTTATTATTACAAGCCAATTGTTTACAGGCGATTGGATGGTTATGTGTCAATCAGGGACATTATGGACAGGCGCAGGACTACTATTTTCAAGCCGATCGAATCTATACGCAATTAAATTCAAAACAGCATCTTGCTTCGAATTGGAGTGATATCGGGGAGCTCAATATTTTCAACAAACAACATGATGTAGCGAAAGTTTATTTTAACAAGGCGCTACATTCTTTCCGAACAGAGGGGGATAAAAATGGAGAGGCAGGTACATTAGGGAATATAGGTCATTTATTTGAAAAGGAAGCTAACTACGACTCCGCCTTTGTCTACCAGCATCTTGCTTTGTCCATTTATAGCAGTGCGGGTAATAAAAATGGAGAAGCCAAGATCCATGAAAATTTGGGCAGTATTTATGAAGATCTTGCAAGGTATGACAGCGCTTTTTTTCATTTTGAAAAAGCAAGTACCCTCTATACGGAAACAAAAGACAATTATGGAAAAATTGTGGTCATAAATAATATGGGCGATATTTTTAGAAAGACCAATAAATATCCAGAAAGTATCAAACTCACGCAATTGGCCTATCAGATGGCGGAAAATTTGGGTGATGTGTATCAAATGGCTGCTACGACAAAAGATTTGAGTAGAACATACGCCTTGCGTGGCCAAATGGATAGCGCATATTTTTATGCCGAAAAGAGCCGTAAGCTGGTGCTTGAACTGTATAGCGTAGATGGTGCTCGACATACCGCTTTTTTTCAGGCGCTCTACGATATGAATCAAAAAGCTGAGGAGATTGAAAAATTGCAGGTAACAAAAAGAATTAACTTAATCATGCTGTGGGGAACAATCGTGGTTTTAATTTTGTTAATTGTATTATCCTATGTATTGCATAGTCGTCAGAAAATTAAGATCAAAAATCAGATTACTGAATCGCGAAAACAGGAGGCCGAACGTGAGTTGACTGAAGTAGCCCTTAAAAACCAGTTGCTTGAAGATAAGCAGCTCAAACAGGAGCTGTCGATCAAGCAGAAAGAATTGACATCCCATACCTTAAATCTAATCCGTAACAATCAATTTTTGGAAGAACTTCGTGATGAATTAAAGGGAATGGTTAAGGACGAACGCAGGGATCAAAAACGACAAATGCAGAAGTTGGTGTTGCAGATCAATGAAAATATCACACAGGGCATCCATTGGAAAGAATTTATGGGAACTTTCGAAAAGGTGCATCACAGCTTTTTTGAAAAACTTATTCAACGATTTCCAGATTTGACGGCCGCAGATATGCGATTAATAGCATTGCTTAAAATAAATTTGAATAATATCGAGATTGCCGTCCTATTGGGCATATCACAAGATAGCCTTCGTGTTGCCAGACATCGATTGCGAAAAAAATTAAGATTGGAACAAGGAGATGATCTAGCGGGTTATCTCGTTGGTATTTCATAATTTTTTAACACAGGAGTAATAGAATGTTAATGGCGTGTAATTTGTTTTTAAGCTGCTGTTTGATAGTGTTTTAGATCTATCTGTTTCCTTGCTGTATAGTGCTCTTTTTACCTTGTTTCCTTGTTGTAACGCTAGATATTTTGTGTGATTAAAATTGGCTGCCATCTTTGCGACAACAATCAAAGATTCATAATAATCTAAGCAAAATGAAAAACTTTTTAACGGTATTACTTGCCTCCAGTATTTCGGTCAGCGCTGCTTATGCGACCAAAATCAAAGGTAAGGTATTGGATGGTCAAACTGGTGAAGCTATTGCTGGTGCAACAGTATTCTTGGAACAGCGTGGGCTATCGACCAAAACACAATTGGATGGTTCGTTTGAATTCAAAGGATTATCTGCAGGTGTGGATAGGGTTCATATCAAGCATATGGCCTATGCCGAATTAATTAAAGAAATCGAAATTCAAAAAGAAAATACTCCTCATTTTATTTTTCAGCTGACATCTACCGAACAGACATTAATGGAAGTAACCATAAAGGGACGTCGGAATGGGGGGGATGATGATCCTAGTGCAAGGCGTTTGGAAAAGAATGCGTCACAAATTATGAATGTTGTTTCGGCGCGTGCAATAGAGATTTCTCCGGATATCACCGTTGCAAATGTTGTACAGCGTGTTTCGGGTGTATCTATAGAAAGAAATTCGAATGGCGAGGGACAATATGCTATTCTGAGGGGGATGGACAAACGTTACAATACCACTTTAGTGAATGGTGTAAAGGTTCCAAGTCCGGATAATAAATACCGTTATGTGCCTTTGGATTTATTTCCTTCAGATATGTTGGAACGCTTAGAAGTCTACAAGTCGCTAACACCAAATATGGAAGCCGATGCGGTGGGTGGAGTTGTCAATATGGTTATGAAATCGGCACCGACTAAATTATTGCTGCAGGCAAACTTGGCAACAGGTTACAGTCAACGTTATTTTAATCGTGATTTTGGAAGCTTTTCAACAGGCGGAACTTCGGCAAAATCTCCCTACGAACTGAATGGGAAGAATTACAATGCAACCGCTGCTGATTTTAATAAGGGTGCGTTAGATTACACCTATAAAAAACCCCTTCCAGACCTTGTCGGCAATTTGACAATAGGCAATCGGTATTTGGATGATAAATTGGGCGTTATTTTGGGTGCGAGTTATCAAAATTTACATCGAGGTAGTCGTTCTATTTTCTACAAATCGGCTGTCGTTGGCGTAAATCCCAATGCGGTAATTACTGAGCAGAATGATCGTCAATATGATGAACAGCAACAACGCTTAGGTTTGCATAACAAGATCGACTATCGATTTAATCCAAATCATCGGGTTAGCTTTTATCAAATGTATGTGAATTTAAATAACATGCAATTGCGTGATGCTGTAAATACGATATATAATGGTCAGTATGATCCCAGTATTGGTAAAGCCGAACTGACCTATGTGACAAGAAGCCGAAAAACACAGCAACAGATCTACAATGGTACGCTACAGGGGGATCATCATTTTTTAGATAATCGTCTGAATGTCCGTTGGTCAGGTGTGCTTTCTTCAGCGCGCAATCAATTGCCACAAAACACGATGATCAGTTTGGATGGAGTAGAAGAAAATTTTGAACGTAAAAGGGCTTCTCTCGTCAATAAATCTCCTGTAACCTATCGTTGGGAGCGGAATACCGATAATGATCATGCAGGCTATTGGGATGTAGCTTATAAAGTTCCAATGGAAAACAGTAAGCTGGAGCTATCGACCGGAGGTTTGTATCGTGATAAACAGCGTAGTAGTTTTTACAATAACTATAACTTATCACCAGCTTCGGCAGAAGAGGCAAAGTATAAATACGGCGTAGATTTTCAGCGCTATACCGATCTCAATTTGACCGTCACCAATCCTACCGGAGCTGTTGCAAATCCATTAACTTACGATGCTGGTGAGAAGACCACAGCATTGTACGGTATGTTCAATTATGAGAATGACAAATGGCAGATGATCGGTGGGATCCGGATGGAGCATACCAATCAGAATTATAAATTATTGTTTCCTGCAGGAGAAAAAAGACCGGAAGGATCCCAAATTTATACAGAGTGGCTGCCAAGTTTGACCATGAAATATCATTTGGACGAAAAACAACAGCTTCATGCGGCCTATTATCGTGCGTTAAACCGACCTGGATTTTATGAAATTGTACCCTCAAGTGTGGTTAATGAAGAGTTTTTAGAAAAAGGAAACCCAGATTTAAAACATGCCTTAGCAGATAACTTCGATTTAAGGTATGAATTATTCCCAGAAGCTTCCTCTCAATTTCTTGTGGGTATGTTTTACAAGAAAATCAAAAACCCAATTGAATATACCTTTCAACCGGATGAGGTTCGTAAGCAGGATGTATACTACACACCTGGTAATTTTGGTAATGCCAATAACTTTGGTCTTGAGGTTGATTATATCAAGTATATCCAGAAATTTGGTGTTAAGGCCAATTATACCTATACCCATTCACGTATAACGACCTCCAAGATGTCACGTCGAATCAATGAGACCACCCAGGACCCTGAAGCGATTATCGTGGATCAAACGAGACCGCTATATGGGCAAGCTGCACATGTGGCCAATCTATCGTTACTTTACAAAGATGCTAATAATGGCTGGGAAGGACAGTTAGCTGGATCTTACACCGGCTCACGAATCAATACAGTGTCGCAATTTTTGAACGATGATTTATGGCAAAAAGGATTTGTTCAGTTAGATGCTTCTATTGAGAAGAAATTTAAAGCTGGCTGGGCCATTTTTGCCAAAGCTAACAACATCTTGAATACACCAATGGAATTGTATGTGAAAGGAACAAATCCCGAAAATGAGAAGATCGCTGAAAAGCTTATTGAAGGCGGAAATACTTTGATTAGAAAGGATTTGTATGGACAGAACTATATCCTTGGTTTACGTTATTCGTTTAGTAAATAATAGACCCGCGTAAAACGGGGCATGTTTTAATCTGAACATGTGCGACGTGAAATAACAACAGTTTGTTTCGGTGAAGCTTTCACTTTTTTGGAAAGCCAATGTTTTGGATAAGTGAAATCTGCTTCATCATTAAAAATTAAATATATACAGATGAAAAATAAATGTATTTTATCGTTTCTAGCGTTTTTTATCGTGGTGCTAAGTGCCTGTGAAAAAGCAAATATTGATGTTGATACTTCTGATGCTGATGGAAGTGCTATAGGTGAGGTCTCTGGTGTGTGGAGCAAAGGGAGTGTGCAGCATATCAAGGGAGATATTATTATTCCTGAAGGCAAGAGCCTGACGATTGAGGAAGGTGTAACCGTATTGATGGATTCTGTCAATAAGCCTGAAATTGTTGTTTTGGGTAATTTGTATGCACTAGGTACAGCTGAAAATCCTGTAAAATTTACGGTTGAAGATGGGTATAAGACGAAGACGAATGAATTTGGCAAGTTATGGGGAGGAATTTTAGCCGCTCCAAGCTGCCAGGAACTTGTTTTGGACAATACCGTCATTGAATATGGTGGTGCAATTACATCGGATGCGTCGACTTCTGTAAAAATGGGCTTGTATAAAAAAGTGTCTGGTGAAGCTTTGCCAGCTTTGTGGTTCTCAAATCCAGACGGAAAGCTAGTTGTTCAAAATAGTACTGTAAGTCATTTTCACGAAGACTGTACGTATATTGAAGGCGGAAAAATCATTTTCGCTAACAATCGTTTCTTTTCTAATGGAGTGACAGGTGGAGAAGCGATGAATTTCAAATCCGGATGTCTTGCAGATGTTGCTTATAACCTAGTGTATAGTGTAAATACCAATGCATTAAAACTATCCAATTCGGGAGATCGTACACCTCAGGCTTATATTATTGTTTATAATAATACCATGCTCAATACAGGGTGGCGCAGACCTACAGCCAAAGGAGGTTCCATATGGTTAGAAGCCTCTGTCAGAGCAGAAATTTATAATAATCTTTTTGCCAATACACGTTTTGGAGTCAAGCGTGATCCTAAAAAACCAGAAGATAGCCGTTCTGTGTCAGGTAATAATTGGTATTATGGTTACGGTCAATTGACTGTAGATCAGTTTCAGGTCGGTAAAAATGATATTGTAGGCGGTAGTAATGATGTTAGAGGTAAAGTTGCAGGGGAGAATAATCCTAAATTTGTTTCTTATCCTTTAGAAACATCAGTTGACAATTACGTATTTGATTCAAGCTGGGATTTTCATCTTCAGGGGAATTCACCTGCATTAAAGGCCGGTACTTTGGCTTTTAAACCCCATTTTACGAGCGGCCTGGTGATGTCAAACGGCCTAACATATAATTCTCCTCAGCCTGCAGCTTATGTTGGGGCATTTGGTTCCAAATTCTAATTTACTTCATATAATGACAAATTTAAAAACAATACTAACACTAACTTTGGGAGCATCAACCCTGCTTCAAATAGCATGCAAAAATGCGCAAACAAATACGGTAAACTCAGTTAAACCTGTTATTGTGACCGATGCTGTACGCTATGATTCGGATGATCCTGCAATTTGGATCAATAAGAACGATCCGAGCAAGAGTCTGATTATAGCAACGGATAAAGATGCCGATGGAGCTTTATTCGTGTACGATTTACAGGGTAAAACGGTCAAAGAAAAAGTGGTTTCCAATTTAAAACGGCCAAACAATGTCGATGTAGCTTACGGTTTGGTATTGGAGGGGAAACCTGTTGATATCGCTGTCACAACAGAGCGTATGACCCATAAATTGCGTATTTTTTCACTACCTGACATGAAGCCGATCGATCAAGGGGGATTAGATATGTTTGTTGGTGAAACTGAACCTGAATTCAGAGATCTAATGGGGATTGCCCTATATACTTCTCCAAAAGGAGAGATCTATGCTATTGTTGGGCGAAAAAATGGACCAAAAGAAGGCTATTTGGGACAATATTTATTGGAGGATAATGGCTCTGGTTCAGTAAAAGCTACACTGGTTCGCAAATTTGGTTCATTTAGTGGAAAGAAAGAGATTGAAGCAATAGCGGTGGATAATGAGCTTGGATATATTTACTATTCGGACGAACAGACTGGCGTAAAACAATACTATGCGGATCCAGCAAAGGGAAACCAACAGTTGGCATTGTTTGCTACAGCAGGTTTTAAAGAAGATCATGAAGGTATTTCGATTTATAAAGTGACCGACAGTACTGGATATATCTTGGTTTCGGACCAGGGGGCAAATCGTTTTCAGGTTTTTAGTCGGGAAGGAACCAAAAGCAATCCTTTCGAACATAAATATCTGAAGACTGTGCCAGTTATGGCAACACAAAGTGATGGTTCAGAAACTACCTCTTTTAATTTAAATGAAACCTTCAAACATGGCTTGTTTGTTGTTATGAGTGACGATAAAACATTCCATTATTATCGATGGGAAGATATTGCCGGAGCCGATTTGAAAAAGAAATAGGTGGCGAATTCATATTTCAGCAACAGTTGTGATTTGATTCGCAACTGTTGCTTTCTTTTCGTCGAAAATTTTATCGGTGGTAATTAGCGCTGTTATTTATACACTGACCGGAATTTTAAACCAAAAGGTTGATCCTTGGCCGATCTGGCTGTCGACACCAATTTCTCCTTGATGTTTTTGAATAATTTCTTTGCAAATAAACAGTCCTATGCCAAATCCCGATGCATAACGATCCGCATCGTCATTTACACGATAGAATTTATTGAATATTTGTTTTTGATCCTTATGATTGATGCCTTTTCCTTGGTCTTTGATCTCGACTTCAAAATAACCTGAATGTATCGCCACATGCATGGTAATTGTTGAATTACTGGGCGAATATTTAATAGCATTATCCATGAAGTTGATTAACACTTGTTCGATTTTATCACGATCGGCGATAATCTCCAAATTCGAATCTATTGCTCCTGAATAATGAATGAAGTGCTTTACAGATTTTAAAGAATAGATATTTTGAATATAATCGAGTAAAGAACAAACGTTAAATGTCTTTTTGCGAAGTACTAACTTACCCTCATTTAGTTGAGTAACATTTAGAAAGCCGTCGATTAAGCCGCGCATACGCGTTGCTTGCTCATTCGATTGGTGGAGATATTGCATGCGCTTTTCGCTGCTCAATGTACCTTCTTTGGCTTGTAGTAATTGGATATAGGCAATGAGTGAGGTCAAAGGTGTTTTGAGTTCATGACTTGCGATACTAATAAAATCGAGCTTTTTCCTTTCTTCTTCCTTGTCATTGGTGTTGTCTATTATGGCGCCATAGATCATGTGTCTTGTTGTATCCGATTCCAATTGACTTCCGCCTATTGACCTTAACCATTTTATCTTACCCGTTTTTTTATCTTTTATCTCATATTGACAATCGAAAGGCGATTGCTTGCGTGTTACTTCCTGAAAAACATGCTGAATGATATTTCTATACTGAGGTAGAATTTGGGCGAAAAAGTCAGCTTCTTTTATGTTGTCATGCTGGTGGAAGCCAAATAATTCACGGCAGCGATCATTGAGTTCCATTTTCTTGGTTTCTATGTCAATAGAAAAGATACCAATACCGGCGGCTTCAACGATCATTCTGAACTGTTGATCTCTTTTGGCGATAAGTTGATTAATTGCTTCAAGTTTTTCATGTTCTTGATGCGGGGTGGTAATATCTATAGCGGTGCCTGCAAACCATTCGGGCTGTTGGTCTTGGTCAAAGTATACTCTTCCTTTACAGTGCAACCACCGTAATTGAAGATCTTGTGCTCCAATGGTTCTAAATTGTACGTCATATACACCTTTGTTTTGAAAAGTCAGTGATTTTTTGACTTCTTGATCGATTCTATTCCTATCTTCTGGATGAATATATTTGAGGACCTCATTGTATGGAACATATTCACCTTTCGCAAAACCAAAGAGTTCTCGAGTCCGTTCATCCCAATTGACTAGGTAATTTTTGCAATTTAAGTTCCATGTTCCCATCTCGGCCGACTGTAATGCAAAATGGTAATGTTCTTCACTCTCTATGATTTTCTTTAGTGCCCCCTTGAGTTTTTCATTGAGATCTTCGGTATGTTTAGGTGATAAGGTGTAATTATTCGTGGGGATTTTGTAGTGATTTCCTGCTACTGTATATTTTTGAGTTAATAAATCTTGTAGCAGTTTTCGTTCAATGGTATTTTTTTCTTGTGTAAGTGGATGGTTGTCTTCATTTTCAGGTAGCAGCCTAATTTGATTAAATATGCCATAAATTTCACCCTTTTCATTGATGAGCGGATGATATTCAAACGTGTGCGTATATCGGAGTGAAGACTGTTGTTCGCTTTTGAGTTTAATCTTTATCTTGTCGATCAGCTGTGTATTTTCATTTCCCCAAACGTTTTTCAAGAGAGGGATATATGGCGTTAATTCTTCTTGTTGAAGACAATTCTCAAGATATTGCCCAATCGCGCTGTGATCACAATTCCACAATTTTAACATGTTAGTGCTTGCATAGGAAATACGGAGATCTGCGCTATCATAAATTGCGCAAGCATCCAATGAAGAGGAGAGAACGGCTAAAATATCTTTATCTGAACAAATCATAACATATCAAAAATTAAGCGTTGATTAAAGCGACATCATGTATAGCTTGATTTAATAGCGTACAAATATTGTTCCTTTTCTCATAAGTTTTCTCTTTATCGATAAATGATAGCAGTTGTCGGTCATTAGCAATACCTACTTTCTGATCTGTTAGTCATCGCGGAGGCTGTTTAATATGGAGTCATGAGATCAATAGTACAGTGAATAGAAATTCGTATCTTTATTTTGTTTATGCAGTCTGTTTCTTTTTTATTCCAAATCGGAAAATACAATACACCATCATTGTGGTATATGGTTGGAAGAAAATAGAATTGAACGTTTATATTTAAATGCTAAAGAAGATGAATAAGGTTAAAATACTATTGGTTGAAGATCACATGGTCGTACGGAATGGTATTAAACTACTTTTAGAATCCGATGGAGAATTTGCGGTGATAGGCGAGGCATCTGAAGGTACGGAAGCCCTGTCTAAATTGGCGAATGGTCTAGCTCCCGATATTGTCTTAACTGATATAAGTATGGAGCATATGGACGGGATGGAGCTCTTAAAAATCATCAGTCAAAAATATCCGCTGGTCAAAGTTGTGATATTATCCATGCTTAGTCAAATTCATTATGTGGTTGAAGGGTTTGAACATGGTCTTTCAGGCTACCTGTTGAAAAATGTAGGTTATAATGAATTACTTTTTGGATTAAAGCATGTCGCTGAGGGCGGGCGGTATATGAGTGAAGAAATTAGCTTAGCCTTACTTGAACAAGTTTCTTCGGGTCAAGTTTATACGGATGCTGGCTCGAATACTATCCTAGATTTGGAAATAAGCGAACGTGAGCTAGACGTATTGGAATTGATCGCAGACGGGTTTACAAATCTAGAAATTGCAGATAAAATCTTTTTGAGTAAGCGTACTGTTGAAGGGTATCGGCAGAACTTGATTGATAAAACAAGGGTGAAGAACACTGCGGAATTAGTAAAATATGCTTTTCAACATGGCTTATTAAAAAAATCATGATAAAATTTCTGTTCCTGGTGGCCATGTCATCGGTGATGATTTTTGGAAGTATTGCGCATCCCGTTACTTTAATTTTGGTATTCTTTCTTGAAAACGGTTGAAAATAAATAGACTAGCTCCAATAATAATAAATGGTATGCTAAGTAGCTGTCCCATATTGATGAATAGGGAGTCTTCAAAATGCTCTTGATTGATTTTCAAAAACTCATCCAAAAACCGGAACGAAAACAGCAAAACCAACAGCAAGGCGAAATAGTTTCCATTGTTACGTTGAAGCTCTTTTTCTTTCCACAAACGATATAACCATACGAATAATAGGAGACAAAATAATGCTTCATAAAGCTGTGCCGGATGCCGGGGTATCGTATCGATATGGGTAAACACAAAGGCCCAAGGTAAACTACTTGCGGTGCCAATCATTTCAGAGTTCATTAAGTTGCCCAGGCGAATGCAAGCCCCTGCTATAGGGACGACCAAAGCAACCCGATCTGCAACCCAAAGAAAAGGAAGCTGCTGTTTTTTTGCAAATAAATAGATCGCAATCAGGATACCTATACCTCCGCCATGGCTTGCCAGCCCACCTTCCCAAATGGCCATTATTTTTAAGGGATGATCCAGGTAATAACTGGGGTCGTAAAACAATACGTGCCCCAATCTAGCACCAATAACAGTACCTAAAACGATATAAATGGTTAGCTGATCTAAGAACTCGGTTGGCCGACCTGCTTTCTTAAATAATGAACCTAGTATCTTATAGCATAATACAATGCCCAATAACCAAAATAGTCCGTACCAGCGAATAGGGTGTTCAATAATTGGAATAACAAAGATGTCACTATCTATATTCCAGTTTATGTAAGTTAAGATTAGATTATTTACCATATGACGTTTTAGCGTGATGCTCCATAATATAGGTATGCGGTAGGGATATTTCGTTACACATTTTGATGAGAAAACACGAAATTCTCTTTATTGATGCAAATATTGATTCATATACTGCGATTATTAAATATGAAGTTTTCGTTGTTTGACCAATTTGTATGTTTGTGGGGAGTAAAAGGAAATTAACTATAGCCGAGTTCCATAATTGCGACCGGTGTTTTTATTGGAGAAGAATATTAGCATAAGTATCAGCCGGGTTAAATACTTTTGAAAGTATATCTTGTTTTTTTGATAATATTCCGATATTCGACAATTGATAACATGATATGGACAGCATCTTGCATATTTCTTTAATAGCTGTTTACATCCGGTGAAAGCTTATCATAGTTAATGAACGAGGTTATGGAAAAATATAGGCACTTTCATGTAAATTTAAACAGATAGTTATATTCTGATGATACGAAATTTGACAAGATTTACTTTTTGTTTTTTATCTCTCGTGCTCATGGCACAGTTACTCTCTTGTCATCAAAGTGGCCAACAGGCGTCTAAAAATAATACGCATATCGAAGATAACTCACTTGATTTAACCTATCAGGATACGTTATTAAAATTTCTCGCTTTACAAGATTTTAGGGATCAATCTATTATAGCAAAGAAGATAGCGGAGTTTGCTCAGGATAAGTATTTTAATAATTCTGGTTATAATTGGATTTTTTTGGCGTACAACTATTTGTTGGACGATAACATAGATTCAATAGAAATCGCGCTGAAAAACCTTGAAGGGAGAAAACTGCCTCCGGATTTGCTTGTTCTGAAGGATTACTTTAAAATAAGGGCTAATTTTAGTTTTAATGATGTGACTACTATTGGCATCATGGAACAAATTATCGATGCTAAAGAATATGCGTTAGAAAATAAGAGTAGGTTTAGCTTTCTTTTTTTCAATTTATTGGCTAATGCAAATTATCGTCGAGCTGACTATAACCAGGCGCTCAAAGATAACGAGTCATGGTATCATTATCATCCCAATAGATCCGATGCCCATGTTGCGCAAGCGTATCAGGAGATCAAATTTATGCAGTATATTGAATTGCATGATTTTGAGAAGCTAAAAGCAACACTGGATAGCTGCAAATATTACGCTAATAAAACGGCGGATTCTGCTATCATTATGCGCATGTATAATTTACAGGCACAGTATTTCTTTAGCATAGGGAATAGTCGAAAAGCGGTAGAGGCATCCCAAAAATATTTTAATTATTTATCTTCAAGCAAGGCACTCAATGCCTATGCGTATGCGAATTTGGCAAAAATTTTTGAATAATCATCAAGTTGACTCGGCGATCTATTATTTTAATGCTGGATTGCAGTTTATCAAAACACATAAAGGCAAGCAAAATAAATTATTCTATTACCAGAATCTACAAGTAGCACACGCATTAAAAGGAGATTATGAACGGGCTTATTTTACCTTGGATTCGGCCTATCAGGATTATAAAAATAGCACAAAAAGTATTGAAAATGAACGTATCAATGAGATCAATACACGATATGAAACTGAAAAAAAGGATCAGGCGATTAAGCTTTTAAAAACAACAAATGCATTCAACCATAAGATTATGGTCCAACAGCGCTGGATTTTTGTTATTTTATTTGCACTAATCTTTAGCATTGCGTTCTTCATTTATTACCGGAATAAACAAAAGCTATTGAAAAATATTAATCAGCGTATAGTTGCCGAAAATAGACAATTAATTTTAGAGCAGAAGACGCGACAAAACCAGCTTAATCCCCATTTTATTTATAATGCTATAGCTAATTTGCAAGGTTTGATCAGTAGTGAGCAAAAAGCAAAGGCAAATCAGTACCTCATCTTATTGTCCCGTCAAATTCGCGATATACTCGAATTAAATAGGGAAGAGTATATTTCTTTGGATCAAGAAATTAAATCATTAAAGAATTATATACTTTTACAGCAGATGCGCTATCAAGATGTATTTGATTTTGAAATTGAGAGCGGTAACTTGGATGTTGATGATGTCATGATTCCTCCTATGTTGATTCAGCCTTTTGTCGAAAACGCTATTGAACATGCTTTCAAAAATTTGAATTATCGTGGACAATTGCAAATTCTTTTTAATCAGGAAGCAGATCAATTGCATATTGTTATCAGTGACAATGGCTGGGGAATGCAATCTTATCAGAAAAATAATGCACACAAGACCTCTCTTTCACAAGTTATCACGAAAGAGCGCCTTGAGCTTTTGTTTAATGATCCTCATCAAAAAGCAAGGATTGAAATAAAGCCCAATTATAGAGAAGATAAAAGTGGATATCGCGTAGAACTCTATATCCCACTCGTTTTATATTTTAATTAAATACGTGAAATTATGAAAGTTTATATTCTTGAAGATGAGTATAATATCTATTTGTACATTAAGTCTTTATTGGATGCTATTCCTTATGTCCAGATCGTTGGTTATAGTCCATCAATCGCCCAAGCAGAACGTGAGTTACTTGTATCTAATCCAGATCTTATTTTAGCTGATATTCAATTGAAAGATGGATCAAGCTTATCCTTCCTCTCCGAGCTGAAATTGGACATAAATACAATCTTTATAACCGCATTTAACCAATATGCTATAGAAGCCCTTAATATAGGCGCTATTGCCTATTTATTAAAGCCTTTGGTTCCGGAACAATTTATAGAGGCTATTGAAAAATGCTATAAGAAAAATACAGAGTTTAGATTCAATAGCATGCAATTAAGTATGGCCGAAAGCTATCTGAAGTCACCAGTTAGACCAAAGAAAATAGCACTACGTACATTTGAATACACTCAGATTGTGAATATCGATGATATTCTTTATTGCCATGGAGATAAGGGGTATACCACATTTTATATTAAAGACAATAAACCGATGATGGTTTCGAAAGTCCTCAAACATTTTGAAACTATGCTTCCTGAATCCGAATTTATTCGTTGTCATCAATCTTATTTAATCAATGCAAACTATATAAAAAAATATTTCAAGGATGGCCAGATAGAAATGTCCGATGGTAAAATGATTCCTGTTGCGACAAGAAAAAAAGATGTTATCCAGCAATTCTTGAATGAAATATAAGGCTTGAAGTAACAAAGGCTCTACGGTTCTAAGTTTTGTTGTTTTTACTAAAAAATGTAGTATTCTCTTTTATTGCTAAAATAATTAGTATTATATTTGTATGTAATATTAAATACGAGGGGCTATGATGTTAGAAGATAAACAGGCTTTGATCAGCAAACTTAAAAAGGACTTGCTTGCCTGGCAAGGGGTACCTCAAAGGTCAAATGATGCAAGCACGATGGGTTTGGGGCCATTGGAGAAAGCTTTTCCGAATGGCGTTTTTCCTAAAGGGGTAATACACGAGTTTGTGAGCTTTAACCGCATGGATAGTGCTGCATCCTGTGGGTTTATTGGTGGTCTTCTTGGAAAACTAATGCAAGCTGATGGGATTTGTATTTGGATAGGCTCCATTCAAACAGTATTTCCAGCGGCAATCAGATCATTTGGAGTCGATCCAGCATCGATTGTTTTTGTTTCTATGAAACGGGAGAAGGATGTGTTATGGGCGATGGAAGAAGCGTTGAAATGTCAGGGCATAACAGCCGTGCTGGCCGAAATACATCAGCTGGATTTTGTTCAGTCGAGGCGCCTTCAACTTGCCGTAGAAAAAAGTCGGGTTACAGGGTTTATACTTCAACATAACCCAAAGATCTTGTTGGCGACGAGTTGTGCGGCACGTTGGAAAGTCACTTCTTTACCTAGTCAATCGGATGATGGATTACCTGGTATTGGCTATCCCTGTTGGGATGTAGAGCTCCTCAAGGTAAGGAATGGAAGTCCAGCCAAAGAGCAAATAACCTGGTCTCCACAAGGATTTAAAACATTTTCTAAAAAGGAGATACAGGTAAAAGACTGGAATTATAACTACCAAAATCTTGGCTAGTCATGAAAAAAAGATTTGCCTCACTTTGGTTTCCTCATCTGAAAACAGATTGGCTCACTGTTTGCAAACCACATTTGCAAAATATTCCCTTTGTATTGTCCATCGCCGCTCAAGGAAGATTAATCGTCAGTGGGAGTAACTTATTAGCGGAGCAAGCGGGGGTGCATTCAGGTATGGCCATAGCGGATGCACGGGCATTTATTCCATCACTTAAAATAATCAATGAGCAAGCTGGATTGGCCGAAAAGTTACTCCATTCGATAGCAGAGTGGTGCATCAGGTACACACCACAGGTTGCATTAGATACGCCCGACGGTATCATCCTGGATATTAGTGGTTGTGCTCATCTTTGGGGCGGGGAGGCGGCCTACTTAACAAGTATTGTCTCGAAATTTAGACAACATGGTTATGATGTACGTATGGGGATTGCTGATACCATTGGGGCCGCATGGGCGGTAGCGCATTTTGGACACGAAGATATCATTATAAATGAACAGGCGCAGTCGGAAACGCTTCTTCCATTAAGTCCTGCTGCATTACGACTGGAAGATGTTCAATTGAAGCGCTTACAATCGCTTGGATTACGGTCAATCGGAAGTTTTTCAAAAATGCCACGTTCAGTGTTGCGTAGAAGGTTTGGCGATAGTTTACTGCTCCGACTGGACCAGGCCATGGGATTGGAAGATGAATTTGTTATTTCTATAAAACCCATCTTACCGTATGAAGAGCGTTTACCTTGTTTGGAGCCTATCTGTACAGCAAATGGTATTGAACTGGCTTTGGAAGATTTATTAAACAAGTTGTGTAAGCGTTTGTCGGGGGAGGGTAAAGGATTACGTGCAGCCGAATTGAATTGTCATCGCGTGGATGGAAAAATAGAGACCATTACTATTGAGACTAATCGTGCTACTGCTCAGGTTAAACATATCCTTCAATTATTTGTCCTAAAGATTCCGCAAATTGAACCGGCATTGGGAATTGAATTATTTACCTTGGGCGTATCCAAAGTTGAGACGGCAGATCCAGTTCAGGAAAATCTTTGGAACAATAGAATTGGTCTCAAAAACCCGACGGTTACCGAACTTTTAGATCGCTTGAAAAGTAGGGACGCCAATTGTGAGATTTCACGCTATGTGCCATCTGCGCACTACTGGCCGGAACGATCCATGAAAATAGCGGCTAAAATGGATGAGGTTGCAGCTGTTGACTGGCAAACTGCAAGGCCACGTCCAACACGACTATTGAAGATCCCTGAACGTATTATAGTCACAGCACCCATACCCGACTATCCACCCATACTGTTCCGTTATAAGGGAGATACCTATACTATAAGGAAAGCAGATGGCCCCGAACGTATTGAACGCGAATGGTGGATTGATCCTGGTGAACATCGGGATTACTATGCCGTGGAAGATCTGCAAGGTCGGCGCTTTTGGCTATATCGCGCCGGGCATTATGACGGACAGGCAGATCAATGGTTTATACATGGTTTTTTTGCATAAGGTTAGTGTATGGTATATTGTGAATTACAGATAACAAGTAATTTTAGTTTTCTCGAAGGTGCTTCTCATCCGGAAGAACTGATCGAGCAAGCGGCCCGATTGGGGTATAATTCCGTTGCAGTAACTGACCGCAATAGCCTTGCTGGAATCGTCCGTGCACATATGGCTGCAAAAAAAGCCGGTATACGACTGATTCCTGCTTGTCGTCTAGATTTACAGGATGGGCCAAGCTTATTGGCATACCCCACAGATAAAGAGGCTTACGGACGGCTTTCAACATTGTTAACTGTTGGAAATCTAAGGACGGAAAAAGGAAGATGCGAATTGTACAAAAATGATGTGTTTCAATATGCTGAGGGGATTGTATTCATTATTTGTCCACCTGAAAAACTAGTGGTCGGTTTTGAGCTTGAGCAGTCATTTATAGCGTTTGTACAGGAATGTCAACAGCGTCTACAGGGGTGTCTTAATCTAGGAATAAAAAAACTCTATCGTGGTGATGATGCTAAATTATTGTTTAGAATAAATCAGTTGGGCGAACACCTGGCTATCCCGCTTGTTGTACTTGGTGATGTATATTATCATGTACCTGAAAGGCGTGAATTGCAGGATATTTTAACCTGTATTCGTGAAAAATGCACAATACATACGGCTGGATTTAATTTATATCCCAATGCAGAGCGCTATCTAAAATCAATAACTGAAGTTGAACGCTTGTTTAGGTTGTACCCTGAAGCTGTAGAACAGAGTGTAAAAATTGCCAATGCTTGTCGTTTTTCCTTAGATGATTTGAAATATATCTATCCAGATGAATTATCATCTCATGGTCGGACTACACAGGAAGAATTAAGTTATTTAACTTGGGAAGGTGCCAGTAAACGATTTAACGGAGATATCCCGGATGCAATTCGCGAAACGATTCAAATGGAACTTGATTTTATCGAACGGAAAAATTATGCTTCTTATTTTTTGACGGTGTATGATTATGTTCGATTTGCGAAGGAAAAGGGAATTTTATGCCAAGGGCGTGGATCTGCAGCAAATTCAACCGTATGTTACTGCTTAGGTATTACTTCTGTTGACCCGTCAAAATACAGGCTTTTGTTTGCGCGATTTATGTCCGATGCACGCGATGAACCACCAGATATAGACGTCGACTTTGAACATGAGCGCCGTGAGGAAGTCATCCAGTATATTTATGAGAAATATGGCCGCAATCGTGCTGCTATCGTAGCAACTGTCACACAGGTACGCTCCAAAGGGGCTATACGTGATGTTGGCAAGGCCATGGGACTTTCCATGGATGCTGTAGGGCGTTTAGCAGGGGTTGTGAGTAGCCATTGGGACGATTATATCAATTTGGAACGTTTGGTTGAACAGGGCTTTAATCCTGAAGACCAACATTTGCGAAAAGTTCTCGAATTGACACATCAGTATATTGGCTTTCCACGTCAATTAGGGCAGCATACAGGCGGATTTGTTATTACGCAAGGTAATTTGCATGAGCTTTGTCCTTTAATAAATGCCCGCATGGATAATCGGACAAATCTCGAGTGGAATAAAGATGATCTTGAAGCACTCGGCTTTCTAAAAGTTGATGTACTTGCTTTGGGGATGTTGACCTGTATTCGCAAAGCTTTTGATCTCGCTAAAAAGCATTATGGAAAAGAGCTTACCCTGGCTGATATTGGGGCAGAAGACGATCCAAAGGTTTACGATATGATCTGCCATGCAGATACTCTAGGTGTATTCCAGATCGAAAGCCGGGCCCAGATGTCGATGTTGCCGCGATTAAAACCACGAGAGTTTTATGATCTGGTCATTGAAGTAGCTATCGTTCGGCCTGGACCGATACAAGGCGATATGGTGCATCCCTATTTGCGCCGTCGGAATAAAGAAGAGGATGTTGATTATCCCAGCACTGAGATCCAAACCATTCTTGAAAAAACCTTGGGGGTTCCTCTCTTTCAGGAGCAGGCCATGGAAATTGCCATAGTCGCTGCCGGATTTACTCCTGCGGAAGCCGACGAATTGCGGCGTAGCATGGCTACATTCAAAGCAAAAGGACAGGTATCTGCTTTTCACAAAAAAATGGTCGATGGTATGGTAAAGAAAAACTATACGGAAGAATTTGCCAATAGAGTTTTTAAGCAATTGGAAGGTTTTGGGAGTTACGGTTTTCCAGAGAGTCACGCAGCGTCTTTTGCCTTACTGGTGTATGTGTCCTCATGGCTTAAGTATTACTACCCCGATATTTTTGCGGCATCCTTACTCAATAGTCAGCCCATGGGCTTTTATCAACCTGCTCAAATTGTTATTGATGCACAGAAACATGGCGTAAAAGTACGTTCTATTGATATCAATCATTCTTCATGGGACAATACTTTAGAGGGAGAAATTGGAAAACCACATGCTCTTCGATTGGGTTTACGTCAGATCAAAGGATTTTCAAGGGAAGAGGCCGTTGTGTTGACTCAAGGTCGGCAGTCTGCCTATTCATCCATTACTGGTATGATGGATGTTGGACTATCTCTTATTGCGTTGGAGAAATTGGCTGATGCAGATGCCTTTACATCATTAGGTATTGATCGTCGGCAAGCGCTTTGGGAAATTACAGCATTGGGTGATCGGCCGATTGCATTATTTGAAGGCCAAGCATCTGAAAGTATCATGGAGGGGCAAATTGAATTACCATTGCTAACAAAAAGCCAGCATGTTGTGGCTGATTACGCAAGGACCTCGCTATCCATTAAAGCACATCCAGTAAGTTTCTTGCGCGGAAAGCTCGATCTTCTCCATGTAGTGCCCACAGCAAAATTGGGCTTGATACAAAATGATATGCCTGTGAAAGTATGCGGGTTGATTACTGTTAGACAACGACCAGGAACCTCCAAAGGTGTTTTATTTATCACTATTGAAGATGATACTGGTTTTTCAAATATTGTCGTTTGGAGTAATGTATTTGAAAAATATCGTAAAGAAATCCTTCGGGCAAAACTCCTTATGGTTGCGGGTAAAATCCAAGTTGAAGGTGAAGTTATTCATGTAATAGCGCAACGATGCTTTGATATGTCAGGTTTGTTAAAAGATCTGACCACAGACGGAGATCATGCTGCGGATATTTTTCATGGGGGAAGAAATTTTCATTGATCTCTCATTTATTAATCTCATTTTTGAAGTAGAATGCTTTTACTTTGCGTAGGTAGCAAAGCATTCTAATTCATAGAAAATTAAAAGATATGACCAAAAATATTCTCGTCAATACGATCGAAATTGATAAAGATACTATTCGTGAATTCATTAAACAGGGTGATGTAAATGCTGCTATTGACCTGATTGCCATCCAGGCAAATGTAAAGTATAAAACTGCTCGGGATATTGTAGAGATGTTTAAAGAAGACCATATTGATCTTTTTGATGGTAAAGACCTGTTTTTGGCTGATTATGATCTTGTTGAACATCGCGGCGATTCTCAAGAAGCAGATCACAAAGGATCTTCTTTTTTGGAAGTAGAAACAAATGAGCGTGGGCGAACTAGTATTTGGAAGGCACTTTTTATCTTTTCAGTCCTTGCCCTGTTGGCTTTCGTTATCTTAAATTACGTTGTGGGTTTTAATCAAATAGGGCATCATATTTCAGAACTTACGCAGCTATTCGATAAAAATGAAGGCTCAGCTGCCGCTGATACTGATACATCCAAACAAAATATTGTATTAAGTGCTGGTGTTACCCGGGCGGGTGATGTTGAAGACCTCCATCCCGTAGATACAAATCTCTTACCATTGGATGTGAGGCAGGCTGAAATAGCGCGAATATATCGGGCTCAGTTCGATCAATTGAAAGCAGCAAAACATTCACCAACAGATGACGATGCACAGATCGCTCTAATTCACCTTACAAATGGGCGGTTGACTGATGTTATTATTCAGCAAAAATTAACTGTAAAAATAGGGAAGTGTTATGAAAATTCGACCATGAAAGATAAGGGCACCTGCGTGAGTTGTATGATATTACTTTACAATAGGGAGAAGAAAAACTGGCAAGAAGCTCCCAATGGGGAGAATTTCCTGCGTAATGCCTATGATTTCTATTTGCCCAGCGGTTCAGACTTATGGGAAGCCAGCCCGCTGAGCATCCGTATTCCTTACGACTACGCTTTAGTAGACAAGTATGAAGCAGCAAATTAGCTACATTAATCCTGAGAGAAAGTATGATAGACCCAGCGAAATCATGAACGAATTACCTGCTATTTTACTTTTTTTGAGGGTAAATAAGCTATTGTACATACGACAAATAAGAGTAATATGACCGATAGTACGATCGAGTAGCCATAGGCAGATGAGATGTTCTGCAAAATAAGAAATTTAGTCTCTTTCCGATGGAGGAATATACCGACAATAAAAGCGATTCCCAAGCATATAGATAACTGTTGTACAGTAAGATAGATGGCGGATCCTACGGAGATTAGTTTTTCGTTAAGGTCTTTTAATGCAAGTGTCATTAATGCCGGCAGTACACTACCGCAGCCAATACCATAAAAAAAGAAGAGCGCGTGTATTTGGTTGCTATCTATGATCATCGTATTGAAAACGAAAAGATGAGACAGCAAACCCAAAATCATTATTCCTAATCCATATAGGACAATGATCTTTCCGTGGCGCTGTATTAACTTGCTGACAATAACACTTGCCAATACGTAACCAATACCCTGAAAAACAAACGCAATTCCTGTCATTGTTGCCGTATAATTCTTTTGATTTTGAAGGTAATTGGAGTTAATAATAAAATAAGCATCTTGGACCATATAATAGGCTAAAGCCGCTAGAAGGCCTAAATTGAAAACCCGATTATTAAATAAGGAGAAATTGAGTAGACTAGAACGGCCCGTTTGTTCTAATTTACGTTGTTTTTTTAGAAACAACAGGACGAGAACAATTGCTGCTCCCAATAGCAGTAATGACCAGAATGGCCATTTCAACTCAGGTCCCATGATTAAAGGAAAAATTATTCCCATTAAAAGGATAAACAACGTTATCATAGGGATAAAAGAGATCTTAGATTTTCCAGTAACTTGATCATTGAATGTATAGCGATAGACAGCAAAGCAGGCAAGTACCCCAATGGGAACATTGATCAAAAAAATAAGTCGCCAACTTTCATGTAACCACGTCTGATCCGGCAGAATTCCGCCTAACAATTGACCTATTACTGAGGCAATACCTGCTATACTTCCATAGATGCCCAAAGCCATCGACCGCTTCTCGGGATTTTCAAAAAGTAAGGTGATCAATGCGATGCCCTGTGGAACCATAAGTCCAGAGCTAATCCCCTGGATCAATCTTCCGGCCAATAAAATGTAAAGATTATTGGCTAAGCCACATAAAAGGGAGGCTACAGTAAAACAAGCCATCCCAATTAAATATAATTTCTTCTTTCCATAATGATTTCCGGCATTCCCGGCATTGATTAGCAAACTTGCATACCCAATGATATAAAGTATTATAATCCATTGCGTATCACTATCTCGTAGATGTAGTCCATGTTGAATTGTGGGAAGGGAAACATTAATAATAAAGAGATCTATGACAAAAAGAAATATACCAGTTGAAAGGAGGAAAATATGAAGTAAATCTTTAATTTGAAAGCGCATATAGAAAGTTTTTAATAATTTTATGGTTAAAAATAGCGTGGATATTTTCTCCAATCAAGTAGTTATAAATTATATACTTGGTATGTTATTATGAACTAATGGTCAGTATGAGGTGATTATGAATGAAAAAAAAAGTGAAAATTTTGGCGCCTGCTGTGATGTCAATGGAATTTTTAAGATAATAGGTGGAAAATGGAAAGTTTTGCTCATTAAGGCTGTTGCTAAACAATGCCCCAAAAGATTTGGTGAGCTACGACGGGAAATGGAAGATCTGGCGCAAACGACATTGACTGTTCAGCTCCGTGAGCTCGAACGTGATGGTATTTTATGTAGACAGATTTACGCTGAATCGCCACCACGCGTGGAATATAAACTTAGCGAATTAGGTAAAACTTTACTGCCCGTCATTGAAAGACTTGATGAGTGGTGGTCAGATTACAAACGCGAAAGGGGGTAGGCGTTTAGCTTATCCCTTCTTGCTCATCATTTTTGCTGATGCCCAATAAGACGATTGTACTGATAATACAAAAAGTGCCTATCCAGTCTGTTTCTCTAAATGGCGTATTTAACCACAAGACAGCTAATAGGGCTGCCGATAGAGGCTCGGCAGAAGCCAGAAGACTTGTCTTTTGTCCACCAATAAGCTTAACAGCTGTTAGATAAGCATAAAAAGGGATTAGTGTGCCAAAGACTACAATAAAAGCAGTGTAGCTATAGGTATATATATCCCAGATTCCATCAACTTCCCAAGGAGGTTTGACAAAGCAAAAAACGAGACCTCCCAATAGCATTCCCCAACCGATAAGGATTGCCGCATTATACTTGTTTAACAAGTGGATTGGTTGTAGTGTATAAAAAGCAAGCGTAACAGCCGACATTAAACCAAAAAATAATGCGAGCGGAGAAATCGAGAGAGAACCAAAATTCCCATGTGTGACTAAAAGAAATGTGCCCAGTATAGCTAAAAGTATGGCCAGGCAGGCAACTTTCGAAGGGAATTTTCTCTTGTTCAACGCCATGTAGATTGCGATCAGGACCGGACCAGTATATTGTAGCACTGTTGCGGTAGCAGCGTTGGAATAATTTATGGCGGCAAAATAAGTATATTGGACGGCTAATACACCGAAAATACTGAATAGAAAAAGTGCTAAACTATCTTTACGATGACGCCAAATCTGCCAAATCTCATTTTTCTTGTGTATTCCAGCCAAAAGCAATAATACAATACCTGTTACAAGCATTCGTACCGTAATAAGCCATTCTACGTTAACTGCCCTTTTCTGAAAAAGAAATTGGCCAAAAGTACCCGATACCCCCCAAAGAATAGCCGCCCCGAATGCCAAGAGGAATCCTTTCAAAACATGGTTTTTCATTGTTTTATCCGAACTAAATTTGATACGAAGTCTTGCTATAGCAAGACCTCTGCGTCAGTGATCCCTTTGGTTGATAGGTCGGAGATGCTCCGAAGCGTTCTTTGAGAAATTTCTGTTAATGCTTCTGTGGTAAAAAAAGCTTGGTGCGCCGTAACCAAAACATTCGGATAACTCATCAATAATTGTATTGTTTCATCTTCAATAATTGTTGTCGATAAGTCTTTAAAAAACAACTTTTCCTCTTGTTCATAGACGTCAATACCTAATAAGCCAATTTTCCGTTCTTTAAGCGCTTTAATAGCATCATTGGTATTGATTAGATTGCCTCTGCTTGTATTAATAATTGTTACCCCATCTTTCATCTTGTCCAATGACTCCTTATTAATGAGATAGTGGTTCTCGGGAGTAAGCGGGCAATGAAGAGAAATAATATCTGATTCTTTGAAGACTTCATCCAACGATCTGTAATTGACACCTTGTGCCGTAAGCTGCTGGTCTGGGTATAAATCATAGGCAATTACATTTGCTCCAAATCCCAATGCGATTTTGATAAAAGCCTTTCCAATTTTTCCAGTACCAATAACGCCAATTTTTTTCTGATGGAGATTAAATCCCAAAAGTCCATTCAATGCAAAATTTTGCTCCCGTACGCGATTATAGGCTTTATGTGTTTTACGATTCAATGTCAATAACATGGCCATGGTGTGTTCAGCGACCGCTTCAGGGGAATAGGCGGGCACCCGACAAACTTTTATCCCAAATTCCCTGGCAGCTTCCAGATCAACGTTATTAAAGCCGGCGCAGCGTAAGGCTATCAGCTCAACACCTTTTTGAGCAAGTACTTCAATAACTTGCCGGTTAAGTTTATCATTGACAAATGCGCAGACTACCTTCTCATCTTCAATAGCATTGACAATGTGTGGACCTAAATGCGTTTCATAAAAATTAAACTGAAAGCCATAGGTGCTGTTTTCTTGCTCAAAGAATAATCTGTCGTATGGTTTTGTCGAAAAGAAAGCGATTTTCATAAAATTGTTTGTGACGTAATACTATAGTATAAATATACGGTATAAATCGCTTATTTGGAATCGCAATGCAGGATGATTTTCTAGTATTATAGTATAATTTGTTTTAAAATAGCTTAAATTAGAACAATCACATGAAAGCTATTTTAGTTGAATCTTAAGCATATTAATTACTTCCGATATGAAATGGTCAAATCAAATTACACAATTAATAGGTATTGATTATCCGATTATTCAGGCACCCATGTTTGGTGTTACCACACCAGAAATGGTCATTGCAGCATCGCGTGCCGGAGCGCTCGGGTCGTTATCGTTGGGTGATCTACCAGCAGAACGCTGTAGTGAGCTTATTCGTTCAACCGCTGCATATGTCAAGAAGCCTTTTGCAGTCAATATTTTTGTAAATCATGTTCCTGAAGTTTCAGTGAATTTGAGGCTGGCATATAATGAAACAAAGGTTTTTGTGGAACAGTTAGCTTTGCAATATGGTTTAGAAGTAGCTTTACCGGAGCTCGATAGCATCCATATTACAGATTACAGGGAACAAATTGACGCGATCATAAGCCATCAGTGTAAAGTTGTGAGTTTTACTTTTGGAAATCTGGATGCACAGAGTATAAAACGATTGAAAGACAATGATGTGATGATTATTGGTACATGCACTTCAGTGGCAGAAGCAATTGCTTTGGAAGAAGCTGGTATTGATGTGATCTGTGTACAGGGATTAGAAGCTGGGGGACATCGCGGAAGTTTTGAGGAGGCACCTGTTCCTGAGATTGGCGGATTTTCTCTGCTACCACAAGTGAAAGAGCATGTAAACGTTCCGCTTATTTATGCCGGTGGATTATATAATGCAAGCACGATCCATTCTGCAAAGTTATTAGGTGCCAATGGTTTTCAGATTGGCAGTTTATTGCTCAAATCTAAAGAAAGCGCACTGCTGGACTTTGAGAAAGCGCGTCTTTCTCATGTTCAGGAATCAGATATTGTCTTGACAAGGAGTTTTTCAGGGCGCTATGCCAGAGGTATAAAGAATACATTTATTGAAGCTTTGGACAAGTCGCAATACATCTTACCATATCCCTATCAAAATAAACTCACCGGGGAATTACGAAGAATAGCCAAGGCCAATAAAAATGTCGATTTTGTAAATATTTGGGCCGGACAATCGATCCATTCTTACAGTGAACTTTCGACAACAGATATTATGCAAACGTTAATCCGAGAAGTTGAAAATTTGCATACTAGTTTAGTTGTTTAATAATATAATAGCGTCCGCCTCCTGTCAACATACGGTCATTTTAATTAAAACTAATAACTAAAATCTTTGTTTAAATTATTTAAACGGAGTTGTAGTGGTTAATCTACAACGAATTCTCTTTTTTTTTTTGAAACTTTGTGTCACCGTGAAAAACTAAAATTTTACCGCTATGGGGAACGAAAAAAAGAGAATTCTTGTTATCGAAGATAATGAGATTCTATTAAGCACAATGCAATTTGTTCTTGTAAGGGAGGGCTATGACCTATTACTTGCTAAATCTGGCAAGGAAGCGCTCTCGTTGGTTTCTGACGAAACCATTGATTTGGTCATAACAGATCTGGCATTACCTTTTGCTAATGGTTACGAAATAATCAATCGCATTCGGAAAAGCGATACGAATAATCAGGTACCTGTTATTATTATTTCTGGTTACCGTGATGATAATAGTATTGTGGAAGGCTTTGAAGTCGGAGCCAATGATTATATTAAAAAGCCTATCTCTCCGTCAGAACTTATATCTCGAGTACGATTAAGAATAGGTCATGCTTAGTAAAATTGAACATATAATCCATTTCATTCGATCCTTTTTCGAAGGTGAGGGCTGGTCTATTTAGGGGGGATCACGATCAATTAACGCTGGCTGGTAACATCGTATAGACAACTGGGGTTTTACACTCATGGGCGGTTGGAGCTGTTACAAAGTTGCTGAAAATAGATTTATGAATCAGTATGACCTAAATCTATCATTAAGGAAATATTTTTAATATGATGTGGAAGTTTATGTTATGTCTATTGTCAATGGTAACGATAGTTCAGGGTAAAGAAAGAATTACATTGGTTGATCAAGGGAGAACGGATTATGTCATTCAAGCGGATGCAAATGATCCTGTTTTACAAAAAGCGGTTGCAGTGATAAACACTTTTACAAAAGAAAGTACAGGCGTAAATTTTGCAATACAAGCTAAAGGCGAAGTCACACATGCCATTATTTTGGAAAAAAGCTCAATAACTAATACGTTTCCCGAAGACAGTTATTCCATACAAGCTGTAGGAAAGAATATTTATCTCAAGGGAAGTGGTAAAGGTGTGCTATTTGCGGCATATCGTTATGTCAGGGATATTATTGGCGGACGAAAGTGGTATGTAGGTAAAGAAAATACATATGTTCCAAAATTGACATTCCTGGCAGTGGATTCAGATCTTAAGATTTATTCCAAACCAAATTTTGAGTTTAGAGAGGTTTATTTCCCTGTTGAATTAGATCAGGAGTATATGGATTGGTATGGTTTACATAATTTGGAAGAACGCTGGGGAGATTGGGGGCACACTTTCAGTAAAATATTGCCGCCATCAGTTTATTTTAAAGAACATCCGGAGTATTACTCCCTTTATGATGGAAAACACCAACCTATTCAACTTTGTCTATCTAACGAGGACGTTTTTAATCTTACAGTAGCTTATTTCAAGCGTAGGATAAGCGAAAATCCCACAGCTACTTATTGGTCTATCGCGGCCAATGACGATATCGGAAGCTGTACTTGCGATCGTTGTCAGGCTATTGATAAGCGGGAAGGTGGAGCGCAAGGCTCACTGATTCACTTTGTGAATAGAGTGGCCGCACAATTTCCCGAAAAAAAAATTACAACACTGGCGTATTTAGAATCAGCAAACGCCCCAACACACCTCAGGGTTGCCGATAATGTTTCTGTTATATTAAGTAATATCGATGCTTTTAGAAAAAATGACATTGGAAGCGAACCATCAGCAGCAACTTTTCGTAGACAATTAGGAGCTTGGAAAGCTAAAGCCAAGCATGTATTTGTATGGGATTATCTGACACAGTTCACCAATTATCTTGCGCCATTTCCGATCCAAGGAACCATGCAGGAAAGTCTACAATATTTGAAAACGCAAGGTGTCGAAGGGGTCTTTTTGCAAGGTGGAGGAGCGACTTATAGCGATATGGCAGAGCTAAATGCCTATATATTGGCTAACCTCGCCTGGGATACGACGCTTTCAGAAGAACAGCTAACCAACGAGTTTATCGAGGGTTATTACGGCAAGGCTGCACCCTTTATTAAAGCATACCTTGCTGAACGAAGAAATCACTTGCCTGGGCCTTCATCAGCTTTATCTATTTACGGAAACCCGATCGATAATAGACATGACTTTTTAAGTCCAGAGGCCATGGATAAATATAGTACATTATTAGAAAAAGCGGAAATAGCCAGTGAAGGTAATCCTTTATTGGAATCCCGTGTCAGGCGTATTGGACTTGGGTTGGATTATACCTATTTGCAACAAGCAAGATTCTATGGACCGCATCAACATGGCATATTTGAACAAGAGGGGGAGCGTTGGGGTGTGAGACCAAAGGTAGGTCGTAAAGTAACACAATTTGTTGAAGATGCAAAAAAATTGGGCGTTATAGAGCTTGCCGAAGGTGGCGCATCACCCGATAGTTATGCAAAGGAGTGGTCTGAAATATTCAAAGCCGGCGTTAGAGCAAATAAGGCCTCTGAAGCAAATATTAAGTTGAGATATCCATTTGATCCTTCTTTCCCTGCCAATGGGCTAAAAACACTTACAGATAGTGTGCCGGGCTATATGGATTATAGCTATAATTGGTTGCTATGGAACGGGGAGCCGATGGATATTACTTTTGATTTTGAAAAGGAAAGGCGAATAGATACCATAGCGCTTAATTTTCTAAAGGATGCGCGACATTGGATATTTCCACCAAAAGAAATTCGAATTTCGGTATCTAAGAATGGAAAAGATTTCCAAGATGTATTTCTCAGTAAGCTTGAATCCGTTGAGGAGGATTACACCTTGGACAAGATACCTTATCAAGTATTATTAAATGACAGTGTTAAAGTGATCCGAGTTTATGCTGCACCTTTGGCAAAACTACCCGAATGGCGGTATCATCCTAAGCGAAAGCCTCTTATAGCCTGTGATGAAATCTGGTTAAATTAATATAGAAAAGCTTATTAACGTTGGTTTTAAAGCGGTGTGGATATTGTTCTACAATAATTTATTGAGCAGTATAATTTTATACGGAAAATGATTAAATTAGAGTTAACTAAGTTATAAACAGATTCATATGGAAATTAAAACATCTTCAAAATTTATCGCCGAACTAATTGGAACATTTGGTTTGGTACTTTTTGGTTGCGGTGCGGCCGCTATTGCAGGAGCCAATACCACAGCTGGGCTTTCTGGTCTTGGTCTTTTGGGTATTGCTGTCGCATTCGGTCTTTCGGTGGTGGTATTTGCGTACGCGATCGGTGGAATTTCAGGCTGTCATATCAATCCTGCGGTGACCGTTGGTGTGTTATTGGCAGGTAGAATGTCTGCCAAGGATGCGGTTGTCTATATTGTTGCTCAGTTTATTGGTGCACTTTTGGGGGCATTTGTCCTTCAGCAGATTTTAAGTGGGCAATTGGCCGGATTTACGGCAGGAGACTGGGCGTATGGCTCAAACGGTTGGGGTAAAGGATATCAAAACGAGTATGGTACTGCTTCCGCCTTTTTGATTGAAGCCGTGTTAACCTTCATTTTTCTGTTTGTGATATTGGCAACAACTTCGAAGGTAGGAAACAGCACAATGGCTGGGCTTGCAATCGGCTTTACGCTTCTTTTGATCCATTTGGTTGCTATTCCTGTAACAGGTACCTCGGTTAATCCTGCTCGTTCATTTGGGCCAGCGATTCTGGCTGGCGGTCAGGCTTTATCGCAGCTTTGGCTCTTTATTGTAGCACCATTAGTAGGGGCAGCTGTAGCAGCAGGGGTATGGAAAGCCCTTGAACCTAAAGACTAGTTTTTCAATTTTATAAGATGCGCCCAATACGTAAGAGATTACCTATTGGGCGCTTTCGTGTATATAAGATTTATTGGTTGGGGCGGAACAATCCCTAGGAATTCAATATATCACTTATAAAGTTAGTAACCTGTTTCTCGTCCGTAGCCCAGGACGTGATCAAACGAACCGCTGCATAATCTGAATCGATATCCTTCCATATATAAAATTGATAATTTATAAGCAGTGCTTCGATGAGCGATTTAGGTAAAATGGGGAAAATCTGATTGGTGGTTGATTCCGTTAAAAAGGAATATCCTTTGCCTTTGATGGCCTTCGCCATACGCATCGCAAGCGAATTAGCTCTTAATGCCAGCTCAAGATACAAATCATCCTGAAATAGCGTTAGAAATTGAATTGAAAGCACTCTGCCTTTGGCGAGCAAGGCGCCTTTCTGCTTAATCGCATAGTCAAAATCTACGGCTAATTCGGGACGGTTAAACACAACTGCCTCACCCAGAAGAGCTCCGTTTTTTGTTCCGCCAATGTAGAAAACGTCAGTATACTTAGCAATAGCTGCAAAGGTTAAATCGTTGTTTTTCGCCGTCAAAGCATGGCCCAATCGTGCGCCATCCAAATAAAGTAACAGCTGTTGCTGCTGACAGCACACATATAGCGCTTCCAATTCTGCCAAAGAATATATTGTGCCGATTTCAGTGGAATTAGAAATATAAACTATTCTTGGTTTTACCACATGTGGCGCCAGGGCATGTTCCTTGAGTACCGTAGTAATATCGTTAGGTGTCAATTTTCCATCAGACGTTTCAACAGTAATGACTTTATGTCCAGTTGCTTCTATAGCACCAGTTTCATTTGCAGATATATGCCCTGTTTTTGCACTGATCACTGCTTCATGGATACGTAAAAGAAAAGATATGACAAGAAGATTCGTTTGTGTGCCCCCAGATAAAAAGTGGATAACGGCTTGCTGATTAGCTATCTTTTTCTTCAAAATCGATTTGGCTTCATTGGAATAGTCATCCTCCCCATAGCCCAATTGCTGTATCAGATTCGTTTCAATAAGCTTATCTAAAATGCGGGGATGTGCCCCTTCTGAATAGTCATTTTTAAAGTTGTACATAAATTTATCTATTTAATGCGGATGCTTTATTAAACTCTTTTCCTAGGGTAGGCTGCTCGAGTCTTGTGTAGGTCAAATGTATACATACAATCTCATTTTTTAACAATCTTGATCTGGAAAAAATTAGGACAAAAGCTATGCGTTTTAAGTATTGATGTTGTAGAATAAGAATGTTTTCTGGAGCACCGTAAATGTTTTGTCAAAACTAATGATTAAATTCGGGAGAGAAGGCAGAATAACTGATTTGTCCTTATTAAATTATGAAAAGATTCATATTTGTTGCAAGTATTTCGCTGGCATTTGGAATGGGATATGCTTTTAATAACTTGAGCCATTCATATCGATCCACCGAGTTGAAAAGAGTAACCGGTATAGGTGGAATTTTCTTCAAATGTAAAGATCCTAAAAAAGTAAGCGCTTGGTATGCCGATCATTTGGGACTGGCTACAAATTCTTACGGCGCTGTATTTGAGTGGCATCAGGGAGCCGACAGTACGAAAAAGGGATTTACGCAATGGAGCCCTTTTAAAGAGAGCTCTTCCTATTTTGGCCCTTCGGAAAAAGATTTTATGATCAATTATCGGGTAGCCAATATTGAGCTTTTAATCGAAGAATTGAAGAAGGAGGGCGTTACGGTACTTGATACGATCGAATCCTTTGACTACGGCAAATTTGCTCATATCATGGATATTGAAGGAAACAAAATAGAGCTTTGGCAGCCCAATGATCTTGCTTATGAAAAGATGGGCATCGATTTGGGGGCCAAAACTACGAAGTAGGTCTATTTAGTTCTTAACGTAGGGTCTGTCTTTAACATTTGATAATTAAGATAATCAATGCATGCAGCTCCGACGGTTCCCAGGCAGTAAGCCACAAGATCCGACCATAAAAAGCCCTGTCCAAACACGAGCCGCAAAAGCGGATTGTTTCTTATCCATATAAGTAAAGGATGTTGTACAAGCTGTAAAAATTCGATGGCAAAACAAAATATAAGTGTCGTCGTAAAAGAAAATAATAACGATTTCCTCGTAAATAAAAAACGTGACAACCAATAAATCATAACCGCATAAAGTACATCGCCGGTAATGGTAGGAACGGCGGATATTTTCCGTGACAACAAACCCATGAAGATGGTTAAAGCAACGCAAAGTAGATAGTGTATTTTTGGTTTCATCGAAACGAATGTGCTACAGTGTTATTGCCTGAAATATGAGCTCGTTTCAACGGGATTACCAAAGATCTTTTTGGTTCCTTTTTTTTTGTGTAAATCCACCCTGTTGCGCGATTATATTTGCAATGGAGAAAATAACATTCATATCGTTTTGAGGGTGAATAGTCGTAAGTAGTTTTCCATTTTGGTCGAACAGTTGAAGTTGGTTAACCAAGGAATGATTTATTTCCATGGAATGAATTACTTCTAACGGAATAATTTTGTCCTCCTTTCTCGGTTGTTTAATAGATAAGTTATTTTTATCAACTTGTATTTCTATCTTGGGATTGATGAATTGCAATAGTATGACTAGGGGACCGATTACAACGACAGCAACCAATATCCCAAGACCTTTTGCCGAACCAAAATTGTTTACTGCATCGGCTAGTCCGTTTATACCGCCAAAAATTAAACAGCATAGGATAAATACAACAATTAGGTAACCAAATCCAAAGATCAAGCCCTTTTTAACATTATGTGATTTAAATTGAAAGGTATTCATAGCAGTGGCTTCTATTTTTACGCATTTTTATTTTAGTAAAGATATTTATATTTATGCAATCAGAGCTATCTTAGCGACAGAGATTTTGCTATTTCATTAAAGAAAGCATTGGAAAATATCATTGAAATTAAAAGAACTAATTTTCAGCGGAAGTCAGCATACTTTCAGCTGTTGAATTATGCGCTGTTTTCAATTCTCGGAATTGTGAGTATATTTTGGGATTGGAAAGCCGGTATTGCGCCAATAGTCTGCGTCATTATCTTCTATTTAATCGAGCGGAAAATTGACTTTTGGTCAAATGTTATTTGGTTTATCATCGCTTTTTTACTCCTTTCATTTTCTTTGTCATGGATATTCAGCTTGTCTTTTGGTATATTTATTTTCCAATGTCTATTACTAGCAGCCATTAAGCCTGCTATCGTTATATGGAAAGAAACCAAACAGGAACATACCGATGTGATCTTCGCAATGAGTTCGGAGTATTTTGTATGTTTAAGTCCAGATAACAGTGACTACAAAGGATATGCAATGAACCCTATGGGGTATAAAAAGCGCTTTCCAATGTCAGCAGTTATTTCAGTTCAACGAGATGGAAATAGTTTAGTTATTGCCTTACAACAGCAGATTGTACGTCCTCGTGAATTGCGTTCAGAAGAAATCGAAATTATTCTCGAATATTTTAGAAAGAATAGACCGGATGTTTTAGCCGCAGTTGAAACAAAAATTATCCGTAAGGAAGAAGACCGAATATATTGGGTCAAGCTTATTGTTATCGGTATTCCATGTATGTTGGCTGGACTATCCATCTATTTTTTTGCAGACAACGGAAGGAATACATTGGTCACAATACTTAGTATTGTTGCCGCATTGTTTCTTGGCCTGATTTTATTGAAAATTACAAATTTGATATATCGTTCATAACGATGGAAAAGCCATTTATTTATTTTAAAAAGTCTCCGTACCAATGTCCAGAGGATTTGACGATGCGCTGTTGATTGTTGAAATCAACATAAACTAGTCCAAATCTTGGACGGTATCCTTCAGCCCATTCGAAGTTGTCCATGAATGTCCATACAAAATACCCGTTGACATTTATTCCTTCTTGTTTTGCGCGATAAACCTGCTGTAAAGCTTGCTGTAAATAGCTCAATCTTTTGGGGTCATGCACTAAACCATTTTCAATTTGATCAGGAAATGCTGCACCATTTTCGGTAACAATTAAAGTGGGGATATTAGGGTAGGCACTAAATTTCTTGAGCATATAATAAATGGAGGCTGGGTAAACTTCCCAGTTCATTTCGGTCATCTCAACTTTGCGCTCTTTCGCCGATACTATCTTCGCTTGAAGATAAGGAACGAACATGGCGTATCGTATAATTTCCCGTGTATAATTTTGTACGCCAATAAAGTCCATATCAAATTTCAGATCTCGCTCATCATTCGCGTGCATATACTTTTCAATTCTACCCAGTATTTTAATCTCTTGTGTTGGATAGCCCATTCCTAGTAGCGGTTCTATAAATAGGCGGTTGAGCAATACATCTGCTTTCTTTGCCGCAAGAATGTCTCTGTCTTTCGACGTAAAGGGCTCAACATGGGAGCAAGAAAAAGTCGTTCCTACTTCGCTATTAGGCTGTAAAGACTTAATAATTCGGCCGCCTTGAGCCTGTGCTAATGCAGCATGATGGGCCGCAGCCAAAAAATTGCCCAGACCTTTTCTCTCTGGCGCATGTACACCGAAGAAATAACCTGCAGCAGTAAATACTGTAGGTTCGTTGAGAACCATCCAATGCTTGACCCGGTCCCCGTAGGTTTGCACACATTTGGAAACAAATTCTCCAAACCAATCTTTCACATCACGGTTTACCCAGCCACCTTTCTTTTCCAATGCATGTGGAAGATCCCAATGATATAAGGTAGGCCAAGGTGTTATCCCTAACTCAAGGGATAAATCGATCAAACGATCATAAAAATCCAATCCAGATTGATTTACCGCACCAATACCAGCAGGAAATATACGACTCCATGATAAAGAGAATCTGTAATTAGGAATATGCATTCCCTGCATCAAATACAGGTCCTGAACATAGCGATTGTAAAAATCACAGGCCTCATTACCATGTTGATTTTGAAATATACGGTTTCTTTTTTTGACGAATATATCCCAGATAGAAGGGCCTTTTCCATGCAAATCATGTGCTCCTTCAATCTGGTAGGCAGCTGTAGAAACTCCCCAAATAAAATCTTTGCCAAAGGCATCTTTGGTTAATAGCATTTACAAAAATAAAATTATCGGACCTCAATGCCGTTTTTAAAAACAATTAAGTTTTGTGGAATCTTAATGGTGAATAGAATGAACTGAATCGACCTAAAAAGATTCTAAATATAATCCGCTGGAAAAAATAGTTTATCGTTTTCATAATAGATACATTAACTCCGTTGACTACATTAATTATCGCATTATAAAGTAACAGAACTTATATGAACTGGATATAAACTATATGTTAAATATACGAAAAAATAGTTCGATGATCATCGGTAGCTAATTCGTCCGCGTAACGGCTAAAACACTATCCCTCGAGCGTTATTTTTTCATTCAACTATTGAATCGATGAAGCTGGTTGATTGGAGACAGAATCGGTGTGGCCTCTATTTGATTTCAAATTCCGTAAATATCGTTCTTTTAAATTCTAAAACTTCGGGAGCAATTTTAAAACCTTCACCACCATAGCCTTTATTGAATGTTTCTAAAGCCATCCCCGTTCTGTACTGCGTTGATTCGTTGGATGCGCTTCCATCATTGGACAAAAATAACAGTTTACCAATTTTAACGTCAGCCCTAGATGCAAGTTTTTTTGCCGATTTTAAAGCATCATCATATGCAATAAGATCTGCCTCTCTTAAAATACTATCTGCTTTGGAGTGGTCAAATGAGATGGAACCGATTCCACTAATTTTTGTTTCTAGCAATTTTCCCGTTAATTCTGTGAATTTCGATAAATCATGTAAAACGAAATCGATTGTTTGCTGTGCTTGATAACCTATAAATTTATTGGTATTACCAATGTATTGATAGTCTTTATTTGCAGACACGCTACTCGTTTTGATATCTTCTTTTTGATGTCCATATTTTTGGAGCAACGCTATTACGGTGTCGACTGTTGCTTGTGTTTCTCGTACCGCGTCTACCATTCTGGGTTTTGTGAAAGTCGTATTGATGGTCAGGGTGACCTGGTCGGGCATGATCCTAATCTTTCCTTCGCCACTTACACGAATTCTGTTTTCACTTTCCTTTGATACCGAACCACACGACGATATTAAAATTATGCTGCTCAAGCATATAAAAAATATAGCGATTGTTTGCTTTTTCATATTACATGATGTTCAAAGTGATATTTTAATTAGTAAGTTTCACCCTAAATATAATAAATATATTCAGAGGTAGGGGCAGTGACTAAAACAATATTAGCCAAAATAACGGGGTGTAAATTCAAAAAGCAGGCTATAGCCTGCTTTTTGTTCTTTAAATAAGATTATTTTTTTTAATTAATACTTTTTGAGTAAATCTTAAGCTGTTTTTGCAAGGACTTTCGTGCCATGTGTATACGTGTTTTCACAGTTCCTTCCGGTATTTGCAAATGCTCTGCAATTTCATAATATTTAAATCCTTCCAAAAACATAGCAAAGGCGTCATAATAGTCTTTCGATAAATTATTGAGCGCATGCTGTATATCAGAAGCAACAAAATTATCTTCTCCGCGATTGGTTGTTATTTCATTGCGATAACCAGTGCTGATGTATTCGCTTCTGTAATTTTCTAACCTTTTGTTACGTGTATATTGATTGATATACGTGTTTTTCATAATGATATAGAGCCAAGACATCAATTTCGGATGTTTCAGGAATTTTTCGATAGATGCTAGTGACCTCACCATGGTCTCTTGAACCAAATCTTCCCGTTCATCCGGATCGTTCGTAAATTGCGCTGCCAAATATTTTAACGTAGGCCTTTTTTCCTTAAACAGTTGATCGATTGTTGTATTTTCCATATTATCAAATTTTAAGTGTCTATCTTTTCTACATTCTCTGCAATTAAGATGCTAGAAAAAACAATTTGGAAGGATGGATTGAGGCAAGTGTTATCAACCGAGTAGATTTATTTATTACTCTAAATTGTTGTTGTACAGTGTTTTGCGCGGATTATTCACTAAGTGTATTGGTGCTTTATTTGAAATTTTTTACTTTAACAACAAGTGTTTTCCTGTCTAAATTCCCCCATTTATCTTTTTCTTGCACGTATTTATACGTAGTACTTTAAAGAATACATCTTTTAGCTAAATAGGTGTTAATTTTTAAAACTGTTCGTGCCTTGAAGTGGTTATTAGTTACAACATGAAATGGAAAACAATATGGGGGACGTGAACAAAAAACTATATTTTGACCTATCAGATGGACCGAAAGGCCAATCTGAAGGTCTAAAAGATCAGGCGGAGTTAAAGGAGGTATGGGACGGTAGCCAAGAAGATTTTTATAAATCGATTATTAGAAATCAACAGGATGATATCGGAAAAATAGGACGGTATTTTCGCGATGAACTGGCTCAGGAGCTTTACGGAATGCGTATATCGCTTCAGAATTTTACTAATCGTTATGGCGATTTTGAAGAATTACGTTGCCTACGTGATTCATTGACTACCTTAGTTATAGAAATCCGCAATAAAGCGGGATTGCTTTACAATCCCATATTAAATGACCTGGGAATTTTTCACGCCGTTGATGAAGCCGTTGCCAGTTACAAGAAACGATCTGGTTTTATAATTGATATCCTTCTTGATCCTCATCTGAGAGAGCTGCATCAACAGGCACAAGTTCATCTATTTAAGCTCCTGACAGCTATTTTTCAGTACTTAAATGATGAAGTACCCGCACATGCGATCTCAATTTCAGTGCAGGTAATCGAATTTGAAATCTTTGTCAAAGTATCGCCGTTTTTCAAACAAGGAGAAGCCTTGTCAGTATTAAAACTCGAAGACAGCCCAATGCGTTTGATAAAGATTGCTGAGCTCTATAATGCGCGGATTATGAATGATACGCTTGCGACAGGTATTTTACTAAAATTGACTATTTAAAAAGATAATAATGATAAAAATCCTATTGGTTGAAGACCACATGGTTGTACGTAACGGAATAAAATTACTATTAGAATCTCAAGAAGGATTTGAAGTTGTTGGCGAAGCGTCGAATGGCAAAGAGGCGCTCGACTTCCTAAGTGCAAATCCTGTTCCTGATATCGTCTTAACGGATATCAGTATGGATGAAATGGACGGCATGGAATTGCTTCAGGTCCTAAACAAACAGTATTCATCTATTAAAGTGGTTATACTATCCATGCTGAATCAGATTAATTATGTCATTGAGGCGTTTGAATCTGGTCTGGCTGGCTATTTGGTCAAAAATGTTGGCTATCACGAATTGCTTTTCGGGTTGAATCATATTGCTAACGGCGGACGGTACATGAGCGAAGAGATCGCCATGATACTTTTAGATCAAGTCCGTTCTGGTCAAAGCTATGCGCAGATCCCAGGAGAATTGCAAACGGATTTTGATATTTCGGAACGGGAATTGGAAGTATTAAAACTGATTGCGGAAGGCTACACGAATGTCGAAATTGCAGATAAGATTTTTTTAAGTAAGCGTACTGTTGAGGGCCATCGTCAGAACCTCATAGACAAAGCGGGAGTAAAAAACACGGCACATCTGGTTAAGTTTGCTTTTGAAAGAGGAATTTTGAATTAGCGAAAATTTTGCGGGCAAATGATCAGGGAAATTTTGATCCGTAAAGATAGTGTCAGTATGTTGGTGTATATATCGAAATGTTTTCGGATAGAAAAAGTCTGGATAAAAAATGGGGTTGTGGGAATAGAAGAGGAATGGATTTCAATAAATTTATCAGGAGATTTTTAATCTGATACAAAATGATATTCAATTGATACGATTTACCTCCAATCTTAGCAAATATTTGTTCAATTTTAGGTTTTCACCTATATGATGTATTATAATCAATGAACAAAATATATTTGCTGCCTATTGCTCTCTTGCTGTTTTTTGTCCAAAGTACATTTGCGCAAACTGTAAACAAAGATCAGATTGAAAATGTGCACATGCCGATAAATGGCATTTTTCAAGCGGATCCGACCATATTCTATCACAAAGGAAATTATTACCTCTATGGTACGAATGGTGATCATGATGAACAACAGGGTTTTAAAGTATACCAGTCCAAGGATTTAGATTCCTGGGTAAGTCCGGAGGGAATTAATTCAGGTTTTGCGGCTGTAAAGGGCGATATCTTTGGATCAAAAGGTTTTTGGGCACCGCAAGTATGGTTTGAGAATGGTAAGTTTTATATGGCTTACACAGCCGATGAGCATATTGCAATCGCAGTCGGTGATGCTCCAGCGGGTCCTTTTAAGCAAACAGCTAAAGTGCCAATTGCTATCGGACAAAAGCAAATTGATCCGTTTGTATTCCGCGATAAAGATGGAAAAAAATACCTATTTCATGTAAGGTTAAAGGAAGGGAATAGAATTTTTGTGGCGGAGCTGAAGTCAGATTATTCCGGAATAAAGGAAGAAACGCTGAAAGAATGTCTCCATGCAGAACTTGCCTGGGAAAATACGGCAAATGCCGACTGGACAGTAAGTGAAGGTCCCACCATCATTCGAGAGGGAAAATATTATTATATGTTCTATTCGGCAAATGATTTTCGGAATAAGGACTACGCTGTGGGTGTTGCTATCGCCGAAAATATTTATGGACCCTGGAAAAAACTAGAAGGTCAGCCAGCATTAAGCCGAAAAAATAGCGGATTTGCCGGAACTGGACATGGCGACATTTTCAAAAAAGGAAAGCAATGGTATTACGTCTGTCATACACATTTTTCAGATGAAAAAGTTGCACCTCGGCGGACAGCCATAGTACCGATTCAATTTGTGGCAAATAGCAGCGGTGTCTTGGTTCCCCAATTCGAAACTGCAAAGTTTCGATTTTTAAGCACAGATCAACGATCGAGACAACCTAGAAAATCCTATCAAACAGATGTAGCCTTTGGTGATCCTTTTATTGTATTCGATCCACCTTCGGATCAATACTATTTATATGGAACCGGCGGGACTGAAAATGGATTTATAGCCTATAGTTCCAAAGATCTAAAGACATGGAAAAAGGAGGGAAAAGTATACGATGCCAAACAGCCGAATGGTTGGGGGGAAAAGGATTTCTGGGCGCCAGAGGTCTATCGTGTGAATAACAAATATTACATGTATTATAGTGCTCATTGGAAAGAAAATCCGAAAAAACACCTGGAAAACTATCGTATAGGAGTTGCAGTGTCGGATAGTCCATTGGGGCCATTTAAAGATCTGAGCGGGAAACCTATTTTTGATCCTGGATATCCCATCATTGACGCGAATGTTTTTAGAGATACAGACCATAGAAATTATCTGTTCTATTCACGCTGCTGCTACGAACATCCTGTGGAATCAGAAATTGCAACTTGGGCAGAAAAGAAATTTGGCTATAAGAATATTGAAGAAAGCTGGGTTTACGGAGTCGAATTGGATAGCAGTATGACAAAGGTGATAGGGAATCCGGTTCTTTTAATGCGCCCCCCAATTACGATGAACGATGCTCAATCAGAATGGGAAAGTAGATCGGTAACTTCAGGTGAGGTCAATAGACGATGGACGGAAGGTTCTTTTTTGGTCAAAGAAAACGGATTATACTACATGATGTATTCGGCCAATTATTTTGCAGGAGCCAATTATGCTGTTGGCTACGCAACAGCAACTGCTCCTTTGGGAAGCTATCAAAAATCGGCATCTAATCCGATCATTGAAAAGAATACCAATAGAGGTGGAGTGGTTTCGGGCACTGGGCATAATAGTTTATTTCAGGACAAGGAGGGAAAAATCCGCTGTGTATATCATGGCCGCACCCTAAAGACGGGAGATCAGCGTATCGTTTTTATTAGCGATGTTTTTTTTGATGAAAAAGGACAGTTGAATATCTTTACAGATTGACCCTGGGTCAATCTGTCTTTTTGGATATGGCCCGATTTTCTACATTTTCGTCCCAGTTAGCGGCAGACTTCTTTCCAGGACTTATACTGTTTCTTGGCTGCGGGTTTTTATGTGTGTAGTTGATATTCTCCTCTTCTTCAGGATCGGTTTCATCTATATCAGGTTCAGGATGTTCGATGGGATCAGTGTCATTTGAATCGGGAATAGTACGTTCCCCGAACAATCCTTTACGATACCAGATGTTACTAAAATAATAGGCAATAATTAAACCTCGTTTTACTACTGCATGTTGCAATATCTCTTCCATTTTCAATTTCTTTTTTAAGTGATACGATCCTTTTTATTGGATGATATACTCTCCTTAAATGAACAACTTTAGATGGAAAATAGTTTGAAAGAGTTCAGGATTTGAAACAACGATCAATCAAGTAGCATTTGCTCAGGAAATGGTTTAACAATAGGGAAATAAAGGTGGACGACGGTGCCTACACCAACCTCTGATTCAATTTCGATACTTCCTCCCAATCGTTCCATTATCCGTTTCACCAGCGAAAGCCCAATGCCCGTACCAGGTATTGATCCCACATTGTCGGCTCTGGTAAACATTTCGTAAATGTGGGGTAGGTGGTCACTTGGTATGCCAATACCGTTATCCTTAATCCGATAATGGGTATAATTGTCTTCGTTGGAGCTATCTATTGTCACTAAAGGCCTGTCTGCTTGTGCAGAATATTTTATTGCATTAACAATTAAATTTGAAAAAATTTGATACGCGGCACTTTTTTCGCCCCAAATTGGTAATAGAGTACCAAAAGTGGGTTGGCAATTATTGGCGTTATATAAAATGCTGTTTTCTTGAAATATGCGCTGAATTGTATAGGCCATAGGAAGTGGTTCCTTGTCTAAAACGCTGGAACGGTGCTGGCTCAACTGGACCATATTGTTGATAATATCTTCAATGTTTGTAACGCTTCTGCTGAAATTCTGGTACCACTTATTGATTTTTGTAAAATCAATATTGTCGGAGTGCTGCTGGAGAAACTGTATGCCCATTTTTAAGATGGACAAGGGATTTTTTAAATCATGAGAAAGGGTATGTGTAAACATTTCCAACTCATTGTTCAAGCTCAGAAGCTCTTCATTCAGCAACTGACGTTCCTTTAGTTTTGCAAAAATGGATTCCTTGATAATCTGATTCAGACGAAGGACAAAATTGATTTCAGCATCATTCCAGGGTTTGGCAACGTCATAGCGCATATCTTCCCAAATTTTGAGCTGTTTGTTTTCATGCGGCTCATTTTTCAGCTCCATCTGCATCACTTGATTGCGGTTTTCCTTTCTAAACCAAACCAGGTAATAATCGTTTTCCAAGCCAACCTTTAGATACATGAGACCCGCAAAATCAAGTTTATCGTTAAAGTTATCCTGATGATTCAGCCGAAAGTTATAATCTTTGAAGAGCGCTTTATCGGTATGTTTCTGCAGGAATTGAATGATTTCATAAAATTGTGCTTTCTGCGGAGAGTGACCATAGTTAAAGACATCGCCCTGATTGAATATGGCCAATCCATCTGCATTGACCAGCTGGGTAAGAATATCCATATGTTGTATCAAAGCACAATTCACCATTTTATTTTCAGAAAGGCTCCTTTTTAACTCTTCTTCAGCGAGTTTAAGAAGCTCCGTTCTTTCCAACAGATTCTGTTTGACATGACTCTCATATTTGCTGGTGGCTGCCTGGATGGCAAACGTACATAGTTTTCGCTGCTGCAGATCGACCACCCGCTCTTCATCATTCTGTGCGACCACAAGACCCCAAAAGTCATCATCGATACAGATTCTAAAAAACAAGGCGCTTTCGACATTTATCTTTTTTAAAAAAATCCGGTGAAGTTCTGGTAAAGGTGATAATAAGCTCGAGACCGGATCAATTCCTTCGTCCGTATAATAGAATTCTTGTCCCTCGATATTAATATTGGGAGCATATCGATATGAATAGCTCCGATAGTACGACAAGACCTCTTCGGGCATGAAATCTTTCGAGAACTCCATTCCTTTGAAATGAGCTTGTCCATCTGCTGTATGTTCCGCAATCACGGAACTATAACCCGTTTCCTGAACCTGCAAAACGAAAACCCGATCGTAATTCAGTAATTTGTTGATGGCCGAACAAACACGGTCCCAATTATTTGGTTGAATAGTATCTAGCAAAAAATTAAGTTCATTTATTTTTTTTGCAGCAATGTATTTTTTGTGTTGTTGTTCCCACTCGATATAGAAGTATTCATCGTGTCTTCGCAATTTTACATAAACACGTTCTTTTCTCATTTTAATGGGTATAATATGGCGCGACTGCCCGTTTTCAAGTAGATCAGTTACTGCATTCTTGATTTTGGATAACGCTTCACCGAATGTATTGCTAAAGCTATCAAAGAAATGAGTTCCTAATAGGTTCTCTTTGGCGTCGTGATCATTTACGACAGATTCGGTTATCCCAACGACATTAAAATGTCGATCTAAGATGACCAGACTGCCAAAAGATTGAAGCGTAATGATGGTTTGATTGTTCGGTTGAAATGTATGATTCATAATACCCCAAAACTTCTTATGATATACATAAATATACAAAAAAAATTACGACTACATAGATCGAATCTTTGCTAACAGAATGTTATAAAGTTATATAAAATTGTCTTATTGGTTTTTTTTTACTTTTAAATTAAAGCAGCTGCCAATTTCCGTTCGGCAGAAGGAACTAATGCTGAACATTAAACTCTTTGGCGATTGCATGAGCCATCCCTTTAAGAAGTGATTTCCATTGTGGGTAAGATGCCCCAATTTTAGCTGCTAGTCCAATAACATAATTCCTGACATTATCACTTATATTCTCATTGTCGACATTGATGATCTCGTTTCTTCCAGCGTACTGGAACAAAATACTATTCCTCCGTTGTTCGATCAAAAAGGTAGAAGATGAAATCCCTTCAAAAAAATGAGCTGTATTTTTATCTCCAGGATGGCTTGGATCGGGGCAAGGTTTTAATGTTATGGCAAAAACCCTATAATCGTCCGTTTTGTCTGATATGAGGCTGACTACATTCACCCAATCATAACCATTACTACTGGGAAGTCCCGGTCCTGGAATATCGAGTCTGATATAATCGTGTAATTCGAGTAAACGATCTATTGGAGTACCATAACCCGTCGTTAATTGAAATACAGTGGAAGGAATCTGAGCGAGTTCATACCAATGATTGACCTTTCTAAGATTGTTTATAGCCGAAGTATAGGCTAAATCGGCAATAGCCTCACTTGGAAACTCGAGGGATTCAAAGCAATCCAGTTGCTTGCCTTCTTTCTGTTCTGGTATGATATTCTTCATCTTATTTCACTTCTTATGCTTAAAATATTGAATTTCTTGCTCGTGTTTTTTTGCCTCCTCAAGGGTATCAAAAGTACCCAGATTCCGACGTCGGTTAGTCTCTTTATCAGGATGCTTGGCATATATTCGATATTGACCCGATTTTAGTTTACGTATCATGGCACAGGGTGTTTTGTTTAACCAAGGCTTGCTTTAAGTTTTGCAAGCAAATCATCTGCTTTTGTATGCTCTATTTTCATCTTTCGAATGGTAGGACGTTTACCCTTGTCTTTTTGTTTGATTATTTTGAGGAGCTCGTCCATATATTCATTTTTATAGCTGCTGATATCGAAGGATGTGCTGTGTTGCTCGATCAGCTGTGTAGCCATATCCATTTCTGCTTTTTGAATTTTAATTGCAGCAGGTAATTTAAGCTCATCAAGTGCTCTAATTTCCTGTTGATAACGTATTTTATTTAAAACCAATGCATTTTGGTAGGGCTTTATAAGAGCTAGATGTTCTACATTTCGCATGACGAACGACCCTAAGCCCGCCATTTTAGTTTTTTCTAATGCTTTGAGCAATAACTGATAGGCTTTTTCTCCACCTTTCTGTGGCTCCAGATAGTAGGGCGTTTCAAAATATATACTGTCTACATCCATCAGTTTGACAAAAGCATGAAGATTGATAAGTTTGGTCTTCTCCGGACTTGCGTCTTCAAAATCTGCATCTTCCAGCACGACATAGTGGTCTTTCATGAAATATCCCTTAACGATATTGTCCCATTTTACTTCTTTGCCGGTTTGTTCATTTACCCGCTTGAATTTAATATTGGATAGATCATTTCGATCAAGCATATCCAGATCTAAAGCTGCATTCTCCGTTGCACTATATATTTTAATTGGGATATTGACCAAACCAAAACCAATAGCCCCCGTCCAAATTGCTCGCATAAGTAATCTATTAATTGCTAATAGGATAACCTTGGTAATGCTCAAATGGTTTGAAATTTAATAAAATGCCAACCAAACTATTTCTGAAAAGAAATAGTTATACAAACATTCAATAAGCTTTTATTACAATGGATTTAAAGTCAAATGAACCTTTCTGGTTAATAAAAAACGGTCTTCTAAACAGTTATCCTTCCTTGCAAGATGATCTTAACTGTGATATTCTTGTCGTTGGGGGCGGCATTACAGGGGCGCTGATCGCACATCAATGCATAAACGATGGAAAGAAATGTATTCTAATCGACAAGCGTGAAATTGTGAATGGGAGTTCGGCGGCAACAACCTCTATGTTGCAATATGAAATTGATGTGCCTTTGTATAGATTAAAGGAATTAATTGGTAAAGAGGGCGCAATAGCGAGCTACAGAGCCTGTGGTGAAGCAATTGTCAAATTGGGGGAAATTGCAAAGAAAATCCGGTCCAAAGCTGGTTTTCAAACAAAAAAGTCACTCTACTACGCGGCAAGGAAAAAAGATATCTCCTGGTTGAAGCAAGAGTTTGAAGCCCGACAAGCGGCGGGTTTTGATGTTAAATGGTTAACGGAACAAGATATCAGGGCTCGTTATGCTATACATGGCGCTTATGCTGGAATTCTCTCGGCTTTAGGGGCAAGCATAGACGCCTTTTGCTTTACACATGAACTGCTGGCATACAACGTTAGAAAGGGATTATTGATTTTCGACAAAACAGCCTTAGGCTCTGTATTATATAAGTCGGGGCATAATCTTGTAACCACTTCGACAGGAGCTAAAATCAAAGTGAAGAAAATTATTTATTGTACAGGATACGAAACGACAAACCTTATTCCTGAAAAATTTGTCGATCTATTGAGTACATTCGCAATCGTGTCAGAAGTCGATAAAGACAATTATGATCGGTATCGCGATCTGCTCATTTGGAATACTGCTGAACCCTATCTGTATATGCGTACCACAGATGATCATAGGTTTCTGATTGGGGGAGAAGATGAAGAATTTAAAGACCCCATCAAGCGAGATAGTCTCATTTCAGCGAAATCACTTAAATTGGAAAAGTCATTTAACAAAATTTTTACCGATAGGGTCTTTCATGCAGATTTCGCCTGGGCTGGTACTTTTGGAACAACCAAAGATGGATTGCCCTATATTGGAAAACATGAAAAGTTTAAAAACTCATACTTTGTGTGTGGTTTCGGTGGAAATGGTATCACTTTTTCTGTTGCCGCCATGGATATGGCATCATGCTGGATGAATAACCTAAGCCATCCATTGGACGAATGGTTTAGGTTTGGACGTTAAACAATTGCCTTATCGGTGTGTTTAAGCAGAAAACGGTACAATTTATCCTCTAATTTCGCAAGCGGTAATTTACTTTTTATACTGGGGAATCTTCCCTCCATAAATAAACGTTGTATGGCAGGATGGATATAATAAGTCTGTGAAACAGTCTTTGTATTGCCGAGTTGCTCAGCAACATGTTTAATGACTTTGTTTAACTGTCTTTTTCGGGCATTAAGCGACTCAGCCTGTTTTGTTTGGGCGAGCTGGTAAAAAGCTTCTCGACTGGCTCCCCAAATACGAATGCTTTTACAGCTGATCTGACCTGTAGAATTCTCCCGGAGATACTGATTAAAGGCCGCACCGCAGAACGTGCTTTCGCACGTAGCACTATCAATCTGAAATATCCTTTTTCCTTTCATTTTTAAAAGTTCTTCCAAAAGCTTAGCTTGTTGCCTATTGGACCATGACTTTTGCTGAAAAACACCCTTTTTACCTTTATAAGCCAAAGATATCGTGTTGTTTTCGATGGTGACGTGCCTTTTTTCCAGTGTACTTAGGCCATATGACTTATTGGTCAGTGTATAGCGCTTATTGCCGATACGAATTAATGTGCTGTCCATAATTTTAAAAGCAATTGCACACAATTTATCCATATCCCAGACCTGTTTTTTTAGATGTTTAGTGCTGATCTTTCTTAATTCTTGTAAATATTTACCCATAAAAAGAATATTGCTGAACTTTGCCGCTTGCCGTTGGTCAACGAATTTCGTATGGTAGATATATTGTTTACGCTCTTTTTGATCGAATCCAAAAGCTTGCAGATCACTGGTCTTACTTTTGGCAATCCATACATCCTTCCAGTTGGGTGGAATAACCAGTTTCATAATTCTTTCTAAGATCTTTTTATCAGATACTTCTGTTCCTGATGTATCGAAATATTTAAAAGACTTGCCTATTTTCTTTCTTGTATAACCAGCTTTTACTTTCATATAATAATCTCCAAAGTCAATGTATGCTTAAACCCAAAAATGTTATTTAAATTTCTTATGTGGATGCTTGAGACCATATCAGTTGCCATTTGTTAATCAGCAATTCGATCATGGTTGATCTGTATAAGATCGATGATCATTCTATGGTCATTTATAAGGTTGGTTTCCATTGTATCATGCTGATGAGTGAATTTTTAATCTTTCTTGTAAGAACGGATGAGAGGTCTCTCCAGTTTTCAAAAAAGATAAGATGCGTATTATTTACATAAATCAAGGGTTTTATACAGGAAAAGGGGGCGGGGGGGCGGACTATCATGTAAATAGAAAGAAAAATATACTAAAAAGGGTTACTTTCTTAACAAAAACAACCCTTTCTATGGATAAATTTCAAATGTTCTATGAGTAAATTCTCATCTATTTTGTTTTATTTACAGAAGAAGATTTTTTAGCTTTTTCTGTCTCTACTTTAGTTTGATTTTTGTCTAATGTGTCCGTAACGGCCGCTTGTACAATGGTCTTACCATTTCCCTTTCCAATGGGACCGCCACAGATAATCAGCGTAATGACCATATTGTGCTGATTTTTTGTTTTAACTTCTGATTTCATATATTTATTATTTAGCGAATTGTCAGCTATCTGGTTAAGTTACTCTAGGTAAATAACCTCAAAAGCTACATTTTGTTTTATTTTAATTTGTAAATTTTAAGCTGTTTTTGAAGCTTTTTTCGCGTCATATGTATCCTTGTTTTGATTGTTCCTTCGGGCATGCCAAAATAGGTGGCGATCTCATGGTATTTGTATCCCTCAAGGAATAATTGAAATACTTGATAATTTTCTTCGGACAAACTGCACATCGCTTTTTGAATATCATCAGCGATAAACTTGTTGTCACTTTTATTGGATTCTACAGTGTTCGTGCTTTCTAGACCGATGTATGTTTCATGGATGTCGTTTGTACGTTTGGCTTTACGATATTGGTTAATGTAAACATTTTTCATAATAACGTAGAGCCACGACATTAATTTTGGATGACGGATAAAATCATCGATCGATTTCAATGCACGAATAAGCGTCTCTTGAATTAAATCCTCTTTTTCATCGGGATCATTGGTGAATTTTCCAGCAAAATGTTTCAAAAGACTTCTTTTTTCCTCGACTAAAATATTCAAATTGGAATTGCTCATAGTACCGTTTTTTAAATTGATTGATGTTTATTTGATACATGGAGGTGCAATTTAAGTGCTACATTTACGTTTTCAGGTTCATCTAAAACTTGTTTAAACAGGCATAGGGGGAAAATACGTACACATGCGTATTGATCGTTTTGTAGCCTAAACGCTACAAGAATACACAATTGAAAGCGTCCCGATAAAAATAGGCGGCCGATTAGGGGCCGGTCAATTGGGTATTTGTTCCATTAAAAAATGTCTTTATTACGGGTATCCTTCTGTATTAGGTGGAGTATGGGAACTGTCTATTTTTTTAAGCAGAAGTTTAAATGATTGTTTTTTATCAGTTTTTATTAAACTAATAAGTTCTGAATGTGGTTCTTAAGAAAAAGGTTGATCACAAAAACAAAACAGAATATGAAAAAGAGCAAGAAATTTACGGTAGTTTTGGGAACGTTATTATTTTGCAGCACACTATTTTTTGCGTGCCAAAATCCAAACAAAAATCCAGCAGAGGGAAGTGGTCAGGCAGACAATATCGCTCCGAGCGCTGCCGATGAAACAAGATACAATTTAAGCGAGCAACAAAAAATGAGCATGCAGAAGGATACCAGTTTAGCAGACACGCTTAGGAAGGATAGCATCAATGCTATACAATCTAAACCTTAAAGGAGCACTCAGAAAAGGTCACTCGGACCTCTTCGTTATATTCACAAAAAAACTCCCTTAGTTGTGGGAGTTTTTTTTGTCCTTTTCCTTTTGATCTGAATCAGCATCATAAATATCTTCTTCTGAATGATCTGGTTTCTCTTTATGTTGATCCTCTTCTGTATTAATCTTTTCTTTAGTGGTGCGGTCGCGTTGTTCTTCTTCACTTGGATCGGGGCCAGCCATACTTTTTGGAGAGTCTAGTTTGAGATTGAACGTATCTCGATCCGAAACCTTGGATGGACTAAATACGGACTTAAGACTGTAGCTGTCCGGTTGGTTTTCCATTGGGGCTATTTCGTGCAAGAATAGGGAGCTTTCTTGGAAATAATCTGAAATAGCATCACCAAATTGAATTGCTGTATTCATCGTCTTTTTAATAGGAACATGAGTCAAATCTGATTGGTTCTCTTTTTTACAAAATGACAAAACGATATATTTTAAGAATAAATTTAAAACTTTTCATTTGTCGATCTTGTTATTAAACTAAAGTAATTTAGATAATAGAGATACTATGAGAAAATTGACACTTCTTTTATTAATAACAGCAGGAATTGGGTATCAGGCCCATGCTCAGAAAATTGAAACTACGCCACAGATGTCCTCGGATGTCGGAATTGAACCTATTCGACAAGGAAATTGGATGGTCGGTGGATCGATCGGTAATCTTGGCTATAGTTTTGAAGGAAAATCATTTAATGTAGCACTTCAACCACGAGCTGGTTATTTCGTGTCCGATGGATTGGCTATTGGTGCACAGGCAAATCTTGGCTTGGCTACTCAAAAAGATGCTGATAATGAATGGACTTATGGTGTAGCGCCATTTGTGCGTTATTACTTTCCAAATGCGGGATCAAGTACAGGTCGGTTTTTTGGACAGGGAGACATTGGTATTTCAGGAAGTTCTAGGGGCAAAGATGTCGCACTGGCTGTAGGAGCCAATGTTGGATATGCACATTTTATCACACGAACTGTTGCTTTGGAAGCTACCTTTGGCTACAATTATAGCAAGGCTAATATTAATACAGGCAGCGGTGCGAGTGGTTTAGGCGTTGGCGTAGGTTTTCAAATCTATTTACCAGGTAAACGCTAACAAAAAATAGTAAAAGCAATCTTTAACAGTATGTTTCCAATTAATCAATTGGAAACATTTTTTTTGGACGCCACCGTATAATTACTTGCTCTTGTGTATGAAAGACCTATTCTTTTCAAAATGACAAAAATTAGAAAACATTTGAAGTAAAGTAGCTGTTTTTCTAATAAAAGGAGCTGAAATGATGACAGGGACAAAAAATATTGGTTTGGTACTCAAAGATAAAATGGGTAAATGGTCTTCTTATAACATTCCATTACTCAAAGAGTGTCACCTGAACAACAAGCTTGTGAAGAGCAATGAGCTGGAAGGTATTTTTGTCATAGGGAGTTTGGCAACGGGACTATACATATTTTCCTTGTATAAAAACCGTTTTATAGACTTGATGGGCAAGCAAATCGGGATGGAGGAGATCTGTGAACATTTTGACAGCTATAAACAGACATTAATATAAAAGCACATACATTTCATTTTTTAAAAACAAGGAGCATTTATGAGTAATTTAACATGGAAAGGCCGTTGGAACGAGCTGAAAGGTAAAGTGAAACAGCAATATGCAGATTTAACCGATGATGATCTGTTGTATGCCGAGGGAAAGGAAGATGAATTGTTGGGTAAATTGCAACAAAAGACCGGAAAAACCAAAGAAGAGGTAGAAAACTGGCTGGATAAATTGTAATATTTTATCAAGGCCATTTAATTGGCAATTATAAGCGCAAAAATGTGCGATCAATTTATTTTGATCGCACATTTTGTTTTTATGTCATTGAAAAATTGGTTTATCTAATTTGATGGCAAGACGATAAACGGCATTCATCAAGCCAACGTGACTGTAGGCCTGTGGGAAATTGCCCCATTGGCTGCCATTGTCCTCGGTAACATCCTCACTGAACAGCCCCAGGTGATTGCTGTAGGTCAGCAAACGTTCGAGGATCTCTTTCGCTTCCTCCACACGGCCGACACAGGCTAGCGCTTCCACGTACCAAAATGCACAGACTAAGAAAGTGGATTTGGGTCTGCCGAAATCATCCTGATGTTTATAGCGATAGAAAAGTCCATTTTCACCTTTTAATTCCTTTTCCAGCATTTCGAGATGATGAAGGGCGCGTTCCGATTTTGGGTCAAGGTAATCCATGACAATGAGCTGCAAGGTACTGGCGTCTAAATTCCGGCTATCAATAGCATTCTGATAGACTTTTCGCTCTTCGTCATAACAGGCCTCGATGTAAGCTTCTGCTTTTTTTAAGAGGACATTCGCGCGATCCTCCATATCTTGATAACCATTTTGACGCGCAATCAATAGGGCCGCCTTACATCCGACCCATTGAAAAAGATTGGAATAACAATGGTGGTTGGCGAAATTTCTAAACTCCCAGATACCGGCATCTTTTTCCTCGATAGTAGCCTCAATCTTTTCGAGAATGAAATTTACCCAGCCTAAAACATTCTTGTTTTCATGGATTTTAAAACGCTGATCAGTGAAAAGAGGTAACAAGGCAATCATTGCTTGGCCGTATACATCGTTTTGGATATGTTCAAAAGCTTGATTGCCAATCCGCACTGGACCGTTATCCTGATAGCCTTTTAGGTAAGGTAAGATATGTTCTGTCAGTTCGGTGGTACCAAGGATACCATACAAAGGTTGAAGTCTTCCAGGGTTGCGATGCGTGATACCAGCAATATAATTAGCAAAGCTTTCCATTTCTTCAAACTGACCGATGTGCGTCAATGCTGTTAAGACATAATAACTATCACGTACCCAGCAATAACGGTAGTCCCAGTTTCTGCCCGAACCTGGATATTCGGGCAGACTAGTTGTTGATGCAGCGATAATTGCTCCGGTATCCTCATATTGATGAAGTTTCAGCACCAGAGCCGATCGTATAACTTCTGTTTGATAAATGTTAGGGATACTACACCTTTTAATCCATCGCTGCCAATAACTGAGCGTTTTATGGAGGAAATCCTCACAGGTGCTTACAATGGCCGATTCGAAAGCAGCATCATACGTCAGTATAAGGTATTTATTTTCACTGATAATGGTCCAGCTTTCCTCTTGGAAGAAATGTGAAATAGGCAGATCAGTGGTAAGTCGAATTCGTTCTCCGACCTGATCGTTGCTATAAAGAATATGGTTGCTGCCACGGGTAGGCTTAAGTGCCAATCGGCCGTAGTCAGCAGTCGGCTGACATCTAATGTTGACGCTAGGGGCACCATGCAGTGGTTCGATCTTTCGTATCAGCATCAATGGTTTAAAATACCGCCCGAATTGTTCAAAACGAGGTGCAAAATCTGTAATACGATAGGCGTAGGATTCCGTGTGGATTTCCGTACAGAGCACATTGGAGTTTTTGATGTAATACTGCTTGGTTTCCACAACTGCTTCCTCTGAACTGATCTTGAAAGTTCCACCTTGATTTTTATCAATCATACTGCCGAATACAAAGCTATCTTCGAACGATGGCCAGCACAACCATGATATGTTTGTATCGATGCCAACATGCGCTATGTAGGAACAATTTCCAATGATTCCAGATTGGTAGATATGTCTGTTTTCTGTTGTATTTTCGTTCATTATTTTACGATAAGTTGATTTAAAAATTGAAGAACATCTTCTTGTTCATCTAAATAATATTTTGCTGCAGATTTGTTGCTGCCTACCTTAATACTTATGGTCGATTGCGGTAGATACCTGAATAGATCCTCGTCGGTAATGTCGTCGCCAATAGCCAACATGAAATCTGCTTTTATATGTCCTGCGATTTCCAATGCCGCCTTACCTTTATTAACTTCTGTATTTTTGACCTCAATGACAGCATTTCCGTCCAGTAGCTGTAATCCATAGTCGTTGAGCATTGGGTTTAAGATCTCCTTTAGCTCGGTTGCTTTAAGTTCGCCTAAGCCCAGTTCCACTTTTCTATAATGCCAAGCTAACGAGTAGGGCTTGACCTCGATGTAAGCCCCCGGAGTTTGATCGGCGAGTTTTTCCATCAGCTTTTTTACTTCAGGCATCCAGTGGAGGGCCAATCCTTTCTTATACGACCAGTTGAAATTTGGGAAATTTGACCAAATGCCATGTTCGGCAACTAAATAGTATGATCGACCGTCAAACCAAGACGATAAGCTCTCTTGTGATCGGCCGCTTATGATGACCAATGTATTGAGTGGATCAGAAATGATATTATCCAAAAGGTTATACAACAGGGTCGTCGGACTCGCTTTCTGGGCATGATTCTGGAATTTGACCAAAGTACCGTCATAGTCCAGAAAAAAGAGTCTATTGCTACTTTTGCTATACCTTTCTGAAATACTATTCAATACCTTATCCGAGATTCGTCTTGCCCATTCGTCACGTTGTATGGCTTTGGTCTCGGCCAAACGATTGGTAAAGAGCTGCACCCAATGCTGCACATTAAACTTCTGTATAATCTGAATATTGGCATCGGTACGTTCCTGAATTTCTTCGGGCGGCATTTTAAGCGCTTGGTAAATACTGTCTGCCGTTTCTGTACGATTATAGGGGTTAATAATCAAGGCATCAACGAGTTCCTTGGAGGCGCCTGCAAACTCACTTAAAATCAATACCCCCTTTGATAAAGTCTTACTGGCGATGTATTCTTTACTTACAAGATTCATCCCATCTCGCGTAGATGTAATCATACAGATATCGGATGCAACATATAATCCAACCAGCTCCTCGAATGGAAGTGATTTGTAAAAATATAGTACCGGCGTCCAGCTTAGATTGCCATAAATGGAGTTGATTTCACTCACCTTCCGGTTAATCTCATCTTTCAGTTTTTTGTATTGCGATACCTTATCCCTAGAGGGTACGATAAGCATATACAATATAACTTTTGTATGCCATTCGGGGTATTTTTCAAGGAAAGTGAGAAAAGCACGTAATCGCTCTAATATGCCTTTGCTATAATCGAGCCTATCTACAGCTATAATAATCTTTTGATCGGGAAAATGGCTCCGGAATTGGCTTGCAATCGACTGGATTTTAGGCTGACTGCTGACTTCGACGAATTTATCAAAATCAATGCCCATCGGAAAGGATTCTATAAATATATGACGGTCTTTGTACTTGAGCTGGTTATGTCCAGATGATACATGCAATATTTTTTTGCAGGCATTTAGAAAGTTCTGACTATCGGCGAAAGTATGAAATCCGATAAGATCTGCTCCCAGTAAACCTTCAACCAATTCTTTACGTTGCGGAATGTTCATAAAGAGTTCCTCCGAAGGAAAAGGAATATGGTGAAAATAACCGATGTTGAGCTCTTGTTTCTCTGAACGCAGCAGTTGAGGGAGCAGCATAAGCTGATAATCATGGACCCAAATAAAATCGGATGGCTCATCGATAGAAAGCGCAGCCTCGCAGAATTTCTTATTTACCATGACATAGGTAGACCAATATTCGCGGTCAAAATGGATGTAGCTCGGCTGATAGTGGCAAATAGGCCAGAGGACCTCATTGGAATAACCTTCGTAGAAATTATGTATTTCATCTTTTGATAAGAAAACAGGAAGTAAGCTCATCGGTTTGAGAAGCTCGACAATCTTTTCTTTTTCCTCTTCATCTTTGGGAACAATTCCCGGCCAGCCAACCCAAAGTATTTCATCCGTATCAAAGGCGGAATTTAAACCGGTTGCCAGTCCGCCCGCACTCGGCTTGATGATTAATTTTTCTTTTTTTCGTTCTATTTGTATCGGCAGTCTATTTGAAATTATTATTTTCTTCTTTTTCTTCATAAGAATATTAGATCGATTTATTTGCAGTGTGGAAGAGTTATATTGAAATAACGATGGGCTTGTAATCCACTTATCTGAACAACCTCGGGAGAGAATAGTTTGAATAAATTCAAATTAGAAAGACAAGAGGGAAGCTGTTGAAGAAAGAACACGGTAATTTGCAAAAAAAAAAGACCTTTATTTCTACAGGTCTTTTTTTTGCTATTTCATTAGATTACGATATACTGACCGCAGCAGCTTTTTCGTTATCCAGCTTTTTCATGAATTGATCGAGAATATCACCTAATCTCCCTGAAATTTCTCCTAAAATACTTTCCCAATCTTTAACTGTGCCATCACAATTGTCTGAAACAATTTTAATACTATGAAAGGTGAGATTTTTTTGAAAACAGAAATTCGCTAGGGCATAAGATTCCATATCAAATGCCAAAGGATTAAAATGTTTGATATCCTGATAAAAAGCAGTATTTACATTGATAAAACGATCCGATGTCAAAAGTGCATCTTCGTAGCGAAATTCATCACGAGATATGGATTCCAATACGCCTTGACCTTTAAAAAACAAGGTGTTTTCCAGGAAAAATCCATCCGTATAAGCATCCCCTTGTGCATAGTATGCCGGATAAAGGACATGGCCTATCGGATGCCTTGTACAACCTACCGTGCCAACATTGAGAAGAACAGGACTGATCCCTAATGCTTTGATGTCTTCGTAAAGCGTAGCTACGGACAGGAGCGCATTTACTTTACCTACACCAATTTCGTATACAAAAGTCGATTCACTTGTCGAATTAAAAGATAGCTCATTTTTATTTGCTACCAAGATAATCGTTTCAATATCTTTATTCAGGATCATTTAATTTTCTTCGATATATGGATACTCAAATTCCAATTCTTCGGCAGTAATTAGATTTAAGAAGTTAACACAAGCCTGTTTTGAGGTGGGAAAATCCATGAATGTGTAGTTTCCGCAGCTAATTGGATTTTGGAAAGGTACTTCGTATCCTTCTGTAAGAACAGTCTCTAATACTTCTTTCATCAATTCCGCCACGTTCTGAGGAGTTTTCGCTGTTCCAGCCAATACAACATAAAATCCCGTGCAACAGCCCATTGGCCCAACATAAATAACTTCATCACCTAAGATGGTTCTAATTTCTGTTGCAAAACAATGTTCTAAGGTATGCATGACCTCAGGTGATAGCATACGCTCCGGAGAATTCGGTCTGATCATGCGAATGTCGTAAGTTGTATAACTCTCAACATTGCTGTTATTGGTTGTAGAAGCTTTAGCGTAGATCCCTTGTTTTAACTTGGTATGATCTACCGTAAAACTATTTACTTTTGCTTTTTCTTTTGTGTACATCTTGTTCTGTTCAAAGCTATAACGCTTGTGACGTTATAGGGGTTAAAAGTTGAATATCAAAAATTTCTACAAAGATACTAGATTATTGTAGAAAAGGACGACAAAACTACTATTTTAACACTTCATAATGTTCGACTGTTGGAAATGGATCGTAGTAATGGTGTAAAAGTTTCTCCCATTCCTTAAATAATGCCGACTCCCTGAAACCAATGGTATGGTCTTCTAAAGTTTCCCATTCAACCAACAAAATGTACTGGTTATCTTTTTCAATACATTTACGTAAGGAATGCGTGATATAACCTTTACTCGCACTAATATACTGGCAAGCTGTTTTATAATCTCTTTCAAAATCGGACTGTTTTCCTTCAATAATTTGTAATACAGCTACTTCTAAAATCATAATTCGTTTTTTAAATAAAGTTTAGTAAATATATCAAACTTAGAGAATTTGTTTTTTATATGCAATACAATAACAAGCTTATCCGAACAATTTATTTGGCATTCTTTTGATGCAGTCTTAGCTATTATTGTTTATGCCGGCAGTATCAGGTCCAGTTTTGTTGGGTTGCGAAGCGATGATCTGAATAACTAATGGAATACCGGGATTACGATTTTGGGCATTCCAAACTAAAGAGAGCGTTGTTCGTTGTGGTAAAGTGGTCAATTCAAGGAAAGTGACATCAACATGGTATCCGTTCTTTAAAGATGAAGGAACTATTGCAACACCCAGTCCCTGAGCAACCATATTGAAAATAGTTAAAGCATTCACTGTGCGTAAAGTAACTTTGGGGATAAACTTATGATCACTAAAAATGCTCATCACGAGATCATAATACGAGTGGCTATAGTTTTTGGAAAATAAGATAAATGATTCATTTTTGAACGCATCAAGACTTGGTTGCGGCGACTTCAATAGGGGATGATCGTTGGGTAAAACGAGGCTAAAGTGCTCTGTATGTAGAGGCAGGCTACATAACCCGGGGGGCGTTTCGGAAAGACGAACAAACCCTAAGTCCAGTTCTTTTTTCTCCAGCAGATCCAGCTGGGTTTCATTCGCTAGTTCGTGAAGTGATAACTCGATATCAGGCTGCTGCTGTTTTAAGGTGACAAGCAATTGCGGTAAGATTGTTTGAACAGCCGACCCGATAAACCCCAGCTTTAAGGTGCTTATTTTACCGTTGGCAAAACTTTGAAGTTGAGTTTCAATCTGATCCAAGTGCCTAAATAGTTCTTTCACCTCCTGAAAGAGATACATCCCCGCTTCAGTCATTTGAACATTTCGTTTATTACGCTCAAAGAATGTTACGCCATAGGATTCCTCCAGCTGCTTAATTTGCCTGCTCAAGCCTGGCTGCGCAATAAACAATTTTTCGGCAGCCCTTCTAAAATGCAGTTCTTCCGCCAATACTTTAAAATACAGTAAATGTCTTAGCTCTATTTGATAATTCATGGTTATCAATTGATGATAAAAATGGTATTTCTAATTATCAAATATAGCAAGTACATTTGAGTAAAGCAGTTATGATAATGGAAAAATTTTTATATGGCAGTGGGCAGCTAACATGCTCCACAGCTTTAGCGATAGCAAAAGGAACGGTTACCGGGGAAATTTCCCCCGAAGTCAAGGATAAGATCGAGCAAAGCGCCAGTTATGTCAGGAAAATAGTAGAGCGCGGTGAGGTTGTCTATGGGATCAATACAGGTTTTGGTCCATTGTGCACCACACTTATTGATGCAAGTCAAACGCAGCTGTTACAGGAAAATATTCTAAAAAGCCATGCTGTCGGTATGGGAGAACCTATAGCCAACGATTTGGCCAAATTGATGCTTATTCTTAAAGTTCACGCGCTTTCTAAAGGATTTTCAGGAGTTCAGTATGCGACGATTGAGCGGATTATTTGGCATATTGAAAATCATGTCATTCCTGTGGTCCCCAAACAAGGTTCTGTGGGCGCATCGGGTGATTTGGCCCCATTGTCACATTTATTTTTACCATTGATTGGTTTAGGAAAAGTTAACGTAGAAGGGGAGATTGTGGAGACAGCTGCCGTTTTGGAAAAACACGGTATGGCACCGGTTCAGCTGGGCGCAAAAGAAGGGCTGGCTTTAATCAATGGAACTCAATTTATGGCGGCACATGGTGTGATGGCTGTTGCCGAGTTAAATCGTGTACTTCAGAACGCTGACATTATTGCTACCTTAATGATTGAAGGCTTAAATGGTTCAATAAAACCATTTTTTACAGAATTACATCAATTACGCCCGCACCCAGGAAACCGCTATGTCGCTGCAAGCATTTTTAACATGCTTCATGGCTCGGCCATTTTGGAAAGCCACAAAGACTGTTCTCGTGTACAAGATCCCTACTCGCTGCGCTGTATCCCTCAGGTCCATGGAGCATCACGCAATGCTTGGTTTCATTTGAAGGATACCATAGAAATCGAAATAAATGCAGTGACCGATAATCCTGTGATCATTAATGATGAACTAACCATTAGTGGCGGTAGCTTTCACGGACAGTCAATTGCTCTGCCTTTGGATTATGCCACACTGGCCGCATCGGAAATTGGCAATATTTCGGACCGAAGGGTCTATTTGTCTTTAGAAGGTCAAACCAACGGCGTCCCAAAATTGTTAATGAAGTCAACCGGTCTCAATTCAGGATTTATGATCTTACAATATAGCACTGCCGCGATAGCAAGTGAGAATAAAGGACTTTGTTTTCCTGCAAGTGCAGATAGTATTCCTACCTCTTTAGGCCAGGAAGATCATGTCAGTATGGGATCTATTGCCGGCCGAAAATTACTGCAGGTCATTGACAATGTCGATAAAATACTAAGTATTGAACTGTTATGTGCGGCACAGGCCAAAGATTACCATCAGCCATTAAAATCGACTGCAGCATTGGAAGCTATCCATGCAAGAATTCGCCAGTCCATTCCGCATATTGAATCCGATCAACCGATGGAAGAGCTGCTGACGGAGGCACTAAGCCTCGTAAAATCAGGCGAACTGATCACATTGCATCGTCAATATGCTACAGGTGAGATTGAAGCGGATTTGAAACAAAGGTTTGAAATGTTTTAAACGAAGAATGATGGAAAAAGAGCTGAAATTAGTTGGACCTTTTAGGCAGGTATTAACGCTGTCAAATATGCCCGTAAATGGGGCACTCCACGATAAACAATTGGCTATTATTAAAGAAGGAGGTATTTTAATAGCGGGTAACCATATATTGGAAGTGGGGGATTTTGAGCAATTACAACTGCAATGGGGAAAGGAGGCGGCACTTGTACTTGTAGAAGGAGATCAGGTCGCTCTGCCAGGCTTTATTGATTGCCATACACATATTGCTTTTGCCGGTAATCGAGCGAATGATTTCGCCCTTCGAAATGCAGGCTCAAGCTACCTGGAGATTGCAGCGGCAGGAGGTGGGATCTGGAGCACCGTTTCCCATACGCGGGATTGTAAGGCAGAAGAATTGATTGATCTCACTATCCAGCGCGCAAATTTTCTATTAAGGCAAGGAATCACAACAATTGAAGTTAAAAGTGGTTACGGCCTCAATGTTAAAGAAGAACTTAAGATATTACGGGGCATTCAGAAATCGGATCGTCGTACAGCATCAGACCTTATTCCAACTTGTTTGGCTGCACATATGCTCCCACGGGACTTCGACGGATCCGCAAAAGATTATCTTCATCTGATCACAACAGATCTTTTTCCCCTATTGAAATCAGAAGGGCTATCGAATCGGATTGACGCATTTATCGAAAAAACGGCTTTTCAGGGGGAAGACATTGTGGCCTATTTACGAAAAGCAAAAGAAATGGGTTTTGATCTGACTATTCATGCCGATCAGTTTACCACTTCGGGAAGTCAGATTGCTGTAGAACTCGGTGCGCAATCCGCGGATCATCTTGAAGCATCAACTGCGGCTGAAATAGAACTCATCGCACACTCAGCTACTGTTGCTGTGGCGCTGCCTGCCGCCTCAATCGGTCTGGGATGTGGTTTTACACCTGCTAGAAAGTTGCTGGATGCAGGGGCATGTTTGGCAATAGGAAGTGACTGGAATCCAGGTTCCGCGCCCATGGGACAGTTACTGACGAGTGCGAGTATTTTGGCAACAGCAGAAAAGTTGACGAATGCTGAGCTGCTTGCGGCACTAACCTACCGTGCTGCAAAAGCCTTAAACCTGTCGGATCGCGGCGTGTTGACCAAGGGCATGAAAGCAGATTTTAGTTTATTTAAAACAGATAATTATCAGGATATTACCTACTACCAAGGAAGCTTGCAGCCTACAGCAGTATGGAAAAATGGTCAGGAAGTATTCTCAATATAACAACATGGAAGATACATTTAAGAGTGAGGTTGCGGAAGGTATTCCGACCGTATTACCTCCAAAAGTAGAACGAGATCATACAATAAGTCATGCCCCCAGACGAAAGGATATTCTCACCAAGTCGGAAGAGAAGCTGGCCCTACGGAATGCATTGCGTTATTTTCCAAAACAATGGCATACGGTTTTAGCACCTGAATTTTTAGAGGAGCTTCGTAGTTTTGGGCGAATCTACATGTACCGCTTTAGACCCCAATATGCAATGCACGCTCGACCGATAGATGATTATCCAGCAGTGAGTAAGCAGGCGGCAGCTATTATGTTGATGATTCAGAACAACCTCGATCCAGCTGTAGCACAACATCCCCATGAACTGATTACCTATGGTGGGAATGGAGCTGTTTTCCAAAATTGGGCTCAATATCGCCTCACCATGCAGTATCTTTCGCAGATGACAGATGAGCAAACTTTACATCTTTACAGTGGTCATCCAATGGGGCTTTTCCCTTCCTCACAACATGCACCTCGTGTTGTTGTAACCAATGGCATGATGATTCCAAACTATTCGAAACCGGATGACTGGGAACGTTTTAACGCCTTAGGTGTTACACAATATGGACAGATGACAGCAGGTTCCTATATGTATATTGGTCCGCAGGGTATTGTGCATGGCACCACAATTACTGTCATGAACGCTTTTCGAAAACATTTAGCAGTAGACGATACCATTCAAGGCAAGGTGTTTTTGACTTCTGGTTTGGGAGGTATGAGTGGCGCACAGCCCAAAGCAGGTAATATTGCCGGCTGTATCACCGTATGCGCTGAAATCAATCCCGCTGCGGCAAAAAAGCGGCATGAACAGGGTTGGGTAGACCGATTGATAGAAAATATCAATGAACTCGTTGAACAGGTACAGTTGGCGATGGATCAAAAGGAAACAATTTCCTTCGCCTATATCGGTAATATTGTCGAAGTGTGGGAAGCCTTTGATCGCGAAAATATCCACATCACGGTAGGATCTGATCAGACATCATTACATAATCCCTGGTCCGGGGGCTATTATCCAATGGGGCTGACCTTTGCAGCATCCAATGCGCTATTAGCGACCGATCCTGACCGGTTTAAGCGATGTGTACAAGAAAGCTTAGTACGACATGTCGATGCCATCAATAAGCATGTATCCAAGGGAACCTATTTCTTTGATTACGGCAATGCGTTTCTGTTGGAAAGCAGTCGTGCTGGTGCAGCCGTATGGAATGATAAAAAGGATCAGTTCCGCTACCCATCTTATGTGCAGGATATTCTTGGTCCAATGTGTTTTGACTATGGTTTTGGACCATTTCGCTGGGTTTGCACGTCTGGAAAGACTTCGGATCTCCAAAAATCAGACGAAATAGCCATGACAGTTTTAGAAAAGCTCCGAAAAGAAGCCCCTGTGGAGATTCAGCAGCAGATGCAAGATAATATTCAATGGATCAAAGAAGCTGGTAAAAATAGACTTGTAGTAGGCTCTCAGGCGCGTATTCTTTATGCAGATTCCAATGGACGTATTGCCATAGCAAAGGCTTTTAATGAAGCCGTAAAAAGTGGCTTATTTGAAGCACCTATTGTTTTGGGAAGAGACCATCATGATGTGAGCGGTACCGATTCACCTTATCGGGAAACAAGCAATATCTACGACGGCAGTCAATTTACAGCAGATATGGCTATTCATAACGTCATTGGCGACAGTTTCCGGGGGGCCACTTGGGTATCTATTCACAATGGCGGCGGAGTCGGTTGGGGTGAAGTCATCAACGGAGGCTTCGGTCTACTGCTAGATGGCTCTGAAGAAGCAGCTTTTAAGTTAGAAAAGATGCTGTATTTTGATGTGAATAATGGGATTGCTAGGCGCGCCTGGGCTAGAAATAAGGAAGCTAATCAGGCGCTAGATCGTGCAATGGAGAAAAATACGACATTGCAAGTTACCCGCGCCCAACTTGTAGATGACGATATTATCGAACAATTATTTGATCTGAGCGAATGAACTTATTGTTGAATAATCCGGAAATATACAACAAAGGAGACCAAGCGGTCTGGAAGGGGCGTATCGATGGGCAGGATCGTGAATGGATGCGCTGGCATCAATTAATGGATTGTGTTGATCTTCTCGGGCAGCCCGATTTAAGGCAGTCCATTGCTTTTCTCGGATTCTGTAGCGATGAGGGGGTTGGACGCAATCAAGGTCGTGTAGGAGCCAAAGATGGACCGACAGCACTTCGGAATGTATTAACAAACCTTCCTGTACATTTTTCTGATAAACTAAAACTTAAAGACTGCGGTGATATACTTATAAAAGACAGTGATTTAGAGCTATCTCAACAGGGGCTTGGGGCTGCATTAAATTGTATTCTCGAACAAGAAGGATTTCCAGTCATCTTAGGTGGTGGCCATGAAGTAACTTACGGCCATTATTTGGGTGTTAAAGAATTTCTAAAGAGTCGTAACCAAAGTCTTGGCATTATTAATTTGGATGCCCATTTAGACATCCGTCCATTGCAGGATGGCAAAGGGAATTCTGGAACGGGCTTCTTTCAAATCGAGCAGGATCAGTCTAAAGCTGATTTGCCATTTCATTACTTGGCGATCGGTATTCAGGGAATTAGTAACACCAAGGGATTGCTGGACTATGCCAAAGAGAAGGATGTGCAGATTATTGAAAGAGAGAGTTTGGTCATTGAAAAGCTGGATTTAATTAGGGAGAAAATTGTTCGTTTCTCCAAATTAGTGGATTATGTGTATTTGACGGTTGATCTTGATGCTTTCGCTGCAGCCTATGCACCGGGAGTAAGTGCATTGGCATTTAACGGTATAGTTCCTGATCATTTGTTTTTTACGATCTACGATATGCTACTGGATCTGCCTAATCTAAAATCTGTCGATTTTGCCGAATTCAATCCCCATTTTGATATTGATTCCAGAACGGCCAAACTAACGGCTGATCTCATTTTTAAGTTGATAAACAAATTAGCAATCAAACTTGATTAGCAACTGCTCATTAGCTAAACAGGAGGCAAAAAAGATGGTTAGATACATTGCGACAGCAATCTAACCATCTTTTTTCACATTGGCGAGGTCTTAAAAAAGCACATCGGCTAATGCTGGATCCTTATCAAAAACTGATTTTGCAAAAGGACATAAAGGCATAATTTTTAAATTTTCTTTACGTACATAAGTCACTGCCGCCATCAATAGCTGTTTACCTAGCCCTTTTCCTGCGTATTCTGAATTTACTTCCGTGTGGTCTATAATGAATTTTGTAGGGCCAGCCCAGGTATAGGTCATTTGTGCCACTGACTTTTCTTGATCGATAACCTCAAAGCTACCATGTTTATCGTTATTTTTTTGTATTATTTCCATGAGCATGAATTTAATTAAGAAAAGCCAAAATAAACAAAATCCAGCAATATATAACATGAACAGTAGTTTAGAAAAACAGCTATTTCTATCAGCTAGATTGTATAATTGGCGTCCGTGTTTTGTAAAATTGCGATGATTCTTTTGGATAGCTAATATTTTTAGTATGTTTGCTTTGCGTTATGAGTGTAAATCAAAGCAAAAGACAAGAATTTGCCATTGTGGACATAGAGACTACAGGTGGCAATGCAAAATCGAGCAGGATCACAGAGGTTGCCATTGTTATTCATGATGGTAATCAGGTTTTGGAACGTTGGGAGACCTTGGTGAATCCAGGGAAAGAGATTCCGAATTCGATTTTTGCGCTTACGGGTATAAACAATGACATGGTGAAGGACGCTCCATTATTTGATGAAGTAGCCGAGCAGATTTATGAAATGCTCAAAGACCGTATTTTTGTTGCACATAATGTAAATTTTGATTATTCATTCATTCGATTTCAGCTTCAGGAATCGGGCTTCGAGTGGTCGGCGATTAAATTGTGTACAGTACGCTATGCGCGAAAAATAAAGCCGGGATTATTGTCCTATAGCTTGGGGCGATTATGTGATTATTTAGATATCCCGATTGAAAATAGGCACCGTGCAGGTGGCGACGCCGATGCAACAGCCATTCTCTTTGCTTATTTGAAAGTGCTAGATACCGAACAGGTATTTCAGGATATGATTAAACATAAAGCGCTAGATCAACGGTTTCCACCGCATTTAAATCCCTTGGAGTATGAACAATTGCCCAACGAGGCTGGAGTCTATTATTTTCACGACAAAGCTGGAAAAGTAATTTATGTTGGCAAAGCCGTCAATATAAAAAAAAGAGTATTGTCTCATTTTACAGGGAATAATATTCAAGCGCAAAGGCAACATTTCTTAAAGGAAATTCATCATATAAGTTATGAGTGCTGCGGGACAGAGCTGATGTCATTGTTGTTGGAATGTGCGGAAATCAAAAAGTTCTGGCCAAAATATAATAGAGCACTTAAACGGTATGAGCCTAAATTCGGTTTGTTTTCTTATGAGGATCAAAATGGCTATCTCCATCTGGCTATTGGGAAGACGACAAGGGGACAAGAATGTATTCAGTTGTTTCAGCGCGAATATGACGCTATTCAGTTGCTGCAAAACTTTATTCAGCATGACGCTATTAATCCGCAATTTTGTCAGTTTGGGCACGCCAGTTTGTCTACGAAAGCGCTAAAGAAGACCGAATTGCCCGATCGAGACCTACACAATACCCGGGTGGAACGTTGTATCGAGGATTGGCTCAAACAGCAGCCATCCTTTGTATTGATCGATAAAGGACGTAATTCCGATGAAAAAAGCTGTATCGTCATTGAAAATGGTGTTTTTTATGGAATGGGATATATTGATCAATACGGCCAGTATAGCGGGTTTGAAGATATAAAAGGACAAGTAAAAAGATATCAGAGCAATCACTACATGATGGAATTGGTCAAAATGGCAGCAGAAAGACATCCCGCTAAAATACATTTCCTAACAAAATCAAAGATTTTACCTGATGTTGCGGCAGAACCTGATTTCTCTTATGAAAAATTGGCTCCGAATAGTCTCTTTAATTTCTTTTAACAGTTTATGTTCTATTCTTATTTTGGAAATGTCTTCCCTTTAGTCATTTCAATCTCAGTAATCTGTTAAAGAAATGTGAAATAGTAAATTACGCGCGATTTTGGTCCAATAGTTGAAATATTCTTTGTGTAGAATATTAAAAAAAGACTTTTCATAATTTAGGTTAATAATTGGTTAGTTAAAACCTGGGGCTCCCAACCTCAGGTTTTCTTTTTTTAATATTTCCGGACAAGAATTTTACGCGAAGTATGACTTCTATTATGATTATTCAAAATAAAGTAGCGCTTTTTTTAATTTAAATACGTGTTTCAATTTGCTGTTTTTCAAGCGATTGTATTTTGTCCCCCCTTTGTCCCCCTAAGTTTTTTCTCTGTATAGTTAGTTTGAGCTATTTTAGTGTCAGCATACTGTAATAGCGAAATAGTAAAACAAAGATGGGGCGTTTTCTAAAAGTAGCTGCGGTATATCTTATCCATATCTTTATATATAAAAAGGGCCTTGGCCCTTTTTTTTTTATTCCTATTATTCAGATTGCCTATTTTAAGCCAACGGTACCTCGACCTAGATTTTAATATAGATCTTTTTCTTCCGTAGGCAATATGCGATCAACCAATTCAAAGCGACAAATAGCAGCGCAAATAGGGCGGACGATAATCGTTGGTTTTGCCAGCTATCAAACAGGAAATGGTAGCTTAAGTTCCAAAGATTTTGATGTGTATCCCCGATGAGAATAAAAGAACAAATCGTGGGGATTAAGCCGCTAAGACAATAGATAAATAGTGTATTCTTACCGAAATCGTCAAGGACAGTGTAAATTATCCCTTTGATGTTTTGAAATTCGATAAGATAGATTAATATACCAAGAAAAGAGAGTGCAATTCCAGTGCTGAATACGGCGTAGCTGCTGGTCCAGATCTTCTTATTAATAGGAAAAACAAATGACCATAGATAGCCAATAAGGATAAAGGACAGACCTACGACAACGAGGTTCATCAGCTCCCTTTTTCCTGTCAGTTTTTGAATAATGTACTTTCCGGTAATATACCCGAATATTGTTTGACTGATGGCCGGTAATGCGCTCCAGATATCCTCTGGATCAAATGCTGTGCCCTCGCCGTGATAGAGATGGGATGCACCAAAGATTCGGATATCGAGTGCTGTTCCGAACCAACCGTCCAAACTATAGGGATCCGATGGATTACTATAGTAGCAAATCAACCAATAGAACAAGAGAAAGGCCACACCGATGATAATTGTGCCTTTATCTTTAAAATAATATATTAACATGGCGCAACTGAAATAACAGATAGCGATACGTTGCAATACGCCGAAATACCTGTACTTGGCAAATGGAATCCATTCCAGCTTGTGAAGGCTATTCCATTCAACAAAAGGAAAAACATTTAAAAAGATGCCCAGCATAAAAAGGATGCCCGTTCTTTTCGCAACTTTTTGCCAATAGGCTGATGGAGCCTGTTGATCTATATTTTTTAAAGAAAATGCCATCGAGTTTCCAACAGCAAATAAGAAAAATGGAAATATAAGATCTGTAAACGTACATCCATGCCAGATGGAGTGTTCAAGTTGAGGAAATACATGATGATAGTTGCCGGGATTATTGACGAGAATCATAGCCGCGAGTGTAAACCCACGGAAAATATCCAGTGATTTAAAACGAGTCATAATAAAGTATATTCGTAAAAAAGGCTGTTCAAGGAATTAATCCTTTGAACAGCCTATGCTTGGTCTAATTAATAGCCTGGATTTTGAGTCAGGCTCGGATTTGCCTGCAGTTCCAATAATGGTATTGGAAGGAGCAGGCTATTTTGGTTAAAATTATACTTAATCAACGTAGGGTTGCTCTGTTTGCCGTTATCGCATGTAAATTTTATTTCATTTAGTTTATTCATTACATCTACCGTGACACCATAACGATTTAAATCATCCCAACGTTGACCTTCGAAAGCAAGTTCCAATCGGCGCTCGTTGAGAATGATGGCCTTTAGCGCACTGGAGCTGACACCGGATAAATCGGACAGCCCTGCGCGATGACGTATGACATTAATGGTGTTTATCGCACCAGAAGTATTTCCCAAGGCGTTTTGAGCCTCTGCTTTAAGCAGAATGATGTCCGCAAGCCGCAAAAGGTAAAAATGATCGCCACTTTGGAAGCTGTTGGCATGTTTTTGCTTTACATTAAATGGGATTTCTGTATCGGCATCTCCACAAGGGTTCCAGAACTCATCTGCCCAAGGGACAGAGAAAAACCAGATGTTGGCATTCTTTCGTTCAGTGTCGCCAGCGTTGTCATAAGCTTCGACTAGATCTTTCGAAGGTGTGCCATACCGGCGCCATTCGTTTTCGTTGATTTGGCCATTTTCATCAAGATCCGGGAAAAAGAATGCGCCACCCCAACAGCTTAGATTGGGACTGCCGGCGATATAGGGAATCTCTATGATAGATTCACTGTTATAGTTATGTTTACCGTCAAAAAGATCCGCATAGTTTTGAAGGAGCTGATAGCCACCTTTTCCAGTAATCACTGCATCGGCGTATTGCAATACCTTATTGTAATCTCGATCAGGGCGTTGTGCCCATATCTTGGTCAGCAAGGCATTTGCAGCACCTTTTGTAGCTCTAACCTTGTCAATAGAGGCTTGTCCAAATCCATCGGGAAGATTGTTTGCTGCCACTTGTAGATCCGAATCTATAAAATCATAAACCTCCTCTACAGTTGATCGCTTGATGCGTAATACTTCGGCATCTGTACTGTTGGAGTGTTTTTCCAAGGGTACACCACCATAAAGTTTGACCAATTGATAATAATGGAAGGCTCTTAAAAATGAAGCTTCTCCAAGAATTTGTTTGCGTCTTTCATCCGAAAAAGTAGGATCTGTGACTTTATCAACATTGTCGATAACGATATTGCATTTTGAGATTGCTCCATACAGTTCTTCCCAATCCCTGCGTACCATGTCATTGGTATTGGTAATGGTATTATAGTCAATTTGTGCAAAGTCTATCTCACCACCACCGGCCGCATGCGCATTGTCCGAACGGATATCGGTCTGTAAAATCATCTCCCATTGATAATAATTGGCATTGCTTCCTGGGCGGGTACCATTGCCTATAAAAGAATTATAGGCCCCGTTTAATGCTTTCTCAATATTGTCTCCGGTGAGATAGGCATTTTCACTCGTTACCGTGGAGGTAGGCTGAAGATCTAAAAACTTTTTGCAGGAATTTAGAGCAAGAGAAGCCAATAAGGCGATGGCTAATGACGTATATCTATTTGATTTCATTGTTTGTAAGCTAAAAGGTTAAAAAGTTAGGTTTAAACCAACAATAAAGGTGCGTGCCTGCGGCGAAGTGCCAAAATCGATGCCCGGCGCCATATTGGAGCTCACGGTTTCCTGGTTAGCTCCCCCATACATGCTTACCTCAGGATCTAAACCTGAGTATTTTGTGAATGTTAACAGATTCTCGCCTGTCACATAAAAACGGACCTTATTGAGCTTCCATCTTTCAAGCACTTGTTTAGGTAGGGTATAGGCCAAAGTCATCGATTTTACCCTGAGGTAGGAACCTTTCTCTACAAAACGGGAAGAAATCTGTGAATTGTAGTTGTCATCTGTATTGTTTAGATCCGGACGTGGCATAGTACTATTTTTGTTATTGACTGTCCATCTGTTTAACACGGCAGTACTTTGGTTTCTCGGTTCCCACATACCTTCTGTATAAATACGTGTCGCATTAAGGATATCATTTCCCTGTACACCCTGTAAGAAAAAAGAAAAGCTGAAGTTCTTATAACTAAAATCATTTGTCATGCCATAAGAGAATTTTGGTGTAGCATTACCAATGATAGACATATCACTCGTTTGAAGACCTGCTTCAGGGTCGGCCATCTGATAGATCATATCTCCGGTCTCTGGATTGACACCTTTCGCGACGTAACCCCAGAATGATCCCAATGCAACCCCTTCTTTCGCAATCGTACTATTGCCGCGGCCATCAATATTTCCGTCATAGTAGGTTCCGCCATCAATATTCAGTACTTTATTGCGATTGAGCCCAAAGGTGACTGTTGTATTCCATTTGAAATCGTGAACGAAATTTCGGCTACTCAATTCGAATTCGAAACCTCTATTCTGTAGGTCGCCGAGGTTTTTCAGCGCAGTTCTATAACCGGAACTATACGGAACTCTTGAGTTGAGAAGTAGGCCTACAGTTTTTTTTGCATAATAATCTGCACCAAATATCAATCTGGAATTAAAGAAACTGGCATCCACACCAATGTCGGTCTGGTTTGTTGTTTCCCATTTTAGATTGGGGTTGTCCAAGGTAGAAGGTGTATACCCCGGTACAACCTGATCGCCGATATTGTACGATCCCGTGACGTCAACTAAACCAAGATAGGAAAAGGCCGGGATTTGGCTATTTCCAACCTTACCCCAACTAGCGCGGATTTTCAAATCGTTTACTGTATTTTTCAGCGAACTAAAGAAATCTTCATTGGATAAACGCCAGCCGGCAGAGAAAGAAGGGAAGTACCCCCAACGGTTATTAGGCCCAAATACAGATGACGCGTCAGCTCTCAGATTGGCTGTAAATAAGTACTTGTCGTTATAATCATAACCGATTTTTGCAATGCCGGAGACAGTGGATACAGCAGCATCTATCGCTGTTGGCATCGCCGTAATCATCGAACCTCCATTGACGGTGTGAATCGCTGGATTAGCAAAATTCTGGGTAGCAATATTTGAGATTGTTGTTTGTGTTTTAGTGGTAATATAACCTAATAAACCTGTGAAGTGGTGCTTGTCACTAAAAGTTCTGTCATAGTTTAATGTATTTTCGGACATCCAATACTGATTGTCCTGCTGCTGGAGCGTCGCCATCCCTTTATATTTTCTACCCTCTGTCGTGCGGAACGGATCCACAAAAGTGCGATACTGGTTGTTAAATTTCTCATACCCAAACAGCGATTTGAATTTTAGTCCCGGTAGGATATTAGCCTCCACAAAGGCATTTCCTGTAAATCTGTTGTTGATATAGCTGTGCTCGTTGCCTGTTGCCAATGCAACGGGGTTGTCAAGATCCGTATAGAATGGATCTACTGTGAAAGCCCCCTTGTCACCGTATATGCCGATGACTGGAGAGCCCAGGTAAGCATTCATGATGACTCCATTTCGGGAGTTCTCGTTAATGTCCACATCGTACCAACGGTTGTAAGATAAGCTTGTTCCAACTTTAAAGATTTTATTGATCTGATGATCCAAATTAACCTTAAAATTGACCTTGTTTACTGTATTTGTGATGACCGTGCCATTATCTTTTTGATAAGATCCAGAAATGTAAAACCCTGTCTTTTCATCTCCACCGCGTACTGAAGCCTGGTATTTTTGGCTGTGGCCGGTGCGGAATAGCTGATCTGGCCAGTTCGTATCAGCGGTATATTTCGACCAATCCAAGGCTTCTCCCACCTCAGTCATTAATTCTCTATACTGTGCCGCATTTAGAACGCTAGGCTTTTTTCTGATGGCTGAAAATCCTTGATAGGTTTCGAAATTTACCTGTGTCTTACCGTTTGTTCCTCTTTTGGTCGTAATCAACACAACGCCATTGGCTCCAGAAGATCCATAGACAGCGGCAGAAGCAGCATCTTTTAATACCGAAATGCTTTGAATATCTGATGGATTGAGCTCCGATATATTTTCGGTAGGAACGCCATCTACAATGTATAATGGATTGCTACCTGCAGTGATTGTTGAAGTTCCACGAACACGAATGGAGAAGCCAGCTTGCGGTTGTCCGGAGGATTTTACAATTTCTACCCCCGCCATCTTACCTTCCATGGCACTCGCCAATTGGGTCACAGGGCGATCTTCAATATCTTTTGTGCTCATGGTTGCAATGGCTCCCGTGATGTCCTTTTTCTTCTGTGTTCCAAAACCGACCACAACGATCTGTTCCAGTTGGTTGTTGGCAGTTTTCATCTGCACGTTGAGGAAGCTATTGGAGCCTACCGTACTACTGATAGTCTCATAACCTATCGAACTAAAGCTGAGTTGATGTGTAGGGGTCGCTTCAATCGAGAATTCACCTTTACTGTCTGTTTCCGTTTGTTTACCTGTTGTTGTATTGCGGATTGTGACCCCTGTTAATGCTTTACCATCGCTATCGGAAACGCGTCCTTTGACAAGCTGTTGCACATTGATCGTGTTTCTTAAGGGCATATCATCTGTTTTCCTTTTTAGGACAATGGTGTTGTTGACAATTTTATAAGAATACGATAGCTCTTTTAGGTTGTCATCCAGAATTTCAACAATAGAACCATCTTTATGGTTTATTCGGATTTTTTGGTTATCATTAATCTGTGAGTTATCGTACAGAAACACATAAGAACTCTGACGTTCGATCTCTTTAGCAAACTTAGCCAAAGTGTATTCCTTGTCTTGTAACTTGATTTTAGTTTGGTTTACATTCGCCATCGCCAAATTATTTGCATGGGAAACGCATTGGATCGCAAGTAAAGCAGCAAATAGTTTTGCCTTTTTACCAGCCCCTTGGATGGTTTTAAGTTTATACATAATTAGTTGGGTAAGTTTGTTTTATATTAAATAATTTAGAGTTCAACTTCAATTTTATTGTTTTGCAATCGACATTTTATATCCAGGAAGTTGAGGGTCTCAACCAGTTGCTGGGCCGTTGAATTACGTTTTATTTTTCCTGTCAGTTCACGCTTTTCATTTGTTCCTTTATAGACAATATCTACATTATACCAGCGTTTTATGGCGGCGAGTGCATCTTTTATTGGTGTCGATTCAAAATAGAAAAAGCCATTTTTCCAGGCCATTGCCTCTTCGATATTGGCTTCTGCTACGATAAGATTCCCGCCTGTGGTAAATGCTGCTTGACCAGGTTTCAGCATTTTTGACTTGCCGAATTGCGAGACTTGTACAGAGCCCGCTATAAGTGTGGTTTTATTGTTTTCATTTGGATAGGAGCTTACATTAAAATGTGTTCCGAATACGCGAATGGTTTGTTCATTCGATCGCACATAGAATGGTCGCTTACTATCGTGGCTGACTTCAAAATAGGCTTCACCAGATAATTTTACTTCACGGCTATTTGACGCAAAAGATTCAGGAAATGTCAGCACGGAGCCAGCGTTTAGCCATACCTTACTGCCATCGGCCAAAATGATCGTATATTCTGTTCCAATCGGCGTTTCAATGGTATTGGTTCGGCTAGCAGCAGTATTCTTACTGGCTGTAAATTGATATTGCACGGTTCCGGAAGCAGTTGTAACAATTTTCACCTGTTCATCCTGATGAAGAACGCTCTGTTGGTGGGCAGAAAGGTCAATTTTAGTTCCGTCGGCTAAAGTTAATACGGCTGCTTTAATGCCCGGATGAACTTGCTGTTGCGTCTTCACGGCTACCTGTGGGGTATCTCCGGTTGTTCTTTTAACAAGGTAAAGGGGGAATATAAATAACAGTGCTAAAGCAGCAGCTATTCCACCCAATTTCACCCATTGTGGAATTCGCTTGATTTTTGACGCTTGGATTTCCTGCTTTATATTTAAGAATAACAGCTCTTTGAGTTGTTGTTCATCCGTTGCGAGCTCCTCGGGGATAGGGAGAGGTTCGCCATTACTTGTTTCATACCATTGTTGCAGTTCGGCCTCTTCTTCAGGGGTACATGTGCCTTGAAGCCATTTATAAGCCAATTGCTTTATCCGGAATTGATTATGATCAACCATATTTAGGGGTTATTTATATGTAGAGTCCCTAAATCGGGCTGATACCCTGACAAGAAGAGAAAAAAAAATTACAAAGTAATCAGAAAGCGCTGAATACCAGTGCGTATTTTTTTTAAAGCACGGCTTAATTGGGTTTCGACAGTTTTCACAGAGATGTTCATGCTTTCAGCGATCTGTTTGTAGGAGAGGCCCTCCTCGCGGGATAATTTGAAAACAAGCTGGCATTTTTCAGGCAGTTCCGAAACAAGCTGATCTAGCCGAACACGAAGCTCTTCAAACTGGAGCCAATTTTCCGTCGAGTTATCAAAATCCACCCATTCCGTATCATGCTTAAAAGCTTTCTGTTTGTATTGTTGTGCGAGATATTTAAATACTTTGTATTTAACGGCCACAGCGAGGTAGGAGGCGAGATTGCTTTTGATTTGGAGTTGATGGCGTCTCAGCCAAAGTGAAGTAAAGATATTTTGTACAATTTCCTGCGCATCTTCCAGTGAATTTGTTTTGCGGGCAGCCTGGTAATAAAGCGTTTTCCAATAGCGATCATACAAAGCTTCGAAAGCTAAGCTATCGTCTTGTTGAATCAACACGATCAACTCTTCATCTGAATGGCCTCCAAAATCTTTCATGCAAGACAATAATTTGTTTTTCTATGGTTATACGACGTGAAATGCTAATTGCGCTATAAATGTAGGGACTAAATTATGAATAATGCAACTTTAATATATAAAAGCTGGCTTTAAGCAGCTAAACGCATATTTTACAAAGGATAGCAGCTTCGAATAGACAAAAAAAAGGAGTATCTGAATCAACAGATACTCCTTTTTTTAAGAAGTACTTCTTAGAAGTTTGGCTTCAACAAGTATTTATCGTAGAATCGGAAAATATGATCAGCTGCTTCCTCGGCCGTATCCACAATTCGAAATAGTTTTAAATCCTCTTCACTGATATATTTGTTTGAAATCATCGTATTTTGAACCCAGTCTATTAATCCTTTCCAATATTCAGAGCCGACCAATACGATTGGAAAACGTGCAATTTTACCGGTTTGAATCAGTGTGATTGCTTCAAAAAGTTCGTCCATGGTTCCGAAACCTCCAGGCATAACAATATACCCTTGAGAATACTTCATAAACATGACCTTTCTGACGAAAAAGTATTTAAATTCAAGCAATTTGTCGCGGTCAATATATTTGTTGTGAAATTGCTCGAATGGCAATTCAATGTTTAGACCAACAGACTTCCCTCCAGATTCGTAGGCGCCCTTATTGGCTGCCTCCATAATACCCGGTCCACCACCAGAGATAATACCATAACCGCGTTCCGTCAATAAGCTAGCAATATCTACCGCCATTTGATAATATTTGTGTTCGCGTGGGGTACGTGCTGATCCAAATATTGAAACACAGGGGCCAATTTTCGCCAATTTCTCAAACCCATCCACAAACTCTGACATCACTTTAAAAATCTGCCAAGAGTCCTTTACTTTAATTTCCTGCCATGTTTTGTTTTCAAATGCGCGGATAATTTTATCTTCTTTTGTAATGTCCATATATAACGTTATACATTTAATTTCTAAAACCTAATTTTTCAAAAAGGAATACAATATAGCTATTTTTTTAATACTAGCTACTTTTTCTGATTATTCTTACATTTGCATTATGAATTTTTCTTCTAAACTTCTCGAGAACGCAGTTGCCGAATTTGGAAAATTACCTGGCGTGGGACAAAAGACGGCATTAAGACTGGTTTTGCATCTGTTGAAGCAATCCGATGCAGATGTAGCGCGTTTTACGGCCTCTATCGATCGCTTGAAAGAAGATATTCAATATTGCCAAGAATGTTTCAATATTTCTGACCACAATATATGTGAGATATGCGCCTCATTCAAACGCGATAAAAATTTGATCTGTGTTGTAGAAGACACGCGAGACGTGATGGCCATCGAAAATACAAATTCCTATCAAGGTGTATATCATGTATTGGGAGGATTAATTTCGCCTATGGATGGTATTGGCCCTGCTGATTTAAAAATCGAAGGGTTAATTAACCGAATCCAGAGAGGTGAGGTAGAAGAAGTTATTTTGGCCCTTTCAGCAACAATGGAAGGGGATACCACCATTTTTTATTTATACCGTAAATTGCGTGAATTTGATGTAAAAATTACAACGATTGCCCGCGGTATTGCCTTTGGTGGCGAGTTGGAATATGTCGATGAGCTAACCCTGGGACGCTCCATTGCGACACGGGTGCCTTACGAGCGCAACGTTGGTTAATTGTATTTAAGATAGATTTGTTTCACGCCTTCGTGTACTTTTCTTCCTTTTTCAATTTGTTGTTGTCGCCATAAGCTGTCGGTAACCATACGATTTGCTTTTTTATTTTTTAAGATATTCACATAAGCAATTTTACCGAGTACCGTCTTCTTTAAACCCAATAGTGAACACGAATAGTCGCCCAATAGATAATGATTGTAGTAGAGGTGAATTTCGCGCATGAGCTTTCGTCCCCATTTGTTTGTGGGGTAGGCCGCTTTAATGGGCTCTTCCATGAGTGATTTTGCTAAAGCTAAACTATCCTGATCTCCTGATTGTTGTGTCATGGTCCAATAATACAAAGCTTCAATGGCTTGCTCCTCTGTGTCGGGGAGAAGTTGCAATGGAATACCCAGCAATGTTCCGATAAATTTCCAGACATGGAATAAACCTTCAACCTCGTTTTTCAATACATTGAATTTCATGCGTTTTAGTCCTGTTAGGTAAACAAGAGAAAATCCGAGATTGGTTGCAAGCATATCCCACATATTTAATGGAATACCCCATTTTTCTGTTTGCCACTGACCGTGCTTTAGGATGTTTAATCGCGCATACGAATGGATACACCGGGTGAGTAGAATGGCCTCTATGCCGATATTACCCTTTTTCAGTGCATCATCGCCTGTGATATCCACCCAAAAGGTTACCGTTTCGGTGAGTCGTTTGACAGCCCCTTTTTTTAACGCACCTGTAAAGATTAAGGGTTTATTGATCGCACTGGATTCATAGCCCCCCATGAGGACATAATCCCGTAACACAATAAGTCCTGATAAACCAGAACGTTGACTGAGCCCAATGCCTTGTTCTATTTTATCCCAATCTAACCAAGAAGGGCTGAGATCTAATGTATTTAAAAAATTCAGCAATACATGTTCGTATGCTGCATCAATAGGCTTGCCTGCAAGTGCATCTTTAAGCAGTTGTTGACCTTGATGGAAACCAATTTTTAGGTGTAGCTGCTCGACAAGTTGGTCGCAGCTATTGTCAAATTGATAGAGTAAAGGAGTAAATTGATCGGCAGCAGCGAGGGAAAGTTTCGTCGGCAATTTGCGAAGCAATTCGACACCAAGACCCTTCGACCAATAAAAAGAAAATGAACTTGTATTAACTTGATAACGTTCGGGTACTCGCATATCTTTTATTGAATTGTCCAAACGGTATAACTTCCAGTTAGTGTGATACTAATATTTGATTTATTAAACTTAAAGTCTATATAATCCATTTGACACGATGAGAGATCACTGCAGCAAAATTGACGATCAATTTTAAAATGAAGTCTAAATGAACCTTCGGTACTATTTGTATAAAAAGTTAATCCACTTATGCTAAAGTCACTTAAATGCGGTGCGCCATCTTTATCTTCCAATTGCTCGATAACGTAATCATTGATTTCTTGCTGATGTTTGGCGATGAATGGTATAAGATCTTGATTGCTGAATGGTATGATTAGATCGTCTTTCTTTAGTTGGATTCTGATGTTAATTTCTGTCATCTTATTATGCTGTACTAATAAAGATCTCTCCAGTTTGGAATATATAAACTGAAGATTGCTTCTGTTTCTTTTCGCGTCTTATGAGCAAATTTACAGAAAGCCTTTAGAATAATTAGATTGATGTGTTCTTTTTCGAAATCAATGAGTCGATTTGAAAAATGAAATCCACCTTCAACGATTCTAAAATCGTTTTTGGATAAGTTATGGATGGTTACTGTAGCTACATCATATATATCCAACTGTTCTTCCCAATAAGCAATCTGCTTGATTATTTCATGATAGAGTAATTCCTGACTCCATTTGTGCAGTAATTTCAATGTATTCGTGCTCTTCTTTTGATATACACATATACTTGTAGCTGTCAGTTCAACGGTTGCTAGCGTTGTGGAAGGATAGATTTTGACCAAATAAGGTTTTCCAAATAGGTAGTAGGGATTTTCTAGATAGGAATAGGATATACCTTCCGATTTACTTTCTGGCGGGTTTAACTTGATGTATTCTTTAAGGAAAGCAACATCGCAATGTGCCGGAGCATGTACACGATAGGGTGATGAACTACCCGAAATTTGGATATAATCTTTATTCCAGGGAACTATTTCATAAAATATACGACCGATTTCGATTTGCATTTCTCGATTTTAAATTAGATATGGGGGCGTCGGCATTCAATATCCCTTGACACCCTGGCAACCGCGTTAAAGTAACATTTTTTTATATTAAACAATAGTTATAATCGTAACAATTTTCTTTTATACAAGGAGTCCAAACAATAAGAGTTTCATTTGAACAAATTATGGACTACAAGTAACCAACTTCGGACTGTAAGCAGTATGTCTGTACGATGCATCCATAGTAAATGCACTTAAAAAGGTGGACTCAACGTGGACTTACTGTGGACTCACTGTGCTTACATGACGAAGTTGGTCATAAGTTAGTCGTAATTTTTAGCATTGTTACCAGCTCTCACTAGCTTTTGTTTTTTGTTTTAATATTTAGATACTATCTTTGGAATACTGTTTATGTATCAACCCAACGACCATTTTCCAATATTAGACCTGCAGAAATTCCAGGAAGGGATTATCGCTGACCGCGATTTACTTTTTCATGAACTCATTGGCCCTAGAGAAATTAGTGAACCGCACAAACACGATTTTTTTATCCTTTTATTATTCCAGGAGTCTGTAGGTACACATACAATAGATTTTGACCGTTTTGTACTAGGCGCAAATCAGCTACATCTGGTTTTTCCGGGACAGGTACATCAGTGGCAGATGGCTGATCCTACCTATGCGCTGCAGCTCATGATCAGCAGACATTGGTTCGAAAGTTTATTACCTGCGTTGCGATTTCCTATTTCTTATTATCTTAAGCATTTGGTCATTGATCTTTCAACGACCAATTTTCAGTCGTTATTGACAGAATTCAAGGCAATTGCAAATGATTTACAGGATGGTGAGATCCTATGGGAATTGATTTACGCACGGGTCAAAGTAATTACGCTTCTGATCAGCAAGATCGTTCAGGATAATTATGATGATTATGAACAATATCAGGCTAATCCAATTATGGCAAAATTTGTGCAGCTTATCGATGAATGGTATAAAAGTGAAAAATCAGTCGCTTTTTATGCCGAGAAGCTAAATATTTCGGCAAATTATCTGAATGTGTTAAGTAATCGGGTTTTACAGAAATCAGCTTCATTTTTGATTCAGGAACGTGTGTTACTGGAAGCAAAGCGGTTGCTTAAAATTTCGGATAAAACGATCAAAGCTATTGTCTTTGATTTAGGGTTTTACGATAATGCAAGCTTTAGCAAGTTTTTTAAAAGTCATACGAATATGACGCCAAGCCAGTTTAAAGCGCAGCCATAATATCTACATAAGCTGTGATAATTCGTACAAAGATCATTGTCTCAAATCACTTAGCTTTGGTAAAAATGATATAGGTATGAATGAGATCAATCAGAATCAAGAGACATATTTGTTGAAGAATGTATTGCTAGAAACAGGCTTTCTTTATGAGAAGGAAGAAATTGTTGCTACGAAAACAGCATTATTTGATATTCAAATTGAGGCAAATAAAATAAAAAGTATTGAGCCTGCGCAATCGGCAGGGGGCGGAAAAGCCTTTGATGTGAAAGGTAAATTGGCATTGCCGCCATTCCGTGACATGCACATTCATTTGGACAAAACCTTATATGGCCTGCCCTGGAAGGCGGTATTTCCAAAAAATAGGACTGTAAAAGATATGATTGCCAAGGAACAGGTGATTATCCCCGAGTTGTTGAAAACCTCTGTCGAACGGGCCGAAAAGTTAATCGCGCTATTGCAGGGCTACGGAACAAATTTTGCACGTACGCATTTTAATGTAGACCCTACATCGGGGACGAAGTCATTGGAGCATTTGTTACAGGCGCTGGAACATTTAAAATATTCATTTGCTGCAGAACTGGTTGCATTCCCTCAGCACGGTCTATTCTACACAGCATCAGCGAAGCTGATGGAGGAAGTCGCTAAATGGGAGCAGGTAGATTTTATTGGTGGTTTGGATCCCTTTAGTATTGACGGCAGTATTGAGAAACCGATGGACTTGACAGTTCAACTTGCATTGGATAATAACAAAGGAATCGATATCCACTTGCATGAGGGTGGGGAATCAGGTGTTAAGACCATACATTATTTGATTGATAAAGCATTGGAAAATCCGGCATTGCAGGGACGTACATTTATCAGTCATGCTTTCGCCTTAGGTTACATGCCGAAAAAGGACTTAGCACATACGGCCGAACGATTGGCAGAAGCGAAAGTTGGTATCTGCAGTTCGGTTCCTTTTCGCAATATGTTGATGCCATTTCGGGAACTGAAAAAAGCGGGAGTGGAAGTTTTTGTAGGAAACGACAATGTTCAGGACCATTGGGGTACTTTCGGTAGCGGTAATATGCTTCAAAAAGCCAATCTAGCTGCGGAATTATATGGTTATGAAACTGAATTCGAGTTATCCCGTTGCCTTCGTTATGCGACCAATGGCAAAATTCCGCTTGATGATCAAGGGAATTCCGTATGGCCGAAAGTTGGAGATGATGCTAGCCTCCTTTTTGTCGATGCGAGTTGTTCTGCAGAAGCAGTTTCTCGCATCTCAACCGTCGATGGGCTTATCCATCAGGGAAATGTGGTCAAATGGAACAATAGTTTCCAAGCTTAATTGAAAGTAGCAAATAATCATAAATTGAGAATGCCAATTTATCGTCTAGAAAATTGGCATTTTCAATGCTGGGGGGTAACGTTTAGTGTAGGAAAGTCGTCTTGCAATAATCTATTTTATAAGCACCTTGCTCATTGACCAATTGAACTTCATTTTTTGTTCGGATGTCATTACCGTAATCAATAAATACGATAAATTTGCTTTCAGTTACTTTGTCGATTTTGACATCCTTGATATCCAATGCGTCGTCATTACCTCTTCCAAATAACCAGGTTTCCGCTGTATATAAGGGGTAGATTTTTTCCCATTTTGCCTTGTAAGCTGCCTCAGCTTTGGGTAGTTCTTCATCTGTGAGGTTGGAGGGCCCGTAAATTTCATTCGCATCTTTTAAAAAGGCTTGGAATCGCTTGGTACATAATGCGTCCTCTTTATCCAGATAGTAACAATATTTTCCAGATGCGGAACCTGTACATTGAAAAATTCCTTTCAACCAAGCTTCTGCTTGCTGATTCTCACCCACTGCCGTGTCTTGCTCCGCTGTCCTTGTGCTGTCTTTGAATGGTATTTGCTTTGCAGGATGATTTGCCGTAGCGCTTTTATGGTCTTGCGCTGAATTTGTACAGCTTGCTAACATGCAAAACAGCCCTATTGTTGTACATAAACTTTTCATTTTTTGATATCGTCTTAATATTGGAATAAAATTAGGATATAAATTGGATAACATGATCACGGATTACCACTATATTCAACAGAATATTCATCAAAAAATCTAATTTTCCATTCTTTTTGAAATAATGCAGCGGGCCGTAAGTCTACCATGTCGATTTAAGACGCAATGAATTTGCGTAGTTCAGGACTTCTAATCTTTTTTTACAACAATTATTTATTTTTATTACCTGTATATCAGATCTATATAATTTTATATGAGTTTTTCTTATTTCTTTTTATTGTTACGCAAATTCCCTGCGTATTAAACCAATGATATTTGTAATGTCAACAATGACAAACGTTCTTTGATGGAAATTATAGCGAAAAGCTTTAAGATATATACTTTATTATGAAGTATAAAAGAGCCTTTCTTCTTCAGATTGCATCCTGGTCACCTGTTTCAGTATAGCAGGTTAGTATTGTTCTCTATGAGTTTCAATATACTGATAAAACGAGAAGTTGAAAGGAAAGTGCTCGTGATAGAGGTTCGAATCCTCTCCTGTAAAAAAGGTAGCTCAAGGGTAGAGCAAAGCATTTAGTTGTGGGTCGTAGGTTCGATTCCTACTCTTGAGCAATCAGGATAGTTCAGTCTGGTTAGAATAACAACACAATCGTGTGGGTTCGAATCCCACTTCCATTTTCGGATGGAATAGCATAAGGGTATTGCATCGAACTGTCCATTCGGACATTCAAAGTTAAGACTTTCTTCAAAAAGGTCATTTGGTAGAAGCTTGCTATCTTTTATCCTGCTTATACGCTGTTTTCATGCGATTGAGCAATTGATTGATGGCCTGAGATTCCTAAGATGAGGTGTCTAGATTTATCATAAAAAGTCATGACAATAAGATGGGGTATTTGTTCATCGACTTTTGATTTTAAAAAAGGGTACCAGGACTTTCGAATCCCGCTTGAGGTCAAGGGATAAAAAATAGCAGGTTTTATAATAGAAATGAGGAAAATTTAAAAGAATATACAATGAAAAGAGTACAGCTAACCACAGACGAAATCGGATTGGTTGTTAAGAACAATGCGGTGATCCGTGTTTTGAAATCCGGTAACTACTGGTTGGGATTTGGTGAAAAACTGGAGAAGTACACGATTACTCATCCATTTCCTTCCAGTCGCAATGTCGATGTACTGTTGCAGTTGACAGGTTTTCGCGAATTGGTCGATATCGTTGAAGTGGGTGATACGGAGATCTGTCTTGTTTTTTTGAATGGTAATTTTGAAAAGACGTTAGCGTCTGGCAGGCATGTTTTTTGGAAGGAATTGCGCGAACGCAGATTTCAATTGGAAGACATTACGGAGATTGAGATCCCTGCATCTGTTAATCGTCAATTGCTGGAGAAGCAGAGCTTAGGCTATTATGTACGTCAATATAAGATTGAACCAAATGAGAAAGCGCTGCTTTTTGTAGACGGTGTGTTTGTGGATATTTTGAAGTCGGGAACGTATTGTTGGTGGAAGAATGCAAAAACCATAGCGATTTTAAAAGCTGATATGAGGGTCTTGACATTGGAAGTGGTAGGACAGGAGATCTTGTCCAAAGATAAGGCACAGATCAGAATCAATTTCACGCTGCAATATCAGATTGTGGATATTGTCAAAGCGCTATTGGATAATAAAGAATATGAAAAGCAATTGTATTCGTTGATGCAGTTGACCTTACGGTCCTATATTGGCCAGATGACTTTAGACGAGTTGATGGAGCGAAAGACTGAAATACAGGGCTATGTCTTAGAAAACACATTGCCACAAGTCGCGGGCTTGGGTATAACACTGTTGACCTGTGGTGTTAAAGATGTTATTTTACCAGGAGATGTGCGAGACATCATGAACCAGGTGTTGATTGCAGAGAAGAGGGCGCAGGCAAATAGCATCATGCGTCGTGAAGAGACTGCTTCAACACGGAGTTTGTTGAATACTGCGAAGCTGATGGAAGAAAACAGTATGTTGTTTAAATTGAAGGAAATGGAATATGTTGAAAAGATTGCTGAAAAGATCAATACGATTTCGGTTTCCGGAAATGGACAGATTGTTGATCAGCTCAAGCAATTGTTTGTGAAATAAAAGATTAATAAGTTGAAAGAGGTGCAGGTAGCAACGTAAAGAGATGTTGTTACCTGCTTTGGAGAAGTTGTATGGCTGCTCCATCAAAAAAGAAAGTAAAAAAATGGAAAATAAGAGAATAAATGGCAATGATTTAATTGCATTAGGATATAAAGAGAATCATACTTTGGGTGTTGCATTGAAAATCAACAGTAAAAGACACGGTTTTACGCGGGTAGAAATACTCGAAAAGTTCAAGGCTGTCTTGGAAGATCCAATCGGCTATTCAGAAGATGCTGTTTTCGGAATTTTGGCCCATGCCATACTTGGGCAAGAGGCTATTGATAAGACGTTAATTGCATTGAACGAGACTCCGGCGGAATATACGATTTATGGTGCGTCTGAGATCGAAACAGGGGCGAAAGCACAAATGAGTGTCGCCATGAAATTACCTGTTTCAGTTGCGGGAGCATTGATGCCAGATGCGCATCAAGGATATGGGTTGCCAATTGGTGGAGTACTGGCGACTAATAATGCGGTGATTCCTTATGGGGTCGGTGTCGATATTGGCTGTCGTATGGCTTTGTCGATCTTTGATTTGCCAGCCTCATTTTTGGAAGACAATTTAATGACCTTGAAAGACATTATTCTGCGTAATAGTAAGTTTGGTGCTGGCAATGGATATTTGAGACATGAACGTGTCGATCATGAGGTACTAGATAACAAGTTGTTTAGGGAAAACAGTTTGCTTTCTTCATTGAAGGATAAGGCCTGGACGCAATTGGGATCTTCGGGTGGGGGGAATCATTTTGTGGAGTTCGGTATAGTCGAATTTGAAGAAAGAGATGAGGTTTTGAACATTGATAGCGGAGCCTATTTAGGCTTATTGACCCATTCAGGTTCAAGAGGAATGGGCGCTACCATTGCTGCACATTATACAAAATTAGCCAAATCCTTGTGTAAGTTGCCTTACCAAGCGGAAAATCTGGCCTATCTGGACCTGGACAGCCATGAAGGGCAAGAATATTGGCTAGCGATGAATCTCGCCGGCGATTATGCATCAGCTTGCCATGAAGTGATCCATGAAAAGATTACGTTGGCTTTAGGGGCCGAATCGTTGGCGAAGGTTGAAAATCACCACAATTTTGCATGGAAGGAAACCTGGAATGGTCAAGAGGTTATTGTCCATCGAAAAGGTGCTACACCGGCTGCAAAAGGGGTAATGGGGATTATTCCAGGCTCCATGGCTACACCAGGATTTTTGGTTCGTGGAAAAGGGGAGTCGAATGCGATACAATCGGCATCTCATGGGGCAGGTCGACTGATGAGCCGTACGCAAGCGATTAAAACGCTATCTTCCCATGATCTCCATTCGATGCTTAAAGATAAAGGTATTATGTTGCTTGGGGCAGGGATGGATGAAGCGCCGATGGCCTATAAAGACATCCATACCGTAATGGCTTCACAAAAAGATCTTGTTGATGTCGTGGCAAAATTTTCGCCCAAGATAGTCCGTATGGCAGATGATGGGAGCAGGGAAGATTAAATCATGAAAAAAGCGTCTCAAATGTATTTGAGACGCTTTTTTATTATAATTTGATCATGTTTTGTTGATCAATGCGTGAGATTAAAGTGGTTTGGCTGTCGCCACTTCCTTATAGGTGTATACATTATAAGGATATAGTTTTTTTGCCAGCGCTTTCGCAATAAAACTGCTGATGAGTAGCGGTGCTAGTAATAAATAGCCTGAAGGAACAAGGCTTGCAATAATAAAGATTGCCGTAAATGGTGCGTGTATAGCCGCAGAAAGCATTGCTGCAGCACCAAAAAGAGCAAAATTTATAACCACCAATTGTGTGCCCAGGTAATGATTACAAAGCTGTGCAAACAAAACGCCTAACAATGCACCGGTAACAATACTTGGGGCAAAAACGCCGCCATCACCACCTGCACCTAAAGTCAAAGAGGCTACAAAAGGTTTTAAGAGAACAAGCAGAATCAGCGGAAGAAAGTACAGTAAATTAACAGAATCATGCAGACTGCTTTTTAGAATTTCTCCAAGACCATGATAGCTGTCGCCATACAGTGCCGGCAAGAAAAAGATAAACGTCCCAACGGTGATTGCGCCCAAATTGACACGGATAAAATTACTTTTTATGCCTGCAAAATAGGATTTTGCATAAATAACAATTTTAGTGAAATATAACGCTAAGATCCCGCCAATCAGTCCTAAAATAGCGACAAAAGGGATCGCCTGCCATCGCCATGCTTTTACTTCAAATGTAAATAAAGGACTTGCCTCAAGGTAATAAACAAATACGGACGCCACAGCCATTGAAGTTATTCCACTAATGAGTAAAGTCTTATTATATCTCCGTGCAATTACCTCAAAAGCGAAAAGAAAACCACCCAATGCGCTTCCAAACAACAGTGTGACTCCAGCAATTACGCCTGCGCAGATCAACTCGGTTTTGTAGGCCCAAGCCGGATGTAATCTCTTATACGCTTGGTTGCCTACTGTAGCTGTGGCAACAACTGTGGAGACTTCAACACCGGTTGAACCACCGAAAATTACAGTTAGAAAACCATTGATATAATGTGAAGGAATCTTAAAAAAAGGCAAATGGTCTTTTCTTGTTTCCAATGTTGTATAGATTTCTTTGATCCCTTTGTTTTTTCTGTTTTGAAAAGCGTATTTCCGTAAGAAATAAATAGCTGTAATACCGATGCTGGGTAGAATAATAAACAGTTTAGGATTCCAGGAAGATACTCTTTCAAACAATTCTTCCTGTACATAACCTGTGCTGTGCTTGAGGCTGTATGCCAATAAGCAACAAATGATACTAACGAGAGCTGAACTTCCAATTAATTTTAAATAGCTATATCGAACAACTTTTTTTCTGTATGTCGTATTGCCTTGCATAATGTTTTTCTTTAAATCGGCACAAAGGTAAGGGTTATTTAGTTTAAAATAAATGATAAATACCTTAAGACATACTTTTTGTTACGGTATACCGCTAATGGATACCTATATATATATCCACCTTTGCATCTTGTGGATTTTGGGCTTTTTCGCCATATATTTCGAAGTCTGCGGCATACGTTCTTGGTAAATCCGAACTCCATATCTTTTGCCAAGTTTCATAAACGATGCCATCTTCTAAACTTCCTTCCGCGGTAAAGTGTTGGTAATGATTTTCAGCGATATGAATACCATCCAAGTCTTCGGGTACTTCTTCAAGATTGCTTACTTTACAGCCCAAGAAAGTCGTATAAGGTAGGGTATGATCCTTTTCATATTCGGTATAGATACAGTAAAGTTCGTTGGATATCTTGTTGGGAATACGGCTTAATACATCTTCTTTAAAAAAGCGGGCCCAAAGTTCCGGAATGTCCTTAGCTGCCTGTCCATTTTGGTTGCTCGTACGGATGGCGAGGCCAATTATACTGAATGAAGGGATTGTTTGATTTTTCATGTCTTTTAGTTTTCCCCAAAGTTAGATCGGCAAATGACAGCTGTATGTCACGAACAAACAGCTAATGTTGTTTTTTCCAGATTTTATCTACTTGGGACAGGTATTCTGCCAAAGCAGCTGAACCATACCAAGGGTAAAATGAAGCTTCTAAGAGACCATTCTTTATCGCTGGATCGTTTTCTAAAATATGCTTTGCCGCATCAATAGAAGCCATGTTATTTAAGATAAAAAGCCCCCGGAAGTTATTGTCATTTTTCCCAAACGGGCCAGCAACAATCAGTTGCCCATTTTTTACGAGAAGATTGATATTTTCCATGTGACCTTTGAAACATTCATTAATAAATTGTTTGTCTGTTGTTTTATTCTCGCCAGTTTTCAGGAGGACAAAGATGTAGGATTTCATTCCATAATCATCGGCCCCTAATTTTTTTGCGAGTTCATGATCGTAATTTGGGTTCGCTACGGTCGTTGTCGGTACGATTTTAGTCGCATAAAAAGATCTGACTTTTCCCGATTTTCCTTCCACTGCAATATGAAGTCGGTTTGTAGCGACGCGTGTATATCGAATGAAATTAGGGAAATCATGGACCTCATTGACAAAAGAATAGGTACTATCCTGGTAATTTAGCTCAAAATTGACTTCTTTCCCATTGTTTTGTCCGATGACCAGTGCTGTATATATAATTTTATCCTTTATTTTGGTCAATTTTAGGTATTCGCTAACTATCTTTTGGCCATTTTTCAACGCATAGGAAAGGCCTTTTAATTCATGTTCGTTTATACGATCCCATTGTTCGTATTCCTCTTTATTGTCAACCTTCCACGTCCCTTCCAAGAAAGAAGGAAAAGATACTTGTGAAAAAAGGGGTTGAGCAGCTCCCAAGCAAAAGAGTAGGGTGGCGATTAAAATTGTTTTCATATAGGTTTTATATTTTGATGCTTAAGTGCTTTTATTTAAAGAAAAAGTATGGTACGAAAGCCCCGTGCCGCATAATAGGAGATCGCGCCATTATGATAGGTGAAAACTTGGTTGTAACGTCTGTCACCAAATAAGGCGCCACCAAGCTTACGAATACCCGCTGGAGTTTGTATCCAGCTGGAAGTTTTTAAATCAAATTCACCTAACATTTGGAGTTGGCGATATTGTTGTTCAGAAAGCAGCTCGGTCCCCATTTTTTTAGCTTCTTCGACAGCGCTTCCAATAGGCTTGTTTTCCTTCCTGTCATCTAAGGCTTTTTGGTCAAAACAGAGACTTCTTCTTCCTTTGGGACTTTCTTCTGTACAATCCACAAAAGCATACTGCTTTTTGTTTGGATCAATAATAACAAGGTCGGGCTCGCCACCGCTCTTTTCCATTTGGAACAAACTCCATAATTTTTGGGGGCTTTCAAGCAATTTATGCACTACTTCGTCCCAGCTGATCTGTGGGTGTCGTTTGGGGAATTTCTGAAACCTTTCTTTTAGCGTTTCAAGTAGCATTGACTGTTCCTCTTGTGTAAGCAAATTTTTCATAATGGTTGTCCTTGTGGTATTAAAATTACGTATTTAATTCAAAAGTAATGTAGCTTGATATTGCAAATGGATTAAATTCCTTATTTCAAAATTGAATTAAATTTATATTTTTACGTTCAATTTTTATATAAATATGGCTTCAGGAATATTTGCAATTCTAGATGATATTGCAGCGTTGATGGATGATGTGGCAGTAGCGAGTAAAATCGCAACAAAAAAAAACTGCTGGAATCTTAGGTGACGATTTAGCGGTTAATGCCGAGAAAGCGACTGGCTTTTTAGCTTCACGCGAGCTCCCGGTTTTATGGGCAATTACAAAGGGCTCACTGCTCAATAAGTTGATAATTGTACCAATAGCATTATTACTGAATGTCTTTTTTCCAATTGCCATCAAATATATTTTAATCTTGGGAGGCTTCTATCTTGCTTTTGAAGGTGTTGAGAAGATTATTGAATACCTGTTCTATCGCAAACATCCTACGGAGGAAACAAAAGTGGAGACTGTCGTTGCTGAAAACTCAGTTGCCGCTGAAAAAGCGAAGGTAAAATCGGCTATTACTACAGATTTTATTCTTTCTGTGGAAATCGTCATTATTGCTTTGGGAACGGTTCTGGGAAAAAGCTTATCCTTACAAATTATTACGGTTTCGGTTGTTGCTTTTCTAGCCACAGTCGGAGTCTATGGTATTGTAGCACTTATCGTTCGTATGGACGATGCAGGTTATAAATTAATTAAAACCTCCCGTGAAAAAGGTCCTGTTGCGAGCCTAGGTCGGTTTTTAGTCCGTGCGCTACCCTTTGTTATCAAATTATTGGCTGTTGTAGGTACATTTGCTTTAATTCTGGTTTCAGGCGGAATATTTGCGCATTATATTGATTTCTTACACCATGCGCTACCAACTCTGCCAGGAATGATAAAAGAGCTGTTATTTGGCCTAGGAGGAGGTATTATCGTGGTGATTTTATTTACGATCGGCAAAAAGCTGTTTAAAAGGAAAAAATAAACTCCTATTGATCTTTGATGATCGGCAAGCGTATAACAAAAAAGGCAGCAGGTATATCTGCTGCCTTTTTTGGTTTCTGGTTCTTAAATTGTGTCTGTTGCCTCTGCCGCGGCATCCATTTCTACACGTTCACCTTTTGTATTAATCAAAATTACATCGTCCGAATCCGCTAATGAGACAGAAGCTACACCATCACTGAAAGAGGTGGCCCCGCTGTATATAAACGGTATGGCCACTTTTCCCTGGCCATCTAAATAACCATATTTTCCATCTTTACTAGCAAGGAAAAGATTAGGTTCTTCTGTAACTGAAATCAAATCGTAGTCGGGAGCAACGATTTTATTGGTTTTTATTTCGGTAAGATTATACGTGTCGTTTTCAATACTGATGAAATGCGTTGAATTATTTTCAGAAATATAGCTATAGGTCGCCGGGACAATTATTTTGCCCGCCTGATTCAATATACCATATTTATTTTTCTGCTGAAATACGGCATAACCACCGTTAATGAACGATATCATATCATAATTTGCGGAAATTAAAATTTTGCCAGATTTATCCATGACCCCATATTTTTCGTTTAGTCCAAAAACCAGTTGTCCAAGGTGATCATCGTATCCTAAATAATCGTATTGGAAGGGAATGATTGGTTTACCGGCCAGATTAATGGCACCATATTTTTCATTTTTATATTGAACTATACTAATATCGCCAACAAATGGTGCGATGTATAGATATTGTGCTGGTACAATTGTTTTTTCTTCACCGTCTTGTACCCCTAGGAGATTAGTTGCAGCATCTTCAAATAAATACAGGTTTTCAGCAATCTGGTTGCTTTCTTCAGAATCTTCCTCGTCGTCATAAATGGATGCTACTTGCTCATAATCCTCAGGAACGATAAAATCTTTATCGTCCAGTTGGCTATCGGCGATGTTCTGGGCAATCATATCCATTCCAAGAGGTGTTGTTAACTGCAGCACCGCCCCGGGGATTTTTTTAAACAGATCAAATCCCTCCCAATAGGTGGCTGGCAATTTATCGCTATACCAGATCGATAAGGTGCTGTTTTCGTCATTATCTTCTGAAATAGGAATTTCGACCTGAGCTAGTTTGCAGGGATAACCGGCAATCATTTTCGTCTGGTTTGGGACGAATTTGATTGCATGTGGGCTGAGCGCATTTTCTTTAACGACGTATTTTGCCAGTCCTGGGTACAATATAATTGATTGCTCTTCATTTTTTTTAATGAGAAAGATTGACTCTTCGCCGTCTCCGGAAGCCGATATGACTTTTATTTTATCATTGTTAACATACGCTTCGTACACAGAAACTGGAGCTGCTTGTGCTTCTTCACTGGGATCGACAGCATACGTAATAGCATAGTTGATCTTGAATGCTTTATTGATCTGTGCAAACGACATTGTGCTGGCCGCTAAGATAGCTGCGAATGATAGGGATATTTTTTTCATCTTCTTAAACTTTGAATGACAAATATCCTGATTCAAAGTGGGGAGTTTTATCCCTGAAATCCGTTATTTAACGATAAATCAACATGTTTCAAATGAATACATTGATTTGGGGAGTTAGCTGAACGGTCTTCCCCATATTTAATCAATAACCAGCTGATATTTAAGTAGTAGGCCAGGCAGTTGTTCCGGGCCAAATTTACTTTTTTTCATACGATTGACCTCTGGATCTAGCTGGATATTGATCGAAGACCGAAAATCGCAGCCCTCGAGATTGCATTGTACAAAGCGGGCATTTAGCAAATTCGTTTTTTTAAACAGCACCTGTTGGAGGTTGGCCCGTTCAAAATCCACATGTTGCAAAGAGCATTGTTCAAACTGGAACTTCTTTATATTTCTTTCAAAAAAAGAGGAGTAATCCAGAACCGAGTTGCTGAAATTGGCATGAAAGGAAAATGAACTACATTCATTAAAGTGTATGCCGAGCATTTTGCAGTCATTAAAAACAACATGATCTAATTGTGTGCCCTTTAGACTGACATTGGAAAGATTACATGATTTAAATTCACAATTTGTGAATAGGAGATCTACGAGTTCTGCGTTCTGGAAATCACATTGCTCAAAGGTGCATTTGTAGAATTCCTGAACTTGCTTCAGTTCAGCTGTAAATGTTTGTTTAGAGATTGTTTTTTCGACAAGTTCTTCCATTCTGTATCGTGTTGGCATTGATTTTAGCGAAAATAAGGAATTCTGCCGAATGATTTTACTTTAAAATAAAGTCAAAGGCGCTATTTTCGCTTGCGAACAAAATACCTGATTTCAGGGATAAAAAGTGGGATTTTTTATGGCTATTTTTGGCGTAGCCATAAAACATACTTCTTGGGGTGCTGGGTGTAAGACTGAAGTATTGTAGAACTCTGGTAGGTTTTTATATAGTTGTTAAAGGGCACTGATCAGTGCCCTTTACTATTTTAGGTATTCCGATTCTCTATTTGCACAATGTTAGTTGTTCTTTAAATACTGACGCAGTACATATTGTAGAATACCGTCATTCTTAAAATACTCTATTTCAATGGCTGAATCGAGTCTTGCTTTCACTTGAAAATTGGTTACTGTTCCATTGTCATGTACCGCCTTTACCGAAAGAAGTTTATGGGGTGTTAAATCGGTCTCAAGTCCTGAGATGCTATAGACTTCTGTCCCATCTAGTCCTAATTTCTCTGCGTTTTCGTCATTGATAAATACAAGCGGTGCTACGCCCATACCGACAAGATTACTTCGGTGGATACGCTCGAAACTTTCAGCAATAACCGCACGCACGCCAAGGAGAAATGTTCCCTTTGCTGCCCAATCTCTGGAGGAACCCGAACCATACTCTTTTCCTGCCAGTACGATGAGCGCTGTGTTGTTTTTGCGATATTCCATTGCGGTTTCATACACCGTCTTCACCTCATTTGTGGGAAAGTAACGGCTAAATCCACCTTCACGATCGGTAATTTTGTTTTTAATACGCACATTGGCAAATGTTCCGCGCATCATGACTTCGTGGTTCCCACGTCTAGATCCATAAGAATTGAAATCTTCTTTACTTACCTGATGTGATCTGAGGTATTGTCCAGCTGCAGTTTCTTCTTTGAATGAACCAGCGGGTGAGATATGATCTGTTGTCACCGAGTCACCAAGATAAAGTAATACCCTTGCATTCTGAATATCCTGTATTGGATTAGGAATTGCTTGTAAATTTTCAAAAAATGGCGATTCTTTGATGTAGGTGGACGTATTGTCCCACTGGTAATTTTGATCAAGATTCACTTCAAGTTCTTGCCAGTCTGTCGACCCGTCGAAGATGACATCATAGACTTCTTGGAAATCCGATTGTTTGACACAGGCATTGACGGTTTCGATAATATCCTCGCGGCTTGGCCAAATATCTTTCAGATATACGGGCTGACCGTTAGGGTCGTAATCCAATGGTTCCTCCAGGAGATTAATATCCACTCTTCCGACCAGTGCATAGGCAACAACAAGCATTGGCGACATTAAGAAGTTCATTTTGACCTGTGGATGCACACGGGCCTCAAAATTTCGGTTACCGGATAATACCGAGGCAACAATCAATTCACCTTTTTCCACCGCTTCTGCTATTTGTGGCGGAAGAGGACCGGAGTTTCCAATACAGGAGGTACAACCGTAACCTACGGTATGAAAACGCAGGGCATCAAGATCAGCACTAAGTCCTGATCTTTCAAGGTATTGTGTAACGACTTTTGAGCCAGGGGCTAAAGAGGTCTTTACCCAGGATTTGGTGCGCAGTCCGCGCTCGATGGCGTTACGGGCCAATAATCCTGCACCGATCATGACAGTAGGGTTCGAAGTATTGGTACAGCTTGTTATAGCTGCGATCGCAATACTGCCATCACTGACAATATACTCCTTATGATTGTGTTTGATGCGAACGGCATGAATAGACTCTTGAATAACTTCATGCGGTGAATCATGTTCGACAGGTACTTTACCAAAGGTAAACTCTGTTCCTGAACCGCCGTCAGCAAGCCAGGCAGATTCCGATCGCTGCAAAACAGGGACATATTGTCGATGGTGTTCGCTGTCCAAAAGTTGTGAAAATGTGGTTTTTAAATCCTTCACTAGAATTTTATCCTGAGGCCTTTTGGGTCCAGATACAGTTGGTTCAAGGCTTGATAAATCGAATTCAACGACCGACGAATATTGAATTTCTTCCTTGCCAGTGCGCCAGAGTAAATTGCTTTTACAATAATCTTCAACGATTTTAATCTGCTCTGCACTACGATTGGTGCTATGCATGTATTCAAGGGTTCGGTCATCAATCGGAAAATAGGTAACCGTACAGCCAAATTCTGGGGACATATTGGAGATTGTCGCACGATCTGTCACCGAAAGGCTGTCCAATCCATCGCCAAATACTTCAACAAATTTACCCACAACACCTTTATCGCGAAGTATTTTTGTTATCGAAAGGACCATGTCTGTGGCGGTGCATGTCGCTGGTATCTTGCCCATAAGTTTAAGGCCGATAACTTCAGGACAGGTGAAAAAGATGGGTTGTCCAAGCATGGCTGCTTCAGCCTCAATGCCACCAACTCCCCAACCCAGTACACCAATACCATTGACCATTGGTGTATGCGAATCCGTCCCTACTAAGGTATCCGGAAAAAGCCAATTGTCGCGTTCAATTACTCCTTTGGCAAGATATTCCAAATTGACCTGATGGCAGATACCCATACCCGGAGGAACAACAGTGAAATTTTTCAATCCTTTCTGTGCCCATTTAAGGAGTTCATAACGCTCGCGGTTGCGTTCATATTCCAACTCGACATTCTTGTCATACGAGTAGTCTGTGCCAAAGTAGTCGACCTGAACGGAATGATCTATGACTAGATCCACAGGGATAGCGGGATTTATTTTTTGTCCATCCTTGCCATGACGGATGAATTCGGCACGTAGGGAAGCCATATCGACTACAGCAGGTACTCCGGTAAAATCCTGCATTAAAATTCTGGCCGGTTTGAAGGGTATATCTTTGTCAACAGGCTGTGGAGTCCAATGAATCAGGGTATTGACATGCTCGTCCGTGATACTGAATCCATCATGGTTACGCAATACATTTTCCAGTAGTATCCGGATGCTAAATGGCAGGTGCGTGATATTACCTTCAGGAAGATCTTTAATAGCACTATACTGGTAAACTTTTCCGTTAATTTCAATTTCTCGTATTGATTTCTCTTTGCTCATATTCATTTACTTATTTTCATACTATATAATACACATATCCCCGAATTTGTTTGTAATATCTTTTACACATATCTTTCGGCTTTTGTATTCCAAAACGGAATTTATGCCTATATCGGCGCTAAATAATGAATTAAAAAATAGGATAAAAAAAGATTGCTTTTTCTGATTTAGAGACAATCAAATTAGGATGCAAACGTTATGTTAATGTTTATGCTTAGAAACAGTGTTGTATGAGAAAAAGAGTAAATTATACTGTCCTTTTCTTGGTTAGTTTGTTGTTTTGCAGCCCATTTCCGGGTAAAGCAAGTACACGTTCTGTTGCCGAAGGGGAGGACAATGGCTGGACCGAAGGATATGATCTTAGTTTTAGGGACAGTAAAAACAATGTGTTGACCCTAAATCAACTCAAGGGGAAAGTTGTGGTTATTAATTTATGGGCGACATGGTGCCCACCTTGTCTTGCGGAGATGCCTTCATTGGATCAACTCTATAAGGATTTTAAAAGCAACGATAGTATTATTATTTTGTCTGTCGATATTGATGGAAATCTTAGCGCTTCGAGGAAATTTATGGCGAAAAGGAAATATAGTCTACCTGTCTATCAATTAAATTCGGCGTTGCCGAATGGATTGAGTACCACAAGCATACCCACAACAATTATTTTGGACAAGGCTGGTAAGCTGGTCATTAAGCATGTAGGTGGAATGAATTTTGGGTCGCAGAAATTCAGAAAATCCCTATTGGATTTAAGTAAGGAATAGATTTTGATGTTGGAGATTATATTAATATAATGGAAGATAATTTATGTTTCATTTAGCATTTATGGCATTTTCTTGCTAATTTTGCATGCTAATTGTATAAGGAGAAATTATCTATGCCGGTCAAACTTCCTAATAACCTTCCTGCCATTGAGCTGTTGAAAAAGGAGAATATATTTGTCATGAGTGATTTAAGAGCAAATGAGCAGGACATTAGACCGCTTCGCGTTTTAGTGCTGAACTTGATGCCGCTTAAAATTACGACAGAGACAGATTTTATTCGTTTGCTGTCAAATAATCCTTTGCAGGTGGAAATGGAATTTTTGCGACTTGAAACGCATGTGTCAAAGAACACTCCTGAAGAGCATTTGGAAATGTTTTATAAGAGCCTCACTGAGGTTAAGGAGAATTTCTACGACGGAATGATTATTACGGGGGCTCCAGTTGAAATGGTTGCTTTCGAGGAAGTGACCTACTGGGCAGAAATTCAGACCATCTTCGATTGGGCACGAACCCATGTAACATCAAGTTTGTATATCTGTTGGGCATCTCAAGCTGCATTGTATCATTTCTATGGTGTAGAGAAGAAGCCATTAGCGGAAAAGCTTTTTGGTGTATTTAAGCATACTACGTTAAACAAAAGACATCCGCTATTCCGTGGATTTGATGATGAGTTCTTTATACCGCACAGCCGCCATACGACCATTGAGAAGAATGATCTACTGGCGAAAGAGGGTTTAGAAATTCTTTCGGAATCGCCGGAAGCAGGTATTGCTATTGTTTCTTCACGAGGTGGACGAGAATTTTATTTGACGGGACATTCAGAATATGCTCCTTTTACATTGGACGAAGAGTATAAAAGAGACTTAGAAAAAGGGCAGGAGATTGCTATGCCTGCAAATTATTATGTCGATGACAATCCCGAAAATCGTCCTCTAGTGCGTTGGACAAGCCATGCGAACCTGCTTTTCAATAACTGGTTGAATTACTTCGTGTATCAAGAAACTCCTTTTGATCTGAAAGATGTGGTTTACTTAGGCGAAATCAAACAAGGATAATTTAATTCATTTCAAACAAAAACGGCTAAAAAAGCATTCTATTCATGTTAAGTGATTAAATATGAAAAAGACTGCTTTACTAGTTGGTTCTGTTCTTTCATTTTTTGTATTGAAAGCACAGGTTACGCAAGAAGAAAATCAAAAACTGAAAGAAGCGAATGGTACTTTATGGTATGCTAATCCGTGGGTCTGGATCGCTGGTATCGCTTTATTCTTCCTTATTTTTATCCTTATACTACGCAAATCAACCCGCAATAAAGCATAGACCCAGCTATGCTTCTTACTTTTGGTTGTCATTAGAACCATATTTGTTGCATCAACAATAGAAGAACTTTTCTTAAGTTTGTGTATAGCGATAAACAAACTAAATTTTTATATGAAGAAAAATCTACTTTTAGCAGCCTTGTTAGCCTGTGGCTCGTTGGCAAGCCATGCGCAAAACAATGCAATCAATGTGAGTTACATGGATAAGAGTATTCGTCCGCAAGATGACTTTTATAATTTTGTGAACGGGCAATGGATGAAAACGGTCAAAATACCTTCTGATAAAGCACGTTGGGGTTCTTTTGACGAATTGCGTGAAAATACCGATATTGCTACTTTGAAGGTTTTGCAAGAATCATTATCTGGACAGTTCCAAAAGGGTACAGACAATCAGAAGATAGGTGATTTGTATAAATCATTTGTGGATATGAAAACGCGCAATAAACTTGGTTTAGCGCCTGTTAAACCTTATCTCACTAAAATTGCAGCCGTTAAGAATTTCGATGATTTATATAAATATCTTGTTGAGGTAGCACCCATTGGTGGAAATCCTTTTTTTAGTGGCTATGTATATGCACATCTTAAAAATTCCGATGTTAATACGGTATACCTTGGTGGCGGAAGTCTAGGTTTAGGACGTTCATATTATCAAGTAAAAGACAAGAAGAACGAAGAAACCTTAACTGACTATTCAAATTATATTTCTGCACTTTATGCTAAATCGGGCCAAGTTACGAAGGATTTAAAAGGTCCAAAAATTGTTGCTTTTGAAAAGCAGATGGCCGCAAACCTTAAAACTGTTGAGCAATCACGTGATGCTAATGGTCGATATAATCCGATCGCTGTAGCAGATCTAAAAAAGATGGTGAAAAACGTGGATATTGCAAAGTACCTAAAGGATGTCGGTTTTAAGGCTGATACTGTGATTGTGCCGGAAATAAAGTATTATGAGAATTTGGATCGAGTTTTCAATCCTGAAAATCTACCGCTAATCAAAGAGATATTGACATTTCATATTTTAAATAATGCAGCGTCATATACTACACAGGAGCTTAATGATCTGTATTTTGACTTCTGGGGTCGTAAGTTAAAAGGACAAAAGGAGCAGCGTGCTTTAGATAAGCGTGGTGTGGAATTTGTCAATTCGATCGCAGGGGAGTTATTGGGAAAATTATATGTGAAAGAAAACTTCCCTCCGAAGGCCAAAGCTGAAGCTGAAGAACTTGTAAGCTATCTTGTTAAAGCTTTCGGGCAGCATATCAAGGGATTAACTTGGATGTCGGATGAAACGAAAGTAAAGGCATTGGACAAACTGGCTAAGTTTAAAGTTAAAATTGGCTATCCGGATAAATGGAAAGATTATAGCAAACTTGATGTTGGTACATCGTTGTATGAAAATGTATTGGCTTCGAGTAGATGGGCATTTTACCAAAATTTGGCGAAACAAGATAAGCCAGTAGACAAGTCAGAATGGGGGATGACTCCGCAGACTGTAAACGCTTATTATAGCCCATTGTTTAACGAGATTGTCTTTCCGGCAGCTATTCTCCAGCCGCCGTTCTATGATTATAAGGCTGATGCTGCAGTTAATTTTGGTGGTATCGGTGCGGTAATTGGTCATGAACTTTCGCATGGATTTGACGACCAGGGTGCGAAATACGATGGAAACGGAAACCTGAACAACTGGTGGAGCGACAGTGATAAGGCGAAATTTGAAGCAGCGGCTGATGCTTTGGTACGTCAATTTGAATCCTATGAACCTGTACCAGGCGTTTTTGTGAACGGTCGCTTTACATTAGGGGAGAATATAGGGGATTTGGGAGGCTCATCAGTTGCTTTTGATGCATTGCAACTCTATCTGAAAGATAAGGGAAATCCTGGATTAATAGATGGTTTTACGCAGGACCAGCGCTTTTTCCTTTCCTGGGCTACCATATGGAGAACGAAGACAACAGACGAGTTTGTGGTCAATCAAGTGAAAACTGATCCGCATTCTCCGGCACAGTACCGTGCTTTTGCGCCGATCATTAACCTGGATGCTTTCCATAAAGCTTGGGATACAAAGAACGGCGACAAAATGTTTGTTCCAGTCGATAAGCGTATCAAAATTTGGTAGGTTTCGGCTATAGGTAATGAAAAGCGGGTGTATTTAAAATTAAATACACCCGTTTTTTGTTTATTTAGTTTATACTATTTCATCCATTTCAGAACCAAATAGAACCCGATTGCCGTTGCAGATAAAGTCAATGCAGTTGCCCACCATAGTGTTGTAAAACCAAAGGAGTCAACTATGCTTGTCCCTAAAAGTGGTGAAAATATATTTGCAGCTGAAAAAGCAAGGGAATTGAAGCCCATGTATGCTCCTTGTGTTTTGGGTGTCGAGCGGTTAACGGAGACCGTTGCCATAAAGGGTAATGTCAGCATTTCGCCGAGACCAAAAATAAAGAATGTGAAATATAACCAACCCAGCCCGCCTGTAAAATTTAGCATGGCATAAGAGCTGGCACATAAAAATGTTCCAAAGACGAGCGTGCTAATTAACGAGAATCTTTTTTCAGCGATATGGACGATAAACATCTCCAGCAATACGATAACGAAACCACTCCAACCGAGTAGAAATCCGATTTGGTGGTCGTTCAAATGGTGGACTTCACGGTAAAAGATAGGTAAAGTGGTAATCAGTTGAAAGAAACAAAATGAGAAAATACAACAAAAGATATTGAATAAGACAAAGGGCAGGTCTGTATAAGGATTTCGTCCTTTTTGAGGTAATTCGTTTTCGGAGATAATCTCTTTTTTTGATTTGATATCGCTTCTTTTTTGTCGTTTATGAAAAAAGACAAAGAAAATGACTGCAGCGCAAAGGACGGCAAAAGAATTTCCATAAAAGATCCAATTGAATGAGATGGTGGCCAAAAAGCAGCAACCGCTGGGCCGATTGAAAATCCCAAATTTATGGCTAGGCGATTCAATGAAAAAGCACGCGTGATATTTTCTGGTTTAGCGTAACTCGCCACTGACACCGAGTTTGCAGGTCTAAAGGCGTCAAAGATTAAGCTTAACGTAAAAATCATGATGGATAACGACTGCACCTCTTTGAAATGTGGAATCAGTAAGAATAAAGGAGCAGCCAATACGAGACTTCCGAACTGAACCTTGAAACTACCAATCCGATCAGTCAGCCAGCCACCGATATAGGAACCACAAACGGAGCCGAATCCATAACTCATCAATACCACACCGACCTGTTTAATGTCAAAATGTAGAACCTGGGTCATGTAGAGACCAAGAAAGGGAATCACCATACTTCCCATTCTATTGATGAGCATAACTATGGCAAGTAGCCATGCGGCTTGAGACAGTCCCTTAAAGGAGTCGAGGTATATCGATAAAATTCTTTTCATTGAATGATGAATCAGCTTGTATAGATCGTATAAGTTTTTTAATTCATACGTCTTCTTGTAGTATTGGTAAAAAAAATGCCAAATTGATTAGTCAACTTGGCATTTATTAAAATTAGATCACATTATGCCAACATGGACTCCGGAATTGAAGGATTGACTTGATAGGTACTTGCGACCATTTGTTTCTTCTCAGACCCCGGTTCCATAATAAAGTCAATTCGTCCCAGATTAATCCCGGCAAAACCGACTTGATTCACAACGGTCTTCGTTCCTTTTAAATTGGTAACCAGTGTTGGTTCATTTAAGAAGGTGTGAGTATGGCCGCCGATAATTAGGTCAATATCTGAGGTTTTAGCGGCAAGGATTAGATCTGACACTTTATCGTTTTCATATTGATAGCCCAAATGCGATAAACAGATGACCAAGTCACATTTGTGTTTTTCCTTCAATATGCGGACCACCTTGTCGGATACTTCAATAGGATCCAAATATTTCATTCCCTTGAAGTTATTGGGGTCAACCAATCCTTCAATATCTACTCCTAGTCCAAACACGCCTATTTTTATTCCACCTTTATGGAATATGGTATAATCCTGGGTTTTCCCCTCCAATACAGTTCCTTTGAAGTCGTAATTGGCCGTTAAGAACGGAAATTTAGCGTGATCCAGATACTTTACAAGGCCGTTAAGACCATTGTCAAATTCATGATTTCCGAATGTTCCCGCATCATAACCCAGCTTTGTCATGAGATCAAGTTCAAGTTTTCCTCCAAAAAGATTAAAATAGGGGGTACCTTGAAACATATCGCCTGCATCTAGTAATAGAAGATGTTCTTCTTCTTTGCGGATTTTATTGATAAGTGTACTTCTGCGCGCAACACCAGCCAATCCCTGATATTTACCGCCGTCCATTGGAAACGGTTCAATACGGCTATGAACATCGTTGGTATGTAAAATTGTAAGTTTTACCTTTTTGCTTTTCGCGTCGACTTGAAAAGGAAGTGATCCCAAAGCAACTGCAGCAGAAAATCCCCCAACTTGCTTGATAAATGATCTTCGGTTAATTGATTTTAATTCTTCCATCTAATTCTGCATTTACTTTTTTGCCTTCTTTCGTTAATTCACTCACATATTCAATCAAACCTTCACGCATACGTTGCGGATAATCTGCCCGCGATACAGGTTGTGTCAACAGGGTAAGGTTGTCACCACCATTGGCAAGATAATCATAGGTCACTAGTTTATATAACTTATCGTCTTCAATAGCTTGACCTTTGATCTTGATGTCCTGAACTTTGTTGCCTGTAATTTTCAAAGTCATTCCAGCAATAGGTTGACCATGTGTTGTTGCGATATAGTCAGCAAGCTGACGAATCTGACTACCCTTTAGTTCGAGTATAGTCAACGTGTTCTCAAAGGGCATAACCTCGAAAATATGTCCTACGGTAATATCTCCTGCTTTAAGGTCATTTCGAATCCCACCCTTTGTTGCGAAAGCTAAATCCGCAGGGTTATGGGCATTATGTTCACTCATCCACAACAAGGCTTCACAAAAAAAAGTTGCCCATTAATGTTTCCGCTGTTTTCTCTTTTGTCAATGCTTTGTCCGCATGTCCAATCACACGGTTCATTTCCGCTTCCATTTTGTGCTTGAAGGGCTCGTAGATTGATACGACTGCAGGATCAGCTTGCATATCGCTATTGATATGATATTGTTGGAAATCTTTTTGCGTTGGATGGAGCTGTTTTGTACAACCTGTAACCATCAAAAGCGAAGCGACACCAAGGCTACCAATAAAGGCAATTTGCTTCGATATATTCATTCTTTTTAATTTAACCAAATACTTTGCAAAGTTAGCCAATTATATATGAACAAATCTTATCCAATGTTAGCTAATTTTTAAAAACAACAAAAGCTTAACATTGTTACACATTAAGCTTTGTCCATATAATTAGAAAAATAACAACCTAGTGAACTAATTCCGTGTCAGGAATAGTATTGGCATCCATTTGGCGATCTGCTGATTTCAAGTTCTCCAGCTTATTACCTTGTTGGATGATCTTTTTCCTTTTGCTGCGCGACGACAGTTTGGTGCGATACGCTTTCCAGTTCATCAACAAGACTGAAAATAGAATAACGGCTAAACCGACAATTTGCAAGGAGGTTACCGCGTGCGAAGTGAAAAAATGACTTAAAATAAGTGCAATAATTGGGTTCACATACGCATAGGTACTTACTTCCATTGCTGGACGCACCTGCAATAACCAAATATAAGAGCTAAAAGCAAGAATTGAGCCAAATGTAATTAAATACCCCAAATTGAACCAATCTACAGGCGCCACACTACGCAGTGTAAATGACGCATATTCGCCGGTAAAAAGCGCCGTGATATTAAAGAGTACACCCGCGGTAACCATTTGCCACGCGGTCTTCACCATAACATGTAGATCCTCTTTTTCTTCTTTCTCAGATTTTTTAAAATACTTGGAAATCAATGAACCTACAGTCCAAGCGATAGAACCCAATACTAAAATCGATAAGGCAATCACCTTAAGGGTGCCATCTGTATTGTCATTGGTCGCCATGATCTGTTCAGCAAATAGCATCACAACACCACAGAAACCTAATGCTACACCAGCAACTGTGCTAATGCTGCTAAAGTTTTCTTTCCATTTTGGTTTGTCCAATAATATAAACCAGATTGCAGCAGCAGCAGCAATAATAGCGGCAACACCACCAGATACATATTGCTCGGCCCAAATAACCCCTGCCATATCGACAAAGAGCAATAAAAAACCTACGATTGCGGCCTCCTGAATAGAACGCTTGTTAAATAATTTATATCCTTTTATGGCGCAATATGTCATTAGGATTGCACTGGCTGCAACAAATCGAAACGAACCCAAAATAAATGGGGGGAAACTATGCAATGCTTTTTCTATAAAGAAAAAGGTAGAGCCCCATACCACATAAATAATGAAATAAGCAACAACAACCATTACTGGGCTAGCTGCCTTTTTTTGTCCTTGCAACATAATTAAACCTCCTTTCTATTACTCAGGTATCACAACCTGCTGATCTTCCTTGACTGTCTGAAGTACAATTGTTGTTCGCGTTGAAATAATACCTTCAACTTTACTTAAGGTATTTCGCATGAGATCCACTAAACCTGTAGAATCTGCAGTTCTTACTTTAATAAGGTAACCATCATCACCTGCAATGTCATGTACTTCTTGAACTTCAGGGATTTCGGCAAGTGCCAACCCTACACCCTGTTCGCCAATAATATCATTGGCTTTGATAAAAATAAACGATAAAAGTTTCTGATCGACCGCGGCAGGATTGATCTTGGCACTATATTTTAAAATCACATCTTTTTGCTCAAGCTTCTTTACGCGCTCGAGAATTGCTGATGGTGCCATGCCTAACTCTCTTGCGATATCGGCATTGTTGATCCGTCCATTATCCTGCATTAAGCGCAAGATTTTATAGTCGACTTGGTCTAAATTATATTCTACTTTTGTCATTTCGACTGCAAAGGTAGGTAAAAAAGTATAATATTCAAAATTATTTGTACAATTCTGAATATTATTCTGATAAAGCGGAACGATATGTGAATTTTATTCGAATTCATTGTAAAGAAATCATAACCATCTGGGTTATGGTGCTGAAAGTAAGTATATTGCTTTTTAGGTTGCCTAGCGATATAATTCAACAATTATACCTTTTTCTTAATTTCAGAATAATATTTCTTGTAGACAGGATGACCCCCAATCCAATCAGACAACCTAAACAGACACAGCCAAAGCGATCCAAGGCAGCGAAGTAGGAGCGGCTTTGCTGTTCATGAAGGTAGACGATAATTAGTGCGACCATAGATGTTCGCGCCACAGCCATGATGTTGAGTAGCTTACATGTGATCAACGACGCGACAATGCCAATAATCATGGCGTACAGTTGTGAAATAGGTACAAAATATAAACTAAGCCCGATTGCCGAACCTATAAAATTGGATTTAGCGCGATCGATAGCTATTTTTTTTGATTCATTCTCTTGCGGCGAAATGACCAGGATAATCGATATGAGTGTCCAAGAAACAGAATACTGGGGAAAGGATACAAAGAGTGGGTAGCCTATAAGGAAGCCAATCAATACCCGAATGGTGTATATAATAAAATCAGAATGAAGCGTATAGCGAAGGAATAGATTACGCATATAAGGAAGATATCAATCGTTAACTAAATGATGTAGCGCCACAAAAATACACGCATTGTTTGAAGGAACGAAATAAAATTGACTTTTGTGGTAAATTACCCTGTTTTGCGTTTTTATGCGTTTTTTGTTTTTGATTTGTGCGTTTCTTGCATTCATCTCTTTTTCCGATGCATAAATTTGACTAAATTTGTTTCATACATTAAATGCAGATTAAGTGAAAGATCAAAATCAATTAGCCTTATTAGCGTCTCAACTCAAGGGGGAGCTCTTTTATACCAATGAAACCAAGGATCAAACAATGTTGCTTGCCTATTCGACCGATGCGTCGGTTTATCAGGAAAAGCCGTTGGCTGTAGCAATACCAGCTGATATTGATGACATTAAAAAATTAATTGATTTTGCGCAGCAGCAGAGGATAACTATAATACCACGTACTGCCGGTACCTCTTTGGCGGGACAGGTTGTAGGCCATGGTATTATTATGGATATTTCGCGTCATTTTAAGGGTATTATTGAACTTAATGTCGAAGAGCAGTGGGTTCGGGTGCAACCCGGCGTGATCCGTGACGACTTAAATAGTTATCTTAAACCATTCGGACTGATGTTTGGGCCTGAAACTTCGACGGCAAGCCGTGCCATGGTTGGTGGAATGATTGGCAATAACTCTTCGGGTTTGCATTCAATTGTCTGGGGAGATACACGGCACAATTTGATTTCGGCCAACGTACTTTTGGACGACTGTTCTGAAGTGACTTTTGAGGCGATTGATGAAGCAGCATATTTTAAGAAATTATTATTGGCTGGTCGTGAAGGGGATATCTATCGTAATATGAATGCATTATTGACAGATCCACAGCATTTAAGTGCTATAGAAGCGGGCTACCCCAAACGATCCATCACAAGAAGAAATACCGGTTATGCATTGGATATTCTTGCTGATCGTTCAGCCCCTTTCAATATGTGTAATTTATTAGCAGGATCCGAGGGAACTTTGGCTATCGTTACAGAGGCGAAACTCAAATTGATGTCCTTACCACCTCAGGAGCTAGGTTTACTCTGTGTTCACTTTGCAGATATGGTGGAGTGTATGCATGGCAACGTGATTGCCCTGGAGCATAAGCCAGAAGCATCTGAATTGGTAGACAAATACATCATGGATTTCACGGTTGGGCATCCAACCTATAAGTATAATCGTTTTTTTATTGAGGGTGATCCCCAAGCTTTATTAATTGTTGAGTTTAGGGGGCAGACAGCAGCTGAAACAGAATCGAAAGCGATGGCCTTGAAAGCGGATCTAATTGCTCGTGGCTTAGGATATGCCTATCCTTATATTACCGGTATTGAACAGACGAATTTAGTTTGGGATGTGCGCAAAGCGGGCCTTGGTTTAATCCGTAATTTGCCTGGGGACAGTCAGCCTGTAAATTTGATTGAAGATTGTGCTGTTTCACCTGAGGACCTACCTGCTTACGTGCGGGATATTCAAAAGCTTTTGATAGAAGAGGGCGTACACGCATCTTATTATGCGCATGCAGGAGCGGGAGAGCTGCATATCGAACCCTTTGTAAATCTGAAAACAGCAGCCGGGAAACGTACTTTTCGTTCAATCCTCGAGAAGACGAGTGATCTTGTGTTAAAATATAACGGTTCGCTGAGTGGTGAGCACGGTGATGGTCGTCTGCGCGGAGAGTTTATTGGCAAAGTGCTTGGCGAAAAAGTTTATAAATTACTTGAGGAAGTCAAATTCATCTTTGACCCACAGGGAGTTTTTAATGCAAATAAGATTGTTAACACACCGCCGATGGATTCTCATTTGCGCTATGACAACGATAACAACCGAACTGAAATAAAGACCTACTTCGATTTTTCTAAAGATGAGTCTATCCTTCGGTTGGCGGAGAAGTGTTCTGGTTCGGGAGATTGCCGAAAGACTGAAATTACAGGTGGAACAATGTGTCCGTCGTTTATGGCTACACGTGATGAAAAAGATACAACACGGGCACGGGCAAATATGCTGCGTCAGTTTTTGACGAATTCTACAAAGAAAAACCGTTTCGATCATGAAGAGATCAAAGAGGTCATGGATCTCTGTTTAAGTTGCAAAGGCTGCAAAACGGAGTGTCCTTCCAGCGTTGATGTTGCTAAAATGAAAGCAGAATTTTTACAACACTATTATGATGAGCATGGCGCGGGGTTTAGAACAAAATTAATTGCTAATTTCACCCAGTCTCAGAAACTTGGATCGTGGGTTGCACCTCTTTATAATTTTGTGGTCAAAAATGATTTCTTGTCGGGAATGGTCAAAAAAACAGTAGGATTTGCGCCAAAGCGTTCCTTGCCAACCGTCAATGGAACGACCTTAACCCAATGGGTAAAAAAGCAAGCAGTGGTAAGTGATGCCAAGCGTCGTGTTTATCTTTTTTCGGATGAGTTTACGGAATATAATGATGCAGAGATCGGTATTACAGCATATAAATTATTGACGGCATTGGGGTATGAAGTAATCATTCCAAAACATGTGCAAAGTGGGCGGACTTATCTTTCCAAAGGGTTTGTGAAAGAAGCAAAGAAGATTGCGAATCAAAATATCCATTTCCTAAAGGGGTTAATTACGGATGATACGCCACTTTTAGGCGTTGAACCATCAGGGATAATTACATTTAGAGACGAGTATTTGAGTTTAGTAGACGATGATTTGCGGGTTGAGGCACAAAAAGTAGCCAAAAATGCGTTGATGATTGACGAATTTCTGTTGACTGAAATGAAGGCTGGGCGTATTCATCCGGAACAGTTTACTGGAACAACAAAAAAGATAAAGCTGCATGGTCACTGTTACCAAAAGGCTTTTCACCTCGTGACTGTGACAGAACAGGTTCTATCATTCCCGACGAATTTTAGCGTAGAAACTATTCCTTCGGGCTGTTGTGGTATGGCAGGATCATTTGGTTATGAGGCTGAACATTATGATGTTTCGATGAAAGTGGCCGAGCTGGTTTTGTTACCAACCATACGTAAAACATCATCCGATACGCTAATTGCTGCGGCGGGTACTTCCTGTAGGCATCAGATTAAAGATGGTGTAGGAAGAAAATCTTATCATCCTGTGGAAATTTTATACGATGCTTTATTGAAATAAAATAAAAACATTGATAATAGTTGTTTGTTATCAGTAATAATGGTAATATTATAAGAGCAATATTCATTAATAACTGATAACAAACAATTCAATATGTACAAGATTCAATCTATAGCATTTCTTGCAACCGCTACGGTGCTGATGGCTAGTTGCGGAAATTCCAATCAGAAGAAAACTGATGGAAGTGATACAACAACGGTTAACAAAATTGAAGGTGTAAAAATCGAACAATTTACGAATGGTACACCGGGCGCAGAAAAGAAGAACTTTTTTCTACGTATCACAGATGAGATCTTAACCGATTCAAGTCGGATCTATATCACAAAATCTCTTTACAAACAAGATACTGTAGGAGCGAAGTTTGAGGTTGTAGATTTTATACCCGCAGGTATAATAGATGGTCAGCCGAGTGATGACGTCGGTTTTACCAAAGGTAAAATTAGAATCTCGTCATCGGGTCAACAGTCTGATAATTTAATTAAAGCGTTAGGTGACTTATTTCAGACGCCTACAACTGATTCTTTTACAAAAGATGTAATTCTTCCGAATGTCTTTTCATCCAATAAGGTGAATGCTGACTTGTCCAAAAAAACAGCATATAGCTTTAAACTATTTTTGGACAATAAAAAAGCTGCTCCAGCGGAGCTCTTCTTTAATGTAGACACGTATAAGCATTCTATTGAATTTTCAGAGAAAGATCCTTCGTTCCGAGCTGGATTTTTATCAGCGTTAACCGGTAAATAGTGAAGCTGTGACATGTGCCGCTACTTCGATGAGCCCTAAGTTATATGCTCAGGTGTAGTATATAGATTGATTATAAAATAAAAACGCTAGAAATTATCTAGCCGTTTTTATTTTATATGAAAAAGAGATAGATTTGTGCTAATATATTTAGTTTACAATGAAACGGTCCGGCATTGCAGATCTCCCATTACACTATGGAAAAGTACCAGCGTGGCTTTACGAACGTATGGCTTCCCTAGGTCGTTCAATAGTTGAAGTTATACTCATGGATTATGGTAAAGATGAAGTTTTAAGAAGACTGGCAGATCCATTCTGGTTTCAGAGTTTTGGTGCCGTTCTCGGGATGGATTGGCATTCTTCGGGGATCACAACGGCTGTTATGGGAGCATTAAAACGCGCTATTAATCCAGATGCGAAGTCGCTGGGGCTTTATATCTGTGGGGGGAAAGGCAAGTTGTCTATGCAGACTCCACAGGAACTACTTCAGTTGTCAGATCGAATTGGGTTGGATGGCAACGGCTTGATTCGTAGCAGTAAGCTTGTCGCTAAAGTGGATAACACAGCCATTCAAGATGGTTACCAACTGTATTTACATAATTTTATCGTAACAGATCAGGGAAATTGGTCTGTTGTCCAACAAGGTATGCATGAAAAGGATGGTACTGCTCGTCGCTACCATTGGCATTCTGAAAAGGTAAAATCGTTCGTTGAAGAACCTCATGCTGGTATCAGTGGGCCTTCGCAAGGTATAATCCTCAACTTGACAGCTGCAGAAGCGGCAGCCAATAGAGCAGGTATCATGACTATAGTGGGAGAGGATTCAAGTAAAGTAATGCAAGATTTCGCTAAACTTATTATGCCAGCTCATCACGATGTACGTGCTTCGGATGTTGACTTGAAAAGATTGGGAGCGATGTTGTACGTCGCCCGAGAAAGTCAACCAAGCCATTTTGAAGATCTGCTGCTGTTAAAAGGAGTTGGCCCCCGCACGTTACAGTCATTGGCCTTGGTTAGTGAGGTGATCCACGGTGCGCCTTCACGGTTCAACGACCCCGCTCGATTTTCCTTTGCTCATGGAGGAAAAGATGGACATCCTTTTCCGGTTCCATTGACCATTTACGATGAGAGCATTCAGATTTTACAAAAAGGTGTTGAAAAATCTAAACTGGGTTATGGTGAAAAGTTAAAATCAATCAACAAGTTGCACCAGATCGTCCTGGATAGCGAAAAAGATTTTCAGCCACAGTTTGATATTCAGCAAATTATAGCAGAGGAACGAAGGGATTCTTGGAAGTATGGAGGCAGGACAGTCTTTGGAGATGCAGCACCTTTGCGAACAAATGGACGGGGTTTGCAATTATCACTTTTCTAGCGGAAATCTGTGGATTGTAATTGTTTTGTTAAAATGTGTTAAAGATCGTTAAAATTATTTGTACGCTAGTATATTTGCTCCGCAATGAAAGCGGTTATTACCATACTCCTTTTCCTATGCTTCTTATTTATCAGAAGCAGTAATAGCCATGCTGTGCTCATTGAATCCGATCGACCAGCTGTCAGTTTTATGTATCAGCATAATCATGCCGACGTGCAGAAGTATATTGATGCATCGGTTAATCACATCGATCCGCTATTTTATGGTAATATACACAGTGATAATCCCGTTATAGAGGAGTTTGATGCCGAGAATTTTCAATTGACCAAGGATTTGCAGGTAACGTCTCAATTTGTTGCGCTGCTGCTTTTTGCAATTGTCCTTTTTGTTTTTGTTTTTCGATTTGCAAAGAAGATTCCTTTTTGCAATTTCATAGCCTATCTTTTCCCTCAAAGATACGTTCTTCAACAAAACTGGAGAATTTAAAATATACCCTTCGAAATTTCATATGCTTTGGTGGATATCCTAAGGGATGCTCCATTGCGTTGTAATCGATTTGTACAATCTATTAACAAGTCGAAACGGCCATAAACCAAAGTAGAGGTATTTCACCAACCAGCACAACAAACAATCAAACTTATTTTTTTAATTAGACGCTTACAAATGAAAAGAGTATTTATACTCGCTAGTTTGGCTATTAGCTTATGCCAAATCGGGTGTACTTCCAAAAAGGAAGAAAAGGAAGAAAAAGAGAAATTTACAGCGACCTCTCCGGTACAAATGGATACAACTATCCGTAAGGATTTTGTCTCCCAGATTAGATCTTTCCGAAATATTGAGCTTCGGGCTCAAGAGAAAGGCTATCTTGAGCAGATTTTCGTGGACGAAGGACAATTTGTCCATAAAGGGCAACTCCTTTTTCGGATTATGCCGAAGATGTATGAGGCCGAATACCGCAAATCTTCTGCAGAAGTTAATGTAGCAGAAATTGAAGTTCAAAATACAAAAACATTAGCTGATAAAAATGTTGTATCGCCCAACGAACTCGCTATGGCTAAAGCGAAGCTTGAGCAAGCCAAAGCTGCGGCAGCGATTGCAAAATTACATCTCTCCTTTACAGAAATCAGGGCACCTTTTGACGGAACCATTGATCGGATTCCATTGAAATTGGGAAGTTTGGTGGATGAAGGCGAATTATTGACAAGTCTGTCCGATAATAGTGAGATGTTGGTTTATTTCAATGTTTCCGAACCAGAATATTTAAGTTATCAAACTAACGTTAGTAAACGCGGGGATACCCATGTGGGCCTGCTACTGGCCAATAATGAGCTATTTGCTCAAAATGGTCTTGTAGAGACCATAGAAAGTGAATTTAACAGTGAAACTGGAAATATTGCTTTTAGAGCGAAATTCCCCAATCCAAACCGTCTATTAAAACATGGCGAGAGCGGCAAGGTGGTGATGAACTTTCCGTTGAAACAGGTTTTAATTATTCCACAGAAAGCGACATACGAAATGCAGGACCGTAAATATGTGTATGTAGTCGATAAGGATGGCAAATTAAAAGCTCGTCATATCACAATCGGTAACTCCCTACCAGATCTGTATGTGGTAACGAGCGGACTTCAAAAAGATGATAAATTTTTGTTGGACGGTATTCAGAAAGCGAAAGAGGATGATAAAATCAACTACAGCTTTGTGCAACCTAAAGACGCCATTTCAAATTTGAAGTTAAAAACAGAATAGACCCCTTACACTTAAATTACTATGTTTAGTCGTTTTATAAATAGACCAGTACTTTCGATCGTTATATCACTGATCATTGTGTTTTTGGGTGTGCTTTCTATGGTACAGCTTCCTGTAACACAATTTCCATCTATATCGCCACCGAAGGTGAATATCACTGCGGAGTATCCTGGAGCAAATGGTGAGTTGATGATTAAATCAGTTATCATACCGCTAGAGCGGGCGATAAATGGGGTTCCGGGCATGAAATACATGGCTTCTGATGCCGGTAACGACGGGGAGGCAAGCATCCAGGTGGTATTTAACCTAGGAACAGATCCGAATCAGGCTTCATTAAATGTGCAGAACCGTGTGGCTTCTGTGGTGAATAAGCTTCCTCCAATTGTGGTACGTGAGGGGGTGAAGATTACACGTGAAGAATCCAACATGCTCATGTACATCAATCTCTATAGCAAAGACAAGGAGCTTGATGGAAACTTTATGTATAACTATGCGGACATGAATATTGTCTCCGAATTACGTCGTGTAGACGGTGTTGGGGTGGCTAATATTCTTGGAACGCGCGAATTAGCGATGCGTATTTGGTTGAAACCAGATCGTATGACAGCCTACAAGATTTCTGCAGAAGAGGTGATGAAAGCCTTATCAGAGCAGAGTTTGGAAGCTTCGCCAGGTAAAGCCGGCGAGTCATCTGGTATGACCTCCCAATCTTTCGAATATGTATTGAAATACCCCGGACGTTTTACGACAACTGAAGGCTATGGCAATATCGTGTTACGTGCGGGTGAGAATGGTGAAATGTTACGCTTAAAAGATGTTGCGGACATCAAATTCGGTTCGGCGATGTATGATATCTATTCTACACTGAATGGAAAACCATCCGCAGCGATTGTCTTAAAACAATCCTATGGAAGTAATGCTTCTCAGGTAATCCAAGACGTTAAAAGCAAAATGAAGGAATTGAAGGCATCTTTTCCTAAAGGGCTGGATTACGAAATCAGTTATGACGTTTCAAAATTTTTGGATGCATCCATGGAAAAGGTAGTCCATACTTTATTGGAAGCATTTGTGCTTGTTGCTATTGTGGTTTTTCTATTCTTAGGAGATTGGCGCTCGACCTTGATTCCAACCATTGCAGTGCCGGTTTCATTGGTGGGATCATTTTTGTTCATGCAATTTTTTGGAATTACCATCAACTTGATCACACTGTTTGCATTGGTGCTCGCCATTGGTGTGGTTGTGGATGATGCGATTGTGGTTATTGAAGCCGTCCATGCTAAGATGGAAGAGCTTCATATTTCGGCCTATAAGGCAACCAAAAAAGCAATGCATGAAATCAGCGGTGCCATTGTTGCGATCACCTTCCTCATGGCGGCAGTTTTTATCCCCGTTGCCTTTATGTCTGGTCCCGTAGGGATATTCTATCGGCAGTTTTCCATTACCATGGCAACATCTATCATCTTATCGGGTGTTGTGGCATTGACACTGACTCCAGCATTATGTGCGATCATGCTGAAGAATAATCATGGCAAGCCAAGAAAGAAATCCATTATCGATAAGTTTCTTGATTCTTTCAATAGATTGTTTGATAAGATGTCCAACAAATATGTTTACCTGTTGAAAGGGATAGTGGATAAACGGGTGTTTACATTTTTAGTATTGATAGGTTTTTGTATTGGAGCCTATTTTTTGAATAATGCTGTTCCTGCAGGTTTTATCCCCAATGAAGACCAGGGGATGATTTATGCCATTATTCAAACGCCGCCAGGATCGACATTGGAACGAACCAATCTAGCGGCCCAGACATTGCAAAAAGAAGCTGAAAACATTGATGGTGTACAATCGGTATCGTCGTTAGCTGGTTATGAAATCCTGACTGAAGGAACTGGGGCAAATACAGGTACTTGTTTGATCAACTTGAAAAGCTGGGAAGAACGTAAAGAATCCTCGCAAGAGATTATTGAGCAACTAGAGGCTGCTGCCAAAAATATCCCAGGGGCGTCTATCGAATTTTTCCAACCACCGGCCGTACCGGGCTATGGTGCCGCGGGTGGATTTGAGCTTCGTCTTCTGGACAAAGCCGGTTCTGGTGACTACAAGAAAATGGAAACGGTAAGTAAGGATTTTGTACGTGAATTGAACAAGAGGCCTGAATTATCGTCTGTATTTACCTTCTACAGCGCGAGTTTTCCGCAGTATATGTTGCATATAGACAATGATCTGGCGCAACAGAAGGGGGTTACTATTGATAATGCACTGAATACGCTTTCGACTTTGGTTGGTAGTAATTACGAAACGAACTTCATTAAGTATGACCGCCAATATAAAGTTATGGTTCAGGCTTTGCCGCAATACAGGGCTTTGCCGGAAGATATCTTAAAGCTATACGTGAAGAATGAAAAAGACGAAATGGTCCCATTTTCAGCATTTATGCATATGGAAAAGGTTTACGGTCTTTCTGAGATCACTCGGCACAATATGTATATGGCGTCCGAAATCTCGGGCTCTGCCGCACCAGGCTACAGTAGTGGTGAAGCAATTCAGGTGATTAATGAAGTCGCTGCCAAAACGTTACCTCGAGGCTATGGCATTGATTGGGCTGGTATCTCCAAGGATCAGGTAGGGCGCGGAAATCAGGCGATTTATATCTTCTTAATTTGTCTTGGTTTCGTTTATTTGATACTTTCCGCTCAATATGAGAGCTTTATTATGCCTTTTGCGGTGTTGCTTTCTTTACCAATCGGAATCTTCGGGGCCTTTCTATTATTGAAGTTATTGGGATTGGAAAACAACATTTATGCACAGGTCGCTTTGGTCATGCTCATAGGTTTACTTGGTAAAAATGCCGTGTTGATTGTTGAGTTTGCTGCTCAGCGGCATTCCCAAGGATTGAGTATTATTGAAGCTGCCTTGGACGGTGCAAAAGTTAGGTTTAGACCTATCTTGATGACATCTTTTGCCTTTATCGCAGGCTTGATTCCCTTAGTTATGGCGTCTGGCCCTGGGGCGATAGGAAACCGTACGATCGGTACGGCAGCAGCGGGAGGTATGTTGTTTGGAACAGTGTTCGGTATTTTAGTGATACCAGGCTTGTACTATATCTTCGGAACTATTGCCTCTAGACGTAAGCTTATTAAACACGAAGATGAAAATCCATTAACTGAAGAACTTGATAATAATGACTAATCGCAGAAAAATACAATGGGTCATTGCATTTTCGCTTTCAGCAGCAGTGACGGGATGTAAGGTTCCGAAAGCGACACAAATACAGGAGAATAAATTTGTTCCGCAGCAATTTACAGACGTAGATAAATCTGACACAACAAATTCAGCATCGGTTAAGTGGCGTGAATTTTTTACTGATCCAAATCTAGCTGTATTAATAGATACAGCCTTAAAAAACAATCAGGAACTGAATGTTACTTTGCAGGAGTTGGCAATTGCAAAAAACGATATTCTTTTACGAAAAGGGGCGTTAAAACCTACCGTTGGTTTACGTGCTGGAGGAGGTGTTGAAAAAGTCGGACGATATACCAGCCAGGGGGCGGGTGATGCCAGTACAGAAATTGCTCCTGGAAAGGAAATGCCGGATCCACTAGGAGATTTGACAATTGGTGCGTATGCAAGCTGGGAAATCGACGTTTGGAAAAAACTTAAGGACTCTGAACAAGCCGCACTCAACCGCTATCTTGCTACGGTAGAGGGGAAAAATTTTGTCTTGAGTAGCCTTATTGCCGAGGTTGCCCGTTCGTATTATGAATTATTGGCATTGGACAATCAGTTGACCATTATCAAACAGAATATCGAGCTACAGGACAATGCGCTTTCGGTAATCCGATTGCAGAAACAGGCTGCTCGTGTAACAGAACTGGCGGTTCAAAAGTTTGAGGCTGAAGTATTGAAAACCAAGGGCATGGAATTTGAGACGAGGCAACAGATCAAAGAAACTGAAAACCGTATTAATTTTCTATTGGGGCGTTTTCCACAAGAGATCAAACGCGACAAAAGCAATTTTGTCGATTTGATCCCGGCGAAGGTTCAAACAGGCATACCGAGCCAATTACTGAGCAATAGACCTGATATTCGTGAGGCAGAGTATGAGCTCGCTGCCGCGAAGTTGGACGTACAGATCGCGCGGAAAGAGTTTTACCCTTCTTTGGAGATTTCGGCGGCTTTGGGTTTACAGGCATTCAAGCCTTCTTATCTATTTAAGATGCCTGAATCAGTTTTGTATAATCTAATAGGGGAGCTTGCAGCACCATTGATAAATAAAAATGGGCTTAAAGCGGAATTTAATACGGCCAACGCCAAACAAATACAGGCTGTATATAATTACGAGAAGACAATTCTGAATGCTTACTTAGAAGTCTCTACACAACTTTCTAATATTGAAAACCTAGGGCGCAGCTACGATTTCAAAACAAAAGAAGTTGAGGTTCTGAATAATTCCGTGTCTGTGTCAAATGATCTCTTTAAATCAGCGAGGGCAGACTATATGGAGGTTTTGATGACACAACGCGATGTGCTGGATTCGAAACTTGAATTGATAGAAACGAAGAAGCAGCAGCTCAATGCTGTTGTCAATATCTATAAAGATTTGGGAGGAGGCTGGAAATAAGTTGTTTGTTTGAATGGACCCCGCTAGGCGGGGTTCTTTTTTTATAAGCCTATGCAAACTTCTTTCTTGTGGAAATAGAATTAATGCTTATTTTTAATCGTTATTTAATCAATCGTATTTGTTTTATGGAATCACAAGAGTACATTCTTATCAATGATGACGCTGAAAGGGGAGTGTTTTATAAAAAAACCTATCTTCATGTTGCGCTTTCGATTTTAGCATTTATCGTTTTGGAAACTTTGCTGATCAAATTGATCCCTTATGATTTTATCGTTTGGATGGTTAGCGGAAAATTTATTTGGTTATTCTTATTGGGATGTTTTTGGTTAGGGTCCACACTTTCATCAAGATGGACACTTTCGCAAAGCCGTCAAACCCAATATCTAGGACTAGCTTTCTATATTGTACTGGAAGCGATCATCTTCCTCCCAATGATTTTTATGGCGGTGTTTATGACCGAAGGAATTAGTGTCATTTATCAAGCAAGTATAATGACTTTGGCATTGTTTACTGGGCTTACTGTCGTTGCATTTGTATCCAATAAGGATTTTTCATTTCTCAGGAATATCCTGGTAATTGGGGGTTTCTTATCCTTGGGGGCAATTGTCGCTGGAGCTATTTTTGGTTTTGAACTTGGATTATGGTTCTCGGTTGCAATGATTGCACTTGCTTCCGGAAGCATACTCTATCAAACTCAAAATCTGAAGTATAGTTACGGCAACGAACAATACGTTGGGGCAGCCCTACAGCTATTTTCATCAATAATGTTGCTGTTTTGGTATATTCTACGAATTTTAATGCGCAGAAGATAAATTTTGTTCCTTTTAAAAATAAGAAACGGTGGTTAAAGTAAAGTTTATTTTAACCACCTTTTTTTACTTTGTATAGTCTCTATTTTAGTCTATTTTTTAGATTCTTCAGCCCTTGATCGAAATCTTTGTTCATATTCATAAATAAGTTCATAAAGTTCCATGGATAGGGCGATTTTCCTGAAATCCCCCAAGTCACCGACGTTTGATTAGGCGAGATCTCTTTTAAGATGAAATAACCCTTGGCTGGTTCACCCATGCCGAAATCGAGGGATGTTTCGATCGTTTCGCCATCGACTATTTTTGTAATAGTCTGTGAACCTTTACCAACTTTCTTACCATACCAGCTGGATTTATAGCCAACTTGACCATCTACACCCTGTTCAGTTTTTTTCATTTGGGGATCTGAGAGTTGCCATACACCAAAGTTATCTTGGTTCTTAAGCATTTTTACATAGTTGAACACTTCCTGCTTTGGCTTATCGATCGTGATCTCACTTTGGGCCGAGAAGTCTTTACTGACGAAGATCGCTGTAATTAATGGGATAGCGATGATGATCGCTAAAACAATGAGGATTTTTTTTATAATTTTCATAATCATGTATTTATATAGGTTTTCCTAATAAAGATAAATGATAATTGGGATTTTAACAGGAAAATAAAAGGAAATTATTTGTAAATGAAAAAGCCTTGTCCAATATTGGACAAGGCTTTTTTGCGAAAGCGCCTAAAACTACTTTAATAGTTCCAAATGCGTGCTGATGCCAATTCTATTCCACGCATTTATGGTAATAATTGCCATAATAATTTGTGCAATCTCCTTTTCTTCAAATATTTCTTTTGCTTTTTGAAAAGTGCTTTCTGTCAATCCCTTTTGATGTATCAATGTGATCTCTTCTGTCATCTCCAACAATATCTGTTCTTCCTTGGTGAATAGATCCGTTTCCCGCCAGGCATTTAATAAAAATATCCGTTGTGGAGTTTCACCATACTTCAGTGCATCCTTCGTGTGCATATCTAAGCAAAAGGCGCAGCCATTGATCTGTGAAGCACGTATTTTTATGAGTTCCTTCTGAATAGGATTTAAAAAAATATCGTTGAGATATGTTTCCAATCCCATCATCGCCTTATAGGCGGTTGCATCTACTTTTGCAATATTAAATCGTGTGGTCATTGTTTTAAATTTTGATAAGACAAAGTTGCATCAAACATTCAATACAAAAGTTAAACTGGTTTAAGAACGGAGATTTTACCGATGAATACAATCCTGTATGCAATTGACAAACAAATAGATCTGACTAGGCTGATACAATCAGGTAATAGTTGTCGGGGTCACGTAGAATAAATTGATCCTTCAAAGAATTCTCATTGTAATGTATATCTTTCTCTATGACTGCATTTAGCAAAGTAGCGTTTTCGAAAATTTGCTTTAAATTGTCTACTCTAAAGAATAATATGAATCCATTCCCTGCATGTATTTGATTCCGCATAGTAGGGTGATCATGTTCACCCCATTTGTGTAAACAAAGAATAACAGTTCCGTTATCCGTGAGAATTTCAAATGTTTCTCCTCCATGTTGACTCGCACAGCCTAAAAGCTTTTGGTAGAATTGTGAGCTTTTGGGAACGTTATCCACTGCGATGATTGGTTCTGTCCGTATCATGTTATAGTTAACTAGAATTTACTAAGGTTAATAAAAGAGGCTTAGTGATTTCTCTTTCACTAAATCTAATATCATGCGATAAGCGGCTACCGAGTTACCGTGTTGATCCAAGGCTGGACTATAGGCCCCTATACCCATTTTATTCGGTATACTTACCGCGATTCCACCACCCACGCCCGATTTACTTGGAAGTCCCACAGTTCTGGCATATTCGCCGCTAAATTCGTACATACCTGCAATGAGCATTTGCGATTGAACTAGCTGAGATAGACTTGGATTATTGTATTGCTTATTTCCGTCATAACGCACGCAGTGATTGGCAAAAAAGAAACCTATTTTAGCTAGATCCTCTGCGGTTATCTCAATTGAGCACTGTTTAAAATAATTATTTAGTTTATCTTCACCTTCACCATCAATGAGTCCATTGTTGCGCATCAGATAGAACATACCTCTGTTTCGATTTCCAGTCTCCCGTTCCGAATTATATACGGATTTACTATACTCAATCTTTTCATTATTTGTTATAAAACGAATCATATTGAGTATTTTAAGAAAAGGTTCCTCACCTGTTCCTTTAATAAGCGATGTCGTTAAAATGGCACCAGCGTTCATCATTGGATTGAGCGGTTTACCCGATGTTTCCAAATTCGCAAAATGATTGAAAGGTTTGTCTGTACCAAAGTACCCCATTTTATCAAAAATATTTCGTTCTCCGTTTTCCAATACAGCGACCATTAATGAAACAATTTTTGAAATACTCTGAATTGTAAATCTTTGTTGCACATCTCCGATACTAACGATTGTTCCATCACTATTTACAACCGAAAGAGCGATGGACGATGCGTTGGCTTTACCCAATTCCGGAATATAATCGGCTACTTTACCTTCTTTGAACGACTGTCTATTTTTATCCAATATTTTATCCAATAATGCTTTATCAATAATTGCGGTTTTAGCATCCTGCTGATTTTGAATGCCATTTTGAGCAAAGGCTACAGGAATTGATCCACAACATATCAAGCCTATAACACAGGCTACCAACCTAACATTTTTTCTCATTTTTTAATTATTTGTTCGTTCCAAAGATAGGGAACAGTGTATTAAAAAGAAAAGAGGTGCTAAATAGATAACATTTTAGCACCTCTTCCTAGTAGGTCATCCCTTAGGCTGCATTTGGAGCTGGATCAACATTCCAACCGGAAAGTATACCGCCATAGAAAAAGAAGGTGACGTAAAAATTCTTTTTGCTCACTTTATCAGTAACCAGGTATTTTTGAGTCACATCATATGCATCTATTTTTTTATATTTTGATAATGCTATCGGGCTCGCAGCAGGGTTTTCTGAACGGACCAAATCTTGTATCTTTTGGTTGATTAATTTCATAATTCCTTCTTTTTTGAAGGGATTATTTTCGATTTTCACGTGCGCCAAGCGTGTTAAAGTTCCATTATTTTGAGCTTTTCTCGCTTTCGCAGCAGCTGTATAGGTTCTGAATTTTTCCTTGATTTGAGGATCTTTTAGGCTATGGATGGTAAAAATAGAAATTCCCTGCGCACCATTATTTAGCGCTTCATCCATATCGGTAAATATTTCCTCATTATTTTTAGCCATCAACCCACAGTATAAGGTCGTATTTGCACCTTTGTCGCGCACATTTTCTAAGGTACAATCGCTAATAAAGCTTGGATCTTCTGTATAAAAATTGCTGTACACCATCGGAAAAACAACATCTAAATTCCACTTACCCCAATCTTGCCGTACCATACGTGAAGCCATTTTGGGGGTCGGGAAAGGGGATGCCGCCATTGTTTTGCCATGAGAATGAACAATTTCTGCAATCATATTGGCGATATCTGTTATCTGATCGCAACGAAATTGGCGCCATTTGAGATCTTTCGATGGATCTTTTTGTGCACGAGGGTCATAGCCATATTGTTTTTTAAATTTTTCTATAGCAATGGGATGGTATCCGTAATCCCAAGCGGGATACTCGCGATCTTGGACAATATTGTATTTAGGCCAAAGGGTTGTGGGGAGGACAACATCCACATAACGGTTGTAGTCAATAGAGATACCCTCCAATCCCTCAACTTCACAATAGGATTCAATTTTCTTTTTGATGTATTCTTTTACTCCTGGTACTACAGGCGATAAAAACTTATAATAACCAACGTATGCAGTGGTATCTGCGAGACTTTTTCCGTTGCGATTGACGCTGAACCAATCTGGATGTTCTTTGAGTATTTTATCTCTATCATGTTCCAGGTTCATCGTCCAAAGCCAGGCGATAACTTGAATGCCATATTTTTTTGCAATGGGAATCGCTACACGATACTCATCTGGACTAGCAGCATTTAACATCACGCCATCGATCCCCAGATAGTTCATCTCACGGCAAATAGAATCAAAGTTTGTTTTGGCGTTGTAATCTAGCCAGGTCCAAAACATAGCGGGTTTTTCTTTGTCTTTGGCGTGAACGCTTGATACTGAAAAGCTTTGGATTAAAAGGAGCGCAAGGCCAATAAAGCATGTTCTGATTAGTTTTTCTTTCATAATATATTTATCGATTCTAAAATGTATTACATATTTAAATGATGAAGTTTTTTCATGAAGTGCAAAATTCATAAAAAGATCAATCTATAGGTTTTAAATTTAGATTGTATTGAAATTCGCTTGTGAAATTACATAAAAACGTGGAATTTATACCTGATCTTTTTTTAATCAGTTTGATTTTCTTACAGTTATTAAATTTTATTAGAATAACAAAACATTTTTTAAAGCTATGTGTTGATAATACAACATTAGATTTAAACGACAAGATTATTAACAATGAGAAGTGAGCTGGGCTACTGGCTAAGAATAAAATTGTTTAAGTATGAAGAAACGCTACATTCCAATTTCAATTGCATGTTTATTGAGCCATACCTTGGTCAAAGGGCAAGAACCAGGTACTGTACAAGAAAATAAAGTTGATTCTGTGCAACAAAAAAAAAGATGACACGACTTATCCCAAGCTTCAGGTGAAAGGTTTGTTTCAGGCCCGTTACCTTGTTAGTGCGACAAAAGATGTTGATGTCAATGGGCTACATCACAGTGATGGTTCAGGTACGGATAACAATTTTATGGTGAAATATATGCGGGTACAGATGCGCGCTCAAATTAGTAAGCGTACTGAAGTTGCCGTATTAGCTAACCTTGCAGATTTCAAAAGTGATCCCAAAACAAAAGTGCTCGAAAATGCCTACTTGAAATATACATTTAGTCCCAAATTGGCAATCACAGTGGGCCAATTTCGTCCTTGGTTTGGCATCGAGGAAACTTATCCTATTGACATCATCAAATCTTTGGACTGGTCGAACCAGTATCTTGAATTCGGTAAATTAGGTTGGGCAAGTTTTCAAATCGGGGTTGCTGCGACAGGCGAGACTACGCTAGGCGATATGCCCTTTAGTTATTCCCTATCTGTGGTGAATGGGAACGGGAAGAATCAAGTTGTTGATAACGATAATGGTAAGCAATATGCCACTCGTCTGGTTTTTGGACTTTCAAAGAAGTACGGTGTTAATTTAGGACTTAATGGTGGCGTTGGCGATGTGATGAAGAAACAGGTACATGCATTGGGGGTAGATCTAACTGGTAATGTCAGTTTTGGCAAACGATGGAATCTTGATATGCAACTGGAAGCAAAGCAGGCGATCAATCATAACCTGTATTATTCTTTGGAAGAAAGTGCGCGGACATCCAAGTTGAGTGACTATCTGGTCCGCGGCATCTACTTTCTACCGAACTTAAGGTATGAAGTAAATTATTTCAATTTAAGCGCTTTCGAGCTATCTTGTCGATATGAATACATTGATCCTAATTATAAACTCAATGCAAATGCGCGTCAAACATATACGCCGATGTTTGGTTTGGAATTTTTAAAAAATTATGGTGCAAGGATACAGTTGGGACTTCAATTGGACCGATATAAAAAGCAGACAGAGAATACCAGCGAATTCAACAAAAATTTATTTATTGTTCAAGTACAAAGTCGATTCTAATCTATTAAACTACGTTTATCATGAAAGAAATCAGTATTAAAAATGTTGCCATTACTTTTCTAGTAGCACTCATTTTATGGTTTATCCCAATACCGAAAGGCGTCAGTCCGGAAGCTTGGCATTTATTTGCAATTTTCGCTGCAACCATTCTTGGGATTATTTTAAAAGCAGCTCCTATGGGTACCATGTGTATGATGGCCATCGCGTTTACGGCCCTGACACAAGTATTAGCCCCTGGAGATGCGGGTAAGTCGATTACTAAAGCTTTGACGGGTTTCGGAGATAAGGTAATTTGGTTGATTGGTATCTCCTTTTTCATTGCCCGGGGTTTTATTAAAACAGGACTGGGAAATCGAATTGCCTTTCTTTTTATTCGAGTTTTTGGAAAGAGTTCATTAGGACTTGCTTATGGATTGGGCTTGGCGGATGTTTGTTTGGCTCCGGCTATTCCCAGTAATACAGCCCGAGGGGGAGGGATTATTTATCCCATCATGAAATCGATGGCAATTAGTTTTGATTCTGTTCCAGATAAGCCAGAGACACATCGAAAATTGGGATCCTATCTAACTTTAAATAGTTATTATATGAATCTAATTGCTTCTTCGATGTTTTTGACGGGAACGGCCAGTAATCCAATGTGTCAAAAATTTGCTGCGAACCTAGGAATTGATATTACCTGGATGTCCTGGGCGATTGCTGGATTTATACCCGGTATTGTCGCATTTTTTGTAGTACCGCTTGTTCTTTATAAGTTATATCCACCTGAATTGAAAAAAACAGGTGATGCACCTAAGATGGCGGCGCAGAAATTAAAAGAGATGGGACCAATTTCCAGGAATGAATGGTTAATGCTTTTGGCGTTCTTTATCTTATTGGCATTATGGATTTTTGGTGGTTCTTTTTCAATTGATGCTACAACCACAGCCTTCATCGGTTTGACACTACTTTTACTGACCTCTGTATTGACCTGGGAGGATGTTAAAGCCGAAAAAGGAGCATGGGATACGATTGTTTGGTTTGCTGTTTTGGTTATGATGGCCAGTTCCTTAAATGAGCTTGGCTTTATCGGCTGGTTTAGCGACCTGATCAAAGTACAGATTGGTGATTTAAGTTGGCAAATAGCCTTTCCGGTAATCATTCTTGTTTATTTCTTTAGTCACTACATTTTTGCGAGTGCTACCGCCCATGTTGCGGCTATGTATGCGGCCTTGTTGGGGGTTGGTGTTTCTTTGGGTATTCCGCCAATGTTGCTTGCAATGATGCTTGGATTCTTGGGCTCTATCTATGGTGTTTTGACACATTATGGCCACGGCCCTGCACCGGTATTTTTTGGAAGCGGATATGTCGATTTAAAATCATGGTGGCTGCGTGGACTGGAAATTGGTATCGTGTTATTGGTGATTTATATGGGCGTTGGTGGATTGTGGATGAAGGTTATAGGCTATTATTAAAATTAAGATCTTATTATGTTATCTACATTGTCAAAGAAGATGCTTATGTGTCTGACGGGTTTATTTTTAGCGTTCTTTTTACTGATTCACTTTCTAGGGAACTTACAGCTATTCTTACCGCAGGAACAAGCACATCTACAATTTAATGCCTACTCCCATTTTTTGGCAGGCAATATCTTGATCAAAATTATTTCTTACGTACTCTATGCCAGCATTATTTTGCATGCGTTGGACGGATTGATCATCACCGTAAAGAATAAAAAGACCGGTGCCCACTATGTTTCAGATCATCGGGGAAGAGCAAGTAAGTGGTATTCGCGCAATATGGGGATTTTAGGGACCCTGATCCTCATTTTTTTAGTTATCCATTTCCAGAATTTTTGGTACGTGTACAAATTTGGCGCTCCTCCACTTGATGAACGCGGTAACAAGGATTTATATGTACTTGTAATCGAGGTTTTTCAGCAATGGTGGTATGTTCTTATTTACGTTTTATCGATGGTTGCCTTGTGTTATCATCTTATTCATGGGATTCATAGTGCGATTCGAACTTTAGGCTTATTCCATCCCAAATTTGTTAAATGGTTTAAGATTATTGGTATCAGCTATTCGGTCATCATCAGCATTGGTTTTGCTTTGATGCCTATTTATATATTTTTTACAGTTAAATAAGGGGGAGAAGTTATGACATTAAATTCAAAAATACCGGATGGACCATTGGATCAAAAATGGACCCGTTATAAAAAGACTGCCAAGCTTGTTAATCCTGCAAATCGTAAAAAACTGGATGTTATCGTTATCGGAACCGGACTGGCAGGTAGCTCCATCGCGGCTTCTCTTGGGGAGATGGGATACCAGGTAAAATCCTTCTGCTTTCAGGATAGTCCGAGAAGGGCACATTCTGTGGCTGCTCAAGGAGGTGTAAATGCCGCAAAAAATTATAAAAATGACGGGGACAGTGTTTATCGTATGTTTGTTGATACGCTAAAGGGCGGTGATTTTCGTGCCCGTGAGGCCAACGTCTATCGTATGGCCGAATGTTCGCTCAATTTAATCGACCAGGCAGTTGCACAGGGTGTTCCTTTCGGTCGTGAATATGGAGGCTATCTGAATAATCGATCTTTTGGAGGTGTACAGGTAAGTCGTACATTCTATGCGAGAGGTCAAACTGGACAGCAGCTTCTTTTGGGAGCGTATCAGGCACTTATGCGTCAGGTCGGCAAAGGTGCCGTACAGCTTTTCTCCAGACATGAAATGCTCGACATCGTCGTAATAGATGGAAAGGCCCGAGGCGTTATTGTTCGAAATCTTGATACAGGGGAGCTTGAACGACACGCTGCACATACCGTTATATTGGCAACCGGAGGGTATGGTAAAATTTATTATCTATCGACACTAGCAATGGGCTGTAATGGCTCTGCCATTTGGCGGGCACACAAGAAGGGGGCATTAATGGCCTCCCCGAGCTGGATTCAGATTCATCCAACTTCGTTGCCGCAGTCCGGCGATTATCAGTCTAAATTAACACTAATGTCAGAGTCGTTACGTAATGACGGAAGGATTTGGGTTCCTTTGAAAGAAGATGAGAAGCGGGAACCAAACGCTATTCCTGAGGAAGAGAGAGATTACTATTTAGAACGTCGTTATCCGGCATTTGGTAATCTTGCTCCAAGGGACATTTCATCTCGAGCGGCCAAAGAACGGATTGATGCTGGCTTTGGGATTGGTCCACTTAAAAATGCTGTTTACCTTGATTTTGCGAAAGCTATTAGAGAACAGGGGAAACAAAAAATACAAGAGAAATATGGTAATCTGTTCGATATGTATGAAAAGATCACGGGATATGATGCTTATAAAGAACCGATGATGATTTCACCTTCCGCGCATTTTTCAATGGGGGGATTATGGATAGATTATGAGCTGATGACAAGCCTGCCGGGCTTATTTGCGTTAGGTGAAGCTAATTTTGCAGATCACGGTGCAAATAGATTGGGTGCCAATTCTTTACTCCAAGCCTCTGTGGATGGTTATTTTATTGCGCCCTATACGATTGCAAATTATTTGGCAAACGATATTCACACGGGAAAAATTTCTACAGACCATATTGAGTTTGAACGTGCAGAGGTAGGTGTTCGTGCACAAATTGATCGATTTTTAAAGATTAAAGGCAGTAAAACCGTGGATTATTTTCATAAAACACTGGGTAAAATACTCTATGACTATTGTGGGCTCGCGCGTAATGAGAAAGGCCTCCGTCATGCTATTGTGGAGATTAATAGGTTGAAGCAAGAGTTTTATAAAGATGTTATTGTTAGTGGTGAAGCCAATACCTTAAATACGGAACTGGAAAAAGCTGGACGTGTAGCCGATTACTTTGAAATTGGAGAATTGATGTGTTATGATGCGTTGACGCGGAACGAATCCTGTGGGGCACATTTCCGGGAGGAATATCAGACTGCAGATGGGGAGGCATTACGGAATGACGCTGAATACCAGTTTATTTCCGCTTGGGCCTGGAAGGGAGAGGGGCAAGAACCTGAGCTAATTCGGGAACCATTAATTTTTGAAGAGATACAACCAACTGTAAGGAGCTATAAATAAATAGAACGATTATGGATTTACACCTTAAAATATGGCGGCAAAAAGATCGCAACGCTACAGGAAAATTAGTTACTTACACCTTAACAGATCTCAATCCACATATGTCGTTTTTGGAGATGTTGGATACCCTGAATGAACAGCTTATTACGCATGGAGACGACCCTGTAGAGTTTGACCATGATTGTCGTGAAGGGATCTGTGGGCAATGCGGTATGATGATCAATGGCATTGCACATGGACCTCTTAAGCATACAACCACCTGTCAGCTACATTTACGTTCATTTAAAGATAATGATACGATTCTTATCGAACCTTTTCGATCAGCAGCATTTCAGGTTAAAAAGGATTTGAAAGTGGACCGTTCGGCATTTGACCGAATTATTTCTTCTGGGGGATTTGTATCCATCAATACTGGTCAAGCCCCAGACGCGACAGTGATTCCTATTTCTCATGAGTTAGCTGAGTCAGCATTTGACTCAGCGGCCTGTATTGGCTGTGGTGCTTGTGTTGCAACGTGTAAAAATGGTAGTGCAGCACTATTTACCTCCGCAAAGATTACCCATATGGCTTTGCTTCCACAGGGAAAAGAAGAGCGCAGTGAACGCGTTTTAAATATGGTGAAACAAATGGATTTGGAGTCATTTGGTCACTGCACGAATACAGAAGCCTGCGAGGTGGAGTGCCCACAAGGTATATCAGTTTTGAATATAGCGCGCATGAATTTTGAATATAACAAAGCACTATTTTTCAAAAAGAAATAGAGACCAACTGTCGAAAAAAGTGGCACGATTGTTTCTTATATCGGATTTATAATAAAAACTGAAGCCATAAAAAGAGGTGTACGGGATTGTTGAAGGTTACTAACCTTATCCCTGAAAGTAGGGATTTGTAAGATTTTATGGTTAATAAATAGGTTTTTGTAGTAATTTTGAAAAAAGAAATTCATTAAAGTTATAGCGATTGATATGAAGTGTAGTAGGTTGTTTGTGGTACTTTTCATTTGTAGTACAATGTTTAGTGTAACCGCATGTAAGGATTTTTCAAACAAAGTCTTGGGAAAAGGCGAGCTGAAAGACACACTTACGGAAAAATTGGTTGTCAAGGAAAAAATACCACATTTGTTAAATAGGTGGGATTCACTTCAGAAAAATCAGATTCAATTTACAGTAGATAGCTTGCATCCTGTTCCGATCAAACAACAAAAACGTGAACTTAAGGATTCCCTGCGGAAAGCATTTGATACGTATCCAAAACATATCTACCTTACTTTCGATGACGGACCATTGATTGGTAGTGCCTTTATTGATTCTATAGCGAAAGAAAAAAACATTAAAGTGAGTGTATTCTTGATTGGTAAGCACGCTAATATGAGCAAAGGGCGGAAACGCGATCTTGCCCGTTATGAATCCAATCCGCTTATAGCCTGTTATAATCATAGCTATACACATGCAAACAATCAGTATTCTCGATTTTATAATAACCCCCAAAATGCATTTGCTGATTTTGAAAAGAATGAAAAAGATCTCAATCTAAAACATAAGATCGTTCGACTTCCGGGCAGGAATATCTGGATATATGATGATGTTCGTAAGATCGACCTGAAGAATGGATCCAGCACCGCCGATCTATTGCATAAGAACGGATATACAATTTATGGTTGGGATGTCGAGTGGCGGCTTAATAGCATCACTGGTGCACCAATACAAAGCCAGGAGTCTACTTTGTCACACATTCGGAATTACATGAACAATAAAAGCTCAATGGTGCCTAATAATGTTGTTTTCTTGATGCATGATGATATGTTTCAAACGCAAAAGGGACAGCAGGAGTTGTCTTCTTTAATAGATGCATTGAAAAAAGATGGTTATCAGTTTGAATTTATGCAAGACTATCCGATTAAATATTAAATAGAATTGTTAATTAGCATCAAATCATAATGAAGAGTTTGGTTTATGAAATAACACCAAACTCTTCTGGATAATGGACAGTGCCCTGTATACCTTTTAAGGAATTGTCTGTCAGTTCTTTTATCATACAATTTTCATCAGGAACATCAAATGGAAATTTTATACCATAGACTGATGCAGGTACATATCCAAATTTAGGATAATAGTCTGCATGTCCGAGCACAACTACCGATCCAAAACCCAATTTTTTTGCAATCTGATGGGCGCCAAGAATTAATTTTCCGCCAATTCCTTTTCCTTGAAACAGAGGCAGCACAGCGACAGGAGCCAAGGCAAGAGAATCGAAAACTTTTTGATTCTCTTTATCAATAATCTGCACCTTTGTCAGGAGGATGTAGCCTAATATTTCTCCCTCAACCTCTGCTACCATGGACAGTTGTGGTATAAATTCCGCTCTCTTTCTCAGTTTTTCTACTAGAATGTGCTCTTGATGATCGCTATAATGTTCGTTTTCAAAAGCGAGTCGGATCAGTTCGAATACAATAGTTGGATCACTTGACTTTTCTTGCCTGATTTTTATGTGCATAGTTTTGTTCGTAGATATAACTATTTCTTTGCTATTAATAGATCCGTATTGAGCTCCATTGTTTGTACACACATAGTTGTTTTAAAACAATCAATTATAGATCTAATTATAAGGAATAAAGATGCATATTATTATTTAAAAAATTGATAATATACTTTCGATTTACTAGAGTATACTTTTCTGTCGGAAATTTCTTTTAAAGACGAGCAGTTAGCGTTTTTGTACAAGGTATCATCCTAATAAGGTTGTTTTATACCTGATCGAAAAATAAGGCGAACCATTTTTATTTTTGCAAACTATTTATTTTCAGCTTATTAAAGTTAAAGTGTTAAATAGTGTAAAATTAACACTTGCTTTGTATATTTATTTTCGTATTTTCATGTTAGATAAACAATTATAAACCACTTCTGATAAGACGCCTAAACCGATATGTCTTTAAGGAGTAAAAAAATAACTAATTAAACACAAAATTTAAACAATTAAACAGTTTTTATGATTAACTGCCATTATTTCTCAAATCAATGGAAGAGAGCGTTTTGGACTGGATCGTTGTGCTCTTTAGTGGCCCTGAGTCCTCAAATCGTTGATGCTGCAACCCTCGCAAGCTATGGAATTCTCTTTCAACAGGAGCAAAGCGTTTCCGGAACTGTACATGATGAAACAGGAATTCCTATTCCTGGAGTAACAGTATCTGTAAATGGAACGAACCTTGTAACAAAAACCGACAGTCAAGGTAAGTACAAGTTGGATAAGGTCCCTATGAATGCGATCATTAATTTTAGGATGGTGGGTAAGCAGTCTATGGATGAATCTGTTAAAGGACGGCATGCGATAGATGTCACGCTTTTGAATTCGGAATCCAATCTCGAAGAAGTCGTTGTTGTTGGTTACGGGAAACAACGTAAGGAAACGGTTACAGGTGCTGTAGCTACTGTCAAGGGAAGTGACCTTGCTCAATCTCCGGCGTTGAACGTTTCCAATGCATTAACAGGACGAGTACCGGGAGTTACAGCGACCAATGGAAGCGCTGAGCCTGGATACGATGGTTCCAATATCAAAATACGGGGTACGAATACATTAGGAAATAGCAGTCCTCTGGTCGTTATCGATGGGGTTCCTGCACGGGAAGGCGGAATCGACCGGATCAATCCCCGCGATATAGAAAATATCTCGGTTTTAAAGGATGCATCCGCTGCTATTTATGGTGCCCGGGCAGCAAATGGGGTTATCCTTGTGACGACAAGAAGAGGAAAGACAGGAAAGCCTCAGTTTTCTTATACTTTTAATCAGGGATATTCTCAGCCGACTGTAATACCTAAATTGACCAATGCAGCTCAATTTGCTGAGATCCGTAATGAGTTGGAGATTTATAACCTACCTGTTGAAGAATGGTCTGCGGCTTACACCGCTATCAATGATAAAGGTAGTTACAATAAGCAGGGGGGCGGAGTATTAGATGCGCCATTTAAACCGGAAGATATCCAAAAGTTCAAGGATGGATCAGATCCTTGGGGACATCCGAATACGGACTGGTATAAGGCAACTTTAAAAGACTGGTCCCCTCAACAACGGCATAACTTGCAAATTAATGGTGGTACCGAGGATGTAAAGTATCTCATGTCTCTGGGGTATCAAAATCAAGATGCCTATTATAAGAACTCGGCTACAGGATATAAACAATATGATTTAAGGATTAATCTAGATGCTAATATCAGCCAGTATATCAAAACACAATTTGGTGTTTTAGGAAGACAGGAAAATCGGAATTTCCCTACTAAGAGTGCTGGTACTGTCTTTAGGATGTTGATGCGGGGAAATCCGACACAACCAGCAATTTGGCCCAATGGAATGCCAGGACCAGATATCGAAAATGGCGAAAATCCGGTGGTAATTACCACTAATGCGACAGGCTACGATCACGATAAACGCTACTATTTTCAAACAAATGGGCAGGTTGAGATTACAAATCCATGGATAGATGGCCTTAAATTAACATTGAATGCCTCTGTTGACAAATATGTAAAAAATCAAAAAACATGGGTTACACCCTGGACATTATATTCTTGGCAAGGGGCCTATGAAGCGGATGGTACTACACCACAACTGGTTCCGGGAAGACGCGGTCCTGCCGACCCAAATTTAAATCAAAGTAATGAAGATCAGCTAAATATCTTGCTTGGAGGGATCTTGAGCTTTGACCGAAAATTTGGTGACCATCAAGTGAATGCTATTGCTGGTATCAACAGAGAAACAATCGATAATGATAAATTTAGTGCATATCGTCGCTATTTTCTTTCAAATGCCATCGATTATCTTTTCGCGGGTGGAGAACAGGAAAAAAATAATGACGGATCTGCATGGAAAAGAGCAAGGTTAAATTACTTTGGTCGATTCGGCTATAATTACAAAAGTAAATACATCGCGGAATTTCTGTGGCGTTATGACGGCTCGTATATGTTCCCTGAAAGTGAAAGATTTGGATTTTTCCCAGGTGCTATGGCGGGCTGGGTCGTATCGGAAGAAAATTTCTGGAAGGAAAATGTACCTGTAATTAATTATTTCAAGATACGTGCCTCCTATGGCCAGATGGGGAATGACAACATCTATTATGATGACAAGTTACAAGAATATCAGTATTTTTCAACCTATTCTTTTGGAACCTATATCGTCAACGATAAACTAGCTAAGACTCTTTATGAAAGCCGCGTTCCTAACGAAATGATTACTTGGGAGGTCGCCAATAATTATAATCTTGGATTTGATTTTCAGTTTTTGCAAGGAAAGTTAAATTTCGAGTTTGACATCTTTAAAAATCGTCGCAATTCTATTCTATGGCGGAAAAATGCTTCCATACCGCAAAGTACAGGGATGACATTGCCAGCAGAAAATATTGGTAAAGTGGATAATAAGGGCTGGGAGTTTAATTTAGGTTACCGTGGTAAAGTGGGAGATTTGGGCTATACTGTAGGTGTCAATGGTGGTTATGCGAAAAACAAAATTATCTTCTGGGATGAAGCTCCTGGCGCGCCAGCATGGCAACAAAGCACAGGTAAACCTATCAAAACGGATATTTATTATGTTTATGATGGCGTATTCCGTGACATGGAAGACATTGCCAACAATAAGTTGGATTACAGCGCCATTACAAAAACTTTACGTCCAGGAGACATGAAGTATCAAGATTTCAATGGTGATGGAAAAATAACACCAGATGATAAAGTTAGACGTGACAAAAATAGTGATCCTACGTTCCAGGGCGGGTTCAATTTTAGCTTAACTTATAAAGACTTTGATCTATCGGTACTATTTCAGGGAGCTACAGGTGGAGAGATACGTGTAGGCACGGATGAATCGGGTTCTATCGGAAATTTTGTAGAAGAGTTCTACGATAAACGCTGGAGCATTAGTAACCCGAGCAGTGTATACCCCCGTTTGACAGATCGTGGTAATCAATATTATTCCTATAACAACACCTATTGGATGCGCAGTACAGATTATCTAAGGTTGAAAAACGTAGAATTGGGGTATAATTTAGCCTCAAGTATTTGTAGCAAAATTGGTATTGGTTCATTACGTCTCTATGCAAATGGGATGAACCTCATTACTTGGAGTAAGATAAAAATGTACGATCCAGAAGCTGTGAATGCGTTGGGCCAATATTATCCGCAGGCGAGATTGATTAATGTCGGCGCATTATTATCGTTCTAACCAGCTGTTATCGCAAGAACTTAACTAAGAAAAAAAAAATGAAAAAAATTAAGAATATATCACTTATACTATTTGTACTTTCTGCTTCATTACAAGCTTGTAATGACGATTTTGTAAGTACAAAGCCACTCAGTGAAGTGCCACAGGAGATTGTTTGGTCGGATGCTGGGTTGTCTGAGGCTTTCGTGACAGAAATCTATAACGGCTTTGGAGTAGGAGGCTTTTATGAACAGGAAATGGCGTCCATGACAGATGAGGCTTTATTTACACACCCTAATCGCGGGATAAATACTGTCACCGAATCTCGATCAAATCCAGCTGATCAAGGCTATATAATGGATACTTATGAATATGGACGTATGTATACGCGTATACGGGCAACAAATATCGCCATTGCTAATTTAAGCTCACCCAAGTTTGACAAAGCAAAGGCTGACAAGCTTTTAGGCGAGGCGTATTTCCTACGTGGGTATTATTATCAACAGCTGTTACGTTTTTATGGAGGTATACCGATTGATAATAAGATCTATACATTGAATGATAAAGACTATATGGTGCCAAGAAACAGCTATGAGGAGTGTGTCAATGCGATCGTGAAAGATCTCGATAGTGCAGCTCTTTTGCTAAAGGGTATTTCATCGGCAAAGGGACGTGCAAATGAAACCGCTGTATTGGCCTTAAAGTCAAGAGTGCTATTATATGCTGCCAGTGACCTCCATGATGGAAGTAAAGCAAAAGCAAAATCTACCTTATTAGCAGCATATAAAAATCCCGAGTATCTAATGTATACCAATGGTAGTCAAATGGAACGCTGGACTAAAGCAAAAACTGCAGCAAAAGCCGTATTGGATCATACAGAATTCGCCTATAAGTTAGACTTGACTCAACCAGCGTCACCTAGTGAGGGAACGGCCAACTATATGGCTGTATCATTAGGAGGGGGTAGTAAGACCGTTGATTTTACAGCTGGAAAAGATATAATTTTAGGTCGATTCTTTATTGATGAAAAAGACGAGCGAGGTGGTTGGGTAGGACGTGACAACGGGCCAAATGGTTATCATAACTGGGCAGGAAATACACCGATTCAGCTATTGGTAGACGACTATGAGACTAGTAATGGCCAAAAATTTGATTGGTCCAATCCTTCTATGGCCGCAAGCCCCTATCAAAACCGCGACCCACGTTTAAAGGCAACGATTTTATATGATGGTGCAGATTGGAAGCCCAGGACAGCAGATGTTGCTGAAAGAGATAAGGCAAATCAAATTCAAACTGGACAATACGAAGTAATTAATGCGAAAGGACAGAAGGTTATTCAATTTGGTCTCGATACAAGAAAGAGTCCAATTGAAGACTGGAATGGTTCGAGGACGGGGTATTATATTCGTAAATTTACAGATCCAGATCCTACAATGGAAGATCAAAATACACGACAACGTATTCCTTGGCCAATGTTTCGCTATACGGAAGCGATATTGAACTATGTAGAAGCATGTATTGAATTAGGGGAAGAGAATGAAGCTAAAATATGGTTAAATAAAATCCGATTCAGAGCAGGAATGCCCGCAATATCCACAAGCGAAACGGGTATGGCATTAAAAGCACGCTATAGAAACGAGCGCCGGATTGAGCTAGCTTACGAAGAACATCGCTTTTTTGACGCTAGGCGTTGGATGATTGCTTCTGAGACATTAGGCAGAAAGGCGAACATTATAAATATCACGGGAACCCTTAAGGCTGGTAAAAATGTGACTCTTTACCAATATAATCCAGAGAATTACACCTATACCTATGCTGTTTCAAATATTGATCCAGGAATTGAAAATAGAAGTTGGGACGACAAAATGTATTTTACCTCTATACACAGAGATGAGATAAATAGAAATACTAAACTAATTCAAAATCCAGGTTATTAATAAGAAAAAGCCCTTCTTTAATAGTAGAAGTTTTTCTTATTAATAACTAGTTTTTCTTTTGACTAATATTAGGTAGTAATCCTGTAACGATTCCAATTAATGGAAGATAAGCGCAGATGTTGAATACATATTCAATTGAAGTGCGATCTGCAAGCCAGCCCAATACAGCCGAACCAATGCCCCCCATGCCAAAGGCAAAACCAAAAAATAAGCCTGCAATCATCCCAACTTTCCCGGGGATAAGCTCTGTCGCATAAACCAAGATAGCAGAAAATGCCGAGGAGATGATCAAACCGATTATAATAGCAAGGACAATGGTTAGTCCAAGTCCTACATGGGGTAATAGTAACGTAAATGGCGCTGCCCCAAGAATTGATACCCAAATTATTAATTTACGTCCGTAATGATCGCCCAAGGGACCACCCAATATAGTGCCAGCGGCAACAGAAGCAAGAAATATAAATAAATAAATCTGAGATTCCTGAACAGAAACATGGAATTTATTGATCAAATAGAAGGTGAAGTAGCTGGTCATTGAAGCCATGTAAAAATATTTGGAAAAAATGAGTATCAATAAAATTACAAGTGCAAAAATTACTTTTGATTTTGACAGATCAGATTTTGAAGCAGCAACGGAAGTTGTTTGTGCCTTAGGCTTGAGGTGTATTTGATACCAATTACCAACATAAGTAAGAATCATAACGGCTACAATGGCCAATACCCCAAACATACCGATGTATTGTTGGCCAAAAGGGATCACAATAAGTGCGACAAGAAGGGGACCTATCGCACCACCAGCATTACCACCGACCTGAAAGATCGACTGGGCGAGACCTTTTTTGCCTCCGGAAGCTAAATGAGCAACTCGAGAAGCTTCAGGATGAAATATAGACGAACCCATCCCAATTAGACTTACAGAAAGGAGAATGTAGATAAAGTTTGACGCAAAAGAAATGCATATCAATCCGGCTAAAGAAAAAAGCATACCGACAGCAAGTGACCGGGGAGTAGGGTTTTTATCTGTATACAAACCTACAAAAGGTTGCAAAATAGAGGCGGTAAGCTGAAAAACCAACGTTATAATACCAATTTGGGTAAAACTAAGGGCATAATTTGACTTTAACATGGGATACACTGCTGGGATGACAGATTGAATCAGGTCATTGAGCAAGTGTGAAAGACTAATCGCAAATAAAATCGGATAGACGGTTTCGGAACTTTTCCAAGATCCACTCGGGTTTAGTGATTGTGTTTTCATAAAGGAAATATTCATCAGGTCATCTGATGTTTTAGTTTATAAAAATTGAATATATTTAGAATGATAGTTTGTATATGCTACAGGAAAATTACAGTTGTTGGATAATTCGGTTAGCAATATCAACAGCTTTTTTCACTTCTTTATCTTTAATTGCCAACATCAGTTCCTCGTGTTGCTGTTGAGAAGTTAAGAAGGGGACTGTATCCTTATAAATCGTCATGAAGAACTTATTGACATGCTCAGATAAGGTTGTATATAAAGCGGTCAAAATACTATTTCCACATGATTCAGCAATTGCACTGTGAAAGGCAATATCAGCATTAACGCATGCGGTCAAATTTCCCATTTCGGCGTATCTAGCTCTATTTTTAAGTGCTTGCGCCATATCTTTGAGACCTTTCGAAGTACGATTTAAGGCTGCTTTTTCAATAATTCGCAACTCTAATACGTGTCTAACTTCAAAAATATCGTTAAAATTGGCTTTCTCAATTTTTGAATCAAGGGCATGATGCCCCGTACTACTTTTGACAAAAGTACCAAGCCCTTGTTGCACATTTAGATAGCCTGATTGACTTAAATATTTGACAGCTTCACGAATGCTGGATCTGCCCACAGCAAATTGCTTCATCAATTCTGGTTCCGTAGGAAGTTTAGATTCTACAGGAAATTCACCCAATTTGATTTTTTCTTCTATTGCCGCGGCAACTTCCTCCGCCAAGGATCTTCGTACGATAGCTTCAGTCTTCATATAATCATATCATCTGATGATTGCAAAGGTAGTAGAATTTTTTGAATTCTTATTTATTTTCAAAAATTTGATCAAACTAACCGAATATTGTTACCACTACAACAGATATTTATTACAGGGTTTACTGAATTAAATTTATTAGCAGTTTTGGATTAATTAACAGAGAGGCTGGTCCTCCAATGTATTTATCTAAAACTTAAAAACATGAAAAAATTAATGATGAGCGTCGTAGCCTTGGCTTTAATGTCATCTGCTACTTTTGCAAAAACAGGTCCAAAATCGGTCGACAACAGCGTTGTTGAAAAATCAACGATTTACGAATCACAAACTGGAAAAACTAATTTGAATATTGTGAGCGAAGCCAAAGAGATCAAACTCGGAAAGTCTCGTACGCTATGTAGATTGACGATGAGTATCTATAATACAAGTGGTCAGTTGATCGAAACTCAAGTTCTAACATACACCAGCTATGGAGCCAATGATATGTATTATAGTAGCTGTGGAGCATGGTTTAGCGCTACCATTCAGAATTACCAAAACTACTATGGTAATCCTAATCATTAAGTATCAATTAATCAAATGATGTAGCGGGGCTAGTATCCCCGCTCATATTTTCCGCAATACAATCCAAAGGAAACTTTTATTTACGATCCTACTACGACAATGAAGATGGCTGCTGCATGCGAACATGCGATAAGGCAGACAGGTGATGATATTAGAAAATCGAGGTACCACTTACCTAATTAAATTGATCGTATTCGGACATTAAATGTCCGAATACGATCAATTTATATTAAAACAGTATGATATCAAACTGTCTTATAGTGGCTTATGTTTTTGGCAATAAAATTGGCATTAGATTTCAATGAAGAATTACAAAGCTAAAGATTGATAGGATAGAAGCTTTGTATTACCATTTAAATGATCATAAATAAAATGAAAGCTTTACCAATTACTGGAATTTTTGCGATACTAGTGTCAACCGCATTTGCTCAAACGGCCCACCAAAAAATAAATGAGATTTCTCATGTAGAATCCAGTCTAATACCCCCTGTTCGTTTTGAGGGTGAACCGACATGGAATATTATATCGCGTATGGAATTCTATCAGGTTCCAGGGGTAAGCATCGCTGTGATAAAAAACTCTGAAGTATTATGGAGCAAAACTTATGGCTTTGCCGATCTCGATTCGAAAACGCCTGTCAGGTCAAATACCTTATTTCAGGTGGCCTCCATGAGCAAGCCTGTAAGTGCATATGCCGCACTGAAGGAAGTTGAGCTTGGCAAGTTGGAATCGAATGTCGATGTGAATTTGTACCTAAAATCTTGGAAAATACCTAAAAATGACTGGACCAAAAGGGAAAATGTTACACTCAAAAATATCGTTAGCCATACTGCGGGACTTACTGTAAGTGGATTCCCGGGGTATCGGATAACAGACCCAATTCCTACAGCGGTTGAAGTACTGAGTGGTGTAAAGCCAGCTAATACACCTATGGTTTATGTTGATAAACTTCCCGGCTCAGATTTTCGATATTCAGGCGGTGGGTATACGGTACTTCAACAGATGCTCGTTGACATTGAAGGAAAAGATTATGGCAGTATTATGGAAGAAAAGGTACTCTCACCTTTGGGTATGAAAAATAGCACTTTTGCCCAGCCTCTTCCTGAATCGAAAAGACAATTTGCGGCGACGGCTTATACGATGGATGGCAAAAAGGTAGAAGGAAGATATCATGTCTACCCAGAACAGGCGGCTGCGGGCCTATGGTCAACAGCAGAAGATTACGCTAGATTCGTAATCGATATTCAACGGACTTTAAATGGCAAAAGTAGTCTTGTTATCTCTAAGAAGATGGCAGAAGAATTCACAAGTCCCTATATTGAACCTATTATAGGATTAGGTGTATTCCTAGAAGATTATAACGGCTCATCTTATTTTTGCCATGGTGGATGGAACGAAGGCTTTAGCTCCTATTTTATTGGAAATAAAACAAGCGGTGATGGAGTAGTTATTCTTACGAACACAAACAAACCTGAATTTATCAACGAACTTGTCCGAGCGGTCGCATTAACTTATCAATGGCCCAATTATCTAGCTCCAATAAATAAAATTTTGCCACTAAGTCCTCAAGAACTGCATGACAATAGTGGACGTTATAGATCTGGAAAATATGGTGTTATAAGGGTCTATAATCAAAATGGCAAGCTAATGTCAGCCCAAAATTTAGACAAGCCTGTAGAATTGGTTAAAGTGTCGGCAAATACATTTGCTATGCGAGATCGAAACGTAAACGTCATATTTTCAAAGGATACCGAAAGCGGTCAATATGAGCTTGTACAGATTTTGCGCGATAAAAAGATTTATTCCAGAAATCCGAAAGTCAATGCAAATGACCGGACTCCGCTGGAGCTTATTTTAGAAGGAAATTTCGAGGATGGATTAAAAGCTTATCAAAAAGCAAAAGAACAGGATAGTTCCAATGATTTGCTTTCAGAAGGTTTCCTGAATGGCGTAGGTTATGAACTGCTCAATCAGCATAAAATAAATCAAGCTGTTGATATATTTAAGGTGAATACGATGCTATATCCTAAAAGTGAAAATGTGTATGATAGTTTAGCGGAAGCCTACCTGAAGTCAGGACAAATAGATAGCGCTAAGGAGAATTATCGAAAAGTTTTTGAAATTAATCCTAAAAATGAAAAAGTCAGTAAGATTTTAGAAACGTTATAACAGAAATATAATGAGTTTTTTTTTTGCTAATTTGCGACCATGTCAAATCAAGCTAATAATTATCGATTGTTTTCCAAGGAAATTCTCTCACTTTGGAAAAGCCAGGATGTATCATATATTAAAGTTGAAGAATTATCCATTGTTGAAGGAATCACTTTTTTTGAACTTATACCAGATTCCGAACTTCTGGATGAAGGTGGGGTAGAAACACTTTATGCTATAGATTCTGAAGATGTGGAGGATATGTTGGTGTTTAGCAAAAATATTCGTTTTGTTGTCCACGACATTTATTTGGATGAAGATGAAGTAAATTAGCTATTAATGATCGACAATTCAAACGGTATTGTCGATCATTAATGTACAGTATTAGGCTGATCTAGGGATAAACTAACTTCTCATATTCAATCTTTCTTCCTGAAGATCTAGTAAACGAAGGTGTTTTCGAATGATCTCTTCGTCCAATAAAAGTTCCTCACGATTTTTATTGATAAGCCAAATGCGCTGGGTTTCGAGGATATCGATATAGATTTTACGGTATTCGGCGTAATTAATGATGATCTCGGAGCTCCGCAGTTGATTTTCATACTTCTGTAGTTGATCCTTCAAGGTAGGAAAACTTTCAACTTTGTCCGCGTAATCATTACGAATCTTGTCAACGGCGACTTGGGCCAATCTGTTCTGAATTTCATAATCGATCTCCTTTTCACTTCTAATAAAGTCTCTATCTACTAATTTGATTTTTCTTAATATAAAAGGGAGCGTCAAGCCTTGAACGAGTAGGGTCAACAGAATCACAACAAATGTGATGAAAAGAATAAGGTTTCGTTGAGGGAAAGGAGATCCATCAGCTAAAGTTAATGGGATGGATAGTGCTGCTGCCAAAGAAACGACACCACGCATTCCCGTCCAGCCGATAATCATTGGCGTTTGCCAACCCGGGGATTGAGCATCTGCGACCGTTATAAAATTTCTCATAATCAAGGTGGTAATTACTGCAGCATACCCTGCAAAAACTCGTACAAGAATAAGGACTATTGTAACTGCTACGCCATATCCAATAGCAGTAGAGATATTGGTATCACCCAATCCAAAAACAATTTCCGGTAAATCTAATCCGATAAGCATAAAGACGATGCCATTCAACAGAAAGCAGAAGCTTTCCCATACGGTTACTGTCCGGATCCGGGATGCACTGCTCAAAAAATCGTGACTACGATAAGAGAGAAATAAGCCGCCACTGACAACCGCAAGAACCCCAGAAGCGTGGAGCTGTTCCGCTACCAAATACATCGAGAACGGTGCAATAAAAGTTAGCAATATATCTGTATTGGAATCGGTTGGTAAAAGTTTGTGCATTTTCAAAAAAACATAGGCAATTGTAAGTCCGATTCCCACTCCACCAATACACATCCAAATAAAGCTTCCGGCGGCTTGGTACCAAACATATTGGCCAGTAGCAGCAGCAATCATTGCAAAGCGAAAAATTATTAATGAGGAAGCATCATTCAACAAACTTTCACCTTCCAGTATGGACGCCAGCCTTTTGGGTACCTTCACGAATTTTAAAATTGCACCAGCACTAACCGCATCGGGAGGGGAAACTATTCCACCCAATAGAAAGCCAAGAGCTAAGGAGAATCCTGGAATAAAATAGTTGGCAAAAACGGCAACGGATAATGCTGTAAAAAAGACGACAACAAAGGCAAAGCTGAAGATAATCCGACGCCATCGCCAGAGTTCTTTCCAGGAAGTTGACCAAGCGGCCTCGTAGAGGAGTGGCGGTAAAAAAATAATGAATATCAATTCGGGTTCTACCTTTATAGGAGGAACTCCCGGGATAAAACTTATTACAAGTCCCGCTAATACGAGTAAAACAGGGTATGCAACCTGAATTTTCTTCGCCAACATGATCAACATAGTGATTAGTAGAACTAAAAAAAGGTAAAACTCAAAATTCTCCAACATATGTAAATTTTAGGTACATAAATATAGATCAAATTTCTAGAAATATTTAAACTAGCTTGGCGGTATTCATGGTTGCCTACGAATTGCTACAAGAAAGTCATCTACCAACTGGACAATTGAAGGCAACATGTTTTAACTTATATTCCTATGGTAAATCTTCCTAAATTAGGCAAAATTTGTCTTTGACTTTACCCCAAGATTTAAAATATTGGATGGTGTCACTATAAACAAAGGTTCGTCTTTTAGGAGTTTTCACTTAAAATCCTGTTTAAACAGCTGCATAGGGCTATATTTTATGGGTAACAACGCGAAGTTGTTAGAATACAACGATAGTAGCATAATTACAACTGGAGGTATTGGTATAAAGGTGGCTGATGTAAAATTTACAGCGTCGGATCTCAGAAGAACTATTTTTGAAGACTGTGAATTTAATGGTGTTAGCTTTCAGTCTTGTGATATGAGAGGCATAAGCTTCGATGGGCAAGTTTTTATGGATGTAAAATTCGATAATGCAGACCTAGCAAACAGTTCATTTAGCGGGGTGATTCTTAGAAATGTTTTCTTTCGGCCAACCTTTGCGCTTACGAATAAATATTATAAGAGTCTTAAAACTATTGATTTTGACGGAGCATCAATGGACAAATTAACCTATGCTGCTCTGAAGGGAGTAGGCGTATCGCTTGAGAATATTGTCCTCCTATAAACAACACTTTACATACAAAGGGCATGGTTCTGCAGGTATGAACCATTGCCTAAGTGCAGTTGCTATACCAATGAAATCCATCAATTTTGGGAGGCTAAATTAGGAGAGTCATCAGTGCAGAATCGGAAAGCTGAATCATTTGAAATCCAAAATACGCTAGACTAAATTATCAAAGAAAGATTGGGAGACGAGTTGTATTCACGATTTCTTTCATCACAAAATAACTTTCCATATGTCTGATTCCCTTGATTGTTGCCAGTTTATTAAAATTGAATTCGTGATAGTGATCGACATCCCTAACCATGACCTTTATTTGATAGTCAAATGCGCCCGTTACGTGAAAACACTCGACTACTTCTGGAAATTTTTGTATCTCTTCCATAAATAACAAGGCACTTTCATTGGAATGTTTTTCCATACTGATGGATACGAGTACCATTAGATTAAGATCAAGTTTTCTTCTGTCCAGCAGAAAGACTTTCTGTTTAAGAACAGAGGTTGCTATTAATTTCTTAATACGTTCGTATACGGGAGTCATCGATAAATTAACACGGTCAGATATTTCCTTGTTACTTATATTCGCATCCTGTTGCAACAGGTCCAGAAGCATGAGGTCTTTCTCATCCAATTTCATGATCGTAGTAAATTAAATCTAAAAAAAGTATATCTAAGACTATAGTTAGATCGTATACACTAGTAAATGATATCTAACCATATTATTTTACTAAAATAGCTATAATCACAGATATATAACACTATCATTTAAACTATATGTAGTAAATTTAGATTAGTTAATTACTATCAATTTACCAACCTAAATAAAATTATGAGTGAGCCTCAATTAAAAAAAGTCCTTGGTCCTGTTATGTTATGGGGATTAGGTGTAGGCTATGTTATCTCGGGAATGTATTTTGGATGGAATCTCGGTTTGGCGGAAGGCGGCACATTGGGATTGGCCATTGCTACAGTATTCGTTATTATCATGTATCTTACATTTACATTCAGCTATACAGAGCTGGCTTGTGCGATTCCTAGGGCTGGCGGAGCCTTTGAATATGCCAATCGAGGACTGGGCAAGCATTTGGGATTTGTCGCCGGTATTGCACAAAATATCGAGTTTGTTTTTGCACCGCCTGCCATTGCCGCTGCTATAGGTGCTTATCTACATTTACTGCATCCTTCGGTTGACTATCTTATTTTTGCGATTGGGGCCTATGTGATTTTCACTTCAATGAATATACTGGGGGTTAAGCTCGCTGCATCATTTGAATTGGTTGTAACTGTTCTTGCGGTTATTGAATTACTGATATTTGCAGGGGTTACATTTCCAGCTTTCGAATTCTCTAACCTTGAGCACAACGCATTGCCCAATGGGTTCTCTGGCATTTTTGCTGCTATTCCGTTTGCTATCTGGTTTTTTCTCGCTATTGAAGGTGTGGCCAATGTCGCTGAGGAAACTATCAATCCACAGAAAAATGTGTTAATCGGTTTTGGATCGGCCATAGTGACTTTAGTTGTGCTTTGTATCATTACATTTTTATCGGCGGTGGGTGTCGGCGGTTGGGAGGCTGTTGTGTATCCTGTCGGAAGTACTGAACCGTCAGATTCGCCGTTGCCACTTGCTATTGCACACGTCATTGATAATCGCCATATTCTTTATAAATTACTTATAGGTGTTGGCCTATTGGGTCTTATAGCCTCATTTCATGGTATCATTCTCGCTGGTGGCAGAGCTACCTTCGAGTTTGGGAGAGTGGGTTATGCACCGTCGATTCTTGGAAAAGTACATCAACGATTTAAGACTCCGGCCAATGCACTCTTAATCAATATGGCTATTGGCATCATAGCATTACTGACCGGGAAGACCGCAGGTATTATTACCATCGCATGTTTTGGGGCAATCTGTCTTTACATTATATCCATGTGGTCATTTTTTGCCTTGCGAAAAAAGGAACCTGATCTGGAACGCCCATTCAAAGTTCCGTTGTATCCGTTGTTTCCAGCGATTGCGTTGATTATCGCTGTCGTTTGTCTCATTGCAATGATATATTATAACCCATTGACAGCTCTATTATTCTTTGGGCTTGTCATCTTATCATACCTTTATTTCCTAATCTTCCTTGACAAGGATAAAACCATCGAATTATGATAACTAAAAATGAAATTATTTCCAAACTAAAAGCATGCACAAGTACTCACGTTAAAGTTGCCGTTGCAGATATAGACGGGGTCTTACGTGGAAAATTCATGCATCGCGATAAGTTTATCTCTGCACTGGACAATGAATTTGGATTTTGTTCGGTGGTGTTTGGATGGGATGTTAACGATCAGGTTTATGACAATGTGGAAATTACAGGCTGGCATACGGGATACGGCGATTTCCCGGCACGTATTGATGGAAATACATTTCGACAGATTCCCTGGCAGGAGGATATTCCCTTTTTTCTAGCTGATTTTGAATCTCCGCTTTCTCAGGACCAAAATGTGTGTCCAAGAGCTCTCCTTAAAACCATAATTTCACAATCGGAGACTGCTGGATTTAAACCAATTTTTTCACAGGAATTTGAATGGTTTAATTTCGTGAAAGCCAATGATGCCTCTTCCCAAAATAGTTTCACAGATATGACACCAATCACATCTGGTATGTTTGGCTATTCTATCTTACGGATGTCCGACAATTATGGTTTTTTTCAGGATCTTTTAGCCATGCTCGAAAGATTCGACGTACCTCTTGAGGGTCTACATACGGAGACCGGGCCAGGTGTACTGGAAGCAGCTATCCAATGTAGTGATGCCCTTGAAGCTGCTGATAGGGCTACGCTCTTTAAATCTGCCGTTAAAGAAATTGGGAAAAAACATAATATTACCGCGAGTTTTATGGCTAAACAGACAAAGGATTTACCAGGTTGCAGCGGCCATGTGCATCAAAGTCTTTGGGATCTCAACAAACAGAGTAACCTCTTTTATGATAAAGAAGATGAACTCGGAATGAGCCAGTTGATGAAGCATTTTCTTGCTGGGCAATTGTATTGTTTACCTGATATTCTACCGTTATTGGCGCCTACTGTTAACAGTTATAAAAGGCTGACTGAAGGAGCATGGGCACCTACAACCCTGACCTGGGGCATAGATAATCGTACCACAGCACTCCGGGTCATTGAAGGTGGCCCTAAAGCCACGCGCATTGAACACCGTGTTGTCGGTTCAGATGTGAACCCTTACTTGGCCATAGTAGCATGTTTGGCTAGCGGGTTGTACGGCATCAAACATAAATTGCCATTGGACAATCGACATACTATCGGAAATGGTTATGAAGATCTGCAACATGGCGTATTACCAAGAAATCTCTACGATGCGACCACTCGAATGGCGCAATCGCAAATAGCATCCGAGTTGTTTGGCCAAAAGTTTGTCGATCATTTTTGTAAATCAAGGTTATGGGAATGGCGACAATTTTCAGAGCAAGTAACAGATTGGGAAACAAAAAGATATTTTGAAATTATATAACTGAACGATGGATACAGCAAAAATTTATGGTTTTAATTTTCCTACACCGATCCGTTTTGGTGCTGGAGTGATCGACGAGCTCCCAGGCTATTTATTGGCCAATGGACTTAGTCGCCCTTTATTGGTAACGGATCCGACTATTGCCGAACTGCCATTTTTTAAGGAAGTTCAACAAAAGCTGACGAACAAAGGGATCGACGTTATTGTCTTTCATGATTTGCACAAAAATCCAGTAAAATCTGATGTCCTTTTGGGAGGAGATGTCTTTAGAGGGCAAAATAGAGATTCAATTATTGGCGTTGGTGGTGGAGCAGCACTCGACGTAGCACGGGCAATTGCCTTGCGCGCAAATCATCATCGTGATTTATTTGATTACGACGATCTGATCGGAGGCGATATCTATGTGACCAACGAGATACCACCATTGATTACTGTACCTACGACCGCTGGGACCGGGAGTGAGGTGGGCCGTAGTGCTATTATTTCAGAAGATGAAACCAAGAAAAAACGAATTCTGTTTAGTCCGAGATTGATGGCAAAAATTGTATTTGCCGATCCTTTGCTTACAATGGACCTGCCACCGTTTATTACGGCGGCAACGGGAATGGACGCACTTACCCACAATATGGAAGCATATTTGGCCAAAGGGTACCATCCGATGTGTGATGGTATTGCGCTTGAAGGAATGGCCATGGTGGCTACTTCGATTGAGTGCGCTACAAAAGAATCTGACTTGCAATCGCGCTCTAAAATGCTTTTGGCATCATTGATGGGAGCTGTTGCATTTCAGAAGGGATTAGGAGTCGTTCATAGTTTAGCGCATCCGCTTTCTTCGCTCCTCGATACTCATCATGGACTGGCCAACGCGGTAAATCTTCCTTACGGCATGCAGTTTAATTATGCGGGTTTTGAAGATCGTTTCGATAAGATGGCCATGGCTTTGGGGCTTGGCAACAATGCTGGAGACAAGGTTGTTGACTATCTGTTTGACCTCAATGTGCGTTTGGGACTGCCTACACAGTTACCCGCAATTGGCGTAAAAAAGGAACATTTGCAACCTTTATCAGAACTTGCGCTTGCAGATTTCTGTCACCCATCGAACCCCAAGCCTGTTAGTAAAGCAGATTTTCTTGCAATTTATGAAACCGCATACGAAGGAAAATGATATGTTAAAAATCGGTATTAGTGCCTGTTTTTTTTATCCAGACCCCGAGAGGACAGTCTTTGGCCACAAATCACTGAGTTATATGGAAAATGATATGGCTCGATGGATAAGTAAAAAAGGTGTTCTTCCTATATTATTGCCGGATCTTGAAGAATCATTGTTAGCGGACATCTTACACCAGATGGATGGTATAGTTCTTCAAGGTGGAAGCGATATAGCTCCTCAACATTATGGCGAGGAACCTATCGGCCCCTGGAAAGGGGACCCTTATCGGGATCAATACGAGCTAAAAATATTGGATTATGCCATCAGAAATCATAAGCCGGTCTTAGGCATCTGTCGGGGATTTCAGTTGATGAACGTGTATTTTGGAGGTACAATGTATCAGGATATCGTTAGTCAGCTTCCTCATTCGGCTGTTCATCGCTCAGCAAGTTTATATGATACAATCAATCATCCGGTCCATATAGAGGCAGGAACACTTTTCGACAGACTATATGGCCATGTTGCCAATCCATTGGTCAACACGGTACATCATCAGGCTGTTAAAGATCTTGGCCGTGATCTCGAAGTGTATGCGCGTTCAGAAGATGGATTTATCGAGGCATTTGGTTATACCAAAGAAGCGACCGGGAAAGTTATGGGTGTTCAATGGCATCCCGAATTTTCCCAAACACAGAAGGGAATACTTTTAGATGAAAATTTGATTTTTAATGTTTTTATTGAACATGCAAAACAACATAGAAATTAGAAATCCTGCAACTGGCGCTGTAGCGGCAACGTTGCCTTCCACCACAACAGTTGAGTTGGAAAATACACTATCCTTACTAAAGCAAGGACAGCACACATGGGCAAAAGTTCCTTTAAAGGATCGTTTAGAGTGCATCATACAATTTGGGCAGCTGATCTTGGCAAATAAACAGGAGCTTGCAGAGATCCTTACCAAAGAAACGGGCAAACCCATAATACAATCGCTTAATGAAATTAACGGAGCACAGAACCGCATTGAACATCTCCGAAAAAATGCTGAAAGATGGCTTTCAGAAGAAGTTATTGTGCGTGATGGCACAACGCTAGAACATATTCGATATGAACCACTTGGTGTAATTGCCAATATTTCTGCATGGAATTTTCCTTATAATGTCGGCTTCAATGTTTTTCTCTATGCCTTGGTTGCGGGCAATGCTGTTCTCTATAAACCTTCTGAATTTGCTACGTTGACAGGCTTGCAGTTTGCAAAATATCTTTATCAGGCAGGCGTACCTGATAATGTATTTCATTGTGTTGTAGGAGATGGGCGGATTGGCGAGCATATCTTATCATTGCCATTGGACGGCTATTTTTTTACTGGATCCTATAAGACAGGAGTGCATATTGCCACGACCGTAGCACATAAATTAGTTCCAGTCCAGCTTGAGTTGGGCGGAAAGGATCCGCTATATGTCACTGAAGATGTCAAAGATATAAAACAGGCGGCAGTGTCGGCAGCTGAGGGCGCTTTCTACAACAATGGGCAGAGCTGTTGTGCTGTTGAACGCATCTATGTTTCAGAACAGATATACGATCAGTTTGTCGAGGCATTTATTGAGGAGGTAGCGTCCTATCGGGTGGGCGATCCATGTGCTGAAGATACATTTATTGGCCCTTTAACCAGAGCTGCTCAACTGGACGTTCTTGAAGAGCAGGTGAAAGATGCCCTTGAAAAGGGAGCAATACTGCGGTTGGGCGGACACGCATTAGAAGGTGAGGGATATTATTATGCCCCAACTGTATTCGAACATTGTAATCACAATATGGCACTTATGCGTGAAGAAACTTTTGGCCCGCTGATAGGTATACAAAAGGTATTTTCAGACGAGGAGGCAATAATGCTGATGCAAGATACGAGGTATGGCCTTACTGCAGCAGTGTTTTCTTCCGATCAGGACAGAGCAATGAATATCCTTGGCAAAATGGATACAGGAACAGTATATTGGAACTGCTGCGACAGAGTAAGCCCTAATGTACCTTGGTCCGGGCGGAGAAATTCTGGTTTAGGTTCAACTTTGTCGGCTCAAGGTATTCGGGCATTTGTTCAGCCTAAAGCCTATCATTTAAGATCCCTATGATTCATATCTATTTTACAGATATAGCCCATTATGCCGATAGTTCATCGGATAATGGGCTTTCCCATTTATACGAAGTTATAAGCCTAGATCCATGAAAATATTGAAACCATATTATCCTCTTAAAGAGCTATTCAAAATGAAAGATGAGTGCGTAGGAATTATTAGCTCGCCTCGTGGTAAAGCTGTCACCAAAGCGATTTATGTCGATCAGATAGATACGCAAGTCGTCACTTAGGAGATATAAGCTGAATGAATTCGCTAAAAATGCTTGAAGACTCTCGCAACATTTTCTATTTTTGTTACAAACAGAAAAGAGATGAGCAATGAAGTGACAGGTTTGAAGCGCGTAGCCACACTATGTATATTAAGAAATAAAGATAAGTTTCTATTGCTAAAGCGCCTTAAAGAACCCAATAAAGATATGTATGTTCCCGTTGGTGGGAAATTAGACCCATTTGAAAACCCGGACGATGCAGTGGTTCGTGAGGTCATGGAAGAAACAGGAATCCATATCACTTCAAAACAATTTTGTGGCTTGTTAACCGAAACATCACCGGTCAATTACAATTGGATCAGCTATGTATATGTATCGGATATCGAATATATAGAGGCACCCTATTGTAATGAGGGTGACCTCGAATGGATCTCTGCAGACGAACTGGAATCTATTCCGACCCCTTTAACCGATCTTTATATTTATGATTATGTGGCTAAGGGAAAACTGTTTGCTTTTAATGCCGTATATGATTCAGACCTAAACTTGACGGGGCTAAGGGAACAATATGATGGTACCAAGATCAAGTAAACTACTTAAATTGAATTAAAATTAGAATGATTATCAATAAAACTGCCATTAAAGTCATTGCATTCGATGCAGATGATACATTATGGATAAACGAGCCATATTTTCAAAAAGCAGAACATGATTTTTGCGCACTATTGGAAAATTATCTTCCACAACATGCAGTATCAAAAGAGTTATTTGAAACAGAAATGAACAACCTGTCCCTCTATGGGTATGGTGTGAAAGGCTTTATTCTTTGTATGATAGAGACTGCCAGCCGTATTTCGGCTGGACAGCTATCGCTGAAGACAATAGACAAAATCATAGCGATTGGACAGGATTTATTAAAGATGCCGATTGAATTATTGGAAGGTGTCGAAGATACGCTGGTAAGGCTTAGTCCACATTATAAATTAATTGTAGCCACAAAAGGTGACCTTTTGGATCAAGAAAGAAAGCTAAAAAAATCGAGGCTCCAAAAGCATTTCCATCATGTGGAGATTATGAGCAACAAGAAAAATGAGGATTACATAAAATTATTGAACAAAATTGAATGCCCCGCCGAAAATTTTATCATGATCGGAAATTCAATCAACTCCGATGTGCTGCCAGTATTGGAATTGGGAGGGCAGGCAATACATGTCCCTTACCATGTGACCTGGACACATGAGCAAGCTAGTGATGAGATTAAACCAAGCAATTTTCTTCAGGTAGAAAGTCTGAATCAACTACTACCGATTCTGCTTTAATCTAAAATGCGTATCTAGATGCGCATTTTTAGTCATTTCAATACCACTATTTTTAATCGTTATCCTCCATACCGATCTGCAGTCGGTTCAGTGCATTCGTCAAAATGATCCTCGCGGTTAGGTCGACGATCTGTTTATCGCCGAACACAAAGCATTAACTGACTATTCCCCTGCAAAGAGCTGCGAAACAATTAACTGATTTCTTTTGTTATTCATTAGTACAGTTAACCTTTCACATGGCAATAATTACGAAATATCTATTTTTCTTTTTACCTCTTTTTATTTTAAGCTGTAAGAGCAACCAGCAAAAAGGGGATACCTTCTATTTTGGTGGAAATATTGTAACGATGGAAGATGATTTTCCTCAAGTAGATGCTTTAGTATTAAAAGACGGGAAGATTCTTTTCGTTGGTAACCGGAAAGAAGCAGATCCCTATATAGGAGAAAACACCAAACAGATCGATTTAAAAGGAAAAACTTTATTGCCCGGCTTTATTGACGCCCATGGCCATATCACTTCAAGAGCAGGGATGGAACAGGCAGTAGATTTATCTCCAAGTCCATACGGTACCGTTAATTCAATACCCGATCTTCAAAAGGCTCTATTAACAGTTATTAAGCAAACAAAACTGGGGGCGGCTGTTCCTGTATTAGGAAATGGTTATGATGACGCCATCATGCTTGAGCATCGTCATCCGACTCGTCAGGAATTGGATGCAGTCAGTACGACAAATCCCATTATTGTCATTCATGCTTCTGGTCATGCAAGCGTTGTCAATAGTGCGATGTTGAAGTTATTAGGTATTGCCGAAAATGTGAAAGACCCCGAGGGAGGGCATTATGGCCGAAGCCCTGATAATCGACTAAACGGTAAATTGGAAGAAAATGCTTCTTTCGCCGCGTTGGTGAAGTTAACGGATATGATTCCCAAGCCCAAACAGGCAGAAGATAAACTATCCCAATCCCTAAAAGATTTTGTCAAAGCGCAGGACGAATGGCTTAGCTATGGTCAGACAACGATCTGTGATGGACGTTCGATGGGAGTGAGTGTTGGCCTGTTAAAGGAAGCCGCTTCGAAAAATCTTTTAAAGGCTGACGTGGTTTATTTTCCGGATTTTGAAGCAAACAAAGCCGAATGGAAATCCTTTAAACCCAATTACATGAAATACGAAAAGCACTTGAAATTTGGTGGATTTAAATTCTCGGACGATGGTTCCCCTCAAGGGAAGACAGCCTGGTTGACAGAACCATACCTCATTCCCCCAGAAGGCCAATCGGCCGACTACAAAGGTTTTCCAATTTTTTCAGATGAGACCCTCTACAATGATTTAAAAACAGTGTTTTCAAATCATATTACGGCGCAATTACATGTTAACGGCGATGCGGCTATTGATCAAGCACTTCGTGTGATCGGCAAATTGAAAACCGAAGGAATTTATAAGCCTGAGCTTAGGGCAACCTTGATACATGTGCAGAACAGCCGACCTGATCACATCGCCAAGATAAAAGAGATCGGTGTTATTCCTTCATATTTTTCGTCCCATGTTTATTTATGGGGGGATTGGCACTATCAAAGTGTTTTTGGCCCCAAACGTGCGGCGTTTATTAGTCCAGCTCAATCAGCAAAAAAAGCAGGAATATTGTTTACCATCCATCATGATAGTCCTGTAACACCTCCCGATCTAATGACTGGGGTGTATGCTGCGGTCAACCGGACGACACGTTCGGGTATGTTATTGGGGCCAGATGAACGAATTGATGTAAGGGACGCGCTCAAAGCAATTACGATCAATGCTGCCTATCAGTATCAGGAAGAAAAAGATAAAGGCTCTCTTAAAAAAGGAAAACTAGCTGATTTAGTTATTTTGGATCAGAATCCGTTAACAATTGACCCAAAAAAATTACGGGATGTCAAAGTAGTTGAAACCATCAAAGAAGGGAAGACAGTCTTTAAGCGAAATTGATCAATCTGCAAATCCAATAAATAAAGACATCATTTTAAACCACATTTTAATTCGCAATTGTTTGGGAACAACCCGCTATTATTGTATGTTTTTGCCATTCTATTGGGAGGATGACGCTAAGTAGAATTCCTCGTTTTCAAAAGGATCAAATGTTGAAATAAAACAGGAGAGTTGCATAACGATACAGCAGCATCAAATCTTCTTCTTTTAAAAAAAAATATAGCGAATAATAAATCGCCGCATGCAAATATAAAATGGTCTTTAACTCTTGTGGCTTGTGGCCTATCTTTATAAGATAATCAGTTCAAAAATTCATTTTTAAATGAATTGATCTATTTTATCGTACGATGCGAGGAAGTTCATCTCAGATAGGATCCTTCTCTTACTAAAATCAAGAAATAAATATGAAATTGATGTTGATATTTTTTTTTTCGATAAACCTTGTTTACGGTCAATCTATACCAAATTTAACAGTAGGTTATGGAGATCGGTATAATAGCCTTCCTAAATTAGTATTCAATACGGCTACAATAGAAGACTATCGTAAAGCAATTAGCTCCAATAATATTGTCAATAAAACTCCTACTATTGAAGGAAAAAACCTTTTGATTCAAACTGGCAAAGGCGAGTTAAAGTTCAAGAAATATAGTTTTTCAGCAAATCAGGGTGATGGATTTCGGGGCTGGGAGTATAAAGGCTATCTTCCCCAACTAAAAATGCATATTCTCGTAAGCAATCATGTTTCCGAATCATTAGGTTTTAGCGATCTGGTTTTAATCGATAGCACCAATGGTAGTCAACATACAATTGCTTCAATTGGCGACGCAGCAGTTGAAATACCAATTCCTTCTCCAAACGGATATTTTCTTGCTTACTATTACAATCAGGTATATACTTCGAATAGTTGCTTTATTGGGGTTATTGCCGTCCATAGTGGAAAAGCTCCTTTCCGAATCAAATTTTCCGAATACAACAGTTTTGAAACGGACAATTGGGCAGTGGAAAATATCAGATGGGTCGATAACACGACAATTATCATAAAAGCCTTTACGCTTAAGAAAATTGACAATGAAAACAGCAAGCAGTTTGCATACTACACTGCCCGATTAAGACAAGAAAACAACAAGTAAGGTATAGTGACTTGCTGATCACTTGAGTAATAACGAATCGATTTATTTAATAAGGTAAAGTAGTATCTACTTACCTCTTAAAAACTTTATGAAAATACGACATAATATCATCATTTTAACTGCCGCAATTTGCTCTTGTAACAACCCTAGCATCCTCCAACAAAAAAGGGATGTGAAGCAATTAGAACATCTTATTGACGGAAAAGTAGCAATCTCCCAGCAGCAGATAGATACTGCACCTACCTCACATACTGCGAATAACGTGAAGGCTACAACAACAATAAAGTTCAATGAATTTGTCGTTTCAATTCAAGGAATGGCCATTTTTGATCCAGAAAAGATGGATCAGCTACAAAGGGATACGGTAGAGATCGATGCAGAAGTCGGAGAAAGTATCGAGGGAAGTTATATTTCTATTTTAAGTGATCAGATTAGTGATTTGATGGTGGAACAACGCTATGAAACCAGCGTAACTATTATGAACGAAGGGCCCCATTGTGATCTTACTGATTGGAAACATTTTAACTCAGACTGGAAGTCTTTAAAACAAGTTAGGAATGGACTATTTTTTAGTGAAGAATATACCGATCAGGACTATCGATCCTTTCCTAGCGTGTCTATGGACGAGTTGAGACAAAAAGTAAAAGAGCACTGTGGTGAAGAATGGTTTAAACTTTTGGCTAAAGTAAAATCGCCAACTGAATATCCATCAGCAGTCAGCGTAAGCCGGTATTTTTTACGGATCACATGTCGTCGTAAAGACAACGGTAAAGAATTCACCAAATTTATCATTATCAAAACTCCTATGGGATGTTAGTAGTTTAGTTGCTGAATCACAAAACTACGATTTTCCAAGTTATAACTATCTATGCGAAGGAATTATGAGAAAGTAATGTAACTTCAAAAGAGTCCGTATTATTTTAACGATGGTTTTATTATTTTTGCTACCTATTGAACCAATGAAATACCAATTCAAGAACACAACGATGAAATTAAGCCTATTGACTAAAGCTATTTTTACTATAGCATTCTTATTTTTAACAGAGAATAATATTTTCGCTCAAACCAAATATCAAAAGGATTTTTACGAGTTTTGGTCTGACATCAATAAACATTACGCCTATTTAGAAAGTCAAAATATCGACTGGAATAAAGTCAAAGAGATTTATTCAGCACAAGCAGAAAAAGTTAGAAACGACAACGAGTTTATTCAGTTACTTGAAAATACGTTGAATGAGCTGTACAATGGGCATTCATCATTAAGCATAAATCTTAATACGTCGAACAGGTTAATTCCATCGTGGTCCGACATACGTGTAGAAAAAGATCAGAACAAATATTTAATAAAAGACTTAAGAAAAGGTTTTGGTGCAGATTTAGCTGGGTTAAAAATTGGTATGCAAGTAACTCTTTTCAACGGAGTATCAATAGATGAACAGTTAAAAAGTTTCTTACCTCGATTTACAGATTATCACAGTCCAAAGATGTATCAGTATGCTTTAGATATGCTTTTTGCAGGAACTCACGATAAAAAACGAGTGATTACCGTAGTTGAAAACGGAGAACGCAAGACATTTGAACCAGTGAGCTATGCCAATAGGAATGAATTGTTGTATTATAAAGTTATAAATGAAAACACGGGGTATGTCAAAATCAATAATTCACTGGGAAATGACAACTTGATCGGTGAATTTGATAAAGCTCTTGACAGTTTGATTTCTAATAAAAACCTTATTTTGGATTTGACAGAAACTCCTAGCGGTGGAAATTCAACTGTTGCGAGGGCCATTATGGGCCGGTTTGTCAATAAAGTTCTACCTTATCAGATTCACGAATTTGATGAGAAGGATTATGACACAAAACGACATTGGGTAGAGTATGTAAGTCCACGTAAGAAAACCTACAAGGGTAATGTGTATATCCTCGTGGGACACTGGACAGGAAGTATGGGAGAAGGGATAGCTATTGGTTTTGACGCGCTAGATAGCGCTACAGTTATTGGCACACCTATGGCGGGACTATTAGGCGCAATTTCAAATTTCCGTCTCACAGAAACAAAAATTGGATTTCAATTTCCGACTGAAAGATTGTATCATATCAACGGAATACCAAGAGAGGATTTTATTCCCAAGATTTTATGTAAAAATATCGAAGAAACATTAGAAAAAGCTAGGGAGGTGGCTTTTTAGATTAATTAGGGGATTCCGACTCAGTTTGCCCTAAAACTTGTGGAGCAATGTTATGATCAATGTGAACAAATAAAAAGTTTATGCTTAATAAAGTTAACGATACTTTTATCCTTCTTTTGTTTATGCTTCTTTCCAACTACTGCAAAGCACAAACGGAAAATAAGAGCTTGAATATACCTGTATTTGTTAAAGGATCTACCTTTTTTAACGCGGATAAAAAAAACTGCATAGCACTTCCATTTGGATATTCAAATATTTCAAAACAACTACCTATCGACTCCATATTGTCTGCTATACAAGATCATCGTGGCTTAGAAAATCTTTATGCGCTCAAATTTGAGCAATTACTCAAAAACGATCTCATGGTGCTACCAGAAGCATATGACGTTTCTTTTCCATTTGAGCAAGCTATAGGTAAAGAATATAGTCATATTAAAATTGCCTCTAATTTTCTCAGTTATAGAGGGTATTCGCTGCATTTTTTAGCTGTATATAATGCAGTCCTTTATAGCGAGCCATTCATAGAAAAAATATATTTAATTTCAGTAAAGAATGGGAAGCCAGTTGATATAAAAAGAATATATCTTCATCATGAGGGAGAAATGGGATTCACGGACTATACATTATTTTATATAGATAAAAACTTTATAATCTCATTGCGGGATTATGAATTTAATGAAAATCCCTTTAGACAGAAACCTGTTTATCAATTTCAGCTTTTACACAACGGAACATTTGTCAGATACTATGATCAGAATGGTTTATATAAAACTGATGAAGAACAGGGCTCAATAAAAAATCACCACAAAGAAGGAAAATGGATAGAATTTAAAGCAAATCGGTATGTGGATTTACAAGAATATCCATCATTTACAGATTCGTATACGTACTTGGAAGCAAGGTATAAAGGAGGTCTTCCTGATGGCAAATGGAACTGTTATAAATTATTGCAAGAATATAATGAAGAAACGGGTGAACCAATAATCAACACAAGAAAAAAAAGGCCCGTTGGTTTATACTGAACTATACAAAAATGGGGTATTGGAAAAACGAGAGTATGTTCTTGATAAATAGGCCGTCTGTTATAAGTGATAAAACATGTAACTTGTATTTGAAAAGGCAAAAAGGTTCTTAAGTTCCTTTCTACAAGAACTTAAAATATGAAAATAATACTATAGTTGCTATTCGTTTTGTAATTTGCAAACAGTGGATATAGCCAACAAAAGGCAAAATAATAGACGTAGATTCTTAATTATGGAAATAATCATCAGACAAGCAAAAGAAAGCGAAATCAATGTATTAATCGAGTTTGAACAAGGAATTGTTGAAGCTGAACGACCTTTTGATAATACATTGAAGTTAGGCGAAATTCATTATTATGATCTCCTAGAACTGATCAGGTCCAGGGAGGCTGAAGTTCTTGTTGCAATTGTTGACAATCAAGTTGTCGGATCAGGATATGCGAGATTATTGGATGCAAAACCTTATCAAAAATATGAAAAGTATGCTTACCTCGGATTTATGTTTGTTAAACCCGAATATCGAGGGCAGGGTATCAACAAAATGATTTTACATCGATTGATCAACTGGGCAAAAGAAAGAAATATTTCAGAAGTAAGACTTCAGGTTTATGAAGAAAATACGAGTGCAAAAAAAGCCTATGCAAAGGCAGGATTTAGACCAAATCTTCTGGAAATGCGTATGGAAATCGATGATTGATAATAATGAAAATTCATTGGGATAATTTCTATAACAAATTAAAAAAAAGACAGCTTTTAAATTTTTAAAAGCTGTCTTTTTTTGGCGTTATGAACTCATTCGAAACCGATTTATTCATTATTATGCTCAATTTCGGCAATGATTTCTTTGGCAGATTTGATGACCTGATTATTCAGCTGAATAATCATATTTGCTTGAGATGCTGCATTGATAAGGATTCCTTTTACTTTTGGCGATGCATTAACTGCTTTATACATCATATCGGGATTTATATTTGCATTAGGAATGGATACTAGTTCATCGGCGAGCTTAAAAACCAATGCGTTGTAGTAGGTTTGCCAATCGTCTTTTGATGGCACTACGGTTTGATAATATTCCAAAATTCCTGTTTTTAATTTTCGATCCTTGATGAGACCAATTTTCCCACTAGATCGGAATCCTTCATAATTTCCGGTATTTCTGATCTTAAAGATCGGATTAAGGTTCATCTTAATACGGTCATTCGGGTTGACTTTCACCAAGCTATCAATTTTTTGTTGGTTTAGTTCTCCGTAAAATTTACAACCTTCAGCTGTATTTGTCAAGTAGGAATTTTGCTTTTCCAAATCGTGGACATCTTTTTGGAGGTCGACTTTTAGATCTTCCAAAAATTCTTTTACTTCTCGTTGTTCATGCCGATGCTCGCTCCAGCCGTGAAGCCATATAGAAAGTGATACTGCAAAAACGATAATGAAGATCTCAATGGATATTTCTTTCAGTTTTTCAGAGAGGCTATGCTTTGGCTCTTTTGCGGTTTTATAAATTTTCTTCGTGTGCTTAATGATCTCGTCTTGCATTTTACAGCTTTAAGTTAATATAAAGGTGATTTTGTTAAATATTGGTGCTAATACACAAAGATGCAAAAGTTTGGTAAAACACACAAATTAATAACTTGTCCATTACTTTTTTGAGGAAGAAAATAGTAACGGGCTCAGAACAGAGAAATTGCGTATATTTATGATAGTAAATTACCAGAAAATAGGCTATATTATGAAAATATGGACAGGATTGCTATTAATAGCGGTTTTTATACTTCCTTTCCTCGCTTGTGGACAAAATCCCTATCAGATCAATGGGGTAATACCTCAATTGAAGGACGGTTCCAAAGTATTTTTGATCTACGAAATAGAAGGTAAGTCTGTTGTTGATTCCACTATTTCAAGAGGTGGAAATTTTTCGTTTTTTGGGACGGTAGACTATCCTGTTTCATCGTCGCTATATCTCGATAAAAATCCTTATGTAAATAGACCCTCTCGCAATGAGCAAATGGATTTTTTTCGTTTTTACCTTGAGCCTGTCACTATGCAAATGCAAGCAAGCGACTCCTTGAAAAATATAACGATCAGTGGATCTCAAATTAATCTCGACCAAGATGCTTTTAAAAAGATGCGTAGCTCCGTAGATGATAACTTTACAGCACTTAATAAAGAATTTTATGCACTTTCAGCCAATCAACAAAACGATCCTAAAGTACGGGAGGCTTATATTGATCGGGAAAAAGGATTAATGGATGACCTATATCGTGTTCATTTAGCATTTGCTCGTCAGCATCCATCGTCCTACCTTAGTTTAATCAGTTTATCCTTTGTTGCTGGACAGGAGAAATTTATAGACGAGGTTAAAAGGATATATGCCGATTTAGCTGAGAAGCTCAAAAGCTATCCTTTGGCCAAAGAGATACCCATGCAGTTAGAATCGTCAATCAGGACCAAAGTTGGACAGGTTGCCCCCGATCTCGAACTTCAAACTCAAATGGGTACAAGTCTAAAATTATCTGAATTCCGAGGAAAGTATCTATTGGTAGACTTTTGGGCTAGTTGGTGTGGACCATGCCGCGAAGAAAATCCAAATCTAGTAGCGCTTTACAATAAATACAAAGATTCGGGATTCGAAATCTTAGGAATATCTTTGGATAAAGTAGCTCAACGCAAACAATGGGTCGAAGCAATTGCAGATGATAAGCTGAGCTGGCCACAAGTATCTGATTTAAAAGGTTGGGATAGCCAAGCAGCAAAACGTTATGGCATCAATTCCATACCAGCAAGCTTCTTGTTGGATCCTACAGGAAAAATTGTGTACCGCAACCTCAGGGGGAAAGATTTAGAAGAAAAATTACAGGCGATCTTTTCAGATAAAAGCGATCCTAAATAGCCAGTTTAGTAGTATATACAATAAGCTCTATTAAGATTGGGATATTCTCGTTAGGGTCGCGAAACCTAAGTGTGAAACCGACTGAGGGGGGCTGGTAATAAAAATAGACTGATCAAATCGCTCATTAATCTAATCTATAAATAAATTCCTCAATTTCGATTTGGCGTGCATTAGCAAAACCGCGATCTGTACCAACCCTAACAAAACCACAATTTTCCAATACTTTTTGGGAACCGAGATTATCGAAAGCGACGCGCCCATACATAGGGCGGTTTGTTTCAATTGAAAGAAACGCTTTAAGTCCCTTTGTTGCAATTCCACGTCCCCAGAATTTTCGGTCAATCCAATAAGTGATCTCAGCATCACCTTCAATAACAAACTTCGCAATACTTCCTACAATTGTCCCATCAATCAGAATCGTTTGATTGTTTATACTTGGCTCATTGAGAAATTTAGCATACTTCTCAAGGTAAGCTTTCTTATCTGAAGAACTACTTGAGGTAAAAGCCGCGAGATAATTTGCTTCTTCATCAAGCTGAAACTGATAATGTGTTTCTAAATCCGTGTATACTGTCGGTCTAAGAGTAAGTTGAAAGTTGCGGTCATCCATGCTTTTTATATTCGGTTTATCCCCAAATATAGTAATAAATACTTTTCCTTTAGTCTTCATCGAAGTCAACCGACGACAACTTGAGGAAAAGCCGAACAGTGCTCGAACAAAGATAGAATTTAAGCCAATGTGATGTTCTTTCATTGAGCCCATATGGGGAGATGTGTAGATATCTCGATCTCTGAAACAGCATCCTGGTATTTAAACACAGTTTCAGGTACCATGTCGTTTTCGCTTATATCGACCCCCTTAACAGAGGAAAAGAGATTTAGATGCCTTTTCACAAGCGGAATGGTATGAATATATAAATGAGTTATTTTGTCCGTGCTGGAGTCACAACTAGTACTTTTCTTAGCCTTAGACCTCGCATGGCATATATGCATATTATCGGTGTAAAAAAAGATCATTTCAATCTTATTTTCAGGGTACAAGGCTTTAATATCTTGTAGCATTTGAAGATGCGTCTTATTAACGATATTGATCTCCACAGCAAAATCTTCATCGTTACTTAACAGCAACAACAGTTGTTCCTCAAATCTCCTATATCCATATTTTAAACCAAGTGCAGCATAGCTTTGAACAAAGAGATTAGGGTCAAGTATCTTGATCCCTTCGGGAATGAAATACTGCCCACAAGTACTTTTCCCAATATGAGGAGGACCAGTTATCACATATATTGTTGCCATGATCAGATACTTTGAATTGTCCCATCGCTATGCTCTTCAACCATTTGGCCATCCTTGCTATAAACCAACGGCTGTTCACGGGAAAACAAGTAGGAGCGAATGCTCGTTTGTAATTCTTGCCTCCATTGAATCTTTTCATCCGCAGACATAGTGAATGGGTCTTTTTTCATCTTTCCAGTTTTGACAAGTTGTTCTTCTTGAATTATCCTTTTCATTTAAAAATTAATTAACATTAGCTTATACGATCAATTAAATATAAACATATATTAATATAATATAAAAAAATATTAACACAAAATACGCAGGAAATTTGATAGACCGACTTTAAATTGGCAACATAATCCATTATAAAAATTAACAGACGCCGTATATTCTTTTTATCAAGAAAGTATACAAAAGAATTATACAGTTGATTGTTTAAGTTATATACTGATTTGAATTTTTTAGGGGCTGAAGTCAAAATTTAGACAACTAACTCAGGAAACCGACAAGGTATAAAGAAGTACTTTTCACTCGGGCAACTATTTCGTTTTCTTGAAGATCGTGAACTCAGTTTATTTCTGCATCCTTGGAGAACGTAAAACTTTTTTAAACTCATTAAGCTTCCTCAGAATTTCGTATTCATAAACGACTCCCCAGATTTGGCTCTTATTATACGTGGGATTTTGTAAGATGAAATTCTAATAGAACGTTTCTTCCTTTGGTTTGATTTTGGTGTTGGTATAACACTTAAAACAGAAAAACCGTTTTTAACAGTGTTAAAGACGGTTTTTTTTTTTGCGGAAAGGGAGGGATTCGAACCCTCGATACAGTCATCCCGTATACAGTCTTTCCAGGACTGCTCATTCGACCACTCTGACACCTTTCCGTGTTTCAGTGCACAAATGTAGCAATTTTTTAATTTATTGCAACCTTATTCGTGTTATTTACCATCGGATTTGTTATATTCTATTGAGACTAAGCGTATTGTTTTTATTTTTTAATGAATAAAACTTATTCCTTATTTTTCGGAATGACAAATAATTATTTCGACATAAAAGGGGAGATCCTCGACATGGCACTAAAACGTACTCAGGAACGTATCACAATGATAGAATCTGCTTTAGAAACAGCAAGAGATTCAAGTAATGACGATACCAAAAGTAGTGCTGGAGACAAATATGAAACTTCACGTGAAATGATTCAACAGGACATCAACCGCTACCAGAAACAACTCCTCGAAGCCAATAAAGATCTACAGCAGCTAATCAGTATAGAATCATTACCAAATGATGTAATGGATGTAGCCAGATTAGGAACGCTTGTTCAAACCAGTGTTGGTCTATATTTGATCGCCACAAGTATTGGAGCTGTAAAAATAGGGACCAATAATATCTTCGTCATTTCGCCTGCATCTCCAATTGGACAACTACTTATCGGAAAAAAAATAGGTGATAGTTTTGTTTTTAACAACGTTAATCAGAAAGTTATTGCAATCTACTAAGTGATGAAAATACCGAAAAATTAAACAATATGTCGATGCATCTGTTCTTATTTAGTACAGAAACGAAGAATGACATGAAATTGAATAATTTACTTTTAATCTTCTTACTTGGCGCTTTACTGTTTATTCACTCTTGTAGATCGCCCGAATCGGACGAAAAACTAAGATCAAAAATCGAGGCAGCGTTGGAAACTACTGCAGGCATCGAAGTAGATGTCGAGGAAGGGAATGTAACGTTGGATGGACAGATCGGTTCGGATTCGCTCAAGCAGGATATAGAAAACAGAACAAAATTAGCGGGGGGAGAGGGTATCAAATCCATTCACAACAATATCATTGTAAATCTTCCTGAACCAGAAGATGCCCGTGAAAAATATCATGAAATTATGGGCGGCGCGATAGATTCTACCTTAACGAGAGACGTCAATCTTGTTCTGGAAGATTTTCCAACCATTACGGCTCAGGTGAAGGAAGGAATTATAATTGCGACAGGTAATCTTGAAAAATCAAAAATCGATACACTAAAGAAAAGATTAGAGCATATCAAGCCCAAAGGTATTGATATGAAAGGTGTCACCAGTCGCTAAACAACGAAAAGAAGCTATCCATCGATTAACGGGTAGCTTCCTTCATTTGTTCATATGTTTATTTAATACCTAAGTTAAGCATTTTCTATTAGATCTCGTATAGCAACAGAAGCTATTGCCCCACCAAAGGCTGCTGGTAGATATGACATGGTACCATAAGCAGACTTTTTAAAGTTACTCCCATCAGTATATAATAATGAATCCTTGTTTGGAAGTTCAGTTGAAAATGCCACTTTCACTCCATCACGTATACCATGTTTACGCAATTTCTTACGGATATGCTGGGCCAACTTACAATTATAAGATTTACCGATATCAGCAATTTTTATTTTTGTAGGATCAACTTTGCCACCGGCGCCCATTGAACTGACAAATGGTATATTGGCTTCTAATGCTCTCCGAATAAAAAATAGTTTAGGTGTAATACTATCAATAGCTTCCACACAATAATCTGGCGCTAAATCTAGCAAAGCTGGTATTTTTTCCGGAATAATAAAATCCTGTATCACAGTTAAATCTAATTCCGGATTGATCGCCATTAATCTTTCTCGCATAATCTCAGCTTTTGCTTCACCATGATTAGTTGCCAAGGCAGGTAGCTGCCTATTACGATTGGATGGATCTACGGTGTCTCCATCAATAATGGTCATTTTTCCAACACCTGCTCGGCATATAAATTCGGCAGCAAATGATCCAACACCGCCTAATCCCAAAACCATCACATGCGAATTTGCCAATTTTTCAACCGCTGATCGACCTATCAATGCTTCGGTACGTGACAGCCAACTTAAATCTTTCATTTATCTAAATTTGTTTTTTATATTATAATGAAACCTTATAGCTATCCGACAACGTGAATAAACAGACTATGATGGCCTCATTTATTAAATACATTCTTATAATTTTGGTATAAAACCCGCTTTAACTCTTCCAATTCGATCGATCTGATCTGAGCAACGTATCGGTAAAGTGTAGCAATTTCTACGGTCGTATCTGTATCCGTTTCTAGAAACAAATGACTGAGTGAAATATTTTCTAAAAGTTCGTCTTGACTTCCGTTTAAACAATGTTTTCCTATGGAAAGATAATACCCTTGATCGATTAACTGTTGAGCCAAGGTCCAGTTCTTACGATATCCATGAAAAACAACAGCTTCGCTAAAATTCACTTTTTTCAAACAACCAACAATCTCCTGAAAAGCTCGAACACAATGAATGATCAAAGGCTTCCTATACGTTTTAGCCAAGCGAACCTGTTGATCAAACACAAGCTGTTGGTCGGCGAGGGGAGTGGCGATATTTTTGTCCATACCACATTCACCTATGGCTAAAACCTGACTCAGCGCTAATGCATCCACCATGAGTCCCAAATCATGTTCAGTATTCTCATTGATATACCATGGGTGCAAACCTACTGAACAATCCGCTTCAGAAATTATCTCCGAATGGTTCAAGGTGATATTCTTAATGGAAAGAGTAGCACGTTCTTTCATCGGATAATTCCGATGCGTGTGTAGATCGATATAGGGAATCTGTGTAGCCAACGAGACAAAGGTCGAAAAAATACTTGAAGCAAAAAATATTCTCTACAAAATTAGTATAGTTTTATTCTCCCAAGCTAGCATCTAAAGCTTCAAGAATACCTGAAGCCTTCAAAAGACATTCTTGATACTCCTGATCGGCAGCTGCTGATTAGTAACTGCTCCCCCTGTATGAAAGGAAAGGTACCTTTTTTGTTTATTGTAAAGCAATGAACGGATAACAACGTTAAAATCGAATTCATCGCGCATGGTGTCAAAGTAACCGATAGATCCTGCATAGATACCTCTCTTTCGAGCTTCAAGCTGATCGCAAATTTGCATAGCTGCAATTTTGGGAGCACCTGTCATCGAACCTGCAGGAAAAGTATTTCTAAATACATCCACATTGGCGACTTTTGGGTCTTGCATACAGGTAATAGTTGAAATCATTTGATGCACTTGTTCGAAGGATTGAATCTCAAAAAGGCGAGTGGCCTCAACCGTTCCGGGAAGAGCACTTCGTGTCAAATCATTGCGAACCAAATCAACGATCATCACATTTTCGGCGATCTCTTTTTTTGACCTCAACATATCAGCTATAATCTGTTGGTCCTCTGTTGAATTTGCCCCCCTTTTGGCCGTCCCTTTAATCGGCTGAGAAATCAACTTTCCTTGTCTTTTCGCTAAAAATCGCTCCGGAGAAGCACTCATGATAAAATGATTTCCTACCTTGAAAAATGAACTAAAGGGCGTAGGTGATATGGTATTCAACCGATGATAAACTTCCATAGGAGCGATATCAGCATCATCAGCAAAAAATTCCTGACAAAGGTTCACTTCATAGATGTCTCCACGCTGAATATGTGCCTGTACATTTTCAAAAGCTTTGACATATTCACACTTTGTCCAACGCGACTTTACCTGTACAGAAATTGGGGTTATCGCAGGAATCTGAGTATCCGAAATGGCCTGATAGATTTTAACAGGATCCTCGGCTTCTATATGCACTTGATCTGCCGTCCATCGAAGCGTAATTGCTGGCACAAAGAAATAAGCTTCTGGAAATTCGAGCTGATCCTTTCCTGTTGTCTTTAATTCTTCTATCTCATTCTTAAGGTCGTAAGATAGAAATCCAGGGATAAACTGAGATTGATGTAATCTCAAAAAAGTGTCGAGCTGGTCAAATACATTTTCATTTGCACGGAAAGAGAATAATGCCTTGACAGCCAGTATCTGTTCAAATTTGCCCCATTGATCCGACATCCCATTACTATTAAAGAAAGAAATTTCATCAAATTGCCCCGACCAATGCAGGGCTTTTTGATGAAATTTATCTTTAGAATCGAGAAGATCAAAACTTTCGATCCGCATAGTTTATTTCGATAAAGCTAATGTTTGTTTACGATCAGGACCTACCGATAGGATCGTGATAGGTACTTCAAGAGCTTTCTCTAAATAAGAAATATAATTTTTTAATGCTTCAGGTATTTCTTGTTCAGACGTTATACCGGTCAAATCTTGTTTCCACCCATCAATTTCTTCTAAGATAGGTTCTGCTTGATGCGTGATGATTTCATAAGGCATATAATCAATCACTTCACCATTATATTTATAATGTGTACATGCGTAGATTTTGTCGAAGGTGTCCAAAACGTCAGCCTTCATCATAATCAAGTCTGTCACACCATTCAGCATAATAGCATATTTTAAAGCCGGAATATCGATCCATCCGGTGCGACGAGCACGCCCTGTAGTCGCTCCAAATTCATGACCTAATTGACGTAATTTTTCGCCAGTTTCATCGTGAAGTTCAGTAGGGAAGGGACCGCCACCTACGCGAGTAGCATATGCTTTAAAGATACCATATACCTTACCTATTTTATTTGGTGCGATACCCAGGCCTGTACAAGCTCCGGCTGTTGTGGTATTAGATGAAGTAACAAATGGATAAGAACCAAAATCAACATCCAAAAGCGTACCTTGAGCACCCTCAGCTAACACACGTTTGCCTTCTTTCAAATATTGATTCACCAAATGCTCTGAATCCACATGTGGGATAGATTTTATGAATTCGATTGCATCTAAAAATGCTTTCTCTTTTTCACTGAAATCAGGTATTTCACCATAGTGCGAAAGAATACTTAGATGTTTTTCTTTCAACTTTTGGTAACGCTCTTGAAAGTCTGGAAGTGTTGTATCACCTACACGCAAACCATTTCTACCGGTTTTATCCATGTAAGTTGGACCAATACCTTTCAGAGTGGATCCAATTTTTCCTGCACCCATTTTTGATTCTGAGGCAGCATCCAATAATTGGTGTGTCGGCAGAATAAGGTGTGCTTTACGCGCTAAAACCAAATTGCCTTTACCCACCGGATCAAAACCAGCTGTCTTCAGGTTGTCTAACTCTCTTTTTAAGATAATCGGATCGATAACGACACCATTACCAATAAGATTTAGTGTACCTTCATTGAAGATACCAGATGGAATTGTGTTGAGTACGAATTTCTTGTTATCGAATTCCAACGTGTGTCCGGCGTTAGGGCCGCCTTGGAAACGAGCGATTAAATCGTATTTTGGACAAAATACGTCTACGATTTTACCTTTACCCTCGTCACCCCATTGTAAGCCCAAAAGCACATCAACTTGCATAGCTTTTAAAGTATAGTAATTAAAATGTTATTAATAAAAATAGACTCTATTTAAAAATAAAATGTTCAGGAATTTTTCCCCTGAACATTCCTGAACAAATGTACTATTATATTTAAGAAAATATAAGATTAATTTGAAATAGCTTCGTGAGCGACGGCCTCTTCTTTTTTGTTCTTAAGTTGACAGTCTTGACATACACCATACAAATTGAGTGAGTGGTGCTTAATGTCAAATTTTAAAAGATCTCCCATGAGGCTCTGAATTTGGTTGATACGTGGATCACAGAATTCAACAACCTTATTACATTCAATACAGATCACGTGATCGTGTTGTTTGAACCCGTAAGACTTCTCAAATTGTGCCATGTTCCTTCCAAATTGGTGTTTTGTAACCAAATCACAAGAGACCAAAAGTTCTAGGGTATTATAAACTGTAGCACGACTGACACGATATTTCTTGTTCTTCATATGAATATACAAAGACTCTACATCAAAGTGATCAGTACGTGAATAAATCTCTTCCAAAATCGCATAGCGCTCTGGTGTTTTTCTTAGATTTTTATTTTCTAAGTAGGCTTCAAAGATTTTTTTTACAGTTGCAAAATTTTCAGCTTGATTCATAGTAAAAATATTCTTGTACAAATTTACCAATTAAGATTGATATTTCCTCTATTAAAAATAGTGCTTAATAGTAGTCGCCTTAGCGAAATTTTCAATCCAACACTTGGTTATTAATTTTCCGATTCATATCGATTGACACCTGTTATCCCTCTGACTTGCTTTAAATTTCTCATCAAACTTTCAAGCTGAGCAGTATCATTCACATAGACCATAATATTACCATCAAAAATACCATCGTTACTTGAAATTGACAAGGACCGAATATTAACAGCAAATTCTTGCGAAATAACAGTTGTAAGCTTATTTACTAATCCAACATCATCTATGCCAACGATATGTAAACCTGTCAAAAATGCAGAATCTTTTGTAGAAGCCCAACGTGCTTTTAGAATTCTATAACCATAATTTGCCATCAGCTTGGATGCATTTGGGCAACTTGTACGATGAATTTTTATACCATCATTTACGGTCAAAAAGCCAAAGACATCGTCACCAGGGATAGGGTTACAACAAGGAGCTAAGGTATAATCGACTTTCTGCATATCGTCCCCGATTAAGATCGTATCGAATTCCTTCTTATTTATCTTTTCAACTAGTCCACCTATATGGGTATTAAATTGATTTCCTGATGAAGAACTTACATTAATTTCAACTGCTTTTTCATGCGCTACATATTCTCTCAGTTGCCTAATGTCAACAATGCCCTTAGCAACATTGTAGAAAAGATCCTGCGAACTGGGGTATTTTAAAAAGTTGGCAATTTTGTTAATATTATCCGTATTATAGGTAACTTTTAACGATTTCAACTTACGTTCCAAAATCTCTTTCCCATCCTCCGCAACTCTTCTCTTTTCCTCTTTTAGAGAAGATCTGATTTTGGATTTTGCTTTTGCAGTCACAACAAAATTCAACCAATCCTCCTTAGGCGACTGCTTGCTTGATGTAATAATCTCTACCTGATCCCCATTTTGCAAAATATGACTTAAAGGAACAAGTTTGTGATTTACTTTGGCGCCAATACAACTTGCCCCAATATCAGAGTGGATCTCAAAGGCAAAATCTAAAGCAGTGGCATTGTTGGGTAGTTGAATCAGCGTTCCTTTGGGAGTGAATATAAAAATCTCATCGGAGAAAAGATTCATCTTAAAATCATCCACAAAATCCATCGCATTCTGATCCGGGCTACTTAAGACATCGCGCACCTTTTTGATCCATTGATCCAGGCCAGAATCGGAATTTGATTCTTTATACTTCCAATGCGCTGCAAACCCTTTTTCTGCAATTTCATTCATCCGTTTGGTTCGAATCTGAACTTCGACCCATTGCCCTTTAGGCCCCATTACCGTAGTATGTAAAGACTCATAACCATTCCCTTTTGGAGAGGAAATCCAATCCCGAAGACGGTCGGGGTTAGGGCGATATAAATCTGTGACAATAGAATAGACTTTCCAACATTCGGTCTTTTCTTTCTCATCAACAGCATCTATTACAATACGTATAGCAAACAAATCATAAACCTCCTCAAAAGGAATCGATTTTTTTCGCATCTTATTCCAAATAGAGTGGATTGATTTAGGTCGTCCAAATACGGACGCCTTAATACCCTGTTCCTCCAATATCTCTTTGATGGGACCAATAAAATCGCCTATAAATTTTTCGCGCTCGGCTTTTTTCTCATTCAGTTTTCGAGCGATAAATTTATAGGTATCCGGATCGGTAAATTTCATCGAGAGATCTTCCAATTCAGATTTTATCGCATACAGCCCAAGACGATGCGCTAATGGTGCATAAAGGTAACTTGTCTCCGAAGCAATCTTCAACTGCTTATCCCTGGCCATAAATTCCATGGTGCGCATATTGTGCAATCGATCTGCCAATTTAATGAGAATTACACGAACATCGTCAGCCAGTGTGAGCAACATTTTCCTGAAATTCTCCGCTTGCATGGAACTATTTGGATCAAAAATCCCTGAAATCTTGGTAAGCCCATCGATAATTCGGCGAACTTTCTTACCAAACATTTCTTCAATTTCATCCAATGTAACATTGGTGTCTTCAACTACATCATGGAGCAAGGCGCATACAATAGATGTTGTTCCTAAGCCAATCTCTTCAGCAGCAATCTGGGCAACAGCAATAGGGTGATAGATATAAGGCTCTCCTGATTTGCGTCGCATCTCTTTATGACTATCCAATGCTAAATCAAATGCCTTTCGGATCTCCTGCTTGTCTCCGCGTTGTAAAGTTGGCTTACAAGCGCGCAACAATGCACGGTAACGTTTCCTAATCTCTTTGTTTTCTGCTTCAATATCAATCACATAATCTTTCATAAACGTTGCAGGTAAATGATGTTTTTTGAGTAAATTTGTGTAATTTAGTTAATGTATTCTTGAATACTATTTTCAAGCTAACTTATTTTGTAATAAATCTACCAAAATATTATAGCATTGACAAATTAAAAAGCGTTATATAATTGCCCAAATGAAGACAATATTATTTTGTTTGCTTTTCCTCACAGGGACTTTGTCCGTATGGGCACAGTCTCAATCACTCACTCTTCCTTTGTACGGAGAAGGTGCGCAGGAGACCGTAAACAGTTATATGACAACAACCTTGGTAACCGGAGAGGTGTTACCCTGGTTTCCGATCCCAGAGGTCACTGTCGTGGCCAAAAGAACCTGGTCAAGTGAAGAAGCACGAAGAGAATATCTCCGCTTTAGAAGAAATGTTCTAAAGGTTCTTCCTTATGCGATATATGCGCAAAAAAGATATGATCAGCTAGACAGAGATCTCGCGCTGACTTCGGATAAAAAGGAACATAAAGCATTGGTTGAAAAATGTGAAAGTGACGTAAAACAGATGTTTGACCGAGAAATCAAAAATATGACTATTTCACAAGGCAAAATACTCATTAAATTGATCGATCGTTATACGGGACATACTGGCTATGAAATGGTAAAGGAAATGAAAGGTGGGATTTCCGCTTTTTTCTATCAGGGAGTTGCGAAAATATTCGGTCACAACCTAAAGTCAACTTATGACCCAAAAGAAGACTTTGCCATTGAAAATATCATTAGGGAATTCGAAAAGTCGAGACCTCAACCTGTCATGTGACCAATCAAACCAAAACCAGATGAAAACAGTATACGACTTTGACGCACTTCAGTTTAACGGTAAAAAAAAATCCCTCGCTGACTTTGAAGGTAAAGTTTTACTCATCGTCAATACTGCCAGCCAATGTCTCTTTACCAGACAATTTAAATCGCTCGAAAAACTCTACCAAAAATATAAAGACCAAGGCTTCGAAATTCTGGCATTTCCAGCAAATAACTTTCGTAACCAGGAACCGTTAACCGGTGGTACGCTAGAGACATTCTGCCGGATCAATCAACAGGTGAGTTTCCCTGTTTTTAAGCGTAGCCATGTTATCGGCGAATATACAACACCTCTATACAGTTTTCTGTCGAGCAAAGATCAAAATGGACACATTAATAGTAAACCTTCCTGGAATTTCCACAAATATCTGGTAAACAAAAAAGGAGAGGTCATTGATTTCTATTATCCGACTACTTCGCCATTGTCAAGTAAAATTTGCCGCAATATTGAGCGTCTTTTACAAGAGTAATCTATAAACTGCTTACATTTGCGGCAGCTCCCCACAGCGCAGGCCAAGTTGTATATCGACTTAGCATCAATAACTACGCGGGATTAGTAAAGGCTTTCTGCCAAAGCTATCCATCGGTCAATTGGAATGATTTACCATGAAAAGGGAAGCCAATTTAAAGAGAGAAATATTATATGTTAAAATTAGATTTACTTATCATTGCTGTACATCCAGATGACGCCGAGCTAGGCGCCGGAGGTGTGATGGCAAAATATGTTGCTGAAGGAAAAAAGGTAGGAATTGTTGATTTAACCCAAGGTGAGCTCGGCACACGCGGCACAGCGGAGACCAGAGCACAGGAAGCAAAAGATGCTGCCGAAATATTAGGGCTGGCCGTTAGAGAAAATCTTGGCCTAAGAGATGGTTTCTTTGAAAATGCTGAAAAAGAAAAAATGGCTGTAATAAGAGCCATCCGCAAATACCAACCGGAAATTATCATTACAAATGCCATTACGGATCGTCACCCAGACCACGGAAGAGCCGGACAGATGGTCAACGAAGCCTGCTTTCTTGCCGGCTTGAGAAAAGTGGAAACTTTTGATCAGAACAATATTTCCCAGGAGGCCTACCGCCCCAGATTGGTACTGCAATTTGTACAGGACTATTATATCAAACCTGATGTTGTCATTGATATAACGGATTATTATCACATTAAAGAAAAATCTGTATTAGCTTACAAAACTCAATTTTATACCGGAGAAAATGTAAACCCGGATGAACCACAGACTTATATTTCTAATCCGGATTTCATGGAATCAACTGCTGCTAGAGCGCGAGAATTTGGACGGTACATCCAAGCGAAATATGCGGAAGGGTTTACTTCAAAGAAGATACTTGGCGTTGATGATTTATTTCATCTGAAGTAGAACTTATCTGATACTATAGTAAAATAAAATGCGGGATTATTCATGTTTTAACTAGAATCGTCCCGCATAATTCCTGAAACAAAGTTTACAAACTGATTTTATGGAAACAACACCAGCAGCATGCTGATTTTACTGAAGTTTATCCAACAAAGCAATCGTCTTGACAATTATCGGGAACATAACCCTCAGAAGAAATTAGACCATCGTTTTTGGCTTCAAAATAAACCTTTGGCCTTTTCTTTTTATCAGCAAATCTTCTTTGCTTTCTCATAAACTTGATCCAGCGTGGACGCTTCTTAACCTTTTAGGAAATAAATCCTTTTACATACTGTTTTGTGATTTCATTCTGCGGATTCAATAAAACTTGTTCTGTTGGTCCAAACTCAAGAATCTCTCCACCATAGACAAACAAAATATAGTCAGAAACGCGTCGCGCCTGCCGCAATATATGCGTCACCAATACAATGGTATAATCTTTCTTCAATTCAATTAATAATTCCTCAATTTTAGCAGTAGAAAGGGGATCTAATGCTGATGTCGATTCATCCCCAAGGATAATCTCAGGCTCTACAGCCAAACCTCTTGCAAGACAAAGCCTTTGTTGCTGACCAATGGACAATCCGCTGGCCGAATGTCCAAGTCGATCCTTAACTTCGTCCCATAGAGCCACATTTCGCAATTGCGTCTCTACAATTCTATCCAATTCCTTTTTGCTTCGTGTACCATGTATACGGGGGCCATAAGCCACATTATCATAGATCGACATTGGCAACGGGTAGGGCTTTTGGGATAAGAGACCCATTTTCTTACGGATATGTGTTACCTCAGCATTTCTGCCATAAATATCCTCACCATTAACGAGAACAGAACCCGTTATTTCAACACCCTTGGTATCATCTACCAATCTATTAAGCGTCTTTAAAAGCGTAGTCTTTCCACAACCCGAAGGACCAATAATAGAAGTTACACTATTGTTAGGCAGGGCAAGATTAATGTTTTTGAGTATATGTCGGCCGTCAATATGGACATTAAGATCCTTGATTTCAATGTGTGGATCGCTCAAGGGGTCTGTTATCGACGATTTTTTTGTTTCGATTGAAGGATATGAGTGCATACTACAATAATTAAAATAATGATTGTTAAAACTAAAGCTGAAGCATAAGCGCGACCCTGAACTTCAGGAATAGGACTACTTAACTGAAAAAATATGGCCAATGGCAACGTTGCTGCCGGTTCATCAATATATTTTGGAAGATTATCACTAAAACCAGTTGTCAATAAAACGCCTGCAACATCACCAATAGCACGTCCAAAAGCCAGTAAAATCGCAGTAAGAAGCCCTGTTCGGATGCTCTTTAGCATAACCTTAGCCAATTCCCAGCGTGTCGTCCCTAGCGAAAGAGTGACATTTTTTAGGTCTTCAGGAATGGTTTTGATCAATTCATCCACGGTACGAACCACAATTGGAATGGTCAGCAATGTCACTGTAATGATTCCCCCCAACAGTGAAGCTCGAATACCTAAATAAACCATAATCCCAAAACCAACAGCCCCATACACGATAGAAGGGACACCATACAATACATCAAACAACAGTTTAGAAAGTTGTGTCACTTTTGATTTTGTTCCCAAATAAACATTAAGGTACAACGAAATCGGAATTCCTATAATTGCAGACAAGGCTGTTGCGACACCTGCTAAATAAAGAGAACCCAAAATCGCATTCAAAATCCCACCTTCTTTTCCAATATAAAACCCACCTTTTGGTAACTGACTAACCATCTCCCAACTGAGATAAGGAAGCCCCTTATACAAGATAGTTCCTACGATAAAAAATAGGGAAGCAGTCACAGTTATCCCAGAGAGATGCATAAAACCTTTGGCTACCTTTTCACTCAATAGCCGTCTTTTCGTATTATCCATGCTGAGCTCCTTCCAGTCGTCTCAATATAAGACGAGATATTAAGTTAAAAACAAATATGATTACAAACAGCAGCAACGCGGAGAACATTAATGCAGATTCATAGAGTGGAATTGACATCATTTCCCCAAAATTATTGGCTATTAATGCTGGAATTGGATATCCCGCATCAAATACCGAAGTCGGTACTTTTGCAACATTGCCGCAGACCATCAATACCGCAATTGTTTCACCAAAGGCCCTAGATGTTGACAAAACAATTGCAGCCACAATCCCAGGTCTAGCTTTCTTCAGAATAACATGTTTGATGGTGTCCCATTTTGTCGCACCCAAGGATAGCGAAGCCGCTTTTAACTCATAGGGTATCGTTTGAAGCACCTCTACCATAATAGAAATCATAATGGGAAAAATCATCACCGCTAATACAATTCCACCGGCAAGCACAGAATAACCCGATGTAACAACCCCAAAGACGGGAGCTATATACAACTGAATTAAAGGCACAATAAATAACACTCCCCAAACACCATAAAGAACCGGTGGTATTGCCGCTAAAATATTGACCAACGGAAACATCATATTCTTTAAGGCATCCGAAGCATATTCAGTCAAATAAACAGCTGTCAGTATACAAAGCGGAATCGCAATAGCAAGAGAAATCAAGGTAACAGCAAGCGTACCTGCAATAAAAGGCAAAAAGCCAAACGACCCTTTCATTGGTGACCAAACCTTGTCGGTTAACAGTTGAAAGATATTACTATATTCAAATAACGGAATCGATTTTATGGTTAAACCAACTGCAATAATCACCACAACTGAAAGTGAAATCAGTAAGAGGAGCAAAGTGGATCGCTTGACCAGTGTATCTTTAACGAGACGAGTATTTAGCATGCTATAACTTATTAAGTTCTTCTTTTATCAGTGTTTCATTTAGTGGGACATAACCATTTTCAAGGAGTTGCGATTGCCCCTGTTTCTGGAGTACAAAAGAAATAAACTCCTTCAACAGAAGGGATTCGGTCTTATTACGCGTTACAAAGGTTAACTCTCTTGAAGGTGGAGCAGGGTATTTCCCCGTAGCAACGGCCTCAGTCAAATTAGATAGGGTACCATAAAACTGCTCATCATCTTCAACATGTCCATTTTTATTCAGATCCAAAGGAACAACAGCAATACGGTCAAAGACCTTGTTAGTTTTTAGATTATAAACGTAGTTAATGTTATTGAATCCAATCCCATTGATATCATCCTTAATAGCTTGGGCAATCCCGGGGTCACCAAAAATGCCAATACCTTGCAGATCTTCCTGCTTATGACCAAAAAATTTGGCCCATGTTTCAGCTGCTCCAGCGGCATCGGAACGCACATACACGTTGATAGGGTCCGCCGTAAACTGAGAATCGATCTCTTTCCAGGTCTTGAACTTTCGATCCACAAAAATATTCAACAATTCTTCGCGACTCAAACCACGCTTCAAAATAGCAGGATAATTAGGGTTGTCAGGATTGATTGTACAGATAACAGCATCTTTAGCAACAATAATCGGAACAGCTCCTTTTTTTATTTCTTGCTCATGCAGATCTCTCGACACCATCCCGATATCAACCATCCCTGTAAGAACATCTGCAATCCCTTTTCCAGCACCTCCAGCTGAAATATTGAAGCGAACATTCGGGTGCATTTTTTTAAAATCTTCACTCCAAACCACTGCCAAAGGATAAAGGGCAAATGCACCGGACAAAGAAATATTCCCTTCAAAACCATGTTCCTTGCTGTAACCATTTTTAACTTTCGGCGCACAGGAAGTCATTTTAAATACGATTACACAGCTTAAAATCAGAACTATAAAACACTTTCTCATCATTACACCTAAAAGTCTACAGGTTTTGTATATTAAATTTTATAGGGCAAATATATATTAATTTGGTAGATATTATAGAATATTAAAAAAATATTTTTACATTTGACCTCGAGAAAAGAATACTAAATCAATAGATTTTATTTGTTATATGCAAAGCTTCCGCACAGAATTAGAGAACCCAATCGTGGAAAAGGAAATTATCGAACTTGAAAAAAAGATTCGATTGTTCCATGAGGGCAAAATTGCCGACGAGAAATTTAGATCGTTGCGTTTGGCTAGGGGGGTATATGGACAAAGACAACCTGGAGTTCAAATGGTTCGTATAAAACTTCCATTTGGAAAGGTTACGTTTAAGCAATTGAACAAAATTGCAGCGATATCAGACGAATACGCAAGCCGCAACCTGCACCTGACCACACGTCAAGATATACAGATTCATTACGTTAGTCTTGACCGTACACCAGAACTTTGGTCCAAATTAGCTGAAGACGATATTACATTACGTGAAGCTTGTGGGAATACAGTCCGTAATGTCACAGCATCTCCAAGTTCAGGAATCGATCCAAAGGAGCCTTTTGATGTTTCGCCATATGCTCAGGCAACTTTTGAATATTTTTTGCGCAATCCAGTATGTGCGGAAATGGGAAGAAAATTCAAAATGTCATTTTCTGCCAGTGATGAAGACACTGCATTTTCCTATATTCATGACCTTGGTTTTATTCCAAAACTAAAAGTTGTCAATGGTGTGGAAACGAGGGGTTTTAAAGTACTATTGGGTGGGGGATTGGGATCTCAGCCTTTCTTAGCATCAGTAACAAGTGAGTTTCTACCAGAAGATGAACTGATCCCTTATATAGAAGCTACACTTCGTGTCTTTGATCGTTATGGTGAAAGAAATAACCGCAATAAAGCTCGATTCAAATACCTTATTCAGAAATTAGGGTTGGAAGAAGTGCTAAATTTAATTGAAGCCGAAAAAATTGCTACGAAGGTGAAAAGCTATCCGATCGACCGAACCAAAATCGAACAGCCATTACCACCAGATGACAGCCGGCTATCTACTATTGATCTAGATAGCGATTTAAACTATCAGGTCTGGAAGGGCACCAATACATTCGCGCAAAAACAAGACGGATATTATGGTGTTTATGTGCGGGTATCCACGGGGGATATTGGTACAGATAAATCTCGCGCGTTGGTTGCTGGTCTGAACAATTTGGTCGCTGACGATATCCGTATCACGCAAAACCAAAGCTTACTGCTAAAATACGCAACAGAAAAGTCACTGCCACATATCTATCAATTACTTAAATCTTTGGATCTAGCTCAGGTCGGTTTTGATAGTACAGCAGATGTAACAACTTGCCCTGGTACAGACACCTGCAATCTAGGTATCTCAAACAGTACCGAAATGGCTCGGGTTATTGAATCTTATATCGCTGAATTTCACCAAGATTTTGTCTTTAATCGTGATTTAAAAATAAAAATTTCTGGTTGTATGAATTCTTGCGGGCAACATGGCCTGGCACATATTGGCTTTCATGGTAGTTCCGTCAAAGCGGAGGGCAAAGTGGTTCCTGCAGCACAAGTTATGCTTGGCGGTGGAACAATTGGCAATGGTGAAGGGCGTGTCGCAGAGCGTATTATCAAAGTACCAACAAAAAGAGTTCTACATGTTGTCGAATGGGTGCTAAATGATTATAAAAAAAAATGCGGAAGCAAATGAAAATTTCCATGCTTACTACGACAGACAAAGTAAGAATTACTTTTATAATCTTTTAAAACCGCTATCGGATCTAACCAATCTTGCTGAAGACGAATTTGTCGACTGGGGGCATGAAGGAACTTTCCAAACAGCCATCGGGGTTGGCGAGTGTGCGGGTGTCGTTATTGACTTGGTTGCCACGTTGATCTATGAGGCGGAAGAAAAGTTACAATGGGCAAATGAAACATTTCAAGAATCCAAATTCTCGGATGCAATTTATCATGCCTATAATGCCTTTGTACAAGCAGCAAAAGCCCTATTATTGGATAAGGGAGTTAGCGCAAGTACACAAAATATCGTAATCAACGAATTCCAAACGCATTTCGTGGAAACAGGTGAATATAATTTTGACCAAACGTTTCCGGAATTAGTCTTACAGATGAGTAAAAATGAACCAACGGAGCATTTTGCAATTAACTATCTTCAGGAAGCAACGAAGTTTATCAATGAAGTCTATCAACGCAAAAATTTAAAACCAGTATTGGTATAGGAGGGAATAGGTATGTCAATAAAAGCAAAAGTAACATTGGTAGGAGCAGGTCCGGGTGACCCGGATCTGATCAGCCTAAAGGGCATCAAAGCAATAGAAAAAGCAGATGTCATTTTATACGATGCCTTGGTGAATGAAGAATTACTGGATTACGCACAGGCTGAATGCATCAAGATATATGTTGGAAAACGAGCAGAACAACTCTCTACTTCACAGGATGAAATTAATCGCCTTTTGGTTGATTATGCCTTAAACTATGGCCATGTGGTCCGTCTAAAAGGTGGTGATCCATTTGTTTTTGGTCGTGGTGGAGAAGAAATTGATTACGTACAACAATACGGTATTGAAACTGCAGTTGTGCCGGGTATTTCCTCCGCAATTGGGCTTACCGGACTACAACAACTTCCATTAACTTACCGGGGAATCAGTGAGAGCTTTTGGGTCATCACAGGCTCCAAATCGGATGGCTCACTATCAACAGATCTTTATCTGGCGGCAGAATCCAAGGCCACCGTCGTTGTCTTGATGGGCTATGGAAAATTGGCAGAGATCGTGGAAATTTACCGTGAAAGAAATCTTCACAATTTACCAATAGCCTTGATTCAAAATGGTTCATTGCCTAATGAAAAGGTTGTACTGGGTACTATCGATAATATTCTTGATGAATCAACTGAGAAAAGGGTCGGTGTACCAGCGATTATTGTAATCGGCGAGGTCGTTGCTAAGCATCGTTCATTCCAGAACATTAAAGAAAAAGCTTTAGCTTTATAAATATGAACCAGCTATTTCCAATATTCGTCAAACTAAATCAAATTGACACCTTACTTGTTGGAGGCGGGAAAGTTGCATTGGAAAAATTTCAGGCTTTAATTTCCAATGATGAGAAATTAAGACTGACCATTGTGACTAGGGAAATCATCCCAGAATTTGAGGAACTATTGCAAAATTACGCACAAATTCAGCTCTTCATTCGCCCTTTTACACCAGATGACCTTACCGACAAACAACTTGTCATTGCAGCAACCAATAACATAGAGCTTAACGAGCAGTTGCGTAATCTAACAACGCAAAATAACATCCTATTTAATGCTGCGGACAAACCCGACTTATGCGACTTCTATCTGGGATCCATTGTTAAAAAAGGCGACCTGAAAATAGCCATTTCCACCAATGGTAAATCACCAACAATTGCCAAAAGGGTGAAAGAACTATTAAATGACCTGCTACCTGAGGAAATTGACGAAACACTGTCACTCATGAGTACTTATCGAGAGCAGCTTAGAGGAGATTTCGAATACAAAGTAAAGCAGTTGAACGAGCATACCAAAAATATATTACGTTATGAACGTTAAGGAAATTAAAGAAATTATTGGCGAAAAAAAAGGAGTGGAGCTCTTACAAACAATAGCATCACTATTTCCTAATGAGGTAGTTTTTTCAACCTCTTTCGGTATTGAGGATCAAGTAATCACGGAATGGATTGGTAAAAATAATATTAATATCGAAATATTCACGCTGGATACTGGACGACTGTTCAAAGAAACCTATTCCCTGTGGAGCCGTACCTTGGAGCGTTATCAATTGCCCATCAAAACCTATACTGCAGATACAACATTGTTGGAAGATTTTATCAGCAGAAAAGGCCCAAACTCCTTCTATGAATCGGTTGAGAATCGAAAGGAATGTTGTAGGATAAGGAAAATTGAACCTTTACAACGTGCGATTAAAGGAAAAAAAAATTTGGGTAACGGGCATCCGATCAGATCAATCCATCAATCGCCACGATATGGACTTTATCGAATACGATGAAGCAAACCAAATCCTCAAAATCCACCCTTTATTTGACTGGACTTTTGAGGAAGTAAAAAATTATTGTAAAGAACAACATATTCCATACAATGTGTTGCACGACAGGGGCTTCCCAAGTATCGGTTGTCAACCTTGCACAAGAGCGATACAAGAAGGAGAGGACTTCCGTGCTGGTAGATGGTGGTGGGAAGATCAAAGTAAAAAAGAATGTGGTTTGCACGGTGTTAAATCATAAAATAGCGAAGCAGAAACCCAAATTCATTAAATCAAATTTTATTATTTCAGAGAATGGACTATTTAGATCATTTAGAAGCGGAAGCAATATATATTTTAAGAGAGGTAGCCGGACAATTTGAAAAACCAGCGCTATTATTCTCTGGTGGTAAGGACTCCATTACGCTTGTCCACTTGGCAAAAAAAGCATTTAGACCCGGTAAATTTCCTTTTCCATTAGTTCACATTGACACTGGTCACAATTTCCCCGAAACAATCACTTTCAGGGATTCACTGATTGAAGATATACGAGAAAAACTTATTGTTGGTTATGTTCAAGACAGCATTGATCAGGGTAAAGTCGTTGAGCAAAGGGGAAAAAATGCAAGTAGAAATGCCTTGCAGACAGTTACCTTACTCGATACAATCTCAAAACATGGTTTTGACGCTTGTATCGGTGGCGCACGTAGGGACGAAGAAAAAGCCCGTGCCAAGGAAAGAATCTTCTCAGTGCGTGATGAATTTGGACAATGGGACCCCAAACGCCAAAGACCTGAGCTGTGGAGCATCTTTAATGGCAAAATAAATAAAGGTGAAAATGTACGCGTGTTTCCCATTTCAAACTGGACCGAGCTCGATGTCTGGAATTATATCAAACGCGAACAGATCGCATTGCCATCTATCTATTTCAGCCATGAACGGGAGGTTATTACCCGAAATGGGCAATTGATGGCTGCCGCCTCATTCTTAAATATCGATGCAGAGGATATCGTAGAACGCAAATCTGTACGTTTCAGAACTGTGGGTGACATGACTTGTACAGCAGCGGTAGATTCAACGGCAACAGAGCTAGATGATATTATCGCTGAGATCAAGGCCTCAACGGTAAGTGAGCGTGGCGCCAGAATGGACGATAAGGTATCGGAAGCAGCTATGGAAGAACGCAAAAAACAAGGATACTTTTAATTCAAATCAAATACCTGATATTGACAACAATGAATATATTGAAATTTATAACGGCCGGTTCTGTAGATGATGGTAAAAGTACCTTGATTGGCCGATTACTATACGATACAAACTCCATTTTGGATGACCAATTGGAAGCTATACAACGTGCCAACCGAAAAAATGACGACGGAACAGTAGACTTGGCCATATTGACTGATGGACTTAAAGCTGAACGCGAACAAGGGATAACAATCGATGTAGCATATAAATATTTTCAGACCGAACACCGAAAATATATTATAGCGGATGCTCCAGGACATATCCAATACACCAGAAACATGGTAACTGGCGCGTCCAATTCGGATCTTATAATCATTTTGGTTGACGCACGTAAAGGTGTAATAGAGCAAACAAAACGCCATTCTTTCATTGCTAAATTATTGGCCATGAAACAAGTTTTGGTTTGCATAAACAAGATGGATATGGTCGATTATAGCGCTTCTATTTTCGAACAGATCAAAGCCGATTATTTAACTTTAGCAACCAATCTCGGACTTAAGGATATTGATTTCATACCAGTTTCAGCCTTAAAAGGAGACAATATTGTCCATAAGTCCGAAAGAATGAGTTGGTATGCAGGCGAATCTTTATTGGATTACCTAGAAAATGTGGAAATTCACGAACAGGAAGCAGCCAGCTGGCGGTTTCCCGTCCAATGGGTTGTAAGACCGCAAACAGATGATTTGCACGATTATAGAGGTTATGCAGGCCGCGTACTAGGAGAGGGCTTAACGGTTGGTGACCAGGTTATTGTTTATCCAGCAGAAACATCTAGTACAATTCACGCCATTGAATTAAACGGACAACAACTTCAACGGGCTGAAAACGGACAATCTGTTATTGTACACCTCAGTGATGATGTTGATATTAGTCGTGGCGATACCATTGCGAGTGTAAAACATCCACCAAAGTTTGAGCGTAATATTCAAGCAAATTTATGTTGGTTCGACAATAAACCTTTGGATACAACACAAGTGTATCTTGTCCAAAGTCACAGTAAATTAACCAAAGTTAAGATCGTAGATGTGTTGTATAAATTTGATATCAATACACAGGAAAAAATATATCACGACCCGATCAAACTAAATGATATTGGTCGAATAACCCTTAAATCTGCTGAGAATCTAGTATTTGATTTACAGCAGGAAAATGCCGCAAATTCTCAAGCCATTGTTATTGATCCACGGACAAATTTAACAGTCGGCGCATTGATGATTCAAGCTGTCGACTAACAAAGACGATTAATCGTAAATATTCAACCTAAATATTTTTTAAGGAACTCAGACAATGTTTGGGTTCCTTTTATATTTGCTGTAGTACAAAAGCAGAGACAATTATTACAACTATTACAACGAACATCTCAGTATTCGGCTTATTATTAAAATCTGTTGATTTAAAAAAATACTATTGAATCAATATAAAAGGAGAGTATTCAAAACAACTATTTAACATAATATAAATTATAAATAACTAATATACAAAAAGGATATAGGCATCCGAGTTAAAACTAAGCTGAAATATTTGCCAAATAATCATAAAAAAGCATTAGATGTTAGATATTTTATAATTATTAGCTCTATTTCAATCTATTTTATCAAAACAGAATCATTTTCGTTTTTCAATAATAAAAATCGAACAAAATACAGTCAATTTATCACTACACACACATTTCACCAATGAATCATCGATTTTAGACAAAAAAAATAAAATATGAAATTTCATTAAAACAGATTAATATTTGTAAATAATTAACAAATATTGGTTTTTCATTAAAAAATACATAAATTAGTGCCAGCCAAAGGGAAATTTTACTAATTAAAACATGTCAAAAAATTTTAACGAGTTCATCTCAATCGTTGAGAAACGCAATCCAAATGAACCAGAATTCTTACAAGCTGTAAAAGAAGTTACCGAGGATTTATTTCCTTATATTACCGAAAACCATCCTGAATTTTTCGACCAAAAGATTCTTGAAAGACTGACTGAACCAGAGCGGATTATATCCTTCCGTGTAACCTGGTTGGATGATAACCATCAGGTACAGGTAAATCGTGGTTATCGTGTTCAAATGAACAGTTCAATCGGTCCATATAAAGGCGGTCTCCGCTTCGCTCCTTCTGTTAATCAAAGTATTTTAAAATTCCTCGCTTTTGAGCAAGTATTTAAAAACAGCTTAACAGGACTGCCAATTGGTGGTGGTAAAGGAGGCTCTGATTTTGACCCTAAAGGTAAATCAGATAATGAAATTATGCGTTTTTGTCAAAGCTTTATGACTGAACTTTATCGTCATATTGGTGCAGATACAGATGTTCCTGCAGGAGATATTGGAGTTGGTGGACGTGAAATAGGTTTCCTATTTGGTCAATTTAAGCGACTTCAAAACAATTTTACAGGTGTTCTAACAGGTAAAGGTGAATTATGGGGTGGATCATATATTCGTCCTGAAGCTACTGGCTATGGGCTTCTATATTTTGTTGACTGTATATTTAAATATCAAGGAAAATCTTTACAAGGTCAAGTAGCGACAGTATCTGGTGCTGGCAACGTAGCCTTTTACGCTGTTGAAAAAGCCGTTCAACTTGGTGCCAAAGTGATTACAGTTTCAAATAGCTTGGGTACACTTTATGATCCTGATGGTTTTGATGCCGAAAAAATGGCATTTGGAGCTACCTTGGGAAGAAACCTCGATCAATACCCTGCACGTTATCCGAATGCCCAGTTCTTACCTGGTCAAAAGCCTTGGCAATTTAAATGTGATATCGCATTGCCATGTGCAACACAAAATGAATTAGAAGAATCGGATGCTAAAGCGCTTGTAGCAAATGGTTGTATCTGCGTAGCTGAGGGTGCCAATATGCCTTCTACTGCAGAAGCTATTAAAGTTTTTCTAGACGCAAAAATCAGTTTTGCACCCGGTAAAGCCGCGAATGCTGGAGGTGTTGCTGTCAGCGGTTTAGAAATGTCTCAAAACTCAATCCGGACACAATGGTGTACAGAAGAAGTTGACAATCGCTTAAAAATTATTATGGAAAGCATTCACGAAACTTGTTTGAAATATGGCCAAGACAGTGGATTCGTTAATTATTTGAAAGGTGCCAATATTGGTGGTTTCATAAAAGTCGCTAACGCGATGAAAGCACAAGGTATCGTATAACACGCCTTTTTCTAATCATATCATAATCCTGAGCGCTCAAATGCATTGCATTTGGGCGTTTTTTTATATTTTTATGCTAATTTTAAAAAACACGAAATTTACATGAGATTAATAGCTGAACTCCCCCATCCCGATTGCAAGATTTCAATTTTTGGTATGAATCAAAAATTCATTATTAAATTTGAGCAAGGAAACTTAGAACAATCCTATAAAATTGCAGAAATGGATATAATTGGCGGTGTAAATGGGGTATTTGATTTACTCGACGAAGAATTTCTAAAGAGTGTGATCAATCAATTCGCTTCGATGCGCCAATCTTTTAACAATGCTTACAGTAGATACGAATAAAAAATCTATGCTGAACTATATCTATTTTGTGGCATTTTGGGCCTGTCAAATTATTTCATCTATCCTATTTAAACTTGGCGGGGTACATCCGAAGTATAAATGGACAACTTTAATTATTGGAAACATTATTCTTTTATCAGCAAGTTGGTTTCTTGTACAGTTATTTAAAAATGTCTCTCAACCCATCGTAATTGCCTTATGTTCTGGCGGTACGTTTTTGACCGTCCAGTTGGCGATGGCGCTATATTTTAAAAGTTCATTGAGCTGGCAGCAAGTACTGGGTATGTTTGTCATTATTTCAGGCATGGTTTTGATTACTTTTGGAGGTAAAGAAACAACCTAAGCTATGCTGAAATTAGTTATAGATGTGTTTATTTGTTATAGTAAAACTCATCTATAACTAATGAACCTGCCAATTGTTGGTTAAAACGATCTAGATCGGTCATTTTGCCAGAAATATCATACATTACCTCCAACTTACCATTGATCTTTTCAATAACACGTCTAGTAGCTTTAATCTTAAAATCCAATGCCAATTGTTCAAACTCATGTAAGTGATAAAACTCATTGGAACTAAATTTCACGTGTAGAGAACGGATTAGGTAATAACGAGCCAGAAGAATTTCTATCCGCTGAAAAAGCGCGAGTATTACCACCATAAAGACAGCAAAGGAAATGGCATAAACCAGTTGCCCCAATCCGGCAAACATTCCAATACCAGCTGTCGCCCAAATAACGGCCGCCGTTGTGAGACCACTGACCGATAGCTTGCCTTTAAAGATCACACCAGCGCCAATAAAGCCTATACCAGTCACAATATTTGCAGCTACGCGATCCGTACTATTTCCAATAAACAAACAGGAGACAATAGTAAACATCGCCGAACCGAAACAAATAAGTACTACCGTTCGAAATCCAGCAGATTTATTCCTATATTCACGTTCAAAACCAATTAAACTGCCACACAGAATTGAAGTGATCGCGTTTAACAAAGGCTCACTAGTCAAAAAGTTAATAATATTCTCCATACTAAACTTTGCAGAAAGATGAAACATGGAGCTCCGAACATTCGCAGCTCCATGCAATATAGGCTATAGATAAGCGTATGTTATACCATCGCCCCCACGATCTTGATGCTCGTCCTCAAAACGGCTTACATGGCTATATTTACGGAGGTAGTCGCGAATAAATTTGCGCAAAATACCATCGCCTTTACCATGAATAATTTTTAAGGATGGGTAACCTATCATGACGGCCCGATCCAGAACACGTTCTAATTCATTCAGTGCGTCTTCTGTGCGCATGCCTCTCAAATCAAGTTCTGGTTTAAAATCAGCAACACTACCAGAAGACAGTGATTTTGACAGGCTTTTTGCGGACTTCTTCCCTTCCCGACCTTCGAGTTTAACGACATTTTTTCGCTTTTGAACAGTACGCAATTCACCCATGGCAAGAATAAGGTTGTTCTTTGCAATTTCGACAATCTGCGCTTCAGCACCATTATCAATAATCTGCACCCAATCCCCAATATTTAATACAGTGGCTTCAGGTGTTTTCTCTTTGACGATTTGCTTTGCTGGTTTTTGCTCTTTGGGGAGAACAGCTTGAAGTGCCTGATCCAAATTGCTGCGCAACTCACGTGTTTTCTCTTTATCCGCTTTTGCAGATTTGATCTGTGCTACGGTATTTTCGATTAACTTATTCGAACTTTTAATAATCTGCTGCGCTTCCTCTTTCGCCTTCTTCAAAATCACGCGCTTATTTTCTTCCAAATAACTTTGCAATTCCAAATACTCCGATTTAATCGACTCCAGTTCCTTCTCGCGCTTATTAATAGCAATTTTTGTATCAAACACCTCTTTCTTCTCTCGTTCAAGATCGATCAATAGTGTATCTACCTTCTTCTGCTGAACACCAATTTTACTTTTAGCAGATTCCAGAATATCCTTACCTAATCCTATTTTCTGCGCGATTTCGAAAGCATAAGAGCTTCCTGGCTTGCCAATTTGAAGGATATACATCGGTTTCATTTCGCGATTGTCAAATAACATTGAAGCATTTTCCAAACCCGTCGTGTTACTAGCAAAAACTTTAAGATTTGAATAGTGTGTTGTCACAACTCCCCTAATTTGCTTTTTGCTAAGTGATTCCAATACAGCCTCAGCAATAGGTCCGCCAAACAAAGGGTCAGTACCTGTTCCAAACTCATCGATCAGTACCAAAGTACGCCCGTTTGCAAATTCCGTGAAATATTTCATCTTGGACAGATGCGCGCTGTAGGTACTTAGATCACTTTCAATGGATTGATCATCGCCTATATCTGCAAATATTTGCTTAAAAACACCGACTTTACTTGTCGGTTCCGCTGGTATTAATAAGCCCGATTGTACCATGATTTGCAACAGACCAACAGTTTTCATACATACAGATTTCCCACCCGCATTCGGCCCTGAGACAACAATAATGCGTTGAATATTATCGATTTGAATGTTCAACGGAACAACAGTATGATGCTGATTCAGCAATAGAAGCGGGTGTCGACCATTGACCAAATTAATCTCGGCCTCCTTCGATAACTCCGGCATTTCCGCCTCAATATCCAAGGCAAAAAGTGCTTTCGCACGCACAAAATCTACTTTGGTCAATAGGCTATGATAGGAAAGCAATAGCGGAATATGTGGTCGGACCTTGTCCGTTAGCTCCACTAAAATACGGATGACCTCACGTCTACGTTCAAACTCTAAATCCCTAATCTTATTATTTAACTGAAATACTTCTTCAGGTTCTATATAAGCTGTTTGTCCTGTAGCTGACTCATCATGAATCAAACCTTTGAGCTTTCTTTTATTTTCCGCAAGAATAGGAATACAGAGCCTTCCATCCCGTATCGTCAGATTCCCGTCCGCTGTCCAGCCACTGTCCTGTGCGCTCTTAAAGATACTATTGATACGTTTAAGTGCCTCCTGTTCCGCTCGTTGAATCTGTTGAGTTATTTCCAACAATAATCGGGAAGCATTATTTTTAAGCTTTCCACGTTCATCAATGATCATTTCAATATCGCGAATAATTCCCTTCTCGATCGGTAAATGTTCAAATAATACCTCTAGATTGGGATAGAGTCCCTCCCGTTCATTAAAATAACGAATAATCGCGTAAACAGTCTTGAGGGATAATAACACCCGAAAGAATTCATCCTCGAATAAAAACGCCCCCTCTACCCGAGCTTTCTCAATAATAGATCGAAGCGGAAAGAAATTTTCAACCGGAAATGCGCCATCATTCATTAGAAGATCCTTAAACTCGCTGGTTTGTCTTAGAAACCGGTCGATTTGGTCAAACCGAGTTTGAGGTTGAATTTTTTCAACCAACTCACGCCCCGACTCGCTTAGGCATTTTTGTTTTATTTTATCTTTTATCTCGGAAAACCCGAGTTTATCAATTGCATTTATTGGATATACCATAGAAATTATATTCTTTGATGGTTAAAGTTTCGTCGGCGGCTTGATATGCTGCGGCGGCGTAAGAATTGGTCTTTTTTCCAATTCATTTGTTGGTAATTGTGGCTCCACACGCTTTTGTGTCACAACAGTATCCTTGACTGAAGTACCAGGTGTTTTCAGTTGGGAAACCGTATCTTTCTGTGGAGAAGGTGATTCAATTGGTAAATTTGAATTACCGACCGACAATTGGTTCATGAGATAGCCGTTCAAGTTTATACCGGTCTTTGTTTGAAAGTTTGTATTAAACAAGGAAGAAGCTTCTCTAAAGTTGAATTTCGTCTTATTCGGCAGATAATGGATAAGGGCTGCAATTCGTTCCTGATAAGCCTGCTGTGCACGCATAACACGATTGGTACTATCTTGAATACGCATATTTTGGATTGAATCGCGCGTTCGAATTGAATCTTGTTTTTTCCGTTCTAAATCTGCATAAATCTTATTTTCCCTCGTTAAATTATCCTCCACTTTTTTATAAATCGCAGACATCACTTCAGCATCCTTACCATAATAGTCTAAGTTCTTTCGAAAAGAAACCGAATCCAATCCATATTTATCAAAGGTCACTTGATACAAAGGCAACATCACTTTACGTGCACTATCAATGGGTAAAATATTAAGATAAGAGTCTGTCAGCTGAATTTCTGTCAAGGCATCCACAAACTTACTTTGAGAGATAATATCTTTCCCCCCAGTTCCGACACAAGAACCAAATAAAAAAATCACTGCAAGTAGATTCAGTATTAATCGTAGCATTTCGTAGTTTTGTACAAATTTACAAAAAGCACCGACATTTGGCACTTTTTACATCATCAAAACTATATCGGAAATGAGTATTGCTAGTAATTTAGAAACGTTAAGATTGGAAACCGAGGCTGTTGGGGTACAACTTGTAGCAGTTTCAAAAACAAAATCCAATTCGGACATTATGGAAGCCTATGAGGCAGGACAACGTATCTTTGGTGAAAATCATGTTCAAGAATTAGTTGAAAAAGCAGAGCTTTTACCCAAAGATATTCAGTGGCATATGATTGGCCACCTTCAAACAAATAAGGTTAAATATATTACACCATTCATCAGCTTAATTGCGTCAGTTGATTCATTAAAATTATTAAAAGAGATTAACAAACATGCTCAGAAAGCGAAGCGTACAATCGACTGTTTGTTGCAAGTATATATTGCAGAAGAAGAAACAAAATTTGGTTTCGACCATGCTGAGCTAGTGGAGCTTCTTCGCGACGACGAGTTTCTTGAATTAAAAAATATTCGAATTTGCGGCTTAATGGGCATAGCATCCAATACGGATAAAGAAAAAGTCATTAAAGCTGAATTCTATGAGTTAAAAATGTTATTCGATGGAATTAAAGCAAGTTTTTACCGGAAGGAAGCGTACTTCAATATTCTCTCCATGGGGATGTCTTCAGACTATAAGCTGGCGATTGAAGAAGGTTCAACAATGGTACGCATCGGAAGCACAATATTTGGTAAAAGAGTAATTAAGCACTTCAAAAACAATGATTAAAGCAACCATACGAGAGGCTATCGACAATGATTGCCCACAAATGCTCGAGCTGATTAAAGAATTGGCTATTTTTGAAAAAGCACCAGACGAAGTCACAGTATCAATTGAAGAATTTAAAGATGCTGGCTTTGGAAAGAATCCCGTATGGGGCGCATTCGTTGCTGAAGTGGATGGCGAAATTGTCGGAATTTCATTATATTATGTCCGATATTCAACGTGGAAAGGCAGAAGACTCTATTTGGAGGATCTGATTGTCACCGAAAGAATGCGAGGTCTGGGGATAGGAAAACTGCTTTTTGATAAAACTTTAGCTTACGGCAAACAGTGTGGATTCCATGGCATGGTATGGCAAGTCCTCGATTGGAATAAGCCCGCTATACAGTTTTATGAAAAATATAAAGCAAACTTTGATGCCGAATGGATCAATGTGTCAATCACTTATTAAATAACGGAGATAATCTATTCAATGCGATTTTACTTTTCTTTAATAGTTTTAGTTATCAGCTGTTTGCTGTCTGCTTGCAATGACCACAAAAAGGCCGCTATAGTGACACAGCCCACAGACACACTCTCCTATAGTCAAAAAAGCATAGATGAGCATAGCAATTATTTTCTTAGAGAAGATGATCGATTGGATACAACGTATTTTCGCGCAAGATACCCTGTTTTTCAGGAAGATAAAATTAATGAACTTATCACCAATATTGTTCATCTCGAAGGCGACACAAGTATGCAGGAGGCCGCCCATCGATTTATTAATTCTTACAATGAATATGTGGAGGATAATAACGGCAAATCCACTGCAACCTGGAACCGGGATCTACAGGTCGATGTGATCGCCAATACTCCTGTGTTTCTGGGACTAAGAACAAAGCAGGACGAATACACGGGCGGTGCACATGGTGATCACTTCACCCTTTATTCAAACTTCGATAGACAGTCAAACAAACAGATTATGATTGATGACATTATTCAAAAAGAGAATAAAGATAAATTTGTCAAAATCGCTGAGCAATATTTCCGCAAACAAGAAGGCTTAAGTACGGACGATTCTTTAAGTGGAAAGTATTTTTTTGAAGATGGTAGGTTTTCGCTCGCAGATAATTTTACGTTTGAAAAGGACGATATTCTATTTTATTATAACGTGTATGAGATCAAATCCTATGCAGAGGGAAATACAGAATTACGTATTCCCTACACGACATTCAAACATCTGATTTCTGACAAAGGATTACATTATATCAATAGTATCAATTAGCAATCAACTAAACTAATAAATAAATGCAGGTTTTTAAATTTGGGGGCGCATCAGTAAAGGATGCAGAAAGTGTCAGAAATTCAGCGCGGATTATTTCAAAATACAAGGGCGAAGCCTTGTTAGTTGTCATATCAGCGATGGGAAAGACAACAAACCTTCTAGAAAAATTGACCAAAGAATATTTTAACAATACTGGCAATCAATTTCAGACATTGGAAGAGGCCAAAGAATTTCACTTTCATATTCTTCGAGAATTATTTCCTGACGCTGAACACCCTATATTTGATGAGATTTCTAACTGCTTTGTGGAGATCGAATGGATTTTAGAGGAGGAACCTCAAGATTCATATGACTATCTTTTCGATCAAATTGTATCGATGGGTGAACTTATCTCGACGAAGATTGTGGCAGCTTATGTTTCTTTTATTGGTGAAAAGGTAAAGTGGCTCGATGCGCGTGATTATATATTCACAGACAATACGTATCGCGAAGCAGTTGTAGACTGGAATAAAACTGAAGAAAAAATTCGTACGGAGCTGCCTGCAATACTTGACGAATATATCGTGATTACGCAAGGTTTTTTGGGCTCTACCTCTGAAAATTTCACAACTACTTTGGGTCGTGAAGGCTCCGACTATTCGGCGGCGATCTTTGCTTCCTGCCTAAATGCTGAAAATGTAACGATTTGGAAGGATGTTCCTGGTGTACTTAATGCCGATCCAAAATGGTTTGAGAAAACCGAGCTAATTCCCGAGTTATCCTATACGGATGCCATCGAACTCACTTATTATGGTGCCACGGTCATTCACCCTAAAACCATCAAACCATTACAGAATAAGAAAATCGCATTGAACGTACGTTCCTTTGTCGACCCCGATTCTCCGGGTACTATGATAAAAAGTACGAATCAAACATTACCTGTCCCTTCTTTCATATTCAAGGTAAATCAAATTTTTATTTCAATCTCTCCAAGGGACTTTTCTTTTATCGTGGAAGATAATTTAAGAGATATCTTTAATCTATTCTACGAGCATCGTATCAAAATCAATATGATGCACAACACAGCTATCAATTTCACCGTTGCAGTAGATGATACAGGAAAAAATCTGGTGGACTTAATCAATGAGCTGGAGCAAAGGTTCAAAGTCAAATATGAATCCGGACTCGAACTTATTACAATTCGTTATTACAATCAAGAAACAATTGATCGCGTTTTGGTTGATAAGCAAGTTATTAGTGAATTAAAGGATACATATACCTGTCAGCTTCTCGTAAAGAAAATATAAATGAATACATTGATCCTTCAAGAGGAGATTCAACGGTTTTTAGACAGAAACGCACTTGAGTCACCTACTAAAATTGCATTAAAAAAATCTCCTTTTGAAGGAATATTGTCTTCCGAGCTTGCCGCACAACTTGACGGAAGACAACGGGCTAGCGCAAAAATTCCCTTATGGGCGGAAACGCCAGGGATCTATTTTCCTGCTAAGCTTAACTTGGAGCAATGTTCTTCGGAAACAACGGCAGTATTCAAAAGTTCACTAATTAAAAAAGGTACACGCTTGATTGATGCCACCAGTGGCTTTGGGGTAGATAGCTTTTACTTCTCAAAACAGGCTGCACAGGTTACGTCTTGCGAACTAAATCCTGATTTGGCAGCGATCACAAAACATAATGCCGCTGTATTGAAAGCAGATAACCTTCAGATCATTGCCGCTAACGGTGTCGATTACATTCTCAATGATCCAATCAAACAATTTGATTACATCTATTTAGATCCTTCGAGAAGAGTTCAAAACAAAAAGGTCTTTTTATTGGATGAATGTGAACCTAATTTAGTGCAATTGCAGGATGACTTTTTTCAGCGCAGCAACACCATCATCAGCAAACTTGCACCACTATTGGATATCTCTTCTGCCATACAACAGCTGAGACATGTGAAAGATGTTTATGTGGTATCCTCACAAAATGACTGCAAAGAGCTTATTTTCGTGCAAGAAAAAAATCATGAAGGTGACGCCGTCGTTCATGCCGTCAGATTATATCACGGACAGCAACAAGTTATCTCCTTCACCTATGAAAGTGAGCGCGCTCTCGTAAATGAATATAGCGAACCACTATCCTATTTATATGAACCAGATGTTGCTCTCTCCAAAGCTGGCGCCTTTAAAACGGTTGGCCAATTATTTGACATTAAAAAACTTCATAAAAACACGCATCTCTACACTTCCGATCAAAAGATCGAAAACTTTCCTGGTAAAACATTTATCGTAAAACAGGTAGAATCCTTTTCTGATTTCAAGAAAAACAAGAAATCATTGCAATCAGGGATCATTGCTAAAAATTTCCCGCTCAAAACAGAAGAGATTAAAAAGAAATTTAAAATCAGGGATGCTGGGGACTCCTTTTCTTTTTTTACGACAACCCTAAATGATCAATTTAGTGTCATACATACACAACGAATGCTAGAATAGACATTTTCATTACAATTGTCGAAAATCTTCTCCGTAATTTTAATGTATGGATAAAATAGCATTATCAGCATTGGATTTGGCTCCGATCAAAAAAGGGGAGCATACAGCGAGCGCATTGGCTCGTACCGTTAAGATTGCCCGGCATGTAGAAAAATTAGATTTTAAAAGAATATGGGTGGCCGAACATCATAATATGGAATATATTGCCAGTTCAGCAACTTCACTCCTAATACAACATATCGCATCAAATACCAGTTCTATTCGCGTGGGTTCTGGTGGGATTATGTTACCTAATCATGCTCCTTTAGTCATTGCAGAGCAATTTGGAACCTTAGAAACCTTATTTCCAGGGCGTATTGACCTCGGTTTAGGACGTGCCCCAGGTACAGATCAATTGACCGCAATGGCTTTACGTAGAAACAACTTGAATACAGCCTTTCAATTTCCTCAAGAGGTGAAAGACTTACAGCGGTACTTCAGTGCAGACAACTATGACGCAAAAGTACGTGCATTTCCAGGAGAAGGACTGGATATCCCACTTTATATCCTCGGGTCAAGTACCGATAGTGCCTATTTAGCCGCTAGTCTAGGTCTTCCCTATGCTTTTGCAACGCATTTTGCTCCCGCTCAGTTTGCCTCAGCAAGCATGATCTATCATCAAAATTTTGTTCCTTCTGATGCTTTGGAAAAGCCATATTTCATTTCTTGTGTAAATGTTATTGCTGCCGATAGTACCGAAGAAGCCAATTTTTTGGCCACAAGCTTCTATAATCTATTCGCTGGTATTGTGACAAATACCAGAAGGCCACTTTCAGAACCTACTCAGGAAGTTATCTATAAAGGCATTCCGGCCATAGAGCAGGCCGTGCAAAGTATGGCTTCCTGTGCATTTATTGGCGATGGCACTAAAATTCTTCCAGAAATAGAAAAATTCGTAAACGATCACAAAGTGGACGAGATCATGGCTACTTCTTATATCTTTGATGATGAAAAGTGTCTCCATTCGTTATCATTGTTGAAAGAAATACTCGCTTAAGGATCCAAGCTACTTTATATACGTGAATTTTATATATTTAAACAAAATTCACCGTATATGAATATTTCCATTAACATGAGCCTGATCCTGGGATTATTTTTCCTGCAGGCATGTACAAACTCCTCTACAAAACAACATAGAAATTTACCTGATACAGCAAACACTTCGGATAGTTTAGCCGTATCAACTAGCGATAGCACTACATCGTTCGTTTCTCCTGAAAGCGATTCTTCACAAGGACAGATTTTTCTTGTGCGCAGCTATCGTATATGGGAAAAGAACGATCCTACAACAGTATTAAACAAAGAATGGTATGATCTCTATGAAGAGAATGGTCAATATTATCTAGGTAAAGCCGATTTTGAGGTCAAGGACGGTTTTGACGATTGCGCACAAGTAGCGACTAAAAGCGTTGAATCACGAAGAAATTCATTGTTATTCTTGAAACTCAAGGGGCTTAAAGCTGGTGCTGTGGAACATGTTAAAATAAGTCACTCCGAAGTATGGCCAAAAGAATCCGTTGCATATTCTTTCAATAACCAAACGATCGAGCTTAAGGGCTCGGGAACTATCAAGTCCACAGAAGTACAAACAGATGAAAAAGGGCACGAAAAGGTGTTTCATGAGGTTACCAATTACAAGCTGCTCTATATTCCAAATAATCGAAATAAAGAGAAAATACTTTTTCAGGTTGACCAATATGACCACGTATTTATGTCGACTCTATTCGTTGGGGATATCGACCGAGATGGTGCATTAGATTTTATTTTTTCCAATCCAAAAAATTATGAGGAAGAAGCTATGCTACTGTTTCTGTCCAATAACGGCAACCCATTGATGTTTGAAGCAGAAGAACAATTTGACTGTTAATTGAACCTGAAATGGGAAAAATGAGCTACTACCTGCATCGGATGCAATCCATACATAGGGCACTGATTTCGGTCTTTTTCTTTCTGTTGATCTACCTGCTCTCGCCGATCAAAAGCCTTCCGCTGCTTAATTTGATGTTATGCTGGTTTGGATTTTGTGTATCCTATATTTCTATATCCTGGTACACATTCTACACAATGCCGATTGCTTCCATTGCCAGGAAAGCACAGCAAGAGGATGGTAGCCGTCTCTTCGTGTCGTTATTTATCATCTTAGTGACCATAGGCTGTTTTGTTTCGGTATTGATGATTATTATATCAAGTAAGGATAAACAGTTAAATGACGCGTATATTATCATTATTTGCATATTAGCCATGCTGTCCTCCTGGGGATTGGTCCATACCATATATACCTTTCATTACGCCCGATTATACTATGAAAATAAAGCTGCCGGAACTGGACTGGAATTTCCGGGAGACGACAAGCCCGACTATTTGGATTTTGCTTATTTTTCATTTGTGATGGGCTGTACCTTTCAAGTATCTGATGTGGGAATCTCGTCAAAAAAAATAAGAAGAGTAGCATTATTTCACGGCCTCCTCTCCTTTGCGTTAAATACCTTTGTCGTTGCATTGACTATTAACATCATTTCTGGTTTGATCAATTGAGATTTTGGCCAAAAAAGCTTATTTTAGCACAAAAAATTACACACATGAAGTTGTTTAAGCCTTTAGTCGCGTCCGTTTTATTCGTTATCATATTTATCTCGTGTAAAAAAAATGAAAATACAGGCGGTGCTTCTGCAGGCGCTTCCGGCAGCTTTATCGGTCGTGTTAAATACCAAGGAAATTCAATTGAAGTGGACCGCGATAATCGCTTGATACGCGTGCTGCCTGATGGTACAGACACCTATAAAATTGAATTTTTCACGGGCATTCCAAATATCACAGGAGTTAGATTTAATAAAACCAATGATAGCACTTGGGTCTCCACTGATACAACACTCTTAAAAAACGTAACAATCGAAGGAAAGCTGCTGAGAATTAACTATCAATCCAATAGCCAATCTTGGAATGTAGATAACGCAGTACGTAAATAATAATCAATCTAAATTGTCATATTAACTTCATTTTCTGTTTGAAAATTATCGCTTTCTCCCTATATTTAGGTAAGCATAAAGGAAAAGAGAAATGAAAAAAATAAATAAATTAGGTGCAATTGCATCGGTGTTTGCTATCGCCCTTGCTTTGAGTGCATTTAGCTTCCAACAGGAAAAACCTAAAGAAGAACCAAAACCAACCAATCTAAAAGTTCTTCCCAAGAATATCTCCCACGATGAATTGATTTCCACCATGAAGGAATTTAATGTCGCTTTGGGCGTAAAATGTGGTTTCTGTCACGCACCATCGAAAGAGGATCCTAAAAAAATGGATTTTGCAAGTGACGATAACCACAAAAAAGAAATTGGACGAGCGATGATTAAGATGACCCAAAAGATAAACAAAAAGTATTTTAATCGTAGCTGGGATAGCTCGCCTGCCAAAGCTATTTCCTGTAAAACCTGTCACGGCGGAAAAGAAGAACCAGAAATGGTCTTGGCAAAAAACTAATCAAACCACATATTCATGTAACACCATAATACGCTGTATTGTGGTGTTTTTTATTTCTAATACATTTTAATGGAGAAAGCTGAAAAGCAGAAGAATAAGGCCATTAGTTTTGGAAATGAATAAGGAACCACGCAAAACTACCTTAAACTAAGTCTAAAAAGCAGTAAGTAAGTAAGTAAGTAAGTAAGTAAGTAAATAAAAAAAGCTTCTCGATTGAGAAGCTTTAGTACCCGGAGCCGGAGTCGAACCGGCACGGTTTCCCACTGGTGTTTGAGACCAGCGCGTCTACCAATTCCGCCATCCGGGCATATCCGTTTGGGATGATGCAAAAGTAAGCAAAGTTTTTATTATTCCAAATCACCATAACGTGCATTTTTAAAACTCACTGAAAATGAATGAGAAAATTTTAAAAAAACTTTTCAATGCTCTATCAATTGATTGAAAATGGCCTTTTTTACGTAATTTTAATCAGGAAACAATCAAATGATCATGGAAAAAGTAAAACTCGGAAACAGTGAAATTGAATTCAAACCTCTTGTCTTTGGTGGAAATGTATTTGGCTGGACCGTCGATGAGAAACAGTCTTTCGCCCTGTTAGATGCATTTATCGATATGGGATTCAGTCTTATTGATACATCCAACAACTATTCACATTGGGTCCCGGGTCACAGTGGGTCCGAATCAGAAACAATCATTGGCAAATGGATCAGCAAAAGAGATATTCGCGATAAAATTCAGATTGCAACAAAAGTCGGCGGACGCCGAATTGACAATAGTAAACCTAATCTTAAAAAAGAGTATATTATTAAATCTGTGGAAGATTCACTCCTGCGATTGAACGTAGACACAATCGATCTTTACCAATCTCATCATGATGATCTGACAACTGGAATCGATGAAACACTGGAGGCTTATCATCACCTGATCCAGACTGGAAAAATAAAATGGATCGGCGCTTCAAACCTAAGTCCAGAACGTATTTCAGAATCCCTCCAAATAGCCGAAGACCACAATTTGCCATATTATATCGCTATCCAGCCTGAATATAACCTTTACGACCGTATGAAATACGAAGAGCAGTATGAACAATTAGCCATTGATAATCATTTGGGCGTAATCAGTTACTATTCACTTGCCAGTGGCTTCCTATCGGGCAAATACCGATCTATTGAAGACATCAAAGAGACTAAGCGTTACGATGCATTAAAAGACAGATTTAACGCGCGTGGCCTGCGCATTTTAGATGTGTTGGCTGAGATAGCACATACACAACAAGCTAGTATGTCAGCTATTGCCTTAGCCTGGAGTTTACACAGGCCTTCAGTTACGGCGCCTATTGTAAGTGCAACCAGTATCCAACAGCTCGAGGAACTCAGTAGAGCTGTAGAAATCAAGTTGACACCGGAAGAATGTTTTCTTTTGGATAAAGCAAGCTCTTACTAGACTAGCTGCAAGGGGAAAACATTTTAATATACTGAAAATAAGGGTAGTAAATATATTTCAATCGCATTACCAAATAATATTTGGTCACACAGTATAGAAGAAAGTGAAATGACTTTAATTTAAGAAAACATATTAGTTAGATAACGAATATAAGCTCCTGTTTTTCAGTTATAAAAAATGGCTAACAAAATAATATTCTGTTAGCCATTTTTTGTTAAATATCGCTTTTCCTATACTTAGGTAACTTATCTTATTTTTTCATTCAACAAAGATAGAATAGAAACAGGCACCATCGCACTGATATCTCCGCCATTAAACCACACGTCTCTAACAATGGATGAAGAAATATGAGCCTTGCCAGATCTACTCATTAAAAAATAACTTTCAACATCATTATTGAGCAACAAATTATTTTGAGCAACAGCATTTTCAAATTCAAAATCATTGGTATTTCGAAGCCCACGCAATATAAAACGTGCTTTAACTTGCTTACAGAAATCTACTGTAAGACCTTTATATTTATGCACCTCAACCCTACTTACGTCGTTAAAAACACGGCTAATTGAATCTACCCTTTCGTCGTGATCTAACATTCCTTTTTTATTGGCGTTATAGCCCACTGCAATAATAATTTTATCAAATAGCGGCATTGCTCTCTCAACAAGATCTTGATGAGCTAATGTAAAGGGGTCAAAAGAGCCCGGAAAAACAGCAATTTTCATATTAGATAGTCTTAGCGTAAAAGGAAAATGATGAATACCCGTATTTTCTAGTTTCTATAAAATTTGGATGATCTTCCATTTGTCTTGTTGACGGATGCTCAACAACAAGGAGCCCATGTTCATGCAGCAATTCCTGTTCAAAAATTAATTTTGGCAATTGTGGCAATTTAGGAATATCATAAGGTGGGTCTGCAAAAATAAAATCATAGGTATTCTTACAGCTGGCAATAAACTTAAATACATCGGCTTTCCTTGCTTTAATTTGCTCCAGTTTCATCTTCCCGGCTGTTTCATTAATATATTGCACACATTTGAAATGAAGATCTATTGCATCTACTGATTCCACATCCCGCGATGCGAGCTCAAAACTAATATTTCCTGTTCCTGCAAAAAGATCCAGACACTTTAAACGATCAAAATCCAGTCGGTTCTGTAAAATATTAAACAACGCTTCCTTAGCGATATCCGTGGTTGGCCTCACAGGTAAATTGGTTGGTGGGTTCAGCCTTAAACCACCTAAACGACCTCCGATTATTCGCATAGTATAGAATCAAACAATACATTATATGGGGCCAAATTTGACTCGATCTCGCTATCCGCCAATATGACTTTTGTCTTCAAATCCAATATTTCGATATCCCCCGCATAAGTAGAGATACGTTTATAATAAGATTCATTTGGAATTTCTCCTGAAAGGAGCACTTTATTGATGGAGTCCCCTAGATTGAATTGTGTTAAAATATTAAGCACATAGTAGCTGATATCATCTAGATTATGAATTTCAAAACTATTGTAAAGCTGGAAAACACCATTTTTAAAAAGATAAAAATCAACTGTATTGTCAGCTACAAAATGAAGCCCCAATACGCTCCCCCTAATGGATACACGCTCCTGCGCACGGTCAAGTACAACCGCAAATTCTGGAAGTATAACAGCATCAGGAAATAACCGCTTCCACCTATTCAATAAAAGGCCATCAAACTGATATACAGCAACTAAATTAAGATTATCTAAAGAATAGCTAAATGTATTTTCAAGATCAGTTGTGCCTAAAAACTGCAGGTAATCACTGATGTTTTCGCTCAGAAAAAATTCTTTTGGAATAAACGTAAAAGTTTGATGTGGTATCACAACGCGGACAAATCGAAACGGAAGGCTCATAATTCGTGTGGCATCCAAAATTGGCTCCTCTGAAGGATACTCGATCAAAATCGGTGCGATCGACTTTTTATCAACCACGGCCAAGACATCCTTCTGAAAGCCAGCCTTGACCAAAAGATTGTACTCCGGTAAATAATGAATATTAAATTGTTTTGAAATATAATTCATTCGCTGAATTGTAAAAATTAAAACTTCTTAGAGCAAAAATAGCTTTTTCTAGAGGATAAGACAAACCTTTTAAATAACTTTGAGGGTGTTCATCAAAAATCTGTTAATACAGCAATTCCCTTGGCAAGCCACCGAACAGCAGTTGGAGGCTTTCGAATTATTGCAAGAGTTTCTACTCGCTTTTGACAAGCAATCTTGCTTTGTACTAAAAGGATATGCGGGTACGGGAAAAACAACATTAATTTCTGCGCTGGTTAAAGTGCTGCCTGCATTGCGGAAAAAGGCTGTTCTGCTGGCACCGACAGGCAGGGCTGCAAAAGTGATCACCTATTATTCGGGACGCAAAGCACTGACGATCCACAAGAAAATATACCGTAAAAAATCCGCTGTTTCATTTCAGCTCGATTTCACCTTGGCGGAGAACCTGCATGAAGACACTTTATTTATCATCGATGAAGCTTCAATGATATCCAATGCTTCCGTGAATTCGTTTTCGGCAAACCTTTTGGAGGACTTGATCCATTATGTACAATCTGGGAAGAACTGTACCCTATTATTTGTTGGAGATACGGCTCAATTACCTCCTGTAGGACTCCTGGATAGTCCTGCCTTAAATCCAAGCTATCTCGAAAGTGAATTTCACCTTTGCGTTTATCCTTTTGAGCTAACCACGGTTGTCCGCCAATCCAAAGACTCCGGTATATTGTACAATGCAACCAAAATACGCGAAGAGATAACCTCAGCAGAGGAAGAACAAGACGACTTCCCTTTTCCAAAGTTCATAACAAAAGGATTTAAAGATCTTTACAGAATGACAGGTGAACGGTTAATCGAAGGTATAAACTATGCATATGACAAATATGGACTCGAAAATACAATGATTATCTGCCGTTCAAATCGATCTGCAAATTTATACAACCAAAATATAAGGAACAGGATTTTGTTCCGGGACGAGGAGCTCACCGGCGGAGATTATATTATGGTTGTAAAAAACAACTACTTCTGGTTACAGGAAAACAACATGGGCGATGGATTTATTGCAAATGGCGATATGGCCAAAGTGCGAAAAGTAAGTAACATCCACGATCAGCATGGATTTCGATTTGCAGATGTCACGCTTGAATTTGTAGACATTGACGAAATAGAACCCATCACCTGCCGCGTTATCCTAGACAGCCTTTATACAGACAGCCCTAATCTGCCCTATGAAACCCAAAAAGCACTCTACGAAGAGATTGCCTTGGATTATGCCGACATCATGGATAAGAAGGACAGGCTCGAAGCAATCAAAAAAGACCCCTATTATAATGCGCTTCAGATTAAATTTGCATTTGCAATTACCTGTCATAAAGCACAAGGCGGCCAATGGCCAATCGTGTTTGTCGACCAGGGGTATATAAACGATGATATGTTGGATCTTGAATTCTTAAGATGGCTGTACACTGGGGTTACCCGAGCAACAAAGGAACTTTTTCTGGTCAATTTCAATGAAAACTTCTATCCATCATAGGATTATTACACGAATCATTCGCAAAAGAACCTAATAATAGATATTTTTACGTTCGGAACCATTATTATACAATTATCTATATTATTAATGCATAAGTACTACTTAATCTTGGCGGCGAGCTTATTGCCCTATGTTAGCACTGCACAACAGGCGAAAGAAACGCCTATAAAGCCCAATTATCAGCTGGCTGCAAAATTCTCCCCTGAAAAATTAAAGAAAATGATTTTTTCGACTAGCATCAAACCAAATTGGATCAATTTTTCCGATCGCTTTTGGTATGATTACGCAAGTCCACAGGGAAGAAACTGGTACATTGTAAACCCTGCGCTGAAAAAGAAAGAACTTCTTTTCAATAATGACAACTTAGCCGCTCAGATTACTAAAATCGTTAAAAATCCTGTAGATGCCCAGCATCTGGAATTACAGGGGCTTCGATTTACCAAGGATGAGAAAAAATTAAGGTTTCAGGTTCAGAGTACTAAAGACACCGTAAAATCCAAAGATGAAATACAAAAGCTCAAGAATAAGTCCGATACGACTAAAAAGAAACTATTTTATCTGGAATATGACTTAGCTGCACAGTCTGTCGTTGAAATAAGTGACTCAACAAAAGTAAAATCACCATTGGGCTGGGCGACATTCTCCCCTGACACCAATACAGTCTATTTTGCGAAAGATTACAACTTGTATTGGATGGACAAACCCAACTACCTTAAAGCGGTAAAGAATGAAAAAGATAGCACCATTGTAGAGCACCAGATAACAAAAGACGGTGTACAATATTATGCTTGGGGCGGTGATGAATACAGCACAACTACAGGTGAGGAAAAAGACAAAGACAATGACCCAAAACGTAAACGAGTATGGATCAGCTGGTCGCCGGATGGACGTTATTTCACCTTGACCAGAAAGGACAACCGTTCTCTAAAAGCCTTATGGGTAATCAATAATGTTGGCTCAGCCAGGCCGACACTTGAAACCTATAAATACCAAATGCCGGGCGAAGTCGATTCGACGGAAACTGAACTTTATATCTTCGATGCAGCAGCAAAATCTCCACGCCGCATCAATATATCCGCGTTTAAAAATCAGACCATCTCTACCTGGACAAAAACTCCGGATAAAAATTCTTATAAAGAGGATTATTTTATCAACTACTGGTTAGGCAATAACGAAGAGTTTTACATTTCACGCTCTAGCCGTGACCTCAAACGGATTGATCTCCTAAAAATCAATATAAATGGTACGGTAAAAAATATTATCCAGGAGCGTTCCAATGTATATTTGGATGTTCAAAAACCATTCCTTATCGAAAACAAAAAGCAATTAGTCCATTGGTCAGAAAGAGATGGCTGGGGTCACTACTACCTTTACGACACGAATGGAAAATTGATTAATCAAATTACAAAAGGTGCCTTTCATACGGAGGAAATTACCGGTTTAGACCCTGCTTCAGGAACACTATACTTTACAGCATCGGGCCGTGAGAAAAACGAAGACCCTTATTATCTACATCAGTACAGTATCAATACAAATGGCTCCGGAATTAAATTATTAAATCCGGGAAACTTTGATCACCAAGTGGAAATGAGCGAATCTTCCCGATATTTTATCAATAATTCCTCCAGAGTAAACACGACTCCTGAATCTGTCTTATACAATAGCAATGGACAGAAAGTAATGACACTGGAAAAGACAGATCTATCCTTACTATTTGCTGCAGGGTACAAATTCCCGGAACCTTTTAAAGTAAAAGCCGGAGATGGTACCACGGATCTTTATGGAGTCATGTATAAACCATTTGACTTTGACAGTACCAGAACTTACCCCATTGTGGAATATGTATATCCAGGGCCCCAAACCGAGGCTGTCAATAAATCCTTTGGAAGAAGCATGGACAGAATCGACAGGCTAGCTCAGTTTGGATTTATCGTCATCACAGTCGGCAACCGTGGCGGACATCCTTCACGTTCACAATGGTATCATACCTATGGCTATGGCAATCTGCGTGACTATGGTTTGGAAGATAAAAAAGTCGCTGCGGAACAGCTTGCAGATCGTTATAAATACATCGACATTAACCGCGTTGGTATAACCGGCCACTCCGGAGGTGGATTTATGTCTACAGCCGCAATGCTTGTTTATCCTGATTTCTTTAAAGTTGCGGTATCTGGCGCAGGAAACCATGAAAATCAGATTTACAACCGCTGGTGGAGTGAGCGCCATCATGGGGTAACAGAAAAAGTATCCGCTAAAGGTGATACAACATTCTCCTACCAAATCAATAAAAATACAGAGCTCGCAAAAAACCTAAAAGGTAGACTACTTATCGCTACCGGAGATATTGACAATAATGTGCACCCGGCAAATTCAATTCGCATGGTAGACGCATTGATAAAGGCTAACAAAAGATTTGATTTCCTGCTATTACCTGGACAAAGACATGGCTTTGGCGATATGACTGAGTATTTCTTTTGGAAAATGGGTGATTACTTTAGCCAATATCTGTTGGGTGATTCCAAGATGAACGAAGTTGACATGACTGAAATGAATCGAGAAAAGCCACAAAAATAACGGTTACATGACCTACAATGAAAAATTAGCATTTTTATCCGTTACCTTGAGATCTTTCGAGGTAACGGATTTTTCTTTGAATATCCTTCAAGGGATAAGCCTGGCCGATTTGCTGAACATCTCCTTAGAGAAGGACAAAAAGATTGCCTTTCGCGCTGCCTGGGTATTTGAAACCATCGTTTTAAAGAATACAACATTGCTAAAATCTGTTCTCGCGCAGTTCTTGGACAATTTAAAAAAACAAAAAAACTGGAGCTGCCTTAGAAGCTACACTAAAATTCTGCTATTTTTGACGTCGAAAAAAAAACAAAGAATATACGCTTCAAAATGAGATAGAAGAAGAAATTATCGAGCATTCCTTCCAATGGATGATCGAACCTTCATGTCCCGTTGCTGTATTAGTCAACTGCCTGGACATCTTAAATAACTTGCGAAAGAAGCACCCTTGGATATATGAGGAATTACTGGCCCAGATAAGCTATTTTCAACGGACAAAACCTAGTCCGGCCTTAATGAGCCGGACTAATAAAATTATTCAGCAGAAAAATTAAAATATACTTTTCACTCGCGCTTAAAACAATGTATTTCCTTTCGAGAGGTTGGCACGGCCCAAATGCTTATAAGCAGCCTCGGTACACTCGCGTCCCCTCGACGTCCGCATAATGTATCCTTCTTGAATCAGAAAGGGTTCATAGACTTCCTCAATCGTACCTTCATCCTCCCCAACTGCTGTGGCTACGGTCTTTAATCCTACTGGACCACCTTTGAATTTGTCGATAATGGTCGTTAAGATTTTGTTGTCCATCTCGTCTAAACCATTTTCATCCACATTAAGCGCATGCAAAGCGTACTTCGCGATTTCTTTATCGATGCTCCCATTGCCCTTTATCTGTGCAAAATCCCTTGTACGACGCAGTAAAGCATTGGCTATCCGGGGCGTTCCTCTGCTCCTTCGCGCAATCTCATAGGCACCTTCATCAGAAATCGGTGTGTTTAAGATATGAGCCGAGCGCAGCACAATAGTTGTCAGCAGCTTTGCATCATAATATTGTAAGCGTGAATTAATTCCAAAACGAGCACGCAAGGGGGCTGTCAAAAGACCTGAACGCGTTGTGGCCCCTATCAAGGTAAACGGATTCAGGGATATCTGAACAGACCGCGCATTTGGTCCCGTTTCCAACATAATGTCAATTTTGAAATCTTCCATTGCCGAATAGAGATATTCCTCTACTAAAGGGCTTAAACGGTGGATCTCGTCGATAAACAAAACATCCCCTTCTTCGAGATTTGTCAATAATCCTGCTAAATCACCCGGTTTATCCAATACAGGTCCAGAAGTAATTTTGATACCAACCCCCATCTCATTAGCAATGATATGGGATAAGGTTGTCTTTCCTAAGCCCGGGGGGCCATGCAGCAAAACGTGATCCAGCGCCTCTCCTCTCAGCCTAGCTGCCTTCACAAAAATATTGAGGTTTTCTAATATTTTAGCCTGTCCCGTAAAATCTTCAAAAGCCTGAGGCCGCAATGCCCGTTCAATATCACGATCTGTATTGCTCAGACGTTCTGGGTTTGGATCTAAATTCTCGTTCATTGTGGCAATATTTAATTTCTCTTGTAGCGCTTTCCGATACTTCCTAATTTCAATTGGATCACTCCAAAAAAAGCTTCCTTAAAGATACTTGTGCTCATCTTTGATGTACCTTCGGTCCGGTCTGTGAATATAATGGGTACTTCAACGACATTAAAGCCATATTTTATGGCTGTGAATTTCATCTCAATCTGAAAAGCATAGCCTACAAATTTAATCTTTTCAAGTGGGATTGTCTTGAGGACTTCCCTGGAGAAACAAACAAACCCCGCAGTAGCATCCTGAATAGCTATTCCCGTTATAAAACGAACATATACCGAAGCGAAATAGGACATCAGCACACGGCTCATCGGCCAATTGACAACATTCACGCCCTTGATATAACGCGAACCTATGCTCATGTCTGCACCATCCACACAAGCCTGCCGTAAGCGAAGCAGATCCTCTGGATTGTGGCTGAAATCCGCATCCATTTCGAAAATATATTGGTAATGTTCGCGGGATAGTGCCCATTTAAATCCATGGATATATGCTGTTCCTAACCCCAGCTTCCCAGTTCGCTCTTCGATAAACAAACGGCCAGTAAATTCATTAGCCTGTAAATTCTTGATGATGGTAGCCGTCCCATCGGGAGAACCATCATCTACAATTAAAATATCAAATGCCTGTGATAAGGAAAAAACTTTGCGAATGATTTTTTCAATATTTTCCTTTTCATTATATGTTGGAATGATAACTAAACTATCCGTCACTTTTTTATATTTAAGACCAGTAAAGGTAATCATTTACGTTAAATTCTAGTACAGGAATTCGATGAAATCTACAGGATAATCAACAATACTCGGGAGAAAAGACAGTAAATCCTTCAAGCTCAAACCAACACATCGACATCATAAATAAGCGGCATCAATAAGTTACACCCTTATAAAAAAGAGAAGCCCGTTACTTTGGGAGTAACGAGCTTTCATTAACCAATTATAAACTTAAATTATGAGACTGCAAATATGATGAAAATTGCTTTCATTTACAAATTTATTTGCGTTTTCATGCAACATTTTCAATACAATCTCTATTTTATTTTGCTAAATCGTTTATAAAACACGCACACTACCGCAATCTAACGATCCACCTCCCCCAAGACGATATCAATCGACCCAAGGATCGCTATCAAATCAGCGATCAGCACCCCTTTTCCGAGTTCTGAAATCACCGAAAGGTTATTAAAACTTGGTCCCCTTGATTTTACACGTAATGGAATATCTGATTTATCTTTTGTGACAAAATAAAACCCTAATTCTCCTTTCGGATTTTCAGCACGGACATAGTAGTCCTGCGCTTTCAAATTCACTTTCTTCGGAACCAAAGCTCGCGGATCAAATTCGGCTGTACGTGTAAAGTCTTTCTGTAATCGTTCAAGGCATTGCTCAACAATGCGAACAGATTCCTTGACCTCATCTACCCTAACTTTATAACGATCCCAGCAATCACCAAGTGTCCCCATTTCACCTTTTCCCACAGGTATCTCAAAATCAATTTCCGGGTAAACAGAATAGCCATCTATTCGTCTCAAATCCCATTTTATCCCCGAAGCACGCAGCATAGGCCCCGATACACCATAATTTATGGCAACATCAGCAGGAAGTACACCTATTTTAGCTGTACGGGAGATAAATATTTGATTCTGTGTCAATATCTCATCAAGTTCGACCAATTTGGGCTTGAAATACGCAATAAATTCCGTACAGCGCTCTTCAAAGCCAACAGGCAAATCATAAAATAAACCTCCTACCCAGATATAGTTGTACAACATCCTGGAACCTGAGGCCCATTCCAACATATTCATGATATGTTCGCGATCCCTAAAACACCACAGAAATGGCGTTGTTGCGCCGATATCAATACCATATGTACCAATAGCAATTAGATGGGATGCTATCCGGTTGAGTTCACAGACCAAAACCCGAATGTACTCTATTCTCTTAGGTATTTTACTGTCGAGTCCAAGCATGCGTTCAACCCCCATTACGAAAGCATGGCTATTGTTCATCGAAGCCAGATAGTCCAGGCGATCAGTAAATGGAATTGTTTTTGCATAATTCAACGATTCAGCATGCTTATCAAAACAACGATGCAGATAACCCAAGTGTGGAACAACCTCTTTCACGATCTCTCCGTCTGTAATCAGTTGTAACCGAAGTACACCATGGGTCGAAGGATGCTGAGGTCCCATATTCAACACCATTTCCTGACTTGAGATCTCTGTGAGGTGTTTTTCATAGCGCATTAATGCCTCTTTATATTTTGGATTCGCCATTTTTATCAATTAATATGAATGCCATGATATTTTTCTGCTTCCTCATAATCCTTTCGTAAAGGATAACCTTCCCAATCGTCAGGCAGCAAAATCCGTCTCAGGTCCGGATGTCCCTCAAAATATATCCCCATAAGGTCAAATGCTTCACGTTCATGCCAGTCTGCCGTGCGCCACACCGAAGTAAGCGAAGGAATCTCAGGTAGTTCATTCAACGAACGATTACCAGACAACTCAACTTTTAAGACCAAACCGTGTTGATAAGGTAAGGAATTTAGATGGTAAACAATAGCAAAATACGTTTGATAATCCACTGCAGTTAGGTTGCTTAAAAAATCAAAGTATAAGCCTTCTGTATCCCTCAGAAATAAGCAAACGGCTACAATATCTGCTTTATCAATAAAAAGTGCTGGCTGCAGCCCATTCTGATCTTCTTTAAGAATAATTTGACTTCCAAATTTGAAACAAGCATCGATTTAATTTCGTCAAATGTCATATTTATGGAGCTATGCGCGTAATCTTCCAGGAATCCGACACTTTTTTATAGACCATACGATCATGTAGCCGACTTGCACGCCCCTGCCAAAACTCGAAATAAATCGGTTTCAATAGATAACCACCCCAATGTAATGGTCTCGGTACAAAATCGTTTCCATTATATTGATTCTCGAGTTCTTCCACCCTATTTTCCAAAAAATTACGGTTAGGGATTTCGTGACTCTGTGGGGATGCTAACGCACCAATACGGCTTGCTTTGGGCCGCGATTGGAAATATTCATCCGAATCGGCCTCACTTACAAAATCAATGACACCTTCGATCCGGACCTGCCTTTGTAATTCAGGCCAAAAAAACAACAAAGCAACATGCGGATTAGCTTTCATGTCTTCCCCTTTACGACTTTCATAGTTTGTAAAAAAGACCAGTCCTTCTGCTACGATATCCTTCAATAAAACAACTCGCGAGGACGGCAATTGATGGGAAGAAACCGTTGAAAGTACCATGGCATTGGGCTCGATTACCTCACTGTGAATAGCCTCATCAAACCATTTTTTAAACTGGTGGACTGGATCACGATCCACATCCGATTCAGATAGACTACCTAATACGTAATCCTGTCTGATTGCTGCAATATCTTTATGTTGAATGGACATAGAAACCTGTTTTTATATCCTACAAACTTACTAAAATCATTGCTTTTTCTCTATAAAGTTAGTAGAAATTGACAAAATCCTAATTTTGGCACAAATCTCGCATAGATTAAATAAAAAAGATTAAATTCAATAAATAATTAAAATTCGCGCTATATGTTTACCGAACTAGACCCACAAAAAGGAAGTTTATTGATTTCCGAGCCTTTTATGCTAGACCCCAGATTCCTCAGGTCCGTGATATTGTTATGTGAGTACAATACGGAAGGTTCGCTCGGATTTGTTCTAAATAATCAAACCAATGTTCGTATAGGCCAATTATTGGAATCTATACCGGATTGCAATTTCCCGATCTACGTTGGTGGCCCAGTTGCTCAGGAAAGCCTTTTTTTTGTACATAGCCGTTTCGATTTACTGTTGAGTGGCGAAGAAGTGGCTCCTGGAATCTATTTTGGCGGCGATGAAGAGAAGCTTATCGAAGCCATACAAACCGATAGCATAAAACCTGACGAATTAAAATTCTTTATCGGATATTCTGGATGGTCCGCAGGTCAATTAGACGGCGAAATCAAAGAAAATAGCTGGGCTGTACAAAACAAATACCATCATCAGCTCATTTTTGAAGGTAACGGTGAATTGTTGTGGAAGGATGCCATTATTGGACTTGGCCCCAAATATGCACATGTCGCCAATTTCCCACAGAGCCCAGGCCTAAATTAATGTTAGGAACTTGCGCTCGCTGGCAGTTTACTTAAAAAGCCCTTAAATTCAACAAATGAGCCTATGACAAAATAGGCTGTTTCCTGCCATCATGTCCTATAAAGACGATTTGGAACACTGATTGTATGTTTATAAAACAAATTAAAAAATTAAAAATAGCGACATACAAATTATGAATCCAGAAAAAGGTAGTATTTCAATTCACACGGAGAACATATTTCCCGTAATCAAAAAGTTCTTATATTCTGATAATGAAATTTTCTTGCGTGAACTGGTATCTAATGCAGTTGATGCTTCTCAAAAAATCAAACGTCTGGCATCTTTGGGTCAATACCAAGGTGAAACAGGTGAATTGATTGTAGACGTAAAATTTGATGAAGCTGCCAAGACCATCACTATTTCCGACAATGGTATTGGTATGACAGCAGATGAAATAAAAAAATACATCAACCAGATCGCTTTCTCAGGAGCAACAGAGTTCATGGAAAAATTCAAAGAGGCAAATGATGCAAATGAAATCATTGGCCGCTTTGGTTTAGGCTTCTATTCCGCATTTATGGTAGCCGATACGGTAGAAATCCAATCCTTATCTTATCAGGATGGAGCAGAACCTGCTCATTGGACTTGCGATGGTAGTACATCTTACGAAATTTCTACAGGTACAAGAACCACCCGTGGAACAGATGTCATCTTGCATATTAACGAAGAATCAACTGAATTTTTAAGCCAGGCACGCTTACAGGACATTTTAGATAAGTATGCTAAATTTCTTCCTGTTTCAATTCGTTTTGGTACCAAAACAAATTCTGAACCGGATGGTGAAGACGAAGAAGGAAAACCAAAATACAAATCTGTAGAGGTAGACAATATCATCAACAATACCAATCCGGCCTGGACAAAATCGCCGTCTGAATTAAAAGACGAAGATTATCTAGCCTTCTACCGCGAACTCTATCCCTACTCTATGGATGAACCATTGTTTTGGATTCACCTCAATGTAGACTACCCATTCAACCTGACAGGTATCCTCTACTTCCCTAAAGTTAAAAATGAACTGGAGATCCAACGCAATAAAATTAAACTCTACTCTAGACAAGTGTTCATCACCGACGAGGTGAAAGATATTGTTCCAGAATTCTTGATGTTACTTCATGGGGTAATTGATTCGCCGGATATTCCATTAAACGTATCCCGTTCATTTTTACAGGCAGACAGTAACGTTAAAAAAATCAACAGTTATATCACCAAAAAGGTGGCCGACAAATTGAACGAAATATTTAAGACTGATCGTAAGGGATTTGAAGAGAAATGGACGGATATCGGTTTATTTATCAAATACGGTATGCTAAGCGATGAAAAATTTGCTGAAAAAGCAAATGACTTCTGTTTAGTAAAAAACACAGGTAACCAAAGTTTCACCATTAAGGAGTATTACGAAAAGGTCAAAGATATTCAGGTAGATAAAGATGGAAACATTATTTATTTATATACGCATGATGCTGCTCAACAAGATGGTTTCATCCAAACTGCATTAAATAAGGGGTATGATGTTTTGATGCTCGATGGACCACTGGATACGCACTTTGCAGCTTATTTGGAGCAAAAAGGCGGTGAAAAGGTACAGCTGAAGCGTGTAGATGCTGACGTTATCGATAAATTGATCCAAAAAGACGAAAAGGTCGAACTTGCCCTTTCGGAAGAAGAATCTAAAAAAGCGTTAGCGGTCTTTGAAAAAGCAATCTCCCGTCAGGATATGAAAGTTGAGGTTGATGCGTTAAATGAAAGCGATTTGCCTGTGTCGGTAACAATTGATGAATTTATGCGCCGAATGAAAGATATGGCCAAGACAGGTGGTGGTATGAATTTTTATGGTTCATTGCCCGATAATTATAAAGTAACTGTCAATGGGAACCATCCGCTGATCAAAAGAATTTTATCGTCATCTGACGAAGAGGGTTCAAAACTAGCAAAACAAGCTTTTGATTTAGCGCTCTTGTCCAGAGGTTTATTGTCGGGAGCAGATCTAACGTCTTTCGTGAAGAGAAGTGTAGAAATGATCTAATCATATTTCTTTTAACAAAAAATGCGGTTTCTATGGTAGGAACCGCATTTTTTGTTAAAATATCGGAAGCAAATGACAAATTTAGACAAGCGAAATGCACATCAACATCGAAACGTAACCATATCGATGTTTTTTATTAAAATTTAATAAACTAATCTTCACCTAGTTGGCATTAAACGCTGTTTTTTTTCAATCAAATATTTGGAGGGAATAGGGTTTAATCGTACTTTTGTATCATCAAAATCACGGTAGGTATAGCTCAGTTGGTTAGAGCACTAGATTGTGGTTCTAGGGGTCGTCGGTTCGAGCCCGATTACTTACCCAAAAAGGCAGATCAAATGATCTGCCTTTTTTAATTTTGCAAATTCAACCAATACAGCCTCCCTTCAAAATTGCTCCATCAATCCTTAATTAATATAAAATTCAGACTCAATAATGTTTTTATGCTATACAAACATATCTACATCGATTAGGGTAAGGGGTCCATGACGGAAGGATTTCCTGGATCATAAATGCCCACAGCAACTTTAGAGTCAGCACAGCCATAATATAAAAACCATTTTTGTTTAAAAAAGACCAATCCTTCAATAAAAACAGTACCATCGATATATTGCCCACTTTTTTCGAAAGATTCCATGGGACGCAAAAATGGAACATCCATTCGAGCCAATACGCTTGTGGGATCTCGTGAATCAAATAAAACCTGCCCAGCGGAATAAGTATTTTTATTAAAGCGCTTATCTCCTTTTTCAGCATGATTCTTACCATTGTACAACAATACAATACCTTTATCAGTCAAAACTGCCGGGGGACCGCACTCCGTCAATGAACTATCAAAATAACCATCCCTTGGCGAAATAAAAGCGATCAATGCCCCCTTTTTATCTGTTACGGGCTCCCAGTCAATCAAATTATCAGATGTGGCGCCATACACACCATGTTCCCCCCAGTATAACCAATATTTCCCATTGATTTTAGCTATGACCTGTCTGTTACCTTTCATTACTGTCACAATAGAAGCTGATTTATGCGGTTCATCAACAAGAGTGGGCCTGTTTTTCGATTTTTTAAAAATGGGACCATACTTAGTCCAGTGTTTCAGATCAGTGGATATTGCTAAACCTAAGCGTGGAACCTTTCGATTCCATTGGGTATAAAATAGTACAAAACGCCCGTCCTCCGTCTGTGCTAAGCGGGGATCTTCCGTCCCACCGGGCCACTCGTTATCCTGCTGCTCATCGGGAGCTGGATAGAATACCGGTGTTTTCAGTCGTTCAAAATGAATACCGTCAGCACTAGCTGCTAATCCCAGTCGGGAGGTCCGGTGGCCAATCGCCTTCCCTGTCCGATCTTCTGCACGATAAATGACATAAACACTATCTCCCCTTACCACTGCAGCAGGATTAAAAGTGTCGTTGTCCTCCCATCGAATCTCCTTCTTCAGAATTGGATCATAAAATATCGAACTCGTATCAGGCTCAATAATTGGATTGATACCTTTGGGCCGCTCAAAGCCTCCTAATACCCATTGTTCTTTCTTAAGCTTTCCGCCAGGCTGTACGTTACAGCCACATAAAAAGACGAACACAATAGAACCTGCAATTTTAACGATAACATTCATATTTTACTTGATCTCCCATGCTTAAGATGCAAACCTGTAAAGGCAAAAATTAGAATTGGTTACAACAGAAAGGTGAGCGAATCTACCCCCCCCGATCATTCACAAATATAACGCTATTTGAAAGAAATAAATGCCACAAAAACAAGTTCATCAAAAATTGAATTAGAAGCCATCCCCAAAAAAACTAATAAACAATTTATCGATAAACAACTCATCATATTGCAACTTATTGCAACATAACAACAAATTCAAGGTTAAATATTGCAGTATATAGCACAAAAGCACTATATTTATAGCATGATATCCAAAGTAGAACGCCACGATTTTATATTGGTTAAAATCAAAAAGGAAAGAAAATTAGCGATGGTAGACTTAGCGGCCGAACTTGGTGTCTCTGAACATACCGTCCGACGTGATCTTAAAGAGTTATCCGACGCCGGCTTGCTTCGCGCTATTCGGGGTGGCGCCACGCTACGATCAAACATGCCATTCGATATATACGACCGAAACAACCTTGATGTTATGGAGAAACAATCCATAGCAGAAAAATCGATCACTCTATTGAAAAATCATCAAGTTGTCTTTTTCGATGGCGGCACAACAACACAGACAATTGCAGGAAATATTCCCGATAGCCTAACCCTTACTATTGTCACACATAGTCTCCCAATAGCCAATATACTTGCCAACTTCCCAAACATCACCTTGATTTTTGCTGGTGGCACTTTCTGCAAATCATCACTTACTATGCAAGGACAACAAACGATCTCCACATTTGAAGACATATACGCGGATATCAGCTTCATAGGTGTATGTAGCCTAGATCTCCACCGCGGACTTACATCAAGAACACACGAAGAAGCAGATATCAAAAGAGTACTATGTAAAAATTCAATGAACATTGTTGCTGCCACAACAAGCAATAAGCTGGATACCTTGGCTTCTTTCCTGACATGCCCCATCTCTGATATCAGTTATTTAATTACAGAAAAGGATCCTTTTGACCGCATTTTACAGCCTTATGCCGCACAAGGTATTACAATCTTATAAGTTTACCGTCTATGAACAATCTCAAACAGGAAGCTGCCAAAGCTGCTCTTCAACTATTAAAACCCGATCAGCTCATTGGACTAGGTGTTGGATCAACAATAGCTTATTTCATTGAATTAATCGCCAGCAGTATCAGCTTTAAATCCAGCTTAAAATTTACATCACCTTCCTTGGAAACCAAAACGCTGCTCCAAGAGAATGGACTTATTTGTGTTGATAACAGTATCCTAACAACGCTGGACTATTATTTTGACAGCTGTGATCAGGTCGACATTCATTTAAATGCATTCAAAAGTGGCGGTGGCGTGCACACGGGTGAGAAGATTATGGCGAATATGGCGCAGCAGTTTATTCTCTTGGTCGATGGCTCAAAGATGGTCGAAAAACTTAGCACAAAGCATCCGTTATGTGTTGAAATTATACCAGAAGCTTGGCTATCGGTACGTGAAAATCTAAAATCAAGTTATTTTACAACGATATCCGACATTGTATTACGAAAATCTGAACAAAAATCGGGGCCTCTCCTTTCTGAGAGAGGTAATTTCCTGGCAGATATTTATTTTTCTAAACTGCCCGATATTTTTGATTTGAATAAACAAATTAAACTCATTTCAGGGGTTATAGAACATTCACTTTTTTATCAGCTGTGTTCGGCATGTCTTTTGGCAACAGAAGACGGCGTAACACATTTATTTGCAAACAACCTTGGAGAATCAGACATGGATAAGATTGTCACGCAATAGCATTAAAATTTATATTGAAGTCTAACAACCAACAAGACAACGCTAAAGTAATTTAAATTAACATGAAACACACTCAAATTAACACGGGAATACTGAGTTTTGGCATGTCAGGACGTGTTTTTCACGCACCATTTATACATACCAATCCTCATTTCAATCTCAGCGCTGTTGTAGAACGGTCGAAAAAAGCAGCACATGAATTTTATCCGGCAATAAAAAGCTATAATAGCATTGCTGAATTACTAGCGGATGAAAGCATCGAACTGGTCATTGTGAATACACCAAACTATACACATTTCCAATATGCCAAAGAGGCCCTAGAAGCAGGAAAACATGTATTGATAGAAAAACCTGCCGTTGATGACACTACACAATTCGACACTCTTCTTGCCATCAGCAAAAAACAAGGCAAACAATTATTTTTCTATCAAAACAGACGGTATGACGGTCACTTTTTAGATATTAAAAAAGTGATTGACAGTGGAGAATTAGGAAAGCTAATTGAAGTGCATTTCAGATTTGATCGCTATAAAATGGAATTGGGACAAAAATACTTTAAGGAAGATACGCAGTATATTTCTAATGGTCTTACTTATGACCTAGGCCCTCACCTTATTGATCAGGCAATCTCACTTTTTGGAAAACCGGTTAAATTTACCAAGACAACATCCATTAACAGGCCGGATTCTAAAGTTGCAGATTATTTTCACTACCAGCTCTATTATCCAGCTGGACTGAACGTGTATTTAACGGGAAGTCTACTTGTTGCCTCTCCACAGCCAGCCTTTGTTTTACATGGCACAAAAGGGAGTTTTATCAAGAATATGACAGATGTGCAAGAACAGCAATTGCTAGATGGTATGTTACCTAACAATCCATCTTATGGACTTGAGCCAGCCGGCCAAGAGGGGAAACTTGTTACGATAGACGCATCAAATCAAAAACATGAGTCTTTAGTAACGCCACATAAAGGAGATTACAATCAGCTGTTTGAAGCCATTTATGAAAGCTTAAGAAATAATATCGATTACCCTATTAAAGCGGATCAGGTTAAATGGCAGATCGAATTGCTTGAAGCTGAAAACACCTAAGCTTCTAAACAATCAAATGGCGGCACGGTTCAAGAAAACTAACATGTGCTGCCATTTCAATTTGCTTTCCAAAGACATTCGTTCGGTTCAATATGGATCATCACATGACCGAGATCAGGAATATGCGCAACCAAATGGTCTTTGAGTTTATGTGCCAACTCATGCCCTTCCCTTACGGTAATTTCACTATCAACAATAGCGTGCAGATCGACATGATATTTAGCCCCCGATTTGCGGACAAAACATTTTTCTGTGGCTTTTATCCCCTCTACCTTTAATGCTTCTTCCCGGATATTATCAATGACCTCATCGTATACATTTTCATCCATTATCTCGCCAAGCGCCGGTCTGAAAATATGATAACAGTTATACAGTATAAATCCAGCAGCAAATAATGCCGCGTAGTCATCCGCATTTTCATATCCTTTTCCGAGTAACAATGCAATAGATATCCCAATGAAGGCTGCAACTGACGTTATCGCATCGCTTCGATGGTGCCAAGCGTCTGCACGAAGTGAAGAACTATTTGTTTCTTTACTTTTCTTCATAACGATCCTATACGAAATTTCTTTCCATACGATGATCCCGCCAAGAACAAATAGGGTCCAAGGCTTTGGAAGATCATGTGGCGTTCCTATATTCTCAATACTTTCATAAGCGATTATGGTTGCAGAAACGATGAGAAAACCAACGACAATAAATGTAATGAGGGGTTCTACCCGGCCATGACCATACGGGTGATTGTCGTCGGCAGGTCGTTGCGCATATTTTAAACCCAGAAGCACTAGAAATGAAGAGAAAATGTCCGCCGTTGACTCAATTGCATCCGCAATCAGGGCATAGGAGTTTCCAAAGAAACCAGCTAGCCATTTTAACAATGCTAGTAATGCATTGCCTACAATACTAAAATAAGTCGTTCTGACTGCAGTCTGCTCTTGAAGTTCGGACATCGCTATAAATTAACTTGACACCGCGAAAATACTGTTTTTTCTCTTCAAATTCTATTCTCCATATCTAGAAAATAACGATTACAATAATCGATCGTTAACTGCCGCTTGCGATATCCTGCAATGCTTTTTTTATCTCAGGAGTCCCATAGTCACGGCTTCCTTCCAAACGCTCTACGATCTTTCCAGTTTTATCCAAGATCACCGTTGTCGGGATGGACTGCCCTAAGAATTCTGCAGGAATTTCACCCTCTGCTATATAAAGGGGCAGATCATACTTGTTTTCTGCCATAAATGCTGAAGACTTCTCCATGTCGCCATCAACGTCCACCATGAGGAAAACGATATCCTTATTATCTTTAAGCGATTGCCTAAGCTGGTCAATGGAAGGTAGTTCATGAATACAAGGAGGACACCAAGTCGCCCAGAAATTGATAAATACGACCTTACCTTTTAAAGCACTTAATTGAAGAACCTTCCCCTCTTTATCCTTAAAAGATAGCTCCTGCGTTGTGGGTGCAGTCGCTTCAGCAGGTTCCTCCACCTTTTCGGCCTTGGCCTCACTTTTAGTTCCTGTGTTTCCACAGCTAAAAAACAAACTGGTCGATAAAGCCGCAAGACCCAAAAAAATAACCCCTCTATTAAACCTAATATTCATCGTCTTTTGTTTCATTAAATTATTCTATTAAAAATAAATCCTGTTCACTAATCGTTCTCTTAAAGTAAGGGCTAAAAGATTAAATCCGAATTCGGAGATCTCGTCAATCCAATCCTCCTAGGAGAAATTCTCAAACATTAGCTAATTTAACCTTAATTATTCAAGACCACAAGTATTGCAAACAACTTCACAACATAAACAATTGATCAATAACAAAATAAGCAACAATAAATTTGAAAAAATAACAAGAACTTTTCCGACATTTAAAAGAGTGAACATATCACTGATCAAAAGACAATTTATTGACTACATCATGAATCTCTCAGCAAATCATTTCAAAAAATACTTGTTAATATATTTCCTGTTATTCATCACCCCCCAGCTTAATTTCGGGCAAGCCACGTCAACTAAATTCAATAACCTATATCAGCTAATAGCATCAAAAGATTTCTTCACCGCCCGTGACCTTTTTAAGGTAAATAAAACTTTTTTAAACGCCCATGAGCAACTTTTTATTTTGGCAATACTCGATAATGCCTTTAATAGGCCCATCGCTTCAAACAAAAAAATTGCACTGCTGAACACAGCAACAGAAAAATTGACTGACACACTGCGACTAAAAATACGACGTATTCAGGAAGATAATTTTGTCAAACTGAAAGATTACGATGGGGCAAAACAGACAACGCAAAAAATCCTACTCGAATTCGATCCCTTGCTGTCAACAGATACAAGAGCGGATCTCCGAAACAATCTAAAAATCTGGTCGGCACTTGATCATGTAAAGCCGCAGCTTATACAAATCAACGACGATACCCGTCTTAAAATGACGAAAGATAAAGCCGGCTTGAAGAATCTAAAAGTAGAGGTTAACGGCGATACAGCAAGTTTCATATTTGACACCGGAGCAAATCTATCTACAGTTTCGGAGTCCGTGGCCAAACGACTTCATATGGATATGATCCCTGCAGATATTGATGTAGACGCAATTACAGGTATTGCTATCAAAGCCGATTTAGCAGTCTGTAAACAATTAAAACTTGGTAACATCAGTATATCGAATGCTATATTTCTGGTTTTCCCAGACAGTGCACTTTATATCCCACAAATTGGCTATCAGATCAATGGCATAATAGGCTTCCCAGTCATAGAAGCACTGCAAGAAGTACAGCTTACACAAGATGATTTTTTTATCGTACCTAAGAGACCTACAGTTACAAAGAAGGCTTCAAATCTTGCAATAGATGGGTTATCACCTCTTATTGCCATTGATGGAAAGCACTATACCTTTGATACGGGAGCGGAAAATACAATCCTTTATGCGCCATTTTACGAAACCTACAAACAGCATATCGAAAAATATGGTATACCGACCAAAGTCGCCATGGGCGGCGCAGGTGGTAACGTTGAATATGATGGCTTTGTCATACAACATACATTCCATATCGGCGATAAACCGATCGCTCTTAAAAAAATAAACCTATTGAAATCGAAAATCAAGAATGAAACTGTATATGGAAATATAGGACAAGATATTATCCGCCAATTTTCTAAAATGACACTTAATTTTAAAGACATGTTTATCATTTTAATTAACAGGAATCTAAAACTAAAATGGATAAAAAGGAAACCCCAAATTTAAAACGAATAAAATTGAGCTCAGTTTCGTCTCATAATTATACTTCATAAAAACACCCTAAAAGTTTTGTCCAGCTTTTAGGGTGTGATGCTTCTATAGATTTATGGAACAATTATGCGGAGTAGGTCACTGCATTAAAACCCTTCTTCTTGATAATTTCAATTATTTCTTCTTCCGAAACGCCTTCAGATTTTACAGTCAGAATTTTGTCTGCATTTGTGGTGTCAACATTCCATTCACAGATACCGTCCACACTATCCAGATCTGCACTTACTTTGGATACACATCCCCCACAAGTAAGGTTTGTTTTGAATTGAAGTTCTTTGCTTTCCATGTTATTTAATTTTAATGTTATTAATCTATTTAATTATCTATACAAATATCCCTTTAATTCAATTGGCTATACTTATAGTTTTTCTATTTTGTTTTACAATATTTATCGTTTAAAACACGGTCTACAGCTTAACCATCGGTAGCTATTTTTTCCAGCGAAGCCGCAAGCTATTACTGACAACACTTACACTGCTCAATGCCATTGCAGCCCCAGCTATCATCGGGTTTAAAAGGAAACCATTGAATGGATACAGAATGCCTGCAGCGAGGGGAATTCCAATTAAATTATAAATAAATGCCCAAAACAAGTTTTGCTTAATTGTTGCGACCGTTTGTTTCGAAAGTCGAATTGCCTGGGGTATCTTCGTCAAATCAGAAGAAATAATTGTCATTTTCGCTACATCCATTGCAATATCACTTCCTTTTCCCATTGCAATACTGACATCCGCTGTTGCTAAGGCTGTACTATCATTAATACCGTCCCCAACCATAGCGACCACCTGCCCCCTTTGCTGCAATTCCTTAACAAAATCAGCTTTGTGTTCTGGCAACACCTCGGCTTTGTAATGCTGAATCCCTGTTTCCGCAGCGATGGCCCTCGCTGTAGCCTCGTTGTCACCAGTCAGCATATATAGTTCAATTCCCATTGCTTGCATCTCCTTGATTGCACGTACAGAAGTTTCCTTAATCTGGTCCGCAATGGCAATTACAGCTAATGCAGTATGACTATTGGCAAACCAGATCACTGTTTTCGATTGATTTCCCCATTGAGTAGCATGTTCCGTCAATTCTGTCGAAATTGTAATCCTATTTTCATCCAACAACCTCCGATTCCCTACATAGTAAGTTTCGATTCCTTCACTGCCTTTTACACCCTTCCCTGTAATACTTTCGATAAAGGATATTGGAGTAACTTTCACATCATTAAAATACCCTACAACAGCTTCTGCCAATGGATGTTCTGACTGTTTCTCCAGGCTTAACAGGATACCTTTCAAATTATCTTCATTATTTTTCCAATACACGTCAGTAACAACAGGTTTTCCCTCCGTAATGGTACCGGTTTTATCCAAAACAACTGCACTTACCTTTTGGGCCAGCTCCAGACTTTCCGCATCCTTAATTAAAATGCCCTGTTCAGCTCCCTTACCCACGCCAACCATGATCGCTGTAGGAGTTGCTAAACCTAGTGCACAGGGACACGCAATAACTAAAACCGTTACTGTCGCCAACAAACCCTGTACCAAATGGTTTTCTCCACCTAAAGTAAACCACAGTAGAAAAGTTAAAATAGCAATACCAATGACAACAGGAACGAATACACCAGCAATTCGATCGACCAGTTTTTGCACAGGAGCCTTACTTCCCTGTGCATCCTGAACCATTTTAATGATCTGTGCAAGCATTGTCTCCCGGCCAACTTTTGTAGCTTTGAACTGAAAACTTCCCTTTTGATTGATCGTCCCTGCAAATACCTGTTCATTTCCCGTTTTTAAAACCGGGACCGGCTCTCCGCTTAACATACTTTCGTCAACATAGGAATTTCCACTGATAACAACACCATCGACAGCGATCTTCTCCCCTGGTTTTACCAGAATGATATCGCCAGTATGAACGGCCTCTATAGGGACCTGACGCTCTACCCCATCCGATTGAATGACCATAACCGTCTTAGGTTGCAACCCCATTAGCTTTTTAATGGCAGATGAGGTGTTACCTTTGGCCTTCTCCTCCAGTAATTTACCCAATAAAATAAAAGCAATGACAACAGAGGCGGCCTCAAAATACACATGTGCATGCAAGCCACGTTGATGCCAAAATTCAGCAAAGAGCATATTAAATACACTAAAGATGTAGGCTATTCCCGTGCTCAACGCAACAAGTGTATCCATATTGGCCGAACGGTGTTTCGCTTGTTTCCACGCATTGATAAAAAAGTCCTTGCCTAGCCAAAGAACTACGGGTGTAGAAAACAGCCACATAATAGGATTTGCATACGGCATATCCATAAAGAACATACCAATCACAACTACGGGAAGAGATAGCAATACTGCCCATCGTGTTTTGATTTTAAGCTGGCGAAATTTAGCTGCGTGAATAGCCTCCAATGTTTCCTGCTGTGTAGATTCATCTTCGATTAATAAATCATAGCCACCAGCCTGGACTGCTTTCTGAATTTTTAAATGATCCGTAATATTAGGCAAATATTCAACTGTAAGATTTCCAGTTGCAAAATTTACAGACGCATTGACAACCCCTTCTTCATATTTCGCCATACTTTCGGCGCTACTGGCACATGAGGCACAAGTCATCCCAAGAACTGGAAATATTTTGGTCAATGTAGAAACACCATAACCAAGATCTTTGATCGTCTTTACACTGCTAACGACCGCTTCACTATCTTTAGGTACGATAGCAGCTCTATGATTATTCAATTCCACCCGATAGCTCGCCAAGCCTTTGACCTGAGCTAGTCCTTTTTCGACAATTGAAGCACAATGTTCGCTTTCAACATCTTCTAAAGGTAGATAAACCGTATCTTTATAAATATCTGTCGCCATAACTGATTGTTTTATTTTACACAACAAATTTGGCCACAAATAACATCGAAATCATTACACAATTAGGGAATTGATTTGTAATATTTATTCGATAATACGATACGACAGGTTAAACTCAATTCTTCTTTAGCTTTCCACTTCCTCAACAAAACCATAGATAATATAATCACCGCGCTCTTCGAGTTTAATCGTTTCCATTCCACTCCAGCCGGATGCATCGGTATTTTCATCGATAAAATTTTGAATTCTGTCAAATGCGACACCAATCTTTGTTTTCCCATCGGCATAAATCTGATATTTCGCAGAGGTCTGCCAGCTTACTTTTTTTCTAAATAACCGTAAACCTTCTCTTTTCAAAAAACTGTGCATTTCATTAGATAAATTCATATTCTCATTTGTTTTACGCGCTCACACTACTCACCTATTTATTTGGTAGATGCTTTTCTGGTCAAGGACTTACCTCAAGCCTTCTCATTAGTTTATCTATTTACGCTACATGGCTTTAATGGCTAAAGAATTGGTTTTTCGCTGCTAAAATAGATAGTTCTAAAATAATGAACCAGATAGAATCCTACAATGAAGCCGTCGCTATTTCATCGTACTCAAATGCTATTTCGTCGAATTTTCCAATAGCATACGATGGACCTTCTTTCAATGCTCATTATAATCTGGCAGACTATTCGAACAGCATCTAATACACGGCGAACAGAAATAGGAACAGGCACTATTTTTTCGTCGAATAGATTCTTTAGTTCGTCCGATTCATTTTCAATTCTGTCGATATTTTTCGTTGTTCTTTTCCATAGAAAGCACATTTGTTTACAATTTAAACGTATAACTATGGAAAACATTGAAAATTTTTTAGCGGAGGATTTTGTATTGGATGTACAAACTGTCTGCGTGGTCGAACCGATCTCATTTTTTGATTTTGATGATATGGAACTGGTAACTATTAAGACAGTTACATCTTCAAAAGTAATATAAAAGAGGATAATGCTGTGAGGGCGTTCTGGTAGGCGCCTTTACAGCAATCGTCTTTATTGCCTACTAAATAAAAAAAGAACCGAGTATATGACTTCACCCAAGCTTAAATGTATTCTTATTGAGGATGAACCCTTGGCGACAAAAAAAATAGTTGAATACATTCACATGTTTCCAGATCTTCAATTGATAAAGATGGTTGAAGACATTGAAAATCCAGCATTATTTAGTCATGATCTAAAATCTGCAGACATCCTATTCCTCGATCTCATTGTTAGCGGCGGTAATATTAATACACTTGCCGAATTGATCGCCGATATTCCTATCCTGATCATAACGTCCGCTGTGTCACGCTGGCATTATCCGGAATTTATCAAAAACAGAAAGCATTTTGCACTACAAAAACCAATTTCGCCCGAAATGTTTCAGTCCTGTATAAAACAAGTCATGCAATACTAGTCCTACTAATTCATGTCATTATTCCACTTATCCGATTATTTTCTTCTGCGCACGCCGCTGCTTCCAGCTGCATTTGCCGTTGATCTTTTAACGAGTAAAGAGAGACATGAAATAGAAGATAAACTTCGTCATTTGTTTCAAAATGAGCAATTAAAAGAAGCCCTATTTCTGGCAAGCCCAGCCTTCTCAGTAGAAGTTCAAAAATGGCTTGAATACAAGAAAGAAAGCAGCTCAAAAATGATCGTTTCACTACTCAAATATGCGATTAGGATGAGCACCAGAAGTACGCCTTTCGGTTTATTCGCAGGGGTATCTTTTGGGAACATTGCCGTCTCCGAAAAAAAGGTATCCTTAATTAGGACTAATGCGAATAAAGCTGTATTAAAACTGGATGCCACCATTTTGACAGGAATTATTGAACAGCTATCAAAAGACAAAAGAATTTACACTCAACTCTATTATCGCATCAATCCGACCTTATACTTAGATGGTAAATATTACAAATATTATCAAAAAGTGACTAATGGAAAGAAAGGACAGCATATCCTGAAACGCATAAGGCTTACCCCAGTTTTGGATCGAGTCATCCAATACTTTGAACGTAATAAGAGAACCAGCCACTATCAATCATTAATCGATCTGCTGCAAGGTCTTGGAGCATCAACAACGCATGCGCCCTTATTCGTCAATAACCTCATCAGCCTTGGAATCATATCTTCTGAATTACAGCCCAATGTAATTGGCCGAGGTTATCTGGATAGCCTGATAACGACGCTTGAAAGAGTGGATAAGGCGGAAAATTATTTAAATCCTTTATTAACGATAAAAAGATGGCTTCATAGTTCTCAATCTGTCATTGAGATCAGAACTGCCATCCTTAAATTATTGCAGCCTTTGGCTCCAGATCTCGATATGACCAATTCGTTACAGGGGGATCTCCTCATGGGGATGGAAGAAAATAATTTATCAGATACCGCATTAAATCACATAAGAGATCAATTTCAGGATTTACTACCACTTTGCAGCCAGGCTAAGTTAACAGATTTTGACCAGTTTAGAGCTGCGTTCTCTGTTAAATATGAAGATAGAATGGTCCCGCTAACGACAGCTCTAGACCCCGATATTGGGATTGGTTACGGACGTCAAGAAGGTGTTTACAATATAACGGATGAAATACTCGGGGATGTTAAAAACATCACTCCGACGGGCGAAAAAAAATATGGGGACCACCATTATCAAGATCTGGTCATTGAAAAATTTGTAGAAAGTGTAAAAAATCAATTCACCGAAATTCGGCTGACCGGCAAAGATCTAGATCATATCGCTAAACAGCGTAAACAAACAGCCCATACTATCCCTTCTTCATTCTATGCCATCGGCAATCTCCTTCGAAGTTCATGTCAGGAAAATTTATTCTTCAATCTAGGTACTATTGGTGGTTCGTCATCAGGAAACTTAATTTCCAGATTTGCACATTTGGATGAAGAATTGCATAACAAATTAAAAGAATCGGCCAACAAAGAGCAACAGCAGTTTCCCAATGCAATACTTGCCGAGATTTGTCATTACCCAGACAATAATGCTGGTAATATAATTTATAGACCTGCGCTGCGAAAGACATCAATTTGTCTAAGCCCAACAATCGACGAAGAACAAGAGCAAATTGATGTTAATGACTTATACCTGTTCCTTAAAGAACAGCGTCTAATCTTGTGGTCCAAGAAATTCAATAAAATGGTTATCCCCCGTTTGACGACGGCCCACAATTTTGAACAAGGTATGAATATTTATAAGTTTCTCGCAGATTTTCAGTTCCAAAATAATAGGTTGGATCTTTCCTGGAATTGGGGAATTATGAAAGAGCAGCGGAGGCTCCCAAGAATAAGCTACAAAAATATTATCTTGTCTAGAGCCCAGTGGCGAATTCAAAAAATAGCGAAATACCCCAGCAACCCTCAGGCTTTCATAAAAAATATACAAGCGGAGTTATCAATCCCTGCAATGGTCATCATCAGCAGCGGCGATAATGAACTGTTGATAAATTTAGACAATCCTTATTGCATAGAAATCCTATTGGATCATATGTGCAAAAGAGAGACCATATTAACCGAATATATCCTGAATGACTATTCATCAATAGCCAGGGATAAAGATGGACATATTTTTGCCAACGAAATCATTATTCCAATAGAATCACAACAGGAGACTTTCACAAATGAATCAGCTCCGCAAGACAATAACCTAAAAAGATGCTTCCCTTTGGGCAGTGAATGGCTTTACGCCAAGATCTATTGTGGTTTACATATTGCAGACACCTTGTTAAAGGAAGTTTTCCCCATTATCGTAGCCACAATTAGTCAACAAAATGTCCTAAAAAAATGGTTTTTTATACGGTACAGCGATCCATCGCCCCACATTAGGTTTAGAGTTGAGCTTTCAGATCCAAGCCAGTATTTTTTCGTTATATCCACGCTCAATACCCTATTGGAACAGTTTATTAAAGATGGACAGATATCAACGCTATCCTTTGACACTTATACACGGGAGATAGAACGCTATACCCCATTTTGTATGGAACTTAGTGAGGAGCTATTCTATCAACAGAGCGAAACGGTACTGAAGGTTATTCAACAAAGTACTTCAATCAATGATCGATGGCGCCTGGCTTTCGAAAATATTGAGTCGCTATTAGAAGCTGCAAAATTTACACTGATCGAAAAAAGAGATTTCTGCCTACAGATGAATACCCTTTATCAGCAAGAATTTGATAATAATAAAAACCTTTGGATTCATCTCAACAATAAGTTTAAAGAGAAAAAAGACTGGTTCGACAAACCTTTAGACAACCTAGAAGAATCGAAAAAGAAACTAAATGCACTTCAATACAGCATATTTAACACCTTACAGAGCCATACCGAGCAAGATGAATTCAAGTCGGCTCGGACATCGTTACTATCAAGCTACATTCATATGTTTATTAATCGATTGTTCATGTCTGATCAACGCTTACATGAACTTGCCGTTTACCACTTTATGGTTGGCTATTATAAAATGCAAATTGGGAAACAGAAAGAACGTATGAATCCGATAAATTATAGGAGTCCCATCTTCGCGAAAAGTTGATTACGATATTGTAAACCTATACCGAGTTCTGTCCCATTTTTCAGAATAACTTTACTTGCCTCAACACCCTTGATCTGTTTGATATTGACAATATAGGACCGGTGCATACGAGCAAACATATCCCAAGGCAGTTCTGCTTCCATATCTTTCATGGTAGACAGCAACGTTTGCATACCTTCTAATGTATAAATTTGAATGTAATCCCCCCAGGCTTTTAAATAGAAAATATCCGCCGGATCTATAAAAATAGTTTTGTTCCGATCCTTTATCTTAATAGCCTTTCTTTCACCCTGTGGGCCCCTTCTAGAAAACAAAATTGCCTTTTGGACTTTTTCAATTGCCTTGATTAACCGCTCTTCCGTCAGGAGTGGCTTTAAGATATAATCGATCACATCCAGCTCAAATCCATCGACCGCATACTCATAATGCCCAGTTATAAAAACAACAAATGGTGGATGAGCAAGCCCTTTGAGAAAGGTAATTCCGTCCATTTCAGGCATATCTATATCCGACAAAATGAGATCTACCTCGTGCTGCCTTAAAACGTCAATTGCTTGCAATGGGCTCTCGAATACACCCAATATCTCGATCAGGCCTAATTTGGAAACTAATTTCTCCAGGCGGCCTCTCGCAATAGGCTCATCTTCAATAAGGATCGTTTTAATTCTATTCATAAGTACTTCGCAACCCGTTGCTTTGGTGCTACGGCTCTGTTTCCGAATGTAAAGTTACAACAAGATTAACACTAAATACACCCTCTTGCGACTTTATTTCCAAATTGTGATTATGAGGATAATGAAGTTCCAGTCGTTTTTTTTACATTTTCTATCCCTAATCCGCCGATATAATTTTCTGGTTTTGAAAGTTCTCTGTACGCATTAGCCACGTGCATATACACCTTGTCATCCGCAACCTTAATGTCTACGGATATCCATCCCGCCGAAGAACTTAACCGAGGTCCGTGTTTGAATGCATTTTCCACAAACGGAAAAAAGATCAAAGGAACAATCATGCTGTTTTCGTCGTCGGCCACCAAATTTAAATTGATCTGTACGGTCTCGCTATAGCGTAACTTTTCCAATTCAACATAATCCTTTAGCAATTGAAATTCGCGACTAATTTCTATCCTGGGTTGATTACTTTCATGCAGTAAATACACCATAATACTACTTAAACGCATCATACTCTCGCCGCCTCGTTCATCATGATCGGATACCAGCACATAAATGCTATAAAGTGTATTAAGTAAAAAATGTGGATTAATCTGGTATTTTAGAAAGGCAAGTTCCAATTGGACATTGTTCAATTCCAATGCTGAATTTTTCAATTCGAGTTTCATTTTTGAATTTCTGACAGACATAAATGCCTGTACAATTTTTACAGTCAATGGCAGCGCCACCAAAAAAATAAAATCCAACAAATAATCGCTAATGGAAGAAAGGCGAAAAGCACCAAAGATTCCTTGACTTAATATTATTTCAAGATAGCTTGACAGGCGAACATCTGGTGTTAGATATTTCAACGTTAATAGGGCCCCAAAGTAACTTAGAAACGACCACCAGGCGTAAATAAACAACAACCATAATATACATAATACAAACTTCCCTGGAATAAACCACCGCGGAATGACGATATATGCTGTCACATAAAATATTGTCAACAAAGAAAAGACGTCCTTTACAAACAAAATCCAGGAATTATCAATATCTATCCGCTGATAGGAAATGAATTGCATTCCCAAAACCAAAAACCAAAAACACAAATGAAGAATAATACGTTTCCCCGTATTGTAATTTTGGAAAAACCTGTTCATAGATAGCATACTTTTCAATAATATCAGTCTAATATAATGATATCCTTTAGTTTGTGGTAGTCTGACTTATCAAGTGATAACGCAAAAAGACATTTCTGCGACAAAAAACAACCACCTATAACGCTAACAATCTGAATATATCCCAATTAGGATCTGAGCAAATCAAAAAAAATAGCATTACGCACAAAACAATAAAATTGTAACAAATATATTGCTTTAAAATGAAAATGATTTTTAGCGTGCATAAAACAGCTAGCTCATCCAGCAAATAAAGTAATTTGCTAAGTTATCAATATAGAATAACGTTATCTCTAATTTCAATTAAGTTGGTAATTTTCAAAACTTACCTAATAAGGTAAATATAATACGTAGCGATCACTAAAATGTCTATTTACATAACATAAATTGTCCATAATTGAAGGCTCAGCAAAAAAAGTTATAGCGATCTTCCGTATATTTAATTTTGCAGAACCCACATAAACAACAATTAGATGTCAACTACTTTTATGCAGCTTTGGTTATATAATAACTGGGCCAATACAGCACTACTGGAGAAACTGAAAAGTGAAGGCGAAAATGTACCTCATTCTTGCATACGGCTCTTTAGCCATATTGTCAATGCTCAGATTATTTGGTTAAGTCGATTAACTGGTGAAAAACCACCTGTTGGTGTTTGGGATGAGCACAGTATCATCGATTGCCAAAGGTATCACGATTTAGCTTCAGAAGGATTTGGGCAGCAGATTCAGCGCAGAAATGATATAGAGGATGAAATTATCAATTATACAAACACACAGCATCAGGCTTTTCATAATAAGGCCAACGACATTCTGTTACACGTCTTTAATCATGGCACCTATCACAGGGCGCAAATAGCAAGCGAAATGCGGAAAAATGGTATTGAACCTATCAACACAGATTATATCACTTTTGCTCGCACATAACAGTACTGTAATCAGACGCCACTGTAGTCTGATTACAAACGAAGTAGTTTTATTCAAATGCCGATTTGCTCCAAACGATAAATATCATGCTGGATCAATCCTTCTGCAAGGTAATAAAAGGAATACCCTAGGACATACTCGTTTTCAACCAGATAATGGTCGCTTTGATTTTTAAGCAGTTCTATTAAAATTTTGATCTGGTCAATTCGACCTATCCTACACATGCTGTAATTGGCGGACTAGACGTTCTATAATATTGGAGAATACCTTAAATTTGAAACAAAATGAGTTACAAACATATCTTTAAAGCGACCTTAACTTGGAACCATCCTGAACAGCCTAGTGCTGTGGGTTCAAAAATTTATACAAAGAGCCATCACATCGCGATCGAAGGGAAAGCTGACCTGCAAGTTTCCGCAGCAAAAGCATTCAAGGGTGACCCCGCATTGTACAATCCGGAAGATTTGCTACTTAGCAGCCTGATTTCTTGCCACATGATGTCCTATTTATACGTCTGCTCGAAAAATAGCATCGAGATTTTATCCTATACGGACAATGCTATCGCCACCCTCGAAACGAATGGAGATGGAAGTGGTCGTTTTACAGAAGTTATATTACACCCCGAGGTTCTCATCACAGATGAATCCCAGATAGAACTTGCTTTATCCTTACATACCCAAGCAAATAAAATGTGTTTTATTGCGAATTCATGTAATTTCACTGTGCTGCACCGTCCCAAATGTCAAGCGATCTAATCCATACCTAGACGTTCAATCGAAAGAAAAAAGCCCCCTATTATCGGTTTGTTAACACAACCGAAAATATAACACGTAGCACAAATTAGTAATTAAATAACAAACAAATTTTTAAGGATTTCATTACTTTTGAATCATGATGGAAAATTCCAAGAAAAAAGCAGCAATCGGATTCATATTTATTACACTACTAATCGATATTACGGGTTGGGGAATCATTATTCCAGTCGTCCCTAAACTTATCGAGGAATTGATTCATAGCGACATCAGTGAAGCAGCAAAATATGGCGGCTGGCTCGGCTTTGCCTACGCTTTCACCCAATTCATCTGTTCTCCCGTCGTTGGTAACCTCAGTGACAAATATGGCAGAAGGCCAATTATTTTGATCTCACTTTTTGGGTTTGCTGTAGACTACATCTTTCTTGCCCTCGCGCCAACTATAGGTTGGTTATTCTTAGGACGCGTTATCGCCGGATTGACAGGTGCTAGTTTTACAACGGCAAGTGCTTATATCGCCGATATATCTACGGATGAAGATCGGGCAAAGAACTTTGGCTTGATAGGCGCTGCATTTGGTCTGGGCTTTATCATCGGCCCAGTTATCGGCGGTCTACTCGGTCACTATGGTGCCAGGGTTCCCTTTTATGCGGCCGCAGGACTGTGTATGCTAAACTTCCTGTATGGCTATTTTATCTTACCTGAGAGCTTAGATAAAGAAAAACGTAGAGCTTTTGAATGGAAACGCGCAAATCCAATTGGATCCTTTAAGTTTCTTGGAAAACATCCAGAAATATCCGGATTAATCGTTGCCTTAATTTTAATATATATCGCAGGTCATGCAGTTCAAAGTAACTGGAACTTCTTCACCATGTATAAATTCGACTGGACAGAAAGAATGGTGGGTATCTCATTAGGTGTTATTGGATTATTGATCGGATTGGTTCAGGGTGTTTTAATTCGATGGACTACACCCAAACTTGGTGAACAAAAAAGCATTTTCTATGGATTGACCCTGTATGCTATTGGACTACTGTTATTCTCGTTTGCAAGTGAGGGATGGATGATGTTCGTCTTCCTTATCCCCTATTGCTTGGGTGGTATTTGTGGACCAGCTCTTCAGTCTGTTATTACAAAAAATGTTCCTTCAAACGAACAGGGTGAACTTCAAGGTGCACTAACAAGCTTAATGAGTGCAACATCGATTATTGGTCCACCGATGATGACAAACCTATTTTATTATTTCACCCATGACAAAGCACCATTTAAATTTTCTGGCGCGCCGTTTTTCTTAGCATTTATCCTGATGACGATTAGTGTGATCATTGTCTATAATGCTTCTCGCAAAAGGAGAAATCAGCAAATAAATCTTTAAACCTGATTAATCAGTCTGCACTATTTTCATCTATCTTCCTCTAAAACTCAACTGCCCTATGCATTTAAGAACTGCATAGGCCAGTTGAGTTTTAGAGCTTTGACTTTAAACGGCTCAATGTCTCCTGTGAAATATTCAGATAGGAAGCAACTATTCTATTGGATAGCCTTCTGACAACCATTGGATTTTCATCCAACAATAAACGATATTTTTCAAGGGCATCTTGCATTAAAAATGACATCCAGACGCCTCGCAATTGAAAAACCATGACTTAAGTCAAAAAACAGAAACACAATATCTGGTCCAGTACACAATCATCTCACTTCTGGATCAATTTAGGTTAATCAAACTTCAATTCTTCAATTCATGGATCGAATTCTTCAATTCCTACATTACTGATCGCTGTAAATTTGCGGCCAAGGAAATAAAATTCAAAATGATACATACAACAGACATAACAAAACAAAACATAGAACTTCACGTAGACTCAAAGCGGGATACACCTGTACTTACGAAGCCTCTTTTATGGCTTATTACCCTGACAACTGGAATAGTCGTCGGCAACAACTATTATAATCAACCGCTTTTGGGATTGATGGCAAAAGACTTTCACGTTAGTGAAGCTGCAATAAGTATGATTGCTATGCTCACCCAGATCGGTTTTGCAACAGGACTACTCTTTCTCGTTCCTTTGGGAGATATGATAAAAAGAAAGAAATTAATATTATCAATTTTTCTACTTATCATAGCCTCCTTATTGGCAATGGTCTTCGCTCCCAGCCTCGAGCTGCTTTATATCGCAAGCTTTATGGTTGGATTTAGCTCAGTCGTTCCCCAAATGCTCGTCCCCCTTACGGCCGAACTTGCTACTCCCGAAAAACGCAATTCTTCAATCGGAATGGTCATGAGTGGCTTACTATTAGGTATTCTGCTCTCCCGCGTCGCAGCAGGATTTATTGGCGATATCTGGGGATGGCAAGCGATCTATTATATAGCGATAGCGTTAATGGTTCTATTCATGTTATTATTAGCTTTCGCACTCCCCGATGTGAATCCGACATTTCAAGGAAGTTATCTACAATTAATGCACTCATTGATCCATCTGACAAAAACTCAACCGGTATTACGGCTATCTGCACTCAGAGGTGCCCTAGGTTTTGCGGGATTCAGTGCTTTTTGGATTACATTAGTATTTCATTTACAGGAAGCTCCTTTCCACGCGGGGTCCGCTGTAGCCGGATCCTTCGGATTAATAGGGGCTGTTGGCGCTCTAGCAGCAGCATTGGTAGGCCAGATTTCAACGCGTGTTTCTACGTATACCGTTATTCTTGGTTCCATATGTATCCTGCTATTGAGCTGGATCGTATTCTACATTGGGGGGAATAGCTATACCGGATTAATAACTGGTGTAATCTTAATTGACCTGGGTTTACAATCAATGCATATCAGCAATCAATCTGCTTTCTTTGCCTTAAATCTAGGGGCAACCAACCGACTAAATACAGTCTATATGTTTAGTTACTTTGCGGGTGGATCATTGGGTAGTTACTTGGCTTCTCTCGCTTGGAAATACTTTCAATGGAATGGCGTGGTATTGATAGGCTTTTGTTGTACACTACTGGTTCTCATCATCCATATCTGCTACGACAGACGACCAAAAAAATTTTCTTAGTCGTTGAACACCATAATCTAAAGAAAAGCTGATTAACAGAAAACCTTCTATATGATGATATCCATTAATGGCCTACATGTTATAAATGTAGGCCATGGATGGAAACTTATTTCATTTATTCAAGTACACCAAACTTGCCAGCTTGAAAATCTTCAAAGGCTTGGTAAATCTCTGCCTGTGTATTCATTACAAATGGGCCATAGCTCACGATAGGTTCATCGATGGGCTCTCCGCTTAACACAAGTAAAACCGCATTTTTATGGGCCTTTATCGAGATCTCTTCACCATCATGACCAAATAAAACAAAACTATGTTCCTTCGCAAGTTCACCGTTGACCTCGACCTCCCCGTTCACAACCAGCATCGCAGTATTATGATTTTGTGGAACTAAAAAATTCGTTTCACGTTGCTCCGCCAATTTGATATCAAATAGATTGACAGGCGTATAGGTGTTCGCCGGCCCTACCGTATCCTGAAATTTCCCCGCGATGACATTAACTACCCCTGCTGCCTCAGGCAATAGTACCTTCCCCATCTGATTGGCTGTAATCGCCTGGTAATGTGCCTCCGCTGATTTATCTTTCGCTGGTAAATTAACCCAGAGCTGAACCATTTCAAACAATCCACCTTTTTTTGAAAATTCCTCTTCATGGTATTCTTTATGTAATATACCCGCACCGGCAGTCATCCATTGTACATCGCCTGGACGAATAACTCCACTGTTTCCCGAACTGTCGTGATGGGCTACACTGCCTTTGTAGGCGATAGTAACGGTTTCAAATCCCTTATGCGGATGTACATCCACGCCTCTGATATGATCCGAAGGTCCAAAATCAAATGCTGCGTTGAAATCCAGTAAAAGAAATGGACTCATCCTCTTTTGGGAAATCCCATTCCCTGGTATCATATTAAATACACGAAATCCATCTCCTACCATACCCGGTTGAGCTGGACGTTGGAAAATTCTTTCAATTGATTTTTTCATGTTATGATCTCCTTTTTTATCGTTCTTGATGAATTTAAGTTGAAGCCCAAATTGATTCACTTCATTTTAAATTGCTATCTCAAAGGTACGACAAGAAGAAGCCTGCTTCCAACAACCTGGATTAAGGCATAAACTTAACCTAGATTAAGTTTATAAGAAAAGATACTGCTAAAACTAGGAATCCCACATTTTCTGGATGCCATAGAAATGTGTAACTTCAATAAAAATCATAGACCAAGTATCTTTATGCACTCAAACAATACCGTCACATTAACAAAATTTTACCGTCACCTTTGGTCACGTCCAATACTATTACTCTTGCTATTCATCTTTTTTTACCCCGCAGTACATGCGCAATCCAACAGTAAATCTAAAGTGAAACCAAACTGGAATGAAATACTTGAAGAACAACTGTTTCCAGGTAAAAAGCTCCAAGATTCCACGTTCAGCTTTCAAGGCAAATTTGAAGAACAATTTATCACAACAGCAGATCATGTTAAACTCCATGGAATCTTGTTTAAGGCAGACAAGAGCAAAGGACTAATTTTCTATTTGCATGGCAGTAATGGGGCTGTAGATACCTGGGGTAAAATTGCCAAAATCTATACTGATAACGGATATGATCTTTTTATGTTGGACTACCGAGGTTACGGAAAAAGTGAAGGTAAAGTAACCAATGAAGAACTACTTTATCGTGATCTGCAAACGGTCTATGATAAGCTGACACAACAGTATCCGGAAGATCACATTATCATAATCGGTCAATCTATGGGCACGGCACTAGCTTCAACTATTGCTTCGCATAATTCTCCGAAAATGCTTATTCTTCAGGCACCTTACTATAGTTTTCAAGATTGGACACAACATGTCGCCCCTGAACTCGATACAAGCGGGATCCCCTTTTATTTCGACAATGCTGCGGCATTGCAAAAAGTAAAATGTAGAACGATCATCTTCCACGGAGACCAGGATAATGCCGTCTATTTTGATTCTTCCATTAAACTGAGTAACTTCTTTAAAAAACAGGATAAATTGATACGTTTGGCAAAGGAAGGACATAATGATTTTTCTAAAAATAAAGACTATCTGCATGCGATTGCCGAGCTATTGCGATAGTCTCATTTTATACCAAAAATACACTATGCCCCTTCAGGAATTTTATACATTAAATTCGGGATAAGGAAAACCCTTTCCTTTTTCACAGAAAAATTTTAAACTCCTGAAAAATAGCGCCCAATCAAAACTACAGGAAGCAAATTCCGCACTATAATTTGCCCAGCCATCATGGTGAAACAGCAGCATACATCCCTTTTGCTGAGGTTCAAGTTCAAAGGTCAGTGTTGTTCCAATCCATTCCTCAAATGCCTTGACACAGCGCCACTCGACCCTGGAATAAGGCTTCAGCGAAATAACTTCCATATTTTTAAAATAGCTGGGACCAAATCCAAAGCGCAGGATCGCACCAATCTCTGGCTTTGCCTTCGTATCTGGTGTCCACCAGCCTGCTAGTCCTTCCGCCGTTGTAAGCGCCTTGTAAACAGTCTCTACCGGAGTTTCAATTAACAATCTATGGTAGATACTTTTTGTCCCAGGATCATGTGGTATGCGATTCTCTTCCATAGCGTCCAGCGCTATTTCCTCCTTTGGAGTAGGCTGTCCCATCCCCGTTAAAATCAATTGTCTTAGGCTGTCCGCTATGTAATATGTCCAGGCATCATGACATACCTGATAACATTCCATCTGGGAATTAAGCCCACGATGGGTGAAATGTAATGTAGTTGTACCCTCATCTTCCACAATATCGAAGATAATGGAACTATTAGTCCATTCCCGTTCATCCTGGGTGAATTTAAAATAGTTTTCGTGGACCCGCCAGACTACTTTACGATCTGTTTCCATCGTTTCTATTCGTATTCGACAACGATGTACATCCTGATAATGATATATAAACTCATCATGCAAAGCAGCAGTTGGCCCTTCAATATTTTGAGACCACCATCCGCGGACATTATTGATTGCTTCAAATACACGTTGAGCACCTGCTTCAACGGTAATGCTTATTTTAAAATCGTCCTTTTTCATCATTCATCGTATTTTATAACGTTAACTCATACTTCTTATCTTCCTATACCTCAATCGAATCAAATATGTAAATCTGAACATCATGATCATGAGGTGCCAAGATTGTCCGGTCAACTGCACAATCCTTTCCATGTTCAGACGCAAATGCTATTTTAATTGCTGCTAAACTTTCAAAATATAAAGTTCCAATACAATACACATCGTCGTGTCCAGTCGTGGACAGAATTCCACCTTTGGCCACTTCATAACGAATAAGTCCCGGAAGCGTTTTTGCCAAGGGAATATGGGTCTCAAAATAGTGTTTGTCAAAAAACTCCCTATTCGTAGGAGTCTTATATATTGCGATCATTCGTACCATCTTGTCGTATTAATTTAAATTTATAGATCAAATATAGCGGAGTTCAAAACACAAAAAGGGGTGTAAAATAGACATTCTCAGCGGTTGATTTAGACAAGTCGTTTCGGTATATTTGAATAGCATCAAATAAGCGTATTATCGTTTATTCAATCTTATAAACTTTCAACATGAAACACCTAACGATCTTAGTTCCAGACAGTCAGACAGGCCCTAATACCATATCGTGCATTGTTGGAACATACCATATATTCACAGAAGCGAACCGCTATTACGATCAACTGAACAGGGAACCTATATTTAATATAGAATTGGCAGGAGTTTCCAAACAGAGTAACTTTGTCAATGGATTATTAACGGTCATGACGCAGAAAGATATCACTACGATTCAAAAGACCGACCTCATTATTGTACCCGCTGTCATTTCTAATTTTAGTGCGATAGAAGCTGGTAATAGCATGCTCTCAGCATGGATATTAGACCATTATACCAAGGGAGCAAATGTTGCAAGCATGTGTACCGGCGCATATCTGCTCGCATCCACAGGGCTTTTGGATAACAAAAACTGCTCTATCCACTGGAAATCAGCGGCAAATTTTCATAAGCTCTTTCCAAAGGTCAACTTAAAAACAGAACAAATTATTACTGATGAGCAAGGAATCTATACCAATGGTGGCGGTTATTCGTTCCTTAATCTCCTCCTTTACCTGGTCGAAAAGTTCTACGACAGACAGACGGCTATTTATTGCTCCAAAATATTTCAAATTGATATTGCCAGACAAACACAGTCCGATTTTATGATCTTTAATGGTCAAAAATCACATGGAGATGAAATGGTCATGCGTGCACAGGACTACCTCGAGAATAACTTTTCAGAAAAAATTTCCATGGAGAAGTTATCTGAAAAATTCACTGTCGGACGTCGGAATTTCGACCGTAGATTTATTAAAGCGACAGGCAATACGCCCGTGGAATATCTTCAACGGATAAAAGTAGAATCGGCAAAAAAAGAATTGGAAAGCTCGAGGAAAACGGTAAATGAAGTGATGTACGCTATTGGATATACAGACATAAAGGCTTTTCGCGAGATATTCCGTCGGTTTACAGGACTCTCTCCCCTTGAATATAAAAACAAGTACAATAAAGCAGCAATAAAATAGTACCAAACGCTCCGCGGCTATTATCTTCCTTCTTTGGGAGAAGGCCTTATTGTTGCCAATGAACAAGCTGCAGGAATGGCATTGTTAAAAATGTATTTAATGCAAAATTCCAAAGTTGTGCTACCAAAAGAGAATACAGCTGCCGTTTCCTTTCTATTGAACCAAGGATATCCAATAAAACGCCAGGCCAAGCGCATGTACCTGGGGGAAAATATCGATGTTCAATTTCAGTCCATCTTCAATAGAATTGGTGGAAATCTAGGTTAACACCAATTCTATACGTTATTTTTTTTAGACCGATAGCAAATTTCAAGACAACATAATGGACTCTACGAAAGCTGACCTACGGCATCCTCAAGAACCTCTTTGGCAGCCACAGCCGGTTGCTTTTTGCTTCGTTTGATATAACATAGGGAAATTACGATTCCTAAAGCTGCCATAACCGCACCAACCAGAGCCGGAGAAGTATAACCATAGCCTTGATTAATGGGTACACCACCTAAAAAGGCACCCAATGCATTCGCAATATTAAAACAAGCAGGTCCTAAAGAAGCAACCAACATTTCAGCATCACTTTTTACCGAGTTAAGCAATAATAAGGTTAACGAAGGTACGAGCGCAAAAGTTGTGACTCCGGTTAAAAAAGTCATCACCAAGGATACCCAAACGTTATCGGACAGCCCATAAATAACCAACATACATAAAATCTGAACCACCAATACGGCTACAACCACCTTTGCTGAAGAAAAAGCGTCCGTCAACTTCCCTCCGATCAAATTCCCCACAAACATACCTAATCCAGCCAAAACCATAATATAAGGCAGGTATTTATCAGCAATACCAGACACTTCAGTCATCAGTGGAGCTATATAACTTATCCAGGCAAACAGTGCCCCTGGAGCTATTGAAAATAACAAAACCATAAACCAGACATTCACATTGCGAAAAATGCCAAAGTCCTTCCAAGGATTATTTTTAGGTGCTGCTTTCATCTTAGGCATCCACAACTTTAAGGCTAACATGGTCAAAATACCGACGATAACAATCAATAGGAAAGTATAACGCCATGAAAAATGATGTCCAATATAGGTACCCAAGGGAACCCCCAATAAATTGGCAACTGTCAATCCGGAAAACATCGTCGCTACAGCCTGCGCTTCTTTACCAGGATCAGCCAATCGACTGGCAATGACAGACCCTACTCCGAAGAAAGCACCATGTGGCAATCCCGAAATAAAACGCGAGACCAACAAAAGACCATAGTCTGGAGCAACCACAGACAGTCCATTAAATAGGGTAAACAATCCCATGAGGATAATCAAAGTCTTAAGTGGCGAGAATCGATTCATCACAACCACCAACAGTGGGGCACCGATAACTACACCTAAGGCATAAGCTGTAATGAGATAACCAGCTTCCGGAATTGAAACTTGCAGACTTTGGGCAACGTCCGGTAGCATCCCCATCATACTAAATTCTGTAATTCCTATCCCCAATCCCCCCAGTGCAAGTGCTAATAAACTCTTCTTCATATATAAGTGAAATTATTAATAACACAAATTTCTATCAGAATAATTTAACAAACAAATCATTTAAATGGTACAACCTATCATTAAACTAATAGCACCGTCTTTGTCTCAATGAAAACACCTATATTAGCCTGAGGTAAAATCGTTCAGCATAACACATTCAAACCTTAACCATGAAACTGCATCATTATATACTTACTTTCACCTTGTACACACTTGTACCTTCGTGGGCATTGGCACAAAAAGGCCATGCAAAAAAGCATCCAAATATTGTATATATCATGAGTGATGACCATGGTTATCAAGCGATAAGCGCTTATGGTTACGGACTGAACGAAACGCCCAATATTGACAGATTAGCAAAAGAAGGTGCCATTTTCACACGTGCGACCGTGACAAATTCATTATGTGCGCCCAGTCGGGCTGTACTCCTAACTGGGAAGCACAGTTATATGAATGGGAAAATTGATAATGAGGCAAAATTCGATTGGAATCAGGACAACTTTGCCAAGATTCTCCAAAAAAACGGGTATCAAACGGCATTAATCGGTAAAATCCATATGGATGGCCTACCCCAGGGATTTAACCACTCAGCGGTCCTTATTGACCAAGGCGAATATTATAATCCAAACTTTATTATCAATGGTGTAAAACAACAAATACAAGGCTATGTATCGGATCTCACCACCGATATGACCCTAGATTGGATCGCTAAAAGAGATACCAGAAAACCTTTCTGTGTGCTCTATCATCAAAAAGCGCCACACCGAGAGTGGCTACCGGCTTTGCGACATCTTCAACAATATACGTCAAAAACCTACAAAGAACCGAATAATCTATTAGACACCTACGAAGGAAGAGGAACTGCTGCTAAAACCGCTGAAATGAATATCCTTAAACACATGAACTGGGCTGGTGACAACAAGATACCTCCTGCGCTAATGGATGAATTGGGACTAAAAGAATATCTATCCTGGGATAAAGCTGCCTTCAATGGAAACCTAGGAAGAATGACTGCAGCGCAACGCGCAACATGGGATTCAATCTACAACCCAATCATGGCAGATTTTAAGATGAAATATCACAACATGTCCAAAGAAGACCTGATGCGCTGGCGATATCAACGCTATATGCAGGATTATCTGGGTACCGTTGCTGCGGTCGACGACGGTGTTGGACGTCTATTGGAATTTTTGAAAGACAATGGACTCGACGAAAATACAATTGTCATTTATACCTCAGACCAAGGGTTCTATCTGGGTGAACATGGTTGGTTTGACAAACGTTTTATGTATGAAGAATCGCTCCGAACCCCCTTATTGATCCGCTATCCAGCAGAAATTAAAGCTGGCCAATCCTCAAAAGCACTTGTTCAGAATCTTGATTTTGCCCCCACAATCTTAGATTATGCAGGACTTGCAATCCCGAAAGATATGCAGGGAAAATCTTTTCGTGGTCTACTCAATGGAAAAGAAAAACAATGGCGCGATGCAGTATATTACACCTATTATGAGTACCCTTCCATTCATATGGTAAAACGACATTATGGAATTCGTACCGAAAGGTACAAACTGATCCATTTCTATTATGACAAAGATGAGTGGGAATTATACGATCTAGAGAAAGATCCACAGGAAATGCAGAATGTATACAATGTACTAGCATACCAAAAGGTGCGTGAAGAAATGCATCATAAACTGGAGGAAGCCCGAGCCTACTATAAAGATTCCGATGAGAACGACAAAAAGTTTTTACCGAAGGTAAAACAATAATTTACTGGCCTACAAAGCCAGTAAACTATTGTTGTTAAAAATCTAAACAGGGTTGAGTTTGAAATAACGTCTCAAAATACGTCTAACGTCCCTGTTGTCGGCTTTGAAGATGATGGCTTCTCGCTTTTTCTTTTCGCTATATACACGCTTATTACAGTAGCCAAATCCTTTATACCGACCATCCAACAAGTAAACAAGTCCCTTTTCTTTGGGATTACGCCCTAAAAACTCCAAAAATATTTCGCCCATCGGAAGCTCCGAAGAGGCTACAAATTCCTGCACTCTTCGATTATAGTGTTCTGGAAGCTCCTGCCCAATACAAGCGCCTTTGCAGGTCTTCAACATATACTGAAAACAATGTTTCGTATACGTCTGTAATTTGTTTATTTTTTGGCAGAGCTGATAAGCTTCAACAATAGTGAATAATTGCTCGCGCCCCTCCTGGTAACTCGAAAAGGTCATCAGCTCTTCTCGCTCGGGGTCAAGCGCCTCAACTTGAAGAACTTGATAGCCCAATGGATTTACTGCAAGATAAAGGCCGAATCCGTAGTGAGTTCGACGCTGCGCCCGATTATAATAGGGTTGATATTTTTTGATCAGGTCAGATTCATGCAATAGCGCTAGTAATTCATGGCCAGTCAGTTCAAATCCAACTCTGCAGGCTGCTCCTTGGATTTTGCGTTCCTTAAAATCTGTGCTTCTAAAATGCTGCAATAACCTATTTCTAATATCGATACTCTTGCCGACATAAATTAGTGCATCATACTTATCATAAATATAATATACGCCGACTGCAGCCGGAATTCCTTCAAGCAATCCCGCAATTTGCTCTTTCGTCATCACTTTAACACCAGGTAATACCTTACAAAGGTAATTTAAAAAATAGTCGATTCACTTCGTGGATCTGCACGCTCAAATATACTAATATATTTAGTATTTATAAATGATAGCGAATAAAAATAGGAATACACCCGCCCTTCATTTCATCCAATGAAAAGGGCGGGTGTAAGTTAGCGCCAATTGTTAAAATTTCATTTTCTGAATTCTAATGGCATTCAATATCGCAATTAACGATACACCAACATCGGCAAATACAGCCTCCCACATTGTTGCCAAACCTCCAGCTCCAAGAATCAACACGATCCCTTTGACTATAAAAGCAAGGCCAATATTCTGATAAACAACTTTTTTCGTTTGTTTCCCAATGCGAATGGCCGTTGGAATCTTCGAAGGTTTGTCATCCTGTATCACGACATCTGCCGTCTCGATCGTCGCATCACTGCCCAGTCCACCCATCGCTATTCCAACATCACTCAGTGCGACAACCGGAGCATCATTAACGCCATCACCAACAAAAGCAACAGATTCGTTTAGCCCCTTTATTTCCTTGACCTTATTCACTTTATCTTCCGGAAGCAGGTCACCATAGGCCTGATCTATTCCAAGTTCCTTGGCAACATAGGCGACTACTGTCGACTTATCCCCGCTCAACATCGTTGCTTTTACACCGAGCTTATGCAGTAGCTGAATTGTAAGCGCGGCATCTGCTTTAATGCTATCAGCGATCGTCATGAATCCTACAAATTTACCGTCCAAAGCAATGGCAATGGTCGTATATACGATACCATTCGGATTGATATCATAGGCTACATTAAATTTGTCCAGCAATTTAAAGTTACCCACCAGCAACTCTTTGCCTTCAGTAATTCCTTTTAATCCATGTCCGGCGATTTCTTCTATATTATGGAGATTAATAGACTCGTCGATCGCACCTGCATATTCCCTAATCGCTGTTGCAACTGGATGGCTGCTATGGCTTTCTATTTTATTGACGAGCTTTAAAATTCTTGCCTCGTCGTAGCCAGCCTGTAGCTTAATTTCCTGCACCTTAAAAACGCCGGCAGTCATTGTTCCGGTTTTATCCATCACCACATGCCGGATATCTGCCATCGCATCCAAAAAATTACTGCCTTTAAAAAGTATACCATTTCTACTCGCGGCACCGATTCCACCAAAATACCCCAAAGGGATTGAGATGACGAGTGCACAGGGACAGGAGATCACTAAAAATACGAGTGCTCTATACAACCAGTCGCTAAATACATATTGATCGACAAACAAGTAAGGCAGGAGGCAAATTCCAATAGCCAAAAACACGACAATTGGGGTATATATCTTAGCAAATTTGCGGATAAACAGTTCAGTAGGCGCTTTTTGAGCTGTTGCGTTCTGTACAAGCTCTAGGATTTTACTCAGTTTGCTATCTTGATAAGCTGTTGTCACCCGAATTAAGCTCACCGTGTTCATATTAATCATTCCTGCCAGCACAACATCACCTTTCATTTTTGTATCTGGCTTGCTCTCGCCAGTTAGCGCAGCAGTATTAAATGCGCCTTGTTCAGACAGCAATTCACCATCGAGCCCGAGCTTTTCGCCAGGTTTCAGCTGAACAATTGCTCCGATACCTGCGTCTGCGGCTTTGATTACTTTGCTCTTTCCATTCTCCAAAATAGTCACTTCATCCGGACGCTGATCCAGTAGTGCCTTAATATTACTTTTAGCTCTACTCACCGCCAACGTCTGAAATACCTCGCCTACAGCATAAAATAACATCACCGCCACAGCTTCTGGGTATTCTTTGATCGCAAAAGCTCCTATCGTAGCGATACTCATTAAAAGAAACTCCGAAAAGATTTCCCCTTTAGCAATACTCTTTAGGGCATCTCTGACTACAGGAAACCCAACAGGCAGATAAGATACGATATACCAGCCCGAACGAACCCAATCCTTAAACCATGCTTGCGCAATCCAATTATCCATGGCTATTGCTGCAATGAGCAAAATAAAAGAAATTAGCGCGGGTAGAAATAACTGCATCTGACTAGCCCCTGCCGTTGAGTGATCGTGACCGTCTTCATCATGGCTATGATCATGACCATGACTGGAAGCTGGAGCTTTCCCAATAAGGTCTTCAGCTCCCGCCTGACTATATATTTTTTCTGTCTGTGTACAACAAAGCTGTCTGCCTTGTGCATCATAACGATGTTGATGTTCCATAACTTGCTTTGATTCTGTTAACAAATACTGTCAATTAATGTTCGTGCCCACCTGTATTGCTCATTTTAGCATTGATAAAAAAGGCACCCTTTACAACAATTTTCGTTCCAGCAGGAACTTCGGTAACCGGGGTAATCGCCGTATATCCCAAAGCAGACACGCCTTTTTGAATCTCTATTTTTTCAAAATTGATGTTTTTAGCCTGTTCTTCGCCATGCTGCCCAGCTTCTTGCTCATTTTTATGCGCATGTTTTGCTTCACCTTCATCGTGCGCATGTCCGTGATCGTCGTGCCCTTCTTCATGCTCCTCAGGTTTCTTGTCTGTCTCCACAAAAATATAATACTTGCCGTCAGCCTCCACGATTGCGTCATTCGGAACAGCCGGAGTCCGTACATTATTGACACCGATCATACCCGTGATGTTCATCCCATCAATCAACCCCACTTTGCTGCCCACAACCGTACTGTGCACAGCGATGGTCTTGCTATCATTTTCAAAGGAAGATCCAATTGTAAAAACTTTGGCGGTATAGGTCTTATCCGGATTGTTGGTCAGTTGAAAGTTGATGAGCTGTCCGACTTTAACCAAAGGTAGATCCTTTTCAAATACCTGCAGATCCAAATGCAACAGACTATTATCAACAATCTCAATCACTGGCGAAGAGACATCTACATAACTCCCAATTTTCGCAAAAACATTACTTACTGTTCCATTGATAGGGCTTGTTACGGCCAATGAGGTCCGCATATTAGAAAGATTCACGCTATTGGGATTAATGCCCATCAATTGGATCTGTTGTTGCAAGGAGGCCTTTCGAGCCCGTAAACTGTTGAAGTCTGCTGTTGCGGCCTGCAGATTTTTCCGTGCGCCCGCATTACCTTCATTGAGTTCCTGTTGCCTTGCCATTTCTTGTTCCGCCAAGGTAATCTTACTTGCAAGGGAGACATATTCCTCCTGCAACTGTACAAACTGGGGGTTGGTGATCGTAGCGATCACCTGCCCCTTGCGTACGTGATCACCAAGCTGCACGTTTAATGTCTTTACAACACCACCATAAAGCGCCGTTGCATTCGCTTTATTGTTATTGGGTACACTTAAAAGTCCATTGGCCTTGATTGTAGCCGTTAGTTCCTTCTCTTCAATACCTCCAAAAACGATGCCCACAGCTTTTATTTGCGCAGCACTCAGTGCCGCTACCCTAACCGGACCTTCCTCATGCCCCGCTTCGGATTTAGGCGCTTCCTTTCCCTCCGGTTGACTTTTAGGCTCCGACTCATTAGAACCGCAACCGTAAAAAACAGTGCCGGCTATACATACGATAAATATCTTTATGAAAACTTTCATTGCTGACTTATTTGTTATTGAAGTAATTATATTGAATTGCTGATTGATTATACTGATTGAGGACGTCTAAATAATTCTGGCGAATCCCAATGGCCTGACTTAAAAATTGACTCAATTCAGCAAAATTGATCTCCCCTGTCCTATAACCCAAACTAGCCGCTTTAATGATGGCATCAGCTTGTTTTAAACCCGAAGACTCATAAAATTGTAGTAACGCACTATTCTTGTCAATTTCAGCAAGTGCGTTTCCTTTATTTGTCTGGAATACCTGCGTCTCATATTCCAACTTACGCTGTTGAACTTCCATTTCAGCGTTGGCAGCCTTCACTTTACTTTTATACGCGCCTAGGCCAAATACCGGAAAAGATGCGGAGACCGAAAATCCCGATAATGGATCTTTGGCTCCCCAAACACGTTGGGAAAAAAATCGACCCGAGAACTCAGGCTTATTTGTATTTTTCTGAACACTGATATTTGATGTAGCGATATTTACGTTTTGCTGCTGTAAAACAAGTAAAGGATGTGTTGTTTCCTCAGATGGACTGGCGTTCACGACAATCTTCTCCAAGGACTGATCCAATGGGAGCATCCACTCGTTACGGTCCAACAAGAGCATAAGTTGCTGTTGCTGGATAACAATGTCCTTTTTGTTTTGAACAAGCTGTGCTTGCAGTTCCTTCAGTTTTGCTTCAGCTGCGATCTTGTCCAGCGCAGCCACGTCACCCGTTCTGAAGCGAAGTTCAGTTGCTTTGAACATGGCTGTATAGATGCTATCCAGCTCCATATACAGCTTTTGGCGATCCTGGAGATACCAAAGTTGAAAATAGGCTGTCCTCACGTCTTTGGTAATCGCAGTTTTCAATACATCCGTATTTAAATTCGCATATTTTAGCTGCTGTTTAAAATACTCCTTGCGCGCCGCATAGAGCCCGGGCCAGGCAATACTTTGCGTTATACCAATTTTCAATAAGCCGACCTTATCCGTAGGACGGTAATCTTCATTTTCTGCGAAAATCCCGGTCTTGGGGATTTCGGTCGCCGTTTTTTCATTGAAACCAGCACCTACGATTTCAGCCTGGTTGATCTGAAACTGTCGATTGCTCTTCAACGCAGTTTCCACAGCTTCTGTAACAGAAATGCGCTCTTGGCCAAACACCTGAGATCCCAAGGCCATAAATAAGAAAGCAAGTACTGTAACAAAGGTCTTCGCATCCCTACTTCGTTTCATATTCAATTTAGAATTAAAGATTATATACAATAAGGGCAGTACAAACAACGTCAGGAAAGTTGCCGTTATCAATCCGCCAATAACAACCGTTGCCAAAGGCTTCTGAACTTCAGCGCCGGCACTTGTACTTATTGCCATCGGTAAAAAGCCCAGTGAGGCCACTGTCGCTGTCATCAGTACAGGACGTAAACGGGTCAAAGTACCTTCTTTAACGCGTTGAAAAATATCATCGACGCCCTCTTTTTTCAACTGATTGAATGTCCCAATTAAAACGATTCCGTTGAGTACGGCCACACCAAACAAGGCGATAAAACCAATACCGGCACTAATACTGAAAGGCATACCGCGCAACATCAATGCAAAGACACCCCCGATAGCACTCATTGGTATTGCGGTAAAAATTAGCGTGGCCTGCTTAAAGGAATGGAATGTGAAATACAACAGCATAAAAATAAGCAATAAGGAAACTGGCACAGCAATCAGCAGACGTGAACTCGCTTTTTGCAAATTCTCGAACTGACCTCCATAGGTGAAATAATAACCCGCAGGAAGTTTTACATTTGTAGCCAATTGTTGCTGGATATCCTTTACTACGGTTTGAACATCACGCCCTGCCACATTAAATCCAATCACTATTCTTCGTTTACCAGCTTCGCGACTGATTTGGGCCGGCCCCAATTTATAATCAATGGCAGCAACCTGAGAAAGAGGGATCTGCGTACCCGTATCTGTAGGAATCATCAGATTACGCACATCATCAATACTATTTCGGTGTGTTGTATCTAACCTGACGACCAGATCAAAGCGACGCTCATTTTCATAGATCTGGCCCGTACTCCGACCGGCAAAGGCGGTACTCACCACATCATTAACGTCCTGAATTGTCAATCCATAATTCGCGATACGGGTGCGGTCATAAACGATATTAATTTGCGGGAGACCCGATACACGCTCCACCTGTGGAGAAGTTGCCCCTTGAACAGATTGAATCTGAGCGGCAACCACATTGGCGTAAGCGGCCAGTGAGTCGATGTTTTCACCGAAGATCTTTACAGCAACATCCTGACGGACACCCGTCATTAACTCATTGAAACGCATTTGAATAGGTTGATTTTTCTCAAAGAAGACACCCGGGATTACTTCTAGCTTCTCCAGAATAGCGCTGCCCAGTTCTTCATAAGAACGGCCCGACTTCCACTCTTTTTGAGGCTTCAATACCACCATAATATCTGTCGCTTCCGGCGGCATAGGGTCTGTCGGCACCTCCGCAGCTCCTGTTTTACCGACAACCATCTTCACTTCATCGAACTCTTTGATAATCCGGGAAGCCTGCATAGAAGTTTCAATACTTTGCGAAAGCGAGCTTCCCTGAGGAAGTATACAATGGAATGCATAATCGCCTTCCTGCAATTGTGGAATAAACTCGCCCCCCATGTTCTTGAAAAAGAAGGCCGACAAAGCAAAAATGGCAACAGTTAAACTCACGATCAGGTATTTAAACCGAATGGCTTTCTGTAATAAAGGCGCATAAATACGTTGTAGTCCCGCAATCATCCGGTCACTCAACGTTTTCTTGTCGCTGTATTTTTTCGGCAGAAACAGAGCGCACATCATGGGGATATAGGTTAACGAGAGAATCAATGCCCCGAAAATGGCAAACCCAACTGTTTGCGCCATTGGACGAAACATTTTTCCTTCAACACCCACCAATGTTAAAATTGGAATATAGACAATAAGAATAATGATCTCACCAAAGGCTGCACTGGTACGAATCTTTGAAGCAGACTCAAATACCTCATGGTCCATTTCGGCCTGGGTCAATTTCTCGGTTGACTTTCGTAAGCCTAAGTGGTGTAGCGTAGCTTCCACCACAATGACTGCTCCGTCCACAATCAAACCGAAGTCTATCGCACCCAAACTCATTAAATTGGCACTTACGCCGAAGACGTTCATCAGTCCAAGTGCAAACAGCAGCGCCAGTGGAATCGCCGAAGCAACGATAAGACCTGCCCGCAAGTTCCCAAGAAATAATACCAGGACAAAAATTACGATCAGGGCGCCTTCAATTAGATTTTTTTCAACAGTACTGATCGCACGCCCAACAAGGTCTGTTCGGTCCAAATAGGGCTCTATAACCACATCATCAGGCAAAGACTTTTGAATAGTCGGTAGTTTTTCTTTCACACGATTGACCACCTCATTGCTGTTTTCACCCTTTAGCATCATGACAACACCACCCACAGCATCTACCTCACCATTGTATGTCAAGGCTCCATAACGCACAGCATGACCAAAACGTACATCTGCAACATCTTTTACATAAATCGGTATAGACCCTGATTTTCGGATAGCGATATTTCTGACATCCTCCAAAGAGGTCGCCAGTCCAATCCCCCGGATAAAGTATGCATTCGGTTTTTTATCAATATAGGCACCACCTGTATTTTGATTATTTTTCTCTAAAGCAGTAAATATCTCCGGGATCGTGATATTCATCGCTTTAAGTCTATTCGGATCAACAGCTACTTCATATTGTTTAAGCTCACCACCGAAACTATTGACCTCGGCAATTCCAGGAGTTCCATAAAGCTGACGGGCAACAATCCAATCTTGCATGGTTCGCAAATCTTTTGCGTTGTATTTCTTTTCGCTTCCCTTTTTGGGATGGATAATATATTGATATACTTCTCCCAATCCGGTACTTACTGGAGCCAACTCAGGTTTACCAATACCCTGTGGAATCTGATCCACCGCTTCTTTCAAACGCTCACCGATCAGCTGACGGGCAAAATAGATATCTACATCATCATCAAAAACAACGGTAATGACAGAAAGACCAAAGCGTGAAATACTCCTGATCTCCTCAATTTTGGGTACAGTTGCAATACTTTGTTCAATTGGAAAAGTCACCAATTGCTCTACTTCCTGTCCGGCAAGAGTTGGACAAGAGGTAAAGATCTGGACTTGATTATTGGTAATATCGGGAACGGCATCTATGGGTAGTTTCGTCGCACTCCATGCCCCCCAAATGATAAGCAACAAGGTCATTAAACCGATAACGATCTTGTTCTTAATGCTAAATTTTATAATATGATCTAACACAATATACGTGATTAATGCTTAAATAATAGCTCGTTAGAATATCTTCAGCGCTTGTCGTAATAAAATACAACAAACGGATTCCGAGCACAAAGCTGAATAAAGAACAGCATAGCGCGCTCCATCAGATTTGTTTTTAGAATTTTTACGAAAAATTAAGCATTAACTTTCGGCGGCTGCCAGATGCTTCCAAAATAACTGGAAACAATCGCTGTATTGTGTAAAGGATTACGATTATCAAAATAAATTGATACCGGGACACCATCTATTTGCGGGAATTGATAGGCATAAGCCGTTATATTTCCACTGCAACAATTGCAATAGCAGAAAATAGAACAGGCATCAGATGCATCATCACTATGGTTATGCGTTTGGTTTAATTGTATTTCCATAGCAGTCTGCTCACAGCGATTGCTAGAATCACTGCAGGGAACAAAAGAAAGTCCCATAATATATGCTATCAATATGAAAACAATTAACCTCATGAATACGCAAATTTAAAAAAAATAAATCAAAATCTCCCCTTGACCCAAGAAATCTATTGGTTAGCGTCATCTCCATTGCCTCCTATAAAATAAGGAGACCGGCGCTTTCAACCGAGCATTTTTTTTTACCCCTTAGGCCTCATAAAACCGCACAATCCTAAACTACACTATCACCTGACACACATATTAATTATAAGTAAATTATTATTCAAATAAAACGAATTATAATTAACAGAAAAACGCATAAAACATGTTTAAACAGCATTTTAAATACAAAACAGCACTATTGTAGATATTTCTCTACAAGAAATACAAGATAACACAAATACAGTCTATTAAGTAAAATGCTATTTATATAATTGCATCGATAAAAAATAAAAGCAATAAAAAAGCAATGGTATACCACATTTTAAACACAAATACGCATACAACTGCAAGATTTTTTTTTAACAAAACAAATAAACAACGAAATCAAATAATCAAAAATCAATAACAAAACAAAATGTCAATTAACATGAATCTAATCCCCCATCGCCGACTGACAAACCTGTTCATGCTAGGCTGCAGCGCTTTCGCGCTTAGCCTCTACTCATGTAACAAAAGCGGAGAAAACACCGCGTTAACAGGAGAAACTGTCGTTAAAATCAATCTATCGGGCGTAGAAGCTTACAATGAAACAGACAACAATGCTGTTCAAAAGCAAGCATCTGCAAACGCATCGCATTCATCAAGCAATGCACCTGATGTACAGGAAATGACTGTACCGTTAGAAAACGGTGGTTCAGTTGACGTTGTCCTAACAAACAATTCTGCGGTTACAAAAAGCCTCGTTGCTTCATCCAACCCCAAACTAGCGGCTGTCCAAACACAAGAGAAGCCATTGGACAAAAACGTCAAGTATAAAGTTGTTGTCTATGACAGCCAAGGAGCTTACGTAACGGCAAAAGATTATAGCTATGGTGAGGAAGCTACTGCCGCAGGTATCGTTCTTGATGCCGGAAAATCATATACGTTCATTGCCTATTCGATCAATAGCACCGCAGCATTACCGGATATTAACAATCAAAACACACTATCCACAGCCAGCTTAAACAATATAAGTGGCGACTTAATGTATTACACAGGCACATTAACGTTAAAAAATGGTGTAAACAATTTAAATGTTGTGTTAAAACACAGATTTAGCCAAATCACCACAACATTGACCATGGATCCAAGTATGACCGGGGCCATCACTCAAATCGGGACTGCAGTACTAAAACCTAGTCACAGTAGTGCAAATTTAAAATTCTCAGATGAAACATTAACGTACAATGGCTTGAACAACGCTGGTGTGACCACGCAATTCCCGGCTTTAGGAAATGGCTTACGTACTATCATCAGTAACCCATCATTATTGATCCACCCCACCACCAGCAACGGGACATTGATGCTCGGCAGTCTAACTCTTGATGGTGAAACCAAAACAAACATCACCATTCCAAATGTTAAGATCAATCCTGGACAAAAATACGATCTGAAACTTAACTTCAGAACCTGTACACAAGATGTAACCAGCAGTGGCTTGAACTGGAGCTATCCGGCAACAACATCGGGTGGTAAAACTGGTATTATGAAAGACGGTAAATTCTATGCCAATGGGACAACAATTGATAGAAACTTCACCGCTCCAGCGGCAGATTATGGTTTTGTTTTCGACATTACCGAACTGGACAATGCATTCAACATGGAAGTAAATGGTGTCAAATTAGCGAAACAGGAAATTCAATTTGAGGTGGGCGCTTCTTCTTCTCAAAATATCCAGTTTGTTGATGGAAGCAAATACGCTGGCAACAATATTGAAACCAACAAAAGAATCGATCAGGTTTACAACATGAAAGGTACAAGTACAAGTCCATTGATCAAACTTGTCATCAGCAGAACTGGCCAGGTGACCATGTTTGGTAGTAAAACATCCGGCGGTCCTTTATACGAACTTAAACTCGTGAATGGCAACAGCTTCAACACATTCCCTTGGAGTGCAACACAAAGCAACACCGTAAAAGTAACCCAACTTGTTGATGGACGTACTATTATCAAGGGTATAGGTGCCGGAAAGAAGAAAATCCCTTGCCAATAATCAATAAATAGATCAATAATCGGAAAGACTAAATCTTGCTGCGTATAACAAAGAAAAACAGCACGTAAAAAATAGCTATTATGGAAAAGAAATTAGCGTACATCGCCCCCAAAATTAATACAACGACAATCGAACTTGAACAAGGTATTGCAGCTGGTTCGGCATATGCCAGACCAGAAGATGCCAACAGCGGTAAAGTAAACGAACAATGGGAAGTAGGATCAACAGATAATAGAAATATCGACTGGTAAACTATTTTCAACAGTAAACAAAAGGAAGGGGCAGTCAAAAATGAATTGCCCCTTTTTATGCAATTTTATAATAGACGATCGTGTCATCCATATTTTTTATTGTCAAACCTTTAGCGTACCCAAGTGCAGACTGTCTGTATTACCTCCACCATAACTTTCGATAAAAAAGATATACACCTCATAGGTCACTTCCTTTCTATTTTTTGGAATTTCAACATTTTGTTTGCCAGACATTAAGCTGCTTTTCAAATCGTTCATCACAAGTGGATACCCGCCCCCATGATCCGCTGCATTATACAGGATTAAGAACGAATCGTAAGATCCCGTGTCAAACTTTTCCTCCAGATAAGCATCATATTCCCAGGTGACCTGAAGCACTTGGTTTTCTTGATCGAAATCCATTGTGTAGGAAGTAATGGGATTGGGGCTTCCTTTGGCAATCATAAATTTCGACCAATCAACGACAAAACCGTCTTCTTCCTGGATAAGTGCTTTATTCAGATTATAAGACATCGCTATATCGTATGCCCGTTTAGGATAGCTGTACACCTTATACCCCATATTGATGATCGGTTTTAATTGGCTAATATGTGACCTCACAATTTTGAAGCGTTTTCTACTCAGCAGTTGCTTAGGAGTGGGCTCCCGTTTTTTAACGCTAGGGAGAGATCGTACATAATTTCCTGTTTTAGTCGACACAAACACAACAGAACCTGCTTTCCCGGAAACAGTTCCATTTACACCATTTTTGATTATTGCCATAATTACTTGATTATGTTATAGATAATAAAGATAAACATTAATACGGAAAAATACGCATACCAAATTATAGCTAAAAACAGTTTTCAATCAATACTTAGACAGTAATTAGTCACTGTTTATTCAGTCTTCACTGAGCAAGCACTGAACAAGCACTGAACGAACACTGAACAAGCACTGTTTAAAAGTGGAATTTGATTACCATCTGTTGCATCTAAGAACTAAAGGAGAAAAGGTAAAAGCCGACGACCTTTCATGCGAACTATAACGTAAAAAAAATGTCTCCTACATTTGCTTAATACAAACATAAGAGACATCTTCTTCTTTTTATCGTAGGTCTTATTGCCAGCCCAAGGCTGGATCGGAAACTCGACCTACTGCTGCAGTTACAGGACAGCCTGCAGACGTTTTGGAAAATCTTCAATCTTTGAAAGACTCAATTGCTTCATAACCTGAAACAAATGCGTCTTAAACATATTGATTGTATGTTCCCCACCTTCATTGCCCAATGCGCCAACCCCATACATAAATGGTCTTCCCATAAAATTGAAATCCGATCCAACTGCATGTGCCCGCGCGAGGTCAACCCCTGATCGAATACCACCATCTAACATGATTTTTATCTTCTTTTTATAGTCTGGGTTGCTCGCCAAGTGGATCAATGAATTGATCGAAGATTCACTTGCATCGAGCTGTCGTCCACCATGATTTGACACAATGACTCCATCAACGCCCAATGCGATAGCAGCCTGCATATCTTCATCGGTGGCAATCCCTTTAAGCACCAGGGGCCCTTTCCAAAGATCCCGAATAGCTTTAATTTTCTCAACATCAACTTTACCCGTAAAGGTTCTGTTCATAAACTGTCCCAGCTGCGCTAAATCAAGTCCCTTTTCCATGTAAGGCTTCAATGTTGCAAAAGAAGGAATTCCATGCCTTAATGTTTCTATCCCCCAAGTTGGACAGGCAAAGGTTTGTAAAATATTGGCGATACTCATTTTAGGCGGCATAGACAATCCGCTTTTTATTTCACGATAACGAAGTCCAAAAGCAGGCACATCCACCAGAACTACCAATACCGGACATTCAACAGCCTCCAGACGTTTAATAATATCATCACGCAACCTGTTTTCCGTAGGATGATAGAGCTGAAACCAGGCTTTCCCATCAGATACCTCGGCAATACGTTCAATACTACTTGTTGATACTGTACTCAAAATATAGGGAATATCATTTTTTGCTGCCGCTTTCGCAAGAATTTCAGGCGCATTCGGCCACATCAATCCCTGAAGTCCGATAGGTGAAACACCAAAAGGTGCACTGTAACGACGACCGAATAATTCTACAGATAGGTCTATTTCTTCGCTCGCAAGCAGATATTGCGGCTTCAACAGAATATTATCAAAATCATTCTCATTTCTGGCAAGGTTCAATTCTTCATTTGCACCTCCGGTCAGATAATCAAATGCAAATCGGGGAATCCTTTTCTTCGCTTTAATCTTTAGATCTTCAACAGAAGGATAACGTGTATTATATATAAATTTCTGGCTCATGATTGATATATTATTTATAAACAGTCTATGACTGCGCGCCAAACTTAGAAAAATTGCATTTCAAATGCAAGCTAATTGTAGCTAATATAAAAAAATCTGTCATACATTTCTGCGATACCCCAATTCAGCACCACCACTTACAGGTAGATTTACCCCTGTGATAAAGCGTGCTTGGTTTGACAGCAGAAACACACAGGCATCGGCAATAACATCGCCCTCGGGACAGTATCCCAGCAAATGAATATCCTTCAAAAAGTCAAAAACCTGTGTTGGATGCGCTTGCTCCAGTGTCCATTTGTTGAGCATGGGTGTCATAACAGCTGCAGGCATAACCGAATTGACACGAATACCGACAGACGCATAGTCTATGGCCATAGATTTTGTCAACGCGTTGATAGCACCCTTTGTGGCGGCATATGCCGCATGGTTCTCCTGGCCAATATCCCCCACTAAACTGCTCGTATTTAGAATACAACCAGCAGATTCCTTTAAATGAGGATAGCCATACCGTGTAGTCAGAAGAACACTTTTCATGTTGGTTTCCAGCAACCTTGTCCATTCATCGTCCGTAGTTTCATGCAAAGGCTTTGCTGGGCTTGCCAGACCAGCATTGTTATGGATTGCATCCAGCCGCCCAAAAACAGCAACAGTCTTTTGGATGGCCAGGTCAACTTCGCGGGCTTGCGTAACATCCGCACAGATACCGATATGTGGCGCACCGATCAGTTCAGCTGTAGCATCTACCGATCCTTGATCGAGACCAATAAAAGCAACCTTTGCCCCTGCTCTGACATAGGCTTTTACACATTCCAAACCGATTCCAGCAGTTCCTCCTGTAATCAATATTATTTTATCTTCTAAGGTTTTCACGTTTTTATTATTCTTGTATTTAGCATCAAGTTCCAAAGAATCGGAACAAATTAAAAATTAGTTGAAAATTACATATAAAATCACGACAATAGCTAACAGCAATGCAGACAAAATACGGTAATTCCCGATACCCGACCAGGCTTTTCCCCGAAGTGGATCCACGGGGTTCTTCCAGTACAAATCCCGACTTTGTGCAGTATGCTGCACGGGATACTTATACGATAACAAAACCTGAAGTAACATACAGATCAAAAACAGATAGAAAGCCATCATCATAAATGGTGTCTGCCCTACCCACGAGTCAGGTAGCAGCTTATTCAGCAAAAATACGGCAACCCCCAAAACAGAACCTATCCACAGGGTAAGTTTTGCAGCTGTTGCTGATGCTCCTTTCCAAAAAACACCTAAAAGAAACACGCAGGTTATTGGTGGTGCAATATGAGCAATCACATCATTTATGCCATAAAAAATACTCTCATAGCGATCCAATAGTGGTAAAAGAGCCAGGGAAAATCCCATGGCAATAACTGCGGCAATTTTCCCGATACGAATAAGCTGTCCATCGGAAGCAGCAGAGCGTCGCTGTTTAAAGATATCGTAACTCACCATGGTCGATATCGAATTTAGTGCACCCGATATCTGACTCATTAAACCCGATAAGAGCGCCGCTACCAACACACCGATCAATCCTGAAGGCAAAAGTTGCGTAATCATGAGTGTATAGATACCTTTTGAATTGACCTGCCCTTGATGGTCTACGCCAAGACTGCTTAAATCCAATTGACCTGTTTTAAACAGCGTATACGCAAATAGCCCCGGAAGCACAAAAATAAATACAGGCAAAATTTTCAGAAAACCACAAAAAAGGGCACCCACACGTCCATGGTTTTCGTCCTTGGCTCCTAAAACGCGCTGAACAATCGTCTGATCGGCACACCAGTACCAGATGCCTAAAATCGGATAGCCAAACAATACGGCATACCAAGGCATTCCACTTCCATCGTTGCTACCACGGAGCATAGAAAGACGATCAAGGGCATTATCCTGCGCCAGAACAGCTTTCATAGGCATCCAACCGCCCATCTTGTCAAAAGCTGCAAAACTGATAATAAAAGCTCCTGCAAGCAACACAATTGTCTGGATAGATTCCGTCACCACAACAGCGCGCAGCCCACCCAATATCGTATATATTCCAGTTATCACACAGATTACCGTAATACTCAAATACATATTAAATCCAAAAAGTGTTCGTAGCACAATCCCTCCGGCCAACATCGAAAAAGCGATATGAATAACAATGGCCGATAGTATGGATATAAACGTGAGCCAATCTCTGCTGGAACGATCATAACGCCGTTCCAGAAAGTCAGGCAAAGTTGTAACACCCGATTTGAGGTAAAATGGCACAAAAAAAAGCGCCAGTAAGATTAAAGTAAAGGCAGCCATCCATTCAAAGTTGCCGTTAAGCAAGCCTGTATCAAATCCGCTCTGTGCCAAACTAACCAGATGTACCGTTGAAATATTAGTTGCAAAAAGCGCCAACCCAATGGCTGGCCACCGAAGTGTCTTTCCAGCCAAAAAATACCCTTCAGCGCTTATTTCCTTCACTTTCTTAAATCGCCCTGATCCAGCCAATATGCCGACAACCAAAATCAACACAATATAAAAGATGGCGATACCTAAATCTAAATTTCCTAACATAACGTCAACTTATAACAAATCACAACTGCTTCCCACATCCATTGGGGTACGGTACACGCCATTCGCTATAGACACAGGATGTACAAAATGAGACTTTAGGTGTGGAATATGCTCCAAAAACAAAGCCTCATGCCCAAGGCTTATATGGTTAAACAAAACAAGATGCTGATGAAGCTGCCCCATATCACCGACATGCGGTACAACAGGAATATTGTATTTTCGACAAAGTAGACTCACTGAAATAAACTCGCTCACGCCGCCGACCCGAACAGCATCCACCTGTACAAATCCCGCCGCACCCATTTGAAGGTAATTTTTAAACAAGATACGGTTCGGCACATGCTCACCCATGGCAACTTTTATCGGCGCAATGTGCTCGGCTAAGCGTTTATGTCCAACAATGTCGTCAGGATGTGTCGGCTCCTCTACCCAAAAAGGATTCATCTCCTTAAGCTCTTGACAGATGGATAGCGCCTGAGGTAGCGTCCATTGCTGATTCGCATCGAGCATTACTTTAGCTTCATCACCCGCAACCTCCCGTACAATATGCGCACGACGAATATCCCGTAATGTATCTTCACTACCTACTTTGAGTTTCATTGCGGAGAAACCGTTATCTAAAGCACGTTTACAATTCTCCCGTACTTTTTCATCAGAATAGTTAAACCAGCCTACTGATGTATCGTAGCCCGCATAGCCCTTTTCAATAATGTCCATTCTTTTATGACCAGTTGAGATAGTCGACTCCAACAGGCTGATGGCTTCACCCTTTGTAAACTCATCTTCCAAATAGGAAAGATCCAACGTATTGACAATCTCTTCAGCACTGAGGTCGGTTAACAGCTTCCAAAGTGGAACTCCTCTCGTTTTAGCCCAGAGGTCAAAACAGGCATTTGTTACCGAACCTAGGGCCAGATGAACGATACCTTTATGGGGACCCAACCAACGAAATTGCTGTTCGTTGCTCAACTTATTAAACAATTGACCAAAATTTGCCATAAGATCTTCAATTGGAATCCCTTTCAATCGTTCGGCATAGAAAGCTGCAGCACGACAGACCAGCTCATTTCCTTCTCCCAGTGTAAAAGCCAGACCTGTGCCTACACGCCCCTTATCATCTGCCAATAGAGTCACAGCATAAGAATAGATCGGATCCTTGTGTATCGCATCACTGCCCGCACCTGTAGCCAAAGGAAATCTCCGATCCTGAATATCAAACGTCTTTATCATAAAATTTTAACGTACTTGTTTTTAGTGTTTAGGTTAATCTATTTTGAATTACAACTTTAACTTATTCTTTAATTTGCGCAAAATGTCAACATCCGAATCCTTTATGCGTCCCATCCGATTGGGACCAACGTTTAAGATCAGGATATTGTCTTGTGCGGTTGCGGTCTGATAAATCCCCGCAAGCTCTTCCAAAGACTTATACTTCTTGTCTGTAGTATTATAAAACCAGCGTTCTCCAAGTACCACTGTTGTCTCAAAAGGCATATAGTACGTATTCCCCTGGGCCATAAAAAGCTTAGGATCAGGATTGATGGGAAGATAAGGATCGCCTAGCCTAAAGTCACTTGGAAAGTAACGTATAGGATAATAATTCTGCTGATCTTTCGGCAAAACAATGTGTTTGTCTGTGTTCTCAGGTGATCCTATACTCCAGTTTATACCAATTTGACATCCGGGCATCTTTTTCTTGATCAAATTGTAAATCGCCTGCGTGGGCCATCGATAGCTCTCTTTTTCCCAGCCACCGTCCAGCCAAAGCTCAACGATATCTGTATACTTTTTGGTCATATCAACCAACTCACTAAGCTGGTTCAACATATATTGATTATATGCTGCATCTGCAGACATGTCTTTTACATTGGGGTTCTGCTTTCGGTCCCATAAAGAATAATACAAACCAAGGCGCATCCCCTGTTTGGCGCATTCTTTAGCCAGCTCCTGCACAACATTTGTCGCGTTTGAAGAACTCGCCACATCGTAGTCCGTATACTTACTATCCCATAAACAAAAACCTTCATGATGTTTCGTAACCAAAATCATGTACTTCATCCCAGCTTCCTTTGCCGTTGAAACCCACTGTTTAACCTCAATAGCCGATGGCGCATACGAGCTAGCAGGTTTAGATCCGTCTGTCCACTCCTGGTCATGAAATGTATTCATGCCAAAATGAACGAACATACCATATTTTCGGTCAATTTGCTCCCGCTGATAAGCATTGGGGTGTATCGATGGAACAGGTACAATAGTCTTTGTCTGCGCACAAAGATTTGTTCCCAATACAGCAAGTGCCAAACTAAATAATAATTTCTTTCTCATGGTTATATAATGTTGGTTATTACAGCATTCATTCTTTTTCTTTCTTTATTCCGTATGGAATACTTCCGCCATACCAGACCATATCTCCCCTTTCTCCTGTGCATCGGACAGGGGTTGCTGACAAGGATCTGTTTCTTTCCACCAACGCTGTGTCTCTGGATCGGACGCCATCTTCTGCATATCAAGCTTGAAATTTTGTCCTACATATTCGAAATAGCTAAAAAGAAAAAATTTACCGTCTATTTCCTTCAAAAAAATAGAATAATTGCGGATATGACATGCCTTGATCTTTCGAAGTACCGTGGGCCAAACCTTAGCATGAAGCTTCTTATAATAAGCTACTTTCTCTGCTTTTAATCCTGTTATAGATGCATAGCGAGCCATAGGGCGGCTTCTTTCTGTAGACCGAAAGGCTGTCGCACAGAGTACGACAAAGACGATCATCATGCGATAAGGATATAATTTAGGATTCATAAGCTCTACGCGTTATTTTATACGAAATTACGCGCTTAACAGTTCTGTGACTACTGCTAGATTGCTTAATTCTCCCACTATATTAACATTTTTACCTCTGCTTACCTCTTTTTAGGGCAAAATAAGCTATATTACTTGCTCTTAATTAAAATAACCAAACGCATGAAACCTGTTTTTGCAAAAATTCTGGAAGGTGCAGCTATTACGACTTTTGCGACCAAAGATGTGCAGCGACCATTCTTCTCCACCGAATTTCACTTTCATAGCGCCTGTCAAATGACCTATATTGTGGAAAGTGAGGGAAAACGGATCATTGGAGATAATGTGAGTAACTTTGTTTCTGATGAACTCACTTTTGTAGGGCCCGATCTGCCACATGTTTGGCACAATAACAATATAAATTGCCAGGACTCTGCTATTGCGGAGACAAAGACATCCCGCTCTTTGGCCTTGTATATAGAACCTAAATTAATGATTAAAGTTTTAGGGCATTTCTTTCAGACGCACAAAATCGAAGCATTCTTTTCGGCCTCAAAACGTGGTCTCCTATTCCGTGGTGCAACAAAGGAAAAATTAAAGGTAAAGCTAAAAAAGATCGTACAGCTGGATTATGGCTTTGAGAAAACCATTTTGTTATTGGAGATTATCGAATTGATGTTATCCACAGATGAATTTGATTACCTCTCCAGCGCGGGATACACCCACAACTATAGTCCTATTGACAATAGTAAAATTGACAGCATCTTTAAATTCGTTTTTAACAACTATACCAGAGAAATTCAATTGGATCAAGTTGCGCAGCTATCTAATATGTCGAAACATTCCTTTTGCCGTTACTTCAAATCCCGTACGCAGAAAACCTTCGTCCAGTTTGTCAATGAGGTGCGCATTAGTGAATCCTGTAGATTGATTTTTGAAAATAAGCATCAAATCACGCACATTGCTTATGCTTGTGGTTTTAATAGCCTTTCAAACTTTAATAAAATCTTCAAGTCAATTAAAGGAATCACACCTAGTCAGTACAAAGCTCAAATACGGTAGTAGCACCAAAGCAGGTAGGCTATTCTTAGCTATGGAGCAGAAAAACCTTTGAAGAACGGATCTTTTAAGATAAAGCTAATAAATGCAAACAAATTCAGTTTCAGTGGGGTCTCTATAGAAACTTAAAGTTTGGCGATGAAAAAGAGAAAAAACTTATTTGAACGGTTCTCAAACTGGGCGACACACGCAACTGGTAGTTCAGCGGCATTTATTATTGCAACATCTACAGTTATCATTTGGGCAGTGAGTGGTCCCATATTTAACTACGCTGAAACCTGGCAACTGGTCATCAATACAGGTACGACCATTGTTACTTTTCTAATGGTATTTCTTATTCAAAAATCGCAGAATAAGGATTCAAAGGCAATCCACCTCAAGCTCAATGAATTGATTGCCTCTCACGAGGGCACTAGCAATAGAATGGTTAATTTGGAAGATCTCAGTGAAGAAGAACTTGATCAGCTTGCAAAATTTTATGCCCACGTCGCTAAATTGGCGCTTCAGGAAGGTGACCTTACCTGCACACATTCAATTGATGCCGCAAAGGAAAATCACGCTTTTAAAATGAAGGCTCGAAAAGAAAGACACACCGCCACAGACGGTAACAGAACAGACAAGACGGATTAGCATTTCAAATTATTAATGATAAAAAAATAAATCCCCGTAATGGGGATTATTATAAATTGTAAAGCCGTGCTTCCCATATTAGAGTATTTCATAGCTCATTTTTTGGAAAAGTCCCAGCAAAATTGGATTGAGCCTTTTATACTTTCTTTACATAGGTGCTTTTAGCAACACACTTACTGATCATTTTCTTCGGTTTTCACAATCGTGTTATAGACAGCTACCTATTTAGCTTTCGAATTAAGATTTGTATCGGCCAGCGCACTTAGATCTTCGTCACATTTCTTTTCCTCATCCAGTGTTTCAAGTAGCAATTTCAAAGCATCCTTATGTTCCAGCACTTTTGCAAAAGCCGCCAGTGTGCCATAAGTAGCAATTTCATAATGTTCCACCTTTTGAGCCGCAGCAATAATAGCGGCATCCCGAACAGACCCGACTTCTGTTTCTTTCATAAGGCTTTCTGCTTCTTCAACCAAGCCCGCCATCGCTTCGCATTTTTCAGCTTTTGCTTTCACTCCTATAAACTCAAAACATTGTTCGAGGCGCCCCACATGCGTTTCTGTTTCCGCCAAATGTTTAGAAATAGCAGATTTCAATTGTTTTGAACTTGCATTTTTTTCCATCTTAGGAAGTGCCTTTGTCAGCGCTTTCTCAGCCCAGTAAATATCTTTTAGACCATCTTCAAATAATTCCGCTAAATCTTTTGCTGCACCTGCCTCGGCACGTAGCTTTCTTCCTTCCGAAGCAGATGCTGAAGTTGATGTGCTACCTGATTTTGTGCTTGTTTTGCTTTTGTCTGCTGATGTTGTTGCCATAATAATAAGTTTTATGCTCCGAAGAGCTGTTCGTCAAATAAACAGATCTCAAACTTTTTTCGTTCAGCAAATCACGCTGATACTTCCAAATCAAGCATTTACCACATATCTCCAGTAAAAACACGTTTTTCCGACACAAGGCCCCAAAAGAAGAACCACGCTACAATTAACGTACAAATCATGCTAAATTGCGTACTAACACAGTTAACGATCAAGCAACAGCGGTGGTTCATCAACAAATGATTATAAATTAAATGTAGTATGAATAAAAATTGCACAACTCAGGATGCCCATCGAGGTATGGCCATTCTCGGTTCAACGATCGTATCACAATCAGGTCCCGAAAATCTTCCGAACGATATTCCGGACGAGCATGAAGAAGATCTACCGGAAAACACACCGTATCAACAACCGGAAATTGATCAGGAAGATTCTAAAACGGATGAAGAAATAGACCTAGGCATTGCCGAGGAAGAACCGGAGATACCCAGCCAAAAAACAACTGTTTCATAGCTGCCTGTTTTTAGTTTAGCTGAGTAATTTATTTTTGATGTTCCGAAATTGACATAAAAGCTTTAATCATGGTATAATACGAATTTGTACGATGCATTTACGTAAACAACACCGTTTTCGATTTAAATACGTAAAATATAACAGTTCCAAACCCTAGCTTCTCGACCACTGTTCACTATTTAAAACACACACATAAAGGAGTCTATGTTTATATCATCGGTATCGTCTTATCCATTTTAGCATCTTCTACTATCATTAGTTATGGACAAACAAGGAAATGACAACCGAAATAGCATACATCGTTAACAATTAAACAATAGCATTATGAAAACCTTTTTAAAAACTTTGGGAACGCTGCTAGTGATTTTTGCTTGCATTTTAACTGTTCAGGCGCAAGACAGCAAACCCGCTCAGCCACAGCCTGGAGACCTGGACTTCGCCAGCAAAGCCACGGCCAGCAACAATTTCGAACTGCAGGCAGCAAGCATTGCTCTTGCAAAATCACAAAACGCGAATATAAAACAATATGCACAGATGATCGCAGACGATCATACTGCTGTAGGAAATGAACTGTCGACCATTGTAAAGAGTAAAAATTGGCAGCTGAGTACGAGTGACGATCAAAATTATAAATCCATGATCGACCAACTCAATCATGCGGACACAGCAAGTTTTGACCGCATCTATACCGATCTGATGGTTAAGAGTCATCAGGATGCCATTTCACTTTTCAAAGATGCGAGCACAGGCACAGCAATTACAGATGCTGACCTTAAGAAATTCGCTACTGATAAAATTCCCGCATTTGAAAAACATCTTGATCAAATTAAAAATATGCAGCCTTCAGATCCTTCGATAAGTGATATGCACATTACACCAAATGCGCCATCGCCAGCTGTTAAGAACAAAGTGCTCAAACCGACATTAAAATAATAAGCATATTTATTTCATTTATTCACTCCGAAGGACAAAGCCATAAAGGCGATGTCCCTCGTTAATTCTTATCATACCATGGAACAGACATTCGACTACATACATGAACTTCTTAATAGACAAATGGCGCTACGTGCTAAAATAGAAGACAGCCCTATTGCGGGCGAAATTAAAATGAGCTATGGGCAGGATTTTTATCAGGAAGAAGTGAGGGCTATGGGGCTTGCAATGATTCGCGATGGCTGGGACATGGAGGGCGAACAACTGATCCTCGATTTCACACATGAACACTATCCGACGCGAGCGAAGGATGAACTTATGTGGATCAACAAAATGATGCGTTACCTAGAGGTTATTACCGATACCTTTATTGACAATCTACATGCCGAGGGCTACCGCTGGTTACAAGGCAATGTGGATATGCCCAATGAACACGCGATATTCTATCCCGTTCACGACATAGATGCATTTGGAAAATTGTCCCAAGAACTAGGGTTGAATACTCTTATAGATCTGAAAATACCAAACCCATTGGAGCAGTTACCAGGTTGGATCTATTATCGCTCTGTAAGTAAATAATTTTGCACCATCGTTCGCAAAGATACAACTGGGTCAATCCGTATTTTTACCGCGATCCAGATTGTCCAATGGCACCCCTTCTTTTGCGCTCCCGTCATTTTTTGTCGTATCTTTTCCGCGGCTTCGGTGAATATTGTCTAACGGTAGACCATTTTGGTTGACTGCGGTGTCTATCAAAGTTTCCTCTCCTTCATTATTAGCCCTATTATCGCAAGATATTGCTGTTGCCACAAATGCGATGGTCAAATAAAAATATTTTATCATAATCTTATCTTTTATTTATGTTTTTTACCCCTTCCCAGATTAGCTATGTGAAGTGTCAATAGGCTTTGATTCAGGTGATCCCTTTCGACGTCACAATATGGTTTTACCAAGGAAGAGTTATCTGTTAAATATTTATTTTCTTTCCTTGAGTGTAAAGCTTATTCGGCCATTCGGTTCCATTAAAGCCATATCTACTTCATCAAGGTGCTTACTGTTTGTTTCTAGCCGCAAGCTCGTCAGTAGATCTGTGCGACTTACACCCAGTCGATCCATCTGATCCCATTGGATTTTACCGTTCTTGTATAAAACAGCCGGCTTACCTTTTACCATATTACCCAAATAGGGAAGCCGGGCCGATACCTGGGCCAGGATTTTATTGACAATAATCATGACAAAGCCAGCGAACACCGTTGACAGGAACGGCGAGGCGCCAACTATCCCTCTAGCCAACACTGCACCTAGCATAATAATGATTACGAAATCCACACCCGACTTTCGGCCGAGAATTCGAATTCCTCCTAGTCGAACCAGAAAAAGCGCTATAATAAACATAATAAACGCGCGCGATCCCATCTGTAACATTGTGAGATCCTCACCAGAGCCAAAAAAACTGTCCATATCTATGCTGTTTAGATCGTTGTGATATGTCCATCCATACTTCATCAGGCAATGAGCCCTCTATTTTATTTCAGACCATTTTATTTCAGAACATCGATAAGAGCCCTCCGAGTTCCAAAAATTTTTAAATAGAGTACTTTTACTATTAATCTGGTGGATAATACGTTTTCATTGACTATCAACAAACTACTGCATTTATTTGACTGTCTTTAATAAAAAGTAGACAATATGATTCATTTAGATAATCCACCTGAGGATTGCTTGGCTTTCTTTCAAGATACATTGAGACTGCTACAAGAGAACGGATGTCAATTTATGGTAGGTGGCGGTTTGGCTATGTTTCACTACACAGGGATCATACGGCCTACGAAAGACATGGATATTTTTTGCAAAAGCAGCGAATACCCAAAAATTCTCAAGCATTTTGCCGCCAGTGGTTATAAAACGGAATTGACGGATGTAAGATGGCTGGCCAAGATTTATAAGCCCCCCTATTTTATTGACATTATTTTTGATAGTGTCAATCACAATTGTACTGTGGAACAAGATTGGTTTGACAGGGGGCCTGAGGGAGTGTTGTTTGATACAACCGTACGTTATATACCCGCAGAAGAACTCGTTTGGTGTAAACTGTATGTGCAAAACCGAGAGCGGCACGATAGCGCCGATATAAACCATATTTGGCTAAAATATGGGAAGAAACTGGACTGGGATCGTTTATTATCCCGGATGGATCAACATTGGCACCTCTTGTTGGCCCAAATGCTCATCTTTCAGTTTACCTATCCGCATGACTATCGCGATATTCTACCAAAGGAATTATTTGATCAGCTTATTAAGCGCGCAGCAGACCAGTATGAACTGCCTCCTTGCTTAGAGAAAGTTTGCCTTGGACCGCTCATCGACCAGACACAATATGAGATCGATATTAAAGAATGGGATTATAAATCATATACCATAAAAACTGTTTGAGATGAATAAAAAGACAACAATAGCCGCTTTGGGCGATATACATATGAATGCAAACCAGCATGGAAAATGGAAAACAAAATTTGAAGAAATTTCAGAAAAAGCAAAAGTCCTGCTATTATGTGGTGATTTAACCGACACGGGGGATGAAGAAGAAGCTGAATTACTCGTTGCCGAACTTCAATCCATCAAAGTTCCGGTCCTCGCCGTATTAGGAAATCACGATTATGAAAAAGGCCGGCAGAAACAGATTCGACAAATTTTGACCGACAGTAAAATTACGGTTTTGGACGGCGAAGCAATCGTGATCGAAAATATTGGTTTTGCCGGGGTAAAAGGATTTGGTGGTGGGTTTGACCGTTATATGTTGTCGATGTTCGGCGAAGATGCCATGAAAAGTTTTGTGCAGGAAGCTGTAAACGAATCATTGCTACTGGACCGTGCCTTGGCAAGGTTAGAGCAAGAGCATGCAGCTATAAAAAAAAGTCGCTTTACTCCATTATGCACCTATAGTGGAAACAGTATTGGGTGAACCCGAACAGATTTATCCTTTCTTAGGCTCAACACATTTAATGGAGCCGCTCCAGCGGCGTAAAGTTACTGCTGCCTTTCATGGGCATGCGCATGCGGGGAAATTCAAAGCCCTATCCCCCGCCGGAATACCGATTTATAATGTGGCAGTACCTGTACTGAAAGCTCATCATGGCGACGATACATGCTTTGCACTTATCGATATCTAAATTCAAAATCAACTTTAACTTCTCATTATGGTAATTGGCAAAACCCATCTCGAAGGTAATTTATATCAAACCTTCGTAGGTTTAGATCCGTTCTCTTTAAGAACACAAAGCATATATACAAACAAACTTTAGATATGGAAAATTTAAAAAATAAGCGGATTGCCATATTGGTAGCAGATGGATTTGAAGAAATTGAATTGACCAGTCCCAAAGAAGCGCTGGAAAATGCAGGTGCCAAAACAGACATTATATCACCGGCTAAAGGAAAAGTTCGCGCAAAAAATGGTGATGAGTGGTCAAATGATTATCCTGTCGATGTTGCTCTTCAGGAGGCAGAAGAGGATAAGTACGATGGATTGCTGCTGCCCGGCGGAGTCATAAGCCCCGATAAATTGAGAACCAATAAAACGGCTATTGCTTTGATTAATGCTTTTTGGGAACGTGATAAACCGATCGCGGCAATTTGTCACGGCCCACAATTACTTATTAATGCGGATTTGGTACGTGATAGAAAAATAACGTCTGTCGAGGCCATTCAAATGGACCTGATTAATGCAGGCGCATTATGGGAAGACAGTAAAGTCGTCGTTGACGATAAACTTATTACGAGCCGCACGCCCGACGATTTACCCGCTTTTAATAAAGCCATTATCAAAGCATTTGCTATGGAAAAAAAGAACAAAGCGTAATAGTACCGTCTAATAACGTATTAAAACGACCAACCTTTTGTGTCTGTAACATGTTCAGCATATAAGTAACAAATAAAACAGAACATTATGAATACGACAAAAAGTTCAAGCCATACGACTGTTAAAGGACAATCGCAGGGCAACAGCAGCAACAAAGAAAAAAAAATCAGCTCCAGCAACTGCTCAAAGCGCTTCTGCGTCTAAGAGTTCACAAAAGGGAAGTTCCGAAAAAACCAAAGCTGAGCTCTTGGAAATGGCAAAGAAAATGGATATCACGGGTCGTCATGATATGACAAAAGATGAACTTATTAAAGCCATCGACAAACAGGGCAAAAAATAGGGACGTTTTTAACGTATAGGTTCTTCCACTATAAAAAAGACCCGCAGCAAATGCGGGTCTTTTTTATTTCTTCCTTTCCTTGGGCCTATCAGCAGGGTCATTGGGCATGTCATTGAGCTGATCCACCTGCGGGTCTACACCAGCCTCGGCATCTCCTTGATCCTTATCGTTTACATCCCGAAGTGACTCCCCGTTCACTCCTAGCTTGACCTTTTTCTTTTTTTCCATTTCGGTCCCGACAACGCGGTTTTCATTTTTTGTAGCCATATTCATCTATTTTTTGTTGTTTAATCAATGTATAAGCATATGGTGAAAACCAAATCGGACAAGGCCAGCGGTGTTTTTTGTATTGGTTTTCTCGATCATAGGAACAGTACTCAATTGCAAAAAGTTTTTACAATGTAATTTACCTAAAAACTAAGAATATAAGATATGTTTTCTTTTTATATCATAATAGCTAATTTAAAAATCCGAAACTATTTTGATTTGACCTTTGTTCTTCCGCTGAGTGTATGCAGCGGCATGCCATCATTAAACAATAAATAATATGAAAAACCCAACAAAATTAATTGCCGTCGGTCTAATTTGCTTAGCAACCTATGGATGTAATGGCGTTAAAACTGATGATCAAAAATCAAAGGAACTGATGCGGGACTCCGTTCCCAACGATACCACGACGATACAATATCGCGATACCACATCTGCAGAATCCCGTGGAGAAATCCCGCCAACACCACAGCCCGATACATCGACAAAAAAGTAAAACGAATATAACTTGGCTATTGTTCTTTACATGATAATAGCATAATGAGATCCTCGTCCTGAGGTGTCTGGACATTAGATTTATTGTAGAGAGCTAGACAATGTTAACATTGCCTAGCTTTTTTTGTTGGATTTATTCGAAAGTCAGATTGATTTTTGAAAACCCCAATCCCTGTAAGAGCGGTTTAAACACGGTTGTTGCGTTGGCCTTGGTTTGCTGCAGAATATCTGACTTCTTAACATCATCAGCAACAGCTTTTTCCGCCGCTTTGTAAGCTTCATCCACAAGCTCTGCTTCGCGCAAGAACGCCATTTTGGTATCATAGACTTTGGATGCTTCATGATCGATCTTAATGTAGCAGATTTCTGGAGCCGGCAATTTGATGGAAACCGAATCCCCTACAACCTTGATATCTTCCGGATTAAGTTTTGTAAGGTTCACACAGCCTACAGCATCTGCTTTGACGATTAACAATACGCTTGCATCCGGCAAAAACGTATTCACGTTTTTATGCTCCACAACATCGCTATAGCGGTATTTGACTAATTCCAGTTTTCCCATTGCTTCAATGCGATCCACCAACAACTGATGTTTGCTTTCCACTGCCGGTCCGCTGTTATATTTTTTATACACGAACCAAGCGCCCACTGCCAAAATGGCTACGATAATTAAAAATTTTAAAAATTTTCCCATAAACTATAGTATACAAATTAAAGACCAAGCTGCTTTTTTAGGCATTTAACCTGAAAATATTACCTAGATATTATTCTCCAAGGTCGCTAAACGGGCATGCTTGAAAATTATACCTTTTGATAGACAATTGTTTAGTCAAAAAGTTTAAAAAACATTTGGAACATATAAGCTATAATACTACTTTTGTGACATCAAAATCACGGTAGGTATAGCTCAGTTGGTTAGAGCACTAGATTGTGGTTCTAGGGGTCGTCGGTTCGAGCCCGATTACTTACCCAAAAGGCAGATCAAATGATCTGCCTTTTTTGTTTTCTTGTAAGTCCTTGTTAAGATCTATGGATCATACCGAAAGTTTGGGGGGAAGGGAAGTTTTTAAGCATACAATTTCATTACTCTATATAGGAAAAATGTGGTGTCCCTTACGCCGCGAAAGAGACTCCTGAACGCTTTGAGCTTTGCATTGAAAGATTCTGCTGAAGCATTGGTGCTTCTATTGTCGAAGTAGTGTAGAATATATTGATGATGCGCTGCAATGGATCTTGCTGCGCTCTCAAATGAAGCGATGCCCGCATTTTCAACCTGATTGTGCCAGTCCTAGTTTGGTCAATGCTATCTTTTTGTCCTGGCATTTATTGAATATGTCACCAAGGGCAATTCCAAGGTCATAAACGAGCTTTAGCTTGGGTCGGTATTTCTGGTTTTCGGACCATCGGTTTGGATGCTTGAACAAGAAGCTACAAATCAAATTAAATATTGCAGTGCTCAAGGAATAAATGAACATATATTATAGCGTAAAGAAACTTACCCACTCCGGTGGAACTTGACGGATTCTTGGAAACCGGAGCGAGGTAAGTATATTTTTAGTAGATGTAATTTGTGTTACATTACAAATGTAATCTATTGAAGCTTACGAAATGTTACCATAATCATTCCTTCAGTATACAAATTCAACTATTTTATAATTTTTTAGGAAAGAAATACGTTTTAAGCGTCTTTTTCAGCTAACAACATAATACACATGAATGAAAAGATGCTATCTCCACAGACTATTAACGCCACATAAACCCACCAATACGGAAGAAACGGAGAAACTTGTTGATCATGGTCAAAGCAGGTTTCTTAATCTTCCATTTTAATCCATCGAATCCTGTGGGAGCCGCATTGAAATCTTTCACTGTCGCTGCCCCTGTCTTCATATGTATCGGTGCTTCATCCCTTCGATGCTTCTCCACGACCAAGATGCTGTCATAGTAATGCAGGGAACTTACCGAACGCGTAAATCCATTGACCTTCAATCCACGTTGCTCGGAATGGTAAGCATTGATGTAATCAATAAAATTTTTACTGTATTCAATAAAAGTACCGTTCCTTTTATGGCCACCACCATAAAATACCTGATAAGATGTATGTAAATCTTCACAAAGGTATACGCCATTATCTTTCACATGATCAAAAAGCTCCTCAAATGTCACAATCTGTTGTATCATCGTATGACCACCATCATCGATCAATATATCGATCGGCGGAATGGATTGCTTTACCTGCCGCAGGAACTTCCGGTCCGACTGTGAACCAATAAATATCTCTACATTCTCTTCTTCGAGTTCCTTACAGTGCGGATTGATGTCGATACCGTAAATTTTCGCACGATCACCAAAATAGTTCTTCCACATCTGAAGACTTCCGCCCTGAAAAACCCCAACTTCCAACACCACGATCTCTTTGCCTTTGAAACGACTAAAATGTCTGTCGTATACATCGAAATAATGCATCCATTTATTGATTAGCTTCGCATCATTATTTCGGAAATAAGTTTCTAACTCGTTCATGTCCTTCGGTCTATTTTAAGGGGTTCTGGTTTTTTATGCTTTGAATTTATTGAAATATAACGAAAAAAGCAACGATATATTTTTGTTTCAGCAGAATTTTAAAATTTAAATTTTACAACATTTAAATTATTTTCCTACATTTACATAACTGATTATATAATTACTTATAATACGATGGAACTATTTGAAAAAACAGGAAAAATAGCATTAGGCAGCAGATTGCGCTATATGGCTTCCAACATCACAGAAGAGGCCGCCCGATTACATGAGCTTTATCAGATTGATTTTGCGCCCAAGTGGTTTCCCGTTTTCTTTATCTTGTCTGAGGGTGATTCAAAAACAATTACCGATATAGCAACAGAGATTGGCCACTCCCAGCCATCAGTCACTAAAATCGTTAAAGAAATGATCAATGCGGGTCTTGTAGAGGATAACCTTCGCTCTGTGGATAAACGGCGAAATATGGTTGGATTGACCGATAAAGGAAAAATGCTTTGGGAAAGAATGAAAATTCAATGCATCGATATCGATCGGGCCATAGATGGGGTTATCCAGGAAGCCACGCACAATCTATGGGAAGCTTTAGCTGAATGGGAATTTCTACTTGAACAAAAATCCTTGCTGAAACGCGTCCAGGAACAAAAGAAAATGCGTGAAAGTAAGGATGTCAACATTGTTCCATATGATCCAACATACCGCCTGGCATTTAAGTCTTTAAATGAGGAATGGATTTCCACCTATTTTGAAATGGAAGAAACTGACCATAAAGCACTTGACAATCCCGAGGAATATATTTTGGCAAAAGGGGGTAAAATTATGGTTGCTCTTTATAACGATGAACCTGTAGGTGTATGCTCACTTATTAAAATGAATCATCCCGATTTTGACTATGAATTGGCAAAAATGGCGGTATCCCCAACAGTGCAGGGCAAAAGTATAGGCTATCTTTTGGGAAGAGCAATTATTGAAGAAGCAAAAACCTTAGGGGCATCAAAACTGTTTCTCGAGAGCAACACCATTTTGAAACCTGCAATCAATCTCTATTACAAGTTGGGGTTCCAAAAGATTAGCGGCTATCCAAGTCCTTATCAACGATGTAATATCCAGATGGAACTGGATTTAAAAAAATAACCTTGAGCAGTAGAAACATAAACTGGAATAAGCTAACTCTGATAAGCGAATGAATGCTTCCCCAAAAAAGGGAAGCATTTTTGTTTAACTAATTTTTCAAATAAAAGGTGATACTTTTCACTAAATTGGTACATGTCTATAAATGATATTGCTATGCAACAATTGATCAATTCAAATCGAACAATAGACCGACAGGTGCTCTTTATGAACTTGTATAAAAGTACATTTCCCATCGTGGCTAAGTATATCAGTCGCATGGGTGGTAATTTGGATGAAGCCAAAGATGTATTTCAGGACGCTTTGCTGGTGTATTATGAAAAGATTCTTTTAACAGCAGCACCACTAAACAACGATATTGGCTATTTGGTTGGAACAGCCAAAAATCTATGGTTAAAACGGTATGGTCAATCCAGTCCAAACCTTCCCCTAGATCAAGTGGATATTGCTTTGATAACCGAAGAGTCTCTTTCTAGCACAAGGCTGTTTCGTTTTTTGGAGACTGCTGGGCGTAAATGTTTAGAACTCTTGAAAAGCTTCTATTATGATCAAATGTCACTGCAGGAAATTGCAGATGAATATGGCTATTCGGGAGCAAGGAGCGCCACTGTACAGAAATTTAAATGCCTGGAGAAAGTTAGAGAATCCGTTAAACAAAAATCCCTGGTTTATGATGACTTCATGGAATGAAATCCAACAGATAGAAGCGTATATCTTTGGAATAGCGAAGCCGGAAGATGCACTGCTTTTTGAAGCGAAATTGGTGTTGGACGAAGAGTTGGCACACAAGGTTATTGCGCAACAAAAAGCTTATGCAGCTATTCGGCAATTCGGGCGCAAACAAGTGAAAATGGAAATTGAAGCCATAACGCAGGCATTATTTACACATCCTGAACATGTCTCTTTTAGAAAAAAAAATAATAAAGCTATTTAGCAAATCCTAAATTCCTAACATCATGACGATTGACAAAAATGAGTTCCGCAAATTTGCGGTAGGGCATTGTTATGTCCAAAAAGATCTAGTGGATCATTATATTTCAGGCATCGAGCAGTCACGCATTCCGTTGGCCATGACGCCATATATCACCGAAGAACGCGAATTGCGTGTATCACAAATGGACGTATTTTCCAGATTGATGATTGACCGTATTATTTTTATGGGTGCTCCTGTAGAATCCAACATCGCCAATATTGTACAAGCCCAGCTGCTATTCCTTCAATCTGTTGACCCCAAAAAAGATATACAACTGTATATCAACTCTCCCGGAGGTGAAGTGTATGCCGGATTAGGTATTTATGATACAATGCAATTGATCAGTCCGGATGTTGCAACGATCTGCACAGGTATGGCGCTCTCCTTTGGTGCGATATTACTCTGCGGCGGTGCTTCCGGCAAACGTAGCGCACTGGAACACGCACGGGTGATGCTCCATCAGCCACTTGGCGGTGTTCAAGGCCAGGCTTCGGACATCGAAATTACAGCCAATCAAGTACTGAAAATTAAGAAAGAGCTGTACGATATTATTGCCAAACACAGTGGACAGAGCTATCAACGCGTACATGATGTCAGCGACCGAGATCACTGGATGGTTGCTGCAGAAGCAAAAGAATTTGGAATTATTGACGACGTACTAATCTAGCAAGGATAAGTAAATTTATGGACAGTTTCAATCGGGCTATTGACAGACTATTGTCAATGGCCCTTTTAACTTTGTCATCAATAAATTTATATCAGCATGAAACTAACATCCATTCGACTGATTGCAAATGACATTCAGCAGTCCGTCAGATTCTATGAAGAAATCCTGGGGCTCACCGCACAATGGTTTACACCAGATTTTGCCGAGCTTTCCACCAGTTCGATTACCCTAGCTATAGGAGGTACTCGCACGATGCAAATGTTTAGCGACAGCCCCATTATCTTTGGTAACATGGCCCCTATTATTATTGAATTTTTAGTGGGAAATGTAGATCATGAATATATTCGGATCAAAAATAGTGCTTCAAAAATCATTCAGGAACCGACAACAATGCCTTGGGGTAATCGCTCATTGCTTTTTTGTGATCCCGATGGTAACATGCTTAACTTTTTCACTCCGCTGAGCCCTGAGGCGATCAAAAAATTTGGCGTAGAAGCCACGAACTAATCCGCTCACATGACAAGATACTAAAGTCCAAAAATTAGTATCTTGTCTTCCTTAATCGATATTTAACAGCTATTTCTTCAACTCATGGCCCTAATTAAAGATATATATACACCGGAATTTTATCAGTTTATTGCCGATCAGTTCCACCGCGTTGACAACAGTTTTAACAGAGAACAGTTTATCAAACGCGTTTTTTCAGGCAGTTTTCATGAAATGGAATGGAAACAGCGTACAAAACACAGCACAGTGGCCTTACATGAATTTATGCCGGCATCCTTTCCCGAAGCAGCGGCCTTACTAACACAAGTGGTGGAACATCTCTTAGAAACGAAGCATCGGGGAGGCCTTGAATATGTTATTTTTCCGGACTATATCGAAACTTACGGTATCGGAGATTTTGAAACAGCTGTGCAGTCATTTGAAATCGTCACGAGATTCATAACCTGCGAATTTGCCGTTCGTCCATTTATTATCAACTATGGATCTCGTATGATCGCGGAAATGGAAAGATGGTCCAAAAGCCCACATCCTCAAGTTCGACGCCTTGCAAGTGAAGGATCTAGGCCCCGACTCCCCTGGGCGATGGCAATTCCAGCGTTGAAAAACGACCCTTCCCCTATCCTGCCTATCCTCCAAAACCTCCATAATGACCCATCCGAGAGCGTAAGAAGAAGTGTGGCCAACAATCTCAACGATATTGCCAAAGATCATCCCCATCTCGTTCTGACCATTGCCCAGCAGTGGAATGGAATCAGTAAAAATACAGATGCTATCATCAAACATGGCTGCCGTACCTTACTCAAACAAGGACATCCAGCGATTCTAAGCTTTTATGGACTGGATAGTAGCGATTTTCATATTAGGAATCTCAGTATCCATACACCGGTAGTTAAAATAGGTGAACACCTTATTTTTTCTTTTGAAATTGAAAATGGAAGCAGCAGCGCCAGATCACTACGTTTGGAGTATGGGTTATATTATCAAAAGTCAAATGGTCAGCTATCTCGAAAGGTATTTAAAATTAGTGAACGAACCTATCAGGGAACTGAAATAAACCGTATCGAGCGAAAGCAATCTTTCAAATTGATTACTACCCGGAAATTCTATGCCGGGAAACATAAAATTTCAATTATTGTCAATGGGCAAGAAACAGTCCAACAGGAATTTGAGCTATTGCACATTTAACGGGAAATAAGAAACAAACGAAGGGCTTTCGTGTTCTACTAGAAACAACAGGATATACGCTGGACAGGTTTTTCCCAGCGTATATAAGGTAAGTTCTTATGTTAATATGAGGTCTGTTATGAAGAAAATTCTCTTAATCCTTTTTGTCTTACTTATCCTATTTATCATTGGGCTTTTAATTAGAACGCTGACTTACCCGTTTACGCGTGTCAAAAAATCTGCTGCAGCGCCTGTGCAGCCAGCGGTCAATGATAGCATTGTTGCCCGATTTGCCGGCGGCATCAAAATAGCCACAATCTCTTTTGGCGACTCGACATTATTTAATCATGTTCCTTTTGAAGAACTTAATAGTTACATCAGGCACAATTTCCCACTGATCTATCGCTCCCTGGAAACCTATACGGTCAATGGCCACGCGCTGGTCATTCGACTCAAGGGAAGCGACAATAGCTTGCTTCCGCTACTCTTTCTTTCGCATATGGATGTTGTTCCTCCCGGTTCAGCTGCTATAAAAAATAACGATTCAACGCTATTTCAGCCTAGAGACCAGGCAATACCGCCGGTTAGTGAAATAGCCGAAGAATGGGACTATGCACCTTTTTCGGGGGCAGTAGCCAACGGCCGCATTTATGGCCGCGGAAGCTTAGATATGAAAGGCATGCTCTTCTCCTTACTTGAAGCTACGGAACAGTTGGTTCGAGAACAGGTACAGCCCAAGCGGGATATCTACCTCGCTTTTGGTTTTGATGAAGAAGTTGGTGGCGTACGCGGCGCAGCTAAAATAGCAGACTACTTCAAAGAAAAAGGTCTTAAATTCGAAGCCGTTTATGACGAGGGTGGACTCATTCTGGAGAAGGGCTCGGTCAAGGGAATCAGCTCCGATGTAGCATTGATCGGTTGCGCGGAGAAGGGATTTTTATCCCTGAAAATTAAGGTCAAAGGTCTTGGTGGGCACTCTTCGATGCCACCAACGACGAGTGCAATTGGTAAAGCGGCAGTCATTATGCAGCGCTTAGAAAATCACCAGATGAAAGCACAGATCAGCCCTATGATCCAAAACTTCTTTCAACAGGTTGGTGGTAGCATGCCTTTTGTCTCCCGTTTTGCGATCGCTAATCGCTGGCTTATGGAACCTTTACTTCTGGCTCAACTAACGAAAAACCACTCGACTAATGCCCTCGTGCGAACAACTACAGCACTGACGATGATGAAGGGCAGCGATGCCCCCAATGTACTTTCACCTGAAGTTGAATTTGTTGTCAATTTTAGGCTACTGCCTGAAAACACCCTGCGGGAAGTTCGGGATCATGTCGAGCAGGCTACACGCGGGTTTGATGTTGAAATCGAACAGGTCGACAATGCCCGAGAAGCATCCAAAGTTTCACCAACAGACGTTAAAGCCTATACGATGATGGAAGCTTCTATCCGCAGGCTATACCCTGATCTTATTGTTACGCCTTACCTGACTGTTGGCGGAACCGACGCTATCAAATACCAAAATCTCAGTGATCATATTTATCGCTTTATGCCCATTAAAATTAATCACGCTGAACAGCAGAGTATGCATAGTACCAATGAATACATCAGCATTGAAAACTACCTGAAGATGATAGACTATTTTTATTACATTATGCGTCACTACGACGATGAAACCATTTAACCATGGACAATCTTCGCAATTACATTCACGCATTGGTTGACTTTTCGACGGATAGCTGGCACTTGCTGCAGCCAGCATTGACATTGCGTAACTTCAAAAAAAATGATTTACTGCTGGAACAGGGTAAAGTTTGCAATTCGCTCTTTTTTATCGACAAAGGCTATTGTAGAAGTTATTATGTTATTGATGGAACTGTCAAAAACACAGGATTTTTCTTTGAAAACGATATCGCTACCAATATTCAAAGTTTTGGCAGCGGGCAAAAATCCGAATTTAACATCGTTGCCTGTGAGGACTTAAGGACCATTATTTTTGATAAGTCGACACTATTTGAACTTGCTGCACAGGTTATAGAAATAGAACGGTTGGGACGGTTTTGTATCAGGCAGTTTGCTTCACGCCAGGAAGAGTTTGCCAATCTATTTAAACTCTATTCGGCTGCCGAACGTCTGTGTTATCTAGAAAAAAAATATCCAGAAATTTCACAACGTGTACCACTTTCTCAATTGGCTTCTTTTTTGGGAGTAGCTCGAGAAACCTTAAGCCGGATTCGTCGGAGAAGATTAAACACCTGACATTATGTGACGATTGTCACAGGCTAGAATAATTTCATTTTGGGAACTTTGTATCAATTAAACAAAGATAAAAGATATGAAAACATCCAATAATGCACTCTTGGATTTCGAAAAATTTATGGCTATCCGTTTAAAAGCCTCAACAGATTTTGTGGAGGGTCATTTTGATTCCCTAAAAGATATTTCTGTCTCAAATGAGCCTGCCACAATTTTTCCGCCCAAAGGAATATATATTTCTGGGGTATTACAGGTCAATGATTTTAACCAAAAAGGAGCTTCCAATTTCCTTCCGGGTGCACAAAACAAATTTGAAGTGATCCATCAAGATGCAAGTGATACGCTAGCCTATTGGACGGGTATACAACGTTCGTCCGTCAACATAAAAGGACAAGATACCGTGGTGATTTTCAATCTCAGAATCACCGAAATCTTCAGAAAAGAGCAAGGTACCTGGAAGCTTATGCATCGACATGCCGATACACTGGCCGAATAGTCTAAATGACCTAGGGAGCAGCAGTTTGTTTATAGATCGCTATGGTTTGTGCCCGCTGTTCCTTATGGTCAGATACTCAAAATTGATCGGCTGAGTGCAGCAATGGTCCTCCAGCGATTTCCTACGATTTGAGTTCGGCATCGCTGTTGATCCCTTGAATTTCTTATTCCAAAAGAGTAATAAAATAATAAACAGTATAAATAATAACAGGGTGACTAAATTTGTCTTCCCCAACAGTGCGTGTAAAGTAGCTGGAGCTATAATTGAATTGGTTCTTACGGTGGAGAAAGTCAATACAAATGAAAAGACAATACACAAAAGCACAAATCCGGCAAAACCACCAAATTGGCTAAAATTATCAAAAATTAAAAGATGCCAAATCGCCCAAAATATTCCCGTTATCACACTTTTAATGGGCCATTTTATTTCACCTAGACTATCATTCAAATAGCCCCGCCAAGTAAATTCCTCCATGATATCATACAGCAATGTAAACAGGCAGAACAACAGTGCCCAAACGTGCTCATCGACACCGTAATTATTATTAAATCCATAAATACCATATCCTGCGAATAAAAGGAATGGAAACAACAGTGACTTTGTTTTATTAGGGCCAAAAAGTGTAACGGTGGAAACGACTTTTGACAAAGCATAAAAAAATGCCGAGATAATCAGAATAATCAATCCGTGATTCATATTCCAGGGTAATGGAAAACTAAAAACATCTTTCATAGCCATCTGGAAAATATTAGGAAGCTTTCGTATAGCAAAAGTTCCCAACATCAACAATCCGTAAAATAATGCGATACGCAACCAGTTCGTCTTTTTTATGCTTTCAATAATCTTCATACACTATTTATTAGTCTATTGTCCCTACAGCAACTGTTCTTTGTTAAATAACGACTACAAAATTGGAAGTCGCGAACTTACAAAAAAACGATAAAAGCAGGTTTGCCTTCAAAAGTAAAAATTAATCGGCATTAAAGCATTAGCCAAAAAGAATGGCATGGAATCAACAATATACCAACTGCAAGTGTCCAAAACATCGCTGTTTTACTAATGAAATAACATTCACGTATTTTTTTTGTGCACAAAATCCAGGTCAAAAAACCATAGAGCAAAATTGGTAAGATATACATCTCCAAAGGATATGGCTGTAGAATTGGATTGAACTCCACTAAAATTTTGGCCTCCCTTCTGCTTTGAAAGAGCATGTACATCAAGGTAGAAACAACCATGGATGAGGAACTTGCAAAAAAGAGTGTGAGCAGTATCCATCCAGTTCTTTTCAACAACCAAAACAAAAGGAAACCTACTATTAAAACCATTACATTGAAAAAGGACAATAATGTGTAGTTATCCGGTAGCTCTTTGAAATATTTGATCGGATATAACAGTGCAGGAAAAAGATTATAGCCTTTAAACACAATGAGGATACCTGTAAAAAATGAGATCCGCACGATACTTCTTTTGACCACTTGTACCCTGGGCGTATCAAATCTACCGGTAATAGTCCATTGGTCTTTGGCTTTTATCGTATCAATATTAGTCTCTTTTTCCGCTTCTCGCTGGTTAAGCACATATCTTGCCACTGTCAACTCCTCGGTGGTCAACTGTCGACTTTTTAATTCAATCTCGGCAGCTTCAAGGGCCGAAGGCTCATAGTGATCGGGATTATCTACCACAGACAGCAACTGATCTGTGGGCCAAGTTTTATAAAGTTCAGCAAAATTATTTTCGGACATTGGCTTAATTTTTATAAATTTCAATATGTTATTACGGCAAGTTCATAACAATAATGATTGCTCTCGCTTAAGCGAAAAATAAATGGTTAATCTTCCATAATGAATTTATAAAAATATAATTTATAAATCAAGCATAGTTTGGCCTATGCTACTTTACTTCAACTCAACGACCTAATTATCCGTTTTCACGAATTCCTTTTACGGCCCATTTCTTTGAAACCAACCATTGGGGACGATTTAAACTATTGCGCATTGCAATGTTTACCTAACGACAATTCATTAAATGGATAATGACCATTACTTAAAGTATCTCTTTTGTTACAAAAGCAATTCACACAAACGATTGCATTGTATAGTTTTCGTTTAATTTAATTGTATTTATAAAATTAGGGTGAACAATTAAATTTAAATTATGAGATATTCCAAAATTACGCTACTGCTCTGTACAGTATTGGCAAGCTTTCTTTCTTGCCAAAAAAGCGAGGTACAAACAAATTTAGAAGAGAAATTATCGCTACGGGCCGCATCCCCTGGTGTAAGCGGATACGAAGTTCCCTTAGGTGGCAATGCTTTTGTTACTTCGGCACCTTCCGGTGCAGTAGAAGTCATCAATAGCAATGGATTGGCAAACTGGACCAGTGCCAATAGCGTGATCAGTACCTATGCTAAGGTCCCCCAAGCGGGCGCTTTACGTGTTAAAATAAGGGCTAAAGTGCTACCTTCAGGCGATAGTAGTACGGTGAAGTTAACAATCAACGGTGTAAGCAAACAAATCAAACTTAAGGGTGGAACATTACAGGATTACACGGTTGGTACCTATTCGCTAAATACAGCGGGATACATAAAAATGGATCTTCAAGGTGTGACCAAGTCAGGTGGTTATTTTGCAGATGTATCACACTTGATTTTAGATAGTTCGGCAACAAATGGCACTGTGATTTATAGTGACAATAATGTTGATAATACTTACTATTGGTCGCGACGGGGCCCATCCTGCCATTTGAGTTATACCATTCCAACAAATCAGCAAGTATCCTATTATTATAGCGAGGTGAAAGTGCCTGCCGGAGAAGATAAAATAGGTTCTTACTTTATGGCAAATGGGTTCGGCCAAGGATATTTCGGTATGCAGGTCAATTCAGCGACAGAGCGCAGAATACTATTTTCTGTTTGGAGTCCATATAGCACCGATAACCCGTCCCAAATACCAGCAGAGGATCGCATCACATTAAATAGAAAAGGGACAAATACGACAACAGGTGAGTTTGGTGGCGAAGGTTCTGGTGGACAAAGCTACCTCAAGTATAACTGGACTGCCGCCACTACCTATAAATTTTTATTAAAGGGAGAACCTGATAACAATGGAAGTACTGATTTTACGGCATGGTTTAATGATCCTTCGACCAATAATTGGATACTCATTGCAAGCTGGAAACGTCCCAAAACAAATACCTATTTAACGGGCTTTCATAGCTTCCTCGAAAATTTTAATGCCGACAATGGCTTCCTTGGCCGTTCTGCAGAATATAGTAATCAATGGGTTCGTACAGCTACTGGAACTTGGCTGAAAGTTGTGGAAAGTACCTTTACAGTCGATGCGACCTATTCAAACAACCAGCGTATAGACGCAATTGGCGGAATAGCCGGAAATAGCTTCTTCCTGAAAAATGGCGGTTTTTTCAATACCGTCGTAAATCCCGGAACGAAGTTCACACAACCAGGTTCTGGCACAGCGCCTTCAATAAATTTAACAACTCTACCTTAACAAGCATATTTACAGTAAATTATTCTGAATTTACATCCAATAAAAGGGACAATACTTCATTAAGAAGTGTGGTCCCTTTTAAACTCAACCTTGTCTTATTTACAGCAACAATTCGTACCTTTTTGTAACACGTTATTCATGGCAAAGACGATGGATTTCAGTTTTTAATGCATAATCAATGATAAGTTTAAGCTCCATCTTCGGCAGAAAAGAAGAAGTAAAATTAAGTCATCATTAAAAAAAATATGTATTTATTTTTAAATCAATAAAAAATAAAATTAAAATAATAGAAGTAATAATAAATTCTCCCAAAATATTATTAATTTTCGGAAACTAACCAATGTGGAAATCGGTGAATGTTTATTTTTTTAACTAACGAAAGGAGGCAAACAAAACAACGACAATGAGAACCGCTTGGAAAACCAGGCACAATTAAATTAATGATTCATTCACAAATCTTAAAAACTAAGTTATGTTAAAATTAACCAGTCGCTGGAACAGACTTTATACTGTTTTGGCCGTAGTTTCCACATTTTCTATTTTTAGTTGCCAAAAAAATTCATTGACTCTAGAGAGTCCAGAGGCACAACTTAACAAAAAAGCTGCAGTATCCGCGCAAGCAGGAGCTACAATTGCTACATTGAATTGGGATCAAACCTATCAAAAGATTGATGGATTTGGTGCATTCGGAGGTCGGATTGTTCCATTCTTTGAATCCGCAAAAAGAGATAGTATCCTGGATTATTTATGGGGAGGCAGTGGGTTGAAACTGAATATCCTTCGTGGTAAGGTACTTCATACCTACCCTTTTAACCAACAGACCAAGGTCGTCACCATTAAACCTGCAGGAGTTTCGATTGACGTGGATCCCAATAGTACGACTTATCAGAATTTGACAGCAGACGAAAAAGAACAGCTTGGGCAGGTCTGGATCATCAAGAAAGCGAAAGAACGCTATGAAGTTCCCTTCGTTATGGCAAGTACTTGGACTCCGCCATTATACATGAAGACCAATACGAGTAGTATTTCCGCGAAATGGTTTAATGGACTTAATTTTAATACTTCTTCAACAGCTTTTGCTCGCTACCTGACTGGATTTGTAAAATCGTTTCAGAACGAGGGGATTACAATCAATGCTATTTCTCCGTCAAATGAGCCTGAAAATGTCTTTTCTGACTGGGATGCTTCTTATTGGGACTCTTCACATCTAGGACAGTTTATTACCAACAACCTCCGTCCCGAATTAAACAGTGCGGGTCTTCAATCCACCAAGATCATATCTTCTGAAAATGCGGCCTGGGGAACAGCAGATAATTTCCTTTCAGGTATGGACAGAAGCAAAGTCGACATCCTCGCCGGGCATGGCTACGTAGAGATAAGTGGCATCATCACTGGTCAACGTGGATTTAACCAGAGCCCTTCCATGTGGAATTTTAGTATTGGAGGTAAACCAATGTGGGTAACAGAAGCTTCCGATGATGGCGGCAATTATGACAATGGTATTGAAGGAGGCTTGAAACTGGCGGTTAATATGCACAAGCTTCTTGCGGATTGTAATGCCAATGCTTATGTGTTTTGGCTAGGTATGCTGGCATTTCAAAATAATGAGGCGCTTATTTGTACAAAGAGTGATGGTTCCTTGGAATTTCCAAAAACGTACGATGTGATGGGACATTATTCCAGATTCATCAAAACAGGTTATATGCGAATCAATGTAGCGGTTCAAAATGGAAATGGCTTATTGATTTCGGCTTACAAAGATCCACAAACAGGTAAGTTTGTCTTAGTTGTCACCAACACGGGAACCGCAGCAGTTCCATTGGATATCAACCTTACAGGTTTTGCAAGCGGAGCATTGAACAATTACCAAACCACAGCAAGCAGTTCGGGGCACTGGGGTAATGTCGGCGCTGTAAATCCGAATAGCTCAGGCGTCTATTCTTTAACAATACCTGCCAAAAGTATAAGTACTTTAGAAGGCAAAAAACTTTAATTTGTTAAGTATACTGAGGGAGCACGCTCCCTCAGCATATAATTTAAAATCCGATATGTGCTAAATCCTACATGTTACTGATCGTCAAATTCCTTCTCAGCACCGCAGCTATTCTTTCATTTTTGTAAACATAAGTTTTGCAGTTTCTGGATCTAATACGTCCATATCAATGAGCTTCAATAATTTCACCATATGGAGTGTAGTAGACTTATATTTTAAAAAGTGTGCTGTTTTCAAATGGGCAAGGTAAGCTTGCTTGTCCCGATAGATTTCCAAGATACGTATCTGTGTCGGATTATCTTTTTTGAACATTGGAAAAATCGCAACAACACCTTCTTCGAGCACGACAGATGCAGCAGCCTCTTCTTTTAAAATGGTCTTATATTCTTCGAGGTGTTCAACATAAACCTCAATTTCAGAAATACGTACCATAGACTCCTTATCCTGTCCACGAACAATATCCCCGCATAAGAAAAGTATGATTAGCGTTAAGGGCAAAGACAATAATGATTTCATGTGATTAAGTTTAAAAGTTTTGGGCCTGATCATTTTTTCCAATCAAAGCCCTTCACAAATTTCGTTATACTGGATGATAGCACCACTATATATATTACTGAAATATCTACCAGTTTTACGGATTTAGGTCAAAATATCGATGTCTTAGATTTCTCTTAAATCATATATTCTAATATCTTTGCTACCTGAATTTTGGAAAAACTACGATGAAATTGCACTACCTTGCGATGCTTACACTTGGGATATGTACTATTTCTGGATTAAAAGCACAAGAAAAATCAAATCTTATCAAATTAAATCTTTGGTCTCTATCTGTTGGGAATATTGTACTGGAGTATGAAAGATCGCTCAATGAGCATCTATCGATCAAGGGAACGAACAGTTATCGTCCAAAGGCCGACTTACCTTTAAATCCCTTTGGGAATCTGCTTTTGACGATGATAATAATATTTTGGGTGAAGCTAAATTATAGTTTTAAATTAGATTATGCTCACGGGCATATTTAAGCATTTGTCCTATGGTTTGACACGCTGCTTTTGCCATCATTTTCCTGCGATGTGCAACAACTGTATGTGGGCTCAAAAAGGTTCTTGAAGCTGTTTCAGCGACGCTATAACCCTCCGAAAAGTATTGTAATACTTCGATCTCTCTCGGTGTAAATGTTTTAATTTTTTTATCATATGTAGATAAAATACGTTCAAATTCACTACATATATATAGTTCTTTTTTCTTTATGGCCTCAAAGCAGGCAAATACTTCACTTAATTCACAAGATTTACTTAACACAGCTTCTGGACGGTATTGAAGAATACTCGATATCACGGCAGGAGCTGTTGCTCCCGTCAAAAAGATGACCTTTGCGTCGCCATTTATACGCCTGATCTCGGTCAACAACGAAAGCCCATTTTCGTTTGGAAGATAGTAATCTAAAAAAACAAACAGTTCCTGCTTTCCAAAAGCACGTAAAAACTGAAGGAATTCAGATCCTTGGCTAAAAGATTGGACCAATTCAATTCCACATTCACGCTTCAACAGGAGTGCGAAGGAAAAAGCAACTATTTTCTGGTCATCTAAGATAATAGCATGGCTAGTGGTCTTCATAAGTATGGCTTGTTTAATTAACCTAGTAAGACAAATATAATCATTTAAAACAACCATAATAAGCTGTTTTACAAGCATGTAGATATTCAACTACAAACATAACATATTCCTGTTAAATCTAATTTGAAATATAGCATAAACATGCTATATCTACCTTAAAAGTTACCAAGCAAAGCCATAAAGTACGTCTTTTACAACAGAATTTAAGCATGCCATATCATCTTAGACTAATTCACTAGCCCTTGAAATAAGCCATTAGGCTAGCGAAAGAACCATAAAATATTTCAACTTATAAAATACATTGTTATGAACAAGAAACTTTTTAAATCTGCAACTGGCAAACTGCCCTACCAGGTACCTCAGATTCAAATGACTGTCGTTTTATTAGAAAATGGCATTGCGGCAGGTTCAAATGCCCACACTTCTGGAGATGTAAAGCAGACCTGGGACAACGAGGAATCACAGACTCAAAGCAAAAGTGACGGATGGTGGTAGTCTCCCCATTGACGATCAATTAACCAAAAAAAAGAAAAATGAAAAATCAATTTATTCAATTGCTCACCCTCCTCATTATATTTTCCACGTCATGTAGCAAAAATGAAAGCAACACGGCTGTCGAGACAGAAGGGAATGTGAGCGTAAAAATGAGTGGAACCTCCTTTGCTGATGAAGATACGGAGCCCCAATTAAAATTATCAACCAACAAAAGTTTAAACAATACGCTTTCGAATATCCAGGAGTCCATTGTTCCATTTAATAGCGAACTTTCGGTACTGGCAACTTTGACACCGGAGCCCACTACTTCATCCAATGTATTGCGTGCGTCAACAGGGCTTAAAATAGCAACAGCCCCCGTCTTACTAGGGAATGGAGCAAAATATGCTATTGCGGTTTACAATGCAACTGGAAATTATGTTAAAGATACAGGGATGTTAACTTATTCGACCAGCGGCACAAATTGGAACCTATCGCTTCCAGCAGGGTCTTATACGTTCGTTGCTATCGCCGTTGCAAATGGCCAAACTTTTCCTTCGATCAATTTTAATCAGGCGTTGGCGAACATTACGTTTAACGTAACTGGCGCAGATACCGACATCTTATGGAAAAAATTACCGGTTACTGTAATCGCTAACCAAACACTGGCCGTAGATCTTATCTTAAGTCACTTATTTACACAGGTACAGGCCACGCTAGAAAGTACTTCCGCTAATGTAGTTGGCACTATCACCGCCATGACGAGTAGTACAATCTCCCCTAATTATGGAACGGCTTCGGTTAAATTGGCTGACGGGCTTTTCACCCAAGGTGGTTCATCGACGGCACGTAATGTCGCTTTTAGTGGCACAGGTCTCGCATGGACGAGCAATGCAGCGCTGATTATTACCGAAGGAACGACGGTTGGTAAAGTAAATTTTGGAACAGTATCCCTAAACTCCACACAAAATGGCGTCCGCTCAGGAACAATAGATTTATCGAATTTAAGCTTACAAAAAGGTGTAAAATATAGTTTAAAGCTTCGCTTGGTACCCAAGGGTGCAATCGACGTACCAAGCTCAAATTACTATTGGAGTTCGGCTAACTTGATGGGCACCGCGCCTATCACAATTGCATCCGCTCAATATATAAAAGGAAGTGTTTATGGAGGAAATGGATCTGCAACATACTGTGAAGGCGCTTTAGGTACTGGGTGGCGAACAGCTACACAAACGGAATATCAGTCATTGATCAATATGGGTATCGCTAGAGGTAGTTATAATGGTCAAACAGGTTGGTTCCTCGGGACATCTACTGTACCAACCACAAATAAAGACAATTATATGTTCCTACCAGACAACGATTTTGTTCGTTCTTCTTCGGGAAACAACAACATTCCTACAGGTGCTTTGGGGGTTTATTGGGCAAGTTCAACAGTTCAAGGTAACGCTAAGCCAGCATTGATATTAACAGCGACTGGCGTTTCAATCGTAGACATACATCAAAATAATCAAGTCGGTATACGTTGTGTAAAAAGCAAATAAATGATCGTTTTTAATCATACAAAGGAAACGATGGAACAAGACGGGATCAATTGACCTCATCTTGCTCCATCGTTTTCTTTATATCATACGGGATCTTATCAAATTATTCCATCCTGGCTTCTGGTCGTCTCAACAATCAAACCATCTTAGCCTTCAATCCGCTATATGTGGAAGGGCCTAAAGGAGCCGTCTTTCCAGATTTTAATAAAATGTCCCTAATTTCATCTTTCATATCATTTTCTCCAAATACTCTTGCTACCTTTGTTTTTCAAATTAAATTAACATGCCAAAAGAGACAAGAACAGGGCTTTATCAGGGAATCATCGAAAAAGATGATAATGGGAACTACTTTTGTGGTCCCTACCTACTGGATTATCAGACCGTAGAAACTTACTATAAATTGGGCGATCGCGTTAGTATCAAAACCATTATCAAAAATACAAGCCGTAAGAGTATGGAGGCTTATCCGCAAAAATCAGTTAAATTTTCATTTGCGACAGAGGATCATGGAAATGATTAAAACTCACTTAGATTGAACAATTTAAATAACAAGGCCTGTTTTACGGGAGTGGCCTTGTTATTTTAAAGATTACGTTTGACTTGAGGCTAAAAACAAAACCTCTGATTTTTGGTAAATCGAGAGGCTTTTGCATAATCAAATTGATCGATTACTTTATAAAATAGGTATTTTTTTTTTCGGGATAAAGAATGCACTATTGGATCACTTATCTAAACGATGCATTTAAAATTCATTTTCCATAAAAATTATTCAAGGTTCACATGCTCTTCGAGCGACTCATTCGATCGTCGCTGCTGCCATGTATTGTAAATTTCCTTGCTGATTTACTCTTCAAATATAAATACTAGTTTATTAGTCTCCGAGCGGGAATGATTGTCTTGTCTCCTTTTTCGTCGAAATCGCGATTCAGTACGATAAAAATTAACGAGCGAAGTAGTTGGATTGGCAATTAATCTAGGCTAGTACCTAATCTTAAGGGCAATAGGTTGCAATTCCTCGTTCGGTATCTGGGGAACGTATACGGTTTGTCCTCCTCGTTCGTCGATCAATAGGGCCAATAGGCTGCTAATATCGTCGATTGTATCCAATCCGATAGGGTTGTCTACGATCGCTATATCCTGATCCGAAAGAATCTTAACGGCTTGATGAAAGCTCTCTTGAACGACCAGGATATCCCCGCGTCCATCTTGACATGCACGATAAATTTCTTGCAGATCAGTGATCACTAACCCCTTGCCCACAGCTACTTCCAGCTCTTTAAAGTAGTCTTCATTTTTTCGTACCAGCTCCTGTTTCATAAAATTCCAGGCACGGCTCTCCAACTGATGTGTTTCAACGTTATTGTAATCTATTGGTAAGTATCCATAATAGATTGATGGTCTATTCGCAACCTGTAAGAGCTTACTATAATTATCCTCCGTGCAAAACACGAGTGTTACGCTCTTTGTGTCCCCTATATAACGCAGTAGCGCTTTGTCCACCCGATTAAGATATTCCCTTAAGAGGTCATCAAGATGTTTGGCATCGCTACTTTTATCGGGAAATGTATTGTAAAATTGATTTTCGGCAATAGGAAACTCTTCACTACTGATATCCTCAACAATACGTCCATTCAAGGCACGAAAAAGATGAACACCGCTTTGCGAGAGCAACATCACAAGATAACTGGTTTGACGGCCAATCTCCTTAACCAAAGGGCGTACAGCAAATGTATTGCTAATATGGACACCTTCTTGGTTTGTCTCCCATGATGACTTGAAAACTTCTGCGATTGTATCTGAAACAAAGATATGCAGACTTTCAAGATTATAATTAATATCAAGTTCATGCGCTATCTGTTCCAATTGTTTGATGAGGCCAGCAACGACCCTCTTATCATACTTATCCGTTAGTCTATCAATCGCTTCTCCGATAAAATTTTTAATCTTTATTCGGTCGCTTAAGTTATCAGGATGTGTGCGATGGGTATTGATGGAAATGGTAATGCATAACTCATCCTGAACTCGGATAAGCATTTGCAGAAGTTGTTTTTCGGTCATAATCATAGACAAATAGTTAAAAAATTGAACACACTTTACTAATAACAACAAATTAAAGATCCTTCTTGTTTGTGTAAAATAAAAGTAAGTATTACCTCATTTAGTTAATTATCGAAACAAAAACAGCTTATTTATAGTTATTAATTGTTAAAAAAAACAATGATGAAAAAGGTGTTTATTGCAGGAGCAACAGGCTGGGTCGGTAAAGAATTGAGTAAAAATATAATCGACGATACAAACTATAAATTGGTTGGCGGGCTTTCACGCTCTTATGCAGGAGAAAATCTCGCTGAGATTCTAAAGATAAAAACGTCTCCGATTCCCCTATTTGATACAATAGAAAATGCAATTGAGGATATTGATTTTGATATTTTAATTGACTTTACCAGTCCACTTATTGCCAAGAAGAACATCCTGAATGCGATAGCTAAAGGTAAGCATGTTCTTATTGGGACTTCAGGGCTCTCAAATCAGGATTATGAGGAAATTGAAGAACATGCGAAAGAAAGCGCGTTATCCGTACTCGCCGCCGGTAATTTTTCGATCACCGCTGTTTTGTTGAAGAAATTTGCGGAGACTGCCGCTCAATATATTGATCAATTTGAAATTATAGATTATGCATCCCAAAGAAAGGTGGACTCACCAAGCGGCACAGTCGCAGAATTAGCCTATAGTCTTTCCAAAATTAAAACGCCGAAGGTTGAAGTTCCCATAAAGGATACCATCGGAAACAAAGAGACGCGTGGTGGTGATATCAATGGTATTCAAGTGCATGCGATAAGACTGCCGGGTTATGTACTAGGTGTCGAAACAATCTTTGGTATGGAAGATGAAAAATTAATCATCAAACATGAAGCTGGAACTGGTGTAGCACCTTATCTGAATGGCATTAAGATTGCCCTTGCTAAAATGGGTACCTTTAAAGGATTAAAACGTGGTTTGGATACCATAATGGATTTGTAAATTGGATCATTATCTATCAACCTCTAAATTTAACACAAAACGTTGTACCCACGCTGAGATCGCTTTCTACTGTGACCTTCGCGTCGAGACGATCCGCTATCCGTTTGACGATGGAAAGTCCAATCCCCGATCCTTCAAAGCCCTGCGAATTTGACAGCCGTTTAAAAATGTCAAATATATTACTGTCATCCCGAATATCCATCCCAATGCCATTGTCTTTAATATAATAGTAAACTGAATGGCCGTGTTTTTCACTATAAACTTCCACCCTTGGTTGATCTTTTTTACTGCTGTATTTTATCGCGTTGCCGATCAGATTTAAAAACAGCTGATATAGCAGTGTTCTTTCCCCGAGAATGGGCAAGGTCTCCCCTAAGACAAATTCCAACCTTGTACTGTCAAACTGCTGCTTGCAGCTTTCGAGAATATTAAGAATTTTGTTTCGCGGATCGATCAGTTCTGTTTTGAATGCTACATAATTAGACTGTGTGAGTTGATAAACCTTATCCATCATTTCTGTTATCAGTCCAGTCGCATCGATGATATTCGTTGCCATTTTTCGCAACATCTCTTTCGGAAGATCATCTTTCATCAACATCATCTGTGCCGCAAGCTTTATGGAAGAAAGAGGGTTTTTAAGATCGTGAGTCAATGTATAGCCAAACGTATCTAAGGCATTGTTTGATCTTACGAGCTCCTTATTGAGCTGAGCAATCTCTCCACCCCGTTGCGCAATAGCCTGTTGGGTTATTTGTGCAACTTTTTCGATGAAGGAAAGCTCCGTTTTTTTCCATTTAATAGACTTGCCTTTCATCGTTTCACGCCAGGCTTCAAATGATGTCCTGGGTGACGGAAACTCTATTTCCCTTTCAGGATCGTAATGATATATTTTCTCGGGTTTCCCTGCCCACACATCTTCATATACGTGCTCCTTGCGGAATAAATAGATGTACCATTTATTGCTGGGAAGAATATTTATCCGTAAAATACCAGGAAATATGAGCGTTTGTACTGGATCGGCCCTGTCAGGAACAAAATTTGATGTAAAAAATAAATCACTCTCGCCCTGTTTTTCTATATACAGATCAATCTGTCGTTGCTCTGATTCTGTCGGTACTACACCCCAAGTTTTGGAACCACGGTCATGTTTGATCACCAAGCCGTCTGCCTCCACTATTTCCAAGATTTGCGGAGCGAAGCGTTCAAGCACGATTCCGATATCACTGTTTACCAATAATTCAGACTTTAGGTCACGTTCCATAACGCCCATGATAGTCTGCGCGACAAGATTTTCCCTTTGATATTCTGAAAGGTAATAATTTATAGCATACTGCGTTAAGAAGGCGCATAAGTGGCGTTGGGCAAGGTCCACATTCAAAGCTAGGCTATTCTGGCAGGCCACCAGCCCCCAGAGTTTTCCCTCGATAACGATCGAAAAACTGGCACTGGCACGTGCACCTGCATTCTTAAGATACTGTATATGTACGGGAGACAACGCTCTGAGGCTACAACGAGTCAGGTCTACTTCACTTGCCTCCAGGCCCTGTATAGTAATAGTTGGTGCCTCAATATCTGCTACATGGCGTGCAGGGAATTTAACATATAGCGCGCGTGCTTGTGCCGGAATATCAAATTCTGGATAGCGGTAGCCCATCAATGAGGTCATCCCATCTGCGATGGACTCTGCAATTACCTGTCCGCTATTGTCCTCTTCGAAACGGTATACCATGACACGATCAAAACCAATAATCTGGCGAATCAACACAGTCAATGATTGCCAAGCATTTCCATGTTGCTCTTCCAGATATTTCGCATAATAAAATAAACGGGTCGCTTTTAGATGATTCTCACTACAGATTTCAACTTCAAGATATGTTTTCTCATCATATCGGTAAATGCTCAGATAATAATCTACATTTTTGATACGAATACGTTCTACAAAACGGGTAAATATCTCCCCTGTGATCTGTTTTTCTATTTCTTTGAGATTCAACTCCGGTTCGGACGATATCAAAGGCAATAGCTGCTCGATCGATCTCCCCAAGATTTCTTTCATAGAAATATCGAGCAATGCAGATAGGTTTTCACTTGCGGCAATACACCCACTCTCATTAAAAATACAAAGGAAACCGAAATATTGGATTTTACCGCATAGGTGGATTTCTTCTTCGTGGCACTCCAGTTGACGCATATTTTGCTAGTTTTTAATCTTTTAACTTACTAATAATAGGAAATTCTCGAAAGAGATAATTTGCCACGCATAATAAAATCTAGCACCCCTCTTCAAACATGTCATATCTAAGGCTAATATAGAAAAAAATAACTACGAAAAGTGGATCAAACGATTGTCCAATAATTATTCAGAATCTGAGTAATCCGGATGGCTGGTATTGAAGCCTATTAATTGGCTATTTCGGTGAAAAATAAAAAAGCTAGGTTGGAAAGGTGCCTAGCTTTAAAACTTTCTTCATGACCGGACAAGCAGTCTGTATTTAATCAACAATACTTTTTACGACTTTGTTTGGATTATCTTGGATATTACTCAATTAAAGTATAAATAACGTCATATAAAGAATTCGAAAGAATATAAGCTATCGGCGAAATTTTTATACGGTTTTATATTACTGGCTAATAGATTGAGAAGTCCTGAAGCAAAACGCCACAAAACTCATAATGAACCGATTACAACAAAACAAGTATAAACCACATTTTCCGTAATATTTACGCAAAGATAGGATGTTAGTCTTTAGTTAGTAAAACTATTCATCAGTAAATCTTGTCATTTAAACATTGTCACTAAATAAATAATATTATGATTTCAAACAAAACATTACTCGCTTCATTAGCGACTGCAGCAATTCTAGTTTCATGTAACAATCAAACGCCACAAGAAAAAGCAACCGAGCACATGGAAAATGCGGAGGAAAAAGCAGCTGACGCTAATGAAGAGGCCATGAAAACCTCTGAAGATGCTGCAACAAAAGATGCGGAAGCAGTCGTTTATTCAGATAAAGCTGCGGCCAATGCAGCAATTGCTTCAGTGACTGCCCCAGTACTCTCCAATGATAAGGCTAAAGAGCTTTATACAAAGCTAGGTAAAACTTGGGTAGACCGTATCAATGCAGAATCTGCAGAAAAAGCATTGGACAAAGAAAAATCGATATTGGATATTAAAAATGAGATTGAAAAAAATCTTGTTGAAGGAAAAATATCCGCTTCGGATAAAGATAATATCATGAAATATCAGTCCGATTGCCTAGCCGCTATAAAAGCAGCACTGTAATAGAGAACAGCAACAATAATCAGTAATTCATAAGATATCTTGCGATCCACTATCAGATCGCAAGATATTCTATTATTTTTGTTTCTATCATTACATGCCTTTTGATTAAAGAAAAATAAAAATTATGAAAACCCATTCGACAAATTACTTCAATACTTTAATTGAAGCTGCTACAGATACCAAAGTAGTTAAGGGTACTATTCCACCATCAAAACGCCATAAAACCATAGCTGAAAGACAATATGAATTAATCGCTGCAGCGCCTTATCAGTATACATCTGACGACATTATTTTCCAAGTCTATGCGGAAAGAAGGGACCTAACGCCAGATGAGTATTCCGAAGCTAGAACAGTTTTTTTCTCTAGAGGACAAGCTTGCCTGCGCGCCTCCCCTCTTACAAAGACATATGGGTATGGGATTCATAGCAATAGTGAAGGCAAGGTCGCCTTATACGGAATGGAAACAGCTATATACCAACAATTTGTATCGGATGATAATACAACAAAAGTTAAAGCAATGAAATCCGCTAGGTAGCGCTTGCACAATAAACTTGTGTTGAAATAAGCGATCACTTCCCATGAGCAATAACTTGCTCCAGAAAAGAAATTTGTCGTTCGTTTATTTTCTTCCTGGCCTCCGTAAATGTAAACCAATCGCCACGATCTATTTCAGGATAAGTTTGCATTTTTCCTGATTTAGGTGGCCATTCGATGTCAAAGGTATTGCTAACAAGTCTAGCAGGATCTATATCTCCTTCAATTGCCCAGCACTTAACTATTTTGCCTCCTTTTTGTTGAATAGCATTTAGCGCAATAAAATTTCCACAGGGAAGATAGCCTGTCTCTTCAATAAACTCTCTTTTGGCCGCATCAAGTTCATCTTCATTCAAATCGATTTCCCCTTTAGGGATTGTCCACGAGCCTTCATCTTTTTTAGTAAAATAGGGTCCTCCAGGATGTACTAAGAAAAAATAAATTTCCAACGCCTGAAATTTATACAATAACAATCCCGCACTGGTATTTATCTTCTTAGCCATTCGTGCTGATATTTCGTAATCGAATCCACGTAGGCGCATGATCGCTACTCTTCTCCCATCCGCGCACATCGCGATCAATTCCGCCTTCAATCAAACGATCCTGAATTGAAGGGCTCAATAAGATATGGTCGATACGTAAACCAGCATTTCGATTGTAAGCTTGGCGAAAGTAATCCCAGAACGTATAAACCTGCTGATCTGGAAAAAGCTGACGAATAGAATCCTGCCAGCCCTCTTCAAGAAGCCGACTGAAAGCATCCTTCACCTCCTTTCTAAACAATGCATCGTTGACATATTTTTCAGGTTTATACGTATCCATTTCTGTTGGAATAATATTAAAATCCCCAATGAGTATCGCTGGAACATCCATACTAAGCAGCGTTTTAGCCCGCTTTGCTAAGCGCTCGATCCACGTCAACTTATAGTCAAATTTGGGTCCCGGAAATGGGTTGCCATTGGGCAGATAAAGACAGCAAATCACGACTTGCTGGATCATAACCTCCAAATAACGGCTTTGTACATCTTCGGGATCGCCTGGAAGAGCTCTAGCTACTTCTTCGATGTCGTATTTGGAAAGTACCGCAACCCCATTCCAACTTTTCTGACCATGCCAGACCGCATGATATCCGATGTCATTAATTTCTTTCAATGGAAAACGTTCCTGCGGAGATTTCAACTCCTGCAGACATACGACATCAGGTGATTCTTCCGCTAACCAACGTAACAACACGGGAAGACGTGCGTTGATGCCATTAATATTATAGGTGGCTATTTTCATGAAATTGTCCTTCTAACTAAAATAGACAACCAAAGAAGCTTTTCAATTGTTTGAGAACTGCTCAGAAAAATTTATTTATTAAATTTTAACATGGTAATAAGAGACAAAATATCACCTTATATTATTTCTTTCACCATCCAGACATCACAACCGGGATGTCCCGATTCGCCCATTGGTGCGGGGAGTGTCTCAAATCCTTGTTTTTTATACATATTAATTGCATCGCTAAAAGCCGGTAAGCTCTCGAGGTATATGCTGGAATAACCGAGTTCCTTGGCTGAATTTATTGATCTATCCATTAATTCCCGGCCGATACCTTTGCCCCTTGCTTTAGCTGACAAATAGAATTTTACGAGTTCAATACAACCTTCAGGAAGTCCAACAGTCGGAAAAATACCGCAACAACCTACAATTTCAGTACCTACCTCAGCGACCCACAAACAAGATTTCATCTCTTGGAATAGCTCAAAAAGATTATCTGTAGTAGGGTCTGAATAAACTGTTCCCAAGCGCGGAGCCTTCAACTCTTCAAAAACACCCCGTATAATCGTTGCTAATATTAGATTGTCCTCTGGTTTAACCTTTCTGATGTTTATCATATTACTAATATATGATAAATTTAATTCAGACCATGGTCCAGCGCTGTACACGATACGAATCTTTTCCACGAACAGCAGTGTAAGTTAACATTATAGCTGATCAAATGTATAAAAAGTTGAATTCGTAAAAAAACTTGTATCAACAAAACAGTATTTCTAAAATTTGCATCTGATTTATAGAATTATTTAAATGATAAGAGCATAATTCTAACTCTGCTACGCTATAAATACGTAACTGATCTGTATTTTTTGGAAATTCCATAAAATCTTACGCTATTTCTATTCAAAAACTACGGTTAAAGCATGATAAACAATCTTTAGGTATAAATTTTGATTCACTTAGATCAAAAGAAGTTACACTCAAATAGCATACGGATATGGAAAATATTAATGAAAAAGCGAAAAAATTAAACCTAGAGAAAGGCTATTATTTATTGCTAATGGCTATTTTGGACCTTCCTGTTAAAGAAGAACAAAATACAACAAAGGAGGGTTAAGTTATATGAAAAAAATAGCAATCATTAGCACTTGTCCGCCTCAAGAATGTGGGTTGGCAACTTTTACCAAAGATCTCAAACAAGGCATGGAGCTTGATCCTCATGTCCAAATAGACATAATCGCTTTATCTAAACTGGGTTTAGAGGATTTTGACGAATCTGTGCGTTTTATCATCTTTAAGGACCAACTCGACAGCTATCATCAAGCCGCCCGTATCATTAATGAGGAATACGACTATTGTATTATTCAACATGAATTTGGAATATTTGGTGGTGTTGACGGTATTTTCATCACGCAAATCGCCAACAACCTTAATGTACCATTGTTAACCGTATTTCATACTATTCTGCAAACCCCATCCTTACAGCAGCGAGAAATTATCGAGTTACTTTTAGAAAAGTCTCAGGTTGTTGTGAGTCTATCGCCAAAAGGAGTAGAATTGTTAAAGGAGCAATTCAATTCGGCGCATGCTGATAAGATTAAGGTTATACCACATGGCGTGCCACAATTTGACTATAATCAGGGATTGGCCAAATACAGATTGAACCTGCAGGAGAACTTTGTGATGATGACCTTTGGTCTAATCGGAAGAAGCAAGGGTCTGGAATACGCCATCAAATCCTTGTCGGGTATTGATCTCCCAGGATTCAAATATTTGATCGTTGGAAAAACACATCCCAATGTGCTTGCTCATGAAGGCGAATCTTACCGTTACGAATTGCAAAATTTGGTTAGTCAACTCGGTTTAGACGATAAAGTGGTTTTTATTGATAAATTCTTAACGGATGATGAACTAAAGGAGTATTTGACCGCATGTGACATTTATCTATCTCCATACCCTCACGAACAGCAGATCAGTAGTGGAACCTTATCTTTTGCTGTTGGTGCCGGCGCTGCAGTTATCTCCACACCGTACTGGCATGCCAAAGATTTATTAAAAGATGAACGAGGCATCCTTACCCCTTTTAATGACATAGAAAGCATGCGTGACAACATCAATCTATTATGTAGATCGCATCGTTTACTCGCATGGCATCGTTTCAAAGCACGCAGCTATGGAGAACAAACGGTATGGAAGAACGTGGCAAAAATGTATATGGAGCTTTTACAGCGTGTAACAACTCCGGTGAGATCTTTAGTTGATTATGAAAAATATGTATCTTTTGATTTAAAAAGAGAGGCATAAAGTTAGGGGGTTGTCCAAAGCCTAAATTCTTGGACAGAGATTAACATGGACAACCCTTCCATTAACAAATTGATTTTTTCACCCTCGCTACGCTACATCGAATATTCGATTCTAAAAAAGAATGGCCTAAATTTTGGGACTATCTATCTAGCTTTAATAGCTCATTTAACGTTTTGAATGGCTATCATGCATAGATAGCCTGGGCACCCTCCATTTTATTACCTGATCGAAGTTCGACTTTTTCGGTGGTTACACTCCTGTGCCGGTGAGCAATTTACATATAAGCGACCAAAACTTAACCTGCTGCCTCCATGTGAAAAGGCCAATTGTGAGAATCCTACAGTTACACTTTCAGCAGCAGCAATTCTGTTTTCATCATCTAATATGTTTCGCGACCTCGTGTACTAATAATTTTAGAAACTCTATTTTCATCCTATATTAAAACATGGATAATTTCCGTCTATTACATGTAAGTTAAATCTTCTTTAAGCCACATTGTATATTTTGATCTCAGGATTATTGCTCATTAATGGTTTTAATGCGGGGAGGATGATATTGTTATATAATTCTGTTGACAAAAAGGCCGCTGCATGTTCAAAGGTATCAAATCCATATAATAGCTGTATGTCCTCATCGCTGATGAGTAACTCTTGTGTTTTAGCTCCCTTTATTTGCTCCGGAAATAAATCTTTAAATTTATTATAAGTACTCCCCAATTCTCCTCTATTGGAAGAATTCGCTTTTAACACAATTTGCAAATATGCTGTTGTCATTTGTTCCTTATTTTTATTGTCCATAATAGCTTAACTTTTTCCCTGACCTGATACGAATGTGGCTAAATTACGCTGTCCAAATCGCTCTAGAAACCGAACAACATACAACCTAAAATCGTTTTAAATAAATTAATTTACATTCATTATCATAGCGAACTTTAAGTAATCATAAACATATATATGGTATGCATGTTAAATAAAAAAGCGATCTTTGCAGACTAACATTAAGATAAAAACTATCAACACATGATATCTTTAAAAATAACGCTGTCAACAGTTCTTTTCTTATTGATGGCGGTCACTTGTAGTTCTCAGATTATTGACCGCGAACTAAAGGATCAGAAGCAAAAAACTCAAAAGGAATTTTTTAAATTTATTAGTGAAATAGAAAGTAAGTTATCGGATTCCACGCTAACGACTGAACAACAATTTGCATTGTTCGATCCAATTTTTGATTATGCCCATAGAGTGCACAGTAGTTTAACACAACTGCGCAAAAAGTATTTTCAAAAGATAACAGCCTCCCCCAGCTGTCCTTAACGCAATTAGGTTTGATGGAAATCCTTCCAAAGAATTGTCAAAAATGCTTGAAAATCCACAATTCACAACTGTGACATTATTGCAATGTTATCGTCCGCTTGAAATAGCCAGACTTATCAGTGGAATTATTCAACCTGTGATTTATCAGCAATCGAATACAGGAACAAACGAAGCCACAATAGCTTATACCTTTGGAAATCAAGTGTTCGCTAAACAATTAAAAGAGGATATTTGGCAAATTTGGTTAGTAAATAGGCTTTATATGCTTAGGTTTAACCTGAATCTACAAACTATGGTTATCGATCATTCGGAATATACGCTGCCCAATAAAGCGGAATATTTACAACTTCAGTTCCCGTTCGTAATTCAGAAGTCAGCCAATGAATTAGAGAAACTCTACCAAGAAATGGACGAAATACGCTGGAACAGCTATTCATTAACAGGTATACAGGAAGTCAGTCCTCAAGAATGGCAAGATATTATTGATAAGCGATTATCGGTTTTTTACCTAAAAAATCAGTCTCGTTTCATTAAAGTTCAAAATGAAATACTTAAAGAAACTGGGAAGGGAAACGATTTAGGTGCAAATTGGCAGGAACTAAAACTATCTCCTGATGAAAATTTAATGGTAGAACAAACATTAAAAAGTAATATACTTCAACCCGACGAAGCTGCACAGCAGCTATTTTCATTTTCAAATGGCATTATCCCTTTTAATCAAGATATTGACGAAATTGGAAAAAATGCAATGTCAGGGTTCTTACACTATATAGTTGGCCATGAAAAAGACCAGGTGTGGAAAATTAGATCTTTAGGCTATTCCATTGCCTTCGAATATACCTGGGATCTAAAACAAGGTCGATTTTCTGAAATAAAAATCTTTAAGAGACAATCATAGTGTAAATTTCCATTGCGCCCACACTAATCTTTTTTGATTTAGGTATTGATAAAAAATTACAGGAAACAACGTTGCCGTTACGTTATCATTTTATGCTTGGCGCCCCATTTTTCCAACTGACACCAAATAGGGATAAGTTCTGCCGCAATCTCAGTCAATTGATATTCCACTCGGGGGGGCACTTCTGCATACGCAATCCTTTTAACAAGTCCTTGCTTTTCCAATTCTTTGAGCTGCAAGGTGAGCATGCGATCGGTAATCCCTGTAATCAATTGTTTAATTTCACCAAACCGCAACTTTCCATGCTGCAATTTAGCAAGTATCAGCAGCTTCCATCGGCCGCCGATTTTGCATATAGCATATGCTAAATCACATTCAATAATATACTGTTCATTAATCCTATTTGTCGAATTTTCTTTTCGTTTTCCCATGATTTAAAATTTCTTTAATAGCGTACAATCCGTTGCAAATAGGGCCAAATTTAAAACTTCTACCCTACATCTGTAACACCACATTCGTCAATAATATGACACAAAACAAGAGGAGGTTATAGGCTCTAAAGCGTAATAGTCTTTACTATGAAAATAATTTAACAATGAAATTATGATTACGGAAAAAAACACCTATTTTAGGTTTTGTAATCCAATTATTTATTCCAGATATGCCTGGTCCAAATTAGTTAAACTTCGAATATGCTCCAACAGTTCTATGCTTATCTAAAAATTTTAATGCTATTCATTTTTTTAGATCTATTAATCTTCTTAAGAATTCGGACATTGTCAATTTGGAAATTCAATCCAAAGCTACTAAACATAGTCTGGTGGTCTGTCAGTATACTTTCCTATCTGTGCATATTTCTTAATTTATTTTTTAAATGGACTAGTTTTGAATCTGCCTGTTTCGTGTTTTTTACGCTTTCGTTGCTATTTGGTAAGATAATCTGTCTTTTCTTTATCGGTATTGATACTATTGTATATACGTTCAAAATAATTAACAGACGTTTTAAAAAAACTAAATCTTCGCCGAAACAGGCTGGAAATTTACCGCCTATAAAAAGATCAGATTTTATAGTCAAAAGCGGTCTTCTGCTAGCCAGTGTTCCCATTCTTGCACTTACACGTGGATTTGCCTTCAATTTGTATAAATATCAGGTCAACCACCTCGATTTAATCTTACCTAAGTTACCGAAATCATTTGAAGGAATTACTATAGCGCAAATTTCCGATATACATGCAGGTAGTCTATTTAATTCAACTGCTGTAAAAAAAGGGATCGACCTCTTGTTAGCACAGAAGCCTGACATCGTCTTTTTTACAGGGGATCTAGTCAATGATTTTGCTGCCGAAATGGAGGACTATTTATCCATATTTGATAAAGTGAAGGCCCCATTAGGCACATTCTCTATACTTGGAAACCACGATTATGGAGATTATCATTTTAACAGATATCATTTCTTTGATCAAATGAACTTGACCAAGGAAAAAAATCTTTCAAATCTCAAATCCATTCATCAAAAACTAGGCTGGCAACTACTTCTCAATGAATCGAAAGAACTGATACTGAATAACGAAAAGATTACCATTATAGGCGTCGAAAATTGGGGAACAAATAATCCCAAAAATTATGGGAATATCGATTTGGCCATGTCTAAAGTAGATAAATCTTCGCCCATCAACTTAATGCTTTCACACGATCCCTCCCATTGGCGCGCGGAGATCATACCCAAATATCCCACAATCGACGTCACTTTCAGTGGACACACACATGGGGGACAATTCGGCTATAATAGCCCGAATTATCAGTGGAGTCCAGTGAAATATGCTTACCGTGAATGGGCCGGCCTATACCGTGAAAAGCATCAGGCACTGTACGTAAATGTTGGATTCGGTTATCTGGATTATCCAAGCCGAGTTGGGATAATACCGGAAATCACCATATTTCATCTAAAGAGTAAAGGTTAAAGCATTAAATACTGTCACTGATGAATCCATAATACAGTGTATATTTTCGGTTAACTCATTAAATTCATCACAGGTTTCAACACGATTTCAAATCAAATTTCCTATCGGCTGGTCTGAAATACCAAGAAGTAGCAATTAGAATAATATATAATAGTGCCGGAGCCATTAAAGCGAAAGAATCTCCCGATGCAATATGTGAATACAAAGCACTAGTAGCGGTAAAGAAAATACCCGCATATGCCCATTCTTTCCAGAGAGGCCTTTTAGGCCAAAGCAAGGCAACCACGGCTAAAAGCTTCCAGATCCCAAGTAAAGGAAGTATATAACTAGGATATCCCAAATGAGTAACATTTTGTATCCCACCTGCTCCTTCCGTTTGAATTTTAAAAATCTGTATGATAGCAGTTGACAATAATCCTACAGCCAACCATACGGTCGCTATCCAATAAATTATCCTATTTCTTTTCATAATACTATGATTTACTTATTATACTGTTAATTACTTCACGTTAATAGTCACCTCTCCTATCTTCAACACTGGGTCTTCTTCTTATTTCCTAAAATAAGCTAGTTCTATTACCGACCGCTCCTTGTTATGTAGTTATTTGACTATAAATATAAGTGTAGCTATTTAACTACACAATATTTTTTTACCTGAGACATTAACTTCAATGGCTATCCCCCTAATACAGTGATTAGACCTGCTATTTTATTTTTCATATCTTTGAATTAAGATTAATCTTATGTCACATAATACCGATAAAATAACCGTAGTAAAGGGCGATATAACAAAAATTGCAGTCGATGTTATTGTAAATGCTGCCAACACGTCGTTACTTGGAGGTGGAGGTGCAGATGGCGCTATTCATCGCGCCGGTGGGCCGGAAATTCTGGAAGGATGCCGTAACATTGTGGCTAAACAAGGAGGCTGCAAGGTCGGCGAAGCCGTCATTACAACTGCAGGCAAGCTAGCCGCTAAATATGTAATTCATACAGTTGGCCCTGTGTGGAATGGAGGGAAAAATCACGAAATTGAAAAATTAGAAAGCTGTTATTATAATGCGCTCAGATTAGCTGTAAAAAATGGTTGCCATTCGATTGCCTTTCCCAATATCAGTACAGGGATTTACAGATTCCCGAAAGAACTAGCTGCTCAAATATCCATCCGCGTCATTACGCAGTTTCTGATGGCGGATACAACACTTACGCAAGTCAAAATAGTATGTTTTGACGATGATAACTTCCGGCTGATCAATCAACTAGTAATGCAAGCCTAGGGGAAAATTATCCTAGTCAGTTTCAAATTCCCATATACATTCATAGGAAGGAACAGACTTTTCGATGTGCGGAAATTGCAGTTTTTTGAGCTCCTTAATATTCTCGAAATCTTTATTTAAAAGCAAATATATACCTGTGTTCTTACTGATTTCTCCCAATATTTCTGGAGTGATCTCTCTTTCTCGACTGTTGGCAGATATGATCATTTTCACAATTTGCTTTCCTGATGAAGTTATATACTGGTTCAACTTATAGGGCCCCGGAATACCATCATTTTCATGAGATTGTCCTGCCAATACGTCATTGATATAGATAGCATAGTCTACATTTCTTATTTCATGATAGAGAAAGTATGATTTTACGACCGAGGCTATTCCGCTTTGAGATATTTCAGCAACCTCATCATTTCCCCCATCTTCATCCCTATTGTTACACGACATAAACAACACAACACAGTAGACAGCAATGACGATAATTTTTTTCATTTCGTATTTTCTCCTTATTTTTAAACTGCAGCAATATTCCTTTGACAAAGTTTAGAAGCCAATATGACCAACAAGTTAATACCCCAATTTAAGGCCTTAGAACATGAGATTGCGGATGGCTATACAGTTTATTAAGATACAAATTAGTCAGAACAAAAAGGAGGTAAACAAACAAATATGGCCATCTTTTTAAAATTTCTTTATAAGTCATTAGAATTCACGATATTTAAAAAAATAAACACCCTACCAGTATCTGTTTAAAACATTGGTTATCAAATATCTGGGTAACCTTTTTTTGCAAGAAGCTGTCATGAAGATGTCTCCCCCCATTACGTCATATTGAACAATACCCAAACACAGCTTGAATATTGTTCGACGGTCATTTAAATACTATAATGCACAAACGATTACAATAAAGCGACAAAAACGCACAAAGCAGTAAAACAGTGCCCGATTGGCTCACCTAGAATTATACTCGGCCATCCGAAATCAGCTCACTATGACATCGTTTCAAAGAACGCTCTCCTTCCCCGATCGATCTGCATAATAAGTGATAGTTTTGTTGCGAAATTGATTGAACAACTGTATTTTTACAACGGTGAAAAGATTTTTTCTTTACATATTTCTATTTTTGGTCATTGGAGAATCAACGATGCTGTCCCAGCTGGCGAAACTGCCCAAGCTGTATCAGCATTTTACAATCCATAATGAGATAGGTCCGCCCATAACCTTTGTGGAATTTCTTTCCATGCATTATTGGGGCCAGGATCTGCCTGACAACGATGAGCAGGAAGACATGAAACTGCCCTTCAAAAAATACGATTTAACAGCATTTTCATTTGTCTTTGTATCCAACTATAAGATTCATTATGTTAGGCCGCATCAAGTCGCAGTGGATAGTGCTTTTGGTTTGCCTAAACCGAATAATTATTCCCGATCATATATTTCCGCATTATTCCGCCCGCCTCAAGTCTAATTTATATTAAATCAGCATGTTAAAACAACCTGATTTTTCAAGTTGCAGGTCTTTTTTTGTCCCAAAATGAGGTTTGCACGATTTCTTATAATTTAGATTTTACTAAAATGCTTAATAGAATAATACAATTCTCAGTTCGAAACAAACTGGCAATTGGTCTGTTTATATTGGTATGGGTCGGCTATGGCATCTACCAATTGACCAAGTTGCCTATCGATGCCGTACCAGATATTACGAACAATCAAGTTCAAGTTATCACGACCGCACCCTCTCTTGGTGCCGAAGACGTTGAGCGCCTTATCACCTTTCCCGTGGAATTGGCTGTCAGCAATGTTCCCGAAATCAAGGAAAGTCGAAGTATGTCGCGGTTCGGTCTATCTTTAATAACCATCGTATTTGAAGATGGCACCGATATCTACTGGGCGAGACAGCAAGTCACAGAGCGTCTCGCACAAATTGAAATAAACAAAAATGCAAGTACTCCTACACTCGCTCCCGTCACTACAGGACTTGGTGAAATCTACCAATATGTCCTCAAACCTCAAAAAGGTTATGAACAGACCTATTCGCTGGCAGACTTGCGCACCATTCAGGACTGGACTGTACGCCGTCAACTTCTCGGAACTCCCGGAGTTGCAGATGTTGCTACATTTGGTGGAGAACTCAAACAATATGAGGTTGCAGTAAACCCATCCAAGCTGAAAGCCTTGAATATCAGTATAATCGATATCTTTACGGCACTCGAAAACAACAACCAGAATACAGGCGGAGCTTATATCGAAAAAGGCCCCGCAGTATTATATATCCGAAGTGTTGGCTTGACAAAATCCATAGCCGACATCAATAAAATTGTGGTCAAAGATAATGGTGGCGTACCGATCCTCATCCATCACGTTGCCGAAGTCAGGTTGGGCTCAGCGATTCGTTATGGCGCACTGACTATGGCAGGACAAGGCGAGGTCTGCGGTGGTATTGTCATGATGCTCAAAGGTGGAAACTCTTCGGATGTGATCAAAATCGTCAAAGATAAAGTCGATCAAATTCAGAAAACACTTCCCAAAGGAGTCCTTATTGAGCCCTTCCTCGACCGCACGAAAATGGTAAACAACGCCATTGGAACCGTAGAACACAATCTCTTGGAAGGAGCTCTCATTGTCATACTGGTTCTTGTGCTGTTCCTAGGTAATCTGAGGGCAGGTTTAATTGTTGCTTCGGTCATCCCGCTATCCCTACTCTTTGCCATCAGCATGATGAACACATTTGGCGTCAGTGGCAACCTAATGAGTTTAGGAGCACTGGACTTTGGTTTAATTGTCGATGGGGCTGTTATCATTGTTGAAGCCATCCTGCACCATATTCATTTTTCAAAAAAATATAAGGGCATCGACAGTTTATCCCAACAGGAAATGGACCAGGAAGTGACTTCTTCAGCTTCCAGAATGATGAATGCCGCAGTTTTTGGACAAATTATTATCTTGATCGTCTACTTGCCCATTCTTTCGCTTACTGGAATCGAAGGGAAAATGTTTAAACCGATGGCTCAAACGGTAGCATTCGCTATTCTAGGCGCTTTCATTCTATCTTTGACCTATGTACCAATGATAAGCTCACTTGTGGTGAGCAAGAAGCTCAATCATAAACCCAATATTTCGGATCGGATTATGACCCGTCTCGAGCGGGGTTATCAGAATGCACTCACTGGTGCACTTGCTATCCGTAAAATACTCGTTGCCATCACAATTGCACTTTTCGCTATTTCAATCGTTGTATTTTCAAAAATGGGCGGTGAATTTATACCCCAATTGGAGGAAGGTGACTTTGCTGTAGAGACAAGGCTGCTCGTTGGTACCAATCTATCGACAACGATAAATGCAATTGATCGGGTTTCAGAAGCCTTAAAAAATCGTTATTCTGAAGTTGAAAAAATCGTGTCGCGGATCGGAAGCGCAGAAATACCAACAGATCCAATGCCTATTGAAGGAGGTGATATGATCATTGTCTTAAAACCAAAGTCGGAATGGAAAAATGCTAAATCATTTGTGGAGCTGGCTGGTAAAATGTCGGCAACAGCACAGGAAGTTATGCCCGGGATAACGACAGGCTTTCAATTCCCTGTTCAAATGCGTTTTAATGAATTAATGACGGGCGCAAAACAAGATGTCGTGTGCAAGATTTATGGAGAAGACCTCGATAAATTGGCAAACTATGCGCAGCAATTGGGCGATATTGCCAAAACAGTAAAAGGAACTGCAGACTGGTACATCGAATCAGTCACGGGAATGCCCCAGATTGTCATAGACTACAACCGGGATGAGATTGCAAAATATGGTCTCGATATCGCTTCCATCAATCGTACTGTTAATTCGGCTTTTGCAGGAGCTTCCGCAGGCAAGATCTATGAAGGTGAAAAAAGCTTCGATCTTGTTGTGCGCGTAGGTAATGAAGGTCGCCGTAATATTGAAGATGTCAGGAATCTACAGGTAACGACCGCCAAAGGGATACAGATTCCACTTAGCCAGATTGCAGATATTGATGAAGTGGAGGGCCCTAATCAGATCCAGCGAGAAAATGCGCGGCGCCGTATTATCTTGGGCTTCAATGTCAGGGGGCGTGATGTGCAAAGCATCGTGGAGGAACTGCAGCAAAAGGTTGCTGCGCAGCTTAAAATGGATACAGGCTACACATTGACTTATGGTGGTACATTTGAAAATCTGCAACAGGCCAAGGCCCGCTTGAGCATTGCTGTGCCCATTGCCCTGCTATTAATTTTTGGTATGCTTTACTTTGCATTTTCGTCGTTAAAAGATGGCGCCTTGATCTACACTGCAATTCCCCTGTCGGCGATTGGAGGTGTTTTTGCCCTGGCACTTCGGGGGATGCCCTTTAGTATCTCGGCAGGCATTGGTTTCATTGCGCTATTTGGTGTTGCCGTTTTAAATGGCATTGTCTTGATCTCGGAGTTTAACCGTATTAAAAAGGAAGGGATTATTACCGACATGCAGGAACTGATCATGATGGGCACTCGCAATCGTCTCCGACCGGTACTGATGACCGCCGCCGTGGCGTCCTTGGGATTCTTACCAATGGCATTGAGCAATGGTGCAGGTGCTGAAGTACAACGTCCACTGGCAACAGTTGTTATTGGCGGTTTAATCTCAGCAACATTTCTAACCCTCTTTGTTTTGCCCGCATTATATCTGTTGTTTAATAAATCAGACAAAGCCCTTAGCAAACCAAATTCGGCTGTAACCAAAATAGTCCTTTTGGTTCTCTTGTCTTGTTCCTTTTTTCAGGAGGGTAAGATTTCGGCACAGACGATCAACAGCACACAGCATATATCTTTAGCGCAGGCCATACAGCGGGCAGAGCATAATAGTCCGCGTATCCAACAGCTCAGGATCAATGAACAAGCTAAGGAAAAATTGGCCAAAACCGGATTCGACCCTTCTAAATTAGCTATTTCAGGCGATTACGGTCATGTGAATAGTGCGTATACCGATAATCGCATCGGTATCAGCCAAACGGTTAGTTTTCCTGCTGTTTATAAAAAACAGACAGCAGTCTTAAAAAACGAGCTCTCATTGGCGCATGAATCTACCAAGTTTAATCTCCTGGAGATTCGAACCGCCGTTAAGAGCCTGTATTTCGATTATCTGGCAATGGGCAAACGAAAGGAGCTCTTGTTACGCGCAGATAGTCTGTATCGTATTTTTGAAGCAAAGACAAGCAAACGCTTTGAAGTTGGCGCGGCAAATATCCTGGAGCAAACCGCAGCCCAAACACAGCGTCAAGAAATCAATAATCAATTAAAGCTGCTTCAAAAAGATCTGAACATCACCCTGAACAGATTCAATTTCTTATTGCAGGACAGCATTCGTTACATCCCAGCCTCCGACACAATTAAATATCAAGAAGTTATGTCGATTCACCCGGACTTATCCAGTCAGGCTGAAGCACTTCCGGCCTATAAGATTGCGCAACTTCAGACACAGACAGCGCATGCTCAATGGCAACTGGAGCGTTCAAAGCTGCTTCCTGAAATTACAATAGGATATAATAGTCAAACGTTGCAGGGGGTACAAACCTTCCGTGGTCAGGAGGTATTGTATCGTTCGTCCGACCGTTTGAGCTACTTCAGCGCCGGCATCAGTGTACCCCTATTTTTTGGAGCGCAGTCCAATCGAATAAACGCGGCAAAACTCGCATGGAAAGGTCAATTGAAAGAACTTGAATACGTAAAAAGTGAATTGAAGACAGAATCAAACAATGCCATCGAGCAGGTTGAGAAGTATAAAGAAGTACTAAAATATTATGAAGATCGTGGATTAAAGCATGCAGATACAATTTTTGTAACAGCCGACAAGCAATTCGTCAATGGCGAAATAGACTACCTACAATGGGTCATTCTTGTCAACCAAGCCATTGCCATACAAAGCGAATACATCAATACATTAAACAGTTACAATCAAGCAGCCATCCAATTAAGTAAGTTATACAATGAATAAATCGTTAAAAAACACAGCATACAGTTTGATCCTTTTTTCCTTCGTTGCCTGTGCTCAAGGAGAAAACACCGAAAACAACAAGCCAGCGCCCGTAGCAGATTCTGCACTTGCAGCGCAAAGTGTTCAACTTGAACCCAAACAGATTGCAGCAGCCGGTATTGTAATCGGACCCCCTACAATCGAAAATGTCAGTGGCAAAATTACATTACAGGGCCATGTCGCTGTTGCGCCGGAAAGCACTGTGAGCCTAAGTTTTCCCATTGGTGGCTATATTAAATCGACGACTATGCTCCCTGGAAAACCTGTGCGAAAAGGTCAGGTATTGGCAACTATCGAAGATATGCAGTTTATCCAGCTCCAACAGGACTATTTGACTGCACAGACAAATTATGTGCTCGCCGAAACAGAATATAAAAGACAATACGAGCTCAATCAAAGCAAGGCAAGCAGCGACAAGGTGTTCCAGCAGGCCAAAGCAGATATGGATCGTGAGCGTATCCTAATTCACTCATTGGCGGAAAAATTGCGTCTTATCGGAATCGAGCCGAAGAAACTAACGACGACAAGTATCAAAAAAGACGTACCTATATTGTCTCCAACCAATGGTTTTATCACCAAAGTGAATGTCAGTGTTGGAAAATATACTGCTCCCACAGATATCCTATTTGAGATTGTTAATCCATCAGACATGTATCTTTCCCTACAGCTGTTCGAAAAAGATCTGGCTAAAGTCAAGATAGGAAATACCGTTTCTGCATATGCCAATACGGAAGTCGCTCGAAAAATTCCGGCCGCAGTCTTTCTTGTCAACCGCACTTTTGATGAAAATAGAATGGCCGAAGTGCTATGCCGTTTTCAAAAATCCGATGCTATTTTGACCCCTGGGATGTTCATGAATGCCGATCTTCATATCAATAACACCAAGGCAATGGTTGTACCAGAAGAGGCTATCGTACGTTGGCAAAATAAATATTTTGTATTTGTACAACATAGCGCTGGTTCATTTCAAATGAATGAGGTAAAATTAGGTATCCAAGAGAACGGAAAACAGCAGATTCAGGCCGATAACATTCAACCGAACACACAATTAGCACTAAAAAATGCTTTCGCGTTACTAATGAAAGCACAGAATAAGGAAGAGTAAAATCATACGTATCGAATAAATCATTTAAGTGATAGCCGCCATTTATCGTTCTTTTAAGAACAATAAATGCGGCTTTTAATTTCGGATAAGCCGATCATCCATCTAAACTGCTTTAGTTAAAGTACGCAAACTCAGATTTATTGCCGTAAACTGAGGTCAAATGTCGCTTAAGAAACTGAGGTCAAATGTCACTCAAGCGGGCGATCATCATTTTTTGTTCGATAACTACCGGACATATTTATTTCAGGATAGTTCGAAGTGCTTTTCGAATGATGTATTGCGTTTCCTTGGTATCGCTTTCCTGTTCCCAGCGATTACAAAGTGCCTTAACAAAACCGGGTTGGCTTTTGCTTGCGTCATTCAGCCAATTTCCAACACTATCCTGAACATATTTTGAAGGGTCAGATTTTAGCGGTTCTAAAATAGACAAGGCTAGACTTGGCTCCTGCTTCAAGCGATCGATGTGCTTACACCATACGCCTCTCGGTCGGGTTGCCTCCGAAGCAAAACGTCTCAAATTTTCATCCTTCTCCACCGTCCATAAACTCAGACCGGCAATACTCCTTTCCAAGTCCAAAGCTATCCTATTACGTATCGCCATCCAGCTGATTTCTCGCACCCCAAAATGCCGATCTGCAGCAAAAGGACGCATTGACAACAGTAATTTCTCAATTTCAAGCTGCTTATCATCTCCGACCGTGTAGGTTGCCCAGCAACGCACGAGATCTGCAGTATGATTGGATAGTATTGTCAGGAAGGTATTATCACGATATTGTGTGATCAAATCGAGCAGCGCCCGCCCGATCGTTTCATTGATGGAATTTACCGTCGGTTTCTGTAACTGATCAAGCAGCGCTAAGATTGGTTTCAAGTAATGAATGCGTCCATTTTGCTGAAGGATATACTCGAGTAAAAACCGTTGGTCAACAGCGAGCCACTCCATAAGATTTGCAGTTTCAATTTCTCCGCGGTTCAGACTGGCCAGGCAATCTATCGAAATATCCGCTATCCGTCTTGCTCCTTTACGTTGTATTTTACTCATAGCTGTGCTATTAACTCTTCGATATTAAGTCTATTCATATAGTTGACATCCATAAATCGATAAGATATTGTATAATCAGGATCGATCACAAAAACAGCAGGGACCGGCAGTCTGTTGCTGTCATTACCATTGTAGGCGGACAAGTTGATTCCCAAGCGATCATAGCTTGAAATGGCATAATCCTGAAGTTCAAATGAGATGCCAACACTGATTGCCAACGTATTATCTTCGTCAAACAACAATTCGAAATCCAAATTGTTGTCCGTCAGAAGTGCTTCGCTAAATTTAGGCACTTGTGGCGAAATTGCAAGAAGAGTGGCTTCAAAAGCATTAAAATGAGTCAAATTCTGTTGTAAAGCTCTTAACTCGAGATTACAGTAGGGACACCAGCTACCGCGGAAAAAGGCCACAATGACCTTTCCTTTCTTCAGAAGTTTTCCCAGCTCAATTTCTTCACGCTTCGAATTCACCAAACTAAAATCAGGGAACTTGTCCCCTATCTGCAGGCTCTTTTCGGTTAGATCCTCAGACTGTAGATCCTGAATCGATCTGCCAAATATTTCCTTTATTTCGCGAGGAAGAGTTGCTAAATTCGCATTTAATTTAGCAATTTCGTATTCTAAATTTTTCATGATGCTGTATGTTATTTCTGCAAAGTTTTAAAAGTAAATGCACAATCACAATACCGCATTTTATTATCCCTATGGGACAAAAAAGTCAATTTTATGCGTATAACAGAGAAAGCAATAAAACAAAAAATATGTCCATTGGAATTTGCCGTCAATGCGATTAGTGGGAAATGGAAAATTCCGATTGTATGGCGTATCAATGAAGGGGAAAAACGCCCAAGTGAAATGCTTCGTGGTATTGCAAAAGTTGATAGACGAGTGCTAAACCAACAATTGGGTGAAATGGTCAATGATGGCATTCTAATCAAACAATCTTTCCATGAGCTTCCTCCAAGAGTGGAGTATTCATTGACCCCCTTAGGGAAAAGTTTAGTGGAAGTACTCTGGAAATTGAATGCTTGGGGAGAACTTTTATTGGAAAATTCCAATAAAAGTTAGCACAAACGGGCAGATTCGATCGACACAGCGATGCTCTATTGCGAGAGAAGTATTCGACCCTGCTATAACAGCTCTTTGCGAAAACTGCAAAACACAAAACGCTGTTTGGTGTCGAAGGGTGTTATATGGTCAATATCTATACATTCAATTTTCCTAAAATATGTCTGGAACAAATCGCTTATCGATTGTGCTGAATATTGTTTAATTGTAATGCCACTGCATTTCGTTGGTCCCTGTTCAGAAAAGGTTCCAACAACCAAAATACCTCCCACTGCAATTGCTTGATCTGCGATTTCGATGTAGCGTTCAATCTCCTGGCGAGCAGTCAAAAAATGAAATGTGGCCCTATCATGCCAAAAATCATATGGTGTATCGGGAACGAAGTCCAAGATATCCGAAACAATCCATTTGACTTTAGTCGCTTGATCCCCTAATCGCTTCTTCGCTCTTTCAATGGCAGCGCTGGAAATATCCAATACGGTAATATCTTCAAATCCTGCTTTTAATAAGAAATCAACCAGGAAACTGTCACCACCACCTATATCAATAATTTTAGCCTTTTTTGGGAGACTAGATTGATTTATAAAATGTAGTGATACTTCTGGGGTAGGCTGATACCAGCTAACTGATTCCAGCGGCTTATTTTCGTATATTTCTTCCCAATGCTTTTTTCGATTAAAATTTTCCATCTGTCTATTGTCCTGATAAAATTTATTGACTGATAACCATCAACCTTGGTGTTAGGGCAAAATCTTTAGATCCTTAAAAATTTTCCGTGTAATCGTCTTCCGGCAGCTCGAGAAATCAGGGCTGTTGAACTTCCGGTCCTGAATAAGTCGCGTTGCGAAGAAATAAACATTTTCCTTTTGTTCAACATAGCCTATCCACCATCCGGTGTTGATCTGATTGGCCATTGTCCAGCCCGTTTTAGACCGAACCGTATAGTCCGCGTTTTGTTCCGAAATCATGACACCTTTAACAATATCCATATTTCTTTTTGAAAATGGCAAATTTCCATCATAAAGCTTTTTCAAAAATTCAACCTGATTAATTGGTGAGATGCCCATTGGACCAAAATTCCAGAAGTCGGGACCTGATTCGGAAAGGTCCACATTCCCGTAGTTACAGGCTTTGAGATACTTCAGATAGACAGAACGATCAATTTTCTTCGCTAACTCAATAAATGCCCAACCTGCAGACACGGTAAATGCCTCTTTTACACTGATATTTTTATAAATATCTGGTCGGTAGCCATATTTTAAGGTATCTGTTGATCCCGGCCATGGAACAATGCTATTTTCATCTTTGATCGTCTTCGTTTCCAAGGCAATCAACATATTTATAATCTTAAAAGTTGATGCAGGTAATGTTGCAACTTGTGTGTCCGATGTATCGGACAAAATCCAAGCACCTTTGTTATTGTCATAAAGCGCAACAGCGCCCTTAACATGACACTCATCAAAATATTTTTGAAAGTCAGATCTAATGATCTTCTTTTCAGGATTTCGAGCTTGGGCCAACAAGTCAAACGAAATCAACGTCATTGTTATAAACAAAATCGATTTGAAAACCATCCGATAAATACTATTTAAAACCATACGTTGATACCATTAAAATAAAAAGCCATTGTACAAATTGAAACTTGAAAACTGTACTAGAGCCTTTATAAAGTTAAGACATAAATTTAACGATTTTCAAATATCCAATACATGATATACATACAAGATGTGCTTTAGCTCGGTTAGAAGTCAGTCGTCGATTATTGGGATAGTATTGAATAGGAGAAAATAGCGCGGGACTATCGCTAAAGCAAGATAGTCCCGAAAGCTATGTGATCCGAACTTGTTATTCAGACCTCGGACTTAGACTTACTATTCAGACCAAGGCGAATGAAGAATACAATCGCAAAAGTTCTTTCGCTCAAAATTAGGGATCATAAAAGCGCACACATCTGCCTTTATATTGCCAAATGTGGTTTCTGTCTTATGCTCAAAACCTTCAAAAAAAGTCGGGATAATTTTCTTTTTAAAATTATCCCTTGGAAAGGCTTGAACAATCTCTTCTCTATTTTTGGCACTTAAATGCGCATAGCCCTCACCCATCACATCAAGCCCAACGCCCGAGTACATCAGGGCAACTTCATTTTCTTTGTGTTCAGCAATTCCTATGCTTGTATGGAGTGCTATGGTATCCCATACGAGCTGTAATTTCGTCGACTCTACACCATGGCTTTTTAGAAAGTCTCGGGCGGCATTAGCGCCATCCACTTCAAAACGAAGATCTGCACTGCTGTAATGCGATACTAAGCCCAAATCATGAAATACGGAAGCTACATACAACAATTCACTGTCGTAGACCAAATTTTTGCGTTTTGCATTCAAAGATGAAAATAGGAAGACACGCAACGAATGGTTGTAGATAAATTCAGTACCATGTTCCAATAGTAATGCTGTCGCTTGCGTTGCGATTTTACTGTCCGGAATAACAATGCCGGCCACTTTTTTTAGATGATTTACTGCCATAACTTTAAGATATTTAGGACAAAGTTATGATGGCAACAGCCCCATAGGAATAGCAATAAGTACGTTTGAAATGTCAAAATTTACCGTGTGCAACTTTCAATCTGCATCAACAAATTGATTACGGTAGTTCAGGGGAGACAGTTTTGTATTCTTTTTAAAAAAATGACTAAATTGTTCTGCCGAATTAAAATTAAGTGCATAGGCGATTTCTTTCACTGTTATCGCACTAAACTGCAGCAATCGTTTCGCTTCTGCTATGAGCTGCCCATTAATGATCTCCTTCGCCTTAATCCCGCTACATCGTTTACAAAGTTCGCTTAATCTTCGCGCTGAAATATGAAGCATTTTGGCATACTCCGACACGGCATGATATTGATCAAACTGTGCACTGAGCATTTCCATAAATTTGCGATACAAGATGTAATCCTGACTATCGGAAGTTGCTTCCGCGGTCAGTTTAACGTTCGCAAGTTTAATCATAATAATTTTCAAAAACGCCGCAAGAGCATCCATCTGATTGATATACCGGGGACCACAATATTCTGACAACAGTGCATTGAATAGAAATAACAGCTCTACTACTTCGGTAGTATTAGGCTTCAGATATGGATTTGCACTGGTGTTATTGAACAATACAGCTTTACAGTTACTTGCGCTCGGAGGTGTCTTTTGCCAAAAACAATCCCCAAAGGAAATGGAAAAACCCATTACCGAAGTCTGATCTGAAAAAGCATAGATCTGTCCCTTGGATAAGAGAAAAATGCTATTGTCATGTAGCTCAAATACATTATTATCAATAGAAAGATAGCCGGCACCGGTTTCGACAAAAAAAATACGATGATAGATCAGTCTATTAAATGTTTCATGATCGTTAAGGTGGTAATCTATCCGTTTTATAGAAAAAGAATCATCTATTACAGGTTCAATTATAATCTTCTTAGCTGATTTCATACTGTAAAATCAATAAACCTTGACAATCGCTATTGCTCGCTATTTGAAAATATCCATATTCTCATCATAGATAGGGCTCTTCATATCCAGAAATTTCAGCACACTATGAAATACATGATTTTGGGTCAAGGTTTTATTTGGTTTCAACTGTTTTGAATGATCAGACACCCAGACGATAAAAGGAATCTCGTATTGCTCTTTTGGTGCAATGCTCATCGGCAGTCCGTGCATATACAGGTTATTTTCCCCCAGTGATTCTCCATGATCCGAGACGAACAACATGGCACTGTTATATTCCTTCAATTGTTTTAGATCCTCAATAAGATTATGCAAAATATAATCTGTATAAACAACCGTGTTATCATAAGCATTTATCAATTCTTCTTTAGAACAGTTCCCTAACTCAACACTATTGCAGACAGGCTTAAACTGTTCGAATTGAGCAGGATATTTCTTGCTATATGTTGGTCCATGGCTTGTACTTGTGTGGAGCACAACAAAAATCTTGTCTTTTTTACTGGATGATATCCGCTCCTTTAGACCTGTTAAAAGTACCTCATCGTAAGCACATCCTTCACCTTTACAGGTTGTAGCAAGTTGATCACTTGTTTCATATTCTTTAATATGTACAGGCGGCTCCCCCCAATTACTCGTTCGCCAGATCACATCGACATCATTTCTGTAAAGGTAATTTGGCAGGATTTCGTACAAATCATCCGTATTTTTATGTTCCAATATACATTTTACTCCAGCTGTCGTATAGGTAGAACAAGAAGTTGCGTCAAAATGATAAAGATTGGGTGTCTTGGAAAGCAGAGGATTTGTATTCTTCTGGTAGCCATACAACGAAAAATTATCCCTTCGAGCAGATTCACCTATAACAAGTACAACTACTGTCTTTTTGTGGTCAGTTATTGTCGCATCCGGCAATAGAATCTCTTTCTTATTTTTTTGATATTCATGAATATAAAAGCGCGAAATATTGACGGTATAAGACCAAGGCATGGCAAGTGCACCCAAAGTCTTCGAATTCTTATCGATCCACAACCAATTAGTCGCATTGGCAAATATTAAAATAACAATAAATAATAACGAAAGTGAGGAAGTGATAAAAAACTTTCTTGGTTTATCCTTTACTATTTTAGCTTTAATGATGAAGATACTAGGTATAATACCAAGAAACACGAGATAGACGATCAGTTTCAGTGAAAAGAAACCGCTGGACTCTGAATATCGGGTATTCAAGATATTACCGATCATTGTTTCATCCAAAATAACGCTGTATGTGTTAACAAAATAAACGGCGACTGAATTGATCAGAAAGAACAAAACAAGTATGGATTTCCCAAAGCGACGGGACGCCGAAAAAAATAGATAAAGTACAAAAGCATTCATCACCAGCATCAGAACCATTAAGCTACCGATCAGAACAATACCCCCAAAACTCCTGTAATCAACATTATTAAAAACAAAAGTATAAAATGGAAAATGGAAGAATATAAAATTCAACACACTCATGAAAAGGACAAAATGAACTAATTTTAAGCTATTTTTTAGCATAAACGGTAATGATTTTATAAAGTGTACTAATTAAGCAGATAAATGTAAAATAAAATATTAGCAAATTATCATTAATTATTCTATTGATCAATACAATACTGAAAACGAGGAACAATAATATGAAAATTGGATAATATCGTTTGTTGTTGATCCAGTTCCATATTTTAAATTCCCTGCTAAAAAAAATTCCGAACAGCCCCGAAAGATATCCTATAATACAGCCACTGAGCACGTCCAAAGGATAGTGTGCCCCCAATGCGACGCGAGATAAAGCAAGCATTAACCCAATAAATGTTAAACCTAAAAACCACATTATTTTATAACTTAATCGTTGCGGCATAAAAGCATACATGATAACAGTCAACGTTGTAAATATCGTGATGGAATGGCCAGAAGGCAAGCTATTGTTCCCAAGAAGCATCTTACCGGTAATCAAAAAACTAGTATGATTAAATACTGCTGCGGGTCGTGGCACAGCAAATAGTACTTTTAAAAGGATCGAAAAGAAAGCAGAAATTAGAGATGATGATATTAACGCCTCCCATAATTTAGGACCATAGCGCAGAAAGACACTCAAAAGCGAGAGACTGATTAAACAATCTCCAAACTGTGTAAAATTGGACTCAAGATTTGGATATTGCCCCAGATAAGCATTTATCGCGAAAAAGCTACTCTTCTGAATGACGGTATAGCCATATACATTCAATGCATGATTAAAATATAGAAATAGAATGAGCAGAGCTAACAGGATTGTAGGTAGAAAGAACAACGATTTTCTAAGCCTAGCATAATTATGGATTATCGTCGAATTAATATTCATCTCGCACGCGTCTTTTTAAACGCGTAAAGAACGGAACGAATTCTGTAGAAATTTAGAATTTACAAATGCAGCGTAGGTTTTCTTATTCCGTGCCCATTATTGATTCACTTGCCCCTCAAAAAAGCTTTATCATAAAAGAAAACCGATATTCAACGTATTTTGCTTCATCTCAGAGCACAAGGCTGAAGTTCGGTTTCCTTATCTTACAGTTTTCCCAGCAGCTGTGAAAAAGCGCTGATGACCAAAGTTGGCTCCTTAAGCATAATATTATGACCAGATGCGGTTGTCGTCAGGTGAACGAAGTCGCTTACACTCTCATTTATGCATAGGTTAAAACTTGTCTTGCTGAATCTGTTCGATTCCTTGCTCGTAAGAAGTAACCTCAAATTCAGGAAATCTATTTCTAAACTTTGAATCATCAAATAGATTATTGTGTTCGTATCGTGTAAGAAGTTCCAAAAGCTCCTTTAACCGTTTATTGAACAAAGCTCCTATTTTAAAGATAAATTTGGGAACAACAGTATATTTGAACTCCTTACCGTAAATGTCTGCTGCCATTCTGATAAATTCCCGGTATATGGGATGCCCTTTATCCACGGGCAAATGCCAGGTCTGTCCATAGGTATCGAGTGTATTTCCGATAAGTGCAGTTGCTCGACTTGCGTCGGGAGTCCAAATCAGACTTCGTTTCTTATCAACACGTAAAGGCACTTTCAGTTTTTTATCCGCTTTGATATTATCAAAAATTAGGGTATTGGTAATGCTTTGTGTTTTGCCAGGACCATAAAATTCAGGTGCTCGACAAATAACGGCTTCAAGCTGGCCCGATGCTATCTCAGCAAGTACCATTTCTGCCATGTTCCGCCTCACTTTCCCCTTTCTTCCGACAGGAGCAAAGGTACTTTCCTCCGTCAAAACACGATCGTCTTGAGGATACATATATGTATTATCAAAAAAAACAAGCTTAGTACCGTTGATCTTGCAGGCATCAATCACATGACGAAGAATAGCTGGAAACTGTTCCTCCCATAGATCCGAACTTATAGGAAGCCCTAAAGTGAAATAGGCAATATTACTCCCCTTCACCGCCTCGAATGCCTGTTCACGGATCGATAGATCCGCGGAAAAAACTTCGTCAGTATCATTTACTTTTTTTGCGTTTCGACTGACTATGCGTATAGCAGAAGTAAAATTTCGCTTTAGCTCGCGCGCCAGTTCTTCTCCAATTTGTCCATTGGCACCCAATATCGTCTGCATAATATTCCTTTTTCTATGTTATGACCACCTGATACCAATATATTGATATTTGTTCAATTTACCGCACCGTTGCGGTTCAATACCGAATAACTCCCGACCTCAACTTTGCTCAGCGCCCTTGACCTATGTTATTAAGGATGTTGCCATGGACTGCGATACGGTCTTTGCAGTAATTGAGTTGCTTCAGGATCATCGACACATATTTTTTGTATTGGATCATAAATCAAGGGGCGATTCAACTGCATCGACAAGTTCGCCAGAATGCAGCTCGCGGTGGATATATAGCCCTCTTCAATATCCGCTACAGGAAGATGATTATTTTCAATTGCCGATAAAAGGTCAAGCATATGTTGTCTGGTTGCAGGCGCTGTATGCAACTCGATTCGGTGCTCCGTCAAATCTTTGGGGAACTTCTCTTTTTCTAAGATAACATCCTGTCGAATGGGCTTGCCTTCTCCGATTGGAATAAATTCATATTTCATCACACTTCCCTTTAAGGTACCCTTGTCACCATATATCACAAATGCCCAGGGGTATTCAGGGTCTGCTGCTGCCCCCCATGTCCTATGCTGCCAGACACAATTAAGATCTTCGTATTCAAATAAGGCTGTCTGCGTATCCGCGATCGTCGATTTCCCTCCTTTTTGCACATAAATGCCACCTTTCGCATGCACGCTTTTGGGCCATTTAAGCTGCAGAAGCCAACGCACAGTATCAAACATATGCATTCCCATATCCCCGGTTATTCCATTCCCATAGGCCATAAAAGTTCGCCACCAGCCACCATGAGGCAAACCATCATAAGCCCGCAAAGGTGCTGGTCCGGTCCAAAGTTCATAATCCAGGAAATCTGGAACCGCCTCGATCGGTGGATTGCCATTCTTTCGCATATGATAATAGCAGCACATTTCCACATGCGAAATCTTACCAAGTAAGCCACTATCGATCACTCGCTTCTTGGCGTCAATGAGATGGGCTGTACTTCTCCGTTGTGTTCCCACTTGAACTTTCCGATTATATTTTCTTGCCGCACGCCATATAGCATCCCCCTCAAGCACATCAACACTGATCGGTTTCTGCAAATAGAGGTGAGCACCCGAACGCATCGCATCAATTGCCTGTCTGGCGTGCCAGTGATCTGGTGTTCCAATGAGAATGAGATCGAATTTATGACTGGCGAGCATTTCCCTATAATCTTTATACAGTTTTGGAACTTTTTTTGAAATCTGACGCTCACTAACCAGCCGCCCAGCTTCCTGCAGCTGATTGTCGTCGACGTCGCATATGGCGATGACATCGACATCCCGAACCTGAATTAAACGGAATAAATCACTTTTCCCATACCAACCTGCACCAATCAGTCCGACCCGAAAATTTTTAATCGCATCACGAAATGAAAGCCCCTTAACTTCTAAGGCTGATAAAGTTAAAACTGCCCCCGCTCCTTGAATAAATTTTCTCCGTTTTAGATTGACCATAGCCATAATTCATTGGTTTATTGCCTAATATAAGAAAAAACGAACGATAAATCAACCTGTTTTAAGCAGCAAAATACGTGACAAGCAAAAGAACCTACCTACAGGAACAAGACCTGCACTTTAAGATCAACAAGTAGCACATCATTTTTTTCATTTAAGCTAAAATAGCGTAAATTCATATCGAGCTAAACAATTAAGACATGAAAAGAGAAATGGTATTTTTGAAAGTAATATTATTTTACTTTGCTTCCCTCGTGGTGTTTGCTTTCGCTGCGGGCATAACCAAACAAACAATGTTCCCCGATTTATTTTCACTCAGCCTCGCGACATTCCTCAGCTTGGGTTTAGTTTACCTGTTCAAAGCTTGGGATAAAATTAGTTTTTCTCAAATCGGGTTAGGATTTAACAAAAGGAGTGTGCTCAATTTTAGCGCTGGCTTATGCTTAGGTATTGTTATGGTCGGCCTTATGGTTATAATACTGACAAATTTTGCCGAAGTATCTTTTAAGAAACAGGCATTTATCGACACTAAATTTTTGGCAATACATATTCTTCTTTACTTTTTCGTCGCCTGTCGGGAAGAGCTGGTTTTTAGAACCTATTTCTTATGGCGCCTGAAAGATAAACTCGGCACTGCTGTAGCCTTTTCGATTATGGTACTTGTTTTTATTTTAGAACATTTATTTACCGGTTTTACACTAAAGGCGGCAGTACTGGGTTCAGGACTTGGAGCTGTACTTTTTGGTCTTGCTGCGCTAAGAACCCGCAATATTGCACTATCTATAGGACTGCACTTCGGATGGAACCTAACCCATTGGGCTTTGGGGTTTAAAAATAGCACAGGGTTATGGGTAGAAAATGTTTCAAAGGGCAGTGAACATCAGTCTGAAAACATCGCGTTTATTGCCTATACGATCGTAATGCTTTTAGGTATTCTGATCGTCTATATGCTATCAAAAAAACATCGTTTCAAGGGATCAATATGAGCCAGATCCGTTAATCCCAAAATCGATGCGCAAGGTATCAGCACAAGCTTTTTCAAGCATACAATCCCTTTTTCATATCGACTATCCTGTAGACACGAAGCTACAACAATCAGACTCACTGCAAGTTCTAAAAATAAAGGCACGGCTTTTGTAAACTACTAAGTAAAAAAAAAGTATTATGAGAAGAACGCCTTACACCACATCTGTTATTATATTGCTCGTCCTATGTGTGATTGTACTAATGACCACATGTTCAAAAATTGCCTAAATTACATCCAGCTTGGTCAAAATTGTAAAACCAGTCATGAATGTAATGACGAGTTCATCATTGAAAATAGAGTCTAAAAAAATAGATTCTTAGGCCTTCCTCATGCTTTCATCAAGCAGATAAATTTCACTTTATTGATCAGGAAAGAACACAATCCGAACAGATTGTGCTAAACTTCGTTATTCCCACACGTATAATTACAAAAAAGCCCTAGAGCGGGGAACTCTAGGGTCTTAGCCATATATTAACCTATTTTATGAAAAGTATTTGTATCAATAACGTCTTAGTTTTCTATTTATTTTGTACGACATAGAAATTTTTTAAATTTTCTTTTTTCGCACAAAGATTCGATTCAATCATTTACCCTATAGCGGTTGGGCTAAACCAATCAATAATCCCTCTACTCCTCTTAGATAACAAAGGCGATAAGCATTTTCGTATTGTACCACCTCCCCTACGAGGACAGCGCCGTGAATGCCAATTAGCCTCCGCAGTACATCATCTAGATCTTCAACGGTAAACATTGCCCGCAAATAGCCCAAGGCATTGACCGGAGCATTTCTATGATCTGCAATTATCGCAGGATCAATAAATCTTGAAAGTTCCAATCGGCCATGTCCATCTGGTGTCACCATCATGGCGATCTCGACATGCTGCGCACCGAGACCAGTCACTCTACCTGCCCATTCACCTTCAATCTGCGCTCGCCCTTCCAGATATAAACCAAGTTCTGAAAAAAAGGAAATCGCGTTGTCCAATGACTCCACCACGATACCCATATTATCCATTCGAAGTAACTTACTCTTTTCCATAATACATTATTTATAAGGAGTTATAATCCCTATTAAAGATACAAAGGAAAATTTTAAAGCTACCATCGCGCCCAGTCTTTAGAATTTATAACTCAGGCCCGCTTTTACCATAAAAGGTGTTCCAGGTGTAAAATGCAATTCAGAAACAGACTGCTGTTCTTTTCTTAATCGAGTTTCGGTCTCAAACTGCGCTTCATTCCACTTGGTGTCAAATAAGTTTTGGACCTGCATCAAAAAATTCCATTTTCCCAGGCCATAGTTTAGCAGGAGGTCATTGACAAAATAACCTTTAGCACGTACCGAATTATCTTCTATCGCTGGTTTTGTATTCATATAACGATAGCGCAAATTGGCCGAAATGCCAAGCGGTAACTTCACATTTAAAAAATTACCATCCCAGAAATAACATGCCCCCACCGCAAATTGACAGGACAGCGCCACTAATGGCGTGTACATATCGATCAAGTTTTTCGGTATTGAGCAAGTTATAACCATAAATTCCCAACAAGACCATTCCGACCATGGTTACCACTGTCGTGATGGTAAAAGTGCTAATCAGGGTAATCACCTCCGTCATTGAGCGGTGTGCACCTGAAAAGAATAAAAGTGGAATCAATGGTTCCGATGGTCCCATGACGAAAATTGCAAATAATACCAAAGGCGTTACCTTCGTTTTTTGATGATGGTGATGATGCCCTGATGCGCTTTTCCCATGGGTATGTTCATGCACATAAACTTCATCGCCCATCACATCAAAATGCTTATGGGAATGCTTCTTAGACATTTTCCAAATCCCGTAAATCAAATATCCAAGTCCAAAAATAAATAGTGCCCAACTCGAAACATTGCCACGCACGTCCTGTAACCAGCTGATTTTATTGAGCTGCCATCCAAGATAAACGCCAATAACCCCCAGGATGACCGAACTGAAAACATGCCCAAGTCCACATATAATTGTCCATAATATAGTTTTCCCAAAACGACCATTTTTTCGATTTGGACAATACAATAAAGGGCAGATAATGGTCAGGGCCCGATGCAGTATGAAAAAAACTGATCGTAATAGCTGTAATAGCTAATGCATAAAGTGTTGTGTTCATATAAATGATTTAATAGCAAAGCAGATGATTAAGCCGCTTTCTTCAAGCAACGATTTGTTACATAGGTTATATAGCCGTGTTTCGACTCAACCAATGATATTCACGAAAAGAAAAAGGGGATTAACCGAAAATTTTAAAGGAATGGTATAGGATACACTTGTCTGGTAGTCTGTTAGACAAATATTTATTTTGGAGTTCATAAAAACTATGCCACGACTTCTTATCCGTAAATAGCAAGAAAATAGGCAGAATCAGTCCCAAAGCACAGAGCCGAACGGCATATGCTAAATGTTGATCATAACTCAATTTGAATGAGCATTCGTCGATCGACCCGACAAAAAAATCGAAATGGGATTGTGATGAAGCTATTGACGGTTTTGACGCGTTTTTATAGGCAGCATGTGAAAAGACATCCTTGTTTATTTTACCTGTAATAAACATACAGAAAAAAACAATGGGCAATAACATTAAAAGATGTCTTATATACCTGTACATAGCATGTCACATCCTTATGGGATTGATAGATCAAATTTATTATAAGTTTGATCTTATGGAGTAGCACAAATCTTGAATTTTATAGCCTTTTTATAACCTAGCAAAAAAAACAGGCAGCTAAATAAACAAGACAAAAACTTCATTTGAACAAAAAAAAGGCAATATAAGATAAAAAACAAGATTTATATGTATAAATCAACAGACTTAAATTAGCACAAATCACGTTTTTTATATTCCAACCTATTCTTCATTTATTTTGTAGCTATCGGCCATAAACAAGAATAGTCCAGACTATTTATAGCGAAAGCATGTATAGCAGTACATGAATCCAATAACATCACAGGAAAGACTAGCCTTCCCGCTTACCCTTTAAATCCATTAGGCTATCCCCTGTATCTTAAGCTCCAGTTTCATCGGAATAAACACACGATCATCAGAAAATTAAGCCGCAGAAATGACCTAAATTTTCTGATGATCATACTTAAGCGGATGCAAGATTTAAAGTATAATTTTAAAGGTTTGTCTGTGGCCAACAGTAAAATACTCAGTATGCACATAAGCAATGAGTTGTAGAAATGATGGTACTCCTGATGTGCCATAGGCGGCAGATGGAAAATCAACATGCTTTCCTATCTGCTAAATGAAGGTAAACTCCGCTATAGTGAGTTGCGGAAAAAGCTCGTAGGCATATCAGAGCGTATGCTGATTGCTAAATTAAAGGAACTTGAGCAGGACAACCTGATCACTAGAATAGTATATCAGCAAGTCCCACCAAAGGTAGAATATGAATTAACTGTGCTTGGCCGTTCGCTCGAGGAAATATTAACACTAATGGATAAATGGGGAGAAGATAATCTCCCCGAATCAATGCTTTGATAGTGCATAGAGTGCAAATGTGCCTAACCAATGTGACCCCATATAGTCATCCTTGGTGGTAATATTGGGCAAAGAGTATTTTAAATGTTTATTCGCCAACTTATGCAAGTAACTTAACTCAGGCAGCGCTTTTGCGATACCATTTAAACAGTTTGCACGACTAAAATTAAGTCCATCCAGATGGACCAAATGTCCGTCTGTTCGATCTTTTACGATACCTGGTTCTAAATTGAAATCGGGATTAAACAGATCTGGCATAAAATCCTTTAACCATTTACGGTAATCCTCCTGTTGCAGCACCAAACTCATACAAAGGGCTTCTTCAAGACAAGGGGAAAGAAAGTCGCTTCCACTTGGCTCAAAAGCAATATTGCAGCTCTTATCCTGACTATATAAACGGGAGGCATTCGTCATTAATGATTTTTCAAACGTCACATTTCCCGTACTTCTTGCATAGTCCAGGGACAGAGAAAGGCCAAATGCCGAATTATCATGATACCCTGTTCTAATCGGATAAACTAATTTGGGCAGATATTCTTGATAAGATTTTACAACGTGTTTCACCAACGGTTCAAGATTCGACGCCCAGCGTTTTGCATCTGTGTCTTCCCAAGTTAATAACTCTTTCTGCAGCTGCAACAACCAGGCCCAGCCATACGTGCGCTCAAAGTTCTTATTGTTCTTATCTTGAAAGAAATCTAATTCAACGGCCACATTTTCCGCCGTAATATTTCGGTTCAATTGGCGCCGAATTTCACCCGAACTGTCCAAATTTGGAAATTCCTTCAAAATATGTACAATTGACCAATATCCATGTACAGAAGAATGCCAGTCAAAACAACCGTAAAAAATTGGATGCAATGTGCGCGGTGCTTTTAGATCACTATCACTACCGAGTACCTGCCCTAACTTATTGGGATATTCCACGTCGATGCAATGCAATGGCAAACTGAGCAAATGCCTGGCTTGGACACTATCCAAGGTCAAAGGCTGATCATTTGAACTCGTATTTACGTTGATTTCCGAATTATTTTGACATGCAGCAAAAGCAACGGATAGGCAAATAATCCCTAATATTTTTTTCATAAAAATCTATTTTATATGCTACTATACAATACTTAATAAAGTAATTGTTCTACCAACTTAGGAACAGCTATTGTCGCTGACTCCTCAAAACACTGTATATTACGTAAAGCCCTGTCACTAGGTATTTTTTTGTCAATTAAAAATGTTTGACAGTGACTAGGCGCAAATTCTTTAAGTCCTGCAGCAGGATAAACCTGTAAGGAGGTTCCAACAATAATCAAAATATGGGCATTCGAAACCAGGCTTATGGCCTCTTCAATGGCTGGCACAGCTTCTCCAAACCAGACTATATTTGGCCTCAGCTGACTACCTTTCTCGCAAAGATCGCCCATCTTGATCTCATTACCGACAATGGGATACACCAAGCGATCATCGATAGACGACTTGGCCTGATCCAAGCGGCCATGCAAATGAACAATATGAGATGATCCCGCCTGTTCATGTAGCAGATCTACATTCTGCGTTACAATACTCACCTGGTACGCTGATTCCAATCTTGCCAGCGCATAATGAGCTGCATTTGCCTGTGCCACCAAAGCGGCTTTCCGTCTCAGATTATAAAACTCCTGGACTAAGGCTGGGTTTTTGTGCCAACCTTCAATTGAAGCAACTTCCATGACGTCATGTCCCTCCCACAATCCATTGGCATCCCTAAATGTAGGTATACCGCTTTCAGCAGAAATACCGGCCCCCGTCAATACAACAATATTTTTCTTTTTCATCTTAAGTCTGTTTGTTACTCCATACTATAGTTAAGATTGACTTTCTATATGACTTTCATCCTGTCTGTAGATATGGATCATTCATTTATCAACAAGGATGCATAGTTATCCGGCAGCTCAAGTCGGATAGAATCTTTACTCAAGGCAGCCTTTCGGTTCATATCATCAAAAGAACGTTGGTAATACACAAAAGCGCTATTTGGAATATGCAGTTCACTGGCTTTCTGCACATTAAACTCATAACGATTATTTTTCAGTCTGACATGCTGATAAATTCGGTAAGTAACAACTTGAATCTGCACTTTATCAAATTTTGGAATGACCTTTAAATCTGCTGGTTCATGAAAGTATTTATCATTGAAATACATAAATTCATTCGACTCTGCTAATGTAGTAATATCTAACTTACCATCGACAACTTCATTCACTAACGAATCTGCCCGCAACCGCTCAGATTTACTTCCGTCACCGGAAGAACAACAAATACATAGAAAAACAATAATTGGGATCAAAACAGTTTTGATTAGATTCATAGGTCTAAGTTATAATAAAAAATACTTCCTTGCCACAATTCAGGAGAAAATGCATCGCATACCCCCGAAATTGATCAGAATGGTTTATATCCTACGTAAAAAAGCCCGGGATATGTTGTTATCCTAGGCTTCTTTTCAATGCTAAGCACTATCCAACCTCTTAAAGGTTATTTTCGATAGCACCCACTTTCTCGCGATATAGTTGTATTGGCGCATCCAACAACACAGCGATAACGGTCATATTTTTATCCGAGCGCTCCGCTGGTGCCTGAATGTAGATAATACCAGGTATGCTACTCCAATAAAGCTTATTGAAAACCTCATGGTTTATCATGGAACCGTCACCGACTACCCGGATCCTAGCGACTCCATTTTTGACACCTTTTAATGCAATTGGGCCTGTAGGTTTTCCTTCAACAAACAAATACAAGGTCTGGCGATCTTTGGAAAGTGCACTTAATCCTTCATAATGTCCTTCAGGCAAGCCTTTTCCAGTCTCATAAAGTGCTTCGGCATGGTCCTTAATCCACTTTAATACCGTCGGGTTAGTCGCGTTACTACTCGGCAATTTCGTATCTAAGCCATCCACGGTTAATCCGGAATTATCAAAAATATTTTTTCCTGCATGCAGTGTTGAAGCGATCTGACCTAAAGCACGATCTGTCAACTTATTATCCAACACAGATTTCAACGTAACTTCAGTCTCCCGAGGTGCAGTCCAACGAAGCGCTTCCGCAAAGTTCAGTGCAATCACGGTGACATCCTGATCAAAGTTTACTTTCGTCAAGTCTACTCGAACGGTTTCATTTTCAGATTTAACACTTACTTTCGCGGATGCATCACCAACAACTGAAATGCCTTTAATGGCCGAATGATTGACTAAACCTTTGAGTTGCAATTCGGGTTTCTGTTCATACACATACAGATAAAGTGTTTTTCCGTCTTTTGATAAAGCAGATTTCCCACCGTAATTTGCAAAAGGAATACCGGCTCTTGTACCATAGATCGCAGCCGCATGCTTATGCGTCCATCGCCCCAGCTGTTTCAAAATATTTAATTGCTCCTCAGGGATCGTACCGTCTGCTTTTGGACCAATATCCAATAATAAGTTTCCACCCATGGAAATACAATCGACCAACGTTCGGATGATCATATTGGGTGATTTGTACTTTTTATCAAAGGGTTGGTAGCCCCAAGAATCATTCATGGTGTAACAGAGCTCCCAAAATTTAGCATCGGGGCGCGTGACCGGAATCCCCTGCTCAGGTGTATCATAATCTCCATGATGATTCAATCGCGAGTTTATAATAATATTCGGATTATATTTCCGCAAAAGATTTAAGGTCTCTTTCGCTTTCCACTCTTCGGCACTATGCTCCCAATCCCCATCAAACCAAAGTAATTCGGGCTTATACTGTTCGGATAGCTCGGTCAATTGCTTTTGGTAATATTTCACATAATTATCCCAACGTGTAGGCTCACCTTTCAATTCATAACGCTTTCTATTGCGCGTAAAAACATCATAATATGGGTGGCTCCAATCGGGCAACGAATAATAAAGTCCAGTGTGCAAGCCCTCTTCTTGTATTGCTTTCACAAACGGTGTGATTACATCCTGTTTTGCAGCCGCATCTTGTAATGTAGTGATCGCTTTATCAGCCTTCGTATTCCACATTGAGATTCCGTCATGGTGTTTTGTCGTAATCACGCTGTATTTCGCACCAGCTTCTTTAATCAATTTAGCCCATTCCTTCGGTTTGTAATCCTTTGCGGTAAACCCATTAAGTTGTTTGATATAATTGTCGTGGTTAATATAATTATTGAAGAATGACCAAGATTCCGAGATTCCATCTACAGAATAAATACCCCAGTGAATAAAAATACCCAATTTGGCATCTTCAAACCAATCCATTTTTTGCGTTGATACATTGTTCTGAGCTGAAACGTTTAAGCACGCAGACGCCAAAAGAACAAAAAGAGAAATCTTTCGAAACTTCATAAAGCTATTTTATCGATTACATAACGAGTTTAAGCCGGCAAAATACATATAAATCAGCAAAATTCAATTGTGTAAGGGATATATTACGTATGCATCACATGAATAGCGCTAATTTCTTCCGAACAGGGCAAGTCTAATGCCTTAATCCGTGACAACTAAAGTAAATAACGATGTATAAATAATAAATACGAGGATAATCAAGGTTTTGGCTTATCCCTTATTTAATTGATGTTTATTGGTATTGGATATAAACGCAAATTTATCTAAGTTTGGAGGGTATGATCGAATTATATACAGATGGGGCTTCAAGTGGAAATCCGGGCCCTGGAGGTTACGGAACCATCTTAAGAACTATTTATACAGGCGATAATGAAGCCTTTAAAGGCAAACTTATCGAAAAAGAGTTTTCGGGCGGTTACCGCAAAACAACGAACAACAGGATGGAATTGATGGCTGTGATCGTTGGTCTCGAGGCGCTGAAAAACCTGCAGCAACAAGTTACCGTATATTCTGATTCCAAATATGTCATTGATGCCATTGATAAGAAATGGGTATATGGCTGGATACAAAAAGGTTTTGCCGGAAAGAAGAATAAAGATCTTTGGTTACGTCTAATGAGTGCCTATAAACTGCATAATGTGCGTCTTGTGTGGGTAAAGGGCCACGCTGGGCATCCGTTAAATGAGCGCTGTGATCGCTTAGCTGTAGCGGCCTCCAAAGATAAGGCAAATTGGAAAATCGACAGTGTTTTTGAGATTGAAGAAGGCAAATAGAAAAGGGAGCATTTTAATACATGCTCCCTTTTCTATTTAAAAGCGAAATGCCGGTGGAGCAATCTCTTGTACTTTACTTTCTCTAAAATCCTTCATGCTTTGGGGTTCTCTAGCCTCTAATTCAGCGAAATCCACAACACCATTATCCTTAGCCCAACGAAAATAGGCTGTAGATAAGCGAGAAACAACATCATGATGCAGTCCAGCAATATCTTTGCGTTCAGTAGGATCCTGTTCCAAATCATAGAGTTCCCATTTATAGGAAGGCCAGGTTGATACGAGCTTCCATTTCCCGATACGTGCAGCACGGTTGCCAGCCCGTTCCCAAAACAAGCCCTCTGCCCGCGACACAGTATCTTGACCTTGAAATAACACAGGGAGCAAGCTTTTCCCGGGCAATTTGTTCGACTTAATTCCTTTATAATCTTTCGGATATACAGCGCCAGCCAAGTCGTAGAAGGTAGGCGCCAGATCAATCACATGCCCGGTCCCCTGTCTGATGCCTTTCGCGACCTTACCCGGAAACCATGCTATAAATGGCGCGTTGATCCCTCCCTCATAGGTATAATCTTTAAATGCCTTGAAAGGTGTATTGGAAGCGTACGACCAATTTTTGCTCTGTGACTCAAACGAGCCCTCTGTTCCCACAGGCCCCGTATTCAACCGAGCGCCATGAAACCATCGCACCAAATCTTCCGCTGGAGCTCCATTGTCTGAGAGAAACACGATAAGCGTATTGTCCAATTGCCCGTTGTCTTTCAGCTTCTTCAGTAATTTACCTACAGTCTGATCCAGGCGGTCAACCATTGCTGCGAAGATTTCCATTTTCTTTGCCCACAGCTGTCGTTGATCGTATGATAATCTTGACCAATCGTAAATATCTTCATCAGGAATCGATGCTTCTGTCTTTATCGGCGTAAGTCCCAATTGTTTCTGCCGTTCAAAACGTTCTTGTCGAATAGCTTCCCATCCTTTATCATAACGGCCTTTGTACTTCGCAATATCTTGTGGCAAGGCCACCAATGGCCAATGTGGTGCGGTATGGGCCAGGTAGAGAAAAAAAGGCTTCTCTTGGGTTTTAATCTGATCTAAAAATCCTTCCGCTTCACGATTGATTACCTCTGTTGAAAACGACGATTCCAAAGGGTATCCTTCTGGGTCCGTTTGCGCTTTAAATGTCGGAGCTCCTGAATCTGCATTTTTTTCCTGTTTGGGGAATACCAGATCAAAGCCACGATCCCATGGTAGACTTTTTCCATTTCCCGAAACATGCCATTTGCCGGATGTTGCAGTAATATACCCATTAGACCGGAGCACTTCAGCAATAGTGAGGGATTCAGTATTGATATAGCCTTGATAGGCAGGAAGACCAAGATCGTTCGAAAAGTAACCGACACCAGCTTTATGCTGATATTGTCCTGTGATTAGAGAAGCCCGTGTAGGTGCGCAAATAGAATTGTTATAGAATTGCTTCAGCCGTAACCCTTCATTGGCCAAACGATCCAAATTAGGTGTCGAAATTTCTGATCCATATGCTCCCAAATCTGAATAGCCCAGGTCATCCGCCAAAATTAAGATGATATTGGGCTTCTTCTGCTGTGCATTGCCTATCCCCATCAAGACAAGCAAAGTAAATAATGTAAAAATTATCTTCTTCATATTACCTTCTTTTATTACTATCGAAACTGATTGTTTGTCTTTAGCCGATTGAAATCCACTACAGCATTCTCTTTAGCCCACTTCTCATAGCGTTTTTCAAGATCATTCACAATCTCTGGGTAGCGATCAGCCAAATTGTTGTTTTCCCCCCGATCTTCATCAATATTGTATAGTTCTGGTTTGTTTTCTTTCCTAAACAGGGAGACTAGTTTCCATTTTCCATATCGAACAGCACGATTTCCGGCCCGCTCCCAGAACAGCGGAACATTGCGATCGACCTGATTAAGGTCTGAACGAAGAACAGCTCTTAAGCTTAAGCCAGGGAGCGCATTTATTGTAGTATCTCCAATATGGGTTGGATAGTGAGCACCAGCAAAGTCATATAGTGTGGGAGCAATATCGATAAGATGCCCTACTCCCTTCTTAATAGCATTCGCCTTTACTTCCTTAGGATACCATACAATAAATGGGGCACCGATGCCTCCTTCATAAGGATTATCTTTATAGCTACGCAGTGGAGAATTACCGGTTTGGGACCAATTGCTATTTTGCACCTCATAAGATCCGGGCAAACCAACGGTTTCGGTATTCCTTGCGGTATAAATCCGGGCCCGATCGCCACCCTGAGCACCATTATCCGATAAGAAGATGATTAGTGTATTTTTGTCTTTTTTCAACTCTCTCAGTGTTTTCCTAATGCGTCCGACACTCTGGTCCATTCGATCAATCATACCAGCGAAAACCTGCTGCCGGCGCTGCCAATACTGCTTCTCATCGTAAGTCAATTTCTCCCAGGACTGTACAGCGGAATCCTTTTTCGCAATAGTCTGTTCTGAAGGGAAAACGCCAGTTCGTTGCGCATTTTCATAACGTTTGATGCGTAGACTATCCCATCCCTGACGATATACGCCATTGTATTTTTGTGTTTCTTCTTCTGGCGCCTGCAAAGGCCAGTGCGGAGCATTAAAAGCTAAATACAAGAAAAAGGGCTTTTTCTCGCTTTGCTGTTCTTTGAGAAAACCAATGGCCTGATCGGTAATCTCATCAGTCAAATAACGCCCCTTTGGGAGGTAGAACGGTTTGTTGTTCCGATATAAAGGAACCGTCGGACGTTCTGGACCGTTGATTTCATAAAAATTGGACGCGCCACCTACAAAATTAAAAGAACGTTCAAATCCACGTTGTGCTGGCCATTGATCGAAATCATCACCCACATGCCATTTGCCCGAAATAATGGTTGAATAACCAGCCTCTTTAAGAACTTCAGCTAAGGTCCTTGATTCACGATTTAAGAAGCCTTGATAAGCAGGAAGGCCTAAGTTAACATTAAAATACCCTACACCGGCACGATGCGCATACTGTCCTGTCAATAAGGATGCACGTGTAGGAGCGCAAATGGAATTATTATAAAATTCCTGAAACCTCGTTCCTTCTTTGGCTAAGGTGGCTAAATTCGGTGTATGAAAGTCTGTCCCTCCATAGGGTTCTATATCCGAAAACCCCAAATCATCCACCAAAATCAATACAATATTTGGACGGCTATCTTGTCCCCAGCTTGCCCCCGACAAACTGCACAGACACAGTATAAGATATAAAAGTTTCGTTTTCATTTACTTAAAATTTTATTCGTCAATTATTTATTTATCCAATCGGGATGCTGTGAAAGATTTGGATTGAGACTCAGTTCGCGTTGTGGCGTCGGAAAATGAATATGGCGGGCAGCAGCATTAGTCTTTCCAGCAGCTTTCAGCTTAGCAACATAATATACAGCCCCCCTTCGCGCCAGATCAAACCAGCGCTGATATTCGTAGACCAGCTCCTTTCTTCGTTCTTCAAAAACAGACTCTCTAAAAACGTCCTTCGTTTCCGAAGCTAAAACCTCTTCCACACCGGCTCGGCGACGCACCGCATTTAGTGCATTACGAGCGTCTAACGTTGGGCCATTCAACTCATTTTCGGCTTCCGCAAAAATTAACAGTACTTCCGCATAACGGATGATTGGTGTGTTTTTAGAAGACTGCCCTTGGTTCCCCACAACGGTTTCATCATAATATTTATTGAATTGCGGTTTAGCCAATGGATAATATTTGCCATCTGTAGGCGACAGCATCCCCGTGGTAAAGGTTACCGTCAGACGTTTATCATTTGCGGCAAAGCTCTTGTACAATCCGCCTTCTACGTGCAGTGCGTCGGCATAATCGCCATTGATCCCCGGAATATCCGCAGGTGCAGACCTACTCGCCAAAGAATTTCCTTGATAACCACTGTTTCCCTTAAATTGAGCCGAAAAGATATGTTCGCTACCATTTTTCTTATCAATATCAAAGACATCAGCAAATTCCGGGAAAAGCGCGTATCCCTCCTTATCAATAACTTCCCTGGCTAATAATTTTGCGTTGCTCCAATCGCTTCGCGTCAGATAGACTTTTGCCAATAAGCTTTTGGCGGCTCCCGAGCTTGCGCGGCCTTTATCTGCGTCACTGTAATTTTTGTAATTCGGGAGCGCCGATGCAGCCTTTAGGTCAGCGATAATCAACTCATATACGTCATTTTCTGGAGCTTTAGCTACATAAAGTTCCTGCGGAGACAAGGTCTCAACAGGACTTGTTACCAACGGTACGGCCCCAAACCAGCGTACCAAATTAAAATAATGCAAAGCTCTCAGAAATTTTGCTTCATTAATCAAGCGCAGCTGCATAGTAGGTTCAATTTGCCCCGAAGACATTGCACCAATCTTCGCAATATTAACATTCGAAGCATTGATCGCATCGTAACTCTGCTTCCAAAGCTGCTCCATCCGATCATTGGAGGCATCATGTGTCAGATTGCTAATCGCCCGGACATGTGCATTTCTGGCTCTTGGTCCTGCTTCATAATCATCTGTAGCCATCTCAACACCGATCTGGAATAGGCTGTTATACAATGATTGACCAGTTTCATATAATTTTCTATAGGTCCCAGTCACAGCCGCGATTGCTTGATCTTGATTAAGGTAAAACTGTTCTGACACCAAAGCACCTGCGGGATCTTCCGACAATTTCGAGCACGAAATTGTTGTTAGAAAGATCAAAAAGACAGTGGATAAAAGATGTATTTTTTTCATTTGAATAAATTGCTTGTCAATACGAATGGGCTTATCACAAAATCCCTCTTCAATACATTTACAGGTATATTAAAAAGTCAAAGAAATCCCTGCGGAAATAGATCTAGCTGCAGGATAAATTCCCGAATCGGTCCCTATCTGCACGTTACTTCCCGACGTCACCTCTGGGTCAAAACCTTTATATTTTGTCCATGTCAAAAGATTTTGTGCTGTTAAATAGAGATTAAGACTCTTGATACTGGCCCCTTCAAGCCATTCCTTTGGGAAGTTGTATCCAAAATGCAATGATTTAAGCCGGACAAAGGAACCGCTCTCTACAAATTGATTGGAAAATACCGGTGCCGGGTCTAATTTTGCCCGCGGATATAACTGACTTGGATTTGAAGGTGTCCAGCGCATCAATGCATCACTTGATGCGTTTTGCTGACCGGTAAACATCTCTAGATTCTGTCTATTGATATTAAGCAGATCATTACCAACTGTGCCCTGTATAAGAAACGACAGATCAAAACCTTTATAGGAAATACTATTGGTCAGCCCAAAAATAAAATCGGGCTGCGCATTACCGATAATCGTTCTATCATTTGCCGTGGTAAATTGACCATCACCATCGATATCTTTATATAGGCGATCTCCCGCTTTCGGTGTAGCATTTCCTGTAAACTTGCCCTTATTATTCTCTTCGCCCAATTGCAGAATGCCATCGGTTACCGTTCCATAAAATGTACCGATTGGCTCGCCCACTTTAATAATATAGTTTCCAGAAATATAGGAACGAGCACCTTCACCAATAGTCAACACTTTGTTGCGATTAAAGGAAAAGTTAAAGTCTGTATTCCAGCTGACTCTCCCCTGTAAATTCCGTGATTTTAAACTCAATTCCAATCCCCTATTCGATACGGAACCAAAATTCTGAAGAGAAGTGGCATACCCTGAAGTCCACGGTATTTCCACATTCAGCAAGAGATCTTTGGTTTTCTTATAATAGTAATCGGCTGTAAATTGAAGGCGATTGTTAAAGAGACTGATATCAAAGCCGCCATCGTATTGCAACGTACTCTCCCAGCCAAGATTTTTGTTGGGAATACGTTGTGGGGCAAAACCGGCGACAACATTGTTTCCAAAGAGATAATTCAAGCTATATAAGGTCGACAGCGACTGGTATTGCCCAATCTCCTGATTACCAGTGGTACCAAAACTTGTACGTATTTTAAAATCATTCACAGCGGGAAAAATCTTCTTAAAAAAAGATTCATTTGCAACACGCCACGATAATGCTACAGAGGGAAAATTACCCCATTTATTGTCCGCACCAAAGCGGGAACTGCCATCGCGGCGCAAACTTGCAGAAACATAATACTTATTTGCGTAGTTATAATTGATCCTCGCCAAATAAGAATGCAAGACCCAGGAATAACTGTCAGAAGATGGCCGAACGATAGTAGAGCCGCTCTGCAAACTGTTGAATAACAGTTCATCGGTTACAAAATTTTCAGCACCGGCATTAAAGATCTCATTTTTAGACTCCTGTTGGGTAAATCCTAACAAAGCATTAAAATTATGTTGACCAATTGAACCCGTATAGTTCAGGGTATTTTCATTTAACCAGGAAGTTCCGTCAAAATTTCCTAAGCTCGCTTTTCCTTTAGTACCAGCTCCCTCATAAATATAAGATGGCAAATAATATTTATCGTCTCTGCTATTTAAATCAACACCGACCAATACTTTTGCCTGTAAACCTTTTAAAATCCGATATTGAGCAAATGATGTCCCCAATATCCGAAGTCCATTAGAATTGTTAGTCGTTTCTTTTAAGGTTGCTATTGGATTGGCAAATATGTTTTCAAAAGGATTCCGTAACGTATACGCACCGTTGGCTTCATAGACGGTCGCTGTCGAAGGCATGATGAGTAAGGCATTGACAATACCCGTGGGAGCTATCTGCGCATTTGTTTTATTAACTGATAGATTTGCACCGACCTGTAATCGATCGAAAGGATTAGCATCAATATTTGATCGAAACCCTATACGCTTAAAATTTGTGTTAATAATAACACCATCTTGATCGAAATAATTTGCTCCCAGATAATATTGTATTTTTTCCGCTCCCCCAGACAGCGAAAGCTGCTGATTATAAACCTTACCGCTTTGAAAGGCCTCTTTTTGCCAATTAGTGCCATCACCTAATTGATCGATTTCAGCCTTTGTGCGGTATTGATAAGCCCCTAAGCCTGGATTTGCATCATACAATGCCTCATTTCTTAAAACTGCAAAATCATGGGCATTCAACACGTCTATTTGTTTAAGTACATTTTGTGCGCCAAAACTACCATCATAGCTTAATTGTACATGCCCTGCCCGACCTTTCTTCGTTGTTACCAGAATGACACCATTAGCTCCTCTGGACCCGTAAATAGCCGTCGCAGCCGCATCTTTAAGGACTTCAATGCTCTCAATATCCGTAGGACTGATACTGGCCAGAGGATTCACTGGCGTCCCGCTTCCTACCCCCGTACTTTCGGTTTGGTTATACACCGGAAATCCGTCAATGACATAAAGTGGTTCATTTCCTCCCTGGATGGATGCCCCCCCGCGAATTCGGATACTGACACCACCTCCTGGTTGTCCAGAGGTTTGCGTGACCTGCACTCCCGATATCCCACCTTTTAACGTTTGATCCAGTGATGAAACAGGCTGTTTTAGAAGCTTATCAGGCAATGTGGCTACCGAACCTGTCAGATCTCGACGTTTCTGCGTACCGTAGCCAACGACGACAACCTCATCGAGGTCCGCTGATGCAGGGGTCAACTCAATAACAGCTGGCGACGAATTGACAACCAATCGTTTTTTTTCGTAACCTAAGAAACTTAAAATTAAAGTAAAAGGAAGCTTCTGTCCAGTAACAAATTGAAAATTACCCTGATTGTCTGTCTGTACGCTATGGGTAACAGCCTCCAATTGTACGGTAACACCCTGAATGGGCTCCTTGGTTGTTGCATCAATAACCTTTCCAACTAAGGATGCATTAATAATGGGTTTTGGTTCTTGTGCTTGTACGATTCCGAATGCGTACAAAAAAAGCACGACTAAGGTAGAATACCGCAGTACTCCAAATTTTTTCATTGTCTGTTCTATTTAATGTGAAAATGCAAACAAGTGCCAACGCCATTGGTACGCTTGTTATAAAAACTTTACTGCATGTTTATTGATATATAAACATGGATGAATTGTATGCTTTTCAGCACATGCACATTCGACAATTAAAAAGAAAGGAATTAAAAAGAAAGGTGGGATTTGAATTGTTCTTGCGAACTGTAAAGTGGTCGTTTTTCATACTTGTTCAAAATTTAGTACTATAGTTTAGTAATCGTTGCCAACGCCAATTGTTAACGACTACACAAATATAAAATTATTTTTCAAAAAAGACTACTAGATAGGTCGTCTTTTTGAAAAATAATTCTTTTGAACAAGTTATGGGTTTATTCTTATAGCGATTATTCGCCGCTTTCTTTAGCTGCCAAGTATCTTTCAGCTTCCAAGGCTGCCATACAACCTGTACCTGCAGCAGTGATTGCCTGACGGAAGATATTATCCTGAACATCACCACAAGCAAAAACACCCGGTATGTTTGTCGCAGTACTATCTGGTTTTGTGATTAAATAGCCTGTTTCATCCATATCCAGTACACCTGTAAAAAGCTCGGTATTAGGCTTATGCCCAATAGCAACGAAGAAACCTGTTACTTCTAGATCTTTTTCAGACTGGTCTTTATTGTTAATAACACGTATTCCGGTCACCACTTGACCATCTCCTAAAACCTCTTTTGCCTCAGAATTGTAGTGAACTTCAATATTTGGCGTATTCATCACGCGGTGCACCATTGCTTTTGAAGCACGGAACTCATCCCGACGAACCAACATATGTACCTTTGAGCATAATTTTGCAAGGTATGTAGCTTCCTCTGCCGCTGTATCCCCAGCACCTACAATAGCAACTTCTTGGTTTTTAAAGAAAAACCCATCACATACAGCACATGCTGAAACACCAAAACCGTTGTATTTTTGTTCAGACTCCAAGCCTAACCATTTTGCTGTAGCTCCTGTTGCAATAATCACAGTATCTGCGGTTACTTGTACTGTTCCATCGATCTCAACACGGTGTACCTCACCAGTAAAATCTACTTTAGTCACATATCCAAAACGCACTGAAGTTCCGAAGCGTTCAGCTTGCTCACGTAAATCTTCCATCATCACCGGTCCAGTAATACCTTTTGGATAACCAGGAAAATTGTCCACCTCAGTAGTCTGTGTCAATTGTCCTCCTGGAACAATACCGGTATAAACCACTGGTTTCATATCCGCACGTGCAGCATAAATTGCTGCAGTATAACCTGCTGGCCCCGAACCAATAATCAAACACTGTACATGCTCCACTTCTTGTTTGAATTCCATAATCCTTTTTCTAAGCTATTAATTAACGTTATTTTTTAAATTTATCTTGCAATCCTTTCAACATATCTAAAGAAATGTTCTGTGGCGCTTCTTCTTTTTGCTGATTGAATTCCTTTTTCGCAAGTTTTTTATCTTCTACAGAATGGGTGGATGCTGCTTTTGCTTTTTGCTCACTCTTTTCCTTTTTATACCGATTCCAGATATTCTCTAAGACCTTCTTGGTATACAATGGAAAATCACCATTCTGCATCCAAGCGTAGTAACTAGGCTCCTGCTCAAATACTTCAATAACAGGTTTTCCTTTATGTTTACCAAAATTAATCGTTTCCAATCCTTCCGCATTATATACAAGACGTCCGGCAAAATCCACTGGCTTGCTTAGATTGGTAAATGCATGAAGGGCTTCGACATCGTTCACTACCGGATAAGAGACTACACCATGTTTATCTTCAAATGCTGCCCCCTCATATTTCGTCAACTGTGCTTTCAATACTTCATATGTTGCGCGAACATCAGCTTCAGCCGTATGTGCATTTTCAAGATTTTCATTGCAGTAAAACTTGTATGCCGCTTTCAAGGTTCGTTGTTCCATTTGATGGAAGATGTTTTGAACATCTACAAATGCCCTTCCCTCCAATGAAAAATCAACGCCTGCCCGCAAAAACTCTTCCATGAGCATAGGGACATCGAATTTATTGGAATTATATCCCGCCAGATCTCCATCCGCAATAAAAGCCGCAAGCTCCACTGCTATTGCTTTAAAATTAGGAGCATCCTTCACGTCCTCATCATAAATACCGTGAAAAAAAGAGGATTCCGCGGGAATAGGTATTTCTGGATTGATCTTCTTTGTATAGACTGTTTCTTCACCATTGGGCATCACTTTCAAAAATGATACCTCGACAATACGATCGGTCGCCACATTAACACCTGTAGTTTCCAAATCGAAAAATACCAATGGTCTTTTTAATTTTAATTCCATGCTGGATAATACGCTTTTTTATCAAAAACCAAAAATACAAAGTAGTATTCGATTTTTGTAGTCTAAGAAATTTAATTTACAACCGCTTGATGAACTGATTCAGTTTGACTGATTTTCCCTACAACAACTTTCACCATTGCGTCAAAGTCCAGGTATTTATTGGCAAGGTCGCGCACCTTCTCCGGCGACATGTTTCGGATCTGTTCCATATAATAGGAATAATACGTTAATGTCATCCCATTTAACAAAACACTTTTAAACTTGTCCGCATGCGAAAAGATACTTTCCAATGAACCCAACATAGAACCTTCCATATAGGTTTTAACGAGATTCACCTCTTCTTCGGAGGCCAATGATGTTTTCAACAAATTGATCTCCTTTTCTATTTCTGTCAGGGTTGCATGCGTTACATCTACTCCTACTTCGGTTACAATAGTCATAAAACCAGTATGCTTCAAGGTTGCGACAGCCGAACCAATACTATAGGTATACCCTTTTTCTTCACGAATATTTCGCATCAGACGGGAACCAAAAAAACCACCTAATAAAGTATTGACAAACTGTAGTGCAGGATAATCAGGATGTGTCCTTCCAATCGTCTGGCAACCTATACGAATGGCAGACTGCAATGCATTTTCTTTTTCCTCGTAAACCAAATCATTAGATCCTTGTGCCAAAACTGGTCCATCCAAAGATGAGTCAATAGCTACTCCCTTCCAATCTACACCAAAAATTTGTTCCAGTTCTTGCAATAGCTCATCCGAAACATTACCTGAAACAATTAAGGTACAGTTGCTAGGAACTATTTCCCGCTTATACAATTCGATCAACTGCGCACGTGTAATCGCATCATAATCTTCCAGTTTTGGTGTACGCCCGTAACGATTATACTTACCAAAGATCAAGTTATAGAATTTACGTCGCGCCAGATAATCATTTTTCTGCATAGAAACTTGAAACTTTTGCTTGTTATTACGTAAATAGGTATCCAATTCTTGTTGCGGAATAGACGCCTCTGTCAGAATATCTTTTACCAGAGGCAAAAGGACCTGACTATGTCTATTCAATGTATAAAGCGACAGCGAAGTTACGTCAAAAGAATATTCAGGGACAAGAAATGCACCATAGAAATCTACTTTATCAGCAATCTCTGCACTGGACATGGTATTTGTCCCCTCTTTAAGTAAGGCGCTTAAAGCACTATTTAACAACGGGTTTTCAATCTGCCCGTCAGGATAGGTATTCTCAAAGATCCATTCTATTCGCACCAGCTCCTGCTCGGGCGACTGGAAAACATAGACAGGCAATCCGTTTTCAAACTGCTTCTTGATTGGCTCTTTCAAACTTATATTTCCAATTTCACGGAACTCAGGTGCTTTGGTTCTATCCAACATGTACAGCCTCCTCTTCTTTTGATTTATACATTAATATAGAAGCATTCTCCGGTCTAAAAATAGCCTGAGCTTGCTGTTGAACTTCCTCGGCACTCACCGACAAATATTTTGAGACCTCCGTGTTAATGCCATCTGCATCACCCAATAACTCATGGAAAGCCAAGTTCATGGCTTTATCCAAAATAGATAGTTCCGCAAAAACATTTGTCGATTCGATCTTATTCTTTACTTTTTCCAATTCAGCTGCAGGTACCAACTCGGATTTTATGACCTCCAATTCGGCCCAGACTGCACGTTCAGCTTCTTCTAACGAGATGCCTTCCGATGGTTTTCCTTCAATAACAAAAAGGTTATTGTCGATACTTCCCATGACATAGGCGTTTATTTCACTAAATAGCTGCCCCTCTTTTACCAATCGACGATACAAACGTGAAGAAGATCCTCTTGATAAAATATCCGATAAAAGATCCATTGCGAAATACCCTTCTTCCAATCTTGCGGGGCCATGAAATGCCATGTAAAGTGCATCTAAAGGCACTTCTGCCCAAGTAGTCGCCCGCCTTATCTCCTCTTGCGCCGGCTCTTTAGGCAATTGACGATTATATTTTTCGCCAGCCTCAATATCGCCAAACCACTTTTGGGTCAAAGCCTTTACTTCTTCAAAATGTACATCTCCAGAAACAACCATAATTGCACTCTGTGGATTATAATGTAATTTGAAGAAAGCTTTTACATCTTCCATTGTAGCCTCTTCAATATGGCTTAACTCTTTTCCGATGGTCGCCCAGCGATACGGATGTACCTGATAAGCTAATGGACGCAATTTTAACCATGCATCACCATAAGGTTGATTCAAATAACGCTGTTTGAACTCCTCACTCACGACATTTCGTTGCACCTCAAGGCTCTGTGCTGAAAAAGCCAGACTTAACATCCGGTCGGACTCAAGCCACAATGCTGTTTCGAGATTTGAAGAAGGCAAGGTAATGTAGTAATTTGTGATGTCGTTGCTTGTAAAAGCATTATTTTCACCACCTACTTTTTGCAATTCGGTATCGAAGTTAGGAATATTGATACTTCCACCAAACATCAGGTGTTCAAATAAGTGTGCAAATCCGGTCTGTTCCGGAGACTCATCCCTCGCGCCGACATCATACAAGATATTGACACAAGCCATGGCCGTATTATGATCCTCGTGTACCAATACACGCAGGCCGTTTTCTAACGTAAATTTTTGATAAGAAACCATCTGATTTTTCTTCGATGTTTTTAAATCCAGTTTATACCTTTTCGTAGTAAAGCTAAGGTTTTGGCTTCTTCTGAGCCTTCTTCAGGACGATAATCGTACACCCAATTGGCCTGGGCAGGAAGACTCATCAGTATCGACTCAATTCGACCATTCGTTTCAAGTCCAAATTTAGTCCCCGAGTCCCATACCAGGTTAAATTCGACGTAGCGTCCGCGACGAATTAATTGCCAATTTTTTTGTTGATCAGTAAAGGCTTTATGTCGATTTTTCTCCACCAAAGCGGTGTAGGTTGGTGCAAACGTACGGCCTAGATCACACGAAAAAGCAAAAATATCCTCCATGCTCATCCCTGTTTTTTCAGTATTCAACTTATCGTAAAATACACCTCCTATTCCCCGTGTTTCCTGGCGGTGTCTGATATAAAAATAATCATCCGCCCAATTTTTAAATTTTTCATAGAAAGTAGTATCATGACGATCACATACATCTTTCAGCTGCTGATGAAAATAACGGGCATCCTCTTCATCGACATAATGCGGCGTTAAATCGATTCCACCACCAAACCAACGAATCTGATCGTTTAGTTCAAAATAGCGGATATTCATGTGTATAATAGGGACTAAGGGATTATTGGGATGAATGACGATGGATACTCCGGTCGCAAAAAAATCATCTTCTTCTACAGCAAATGATTTCTTGATTGCTTCGGGTAATTTGCCATAGACAGACGAAAAGTTAACACCTCCCTTTTCCAAAATTTGACCATTCTGAATGATCCTGGTACGACCTCCGCCACCACCTTCACGTTCCCACAATTCTTCTTCAAAGCGCGCCGATCCATCTAATTTCTCCAACGCCTGACATATTTCGTCCTGAATTTCTTTATAAGCTAAAGCAATCGCTTCTTTTGTTATCATCTACTCTATTGCTACTTTATTATGTTAATTTTTCGCTTAATGCTTGAATAATTTTAGATGCAGGAAGGTGTTCATACAAAATTTGGTGCACGGCATCGCATATTGGTAGTTCCACTGCATATTTTTTTGCATATTCCTGAATACATGCCGAAGCGTAATACCCTTCTGCCACCATATTCATTTCCAATTGGGCAGATTGTACGCTGTAGCCCTTTCCAATCATATTTCCAAAGGTTCTATTTCGGCTGAATTGAGAATAGGCTGTTACCAATAGATCCCCTAAATAAGCCGAAGTATTCACATCCCGGGAAGTATCACCGTCCACTTTACCGACGAAACGACGCATTTCGCGAATTGCATTGGATACTAACACCGCTTGAAAATTATCACCATAACCCAAGCCATGACAAATACCACCAGCTAACGCATATATATTTTTCAATACTGCACCAAACTCTATCCCTAGAACATCTTCCGACAGAATCGTCTTAATGACCCTCGAAGATAAAAAGGAAGCAACCAATGCAGCACTATCTAGGTTTTTACAGCCGAACGTTAAATAAGACAGTTTGCCTAAGGCAACTTCCTCCGCATGGCATGGACCACCAACCACACAAATCTGCTCAATATCTACCTCATAACGTTGCTCCAAAAACTCACCGATAATCAAATTATCTTTGGGAATAATCCCCTTAATGGCCGAAACGACAATTTTATTTCTAAAATCTTCCTTCGTCACATTTGCCAGTGCATCCTTCAAATAAGCCGCAGGCGTATTTAAAATGACAATGTCCGAATTCGTAATTACATTTTTTGCATCGGTATCAATCGTCGTAATACTAAGATCAACCGAAACACTGCTCAGGTAAGTCGGGTTGTGTTTGAATTTTTGAATATATTCTGCATCTTCTTCCTTTCTTACCCACCAAAAAATATGCTTGTCTTGGTCATTTTCGCATAGCATCTTGATCATAGCCGTAGCCCAACTTCCGCTACCAATTATACCAATCTTTTTCCCCTGCATGTCTTTAATTTGTTTTCGATAGCAAATATACTTATTTACTCCTTAGATATACGATTCACGCGGTGAGATATGATACTTTCGTTACTTTCTAAGTGAATAAGCGTTGCCAAAAGCCTATTTTCAAACCGACATAATATTCTTTATCTTCTAATTTCACGGGGTAAACAGTAATAAAATCATGCTGGTCAGGATTACCTCTACCTGAAATTAAATCAAATTCGTGGCGATGAAAAGGACAGATTACTTTTCCACGCTCACACCAGCCATTTTTCAGTGGTGCTCCAGCATGAGGGCATTTTCGGGAGAAAGCAAAGAGTTTGTCTTCAAACCACGTTATGCAAATAATTTTTCCACCGAATTCATGTTCGCTGATGCCCTGATTTTTCAGAAAATCGGCATGTTCAATTTTGTACCAATGAACCATTCGACAAGATAGCTAAAAATTACAGTGAATTTTCTATCTTTGTGCAATTTCAAAAATTTGCACTATATATGGCTTTACAATGCGGTATCGTAGGTTTACCAAACGTCGGTAAATCAACATTATTTAACTGTTTGTCGAACGCGAAAGCGCAAGCGGCTAACTTTCCATTTTGTACAATTGAACCAAATGTTGGGGTAATTACCGTACCGGATGCCCGTCTCAATAAATTAGCTGAATTAGTCAACCCACAACGTGTTGTTCCAAATACAATCGAGATCGTCGACATCGCAGGTCTTGTAAAAGGAGCTTCGAAAGGTGAAGGCTTAGGCAACCAATTCTTAGGAAATATTCGTACGACCAATGCTATTATTCACGTTTTAAGATGTTTTGACGACGGAAACGTGATCCACGTTGATGGTTCGGTAGACCCGATCAGAGATAAAGAAATCATTGACACCGAATTACAGCTTAAGGATTTGGACACTGTTGTTAAACGTATCCAAAAGGTTGAAAAAATGGCTAAAACAGGCGGCGACAAAGACGCAAAAAGAACATTTGACATCCTATCGATCGTTAAAGATCATCTTGAGGCAGGCAAATCTGCACGAACTGCAGCGATTGAAGCTGAAGATTTTGAGTTTATTCAGGATTTAGCATTATTGACCGCTAAACCTGTACTTTATGTATGTAATGTAGATGAAGGCTCCGTCAACACAGGAAACGCTTATGTCGAACGTGTTAAGGAAGCTGTAAAAGACGAAAAAGCAGAAGTATTGATTATCTCTGCGCAGATCGAATCCGAAATTGCACAACTGGAAAGCTACGAAGAACGCAAAATGTTCTTAGATGACCTTGGCCTTGAAGAATCTGGCGTACACAAGCTGATCCGCGCCGCATATTCGCTTTTAAATCTGGCAACTTATTTTACTGCTGGTGTACAAGAAGTCCGCGCTTGGACGATTGAGAACGGATTTACAGCACCTCAGGCTGCAGGTGTCATCCACACAGATTTCGAAAAAGGATTTATCCGCGCTGAAGTAATTAAGTATGACGATTTCGTCACACTTGGCTCCGAAAATGCAGTAAAAGAAGCTGGAAAATTATCAGTGGAAGGAAAAACATATATTGTCCAAGATGGCGATATCATGCACTTCCGTTTTAACGTATAACCATCCCGCCTGTTCAAACAAGTGAACATAAAAAAGAGGCGAACACTTTTGAAGTGCTCGCCTTTTTTAAGTTTTAATCTTCTCCCTTTTTATTGTCAAAACTATGCCCCACCTAGCGGACGGGCTATTATCAAATTCGCCCTGTAAGCACAGTGAGTCCACGTTGAGTCCACGTTGAGTCCACCTTTTTGTTGTACAGTCACCATGCTTTCACCGTAGTCGAACCCCGCTCGCAGGGCGAAGTAAACACCTCACTGTTGTCAAGCAGCTCCATAGAAGCCTCTACTAAAAACACTTTTACGTTAAGCAAGGGTTACACGACTTGCTATTTAACAAAATAGCGATGCTCAATCACCTCTACTTTTTTGATATCCTTATCTTCTAATACTTTCTTAACATCACAATGACCCGTTACGCCACGATAGATCAAAGCTCCACCAAGGGTTAGTCCAGACAATCCAGTAAGTGGGGATTTAAACAGTTTTTTAACACCCAAGCCCAATATGAATCCGCCGGCAATCACCGACAGAACACGCTCAGAGGTGCCAATATTTTCTTCGATACAATCGTCTTCGATCTTCGTTTTTATCTTATCAAATGCAAAGTTTAGTAGGTTACTCATAATTATCTCTATTTTTTTTTCGTCTATGTTATAAACAAATGGTGTCCTAAAAAAGTTTAGGAATAGAATAATAGTTTTTTATGTTGTTTCTCCGACGACATCTCTTATATTCGTATTTAACAAATTAGAAATACATGCAAATCAAAAAATATTCCGGTGAATTAGTTCCATTTAATGGTGACTCGCTGCGCCATTCGCTTTCTCGTTCGGGTGCCAATGCCGACCAGGTCAAACAGGTCTACGATAAGGTACTCAACGAAATATATGATGGCATTTCAACAAGAGAGCTCTATCAGCTGGCCTTTGACACGTTGAAAACAGTACGAAACTCCTTCGCAGCACGCTATAGCCTAAAAAAAGCCTTACGTGAATTAGGACCTGAAGGCTTCTACTTCGAAAAATACATTGCTCACCTATTGCGATCCATCGGCTATGAAAGTACCACGGGGCAGACCGTGCAGGGGCATGCTGTTTCGCATGAATTGGACGTTGTCGCCTATAAGGACGGCAAACTCATTACCGCGGAATGTAAATTTCGAAACGATATTGACGCTAAAATATCGGTAACAACGCCGATGTATTATCTTTCCAGATTCAACGATATCAGCAATATCAAGTATCAGTTTTTTGGGAAGCAGCTGCAGTTTCAAGAAGGCTGGCTGATTACCAATGCTTACTTCACTTCCGACTCGATTGATTTTGCCAAATATTATAAGATCAACCTGCTCTCTTGGGATTACCCCAAAGAAAATAGCATTAAAAAAAGAGTAGATAAAGCAGTTTTTTATCCGGTCACTTGTCTAACAACTCTTTCAGATCTTGAAGAACAACAACTGCTCAAAAATCAGCTTATTTTAGTGAAAGATATCGTCAGTAATCCCGAAAAATTGGATCTTCTAAACTTAACAAAAGAACGGAAAGAAAAGGTTTTAAATGAGGCTCGCGAACTCATAAACTATCAAGTGGAAGAAGAGTATTAATAACATACTAAAAAAAGCATTATGTCTATCTGTCCAAACAGGTATACATAATGCTTTTTTAGTAACCGATAGTACTCTTACAGCTTGGTTGGATGATAGATCTTGCCATATTTTGCAAGCTCGCTTAAATCTGTTTTTTCCCAAAATATACCATAAATAGCCGCTCCGGAACCCGACATAGAAGCATATATCGCTCCTTTTTGATATAAAGTTTCTTTGATTTCTTTCAACAATGGGTAACGCTCGAAAATACCATCCTCAAAATCATTACGAATATGAAACTTCCATTCTTGGATAGGTAAACGAATTGCTTCTTCCAAATTAACTTCGGGCACCTTAGGATCTACACCAGCATAAGCTTCAGCTGTAGAAATATGAATATTTGGCATAATGACTGCAATATGGTAGCCATCCAAATTTAGATTTAAGTCTTTAAAATCAGTCCCAATGCCTGTTGCAAAAACAGGATTATTTGCAATAAAAAATGGGCAATCGGCTCCTAACTTTGCGGCATACCCCGCTAGTTGCTCTTCTGTAAGATTCAATTGAAAGAGCGTATTGAGCCCTTTCAAAACAAAAGACGCGTCGGCAGAACCGCCCCCTAAGCCTGCTCCAATCGGAATTTGTTTGATCAAATCAATTGAAACGGGCGGAATGCCATAATCTTTTTCCAACAATTCAAAAGCTCTTATACAAAGGTTATTACGGAGATTTCCTGGGATATGTTCTCCTTGAATATTTAGTGTTGTCTCCGTAGCAGTCGTATCCAATAATTCGATAATATCGTAAATTGGAAGTGGATAAAAAACACTGTTCAGCTCATGATATCCATCCGTACGCTTGGCAATTACTTGCAGTCCAATGTTTAGTTTAGCGTTTGCAAAAAGTATCATGTGAAATGCTCTAAATCGTATATTTTTAAATTAATAACTTACCAATGAAAAGATATTATCACTGAATCTGGATAATCTTCCTTTCGCCTTTAGGAAGTCTAAAGAGATGATAAAACTATAAGCGACGATCTCGCCACCAAGTCTTTCAATAAGTTTACTGGCAGCAACGACGGTACCCCCTGTTGCTAAAAGGTCGTCGTGAACCAATATGCGGCTTCCTTTTTCAAAAGCATCTTCATGGATTTCAATCGTTGCTTGGCCGTATTCCAATGCATAAGATTCAGACACGGTCTTAAAAGGTAATTTACCTTGTTTTCGAATTGGAATAAAAGGCAAGCCCAGCCTATTGGCAAGTAAAAATCCAAATAGAAAACCCCGGCTCTCAATTCCAGCAATAGCATCTATCTCTATTCCTTGCAATTGATCAATAATCGCATCAACCATTTCGCTACACAATGCCGCATCTTTCAACAAAGGGGTAATATCTTTAAAGACAATACCAGGTTTAGGAAAATCCACAATATCCCGGATTTCCAGTTTCAATTTATCTTGAATCATTCTCAAAAATTAAATAAGGCGCAATCTTCGCAATCGCAAGATCTGAAAGTGTTCCTATTTTTGTCAAATCTTCTATATTGACATAACTTCCATGTTGATCCCGATAATTGACGATTAGTTTCGCATCTTTAGGGCTAAGATACGGATGTTTAGCCAATGAATTTGCATCAACTTTATTAATATTGATTTTTTTGATTCCATCTAAATTAGCTACAACAATATAGTCTTTAATTAGATCATACGTTTCAGCCGTAACTCCATAAACCTCCTTTAACTGTTCTATACGATAGAAACCACCAAGAACATCTTTATATTTCAAAATGCGTTTGGATAGAATTGAGCCTATCCCTTTAAGACTGATTAATGCCGTGGTATCACAGGTATTAATATCGATAAGTTCAGCTTTATTTCTTTCAAATTTATCATACAGCAAAGGCGCTCTGTCCTGTTGTTTCGTTCGTTCCGAATCGGGAATTGTTTTTATTTGGATGTAAGGCTCTAATCTCTTGTAAAGTCGATCATTAATGGAGTAGATTTTCTTCAGATCGGTTTTTACCTTAAATCGCCCCCCCTTTTTTTCATAATTTTTCAGTACTGCAATCTGTTTATCAGAAAGTCCCAACTTATGCCAGTCAGCGTGAGGTAAATTATTTGGATCAAAATAAAATAGCTTTTCATCATCTAAATCTGTAGTCGGCGAGATGGATACAACACTTTCGTTTTTATTCACATAGGGGCTATTAAACTCCTGTTTGTTGGGTGTACTGGAAATCTCTATAGAATCGTGAAAGGACTGTTCAAAAAGTTTGGCCTGATTTGGAATAGGATCTCTCGTATTACGTTTAATCAGCGTATAAATCGTCGCAAACAAAACGATAATCACCAAAATAATGAAAAATCCATTTTGTTCTGTTTTACTAAATTTAAAATAAGCCAATAGCCTTTTCATAAGCCGCTAACAATTGGGTTGTTTAAATTTAATAAATTATAAGGAAAATAAAAAGGGAATTATTAAAAAACAATTCCCTTTTTATTAATTATTATCTACAAAGAGATTTATAACTTTGACTTATCAACTTTTTCAACTTGACTACCGTCTTTTAAGGTTTTGGAAATCGCATCAAATGGTCTAGAAACGACCTCGTCTCCTTTTTTAAGTCCTGAAGTAACAATGATATTTTTATCATCCTGAATACCTGTCTTAACCAAAACCTGCTTAACTATTTTATCTTTTAGGACAAATACATATTCATCAACTTTCTTATTTGTATTTGTAGAGTCTTTATCGTCAGAGCGCACGGTTACCGATTGAATCGGTACAACCAGTCCTTTATCGTGTTTTGTAAATATCTGAACTGTTGCAGACAAACCCGGTTTAAATGGCGATGCCACATTCTCTTTCATCAAGTCTTGATACGATTCTGCGCTGATGCGAACTTTTACATTAAAATTTGTCACCTGATCTGTCGATGATGTCGCCGTAGTTGTCGTTGCGATGTTTTTAGACGAGCTAGCGATTTCGGTCACAACACCTTTAAACTTTCTGTCCTTAAAAGCATCGACTTCAATCTCAGCTTGATTCCCTACTCTTACATTGTTAATATCATTTTCATTTACATCGACATTAACCTCCATCGAACTCATATTGGCGATACGCATAATTTCTGTACCTGCCATCTGCGCCGTTCCAACCACACGCTCTCCCTTTTCGATAGACAAGAGAGAAATGATGCCATCTGATGGCGCGTAAATTGTCGTCCGATTTAAATTATCTTGTGCTTCTTTTACTGAGGCTTGTGATTGATCAATACCATATTTTGTAGAACGTACAGTCTCTCTTTGTGCTTGGATAGAAGCCTGTGCTGCATGATATTCTGCCGAACTTTTATCCATTTCTGAGGCAGAAATAACACGTTTTTCAAAAAGTTCCTGATTCCGTTTATAGGTAGCAGCTACATTTTTGAAGTTTTCTTCCTGTTGTTTTAATTGCTGTTGCGCAGCGGCTAAATTGGCTCGCTGTGAATTCATTGCTGCAACAGATCGATCATAACCAGATTGCAAAATATCTGGTTTGATCCGACAGAGTACTTGTCCTTTTTTAACAAAATCACCCTCTTTAATATTAAGTTCTACAACCTCTCCAGATACCTCTGAACTCAGTTTAACCTCCACTTCAGGCTGAATCTTCCCACTTGCAGAAACTAATTCATCAACATCCATCTCTTTTACTACATCCACCGCGACTTTGGTAATCTCTCCTTTGCCAAACCAGCCTGCTTTAAAACCTATAAAACCAAGGACTACCAAGAGCACAACTATTATTAATATAATTTTTCCAATGCTACGTTTTTTCTTTGCCATTTCTTTTGTTAAATCAAATAGGTTAATTGTTATCGAATTGAATTGGATTTCCGAGGTAATAATCAATGATCTTTGATCTGAATATTACGTTATATTTTGCTTGAATAAGGTCAAATTCGGCCTTATTTCGTTCCGTTTGAGCAGTAAACAACTCCAGTGAATTCGCCATACCAATATCGTAACGTTCTTTTGTCGCCTTAAATGCTGTTTCAGCACTTTCAAATGCGACGGTAGCCGAGCTATAGCGTTGTTTGGCCGCATTCACATCCAATACAGCCTGATTAACGGCCTTGTTTAAGTTATTTTTTGCCAATTGCTCGGAGGCTTCAGCCTGTTTTAAACCGATCTTTGCCTTGGCCACATTTACTTTATTCTGATTTCTTGAAAAAATTGGAATAGCAAGAGATAAACCGGTAAAAAAAGACTTGTTATCCGATATCTGTTGGCCAAAAGGCACTCTAAAAAGGGTCGCAGGATCCAATGGATCTGTTTGCCTTGTTGTCGCAGATGAGTAATTCGTTCCATAACTCACGTTCAAATTGAGTGTCGGATAATAGCCCCCCTTTGCAATATCGATTTGTTTCAATGCGACCTCTTTATCCAATGCAGACTTATGAATATCCGGCTGCAATGTGAGCGCTTTCTGGTAGACATCCACCGCATTTTTATCCACTGCATGAACCAATATAGATTCCAAGCTTGGACGTTCCAAGGAAATAGGCGTTTCAGGAGGCATTTCCATCAGCTGCTTCAAGGTCAACAAAGACATTTCGTATGAATTTTTCAAATTAACTTTGTTCAATTCATTTGTAGCAACCTGATTTTTTGATTTGGCAAGATCGGCAATCGTTTTATTACCAACTGCAAACTGGATGGAGTCCAGTGAAAATTGCTGTTTCGACAAAGCGATCTGGTCTTCACTCGCAACCATCATCTCATGATTGGTAATAGCTTCCAAATAATTAACCAGCACATTGAGCACAAGGTCATTCTTGATCTTATCCACCTGAGTCGCCGTAGACTCCAGTTGCAACTTATTCGCTTTGATCTGATTGATCTGTTGAAAGCCCTGAAATAAATTGACACTTGATCCCACCGAGCCACTGGTTCCTTTTGTCCAGGTGTTATTGACGATTCGTCCGGAAGTTAAATCGAAACCAAAGCCATAACGAAAACTTTGATCCACGCTAGCACTCAGGTTCGGCAATAAATTACTTTTTGCCTGAAACAAGTCCTGCTCAGCAAGATCTTTGTTCAGCGCCGCTTGTTTTATCTGTACGTTCCGTTCCAATGTCATACGAATGGCTTCTGCCACTCCTACAACCTGTTGGGCTTGAACCAAATCGTTAGTTCCTAGAAATAACCCAGTAAATACTACTGCAGAATAATAAAATCTTTTCATGTCCATATGTAGAACCATACATTTTTTTTTAGATTTGAACTTCATTTATCGGTTATGTATTTTGTCAAATCTCCATTTTTCCTTAGATGGCTATATCCCAAATCAATATGGAATATGCCACGTCATGAAAAAAAAGTCTATCTTACTTTTGACGATGGTCCAATTCCTGAAATTACACCTTTTATACTCGATATCCTAAAAAAATATCAGGCAAAGGCAACATTTTTTTGTGTTGGTGAAAATATTAAAAAAAATCCACATTTGTTTCAACGAATTTTAGATGAAGGGCATCAGGTAGGCAACCATACCTACAACCACCTCAAAGGCTGGGAAACAAATGATGAGCAGTATTTGGCAAATGTTGCGAAATGCCAGGAACTGACCCAGACTGATCTTTTTCGTCCGCCTTATGCCCGAGCAACAAAATCCCAACTCCGCCAACTCTATAAAAAATACCGAGTGATCATGTGGGATATTATGTCGGGTGATTTTGATCCGAATTTAAGTCCCCAGAAATGCCTGGAAAACGTTCTGCCCAACATTAAAAATGGCTCTGTTATTATTTTTCATGATAATATCAAAGCCATTCCTCGTGTCGAATATGTTCTACCTAAAACAATAGAGTTTTTATTAAAAAATCACTATCAGCTTTCGAGAATAGATTAAGGTTTACTTCTAACAAACGTCACCTCAGATTCGTAATATTTACCTACACTGACACTGAAATACCCCAGTGCATTGTTGCTTAAATTTGAAATCGGATTAGCTGGCGAAGCCGAACCAGGATTAATCATTTGAAAACTATTCCAGTAATTGTAGGCGCCTACATCGATACATTGACGTAGGATACGCACACGATCACCAACTTTCAAATCTCTATCGCGGTCGACAATATCATGCTGCACTTCTAAGCCATTGTTATACTTATCGTCAAAGACATCAATAAAACGTAATTTACCTCCATTGACCGACATTTTATACTTATAATAGTTACCTTTTTCCGGTGGATCGATAAATACGAGGGTCGGATAGTAAATTGTATCAGTAAAAATAATTCGCTCTGAAAGCCCTATAGAATCCACATCCACATAGCTGGGAACCTTTGATACCCCTTGGATCTCCCTTCCATCAGCGGTCTTTACCTGCAACTGGTAAGTGACCTTTTCCTGTAACCGTAATGTTTTATTGGTATACAACCCATCAGCTCCCGCTTGAAACGTATAAGTGCGATTATTTTGCATATTCTTAACGCTCACCTCCGCATCTGTTATCGGAGAAAATAGAGAGTCTTTAATGCTTACAACCTTCTGTATACTAATCTCATGTTGCTGATCCGAAACCATCAAATCTGCGGTGATAACCAATTGACCTGTATTTTCGGGCAGTTCCAAATCTATTTTGTCTTCGCAGCTCCCTAAAGTAAATAATGCAACAGCTATAACTCCTAATATCTTCTTCATTCTTTGCTAAAATTTAAAATTCCAAGTAATCGATGGGATCGTCCCAAATAATGCTATCCGATAAATCTCGGTGACATTGGATTGCCCTTCTTTTTCTCTAAAGTCGATCAAATAAGCATTTTTTCGATTATAGGCATTATAGAGACCAAACGACAAGCTCGAGTAGCTATTCTTTGTCCGCTTAATATCATAAGTTGCTGCCAAATCCAGGCGGTGATAAGCAGGCATCCGCTGCCCATTTCTTTTATCGTAATAAAAGATCGTACGATCGTCAACAAAATATTTCCCCGCGGGCATCGTTACAGCATCTCCTGTATAGTATACGAAATTTGCACTTAAATTCCACTTCGGATTTAACTGATACTGCGCTACGATAGCTATATTATGCGTTTTGTCCTGACGTGCGTTAAACCATTGACCATCATTAATTTGTTCAAATTGCCGCTCACTTTTGGACAAAGTATAACTCAGCCAGCCGCTAAATCGCCCCAGTCTCTTTTTCAGAAACCATTCAATTCCGTACGCTCTGCCTTTTCCAAACAGCAATTCCCCTTCCAGCAGTTCATTTGCCTGTAGATCGGCGCCATTCCTATAGTCAATCTGGTTCTTTAAATCCCGGTAATAACCTTCGACAGAGAATTCATATCTGTTGGATGCAAAATTCCGAAAGTAACCCAGCGAATACTGATTGGATAGCTGGGGCTTAATCGTATTATTGCTCAACACATATTGATCGGTAGGGAGGCTGCTGGTTGTATTGCTCAATTGATGCAGATACTGAGCATTTGTATTGAAAGATGCCTTTACCGTCGTTAAATCATTGATAGCGTAGTTTAATGAAACGCGAGGTTCCAGATAGAAGTACTTTTTACCCAACTTGCCATTTCCCACATAGGTAGAATCTACGGCCTCACCTGCAGGATCGAAAGTATAAAATGTCCCTGGCCCCAATGTTGCATAAGCAGATGCCCTCAATCCATAGTTTAATTTTAAACGATCGGTAATAGACCAGTCATCGGTTAAATAAGCAGCAACATCAGCACCCTTGCGATGTTGAATTTGCAATGAATTCACCTTCGAATCTTCTCCCGCTTCGATACTTGCCGGTCGGATTTCCTGCAAGGCTGCCTGTAATCCAAATTTTAGATTGTGACGATCCGAAAGATTGTATTGAAAATCTTGTTTAAAATTATAATTAAAGATGTCTGAACGGATTTTAAAGTTGTTATCATCCTCAATCTTAACCTGATAATTGAATTTGCTAAAAATAAGCGTAGTATTGCTAAACAACCTATTGCTCCACACATGGTTCCAGCGCATGGTTCCAGTCGCATTTCCCCAATTGAAATCAAACAAATCATGATAAGCCATCGCATCCTTGCCGAAATATCCAGACAAGTAAAGTGTATTCTTATCATTGATGCGATAATTTAATTTTGCATTGAGGTCATAAAAAAAGAGCGCACTCTTCTTAATATTCTCATCACTTGAAAGCTTTAAGAAAAGATCGGCATAGGTACGTCTACCGGAGATCATAAATGAGCTCTTGCCTTTTTGAATCGGCCCTTCCAATTTAAGACGCGAAGCAATAAGACCCAAGCCACCTTCTACATTGAAATGCTGGTTGTTTCCATCCAAGGTGGTAATTTCCATGACCGATGATATTTTGCCTCCATATTGGGCTGGAACACCTCCCTTGTAGAAATTCACGTCTTTGATCGCATCGGAATTAAAGGTCGAGAAAAAACCAAACAAATGGGAACTGTTATAGACAGGAGCCTCATCCAGCAAAATCAGATTTTGGTCGCCACCGCCGCCGCGCACATAAAAATTGCTGCTTCCTTCCCCCCCACTGGTTACTCCCGGAAATAGCTGAATAGTCTTGAGAATATCCTTTTCTCCAAATAATACAGGAACTTTTTCGATTTCCTTAGGGCTAAATTGTGTCAACCCAGGGGTTAGATCCTTTATTGATTTGCGCCTATTTCCGGTTACGGTAACCTCAGCGAGCTGATTTTCCTCAGGCACCAACTGAATAATATAAGTGGAGTCCTTGTCAAGGTGGACAGAAAATGCTTTCGTTCGATAGCCTACAGATGATACTTCCATCCCTTTGCTGGCATCACGTACAGACAAACTAAAAAAACCATATTTATTTGAAGCGGTGGATTTTTTCTCTGTATCGTTTCTTATGACGGCGCCAATGATATTCTCACCGCTGATACTGTCCCTAACAAACCCAGAAATAGATTTAGACTGTTGACTATACGCTTGCTGCGCGCAGAACAAAATGGAAGAAAAACAAAATACAACCTTTATAGGTTTAAACATAATCAATTGAAGTCAAAAATTTTGCTGAAAATAATAAAAAAGCCTTACAATTTGTAAGGCTTAATAATAAGTTTATAATTTGTTAGTTAAGGTCTCTGTTTAACAAAAATAGCATTTTATTCATTTATGCCAAATATTTATCCATTTTTCTTTTCATTTTTCTTCGCTTGATCAAAATATCCCTTAAAAAAAGCCATTTGATAAACAATTGACCGAGACCAGTACTCCCAATTGTGTCCACCTTCACTTGTAACAAAGGTATGATTTATATTATGGTACATCAATTTATCGTGCAGTGCAACATTCACGGTATAGAAAAAATCTTCCTTACCGCAATCGATGATTAGGCGAAGTTTATTATTGATTAATTTGGGCACCATATTAATAACAACCCGATTATCCCATTCTTGCGGTACATCAGCGTAATTCCCAATGCGATCTTTAATTTCCCAGTTTAAGGGAAAAGGTCTAAAATCTACCCCACCAGCTGTACTTCCTGCAGCGCCATAGCTATCCTGATGTTTTATGGCTAGCGACAGCGCACCATGCCCACCCATACTTAATCCTGTAATTGCCCTTCCGCTCCGATCTTTGATCGTCGAATAATGCTGATCCATATAATCAATCAGCTCTTTGGACACAAAGGTTTCATATTGGTAGTTTTTATCATTCGCGACATCCCAGTACCAGCTTCCAAAACCACCATCGGGGCAAACGACCATATAACCATACTGATCCGCCAATGCGCTCACACTTGAATTTTTAACCCAATTGCTATAATTACCGGAATAACCATGCAACAGGTAAAGGACCGGATAACTGATTTTGTTCGAGTAATTTTGAGGAAGAATTACGACAGTCTTAATTGCTTTACCCATGGATGGGCTCTGAATGGACAGGGTGTCCACTTTAGCAGCAAAGGTGTTCGTGGGGGTACATAAAAATAAAACGAAGGCAATTAACATCAGTCTAATACCTCTTGAACAAAATTGGCAGTTTTCGATAGGCTCGGTTTGATGAAAATTATGCAGCGAATAACTGAAAATAGGTCTAGTGTTTATCATAAATTTATTGATTTCTTTCAAAAAAATAAAGATAGGATTTTAAACCAAATGGACGCTCGCTAATTGTATAAAATCCATTTCCCTTGCTATCGAAAGCTATCGCTTCCCCTTGTGGCTCCACCTGATAAGGCAGAATAGCTGGCTTTTGTTGGAGTACCTGTTTCCAGGATTTACTCCGGTTCCTCTGCCAATAGAAAATATGGGTAATATTCTTTACAAGCAACTGTGTACCGGTCGGATCTATAGCGGCAGCAGTAGCAAAAGTAAATGGGAGCTCCGCTACGCTATTTAAGGTAAAATACTGCTGTTTAGAATTTGTAAATACCGCTGCGGAATAAACAGTCGATCGAAATTCACGTTTAGATATTACATACAACATTTTGTCTATTGGATCAATCATAATCGATTCGGCATCTAAACGTTTCTGGCCCGGAAATTTAAGAAAGATAGCCCGAATTGACTTTTTCGGAATAAGCCCAGGATCATCAGCCTGAGGCTCAGGAAATACATAAAGGCATGTCCAGGTCCTTTTCCCGGTATTGTTTCCGATGTCCGCAAGGACGAGAAAATAGGTGTCCCCAAATTTCACCCGATCGATATCCTCACAGTCGACGACAGATACCCCTTCGAGTGAAAATTTCTTCAGTAGTTTGGCCTGACGATCGATTAAATAGATAGTTGCACCATCACCACTATCATTATGCACCCAAAAATTGCCCTCCCGATAAGCCGGTGTGATACCCGACACCTCTTTCAGTTGTGGATCAGTCAATTCCCCAAGGGCAATTTGCGTTTTAAAATAATCCTTCCTATTTTGGCTGTAAACCTGCAGACTTAACAGAGAAAATACAAGTAGCAGGCACAGATTCACCCGTGCAATATTCATGTTTAAAGATACGTTTTTATTGATATTTACATGCTAATTATGAAGAAGCCTTCCACATACAGTTCATTACTCCTTTTTTTAACACTCTTACTCCCCTGTCAAAGCTTACTTGCCCAGAGCTCTTCATTTCGCGTAAAAGTAAAATCTGGTCTTCAGCAAACACCGCCGTATCTTGTGAAATACTACAACAGCAAAGATTGGGAGAAATTCTATGCCGAAATCTTGCAATTTGATTATGACCCAAAATTTGAATATGACATCAGGATCCTCAAACGTCAAAACGGTTCACATTCGACATATACCTTAGCCAAAACGATTACAAAATCACTATCGGAAAATACAGCGGTGGCCACATGGGAAGTTGGAGAAAACTACGTGAATGCCCAGAGCCTTGGCAAACTGAAATGTCTGCAGGTAAAATCTGACAAAAGGAATAAATGGGAGTACCTCACGTCAACAATTCAAGGATTCGATTACCAGGAGGGCTACCGTTACCGCATTCGCGTAAAACAAACGAAACAAAAAGATACAGACTCCGTCAGTTATAGTTTAATTGAAGTCCTGTCGAGAGAACGTGCAAACGAACTGCCCAGTGTGGCTGCATTTCTTGCCCGTTTTAAGTGGAATCTGCTTCAGTTAAATGGAAAGGATGTTAGCTCTAGCAAAGCAAGTATCGGGTTCGATGCCAAAAATAGTACGATTGCCGGCACAACGGGATGCAACAATTTTTGGGGAAATTTTGCCATTAAAGACGATAAAATCAGCTTTCTGCACCTAGCAAGCACCATGCGCGCCTGCAATGGCGTAAATATCGAAAATGACTTTTTTCAAATTTTTGAACAAAAACAAATTCAGTTTGACATAGCCGAACAAACCTTGAATTTATATAACGACAGAAAACTAGTAATGATTTTTGGCTTGGAGCGAGAATAAAAAAACACCCAAAGTCTGGGAGACTTTGGGTATCTTAGCCATATTATTAACCTATTTTATGAAAAGTATTTATGCCATTTGGAAATGACATAAACAAATATGTGAAATAAATCGGAAACAATCGAAAGCATAATAAGATTTTAACAAAATTTTAACATTTCAAAAAACAATGAGACAAATGGTCATATAAATGATTCATTTAGTCATATCCAAATAAAATCTATCCCGTACCTTACAAGTTTAAACCGACATAATGATTAAAACATTTTTAACATCAACAACCTTACTTTTAACCGCGACACTTTTTGCCCAGAAGAATCCTGTTATCACGGGAAACTATGCTGATCCTGAAGGTATTATCTACGGCAATAAATACTGGATATTCCCAACCTATTCGGCGCCTTATGAAGAGCAGATATTCTTTGACGCGTTTTCATCTACCGATTTGGCCACCTGGACAAAACATAGCCGTATCTTGGAGAACAGCAACGTTAAATGGGCGAAAAAAGCGATGTGGGCACCTGCAGTATTGGAAAATAAGGGCAAATATTATCTGTTTTTCGGAGCCAATGATGTGCATCAGGGAGAGATCGGAGGCATTGGGGTCGCTGTGGCCGACAAGCCAGAAGGCCCTTATACGGACCTATTGGGCAAACCCTTAATCAACGATATTATCAATGGCGCTCAGCCGATAGATCAGTTTGTTTTCAAAGATAAAGACGGCACTTTCTACATGTATTACGGTGGTTGGAAGCACTGCAATATGGTCAAACTCAAACCAGATTTCACAGGCTTGCTCCCTTTTGATGATGGCACCTTTTACAAGGAAATCACCCCTAAGGATTACGTCGAAGGACCATTTATGTTTATAAAAGATGGAAAATATTATTTCATGTGGTCGGAAGGTGGCTGGACAGGCCCCGACTACAAAGTCGCTTATGCCATCGCCGACTCGCCCTTTGGCCCTTTTGAGCGCATCGGAACAATATTGGAACGGGATCCTGAAGTCGCTGTTGGCGCCGGACATCATTCAGTCATCAAGGTACCCAACGAGGACAAATATTTTATTGTCTATCACCGTAGACCGCTTGGCAAAGATGGAGCCAATGAGCGGGTAACCTGCATCGAAGAAATGAAATTTGACAAAAATGGACATATCATACCTGTTAAGATGACCTTTACAGGTGTCAAACATCCATTAAAATAGCAGAATTACTTCTTTTTGCAAACAACAAAGAAGCCCAGATCAATCGAACTGGGCTTCTTTGTTATGAAAGCAATTACCGCTTAAATGCTGGAAATTGCATTATTCAATGTTTCAGATGGGCGCATTGCCTTAGCTGCCAATTCATCATTCGGGAAATAATAACCACCGATGTTTTGTGCATGGCCCTGAGCCGCGATCAATTCTGCATTGATTTTCGCTTCATTTTCTGTTAACACATTTGCAACGGTCGCAAATTTCTCAGCTAATTCAGCATCTTTTGTTTGCGCTGCCAAAGCCTGCGCCCAGTATAATGTCAAGTAGAAATGCGACCCACGGTTATCGATCTGACCAACTCTACGTGCCGGAGATTTGTCATTAGCCAAGAATTTCTCCGTTGCCTCATCCAATGTCTCCGCCAATACCAGCGCTTTTGGATTATTTTGTGTTTGAGACAAGTGTTCCAAAGAAGCACCAAGTGCCAAGAATTCACCTAATGAATCCCAACGCAAGTAACCTTCTTGAAGGAATTGTTCTACGTGTTTCGGAGCTGAACCACCAGCACCTGTTTCAAATAAACCACCGCCATTCATCAATGGAACAATCGACAACATCTTAGCTGATGTACCCACTTCTAAGATCGGGAATAAATCCGTCAAATAATCACGTAATACGTTACCAGTCACGGAAATAGTATCTTCGCCTTTACGAATACGCTCCAAAGAGAATTTCGTTGCATCAATCGGAGATAAAATACGAATATCCAGACCAGTTGTATCAAAGTTTGGCAAGTATTTTTCTACTTTTTTGATGATTTCTCTATCATGTGCACGGTTTTTATCCAACCAGAATACAGCAGGTGTCTCAGATAAACGGGCACGATTTACAGCCAATTTCACCCAGTCTTGAATCGGTGCATCTTTCGTTTGACACATACGGAAAATATCTCCTGTCTCTACTTTTTGCTCCATGAAAACATTTCCTTCCGCATCAACAACGCGAATAACTCCGTTTCCTGCAGCTTGAAAAGTTTTATCATGGGATCCGTATTCCTCAGCTTTTTGCGCCATCAAACCTACGTTTGGCACAGAGCCCATTGTTTTTGGATCTAGAGCACCGTGTTCTTTACAGTCTTCAATTGTCGCTTCGTAAACGCCAGCGTAACAACGATCAGGAACCATAGCAATCGTATCTTCTTCTTGACCGTCTTTATTCCACATCTTACCACCGATACGGATCATTGCTGGCATAGAAGCGTCAATAATTACATCAGAAGGCACGTGGAAATTTGTAATGCCTTTATCCGAATTTACCATCGCTAAAGCAGGACCATTTGCGATAGCAGCGTCGATAGCAGCTTTCACTTCAGCCTCTTTTCCATGACCTGCGATTTTAGCATAAACCTCGCCTAAACCGTTATTTTTATTGATACCCAGCTCTTTGAACAAATCGCCATATTGCGCAAAAACATCTGCAAAATAAGTTTCAACAACAGCACCAAATATAATCGGATCAGAAACTTTCATCATTGTTGCCTTTAAATGTGCAGACAACAATACTCCTGCGGCTTTCGCTTCAGCGATAGCATCAGCTACAAAAGCTTTCAATGCAGTTAAGCTCAACGTTGAAGAATCAATAACTTCACCCGCTTTCAATGCAGAAAGTCCTTTTAATTCTGTTACTGCACCTTGCTCATCAACAAACTCAATTTTGAATTGGCCTTCATTTTCAACGGTTACAGACTGTTCTGAACCGTAGAAATCACCTGAAGTCATGGATGACACCTTTGTTTTGGAATCTTTCGCCCAAGCACCCATTTTATGTGGATTTGCTTTTGCATAATTCTTAACCGCTTTAGGTGCACGACGATCTGAGTTTCCTTCACGTAATACAGGATTTACAGCAGAACCCAATACCTTTGCATACTTAGCTTTGGCTGACTTTTCTTCATCTGTAGTCGCTTCATCAGGATAGTTCGGAACAGCGTATCCTGCTTGCTGTAATTCAGCGATAGCACCTTTTAACTGCGGAATTGATGCGGAGATATTCGGTAATTTAATGATGTTTGCTTCAGGAGTTGTTGCCAACTGACCTAACTCAGCCAATGCATCAGCAATTTTTTGATCTTCTTTTAAAAATTCTGGAAAGCTAGCAAGAATACGGCCTGCTAAAGAGATATCTCTCAATTCAACATCGATACCAGCTGTAGCTGTAATCGCTTGAACGATAGGCAAAAACGAATAAGTCGCTAATAAAGGAGCTTCATCTGTTTTTGTCCAAACAATTTTTGATTTGTTTGACATAGTAATCTATTAGAAATATGTTTAATTTTTAATGCTATGTGAAATCATTGAAAAATCTGAATTTCTCAAAAATTCGCCTAAAGATAAGAATTAATGCCATAATTAACGAGGAATTGCACCCCTTTTGACAATAAAATTGTGAAAATAAATATATTTTGGCAATACAGAATAAGTCGCTTCACCTCCACCCAAAAGTATTCCTCTTGACATTTCAGTGACGGGATACTACAGGCGAAATCCTATTTTAGCTCAAATTAAAAAACACAACTGACAATGAAAACATTCAAATTGAACAATGGAGTTGAAATTCCGGCAATTGGATTTGGAACTTGGCAAATTCCCGAGGGCGAAGAAGCTTATCAGGCAGTTAAAGAAGCTCTTGCCGCTGGATACACACATATTGACACCGCAGCTATATATGGAAACGAAAAGAGTGTCGGAAAGGCTATAAAAGACAGTGGTATAGATCGTAATTCACTGTTTATTACAACAAAACTCTGGAACACCGAACGTGGATACGATAAGACAATTGCTGCATTTGAACAATCGCTCAGCGATCTACAATTGGACTATCTCGATCTTTACCTGATTCACTGGCCAGCCAACGAAACACAGTTTGCAAACTGGTCTGACATCAACGCGGACACCTGGCGAGCTTTTGAGCATCTGTATCAACAGGGGAAAATAAGAGCTATCGGTGTGAGTAATTTTCCAAAAGACTATCTCGCCAAATTATTGGAGTCAGCGACAATCGTACCTGCTGTGAACCAAATTGAATTTCATCCGGGTTATCTTCAGAAAGATACCGTGGCGCTCTGCAAATCCAATGACATCCTTGTTCAGGCTTGGTCACCCCTGGGTTCGGGCAGAATATTGCAGGATGAAACACTCATTGCACTGGCCAAGGAAAAGAATACAAGTGTTGGACAACTCTGTATCAAATTTGCCTTATCTCAGGGCATCTTGCCGTTGCCAAAATCAACCAATCCCGATAATATAAAACGAAATTTAGCTATCGACGATTTTGAGCTGACAGCAAGCAATATCAAAACTATCCTCGAACTCCCTCAAATGGGTTTTTCCGGATCAGACCCTAAAAAAGTCGCTTTTTAAGGGCGGTAATACAAAATTTATGGAGTCGCTCTAAGGCTGCTCCATAAATCAATCCTATATTGCAGAGCTTCTAGCACAAAAGAAACTGATTGCCCCTTTTTGCTAAACAGTATATAACAATTTTTTGCTATTATAGCAGTAAAGTTGACTACGCTATTCTTTACTTTTTTATTGAAAAAATGAATGAAATAGAACTTATAGATCAATCAGAACTTCCTGCACAGGGAGAAGACTACTACTATCACCCCTTATGGACGACTTGTATCCTGCTTTGTAGAGGCTCTATTCAGGTCAATAGTAATGGTACGCCTACCGATCTCCAAGCTGGCAATATCCTCTTTATCGGATACAATAAGTACTACAGCTTTACAGCAATTAGTAACGATGCTGTTTTTAAAATACTCCATTATGACCGGAATTTTTCCAACCGAATACGATTGTCGATCAGTCGATACGATGCGTATCGGTTAATCAATGCCAATCGCTCAACACCCTTTACTCCTGCCTCCAACGATTTTGAAGCGATCTGGACATTGTTATGCACTTTACATAACAACCGTAAAAAACCGATCGATCCGAAGAAGGATTTTCTCCAAAAAGCCAATATCAATATTTTTATGGCGATTATTTACCTTTTGGCCGATGTGATCTATACTGCCGGCGAAAGCTCCGGAAAGACACACAACAAAAGAAAGGAAGAAATTACCGTGCATTTTTTACAGCTTATAGCCGATCACTACAAAGAACAGCGCGATCTAGCATTCTACGCCGACCGCCTCAATATTTCCATCAAGTACCTGTCGATCAGCGTCAAGGAGATTACAAAAGAATCGCCCTCTGAAATTATTAGCAACTGGCTAGTCACAGAAGCTAGAGCGCAGCTCACCATTTCTACCAAAACAATCAATCAGATCTCACAAGAATTTAATTTTTCAGATCAATATGCTTTTAGCAAGTTTTTCAAAAAACATGTCGGCATAACACCCAAGCTATTTCGTGAACAGCAAGCCAATCTTGTTACCAATTGAACATCATAAAGCAGGAATCAAACATTTCTTGTCCCCCCAAGGCATCGTAACTTTGTATCACATATATAAACAAAGTTAAATACCATGAATACGAAGTCAAGAGCCCGAAAAATAGGTTTTTACTTGACGTTATGCTTCTTTACATTCTTTTGCAATCAAACATACGGTCAAGACAGCATAAACAGCCGGAAAATAACAATTGAAAAACTGTTCGAACTTGCTATCCATAACCACCCAAATCTTATCGTTTCGGCATCAGCTGTTAGTATCGCCCAACAAAAAACTGAAGTTGCAAAATTAAGAAGGCTTCCCGAAATCAGCGCTTCGGCATCTGCCTTTTACCTCGGCAATGCTGAGTTGATCGACAAAGACCTCTCGGGGTCGGAAAAGGTACCTCTACCTCATTTCGGCAATAATTATGCTTTGGAGGCGAAAGAACTTATCTGGAAAGGAGGTGTGGTAAAAAATAGCATCAAAGCCTCTACCTTGGGTGAGGAGCTGGCTGAATTAGATCATAAGAATGAAGAACAGAACATTAAAATTTTGGTTTTAGGCTATTACCTTGATCTATTCAAACTGAAAAATCAAGAAGCTGTCTATAATCAAAATATTGAGCTTGCCCACAAAAGGCTAGACCTGACGGAAAAATTATATAAACAGGGCATGATCACCAAAAATGATGTCATCCGAAACCAATTGCAAATATCTGAATTGGAACTAGCGAAAGAGGTCATTCAAAACAATCGGAAAATCCTGAATGACGAGCTTATCGTCGCTTTAGGACTACAGGAGGGCACAGTAATTGAGCCGGATGATAAACTATTAGATAGCAGGTTTCAGCTGGCAGACCTCGCGAGCTTGAAACAAGATGCTTATGTGTCCAGCCCGGGCCTTCAACTTGCGGCCAAAGAGACCGAGCTTCTACAGACAGAAAAGGCGATTACAAAATCAGAACGATCCCCTGCCCTTAGCGTATTCGCGGGAAACAGTCTTGTGAAACCCATCACCAATGTGATGCCGGTGATCGACAAATACATGAATACCTGGAATACGGGTATCTCGTTAAGCTATACGATTTCATCAGTCTACACCACTGGAAAAAAGCTTAAGCTAAATGATCTACAAATTGAAAAAAACGAGAAATACGCAAACGCTCTGAAACAAAAAACCAGCGTAGCTGTTAATACTGCATACATTAGATACAATGAGGCCTACTCACAACGCAAGACTCTGGAGTACAATAAAGCGCTTGCAGATGAGAACTATCGTATTATTGAGAAAAAGTATTTGAACCAATTGGCGTTGATCGTCGATATCATGGATGCATCAAACTCAAAACTTGAAGCGGAATTGAAATACACAAATGCTGAAATCAATATCGTGTATGCATATTACAAACTTTTAAAAGAGACTGGAAAGATCTAGTATTTTTCTTTTTGCCTAATTTAATCAGTTTTATATATGTAAGGCCTCGTTAAGAAATTAATGGGGCTTTTTTATCTGCAATATTTTAACTCATTATTATGGCAAATTCATTTTTTAAAACGATCCGGACATCCATCAAGCACTGGTATATCCCATTGATTATCGGTATTCTATTAATTCTTTTGGGTTTCTATACTATTTCCACACCTGTTGCTGCATTTCTCACATTAGCAATTCTATTTTCATGGTCATTTATTATTTCCGGTATTTTGGAAATCATATTTGCCGTGCAGAATAAAGATGAAGTGGACGGTTGGGGCTGGTACCTCACCGGGGGCATCCTCTATACCCTATTCGGCATATTGCTGATTGCCAATCCGCTGTTATCAGCGAGCACCTTGGCATTTATCGTGGGTTTTTATGCACTTTTTAAATCGTTCCAGCTGCTATCCTTTTCCTTTGATCTCAAAAATTACGGTAGTAAATCTTGGGGTTGGAATTTGTTATTCGCCATTTTAGGCATTATTTTCAGCTTTATCTTGCTTTGGAATCCACTATTTGCCGGTTTCTCCCTAGTGATCTGGACAGGAATGGCTATTAGTACGGTTGGTTTCGCAGCCTGTGTATTTGCATTTCAGCTCAAAAGTCTCAAAGATATCCCGAAAAAGCTACCAGACGAGTGGAAAGAGCGTTATCAGAAGCTTAAAGAAGAATTTGATCAACATCGTAAATAGAAAAAGGGCAATTAAGCCCTTTTTTTTTATCAATATTAATTCGGTGGTCAAGGTTATTTACTTATTTCAACAATCTTAAAAGGCACTTTATGAAGTGGATAATCTTGTTTATCCGTTTTTACACGACTTATTTTCATGATCACTTCAAAGCCTTCATAAATTTCACCAAAAACGGTAAAATCATGATCGAGTCTTGGCTGTCCTCCGCGAGCTAAGTACTCCTTACGTTGTGCTGCAGTATATTTTATGCCTTTCTTTAATTCAAGACTATCAAGCTCAGCTGCCGTGATTTTCTTTCCAACCACGAAATAGATCTGATTCAAAAAAGATGCCTTCGCGGGATTTCCATCCCGTCCTGCACCCAGAGCACCCATTTTATGAAAAGCCCGGTCATCGAACTCTGCTGCCAATCGTGGTTTTTTATGAAGGGGGTCTGCCGCCTCACGTTTTTCAATATCAATATCATGCTCTCCGCCCTGCACGACAAAATTTTCGATAATGCGATTAAACAATGCAGCTTGATAGACAGTATCCCGAATAGATCGCAACATCAAATCGCGATGATTGGGCGTATAGTCATAAAGTACAACTTTAAAATCGCCAAAATCAGTCTTGAAAAGCAAATGTTTTGATTGTGCATAACAATTCCCCAATACAATAAAAACAAAGCATAGGATGGTCAGAATTTTCCTCATAGTACGAATTAATCAGTTTCTTAGATTTCATATAAAAATACATTAAATTTCGATTTATAAAAGACATTCCCCTGCAGTTTTCCAAATGCGCTTGAAGGACATCTGCATAAGATCCTTTCGAAAGTTGCCCTTCACTAAAAAATTACATATAAAGTGTCTAGTTAAAACTTGCAAATAAGCATAAATTTATCTTAGTTTGGATTAAAACTATTCAAGACTATGCAGTATACAGCAAATCCAGACCGATATCAAGATATGATCTATAATCGTTGTGGTCAATCCGGTCTTCTATTGCCTGCCATCTCATTGGGAATGTGGCATAATTTCGGTGACGACACGCCCCATCAAACCAAAGTTGATATTTGCACAACCGCGTTTGACTTGGGAATTACCCATTTTGACCTCGCAAACAATTACGGTCCTCCTACTGGGAGCGCCGAAAAGGCCTTCGGACAAATATTAAAAGAACAATTTTACGGTTTACGCGACGAAATGATTATTTCATCAAAAGCAGGATATCACATGTGGAATGGGCCATATGGAGAATGGGGAAGCCGTAAATATCTGATATCAAGCTGTGAGCAATCACTCAAGCGCCTGGGTATCGATTACGTCGATATTTTCTATTCACATCGTTTCGACCCCAATACCCCCTTGGAGGAGACCATGTTGGCATTGGATCAGCTAGTCCGCAGCGGAAAAGCACTTTATGTCGGTATTTCATCCTATAACTCGCAACGCACAAAAGAGGCCTATGCGATCCTGAAATCATTGGGTACACCTTTTATTATTCACCAGCCCAGCTATTCCATGTTAAACAGATGGGTAGAAACCGATGGCTTGCTTGACACCTTGGATGAGATAGGCATTGGTTCTATCGTATTCTCTCCCTTAGCACAGGGTATGCTCACCGATAAATATTTACATTATATCCCGGAGAATAGTCGTGCTTCGCAGTCCAAATCACTTCAGACGAAATTCCTAAACGAAGAAAATCAAAAGAACATCCAGGCTTTACATGCAATTGCACAGCGTAGAGGACAGTCGCTCGCACAGATGGCGATTGCCTGGGTATTACGTAAGAAGCAGGTTACATCGGCGCTCATTGGTGCGTCAAGACCACAACAGGTTGTTGATTGCGTTGGTGCACTGAAAAATCTGTCGTTTAGTCCGGAGGAAATTCACGAAATTGATCTCTATGCAAAAGATGGCCATATTAATATCTGGGCTAAATCGGCTGAGATCGATTAAGATCAATGCCACAGAAGTTTTCATCCAGGGGACCCCGCTTCGCGCCCGGTTGAATTCCATAAAACAAAAAAGAGCCTGACTGTATAGACTGCCCCCAAAAAGTTTAAACAAATTTAGTTATTAGATTTGTTTTAATAATGAGCTCGATATTTCATCGGGCTCATTCCGTTGATTAACCCATTTTTTTCACTATCTTTTCAAAGGTGTTGATATTCCGGCTTGTCATCTTATCTTTAAGATTCTTTCTTCCTAATACCTTTCCAAAACTGGAATCCAAAGTATTTCCCTTGGGCACACGCCAATAAAAGACTGTATTGACAATTTCAGCCTTCTCCCCTGGCACCTGCGTCGAATTGCTAAATTCATCCATCAGTATTGTTTCGACACCTTCTGTCCCTACAAAAGCATATACATGGAAGTCCGTATGCATTTCAAACGGAATGTTTACCTGCAGCGATTCCACTTCTTCCCGCGACCGGATGAATAAAAAAGCTTCATAAGAAAAATATGCCGACATGGACTCCTCCAATAGCCGCTTGAGTGGGTCGGCCGCCTTGTCCGACGAAAAAACAATATTTCCAGAAGCCAGTACCGAAGTAACGTCAGTTACACCGGCGTCCTTAAAAACTTGACAGACATCTACCATCTTCATATTGGTTCCCTTCACATTGACGCCGCGTAGAAAAGCACAGTATTTCATATTATTAAATTAATCGATTAATTCGTCCATCGGATTCCAAAACAACTTCCTAAAATCCTTGATCCGTAAATTATTCACAACAAGCCCCTCAGCTTCAAGCCGTTTTTGAAATCCAGGCACCGCAAGTCTACCGCTACTTGATATAACACGATGAGCAGGAACATCTTTCGGGCATCCGCCCATCGCTTTCCCGACGTGCCTTGAGTGGTTAGGAAAACCCAAAGCTTTTGCTATGGCTCCATAGGTCGTTACTCGACCTTTGGGAATCAGCTTTGCAACCTCATATACTTGTTGTTTGAATTGCTCATCCATTTCGGTTCACATTTTAATAGCTCGATATATTTACATCAAAGAGTGCCATTCCTTTGCTATTCTAATAGCAAAAAGAGAAGAGCAACCTAAGTTACGAAAAGCTCTTGTAAGCGATACAGTCTTTAATTGATTCACTTGTCTAATTTTTTGTTTCCATATGATTTTGGGGGGAACGATTCCTCCAATTGTCTATATACGAGATTCCAGCTAGGGCTATCGTAAGCATTCAGTTTTACATATTGCCCCTTTTTTGTTGCAATGCTTATTTTTATATCTATTCCGTCGTATGGCTGACGCGACTCCTCCTCTTTAGCGGCAATAAATTTTTCCAAATCAATTTTATCCAATAGGAAGTTCCATTTGTCTTCCGTATTGCCATATGATTTTAGGGTACTCTGGGCTGTATCAATTGCAGAAAACAGACAATAAACACTATCTCTTGTTATCTTAATCGTATAATCTTTTGAAGGTGTTGCTGTCAATCCGCCAACCGTAGAAAATGACACTGCTGTAATCTCATTTTTAGTATTTTCTACCGTCACCCGATGGGAGTTATGAGTACAGCTTTCCCATAAGAATAGCTGTCCAACCAAAAGTGAGAACTTTAGGATCAATTTTCCGCCCATATCTTGTTCCTTTAGACGCCGATAAGTAAATAATCAAACAAAAAAAGCGTTGTCTGTTGTCAACAGACAATGCTTTTTACTACTTTCCTAATTTACAAAAGTTATTAAGATTTCGTGACCCCAATCTCCATATTCCTTAGGTATCAAACCAATCCCTCGAAATACGATCTCTTCGTCCCCTCTCCAATAAACAAAGCCGCGACATATACATCATTTCCAGCAACTGCAATTGCCAATGCTTGAGTAAAAGTTTCCCCTTTTGCCAATATAACCATTTGTCCATTCTTCCAGTAGACAGCCATGGGTTCATTTGAATTTGGGTCAATACTCACTCCCGATACATAGACATCATTACCAGCCACAAAGATAGAACTTGTTAACCGAGTTGCATGAATCCCACAGCCAGTTGCTAAAATAACTTCTTGCCCATTTTTTCAGTATATTGCCATTGACCTATCTCTTAAACTAAAATTGAATACTACTGAGTTCAGATTCAGCTATGTAGAAAGGAGTGAAATTATTTCTAAAATTAGTTCTTATCTGTAAAATAAATTTCCAGGCCCTGATCTGCAGATCTTAGATTGATTAGATATCCAGCCTGCTCTGTTATCTTAACTGGAGTTCCTTCCGCCTCAAAAGTACTGTTGTCCAATTGTTCTTTGGGCTTGCTGGTTTTGCTCATGATCGTGGATTTAGCAATATAATAAGTATCGCCGTCCACTTTGAGGACCTTGAACCAACCGAATCCCAAACGGTCGCCAGGTCCCGGACGCGCTCCGAAATGGCCAAAATATACATCGCCCACAGCAGGCTTTTGTTCCATGGCGATTGTTTCCGCCGTGGATGCTATTGCATTTCTTGTGTTCTCTTCAGACTTTGTTGAACCTCCTGCAAAATCAGTTGCAACAGCGCCGGGGGCAATACTGTTAGCTGTAATTTGTCTGGCGCCTAATTCCTTTGCCAGATATCTTGTGTAGGTTTCAACTGCAGATTTCATGCTTGCATAGGCAGAGACATTAGGAGCAGAAATTCTAGTTAAGCTAGATGATATATTGATAATTCTGCCTCCATCAATAAGCAGGGGCAAGAATATCTGTGTTAAGAAATAAACTCCTTTAAAATTAATGTTCATCAGGGTATCAAATACATCTTCGGTAGTATCTTCTACAGAACCATATAGACCAACCCCAGCATTATTAATCAGATAATCGAAGTTCGGTGAGCATTCATGTTCCAATAAATGCTTAGTCACCCGATCTACGAAACTGTCAAATGATTTTATATTGGCAAGGTCCAATGGATACGCAGTTGCCTTTTGTCCGAGCGATAATACTTCAGACACAACCTTATCAGCTTCGGCCGTATTACTATGATAGGTAAAAATAATATTGTTGCCGTTTTTAGCAAGATTAATAACTATATCTCTGCCGATTCCACGGCTTCCTCCTGTTACTACTGCAATTTTAGTTTTATTTGACATAGTCTTTTTGCTTAAATTTACAGAACAAAGTTCTGCATATATAACTTTAGCTATGTAGCCAAAATATTGAATGTTGCAGCCAAATTTGATAGCAAGTTAAAGGCCCAAATATATAACTGATTTGCTAAAATGGTTCCTAAACAATTCAGACACAAATTCGTAGCTGTATCAATAGTGCTAAGAGTGCAAGCAACTGTAAAATCAATTGAATTGAGCTCGATACTCCTGTGGACTTTGATTTGTTTTTAATTTAAATAGCCTGCTAAAGGATTGGGGCTGTTCGAAACCTAATTCAAATGCAATTTCAGAAATACTGAGAACTGTGCCAGATAACTTATTCTTTGCCCGGTAAATCATTTTATCATGGATAACTTGCTGGGTATTTCGTCCTGTAAGATTTCTCAACAGATCACTTAGATAACTTGCTGACATATGCAACTGGTCAGCTACATAATTAACGGTTGGAACTCCACCACTTAAGACCTTATCGCTATTAAAATAATCCTCCAATAATTGATCTATACGATCGGTAAGACTAGGATAATTTTGTTTTCTGGTAATAAACTGCCTGTTATAAAAACGTTGTGAATAGTTTAATAACAGTTCAATCTGCGATATGATCACACTATGGCTCATGTTATCTATGCGGTCCTCAAGTTCATCTTCTATATCCCTGAATAACGACAGAATGGTTTCTTTTTCTTTGGCCGAAAGGTGCAGTGCTTCATTGGTAGCATAGGAGAAGAAGTGGTATTGATGGATTTTTTGTGCCAACGGGTATTGCAGTAAGAAATCAGGATCTATAAGCAATGTGATCTGCGGACTGAGTATTTTTTGTTCCGCAGTTTCCTTTTTATCATTCTCTTCTATTGATGAGAGAATTTGTTGTGGAGCTACAAAAAACAAACCGCCCTCTTTAAAATCAAATTTGGTATGACCATACATTAACTCTCCTCCAGCATCCGGCTTAAAAGCTATTTTATAATAATTTAATACGTGCGATTTGTTGGGTGCACGGCCTTTAAGCGGTTTGTCTACACCGTTCAGCAAAACGATCAAAGGGTGCTTTGGGGGCGGAAAACCAGATGCCTCCATTACCTCAGCCAGCGTATGAAATCTTTTTACGGAATGATCCGTTTTTTTTGAAGCCATGTTATAAAATTTCTAGATTACAAGTTAAGCAATATTCGCTTTTTCCCACACAAAGAAAAGCGAATAATAGCTTGTCAAAATATCTAAGATGAATTAACCTTGGGCTGTTTCTGAAATAATTTTCCAAGTTTCCCATTCCTGAAGGCGTTCAGCATAGATTTGTTGAATATGTGGCAAATCATGTTTACCCAATAGCAATCTCAATGGCGGGTTTTCAGCATCTACAACGGCAAATATTGCTTCGGGAGTGGCTGCAGGATTTCCTCGTTCCAGCTTTTTTAAATTTTCCGTCAACCTGCTTTTTAAAGCATCATACTCCGACAGTCTTTTATTGGCTATTTTAAGCGATTCAGCACTTCCAAATTCAGTATTATAAGCTCCTGGTTCAATCAGCGATACTTTGATGCCAAATGCGGCAACTTCTTTAGATAAACTATCGTAAATCGCTTCAAATGCAAATTTTGAGGAACAATAATACCCAATAAGAGGATTACTATAAATACCAACAGCGCTCGACGTCCCCAAAATATGGCCATAACCTTGGGCCCGCAGTATTGGTAATGCTGCCTGAATCACATGGATAGGTCCTATAATATTGGTTTCGTACATCGTTTTTACTTCATCAGTACTGCCCTCTTCGATGGTTCCCACCAAAGAATATCCGGCATTGTTGAACACAATATCCAATCTTCCAAAATATTCGTTGGCCTGGCTAATGGCATTTTGCACTTGCGGAGCATTGGTTACATCCACTTCAAGAACCAAAACCTGATCCCCATACTTTTCTTTTAATGCGGCAATAGTATTGATATTACGCGCCGTAGCAGCGACTTTGTCTCCACGTTCCAAAGCAGCTTCTGTCCATATTTTTCCAAATCCTCTTGAAGATCCTGTAATGAACCACACTTTTTCTTTCTGTTTATTTTCCATTTTTTTAATCGTATTAATGTTACTACAAAGGTGGTTCTAAATGGACATGCTTACGTTGCTTAAATGAGGATTATCATAACCAAAATGCAGAAAGTTGGATACCTTCAAAGTAATACAAGGGTACTTATTGACTATTGCTCCTCAATTAGTTAATAGAATAAGAGAAAATGATACTAATACTATTAAGCTAATCAACAAGAATCACTAAAATTCGATCGCATTTCCTCATACCAAGAATACCTTTCTGCTTATCTTTGCTAGGTGGAAAGCAAACAGGAAAAAGAAAAATAATTAATATTTACAAATAGGTTAAATGATAAATACAAAATAATTTTGACCTTAAACCCTTTAATCATATCTGTCCAAAACCACCCAAAATGCATCCAATCAATCTGCTTTATTTTTTACAATTTGGTAATTGAAGCATTCATAACGAATAGTATATTTATTAAATGGAAGAGCTAATAAATTTTATTCTACAATTTGGCGACCTCAATAAACAACAGATCGATTTATTGCAGAGCAAGGTTGAAACGCTTGAATTTAAGAAACATGATTATCTATCAGAAGCGGGACAGGTACCACGTTATGTTGCATTCGTATTGGAGGGCGTATTCCGTTTCTGTTACTACAACAACAAAAGCGAGGAGATTACCAATTATTTTGTTGATGAAGGTAACTTTGTTGTCGATAACGACAGGTTTGAAGCCCAGCTCGCAGCCTCAGAATATGTTCAAGCTGTAACCGACTGTAGGGTGCTTGTCTTTAGTAAAAAAAACTGGGATGAAATTTCTAATACCATAGTAGGTTGGGAAATGATGAAAGCTAAAATGGTAAAAAAATGTCTTACTCTTGCGATGGAACGGAGAAGTCCCTTAGTCTCGGAAGATGCCACCACGCGATATCTATCATTTATTACGGCATTCCCAAACCTCATAAACCGCATACCACTTTCTTACATAGCCTCCTATCTTGGTGTTACCCAACAATCCCTCAGCCGTATACGCCGTAATATCCGTTGATGATGCTTTTTACCATTTGGTAAATGTTTTTATGTTGTCATTATCAATATTTGCATATTCATTTAAATAATAAAAAAAGATGAGCAAAAAGATTGTATTAATAACAGGAACAAATAGTGGATTTGGATGGCTAACAGTCCACAGTGTGGCAGCTTTAGGTTATAAGGTATACGCTACGATGCGAGATACCAAAGGCCGAAATGCTGACAAAGCAGCAGTACTCGAAGCGATAGAAAACGTGACCGTCTTAGATGTCAATCTCACAGACGATCAAAGTGTGAAACAGGCAGTTGAGAAAATTTTAGAAAATGAAGGCACCATTAATGTCCTTATTAATAATGCAGGCTATGCCATGAACGGCGTAGCCGAGAGTTTTACTACAGCTGATTTGCACACCACCTTTGATATCAACGTATACGCACCTTGGAGACTGATAAAAGAGGTATTGCCAACCATGCGAAAACAGGAAGATGGTTTGATTATTAACGTTACAAGTGGATTTGGGCGGGTATCGTTTCCGTTTGCTACCATCTATGCTGCCTCAAAATTTGCACTAGAAGGGATCAGCGAAGGTTTGCATTATGAGGTAAAGCGTTTAGGTATTGATGTTGCTGTTGTAGAGCCGGGTGCTTTCCCGACCGAAATGCAGCAAAAAAACAACCCAGCATCCGATCAAGATGTAAATGAAGGATATGGCGCTGTCGCGAATATTTCAAACAAAATGATCACAGCATTGGGTGCCGAAATGCAATCTAAAAAACCAAATCCTCAGGATGTTGCCGATGCAATTGTAAAACTTATTGAAACGGAAAAAGGTACCCGACCATTGCGTACTGTGGTCGATCCTATAACAGGACAATTTATTGAAGCTGCAAATCATGCTGTCGCGGAGCAATTTGCCAAAGGACTGACTGTATTCGGTATGGGAGAACTGTTATAGCAGAAGATTTTGATGGGATAACCAGAGAATCTACAAAGTTATTTGCCTTTAAAGTTTTGACGATTAACAAAAAGGTCTTGATTAAATCAAGACCTTTATTTCATAGTTTGCAAATAGTTTTAAAAAAGTCCCATAAACTGTCTGTAATTATTTACCACCTTTTGATCCGTATTTCCAGAAAATTTATATTCATAATCAAATACGACCGTTTTAAGTCCAAGTTCCTCACCGGCTTTGATTTCTGAGTTTAGATCATCTCCCAAAACAAGTACCTCATTCTTATTAAAACGATAATTACAGACAATCCTGTTAAATATATCTTTTTTTGTTTCTGTATACGTTTGAGGATCTACAATAAAAATTTCTTCGAAAAACTGTTCTAATCTTAATTTTTTGATTTTACTCCACTGAAGATTCATAAATCCGGTTGTTACCAAAAATTTTTTGCAGTTAATTTCTCCAATCTTTGAAAATTCCTCAAAAGTTTGGATAGGCCCCTCATGTACCAGGTCAGATAGCAGTTCAGTACATTCATTTGTTAATTCGGGATCAAACCGAAATTGTTCGGACACAAATTGAAATGGCTTTCTCTTGATTGTATCCTGTACATCTCCAAAATCTCCCTCAAAGCGTCCGTCCGATCTAATCAAATCAAAAAGATCCTTGAATAAAGCATCCGAAATGCTCTCTACAGCATAAATAGTGTTATCCAAATCAAAAATGATTGCTTTAATATTTTTCATTGCCTCTTTCTTTTTACTTTTAAGAATATGCGTATTCTGACATGCTCCTTTACAACCAAAACAGTCTAAAGTTCTAGAATTTCTTAATCTAAACATTATTTACTTCGTTAAAACCAACAGTACTAATAAACTGTACAGGATTACTCCCAGGAGTCCAGTCCCAACAGTTTTCTGCCAAGCGGCGAAAGTGTGGCGATTGGATGAACTTTCTCTCTCTGTAGTGGATCACCTGGAAATGCATAACCTTCAGGCGTAATTTTCTCCCGCCATGCTTTTACTCTCCAATCTCTCATTTCAATATTATCTTCTTCAGCAGGCATCATGGAAATATATTGAGCGATACGGACTTTGTCACTATTGTTAACTCGAATGCCATGTGGTTGGGAGCTGTTAAAAATTAATAGGTCACCAGCTTCCATCTTTACTTTCGTCGGGTTAAAACCAGTAGTATCTGGTTTATATCGATCCCTGTCTTCTGGCTGGTTTAACTTCCAGGTATCATAAGTTCTAAAAAGCTCAGGGATACACTGGAATCCACCCATATTTTCGTCAGTCTGGTCTGCTAATGCGAGCACACCTTGAACATTCTGTGGCTTTGTCTCTGGGTCATAATCCCAATGAATAAAACCTTTGTATTCATAACCAGGCCTAATCGGGAAATTGAGGTTGGCTCTGTCTATTGTTACCCATAGCTTTTCAGTACCCCATACATCAACAAATGCATTATAAACCTTTTCGGTTTGTCTGTTATCCCAAAGGTATTGATGGTTATAAACTTCCACCATTCCAGTATTGTTCAATTCAGACATTTTCATTTCAGCCGATTGTTTGTACCAAGTATTTGGATCTTGGGGATCCTTCCCTTCATAATCCCACAAGAAGTCTGCAAGCTTTTTGGCTTGTTCCTTTGAAACAGCATTTTTAACAACAATATATCCGTTTTCAATCCAGAATTTCCAATCTTCTTCACTCAATACACGTAATGGTTCTCCATTCTCGCGAGTACTTAATTTAATCTGGCTTGTTGTTGCCACTGATGGGTTGCCCGGAATTTCCTTGTGGGCTTTATTCTCCCCTTTTACTTGAAATTTTTCCATTTCTTTAATATTTATAATAATTATTTATCCAAAATTCCAAATTATAAGTATCATTAATTTTAACATTAAAGGCGTTTATTTGCTCTGTATTGACCATTTATTCATATATTTACATCAATAATCATTCAATACAGTTTCACATGAAAATAATCAAGGAGGAAATCTTATTTGAGAAGGGTAAATCTTTTAAAATTTTTTCACCCCGGCTAAAGAATTATTTTTATTGGCATTACCATCCAGAAATAGAGCTTGTCTTTGTAGAGGCTCTAAACGGAATCAGACATGTAGGCAAAAATATAGCGGGATTTGTGGAGAATGATCTCGTGCTGATCGGTTCAAATATTCCACACCTAAATTTTGATTATGGCATTGAGACTGAATACAATCAGATCGTGGTACAATTTCATGAAAAATTTGTACAGAATATCGTAGTTCCTTTTGATGAATATGAACACATCAGGAACCTATTGGAGAAAGCGAGTATGGGAATGTCCTTTTTTGGAAAAACAAAGGACGTTGTCAGTAAGAGGCTTCAAAATATAAATAAGGAAAATCCATTTTTCTCTCTAATTGAATTGATGGAAATTCTTTATATCCTTGCAAACTCAAAAGAATACCATATTCTAAATTCTCAGGATACCAGTGTCAGATTCATATTGAATGACAAGGTTAGAATGGGAACCATTTACGGGTATATCCATGAAAACTTCGACAAAAAGCCCGATGTAAATGAGATTGCAAAAAAAGTTCATCTTAGTACATCAGCCTTCTGCCGTTATTTTAAAAAGCAGACGGATATGACCTTTACCGATTTTGTAAATCAATATAGAATAAACCAAGCTCAAAGACTACTTCTTCAAGATAAAAATATATCTGAAGTATGCTACAATGTCGGATTTGAAAGCCTCTCCTATTTTACCAAACTATTTAAACGCATTGCCGGACAGGCTCCCGGGGAGTTTAAAAAACAGTATACTAAAAAAATGAACCTATAATGATTTACTATTCAAAACACTCTAACACAAAAGTATATAATATTAGAGCTGTGGAATTCAGTTAAAATGATAGTAGAACCGGTAATTTTACCTCATTCTAATATACCAACAACATGAACAATGAGATAAAAAAGCGTCTTGAATGGATAAAGCTTTACGAGTCGGTCATAACGCAATACTTTTACGGAATTGGCATGCTATGTTTAAAATGTCAAAATATACTTTTTAGTATATTTTATTTGTTTTCTAAATATACTTTTTAGTATATTTGTAGCGTAAATAATAAAACAGATGTTGACAAAAGCAGAAAAAACAAAACAATTTATTCTTGAAACCGCCAGCCCGCTTTACAATGAGAAAGGGATATCGGGTGTGAGCATTGACGATGTTTTGGAAGCGACCAAGTTAACCAAGGGCTGTCTTTATGGGCATTTCAATGGAAAAGAGGATCTTTCGGAACAGGTTGTAGACTATTCCCTAAAAAAAATGACCGAAAGAGTGGCATCCGTTGTATCAAAAGGTAAAACAGCGAAAGAGAAAATCTTTTTATATCTTGATTTTTATAAGAATCCGATTGATACGTATATAGCAGGAGGCTGTCCCATCTTTAACACCGCTGTTGAAGCTGATGATAATTTTCCTTCGATAAAAAAGAAGGTTGCAGCAGTACTTAATGCTGGTCAGATCGCTCTTTCAAATGTACTGAAAGAAGGAAAAATTAACGGTGAATTTTCAGACAACCTAAATGCAGAAGTTTTTGCCTTTAAAATGTTTTCAGCGATTGAAGGTGGAATTGTTATGAGCAGGACGATAGGATCGAGAAAATTGATGCTAGAACTTATTAAGGACCTTAAAAAAGAATTAGAGCAGTATCTGCTGTAATTCTTTTTTGAGACAAAATAGACTAAAAAGTATATTTTAAATATTAAACCAAAGAATTGAAATATGAGCAACAAGTTGTTTGAAAGCTACGAGCTTAATGGTAAACGGTTAAATAACAGAATGGTAATGGCTCCAATGACCAGAGCCCGATCTGCCAACGAGGGTAATGTTGCAACCGAACTGACTGCGATATATTACGCGCAGCGTGCAACAGCCGGACTGATCATTACCGAAGGCACTTTTATCAGTGAGGAGGGTATCGGATTTATCAATGTTCCCGGAATCTATACCGATAACCAGATTGAAGGCTGGAAATTGGTCACTGGTTCTGTTCACGACAAAGGAGGAAAGATCTTTGCTCAGCTCTGGCATACAGGTGCTTATTCACATCCAGATTTGCATGAGGGCAGATTACCTCTTGCTCCATCCGATTATAATCCTGGGCAGAAAGCATTTACTTTAGAAGGCTTTAAACCTACCGTTTCTCCTCAGCCGATGACAATTGAAGATATCAAAAGGACAGTTAACGATTTTAAACAAGGAGCTATCAATGCTTTCCGCGCTGGTTTTGACGGGATAGAGCTTCATGGTGCAAACGGCTATCTTTTGCAGCAATTTTTCAGCAAAAATGCCAATAACAGAACAAATGAATACGGAGGTTCTCCTGAAAATCGCGCAAGAATTCTTTTTGAAATATTAGATGCGATCAGAGAAGTGGCTGACATCAAAAATGTTGGCGTGCGTCTCAATCCATCGTTGAATGGAATAATGGGAATTGCTGTAGATGATGAGACCATTGCAACTTATGACTACATTATTAAGCGGTTGAATGATTATGATCTGGCCTACATTCATTTAATAGAGCCTTTCACCGATGTAACGGGTAATAAAAATGCGATTCAGCACGTGGCAAAGCATTTTCGTGAAATTTATAAAGGAACTATTATCATTAACCGTGCTTTCAATAAAGAAACGGCCACACAGGTCTTGGAGGATGGAGATGCGGATCTAGTGTCTTTTGGCGTTCCATTTATTGCTAACCCGGATTTGGTTGAACGTTTTAAAACAGATTCGGCACTCAATATCCCAGATCAGGAAACTTTTTATACCCCCGGAGAAAAAGGATATACAGATTATCCATTTTTAAATAAATAAGAACACAGTTATATATATAATAATATCAAACAAAATTTGTCAAAATGAAAACAACAGGAAATACTATATTCATTAGTGGCGGAAGCGCAGGAATAGGATTGGCAATTGCAAAAAATTAAATGAAGCAGGAAATAAAATTATTATAAACGGACGTAGTGAGGACCGTCTTCAAAGAGCGTTGACCGAGTTGAAAGATGCCGTTGCGATTCAGGGCGATCTCTCAGTAGGAACAGATAGGATACGAATTGCAGAAGATTTGAAGACAAATCATCATGATGTAAATATCATCATTAATAATGCGGGAGCAGCTTTTGGATATTTACTCAGTGAAACGACCAACGCACACGAAAAAGCAATGATCGAGATGAATACGAACTATTTTGCGATCATTCACTTTACAGAATTAATGATTCCACATTTGTTGGAAAAAGAAGAATCAGCGGTGGTCAATGTTTCGTCTATTGCTGTATATGGAAGTCATAAATTTCTTCCAACCTATGGTGCAACTAAAGCGGCACTACATAGCTATACTACAGCTCTGAGAAAAACTTATGAAGAGCAGCAAAAACTTCAGGTCTATGAGGTCTATCCTCCCTTGGTAAACACCGATTTTTCTGCTGAAATAGGTGGGGCGGCAGGAATTGCACCCAGTGAAGTGGCAGAAGAACTGTTTATTGGACTGGAAAACAATTTGTTTGATATTCCTGTTGGTGATACAAAGGTTTACGCAAATGCAATTGGGGAAGCTATGGCAAAATTAGCTCAGGCATAAATACAAGTTGAATCATTCTTTTGAGAAGTTAAAAGATTGGTTCAGTTCTTATTAAATTTTCTCATTATGAATTTAAAAAATAAGACAATCCTGATAACTGGAGGAGGTTCAGGAATAGGACTGGAAGCTGCAAAACAGTTTTTAGCACTGGGAAACAGGGTAATTATTACAGGAAGAAACCAGTCAAAACTGGAAGCCGTAAAAAAGCAATATCCTGAAATAACGATCATTCAGTCCGATGCCTCGCAGGAGAAAGATGCAATTGCTCTTTATGAAAAGGTAAGCGAACTTGGGGGTATTGACATCCTTTACAATAATGCAGGTGTTGGGGTTGCTCCGTTAAACCTTGGTATTGCCGATACTAGGCATCTGGAAGGTGCTGTTTATGAAATGGAAGTTAATTATTTCGGCATAATCCGCCTGAATAATCTGTTTATGGAAATGCTCAAATCCCGCCCAGAAGCAGCGATTGTCAATACGACTTCGATTCTGAGCATTGTTCCGTCAGTTTTAGAAGCAACGTATTCTGCTTCGAAAACAGCTTTGGCATTTTATACAAAATCATTGCGGTCACATTTGCAGGCAATTAATAGTTCGGTGAAAGTTTTTGAATTGCTTCCACCTTTGGTCGATACCGATATGGTCGCCGATCGTCAAGATAAAAAGATAAGTACGCAACAACTGGTCAAGGGGCTGATTTTAGGTATGAAGAAAGACGTTGAAACGATAAAAGTGGGGGATACAAAGGTTATTTCCATTCTTAATAGGATTGCGCCTAAGATGGCCTATAATATAATCAATGCTAAAAAAGAGTATATAAAATTGAAATAATCATGAAAGCATTTCTAATTAATAAATATACAAAGGGAGGTCTGCAGCTGACAGATGTTTCTTTACCAAAAATTAAAAACAATGAAGTTTTGGTGGAGATTTATGCAACAGGCTTAAATCTGTTAGATTCGAAAATAAAAACAGGGGAATTCAAACTTATTCTTCCCTACAAAATGCCGCTTATTTTAGGTCACGATCTTGCTGGAATTGTAAAGGAAGTGGGAAAGAATGTGAAAAAATACAATGTTGGAGATGAAGTTTATGCCAGGCCGACCGACTTTCATATAGGTACGTTTGCAGAATATATAACGGTGAGGGAAGAAGATTTAGCCTTTAAACCAAAGAATCTTTCGATGGAAGAAGCTGCATCGGTTCCTTTGGTCGCACTCACAGCGTGGCAGGCTCTGGTGGAAATTGGTCAGTTAAAAAAAGGACAAAAAGTATTTATTCAGGCGGGTTCGGGAGGAGTAGGTACCATTGCGATCCAGCTAGCGAAACATCTTGGCGCAACTGTTGCGACAACTGCAAGTGCCAAAAGTTTTGATTTCCTGAAAGAAATAGGAGCTGATATTTTAATTGATTATAAAACACAGGATTTTGAAGCAATACTGAAAGATTATGACCTCGTTTTAAATAGCCAGGATAATAAAACACTTGAAAAATCATTAAATATTTTAAAAGCAGGAGGCAAGATCATTTCAATTTCCGGTCCGCCAACACCTGAGTTTGCTGAAGCTATCCATGCGAATTGGATGGTAAAGATGGTAACAAGATTTCTGAGTTTCGGGATTAAGAAAAAGGCGAAAAAATTGAGCGTTGATTACACGTTCCTTTTTATGAAGGCAGATGGAAATCAGCTCAAAGAAATTACAAAATTGATAGATTCTGGAATTATTATGCCTATCATAGACAAAGTATTTCCTTTTGAAGAAACCAACAAAGCTTTGGAATATGTCGAAAATGGAAGAGCGAAAGGAAAAGTTGTGGTTAAAATAAAATGAAAGTGAAGAGCCTTCCATTTTCAAGCACTTATGTGTACAAAATTAAAGACATCACTTACAACTTACAGCTAAAGAAAGTGAAACGATATCTCTGAATCCTACACCTTAGATAATAAAATAAGCCAAAGAATAAAATGCTTCACAAATACTTCACAACGTCTCGGACCTAAAATTTACTTCATATGTGGGATTCATATAAATCCTTTCAATAACTTTATGTAGTAGAAAGCCGCATAAAATCCATAGTAAAATAACTCAAGAAGATGAGGATCGAATTCTAGATTTAAGGACAAACCGCAATTTAGGGCATCGGAGTATTGCTAGTGAGATGAAACGTTTATATGGGGTCTCAATCTCTACGGCAACTGTTCATAAGATTCTTAAAAAGAATAATAAACAGTATTTAAAGCTTAAGCGATACTACCGTAAAAGACAAACTCGCTACAACCGACCGATACCGGGTGATCGCGTACAAATCCACAGTTGATATCAAGGATCCTGACCTACCAAACCTACTATCGCAATGGCAATTTTATTATAATTGGCTTAGATCCTCTAACGGGCAGTACCCCAATTCAGGTAATTAATGCTTTATCAAATAAAACTCCACTATGGGAGGAAGTCGATGAATATGTAAGACTCAAGCCAGAAGCGAGTAAGGGATCAAATTTACTGGGTTGACTGTCTGCTAAATAAGTGAAACGATATATGTAAATCCCACAAATAGAGCAATATATTAAAAACTACCATTAGTTCCTTGAGCCACGGGAGTGTAACACCAACTGTGTCATAGGATTAAAACTTAAAAACCTCTTTCGAGTTTGAGTCTATCCCCAAATCTAATATAAAGTTGGGATATGGTCAAGCCCCAGTTATGCATTGGCATCGTCCATTTTTTTGCGATATCCTTTATGATCAGATACATCAATTTCATTAGTGCCTGTTCGGAGTTGAAGGCTCCTTTAGACTTAATGATTTTTCGTATCTGACGGTGCATTCCCTCGATCGGATTTGTGGTGTATATAATCTTGCGAACCTGATCCTCGTACTCAAAGAAAGCAGAAAGATTGGTCCAATTATCCATCCAGGATTTGGCAGCAAGTGGATATTTCTTGCCCCATTTTTCTTCAAAAGACAGTAGGTTTTCATAACCTATCTCTTCGTTCACAGCCTTATAGACCGGTTTTAGATCCTCCATTACAAACTTCTTATCTTTTTCGGTTACGTAACGCATACTTGTTCTGATCTGGTGAACAATACACAACTGGATCTTTGTTTTTGGAAAAATAGCTTCTATGGCCTCAGGAAACCCTTTTAGACCATCAATACAAGCAATAAGGATGTCTTCAACGCCACGTTGCTTTAGATCTGTAAGAACTGAAAGCCAGAACTTAGCTCCCTCATTTTCTGAGCTATAAAGACCGATCAGATCTTTTCTACCATCCATACCAACTCCCAGGATATTATAGATAGCCCTCGATTCAACAGTTCCATTCTGGCGAACCTTGATGTGCATACAGTCCAGGAATACAAAGGGGTAAACAGCTTCAAGAGGCCTGCTACGCCACTCATTTACCGCTGGAAGCACACTTTCTGTAATACGCGATATTTCTGTGGCAGAGATCTCCATTGCATACATTTCGCGTACAAACTCGCTTATCGCCCGTGTGCTCATTCCTTTGGCATACATGCTCAATACGTGTCCCTCAAGCTGTTCAGTGATGATTAATTGTCTCTTAGGTACTACTTTAGGCTCGAACGTTCCCGATCTATCCCGGCCTGTCTCCAGCTCAAAAGTTCCGGTATTGAGACCTCGGACTGTTTTTTTGGTTTTGCCATTTCGACGGTTGCTATTGCCCGAAGCTTTCTCTTCGTTCAAGTGGTTTTCCAGTTCTCCATCCATCATTGATTCCAACAGATGCTTCATTAACGGCGCTAAGACGCCATCATTGGGAGACAAACTTTTACCTTCGTAAAGACCTTGCATGGCTTCTGCCTTGAAGCGTTCAAAGTCGAATGGGTCTTTTTCTTTCATGACCATGTCGTTTGAATAATTGAATATAAATAATCTTATTGAATTATTCCATTGACACAGTTCATGTTACAGTCTCTGAGCCACCCTTAAAATAAATTCTAAGATTTTATAATTACTAATAGCTTCATCAATGTTTTCAGCATAAGCTAAATTTTGTAAAATTTGCATTTCTTTTTCAAGATCACCAAAATCATTTTTAATATTCTTATCGATACAATTTTTATTAGTTAATTTTAGCTTTAATTTATTCATTTCTCGTGCAATAGCTTCTTGTTGTGTTATAGCATATTCTTCGGTTTGCTTTATTGAATAATGCCCTAACATTTCTTTAACTACATGAATTGAAACACCATTATTTAAAATAATTGTACTTGCAAAAGTACGACGGGCCTTATGGGTATTTAAAGTTTCATAAATCCCACACAATTCACCAATTTCCTTTAAATATTCATTCATTTTCTGATTAGAACGGCCTGGTAGAACCGCTCCTCTTTTAATACATTCAGGATCATTACTATATTTAGCAATTATCTCAAGAGCTTCTGGTAATAAAGGAATATCAGTTCCAGATTTTGATTTTTGTCTGCTAGACATGATCCACATACTTCCATCATCAGCCTCTTTTATATCGTTCCATTTTAATTGAAAAGCATCAATATAGGATAATCCTGTATAACACTGAAAAACAAACACATCCCTAACTACTGCTAACCTTTTAGATGAAAACACCTTTTCTTCAATCCGCTGTAATTCAGCCTTTGTCAAAGGTTTCTTTATTATCTTTGTTTTCTTACTGGTAAAAAGTTTAAACGGATCTTTAGGAATAATTTCTTTAGCTACTGCGCGAAGAACTATCTTCTTAAAATTACTAATATATTTCAATGAGGTATTGTTCGAACAATTTCTGATAGTTTTTAGGTATAATTCATAATTTTTCACGAATTCATAGTTTAGTGCAGAAAACGAAAGATCTTCACGTCCATATTTATATTTAATAAACTCTGCTACATGAGAACGAGCAGTGACATATCTTTCGCGAGTTCCATCCGAATACTCTCCTGTCTTAACTAAGGAAGCTATTTCTTCATTATGTTCCTGAAATTCTTCTAATACGGAATTGTGACGTTTGTACTTACCATTCACAAAATCGATAAGATCAACAGCAGTAATCAGCTTATCATTATTCAGCAGCTCAGTTCTATGGCCATTAATTTTTGTTCTAAACGAATCTAAAAAGAAATTCAGTTCTTTAGCGTCTTCTTTGCTACCAATAACTTTCTCTTCTTTTTGGTTCCATCTTGTAACATCCCACTGTCTTTTAGTGGAACATTCTTTCGAAATTCCATCTACCGTAATTCGAACATATACTAGGCGGATAGTTCGGCTTTTTTCTCTTGGGCTCTTTAGAAAGAAGGTTAGCCCATAACTTTGTTCTAACATAATTAAACTTTTTAAGGGTTATAAATGTCGAACCAAAGATTTTTTCAGTTGTCAATGTGGCATTTTGTGGCACATTTTTGCAGAAACTCAATGTGCCACGAATGTGCCACAAAAATTATGAGTATTTTTGAAAATTTCAGCAATTCCCATAAACAAAAAAATCCTGCAAATCATTGATTTTGCAGGATTTATTTATTTTTTAGTGCTTTTTAAAAATTTTAAAATTTGCACCTGGCGGAGAGTGAGGGATTCGAACCCCCGAACCTGTGACAGTTAACGGTTTTCAAGACCGCCGCATTCGACCACTCTGCCAACTCTCCGCGACAAAAGTACGAATTTCCACTCTCCTACCAAATTTTATTTTACATATTGTGCTTATTGAGCTTTTATAAACTGAATATCAGCACTAAATTTTACATCGTCGCTCACCATTACCCCTCCTGTTTCCAATGCCGCATTCCAATTAAGGCCAAATTCTGAACGTTTGATTTTGCCCTCTACAATAAAACCAGCTTTGGTATTTCCCCAAGGGTCTTTTTGGATACCTGCAAATTCTAAATCAAAAACGACCGGTCTAGTGACATCACGAATAGTCAAATTTCCCTTAATTTGTTCATTTTCTAAACTCGTTGCCTCAAAAGTAATGGTGGGATATTTTTCCACATCAAAAAAGTCTGGACTTTTTAGATGTCCATCCCGTTGTTCATTACGCGTATTGATGGACGCAGTGTCAATAACAACTTTCGCTAGGGCATTTTTAAAATCTTCGCCATCGGCATCAACATCTATTTTAAAACCGTCAAAGTTTCCTTTAACGTTCGTAATCATCATGTGTTTAACTTTGAATTCTATCTCGCTATGTGCAGCGTCTAGTTCCCATTTTCCTTGTGCCATAATTTTATGTTTTTTCTATTTGTTTAACAACACAAAGGTAACAGCAGTTTTATTCATTTTGTTTGACCTAGATCAATAAAATAATCTTGTTGAAAAGCAATCAGTTATTGAAAAACCACAAAAAAAAGTTGGCGATATTTTGGAAATATAACACAAATGTCTACTTTTGCATTACCGAAAGCGACGCGCCAATAGCTCAGCTGGATAGAGCATCGGTTTTCTAAACCGACGGTCTCAGGTTCGAATCCTGATTGGCGTACTTAAAAGCCCCTTTGTTCAACACAAAGGGGCTTTTCTTTTTATACACTATATGGTTTCAAAAGTTAAGATTCATTAAAATCTCATCGATATGGCAGTCGAGCTTGAAGATGAAAATAAGCTAAGGTTTCTCACTTTTAAATTGACTATATAGAAGAAAAGCAACGAAGGCAAGTATGACAATTAAAATAACATTCATATGGTTATATTTTAGGTTAATAATAACCTAAATAATAAAAATAGATAAGGCCGAGCAAATGCTTCGACCTTATCAAAAGTAATTTCTGATTATCTGGCGCTGATTGACCCCGGGACCATCTAAATGAACTGAAACTATGATGGTGACTTACATGGTATTTATGGATTAAACCTATTTCTTAACAAACTCGCGTACGCGCTCATCTTTAATTGCACCAGACCAGTTCAAACCATAACCAAAATCGTAAGCATGTCCGGCTTGATCAACATATACCTCCATATCAAAGGGCACATCCTCTGCTTGCTTCTCTACTGTAGCCATATTCGCTGGCATTTGAACCGGTAAAAGACCAGATGGTTCATACTTTCCAAACATAACATCCAATACAGCCTGTGTCGATACACCAAAATTCAAGACAATACCAGAGACTTCCTTTTCAAACTCGGCAAATACCATCGGCTTGTTGGCAGTTACAGCAACCAGAATTGGTTTATCTTTCATCATATCCTTCGTATCCAATATCGTCTGAAGATCCATCACATTAGCAGCAGTCACCATTTTATTCTTATAAGATCTATTCTTAATCGACGGATCGATTACTGGATCACCCGCAGCAATGCTCTCCGCTCTTGCGTTTGAGGCTGTATAAGTGCCATATTGCAAGGAAATGGGAACATATCCATTTCCACCATTCTTGCGATCCCTTTCACTATACCCACCTTCGACACTGATCGGGCTCTGTACAAACACGACTGCAAGATCAGCTTCATTGGGGTTATCGGTTACATCAGCATATTTCCGCAAGAGATCGATGTTAACGGGGTATTCCAATCGCGCCTGTGTATAGTTTCCCCACCAATCTTTCATTGCTGCCTTATACATCTTCGGAACATAAACTTTCTTCCGTCCACGAATAGGCAATTGCTGATTACTATTCTTTAGTAAAACAACGGACTTTACCTGTGCGTCGTAGCCCTCCTTCATATAGAGCGGATTTCCGACAGTGACACGACTTTCCTCGACATCCAAATATGGATTTTCAAAGAGTCCTACCCGGAAAATATTTAACAGAAGCCTTCTAGCGGAAGCCTCAAACCGTTGTCTCATAAATTTCTGTCCGTGCTCTTTGACACCCAGTTCATAGGCCGACAAAACAGGAGCCTTATCGTTATTGCCTCCAAATTGATCTACACCTGCCATTAATGCTTTATAATGACGCTCTGCCACCGACAGCTGTTCTACCCCCCAGGGTTTACCTGCAAATCCATCTGGTTTAGGCGCTTCATCTCCCGTAATCAACCAGTCCGAACAGATCACACCATCATAACCGTAGGTGCCGCGCAACAAGTCGGTAAGCAAATATTTGCTATAACCATTTCCCACATTTTCACCATTCTTCTCGTCTTGACCAAAAGAAATCGTATAATAGGGCATAACTGCGGCAGCTTTGCTCGTCTTTCCTGTCAACTGAAAAGCTCCATTGACAAATGGAATAATATGTTGCTTCAGATTATCACCTGGATATACCGCAAACTTTCCAATAGCCCAATGGCTGTCCCGACCACCTTCCTCAGGCCCTCCACTGGGCCAATGTTTCACCATAGCATTAACACTCTTATACCCCCAGCCTAAGGCAATTTCGTCTTTTCCACTCGACGTCTGAAAGCCATCGATATAAGCTCTAGCCATGGCTGTGGTCAACTCGGGGCTCTCTCCGAAAGTCATACCAATGCGGTACCAACGCGGCTCGGTACCCAAATCTATCTGTGGCGATAATGCCGTCGTGATGCCCAATGATCGATATTCTGAAGCCGCCACTTGCCCAAAACGTTTGACGATAGCTGGATCGAATGTCGCCGCCATCGCAAGTCCATCCGGCCACATCGAAATTTGCCCCCCTGCCCCCGCATTGAACTCTGCACTGACAACAGCATTATGACGTGGATCGGAACTATTATTCGCCGGAATACCCCATCCCAACCCTTCCACAAAACCCTGCAACTCATTATTCCAGCGGGCAGCGGTTTCCGGATCTTTTACTGCTGTTAATAGGACATGCCTAAGCCCATCCTTCTCCAGAAATTCGCGCTGCTGATCGGTCAGGGCCCAAGGTGAAACAATACCTTCCTGATAGTTTTTGCCTTGATAGGTGCCTGCCATAAATCCAAAGGCGGGTGCTGGTAAAGCTTGGTGTCTGCTGTATAACATAAGTCCAGCAATCTGATCAACAGATAATTTTGAGGCGAGATCTTTGGCGCGCTCTTCTGGTGTCAAACGCCAGTCTTCATAACGATCTAATTTCCCATTTCGATTAAGATCCTTAAATTTATTTCCAGCAATGCTTAGGATCTTCACTCCCGAAGTTGTCGAATAACCCAATACAGGACCATATTTATTCTCAATCTTTTGATAAACCTGGCCTTGTGCCGAAAACGTTAAAAATAGACTGGAAGATGAAGCTAATAGTAGTTTCCTTGCGTTCATATAATCTGTTATTTTAATAAATGAGTTCGTAGTCAAAACGTTCGCCTTATCGGCAATAAAAACATTTGGCTTGATACGTTATAATCAGTTACTTGTATTGCTTCTTTATGAAGCAATACAATTGTACAACCTTTTTGTTCAAATACAAAATAAAATCAACGAAATAACACAAAAAGCTAACTATCAATCTATTGATTTAACAAAAAAGCCCCTAATGTAATTTTTGACACAAGGAATTGTTCGACTTTTATCGGCCAACTTGCCTCCCATTGAGATATTTTTTTGTAATATTAACCCAAAGACAGAAAGTACATGGATTTCAGAACACAGATTATTAACGCATCGGCAGAGAGTTATGAAAAATTTCTACCTCACATTTCTGTAGACACCGTCGTCTTTGGCTTCGATCAAGGTTCTTTGAGAATCCTTTTACTAAAAATGAACTACAATAAAGAGTGGTTTCTTCCTGGAGGTTATGTGGGGAAAGAGGAGGATACTGACGAAGCGGTCAAACGTGTACTTTATGAACGCTCGGGTGTAAAGGATATCTTCTTGGAAGAATTTGCTGTATTTGGAAACCCACAGCGCAGCCAGCAATCCTTTGCGGATTACCCCGACACACTGTGGAACAAACAGCGTTTTATTTCAATTGGTTACTACGCGCTGGTAAATTACAAACATGTTGTTCCTCAACCTGATTCCTTAAGTGAGACCTGCCAGTGGATCGACTTTAAGGACATCACTGAACTTAATATCACCATGGACCACCGCAAAATCATCAGCAAGGCTCTTCGGACTCTTCGCGAACGGCTTTCTTACAAACCAATAGGATACAATTTACTACCAGACAAGTTTACACTGTCCGACTTGCAAGGGCTCTATGAAACAGTACTTGGTAAAAAACTTAACCGAGGCAATTTTTATCGTAAAATGAAAAATATGGGTATCCTTCAAAAACTTGACGAACAACGGAAAGGTGGAGCCCATAAAGCTCCCGACCTCTATAAGTTCAATGTGGCAACCTATAATAATATCTTACAGGAAGGCTTAAATACCTGGTAGTACAATCACCAATACTTTGACACCAAATTTATAATAGACTACAGCCTAGTCAACGCTGACATAGGCCAACATTCTACCATCGGCTAAACTAACCCGCAAGAAACTGAATGCGCAGTACAGAAGTCCAACCTTTACAATTGATCTATACAATATATTTATTGACAATATTTTCCAAATCTTCCAAATCAAAAGGTTTAGATAAAAAATCATCCGCTCCGGCACGATCTGCTAGGGATTGAATATCGTTGTTTGCCGATACGTATATTACGGGAATATGGCTAAAACGCTTATCTGATTTAAGCAATCTAGTCGCTTCAACACCACCTATGTTTGGAATCCAGTTATCCATTAAGATAAGGTCAGGCTCTGCAGATTCCACCTTTTGGATAATATCATGTGAAGTTTCGGAAACTTCAACATGGAACCCTAAATCTGTCAAAACAACCGTTATAACCTCCAAAATAATGGTATCGTCCTCAAATATCAATACCGTTTTTGCTTTACTCATATAAAATAGTTTATGTATACCCTCATTGTTTTACATCAGACACAAAATGATTCACGTCTGCCTGCCCCCCCCCTATAAGGTATAAAGTTTTTTCCAAATTTTTTGATCCCCTACAGGTGTAAAGTTATGTTGAATACCTGAAAATCGTATGGTTTCTTTACTACCTAATGCCAAATATCCTAAATTTTCTAGACTCGCATCAAATAATTTAAAGACACGCTCTTGCAAGTCCTTATTAAAATAGATCAAAACATTGCGACAAAGGATTAATTGAAAGCTATTAAATGAGGTATCAGATACCAGATTATGGGTAGATAAAATCATTTTTTGCTTTAGATCGGCATTGAATTTCGCCCATTCATAATTTGCTGTATAATATTTCGAAAAATCCTGTTTTCCTCCAGATTCTATGTAATTCTCAGAGAAAGATTTTATCTGGCTCAATGGATATACACCATTCCGGGCAATATCAAGTACCCGTGGATTAATATCCGTTGCATATATCAATGACTTGTGATACAAATTGGCCTCTTTTAGCAAAATGGACATCGAGTAAGCTTCCTCTCCTGTGGAGCAACCAGCAATCCACACACGGATCAACGGGTATGTACCCAATTGTGGTAGAATTTCCTCCCGTAGCTGACGAAAGAATAAAGGATCCCGAAACATTTCGGTTAAGTTAACGGTAATCTCTTCTACAAAGTGCTGCAAAAATGCAGGATTGTCCTTTAATACAAAGCGAAGTTCAGCAAAGCTTGCCAAACGGTCATTCGTCATAAGCCGATTAATCCGCCTCTTCATCGAGGCACGGCTATACTGCAAAAAATCATACCCGTAGTCTCGATAGATATCTTCAAGCAAAATATCTATTTCATGGTCTTTTATGATACTATAGCCCAACATTTAAATTAACCGTTCAATTTCACCCATCAATTTATCGACATCAATCGGCTTCGAGACATAAGACTGGGCTCCAGCTTCCAAGCATTTCTCCCGGTCTCCACTCATCGCTTGCGCTGTTACGGCAATAACCGGAATTTTGCCCATAAAACGCGAATTGCGAATTAGCTGAATCGCCTCATAGCCATCGATTTCAGGCATCATCATATCCATCAATATCAACGCCACACCTTTATTCGCCTCCAAGATCTCAATAGCCTCGCTCGCACTTGTGCTGCTCAACACCTGATATCCCTTAGCTTTCAACGTCAAACGCAATGCAAAAATATTGCGTTGATCGTCGTCCACAATTAATATTACCTTATGCTGATCCATATATCAGTTGTCCTCAATTTTCATATAACCACACACGCAATAAAGACAAGAGTTGGTCGATATCCACCGGCTTCGAGATATAATCCGAAGCTCCTGCCTGAATACACTTTTCACGATCCCCGATCATCGACTTCGCCGTAACAGCGATAATTGGTAATCTAGCATAGTCCGCATGTTGTCTGATATTCTTAATCGTTTCATAACCATCCATCTCAGGCATCATCATATCCATCAGTACAATATCAATGGGTTCTCCGGACATCAATACTTCCAACGCTTCTTTACCATCCATCGCGGGAATTACCTTCACTTGAAATTTCTCCAATGCTTTGGTCATCGAGAAGATATTCCTAACGTCATCATCAGCGACAAGAACCTTCTTGCCCTTCAATACGTCAGTCAGAGCTCCAAGCCCATTGTTCTTCCTCCTAGCGTCGTCTGAATTATTAACCTCAATCAAATGAAGAAACAGGCCTACCTCATCCAGAATCCGTTGATAGGAATGAGCCGTCTTTACAACAACTGAGTCTGCATATTTTTTAATCTTCAACTCTTCAGCCTTGGACAGATTCTTGCCTGTAAAGATAATGATCGGCAAGTTCTCCAGTCCTTCATGTTGTTTGATTGCTTCCAACGTATGGTAGCCCATTTCATCAGGTACTCCCATGTCCAAAATCACACAGTCCACATCCGCTGTACGTAAAGCTGTAATGCTATCCTCTACATTATCTTTTACTTCAAGTGATATATTAAAACTACTTAAGAAATAAGATAATGCACTTGCATGCTTTGGGTTTTCTTCAACAATAAGCACCTTCTTAGGCGAACGGCTTAACGCCGATTCAATTCTTTGGAATACCGAAGTCATTTGTTCTAACGCAACAGGCTTACTAATGAAATCGATCGCTCCTTTTAATAAACTTTCTTTCTTCACCTCAAGCGAAGACATAATATGAACCGGAATATGCCGCGTAGCCTTATTGCCCTTCAATTGATCCATGACAGCCCATCCATCCATAATTGGCAATTGAATATCGAGCAAAACAGCAACTGGGTGATATTTCTGGGCTGCTGGAAGTGCATGGTCACCACGAACAACAACTACACCTTTATAGTTTTGCGTATGGGTATATTTCAAGAGTGCCTTGGCAAAATTAATATCATCCTCCACAATCAAAATCACCTTATCCCCTTCTACAACCGTATCCCGATCATCTGGAATCTCCTCCGGGATCCTAATCGTGACCGGATTATAGCTATCTTCTTTAACAATCTCAATGACCTCTTCTACTTCCGAAGATATCTCCTCAACCAATTGCTGCTCCTTGGTCAATATCTCTTTGACTTCAACTTTCGACTTCGGAATAATAAACAAAAACGTACTGCCTTTGCCTACTTCGCTTTCCAACCGGATTTCTCCACCGAGTAAGCGCGCGATTTCGCGGCTAATGGAAAGCCCCAATCCAGTACCACCAAACTTCCTTCTGGTTGAGCCATCAGCTTGTTGAAAGGCTTCAAAAATAATTTTCTGCTTTTCAAGTGGTATACCAATACCCGAATCGACTACAGCGAACACCAATCGATCACTATCGCCTGGGTCTTCATAGATTTCCAGACGTACTTCGCCTTCTTTGGTAAATTTAATGGCATTAGAAATTAGATTCCGTAGTACTTGATCTATCCGCAAACGATCACCTTGAAAGCTTAGATTGACCGAATCACTGATACTCGTTTTGAAAATCAAACCCTTTTCCTGTACAACAGGCGAAAACAGACTATTCAAATCCGCCAAAATATCATTCAGGTTCAAAGACGCATAATCCAAAGTCATCTTACCCGATTCAATTTTGGAAAGATCCAGAATCTCATCAATCAAGGTGAGCAAACTTGTCCCCGAACTTTGTATAACTTTGGCTGACTCAATCTGATCTGAATTCAGATTTTCCTCCACATTCTCGGACAATAAGCGCGACAATAATAAGATCGAGTTGAGTGGCGTACGAAGTTCATGGGACATATTAGCCAAAAATTCCGACTTATATTTGGTACTTAGCGCCAGCTCCTCAGCTTTTTGTTGGATCTCCTGATTCCGTTCCGCAATCATCAGATTCTTATCCTCAAGCAAACGCGAGCGTTCCTCCAGCTCTTGATTGGACTGCATCAGTTCCTCATGCTGCACTTTAAGTTCCTCCTCCGAAGATTGCAAACGCAATGTTTGCGCCTCCAATTCAGTATTTAAGCTTTCAAGCTCGGCATGTTGGGTTAATAGCTCTTCAGACTGCACCTGTGTTTCCTCCAATAAGGTCTGGATTTTCGCCCTTCCTTTTGCTGAAACTAGTGCAATCCCAATCTGTCGGGAACATTCACTCAAAAATGTCTTTTCCACTGCAGTAAAACTCTCCATTTGACCAACCTCCAATACACCCAGCACCTGATCATCAACCAGCATTGGTAAAAGCTGAATATGAGGTACATTGATTTTTCCGTTGGCAAAACTCACGAGATAGTCTGCCGTATTTAAATTATTCAAGGTCTTTGGTTCACGATCCGTAAATACCTGACCGATATATCCTTCGCCAGGTAAAAAATATTTTTGTACCTGTTTATCCAGTCCATACGTTCCTGCCAGCTCCAACCTTTCATTATTAAAGATATAGATTGCACCACTAACAGCCCCCATATATCCGATCAGGGTTTTGATAGAATCGACCGCAATCGTTTCTTCACTCTTATTCCCCACCAACCCAGTATAGAGTTTTGCATAACCGGCATGCAACCAGTCGTTATCTTTAAGTTGGTCAAAAGATTTCTTCAACGATTTGGACATTCGGTTGACCGATTTGGCTATTGCTCCCAAATCATCATCCTCTACCTCTTCTGCTTTGACGTCATATTCCCCCAATGCGATGCGATTGGTTATTTTTTGAACGAGATTTAATCGTCTTGAAATCGCTTCATCCTTGTCACGAAGTGATTTTTCTAGCAAAGCGCGCTTTTTGAAATCTGCCCGTAACCTGAAATAAAAATAGCTGGTAATAATGAGAGAAAGCAATGCACTGATAACGATAAAAAGTGTCGTGATAAACGACGAATTGTCCAGATTGGTAGATTTCTGATTGATTGTATCGTCTTCATTTTGGATAATGTCATTAATAATCGTGCGACATTTATCCATAGCCGATTTACTAACATCCAACTGAGCCAAGCTAACCACACCACCGTTTCTTTTAGTAGCGACGGCCTCCTTTAAGACTTCTATTCGCCATTGCGCAGCAGTTAACAGACTATCAACACGAACTTTTTGCACCGGATCCATCCTGGTCAGCGTCTCTATAGCCTTTAATTCTGTGGGCAAGCTTTCTAATGCTTTATTAAAAGGTTCTAAATAGCTTTCCTTTCCGGTCAGAAGAAAACCCCGGTTTCCTGTCTCAGCTCCTTGTAATGCATTGAGTAAATTATTGGATGTACTGATAATCTTCCTTGTCACACCAAGCTCCTCACGGTATTTATTTTGTTCCTGAATACCAACATAAGATGCAGTAGAACTTATCAGCAATATGACTAAGGAAAAACCTATTCCGACCGTTAGATTATTGATTGTCTTACTATTTGGCATCTATAGGTAAATTTAAAGGTAAGGTAAAATAAAATGTCGCGCCTTGTCCACCCGAACTTTCCACAGCAATGGTTCCATGATGGGCGCGAATAATTTCAGCACAGATATAAAGTCCTATCCCAAGCCCCTGAAAATCGAACGACGTTTCTTCCACACGATAAAATTTCTCAAACACATCACCTTGCTTCTCTTCTGGAATGCCGATCCCAAAATCTATTACACTTATTTTCACGTTGCTGTCTTCAATAGAGCAGTCAACAATTACTTTTTCAGTTCCAGCAGCATATTTATATGCATTCGTCAAAAAATTAACCAACACCTGCTCTAGACGGATCTCATCACCATAAATCTGTACGTTCGTAATATCCCCTTGCCGGAGAAGCTTCATACTGCTTTGGTCATGCGTTTGAACAATGGAGTCCACGGCACTCTTGACCATATGCTCGAGAGAAAATACCTTTTTATTGATCAGCAGCTTCCCATTATCGATCTTTGACAGATCCAAAAGATCAGAAATAAGACTGTTGAGTTTGTCAACTTGGCCCTGAACCCGGGTTACATACTTTGCCTCAGCACTTTCCTCCTCCAGCTTAAGTTTACGGTCGAGCAATTGCATATAGGCTTTAATACTTGTTAAAGGTGTTTTCAACTCGTGACTCGCGATACTCAGGAACTCATCTTTTTCCTTTTCCGCTTTTTTTTGTGCATCGATATCTGTAAAAGTCCCGACCCACTTACTCGCTCCATTCTCCAAAATTGGCCACACACGCAAAAGCTGATATAGGTATTCCCCACATGGCCTCCTTTGGATACGTACTTCCATTTCCAAGGGTTCTCCAGAACGAAGACTCGCTTGAAGCTCTTTTTCGATTGATTGATCGCCAGGATAGATCTGTGGGAATTTTGAGGCATCATCAGAAAACTGAAACCAGCGACCATTCACAAAATCAATATTTCCTGCACTGTCACAGGTAAAAGCAATTTGAGGCAAAGACTCCAAAAGCGTATGCAAATAGTCCACCTTAGACCGCAGTTCCTGCTGTGCCTGCTTGCGCCGTTCTACCTCAAGTTCTAAAGTTTGTTGAATATCTTTAAGCGCTTGGGTCTGTTCATACAGCCGATAAAATGTCTTAACTTTCAACATCAGGATGTCGGGATCCACAGGCTTGGTCACATAATCCAATCCACCCGAATCATAACCCTTGGTGATAAAGCGTTTATCCGTATTTACAGCAGACAAAAATATGATCGGAGTTTCCTTTGTTTTGCTAAATCCCGCTATATTTTCAGCGACTTCAAAGCCATCCATATCTGGCATCTGAACATCCAATATGATTAATGCATATTTATATTTTAAGATCTTTTTTAAAGCTTCTTCCCCTGATTGAGCGGTATCAACTTTAAAATTTTTGGATTCCAGTAATTTTTGCAAAGAGTAAATATTATCCGGATTATCATCAACAATTAATATCATAGTGTATTAAAACTTAGCATCAAGGTTAACAAATCTAAAAAAATTAACTGAATACCACCAATCGAATTACGGAAAACCGCTGGCAAAAAAAAGCGCATGAAATAAGTAAAACTTTAGTCTGTCAAAGCCTGTTTTAACAAATATGATACGTTTTACATCAAAAGGCATATACTGCATTCCTGGTAAGTTTTATCTCGACCCATGGAAGCCTGTTGATTTGGCTGTTATTTCTCATGGCCATGCAGATCATGCCCACTGGGGAATGAAGAAGTACCTCTGTCATCATTTCACAGTCAATATACTTCGGAGCCGGATCGGTCCAGATATTCAAATCCAGGGAATCGCTTACAATGAACCTGTCCACATCAATGGTGTCAGAGTTTCCCTGCACCCCGCCGGACATATCATTGGTTCTGCCCAGATTCGCCTGGAGTATAAAGGTAAAGTCGTCGTATTTACTGGCGATTACAAAATTCAGGACGATGGCTTATGTACACCATTTGAGCCGATGAAATGCCATGAGCTCATTACAGAAAGTACTTTCGGTCTTCCGATTTATCGATGGGAGTCTGTAGCGGTACAAAATGAACGACTGCAATCTTGGATTAAGAACAACCAAAGCAATCATAAGACATCCGTATTTATAGGGTATTCGCTTGGAAAATCGCAGCGTATTCTAAATGCTGTACATGAAATGGGTCCAGTATATGTACATTACAGTATTGCTAAATTAAATGAGGCCTACAGCCAGGCAGGTGTAAAACTACCACCCTATCAGATTGCGGAAGTAAAATCAGCTCCAAAAGAACTAGACAAGCAGATTGTATTGCTTCCGCCAGCACTGCTGGACAGCCAGCTCCTTCAAAAAATACCCAATGTTGCCTATGCCATCTGTTCGGGCTGGATGCAAATCCGTGGGGCGCGACGATGGCGCAGCGCAGATGCTGGTTTTGCGATCAGTGACCACGCCGACTGGTCAGGTTTATTGCAGGCAGTACGTAGCAGTTCGGCCGAAAAAGTATATGTGACCCATGGGCAAACAGCTACCTTTGCCAAATATCTCAATGAAATCGGCATTGAAGCGGAAGAGGTCACCACACAGTATGGTGATGAAGAAGATCCCCAAGTCCAAACGACTTAAGATAGCTTATGAAAGAATTTGCAACATTGATACATGCTCTCGACAGCAGCAACAAGACCAATTTGAAAAAAGAGGCTGTTTTGCATTTTTTCAGGGAAGCCTCTGACAAAGATAAACTTTGGTTCCTCGCTTTGATGACGGGGAAAAGACCGAAACGGAGTATAGCGGTTAAAGACCTCAAAACCTGGACTTTAGAAATAACAGAAATTCCCGAATGGTTATTTATTGAATCCTATGCTGCCGTAGGTGATCTATCCGAAACCTTGGCTCTACTTTTGCCATCGGCATCGCAACTGATAGAAAAAAGCCTTAGCGACTGGATGGATGAAATCATTGCCTTACAAAATGCATCCATTGCAGAGAAAAAAGCTTTCGTTCTTCGATCCTGGAACGGGCTAAGCACCGTCGAGCGCTTTATTTTTAACAAACTTCTGGGCGGAAGCTTCCGTTTGGGCATTTCAGCAAAAGGCTTAATCAATGCCCTTGCTCAATATACAGGTACTGAGGCGAGTGCGGTAGCGCACAGCATCATGGGCGATTGGAATCCACATGAAGTCGAATTTGAAAAACTTATTCATGGAACGTATAGTGATACCAATCTTTCCAAACCTTATCCTTTCTGCCTCGCCTATCCTATTGAAAAAGAACCGGAAGAACTAGGGTCAATTAAAACATGGCAAGTCGAATATAAATGGGATGGAATACGCGGCCAGCTTATCAAGCGCAGCGGAGACATACACATCTGGTCACGCGGGGAAGAACTTGTTACAGCCCAGTTTCCCGAAATTACTGCAGCCCTCAGTCAATGGAGCGGAAGCTTTGTGCTCGATGGAGAGATTCTTGCTGTTAAAGACGGCCGTGTACTTAACTTTTCCGAACTACAAAAACGGATCAATCGCAAAACAATCCCAAAAGCTTTGCGTGAGGAAGTACCTATTGCAATCTACCTTTATGATCTCTTGGAACTGAATGGAATAGATCTCCGCCAGGAGCCACTTGCATACAGGCGTGTACAGCTGGAAGAACTTTATGCAGCCAATCCGGATACCGTATTAAAACTATCACCGTTGATACATGCCGAGGACTGGACAGCCCTTCAACAAATCCAAACTGCAGCACGCGAGCTTAACAGTGAGGGCATCATGCTCAAGAAAATGGATTCACCTTATTACGCCGGTCGCAAAAAAGGAGGCTGGTGGAAGTGGAAAGTCAATCCGATGAGTATAGATGCTGTACTCATCTACGCACAAAAAGGTAGCGGTCGCCGGAGTGCACATTACACAGATTATACCTTTGCCGTAAAAGATGGCGATCAGTTGGTCACGATCGCTAAAGCCTATTCGGGACTTACAGACAAAGAAATCCTTGAAGTAAGCCGGTTTGTCAAACAAAATTCACTGGAAAAATTTGGCCCCGTCCGCACGGTTAGACCCGAACTTGTCTTTGAGATTGCCTTTGAAGGGATAGGATACAGCAAAAGACACAAATCTGGCGTAGCATTACGCTTCCCAAGGATTTTACGCTGGCGAAAGGACAAAACAGCGGCAGAGATCGACACCCTTGACGATATAAAACAATTGATTCAATAAAAATTTGAGACGATAAAACAGCGTGAACGAGAAGATAGCACATAGTGAAGGATTTCGAATTGTCAACAATTATTTCGAATCCCAGGGAAATGTTCCCTTTAGCTTTCAGACCAAGGCCTGGGAGAAATACGCGCAGGGATATAGCGGACTAGTTATTGCACCAACAGGATTTGGAAAAACCTTTTCGTTATTTATGGCGGTACTGATAGACTTTCTTAATAACCCGGATCAGCACCAAAAGGGTTTGAAGCTACTTTGGGTAACACCCTTACGCTCGTTGGCTAAAGATCTTGCACGAGCAATGCAAAAGGCCATAGACGATATTGGGCTGGACTGGGTCGTTCAGGTTCGCAATGGCGACACCAATCCGAAAGTAAAAGCGCAACAGACGCGATCGATGCCCGATATTCTGCTCGTCACACCCGAAAGTCTTCATTTGCTGCTCGCACAAAAACAACGGGATAAGTATTTCAAAAATCTCCGGTGTATCACGGTGGACGAATGGCATGAACTGATGGGCAACAAACGTGGTGTTATGGTCGAACTGGCGCTCGCCTTCCTCAAGTCGCACTATAAAAAGATGCGCGTTTGGGGGATCACTGCCACCATAGGCAATCTCGAGGAAGCTATGGAGGTCCTGTTGCCAACAGAAAAAAAACGTATCCAAATTGTCGCTAAAGAGAAAAAGAAGATAGCGATCAAACCAATTTACCCCAGCAAAGTAGAACTATTGCCTTGGGCAGGACACCTCGGTGGCAACCTAGCAGACCAGGTCGTCCCCATTATACTCCAGAGCAAAAGCACAATCTTATTTACCAACACACGCAGCCAAAGCGAAATGTGGTATCAGCTCCTTTTACAGGCACATCCAGATTTTGCCGGACAAATCGCCTTACACCACAGCTCTATTGATGCCAATATCCGCGAATGGATCGAAGATAATCTCAGCAGCGGCAAACTTAAAGCAGTTGTATCGACCTCTTCCTTGGACTTAGGGGTAGATTTCAAACCCGTTGATACAGTCATCCAGATTGGCTCGAGTAAAGGTGTAGCCCGGTTTATGCAACGCGCTGGAAGAAGCGGCCATAGCCCTTTCGAAACCTCTACGATTTATTTCGTCCCTACGCACTCCCTGGAGCTCATCGAGGTCGCCGCACTGAAGGAGGCCGTAAAAACGCAGACGATCGAAAACCGGGATCCTATGGTTCAAACTTTCGATGTGCTTGTTCAATTCATGGTAACCATCGCCCTGGGTGGGGGATTTCGTTCGGAAGAACTGCATGCAATCGTCGCCAATACCCATGCCTTTCGCTATATGGATCAGGAAGAATGGCAATGGTGCATGTATTTTATTACCGCAGGGGGAAAAATTGGCAAACGCTACGAAGAATTTCACAAGGTTATCCAAGATGAAGAAGGTAAATGGATCATCAAAAATCGTCGCCTGGCACTTCTGCATCGACTCAATATAGGCGCTATTGTAGGGGACGCCATGATGCGCGTGAAGTTCCTCTCCGGTGGTTATATCGGCATGATCGAAGAATATTTTATCAGTAAACTCAAAAAAGGCGAGCGATTTATTCTTGCGGGACGCGTCCTGGAACTTGTGATGGTCAAGGAAATGACCGTATTCGTAAGAAACTCGTCGGGTAAAGCCATTACTCCAAGCTGGCTCGGGGGTAGACTTCCCTTATCGTCCAATTTAAGCCATTTCCTTCGTAAAAAATTGGCTGCAGCAACAGGAGCTCCTTCCAGTGAAAAAGAGCTTCATTTCCTGGCACCATTGATCGAAAAACAGACCGAACTTTCGGCCGTGCCTAGCGAAGCGGAATTTCTTGTCGAACATATCAAAACAAGAGAAGGACATCATCTCTTTTTCTACCCTTTGGAGGGTAGACTGATCCATGAGGTCATGGCAGCGCTCGTCGCCTATCGCATCAGCAAATTGTACCCCATCAGTTTCTCTATGGCGATGAATGATTATGGTTTTGAACTCTATTCCGACAAGGACATCCAACTGAGCCAATCACAGCTCGAAGAGGTCTTGAGCCGTAAAAATCTGATGGAAGATGTTACCAGCAGCATCAACTCCGCAGAAATGGCCAGCCGTAAATTTAGAGATATTGCTGTCATTTCGGGATTGGTGGTTCAAAATTATCCGGGTACACAGCAAAACAATAAATCCCTACAGGCTTCATCCGGAATTATTTTCAAGGTATTAATGGAGCACGACCCGAGCAACCTACTCCTCAAACAAGCTTTTAGCGAAGTGTTCAACCAACAATTGGAAGAATATCGTTTAATAAAAGCATTCGACAGGATAAACAATAGTAAAATACGTTATACCTTTGTCGAAGAGTACACGCCACTGAGCTTTCCGATCAAGGTCGATAGCCTGCGGCAGTCGCTGTCGAGTGAAGCACTGATCGAGCGTATCCAACGGATGGAAAAGGCCAACATGCAAAAAAAGAAACGTAGAAAATGAAGATCAAAGAGCAAACAATTACCTTTAATAAGCAGCAATTAATCCTTAACAATCAACGCTCTATATTTTGGAAATCAGAAAAAACATTGATTCTGTCCGATCTGCATCTTGGCAAAGCAGCACATTTCAGAAAGCACGGTATTGCAATCCCCATGGATACCACAATAGCCGATCTCAATCGACTCGAGCGCCTAGTGGATTATTATCAGCCCGTTCAGGTTATTGTTGTTGGAGATTTGGTTCATGCAGGTATCAATCAAGAAGTGCTACTATTGGAACAATTCAAAACGAGATATCCAACGCTTCTCCTCCACTTGGTCAAAGGAAACCATGATCGCCTGTCGAAACAAATGACCGATCGATTTAACATTCACCAACATGACGAAATCTTTGAACTGCAGCAGATACAATTTAAACACCACCCCATCGATGCGGAAGATCAATCTTCCTTCAGGATTAGCGGCCATCTGCATCCAGGAGTCAGTATTGTCATACCACCGAGACGGCAGTTACGCTTACCCTGTTTTATGGTTTCTGATCATCAAATTATCCTGCCTGCATTTAGTAAGTTTACAGGGCTAGACAGTAAGGAATTATCTACAGCGTATCAATGTTATGCAATCACAGATGACCTGATCTTTCCCATCCAAAAAAACAGATTATAAAAACGTTTTATGACATTTTGAATTCACCATTACATTTTGAGTTCACCTGGCGAGATCCCATAATATTTTTTAAATGCACTGCTAAAATTATTCTGATGACCATAGCCCGTCAACAGGGCCACCTCATAAACCGTCATTTTATCTTCGAGTAGATAACTTTTGGCTTTTTCCATACGCACCCGTGTGAGGTAGTCGTGAATGGTCACTGAAAAATATTCCTTAAAGTCCTTACGTAGTTTACTTTCACTCGTGAGCACCTCTGCTGCCAGTTCTTTTTGCGTTGGTGGATTGGCAATACGCTGTTCAAGAATCTGTCGCGCCATCTCCAGTCGCTGCACATCCTCCTCATGAAAGAGCGAATCACTGCTTTCCGTTTTCTCATTGTATTGCTCAAACTGATACATCAGCAGCTCAACAACACGTGACTCCGTATGTAATCGACGGATCTCCCCTTTCTTTTTAGATTCAATCAGCTCAGTTATGGTATGCTGCATCTCGTAGGTTGCCATCAGATCCTCCTCCGAAAATGACACATACTCTCCCTTTTCGATCTCATGCACAAATTGCTGATGCAATAACGAATCGCGTTTGATCAGATTGAGGTAATACTCTTTGGAAATAACGGCTATAAAATATGTGTATTCAATACCAGGTTCCACTTCATGAATGGATTTGACCGAAGGAATGTAGCGTATATTATGCCGGCTCATGCCGTAAGGCAATTTGCTATCTGTCGGCTTAAAAAAGATAAACTGGCTGGTTATGGTCTCGCCCTCGATCTCCGTAAGCACCTGCACTGGCCGATCAAACTGCATTTTCGAATGCAAGATAAACAATCCTGAAGTCGATAGCTGAAAATTCTCCATATGGACAGGATCTTTGGATATGGATATCCTATTTTCGACCAAAGGTTTGTCGGGAACATAGCCATCCGGAATTTCTTCTTCAAAAAGCCAATCTGCCAACTCTACTATTTTACTTTTCACCAACATGATTACAAATCCTAAATAAGCCTGAAGCAGTTAAAATTAACGAAATAAGATGGTATTCTAAAATTATTTATAACCTTTCTAAATAACACAGTTAATCCAAGTCAATATCCATTTCCTCCAACTGAACATAGGGTTTCAATGTTCTTGGATTCATAATGACATTGGACTCGACCGAAAAGATGGTATAGATCTCCTTTTGGGCCAATACCTCCACCGGGGTACCATGAAAGAGCTTTCGGCCATTTTTGAGCATCAGAATACGATCGGCATACATGGCGGCAAAATTGACGTCGTGCACAATCAGCACCACCATAAATCCTTTTCGGGCAAGTGCCCGTGCAATGGCCAGTACTTTCTGCTGATAGTGCAGATCCAATGCTGAAATCGGTTCATCCAATAACAACAACGCATCCGGATTATCCCATACCTGCGCTAGGATCCGTGCAAGATGAACACGCTGCTGTTCACCACCAGAAAGACTCAAAAAATCCCGTTCAGCAAAAGCAGATACCCCACAAAGTTCCATGGTTTCGGCCACGATCTTATAGTCCTGTTGCTTCGGACTATTCTTATAATGCGGATACCGTCCCATCAGCACAATCTCTTCTACACTAAAACTCAATGTCATCTGCTGCTGTTGACTCAGTAAAGCCCTGCATTTGGCCAAAGCCGCAGGCTCGTATGCCGACAGTGCCTTGCCATTGAGATGAATAGCTCCCGAATCCGGCTTTTTTTCACCACAAAGCACTCCCATCAGCGTCGATTTACCCGCGCCATTGGCTCCTAGGATTGCCAGGATTTCCCCTTTGCGCACCTGAAAGGTAATATCCTTCAGGAGCTTTCGTCCGTTCACTTCGTAGTTGATCTTCTCTACACGTAGCATAATGCGATTATTTTTTAAGCCTCTGCCAAAAGACTATTTATCTTTGATTAAAATATACAAGAATACCGGTGTACCCAGTAAAGCCGTAATCACGCCAATGGGCAATTCGATGGGTGCCACGGCGACCCGGGCAATCACGTCTGCCAATGTCAACACCAGTGCCCCTAATAGTAATGAACCAGGAAGCACAAATCGGTGATCCGCCCCACCCATCAGGCGAACTGTATGTGGAACAATCAATCCCACAAAACCAATAATGCCCGACACCGCAACGGATGCTCCCACAGCAAGCGTGGATAAGACAACCACCCAGCGTTTGACGCGATCAGTACGCATACCCAAAAGATCTGCCTGCAACTCCCCGAGTGAAAAAGCGTTCAATGACTTTCCAAAAAAAGGCAAGATCAGCACCGGGATCAAAATAAAGGGAGCCAAAGCCCTTAGGTTATCCCAAGTAGCCCCGCCAAGACTGCCCAGCATCCAAAAAGTGATGGTACGTAACTGTTGCTCCGTCGACATATAAGTCATCAAACCCGTCAGCGCACCAGCAAAGGCATTGATGGCAATACCCGCCAACAACATCGTCGTCACATTTGGACGACCATTTTTACTGGCGATACGGTAAACCAAAAAAGCGGTTAAACCAGCGCCCACAAAAGCACCAAAAGCCAATATATAATATCCAATCCAGGCCGCTAAAGAGGTGAAAAGAAAAGTCTCAAAGGCAATAATCAGTACCGCAAAAAGGGACGCTCCAGAAGAAATCCCGATCAACCCTGGCTCTGCCAATGGGTTGCGGAATATACCCTGGATCGCAGCACCCGATATACCAAGTGCTGCACCCACCAAAAGTCCGAGCAAAAGACGCGGCATACGAATCTCAAAAAGAACATCTCCTTGCATATTGTGCACAGCTTCGGCACTCCCAAAGTGCAATTTTTGCATCAACATCGTTAAGATATCAGCGGACGGAATATGGTAGGCCCCCATCCCCAAGGCAACAATACTTACAACACCCAATACCAGGCCCAAAGCCAATAGGATAAATTTCTGTTTCTTTTGCACCGGCTTTATTTTGAATCCATCACTTTTCCAAATCCACGGTGCAATTCTAAGATTGCGTCTGGCAGCCGGTTACTGAAATTTACCAGTAGTGAGGCATTCATCACCAAGATACGGCCGTTTTTACCCGCATTCGTAATACGCATGCCCGGCAATTTGAGGATAGCATCCTCACCGCCAAGACTACTCGCGCCAAAATCAAATAGCAACACAATATCTGGATTGGCCTGCACCAGCGCTTCCGTCGTATAGGGTTTGAAATCCGAAAATTCCTGGACCGCATTTTTACCACCAGCCAGATTAATCATCGCATCCAAGCTACTGCCCTTACCTGCCACACTCATGGTACCTGTACCACGGGCATATAAAAACAATACTTTGGGTGCTGCTTTACCCTGATTTTCCTTTTTCACTAATTCCATGGTATGATCCAAGCTTACTTTCGTGCGGGAAACCAGATTTTTACCGGCAGCAGATTCACCGACGGCATCTGCCACCTCCTGGATGTAACGAAGTGCACCCGGAACAGAATAGTTTGGTTTAATGGAGACAAACTTCACACCAGCCGCACGAATCTGCTGAATGACCGATTTGGATACGTCGCCTTCATTCGCAATAACAATGCTTGGTTTAAAAGATAACAGACCTTCGGCCGATACCGACCGATTCTTGCTTACCCTCGGCAAGGCTGCAGCCGCTTTGGGCGATATACTTGTCACATCGGTAGCGACCATGCGCTCGCCCACTCCCAGTCCGTATATCGTTTCGGTCAACGAACTGTTTAACGTAATGATTCTCTGCTGTGCCGTCGCCCATCCACCGATTTGCATCACAAAACACAGTATAACAACATAAAATCTACTCATCGTAATTCTTTATCTCCATGATGGCGATAGCGGATTTCCAGGAATGGTTTTCGCATCTCGCCGTTCAACTTGAGTACAAAACAAATCAATAATCAGTCTAAATACAAATTATATCGAATCTTTTAGAATAGTACTCCACAACGTAAAAAGAACTATAAAACACTACTAAACAGCAATATACCCCTTAAAACAAACTACTTTTCAGTCCACAAAAAACGGATTAAATAGAATTTATGACATTTTGCATAGAGAAAAATTCAGACGGATTACCGTTTTTTGTAACATTATTTAGAATTAGTAAAAATAAAAATAGTGTTTAGAAGCATCTCATCTATTCGAACAAGCACCCTGATCGCCTTATGTGCCTGCCAGGTTTATACCCTGCAAGCACAGGAAAAATGGAAAATCTCCGGTGTATTGAAAAACGAATCCAATAAAGGCGTAGCCAATGCGACCGTATATCTTTATCCGGACAAATATGCTTTTAAAACAGATACTGCAGGGAGATTTCAATTTAGTCAGCTCTATGCTGGGCGCTACGAATTACAGGTACAGGCCATGGGTTATCAGCAGTACCGTCAAGTTATCGATTTGGAAGACAAAAATCAGCAGTTGAACATTGTGTTAAAAGCTGAAGAACGGCAGATGGATGTAGTTGATGTGCAGGGCAAAGTGCAGGCTGTAGACAATCTCGTTAAGGCCGAAAATGCCGCCATGCCCGTTAAAGTCATCACCAAACGTGAAATTGAGCTTATGGGCAGCCGCCGTCTGGATGAAGTTTTAAAAGAACAGACGGGTATTGCCATCGTCAACGATATTGCCGGGGGCTCCAGAGCTGTTGGTGTACAGATCCAGGGTTTCAGCAGCAACTACGTGATGGTCCTTGTAGACGGACAACCCATGCTGGGGCGCAATAGTGGCAACTTTGACCTATCCCGTATCTCGGTGACCAACATCGAACGTATCGAAATTATCAAAGGCGCATCCTCCTGCTTATACGGCAGTGACGCATTGGGTGGTGCGATCAATATCATTACTCGCCATGGTGCAATCACACCACAGGCACAGGCATCGCTTCTTTATGGCAGTCTCAATACCGTTGATGCAACGCTGGAAGCAGAAACACCTTTTGCTAATCAACGCGGGAGCGCCGTCTTTTCGGGCAATTACTACCGCACGGATGGTTTTAATACCGACAAGCAGTATCTGGACTCCAAGAGTACCACTTTTCCGCCCTATACCAACTATAGTTTCCAGGGGCGACTACGTTATCGTACAAGCAAAAATGGCACTTTGGGCGTTACAGGGCGTTATGCAGCCCGAGAATCTGAAATGATCAATGCATGGTCCGAATCGGCCACACTACAGGATAAACAAAAAGATCAGGACATCAATCTTTCGGCGAGTTACGACCATAATTTCGAGTCGGGACTGCGCAGTATGACGCGTTACTATTTCTCGCGTTTCCACTCCCAGATTGCCGCACAATGGTTGCAACAAGGTATTGTTGCCAGTGCCGAGCAATTCGCTCAGAATGTACACCGCATTGAACAGCAATTTGCGTATAGCCCCGCACAACAGGTCAAACTTACCGGTGGTATAGGCGGCAGTCTTGAACTGATGGACAACCAGGATCTGGATGCCAAACGCTCATTGAACAGCGCATTCGCCTATTTGCAGACCGAATGGAAACCTGTAGACCGCTTATTGACGACGCTGGGTCTACGCTACGATCAGACCAATGTCTACAACGGCCATCTGAGTCCAAGTTTAGGCCTGCAGTATCATCTCAGCCCTAAGCTTTTGATCAAAGGTGGTATCGGAGCAGGATTTAAGGCACCCGACTATAAGATGCGCTATCAGGTCTTTTTCAATCCAGCAGCCAACTATTTGGTCGTGGGCTCAGAGCGCGTAGCCGATGTGATTGCAGCCATGGATCAAGCCGGAGAACTGAGTTATAAAAACAGCTATATGCTCAATTTGGTGGCGGGTAACCTCAAAGCCGAAACCAGCATTTCAAACAATATTGGACTTACCTGGAGTCCGTCCAATAGATTTCAGGCCGATTTCTCGGTCTTCTACCATCGGATCAACAATCAGATCAACACAGTCAGTGTGGGTAACGGGACCAAAGTAGCACAGATCTATAGCTACCGCAACCTGCCCAAAGCCATGAATAAAGGTTTTGAAGTTTCATTGGCCTATCAGGCGACCAAAGATCTGCAATTGTCGATGGGCTATCAATACCTGATTGCCAAAGACCTGAGTGTTTTGGATAGTATTGCCAAGGGAAGTTATCCCTATAACCAGATCAACGATCCCGCTACAGGCGAATATCGCCAGAGCAAAAAATCGGATTATTGGGGTATTGAAGACCGTTCGAGACACATGTTCAACGCAAAAGCCCAATACGAATATAAACCCTGGGGCGTCAATGTCAATGCGCGTGTCAATTTCAGAAGTGCCACACCTTTTCAGGAATACAATGGCAACCAGTTTATCGACAAATATGACATCTTTATCCCCTATCATACACTGGTGAATATGACGGTAGAAAAGAGTCTGATGAACCGCAGATTGACACTGCGTCTGATCGGTGACAATCTATTCAATTTTACAAGCCGTTATTTACTTGGGCAACCTGGACGCGTTATTATGGGCGGCGTGAGCTACCGTTGGATAAAAGAATAATAAGGACTAATGAACAAGAATTTAGCACACAAAGTACAAGATAAAAGATGAGAACGATTCGCATGATTATTGGAGAATGTAGCATCTGGCTTTCCTTTCACAAGATTGGCCGTTGTATTTTTTCAGCACTATTGCTATTGACAGTGGTATCCTGTGGGAAAGACAAAGACTATACGATCGGATTAGAAGATGGCAAAAGTACCTTGATCAAAGATCTTGCTGGCGATACCGATGCAGCCATGGGTGAAGGTACTGAAGGAAAAGAGCAAAGACCATTTTTTATATTTCTTTTTCGTTTTAAAGACCAAAAGCAAATATGGGTTAAAACCAAAGCCGATTCTGCGCAGTGGCTTAAAACAAAAGATTGGGATATTGCCTTTACAGGTCCTTACAATTCGGAGATCTATGTGAATAATTCCCAGCATGAATACAATCCGGGATATGGCGGCCAGGCAAATAATACCGCTGTGGTTTTACTGCGACAAGCCTATCAGAGTGTCACTGTAGCCCCTTCGGATGAAGAGTTTAATAAAAGTGAAGTAAACAAAATTGGCTGGGCAGCAACAGATGGTTCGGATGGCTGGTTTCGTTATAGTTTGAGCACCCATATTATGCAGGCGCTCCCCAATCGTACCTATGCGATTCGCTTACCTGATGGCAAATATGCCAAATTACAGCTGATCAATGCCTATAAGGGAAACCCAGCGGCGGTAACCAACCTCAATTGGCCTGCCCCATACTATACATTTAGATATTATGTACAGCAGGATGGCAGCAAAGATTTAAATACAAACACATTATAATAAGGAAAAATTACACAATTAAATTAAAGATGAATAGATTATTTACAACAGCAGCACTACTATGTGCATTGAGTTTAGGTTTTACTTCTTGTAGCAAGGACGAGGCAGTGGTAGAGGAGCCAACGGAGCAACCAGAAGAAAAGCCTGAGGACCCAAAACTTAGTGATGAGACAGCTGTTTCATCAACTGCAACAATCGCAGTTCCTTCTGGCGTAAAGACTTTTTATGATTTTAAAACAAATACTGTTCAGGAAGAAACTAAGAGTATGATCAATCTTTCGGGGATGTATGGTTCAACTTTACAAAACACTTCATCAGATAATTATAAAATGGGCTATTTTGATCAGGCAAACACGAGTATTGAAAAGCTGACACTAACATCGGTATTAGCAGCCAACATCACGTTGACTGACAAACTCGGCATTGATGCGTCAAGTGCCGGAGCACCAGTGACAGGCCCAACATGGATTATCTATGATTTTGCAAACAATCATGCTGTCTACCCTACTGCCAATCGGTACATCGTAATGTACAAAGGTGAGAAATTGAATAACGAAGCAGATGAGCTTTATGTAATTCAAGCAGGCGGCATTACTGCAGCTAATGGAAATGCAACCTATAACATCAATTTTAAAAAGTTTGTTAAACAGTAGTAAACTGAAATATAAGTTTGAGAAGGTCTATTGAGAAGGCCTAAAGAAACATACTAGCAAATCAGCTGGTTAAAATTCCAGCTGCTTTTGTTAACCAAAAATCAAAAACCGAAAAAAATATATTAAATACCAATTTTCATACACACTTTATCAGCAAAAGATTTTATCTTTACTATTATTTAGAATCAATTTAAATAAAAATAACATACTAGCAACCCTACTACATGTATAGAAAAGGGACAAAGTATCGACTAACACAAAAAACTAGTAACAATGAAAATAAAGAAACGCAGCAACCTATTAAAATTCATACCGATATTGGCATTTTTAATTGTGTTGGGGGCCTGTAGCAAAAGCGAGCCCACAGTAGTAGAGCCTGAACCAGATCCTGTTGCACCAGAAGCTATGTTTAACCGCTTGATTACGGTTAAGAACTTTGGCGAAGACTTACCTGCTGGGAGTGCACCAACCACGGCGCAATCACCAATATATTACAGCCTGGAACAGAACAAAGCTGTGACACCGGATTATAAACTAACCGCACGATGGGACATCTCTTGCTCAGAAATATACCGCAGTTTTATCAATTGCAACAATACAGCAAATGGATTTGGTAAAGGTGGCCCAGGGAAAGGCGGTATACTCATTGTGAAGAAAAAATTTGAAGATGTAATCGATATCCCTTCAGACGCCGAGTTTCGCAAAGGTGAAAAAGCATATGGTACAGATGATTCAGGAGCATTTGGTGAAGGTCTAGGTTGGTATTTATATGATTTTGATGGCGTAATCAAAGGTGGTGGAGCCGAAAACAAAAAACACGTTTGCTATCCTATCGAAAACAATACATTGATCGTCCGTACAGCCCAGGGGAATTATGCCAAGATCAAGATACAAAGTATCTATAAAGACCTCTTGGATCCAAAAGATTGGTTTAAAGATTCACCAACACCCTACTTTTCTTTCCAATATGTACTTGCCAAAGCTGGCAGTACCAAATTTACAATCACTAACTAAAAAAATAAGCATAGCTTACTTATTAGACACTAAACTAACATGAAAAGAATATACAGCATTTTAAGCTTCCTTTTTGTAGGATTGCTGCTAACCCGCTGCACCAAAACGGAAGAACTAGCCTTACTTCCAGCAGATAAAATACTGGAATACAAAGTCACCAATCTTCCAAATGACGAAGTTATTTATGGAGCCATCGACAATGAGGCCAATACCATTACGGTTTATGTCCCCTACTACTACGGTCTATTGGTGATAGATCCGAACATTAAACTCTCCAATGGAGCCAGTATAGCCGAAGAAATTTTGCCTGTTAAAACAGATGAAAAGAACCAGACGTATACTGTAAAGTCCGCTACAGGTACCACAAGAACCTATAGCTTAAAGATTGAATTACAAAGTACACCATCTTTTGAAGCGACTTTTGCATCGACATCTTCTATTTCGCTTACAAAAGGCCCTGGAGGTGCTTTTCCAGCTATTAATGGAACCTTTATGCATACCAATCCTTCATTGGTGAGTATTGCATTGATTAATCAAGAAACCAAGGAGCGATTTAAGATGGCTACGCCCAATAGCTTGAAAGTTTCGGTGATTGGATACCAATTAAGCTATACGGGTACCGAACGGGAAAACCGCATTCCATCCGATATTAAAGCAGGCACTTATGATGTAGAGGTGACCAACATCAACCATACCATTACATTAGCCAATCCGCTCAAAATTACATATCGTCAACCGGATGTAATTGTTAGCTTATCGGGTCTAAATTTGGCAAAAAATAAAGACTGGACCATTAAAGCCAACTTAGATAAAGTGATTTTAGATCCGACAGCTGTTATTATGACACTCAATGGAAAGGATTATCCATTGACCATTAAATCTTATAACCGTACCGAAATGACGGTTTCCTTACCAACAAATCTTCCAATCGGAACCTTTGATAACTTACAGATCAAATTCCAATTTAAAGACTGGGCCGATGTTGTAAAGACACAGTTGTCTCCAAGTACAATAACGGAATCATAAACAAGCATCCACAGTATGCCATGGTGGCATCAAAATTAAATAAATTAAAACAAGAGGAGATCTCAACATGAACTCAAACATCAAAACTATCTTAAAATCAGCGATGGCCGTGACTGTGCTATCGGCAGCAGTATGGGCAGCAGCCCCAACAACAGAATCAGCAACAGCTCCTTTAGCGCTGAACCAAGCTAAGGCAAATAGTAACTACACTGTTGTAGGTCAATGGTGGAGCCCAGCAGCTGCAGCAACTTGGCCTGCAGTATATGTCGACCTTGCTACAGGTGCACAAAGCTTAAGTAGCTCTGGCCAAGTTGCATTCTTTAGCCATGTAAATGGTTCGATCAAGGCTAATGGATCTTATTCGATCAGAACGGTAGCAAAAGACATCGCTTCCGTTACAGCATCAGATTGGGCAACAGCGACTCCAGTATCATCACAGGGTAGTGGCGAATGGTATGAATATGATTTAGATAGCCATGCAAACCAAGCAATCCAACCTTTGACAGTGTTGGTCGGAAATTCTTCCGGAGCTTCGTATGCTGTTAAGTTAATTAATTTTACAAATGTTGGCCAACAAGTAGTGGCAGGTCAATTACAAGTAAAAGCTGATACCAATATCGAAGTTAAGGCATTATAGTCCTTCCTATTTAATGAATGAAAGATTCCGCAACCTGGTGGATGGGTTGCGGATCTTTATAACCTAATCATCATCCGCATAACGATTTTTTAACCAAAAAAAATTATGCAACACTCATTTTTGAAAAAACAAATACATATCATTCAATTCCTAGCTATTTTTATGCTAGCATTAACATGCTGGTCCTGTAAAACCGAATACCCCAGCCTACCCTACAACGACATCGAATCCTTTAGCATTCAGGATGCTGATGGCAAAACCTTGTCAGCCAGTATTGTGAATGACCAGATTATCTTATATTGGCCACCCTTGGTGGAGCAGCCCGAAAGCATTACGCCCACTATTAAAATTTCGGAATTAGCGACAATTACTCCTGCATCTGGGACAGCAATACAGTTACAATCCGACAAACCAATTACCTATACTGTGCGGGCACAAGATGGTTCCAGCAAAAATTATACATTGGTATTCCAGTACAACCAGCCGCTGGTACAGGCAGAAATGAATCTGCTTGAAGGCAAATATTACCTTAGTTACCCAAAAAATGAGGATTTGGTAGTACGAGGAGAAAATATTTTGCCAGACGAGGCGCAAACCAAGGGCTATCTGGTCGATAAGGATGGAAAAGAGACCTTACTTTCTTTTTCTCAACCTCCAACATCTTTTATTGCACAATTTAATACTCCAGAAGATCTCAAACCAGGCAAATACCACATCAAACTGATCTCCGGACGTTACACGAAACTCACCGATGCTTTTGAGGTATTTTTACCAACATTATACAATGTCATAAAATGGCAGGATTATACTGGCAAAAAGGGCGGCGACCTGGTGCTGAACATAAACAGTAAAGAGACTTATGAACTTTATTTCAAGGCAGATTTTGACCATTTTATAGCGATTGATAACCTCAATAACGAATATACTAGCAACAATGTAGTCTTTGATGTTGCAACGATGACGATAAAGCTATCCATTCCCGTATCTGTACAGGGAAACGCAATTAAATCCTTGAAGATGATGGATAAAAACGGGAACTTATTATCAGAAGGTGATTTTAACATCTCTTTAAATTAATTAACACCTTGCCTAAGATATTTTTGACCGCATATTTTCGCTATCGTACAAAACCTTTAATCACAGCATGTTTCGCGGCACTAGCAGTATGCAGTTGCAGCAAGAGCGCTTCTGTCCCAGAAGAGCCTACAGCTCCTACTTTGCCTGAAGAAACCTTACGTCAACAATATAGTAAATCGGTAACGCAATGGCCGGCTGCCACTTGGTACAACAATATCAAGGTACGTGAACTGGCCGCTTTACCTGAAAACCCATCGAAAGATAAGGCCGAGCTTGTAGCACTTGGAAAAGCCTTATTTTTCGACCCCCGCACCGGTAATGGCATGAAGACTTGCGCTTCATGTCATAATCCGGACACCTACTGGATCGACCAAAAAACAACGGCAGATGGTATCGCACTGCATCACCGCAATACACCTTCCATGGAAAATGTCTGGTACCTGGAAGGCAAACTCTTCCACGACGGCCGCGCAACGACTTATCGAGAGCAGATTGCCGAAGCCATCAACTCCCCCATCGAAATGGGCGGAAATACGACTGCTTTACCCGCTAAGCTGCAAGCTATACCAGGCTATCTTCGTTTATATGAGGCGGCTTACTCGAGCCAGACGATGAGCGTCGAAGGATTGCTGGATGCCATAGCAGCGTATTCAAGATCAATTAGCAGTGGTGAAACCACCTTTGACCGTTTTATCCAAGGAGATTACCAGGCATTAAACGATGCACAGCTCGAAGGCCTCCATCTGTTTCGCACAAAAGGGAAATGCATCAACTGCCATAATGGTGCCTTCTTTACCGATCTCGATTTTCATAACCTGGGCTATGCTGTTACCAGCAAAGGTGCCTTGGACAATGGTCGCTTTGAGACAACAGGACTGGAAACAGACAAAGGTAAATTTCGCACGCCGGGTCTGCGCAATGTGATCCATACTGCACCCTACCTGCACAATGGTAGTATTTCGAGCTTAGGTGAACTGATCAACCTGCTGAGTCAGGGCATGCCCCAAAAGACAGGACAACAGATCAATGGCACCTTATCGCCGCATATTCAAAATGTCCGATTGAGCAGTAAAGAACAGGAAAATATCTTGGCTTTTTTGGAGAGTTTATCCAGTGTACCAAACAAAACAGAACGACCTGTATTGCCCTAAAATAAAAAATCCCAAAGGGGATACCTTTGGGACATTTTGAGTACTCCACAGTAGCAGAGGCATCAAAAATTAAATAAATTGGCACAAAATTAGGCTTTTATATTAAATAAAAAAGTAAAAAAGTATTAAATTTCAGATAATTATCCATTTTGTAGCGAATCAACTACAAGGAAAAGGAACAAAATGCACATTATATAATGAGTCGAATCAGCCAAACAGTTGGTCTATTAGTTATAATAACTGCTATAACAGCTTGTCAGAACGGCAGTAAAACAACAACTTTGCCCGATGAATTTATTAGTCCAAAAACAGGAACAAAAAAAGAATTGACTCTCGACTCAATCTACCTGTATGCCAAACAGCTATACCGCTGGCAGGAATCTCTCCCTTCATATACCACTTTTGATCCGCGGACGAAATATGCACAGATAGACCCCGAGCAAACGGCTTATGAGCGGGCACTTTTTGCCCTCAGCCAATACGCTTTGCACAAGAAAGATAGACCTTACGAATTGTCTACCATCCCGAATAAACCCAAATATTCATATTTGGAGCGTCGTCGTAACGACAAGAAAAGTAGTGGTCACATAGCCAGCATAGAAACACCCTACAGGTATGCTACACACCTGTCCTACTGGTCTGCGGGAAAAAAACGGATTGCTTATGTTTACATTCCCTCCTTTCCCCAGCTCCAGACAGTAAAGGCCGAACTGGATCAGCTTGCAGCCGAACTGGCTCAAAAGCAAGTTACTCATCTCATCCTCGATCTACGTCATAACGGTGGCGGTTATGTGGAGACCGCAGAATATTTAGCCAACCTCATTAGCCCAGCCAAACTGGATAAAAAAGTTATGTTCAGCGAGCAATTTCATCCGAATGTACAGCAAGGCAAAGCAAAACTACTCCTTAAACAACCCTATCTGGATGCAAATGGCAAAGTGGTCCAATACAAAGGACGCCCTGCCACCCTCGCCGATGTAGATTATAGTGAAAAAGCCAATACGCATTACTTTATCAAAAAGGGACATTTCAATTCACTACAGCAGCTTTCATGCATTGTATCTGAACGCACGGCTTCGGCAAGCGAACTCCTGATCAGCAGTTTCAAACCTTATATTCCGATACGCCTGATTGGTCAGCAGACTTTTGGCAAACCCGTAGGTTTTTTTTCAGTCCACATTGGAGATTTCGATGTATACCTGGCCTCGTTTCTCATCCGGAATGCCAATGGCTGGTGTGATTATTTTGATGGAATACCCGTCGACCTGGCCTTAGCTCCGGTAGAAACCTCCCGCCATCCCTGGGATCCAAAGGAAGCCTGGCTTGCAACAGCGCTAAAGGACATTACAAAAGATGAAAATCTCACAGCAATTTCATCCACGACTTATTTTCCGGTCACAACGTTAGAAGACCGCTTGCTTAAAACAAACTTTAGGTTAAAGTAAGAAACTTATTGCAGCCGGACTTTGTCATACTTATGTTTAAATTAAAACCATTTTTCATAGATGATAAAGCAGAAAACAGCATAAATTTGTGGAAATAAATACGAATCTTTGTATAGAATCGTTATAAATAAAAATAAGAACATGTTAAGTCAACATATCAAAGAGCAAACGCACGCAGCTCACCAAAACGTAGAAGGAACGATCGTGCGCCAATTGAAAAATATTCGTTCAGAAGCAGATTACGCAGAAGTATTGAAAGGCTTTTATGCTTATTTCCGCGCCGTAGAAGATAGTATCGCTCCTTTTGTTACCGCAGAAGTATTGCCAGATTTGGCCGAACGCCGCAACTCATCTTACATCAAAAGCGATATCGAAGCTTTAGGTGGAAACGTAGATAACCTGCCAGAAGCAAATGCTCCAGCTGTAGCAAATGTACAGGAAGCACTTGCATCATTATATGTTTTAGAAGGTTCAATCATGGGTGGTCCGTATATCGTGCAGATGCTCAACAAATATGGCGTTACCAAAGGAACTTCTTTTTTTGAAGGTTATGGCGAAAATAGCCGTGAGATGTGGGCTGGATTTACAACGGTATTAAACAAATATTCAGAAGATCCGGCAACTTACGATCGCGCAGTAGAGATTGCTAACCAAACTTTTTATAACTTTGGCGAAGTATTCACTCCTATTGCCAGTGCAAACTAAAATTGGAGTGTTCGTGTTTAATCCCATAAATGGAGCAAAAAGACAACAAATCTAAATGGCTTAAGCGTGCCGGAATTGGAGCATTTCTCTTCTTTCTGGCCAAAGGACTCGTATGGCTCGCTGTATTCTTTTTCGCAGCGAAGTCCTGCAGCATATCTATTTAACACAACGTATGAAGCATTCATCTGACGCGCAAAAAATGCGTCAGATGAATGCTTCTATCCAATCAGACCTTTTTCAATCCAATCCGCTTTTTTAGCCCAGACTAGTCTGTTTTTTTACCTTGAGCGCCAATGTATTCGGGTTGTGTTCGTATTGTGTTCGGACCACCTTCGGAGCTCGACAATCTGGTAACCACTATTGACCAAATTCCGACCAGGTAATTCCTGTTCAGGGTCTGTACGATAGCTGTTCAGCAACTGTACAATATCTGTATCGCATCCGAATAAGGTACGAAGCAGGTACGAATCTGCTCCATACCGCCTGCCCTCTTACCTTATACTTTTGTAACCACTGTCCGATAAAGCTCCATCCCCTCATGGCTGATCACCTGACAAGCTATTTCTTCGCTACTGATCGAGAAAGAGAAAAACCCGTATTGATCTTTCGCAAAACGACTATACGGCAGATCGGTTTTTACAGGCGTTACCTCTGATCCTGCCCCTGAGATAAACTGATGAAACTTCTTGCCTTCCACTTTTAAGTGCTGCAGCGAATGTTCATGTCCTGAAAGGTAGATATCTACTCCCCGCTTTTCAAAGATAGACTCCAAGACTTTTCGAACTGCCAGGGTGTCGTAATTCGTCGTCCGCGGCCCCGCCGTATACAGGGGATGATGACCGACGACAATTTTCCAATGGGCATCCGAGTTTTCCAGTAGCTGATCTAGCCAGGCCAGCTGTTTCTCAGGTTGCTGTCCCGCAACATGTGGCCCATACTCGCTGTTACTGTAAAATTCAGGAATCATCGGATTAGTATCGATAAAGGCCATCAGTACTTTTTTTCCATCCTTAAGTGCAAATGTCTTGCTGTAATAACGCGCAGGCATCTTCCAACGTCTGCTGATCGTACTATAACGTACCTGTGCATCGGGATCTGATTTATAATCGTGGTTTCCCAAAATGGGATACCAGTCCCATTGCAGCGAAAATGCGGTATAGATATTTTCAAACGAATAATGCCACAGGGGATCATGTTCACTGACCACTCCGGAAGGGTAAAAATTATCACCGGTAGAAATGATAAAGTCATTGGGATGCTGATCGGCCCATTGGCCCATCTGTCCCGCTACAGCCAACTGATGGTCGGCACCATTGCGTCCCCAGTCGCCTACAGCCATAAAATGAAGATCATAGGCATCTTTGGGTTTCAAAAGCTGTTGTATATCTTCGCTTTCAAGTTGCGTAGGTTTTGTCAGACCGAAACTACTGAGCGTAATTCCGCCCAGGCCGGCTGTAATCGCCGTGCCCAGGGAATTTTTCATAAAAGTTCTGCGTTTCATCAATAGATTTTAATAACCAGGATTTTGTTGCCAGTGGGTGTTTACGTTTAATACAGTTGTTGGTACGGGAAAAATACGACGGAACTTCTCGCTCATGCCGGCAGGATACAGCGATCGGAATCCCCAGTTATCTTCAAATTTTCCGTAACGGATCAGGTCATTTCTACGCCAGGATTCATCAGCAAACTCACGTGCCCGCTCATCCAACACATCCTGCAGACTTGGGGCAGCCGTGAGCACAGGTGCATTAACATAGGCTCGGATCTGATTAACCAAAGATTGTGCGGTCTGACCATTGGTCGCTGTAGCCCCACGGAGTATAGCCTCCGCTTTCATCAACAGGATATCGGCATAGCGAAATACAGGTACATCATTGCTCTGATTACGCTGATTGGCTGATGTAACGGCTACGTCCATATAAAACTTAATGGATCTGTACCCCATTGAGCGCCCCTTTTGGTCGTTACCTACATTCAGTGTGGCCGCACCATCCGAACGCAAAGTAATTTCTTTAGTGGTCTCCAGTTGCCAATCAAACTGCGCATCTGCATCCGCAGCATTATAATCCTGATCTATGCCGCGTTTGGAAGTTCTGATCAGAAAAGGTCGAGTCTTATCTTCTGTATAATTTGACCAGTAATATTGCTTACCGCCGATGTATGAGGCATTCCTTTCGTCGCCTGCCAGATTAAATTTCTCCAAATAGCTCGGTAATACACGAAAAGTCCCCCCAACACTTTGAGGCAATGTTGCAAACTGATTTTGGGCACTGCGATGTATCCAGAAGCGCGAATAAGTCATACCCTGCTGTTTTTCACGATCATAGGGTATGGCAAATATAAAATCCTTTACCTGATAGCCATTATCGGGGCGAAACTTGGCCATAAACTTGTGGCTTGTCAGGTTAAACTGTCCTGAGGAAATAATCTGGTCGCACATCGCAACCACATCATTTAACTTTTCATTTTGTGCACTTGGATTGTAATTGGCTACGTCCGTAGCCGTATAAACAGCCCAGTTGAGATACAACTTAGCCAGCAATGCTTCGGCCATATATTTCGTCGCTTTTCCATAGGTTGCTACAGAAACTGTGGTCGGTAACAAATCCTTCACCGCAAGCAATTCGGCCTCAATAAAACGGCAAATTTCAGCACGGCTTGAACGTGCGGGGACAGCATCAACAGGCCCTGTGATCAACGGTGCGGCGCCAAAATTATCCATCAGTATAAAATAATAATAAGCACGGATTGCGCGGGCAGGTGCAGTCAACTTTTCTTTATCTTCCCCGAATAATGCGATGGCATTATTGGCTAAGGTGATTCCAGTGGAAGCATCGTTCCAGATACTTGGCAAGAGGCCATTGTCTGCGTTCCAATTGTGCAGATGGAATTCACGGTATCGACCGCCATCAAACCAGTCTGTTCCCATGGAAACACTCACTGCTTCATCTGCCGAGAGTGTTTGCACCATCCAATGATCGCGCCCCATTGCGCCACGATAGGCGGCATATACATCGGCAAGAATTGCCTCGGCTGCACGTTCCGAATCCGGAAATTCCGTCAGCTGTGATTTTATATCAACATCCAGATCGGTACAAGATCCCAGCGAAAAACTCAATGCTGATAAGGTTAATAAACGAATTAATAGTGTTGGTTTCATATACATTAGTTCTTGTTCTATAGGCCATGTGGCATGCACCATTTATGTCAACAGGATTGTTTCGATAAGAAGTTTTCCATCCCACAGGTCTGTCTTATAAATTAAAGTTAAGGCCAAACATAAACGTTCGCGTCCGTGGGTAGGTCTGACGGTTATCAATTCCCGGTGTTAGGCCTCCCAAGCCCACCTCGGGATCAATACCTTTATATTTCGTCAGCACAAATACGTTGTTCATCGTTGCATATACTCTTAGGTTTTTAATCGGTATATTTTTCATCGGTATCGTATAGGCCAACGTAACATAAGCCAAGCGTAGATAGCTTCCATTCTCCAGGTAACGATCCGATAGGTAATGTGCATTGATATCCGTCATGCGCTCGGTTTCCACAACGCTGGCAAGCACGTTTTTTTGCCCTGCATTACCAACAACGTTTGAATGGCGCGCTCGGGTAGCGTTCATAATTTTCTGTCCAAAAGCACCTTGGAACATTCCATTTAAAGAAAAATTCTTATATGAAAAGCTATTGTTCCAACCCAGTGTCAACTTGGGCTGTGGACTTCCCGTCACAGCCTGATCTTTCTTCTGTGGCGTTGTGGTTGTTTCGCCTGTACGCTCGCCCGTTTTCTCATCTCTGGTATAGAATACCGACACCCCTTCATCGTTGTAGCCTGCCCATTCCCAGGTATAAAACTGACCTATAGGTGCTCCCGGTGTCAGCCTCTGCTGAAATACATTGGTCTGCCCAGCCCCACCGAGATCCGACAATTCGATATAATCCTGCGTAAACTGCTCGTTGGCAATGCTCACCACCTTATTGGTATTGTGCGACAGCACCAATCCGGTATTCCATTTGAAATCCTCTTTATCAATGGCCTTTGCATTCAGACTCAGTTCAATCCCTTTGTTCTCAATTTCACCAACATTGGCAGTCAGCGTTGGATAAATATATTTCGATTTGCTTACCTGATAATCATAAATCAGGTCACTTGTTTTCTTTTTATAGACCTCCAAAGACCCTGTCAGACGATTTTTTAGAAACCCGAAATCCAGGCCTAGATTAATCATACTGGTTGTTTCCCATTTGAGGTTCGGATTGCTATTGCGTAGCACCATCAAAGTACGTAATGGGCTTACCTGACCATCGGCACTTACATAATCGAAAAACTTGGATGAGGCACCACGTACAGACTGCGCTGTAAATGCGTCAAAGCCCAATGAGTTGCCACTCACCCCGAAACCTGCACGCAGCTTTAAGTCATCAAAAATTCCGGTTTCACGGATGAATGATTCCTCCGAAAGGCGCCACGCTGCAGACACCGAAGGAAATGTCGCCCAACGATTGTTGGTTCCGAAAGCCGAGGAACCGTCGCGTCTTACCGTCGCCTGTAGGAGATACTTGTTATTATAGGCATAATTCACACGACCATAAACAGATATCATACGCAAGGTGGAAAGATAATAGTTCCCAAAGCCCAACAAATCAACTACATTGGCCATACCCGGATTATAATAACTCAAATCATCACTGTAATAATCGGAAGTCGTCAATTGAAAGCCATCGTTATTGTTGTTCTCCTCCCATGAATAACCTGCCAGTGCAGCTACCTTATGTTTTCCGGCGAATGTCCTTTCATAACTCAGGTTCATTTCCATCACTTTCCGTTCATCTTCTACCGCGGCACGGATAGATTTACCATTCTGACCACGTGCTGCCATCGAAAACATGGAGTAGTACTGAGCATTGTTAAACTGCCTATTTTGCAGCGAAAGATCAATATTATAGGTTAACCCGGGCAAGATCTCATAGCCCAGTTTCGCATGCGCTTGGAGCACCTTAGTTTTAGAAAAATTTGTATTCTCTTCAATTAAGGAAAGTGGATTGGCATATTGCGAACGGTCGGCTTTTTCAAACCAGGAACCATCGGTATTTCGGACCGGCGATACAGGCAGGTAATAGTACATCGCATCATACACGCTGAGTCCCTGATCCAAAGCAAGCACATCATTCTGCTTGGTGATACTTGCGTTGATATTGAAAGAAGCCGTCAGCCGATTATTCAGCGCCTTGGTCTGCAAAAACGCTCGAGCAATCTGCCGCCCCATATCAGTCCCTTTGATAACGCCATTGTTTTTGATGGTATTGAGACTAATGCTATACTGTGTTTTTTCTGCACCTCCAAGAATGGATATATTATGGTTGTTCGATATCCCTGTTCGCTCAACAGCTCTTTGCCAATCGGTATCTGCCCCCAAGTCGTCCGTTGGTTCCATCGAAAATCCATTATCATTGACATAAGACCGGTATTGCGCTGCATTCATCATCTCATAATGCTTAGCCACTTTATCGATCGCCAGATAGCCGTTGTAATTGATATTGGTCTGCCCTGATTTTCCACGCTTCGTTGTAACGATAATAACGCCATTGGCCGCTTTTGAACCATAAATTGCGGTCGCTGAGGCATCACGAAGCACGTCAATAGAGGCTATATCATCGGGCGCTACCAAAGCCAGCGAAGCGCCCGGGACCCCATCGATCACATAGTAGGGTTCCATCGCTTCACCACTACGTAGCGTTGAAGCTCCCCGGAGACTAACGGAAGGCGTAGCATTGGGATTACTGTTGTTGCTCGAAATCGTCAGGCCGGCAACTTTCCCCTGCAGCATCTGTGCTGGCGAAGTAAATACGCCGACGTTCGCATCTTCTGCTTTGATGGTGCTGATGGAACTCGTCAGGTCCTTTCTGGATACACGGCCATAGCCAATGACGACCTCATCCAGTTTAACCGCACTCTGCTGAAGCTTCACACTCAACGACAAAGGCTTTCTTGCTTCAACGACATAACCCGATAACGTATCGGACTGAAATCCTACCGCCGAAAACACAAATCGATAGCCTGCATGTTCTACTAAATTCTGAAAATGGAATAGCCCCTGGCTATTTGTACTGGTGGTCACACTTGGACCTCCATTATCCTGAATGGCCTTAACGCTGACTCCAGGGAGAAACTCGCCCTTTTCATTTTGTACAGCTCCTTTCACTTGTTGCTGCTGCGCATGTACATGGGTAAGTCCAGCGGAAAGCAACGCAAAAATAAGCAGGTTCTTTTTTTGTGGATTTTTCTTGTTGAGCATATCTGTTAGTTGTTTAGATGTTCAGTAATTGTATTTTCCTGTTTGTATAGCGTATAACTTCCATCCGCATTGGCGACAAAGCGCAATTCATTGATCAAGCAGATTGTTGTCAAGATATCCTTCAATGAATCGTGATGTACATCAATCTCACCTGTATAATGGATGGCGGCAATACCCTTGTCACCCAAATGGATCTGTTTTTCAAATGCTGTTTCTAACGCCTTTAACACAGCAGGCATCGGTGTATTTTTCAGATTTAACAAATCCGGGGCAGACAGATCAGGCATGTTCAATGGCTGTTTTTTATTGACGGCTTCCATTCTTGTTGCACCTCGTGAATCAACCGTCAGCTTTTGGCCCGGGTCAGCTAAAAAAATCTGTTTGAAACCGTTTGTAAGCGAGGATACAAGCACCTTACCTGTATGTAATGCCACAGTCATAGCCTGACGCTTCAATTTGGTATTAATGGTAAAGGATGTACCAAGCGCCGTTGTTTTAGTCCCGCTGGCAAACACCGAAAATGGGCGTTTCGGATCCGATGCTACATCAAAGTAGGCTTTACCGCTAAGTTCAATATCACGGGCATTGGCAACAAAATTTTTTACATAGCGAATATGGCTTTGTGCGAACAACCGCACATGGGATCCATCGGGTAGATCCAGCGTTATACTATAGGGATTTTTATTTTCTATTGAAGTCCAGACTGTATCTTGATGCGCTATAACTGGTTTAGCAGTGGACCGCTGAGCATCTGGCTGTACAACTGAATCTTTTGTCCACCAGGTAACAAAATGGAAGGAAAAGAAAAAGAGAACTGCAGCTGCGGCACTGTATCGCAGTAGCTTTACCAACCGATACCGATGTAATGCCTTTCGATCCTGCGCTTTTTCCTGATTTTGAATGGCAGCCTGTATAAGCGTTTTCATCGTTTCAGTAGGCACAGGCTCCTCCATTGCTGTGCTATCAAATTTCTCCCAATCTTCGTCCTTGAAAAGTTCGTTCACGAGGAAGGGCATTTTCCAGATCTTCTTTTTGATCTGATGCTGCTTTTTATCATGCTTCATACTCCTATTACGCAGGCCAGCACGACATCCCTTAGTTCTTAACAATTATTTAATAAAGGGCGCCGATACTTAACATAAAGGACTTATAGCATAATGGAATAGAGATGTTGTTTGAGTTGAAGAAGTGCTTTACTAATATGCTGTTCCACGGTTTTTGTGGAAATTGAAAATTGAGCGGCAATCTCTTTATGGGAAAGACCTTCTTTACGGCTCAGTTCAAAGACCTTCCGACGCATCGTCGGCATATTCTGGATATCTTTTTCCATCATACGCAAAAGGTCTTTATTTTCAATTGCCCGGATCAGACTATCGGTAAAAGGTGTCACTGCTGTCTGCCCTTCGTATTTGAAACGTGTAGCCTCCTTGCGCAGCAGATCGATCATGACTTGCCGCGCCATACCGAAAAGCTGCAACAGAATACTGAGCTGCTCGTCGAGCTTCTCCCTTTGGTTCCAGAGTTTGATAAAGGTCAGCTGCGTTACCTCCTCTGCAATATAATCCGATTGCGTACGCTTGAGTACAAAACCGTAAATCTGTCGATGGTACTTTTCGTATACGAGATTGAAACTTTTCTGATTGGAAGATTTGATAGGCTGAATGTGTTCCATTGCGCTGTCAAAAATAAAAGCACAAGGTTTCCTCAGTATTAAGTTAAGATCAATATTAAATTAAACAAATTGAATATATAACCTCTTCAATTAGCAGAATTCATTTCTGATTGTACAAATTTTATTATAAAACAAGCAGAAAACTCCCTATAATTGCAGTCGGGAATATTTCATTTCATAGTGAAATCCCCAATCAGACATGACCATAACCGGTAAAACGTTACGCTATCAGCAACATGTCTTATCAATAATTATATGAAATAACGATACGATGAAAAGGAATATCTTTTTTATTTTAATATGCTTTGTATTACTAGCTAACCTGGCCATCTGCCAAGAAAAAGACGTCGATTTTAGCAAAGCCTATATTGCCCAAAACGACGGTAAGACAACTGTTGAAATTAATGAGGCACAGGAACTCATCTATATTATCTTTGCGATAACTGACTTTGGTAAGGAAAATCCAAATATGACCAAGCAGAATACGGCGTATTTTGAAGAGGTCAAAGCGCATTTCACCCCATTTTCCAATCTCCCTATCGTAAAGAAATTTGACCAGCAGCTGCGAGCGAATCTAACCAACTATTTCCTCTTAGCGGCCAATGTATATGGCTTTAAGTTCAAAAACGACCAATTAGTACCTACAAACATCTATATTTTTCCAGCAAGAGGAGTTGGAAACTATCAAGTGAAATCAAATCCTATCCCCGCTTTCAAAAACGACCTGGAAGAATTCGCCAGACAGAGTGGATACCGGACATTCTACAAAGAGCATCAAGGCTATTACGACAGCCTTCGTACAGCATATCAGGAGTATGCTTCCATTGCCGAGCAAAAAGAATGGTTAGAAAAGAAGTTCGATTATACAATCAATAGCTATCGTGTATTGACTTCCCCCCTGATTGCCGGGATGAATGCGACCCACACCTTCAAGTACAAAGGTTTCAAAGAAATTTTGCTTTTTTTACCCACCCTCCGCGAAGACGAATCCTGGAGTCCCAAATTCAAAAAAGCACTCAATACACGCATTATTTTTACGGAGATAGACCACAACTACGTAGGTCCATTGAGCGAAAAAAACAAAAAACAGATTGATACCATATTCAATAATAGGGACTTATGGGTCGATAGAGAAAACAAAAGTACAGTTCATTATCCAAGTCCGGTAAAAGTATTTGATGAGTATTTAACCTGGGGGCTTTTCATCTTATATTGTTACGATAAGTTTGGAAATGATCATGATCTTTTTGGCCAGATTGTTGAAAACGTCAACGATATGATGGTCAATAAAAAAGGATTTCCCAAAGCAGATGAATTTAACGCCGAATTGTTCCGCCTGTATAAAGACAATAACCCGAAAGATATTCAGAGCTTATACAAGCCACTGCTGGACTGGTGTGAGAAAGAAAATTAGCGCCATCCCGATAATATTTAGTAAATTAAGGCTGAGAAGGAAATAAGCCGCTAGAAATGTGAATGTATACGACCATAAGGAATCAGCATAGCATAAGGGGATGATCGTCGAAATATATTTATACACAATACGTACGGAGAAACAATTATGAACATTAGATTTATCGGTTCTGGCAGTTATATTCCATCCCACAAAATAGCCAATACAGACTTCGCCAACCATCTTTTTTTGGATGAAAATGGGCTGCCGTTCAAGGAGCCGGCTTCTGTCATTGAAAAATTTAAGGCAATCACCGGCATTGAGGAACGCCGTTACGCCGATCCTGACCAAGTGGCTTCAGACCTTGCTTTCCTAGCTGGTCAACGTGCCATTGAAGACGCCGGTATAGCTGCTGAAACATTGGACTATATTATTGTTGCACATAATTATGGCGATGTGCAATCTGGCAAAATCCAATCGGATACTGTACCCAGTTTAGCAAGCAGGGTGAAGAAAAAGCTCGGGATCAGCAATCCAAAATGTGTGGCTTATGATCTACTATTTGGCTGTCCTGGTTGGAACGAAGGCGTATTGCATGCCAACGCTTTCATAAAATCAGGTATGGCAAAGCGCTGTATGGTCATTGGCGCAGAAACGCTTTCCCGTGTTATAGATCCTTTTGACAGAGATTCGATGATCTATGCGGATGGCGCTGGCGCTGTAATCATCGAAGCCACTACGACAGAGCAAGGGCTCCTATCACATGAGAGCGCAACTTATGCGCTTGAGGAAGCGAACTATATCAATTTCGGAAGCTCTTATCAACAAGAGCAGGACCCTGATATACGGTATATTAAAATGAAAGGACGCAAAATCTATGAGTTTGCACTCAGCAAAGTTCCTTTAGCCATGCAGGCTTGCCTCCAAAAAGCGCATATCGATATCACGGCAATCAAAAAAATACTGATCCACCAGGCCAACGAGAAGATGGACGAAGCCATTCTGATGAGATTTTATGCACTATACGGTACAGTACCCCCGCCCGATATTATGCCAATGACCATCCATACATTAGGAAATAGCAGCGTGGCAACCATTCCTACCCTCTATGACCTCATTGCCCGTGGGAAGATAGACAATCAATCCCTACAAGAAGGCGATATCATCCTATTTGCGTCTGTTGGCGCCGGTATGAATATCAATGCTTTTACTTATCGGGTTTAATGTAATTTTGCGACTACATCGTGTAGCTATTATGCTAACACAGAGCCTGCATAGGATTTATTTCATAAAAAATAACAAAACACTGTATATATCAATATTTTATACTTAAATTTGTATTATAATCGGCTCCGCCTTTGCTTATCTGAAATCGTCAAGTTATACTTAACACTCAGTTTTCGCATTTTCAGAAGCTTTTTTGTTAGCAAAACGGAGGTAAAGACCTTTTTGGACTTGAGTCAATCCAAGATCATTAAAATCAGATCCTATTTCTTGCAAAAAATCGATTAACTATTGTTCATATTCATTTATCACAATAGTGCAGTACAGATTACTTTAATATAATTTATAAAACAATGCAAGAAGGAACTATTAAATTCTTCAACCAAACAAAAGGTTTTGGTTTTATTACGCCTGCTGGTGGTGGAGACGACATTTTCGTACACGTATCTGGTTTAATCAACGAAGTACGTGAAAATGACAGTGTAACATTTGATGTAGAAAACGGTAAAAAAGGCGTTAATGCAGTTAACGTACGTATCGCATAATTAAGTAAACACACAAGAAGATAATTTATTTATCTTCTTGCGAAGTGTAACGGGCAACCGTTACACTTTTTTTATCCATTTCATACCCAAGTACCGCAAAAAATCGGACGATTTATCGGTCTGGCACATGAAAGACTTTTTACAATCCAGCCAACATCACTTCTTCCTGTCGCAGAAAATATGGACTGCTATCTTTGAATCTCCCGCGCTTTCTGGAATACTTTCTGATGATATCAGCAACAACATCATCGGTGAGCTCATGCCCCTCTAACGTCGGAAAACCCTCCCAGCGTACAATGCCATCCGGATCTACTAAAATACAGTGTGGGATTCCCTGTACTTCGAGCTGTTTCTTCAACTTCGCTTTCGTATCGATCGCTGAGAAATAATCTATTTTAATCTCCTTCGCCTTTTTAATGACCTCTGCTTTTTCATCTGAAAGGCCAATGATCACAAGTTTATCACCATACTTCTTATGCCATTCATTGAGTTCAGGAATTACTTTCCGGCAGGGACCACACCAAGTAGCCCAAAAATCAATAAGGATAAACTTACCCTTTGTATCAGGCGCATCTGTAAGCCACTGCTCGACCTCAAGTTTTGGCGCCTTTTGATTCAAAATTGATTTTGCCCACAATTTTTTATTGTTGTTGCTTTCTTGCGTATGACCGATTACATGGATCAGGCAAAGGGCAAATAATAAGAAAGCTTTTAGAATAAATTTTACATTCATAAAACAGCTTGTTTAGTTCCCCTAATTTATGGATTTTTTTCCACAATCATTTCATCCTTTCATCCCACACATCGTCTTTTCATAGACACCATTGCGGCCTTTATAAGGCAAAATAACACCTATACTTTTAATCGATATAAAATATACAAAACACTGTATATAAATAATTAGCGTATTTATCAAAAACAAAAAAACTCCAACTTATTTGCTGTATGGCTCATGATTTTCCGAATGGAGCCAGGCCGACATCTGTATAAAATAACAGCGCACCATCGACATTTCCACGGCAAAAACCAGATCCTAATCCATCCTCACTAAAGCTAAATTGAGGCGTTCAGCACACAAAAACAACGAAATGGGCCGGCCCTTTATCCCATTCGTCAAGATAATGCACAAAGTGACCGCATTCTACTATAGAAAAGTGTAAAATAACCCCTATTTACAAACGCTATTTTCTGGAATTACAATATTCTGTAAAGTCTATTGAGTACCTACTTATACGGCTGACAAACTGACACAATACCCAATAATTAAAAACATAAAACTATATAGATAAGATAATTAACTAAACTAATATAAACAAGTGGTTACACATCATTCTCTTTATAACACATCAACTTTACCCATCGGATACCATCCATCTATAGTTCGCCCTGCGATGGCAAGATGAACTTTTGCCTGACCTGTGTTAAAGTTTCCTTTTTCGGCATCATAGCTTGGTAGGCATTTTATTGCCTCAGGAGCCCAGCTTACCCCGGCCAAAGTGTCTTTCCTAAGTTTATACTTGCCGTACGCACCGATTTATTTCTTCTTATCGATTTATTTCTTCTTATTTAGTATTTAGCGATAGAAAAAGCAACATCGAAACCGATATTGCCATCATAAGTATCAACCTGGGATATTGTCTACATACTAAAGGGGGAATTACATACAAAAGGCCAAGAAATTATCTTGGCCTAATGCAACATATTATTTGGGGTGTTTTCGTAGCCCTATATAGCAAAAATACTGCCGAAATTAGAAACTCACAGCCATTAGCTTATTTTTTTCTAAAGACTTTATGCTGCAGAAAAATAAAAAAACGGCTAAAATCACTTATTCCGTGGCAACCGGGCAAGTACAGCTTGCAATTCAGCAGAATTTGTAGCTCCCTGGAATAACAGTCGACCTTCTTTATCCAAAAGAAAAGCTTGTGGGTATCCACTGACGCCATAAAGTTCGCCGATTTTACCATCCCTATCCCATACACTGGGGTATACAGGTTTATTTCGACGAAGGAAGCTTTGGATATCCGCTTCACGATCGGCAGCATTTATAGCGATCACCTTTAACCCCTTATCTACATAACTCTGCTGTATTTCATTCAAGAGTGGAACCGCTTCAATACAATAGCCGCAGTTCTTTATCCAAAATTCAAGTAGCACGTAATTGCCCTGAAGAGAATCGAGCTTGATTGATCTAGAGCCTAAAACCAGCGGTAATTGCCATTTTGGAGCAATTTCACCCGTAACCAACGAGACCTGCACCTTCGGATCTTTTATCTTATATCCGGGATAACTGGAATAATACCAGGAGCGTTCGGCCGGAGCTTGAGCTAAATCATTATTACTAAACTGTGTTCTGACAAAATCGCCTTTAAGCACATCATTTTCCTGAATAATTTCGACAGGAAGGTAACTTTTTTTATCCAACAGCACGGTATAGCTCATATTTCTTTTCGCGGTGAGGGCATTCACATTTCCTAATTGATCAATATCCCGCTGCCCCATCCCGATTCGTATCGCATAGCATATAGAATTCGGACTGTCAACAAAAGTCTTTTGGATATCGGTCGAAGTGATAATAAGGGGAAGCACATTTTTCCAGGTCAACAGACTCATGTTCAAAAAGGTAAAACGCCCCAGCTCGCTTTTTTGGGGATGACGTTTTAGCACACTTGTCTTGTCAAGGAGATTAAGCTCAAAAGACTCCGATCCATTATACACGATATGGCTCTGTGCATTCTCGAATTGGAAAGCCAGACCTAGCGGATTGTCCTTTGTCCTAAAATCCAAATAGGTATTCCCTTCCAGCGTGTAGTTGTAATTTTCCGAAGCATAGTTTATTGCCAGTCTGTAATTGTAGTTTATTACTTCTTTTTTGTCGAGTGCCCATTTGGATTTTTCTAAAATGTCGGTGACGTTTTGAGCCTGAAGCGGCAGGCTCCACAAACAGAAGAGAAAGATGAGTGTACGTAAGGAATATATCGCTTTCATGTATTCTATGTAGCTTTAATTTACCTATTAAAACTACGAATAATTCGTAAATATTTCTATTAATTTATCTTAAATATCGATAAATTTTGTGCATGTGGCCACAGGGGCCACAAATAGAGGCGGATAAGGAAATACTTATTCGGCGCGGTTTACAACAGCAAACCGAAGTGTTCCTTGAGCGCTGTCCGTGCAGCATGATAACCACACATGCCATGCACCCCACCACCCGGAGACGTCGATGATGAACAGAGATAAATCGTGTCGACCGAGGTTCGGTACGGATTTAGAGCCAAAATGGGCCTACTGTACAGCTGCGAAATATCCATAATACCGCCATTGATATCACCACCGATGTAATTGGGATTGTACTCTTCGAGCTCCGTAGGAGAAAAGGTATGCTTGGCCAGAATGGTTTCTTTAAAACCCGGCGCAAAGCGCTCAATCTGATTTTCGATAGCTTCAGTATAATCGACCCTGCTCCCATTAGGAACATGGCAATACGCCCATCCCGTATGCTTGCCTTCGGGAGCACGACTGGAATCAAACGCACTCTGTTGCGCAAACAGCACAAAAGGCTTATCCACTTTCTTCCCAAGATGGCTCCGCTGCTCGCCTTCGGCAATTTCGGCGTAGGTATTTCCCAAATGTACTGTAGCGGCCTGCTGACAACGCAGATCTTTAAAAGGCGTCTTTTCTGATAATGCCCAATCGACTTTAAATACCCCCATTCCCTGCCTAAAGCCTTCGAGGCGTCTGCGGTAGCCGCTAGCAAGACCTATACCTTTGAGCTGCAACAACTGCTTGGGCGTGATATCACAGAGTAGGACTTTATGGGATGGTAGATCGCGAACATCCTCTACCCAAAAGCCCGTTTGGATCTCCCCACCCAACGATTGATAATAGCCTAACAGCGCATTGGCAATGGATTGCGAGCCGCCAATCGGTATCTGCCAGCCATATTTGTTGCCTACCGCCGCAAGCACAATGGCAATTGCAGAAGTTGTCCAGTTGTCTAGGGGCTGAATTCCATGAGCCGCCATCCCTGCCCATAAAGCCTGTGCCTGCACGGAAGTAAAGCGCTTTGCTGTCCAGCTTGCCGGCTGAAGTGCATCCAGCCCAAACGAGGCTAAAGACAAAGGATGCTTCGGAAAGGATAATGGCCCCATAATATCTGCCGCAAGGCGCTCCCAATGTGTCACGACCTTTTCCACCAGCTTACGATAACTTTCGCCATCTGCTCCCAAACCCTCTACCGTTTCGGCAAGACTATGGTAAAGAATTCCCGTTTCCCCTTCGTCCAATGGGTGTGCTGCCGCATACTCAGGCTTAACAAAAGATAGCCCAAATGCTTCCAAAGGTAAACTCCTGAAAAATGGCGATGCCATAGCCATGGGATGAATCGCCGAACAGACATCATGTTTGAAACCCGGAATTGTAAGTTCCTTGGTTCGCATTCCCCCACCGATTGTATCGGCACCCTCAATAAGCAACGTGCTCAGCCCTTGCTGCTGAAAGGTAATCGCTGCAGCAAGTCCATTTGGTCCCGAGCCAATAATAATTGCATCAAATTTTCGCATAAGCTAGTTTTTAATCACTCCTAGTCGCAGCCTGTATTGGGTTGTTCCTTTTTTGAGCGCTTTGACGAAGTAGAATCGGACAACGATTTGCTATTATCCTTTTTTTTACCTGCAGATCCGCAGGAGACTGTAAATGTCGTTAAAACAAACGCTAAAAGTCCAAGATTGATTATTTTTTTCATATGTTATCCATTTAATTTACTATAATGTGTACACCATGTATCCTTATGGCTTTTTCAGCTACTGATTCCCTTACTATAACTTATGCCCTTGGATACAAACTTTTACCTGCATTGAAAGGATTTATTTTCCGGGCCGCACCCATCTTTAGAACTCATATACAATCCTATCAAACAACTTTATAAGAAATATCATTTATATAATATGTTCATCCGAAAAATAGGCGCGATACCGTTGCTTTAACTCCTGTCGCTGCGTACTATCAAGCTTGATTTTCGGATCGGTCTGTGATACAACCGTAGAAACAACCTTATGCACGCCTTTACCTTTTTCAATAAATAATACCGTCGGCGAAGAAATCCGTTTAATGGAATCAATCCCCACAGCTGTATAAGGATTTAGGACATCGTGAAATTTTGCCAAAATAGCTTCATAACCCGGGCTCCCGGCCTTGGTCGTGATCACTTTACCTTCCTTATCTTTCTCCTTAAGATCCCGGATATCGTGAATATTGAGGTAATAAATAGCCGCCTTCTCCTCCTGGGCAAATTCCAGCAGCGGCGTTATGGCATTCCGAAACCATGGACAACTGGGCCATCCAAAAAGGACAATACCGTTGTCCAGCTCCAACACATCCTGTTCGGTCGCATAGACGATCCGCGGATTGTCAGGAATTTGTACCGGCACTTTGTTCGTTTTATTCAGGCTTTCAAGTTCCTGCTTAAAGCGAACTCCTTCTTGCTTTTTAAATGAAACCTGACTATTTTTTACGGCTTCCTTCGTATCCTGCCTGGATTGGCAGTTGGTCACATTGAGCAACACCACCACTGCTAATAACATGCTAGCCAATAATTTTAAATCTTTCATATCATGTATGCATTTAAGTGTAATCCTCTTGTTAATTCACCGATTGCTTATAGCTTTTAATATGTTCACCGATATCCCAGACCTGCGCTTTTGGCACCCATTCACTGATGAGGCTGCTTGCAATGGCCGAGCGATAACCCGAAGCGCAGTGCACAACGATAGGTTTATCCACTGGTAGCTCGGCAATATGCGCCTTCAATTCGGCCAGCGGAATGTTATGAGCCCCTTTGAATACTGGCCCAGTCTTAGCTTCCTCGGCCGTACGTACATCCACTATAAAATATTGATCTTGCGCCCTATCAAAAGCGGTCTGATCAAAAGCTGTCGAAGGCTGCCCCGCGAAATCCCCATACAACACGATACCTTTAACAAACTGCTCATAGCCAATTTTGGCCAGCTTTTCGAGCTGCACCTTCCCCTGTTCCTTGGTATCTACGGCGAGATAAAAACCTTCTTTCGGTTCAATAAAAGTTCCTACCCAAGATTCTGACTTACTACGTTCGGGAATATTAATGGCCTCCGGAAAATGTGACGCCCTAAATTCTGAAGCGGGGCGGGTATCGAGGACAGTGCTCTGTGCATGAGGCACCGCTGCTGCCGAAACCACTGAAATACCAGACAAAGAAGCTAATAATGGTTTTGCTCCCCTACGATTCAATGCTACATTATAAGGGAAGTAGATCGGTACAGGCGGACGATCTGCTAGAATCTGCTGAACAAACGCTTCTTCCGATTTTTGCTGAAAGGCCAAGTTGTGGGCTCTTTCCGCGCCAATGGTACTTTGCTTAGCACCCTTTATTGCATTTCCGCAAAGTGATCCAGCGCCATGTGCCGGATACAAAAGCACCTGATTGCCTAACGTTGCATAGATATCATGAACGGTATGGTAGAGCTGCCGCGCCAGTTTTTCGCGCTGCGTAGCCTGTTCTCCCGAGTACTCGCGCAGATCGGGCCTTCCAACTCCACCAATCAATACCGCATCCCCCGAAAAGATCGCCACATCGCGACCATTTTCTTTTAACAAAACAGATATGCTATCTGGTGAATGTCCGGCTGTATTGATGGCATGCAACACAATGTGGTCCGAAATCTTTAATGTATCGCCATCGTCAAAAGTATGGTGGGGATAGGTCGCACGGACAAGCTTGCTGACATAAACCGGAACTTTCAAATCCTGATGGATCTCCAGATGGGAACTCACAAAATCAGCATGCGGATGTGTTTCCACAACCGCGATAATTTTCGCTCCCTGCTCCTTTGCATAAGCGTAATAGGGCCTTGGATCACGGGCCGGGTCCACAAGCACAATTTTCTTATCGGCCAAGATCGCATAGGAAAACTGTGCCAGGCCTTCATCTTCGAACTGCCTGATGCTGTAGCCATTCGCTAAATTATTGGTATTTCCAAAACAGGATACCCCCTGACCTGCCGAAGCAAGGGTAAAAAGGACAGCTGAACGGTGGATAAATGATCTTCTATTCATAACATTCTTTTTTTTAGACAATTAGTAGGTAAATAGTGTATTTTTCATATACCATTCTTTACCGGTGAGATAGGATTCTTTGACGCGATTGAGGGTAATTTCGAGGTTATTACCACTAGCATCCAGCCCTTTGAGTTTGATCTGTTCCGCTGTTGGTCGTTCGTAAGCCCATTTCAGCACATGCAGGCTATCACCCTGCGCTTTTCCATACAGCGCTTTCAGTCCCACATCTAGTTTTTCATCTAGTTTTTTACGTTGTTCCTTGCTGAATTTCTGATTTTTATCGATCAGATACAGTGCGTGTTCTGTCGAATCTATTTCATAGTAGAGGTAGCTCTTCCCTCCGGCCCGGCCTGTAAACTCGTAAGTTTTGAGCACATCATTTAAAGCCGGGGTACCATTGCCAAGGTCGATCGAATTGGCTTTATTGACCTTGTAGACCAAGGTCGAATAACGCTCAAAAAAGGCCTCATGCCAACGTACTGAATCGGCAGGTGAATAAGCCTGAGACTTTCCATTCAGCAGAAAACTAGAAACCTCATAATGTCCTGCAGCTTTTGCCAGTCCAGGAAGTACAGGCTCCTTTAGACGCCCTTCATCATAGAATCGCTCATAGCGATAAAAGCCGTAAACGAAAATAAACAGGACTACAATGGTCGCCTTTAGGCCAAAATAAAATGGCTTATTCCACTTCCTGACAAACTTGGGCACATAGTAATAGGTGCTTACTGGTTCGCGCAGAATAAAAAGCTTCCAGATCGCAGGCAGATACTGCAGCAATAGAAAAAGGGAAAGCAATACAAAATATGAACTGTATACATGAACTGCGCCATCGTAGGCAATATTGGCATGGGCAATGTTAAAGAGGACTCCAGCATTGATAATGGCTCCTATTACGACCGTGGGCCGAAAGAAGAGCAGGCTTCCCGCCGCTATCTCCAAAAAGCCTAAAAAGATCTCATATTTATAGGATACACCGACGATTTGCCAATACAACTTAAAGGGGGCATATTCACCGATATCGGTATTCAGATTGGCAAGAGATGGAAATGGCATCTGCATGGGAAAGAACTTGATAAATCCGAAGGCGATCAGCCCCAGTGCAATGCGGTAGCGTACCAATACCCGCAACCAATAGTACAGCGCATCATAGCGTTGCACCTTACTATTTCGGGCCAATATCGTCCAGATGGAAGCACCCAGCACAGCAATCAGGCCATTGAGCCACCAAGACGTATACGATGCAAACCCCCATTTGCCACTTTCGCTGTCTATTTCTATCCAACCCGTGCGCGACCCACCGGCGATCGTTGCCATCCAATCATATAATGATTCGGGTTTAAAAACTTTTTCGTACCATTCCCAATCCAGGGGTACCACCATCAGGATAAAGAAAATAAAAGTAAATCTAAATCCTACTTTCTCCCAGTACTTCCAACCCTGCTCCTGCTGGCTGGTAGGAATGCTTTCCAAATATTGAATCGTTGCCATAAACTTAGTCTAAATTTGAATCGTTAATAAATACGGATCGGTTTTCTGCGGCCTTCATGCAACAGATATTTCTTGTTCACTTTCTCCAGCCGTACATGCAATGAGTCGCCCAGCTGATTGACTCCATCAAGTAAAACTGTCCGTTTGTCGGGTCTTTTGACAATAAAGGCAAAAGTGTAGCCTTTACTCACTTTTCCGGTAAGTTTGATTGTGGTTGTGCTCTTATCAGTTCCCTGCTTGCTCGTATAGCCAAAGAATTCTCGCCCACCATTGCCCAGGTATTCGTAGTTACGCTCGCGATTGAAGGCGATACGCGGTTTGAGGCTATCGACCTTTACAGAACGGTTTCCACGGATACTGAGCGTATTCCATTTTTCAAAAACCACATCCTTCCATCGCAATGTATCGGTTAGCGAATATGGAATAGTATCGCCTTTCCAGACGAAGTCTTTTACATCGTATACGCCTGCTGCTCCTTCCAATCCCTTTTCATCGGGGAATGGGTAATCGGAATTCTTCCAGCTCAGGTAAGCCTGCACGCTAAATACGGCGATCAGCAGCAGAAACAAGGCTTGCAGATAAGGGCGAATCCCCGCGACTCTGCGGCCATAGACAGGCCAAAACCCATCGGGAATAGTTGCTGCCTTTTTAATCAAAAGCTGATAAAAACGGGGCCAGTCGTACGAGAAGATAACGACCGCAAGCAATAGTAAAAACGAACTATAGACCTGTTCACCGATCTCGTATACATAATTAACGATCACGACATTAAGCAATAAAGCGATGAGTAATCCCGAACCGATGATTGCTGTACGGCGGTTCAGTAAAAAGAGTCCACCCACAATCTCTAGCGCACCAATTACCGGTAAATATCCCGCGGTTGCAATGCCGTTGGTCAGGTAATAGAGCTTCCAGAGCAGGAAATCACCGTATTCGGTATGCAACTCGCTAATGGTCGGCTCGGGAAGTTGTATAGGGATGATTTTGACAAGACCTATAAAAGTAATGGCCAATGCTAAACGATAACGCAACAGCACGCGGAGCCAGTAAAATACACGATCGTCATCGGCCTGAAAATTCTGCCTGATTTTACGGCCAAAGGCCCAAAATAACAATAGCGCGAGGGCCAGAGCAATTGCCCAGTTGTAGTATCCGCGCACATCGCTACCGACGAAAGGGCTTTCGGCGATAAAAGAAGTGCGGTAAGTCGCCAATCCAAACCAGTTCTCCAATGAAAACAAGTCAGCAAATGAACTCCCCGTAAAAAGATTGGGGTCATACGGGATGCTGAGTATCAAAAAGAAGATCAGGCCGATGTATAAAATAGCTGAGCGATAGCGCTTAAAAAAATGAGAGTCTGCAAATGTTGTCATTTCAATCCGATTAAATAAAAAAACAAATGATTCATCCGATCAATCCAAACCTGGATTTTGTTGTAGATTCGGGTCTATCGAAACCTGAGCGTACGGTATCGGCAGCAGTAACCTATTCACGGAGGAAATATTGAGCACCTGTTGCGCGCGTCCTGTCCGCAGCAGATCATACCAGCGATGATTTTCCAGGGCAAATTCAACGCGATTTTCATCTTCCACGGCCTGCAGGAGCGCTGCCGCGCCGAGACTTTGCAAGGGTTTGATGTTGGCGCGTGAGCGTATGGCATTTAAGTCGGCCAAAGCAGCTGTCAGATCGCCAGAGCCATTCCGTTGCGCCAATGCTTCGGCGCGGATTAGGTAAAGCTCGGCCGTACGGATCAAAAAGACGGGATCCGTACGGTCTGTTCGGTAATACAGATTGCCGATCAGGATATTCGGATCTGTGGACGAAGAGGTCTTGGATACCAATGCCGTCCGATCCCCACCAACAGCTGGATCCACCAGCAGGTCGTAGATGGCCTGAGAAGGTCTGATCCAGGCAGTCCCCCCATTATTGCCCGACAACCATTGACTGGCCTGACCACTGGTATTGTTGATATCATAGACCAATTCGAAGACCGATTCTTTGGTATTGGAGGTATTGTTGGCATAAAACGAACGGTATGGGCTCACCAAACTATAATTGGTATTATCATCAATAATATACGAGGCATATTTTATGGCTTCAGACCAGTTTTTCTGATACAGGTAGAATCTTGCCAGCAGTGCACGTGCGGTCTTTTTGGTCGCACGGATACGGTTGGTTTCATTGGGAAGCAGCTGTTCGGCCTTTTGCAAATCCTGCAGCACCTGTGCGTAGGTGTCAGTTAGGGAGCTCCTTTGTACCTGGGGCAAACTGTTCGCCGAAGTCGTTGGCTGCAGCACGATCTGTACACCACCCCAGGTTCTGGCCAGATCAAAATAGGCCAATGCACGCACGAAATAGGCCTCCCCAACAAGCTGGTTTCGATAGGCCTCAGTAAAAGTGGTCGTCAGCGCCAGGTTAGGTACTTTGGTGATCACATGGTTGGTCCTGTTGATGGTAGCATAAATCTGGTTCCATGCCGTAGCAAGCACAGCGAGGTCAGATTTTACCGTATGATTGGTCAGGGTCTGATGGACAGTTTGGCTACCCCGATACACGATGTTGTCTGCCGAAAAGAATCCCAGTAGCTGAAAGCTATAGCCATAATAATCGTTGGACCGAAGTGCCGAGTAAATACCCCGCACGGCTGTTGCGGCAGAGCTCCCGTCAACGATGGTTACTTCATCAGACACTGAATTCTTGGGCTCGACCTCTAAAAACGAGCTGCAGCTACTGAGCTGAAAGACAAGAAGCGGAAAAAGGAAATATATAATTTTTTTCATGAGCTTTACAGATTAAGGTTAACGTTTATAGGGTGACATTGAGGCCAAGCTGAAACGTCCGGGGCTGTGGTGGCGTTCCGAAGGATCCTATCCCCTGTGCGTTCGGGTTGCTGGTCACATTCGATTCTGGATCACCGGTGTATTTGCTCCACACAAAGAGATTAGACCCTACAAAATAGATGCGTGCAGCAGTCAATTTCGCCCGCTCGACTAGCTCTTTCGGCAATTTATAACCAAACGAGAGCTGTCTGAGCTTTAAAAACGAGGCATCCTCCAGATAGCGGCTATTGGCATCGATGGTATAGTTGAGGCCCTCCGAAGTCAGTCGTGGCACATCGGTGATGTCACCCGGCTGTTGCCATCTGTTTAGCACATTTTGAAATACGCCACCGCTGCTCGGGTTACGCTCCCGAAAGTAGCGGTTGAGGTTAACGGCATAGTTGCCATATTGGAAACTAAAGTCTACACCCAGATCAAAGTTTTTATAGGTAAAGGTATTGCCTATTCCCCCATAAAACTTGGGATAAGCATTCCGAAAAACTTTACGTGCCGAAGTAGGCAAAGAACCATCGCTCAGCTGTCCGTCAAACACGGCTTTTCCGGTCTGCGGATCGACGGAAAGTTGTTCATAAAGCCAGAATGAATTGAGTGAATAACCTTCTTTCAGGATAACCCAATCGCGAGTATACTGGGTAATCTGCGTGGGCAGTTTTTCGATTTTATTCTTATTTCCCGAAATGTTGAAGCTTGTATTCCAGGCAAAGTCTTTTGTTTTCACGTTGAGCGAGTTGATCAACACTTCATAGCCTTTATTGCTGATCTCGCCCACATTGGCCCAGTATTTTGAAAAACCAGAACTGCCAACAATAGGTCGTTCGAGGAGAAGATCGGAGGTATATTTATGATAAAGATCTAAGGTAATGGACAGGCGGTTTTTGAATAGCGCCACATCCAGCCCAAGATCTGCCTGCGCTGTTTTCTCCCAGCGCAAATTTTCGTTCCCCAACTGGAAAGGACCTGTACTTGGCAACACCTTGCCATAGCTGTCGGCATATTTTTCATTGCCCGACCAAAGACCTCTGGCGGCGAAATTGCTGATTCCGGCCTGATTGCCCGTCAATCCATAGGAAGCCCTAATTTTCAGATCATTTAACCAGGTTTGATCGGCCAGAAAGGCTTCTTGGCTAATCCGCCAGCCTGCTGAAAAAGCCGGGAAATAACCCCATCGGTTGTTGGCACCGAACTTGGACGAGCCATCTGCCCGCAGGGTTGCCTCCGCAAAATAACGGTCTGCATAGCTATAGCCTACTCTTCCAAAAAAGGAAGCAATCGTATATTTAGTCCAATTGTCGGATGCAATGATATTGGCTGCCGATGAAATCTGTTTAAAGGAATCATTGGCAAAACCATTCCCCTCCAGGTATTTGTAATCAAGTACGTTGCTCTGCAAGGTATTTCCCAAAATAGCATTCAGGCTATGCTTGCCGAAGGTATTTTGGTACGTCAGGGTTTGTTCGTTTATCCAGGTAGCATTTCTCGATATTCCCGAGGTCGCCTGATTGTTATTCGCGATACCGATACTGGTTTTACTGTTCCAGTATTGTGATTCATCGTATAAGTTATAGTCGGCACTAAAACTGGATTTGAATTTCAATCCCTTCACTAGATCGATTTCCGCAAAGGCACTTCCTACATAACGCAGACTTGTAGTATTGACATCGTAGTTGTCCACCAGTGTATAGGTATTATCGGTACCATTGAGTGATCCATCGGTATTGAATATCGGAACATTCGTTGCCGAAGAAACGGCCGAATTAAAAAGACTTACCTGAGGTCCATCACCTGTACGCGCCTGATTGCGGTAGGTTCTGGAAAAATTATTTGTTAGGCCGATTTTGACACGGCTACTGATCTGATGGTCGAAATTAAATTTGAGATTGGTACGCGAGAAGTCGATTACCTTTATAAAAGCTTCCTGTCCTGTGTAGCCTGCGCCGATATAGAACCTTGATTTGTCGCCGCCCCCCTGTATACCGATGTTATAATCCTGCAGCTTCCCATGGCGCAACAGGAAACCAAGGCGATCATAGGTAGGCTGATCTTCAGGATTTCCTTTCCCGCCTTCCGAAACTGGACGATAAGGCCTGTTGGCGAAAGTCTGTTTCAATGCCGGATTGTCCAATCCGGAGTTTATCCACCACTCGTTGGCGAGGGTTGCCGTTTCGGGACCTGTAGCCAATTTTGGCAACAAGGATTTATTGGCTTCGGCCCAGCCCCCCTGCAAGTTGAGGTCAATTTTGGTACGGCTACCGTAACTTCCTTTTTTTGTGGTAATGATGATCACACCATTGGCACCCCGGGAACCATAGATCGCGGTTGCCGAAGCATCCTTCAGCACTTCAATGGATTCGATATCTGCTGGGTTGATATCCGTAAGTGGCGAACTGGTCCGTCCACCAAGCCCGATATTTTGGAGCGAAGTATTATTTAAGAATACGCCATCAATAATATATAAGGGATCGCTACTGGAGTTGATCGATGTCGTTCCGCGAACCCGCAGAAAGATGCTTTCTCCGGGAACTCCTGAATTGGTGGAAACCTGCACACCGGAAAGCTTGCCCTGCAACTGGGCATCAAAACTTGCTACCGGAATTTTGTTGACTTCGGCAGCGTCAATCTTGGCAACTGCGCCCGTTAGATTTCTTCGCTTTTGTACACCGTAGCCTACGACGACCACTTCATCCAGATCAGAAACGCTAGGTTGAAGCAAGATCTGAATCTGCGCCTCCTGTGCGGTTATCTTTCGACCTTTGTATCCCAAAAATGAAGTTGAGAATGTCAAGGGAAGTCGTTGCCCTGTGACAAACTGAAATCTTCCCGACGCATCGGTCTTTACTTGATGAGTAACACCTTCGAGCTTTATGGTAACGCCTTCAATAGGTCGATTGGTAATCGAATCCAATACAATACCTTTTAAGGTTGCGTTTATAAGTGGCTCAGATTGCTGCGAAAATGCAGGCAATAGCAAACCATGTGACAAAAAAATCGTCACGGCGTACTTCCATACGCTATTTTTCATAGGTAAAATTTTAACAGTAAATATTTACAAGTGCCAACGCCAATTGATTACTTGTCAGAAAAGCCGCTTTTATGGAAAGAAATACTTTCCCCTAGACTTAGCTACACATTCGCCTATCGAAATCAGAACAAAAGGATTTACCGTTGCGCAGACTTGCGCTCGATTGGGAAGGGTTAAGATAAAATTTGTAGTTCATAAATAATGAATTAAGTTAAACATTGTAATCATTACGTGCGGAAGATGTGGCTTGTAAGAAAGGCAAGCTTATCTCCTAGGTTGATAAAACAAATATAGTAAACATAAAATAAAATCTACAATATTAGTAGACTTTATTTTAAACTATCTTTTCTTCCACTAAAAATTGAGTAAATTGGTGAAGAAAAGCTGACGGAAATATGTACATTTGAATGCAGTCAATTACCGATCAGATCATGCAGCTATTTCCTCCAGAAATTTTATCGCCCTACATCAAGCACTATCTTTTTTTGGAAAGTGATGGTGATCAGCATAAAAAACTGCGGTTATTTTCCGATGGTAACACTGGAATGGTATTTCTTCTCAATGAAGGCCACCTGTCCATCAACGAAAGTCAGCAGCTCCCCGCTTCATTTTTGTATGGTCAGATCAGTCATTTCCAAGATCTCGCACTGCTGACACAGACTTCATTTGTTATTATTGTCTTCCAACCCGATGGGCTCTATAAGTTACTCGGTATCCCAGCCCACGCACTAAAAGATCAAATTATTGTTACGCAAGATGTATTTGGACAGTCCGTTATCAGGCTATATGACAGCCTGATGCGTGCGAAGTCCTCAACTGAAAAAGTACATGCATTAAATGCCTTCTTTTATGCATATGCAGTCCGGCAGAAGTATCCAAATCAGGGACCACTCCCTGCAATTCTGCAACATATCACAGCGCAAAAGGGATTGATTACCGTAGGACAAATTGTTCAATACAGCGGTTACACCGAACGGCATATGGAAAGAATATTTGCGGAACAGGTTGGAATGAGCCCAAAAAAATTTGGCAATATTGTCCAATTCCATTCCTTTTTGAAATTGCTACGCAGCAAGTCAGCTGAAACGAGCTTAACAACGATCAGCCACGAAAGTGGATATTTTGATCAGTCCCACCTCATCAGGGCATTTAAAAAATATACCGGCATCACACCTTCGGAATATTTAAATAGTACAAATCGGCTAGCAATCAACTTTATGGAATTTAAAAGCAAATCGGACCGCATGTCGGGTTTATACAATTTCAGCTAGGGCCCCGCGTGTAGCTTTGTCTATAGATCAATTAAAGAAATATGGACAACTTAAAAATTGCTACGGCACAATTTGAGCACAAAAGTGCGGACAAGGCTTATAACCTAGCCATTATCGAACGACTTGCGCAAGAGGCTGCCGCACAGGGTGCTGAGGTAATTGCATTTCACGAATGCTCCATAACGGGGTATACCTTTGCCCGAAATTTAGATAAACAACAAATGCTTGCGATCGCCGAACTTGTCCCAGACAGCGAAAGTACACAAAAGCTGATTTCAATAGCCGCTAAATACAACATCACTATCCTCGCGGGCCTGTTTGAAAAGGATGAGGACGATAACCTATATAAACCTTATATCTGTGTAGACAAAAATGGCCTAATTGCAAAGCATCGCAAGCTTCACCCCTTTATAAACCCCCATTTGCAAGCAGGGCAAGCCTATACTATTTTTGAAATTCACGGTTGGAAATGTGGTATTTTAATCTGTTATGATAATAATGTCGTCGAGAATGTACGCGCAACAAAATTATTGGGTGCCGATATCATCTTTATGCCCCATGTAACCATGTGTACCCCTTCTTCCCGACCTGGCGCAGGTTTTGTTGATCCGCAGCTTTGGCAAAATCGCGAAAACGATCCAACCAGCTTGCGCTTAGAATTTGACGGAATGAAAGGACGCAGCTGGCTGATGAAATGGCTGCCAGCCCGGGCCTATGACAATGCGCTCTATGTTGTTTTTTCAAACCCCATCGGCATGGATGACGATCAGTTAAAAAATGGATGTTCCATGATCCTAGATCCTTTCGGGGATATTCTGACTGAATGCCGTACATTTGAAGATAGTTTTACAATAGCCACCATTACGCCCGAAAAACTGATTCAAGCCGGTGGATATCGTTACATAAATGCTCGAAGGCCAGATCTCTATGGTGACATTATCAGCCAACAGCATGAGTCCCAACAAAAAGTGGTCTGGTTGAATACCGACAATCGTTAGTTCCGCTAAACCGAATGGCTACTTTAAGACCAGGTGAAAAGGTCTTAAAGTAGTTTATCCAATAATGTTATCGATCACCCTCCAGATGTTTGCCAGACGACAGCACGTCCAACTACCTTAAGAAAAAGCACTTGTCTTTTCTCATAATACAAACGCCAAAAAGCCATTAGAGACCGACAAAAAAAGACATAATGGGCTATAAAAATAGGTGTCTCTTACTGCAAAAGAAGACTTTCTGTACTTCTTAAAGATGCCGACAAACTTCATATCGCCAATAAATCGGAGAAGGAAAATACCACTGACCATATACATCCCATAGCGAATATACTTTGCGTCTACCGGAACATCCAAAACTCCGATGGCACATAGATTTACAAACGCAAAAATCAATAATCCGATAGCAACCAGCAAAGTGCCTACCCGGGTGGGATTAAATATCCTTCTGCCATTCAGATCGGTCGGAACGGCAACAGCCATTCCCCAATGTCCACCGAGCAGCCAGAAAAAATGCAACAAAGCCAAAAAAATAAAAATAGTGGCGATAACGATTGAAAGTACAAACTCCATAAGGTAAATATAACGTATTTTAACTTGCCTATTTCAGGTTTCTCCTGAAACAGGCAAGCTATGCAGCAGCAGAAATGCGAATTATTAAATAAACAATTCATAGCATATCTTGGAAAAAGTCAATAGGACAAAAAAAGTAAAAATAAAATAACCTCAGAGTGTATGACCTCTGAGGTTATTTCTTATTGTACTAAGTAAAAGTTAAAAAACAGGTTTCTCTATTTCACATAACTCCAGCTGAAATCTTTCCCATGGACATCCACTTCGAGATGCCCGGGCGCAGTCCCCTCAAAAGCTCCATGCCACCAATTGCCCGATACTGCTCCTGCTGTAATAAACTGTACCCCTTTCACTTTAATCTCTTCATACAAATGCATATGCCCCTGCAGGACCAGCTTTAGGCTGTGGTCTTTAAAAAGATCAAACACCTGCTTTTGGTTTGTAAAAGTATCTGCAGCTGTATAACGCCCCTCTAAAACCGGATAATAAACCGATAAAAAAGGGACATGGGAGATAATCACCAAAGGCTGATCTTTGCCTGTTTTTTCGACAAGATCTTTTAGCCAAGCCAGCTGCTTGTCACCAATAACATAGTGGTTATCTTTGGTTTCCACACTATTCAACACGATAAACCTCCAGCCTTTATGGTCAAAACTGTAATAGGTCTGACCAAACGCCTTTTCAAAGAGCGCAAAATCATTAGTGCCGTCGCGCAAATCGCGCGGCAAACGATCATGATTGCCTATAGCCATGTGGTAAGGCTTTTTAGTGCGGTCAAAAAGTCCCTTCAACGACTTGATTCGTTGCTCGCCAGCCGATAGATCAGCCGATTTCAGATTGTCAATATCCACATTATCACCACCGCTTAGCAGCAGTTCCACCTGAGGTGACAGCGATTTTAACCGTAGCTCCACTTGCCCAAGTGTAGAATCGCTATGCACATGCAGATCGGTTAAAAATGCAAACTTAAATTCCTGTGCACTGATCCTCCCAAGGCTACATAATGTGAGGAACAGAAAACATAAAGCCCTTGTCATCGAATTTTTCATTACCATCCAAATATTTGTTTAAGATTATCATTTAAAAGTATTTCCCCTTGCGGTATGGGGCGATAGTAGAATTTAGGCACCTCAAAGGTTCCTGTATTTTCGATCGTTTCGACTGTACCATTATTCCCTTCCGATAAGAATACGCCTACATCCTGCCCAAAACGGCCAACACGATAATACTGCAATTCTCTCCCCAGACTGTTTTTCTCTTTCACCGCCGGAATGGACGATGAGGAAGCTAACAGTACGATATCCGGAATACCATCGCCGGTCATATCATGCTGCCCCAATCCGGAGAAGTAAATGCCCTCACGTTTGTTCTTCAACAATTCACCTACATTCCAACGCATCAGATCCGTGAAACGGAATCCCTCAAAAGCCAGCTCAACGCGACGCTCGCGTCTGATCTCCAGCACGAGATTACGCTGGTTGCTTTCGATATTGGAGTAACGTGTCGCCATAACGGGATCGATACCTACGCCTACAACCATATCCGGCATACCCGCACGTCTACGCAACAGATTGATACTACGATCAAGATCGGCTTGCGTCAGCTGTCCCAGCTCGGCCTTTGCTTCGGCAAAATTCAATAAAACCTCCGCATAGCGATATAAAGGAATATCGAGATTATTGCGCGCTTCCAGACTGAGCGTATTCTGAAATCCTTTAATCTGATGGTAGCCCGAGAAATTTTTGGCCAATTGCTGCACATACAGTCCCGCCCCTTGCGCATAGGTATGCGAATAAATCAACTGCCATCCCGGATAAGCATACGTTTGTGCCAGACGTGGATCGCGGTTTTCGAACTCTTTGACGAAGGTGTTTTTTTCATAACCTGGCTGGGCCGCATAAAATGAACCATCTTTCATCAGATAGGCCTGCACAAGATCACGCAAAGGATAGTACTCATAATTACCAAACATACCCGGCCACGAATCTGCGTTGAGTACATTGTTGGCATAAAAGCGTCCAAGTACGATCTCTTTGTTGTTTTCAAGATTTTCACTAAAAAATAAAGTGCCGTAGTCCTGATTGGGCTTACCGGTATTGTATATACTGAAACCACCCTCGCGCATCTGCTGATCACTCAACGCTTGTGCTTTGTTCAAAAATTCAGTCGCCGTGGTTTTCAATTCCAGTTCGTTGTGGTATTTCCGGTAAGTTCCTTCATACAGGGCAAAGCGGCCATATTCCTGCAGCACCACCCACTTGTTGACCGTACCCGATTTTATTCGGGGCTGTACGTTTTGTGCGGCAAACTCAAAATCTTCCATGATTTTCTGCACCACCGTTGCTCGTGGGTCGCGCTTGGCAAAAAGATAATCCGTATCTCCAACCTCCAGTGCTTTATCCACCCAGGGCACATCTGAGAAACGCTGCACTTTCTCTACGTAAAACCGAGCGCGAAAATAACGGCCTAGCCCCTCATAATGTGCCTTTTCACTCTCACTGATCTTAGCCTTGCCCATATGCTGTAGAAAGAAATTTATCTTGCGGAGCTGATCCCAGTTCCAGCCTCCTGAGATCGTCGCCGCAGAAGCATTACCGGCCATTATGGTTTTGATCTCCGTATTGCCTGTCGTACTTGCATTGTCTGTAGTAGCATCCGATTGATAGATCCCTATTCCTGAAAAATTGTACAATCCATTGATATACAACTCCAGGTCGGTCGCTGTATTGAAGAAATTTTCGTTATTGATCGCAGTCTCTGGAACACGATCCAAGTAGTTGTCGTTACAGCTTACAAGCAGAGAAAGACCTGAACATACAACGGCTAATTTTATATATTTATTTATCATGATAAGCAATTAAAAGGTGACTTGAATACCTGCAGAAAAACTTCTTTGAAATGGATAAGTAAGCCCATTACCTACACGGTCCGAACCTGCAGTTGGATTGGTATACGTATTTTCGTTCAGTGTCTCGGGATCAAAATAGCGCTTCACAGCAGACCATTCGATGATATTTTCACCACTTAGATAAACACGTAGGGTACTGATTTTGGCACGTGAAGTAATAGATTTGGGTAAGGTATACCCTATCGTCAGGTTTTTCAGACGTAGATAGGCCGCATTCAGCAAATAATTGGTCTGTGGAATGGCCAATCCTTGAGCTTGGTCAATCCGGGTACCCAAGTTACGGTCGGCAAGCCATGACTGTAAGATCGGATAAGCCGCATTAAGGTTTTGATCGGCCAGTCCCAAATTCAAATAAGCTTGCGAATGTTTCGCACGGTCGATATCCGAATCACTTCCCGGACGGTAGAAATCAAGTAAGTGCCCATAAAAGTTACCATAAGGCTGTTGGTATGTCCCCCAATACAGGTAGTCCAACGGATAATAATCGCGTTTACCAATGCCTTGAAAAAATGCCCTAAGATCGAAACCTTTCCAATCTGCAGACAGGTCTATACCAAATTGATAACGTGGTGTGGAGTTACCAATGATCTTGAGGTCTTTGGTATCGCCAAGTGTATATCCTTTTTCAATCTTACCATTACCATCCTGATCCACATAGGTAGGCCATCCCGGTACAATCGATAAGGCGCCCCAGGGAATAATCGAAGTCTGGTCCAACTTGCAATCTCAGCCTCGTCTTTGAAAAGTCCGTTGCTTTGCAAACCCCAGATCTCCCCCATTTGCATGCCTTCATAATATTGCAGAATGCTTTTATTGGGGTTGTCAAAACGTGTAATTTTGGACTGTGAGTCCGACAGCAATAATTTGGCATTGAAGCGTAATGGTGCGTTAGCCAACTCGAAACGGTCCTGAAAATTGACAGTCAATTCCCAGCCATTGGTCTTTAGATCGGCAGCATTCTCAAGTGGCTCACTCGCGCCCAAAATATTGGGAAGATCTCTGCCCAGTGTCAACATCCCCAAGGTACGTCTGGAATAATAATCAAAACTTGCCGAAAGTTTATTTTTGAGTACCGCAACGTCCAAACCAAAGTTTATGGTATTGACCTTCTCCCAGGTATAATTGGGAGAAACCAAAGGTGGAACACCAATATAGATTCCCCGTTCACTTCCGAACAAATAATCGGCATCCTTTTTTTCCATCGAAGGGAGGTAGCCGTAGTTCGACACCGACTGATTGCCCAATTGACCATAAGATACCCTCAGCTTCAATAAATCCAGTCCAGCGACAGACGACATAAACTTTTCACGGTCTATACGCCAGGCAGCTGAGCCCGAAGGAAAAAAGCCAAAACGCTTACTTTTCGGAAATCGGGAAGAGCCATCGTAGCGACCATTGAATTCAACAATATATTTATCATCATAAGTATAGTTCAACCGATAAAATGCACCACGTAAGGCATAAGTATCAATAGCTTCGCCCATTTTCATTGTTCCTGTTGCAAACTGAATGGTTGGAAAGGATTCTGAAATAAGTCCGGCGCGTTCTGCAGTGATCACTTCATACCGGTAATCCTCCTGGTTAAAACCCAGTACCGCATTGACCTGATGTTTATTAAAAGATTGCAAATAAGTACCGTAGATATTATAAACGTTGTAATAGGAAAAACCCGCTTCACGATAAGCCCCTGTTGTCCCCTCTTTACGGACATCGTCCGGACCATAACCGATCTCGTATTGCTTGGTGTACCAATTGCGGTTTAACGAATTACGCTGGAAAGTATAATCTGCATTTACTTTGAATTTATTACCAAAAAAGCGGAGCTCAGTATTGAAGGTAGATTGTACATCCAGACGTTTACGATCGCTTTTACCGCCATCAACCATTTGTGCGGCAATGATACCTGCCGAAGAATTGGCCCATGTTCCATCCGGGTTCTTATCAAAAGAAGTTGGAAAAATATTGTAGATATCGGGCAAACTCATTTGCGAAGGCGTAAGCCTACGTGTACTTCCGATCACTGTATTGTTACCAAAGGAAATTAAATCGGAAAGCCTATAGTTTACTTTCGAACGCAGGTTATAACGGTCAAAATAATCCTCTGCTAGCTTAACAGGCGAATTTTGTCGGTTGTAGCTACCACTGATATAGTATTGTACTTTTTCATTTGAGCCCGAGATTGACAGGTCGTGTGTATTGGTTGCATTCCAGTCGGATAAGAAATAACGTGTCCAGTCCCTGTTACCCATATATTCCCAGACCTTGGAATCTGAGGGGTTGATACGCACACCGGCAATGGAAGGATTATCAGATCGCTCTTTTGCATATTGGTAAAACTGGTCCGAATAGTTGACATTATCCCAGGGTGTATTATCGGTTGACGTCTCCAATAGCCTCGAAAATACATAAGGATCCGTTATTTTATCGGGCATTACTGTCGGGGTATTCCACGTAAAGTTATTTGAATAGCTCACTTTCACATCGCCTTTCCCTGTTTTTGTCGTGATGATCAGAACCCCAAAGGAGGCACGGGCCCCGTAGATCGCCGCAGCCGACGCATCTTTGATTACCGTAAATGATTCAATATCCTGTGGCGCAATCCGGATCAATTCGGCTGCCGAAATAGGAACATTATCTACCAAAATTAATGGATCGCCACCATTGATCGATGTAATTCCACGGATATTGATTTTAGGTTCCGCTCCTGGTGCTCCGGAGTTGAACTGTATATTCAAGTTGGGTGAAATCCCTTGAAGCCCCTGCGCAGCATTGGAAATAGGCCGGCTTTCGAGCACATCGCCACTAATCTGATCTACAGCTCCAGACAGGTTGGTCTTTTTCTGTGTACCGTACCCCACAACGACCACCTCCTCCATTTGATTTGAAGCTGCGTCTGTGAGTTGAAAGACCACGCTCGATCTTTTACCGGAGGTAACAATATACTGGCACTCCTCTTTTGGCAGTAGTCCTGTATAAGTCACCAAAATACAATAGTTGCTATCCACCGGTAAATTATTGAACATGGCTTTCCCCTGCTGATCGGCTTGACCGGATCGTTTCAGGTTGCTATTCTTGTTTTTTATGGTCACCGTTGCATTGGCCAAACCTTTTGACTTCGCATCCTGCACGATGACAACAAGTTCCCCACTTTGTTGGGCAAAACCCTTTTGGCCAAAAGCAATTGCTAGTAGCAGTAATAAAGCCCCCTTGGCTGGCCTTTTACCTGTTGAAAATTGTTGCATAGTTTTCATTAATAATTGAGCATAGTTTTCCCAGGCCTCCCTAAAAAGGGAGGCTCAATAGTGTTTTTTTTATGGATTTTATTGACTGTTTTTTAAGATCGTATAGGTATTTGTTTCGGTATTAAACTTGAGTTCGAGCTCATTTGCAATACAGATCGTTTGCAGAATCTGCGCGACCTCATTTTCTGTTGTATATGTACCATAGAATGATAGCCCTGACACATCATCCTGAGAAAAGAGAATCGTTGTGCGGTAGAAAGACGCCAAGGCAGGAAGCACTTCCGCCAAAGGCTTGTGGTGAAATTCCAATGTCGTTGGTACGAGCTCTTCCACTGGTTTTTCCAGTTTCAAAACAGGTTCTTTTTTGGGTTGTACAACTTTTTCCGCCCAAGTTTGCCCTGGAGTCAAATAGGCAAGAAGCTTATCTTCCCCATTTTCGCCACGCTCCTTAATGGAAACTCTTCCTGTGATCAGGCGCACACTAGGCTTCCTATTTTTGGCCTCCTGCACAACCCAAAAAGAAGTTCCTAAAGCCGTTGTCAGGATATTGCCCGATAGAACTGTAAATGGGCGCGATTTATCGTGTGACACCTCAAAAAAAGCCTTTCCTTGCAATTGAATCGCGCGCTGCTTTTCTGGAAAGGGTTGCATCAAGGAGATTGAAGAATTTGCCAAAAGACGGACTTTACTGCCATCTTCCAATACAATCGTGCTATCCTGTACAACAGCATAGGTTATCATTTTGGACTTATCGACCGTTTTTTCGACCTTAACGGACTGCTTGTGTTTGGCATCCCCGCTACTATTCCGGTCGAGTAGATAACATCCAAATGAAAAACAAAAAAGAACAACTGCGGCAACCTTACCCCATAACAGCCAAGGTGGATGTGCGATTTTAGTAGGTGTTTCGGTGGCTAGCAAACGGAGGTCTATCTTTTTTTTCATCCGCGTTTGAACCCCTTCCATATCAGCTTTGTACCCTTCTAAGACATCAAGTTCCTGCAACCAACGCATTAAATGTGCCCGTTCCTCATCCTTTATCTGTCCTGATGAATACTTTTGGATCAATTCTTCCAATTCCCTTTTTCTGTCTTGCATACACCCTATAGTTGCTCCAATTGGGTGATCGTACCATCGAAAAACCGTTAAGTTTATGTAAAGTTTATTTTAAAAAATTTAATTAAGAACACCTTGGATAGGGATTAAAAGAAGAGTAGAAAAGATAAGGACACGAAGACTGTCGGATTCAGCTGTTGCCGTTGCATGTGCTGGCGCACAAGATTCAACGCTTTACTTAATTGGTTTTTTACAGTTTGAAGCGATATGCCAAGTTGTTCCGCAATTTCATGATTACTGAGACTGCGTTGGTATTTCAAATTAAAAACAACGCGCATACGGTCGGGCATTTCTACTACAGACTGTTCAATCGCAATCAGTACGTCTGTGTAATTCTCTTCATAGTCCACGATAGGAAAAATATCATGCAGACCATCTTGTACCATTAAGCTATACTGTTCAATATGTTTTTCATGCACACCTTTCTTTCTGAAATACTGAAACAACTTATGGTATAGGGCCGAAATAAGATAGGCTCGCAATCCGCTATGAATATTGATCATGGCCCTTCTTTGCCACAGATCCACAAAGAGATCCTGAACAAGATCCATGGCCAGATCCACATCGCCCAACTTCTTAACTGCAATACGGAAAAGTGTGCTCCAATGATGCTCATAAATCTCATCAAAAGCACTGTAATCTGCATTTACCAGACGTTCTAATAGGATAGCGTCTATCGTTTTCACAAGCATACTCTCTAGATCAATAATTCTTCGTCAGATGTAAAGATCAAGCTTTAATACAACTACAATATTAAGAACAGGTAAAGAATACATTAACAACAAAAGCCTGTTATTTATGCATCTCCCCGACTCGGAAAGCTCCATCGAGCTATTAAATAGCTCTTTAAAGTGAATATATTACATATAATGTTTAAAAATGACAGTTCGTGTAGGAATCAGGCCATCGCTTCGATATAACGTGAATGTGCAAAAAGTAAAGACTCAATAAATGCAGTTTAATGTACATTTATTGAGTCTTTACTTATAAATTAACAGTTAAACAACCTATTGAGCCGATCAGAACATATAAAAGATACTTAACTGCGCCACGCTATTCTTAAAATCAGATTTTAGTGTCGTAGAATTAAACTTACCTACATCCGTAAAACCCTGGTAGTATCTCGCTCCTAGGCCCAAACCTTTAGCTGGACCTTTCGTAAATTCATAACCCAAACCTGCAACAGCGCCCGCATCAATTTTATCCGCAAAATCTACAAAGCCTGTGTCTTTCGCGTCTTTCATCAATAGATTGGCCTGCGCCCCAACTTCCGCATAAAGACCGATAGCCGATCGATATTTTACGAGGATTGGAACGGACATATAGGATAACTTCAGGTCCTTATGCGTTCCGAATACATTGTCTGTGATTTTTGCACCCTGCATTGAATATAAAAATTCCTCTTGAACAGACCACTTGTCTGTAAGCTTAAAATTGACAAGAAGTCCCCCGTTGAATCCTGCGAGTCCTTCGGTATCGAAGTTCGCACCTGTAAAGTTACTGTAGTTTCCCCCAGCCTTTAAACCAAAAGAAAGCCTTTGAAAAATTCCGCCCAAACCTTGAGCAAAGGATACCTGTGCCATTGCCAAGACCAATCCAATTAATAATAGTTTTTTCATCACGAATAATTTCATTTAAAATTTATGTGACAAATGTAGATGCATTTAAAGAGGCTGGAAAGCTCTATAAGAAGGCGAAATTGTCCAAAAAGTCGTTTTTTCAATATAAAACAATACATTTGGATAACAATACTTGACTATTATGGAAATGACGTTGCCATTTACGCACAATAAAAACTTGAAACAGCATAACCATCATGAGGATTTCATTTTATTGGAGACACCCACGATTGAACGACTTAATTTTCCGGTAAAATTGGATGTCACCATAAGTATTATTTGCTTTAAAGGTTATTTGAAAGGGCATTCAAATATGCGCTACTTTGAAACGGGTGCCCCCTCTCTTATTGTACTCCTCGCGGGGCATACTGTAACCATAGAAAATGTGAGTGCCGATTTTTCTGCACTTTTTATAGTCATGTCAAAGACATTTACCTCAAGTCTTAATATCGAAGAGCATCTACCCGTTTTTCTTTCTTTGCATAATCAACCTTTTATTGCATTAAAAGATGCAGAACTAACGAGTTTGGCTGAGTATTTTAAAACAGTACAAAAAGTGCTGGAAACAGATAATCCTTATACCACAAAAATTCTTCAACACCTAACAAAAGCCTATTTTTACGGGTTTGGTTACAATGCCCATAACATCGAACGTCATACACAACAGAAAAAAAAGCCCCGATTGGAAGAACTGGTTGAAAACTTCCTAAATCAGGTACAGGACAATTTCAAACAAGAGCGGGGTATAGAATTCTACGCAGATAAGCTATGTGTAACTCCAAAGTACTTATCCAAGGTGATCAAAGAACACAATGGTCTGTCTGCCAAGCAATGGATTGATGACTATGTTGTGTGGGAAGCTAAAGCGCTGTTGAAGTCTACACATATGACTATACAGCAGATCAGTAATGAGCTTAACTTCCCTTCACAATCTTTTTTCGGCAGATACTTTAAGCGATCAGTCGGATTGTCTCCGCTCGCGTATAGAAAAATGTAGAAATTTTCCGAGGTAGTAAGCACACTTGTGCAAACCCATCAAAAATTGGCTAAAAGGAATGCGACAGACTCAAATTGAGACGAGTTCCATTGCCTTTCACATAATTCATATTATTTGACTGCCATTGCGAGATCACCGTGTAATAATCCTTATTGAATATGTTTTCGATTCCCAGGCGTATTAGCGATCGTGTGTTGATCTGATATTTACTGGAGAAATTGAAGGTTGTGAATGATCGGATAGGTCCTGTTCCATAGCTGTACAATCCATTAACAGGTTCAAAACGATTTCGGCCCGAAGTAGCGATCATTTGCGTTGTAAGCGACCATTGTTTCATTGGATTTACGGTAATAGAGCCCGTTATCTTAGGCGGATTGATGCGATCCCCACCAAGATATACACGACTTCCGTCCGTTAATTCTCTTTTCCCTTCAGTATATGAATAGCTCGCACCAAAATCCAGGATCGGATGTACGCGATAGTTTGCAGACAGCTCAAAACCGTAAATTTTCTCCGGAGAACGTGCAATCTGCGGATTGCCATCAACGAAAACATAAGATGCACCCAATGTCGAAGTACTATAGTACGTTGCCGCTTCATAGGAGAATCGCCCAATATCACCTGAAAATCCGAACTCATAATTATTGGCTTTAACAGCCTTAATGGACGTACTACTGACTGTATTTTCCTTTGCTGCACGCAATACAAGTCCCAGATCGGCGACACTGAAACTTTGAGAAAAACTCACAAATGGCTTAAAGAACTGTATTTTGGTGTAACGCAGTCCTGCATTGAGCATCAATGCCGTAAAGTTCAGGTCCCCACCGTTGACTGCTACTCCACCGCCTACGTAATTTCCATTGACCGCATTTAAAATTCCTATCGTTGTAAAGTTCGGCACCTGAATATGTACATTTTCCAATCGGCTACCGGCTTTCAATATAAGATCTTTGGCGATGTTTGTCTTCAACTGAAAGTAAGGGGCTAGATTACGCATATCCATATTCGGGATAACCGTGCGCCCATCTGTAAGCGTTGTGTTGGTTTTATCTGATAATAAATCCAAGCCGTATGTAATCTCACTGGATACCACATCAGACCACTTAAAAGGGCTATTGAAATTTAGGCGTAAACCTAGCTTTTTACTCCTGGTACCAGGCTGACCGTCTCCTTCAAAAAAATTGCTATAGTTGATCAAGGTCTCATAATCCTGAAAATAAATATTCGCATCGAAATCTGTTCGCCCAATTAATTCCTGTGCAGTGTATTTTAAACTGGCATTATGGTTATATGGCGTACCTTCCGGCTCTCCCGGTCTTTTCCCCAGGATACCGGTTGTCGGCGAATTAAAATCGCCATATTTCCCAGCTTTGGCAATGTAATCAGTATACTGTGTGCTTTTAAAGAAGTTGTACATCAGTTCCAGACGATTTTTAGCATCGATACGATAACCTATCTTGGCAAAAGCATTCCAATTTTTAAGATCATTCATGCCATATTCGGGCGATAATACCACACCGTCAGCGTCCTTGTAAAGACCCGTTTGTTCGTACCTTCCGCTTACGACATAATCCCAATGCCCCTGACTTCCGTTAAAAAGCTGGCTAACATTAAATCCTCCCGTTTGCCCCGGTTTCACCAAAGAAAAATTACTACCGATTTCGGTGGTCCCACCAAACCTTCGGTCTACATTTGCATGTTTAGTGATATAATTGATGAGTCCACCATCGGCACCATTACCGTAGATGGCCGTTGCGCCTTTGATTACCTCAACCCGCTCGATTACACTTGGATCCAGCGAACGGATATCACGGGCTCCATCTCTCAGCGGTGTAGATTGGGGAATGCCGTCAATCATAATAAGCACGCGTCTACCCCGAAGTGTCTGTCCCAAATTTTGCGTACGATTGGTCGAAAAACCAAGCCCAGGTACGGTATTCGCCAAGATATCACTTAGATTATTGCTGATACTGCGTTGTGATTCCAGTTGCTTTTGCGAAAGCACTGTTACCGAAGATGGTACCTCATCCAAGGATTCAATACGCCTGGAAGCAGATACAATCACCTCATTGATCCGGTTATTCGACCGAAGTACAGGTGCAATATCGAGGCTATCATTAGGTTGAATAGTGAGTACTGTATCGAGCATCTGATAACCGATTGCAGTAAACTGAAACCGGTGTGTTCCCGCAGATAATGACGAAGAAAACTTACCGAATGAATCGGTCTGCAGTTTTTTTGTAAGATCTATTTTCACCGTTACATGTGAAATTGCTTCTCCCTCCGTAGTACGGACAGTTCCCGACAGATGACCGTCTTGCGCATACAAGGTAGTTGTCGATAATAGGATCAGTGCTAGCGAAGAAATTATTTTATTGTTATTTGAAGGAAGGCTATTCTTGCTATCGGTTAGATCGAATGAAATAGATTTTCGGTTGTTTTTCATGATGCACAAATATATTATTATTTATAACAATTCTAAATAATTAATATAAAAGTTATGCCACTATTTTACCGAAGCCAAATACTTCTTTTAAATCGTTATCAAGTTCCCATTTTGTCTCCCGTTGTATTCAACAGGAGACAACGATACTTCCTCAAAAAAGTCAGTTTATAGCTGCGTAAGCCACTCTAAATAGCAATCCATATGCCTTATAAATATAACAAGACGGCCAAAATCTACCGAGTAACATTCATGTACGTTTCAATAAACAAAAGCCGTCGGAGTTCGCTCAAACAGCTTTGTGCTGCACGATATTCAGCATGGAGAAAAAAGTCAACATAGCGCGGGTTTCTTCTAACAGTCGATAGCCTTTCTCGTCAATTAGGAATTATTCCGGATATGCACATCGCGCTGCGGAAATGGAATTTCAATCCCGGCCTTATCCAAAGCTTCCTTACAGTCAATGATCAGCTGTTCCTGCATGGTCCAAAAGTTTTCATTGGAGGTCGTGACGCGCACAGAAAGATTGATCGCACTGTCGCCAAGTTCTGTCACCACCACCTGTGGCGCAGGCTCTTTAAAGGCAAATTCATTGTTTCTAACGATGTTGAGGAGTATTTCTTTTGCCTGTTTCAGATCAGCATCGTAGGCAACGCCAATGTCAAACCATGTGCGGCGTGTTCCAAGTTTTGTATAATTGGTGATGCTACTATTTGACAATACCCCATTTGGAACAACCACCTGTTGATTTTGCGGTGTATTTAACTTGGTATTGAAGATATCAATTTCTGTCACCGTACCCGCGATATTTGTAGTGGAGGTTATGTAATCGCCCACGCGGAAAGGCTTGAGGAGTAAAATCAGTATACCGCCGGCAAAATTGGACAAAGATCCCTGCAGGGCCAGACCTATGGCCAGACCTGCTGCACCAATAATAGCCACAAATGCAGAGGTCTGAACCCCCAATTGTGTAACGACAACGATAAATAATAAGATATTTAAAATCCAGCTGATGAGATTGCTTAAAAATCGCTGCAGGGAGACATCCATTTGTCGCCGCTCAAATGCCTTGTCTATCATCCGTTTGATTAAACGGATAATCCAGGATCCGATCAGATAAATAAGTAAAGCGGAAATTACGGCAGTAATAATACGGGGAGCCCAGGCAATGGCAGAGGAAATAAAATTATTCCAATGTTGCTGGACATCGTTCAATTCTAAATTGTTCATAGCACTATTTATTTATTAAAAATGTAAGGGTTAGAAACAAAAAGGACATTATGTTGCTTTTATTCTAATTTAAAGCACATTAAATTACATTTTCTCTAATTTAAACAACTGAACAGTAGAATTGTTCGTAGGAAAATCAAACAATAGGCTACTTTTCAATCCAATTTCGACAAACTCCGATTTTTTTCATTAAATTTAATCAAATAGAGGCAAACAGAGCACCTTGTTGACGTTGCATACCTGTTTCACAAGCTACAATCATCAGTTGATAAACCTTTAAAACGAAATATAAGATGGTAAAATTAATCAACGTTTGGATTTCAGTATTCATTCTGCTCGTTTTTATCCAATGCTTAGGAATTCAAAATGAGCCGTCCGAAAACTTCGACTGGTTATTGGGAAAATGGCAACGTACCAACGAAACCAAAGATAAACGGACTTTTGAATATTGGCAGAAAATAAAAGACGCTGAATATGCCGGTTTTGCTTTTACCCTACAAAACCTGGATACCATCCATCAGGAAAAAATGCAATTATTAAAATCCGACGGCAACTGGAATTTATTGGTTAAAACACCCGATGAGAAAGATTTTATCGCCTTTGAGATGACCATGCTAAAAGACGGTCTATTTGAGTGTAATAATGACTCGCTACCCTTTCCTAAAAAGATCACCTACTGGCGTGAAGGTGAAAAGCTGAAGGCTAATGTCGCTGGCGACAGTCTCCAGATTCCCTTCGAGTTTACCAAGATTTCAAAATAACAGGAAAGCCTCCCTTTTCATGAACAAAGCCGCCTAGGACTATCCAGACGGCTTTGCATTGTGTTGAACACAGTTGTGGATAGAAAATAATCCGATATCATTTTACTCCATCAGGAAGCTAGCGCCGCTGCTTTCATCTTTTTTCGAACGACCAAAGCGGCAACCCAAACGAGGAGTAATAGGCCCAAAATAGCACCACTTTTCCCATTTATAGCCGGAAAAAAATTGTTAAGCGAATGAAATGCACTAACTGCAATCAGCGAGCCAGTTGTATCAGCGACTTTACCTATTCCCCAACTTCCCAATATCAAAACCCCAAAAAAGAAGAATTGTACAGGTGTGAAATCAAAATTCAGATGCCATAAAAACCATAACAAAGACAGTAAGAATATGTTGTAAAGTGGCTTCAATGCTTTAAATTCTTGGTAGAGAAAGCCACGCCAGCCGATTTCCTCCAGTAGACCATAGATGAGTACCGAGGAAACAGCTAAATAGGGAATTTTACCTTGTGTAAAATACGATACTGTACTTATTAGAACGACAGGGAATACCCAATAGAGGATAATTGGGAAAATCATACTTTTGTAGTTTCCCCTGAGTGACAGCGCAGGTTTTATGTTGAAAACAAAAAACACAAAGACTGCTCCTAAAGCCGGTCCAGCGCCTGTAAGAATAGATTTTAAATAGGGATTTTCAAGCGTGCTTAGTAATTCCGTTTTATTGGTTAAATACCGGCACACTATCGCGATGATATAATAAATGAAGACTGCCCAATAATTGACTTTTCTTTTCATAATGTTGATATAGCTTTTTTGCAATGCCCAAAAATAGCTGCATTAAAACCAAAAACACTTGACTAAAGTTAAGAAATCTTTTTCCGTATCCTGCTGAGGCTCTCAGGTGCAATACCCAAATAAGATGCGATAATTTTCAACGGTGTCCGCTGAAAAATCTTCGGCCGCTCTTTTAATAATTTAAGATATCTTTCAGTAGGTGATAATGTCAGGAGATTGATTTGTTCGGACTGCTTTGCCGTAAACATGATATCCGATATCGCTTTGCCAATAAGCAGCGATCGGTCCGATTTTGCGTAAAGTCCCTGAAGATTCTGATAGCTTACTGACCAGAGTTCAGTATCTTCTATACATTCGGTTTTGATGACCGTTGGTTTCTGTGACACAAAAGAAAGGTAATCGCTGAAAATCTGGTTTTCATAATACAGATTGATACATATATCTTTATGCTGATAGGGTACAAAATGACCTACAGAACCCGAAACCAGTATATTAATAAACCGCTCCGTCCGATCATAATCTTTAACAACTTCATTTTTAGTAAAAGTACGGCATTCCACAACTTTTGAAAATTCAACCCAAAATTTAATATCAACAGGGTAATAGGCATCAAATATCTCCTTGATGTTTTCGGGATTAGGAGTTTTCATATCGCTTTGCTTTTATAATAAGCCGTATCGCTCATCCGCTTGATGATTCTTTTTCCCGTTTCTGTTTGGTAAAGAAAAGAAACCCCACCGCTGACACCATACAGATCTATCGTATTGAGTACTTCCACATGCAAGCCCAGCCACATAACATTAAAGATACTTAAACTATCTCCGTGCGAGACAACGACAATGTTTTCTTCGGTACTACCTAATATCGTTTCATAAAAGGGTATCATTCTTTGCCATACATCAAATCTGGATTCAGCATCACTAAAACATTTGTCATAGATCGATATTTCTTCCTGCTCAATATTATCCTTAAGCCATTGAACAGATTGCCCCACCGCTCTTCCCAAATACCGCTCCTTCAGTGCTGTAGTTATTTGGGGAGCTATATTAAACTGCTTTCCTATAATTTCTGCGGTTTGCTTTGTTCTGCTAAGCGGTGATGCATACAGTGAAAAGCTCGTATCCGGAAATTCCGACTTTAAGTTGGTAGCAATATTTTCTGCATGCTGCATGCCTGTCTCTGTTAATTCCCAGTCGCTCCATGAACCGATCATGCCATTTTTATGATGCATGGATTCGGTATGTTGCACAATAATGATGTTTTTCTTTTGAAACATAAACACAAAAGTAGCCATTAAAAAAAATGGCGGCAATTAAATCGCCGCCATCTGACAAATAATGTCAATCACAAAGGATAACATGTTATCCAAAATTACCTAAATTTTTGTAAATCCATCGGGGGTCTCAACAATAACATTTATTTTTTCGAATAACCTTCCATGATGTTCTTTGTTTTCAGACTTTGGTATTTTACCGTTTCTGGAGCATCTGATTTTATTATTTGTTCACAGGCATCGTATATGGCGCGGCGCTGATACGAAAGAGGGAACCAGCTCAGCGCTTCCAGCGCTGTTACACGTATATCCGCCGAGTTACTTTTATCCAGAACGGTCTCAATCAGCACCGGCACCATGCGGTGATAACGGTACAGACGCATGGTACGGATATCATTGAGGCGCTCCTTTTCCTTTTCTTCCTTGTCCAAGATCTTTTTGGTCAGGGTTTGGGTTGTTTTCTCGCCAGAACGAACAATCTGATCCAGTTTGTCCGCCAAAAGCTTCGCATTGCTCAAGCTGGGATTTTGTCGAATCTGCCGATCGATTTCCTGTTTGACCAGCGCTGGCTCCATAAAACTAAGGGAGGTACGCAGACGGTACCCCACCCGTTCGGAGTGTGGGTCGCTCAGATACAGCTGGATCATATCTTTGACAAAATCATTTCCGCCAAACTCCGCCAGATCATACACTGCCGAACGGCGGATAAACTCATACGAATCGGACTTGGCAGCATGCAATACCTCAAAATAATCCGGATTTTCCAGTTGACGCAATTGTATAAAAGCCTGCGTACGTACGGTTTCAAAGGCCGATTGAAAGTAATACTGTTTCAATAAAGGGCTTACTTCTTTTTCAGGCAATATACGCGGAAGATAGACCAGGGCCAGCGCCTGCAGGTCGGCATCATTTTCCTTCAGCAGCGTGCGCCAGTAGCCTGCATTCCGATCGTGTGAACCGATCGCCGTATTGATTTTCAGCCGCTGATCAGCCGTACCTGCAAAATGAAAGGTTGGGTCACCCAAAATATGCGTTTCCAGATACGCCATATGTTTCATCCAATTTCCTACGCGAACGCCATGCTGCAGCAAACCCATAAGCTCACCCGGCCACAAATCCTGTAGCACCCCTACCGAATTGGCCACCGCCGCGATATTGTCATTGTCTGAAAAAGGATAATAGCCCGCTAGATAATTGGGCAGATGAAAGGAGCCTGTCAGGCAGGAGTTGAGGTAAACCAAAGGCGCTTTGATATGGCCGTCTTTGATATCGTGGATCTGCATATCCATATCGTCATTGAACAGAGAATCTGCCGCTATACTTTTGGGGTCAAAGGCATCGAGCATCCACTTCTCGTTAACACCAAGGGATTCCATAAACGATATTTTGACCGCTTCCACATCCCTGCCATCCTCTTTTGCAGATCGAAGCTTGGAGCGTAGGTAACGTGCCACATTCTCCATGGAAGGCTGCGGATTGGAGGCCAATGGATAACCATTTAACAGCTGTAACGTGGCTGTACCATGTCCGGTCATATATGCAAAATCCACCCCCTCCCGCTTCAGTTCATTCAATATATTGAACTTAATGAAGTTGTCGGAGCGAAAATTGATAAACTTGACTGAATTTCCCGGAAGAAACAAAGCGGGCATTTGCGATCTGAGTGCCAGCGCATCGCCGATTGTCGCGTTGACCGAATTGGAGTTATAGCCGTGACCGGTTGAAGCGATCATATCATTTAAGGGGTTGGCCTGTGCTTTCTGCTGAACGACCTTTTTTAAATATGCCTTGATTTTCGCAATAGGATCTTCGCCATTTTCCACGGGCGGCTTGATCCGCGCTGAATAGATATCCATCTGTATATACTGCGGCGAAGCAGCACTTAAGCTATAGTAAAAATAATTGGACCTCGACTTGGCCGTATCCTGTTTGATAAAGTCAAATTGCAGATCAAAATCATCGTAGTACCGGTCGGATGGCACCGATGACTTATCCCAGCGGATATTTTGCGACATCTTAAAGGCCGAAGTCAAAAACTGTGCATCCCGTAGCATAGGAATTGGAATATCACCGATCAGCACTGTACCCTCCAGGGGCTGCTTTTTTGCATACAGGCTCTTCAATAACGTCCGGATCTCGTCCGGTTTGGCCCATTGACTCGAAATAATATAAGTGCCCAATCCACCTTTTTCCACTGCGGCACGATAAGCATCAATCTCAGGCTTTGCCTGATCGTAGGTATGCTGATCCACAATGATCGCAAAGCTGGTTGGACTTTTTACAGTAGGTTCCTGTATGGATTGCGCATGGAGCTGCTTCACAGCCAATAGACTCAATGCGAGGGATAAACCGGTAAACGTAGTACGCTTCATATTAAGATGTATTAAAATACGCATAAAGATGCATGCAAATGTACATTAACTTTATTTAAAACGATTAAAAATAATATATTTTATACTGAAATATATTATTTAACAGCGTATTAATCGGATTTAACTGAAATAATATTTTAAAATTCACTTATTTATAATAAATCTAAATACATATATTTGCAACATGCTAGTATCAACAAGCAAAAACAATTAGTCATTAATCGCTAAACGAATATCTATGAAACATCTTATCATCACCCTTGCGCTATCGTGGGGTACCCTGGCTGTGTTTGGACAAAAACAGGAACGCAGTCCACTCGCAAAAGATCTACAGATAAAAATTGCATTACAGGCAGCCCCGGCAGACCAACGCGAAGGCGCCAAAGTATTGGGTTATAACGAAAAAGGCGAGTTTATCACCTTACAGGAAGGCACCGCCACCAATAACCTGATCTGCCTTGCACCGGATTACAAATCTTCCGTTTTATATGCCTATGCCTATCCAAAAAGTTTGGATCCTTTTATGGCCCGCGGGCGCGAACTGATCGCCGAAGGCAAACGCAAACAACGCGATGAAATCCGCGAAGCCGAACACAAAGCGGGCAAATTACCGATCCCGCAGACACCAACCATACTGTACGGCTATTGGGGACCATTGGCCAAACTAAACAACACAACCGGAGAAATCGAAGGTGCACAGCGACGTTATGTGATCTATGTTCCTTATGCAAAAGCAGCCGATATCGGCTTGTCAAGCAAACCGGGTTTACCTGGAATTCCCTGGTTAATGGACGAGGGATCTTACAAAGCACACATCATGATTAACCCCGAAAATATGGGACATGGCCATGGAAAATAACGAACCAGCGTTGATACGGCAAAGATCTATCCTATTCTTTGCCCTATTGACCTTATCAGCATCAACAACTACGTTCGCCGCTACAACCACCAACACAAAACCGTTGACTGAACGCTCTTTTCAGGACGGCGATATCCGCGGCATAATCACAGAGAAAAGCACCGGCAAGGTACTCAAAGGAGCTACTGTACAAATCAGGGAGCTGGGTCTTTACGCCAAAACCGATGAAAACGGTCACTTTACGTTCGACCGCACTCCGAGCGGACAATACACTGTTGTTGTCAGCTACCTTGGGATGCTGACCGTAGAGCAGACCGTAACTGCAAGCAAACAGCCTATTGCAATAGCATTGGCCGAAAACTCCATTGCCCTGGCAGACGTTGTGGTCGTTGGTCAGGAAAACCGCAAAGAAGGTGCTACCTCGACCATCATCAACCGTAAGGCCATTGAACATATGCAGGCGACCAACCTGGGTGAAGTCCTACAGTTGCTACCCGGTGGAATGACAACGAATCCGAGTTTCACCAACGTCAATAAAACCGGCATACGGAATGTGGGCAATAGCAACCAAACCAACCGTTCTTCGGATTATATGAGCTCCCTGGGTACTTCGCTAATCGTCAACGGGGCACCCACGTCCAACAATGCCAATTTGCAGTCTTTGGGTTCTGCGGCAATATTAAACGGTACTTCTGGATCCAGCGGTTCAATCGGCAGCTTTTCCACTTCCCAGGGTTTAGGTGCCGATATGCGGCAGTACACGGCCGATAATGTCGAATCCGTTGAAGTCATCCGCGGCATTGCCGGGGTCGAATATGGCGACATGACCTCGGGCGCCATTATCGTGCAGACAAAAGCCGGCAAAGAAGACCTGCAGATCAAAGGACGGATAAACCCGAAGCTTACCCAATTCTGGGCTGGTCAGGGTTTTGATCTCGGAAAAAACAAGGGAACTTTATTTGTCGACCTGGATTATACCCACGCCAACGACGAGCAGACATCGGCCTATGCCGCCTATAACCGCGTAACCGGTTCAGCGCAGTACAGCAAAACCTTTGGTCAGGAAAAACCATTGTATACCACTACCTATTTCTCCTTTGGTAGCAACCTGGATAATGTCAAAATTGATCCCGATGCCAATGCTGTTCCGCAGCTCAACAAGTCGCAGGAATACAGCTACCGCTTTTCGACCAATGGAAAATGGAAGGTCAATAAGGCCCTGGCCCGACAGTTAAACTATACCGTGTCATTGAATTATTCGCTTCAGAAATCATACATGGAAAATGCTGGAACTGCTGGTATTTCAGCTGTGGGAAGCTCGTATATCGATGGTACATTTGAAGCCCCCTATCTACCTGCCAGCTATATCAATAAAGCCTGGGTAGAGGGAAAACCGATCAATTTATTTGCCAAGATATCGGATGAGTTTTATGCCAAAACAGGCCTTTTCACACACCGCATCCTTGTCGGTACAGATTACCGAATGGATGCCAACAGTGGAAACGGAAAGACCTTTGACCCCAACTTCCCCTACCGCACCAATAACCTGAACGGATACCGTGCGCGGGCCTACAAAGATATACCCGCACTGAATCAGCTCGGCGCCTATGCCGAGGACCGTATGACGGCCCGATTTGGAAAGCGCGAACTGGCTATACAGGCCGGTGTGCGGATGGATCAGCTACAGCCTTTCAGTGGCGACGGCAAAACCGCTGTGTCGCCACGGATCAATGTGAGCTACGACCTCCTGCCCGCCTTTACCCTACGCGGAGGCTATGGCATCGCCACCAAGGCACCTACCTTGAACATGCTGTATCCCGAAAATGCCTATTTCGATGTTTTCAGTTTAAACTATTACAAGCAAGATCCCAATGAAGCGCTAGCGCTCCTGACCACACGCGTCTATGAAACAGGCAACGATCAGCTTAAGCTGGCCAAATCCTATAAAAAAGAATTGGGTATCGACTGGAAAGTCGGCAGAGGTCAGCGTTTGAGCATTACCGCTTATCACGATAAGATCGACAATGCCTACGATTATATGACCACCTTAAACAGCTTGCAGTATGCGCTTATTCCGACGTATACCGTGCAGCAGGAAGTAGCGGGCGGAAAACCGATTTTGAGTGATGTTGTGACCAATACCCCTTATGTATTTACCTATGCCACACCTACCAACGGCAGGCAGATCATCAACAAGGGGGCCGAATTTGATTTTGATATGGGGCGCTTCGACGCTATCCGCACTTCTTTTCAGCTGACGGGGGCCTATCAGTCGACCAAATCAACGACCACCATACCTTATATCCTTGCACAGGAAGTGCCCAACAAAACGATGACACGCGTGGGTGTATTTGCGCCACGCGGGACCGACAGCGAGCGACTCATGACCACTTTAAGGGCCATACACCATATTCCCGAACTACGATTTATCCTGACCCTGACAGCACAGACCATCTGGATCGATAAGGAGCGTAATGTCGACTACTCCAGCCTGCCGATCGGTTATATCCCTGTAGGATCCGACAAACCCATGGACATCGTCTATTTTTCAGAGGCAGAGCGCCAGCAGATCACCTCGGCCGACCGCGATATTTACCTCAGTCTCAGCGACGCAACCTTCCGCACCGAAAGCTGGAAACCACTTTGGCTGTTCAACATGAAATTGACCAAGGAGTTTGCCAAAAATATGGGCTTCTCGTTCTATGCCAACAACTTCATCAACAACAGACCGTTGGTACGGAGTACACGCAATCCCGAACAGTTCACAAAACGAAATATTGATATCTTTTTTGGAACCGAACTGTCTATTAAATTCTAAAAAAATGAAGAAAATCAATTGTTATCTCTACCTGGTTGCGTTGCTCTGTTTATTGAGTAGCTGCCGCAAAGATTTTGCGACGGTCAATACGCTTTCCTATACCCTGGCTGTCCACTACCCCAGCAATTATATTGAATCTTTTGCCGCGAATGCTACGGTAACCCTTAAAAACACATTTACAGGTCAACAGTCCCAATTGACCACCAATGCAAAGGGCGAAGTCGATCTGCAGGATATTATACCTGGTATCTACACCATAACGGTAAGCCGCGAGGTGACCGAAGAGGAAAGCATCAGCATCAGTGGACGCCTGGGCAAAGCATTTTTGAATGCCTCCATCCCCTCCCTGCGTATTCAGGAATCCGGAAAGACAGACATTCAGCTGAGCGGCGGGGCCATCGGTGGATTTGTCATCAAGGAATTTTACTATACCGGTAGCCGCACCCCGAATAATTCGTCTTATTTATACGATGGTTTTGTGGAAATCTACAACAACTCGACCGACACCCTATACGCCGGCGGAATCTCCTTCGGAGCGACAAAAGCGGGTTCAACGCTAGCCACCAAATTTATCGACGACCAGCAAAACGTATACCTTGCCTCCCTATGGACCATTCCGGGTATTGCAGGTGTAGACCACCCTGTAGCACCGGGCAAATCCATTGTCATTGCTGTCGACGGAATTAATCATAAGACAGATCCAAAAGGCAATCCCAATGCACCCACAGATTTAGGGGCTGGAATAGCCGATTTTGAGACCTATTTTAATCCGCCCGGAAATTCCAACGATACAGACTCGCCAGATGTACCCAACGTAACGCTGATCTATAGTTCATCGTTGACTGTTTTTGACTGGTTACCTGGCGTCAACGGCTCTGGACTCGTTATCCTTTCGCCCGACGACTATGCCAGCTACGAAACTGTTACCGAACCCGGAGCAACTGCTTCAACACGTTATGTGAAAGTTGCCGCAGACAAAGTTATCGACGGCGTGGATTGCGTTGCCAACAGCACCATTACACTCGACAAAAAGCGTTTGCCGCTCACGATTGATGCTGGAGTAGCCTTTGTTGGCGGCGGAGCCGGCACCGGAAAATCGGTTATCCGGAAAGTAAGGGAAGAAATCAATGGCATCAAAGTATTGATGGACACCAACAATTCCTCCAGTGACTTTGCGATAAACGATACCCCTAGTCCCAAAAGTTACTCCAAATAAGCAGGCGCATCATGAACATAAAATATATTTTTTCACTGGCATTTACAGCCTCTTTCATTCAGCTGCAAGCACAGGAAAATCCGAATATCAGCTACTCCAAAGAAAAAGAAAGCCTGCTGAAAGTCAAAACCAGCGCTTTACTGGGAGAGCTCGACCTACCGGCTGTGGGAAACACCACTTTAGGCTACTTCTATGAAGGCGGAGATTTTAGACATCCATTTACAGGCAAATCGAAACAGGGACTCAATTTTTCGACAGAGAAATTTCAGCGTTCCGGCGACTGGACGCTCTATGGTCGCTTTGACTTTACCACATTGAAAGAGAAGGAGCTGGCCTATGCATCCCTTGTGAATCCATTTACCGACAATCCCTATCAGCTGGTCGATTCACTAAAGGGCGACTGGAATAAGCAGTTTTATACAATGGACCTCAAAGTAGCGAGCCCCAGCTTTGCCGGTGGCCGCATGCGTGCCGGCCTCGACCTCTCCTATCAGGTCGCTACGGGAGCGCGACAAATGGACCCACGTTCCCTGGATACAGAAAATAAAATCCAGCTAGCACCGAATATTTCCTACAAAATCAGCAAGCGGCATCAGCTTGGGCTCGCAGCCATTTATAATTATCAGAAAAATGATCTGAATCTGGTACGTGCCAACGGAAGTCAGCAATACAACGTTTATAAACTTCTGGGCTTAGCCGAATACCTCGGGGCATCACCTTTCATTATGACGGCAGATATGGACCGCAGCTATCTTGCGCATGCGTATAGCAGCGAACTCAGCTTTCGTTATACCGCCGATCAGTTCAGCTGGTTGCTGTCCGGAAGCTACCTTCGTCATGAGGAAAAGGCCACCGACGGCAGCACCTATCCGATGAAGGCTGGCAAACATCAATACGATCAGTACACGGTATTATCGGCCATTGATTTAAAACGTGGCGATTACAACCATCACTTCGATTTAAACCTGCTGTATTGTGACATTTCCAATACCGAATACCAGCAATTGCAGCGGACAGACGACCGCAGTTATGAAACTATTTTTGAAGGCAGCTTGAATACAGCACTACGCAGCCAGGCTACTTTGGGGTATATATTGGCCAAAGAAACCAGCGCCTATCGCTCCGACTGGTTTGCCAAGGCCACCGTAAGTTATTCCGGCTGGGACAACCGCTATGCCCTACCACAGGGAAAAGAAATCGTCGACCGCATGGATATCGGCATCCGCTTTAACAAAGCCCTGTCGCGGTGGGTCTTTGATGTGGCATCCAACTACAATTTTGGCGTAAAAAACGAATGGAGTTATACAGATAAAAGCTATTCGAGCAATTTTGTTGCAAACAGCATTGCCCTGCCTATCTACCAGTATTTAACACGCGATCGGGTAGTCAATACCTTGAGCATACAATATCGGCTTGCCAACTTCGGAAAGAAAAGCAATCAACTTTATCTGAAGGGATCGGGCAGCCTGGAAACAGCGCTGTCTACACCTGGTGGATATGGTGACAACGGAAAATCCCGTTACTCGGCTAGCTTATCCTTAGGCCTACTGACGTTCTAATCGAGATGTTCAGCGAGGGAGATCTTCAGCAAGATTACCTAAAAAACCTTCTTATTGCGGAGCCCAAGTCTAGTGCTCCGCAATTTTAATGTATTCACCTAGACGATTGAAGAACTTAAATTATTTGAAGCCGTCAATTGAAGGAATTAAATTATTTGGGACAGCAAATTGAATAAAAAAAAAACATATTTATGTCAAAAACACCGCTATTTATCTTAAAAAAATCCCTCAATTTTCAACAAAAATTAGTAATATCGTCTAATAAAATTAACTAACACGGACCTCGTGTTGTTTTTATTACGATAATCGTTTGAATTTCAAAAAAAAGCAGCAATCTTCATAAAAATCCATCTACTGAGAATACATGATTTGGATATCAACATAAATAAAAGATATGCTGACCAGATAAAGAAAGAAAAACAACATCATTATAAAACAATCCTGAGCATATAATATACAATCAATTAAATTTCTTACGGAATTCTGCAATTAATATGGGAAAAATCACAAATATAGTCTTAGCTGAATGGATGTCCATGCGAATCTTAGAAATTCTTGACAAAACTTTAATGACATTAGCCGGCTTGGCTAATTTTAGCGAGTTATCAGAAAGCCGACTTCAGCGCTACCTCCACAAAAATTCGACGATCTCTGTGGAAGCTGTAGCAAAGCTCTGTGATTCGCTATCAATTCCGATGGCCCATTTTTTTGATAAATCAATGCCATTAAGGATAGCTACGGATGCCCACAGTAATTTCGGTCGATTTAGGACCAAATTCTTTCCCTTAGACAAAAAGTTCTTTAAAGACGAAGTCACGGAAAAAAATCAACTCAAAACGACGCAAAAACTGGATCATCGTCATCAGCGGGAATCCGTCATCCATCTGATTTTCGACTCGGATTATTTTCAGGATCCCCGCACCATTGAACAGGTTATCGCTACTGCTGAAAAAGCCTATCAGATTACTTTTAAGGTTGACCGAATTGCTTCATTACTCCGCAAATATGTAGCAGAAGGTTATCTGGAGCGGAAAGTCCTACCCCGTGGCTTTAGCCGTTCACGGCAGTATACCTACTGCAGGACTTCAAAAAAACGACAGATTGCCGCGAAAGAGGAAATCGCTGTAATCGAACGAACAAACGTTTTGAGCAGATAAGTTTAAGCCGGCCCACTATTCAGGGCCGCAGAAATTTGCTAAATCCCAGGTTAGGGACATTCGGTCGCTGATAGAAAAGATGCCTTGAAACCTCTTATGGCCAAGAGATTAAGAACAACCCCTTCGTCACGTCGTAATGTCCGGATGGTAATGGTGCATAGTTTATCCTGAAGATCTGCCGAAATGTATTTTAGATCAGCGATATGCCGGCTAAGGTAATTAATCAGTTCAGTGCGTTTTGTGAGCACCTGAGCCGAAACAGAAAAGGTCAGTAAGTAATATTTCATATTCCGTATAAGTTTTTTAATAATTGCGCATTCCGAAATTAAAGCCAGATTTTTCCTATTATCGGCTCTATGCTCGCTAAACTGTCGTAAATATAAAAATTTCTGACCATTATAAAACAATAGTCAGAAGTTAAAAAGTGTTATTATCGCCATTTTTTGCTTCCAGCAATCGCCAGCATAATTTAACTGTAAAGAAGTAATAAGTCTGTTTTTCACCATTTCGAAAGGATGGGAAAACGGAGCCGTATTGATTATCTACCACTCAAGGGTTTTGGCAAAAACGTCGATCTGCGGAGTGCCAAGGTTAATATCACTAAGGTCAGTACGGAGAATGAGTGATCCCAAAAGTTCCAGGGCCTTGATTATTTTACGATCCTTTTCCAGCGCTGTGAGGTTGTCGCCACCCAGGACTTCAAAATCAGGCGAAATATAGGATTTATAAACTTTTAAATTCCTGTCCACCACATAATCTGTTGACAAGTTAATGCCCGCATGATCATTTATTTTAAACCCCTGCACCGCGGTTGTATAATTTGCGGTCTTTTCCCCTACAATAAACGTATTTTTTCGCCCAATAAAGGATATGGCGGTCATTTCACCCGCGCTTGCCGTATAGCAGCTGGTCAAAACAACCAATGGAACATCATTTGCAATCGGATAAATCAACGCTGATTTTCTGTCCAGCAGATTTCCATCTATCAGCAACTTTCCCGCCTTAATTTCCCAGTCGCCAGTAGATTGATTACCTGCATCCCTAAAACCCCCAAAGTGGACATTGTTTCCGATAAACTCTTTCAATCCGAGTAATATTGGATACATATTTCCTCCGGTATTTAATCTCAGGTCTATAATCCAGCCTTTAATTTCTGCCGAATTGATCCCATTGATATGGGCCACAATATCATCAGCGATACTATCTACTTTTTTAAATGCAAAATCACTGTTTCCAACTATTCGGAGATATCCTACTTTATGATCAATCACCTCACTAAACGTACTCTTTTCCGTGTTAAGCCTATTTTTCAGATAAACATTGGTCATTATATTAGGATTATTCCATCCGTAGGTTTTTCCTTTGTATTTAAGACCGCCATGATAATCGTTGAGCTGCCTAAATACGGCTTCATATAATAGTGCGGCTTCATCAATCGAGTTTAAATTTTGGGCTTTATTGTATAGTTCACGTTTAATAAACTCAAGGTTTTCTTTATGAATTGAATTGGCCGATATAAGTTCAATCGATTTATCAACAAATGATTTTACACTGTCATTTTTAAACGTTTGCGAAAACGCATATCTCGAAGAAAATAAAAGTATTAACAATAAAAACAGTCTGGTCATCATTGAATTTTTGTAGGAATAAACTTTCTAATGCTCATCATATACCCCAAATGCAGACCTTCATGAAAGTTATTCCATTCGAAAGCATCGTAAATCGAAGTCAGATGAAAGCCCGTTCCTGTTGTGCGTTCCTGAAAGGTCACAAACTTTTTGTTGTTAAAATCACGGATGGTCGGTTCAATCTGATCGAGGAGCAATCTTTTCAGCAGATCAGCTTCCTGCTGCGATACCGCTGCTGAAGGTCTTGTTCCGGACTGGTAGCTGTTGAAGATTTCCTCAGGGATATGTCCTTCTACCTCAGATCCGATATAGATTAATTTATGCTGTGTGGCAATGATGTGCCCGATATTCCAGATCAGGTTGTTGCTGAAGCCGTCAGGAATGCGATTGAGCTGTTCCAAAGAATAGTTTTCAAAGAATTTGAGGTAAGCCATCCGGCTCGTTTTCCATGCGCGAAAGAGTGATTCCATGAGATTTAAATAGCGTTAACAAGAATGATCCTTAGCGCGTTCCGCTTACCACATTTAGCTGGCAATAGTCATTGCCAGTAATTTTCCATTTTAGCCCCCAGTGATGCAGGTCAAGGATAATTTTCAGCAGTTCTCTACCCTTTTCCGTGGGGCTATAACGAATCTGAGGCGGTATTGTATTTTCAATATCTTCGGTGATGACAAGCGCTTCTTCTTTCAGCTCCTTTAAACGTTTACTCAGTACCTGATCGGAAAGTGTTGGAAACATTTTTTTCAATGTACTGAACTGCGATACATCTTCTGCAATACAATATAAAATCTGCATTTTCCAACGCAATGATATTTGCAGCAATACTTCGTTCACATCGCATGCCTGTGCCAACGTCTGCAGATTCTCCGTGTTGGTCGATTGTTCTTTTCGGGGTGTTGCCATTCTAAATATCAATTTATAGCTACTCACTTCAGGATGAGTTATTGTGCGGACAAAAGCTTGCCTATACCTTTGTCAGGTATTAAAAAACAGTATAAAATTATAAAAAAATGAAACAACTGAGAACTTTATTTCTGCTTCTCCTGCTATTAGGAAGTATGTTATCCGGTTACGCTCAAAACCAAGATCGTCGTCCGACCTATGTGCTGGTGCATGGCGCTTGGCATGGCGGCTGGTGCTGGCAGGCCGTCGGACAGATGCTAACTGATGCGCATTACAAAGTCTACGCCCCTACGCTAACCGGACTTGGCGAGCGTAAACATCTGATCGATCCATCGATAGATATCGACACCCATATCCAGGACATTGTCAACCTGATCGAGATGGAAGATTTGCATGATGTGTATCTGGTGGGGCACAGCTATGCCGGTGCCGTGATTGCCGGAGTTGCCGATCGCATTCCGTCACGATTGCACAAATTGATTTTTCTGGACGCTATGATTATTGAAGATGGTCAGAGTCCCATTTCTTTGCAACCCAAGGCTGTGCAAGAAGTTCAGCTCAAAAACATTCAGCGGAAAGAAAATTTTGCTCCTTTTGATGTTACTTTGTTTGGTGTTACAGCACCCAGCATGGTCGCCTGGGTCAAGGATAGGCTCAGTCCACAACCCTTTGGCACATTCGCCCAGCGGCTGCACTTAAAAAATCCATATGGTAATGGATTACCCTTGGTCTATATCGCATGCACGGATCCCCAACTGCCCATCATGAAGGAGATGAGTGAAAAAGTACGCGCCGACCACAAGCTCAACTGGCAGTATCGGGAGATCGCTACGGGGCACGATGCCATGCTCACAGAGCCGAAAAAATTAGCGGATATGTTTATGGAGCTCGTGGATTGAATTTTGGTTGATTGCCGAGAAAATAGACTTGGCAATCAACCAAACTAAGCAACCGCTGCTAAAGCCTTTTGGACTTCAATATAAAAGTTTGGATGCTCCATCATCATCGTTAAGCATAAGAATCAGTGCCGATAACGTTCAAAGAATTCATAAGTGCGCAACAGCTGATCGAGGCGTTGGCCTACATCTCCGGAGCGTGTGATCTCATGATCGGCGTGCGGGTGTCTGACATATTCTGTATCACGTCCCAAATATTTGAGCTGCTTGTACAGAAAATCACTCTGCACAGGACCTGTACGGTTGTCCTGCTCCCCATGAAAAATAAGTAATGGTGTTTTTATCTTTTCGGCATAGGTTGTTGGCGATTGCGCCAAAAGAATATCCCGCATCCCCTTTTCCCATGGAAATCCGTCAAAATAGCGTTTCAACATGGGCCACACATTGGCGCTACCAAAAAAGACATAGAGATCGTACACCCCTCGCTGACTGGATGCAGCGCGGAACCTACGCTCATGCGCCAATATCCAGGTGGTTAGATACGCACCATAAGATCCGCCAGTTATAAACAGCTGCGTGCTATCGACGATACCGGTTGCAAGCGACAGATCTACGGCCTTAAGGACATCACGTGATGGTCCAGGGCCCCAATCTTTAAAATTAGCTTTTAAAAAACTCTCCCCATAGCCGCTCGAACCGCGTGGATTTGAAAACAACACAGCATAACCACGTGCGCGAAAGTATTGGTACTCGTGCCACATACTGGCATCCGCAGGACCGAACATCGAAGCTGGCCCGCCATGAATCTCTACCAGAAGCGGATAACGTTTGTCCGTCTGGTAATTTGCAGGCTTCAAGAGCCAATAGTCGACCTCCAGTCCCTTTTCATTTCGAAAACTGCTTTTTTGTGCAATACCAATATTTTTTCCCGATAGCCATCCTGAATTGATCTCACTAATGACAGCACTATTTTTAAAATTGGCGTCCGCACGGTACAGCTCTGATGGATTTGCGAAAGTAGTTTTTGTGTAGAAAGCTTTCTGACCATTTACCCAATAGTCACCGATCCCCTCTTCCACCGAACTCAAGGTGCGTATATCGCCAGATTTTATATCCGCGCGATTTATGGTACGTCCGCCTCTATCAGACGCAATAAAGTAGACTGATTTTTCATCTGCTGAAAACTGTATATTACTTAGGCTACGGTCTACAGCCAGGCTATTACCTTTCCAGTTTTGGGTATCATAGATAAACAATTCACCGACTGTCAATGAATTCTGCCGGCCTCGATTCACGGCAACCCATTTTCCTGATGCCGATACCGCAGCCACCTGAAAGCGATGTATGTTATCCCCCAAAATTACCTGCCTTTTTTTACTAGGCAGGTCAAATAAGATCAGATCCGTCGATGCTACGCGGTCCGGATGAAGGCCATTTTCGGTCTCCACGCTTAAAAGTACCTTGTTGTTCCCTAAAAATTCCGCTCCTGTATAGCTTCGAAAGCCTTGGGTTAAAGGAACAGGCTGTGTTTGGGCTGCAAGATCCAATATGTACCAATGCGTAAAGCGGATTTCGCCCGTCGTTGAATTTTCTGTCTGAAACTGCAGCTTGTTGGTCACTTTGGCGATACCCTGCTGTTCATCATGTTTGAGATAAGCAATTATTTCTGCTAGGCCGCCGTCACGATCTTCTTGCGCAGGTTCAGCTAATAAGGATACATTATGGCTATCCGCCGGTTTTTCCGTCGACCATGGTGGCACATAGCCAGCAGGATTGAAATCTTTACTTTTTACCAGCTCGCCAAGCGTAAAGCTACTTGATAAAAGTACCTTTGAACCATCTGGACTGAATCGTACAGTACCCAGCCCCTGCTCGAGCTCGGTTAGCTGTTGAGGTTGCTGACCGTCTGATGGAAATAAAAAAAGCTGCGAACGTTTGTTGCTTCCCTTGCCAACAGCCCATCTGCGTCCATCCGGACTGTATAAGATTTGCGTAAACTGCGGATCAACCTTCTGCGTATCAACCTTTGCTGTCGATGCCGTCCTGTTTACATACCAGATCGTTTCATAGCGAAAACCGGCATGCTTGGTCGTATCTGCAACTATGCCGCGCACGGCATAAGCCAGTTCACTTCCGTCCGGTTTCACCTGCAGGTCAACGATATTTTTTATTCGAACCAGATCACTCGCCACGATCAAACTATCCGTCGCCGGTGCCCCGGCAAAAGCTGGAGAAACACTCCCCAGCAGCAGACAAATTAGGTAGCACTTCCAACCTTTGTATTCACTAGCTTTCATTGAGTTTTTCGATTAATTTTTGTGCAGAAATACGGGCTTTGCGCTGTATAAAATCAGCGTCGGTATTGTCGCCAATTTCATAGACCAATGCTTCGGTATTATACGTTTTATACAAATAGCTATAAGCCGTAAAGGTCGAGCCACCCAAATACAGGGGCTTCACCAGTGGTTCATACCCTGGAATAGCTTCCTTGACCGCGGCTATCCAGATGGGAATAAAGCCAGGAAACCGACTTGGCAAGGCAGGATCCACCGTGTAGTAAATATCGCTTCCCGTAGAATGAAAATCGATGGCAAAATAAAGCTCGCGGCCCTGCTGCTCGATTTCTCGTTTAAAATAATCGCGCAGCGCAACAGTTTCGGGCTGGTTAAATTCGGCCCAGTCACGATTGAGGTCAACACCATTGGCATTGGCACGCCAATGTCCTAGATCCACTCCATCTGGATTAACGATGGGGGTCAGGTAAATACGATATTTCTCACGAAACCGCTTTGCATCGTCGCTATTACCCAAGAGGTATTCGACAAAGCTGGCATATGCATAATGTCCTGTAATTTCGGGTGGATGCTGTCTCCCGAGGACCGCAATAGCCTTTTTACTTTGCGGATTGCCCGCCACATATACATTAATTGGTTTGCCAAGGGCCGTTTTACCCACTTCCTGTTTTTGTATTTGAACAGCAGGATTTACCTGTTCAATCCAGCTATATACTGCTTTCGACGGAATATTTGCTTGTGCCGAGATCCATGTTCTCTTACTGGAGATCGGCAGGTCAAAAGAAGCACCGTTGATCTTATTCCAGTTCGTTCCGTCTATACTCACTTTCGGGTCGTAACGATGACGCACGCCGGAAGGATAGTCAAGCTGGATTTTTATCGTCGTATCGCGGGCGGACCAGACCTGAAAACCATACCAGGGACTAGGATTGATCGGCGTGCGTTCCGGCGCGACCTGCAGGTGGTATACGCCTTCACTGGATTTTGTGAGTCCATTCAGTCGGGCACCATCGTAATCATTGCTAAAAAAGACCCGTTGATCCACGGTGAAAGTGCCGCGTTCCTGTTTGACGATAGCTTGGGATTTGGTCGATTCATAGCTAATCGGATTCTGCCCTTTAAAATCTTTTTTCAGTCCGCCAATCTCGGTTTTCCCTTGATTAAACAAACTGTCCAAAACCTTTCCCAGTTCTTCGCCACGGACATTCTTGGCAATGATTGTCCCCTTATCATCCACCAAAAAATTGGCGGGAATTGCCCGAACAGCATAAGTAGCGGCAATTTCGCTGTTCCAGTATTTTAATTCGGAGACATGCTGCCAGGTCAGGTGATCGTCGGCAATACCTTTGAGCCAAGCTTCTTTCTTCTTGTCCAGTGAAATAGCATAAATTTCAAAGCCCTGGGATTTATATTTTTGATAATTGGCCACAATATTGGGATTTTCCTTCCTGCAGGGAGGACACCATGAAGCCCAAAAATCAATCAATGTATATTTCCCCAAATGATCGTAGAGCGCCTGCGGGTTGCCATCAGGGTCATTGGCGACAATGGCCGGCGCTTTCTTGCCTACGGCTACCTGCCGCGTCACGGCGATGATTTTGCGAAGATCCTGTATATAACGCGATTGCTGCTGAGGCCCGGAGAGCAGGGCGATATGCGCTTCCAGTTCTTCCGGAGACAATCGATAGGACCATTCCCTATAAAGCAGGTAGCTTGAAACGATATTATCCGGATATTTTTGGATGAAGGATCGTATATCGGGTTTGCGCTGCGCCCGATATTCTTCAAAGAGTTCCTGGCTTTTCGACCCAGATAATGATACCGACTGTCTGTTGTCATCTTTTGCATCGATCGTCACTTTATTATCCCCTACATCCAGAAAAACATAGCTCGGAACCACATCCCGCTCTGTAGAAATGCCATACAGGTCAGGCAACGGAAGTTGCTTCCGGAAAACAAAGGAGCCCTTTTTCACCTGAGCAGAATCAATCACTGTAAATATTTTATTTTCAAAACGTTGCAGATACACCACAGTAGCATCGCTATTCTTGACTGTTCCTTTGAGTGACAGGGTCTGTTGTTGTGCGTGTAAGGATCCTGCACTGACCAGCAGTAAAGGAATAAGGAATTTACTTGTCTTATTCATGTTTGACTAGTTTAGTTAAAAAGTTTATTAGCCGCCAATTCGGTGTTAGGCGCTGGAAAAATATAGTTCTGGGCTGTTGTAGGTACCGAAGGTGTCTGTATATTCGCATCACCTTTTGCGGGCAGCTCTTTCAATTGACGGAGCAAATCGTGCCCCCGCAAGCCCTCACCTAGCAATTCTATTCGTCGTTCTTTGGCAATGGCTTCCAAGATGGCCGTTTTGCTTGCCAGAGCGGCCACAGGAAATTCAAAACTCGCATCAGACCGTTGGTGCACAGCCTTTAAGAGTGCGCCTGCAATCGTTAGCTGTTCGGCCTGCGCAGCAGCTTCTGCATAATTTAACAAGACCTCAGCATAGCGAATAACCGGAATATAGTCTACGTAAGGAGAAGCCTTTGCATATTTTTTCAGGTATTGTTTGTCGCCATTGGCCTGAAGGAGGTTACGTCGTTTATCTGCCTGACGCCACTGCGTGTCGTTTAAAATGCCATTTGGATTAAGATAATATTCTTTATTGACAAGATAGATATATCCTACCGCAGACTGCCCCGAAAGTGCATCCGTTGTGCTCGCCGGCATACTTAAAATAGATTCCGGCGTGGTGTAATTGCCCCCAAAAATCGTCGTAATATCTGTCTGTAACTCATTCGCAACGCCTTGCTGCGCCTTAAATGGTGCAATTTGCTGCGGGACGATCTTTTTTGCTTCCTCCAGTACCTTTGCATAATTATTGATCGTCAGGTAAACCCTGGTTTTGAATGCCCGGGCTGTATTTTTATGCGCCCGCGTCGTATTGAGCAGCGCGGTTGAATAGTTTTCTGGCAAATCCTTTTCAGCCTCATCGAGATCGCTCAAGATCTGTTTGTACACCTGTGCAACCGTACTGCGGGCGAGATCATTGTTGTTTCCGTCCACCTCGGCCTGCAGGCGTAAAGGTAGTCCCGGCGAGGCCCCCTGATCTTTGTTGTAGGGTTGCGCAAATACCGTCACCAAGCTAAAATAAGATACTGCACGCAGGAACTTTGCTTCTGCAATATAAGCTTTGGAAAGTTCAGTGCCGATGACTTCAGTCCCGGGACTGAGGGCAGCAATCAGGATATTCGCGCCGTTAATCGTAGTATAGGCCGCAGACCAGAGGTTGTTGATATCATTGGATCCCGAACTGTAGGAATTGTTCCAGCTTTCATAGGCTGTATAGCTATTGGCCGTCACATTGATAAAATCCTCGCCGCGGACATCCTGGTAAAGGAGATAACGTCCGCCATACAAACTGGCCGATTTTAAGCTTTTATAAATGCCATTGACGACCCCCTCGATCCGAGCAGGCGTATCAAAGACGTTTTTATCCGATATAGAGGTAGTCGGCACAGGAAACAATCCCTCATCCCTTTTGCAGGAGTTCAGGGTAGATACCAGTAATAATGCGCTGACTAAGTACAGATTTCTTTTTGTGTTAATTTTCATGTTTTCAGATTTTTAGAATGAGACATTTAAACCAGCTGTCCAGGTACGCCCCTGTCCGATCGAGTTCTTTTCCACGCCGATGGAGGTATTAGAATTTCCGTTGGAAGAAGACTCAGGATCTGTACCCGAATACCCCGTGATCAAGAAAAGATTCGACGCCTGACCATAGATCCGGATACTGGAAAGACCGATCTTATTAAACAGATTACCACGGAATGTATAGCCCAGCGTTAACTGTTGCAAACGTAGGAAATCAGCTTTCTCGGCATTTTGATCGATGGAAAATCCAGCGGAACCGTTTGAAATCACATCGTTATAGACCAGTCGAGGTATGTCAGTCTGCTGCCCTGCTGTAGTCCATCGATTGAGCACTTCGACCGAATTGTTGTAAAAACGCTGATCCAATAGCGTACCTCTTGTACCGTTCATGACTTTATTACCACCTGCAAAGGTGAAATTGACCGCAGCATCAAAAGCTTTATAGCGGAATGAATTATTAAAGCCGCCGTAATAAGTTGGCAGTGCCGTCCCCAAGACCTGATAGTCGGCTACCGTGATCGGATTAGCAACGCGGCCGTCCAAATAGGTCCAATTGCTCTGGCCTGAAGCTACCGCAGCACTATATTGCACACGCTCGCCATTTTTATTTATAAATATCCGCTGCCCATTTTCAGGATTTACACCATCGGTGACGGCACCGTACAGGCTACCCACCGCGTACCCCACACGTGTAATGTTGTTGGCTTCAGTGGTGGTGTGCGTATAGCCAATGATATCGGCATTGCCGGCAGACAGCGATGTGACTTTATTCTTTACATGCGTAAAATTAAGCGATGAGTTCCAGGTAAAATCCCTTTTTTTGACGATATCGCCACTGATAGCAAATTCGATCCCGCGGTTATACATGCTGCCGACATTTTTAAGAATACTGTTACCTGGAATACCTTTTGATGGTGACTGCGGTACATCCAGAATAAGTCCATTCACATTGTTTCTAAAGTAATCGACATCCACATGCAGGCGCTTTTGGGCTAAGTCCAAGCTCAGCCCCAAATTAGTCTGTTCGGAAGTCTCCCAGCCCAGATCCGGATCACCCGCCTGCGAAATGCTCCAGGTAGGCACTGTTCCATAGAGCGATGAGCTATAGAGATTGAGTGATTCATAAGCCGAAAGATTTCCATTGCCGACCTTACCCCAGCTCCCCCGGAAACGCAAGTCGCCCAGTAGGTTTGCCAAGCTGCTATTCTTATAGAAATCTTCTTCAAAAACAGACCAGCCCAGCGACACGCCACCAAAATCACCATACTTGCTGTTTGCTCCCAAAGCCGAATTACCATCCCTTCTAAAATTGGCCGTCAGGAAATAACGCTTATTGTAGTTGTAGGTAGCACGGACAAAGGTGGAGCGATAGAAACGCTCCGTAACGCTCCCGCCAGCCCCGGATAGTGTTGTCCAATTGCCCTGAAAGTTTTCAAAAAACGGATCAGAGGCGTTGTTTTGCGAGGCATTCCAGCTATCGTTGTCATATTTCTGGATATCGTAGCCCACTAACAGCGTCAGGGCATGCTTTTCGGCAAACACCTGATCATAGCTTAGGCTGTTGGTAAAATTCCAGTTGTTGCGCAGGCTGCTCACATTGGTGACCGATCCACCATTGGTATAGCCCGATGAGCCCAGATTGGGACTCAAATACGTTTTGGTAGTCGATAGGTTACGGTCTACCGCATAGGTTGTGGTGAATTTTAAGTTTTTCAACAAATGGAGTGAGGCATGTAGATTTCCCAAGATATGATCGTTGCCAGTCGTGTATTTGCTGTTGGCAAATAATGCTTCAGGATTGTAAAGTGTGTTCGTAAACAAGTTGGCTCCGGGACCTAATAAACCCGTGCTACTTAAATTGTAGCTGCCGTCATCTTTATATGCAGAGACATTTGGCGGCAATACCAGCGCCAATCGAGCGCCACCGATCAACAGCAGCTGGCTGCTGGGCAAGGAGCCCGAATTTTTGGCGTCGTTGAAGGTATTGTTGTAAGTCAGGTTGCTACCAAGCGAAAACCAATCGTTAACTTTATGCTCTATATTAAACCGCAGGCCTTTGCGGTCGAAGCTGTTTTTTGCAAAAAAGCCTTCCTGGTCCGAGTAATTTCCCGAAAAATAATACTGTGTATTTGCGTTGGCTCCGCTTACGGCGAGGCTATGGTTGTGGCTATAGCCGGTGTTATAGACATGATCGTACCAATTCGTTTCAACCAGCTTACCATTGGCATCATACTGCGGGAAGAAAAGCGCACTCACCACCTTATCGTTACTGGCGTTTCCTGACAAGATCTTGTTGTTCAATACAGCTTCATTTTTGATATCGATATACTGACTGGCATTCAGCAGCTTAGGCAAACGTGTCGCGGATACGGCAGAACCCCAGACGTCGTAGGTAACTTTTGCGCGGCCTTGTTTGCCTTTTTTGGTTGTTACGATCAATACACCCCCTGCTGCCCTCGAACCATAGATTGAAGTAGAAGCCGCATCTTTCAAGACATCTATCGATTCGATATCCGAGGGATTGATATCTGCGAGCGGATTATTGGCCACATTAGATGTGCCAATATTACCCGTATTGACGGGAATACCATCGATGACGATCAAAGGATACGAACTGAGGGATATCGAATTCAGGCCCCGCACCCGTATAACAGGTGGATTATTGAGCAATCCATTCGGCAAAGATATACTTACGCCCGAGGCCTTACCCGCCAGGGCCTGGTCAAAACTTTGTACGGGGATATCTTTGATTGCTTCTGCTGAGATCGTTGATGCTGCACCCGTAAAGTCTTTTCGTTTTTGGGTTCCATAGCCCACGACGACGACTTCTTCCAGCGTACGGTCCTCGCGAACCAAGCGTACAGTATCCCCCGGCTCTTCAATAAGGGCGATTTGCTCTTTATAGCCGACGGATGAGACGACGACTCGTGCAGGTAGCTTTTGTCCAGTGACAAAAGCAAAATTGCCCTTTCGGTCTGTGGTCACAGCATGCGTAACACCATAAAGCTTGACCGTAGCACCTTCAATAGGCTGGCCATTTTCGGCATCAATCACCTGCCCCCGGAAGGATGCATTTATAATCGTTTTTGGAGTTTCCTGTGCGTAAGTTACCAATGGCTGTTCTGCCAGGCCTGCCAATAACAGGTACGCCGAATAGTGTAGTATTCTTCTCTTATTCATAGGTAGAATCGTTTAGTTTAAAAAATAGATGTCCTGGCCATAAACATGTTTATAGCAAAAGGATAGTGAGCAATACTAGAATTATTGCCCTTATTATCAAGAGTTGGAGAATTTTACTAGCTACACATTCGAGGCGCAGAGAACGCCCTATAAGCTTTTGGAAAAGATAGATTACTTACTTTGAAAAGGTGGTTTAGATAATGCTGTTTCATTTTTACTTTGTTTAGATAGTGATTAAATCGTCGCCAACGCCAATTGAAACTACGATAAAACAAATGTAAGCATTAAAATAAAATAATGTATACTAAAATAGTAGATTTTTTTATCGATCATTGTGTTCGTTCTAATAAAGGGGACCAAAAGTCGTCGATTCGTTTTTTATTGAACTTTTTGATTTGAGTATTGTTCAATTTGAAAAGAGTATTGTTCATTTTAAAATGAATATGGTTCAATTTTTAAAGAAAAAACTATGAAAGCACAAATCGGACTCGTTATCACGGCAGTTGCCGGAGCGGCACTGCTCATATACAGACGCTGGAAACAACGTTCTGTCCAGGAATCAACAGAAAAAACAGATCACAAAGAGACGGGCAATTTAGCGAACCCACCTTCATGGTACCGCCCGCTTAAAATGCCCGACATCGACAGCATCGATATTGTGTCATTGCAATATGCCCCCGTCATGGTATCGCCCGACAGAAATGATGCGGCGCAAGGGATCAACAAACACATTGCGTATTACCATAAAGGCAATAGACATCAATAAGGCAGTGATACGGAAATATTTGAAGTTTAAGCGATTTCGAAAGCTGAAAAAGTGCCCAAGGTCAGTATACAGCGCTGAACCGCGACAATAAATGCCCGCAGTTCCGCGTTCCAGTTACATCGGTTCAGTCAGATCAAAAATAGGTGTCCTGATATCATTTGCACTGATTATATTTTCTTATATTTTCGGTAGGGATTTATACGGGTTTTGAATTTAGACATGCCAAAATCCGCTTCAATTTCAAAATTATCGACTAAATTGGGACACCTTAATTAATATGGGAGTTTAAAATATATGAAAAAAAATGCTTCCGGCATAAACAATTCAAAGCAACGTATTGAAAACAAGAACAATGATCTAGATCTTTATCTAAAAGCATTGAATTCTGCCTATTCGGGTATTATAATTACAGACAATCTGCAGTATGATAATCCCATCATTTATTGCAATAAAGCTTTCGAAACCATCAGTGGGTATGCCCACGACGAAATTATTGGCCACAACTGCCGATTTTTACAGGCTCAGGACCGTTCGCAAGCCGAACGTAAGATTATCAAAGAAGCTATTGAGCGTGGCGAAGAATGTAAGATTGAAATCCGAAATTATCGTAAGGATGGAACGCTTTTTTGGAACGAACTTTTTATTTCACCAGTGAAGAATGATGAAGGCCAGGTAACTCATTTTATTGGTGTTCAAAATGACATCAGTGATCGAAAAAAAGCGGAGCATGATCTTCGGGAAGAGAAGTCACATGTGGAGCTCAAAATACAGCAAAGAACCAAAGAACTGCAAGATAAAGAAAGCTTTCTGTCCAGTATTATTGAAACCGTACGAGAAAGTCTCTTGGTTCTCGATGCCAATTATATCGTCCTGAGCGCCAATAGGCATTTTTTAAACTCGTTTAAAGTCACCACAGAGGAAACAGTAGGAAAACTATTATTTGACCTCGGTAATCAGCAGTGGGATATTTCTTCCTTAAAAGAGATGCTCACTCGGATACTGCCCACCAATAACCCGGTTATCGATTATGAGGTAGACCATATCTTTCCTCATATTGGTCGAAAAGTCATGCTGCTAAATGCTTATCGTATTGAATTCGAGGGCCAGTACAAAGACCGAATCCTGATTGCCATCGAAGATATTACAGAAAAGAAGGAGCAGGATCGGCGTAAAGATGATTTCCTGTCGATTGCGAGCCACGAACTTAAGACACCGCTCACAACAATCAAAGGTCTCTTCCAGATCTTGCAGCGATTGAGTGCCGAAAACACCGATCCGAAGTATGTCTCAACTTTAGATAAAATCACAGCTTACATCGATCGCTTGAACCTGTTGATTTCAAAACTCTTGGATACGTCTAAAATTCAATCTGGCAATCTTGAATTGCACATGGACCCTTTTGAGATCGATAAGACCATCCAAGATGCCGTTGAAAGCATGCGGTTGGCGGCACCTGATTCTGACATCCACCTTACAGGAAATACAGGTAGTATCGTCGAGGGCGACGAGCTACAGATTATCCAAGTCCTGAACAATCTGCTATCCAATGCTATTAAATATTCACCCGAGTCGAAAAAAGTTGAAGTTAGTATCCACAAGGTAGCCAACTTTGTTAAAATCTCCGTACGTGATTATGGCATGGGCATAAGCTATCAGGATAGACTCAAAATTTTCGAGCGATTTTTTCGCGTCAGCCATATACAGAAAAAGTTTCCGGGTTTAGGCATTGGGCTCTATGTTTCGCATGAGATTATCTTACACCACAAGGGAACACTGTGGGTCGAAAGCGAGCCAGGAGAAGGATCCACATTTAATTTCACATTACCCATTGTAATCAACAAATAAAAAATATGCAGTCTAAAAAGATAATGATCTGTGATGACGACCGAGGAATACTCGAGATGCTGGAGCTATTTTTAGAACTAGAAGGATATAATGTCATATGTGAAATAAATAGCACACACCTGACAAAGCAATTAATTTCGCATAAGCCGGACCTCTTGCTGCTAGACCTCTGGATGCCCATAATTTCTGGTGACCAGCTGATTAAAATTATCCGCAGCACACCCGAAATCAAAGAAACTCCGATCATTGTGCTATCTGCAAGCGTTGATGGACCTGAAATCGCGGGGAACCTAGGAGCAAATGGCTTTGTCGCCAAACCCTTTGATTTAACCGATATCACGGATAAAATTAATAGCATACTAAAAAACTAAGTCTGCGAGTACACGCTGACTAGACACACATAAAAGCACTTTTTAATGGAAAGTGCTTTTATGCAGCTGATGTGATCATTTCAAAACAATCGCCTAGGCTTGGTCCAATTTGTCCACGAGAAGTAATAGATCGTCCAGTTCAAATGGTTTGGCCAAAAAAGCGTCGGCTCCACACGCAGAAGCAAGCTGCTTCCCACGCGAACTCGCAGACATCATGATCACCGGAATATTTTGATGTTTTTCCGAACTTCGGAGTTCACGAAGGATATCGCCACCTGACAGCCATGGCATTTCAATATCCAATAGTATAATATCAGGGTCAATTTCTTCGACAGAAGCAATAAGTTCTATGCTTTTTGACACTAAATAAACCTCTCTAAATTCATTCTTTAGAGCCAGCTCCAAAACGTGAAGGATGGTGGCATCATCATCACAAACAACAATTTTCTTTTTCATTTTTTGATTGTTTAAAAACACCGCAATGATTGAAAAATATGGTCTTGTGGGGGGATTTAAAATATAGACCTAAGCTGGGCAGATAGTTGGTTACCAAACCGTTTATATAATCTTTCTTTGAGATTTTACAAGATAGACAATTTATTGGATAAAAGTTTACGTTCCTTTTATTAAGATACTAAATGCATACGATCTGCTTCAGGTACATCTTTGAAGACGACTGAAAATGTAGTACCGACATCTAATTCGCTTTCCACGTGAATAGCTGCGTTGAGCTTATTCGCAATTTGTTTAACAATGGAAAGGCCAACTCCCGAACCTTCAAAGCCTTCTGAATTAGCCATTCGGGCAAAGATTTCAAAAATTTTGTCGCCCTCCTTCAAATCAATTCCTATTCCATTATCCTTGATATTATACCGGACCGTATTTCCCTGCCGCATGCTCTCAATGGATACCTGCGGGTTTTTTCTCTTGCTGCTGTATTTTATGGCATTGCCAACAAGGTTCAGAAATAATTGATAGATCAATGTTCTCTCCCCCAATACAGGCAGTGTTTCGCCCATTATAAATTCTAAATGAGGGACCTGGTATTGCTGTTTGCAATTTTCAACGATATTGACAATCTTGGACTCTGGATTAATTGGTTCGAACACAAAGTCTACATGATTTACCTTTGACATTTGGTAGACTCTATCCATCATATCCCGCATCAGCTGCGTCCCCTCCAAGATATTTTTCATTGACTTTGCAAGCAGTTCTTCAGAGATGTCTTTTTTATGGAGCAACATTTGTGCAGTGAGCTGTATCGTCGTCAGCGGATTTTTAAGATCATGGGTCAGCGTATAGCCAAACGTATCAAGCGCGTTATTAGAGCGCACCAGTTTCTTGTTCAATTCATCAATCTCTCCCCCACGCTGTGCTACCGCTTGCTGAATAATCTGTGTAATATTTTCAATAAAAGTAAGTTCAGAAGATTGCCATTTTTCGGCTTTTCCTTTTGTAATTTTTTTCCATGCCTCGAAAGAAGATCGTGGCGAGGGAAAGGTAATCTTTCTATCTTCGTCAACCTGCATCACTTTTTCCGGCTTCCCTGCCCAGGTCTCTTCTATTAGACGTTCTTTCCTAAAAACATATACGTACCAGTTATTTGCGGGCAGAATATTGATGCGTAGTACACCGGGATACATTTCAACATCTTCGGAAGGACCATCGCACTTAAATCTATCTGTCACAAAAAACTCCGCAGTGGCTATTTTTTCATCAATTTCTCGGAGCATTTTTTTATCAGGCACCTCACCCACCATCATGATCGCGCGATCACGTTTAATGATTAGACCCTGCCCATTCATTACCTCCATAATACGCACGGCATACTTTTCCAACACGTCGTACAAGTCGCGCTTGACCAACAAATCACTTTTTAGATCATGCTTCAGCTGCGATAGATTTTTCTGAACGTTCACCTGTTTCTTCTGAAAATCTGCCAGATAATTGTTTACAGCGTATTGTGTAAGAAAAGTACATAGATGGCGTTGTGAAAGATCGACGTGCATTGGCTCCCGATTCTGACAGGCAACAAGCCCCCAAAGCTCATCATCTACGATAATGCTAAAGCTTGCACTCGCCTTTACGCCGGCATTTTTAAGGTATTGTAAATGCATGGGTGAAAGCGCCCGAAGGCTGCAGCGTGTAAGATCGAGATCATCGGTACTCCGCCCCATCAGCGGAATCGCTTCCTCATTCACATCCGCCGTATGGCGGGCATGAAAAATACGGTAAAGCTCGCGCGCCTGTGCGGGAATATCAAATTCCGGATAACGATAATTCATCAACGATTCCAGCTCAGCAGTCTTGCTCTCTGCAATAACCTGTCCACTATTATCTTCCAAAAAGCGATACACCATCACCCGATCATAGTGAATAATGTCCTTAATCAATTCAGTCAATGCCTGCCAGCAAGAGTTTCCGCCACTCCGGTCATCTAAATGCTTTGCATAATAATATAATTTGGTCGTTTTGACAGCGAGAGGATTGCAGGCCTCTATTTCAAGATAAATTTTGCCATCATATCTATAGAGACTTAAAAAATAATCGTTTTGAAGGATAGTCACCCGATCGGAATACCTGGCAAACATGCTGTCGGAAACTGCCTGTTCAATGTTCTCTCCTCGAAGTTCAAATGAAGGAACTATCCGATGAAGAACATCATCTACAGTCATGCCCAGCATTGCGGAGTATTCTTCACCTGCAATAGCGGCACAGTTTTCGCTTACTCCGATACACTTATCGTCTTCAAAAATAAACAGATACCCAAAAGACTGTATATTTCCACACAGGTGAATTTTTTCCTCATGACAATTAATTTCACGCATAAAGCTACTGATATATTAAATAAAAATATGGTAAAATCAACAGTCCTGTCCTCCATCAATGCTATCATATGGTTACTAATTTACAAAATTAATCTGACCTATCGAAACTTGCACCATTCACTTTAAAACCTGAGTAAAAACGAACTGTCTATCTACGCAATACTCAACCGTAACCAAAAAGCAACGCCTACATCTCCTTCAGATAGCCCCACAATGATTGCCAATACCAAAAGTGTAAGCACCTCTGTAATCATCGTCCCTCCGACTGTAATATTGACGGCAGATTTTTTTGCTCTCCCAAGGTGCTGATCATGGGATATACAATTAAAGTATGGGACGATAATAAAGCTGCAAATAAAATCGATGATAGTACAAGGATATTTATCTCTCGAAAAAAATGCGGACCTATGGAATTGAAAACTCGCGTCTCAATGGCTATATGTCACAAGTCTATAATAAATACAAAATATATAAACAAAATCTATTCAATTATTAGAGCAGCCTTAGCAGGATTTCCCTATTTTTAAACAGCCTACCAATGCAATTAAACAATATGGAAGAATTAATCAATAAAATTTATGATATCATCTGGAGTGATGCACTTGTCTACCTCTGTCTACTGACGGGCATCTACTTTACGGTGCGATTTCGCTGCCCGCAGCTTATGCAGATAAGAGAAATGGTGCGATTGCTTTTTAATGGAAATAGTTCCGACAAAGGCATCTCTTCGTTTCAGGCCTTTTCGCTTGCTATTTCGGGGCGCGTTGGCACAGGCAATATCGCTGGCGTCGCTACAGCGATTGCTATGGGCGGGCCGGGCGCTATTTTTTGGATGTGGGTAATTGCGTTTTTAGGCAGTGCGTCGGCCATTGTCGAAGCTACCCTTGGTCAGATGTACAAGGAGGTAAACGATGGCGAATATCGGGGCGGACCTGCATTCTACATCCTGAAAGGATTACGATCCAAGACTTTTGCCTGGACCTTTGCAATCGTGACGATCATCAGTACCGGATTTTTATTGCCAGGTGTGCAGAGCAACAGTATCAGCGCAGCGGTCGAGTCCGCTTTCCATGTGTCGCCGAGTATCACCGGATTGGCTATTGCCGGGCTATTAGCGATTATTATCATCGGTGGAGTAAAGCGGATCAGCACCGTTGCCGAATATGTTGTGCCGTTTATGGCGGGCGCCTATATTCTTATGGCTCTAGTTATTATTGCCCTCAACTTCACAGAGATTCCTGGCGTTATCGCCCTGATTGTAAAATCGGCTTTGAACATGGAAGCTACTTTCGGCGCTATCGCCGGCATGGCAATTTCGTGGGGTGTCAAGCGCGGTATTTATAGCAACGAGGCCGGTCAGGGCACAGCTCCACATGCGGCAGCAGCCGCAGAAGTATCACATCCGATCAAGCAAGGCCTGGTCCAAGGATTTTCGGTGTATGTGGATACCATGTTTGTATGTACTGCTACAGCTTTAATGATTCTCTTTACCGGCCAGTACAATGTTGAAAATCCAGCCGGAGGATTTCTCGTTCAACATCTTCCGGCTACGGAAATGGGACCAGCGTTCACCCAACAGGCCGTGTCACATCATTTCCCCAGCATTGGAAATGCTTTCGTCGCGCTGGCACTGGCCTTTTTTGCGTTCACGACTATTATGGCTTATTACTATATCGCCGAAACCAACATCAGCTTTGTTAGCCGAAAAAAACAACATAAAACCGTACTTATCTGGATTCTGCGACTGCTCATATTAGGATCTACCTATGTCGGATGTATCAGTACAGCCAAATCTGCCTGGACCCTGGGCGACATTGGTGTCGGTCTCATGGCTTGGCTCAACCTGATTGCAATACTCCTGCTTCACAAAAAAGTTGTCGCCATCTATGCAGATTACCGGGAGCAGCAGAAGTCCAAGAAAGACCCTGTATTCGACAATTCCAAATTTCAATTTCCGAACATGGACCTATGGTCCAAAAAGAACACGCAACACGATGAGCCAATTGATTAATCTTACCGTATTCAAAAATTTTTTCAAGTCAAGTATCGCTGGCGGCATTCTAATATTTATTTGTGTCATTTTATCATTGATCATCGCCAATACTGCTGCTGGTTCTGGGCTGCAAACGTTTTGGATACGCTTGCAGAGCTGAACGTTCCTAATTTTGTTGTAGCTGGTATGGCCGGCGCCCTGAGCGGCATTATGCATGCGCCTTTGACCGGTATGTTCCTTATTGCAGAGGTGACCGGTGGCTACACATTGATGGTCACTTTGATGCTTGTCTGTTCGATATCTTACCTCATCAATAGAACAATGCTCAAGCATTCGATCTATACCAAGGTGCTCGCAGAATCAGGTGATTTGATCTCTTATGAAGATAAAGATCGTTCCGTATTAAGCATGATGCGCATCAAATACGTTTTGGAAACGAACTTTGTGATTTTGCGTCCCGATGAAACCCCTAAATCTAGGCAGCACGATATTATTCATAGCAAAAGAAATATATTTCCCATTGTGAGCCATGATGGCAAATTCATCGGACTAGTCAACAGCGAATATTTATTCTCGATTCTACTTGGTGAATTGGATGGTCTGGATACAGCATTTGAAAAATTGGCTCAAAAGCCCAATGATATCGTTGTTATTCATGAAAGTATGGAATCTGTGATGTCAAAAATGAACAAAAAAGACACCTGGATCCTTCCGGTGCTTGGACCTGAGCAAAAATATCTGGGCTTTGTATCCAAATCTAGTGTATTAAATAAATACCGGGCACTGCTAATCCGCCAAGGGCATTACCTCGAATAGGAAACAATAACCGTCCAATTAAGTTTAACAATAGATTTCTTTCGGTAACTATATTGTATTGTCTGCTTCAGGTAAAAAAGTACCTCTGTCTAAAAATTCTCTATCGATGTTTATGGAATTCCATCTCTAGACATATCTTACCAATAACGAAGCAAATATCCTCAATTTTAAATTGATTAAAACCAATTCGGACCTTTACATCGTATATTAAAAAACAAGAATGGAGAAACGCTATGAAACAGGTATTTTTATTATTATTACTAGGATTAGGCTTATTTATGCTCAGCAAATTTGGCTTTTCACAGAAAACTAATGATTCCAAAATAATTAAAAAACAAGCTATGAACCCTACTGGCGAGAAAGATCAGGTTATTTATTTTGCAGGGGGATGTTTTTGGGGTACGGAGCATTTTCTTAAGCAGGTCCGTGGGGTGACCGCTACCGAAGTTGGTTATGCCAATGGCAATCTAAAAAACCCAAGCTATGAGCAGGTTTCCACAGGAAAAACGGGCTTTGCGGAGACTGTCAAAGTCACTTACGATCCACAAGTCGTTGACTTAAAGCTGCTCGTAGATTTATTCCTAAAGACTATTGACCCGACCTCGCTCAATAAGCAAGGAAACGATATCGGAACACAATATCGTACCGGCATATACTATACAAGCGATTCAGCCATTCCGGTTATCAAGGAAAGCCTTGCCGAACTGGCCAAAAAATATCCGGCAAAAATAGTTGTTGAACTGGAACCCTTACAAAATTACTACGACGCTGAGACATACCATCAAAAATATCTCGACAAAAATCCAGGCGGCTACTGCCATATTGATCCGGAATTATTCGAGTTGGCACGAAAAGCCAATCCTTCTCCCGCCAAAGATTCAGCCTCGCAGCAAACTTATAAAAGGAAAGACCAAAGCACATTAAAAAAAGAACTTACACCACTACAATATGATGTAACCCAAAATCAGGCAACCGAGCGTGCCTTTGATAATGCATACAATGATGAGTTCAGAGATGGCATTTATGTAGACATTACTACCGGTGAACCACTATTTGTCTCGACCGACAAGTTTGAATCAGGTTGTGGATGGCCCAGCTTTTCCAAACCGATCAATCCAGATTTAGTCGAAGAATTAGCGGATAATTCTCACGGCATGCGCCGCACGGAAGTACGTAGTAAAACTGGCGACGCTCACTTAGGACATGTCTTTGATGACGGCCCTGCTGACAAAGGGGGGCTGCGCTATTGCATCAATAGTGCCTCTCTCCAATTTGTGCCTAAAGAAGAAATGAAAGCCAAGGGTTATGGAAAATATTTGCCCTTGCTAGCCAAGAAGTAAATGGTATGGCATAAATGGCTCTTAGCAAAAACTGATGCAAGTCTGCATCAGTTTTTTTGTGCGCTGCTATCCCGAGCAGTACCGTAATAAGCGATCGGCTTACATGTGAAACGATCGTTATTTACAACAGCTAAAACCTCCATAAAAAAAAAAATTAAAAAAAAATAGAATGATGAAATCCAAGCTATCCAAAAAGTCGTAAATGGTTATAAGTACAGAAAATTATAAGACTTAAAGACTTTTGTTATGGAAAAGACAACAAAGCCCCACAATGATTCACTATTGCATTCCAATAGCGAAATTGAAAAAAGGGATCTTCGCAGAAGGGATTTCCTAAAATTTGCAGGCGCTAGCGCTGCATCATTAGCCATCCTTGGTATGTCCAGTTGTAAAAAAGATCATGATGACGATATGGATAATGGTGGTAAGGGTCTATATTTTGGAAGTGGCGATATTGCTATTCTCAACTACGCATACGCACTCGAACAGCTTGAAGCCGCCTTTTATATTCAATTGGTCAATAACCCCTACGCTGGCATGACAGATATGGAAAAGGCATTCTTTACCGATATCCGTGATCATGAGATTGCCCATCGCGAATTTTTTAAAGTTGCACTGGGTGCCAAAGCAATCTCCAGCCTTGATTTAAATCTTTCGGGTATTAATTTCAATAGCCGGGAAAATGTTCTGGCAACGGCCAAAACATTTGAAGACCTGGGCGTTTCGGCGTATAACGGTGCAGGATGGCTTATTAAAGATCCTAATTACCTATTATTGGCAGGCAAGATCGTTTCGGTCGAAGCGCGGCATGCTGCTTGGGTACGTGACATGATAGACAATGGCAGTTTTGCCAATATGGAAGTTGTCGATTCCAATGGTCTCGATGTTGCCAAAAGCCCCAGTGTTGTACTGAGCGCTGCGGCACCGTTTATCAAATCGAAAATCGATGTATCGGATCTACCCACTTATTAATCACCCAAAACTCAATTATCATGAATCTTTTAAACGTTTTTGAACAAATAAATGCTGTAGATCCTGAGTTCAGCGATCGCATCAGCCCACGTCGCGAAGCAATTAAAAATCTAGCTTCCATGAGTAAAAAAGTAACGCTGGCAGCACTACCCTTTTTCGTTAGTGAACTTTTCAAAAAAGCTTATGGTGCCACAGCTCCAACGGATGTAAATGGTGTCCTAAATTATGCATTGACTCTCGAATATTTAGAAGCAGAATATTATTCTATAGGAGTTGCCAAAGCTGGACTCATCCCCTCGGGCAAACCGCTTGGAGCCATTACGACCATACGGGATCATGAGGTAGCTCACGTGAACTTTCTAAAGCAGGTATTGGGTAGTAAGGCTGTTTCAAAGCCGACATTTGATTTCACCGCTGGCGGCACATTTGGAAATGTCTTCAGCGATTATGATACATTTTTAGCGGTTGCTCAGGCATTTGAAGATACCGGAGTGAGAGCATATAAGGGACAGGCAGGCATCTTGCTTGGCAACCGCGTTGTTCTTACTGCAGCATTACAGATCCACTCTGTCGAAGCGAGGCATGCCTCCCATATCCGACAAATGCGCCGCGCACGCGGCGGTGGTGCTGCAAATCAAAAGCCTTGGATTACGGGGTCCAACGATACGGGTATCGGTGCCGTCGTAGATCCTATTTATGCAGGTGAAGATAATGTAAAGCAAGCAGGCGTTGACATAACTTCGCTGTCTGGCTCCATGGGCAAAATCTCAACTAGTGCAGCAACACAATCTTTTGATGAGCCATTAACCGCAGAAGCTGTACTTAATATTGCAGGTTTATTTATCAAAGCTTAACAAAAGTCTTAATCTACCTGTGAAAACGGCCCCGATTTGGTTTACAAATTGGGGCTTTTTCGTGCTATTAAAACATGACCGACAGTAAAAAATTTAAGAGAATAAGGTGCTAAATATTTCCCATCACGCAGAGCTCAGTTAGCGTAGGGCTAGGTTTCCCACCTTCATCCTCCAACGTAATGGCGAAGGCCTGCGCTTTGGCAACATCAAGCATTTTACTGGCCATCTGATTGCTGGCAGCCACCGGAAATACACCAGCACTGACCGGCTGTCCGTCTACCATGGCCCACAGCTGATACTGTTTACCCTTGGGAGGAACGGGCATATGTTCAAGACTCAAGTATACTGCTTTAGATTGCTGGTCCCAGTAAACTAGTGCGTGCAAATCTGGTTTGGTCTCAACCCCTTTTAAAGAAATCGTTTTAATGGCCGGATTCTGAATGAGTGCCCATTTGTCCTGCAATACAGCTAACGCAGTTTGCTCCGAATTTAGTTGTGTATTAGTTTGAGCAAGCATCTGTCTATCCTGTTGTTGCTGCTGATAAAAGAATAGATTTGCGCCAGCACTAAGCGCAAGCAAAACACTTGCTGCGATTGCCCACCCATAAGATCTTAGCGATGCCATCTGAGCCGTCTGCTCTTCAGTGCTGGAATTTGGTAGTGACGTATCATATTCATCCGATGAAATAATCACCGTGGGAGGAAGATCTGCTGCATCATTCTTCCCAACGAGGTTTTCATCTTCAAGCCTAGCCCAGATCTTTTCCTTCAGGGAAATAGGCATTGCCACCGCCTGGATCTCAGCCAAGTTCTCGAGCATTTTTTCAGCTTCGATTACTGCTTCATCCACTGCGGAATTATTTTTACGAATACAGTTCAGGATACTGACTTCCTCTTCGGAAGCGAGTCCTAATACATACGATTCAATAATCCCAGATGATATGTAAGCTTCGATATCCAAAATTAACGATATTCCTTTAATATTTTTTTTAACAGTAAAAACGCAGCTTTAGTCCGTGTTTTTATGGTCCCCAAAGGAATATCGAGCTGTTGCGCGATTTCCTGTTGGGTGTATCCTTCATAGTAGGCCATTTCAATCAAAATGCGGCATTCGGGCTTTAAGTTATCTAAAACATTCTTAAATCCAATAAAATCTACCCGTGCATTCTGTTCATTCTGACTTCCATCTAGCTCCTCTTCTCTATTTACGATATTGGAGAGCGGTTGGTTTTTCAATTCATTCTTTGCACCCTTTGATTTACGGTAATCCAGTGCGGCGTTACGCGCAATATTGATCATCCATGTATATAACCTTCCTTTTTCTGCATCGAAATGATCAACATGTTTCCAGATCTTAACAAAAACATCCTGAATAACTTCCTCTGCGTGCTCAACAGAAGTTACAATCCGGCAAACTACGCCATACAAGGCGTCCGCATAGTTATCGTAGAGATAGCTAAAGGCCTGCTGGTTCTTTTTCTTAAGCAAAAGAATCAATGTTTCTTCCGAAAGGTTGTGTAATGGACTCAAATTTTAAGTTTATAGAACTAATATCTCTAATAAATCCTGAAAATCAAAGCCCATCACACAATTCAGGTAAAAAACTGCTTATCAGAAAAAAAAGCGTATAAAATACCTATCCATAAGTCTGCGCTTTTTAAATAAAATCATAAATCCCATTTTTCCAACCCAATATTTTGGCTGAATCTGCATCGAGCCATTTTTTCAATAATGTAGCATATACTTTTCGAAAATCTTCCGTATACTGGAGGTCTCCCTCATTGAGTTGGGTCAGGTCGGGCAGCGCGTTGAGCAGGCCCTGTTTTTTCAAGCCTCCGGATAGAAAGAAAAGTTGGTTGGCTGTACCATGGTCAGTACCATTGCTGGCATTCTGGGCCACCCTGCGACCAAACTCCGAAAAGGTCATCAGCATGACATGCTGAAAAAGGCCATTTTTCTTGAGGTCGTCCACAAAAGCCTCCACGGCATCGTTGATGGTGTGGAATAGGCTCTCCTGCCGCTGCTGCTGATTGATATGCGTATCAAAACTACCGATCTGCAGATAATATACCTTTGTATTGATATCTGATTTAATCAACGAGGATACCGTCTTCAGATCCTTTCCAAGCACCGAATCGGGGTACGCTGCTGCGGTCTTCCTGGCTTTACTCTGTTCAACAATATAGTCGGCATTGTTGATCGTATCACCCAGGGTCTGATACAGATAGGCTACTGTTTCTTCTTCATGCTGATGCTTATGTTCCTGATAGAGTGTATTAAAGTATTCTTCACGGCTGGTCTGATAAAGCTTCTTGGGGTCTTTAAACGCGAACGCTTTTTTCTGTTTTCCTTTGAGGGCAAGGCTCAGCATATCATTCACTTCGAGCGCTTGCGTCGGATGACCGCAGTCGTAACAGGCCTGGTCGAGATAGCGGCCTATCCAGCCGCTCTCCAGGTACTCGTCGCTTCGGCTCGCACTATGCCATATATCCATGCTGCGGAAATGCGATTTATTGGGATCGGGATAGCCGACATTGTTGAGTACAGCCAGTTCGCCACGATCATAAAGTGTCTTAAAAAAAGGTAAAGCCGGATGAATGCCCGCTTCATCTGTGAGCGTTAGTGCATTATCGACCGCAATCGTCTGCCGTTCCCGAAAATAGATATCATTGCGCATCGGAACAATGGTATTTAGCCCATCATTGCCACCACTGAGCTGCAAGATGACCAACACCTTATGTCCCCTTTCCAGTGCTTCGGGCAAGGACATGGCTTTTAAGAAATTGGGCAGCAGCAGCGATGCTGTTGCAAGTGAACCTGCTTTGAGAAATTGGCGTCTTTTGATGATCATGGCTTTCTTATTACGATTAACAGAGTTGATATTCGGGGATACTCATTACTTCAATAATAGTCCTACGGCGGCTTCCGCCAGCGTAGCTATCGCGCAGTGCCTTACCAAAGGAAGGTTGCTGCAGCAGCAGGAGCTCAAAGGGATCCCGGTCGGCAAATACAGCCTCGACACCAGCCCAGTCAATGGAAATTTTGGGGTTTTTATAGGCTTTAGCCATGGCCCGCGACTGCTTCATCCCCATATCAAGGTCGTCGTCATTCTGCGCATCAAGGTCCAGCGGCCGCAGGCCGGTCCATATCTGCGGTATCTGCATCCGGAGCAACAAGGTAGAGCTGTCAATCCAGGCTTTTCCCGATGGCCATCCCGCCACATTCGGCGGATACAAAAGCACCTGCCCCAGTAATTTTTGATAAACAATCAGGTTTTCAGGGTTCGCGATCTCCATGGGCAGCATGCGCATAATACCGGCCATGAGTTCCACCGGTGACTTTATTTTGTTGCCTACATTTTTGGAGTCGTAAAACCAGGCTGAAGTAAATACTCGGTCTAGCAACCGACTGATATCATATCCTGAATCGAAGAAATCTTTACTCAGCGTGTCGACGATATCCTGATCCACTTGTTCGTTGACCAGAAAACGGTAGAGCTTTTCGGTGATAAAACGGGCCGTAGCGGGCCGCTCCAAGATAATATCCAGGATAGCATTGCCGTCGAAACTTCCGGTTTTCCCCAAAAATGTTTTGCTTCCCGAATCATGATACTTTTTACGCACCAAGAACTGGCCATCCTTATCGTATGACCAGCCCGTAAATGCACGCGCAGCTTCCTTCACATCCGATTCCGTATAGTTGCCACGCCCCATCGTAAAGAGCTCCATCACTTCCCGGGCAAAGTTTTCATTGGGATGGTCTTTTTTATTCTGCTGGTTGTTGAGGAAATTGAGCATAGCCGGAGTTTTAGAAACGGCGAACAGCAGATCCCGGAAACTTCCAAGCGCATTTTTTCTGATTTCGTTGAGGATATGGGCGCTAAAATTGGAGTTGATAACCCGGCTAGCAAAATGTCCGTGCCAAAAAAAGGCCATCTTCTCCCTGAGCTGATCTTCGCTATGCACCATTTCATTCAGGAAATTAAGGTTGATCTCAATATTACGCTTTCGATTGAGCTGTTGTACCTGCTTTTTGTCTGCGGCATTCAACTTGGAAAGCGCCGTGTAGTTGACGTTGGTCTGCTCCGTATTGAAACTGATGGGATGAAATTCATGTTCCTGGGCATATTGCTTCCAGAGGACTGCGGTAGAATGCTGTTCAAAAACGGTAATCTGCTTTAGGCTCATCCCAAATCCGGCGCGATTTGCCAGGTGTATATTTTTTTTAAAATCGGACATCATCCTGTTTCCTTTTATACCTAAATAACGAATTATTTAACTATGTTAGCTTACAGGAAGATTCGATTTAACAAAAATTAAGCTAAATTAACAAAGTGACTACCAAGACAATACTTTTCAAACTTCGATTTTTTTATTAAATTTATTCGCCTAGGGGCAAAAGAACCCCTTGTTGAAATTGCACACCTCCTTTAAAACCACGCTGTATCGCTCATTTGCTTAAGAATTCTTATCCCACTGCTGTTTTCTATCCCATTGAGTGCTTCCACATTCAGGACCAGCCACATGAAATTAAATATACTTAAGCTGTAGCGGGCGAATAAAGGATTATATTTTCTTCGGCATGCCCTATTATCGTCGCGAATGGCAGCCAAGAGTACAATTACGAAGATTATTATTCTCCAGTGTTAATTTAATATTAAGCTACCCAAAATTTGACGGTTAGGACAAACAAAAAGAGGGGAAAATTAGTTATTATGGCAATGATAATTATCCTAATTAACAAAAATAGACTTAAATAAGTTAAATGTAGCAGCAGGCGAATTGAGCTACGGGATTATGGACCAACATAGGAATATATTTTAATTATATAAATTTAAGAAAATGAAAAGAATCTTAATTGTTTTAGTGCTGTTTTTTTGTTTTGTCTATCGCAAAACCGATGCATGCACACGCGTTGTATATAAAGGGCCCAATCAAACTGTCCTTACCGCCCGAAGTATGGACTGGCGGGATGAAATACCCGTTAATCTATGGGTGTTTCCAAAAGGGATGAAACGAAATGGAGAAGTGGGTCCCCTTTCCGTCAAATGGACTTCAAAATATGGCAGTGTCATTGCGAGTGCCTGGGACATCGCCACTACAGATGGCTTGAATGAGGCTGGCCTTGTAGCCAATGTCCTTTGGCTAGCCGAATCCCAATATCCTAAATTCGATCCAAAAGGACAGAAGCCCGGATTGACCATTGCCGCTTGGGCACAGTATATATTAGATAACTATGCTTCGGTAGCAGAGGCGGTAGATGCTCTTAAAAGCGAACCTTTCGTCTTAGTCAGCGACTATATTCCGGGTACACAACGGTTTACGACACTCCATTTATCATTATCCGATAAATCTGGCGACAACGCCATATTTGAATATATCAACGGAAAGCTTGTGATACACCACGACCCGAAATACGTCGTGATGACAAACTCGCCGATCTTTGAAGAGCAGCTGGCACTCAATAATTATTGGCGGGGAATTCCAGGTACCATCATGTTGCCTGGTACCAACCGTGCGGCAGACCGATTTGTGCGTGCTTCCTTTTATATTGATGCAATTCCACAGACCGATGACGTGAGGAAATCCGTTGCAAGTGTGTTTAGCGTAATTCGCAACTGTTCTGTTCCTTATGGAATTTCCTCCAAGGAAGAACCCAATATCTCGACGACACGTTGGCGTTCTGTTGCAGATCATAAAGATTTGGTTTACTATTTTGAAACAGTAACCACACCGGGTACTTTTTGGATCAATCTAAAAGATCTGGATCTGAGCGAAAAAGGTCAGGTTCTTAAACTTGATGTGGAACAAAACAAAACCTATACTGGATTGAGCAATGAACACCTAAAAAAAGTACAACCTTTTAAATTTATGGGGTTGTGATCGATATGATATAAGCAATTGCTGTTTCATTGATGTTGTCGTATTACTATCTCAATGAAACAGCACATTTGCGAACAGCTACATGGAATCCAACAAATTAGTGCTCCAGTTCTTTCAGGTATTCGATCATGGCATCGAGGCTCTGCAGTAGCTTTTCACCTTCAAATCCCACCTTTCGAAAACGGATGTTCCCTTTTTTGTCCAGGATCAATGTTGTCGGAATGGATGTGATATCCAGTTTACTACTGAGCTTTTTATCTTGGTTGTAATAAAATGGAAAGTCAAATTCGGGATTGGCCTTTGCCCATTTGTACGCATCGTCCCAGCTGTTTCCACTGCCCGAATTGAGCATCACGAACTTCACCTGCGGATCATCCGCATATTTTTTGTACACCTGATGCAAATAGGGAAATGAAGCGATGCAGGGCTTACACCAGGTTGCCCAAAAATCAATGATGACAATCTTGTCCTGGAGATCCGCTTTGAGCAAAGGTTTTTTGTCCATATCGACGATGCTGATGTCTTCTGGAAATGGCGTATTGCCGATGATTTTCTGAAACTCCTGGTAATACCCTTGTTTCCATTGCGTGTCAAGCTTGCTAAAATAAGCCTGCCGTTCGGCAGCATTGTCCATTCCGTTTTTAAGGATCACTTTGTCGAGAAGCTGCCTGATCGCTGGGTCAAAAGGAGCATACCGATAGGCTGCCTCCAATACGGGTAGAGCGCTGTTTGGATCATTCCACTGCTGATACTGCATGGCCACTGACCGGAGCAATACCGCCGATTTGAGTGTAGGGATGCTTTTGGCAAACCAGTCTCGGGCCGCTTCGGGCTGGTTTAACTGAGCGGCGATAAGTCCCTGATTGGCCATAATTTCTGCTTTTACCGCAGCAAGCTTGTCGGCCTTGGCTGGATCATGGGCCACCAGATAGCCCGTTTCGGGGAAATAGCGTATTAAACTCACGGGATAGGCCGCAACACTGTCGAGTAGATACAAATTGAGTTTGGATGCCTCCTCCAGCATCAGCTTATGATTCAAGAGCAGCTGCACATACTGATTGTATGCACGCCATTTGTAGGGATCCTGCTCCCAACGGGTAATTAGCGGCAGGTATTTCTTGGCCTGTATGCTGTCGCCGTGCTGCACATAGTAGGTAAAAAGATATTCGTAAGCGCTGGCATAGGCCGCTTCATTATCGGCTGTTTTTAACGAAAGAAGCTGCCCTATTTTCGCGACCACGGCAGTAGAATCCTGCTCGCGGAACAGCTTATTGAGCCGATAACTAATCCCGATCTTCTTGTTGGGAAACTCGTTGATCACCACCTGGCGGATCGAATCCACTTTTTGGTTCTGGCCAAGTATCAGATAGCCCATGGTCACCTTGTTGAGGTTTCCTTCAAAGAGCGGATTGCTTCTGAATTTCTTTTCCACTACGGCCAAGCCTTTGTTCAACAGCCGCCCCTGCTGGGCCGGACCAGCGTTTTTCATCTGTAGCACAATCAGCCGGAGCCGTGCCTCGTAATTGTCGGGATACAGACTCAGCTCTTTTTTGAGGTAATATTCCTGGGTAGCAAGGATATGATCCGAGGTTTTATCCTGAACCGGTACACTGTATGATTTCCCAAGGTAATTGCCGGCAATCAGTTTCCCCTGCTTATAGACGTAGATCTCATACTGACTGCTATCGCTTTCTTGCTGTACGAATTTCTTGTCTTTGTCGGCGATCGTAAAGCAGGAAAAGTTGGCGTAGGGGGGCAGTTTAAAACGCACACGCCAGACTCCACCTTCTTGTTGCATGGGCATGCGGCTCGGGAACTCGTAAAAATTTGAATAGTTGAAATCCACGAAAAATGGCCCTTCCGTCTGGGAAGCAGCAGATTTACTTGGATCAAAGCTGATGGTCACGGTATCACCGGCCGTTGCTTTGTGCGGCAAAATGCTCACTTGTGCCTGCAACAGCAGGTTTGCCTGTAGCAGGCACAGCAGCAATGCGTATTTGAATAGCTTAATCATTCTGTTGGAGGTTAGCATTGGTAATTAAAATAGCACTGGCGATCGGTATTTTAATATCGCTTTCACTAAAGTCTGTTTTGACCTTTGAAAGTACAGGCAGGGCCCTGTTTGTGCGCACCAGGTCAAACCAACGATGTCCCCATTCACCGAGCAGCTCCAGCTGGCGTTCTTTTTCGAGGGCCAGGGCAATGCCCGCCTTGTCCATTGTTTGTGGCAGCGCAGCAAGGCCTGCACGTTCGCGTATCTGATTGATATCCTGTAGTGCCGCCGGCAACTTATTCTGGTTTAGCCGCGCTTCTGCACGGATCAGATACTGCTCGGCAAGGCGCAGCACAGTATTGTATTCGGTCACAGGTGCGCCCGTGCGCAGCTTATACTTATACGGCATATAAAGCGTCTTATTACTTACCACATAAGGCTTTAACCACATCGTTTTGCGTAAATCGTTCTCTTCATAGGCCGCTACCGTGGCATCATACACCTGATAGTAACTCCGAGCTGTAGCTACTGCCGGAACGATGCTGAAACCTTCCCAGGTGTTGACCCCGGCAGTAGAAAGATTAACGCTCTGCAGCTGCCAGATCGCCTCTTTGCTCGTTTTCAAAAAAACGGTATTGAGGTCGCGCGACAGTTCGTACCGATTATCGGCGATAACTTTGTCGGCCATTGCTTCGGCATTGGCCCAGTCGCCATGATACAGATAGACCCTGGCCAATAGCGCATCAACCGCTTTTCTATTGGGGCGGGTACGCTCATTGCCCTGATAGGCATCCGCAATATCGACAGCAGCTTTCTGCAGATCGTCCACCATAAACGCATAGAGCTCGTCCCTGGAGGCCGGACCTTTTCGGTTGTTGGCTTCCAGATCTTTGGTATCGGTGATGAGGGGCACTTTATTGAAGAGGTTGCTCAGGTAAAAGTAATTGAATACCCGCGTAAAACGGGCCTCGGCCGAAAGCTGTGCCTTTACCGTACTGCTGAGCGCCGAGGCTTCAACACCCTCGATAATCTTATTGCTGTGGTTGATATAGCTATAGGGTTGCGACCAGAGCCTATCGAGGTAAGAAGTCGCCGGGCTCAGTTTATTGTATTTGTACTCGTCGTAGCTTGTAAAAGCCGAGTTATAATCGTCGGCCAGACTGGACAATACAATGCTCATCAATCCACTGGCGAATTGGTTGTTGTAATTGTTCATGCTGGTATAGAGCCCACCTACGGTTGCTGTGGCCGTCTTTTCATCACTGAAAGCCGACGCTGCCGCCACTTCCGTCTTGGGTGGGTCCACGGCCAAAAATTTATTGCAGGAGATGTTAAGCAGTGGTGTCGCAAAAAGGCTGTAGATGATATATTTGTTCATGGGATAAGTCTTTAGTGTTATGATCATTAAAAAGTGAGCTGAACCGCAAATGTATAGGTACGCATGGATGGTGTGGCGCTGTTCCGTACCGAACCAAAGGGATTGACATCCGAGAGATAGGTACGGTCAAAACCAGGCATCTCGGGATCCATTCCCCTGAAGCTTGTCCAGGTAAAGAGGTTCTGGGCATTGAACTGTACCAGCGCCCGGCTGATATTGATCTTCTTGGTCCATTTGGAAATATCATAACTAAGCGATATATTTTTCAAACGGATAAAAGAAGCATCGTCCCATACGGCCGAAGAATAGCGGTAGTAATTGCGGAAGGCCACGTTGGCTTCGTTGGCGCTATTGGCGGTAGCGCGTGGCACATCGGTCACATCTCCGGGCTGCTGCCAACGGCTCAACATATATTCATCCAGATTGCCCAATCCGCCAATGGTTGTTGCCTGTGGGCCGTAACCAATGGATGGTCCCTCCTGTTTGACAAACTGAAATAGGAATCCAAGGCTCACATCGCCATAATTCAGATTATTGCCGATACCACCATAGTACTTGGGCAGCAGGGATCCCAAGGTTACGTAATCGTTGAAATCCGTAATTTTCCCGTCACCATCCACATCCCGGAATTGAGCAACCCCAGTTTGCGGGTCCACTCCCGTAAACTGAAATCCACGGACGATACGGGTAGACTCGCCAATGATGTATCGCCTCGCATCACTGCTACTTGCAAGCCCCGGATATTCCAGCAGGGTATTGGATGGAAAAGTGATATTGAAATTGGTTTTCCAGCTGAACTTTTCCTTTTGGATATTCACGCTGCTCAGCTCTAACTCCAAGCCCTTATTTTCGATCAGTGCGGGGGTATTACCAAAATAAGAATTATAGCCCGTCTGCGGTGCGAGCACGATATTGATCAGCTGATTATCCGATCTATTGTTGTAATAATTGGCAGTAAGGAAGATACGGTCCCTGAAAAAACCAAGGTCGAGCCCCAGTTCTTTCTTTTTAATTTCTTCCCATCCAAAATTGGGGTTAAACACCCGTGTCGGATAAAGCCCCGTGATGCCTTGGTAGGCAAATCCTGTGCCCCAGGTATCCAGATATTGGTAATCGCCGATCTGGTCGTTGCCCGTCACTCCCCAGCTCGCACGAAGCTTCCCGAAGCTCAAGATAGACTGATCCTGTAAAAATTCTTCACTACTAAATACCCAGGCTGCACCGATCGACCCAAAATTACCGTACTTATTGTTGGGACCGAAGCGGGACGAACCATCTCTTCGGTAACTGAAATTCAACAGATATTTATCGGCATAGGCATAATTGATACGACCAAATGCAGACTGGTAACGGTAATCTGCATACTGATTGTTGCGGTTCACAAGGATACCTGCAGCACCGATATTGTTTAGCTGCGAATCACTCGGGTAACTGCTGCCATCGAAGTATTTCCCTTCGCTGACCCTCTGCTGCCAGGTTCCGCCTAAAAGCAGTTTAAAATCATGTTTACCAATTGTTTTGCTGTAGTTTAATTGCGGTTCAATGATATAGGACTGATAATCCGAATTCCCGTAAGAGGCCATGGAACCCGTGCTCGTCAATGGATTAAATCCCGCATTGGGCAGCAAGCGCGTCTGGTCCATGCTTTTGAGGTTGTAGCCCACATTGACTTTTGCGACCAGTTCGGGTAAGATCGCGTATTCGGCAGAAAAGTTGGCCAGCAGGGATTTTGATTTCGAAACACTCGAGCGCTCCATATAGGCGGCGGGGTTCTGTAAGCTCTGCTGAAACCAATAATAGTCGCCCTTTTCATCATATAACGGATAGTTGGGCGCCAGGTTGTAAAACTGTGCGATATCTGTCGGCACGGTATTGTTACGGTCCAGGTTGAGATTGAAGCTGCTGTTTAGTTTAAATCGCTGATCTTTGGACTGCGTAGACAAGTTCAACAGCGCACCACCGCGCTGATAATTTTGATTACCGGGCAAGGGATCACCCTGACGATTGAAATTGGCACTGGCCAGGTATTGGGTATTTTCGTTTCCCCCGGAAAATGACAGCTGATAGGTAGAGAAAGGGGCCGATGCACCATAAAACTCCTTTTGCCAGTCGCTGTAGGCGGACTGATCCCAGGTGAGCAGATCCGGCGCATTATCTGCTGTCGCTGTCCAGTTATCATTTTTAAATCCCTCCTTCCGGATTTCCAAATATTGCGCCGTGTTAAGCATCTTTAAGTTGCGGATGGACTTACCCGAGCCCACATTGGCATTAAAGTCTATTTTAAGTCCGCCCTTATTTCCTTTTTTTGTTGTGATCAGGATCACCCCATTCCCACCCCGGGAGCCATAAATGGCTGTCGCATCGGCATCTTTAAGCACATCGATGCGTTCAATATCCTTGGGGTTGATCAGGCTGAGCGGGCTTTGATTGCCATTGGCCGCGGTAAACTGATTCATGCTTTCGTCCGAAAATGGAATACCGTCGATAATGTAAAGGGGGCTGCTGCCATTACTCAGGGAGTTTACACCCCGCAGTTGCACCTGAAAAGAACTGCCCGGCAAGCCCGAATTAGAAGCGATACTAAGTCCGGCAACGCGGCCCTGCAATGCAGCCAGGGGATCGAGTACCGGTTGGGTCTCTATTTCCCTGCCGGTTACACTGGATACCGAACCCGTATTTTTGCGTATCGAAGACGTACCGTAACCGATCACCACCACTTCATCCAGGTTACCCGGATCTAGCTCAAGGCTTATTTCCATGAGGGCCTTGTCGGCCACCTTCACTTCCTTGCTGCGGTAGCCCACATAACTCAAAAGTAAGATATCATCCTGCTGCAGGCCATTTAAACTAAAACGACCGTTAGCATCGGTCACTGTACTGGCTACCTTATTTTTAACCCGTACACTAACCCCTTCAAGCGCTGCACCGGTAGCATTGCTGACCCGACCAGAGACGGTCATCTGCAGCGCCTTTGCTACCCCCTTCCCCTGGAGCACGATGGTGTTTTTGACAATTTGATAGCGGATGCCCTTAGCCGAGAATGCCTGTTTAAGTAGCTCGGGGATATTGGCATTGTTTAAATTGACATCAATATTCAGGTCGGGGTTAATTTCATGGGGATCATACACAAAGCGGTAATCGCTGCGCTGCTCAATGGCTTTAACGAGCTGTTTAAATTGAACATGGTCAGATGCCTTGTCTCCCTGCTGGCTAAAGGCATAGCCATTGACATGCATCAGCATCAATAGCAGTGTTTTTACGGATTGTTTCATAGGGTATTTAGATTGAAAATGCGTTTGTTTGGGTTTGGTTAGGGAACAAGGACAAGTCGATCCTTGTCGATGGTATAGTTTATGCCGGCGAACCGTAATATTTTGAGTACTTCTTCAAAGGACTCTTTTTTGCTGATTTTCCCGCTAAGGACTTTGTTTTTATAGACGGGCGCCAGGCTATAGGTAAAATTGTACCAACGGGAAAGATCGGCCAAAATCTCGGGAAGCGGTGTCTGGTCAAATTCAAAGTAACCGTCTTTCCAATTGGCAGCATCCTGTTGTGTATTTTGCTGCTTTCGCTGGAAGGCACCGTTCAGCACATTCAGTTCGATCGACTGTCCCGGTAGCAGAATCTCCTGAAGACCCGCATTGCTGACCCGTATTTTACCTTCGTCGAGCTGTGTGGTTAAGAGCTGACTATCGTTTGCGTATAACTTCACGTTGAAAGCGGTTCCCAAGGCTTCAATGCTGGTGTTGCCGACATGAACAATAAAAGGTTTGGCTTTATTTTTTGCCACTTTAAAATAGGCTTCACCCGTCAGGAATACCGAGCGTTCCTTGAGGTCGTATCCCGGTCCTATTTCCAGTTTGCTGTCTGCATTTAGCCATACGGTGGTTCCATCGGGAAGTTCCATTTTGAATTCTTGCCCCTTTTTGGTCTTGACCGCCAGGTTATCCCCCTTCCCCTGCGCCATGTAGGCCGGGCTAAACGGTTTCTTTTCGTCCAGGCTAACCACTTCATTGCCGATCAGTAGATCGGCCTGGAATTGACCGACACTAAAAGGCAGTGGCTGTGGCGATTGTTGGGGCTGGGAAAAGAAGTACAGCGCTGCACCGGCCATCAAAAAGAATACAATGCTGGCAGCCACCTTCAAATAGGCACTCCGGTGGCGATTAGCCCTTAATTCGGGGCCAAATATATGCTGTTGGAAATAGCCGTCTTCGGCAGCGAGATCCAGTTCCGGGATGTCTTTTTCGTTATTTTTCCGACTGAGCTGATTGTACCAACTTTCGACAAGTGCAATTTCCTCGGCGCTGCAATTCCCCTGCTGATACTTCTGCAGTAATTGTTTCGATAATCGTTGTTTCATAGGTTCTATCCTGTTTACCGTTTAGAAGACAGGATAGTGCCCCTTTAGTGGTAGAAAAAAATGAAAATAGTTCGTATTTTTTTTTCTCAAAACCGTCAACGCATTGTAAATCTGCTTTTTGACCGTCTGTTCAGAGATATCAAGTTCTGCGGCGATCTCCCGATAACTCCGCTGCTCGAAACGACTTTTTTTGAAGATCAAAGCCATTTTCCGCGGTAGCTTTTCTATGGCCTCGTCGATCTGCCTGGCCAATTCTTTCTGCCGCAGCAACTCGTCGGGCATAATTTCAGGGGTTGATGCGGCATGCTCCAGGTAATGTTCATATTTTCGGCCCACATCCTGGCTGGCGATACGATTGATGACCAGATTACGGGCCGAACGAAAAAGATACGCCTGATAAGAATGTTCAATTTCAAGCCGCTCCATGCGGTCCCAGAGATTCGTAAAAATTTCCTGTACAATATCACGGGCTTCGTCACGATCGTCTAACATCCGGAAAACATGCACATACAACTTCACCCAATTTTCTTCGTAAAGTTGGGTAAACAATTGTCGGACATGTGTAACACTCATCTGCTGGTTTAGTTATTGTTGATCAGTCAAAATTAGGCTTTATTTTTAGGAAAGTCAATTTATGATGGATTTCTAATGAAACGTGTAAAATAACGCAATCAAGATGCTTCTGTATGTTAGTAAAATTTTGAGTTTATCAATAGGTTCAATAATCTTTCCTCAATTGTCCGCATTCGAACAAAGATCGTTCGATTTCGAACATGCATTTGATGATAAAAAACGCTTTAACTACTTATTTTCAGTACTTTATTATATTGGCAATGAATTAGTAAGCGTTAATCCATAACAATTTCATATGCTTACGAATTATTTTCAAATTGCCTTTCGTCATTTAGTAAAGAATAAAGGTTTTACAGCGATAAACATTGTAGGATTAGCTTCTGGAATGACAGCTGCCATATTGATCATGCTATGGGTAAAAAGCGAATTTAGCTTTGACCGCTTTTATTCTAATACCGATCAGATCTATGCAGTCGGGATGAAAGATGTGTGGGAAGGCGAAGCCGTCGAACATTTTTACACGCCTAAGCCAATGGCTGCGGCTTTAAAAACCGACTTTCCTGAGATAAATACGATTACAAGAGTGGATAAGGGCACTGGATTTCTTTTAACCCATCAAGAAACAAAACTTGCAAAAGAACAAGGTGTTTTCGTAGACAGCACATTCTTAAAAATATTTGATTACAAGGTTATAGCAGGCAATCCCCTCGAGGCATTAAAAAATCCCAACCAGATCGTTCTCACGAAATCTTTGGCTGAAAGATTATTTGGGCATTCCGACCCGATCAACAAGACCATCCGATTGGACAGCTCCCAAATTTCAACTGTGTCTGCGATTATTGAGGACTTGCCAGATAATTCGTTTATGAAAGGAGGCACTTATCTCGTACCGTGGACATTAATGGAGAAAATAGGCTATTCAGACGACTATTGGGGAAATAATTCCGTTCAGACCTACATACAACTGCATAAAAGTGCGAACGTCGATCAATTTGAAACAAATATAAAATATTTCCTAAGAAAGCATACCGATACAAAAGTAGCCAATTTTATTCAACCTATCGGCGATAAATGGCTTTATAGCAACTTTACTGAGCAGGGAAAGCCGAGCTCGCAACGAATTGGCATGGTACGATCATTTATCGCCATTGCTTGTTTTATTCTTATTATTGCCTGCATTAATTTCATGAATCTAAGTACGGCTCAGAGCGAAAAACGGGCGAAGGAAGTAGGTGTCAGAAAAGTCGTCGGTGCAAATAAAAACATGTTGGTCGGTCAGTTCCTGACTGAATCCATGGTGATTTCATGCATTTCTGGCCTATTATCCCTGTTGATTACACTGATAGCGCTCCCCTACTTTAATGATCTGGTCTCCAGAAAGCTATCTATCCAATTTGACGATCTCCTTTTCTGGGCAATGTTTGCAGGATTTATTTTAGTGACCGGAATTCTTTCAGGGAGCTATCCTGCGTTTTATCTGTCTTCCTTCCTGCCGACGAAAGTACTGAAAGGCAAATATCTTCATGTTCAACAGAAATTTAACCCTCGGAAAATCCTCGTTATTTCCCAATTCTGTATTGCTATCATCCTGACCATAACAACATTATCTATTCAGCGCCAAATCAGATACGCTCAAAATAGAGAAATCGGATATAACAAGGAAAGGTTGGTTAGTATTATCGATCAGGGAGAAATCAGCAAAAATAGATTACTCATAAAAAATAAATTATTGTCTTCCGGTATTGCCACACAGATTTCAAGGACTTCGTCCCCCCTTACGGAGAACAGAAGCAGCAACTACATGGACTGGGCAGGGAAGCCCAAAGATAATAATACCATTTTTGCCAGAATTGGTGCCGATGAAAATTTGGTCAACACGGCAGAGCTGCAATTAGTTGCAGGGCGGGATTTTGATTTAGCTAAATTTCCAACTGATTCTGCCGCGATGATTATTAATGAATCCGCCGCCAAGGCATTTAATTTTGATGATCCGATCGGCAAAACGGTTGTCGATGGCAGGAATTGGCATATCGTCGGAGTCATCAAGGATTTTATTCAGGAATCGCCTTTCAGTCCCATTACTCCAATGGTCATTCAGGGCGCTTATGCAGGTACTCAGGTTACGAACATACGCATAAACGATCATATGAAAACATCAGAAGCACTTGCTGCCATGGAGCAGATTTTTAAAGAATATAATCCCGACTATCCTTTTGAATATTCCTTTGTAGACAGCAAGTACGCCGAAAAATTTAAAGATTTTCAACAATTGGGTACACTTTCGAGTCTTTTTGCACTATTGACAATTTTTATTTCATGCCTTGGCTTATATGGCCTGATAGCCTATATAGCCGAGAACCGGACGAAGGAAATCGGTATCCACAAAGTACTGGGAGCCTCTACTTTTAAGATCATGAGGATGCTGTCTCAAGATTTTGTGCTACTGGTCCTTTTCTCATGCCTGATCGCATTTCCGATAGCCTATTATATCGCCGATGACATGCTCAGCGCCTATACTTACCGTATTAAAATCACCTGGGATATCTTCATTGCTGCCGGCATGGGTACGCTAATAATAGCGTTGCTCACGATCAGCTATCATGCGATCAAAGCAGCCTTGATCAACCCGGCTGTCAGCCTGAGGGATGAGTAAGAAGAAGAAACTTTCTAATGTAAAAGAATGCAAGCCATAGACTGCCTTTTGTTACATTTTAATTTATTTTGCGATCGGCTTCACGCCAGCTAAACCGATCGCTGAACCTGCCAATTTTCCGCCCGGATACATTAAAGAGCGTCTATTTTCGTTCAATTGTAAGGAGGTTGTCAAGGCCATCAACTGAACGAAGCAGACCCTGTTTCGTATTTTTTTTTGTAAATTATCTCACTATGAAAATAGTAGACATCACAAAAGACACTTTAATCAGTGCTCAGAAAGAAGGATTTACCGTATTAATCACCAAATTTAGTTCAGATCCGTTAAACCCAACCTGGATTGTCGATAAAGTTGAAAACGACAAAATAGAAGCTAGCAAAAAAGCGCTGAGCGAAAGCTACCAGCTATGCTATTCCATTAAAGAAGCTATTCTGACGATTGATAATCGCCCTTTCATCGGAAAGTTACAGCTAAGCCATTCATAGCGCTTGATTAATACATCATCCCATGCACAATCAGCAGCATGTATTGTTTCATAAAGTAGGTGAGCTAATGCATAACAAAGAGGATTACTGTGTAACATGCGTAAGAATTATTAAAGCATGATATTTTTTTAACCTAGCGGACCAAACTATCCTTAAGTTTGGTCCGCTTCCTATTTCTGCTTTTCCAACTCATTCAATCGCCTAGTAGCTTGATTCAACCTTAAAATCAAAACTAAGCTTAGATCGCTTTCTCTACTAAATCATTGCGATCATCAAGTTGAAATGGCTCTGCCAGCAAAACATCTCCTCCGCATCGACGGCAACTCTTTCCCCTCTAGCGCTTACTGACATTGGCAGAAGAAAATAAAAAACTTTGTTTTTCAATAATTTATAACTACATTTGAATAATAATCAGGCTTCTGCCATTACTTCTTCTGACACTTTTGAGTTTACTCTTTCTTCTCAGTCTTCGTTTTTCCAGCTGCTATTTTGTTATCAACATATGAAGTTAATTACCTTTTTTCAGATTGATAGTGTCAATACGAAAAATTACAAACTTCATTTTTTGTTGACAGATCGATTTATCCTTTACCAACGCGTATGGTTAAAGGAGAGGTATGCTGCAAAAGCGTTCTAATAAATACATAATTTAATACATATATACAATGCAACAAGGAACAGTAAAATTCTTTAATGACACCAAAGGTTTTGGTTTTATTACACCAACAGATGGCGGTCAAGATGTTTTCGTACACTCGTCAGGTTTAATCAATCATGTACGTGAAAACGATACTGTAACATTCGATCTAGAGAACGGTAAAAAGGGCATTAACGCAGTTAATGTGCGAATAGCATAATTAAGTAGGAAGTTTAAAAACTTCATTAAGTTAAGTTCAGCAGATAACATTCATGTTATCTGTTTTTTTTGTTAAAAAATTAGGCAAAAATGACGGCGTAAGCCCACTACTAGCCTACATTGCCATCAGCTCACTGATAGCATGTCTTTTGTTCTGTTTCTCCTAACTGAAAATTGCGCGTTCCCCTGTTTTTTGTACTCGCTTTTTTTTCTATATTTATCCGATAAATTTCAAAAGAAATGACAAAAAAGAAGGCTGTAGTTATTCAAGATAATGAAAATATCTTGAATATCATGGATGAGGTCTTAGTTGATGAGGGTTTTGATGTGATTCCATCGCTTACGACCGAACCAATTGAAAAGCTTGCAGATATTGATCCCGACATTCTTATTGTGGACGACCATATTAAAGGAAGTAAAAAAGGATCCGAAGTGATCAAGGAACTCAAAGCTGATCCAGATACCGAAGAGCTTCCATCTGTCCTGACATCGACAGATAGCGATATTGCAAAAACCGCCGCAGAATGTAAAGCCGACGACTTTATTGAAAAGCCATTTGATTTAGATCATATGGTCGATGTGGTTAAAAAAAATAGTTAAAACAGCATAAAATATACCTGACCTACAGAGCGCTTCAAAAGGGACTATACTTGAAACGCAAGTTAAAAAGACGATGTTAATGATTCATGATTTTCTCAGCATGTGGGGGGTGAGCAGGCCATCAACACCTTATTAAGCAATTCAGTCAGCTTATTTAAATCCTCTTCCGTCAAGCTTTTTGCAGCTTCTTTGGCCACTGCTTCCCTAAAATTCTCCGAATTATCGATGATAAAACGGCCTTTTTCCGTTACACTTAGGTTGAAAATCCTGCGGTCGGTAGCAGACTGTTGCTGTTCGACCAGATCATGCGCTATCAAAAATTTGAGCTGCTTGGAAACAGCAGGCGGACTTATATTAAACGCCTGCGCAATCTGCTTGACGATACAATGATCGTGGCGGTAAATATATTCGATCATATTATAGTGGGTCGCCGTAACGCCATTGATGTCGCCCCTATTCATATTTGCCAAGATGAAGCATTGTAAATCGGTAAACACTTCATAAAATTTCTGTTCGGTTTTGTTCATCGCCAATAAAATAGTTAACTTAGTTAATAATTACCAAAGTTAATGATTATGGAACATATTCACATCATACATGCCCGACAAAATAATCTCAAAAATATTTCTCTCCAGATCGCCAAGAAAAAGATTACTGTTTTTACAGGGGTCTCTGGATCGGGCAAGTCGTCTTTGGTCTTTGAAACGATAGGTGCTGAAGCCCAAAGGCAGTTCAGCGAAACACAGGGCAGTTTTATCCGAAACCGGCTGCAGCACATCGGCGTTCCCGATGTGGACAAAATCGACAACCTGAATGTCCCTATTATTATCAATCAAAAAAGGTTGGGCGGTAACGCACGCTCGACCGTAGGAACGGCTACCGACATATATGCTTCCCTGCGCCTGCTTTTCTCGCGCATGGGGACACCCTTTGTAGGCTATTCAAGCGCTTTTTCATTCAATAATCCTTTGGGCATGTGCAAGGCATGTGAAGGGCTGGGTATTGTGCAGACCATTGATGTGGGTTCCCTTATCGACAGACAAAAATCGTTGAACGAAGGGGCTATCCGATTTCCGACCTTTCAACCGGGGGGCTGGCGCCTGACACGCTACACCCAATCAGGCTATTTCGACAACAATAAAAAACTGAACGACTATACGCCACAGGAATGGGAGCTCCTTTTGTATGCAGCCGAACACAAACCCAAACGTCCTGATCCGGAATGGGGAAAAACGGTCCAATATGAAGGCATTATCCCCCGTATTGAAAAAGCATTCCTCAAAAAGCAGTCTAAGGAAATCATGAGCCGAAAAGAGGCTTTAAATACCATTATCGTTACCAAAACTTGTCCCGTATGTAAGGGAAAACGGTTGAATGATACAATTCTGTCCTGTAAGATAGCGGGCAAAAACATTGCCGACTGTACGGCCCTTTCGATCGATGAGCTGTTGGCATTTGTTGCTTCTTTACCATCCAACGCTTTTGATGTTATTCTGACCGAACTGAAACATAAGCTTAAACATATCGTCAACATCGGCTTACAGTATTTGACCCTGGACAGAAGGACAGATACGCTGTCGGGCGGAGAAAGCCAACGCATCAAAATGGTCCGAAACCTGGGGAGCAGCCTGACGGATTTACTCTATATTTTTGACGAGCCCAGCATCGGACTTCATCCCATTGATTTACAAAATATCGCTGCAATTATTAAACAGCTGCGCGATAAGGGCAATACCGTGTTACTTGTTGAGCACGACCCCGATCTGATCCGCATAGCCGACCATGTAATCGATATGGGGCCAGCGTCTGGAAAAAACGGCGGCGAGATTGTCTATAACGGCACGGTTGCGGGACTAAAAACATCAACAGGAAAAACAGGCCTGTACTTTGCCAAACGGCCTCAAATTAATCATAAACCACGATCGGCAAAGGGCTACCTGGAAATCGAGCATGCTAATCTGCATAATCTGAAAGACATCCAGGTGAGCATTCCCCAAAAGGTGATGACCGTGGTTACTGGCGTGGCGGGTTCGGGCAAGAGTACACTGATCAACAAAGTGCTGCCCCAATTTTATCCCGAAGCCACCATCATCGACCAGTCGTTATTTTCAACAGGTGCACGCTCCAATCTGTTGACCTACCTGGGTTTATCGGATGCGATACGCACCCTGTTTTCAAAAGCAAATCAGGTATCCGATAAGCTTTTTAGCCGAAATAGCCTCGGCGCCTGTGAAAACTGCAAAGGTATCGGTATCGAAAAAATTGATCTGGCCTTTATGGATGATATTGAACAGACCTGCGAGGTCTGCGACGGCTCTGGCTTTAAGCCAGCGGTCTTAACATATCATTACCATGATAAAAATATTGTTGCGGTGATGGATATGACTGTAGCAGAAGCCTATGATTTTTTCCCGGACAAACTATACCGTCAGTCTTTTGATATGTTACTCCAACTGGGGCTGGGCTATCTTACTTTGGGGCAACGGTCGGACAGTTTTTCGGGTGGGGAAAGACAACGGCTCAAACTGACCAAAGAACTTAAGAATTCCAACAAGATTATCGTGCTGGATGAACCCAGCACAGGCTTACATCCAAACGATACCGAAAAGCTATTAAACTTTATCAATAACCTGGTGGATAACCGCAATACATTGATCGTTATCGAGCATAACCTCGATGTTATCGCCCAAGCAGACTGGATTATCGATATTGGGCCCGGAGCGGGCAAGTATGGCGGAAATGTGGTGTTTACAGGTACCGTTGCCGATTTGCTCAAAGATACTGTCTCGCTAACGGCCGCCTGTTTACGGCAACATATCCATTCTGCAGCCTCAATCGGCCGAAAGAAGTAACCCTCACATTGAAACTTAGGATAAGCGATTTAACGACGCTTGTTCTTGGGTTTTGAATCGTTGAAATCCACTATAAATTCAAACTGGATTCCCCTGATGTTCTAACTACGCTTTGTAACGTAAAAGTCCGCTATCCGCCATGCTCCAAGTTGGCATTTGCAATCAGTGCCAATTCAAGTTCGCCAATTTCCTGAATACTAACTCCAACGATGCGTTGTCGCCGTACAATCAATTACCACCGATAATCTAACTGCTCAAAAAACTGAGCTAGTGATACGGATCGTCCAAATTTCTTCAAAATAATAAGCAGGATCAAATGATTTGGCCCTGCTTATTATTTAAACCTGTAATTGTACTATTTAAAACTCATCACTGGCTGATTAAAGTCCGATCTGTATACCGAGATTTACAACACGTTGATTCTGATACGCATCGCCCGCACTGTTGGACGTCACCTCAGGATCCTGCTGATACAAGGAATAATTCGTCCAGGTCAGCAGATTATACCCACTCAGATATAAACGTGCATTGTTAATCCTAAATGGCAGCCATTTATTGGGTAATTGATACCCCAGTTCAATTGTCTTCAAACGTAAATAGGTCGCATCAATAAGCCAGAAGTCAGACATATAGGTTGACGGGCTATTAATCGTTGTCGGATTAGTGGTTAAGCGTGGAAATTTAGCTGTAGAGGCCGTTTCCGCAGTCCATCGCTCTTGATGGATCGGTTGAAACTGGCTCTGGAAGGGCTCAATACCGCTTCCCTGAACGCTAAAACTGTACCCGGTAGTTCCCTGTAGCAGCACATTGAAACTAAATCCTTTGTAACTTCCCCCCAAGGTAAGTCCAAAGCTGGTATTCGGTATATTGGGTTTACCGATCACAGTCCGATCATAGTCATCAATCACGCCATCGTTATTGAGGTCCTTATACCGCAGATCGCCGGGCTGCACCTCATACCCTCCCGATGGTTTTAGGCTTGCACCGATATTTTCTTCGGTATAAAAACCATCGTACAGATAACCCAATGGTTGATTGATCTGCTGCCCTGTCAGCCGCAACCAAGGATAAGCTGGTGCCGGTTCATCCTGAAACAAAATCTTATTTTTGAAATACGTCAATACACCTTTAATATTATAATTAAATGCACCGATATTGTTGTTAACATTCAGTTCCAACTCCACACCCCTGTTCCGTACCTTCGCAATATTTGATGGTGAGACCCCTACACCGATGTGCTGGAAAAGTGACTGTGAAGTGACGAGCTGATCGTACCGCAGGTTATTAAAATAGTCAAAGGTCATGGAAAATTTGTTTTTCCATAGATTGACATCAAGCCCTACATCAAATGACTTTTGTTTTTCCCAAGTGACATTATTATTTCCCAGATTTCCTTCCGTGATAATAAGTGAAGGCTGATGGGTTTCACCAAAAGAATAGCTTCCACCCTCGTTGTATACCTGCTGGTAAAGATAACGGTCACCGGCGACCTTGTCAGAACCCACGATTCCATAGGAAGCCCGCAATTTGAATAACTCTACAAAGTTAAATGCATCTTTGAAAAACGATTCCTTTGCTAGATTGTATCCTGCCGACACCGCCGGAAAAAGGCCATAACGCTGTGCCGCCTGAAAACGATCCGAGCCATTGTATGCTGCTGTTGCATCCAATAAGAACTTTTCTTTAAAGTTGTACCCTGCGCGAAAGGTATAGCCCTCAAAATTCTGTGGAATCCAGTTGGTTTTCTTATCCCCCTTTGTTTTATAGGATTCCCGATTATACAGCAGGAGTGCTGTCACCCCATGATCCCCAAAAGTTCGCGCATAATTGAAATTGGCCTGTACATTCACCCGACTGTTGTAATCCCCCTGGTAGGCCCGCAAGGTATAATTGCCCAGCACATAAGGTGCCCCACCTTTCAGCTGGTAACCGTTCGAACTCGGGTCATAACGATACACAGGTATCTTATCGCGGGCCTGCTCTCGACCATTCGACTCCACGCTGGCATAGGCTACACGGGTAGAAAATGAAAGCCCCTTCAACCAAGCATTCAGTTCCTGAGTCCCGCCAAATAAAATATTGATATCGTTACGTCGATCCAAGCTATATCCAGACGCTGCCAGGCGTGCATTGATCGTCGGTAGCAACTCCTGCGTATCACTGGCATAGGCGAACGAACCATCTGGGTTTATAAAAGGTGCCGACCATGGTCTTATCTTATTAAAATTGAACACCTCACCAACGACATTTCCCGCCCGCGGTGAATTGATACGATTGAAGTTTGCCCGGAAATCCAATCGTAATTTGAGCGTCTTCGTTGCTTGTACATCTAGATTCGATCGCAAGTTGAAACGACGATAATAATAGTTATTGTTGACCTTGTCACCTTCATTCTCAAAATTGTAAAGGTTTCCATTTTGGGAGAAAGCCCCACCTGATACAAAATATTTAATACTTTCGCCGCCACCAGTGATATCAATATTTGTATTGTACTGTTGGCTCGACGGTTTAAAGATCCGGTCATACCAATTGATATCCGGATGGCCATAAGGATCATCCCCGGAACGGAAATGTGCTAAATCTGCTTCACTAAAAGGTTGATTGGAATTGTCGCCCAGCGTATTTGCTATCGCTTCATTCCATAAGAGCGCACTTTCATAGGCATTCAAAAACTTCAATTTTGTGACTGGGCTCTGCATACCTGACTCGATACGCGCATTGATCTTTGGCCGCCCCGATTCACCCCGCCGCGTTTTGACAACTAATACACCATTTGCCCCCTTGATACCGAAAACAGCCGTCGTCGATGCATCCTTTAAGATCGAAATACTTTCGATTTCATTGACGTTGATCTGCGAAAGTTGTTCATATGTATATTCAATATCATCAACAATAATCAGGGGCTGGTTTCCTTCTGGATTCAATGAACTGACACCGCGGATATAAAAATCCGAAGCATCTTTACCGGGTTGTCCGGAGCGTTGTACCGAAACAAATCCCGGTAATCTTCCAGCCAATGCATTCTGTACACTCGACGTTGGCACCTGACGGATATCCGCCCCTTTTATTGAACTGACTGCACCTGTACTTGTAAGTTTTTTGGTCGTACCAAACCCCACCACCACCACTTCATCAATATCCTGGCTACTTGATTGCATAATCACTTCGATATTTTCCCCCTGCTTTACATCACGTTGCTGGGTATTATATCCTATACTTGTAAATACCAAAACCTTAGTACCACGTAAGGCCAATTTAAATCGTCCATTTTGATCTGTTTGTGTGGCTCCACCGCCTTTCTCCTGCACTGATACCCCCAACAAGGGACCCGAACTATTTTTGACAATACCATTCACCATGGATTGCGCCAATAGTATAAATGGCGTCAAAACCATTATTGTTAACAGATATATGCTATTTTTCATCCGTTTATATTTATTTATTCATGATTAAAGCCATTCACACTGCCCGCTTCGGTTTGCGTAAATAGACTAATTACCAGCCTGGATTTTGTACCATTTTTGGGTTTTTGATCACTTCCGAGAATGGAATTGGAGCCAGATACATTTTTGCTTCAAATGTCATTTTCAGAATAGGAACTGATTGCCTGATCACCCCGGTTCCCGTTTGATAAATGACGGTGGCATGAAGCTCCTTATTAAACTCCTCTTCGGCTATTTTCCACCTTCGCACATCGTAAAAGCGATGCTCCTCAAAGGCCAGCTCCTTTCTCCTTTCGAGGTAGATCAGCTCCCGCATTTCTGCTTTGGTCAATGCCTCGGGAAGTTGATAGGGACTCAGTCCTGCCCGTTGTCGTATTTGTTCAACAGCACGATAGACATTGACATCAGGTCTGTCCAGACGTTCATTTCGTGCTTCCGCATAATTCAGCAATATTTCAGCATAACGGAACAGGATAAAGTCATGGTTTACATTACTATAGTTTGCAAGGGATTCAAAATTTCCCATAAACTTGCGGAGGTAATAGCCCGTTTTTGTCTGTTGCTTGGATCCACCTGGCTTATCGGATCCACCCTCAAAGGTTTGTACAGGTCGATTTAACCAAGGGGCACCATTATAAAAAACAGTTGCGTAAAAGCGGCTGTCGCGCCCTACATAAGGATCGTTTGGATCATAACCTGAATTTTCGTCCGTAATTTTAAGACCGTTGCTCATCCCAAAGGCGTCTACAAGTTCCTGGGTCGGACTAGTTCGACCATTGTTCACTCCATTGGCATAACCCACAGGACCATTGTTATTTTCAAAACTGGTATTGTTGCCACCTTGTTTCGCAAAGATCCGTTCATTGTTGCGTGTGATAAAGACATCTTTAAACTGCGGTTCAAGTTTAAACAGGTTTAGATCCATTAAGTCTTTGGCCGCGTTCTCGGCCAACTGCCATCGCCCAGCGGAAAATGCCGTATACCCAGTAAGAATATTCTGCCCATCTATATTTCCACCGTTGAACAATGGGCTGGCAGCATACAGGAGCACACGGGATTTTAGCGCCATGGCTGCCGCCTTAGTAGGCCTTCCATAAAAAGCCAGATTAAATGGATCAGTACGTAAACTATCCTTTATTGCGTCACATTCCTTCACAATATAGTTGACGCATTCTTCGAAGCTCGCACGTGGTAGCTCAATATCATCGTTCAGCTGGTATACCTTATCGCCCATCAGTGGCACCCCGCCATACCGCTTGACCAATTCAAAATAAAATAAGGCACGCATAAATTTTGCTTCGGCTTTCCATACGCGCGGCATAGGCGTACCATTCTCCAGTTTCCCTTTAACTGGTACCCGATCAATATTTTGAATAAAAATGCTGGTCTTTCGAATCCCCTGATACCAAGATGCCCACAGGTTGTCCTGATAATTATCCGAAGTATAAGAACCTGCTGCCAACTGCTGCACCGATGTGTTGGTCGGATTGGAGGAAACCGCATCATCCGTAGCTGCGTCGAGAAAATCTCCACCAACCCGATTGCCCAGGCTGGGCAGATAACGGTAGCAATCGGTCAGAAACCGGTTTGCATTTACGCCGGCCGAATCCCTTCGGTCAAACACCTGATCCAGTGTCTGCAACTCGATAGGCTCTTCCTCCAGGTCGCTTTTACAGGAGAAGATCCCAAGTGTGACTCCAACCAGGAACATCCATTTAAGCCGATTATATTTTATACGAATGAGCTGTGCTTTAAAAGGCATCTGCAAGCCTCGGCCCATGTCAGACGCGGATTTAATTTCAGACGCTCTGCAAGATACCTCACGCTCCTCAGCATGTATGTGGTTTGAATAAGAATATTTCATCATTGTCGATTTCTAAGGTTTATAATTTCACTTTTACACCAAAGCTTATGATCCGCTGTGCTGGATAAGCTGTACCTGATGAGATTTCAGGATCCAGACGTCCATAGGGGGTAAAAGTGAACAGGTTTTGCGCGTTTGCAAAGATGCGTACCGAGGATAGCTTCGCCCGCTTTGTCCAATTGAAGGGCAATGTATAGCCGACATCCAGGTTCCTTACCCGAAGATATTCCCCCGAACGGGTCCAGTAGCTAGAAATATTTTGTGTATTGGTCGGATCGGGTCCCAGCGTCAGCCTTGGATAGGTTGCAGCAGTACCGGTCTCCGGTGTCCAGCGTCCCAGCATATAATCAAATCCCTGTCCGTCGCCGGTATTTCCAAAGGAATAATCCGTCTGCTGGTAACTACGGTTCAATACCCCCTGAAGCAATACGCTGAAATCAAACCCCGCAACATTGAATCCTACGGTAGTACCAAAATATACGAGTGGTTTTGTATTGCCAATGGCCGTTTGATCGTACTGGTTGATGATACCGTCTCCATTCAGGTCCACTAGTTTGACATCACCAGGATACACCTTATTCCCCGATAGTAATGGTGCATGATCGGCTTCATCCTGTGTCTGGATCAGCCCATCCGCACGGTAACCAAATGTCTGGCCTATGGGCATCCCCGTGCGCCTGTTCCAGTTATATTGCTGAAAGACCTCGTTCATATACAGCACTTGGGTCTTCATCCTTGAGGCATTAGCGGTAATGAAATAGTTAAACTCACCGAAATTATTTTGATAGGTCAAAGTGATTTCCTGCCCCTCATAACGGTTTTTACCAATATTTTCATTCGGATACCCAATACCGATCAAGTCAATGGTCGATCCGCGCTGTTGCAATAAGTCAAAATAAGTATCTCTAAAATAGTCGGCTGTCAATTTCAGTGTTGAATGCCAAAAGGCAGCATCCAAACCGATGTTAAATTTATTTCCCTTTTCCCAGGTTCCTTCAATGTTGGCAAGCCCTTTTTCAATCAAGCTATTGGTGTAAGCGTATTCTGAGCCAAAATCATAGCCGTTCGCTCCGTCCTGTCCATAAGAAGCTCGCCAGCTGTAATAACCTAGGGCGGCTTCGTTGGTATTTCCCGTCCGCCCAAATGTAGCGCGCCATTTCAGTTGGGAAAGCCAATCCGCTTTTTCCTTCAGAAAGTCTTCCTGCATCATATCCCAGCCCAACCCAAAAGCATAAAACAGGCCATATTGGTTTCCCGGCATAAAACGATTGAATCCTGAATAATTTAAGGCTACTTCAGCAAAGTACTTATCCTGATAGACATAGTTTGCTGTCGCCGCAAAGTTGGTGTAGATCGCAGGTAAGTCAAACTGATAATTGGCCGTTTGCCTGTCCATAAACAGTTTGGCGCCGACACGATGTTTCCCACTCAGTTGTCTATCATACCCCAGTGCCCCCTGGAAATAGAAAAAGTTTGCTGTCGATGTGGTTGCAAATGAATTAGGCTGGTCAGCTATCGTTCCATACCGTACATACACGAGCTCTTTTTGCTCGTTATAGCTTAAGTCATACACCGGCTGTTGGCGATTGCGGTCAATGAGGCTCGACGAAGTTGATGAAACATTTAGCTTACCCTTTGCGTACAGTCCGGGAACAAATTTGTCAAGCTTGTAATTAAAATCCAGATTAGCCAGCAGGTCCCTCGTATTGTCCAACAGATAACCCGATCCCGTCGCAAGCTGGTACAAATTGCTCCGGTACACGGAGGAACCACCATAAGATTGGTCGGGATTAAAAATTGGATACGCGTTATTCGGTGTATTGTACAAGGTTGATAAGATCGTTCCTGTTTTTGCCCCCGGCTGTCTGCCATTCTGTATCTTTCCAAAAAACTGTAGTCCAATTGTTAAGTCATCAGTTACATCCACATCAATGGCACTATTGATGAGATAACGTTTATGCTGTACGTTGGTCTCATAGTCAAACTTATCATCCGATTTAAATAAACCATATTGGTTCAGGTAATTTAGCGAAAGGGCATACCGTGCATTTTTGATTCCACCCTTCACACCAAGGTTATATTTGGTGGTCGGGTTATTGTCCCTTACGACGGCATCGTACCAGTTGACATCCGGGAAAAACAGTGGATTGGTTCCATCCCTAAAGGCTTTAAAATCGTCCGAACTATACACGGGTTGCCGCCCTGCATTGAGAAGTGCTTCGTTGTGGAGATAGGCATACTGATAGGCGTTCAACGGCTGTGGCATTTTAAGCGATTGCTGAATTCCTGTTTGTGCTGTAAAGCTGATCCTTGGTGGTCCTGCCTGTCCCTTTTTCGTCGTTACCTGCAATATCCCTCTGGAACTCCGTTGTCCCAATAAAATGCTGGAAAGTGCATCTTTGACCACGGTCACCGATTCGATGTTTTCGGGATCAATGGAATAGATATCCCGCTGTACACCGTCGATCATAGTCACCGGACTTTGTCCCCTCAAGTTGAAGCCGATTTCAGTATTATCACCGATGCTGGAACGGTATTTCACGGCATCCGAGGGAAGAGATCCCGCCAGATCATTAGCGGTAATTGCGGTCATGCTCGGTGAACGAAATCCGCTGACTTCCTGCGTAAACAGCCCCGGCAACCGGCCTGTAAGCGCATTCAAATACAAGGATGTCGGTACATCTTTGATCTGACTGTTATAGACTACCGAAACGGATCCAAGGAGCTCCGAACTTTTCTTTTTTTCATAGCCTATACGCAAGGAGTCTGCACTTTGAAGTACGGCCGGCACCAAAGACACCAGTTTTTCGGCACCTCCCTTTATCCTCTTTCTATAATATCCCGGATATTCCACCCATAAGACTTCATGCGTAAGATGGCCTGACGGGGAAAAATCTCCATTTTCATCAGTCTCACCGACAAGCTGCCGCCCGGCGTCATAGACCTTAGCACCTGAAATCGGCTTACCATATTCATCTACAATTTTCGGAAATTTCCCTATCGCCCGCTCCTCATTCCCTGAGGCTGTCTCGCGGAGCCGTGGATACCAGCTGGCCTGCGCGGTCTGTTTATCGGCAATCACCAACAATACACCGACAACACTTAATTTTATATAATGGTTAAACATTTGTCATTCGTTTATTAGGTTAGCAATCACTCACAGCGGAAGGTATATTTAAAAGGCTCATCCGTATTGCCATAACCGACACTTTTGGTTCCCGTAATGTCCGTATAGAAATATTCCAGCCGGGCGATATGTACATCTTTATCGACCTTAAAAAATCCACGTGGCCAGATATCAATAAGGTACTTTTTACCACCGACGTCCGTCAGTTTGGTATCTGCTGTCTGTTTCCTGATTTCAGCAATAAGCTTTCCTGACTCATCCATTGCCCTGACATGTAGATAGATGGCAGGCTCATGATCCAGCACCGTATTGGTAACCCCACCATCAAAAGTCAATGTAATGATATCATTGTCCAGACTTTTGACCGGTTGTACCGTACCCAACTGTGGGTTGATAAAATCGATCAGATCGCCCTCACCATCGGTTACCTCGAAAGCATTTGAGAACGTAAACTTTTTATAATCTGTATCCTCCGGACGCAGATTTTCGATTGAAGAACCGATATAGAATCCCAAAGACAGCAACATATTTTCGGCTCCCACGTTACATTCGGCCTTCACCGTAAAATCGATATCTTCGTTATTGACAAAGGAATAGGCCTGTGTACTTCTAAAAACAATCCATTCCATATCATCCACCAGATTGGGGCCTATACCGAACATTTTCTTGGCGGCCTGATGCCAGCTCAGTCCCGATACAGGTTCGAGTTCGCTGTCCGGAATAATACGCATGGTGCCATCTCCCTTTGGACTGGTAAAGGACATGGTCAGGTTTTTACGCGCATTCCATCCCTTGGGTACCATTATACCCGCGACTAGCTGGGTGCTATAATTACCTCCCCCCTGGATACGGGGCTCGGCCCCGCACTTCATCGTGAACGTCACCCTTTCATTTGCTTTTGCAGATGTAGGCACAGCTACTGAGATGGCTTTAAGACCGCATTGAGCTAAGAATATGGCCAAAAATAGCCCCATTGCCCAGAAGATATATGTCGAATAATGTGTGTTCTTTTTCATGTATAAATAATTTGTTCTTTAAAGGCCACATAGAATATCCAGATATTTCATATTCCACCGTTCAAACGTTCACAATCATATTGATAGGTGTTGCTGCTGCAACCCAGGCTCATCACTAAGCTGAGCTGGCGTTTGCCCTTGACTACAGGGAATTGAAATTTGAGGACCACCTCCTCTTTACCCTCGGTTGGACTAAGCACAACACTAAAGGGATACTGTGGATCATCCAGACGGTACTTTCCCGAGCCGCTGACTACAAAAGGTAGATTATCAGCAATGGTATAGGTTCCATCGGCATTGAAATCGATCTTAAAATCTTCCAATTTCAAACGCTTACTCAGGTCTTCCCCGTTTCGAGTCAGCTGAGTTACTTGCCATTTTCCGGTAATATCTTTTTCGGCCTCTTCGGTGGGGATATTGCCCAGCTCATCCTTACAGGAGTTTATTCCCATACATAGGACCAGCATCAAGGACCATGAGCGTATCTTGTATATTTTCATCCGTTTAGTTTTTTTAATATCCTGGATTTTGAATCAAGTCTAAGGACTTCGCTACCTCAGATTGCGGGATGGGCCAGAGGTACATGCGTTTGTCAAAGACACGTTTTCGTACGTTGATGGTATTGTAGATTGTTCCCGCTGTTGTACGAACGGGTTCAGTCCCGTGCAGCTGTTTATTTTCCAATGATTCAGCCAACTTCCAACGGCGTACGTCAAAAAAACGATGTCCTTCAAAGGCCAGTTCTTTTTGTCGCTCATTCCGGATTATCTCACGCATGGCGACCTTGTTTAGGCCAGTCGGCAATACAAAAGGATCCAACCCTGCCCTTTCTCGGATAGCCTCCACCGCTGCATAGACCTTCAGATCCGGGATCCCGAGCGATTCGTTGCGTGCTTCAGCATAGTTCAACAAAATTTCCGCATATCGGATAATTGGCAGACAGCGCGGCGTGTAGGTATTGAACCAATCCGCGGCTACATCCCGATTGACCATTTTATAGGTATAATACCCCGTAGGCGTGCCACGGTAAATGGCATCCTGCCCCGAAGTCACATTGTTTGGATTGGACTTATCGATATAGATATTGACTGGCCTCCGGGCTAATCCATCGCGGTGAATGACCAGAGACTGATCCCGAGTTACGGTATTCGCTAAGCGGGGATCGCGGTTTTTATAGGGATTTTTCGGATCATATCCAGCATTGGGATCGTTAATAGGCAAACCATTACGCATTCCAAAAGCATCCACCGTTTCCAGATACGGATAAGCGCCGGGGTTGCTTACGCCAAAAGTTGGCGGATTCCAGATACCTTCAAGATCCCGGTTTGAATCTTGCATTTTGGCGAGGATATATTCTGAGTTTTTACGCAGCTGAAACAGCTGATAGAAGCCAAATCCAGGTTCGGGATCGTTGTTGACATACAAACTGTAATGTCCAGATTCAATGACCTGCGCTGCTGCCGCTTCGGCCCGCTGCCAGCGTGTTTCATCCACGACGGAATAGGCAACGACATCCTTCAACGCCCCCTCTGTTGTCACTGGGCTGCCATTGAATAGCGGGCTCGCTGCATAAAGCAGTAAGCGAGATTTCAACCCATAACAAGCTGCTTTACTGATCCGTCCATAATCTTCGCCTGCATGTTCCCATGGGAGATCCTGTGCGGCAGCATCGCATTCAGCTGCAATATAGCTCACACATTCATCGAACGTATTACGCTTAGCTGGGATAACATCACTTGCTGCGTAAACACTGTCTCCCATCAGTGGCACACCACCATAATGTTCCAATAAAATAAAGTAATAATAAGCTCTTAGAAAGCGGGTTTCGGCTTTTACCCGCACCTTAATATTCGTACCGAAGCGTGCCCTATGCAGGTTTTTAAGCATAATATTTGCCCTACGAATATTAGTATAGGGTTTTGCCCAGGCATCATTGGTGATAATATTGGAGTTGACGGTACCCGTGGCAAACTGGATAAAGGTATTGATACTGCCGAGTCCAGCGCCTTCCGCTTCATCTGTACTGGCATCAAGCCCACCCCCACCAAAGCGCTTAGGCCAAGTCGCAAATCCAATATCACCATATATTCCCGACAGGAAGTTAATGGTATACGTACTATCTGAAAAAACGACCTCTTCATTCAGATCTGATGATTGCGTCTGATCTAAAAATCCCTGTTTACTACAAGCCGCAAAGGCCAGGAAGGCCAGTGCGCAAAATGTCAATTGGCTTTTGTTCATAATTTTTTGTAAAACAGTAAAATAATTGGTTATGCTATCATGATGTCAGCGAGCCTAGCCCGCTGACATTAATTTTTTCAAAAGATCTAATCGATCGAACTTAGGGAAAATGGCCTCGAAGCCGTAGAAATCCCCCTTTCATAATTGGGTTTATCCCCCATGACAAAATGAAGCTCGCCCCCTTTCAGCAGATCTTCATAACGAATAAAATTTTTGTCGTAGGCTGCTCCATTGAGTGTAGCTGATTGAATATAGACATGTTCCAGACTATTGTTATCCGCCTTGATGGTAAATGTTTTCCCATTATCGAGACTGATGGTCACTTTTTTGAATACTGGACTCCCAAACACATATTCATCGGTTCCGGGACAGACACTATAGATCCCCATAGCACTCAGTACATACCAGGAAGACATCTGCCCTTGGTCCTCATCACCCGGATACCCCTTTTCCGTCGCATTATAAAGGCGCGATGTCACCATACGAGCATATTTTTGTGCTTTCCAGGGTTGACCGCTGAAATTATACAGATACGGGACGTGCTGCGTCGGCTGGTTGCCATGCGCATACTGCCCCATTTTTGACAACAACATTTCACGCATTTCATGGATTTCCTGCTTATAGCTACCGTAGTTGACACGTTGCTCCATGGTGAAGAACGTATCCAGTTTTGCATTAAACTTATCCACCCCACCGATCAGGTTGATCAAGCCATTCACATCGTGCATCACCGACCAGGTATATTGCCAGGCATTTGCTTCGGTAAAAGGTCCACCCCATTCTACAGGATCAAAGGGTTCACGCCATTGCCCATTGTCCAGTCGGCCGCGCATAAAGTTTACCTGAGGATCAAATACATTCCTATAGTTGTACATCTGCCGGGCAAAGATATTTTCATAGAATTTGTTGCCCGTCGCCTTTGCCAGCTGATAAGCACAAAAGTCATCGTAGACATATTCCAATGTCTTTGCCGTACTTTCGTGAATATCGCCATAAGGAACATACCCCTTGGTAAAATACTCCTTCCACCCTTCGCGCCCATTTGATCCACCCCACAATCCTTTATTGGTCGCCTCATGGTAATAGGCTGCCAAAGCACTGTCGGCATCGAAGGTTCGGATCCCCTTCACCCAGGCATCTGCCAATAACGAGATGGCATGATTGCCAATCATCACGCCCGACATTCCAGGATTGGACCAGGTCGGAAAAAATCCGGCCTGCTTTTGCGCATCCAGCAGGGACTGCATATAACGTCCCTGATGATTGGATGCAGGAGATTGCTTAACGGAAATTGACCACGAAAAGTATCCCAAAAACCATTATCCGTAAACATGTACCCTTTATGAATCTTACCATCATAAGGGCTGAAATAATAGGGACTGCCCTCCGGATCCATTTCATAGAACTTACGTGAAAATAAATTGGCCCTGAACATGCAGGAATAAAATGTTGCCATCTCCGCTTCCGTCCCCCCTTCTACGCGCACGCGGTTCAGCAATGCATTCCAAGTATCAAAAGCTTTCTTTTTACTCACCTCAAAAGTATTGTGTCCGCCCAGTTCGCGTTTAAAATTAAGATCTGCCTGCTGCGGACTGATATAGGATGAAGCAATCTTCACTTCCACTTTTGCCCCAGGGCGGAATTCCAGATATCCACCTTTACCTTTCCCGGCATCATAGCGCTGCCCGGCCTGGATTGTGCTCTTGACATTTTCCCAGGTGCCGTAAGCTTTAAAATCCTGATCGAAGGTAAGCACAAAATAATTTTTCATATGCTCGGGCACAAAACGCCCATTATGCACATACCCGACAATCTTGCGTTCCTCAGGAATTATCTTAATCTCGCTATCGCCCAAAAAGCCATCCAATAGCAAGAACGCTTTTTCCTTTTTCGGGAAGCTAAAGCGCATATGCGCCCCTCTTTCCACTGGACTCAGTTCCGCCTTGATGCCGTTATCAAAATTGACGGCATAATAATGCGGTTTGGCGATCTCATTTTCATGTTTAAAGGATAACGCGCGACGTTCCTCATTGACCTCCAACTTCCCAAGGCCCGGCATCAACGAAAAAACCATATAATCGCCCATCCAGGGACTACATTGGTGAACCTGCTGAAATCCGCGTATGCTGTTTGCTTTGTATTGATATTTCCAGCCATCCCCATTTTTCCCCGTTTGTGCCGAAAAGAAATGCACCGCAAATGGCAGTCCTACCGTAGGATAAGTATTTCCATAGGACAGGCTCCATTCGGAATCGGTTCCCTGAAGCGTATTCACGTACTTTACCAGGTCCACTTGCTGCGCTTGCGCCTGGCTTAGCATCGCAAAAATCACTGTCAGATAAATACATAATCTTTGTTTCATAATCAGTTATTTAAATTTTCTATCATCTTAGAAGAATGTTCTTTAGTTTCAATGTTTCCTTTTCAGCATAACCATATTGCTTCCATAAGAGCTTTGCATTTTTTAATTGCTGTGCATGGGATTCCGTAAGCCGAATATGCTTCTCCTCGCCCGGCATCAGGGTAAAATAATTATCCGAAATCATGAGCGGCAAAATGCGTTCATTAGTTGCTGCATCCACCAGGCGTAAGCGATTACCAAATGATACTGACTTTCCACGGTTAACAATGCGAAGCATAATACCTTCGCTCCCCGCTTCTTTTTTATAGTCAAATTCAAGCTTGGCTTTCGGCAAACTAGTTAAGCTGGTATAATCCAGCTCTTTTCGTCCATTTCGCCAATAAAAGTTTTCAGACAGCAAAACGCCCTTTCTATCCTTTAGGGTAAGCTTGATGAAGTGTAGATCCGACAAGGCTGTAGCTTCTTGTTCGCCGCCAAAATTTAGACGGAAGATTTCCTTCGCCATATTAGCATGTACAGTAGCACTGGTTTGCATGCCATATTTTTTGATCTCCTGACCGCCCATGTCGAAGATCTGCGCCGAAATCCATACCGAATCAAGGTTATTTAGGCTCGTATTGATCACCTTAACACTGTTGTTGGATGCATTCCATTGAATATGTACCGGCTCACAGGCCTTTTTCGCTCCCCAATAGGCGCCCGTTGCATCGTAATAGTAATCATAGGTCTGCCATACAAATGAAGGGTAGGCCGATTGGCTCATCCAGATCAGCATACCTGCTGCATCGTTCCAGAGCTTGTCGTTCCAGGCTTCATACATGCCCTTCATGACTTCGAGGTTAAGGTATTGCGCCTTTTCAGCAAATGCAGATAGGTCCATCGATTCGCCATACTGTTTATTGACCGCATCTTTATACTGTATAGGACTGGCGTTAGCAGCTTCCTTACCAAAAAAATGCCTATTCCACACATTGTCATCTTCCGTTTTGAGCTGTTCGTCCGTAGGTAATGGCCAGAGCTTGTCCTTTGGGATAAACTTCACGATACTTTCATAATTGGGAAAAGTAGCCGTTCCGATTTCCGTACGTAGGCCATAACCGTAGTCGCTGCTATAAGGGTAAGGCGGATCGTTCCAGGCTAGGTTGCTTCCCGAAGTTTCAAAATGGTGCCGCGGTGGCTGGTTGCCCCACCATCCGCTTCCCGAAAGACCATCCTGATTGGAACTGGACTTATACAGCCGATCATTGTGGTCTTCCGACGCCACAATAGCACGCAGGTAATTATCCAATTCAGGTTTTGGACGGGTTTCATTGGCGCCGCACCAGATCGCTATGCTGGCATGATTTCGCAACCGTTTTACTTTATCGAGCGCATTTGCTTTAAAATCATCATCATTGGCCACATCGTTATACGCCACATAGAGCCAAAAATCGTCCCACACCATCATCCCATAGCGATCGCAATAATCATAGAAAGCATCGTCTGTGATCGAGCCTGTCCACAAGCGGATCATATTATAGTTCATATCCTTATGCAACTTGATCTTGAGACCGTACTCTTCCCCTTGGCAGCGGAGCAAGTATTCGCTCATTCCCCAATTCCCACCTTTGAGATAGATCTTTTTTCCGTTGACATAAAAATTCAGCACTGGCCATCCCGCTTTATTGCGTACATAATGGTACTCATATTTACGGATCCCAAACTGGATCTGCTTCTGATCCGAGATCTCATCACCAATTTTTGCGGTAAGCGAACAACTGTACAGATTCGGATCGCCATAACCATTTGGCCACCATAGCAGCGGCTGTTTGATCAAAAATTCCTTCACTTCCTTGCGGGTGATGTACACCTTTTGGGTGCTATGTGCCTCGACCCTCACTTTTTTAGAAAATCGGATATCCCCGGGCATAACGATTCCTTCCAGGGTTATTTCTTTGGCCTGATCGCCTGCATTTTTTAGATCGGTCGAAAAGTCCAGGTAGGCAAACTCGTTGCTTTCCAGGTCGGACCGCATCCAAGGATCTTCCATACTGACGTCGCCAGCAAAGCGCAGCGATACATTGCCAGTAATCCCAGCCAAACGTCCCGGCACATAAGGCATCCAGTCCCAGCCAGCCGCAGCCAAGTACGTGGGGCTTGCCGTTACGCCAAAAGGTTCTTTTGCCATACGTGTTTTTTTATGGTCGGCATCAGTAATCAACACCGCGATTGCATTTTCCTGCCCCACACGCACGAGATCTGTGATATCAAATTTGCTTCGCAACATATGGCCACTGACATCTTTGGTAGAGCCAGCTGTACCCGATAATTTCACGCCATTGCAGAAAAAATCGGCATAACGGTTGGTATTGTCAAAATGAATCCACACACGTTGCCCTTTTTTATAGTCTGCAGGCAGGCGAAAGGAAGTACGGTACCAGAACGGACGGTTGAATAACTGTTCATCCACGCGGTAGATGTTGTCTGAAAAATTGGGATCTGGTACCAGTCCTTGATCCACATAAGCTGTGAAGACGACCCCCGGAACAATACCGCGCACAGGGTCTTTCATCCGAAAATTGGGTTGTGCTATTTCCTGCCCTGAATAAGGCAGATCCGATTGCGGCTTTATTTCCCAACGAATCGTAGGATTATCACTATTGAGCGAAATCTCGCGTACTTGACCATAGCCAACAAGAGCAAGCTGTAGGAATAGCAGTATATATACTAGTCTTTTTTTCATTTGATCCCCCAGTCTTTGTTTGGATTAGGCCCCATATAGAGTTCCAAAGTTGCCCCAGCCACCATATCTTTAAAGTCAATGTAATTTTTAGCATAAGGCTTTCCGTTTAGGACTGCCCGCTGGATATATATATTATCCGCCGTATTATCGTGAGCGACAATGCGAAACCTTTTACCCGAGAAATAATTAGGATCCAGCTGAAAAGACAATTCCTGGAATATGGGACTTGTTATTTCAAAGCGTGTTGACCCCGGACAAGAGGGATGTATCCCCGAGGCGGCCAGCACATACCAGGCCGACATCTGTCCTACATCCTCATTTCCCACAATTCCCTCTACGGTATTACTATACGCTTTATCGCAGATGTAACGGGTCCATTTTTGGGTAAGGTAAGGCGCATCCAGATGATTGAACAAAAACGGAACTAAATGCACGGGCTCATTGGCGTGATTATAATAATCGTTCCAGCGCATATTTTCAGGTGTCTTCTCGAAAAAATCCGTTAGATCAGCTAAGGTCTTTTCTTTACCGCCCATCAACTGAATCATGCCTGGAATATCATGTGGCACAAACCAACCCTGCTGGTATGGGTTACTTTCAATCGTACCATACCATTCTTTGGTTCGCGCATTTTCGGGCCACTCTTCCCATGATCCATCATTTTTCCTTGGTCTGAACCAGCCTTTTTCCGGATCGAATATCTTCCGATAAGCTTGACTTTTGGCCAAATAAACGTGTTCTGTTTCCGTCTTGTTCAATCCTTTCGCCAGTTGTGCTATGCACCAGTCGGTGTATGCATATTCCAGCGTATTTGAGATGCTTAATGCTCCGGGGCTGTAACCTAAAGAATCATTGCCAAATCTTTTGGAGGTATTGATTGCAAAAGTTAATGCTTTGTGTGCGTCGTAATTGCGTATTCCTTTCGCATGGGCATCTGCCAGTACCGATAGCGCAGGATTACCGATCATGCAGCCTGAATACGCATTTAATAATTCCCAGCGTTCAAAATAACCCTTTCCAGATTCATCAGCCAGACTGATCAATGAATTGAGCTCATCATTTACTAAGCTGGGGTTAATCAATGTTTGCAATGGAAATTGTGAACGAAAAACATCCCACCCACTAAAAATGGTCCGTTTGGTAAAGCTCTCATTACGGTGTATTCTATTGTCACCACCCGTATAACGTCCGTCTACGTCCGTAAAGATGCGTGGATCAATCATGGTATGGTACAATGAGGTATAAAAGATCGTTTTCTGGTCTTCGGTACCGCCTTCAAGCGCAATTTTGGACAGCTGAGTATTCCACATTGCTCTGGCTTCCCGACGGACGCGATCGAAATTCTTGCCTGCGATTTCCTTTTTAAAATTATTTTCGGCGCCCTGCATATCGACGAAAGAAATGCCGACCTGTAGATTGACCTGCTCGCCCTGTCGGGTTTCAAATTCGGAGAAAACGCCAAGGTGTTTGCCTTCCATTTCGTTTTTTCCGGGCCATACCTTCGCTTCGGCTATCCGATTTTGGTAGGGTATGGACTGTACATCCTCACGCTTACGCGTCCAGTTGTCGGGGATTTCTGCCGACCAGATACCATATTTTTTTAAGGGTTTATCAAAGCGTGCATAAAAGTAAACCGTGTAATCCGCCTTACCATCGCCATCGCCCCAGCCACCGCCCTCCGGCGCACAGTGCATCCATCCCTGAATACTATAGTCATCGACTTTCCGGACATATTGCTGTATTGCAGTGCCGCCAACGCGACGTGCCAGGTCGATCTGGATACGTGATTCCTTATTTTGCGGAAAGGTAAAACGAAGCATACCGCTATGTGGGGCAGCGGTAGCCTCCACCCGTATGTTATACCGTTCGAGATCAACCGCATAGTAGCCAGCCTGGGCGATCTCAGTGGACTTGTTGTAGGGAGACCGATAACCGGTCACGGTACCATCCTCCTTACCCGCAATGGTATGCAACCTACCGGTGGTAGGCATCACCAGAAAATTTCCGAGATCGCCATACCAGCCTACTCCACTCATCTGCGTGAAAGCAAAACCTTCCATACTGCGATGCTCGTAACTATACCCAGGACTGTTATCACCGCCTGTAATCGTGTTAGGGCTCACCTGTACCATGCCATAGGGTGTCGTCGCCCCCGGAAAAGTCTTTCCCAAACCATGATACGTGCCTGCGGCGCCCACACTTGTACTCGCACCAATAAATGGATTGACATAGTCTGCTAAACTGGGAACAGGATGATATCGGCGACTAGCACACGATGTCGAAGACAGGATTAGCGCGATAACAAAACAAGATAGCAGTCCATATAATTTGTTCATATTGATTTATCGTTTCTTAGGTTCTATTTATTAATCTGAAAGGTTCTGATTCCGAATTTTGGCAGCTGCACCACAAAAGCCTTGCTCTTGTCATCTACCCTACTCAGGGAATATTCCCCTTTTGCTCACCATTTAGCAGAACTTCCTGCAGCGAAGCCGCAGGAGAGTTTATGGCGACAGATGATGTGGCCTGTTTATTGCCCGTATTAAAGAGGCGTAAGCTAAGTTGTCCATGATCCAACAGCAAGGCCGAGATTTCCAGGTTATTATCCGAGATTGTGATCAGTTGACGATCGCTAAGTTCCAAATGGGGATGATAGAAAGCCAGCAAGGGTTCGTTCCAGGCATTGCTTCGATCTGCGATACGCGCTGTATTCCAGTTATTTTCATGTGGTATCAATGCATAGTGCATGTGTAATGGTTCAGTGATCTTATAATCCATCCCCCACAATCCCAAACCCGAGTATTGTGCCGTCAGACTCAATGGATACGCTTTACCATGGACGTATGACCCCGCATGGTCGGTCAGTACGGCGAGTCCATATTGGCTATTTTCATCATAGAGATCTACCCAGTTCAACACCACGTTGTTCTTAATCTGATCCCACTGGCCAAAAAAGGTATCCTCTAAGCTACTTTCGGTGACGTCAAAAGGTGCATTTTTGGCTATTTTCCCCTGTTTCAACGTTGAAGGAAACATGACTTTCAACTTATAGCGATCGTCCGTAAAAGCACGTCTGTTATCAGTCCATTTCTTTTGTTGCTTATATTCACCGATTCCCACATTGCCTTTCCAATCGATGGTCAGGTTCATATCGATGCGTTGTTGACCTGCCACTAGAGACAGCAACTGAACAAAGGGATGCCCATTGATATTCCCTTTTACCTCCACCGTTGTTTTCAGCCCATCATCCTGTACAATAGTAAACACTACAGGGCTTTCCTTGGAAGAATAAAATTTCTCCTGCTCATAAAAATGCCCTGCGATTTCTCCCATCCGATAAGCCTCGTCTTGTGCAGCGAATTCCTTATGATTTGCATATTTGGCAATCAGACTCTTGATTGTTCCACCCTGCTTTTTATCCAGCACAATCTTGTACAATTCATTTTCGAGAATACAATTGCCTTCGGTATCAAAGCGGACGATTTTTCGTCGTTCACGCGATTTAGATTGTCCCGGCTTAATGGGTTGAGCGGGCTTAAGCTGATAGGTAGCATAGCCGAAGCCATTCACCTCTGCTTCAAATTCCACGACCTTACCCTGATCCGTTTGACGGCACTGCACAGGCAATACCTGCTGTTTTCCTGTCCACACGGTGACATCATCCACATCTGCAGGTAAGCGCACCTGTACCCATTCCTTTCGGTGCCGGGCTAGCGTATTATAAACCCGGATATAGCCCAATTCCGAATTGGTACTCCGCGTGGAAGAGGCATAAGAAGCATTTGCCTGCTGGATCAATTGGTCCGCAATGTTCAGGGTATTGTTTGTCCACTTCTCGATCGCCTGCGCCCAAGTCTGGTCCTGATGCAACTTATTGTAAGGCACAATCCACGAGTCGTGGTGCTGGGCCATCATCAAGGTTCGCCAAGCTTCGTCAAGGCGTTTATGATCTGGTACAAAACCATGATCCATAAAAGCCATGGCCCCGATTTTTTCAGCTTGCAGTATGCTGTTTTCCGCTTTGCGCACCTGTTGTGCAATACGTTGCAGCACTTGGCTCCCCCACATTAAGTTAACCAAAATATCCTCCTGCCCCATTTTCCAGCTGGGCACAGCTCGTCCGGCGGGGACCGACCGAAAATATTCCGTCCAGGTGGTGTAAAGCACCTGATTTTTCACCTGTTCGCCCGTTCCCATCCACGGACCATTTTTCCAACCTGCATCCTGGTAGCACATACCGACAGGATTCATAATTGCAGCATCATAACAACTCTTCCAATAGTCCGCAGTATTGGCCCAAGCCGTAGTCTGCCAGGTGGAGTTTTTTTCAAAAGCCTCATTTGCATAACGGGGTACCGTAAGGATTGCCGTACCATCGGGCCCTTCCCAATTCAGAAATTGACCACCATGTGCCCTGATGTAGCCTCCCCAGCAGGTATTTGGCGTTTTAAGTACCGCATATTGAAATCCGAATTGCCGAAGGATCTGGGGTAGACTGCTTGTAAAACAAGGTTCTTCCGCAGCATAAGTTGTAAAGTTGATTTCTGGAAAATGCGCGTGATATTTAGCCATGCCATAAGCAAATTGACGGATGATACTTTCACCAGAGATATTATACAGATAAGGTTGCGCATAGGTCGGATTTGTGAAATCCAGACGTGGATCCTTCGCCCATTCCTTCATGCGTGCATAGCCAGCAGGATCCTTAACCTTGACCGAATCCCAGGTCTCCGGTTCGATCTCAAGTCCAATTCGCCAGCTTGGTGACGCTTCCAGATGGTCGAGCATAAATGTCGTTACCCAAAATGGGTAGTGTCCGTAAACCCCGCCGTGATAACCATCGACAAAATAAGCTTGCTGTTGTCCCTTTAGTCCAGCTGCTGACGACAACACAATGAGCAAAATAACTGCTATTTTTTTCAACCCGGTCATGCCATTATTTTTTCAGCTGCACAAGACGCACAGACCGTTTAACAGGTTGGTTTACTTCATTCATGCGCTGCTGTAGATCATCAATCTGGCTTTGCCAGGCCGCGCGTACTTCAGGATACATCGCTTTGGCATAGAGATCTCTTTTTGCACGCAACCAACCATCTGTTGCGACATGTTGGTCCATAACCTCGATTGCCTTGCGATTGTCCGCATTCAACAATCCTTTTGGAAGGAAAAAATTATACTGCACCCAGGCTAGATCACGGAAGCGGCGTTCAATTTCCCAACGTTCTTCATTGAGAAACATCACTTTCAAGGCCTGCTGATATTGTGGTGTACGCGTCTGATTCGCCAGATTGATCCCTTTGTCGAGATCCGCAGCAGACCATACACCGATTTCCTGATCGTCAATCCATAAGGTGTAGTTTCCTTTAAGTCCCTTTACCTGCAAGACTTCCTGATTCATTTCTTCCATAAAAGGGACGATCTTAACGGCATCGTGCTGACTATATTTAGCTCCCCAGCCTCTTGCGACTGTATCCATAGGATAAGGCAAGGCCGCCGCGAGATAATCAAAACTGAGGTTATTTCCAGCTTTTTTGACATTTTCAACCGTACAGTTCTTTGCTTCTGTCACACGTTGATTCGAGGCGTCAATGCCCACTGTAGCTACCCCTTGACCGGCAAATCCCTGTGCTTTTAAGAATAAATAAGCCATGACCATATGCCCATTATTATCCGGGTGCACGCGGTCGCTTCCAGATATGGTGAAGGTTGGATCCTTTTGCTGAAAATTCGCATTGATTGCGCTGATGGACTGATTAAAATCATAGAATTCCCAGCCATTGCTTTTGGCCGATTCACGCTGAAAATCTACAATGCGTTTCATAGCCTTATTTTTATTTTTAAAGGGCTTATTATCCTTGATCACCACATTTTCATCATAAGGCGTGCTTCCAAGCAATACCAGGCGGGTATCGACCAACCCTTTGTATCTTTTTTCCATTTCCTTGTACCCATCATACGACTCCTTTACCTTGGTATCGGCGAAAATCTCCGGCTGATCACCGTTATATTCAAAATAGCCTGAATCGTTCATACCGAAAGTCGTGATCAATACCGTAGGCTGCTTGTTGAAAACATCGCCATCCAATCTTCTGAGCATATCCACCACGCGATCGCCCCCGATTCCGGCGTTGAAGACCTTCAATTTCATTTCGGGAAAACGTGTGAGGTAATACAGCCAGATATAGGCGTGGTAATGCCCACCATCTGTAATACTATTTCCCAAAAAGACCACGCGATCGCCATCCTTAAAAGGCGAAATTTGTTGTGCAACAGTCCGGAGAGCTGTTCCCAAAGAGACGAGAACGATGAATCCTGCCAAAAAGATTTTTCTAGAATAATTTCCCATAAGATTAAAATTGTATCAGGTTGACGATAGGTAAAACGTAAATATAGATTCATCAAATTGGTATTGGTTCTATCGGCATTCCCTTGGAAACAAATGTATAACGCAAGAGCCCTACTTGCAGCTGCAAGTAGGGGCTCTTAGTAAACGATTAAAACATAGAAATCAAACTAAAACACTGAAAAACAAAAATTTACAAATAAGCAAGCAAAGTATTTTGGTAAATGATTTAGAATTGATTTGGGGATACTGCACCCAATTTTCGTACTTTTTCTTCGAAATGTTCAGCATCATTGATCGCCTTACTCTTTACTTTGCTTTTATAGTTATAGATGGTTTGCATCGAATAACGTAGAAATATAGCGATCTGGTTCACATCAGATATTCCCAATCGAATCAGCGCAAAAATGCGGAGCTCGGTATTGAGTTTATCCTTTTTCAGCTGGTACTGTTCATCTGGCCGGAGCAGGCTATTAAATTCATCGACAAAATTGGGATATACCTCTAGAAACGTACGGTCAAAATCAGTATAAAGATCTTGCGCATATTTTTCAAGTGATGCATTGGAGGAGGTAAGTTGCTGCAGGTCCTCGAGCTGACGGCTTTTGACTTTACGGTACACATTTTTCCTGAAATCATCTAATTTGTCTAGGTACACCGCACACTGATTGAGGTAATAGCCGATATAACGTTCACGCACGAGGTTGGCCTCGTCCAGTTTATGGTTGACGAGCGTCAGTTGCTCATTGGTCATATTGAGTTTCTTTCGAGCACGGGATACGATCCTCATCTGTTTAAATAAGAAATAGAGTGTGAGGATCAAAATAATCGCAAATATGCTGATTACGATCGCATACAGACGTAGGTTTTTCCGTTGTTGATCGATTTTGGCCAGATAGGTTGCTTCGATAATAGGCTGCGTACGTGCAATCACGGTATTGCGGAAGCGCGAATTGTAGTAATTGGCATCGTCCAGGGCAGCCTGAATATAGGTAAAAGCTCTGTTTACATCCCCTTTTTTGTTCAAGTAAATCGCCAAAGTCAATAAGGACTCGTTTTCCTTAATCGCCAAGCGTACATCTGTTATTGCAGCCATGATCAGGTATTCTTCTACCAGCTGCATTTCGCCGAGTTCTCTAGCAATCATAGCAAGACCCATGGCAGCCATTCCATAACCGTGTGTATCACTTTTTTCCTTTTTAAATAAATGCAACTGAATATCCCTAGACTCTTTAAACATACCGGCTGCTTTGAGTTTAAATGCTTTCTCCTTGAGGTACATATCCGATTTTGGATCAAGCAGTCCCATGAGGCTATTCCTAGATTTGGCGATTTCGCTTTCGTACTGCTTATTGTAATTATCGTGGTCAGTATATTTGATCAAGTTTTCATAATAACGGATATAGCTCCAGTGGTAGATGACCTTGAGGTGCTGAGGCAGCCCATCATAATCGATTTGCTTCAGTACCTCCCATGCCTGGGTAAACAATCCAGAGATGGAAAGAACAAAAGCCAATTTGACTTGGCTTTCGGTCATGAGCTTCTGATCGTTCAATTGTTTGGCTATTGCAATATTGCGACCGATATAGGCGAGCGAAGAATCACAGTTTAAGGTTTGATATTCAAAAATTAGCTGATTTTGGATCTCATAGCGATCTTTGGCTGCTGAGTGATTTCTCAACCGATCTTTGATTGAATCAATCTGACGAATCTTGGTATCTAAATAAACTGTCCGATTATTTATAGCTTTATCCAAGGCTTGCAGTAAGGAATCTATTTTGCTTGCCTGTAATGGTGTACAGTAAGCTATCGCAAAAATGCATAGAAGAATAAGTTGTTTCGCTTTCACTAGGTTATTATAATTGATCACCGTCACTCAAATATAGACAAAAATTTATTGGTAAAAACCCAAGCTTATATCGTTAACTTTTTCTTTTCCTCATAAACTGCTGAATTTTGCCGCCGACCTGCCAGTAATAATGCAAAAATTCGTTTCCATCTGATCACGAACGAATACCAAAATTGATAACAGTACAATATGTCGAAGCCTTACAAAAGTTAGGCGCACCCCTAGATACGCCTAATTTACATTCGTTCACCGCTTTCGTTTGCCTAACTTCGCCAATAATCTACTTGTAGCAAAACTGATCAAGGTGCCTAAAGCGGCTGTCAATGCCGTTTGCAGCACATCGCCCAGCGAGATACTGGCCCAGATGGAACAGATCGTGCCCCCGAAGGCTGATATACGAATATCATTCCATCGCATCAGCTTCGCTCCTTTCTTTGGGCAACTTTTGCACCTTGGAATTTTCGATCGGAGAATCCGAAAATGCGGAAGATTCGTCGCTTGATTTTTGCCCAATGGCATCATCAGTAGAACTTTCAGGCGGCGGCTTCTCCTCTTCCATAACTGTTTCCAATATCCCCAGGCCTACGGCAATATACTTCAATATATTACCCGCCTTTCCGGGCCATTTAACGGGAGCCGCAAGAACCACTTGCAGCACCTTTCCTATTTTGTTTAAGATCTTTTTCATAATTATCTATAATAGATTGGATGAACGGTCAAAGCCTAATATTCCGACTGCAAATTGATGAAGTCCAAAGGCGTTAAAAATGAATTCTTGTCTGAACGAAGTGAGTTTGAATTCATATAGCCATTGGACAAAAGCAATTGCACCAAGGAATAGAGCGGTAGACCCTCATCCAATCCTTCGCTCTTCTTTATTCGAGCAATATAGGAGGACAAAGAATTGCTATCGAATATTCAAATACACTTCATCCCCCATATCCCAAAGACTGTACACCAGCGCCTTAAGTTTTGCCAAGGCCTTACCGCTGTAATCCCCTGTACCTTCACCCGTTAAAGTCGTTACCGGGGCAATGCAGCCTTGCAGCTCTTTTAAAGCATTGTTGGCCGCATGGATCAGAATTGCTTCACGGCCGAGCACCATCGGAATGCCAATCTGCTCGCCATGCTTGGGGTAACGCCGCTTTTCCAGTTTATACTGCCCAATAGGGATACAACTTATCCGTGGAATATTATTTCTGTCGGGCAGCTCGATTGTATGACAGATTTCTTCACCCTGAAACATAATGGTGCCGTTGGTTCCCTCTGCTCCATATTTGCGTTGGAGCAGCAGGATATGTTTTGTTTTCATAACGTTGAATAACCTAGATATTTTGACCTTGAATACTTTGCGCCCTTGCGATCTGACAGCAAGAGATAAAGATGGAATCCATCCTCTCGGAATCCTTCCGGAATCGGCACAATTACGCGCCCTTCCCGGCGTTGCCAAGTTTGCTCATTGACGTACGCATAGCCTTTTTCCACCTGATAGGCACAGAGTATAAGCCGGTCATCCGATTCAAGAAATCTCGAATACCGTACCTCATGCGTCAGTTCAATAGAATCGGTATAACGATTTATGCTGATGCCATATAGACCGGACAGAGACCCTTCACTGAGGCGTACCAAGGCAGGATCTACTACGGGTTCACCCTTTTCATACTTGATGGCTATCTTTAGCAAATAGCCGAGGGCCAATCCCCCTGCTAGGCTATTTTTCCGTTTGGCCATCTCGGAAAACCCCTTTTTGACCAATCCATTTAAGGGCCTCAAAAAAGCCACCCCCACTTTAAAGGCCGCACGCACCCGCTGCTGCCCGGGGCTGATTGTCTTTTTTGCCATAATAAAATGTTAAAAAGGAGCTGAGCCCGATCGGCCCAGCCCACAATTGATTAGATAAGTTGTATCTCGCCTAGATACACACTTTTAGATACCCTAGTCTTGGACCGATTGGATAAAAATAGCCAGGTATGCACTGAACCGCTCGCCAGATGGTCGGGCACCAAAAAGGTTACCACACCCAACGATCGCGTGCTCGGTGCCGGCGTTGAAATAAACTCATCTTTTTCGGGATGATAAGCCAGCACGTAGACCAAGTCATCCGCAAAGGTTTCGAACGTTTCGCTGGCACCTGTCGACCAGGTAAAGATAAGTTCACCCGAGTCAAAGGAGGCTGAGACGGTACCACCGCCATATAAGCCACCATCCGAAATACTGATGTTGGAATAATCCAGCGAAAAATCGGGATAGGCCCCTGTGATCGCTCTTTTGAGGTTGAATTGAAATGCGGCATTCATCGGGGTCACTTTCTCGGTGTTTTTACCGCCAAATCCGATTTTCAGAAAGACATTGATCGGTAGCAGAAAACGCATCAGCGTCCTGAACTTTTCCTGCTGGATGAGCTGTGCCTCTGAGGCGGGCTTAGATCTCTTTTTATAAAGCCCTTTGATGTAGTTGATGCTCTTCCAACTACTTCCGATTACTGAGCCGGCTTTACCCTTAAAGCCTCCATTTGCTCCATTTACAATAGTTCCCATGTGTTAAAATCAATCCTGTTTCGTACCGGTACACCTGATTGACATAACAAACATAAAACACTTTAAATCAATAACAAATAGACACTCAGTGTTACACCGACCGTTGACCGACAGGCCTCGGAAAACTGACCGATCATAGACCTGTCCTCATACTTTTTGGAACCGACAAAAAGATAAAAATGGGCAAAAAATCAAAAGTAAAAAGGCAGATGATACTGATTACGGGGAGTAGTATCGATAAATCACCATCTTAGGATAATGACATTATTTGGTATGGCAGGTAGTTAATGCGTTATTAACTCCTGCCTGTATTATTACAACCAGTTATTATTACTATTTAGATTTTCGCATCCATCAGTTTATTTTCTGAAATTGTTGGAGCATTTAGTTTTATTTTAATTACAAAAGCTCTTTTCGTTTTCAAATTTTCAGGGATAATGATATCGAAATACGTATTTGTATCTCTATCCAAACCAATATTTGCTTTTTTCAGCAGCAGATCACGCTCATGATCTAGTAAAGCTGCCGATGCGGGAACCAATTTGGCATTTCTAGGAAAAGTAAGTCTTAATATACCATCTACAGGTCTATTGATTACCGTTAAGAATAACGAGGTCGGATCAGTTTTGCTCAAGGTGTAGTAACCATATTTACTTTCTAAGGGAAAGTTTTTCACATCATAGATGGCTTCAGCATTCGTATTCGTCCATTTTCCCAATGCTGTAATCAGTTCATTCTCGTGTTTACTCATATTTCCATCTTGGTCCGGACCAAAATTAAGGACAAAATTACCGTTCATGGCGCGAGATCTCATCAATAAATCGATGATGTCATTTGTTGTTTTCAAATACATTCCGTCCGTATTTTTTATGTACCCCCAGCCGTTGGGCGGTATTGTCATCACACAGTCCCAATCATTGCCGCCCAGCAATTCCATATTGGCAGGCATCTTCCGCTCCCAGCCCTGTTCATAATCGCCCAATAGGACACCGTTTGAATCAAAATGCCGGCTTTCATGCTCATCATTTCGAAAACGCGAACCGATGATGAGGTTTGGATTGTTATTTCTCAGCTCTTTCTCTAAGTTGTATGTAAACGCATAAGCATTTATCCAGGATGGATCCCAGGTACCATCAAACCAAAAACCTTTTATTTTGGGGTAATTTGCCTGTAATTCCAGCAGCTGGTTTCTGGTATATTTCAAAAAGCGATCAAAGGGAGCTATCTCATCAGGCGTTTTCGGAATGTTTTTGACATAGTCCTTGTTGTTCCATTCCTCTACAGAAAAATATAAGAACACATCGATCCCCTGCTCCGTATATGCATCCACCACCTGCTTCACGATATCTTTTTTATAAGGGCTGTTCGCTATGGTATAATCCGAATATTTAGAAGGCCATAAGCAAAATCCATCGTGGTGTTTTGTTGTAAAGATGACATATTTCGCACCCATTTCTTTGGCCCGCTTGGCCCATTGTTTTGCATCGAAATTTTTTGGATTAAATTGTTTGTACAGGTTGTCGTACGTTTCTATCCAATTTTCAGGTACGGTAGGTCCTTCCCATTTTCGAATCCACTCCGATGCCGGTGCACCGCTCCGGGCGCTTACACCATTCCATTCATTGCCCGGAATGGCATATAAACCCCAGTGGATAAATTGCCCTAGCCCATAATTTCGAAATGCGACCATTGCCGGATCAGTCCGGTTTGGCTTGGTAATGGCGCCAAATTTCACTTCAATAGGGTGAGCAGGTTTTTCCCTTTTGCCTGTCCACTGGGCCTTTACGAGCCCCTGCTGGAATAATGCAATAGCCATCAAAATAAATATACGTTTGCTGGTTTTCATCTTGAAAAAAATGTATAGATTTTAAATTAAGTTATTTATCGCCCTCAGGTCAAACAGACCAAACTGAATGACGGCTGTAATATCCAGTTAAAAAACCAGATTATCTTATCAGAACCAAACGCAATCGGTTGTGTGATTACCGAAAACGTTTTAGTGTAAAAAGAACAACTAAACGCTGTTAATCAACCAAATAGCAACAACAACAACAACAACAACAACAACAACAACAACAACAACCCTCACCTGCCAACCCTGGTCATATTTTAACTGGCGGGGAGTTAATCCCCGATTAACTCCCTGCTTTTATCGTATTTTCATCGGGATTTCATCGGATGTTGATCGGATTATCCCGATAGAATCCGATGCCAATTCGATGAAAATTGCTGCAAATGCAGGAGCTGGTCGGGAGAAAGGGAGAAGAAAGTTGGGCAATCGTGCAAATAATCTTAAATTTGAAACCCTTAAAAAAGAACAATGGAAATACGACACTATCAGCCCTCCGATCTGGCACAGATCAGTCAGTTATTCTACGATACGGTGCATACGGTCAATGCCGCAGATTACAGCCAGGAGCAATTGGATGTGTGGGCAACGGGTCAGCTTGACCTGAAGGCCTGGAACGAGTCCTTTTTGGCACACCATACCTTCGTTGCAGTGGTGAATAATCAGCTTGTAGGATTTGGCGATATCACTACAGCAGGCTACCTCGACCGCCTTTACGTGCACAAAGACTATCAGAGACAGGGTATTGCCACTGCACTGTGCAATAAACTGGAAAATGCTGCCGCATGCGATCTATTTACAACCCATGCTTCGATTACGGCAAAGCCCTTTTTTGAGCGCCGTGGATACCGGGTCATCCAAGAGCAGCAGGTCAGCCGAAAGGGCGTGGAGCTCACAAACTACGTGATGCAAAAAAATAGATAAAAAAAAAACGCCTCTCCATTTAGAGAGACGCCCGAAGAAAGTAATGCGTATTCAGGTAAAAATCGATTGACCGAGCTGTTTAAAGGCCGCGGTAGCTCTTGCGCAGGCGTTCTACATCCACATCACGGTAAAAGCGTTTGTTACGCTCGCGCTTCGCGATGCAGATATAACCGTCCCGCTGCAGCCGATAAAGTGTTTCGGTAGAGATGCCAACATGCGATTTGACATATTCGGCATCACGCAATAGTACATTTTCCGCTTCCAGCTGCTCCCGCAGGTCGAGATAATTGGCAAGCTGACGCTTAACTACCAATAGTTCCAGCAAGATCAATTTTTGGGCAAAGGAATGCCCGGGACTTATGGAAAAGCCCCTGAGGTACTGATTTTTACGCATACATATTTATTTAGGGTTTATAAAAAGTTCATAAAAATAGGTCAATCAACAATATTGACGTAAGCGTATCAGCCCCATATCACTTACACTGATCTCCAGATCGGTACGGTCTGGGAGAGAAATCTTACGATCGACAACGGTAGTAGCGAAATTGACATTGACAATAAAACCGCGGTGTACCCGCACAAAAGTACTTTGAGGAAGCATGGCCTCCGCCTCATCCATCGTCAGTCGGTAATTGAAATCTTCTGCTGACTGCCGCAAATGAAATACCGCATAGTTTTTACAGGAAGATACCGCCACAATATCGCGAAACTTGACCAGCCTGTCCATATTTTTGAAACTAAACCATTTTCCGCTGGGCTCAATATTGAAATCCATCTTAATGTGGATACTTTTCTGGTCCAAGGCGCGCTTGAATGCCAGGTAAAGATCCGAGAAGCTTACCGGTTTTATCAGGTAGTCGGCCACGGCAATCTTGATCCCTTCGTACGCATATTGAGCAGACTTGGTATACAAAATGACGGGCGGGCGCTTCTCCCCGGGCAGCGTCTGGTACAAATCCAGTCCTGACATCTGCGGCATCTCCACATCCAATAGCAGCACATCTGGCGTATTATCAATAATACTATTAAAGCCGTCTATCGCCTTGGTAAAACTCCTGATATCTCCCACCTGGCTGATTTCCCTAAATGCACTTTCCGCCATACGGATATCGTATGCATTGTCGTCAATAATGACCACATCGTATTTTGCCATATTATTGGTTTTTGAAAGTCAGTTTCACTATAAAATATTCCTGATATACCACCGTATACTCGAGCTCAATGAGCTGATTTTCCATCGATTCAAATAATCTGTTGACCAGTTCCAGGCCCTTGCCCGTTCCTTTTTTCACATCAGCTGCCGCAACACGGTTATGGATCTGCAGCTGTATACCTTCCGATACCTTAATCCATTTTACTTCGATCCATTCATGTGGATCATCGGCACTATACTTCACCGCATTCTCTATCCAGGTCATGATGGTGAGCGTGGGGACAGATCTGTTCAAGAGCTTTTTATCCATAAGCTCCTCCCCTTCGATCTTAAAATTTCTGTTGCTGGAATAAGAGATCAATATTTTCGTGTATGCCCATTCCTCCGCAAGAGGTACCAATACCGTTGGGTTTGCGATTTTATTACTAACGTACTGGAAGAACACCAGGCTCCTGCTCCGGATGCGCTTGCTCCTATGCTGCAACAGATCATAGACGTTGCCCAGAAAATGGCCCGACAGCAATTGCACATTCGATATATTTTTAATCTGCATTTCTGCCTGCCGAAATTTAAGGCCGGTGTAGTACCTTTCCCAGGTGAGGTAGTCGGTCAGGTATATTGCGACAAAAAACAACAGTCCACCAATGATCTTACTGATCAGCACCGGTTTATGCGCGGGCAACCATGGCGCCGAAAAACCATCCATAAATTGTGGTACCAGACCATAAAAGTAAAATTTAACGACGGTATAGACTGTTAGAACAGCAAGAATTATTAGCCCATAGCCGAGCCAGCGATGGCGCTGCTTCCCTAGGGCAGTCCGATATCCTAAATAGAGCAGTAAAAAATAAATCAAATAAGGAAATAAGAACACACTGTAGCTTAATGGTGTAAAACGATGAATTTTTGTGGCATTAATCAGTGTTAGACCGATTATCATCAGCCCTGCGGTCATAGCCGATCGCATCCATAAACTATTATGAATCGCATTTAAAGTAGGGTTAGGTTTCATATATTAACATTTTATTCCTTCTAAATTAACAATTAACTTTAAAGAAATCAAGCTTTTATCTGAAAAAACTGTCTATTCCGAATGTCGAACAGATATTTTTGCTGTTGATATTCCAGGGGCAAGACCCAGCTCCCCGACGCTGCTATCCCCCGGCTAGTATTCGCTTTATCGCCATTGTACTGATGGATAAAAGCCCAATTTTCCCAATATATCCACCCTTGGTTCATCATCTGCTGAAAGCTGAGCTGAAGCCTTGAAAAAGCATGCATCATTTCCGCTGCAGTAGGTTGTTTCGTATCGGTCAAAATAGGCACAAATGGATGGACAGCCCAGGGTATCTCCTCTTTGCAGCGTTCCATATAGGTGCAGTATACCGGGATACGGAATCTTGTCGCGAGCTTTAAAATATTGGTCCGCCAGCAGAAATAGTGCGCAGCAAAAGGGACGGGCAATTTATTGCTATCGCTGTGATCGATACGCTGCCCTTCATTGGCATCCATAAAAACAAGTACAAGCCGTTTTTCCTTTACTGCCGACAAAATCTTTCTGAGCGAATAGGAGTTATTGGCATCAATACATTGCAGCATTTCGCTAGACAGCCCCGCATTACGGAGCTCGGCATCATAGTATTCAGCTTCGCGCTCCAGAATAGCTGCCGCGGCAAGCAGCGTAATCTGATAACCGCACTTGACCAGAAACTTAGGTAGTAATCTGTAAGGGCCATAATGAAAGGAAATGAGTATACCCCCTTCAGGTTTTATGTCCATTGGCAAAGGACCGAAATCAGGCAATTGATGAAGAGGATAGCGTCTATATAGGTGTTGAAACTGATTTCTGTTTTTAAGCCAGCTTGTATAATCTTTCCATAACTGTTCAGGTGCTTTATCCGGGAAAAACTGCTGTACATTGGCCAGCCATAGGAGACGGTGTAGGTTTTTGGTCTGTTGGGTATTCATAAGATTGATTTAAAGGAGTTAAAAAGAAGACTTTAAGATCAGGAAGGCCAGTAGGCCTTCCTGCTGCAGGATTAGCATATCCACCTGCTTAAAATGATTCGGGCCAACATTTGTCATCGCCCAGATCAATCAGTGGCGGGTCTTCGGAGAAGAATTCCATAATGGAGCTTCCGACAAAGACGATGGGTTCCGCAACTTCGGTTTCTATTTCCATTTTTATCCTTAGTTTGTCGACCTGTAACCATCCGGGTCAGGTCATTCCCGTTGCCCCTTTAAGAGCATTTCTTATTCCATTTGCCGGCCAGCGTGACAAAGATGAAAATTGCCTTTTAAACAAAAAATAAATGGGAAATAAAGTCTTTCTATGGGATAAAAGGGATTTTGCACTGCAATTAAATGGTAAAAGCTAAATTTGTCCCTGCAACAGCAGCGTTCATCCCTGGTTAAACCCTTTATTTCCCAAAAATTGACATCGCCAGCTGAGTTTAATAAATTGTCGGCCTATTTTAAACGAACAATTACTGCCAAATACTTAATTATGAAGAAAAGTAAAGACTACCTGCTCGATTCCTTTTTTAGGGACATTGATCCCCAATGGCAACATGAAATCCCTGAATTATCTGCTGTATTTGAAGAAGAGCGTTTTAGCCCAGGAGAACGACTCATCAACGACTGGGGCGAGCTCTACCTGATCGTTGATGGCATCTTTGGGAAATATGAGAAGACCTGTCCCGTGCGCTATGCCCTAGCTGGCGAATCGTTGATGATCCCCAATCATAAACACCGCTATCAGTTTATCGCGCTGAGTGATTGCCGCACCTACCGCACCTCACTCCGCCAACTGGAGGAAATCAATGCGCACAACCCGAAAGTTTTTTACCTCTATGCCAATCTCACAGACAAACAGCAGACCTATTTGGACTATCGGCATAAGCTGTTATCGTTAAACAATCAAGATAAATTCGACTTTGTGTTCAATAAATATCCCGACCTCAGAAGCTATGTGAAGCATCATGAACTCGCCCGGTTTATGGGAATAAGCAGTGAATTACTCCGCCGCCTATTGCGGGATCATGATTGCTAATGGCCCAATCTTTTGGACATCCTTTCAAAATCTTTTGTCGGTGTAAACACAAAACTTAGTCTTTAAAATCCCAATATTGACAAGATGCTGCTCTAGAACTTTGTAATAGCAGCTCGGATAAAGCAGAACAATGTAAATAAGCTTAATCGAAGAAAGTAACATGTACAGGTGAATTGCTATCTGAAATGCTCCAATAAAAAACAACGTTATGAAACAGCACAAAAGAAAATTTGCCCTATTCCCGAGATGTCGGTAAGCAGCAAGACTATCCAGGAAATCCAACTGTTATTGGCAGGCGGTTCCGCAGCAAACAAAAAGAAACAACAACACAAATTACTTATTTAAAGCACATAAGTGCATAAAAAATTATGATTACATTAAAAAACACGCGACTACTTGTCGCCACATTATTCGCATTATTTGTAGGAGCTTTTTTCGTCGTTAAAGCAATGAACAAAAAAGAAGCCCCAACTGCCAAGAAGCTGGTAGAATATGTTTATTTTCAATTTGATAGCTCCGGCCAACCGATGCCGATTGCTGATCCAGATCAAAATAAACATGAGGAAGGCAGTAACCCTTATAATTGTCCAAATCTTTCAGGTCCGATATGTAGTTCAGGCTACGCGGAGTCTGACCTTGAACAAGATACAAACGGAGATTGGGTTCCGAAATCTACAGCTACTCCACACGATATAAGACGTTACTCCAATTAATTTCAGCTTTAGAATTTTCAAGATGGAGCTCCTAGATACGACTGTCTAGGAGCTTTATTTTTATCGTTTATTCTGCGGGGTGCCCGTAGAATATTGTGTTTCTGTCGGGATCAGAAATGTGTAGCGGGAACTATTGGGTTTAAGTTCATACCTCTTATCACTAAAATCACGATACATCGTTCTAGCATAGTTAGGATCTTGATTTAACCTTCTTAGATCAGACCAGGTGACGCCCCTTAGCACGAGTTCCCGTCTCCTTTCACTTATAATTTCTGACAGCAGCTGATTGTCCGCTATGTCCAATGCTTTATATTGATCTTTCACAAACCGATTCATGCGCAATCTTTCCAAACTCTGCCGTGCCTGTACATAGCCCCCTTCTCTCGCACTACATTCTGCATCGATCAACAGATTTTCCGCGGTAGTCAAACCACCGAATAGTCCATTCCCAGCACTATAGCTTCCAATAAAAGCTCCGTTTGGCGAAAAGTATAATTGCTTTCGGAGATCGCTATCCTGATATAATCCATAAAGATTTTCACTAACGATCCCCTCCCAGTTGACAACGCTGTTGATCATGTTGATGTGAAAAATAACTTCATCATTTAGCACCGGCATCGGATACTCCAATTTCTTATCGACGGCATTAAAGTCCAATATTTTATTATTCAATGCTATTGATCTGCGTGCATTCTCCCCTGCCTTTTCGTACGCTCCCATCACCAGATGTATCTTAGCCAATAAAGCATATGCAGCCGCCTTTGATGGCCTCGTTTTGTATAGCGGGATATTAGGCAATAGTTCCGATGCTTTTTCCGCATCTTCAATGATCATTTTGTACGTTTCCGCTAAGCTAGGTCGTATAAAAGGTAAGCTGATATCACTCGTCAAACGCATGGGAAGTCCCAAATCGGATGCTGCGTTTGAGCCATACGGAACAGCATAGATCTGTGCAAGATGAAAATAGATGTAGGCACGAAAGAAAAGAGCGCTTCCCTCAACATTATCGGCCGCAACTGTATGTTGCGCCCCAATTTTCTTAAGGTTATCCAATACAATATTGCTATACATGACTGTCTTATAGGGCAACATCCAGTTCAGTACTGTCTGTTCGTCGTCCATATATTCAGGTGCCCAAAGATATAAGTCTCTTAATACCTGTTGAAATCTGTTCACCCGGTCATCGGGAAAATAAAAATCATCGGTCGAAGATTCTCCGAGAACGGGCAGCGGTGCGCCGCCACTTACCGTTGCCCCATTCATCACCACGGTATTATCCATTAATGCCTGCATATCTTCGATTGTTTCAGGAACAACAAGCCCGTTATTATTGATTTCTTCAAAGAAACCTTTGCTACAGCTCGCTAATGCTAAAAGCAAAAAGATCAATAGGATCTTGAAGTTAATAGGATATTTTTTCATCGTTCTTTAATTAAGTTAAAAAGTTAGATTTAGTCCCAGCGTAAAGCTTTTTTGAGGTCTGATTGCATTCTCATAAAAGGGATCCAAGCCTCTCGAATTGGCTAGCCATAGGTATCCCAGGTTAGAAACATAGCCTTTCAACACTAGCGACTTTATGCCATACCTTTTCAGGAGTTCAGGTCGTACGGTGTAGTCTAGATAAACATCATGCAATGCGATATAATCTGCTTTCTCCGCCAAAGCTGAGCTACCGATATAAAAAGATGTTGCATTTCCATTGAATGGATATACCAATACGGGTACATCCGTCCGTTTTTCATCACCAGGTTGCTGCCACCGATCGGCATAGTCAGCATGCCCCGCCCAACTTGTTGCCATAATACCATAAGATATACTAGAGCGTTTGAAATAACTTCCAAACCGATAGTCAAGATTAAAAGTCAGCGACAGATCACCGTACCGCAATGTATTCGTCAATGCACCAAATACCGTCGCTTTTGCTGGTCCATGATAGGCTAATGTCCCGACAGGTGCATTCATTATTTTGCTATACTCGTTAGAAATTTCTCCGTCAAGATACCCCCTTGGCATTCCATTTTCAGGATCTAACCCTGCCCATTGATAACCGAACACCGTATATACCGGATACCCGATCAATGGCGTTACGGCGTTATTGGAGTTGATGTAACTCTGCGCAGTTGTAGACTGACTATAATATTCTTTCACTTTGGAGTGGTTGACGCTAAAGACAATTGTACTTTCCCAACCAAATTTCGGTTGACGGATATTGACCGTATTTAAGGTCAAGTCCACGCCATTACCGGTAGTAGTGGCAACATTCCCAAGAAAGACACTTTTGCCCGACAGGTTTCCCAGCCCTGTGGTGGGGTCGATATCGCTATTGCTCAAAAGATCGGTATTCCGTTTTGCATAATACTCGAGCGATCCCGAAAGTCGATTTTTAAAAAATCCAAAGTCCAGTCCAAAATTAAGCAGTCTATTTTTTTCCCAACGAAGTGATTCATTGGGCGGATTCTGCACATCGGCCCTTGGGGCATTGGTGAGGTAAGCATTCGAAAGCGTAATGGTTGTAATTCCAACCGCATCGCCAACATTCCCACTATAGCCGAACGTGGATCTTAAGCTCAATTTATTTACCCAATCCGTTTTGAACCAGTCCTCTTGATGAATATGCCATAAACCACCCACTGACCATAACGGTACCTTTCGATTATTCGTCTTAACACCAAATAAGTTGGATTGATCGACACGAGCACTACCAGAAAGGCTATACCTCCCTTTATAAGTATATGCTAGATTGCCAAAATACGAGAAGAATCGAGACGTCGTGGAGGTCATACTGACACCATAAGGAATATTGCCACTCCCGCTAGCATCATAATATTTATAACGCGTCACATAATCCACAGGTACACTTACTAGACCTCGCTCCGCATAGCCATAGGCGATATTACTATGGTCGACAATCTTATTCTCCCGCACTTCCATACCCAGCATGGCGTCTAGATGATGGTTTGTATCAAAACTACGCTCAAAGTTAGCCTGTATGCGCCCTTGCTGGCTCCTTTGCTCGTCTGCCTCGGTCTGCAAAATATCGCCTACAGGAACTGGGAATGAGACCACGCCTGTTGCACTGACCTGCGCAAAGCGGTTGATCAAATTGCGTACATCGTATGAATTTCGATCCCGTAGCGTCCGCTGATCACCGACCTGTTTTTGATACTGGTAGTTGGCAACAAGAGACACTCCCTCGATGGGACGGTACAGCAGCGAAGGATTAAATAAATACTCCGTAGACTTATTTGTAGCATTGCTTGTATTATGATAAATCTCATCCAAAGGTGTGAACGTCCAATCCAAGAGCCCTTTCTCCATCGCACTTTTCTTAAATGTATCGCGAAGACCATTGGGTAATGACAAGTAAGCACCATCCTCAGCGGCCAACTCGGCATAGGGATATAAAAATTTACCCGATCCCAGCGAGAAACTTGTTAAGTCATTTAATGTCGATGGATATAAATTGGTTAGGGTCTTCTGGCTAAACACAATATTACTCGTCAATTCCAACTTTTTACCCAATTGGTAGCTCGTATTAGAACGAATGGAAAAGCGATTGTTGGAATTCTTCACCTTATCCTCCTTATTATGGTCATAATTGGCCGAAAGGAAATAGCGGAGTACATTATTGCCACCCTTAATATTTATACCATATTGCTGAACCAATTTATTGGTATAAAGATACCTTTCGACATCATCACGCACGTCTATTTTCCTTAACTTATCTATCCGGGAGGATGCAGTCTGGGCATCAATCAGTCCATTCCGTAGGAGAACCAGTGTTTCAACAACAGGCGTCTGTGCGACTGGATATGGCCGAGTCAATTGACTATCGTAGTATCCTTTGTTGAACAGCATCGTTTCAAAATCAATAAAATCTGAGCTTGATATGCGTTTTAACCGAGAAAGGTCTGGCTTTGGTGTATAGGCTAAAGAGCTATTGAAACTGACTGTAGGACGATCATTTGCTTTCCCTGATTTGGTTCGAATGACCACAACACCATTCCCAGCCCTAGCCCCCCATATCGAAGATGCCGCAGCATCTTTCAACACTGTAATGCTCTCAATATCATTCGAATTGATCAGGGTAATATCGCCATCATAAGCCATATTATCCAATATATACAAGGGCTGATCGTTGGAAAAGATCGTATTACGCCCACGTATATTCATTTTCGGCGTCACGTTTGAAGAGACATTGGGTACATCGAAACGTATCGATGCCACACGACCGTTCAGCTGTTCCAGTACGTTCTGATGGATCCTGCGATCGATCTGACTTCGCCCCACAAGTTCAAATGAGCCTGTCACCCGTTCACGCGGTTTGATCTGGTAGCCTGTAGAAACAGTCGCTTCTTCAAGCCTTAGTTCCTTTGGTGCTAATTCAACAGTGAGGTACTTTCCAACACCATTGTCGTTGATGGCTTTTGTTTCATACCCCAGTATACTAAAAACAACAGCTTTTTTAGGAGCAGATTGGTATTGGATCTGAAATTCCCCTTTTTGATCAGTCGTAGCATTCCGACCGGTAGCGATATCGCGAATGGATACAGCTGCTATTCCCTTTTTTGTAAGGCTGTCGATCACCTTCCCTTTAAAAATATAGACATTTTGCTGCCCTTGCACAAATGCAAGCGGTAAGATCAAAAAGGTAAAAAGCAAAATCAGGTTTATAATCGGTTTTAAAATTTTCATAGTTTTCTGATAATTAGTTGTTTCACCCTATTCATTTCGATGGTTGCAGTGATACCATACCTTTTAAGCCAGCGGTTCATTTCTTTGAGCGATTTAAACTGCCATTCTTTTTTTTTCATCAAAAAGAACATTTGTCTTTGCAGGCATCGCATAGATACCTCTTTCGCGATCCATATTGATGGAATAGATCAATCCCCGAAGTGACATCCGTTGCTTGTCCAGTACCACAGGGTGATTAAATGCCAGATCTTGGGTCGCATTTTTCCTGGCATCTGTTGTCTCACCAAATACAAGTGTCGGTATATCGCGAATGGCGGTATCTGCAGTCCAGCCGAAATAAGACTCTAAGTCAGACTTTACTTTGGCACGAAGCCTGCCCTCTGCATCGGCAGGAAAAATCAATTCATAGGTAAGCACCGAATCCATTAATTTTTGTTGATCAGAAGGATAGATAATCTGGTTATTGGCATACATCGCTGCTTCCGGATAAACAGCCACCCAACTATTCATAAAAACATTATTTACCATCTTTAGGATAATCCGGTTTCTCAAACTATCGTGGGACAATAAGTACATGGAAGGTATCCCATCTAATAATCCAGAAAAGATGGATCTACTTTTAAAGTTGTTCTCAGGGCCATTAAGATCATTGACAAATAATGGATACCTTGGGTTAAAATTGAGGTCGTCATATTTCATTTTTATCAGCACATCGCGACCATGTAGCATATCATTTAAATTTTTCCTATTGATATATTCCGGAAAAGTGATTGCTTTTACCTTATTATCAGCTATGATAACGACATGAGGTAGAATCTCTCTAGGGAAATATGCGCCAATTGCAGTCGTATCATTGTCTCCCAGCACATTCGTAGATTTTAAGACGATCTCTTTATCGTGCATCCAGGGAATTACCTTTTTCGAAGGATCGTTACTTACTGGCACGATGGATAGCCTACCATTGAATTCGGCATTCAAAGAATCCACTTTTGGAAACAGTTTGATACAGCTTTTGCACCATGTATTCCAAAAGTCTAGGATTAATAATTTCTGATTTCTATAGTCTGCTAATGTACCAGTTGCATTTTGCGCTGTAGGTTTAATAATTTCGAGCGGCATATTCCACAGCTCCTCAGGTATGGTATCTCCTATCTTGAGCGGGATAATTTTAGCCAACCCTTCCGCCCCGCTGTCCTTGCGGGGCGTCTGAGCTGATAAACTAAACATATGAAAACTGAACATCATAAGGAACAGGATTAGAATTGTCCTTATGGTAAACATTCCCTTTACGCTCTTTGGCACCGGCACAGGGGTACATGCCGACATTATCTGCCTCAAGCTATATACTATACAATTAAAGAGGTACTTTTTATCCCATGCGTATTGCATTTTTTTTTAAATTATTATTTTCGGCATCCTTAATAGATGCCTGATATGCTACCTTATCCAATAAGGCAGCCATCAGATTTGATCTGTATTTCATCTGCTTATTGTTAAGGTTAATCTGCTATTCTTCCAAAAAACTCATGAATCCTTTTCGTGATCGAGAGTTCTTGCCTACTGATCTGGGTGGTCTCCGCATCGGATATATCGATGTTATCGATTGAAACGGGATTGGTATGCGCCATAAAATAGGCGACTAATAAACGAAACAGGTCAGCTGAAAAAACCTTTTTATGGCTGACTACATAGATTTCGTTCATATAGTTCGTATCCGTGTGATTTTTTAATAACAGATTGATTGTATTCTGAATACTTATGAGGTTATACTTTTCCCAGAAGTCAATTATTTTTTGGATAGGATCATATCCCTTATCATGGATTTCATAAAGTGCAAGTTCTAAAGCCAGCACATTTGAATATTTTTGGTTCATTTTATAGGTTCAATAAAGATGACTTGAGCCTTACCCGATGAATTGAAACGGGCATAGCTTCCCCAATTGCGATTTTATCGCATTAAAAAGGGTTGTCATTCGCAGGATTTTTTTTTTAATACTGCTTGTCCAACAAGAAAAAATTAACAGATCCGCAAAGCGCCCACAAATTGGTTACAAGTCATCTATAGGGGTTATTATGGCGCTTCCTCTCGGAAAGAAATAAAAACCCGACCTATTTAGTATAGAATAACAATACAAAATTATAGTATTTAATTTTGTTGTTTAGGAATAAAAGTGCTACATTTAAGGTGTTAGAAGTCTCGCAAGAGCAATTTTATTAATTACACAAAATTAAGGGTGTAGTGTATTGAATACAGATCGGGAAAACCTAGTCTAAGGGCCTTTCTAGTTTACACCTTTTCGGCACAAGCTATTAAGCGGATGCCGCTATCCCCTATTTTGGTTTTATATTTTTTAACTGATTATTCTGGCGCCCGGATAATCTTACTAATGAGAATTAAATTGGAAAACCGAATACTTACGTCCTTGAGGTAAGCCTGGCATTTTTGACGGTGTTTAAATCGTTTTGTCATAATGTTAGTAGTTATTTATTAAAACGATTACACTCGGAGAAGTTCAGGAAAGCAAAATTGGATTAAAACCAAAAGAGCGATACCCAAAGCTTCTGAACTGGCACCGTCAAGAGCCGCCATAACCGAGATTATGGGTCCACAAAAGACTTACATGAGCATCGCTCTATTGAACTAAATATATACAAAGATAATAAAATCCAATAGAAAGCGAGCTCACGATCTACTCATGTGGAATTTGACGGTTTCGTTCACGAGTGACAATCGTAAGAGAAGCTCAATTGCCTCTCAATTATGTCGCTATAATAACTATCACAAATATAAGGAATATATACGATAAATGGAAATATTTAAACCAAATATCGTATAAAAATAAGAATAATTATGAACACACCATTAGGGGCCTATTTAGATGAGCTTAAAATAAATAAATCAAGATTGTCAAGCATTACTGGAATTACTACAGATAGGATCAATGCCTTGAGTCATGAAGCTACGGCAATACCTTATACAGATGAAGTATTTCCAATAGTTTATGTTGCCAATTACCTTTCTGGCATACCCGAAGATGAATTCAATTCAACAATAGATCGAATATATCCAAGAAAAACAAAAAATCGTCTAATTAACAAACTAAAGGGCCTATCTCCTGCTGCTCAGCTTTTTGGAAATTATACTTTCCAGAGAAAAGATGTTGAAATCGAGACGAATATACCCGCAGGGAAAATTTCTAAGTATATGAATGACAACAATAAGAAGGCCCCAATTGAAGAAGTTCTAAACTTTGTTGATAATCTAGGATTAGACCTCTTAGTAACTCTAAAGAAGTTTTATGGAGTAATTGACTTCAGATCAAAGATCTAAAAGAATTTGAGGAAAAACAAAATAGAGGATAAAATGACAAAGAAAATATCTGACGTAAGTATTAGACAAATTGCTTTCGGAAATAGAAAAATAGAGGGATTTTCAAGTGGTATTTGGGAAACCGACGAAATACTAGTTGGAGATAATGAAATCGACAACTTTTGTTATGTCCTTTTATTCCCTTCAGATAAAGACGTTTATTCTTCTGGTTGCGCGGTACCTGAATTTCAACTTTGTTTTGCTTTTACCGGGCAGTTATATCAATGGAAATTTAAGAAAAAAACTTTTGTCCATTATTTGATAATGGACAAAAGCATTATTGATAACATACCATTTCTGTCTTCTTCCGCCATTAATCTTTTGAAACAATTTCCAGTTATAAAGCTAACCAACGATGAATTCGATATAGTGCAATATGAATTAAATAAAATTCACCAAGAAATGAATAGACCTGATATGCTTAAAGGAATCATTTATACACGTGTATCGACCATTTTCGCTGAGACATGCAGTTTTATCCAGAATAGGTATGATACCGAATGAAATTGGGCCAAAATTGAAAAGTCAAATGAAAAAAAAAGCGTAATCCTGGATGGCAGCGAGATGAGCTAATACTCGCTTTGGATCTATATTTTCAGATTTAGAATAGAAAAGCGCATACGGAAAAAGTGTAAACACCTACTAGCAAATAAATGGGAAACCAACTACCAAAACTTATGAGCGCATCCGTCTTAAATGAAAGAACGGAAAAGATTTTCAAATATGTCGAGGCCTATAATCAGATGGATGCGAAAAATATGATAGCAGATTTTTCTGATGATATTATTTTCAAGAATGTTATGAATGGTGAGAAAACGATGGAATTGCAAGGTGTTGAAGAATTTAAAAAACAGGCTATTGAGGCGCTCTCCTATTTCAGCGAGAGAGAACAAGTCATTGAGTCAATAACTCATAATTATAGTACTACCGATATCTCAATTACCTACAGAGCGATCGCGGCGATGGATTTTCCAAATGGATTGAAAAAAGGTAAAGAGATAAGCTTGAATGGGGAGTCGATCTTTGAGTTTTCTGACGATGGTAAGATAATTAGGTTAACGGATATAATCTAAAAAAGTACAAATATGAAAAAAGCGATAGACTGGGTAAAAGAAGCATTTGAAGGTCAAAGGATTGAGTCCATTTACCTTTACAATACAAGTCAGGGTGTTTGTATCGGCGGCATTGAGGTAGAAAGCGGTGATCTACTTTTGTTCAATAAGAATAAAAGCCCTGTTAAAATAGCTTATAAGCCTGCAAGTTGGCAAGAGAGCGATGACATTCTGGAATTGTTATCAAAAATGGAATTGGGGGAGAAAAAAACAATTGTTTTAAAGCATATAGATCCTTTCAAGCTAATAGAAATGGCAATTCCTTACGCAGCTGGATTGAGACATAACGATCCTTACAATGTTGTAAAAATCGATGGTAACACCTGTACTATAGATTTTACCTAGTAATAATTTTTTACAATTCTAAACCACTAAACTTATAAATTATGTTCTCATTCGGATTATTCATGTACCTTATTTACGGAGGATTTATTGCAATCTGTCTTTACGGACTGTACCTGGTTCTTTCAAGTCTTCTTGATAGATATCTCGTCGCCAAACGAGATCACACCGCGGCTTTACGCGAGCAAAATGATATTTTAAGAGTTATTATAAAATCTCTTAAGCCTAGCGACGACAATACTCCTCCCACTACTATTTAAGTTTATTTAATATTTAATGAATTACGTTGTCATCACTGAAAATGACGTTTCCCAATGGAAGGATAATACAGGAAGAGAGTATCACTTCCCAAAACGTTATTTAAAATATTTAACAAAAGGAGCTGTTATCGTTTACTATAAAGGTCGAATGAAGGATTCCTCATTCGCTTCAAAGCGAATGACTCGTGATCCTCATTATTTTGGAATTGCAGAGATTGGAGAAATTAAGCAGGATAATGATTCTAAGAAAAATGATTATTATGCTGAAATTATAAATTTTAAGCCTTTCTCCTATCCTGTACTTGCTAAACAACATGGTCAATTTATTGAGAAAATTCCTAGTTCAAGACTTAAAAATTATTGGCGCGATGGCGTTCGCCCGGTCAATGAAGAAACATTCAATAGCATAATCGTTCTATCAGATCTAAATAATTTCAACGCAACTAATGATAGTGAGCAAGAGATCTCTGAATCTTATACCAACTCAGAAGGCAAACTTAAATTGGTTTACTCTACAAAATATGAAAGAGACATTAAGCTTCGTGAAAAAGCCATAGAAATACATGGATTAAATTGCATGGGCTGCGGCTTTAATTTCGAGAAAGCTTATGGCGAATGGGGAGCCGGTTTTATACATGTACATCACACCAAGCCATTATCTAATGGTGAAGGTGAACGCGTGGTTAATCCCCTAACGGATATGATCGTACTTTGTCCCAACTGCCACTCCATGGTTCACAGACGACGAAATAAGACATTGAGTTTGGATGAATTACTACAATTATTAAAGACTAAAACTATCAAATAGTTGATCATGGCTATAACTAAAGTTGTTTGCGGAATTATATTTAAAGATGATCTCGTTCTGATTTGTCGACGGAAACCAGAAAAGTCTTTAGGTGGCTATTGGGAATTTCCTGGAGGCAAGGTTGAAGATGGTGAATCTTATGAAGAATCTTTGCTTCGTGAACTGATTGAAGAACTCAACTTGAAGGTCGAAATCAAACAGTACTTTTTCGATACTGTACATCATTACGATAACGGTGCTATCGAATTAATTTCTTTCATCTGCGAGACTGAAAGTATAGCAACTGAGTCCACTGATCATGACCAACTTGAATGGGTGAAAATTAATGACCTATTGAAATGGAAGCTTGCTCCGGCAGATATTCCAATTGCAAATGCTTTGAATAAAAACTTCTACAATCTTTAGGAGGAAAGAATAAAATTATAACATTCAAAAAATAAGGAATTTAGAAACATCTTCCAAAAAGCAAGTGGGCCTAGAAGATATTGGCTATTATTACCTTTGGATCAACAGTTTATTATCGTATATTTCCTCAATTAATAGCCTTAAATTAACACATGAATATGCAGATGATTTTTGTAATTATAGTCCTAGCTTTTTTTTGCATATACGGTTACTTACTATATATAAAAAAGAAAGAAACAGCCAAGATTAATGAACAAAAAATAGTAGCTGAAAAACAAAGATTACAAAAATTACAAAGAGAATATGATGAGCATTTAGCGTTGTACGCAAATCAAATCAACATTTTAGTTTACAACACTTTAACCTTCAAAAAAAAGTACTGTTCATTTACTGATTTATTGAATAAATTCGATGAGATAAAATCGACCGTTCCAATCGTATCTATACCTAAACACTATGTTCAAAACAATGATCTTCATATTGCATATAAAAAGATACTTGAATTTTTAAAAGAAGGAGAAAGTTTACGTAATACTCATAATACTACATTTATTGAAGAAGAAAGGTTAAGATGTCAAAACTATTTTAATGAACTTCTTTCAAATCCACTAGATGTACAACAAATTGATGCTATACTACATGATGACGATAATATCCTTGTAATAGCTGGCGCCGGATGTGGAAAAACAACGACCGTACAAGGAAAAGTAAATTATTTGCTGAATAACAATCTTACCTCTTCAAATCAAATATTGCTTTTGTCCTTTGCAAAAAAAAGTGCAGATGATTTAAAGGAAAAGTTAGGTTATCTAGGTGTAGAATGCAGAACGTTTCATTCTCTTGCATACCAAATTATAAAAGAAAATGACCGACCTGTGGATATAATGTCCCCTGACGAATCTGAACAACTAATAGTGGATATTCATCATCGATTAACAGCTGAAAATGATTATTTATCATCTTTCAATGATTTTGTAATCAATGATTTAAGACAGATTAAAAATGAAAATGAATTTGAAAGTTATAAAGACTACATGAATTATCTAAAAGATAGCGAATTCCAATCAATCAAGGGCATGCTATCCCAGAAAAGGTTCAGTAAAAATAGCACAAAAAAAACCTTAAATAATGAATATGTAAAAAGCGCTGAAGAATGCTTCATAGCTAATTTCTTATTTCTTAATGGTGTGGAATATAGTTATGAGAGCCCCTACATTTATCAAGAGGAGATCGACGCTGATGTGAATTATGACAAACATAAAAAGCGATACAGACCAGATTTCGCTATTTTTATGAACGGCTATAATGAAACACTGATATCATCATGTTTGAATCCTAACGAAAATATAATCTACCTGGAACATTATGGCATAGATGAAAAAGGAAATACGCCGCAGTTTTTTCAGTCCAAAGATGGAATGTCTTCCAGAGACTATTATAAAAATATTATGGAATGGAAGGATGAAATTCACAATTTATACAATACAAATCTCATAAAATCATATAGTTATGAATTTAAGAACAATTCTATAGAAGAAAATCTAATAAATAACCTTATATCATATGGAATAAAACTAAAACCCAAATCTAATGTAGAAGTCTATGAAATTATACAGGAAGCTTATGGAAAAGAAATTGATGCAGTCATTACTCTAATAAAGACTTTTATTGGATTATATAAATCTAACAACAAATCTTTTGAGGAAATAATATCGAGTAATATCGAGATGTTTAGCTATGACTATAGCTTAATTAAAAGAAACGAAAAGTTGCTTGATATCATTCAAAAAATATTCATTTCCTATCAACAAGAATTAGAACGTAAAAAGAAAATAGATTTTAATGATTTAATCAATTACGCTAAAAAAAAGGTTGAAAATAATTCATTTATTCACCAATACCAATATATCATTGTTGATGAGTTCCAGGATATTTCTATAAATAGATATGAACTATTAAATTCTTTAAAAAAACAAAAGTATTGCAAATTGTTTGCTGTAGGTGATGACTGGCAGTCAATTTACAGATTTACAGGTAGCGACTTAACCTTATTTAGTCGCTTTGAAAATTTCTTTGGACATACAGTTACAAAAAGAATTGAAACTACTTATCGTTTTGCTGACCCATTGATCAGTATTTCTTCTCAATTTGTTTTGAAAAACCCTAATCAGAGAGCAAAGAAACTTCGAGCTGGTAGATCAATCAAAACGGATGTAAGATTCGATTATAATAAAAGTGAAGGACAACCAATTAACTTGAATATCTTAAATATCTTAAAAGAGCTATACATTGAATATGGTAAAGATTTAACATCTAAATCTATTACGATCCTAGGTAGATATAATTTCGATATTAACCAGATAGAAGAAAGTAAAGAGATTTTTATAGCTAAAGAAAAAGGAAAGCTACATATTAAAACATTACTCATTGATTCGGAGATAGATATAGAAGGTCACATTATTAGAGATAATAAGTTGTTGTTTGATAGAGATATAAATTACCTAACCGTTCACAAGGCTAAAGGTTTAGAAAGTGATATAGTAATTTTAATCAATTGTGAAACTGGGAAATTCGGTTTCCCAGCAGAATTAAGTGACGATAAAATACTTAATCTATTACTTAGCGGTGATGATAATTATCCTAATGGCGAAGAACGTCGCGCGTTCTATGTGGCGCTTACTAGAGCAAAAGAAAAGTTCTATTTTTTAGCTGATAAGAATAGGCAATCTAAGTTTGTACGTGAAATATATAATGAGCACGTTGATTATCAGATGGAAACTTTGCTATGCAAGAAATGCGATGGTGAATTACAGTTCATCAAAAATATTTCGAACAAGTTCGGCATATCACAAATGTTTGGTTGTAGAAACTATAAATATGGGTGTGACTATACATGCTTTTTAAAAGACACAAGTTCCGAATCAACACCGGAAAAGGGCAATAATCAGCAACGATATTCAATGAGTGTATTAGGAATTTAACTGAGACTGAGCTCAATGGAATTGCGCCCCCCGGGCTGTCCAACAACGATTGCGGCAGTAGCTGGCGGGTAATTGATCTGTGTTTTAGGGTTAAAAACCTCTTTCCAGTTTAAGCATATCCCCAACTCCAATTGTTATTTTGTACTTGGAATAATAAATAAGCAAAAAAATTATATCGTAAAATACTATCTTGACATGACAACCTCCGTTAACCATCAAAATAACAAAATTATCCATTTTTAAATTAATAAAGTATAATTTTGAGAATAGTATTTGCTACTATAAAATATAAATATTATATTAGCGATTTAAGGCGTTCAAAAGTTTTTGGATATATTATTAACCTCTTCTTCAATTTTAATTGGCAAAACGCATTTTCTAAATTATTCAATTTATAAGTTTAGAAATTCATTTTTAAAGTTATTGAGAATATCTAATCTTGGAAATTATAATATCTTATGATAATTTATAAAATAGCAAATTTAAGATATGCCTCGTAACTCAAAAAATTGAAAGTGTATTATATTTATATTTGTTGATATAATAATAGAAATAGCCTTTATATTGCTTTTTATATTAAATATTTTTACTTTATGAATTTTGATTTTTCAATTTTTGTTCCTTTAGTACCGTTTATAATGGGTTTTTTCCTAAAGACATTACTTGATTTAAATTTAGCGCCCCATTTAATAAAAACATTGAGCCATATTCCAGTTAGATCTATTTATAGAATTAAATCTCCAGATATCTGTGGTTTATGGATTCAACTCTGGGAAATTAATGACAGTGAAAAGTATGTACCAGAAGTTAGTAGGAAAAGTGAATTAAAAATAAGTCAATTTGGAAAGTACTTTTATGGAGAATTTCGTTCTAACAATGATGAACAATATGCGGTTTTTGGTGAAATTAGAGGAATGAATTTACTTGGTACATGGTATGATAAAAAAAATGAATTTGGATATTATGGCGCTTTTGAGCTCAAAATTATCGACAATAATCTAATTAAGGGAAAGTGGCTCGGGCATTCATCATCTGATTTAAATCAAATAAAATCAAATGAATGGAATTGGAGCCGATAATTCAATGGTTTTTTGTTGACGAATATTAATTATTATCTTCGCATTTCATACAATTCAATTTACAATGCCAAAACCGTTCCTTAGATGGGCAGGTAGCAAAAAGAAACTTTTGCCTGAGCTGGAAAAATACTTTTCGAATGATATTAAAACATATATAGAGCCTTTTGTAGGCTCCGGACAATTGTTTTTTAAATTACCAATTAATTCAGCAGTTTTGGGGGATACAAATGCTCATTTGATAAAAACATATGAACATATTAGAGAGAATCCAGAAGAAATTCACGAAATTTTATCTGGATTCCCATGTGGAAAAGATGAATATTATGAAATACGTAAAGAATATAATAAAGGAAAAACTGGAATATATAATTCGGCTCTTTTTTTATATCTTAATACTTTTTGTTTTAACGGCCTCTATAGAACCAATAACTCTGGCCAATTTAATGTTCCTTATTCCCCTAGTAGTGGACATATAATTGATTTAGAAACTCTCCTAAAAATTTCTCAATTTTTAAAAAAAGCCGTATTTATAAAAGGTGACTTTGAAAACGTAGTTCTTGAGAACTGCAACGCAGGAGATTTTGTTTATTTGGACCCACCGTATGCTATTAAGAATCGGAGGATTTTCAATCAATATGGGCCAGATAGTTTTGGGACGAATGATATAAAAAGATTAAAGGAGTTATTATCAGAAATCAACTATAGAAGTGCAAAATTTGTGCTAAGTTATGCACTTTGTGACGAATCTTTGGATTTAAGTGATGACTGGAATTCTGAAGTAGTAAATACCACTAGAAATATCTCTGGCTTTGCGCAACATCGAAAGGTTGAAAAAGAAGTTATAATAACTAATATCGAAAAATGAGAATTGCAATCATAAGCGACTTACATTGTAAACACTCAGGCTCAGAAAATGGGACGAAATCAACGCTTTTATACACTGATGATGTAACTGGAAGTCCATTAATGAATCCTATAAAAGCATTGCAAAAACTTATTAAAGATAAACAAATCAAATGCGATATAATTTTATGTCCTGGAGATATTGCTGATAAAGCGGACCGACAAGGCCTCGCAACTGGTTGGCAATATTTAGAGAAAATTCAATCAGCAATGAATGCTAAACTTTTGATAGCTACGGTTGGCAATCATGATGTCAATATAATGTGCAAAGATGAGGAGGATCCAATTGGTGTTTTAAAGGAATTTGAGCAAGATTATCCTATTCCAGAATACTTAGAACTACATAATCAGTTTTGGCAGAATGACTTTTGCATTGTACAAAAAGATAACATATTGATTCTTGTTTTTAACAGCTGTCACTCACATAGAAACAAAGGTAGTAGTCGATCTTCAAATGTTACAAAGGATCAATTACGGAAAATTGAAGAAGAATTAAAGGGTATTAATTTGAAATCCTTTGATTATAAAATAGCATTATGTCACCATCATCCTTTGAATCATGGGAATTTAGATAATCCTGATAGTGATTTGATAAGTAATGGTGATGATTTGGTTAAAACCTTAGAGTTTTTCGATTTTCAGGTTGTTATACATGGTCATAAACATGAACCAAAACTAACTTATAGAAACTCTATCGCAGTATTTTGCTCTGGCAGCCTTTCTTCTACTCAAAATGTCTTTGATTTAAGAATAGATAATACTTTTCATATTATGGAAGTAATGCCCAATCAACCAAAGGGGAAAATTGAGTCTTGGGTACTAATACCAAAAAAAGGCTGGATTCAAAAGACAGGGACATATTTCCCTTGCTTTACTGGATTTGGAGCTCAAATAGATATGCGAACTTTAGCACAAAATTGTGTAACATGGCTTCAAAGCAAGGAATCTTATTTATTACATTTTGACGACCTAAAACGCGACTTCCCACAATTAGATTTTCTTACACCTAGTGAACAGATTCTTTTTAATAAATATTTAGAAGAGTTAAATGCTGAATTAGCTCCAAGTTTTCCAGATACACCAAAAATTATAGGTCTAAAAATATCCAAGAATGATTAACCAGAATTTTAACGATTCCTTTAACGCTAGATATCTTAACTTCGATCAAATTGCGAAAACATTTATTAGCAATGATCAGTTTTCTGAATTATTGCGAATGAATCATTCGCTTTTGATGGGTCCTAGAGGAAGTGGAAAAACTACTCTATTAAAAATGTTAACAACTCCAGGATACTATTATTTGAAACAAAAAAATAAGGCTATTCCACCACTACCTTTTTCAGCAATTTATATCCCTTCAGATATTCAATGGAAAAAGCAAATGGATCATTTCTATAGACAAGAAATGTTAAGTCAAGAAAAGAAAGAAATCATTTCTCGCTTTTTAGTCACTACAAATATTTTAGATTGTACTATTAACACCTTTAGATATCTAATAGAGTTTGAGTTCCCAGAGAAAATCTTATCAAGAAATCTATGCTTACAGAAAGAAGCTGAATTATGTAAATTGTTAATTGAAGATTTCGACATAGAGCAGAGTATTAGCCCAAATCTCCTTTCGATTCAAAAATCACTTAACAATCGGATTAAATACTGTAATAAATTAATAAATAAATTAAAATTCGGTTTCGCACAAGAAAATGACCTCGATAACATTCCTGAATTTTATTTTAATGATTATTATCAATTATTATCAGCAGCTTGTACTTCTTTTGAAAATGTGTTTTGTGAAGGTAAAAGTAGAAAATGGGCTCTTTGTTTTGACGAGTTAGAAATTAGTCCACAGTGGTTGCAGTTTGAGCTAATAGATAAATTGAGATCCGTTGACCAAAGATTTTATTTTAAACTAGTTACTAGCCCGATTATATCTTTGGTTGATAAATTAACGCCAGAAACTATAAATGCCTCTGAAGGCGAAGATTATAAAATAATACGCACTTGGAACTATGACGATTCCTGTACTTCTAAATGGAATGATTTTTCTAGAATTTTGACGGAAAATAAGCTTAAAAATATAAACATTGATTCGACTGCAGACCAATTTTTTGGAATGTCGGCGTATGAAAGAAATCTAAAATTATCATTTAAAATTGAACCCAAAATCAGTGGAAAATATGATAAAGGATCATACTATTGGCAAGTAATTAAAGAATTGGCTATTATCGATTCTAGTTTTGCAAAATTCTTAGATAGAAAAAATATATCATATAATAATCCTACGCCTAAATCAATCGAGGAGAAGGATAAAATTTTTAGAAAAATAATACCTATTGTTATTTTTAGGTATCAGTTTAACAAAAGTTTTGGACGTCGATCAAGAAAAAATCCCTCCTTATTTTATGGTGTCCCTTTCATTTATGAATTATGTGACGGAAATCCAAGGTTCTTGATGAATTTATTAGATTCACTTTTAAATACTACTGTGAATAATGAAAAATCTAATTTAGATATAAATAAACAATCATTAATTATTAAGAATATATCTCAAAAATATCTCGAACTCATCAGAGCACATCCGGATGCAAATCGGGAAATTTACACTAGTGTAGTAATTAACTTAGGTGACATTATTACAAAAATTGGACAATATTTTAGAGATAAATTATTGAGGGATGAGTTTAGTATGGACCCTGTAGGTTCATTTATTGTAGATGCTCGGGTATCTCCTCATATTTCTACATTAATTGAACTAGGAGTGCATCTTGGCGCAATTATTTATCTAGATCCTGACGAAGGAATTAGTAAGAATGGATTACTTGGTAAAAGATTACGACTATGTTACCTTTTGTATCCTATATTTGATTTTCCAAAGCGAGAATATAAGAGTGTTAATCTCTCAAGTATCTTATATAAAGGCAGCAGCAATCAAATTCAATCTCAATTACTTTTTGAATTATAAATATGAAGATCTTTAGCAGCTATTGTGATGATAGTGAATTACAACGAAAATTTGATTTGGGTATTTTTTCGTCTGGCTATGAGCCACGTTCAACTCATATTTTTTCGAAAAATGTAAAGTGCGACATGAATATTGTTTTGGGATTCAAAAGCTTTCAAGACAATGTACATAGAATTAAAAACGATGTTTTTTTTAAAAAAAAACAACTGTACAATAAAATTAGCTGACGGAAACGATTCAAATGTAATTCATGACATTTTGGATACATTTGCATTAAATTGCTCTCTAGAAAGTATCAGAATTCTAATCGATTATTCTTCAATGACAAGAGTATGGTACGGTGAGATATTATCGTATTTTAGAGATACGCCGCATAATTTCACAGAAGTTGAAATAACATTTGCATATAGTTTTGCGAAATTTGTCTCTCCACCAAGTGAGAATTACAGAAACTTATATGTAAGTCCAATTGATGGATTTTCGTATTTTTCAATTCCAGATAAACCTACAGCAGTTTTAATTGGTTTAGGATACGAAAAAAATAAGGCTTTCGGTTTAAGTGAATATTTCGATGGTGAAACTTTCGTGTTTTATAACGATGATGCGATAGATAACCGCTTTAATACATCTATCGAAACGATCAATCAATCACTTTTAGAAGTTATCGCTGAAGAAAATAAGTTTTCTTTTCCAATTTATGATCTAGAGTTTTCTGAAAGGCAATTGCTTTCCCTATGTAGTTATCTACAAAACGAGTATCGTATTATAATTGCACCTACTGGACCAAAACCTTTCACTTTAATAAGTTTGATAATATCCTTAAAAATTAGAGAAATAGATGTCTGGAGGATAAGTCAAGGAGATAATCGTAAAGCGATACCATTTCAAGCTGAAGGAAAATTATCTCTATACAAAGTTAAATTCGTATATCATGAAAGAAATCTTCAAGAGTAATAATTTAATAAATATAGATATATTTTTTGTTAAGAAATAGCACCTTATTTTTAAATTTGAGACTGTAACTTGAATTATATCGGAGGAACAAATAAGATTATTTGTATTCAGTTATTCAAACGAAAAAGTCATTAAAGAAAAAGTGAAGACTTACCATTTTTGAAGACTTACCATTTTTCAAACAGTGAATAAATATAAAATATGCTTTAAGTGAATATTCCGACAAAAGTACACCACGGATTCCGGACGAAAGTACACCAGATTTAGTGACCAATAACCCGAGCTATTTTACAGCTGGATTGTATTAACTTTTCAAACTTAATGATTTTTTTTCTTTCTCAAAGACTTCCCCTGTAGCGATAGTCTGTGTGCGGTGGATATTACGGTTTGATTTGTGCCAGTCATTTCGGTCGGATGGTGCCAGCTATTACGGTTCAAATGATGCCACTTTAGTGGTTTAATTTTCGCTCATCCATCCGTATTTTTTACGGTTTGAATCGTGCCACTTTAAAAAGATCAAGAAAGAATTACCTTGTCGCTTTAAATACAGCGATATGGCCAACAAACTAGATCCGATGGACTTAAAACAAATACTCACATTACATCTGGACGGTTACAGTAACCGTAAAATAGGTTCCGTTCTCGGTATTTCCCGCAATACAGTCAATACCTATATGCAGCTATTTGCAGGCAGCGGCTACTCATTCAAGAAGCTTCTGGACTTTGATACCGCTGCTTTATCCGAACTGTTTTCATCCCATACGACGCTGGACGCTACCCGCCATAATGAACTCATGCTTTACTTTCAGGGGGTCAACAAGGCCCGGAATCATCCCGGCTTTACCTTTCTGTATCATTATCAGCAATATGTTGAGCTGGCCGCAGAACCATATAGCTACACGCAGTTTCTCGAACATTATCGTCGTAAATATCCAAAAGAAAAGGGTTCAATGAAACTTCAGCATATTGCGGGAGAAGAAATGTTCGTAGACTTTGCCGGGAAGAAGCTGCAGATCATCGATAAACATACCGGAGAGGCTATCGCTGTGGAAGTATTTGTGGCCATACTGCCGTGCAGCCAGTACACCTATATCCAGGCCTAATACAGGCCCAACTTAGCAATCTTTTTTTCTTAAATATCCAGTGGTATAGTTTGCCGCGGAATTATTGGTGCACTTTGTGTCGGAATGGCAGTCTTTCTAGAACAGTCTAAAAGACCGCCAACTTATAATTAGGCTGCTAAAAATTTACACCAAAGTGGTGTATTTTGCAGCGGAATCACTGGTGTACTTTGGAGCGGAATGGTGGTGTAGTATGGTGCGGAATATGCATTAAGTGTCTTGTCCTGAAATAGCTTTACCGTATTGGTTAATGTTTCATTTGTACATCTACTGCTATTTCCTCGCATCGTATTTCGTACTTTTTTTCAGGCTTTGAATATACATTTACTGATTGATGAGTAGTTGCAAAAGAATTGTCATACACATAGGTGCTTGATCCTAATAATTTTTCTTCGACAAAATCGGTTTCATAAACAGATATTCTCCCTGCAGAATACTGATTGGCTAGCCGTTCTATTTTTTTGATGCGATAAAGGTTATCCACATCTTGTGTTCTATCATCGGGCATAAGAATAAATAGATAATCTCTTGCTCTACTAATGGCAACATTCAGAACATTTTGTTTATTTAAAAACATATTTTGTGACCTTCCAATACTATAAGGCGGATTGAATACTGAAATTATAATATCACACTCATCTCCCTGAAAACCATGTATAGTACCTATTAAAACCTCTGCCTTTTCGTCATCATTATGCAACCTAGCAAGCAGTTTTTCGATCATCATAGCCTGAGCTTTATAAGGGCAGATAATTCCTATTCTGAATTTATCTCTATGACTTAGACGAATTTGATTTACAACCTGCATTACAAATTCTACTGTAAATAAAGCCGAATAAACCTGATAATTGGATTTATTTAGTGTATTTGGCTTATAAATACTTTCATATTTCTGTACAGGGAACTTAATAATATTTACATCCTTAAAATCAAGTCCCGAGATATTTAATGGCTTTTGACTTGATAATTCCCTATGATGACTCAAACTGCCATTGTAAGTGAATTGACTAAATACCTCTCCGATTGTCGGTAAACTACGGTATTGTGTACCAAGATTTATGATTTCAAATTGATGTGGTATAGTTACTGGGTTAATAAATTTAGTAAGTTGTACCATTTCATAAATGTTCAAATCTTTCCACTGATCTATTTGAGTTATTGGTTGTATTTGAAAAGGATCTCCTGCGATAATAAATTTTGAATTGGATTTTTGATAAAGTATATATGCAATACTGGCAATGTTTATCATTGATGCTTCATCAATAATTATGTAGTCCCAATCCAAGAATTTTAAATGTAACCTTTCTTCGAGAACATCGGGATGAAAATAATCGTATGCAAATCTTGCAACAGTTGTTATTGTAGTATTTTTAGGCTTTGTTCTAATGTCGAAACTTTTATCTATGACAAGACCACTATTTTCCAATTCAACATCGCTTGTTGTACCAAATCTCAATAACCAATTATAATACGATTCGTCTCCTTCCATTTTTTCGACAATACGCTTTGTAAGCACATCTGCGGCTTTATTTGTAGGGGCTAGTACTAATACTTTCAGATTTTCATCCCTTTGCATTAGGGGTATAATTTCATTTGTTGCCAAGTAAGTTGTTTTTCCTGTACCAGGGGGACCAAAGATAAATCGTATCTGATCTGTAATATTTTGCTGTAAATTATAATTATCTTCAAACCCGAGTTGGTAAAAAGCTTTTCTCAGTTCTTCTAAAATAAAAACCGGGTTTTTTATATCAATTACTGCCCGACCAACTTTTGTTAAGTCGATATTAGAAATATCGGCAGATTTTTTAAGTTTTGCTCTAAGAGTGTATTCCTTGACGCTTACAACTTCAACGGTTACATTCTTTGTTTCATCACCTTCATATAGACGTATTTGCATATCTCCAATATCTTCTATTGATTGGGGGATATATCTATTCGGATGTTTTAAAACTAAAGTTCTCTCGGTTCCTTTTTCCTGCTCAACTTTTGAAAATTGAATGGATATCTGCTTGCCTGACGAATTAGATTCCGAACTATTGAGATATTCTAATTCCAGTAAAGCTTTGAACCAACCAAATGAATACTTTTCAGAAGTATTTGCTAATTCTGTTAATTTCTCAATTCTCGTTAATTCTTCTACTTGAGCCTCTGCCTGCAGTTTTAGCTTTTCTATTTTCTTCTGTAGGTTTACAGAGGGTTTCGTATAGTCATCCTGATCTACCGGAGCCTCTTCTTGTTCTACCAAATCAATATCGGGCAGAGAAGGAATTTGAATTTTTGATTGTTCAGGATGATTCTGCTCTGATTCTAATCTTTGCTTACGATTTTTCTTAATTCCTTTATTGATATTAGATAATGTTTTCTGAAAGTCGTTATCTGTTATAGGTATTTCATTAATCGGGAAGAGAGTGGTAATAGGTTCGACAGAACTTTTCCTTCTAGCTATTTCTTCAATAAAAGCATTGAGCTCCTCAGTAGTTATATTTTCAGCTAAAAGTTTTTTTCCTAATTCATAGGCTTTTTTTTGATCATCTGTTAAATCTAAATCCGCATCTGGATTAATAATACCGATAAACTCTAAAAGAACATTTATGTAAGGATCATCTTGATTATAACATTCATTCAGATTATCAATTGAAAGCTCACTAGCAGATACAAACTCTTCATCTTTGTTTAGTAGCCATTTGTCATTTTGAAGTATAGATGCAGCAGTAGAGGTAAAGTTCATACTGCTCTGGTATGAACCGTTTCTTGGATAGTAATAAAATTTCCCGGAAAATTTTCCCTTAAGTAATGATACTGTTTGCCCTTTGGCAAAATGTAATAAATAATTCCAGATAATAATCGAAACTTCAGGGGTTATATTACTTACGGCATCGCTAAGCCCTTCTAATTCCTTATCAGTTAATTTTTGATGTTCGTTATATTTATATGAAATCAGTACGTTATCCAAACCAAACATTTCCTTATTTTCCACATCGGCATCCAAATTTTTATTTTTAAGTCTTGGGTATAAGGTAACGCCTAATTCTAAAAATAGCTTTTTAGTAGTTTCGGCTTTAGTTCCACTTAAGTATTCAATATAAAAATCGTCATCAACAAAATAAATATTATTTGTATTTGCGTGGTATTTGACTAATTCTACATTATTAAAATAAACATCTGCTGGCTTGGAAAAGAATCTTGTTTCTTCTCTTTGCGAATTACGACAGGCAATAAAAGATATATCTTTAAGCTTATTAATCAGTTCTATTTGATGTAATGCGGAACAGTTTTCGTAATAATTCAGAAATGTTTCAAAATGCTGCAAAATCAAGTCTGAATCATCATAATTAAATGAGGCTTCATATTGTGGAATAATGTCGTTAAAAATTTCTGCTTGTACATCGGGCTTTCCTATACCTATCGCGATTATAAAAGCCATGGTATCTTTGTTATCAGCTAAAGGCTGATAAATAGTATCGTAACTGGAAGCTCTTTCTAAGGGCAGAAATATTTGCGGAGCAGTCAAGTCTTTATTAAAAGGAACGACAGCTTTTCTATTCTGATTTAATAAGAGCGGCTGCCTTATTGCGAGCTTTTCATTATCGTTCCATAAGTATTTATGATCTGCTAAATAAGCATAAAGCTTTATTAGCCAATCATCGGTCTGTTTTTCGATAAAAGCTGCTGTAAATCTTCTTATTAGTTTTTTAGCATCTACTGATTCTGAAATAATATTATTTATATAGCTTTCTAAAGGTTTATTCGCTTGATTCAATTGTTTTTGACCTTTTGAAACAAATACCCAACCTGAATTAGGGTTATTGAATAAATCGCTTATCTGCTCATTGCTGAATAATTCCGACAGTTCAGGATCGGCAGCCCAATAAGCTTTTGCTTTAGGGAAATATTTTCCAAATCTCCCAGGTAATATAGGGTGATTAAGGAAAGCTTTCCTTACTTCGGTATAAAATGCTAAGAATGAAATTCTACTATTTACTCCAGTTTGGCTATAAGCTTGTGAATTGTAAGGTATTATATCCAGAAGCGAATCATCAATTAGGTTACTACCGTTTCGAACTCCAATATCTTTTAGTAGTCTAATAGATTCTCCTGACAATTCTGCTAATAATTGAATAAGAGAGTTATTCCAATTGTCATTTGTCTTAATTCCTTCTCGACTATCGGTTAATAAAAACGGTGCTTGAACGATGAAACCTAATTTTGTATCTTCTTTAGTAGGGAAAAAGCAAAACGCTTCATAGTTGTAACCTGTTTCTAGTTTAGAATTGTTTTCTAAAACGAAGAAACCTGTACTAATTTTGAACTTAGCTTTTGTGGATGTTTGAATAATTTGCTTAGTGAAAAGCCAAATTTCCTCACTCACTACTTTTCCGTTTTCATTACTTACAACCTCGAAAAGTTGAGCAGTAATATTTTCAAAATCAATGACTTCTTTTTCTGTTTTGGAATAAACACCTTTCTTAATTTCTGATTCCCATTCTATTTTTTCGAGATTACTTAAAAATAGGATAGGTTGAAATAGATTGTCCAGTTTGTTTTCAATCTCTTTATAAGCATCTTCAGGAGTTTTTGATTTGTGATTAAAAGGAAAAAAGAATAAGGTTTCTCCATTAACCCTATCTTCTCCATTAGGATTAACTTCAATCGGAACTATATAATTCTCTAGTCTAAAGGTAAAATTGTCGTCATATATATGAGGTGTATCACTATAAGCAAAAACAGCTTTAAACCCAATTCCAAATTTGCCAATTTTTTGATCATCTATCTTTGTAGAATTTCCAATAGAAGTTATTGAATTAATATGCCCTAATGTTCCATTTTCAGAATCTAATTCTTCATTTTCTGGATCAGAAATTGTGAATCTTACAGAACCGTTATGTTTAAACCATAAACCATCTTTTTTAAGTTTAAACTTTACCCAGGTAGCTTTAGTATCATCTGCGTTCTGTAATAATTCATAAATAAAGTGGGCAGAATCAGAATATTTTTTAATTGCTGTTTCCCAAATTCCACGATATGATTTTTTAAGTAAAACCTTTACATCGGTTTCTTTTATGTCTTTTAAAGTTGCGAAGTATTTTTGATTCATTATTTAGGAGCATATGGTTATTATACTTTTAAATCACTCACTGAGCCTACAACACGATATTGTACATTATCTATTACCTTAAAGTGCTTTTCTGCACATTCTATTTTCATGCGTTCTTTATCTCTTAATAAAGACCTGTCTTTTGCTGCTTTAACATCTTTAGTCTCGGCTACAAAATAAATTTTGGTTTCTTCCCCGTCCTCTTTCTTAATCAATGCCCAGTCTGGATTATATGGTCCGATAGGTGTTTTGATTTGAAACTTGGAAGGTAGTTTGACGTAAAACAAAATATCATCTCTTGTTTCACAATCTTCTGCAAAACGTTTTTCTGGACTACTTAAGGAGTCAATTACAACATAATTGTAGAGTGTTTTTACTTGTTTCTTTACCTCTATTAAATTGTCTAAATATTGCTCTATTTCAGCCGCTTCAAACAATTTCATTTCGTAGGTTTGTCCAGCTATTTTCTCGTATTCTATACCATTAATTTTAATTCTGTCAAATTCATCTTTGATTATCTTTACTACGGTATCCATAAATAATTGTGGATTATTAAAGATTTCACCTAAACGGTTTGATTGTAGAATAACCTTGGTTATAGTGTCTCTTGTAAGCTCTGTTTTGGATTGAATGTAGGCCACAAAATCAGGGATATCATATTGAGTATCCTTGATTATCTTCTCTTTAGAGCCCTTTTGTTCTCCGCCCAATTCTATTAAATTTCCTTCTTTATCTCTAATAAACTTGGCAATATTTTTTTCCCGATATATAACAGGCTTTTCTATAGAAGGCATTTTCTTTAAAGCTGTTACACAATTTTTAATAAGCTCTTCTGTACTATAGTTTACCTTGTACTCTGTACAATATCTTATTTTCTCCCACAATTCTAGAAATAGAGAATCTTCCAGCCATTTATCTTTTAGATGTACTTTTTTACGCTCTCTGGCGTTTTTTATTCTACCATCAAATTTAACACCTGTATCTTCTTCAATTTCTGATTGTAATGCTTTGGAAAATGCTTCGTAGGATTCATTAGCAATAACAGTCAGGCGATTGACAGAACGTTCTAAATTACGTTCACCCGTTTGATCAACACATAGACGTAAACCACGACCAATTTCCTGGCGTTTTTTCATCTCTGATTTGGTTTCATTTAAAGTACATATCTGAAACACATTAGGATTATCCCAGCCCTCTCTTAAAGCTGAGTGGCTGAATATAAAACGTAATGGTGTGTTTATATTCAATAGTCTTTCTTTATCCTGCATGATGAGTTTAAAGGTTTCGTCATCAGCCTTTGTAGATTTTCCTTCTTTAGAATCCTTAAGTTTTCCTTTATCCTGACTAAAATAACCATCATGAACATTATCAGCTTCAAAACCATACATTCCTCTGTATGCTGGCATATTCTTCCATTTATTAAAACTTTCCTCAAACCATAATGAAAACTTACCTTTTACAGAGTTTCCTTGCTCGTCATAACTTCTGTAATTAGCCACACGGTCTATGAAAAAAATGGATAATACTTTTATACCCTTTACTTTTAAGTCTTTTTCTTTCTTGAAATGGTTTTCTACAGTGGCATCAATCATTTCCTTCAATATTTGGTCTGTTAACCCTCCAACAGCCTCGCCTTGATACACGATTTGTCCGCTAGAAAATTCTATATAGCCATTCTCTACATCTAATTCATTAACTACATAACCATCTTTGTAAATATCCCAACCTTTAGACAGTTTAAATAAGTCATCTCCAATTTTAACTGTAACTTGTTTTTTTGTTACACCACTTTTATCACTTACAAATATTGTTACCTTCGCAGTTATAGATTGTTTTTTTGATATAAATTTATCTATACTTACAAACGCTCCTGAACTATCGTTTTTGGTTACTACAGAATCTACTTCAATCTGTTTTACCAAGCCTAAATCATATGCCTTTACAGGGTCTAACTTATAGATTAGATTATATGGATTTTTATGTGTAGCAGAATATCTCAGCGTAAATAAAGGACTCAGATTAGCAATCGCTTTTTTACGGATATCCGTTTCCATATTTTGCGGCTCATCAATGATCACTATCGGGCTGGACTTTTGTAAGTATTCGATTGGCTTAATACCTGTTTCTCTTATTTGATTAATTACGTTGGCATCTTTAGTAAAGCTGTCAATATTAATCACCAAAATTTGAATAGCATTACTTTTAGCAAAATTTCCTAAATCTGCCAAACGGTTCGAATCATAAACTTTAAATTCAGCAGGTTGGTTTTCATACAACCCTTGAAAATGGTCAAAAGTTATAGACAGACTTTTAATTACTCCTTCACGAATCGCTACAGAAGGCACTACAATTACAAATTTCTTGAAGCCATATACTTTGTTAAGTTCATAAATAGAACGTAGGTATACATACGTTTTACCGGTACCTGTTTCCATTTCTACCGAAAAGTTAGGAAATGTTGTAGCTATAGCAGTATCTGTTATATTACCTTTATTATCTGCAATTTCATTGTACCAAAGCTTCTCTAAAGTAGCAGAAACTTCATCATTCCTAAGATTGTTTTCATTCTGTACTTTAATCAAATTAGATAAGATTTCTTCTTCGGTAAGTGTAAAATTATTACCTACACCCGTTTCTGTAAACTTAATGCTGCCACTGTTTTCGGAAGTAAAAGAAAACTCAAAATCTGAGTTATTTAAATGCTGTCCTTCAAACAAATCAATCACGGATTGAATTGCTTCAAGTTGATAAGCTTGTTTTGAGTCAAATTTTAATTTCATTATACTATTATAGATTTTCAAACTCGTCTAATGTAATTATACCATCCTCTATAATTGGCGGATTTTTAGAGAAATCAATGGAGTATATTTTTAATTGATCAATCTTATCCTGAAAAGGTGTTTTAATTCTTTGATTATATATAATCTTGAATGCCATGCCGGATTGATTACATAAGTTCGAAATGAGTTTGAAATTTCTATAGTCATCGGTAAAGGGCTTCCAGCGACTGAGGTCATAATATGAGCGTTTAAGTTCAAAAACAATTTCAGGCTTTCCGTCTTTTGAAACACGCCACAGGTCTATGTCTGAAACAGTTAAAGCTGCTCCAAGGCTATTCCTTTGCCAGTTATGGTATGCACTTGAGGTCTTATCATTTAAATATTTAGCTGTTTGGGTATTAGAAACACGCAAACCAAAACTTGCATACATTTCAGATAGCTCCTTCATAGTTAATGTTGTGTATTCAAAACTACTGTCAGAAACTTTTACAGTTTCTATAACGTCAATATCACTAGCGAATCTCACATACTTGATTGGAATGTTAGCTTTTGTTGCTGCCTGCAATAACAAATTGAAAGCTTCCATTTCTTGAGGAGTGGGCGGAGAATCAAGTATTTCTGCTTGTACTCCAACAGCAAAAACTAATAACAGCGGGTTGCAATTATTGTCTCCATAAATCAATTGCCAAGCATTGCCAACAACAAATTTGTAGTTTGGAATATTCTTTTCTCTTAGATATTCATAAAGAGCATTACTTCTATAATAGTCCATATTTAGATAGTTTTAAATTCTATTTGGTTGTCTTGAAATTTTAACTGAGTATTTGTTTTGGAACAGTCATCCCGATTGAATAAGTCGTCTAAAAAAATAGAAATTTTAGGCTTTAGTTTAAGAATTTCTAATTGGACTGTTTCATTAAAAGCATCAAGGCAATAAGCGATTTGACCATTTTGTAATACATACAGAATATCTCCGTTTTCACTTAAAACTTTAAGCGGTTTTTCAGATAATGATAACCCTCCTTTTATCATTAATTCCCAAAGGATATTTTCACTTTTTGAACTTTCTTTTTGAACTTTCGTAAATATGTTCATTTGAGCAACTAGATCTGATTCGTTTTCAATTATATCTCCTCTCCAAATCTTGAAATTGGATTCGCTCAGATTGAAGCATCTTAAGCCTATAGATAATTTATTTTCAAAGTTTAATTTACTTTCAGATTCGCTATTGCACTTATCGACAATAGATTTAATACGGTTTTTGGTAAGTTCCGCTATTGATCGAAATCCTCTTTTAAACATTTCTGATTTTTCATCCAAAGGTTCAGGAAGTTGAATACAAACAAACTTTCTATTACCTCTATCATCATTATTTGCTTCAATTACTGCATGGGCAGTTGTCCCTGAACCTGCGAAGAAATCAAGAACTATATCGTTACTATTCGCTGATGTGAAAGCATTTACTAAACCTTTAGTAAACTCGACAGGTTTCGGGTTTTCAAATTCCAATTCTAACTTCCTAAGTAAATCGTCATCACTACCTCCATAAAAAAGTATAGACGGTATATTTTCAGATAGATTATTTTTTAAAAGATATTTTCTTTGAGGCTGAACACTTTCATCATCTCCAAATATGATTTCTCCTTTATCTAATAATTCCTTCATCGTAGCCGTAGGGAAACGCCATCCTCTTTGTGGTACGGGGCAAGCTTTTTGAGTAGTGGGGTGAAAAAGTGGAATGAAATAATCTTCAGGAGCTCTTTTCTTATTGGGCCAAGCCATAGAAACTAACCTATATACGTTTCCCTCTGAATCAATATTGTTATAAGCTAATTCTCCGCCTGTAAAATTTTGCTTTTTTAGCCAGCTCTTAAACTGCCTATTAATATCTTCTAAAGTTGTTGGCTTTTTGATACTTTCTAAATATTCAATAGGGAATTTATATGTTTTATTAAGTTTTTTTATATCTTCAGGTATATCAGTCTTACCAAATCGATTAAAAAGATCACTTGCTTTTTTTTAAGATTCTTTCAGCATTTCTTTTCTTTCTAACTAACTGAGTTTTGTTAAGGAATAATTCCCGATTTTTTGCATAAACTAAAATGGATTCGTGTTGATATGCTATACCACTTGCATCACCTTTTGGATTTCCTTTGTCCCAAATGATGTTGCCAACCAAATTATTCTCTCCGAAAACTTCATTTAATAATAAGGTTAAGTTTGCTTGTTCGTGTTCATCAATATGAACTACAATTGCACCATCATCTTTTAAGAGATTTCGAGCGAGAAATAGTCTTGGAAGCAACATTGATAGCCAATTTGAATGAAATTGCCCATTTTCTTTTTTGTTTGCTCTAAAGAATCCTTCTTTTATCATATAACCTTCATCGTCTTTCTCTCCAAGTCGTTTTAGATATTCCTCTTTCGTTTCTGAAAACTTATCTGGATAAATAAAACTGTCAGAACCGGTATTGTATGGAGGATCTATTAAAATAAGTTTTACCTTACCATAATATGACTTCTGAATGACCTTAAGTGTTTCTAGATTTTCTCCCTCTATAAGTATATTTTCAGCTGAATCCCAATTCACTGAATTTTCAAAGTCAGGCTTTAATGTTTTAAAAGTTGGAGTTTGAAGAACTTTATAAGCTTCTTGTTTACCTGCCCAATTTAATATATATGGTTCTGTGTTGCTAGTTATATCTTCGCCTAACAGTTGTTTTAACTGGTCTATATTGAGTTTATCTTCTGTAAAAGCTGCAGGAATAATCTCCTTTAGCTTGCCGATAAGGTCTTCTGTTATATTCAATGACTTGCCGTCCATATCACTATTTATTTTTTAATCGTTTTTCTGAATTTTTAAGGGCTTTGTATGCTAATGGTTCTTCTTCCAACATATCCACAATTTTATCTGAAAGCCATATCACCAAAAGTTCGTCAGGATTTATTTCTAACAATCCAGCTAGTTTCATAACCTGTTCTTTACTAGCTTTCCTTTCGCCTCGCTCTATTTTGCTTACAAGGGCAGTATCAATCTCCAAAGCCGCAGCAATTTGCCTTAGCAATAATCCTTTATGCTCTCGCAATTGCCTGATCTTTATACCAAAATCTCTTTGTTCCATTTTAATGACTTGTCACTTTATGTCAAATTTAATGTTTTTTCTGATATGTAGCTCTTTGTCTTTATTAATTTGCTAAAAAGAAAAGTGCTAATTGAAATTTGCATTCAATTAGCACTTTCTCAAAATGACATTTTGTATAATTATCGATTTGTATATTTATACAAACTCCCCAATGTCAAAATCATTCAAATCACTTTTCCGCAAAGTGGAAGAACTGGTATCTGTTTCAGATGAAAGAGTAGTGTCCAAAAGCTCGGCAATTGTTCGAGACGCACCTTCCATTGAACTTTCCAACAAGCTAAATAATTCGGTTCCTTGTAATCTTTGAACTATATCTACCGCTGTTTCCTTTTGGGCTGGTTCCAAATTCTCTTTTTGGAGCAACAACCCCACGGAGCTTAGTTCTTCAAAGGTAACCCCTTGGGCATAACCGTTATCACTGACGGATATTCCGTACCTGTTCCATTCTTCTTCTTCCTCCAAATCAGGTATATTACTGAAAACTTCGTCCAGCTCTTCCTGCGGAATTTGAATATTGACTTCTTCGTTTTCGTCGTATTCAATGTCTAAATTATCAGGATTTATCTCAGCGTCCTGAATTTGGCTTTCATTGGCGGTGTTTGGCTGCGAAAGGCTTTTTACAGGCTTTGGTTTACCCATAATTTCTGGCAAATCGGGTGCAGGAGATACTTTATCTTCTTTTTTATAGCTAATCTTATTAATGACGATTTTCTCACTCACTAAAAGAATGATGACCATAAAGAGGCATATAACTATTACAATTTCCATAATTATTATGATTAAATGGGTTTATATTTATCGTTATAGCTTTTGGTAATCTGCTCGGCAAATTCCTGAAAATGGTAATCCAGCAGATTGTCTAAATAAGCGTAGATACTGATTTTGTCTTCACCGATTACTTGTATAATACGTGTCAGCTTTTCGTGAAACTCCGGTCGGATATAGACCGTTTTTCCGTCACGGGCATTGGTCTCCGATTTTTTGAAAAATGTATTTTCATAATCAGTTTCATTAGTCCGTTTAGTGGAGGTTTCTTATATTGACCACCTGATTTCGGAATAAAGTGGTTCTTCATCAATTTTGGTGAATTAGGCTGATTTAGCAAGAACCATTTTTCTTAATAACTCAAAGCCTGCCTTCCCATACATTTTCCTTTTGATGTTTTTTATTCGGTTTACCTGGCCTTCAACTTGACCATTGCTTATGGATGTTATGACAGCATTATTAACTGCCTGATAGTCCTTTATGAGGTTTTTAGCAAAGTTTTTCAAACCACATTCTGATTTTATCGCCTCATCAATCCAATTTTTTAACAGACCGTCCTGTTTGCTCTGAAACAATCGCTTAAAACCCTTTACCTGCTGCTCCAATTGTTTTATCTGCGGAAATTTATCAAACAGTAATTTCAAAAATTCCTTGTCATCATTTCCCTTAATTTGCTCTAATTCCATATAGAGCATCAAGGAGAGCCTCGCCGGTGACCAGGTTTTTGCTACTATGGGAGTTACTGTTTTGGTTCTAGTGAATGGCTGCATTTGATAAACTTCATTCATCTTGTGGCAGAACTGTGTGTATTTCCCGTTGGAACCCATCTGTACAATTGTTTCATGCAGTTCGCGGTATGTTTTACCTCGATTCTCTTCCATCAAGAGAAAGTTAATAAAAGCGTCCAGGTTGGTTGAACTTCTGGATTGCCTTTTTGTAAGTGACTCCATTAAAACGTATCTTCTAACAGTGCCACGCGCGAGCTTCGTAATTCTGGCAATCTGTCTTAGCGTAATACCGTTTCCGTGTAGCTCTTTAACTTTGTCAAAAAGATACTTTCTAGCGACACTAATATTAGCCGTCGAAATGTTCGGCTCTACGATTTCTAATACTCTCTTAGCTGGCTGCTCAGTCTCAGCTGATGTAGATCGTTCGCTTTTGGGATTATCATAAAGCTTAAATATCTCCCTTAGTTCTTTTCCTTTTGATTGAAAAATCCTTTTGGTTGCTTCTCCAAGGTTCAACAGTAAGTGAAAGCGATCTGCAACCTGGTTGGCTTGAGGGGCGCCCGCTTTTATGCCCAAAGCATATGGTCCATATCGATCCCTGGAAACTGTTTTTATTTCCGGATGCTTTTTTAGCCATTCGGCGAGGCTGCCCGATTCACGATTGGGCAGCAGGTCGATAACTTCTTTTCTTTTTAAATCAACAATAACGGTTCCGTAGGTCCTTCCTTTTTTGAAAGCCCAGTCATCTACGCCAATTACACCAGATGTTAATGAATTAGGTTGTATATTGACTCTTTTGATCACCAGTAAAATAGTGGACGGGCTTACAGGTAGTCCAAACATAACCGCTGATTGATGCCCATTTATTTCCGCCCAGTTTGAGTGCCATTTTAAAAAGAAGATCATTAGAGCGCGTAAGTCTTCTATAATAAGGCCTGATTTCAAAGTGGAAGCGTTCAGTAAAAATCTTTCTTGGGCAGGCTACATTGTCACAGAAATACCTTCTAGCACGCAGCTTGATTTTCGTTATATGTCCGGAAATAGGAAGATCTAAAAGAGTCCTAAGATACCTACTGTGGATCCTAATACTCTTCTTTTTGCAAATAGGACAAACTGAATATTTTTGATAAGCACATGTATTAATACAAAGTTCTCCTGGAGAGGAATATATTGTGTGAGCTTTTAGCTGTAAATTAGAAGGAAGGATAAAATGTGGAATCATGACATAAAAGTATAATAATAAATTACACATTATTATCCATATATTTGTTTGTTTTCAAAAAGAAATATCGTGGGAAAATCAGTCTTAAAAATTCAAAGATCAGAGGCAGGAGAAATAAAAAAAATTATTAAACACAAATGATGCTTACGTTGTCGGCGTAAGACTGTATTTGGTATATCTGGTTGCCTTGGGACATTCAAGCAGACGGCTATCGGAACTCCACAGTATCAGTTTCAAGCAGATAACAAATTGGGTGCACCGATTTGAAAAGGAAGGTATAGAAGGATTAAAAGATAAGAAAGGACGAGGGAGGCGTAGCGGGTTGTCGGAAGAACAGCTGGAAAGAATCAAAGAGGTAATAAAAGAAACGCCATTGAATCATGGATATCAATCAGAAAAGTGGACCGGACCTCTTTTGATACAGTGGATTAAAAGAGAATATGGTTTAGTATATCAAAAGGCGCAAATTTATAACTTGCTAGCCAAGGTTGGAATTATCTTTGAAAAGAAACTTGGTCTAGTATCTAAAGTGTAATTATTTATTATACTTTCACCAAAATTGATGAAGAACCAGTTTGGAGCAGAATAGTGGTGTAGTATAGTGCGGAATATGCACGCTCCAGGACAATTCTCCATTTTTTACGTTCGGCGGCATGAAGGTGCCGCTCTCCAGACGCTTATAATAAAGTACAAAGCCTCCTTTTTCCCAGTAAAGCAGCTTCATATGCGTACGGCTACGGTTCAAAAACACGAAAACCTCACCGCTGGTTGCCTGACGTTGCATCCCTGAACTGATCAGTCCGCAGAGCCCGTCGAATGATTTTCGCATGTCGCAAAAACCGTCATAAAGGTAAAAACGGTGCGATGAACCAAGCGCAAACATCAGTATAGACGGATCAGCTGTGACACAAGGGCAACATCGTTTTCGATCTTGATACGCACACCATTGGGATAAATAATCTCAACATCGCTCTTTCCCCGCGCCTTATCAATTGTTATAAAGCTTCCGAGGCCTGCTGTGTCATTTTCTTTACTGCGCGAAAACCAATAATAAAAGGTCGCTTCGTTGATCCCATTTTCCGCGCAGTAAGCTTTCTTACTTTTTCCGCTCCGATGCCACTCTGCTATCATAGACAGCATACGCTCGCGTTTTTCTTCTAAGTTGTTCATACAGCAAAGCTAAAGCCTAATGCGATCTAAGGCAATATGTACTTCATAGGACGGATACATTTAATCTCATAATATGTTTATTAGATTTGAAGAAAGCGTGGTTAAGGCAACTGTCTCGTTGGTAGCAGGATACCGCTCAGGACGTTTCGTCACACGCTTTCTTTCATCTCAAAACTGGATAGTTCGATGGATCTTAAAATCCGCATTTACGACGATAGTTTTATAGATGTTATTTTATATTAAATCAATGCTATGAAATGGATTGGAATTGATGTAAGCAAAATCAGTTTTACGGTTGCTTACCCTGCAGAAAACGCTTATCGTTTGGAAACCTTTAAGAACGATTGTAAAGGTATTAAACAGTTTATCACCACACTTCAGAAGGACAATTACCAATGTGTCCTGGAAGCTACAGGAACGTACAGCACTCTTTTGCTCTATTTGATCCATGAAGCACATATGGCTGTGTCCATGGTAAATCCTAAACAGATTAATCACTTGCCAAGATGATGCTAAGTGTCACAAAAACTGATAATCTGGATGCTAAGTTAATTGCTATGTATGGAGAAAAAATGAAACCTGATATTTATAAGATTCCAAGCTTGGACATTCAAAGACTTCGGCAAAAACGGACTTTACTTCGACAATTTAAGAAGCAATTACGTATGCTTTTAAATGTTCAGGAATCATTTCTCGCGCTACCAAAAGTCGACCACACGGCAAACAAAGCTCTAAAAAAGACTATTGCTTTCATTGAAAAGCAAATACAAGAATTGAATCTTGATATAGTCGCCGTAACCCGTAATGAATTTTCAAAACAGCTGGATCACCTGACATCTATTAAGGGGATAGGAAATGGAGTTGCGACTGAACTTATAATGGCAACTGGTGGTTTTGAGTATTTTAATTCAGCCAAAAAATTCGCAAAATACATTGGCGTATGTCCCAGCTATCAGCAGTCGGGAACATCAATTAAAACTAAAGGAATCATTACTCGTCATGGCGATTCAGAACTTCGCTCGCTACTTTATGTTGCCTCTTGGTCTGCAATCCGATATAATACCCCGTGTAGAGAATTATATGAACGTTTAAAAATTAAAGGTAAACCAAGTAAGGTGGCGTTAATGGCCGTTATAAATAAACTATTAAGAGAGGCCTTTGCAGTTATTATATCGAATACGGATTACATTGACAATTATACATGTTCAACAGAATAAATAGTTATAAAAAATTTGGAATTCATTCGTCTTGATGACAATAAAATTTACGAGAGCGAAGAATAATTCTGGAAGTTTTACCAAAGACAGGAAGGTCTGCGATCTTGCGGGTGTAATAGCTGTGGATTCTTTTCGAAGTGATGCAGCAGTTTGGGCAGACAGCACTTTGGGTAGTACTCTGAACATAAACTACCAGTACATCTTGCTGGTTATCTTCTGATATAATCCTGAAGTTATCACCATCGTCCGAAAAAACGAGTTTTAATGCATTCATTAAAATATGAACGCTAATGGACGATAAATATGATGGTATTACCACCAAAGGTGGGGAAGAACCGGAAACTGACCATGGCATTTCTGATATTACATAATATTACCTCCTTAATGCCAAAGGATGATTGCTTCTGGACAAAGACTACCAAGTTTGTCATGTGATCGTTTACCACTCCTAGATTTATCTAACAAACATAAAACTAAGAGCATATGGATAAAGAAATCTCTTATTTCAAATTACGGTTACAAGAACGATTGGAAAATAGCTTTCCAAAATTTGCTAATGACAAAGACTTTATAGATCAACGATCAAAGTGGGCTAAAAATGCCTTCGGGGTTGCCTTTCAAGCCGGAAACCCTGTTGAAGAATGTGAACAATATGCTGACTATATTCTTTTTGAGAATTTGTATTTCTCAAAATTCGATACGATGTACAATGTTGTCATCGACGAATTTGGTAGTTTAATGATGAATGAAGAATTACATCCTTTTGCATTAAAAATGCAAAAGGATGTAATTCCCTATTTGACAATTATAAGCTCAGTGATGATTTTGCCTATACTTATGATTATGACAAACTCTGTGGGGAAATTAAAACCACTATTGCACTTTGGATTGAAGAACATGGACTTTAATATGACTGTTGAAGTACTCAAATCATCAACAATTCCAGACTATTCAATTTTTTGCGTAAGGGATAATAGCGGAAATCCTTTTTGGAATGAAGTAACAAAAAGATCCTAGCGCATAGCCCGGCCCATTTGCATTTAATTTTAAATGATAGTAAAACATTGCTAACATACAACAAAATGCAAATGGGTACACTATTAAAATAATAGAAAAGACAATTTAAATCTTGTAACCATAATTCAACTTATTTTTAGTAACCTATTCTACAATTTATTATATTTATAAAAAACAAATATTAGCCATTTGTTCCATTAGCCATAATAATTAAATATTAAGCCACTAGCTCATTTGAGCCAGTAGTTTTATTCAATTTATTAATCTAAAAATTTACAACATGCCATAAATAAATTCTTAACCTAAAAACTAATTCTATGAAAGCTAAAATTTTACTTACGGGCATTTTATTGCCTGTAACTGTATTTGCATGGGGACAAGCAAAAACGGATACAGTAAAAATTAACAATCTTAAAAATGATTTAAAAAACTATGTAACTGATACGGATTTAACTTTTAAAAATAGTCTTGTTACCGATAGGGCTTTTAATCTATTTCTACAAAAGAAGACCTCATATTATTTAAGTGGTGTTTCTGAAATCAACCTTTCAAGGTATTATGCTACTTATTCATCGGATAATGACAAGTTCAATTTCGGAATAAATTTCAAAAATGATGAAAAGGATAAAAAGCTAAAATGGTTACTTACCCCTCTATTCGAGAGTAATATCAAGAAAAATTTTACAACGTTGTATAAAAAAGGTGAGTGGCAATCTGACATTAGATTTGGGGCAAAATTCACTTTGTTCAAATGGGGTAAAATAACCTATAAAGGAATGGATCTCAAAAGTAATCAAGAGACCAATTTAATTATTGTTAGAAACCTTGAATTAGCGAAAATTCTTAAAAAAAATTGAATCTGATGAGGCTGTAAGAACAGAAAAAATTAATACTTCCAGTGGGCAAATCTATAGTAATATTGAAGAACTTAAGAAAATAGCTGCTAGTAAATCTAATGATGAAGTTTATAAAAAAACAAAGAAATATTTAGATTCACTTACTAGTAATGGAAATACTGAACTGGACCTGTTAATTAATACTGTGGCCGATAAGTTGCCTACATTAGAAGATTATAAAACCCAAATTTCTACAGCTGAGGTTGAAAGGCTGTATAAACGAGATTCCTATACTTGTTTCCAAAATTATTGGTTTTCAGTATGGGGATTTGTTCCTCTAACTGAAAGAAAAACTTTCATTGCTGTAAACAATACCGTAAATTTTGAAAAGGAAAAGTTAAAACTATGGGAACTAAACCTCCAGGGAAATGGCATCTGGGAATCTAATAACAAAGTTTCATTTTATGCCTCTTTAGGTTGGAAAATATTTCATAATAACTCTGCTATCGCAGACCTTATGACTTCTGTCGATTATTATCAATATTCTCAATTTCCTGAGACTACTAAAAGTAATTTAGCGGTTCTTGATAACAATAAGGCCTATATTGGGGAATACAAAGAATTTGTCACCAATAATTTAAATTTGCAATTTGTTTTATCGCTTTCCAACACAGATAGAAATGGTAAGGAGAAATTAGTAACTCCGGGAATCAGTGCATTTATCGAAAAAAACATGGGTGATTTCAGTGCGACCAATTTACGTTTCGGAATTCCTTTAAGATTTAGAGGGAAAACAACACCGATCAATATTGAACCGCAGATTATATTAAAGGATATAACCAATTATAGTAATAAAGAAGAAAAAGAGAAGCCTGTAATAGGAATAAATGTTGGTATACCATTTACAGCCTTATTTAAATAAAATTAATAGCATGTAGCCACAAAAAAACACCTTTGTAAATATTACAAAGGTGTTTTTTAACAAGTTCAAAACTTAATCAACCTTACTTTAAATAGTCTAGAAAAAAATCAATACTCCGTCTCAATCTCTCTAATAAAATACTACAAAATAAAGAGTTATGTGTATTTTTTTTTTATCTTTAAGATACCATAACTAATTAACCGAGAATTATGACTCAAAAAGAAATTATTGAAAAAGCAATATCGTATGATATGTCTGAAATCGTTGAACGATATGCTAGCGACAATGACCTGAATTTGGAAGTTGCATTAGAACACGAAAAAGAATTAAAAAGATTCCTTTCACTTTGTGCCATTAATCCAGAAAAATCATACGGAATGGCTGGTGTGGTAGATGAACTTTGGCATACCTTCATCTTTTTCACAAAGGATTATTTTGAATTCTGTAATATAATTAACGGAAACTATATTCACCATGTTCCAGAGAAAAAGGATGGAGAGAAAAATCCGCAGCCATATCTCGATTTGCTAGATGATTATCAAGTAATATTTAATGAAGAGCCTCCAAAACATATTTGGCCTGATATTTTAAGTTCAAACTTAAAAGGAGCAGCATGTGGAACGAGCTGTAGTAAATGTGGACACGGGTGTTCTAGTTGTGGTCATGGGTGTACAGGATGCACAAGATGTGGACATTAAAATGAACATCCTATTTATTGGCAAAATCCCACCTATTGAAGGTGGGGAAAGCGTTAGCGGGTTCAATCATATTCTAGCCTTAGCTAGTAAAGGATACAAAATTCATGTCGTTACTAATGCAGATGAGGTTGAATTCAATTTTCGTCAATCATTTACTTCAGAAGACTATGATTATTTTTGCACTTTACTTGGGTCAAATATTATTCTTCATAATACACATTCAATAAAAAAGCACTTTCATATCCCCTATTCACATTCCTATTTTTCCAAACTTTTTGGTTTAGGAAGTAAGGTGATTGTAGATAATCCTATTGATCTTATAATAGGTTGGTATTTTGAACCATATGGATTACTTGCAAGTATCTTGAGTAAAATTCATAACATTAAATCCACTATTTATCATGCTGGAAGTGATCTTTCTAGATTGTCTACGCATCCGGATCTATTTCTAGCTTATGAGTGGATGGTAAATAATGGTAATACTATTATGTCAAAACCTAGCTCTAGAGAAAGTCTTATTTCAAGTTTTAACTTTAATAATGATAAAATACAAATAGATAAAGGTAACAAACTACCAAATTACTTTAAAAAGCCACCAAAATTCGATCTTAAAGAATATTTAGAACTAAGTAATACTCACTATTCTAAGCAGCTTAACAAATTCCCCGATCTTTTAAGTGCAATTATTAAAATGAATAGCAAATCTTTGGATATAGAAAATTTTACAATTGGTATCTATGGAAAAATAAGCTCAAACAAAGGAACCAGTGAATTAATAAAGGCACTTTCTCGATTATCGGAGATATGCAAATTTAATTTTATTAGTGTATCTGGCGGAAGGGAATTCAATCTTTTATCCTATTATGAGAGTATTTTATCCCATAGAAAATTATCTGAGAACTCCTATATTCTACCCTTTATTCCACATTGGCGAATTCCTGGATTTATTAAGAAATGTGATGTAGTTGTTTTCTTGGAAAATGATTTTCCAATTAAAATCCATAGGCCACAAATCCCTTTAGAAGTGTTATCTCAAGGGACATGTCTTTTCCTTTCAAAGGATATTTTAGAAAATCTATCTTACAAAAAGTTAATGATTGACCAAAAAAACTTTATTTGTATAGATAAGGTTACGCAAGATAATCTTTTTGATAAACTTAAAGATGCAATTGAAGATAAAAAGAAAATTAGTATTATAGGTGGACACGGAAAATCAATAATAACTTTTTTAAATGGGTAAAAATATAATAATTATATTTTTTTTTGATGAGACTGTAACATGAACTGTGTCGGAGGAATAATTCAATAAGATTATTTATATTCAATTATTCAAACGACACGGTCATGAAAAAAAAAAAGACCCATTCGATTTTTCGTTAGTGTTTGTTTTTTAAGGCACTCAAGTGGGCTTCGCCGTTTTGAACGCTTCAAGGCAGAAGCCATGCAAGGTCTTTACGAAGGTAAAAGTTTGTCTCCCAATGATGGCGTCCTAGCGCCGTTAATGAAGCATCTGTTGGAATCAATGATGGATGGAGAACTGGAAAACCATTTGAACGAAGAGAAAGCTTCGGGCAATAGCAACCGGCCAAATGGCAAGACAAAAAAGACTGTCCGAGGCCGTAACACTGGGACATTTGAACTGGAAACAGGCCGTGATAGATCCGGCACATTCGAGCCTAATGTAGTGCCTAAAAGACAATTAATCATCACTGAACAGCTTGAGGGACACGTGCTGAGCATGTATGCCAAAGGAATGAGCACACGGGCGATAAGCGAGTTTATACGCGAAATGTATGCAATGGAAATCTCTGCCACTGAAATATCGCGTATTACCGAAAGTGTACTTCCAGCTGTAAATGAATGGTAAAGTAGGCCTCTTGAAGCTGTTTATCCCTTTGTATTCCTGGACTGCATGCACATTAAAGTTCGCCAGAATGGAACTGTTGAATCAAGAGCTATTTATAACATACTGGGAGTTGGTATGGGTGGTAGAAAAGATTTGATCGGTCTTTATGGCTCAGAAAATGAGGGAGCTAACCCATACGTAGTAAATTTCAATTGGGTCATGCTTGTAAATGATTATCTTTACATCACTATGCTACAAGTAACCTGTGCAATTATAGAACATGCCGATAAAATATTAATTTGTCAACGTTCCACTTCGATGAAATTACCTTTAAAATGGGAATTCCCCGGTGGAAAAATCGAACCAGGCGAATCAAAAGAGGACTGTCTTCGCAGAGAAATAAAAGAAGAAATTGATATTGATATAGAGATTGATAACAAACTTTCAACTGCTGAATATCATTATTCTGATTTTTCTATACAACTGTACCCCTTCGTATGCAGTTTGTTAAATGGTGAGGTCAAAGCATTGGAACATGCGCAAGCCATATGGGTAGATGCGAATCAATTGAGAGACTACGACTGGGCAGAGGCTGATTTACCTATTGTGGATGAATATTTAACACAACGGTATCTCAGGAAGTGAAACCACTTCAATTCGATTATTGACCACGATACCCTTTTCAATAGCTCAACCAAAATCGAGAGCAAGATCAGCTTATGTGGTAACAATCCATCTCTTGTATTCTTTCTATCAACATGGCTAAAGGCGTTAAGGTAAGGAACTTGTTCAGCATTCATAAACGCGAAATAGGCAATCTTTTTAAAATAGCGCCAAATTAAGAGCGATGAAATTGAATCTTTAAGTTCGGATACAGCTTTTCCTTCGAATCAATCAGTACTCGCCAGGGTTCAAACCGGGTGTCGCAAGTTTCTATGCGGGGAGTATGTCTTCCCTTTCCAAGAAGAGCTTTACAAGCATCACATAAATTTAGATGATTTACTTCCATAGTTTATTGATTCTTAAAGTTTAAAATAGGCAGTTCTGTTGCCTAATCTTTTTTAGATTAGGCATTAATAAAATAAGATGAAAGATTACTCACTTTCCTAAGCTGTTCATTTATATGATTGACTGAACAGCCCTCTATTATAAGGTACTCTATATGCAAATCTAAGTATTCATTGAATCCCACAAAATTTTTATAAGCCTCTAAAATGGCTCCTTGTGCAGCTTCAATATTAGAATAGTTAATTGCAAATTTGTGATCTCCGTTATATGAATTAGAGATTAATCTTCTTAAATCAGGGTGCTTTTTCATTTTTATTTAGTTTTGTATATTTTAAATTCCAGTCAAATAGATAATATAAATGTGAAATTCGTTGTCTTACAATTTGACACTTCTCTCGCTCAACAAGAGTAGTACTATAACCATAAATCACCAGATTAATAATTGTACCTTTTATACGCTTTGCCACGAAACAGAAATGTCCTTTACGACGAGGGCCGGAAAGGACATTTATAAACTTCATCAATACCAAACTACAAAATATTGCAAGCTACAATACAGCATAATGGATTTTGATTTCTCGGAAAACTGAAAACTTCACGCCTTTCCCCTGGATAGAGTTTATGTGCGACTGTTTCACGCCTCCAACTACCACCATAAATCCATCTTCTTTCAATAGTAACATCGGCATATTTACTTGAACTATTGTTCAAATAATACCAAGCATATTGAGAATTTCCTTCCTCTGAAATTTTAATTTGGTTTCCACAACCGCTATAATTGCATTGTTGATCAATAGAATCGACCTCTTCTATTGCTTTTATTACTTGAAAACTGACGGGAGGAGCAGTTAGCTCTGTGTTTTCTTCATTGGTTTCGAAGAACTTTCCATTAAAAATTGGATCATTTAAATTTAATTTTTCGCTCATGACTTAATGATTAATAATTAACTGATTTATTGATAAATATGTAAACTACTTATTATTAGATTTCTGACTTTTTTGTTCTTCCCCTTTTTTGATTTTTCGTTAGGTCTATCACAAAAGACAAATTGATTTCCAAACGCTTATTTATTCAACAACTGTTTACTCAAGCCGTCGAATTAATTTTCCCTAATAATTCACTCTATTTTATTTCATGATATTTAGACTGACTAACCAAAACTCTTGTTGTTTCAGCCCGACCACGGGATTGGAGCCATAATTAAAGCTTCCGCCTATAGATACCTTTATGGGTTGATATGCAATAAAAATGTCTGCGCCAGTTTTTATTAGATGCGTGTAATTTTCCCTATTATCAGTAGTATTAATAGCGTCAACTCTTCCGGAATAATCAGCTGAAAACCTGAGCAATGGTGACGGTGTGATTGGATCATCCTTCTTGTTAATATCAAAATGTATTGCTGTCTTAAATTGTGGTCTCAAAATAAAACCTTCGTCAGCGTTATCACTGGCTTTGAACGCACCCTGCAATTGTAATCCGGTATAAGCAGATACAAATAATGCGGTACCATTGCAAATATTTCTAGAATTGAAATTGAAACCTGGCCCACCATTTCTATTTTTATAATAGGTAAGTAGCATATTCGAGACAATAGAATTTTTGTTTTCAACACCGTCGTAGACATATTTTGCATCGCCATTAATAAAGAAACCTTTACTCGCATTTTTACTAATAAGCTGAGTTAAGCCATAACCAATGCTAAAATTATCTTGTTCTTTGTCCGTCAGTGTATTTTTATGATATTCTGTTGCTATCTTAGATATACTGCTGGTAGCATTATCACCTAATCTATAGGATACACCAGCATTGATCAGCCAAGAAGATTTATCTTTCTTAGGCAAAGTGATCTGCAGCTGTGCTGGACTTTCCTTTTGTTCTGCAGTTTCCATCGATTCCCCTATTCTGAACCTACTCCAAATAGAATCAGCCTTGCTCATTACTTTTTTTTTCTTTGTCATTTGGAGTGTCTTTCTGCCCATAGACTATATTCCATACTAAAAGAACCATTATTAATACTATTAACTTTTTCATAATTAGGTTTATTAAGGGTAAGCAATTCCTTCTAACATTTTTACGAGATCACCTACCGTATCACAATTCTTAACTTTATTAACGGTTAGTTTCTTCACACTTGGGTTGTGCTTTTTTATAATATCATCGAGCTCCTTAGTAATTGAAAGAATGTCGAGATCAGAAAACTCAAAGTCGCTAATTTCCTTAGTGTCTTTAAGATTTTTGATCATTTCTTCTGTTGGCTCGTAACCATATGCTCTTAGAAGTACGATCCTTACTTCTATCGAAATGGAACTTTTACCTACAATAGACTGAGCAGTCAGAAACTTGCTCAAGCTAATAGTGTTTACTAAGATAGCTTTGTTTTCTTTTTCAAATTGCTCTATCGCATGTACGACTAGATGAAATGAGTACGGGTTTACTTTAATTGATGCTTTTTTACTCATGGTATTTAGTTTTTGGTTAATAATAGGGTGGAAACTAAAAACGTGTAGTTACGGCTTATTTAATAATCTACATCAAGATAAATTGGCAGTTTCTCGTTAAAAAAGTTTATCCGCCTATTGTAATAAAAAGGCAGTAAATATGGCAAAATTTACGATATTACTAATCAGAGGATCAGCTATTATCACTATAAATTTAATAAAACTTATTGTAAAATTCAAAACCACAATATATAACAATTTCGGAAAAGATCATTTTGTCTTTGCTTAACAGTACTTCAATAGTTTTTCTCAGGAACACGGGGTTGATGACGAAATATAGATACTTCAATAGGATACTGATCAAGATAGTTTCGAAAATGTCTACCATCTTATTTTTTACGAAAAAATGGAACTGACAACCGAAAACACATTAACTGACATTGTCTCAAAACAACTGGTGTGGACTTTAGGTACCTGTAGATTTGGAAAGCACTGTTTGCTCGCACGAATCTGCATAACGCCGCTTTGGGAAGATGATTTATTGTCAATCGATGATACATTGTTATTGTTGGACACGCAAAAGCATATAAGACGACTGAATTGTGCTTGTGAAAGAAAACAGAGTAGAAATAAAAGCCCCCCTTGTTAACCGTCAAGGGGGGCAATGTTAGCTAGATGTCCGCTTTGGCAAAATGTTAACCGGCTTTGGGCTTCGATCTAAATCAAAGGTCGTAAGATTAGTTGGAATTACAGTTGTTCATTTCTTCTAAAATGTTGTTCAAAAGTTAAGGGCTATTCATAATTTTCATTCCGGAACAGCATTTGTGGCATTCGCACCAAATGACTGTCATGAAAAATTTAAATGAAAAGTTTACACACTTCAGGTATAAGGAACATCCTGGAGATTTATTCCGTGGTACTATGATTGTACCACTACCCGATCATTATAAAGACCAGGAGAATTTTTGGACTTGGTTTCACCCTTGTTTTCAAACAAGTCAGGATGTAGCAGACTTAAATGATCTTTATAAGTGACCTCTTCCCGAAAAACCGAAACATTTAAATATAGTTTTTGAATTTTGGAAGGCTATGAAAAACAGTAAACTTTCAGAAGTTCAGATCATCAAGATTTTATCTGAACAAAATCAAGCCCTCAGCCTTCAACAAATCCCAAAATGTCTCAAGGCTGGCATTCCAATACTTTACAGATTGCTTCCAGTGTGATAAGACCTTACGCCAATTGAAATGATTCTTAAGCTATTTAATGTAGTAAATTATAGTGTTTATACCACGAATACCTTTATTGATGCTTAAAACTTTATACCTACTTATCTTTCCCCTAATATTGCACGAAATAAAAAATAAAATCACTCATACAGAATTAAACAAATGAAAAATTTATTGATCAAATCGGTTGCAATGATTGCCTTAGCCGCCACCTCTTGTTCTGCTCCATCTTACTTTGGGAAAAGTTATGCTCCAACCCAGCATGTGGATGTTTTTTTTTGATGTAAATGACATTAAAAAAGGATACGAAGTAATGGGAACAACGGATATAGGCAAAGGTTTTGGCTCCATAGAGGCCGCGCAGCAAAAGGTAATAACACTCGGCCAATCCAAAGGTGCGGATGCTGTGGTCATGAAACTCACCGAGGAAGTGACGGGATCATCAAAATCAGACTTTGGAAATCTACAGAACGGCAAAAAGAATAATACTTATACAGGCGGTTCAATCACAAATAATATCAAGGTTAAAAAAATTGTAGCCACATTTGTCAAATATAAATAAATCGCATCCCTGTAATTTTATGCTCATCCTGCTAATACAGCTGTCAGGTCTTCAATTAATTTTCTAGTTACTCAATTAATATCCGAGCGTGCAACAATTTAACAAATACATGATTTCCTAATGTATCAATTTCCGGTCCTTGTACTTCGGGCCGGAAACTATTATATTAATATCACCATTGAATGACATCTAGCCACCTGACCGATATCGCTTGTCCGTTTTGATGTAACCAATAGTACCGTTCATGCCTATAATCTTATTGTCGATAGATAAAACTTTCAATCATCATCCATTTCAACTAATTTTGTTTAAAAATAAGAACAGCAATAAGTTATTTAAGGTTTAAATGTCATTAGCATTCAGGATAAAGTGGAAGGAGTTTTTGGTTATTTTACTGATTTATGGAATATGGAGTATCGCCGTATTTCTCTTTCTGGTACAACTTCAGGGCTTTGATAAAACAGTTGATCAATTTGAAGGTGGAATTAATCTCTATGTAAGTTTTACTCATACAATCCTAAAAGGCACAGTAGTTTTCTACGTGCTTATATATCATTTTGCGATACCCGCGATTATGGATCGACGCTGGGGAAAAGTATCAGTCCAGGTCATCGCCTTCTTCACCGTGCTAACTATTTATGAATATTACTGGACATTTTTCGTGCACAGAAGCGATCGAGGAAGTGCCGGCAACCTAAGTCCGGATTCATTTTTTATCACAACAACAATATTAAATATTGCCTCTACCGTTATATCCTATTTTGTGGCCGTAGCTATTTGTTCAAACGTGATTCGCAGGAGTAAAGAACAGTTGGAGCGTGAAAAATTAAAAGCGGAATTGGCGGCAATAAAATATCAGATCAATCCTCACTTCCTTTTTAATTCATTGAGCTTAATTTACACAAAAACTTATAAGAGCAATCCTGAAGCGTCACAGGCAGTTCATCTGCTATCCGAAATAATGAGTTACGCATTGGAGGATTGGGGTGAACAGGGAATTGTACCGTTAGCTTTAGAAGCTGAGCAAATAAAAAAAAGTTATTCAGATGAACCAAATCCGGTTCAATAACAATATAAAAATAAGCTACAGCGAAGATATTCTACTTAAGGACGCTAAAATCCCTACCTTAACTTTAGTCACGCTGGTTGAAAACGCATTTAAACATGGTGAACTTCATGATGCAAAAAATCCGGTCTCGATTGAAATTATGGCAAGAAACTCCAAAATAAACTTCTTGGTAAGCAATAAAAAAAAGAAATGGTCCAAAAGAATTATCAAAAGGTATCGGCGTAAATAATGTGCAACAACGCCTGAATCTGATGTATGGCAGCACACACACATTTACAATTAAGGAAGACGAAAATTATTACATAACCGAAATAGTCATAAATATCTAACATATGATAAATTGTATCGTAATTGACGACGAACCACACAATATAGAACTGCTGACACTACATATTGAACAGATTCCCTATTTAAATTTAGTGGGTACTGCAGCCGATCCAATAGCTGCATTACAGTTACTTAACAACACGGAGGTCAATCTGTTGTTTTTGGATATTCAAATGCCGGGATTAACTGGATTGGAATTTTTGAAGATGTTGAATGAAAGATATAAGGTAATTCTCACCACCGCATACAGAGAATATGCCCTTGAAGGATTTGACCTGAATGTTGTGGACTACCTATTAAAACCCATATTTTTTCCACGTTTTCTACTAGCGGTGGAAAGGGCGCAACAACAGCTTTCGATCGACGCTAAACAAGAGGAAGAATTTATATTTGTCAAAACAGAATATAAAGGGAAGCTGGTCAAAATTAAGCTTAACGAAATCGTATATATTGAAGCAAAAGCAAAATATGTATGTTTTTACACCTCTGATAATAAAAGCATTATGGTCCAGCTCAACATAAGTGCTTTAAACAATATATTACTGCCTGATCGCTTTGTGCGAATCCATAAATCTTTTATCATTGCTATTCCATTTATTGTAATGATCAATGGGAATATGGTTCAATTAGAACATTATAAAAATGCCGTCCCTATCGGACAGACCTATCGAGATTCGTTCATGAGCCGGATGACAAAAAAAAGTTCTTAATAATATGGTAAAAGATCCACTCAACTCAGCTATTTCAAAAGACTAGCGTGAACCTGATAAGAGCTGCAATACTTACACGATAGTTGTCCCTGGTCTGTCCGTCAGCAAGAATGTCTTCGTCAATGTGACTTAAATGTGAAATTCATCAATTCGACTTCTAATTTAGCATCTGACATATACAATCTTTGTAAAAGAGAATCCGATCCATATGAAGATAGAAATACAAGATTATATTAGTATTCTGCTTGGCTCGAATATTGCAGTTTTGCGGGAATAAAGGCCTGAAATCTTAGGTGTAAATTAGTTTTGATAGAAAAACACCAAATAATAGAGCAACTGAAGGAATTTTATCCGACTGATATTTCACTGGATGATATTGCTGCCTATGCTAATTCGGAACCTTATAAGAAAAAGAAGAGCTATATCGATAGCGCATGGTCCGACCGTAATGAATGGAATCTGTTGAAGGATTCCTTATCTGATCTATCAACTGAAATTTGGGACTACTCCTTTATAGGCGGAAGCCCCTGTTATCACTTTTCCTTTATCCAGGAAGAAGATAAAGAGATTTTGTACTCTTTATTTGTTAGTGTAATTTTACCATATTATGCAATCAGGATTATGAATATATCCAATCTTGATAAATCTTTTGATCCTATAAGTGCTATCGAATCTCGGGTATTTGAGAAACTGGAAAATAAAGTAAAAAATGTCTTCCCAAAACATCGGATGATAAGGGATAAAGCGTTGCTACAGACAAAGGTTGATATTTTCGAGGCTGATGGTGAATATCCGCCATCGATACAACATCTATTGTTCTCGACGATTGAAACGTAAGGATCGTCCTACTTCAGTCGGTGTCGGTAGCTATCTAGGACAAACAAGGCATATGTAAGCGGTACACGGGAGATACCGAAAAGTCTTCAAAGGTTAACTTTAGACGTATTCAATAACTTAAAATAGCAGAACTAGTACTGAGAACTAATAATCACACAGCCCAATCATCAGATGGGACCGTATAGATTACAAATTGAAAAAAAATTGATATAACAGCATTTAATCACCACTAAATTTTGAAATCAATTTTTCTTTGATATCGATAGAAAAATATAAGTGGTGTCTTTTATAGCTGTTATTCTCATAATACTGCTTTTTAAACTCATCATATTTATCATTTTTATAGATTACTATACTTTGATATCCAACTATGTTGACAGCTTTATCTTGACCCGAATATAGCGCGAAATCAGAATTTACATGTTGCTTGTCAATAACAATAGTTACAAAATTGTCATTGGTCGTTTCAATATAGTTAGACGGCTTGAAAATTGAATAATGTTTATCAAGTGTGATGATGCATTTATTACCTAATCTTTTCCAAACGGTAATGTAATGACTATCATCAAGCCTATATATAGACCTTGACTGATCAAATACTAGAAGTAAAAGAGCAATAACGCCAATGATTTTAATAATTGTTTTCATTTATTTACTTATCATACATAAAAGTTCTTTGTCTAAAAAGACTTATTCCTGGTTTGTGCCCAATAGATACCCTTTCTGCCTGCAATAAAGCCCGCTGAGTAATTTCCAACATCTCTCGCACAACAATCTTCCCTAAAAAATCTACGCCAAGATAAAGATATGTAATTGGCAACTCATCACTGACTCCATCATATCGTTTAAAGTCATATTTTTTTCCTCTTGTCCCATTTACCATGGAAGAAAGGATGCTAGGAGCTTCATTCTTTATATATTGATAACGCAATGCCCAAATATCAAATCCGAGATGAAATAAAATCACTCGAACATCTTTTCAGCTTGAAAATAAAACCAGAATAGATAGGTATTAATTATTTATTTTTGACGACATGACTCCTACTGCACCATGATGAGCTATATGCATAAAGTTAAACCAGTCGATCAAAGATTTCACGAATGGGTGGATAACATCAACAAAACTGAAAGGATTGATAAATCAATAATTGCGTTCAATTTCGGGCTTTTCGAATCAGAAGAAGGTTTCACCATGTATCTCACTGGCTCCAAAGTTTTCGATAAAGATGATGACGATTGGGCTACCAATAGGAACTTTGAACCTAAACAGAAATATTTTTCATTCGGTAATGAGTTTTTAAAAGATAAAGACTGGCAGGATATTTTAAAATATGCTGAATCGTTAGTTCAATCATATGTAAAATCCGAAGATTTCAAAACTTCAATTTTTGCCCAAGCGATAGCAATAACGGTGGGATTTGATGATGGCGAGTTAACAATAATAAAATCTCAATAACTATGGATCTTATCACAGTTGTTTGCGGGATTATATTCAAAGATGATCTTGTTCTGATTTGTCGACGGAAACCTGAAAAGTCTTTAGGGGGCTATTGGGAGTTTCCTGGCGGTAAGGTTGAGGATGGTGAATCTAATGAAGAATCATTGCTTCGGGAATTGATCGAAGAATTAAATTTGACAGTAAAAATCAAACAGCACTTTTTCGATACGGTACATCAGTACGATAATGGCGCTATCGAATTGATCTCGTTCATTTGTGAGACCGAGAATATAGCTTCAGAGTCTACCGATCATGATCAACTCGAGTGGGTAAACGTTAGTGATCTATTAGGCTGGAAGCTTGCTCCGGCAGATATACCTATTGCGAAAGAATTGATTGAAGAATTAAAGGCTAGAGATTGAAAAGAGTTTTAGAAATAATCCAAGACACTAAATATAAAAACGCCCAAAATGATATTTAAAGATTTTTCAGAAAATGAGCTCTACTTGTTCATGAATGGCAAACTTATCTACAAACGATGGTTGGATACGGGCGTGTCAAAAGTGTTCGACGTAATGGCATATGACAAATACACCCTTGCTAGCATAAAAGAGCTTACCAACCAATATGGATTATTGATAGTCAAGGCAAGAATAAAGCTAATACCTACTGAGCAAGGCGGCCGAAAAACAGGCATCATCTCAGGTTATAGCCCCAATCACGTGTTTGAATATGCGTCAGAAGGTAAATTACAGGAGAATTATATAGGTAATATAAATTTTGAGGGCGAGGATCTAATGCCCGGTGAAGAAAGGATTACGACTGTTCGTTTTCTCCTTGTAAAAGAGCTGGAGCAATATTTGACAAAAGGTCGTAAATGGTGGCTACATGAAGGACCTAAACTTATTGGTGAAGCAGAGATTTTATAGAGGATAAGTTAATCAGCTCAACAAACAACAATATGTCTAAAAATTTCCAATAAACAGATATAACCGAAATGAGTTCTACATCGAAAATAAACTCCCTCTTGCCGAAAAGATTATCAATCAAACAGACACAACAAAGGAAAAAAGACGTATCTTTCTACAAGCGCAGTTTAACCAAGGTTAATAATATTATTTATGAGTGTTATTAAAAACTCTTCAGGAAATTATTAAATGAAATGGTCATATATATTAAAGCACTGGGGATGTACCTTATTACTTGGTACTACGATATTGACTTTAGTTTCCGGATTTAAATTTCTATCTCCTTCTGAAATTGGTAATGCACTAGTATGGTTTACCATCTATTTAATATTTAGTACCATATACTCTATTCCAACATTGATAATATATCTCTTGGTATTTTACCGCCTTATTAATAGTAACATCGATTCAAAGTGGATTAAGTTAATTCTAATATCTGTAACAATTGCTGGAATTACTTTGACAACTTCAATAATTGACTCTGACATGTTAGAGAATCTTACAATATATTATTCGCTATCAGCGGTAGTTACAGGAATACTTCTAAAATTTAGGAAACCTGACCTAAAGTAAGAAATGAACAGATCATATATTTTTAAGTATTTTGGAAGTACTATTTTGCTATTCTTAATAACACTTCCCATCTATCGGCTTATGAGGGGTGTAAGCCCAGCAACTGCTTTTTATGAACTGCGTGTGGCTTTTCCATTCTTGTTAATGGGTCTGGTGGGGAGCTCTTTCCCAACATTACTCGCTAATATAATAGCATTTAGACTACTTGACTATTACAGGATTAACATTAAATGGGTAAAACCTATTTTTATATCTATTACTGTTATTGGTTTTTGTTTGACTTCTTATCTTATTTCGAAAACTATCCCCCTTGGGATGTTATTGACTTATTCCTTTGTCGCACTTGTTTGCGGACTGGTGTTTAAGGTTGAGAAGAAATAATTTGCATGTCATCTGTTTGCGCTAATAGGTTTCTCATATCTATTCTGAACCTTTCTTTGTCAAAATCTTTCACCTTTTTAGGTAGACGATCCAAATTGGATAGAGATTCGAATATTTTCGCTTTAATAATTTCCAAACTATGAAGGTCAGTTCCTGATACAAAATCTTCATACTGATCAGGCTCGATGACTATACTATCTATGAAAAGTTTGTACATATGGTGTTGCTCACCTGTAAATCTATTCTTGGTCGTTCTATCCGAAACATATAATGGCTTCTTCTTCTCAAAAAAATGCTCATATCCTTCCGGAGCTAGAACACTTGTGAACCCTAAAGTATAATTTAGAAGATCAGCACCATAATCCTTGTCTTTAAAAGACTTCTTCAAATAGATCGAAAGATTCGATAGAATATGGGACTTACCTCCTGCTCTGGAGTCTATTGTCAAAGCGATATTAAAATCCATAGATAATTACGGCTGATTTAAATTTAAATAAAAACTACCCCTCATTTACATAAAAGATCACTAGATGCCATGTCTTCTAGCTTACACTTTCGAATGTAATAAGAATTTCGAAAACGTAGAAAAAGGAAGAAGAAGATTCTAACTGGCTTTTTTAACCCTGATGGTTTTAGATATTCGATTTAGAATAACTTAATATCAATTATCTGTAAAAAAGAGTAGTAAAAAATTTATTAAAATTTTAGTCATCAACTTCTTTCACTTCCACATTTCACGTTTAAAGCGGACAAATAGATTGACTCATCAATCTTTTAGTTATAAAGAAAAAAGCCATTAAACTGTTAAGCTTCCCTCAGTTCTTCAAAGGGAAGCTTAACAGTTTAAGAAAAAATCACCTAATAAAGAAGATATCTTTATTAGCACATCCGAGTTATATGGCCTTCCATACGCCTGGAGTACCGTTGGTTATACAAGTCCACCCTAATTCAGGATTTACAGCTGTAATTGAATTATTATACACCAAATCTCCGGCAACATAATTTCCATTTGTAGGCACATTGTCTGCATAGGTAATTTTACGCCAACCGTTCCAACTCTGGCTTCCTCCTATTTTCTCCCATTTGACATTGGAGGAAATATCCGTTATAGTACTTCCAAATGATGCCCTAAGATGAATATTTCTCGGATCTAAACTGCCAGTATGTTTAATCACAATTTCGCTATATTCTGCTGTCGAGTGGACTTGAATGTCATTGATATTCCGAGAAATATTTTCTGTTACATGTAAGACATCAACAGCTGAATCAGATTGAAACATATAGTCGATATAGCTCTTATTAATTTCGGTTTTATAGAAATTGTTACCATAGAAACGCACCTCTTTAAATTTACCCAAATTGAAAAGAAACCCGCGATGTGACATATAAGCAGCAGTATGATCGGTATTACCACAATCTGTAAAGGAGTTATTAGAAATATCAACGATGATATCAATCTCCGAACTACCATTAAACAACCCCAATCCGCCTGGAATTTTCTTTAGCTGGTTGTTTCGTATGATAACATTTTTAACGTTCTTAACGTAAAATGAGGGATTTGAAAGACTCGTTAATCGCTCTCTTGTATTTTCGACAATATTATTTTCGATAACAATCTTACCTACTGGAGTAAGCGTATTGGTATAGGCATCAATAAGAGGTAAATAATAGGATTGAGTGACAATATTGTCAGCAATCAATATATCATCCAACACGCAATTATTTTTTGACCATACTTCTGCCAGCCTGCCGATATTATTACATACATTATTAGCATATATCGAACTTTTTTGATCTTCGTTCATTGCGGCAATGACAAATGCCTGTTTGAAATTTTTTATAACATTGCCTGTCACTACCGAAGCTGAAGAATGCAATTCAACCGCTGTTGACAATGGCATAAGTCTTTCTGCAATAAAATCTCTTTCATTAATAAAACTATTATTTGTGACTATCGGGTTCTCCCCACACAAATAGATGACAGAGTGATCGTCTTGGGAATTGTTTCCACTAATCGCATTCCCAAAGTTCTTAAAGACATTGTCGGTTATAAGAATATTATTCGCAAACTTACCCTGAACTCCATCGCCAAACAAAAGGCTTTGACGTGCTGGATTATTTAGAATTGTATTTCCCGAAATTATGATTCCATCACTGTTAAAAAAACATCCAATAGCAATACAAAAATTCATTTTCACTCCCGGCACAAAGTTATTGACCCCATTAAAGTCTAAAGTCAAATTAAAAACTTTAAAATTATTAATCGGGCCTTCTGCATAAATGAATTTTACATTTGCCGCAGCAGTGTCCAAAACATGGTCCTGCAATTTCAAAATCGCCCCATTTCCATTTACGGTAAGATTAGATATCATCACAAATAGTATATTATTGGGCGTTGAAAATTTTCCTACACTATAAGTTTTAGGAAGAAATTCAAAGACTGTTGATTTGCTTTTTACGGCATATCGATTTGCTTTAATAATAGCGGTCGAATCATCTGTCAGGCCATCTCCTTTTGCCCCAAAATATTCAGGGAAAACTATATCGAAATGATGAACCAGTTTACTCCCGACCGTGGTAACAATGACACTTCCGCCGTCGTCAATTCCGGGGTCAGGTGTAGTTGGAGCGAGATAATAGATAATCGGAGACGGTGTGTCACCTTTTTCATAATAGCCTAATAGCTCTACTCCCGCATAAATTGGATTGTTCCCTTTTAATCCATCGATTTCAGTTGCGGACAGATTGCGCATTGCATCCATCGTCTCTTTAATTAAAAATTGATTTGCCATATTCTTTTGTTTTTATGTGTATGACAAAAGTATAATTGCTGCGATGGCGATCTGAGGAAAACAAGGTGTATGTAAGCGGTACGCGAGAGATACCGAAAAGTCTCAAAGAACAATTGATTCGGGGAAACCACAACCGAGTTAATCTTCAGACAGACAATTATTATTAGGTAGATAATTTTTATAAAAAATTGAAGCTTACACAGGCTTATAAAAGCACGCAGATAGATCACTTAGGTTAAGGCAACTAACGGTCTAAATGGTATGGAACCGAAAAGCTAATATTTATAACGGTAAAAAATAGAACTGTAAAAGAAAAATAACTTCCCCCACATCAGTGGGAACTCTCCGGAAAAGTATAAATATCCTTTATTAAAGCATAACAATTAAACAAAGCCTTATTACATAAATAATTTATTGATAATTAGAGAATTAAGCATTAATAAACGTAATTGAAAGCAGAATTGCGAAAATAAACAATACTGAAAAATAAGGATCTAGGAGGTATACCCGACCATACAAAACAAAATAAATTATCACCAAAAATATCACACAGATCAATAAAAGAAATTATACAATAACAATAATTAAATAAAAATAAAACATTACTCACGAAAAAAAATATTACCTTAGCAAGAAACACCAACACTACTAACAACAGATAACTTTCAAATAAAGAACGTAAAATTCATGAAACACAAGTACATCGGGCTATTTATGCCATTATTTTTCGTAGGCTGCCAAAAGGATATATTACAATCCCCCGAAAACGCCGCAGATAAGGTGCTCAAAGCTAATTCCAATTTGAAGACTTCCGTAGGGGACTCAAAATATCGTATGCTAGGATTTAGCTATGACGCGACCAAAGAATATTTAGATAAAGACTCTTACCGAAGGGTTGTTATTGATGTTGAGAAGCTTTCGAATGACTTGCAATATTCCGTTATAGTAAACCCTGAAACAGGAGGAACTAATTTATATTATTACGGTTATTCTTCTAATGATTATTTGCAGGATATAATCAAACAAACAAATGTTTCAGCTAAGGTAGATCCAGGAACTAGCGCTTTACCGAAGTTTTTTACTGGAAATATAACTAGCAATAGCGAGTTAACTACTAAATATTCTTATTCCACAAAATACGCTTTTGCATCCATAGATGTGTTAAAATATGTCAGCTCGATGCGAATTGAGGAAACGCCTACAGTGATGTCAAATTATGTTACATCTAAGTTTATAACAGACTTACAAACACTCAGCGCAGATGCGTTTGTAGCGGCCTACGGTACCCATGTATTAACAGATATCACTCTTGGGGGTACACTACGTGTGTTGTACAAAAGTTCTTCTACAGATCAATCAAACACCACAAATAAAAAAAAATACTGTAAAAGCCGGCTTCAAGGCAATGTTACCTAAAATTGGTTTAGGATTGGATGTAGATAAGACTGTTACCACAAATGAAACGTTGGCATCTCAAAATGTGGAGCAAAATTTATATATTAAATATAAAGCCGGAGAAGGTGTTGATGTTACTTATAACCAAGGAAAGGATGCTGTATTTCCTCAAGTAAACAAGGGAAGTTGGGAAAAATCTGTAAACGTAAATAATGCTGGATTAGTTAAAATCGATTGGGACAATACATATCCTATTTACGATTTTATTCCGGCCTCTTTTGCAACTAAAAAAGCTGAAATAGTTGCAGCAGTAAATAGATATCTAGAGAAGAATAAATTGCAATCTCTTGAAGTAGTCCCAATTTATCAATGGTATAATACTCGGAACGGCATCTATGCGTACACGGCGAATATCAATGGAAATTTCGGCGCAAATTATGTAAATCATGGTATAGTATTCTGGACTCCAAAACAAGCAACCAATGAAACTGTTCCAGTTAATCAATGGTATAATACCAAAACTGGCGTTTATGCTTACTCTACTAACCCAAGTGGAAATTTTGGTGCAAACTACGTTAATCATGGAACAGCCTTTTCCGCTTATAAAAGCAATAATAGCGATCCTGAACTGGTATCAATAAATCAATGGTATAATACGAAATCTGGCGTCTATGCTTACACATCTAACATAAGCGGAAATTTCGGACCGTATTTCGTTAATCACGGCGAGGCTTTCAAAACATACAAATAGAATATTCACTATGTAATTACATTAACATAAAATGTTAGCCAAGTTTGGCTAACATTTTATGTTAAATTCGAAAAGCCAAAAAAAATATACATCTTGTAAAAAGTATCCCCTATCTAATTTCCTTTTAAGATAGAGGATACTTTTTTATTGGTAACTACTAATATATGACCTATTGCTGAGGATTTATTGGCGGGTTGCCGTTAGAAATAAAGATAGGGAAATAGATATAACCTATACCACACGGCCCCTGAGCGCTTAACGTCAAAGTCACAAAATCTCCGCCATTCGATGGATCAAGTATTTGATAAGTTCGAGGTACGGATATAAGTAATGTATTTGGAGTGGATGAATTAACAGAAATATAAGAGGAACTCATATTCCAGTTTAAGTTTGTATATCTGTTATCTGTTAAGTTCCAACTGTAGGTTCTATTTTGCTGACCGATTTTTATAATTTCGGGACCATTAATGGTTGCAAACGAGTTTTGAGTCTCGCAAGCATTAAATTTCTTTAAAGCTATTTCGCCACATCCTGCTAAAAGCGCCGAGATGGTTCCCTGCAACGGACTTGTGTTCGATTTTTTCACAGTTAAGCTAGCCCCTATTGAGTCACCAACAATTTCAATGTTACCTGTTGTTCTCCATACAAATGGATGATCGAGCAAAAATGAATTAGATTTAACCTTATATACAGAAGTGACTGACGTAATGTCTGAGGGGCCTTCAATAGAAAAGTTTTGTCCAGATCTAGTGATTTTTATATAAGATATATGATGTTCATTTTTATATCCTCCGTCTGGAGGCATAAAGTTAATCCAAAGATAGTTGAAACATTCTGTAGCTGTTAAAGTCATTACCTTAGTTGTGTAAGTTGTAGTAAAATCGGCCGATGTATAAGGATACTTTTGTATTGGTAACTTTCCCAGATTTGTGAAAGGAATGCCTAAAAGTGCTAAATTTATAGATCCATTACATTCTGCTGGAAAATTCTGTGTATTTGCCAAACCTACTTGCATAGATGGATTTCGATCTTGACTCGCATGCGTCCTTCCCTCAGTTCCATAAGCAACATTGCCGATCATAATTTCAATTACGTATGTACTGCCTTGGGTAAATTTATAGGGTACAGCTACCCCGGCACCAGTGTAGGGCGCTTCATTTTTACTATAACTTGTTACCTTTATATCATTTTGTCTAGATGCAGTATATGGATAGCTTGGGCAAGTTATGGCATTAGTTGTTAAGCTTGTATTGGTGTTCTCAAAATTGCTCGAATTAGATTTGATTTTAATTCCCGCCTTTTGGCCAATCATATCAAAAGCTTCTTCCAATGTTATTGTTGCTGACGCAATGCTGGCATTATAGTTTCCATGTTTCTCGATTTCCCGCTTTATACAAGAATAAAAAGTTAATAAGATTAGAGCAATACTTGCTAAATAGCTGATTTTTCTTAAAATTTTCATGATTTAAATTAATTTTTATAACAGTTAATATATAGATTATAATAGATATTATTAAATATCGCCTCCGATACAAATGAATCCAATAGCTCCAGTTGGCTCAACTAAACTGGAGCTTCCAGTATTTGCTATTCGAATTCTTAGAGATGCAATAGTTTTGGTAAAAACATAAGGTAGCTCCATTGGATTAGATGAAGACAACGCCACAATGTAATCAGCCCTTGCAAAAGGCGTCGTAAACTGCACAGTAAAGTCCCCAGAAGAATTTCTGACAATTGAGGAAACATTAAAAGATGATGTATTTACGAGAGTGGAAGTATTTAGATTTCCATATGCTCTAACTGCACCAATATGCCCTATAGCACCGTTCGAATTTCGTTTTGTTAGCGTTAACCTCCTTGAAGATTGAGGTCTTGAATTATCCATCGTAATACTTAATCCATTACTAGGACTATAAGAATCTTTTGCTACACTCGGAATGAATGAAATTGTAGAATTCACTAAATTATCTTCTATATATTGACCTGCAGATCTAGTAGGTGCAACTGTCAGTTCACCAGCTATACTTAACAAGCTTCTATTCTCATATGGAGCAGTTCCAAATCCCCAATACCCCTTTGTATCATCAACTGACATTGCTTGTAAAGGAATATTTGCACTGATAAGTTGACCAGTTATAACCGTCGACGAGTTTTCACCATTTATTACGACAGATTCACCGACAATAAATTTAAATCCTTCTAACACAATAGCAATACTTGATGTCTCGATAGATTTAATTATTCCATATCCTTTGGAGGTATTACCAGTTACCATATCACCTATTGCAATTGTATTAATAAAAGATGATTGAGAAATTCCATTCAGTACTACTTCGCTTCTCCATGGCTGAAATGTTGTCCCATTGCCGATAATTTTTGAGCGATCTTTAGAATGTTGATATACGATTCTAAATTTATTTACGCCCTGTCTTCTAATATTGTAAGATGCTCTAGATGGATTTTCGCGCTCTTGATCAACCCCTAACCAATTATCCTGTCCGGTAATATCATCCCTTACGTCAACTACATGACCTGGATGAAATGCAGCTGATAACTGGTATTCATTAACGATTCCTCCGTTATTCGCATTAGCCAAAAACAAAACTGTTTCATTCGTGCCACTTGCGACAATCGACGGTCTACTTCGATCATCTGTTTTAGAAAAAATAAGGTTTACTTTGATTGTAAAAACTAATTTATCTAAGTAAAAATAACAACCAATAGGGATATGGATATTGCCACCCTTAGACGTTAATGTATTAATGCATTTCTGTATAATATTGGAGTTGTCAGTTAACTGATTTGATTTTGCTCCAAAATAACGTACATCTACATCAACATCAAAATTGTGAAGCAGTTTTTCTCCAAGATTTAGAACGATAATACTTCCGCCGTTATCGGGACCGGGGTCGGCAGCATTTTGAAGATCAATATAATTGTAAACTATTGGCGCCGGTGTATCCCCTTTTTCATAATAACCCAATAATTGGACGCCTGCATAGGTCCCACTTTCCAATGCATTGATTTCCGTAGAATCAAGAGCCTTCATCTCCTGCATCGTGTTCTTAATTAAAAATTGATTAGCCATATTTCTTTTGTTTTTATGTGTATAGCAAAAGTATGGTTGCTGCGTAGGCTATTTGAGGTAAACAATGTGTATGTAAGCGGTATATGTGAGATACCGAAAAGTCTGTTAAAGGATAATTTTTTTTCTTCAATTGAGATGAAGCGACCGATAAAAGACATTTTAGTGTGTAGCAAGAGTCTTATACTGCCTGAAATACATTAAAATCGAACTTTTTTAACGAGGAGCCAGTATTCTTCATCTTGAAATTACGATAGAAGTTTCTGAAAAGATGTAACCAATTCCTAAATTCCTTAATTTAGGGAAATAACTAAACAATGAAGATATTTATTTAAATAAAGATCAAAAAGCTATGAAATACCTTATTTTACTTCCATTTCTATTAATTTTTAGCAATACTTTTTCACAGGAAAAGAACATCAAAAAAGAAAAATGGCATTGGAATAACAACAAAATGAAACAGGATACAACAGCAGGATATTGTCAGGTTTTAAAAGTTGATAATGTTCTTTATATATCGGGCGCTGTAACAACGGATCTTTCCCCTAAAGGAATTCAAGCAGTATACAATGATTTAAAAGCGTCTTTGGCCAGTTTTGGAGCAACATTTCAACATGTGGTAAAAGAGAATTTGTACACGACAGACATTGAAGCAATGAAGAAATATAATGATGTCAGGAAAAAGTTTTACAATAATGACTTTCCTGCCGCTACCTGGATACAAGTACAACGATTGTATATGTCAGATGCTAAATTAGAAGTTGAATTGATTGCACATTTACCTAAATGATCTAACTAAATGAAATCAACTTTCAACCTTAAATACACGGTACATAATGGCGGTTGGGCCGTATTTGAAATTGGCGATATCGAAAAAGCTGTAACCCTCAACATTTCCTTTTTTCACGATTCGCTGAAAGAATTGGCACAATCTGCAATTGTATTAAGATCCAAAGAGGAAACATCAGTGGTTTTTATGGATGAGCCAGGCGAGCATAAACTTATACTGAAAAGAAGCGGTACGAATATTATCTATGAACTAAGATGGTACAAAGGCTGGGCTAATTGGAATTTATTAAGTGAAGATCATTTTGAGACTATACTTTCGGGAACTACTACCCTACCAAAATACATTAACTTGGTAAGGGAGAATCTAATCAGAATAATGAATGAGGAAGGAATAGAAGGTTATAAGAAAAAATGGTCTAAACATGACTTCCCCTTTAATGAATATGAACTACTTAAGGGATGATCAGTTTTATTGGAGTAATATTTAAGCCCTACATCTTCTGCGCCAAAGGTCCATCTTTAGTGACCAAACTAGACCAACCAGGGCTTGTCCCAACGATTAGTTTCGCGATCAACCTTTCAGATAAAAATATCTTAGCTACTATTTCTTCCCCAAAATCCCAAGTGACTTCAACAGGCGCACAAGCGTCGAATGGTTTAAGATTTTCGCTAACAAATTCCGCAGAATTTAAAAAGGGATGATTCTCCTCTATTTGCAATTCTGGCTCACTCGGAGTGGGCGCTACATTGTATAGTTCACCTTCTTTCCAAAGGTAAGCATAGCAAACCTTATCGTCATCTTCGATAAACACCGCGAACTCAGGGCGATCATCTGATACATATTTTGTTAAACTTCCCATTGGACACTGATTTAAAACAACGAAGTCTGCGACGTATCACTTCCCAATGATGGCAATCCCTCCCAATTAAAAGCTTCGTAACGATGCTTTCCATCCGGGCGGTTTGGATATCCTCTCAACGTATACACCGGATAGTGCTTCAGCTTTTCATTGGGCATTTCAAACAGAAATATCGGCGGCATATCGTCAGCCTGAATATCCTTGATCCATTGACGCTCGAGATCTTCCGGTAAGAACAAAGGCATACGATGTTTATTGGGCCCATCATTATGGATATTGGCCATCACTTCATTGGCTGCTCGTGTAAGCATTCCAAAGGAACCCACGCGTTCAACCACACCATCTTCATCCACCGTCTCATGCCACTGATACAGACCTGGTAAATAGAATAGCTCTCTCCCCGCTTCACCGATGAAATAAGGCACTTTCTTTTTCCAGCCCTTTACCGCACGCTGCTCAAAAGTACCACTCACAGGGATAAGGCAACGTTGCTTGCGCAAGCGATACGAGTAGGATTTTTTATCCTCCAGGATACGCTCGCTACGTACATTGATCATATTGCGCAGGCGATCGGCCTGCACCTTCGGATCGTCAATATAGGTAGGCAATCCCCCCACTCCATTTCGGTCAAGGCAAGCTGACTGGAATCCTTGTCCTTATACAGTATCGGATACTTGGGAAAGGTAATAGCCTGGACGTTTTCCAGATAATCATTATTGTAATCCAATTGACGACGCTCATCCCGCAACGCGGAAAAGGCTTTGAACGAAAAAATAATCGGCAAAGCGAAAAGGATTCACTTACTTGTAGAGAAAATTTTGCGCACATGAATTAGAAAAAAATTAATTTTCCATATTGCGAATAATTCGCAGATTAATTTTTTGAAAAAACACTCTATAGCGACTACTAATCAATTTGTATTCCGAAATATTATATTCTGTTAAAGCTTTATAAAGATCAATAGACGAGTTTTTACCTATTTTGTAGCGCTCATTTATTGCTTCGTAGTTAGTTTTATTCACTTCGTAAGCTAATTGCAGAGCCTTTAACTCTTCTTCAGAATAACGATATTCTAATTCTGCCTGTGCATATTTTTGTTTTCGGTCAACAAATTGTTTTTCTTTTTCATAAAGCAGATTACGTTTGGTCAGTTTGGCAGAATTTAAGTTGTTCTTGGTTCGATTACCGTCGAATAGTGGAAGTGTAAGAGCAAGATTTCCATATAGCGTCCTATTTTGGTTAATCTGTCTCCAAAAGGCCATCGTTTCACCTGATAAACCATCCATGCGTTGCGATGAATAATTAGTACCATAACTACTATTAAAGACCAAAGTTGGAAAGTAGGTGGATCGAGCCAACTTAATACTGATTTCCTGAAGGGCAAGTTGTTTATCGATCTTCTTAATATATACATCATTATGAATATTATATTCCCCCGTTACTGACAAACTATCTTGGCTTATTGATTGCAGTTGAATCTCCTCAGAATCATTCAGATCTAGAATTTGCCGTAATTTTAAAATACTAATCTCATAAGCATTTTTTGCATTTACCGTATTTAAATTATCAGTTGCATGCTTAGCTTTGGCCTGTCCAACATCGATCAGTGTGCGTTTTCCACTTTTCATAAGCTCTTCTTCTTGTCTCAATTGTTCCTTGGACAATTCTTGTTGACTGCCCGCTGCTTGCCATAAATCTCTGTTAATAAGCGATTGCGTAAATAATTGAAGCAACTGCAATTCCAATTCCTGAAGCAACATTTCCGTATCAAGCTGCGCCAATTCAAGATTAATTTTTTCCGACTCTAGTACATTCTGTTTTTGTCCACCTTGAAAAATGACTAAACTACTACCCAAGCTCCCTGTGGCATAGTTAGACCATTGATTTCCAGTGATCAATCTACCTGACACAGGGTCAAATACTAATCCCATGGTGTGCTGATTATTAGCTGAAAAGCTAAGGCTTGGGTAGAGATTTCCGCGAGCTATATTTATATTGTTTTTTACAATTTTTTCCTTTAAAAAGCTCTGTTTCAAATTGATGTTATTGGCATATAGGATAGACTTCGCGATTTCCCAATTGATTTTCTTTTGCCCGATAACTACCTCTGGTAACAATAAATACAGTAAAAGAAAAACTCCTATTATTCTTTTCATTTAGTATACCCTATATATTTGAGGTTATCAAAAAAGCGTTCAATCAATCTTCGCTCTTTGGTGACGATTTCCACTAAGCCCTTTGCTTCAGATCTAAAAGCTAATGATGTACCATAGTTAGTTTTCAAACCATTAGGAAATATTAATGTTACCAAATAAGATTCAACTGAGGTACCATTTCCCGCTTTAACAATACTTGAAACTAACGCGATGTTTTGAACCTCGGCTTCGATATATCCGTACTCCATATAGGGGTAGTCAGCTAGTTTGATAATTGCTCTTTGACCAACTTTTACTTTACCAGCACCTTGGATAGGAAGCATTACCTTACCTATAGTCTTACCCTCCTTTGGGACAATGGAAAAGATTGGCTCTCCCTCTTGTATAAACTGGTTATCTGTCCAAAATTTTAAAAACTGTGCATGACCATAAATAGGTGATACGATAAGATACTTCTTTTCCCAAATATTGATTTTATCAATAAGATTATTGTAAGATGTCAATAAGTCAAGATCGAGCTGCAGTTCTTTTTCGGTCTTTGTGATTCGATTTTGCTGCATGGTATTTTCGGTATTACTTATTGCTTCCCGTACAGACCCTGAATTGCGTAAAGAACTTTTTACCTGATCTTCGGCAGTTAGATGCCCTGCCAGAGATTCTTCATACTCTGCTTCGCTGATTAACCTTTTGCTGAACAAAATGGAATCACGTTTTAAAAATTTATCCGAAAGTTTAAGGTTTTCTTTGCTTAAGCGCTCTTTCTCTTGAAGCGTGTTAAGAGCTATATTCTGTTCATTAAGCACCTTCGATAACGAGAGATCTTGCTTGTCGTACAATTTGTGTTCTTGATAATCGGCCAATTGACGTAGACTCGATAAGAATGTAGAATAGGGAACTGTAAGATCACCCAATTTCAAATTTTTTGGGAGTAGATTGTAAATCTCACGAGCGTTAGTAAACGGTAACTTTAAGGAATCTACATATCCCCTAATGTAAATAACCTGCTCAGGATCTACCGTATTTTCTACCCAGGCTAGAATATCTTTTGAATTAACCCTATCCTGCGATTTGAACGCGCGAAGACGCAGCCTTCCACTTTGGGGAGAAACAATTTGTACGGGTGCGTTCTGAGCCGATACAGTCACCTCGCCGCTCACAATATCGGGATATTTAACAATATAACCGAAAATCAGAAGGAGCCCAACCATAAACAGTACCAGGTAGACTATTGTACGAGCGAATGCGGTAGGCATATTCGATATAATGTCGCGAACTTCTTCTGTCCGCTGATATTTGATTTCTTTTTCCTGTACATCCATTTTTAATTAGCTTACTAAAGTCCTCATTTCAGTTTGACTATTTACGAGTTGACTATATCGACCATTACGCTGTACTAACGAATCATGATTACCTACTTCGACAACTTCTCCATCTTTCATGACAATAATCTGATCTGCTTTTCGGATAGTGCTCAGACGATGTGCAACGACAATAACTGTTTTTCCGTTGAAAATCTCATCTAAAGCTTGTGTAATTTTTTGTTCATTAATTGTGTCTAATGCATTGGTCGCTTCATCAAAAAATAAGATATCGGGATTTTTATATAATGCACGTGCAATCAATACACGTTGTTTCTGCCCGCCGCTGAGGCCCCGGCCATCTTCTCCCATTTTAGTCTGGTAACCCAGTGGTAGTTGTTCAATCTCATACCCGATATTGGCAGCTGTCACCGCTTTACGAAGAAGCTCATTGTCAATCTTTTCACTATCAAGTACAATATTATTTAAAATGGTATCATTAAAGATTTTTCCATCCTGCATAACGGCACCGCAACGATCCCTCCATTGACGCAAACCGATATTATTGATATTCATTCCTCCAAGCAAAATTTCACCATAACTTGGCTTATAAAGACGCAGAAGCAGCTTTAGAAGTGTGGATTTACCCGAACCACTGTCACCGACAATTGCCGTCACTTTTCCAGCAGGAATCACGAGATATATCTTTTTAAGGATTATGGGCGAAACATTGGTATACTGGAAAGACACATTGTCAACGACAATATCTCTACCTGCTGTTAATGCTAGGTCATTGGTTCCTGTACCCTCATCTTCTTCTTTTAATACCTGAATCTCATTCAAGCGTAGAAAACTGATCTGTGCGAATTGAAAACTCACCATAAACATGATGAATTGTTGAACAGGCCCGTTCAGCATGCCAATAATAAATTGAGTGGAAATCATAACTCCGAAAGTAATATCACCAGCAATGACAGCCTTAGCACAAAAAAAAGTAATCAATAAATTCTTAACACTATCAATAAAACTTGCACCAAGATTCTGAATATTATTGATACTCAGCATTCTTAAATTGACTTTAAAGAGTCGGGCCTGGATTCCTTCCCATTTCCATCGCTTAGCCTGTTCGTAGTTATTTATTTTTATATCTTGAATGCCGCCAATTGTTTCTACCCAATAACTTTGATTTTTTGCAGTCAACTCAAAATAATCCCAGTCTAATTTTTTCCTCAGCCTCAAAAAAGCCATTATCCATAAAATATAAAGCAAACTCCCAATAATAAAAATATAGAATATTGTTGTATTATAAATCAGGAGAACAATACTAAAAATCAAAAATGTTAGAGTTGAAAAAATTAGATTTAACGAATTATTCATAATAAAACTTCGGATCCGCTCATGGTCATTGGCACGTTGAAGGATATCGCCAAGCATTTTATTCTCAAAAAAAGATACAGGTAATTTCATGAGCTTAATGAGATAATCCGAAATCAAAGCTATATTGATGCGTGAAGACATATGCTGCAGAATCCAGTCACGCGCTGCTGAACTTAAAGTTATACTAACAATAAGGGCCAAATTTGCTATCAGCACAATATTTATAAAGCTTACATCCTGAGTCTGTATACCAACATCTATAACAGCTTTGGAAATAAAAGGAAGAATCGCCTGCATGCCCGTGATAAGTAACATGACCATAGCCAAATACAAAAAGCTTTTTTTATACGGTAAAAAGTAGCCCGTAATATTTTCCAGATAACGGCCTCGTTCTGCTTTCTCTCCTGCCTGCCGCTGCTTGAAATCAGCCTGTGGCTCCAAGATTAACACGATTCCTGAATTTTTATTTTCATTCTGCTTAATCCACTTTTTCTCAAATTCACCTCTAGTATAACATAGTTTTCCTTTTGCCGGATCCGCAATAAAAAAAAATTGCATTTCTTTTATTTTCCTTAATAGCATAAAGTACAACAAAATGACTATTGTCCCAATGGATGATCACCGGCAATGGGATTTTTTGCACTAGCTCATCAACAGTACAGTTCGCCGCCAAGGTTCGTAGTCCAATGGCTTCTGCACCATAAGAAATTCCTGCGAGCGAAACCCCTTCTCTCGTATTTCCACAAAGATCCCTTAGATATTGTAATGAATAATACTTGCCATAATACTTGGCGATCATCTTTAACGAAGCCGGTCCACAATCCATTACGTCAAGTTGACGATCTATTGGAAATGATTTTAGGTTCATAATTAAGTCTATATATTATTACTAAAATATATTATACAAGTATTAAACACAACATTTAAATTAAAACAATCGATTGCGTAAAAAAAAGTATTTTTTTTAAACGCACATTCTAAATTATATTAGATAACAAATTATAAATCTTTTAACATTATGAAAACAAAAATTAAACTGGATTTCAAATCCTTAGAGAAAGAGCTCGACATTTTAACAAATCAAAAGTTAACCACCATATTAGGTGGAGTGATGAGTGCAGAGGAAAAAGTGTCATATGTTGGATTTTACGAAAGTATGCGTGACACGCAGGAATGGAGCATGCTTATGGAGTTTGATCTTAAATATCCAGGAAATATTAATGAAACGAAGGAAGAAAAGCTGGCCTATTTAAAGAAATACGAAGATCCTAATAGTAGTCTAGGTAGAACTTACAAAAGTTATGCTGTGTCTGTGGATCTTGTCTCAAGAGCAAAAAAATTTGTTGCACCGCAGCCAATGTCTAATTTAGAGCAAGATCAGGAGCAAAAGAAAATGCAAGAAGACGCTGGGAGCATGTTTAACGAAGTAAATATTGGAACCAATGGATCAACAGCTTTAGGCACAAAATACTTGATTGTTAGATCGGCAGAAGAGCTAAGAAACTATTTTCGCGCCAAAGGTATGCAAATTGATGTGCAGACTAATATGGTTGGGGCGCAGGAGGTTATTACTAACCTAATTCTTCCGACAAAAAAGCAGGGCAATCATGATCCAAATACGACTGATGGATTGCTTACATCATTTTACAACGGATATGGTGTACAGGATGTGACAACTGATATTAGCGTGGATAAAGGAAGATATACAAATCAAAACGCTTCGGTAAAATTATACCAAGTCGATATCGTAGGCCTTTCTAATTTTCTAAATGCAAACGATTTTGATTCATTGTATAACGAACTTTATATGATGCCTGGATCAACAACTGATGGAACAACATCGGATGACATGTCTTCGGTTTCGGTACCCGTTACCAATCCTGGAACTACGTATTTTGGAAATCCGCACTAGCCGAATAATAAGTTAAAAGTTATCTTTTCTTATCTAAAAAATATAACCTTAATAATGCTCGCTAATTATCTTAATAATTTCAAGTATATCCAAACAAAGCCGGAAAAAATCGAATTCGGCTTTGTTTTGCATAAATTCTATAATTGCAAATTAGGTGATTCAACGGTCGAAAAAATTGCATTTGAAACTTTTAAAATCATTAAAAATTCTAAATGCAATTTTGATGAATACAGCTTTACTCAAAATCGTGCCGACTTAATTCTTGCCTTAGAAATACTGGAAAAAAATGATTTTTTTGATGCTGATTTAGGGGAAGTTTTAACCGATTATGATAAAAAACTAATAGACTATCTCAGCAAAAGCAGATGGCATGAAATACAGGATTTACCTTTTTACCTGCAGTTGCTTATAAACCGTCAACGTCGCAGCGCCACCCCAGCTGATCCTACATTCAGTATCGCAATGTGCCAAACTGCCGAAAAGATAATCGCATATTTAGCTCAAGACACTACGCGCCAACTAAATATTGCCAATCATCTTTATGCCTTAATACAATTGTACAATTTAGAGATTTATACTTTTCCCATTGAAATGACACTTTATAGAATTTTATCGGAAATGGAACTAATGATCAAACAACACCGCAATTTGTTTTCCGAGATAGCATTGGCGAATCTTTTGGCTTATCCCATTCTCTGTAAAGCGTTGTCAAAAAAAACAAAATTCAATATAACACCGCTTATCGTGGAGCATCTTTTAAGTTGGAAACGTACAATTAAGGATATAAATAGAGATTATTTTTATCTCATTAATACACTACTACACTGGAGCAGATTTACATCCGATCTAAAAATGAAGTGCCTTATCGAACAAGAATTAATTAATTCTACCAAAATACTTACACATAAGAATTACACATCCAATCATTTCCTACTGTCTTTGACAATAAATTCATTTTTAAATCAGGAATACAGTTCTTGGGATGAGATTCTCCTAACTCCTCGTTATTAATTTATGTTTTATATTTCCGCACAACCGGCTGAACAATATTTTTTGTGGCAGTTAGAGATACAATTGCAAAACTTTGAAGATATGGGTATCTTAGCTGAAAATATTCACGTTTTACTGGCGTACAATCCAGAAATTGGCATTCCCGATAACTTTAGAAATTTCGCCACAATAAATCATCAAGGTCAATTCTTCTTTTATCCGGACCATAGAAAGAAAAGAAATTATCTTTCTTCCATTCGGCCACATATATTAGTTCAACATTTTAGGGAACACCCAATTTTAACACAACAAGTCATCTGTTATCATGATAGTGATATTCTCTTTAGGGAGCGACTAAATGAATCGCTCCTGTCGAGTACGCCTTTTTGGTATTTCGGGGACACTAGAAATTATATTTCTTACGACTATCTAGCTCGCTATGGCAAGGAATTTTTATTTAATTTATGTGCAGCTGTGGATATAGATCCAGCGATAGTCGAGAAAAATAAAGATCATTCTGGTGGAGCACAGCACATTATGAAAGGTGTAGATGAAATATTCTGGTCAGAGGTAGAATACTATTCGGAAGTGATATTTGATTATATGGAAAATTTCAATAAATCTATCCGAAATAACACGAATAAAGTCCAAGCTTGGTGTGCTGATATGTGGGCAGTACTTTGGACAGCATGGAAGCATAATCGAGAAGTTAGATTACATAATGAGTTAAATTTCTCATGGCCAAAAGAGCATATTTCCCAATACTATAAGAGTAAGATATTACACAATTCAGGTGTTTTTGACAGTGACAAAACCAACTACTTTTGCAAGTTATTGTTTAAAGTAACAGACCCCTACCACCTTGACTTTTCAAAGCTTAAAAAAGACAGGTGCTCAATGGTGTATGTTGAACAAATTAACCGCATTTCAACAAAAAAGCAAAAACCAGCCATTAATGATTGTGCTATTATTCTTCTTTTAAGATCTGCGGTAACTTCCCAGCAGCAGGATAAAATTGAAAACTATATAAATTATTTACATAAGCATCTGACCGTTGAGATTCATATAGTCGAGCGAGGTGACTGGCCCGTATTTAATCAAAATTTAGCGAAGGGAAAGGCGAAGTATGCATTTATTAATAACGAAAAAATCGATCAATTTATTCTAAAAAGGATAAAAAAAGAGTTTTTTATATATGTCGATGTAAACATATTACTACCTATTGAAAATATATTATCAAGCTTCGAGATGCTCAAAAAAAATAGTAATAGCATAGTACTGCCTATGGATCAAGTAATCGAACTTTCAAACACACAATACGATCTTTTTAGAGATACACTAGCGAGGGGGCTGGATAGAAGAGACGATTCTCAAGAAAAAAAACGAATTGACTATATTGAAAGTTTCGCTATGAGTAAACAATCATTTTTTAAATGTGGCGGCAATAACATTCAATGGCATTTCTATCAGGAAGACGGATTCAATCTTGAAAGGCAGACCCGATGCCGACTTATGGGGATGTCAATAATCACGATACGAAAGCCAGCATTTAAACTGTTTTTTTGGGATTTCAATATTGAAATATATCGAAAAAACTCTTTGAACAGATATTTAAGAGCAACTAAAGCTACCATTGATGATGTAAAACGAAGTATAGCTCACGGAAGCAATAGTGTAACGCGTGGGTACGGCAGGAAATCCACCATAAAAAATTTATCTTTTGGAATATGCTCACTCAAGGAAAATGTTGACATCCTACATTCACGGGAGGAATTGTCAATATCGGAACCCGTTTCAATAACACCTATAGAGGTAGATCATAGTAATGCATTTCATCTTGTTTTTAATCAAATTATAACGAAGAGTAAACGTTCTAAATTTGATTTTGTAATTCTAATAAATGAAAATTTAGATTTTAAAAAGTATAATATAGATATATTTTGGCGCACCGTAGAAGAAATGAGCCGTTATGGTCTACAGATGCTATCGGCGATTAGTGATAGAAATTACGGAAAAGAAACAATTATCAATGCTAGGTTATTTCATGTTGAATATCTTCCGAATAGTCCATTTTTTTTGATACACAAATCGTTGTTCAGCAAAATACTATCCAAGAGCTTCAATAAAGACATGCGTTTGGAACAGTACTTAAATTCACTTTCAGAACACGTTGGCATGATGGCCCCATTTTTAGGCAAACTTAAAATGTTAAATTCAGAAAGCAGAGATTACCAAAATACAAAAGATCGAATGATCCATATGGAAAATCTTGAAGATGAATTAATGTGGAAGTTGAAAAATCAATAAAAATATAGCATTTAATTGGTCGTTAGGGATAAACTCCTATGAAGATAATCTCGCTGAGTTTTTAGAAATTCCTTTCCAAAAACTTTGTGAATATTTGGCGAATAGAGAATTTTATCTAACCAAGATATAATTCGTTCTTTGGGAATAAGACTACTACTTGAATTAAAAAGCATAAAATGGAGCAGTAATTCGTCTTTATCAAAATCTATATCATAGTTGTTTAAAATTGACGCATATAATTTCAAAACATTTGCACGTTGAATCCTCATAGACTCTGCTGTCTTACTTGAACTTTCATAAATTCTATAAAGATGATGGATTGAACTCAGACATTTGATTTTATCAACTTTAGTAATCCTTGTCCAAAGTTCATAGTCTTCACAATACATAAATTCTTCGTCATAAGGATTCTCTTCGAGGACTTCTTTTCTTATAGTCATACTACCGTGGACAAACACATTACAAAATAATAACATAAAAATATTGAAACTGTCATCTTCAAATAATATCTTGTTGGAGAGGAATAATCCATTTTTGTCTATGAGCTGCATGGAGGAACATACAGCAACATAATCTGGGTTATTCTCTAAAAATAAGGTCTGTTCTGTCAGACGATTTCCAACCATAAGGTCGTCGGCATCCATTCTAGCTATATATTTTCCCCTACATTTTGAAATGCCATAATTAAGCGCATAAATAAGACCCTTTTTGCCAGGATTTCTGAAATAAAAAATATTGTCTGTAATCTTTTTTATTCCATCAATAACTTGCATAGTATTATCTGTGCTGTAATCATCAATGATTATTATCTCATATCTCTTATACTCTTGTCTTAAAATACTTCCTATACACTCCAAAAGTAGTGGTTCACAATTGTAACTGGGTATTAGAATCGAAGTCTGAATATTATTCATTAAAGTTAAGTTAAATGACATTTGTAAATATAAATAATGTATCTTATTATTTCGCGTATTGATACATTTATGTCATCTGTTTGCTCAAGTAAGTTCTTCATATCTATTCTGAACCTTTGTTTGTCAAAATCTTTCACCTTTTTAGGTAATTGATCCAAACTGGATAAATATTCTAATATTTTGGCTTTAATGAGTTCCAAACTATGAAGATGAGTTCCTGAGACAAAATCTTAATACTCATCAGGCTCAATTACGATACTATCTATGAATAATTTGAACATCAAGTTTCCTTTACGTTTTTGACCAAAACTGTAAAGCTATAGACGTATAAAATCTATGGCAACTGGACGATTTTGTTGATCTATATAATAGCAATTATCGCTTCCAAAAAATATTTTTTCCCCTCTTTTAGTACTTTTTTAATTCGGCGCTGTATATAATAACAGAATAGCTAATAACCTATTTCGTAAAGTAACTTAATTAGATAATTCGAAATGATCTTAACCGGATTTTAGACGAAAAAACAAACTATTCAAGTGGCTTAAATTGTGTTCATTCTCAAGTTCTAAAAATAAAAACGTAAATTTATGAAAGTATTAAAATTTGTTTTATTGATATCATTATTATCAATATTTTTAAGATGCTCAAAATCTAGCGATTTTGAAAAAGGGCAAAATTTCCCAAAAGATTTAACATTCAAACCTTTATTATCATCAACCCTAAAAAAGTTACCTCTCAAAATTCAAACTAAAATGAATTATGCTCTTTCACATAATACCGTTTATCTGAACTGGGGAGATAATCAACAAGCGATGGTCACCACCTCCGATAATGCGTCATTGGAAATTCGAAAAATTACCGGTGCATGTTTTCTAATGAGATTTGATAATGATAAAAAAGAGTTCGAGTATCAAGATGAGTTTGGAGAAAAAAGAAATTTTTATTTCAAAAGCGGAGCTTTCTATAATAAAGAAGATGATCAACCTTTTAATAAGGAATGGTATAAAGATCTTAAGATAGATCAACAAGATTTATTTACAATTCCAGAGGTTTATGCGGTTTTGGATAAGGGCAATTTAATACCTCAATCTCCAAGGAAAATTCATTTACAAAATGCAGATAAACTCATTAAAGCAAAATCACTTGCCCTCAATAATAAATTACGACAATCGAAGTCTACACTCATGGCTGTAGATGCCCCTCCTTGCAATAACTACTGTCGGAGTGGACAAAGCTTTCACCTTTCACAAATTATGGCATGTGAAAATGCGACAGTTGAAGTCAATTCTGGCTGTTGTTCCAACGCGTACTGTATAGGCTGTTGCTCAATAATTGGCTGTGATTGTGCTACAGTTATAGGAAGTTACCTTGCTGTATGCACTGCTGTTGCGAAATCCTGTAGCGGCTATGGTTCTCCTATAGCTACTTCGCCGGTATGGGGCCAGTGCGGTGGAAATACTTGGACGGGGCCAACGGCTTGTACCCCGGGAAACAAATGTGTTTTTATAAACTCAAATTACTCACAGTGCCAACCACTATAAATTCAAAAATATGCTAATTACAATATTTATAACTTGGCAAGAAACGTTTCTTCTCATCGGTGTAATCACACCATTTTTATATTCAATTTACCATGTATTGACGAATAGAAAACTAAATGTTATAAAAAAGTCACTTTGGATACTAGCACTTATATTTGGTTCTTTTATTGGATTGATTATTTATTGGTTCTATGGTAGACATGGATATAATAGTGTATCAAATAATGAAAAGATTAGAAGAGAATAAAGTATGTAAGTTATTACTACTCGATAATGGGCTTCACGCCAGCTATATACGTATATAATAGCTCTAAAACAAAAATAGCTTCCCTCTAACCGGCAGAGGGAAGCTATTTGGCTAATGAGCTGGTCTACATAGCCGTTAACTATATGTAGTTTGTCTTTACAAAAAATAAGCACATTATTTGAAATAGCCATTGTTCATTTCACCCAAATAGCGCAATCATCCGATTGCATAAAAAGTGAAAAACATTAAATCGGAAATTCATAAAAAAAATACTAATAATATTAGTTATTTTTTTATGAAATCACTTGAGTTCACTGTAGAAATCGTGTGAAAGTCATTCTACATATTCAGGCGATTACAGGCAGCAGCAGAAATCCCTCGCATAGCTGCCATCGTGTCTTTAATGAAAAATTGATTTCCCATATTCTTTTGTTTTTATGTGTATGACAAAAGTATGGTTGCTACCATGGCTATCTGGAGAAAACAAGGTGTAGGTACGCGTACTCGGGAGATACCGAAAAGTCGAGTTTTGAAATACAAGATCCCACAGATATAATATATTCTTTTTAAATTGTGAAAGAAATTTGCTCGATATCAATGAAATCATCTTTCAGCCTTAAATACTGCATATTCCGGAGTAAATTGACCCCATGATTCCGGCACTTTGCACTGGAGTATATGCGCGATTCCATTGAGTTATCGCATGCCATTCCGGCAGATGTTGACCCCCTATAAGATTTAGATGGATTTATTCCGGATCATACTGACCCCTCAAAAATAATATGGGGTCTAATTCCGGAGCATCTTGCCCCCCTTGGTTATTTTGATTTATTTGGGATAAGATTTTTAAGAGTTATTCCAATGGCCGGTAAATCAAGACCCATGAGTCAGATAAAACAATTGATAAGATTGAAACAGCAGGGCTATGCCATAAAAGCGATAGCACGTTGTTTATCACTGAGTAAGAACACCGTAAAGACCTATCTTTTCAAGATCGGTCAGGCAAAGCTCAACATGAACGAGCTGCTGGAACTGGAGGATCCGATTCTCGACGGGCTTCTGAATGCCGGTAATCCAGCCTATCGTGATGCCCGGTTTGAGGATTTCAAAGAGCGGCTTTCCTATTTTCAGCAAGAACTCGGCCGTCCCGGTGTTACCCGTAAACTTCTTTGGGAAGAATATAAGCAGAGCGTGTCGGACGGCTATGAACTTTCACAGTTCTGTTTCCACCTGGGACAATATCTCAAAGTACAGAAGCGCAGCTCGATGGTCATGGAACATACGCCAGCAGATAAACTTTATATCGACTTTTCCGGCAAGAAGCTTCATTTTATCGATGGTAATACCGGTGAGATCATAAATTGTGAGATATTTGTAGCCTGTCTTCCTTTTTCCAATTATTGTTATGCCACAGCTGTGCCGAGCCAGAAGACACCCGACTTTTTGGACGCGCTGGATAAATGTATACAGTTTCTTGGCGGGGTGCCAAGATGTATCGTTCCGGACAATCTTAAGTCTGCGGTTATAAAAAGTGACAGGTACGAACCGGAAATCAACCGCTGTATGGAAGATCTGGCCAATTATTACGGTACTGTTATCGTTCCTGCACGCGCTGGAAAGCCCAGGGACAAGAGTGCCGTAGAAAACCATGTAAAGATCATTTATACGCAGGTATTTGCCAAACTTCGAAACAGGAGCTTTTTCTCATTATCAGCCCTCAACAGCGCCGTTGAAGACTGTGTATTGAAGCTGAACCAGACGCGTATGCAGAACAGGAGTTATTGTCGGCAGGAACGGTTCCTCAGCTGTGAAAAACATCTTCTGTTACCATTACCCGAGCATCGCTTTGCACTAAAATATTATGCGGAGCTTAAGATCGGTGAAAACGGGCACGTCTATCTTGGCAGGGACAGACACTTCTATAGTGCCCCGAGTTGCTATATCGGAAAGAAAGCACAGGTTATCTACACCAAGAATCTCGTGCACATCTTTGTTGGAGGAAAACAGGTTGCCCTGCATCAGAGGAGCCCAAAACAGAATGCCTACACCACCCTGGAGGAACATCTGGATGCCAGGTACCGTGAGTTCAGAAAAAGGAACCCTGCCCATTACCTTACAAGAGCAAATGCCATATCTCCGGTATTCAGTGAACTGGTACAGATGATCTTTGACCAGAAACGCCATCCTGAACAGCTTTACAGGACATGTGACGGACTGTTCAGGCTTCAAAGAACCTACAGCGACCTGTTTATAAAGGCCTGCCAGGTGGCTATTACTCATCGCCAGCTACGGTATAAGTTTGTTGAAGGCCTTTTAATAACCGGCATGGTAAACTTTCCGGAGCACCAGGGCGCACAGATCGAAAAAAAAACTTCCCCTGCATGAAAATATCAGGAACCGGGGGTATTATTCATAACATAAAAATCAATTACAGTGAACATTGAACACAACATGAAAAGTCTCCGGCTATTGGGCATGGAGCGTAGCTGGAAAGCGCTGGTGGAAACCCGTCGTATGACAGAACTTAACTTTGAGGATGGGTTGCAGCTGCTCTTGCAGTCGGAGCTGGACAGCCGGGAAGAAAAACGGTTTGACAGACTAAAAAAGAATGCTGCCTTTCGCTATCAGGCATCGGTTGAGGAGCTCAATATGGATCCCAAACGCGGTATGGACAAAGCCCAGATCGCTGACCTAATTACTGGCGGGTACATTGAAAGAGGTGAGCCGCTACTGATATCGGGCGCGACGGGGTGCGGAAAAAGCTTTCTGGCCTCAGCCCTTGGTTTAAAAGCATGCTCACAGGGAAAAAAGGTCTTATACTTCAATCTACAGAAGCTGCTCCAGCGAACCAAGATTGCCAGACTGGAAGGATCAATGCACAAACTTTTGGACAGGATTGCAAAAGCTGACCTGCTGATCCTGGATGACTTTGGTCTTGTAAATCTAGACCAGCAGCAAAGGCTGGACCTGATGGAAATTATTGAAGATAGGCATGCCAGATCATCGACCATTATAGCCAGTCAGCTTCCCGTAGCAAGCTGGTATGATGTGATTGGGGAAGATACAATCGCCGACGCCGTATTGGACCGGATTGTACATACTTCACACCGAATTGAACTTAAGGGTGAAAGTCTAAGAAAAAAAAGGTAATATTGTCAGGCTATTGGTGAAAATCCCCCAGATAACCAAAATCAGAGGGGTCAGTATCGCCGGAAAGGGGTCAACATCACCGGAATATGCAAATACACAGTACTCAATGGCGGTTGGGCCGTACTAGAAATTGGCCACATGGAAAAAGCTGTAACTCTCAACATTTCATTTTTTCACGATTCGCTGAAAGAGTTAGCACTATCTGCAATTGTATTAAGATCCAAAGATGAAACATCAGTGGTTTTTATGGATGAGCCAGGCGAACATAGACTTGTCCTAAAAAGAAACGTCACAAGCATTATCTATGAACTAAGATGGTACAAAGGCTGGGCGAGTTGGAATTTATTAAGTGAAGATCATTTTGAGACTATACTTTCGGGAACTACTACCCTAACAAAATACATTAACTTGGTAAGGGAGAATTTGATTAGAATACGGAATGAGGAAGGAATAGAAGGTTATAAGAAAAAATGGTCTAAACATGACTTCCCCTTAAATGAATATGAACTACTTAAGGGATGACCACTTTTGCTAATAAATGAACTACATCTTCTGCGCCGACGGTCTTAAAGTTTATAATTTTATTTCTCCAGTAGAATTATTATCTTGACAGGGCTTTCAATTAATTGTCATAATGAATAGCTTAAAATTATATAACTAAATCAACAAAATACCCAATGTATAAATCTCTTCAAGCCAAGCTAAAAACCTTTCATCAGGTCTGTAATGAGCCTTCAGAATTTAGAATTGCTTTTGCACCATTTTATAGAAAAGACTTCTATACTATTCTAAATGAGGTAAAAAAAGTAATTCGCTCACCTTATCTTGTGCTGCTGTTAGCTAATCGGAATTTAGATCTTATCTATGAATCCGACGGGAATTTGCCCGACTACTTTTCATTCCGGATATGTGGGAAGTTAAAAAATGAAGTAGGCTCGGCCTCCTTTTACGAGAGTCGATACTTGTTTTTTAATACAGATTCGGACAACGACAGGATAGAAATCTACTCAGTCAACAACGATCGTATCTCTCTTTCCCCAATGGAGGAAACAAAAGACAGGTACTTAGTGGCATCTATAAATTCTAAAGAGTATAAAATAGAAAAGATCCGAACGGTCTTAGTGGCCTTTTTAATGGAAGAATTAGAATATCTCACAAAAACTTTTGCGATAGAGCTAAATGCTGAATTGAATTATAGTGGCTCCTATGCTACTGAGGGCAATGAAATATATCAGGTCTAACAATTAAATTGTCGGTTAGTCTTTCGAGCCCTTTTCTGTAAAGAAATGCCTAAAAATTGAAAACTAGAATTGCAACAATAAAATAACCGAATTGGACGGCACCTTTGTAAAAGGAAGTTTGGCGTAATTTTTAAAAATAGCTAACCTATTATGGAAATGAATACCGAAACGATCTTCATATTGATAGTCTTGCTTCCTTGCGGTTACAAAATCACTGAACTAAGAAACTCTTTCTAGAAAGAATGCCTGAGCCAGTTCGAAATGTAATCAGGTAAACAGAAGGCTCGCTGTAAAAGGCCTTCCCATGCTATCCGGGAATTAGTGAATAGCAAAATTCATTAAATTAAAAAAATAAAGTTATAAAAAAGATTTCAGTAAAGAATCTAAACATTCAAGAATTCGAACAACTATCTCGTGAGCAATTGAAAGGTATACAAGGAGGAGAATTACCTCCTGCAGGCGACAAATGTAACTGTCATACTACAGCCGATTGCATAACAACAGATCCAACTAAGCCACAAGAATGTATGGCTTGCGCAGACGGAGGTGGTTGTGCAGGAAAATGTGATTGGGACGGAACAGCAGGACAGTATTAATCTGAATAAATAATTTTAATTCTTGCTTGATCACAGCAGGAATTTTTAAAATTAGTGCAAATATATTTACAATGATATTTTTAGTTTTAATTTCGATTTTGTTTTCAATCTTTTGCTCAGCAAAAGGTCAATCAAATAATAAATCAGTTATTAAGGGAGTAATAGAATAGACACTATTCCTTACACAATCTATTTTGTTAAATATAAAAATCAAGGAAATATGATCTCTGTTACGGTAGCATTAGATGATCAAAGCCATTTTAAATATACAGCTATAATCTCAGAGCCGACTATTTTCAACATATCTATTAAAAATACTTACAATAAAAATTATATCGGTGATTTTGTAATTTATTTATTCTGGATAGAGCCCTAGGAATGACACAAAGTTTGTTACTGTTCATCATATTTAAAATTTTGCTGCGCTTTATTTCATTTTTTTCTCGTTATTTAAATTCAACTTTCTCACCAATTCGCGTTTTAATTACTCATTATCCTATTTTTCATACTCGTAACGCAATAATTAACAACTCAAGAATAATTAAATTACAGGAACTAATCAATAAATTGACAGTCAATTTAAAAATTAATGAAAAAAAATTTCCCTACTAAAATATTTTATCATTATCTTTAAACAACAATTATAATAAGCTATTATGAAGATCTTTAATTTGCTAAAGCCAAAACAAGATAATGATCTAAAACAAGTGTGTAAAAACCTATTTGATTCGTACAATATCAAATACAGTGATTTACATCTTGAAAAAGTACTAGAAGAACATGTAGATAATTCTTCTCTATTGAGCATCAAGGATACCTTATTTGAATATGGCGTTGAATCGGCAGCTATTCGAAAGGCAGATTACAACTACTACGATTTTGAGCCCCCATTCATTTGCTCTATCCAACAGGAAGATTGGTATAAAGCAAGGTTCACTGTAGTATCTCAAGTTGACGAGACCAATATTACTTATCTTGATCCACAAACTAACAAATTAAAAGAAATCCCACTTTCTCAATTTGAGAAAATAGACAAAGGAATTATCTTACTAATGGATGATTCAAATAAAAAAGATGAATCAAAACTCGCTGCTCATTTAATTGAGCAACGCAATCAAATCATTGCGCGCAATACGCCTATTTACCTGAGCTTGATTACACTAGTACTCTCTTTAGGATATACCTTTCTTCATTATCAAACAGGAATATCATGGGTTAATATCATATTAACAATGACCAGTTTTATTGGATTAGCGGTTTCATCCCTCCTTTTGTGGCATGAAATAGATGCACACAACCCCCTCATCCGAGAGGTTTGTGGTGGACAGGGCAAGAAAGCAAACTGTGACGATGTATTGAATTCCTCTCAATCGTCTTTTTTGGGAATCAGCTGGGCGATATGGGGATTTGCATTTATGGCAACTTTATTTTCCATTCAAGTTTTTTTTTTCAGGAAACTTGCCATTCCTGTATTTAAGTGCCATCATTTCACTAATTGCTACACCCTATATATTCTTTTCGGTGTATTATCAAGCTAAAGTTATAAAACAATGGTGTCCACTTTGTCTTGCCGTACAAGGAGTATTAATCATCAATAGTGCAGCGGTTATTTTCTTTATTTACAAAAAAGGAATCAATCTAGCATCCATCTCAAGCTATTCAATCTTCATCACACTATTATTAGCTTTCTTTTTCATCACTGCAGCATATACGTTGATCCCGATATTAAGAAATGCTCGCGACAACAGAAATACGGAAAAAAGATGGAAAAAATTACGATATAATCCTGAAATATTTAAGGCACTCCTCGACAAATCAGAAAGAATTACGTCTCCAACAGATCAACTTGGTATTGTAGTTGGGAATCCGCAAGCAAAAAATGAGATCATCAAAGTTTGCAATCCCTACTGTGGGCCATGCGCTAAGGCTCATCCCGAATTAGAAAATATTATCAAAAATAATTCAGATGTCAAAGTTCGCATCATTTTTACAGCCTCTGGAGAAAATGGAGATTTCCTAAGTATTCCCGTGCAACACTTGTTGGCGATTCAAGAAAAGGATGGACAAGAAACTGTACAACGTGCTTTAGATGATTGGTATCTCGCAGAAGTAAAAGACTATGAGGTTTTCGCAAGAAAATACCCCATGAATGGAGAACTAAAACAACAAAAAGATAAAATTGTAGCAATGAGGAACTGGTGCAATATTATGAAAATAAGAGCTACACCAACAATTTACATTAATGGTGCCGAAATGCCTGAAAGTTACAAAATCACTGAACTAAGAAACTTTTTCTAGAAAAAATGCCTGAGCCAGTTCGAAATGTACTCAGGCAAACAGAAAGGCTCCCTGTAAAAGGCCTTGCCATGCTATCCGGGAATTAGTGAATAGCAAAATTCATTAAATTAAAAAAATAAAATTATCAAAAAGATTTCATTAAAGAACCTAAACATTCAAGAATTCGAACAACTATCTCGTGAGCAATTGAAAGGCATACAAGGAGGAGAATTACCTCCTGCAGGCGACAAATGTAACTGTAATACTAAAGACGATTGTACAACAACAGATCCATCTAAGCCACAAGGATGTATGGCTTGCGACTCAGATGGACGTGGTTATGCAGGAATATGTGATTGGGACGGGACGGCAGGACAGTATTAATCCGAATAAGTAATTTTAATTCCTGCTTAAATCATAGCAGGAATTTTTAAAACATTAGTGCTAATAAATTTACAATGAGATTTTTGATTTTAATTTCGATTTTCTTTTCAATCTTATGCTCCGCAAAAGGTCAATCAAACAATAAATCAGTTATTAAGGGATTGATAGATACTATTCCTCACGCAATCTATTTTGTTAAATATAAAAATCAAGGAAATACGATCTCTGATACGGTAGCATTAGATGATAAAAGCAATTTTAAATATACAGCTATAATCTCAGAGCCGACAATTTTCAACATATCTATTAAAAATATTTATAATAAAAATTATATCGGTGATTTTGTAATCTATTCATTCTGGATAGAACCAGAAAAAACGATTGAATTTAATGGCTATAAAGGCTGGCTGATTAATGGCGCGAAGGGTTTAATTCCTATTTCTAATAAATTTGATATTAAAAATTCCTCTTTAGATAGTATTGAGAGATTATTCAACAAAAATAAATTAACAGCAATTAAAGCAAAAACAGAACAACTCGGCCGTAACCTGGCAAACAATGAGTTGATTGAAGTAATTCGCGAACTTTCCGATTCATTTATATCTAATCACCCGAATAACTATTACGGACTTTATTTGATAAGTAATTTCCCGGATAATACAAATAAACAACTAAATGATAGAAATAACATGTTCAAAAAGATTTCGAATGATTTACAGAAAACATATCTTGGCGAATCAATTCTCCAAAAAATAAAAATTAGTAAAATATTTGAAATTGGTGAAATGATGCCTGAGTTCGAACAAACAGATACGATATCGAAAGTCGTTAAATTATCCCAATTTAGAGGTAAATATGTGCTGGTTGACTTTTGGGCATCCTGGTGCGCGCCTTGTCGAAGAGAAAATCCTAATTTGGTTAAAGCCTATCAAAAATACAGAGGTAAAGGATTTGAGATTATAGGAATATCATTAGATGAAAATAAAGAAGAATGGCTAAAAGCTATAAGCAATGACGGATTAAAATGGACGCAGTTATCAGATCTAAAATCTTTTAAAAATTCAGTCGCTCAACAGCTCTCTATTCAAGCTGTCCCTGATAATTTTCTCATTGATCCAAATGGAGTAATTCTTGCTAAAGGACTTAGGGGTGATGACTTGAGCAAAGAATTAGAACGAATTTTCAAATACTAAATCACTCAATATTTAGCATATCCTTTAGAATTGAGCCCAACAACTCAAGAACTCTATTTTATCATAATAGAAAAAAATCTTTCAACTCTTATACAATTTGAAAGATCAACTGCTAATTTTACCGCCATTCAAACAAATATTGTGATAAATTTCATGAATTTTATTTATTCTAGCAATCGAACTCTCAAGGGAGTTCCTCAAAAAGAGCTGCAAGCTTGCATCTTCATATTTATATTTGATATTATCCTGGTTAAAACGAGAAATTGGTGGAAACATAACAAACTTATTACTAGTCAAAGATGACAATTTCTGAAAAAAATTATCAGTAGAACAAAATGATTCATTCAAAAATTTTCCATAAAGGCTCCGAAATATCATAATAAAATTACTCTGTGAAAACGCCTCTAACCAAGATATTCTTGATTTGAGTGGAAGTAAGTTTCTAAAATCACCGTTTACCCCTCCTAAAAGAATACTCGCTTGGAGATGATGAGCTTCGTAAATGCTAGAAATCAACTGTTCTTTTGCATAAAAGGATGTAAAAACGTGGTTTTCATCACAAATTAGAATAACATCTTCATCATTATTTATAGCAATCTCAATAACTTTGCGTACGGCTTTCCAATACATTAGATCTTCTGTTTGCTCTTTTGCAACACTAAAAATCTTAACATCAAATTCATCCTTACCTTCAAATTGAGATAATATGGTTTCAAAACAATTAGCGTTTTGTGAACCATTAATTATGTAAGTCGGAATGATAATATCGTCCATAATACCTATTTTAAATCATCAAAATAACGCCTTAGACGGAATAAAGTATCAAATCGTTCTTGAGATTGCTCAAAATACCTATTGACGATTCCAATTGCCTCATTCTTTTTAGTCACATCGGAGTATCCAAATTCTGCTTGAATAGAAATAAAGGGATACACACAGAAGATTTTATCACTAATACATTTCATCTGGATATCAATGTTATCGTCATCGCTCAACTCCAATGCTAAAAATCGTTTATAAAAACGTTTAAATATGACTGCAAACTGAAAACCGGTAAACCTATTTACCCAGAAGATACTCTGACTTATCTGCACTGCATCTTCAAAATAACTTAATCCCCCTAATAAAAGATCACCATTAAGATTTTCGACATCAGAGATGGAACTTTCTAAAAATTCATATTTATAAAAGTCAGTGAATGAATGGTCATCTTCACAGATAATTACATATGATAATTGTTTGTTATCTGCTGATTTTATAATCTCCCGCATGGTTTGCCAAAGGCCTATCGCCCCAATTTCGTGTCTTATCGCGTCAACAAAAGTGACACCGAATTCAGTTTTGTCTTTAAATTGATTCAGACAGTGTTTCCTTCTATCTATTCTGTCCTTTAAATTTATTATGAATAAGTCATACTTTTTCTCCATAAATCACTAAATGATAAGCTACAAAGCTGTCAGTCAAGTTTTAATTAAGTTTACTTTTGTGTATCTCTCAGAACTTCTTCAAATCTTTTTACTCCAGGGAATCCTGTCATTTGATTCATTAATTCACCTTTCTTATTGTAAATTAAATAGGTTGGGATCGATGAAAAATTCATTTGTTTTTGAAGCTCCTCCATTTGTTTAGATGAAAGATAAAAATGATTTCCTGCTATATTTTTTACATGATTATTCCACAAAGTTCTAGGAGATGAGAAATCTGTAATATAGACAAAAACAACATCAGCATTTTTTTCCTTTATTGGCTTAATTTTATCCATGGCAGCTATACAGGGTGCACACCAGGTTGCCCAAAAGTCTATGACTACAGTTTTAGATGGATATTTTCGTATGATTTCTGAGAGTATATTATCCTTATCTAGATTAGACCAATCATAAACTCGTCCTTTATCATTAGTAATTCTAATTTTATTTATATTATTTTGATATAATAAATAATCAGAAAATGATTTATCATTAAAATATCTGACAATATCTTTAGATTGTCGATCTGAGAGTAATTTACCCCTAGCAATTTGATCCAGATAAGCATTTGCCAATAAAATATCATAAAAGTAGCCCTGAGAATATCCCAAAAGCGGTGCGAGTATTCTAGTTGTTGTTTTCATCCAATGTTTTGATGAAATTTGATCTGTTTTTGGTAAGTTTAGGACGCTATCAGCCAGTAAAGACTTTGTTAATTCATTATAATAATTTGATAGTAGATAATCTTTATTATTGAGATCTAAATCTTTTAAAAAGGTGTAATAATCTAAATTAATCCTATTTTTTATTTTAGCTCTCTCTTTGTCCATCCCCGCATTCACGTTATCAATATACATTCCATTATTCGGATCTAATAAAAACATTCTCGCGTATACTGCTTCAAATGTCCTACATAACGAGATTTTTGAATCCGTAGATAATGTTGCATTTTTAATCTTAGCAACCTTTTCTTTCATTGATGTCAATGCGCGATCCCGATAAGAATTGGGTTCGAATATATAATCATTTGATGATGTTCCCTCGTTGAATATACTAGTGAATAAATGTTGGATTGCTTTTGTTTCACTAAATATCATCTCGTAAGGTCCTTTATATTGAATATCGGGATTTGCATTAGAACCGAATTTAAAAAATACTTTAGTCGTATCATTTGGCGAAAAAAAAATATACCTCTCGATATTGTCTAATTTTAAAATCGCTGAAGTCAGCTTAAATGTTGGTATTTTTAAAAGGGTATCTAAATTTCCCTGAATAGGAATATTTATATCATAATAGCTCGTCAAATTGCTCGTCAAGGTTAACTTGAGTGATAAAGTCTTCGTATTTTCACTATTTCTTACTTCAAACCTAAAATAAGCTTCTCCAAAACTCTCGGCAATATTATCCAACTTCTTTTGGGCGTTTACATTGAGTATAATGGAGCAGATTAAAGACCAAAAAACTACTTGGATACGAATTGCATTTTTCATCCTATTTTCAATTTGTATAGCCAATAGACAACTATTGGCTATACTTTTAATATACACTAATTTTTAAAACAAACTAAGCCAGAATTGAAAGGCAAATATTGACATTTTCCGGTATTTCCGTTAGATTGTGTGCAAGATTCCCATTCCTTTTTTCCAGCACATGCATCTGTACCACTTCCGTCGCCACTCCCTTCACTTCCACCGGTTATTTTTTTCAATTCATCATGAGAGAGGATTTCCTGATTTTCAATTGATTTTAACGTGATCTTTTTCATTTTTGTATTATTTAAGTTTATAATATCCTTACACTCCAGGACATTGATTGGAGGCCACAGTTTTGACAGCGAGCATGCTGTTTCCTCAATTCGTTTGCAACCGATCGAAGATTTTCTAGAAAAATTCTATTATCGCTTTGCGGTAAATAATTACCTATAATTGAAAACTATTTATAGTTAAATTCTAATATAATATGTTCTATATTACCCAAAAGATACTTAGCATACACAAACAAGAAAGAAGAAGATGATTTATTTTAAAACATTAAAAATATTAACATAAAAATAGCAAAACCGCTTCTTACAAATAAGTGAACAAATAATTGTTTATAATTAGTACGTTTTTAAATTTAAAAAATAAAAAACATTTAAAGTTGAATGTATAATTAAATTAAAAGTAATATAGCTGTTTTTTTGATATTATAAATAAATATCAAAAAAATACTACACAAAAGTGTAGCATTTTTCCCAATATGAAAACAACCAAAACATTATCATTTAAGATAATTCCCATTTTCTATTTTAAGATGCTGAATAACTTATGGATATCGGGGAAAATGAAACCAATTCACCAATAGATGACCATTATGTATCATAGTAGTCATCTCGACACTACAATATCACTATTTACATCTTCAATTCAAGATTACCTAAATATTTAGATTTCAATCTCTCAATTAAAGAGTTTGGATGATAAGTTATATCTTTCTTAATATTATGCCTTCTCCACATATTGTTCCACAAATGGATTGCATATGAACTTTCAAATGTTTGTTGTATCTGCTCAGCAAAAAAGAGATCAATCTCGTGCCAGTTGATCGGGCAAAATACATGAGGCTGAAGAATATAATCCTTGCTTTCGTAGGTCGCCAATATCTTAGTTATAAAACGGGAGCCGTACTTACCCCAGGGTTCTGACACTAAATTTATATCCTTCATCTGGTCTAAGATATCACGAAGAAATTCAGCATTTTTGGGAGCTTTGATAATTGCATTATTAACAATCGTTATAGGTTTATTCTCAATAAACATTATTTCCGTCGTGAAACAATATTCAGCATTGAAGTCGAAAGGTTTCAAACAAACAACGTCCATATCCACCCACCATCCACCTCTCCTATAGAGTAATTCGTATCGAAACCAATTAGCAAAGGATGTTAGGCTACCCTCAACATCTTTAAACAGATGTGCTTTGTCTATAATTTCATTCGCATCTTTAATGGTTGTCCCTTGTGGACAACCTTTTATTTGTGAGTCATAAACATACAAATGAAATTCATGTCCGTTATCTAAAAACGACTTAATGCACAATTGTTCAATCGTAGATATTTCACTACCAAACCACAGACCTTGTATAATCTTATTTTGCATAATAATTAATTTATAATGGTTACACCAATATACGCATTTAAAAATAGAAACATGCTCTTAAAAATACTAACAGAACGTCTAATCAATTTGAGGCGCTAGAAATGTTTAAACTAATACATTAAAAATATCGATTTCATTTTTAAAACGGCTCATTAATTTCTTATTTTTTCAAAAATTTATATAAGAAAGTACACCAATTGTGCCGAAGGTGAAAGTTCTAGACGATTATAATTTTTTATCTCCCAATTCGAGACCTTATCACGAAACTTATTGTAAAATTATGACACTATGTGTTCAGCTTTATATTTAAATGAATTAAGACATAAAATATGATAAAGTTTGGATTTTATTAAACTTACTTTCATTAATATTAATTACGCTTCCTTCAATTTGCACTATTGTTAAACAAACAAAATATTGTATATTTATTAAGTTTTACGATGATATTTCTAAATATTTTTGCTTTAAATAAATACTTTGGCATCTGAATATCGATTATTTGTTTGAAGCCATATCTTGCTTATTTAAATTGCAATAGTTTATCATAAGTAATAGTCAATTATCGACAAAATCAAATTAAAACCTTTTAATGATTTAAACCAAAATAAACGAGTGATTTTAAAATTCCCCAATTATAAACAGATGGATGTGATGGACTGTGGTGCAACTTGCCTTCGCATTATATTTAAATATTATGGACAGTCAGTATCTATTCATAAAATCCGTAAACTCTGCCAAACAAAAGATACAGGAGTTAATTTATTGGGTATAAGTGAAGCGGCCGAGAAACTTGGATTTAGGACATATGGTGTTCGATTAACAATGGAACAGCTCCAGGAAATTGAACTGCCCTGTATCCTTCATTGGAATCAAAATCATTTTGTTGTATTGTATAAAGTTAAAAGGGATAAATATTATATTTCTGATCCTGCGCTCGGACTTGTTACTTACAATAGTAAAGAATTTACAAAAAATTGGTACTCAGCAAAGGAACTGCATTTAGGGCTCTCATTGGTCTTGGGCCCCGGCCCGGAGTTTTACCAGCTTGATGAGGAAGAACCCGACCTAACTCTAAAATGGGGTAAGATGCTTAAATATTTCTATAAGTATAAGCGACTTTTTATCCAGTTAATACTAGGAATGGTGCTTGGGACTCTTCTACAACTCATCACTCCATTCCTAACTCAGTCTGTGGTTGATATTGGTATTAACACCAAAAATATCAGCTTTATTAATTTGATTTTGATAGCCCAATTAATGTTATTTATTGGGAGTACTGCTGTGTCATTTATTCGATCATGGATTCTACTTCATATTAGCACGCGTGTGAATATTTCCATTCTTACGGATCTATTGATCAAAATCATGAAGTTGCCAATGAAATTCTTTGATGTAAAAACACATGGCGATCTAATGCAGCGTATGGCCGACCAACAGCGGATTGAAAGCTTTCTGACAGGAAACACTTTAAATACTCTGTTTTCGATAGTAAATATGCTTATTTTCGGTTCTCTTCTAATAATTTATAATAAAATTATTTTTTTAGTTTTTTTTGCAGCGACGACATTTTATACTTTATGGATATTATTTTTCATGAAGTACAGACGGGAATTGGACAACAAGCGATTTAAAATATCTTCGGAGAATCAAACCTATATGGTCGAGATGATTCAAAGTATCAAAGATATAAAGCTAAACAATGCACAGAAGCAAAGACGCTGGGGCTGGGAAACATTGCAAGCAAAGCTTTTTAAATTTAAAGTGAAGAGCTTAGCCCTCTCCCAATACCAATCTATTGGATCAATGGCTATTAATCAAATCAAAGGTATTATTATCACATTTATTAGTGCAAAGGCAGTAATAGAGGGCAATATGACACTTGGAGGAATGATGGCAGTTCAATATATTGTAGGGATGGTCAGTAGTCCGGTAGAATCACTAATCGGTTTTATGCAAACTTATCAAGACGCAAAGATTAGTATGGAACGGCTCAATGAAATTTATGAGAGCGAAGACGAGGAGGATGTCAAAAAGGACTATTTGAACGATTTGCCGGAAAATAAAGATATCGAAATCCGTAATTTAACCTTTCGTTACTACGGAGCCGGAAATGAACCTATTTTCAATCGAATAAACTTGTATTTTCCTGCCGGAAAAACTACTGCGATTGTAGGGACTAGTGGAAGTGGAAAAACGACAATTCTGAAATTATTATTACGGTTTTATGAATATGAAGAAGGAGAAATTCTCATTGGGGGAAAGCGACTGGAACAGTTTGACTTCACCCTATGGAGAGACAAATGTGGCGCGGTCTTACAAGACAATTATGTATATGCCGATACTATAGAGCGTAATATTACTGTCAATGCGGAATTCTCCAATAAACAACGGTTGGATGCTGCTATAGAGATTTCCAATTTGAATGAATTTATAGCAGAGCAACCGTTTGGTTTGGCGACCAAAATAGGAACTGCTGGCAAAGGTGTCAGCCAGGGACAAAGACAACGACTGATGATAGCTCGGGCTGTGTATAAAGACCCTGATTTTATATTTTTAGATGAAGCAACTAACTCACTTGATGCTAATAATGAAAAAGTTATTATCGAAAATCTTAACCGTTTCTTTCAGCAAAGAACTGTAATTGTTGTAGCTCACAGATTGAGCACTGTCAAAAATGCGGATAATATTATTGTATTGGAAAAGGGGGATGTCGTTGAACAGGGAACGCATCAAGAACTCACGGCATCAAAAGGAAAATACTTCGAACTAGTAAAAAACCAACTGGAATTGGGAAATTGACACGTTTATGAAAGAATCATTAATTATAGAATCAGACATCCATTCAGAAGATTTACAGGATATTATCGCAAAACCACCTTCATGGCTATTGCGATGGGGAATAACTTTTATTTTATTGACCGTATTAATTATTTTGGGTATGTCTGTCTTTATCCGTTACCCTGAAACTGTCGAAACTAAGATTAAATTTAATACTACTGATGCTCCCAAAGTTATTTCTGCTAAAGTAAATGGCAGCCTGATTAAAATATTAAAGAAAGAGGGTGAATGGGCGGAAGAAGGAAGCACACTTGCTTATCTCGAGAGCACTGCAGACCACGATCAGATTATTATTCTCTTAAATAAGTTGCAACAAATACGCCAAAAACCCAATGCTACCTATAACTTAGAAGAATTGATCGAACCCAATAAACTCAATCTCGGAGAACTACAGGGAGCCTATCAGAATTTCTATCTTTCATACTTAAGTTATATTTCAGCGCGTGATCAAGGAATCTATCAAAAGCGCAAGTCCGTCATTAATCAAGAGGTTACAAACGTCAATGAACAGTTTAAAAAGAATAGCGAATCTTACGAGTTACAAAAGAAACAACTTGAACTTGCTGAGCGCGAATATGAAAAATATAAGCTTTTGGCGCAAAAGAAAGTGATCAGTCCGTCTGAGCTGCAGCAGAAGGAATCTTTGTTGCTTGCTAAGCGTCAGATGATTCCGCAAATGGAAAATAGCTTAATAAATTATGAAGGAAATATTCTGTCAAAAAATAAAGAACTCGCTGAAATAGAAAACCAGATCGAAGAAGAACATAAAAAATTTGTTCAAGCCTTAAATAGCTTTATTAGTGAAGCGGAAAATTGGAAGAAACAATATGTCATGACTAGTCCTGTTGGTGGAAAGTTAATTTATGGTGAATTCTTACAAACGAATCAACAGGTTACAATCGGACAAAAATTGTTTTATATCAATCCTAAGAGCGAAAAATACTATGGAGAAGTTTTATTGCCCCAAATTGCTTCGGCTAAGGTAAAGAAAGGTCAAAAAGTATTGATTAAAGTGAACGGCTATCCCTACGAAGAATATGGTTATCTACATGGAAAGGTGAATTATATTTCAGATATTCCGATTCAGGATAGTGTTTTTTTTTACGACTATTTCTCTTGACACTACCAATCTTAATCCATTGATCCAGCTTAAACCAGGACTATTTGGTAATGGAAAAATCATCACAGAAGATAGGTCTATTTTTAGACGTATTTGGAACAATCTAACTAAAAATTTAATGGTAAATTAGCAAATGCATATTCCGGAGTAAATTTGTTCTTCATCAATTTTGGTGAATTAGGCTGATTTAGCAAGAACCATCTTTCTTAATAACTTGGAGATTTCGGACATCGGGACCATGCGATTCCGACGCAAATTGACCACTATAAACAGGACCATAAAAATAAATAAAATAGATTTTAAACTTCTCAGCATAATATTTTAATGGTGAAAATTTCCCAAATTAAATGGTCATGAATTTTCGAATTCGGATGATCAACAGAATCGAAATCTCCACCTGACTCCGATTGTGTTTTTTCATCTTTTGAACATGAAGTTATGGAGCTCCCACCATCAGGACCATTCCATAAAATATTACTTTCCTTAACATAAGTCTACTTTTTTTATCAATTCAAAGCTAACAACAACTCGTGTTAATAAATATTAAGGAGTGTAAGTTAGATAAAAATTATGTTAAATAAATAGTAAATTAACATGCTAAAGCACTGCGGTTGGGAATATTCATACCTTAATGTTAACCGGCTTTGGGCTTCGATCTAAATCATAGTTCGCAAGATTAGTTGGCTAGTCTGCGGTACTGTTATTGTACCTCTACCCTTATTAAAACCAAGAGAATTTTTGGAGTTTGTTTCATCCCTATTTCCAAACATGTCGGGATGTAAATGACTTAAATGAATAGATCCTCACCTTTCTTCATTAGAGCAATAGCTTTAATCCAATAGAAATATTGCGCCCCGGTAGTGGGGCCAGATATTTGAGTATGGAATTTTGCGGACGTGCTTCAACATTCAATAAATTATTTCCGGAAATAAAATAGACAAATTCATATTTTTTTTGATTCATCTTGTAACCTAATTGACCAGATAGCAAGGAATAGGCCGGCATAGGTAGTTCAATATTGATATTTTTACCTAAATAACGCTGTTTCAGATACCGATCAAAATTGGCGTTCCCAAAAAACTTTTTATATTGAAGTAACGCGGATATTCCATATCTACTGGTCGGTAGATTGGGCATAAAGTCACCTTCTGCCCATTTGCGCATACTATCATCTGATGTATTTATATTTTTGACAAGATCAGCGAACGCATTTAATGCGAAATGACAATCGGGTGCCCATGCATAGGTATAACCTCCTTCCAACTCCCAACCCTGGATCTTGGTGTCTGAAGCACGCCATTCCTTGACTAAAAAACCACCAGAACGGGAAATACCTGTATGGGCCAAATAAAGATAATTTTTAAAGAGGCTGCGGTAATGCGTCGCTGACAGTTTTAATCCACCATATTTTATCCCTCCGGATAACTCATAGGAATTTGAGCTTTCCTTGTTCAGTCGATCATCTCCATTTTCTTCCACCAGGATCGCAAAATGGTCGTTCCCAGCATAAAGTTCATTGACCCCCGGTGCTCGTTCTGCGTGTGAAAATGTAGCCTGCAAATAGGCAATGTCAAAAATCGAATAAACGATATCTCCCGAAAAGTGGTTTAAGCTAAAATCCCGGGCCGAAAGATCACCTCCGGCCATCCCCCGGCTCCGCTGGTAGGTAGGATCGCTCAAAGCACGTCGGGCAACCCAGTCATGCCGGTAGCCCATATGAAGGGCAACTGGATTAAGTGCTATTGTTTGCAACGTAAATATTCCTCCTTCCCGACTCAGATTATTGGGGATATACCGCCGATCACCCTCGCCCTTTAAGGCCACAAATGAAAAATCAAATCCACTCGTCCCAGACCAAAAACGGGTAAACTGCTGCGTTATCTCCGATCGAAACGCATGACGCTCACTATCGAACTTATTGACACGATACCTGCCCAAGAGCTCCCGGTCGTCCGACAACTCACCTCTATAATTAAATTTAATCTCCGAGATCAATTGTGTTTTTGGCTTGAAAGCAGATTCTAACTGCCAGGCATATGAATAAGTGCGCGTATTGATCGGCTCATATATGGGAGTCCAAACTGTGCTGTGGCTATGGACAGGCTTGTTGCGCTGTGCAAAACCGGGAATACCATAATAGCTTTCAAGCGCATAAAGCCCTAGACCTACTCGAAAGTTGTCTCTTATATAGCTAGCTCCTGCATTGATAGCGCTTCTCTCGGCATGACTATTGGGCATCACGCCACGCTTGACCGGTGCGTAATCTGTAATTCCATGTACGACTTCGGTGTACAATGCTGTGTTGGGATCCTGTCCGGCGATATATTTGTCATTTAAAGGGTTTAGGACTTTTGCTCCATTGATAAAAGAATAATCTTCAAAGGTATAGAGGTCGGCCTCCGATAAACCCCACTTTGGATCGCCCATATTATTGAGCACAAACTGGCTTAAATAGGGATATAGCGTCAGATTTCGAATCGTCTCGCGATCGACATTTACCTGTGCCATGGCGGCGGTCAAATGATCGATCTTAGGATCATAAGCAATAGCCGCCTTTGTATTGCCCGGAATCCTTAGGTTTCCGTGCCTGAGCCTCATTGCACCAATATGCCCCACCCAGTACTTTCCAATGTTTGTATTGAAGGCCAGCGACTGGCTATTGCCACTATTGGTTCCTAACTCCGCACTGGCCTGGCCTGCAATCTTATTGGGTAGACGGGTCGTAGGAATGGTGTTGTCTTTAAGATTGACCGCTCCACCAATGGCTTTTCCTCCGAATAACACAGTAGCAGCACCCTTGTACAATTCTATTTCGCGTAGATTGTCCATATCGAAATTGGGATTTAGGTTAGGACTGATTCCCGACAAATCATTGACCGAAAGACCATTGGAAAGAACACCTACCCTACTACCACTTAGACTGCGGATCATGGGCATGCCAGAATTGGGACCAAAAGAAGCATTTTGTATCCCAGCGATATGGCTCAATGTTTCACCAAGGGTTTGTGCCTGTATACGATCCAGCTGCTTTCGATCCAGCCTCGTTTTTTGCCCATGGCCCGGTACAAAGCCAGTAGTCTCCGCGGTCGGAAGCGTATAGCTTCGCAATGTATCCACGGATGGTTTACGCTGCGCATGTGCAGTTTTTGCGCTAGATAATAGCATTAGAGATGCTAAAAAAACTTCTTTCTGATACCGTATCATTGTGTAGCCTATTTCTGTTTGAGCTGCAAAATTAAAAAAGATAACAACAAATGCAATCATGTTGCATTAATAATTTACAATTACTACCTTCGTCAAAATTTTACACCATATGAAGTACATCAACACAAAAATCGCTCTAGCGGGCGCGCTGATTCTGATGCTCGGAGCTGCATCATCCTGTAAAAAGGAAACAGCGCCTACGCCCACTGAAATCTCACTTTCGTTACCATCGCAGGTCAGTCTTCGCTACGGCGAATCACAGGAAATTAATCTGCCGAAGGACCTACCTGCAAGTACAGGACTGACATTCAGTTTTGACTTTTCCCAGACTGCAGACATCAATTTGGGCAACGGTAGTAAACTCAGTGACAAACTGAACCAAGCCATCAAATACGATAGCGAAAAACAAAGCATAGAGATTAACAGTGCCCTACTCTATCCAAACGGAGCCCAATCGAGCAGCGCACGCATTCCCGATGATTATAAAGTCACCGTGATAGCCAAAGAATCGCATGGCACAGTGGTAGGGAAAGAAAATTTTTCAATCAAGATAACGGCTGGAACAATCGCTATCAAAGGTCTAAAAAGCGGCGGCGAGTTACCTTATTCCTATGTATTGTACGGCGACCAATCTTCTGATTTTGAAATAGATCCTCTTGGCCTACCGATTACTGGCGCTAGTTTTCACTTGGCAAAAAAGGATGGCCAGGAAAATATTGCTTCAATAGCAGATACACATATCAAGTTATCAAAAGATGCCGGCGATCCGGAAAAAAAAGCTGAAAGGTCTTTCGAGCTGACTCCCGAACTTAGGAAAGATGGTTTCCCTGTCGCTTCAACGACTTTTAGGGTGATTCTGATTCCACAAATTAAGTTCTTGTTTGGACAATATTATCCCGATCTAAACCTGACAATCGACTTTAGCCTGATACATATCGGTCTTTCAAACGGTTATGTCTCTGCGGCACCAACACTATATCCGGAAAAATATAAATCTGCATTTGAACTGGTTTCAATACAAAAAGATGGACAGGCATTTACAGATAGCGAAAAGCTGTTTAGCGTAAATGCCCAAACAGGTATAGTTTCCGTAAAAAAAAGTGATCGTTTGAAAGCTGGCAGCTATAGGGTAAGCGTAAAGGCACTGACAACCACAGGGCTTGAATTTACGGCTAACCTCACCTTAGCAATGTCTGAAGGATAATCGGAATACCCTGGTTACAGTGATTATTTCATCGCTGTAACCTTTTTCTATTGGAGGGAATTTATTTCAATTTTGCTTTTTAGAGAAATAATCAACGCTTGGTACAGCCTGCCTTCGACATGTCGGACAGACAACCAATACCGCTGTTCTAAAATCGGTCAACCTCATGTTCTTATCATTAAAACGATAAGTTTTTACTAAATTTATATATCAAATCGAATCCCAATTTACAGCAAAGCAGTTTTAACAAAAGGCCGTAAATGGTGGCTACATGAAGGCTCCAGACTATTGGTGAAGCAGAGATTTCATAGCGGATAAGCTGATAACCGCGGTAGACTATAGTATGTCAAAAAATTTCTGATAAATGAAATACCTTTACAGCCAGTGAAACTCTATGAATATCGTTTTGAGGGAACAGAAAGATCTGCGATCAGCAGTTATTGACAAATAAACATAAAAATTATAATTTATGCAGGTCATGAAATCGGATGGAGACCATATAAAAATCATATTGAAAGAAATTTCTGTAAAGGATGCTGAGTCATTTTACAGATTGTATCATGGAGATGAACCAAACATTCAGGCTCAGACAACTGGTAAGGAGCAAATGAATCCGATACAGTTTACAGAACATATTCTATCCCTCTGTGAGGAACTCTACAGTATACGAACCGTAGAAAATGAGCATACATTCATTGGAGACTGCGCCTTACATCACTGGAATCAGGAAGAAAAGAAAATTGAGATAGGTGGTTCTCTACTGCCCGAATATTGGGGGAAAGGAATAATGTCTGCAGCTTTTAAGTTGTTGATAGCAGTGGCAAAAGAAAAGTATCAGGCAAATGTGTTGGTAGCAAAGACGGAAATAACGAATCTTAAAGCACTGAAATTTGCTAAAAAATTGGGTTTTCAGGAGATCAGTAATGAAGGCGATATCATCATTCTTGAAAAACGGGTTTTGGACAGAGAAGCATTCCCAGGAATATACTAATTTTAAACATCTCCTTTATGAAACAAAAACATTCAGACAACTTTGATTTGCTCAGATATTTAAGGTCTCAAAAAAAAGATGGCAATATAGTGCCTTATTATTTAGCATCAAAAGCGTGTCTTGAATACTTGAAAATCACAAAGCCTTTTAAAAACTACTTTTATACGATCGGTTTATATTATGGTGAAGGAGCCTGCATCAGGATAGGCACTACCGATTATGATTTAAAACGGGGAAGCCTGTTGACGATCGGCCCAGGAATGACCTGCCAATGGCTCAATACGAGCTTCCCTTCAAATGATACGTTATTTTTTTATGATGACATTTTTGTAAATAATTTCAACAGGTTATTTTTCTATTCCCTCGAATTTTTTTGCCCCGATGAAAAGAGTGTCATGCAACTCACCGATAGGCAATTTATGGAAATGCAACAGCTTTTCAACACACTTCGGGCAATCGCTGATAAGCCCGAAGCAGTATCGGGAATACTATATTCAATCCTCATTATTTCACAGAAATATTTCTGGAACCTCTATCGGGGCAATAAAAAGGAACTCAACGGTAAAGAACACATCGTTGTAAAGTTTAGAGAATTAGTTTCAAAGAATTTCTCGCAGTATAAAGATGTTGCTTTTTATGCGGAACAGTTGCATATTTCACCAAAATACCTGAGCGAAATATTAGTTGAATACACCGGGCTTTCGGCGAAAAAATGGATTGAGTTTCATGTCATGCAGGAAGCAAAGTACCTGTTGAGCTTTTTGAATATGTCTGTCAAGGAGGTGTCCTATCAACTTGGCTACACAGACTCTTCTCATTTTTCCCGTGCATTCAGAAGCTACGAAGGTCAGCTCCCCACTGAGTTCAAAAATACGGTTGAAAATCCTACCTAATCGCAGGTTCTACATCAAAAACAGAAAAAACTACATTTTTTACCGCCATACTTACGGTATTGACGGCCATTCTACTTCCTATATTCGTATCGTGTTACAAAAAACGTAAGACGAAGTTTAGGTACGATTGTTCCAGCGGGATGATAAATGTTATCACAAATGCCCGCTTAGCAGCTTATAAGTGTGTCTTTCGTTCCGAAAAGATAGGACAAATCTGCTATGCAACGAAATATCCTAAATAGGTTGTCACGTTTTCAGCATCTCATGTATCAATACTTAAAAAGTGGTTGGCTGCAACCATTTCTAGGCATAGCTTAAAAAATGAAATCTGAAGGGAACGATGAAAGAAACAACGACGATAAAATACGTGCTAACCTGCCTGTTTTTTAGCATATGGTACTGGCATAGCCCGGCGCAAATACCTGTTGAAATCAGTGCGGGACATGCCGGATATTATTATCAGCATTCGTTTGCTACGAGGTTCAATCCGGGAAAATCCCTCGGGTTCTTTCACACCTCTTCTGTTCTGATACCTTATGATAAAAACCGTGGAAATGAAATTATGAGCCAGTCTTACCTTTCCTATACAATGAGCAAACGATGGACAGCAGGAGTTGGAACTATCTTCACTCCCGTCAACCGAGTAAGACCATCTGTATTTTTCCAGTATTTTCATAAAGGGAAAACAACATCTGTGCTGATTTACCCAAGGATGGATACATGGTCTGTGCCCAATTTCGAACTTATGGGTTTTATTGAATATCAGGGAGCCGTAAACAGACCTGTAAATCTATATGCCCGATTTCAATATATGACCACATGGAATAGGAACGGACATAGCCGGAGCTATCAATATACAAGAGCAGGGATCGATACCCGAGGCATACAATTTGGACTGGCCGCAAACTTTGATCAGTACGGAACTCTTGCTACAAACTACAGCAACTTTGGACTTTTCGTGAGAAAAGTATTTTGAACAATTGTATCATCAAATAATTAAGAAATCATGGAACAGAATTTTTTAAAAACACACAATGATTATACAGGTCTGGTTATTCGTCTGACGATAGGCATCGTTATGTTTGCACATGGAGCGCAGAGTATGCTTGGCTTAATAATAATTCATGTCCAGTAAATTGTTTTTTTTGGTAATAAAAAATGAGACTTTCAAAAGCTAAATAAAGAAAAAAGAATAAATTAAATATGGAAAAGAGAATTGATATACAACAGCTGGAGCCCGATGCATTCAAAGCAATGTTCGCTCTGGAAAATTACCTGCAAAATTCGCGGCTTTCTAAAACGCATTTCTATCTAATTAAGATTCGTGCATCACAAATCAACGGTTGTGCTTTTTGTATCAATATGCACGCTTCGGATGCATTAAAACAAGGCGAAACCGCACAGCGAATTTTCCTACTAAACGCCTGGAAAGATACCGGATTATTTACTGAGGAAGAGAAAACAATTTTAGCCATGACTGAAGAAGTAACCTTAATCAGTCAAAACGGTTTAAGCGAGCAAACGTACAGACTGGCCAAACAATTTTTTGATGAAAATCAAATTGCACAGATCATTATGGCAGTTGTTACCATAAATGCATGGAACCGAATTGTAATAAGCGCCAGAAAAACAGTATATTAAAAGAATAATAAACTGAAAAATGAGACTAAATTATGCAAACAATTTCTAAACCGCTAAGGATATTATTATCCGCCCTTATACTTTCCAATATTGTTTTTATGGCTTGTATAGTGTACTTATACTTGGACAACAGGCAAAATTTTAACGCAAAAAGAATAAATATTAATGATGCCTCGGGTAAAAATCGTGTTGTTATTGCAAACACAGACCATATTCCGCAACCTATTATTGCTGGAAAAACCTATAAAAGAGCTTACGCACCAGCAGGTCTTATATTCTATGACAGGAACGGTGACGAAAGAGGCGGTCTTGCCATAACTGATAATGAGGATACCAACCTGAACGCACTCGCATTTGACTATCAGAATGCCGATGCTATCGGTATACTCGCGCAGGACAATAAAAACGACAACTATTTCAGAGCCGGGCTATTGATTAACGACAAAGACCTGTCCGGTAAACCTGGCCATAACATCAATCGTATCAACCTGCTTACGGAAAATGGAAATGCGGCCTTAGTTATGAAGGATAACAACGAAATACCCAGGATTATTTTAAAAGTTGATAGCCTAGGCAACCCATCTATCGAAATGTTTGACAAAAGCGGTAAACTGAATTGGAAACAATGAATACAAATCTTATGAAACAAACATTAAAAATCATCATGCTTATGCTTTTGGTGATGAAAACTTTTGGTCAACATAAAAATCAATTCAAAATGGAACAGAATAACAGCGAAGATCGCACTGTCAAAGAACAGGTGGCCGTCATTGACAAAATCAGCATTCCTAAAAAAGCTATTGCGGCATATTCCGAAAAATCGATTTTCATCAGGAATACACTAAGGCAGCAGCCCGGCTTTGTAAAATATGAAATCTTTCAACAGACAGGCGATCGTGGTGACCTTCGGGTAATTACCGTTGCCACCTGGTCAGACCGGCAGTACATGGATAATGCCAGATTGGTTATACGGGCGGAGATGCAAAAGGCAAGGATTAATATGCCTACCTTTTTAGAGCAAAATGGGATTACGATGGAAAGGGATATTTATCAGGTCGTCGTGGAGTAAGTGTAACGAGTGAATTACGCAAGAAACGGATTTTAATAAATGTCGGATGTGGTTAATTTTAAAAGAAAGATAAAAAATCAGTAAAATATTAAAAGGTACTACTCATGCATATTAAAAGTTATCCCTCCATTCTATACTTCGGCACGCCGGTAGTACTTATCAGTACTAAAAATCCAGATGGTACATCGAATCTTGCGCCTATATCTTCGATTTTCTGGTTGGGTTGGAGGTGCGTGATTGGGCTTGGGGCTTCATCTCAAACGGCCAAAAACCTTTTGGTAACCAAAGAGGCCGTATTAAACCTACCATCGGTAAACGAAGCAAAGGTAGTGAACTTACTGGCTAAAACCACGGGGTCTAATCCTGTTCCTCCGTCTAAAATACTAAAGGGCTATCGTTTTGAAAAAAATAAATTTGAAATAGCCGGATTGACGGGAATCCCAGCCGAAACCATCAATGCCTCCCGGATTAACGAGTGCCCTGTACAAATGGAAGCCGTTGTTATGGACATCCATAAATTGGCCGAAGACGAACCGTTACAACAGGGAAAGATTATCACATTTGAACTAAAGATAAACAGGGTATTTTTGGATAAATCAATTACGATGGATAATCATCCAAACCGGGTTGATCCAGATAAATGGAAACCTCTTATTATGAGTTTTCAGGAGTTTTACACACTTGGTAATAAAGTACATGAATCGACTCTCGCAGAAATTCCTGAAAATTTATACAACACCTACGATAGGAAATCAACTCAAGAAAAAGTTTAATGATTATTTGAGTCAAACGATCCTCTTTTCGCTGCTTTGTCTTTACTATAGCGCGCAAGTATGATATGCAATAGATAAGAGCTCGTATTTGTGTTTGTCAACATCAATTGATAATATCTCCTTTGCTATTTTCCAATTTTTCACGAAATTTTTTAAGGTTTTTTGGCTTTGGCCTCATCCAATCTGCTACTTCACCAATAATTTTCAAAGGGGCATCTGAACGATATGAACGAGTGGGGTTGCCTGGGAATTTTTTGTCCGTAAGATTTGGATCGTTTTCAAAGTGTCCTGTAGGTTCAATAATATACATTCGTTCTTTACTTTCACCTTTCGCTAATGCAGCAGCAAGACCGGCTCCATTAAGAAGTGCAGTGAAATAAATATGATTCATTTTAAAATCAGATTTATAGTTTGAATTTCCTCCCGGGATGAGTAAATCGCCAATTTGTAAATCTGCTTTAGTTCCGTGATAAAATGGACCTTTATCTGAGGGGTTATTTTTGAACGAAATCGCTAGCTTATAGTTTTCGTTTGCCTTTGAAATGCTACCCAGCTCTTCATAACATTTTGCAATTTTTTGTATAAAGAGAAGGAAGCGCACTTTCCACAGTAGCATTCTGCCCCACTGTTTTTACTTCATGCTATTGTTAGCTTTTTCTCATTTCTACTTCCGACTATATGTTATGTCAAAATCATATTTCCAAGTATGTCCATTATCATAAAATGGGTTCCCATTGGACACTGATTTAAAACAACGAAGTCTGCGCCGTATCACTTCCTAATGGCGGCAATCCTTCCCAATCAAATTGCTCATAACGATGCTTACCGTCGGGGCGGTTTGGGTACCCTCTCAAGGTATACACTGGATAATGTTTCAACTTTTCATTGGGCATTTCAAATCGGAAAATCGGTGGCATATCATCCTCCTGAATATCCTCGATCCATTGACGCTCGAGGTCCTCCGGCAAGAACAAAGGCATACGATGTTTGTTGGGGCCGTCATTATGGATATTGGCCATCACTTCATTGGCTGCGCGCGTGAGCATACCAAACGATCCTACACGTTCAACTACGCCATCCTCATCCACCGTCTCATGCCACTGGTACAAACCTGGTAAATAGAATAGCTCTCTCCCCGCTTCACCAATGAAATAAGGCACCTTCTTCTTCCAGCCCTTCACGGCACGATGCTCAAAGGTGCCACTCACAGGGATAAGGCAACGTTGCTTGCGCAAGCGATACCAATAGGATTTTTTATCCTCCAGGATACGCTCGCTACGAACATTGATCATATTGCGACGGCGATCGGCCTGCAGCTTGGGATCGTCAATATAGGTAGGCAATACCCCCCACTCCATCTCGGTCAAGGCCAGCTGGCTTGAGTCCTTGTCCTTATACAGGATCGGATATTTGGGAAAGGTAATGGCCTGCACGTTTTCCAGATAGTCATAATTGTAATCCAATTGACGGCGCTCGTCCCGCAATTGCGGAAAGGTATTTTTGATAATCTCAATATCGGTATGGAGGCTAATATCCCAGCACATAATGGTATCCTTTTTTGTTTGGCTTTGATACGAATATACGCAATTTGTGCTGTAAATACGGATTGCCCTACGACAAGAAAATGGCTGCTTTTTGGTTCGGACCGGATCTGATTAGCGAAGGATCTCGATAGCAAATACTTTCTTTTGGGTCTGCCCATCGCTAATGGTAGCCACTACCCGACCATATTCTAGGGAGAATAAAATATCAATGGGATTCTTGCGCTGAAACCTGGTCTTGGTACGCAGGTAATTGACAATATTTTTCTCGTAGAGCTTAAGCATACGCTTATCCCAATTCTCCTCCTTGATGCGATTGAGGAAGATCCGATAGCCTGATCCTGTTTCCAACAAGCTTTCGATCTTATCGGCATCCTGCGGCAGCTGCAAAGCCCTTCCCTCCTTTGCCCCCAGTTGATGTGCATGCTGATCGGCGGCTTCTTTATCATCATACGGCGTGAGCAGAAAACCTGTCTTTTCCTTGACATCGGGCCACTCAAAGCGCTGCAGCACAAAGTCGGCGTAGCCCGACTCGACGAGCTCGCGAAACGAACTTTTGGTGACTTGTTCAAAGGGATTGTACAGCATAGGACTAAGATAGGATTTATATCCTAAAAAAGGCCGGAATAAACCAACCCTGATATATATAGTTATGATCCCAATAATGGGATAGTCGGTTTCAAAAAAAAGCTGGCCTAACAAGTGCAAATCAAGCCAGCAAAAGCAATCTTCTCATTTTTCGACTAAAGAACAACAGAAATATAAAATTCGTTTGATCTTTTTATAAAAAGGTTGAGTTCGTCTCTTCGACCTTACAATTATTTTATTTAAATGAGAGCTTATTCAAAACGGTATTGTCTAAGACCAACTTAACCTATAAAAAAGAAAAAGGCCACTTAGACATTATCTCAGTGGCCTTAGAATCTTATATTGTAATCTGTTTTATTTTCCTTTAGCCTTCTCTGCCTCGATCTGCTTTACAAACTCTACAGTGACGTCCGCTAATTCGGCTATCTCCGATATCGAAAACTTATTCGAAGACAAAAGATTTTTTATTACTTCCGCCTTTCCTTCGGCTTTTCCTTCAGCTTTTCCCTCAGCCATTGCTTTTTCGCTCGCTCGTTTCAATTGATCCTCCTGACTACTTCGGATACTCTCGGCATCCCATTTATTCCTTAAACTTACGTTGTACATCTCTCGTTCCTCCGGTTTTAGTTTGCTATACTCTGCTAACTGAAATAACTTCTCAAAAATAGGCTTACGCAAATAAGTGGAAAGTCCATTTAGCGAAGACATATTTTTGAGTACATAAAGCCAACGATCTAAATCATTAACTAACTCTGCCTCAGCTTTAACAAAGTTAACCAATTCCACATATATAAAGCCTAGATCGTCATAAAATATTTTACCATGATCTCGATAACATAAACAAATATCGTGCAGAAAATACTGCTCATCCCCCGCATCAGGCATTGCAAATCCATCCATCAGTACAATGATATAAACTTCACTAATTGCATAATTCCAAGCCCTTCGGTTGCCTTTGGGTGCCTGATCCGCTATCAATTTACTGCTGTAATAAAGCATGCGCTTTTTCAAATTATCCTGCGCCGTGCGCTGCACTTCAATAATAAAACGTTCGCCATTGTCTGCCGTACAGGTCAGATCAAAAATAACGGTACCGATATCCTCTGTATCCCCGACATGCTCATTTTTGTTATAATACAGGTCGGCAATAATTTTGCGGCCTCTAAACAGTTCGTTTAAGAAAGCGATCAGAAGATCTTTATTGGTATCTGATCCGAAAACTTTTTTAAATCCATAATCTGTTGTAATATCGATATATTTCGATTGTTTCAACTCACTCATAATACATTGTTTTTAAATTGGTTAACAATGCAAATATAAGTAAATAAACATTTAAATACTAATATTTTTAGCATAAAAATATTAGTATGTATATGAATTAAAACAAGTTCCCCGATGAAGATCATTTCCGTCCTATTCACTCCTCGGATCGGGTTTTAGTGGCATCTTGGCACAGCGGATCACCTCAACGGAAGGGCAACCGTATTCCAGAACAACTTTGCCTTCAACCAAATAGATTCCGGCCCCACGGAGCGGATATTTGGCTAGGCTCTGCGGGAAATGGACGGTATCAAAAAAGCGTCCCTCGGCATCAAGGAAGGTTCCGAATTTCATCAGGTCGCCACGCTTGGTCTTCACAAATTTCTCACAAACAAAATCCCCCACCACGCGGACTATCTTTCCTTCATGCAGATGGAGTTCCCGAGCGGGCATATCGCCCCGGTAATCGCTTTTGGTAAGATCAAATAGCGTACCCGTTACGCAAAAGCCAATCAGCTCCATCTCGTCGTAATAATCCTCCAAGATATCTTCTTCCAAAGGCGGAAGAATAGGCTTGCGGCTTTCGGTCTCAAAGAGCGCCATACCTGCTGCGACAGGCTTATGCTTGCTCATCATCAGATGAGCAGCCCACAGCAATTGCTTTTTCCCCGTCCCCGTAAAACGCAAGGCACCCACACGAATTAGGATAACGACCTGCTCAATACCCGTCTGTGTCCGTTTGACAAAGTTTTCTAGACTGGTGTACTTGCCATTGGCTTCACGCTCCTCAATAATGCGATGGGCCAGTTTACCTTCCAAATTGAGCAGGCAGTCAAAACCCAGGTAAATATCCTTACCCTGAATGGACGTATTAAAGACCGACTGATTGACACAGGGCAGGCAGATATTGCCACCTGAAATTCGCGCTTCATTCACATAGACCTTACGATTGTAAAACCCGCCATAATTGTTGAGCACCGCAACCATAAACTCCAAAGGATAGTAGGTCTTGAGGAAAAGACTCTGATAACTCTCTACGGCAAAAGATGCTGAATGTGCCTTGTTAAACGAATAGCCAGCAAAACTCTCCATCTGCCGCCAGATCTCGCGGCTAATCTTTTCGTCGTAGCCCTTCTCCTTACAGTTGGAAAAGAACTTATCCTCAATTTCAATCAGATGGTCTTTGCTGCGATATTTGCCCGACATCATCCGTCGGAGCACATCGGCATCGGCCATATCGAGCCCGCCGTAGGCATTGGCGATCTTCATCACATCTTCCTGATAAACCATCACACCGTAGGTCTCTTCGAGCTGCTCCTTGAATACGGGATGCGGATAGACGACTGTAGTGGGGTCGTGGTGCCGACGGATATACTCGCCCATCATGCCCGAACTGGCCACGCCTGGCCGAATAATGGATGAAGCGGCCACCAAAGTCAGATAATCATCGCAACGTAACTTAGTGAGCAACTGCCGCATGGCTGGGCTCTCGATATAGAAACAGCCGATGGTATTGGCCGATTTTAATTGCGCTGCGATATGGGCATCCTGAAAGAAACGCTTGGGGTTATCGGTATCAATGACCACCCCCAAGTTTTCCCGTACAATGGTACGGCAATCTTTGATATGGCCAATACCACGCTGCGAAAGGATATCAAACTTTTCAAAACCGATATCTTCGGCCACATACATATCAAATTGCATAGTAGGCAATCCTTTGGGCGGATTGTCCATCGCCGAATAACAGGTCAATGGTTCCTCTGAGATCAGCACGCCGCTGGCATGGATGGTGCGCTGATTGGGAAAATCGGCCATGCGGTTGTAAACGCTCAGAATGGTATTGGTCACTTCATTTTTGTTGAGCATATGCTCGGGCTCATGCACGAGACGATCGATCTCGGCCTTGGGCAGTCCATACACCTTACCCAGCTCGCGCAAGATACTCCGGGAGCGAAAGGTGCTCATGGCTCCCATCAATGCCGTATGTCCTGTCTGATAACGGTTAAAGATATAATCGTACATCTCGTCGCGCTCATTCCAGCTAAAGTCCACATCAAAATCGGGCGGACTCTTGCGCTTGGGATTGAGAAAACGCTCAAAGGGAAGCTTGAGTGCTATGGGGTCTACATCGGTGATCCCTAAGCAATAAGCAACAGCAGAATTGGCCCCCGACCCACGGCCTACATAGTGAAAATTGCGGCCCCGTGCATAGCGGCAGATATCGTCGGTAATGAGGAAATAACTGGAGAAACGCAGGTTTTCGATAATTTCGAGCTCGCGCTGGATGCGTTCGGTTGCGACCCGGTCATTGCGACCATAGCGCCTGGTAAAGCCATCCATGCAGTACTTGTGCAAAAGCTGCTTATCGTTGTAGCGGTTACCGGTAAAGGTTGCTTTATTCTTGACACTGGTAAAATCAAAGCTGAATGAACATTGGCCTAGTATACAGTTGGTGTTGGCCAGCAATTGGGGCAAGTCGGAAAATAAGCGCATCAGCTTCACACGAGTAATGAATACCTCGTCCTCGGCAGCTATCTGCTCATCGCCGAGCTGCGAGATCAGCAAGTTGTTATCAATCGCCCTCAACTGTCGATGTAAGGTATAATCGGCCTTTCGGAAACTGACTGGTGCGAGTATTACACAGCGATCGAGAACCTTACGGTCCATCAGCTGGGCCCGTTTACGCTCGCTGGGTCTGATACCGATGTATTCGAAATCCCGCAATGGAAAACCATTGAGCTTGCTAAAGGGATAGATGACAAAGACATGCTCAAATTCGGGCGCACGCTCTGGTGTAGCGCGATTTTCTAGATTGAGTTTGGTGCGGTATTCATTGATCTCACGAAAGCCCTGTTCGTTTTTGGCAATAGCGACAAAACAAATCTGTTCGCCAGCGCGGAATTCCATTCCCGCGAGTAGATTCAGTCCGGCAGCGCGGCCCAGTTTAATGAAGTCCAGCGAACCCGAACTATTATTAATATCGGTAAGCACGGCGGTATCATAACCGCCAGCAAGCATGCCCGAGACAAGATCCTGCAGGCTGAGGGTGCCAAAACGCAGGCTATAATAGCTATGTAGATTTAAGAGCATGCTCCCCTCCTTTCTCCGGCAGCGGTGCACAGATGGCCTTCATCAGAAATTCAGCCCCATAGCGTTTTCGGATCTTGTCCATGGCCTGCATAAGGTTGACCTCCTCGGCACTGTCGTCAAAGAGATCGGTCTGATAGGAACCATAGATCAGACCAGAGAATTTGATCCCGATAAGCCGTATCAGCATCCTGCGGCTATAGAGTTTCTTGAACAGTGAAAGTACCACATCGGTAAGCTTTCGATCCGAATTGGTATAGCCGATCTGTAGTTGCTGGGTATGGGTATCGAAGTTGCTGTAACGGATCTTGAGGGTGACGCAACTCGTCAGCTTCTGCTCTTTGCGCAGGTCGAAAGCGAGTGTATCGACCATGCTGATCAGCGTGCGACGGAGTACATCCATATCGATGGTATCCTGCTGAAAGGTATTTTCTTTGGACATGGACTTTTGCTCCCGAAAAGGCAACACGAGGGAATCATCGAGCCCATTGGCTTTACGCCAGATGTTGATTCCGTTTTCCCCGAGGACCTTCTGCATAGTGAACACCTCCATCTGCTGTAGGGTTCCGATTTTGGAGATCCCCATATTGCGGAGCAGGGTAAAGGACTTCTCGCCGACCATGGGGATCTTCCGGATGGATAGCGGCGCCAGAAAACCTTTTTCGGTACCATTTTGTACCTGCTTCTCGCCACAGGGTTTGGCAGTACCGGTGGCAATCTTGGAGACGGTCTTGTTGACAGACAGGCCAAAGCTAATGGGCAATCCGGTCTCTCGGATAATACGCTGGCGGAGTTCCTGTGTCCATTTCCAACAGCCAAAAAAGCGGTCCATACCGGAGACATCAAGGTAATGTTCGTCTATACTAGCTTTTTCGACAATAGGTGTTTCTTCTTCGATGATCTGTGTAACGATACCGGAATAATGACTGTACCGATCGTGATCGCCCCGTACGACCACCGCCTCTGGGCACATGCGCAGCGCCAACCGCATTGGCATGGCCGAATGCACCCCAAACTTGCGGGCTTCATAGGAACAAGATGCAACTACCCCGCGGTCACTACTTCCTCCTATGAGCACAGGTACTCCGATGAGCTTGCTGTTCTGCAAACGCTCTACAGATACAAAAAATGTATCGAGATCACAATGTACTATACTCCTCTCCATGTTTTTTCAATTGTATCAAAGGCACTGTATTGTCCCCTTTGATTTTTGGTAGTTGCTCAGTTCAAAACTACTAATATTATTAGCAAATAATCAACAACGAGAAATGATTTAATTTTTATCACATTCATTGTCAGCGATATAATTTATAGTAAAGGATTGGCTTAAACAAGTTGATGGCTGTTCTGTTTATTACAAAACAGGACCTATGAACGAAAAGATACTCAGCTATTTGAAGGGTGAAGGATTCACCTACTTATGGCGGAAATCCGGTGCGCATGCCTATAAACCCATGAAAGGAAATCTTGAGCAACTGCTCGCTCGAACCTGCACAACACCACTTTGGGAGGACGATTTATTGTCAATAGACGATGCGCTGTTACTGGTAGGTACAGAAAGCGTGCAAGATGATTGGATCGTGCTGGTAAAACACAAAAGGGGGAAATAAAAAGCCTCCCTTGTTTGATCTACAAATTTCAATTCTCCAAACCTTTAATTTTGGATTTTCTTTTACAAAGAAGTACATTGCAGAAACATTGATGCGACTAACGAATTATTTTGTAAAGTTGGCTAAGTTAATTCTCTTTAAAACAATTTAATATGAAAAATTATATCATTACCGGAATATTTTTGCTTCTGTTCACAAATTTAGCATTTTCACAATATTTCACCCTAGCTCCAACAGGTTTCGTTTCTAAAGAGAATCTAGATTATACAGTAGTAGAAGTTCCTGGCGTTAAACAGCAAGAACTTTACGATAATGTATTAAAGTCGATCAATAGCTTGTATTCCAATCCCAAAGAAGGCCTGACTTTGGTTCCCGGGCAGGCGATAACTTTAGCAGCTTACCAACAAAGAGGACTTAAAACATCGGGTATTGCTTATTATGATGTCGATTATACCTTGTCTTTTTTGTTTAAAGATGGTAAAATAAGAATCAATAGTCCAACTTTCAGTGCTCAAATTATGAATTACAACGGTACTTGGAATAAAATGAACGTGAAAAAATTTTATTTCAAAGGCAACGGTAGCCCCAAAAATGAGAAAAAACATCAATTTGTAAACGCGTACTTTAATGGGCTGATCAAATCCATTCTTGAAAAATCAACCAATATTGATAATTGGTAATATCGATGTATTTCTTCTCTTCCTGACAATAAACTTGCGAGCTTTCATCCCATTTTTCCAGTTTTAATTCTAGAAATAATATCATTCAACGCCTTTAAAAGACATAATAACGCCAGAATATTTATCGTGATCTGCACCAATATAAGATAAATCAATACCGGATAAATTTTTATTGTTCACAGCTTCTTTAAATAGCGTATAATTCATTTTTTCGACCCTATTATTCCAGTCTTCATCCGATGTTGGCTTAATTGATTCCAAATCTTTCATTTCAAACATCGCACGATCCGATATTTTTTTAGACCGTTGGACAAAAATTGTATCTCCTTCTATCTTTAGAATCTTAACCCAACCTGCTGGTAAACCTTGGATGTTATTTCCTTCAGCATCGGTAAAGAAACTTGCCCCATATAGTTGTCCTGCCTGTAATTGTTGAGCCGACTTAGCAAGACTTTCTTTTTCATTCCGATATTTCTTGCCATCCATGTTCAGTTTAATACCATAAATAATAGATCCGATAATTGCTATCGATGCTATAATCAAATACCCTTTCCAAAGTTTGAAATAGGGAATTTCTAGTGTCTTCTTAAATTTCTTTACCTCTTCTTTTATTTCAGGCGAATAATTTCTTGCGTGGATGACCTGCCCGTACTGATTGACTAAACGAGACATTTTTACCAAACCTCCTCCAACTGGAAACCCTAAAAATTTGGTCGCAGGTGTAATGATACTAAGACTGAAATTCTGCGGTATGGTCTCATTTTTTAATGTTGCAGTGATATTTTTACTTCCTAAAACGTACTCGTAACGTGTATAAATGAACAGCATAAATGGAATGAATTATAACTATAACGGTTCGAAATTAAGAAAAAATTCCTCCTGTAACAATCCTGTGTCAATTAACTAATTAGTACAGAAACAGATAAATTTATTTGATGTCGTACGCCTACCTGAACCATCTCGTGTAGGATCTTTGCGATGAAGCTGGGGTGTCTAATTAAAATGCTGACAGGCATTGATAAGGTAATTTGATTCGATTGCTGATTATACCGAATATTTGTATCTTAGGTTAAATACAAATATTACAATTATGTCATCCAAGATTTTCCTGCAATCTTTACAAAGTAAATTAAAAGGCGGTAACGCCCGATCTATTCATTTAAATGCATTGCCAGGAAGGTTGGCCACACGGTTAGACCTACAGCAGCTCGACCTCATTGAGGATGGTCTCGCCAAATCATTTTTGGATACCTTGTTGACCAAAGCAAACTTTGAATTTAAGATATCATTTGATAAAATAGATCTCAATGAAAAAGATGCGGAGGCTCAAAAGAAACTGACCATCATTTCTAAACGAATGAACTCCATTATCATAGAAAATGAAGACTATTTTAAAGAACATGGGATGAAGACCCTTGGGTTCGGCTATCCGATACTTATAAAAAGATCTTCAAAAGACCCTGCTAAGATCATAAAAGCCCCATTATTTATTTGGCAACTAGAGGCCGTTAAATCTAAAAACAAAGTCAATGAATGGTCGTTTTTGCGCAATAAAGTGGTTCAAGCAAATGGAAAAATAGTGGATTCAGATATTCACCCGATCAGTATCAATGAAGTCCTCCTTTCTTTTATCAAAAGTGAAGATGACATCACACTCCCCAATCTGACCAATGAGGCCTTAGATGACGCACTGATTGATAGCAACGAATTAGTGAACGCTTGTGCTGAAGTACTGGAAGCACTCAATTCAAATAGTAAAGAGCAGATACTCGAGGTGCTAAGCAAAAACTTTGAAACAGCTATCAATGTATTACCCGAAGCGTCCCAGATAGATGTTATCGCCAATAACAAAGCTTACATTCATTTTGGTGGTATTTTTGGTTTGTTCAGAGCGCAAAAAGAAAGTATTATTACCGACATTTCCCGCTTATTGGATCGCTTCGATGCCTTTGAATTTGATGAGCTTAAAGTGGAAAGCTTATCGACAACACCTTTCAGTGCCGTAGATACAGACCCAAGCCAACAGGCCATAATAAGTGCTCTTGGAAATGAACCGAATCAAATAATACAAGGCCCCCCAGGTACGGGAAAGAGTCAATCATTAACTGCACTGATAACAAATGCACTTGCCAATGGACTGAAATGTCTTGTCGTCTGCGAAAAGAAAACAGCGCTTGATGTCATTAAAGCAAATATCGAACGTACGAATCCTCAGATCGGCGCGCTAGTCGGTGTAATTGATGATGTAAACGATGCGCGTGAAGCGATCGTTGATTCCGTCAGAGATCGTCAGATCGGAGTTCCGTTTCACATCTCAGTAAGGCAAGCCCAAAACCAATATGATGCGATAAAGTCAAAACTCAAAGAATCAGCTGAACTAATCAATGCACAGCATGCTGCCTTAGCTCAAACGGTCTACGGCGATAAGAGTTGGCCGCAGATCGTCGGACGGTATTTGGCTTTATTAAAACACTTTAATCAAGTACCGCTTAAGAATATTATACCGAAAGAGGATTTTAATTTTGCTCAGGATCATACAGAACTGGAAAGGACACTTGTTGTTCTAAAGCGTAGCCATAATTTATTTAAGCAATCGCATCAGGTTCATGCCATATTTAGACCATTGGCAGACGATCTATTTATAGATCAACAGGTTGGGCCATCGCGTGTAAGAATTGAAGATTTTATTGCATACGCGCATAAACAGCTACCGCCTATTGAACAGCTTATTGCTGAACTTCAAAGGAGTGGAAAGCAGTGGGCTGATGATTTTTTGAGTGGCATCCCCGCGATAATGCAGCAGGATTTTAAGTCCTATTTAGCATTTTGTATTGGAGATTCAGTTAAAGAAGAGCTATTACCATCCACTTTTCCTCAAGAACAGCGAATAAATGAAATTGTCTTAGGATTACAAACAGTACGGATTAAAGCAGAACAATTTTTCAAACAATATGAAGATGCTTTGCAACAACATTATAGCAGCTATCATTCATCGCTAAGCAATGCAATATCAACTTATCTCGCCTACGCTGAGTCAAGCATTGCGCAATATGGCAATAATTTATTGGATAATAGTAGTGGTGCAAAATTCAAAACAAGTTTGTTGAGCATATTCTCGGGAAAGCATAAACAAATAAAACAAGCGAGGATCGAATTAAAGAATCGTATAGCGCAGGTAAGATCAGCCCATATTCAGAAAAATTATATTGAACATCAATATAACGATCACTTGGAAACGAGTGATTTATCCATTTATCTAAACAATATTGAGGAACTCAGACAAAAGACAGCTGCTTGGAAAGAGCAATACCCGCATACGATAAATAGCTATTTGTCTAATATTAATGATCATCATTTTCATGCTGAACTGAGTGAACTAAAAGGGCAAATAGCTCCCCTACTTCAAAAATTGGATAGTATAGAGCAAATGCTAATCGCTGATTATAACATCGTTCCAACGACAGCTGTTACCGATATCAACAGCTTGATTGAGGCAGTACCTTATCTAACTGAAAGAGTAACTTTTCAATTAAGGCATTACAATAATTTTCGTGACTATTACGCGGCACGCGCTGATGCCTATAAAAGTCTACAAAGCTCGTTTGACGATATTGAAAGTAACCAGTTAACGGGAAATATAACAAACGGGGTATTTTTATCGTATACAAGTCTTCAGGCTGCACAGGAACTATGTGATAAGATTAAGCATACCATCACATCGTTCAGTGACCATATGAGTGATTTCCGTGTCTATCATGAGTGGAAATCATTTTTCCTTTCAGTGGACGAAGCGCAACAAAGGCTTATTACCAGAATCGCCATACATCTTAAAGATCATTGGGCTAAAGCATTTGAATGCTGGTATCTGTATTGGATACTCACGACAAATGAGCCACAGGAATTGCCAAAAAGCGATTACCAACTACAACAATATCAACAGCAAAAACAAGAGTTTAACCATGCGCAGCTGAATAGTGTTATTGCCTTATGGACAGAAAAACAAGCGGAAGCCGTCGGACATTTTAAAGCCAGAGGACACAACATAAATAGTTTGTTTAACAAAAAGGGAGCTAAGGGAATGCGTCGCAATTCACTCCGCACTATTGTGAACAGAGAATTTGAACTATTTACTAATTTTTTTCCAGTATTATTGGTCAATCCATCGGTCTGCAGTTCTATCCTACCACTGGAGGAAGGAATTTTTGATGTGGTCATATTCGATGAGGCCAGCCAGCTGCGTCTCGAAGATACTTACGCGGCCCTGATCCGGGGAAAAGCAAAAATTGTTTCCGGTGATAAGCACCAGATGGCTCCCTCCTCTTACTTCGAAGGAAGTGGAGCGCTACTTGATCCGATCGATGATGAGATAGAAGACTCCGAAGATGAATTTTCTGATCGGACTGCGCTACAAGCGGCTCAGCTTAACCTTGCAGATAGTGAATCCTTACTAGCTTATGCTGTAGACAAAGGGTTTGTGGAGTCTTATTTAAAAGTCCATTACCGCTCGAAACACCCTTATCTTATCGACTTCTCTAATCATGCGTTTTACGGAAATAGGTTGATGCCTGTTCCGGCGAAGGAGCACTACACTCCTATCGAATATTTACAGATTGATGGATTGTATGAAGGACAAGTAAATAAACAAGAGGCATTGAGAGTGGTCGAATTGTTACAACAGATCATGAAGGAAGCTAAAGACAGTATTCCAAGCGTGGGTGTTGCTACTTTCAATATTTACCAACGCAACTTGATCCTTGAGGAACTGAGTGCAGTTCGCCAGAATGACCCTGCATTCGACAGTTTAATGGCGCAGGCGGGAGATTCATTCTTTGTTAAAAATCTCGAAAACATTCAGGGCGACGAACGGGATATTATCATTCTATCCACAACATTTGGGCGAAAAGCCGACGGTTCGTTTAGTCAAAACTTTGGTCCGATTATACAAGGTAAAGGACATCGTATGTTGAACGTAATCATCACTCGAGCGCGGTCAAAGGTATATGTATGTACTTCTTTCCCGCAGGAGTATGTTGGTCAGTACCCAAATCTTATCCAACAGAAGGGCAATAAAGGCCGTGGTATTATGTACGCTTACTTTACCTATGCGAAAGCGGTAAGTGAGGGTAATGACGAATTGCGAAAGGGCATTCTCCAGCTATTGAGTCAGTATTGTACAGATAAACTGTATGAGCCAGCAGAATTTAGCTTGGGGTCTGAGTCTCCATTTGAAGATGAAGTATTCGAACAACTTGCACAGCATATCGGTGCCGATCGTTTAGAACAGCAGCATTCCGTAGGCGGTTTCCGGATTGATATCGTTGTCAAATCAAAAACAAGCCACAAACCACTCATCGCAATAGAGTGTGATGGCGCGAAATATCATAACAGTCCGGAAGCTTATGCTTGGGACAGTTTCCGACAGGAGCAACTTGAAAGATATGGTTTTGTATTTCATAGGATATGGTCAATTAAATGGTGGGATGATGCCGATGGAGAGCTGAAGCGACTACTTGATTTTATTCGTCAACAGGATGAAGAAGAGGCAAATTTGAACAACCACGTGCATGTGGGAACGAAAATCAATATAAATGATAATTAGCGAATCGCCATTGATAGAACCGATAATTCGCAGGTAACCAGCACAAATAATGTTATCTCATTGGTTCCCGACTCCTATTAAAGGTTATCGAGGCAACAATCGTAACCACAATAACCTTTAAAAGGGAGCTATTCACACCAAATGACGAAGTCTGATCTCACGTTCAGGCTTGATAACTTAAAAGATGCATATTAATTATCGCTTTTGATGACATTACTCCTACAGCACTAAATCTAGTTTCGCCAAAAAATCAGGTGGTCAATTTGCAACTAAGAATCGCATGGTCATTTGATATGAAATTTACATATAATAGAAGTTACTCGATATCCTAAAAATACACAGGGTAAAATACCTAAAATCAGCAATACCCAAAACCATATAGGATTTTCAGACGACAACCATAGCCAACCCACGACCAGTATTATTAAACCACCAACTATAAGATTTTCTCTTGGCTTGCCCCCTATCCTCGTAGTAGCCATTCCACCCAACACACAACTAAACCAAACACAAAAAAGTTTGATGATAAATTGGGAAAAATTGGTGGCAGCGATTTCCTTACTGGTAAATATTTCTAAAGATGACGTGAACAGCAAGCCTTGCATTTTTGCAAAAACAGAACTCATTAATCCTATCGTTCCGAATCCAACTATGACGGAAAATATCTTTCTAAAATTCATTATCTAATTGATTTTAAAATTTAACTGGTCTTTCGTTAATACAATTGGATCAATCATTATTTTTTGCACATCAGCCTCAGAGGCGGCTCTGAATGAATGGACAAAACAGTTTAATTTTTCTTTACTATCAGGGATAAATGATGCTGAATTATTTTTTGCATTAGCCTGAAATTTCTGAATTATTGGCTGCATCATGGTATCATAATTGCAACAAGCCGTTTTTAAATCATTCGGATTTTGATGAATAAAATGAGCTAGCGCCTTTGCTCCATAAATTGATAATGATGCTCCCATTCCCGATAGCGCAGTGGGACAATACCCCGCATCTCCCAATAAAACCACATTACGATTTACTAAAGTGGATGAATTTACCATCCCCATTTTATCAATAAACATTAGACCGTTATCCGCGAAGCGACCTAACAAATGCTGTATATCTTCATTATACCCAGCAAAAGATGTTTTGAGTATTTCATTAGCTTTATTTTGAACAGATGGTAAATCTCCTGTATTATGTAAATAGCACTGAATGGCTATTTCATCGGAAGCAATGGGATAAATAGACAGCATCTTATTCACATCAATATAGATATTGAATTTGCCAACCTCATAAGAATGATGCTCTTTCAATCGTCCACCCATATAAACAAATTTAAAATCCTCTAGCGTACTTTCCGGAAAATAATTTTGTCTTGTCGTAGAGCGTAACCCTTCTGAAACGATAAGGAGATCGGCCTCCAACACAGTTCCGTTGTTGAGTAATATTTGGACTTTGTCTTCATCATGCATTACGTTTTCAACAGAAGATGAAAAATGAATACTCACTTCATTTTTTACTTCGTTGTATAAAACGTGATGCAATCCGCCTCGCGTTATCAGAACGGAACGTTCAATATTCTCGTTCATTTTCTCATAGCTAAGACTTTGTATAATTGAATCGTCTGACTCCCTGAAATTTACAAATTCAGAGGGTGACGATGCTTGTTGTAATTGTTCTGCTAATCCTAATTCTTCAATAATACGAACGCCAAAACTCTTAAGCGAAATAAGAAATCCGGACTTACTGAATGATGCCGCTCTTTCCAAAACAGTCACCTTATGCCCTTGTTTGCTCAACAGTTTTGCAACAGTCAATCCAGCGATGCCACCTCCTGAAATAATAATATTTTTTTTTCATTTTTTTCATTTTTATACAGCAAATATCTTTCTATATTTACAGATAAAATAGCCCAAATTAAACTAATAATAGTCCAAAAAATTATGTTTGATGAAAAGCGTAAAATGAGAAAACTTGCTGAAAAACTTGGCATCTCCTTATCTTCCATTGAAAATGAGATAAAATTTTTGAATTTCAACGAATTGAACATTGTGGACTTGATGCCCGAGATGTTAATAATGGTTCGCTCTTTAATTGCCAGCAAGACTTTTGCTTATAAAAGAAAACCAATCAGGACAATAGAAAAAGGACTACTCATTTCGTTTCAAAATATTCTTATTAACAAAAAATCGGCAAATGCCATTAGTAAAAGATCTTTGAACAATCAGCCTCATGTTCGTATTATACCTTCACATTTGGAAAGTGAAGTGTTATTTCCTAAAGATGTCCACGTACAGCAAATCAGCATTTTAGTTGAGCTGGAATACCTGAAACATTTTGTAGGAAATGATGCAGATAAATTGTCTTATCTTTTTGATATAGAAAAAACCTTTTGGATAGAAGAATTTTTGTCACCTGAAATGACTGATTTAATTGCTCAATTAGCTGACCTTTCAATAGAAAACATTTTACCGCAAGCTTTTTATCGGTTAAAAGCACTTGAACTTATTTATCTGCTTTTCAGCAATTTATTAAAAAGAAAAAAAACAGATTATTTCCATCTTAACAACGCTGAAATTGATGCGGTTTATTTGGTTCGGAATACGATAGCATCAAATCTGGAAAAATCCCTATCTAAAGATGAACTGGTAAAAATAGGTGGAATGAATGAGCTAAAACTAAGAAGGATTTTTACACAAGTTTTTGGAAAAGGAATGTACGAATATTACAATCATCTTCGTATGCAAAAAGCAGCAAGACTATTACAGCAGGAAAATCTTTCAGTTTCAGAAGTTGGCTATCAAGTAGGATTTAGCAATCTGAGTTATTTCGGAAGGTTGTTTGAAAAACACTTTGGATTAAAACCAAAGAAGTGGCAGGATAAAAATAGAATGTAAATACCTTATCCCTTTGCAAATTCTACTTTACCGGAGAAATCAGAGGTTGAGAGCTCCATTTTAAATATGCCATCTGAGTCGGTAACGGTACTTCCAATTAGTTCCCCTTTTTCAGATTTAAAATTCACAGATGTATTGCTTGCTTTTTCATTAGTGTCACCCAATCTAATTACCCCCGATACAATTAGGTTTTCATACATGTTACTTTCATTCACATCTGTGTAAGCTTGCACTTCAAATCCACCGCTGTTATATCGTTGCACTCTCCTAATCGGATCTTCATTATACATTCTCCGAGAACAACCAATAGTTATAAAAATTATAGATAATAAAACTGTAAAAAATCTGTTCATTAAAATCGACTCGATAAAAAAATTACTTTTATAAACAATAAAGATAAGATTACATTTTTAACATCCCGCAGGTTGACCGTGTTGAACTGTATCATTGTTTTCTACTTTATACTGTTCAGCTTTAATACGATCTATTATACGTTTTCTTTTCGTGTCCGAGAGCTTCATAAAAGCTTTAGGACCTGTTAATCCCTTCCAAGCCATATCATTGTAAAAGTCAGAATCGAATCCATTGTCCGCATAAAATATCTTAGCGACTATTTCTTCGCCAAAATCCGGCAAGAACAAAGGCATACTGATGTATATCGGAATTTGTGGGCTAAAAGGAGGGTTACAACTTTTATTTTGATCTTCGTGTGTATACGCTAGCCGGTTAAAATTGCTGGCTCACCACTATTTACCAATTGATAAACCTATATGCCACAGCTCTTGTTCTTTCTTAAATATTTAGAACCATGATATATACGGTTTATGCACAACAGCAGTATCAAGGCAGGAAAATCTCTCTGTTAGCAGTATTTATAATTGTAAAAAAAGATCACAAAAATAAAGTACAAAGGAGTGTAGTGACACTGAAAGATACAATTACCACAATTTGATCATTTATTTTTACTAAATTAATTAGTATTTTTGATCCATGAAACCTCTTGAAGTCTTTTGCCGTAATCGCGTTATGTATGTCCAAATGACTGTGCATGATAAAAGCATGGGCATGAAAGACTATCATCTTTACAACAAAAATGGGCTTGCTTTTTATGTTTTCAGAAAGTCTCAGGGAGTTTGGGAACTTGCGTTTGGAGAACTTGCAGATGATATAAAGGAAGCATGTATCGATGCACTGATCTTGCGATTCGATACCGATGTACCGGAGCTATTTTACCACCATGGCGTGCGCCAGGTAGTCGAGGTACGCGCGAAAAAATACAGTCTTTGGCACATTTATCTGAACAATGCTTATGTAGGCAGCATCCAGCACGACAAGTATACTAAGAATTTCAATTATCATATTGAGGACAACAGCCTACTGACCGACGACCAGGTACAAAAATACATCGGAATGATTCAACACGGGGAGCTAAAATGGAGAAAAGATGATAATAGATAATTTCGAGATTATTTGTGTGTTTAACGCTACTTTTTTAAACGTTTTGTCGGTTTCTTTTTTTGTGGCTTTGCTGGTGTCTTAATTTTTTTCTGTACGGCCTCCATGCGCTTTCTCCAGCTGATGATCTGAGATTCTTCATATACGGGAAGGCCTTTATCGTTGAGAAGCCCCATAGATTTAGCTAAACTAAGACTGAGACGTGCAGACTTACTGTTTGCTTTCTTCCAGGTCTGTTGATCGTCTTTAAAATCCTTCTCATAGGCAGCAATAGCCTGCTTAATAATGGCTAGCTCCTTCTTATATTCTTTGAGCTTTCGATAAAGAATCATTAATCTGTTATATGCCCCTGCTTGTAATGGTGCTTTCCTTATAACCAGGATATAGCTTTTGATGGCATCTTCAGTTTTACCTTCAAGCTCCTGCAATCGTGCATCTTTTAACAGCTCATTTTTGGATTTCTTAATACCAGTCATATTTATTTTTATCTTTCAATACGATCCTGAATACCCGGTCAAATCCCCGCTAATATATTGTAGAGTCCTTTTAACCTGAATATCATAATTAAACTTGAGAAAAGTAATGAACAAATTAACTAGCTCAAAGTTCCATCTCGGTTTCGGTCTACTTCCAGTAAAAGAAGAAGTTTGGCAATAGCGGGTTCCCTCCATTCTTCCGCAAGATCGCCCTCTATAAAACCAAAATCTTCATCTAAGATCATCTGGCAGCCATCCATCGTAATTCGGGCATATGGTCCGTTTTGCCCCTCCTGTCCTACTTCAAAATCACAGTATTTTTCTACTCCTATGTTATTTGTCACCGGAATTCCAGTGAATGTTGCTATAGCTCCCATATTCTCATTTTTTATTTTTCAAATAATTAATAACATCCTCACGACCATTGCCAACGCTTTTGATGGCCTCTTCGACTTGCTGCCGGGTTACGCCAAGTTCTTTTGCCAAATAATCTACCTCATAAGATTCACCGCCAGCTACCTGATTGCGGTCCCTTGCATCTTTTTTATTTTTATTGTCTGTCATAATAAATGTTTTTGGAATAGAACAACCGCCAGCCAATAGAGTTTGAAAACTATCACTATTCTGATGTTGTTCTAAATACAAAAAGGAGGAATTATGCCTTGGTATAATGGAGATTATCCACCATCATATAAAAATCAACCGGTCAACATCCGGGAGAAAGAAACTGAAATCGCAAACGCTTTGCTTGAGGAAGGCGCCGAAGAAGGAATTGCCATAGCAACCGGCCTAAAAAAAAGCGAGGGAGCATTTTAAAAAGGTAAAAGAAGAGAGTAGAAAGAAGTACACAAATTATTAAATCGACAACTATGCCAGAATTACCAGACCTACAGGCCTTCAGCAAAAATCTCACAAAAATGCTTAAAGGTAAAGTGCTTGAAAAAGCTGCCATTCACAACAAACAAAAAACCAAAGTCAGCCTGAATGAGCTGCAAACTCTAGAGGGCAAAAAACTCGTCAAAGTTTATCGGGAAGGTAAAAGGCTTTTTTTTGATTTTGGCAAAGATGCTACCTTGTCGGTTCATCTCATGTTGCATGGGAAACTGATATATTCTGAAGACGAAAACCCAAAGTATGCATTAGTTTCCATGAAGTTTAAGGATGGTGGCACGCTATCCATTACCGACTTTCAGAGGATGGCATATATAGAATTGAATCCTGAACATGCAAACGTGATGGATGCACTTTCTGAAAAGCTAAATCCAAAATTACTTTTCGGATTGCTGCAATCAAGCAAGGCCAAAATTAAAACTCTCCTGATGGACCAAAACGTCATTGGCGGTATTGGAAATGCCTACGCCGACGAAATCCTGTATGAAGCAGGGATATCACCACTTTCAATTTCAAACAAAATCCCCGAAGAGAAGGTTCAACATCTTGCCAAAGCAATTAAGGAGGTACTGGAAAATGCCGAACAGCAGATTCTAAAAGAGCATCGTGAAATCATTAACGGTGAGATAAGGGATTTCATGAAAGTTCATAACAAAAATGCGAAGGTTGATGGTAAGGGTCATGAAATATTGCAAACCAAAATTAGCGGCAGAACTACTTATTACACAGAGCAACAAAAAGTTTTCGAATAGCACAGGATACGACTAGAGAATTACTTATCTCAGTGAAGTTTTTTGGCACAGATCTGGTACGGAAATAATAGCAACTAATTGCATATGAATAATCTATATATTATCTTCTTTTTTTTTAGTTCTCCAGGGCTGTACAATGCGTAAAAGTACAATGACACCGGTACAAAATAATAAGTCCAAAATATACAATGACAGCTCAATGCAACAAGACTATATTTCCATTTTAGAAACAATTTTGTCTGACGATTCAGCTGGTATCAAACTGCAACGTGAAGGAGAACGAAGGGCGTTCATTCATAACAAGTTTATGAGAGATTCTATCTCATCATTGCATGACAGGAATTATGTTTTTTACAACGTCGATCCACAGAAGCTGATGAAAATACTGGATAACCAGCTCACAGATTCGCTGGATATGCTGAATCAGATGAACGAAAGGAAGGCAATCATCCCGATTCCAGCCGCTATCAAAGCAGCGTACACTGTTGATGACGCCGATAAATACAGGATGGACCGCAACCAAAGCATTTATTACTTTCACCTTCCCATTATAGGGTATAATCGCAAAAAAGCATACGTGCCGGTTGACTATATATGCGGCCCTTTATGTGGAAACGGTGATGCATTTCTGCTTGAAAAAGTGAATGGTAAATGGGTAATCATACAACGATTCTTTAACCTCTGGATCTCTTAAAAAAATGTAGTCACAATAATCTTTAAACAGAAGATATTCACGCCAAATAACCAAGCGGACTTATAGACTAATGGACCTTATCACTTTCTATAAATACACTTCCCGACAAATAGCACTCGGGAACATTGGCTAATACATAATCAACGTCCAGAATATTAGGACGAGCCGTACTTCCATGCCCACAATACAAACTCCTGATCCAGGTATCTACGTCATCCACCCATATCGCCTTCCAGGTAATATTTTGTGGATCCTGGACATTGACAGGTGAAATTAGGACATTATACCCCATCGCTCGCAGCGCGGTTAATACGACTCGATTTACTTTGACAAATTTCATCTTCGAAAGCTATATACGGTTGTCTTTACTTTGGAACAGAAATACAACCCATATGGTTCAAAAGTCATTAACTTTTTGTGCTTAGCGGCAGATCCTAATAGTACTAAATCTGACTGATCGCTTGCATCGGATCCATTCCCGAATCAAGAGACTCGTGGTGGTTACTCCTTTTTATATATAACTATTAAAACTGTCCTGTATGAGTTTTATGAGGTGTAATCATACAGGAGAAATGCTTCGGAACATCATTTTTTGACTTTCTGATTTAGTTTTTATACCACTTTTAGTAATATTTTTTCAAATCACTAATTCTTTCAATATGAAGTTCTCTGGCCTGAGACCGCCGCATCATTAGCGCATAAGCATTATTAAATCCCAAAGGTTTTAACCACTTGATGCCGTACAGCCTCTGAAACTCATTGTTCACATAATTATAGGTATCGGAAGGACTTTTGGATACGCTTCCTAATACCTGCTGATTTGGTTTTAACAACACCAAAAGGCCTGTTCCGGTGTACTCTACATAGCAATCAATCGCATCGCTCATCAAAGCATCAAAACATATTTTGGTCCCGCCTAACCCCGTCTTTGTATCTACTTTATAATTGGTATGGCCTTCAATCAGCATTTTGTATATCGCAGCTAAAATATATTGCTCCGCAAAAATTTTCGACCCTACCCTGATCGTACCAGTGCCCCCTGAACCAGGTGGTTTGTAAAGGTTGTTGTGCAGTAGAAAGTCCTTTGCAATATGTTCTGGCGTCTGCTTCAAAAAATCGGCTCTATAATTTAGATCCGTCATGACCGAATCATTGAACTTATCTGCCAGCAGATTCATTGTTTCTTCCAGCTTTGGGAATTTCTGAAGTGTTGCCGTCTTTATAATTGGCGCTGCAAAATAAGGTGGGAAAATTTTCTTATCATCTGTTAGCACAAACAGGTCGTATGCCTTGATCCGCCCATCGGTTGAGTATCCGCTAATGAGATCAAGATCATTTTCATAAGCGGCTTTATACATAATAGCGTCGCTTACAACAAGTGGGTTGACCTGAAGGCCATAGCTACTGCGAAGTCCCAGATCACCATCTTGACGTCCCATAAACTCTGGTGTAAAACCCGCCTTGATCTGACTGTCATTAGACTTCGTACCCATATAAAGCATACTTAAAATGCAAACAGCGGCGAATATGCCCAATATAATATAGGTCTGTCGGCTTCTGATATGTGCCAAGGAATATTGTATGAGTGCTATGCCTTTGTCCAAGAGGATTGCTAGTAATGCTGCAGGAATAGCGCCGGCCAAGATCATGTTGGAGTTGTTAAGGGATATACCGCCAAAAATAAATTCACCCAAGCCCCCGGCGGCAACAAATGATGCCAAGGTAGCTACGCCAACATTGATCACTGCCGCTGTGCGTACACCTGCGACAATCACTGGCATGGCTAGTGGTAGCTCTACTTTGAGAAGCAGTTGCCAAGTGGTCATACCCATCGCCTTGGCTGCCTCCACGATACTAGAGGCAACTCCAGTAATGCCTGTAAAGGTATTCCGAATGATGGGTAAAAGTGCATAGATAAATAGTGCAACAATGGCAGGAATGGCTCCGATACCTAAGATCGGAATAAGAAAGCCCAACAATGCAATACTCGGAACGGTTTGCAAAACACCTGCAAAACCTAAAATAATAGCAGCAAATTTTCTTTTTCTCGAGATCAGTATTCCTAGTGGCACACCGATAAGAATTGCAAATACCAAAGATAAAAATGTAAGCCCAAGATGTTGGCCTATCTGGGTAAATAGCTTGTCCTGTTGTTCGAGCATAAATTGCCAAAGACTTTGCGCTTTCATACCACTTGTTGTTTTCGATAGTTGTTAAATGCCTCCACTAACGTTTCATAGGCTTGCGCCGTTTCTGTATGCATACTCAGAACTTGAGTGGCATGCCATAAATCTGTGCGTAATGTAAATCCATAACGTGAGATAAAAGGATCTATCGCGGTAATACCTTGTAGTTCTTGTAAGGTAGCCACTTTATACTCCAATAAGAGGCGGTTTTCGGCAAAGAAATTGGCTACAAATTCACTTGCAGGTCTATATAACAGCTCTTTTGGGGTTCCAATCTGCACAATTTTCCCCTTGTCCATTAAGCAGATCCGCTGCCCAAGTTCAAAAGCCTCCGGCACATCGTGCGTAACAAGGATGATCGTCTTACTGCGTATCTCCTCCAAAGACCTAAACTCTGCGTGGATATCTGCTTTGGTTATAGTATCCAGCGCTCCGAAGGGCTCGTCCATTAATAGAATTGGTGAATCGGCTATCAGTGCCCTAGCAATGCCTACGCGCTGTTGTTGGCCTCCACTTAGTTCATGAGGATAACGTTGGAGGATGTCTTCGCCTAAGTTTAATTTGTGAAGTAGCTCCACAGTACGCAGGCTTATTGTCTTTTTTTCCCATTTCAGCAATTCTGGAACTACAGCAATATTGCGTGCAACCGTATAATGTGGAAAAAGACCAGCATGCTGCATGACAAAACCAATTTGCCTACGTAAATCTTGGACTTGTTTTTCCCTGATATCTTTTCCAGCAATAAAAATCTGACCCCTATCGGGTTCGATAAGTCTATTGATCATTTTTAGGGTTGTCGTCTTTCCACAACCGCTGGTCCCTAGCAGAACAAGAACTTCGCCTTCCTTGGCCTGAAGGGAAATCTGATCGACTGCAACCTTTCCATTGAAGAATTTTGAAATGGAGACGATATCTATCATATTATCTCGCCAGTCTAATACCTGTAAATTGCCATTGCAGTGCCGTCTGAAAAAAGTTTCGGTACGTTTTGCGGCTATGATCTTTAGGTGTTGCAATAGAGGCTCCACGCAAGACCATTTGGTTAACCATAAATTTTCCGTTATACTCGCCCACGGCACCAGCTTCCTTTTTAAATCCGGGGTAAGGTAGATATGCAGAATTGGTCCACTCCCAGCGCTGTCCCCAATTGACATAATCTGCCGCGACTTCCCACTCTGCCTCTGTCGGAAGCCGCATTCCCCTCCATGCTGCAAATGCGGAAGCTTCATAAAAGTTGACATGGCAAACTGCATCCTCATGGTCTATTTCCATCAACCCCGCTAAGGAATAATTCATCCATTGACCATCCATCAAATGCCAGTATAAGGGAGCCCGAGCCTGACGCCGTTTTACCCAGTCCCAACCTTCGGCATGCCAATACCTGAAATCAGCGTACCCACCAGCTTCCATGAAAGCCATATATTCCTTATTTGTCACCAAATCACTCGCAATTTCAAAGTCATTCAGATAAACCTTATGTCTGCCTTTCTCATTGTCAAAACAGAAACCCGCACCTTCATATCCGATTTCATAAATCCCAGCATCGAATTTGACATACGCTGATTCAGCTGCAGTATAACTGATAGCGGCTTTTGTACTGCCGTATGCAGGAAAAAGTGGATTGTGCCCAAGTATATATTTGATATCTGTAAGCAGCAATTCTTGATGTTGCTGTTCGTGATTTAATCCTAGAACGAAGATGTCCAGAAGATCATTTGTCAAAAATCCACCATCCACAAACTCAATCATGTACTTGTCCACACATTTGCGGTATCTATAGATATCTGCCACGGACGGTCTGCTCAGATTTCCTCGATCTGTACGAATCACCCTTGCTCCTATTGTTTCATAGTAACTATTAAACACAAAATTATAATCAGCGTCGAATTGCTGGTAGTTTGGCAGATGCGGAAGTAAAATAAATGTTTCGAAAAACCAAGTGGTATGTCCAAGATGCCATTTTGGAGGACTAACATCTCCTATGGGCTGAACCACATAATCCTCGGTTTCCAACGGTTGGCAAATTTCTTCGGAATATGCCCGTATAGCAAGATAGCTATCGATCCATTTTTGCTTTTCCGACATTTCAATAATCGCAGTTTGTATATTTTTCATAAATAAAACGTATTAGGACACCCTCCATACCGAATCAACAAACCATCCTTTGCTGTCTTCAATATTTGCGATCAGCTGAAATCCTGCTAAGGATGCCATACGCTGTATTTCCTCAGGAGCATATTTCTGAGAAATTTCCATGTCAATCAATTCATTTTCCTTAAAAAATATGGAATCACCCTTAATATGGACGTGTTGATTGGTTAGGCTGACCAAGAAACTGCGGCAGGCTCCAGAAATTGGATCGTAGGACTGATAATGCTGAAAATATTGGGTATCGAAATCAGCTTCAAGTTCACTGTTGATGCGATTCAATAAATTGATATTGAAGGCCGACGTGATTCCGGCTTTATCATTGTAAGCAGAAAGAATGGTGTGTGGATTCTTTTTGAGATCGAAACCGATTATAATCATATCACCGGGGCTTAGTTTACGGCGCACTTCGGCACAAAAAAGCTGGGCTTCGTCCATATCCATATTACCTATATTACCGCCTAAAAATAATACTACTTTTCGCCGTGTGGAAATTTTCATCGCTTGGTCAAGCATTTCAAAGTACTCTCCCTCAAGCGGTACAATGTCTAAATTTGGGATGTCACGATCTAATTTTTCGACTAATAACGAAAGAATATTGCCCGATATATCGATAGGCATATAGGAGTATGAGGTGTGATTTGCGCTGAGATGTTGTAATAGATGACTTGATTTAAGGGCATCACCTGCACCGAGTTCTATCAGGTCGAAATCGGATTCATCAGTAGTGATTAAATCCGCTAGCTCAAAGGTTTTTGTGCGGAATATTTCGAGCTCGCAGTCGGTCAGGTAATATTCGGGCATATGCATGATATCCTGGAAAAGTCGATCGCCAATGGGATCATAAAAATACTTTGAATATAATTTCTTTGGATAAGTATTTAAACCTTCTATCACGTCCTTGTGAAAAATCCCTTCATACTTTTCGATCTCAGGTACAGCACTATTTACCGGTAGAACATTATTTAATTGTAAACTCATAACTCTATGGTTTTTGCGGTCTTTTATACAGCAATATAACAGGCAAAATGAGCGAATAGTTTCAGAATAATCCAATCTGTGGAAATAGTCGATCTCTAACGACAAGAGAAGAACATGAGAAGAGTAGAACTTCACGACTACACAGCACAGTCATTGGCTGAAAGAATTCCGTTCTTTAAAAAAATTTTAACAAAGTAACTTTCTGAACCACACTAAAGATTATCTCTCCGACATTTTTAGTTAAAACAACGAAGTCTGCGTCGTATCACTTCCCAATGGTGGCAATCCTTATACAGGATCGGATATTTGGGAAAGGTAATGGCCTGCACGTTTTCCAGATAGTCATAATTGTAATCCAATTGACGGCGCTCGTCCCGCAATTGCGGAAAGGTATTTTTGATAATCTCAATATCGGTATGGAGGCTAATATCCCAGCACCTAATGGTATCCTTTTTTGTTTGGCTTTGATACGAATATACGCAATTTGTACTTTAAATACCGATTGCCCTACGGCAAGAAAATGGCTGCTTATTGGTTCGGACCGGATCTGATTACCGAAGGATCTCGATAGCAAATACTTTCTTTTGGGTCTGTCCATCGCTAATGGTAGCCACTACCCGACCATATGCTAAGGAGAATAGGATGTCTATGGGATTCTTTCGCTGAAACCTGGTCTTGGTACGCAGGTAATTGACAATATTTTTCTCATAGAGCTTAAGCATACGCTTATCCCAATTCTCCTCCTTGATGCGATTGAGGAAGATCCGATAGCCTGATCCTGTTTTCAACAAGCTTTCGATCTTATGGGCATCCTGCGGCAACTGCAAGACCCTTCCTTCCTTTGCTCCCAGTTGATGGGCATGCTGATCGGTGGCTTCCTTATCATCATAAGGCGTGAGCAGAAAGCCTGTCTTTTCCTTGACATCGGGCCACTCAAAGCGCTGTAGCACGAAGTAGGCATAGCCGGACTCGACGAGCTCACGAAACGAACTTTTGGTAACTTGTTCAAAGGGATTGTACAGCATAGGGCTAAGATAGGAGTTATATCACAAAAAAGGCCGGAATAAACCAGCCCTGATATATATAGTTATGATCCCAATAATGGGATAGTCGGTTTCAAAAAAATGCTGGCCTAACAAGTGCAAATTAAGCCAGCAAAAGCAATCTTCTCATTTTTCGTATAAAGGACAATAGAAATATAATATTCGTTTAAAAAAAAATAAAAAAAACCTTGAGGAGGGGATCTCAAGGTTTTTTACTACCTGTTATTAACTAATTTATGAAAGTATAGGTATAACAATGGCTGATTCGCTTTCGTTTGATCTTTTTATAAAAAAGCCGAGTTCTTATTCCCCGCCTACAATTATTTTTATTTGAATGAGCGCTTATTCAAAATGGAATTGATAAGCGTATGGGCTTTTGTAGCGTCTTGTTTTGTATATAAATAATTACACATCGATCAGTGTAAATTAAGATGTTAACGATCTATTCTTTCGGATCGATATCAGGAGCCAGATAAATGCTCTATTTTTCTTGCCTCAGGTATACAAAATTAAACCCGTCGAATTCGACGGGTTTAAAATTAGCATTAGCCATTTATTAGAACAATTTTCTTTCCTATCTATTTAGATTAGACATAAATTCAATTGTTGATTTTTATAAACTTAAAGCTTCCTATTTCAGTTCTTGTAGAATCGCTTATATTAAATAAAGTAAGGTTAATTGAATCACTTATTCCAATGTCATCCAAAATCAAAGCCCCATTTCCACTTCCAAAAACATCGCCCTTAGAATCATACATTTTCCAAATTAAAGCATAATCCTCTATTTTGTATTGTGGGTTTTTATTAAGGGATAATACAATTTGATTAGAATTGAAAATTTCCTTATAATGTTTACCATTCTTTAAAGAATTTTTCCATGCTCTTTCTATCCATATTTCTTTAATGAACCTGCTATTGTGACTCGTGGGGCGTCCGATCGATACCAGCACTTTTGACTTTGCAGATTCTTGTATAGAATGTGAAGCTTGAGGATCTACGATATTAGTCTCAAGGTCGCATCCTCCAACTAAAAATGCTAGAAATAGCATCACAAACCATCTATTTATCATTTCTTCTAAAAATTAAAGATCTTGGTAAATCAGTATTTACCTTTTTTATTGTTTTGTACATCAAATTTGGAATTATACTATAAAAAAATGGAGTTCCAATACTTCCTCCATATTTATATACATCTCTATCAAATGTTTCTATTCCGAAGATGCTCAAAGGTACCACTCACCGGGATAAGGCAACGTTGCTTGCGCAAGCGGTACCAATAGGATTTTTTATCTTCCAGGATACGTTCGCTACGCACATTGATCATATTGCGCCTGCGATCGGCCTGCAGTTTGGGATCGTCAATATAGGTAGGCAATACCCCCCACTCCATCTCGGTCAAGGCCAGCTGGCTTGAGTCCTTGTCCTTATAAAGGATCGGATATTTGGGAAAGGTAATGGCCTGGACGTTTTCCAGATAGTCATAATTGTAATCCAATTGACGACGCTCGTCCCGCAATTGCGGAAAGGTATATTTGATAATCTCAATATCGGTATGGAGGCTAATATCCCAGCACATAATGGTATCCTTTTTTTGTTTGGCTTTGATACGAATATACGCAATTTGTGCTGTAAATATTGATTGCCCTACGACAAGAAAATGGCTGCTTTCTGGTTCGGACCGGATCTGATTACCGAAGGATCTCGATAGCAAATACTTTCTTTTTGGTCTGCCCATCGGTAATGGTAGCCACTACCCGACCGTATGCTAAGGAGAATAGGATATCGATCGGATTTTTGCGCTGAAACCTGGTCTTGGTACGCAGGTAATTGACAATATTTTTCTCGTAGAGCTTAAGCATACGCTTATCCCAGCTCTCCTCCTTGAAGCGATTGAGGAAGATCCGATAGCCTGATCCAGTCTCCAACAAGCTTTTGATCTTATCAGCATCCTGCGGCAACTGCAAGGCTCTTCCTTCCTTTGCCCCCAGTTGATGGGCATGCTGATCGGCGTTTTCCTTATCATCATACGGCGTGAGCAGAAAGCCTGTCTTTTCCTTGACATCGGGCCACTCAAAGCGCTGTAGCACGAAGTCTGCATAGCCCGACTCGACGAGCTCGCGGAACGAACTTTTGGTGACTTGTTCAAAGGGATTGTACAGCATAGGGCCTAATACAAAAACTCGATCTTGTTTTTATTCATTCCATTTGAACATGTACAATTACGGTGATGGCGCGGAAGATAAAGTAACTGAATTCGTTTAAAAGTACGGACAATGAACAAAAGCTATGTAAAATATAACTTGTCTGAGATTATTCGTCACAATTTTGAATAAAATAGATCTTTTTATTTAAAAAATTTACAATATATTGTATTTAATTAAATCAAAGATTTATTAAGCCTTAATTATGATTTTTTTCAAAATGATTCCATTATTATGAGACACATTTTAATATGTATAGCCATTTGCATGACCTTTTTCGCTTGGGGTCAAGGTACACCTGATAGGGTGAGTTCCGCATTATTATCGGGGAAAATAAAAAATTACGATAAAAGCATACCCTTTACAGCCCATGTACAACGGCTTGGGCTCCCGAGTTTACAGGTGAATATTGATGTGGATACCAATGGTACTTTTTCTCAATCTATCCCCATTGACTTACTGTCTGAGATATACTTGGTCTATAAAACATCGTTTGTTATTTTATTGCAACCAAAAGATAATCTAAAACTTATCTTTGATGGCGATAAAAATTCCATGGCAAAAGTCTTAGAATCTATTGAATATGCGGGTGATCATGCGAAGACAAATCAGGATATTAGCACATTCTTCAAGATTTATTATTCTGACGCAAGACTGTTTAAAATGTGGGAAGAACAATTAAAATCTTTCAAGGAAATGGAAATTGAAGAATACAAAAGCCATATCCAAAATAGGTTGAGAATTGCAACAGAGGTATTTCAAGCCTTTGAAGCTTCTTATCACCCAAATGATGAAAGCAAATCTTGGATCAAGACAGATCTAAAAAACAAATATTTTGATGATCTAGGCCATTACCCCATGAATCATCGTGAGCAAAACAACCTTTTACCCTTTGATAAGACCTGGGTAGTACCAGCCAAGTACTTCGAGCAATTAAAAGAATGGTTACCGCTCACAACAGAACAATTAAAAAATACACAAACCTTAAATGCCGTAGCTAGTATCTTTTACTTTTACCTTTATGAACGCGTGGCCAAAGAAGGCAAACTTCCAAAGGATATTGATAAAATGCCGAATGGAGGAATATTGGGGCCAACTAAGGTGGTCGATTCATTAATGATCAACAGCACCATCGACATAGTAGAAGATCCACTATTAAGGGAGATTATGCTCACGACAGCTTTTAGTAGAAGCCTTGCAAAACAGTCAGTTAATTTATACGAGAACAACTACGCTATCATCGATAAGTATATTACAAAACCATACTTAAAAGACCAGCTATTCAATATTTATAAACAAACTAAAACTGAAATCGAAACACCAATTCCGCTAAACGAAGCACTAAAAGTCCATCAGTTTTCTTCGGGAATCGAAGAAATTTTTAAACAAATCATCGCTAAAAATAAAAATAAGGTAATCTATATCGACATCTGGGCACCTTGGTGTAGCCCATGTTTAAAGGAGATGCCAAATTCCAAAAAATTAGAACAAAAATTTAAGGACAAAGCGATCAGCTTTGTTTATATCTGTGTATTCTCTGATAAAGATAGGTATATGCGGACGCTGAACAAGCTTCAATTGGGCGGTGATCATTATTTTCTAAATTCCCAACAAAGCATAGATCTATCTAAAATATTTAATATACCTGGTATTCCCTATTATATTTATATCGATAAAAATGGTTTAATAAAGCAAAAAGGAAATCATCTGCGACCTGAAGTAATGGAAAGTAAACTTAACGATATATAGTTCGAACTCATAAGCTCTAAACCATTAAAGCGTGAGACTGTAACATGAACTGTGTCAATGGAATAATTCAATAAGATTATTTATATTCAATTATTCAAACGACATGGTCATGAAAGAAAAAGACCCATTCGATTTTTCGTTAGTGTTTGTTTTTAAAGGAACTCAAGAGGGCTTCGCCGTTTTGAACGCTTCAAGGCAGAAGCCATGCAAGGTCTTTACGAAGGTAAAAGTTTGTCTCCCAATGATGGCGTCCTAGCGCCGTTAATGAAGTATCTGTTGGAATCAATGATGGATGGAGAACTGGAAAACCACTTGAACGAAGAGAAAGCTTCGGGCAATAGCAATCGTCGAAATGGCAAGACAAAAAAGACAGTCCGAGGTCTCAATACCGGAACTTTTGAGCTGGAGACAGGCCGGGATAGATCGGGAACGTTCGAGCCTAAAGTAGTACCTAAGAGACAATTAATCATCACTGAACAGCTTGAGGGACACGTATTGAGCATGTATGCCAAAGGAATGAGCACACGGGCGATAAGCGAGTTTGTACGCGAAATGTATGCAATGGAGATCTCTGCCACAGAAATATCGCGTATTACAGAAAGTGTGCTTCCAGCGGTAAATGAGTGGCGTAGCAGGCCTCTTGAAGCTGTTTACCCCTTTGTATTCCTGGACTGTATGCACATCAAGGTTCGCCAGAATGGAACTGTTGAATCGAGGGCTATCTATAATATCCTGGGAGTTGGTATGGATGGTAGAAAAGATCTGATCGGTCTTTATAGCTCAGAAAATGAGGGAGCTAAGTTCTGGCTTTCAGTTCTTACAGATCTAAAGCAACGTGGCGTTGAAGACATCCTTATTGCTTGTATTGATGGTCTAAAAGGGTTTCCTGAGGCCATAGAAGCTATTTTTCCAAAAACAAAGATCCAGTTGTGTATTGTTCACCAGATCAGAACAAGTATGCGTTACGTAACCGAAAAAGATAAGAAGTTTGTAATGGAGGATCTAAAACCGGTCTATAAGGCTGTGAACGAAGAGATAGGTTATGAAAACCTACTGTCTTTTGAAGAAAAATGGGGCAAGAAATATCCACTTGCTGCCAAATCCTGGATGGATAATTGGACCAATCTTTCTGCTTTCTTTGAGTACGAGGATCAGGTTCGCAAGATTATATACACCACAAATCCGATCGAGGGAATGCACCGTCAGATACGAAAAATCATTAAGTCTAAAGGAGCCTTCAACTCCGAACAGGCACTAATGAAATTGATGTATCTGATCATAAAGGATATCGCAAAAAAATGGACGATGCCAATGCATAACTGGGGCTTGACCATATCCCAACTTTATATTAGATTTGGGGATAGACTCAAACTCGAAAGAGGTTTTTAAGTTTTAATCCTATGACACAGTTGGTGTTACACTCCCAAGGATCTCGATAGCAAATACTTTTTTTTGTCTGCCCATCGGTAATGGTAGCCACTACCCAACCATATTCTAAAGAGAATAAGATATCGATTGGATTCTTTCGCTGAAACTTGGTCTTGGTACGCAGGTAATTGACAATATTTTTCACGTACAGCTTAAGCATACGCTTGTCCCAGTTCTCCTCCTTGATAAGATTGAGAAAGATCCGATAGCCTGATCCTGTTTCCAACAAGCTTTCGATCTTATCGGCATCCTGCGGCAACTGCAAAGCTCTTCCCTCCTTTGCCCCCAGTCTGAATCCCACAACTAAATCTTACCTATTACTTCTTCAAAATCAGCTTTAATAAATTCCCAATATTTACCTTTTAAACACACAGGATCGAAGTCATTATCAGCGTTTTCAAAATTGATTAAGTTAATCAAGATCGTTTTCTCATCGTGAGAAAACGGATATCGCTCTTCATGTAATGCAACCATTTGTGAAATCGAATACTTATCTAATAACTCGTGTAAATCCCAAAAATCTTTTTTACGTCCTCCTCGCTGAATCACATCGATCTTCATGGCAATAATTTCTTCGATTGAGGCTAAACGGATATTATCTTCTTCGATAAGTTCTTGAATGAACGGGTCTGCATAGAAAACGTCCAATTTAACGCTGTTGTTTTTATCATTTCCAATCGTATAAGACTTTCCCATAGCGGGAGCAATATTGGACAAGTGATCGACGTACGAAAAACGTAAATTCAAAAAATTGTATCCTTTCTTGTTTGGCTTTGATACGCATATACGCAATTTGTGCTGTAAATACGGATTGCCCTACGACAAGAAAATGGCTGCTTTCTGGTTCGGACCGGATCTGATTACCGAAGGATCTCGATAGCAAATACTTTCTTTTTGGTCTGCCCATCGGTAATGGTAGCCACTACCCGACCGTATGCTAAGGAGAATAGGATATCGATCGGATTTTTGCGCTGAAACCTGGTCTTGGTACGCAGGTAATTGACAATATTTTTCTCGTAGAGCTTAAGCATACGCTTATCCCAGCTCTCCTCCTTGAAGCGATTGAGGAAGATCCGATAGCCTGATCCAGTCTCCAACAAGCTTTCGATCTTATCGGCATCCTGCGGCAACTGCAAGGCTCTTCCTTCCTTTGCCCCCAGTTGATGGGCATGCTGATCGGCAGCTTCCTTATCATCATAAGGCGTGAGCAGGAAGCCTGTCTTTTCCTTGACATCGGGCCACTCAAAGCGCTGCAGCACAAAGTCGGCATAGCCCGACTCGACGAGCTCGCGAAACGAACTTTTGGTGACTTGTTCAAAGGGATTGTACAGCATAGGACTAAGATAGGATTTAATCAGTAAACTCTTTCTTGTTCTTTCGGACGTAGTCAACCTGTATTTTCTGCAGGTTTTCAACGTCATTAAGTTTGTAAAATTCCTCGTCAAATTTGTTTAACGGATTATTCTCATACGATTTACTAAAACCTTCTACCGTACCATCCTGATCTTCGGTTATTTTCGATTTATCCTTTTCAAATGTGCTGTTTGCTCGCTCGGTCAGATCAGCAAATTTTGTAGCGCCAACTAATTTCAACGCTTCTGGCAGCGCAGCAGCAAATTGGCCGCTTGAATTAAAATAAAACTGATTATAACCACCATTATTGACTTCTGCTTCTAATCGGCTGATCATATAAATTGCTTGTCTAGATTTGTTCCAAGACAAGACGATTTCGTATTCTTTATCATATGCCGGCGATAACTTACGAAAGAGGTTATCATAAACGACTTCCAATAACATGTCATCCGAAGTCGTATCAATAATTTGCTCGGTTAATGGCGTCTGAATTGATAGCTTATTATTTTGCTTCGTACGTTCAGAACAGCCAAACAAATTTAAAATCATTATTATAATTCCAATGGTAATAATCGTTGTTCGCATGGATTTTATCATCTTTAGATTTTTTTATTACTCAAATATATACATTGATTTGCCATACTTTTGTGTTTTATGTATCGCGCCAAAGTATGGTTGCTACGGCGGCTCGGCCTTTTTTCATTTTTATCAAACCAAGCTCTTAAAAGAATTGTCCATTTATTGTCGATCGTTACGTATCAGTTCAGATTGATTGATTTAATTGTATGGTCAGGCTTTTACGCCTGGCCATTTTAAACGTATTTTCCGGTCCTAAATGGATCTGTCTATAATTTAGTTAAGGGGCTAATCGAAAGGTTAGTCCTTTTTTTGAAAAATAATGAACTGTTCTATCAAAATTATGTTCTTCACCAGGTTAAGTTAGTTTGTTTTAGTAGTTATAAAGGTCGGGGATTCATGTCACCGGCCTTTTTTTATTTTTTGTAAACCACCTACGATAAATTTGAGAGGAAAAATCACTAAAATAGCTTTGCAAGTATACCTTCAAAGGTGACCAAAATATTTTCGCCATATTTCTGCTGTGCTTTTGCACCTAAGAAGTTTTTATTCAATGCTGTTTTTTCGGAAACGATTATCTGCATGTTATAGGATATTGCAAAATATGCATACAACTTAAAATTTGACTCTTCCACCGGAGTTGCGTAACCGGTAACACCTATACCAAAATCAGCATTGAACAAGTGTGATGCCTGCAGCGCCATATCTTCTGCGATCTGAGACGACACGCAATCACTTTCTCTGGCCTCATCCTCGTCTATTCCCAATAAATTTACTTTCTCTTCAAGCGTGTAAGCTGTAATCCCACCTTTAAAATTAACTGCAGCATTTTCGATCTGGGACAGCATAAACTGAAGCTGTCCAGCTGTTACACTTTCGGCCGTTGCGACAGTCTTACGATCAAGTAGCTTGCCAATACGTTGAATTACTTCCTTATCGAGTTCCATCTTATACTTATTAATTTAAAACTATAGCCTTAGCAGACCTTTTATCTACACGGAATCTTAAATCCATTATTGACCGTAAGCATTTATTGTAGCAGTTTATTTTGAAAGGCGAACCGCACTAGATCAGCTGTATTTTTTGTTTTTGTTTTATCAATCAGCTGCTGCCGGTGCCCCTCAACTGTTCGTTTGCTCAGAAATATCTGATCTGCTATTTCAGCGTTTGTAAAACCACGTGAAATCAGTTCCAAAACCGTTAATTCCCTTTCAGAAATATCGTAGCGATGGAAAATAGCTTCTTTATCGATATAAATAGGACTATTTAGCTGAAAATGATCGAGGAGGGATAGACCTATTTCCATTGAAATATATCTTTTACCCTGTAATATGTTGAATATACCTTGAACAAGTTCGTCATAATCCGAATTTTTCGATAAAAAGCCAACTGCCCCCGCCCTAAATGCTTCAGCCACGGTATTATTATCCTCGATCATTGATAAAACAGCAACGTCAATTTCAGGATATTTGGCCTTCACTTTATGGATTAATGTAATGCCACTCATCTCTTCCATTTTGAGATCCGTAATTATAAGATCAGGTGTCTCGCTTTTATCTAAGAATTCTAGCGCCTGAACTCCATTTCCAGCCTCCCCAATAATGGAGAGCTGCTTATGTGACTCCAATATTAGCCTAAAGCCGTTCCTTACCAATGTGTGATCGTCAACAAGTAATATTTTATACATCGTAGTAGAGAAAATCGTGTGTTATATATATTTCAGAACAATTAGCCTGCCATTTTTACATAAACAGAAAGTTTTAAATCTATATTTTAAAATTTGTAATAATTACTTATAAGACCAGGTATTATTACCTTCCATGAAATATATAGTGCAATTTCTCGTATAAACATTTCCTTCTATTTTTTATAAAAGGTTTCCATCGCACTTAAAATTGGATTATGAACTTTCGATGCATTTAGATCCTCATTGCTCAAACTTAATCTCCGCAGTTAATACTCTTCATCAGACTATTACAGTGATTTCAAGTATTAAATGACTTATATTGCGTAGTTTATCAGTTAACGAAACCGATCCCAAGAAGGTTCACTTTATATATTTATTAAAAGATGAAAAAAAAACAAATTACGCAGGATCGGTATCAAGGTATACTTATCGTTGCATTCGCAATTGTCGCACAACAGGGCCCCGAGGATCTTCCGAACGATGTGCCAGATAATCCTGAAGAGGAATTATCAGAGAATGAATCCGATGAAACTCCAGAAATGCCCGATCAGGATGATTTAGGCATCGACGGAGAACTAGGAAACGAAGAAGAAAATGAATTTCCTGAAATTGACGAACAGGAAGAAGACGAAAGAGAGTTAGATAACAATGGAAGCATTTAAAATTGAACTCACAGGCCCGAGCTGCATCAATATGTGCTTAAGTACTGGAACTTTTATTTTGGACATCTATTCCATGATAATTTTTGAGATCTGCTGACAACTCAATTTACCCTGCGAGACTACCTTTTTTTCTTCAACCATGACTGTTTGACGACTTTGTTTGGGGGCTGTTTTCTTACAAATATTTTTTAGGCGAAACCGCACGGGTTTGGATATTGTTATCTCTTAAAGATTTATAAAGTGTGGAAAGTTTGACATTCGAAGCTTTTCAATAGCACGAATTACAAACAATAAAAAATATTACTATGTCATTATTTTCAAACGATTTGAGCAAAGAGCCTGTATTTGACGGCATTGGTTACGAACCTTCTTTTTTTTCAAGAAAGACGATGGTTACGACCAAGACAAATTACAGTAAAAAAAAAGTACAGTGATAGCAATAAGGACACCCGAAAAAAGATTCTGGTGCTCTGCACAGAAGAACGGTATATGACCATGAAAAATGGAAAGAAGTTTTCAACAGGCAATCATCCGGTCGAAACACTGGTTCCGATTCTTCATTTCGAACAGGCTGGATTTGATGTTGACTTCTACACACCAACAGGTGCTCCTGTAAAATTTGAGATGTGGGCTATGCCGTATGAAGATGAAAACATCGGTAAAATCCTCGACAAGTATAATACGCAATTTTCAAACCCGCACAATCTGAGAGATTTTATAGCTGACACGAATAAAGGATATGTTGATTACGTTGCCGTTTTTATCCCAGGTGGGCATGGCGCAATGCTCGGACTACCTGAAAATAATGATGTCAAAGAACTTATCAAATGGGTAGTAGCGGAAGATAAATATCTATTGGCAATCTGCCATGGTCCCGCAGCGCTCTTAAGCGTAGCAGATTGCGGAGACGCTGATTTTCCTTTTAAGGGATATAAGATTAATTCGTTTCCTGATGAAATGGATAAGACTTTGCCAGAAAGTGGATACCAGCCCGGCGAGATGCCCTGGTTTTACGGCGAAAAACTCAAACAGCTTGGGATCGAAATTTTGAATAAAAAAATTGCCGGCGATTGTCACGTTGACAGAAAATTAATTACTGCAGATAGTCCGTTAGCGGCTGATAAATTCGGGAAACTCTGCGCAGATGAACTTCTCGCCGATGAAAAATCAAAAGTGGAAAATGGATAGGCGACTTTTTTTCAAATAAAAGGTCTATATTCTGTTTTGAAAGCACATGTGTCAAATATGCAAAATCCTCCCTTGAACTTTTGCTTCTTGATAATCACTTTATTTCCATATGCTACAGATGGCTTGGCAAGCTCCAAACCTATTCCGGCTGTACCGCCAGAAATAATAACTGAGTTGTTTTTGTGTTCATATTCTTATTTTTTGAGATTAATTTTACTAATGATCAGCTGCTGCGACCACAATTTTTTTTATTACTTTTCCGCATGGAGAAAAATAACAGCAGAGGTAGAGATAGTGCAAATGCCGCCCCGATGAAAAGATAAGCGTCGATATAACTTAACATGAAAACCTGTTTTTGCACAATCATATCCATTAGGCCGATGGCCCGATGCTGCGCATCACCATGCCCAAAACCTTTAGTTTGAAAGAGAGCTGTATACTTATTCAGTCTTTCTACAACTGAATTATTTGTGTAGGTGATGTTTGAAACTAAATCTGACCTGTGCTGGGCCATTCTTCTGACAATAAACGTATTGATGATAGAAATACCAAAAGACCCGCCCAGCTGTCTCATCATATTATTTATGGCTGTTCCCTGCGGTATATCTTCGGATCTTAATGACGAAATTGCAAGTGTAGAAAGGGGAACCGTCAGCAAAGCCATTCCCAGTGCCCTGAAAATCAAATTAACTGATATTGTCGTGAACGGGACTTCTAAAGTTACCCTGGACATCGACCAATTGAAATAGATGAAACAACAGAAGCCGATGAATACAACTAATGCAGGTGGTACACCTTTCTGTAGCGCACGCCCTGTAATTATCAGCGCAAACACGGCTATAATAGATCCAGGAAGGAGCATTAAACCAGCCATTGATGGGGTAAACTGTAAAAGCCGCTGAGCAAATACCGGGGTCAGATAAATGGAAGTAAACATCCCCATACCGGTAATAAAAGTGAGCAACGCAGAAATACTTAATGAAGGAGATCTTAAAATAGATAATTTCACCACAGGCTGTGCTGTGGTAAGTTCCCTGTAAACAAAAAGAAGAAGTGAAAAAAATGCAATAACTGCAAGTATGATGATATACCGGGTTTCAAACCAATCTTCTGTTTCCCCACGTTCAAGAATGGTCTGTAAAGAACCAATTCCTGCGATCAATAATAAGATTCCTGCCCAGTCTATTTCTTTGACCTTTTTTCTGGTTGGCGACTCCGGAAGAATCCGATAACAGATAATAGCCGTAATGATGCCGATAGGAATATTAATATAAAAAATCCATTCCCAGGAAAAGTTATCAATTATGTGTCCACCAAGTGTTGGCCCGATCGTCGGTCCGATAAAAACACCGATACCAAACAGGGCACTCGCAATATTTTGTTTTTCTTTTGGAAAGCATTCGTAGACCACCGTCGCAGAGACAGAGAGCAATGCCCCTCCGCCGATACCCTGAAAAAAGCGAAAAGCCACCAGCTCCCATATAACTGAAGCGTTGCCACACATAAAAGAACATAATGTAAACAGTACAAGGGAGCCGATATAGTAGTTTCTTCGCCCCAGGTTATTCACAAGAAAACCCGTCATCGGAATAATGATAACGTTTGCGATGCCGTAAGAAGTCACCACCCAAGAAGTATCTTCCAATGTTGCCCCCAAGCTTCCGCTCATATGATTGATTGCCACATTGACAATAGACGTATCAATCAATTCCATGATAGCCGCTGATATAACGGTGATGATCAAAAGTATTCGATTCATTTTTTTATTTATAATTATTTAAACAATTATATACCATTCGGTATATAATTGTTTAAATAAAATCATTAAGATAGTTAAGGTTGTTTTTGTATTGTTGCCCCGGCTGTTGTTTCCGAATCCAAGTTAGCCCATCGACTTGTAGATGGGCAGATATATTAGTAAACATATTCCAACTTTAAAGGCCTCCATGTGCCTCGATCGTTAATTTTAAGAGATTGTTCATAAATTATTATCGTATTATTTTGTGGCCATACAAAGTTGAAGCATCATTTATACATTTATTGATTCGGTTGGACACAATCGAGATGTTACCCTGAAATACTGCAACTGCCGATTCATTCCGCTCGGAAAAATTACCGTATATCGGTCCTTTAGTCAGTTTAGTCACTTCCTGAATATCAGTTAACGCCGTATTTTCATATCCTTTAATATGGAATACCTGTGCTGATCTCTGAATGATAATTTCTCTTGTTTTTTCTGCTTTTGGCATCTTGATAATTACTATTGACAAAAACTTTAATCGTGTACAAATATATAAAAATATAATACCGTTCGGTATATTGTTTCTTATTTTTATTGATTTGTTACATATTAAAGACTCCACATTTGAGGCATTATCCAAATAATCTTTTTAAAAAAAAAAGACCGGTCGTTCTATTTTTTTTAATTAACTTTGTTCTGGGCAAGAATTATCACTGATGAAAACTCAAAAATCCGAAAATACCAAACAGCTGATCATAGAGAAAACTTCGACCGTTTTTAATGTGAAAGGCTATGCGGGTACATCCATAAAAGATGTAATGAGCGCCACTGGTCTTTCGAAAGGTTGCGTTTATGGTAATTTTGAGAATAAGGATGAGATTGCATTAAGCGTATTTGACTATAATTTTGCTAAGGTAACGCAGCATATGAAAGAACGTATTTTAGCAACTAAAGATTCACTTGAAAGGTTGTTGGTTTATCCTCATACCTATAAAAACTATTTCAGGTATCCGTATTTACAGGCAGGATGCCCTATTTTAAATACTGCCACGGAGGCTGATGATACACATCCGGCACTGCAGAAACGCGTACAAAAAGCCCTGGCATTTTGGAAAACATCTATCGAAAATCAAATCAAACGCGGCATAGAGAGAAATGAAATAAAAGCAGATACCGACCCTACCGAAATTGCTGTAGTGATGATCTCGATGATCGAAGGTGCTTTTATGCAGGCAAAGGTCAACAAGCATATGACAGAGCTTAATATAGCAATGTCCTATTTAGAGAGAATGATCAGGAATCTGAAAGCATAATTTTTTTTTGCTTATGAAAAGACCGATCGGTTTATTTCAATAAATATTATACTAAAAAACGAATAGAATATCATTAAAACTAAATTACCATCTTAAAGTTATGCCAACACAAATCAGGCTCGCAACAACCGGAGATTATCCAGGAATCATGGAAATCTGGGAATCCGCTGTAAGAGCAACTCACGACTTTTTGCTTGAGGAAGATCTTTCCTTCTTTAAACGAGCTATTCCAAAGGATTATCTCCCTAACCTCGAAGTATTTATCCTTATTGAAAACGGGAAATCTATCGGATTTTCATCGGTATCAGAAGGAAACCTCGAAATGCTTTTTATTCACAATGACTACCGTAGCAAAGGATATGGAAAGCATCTATTTCAATTTATGGATGAAACGCAAGGCATTACAAAGGTTGATGTTAATGAGCAAAATTATCAGGCTAGAGGATTTTATGAAAAATTAGGGTTCAGAGAAGCAGGGAGATCCGAAAAAGATGGCTCTGGTAAAGATTATCCGATTATTCATATGCTAAGATGAAATGGTCATAATTATGACAACACTATAATTATTAATAATAAAATATATAAAAATGATTGAAGGATTATATGAGACACACATTCAAGTAAGCAACTTGGAAAACGCAGTTCAGTTCTATACTCAAATATTGGGACTTGAGTTTGCGCACTATGATGAAACCCGGCCGATTGCGTTTCTTTGGATCGGAGAAAATAAAAAGGCCATGCTCGGACTTTGGGAACAACAAGGAGATCTCCATAAAACACATTTTGCATTCAGCTGTTCCAAAGATTTTATTTTAAATAACGCAAATACTTTTTTAGATAAAAACGGATTAAAAGCCTATAATTTTCTCAAAAATGGAAGCAATGAACCAATGGTTTTTGCCTGGATGCCCGCACTTGCTCTTTATTTTGACGATCCGGACGGAAATCAACTCGAATTTATCCATATTCTAAAAGGTAAATGTCAGCCAGAACTTGGCGTACTTAGCTACAAAGAATGGCAAAAAATCAATTCACTTTAATAGATTAGATACCATATGAATGCAGAAGACGATTATTTGGAAATAAACAGGGAATCTTGGAATACCAGCACAGAAGCTCATATCCATTCTGATTTTTATGACCTGGATGTCTCAAAAAAGAATCTTGTAGATACGGAGCAATAAAATTTTATATTGTCCTTAAATTAAAATAAGCTATTTCTTCAAATTATATGTTTTTCAGGTTAATAATTCTTTATCTGTCATTTCTTCCATTTGCTGTTCATGCTCAAAATAGGTATGTATTTTTTTTTGCATAATAAATTTTTGGAAGAAAATCCGTTAAATGCACATCATCCTAAATACGGACCAGCGGCATATACAGCTATTTTAGAAAAACTTCAATCTAAAAATTCTGTCATACTATCTGAAAAAAGAAAGGCCGGCACTAATCCCAAGAAATATGCAAAAAAAATGATTCTTAAAATTGACAGCTTACACAGCGATGGAGTTCCTTATGACCATATTTCAATTGTTGGAACGTCTCAGGGAGGTTATATAGCTCAATATATCTCCTATTATGCCAAAAATCCAGCGTTGAAATTTGTTTTTATTGGCTCAAGCTTTAAAAATGATTCGATGAATAAAGATCAAAAGCTCAGGCTCTACGGGAAGATTTTATCGATTAATGAAAAAACCGATGTTGACGCTGAGTTATTATCAAGGCAACTTAGATTTAAAAATTCTGATTTAAAATCTTTTAAAGAAATTACTCTCAACACAGGTATGGAACACGGTTTTCTATTCAGGGCATTAGACGAGTGGATAATACCTGCCAAAGAATGGATAAGCAGTAATAACCTATAAATTTATAGTAATGAAAGAAGTAAAGCCACAATCATTTGTCAGATGGTTCGATCGACAATTTGATTCAAACACAGGCTCGGAATATTTTGACGAATTTCTAAAACTCCTTGAAGATTTTCCGGCTGTTTTAAATCAAGTGCTGAAAAGTTGTCCTACAGAAGTTTCAACCCGCAAAATGGGAGATAAATGGTCTGTCAATGAGAATATAGGACATTTAATCCTTTTAGAAGATCTATGGCGAATCCGTTTTAGAGATATAATGAAAGGAAAACCGGATATGTCCACTGCCGATTTAAGCAATACAGCAACTGATCAATCTTCTTTCAACAAAATGGTGGTTGAAGAGCTTATTAACGATCTAGTCAGCGAAAGAGAAAAAACAATTGTAATGCTTCAGAAATTGAGTGAAGAAGATTTATTGAAGACAAGTATGCATCCGAGGTTACAACAACCCATGAATATCATTGACCTGATGCATTTTGTTGCAGAGCATGATTTGCACCATTTGCACACCATCAAGTCAATAATAGGAACCATGTAAAACAATATAATTTTTTATTAAAAAAAAGACTGACTGGTTTATTTATATAAATACAATAATTCCGTATATGGCAAAACTATCAATACTAGATTACCTAAATAAATTGATAAAAAGTGAAATTACCGGCGATATGCATACGCATATGCATTACCCGACACCAATATCAAAAACATTGGGCATAAACATTATAGAGGCTGGTTTAGGTACAGCGACCGTTCAGATCAATACTACAAAAGAACTGCACAGTAACCAACAGGGAACCATTCACGGAGGACTGCTTTGCGAATTGGCTGACGCAGCCATCGGAACCGCACATTCGACTCTTATTCAGGAAGGCGAAACTTTTACATCCGTAGAATTGAAAATCAATTTTTACCGGCCAGTTTTCGAGGATATACTTACTGCCAAAGCATCGCCTTTGCATAATGGAAAAAACTTAAATCATTACCGATGCGATATTTTTCGCAGTGATGGCAAAACAGCAGCTATGGTAACGAGTACAGTCATGACTTTAAGAGGTGATAAAGCGAAAGGACGGTAATGCAGTTCTTATTATACAACAACATTATATACAGAAATATTCATGAATAAAACGGTCTTTAAAAGCCCTGAAGCAAAAAACAAAATTATCCGGGCTTACGACGATGCAATAACAAATTCGTCATTGAATTTGAAAGCCAATGTCTTGAAAACAACTTTTGGTGACACCCATTTTTTGGAGGCAGGAAGTCAACACCAAGAAATCGTCATCTTACTGCATGGCGCGTCTTCTAATGCAACGTCATGGTTATCCGACATAGCCGAATATTCAAAACAATATAAAGTCATAGCAATAGACATTATCGGAGAGGCAGGAAAGAGTGCAGAAACCAGACCTTCTTATGAAACAATAGATTTCGCAGAATGGCTAAAAGAGATTTTCGACAGCCTCAATATCAACAAGGCAAATATAGTCGGATTATCGCAAGGAGGATGGTTGTCATTGCGATTTGCAACAAGTTATCCTGAATTAGTTGACCGGCTGATTTTGCTGACGCCTGCAGGAATAATTCCTACCAAAACAACATTTATCATAAAAGCCATCCTCTATTCCCTTTTGGGAACAACTGGACGTATCAGGATCAATAGACTGGTCTTGGGAAGCCAGCGTGTAGATAATAAGATTATTTCATTTATGGATTTAATACAAACCAATTTTAAGGCGAGAATAGAAAAAGAATACATTTTTTCAGATGACGAACTCAGTCGTTTGACTATGCCAGTGTTATTCATCGGCGGAGAGCAGGATGTAATACGCTCTACCCAGAAAATTGCCAGGAGATTGCAAAATATTGTGACAGACTTTACCATAATAGTCATCCCGGAAATGGGACATGTCTTGACTGGATTGGTACCACGAATATTCCCTTTTTTAAACAAAACAAAACACTAATTAATTGCACTACTCTGATGAATACGCAAATAAACTAAAGTCATCTCAAGATTCCATTTGATAACCTGGAAATCTATATCCTTTCCGATGGATTTCGCTATCCATCGAATGGGCGGAAACTGTTGATAAAACCAACGATTGGATCGTTGAGCCATCTGTTGTTCTTTCATTTCCATTATTCCTCAGAGGAAAAATACCTTAAAGAATTGGATACAAATCAACAAGGTATACTTAATGCTTTCCTTACGATTGCAAATTCTTTAGAAGAATCTGGATAGATACATTAAAAAGAGCACTTATTATCACTATTTTTCATATTTTGTCTTTAACTTCAATTTAAACAAGAAATTATGACCAAGTTCCTATTCGTTCTCATTTTCACCTTTTTGGCAATCAGCAATAATTATGGCCAAAACATTCGTTTAAAATTTAAAGTCTATGCGGATACCTTGCCAGCATATAGTTACGTATTAATTAATAATGATGTCTTTAAAACGGAAGTTAAAAGTGGAACTTGCGAGTTTGTAATAAACAAGATTCTTGATAAAGGTCATTTCAATTTTGCGCAACTAGCCCTATCAGACAGTGTATTCACAAACCGAGAGGATTTCTCCAGTTTTTTCCGTAGACACCAGATTTTCCCACCAAACTTCTTGTATTCTTTTATTATTGATTCCAATGATCTAACGATGGATATAAATATAAACACACATCAATTAAAAGTATATGGAAGCGATTTGAACAAACAATTTACTGAATTTGAAACCACAGCAAAAACGCTCGATTTAACCAATATTCCAGTTTTAGAGGAACAGATTAAGGGTGATAACAATAGAATGACCGAATTCCTGAAAATTTTTACAAAATATTCGGCAAATAAGCTCAGCGAAGAGCATCTCACATTTCTATTGGAATACCCTAGCTTATCTTTTTACAATTCTAGTACTGTATTCCAACATAAAGATTCGATTTATCAGCTCATTCAGCTGCTGAAGAAAGAAAACTCTCCATATTTTGACAGTGAACGGGTTTTAAAAAAATATCAGGATATGGTTACATTATATAAACCAAAAGAAAATGTACCTGTCCCCAATTTTACCATAATAAACTCGCGTGGAGAAAAAAAATATATCAGGGAACTTTACGATAGTACTGAATACCTAGTTATTGATTTTTGGGGTACATGGTGCGGCCCCTGTATAGCTCAGCACCCTGAGCTACAGCGCATCGTGAATGAATATAAGGATAATGGAAAATTTAAATTTTTAGGCATAGCTGTTAATGACAAATTTACAACATGGAAGCAGTATTTGGAAAAACATCCTTATACCTATGAAAACTACATTTTTGAGAACAGAGATTACCCCAACCTTCAAAAGGAATTGGGTATATATTCATTTCCACGCTATGTCATCGTTAATACAAAGGAAAACAGGGTTGTCCGATCCAATTTTAAAATTGATCAACTTCGTGACATATTAAATACGTTGTAACTATACTATGGTATCCGCCTGACGAACTATAGGTCAGTTGGTTTCTTGAAGTTGTGCACGTGAAGGTCTTTTATATTTTTAAGGTCTCTTGATGATATTTGCTTTCATATCTTCATGCTTTTATAAGTTTTCATTAACACAAATATCGATTGTAGTACTAAGATCTATTCCCTAAAACTAATAAAATAACACACTCTCCTTATCCGGCCCTTCACTGCGCGATGCTCGAAGAGTCCGCTCATGAGAGTTCTTGCGGATTAAAGAGAATACAAATTAAAATGGTGCTGCTTAAATATGGTGCTGCTCTCGTCGATTTCCTTTTCGCTATACCAGCCTATTCTTTTTTCTACTAGTCAACTTCATTGATGTTGCTCACTTTTACAGCAGGCATCGTCTTGAAAATGTCCTGCATGTACTTTCGATGATTGGCCCCAGCTAGGACTACAACTCTTTTCGCCCCTACTACCTTAGCCCTGTTGACAACATTATGGCACATGCCCTCATTTCTCATAATCCACCAATGTATTTTTGACAGCATTTCTTCTTTGGGAAATCCATTCATATTATATAGAACAGGCAAGTAAAAATCTCCCGAGGCGGAAATCTCCGCGGCCTCATCCGTATTCAACCATTCCGTTACCCTATTTGAAGACTCTTCGACATGAGCATATTTCTCAAAACCCTTGTTAATAGCTATCAAGGCTGATTTTAACTGATTTTTAGAGGAATCGGCCATATCTTTCCTGAACAAGACAAATTTCGCGTCAAATGCTCCCCACGATGCTTGCCAATTCAGATCATAGTCCTGGCAATCCATAGCCATCAGTCCTCGATGCCTAGCTCCTGCATCATCGGGAAGGCGATATAGGCATACTCAGAAGTTTTTAGCCTTCTCATACTTCGTCCAGTGGTATCTGCCCCAGGGCTAAGCAATTTTTCGATATCATGTTCTATTTCAGCATTAGGTTGATGCCGCAGGAAATTATAAACTTGCCAAAATTGATAATGCCCATTTGCCACATCTTGATCAAGATAATAGGCATGCGCTAAATCGACTTTTACACGATAATCATTGGGTTGCTGATTGGATCGTTTCTTCAAGCTGTCAATAGTATGCTGCAGTAATACCTCTTTTATAGGTCGATTGTTCTTAAGTTTGTTTAGCCGGTTTATATTCGGTTGTTTGCACCAATAATCCATCAGCAACCGCTCGTCTTCGCTACTCAGGAACTCGCCAAAAAAGGCGTCAGGCTTAAATTTTCTAATTTTATGATGGATGCTGGAAAAATCCTGGGTAGGATATTTACTATAATCATGGGAAACACCGATTAATAAAACCTCAATATCCTGTGCTTTTGCGTTGATCGAGATTAAGAAAAATAAATAAAAGATATACTTCATATTTTGTGCCTTCTTGTTTCGTTATTGGATGTTTCCTTATTCAGCTACACACTTGGCATTACGGTTTACAAATTAGCTTACAAGCACTTATGCCATCTACAGAATTAAAAATACAAATAAATACGTATAGTTTAACCGCATCGGCCTATAATCCTTTTTTACCCGCTAACCAGTAGCCGTGTAAAAAAACATGCCATTGGTTTTTTGTTTAATGACTTTTCTAAGCAGCTGAGCCGATTTGGCGTTACCCGTCAACACGAAGTTAGCTTCTTGCCAATCCGGGGTATTGACCATTAGGAACTTGCTTATCCACTGGATTAATCGTGGTTTTTGTTACGAAATGGCAGAGCGATGTTTACCTCCGCTCGGTAAACATCGCTAGCAAATTATCAAGTCCGTCTTCAGCGTGCAATATTTCAGTGTTTTGCAACGTATCTTTTGTTATTGCTGCCGCCCTTGCCTGCATTTGTCTTTCGTAATTTGAAATTGCAGTCTGAATATCCGGAAAATGGTCGCATGTCAGATTCTCGGCCAATTCAAAAGCATCCTGCATCGCCTGGTTTACACCCTCACCGGCATATGGCGGCATACGATGAGCTGCGTCACCAAGCATGGTCAAGTTTGATAATGTTGTCCAAGTCTGGTCTAACGGAAAGTGGTATTGTGGTCGCGGCATAAACCACATTTCATTACTTGCAAAAAGTTCATGCCATTTTTCGCTCCAGTAGGAGAACGCGACTTTAAACCAATCAAAAACCTGTTGCTTGTTATTAAAGTCAATGCCACTTTCCTGCGTCCAATTTTCGGGAACTTTACAACCGGTATAAAACGATAAACTGCCCTCTCCTTTTGCACTTAAAATAATGGATTGTCCGTTTCCAAGCGCAAAGACTTTTCCGCCTTTTGTTATTTCCCAAAGTTTCGGTGTGTTTTTTTCGGCCTCGTAGATATTTCCTTCAACAATTGTAACGGCAGAATAAATCGGCTTAATATCGGTTAGGTAAGGGCGAATTTTTGAGTTTGCACCGTCGGCTGCAATGACAAGGTCAGCGTAAAAAGATTTTCCGTTTTTGAAATGCAGCAGCCAGCCATGATCCTGTTTTACCATTGAAATAAACTGACTGTCCCAAACAATGGTATCTTCATGCAGTGCGTTTATTAAAATATCACGCAAAGGGGCACGATCAATTTCAGGGCGATCTTCCTGATCCTTATCTTGAAGCTCGTGCTCATCCATTTTGATAATGGCCTGCTCGTCCAACACCCTTAAACGTCCCGCGTCGGGTCGAAAACTAGCTTTAAATTCGTTCATCAAATTTGCTCTTCGAAGAGCTTCCAAACCACTTTCTTCGTGCAGATCCAGTGTGGCTCCCTGCTGGCGAACTTCTTTATTGCTATCACGTTCATATACGGTTACATTTACTCCTTTTAATTGTAAGAGTTTGGCTAATGTGAGTCCGCCAGGACCACCGCCAACAACTGCAACTTTCTTGTCTTGTAATTTCATATCCAGTAAAATTTATTTTTTTTGACTGAACAAAATTACGTGGGCCTGAGCGTTGAAAATTGTATAAAACGCTCATTTTGGTTCTTCAACAGTTCTTTTGGTGAAACACCAGCAAGTTTCTTGACTTCTTTAATAAAATGGGATTGATCGGCAAAGTTTTGTTGTGGAAACAATTTGCCTTCTTTGATATGCTGAAAGGAAGCACGGAAGCGGATAATATTGCAATATGCTTTTGCCGTAAGTCCAAACTGCTGATCGAAATAACGGTTGATTTGTTGCCGACTCCAAAACGATTGCGCGGCAAGTTCTTTAATTGTAATCGCCCCGTTTGATGCATAAATGAGGTCGAACAGTGTCCGTTTCCTGTTGTCAACTTCAAGCGGCAAAAGCGACTGTATTTTATTTGTCGCTTTCGCACAGAACGAATCAAAGTTATTCAGGTCGTCGGCACTAAAGTTCCAAAAATTGGGAGGCAAGAGAGTTGCCCTATCCACCAAGTTGACGATGTTGGTCTGAAAAACAGATTGGACTGCAAGCGGGTTAAAACTGATGGCGTAAGTCTGTCGCAAAGGCGCAATGATAGCCTTCCCCGGCTGAGTTTGGATACCCAAAAGCGTCACGTGGAAAGACTCTGTTGCAGATTGCGTGAAAAATAGATCAACTCTTCCGTCTGGCAATACTACAACCTCTCTATTACAATCCGATTGGTTTTGTAAAAGCCAAAAGCTTTCAACAAAATCCGCTAACGACTTGTCAGGTTTTATTGCTTGGTATTTTAATTCATTTTCCATTGTTTTAGTCCGTTTATAAGCCATAACCTTCCTCTCAAAATTTATTACGGCACATCAGGTTAAAAGTCCCACACCTCCAATCAAAATTAAGGATTATTATATAATCAAATATGAAATAGATCAAACACTAAGCCTATTCGGATGAGGGTAGCGGCAATCCTTGTTTTTCAATGACAAATGCTTTAAGCTCTGCCATTTTTCCATCTTCGAATCGCCAAATGTCGCAATAATCGAAATGATCATATTTTCCGTCCTTATTTCTCAACCGAATTTCTCCGGTCACCATAACAAAATCACCTTCCTCAATAGATTTTTCCACATCAAAAACCGGCGGTTCCTGATAGAACTCTTTCAAATAAGCGCGAACTTCTTCTTTCCCATGGAGAATACGCTCACCTATAAAAACCCATTTCGTCTCTGCAGTACAATAAGCTAAGAAGCTTTCATAATCTCCTTTGGCAATAAATTCATTGGCTGTGTGTAAAATCGTTATATTTTTCATTTTCAGCTAGTTGTTTTGAATCATCAATTTTTGTCGGTCCACACGTTTTAAATGTTATAGTGATCAGTATGATACGCCGCTACGTTCATAAAACCACTCAGGGGAACAAGTTGTTTTAAACGATGAAATAAGATATATTCAATGCTATGACGAACTACAGAGATCAGCATTTAAGTAACTACTTCTCTTTCCTAAAAACAAATATCGCGCAAATCGCTGCCAGTAAAAGGCACCCGCCGAACACCTGGAATGCGCTTTCCAGACCGATATTGATAATCAGGCTCAGTAAAAGGCTCCCAAGGCCATAACCCGAGAAAAGAAAGAATGCAAAAAGTCCTGTCGCCGCTCCTTTTTGCGCACTGAATGTGGTGACAATAGCAGCAAACAAAGGATGCGAGAGGTCAAATCCGAGTGAAAGTAAAGCCACTAAAACACAGGATGCTGCAAGATTTAGATTTTGGCTGAGCAGCAATACGGTAAGTGCCCCCAAAAATAAACCTAAAGGTATTATTCTCTGTCTTCCATAGTGGTCCGCAAGCTTTCCGAGTAGTGGACCTAATAATAGGCCCGGAATACCATACCCCAACAAGGCTAGCCCAATCTGTAATTCGTCGAGGCCATAGTTTCTATAGAAAAAATAAGCCAGCCAGGCAAAAATACCACCATGGAACATCCCGTTAAACAAAACATAGAAATAGGTATGCCTAGCTCTTCCGCTCGACAGGATATTACAGAAGACGAGGAAAATGTTCTCCTTAACTCCACGGATCATCTCATTTGCTTTAAATATGTCCTTTTGATACATGACAATCAGCAGCAAAATAAGCAGCGCGATGCTCGCAACGCCAATAAAAAGCCATTGCCAACCGACCAGCGATGTGATCAAAGCGCCTGCGCTGGATCCGAAAGCTGTGCCACCTGCCATGTTACCAAAGAATATCCCAAGCGCGTGCCCCCGTTTTTCGTACGGGTACCGATCGCTGATCCAGCTAATGGTTGTGGGGGCAATACCGGCGGCACCGATGCCGGTCAGCAAACGAAGGAAAATCATCTGGTTAATTCCATGGGCGTAAGCGGTCAGTAATGTCAATACGGAAAAGATGACTAGGCACAGCGTAATTATCCGGAACCTGCCAAAGCGATCACTTAGAGGCGCATATACCAATGTAAACAATCCATAGCCGAGCAGGTAAGATGGTTCAATAAAACTCACATGCCGGGTAGTCGTACCAAACTGTTCGGATAGCAGTGGAAGCAATGGCGCGACCATGAATCCCTGAAAAAAAACAATGAAAGTTGCCAAAGAAAGAATATAAACCGGAAACATAGATACGTCTGTGGCCGTTCTGTCATTTGTAATTAATTTGTACATTTCTATTATTTGTTAAATGATACAAATTTCAAGAATGTTCGCCGCAGAAGACTTATACGGATTGAGGCGATAATTGGACTTTTTATCGATTTAAATAGTAAGTGGACTTTTCATAAGTTGCAAAGCGTCTTGACGGTATGCTGTAGGAGTTAGACCCGTCATCTTTTTAAAAAACCGGTTAAAATAATTTGCTTCATTAAATTGTAATAGATCAGCTATTTCTGACACCTGCAGATCGGTGTGTGTTAAAAGACTTTTTGCTTCCAGCACTAGCTTTTCATTAATATGAAACAACGCCGTGTGCCCGGTATATTTTTTTACTAAAAAATTCAAATGGCTAGCTGTGAGATTCAGTTCATCTGCGATTTTTCGAACCGTTGGCCTTCCTTCTTTTCGTATATCGGGGGCGTCAATAGCATAAGCATCGAGCACTTTTCTAAACTTGACCATCAGGGAGGCCTGTTTTAACTGAAAAGGAGTTTTTACCTCCTTATCTTTATAATACAGACGACGGATTTGGATAAGCAATACCTTTAATAAAGTTTGCATCATTTCAAAATTATCCTCCTGTCCCGATTTCATTTCAAGAAGCAGCGTTTCGGCTGTATGCGATACCTTGTCCATATCTTGCTGCGAAAGCCTCAGAAGTGAATTGGCCCCACGCATAAAAAATGGGTAATCTTTTTCAAATTTGGGTTTTAGAGGGTCTATTCCAGCAAATTCGGACGTAAAACAAATGAGATAGCCATAAATCGTTTCCTCACGCTGCCAGCTTTCCATTTTACCGGGATATGCGAAGTAAATACTGTTAGCTGAAGTATAGATGGTTTCGTCAGGAAGCAGGAATCTGGGCCCCTGTGTCTTGCAGATTAAAATACGAAAAAAATTACCTCGGAAAAGCGGCATGAAAAGCAATTTGCCTTTTGCCTGGTCTTCAATCCGCATGACGTTAAATAAATCATTCACAGGTGTGCCAATCCTAAAAGTATCGAAAAATTGACTAATGGTATCGAGCCATGGAATTAAAGCCTGTGTCTTTTTGTTTTTCATGCATTAAAGAAATCTATCAAATTTAGCCAATAGCGCGCTATAAAATAAAGAAATTATCAACTTTGACTTAGCGAAAAGTTTAAACCTCGTTAACCCGAATCGCGATTATTAACTAAATCATATACAAGTCTTTCATACCTAGTTATTGCTGTCATTTATCAACCATTTTTTCAAAAGCTCCAGCAATGTTTCTTTAACAAAAGGCTTCACAGCAAAATCATCCATTCCACACGAAATGCACCTTTCCTTTTCGTCCTTAATATTACTGGCTGTCAATGCTATAATTGGCGTATGTATCCTCCCCTCTTCATTTCTTCTAATCAATCCAGTTAACTCATAACCATTCATTTCAGGCATCTGTATATCCATGAAGACCAAATCAGGCCTATTCTCCTTGAACAATTCAAATCCCATTACCCCATCGACCGCCTCTATGATTTCCACATTGGGAAGAACATTCTGTACAATGGTTCTAGTAAGCAACATATTAAATTTGTTGTCTTCAATAATTAAAATCTTGTATTTTCTTTCCAAAAAGGCCGTTTCTTTTTCGGCATATTTGATCGTTTCTTCATCCTGCTGTAATGCAGCAACTAATGTTGAATACAGTTGATCTACTTTAACTGGTTTATTAATACAATGAATAATATGGCTGCTTTCAGCAATACGGGCTGGGTTGGTCTCAAGGACGGATAACATTAAAACTACGGGCTGTCCAACTCCTTTGTAGAGTGACTTTTCCCTAATTTTTTTTATCGTATCGATACCGTTCATTATAGGTAGATCATTATCAATAATAATCGCATCATACCGCTCACCTTTGGCCAACATTTGAAGAACTTCAAATCCGTTATCGGCCAACGAGACATTAACTTTCTTCAAATACAACATCAATGCAATATTAGCTCGATCGGCATCTTGTCGGGCAACTATCATAACCTTTAAGGATTCTAAAAGTTTCCATTCATACACATCCCCCTTTTGCGACCTTAATGTTATTTCAAAATAAAATTGACTCCCTTTCCCATATTCGCTCTCCAATTTTAGTTTACTATCCATCATTTTTAGCAATTGATTTGAAATACTAAGTCCAAGCCCTGTTCCGCCAAATCTCTTGCTTATTGAAGCATCTTCTTGAGAAAATGCTTCAAATATTTTTTGCTGTTTTTCTGGTTTAATACCTATTCCGCTGTCCGTTACACTGAAGCGCAGCGTGGTGGAGTTTTCGTCCGAGGATAGTACATCGACATGTAGTTCAACACTTCCCTTGTCCGTAAACTTTATTGCATTACTTAGAAGATTCATGAGCACCTGTTTGAGTCGAAGTGAGTCAACCCAAACATAATGCGGTAGCGATTCTGATAAATTTACCCGAAAATCCAATTTCTTGGCCTTCCACTGAAAGTCAATCAAACTTGTAACCTGAGCAAACATCTCATACAAATCATTTTTTTCAATCGAAAGCTCCAATTTGCCGGCTTCAATTTTAGAAAAATCAAGTATATCGTTTATGATGCTCAAAAGAAGATTAGCAGACTGATCGACAATAGAAACATATTCTTTTTGTGTATCGTCTAGTTTTGTTCGACTCATCAAATCCGTAAAACCTATAATTCCGTTAAGAGGTGTACGAATTTCATGACTCATATTAGCGAGAAACTCTGACTTTGCCACGCTCCCCTGATCAGCAAGCTTTTTAGCTTTCTCTAATTCTTCTCTTTGAAGAACAATCTTCGTGATGTCTGTGGCAATGCCAAGATAACCTATAATCTGACCAGAAATATCGCGCATTGCAGTGACTGCTAAAGATACGTAAAGTCGCGTAAAATCTTTTTTTATATAAGTCCATTCTCTTTGCTCGGATCCGTAGCGCTCTGCCATCTCGACAAACACCCTAAATTCACTAATCGGATACCCAAATTTACTTTCAAGTTCCTTCGCTCGATCTTTAACTTCCCTACTGCTATGAAATAATGTCGGCGTAATTTTACCGATCACTTCATTACCTTTATACCCTAATAAATTTTCTGCGCCCCGGTTGAAAAGTGTTATCAACCCTTCTGCGTCAGTTGCTATGATAGCGACTGCAGTAGTGGCATTCAACACATTTTCGAGCAATTTCTTAGAACGAATCGATTCCGCCTCAGAACGTTTACGTTTATCAATATCCTGAAAAGTGCCATATAGTCGAACGCACTTCCCTTTTTCAAAAGTTGCTTTCCCTAGTGCTCTAACCCACAAGTTTGTACCCTGATAGGTATCAATTTCTAATTCAAGATCCCATGAAGCTCCTGTAGCGATTGCACTATTGATAGCCTGAACAATTTTAATCCTATGTTGAGGATTTTTATAAAACTCAATTGCTGTTTTAATAGTTGGACGATAATCCTTTGGAACCCCATGAATAATCTTTGTCATTTCAGACCAATCGATATAATCATCAACTAAATCATACTCCCAGCTCCCCACTCTGGCCACCTGACTGGTCATGTCTAGTGTAGATTTCGCATATTCCAATTTACTAGTTAACTGGAGGTGCTGGTTTTTCTCTTGAAGTAAGCCAAGAACTTCTGTGCACAATAATGAAAAAAGAGTCTGTTGATTATCAGAAAGCTTGTTTGAGCTACTATCCATAACGCTTAAAAAACCAACTATTTTTCCTTCGTGATTGATGAGTGGTGCTTCATAATAATACAGTATTCCAAAATTCTGGAAAATCACTGAATTGCGCTGCGAAGGAAATTCATTGCTAAGGTCTGGAAATTCTAGCGTGCCGTTGTCATCAAACACATAGTCCAAAAATACTTTATCGATACTTATATTTCCATCGACATCATGAAAATAGGTCTGCACAAAATTTTGACTGTTGTCGAATAAAGTCAACACCGCCATTTCCGTATTACAAATCAATTTCGCTTTAAGGAGCACTCCAAAAAGATCTTTCTTAATCATGGCAGCTACTAACTTATAATCATTATCCATGATGAGGTGGTAACTGTTATCGTTTTTGGGGTACTTTTGATTATGCATAAAGTTGTAATATGCTATAGAAATTTAAAGTTTATAACAAAACAACAATTTTATTTGAATAGTTTTTTAATAAAAAAAGAATTAATTCAAATTAAAATATTTTGGAGAACTAGGCATACGCGGAATCATGCGTCATCTGTTCCCTTATATTCCATTACATCAAAGACTTTGATCTGCTCCGCATACATATCAACCGTTGGCTAAAGCCGGGCGGCAGTTTTGTGTTTTCTGTTGAGTATCCGATATTCACTACTAGACCCGACCAAGACTGAATCTACGATGCAGCCGCAAACAAGTTGTACTGGCCCGTAGACCATTACTTTGGAGAAGCAAGGCGGGAAACACACTTTTTACAAAACAATGTAATAAAATAACATAGGACACTTACCACATACCTTACAACCCTGCTGGCCCATAACTTTGCGATCAACTTAGTTACTGGACCACAGCCTAACATGGAGATGGTTAACCATATGTTGCCTGAATGGCAGACGAACTCAAAAGCCCTATGATACTGATTGTGTCGGCACAAAAAAGGCCGGAATAAACCAGCCCTGATATATATAGTTATGATCCCAATAATGGGTAGTCGGTTTCAAAAAATGCTGGCCTAACAAGTGCAAATCAAGCCAGCAAAAGCAATCTTCTCATTTTTCGTATAAGAAACAATTGTAATGTCTTACTCGTTTGAAAAAAATAAAAAAACCTTGAGGAGGGGATCTCAAGGTTTTTACTACCTGTTATTAACCTAATTTATGAAAGTACTCTTATAACAATGGTTAGTTCGCCTTCGTTTGATCTTTTTATAAAAAAGTTGAGTTCGTATTCCCTGCTTCACAATTATTTTATTTAAATGAGAGCTTATTCAAAATGGTATTGTCTAAGACCAACTTAACCTATAAAAAAGAAAAAGGCCACTTAGACAGTATCCAAGTGACCTTAAAATCTTATATTGTAATCTGTTTTATTTTCCTTTAGCCTTCTCTGCCTCGATCTGCTTTACAAACTCTACAGTGACGTCCGCTAATTCGGCTATCTCCGATATCGAAAACTTATTCGAAGACAAAAGATTTTTTATTACTTCCGCCTTCCCTTCGGCTTTCCCTTCGGCTTTTCCTTCAGCTTTTCCTTCAGCTTTTCCCTCAGCCATTGCTTTTTCGCGCGCTCGTTTCAATTGCTCCTCCTGACTACTTCGGATACTCTCGGCATCCCATTTATTCCTTAAACTTACGTTGTACATCTCTCGTTCCTCCGGTTTTAGTTTGCTATACTCTGCTAACTGAAATAACTTCTCAAAAATAGGCTTACGCAAATAAGTGGAAAGTCCATTTAGCGAAGACATATTTTTGAGTACATAAAGCCAACGATCTAAATCATTAACTAACTCTGCCTCAGCTTTAACAAAGTTAACCAATTCCACATATATAAAGCCTAGATCGTCATAAAATATTTTACCATGATCTCGATAACATAAACAAATATCGTGCAGAAAATACTGCTCATCCCCCGCATCAGGCATTGCAAATCCATCCATCAGTACAATGATATAAACTTCACTAATTGCATAATTCCAAGCCCTTCGGTTGCCTTTGGGTGCCTGATCCGCTATCAATTTACTGCTGTAATAAAGCATGCGCTTTTTCAAATTATCCTGCGCCGTGCGCTGCACTTCAATAATAAAACGTTCGCCATTGTCTGCCGTACAGGTCAGATCAAAAATAACGGTACCGATATCCTCTGTATCCCCGACATGCTCATTTTTGTTATAATACAGGTCGGCAATAATCTTGCGTCCTCTAAACAGTTCGTTTAAGAAAGCGATCAGAAGATCTTTATTGGTATCTGATCCGAAAACTTTTTTAAATCCATAATCTGTTGTAATATCGATATATTTCGACTGTTTCAACTCATTCATAATACATTGTTTTTAAATTGGTTAACAATACAAATATAAGAAAAAAAACATTTTAATACTAATATTTTTAGTATTAAAATGTTAGTATGTATATGAATTAAAACAAGTTCCCCGATGAAGATCATTTTCGTCCTATTCACTCCTCGGATCGGGTTTTAGCGGCATCTTGCCACAGCGGATCACCTCAACGGAAGGGCAACCGTATTCCAGAACAACTTTGCCTTCAACCAAATAGACTCCTGCTCCACGGAGTGGATATTTGGCTAGGCTCTGCGGGAAATGGACGGTATCAAAAAAGCGTCCCTCGGCATCAAGGAAGGTTCCGAATTTCATCAGGTCGCCACGCTTGGTCTTCACAAATTTCTCACAGACAAAATCCCCCACAACGCGGATTATTTTCCCTTCGTGCAGATGAAGTTCCCTGGCAGGCATATCGCCCCGATAATCGCTTTTGGTAAGTTCGAATAGCGTACCCGTTACGCAAAAGCCAATCAGCTCCATCTCGTCGTAATAATCCTCCAAGATATCTTCTTCCAAAGGGGGAAGAATAGGCTTGCGACTTTCGGTCTCAAAGAGCGCCATACCTGCTGCCACAGGCTTATGCTTGCTCATCATCAGGTGAGCTGGCCACAGCAATTGCTTTTTCCCCCGTCCCTGTAAAACGCAAGGCACCCACACGAATCAAAATAACGACCTGCTCAATACCCGTCTGTGTCCGTTTGACAAAGTTTCCTAGACTCGTGTACTAGCCATTGGCTTCACGCTCCTCAATAATACGATGAGCCAGTTTACCTTCTAAATTGAGCAGGCAGTCAAAACCCAGGTAAATATCCTTATCCTGAATGGAGGTATTAAAGCCCGACTGATTGACACAGGGCAGGCAGATATTGCCCCCTGAAATTCGTGCTTCATTGACATAGACCTTACGATTGTAAAACCCGCCATAATTGTTGAGCACCGCAACCATAAACTCCAAAGGATAGTAGGTCTTGAGGAAAAGACTCTGATAACTCTCTACGGCAAAAGATGCTGAATGCGCCTTGTTAAAGGAATAACCGGCAAAGCTTTCCATCTGCCGCCAGATCTCGCGGCTAATCTTTTCGGGGTAGCCCTTCGCCTTACAGTTGGAAAAGAACTTATCCTCAATTTCGATCAGGTGGTCTTTGCTGCGATATTTGCCCGACATCATTCGTCGGAGCACATCGGCATCGGCCATATCGAGTCCGCCATAGGCATTGGCGATCTTCATTAGCAACATATTCTTTTCTTCAATTGACACATTATCAAATTTTTTTGCCAATCGTCGTATACCATATTTTATAAAAGAAACCAATCAAAGGTTGGCTGGCAAATGGGGGAATTTTTGGAATCTATTGGCTACTCCTGGTTTTGATAAGTACTTGTTTCTAACCAGTGATTTGAACATCATTAATCGAAAAGTAGGAAATACAGTTTTTGATATTGATTCAATTGGGCATGAATCAAAAAGCAACGATCTATCTTATGATCGTAACGAACGGATAATCAACTGAATAGCCGGCTTAAGTTTTGAAACGACATACTTAAAAATGTTGAGCGACAGATACCAGAAAACGGCAAAGATCGTAGCTGCAGCCAAGTACAATATTTATGATGTGAGAAATAGATCAGATCGTAATTTTCAAAACTTTGACCGTTACTTTACACTGTTCAGTCCGGAGATATCCTTTAATTATAGAAATCTACAGTTTGGCGAATTTGAAAATGTACTTGATTTGAAGTATAACCGAAGCTTCGATTTCCCTACTACAGATCAATTATTCCCCGTCGTCGATACTACCCAAATATATTCACTTTATTTGGGTAATCCAGAACTTAAACCTTCACGAAAAAATGAGATTCTACTGGATTTTAAACAGAAGAGACTCAATAAAAACCCGTTCTCTTATGGATTATCTACTGGCATGAATATGACCAAAAACTACATTTCATATAGTATGCTGTTTGATTCAAGCGGACGCACTATTATCAGACCGACAAATGTAGATCGCAATAGATCAATTATATTTAGGGGTAATTTGGCAAGGGCAATAAAATTTAAGAAGGATCAACTCCAGTTCAAAATGGAAGGGTACTGGAGTGCCTCAGAGGTTCCTTTTTATATATTATATATCGCAGGGCAGCAGAGCTTTGAAAAAAGTTTAAATTCTTCGATGGGAATAGAATTTAATACTCTATTTAGTCATTTGGATATCTTTTATCTAGGGCTGAATTATACTTACAAGAACCTCTCCAGCAGACAGAATAATGATTCAGAAAAGATAAAAAGTGAATGGCATAAGATCGAGGGTAATACTCTTATAAATGTAAGCAGGCAGCTCTCCTTTATTTCCAACTTCGCTTATTACGATAATAAGTTTTATGGTGATAATCAACATTATTCAATTTTCAATATTAAAGTAAGTTATAGAATGCTAAAAAAGAACAATCTTGAGGCTTCCCTTTCTGGTAATGATATTCTCAACCAAAATAGACTTTTTACTGTTAAGAACATCGCAAATACTTTATCACAGCAGCGCACAAATGCTATGGGAAGATTTTTCATGCTATCATTAGCTTACTATCCACGTATGTTTGGAAAAAATAGTAATAAGTAGAAGATAAGTAAACTCTCTCATTTTCACACTAAAATATTATTTCAGTTTTGGTAATATTAACCATAAGCCAGGCGATCCCTGCTAAAACGTACTGGATTTATACTAAAAAAATGGAACAAGACTACGAGGTCAAAGAATATCCTAAGGAGGCGATTCCCGTAAATTACGATGGTACAAAGATGTCGCTATTGGCGTTAGTAATTACCCGATTGACTTACACCTGCCGCAAGCGAAAGAAAAGGCAGGTGTAGATCATTGTTGAACACCCCACCACCCGATAGATTAAACTGCGCGCTACTAAAGCCATTGGATCCCGAAATACTAATTGCTCCATTTGGCATCTCGTTGCCGGATATCAGAATTGACTCTTCCTGCCCGGTAACGCCGCTCTGCCGCCAATAGCCGATTCCACCATACATGCCTCCGATCAATGAATCTAGGTAAATCTTGTTGTTCGTGACCTGTACATTTTTAAGATACTGGTACGAGGAAGGTTCAATATAGATATACAGTAAAATCCCCGAAGTATGGAATTCATTGTTGAGGATAGCCAAGTTCTGCCCGTTCCGAGCTTTAATAGCACCACCGCTTCCATTCGCCGGCCAGCCTTTGATCACATTGTTCTGTATCGTCAGACCGTTAAAACTATGCGCATAAATACCATGATCGGTATTGGCATCTTCATTATTGAAAGATACATTGCGTAAAATGGTATTGCCACTGATCAGGCTATTGCTTTGAGAATTATCATTGATCGCCGTGATAAAGTAGCCCGTTGTGCCGGCATTGCCAAAGGTATTGTCAATAACCTTTGAATTTGTACTGCCCGACCCGTTCCACACCCCTCTTCCACTGTTTCCCTGCCTCCTGGAGAATACACAGTTTGAAACGGTCGCTTTATCCGTGCCGATCAGGCGAATGTAAGCATCATGCAGATCATTCGATTTGTTGCTACCTGCTTTTTTAATACCATAGTCAAAAATACACCATTTAAAAGTAACGTCAGACGCATTATTGATGTAGAAGGTCAGATTCCAAAATGTAATACCTGAGAATGTACAGCCAGCAACATTGGCCGCACTGTAGGTCTGCCGAAGCAGCTGACTGTCCGATGCCCGGGCATCGAATATGGGGTTTGTATTTCCGCTTTTCATAAGCGTAATACCGGGCTTCATCAACAGGGCACCATCAATAAGATAAGTACCGGCTTCCACCCACACGGTATCGCCGGCACTTGCCTGTTCGATTACAGCATTGATTTCTGCCAGTGTCATCCCGGCAGAAATCAGGCCAGAGCCGGACATACTGCCGTTTGCTACAGAACTACCGTATAAGGAGACATTGGTCACTGTTGTGGAATCGAGTCCGTCCAATGGGCTGGAACAAGAATTTAGCAGCAGACCGAGTACCGCAAAACTGAAAATGATCTTTTTCATCTGTTATAATTTGGTTGTGAATATCCTTTTTTTCCTTTTATGGATAGTGTTATATAGACTTATGACTGGCCAACAAGTGTTACCTTGAAAACATAAACAGGTATCTCTCCGCCTGTCGCCGAAGGAACAGGAAGATGTAATGCTGTAGCGTCCTGTTTCCATTTGATTTTCTGCTTGCTTCCCAATAGCGTAATTTTCGCTATTCGCGCCTGACCTGCCGCCAGACTTTTTACCGCTGCAAAGTCGGTTTTTGGACTTCGTACAAACACATAAACAAAGCCATCCTTTGTCGTAAAACGGATGTCGGACACAATTTCTTTTGAGGTTGCATCATTTTCGGCATCTTTGATCGTTTGTTGCCCCGCAATCTCGGTTTCCTCCTCATGTAATTGCTTTCCTTCGCTTTGTATTTTCCATTCGCCTGCCCCGTATATTGCCTCTGCATTAAGGTTCATCCAATCTCCGATACTCCGTAATCGGGCCATACTTTCCACAGGAAAGGTACCATCCCCTTTCGGGCCGATATTCAGCAGCAGATTTCCACCTTTACTAACAACTTCCACAAGATTTCTAACCAATATTTCGGGACTTTTCCAGACTGTATCATGCTTATTAAAACCCCAATTGCGACTCATTGTGATGCAGGCCTCCCATTTGCCCTTTGCTTTATTCATTAGGGATTGCTCAACGACTTCGTAGTCGCCCAGCTGATTGCCGATACGACTATTGATGATGCAATTGGGCTGTAAATCATGAATGAACTGTTGGATTTCTGTGCTTTGTTCTTTAGTAAAGAGTTCGGGCGTATCGAACCATATTATACCAACGGGGCCATACTGTGTCAATAATTCGTGTAATTGTGGTTTTACTTTTCGCTCGATATATTTTGATAAATCTTTGGCGTCTTCATTCGGATAATCCCAGAAGTTGCTTCGCCCGGCCTTACTAGGCCAATTTGTAGGGACATCCGGATCTGCCCAGTCCCGCCCCAAAGAATAGTAAAAGCAAAGTTTTAAATCATAACGTTTGCAGGCATCAGCCAGGTCCCGCATTGGGTCCCGCTGCCAGGGAGTCTGTTGGACAATATTATAATCGCTACTGGGGGAATTAAACATGGCAAACCCATCGTGATGTTTTGCTGTAACGACAATGTATTTCATGCCGGCCCCCTTGGCGGCCTTTGCCCAGGTATCGGCATCAAAAGCAGTAGGGTTAAAATCCTTGGCGATCTGCGCATACTGTTGCAGTGGGATCCTTTCATATAACATAAAATGTTCGCCGCCCCGTGTTGGCCTGCCATTCCAGTCACCGGCAGTCTGAGAATATAGGCCCCAGTGAATAAACAGTCCAAATCTGGATGCTGACCACCAGGCCATCTTATCGGAGCTGCCCATAGGCTGTTGCTGGGCGAACGACCATAGCGAACAGCCCAACAAAAAGCACGACAATAGTATCGTTTTAATCTTCATACTAGGCCCCATTTAGTTTTCTGTAACGTAGCAACGCTTCTAAAAAGTAGTAATCTGCATAGATAAGCGGAACATCAATTTCACTTTTATGTGGCATGCTTCCTGTCGAGTGCTTAAGGATGAAGCCGCCATTGGTCCCCTTTTCAGCCAGGTATTCGCTGGAGGAGAGCGATTTCAACGTGCTTTCGGCAAAGTCATAATAGCGTTTGGCATTTGTTCCGGTCGTATAGGTAGACAATTCCAGCAAGGCTGCGCTGACCAGTGCCGCTGCCGACGCATCCCGTGGTATATCGTTCAACTTTCGGCTTGCATAATCCACATCCGGTCGGTATCCTTCCTGGCCAGCATTAAAATCCCAATAGGGAACATTATCCTTTGGCAGATTGGGATGATTCATATAAAAATATGCCGCTTTCCTGGCTGCATCCAGATATTTACTGTCCTTGGTTTCGCGGTAGAGCAGCGTATAGCCATAGATTGCCCAGCCCTGCCCTCTAGACCAGGTTGAATTGTCGGCATAGCCCTGATTGGTCTGCTGATGCAGGACTGCTCCCGTATTGGGATCATAGTCCACCACATGGTAAGTGCTGTAATCGGGTCTGAAATGATTCTTCAGGGTATGGTCGGCATGACTGATGGCGGCATTTTTGAATTTGGGGTCTCCAGTTAATGTTGATGCAAAAAACAACAGCTCCAGATTCATCAGATTATCGATGATCACCGGATATTTCCATACCGTTTTTCCGTCCCAGGAAGCTTTTTCATTCCAGGATTTGATCAGTCCAACTTTCGGATCAAAGCGCTTCAGGGCAGACTCTGCTGAATGTATGAGGAGCTGTTGGTATTTTTTGATCTTTGTAGAATCGTCCTCCAGCCGTAAAGCGTTGCCATACGAACAGTACATCACAAAACCAATGTCATGATGTTGAGTCAGATCCTTCGCCTTTTCCAGTTTTTCGGTCCATGCTGTGGCCTGAGCTTTGACCTGGGGGTCTTTTGTATACTCGTATATATACCAAAGCCCGCCCGGGAAAAAGCCGCCTGTCCAATCCCATTCATCGGTTCCCACCACATGACCTGTTGTATCCAACGTCCGAGGAAAGTTGCTGTTATCAAGGAGCAGGTCATATTGCGCTCTGGCTCGCGTAAAGTCGGCAGCCACAAAATCGGAACTGTTCTGCTTGGTGCGCTGCTGCGCACAGGAAAAGAGGGTTGTCAAAAGAAATAAGAATATCATTTTAAGTCCAAAAGGATAATGTGTCTGCTTCATAAGATTTTATTTACTGCGCTGTTGATTCTTGTATATTATATTTTTGGGGCAATGTCGGATTATTTTTTCCGCATGCGTCGGTTTCATTCCGTCACTTCCAGTTCGACTGTTTTTACTACAGGGTATTCTCCGTACACATTGCTATTACTGCCAACGAAAGTAATTTCATAAGTCCCGGGAGCTGTGAAAGTGTAAGCATAGGTATCCATCCGGGTGCTCATATTTTTGAGCGCCACCCCTTTGTCCGGTGTCACACTGGTTAGGTCCAGCGGTTTTGAGATAGCCCACACCTGATTGGAGCCTATTGTTGCTCCGCCGCCTTGAAAGCGTAGCCCCGCACTGCTTAATAACCAGGAGACAGGAGAATTTTCCAGACCGATTGAGGTCCAGGCTGCACCTTGCAGATCCGCTATCGGCAAGGTGATGCCTTCTGTTGTTTCGGTATTTAGGCTGAACTGATTGATCCACCAGCGGGGCTGTGTCGATCCGGTAGTCCCAGTGTATTTAAAAGCAAAATAAACCATGGTATTCGCATTCAGATTAAAACCCGACGCACTTAATTTCGACAGATCAACTTGTCCCGAGGATATGTAGGTAGCGTCATTGGCCTGGATGCCAGATAACGTAAATGCGGCTGTAATATCCACCCAGTCGCTCTCCTTGATCGCATCAGGCTGATAAACTCCTGCAAATTGCTGCGATACCAGTAGGCGGAGAGAATTCGGCTGTTGCGCATCCGTACCATAACGGCGGTTGCTCGAAAACTCCAGTGTCACAGCCTGTGGAATAGCTTTTGTACGCTCCCGGTAAACGTACTTATGGCCTTCTTCACCCGAGAAGAACGTCAGCTGGTCGGGATTGCCACTGATATGGAACAACACTTGCTCACCAACTTTATAGCTATTTTTATCCGTATGGACTTCTAAGTTCAAAGGGATGGCCTCTTTTTTCTCGCATGATTGTAGGATCGGCAGTACGAGAAGCGATGCTATATAAATATATCTTTTCATAATTTTCACATTATTATCTGGTGTTACCATGCGGGATTTTGCGTCATCAGGTTATTCAGCGATAGCTCGTTGATCGGAATAGGGAAATACGTATCCCGATCACTGACATTATTGAAAGCCAATGCCATGTACCGATAATCGGCCGGTGCCAACTGGTTATACTGTTGGGCAACGAGTTTCATTTCGGCAATGAAAGTACCATAACGTACGAGATCAAATTTCCGCAACCCTTCGTAGCATAATTCCCGAAAGCGTTCCTCCCGTATAGCTATTCGCATTTCGCTTTCATTGGTTAGCTCATCATTCCGGTTTGAAGCATGTGCACGGCCACGTACTTCCTGAAGTGCATTTTTGGCACGGGCCGTGGGGCCATTCACTTCATTTTCGGCTTCAGCAAACATCAACAGGACATCAGCATAACGTAATAGCGGGAAATTAATTGGCGTATAATTCCTGTTTTTAGGCTTTAAGGTCTCGTAATCTCTTCTAAATTTGGCGACATGCCGACGCTCAATTTCCGCTGCCGTATAGAATATGGAGTCTGTGATCAAGTTGTTGGCATGGTTGTACCGATAACTGGCGATATTCCAGTCCCGGCGTTTATCTGTGGGTTCGTAAGATTCAAAGAGCTTGCGCGTGGCAGCCAACAGACCATAACTAAAGCCCTTGCCCTCATCGCTGGTCTGTATGCCACTTTGATTGCCAATGCGCCCAGCTTCAAAATCACCGCTGCGATTGCCATAGAATTCTACCTCCCAGATGGATTCGCTGATATTATACCGGTCTGCCGCCATATCTGTAAAGATCTTTTTGTAATCTGCGACAAGGCTATGTTTATAATCTTCCCCTTGTGGAAAGACCAGTTTGCTTGACCATTCCAATGCTTTTTGATACTTGGATGCGTCATTGAGCGGAGCTCCGGCCATTTTTAGGTATACCCGGGCCAAGATGCCCCGGACGGCAGATTTTGAAACGCGGCCAGCATGACCATACGCCTGAATGTCCTTGACCATGGAATCCGCTGCTTCCATCTCCTGCACAATAAAGTTATAAACTTCCGTCTGCGGCGTACGTGCGATATTGACATTACTGACCGAACTTGTAGGCGCTGTTTTCAAAGGAACATCCCCCCAGTTGCTGACCAAAATAAAATAGTAATAGGCCCGCAAAAACCTGACTTCACCTATCACAGCCTGTTTATCAGAGGCAGCCATCTGTACGGACTCAATTTTGCTCAGAAAAAAATTGGCCCGCTCAATACCCTCATACAGAAATCGCCAGATATCATTGATTTTTGGATTAGAAGCATCGTAACTATAGATTTCTGGTCCAGCGAGATAAGACGAGCGAAAATAGGCCCCCTCATCACCCAGGGTCAGATAGCTCGAATAGGTGGATCCGTAAAAGTCTTCCCTGCCGAGAATATCGTATACGCCAACAAGTCCGGTCATCACCTCTTTTTCATTCTGATAATAATTTTCCTTGACCACATCAAAGGGCTGCTTATCCAAAAATTTAGAACATCCTGAAAAAATTGAAGTCGATGCCACTAAACATAAAAAGCTTAAATGCTTATATTTTTTTGTTAATGCTAGTTTCATAAGATTACAGATTAAGGTTGATACCAAATACAAAGGTTTTGGGTCTTGGGTAAGATGAATAGTCAAAGCCGGGCGTCAACGCCGAGTAGTACACAGCAACCTCGGGATCATATCCGGAGTAATTGGTAAGTGTCCATATATTCTGTACGGAGGCATAGATACGCAGGCTTTTGATTTTCCACTTGTCCAACAGCCCCTTATCAAAAGTATAACCTATAGATCCTGTTTTCAGACGCAGGTATGAGCCGTCTTCGATAATGCGGGTCGAATAGACATTAGGCCCTTGGCCACCCACACGGGGCATGGTAGAGGAGGTGTTTTCCGGTGTCCAGCGGTCCGCATAGCTCGCAAATTGATTGAGATGTGCTTTACTGCCATTTTCAAACAACAGCCTATTGGCATTGACAATATCGTTTCCATAAGACCATTGAAAAAATAAGTGGAGATCAAAATTCTTGTATTTAAAGGTATTCGCAAATCCCCCCTGGTGAATGGGATATCCACGTCCGATCACTGTTCTGTCAAGATTATCCACTACCAGATCCCCATTGAGATCCTTATACTTCACGTCGCCGGGGCGAATCGAGCTACGTGTATTGCCATTGGTCGCCACCGTCTGTTTTAAGAGGTAACTGCCGTTGGGCTGTTGGTCAAAGTCTTCATATTGATAGACACCATCCCAGAGGTATCCATACATCTGTCCGAGTGGCTGATTGATTTTGGCAATATATAATGGAGTAGTTCTGTAATCCTGATCCCAGACCAGTGCCGTGGTCAGGCTTTCCTGATTTTCGGTAAGTTCAACCACTTTATTTCGGTTAAAGGAAATGTTGAAGGAACTATTCCAGCTAAAATTGGCTTTTTGGATGATATCTCCCGATAAGGTTAATTCAATCCCCTTGTTGCTCGTTTCACCTATATTTTTAAAGGCATTGCTATAGCCCGTGGTGGAGGGTAATGCTGCATAGAGCAGGAGATCATAGGTGCGCTTGTGGTAATAATCCGCCGTCAGCATCAACCTGTTTTTAAAAAGCCCCAGATCGATGCCGGCATTGCGCTGTGCCGTACTTTCCCAGCGCAGATCCGGTGTTCCGATACCAAGGTACATCCCTTGTAAAAGCTCATTTCCCCAGGAATAGTAACCGTTGGTGCTGACACTGGTATTTTCAAAGTACACAGGCGAAAAAGAAGCATATTCACCCACCCTGTTATTTCCTGTAATTCCATAACCCAGTCTCAGTTTGGCATCCGAGAAAAGTTGCTGATTTTTCATAAAGGGTTCATTGATCAGTCGCCAGGCGAATGCAGCAGAGGGAAAGTACCCATATCTGTTATTGCTAACAAACTTGGATGAGCCATCTGCCCGAAACGATGCGGTCAGGAGGTAGCGGCTTTTGTAATTATAGTTTACACGGCCCAGATACGAGAGCATGGACCATTCCGATTGCAGAGAGGTGACAGGTTGGGGCACCCCTTCACTCAGGCCTGCCAGCCCCTTGATCTCGTTGGGCAGATGAATGGTGGAAAAGCCATACCTATGGTACTTGTTGCCCTGAAAAGTGATCCCAACAACCGCATTCAGGGTATGGTCTTTAAATTTTTTGTTGTAGGTCAACAGGTTTTCGTTGAGCCAAGTGTTGCTCTGCGTGTATAGAATCGAACCGTTTACGCCATTTGTGCTTCCGGCAAAACCATATCGGGTGCGTGAATTGTTGTATGTGTCCAACCGTGTATCAGAATTGTTAATACCGCCATTAATCCGCAGTTTTAGTGTCGGCGAGAACGCATATTCTGCATAACCGTTCACGATAAGCCGGTTATTGTAGTTTTTGCGGAGCTCATTCTGAGCAGAAAGTATGGGGTTGAACCGATAGTCGTTGGTGGGATTGGCGAGATCGTCTGTTGGATCATTCAAAAGGTCTTCATCGGCAAAAGCAATGGGCCGGTAGCCCCATACGCTGTACATCAGGTAGTTCATGGCGGAGAATGCCGATTCAGGAGCCGCGGGATTGCTACCATCAGTAAGTGTGCCGGTATACATGGCATTGATACCGACTTTTAGTTTCTGAAAACTCTGATCGAGCGTGATCTTGCCTTGTTTACGGTCAAATCCCGAATTAATGATAATACCTTGCTGACCAAAGATATTACCTGAAACGGAATATTTTGTGTTGCTGTTCCCGCCCATCACCGAGAGGCTGTGGTTGTGCATCACCCCATCCCTAAAAATATGCTCCTGCCAGTCGTTGCTCGGTACAGACCTATAGTCTTCTAATGTCTTGCCATCGTTAAAATAAGTGAGCTGCGCGCCTACAGGATCGCGTTCCGCCTGCAAACGGACAAATTCATAGCCATTCATCAGATCCATGGTATTGATGATCTGCTGCGATCCTATATAGCCATTATAACTGATCTGAGGAGCTCCTGCTTCGCCCTTTTTTGTCGTGATCAAAATAACACCATTGGCACCACGTGCACCGTATATCGCAGTGGCAGATGCATCTTTCAGCACTTCGATCGAAGCGATTTCATCCGGATTAAGGACATTGCTGTTCGCATTTTCTATTGGAAAACCATCGATGACATACAGGGGTGAATTATCTTGTGTCAGGGAATTGGCCCCGCGGATCACAATGTTCATCTCACTGCCCGGTTTACCACTTTCTGAGGTGACCTGTACGCCGGCTACACGACCGGCCAATGCTTCCAATGCAGAACCAACGGGAGCCTTCTTGATATCCTGCATATTGACTGACCCCACAGAACCTGTAAGGTCTTTTCGTTGCACTTCACCGTACCCGATTACCACAACTTCATCTAAGGATTTATTGGTCTGTATGAGTTTTATATTCAGCACTTTAACTTCTTTTACAGCAACTTCTTGTTCATCATAACCGATAAATCTAAAGATAAGTACAGCTGAAGTGTCCGAGACCTGAAAAGAGAAGCGGCCATTAAGGTCCGTGGTTCCTTTTGTACCGGAGCCCTTTTGCAAAATACTTACACCGGGCAATGGCTTTCCGGTAACTATATCGGTTACTATTCCGCTGATCTGCTGCTTTTGTGCATAGAGCTGCGGAACTTGGAACAGGCAGGTCGCTCCCAATACGATTGTTTTTAGATGCGGTATCATATTTTACATTTAATAAATTGATTACACTTTATGATTGGTTTTCGGGCAATCCGACATGAGGTAGTATTTGCCCATAGCTTTTTTCTGTCGTAGAAAGAAGCTTGACAAATATTTGGATCTTTATGGAAAATAAGGGGGTAAAAAATCGGAAATATAGGGGTAAAATCTCTTAGCGTAAGCTATTTTCCCTATATTGAGTGGGATTTACACCAAATTTCTTTTTAAATTCTTTACTGAAATACTTTCGATCGTTGAATCCTACGGAATAGGCAACAGATGCGACCTGATCAGACTGTATCAGGAGATTGGCAGCGACACTCAGACGGATATCTTTAATCAATTCGGCAACACTGAGGCCTGTCAGGCTTTTGACCTTCTTCAACAGCGCACTTTGGCTCTGGCCCATATTTTCCGCTAAAGTCGCAACTGAAAACTCAGCTTCGGCGATATGTGCTTCGACCATCGTTCTTAACTTATCCAAATAAGCCGCAGCAGCATTGCTAATGTTTTCATCACGTTTCGATAACAGCAAATAGCGTCGGTTACGTTCTTTAACCAGTTCTAATGCTGATATGGTGTTGAAAATCTGAAGATCTAAAACCTGTAAGTTGAATGGTTTAGTTACATAATTGATGATGCCACTTTGATAACCAATGATACTATCCTGCTCCTCTCCTTTGGCTGTCAGCATAATTACGGGGATGTGGGCTATATCCGGATCGGCTTTGATGGATTTCACCAGCGTGTAGCCATCCATCTGGGGCATCGCGATATCTGTTATAATCATATCGGGCATGCTATCGGCAATTGCCGCAAGCGCCTCCTTTCCATTGGCAGCAGCACTTACGTTGTAGCATGTCTGCAGATGGTTGAGCAGAAAAGAACGGAGTTCGTCATTATCTTCCACGATCAGCAGCTGATAATCCCGGGTCGAGTCCGGAATGCAGGCCGCGGTACTTTCAGCCGTACTTGTCTCCGAAATAATTTCCGTCGGTATCCCTTGCTGTTGCCGGATACATGCCGGCAACAATATGGTGAATACGGTGCCCTCCTGTTGGCCCAGCTGCAGTGGATTGTCAAGATAGAGATTTCCTTGATGAAGTTCTACGAGCTCTTTGGCGAAAGACAATCCGATTCCCCAGCCTTCCTTCCCTTTTCCCGTATCAGCTTGGTAAAAGGTATCGAATATGCGCTCCCGGTCTTCCATTTTGATACCTTGACCATTATCCATCACATGGATAAACAGATTTTCGTTCCGCTGACGGATGACAAGTTGAACCTTGGGAGCATGCTCGCTCCTAAATTTAAAGGCATTGGAAAGCAGGTTGAGCAATACTTTTTCCAGCTGTTGGGGATCAGCCATAAAAGAACCTTCAAATTGGTTATCCAAGACATAGCCTATACCCGATTCTTCGGCTATAACAACAAAGGATTGATGTATATTCTCAAAATAACTTGTTGCGTCTATAACAACTTTATTCAAAGTCAATTTTTGGGCATCCATTTTATTGAAAGACAATAGTTCTTGCGTCAAATGTAGCAGCCGCTTAATATTACGTCTCACCTGTTGTAACTGCACATCCACTTGACTATCGAGCCTTTTATCCAGCAATATTTTCTCTATCGGGGCATGGATTAAGGTCAGCGGCGTGCGGATTTCATGGCTGATCTTGGTGAAGAAATCAAGCTTTGACTGCATCAGTGCTGCTTGATCCTGATGCAGTTTTTCTTCATAATATAACTTTGTTTTAAGCTGCTTTTTGTCCAGGTTATAGCGGTAGAAAAAATAGACAATGCCCATCAGTAGCACTGTATACCCAGTATAGGCCCAGATAGATTTATAAAAAGGCGGAGCAATGTTGAATACCACAGATTTGCTCACGTTACTCCATAGTCCGTCATTATTTGCCGTCTTTAACCGAAGCGTATATCGTCCGGGGCTCAGATTGGTATAAGTTATGGAAGGCTGATCGGTCAGATTCCATTCTTTTTCGAGTTCTTCAATTTTATAGGCATAGCTGTTTTTCTGTGGATTGATAAGGTTGTCTGAACTAAAGTCGATCGTAAACGTATTTTGGTCATGTTTCAGTGCAATTTCCTCCGCCCGGTCCGGATTTAGATAGCCCAACACTTTGTCGACTCTCGTCCTGCTCAGACCATTGATAGAGAAGCCCGAGATCAACAATTTGGGTACCCCCGCATTTGACTGGTGATGAGACACATCGAGACTGATTAAGCCTTTGTGCGAACCGACGAGCAGCTGCCCATCCCGACAAAAAATGGCATTTGGTAAGAATTCATTTGTTGGGAAACCATCCTGAATATCCATATAGCGTTTTGCTCCAGTCAGCTTATTGTAAAACACGAGTCCATTATTTGTGGAGATAATAATTTCGTTGGCCTTGTTTTCGGCAATCCCCAACACATGGTAATAGCTACGCGTTGGAAATAACTCCACCCTGTTTACCACTCCTGTTTTCGGATTATAGTTATAAAGCCCTTTTTCTTGCGTCCCAATCCATATCTGTGAAGTCCTATCTTCAAAAAGCGTATTGATATAATGATCTTTCATAAGTTCCTCAGAACGATAGATTCCTTGTTGTTCAGCACTATTGCAGAGTTGACCAAGCCCCTGGGCCGTTCCAATAAATAGACTACCGTTTCGGCTGGCTAAAATATGCTTGATATAATTGTTGGCGGTATTTTTTGTAAAAGTGCTGGTAGGTTGAATAGCAGTCGTAAATTGACTATTGATCATCTGTAAGCCTTTGTTACCGGTCCCGATCCAAATATTCCCGAGGCGATCCCGGTTAATGCTGCTGATGTAATTCTGGAGCAGCGTAATGCCATTTTCACCGGTAATATTGTAATAGCGAATATCTGTGGTATTTTGACGGCTGATGCGAGCTAGCCCTGCGCCGAACGTACCCACGTAAATATATTTATCATCTGTGAGCAGGCATTTGACCGTATTGGACCGAAGCTCTATTTTCCGATAGACATCGCTACCCTTTTTGCGAACGTTCAGCCCGTCCCGTTCTGTTCCCACCCAAGTATTTTCATCATCGTCAACGGCAATGGCGCTGACCAGATTTCCGCTCAGATGTTTGAAATTGCCGTCTGCAAGATCTACCTTAAAGGGATATACCGACGGATGATGATAGTTTATTCCGCCAAAATTTGTCCCCATCCAAACAATACCCTGCCGATCAATATAAATCGTCTTGATGGAATTATCATTGATACTGAAGGGATTGTTGGCACTCGATTTTATCTGCTGTATCTGACTACCGTCGGGCTGTAGCAAATTGGCCCCTTCCATTGTCCCTACCCAGATATTTTTGGCTTTATCTATCGCTATCGCTCGCACATAATCACTTGATAGTCCCGTTTTACCTGTATAATGCGCAATCTGCTGAAATAAGATGTCCAATTCAAAAAGACCATGTCCATCCGTGGCAATCCAGATTTTATCTGTAGCCACTCGCTTAATATCCTTCACGGATATCGCTGAGCTATTTGTATGACTTAGTTTAATTGGTTCAATTGTTTTTTGATCCCGCCAAAGATATAATCCTCTATTGGTCCCGATCAAGATATTTCTTCCCAGCTGTAATAAGGAGTAGATTTCCAGTCCGGGGAGAATATTCACGTTTTCTATCTTGGGATGATCGGCATTTTTAATGCACATCAGACCATTATTTGTACCGAGTAAGACGCTAGATTCAATAAAATAAATTGCTAAAACCGCAAAATGGTTGCTATTTTTAGGTTTGACATGCTCAAAGCTAATTCGCTGAAAGCGGTCTTGTTTAGGCTGATAAATATTTAGGCCCTGCTGTGTTCCGATCCAAAGGGTCTTTTGGCGCGGATGTTCAACAATGGTGTAAATATAGTTGTTCGTGGAAATGGTGTTAACATCGCTATTATCCGAACGGTACTGTTTAATGCGGTTACCATCGTATCTATTGAGTCCGTCCCTGGTACCGATCCAGAGAAAGCCTGCATTGTCTCGGCATATACTCAATACGGTGCTATTCGAGAGCCCTTTATCATAAGTTAAACTACCGAAATGATACTGGGCTTGGGCATGTTGTGCAAATAAACAGCAGATTAGCGTTAAATAAATAATGCATTGGACATATCTTTTTGTCATTTAGATCCTTCAACTGGTAGTAGAGACAAGTATACGATTTTCTCTGCAATGAATGAAAAATTACCTGCCATTAGTTGGTCCACAAATAAAAGATGTATCGCGTATATTTTGGGGTTTGCGTACCGGTATCGATTGTTGATGAAGCGGCTAAAAATTTAGCCTTCTGAAGCAATGCAGGTAATATCCTCCGGGCTGATCCTCCGGTCTGTGTCGATGTAGTCTTCGCGATGGAAGATTTTTCAGCTTAACGATCAACCAATTCCTTTACAGATTCTCCATTTTGGTCGATAAATTTAGCCTCAATTTTAAACAACTGATACCATTTTCGGAACGTGCCTATAAAGACAAGCAGCATCAGGAGCATAGCCAAGATCGCTAAAAACGCTAATAGCAGCTGTCCTTTGGGCAAATAAATATCCGTGACCTGTAGATAGCCAGCCCAAAAGGTGATACCGGCCATAAATACGCCCGGAATTGCCGTAATTAAGGCATATTTCCCCCGATTCATCCGAATAAGCATCGTCGTACAGACAATAAGCCCACAGGCAGCTAACAGCTGGTTGCTGATTCCAAATAGCGGCCAAATACTGCTTACATTTCCCGTAAAAACAAGATAGCCCCATGAAAAAGTGAAAATAGCGCTACATAACCAGACGCCCGGTTTCCAATCCTTGTCTTTAAAAGCCGGAAAAACACCACCCAGCATTTCCTGCAAAAAGAATCGTCCGACCCGTGTACCGGCATCGATAGCTGTAAGGATAAACACGGCTTCAAACATTATGGCAAAATTATACCAATAAGCCATCACATTGTCCATAAAAGGCACCTTATCAAAAATATGGGCCATCCCCACGGCAAGGGAAACAGCTCCGCCTGTACGGCCATGGAGGTCTACTCCTATCCGATCTGAAAAATGCTGTAGATCCACGGCTTTTAATTCGGGATGCCGTGCCAGAAAATTTGCGTAGTCGCTGACTGGTGTGTTGATCGCAAAATAGTCGCCCGGTAACAGGGTGCATGCTGCGATCAAGGCCATTAAGGCCACAAATCCTTCCACCAACATCGCGCCGTAGCCTACAAAAAGTATCTCTTTTTCGGTGCCCAGCATCTTAGGTGTCGTGCCTGTGGCAATAATCGCATGGAAACCCGAAATTGCCCCACAGGCGATCACGATAAAAATAAATGGAAGCACAGGCCCGCCGATCACAGGGCCGCCGCCATGAATAAAATTGGTCAGCGCAGGCATTTGGATTATCGGATGCACAAAGACAATGCCCACGGCCAGCATCAGAATCGTGCCAATCTTGAGGTAGGTGGAAAGGTAATCCCTTGGAACAAGAAGCAGCCAGATGGGTAGCACCGAAGCCAAAAACCCGTAAATAGCAATCGCAATCGAAATGGTCTTGACATCCCAATCAAAAAGGTTGTAAATGACCGGGATCTCCATCAAACGATGGCCTGCAATGATTCCCACGATCAATAATATTCCCCCTAATATACTTGCCAAGGTAACGGATCTGGCTCTATAGCGCATCAATAGTCCCATAAATATGGCAATTGGCATGGTCAGAATAATAGTAAATAAGGACCAAGGTGCCTCATGCATGGCGCTGATACAGGCCAGTGACAGTCCGGCCAAGGTCAGAATCAGAATAAACAGAACGGCTATACCGGCTATACCGCCCACAACGGGACCGATCTCCTTGGACGCAATGGTAGCCAGGCTCTGCCCTTTGTGCCTTACCGAAGCAAATAGCACAACCATATCGTGCACCCCTCCGCCCAGGACACAACCAATCAAAATCCAGAGTGCACCGGGAAGATAGCCAAACTGGGCCGCAAGTACTGGCCCTACCAATGGCCCTGCAGCAGCTATGGCAGCAAAATGATGTCCAAACAACACCTTGCGGTCTGTCTTGACATAATCATGGCCATCAGCAAACTCGACTGCTGGCGTCGTGATGGCATCGTTGAGCCGGAGTACTTTCTGCGCCATAAAGACCCCGTAAAAACGGTAGGAGATTGCAAAAATTAAAATTGATGCAAAAACCAGTGTAAGGGCATTCATATGATCTAAATCCATCCGATATCCAGTATAATTCTATTTCAATATATTATTTTTTTTCCAATACTTGGCCCGACTCCAGCAGTTGTTTTTTTAACATGCCGTAATCCACGTGCTGCACAACCACATCATTATCAAGCGCTAATACCGCAGCAGCTCCTGCGCTCTGCCCCAATACCATAAATACGGGCTCCATACGGATAGAACCAAAGGCAATATGCGAACTGGAGAGGCAGACCGGAACGAGTAAATTGCTGCATTCATCGCTTCTTGGGATAATCGATCCATAGGAAATGGCGTAAGGTGCTGGCACATGGACACCAATATCGCCCTCATTCTGGACAAATCCTTCTTTGGTCACATAGCGTTGGGTATTGTGCGAATCCAAGGTATATGAGCCCATGCCAATCGGATCTTCTACTTTGCGCTTGCCCAAAATATTGTGTTCGGTCGTCACATAGTGTCCTAGCATCCGCCTGGCTTCTCGTATATATAATTGCCAAGGCCAATTGTCATTATCTTCAAATTCATCTTTTGCCAGCCCCCATTCGGCCATCTTTGTCCTGATTGCTGTTGGGACGGAAGGATCATTGGCCATAAAATAATATAGGCCCTGTTGATACCGGCGATGGGCTTCGATAATGGACTTGCGTTCGGCATAGCTTGCTTCGGGATAATTATAATTCATCCCAATAAAATCTGTGCTGAACGGACCATGGTTATTGGCATCGGTCTTATGGTTGGGCACCAGATCAAATTTTTGAAAGGCTTCGTCCCAGCCCGCGCGAAATAAACGCTGTAACAAGACATAATGCTGCGGATCGTACGCAATAGGTTTGGCAAAGGGCTTCCGATTGCGAGCATCATTGGTCAGGCACATGCGGAAGCAATAGGCTTGCAGCTTCTGATCTGCTGCGCCATATTGCCCAGGATCTTGTGCTGAAACGCCGTATACCAGGCCGCTGCTCGGATCTCCCTCGCGCTTGTAGGGGCTGATCTGAGCGATAAAGTGGTGCCTGTGCTGAAAGACTCCGGTCTGAACACCATTCCACTGCTCCTCATAGGTGTGGTTGGCCTCCCGCCCGATCGTGTAACTGACTTTGGCCAGCGCCATCAGATCACCTTCATAAGTGGCATCAATAAATATCTTCGCTTCATAGATCTTTCCGTCTACCGTTTTAATGGTCTTGATGGTTGTGCCTTCTTTAACGATAGCACTTTCCTGCCGATCTAAATATGCCCCACGAACAACATCAATCTGATGATCCCGCACCCAAGAATCAAAAATGTCCTCGGCTACATGGGGTTCAAAAATCCACATCGTCCGATGCGCACTATCCATCGCGACGGTGCCCTGTCCACGATTGCCAAAGGAGGCCCGGGATTGCCAATTCCAGCTCGATTCCCTGGAGTAATGGTTATATACATCCTGGTAGAATTTTTTGGCCAGACCACCAATAACTGCTTTATTGCCAGTATCGGTATAACCCAGTCCGCCTGAACTCAGACCCCCCAAATGCTGATCTGGTGATAAGAGTAGCACAGATTTGCCGGCCTGTTTTACTTGCAATGCAGCGGTGATGGCTGCCGGTGTACCGCCGTAAACGACCACGTCTACCTTCGTGGTCGAATGCTGGGCCTCAACCTGCAGAAAAGCCAAGACAAACATTAATTTTAACACTATTTTTATCTTTTGCATATGTACTTAATTTTGGTCTGAGACGGGAACCCACAAGATGGCATTTGCAGCCAATATGCCTTTTGCGTCCGAGGTAATCTCAACATAGGGCTTACTTCTTCCCTTTTCAAAAACATATTCGCCGAGCGCTACCCAAGTACTTGTGGTCTGTCCGAGGATATTGACTTCCTTAAAATTTATTGTTTTTTCGATCCTTGTCTTCCCTGTATGGATAATGAATGTCCCGCTCTCGGTGCTTTCGGCGGTTCTAGGAAAATAACTGTACAGCATATATTTTCCACCGGAAAAATCTTTACCGGGAGTAAAACGGGCCATGGCCCCGGGGTTGCTGTCGGCTTCCTGGTAACTCATGCCATAACCTTTTTTTGCGGATTTACGCCAATTTCCTTTCAACATAACCTGATCTTTATCGTCTACATGAATGATATAATCGGCCCTACGGCCATCTGCCTTTGGGTTGTCACGCAATATTTTTTGCACGCGTCTTATATCAACATCCTGAACGGCAGTTTTGTTGTCAATTGCCTCGCAGGCTGCCACAGCAGCGGACTGCCCCAGCACCATAAATACTGGCTCCATGCGAATGGAACCAAAGGCGATATGACTTGCCGACAAGCACACCGGGACCAAAAGATTATTGATCTCTTCTTTTTTGGGGACGATCGCTCTGTAGGAAATCGGGAAAGGAGAAAATCCGCCAACCTCAACGTTACCTTCATTTTTGACCATGCCATTGACGATCACTCGGTCACAATTGTGCGAATCCATGGTGTATGCGGCATAGCCTACCCCATCGGACACGACTTTTCGGCCCTGACAGTGGTCTTGGGTCATGACGACATCACCAATCATCCTTCTGGCTTCGCGGATATATAATTGCGGTGACCAATGTCCATTGTCAGGATATTCGTCTTTGGGGTAGCCCCATTTTTTGAATTCGCTTCGGATCGGCTCCGGCACCGAACGATCGTTTGCGACAAAATATAAAAGACCTTTGGTGTAATCTTCATGGGCCTGAATAATCTCTTTCCGTTCGAAAAAATCGGCTTCAGGGTAATGCCAGTTCATGCCAATCATATCTGTTGAAAATCCATTTCTATTATTGATATCAGTCTTTCCATTGGGCATAAGACTCCAGATAAATACGTCTTGGATACTCTTCCAGGGCTGTATCTCCTTTTGCCGCTTTAAGAGTTCATATTTGGTTGCGTCGTAATTGTGGGGTTTGGTGATTGCTATTCTGTTTTCAGGGACATTGGTCAATGTAATCCGATAATTATAGGCTTGAACCTTGGCGTCTCCCGTTCCATTTTCTTTTAAGGGCCCCGTATTGATCCCCCATAAAACACCGCTCCCGGGATCACCTTTTATCTTATAGGGATCTACACCGTCCGGAAACTGATGACCATCAAGCAATTGCACTCCGTTAATCGTTTCACCATAGGTACTATTCGACTCCCGCCCCACATGGTAGGACACGCCAGCTTTGGCCATAAGATCCCCCTCATAGCTACAGTCCATAAAGACGTTGGCCGTAACCGTTATATTTTTGCCTTCCCTGCTTTCACTCGGAAGCAAAGTTATGCTTTTGATGGAACGATGCGCAGTCTCTACACCTATCAAACGATGCCCCATCAGTGTTTGTGTGCCAGCATGTGCCAGATAGTCCTTAAAAATAGATTCAGCAACCTTCGGTTCAAAAATCCATTGTTCAAAACTGCCATAGTGCTTGCCCATTTTGCGGTAAAAATCAAGGGCGAGCCCTGTGACGACATATTTATTCCCGATATCCGTCTGCCCCAATCCACCAGAACTGAGCCCACCTACCCGTGTGCCCGGATCAATCAGTAACACTGATTTTCCGGCATGTGAGGCGGTGTAGGCGGCTATTACTCCGGCTGAAGTGGCACCATAGATACATAGATCTACCTTTCTGTCGGTCTGCCCTTTGACTACATGCCAAAACATAGTCAAAAGGCCAATGGTCATTAAAAGTGTTTTTCTCATCATCATTGGAATTTAATAGCCTGGATTTTGTTCCAGGTTTTTATTGGTTACAATTTCAATATTCGGGATCGGCCAAAGGTAATTCTTGTTGGGATCGAACTTGCGTAACTCGATAACCCGCATGTCTTTCTGATTAGCAACGTTTTTATAATTCACGTAACTATCTTCATCGATCGTCGGCGCATTGGCCAGCAAGCCTTTTGGAATGCGGCCATAGAATGTTGAATTCATGAATTTATCGGCCAGTTTCCAACGCCTCAAATCGACCAGACGAAAGCCCTCATTGGTCAATTCATAAAGTCTTTCTTTGCGTACGATCTCGCGCAGCTCAATTTGCGTTTTACCGCTGGATATTACTGGCATGTCAACGCTAGGACGCTGCCGAATACTGTTGATCGCATCATACACCGTTTGGTCGATCTTATTGCTTTCGATCATCGCCTCGGCATAAATCAACAAAACTTCAGCATATCGGCTCTGAATAATATTTAACTCCGATTCCATGGTAAAGTCCTTGTCTTTGATATCGACATATTTTTTCCAGCAATAACCAGAAAAGGTCGCATAGGCATTGATCGCGTCCTGATTTTGGATGCGTACTGCCGTAGAAGTATTGTAGCTGTAGTTCCAGCAGGTTATGCTATCTTTATGGGTCTCAAACTGAAAACCAAAAAACGTGCTGCCGGGAAGAGCAATGGTATAACCCAGACGCGGGTCCCGATTGGCAAATGGTTTTTTAGGATCAAATCTGGAAGATTTATCAATGGCAAATCCGTCGGTACAGAGATAACTATCAACAATGGATTGTGACGGAATTTTGTTGGAAGTTCCCTGTGCGTTGCGTGACAGAAATCCGCGCGTAGCACTGTGGGTCTTTGTTTTTTGTAATCGTAGATATTGAAAAGCAAAAATAATCTCCTTGGATGCCTCTCCATCATAGGTAAACAATTGGCCGAAGTCGGGGTGTAAGGCGTATACTTTCAGGTCCATGACTTCTTTGGCAGAACGCGCTGCTTCTTCCCACAGCCCATTATTGAGTGCTGCCCGAGCGCGTATGGCCAATGCTGCCCCTTTGGTCGCACGCCCAATATCGGTCGAGCCATAGCTAACCGGTAAAATAGCAGCAGCTTCATCAAGTTCTTTGAGGATAAAGCTCGCAATTTCAGCCTTAGATGTTTTCGGAACATTGGCATCAGCAAGGCTTAGACCGCTCGTGACCAAAGGCACTCCACCGAAATAATCAATCAAATATTGGTAGACATAGGCCCGAATAAACTGTGTCTCGGCTTTATAACGCTTTTGAAGATTGGCATCCATCTTTCCATCCAACTTCTGGATATTGTCGAGTATAAAATTACATTTGCCAATGACCTTATAGGAATTGGTCCAGATATTCCGGATGTAGCCATTGTTGCTGTCGTGATCTCCCCTTCCCACAGCTTGTAAATCAGAAGTATTACGATCCCACCCAATATCGGTGGCATCATCAAGGGTGAGGTTGATAGGCATATCGTCCATGGGATGAAATGCAAGGGCACTGTACAAACCATTGACAACCAATATCAGCTCATCCTGATTTTTGAAATAATTTTCGTCCGAAGGACCATCCAAGGGAGATCTGTCCAGGTATTTTTCGCATGCCCCCACCAGAAGGAGAACTGCAATCGACAGCATATATAATGCGAGTTTATTTAGAGTTTTCATACAAACCAAGTTTATAATGTAATATCCAATCCAAAAGAATACACCTTTACCTGCGGGTAAAAGTTACCATAGCCTACTGGTGCTTCGACGTCATAACCGTCCCAAAATTTATCTACGCTGAATAAGTTTGAACCATTAACAAATACCCGAAGTTTATTCAACCCGATGGACTTTAGTAGCTCAGCCTGAAAGGTATAGCCGAGCTGCAAATTTTTCAGGCGAAGATAGGCGGCATTTTTCATCCAAAATTGGGAAGACTGCTGGTTGTTATTCTGTCCGAAAGCCAATCGTGGATATTTCGCTGTAGTATTATCGGGTGTCCATCTATCTTTATTATCCTCACGAATCGTTCCACCGATTGCCCCGGTAGTCGTAAAGGGCTGAATACCGGCCCCATATAGGTAGCCATCGGCTTTGCCTACACCTTGTAAAAGAAAACTGAGGTCGAACCCCTTGAAACTAAAATTGGAGTTGAGCGAATAGGTATATCGTGGAATGGTACTACCAATGATAACCTTATCGGACTCATTAATAACTCCGTCGTCATTCTGATCACGGTATTTGAGATCACCTGGCGCTAGGGTACCAAACTGTGTGGCATGAGCTTTTACCTCCTCCACTGTTTGGAAATAGCCATCGGAAACATAGCCAAAGATCGAATTAATGGGATAGCCTTCCCGATTGACCGTTAGACCAGTCTGATTGATTCCGCGCATATCCAACACCTTGTTTTTGACATCAGAGAGGTTGAGTGTAAAATTATATTTAAAGTCTTTGGCCGGATCGCTCCGATAGCCCATGGAAAGCTCCCAACCTTTATTCTCGACGACGCCTGCATTTTGATAAGGCTTATTTAAACCAATAATGAGCGGGATATCCAGCTGTAATAATATATCACTGGTTTTTCTATTGTAAAAATCTGCCGTAATAGTCCATCGCTTAAATAAGGTAAGATCGATACCAATATTTTTCTCCTCGGTAGACTCCCATGTAATATCGGGATTAGACATATCATTTAGCGCTGCCGTATTGACGATGCCATTACCCAAAGTGTACGAACCTAGGTTTAAAGATGCCACGGCTGGATAGGTCCCGATATTCTGATTTCCCAACTTACCCCATGAAGCCCTGATTTTTCCCTCTGTAAGCCACCCCTTTGATGCGGTTAGGAACTGCTCCTCGGAAAAACGCCATCCGGCGGATGCCGACGGGAAAAAACCATAGCGATTACCTTTGGCAAACCTGGACGAACCATCGTAGCGTGCATTGAGTTCTAAAAGATAACGATCTTTGAAAATGTAATTGATCCTTGAAAATAAAGATTGTAATGCCCACTCGGAAGCACTTCCTGTCGCTGACTGATTTAGTGCCGACCCAGCATTGAGCACTTCATAGTCAGGGAGAACATAGGTGTCCCTAAAACCCTGAGTGTAATCAATCTTGTAGTCTTCGCGCGAACCACCAATCAATGCTTTAAACTGATGTGGACCAAAATCCCTGTTTAGCGTAAGGGTCGCTCGCATATTATTAAAAAGTTCCTGGCTATTGTACTGGGTAAGTGCTGTACGCACAGGGACCGAGAAGCTCGGCGTACCGTCTGGAAAATAGGACTGCACTGCTTTTCGGAAATTCTTATTTACCTGCGTCGCATATTTCGGTGCATAATTGACCTCGGCAGTCAACCATTCCTTGGGTCTGTAGATCAATGATGCGTTGATACTACCAAATGGACTTTTGTTGGTCGCAACACCGCCATCTGCAGCCGCCGAGACGGGATTATTACCATTCCAACCTAGTCCCCAGCTACCATTAGAATTCCTAAAGGATTGATTGGCGGGAATACTGCTCATCCACTGAAAAAGCTCTTCAATACTCGCTGCGGGTGAGGTGACAATCGGATTGACGTATTGAAAGTCAAATTTAACGGCGAGCTTATCTGAGAATTTAACATCCACGTTGTTGCGGATAGTATAGCGCTTAAACGAACTATTCAGTGTCAACCCCTTCTGGTCGAAATAACCGACCGAAGTCAGCATTTTTACTTTATTTGTGCCTGCATTTACTGTCACAAAATGGCTTTGCTGAAATCCATTCCCCTGCAACGATTCCTTTTGCCAATTGGTATTGGGATACTCGTCCGAACTACCATTGCCCTGACTTCGATAGGCGGCAATGATATCCTCTGGATATAATGGACTCGCACCAACATTGGTATACGCTTCATTAGTCAGCAGCATATGATCCAGGGCATTGACGATTTTGGGCATATTGGTCGCCGACTGCCAACCGAAATAATTATTGTAGGCAATAGCGACTTTATCAGAACTTCCTCTTTTCGTCGTGACCAAGATCACACCATTGGCAGCTCTCGAACCGTAGATCGATGCGGAGGCGGCATCTTTTAATATGGAAATATTCTCTATTAAATTGGGGTCGATATTATTGATAGAGCCTTCGATTCCATCTATCAGCACTAAAGGTGCTGCGTTGCCAAGTGTACCGATACCACGGATACGGATATCCGCACCGTCCGCTCCCGGCTTGCCAGAACGCTGTGTGACGGTTACTCCAGAGGCCATGCCTTGAAGGGCCGAAGAGGTTTGCCCTGCGGGCCTATTGTTCAGATCTTCTCCCGATACGGCGGAAACAGCGCCCGTCAAATTCACCTTTTTCTGAACACCATAGCCGACGACAACAACTTCGTCTATCATTCCGGTATTTGGTTTCAGACGGATAAGCACGGTGTTTTTGCTGGTAGCGGTTGCCACAAAATGCTTAACAGAATCGGTATCGTAGCCGAGATGGTGGGCATAGATCGTATAATTTTCGCCAGCAACAAGTGGAGTTAAAACAAACAATCCGTTGTTATCGGCCACAAAGTGGAGTTTTTTACTGCTCTTCTCGTGGACAAGATCAATAGTTGCGCCGGGCAATGTATTCCCTTCGTTGTCAACTATTTTACCATTTACTTTCAGGTTTGATTGCGCAAATCCTACAGAAAAGTATGGAAATAGCAATCCCACGAGCATTAATTTGATTAGAATATGCTTCATAATTGTTTACAGTTGGTTATTCTGATTTATATATTGGTTTATTTTTCCGCGTTGGGTTGATTCTCTCCTACTGTACGTCCTCCTTTCTTCTCGAATTGCTGATGTTGACAATACCATTGTTCACTTGGAATGTACAATCGTTCAATTGACAGAAACTGGTCAAGAAATTAGCTAGCGATTCTTTGCTATTTAAACTTCCTGTAAATGAACTGTTGAGCAAATCAGGATTATCACATATAATCGAAACATCGTAAAGGCTTTCGATTACTCTTAAGAGTTGAATGTTTTTGGTTTGGTTAAATTTGACAGACTGATTGGTCCATTCGACATTGGCAGTTAGCTGTGGTATAAGTTTCCTTAGCTCCTTATCCACACGAGCTGGCTGAGATTTTGTCAATTCGGGCTCCGAAAACTTAATCATCTGCTGCAGTTTTAAGTTAACCAATACTTCCTCTTTTGGTTTGAGATATATTAAGTTTCGACTTTCCGCTGTCACTGATCCGACCGAGATTTTGCCCTCCATTAGTTTTATCAGTACATGATCGGCATCCTTGGGATCTACGCTAAATATTGTCCCTAAGGCAGTGGTCAGATATCCTTTGTAATTGACTTGAAAAGGTGCATTTTTGTTTTTGCGCACGTTATAAATAACTCGCCCTTGCGCCTGATGTACATCGCGGTGGCCTCTGCCAGTATATTCGAATCCGATTTTTGCATGTGGATAAAGGATAACGGTCGTGCTATCAGGAAGCTGAGCATTGATTGTATAAGCATTTTTATTTTCATACCAGGTAACCTGTTCTTTTGTTGAGGTCGAGAAATTTTTCAAAAAGAGAACCGACAGTACGCAGAGTAGCACGGCGGCACAGGAAGCCCAGGCCCACGGGCTTATGCTACGAATGAGCATAGGTTTTGGCGGATCTACGGCATAGATATGATCGAGCACTTTCCGATGAACCATGCTTAAATCTGGTAACGGAATTTGTTGTACTGCTTGTTCTTCATCCTGATCCAGCATCTCAGTGATCCATAACTCTAGAATTGCAGTATCAATCTTGGCCATTTCGTCAAAAAATGACTCATAATACTGCGCATCCAAGCGGTTGTGGATATACGCCAACAATTGATCTTTAAAGGATTGCTCTTTCAAAATTTTCTATAATTAGTTCAATACATTGCTGTATTTGTTACTCTATACGTTTGGCAAAGAGAATCACACTATTGCTTTTTTATTTTTTTTATAGCTTAAATAAAAAGGCCGCAAAAAGACTGATTATATACTCATCTCGGTAATTTTCCTGAATATATTTTTTGATATCCTTGAGTGCGCTCACCAATTGATTGCTCACTGTAGATACTGAGATACCCAGTAAATCGGCTATTTCTTTGTAACTTTTTTCCTCAAATTTATTGAGCATCAGAATCTCCTTTCGTTTGGGGCTCAGGGAGTCGATTGCATTGTTCAGCATCTGCTGTTTATCTTTGAAAAACAGTTTTTCTTCGGTATGATAATACAGTTCTATGGCTGAAGCCCATATTTCCAATTGAAGTGCCTTGTCTCTTTGCACTTTTCGAAAAAAATCCATGGCCAAATTATCCGAAATATGATTGAGAAATGAGACAAATCCCTTATTAGGGTCAATCTTTTCACGTTGGAGCCATATTTTGGTAAATACTTCCTGTAAGATTTCTTCCGCAATAGTTTGATCTTTGACCAGTTTGATCAATCTAATATAGATCTTTGGAGAATAATGGAAATAGATTTCATTAAACGAATTGAGGTCTCCATTTTTAAGTTTTTCCAGTATAGCAGCTTCTTTAGGAGATTTCATTTGGCAAATTCATATAATTGGTACGAACGACGAACTTAATATAGTGATAAATTTACTAAATCAAAATCATTGGTACCCCAAATAAAATTTTATATTTCATACGAATTGACCTCCCCACCGCAAAACATAACATTTTAAAAGGAGAGAATTCGGGCCATATCTTCCCTAGTTCCTTAATTAAAAATTGGCTTATTCTTTCGTTAATAAAAGGGCAATATCCTGTTTTGCCAGCACATGGCCTTTATAGACAATATTACTCTTGAGATAAAGAAAACATTGATCGATACGATCGAGTTTGCCTATTAACACTTTTATAGACTTTATATCCAGTTCTCCCATTTCTGCAGGAGCGACTTTATTCGGATCTGAAATTAATTGTCCGTCTTTTTTAAATTCTTCGAGTTGCCAGGAGTAACCTGCCCAAGGCCCTGCGACCAATGTTGTCTGTTTGGCATCCAAACTGATCTGTCCTTTATATTCCAAGCCCAGACTATCAACCCTAACCCTCTGGTCTTTCAAATCAATGACTAGATATTTCAAATAATCGCCGAAGTCTTTAGGCTCGAAATGGATACTATTGTCCTTGCGAATGATCTTGAGCTCCATCGCCCCTATTTTGTCTATTTTGGTAGATTGGGAGAACTCCATAAAAGCAGCATACTCTTCTTCGCTAATACCTAGATTTTTGTGATATGGTATAGGCTCTCCGGGTTTTAACTCCTTCATGGTTTTGAAAAACCAATCTTCATTGGCTTTCATGGCTTGTTTCATTTTCCCAACAATTGCAAGCTGTGCTGCATTCGGCCTGGGAATTCCCAACACCGCTGCGGTATAGTTGCCTTCAGGAAGTTGTCCATCAACGAACTGAATTGCCAATGCATCGCTGTCCACCCCGGATTGCTTTTGTGCAGAAACATTGAAGGAAAATATGAAGGCCGCTAACACCCCATAAAAACGAAGATATTGGTATAGAAATGTCATTGTCAGTGTATTTGAAAGATAAAATTACGATTTAATGCTGAAAATCCGCCATCTTCTTCGCCAACGGTCCGTCTTTTGTTACAAGACTAGACCAACCCGGACGTGCCCCTACGGTAAGTTTCGCGATCAATCTTTCTGATAAAAATATCTTAGCTAGTATTTCTTCCGCAAAATCCCAAGTGACTTCAACAGGCGTCCAAGCGTCGAATGGGTCGAGATTCTCTCTAACAAATTCCGCAGAATTTAAAAAGGGGTGATTTTCTTCTATCTGCAATTCTGGCTCACTCGGAGTTGGTGTTACATTGTATAGCCACACATGGGCAATAATATTTTCGCCTTCTTTCCAAAGGTAAGCATAGCAGACCTTATCGTCATCTTCGATGAAAAATCCCTTTTCTATCTCTTTTTATTATGATAAAATAGAGTTTTTGAGTTGTTGGGCTCAATTCAAAAGCATATGCTAAATATTGAGTGATTTAGTATTTGAAAATTCGTTCTAATTCTTTGCTCAAGTCATCACCCCTAAGTCCTTTAGCAAGAATTACTCCATTTGGATCAATTAGAAAATTATCAGGGACAGCTTGAATAGAGAGCTGTTGAGCGACTGAATTTTTAAAAGATTTTAGATCTGATAACTGCGTCCATTTTAATCCGTCATTGCGTATAGCTTTTAGCCATTCTTCTTTATTTTCATCTAATGATATTCCTATAATCTCAAATCCTTTACCTCTGTATTTTTGATAGGCTTTAACCAAATTAGGATTTTCTCTTCGACAAGGCGCGCACCAGGATGCCCAAAAGTCAACCAGCACATATTTACCTCTAAATTGGGATAATTTAACGACTTTCGATATCGTATCTGTTTGTTCGAACTCAGGCATCATTTCACCAATTTCAAATATTTTACTAATTTTTATTTTTTGGAGAATTGATTCGCCAAGATATGTTTTCTGTAAATCATTCGAAATCTTTTTGAACATGTTATTTCTATCATTTAGTTGTTTATTTGTATTATCCGGGAAATTACTTATCAAATAAAGTCCGTAATAGTTATTCGGGTGATTAGATATAAATGAATCGGAAAGTTCGCGAATTACTTCAATCAACTCATTGTTTGCCAGGTTACGGCCGAGTTGTTCTGTTTTTGCTTTAATTGCTGTTAATTTATTTTTGTTGAATAATCTCTCAATACTATCTAAAGAGGAATTTTTAATATCAAATTTATTAGAAATAGGAATTAAACCCTTCGCGCCATTAATCAGCCAGCCTTTATAGCCATTAAATTCAATCGTTTTTTCTGGTTCTATCCAGAATGAATAGATTACAAAATCACCGATATAATTTTTATTATAAATATTTTTAATAGATATGTTGAAAATTGTCGGCTCTGAGATTATAGCTGTATATTTAAAATTGCTTTTATCATCTAATGCTACCGTATCAGAGATCGTATTTCCTTGATTTTTATATTTAACAAAATAGATTGTGTGAGGAATAGTATCTATCACTCCCTTAATAACTGATTTATTGTTTGATTGACCTTTTGCAGAGCATAAGATTGAAAAGAAAATCGAAATTAAAATCAAAAATCTCATTGTAAATTTATTAGCAATAATGTTCCAATATTTCCCTAAGGGGCTATAACTGTATTGACAAGAGTACTTAAGCACCCTTGTCAATCGTTAAGGGAGCCTTTTTGGCTAGACGTCCCCTATAGTCAAATGATATTAAATTCCAGCTTCTTTATCGGTAAAAATCTGGACTCCTGCTTTTTTTTCAATTAACTGTAGCGGATATAGTTCAGGATTATATACACCATTAAGAACTTCATTCAAAGCGTTTTTCTTGGATTTACCAAATGTAACAATCAGAATATTTTCAGCTTTATTGATAATAGGTTCAGTCAAAGTAATTCTGAACATTGCCTGTGGCTTTAGATAGTAGGCATCAACCCATTTTTCTTTTTCTTGTAAGATCTTTTCTCCTGGAAACAGAGAGGCTGTGTGGCCATCATCACCCATTCCTAAAAGGATGAAATCAAAAATACCGTCAGCTCCTAAAACATTTCTGATTTGAGCTTCGTATGCTTTAGCGTAATTTTCAGGCTCAATTCCCTCTTTATACATGGGGAAAATCTGATTTTCATTTACCGGAACCTTATTCAAAAGTACTTCCAAAGTCATCTTAAAATTACTTTTCTCATCTTCAAGAGAAACCCATCTTTCATCTACCCAAAAAAAATAGATTTTGTTCCAAATTATTTTATCTGCATATTCGGGAGTAGCTAATAAACTAAAAATGGCTTTCGGTGAAGAGCCACCACTCAACGCGACCACAAATTTATCATGCTTCTGAATCGCTTTTTTCGAAAGCTCAACAAATGTATCTGCTGCTTCTTTATATAAAGCATCCAGATTATTAAATATCGTAATATTCATTCTCTTTTCATTAGATTTTAAACCCACTGATGTCCCTGCCGCTCTACCAGTGCATCACTGTCATCAGGGCCCCAGTTTCCTGAAGCATAATTTGGGAACGATGGATCTTTGGTTTTTTCCCAGGTTTCCTGAATCGTTTTTATCACATCCCAAGCTTCTTGTACCTGATCAGAGCGCATAAACAGTGTAAGGTCTCCCACGAGTGCTTCCAATAAAAGAGTTTCATAAGCTTCGGGCGTATCGGTCTGACAGGCAAAATTATCGAAAATCATCTCCACAGGTTTAAGCTCTAAAGACAAGCCTGGCTTTTTAGACATAAACTGCAATCTGATGTCCATTTGTGGCTGGATATTAATAACCAATCGGTTTGCCGACAGAAGCGAGCTGCTTTCTGAAAACGTAGAATTTGGAAGTGGCTTAAACTGAATCGTTATATAAGAATGCTTTTCTTTCATCTTCTTACCGGTACGAACATAAAAAGGAACATCCTCCCATCTTTCATTATCCAGATAAAACTTAATAGCGACAAATGTTTCCGTATTGGAATCATGAGCAATTCCCTCTTCCTGGCGATAGCCTTTTACTTTTACCCCATTTACTTTGCCTCGTCCGTACTGTCCTCTTACCGCATAATGATCTACTTTTTCGGGAGAAATCCTACGGATGGATTTTAAAACATCAACTTTACGATCCCTGATCTCACCCGATTCAAGTGAAGCCGGAGGTTCCATAGCAACCATACAAAGAATTTGCAAAAGATGGTTCTGAATCATATCGCGCAAAGCTCCTGTCTGCTCATAAAAACTGGCTCTTGTTTCCACACCTACTTCTTCGGCAACCGTAATCTGTACCGATTCTATATGTCTGTGATTCCAAAGAGGTTCAAAAATTGAATTTCCGAACCTGAACGCCAAAATATTCTGAACGGTTTCTTTACCTAGATAATGATCAATGCGATAAATCTGTTCTTCCTGGAAAGTTTGTGAAAGAAGATTATTTAGCTCAATGGCAGATTCTTTATTGTGACCAAAAGGTTTTTCGATAATAATTCGATCTGTTGCAGGATCAGATGCTATTGACGTATTTTTAAGATGATTTGAAATTACAGATACAAAGTTTGGTGCAATGGACAAATAGAAAAGTCTGTTGCCTCTCATTCCGTACACCTTATCAAAATTTTCCAGTTTCTGATATAAATCCTGATAAGAGCTTTCTTCATCAAGCTGATGCTGAAAATAGCTGATGTGAGCCTGAAAACCAGCCCAGTCTTCCTTGATTACAGCCTTCCGGGAAAAACTCTCCAGATTTTCTTTAATATAAGCCCTGAATTTTTCATCCGTATTTTCGGCTCTTCCTAAAGCTAAAATATTAAACCCCTTTGGCATTCTGCCATCGATATATAAATTATAGAAGGCAGGAAAAAGCTTTCTTTTTGCCAAATCCCCTGTTGCACCAAAAATAACGATCGTTGTTGGATGCAGGATTGTATTGTCACTCATTGTTAGATTCAGTTATTTGGGTTTTGCCATGAGGTATGAAAGACTCCTTCTCTGTCAGTTCTTTGGTAAGTGTGTGCACCAAAATAATCACGCTGCGCCTGAAGCAGGTTTACAGGTAAAGATGCTGTGGTATAAGCTTCGAAATACCCTAGAGCCGACTGAATTCCTAAGCTTGGAATTCCGTTTGATACAGCAAAAGCAGCTGTTTTTCTTAATGAAGAAATTTTATCTTTTACAATTTCTGAAATTTCCTGATCCAATAAAATATTAGATAAGTTCTCGTATTTTGAATAAGCCAGATAAAATTTCTCCAATAAAACCGAACGGATGATACATCCACCCCTCCAGATTTTAACAACATCTTTTAACGGAATTTCAAACTGATATTCTTCAGAAGCTTTTACCAATAATGCCAATCCTTGCGCATAACTGATTAAAGTAGATAAATACAAAGCATCCCCCACCTCTTTGATGAACAATTCTATATTTTCAGGAGTTTGTACTTCTTCTTTAGCATATAATTGCGAAGCTTTCACGCGCTCATCTTTGTAAGCGGATAAAATTCTTGATGTTACTGCAATATCGATGGTTGGAATAGACACTCCAACTTCCATAGCCTCCTGGGAGGTCCATTTTCCGGTTCCTTTTGCTCCTGCTTTATCTAAAATCTTGTCGACAAGAAAACCGTCTGTTACATCATCTTTTTGCTGGAAAATATCTCTTGTTATTTCAATAAGGAAAGAATTCATCTCGCCTTCATTCCAACTTTTGAAAACTTCATACAATTGGTTATTGTTAAGATTAGCTCCTTTTCTCAGTAAATCGTATGCTTCACTGATTAATTGCATGATGGCATATTCAATACCATTGTGAACCATTTTAACGTAATTCCCTGCAGCTCCTTTTCCCATATAAGCGGTGCAGGGCTCCCCTTTTACTTTTGCCGAAATAACTTCCAGCATAGGCTTCACCAAATTGAAAACTTCCAAATCTCCGCCCGGCATAATACTCGGTCCTCTTCTTGCCCCCTGCTCTCCTCCAGAAACTCCCATTCCCATAAAATGAAGGTTTTTAGAAGCTAAATCAGCTATACGTCTCTCGGTATCTTTGAAATAAGAATTTCCCGCATCAACGACAATATCTTTTGGACTCAGAAGCGGTGTTATGCTTTCAAGAACAGCATCAACCGGTTTACCTGCAGGAACCATCAAAATAACTTTTCGCGGACTGTCTAAACTTAACACAAATTCCTCTAGAGAAACAGTTCCAACAACCTTTGTACCTGAAGCAACTCCTTTACGAAGTTCGATTACCTTTTCTTCATCTAAATCGAATCCTACGACAGAGAAACCATTATCGGCAATATTGTAAAGCAGATTTCTTCCCATTACACCCAGACCAATGACCCCGTAATTATACTTTTCCATTCTTACTTAAAGTTTAGTTTATGCATCAAATTTACTGAAATGCATGCCAGCAAAAAAATTATCTAAAATTTTCTTTCAATTCTGACTTAGTTATCATCAACTGGAAAATATCATTAGTTATTTGGTTACGAGCTTCCAATATAAAAGAAGAGTGCCTTAAACAAGGCTAGTCAATACAAGACTTAACATATCCGAATTCAAAATTATTTTAGTACCAGCATACGCTAACTTAACCAAACAGTTATCCATATCCTTCTTCTGCAAGATTCGGCAAAATATAAAAACCCGCGCATCTTCGACAAGCTAATTAAAACAGCCGCCCTTATTGACCGTCAAGGGAGGCTATGTTAGCTAGATGTCGCTTTGGCTAAGTGTAATAATGCTTAGCGAATACGGATTTCATTTAGTTTTTTAAGATTCTTATCCGTCCGCGACACTAATGTCACCATAAATAAATCTTCTAAGTCACCAATAAACTTAATGGGAGAAATAGAAATTAACATAATATTGCTTTCATCGACAAGAACTTCATTTGGATCGTGCTGTACAAAGTGATCTTCAATCCGGAATATGACATGTTCAGATTTTAGATTTGTATATTTTTTTTAATATCCGACAAGCTCATTAAAATAGGATGGTATCCAGGCTTTAATTCAATGATCATTACCTGCCTTGTCTTGTCAACATCTATTGATTGAACCTCTTCAGGTTTTAATGATCGCATAGCATCGCCTAAGTAGGTTCTACCTTGCATCTCTATCTTAGGCAAAGGTCTTTCATCAAGATCTTTGTAAACAACCTTAGGCAAAGTATCCGTTTTACTATATAAAGGCTTCAATTGCTGTCCATGGGTTAAACTTAAGCCGAAAAATGACAAAAGAGCGCATAAAAGTATTTTTTTCATTTTTACCAGTATAATTTCTTTTAATATATCGTTGGTTATGAGGTTATTTATTAAACAGCATCGCATCGTTCATTTATAGCTATTCTGTTTCCTCGTATATTTGATTGAATCTATTTTTCTCTTTAATAAAAAACATCGGCCTCAATATTTCTCCAAACGTAAATTAACAAATATATTTAGTATATTAGATTGTTGAACCAATTAATTTATAGTATGCGCTATTACCTTATTTTAATTTCCGCCCTATTGCTAACAGGTTGTAAGAAAGAGATCGATCCTACCCAAGGTAAGGAGGTATTGAAAGCGGGGTTTGTATATGTAAATCCAGAAGGCAAACAGCTAAAAGACCCTACTATTATTGTTCCTCCCAAGCTCTCTGCTATGCCTGCCAACATAGCTTATATCCCTTATGAAGGAGCAGCTTTCAAAAGTGATATAAAAGTAGTAAGAAATAAAATAGAACAGGATTACTCGGGAACTCCTGTTGTAAAATGGGTATTATATGATTTGGATAATAAGAGGGTTGTAAAAACGGAATCGGAGTCGGATATTAAGCTCGATATTGCAAGTGTGGGTAAATACCGACTAACGCAATATATTTTCAAAAATGAAATAGAAAGTGAAACACTGAATATGGCATTGGATTCGGCGTCCAAGATCGTGGAGATTTCAACCATAAAATCCATTGACTCAATTGTGATTGATAAGCTCTCATCGCATAGTCCATATCTGACTTCTTCTTTTAAAGAAGACGAAGTCTTTGATGCCGTTGTATCGTTATACAACTCTTTGGAAGACGCTGAGAATAGCAAAAAACCAATCGCAGAAACAGAGGTAAATAAAGCGTTGAAATTGGGCGCATCTCAAATAGCATTCGCCATTACCGATCCTATTTTTATCCCAACATTTGATTTTCCAGAAAAGGATGATTTTTACCTACAATTAACCTACATGCAGCATGGAAAAAAATTCAGGATACTCGATAATCGCTTTGGCTCAATTTTCAAGTATTATAAAACAGGCTATCTGACAGCGGATAAATCCGCCCTTCAGGAAGAAAGAAAATTAAAATTTGGGGATATGACACTTACAATTAGCTCTTCATTTACTTTTCAACGATAACTAGGCGTTAAAACGATCACTGAGTGTTAATTAGTGCAAATTAATTATCCACTCCTTTTTTATTAGCCTTGCGCCCCGGCATTTAACAACACATTGACGTAAGGGATAACCTCAAAAGAAGGGATCACCTATAGCCATTAAATTATTGAAGTCTTTCTGTTCAAGCTTTATTTGGGCTTTTGTAAAAATCACTGCTGCCAAAAGGATAAGACTTGAAAAGTATTTCATCATTATTCGTCTATGTGTTTGTATATTTCTTCTATCTTCGTCCAATTCGTTTCATGAAAATGTTACATCTTCTGCGCCAAAGGCCCATCTTTAGTGACAAGACTAGACCAACCCGGACAAGATCCCAGAGTTAGCTTTGCGATCAATCTGGACGCTAGAAATATATTGGCCACCGTTTCTTCCCCAAAATCCCAGGTCACTACAACAGGCGAACTCGCATCAAATGGTTGAAGGTTTTCTTTGACAAACTCAGCAGGATTTAAAAACGGTAGATTCTCCTTTTTATGCCATTCAGATTCTCTGGGAGTAGGAACGCTATTGTATAACCAAATATCTCCAACTATTCTTTCCTCATTCAATAAGTATGCATAACAAACCTTATCGTCATCTTCGATAAGTACGGCGAATTCTGGACGATCGTTTGATACATATTTTGTTAAACTTCCCATAAAATAGCTAATTTAAAACAACGAAGTCTGTGCCGTATCACTCCGCAATGGCGGCAATCCCTCCCATATCGAAAGCTTCATAACCTTGACTTGTTCAAAGAGATTGTTCAGCATAGCGCTAAGATAACATTTATATCAGAAAAAAGGCTGGATGGATCCAGCCCTGATAAAGATCTTATCCTATTTTAAACACTAAACCAGGCAATTTTGTTCCATGGAAAAACTATGCTTAAAATTATATCTCGGATTCATGCAATGGTTTTACAACTTCAATACGCTCTCCATCGGCCGGAATAAATGCCTTGTGCAGCAATCCCTCCTTCTCCAATCTTTGCTTTAACTCAAGGCGCGTGGTAGGACAATGATTGATGGCTTCCATGTGATTTGCCAATACTTTGCCTGGCGCATCACGGATAAACTTTACAATATCGTCCATTGTCATCAATAGTGGTCTGCCGAAATCGAATTGTGCTGAACCGCAAGCTAGCACAGATACGTCGGGCTTGTAGATAGCCAACACCTTTTTTACGTCATCGGTATAAATGGTATCTGCACTTATATATACCGATTCATCATCGGATGACTGCCATACGAATCCATACACATGCCCCATTGGTTTTCTTACCCAGCCATAGCCATGAACTGCAGGTGTCGAAGTAAGTTTGCCTTTCAGAAACGAGATTGTCTCCCAATAATCAATCGCTTGCAGTACATTTAATCCCCATTTTTTTAATTGGCGGGCGTGGTTTTCACCGCACAGGACGGGAATTTTACGGCTACGCAAAAACTCGATTCCTACCGCATCGATATGGTCGGGATGCAGGTGTGTAATCAGGCAATAATCGATTTTCTGCAACAGTTTTTCGCTTTCAATGGGTAAATCAACCAAAGGGTTGCGACGGCGTTTGAAACGGAAAAGGGTTAGCGGAACAAATGTCTTTGACTTTCCCAATAAAGGATCAACCAATATAAAGTTGTCTTCCGATTCAATAATAATAGTGGCGTTACGTATTTGATGTATTGTCATAGTGATAACGTATTTAAATTCCTAAATTAGCTGGTAAATTTCGGTACAACCTTCGGCTAACGAAAGATATTTACCCAGAGGTTTCCCGGTTACAAAATTGTTACTTAATGAATTATAAGGAATTTGAAAACTGTTCCGTAAATCTTTTTTTCAGAATATTTTCCGGGAAATGGAAGCCCCTGATACTCCATCATTTTTTTTATACGGGTGATGAACGCTTCATTGAATTGTGGCGTAAAATGCCCAAGGTTTCCAAAAAAGTATTATTAGAACAACTAAAAGAAATGGAAAACGATGGAATTGTGGTTCGAAAGCAAGTGAACACCTTTCCTCCGGAAGTGTATTATGGCTTATCTGAAACGGGTAAAAGTCTAGAGCAATTGCTGCTTCATATTGAATCGTGGATGGAAAATTACCAACTTCAGGATACTACCGAGTTAGACCCTATGAAAGAAAAGCAAAAATAGGAAATGGTAAATGGTTTAATACAGGGGTCTTTGATACTGTCCCCTGATAAAAAGATGTATCTTAACCTATTAAAATTTATTGTCAGATTATGAAGCAGAACAAATATGACGAGCAAAAGTTCTTCGATCAATATAAAAACATGGACAGATCTATTAAAGGTCTTAAAGGAGCCGGAGAATGGCATGCGTTAAAAAATATCCTTCCGAGCTTTGATGGCAAAAATGTACTGGACCTGGGCTGTGGCTTTGGCTGGCATTGTCGCTATGCTATTGAAAACGGGGCCAAAACAGTAACAGGTGTCGACCTTTCCGAAAGGATGCTCAATAAGGCGAAAGAAATCAATGACCTCCCTGGCATCACTTATATCAGAAGCGCATTGGAGGATATCACGTTTGAGGAGCAGGAGTTCGACTGCGTCATCAGTTCCCTTACTTTCCATTACATCAAAGACTTTGATCCGCTCTGCATGCATATAAACCGTTGGCTAAAACCGGGCGGCAGTGTTGTGTTTTCTGTTGAGCATCCGATATTCACTGCAAGACCCGACCAAGACTGGATTTACGATGCAGCCGGAAACAAGTTATATTGGCCCGTGGACCATTACTTTGAAGAAGGAAAGCGGGAAACACATTTCTTACAAAACAATGTAATAAAATACCATAGAACACTTACCACTTATCTTACAATCCTGCTTGCCAATAACTTTGCGATCGATTTAGTTACTGAACCACAGCCAAACATGGAAATGATTAACAGTGTCGCCGGAATGGCAGACGAACTCAGAAGGCCTATGATGCTGATCGTGTCGGCACAAAAAAGGCCGGAATAATCTAGCCCTGATATATAGTTATGATCCCAATAAAGGGATAGTCGGTTTCAAAAAATAAAAAAACCTTGAGGAGGGGGATCTCAAGGTTTTTACTACCTGTTATTAACCTAATTTATGAAAGTATTGGTATAACAATGGTTAGTTCGCTTTCGTTTGATCTTTTTATAAAAAAGTTGAGTTCGTCTGTTCGGCCTTACAATTATTTTTATTTAAAAAGTGCTTTGACCTTTCAAAAATAAATGTTGACGCATTATACAACATGGTAGCCATTTATAACGAAATGGGTCAGACCGAAAAAGCCATCGAGATCTTAAATCAATTAATTGAATTGGGGCAAGTCCGAGCACAGAAGTTCTTGAGAGAAAACATAGCTAATTCATCTTTAGAAAGTCGTTCAGTCGAACAGAGGCCTATGAAATAGCTTTAACGGGATATTTAGATAATTTAGAATGAACTTTACCAGTTTTAATAACTACCACACACTTGACGTGGTTTTTGAGTTTTCGATCTTATGACACCGATTATGTTACACAGTCTAAGATGGTCTTATATTTTTAAGCACTGGATAGGTACCTTACTATTGGGTACTACACTAGTGACTATATCCCCAGGATTTAACCCATTAAATTTTTCGGGTATTGGTCAAACGATCCTCTTTTCGCTACTTTGGCTTTGCTATAGTACAATATATTCTATTCCTACGTTGATATGTTGTACACTGGCATTCTACTGGTTTAAGAGCAATACACTCAATTGGATCAAAATGACTTTAATACTGATTACATTGGCTGGAATTGCAATGACAATGGCACTAACAATGGGATCAATGGAGTGGGCCATATATTATTCGATCGCTGCAATAATTACTGGGATATTATTTAAGATTGAGAAGGTATGATTAATTCGCTTACTACAATGTTAACCGGCTTTGGGCTTCGATCTAACCCAAAGGTCGTAAGATCAGTTGGAATAAACTAACACATATATAGGACATTTGTCATACATTTGTGCCAAATGAATAGGGAAAAGCTAATTTATAGTGCAGTAAAAGTTTTAAATGAAGACTTTCATGCTCCTTTAGAGCGAGTAGCCGAGGTTGCACAAATCAGTAAGCGAACTTTGTATCGGTATTTTAAGGATAGAGATGCACTTATAACTGCCTGCTATGTAGATATGCTTGAAACCTGGTATATCACTATGGTTTCTGCATTTAACAGCAATACTGATCCGGTCAAACAATTGGAAGCAGTGCTATACGCAGCTATCGACAGCGGTGTAAAATATATTTTCCTACACGCCCTTGAGGAGAGGCAGGTTGATGTGGCAGCGATGGACAAAGAAAAAGTTATTGCCTATGAACAAGCAAAAGAAAAGTGGTTTGCTATAGTTCCCCAGCTGCAGGCGAAACACATTATAGACAATCGCTTGTCCTCAGCTTGGATCAGACATCTCTTTGCCAGTGTGGCAAGAGCAAGTGTGAAGGCTTTAAATTCTGGTGACGTCGCTCCGAATGATCTTAAAAAATTTGCCTGGCTATCATTTAGCCGCAGTATAGGAATTGTGGAGTCTTAAATATATAATCAACTATGATACAATCTTTTTTGCTAATAGGGCAATCAAATATGGCCGGCCGCGGAATTCCGGATTCAGTGCCGCCTATCATCAACGAATCAATAAAGATGCTTCGCAATGGACGCTGGCAGATAATGGCCGAACCCATACACAATGACAGGCCTATGGCTGGTGTGGGGCTCGCATCATCATTTGCTGCCTCCTGGCATGCGGATCACATTGGCGAGGAGATCGGCCTTATCCCTTGTGCTGATGGCGGTACCAGCTTAAATGACTGGCAGGTTGGTGGCGCGCTCTTTGACCACGCTATTTTTCAGGCTAAACTTGCTCAACGTAGCAGCCAGTTGACAGGAATATTGTGGCATCAGGGAGAAAATGATTCTTCCGCCGAACTGGCCGCAAAATACGGTGAAAAGTTTGATAGTATAGTCAATGAGCTACGGAAGCAATTAGGGGCTCCTGAAGTTCCCCTGATTATCGGCGCGATAGGCGACTTTTTGCCTTATGGTCTATTTGGAGCGCATTTCAATGATTACCATTTGGTCAATAGCGCCTTACAAAAATATGCAGCATCGCACAACAATTGTAACTTCGTTTCGGCAAAAGGGTTAACTGCAAACGAAGACCAAATTCATTTCAACGCGTCGTCGCTTAGAAAGTTCGGACTACGATACTATCAGGCATTTTTAAATGCAGCAGATGTAACCGAAGCTTTACCTGACGAAGATGAACTACTAGGGAAGATTTATGGACGTGAACTGTCCCCCAACGAAAAGAAGTTTATTTTAGATGTCAACTTTGCATCCGGGAAAATCTCGTTAAGTGAATTCCAGCATCAACTGAAATTGATCGATAAATAATTTAAGATTCATGTTAATCCAAATAGCATAAAAAATAAAGTAAGAATATAAAAACCTTAACAATCAGTTATGGGTGGTATCAACCTTATTCAGCTACGCACTTGGCATTACGGATTACAAACATCGTTCAATCACCTGTGTCATCTACAGGACTAAAAATACAAATAAATACGCACAGTTTAATCGCATTGACCTATAATCCTTTTTTACCCGCTAACCAATAGCCATGTAAAAAAACATGGCCATTGGTTTTTGCTTTAATGATTTTTCTAAACTGCTGAGCCGATTTTACGTTACCCGTCAACACGAAGTTGGCCTCTTCCCAGTCCGGCGTATTGATCATTGGTAGCTTGCCTGCCCAGTCCTCCATGCTGACCAAAAAGTTTTTGGAGAATATCAGGCAATTTTCCAAGCCTAATAATTCTGGAACGTTTTTATTCTCTTCATCCAATTCAAAAAGGAACACAAATTGATGCTTATTCTTCTTTAACATAGGAAGGAAAGAACAAGCTAGTGCTAATGAAGTCTCATCGCCAAAGATGACAAATCTTTGCACCGTTTTATCATAATATCTGCTTAACCCTCTTGGCTTATACATCACGATGTTGTCGCCCACTTTTAAATCTGCCATATAACGACTTCCGCAACCTTTACCATTCAAATAAACAATAAATTCAAACAAGCCCTTTTCAGTATCTGCATAAGAAACGGTATACCTTCGAGCTTCTGTAGCATTAATTCTAAAGTCGATGAACGAACCTACAGCGAATTGTACATTTTTTAAATCCCCATTAAAGCAAATCTTCTTGACAGATTTTGATAAAGAGACCGTTTCGACAACTTCTGTCAACGGTAGCTTGGGCGTTAAGAATTCTAAGGTATCAAATAACCATTTTGGTGCACTTGGCATAGTATTATATTTTGTTCGAAGCAAAGTACAATAGAATCAATCTTATAATATAGAACGGAAAAGAGTAGATATTGGATTAATCGTGGTTTTTGCTACGAAATGTCAAAGCGGTAATTCCTGCAACTTTCACAAACAGTCGCGAAAAATAGGGATAGTCATCGTAACCTAATTCAGCTGCAATCTCTTTTACAGATTTATCGGAATGATATAGCAGGCGCTTTGCCTCTAAAATAATACGTTGTTGTATATGATGTGAAACAGAAAAACCCGTTACGTTCTGTACGCATTCATTTAGATAAGCAACGGAGATGTTTAATACTTCGGCATAGTCCGCGGGGCGTTTCATATGCACAAAATTTTGCTCGAGCAATTCTGAAAATGCCTTCTGAATTATTTCAAAACGCGACAATTTATCTGCTGGTTTTGACTGCTTGAGGAACTGCGACATAAATAGGGCAACCAATGTATTGCAACTGTCTTTCAGCTGCAAATGATATAACTTGTCTTCTTTTCTGTCATACAGGTTTCTACATAAAAGAAAACACGCTTGGATAATCGCTAAATCTGTGCGTGAGCATAACGATAATGGCTCGATAGGTGTATTGCGCTGCAATAGTTTTAGGTAATCCGCATTTAAGTTTTCATTGGATATTGTTAAAATAAATCCACTTATATTTTCGACTTTCAAGGCTCTGTGAACCTGATTTGGCGATTGATATAGTATAGTTGGCTTATCTATCAAATATTTTTTAAAGTCTATTTCGGTATGCGAGATACCACTTTCCTGCAATACGAAAAGGTGATAGTCGTGTCGATGTGCATGATTAAACTCTTTACTCCCGGGAATTTCTGATGCTATACGAACAACAGCTATTCCATTACCAAAATCGCTGTCCCAACTTCTGACAGGAATAGATGCCTTGTGTTTTTGCATAGATTTTAAACTATGGTTAAATACAAATGTAAAAAATAAATGCCCTATAAACGGTTCAACCGATCTATTTATTCACAAAAAAAGCTTTGCAGTAGGGACACAAAGTTAGTATTTTCCTAGTCTTTAAGCCACCAAGTTCGGTCAGAACACTTTGCGTATTTCAAGCTAAATTATTTTTTTCTGTTCACTTTCAGCAAATTATCTACACAAAATCGTATATTTAGCCTTAATGCATCGAATTTTGAAGATTGATGAATTGCGAATGTATATCGAATGCTAACATTCGATAATAGCATTTTTAAATTTAAAGTAAAATGAAAGACTTAAAAATTGGAAAAATAATTATTAAGGTTAAGGCCATTATTATTGTCGCTTTTTGTCTATTTTTAAACGGATCGGTAATCGGAGCTGTGGCAGCACACACACAAGTGACAGAAAAAGGGATAAATCCGCTGTTAATTTATATTCTCATCTTTTTGCCTTATATTATTATGTTCAAGAGTATCAAAAATAATATAACAGAATTAGAAGCTTAATTGGCAGGAGTTCCCATCCAAGATATCATCTTTCACTGTGGTTGCGGAGGAATATATGCTATTGCCAAAATAAAATTTTGATCTGTATATACAGGAGAACATCGATGTTCTTTTCATTTGAAACGTTACTTATCAGAATCTCTTTCAAAATCACTATTTTAAAAAGTTCCGCACTTGGCGGGGAAAGAGGAAGTTCGGTCGAACTACTTCTCTCCTTATTATCCTTCTTTGAAAATATTAAAAACGAAAGCGCTATATAATACTAAAAGTAAAGCAGCCTAAGAAAAGGGGCTTCACTTTTAGTATTTTTATCATAATTTAAAACCATTAATAAATAACGTGCTTTTGCAATTTACTGTTTAATAATCGTTTCAAACGAAAAACCTGTTAGCTATTTATCATTTTTTTTCAGATAACCTATTGAGCAAGAAATGCAATAGCCTTCGTTAAAAAAGTCTCATAATTTTGATAAAATGCGGCGTGCCCCGAATCTGAAAACTCTAAAAGCATAGCGTTTTCTAAATTTTGTTTCATATTGTAGGCATTTTGAATGGAAATTGGAAGGTCCTGATCACCGTGTACGATTAAAACAGGTTTTTTGATAGCCTTAATTTCATCCAGTGCTCCGGGGTCTGGCTGTGCCCAGGTTAGTACAGCTGTAAACTGAGCAGACGAACTAGCATCGCTAAGCACTGGATCTCTATCAATTATCCGTTGATGAACTCTAGCATAAGATGATTTTCCAGACGCAATACTTGACTGTGAATCGGTAAATCCGAATTTTAAGTAGGAATCTTCGGGACTAAGTCCTGCACTTCCAGCAATTATATTTGGAAGATTGGAAAGACCAATAGCTCCCTTGGGCCCACTATCAGCTAAAATTATTTTATTAATTAGTTCGGGATCCGTCAAAACAATTCTTTGAGCCACGAATCCGCCCATTGAAAATCCCATAATATTGACCTTCCCCAAATTCATTGCTCTGATAAAATCAATGGCATCGTTAGCCATTGCCTGGATAGTATTGGGGGTCGCTCCTTTGGAAGATGCCACTCCTTTATTATCAAATATGATCAATTTATATTCTTTCGCTAGACCGTCGGTCACCGCAGGATCCCAATCATCCATAGAACCACCTGTTCCAGGTAGTAATACTAGCGGAATTCCTCCATCTTTACCCCAACTTCGGTAAGCGAAATCTGTTCCTTTCACATTGATAAAGCTGGTCTTCGCATTTTTGTGATTTACAATGGTCGTCTCCTGCTCTATTGGTAAATCATTATCGTCGCTACACGAAATCGATACTGCGGAAAAAAGGCTTAAACATAGTACGCCTGCGATAGTAAATTTTCTGATTGTCTTCATTTTATTATTGTTTTAATGATTATGAAGCAAACTTAAAACGATCGTCAAAGCACTACATACCCAAAACAGTTGAACCGGACAATTTTGTAAGTGAATTAGTCAATTCCGCGGCTCATATAGTTTCATAGAAAAGTACCACTACGTTCATTAAAGGACAATGCTTTCTATCAAAAACCTTCATAGCCGGTTCTTTTATCTGCCGATATCTTACTTTCAATCCGATTTATAAAAATGGAACTTCCTGTTCGAGCATTAAAACTCCCAGCTCACCTGTGAATATGTCCACTTGAACCTATTCTCCGTTTAACACCCACGCCGACCCACATACATTTGTTGCAACAAAAGAAATCAGATCGTAAAATCTAAAACAAAAAAGAAATGAAGACAAAAATAACAACAATCCTTATGGTAGCGACATGCGCACTATGTATTCCTACAATTACGATTGCACAGCGCACCATAGCAAAAACGGGAAGCGTAAACGCAGAAACTGGTGTCAGACCTTACAAGATCAATATTCCACAGGTTAAACTTGATGAACTGAAAAGACGTATTTCGGAGACCCGGTTTCCAGATAGCGAAACGGTAAACGATGAATCACAGGGCATACAACTAGCCCAGTTAAAAGAACTGATCAATTATTGGGGAAATGGCTATGACTGGCGTAAGCTTGAAAACAAACTGAACGCGCTGCCACAGTTTGTCACCAAGATTGATGGACTTGACATACAGTTTATCCACGTGCGTTCAAAGGAAAAAGGTGCCTTACCCCTTATCCTTACACATGGGTGGCCAGGGTCACCCTTGGAATTTATCGATGCTATAGGCCCACTGACAGATCCCGTCAAATACGGTGGTAAAGCTGAAGATGCCTTTGATGTTATCATTCCCGCAATTCCAGGATATGGATTTTCCGAAATCCCTAAAGAACTTGGCTGGAACCCAGAGCGTGTTGCCAAAGCCTGGGATATTTTGGTAAAACGTCTGGGCTACACAAAATATGTTTCTCAAGGTGGAGACCATGGGTCTGTAATCTCCAACGCGCTTGCCAGACAGGCTCCTTCGGGGCTATTGGGTATCCACCTGACTATGCCGGCCACAATTCCTGCAGACCTGATAAAACCAATCAACGCCGGTGATCCCGCTCCGACAAGCCTTTCTCCAGAAGAAACAAAGGCTTATAATTCAATGCGCACTTTCTTTGGCAGAAACGCAGCGTATGGCGGGATGATGGTGACTAGGCCACAAACTACAGGCTATTTGCTTTCTGATTCTCCAACTGCACTAGCAGCGTTTTTATACGAAAAGATCGCTGAGTGGTCAGAAAGTAACCTCCGGCCAGAAAAAGTAATTAGCCGCGATGCGATCCTTGACGATATAACATTGTATTGGCTAACCAATACCGGAGCATCCTCGTCCCGCTTTTACTGGGAAAATAATAACAACAATTTCAGTTCCGAACATCAGCAAACAAAGCGCATAAAAATTCCTGTAGCTATTTCAGTATTTCCGCATGAAATCTATCAAGCACCAGAAAGCTGGTCGAGAGCGGCTTATCCTTCTTTATACTATTATCATATCGCACCAAAAGGTGGGCACTTTGCGGCATGGGAACAGCCGGAGCTCTTCACGCAGGAAATGAGGAACGCTTTTAAAACGCTACGGGATCAACTGTGATGATCTTCCTTTATGATCCAAACTGTCCATTTCAGGGCTTAAAACGTCTATTTCAAGCAGTTTACAGTGGCAGCAAAAGCATAATTCCGGTCTATTTGTACAAAGAATTTAAGGTTTAATAATTAAAAATATAGAAATGAAGAGATTAGCAATTTTAGTAGTGACAGTTTTGATGATGTTCTGCTCACACTCAAAAGGACAGACCTTATCTGGTCAGGTGACATGGGAATGCACGCTTAAAAGGAAATCCCCCGAAGAAGGCGAAATCCGGATGAAGGCCAGGATCGCCCCCGGATGGCATATGTATGCACTGGGCAACAGCCCCCTGAGCCCGATCAAGATGAATTTTAAATTCGAGCCTGACAGATCTTACCAATTGGTGGGAAATGTGAGCCAGCCCAGCCCACTGTTGAAGTTTGATAAACTTCTAGGCATGCCAGTTACCTATTTTGAAAATGAGGTCGAGTTCGGTCAGAAGATCAGATTAAAGGGCAAAAATGGAACAATCCGGGGAACCATTCAGTTTATGCAGTGCAGCGATCAGGTATGTGTTCCGCCACAGGATTTCGGCTTCTCCCTAAAAATCTTCAACTAACAACAAACTATAAACAGCTTAAAAATTTAGATCATGAAATCAATAAAAGAAATACTATACGTTTTGAGCCTGCCTTCGATCATTGCCCTGATCATGGCCTTCAAGGGTATCAATGATGATAAAAACCTCAAAAAGATCAAAAGCAGCAACTCCGACAAAAGCTTCGCCGTGGTCGAGCTCTTTACTTCAGAAGGTTGCTGGAGTTGCCCTCCCGCAGATGAGCTTATTGCAAAACTTGAGAAGGATAACCTGAATAAAAAACTTTATATCATGGCCTTTCATGTCGATTACTGGGATCATCAGGGATGGAAAGATCGCTTCAGCAAAAGCAGTTTTACCGAAAGACAGAAACAGTACGCCACATGGATGAATCTAAGTACCTTATATACCCCCCAATTGGTCATCAATGGCAGACAGGAAATGGTCGGATCGGAAACAGACAAAGTCATCAGCGGCATCCAGTCCGCGATGCTGCAACAACATACTGAAACCCTTGCTTTAAAAGTATTGAAAGCCGAAGGCAAAAATATCCAGATCGCTTATGTATCATCCTCTAGCTCCAAAAATTCGGACATTCTCGTCGCTCTTGTCCAGAAACACGCTTCCTCTCAGGTATCTGCGGGAGAGAACGCCGGAAAAGCCCTCTCCCATGTGCAGGTTGTACGCGAGCTGAAGAGCATGGGCACTAAAGCCCAGGACAGTTTTTCTGTTAAACTTCCGGAAACCGGTCATGCATGGGAAATCATCGCTTTCGAGCAGAACAAGAAATCCGGAGAAATACTAGCTGCCACAAGCATAAACCTTTAGGAAATGGATTGTCGATTTCGGGGATCCAAAAGAAGAATTCAACATGCAATATGTCCGGTCCAACTGTTTTGAGCTTCCCTAGGGTAGTACTTTACCTTAATTTTAACATAACACAAGAGCAAAGATCATGAAACTCCTAAAACGACTCCAACTGATACCCACCATATTCATCTGCATTGTGGTCGGTCTTATCCCTCTCCAATTTTTCAATAGAACCGTTGAACAAAAAGCCGTAACCGGACATATCAGAAATGTGCCCAAACAGGTTCAGCTTATCCTAGAACGTTCCTGTTTCAACTGCCATTCCAATGAGCAGCGACTATCGTTCTTTGATAAAATTGCCCCGGTATCGTGGATCGTGAACAGGGATATTGACCGTGCACGGGAAGTGATGAATTTTTCCGAGTGGGATAAGCTCTCCGATGCGGAACAGAAAGGTAAATTTTATGCCATTTACAATATGGTAAACGCGGGTAAGATGCCCCTGCCTTCCTATGCGCTCACACATCCGGACTCAAAACTATCTGCTGTTGAAGTAGCGACCATAAAACAGTATGCCCTTTCGCTATCCGCAAGAGATGGTTTGCTACCTGCACATCAGGGTATTGCGAACGTACTAGAAACAACAGCTGCCCTTGCCCCGGTATCACCGAACGGAATCCCGTACAATGCCGATTTTAAGAACTGGAAAGTGATCGGGATGAGCACGCTTATCGACAATACACTACGCGTGATTTACGGAAATGACATCGCAGTCCGCGCTATCGAAGAGGAAAACTTCCACCCCTGGCCCAATGGCAGTGCAGTGGCCAAGGCGGTTTTTAAACAGACCCGAAAAGCCAATGGAGATATCGTGCCCGGAGATTTCGTAAACATGCAGTACATGGTAAAAGACGGAAAAACATATAAGGAAACCGAAGGCTGGGGTTTTGCGAAATTCAATGGTCAAGATTTAAAACCCACCGGAAAGACCGCACTGTTTGCGCAACAGTCCTGTATCAGCTGTCATAGGCAGCTCGCAGAATCGACGGGTTACCTGTTCAATGTTCCGCCGAAAGTGAACTCCAAAAGAATGATCCAGCAATATTTAAAAACTGTCCAAAAATGAAAAAGATCCTATCCGTACTATTTCTAAGTAGTTTAATCTTCGGCTCATGCAGCAAAAACATATCAGATAAAGAGAATGGAAAAATACGGTTCATGTTTGAACCCGGCGAACTGAAATTTATCTCATCATCTTTTAATACGGACAGGCAGACGATGTCGGCATTATACGGGAATAAGGAAGCCCTGTCCCTCCTGGAAGGAGCCCGACATAGTCACGACCGCGTTTCCCTCAAGCTTGTTACCTATAAAATGATGGAAGATCCGCAATATTTTGGGAGTAAAGTAAATGGTGAACTCTTGCGTGTAGAGACGGTAAAAGCCGGCGGCGATGGCAAACTGGACTATACCACAGAATATGGTGAAATGCCCTCCGGGGAATCCAGAGAGCAGCGTATTGCCGACATAATGGATACTGATCCCGTAAATTTTCCACAATGATAGCTTCAACTCAATAATTTAAAATCGACAAAAAACAGATCCAATGAATACAATAGCAAATTTTGGCAAAAAGGTGATTTTCACCCTCTCGTTATCCCTGCTTGCCACAGCAGGTGCATCATTAGTCCACGCCCAACAGCTTTCTCAGGATAAACATGTACAGGCTGACAACACCGTAGACTCCGCATTCCAGCATACAAAAAAAATAAGGGCAGGACTGCTTGATATAGGCTACGCAGAGGTCGGTCCAAAAACCGCGAAGCCCGTTATACTGCTCCATGGATGGCCATACGATATCCATAGTTTTGAAAAATCCGCTGAATTGCTTGCAGCAAAAGGATACCGAGTACTTGTGCCCTATCTCCGGGGTTACGGAACAACAACCTTTATTTCTCCAAAGACTGTACGTAACGGACAGCAGTCCGCTGTGGCGCTCGATATCATCGCCTTCATGGATGCCCTGAAAATAGATAAAGCTGTTGTTGGGGGCTTTGACTGGGGCGCCAGGACTGCCGATATCATGGCAGCCCTCTGGCCGGAGCGTGTTTCTGCGCTGGTTGCTGTAAGCGGGTATCTGATCGGAAGCCCCAAAGCAAATGAAATCCCACTTCCACCGGCTGCTGAATTCTTGTGGTGGTACCAGTACTATTTCTCAACGGAGCGGGGTTACAAAGGTTACAAAGCACATACAGCGGCTTTTAACAAACTAATTTGGAAAACAGCCTCCCCGAAATGGTCTTTTGATGAGGAAACCTATCAGCGCTCGGCCAGATCGTTTGAAAATCCTGACCATGTTGCTATCGTGATCCATAATTATCGCTGGCGGTTGGGGCAGGCTCCCGGAGAGAAACAGTACGACGAACTTGAAGCAAAGCTCGCCAAATCACCGGATATCACCGTACCGACCGTGACCCTGGAAGGTGATGCCAACGGTGCGGCGTTTCCACTCCCTGAAAACTATGCTTCCAAATATAAAGGAAAGTACAAACACCATAACCTGACGGGTGGGATCGGACACAACCTGCCACAGGAAGCTCCCAAAGAATTTGCGGATGCCATTATTGAGGCCGACTCACTTTCTAAATAATAAAGAAATTAATCACAAAAAATATTATGAAAAATTCAACATACAAAAAGATTTATTTTGCAGGAAGTATCCTGATATCAATATGGTTTGGGCTCAGCGGCTTTTTTGAACTGACACATAACCCTGCAGTATGGGACATCACACAAAAATTAGGCTATCCAGCGCATTTTATATACATTCTCGGCGTATTCAAAATTTTAGGTGTTACTATATTACTGATACCGAATAGATTTAAAAGGCTTAAGGAATGGGTTTTCGCAGGTATGTATTTTGATATTATTTTTGCGTTCTTCTCAAAAATTGCTGTTCTTGAACCTTCTTCCGTAATCGATACATGCGTTGCCATTACTATACTTTCAGTGACCTATTTTTCATTTAATAGGATAAATCATGTCATTTATACAGCAAAAGATCTAAATACTTAAATTACAAGTATCAGGTATTTAGATATAAAACATTTTTCGCTAATTTGCTGGCATTTCAAACAGCCCGAAATACCAGCAAATTATATAAAACATTATCAGCTTAACAACGGTAAGCAAAATATGAAGACACCTTTTTATATATCCTATAAACTAATCTGGATCAGTTCAATATCATTGGGTATACTAACATCTATCCCAAAGATTGTGGACCATAATTTTATTCTTTCTGAGGGTATTGCGGACTTTGGTGTAACCACGGGTTTTGCTCTTTTGATCTGGTATTACAATATCTATTCGATACCAGCCTATACAAAGAAAACGGGCAGCAAAAATGTGATATCACCTCAACTTTTCAGAGGTTTAGGAGTTGGTTTGGTATTGATGTTCCTACTTTCCTCAATACAGTATTACATCCTTTCACATCTCAATTTTGGACCTAAAATGCTGATGTATGAGGTCAGAGGTGTACTCATCAACCTGACTTTCTATATGTTTATACATCTCCTATACCAGACTTATCTCAACCAGCAGGTGGTACGGGAACTTGAGCGTTCGATGTCCGCGAACCTCGCAGCACAGTATGAGCTTTTAAAACAGCAGGTAAATCCGCATTTTCTGTTCAACAGTCTCAACACGTTAAAATACATGGTGGAAAGCAATGACACTCAGTCAGCGGAATTTATCATCAAGCTTGCTGATTTTTACAGATTTACTTTGGGCAGCCTCAAACTGAACCTACTTCCACTCGGAGAGGAGCTACAGATCATGGACTCCTATATTTACCTATTAAAAGCACGTTTTGAGGAAGGTTTAGTTGTTTCAATGAATCTAGGACGTGAAATTTATGGAAGTTTTATTCCTCCTTTTACATTGCAGCTCTTGGTAGAGAACTGCATTAAACATAATATAGTTTCACTTGAGAAACCCCTACATATATCCATTGGGCAGGAAGGTGATTACCTTATTGTCAGCAATAATATACAGCCCAGGAAAATACCGGAACCTTCTACCGGTTTAGGACTTGAAAATATCAACCAGCGTTATCTTCATCTATCCGAAAAGGAGATCAGTATCCTAATGGATACTGAAACATTTACTATAAAACTTCCCATTATATATGAACATACTAATAATTGAGGACGAGATTAAAGCTGCCCGTTCCCTCGAGAACCTGATATCGAAACTTCGTCCAGAGTCTAAGATCATGGCAAAGATCCAGAGCGTTGAAGGAGCTATAGATTACCTCTCTGACAGTGCCACGCCGGATCTTATCTTTATGGATATACAACTTTCTGACGGGATCAGTTTTGATATATTCAAGTCGGTAAAGGTTGTATGTCCTGTCATCTTTTGCACAGCATTTGGTGAATACGCAATGGAGGCTATAAAAGAGAACGGAATTGATTATCTACTTAAACCCTTTTCAGAAACAGACTTAAAAAACGCTTTTGAAAAGGTAGATAATTTCAAGAATTTCTTTCAGAAAACCACCGAAAATAATCTTGTTGAACTGATCCAGAAGATCAGTGGCGAAGACAATAAAAAGAAGAGCTTTCTCGTGTTCAAAAACAATAAGTACATGACGGTGAAGACAGAAGATATTGCTTTTATCTATATTAACTACACCTCTCCGACCATGGTGACTTTTAAGGGTGAGCATTTTGATCTCAGTCAATCCCTGGATCAGCTGGCCACCCAATTATCTGGCAAAGATTTTTTTCGGCTGAACAGACAGTATTTAATCAGTTTTTCGGCCGTTAAAGAGGTTGAACATTATTTCGCCAGGAAGCTATATGTCAAATTGACTGTCCACACAGACCATAAGCTGCTTATAGGCAAAGAAAAGACCGCCCAGTTCCTCAGTTGGCTGGAAGATCGTTAAGATACAAATGTCCGCTTTATGCTTGAATATGTCCACTTAAAAGTTAACATGTTTTGGTCTTCGATCTAATTTAAAGTTCGTAAGATCATTTGGAATAACAGATTAGATCCTTGCATTAGGAATTATAGCTTGATCTGATAAAGCTGCTTACGCATGTCAACCAATTGCTGCATTAGCTTATCCTGATCTGGCACTGCCGGAAGTAAACTGTGCAAGCAGAGTTCCTGCACTTCCTGAAAGAGCTCTTGCGACCAGACAAAAAGTTCATCATAGCTATAAGCACCATTTTTGATGCGCAGGAGCTCTTCCCTATTGAAACGTTGTACCTGTAGTTCACTTTTAGACAAAATCTCTTTTGCCTGTTGCAATAGACGTATGGTATGCATCATATTTTTGGCATCATAGCCCTGCCCGTGATTCATTGTCCCTCGAAAGCGCGCTTCATTGCGTTCTGAAACCCAACTAAAATATTCATTATAGGACTTACAATACGAAGAGTAAGCTTCGTGATTAACAAAGAGGTACGCACAAAGTGTTTCTTCCTTACGGATAGAACTGCAGGAAACCTCAGTGCTCTCTGATGTAGCAACGATGCCTTTGTAACCCAAAGTCTGAGTCTCATCATAATACAGGGCATACATCCCCTTTGCATGTTCGATCTTCGCTAAACCACAGTTTTCCTGTTTCCACAACTGCTTGCTTAACCAGGCTCTTAACGATAAACTACCATTACCAGCTATGATAAAGCAGAAATCCAGTAAACTTTTACGTTCTCGATCCATCGGATTGTTGATTTTCTTGTTCAATCCTTTTGCCTTCCGCACCTGTTCCATGGCGTATTGCGCAAAGGTCATTGCGGCCTCTCGGGTGATAAAATCCTGCATTTTAAATTGATCAAACAGAGGATCTTTGTATAGTATGCAATCGGTAGGACTAGCCAAAAGCTCCAATACAGTAGGATTACTCTTTGAAAGAAGCTCCACAAAGCGCCCAAGCTCATAGTAAACTTCATCATTGCTTGCATTTGCAACCTGCGCAATATATTGACCGCCCAAGTAATATTCCAGGGGCAGATAAAACACCCCCCTTATATCGGTATCGGAAGATGCTGTGGCCAATCCATATGCCCGGCTACCGACAACGGCCTTAAACAGGATCAGCCCGCTATCTCGAAGTTCGTCTATAGTCATCTTAATACGGTTTTAAAGTAATTCTCCAGTCCTTCCTTATCCGATACAGATACGGGAACCTGTTTTACTTGATGCTCTAAATCTATTAACCTTGTTTCAATATAATTGCTTATGGTCGCCGAACAGTTGTATATAAACCCCTCATCTACTTGACTCTTCAACAGCTGCAATTCCAACACTTCCATTTTTACAACATCAGGCAATAATACGGATAGTTCTGCCAATGTCATAGGCGCATAACTGCGATAGGTGATATTCCAGTCTGCTGCAAGTAAAGATCTTAGGATATAAAATAAGCTCTTGAGCTTATTCGTTTCTCGTTGGAGATCTTCAATTTTGCTACGGACAATCCCTAAATAATGATGGGCGTGCCTACGTGCGTCAAAATAATTTCCGATCATTGTCCTAAAACTTGTTTTGAATCCGTTAAACTCGTAATAGACGACTGGCGACTGTATCCATTCAAATGGACTCACATTACTCTTATACAATAATGTGAGTACTTTAAAGAGGTCCCAACCTACCATATCGAGGTCATCGATTATTGGAAATCGCATTTCGGTCGCCAGCGGAAACAAGCGGGTGTAGTCCTCCGCTTTTCGCACATAAAAAAAACGTACGTCGTAATCACTGTCGATTGATGGGAAACCCCAGCCCCGACTTCCTGATTCACAGGCGAAAAGTATACGTATTCCTTCGCTCGCTTCTATTTCCATGAGCTTTTTGATGATATGTGCTTTCATTTCTTCGTGTTTTTTAATTTTTCATTAACACAAAGATCGATTGCGATACTGAAGCCTTTTTGCGCATTAAAAAAAGAGCATAAAAACAACAGGAGATCACTCAATATCAGGCATATAATTTTCCATGAAAAATCGAACCTTACATAGGAATATAAAAGTACGCAGATAGATTGCGTAACATAAGGTAGCAACTCTTTCATTCGTCAAACCTAAAACACCGACTTGCATTAATACTCAATAATATATAGATTTGAGTTTCCCAATAAAACCATATATGAAATTTTTATTTCCAGTCATCTTTATAGTCTCTTTTTTTACCGGATGTAAAAAAAACGAAGAAAAAGAAAACGGCATAGGTACAATTACAGTAAACAAAGCTATTTATGCCTTTGATAAGGGATCTAAACAAACATCGATCGGAAATCTAATTGTTGATGGTAAGCTAGTAGACGGAATAAATCATCTGTACACTTTTAGCTCTGCGACTAGTAAAAATAGCATAAAATTACTGTTCTTTACCCGTAACAATCAACTTTCTTCTGGCAGCTATTTTATCAATTCTGTCTCAACGATTGTGAAAAATAATGCTATAGATGTATCCTATAAATTAGAGGAAGATTACGGACAAACCGACAGAATCAACGTTACCAAGGGAACATTGGTAACCAAAAAATATGGGAATAGAGAAATTTTAAAATTCGAGACCAATGCAGGGAACAGAATCACTTTAAAATGGGATGGTGAATTCAAATAACAGTCAAAAATGAACATTGTTAAGCTTAGAACAAAGTGCAATAAAATTTGGTTGATCGTTATCTACCTATTATTCTATACTGAAGGATTTAGTCAGACCAAATATTTCCTTTTTGAAGAAGATACCAAAGAGTTTGTAACGTCATCCTTTAGGTTAAACACCTATCCGCTATATAAGATCAAGCGTGAAGTGCATCTTTTTAATGTAATGAGTAGGGTACAGACGTTTATTGGTAATAAGGGTATATATAATGGACAACATGATTATAATATCATGCTATTTTCCATTCTACCTGATTTAGATGGTTCAGAAGATTGGTATGAAATCAACCCCGATACTGTTCGTTCTTCAATGATTAACTTTAAAGATCTGGAAGAGCTTCATAAAAAAAAATACGTTATCGTACTTCAACACCACGGTGAAGCAAACAACAAAGTATTATAATGCGTATAAGCTAATTATAAAAAAAGGAGATACTTACTATGCACCAAAGTATTGTTTGTTACAGTTTTATGCAGTCCGCAATCGTCCGCAAGCTTTTACGAATGTCTATGGGACTATCAATACCCAAGATTCGACCTATAGTGTACTTCAATTCGAAAAAATTTTTAAAGGCGCTTATCCTAGTTTACAATTCCCTTTATATCTGATAGGTGAAGACCCGCTCTCCTTTTTAGATTGGTCCCGGGACAGAAGAGAATACCTATCCAAAAAAATCACCTTAGCACAGCATGGAACGGGATATCAGTTTTGGACCTATGTCGATTGGACACAACATGAGTATAATTATGATTTTGAGCGAGGAATTGATCGATTTGTATATGCTCCGGATAAGGGAATCATCGGGGGCTCATTTGACTTCTATTTTTATTACCACAGAAAAAAGCTACCCATAAAATACACGGATTTTCTAAATAATATCAGGGAGGAAAAGGTGATGATCGCTGAGTAATTTAATTTTAATGCCTAAATTTAAAAGCGGACTCCTAAGTTTAACTATTGGTTATCTATTCGAATTACCCTTCAAGATTGATATGATTTAAATGAAGAAGTATTTCAAGAAAAAATTTACAGTGCTCCCAAAATACACCGATAAGTTGCGGCTTCCAGTTCTTCTGACCAAAACTCATATCAGTTTATCATTCCACTTCAATAATTTCTTGATGAATTATAGCCCCATAGTAATCTCTCTTGAGATATCTATATATTCCCTTTGGAAGCTCTATCTGTAATGAATCCTCTTGAGAAAGTGACAAGTAAACTGGGATCGCTGTCTTATCCAATTGATATTCCTTTTCATGATAGATGTAGATGGCAGATTTGCCTGATTTGGTCGAATCAGTACTCAATAAAAGATATCTTCGATTTAAATCATTGGATCCAATCACTATTTTATCGCTATTCAGATTATTTGATAAATACAAGTCATTACTATTCAACGCCTTGTTATCCATAACGTATATTGAATCGTTAATTTCTTGCATAGCTAAAAATTTAACTTGATTTATCGTATAGGGATCAATTTTAGTCAGTTTCTTAAAATATTGAGCCATACTTTTATTTTCTCCAGTATCCCCTTCGTCAATATGTCCTCCCCCAGCTAATACAATAACTTTAACTTGATTTTTTGTAGCGATTTCACTTTTTTTGAATAAGATTCTTAGCTTGTTGGAGATCTCTTTGACTAGCATTGCCAAAATCTTCATAGCCAATCACTTTTAAGCCATAAATTCTTGCTGTTCTAATGAGATTCGCCATATTAGGGTCCCTGGTATAAAATCCACTCTCAACATTTGGGAATCCCAATCTATTAATCCGGTCTTCATCTTCGGATAGACTTTCTAAAGCCAGGACATTAAAACCTTCTTTGGAAAGTTTTGGTAGCAAAAGATTGATTAACAAACGGCAGCGTGGTTGTAAATGATTCTCATTAAACATAAGCACTCGATGTGCCTTAATTTTTTCGACTATCTCGTCGATTGTAACAGCCGTTTTTTCGACTGCTTGTTGTTCTTGTTTAGTCGCGCTATCATATTGAACACTTTCACCAAGAAACGAACTATATGATTTAAATAATTCGTTCGCAAATTGGCTGTTTTCGTTTTCCAGAACAAGCTTTTCTAAGGTATCTCTTGGATATACATAGTTAACATATCCCCTATCTTTAAAAGCTGATTCAGCTATACTAAAATAATCGGGTTCTTCATCTGGTTTTTGCTCGACAAATTTTGCTCCGTAAGCCAAAAAATTGTATGAAGTTTTTATGCTGTTTAAAACATCCTTAGCACTTTCTTGCATATCGGTGATTTCCGTCCTAACCTCGCTAATCAAAAGAAATGAATCTTTTTTATATGGGATCGCTACACTACTTATTATATTATCTCTATTTTTCTGAATACTTCGATAATAAATACAATGATACATAGAAGTATCTGCAGTGAACTTTGAGACATTTAAAAAAGTTTCCAAACTACCCACAAAATACATCGGGTTTCTTGTCACATCATATGTACCCCACAAAACAATATTCTTTGATGGAAACTTTATTTTTCTCTTTCGAAAAACAGACCTGACATCTTTTAAATCTATATACTTAGATCCGAGGTTTGCGTTCCCATAGAAATCAATCTTTAGTCCTAATGAATCATTTGTCAATTGATTCATTCCCCCTTGAGTAAACTTATTTAATTTAGCTATTGGTCTATTTACAGGTGTACAGCTAGAAAGAAAAAAAATAAATACCAAAATCTTACAGTGTATATTTAGTTTGAGATGAATCACAATTATAAGATTTTGGTTTAGAACATTTATTAACAGGACTTTGAATATTTACTCGTTAATATATGCATATCAGACGAAATTCACAATGATTTTATTAAATTAATTTAAAATATTAACCAATACTATGATGAATGAATTATTTGAATTTGAAATTTTAAAAGCTAGCAGAACCAGGTTATTACAATTAATAGAAACAGTTGATAATAACATATTATTTAAGATTCCAGAAAGCTTTAACAATAATATCGTTTGGCAAATTGGTCACTGTATCACTTCCCAACAGCGACATATGTATATGCGTAGTGGACTTCCAATGCATATATCACAGGATTTTATGGAAACGTTCAAAATTGGAACTGCACCGCGTACTTGGAAAAATACCTTGATGAAATAAAACATCTATTGCTTTATACAGTAAACCAACTTAGTAAAGATTTAGCATCGGGTATATTTGTTGAATACCAACCATTCAGCTTACCAATTGGCTTCTCCATCAATAATCACATCCAGGCGCTTCAAGCGGCTAACTTTCACGAAGCCGAGCACAGCGGAATAATATTAACTTACTTAAAACTTCTAATGCAATGAGATGTTTCCAGTTTTCATAAAAGTTCTGAATTTGAAAAATTCACTAGAGCATCTCAAGAAATAAGGAACTTCTTATTTTGTTTTTTACTTTCATACAGGGGCCGTGGTTCGCGAATTGAACAACGATACGCATTCCGCTACAAATTGCTCAAACTTTCGGTCCGTATTTCGCATCACCGGGCCATGACCGAAGAAACATATGATGGAGGGATTCAGTCCTGCCAACTTCTGAAGCGATCTAATATTGTGCTGTTGATCCGACGTGAATATTTTTGGAGGGAGCCCTAGGCCAGTCACTGTTGTGAGCAGGTTCATATTTGTAGCGGCATCCCCGATTATCAATACACCATCTCGCTCACGAAATAAAGAAATATGACCGCTTGAATGACCTGGAGTTTCTATGACCCGAAAGTTTCCGATGCTATCATTTTCAACGAGTGTACCGTCGACTTTGTGACCCTGTCCTGCCCAGTATTTTTGTTGAAGTTTTGCGATCCAATGTTTGGGATTTGGGTAGTCATTGGTTACCATACCTGTTTCTGTCCTAGCCACTTCATTTCCATGGCAAAGTAAAGGTATTCCAAACTCATCACAGAGCTGATCGCTACAGCCCTGATGGTCTGCATGCGCATGCGTAAGTACATGTTGGTGGACAGGTATTTTCTGAAGGGCATCCTTCAGCACATTGTATGAACTTCGTATCCCACAATCAACCAATACACCCTCTACAATATAGCAGTTGATACTGTTTCGTGGCATCAATGGAACATGGAACACTTCTTGGGCAATTTGATGTAACATAGCTTTTTTGTGCAAATCTATATCACTGAACAGAAATACATAAGGACATTTGTCCTATAATACTTTGGGGCTGTGTATTTGTCCCTTCGCCCGTGTAAGAGATCTCTGTGTAATGCCCAAATAGGATGCCAGGTCCTGTGTCGCTATGCGCTGAACAAGCTTGGGTTCATTCGAAAGAACATAGTGATATTTATCCAGAGCTGACTTATTATTGTAATTCAGGAGATATTGTCCCTTTTGGCTATATTCCCGTTCCATCACAGCTTGTATAACCTTGTGCCAAGAATTCACTTGACCAAGCAGGTATTGATAATCAGTATAGCTTATCCTATGGATTATACTATCTTCCACAGCCCTGATGCTCCTTCTGGATTTTTCCTGAGCGACAAACTCAGGGAATGAGGTTACAAATTCATTTTCAAATTTAAAGCAGGTTATATTTTCTTTACCTTCCTTGTCAATAGCATATGCTTTTACCGCACCACAGGATATGAATCCAATATGACGACAGGGTTCGTCCATATGAATAAAAAAATCACCCTTCTTCAAACCAAGTGATTTGAAGAACTGAACAGAAAAATTTATTTCGTCAGCAGACAACATCCCTATCGAGAATAGATATTTTTCAAGCACATCCGTCATATCATCTTATTTTGTCCTCTATTGCTGATCTTAAAAAATTTGGAGCCTATACCAAATCCGGCATACAAAATTAAGAATAATTGCATTAACACATTTGACTGCTAAAAAAGGCGTCATTACGACAAATTATTTATAAAATTTGGGATCAGAAAATTTCCTTCAAACGAAATCGGTTGCGTAATCTTGTAGCCTATAGGCTCATGCGCCAAGTGTTCGATCCCGGCCTTGGAATTACATAATACTTTGCTTTGATAATTTCTGAAATAACAATACCTTAATAAGGAACATTTCCTTTTCTTAATCTCAAAACAACATGTTGAATTTGAGGCAAAAGCAGCAGAATAATGATGACAAAAATCAAACCTGTCAACATCAGATCATAATAGTCCCTGATAGCGCGAGCCAATATTTGCTGACCGATCATTTGATTAAAATAGCCGGAAGATACTGTTTTTGACGTATACATATCACTGCCTGCATTTATGTACTGGTTTTGAATATGCAGTAAGGTAACAGGCAATTGAGGGCTGGTTTCGGTGAGCGATTCCCGCACCTTTTCCCTTACGGATGATTTTGCAAATAATTGAAGCTCATTATTAAGTGCCAGACTAGCTGTAAAGCCTATGAACCTTGAAAATATACCAATCAGAGAGGCATGGACGGCGATTTTGGAAGGCGCCGACGATGCCGCAAATGAAACAATCGGAACAAACAATACACCTGTTGCCACACCATAAATAAACATGGGCAGAAGGAAATCGGCTGTTTCGCCCTGTACAGAAACAAATAGTATCATATAGGCATAATATACTGCCATCAACCCAAAACCAACAATAATCATCCGGATCAGGTTATAGCCCATCAAGACAAATCGGGAAATGATAAACATACTCAAAACAGTTCCAACAATTACGGCAATCCATATCGGAATGGTACTCAGTGGATGGTTTCCTAAAATCGCTTCAAGATAACCATAGGCAAGCCCAGTACTTCCTTTAAAGATATAAAAGGTAAAAAGAAGCAAAAGCCCAATAACGAAATTCTTTGTTCTAAAGATCTGTAAATTGATTAATGGTCGCTTAAGTTTCAATTCTCTGCTAATAAAAAGAGAAAGAATAATTAAATTAACTAAACAAAGTGTACTGATTAATGAACTATCAAACCATCCCAATTGTCGTCCGTACACAAGGATGTATCCAACTATCAAGATAAAAGACACATAAAATAAATAGCCTATCCAGTCCACCTGATACAGAGGTATTTTTCTAGTAAACCGGGCCTTACTGTTCATGGTAAGTAAAACAACACCTGTCAGCATAATGACTACAATAATAAATCCGTAGAATATCCAGTTGAAATCAAAGAAATGAATGACGACACTGATATAGATGGAGTAAAATGGTACAGCGATTTGTATACTGCCATAAAGGAGACTATAAGCAATCACACGGGCACGTACAGACTGTAACCGTGGAAAAATAAGCTGTAACACAATTCCCGACATCAATGCACAGGTAATACCCTGCAAAAACTGACAGAAAACAAATAATGCCCAATCTCTGAAATAAAAACAGACCACAGCACATAGTGCATTTACCGCAAGTGCCAGCAGTAGATATTCCCTTGGTGCGAAATATTTTACGATTCTAAAATCCAGAGCCAGAAAGGCTACGGTAGAACCATAAATAACGACCATACCATATTGTACATCGGTAGCTTGTATTCCGTAAAAGCCCATCGCAGCAACCGGACTTCCGTAAAAGGCAAAACTAAACAGACTGCTCATGAGAATAGCAAATATGACGGACCTTGCCATCCATTCTGATACCCAGGATTTAAAAATTGGTATTTTATGTGCTTGCATCGTTAGTTTTTTAAAACGTAAACATTCGCATTCATTCCGGCAGAAAGCTTAGTTAATTTTTCGGACATATCGGTCAGTTTAATCCGAACAGGAATACGTTGGATGATTTTAACAAAATTACCGGTAGCATTATCTGGCGGAAGCAACGAATAACGGGAGCCTGTGGTTGGCGAAAGGGATTCGATTGTACCTGTGAATTTTTCATTTGGAAAAGCATCGACTTCAACAGATACCGCTTGACCGATTTTGAATTTCCCAATCTGTGTTTCCTTAAAATTTGCCATTACCCACTTTTCCTCGGCTCTGTTCACCAAGAATGCCAAAGTCTGTCCGGGCTGTATCAGTTGTCCTGCCTGAATGGTCTTCTTCCCAATTTGTCCATCAAAAGGTGCTGTGATAACGGTATATCTAATGTCCAATTCTTGTCTTTCGAGAAGTGCTTCTTTTATCTTTATCTCTGCCTCTATGGCATTGCGCTGTACCCTGAAATCGTTTAGTTTAGATTCGGCGACCTGTAAAGAAGCTTTTGTCTGGTCATAATCTGATTGGGTGATGGATAAAGTAGCACTGATGTTGTCGAATTTTTGTTGTGTGGTCGATTCGTCCGCCAGTAGATTTTTATACCGGTCAAATTCTTTTTGCTGCTGATTCAATCGCGCTCTAGCACCTCCCAATTGGGCTTTGATGACTGCAATACTTTTAACCTGCGTTCCTTCGCTTGCCGCCAAGATCGGTAATTTTGCCTGTGAGCTCATGAGTTCTGCGGACGCAGCATCTCTTTTCAGCCCGTACTCATCCAATTCAATCACCACAAGTGTATCGCCCTTTTTAATCTGCTGATTGTCCTTATAATATATTTTACGGATATAGCCCCCTACTTTTGCGTTTATCGGGGAAAGATAGGCATCAATCTGAGCGTCGTTGGTCTGTTCATAGCGATATCCCTCAAAAAAATAAGCTACTGCCCAAATAATGATTCCTACGAATAATGTGATACCAAACCATTTGGTTAAGCTTACAACAATTTTATCTGTTTTATTTTTGTTCATGATATTTGTATTAAAGAATTCCGATAATTGCCAATAGCCTGATATGCGTAAGTTTGACGTTTGTTTGTGCCGTTGTCAGATTAAACTTAGCTTCCAGTAAAGCATTTTCGGCTTCTAGAAGATCGGTAAGAAGTGATTCCTGGTTTATGTAGCTACTTCTGATAACACGAACAGTTTCGGCGGTTTTAATGATATTTTGCTCCGCTGTTTCCATACTCTCCAAAGCCTGTTGCCGCTGCAAATAAGCTTCTTTTACCTGAAGATAGATTTCATCTTTTTTAATGTTCGCTTTTTCTCTTGCCTCATTACTGACCACTTGGGCATGAGCGATGGAATGCTTGCTTTTGTATAGATTATCGATAGAAAACTGGACTTTAACCCCTGTCTGACCAAATCCCCATAAATCATTAGAATACGGATAGAATGAAATCTGCGGATAGGTGTAATTGTAAGTTGAATACAAGGAGACTTTAGGTAACAGCATCGCTTTTACCTGCTTGATGTTCATTTCGCTCAATTTGACAGTGCTATAGGCGATCTTGTATGCCGGCGATTTGTTAAAAGCGATGTCTACATAATCCTCATAGTCACCTTCAGTGATAGCGCTTAACTCGATTGTATCTTGGTATTTTATTGTCAGCTCAGCATCATTTTCACGCCCCATCAGGATATTGACCTGTTGTTTAGCGATTTCAATCTTCTTCGTAACATCAGAAAGGCTGAGCTCCAGTTGAGCTAATTTTACGGAGGTTCTCAATACATCGCTCTTTAGCACAGTGCCGTTTTTATGCAGGCTTTCTACGAGTGCCAGTTGTTTTTTTTCTGCGCCGATTTCTGCATCAAGAAAATCATGGAAATGCAGAAACTTGTATAGATCAAAGTAAGCCGCTGCAACATTATATTTTACACTGTGCTTTTGCAGATCAACTTCATATTGTATGCGTACCGCTTCTTCCTTTTTCATGACAATGTTTCTTTTGTCTTTACCACCATTGTAAAGATTGACGTTCAGGTTGTAACCCACGCCATAACCATACCCTTTTACAGGCACATCCTGTGGAGAAGAAAATAATCCATTGTCATAGATCAGGAATTTGGAATTGAGTTTTGCATCTCCACCAACCGAAAGTTCCGGCAACAAACGGTCTTTCGCTTCCAATATTTCTAAATTGCTCTGCTGGAGATGTAGGTCGGATAGTTTCAGTTGACGGTTATTTGTTTCGGCTACTTTCCAAATTTCTTCCAAACTTAATACCCGCGCATTTTCTATATGCTGGGCATAGAGTGATTGTACAAATAGGGCTAACAATATGCCCAAAATAGGGACTGTTCTATATTGTTTCATCGGTTTTCTTTATATATTTCTTTCCTTTTACTAGCCATGGTTTTACGATCTTTTTCAATTCATCAAAGGCAAAAGTTAAATCTACCATTGGCATAAAAGCATAGTTATACCCATAAGCAAACCAGAAGATATATGCACTGTCAATTTCTTCATCTGAATGATGTGATTTATTATCAGATTTTTGAGCTTGTGTTTCAAGTTTAAAATCTTTGTGAGATGTTATAATTTTATATTTCATAATGACTTTACTATTATTTACACGGCAAAATTATCCGGCATGGCGAAGTATGGTTTCATATAATTAGCCTAATATTTATTAAATTTGGCCACATGGAAATTCTTAGTCAAATAATACATATTGTTGATCAAAACCCTGATTCAATCCTCGTGATGCGACAGCAAACGGAGCAGCGTTTGCCTGCTCACCAGCACAATAAAGCTCAGTTGTTATTAGTTTATGGCGGGATTGCTTACTTGCAGACTGACGAAAAGGACTTCTATATTCCCTCAAATCATTATATTTGGATACCAAAAAATTATCGGCACAACCTGATGTTCAATACGCAGGACCTGTTTATTATCAATATCTATTTTCCGGAAGAAAGTGCTGGTAATTTTTATGAGGAATTGGGCATTTATCCAGTGAGTAAGCTCCTGGCAGAAATGCTCTCATTTAGTGAGAAGTGGCAAGGTGATTATTACAAAGGTTCGTGGGAGTATGAATTTTTAAATACGCTGAAAGGCGTATTATCAAAAGAAAATCTCAAAAAATTCTCCATACAACTTCCTACAACAGACGATCAAAGGCTCAATACCATAATCGACAGTTTTAGAAATCGGTTAAATGAAAATCTAAGTTTAGCGATGATTGCTCAGCAATCAGGAATGAGTGTTCGCAGTCTCACCAGATTATTCCAGCATAAATTGCACATTACATTTGTTCAGTACTTAAAAATGCTACGAATTATTAAGGCAATGGAATTAATCAACGATACAGATTTCAATATGACTGAGATTGCCTACGAGATTGGCTATTCAAATATAGCGGCTTTTAGCAATAACTTTTATCTGCTCACCAATATGAGACCTACGGAATTTAAAACGAAATAGCCTCTTTCCATTATGCAAAGCAACAATTGGTTCAACAAGTTTAAAAACATTCAGCGAAAAAGAACATTTTTGTTAATTACATTATTTACTATTTTTCACCATATAAGCTCTGCTCAAAAAGATCCGCAGTTTAGGGAAGCACTTTCAACCATGACAAAAGCGTCTATTTCCGGAGATATCGAAGGTATTCTAAGTCAAACATCGCCCCGTATAATTGAATGCATGGGCGGCATTGAGCAAGCAACAAAGGTGACCAATGAACTTTATTCTTCTCTTATAAAATACGGGGTTAAAATTGATTCCATGATTAACTATGTCGATATGGATATCTCGAAGATTGATGGAATAGCGTATTGCTTTATTCCCCAAATACTGGTCATGTCCATGCCCGAAGAAGACAAAATGGCGATCATCCTCAATCGATAGCATCTTTATCGATACAGCATCTTTTATTTTAAACGATTGAAACTTAGTTTCGTTTATAAGATATTGGTTGCGGTTTCAGCTGGAGCAGTGCTTTTTATTCAGAAGAAAGCGATTGCGCACTTTCGCTACAACCGCTTTCTGTGGTCTGTTCGATTAATTCTCGTAAATCACACCTTCGTAGCAAGCGCTATAAAGGTCTTTTAGGTCTTGTAGGCTAGGCTTACGCGGGTTAAAGCCAGTACATGGATCTTGCAAAGCATTTTGGGCCATATAATCCAGATTTTTTTCCCAGTCTTCCTTGGAAATGCCAAATGCCTTAAGGGAGCCAATATTGTTGACCGCAGCTCTTAGTTTTTCAATTTCCTGTGCCAATCCTTCGGCCGAATCTCTACCGACAAGTTTAGCCAAATCAGGATATCTTGTTGTAGCTGTCTGATTAAAACGGATCACATTAGGCAAGAATATCGCATTGGAAGCTCCGTGAGGGACGCCGTAGAGTGCACCTACCTGATGCGAGAGAGAGTGGACAATACCCAACCAGGCATTGTTGAAAGCCAGTCCGCCCATAAAAGATGCATCGTGCATATTTTGGCGTGCTTTAATGTTTGTCGGGTTATTGACCGCCTCTTCCAGATTTTCGAAAACAATTTCCAGTCCCCCTTTAGCCAAGGCATCGGCATAGTTATTTTCGATGTTGGACACATAGGCTTCCACACAGTGTGTAAGAGCATCTAAACCAGTATTGGAGGTAATATGTGCAGGCATCGTGGCACAAATCTCTCCATCGACAATAGCGATATCCGGCGTCAATTCATACGATACGATTGGATACTTCACCCCTTTTTCCCGATCAGTGATCACAGCCAATCCTGTGGTTTCCGTACCTGTACCGCTTGTTGATGGAATGGCAATGAATTTAGCCTTTTGACGCAATGTTGGCACGTTAAAAGGTTGGGTCATCGCTTCAAAATTTGCATCGGGATATTCATAAAACACCCACATCATCTTTGCCGCATCAATTGCCGAGCAACCTCCTAGACCAATAATCCAATCAGGCTGAAAATCAGTCATCACTGCAGCACCTCGAAGGCTTGTCGCTGATGATGGATCTTCTTCGACACCGTCAAAAACAGCAATTTCAAATCCTGCTTCGGTCAAATAACTTATGGCACGGTCCAAAGTTCCGCTTTTTTTCATGGATTGACCACCAGTTACGATGATGGCTTTTTTTCCAGTTAGATTTTTCAATTCCGACAATGTACCAGCCCCGTGGAATACTTCGCTGGCAACAAATAACTTGCTCATATATTTTATATTAAATTTCTGATGCAAAGTTACTGTGCCCGGGAAGGCAAATGTTATACTTTACTTACGATATGATATACATTTGATCCAAAACAACCACAGAATAGAAACGCATCAAATCACATAATAGACTTAAGTCTTATACATTTGCGCCAATTGCTGCTGCAGATTGGTTGGCGTTTCGTCCAGTTTGGCGCGCACAAACTTGTTCAGTGCCGCAGGTGAATTGAATCCGAGTTCAAAGGCAATCTCCTTATGCGAGTAGTTGGATAACAGCAGCAATTGTTTGATTTCATTCATAATCCGCGCATGAATGGTTTCTATAGAGGTCAGTCCTGCAATCTTGCGGGTAATTTCATTTAACTTTTTTGGAGACAGCTGTAATTTTTCTGCATACCAGCCCACGGTACGCTCCGTCTTATAATGCCTTTCCAACAATTCCAAAAATTTACCATAGATCTTTGCGTTTTCATTACTAAGCTGGCTGTTTCCCCATTTGGTATGGACAAATTCCACCAATTTGAGTAAGATGATTTTGATGTAGAAACGCGCTTGCTCCTTCTTGATCGATGTTAAATCCTGATATGATTTTTCGACCTGCTCCAGCAGCATCTCTATTTCTGAGGTTTCTGCCTCGGGCAATTCAATATGATTGAGCTTTACGGAGATATTGTAGTTGTAAATACTCAATTCGTTTTTCAGGATATCCGAACAGAATAGTACTTCGTCAAACAGGATCAATTTGCCTTCAAAGTCGTCGCTTAGCAACTCTTTGGCGGAGAGCTGACCGGGAAAGATGACACATATATGAGGTGCATTGACGGTATAACGGCGGTCTTCCACCTGCAGATTGAGCCGACCTTTTTTAACAAAAAAAAGGCAAAAATGGTCTTTTGTATGAGGTTCTCTATAAGCGGCGAGGGCTTCCCTGTCCAGATCAAAAATATGAAAAGGGGTGATTGCCCTTTCAGCTTTATATTGTATATCTTTTAGATGATAAACTATCATAGAGGCCATGATAAGCATTTATTCTGAATTCGTCAAATTTACTTTTTCGTCAAGCGAGCGTGAATAGAAAACCTATTTTCTCCTTCACATCAGAACATCCGAAGCTCTTCAATGAACGTTATCCAGTGAGAATCGTTCCTTAATTTTAAAAAAAAAAGGACTAATCTTTCGACTAGCCCCTTAACTAAATTATAAACGAATCCTTTATGGATCGGAGTATACTTTCTAAAAGCCCAATCCCTAAACCTAAGCTTAAAAATGGCCAGGCCTTAAACCTGACCATACAATTAAATCAACCGAAACTAAACTTCCTAAATTGAATCGATCGTCAATAAATAGACAAATGCTTGAAGTGATTGGTTTGATAAAAATAAAAAAAGGTCGAGTTTAGCACTGAGATAATACAGCCGTTTATTTAGGTTGTTTTTGCACTAAATACAACGTTATATTTGAATTTCTTAACTTTGTTCTATGGAAACAAAAATAGTCCGAAGTGTCTCTGAATTCAATAGTGAACTGAGATTGCAGGGTTTTAAAGCATTTCAGATTGAGGATGACAGTAATGCTACACGTGTTTATAGTCGTAAAGATTTCTTTAAAATATGCCTTACAACTGGTAAAAGTAAGATTCATTACGCAGATAAAAGCTTTGAACAAGAAGGCACGATACTATTTTTTGGGAACCCGCATATCCCCTATTCCTGGGAAACCATTTCTACGACCTATGCAGGTTATACATGCTTGTTTTCGGAAGACTTTTTAAGACAGGCCGACCGCGCGGAAAGCTTGCAGCAATCGCCGTTCTTTAAAATCGGAGGTACGCCGGTCTTAAAAATCACGGAGGATCAACGCTTGTTCCTTAACACACTTTTCGAGAAGATGATCGAAGAGCAAGAAAGTGACTATTCGTTTAAAGACGAACTCATACGCAATTACATCAACTTGATCATTCACGAAGCCCTTAAACTTCAACCGTCAGAAGTGTATACCCCTACCAAGAATGGTACAGCACGTATCGCATCGGTGTTTTTGGAACTATTAGAACGTCAATTTCCAATCGAAACACCTACAAGTCCGCTCAAAATGAGAACAGCGCAAGATTATGCACAAAACCTCAACATCCATGTCAACTATCTGAATCGTGCTGTAAAAGAAATTACGGGCAAATCTACAACGACGCTGATTTCAGAAAGAATCCTAACAGAAGCTAAAGCCCTGCTGTTGCACACAGACTGGAATATTTCAGAAATAGCCCGCGCACTGGGATTTGAATATCCTACTTATTTCAATAACTTCTTTAAAAAACTGACGGGAACAAACCCGAAATCGCTCCGGGAATCTGAGATTTGAAATTCTTAAGTTTTAGTTTGATAATCGTTAACACCTCCCCTTTATACTGATCTACCTTTGTATCTGTAATAATTAATGTAATACAGATATGAAAATAGCATTAACATTATTGGTCTTGTCTTTCCTGTTTTCTGATAGGACTTCCGCGCAGCATGTACAATCAAACCAAAATTTAAAACCGATGAATAGTTCGTCAGATCATTATACTTTTCAATTAAGCGATAAGGTAACCCGCAAAAAAGTAAGTTTTAAAAACCGTTATGGCATCACACTTTCTGGCGATTTATACATCCCTAAAAACACAGACAACAAAGTGTTATCTGCACTTGCCATCAGTGGCCCTTTTGGTGCAGTGAAAGAGCAATCTTCTGGATTGTATGCCAACCAAATGGCGGAAAGAGGATTTATTGCCTTGGCGTTCGACCCTTCCTACACTGGTGAAAGCAGCGGTTCACCTCGTAACGTAGCATCGCCAGATATCAACACCGAAGATTTCAGCGCAGCTGTAGACTTTCTAGGGCTGCAGAAAAACATTGACAGGAGCAAAATCGGAATCATTGGCATCTGTGGATTTGCTGGCTTTGCATTAAATGCAACGGCAGTAGACAAACGTATAAAAGCAGTAGCAACGACCAGTATGTACGATATGACGCGCGTCATGTCAAAAGGCTATAACGATGTGGTAACTGCAGCGCAACGTACACAAACATTGGAACAATTAGGCCTGCAGCGCTGGAAAGATGCCGAAAGTAGATCTTACGCATCTTCAACAAACAATTTACCGGAAAAATTGACTGGCAGTGAGCCTCAGTTTGTCAGGGAATATTTTGATTATTATAAAACAGCTCGTGGATTTCATCCTCGTTCTATCAATTCAAATGCTTCATGGACGGGAACTTCCCCCCTGTCGTTTATGAATATGCCGATTCTCTCTTATATCAAGGAAATTGCACCTCGCCCCATGCTAATCATTGCAGGTGAAAATGCTCATTCAAGATATTTCAGTGAAGACGCTTATAAAGCTGCTACCGAACCAAAGGAGCTAATGATTATCCCCAATGCAGTTCATGTTGACTTATATGATCAATTCGACAAAATTCCATTCGATAAACTGACAGCATTCTTTATCGCTAATTTAAAATAACGTACTTATTTCATTAAATTACATATAAAATTTAACTAGCTATTCCATGAAAACATCAGATAATACTTATCAGAAAGATATTTTTGAACGATTGAAAAAGAATAAAAATATTTCTTCCGATGATCCCCAAGAATACCGTTTGAAGCAAGCTTCTTTTGCTACAAAAGCATTATTGGTGCCTATGAATAATTCGGCTGATCCCAATGAGATAAGAAATCTATTAAGTCAGATTACCGGTTCAGCTATAGATGAAAGTACAACTGTATTTACACCATTATATATCAACTATGGCAAGAATACAACGATAGGAAAAAATGTCTTCATCAACTTTGACTGTGTTTTTTTGGATTTAGGTGGTATAATTATAGAAGATGATGTGTTAATCGCTCCCAAAGTGAGTTTATTAACAGAAGGCCATCCAATTGAGGCTGAAAACAGACAATCGTTAAATGTGGCTACGATCCATATCAAAAAGAATGCCTGGATCGGGGCAAATGCAACAATCCTGCCCGGTGTTACAATCGGAGAAAATGCTGTGGTAGCAGCTGGCTCCGTTGTCAGCAAGGACGTACCGGATAATACAGTTGTCGGTGGAATTCCGGCAAAAATCATTAAAAACATATAATAAAGAATTCAGATCATCTTTATATCGGATGGTCTTTATGAAGACCAAATTGCAAACTATATGAACGGGTTATTCGTTATCCCAATTATGGCGATAAGTTTATTCGCCTGCAACACTAAAACAGATCATACAATGAACACAGCAGAAATATTTCCCAAAGGGGAACCATTGCCTAAGGAATGGTTTACTGGAAATGCATTTTTAACCCCTTTGGTAGCAAAGGATAAAAACAATGATTTCTCGGCAGGTAGCGTAACTTTTGCACCTGGTGCGAGAACAAACTGGCATACACATCCTAAAGGCCAGGTTTTACTGGTAATCGAAGGAAATGGACTCTATCAGGAGAAAGGGAAACCGGCACAAGCAATCAAAAAAGGTGATGTTGTCAATATTCCTGAGAATATAGAACACTGGCACGGCGCAACTGCTACTACGAAAATGGTACATGTTGCCATCACTAATTTTAAAGAAAATGTTCAGGTTACTTGGCTAAATCCCGTAACAGAAGAAGAATTCAGTTTGGCCAATAAATAATAAAGCCTGTACTTGTTTTGAACAGCGCTTTATTGTCAGAACTCCGCCATAGCTCGATATCGATAGGCTCATGGTTACCTACAGTCGACTTCTAATCCTTGAAAACTAATTGGGTGACTTTAGCTTAGCGAAATTCTTGATCATGTCAATCTTTTTTTTCGAAAAATAAAAGAACTTAGTTTATATATAACCTAAGGAATCGGCTATTTCTTTGCCGGAACCGTAAGTTTCCACCATCAATATGACGTCCGGATTTATTTCTCTTATAATCTGTACCGCATGGGCTTTGCCATCCTCACTATCATTTGCTCCGTGCAATATATTCCATGACATCACCTTGAAGATTTCAGCTTGCTTTTGGGCTTCGCAGTTAAAGCAAAGAAATGTTAATGTTAAAAAGAAAATAGTAAACTTCATGTCGTGTCTTTATTAATTTATAGATTTCAAATTTAGAAGATTCATCAATGTATTGCAGGGCCAATATTAAAAAATAAATATATACAAACGGTGCCGATATCTTATTGTATCCGGCCGCTTTCGCTTTCGAGAGCCGATTTGCGATTACGTTGATCCTTAGTCGCTCCACTGCTGAACCTATAGTTGAAACTCAGACGTACCTGTCTTGATTCGTAGTAGCCATAGCTTGATGAAAGCAGTCCTGGTAAATTTTGCGTGTATTTAACTTGGTTACCTTTATAGATGTCGGTGATAGCCAGTCGTATTGTTGCTTTGTCTTTTAATACAGATTTTTGGAACGCAATGTCCGCTTGACTAACCGGTCTACTGATGGTATTGGCCCCACCGAGTCGTTTTGAATTGTAGACCACCGAAACTTCTGCCCTCATCTGAAAGGGGAGTTTGAAGGTCTGAAGGAGACCGGCACGTCCCGCAGTTTGCCTCAAGTTGAGATTTTGGTACTGGTCAAAGGAAACGTCATTATGGATATAATACAACAGGCCATTGAAAGTCATGTCCCACCAGGGCCTAGGCGAATAAGTCTGCGTCAGGGACAGGGACCAATGTTGCTGTGTCCCCACATTTTTACTGATCATCATGATTTTATCCTGTTCCAGTGTATCTGTTACTTTTGCATTCAATTGGTCTGTATAGGCATAGTTTATGCCTATTATTGTCGAATTTTTCCCGGAATAAAGTAACGAAAACCTTTGGGTCAATGAAGGTACCAGGAAGGGGTTCCCTTTCCAGAATGAAAGCTCGTCAAGCATATATACAAAAGGATTGAGATCCTGATATGCTGGTCTTTCTATACGTTTGGCATAAGACAAAGACAGTGTCTGTTTAGCAGTCAATTGTGTGGCAATGGAAAAAAAGGGGAAAAAGTTAGTAAACTTTCTATTGATATGTTCGTTGAGATCTGCCCCATACCCCTGATAAAGTAGGGTACCATTGGAGCTAGCATATTCTAGTCGCAGTCCGCCCTGTAGAGACCAGGCACCAATGGACCGTTTGTAGTCAACATACGCACTGCTGATATGCTCATCGAAGTGAAAATCATTTGAACGTCTATTGTCTAGGCTATCTTCCGATTGTTTGACATGGTAAAAGTTTGCATTATTTTTCGAGCCTACTGCGGAGTATTTGGCACCTGTTTCCAACTTCCCACCCCACAACCGTGTTGCATAGTCCATTTTTAATCCTTTTAGATCAATATCGATATCATTAAGAGTACGGTAAAGATTTTCGTCAGTAACTACATACTGATTGTCACGGTAAATATTTGACCGCAGGTTTTTGTTCCATTTACCGAAGAGACCGTAATCGGCATCAATATTTAGACTATGCCCTATTGTATCTTCGTATTTGTAGTTCAGGTTAAAATTGTAGCGTTTCGTATTCTGGCCGTAATAATCGTTAATGGCATCCAGCGTTTCCTCAACCGTGGTGGAAGGCGGTGTTGTAATGGCTGTAGCGGTATTGGTGAGACCTCCTCCAAAGATAAAATTGCCATTTGCAAAAAAACCGACCGTATTCTTTTCGTCAATAAAATAGTCGATCCCGACTTGAGCCGCCATTTTCTGACGTTTGTCCACGTCGATCGTATGGCTGTCATACGACTTTCCATTTTGCTGGCGATCCGTACCATAGAGGAAATTGTAATACCCCAATGTATGATTGTAAGTTCCATAGACATTAATCCTATTAACCCGATAGTTAAATGCAAGGTTTTCCAATTGTTTGGGACTGACACCATAGGCAAAGGCCGTGGAAATGTTTCCATTTAATCCTTTTGTCTGATTTTTTTTGGTTTTGATATTGATTATACCTGCAGCTCCAGTGGCATCATATTTGGCACTTGGATTATTGATAATTTCGATGGATTTGAGGTTATTGGATGACATCGATTTCAATAGGTCACTAAGTTCTTTTCCTGAAAGAAAAGTTTGTTTTCCGTCCAGGAGGATCTGTACCCCACTTTTCCCATTGAGTGTAATGTCTGTATCGTTTTCTATCTGCACACCAGGGGATCTCTTCAAAGCATCGAAAGCTGATATATCCTGTGAGCCTATGCTATTCTCTACATGATAGACGACTGTACCTCCATCTACAGAAACAACTTCTTTTTACCTTCGACTTCTGCCGCTTCCAGTGTATTCTCCTGTCGGAGAAGATGCAGTGTCCCAACGTTGCCATTGGACGGATTAAACGAACTGCTCCTCAGCTCTTTATAACCAAGGTGCTTAATCAACAAATAATAGTTGCCCGTTAGTCTATGCGCAATCCGAAAACAGCCCGTGCTATCTGTCATTGAACTAGCTATCAGTTTGCTATCAATACTATATAAGCTTATTGTAGCCAGGAAAACAGGTACGTGATCAGGATTGACGACCTTACCCTGCACGATATTTTCCATAGCCTGCCCATAAAGGGCTCCGCTCCATAAGAAGAATATCCCAATTAATAAGAATTTTGGTAAAGAAGTCATTCGGTTTATAATAAAATCGTTTTTTCACTTGGGTTTACGAGATCATATCCTGTGACCTAGAATGAATGTTCATATTCTCCAACTAATATGCTTTAAAAAAGCTATTTTATTTCAAAATGCCAATGATAATCAATTAATTTTGCAGATGAATATCTCATAATGCGTCTATAAATTAACAATAACAAAATCTATAATACTTAAGATTCATTAAAGTTGCCAATTCTAAAATCCATCCAATCTTCTGCTTTCGTATATTCAATTACAGTTTGACACCTCATCCTTTCTGTGGCAACTGGCTTAAGCGTGTCATCGGCACCTTCCTTTTCATCTTATTGGTCCATACGATTGTTCTGTTACCGCGATGTAGCAGCAGAATTGGGTTTACGATCAAACATAACTGGTTTTTCACTTCCGTCCAATAGAATTCCTATACCTTGAATCTGACCGTCCACATCGCTAAAGAAGTTAAAGAGAAGATTACTTGGTTCAGTATCCGCTACCCCATTTTTATCGATAGACCGTGGGTCAAAAACATCATAATGTCGGTGGATAAGAACAACCCTCTCATAACCGAGTTCACTGTATAACTTGTTATCCTTAAGCCTTACCTCAATAATTCCATATGCAGGGTTTTCAAAAGAACCAGTATACTGTTTTAAGGAATGGGAAGGTTTAGTCGCTGCAACGGGCAACTTTTCTTCTTCTTCTTTTTTAATATGGCGCAGTGAGTCGATTTCAGCCTTTTTTTCACCATTCCAGTCGATTGGATTCAAACCAAGAAGTATATCCGCTATAGAATTTCTGACCACCGTAGGAACTTTAGATACGTTTTGATTGGTTAATACGACAATTCCGAGTGTATCTGTTGGAAAAAATGCCACATTCGCAGAAAATCCGTTAATATTTCCACCATGTTCTACTTGATAATGTCCTCTATAGGAGCCAATCATCCAGCCTAAACCATAATTGGAAAGGAAGACATCTTTATGTTTGTCTGGTAAAGCTGCATCCATCACCATTTGGGAGCTCGCAGCCTCATTTATATAATTTGCAGGAAGTATTTCTTTCCCATTGAAATAACCTCGGTTGAGCCAAACCTTGAGCCAATTGGACATGTCATTAGCACTGCTATTTATGCTTCCTGCTGGCCCCATACCACTAATATTATAATAATCAATCAGTTTTATCGCGTTATCTTTGGAAAGTGTATAGGGCAAAGAAGCATCGCTGTCTCGTTGAAATGCTAAGAGATCGGTATTAGAACGGGTCATTTGTAAGGGGGTAAAAAACTTTTCTTGTATATTTTGTTCCCATGTCTTACCACTCAATCGCTCCACAATCATTCCTTGAGCAAGGTACATGAAGTTATTATAGAACCATTTCATTCGCAGGCCTGAGCTGGGTTTCATAAATCTGACCCGCGAAATCAGACTATCTCTATTTTTGCTATTGAACAGAAACCAAGATAAATCATAGCGGGACAAGCCTGTCCTATGCGCCATTAGGTCTTTAACAACGATTTGATTATCCATCTCATCATTGTAAAACCGCAACGTTGGCAGTAAAGATACCGCTCGGTCCTCAAATGTTAGATTGCCATCTGCTCTCAACAAACCTAACAATGAAGCAGTAAAAGCTTTGGAGCTTGAACCAATTGCAAAAAGCGTATTGGGTGTGACGGGTTTTTTATTCGCGAAATCACGATAACCAAATCCCTTATTATAAATTATTTTATCACCTTTCACAATAGCAACGGCAAAACCCGCCACATGATGATCTTTTAAAACTTGGCCGAGAACAGAATCAATTACTTCAAATTGATCTTTCTGCCCGCCTACTTTCCCAACCTGAGAAAATAGTGAAAAAGAAAACCAGGAACAAAAAATAAAGGTTAAAAGGAATTTCATATCAAGTTGGAATTTATACGAAAATACTTATTCAACTTGATTCCCGCAAACTCCTGAAGACATTGGCTTTAGCTATTTTATCCCCGGATGCTCCTAGTAAAAGAAAGAAGAATACTGGCGCTACAGAAGATTAAACTTCGTTAATTCTAGCGCTCACTCTTATCCCGCGATCTTATAAGTCAAACAATTCAGAAGTTTTAAAATGATTTTAAACTTCTGCATGACGATTTTTGTTTATTGAAGGAATTATAAATGGTTAAGGTACCCAAGAGTAACTCTTCGGTTGATGATAAGATTGTTTAATAGTCAATTTCATACGGTGTGTTCTTTTTAGCGACTAAGCTTTCTACCTATTCTAAATTATAAAAGCATTGACTTCCAATCGCGCCACCACCATATTCCAGCACAAGCCTGTCATTTACCATAATGTAAGTACAACCGTCATTATAAGCCGTTTTTAAGCTATCGGCAATTGGTTTATCAAACACATTAAAAGAATACATTCCCATTCCGCTTCGTTGAAAGCTAATATTACAAGGTTCTCCGCTTGTAATACCGATACAATTTGCATTATCTAACTTCTCTTTGAGAGTCTTTAAAGTCCCTCTTGTCCAACCAAGTTTTTGCAATAAAGAGTCTGCTTTATTCGAATTAATTTTCACATCCCAGTTACTTTCAAACTTGCCGTCCACCTCCAAATGAAAGATACCTACCATATTGTTATTCTCAAATTCTATATGAACTAATTTGTTAGGTAGAATTATTTTGTTTATATAATTTTTGACTTCATAAATCTCGGCTCTTTTTTCCTCAAAGTTTTCTTTAAGTTCCGTTACGGAATAATCTTTGTCAACACCGCCAAAACCAGCCATAAACAAACCGATACCAACAAAAAGAATTAAAAATCCAATCCCGAATAAAAATAAAAATATGTTTAGAATAACTCTCATTTGTCTGTGGCACACTATTAAACGAACATCTACATTATCAAACAACTATGGTATAATAAATGGTCTGTCCGTCTACAAAATCTAATAACCTATTCTTTAGTATAATTCGACTTTCCGTTTACATCCACCTGCTTACCTAAATACTTTGGTTTTCTATTTCTCATTACATCCAAAACAGCTTTCGTAACCGATAGTTTTTCTCTAAATGCATAATATTTATACCCCGGGTAAGCGCCTCGATCTGCACTATAGCCGAATGATTTTATACCCAATTTATCGCCCAGATAAACACATCTATTTAGATGATATTTCTGAGATACCAAGATTGCCGTATCAACATTAAATATATATTTTGCCCGGTACATGGTCGAGTAGCTATCGAACCCAGCATAGTCAATATAAATTTTTGCGGTATCGATGCCATTTTTCTGACAGTACAACTTCATTACGCTAAGCTCATCGTACTCGTCTCGTCCGTTGTCTCCCGACAACAATATTTTATCCACTTTGTGGTTTTTGTACAACGAAATCCCGGCATCGAGTCTATCTTTCAAATACCTACTTGGCTGATCACCATTGATACCAGCGCCAAAAATGATGGCGACCTTGGTTCTTGGCACATCTTTAAGTTCCGTGAAAATCACCGAATCTGTTTTAGCCGTTACATTGCTATTGGTTATCACCACAACAACCAGGGCTACTACACATAGAGCGACGACCACTAAAATGAACCTTTTAATCTTTTTCATTAGCTTGATTTGTTCATGATAAACTTATCATTTTAAACACAAATTTAACAGTACAACCTATTAAAAATCGAACCAATTATAATTCGCTGAAGATAAATTATCATTCGTAGGCACTTACGGGCTTTTCGGTATATTTCATATGGCTATTGATGCACTAGAATTCAAACATAACCAACATCGCTTTATGATCGGTTGGCCACACGCCTTCGGGTAGCAGGAAATTATCTTTACTATCTTTTTCCTGCTTCTGCCCATACTTTACGGTTTCCACAGGACCGACAATGTTAGCTTTTACTGCCTTCAACGGCTTTTTGCTGCGGTAATAAACGTAATCGATCCGATCCCGATCATCCGCTGTGGGTGCCCATGCCAATTTCTCAATAGGAACATCCTTGTTAAAAGCAGGGTAAGTAAAACCAGGATGACTGACCGGATTGGGATATAATTGACGGAAGCTATCTATAAATCCGGCTTTTTCTAATAAAACCGAACAGTCCCAGGGAACCACTGCCCCACGATGGTCAAAAAGATCTTTTGTTGCCAATGTCCAATCCAAATGCGAAGGCTCATTAAAATCACCTGCAATAATAAACGTTTGTGATTGATCCTCTTTCTCTACATCGCTCAGGATATCCTGGATAGCTTCATCACGTTTGCTTTTACGATTAGCCTCAATAATGGTACCTACGTCTGATACAGGACGATCTAACTTTTTCCAGGTCACACCATCATAACCACGTGGTAAATAGCAGGCATAATTCGTGTAGTCCAAGTGTAAAGAATAACATACAAAAGAACGCTTTCCAATCTTGATCTTACTTTTTAAAACACCGCCCATAGTACTATCTTTTTCATAAAGCATATGCTGTGATTCAATCGGATATTTGGAAATAAAACCGACATCCAGTTTTGCGTCACTGGACTGGCCAAAATATATAGCCCCCTTAGCTTTGAGTTCCGTTAGTATACGCTGAATAAAGTCTGTTCCCTTGTAATTGCGGACTTCACTAAAGAGAACGACATCTGCATGCTTGGCAATAATTTCGTCTGCAATCGCAGGAAACCCATTCGGCACGACAGTCCCCTCCTGCCAGATATTGATTTGCAGTACCTTTACCTCATTTTTTGCCTGAGCGAAGAGCATATGCCCTAAAAGGGTTATCACCAAAAGCAATATAATTTTTCTTAATTTCATTGGAGTTGTCTATTTCTATGAACAAGTATTACCACAACGTTCTTATCGAAATGCGGTTTCTACCATTATCTTATAAGCGAGTTTCTTACTTATTTCTGTAATAACCAAATAATTTTATCCACATTATCAACTCCACCCCATTGTCGTAGACTTGCTTCATCAACTTTTTCCCGATTTGTATCGAATTCAGAAGTAGGATACATCCAACGCAAAGGCATTTCCGTATTTGTAACATTTTGATCAGCTTCAATTGAATAGCATTATATTTAGCAACATTCCAAAATTTATTAAATAGCGAATTATTTAATATCTTAGCCATACAAAGTTTTAGCATAACGGATGGCAAGCCAAAAGTGGGTGGCATATTCATAAATTGTCGCCCGAATGATGAATGGAACTATTATGCTGGTCCCTGAGTAAAGGCACAAAATACCGAAATAAATATTCAGACACCACTGGTCATTAACAATTAAAAAAGCATTAGCTTCGATATCGCTTTTTCACTTAAACGCCTTTAAGCAGTGTGTGAATATGCGGCTAAAATCAGATCAGCCTGAGTCGGGAAGCCTAACAATCAAATACGATGAGTTTGAAACAAACGTTTTATAAAGTACGAAGTTCTAAAATAGTTCAGGGCATTCTAATAGCCAACATTTTTGCATTTCTAATTATTGGTATGCAATCTTCATTGCTGCCCAAGGATGTGTGTGTACTTGTCTTTTCTGAGTTTGTGATTATTCCACTGTTGATGGGTATTATTATGGCTTGGTGTTGGAAAGATACCAACATGAGAGGAACACAAATAACGGCATGCTCTATCTTGGGTAGTCTCATGGCTATCTTACTGAGCTTTATATTCTTAGGTGAAGGCATTATTTGCCTCTTAATTGTTTCCCCTCTTATTTTTGGTTTTGTTATCGCAGGCGCCTTTATTGGAAGGTCAATGTTTAAAAAGAGTAATCAAAAATTGAATATAAGCATTGTTAGCCTGTTACTTGGAATTTTTATTGTTGACTCCCTGAGTGATCATCATCACGAAAATATGGTCTCCGATGAGATCTTGATTCATGCGAGTCCAGCACAAGTATGGGAGCACGTGGTCGCCTTCGATCCGATATCTCAGAAGGAAAGCTATTGGCTCTTTAATATAGGAATGCTGAGCCCAATGGCCACAACGGTAAGTGAGCATAAACTGGGCGCAAACCGAAAATGCATTTTCAGCAACGGATATATTTTCGATGAGAAGATTGTAAAATTTGACGTCAATGAAAACTTAGTTTTTGATATCATTGATCAACCCAAAGACCCTGAAATTATGGGACATATAGATATCAAAAGAGGTCAATTTATGTTGAAAAACAATGGAAATGGTACCACCACCCTTATCGGGAACAGTTGGTATAATCTCCATGTCTTCCCTACTTGGTATTATGACCTTTGGGCAGAAAGTATCACTAGGAATGTCCATTTCCGAGTAATGGAGCATATTAAACTATTAAGCGAGCGATAACCTATGTTTTCTTTTGTGGTAAGAAAACTTGGCTTTTTAAAGGATATCCCTTTATTAGCCATCCTATTTGATAGTCTTATGAGACTTTGGATGTTCATTGCGAAGCCCGAACTGCTACATTGGATCGATGACCTGGAAGAAAATGTCGAAGGTATGCCCGGGACGACGGTTGGGATACATAAATATGGCGGGACTGCGTTCAATTATTAGGGAAAGGAATTCGCACATGTACATAGCAATGGTTTAGTGGATATTTTATTAAATAAAGAGCTAAAAAAATCATTAATGATAGACGGAAAAATCAAGGACCATCATCTATTTAAAAATTCAGGATGGATCAGTTTTTACCTTCACAATAAGCAAGATGTTGCCTATGCCTGTTACCTCTTGCAAAAGGCTTACGACCGTGCTAGAGAAAAACAGAATTCTGTATTCTGTTAGACAGGCTTTGATCTTCATGAATTGTTCAGTCACTGCAATAATTAGCGAGCCTAGTCCGACAGCAACTGATTTTTCTCTCAACATGGTCATTCTGAAAACGCTTTGACCATATGCAGGAACTTTCCATAATTTGGAAAGTCTATATCTTTTATAATTAATATCTTTGCCGTATGAATATTGAACAGATCAAACAACCTTTCCTCAAAAAATTCCCTGGAGATTTTTCCAATAATCCTACACAGCGAGGCACGCCAAAAGTGTTATTTGCTACGATCGAACCTGCTGGGTTTGAACAGCCTCAACTGATTGCTTTCAACGAGGCTCTTTCTGAGGAAATAGGGCTGGGTAAATTTGAAGAAAAGGATCTTAACTTTTTGGTAGGATCTCACCTACCCGACAATATTCAGACCTACGCTACAGCTTATGCGGGACATCAATTTGGTAACTGGGCCGGACAACTGGGCGATGGTAGGGCTATTCTTGCAGGAGAAATTACCAATGCCGCGGGTAAGAAGACCGAAATTCAATGGAAAGGAGCTGGTGCAACGCCCTATTCAAGACGTGCGGACGGAAGAGCCGTATTGCGGTCTTCTGTACGTGAATACCTGATGAGTGAAGCCATGTATCACTTGGGCATACCTACTACCAGAGCCTTAAGCCTGGCCTTTACGGGAGAAGATGTTCTTCGGGATATCATGTACAACGGCAACCCACAATACGAAAAAGGAGCCGTGGTAATCAGAACCGCCGAAAGCTTCCTTCGCTTTGGACATTTTGAACTGATGTTTGCTCAGGGGGAGCACAGCTTATTACAGGATCTGCTTGATTTTACGATTGAAAATTACTTCCCTGAAATTGTTTCATCCGATCAGCAGAAATATAAAGATTTTTTTGAAAATGTATGTAACCGCACGGCAGACTTAATGGTAGAGTGGTTTAGAGTAGGTTTTGTGCATGGGGTAATGAACACAGACAATATGTCGATCTTAGGCCTAACGATCGATTATGGTCCCTATTCAATGATGGATGAATATAATTTAAATTTCACGCCCAATACGACGGATCTACCAGGAAGGAGATATGCATTTGGAAAGCAGGCACAGATTGCAAACTGGAATTTATGGAAACTTGCGAATGCCCTCCAACCTATCATCAACGATGAAAAATTCCTTGAAAACACCCTAAATAATTTTGGCGTTTATTTTTGGGAAGCTCATGACAAAATGCTTTGCAAAAAATTCGGATTTGATGGGCTAAAAAAGGAAGATGAGGTGTTTTTTAACAACTGGCAAGGTTTAATGCAAGAACTCGCATTGGATCATACCTTATTCTTCAATAAATTGGAAAAAATAACTCCAGAAACTGATTTACATGAACATTTTAGCCCAGTAGCTTACGCTGTGTTAAATGAAGAAAAGCTTAGCCGACTTAAAGACTTCATGGAACATTATCAATCCCGCTTGCATTCAAATTCAATTTCAAAAGCTGAGTCCCTGGATTTAATGAAAAAAACAAACCCCAAATTTATACTGCGGAACTATCTGCTTTACCAATGCATTGAAGAAATTAATGCTGGAAAAACAGCAATGTTAATGAAACTAACGCAAGCATTAGAAAATCCATACCAAGAATTATTTCCGGAATTTTCCGTCAAACGTCCTTCTAGCTATGACAACACCGCAGGATGTTCTACACTCTCATGCAGTTCATAGTACGAGATCCCCCTCTCGTTACGCATTCAGGGGGAGAATTAAAGTTTAGGATTTGTAGATTTTCTAAAAATAATAATACTTAGTAGCCAGCCAACAAGTAAGCCTACTAAGAGATAAGACTCTAGATGCATATCTTGAAACCGAACGCTGGGTATATCACCATCCGAAGTAAACTCGGCCCTTCTTAACAGGTCTCGTATCTGAGCAACTTTAAATTTTAAATAAACCAAGCGCACCCAACACAATATAAGTCCCGAAGTACTGATAATTAGAAGGGAAAGCCGTTGATTTCTTAACGAAGATACTTTACAATAATTTTTGACTGACAGATACAGAAAAGGGAGAATTCCAAAAGAGAAAATAAAAATCAGTGTTGGTAAAACCTGGCCAGGTAGACGCCAGCTATCCTTAAACAAGGGGCTTTCACCTATAATTTCGGTTGTAAAAAACATTAAAAACCGATCTCTAATAAAAAAGGCAATTAGACACAATACGGTTGACAATCCAATAGCAATTTTGTATTCTTTCATCTTTTTCATTTCAATGAGCTGGGAGTAGGTAAAGCCGGAAACATAGGTTATCGACTTAAACCATTTTGGATATTGCTTTTACATTGTTCGATTTGCTTTTTCATTACTTTAAGTTCCCTTATCTTAGCATCTATCTGTTCCAATTTAAGATCGAGCACTTCCATTTTACTTGTCTGAGTTAGCTCTTTTTGATACCATGCATCAATAACCTGCTTAATTTCAGCTAACGTAAAACCTACAGCTTTTGCCATCTTTATGAACCTCAGTTTTTCGGTTACTTCATCATCGTAATAAACGTAGTTATTGGAAGTTATATCCTTTTTTGTCTTGCCAGAAATGAGTCCACTCTTTTCATAAAAACGTATAGTTCCAATAGGAATGTTCGCTTCCCTCGCTAGTTGACTAATTAATTTCACTTGATAATCAATAGTTTAAAAAAATATCACAAGTATAAAGTATACTTCATACTTGTTGGTTGTAAAAATACAGTTTAAATTTGTCTATAGAAAATCAATGGTCGCTATAAATATCTTTTTATCATGAAAACAGCATATTCCGACAAAGAACTTATTAAACTTGTACCCGGCTTCACAAGCAATTTTATCGTAATAAATGACATTTCAATCCATTATGTTCACGGAGGCAAAGGAGACCCCATAATTCTTATTCCGGGTTATCCAGAAACATGGTGGGCCTATCATCATGTAATGCCTATATTAGCAGAAAGCAACCAAGTATTTGTAGTTGAAATTAGAGGAATGGGTAGCTCGGATAAACCGGAAAATGGTTACGACAAAAAGAACATCGCCAAGGATATCTACAAATTAGTAAAGCATTTAGGCTTGGACAACGTTTTTATTGCAGGTCACGATATCGGTGCACATGTTGCTTTTAGTTTTGCTTGTAATTATCCTCAAGCAACTAGCAAATTGATACTGCTGGATACACCACATCCAGACCCAAGCATGTATCAGCTTCCTATGTTACCTGTTTTGGGGGGAACTTATCTATATCCATGGTGGCTAGCTTTTAATCAAGTAAAAGAATTACCAGAAAGGTTACTTGAGGGACGCATGTCAATCGTCATCTCTTGGTTATTTGACAACCTGCTGATTAATAAAGATAGCATAAGCCAATTTGATAAATCTGTTTATAGTGAAGCTTATGATAATAAAGATGCTATTCGTTGTTCCAATGCATGGTATCAAGCCTTTCCACAGGATATTAAAGATTACGCGAGCTACAGTAAATTAGAAATGCCAGTCCTGGCGATTGGTGCAAGTGGCTATGACCTACTGCTTCATTCATTACCGGAAATCACCCGTAATCTAACACTTAAAAAAAATTGAAAACTGTGGCCATTTTATTCTTGCGGAAAAACCTATTGAAACCGCCGAATTGATCAAAGCGTTTTTATTGACAATCTAATTTCGGATGAAATCAACTTGTAATAAAAAGCAACGGTTGCAGGCCTATCCTGAAAGAATTTTTCATCTTCGACGATATGTTCTGTCCTGGTTTCAAGATAAAAACTTAAAAGCTGTAATCTACCCCAAAACTGATATAACCCGGCAAAAGTTTATATTCGGTACTGGTATTATAAAGGTCTGTCAATTCAGCATTTCTGAAAAAGCGAGTATTAAAAATATTTTTTGCTGTCATGGTAAATCTTGTCCTATGTTGCCGCAATTCATAAGATAGGGAGAAATCCGAAAAATAATAGGTCTTGGAATCCTGCCCAAGGAAACTGCCAAAGCGATAGGATTCATTCTTTAGATTACACTGTATATTTTTTCCCATATTCAAAAATACATTCAGAAATCCGCGGCTATTATTGAGTGTAGTTTTGCTATCTGAGCGATAAGTAACCGACTGCAGGGCATAACCTGTGTAAATATTCAACCTGGATTTCCATGCACTTCTAAACGATAGTCCATAATCATATGTCTCTGTATGAATTTGACGATTGCCCACGCCCACCACCAATGTTTCGTAATCTGCCGTGTTTGCACCTAAGTCCAGACGGAAATTTCCACCTACAACTTTCAGGTAATAATTGAGATCTGCCTTGTAATTGCTGCTCTTTTTGTTTTTAAGCAATACTTGTTGCACAAGGCTAAAATTGGGGTCTAAACTGCTTTCTGTACCCACATAATCAAACAAAATCTGATGTCCGGCCGAAAGGTTCGCAAAAAAACGATCTGTCATACTGCCATAGGTGTACATCAGCGTGCCACCAGAACTACTTAAGGTCGCTAGATTATCCATTCCTCGAATAAAGTTTCGAACCCCTGTCGTATAATAATGGGGAATTAGCTCGGTGAGTGAGGTATTCTGTTGCTGAAAATAGAGATCTGTTTCAAGTCGCCCTTTTGGATGGATAACCCATTTCCCCGATAGTCCTGGAGAAAGCAACAGGTTATTTTTATGTTTGGGTTTCCCAAAATCTGTCAACCTGTTCTGTACAAGACCTGCCTGCAAGCGAGGTGTCAATTCCCATTTATTTCGTTTAAAGGTATACTTGGAAATAAGGTTCGTCTGAAACACGTTTAAGTCCATCGCATTGGAAAATCCCGAAGGAGATACTGCTGTCCCACCCAACTCGTCTGGATTTGATAACAACTTCAATTCGGTGTTGAGCTGTTGCTGCTGGTAGGCCATATTGAAGGCCACCTCAAAAAAATCACCATTTTTCTTTCGGCTTACATAGTGTGTAGTGGCGCCCAGGTACTGCAGATTATTTTCGATATGTTGTTTTACCGCATGGATATCTTTACCTCCAAATAAGTCTTCATAATAGTATTGATTGATACTGTAGTCCAATGGTGACTGCTGCTTTATCCAACGTAGTGAGCTGACCAGTACATCCCGCTCCGAAAATTTGTAGCTATAACTCAGACTATGGTTGGTCAAATATCCTTTACTTTTGGTCAGTTCCTCACTTTGAACACCACTAAACAGTAATGCACCCAAATCATTTTTTCTCAGAGAACCTAGTGTACCTGAATAGCTCAACAGTGTACGCTTATTGGGCTCCAACTGCAGTTCCAGTTTCGTGAAGTAGTTATCGATGTTTCTGGTAAACTGATAATCTTCGGTATTGGTAAATTGAATATCCTCCAAATGATAGTTCTGCACGGTATTTCGATAAAATGATTTTTTAGTAGGATTTGCAAAACCCAGCCATTTGATCTTTAACTGTGGGGTCGGATTTAAAATGGTATTCAAGGACAACAGCTTATCGTTATTGAAATTCGTTCTTTTATAATCAAAACTGGGCAAATTTGGCGTATTATCTATCAAAGTAGGTGTTGTTATTCCGACACCAATCTGACCTGGTTCATCAGGAGAACCAGACTGGATCAGGTGGTTAATACTGCTTACGGCATCGACTCCATTATTGTTAGCAGCACCTAATAGGTAATATTTGTTCTTTTTTCCAAAATTCATCAAGTTCGCATTGGCCTGATAATATTTTGAACCTATGGGAACCACCTGCGCATCCACCGAGCCAAGCCACTGTGCCCTGCTTTCCTCCTTAAGTTGCAGATTTAGTGCAATTTTGTCCGAATTTTCGATACCTTTCAGCTGTTTATTATTAGAATACCGCTGCAATATCTGAATTTTTCCCAAGGGACGAACGGACATACTTTGTGTCAGCAGGCGATAGCCCTTTTCAAAAAAATCGTCCCCTTCCACCATCACTTTTTCTACTTCTTTATTGCCTATTTTGATACTCCCATCGGCCCCCACCTGAATGCCGGGAATCTTTCGGAGAAGATCCTCTACCGTACGCTCGTCACCCTGCAAAAAGGATTTCACAGCAAGCTCAATGGTATCTCTGCCCCGGCGGTAGGGGCCTTTGGAATGGACAATCACTTCCTGCAATTGCTCCACCCCTCCAGCTGACAACTGTACATCAATTAGCGTGTCGGCCTGCGTAGGTGTAATCGAAAGGGAAACTGGCTTAAAGCTAAGCGCCTTGAATAGCAACGTAAATGGTCCACTTTGGGCCGTTTGCACATGATATTTGCCTTGGCCGTCGCTAAACGTATAAGCCAACATTTTGTTATCGCTATCACGCCGTAAATCAATACGTACCCCTCCTAACGCTTTTCCCTCAGTACTAACGCTTCCATGGATAGCAACCTGTCCATGTACGACCATAAACAACAGACAAAAGCTGAATAAGGCCGCTATCCGCTTATTGATGTTCCCATTCATACACTTGCTCTACACTGCCTCTAACTTTTTGCTTATCAACGCTTACACCTTCTATCATTGGCATTTTGCTGTACATAATACGCATTTGTTCTTCATTGATTTGGTCGTCTTTCTTGACAAATTCTTCCAGGCTCAATTTGGGTAAAGACTGGATATATTTATCATTTACGGGAATATTTCCCGCATAGGGATAATTTACCTCCTTCAGGTACCAATAGTTCGGATTGGCGCTTTCGTTATACAGCATCACAATAAGGCCCGGCAAGCCACCAAATTTCGATGGTCCCACAGGTACGGGAATATCATTGGTATAATAAGCGACCAAAGTAGTTCCACGATAAGAGGCCGTTGCTTTGTGGCATACATGTTTGCCTAACGTATCCACATCGGTGTAATCGGTATTCCAGACCAATGCCGGAAATTTGTCCGTCACCAAATAGTTAACACCTTGAATGGAACGGGTTTCTAGCTGTTGGTCAGCCTTATTTTGATGGATCACGACCCTGTTATACCTCTTGCCAGATCCGATTGTTATCGAAAATGAGGAAGCTACTTCATCATCGCCATCTTTGTTGAGCTCCTGCTTGCGTATTGGCATCGAATCACGAACTGCAATCTTCACTGTTCCATCATAATAAACATCTTCTTTAAAAGTAGCCATGGCTGATGGGATGTATTCATATATCGCATGAAGCCGCTGTGCAAAAGATAATCTAGAAAGGAATAGAAATAAAAAGAATATATAATATTTACGCATGATAATTTAGTTTAGAAAGACGGGGTCAAAGCCCCGCTTTTGTTTTTGTGTAAGAATGAATAAAAGTTTAGTTGTTTGCAACCCAGTCATGCATTGCTGCAAAGAAATTAGCACAGCCGCCAGCTGAAGAAGCATAATCTGTGTAGACAGCGCTGCCTAGTAAAACACCATCACAGCTATAAATACTTACTTTAAAATTACAGCGTACGAATGCCGCATTCGTTTCCGTATTTGCCTCGGTAACCCTAACCGTATTGTTGGCCAGGCGCTGGGAAGTTGTTTTCACAGATGCATTTCCGTTGACTGTTGTTGCGGCTGTCTTGGCCGAAGCAACAGATGATAGCATCACCATTGCTACCAAACTCATCATTAATCTTTTCATTGTCTTTAAATTTACTTGTTAAACCATGGTATGTTTTGAAGACATACCCTTGTATATGGCAGTAAAAATAAAGACACATTTAATTATTTAAATGATGATTAAATATCTGTAAATGGTCACTTAGAATTCGTAGCTTATTAGTTACTATTCGCAATGGGCTCATCACTGAATAATTCGAATTATGGAGCAAATCGTTTTGAGGTAACGCAGTAAAATGCTCTCCTAAATACCTGTTGAGGGAAGCTAAATAAAATTTTCTCGATAATGACCAATGCTTGGAGCATCTGTCGTTATAATATTCTCATTTTGGTCAAAAGCATATAGCGAGGAATTCCTGTCACTAAAATACTTGCCTTAAGGCAAGTATTTTAGGCCTTTTATGCTTTAGTTTTATAAGATATATGCTTTTTAATCATGCAGAATCTATTTATAGCTATTACAATAAGTTGTTTTGTATTATTTTGGTTCGCTGTACGCCACAAACTTTCTACGCGAGTTTATATCATTTGGTCGCTCTTCATATCATTTGCCGCTGTTGCAGGGTTCTTTATACAATTTCCCCCATCTTTCGCCTTAACGCTATTGGGTACAGTTATAACAATCGTCTGTTGTTCGATACTATTGGTTAATACAAAAATAAATATGTATTTGCTTTTGGCGATCCATATGTTGCGTATTCCAGTAGAATTTATTCTCTATGCTTTATTCAAAGCTAAAATGCTGCCGCGAGAAATGACTTTTATTGGCTGCAATTATGATATAGTTTTCGGAATTACTGCCTTAATATTTTTGATAACGGGCATATTCTTTCGTAAAATTTTCAATTTCCAGATTTTCAGATTATGGAACATATTCGGTATTTGCTCAGTTCTCATTGTTGTTCTTCTAGGAATACTGTCATCCCCAATTCCTATACAATTGATCGCTTATGATCAGCCAAATATTGCTATGTTACAGTTTCCATATGCTTTATTGCCCAACCTGGTGGTACCCTTGGTAATCTTATCCCATATCCTGCTTTTGAAGAATTCAGTTACATCAACATTTAGATAATACGTCTATGGAAGAGCTTCTTTGGATTTCTATTCCTAAAGACCGCCATCTTTAGGAAGATCAGGCAATTGCGCACTATTATGTCCATCAATCTTCTGTGCCGCTGCAATTGAAACAACCAAATCATTCAGCATAGAGCTTGCTGCTGTCGGCGAGTTAGGAAGCAAAACCAAATTACTTCTGCTATTGGCGCCGATAGCATTCAGTGTATCATAATGTTGCGTAACCACGATTAACGCAGAGGCTTCCTGTGCATTGATATTGGCAGCATTCAGCATTTTTACAGATTCTTCCAGTCCCTTCGCTATCTCTCTTCGCTGATCTGCGATACCCTGTCCCTGTAGTTTTTTAGATTCTGCCTCAGCTTTTGCTACAGCAACAATTCGTATTCTCTGAGCCTCAGACTCATATTCTGCGGCTGTTTTTTCGCGTTCAGCAGCGTTGATTCTGTTCATAGCATGTTTGACCTGTTCATCAGGATCAATATCTGTCACTAATGCTTTAATAATATCGTAACCGTAACTTTGCATCGCATCCTGCAATTCACTTTTTACGGCAATGGCAATATCATCTTTTCTTACGAAAACGTCATCTAATTTTGTTTTTGGAACTTCAGCACGCACAACATCAAAAACATACGATGTGATCTGATTTTCGGGATTCTCCAAACGATAATAAGCATCTTTTACGTTGTCTCTGATTACCTGATACTGGACAGAAACTTTCATCTTGATGAAAACATTATCCAGTGTTTTGGTATCAATTATGACATCCAATTGCTTTATTCTAAGATTCAGACGTTTAGATATTTGATCCAAAAATGGAATTTTTAAATGCAAACCAGCATGACTCACTTTTAAAAATTTACCCAGCCTTTCTATCACAGCTGCAGATTCTTGTTTTACCGTATAAAATGAAGCAAATAATGTAATAAGTCCAAAAAAGACCAGAATTCCTAAATATAGCATAACCTTAAATTTAATATTGGTGATATACAAACTTACATCTTTACATTGTCATTCTTATATCAATTTCTTCATTTTTCAATGAAAATCAGTTACTTCTTTCTTTAAACCGCAGTCAGCCAGTGAAACGTAACGTATCCCTTCGCAACGCACCGAAGTATTTTATGGGGGCTCTATAAGATCTGTCCCACTTTGACGCAATCGCCCCTTTATTTGTCGTATTTCTACAGTTTCTTCCTGCGGAATCGTTCTGATATTTGTTATGTACATTTGATATCAATCTGTTATGAACACACTTATTAAAACCAATATTATTTTTAAATCATTACTCTGTATTATTATGATAACTACTGTTATGCAATCACATGGCCAACATGTTAAACCTTCGGCCCAAGGCTTGGTATCCCTTAAGGACAGCAAGGTCTATTATGAAATTTATGGCACTGGAAAGCCAATTATCCTATTACATGGCGCTTTTATGACGATCAACTCCAACTGGAGCCAGCTAATTCCTGAATTGGCAAAAACCAGAAAAGTCATCGCTATTGAATTGCAAGGACATGGTCATTCTCCCTATTCCGATAGAAAATTCGATCATGCAATACTGGCAGATGATATTGCTGGACTGATGGATTATCTGAGAATTGAACATGCTGCAGTGCTCGGCTATAGCTTTGGAGGTGCCGTGGCTTATCAATTTGCCATTCAGTATCCGAAGCGCTTAAATGGATTGGCCATTATTTCTGCCACCTATAAAAGCAATGGATGGATGCCGGAAATTAACAACGCCTTCAAGAACATGAAACCAGCAATGTTTGAAAATAGTCCGATGCAGCAAGCCTATGACGCAGTTGCTCCAGACAAAACAAAGTGGACGAAATTTTTAGAACAGATGATCTCTTTGGCGCAACATCCATTTGATCTGGGGGATGCTAATATTGCCAAAATATCTTCACCTGTATTAATAATTGCCGGAGACAACGATGGTCTGGATAAGATCGAGCTTGCAAAAACATATCAGTTATTGGGTGGTGCGGTAGTCGGTGACTTTGGACAAATGCCGAAATCCCAATTAGCCATAATCCCAGGACAGGGCCATGTCAGCCTGATGAGCCAAACAAGTATCATTTTAGATTTCCTGAATGGATTTTTAAAATAAAGTCAGCTACTAGGCCCACAGGAAAATTAACATAAGTAGACTTTTTATCCGCCCTATAAGGTGAGTTTGAAAATCATTTGCTTAACTACTATTCGTTAGCGATAAAATGGTGATTTTCCCTATATTTATTCAACGTTAGACGATGGACATAATCGTTGACAATTTGATTCATAGATGATTATGGGTAAGGTTATTGATGTTGCCAGTTATGGCATGGTATTGCTTTGAGATTTGGATTGGCTAATCTTGGAGAACACATACGATGTAACCTAGGAGAAAAAGAACTGGGAAATAGGGATAAACAAAACTGTGCTTAGAGAAGGATTGAATACCTCTACTGATACGAGTACCATACGAATGATAAATAAGTCAATTTTTTGTATAAAGGATGAGTAAACTGCCTAAATCTTATTACAACAATACCGATACTTTATTCCTGGCAGAAGATCTGTTAGGAAAGGTACTCTATACGCAAAAAGACGGCCTGCTAACAGGGGGTAGAATTGTCGAAACTGAAGCTTACTTTGGCGTTATGGATAAAGCATCTCATGCATTTAACGGAAAGAGAACCTCCAGGACTGAGCCGATGTATCGTGAAGGTGGTGTGGCCTATGTATATCTATGTTATGGGATTCACCATCTGTTGAATATTGTTACCTCTGGTGCAGCGGATCCTCAATGCGTTTTAATCAGGAGTATTGAACCACTCGTTGGCATTGACGTGATGGCTTTAAGGAGACACGTGTTGCCAGAAAAACCCTCATTTTCCAACGGACCGGGTTCTGCGGCCAAAGCTTTGGGAATTGACGCGTCATTTAATGATGCGCTATTGACCGACGACCGCATTTGGATTGAAGATCAGGGATTAAAATACAATCCCGCACAAATCGGAAAAGCAGCACGAATCGGTATCGCCTATGCTCAGGAACACGCGGCTCTACCCCTACGTTTTTTTGTAAAGGAAAGTAAATATGCCAGAAAGTGACCATTCATTCGTCAGCCCCCGCAATTGGGTTTCAATTCATGTTCGTAACTCAATTTCAATTACGTTCCATATTTTTTAACTTTACTATACAGATGACATGCAAAACAATAAAACCGACAAACCAACATGATCAATCAAATAAAAAAATTTAAAGGCAATGCGCTTGCGCTGGAATTAATGGGATCATTTACAGAAACTGACGCGCTTTTGATAGAACAACTTTTCGAAGAAAAATTGAATAAAGGTTATGCGCATGTCAACATATTGATTAAGGTTAAAGACATGTCTGTGATGAAAGACATGAAATTAAAAGCATTTTTTGAAGGGGAATTATGGGGAATTAAACATTTCGGAAAAATCGGACGCAGTGCAATTGTATCCCATTCTGATTTCATGAAGTCAATAGTCAATATTGAAAACAAGATACTCCATTTATTTAACTCGGCTTTAGAAGAGCGATATTTTGATGAAAATCAGTTAGAGGAAGCATTAGAATTCATCGAGAACAGCAATAAAAAAATTTGATCTGCGAATTACGCATAAATCAAATGGCTTATCCTGAAAAAATTAATATAATTTAATGATAAAAAATAGTTTTTTATTCTTTGACTTTTCGCATATTAGTCCCTGTTAAATTAACCAATTTTGAACGAGTAACAAATTATCACCATGGAAAGACCTTATGATGGTATTGCAAATATTGACCAAACGTCAAATGGATACCAAATTACCATCCCAGCAAAAAAACATATGCCTGTCATAGCATTCCTTAGTTTGTGGCTGGTCGCTTGGTTTATTGGATTAAATTTTGTTGGAGGCTCGTTCGTAAAGGACTTTTTTAATAACGGAAATAGCGGATTAGAATTTGATCGGTTGTTTCAAGTAATCTGGTTGATTGGCTGGACCCTGGGGGGCTTATTTGTGATTAAAACATTATCGTGGTACTTAATTGGAAAAGAAATCATCGTGATAGATCGTGAGCAGATCAGCATCGCCAGAAAAAATGATATATTCTTCAGAAATAAGATATTTGATCTACGGGAAGTAAAGAATTTTCATATCGAAGAGGAGCCCTTTGAATTCGTTTTTTTGGGCCGCAGGAATGATTTGTCGTTGTTTAAAAATAGAGGGACTATTCGATTTGAATATGGTTTTAAAACAATAAAATTCGCGAATGATATGGATCAAGCTGAAGCGAATTACATCTTAGAAACATTAAGATCACGGGGTATCTGAACTCAGCCAATTTTGATTAATTTGATTAAACAAATAGTGAGACAGACGACAATGATGCAGTTTTATTGCTTAACTTTCGGAGCAGCCTGCTGTTTTTCGATTATTTTTCTGAACAGGACAAACTCTAAGACGGTGCTGGCTAGATAAACAACAGAAAACAGGAGCAGCATTTTTAACGGGTCGAGAACCATATTATATTTATAAACTCCAACCAAAATATAAATAATCAGTAAAACCAGACAAACAGCAGGTATTCCCGAAAATGTCAGAAACGATAATACTTTATTTCGGCGAATTTTTTCGATGTGATTTAGAAAAAATAGTAAAGAACATAAAATCACTACGAAAAGATAAATTGTTGAAAAACCTAAATTGACAACAATGTCCAGTATAACTATAATCGTCTCCAGAAATCCTGTAGCAGCCGTATTCGTCTCTGCGATAACAAGTCGGTATAGGATAAATAGCGCGACACTTATCACTACATTAACCAACCAAAATCTGAATATAATTTTTCCCATATTACCCGTATTTTTATAATTACTGTTGTCTATTCATCGATAACACTTTCAAGTACGCTTACAAAGATATCAAGTTATTTTCCGGGAGTGATGTACGAATATAAATTCTGTCTCCGCGAATAATAATTGTTCCGCTGTCCAATAAGCCTAACGGAGGATGAAACGATGCCAAATCCCGCTCGCCCAGAATTAATCAAAAATTAACCAACTGCTAAAATTAATCGCTTGAAACTAGCCCGTTTTTGGAGGGTGTACGGATCAAGCACAGATCAAGCACGGATATAACACTGATCAGGCACAAGGGACTAGTGCTTTAAAAATGCTTTAAACGTACTTAGGAGGCACCTCCGTGTTGGATAAAACGGCTATTTTTTTCCCTTCGGTAAGCATATACAATATTTAACTTAAAAGAAATATAGTTTTAATATACCACTTATATTCGAGGTCAATAGAAGGAATTACACAAGTCTTCTACGGCAAATCGTATTTGCAACCAAAATTGGTATATTGCACTACAATATAGTGTAAATTTTAAATTATCCGGATCTATTGACTGAATACCCTAAAGCAATTAAATTCAAATATTCATGGCGCAAGTACCAACTTCGGGTACTTGAAGAATTACAAGAGCATCTTAAAGATGGTCATTTACATGTGGTGGCACCACCTGGTTCAGGTAAGACAGTTTTGGGGCTTGAAGTCGCTATACGCATCAATAAACCAACACTAATTCTCGCACCGACACGTGCAATCCGTAACCAATGGATACAACGGTTCTGTGAACTTTTTCTTCAAACGGACACCGTGCAGGACTGGATCTCCAGGGATATCCGGAATCCGAAATTTTTCACCGTAGTAACCTATCAGGGGCTGCATGCTGCCTGCAATGATCAGGATGCACCGGAGCTCGGGTCAAACCTTGAGCTTATCCTAAAGGGATTGAAATCGCAAAAAATCGGTACGATTGTCGTCGACGAAGCACACCATCTTAAAAATGAATGGTGGCATACATTAACCCATATAAAGAAAAAGCTGAAGCCGACGGTTGTTGGTCTAACAGCAACTCCACCTTACGACGTCACTCCAACAGAATGGCAGCGCTACATGGACCTCAATGGCCCCATAGATGCAGAAATTTCCGTCCCCGAACTTGTCATTGAGGGTGATCTATGTCCACATCAGGATTATATCTATTTCACCAATCCTAGCCAAAAGGAAAGACAGTTTATTGCCGATTATAGGGATGGCATGCTTAAACTGTTTAAGGAGGTAAGCAGCGACAAAATCGTACTTCAGGCGGTCCAAAATCATCCGATATGGTTAAACCCGATGGATGATCTCGACTGGGTCTATAATAACCTGAAATATTACTCAGCATGCTTAATTTTTCTCCATGCCAACCAAATTCCAATTCCCGAGCTCCATATGGAGATCATCGGTGGCAAAGATTTTAAAATACCTCGCCTGGATTATGAATGGCTCGAAATTCTACTTGAATTTTATCTGTACCAGGAAAAGGTACATTTCAATGCGTTTGAAGAACACCGCAACATGCTAGAAAATAGATTACAAAGGCATGGTGCCACGGAAAGAAAACGGGTTAACTTTTCCCAAAATAGCCGTGTCCGACAATATTTGACATCCAGTATCAGTAAAATGGACGCTATTACAGCGATTGTGGATTTTGAATATGAAAGATTGGGTAGAAACCTACGGCTGGTAGTCCTTTCGGATTTTATCCGAAAAGAATTCTATGTAAGCACCGACCATAATACGCTTGAATTGAACAAAATAGGTGTTATCCCTATTTTCGAAAAATTGAGACGGGAAAATAAGAATAATAAGAAAATCGCTGTACTTACAGGATCCATGATCATTATTCCGGCTAGCACTTACGCTGCATTTCAAACCACTGCTGCTAAGTATGATATTTATGACAACGCTGCGAGCCCTGTTCCTTTTGATACAAATTACCTTTTAATAAACCAGACAGAGGGACTTAAACACGATATCGTTCACATCGTCACACAGCTATTTCAGACTGGAGAAATTGAAGTCCTACTGGGGACCAAGTCATTGTTAGGTGAAGGCTGGGACGCTCCGGCAATCAATGCCCTGATTTTAGCGAGCTTTGTCGGCTCATTTGTACTTTCCAATCAGATGCGGGGTCGGGCTATCAGAGCGCAACAGGGCAATAAGGACAAAACGGCAAATATCTGGCATTTGGTATGTGCCGACTCCACTTCCGCAACGGGCGGTGATGACCTTAAATTATTAAAGCGACGGTTCAAAAGTTTTGTCGGCGTCTCGCTGCGACAAGAACCTGAAATTGAAAATGGTATAGGCCGTTTTGATCTACCCGAAAACATAAACAACGTTGGGGAAATTTCACGGAAAAATGCGGAAATGTTGTTATTTGCTGCCGACCGAGAGAACCTCAGACAGCGGTGGAATGATGCGCTTAGCAAAGGAGTGAATCTCGTCGAGGAGATCAAGATACCTTTTGCGGAAGAACAAGATTATCAACGTGTAAAATCGTTGTATCTCAACAAAACAATTAGAAACGTACTCGCGACAGTGGGCGCTGCCTGGCTTAGTTTTGGGCTTGACAATGTACAGGGATTTTTTAGAGCATTAAAAAATATGCAAAGCCTAAAAGATTTTTATATTTACATGGCCAGCTTGAGTGCAGTCGGAATGCTACTTTTCGGTAGAAATACAGTCAGGTCACTCAGACTATATTTGAAATACCGAGATATTTCCAAAGATCTCAACCAAGTGAGTTATGCACTCTTAAATGGCTTGCTAAAAGCTCATATCATACGGACTGATCGAAACGAAGTAAGAATAGAAACGCAAGTTGATCGCTCGGGTTCCGTTTACTGCCATTTAGAAGGAGGCACAACATACGACAAATCAACATTTATCAATGCACTACAGGAGATTATTGCGCCGATCAATAATCCGCGTTATGTGATTGTCAGGAAAAACAAATTTGCTTTTTTTGTCAAGCAGGAAGATTATCATGCTGTTCCGGAACTGTTGGCACGCAAAAAAGAGTTCGCCGAATATTTTAGCAATCAGTGGGAAGCACACGTTGGGAATTGTGATTTAATCTTTACCCGAACAATTACTGGCAGAAAATTGATCTTAAAAGCACGGGCGAAATCATTAGCGGCACAACTGGATGAAAACGTACTGCAGGTAAGTAAGTGGCGGTAAAGAAATAAGTCAAAAAAAATCAACAATAGGCAGGAAATTTTGAATCGTAATATGCGAATTTTTATAAAAACGTTATGCTAAATAATACCTTTGATCTGCAAATAGAAGGTACACCTTCTGAATTTGGGGATCAGTCAATTCTTGAGAATTTTAGATTCCCAAATGGAAAAGCTTTTCCTAAATCATACAAATCCTTTGTAAAAAACTATGGATACGGGTTAGCATTAGGTGAATTTCATATTTATATTCCGATGGGCAACTATGGAGATTCATTAACTGTTAGATCCGATGAAATTAGAAGTACCTATATTGATGATGTTAAAAATGATGATATCTGGTTTGAAATAGGTCCTGACTGCTCGCTGCCAATCGTAAAGCGATTGTTTCCCTTCGCTTCCAGCGACAATGGCCACTATCTCTTTTGGGACTATGAAATTGATGCAGCAGGCGAACTGGATATTTATATAACAGATTTTAAGGGTACAGGATTTAGAAAAGCTGGCAAATCAATCGATGAACTCATTAGTAATTTGACTGGCGGTTCTATTAAAGAATTTCTCCCATTCTGCAGCCATCCACTACCGCGGACTTTCAAATGTTTAAAGAAAGTTGAATGAGCGCTATCTAATTACTCGAGCAACGCTACAATTGCAGGATCCTCGGGATCTATTTTTGGAGGAAAATGCTTCATAAGCCTGCCATTTTCATCGATTAGATATTTCTGAAAATTCCACAAGACAGCAGAACTTTCTACGCCGTTCAAGCTTTTGTTGGTCAACCACTGATAAATAGGCGCCTGCCGTTTTCCTTTAACATCAATTTTTGCTGCCATCGGAAAAGTTACGCCGTAATTCCGTTGACAAAAAGCAGCTATTTCGGCATCCTTACCAGGTTCTTGGTCTAAAAAATCATTTGAAGGAAAACCTATAATAACCAACTTATCACTGAATCTTTTATATAAGCGTTCAAGCCCCTCGTACTGAGGTGTAAACCCGCATTTAGAAGCGGTGTTTACAATGAGTATCTTTTTACCTTTAAATTGCGCGAAATCGATGGACGAGCCGTCCAACCCCTTAACTTTAAATCCATATAGAGTAGCTGATTTCAAAGCCATATCTACTTTAACGTTACCATTGGTGAATAAATAATAGGCCACACCTGCGGCGACTACCGCAACAATGAATAAAATTATAAAGAGCATTTTTTTTATTTTTTTTTGAAACATGACAATCGATATATGCACGAAACCATCCCAGAATCGTCTTTACTTAGGTCGATGAACACCCTTGGACTTGCGACCAAGGACGATACATAACAACCTTGCCGATCAACGTTGTACAAGGCAAAACGTATTCTGCAAAGTCTTATAAACGATGAGTTCAGCGTTTACAATGGATTAAAGTTACTAAAGAAAGTCTGAATTGGAAATGAAAAATGCTTTTCTGATCGGATAATAAACAGTATAAAAAACCGAATCTTCATGACAAAGATTCGGCTACACTATTAAACTATATAAACCAATTGTGTACGTTAAAGTTGACTTATTGAGGGGATGTTGGTCTATTTGGGCTTAGCCCTATCTGTCCCTTTAGCATCTTTCCACCATCCATTGTGATCCGGAGATAATAATCTGAAGAGCAAACAGTCCCATCTTCATCCATAGATTTAATCCCCAGCCCAACAGGAACATCATGTTGAGTTGCAGCTGTCTTCGCTATCTGATTGGATTCGTTGTACTCATCAAACATGGACACATAAATGCTCTTGACACCAAGCGCGGTCAAATTATAGAGTTGTCGCCACATAAAATCACCATGTTTTCGTTGCCCCTCCTGCAGTGACCCCGGCAATACACAGGGCTGATAGTCTATGTTATTTAAATTGCAAAACTGTAGATCAGCATTTTGGATATGCTGCGCATAATGGTCCACGTCTGCAATGGTTCCGATGCGGCCTACCATCCAAGGTGACAACATATCAAATGATTTGTAGACATCGATATAGCCTTGTCTCGAATCTCCTCCTGTTTGTGCCAACCTCCAGTGTGTTGGCGTACCGCCCATGACATAGCAGCCTTGATCGCGAAACCACTGAATAACCTCCAGACAAACGGCTGCTGACCAGGGATGGTTGTTGTCATTAAAACCGAATCCCCAAATACCGACCACAGGCTTGCCGTTCTGTTTGGCATAGGCAGTAGACTGGGTATATTGTTTCATCAGATTTAGCCAATCATTTTTTATCTCAGCCTGCATATTAACCCAGGCAGACACATCATACATGATATAGAATTTGATACCATGTTGCTCGGCGGCAGTTTTAACTTTAGCCGTAATCGCATTACGAATAGGACCTTCTATCCCTGTGGGATTAAATCGCTGCAATGCCGCCGTGTGGATACCGTAATCCTTCATCCATTTAAATTGGACATTGACTGTCTGATCGTCAAATGAAGAAAACAGAGATGCAGGCGAACCATTGCCCAATGCCGGTAAATTGGTATTGTATTTTTTTTTGTATTCGCTGTTGTCAGGCCAAGAAGTAATATGGAAATTACCCTGGCTCGGCGTCTGTTGCCAAGCCTCAGTCCAGTGCCACCAATGTGTTCCCATGGGTGAATTGTCACCCGCACAGGAAAACCAGCCCTGGTATCCCACGGTAATCTGCCCAACGACATCGCCTGTCGCGGAAAGCCCATTGTTGCCATTCGCTTTTTTGGCCTCCTCTTTCGGGATAGATTCTTCAATCTTCTTTTCGCTCTTTGAACAGGACATCATCAAAGCGATCAACAAGAAGATTATACATACTTTTTTCTGCTGTTTAATACTCATAATTAAGTGATTTTTTTATAAATGGTTGAAGACTGGTTTATACATATTGGTTTATTTCAATGCTAGTTCCCATACTGCCTCGCTGTTCCGGAAGGCTAAATTTTTACTGGGGTTATTCTTGAAATCAAAGTTATTATGTACCATTAATGAACTATTAACAAGAAATTAATAGCTTCCATAAATCTGTATAAAATGAAAAATTATTTATAAATACGTTTAATGTGCGTACAGTAATTTTGCTGTGTATTGAAAACAAATGCTGCACCAGTTTATTTATAAAGAAGTAATTGATCTGAGCGATCCGATGAGGTTTTCTTTCGAAAAAAGAAAACAATACGTTCTAAATTCTGTATATTAAATGAACTCAATGGTCGATTTTTTTCTTGACTACAACTATTTCTTCTTTAGCGGAAGACCAAAGTTCCCTTGGGTAATCGTTATTTAATTCGAATAAATTAAACTAATATAAATCTCAATCCGATTTTCTATGAAAATTACGTTAACATTAACCCTTATCATGTTTGTACAAGTCCTATTTGGACAGAAGTCTTTAACGCCTCAATGGCAATCGGACACCACCCTAAGATCTCCAGAGTCCGTTTGGGTAGATGCAAAAAACAAAGTACTCTATGTTTCAAATACGATCGCCTTCGAACCTAATACTACGGCATTCATCAGTAAACTGGATATGGACGGAAAATTTATCAAAAGAGATTGGGTTACAGGACTCAATGCTGTTTTGGGTATAGGAATCCACAAAAACCGGCTCTACGCGGCTGAAGCATTCTCTAAATCCATTGCCGTCATCGATATAGATAAAGCAAGCATCGTCAAAAGAATTACCATTGATGGTGCTGAGCTGCTCAATGACATTACTGTTGACTCAAAGGGTATCGTTTATGTAAGTGATACGCGACTTGGAAAAATCTATCGCATTGAAAACGACTCTCCTATGCTGTATGCTGAAAACCTAAAAGGTGCAAATGGGTTGCTGGCTGTCGGCAAAGACTTGTATGTGCTATCGGATGGCGCGCTTGTTAAAATAGATCAGGATAAAAAAACTACCGTAATATCGAAAGGTATGGAAGGCGGATTGGACGGTGTCGTACAAATTAAACCCAACGAATTTGTAGTTTCTGGCTGGCAAGGACTGATCTACCATGTCAAACCTGACGGCTCCAATGCTATATTACTTGACACACGTGACAAAAAGATAAACGCTGCCGATATCGGATACGACAAATCTTCAGGTATGCTGTATGTGCCTACCGTTAGGAGTAACAGCGTTCAGGCTTACAAACTGGACTAGATGATTTAATGGATATACAGGCAGATGAAGCTTTCCACGTTTACCCCTTATACCAAGTCATTTAGAAAGGCTTTTTTGATTATTCCTTTTTTCGTTGTGATCGATGTATTTTGCGAGATTGTACAACCCCGTCTGATGTCTATCATTGTCGACGACGGAATCTTGCATAAAGATATCAACTACATTTTGAAAATTGGATTGGCCATGATCGGATTAGCGATCGTTGCTATCGTTGCCAATTTATGCAACATCTATTACTCTGCACACGCGTCGGTGGGTTTTGCGACGAATCTCCGGACGGCCTTGTTTCGAAAAATACAATCCTTTGCTTTTGCGGATACCGATTATTTCAGTTCGGCCTCGCTTACAACACGGCTCACCAACGATACCAATATGATGCAGCAAGTCATGATGATGTGCTTGCGTATGCTTCTAAGAGCACCCCTTATGATGGTTTTTGCTATCATCTTTGCAGTTTCTATTAATAAGGATCTGTCCATCGTGATGGCCATTGCATTGCCTATATTGGCCTTAAGTATTTTTATTTTATTACGCAAAGGACTCCCCTTTTTTATCAAGATGCAGCAGGCAGTTGACCGTGTCAATAGTGTTGTGCAGGAAAATCTACTCAATGTGCGGGTAGTAAAAGCTTTTGTACGACAGGATTTTGAGAAAAAGAAATTCGACAAAGTGAATTTCGATCTGATGGATGTTGCCACCAAAGCTTCGAGCATCGTTGTCCTTATCATGCCTGTCATGCAATTGGTGATGGGTTTGTCGCTTGTTGCCGTGACCTGGTTTGGCGGACAGAAAGTAATGACCGGAACGCTTGCGCTGGGTGGATTGATGTCATTTCTAAGTTATATCACGCAAATCCTTATTTCTTTGATGCTGCTTTCATTGACTTTCATGATGATTTCAAGGGCAATCGCTTCTGGCGATAGAATTGAAGAAGTTTTAGAGAAACAACCCTCCTTAACGGATACTGCGGAAGGCCTCCAAAATAGATATGCCATCACAGCGGGACGGATCGCATTTAAGCAAGTCACTTTCCGTTACAACACACAAAGTGAAAAACCCAACCTTGACAATATTAGCTTCGAAGTAAAGCCTGCGACTATCCTAGCAATCATAGGTGGCACAGGTTCGGGAAAGAGCACTTTGGTACAATTAATTCCACGACTATATGATGTGTCTGAAGGTGCCGTTTTAGTAGATGGCATCGATGTCAGAAATTACCAACTCCAGGAACTGCGCAGCCAGATTGCGATTGTGTTGCAGCAGAACCAACTTTTTTCAGGAACTATTTTAGAAAATCTCAAATGGGGAAATGAGCAGGCAACAGAAGAGGATATTTATGCCGCTGCCGGGATTGCTTGTGCAGACGATTTTATACGCTCCTTTCCCAGCGGCTATCAAACACTACTGGGACAAGGAGGCGTCAATGTTTCAGGAGGACAAAAACAACGCATATGTATTGCCAGGGCTTTATTGAAGAAACCTAAAATCTTGATTATGGACGACAGTACAAGTGCTGTGGACATCGATACCGATCGAAAAATACGTGAAGGTTTAAAAAATTATCTGCAGAACACCACACTATTGATTATCGCGCAGCGTATTTCGAGCGTCATGCATGCCGACCAAATATTGGTCATGGAAGAAGGCCGCATTGTCGGTTCTGGATCACACGATGTACTTCTGCAAACAAATACCAGCTATCAGGAAATTTATCAGTCACAACACCTGCAAAAAGAAGAAGCCTAATGAGTACCTCAAACAAATCCATTCCCGTGAGTTTACCTGGCCCCGGTAGTTCAAGACGCATTAAAAATGAAAAGCCTCAACAGGGATTTAAGGCTTTATGGCGATTGATGCGCTACCTTTCTTCGCAACGACTGATGCTCCTGCTGATTTTAATTTCACTTTTGCTGGGAACTGCGGGAACACTGGCAGGCAACTACCTTTTACGGCCTGCTATCAACAATTATGTCCTCAAAAAAGATATTGTTGGTCTAGGACAAATTGCCCTAGTCATGATCGGAATTTATATCGCTACAGGAATTTTCAACATGTTGCAATACCGACTGACCATAAAAGTGGCACAGAAAACGATTTCTAACCTCCGAAATGATCTATTCGACCGCATGCAGTACCTCCCTTTGCAATTTTACGATACCCATCAGCATGGCGATCTGATGAGTCGCTTCACCAATGACATGGATACAGTAAGCGATGCCCTGAATAATAGTATCACACAGCTTTTAATCAGCTCAATTACTTTGTTGGGGACACTCGCCCTCATGCTGTATATCAGCCCTATCCTATCGATTATTGCATTAATCATGATTCCGCTGATGTTATATCTGGCGAAACTGATCATCAACAAAAGCAAGAGTTTTTTTGCCGCCAACCAAGCTGCGCTCGGTAATGCCAATGGCTATGTGGAGGAAATGATCAGCGGACAAAAGGTAGTGAAGGTTTTTGGACACGAAAACGCCGCCATCGAACAATTTGAGCAGCTTAATCAGGTACTGCGAGAAAAAGCAACAAAGGCCCAGTTTTATTCCGGAATGATGATGCCTTTGATGGCGAATATGAGCACCATTAACTACGCGCTGACTACCATCGCAGGTGGTATTCTAGTGATCACTCGTGGATTTGATTTAGGGGGGTTAACTGCATTTTTACAGTATGCACGGCAATTTGGACGACCTGTAAACGAGATTTCCAGCCAATATAACAGCTTACAGGCAGCTCTTGCGGGCGCAGAACGTATTTTTGCCGTTATTGACACTGCTCCTGAAAGTGAAACGATAGATCCATTGCCAATGCCGGTCCCGATTCAGGGCCAAGTGACACTATCGCATGTAAATTTTGGCTATGTACCCGAAAAACAGGTTTTATTTGATATTGACATCGATGTAAAACCAGGACAAAAGATCGCTTTCGTGGGTGAGACCGGCGCCGGCAAGTCGACAATTATCAATTTGCTACCTCGCTTTTACCCTTTGCTATCCGGGGATATTCTTTTAGACAAGACATCGATTTTTAAGTTGGATCGCAATGAACTGCGTAAAAAACTGTCTATCGTATTTCAGGACACCCATTTGTTTACCGATACGGTCATGGAAAACATCCGTTATGGCAGGCTCACCGCAACGGATGATGAAGTGATAGCGGCAGCAAAGCTTGCTGCCGCAGATAGCTTTATCATGCAACTGCCACAAGGGTATAAAACCGAATTGACCAATGACGGGGCCAATCTGAGTCAGGGACAGCGGCAGTTAATTAACATCGCCCGGGCAACTGTGGCCAACACGCCAATCTTAATATTGGATGAGGCGACCAGCTCAATCGATACACGCACTGAAATTGCTATTCAGGAAGGTATTGACCGGTTAATGCAAGACAAAACAAGCTTCGTCATTGCCCATAGACTCTCGACCATAAGGAATGCCGACGTAATCTGTCTGATCGAAAAAGGGAGAATCGCCGAGTTCGGTTCGCATGCAGAACTCTTAAAGCAAAAAGGTAAATATTATCGTTTGTATATGGGACAGTTTGACTGATCATTTCGAGGTTTTAATACGATACTCCTTTCATGAAAGAAGCCTTGTTTTGAAAAATACTGCAGCTTACGAAATACAAGTTCATCGATTTTCTGAAAGATGGCTACAACATTCTGACATTTGGATACATCTGCGGGCAACTTTACATCGAACTTTGTCTCAAGAAAAAAAAGATTATGAAAGTATTTATAACTGGAGCTTCGGGCTTCATCGGTTCAGCAGTCGTTCAAGAAATGATCGATGCGGGACATCAAGTAACTGGTTTAGCACGCTCAGAAAAATCAGCAGAGATAATCGCCAATTTGGGTGCTAAGGTAATCCGTGGCGATCTTCAACACTTGGATATATTAAAACAAGCCGCTTCAAACGCCGACGCCGTCATCCATACCGGGTTTTCCCACGATCTGATGTTTGCAAATGAATATGCAAAAGCTGCCGAAATTGATATCAATGCGATCAATACCATGGGCGAAGTGCTGCTCGGTACACAAAAACCGCTTGTCGTTACAGCTGGAACCTTGGGTCTACCACTTATCAACGGGTTCGTCACAGAGGAAAGTACACTCCTAAATTCACCGAGAGGTTCAGAACCTGCGGCAATGGCCCTGGCAGCAAAAGGTGTCCATGCTTCAGTGGTTCGCTTACCACCCTCTGTTCACGGCAGCAGTGATCTTGGCTTTATGGCAGGCTTCACAACAAGTCTGATCCAATTTGCGCGCAATCATGGCGTTTCGACCTATCCCTTAAATGGGGACAACCGTTGGCCAGCAGTTCATCGCTTAGACGCTGCAAAAGTTTTCTGCAAGGTGGCCGAGAAAGCCGAAATTGGGGCATTGTACAACGCTATTGGTGAAACTGGCATTAAAATCAGTGCAATTGCTGAACTGATCGGCACGAAATTACATTTGCCTGTTACTTCATTACGGGGTGAAGATATTGTCAAACATTTCCAATGGCTGAGCCATTTCATCACCTTCGATAGCCCGGCGACAAGTTTTGAGACACAGCAGCAATTAGATTGGTCGCCTACGCATATCGGTTTATTGGAAGATGTTCATCAGAATTATTTATAAATTTGTTATATGCCACAAAGTCGAACACAGCGTATAAAAACGATCAGTGAATTTCATCAATTAAGAGGTTTACCACAGCCTAAGCATCCATTGCTCAGTGTTGTGGACTATTCAAAGATGAAACGTTCTCCTTTGGATGATGCTTCGGCCTTATTGTTTGATTTTTATGTCATTTCCAATAAAAGAGGCATCACAGGCAAAATGCGCTATGGGCAGCAGCTCTTTGATTTTGACAACGGTGTACTCGGCTTTATGTCGCCCAATCAATTGCTGAAACTGGAAGAAAATGACGCTGTTGCCAACGTAAACCGAAGCGGGTGGATGTTGCTTATTCATCCGGACTTTTTATGGAATACCACATTGGCGAAAACCATTAAAGAGCATGAATTCTTCGATTATTCGGCAAATGAAGCTTTATTTCTTTCAGAAAGTGAAGAGAAAACACTAAACGATATTATTGGAAATATCCAACGGGAATATCGAGCAAATATGGACAAATTCAGCAAGAACATTATTGTATCAAACCTCGAAACATTGCTGAATTATTCGGAGCGTTTTTACAACCGACAATTCCTGACGCGAGAGAAAGCCAATCATCAGGTTTTAAATCGCCTGGAAGAACTGCTGAATGCTTATTTTTCTGCAGATGGTTTGGTCTCAAAGGGTCTTCCATCCGTTCAATATATCGCAGATAGCTTAAATATTTCCTCTAAGTATCTCAGCAGTTTGCTTAAAGTATTAACGGGGCAAAGTACCCAACAGCATATTCACGAAAAACTGATTGAAAAAGCAAAGGAGAAATTGTCAACAACGGCACTTTCTGTTAGTCAAATCGCCTATGAATTAGGCTTTGAACATTCACAGTCATTCAGCAAATTGTTTAAAACAAAAACCAAACTTTCGCCTCTGGAATTTCGAGCCGGATTTCACTAACGAAAACCATCGAATGACCATTGGATATGGGAGAAATGATCCATCTGGTCATGGACATTATAATTTAAGAGGTGAAGATCAAAAAAGAAACAGCAGACCGCACAATGTCTATTGCCAGTTCTGCTGTTTGAATCAAAAGTTATTTTTCTTTTTGATCTTTAACTGCATCCTTAATCGCTTTTGTCTCTTCGGCAGTCTTAGCACTTATTTGACCTTTATACTTATCAAATTCATCAGAGACCTTATCAGCCACATGGCCTACTGTCTCGCTAATTGAGGATGACACATGATCATACTCTTCTTTCACTTTATCGGCTACTTCTTCGTATGTATGTTTTGCCTGCTCTTTGAGATCCCTTGTCTTTGCCTTGATTTTCTTTCGCGTTTTTCTTCCACTATTCGGTGCCACCAATACCCCTACCAATGTACCAAGTGCCGCTCCCGCCACCATTGCCAGGAGTAATCCCGTTGAATTATTTTTTCCGCCGCACATCTTTAATTTTTTTAAACAATCGTAATTAAGCATATATTTCAAAATGATTATGTTGTTAAACTCTTACAAATTCTAACAATAAAAGCAAAAGATTAGTTTGTCATATTTTAAATAATGTACAACAAATTAGATTACAGCATCACATGAATCGAAAGGCGCTAAAGATGAGCGTGCGAGAACGGCTTGGATCAAATAGATCTACTGGATTCGACTTTTTGTTCTGCCCCCAATTCAGTGTTGATTTTCTTTTGTTTGAAGTATTGAAAAATGACTGCAATAATAAAAAGCACAAAAAGGAAAAGAAGGGTCTGTCCAATAATTGGATCATTTATATCCGTTGCCAAGGGACGTCCGACTGGAACTCTGGTAAAGGTCTCATTAACAGCAGGCACCAGCGACAAGAAAAAACTGAATGACCATAGAAAATTCTCAAAATACCGGGCCTTCGTACTACTTTTCTTTGTTGCGTGCAGCCAATAGGCCACCGTGACAAGAACCAAGATGAAGAGTGAAAAAACATGCCCGGCATTGAAGCCACCCTGTTTCGAAATTCCTAATGCCGTAAGAGAAGTGATGGCTGTCGCATAAAAATATAACTTCCCCGATAATACTTTAAGATTGATCTTGCCATAGCTGATAAAACCTAATACAGCGACTAAAAGTGCTGTAAGACCAATAACTGTGTGGAAAACTCCTAAACCTGATAAATTCATTTTTTCTATTTTTAATGTTGATAATTTCAAAAAAATGTTCCTGTAATGTAAGGTCGTTGTCAGGCTTTCACGGCACAATCCATGGAATAACAACCCTTTAATGGAACACTACAAAGTTGCAATAGAATAAGAAAAATGGTTTTTTGATTTCGTTCAAAGATTTGATATTTTAGTTCAAATAACAGGACTACAATCTTATTGGAGAAAACTTGGTCCCCTCGATAAAAATGGAATACCATATACAAATGACCATTGGTTTTTAGTTGCTTTTAAGCTGTCGACGATAATTTGTTGGCGATATGTGGTATTTGTCACTAAAACTCTTTGTAAATGTTGCGAGGTCGTTAAATCCACAGTTAAAGGCAATTTCGGAAACACGCTGATTGGAAACCAAAAGGAGCTCTGCCGCCTTTTCGAGCTTCTTATTTTTGATGTAGCTGGCAGGTGTATCATGATATAATTTGGCAAACTCTCTTTTAAATGAAGAAACACTCAGATTATTCTGTTCCGCAAGCTGCTCAATGGTCAATTGAGAAAAGAGATTGGCTTCAATGATCTGTTTAAACGAATAGGTACTTGAAGAAAAAAGCTGTGATAATATCACCCGTATGACCGACGCGTTTCTCGTTTGGGACAGGAGCAATATAATTTCTTTTAATTTGAGCACCAGTATATCTTCATTGATCAATGAAGGATTTTCAAAATAGAACAGCAAGCCTTCCACATATTTCTGGATCAGGAAATCATTGTCAATTTTTTCTTTTGATTGGTTTGAAATGATATTTTCGGGTTCAAGCAGCAACGAGGGTAACTCTCTATCGTAAACTTTCTTCAAGGTATCTGGATAAAAAGTGACGATTAACAGCTGACAATCTTGCGTTGGATTCACATCTTGGATTCGCTTTCCAGAATTAATACAATTCAGCAATAAGGAATAATGCTTCACAATAGTTAGCTCTTCGTCATTTGCTTGGTATTGCATCTCCCCTTCCAGCACATAGAGGAAGCAAGCCTGTTCCGCTACTGGAAATTCAAATGTAAATGGTGCCTTCAAAGCAATTTTTTGCATCATCGGTCTTCCAAATAGCTCATACTTTTTGTAATCATTTACCATTGTGCCGCTCAATTTCTCAAATTTAACAATTGAGTTCCGTATAATTAAAATGATGGTTGTGCAATAGAGTCTTATTTTCTAAATTTCCGTTAAAATAGATTCATCCAATCGATGTATTTTAAATTGGTTAAACACCTGTTGATATTAGTCTAAATTTACGTCTATTTTGACACCAAGATCTTTGCTGCTTGCCTTTAAAACATGATCTACCCAAATGCATAACATAGGCTGTTTTCCTGGTTTGTTTTGATCCCAGTCTTCTTTCCAGACAATGTCGATCGTTTTCCCATGATATTCTAAGTTTCCGAGGTAAAAATAATCCATTTTGCCCGCAGGTATCAGCGGCTGAAGCTGAAAGCTGTTGTGATGGGTAGCCTTAAAGCCAATGAGATCTGCTATGATCATGTCTGGATAGGTTGAATGAAAATAATCATTCTGTCCACCAAATTGCTCGCCATCACTTGGTATATACCATTCACCGATATTTGGGTGGGTATAACCGTGAAGTCGGGTAAGCTTCATAATTTGTTCGTACAGTGTCTCTTTGTCCTGCGCAGTGATTTGATTCTTATAATTTCTTAAATAGTTGCTGTATGCTTTATAGACGACCGAGTTTTGAAAAGGCCATCCTCTGCCGTTCCAGGCATAAGCCTGCTCATTGTAATAGGGGTGTTGCCTTTCGGCCGTGGTCATTCCTTCGTGGTTATTGAAACCTTTTTCAGAAGTAAACATCGCCCAAGCTACTTCATACTTTTTATTGTCCTCAGGCGGTATCATCTTGAAATACCAGGGGGTATAACCAACGGATTCCCGCACCCGCGCTTCGTAATCCCGTACACCATAGGCGTTGTCACCGGCAGTCAAGGTATTAAAAAAACCATCATCTGAATTCCAAAGTGTCCGGAGAAATTTCTGCTGTATTTCCTGGCTTCTGACCTTATAGTAATCTGCTTTCGCCTTATTCTTAATCGAAGGATGTTGTTGCTGTTCCAGTCTATAGAGATTGTACAATGCGTTGTTATTTCCAAAGGAATAACTTCCAACGGATGGGCGCACCAAATAAAAATCAGGATAACCTTTGGTAAAGGCTAATGGAAAGTCCCTCGCTGCAGTCGTATTTGCCGCCTTGTCTGTCGTCCCCCAACCTAAATAGAGATCTCTCCATGTACTATCGGTATAAATAGCATAAGGTCCTTTACTTTCAATTAAGCCAAGTACCGCCGAAAGGCTGAATTCCATACCATCGTACAGATCCAGAATTTTGTACATGCCGTCGGTCTTCGCATTTGGATTTTTTACAGTGAATAGGCTATCCAAAAGGTGCTGATGGGTCTCCATTGCGGGAAGCATCTTTTGCGTCCAGGCCTGATCGGGATGAATTTTTAAAAATGATTCAATACCATCGACCATCCAGCTGGAAAAATGAACACTTTCGGGCCTGCTCAAATGGGTCAAAAAATTACCGTTTTCCCGTTGATTTATTTTGGAAGCTGATCCAAGCATAAAATATTCGGCATAAGATCGAAGGTATTTTGGATCACGAAGCCAACGTACATCGTAAAACTGATGCGCTGTTGGGCAGGTAATCGCTCCACTCAAGGATCCCCAGGCGGGATACCCGAAAAATTCTGTTATAACCCAATATTTCTTTGAATCATGTGGATCGTAATAATCCCGAAGATGCTTGCTGATCATCCACCAACGATAATTATACACGCGACTTAGGGTATCGTTGGAACTCTCAAAATACGGAATGTTATTGACCAAGAATTCTTTGTTGTTGGATTCGTCAAAAGCACCGTCCGATTTTGGCCGGTGCTCGTAAGCATTGAACTCCTTTATATTGTCTGTTAGGTTATTTTTTGCCACTTCCTTTAAACGATCAAGTTCATGGCGATATATCGATTCCTGCTTACCCGAAAATCCTCGATTACTCGAACAGGAAAAAAGAACACCTAGAACCAAAAAGGCTGTGCTGCTTAAAACAATAGATTTTAGAAAAACGGAGCGATGTTGTCTTTTCATGTGGCTATATGGAATAGAACGAATTTATAGTTGATCTGCTATAACTTAAAAAATTAGCATTAACGTCCATCCGAAGGAATCAACAGGAGATTGATCGGCTTTCATCGCAGTAATTTTCTACAGGGCAATTCTTGATGAAGTTAAATACAAGATCTAATCCAAAGCAATAACAAACAAAGGACTAATCAACAGAATTTTTATGACAATTCAGCATGGTGGAACAAATCGGCGTAAAATTGATACAATGTATCATATTGTACCAATTTGAGCTCATACTTTATCGTTCAAAATAGATAACAATACATGTAAATCTGCCCCCCTTAAAAAGTCTTTAGCAGCAATCCAGCCATCAGCTTGATAGTATAAGCAATGAATTGGGTTGGACAAGCATAAAAATGGAGTGCATCTACGCAAAAAAAGCCCGACAAGTTGTCGGGCTTTCCATGAAATTAAGGGTAATATTTTGATCAGACGATGATCGGAATATCGACGTTTCCGTTGGAAACGTCTGAATTGAGTAGCTGGGTCACGATTCCTTTTTGCACAAGAAGGAGTAGAATCAAATCGCTGACCCTGCCTTTAGTCTTCACGAACAAATAAGTTAAATGATCGTCCAGATAAATCGCAGTAAATATAATTCCGGGAACCCTTAGGTTCAGGTAATCCAAAACTTCTTTCTTCTTCGTCAGTACCGTACTACTGATCGAAAATGTATGTACAAAATGGCTCATCTTATTTTTTTATTATTCTCTTTAATTAAAAAAACCTAAATTCGATTGAATCCTGTATGTCTGCCCTGCTATGGCAGACATACCGATAAAGTTCATCTAGCCGATCGATGATCATGACTGATTTGTCCATATTTTCAAGTTGAAGTGCCAGATGATCTAAAAAATCCAAATTTGCATCGACGAGCACAAACTCCTGATATTTTCCAATAAACTCATGTCTTATCGTAAGCTCCGGTGGTCTGGTGCTTGGATTTATCAAAATACAAATACTCTTTTTCATCCTATCAAGCGTTCATTTTATAACCAGCCTCCGCCCAAAGAGCGATACAGTATGGCTATGCTATTAAGTTTTTGAGCTTGGACTGTTGCTAGATCAATTTCTGCCTGCAGTCGGTTCGTTTGTGCAATAATCACTTCCAGATAAGTACCTTCATTATATTTATAAAGCAGCAGTGACTTGTCAACAATTTCCCGAGACTGTTTGATAACATCCGCAGCAATTAAACGCTGTTCATCCAATTTTTGAATTTTCACCAATGCGTCGGAAACCTCGGCCACACCCAAGAGTACAGCTTGTTTAAACTGGATTTCAGCCTGTTCTGCCATGATCTTGGATTGTTCATATTTTGTCTTTAGTTGGCGACCATTAAATATTGGCTGCGTAATCGCACCCGCCGCAGTTCCAAAAAGCGCACCAGGAATAGTAAACCAATTACTTGCTTTAAAAGAGTTAAGGCCCCCCTGCGCTGTGATGTTCAATCCCGGATACATGCTCACCCGCGCAAAGTGAACTCCGAGATAACTCTTTCGAAGATCCAGTTCTTTCGAACGCACATCAGGTCTAAAGCTCAACAATGCAGCGGGAATGCCCGCAGCAAGCTGATTGGGTACATAAACTTCATCCAAGCCTTTTTCCCTTTCAATGCGCCGCGGATAATTTCCCACAAGTACATTAAGCGCATTTTCCTGTATCGCAATTGCGCCTTCAATATCCGGTATCCGCTTGGATACCTGCTCTTTCACCAAAAACTGCTGCTGTACGGCCAAGGCCGTTGTCATCCCGAGATGCTGTTGTTTCACTAATATCTGCCAAGTACTGTCGGCAAAAGATAAATTTTCCTTCGTTATGGCCAGTTGCTTATCGAGCATGAGGAGATTATAGTAAGCCTGCACAATCTCGGCGACTAGTCTAGTTTTTACCGCATTGGCTGCTTCCTTCGTTTTTAACAGCTCGATAACGGCATCCTGCTTCTGAGCTTTGAGCTTGCCCCAGATATCCAGTTCCCAAGAAATATTGACCGCACTGGTGTAATCGGTCGTATAATGCTGCCCCATAAACTGGGACGCCATCATGCCGTTCATACTATTATTGGATGGTCTATTAATACTGGCATTTACCAAACTGGCATTCACAACCGGCGCATAAACCCATTTCGACTGCTTAAACCCCTCGGAAGCAATAGCAATCTGTTTTATCGCGACTTGAAGATCATTGTTTTTGGCCATACCCAAATCTATTAATTCGACAAGCACGGGATCCTTGAAGAAATCCCTATAAGTCATTTTAGCCACACTGCTATCTGCCGGAACAAAGTTATTGTAAAAAGACTCGGGCAGTGCCAGATCCGTTTTTTTAGCTTGCTGCACCGCACATGAATCAAGCAGAACAATTGACAGCAAGGCAGCAAGGGGCATCAATTTTATTTGTTTCATTGTATACATTCACACTAATTTTTAAAATTCCCATTCTGTGTCGTCTTTCACTTTACCACTCATTTTTTCCTGGAAGAATTGGAAGATAACAAAAAGCAAAGGAGTCAAGAACAAGCCTAAGCAGGTACCAACCAACATGCCGAAGATTGCTGCATAACCAATGGAATGATTCCCCATGGCTGATGGTCCCGTCACAAATATCAAGGGTACAATCCCTGTCATAAAGGCAAGTGAAGTCATCAAGATCGGGCGAAAACGAGCCTTTGCTCCTTCCACCGCCGCTGCCACCAAACTTTTGCCCGCCTGACGTCGTTGTGAGGCGAACTCTACTATCAGGATTCCATTTTTAGCCAACAGACCAATCAGCATCACCATAGCGATCTGCACATAGATATTATTCGCAATTCCTGCAAAGCCTATTCCGAGGAATACGCCTGACAGTCCAACGGGAATAGCTAGCAATACGGCAAATGGGAGGATATAACTTTCATACTGCGCAGATAACAGAAAGTAAACAAAAACGATGCACAGGATAAAAATGATGGTTGACTGTGCGGTAGACGTACTTTCTTCTCGGCTCATTCCTTTATAATCATAGGTATAACCTGGAGGCAGCACCTGTTGACCAACTTCCTTAATGGCTTGCATAGCTTGTCCAGTACTAAATCCGGGAGCCGGCATAACGGTCAGATTTGAAGCGTTAAACAGATTAAAACGCTCCACCACTTCTGGCCCTGTAATGGCCTTTAGCGTCACCACCGTATTGACAGGAACCATCTCTTGGTTGGCATTTTTGACAAAGATGCTATTCAGCGACTTTTCATCCGCACGTGTATCAGGCGTTGCCTGGACAAGCACTCTGTAATACTTCCCAAAGCGATTGAAATCCGAAGCCTGAATACTTCCGTAATAGCCTTGCATCACCTGAAGAACATCGCGTACAGCTAAACCAAGCTGTGCAGCTTTTGCTTCGTCTACCACCACTTCATATTGTGGATAAGAGACATCAAAAGTCGTAAAAGCAACGGCAATCTCCGGTCGCTGCATCAAGGCTCCCATCATGCCGTAGGAGATATTTCCCAAGTTTTGTAAAGACGCATTGGTGCGGTCCTGTAAAACGAGCTCCATGCCACTAGAATTACCGAACCCCTCTACCGTTGGGGTATTCAGCACCAGAAAATTCGCCCGTTTATCTCCCGAAAGCATGCCCTGCAATTGCCCCATGACAGCGCCCAAATCCTTAATTTCTCCCCGTTCTTTTACATCTTTTAACCGAATAAAAAATGTGCCGGCTGCGGAAGACATTGCACCGGAGAATAAGCTCAGACCATTCACCGAAATAACCTCCCGAACAGCGGGATGTGCAACGAGCTTATGTTCTGTATCGGACATCAGTTTGGTCGTACGATCCTTGGATGTACCAGCAGCCAGATTGGCCGTCACGATAATAAAAGACTGGTCTTCATCAGGTATAAAGCCCTTTGGTGTCCGCAAAGAAAACCAGGCAAACAGACCTGCAAAGGCGAGCAATATTCCTATGCCAATCCATTTTTTCTTGATCAGAAAGAGTACTGATTTGCCATAGCGGAAAGTCAGTTTATCGAACCCAGCATTGAAAGCGGTAAAGAAACGCTGTTTAAAGTTCAGTTTCTCCTGGGCATGACCGTCATGGCTCTTAAGCAACAAGGCACACAAAGCTGGACTAAGCGTCAATGCATTCACTGCTGAGATAACAATGGCGATCGCCAGGGTCAATGCGAACTGTTTATAAAATAACCCAGTTGATCCCTCCATAAAGGCAACTGGAACAAACACAGCCGACATCACCAAAGTAATCGATACAATTGCTCCGGAGATTTCTCCCATAGCGGATACCGTAGCCGCCTTGGGCCCCAGCTTGCGGCGTTCCATCTTCGCATGCACAGCCTCGACAACGACAATAGCATCATCGACAACAATACCAATGGCCAGCACCAAAGCAAATAGGGTCAGAATATTGATGGAGAACCCAAAAATATGCATAAAGAAAAATGTTCCCACAATGGATACCGGAACGGCGATTGCAGGAATCAACGTCGAACGAAAATCCTGTAAAAAAATAAAGACAACGATAAAGACCAGAATAAACGCCTCAATTAGTGTCTTTATCACCTGCTTGATAGACTGATCCAAGGACTCTTTCGTGGCATACGGAATTTTATACTCCATTTTGCCCGGAAAAGATTTTGAAAGTTCTTCCATCCGATTTTGCAAGGCGATCTGAACCTCATTAGCATTTGAACCACTCATCTGAAATATCGCCATGGTGACCGAGGGCTTTGTATTGTAGTTGGACTGTACAGTGTAACTGTAGGCAGCAAATTCAACCCTCGCTAGGTCCTTAAGCCGAAGAACTGAACCATCATGCTGTGCTTTCACAATGATGTTCTCATATTGCTCCGGCTCCGTAAACTTCCCTTTATACCGCATGACATATTCTTTCACCTCGGTAGACTGTTCGCCAAACCGCCCCGGAGCAGCCTCTAAATTTTGCGCCTGTATCGCTGCCGAAACATCGTTGGGAGTCAAATTGTAGGCATTTAGTTTATCTGGATCTAACCATATCCGCATCGAGTAGTCTTTGTTTCCATAGACCATGGCATCTCCAACGCCCTTGATACGTTTTAATTCGGGTACAATATTGATTTTAGTATAGTTTTCCAGAAATAGATCGTCCATGCTACCATCCTCGCTGGTCAGCGTTACCATTGCAATCATACTATTCTGTCTCTTTATGGTCGTTATACCACTCTGTATAACTTCTGCTGGTAGTTGGTTGGTCACCTGGGAAACCCTATTTTGCACATTGATGGCCGCCTGATCCGGATCTGTACCCAATTTAAAAATCACAGTAATGGTCAGCGTACCATCATTACTGGCCACAGAGCTTATGTAATCCATATTTTCAACCCCATTGATCGCATTTTCCAATGGTGGCGCCACGGAGCGGCCGATCGTTTCAGCATTTGCACCGGGATAAACAGCTGTTACAGTCACTGTCGGTGGTGCAATGTCAGGAAATTTGGTAATGGGAAGGCTCAGCATTCCCACAACCCCCAAGATAACAAGCAATACGGAGATCACCGTCGCCAATACGGGACGTTTTATAATTTGTTTTAACATGAAAATCGACTAGTTTATTTGTGTTCAATCGGGGACTTTTCGACGACTGGCATTCCTGCCTGTAAACGTTCAAAACCTTGAGCAATGTACCTATCCCCTGCTTTCAGCCCACTGGATAGGATAAAGTTATCGCCGGACTTGCCAGAGACCGCGACAGGCAATTGCACTACTTTTCCGTCTTTGTCTGCCGTATAGACAAAAATTTTGTCTTGATAGGTTACTGTGGAGGCAATTGGTAATAATGGAACCTGCATAATATTTCGCTCCAAAAGAACTTTGCCGGTATTTCCGCTGCGCAGGATATCCTTCGGATTATCAAATTTAGCCCGTAGGGTTATTGAACCTGTTGATTTATTAAACTGCCCTTCTACGGCATCAATTTTCCCTTTCAAATCATAAGGACGACCATCCGATAGCAATAAAGTAACTGGGCTTGTACCCTCTAGCTTCTCTGCGATCGAATTTCCCGGATGCTGATTTTGGAAGGCCACAAAATCATTTTCACTGAGGCTGAAGTAAGCATAGACCTGTTGATTATCCGAAATTACGGTCAGGGCCTGTTGATTTGTTGGGGACAATAAACTTCCTAAACGATAATTAAACCTCCCCACATAACCACTGACAGGTGCTTTAATCAACGCAAAGTCAATGTTGATCTGTGCCGATTGAATGGCAGATTCAGCTTGTGCCACGGCTGCTTTGGCTCCAAGATAGACCGCATTTGCTTCCTGCACTTGCAGTTCTGACACAATTTTATTGCGAACAAGTTCTATTTTTCGGTCCAGTTCTATCTTGGCAGTTATCAGACTTGCTGAAGCAGACTGCAAAGAGGCTTTCGCATTGTTTAGCTGTTCTCGATATACGCGGTCTTCCACCTTAAAAAGTGGCTGCCCAGCTTTTACATAAGCCCCCTCATCTATATAAATTTTACTCAGGTAACCGGTCACTTGTGGCCTAATCTCAATATTTGAGCGGCCTTCAATGGCACAGGTATATTCATTTTTCACCTCTGCATCGCCAGTTTTAACAGCAGCAAAGTTGACCTCCGTCGGTCCCCCTGGATACCCACCTTCACCAGGTCGATTGCTGCATGACATGAACAGCAGGGGCACAAGATAGAGTGTCGATGATTTAACAACGAAATTTCGCTTCATAAGTATATTATTGCTTTATTTATTCAGTGTTTACAAAATTACTGAAAATTAAAACTATATAACTTAACGTTAAGACTCCATTTCTTGTCAAAAAGACAACAGTGAAACATCTGAATTTCCGAATGCGCTAAAAAATTCTTACAATACCGACCATTAAAGACACTAAAATGACATTTTTAATTTTTTATAAAATGAAAGCGAGCATTAATAATTAGAAAACAGCAAGAAAATAACAAAGAAATAATAAATCTTATTAATTAATATTAAGTACATAAATTTAAAACTCTGCACTTACTTTATAGCAGCTCGGATTTTTGCCCGTCAGTTTTTTAAAGAATTTGCTGAACGTAGCCTGATCTGCGAATGAAAGCTTCACGGCGACATCTTTAACGCTGAACTTATTATTTTTCAACAGTACCTTCGCCTCGATAAGCAGCACATTATTGATAATCTCCTTGGGGCTTTTGGTCAAGGTTGTATTCAGCACCTTAGTTAAATACTTTCTGCTGATTGCCAGCTTATCGGCATAGAATTGTACATCGTGATTGTTAACGTAGTGCTCATTGACCAGATTAAAGAAATCTGCTGTAATAGCTTCAAGTCGAGGGGAAATATGACTTTGCTGTTCAAGATACCTGTTAAAATTCTGCACTTCATACATCAACAGTGAAAAATGGTGCCATATCATATCGTTGGAATAGTCAATCCGGTCGCGACTAACATTCAGGAACCCGAGCTGGGTGATATGGTAGTCGATTCTAAAGAAGATCTTTTCCTGTTTTGATAAGATATAAAACGGCGTACTGGAGAAACTTTTCAGAATATCGTTGGTTTTATAATTGAAGCCTGCCTCCTCGATCAATTTCTGTGTAAAATAAATACTTTTCATCTGCATATCCGGTGATATGGTGTGGATTACAAAAGCCTCCATAGGACCGCAGAATAAAACATCTCCAGCTGAGGCTACGAATTTCCGCGCGCCAACACTAAACTCAACGGTCCCCCGTTTGATCAAAATCAGCGCATAATATTCTGAACGGTAATAGAAATCAAGGTACAGCGAAAAATTTGCCGCATCTTCCTCGGCGACTAAATAATGGTTGTTTTTTACCGGAAACAAGGAGGTCCCTAATGCATTACTTAACTGCATTAACGTTACGGTTTTTAGATCAACAAATTTTGTTCCCATAAGATGCTTATACCAATAAATTAGAGATCCCATTTGATTCGTAATAGACCAGATTACATTCTTGAAACGGGATAAGTGAAAGAGGAAAATAGCGGAGCTAAATTAACCAATAGGCTGCTCTTTTTTTGAGTTAAAAAAGAAATATTTCTTTCAGATGACCTTAAGGGCACCCTATATAAGCTACTTTTTCGGCTGGTCTCGTTAGGATTTTTCCTGGATAAATTTTTCGATATTCCGGGCTTGAGCCTAAAATATTATGAAAGAGGATGGTATTTTTTTTGCAAAAAATAAATATTCCCATTTTCACATAAAAAAGTATCTTTTTCATATTCTTTCTACTGCTATTCTAAGTTACATTTGCCTCATAAGTAAACTTGACTCAAAAGAAGTAATTGCTGAAATGAATGGAGATGCCTATCTCATCATTTTAAATTTCTGAATTGATTCGATAAGAATACTGTAAAAAGAATCCTACAATACTACACTGAAAAACATTTTGTGGAACGATGCTGTCGTTCCACATTTTTAATCTATTAAATCGGTTTCCCCCCAACCTTCTACGACAGCCACTTTAGCTTGCTCGCCGTCTTTTTCATACTTTAGTCCCCGGTAGTTCCTTCCGTTGTCATTTCAATTTTATGGATTGTACCGTCTGCACGGTAATTTAGGGTATCTATGCAAATCGAACGGCTAAAACTGCCTCCATCTGGGTTAATCCCCCCATTATGGTAAATGAAATACCATTGGTTTTTAAAAGGGACAATTGCTTGATGGTTCGTATTGCTATTGCCTGCTATTTCATTCAGAATCCCTTTATACACATAGGGACCTTCGATCTTATCGGCCATGGCATAAGCGATCTTCTCCGGAAATTCCGTGGCATAACTCAAATAATATTTTCCATTGTGCTTGTGAACCCACGGTGCTTCCGTAAAAGCCAGTCCTTCAAAATTCAATTGCTTTACTTCGCCATCAATCTCAACCATATTTTCCTTGAGCTTTGCGTAGTAGCACTCACGGTTACCCCAGAAAATCCAGGCTTGGCCATCGTCATCAATAAAAACAGCCGGGTCGATACAGGCCCAAGAATGGGAAGAAGCAAAACAGTCCTTATTGGTCAATAACGGTTTCCCCAATGCATCTCTAAAGGGACCTTCGGGTCTATCTGCGACAGCAACACCTATTCCGGACCAATTAGAGCTGATGTACCAGTAATATTTTCCATTACGTTCGGTAACGTGTCCCGCAAATGCATCGCCGCTTTTTGCCCAGGTAAAATTACTTATTCTCAAAGACACTGGATATTCCGTCCAATTTTTTAAATCCGTTGTAGAATAAACAATCCAGTCTTTCATCTTATAGCCTTGCTGACCACCTGCAAAATCATGGCCTGCATACAACCAAAGTGTATCCCCCTTGACCATTGCTGCTGGATCAGCCGTAAAATGATGCTTAATAATCGGATTTCCCTTTGCGGTAAAACGATACCTGTCATCCACATCCTCTGGAGATAGTAATTCACCGGGTACACCACCCCATTTACTATTCAGAAGACGAGACTCTTCCTTGCTAATTGAAATCACACTTCCATGTCGCGGGTTAAAATTTTTACGCAAAGCCTCAGGTTTCGAGGAGAAATTAAAGAGATCATCTGTGCGCTGGAATTCATATCTTCCATTCGCATACAGATCATACATCAAGATATAATCGTCTGTTCCGTTCAGCTTAAAAAGACTCGATCCTTCGACAACAACAGAAGTGTCTGCATAGGCATCGAGATACCGGAAGTCTTCTTTCCATGGTCCTTTTAGGGATTTACTTGTCGCCTGCTGAATCCCATTTTTCACTTCTTTGCCCGCACCATCTTTTGTATTGCCCTTAAAGAAAAAATGGTATAAGCCATCTTTATAGACGATGTCGCCATCAATACCGCCAAATTTTGGACTAAACAATAAGGTAGGTTCCCTTTCAAATCCGCTAAAATCTTTATTCGCATAGGCTGCATAAAAATCAAGCTTATCGTTCTCATATGATTTCACCGTAAAATACACAAGGTATTTTTTCGCAACTGGATCATAGATCGTCTGTGGTGCCCATACCCATTTTACGTTTTTAAATTTTTTAGGGTATAATTTTGCCAGATCAACAGTATTGTGTTTCCAATCCGTCAGGTTATCAGATCGCATCAGAATAATACCAGGATTACTTCCCCAACCATTCTTGGCGGTAAACATATCAGTTGCGACCATATAAAATGACTTTTTGTCCTCTCCCCTAAGGATGTGCGGATCACGAATCCCTCCCGTTTGGGATATATCTGCGGATGACAAAATAGGTTTATTGTTATTTAATGCAACCCAGTTTTGCGCATCCTGACTCACTGCAAATCGCAATTGCTCTTGTGTATTTTTATCCCCCGAACCCTCAAAATAAGCAAAAAGATAACCCGCCGCCTTATCTGCATTGTATATTTTTTGCGCTATGACATTGGTAAAACTCATTAATGCAATACTCAATACCCCCATTTGTTTTAGTTTCATGTTTGATCAATTTTTAGGTTTTTCTAAATGTTCATTTGTCAAGCAAACCTTCTTTATTAAAACTTAACCATGGATTGTTTAATGCACAAATTCCAAATTATCTTGATCTCGAAAGGATATTCAACACGAATTTAAATTTGCTCAAAAACACTTTTCCACGAAGCTGTAGAAGAATACGATACGAGGCTTACTTTTATTAATGTCAAATATACATTTATTATTCAAATAGGCGGCATTTTTTATGACAAGTATCGTTTAAAACGGGACATTTTCCAAGGGTAAAAGTCTTGAATCCGAGATAGCTGCAATCCGATGCCCTATAATCTTCATATAAGCTGAATTTTGTTCAAATGAAAAAAAATCGGACACACTTTTCTGTTTAATCAGCATACAGATATCCCACTGTTCCTGATCGGGCCCTATCAGAAACCGGTCACCATGCCCAACAAAAAGTAGCTCACCGCCGCTTTCTTCCACAAAAGGCTTGGCTAGCTTTATATAATTCATAAAAGCATCGTATCCCGAAATTTCTTTGATTGGTGCAATCTCCGGAAAATTAGTATAGTCCGCGATTTTCCTCAACTGAATTAAATTGAGGTTTACAATAGGGCCTTGGATATTTTTCAATGCCAGATTCCTTCCTGCTTCATAACCGGGATACAAATACGTCTTTCTTGTCATATCAATAGATACTTGTTGTTTCACTCACTTTACTCTTCAACTCAGTTGCGGCGTGAAGTACGACTTTTTTATAATCAATGATTTTGTCGTTTTCAAATGGAATAATAACTGTATTTTCAAACAGGAAATTTCCCTCACCCAATCGGTTCCAATCCGCCTGCAAGTTTTTGTTGTCAAATTGCCCCATGTTTAACATAAATCTGATTCTGTTAGAAAGAGCCGTTAAATTCATGCTATCAGCGATATGTATTTTATTTTCGGCCCTGTTGTAAATTGTTAAAACTCCCATCAATGGTTTACTTTCCAAGAATTCGGCTTTCAATTGTTTTTTATCTATTTTGTTCATGTGCTTTTAAATTAAAATTATAAATCACCACCCAATGATTTCAATTGCGCAGCAAAAATAAGGAGATCTGTTACGGCCATTCCGTCCAATAGCTTATTGGCGATGTGCTCAGCTGTAACAGTAGCCTCTTTAAAAATTCGATCACCAGCCGCCGTAAGCTTCACATAACTGACCCGGGCATCTCTATCATTGTGCTCTTTTACAACTAGCCCCATCTTTTCCATAGGTGAAATAATCCGTGTAATCCCTGAGGCCGTTAAACCGGTACTTTCAGCCAGATCAATTCGCCGTAACCGGTTCCCGGAAGTCTGACTTAAAATATGTAGGATCATAAAGTCTGTCAGACTTAGTCCATGCAAGCTCAACCCATCAAACTTTTTGGTGATGACAGATTGAACTTTTATAATGTTCAAAATCGTATTAATTGCGGTCATATTATTATTTGCAAAATACTTGATTACTCAAGTATTTTGCAAATATAATAGTTTTATTTAAATGGTTGAACAAAATAAACAAAAGATTCTGCGAACGGGGTGGTTACACTAAAGCTCATTAATTCTATTTTCTTCACGGGAGAAGGAGGTTTGTATAAAACTACACTTAGGTGTAGCATTGATTGACATAATCTATAATATTTTTGGACAAATTCTAATCTATAAGAAGCAAGAGCCAACGATCTACATAACATGATAAGGATAGAATCCTCAAATATTAACAAATTTATTACCTATAGCATAGTATAAACATGACAAATTGCAAAAACTGTGGGACTGATATAACACTGAATTTCTGTCCGAAATGTGGGCAGCCAGCGGTCCTTAAAAGAATTGATGCGCATTATATCGTCCACGAAGTTGAACATGTCCTTCATTTCGAACGCGGAATCTTATATACGATTCGTGAACTTATTACCACACCAGGAAAAAATGTAAAAAAATATATTGCCGAAAACCGAAGCCGCCTGGTAAAACCCATTATTTTTATCATCATCACCTCACTGATATACTCTATAGTAAGCCATTTTTTTCATGTAAACGACAAATATGTGAGTTATTACGAATCCCAGCATTCTACCACGGGTTCGATATATCTCTGGATCCAAGACCACTATGGTTACGCTAATATCATGATAGGATTGTTTATCGCTTTCTGGGCTAAACTATTTTTTAATAAATACGGTTTTAATCTTTTTGAAATTGTCATCCTGCTGTGTTTTATTTTAGGAATGACGATGTTGATCTATACTATTTTTGCATTAGTAGAAGGTGTAACGCATACAAGCGTTATGGTGCAAGCTAGCATCGTCGCTATGTTATATAGCGTCTGGGCTATTGGACAATTTTTCGATCCCTACAAAATACCCAGTTATTTAAAAGCGCTCGCAGTTTATATTTTAGGGTATCTGTCATTTACTGTCGTCGTCGTTATTATTGGCCTATCGATTGACTTAATTTTAATGAAAAGATAGTTATCCACCCTTTTTCCTTGTGAGACCTAATTAAAAACCAGGTGGGTAAGTTTGCGCTGTAAACTTACCCACCATGTTACTAGTTGCCTGTTACAGATTATTTCTCAGATATCCCTGAAAGTTATCTTGAAACTGAAGGCCAATCCCCAACCTATGTTTACTTAATTTATTGTTGAGCGTAAGTCCCCATAATACAAATTCGGTCAGAAAATGGAGATCTTCGGGCTTCGTTTCCGGCTGGTATTGCTGAATTAAAGCGTGTATAGGTTTCACTTGATCCAAAACCTGCTCATACGTTGAATCGTTGAGTTCATCAGATAATTCGATCCCCTCTGATTCTGAAAACCAACGAACAATATCGTCGTAGGGATAACGTTCGTTTTCTCTTTCCAGTTTCTCAATTTTTGGGAATAAAATCGGAAAAAGGTTTTTAATCGCGTTTTCTATCAGCTGCAATGCGACGATACCCGCTCCCTCCTGTTCGCCTTCATAAACGAGCTCAACTTTACCGGTTATCGCAGGCACAATACCCATAAAATCACTCAGCCGTACTGTAGTTGCTTGCGCCCCACTTCTGAGCATGCGCAATTCAGCGGTGCTTAATAAGTTCTGAAATGCTGTAATGCTCATACGCGCACTTACGCCACTCTTTTCATCAACATATTCACTATTTCGTGCTTCAAAGCTTATCTGCTCAATCAGTTCCCTAGCCAGCTCAGGAACGTATATCTGCTCCTTCTGGGCCGCTTCCAAGTTCGCCTCCTGCGCTGTAATTGCCTTTGCTATCTCAACCGATGCAGGGTAATGTGTGAGTATCTGCGATCCTATGCGATCTTTCAGTGGCGTCACAATACTTCCTCTATTGGTATAATCCTCCGGATTTGCAGTAAATATAAATTGTACATCTAACGGTAAGCGTAACTTAAAACCACGGATCTGAATATCTCCCTCCTGCAATATATTGAAGAGAGCTACCTGGATTCTAGCTTGAAGATCAGGCAGCTCATTAATGACAAATATAGAACGGTTTGCCCGAGGAATCATACCAAAGTGAATCACGCGATCGTCTGCATAGCTCAGTTTTAAGTTTGCGGCTTTGATGGGATCTACATCACCAATCAAATCAGCGACCGTCACATCTGGCGTAGCCAGCTTATCGGTGTTTCATCGCCTTTCTCCTGCAGAAGTTCTAGCGCATAACGCGATATGGGGTTAAACGGATCATCATTAATCTCTGAACCTTGAACCACAGGCACATATTCATCCAATAAGTTGACCATGAGCCTAGCTAGACGTGTTTTCGCCTGACCGCGAAGGCCCAAGAAATTAATGTTGTGTTTGGAAAGAATTGCTCTCTCAAGTTCTGGAATAACGGTATCTTCATAACCATATACTCCATTAAACACGGTTTCACCCGCCTTTATTTTTGTAATCAGATTTTGACGCAATTCTTCTTTTATTGTTTTAGGTTTATAACCCGAAGTTTTTAATGCACCAAATGTTGTAATCTTCGTGTAATCCATATATTCTTATCGTATTCTTTTTTTTCGATTTTCTTCGTAATCCTCAAAAATCATTTCACCTAGATCCCCAAGTCCAGTGTAATAGGCCTTCCCTTGGTTTGAAGCTGTAAACTCGTCGACAAATTGCTGTAGATAAGGATCTGAAGCAATCATAAAGGTTGTAATTGGTATTCCCAGCTTTCGGGCTTGCGCAGCCATACTATAGCACTTGCTAGTGATAAAAGGATCCAAACCTATAGGATTTTTATAATAGGTACCGTCTGGCATATTTAAACAGCTCGGTTTTCCATCGGTTATCATAAATATTTGCTTATTCGCATGCCGTTTTCGCCTTAGCAAGTCCATCGCTAGCTTTAAGCCTGCGACCGTATTGGTATGAAATGGTCCAACTTGCAAATAAGGCAAGTCTTTTATCGCGATAGGCCATGCATCGTTTCCGAAAACAATGACGTCAAGTGAATCTTTCGGATATCGGGTCAAAATAAGTTCTGATAAAGCCATCGCTACTTTTTTTGCAGGAGTGATTCGATCCTCGCCGTATAAAATCATACTGTGGCTGATATCGATCATCAACACTGTACTCATCTGCGACTTAAACTGTGTATCTTCTACGACGAGATCATTTTCTGATAAGGCAAACTCGCCTATCCCATGATTGATCTGTGCGTTTTTCAAGCTCTCTGTCAAAACTATTTTCTCCAAGCCATCTCCGTACTGATAGTTTCTGAAATCGCCCATATTTTCGTCACTCCGTCCCTGGTGATTGGTTTTATGATTGCCTGATTTCCCTTTCCTCATTTTCCCAAAAATCTGGTCCAAGGCATGCTGACGTAAGGCTTTCTCCAGCTTTGAGGTAATATCTACGCCGCCTTCACCACCAAACTCCACTTTTTCTCTGATATAACCTTTATCTTTCAGATCCGCAATGAAATCGTCTATCGTATAGGCTGGAGTCGTCAGTTTAAACTCTTTATCCAATTGCCTAAGCCAGTCAATGGCTTCATCAAAATCACCAGAGGTATGGGTAATCAGTTCTTTGAAAATGTCAAATAATTTATCAAAAGGCGTTTGAAACGGCTCTTCATATTGTTTGAAGAGAAAACCTTTACTTCGTTTCGTGCTTTTCATGCATTCCTTTTATTAGTATGAGGAAGCTATCCAAATAGTGTATCGGATACTTCATAGTATGAATTTACGAAATAATAATTTTTGTGAGCACCGTATGTCCATTTAACTTTAAAAACTGGCTATAGTATGACGCACGAGCGACAACTTTCAATTAGGAATTAGTTTCAGACTTTTACGCTCTCCCAGTCAAAAGCCGCAAAGAATTGGTATTCCTTGCGGCTTTTTAATCCAGTTATTCTAAATACAAGAGAATTACCCCTGAAATAAGTACCCGTTAATAAAGCAGTTCCAACGTTGGCTTATTGGCGGTTGCTTCCCTGCTACTAAAAGACATATCATTTGTAGAAGAAGCCACAGCTGTATTTAAAAATAGAAAGGATACTTTACGATCAGTACCGGTAAGCAATCTGTTAATGGCCGAAGTGACGTCGACGGTCTGTAAACCTATCCCTGAAACAGAAATCTTACCGACAAGTACAGTATCCATTGGTGCATTGTTCCAATTAATGCTATTTTCCAACCAAGATGTCGTGGAGGTTGTATAAATATTAATAGTCCGTTGTGGTGCTGTATTCACTCCTGCAACATACATTTTTAATTTTGCCGAACTCACTTTAGGTGTAGTAATCATCGCAATATCAAATTTAGCGTATGCTTTACGCGCGTAAGATGTAGCGTCGGATTTGATGACAAGATCAGCTGTAGTTCCATAATTTGTACTCGCATAGATACCGTTACGGACATAGGCATCGGCAAGAGAACTTCCGGCATTGGCTACAACAGCATGCTGAAACGCTCCAACGTCTGGATTACCCAATGGCAACGCATTTCCAGCGAAATCCACACCCCCATTGTTACTTATAAATATACCAGCATTAAGGGCAGCCGAACCGGAACCGACATCATAACCTTTTGCAGCGTCAAGGCCGTTTCCACCAATTGGATTGACAAATACCGGATCTTCATAGAAATTGTTATTCCGCACGGTAGTTCCCCAGTTCAATGACGTAAATGTACTTGACGGAAATAAACAATTATTGTTAAACTTCAGTCCGTTATCGGCCTGAGTAGACAGACTACTAATGGTCGAGGTTGTGTAAAAAATATTATTTGAAAATGTTGCATAAGGCTTTCCTGAACTCACGCCATTCATGACGTTAAACAGGCTGGCGGTTGGATTTTTGATGTAGAATACATTATTATAAATCTCACGGGAATCGTATGTTGTTTTTTCGATCAAAAAGAGCTTCTTTAACCTTGTTGTACCGATATCGTTGACAGAAACGTTGTAGCGGACTTTAATATTCTTAGACTGGTTCATAAAAAGCATAAATCCGCCGTTATTATCATGCGAATAATTGTATTCGAAGATATCTCCATCGGTTACTGAATTGGTATCATAACCATCGGCATCGAACGCGACTCCATCGTTGGCCCCTCCGCCTGTCATACCGTAAACCTCATTATAAGCCACCAGCGTATTCAAACTGCCAATTGTCCAAATACCCGCATAATTTTCAGAGCCTGTGTTCATACATGCCTTATAGACCGTATTGTGTGTAATTTTACTTCCTCCCGTCACGCCAGACATAACGATACCGTCGCCGTAGATATATTCAATCAAATTGTTATCGATAATAATATCTTTTGATCTTGCTGCCATAGCCCTATCGCCAGTGGTCCTTATCCCTTCAACGGAACAGTTGGCGACATGACAACTTTGTACCAAAGCCCCGTATATTTTACCGTCTAAGATAATCCCGCCAGAGCTTTTGTTATAATTGGTCTGTCCATCGATAGCACCATTGACGTCATGAACATAACAATTTCTAATGGAGACATTGCTGATTGCTGTTCCTGCAGAACTACCTCCAATCACGCGGATTCCCGTGGCAGCATAACTTGTCCCGCTTGGGATTGTATTCGTCAGTTCGAGGTTATTTACTTCAAAATAAGATACTTTATTAAGGTATAGCGCATTTGATCCATTCCTCTTTCCACCGCCGTTGATAATCGGACGAACATCACCGCCATATTTATCTATGATAATGGGAGCTTCAGCCGTTCCCGAATTTTTCATATGCAAAGTGTCATTCCATACGCCACCGCTCTTGAATAAGATACGGTCGCCGGGGCCAAAAACCGATGTATTAATTTTGGCCAACGTTCTCCATGCTGTAGTTGTGCTCATTCCTGTGCTATCATCGTTTCCGCTGGGATCTATGTAGTAAGTATTGCCCACACTTGCCAGATTCGCCTTCGCTTTTGTTTTTAGGGATGTCGGAGAATCTAGTTGAACAGACTTTTGGCAGCTCAGTAGCCCAATGACTCCAATAGAAATCACCATCATAAATTTTCTCATAATGTTGTTTTTAGTTTTATAATTTGTTATAATTTTTACAGACGTATTTTAATTCCGACGAATACGAATTTTATAATTTGATTAATAACATTAAATTATAAATAACTTATCAACCACAAGGGGTAAAATCACAAATAAAGAGGGGTAAAATTTTAAATTAGAACCTGAAATAGAAATTCAACATATTCTTTATAAAAGAATATGCCGCGTAGCAAAAAAACTAAGCAGCATATTCAATAAGTATTGAAACTGGATTGGTTTTTAATACTTATTTCCAGCCCGGATTTTGGACCAAATTTGGATTCTTATCTATCTCCGTTTGTGGAATTGGAAACCAGTAATTCTTTGCTGTAAATATACGCTTTTGATAAACTGAGCGTTTGAAAAATGCTTTGGGGTTAGATTCATTGTCATCCTTTTCTGTACCAGAAAAATTCATTCCATAGAAATTCCCATTTAACACAGCTTCACCAATTTTCCAGCGTCGCACATCACGATACCGGATACCCTCATTATTTAGTTCTACCCGACGCTCGTCTCGGATTGCTTTGCGCATCCCCTCCTGCGAAGATGGCACAGGTAAAGCATCTTTTCCCACACCATATTGTGGTACACCTGCGCGTACCCTTATCAAATTGACATACTTTAATATATCAGGATGATTAGCGTCGGACTCATTTAGTGCTTCGGCGTAGTTCAGATACACTTCGCCAAGCCGATAAAGTATTCCTGGTCTATAGGGATTTGTTCCATTGCGGGGGTCGTGATCTGGATGGACTTTCTTACGTACAAGATACCCATTTTGCGGGGCGTCATGTGTAGGTCCCCCATCCCAGTTACCACTATAAAATTCGGTTGTCCGATTTTCTCTTCTATACCAAGCACCATTATACAAAACCGAAATATAAAATCGTGGTTCACGATGGGTATACATATTATAGGTACCTTCCAAAGTCACCTTTCCATTTCCCTGAGATTCTGTCCAGCGTGTATTTCGCACTTCTGCCGTCTTTGAGAATCCTTTTTCCTGATATCCAGATAACGGGTCATCAATCCTCCGGCCATTCTCCATGAAAAAGGCATCCACTAAAGATTGTGTAATTCCCAGTCCTCCGTTTCCTCCAGTACCTCTTGGTTGTGCGTGCCTATCATATTCCCAGATATTGCAATCAGGGCGAGCAAAAAGAATCTCATCATTCCCATCTTGAGGTCGTCTAAACAACATATTTTGATACGAGAGAAACGGATCTATAGACCCATCAGCATTATATTCAATATATAATTTATGACCAGCTGATTCAGCTTTTTCCAATAGTAATTTTGAGGCCGCTGCCGCAGTTTTCCATTTATCTACACTATAGTTCCCATTGAATATGGTTTCACCCTTATTATTTACAAAACCGGTGTATGCGGTATTACCATTGACTAATGGGCTTGCAGCAAATAGTAGAAGACGAGCTCTGACTGCCAAGCACATAATAGACGTCGCCCGACCATATTTCTGAGCGGCACTATATTTAACGGGTAAAATAGCAGACAAATCCAATAGCTCCTTTTCTGCCCATTGCACGACCTGATCAAATGGTGTCTGTCCAATCATCAATTCTTCGGCCGATGCATTCGGATCGGTCAATCCAAGATGGAACGGTATAGCACCATAGGTTTCCAGCAGAAGTGTATAATAATAAGCGATCATAAAGCGAGCCTCAGCTTTCATAAGATTTACCTCCTCCTCGGTCACCAACTGCGCAGGGTTTGGTTTTACATTGTCCAGAAAAATATAAGCTGAACGAATACGTTTGGGAAGTTCTACCCAATAATTAGGATCCCATGAGGTACTGGGATTCCAATTGCCGGTCTGCATCCCTATAACTGACCAGCCAAATTGCTCCCAGCCCGTAGACGGTGCCATATCATCCGAAAGTGGATCCCAGCCAAGTGTTCGCGTATTTCCCCAATATGGATCTGGTACATTGCTGTATATTCCTGCCAGCCAGTCCTCTGTTCTGGTTTTGTCTTTAAAAATCATATCTAAAGTAAGCTGATCATCAGGGCTCTTGTCCAAATATTTCGAACAAGAGGTCACTGTGGAACCCAGCGCAACAAGTAGTAATATACGGGTAACATTATATTTTATAGTCTTCATTGTATAGGTTATTTCTATTTAAAATTCAATTCCAATCCCATAGAAACAGATTTCATGATCGGATAGCGCATACCATTATTAACCCCAAGCTCTGGATCCCAAAGCTTAAAATCACTCACTGTTAGCAGGTTATTACCACGCAGAAATATTCTAAAATTACGGATAGCGAGATGATCAAGAATTTTTGATGGTAAGCTATAGCCCAATTCAATATTACGTAGTCTTATAAAACTCATGTCCCTAAGCCACCAAGTGGAGGCCAAATTATTATTCGCACTTTGATAATCAGAAAGCCGCGGATAGAAGACGTCCTGCCTAGGATTATCCAAGGTCCATCGATCGGAAACATTGTCGAAAATATTTCCCATTGCTCCATTGGCACTTCCGGGAATAAAATTTGAACCACCAATGATCCTGTATGTACGAGAGACACCCTGAAAAAAGAAACCGAAATCAACAGCTTTGTACCTTAGGTTGGATCCGAAGCCAAATACAATCTGTGGATCTTCCGTTCCACCGATAGCAGTTCTATCGAGGGCATCTACCACACCATCACCATTCAAATCCCGATATCTGATATCACCTGGACGCACCGGTCCAAAAGTATGTCTTGGTATATCTGATCGAAGAGTACCGTTAGCAATATCTGAAAAATCTGCGTCCGTAAATAGGCCCTCGTCAATAAAGCCAAACAATTGTCCGATCGGCTTTCCGGTAGAAGACCTTGAGGTACCGATCACTGCGCTAGGTTCGTCCTGTTCTAAAATCTTGTTTAGGGCATAAGTAAATGTGCTACGAACAGAAAGAAATAGGTTTGGATTTAATTGCCGGTTCAATTCAAGCGACATATCGATGCCTTTATTGTTTACGCGTCCAAAATTTGCCCAGGGCGCATTGGTAAAACCACTCGAACCGGGTATAGAACGACGTTGCATAAATATATTTTTCCGGTCCTCATTAAATAGGTCAAGCTGAAATTCCAGCGTTTTCCATAAGCCTAATTCGAAACCGATATTGGATTTAGCAACTGTTTCCCAAGTAAGTCCACTATTACCTTGATCACCTTCCATACGACCACTACGTTTAAAATCGTTATTTAAGCCCCATGAATATCCACCGGTCTCATTAATGGTTGTGATATAGGCAAACCGACGACCATCTAACTTATCGTTCCCCACCAATCCATAAGATCCGCGCAGTTTGATTTTGGAAAATGTACTTTTTAGATGTTCCATAAAAGGCTCTTCGGAAATATACCAGCCTAATGCAAAGGAAGGAAAGAACCCATAACGTTTTCCTGGAGCAAAGTTTTCGGATCCATTATAACCAAAATTAAATTCCCCAATATATCTGTTGCTATAATTGTATGAAAATCTACCTGCGATTCCTTGATTCCGATAAGGCAAAAGATCTCCATTATCATAATTTCGCTGATTGTATAAAAACATTCCCTCTACGTTATGGCCACCAAAAGATTGAACATAATTAATCGCTCCCTCAAGATACATGCTTTTATCGCCCCAGTCTGAATTTTTTTCATAGCCTAAGAATTCCTGTCCATAACTATCAATGACTAACTTTAATTTTCCATTTTCGTCCCTTCCGATAGCTGGATTATAGTAATCTGGGCTTTTACTCCTAACGACAGACGTATTAGAGTATCTATCAAAGGAAAACAGCCCACGAGCCTTTAATCCCTTCAACCAAAACGATAAGTCCTGTTCTACCGCAAATAAAGATTCGATTTTACTTGCGCTAATACGTTCATATCCGCGTTGAGTCGCTAATGCCCAGGGGTTTGTCCGCTGGGGTGTCCTAGGTATTTCACCAGAGGAATAGATGGTAGGATGTACATAGGGAGGAATAGTGAAAGCCTCCTGAAATAGTTCATCAACACTTTGGGGAGCTCTTGTCCTATCCTGGAGATATCCGCCAATATTCAACCGGAAGAGAGTGGTTGGACTAACATTGATATCTACATTGGAACGTACATTATAACGGTTTAACCGTGAAGATGAATTCCAAGCCTGTTTTTCATCGCGTTCAATCAACCCACCTTCCCGATAATATGAAGTTACTAAGGAATAACGCAAAATATCAGATCCTCCATTGACACTAACATTCGCCCGTGAATTTCCAGCTTGGTCCCGAAGTACTGCATCCAACCAATTGACATCAGGATAAAGGTCTGGGTCCGTATGATTACGGATGTTTTCGATCCGCTCTTTCGAATATAAACCTTGCTCCCCACGTTCCTCCCGAATATTATTCATTACCTCCAAATAATCTGCTGCACCAACAAATTTAGGCAGCTGTACTGGTGATGTGATCCCCTGCTCAAAACGAGCAGAAACATTGGGCTTACCCACCTTTCCTCTCTTTGTATTGATCAAAATCACTCCGTTTGCCCCCCTTACACCATAAACTGCACTCGCTGCCGCGTCCTTCAATATCGAAAACGACTCGATTTCTTCGGGATCCATATTATCCAAAGATCGCTCAACGCCGTCCACAAGAATCAATGGGCTTCTGCTTCCACCGAAAGTACTGATACCACGTATCCAAAAGTTTGAATTATCGTACCCCGGTTCTCCAGATCGCTGTACGGCAATAATACCTGCAAGCTGTCCCGCAAGATTGTTACTCATAGAGCGAGATGTTCCTATTTGCAAGCGTTTGGGTTCGATCGTCGTGATCGCACCTACTACAGAGGCACGCCTTTGGGTACCAAAACCGACAACAACGACCTCGTCCAGTGCGCTGATACTATCAGCTAATATCACCGTATATTCTCCGTTTGTCTTAAGTGGTACACGCTGACTTACATAACCGATAAGACTAACCATGAAATAACTGTCCTGCGGGTCTAGCTTGAGTGTAAACTGACCTTGGTCATCTGTCGATGTGCTATTCTTGCCAAGGCCTGTCGCGACAGTAGCATTTGCCAGGGCCGTCTGTCGCTTATTAAGAACCCGACCCGTAATGACGCGGCCTTCTTGTATTGAAGCTTGTTGAAGGCCACGCTTCACAATAATTGTATTGTCATTTAACGTGTAAGAAATCTTTAAACTTGAAAAAATCTTATCTAGAACAGTCTTTATCGGCTGCTCTCTAAATGTCATGGATATACGTTTCGAGTCGTCGATGTCATTTGGGGAATAAATAAATTTTAAACCGGTTTTACTATTTAACTCTTTAAAGACCTGCTTAACCGGAATATTATTAAAATCGATTGTTATGTTTTTCTGTACATCAAAGATTGGCTTGGCCGAACTAAATAACCAGACAAGGCTGCCAAAAAAAAGGCACAAAAAATTGCGTGCAAACTTATTTTGTTTGCGGGATGTCATAAGTAATTTATACATTTGAAAATTGATTAATAATTGATCATTACCAAAAGCCGTTAAGGCGCGATTAGGAATGTAGCAGCATTCCTAATTTTTTATGGATTTGCTTCTGTTACATATATTGTTCCTTTCCTTTCTATATAGTTTATATTATTGGTCATCTTAATGATCGCCAAAACCTCGCTGATATTTTCATATCTGCTGATCATTCCTGTAATGGGAAGTCCTGCAATTTTTGAATCTATAACAATTGGAATTCCGTACCATTGTTCAAATTCGAGAGCAACTTCAGCGAGCTTCTCATTATCAAAATAAAACAAACCTTTACGCCAGGCATTTGCTTTTTCGATATTTTCAGATTGAATAAGTAAGATTTTAGGTTTATCTTTTTCCAGAAAAGCCTGCTGTCCCGGCTTAATAAGCACCTGTGTTCCATAGCGATTATGCGTAAGACGAATACTCCCTTCTGTAAGCAATACATTTTCTTCGGAATTGCCAGATGTATTTACATTGAATTTTGTTCCCAATACCTCAATGGTCTGCAAGGCAGAGCGGACTGAAAACGGAATCCTTTTACCTGCAGAATATTGTTTATGAACATCAAAATAAACCTCCCCAGTAATATGGACAGAACGGTTATTCTTATTAAAATCAGGTTCAAGTTCAATTGTTGCCAAGTAATTAAGCCATACTTGTGTGCTATCGTTCAGTAAAACAGAAAATACATTTCTCGAAGGATTTTCTATGCGCAGTTTCCCTAAATCTGTCCCATTGGCAACCGAACTTAATGCTAGTACTTTTTCATCATTGATGGTTGTGTAATGAGCTCCTTGTGGCAAGGTATCTAACAAATCAAACCGTTTCTCTTTCCCGATTATTAACGACGGATTATGATTAGTGACATGAAGAACTTTTTCGCTTGTTTTTGAATTATCGATGAGCCTATAGGATATAAATATCCCAAAAAGGATCATAATGCTTGCTGCAGCATACCCTATTTTGGGTATATGAAAACTTAAAGTACGCTTTTTAATACGATGATGAACCTTTTCTTTAATCTCCTCTCCGATGCGGTCCATATCATTTTGCACCTCTCCCTCCCTGTCCATTGCATCGTACAGGTATTCAACAAATTGTCGTTCTTCAGGATTGGTATCTCCCGAAATATACCGATCGAGAAGATCTTTTAAAACTGTGCGAACATGACGTTTCCTTTCAGACATATAAGATGGTTTATATTGGTTCCTTTCTTATATGTCGTTGTGACTAATGATAATTCCCAAAAAAAATTAAAAAAACATAAAAAGAATTTTTTGGATTAGAAGCTTAAGTGCATTTGTTGTATTAAGCAATTGATTTTGAACAGTTTTCGTCGACAACCCTAATAATTTAGCAATTTCCTTAACAGTTTTATCCTCATTGTAGCGAAGCAAGAATATTTCTCTGCGTTTTTGTGGCATACGTGCAATCCAGTTATGCAGCATAGATTCTAATTCAGTTTGAATATAGTTGCCATCGGCGGTTGATCCATCGCTTAGCTCTTCAACCATTGTTTCTAATTCTTCAAAATACCTCTTTTCCTTTCGAAACCTGTCAATCACTTTAAAACGGACGGCTTGGCAAAGGTAATGATCGACATCTTGAATTGTTTTGCGATGCCGCTTCTCCCATAAATCAATGTAAAGATCCTGAATAACTTCTTTTGCTGTGTTTTCATGTTGCAGGCGTCTGAGAGCAATTTCATACAATTTTTTCCAAGTTCGATGATAAAGTTCGTCAAATGCATCTTCATTCGACTCTTTCACCAAAAGAAAAAGATCCTCAAGACTACTATTGCACATAACTGAAGATTTATATTGTTGAGAAATTAAATGTTGGTTTAAAATTGATAGATGCAATATATAAAATCTAAACGGAACTTCCTACTAAGTGTCATAGTACAACAATAGGTCCGAATCGATACAAAATACGTTCACAACACGATATTAGGGTAGCCACAGAATCATACCAACGCGAGAAAATCCTGAATAATTTCTTTTAAGCAATCCTTAGCCATAACCCGTCGAATCTTTTTATGCTGGTCTACATCGATATAAAAGAAAATTTAATATTTTTAGCGAACAACTACAGCCCTTATGGACAATAAAAAATTAATGGAAATAGATCAATATATTGATACACTTTCAGACACTGAGCAACAAATAATTCGTCAATTTCGGAAAGCGATATCAGAAAATGACAATACCGTTTCGGAAAGCTTTGGAAAATTCATGTCAAACCCTAATGCAATCAGCTTTAATGAACAAGGTGTATTTAAATACGGGTTAACAGTTGCCAAGAATTATATTTCATTCCATTCCTTGGTCATCTATACTAACCCCGAATTAATGGAAGAACTAAAATTAAAAATACCAAAGGCCAAGTTTCAAAAAGGTTGTATTAATTTCAAAACTTTGGATGAATTTCCCGCCTCAGTATTGGCAGAACATATTCAGGTTTCATCCAAAATAGATTTTAGCCCCATGATAAATCGTTATTTGAAAAAGAAATAAGTACCAGGTCGATTCCCAGAATTTTATTTATTCACTTTTACGCGCAACAATAGCATAGACCATCGGAATCTTATTTCCCAAATGGGCTATTCTGAATTTTTTAGGATCTAGCTCTGTCATGTTTTTAAAAATGGGATAAGGTGAATAGTCAAATTCGTTCAGGTCTTGAATGTTCAGCCCATTATGAAGTAAAGCACCAACGACCTCACTCATACTATGATTCCAGGTGACATAGGACTGCGAAATAGCGGCATCTTTATCGGCATAGGTTCCCTGCTCTGTTTCAACAATTGGAGCAATATTAAAATAGTTATAGCCAATTTTATCAAAATTGTCGTCGAACATCCAAACAACTGGATGAAACTCGACAAAAATAAACTTCCCTTTCGGTTTCAAGAAACGTGAAATTATTTTCGCCCATTTATCTAAATCAGGTAACCAAGTAATCGTTCCGTAACTTGTAAAGACTAGATCAAATTGTTCATCAAGATGATTTTCAAGCTCATACAGATCACAACAGATAAACTGCACATCAGCATGCATATCTTTCGCAATTTCGCGGGCGCTTTCTATAGCCTTGTCAGATAGGTCAACACCAGTAACTTTTGCGCCAAGTCTACTCAAAGAAATTGTATCCTGTCCGAAATGACATTGTAGGTGTAATATTTTTTTCCCACTGATATCACCCAATAATGCTAATTCAATTGAATTTAATGAAGTCTCCCCTTTTAAAAATCCTGTTAGATTGTAAAAATCTGATTTTAAATGCGTATCCGTTCTGTTATTCCACGAGTGTTTGTTTATTGCGATGTAATTCTCTTCCGGGTTCAAATCGTTCATTTTGTTTTTTAATTAAATGGTTAATTAGCTACTAAATTACAATAAAAATTAATCTCTATCGGATTCATCGTTTCCTCAATCTAAAAATAAATGTTTTAAGAAATAAAGCTTGGTGAAAATTATCATAAAGGTTCTCTATATTTAAATCGATTATCAAATACTTCCAAGTTTAAAAGGATGAGGCAAGAACAACGCCTACTTACATGAAGAAAAGAGATGACGATAAAAATATATAGACCAGAGAGCTTACTCCTAAAAAAATATATTGAATGCTTCTATATACTTGAGAAAACTGACGAAGAAAAAGCGACGGCATATTTTACGTTTCCGAGTATTTACACCATTGTGACGATAAGTGAGCAGACCCAAACGATGGTAAGCCCAAATAAGGTGATTACGAAGCATTTTCCATCCAATTCGATAGAAACAAACCTTGTATGCAATTTTAATGAACCTGTTTTAGTGTGTTACGAGGGGAAAATAAATGAAATTACCACTTACTTCAAACCTCTTGGGATAAATGCTTTTATACCCAATGATTTAAGCGATTATAACAGCGGAACATTTCCCGATTTTAACCCACACCTGGATTATAAAGATGCTATGAGATCCATCCTGTCCATAGATGACCAGGACGGGCGAATCAAGGCATTAGAACACTATTGGATATCAAAATTTTGGCCATTTAAAAATGCGTTGCTCGAAAACATAATTACCGAAATGTTAGATACAAGCAACGTCAATCAATCGATGTCAGAATTTTCGCTAAAAACAAGAAGATCGAGAACAACCATAAATAAGCAATTTGATCAACATATCTGTAAAACCCCTTCCCAATTCAAAAAAATCATCAGATTTCGAGCTGCAATTCAAAGCCACCTCGAAGATAGAAACAAAATAGGTCTGTCTTATAACCTGGATTATTTCGATCAGTCCCACATGATTAGAGATTTTAAAAAATTAACAGGATTTACGCCAAAAGTTTTCTTTTCCAAAATAGCTAATCTCGAACGGAGCCAGATAAAATGGATTTTTATTTAGCAGGTTTACAAAAATACAATCACACTATTTTATTAAACAGTAACATTGCTCCATAATTATTTATGCAATACGTTATGAAGCTTTTAATCCTACTTATGCTTTGTCCAGTTTTTCTTGTGGCCCAAGAAAAAACATCAGCCAAACTTGCAGCCTATATGCAGGCACAAGCTGATGTAAATAATTTTAGTGGAACAGTTCTTGTCATGAAAAATGGCACTATTTTATTAAAAAAAGCCTACGGTTTGGCAGATTATGAATGGAATATAAAAAACACGTTAGACACTAAATTCCAGTTGGCATCGGTCACAAAACAATTTACCGCAGCCGCTATTTTACAGCTCGTCGACAGTGGGCGGTTATCCCTAAATGATAAACTCAGTAAATTTTTCCCCGATTATCCAAAAGCCGATAGTATCAGCATCCACATGTTACTGTCACACAGCTCCGGACTTGCTATGGGCTTCAAAGAAATCGCGTTAAGCAGCATAAGTCGCGATTCTGCTTATGCCGCCATCAAGAAAATTCCTTTCGAATTCTCACCGGGAACAAATAGCGTCTATAGTAATATCGGTTATTATTTGTTAGCAAAGATTATTGAAAAAGTCTCCGGTGAGCATTACGCTACTTTTTTAAAGAAAAATATATTTGATAAAGCTGGGATGAATAACACCGGAGTTAGTAACAATGAATCCATCGTGCCGAAAAAAGCAAAAGTATATTATCATAATGACGAAGGTTTTATCCATAACCCCTATATCAACTGGGAGATCAACCTAGGTCACGACGGTATTTATTCAACCGTGGAAGATCTAGCCATTTGGGACCAAGCACTTTATGGAACAACGATTCTATCAGCCGCAATGAAGGAAAAAATGTTTACACCATATAACTCCGAAAATTGGGGCTATGGATTCATCATCAATCCATTTTATAATCACGGACATTATTTGATTGCACATGACGGCGGATTCTTTGGGACAATGACTTCTTTTAATCGATTTACTGACGACAAACTCTTTGTCACTGTCCTTTCTAATAACGGCTCAGCCTCCCATATCATAGGTTACGGACTTTCAGCAATTGCCTTTGGTAAAGAAGTAGAAATGCCCTACAAACATCGTCGCGCCAAAATAGATACGACCATATACAATAACTATGTGGGTGAGTATGGAAAAATACGGATATTAAAAATTGATGGCAAACTCTATTATAATGATGCGGATATTGAACTCATTCCCGAGTCTAAAACAAAATTTTTCAGAGCAGACGACAACGACAGAACGATCGAGTTTGTTGAAGACAAAACAGATGGCTATAATTCCATTATTTTAACAAAAGGTGGAGTTAAGGAAGTTTTCCCAAGATCCAATAGAAATGAATGAAACGCTATGGATGCTGCTAGAATAACGATTTTAATCTATTATTTGAAACCTTAAAGAAAAAAGTTAAATTACACCTATATCGGTCCAGCGTTAGATCGGATATAGCGTATACTAAATTATAAGATATTGCAACAGATAGATCAGGAACCGAAGAAAGCCAAAAAGAAACTGTTATTGAAGTCTTTTATATTATGCCTAATCTTTATGACGGCATATCTCATCAGTTTTTTCGTTTTTGATCTAAGCAGCAGTGAAAAGTTGAGTTATATTATTTTTTCACCTCTTGTTTGCTTACTGAGCTGGATATTTTTCCATTTCTTTTTGCTGGTAAAGGATACACGCAATTTGAAGTACTACTTACTGGGATGTGCCCTGATCGCATGCACTATTATTTATACAAATGGTATTTTTGATATCGATATTAGGCTTCAAAACTTTTTCCACTCCTCAAAACTGCCAAATGAATACAGCAAATATGATGACATTAACAAGCTAAAAAACCAGTTTGGGAAACATGAAATCATACTCTTCAAGGCAAGTGACCACCCTATAGATCAGTTTTTGACCAAAAACAATGAATTAATCATTCATTGTTTAACCGGTGCAATCGACACTGATAGTCCATCAACAGTTATTCATACATGCTATAGACTGGATAAAGATGGTAAGCAGATTGATGAATACTCCTTTAAACAGGACAAGGATGAGGATTCAGAAGTTTTATTTGAAGGGTATTTGATCAACGTTTCCAAACATTACTTTCGCAGCTGGCCATTGAATGGAGATACTACAAAAAAAACAATTGAAGTATTCAACGCAAATCTAAATTGGTCCACAGATAAACAAGACCAAAAACTAAATGATATTAAAAGTAAAGCCACCTATCTGCTGTCAGAGAAAATCTATCATTTCGATCAAAGCAATTCGAAAAGCTATACAAAGCGAACTTATTTTATGGACGATAAATGGTATGTATTCAACGAAAACATATCGGATGATAATAATTTAGACCCACAAAGCTCATCTAAGGGCCGTACCGTAAATGATCTTTTCGGTCACTGGGATAAGAATGAATGGGTAACGAATACTACTCCCCCTAACATTAGATCAGTTTATTACCAGAAAATCAAACGTGTTCGCAATAGACATGACGTCAAAACGGGGAAATATGAAAAAGGAGATCTTTGGCAAGGCTGCCTATTCTCACAGCTTATTGTCGAAAATGACACCTTAAGATTTAAAGACAGCTTATATTTGGACGAAAAATGGCATTGGTCTCAAGTCGATATCAACAATAAAAACATCGGCACACTAACCTTTGAGAATACCGACCAATTTAATGCCTATGGTTTTTATACGAATCCAGCTTTAAATTATCAACTTTTCACCAACCAACGCAACAAACTTTATTTAATCACAAAGAAATGATTTGTAGCTTGGTACCGCTAAATTTCAGCAAACATTAACGGTTCAAAATACAAGCCTACTTTTCGCTATCCAAAATAATGACTATATTACAACAAATCGCTTTTTTGTGAAAATATATCCAATTTAGTAGCCATTGGATCCTAGTTAAAAATTAAATTCAGGAATAGTAGAAAATAAATCATATGAACAAAAGGTATTTTTTCTATATTATCATCGTTATCAGCTTGTTCACTTCGTGTGGCCTTATCCATAATCTTCCCGATTCGGCTACCCCCAATACCGGTGTAGATCCTAACCTATGGTATTCATTTGTGGATCAAAATGGTAATTTCTACCCCGACAATTGGAAGAAAAATTATGGCATTCCTTCCAATAAAGCTGCTCGAGATCCTTATTCGCTTATGAAAATTGCCACCGACAGAGGGGATCGCGAACAATTACTCGCTTTTGAACGCGGTAACATGCTGCGTTTGTCTAAACGTATTGCCCCAAAAAAACGTGTGTTTATTTTAGTCCATGGCTTCAATGCTGATGAAGAATCTGTTGTAAAACAATATAAATATATTTCCGATCATATCGTTACAAACCCTAAAACCGATGAAATCATTCGATTTTATTGGGATGGTCTACGATCTACCTCCCCTTTTCGTTCCGCCAAAAACTGGTTTTCAGCGGCCTCTTTTAGCCAGATGGCCGGTGAATTTGGATTAAGACGTATACTGAACAATATGGCCGATAAGGATGTCTTCATCATATCACATAGTCGTGGAGCATCTGTGGTTATGAGCGCTATTTCAAATCCTGAATACAATAGCTCATTTTCTGCTCAAGCAAAAGACGTTCACAATGTTGATATCGAGCGGGCAAAGCCATTGTTAGAAAACAAAAATAGAATTACCTGCATTATGCTGGCTCCAGCGATAGGACTTTCCGAGTTTCAATATACGGATACGGCAAGTAACACAAAAAAATTTGTGAATCTCAGCTCACAAGTCAAGAAAATACACATTACTATCAACGGAACTGACAAGATGTTGAAGAAGTTTTTTGGATTCTTATCGAACAAACTTAATCCAACTGATCTTGGATACAAAGAGGAAAGTTATAACGCCCTTAAGAAAAATTACAGCATCTTTTCTATGACTGATTTCACAGGAATGTCAAGCCATGATTTTAGTCGTTATATACGAGATCCCAAATTCAAACAGATGCTTCGGGAAGAATCAATCCAAGTGCAATAAGGTGTTTGCTCGTCTGAATAAGTTGATAAGCTATACGTGGTTCTTGGAATTTTTCGTTCAGATCTACTCCTGCTAGCTATCTTATGAATTGAAAAGTAGCTGCTGTCATCAGGCTCTCCTAGTTATATGCAATGCAACTAGGAGGCTGCAGGAAAAAACTCAATCGTATAATGCCGCTATTAAAAAAAACATTAAACATATAAATTGGAATAGTACAACTAATGACATATAGTTACATAAAACATAAAGGTTAATGATACTGACTTTTTCATGTAATCGCAACTATTCTCTCAAAACGGCCATGGTTACTTACAGAAACGGGTAAGTGTGTGCCGCTATCTTTCAGAATGATGCTTGGTATCCCCTGAGCATCTTTAACAATTTCACCTTTTTCGATTTCTACAATATTGCCTAAATGAACCAATTCGCCAACTGCGATGGTATGTATAAAATCAGGGCAAACAATGGTCTTAGTGTAATACCTCTTCCCTTCACAGATGACTTCTCCCGTTGCGTTGCAAGAAGACCGTTCAGTAACTGAACATAGCAACCCTTTAGGTATATATTTCCGAATTCCTGTCTGTCTATTCCATATTTTATAGGCAGCCTCTTTCATGCTCCATAAGAGCCAAACAACAATTTCTGGATCTGGACTGTTCACAATCAACAGTTGTTCATGCTCATTAAATAGCTTTGAAACAAAGCCCCTACGTCTCCAATTACTATCTTTTCTAGACTGAACCAGGTCGATAACGTCATTACCAATCATTTTTCTTGTAACTTGCTTTCGATTATTTCGACTGCAGCTCCGACATTAAGCATACGTTCCATATCGGAATTTTCAATAACGATCCCAAATTGATCTTCGATATCCAGGACAATATCAACCAAATTTGCTGAATTGATTTGTAGATCACGCATAAAATCAGTCTTTTCAGTAAGCTTTCCAAATGCTTCTTCGTTTGTTGTATAAGGTGCTATAATTGGCTTTAAAGCACCGATCAATTCTTCTCTGTTCATAGGTTTAGTTATCAAATTTTTTAAATATTAAACAGGCATTTACATCCCCAAATCCGAAACTCGCTTTGGCTATAATATGAGGTTTGACATCAACTTGATGTAATGGTACCCTTGATGGATCAATCATTGCTGCAATCTCAGGATGTAAATCAGTACAATTACTGTTTCCAAATACAAATCCATGATATAACTGCAAAACTGTGGCCACGCATTCTATGCTACCTGCCGCACTGAGACAATGCCCAGTCATTCCTTTTAGCGAGTTTATCAATGGAAAATCTTTCCCTGTACGTCCAAGGGCCTCAGTCCAGTTTTCTATTTCAAAAGCATCTTTGGCCGTTGCCGTTAAATGACCGTTTATGGCATCGACATCCCATCCGGAGACACCCGAATTTTTTAGGGCTTCCGCAATGCATCGGCGTACAGCATCAGCATTTGGAGCTGTCATACTGCCCGTTCCCCGTTGCCCTCCAGAATTTACTTGACCGCCCAATAATTCGCCATATATCATGGCCTTGCGTTCTAAGGCACTTTCCAAATCCTCCAATAGCAGGGCTCCAGCTCCACTACCCGGGACCAATCCTGCGGCTGTTGCACTCATTGGGCGAGAACCTTCCGAAGGGCGGTCATTATGTTGCGAACTACAGACACGCAGTGCATCAAAACCACCCCAAATATAAGGTCCACTATCTCCAGTACTACCTGCTAGCATGCGCTTTGCTCTTCCGGACCTAATCCGGTCATATGCCATTAGAATTGCTTCGGTTCCGGTAGCACAGGCAGAGGAATTGGTGGTTACCTGATTTCCGAGCCCTAATTTCCCACCTAAATATGCACTGACACCGCTGTTCATCGTTTGGGCAACGACTGTACTGCCTAGCCTACGTGTTTGCAGCTCATCAATTTTATAAATACTCTCCCGAAACTTATCGATACCTGAGGTGCCTGAACCAAATACTGTTCCGCTATCCCAATCGGGGACCGAATTTAAGGCAATAGGAAAACCTGCATTTGTCCAAGCCTCCATTCCTGCTATGACACCATATAATATGCCTGTACTGTTAAAACCCCTGAGCTCAAGTTCCGTGAAATATTGTCTTTTGAGATCATCCGATACTTGTGGCATTCCAGCAATCTGACAGGAAAATTGCAATTTTTCCAACTGCACATCATGTCTAACACCGGAGACACCCTCTTTTAGCGCCTGTGTAAAGGCCGGTACTCCCACTCCATTGGGTGCAACGACCCCTAATCCAGTAATAACAACTCTCTTCATAGCTCCTCAGTAATCATACCTACCAATATTCCCTTACAAACCTCCTGGCCAGCTTCATTTTTCATTGTAACTGTACACTTTAACTTTCCAAACCTAAAATATATTTTTTTTGAAATTACCGTAACTTTCTCCTTCGGATACACGGGTTTTAAAAATTGTATTTCAGTAGAAGTCAACGCAATAGAAGAACCCTTTTTCAAGTCTTTATTGAGCAGAAAAATTCCCAAACAAGCTAAACCTATTTGGGCCATCGTTTCAATCAGAATAACTCCTGGAGTGATCGCTTTTTCATTAAAATGTCCTCTATAAAAATCCAAATTTTCATCAAAGGTATAGGTACCTGCAACACCTTCCTCATCGACATGGGTCAACGCATCGACAAATAAAAACGGGGCACTGTAAGGCAATTTCGCTAGTATAGAATTCAGATCCATCATTCAAATTTTGTAGGTTACCACTGTAATAAAACGCGCTGCGCCGAAAATCCAGGACCGAAACTCAGCATCAGCCCTAATTCACCGACCTGAGGACTACGTTTCATAATACGTTCGAGGACATATAACACCGTAGCGCTCGACATATTACCATACTGTGCCAGCACAGCCTTAGTATCCTCAATATCTTTATCAAATTCAGCAAAAATATCTTCGATTGTAGCTATAATCTTTTTTCCACCTGGATGAAAAATCATGTAATCAATATCTTTAATTTTAAGCTGGTTCTTCTTCAAAAATGGATGTATAACAGCGTCAAAATGAGACGCGATCACATTCGGCACTTCAACATCCAGTATCATCTGCATACCGCTGTTTGTCAGCTTAAATCCCATAATATCTTCCGCATCGTAAAAATGGTACATCTCCTGATCGAGAATCATCGGACCATTGTCTGACTCGTCGGAGGAAAGCAGACAGCAAGCTGCACCATCACCAAATATTGCGGCACTGACCATATTTGACATGGAGAAATCTTCCAGCTGAAAAGTTGCTGTTGGCGCTTCGACGGCTATGACCGCAGCACGTTTGCCTGGATTAGCCTGAAGAAAATTTTTAGCATAAATAATACCTGAAACACCGGCAACACAGCCCATTTCGGTAACTGGTAACCGCACAATATCCTGTCGGAGTTTCATCTTATTGATGAGATACGCGTCTAGGGAGGGGATCATAATTCCAGTACAACTCACTGTAATGATATAATCCAGAGACTGCGGATCCCATCCCGTCTGTTCAAGGGCCTTACGAAGTGCTTGCTCCCCTAAGACCGTTGCCTCCCGGCAGTACACATTATTTTTTTCTTCAAAAGACGTCGCAGTGAAGACCTCTCTCGGATCCATAATTGCATATCGTCTTTCCACAGCGGAGCCTTCGAAAAGTTTCTTGATCTTCTTAATAAAGCGAGGCTCTTGTCCATGGAGCCAAATATCCAATAGCGGAAGGATATCAACGGTAGCACAAGAGTATCTAGGGAGTTGCTTCGCAACAGTTATTATTTTAACATTCATATATTGGAAATTATCCACTGGTAACGAAAGGCCCATTTCCATTGGATGCTATAATTTTCTAATTTCAGTTTATTGGAGAATTGAGTAAGTTCCTCTTTTTTAAACCCACGCAGTATAGAAACAAGCCCGTCCACTTTTGTCATTCTATTTAACCTAAAAAGAACAGCAATGGTTTGAAAAAGCCGGTAAGCCATTTTACTCCTTTGTAAATCATTAATGACGACCCCCAATTTTGATACGTTGACCAGACTACCTAGCAAACGAAGGATCTCTTCATCGTCAAAATGATGTATGGTAAGCGTACACAGAACAATGTCATACTTGACATCTTCAAAATTTTCTTCAAAGATATCCGCACACAAATAGGATATATTGGTATAATCTTTAGACAAATCCCCCGCATAATTTATTGTATAGGGGTTGGCATCTATACCGAGCATTGAAAGCTTAATATGATGTCTATTGCCATAATCGCTCAACATGCGAAGCATGTCCCCATTGCCACAACCGATATCCACAATCGTTATTGTTTCATTCTTGCAGCTGGTTGAAAGTAATTTTTTTACACCGTTCAGCGTAATGTTATTTCCGCCTAAAAAACGATTAATCTTTGCTATCCTGTCTAATGTGGTCCGAAGTTCTTCTCCTTCGAGCAGAAAATCGTCCATGATCTCATTCTCCGATGTTCTCTGTTTTGTGTTTATTCCCATTTTATTGACCTTGCATTTCCATGAGTTTGTTTAATAATCCAGCTGAGCATTTTCGGAAAAAATGAGGTAGTCTTCATCAAAACTGCGGTCCCTATTTTATAGCTTAACAGCCGCGACAGAAGTCGACCGAATAAGAGGCGTCTTTTAAACGTTCGATTCCATTGCTTGACATAAGCCTTTTCCAATTGCTTTCGTGAATGAATATGGCCCCGATAATATTCCAGGACAAGCTCAGAAGCTATTTTTGCACTGTGTATCGCCATCGCCATCCCATTTCCGCAGAATGGATGAATAAGACCGGCTGTATCACCAATCATAAGAATATGGTTTTCTACCGTTGATTTCTTATCAAATGAAAATTGACTGATCGTGAGCGGTTTTTCAAAAAGTAGCCTATTGTGCTCAAAAAAATACTTAAGATGTCTGTTTTTAGACAAAACATACTTCTGATAATCAACTATGTTTTTGTATCTCTTGAACGTTTTTACATCGGCCAGATAACATAAATTTATCCGGTCATCTTCGACCTTGGAAATCCCACAATAGCCTCCTTCAAAATGATGCAAGGCAATTAAGTCATTCGGAAAATCGCCCGAATAGTGTGCCTTAACAGCCATCCAAGGAGAGGTTTTCGTTATAAAATCACGGGATAAGAGCTGATCGATATTGCTGCGTTTTCCATACGCGCCCAGTACAATTTTTGATCTTAATACCTGATCTTGAAACGAAACAGTAAATGTATCAGCGCTAAAGGATATACCCGTTACAGTCGCAATAACAATTGTACAGCCATTACTTTTTGCTTGCTGATATAACAGATCATCCAACGCGTAACGACTGATACCAATCCCACCCAAGGGTAACCTGACCCTATTCATCTGTCCATCTTCTGTCGTGAACTCAAGCTCCTGAATATGTGTTGGGCATAGCGATTCAACATCCACTTTCAGCCAATGAAGGTAGGCCAAAATTTCGTTCGAAACATATTCGCCGCAAACCTTATGACGAGGAAAAACATGTTTTTCGATTAACGTTACGTTGAATCCTTGTTTAGACAGATGCAATGCACCTGTAAGTCCAGCCAAACCACCGCCTATAATAATCACATCAGGATTTATTGTCATATATCCAAGTTTGCTCTATATGAGTATCATCTACAAAAAATCAACGCCATAAATCGTACTTCAGTTTCCTAAATTGGTTGCCCCCCACTATTCAATAAAAGATTCTTGATAAATCTATCCACTGTCTAAAATCCCCCTATACAGGACAATATCGCCCATACGCTTTCATAAAAAGTCTATCTGATAACAGCCCTTGGCAATAAATAGTTTTTATTTGGCCGTAAAATAAAAAAGCACTTTAATTTACCTGATAGATAAACGACTTAACCACTGCTATAAGTTGAATAAATAAGGCGTTTATCTGGATTTATATTCACGGTCGACAAACAATTTATCCAGAAAAAGATATCTGTTCCGAAATTCTTCAGCAGATGCTTTTACCTCGATATTCAAATTCAGAATATTCATGCGCTTATCTTGTGCTGTTGTTTTCGGCCATGTTGACAGCCCTTTTCCATTTGGATCGCCCGTCTTGATAAAATTAACAAAGTACCGCTGACCAAGTTTTGACACCTTGTAATCATCTTCAGTCCAGGCAAAAACATCATTACTCTGCAGATTTCCCAATAAATATTCAATATCACTTGCATGGAAAGCACCCGGCAGGGGCTTTGGACTTTTTTCCTTGGCTTCCTGTGCAGATTTCTTGCTAATTCCTCCGGCAAGCCCGGTTTGTGCATCGCGATATGCAGGTTGCATGGGTGGTCGCGGTTTACCGAATATATAAACGAAGACTGGCTGACCGCTATTTCTTCGTTGCAAATCAAGCCATTTCCAGGTACTATAAACGATAAAATTATCGCTACCTAAGGCAGTTGCTGACCGAATGACTTCCGCCTCTGTCTTTCCTGGATAAAGCGTGAGCACTTCGTCAGCCTGAACGCCATATTGTGCTCTTACCAACTTTTCATAATTCTCCGGAGATGGATACAATTTACCCATGTAGGCGGTATATGGGGCTTCCGTAGACGTCCAGCCTGCAAGTAGCGGGACTTTAGACTGTTCCCCTGCCTCAAAAATAGCCAAAGGAGATTTAGGCAGAAAATAGCCGTCAACAATCAAACGGGTCGCAAAGGCCCCTGGCTCGCTGGCTTTATCAAGGAGTTCGGCCGCAGGAATTTTACGCAGTTGATCAAGCCCTTCGGCATTTATGCGCGTTGCAAACGCAGTCCCCTGTTGCTCTTGCTCCGTAATAGAGGCAGTGCCATACCGCAAGTTAAAAACACTTCCGCTCTGACCGATAGCACGTTTAAATAGTCCTTTGGACAACGGACTCGTCATCTGGGCAGAAACCGACATACTCCCTGCCGACTCACCACCGATGGTGACGGCATCGGGATCCCCACCAAATGCAGCAATATTTTTCTTGACCCAAACCAAAGCTGCATGTTGATCCAGCAGTCCATAATTTCCGGAAGCATGTTTCGGAGATTCCTCGGTTAATGCCGGATGCGCAAAAAAGCCAAAGATACCAAGGCGATAGTTGACAGTAACGACAATAAGACCTTCTTTGGCAAAACTTTCACCATCATAGCGATTTTCCGATCCATCACCAGCATTGAAACCTCCGCCGTAAAAATAAACTAAAACAGGAAGTTTACCTGAACCAAGATTCTTTGGACGCCATACATTCAGGTAGAGACAGTCTTCGCTGATGCCTGGTGACCGAAATCGCATGTCCCCATAGATCGGTTTCTGCATCGGAGAATAACCAAAATGATCTGCTTTACGGATGCCAGACCAATGTTCAGCAGCTTGCGGTTCTTTCCACCTCAGGTCACCTACTGGCGGTTTTGCAAAAGGAATCCCTCGAAAGGACTCTACCCCACTTGACAAAGTAATTCCTTCTAATATCCCCTCTTCAACCTTTACCTGAGGCATTTGTGCGAAAACAAATGATGCAACCAAAAGCTGAACAACAGTAAAAAAAATATTTTTCATCATAACATCCATTTAAAAATCTATGTTTTTTTTTCTTACAGTTAAAATACAAAATAAAACTTATACCGTCGTGATATTCTGTTATTTCAGCACTTGCTTGCTTGCTTGCTTGCTTGCTTGCTTGCTTGCTTGCTTGCAGTGATCAACACATTTAGTTGGCCAGCCAGACAAAAAGTAGAATAAGCCATTGCGCAAGAATACATAGCCAAAATGGTTTGCTACTTGGTTCTGTTAAGATTTCGAGTACATGGATAAACTTCGATCGTACGATCGCATAAAAGCTATCGTTCTTGTCTAAATCGAGGGCATCAAATCTCACTTTATTCAGACCAAAAATGACAATGCGTCGCACCCAAGGGCTCTCGATTTTATTATTTTTCACGTCATTGATCAATTTAAGTTTTGCAAAAGAATAATCAGCGACATTTTGTATTACATCGGGCTGATTCGATTGAAAAATTAATAATACTTTGTCAAATGCCGGAAGAATGAGATCATCCTGCCTTTCTTCTACAACAAGACTTGCAATCTTTGAAAACACATATTTGTTGCTAAAAATAAAAAGTAGTACAGGTAGCAGGATCAGTCCAATCAGCCAAATGAATTTAGCTGCGGCTTGCGCAGGACTAACCGTCGAAAAGAAAGCTTCATGACTAGCCTTAAACTGAAAACTGCCAACCACCAAATACAGTAAAGTCGAAACAATAGCCAGCAAATAATATTTGACTAAGGTTTTCGTCCCTAATACGCTTAATTTTTTTAAATACGATAACTGTGTTTTCATCCTGCTATAATTAATTACGCTAATTTAGCATTATTCACCAAACATTGATCCCTAGGTTTAATTCCCGATCGCTTTCATTTTAAATTCGCTAGGAAAAAATTTTTATTCGTTGATCCACGTTAGCTCCACCCCCATCTATTCCGTTATAAATAATTTATAAAAAATTTGCGTAGTCAAATAACTACACTTATATTAGTAATCAAATAGATCAATATGAACTTAAGACGAGATGTTTTCCAAGCTATAGCAGACCCAACCAGAAGAGCAATTTTACTTCTTCTAACCTCACAAGCCATGACTGCTGGTGCAATTGCAGCCAATTTCAATACAGCAAGACCGACCGTTTCAAAACATTTGCAAATATTGACGGAATGTGAATTATTAAAGTCTCAACAAAATGGACGTGAGATATACTACCAATTGAACCCACCAAAGATGAAAGAAATTGCGGATTTTATTGAACCTTTCCGTCAAATGTGGGACGACAGATTCGATAAATTGGAAACTATTATGCAAAACTACAAGAACAAATAATATGGAGTCAAAAACTAACGTCCAGGCTGAGGATAATAAACAGGAGATTATCATTACAAGGGAATTCGATTTGCCTGTTGAACTGCTCTTCAAAGCATACGAGGATTCCGAAATTTTCGAACAGTGGATGGGAACTAAAGTCCTGAAATTGGAAAATAAAAAGCATGGCTCCTATGCCTTTGAAACTTCGCACAATGGCCAGGTCATGTTCAAAGCAAATGGAACGATACATGAATTCCTCCCCAATCAACGCATCACACGGACTTTTGAAATGGAAAACAGCGCATTTCCTGTGCAGTTGGAATATTTAACATTTGAAAAAATAAGTGCAGAACGCAGCAGGCTTCACATCCATATAATATTTCAGTCGGTCGCATTTCGGAACCAGCTGTTACAGATGCCCTTTGCGCAAGGAATCAATATGGCGCACAAAAGATTACAAGAAATTCTTGCTAAACTTACCTAAAGCACTACATGATGAATCTAAAAATTGAACATTTTTTTGAAAATGCGACAAGATGGAATGAAGAATTCAATCTGTTGAGAGAAATTGTCCGTGGCAATAAAACACTGCAAGAGGATTATAAATGGATGCATCCTTGTTATACATTTGAAGGTAAAAATGTCGTATTGATACACGGGTTTAAAGAATACTGTGCGCTGCTATTCCATAAAGGTGCATTATTAAAAGATCCCAAAAATATACTGATCCAGCAAACCGAAAATGTTCAGTCAGCCAGACAGCTTAGATTCACCACTATTGAGCAGATAGAATCATTGCGAGAAGTGATATCGGCTTATATTCAGGAGGCCATCGAAATTGAAAAATCAGGCAAGAAAGTTGACATGCGGAAAGCTGCCGATTACCCTGTACCGGAAGAATTTAAGCGTGCCTTACTTGAAGACCCTTTACTTCAAAAAGCTTTTCAATCACTTACACCAGGTCGACAAAAAGGGTATCTATTCTACTTTAACCAGGCAAAACAAGAGAAAACACGAGCGGCGAGAATCGAAAAATACTATCAGCATATTCTAGATGGAAAAGGTATTGATGACTAACATATTTATTACAGTTTATCCGTTATATATTTGTCTATAAAGAGTAGATTTGTCTACAATCAAATGGACAGAACCAGACCAAGACGAACGATTATAACTATTATTGCAATCCGATATAGTCAATTCGTCGACTAATATATAGCTGAATTCACATGAATAAAAAATTTGTATTGCTCATCTGCGGCCTATTGCCCATTTTTTCACAAGCACAGAAAAAGAACAACGCAACACAACGCCCCAATATTGTCTTTATCCTGACGGACGATTTCACAGCCCAAGCATGGGGCGTATATGGCGGTATTTTAAAAGATTTTGTCAAAAATCCGAATATTGAAAAATTAGCCAGTCAGGGGGCGGTACTCAATAATACATTCTGTACCAATTCAATTTGCACCCCTAGCCGTGCAACCATACTGACAGGACAGTACAGTAATAAAAACCAAGTCTACACACTGGAAGATGCGTTGGATCCCGATAAGGAAAATATCGCCAAGGATCTGCGCAATGCGGGCTACCAAACTGCTGTGTTTGGGAAATGGCATCTGAAAAAAAGGCCAAGTGGATTTGACGATTTTAAAGTTCTTCCTGGACATGGTGTTTATCATAACCCGACTTACCTCTCTAAAGACAACTGGAATGATAAGGAAGAGGCTGGTACACCCTACGAAGGCTATGTAGATGATATCACCACAACGATGAGTTTGGACTGGTTAAAATCACGCAACCCCGATAAACCCTTCTTCTTAATGTGTCATTACAAAGCGACGCATGAACCCTTTGATTTTGCCGAACGATTCAAAGATTACTACAAAGATGTGGAGTTTCCTTATCCCCCGACATTTTTGGATTCAGGAGCAATCACAACTGGACGCTCTTTCGAAGGGCAGCCCTTGGAAGAGCTTGGCCGCCGTTATGAGCAAGCTTCGGTAGGCCCCTTTTGGACATCTTATCCTGAGCTTCCGTTTTCAACAAAAGGAATGGACCCTTTGGAAGCCCGCAAAAAGATCTACCAAAAGTTCCTCAAAGATTATCTGCGTTGCGTCGCTGGAATCGATGATAATCTAGGGAAAATTATGCGCTATCTTACAACGGCAAATTTGGACGAAAATACCGTTGTGATCCTGGCTTCCGACCAAGGATACTTCTTAGGAGAACACAATTTTATGGATAAACGATTGATGTACGAAGAATCACTGCGCATGCCTTTTGTGATCAGCTACCCCAAAGAAATCAAAGCTGGTAGTCGATTAGATGACATGATTCTAAATATCGATTTCGCTGCACTATTTGCAGATTATGCCGGCATCAAAAAACCCGCCTACATCCAAGGCGAAAGCTTTCGGAATAACCTCAAAGGAAATACATCCAAAGCATGGCGGTCTGCCATGTATTACCGTTACTGGCAACATGCACCAATACGCCCGGCGCATCTTGGAGTCCGTGATGAACGCTACAAACTGATCTACTTCTATGGACAGCCATTAGAAATGACGGGCAGCGACTCTAAAACAACAGCTCCTGCTTGGGAATTCTATGACTTGCAGCAAGATCCCATGGAAACACACAATGCCATTCTAGACAAAAAATATATCAAAGAAATTGCCAGGTTGAAGAAAAAGTTGGCTATACTTAAAGCTGAAGCGGGCGATGATGATGCAACAAGACCAGCTTTTCAGCAGGTTCTCAAACAAGAAAACTTAATCGTTAAATAATTAAATGCAAACGATGGATTTGAAGTATATATTTTCTTTTATACCATTCTTATTTACCCTTGGAGCTTCAGCATCTTCTATTACGGATGAGAATAAACCAGCTCCACTCCCAAACATCATTATAATTTTAATGGATGATATGGGCTATGCCGACCCAGTCTGCTATGGTGGTGGCCCCTACCAAACGCCAAATATCGATAAACTCGCAGCACAAGGTCTTCGTTTCACCGATTTTTATGCCGCGCAGCCGATCTGTACAGCTTCCCGAAGTGCCCTATTAACTGGCTGTTACCCTACGCGAATTGGCATTAGCGGCGCGATTGACCATAACGCCAAATTTGCACTTAACCCCGATGAACAAACGATCGCCGAACTATTGAAAAGCAAAGGATATAAAACCGGCATGGTCGGAAAATGGCATCTTGGACATAAAGAGCCTTACCTTCCCCTTCAAAATGGCTTTGACGAGTTCTATGGACTTCCCTACTCCAATGACATGTGGGCCTACGATTATGAAGGAAAAAAATGGCAAGATTCAACTTTTTGGCGGGCCCAATACCCCCCACTTCCTTTAATAGAAGGCAACAAAACAGTTAAAATTATCGATTCTTTTGATGGTCAGGATCAATTGACCACCGATTATACAAACCGAGCGGTCTCTTTTATCAAACGTAATAAAAACAACCCTTTCTTTCTCTATTTAGCCCATGCCATGGTTCATGTCCCACTTGGCGTTTCCGAAAAATTTAAAGGCAAAAGCGGTGCCGGTATGTTTGGGGATATTATGGAAGAAGTAGACTGGTCCGTAGGCGAAGTGATGAAGACATTGGAACAAAATCATCTGCTCGAAAACACTATTGTTATTTTCACGAGTGACAATGGTCCATGGCTCACGTTTGGAAACCACGCCGGTTCGACAGGAGGGCTCAGAGAGGGTAAAGCAACTATATTTGATGGTGGATTAAAAGTACCTTGCATTATAAGCTGGCCCGGTCATGTTAAACCTGCAACTGTAAGTAACCAGCTTTTGACCAATATGGACTTACTACCAACGATTGTCAATATTACCCAGGCAGCCAAGCCAACAAAGAAAATCGATGGGATTGATTTTACAGAGCTTCTATTGGGTAATCCCCAAAGTACTCCACGAGATGAACTCGCTTATTATCATAATAAAAACAATTTGAAAGCAATCCGGAAAGGAAAATGGAAGCTTGTTTTTCCTGCTGAAACCGAAACATACGAAGCACCTGCAACCATTGGCGGCGATCGGTATCCAGGAAAATATGCTACAGTAAAAGTCCGGTTGGCATTATATAATCTTGCAATTGATCCCGGTGAAGATAGAGACCTAAAAGATCAATATCCCGAAATTGTCAAACAACTCCAACAGGTAGCAGATAAATATCGTCGCACGTTGGGTGACGGATTAAATAACATGGAAGGGACTGAAATACGTCCAGCAGCTCAGTTATAGTGCAAAAAAAGGGATCCAACACGACACATTTGGATCCCTTTTTTCTTAAACTGATCTATTAAACAGCAGTATAACCACCATCAACTAGGTAATACCCACCGGTCATAAAAGACGATTTATCCGAACTTAGAAAAAGAACCAGCTCAGCGACTTCCTCTGCCTTTCCCAAACGTCCAATAGGGTGTTTACTGATTAACGCATTGATATGCTCTTTATCCAACTTCGCCAATAACGGCGTATCAATATAACCAGGTCCAACCGCATTACAACGAATATTTTTTTGACCATACTCTGCGCCGATGTTCTTTGTCAGTCCCACTACAGCATGTTTGGCTGAAGTGTAAGCACTTGACATAGGCGCAGCCACGGTACCATGAATGGAAGCCATATTGACAATAACACCGCCTCCATTCCTCTCCATGGCTTCTATTTGATATTTACATCCATAAAATACGCCATTGAAATTAATATCAATTACTTTTTTCCATCCATCGAGACTGTAATCTCCCGTTAGTGCAGCCTCTCCACCAATACCAGCATTATTGCATGCAATATCAAGGCGGCCAAATGTCTTGACGGCGTAACCAACCAAGGCCTCATTGTCAGCGGGAGATGAGCTATCTGCTTTGAAAAACACAGCTTCTCCTCCTAGAGATTCAATTTGTTTTACGGTTTCATTCCCCGCTTGCTCGTTGATATCCGAGACAACGACCTTTGCACCTTCTTTACCATAAGCCAATGCAACTGCCAGTCCGATCCCCGAACCCGCACCTGTTACTAAAGCTACTTTATCTGCTAAAATTTTCATATGATATAAATTTTATGATACAGACAATTTACTAAAAGCAATGCGGAATCAAGTCAAAAAGGCCATTTACTTCAATTAAAACGAAACTAAAATGACATTACTTGAAAAGTTAACCCTGCAGCTGTGGATATTTTTTATATAATCTGTCCAAAAACAAACGCCCCATCAACTGAAGCCTCGCCTGTGTTTCAAACATACCTGAACCTGGAGAAATAATACCATGTGGCATACGCTGAACAGTACCATAATAAATAATATCGAGCCCATTTCCATTGACGTCAAGATGCATTTTCTTAGGTTTCAAGCCCATGACAGAGCCCATGCGTGTTACTTTTTCAGAATTAGTAATCTGCGCAGTTCGCGCATCGAGCAAGGTTTCATGATCAAAAACCAAATGGTCTCTCACCTCCCCATCATCGAAAAATATGTAATGCAACTCGTTGTTGCTCAGCACCAGATAAGAAGCGTTATCCCGCTCATTATAACGAGCCTTTACACCTACAGCCGCCCAGGCAACAGTCTTGGCTGCCGTAGCTGCAGCTGAAGCAACTTTGTCCCCCACCGTTGCTATATACGCACATTGCGTAAAGGCATCAATTGGAGCACCGTTCAATTGTTTTCTTAATTCACTAAATTCATCATTCAACAATTCACCCTTTACGGCAGGAGCTAAGGCAATCCCGGATTCACCTTCATACTTTTTGGCCGTCTCCTTTTGCTTTTTCATCATCATAAGAGAAATGAATACGCAAGCCACAACGATAACGGCAAAAATACCAATGTACAACATCATAAAATAAAATTTAGAATGGGTTTATAATTCAATAAAAAGTCCAAAAAGTGAACAACCTATTCAGGTTTCCTCTTTCTGGTACGATCGACTACAAAAATTTTGCCAGACTAAAGAATTTTATCCGGGTAGTGAATATTATTTAAAGCAGTCTGGTGCATATCAACCCAAATATCATTGTTTGACTGCTGTATAAGCCAATTTGGAGAGCTTCGCATGTCGGCATCCGCATCATTATTGTAAATGGATGGAAAATCAGACTCTTTGGCCCTAAGCAAAACAACGATCGTACCAGCCATGAGCAAAGGGATATCGCCTAAAACGAGATTATAAAAACCATCTTCAAGCAATCCCGGACTAAAACGCTGTAAACTGTCATAACTACGTTCCAATTTGCCAATCAATTTTTCCAGTTCATGTGGATAATGAACCTCAACATAAGACTCAAACAAAGCCGAAACTTTATTGTAGAACCCCGCTTTCATGAGGTTTAATGCTTCATTTCTATAAACCTGCAACCAACGATCCGAAGCTAGATCATGATATTCCGTCTCTACCTCTTTACCATCACGTTTCAAGGCCCAAAGCTTAAGCTCCTCAAGCCGTTCTGTTGTTTCCATTCCATTTTTTTCCATAAGACTATCGCTGCCGCTCTTTGAGTTCCAATTGCAATAGAATATCCCGTTTCTTACCTTCGATTAAAGACAAATTGCCCGCAACAAAAACACCTTTCTGTCCCGAATTTTTGCTAATACCATACACTGATGATTCATCGTCAGGATCTGATGCACCTTCGTAGCGAAATAAATAGTCAATTCTGTACTGATCTGCATCAGCCAACAAATCGTCAAATTCAATATTATAGTCTATTGTATAGCCTAAGTCGTTTAACTTTTCCAAAGCAACACTTGCAGAGGAGTACCCATGCATTCTTTCCATAGTTGATTGTTCTAAATCCGATCTAAATTCTAATTTTTATTATAAAACGATTGACAAAAGGGTTTTGTTTTCCGCAATTTGAAATAGTTTATTCAAAATCATATTTCTACTTTTGTGCTACCAAACACGATGAAATATGGCAAATCTAGCAGCACCAGCGTATCAGCATACACCTCAACTCGCTTTTCAACGATTACTCGATGTCTTATATACCTTACGGGTTGAATGTCCCTGGGATAAAAAACAGACTATGGAATCCCTTCGACATTTGACTATGGAGGAAATGTATGAATTAACCGACGTCATTTTGGAAAAAGATTATCCAGAAATCAAAAAAGAACTTGGTGACGTCTTGATGCATCTGGTATTCTATACCCGCATTGCCGAAGAAGAAGGACATTTCAACATCGTAGATGTACTCAATGCAATCTGTGATAAATTGATTACGCGCCATCCCCACATCTATGGCGACACCAGTGCTGATACAGAAGATCAAGTCAAGTCCAATTGGGAAACAATCAAGCTCAAAGAAGGCAATACATCTGTTCTTGCTGGTGTCCCAAAAGGCCTACCCGCTTTGGTAAAGGCCTATCGTATCCAAGATAAAGTTCGCGGTGTCGGCTTTGACTGGGAAGATAAGAAACAAGTATGGGAAAAAGTAGAGGAAGAGCTTGCCGAATTTAAAGCCGAATTTAATCTGGAGACAGCGCTTCCAATGGATCAGGAAAAAGCAGAAGGGGAATTTGGCGACCTTTTATTCTCCTTAATAAATTATGCACGGCATATTGGCATAAACCCTGAAAATGCACTTGAACGCACCAACAAAAAATTCATTGAACGGTTTACCTATTTAGAACAAAAAGCCGCTGAAAATAAGCAACAACTGCAGGAAATGAGTCTAGAAGAAATGGACGTTTATTGGAATGAAGCTAAAAAATTAAAAAAATAACGCAATCCCTAAAAAGGGAGTCACGGACCGAATTTAATTCGACTTTGTCAAATTTATGCGTAAATTCGCAGGAATATGGAAACAGTTGTTAGCGGTATCAGAAGTACCGGAAAATTACATTTAGGAAATTACTACGGCGCATTGAGCAATTTTGTGAAAATGCAAAACGAATATAATTGCTTTTTTTTCATTGCGGATTTACATTCACTAACGACCCACCCCACTCCTCATGGACTTCAGGGAACGGTTCGTCAAGTTATTGTTGAATATTTAGCTGCAGGAATAGACCCCGAAAAATCGACTATTTACGTTCAATCAGATGTTCCAGAAGTTGCGGAACTCTATCTATACATGAATATGAACGCCTATCTCGGCGAGCTTGAACGTGCTACAGCATTTAAGGATAAAGTTAGAAGCAATCCCGACAATGTTAACGCAGGTTTATTGACCTATCCGGTCTTGATGGCCTGTGATATATTGATTCACCATGGCACAAAAGTTCCAGTAGGAAAAGATCAGGAACAACATTTGGAGATGACGCGGACTTTTGGCAATCGCTTCAATCGCTTATACAACGTAGATTATTTTAAAGAAGCGTTTGCGTTCTCCTACGCTGACAAATTGGTGAAAGTTCCCGGACTTTCAGGCCAGGGAAAAATGGGTAAATCCAATGGTGAAGCAGATTGTATTTATCTATCGGACAGTGAAACCGTAATTCGTAAAAAAGTGATGCGCGCTGTATCCGATTCTGGTCCGACGGAAATGAACCAGCCTAAGCCTGAAGCTATCCAAAATCTTTTTGATTTAATGAAGGTCGTATCTACTGCAGATACGTTACAGCATTTTGATGAACTCTATAACAAATGTGAAATTCGTTATGGTGATTTCAAAAAACAATTGGCAGAAGATATGGTACTTGCAACCAACGATGTACGCTCCCGTATTGAGGATATATCAAACGATGATGCATACATTGCTAAAGTTGCAAAAATGGGCGCTGAAAAAGCAAGCGAATCTGCGCACAAGACACTGAAAGAGGTTCGTGAGATTATTGGTATTAAAAGATTTTATTAAGCTAGAAATAATATGCACATAGCTATCGTTGGAAATATAGGTGCCGGCAAAACAACGTTGACCGAAATGTTGGCCAGTCACTTTAAATTTGAACCTCAGTTTGAAGCTGTAGACAACAATCCTTATCTGGAAGATTTTTATTCGGACATGAAACGCTGGGCATTCAATCTTCAGATTTTTTTCCTCAACAGTCGCTTTAGACATATTGTAAAATTGCAGGAAACTGGCATTGATATGATTCAGGATCGTACCATTTATGAAGATGCTTATATCTTTGCCGAAAACTTGTATGATATGGGTTTAATGAGCGCACGTGATTTTGAAAACTATAGTAATATTTTTCAAAGCATTATCCACTATATCAAACCTCCAGATTTATTGATTTACCTCAAAGCCTCTGTCCCTACCCTGGTGAATAATATCCAAAAAAGAGGCCGTGACTATGAATCTGCAATTCGCTTGGATTATCTGTCGAAGCTGAACGATAAATACGATAAATGGATCAATAATTACAAAGAAGGTAAGGTAATGATTCTGGACAAGGACAATCTGGACTTCACCAAAAACCCAGAAGACCTCGGCGATATCATTCAAAAGATCGAAGCCGAATTATTCGGATTGTTCGAATAATCAGCGAATTAAAAAGCCTGTAAAATAACGTTATTTTACAGGCTTTTTGATAACTTCCAATTGCCCATCCATTGATAAAAAATAAAAGATGAAATTTTTAGGTATTATCCCTGCTCGATATGCATCGAGCAGATTCCCTGGAAAACCCCTGATCGACATCGAAGGAAAAACGATGATCCAGCGTGTCTACGAACAGGTCAAAAAATCAACAAAATTAAACGAAGTGGTTGTCGCAACCGACGATCAACGCATAGCACAAACTGTACTTTCCTTTGGTGGCAAAGTCGTCATGACAGCAGAGCACCACCAATCGGGCACAGATCGTTGCGCCGAAGTTATAACGGATATAGAAGGTTATGATGTTGCCATCAATATACAGGGTGACGAACCCTTTATTGACCCCGCGCAAATTGATCTTTTAGCACATTGTTTTGAAGACACCACTACGCAGATAGCGACCCTAGTCAAAGAAATTACAGCGGAGGAGGAACTATTCAATGTAAACATCCCTAAAGTTGTCCGAAACAGCAAAGGAGAAGCAATCTACTTTAGTAGGCAGACCATTCCTTTTTTAAGAGGTGTGGAAAAAGACCAATGGTTACAAAAGCAAACATTCTATAAACATATCGGAATATATGCTTACCAGGTAGATACATTAAAAGCCCTGACACAACTTCCCATTTCTATGCTAGAAGAAGCAGAGGCATTGGAACAGCTGCGCTGGTTAGAAAACGGTTACGCCATTCAAACGGCAATTACAACGCATGAAACGGTCGCCGTGGATACAAAAGAAGATCTCGCTAAAATATTAAAACTATTTTTTAATAAATAGTAAAGCTTACCGGTGTTCGGTATAGCATAACGACCGGACACCTTCCAATAGTACCTGCTTATCCGAATCACTTAATTTGATCATCTGCGCTTTTGCTCTGATCAATTCATCAAATTGCAATTTGGTACTCACACCAACGAGTGCTGTACCAACAGCTGCGTTAGAAAGCACATAAGATAGTGCAACAATCATATTGTCTTTTCCGATACGTTTGGAAAGATTTGCCAAGTTTCTCACGATATGGGCCACCTCTCCCGAACTATACTGAAGAAAAGGTTCAATAGGTTTGTTGATGAGAACACCTTTGGCTAATACACCGCGTACGACGATACTTACACCCCGTTCTTCCAACAAGCCACTGATTTCTTCTTCTGGTCTTCTATCCAATAGACTGTATTGCATCATTACTGAGGCAATGTCAGATTTGGACAAAAATGCCTTGATAACGTTTGGGCGAATTGATGAAAGGCCATAAGCACGGATTTTCCCTTGTTTCTTCAACAACTCAAACGCTTCAACAATCTCCTCTATCGGATCTTCTATTGTACCACCATGTAACTGATAGAGGTCGATGTAATCCGTTTTTAAACGTGACAACGAACCTTCCACAGCCTTGATAATATAGTCCTTCGAAGCCTTCCAATCCCAACCGGATCCATCTGCACGCCAAAGGTTACCAACTTTCGACGCCAAAACAATATGCTTGCGAAAGCTTTGCACACTCTCCCCGACGATCATCTCGTTTAGGCCTTTATCGTAGAGATCAGCGGTATCGAAGAAAGTGATCCCTTTCTCGTAAGCTTTTTGGATAATATCTTTGGATTGTTTGGACTGATTGCTTTTTAAAGACATACAGCCCAAACCTATTTCCGAAACGATTAAGCTTGTATTACCTAATTTACGTTGTTCCATCTGCACCAATATCAAGCAATTCTACCTCAAATACCAATGTGCTGTTTGCAGGAATTTCACCTGTTGCCCGTTCGCCATAGGCTAATCTACTAGGTATAAAAAATTTATACTTTGCACCTTTCGACATTAACGGGATTCCAATCTGCCAACCCTTGATCACCTGACCCAAGGATAGTTTCAATGGCTCCTTACGGTCGTATGAGCTATCAAATTGCTTTCCATTGAGTAAGGTACCTTTATAATGCACTGTTACCTCATCGTCACTTTTTGGTTTTGGACCTTCCGCCTCATTTAGAACAAGATATTGAATTCCTTCAGCTGTAGATTTCATCCCAACAACCTTTGCATTTTCGGCAAAAAATTTATCTTCTTCAGCACGGCTAGCAGCCTCTTTTTTAGCACGAACATCCATGATCGCCTGCTGGATAACAGCTCTTCCTTGGCCTTCTTCCAATAGCGATTTCTCCCCTTTCAAGACATCCGAAATTGCTTTTGCAATAACATCTGACTTCAAGTAATCGATCTCAATAGATTTTAATGAATTTCCGATATCGGCACCAAACGCATAAGACACAGAATCGGCCTTCGTTTTCAGTTGATTTGTTGTACTTGATTTAGTTGTGACGACCTTCTTCTTCGCCGTCATGTTCGTTTTTTTTTGTTGGGCAAATCCTGTGACTGTTGTCAAGGATAATAGGGCTAATGCAATATACTTCATGTTTGTTTAACGGTGCTTCTGCACGATTTCATTTATAATTTCCTGCGTGATATTAGGGTAATCAACTTCAACCCTAGATTTACTGTTGAGCCAGGCTTCTATCGCCAGCATGTTTTTCTGTTTTAAGCTCGAAATTACAGGCACCCCCATCTCCTCCAATGACGCTGCATTCAAATGCTGCTCATATTGGTTTTTCATCGGGATAACTAACAGTTTCTTTTTCAAATATAACGCTTCTGCCGGTGTTTCAAAACCTGCCCCACATAAAACTCCAGAAGAAGATGCCATACTATCAATAAAAGATTGGTTATTGATCGGTCTTATCGTTACATTTTTCATGTCAAATGCCTTCGAATTATGTTTGCTAAAAACATCCCACTTCACATCTGGAAACTTCATCAAATGCTTTAAAAGATGCGCATCGTCATATGCCGGGAGGTAAACCGTATAATGTCCCTGCTCTGTCACATTCAATTCACGAACAGCATTACGGATAACCGGTTGGTAAATATTCTTGGCGTACCGCTTAAAATGGAAACCATAGGAATGGGTAGACGGGGCATAATTTTTCATAATAAATTTGCCCAGCATATCACTATCTTCTGGCTTAGGACTCGATGGATCTAAGGCAGCAATCTGATGGCTCAACCCAATGCAGTCCAAATCTTTTGAATGACAAGCCCAAGCAGAAATCGGTTCAAAATCATTGATCACCAAATCATAGTTTTCTATGGGCAAGCTCTTAATTTCATTCGTAAATTTACGGATCGTCGAACTCATAAATGTTTTCCACAGATCTACTCCGCCGGATTTTCCAAAGATAAAACTCAACCCGTGAAAACGGTATTTCACTTCGAAAGGTAATGATAGATCTGCTTGAATTCCACTAACCAAAACATCGACTTCCCCTAACTCCCTCAAACAGGGGACAATATCCATTGCCCGGCTCAGATGTCCATTTCCTGTCCCTTGTACGGCATACAATATCTTCATAACGACTGTATTTTGTGTCGGCAAATTAATCAATTTTAACGAGTATCAATATTATTTTATTGTTTAGTTATGTTAAGAAAATATAAATTAACATCAATAAAAAAAGTTGTTAATCCATTTTTAATTTTCCTTTACGTATATTTAATATCAACAATTAATTAATAGCCAGTTTGATACCCCATGAAGTCTCTATTTTATAGAATGCTTTGCATAGTCTCCATGCTAATTTTAACATCGTGGGGATTTTTTGCTCATAAAAAAATTAATCATTATGCCGTCTTTGCGCTCCCTGCTCAGTTGGCTAAGTTTTATAAATCCAATATTGACCTTATTACCGAAAAAGCTGTTGATCCAGATAAACGCTGCTTCACAGACAGCGCTGAAGGCCCAAGACATTTTATAGATTTAGAGGACTACCGCAAGGAAAGTACAGTTGACTCCATGCCGATACATTGGTCACAGGCCAAAGAGAAATTTCAAGAAAGGCAATTGTTAAAAAATGGTATTGTGCCCTGGCAAATCAATCTTACTTATCAAAAGCTTGTTAAGGCCTTTCAAGCAAAAGATTATAAACGGATCATCAAACACTCAGCAGAACTCGGCCATTATATTGCTGATGCCCATGTTCCATTGCACACGACTAAAAATTATAATGGACAGCTGACGAATCAACTCGGTATACACGCATTCTGGGAGAGCCGCTTACCGGAAATGTTTTCAGAAAAATACAACCTTCGCGTTGGAAAAGCCAACTATATCAAAGATCCCTTAGCGGAAGCCTGGGGTATCGTCCGTGAAAGCAATCGCCTTGTGGATTCTGTATTGAGCATTGAAGCCCGGCTTAATCGTCAATTTAAGGCATCTCAAAAAAAATCTTTTATTGAGCGAAACAATCAATTGGTATGGACCTATTCCGACAGTTATGCTAGAGCTTATCATGAAGCCATGAACGGTATGGTTGAAAGGAGAATGCAAAAAACCATTTTACGCGTTGCTTCCTATTGGTATTCAGCCTGGCTCGAATCCGGCCAACCCGACTTGACTAACATCGAAAAAATAAAAAGCAGCGACAAGCAAGATCACATCGATATAACGGGGAAAAAGCGTATCGGCCGAGAAGAATGGATGTAAGAAGGTTACAAAATATTATCCGGACTACCAGTATTATTCACGCCGGACTATTTATTTTTTAGTCAGCTAAGCTACTTTTGCAGCGTAAAATCTAGGAAAGCATGTTGAATAAGAATATTACGTTAACAAACCTTGCATTAGTGCTGAGTATTGGAGCTGCGACTGCTCAGATTAAAGACACAACCACTTTGGGCGAAGTCATCATTAATCAAAATCGCTTACAGATCCCTTTTTCAAAACAGAGCAAAAATATCCAAATATTGACGCAGGAAGATATACAGAGACTACCAAATCGATCAATCAACGAGTTGCTTAGCAATATCCCAGGCGTTGATATTCGCCAACGTGGACCATTTGGTTCGCAGGCAGATATAAGTATCGACGGTGGGTCTTTTGAACAGACGGCGATCCTACTCAATGGTGTTAAAATCACCGATCCACAGAGTGCCCATCACAATATGAACCTTCCGGTTCCTCTAGAGGCCATCGAGCGTATCGAAATAATTCGGGGGCCGGCTTCACGGATTTTCGGTATTAATGCACTAACCGGTGCCATTAACATCGTAACAAAGAAAATTGAATCAAATCAAATTAGCGCCCAGGTATATAGTGGTTCTTCATTCAAAGATAATGAGCAGACAAGTGCAGGCAAGTATTATGGTAAAGGTGTTCAGCTTGGCTCACAGTTCTTAACCAAGCAAACAAGCCACGGTTTATATTTTGGCCACGAAGATTCGAATGGACAACGCTATAATACAGCCTCCAACAATAATAAACTCTATTATGACGCTACATATCAACCGAATACAGCCAATATGATAAAAGCCAATGTTGGCTATATCAACAATCAATTTGGAGCCAATGGTTACTATGCTGCACCGAGTGACAAGGAAGCTTATGAACAGGTTAAGACAGCTTTCGCTTCCCTACAGTCCAAGCATCAATTAACACAGGCATTTTCCATCAGTCCACGTCTCAGTAATCGCTACAACGAAGATGAATATTGGTATTTAGGCAGAGAAACAACCAAAGGTAGATCCAAACATTACAGCAACGTCTTCGGAGCAGAAATCAATGCTACATTGGAGCAAAGTTATGGTACATTTGGCTTAGGATTAGAAAGTCGATTTGAACGCATCAATAGCACCAGTATTGGCGACCATAACCGGGAGAATTACGGCGGCTACCTTGAATTCAAAACAGAGGCGATCAAAAAACTGATGATCAACTCTGGTGCCTACATCAATTACAACTCAAAATTTGGCTGGCAGGTATTCCCGGGTCTAGATTTGGGATATGATATTACCGAACATTGGAAGATTGTAGTCAACGCAGGTTCTAGCCAGCGGATCCCTTCCTTTACGGATCTTTACACCAATCAGACAGCCAACGTCGGAAACCCCACACTGAGCTCTGAAAATGCCTATCAGATCGAAAGTGGTATAAAATACTTATCCAATCGGATTATTGCTCAAGCGGGCTATTTCCATCGAAGGATAAGCGATTTCATAGACTGGCAAAAAGAGGATGCCACTACAGGAAGCGGAACGGTCATTCCCTGGAAACCAATAAATATTGGAAAAAATAAAATTGATGGATTCAATGCTTCATTCCGATATAATATCAATGATCCCAGCGCAACGACACGATACTTTACAACGCTAAGTTATAATTATCTCAACCCAAGCATAACATTAGCAGACGGGATACTATCCAAATATGCTATTGAAAGCTTAAGGCATCAAGTTATTGCCAACTTTACCATAAACCACAAGAACTGGATGTTAACTTCTGCAAACCGCTTTAATGAGCGTATCAGTTACAAATCTTATTTCATCGCTGACGTAAGAGGATCGTACCAACTCCACGACTTAAACATCTTTGTGGATGTTCAGAATATATTTGACAAGAGTTATATAGAAGCTGCCGCCGTTCCAATGCCCGGTCGTTGGTTTAGTATCGGCGCAAAATATAAACTGAACTATTAAACCCGATCAAATGGCAAAATCGGTTCTCTTCCCTTTTCCCATCAATTATAAAAAAGTCCCAAATGGAATGACCATTTGGGACTTTTCATTGTGCTATTGACACATAGAAGCATGTACCATGCCCTAGTTAAGAAAACGCCAACTATAAAATAAGTTACTTTTTCTTGGGAAGTACAGATAAAATTCCCCCAATTAAATGTTTTTGGAACTCGGGTTCGTCATAGGACTCATCGGTATGTCCAAGCCCGGTATAGAAGACTTTCCCTCCGTCGTAGGTCTGGGCCCAGGAGATTGGATGTTGATCCCCCATTTTTCCACCTTGGTAGCTTTTTTCATCCAAATTCATCAACACATGCAATCCGTCCTTCACGTCCTTGAAATTATACCATTCATCTTTGTGCCACCAGATCGGATCGAGGTGCTTGGTGGCCGCATGTTTTCTGTCCAATACGTCAATTTTGGCTTTTTGTACGGCAGGATGGGACGCAAAATATGCCCCTACAAGGCCGTTATACCAGGGCCAATCAAACTCAGTATCCGTCGCGGCATGGATACCCACAAACCCTTTTCCTGATTGGATATACCTCACAAAAGCTTCCTGTTGCGCAATATCGAGAATATCGCCAGTTGTACTCAGAAAGATAACAGCGTCATATTTTTTCAATCCCTGATCTGTAAACAGAGCAGCATCCTCCGAATGATCAGATTTTATCTTTTCTTTATCTAGCAATTGTTTAAGTACCTGTGCGCCCTTTTCGATGCTTCCGTGTCTAAACCCTTTTGTCTTGCTAAAGATCAATACTTGCCTTTGTGCCTGAACAGCAGCTGATATCCCCAACAGGAGAAACAGAAAAATGAAGATTCTATTCATGATATAAATGGTTATTATGATGATTTAAGTTTAGGTTTACTATTTTCCGCAACGAAATCGCGATAAAAATAGCTGTACAGAAATGCCGCGCATTCTCCTGATACACGGCTTTTCTGTTTTATTATTGTGTGATTAGCTCACGGTAAAAATCAAGACTTTCAATAATATCTTCCTCAGAAACGTAGATATCATATTGACAACTGCCAATTTGGTCAAGCAATGCAAAACCGATCTGATTGGACAGGTTTTTCTTATCATTTCGCATCAGATCCAACAAGGCTGTATCAATGGATGAATCAAATGTGTAATCGTTGAAATATTTTCTGAAGGTTTGGATCAAATCGTTTAATTCATCCAAAGGCAAACCATTCAATTTATGCGATAGATACCCCTCACAAATCATCCCTACTGCAATAGCTTCTCCATGTAATAAAGGTGAAGCATCGTTCAACAAAGAGTATCCCTCAATAGCATGACCAATTGTATGGCCAAAGTTTAAAATTTTACGCAGTCCTTTTTCTTTCGGATCCTCAAGGATAACACGGTTTTTGATCGAAACAGAATGTTTGACCAAAGAATTGTCGATTTGATCAATCTCCAATGTTTTCACTCGCTCATAATAAGCCCGATCGAAGATCAGTCCATGCTTGATTACTTCAGCAAAGCCTGAGATTAACTGACGTTGATCTAAGGTTTTCAAAAACTGGCTTGAAATAAAAACAGCCTGGGGTTGTGCAAAAGTTCCAATAATATTTTTCACACTTCCCATATCAATACCGGTTTTACCCCCTACTGATGCATCTACCTGGGAAAGTAAAGTCGTCGGAATTTGAATAAAATCCATCCCTCTTTTGAAAGTCGATGCGGCAAATCCCCCCATATCAGTCACCACACCACCGCCAAGATTGATCATCAATGAATGTCTATCAGCTCCGAAATCGAGCATATTATGCCATACACCAATACAGAAATCAATATTTTTATTTTCTTCGCCCGGATCTACTTCTATCACATCATAATTCGCTAAATTGGGTAAAGCTTGCTGAAATAGCGGCAAACAATTATCCAAAGTATTGGTATCCACCAATACGATGATCTTTGAGTAATTGCGCTCAGCTAAAAACGCCTCTAAAGAGGCCAACGTATCATCAAAATATACCTGATAGCCCAAACTTTCTATGACTTCCATTCTATGATTCTTTAAGGTTTAAGTTTTCTATTTACCAATATTGTTTAATATTACACCAATTTTATTTCCATCCCATCAAATTCAACAACATCTCCTGGTCTTAATTTGAGTCTTTTCCGGTAATCAACCTGCCCATTATACTTCACACACCCTTCTGCCACAACCCATTGAGCCATAGCACCATGCTCTACCCAATTTAAAGCTTTAAGTAACTGTATAAGCTGGATATATTCGCCCTCGATTTTAAATTCTTGCATTTCACAAAAATAGTGGTTTCACTGAGGAATACAAGAATTATCATCGTTTTAATGCTTACTAAATTGCTACATTTGCCTTATTGCAAATAAAGATTATGATTGAGAATTCTGAGCCCAAGACATTATCCTTTGATAATACAGAGATTGCTTTTAAAAGTAAAAGCGATAAGGATTTGGAAAGAGCGTATTGGTTATTCAAAATAATAGCGAATAACTTCTTGACAAAAGTAGGTCCGTCAATGACCAACTTTGCCCTGAACATAGGACTGCCTATCCAAGGCATCATCCGTAAAACAATCTTCAAACATTTTTGTGGTGGAGAGACCATCGCGGGTTGCGAAGCAGCAATCAACGAATTGGGAGAGAATGGTGTAGGGACGATTTTGGATTATTCCGTTGAAGGAGAAGAAACAGAAAGTGCATTTGACGCCTGCTGCGAAGAGGTATTACGTACCGTAGTTGCGGCCAGTAAAAACAAGTACATTCCATTTTCAGTATTTAAACCAACTGGATTAGGACGTTTTGAGTTATTTGAAAAGGTCAACGCCAAAGAAACTTTAACAGAAGCAGAACAAGGAGAATACCAACGCATGTTGGATCGTACTGACCGTATCTGTAAAGCATGTCATGCCGCCGGTGTAAAAGTTTTAGTGGATGCTGAACATTCATGGATTCAAGATGCGATCGATGATATTGCACGTGAAATGATGGAAAAATACAATATGGAGAAACCAATTGTATATAATACTTATCAATTGTACCGTAGTGATAAGTTGGCATCTTTGAAAGCCGACTTTGAATACGCAAAAGTTAGAGGCTTTCACATGGGTGCTAAGATCGTTCGTGGTGCCTACATGGAGATCGAACGTGCTCGTGCTGCACAAAAAGGTTATTCCGATCCCATCCAGCCAAATAAAGAAGCTTCCGATAGAGATTATAATGAAGCTATTGAATTTATCTTGGACCACCTGGACAACTTTGGGCTAATGGCGGGTACACATAACGAGGACAGTAGTATGTTATTGGCGAAGGAAATTGACAGACGTGGTATCGATAGATCCACCGATCGCATCTTCTTTGCGCAATTATTAGGTATGTCTGACAACCTGAGCTTTAACTTAGCGGCACATGGCTATAATGTTGCTAAATACATGCCTTATGGACCGGTTAAAGCGGTGATGCCATATCTTTTCCGTAGAGCACAAGAAAATACTTCCGTCGCAGGAGCGACAGGTCGGGAGCTCGGGCTTTTGATCAAAGAAAAACAAAGAAGAAAAGCTAGTCGATAACGACTAGCTTTTTTTATAATTGGCGGGCATCAAGTCCATCTACTCAAGGAACTATGCTCAAATGGTCTCCAAGAAACACCCTACTTTTGAAAAGCACAAAAGCACTTTACCTATCACTCGCCTCCCCTTCATCCTTTTGAAACAAGCTAATTACAAAATCATTCCATATTCTTGAAACTATTATTTATGTTTGCAAACTTTTCCCTTAAAACAAAGTTCATACTGGAAGGGTGCTCCCCCGGAGCTTAAAAGAATACGATTTGAAATGGAAGAAAAACTTAGATTATTTGATCTTGCACGTCAACAGATGGGCAAATACCCCGATCTTGATATGTTTGCACACAAAGTGGACGGCAAGTGGAATTATATCAAAACAGCAGATTTTCTTGAACAAGTAGACAGCCTCTCCAAAGGGCTGATTGAACTTGGCGTGAAACCCAACGAAAAAGTTGGTCTCATTGCCGGCAGCAGTATGGAATGGCATTTGATTGACTTTGCAATCCAGCAAATTGGTGCAGTGGTGGTGGCCATCTATCCAAATATTACGGATACAGACTATCAATATATCTTTAATGATGCCGAAATCAGGGTTTGCATCGTCAGTAACAAAAGCCTGTACGATCGCCTGATGAATCTAACCGACTCAATCTATACATTGAAGTATATTTTTTGTATCGCAGATCAGGAAGGCACACGTAGCTGGAAAGAACTGAATGATATAGGCTCCAATTGCTCCCTAGAAAAACTAGCAGCACTACGTGACCAGGTTAAACCTGAAGATCTCGCTACCCTGATTTACACATCCGGTACAACGGGCAAACCAAAAGGCGTAATGCTGTCACACAATAATATCTTTTCCAATGTATTGGGCGCAGCAGAAATTACCCCTTGTAAAGCTTATGACCGCGGACTGACCTTCCTCCCTCCTTGTCACGCCTACGAGCGTATGGTTTTATATACCTATATGTATCTTGGCTTTACGATCTATATCGCAGAATCTTTTGACAAGATTGGTGATAATCTGAAGGAAGTAAAACCTCATATCATGACCGTTGTCCCACGTATTCTTGAAAAAGTCTATGAGAAAATCATGAAAACAGGTCATGATCTCAGTGGTTTCAAACGCAAAGTATTTGATTGGGCTGTTTCAGTTGCAGAAGAATATGATCCAAATCCTGAGAAAAGAAGTCTATCCTATAATCTCAAACTAAAGCTTGCCAAGAAACTTGTCCTTAACAAATGGTATGAAGCATTGGGTGGCGAATTACTTACCGTTGCTTCTGGATCAGCCTCTCTTCACAGCAAGTTGACACGTGCCTTCTTAGCTGCAGGAATTCCATTATATGAGGGTTACGGCATGACCGAAGCCTCCCCACTCATTTCGGTCAATCATTATATCAAAGGAATACGCATAGGTACTGTTGGCCTTCCTGTCCGTTTTGTTGAAATAAAACTTGCTGAAGACGGAGAAATATTAGTAAAAGGCCCTAATGTCATGATGGGATACTATAAGAACAAGGCCGAAACGGATAAAACAATCATTGATGGATGGCTGCATACCGGAGATATTGGAAAGTGGGAAGATGAAAAATTCTTGAAAATCATTGACCGAAAAAAAGAGATGTTCAAAATTTCGGGCGGGAAGTACGTCATACCACAGCCAATAGAAACAAAGCTCGTTGAATCTAAATTTATTGAACAGGCAATGGTTATCGGTGACGGGATGAAGTTTGCTTCTGCCTTTATTGTACCAAACTATGCCCATTTGTTGGATTGGGCCAGAACAGATGCTCCTGAACTTGCAACCATGACAAAGGATGATTTTCTGACTGACCCTGCCATTGTAAAAAAAGTCAATCAGGAGGTGCGTCGTGCGAACCAGCACTTTGGTAACTGGGAGCAGATTAAGAAACCAATTATTTTAACAGATGAATTTACTATTGAAAATGGAGAGTTAACACCAACCTTGAAAATGAAACGAAAGGTAATTCTCGAACATCATCAAGAAGAGTTCAATAACCTCTATCAAATGGAGATGGATTAAGGATTAACAAATCAAAATTTTGACATAGCGCACTATATTTATACGAGTAAAACATGAAATTATTAAAGGATAGAATCCTTCATGACGGTAAAAGTCTTGCAGGAGGCATACTTAAAGTAGACAACTTCATCAATCACCAGATGGACCCCGTATTGATGAAATCTATTGCGGTGGAATTTGTCCGTCGTTTTGCAGACCTCCCGATCAATAAAATCATTACAATTGAAGCAAGCGGAATAGCCCCAGCGATCATGCTTGGCTACCTTTTGGAATTACCGGTTGTATTTGTAAAAAAAGCAAAACCGACCACCATGGCTGATATGTATGTAAGCCAGGTGCATTCATTTACCAAGAACCGAACCTATGACATCTGTGTCAGCAAAGAGTTTCTTACGCCGAGCGACAATGTTCTTTTTATAGACGATTTTTTGGCCAATGGGAATGCCGCTTTTGGTATGCTCGATCTTGTTAAACAATCGGGAGCTTCAGTATTGGGCATGGGATTTATTATCGAAAAATCCTTCCAGGAAGGTGGCAAAAGATTAAGAGAATTGCCCGATTTAAGAATTGAATCGTTAGCGCGGATAAAGTCGCTTGAAGTGAATAAAGTCAGTTTCGAAGAAGACTAGCAAAAAGAAAAGCCTCATCTTCCTAAAGATTGAGGCTTTTTTATTCAAACAACAAGATAAATTCTTTCTAATCCCAACGGTAGTCGTTGTAAAAATCTTCAGGATGTCTGCTAATTGCAACATCTTTTACAATCCGGATATTGGCTGCTCCCAAGTTGACATTTAACATAAATGAAGGTACATTTGCTGAAAAATTCCAACGACCATTGCGCATATACACGTAACCTCCTCTGTAAGGATCGTAGAATGTTTTGTAATCTCTAAAGTATACATGGTGTCTACTATCGTAACGATGTGCACTTGCCCAGGCTGGTGCTCCATGACGGTATCCTTTTCGGTATGACTTAGCTACTTCTTTATGATATTTACGGTCTTCTTTTTCGCGTTTTTCTAAATATTTTCGATATTCCTTATCCCTTTTCTCTTCATATTTTCTACGCTCTTTGTCCTGTTTCCATTCACGTTCATGTCCACGATGTTGAGCCGAAGATTGTTGAGGAGCGATTAAAACCAGTCCTCCAATTGCCAACGCGAAGTATATCATCTTTCTCATAACAGTATAATTTAAATTTAAAAATCAATTCCACTCCGCCTGTGTTCCATTCTTTTTTACAAGCGTTTCTATGGGTATGACTTCAATGTTTGAACAAAGGTTTAATCGATCAAGATGAATTTAATTTGTGCCGCAATATATAGAATCCATTACTTCAATTTAACGTATCTTTGTACCATGTCAAATACAGGATATATCACTGAAGATACCATTGTTGCATTAGCGACATCTTCCGGAACAAATGGCGCTATTGCTGTCATACGCGTTTCGGGCCAAAATGCCATAAAAATTACGAACGAAATATTTAAAGGAAAGAACCTACTTCAACAACCATCACATACCATCCATTTTGGAACCATACGCGATGGCGAAGAGATCATTGACGAAGTATTGGTCTCCTTATTTGTAGCCCCGAACTCCTATACGAGAGAAAATTCGGTGGAAATATCAACACATAACTCCAAATATATTATTGAGCGCGTTGTAAATTTACTCATTAGAAAGGGAGCACGTGCTGCCCGTCCGGGAGAATTTACCCTACGTGCATTTCTCAATGGCGGAATGGATTTATCCCAAGCAGAAGCAGTTGCCGATTTAATTGCATCCAATTCTGCCGCCTCACATCAAGTAGCCATGCAGCAGATGCGTGGAGGCTTTTCCAATCAGCTTAAATCCCTTCGTGAAGATCTCATTCACTTTGCTTCACTGATTGAATTAGAGCTTGATTTTTCGGAAGAAGATGTGGAATTTGCCAACAGGGATCAGCTAAAAAATCTAATCAATAAAATACAGGTTATTGTTCAAAAATTAGTGCAATCTTTTGAACAGGGTAACGTCCTAAAAAATGGTGTTCCTGTTGTCATTGCCGGGAAACCTAATGTAGGAAAATCAACGCTATTGAACGCTTTCTTAAACGAAGAACGTGCCATTGTTTCTGATATTGCAGGAACAACGCGCGATACCATTGAAGATGAGATTAATATTCATGGCGTCACATTCCGATTTATTGACACAGCAGGTATACGTGAGACGGCGGATGTTATTGAAGCAAAAGGTGTTGAGCGTACCCGTGAAAAGATGAAACAAGCGCGATTGATCATTTACCTATTTGACCCTACACAGGACAAAGTTGAAGAAGTACAAGCGCAAATACCAGAAATCGAGCGCCTACAAATTCCATTTGTCACCATTATCAATAAATCAGATTTGCTTTCTGAGTCGCAAAAAGAGGTTTACAATGTCCTTAATCCGCTTTACATTTCAGCGAAAGAACAAATCGGTGTCGAGGAACTGAAAGACGAATTGATCAATCGTGTACATTTAGGAAATTTAAATACCGACGATGTCATGGTCACCAACATCCGTCACGTAGAAGCGCTACAAAAAACAGCAGATTCACTGGAACGCGTAATATATGGGATTGACAATCCTGTCACTTCTGATTTCCTAGCGATGGATATACGCCAAGCCTTATATCATCTTGGTGAAATCACCGGAAGTGTTTCTACAGACGATTTATTGGATAATATCTTTTCCAAGTTTTGCATCGGAAAGTAAATCTTAATTAACGATAATAAACAATAACCATCATTGATTATAAATCACTTAAAATAAACATTTTAAGTGATTTTTTTTATTATTAATGTTTATCTTTAAAATGTATTACCGCTCAAATAAAACTGAATAGTCCTGGTTTTCTTCAAAATTAAACCCACCTACTTTCCAGCTATACTGTCCATTAGAATTTCTCACAGCTACATGGACTGGACTTGCCGTAGTGCTATGATTATAAAAAACAACTATTGAAGATTCACTTTTTTCGATATTAATTTTTATTACGGTATCGCATACTCTAAAAATCAGGATGCATTAAATAAATTTTGGACATATAATCAACGTAGAATATTCATTTTGTCTGCGATAATCTTTGCAATACTTCACTATAAGCGCTACAATATGACTTTTGAAAACCTATTATTAATCCCATTTTTATTGGCTTTCTATTTTTCAAGGGGTTGGATCCTAGAATATGCTAGAGCTCCATATGGATTTATTTACAGTTGCTTACTGCATATACTATATAACTTCCTTTTATCGGTCAAATATACTTTAAATAACTTCTCTAGTTATAGATTCAATTACAATAATGCATTTAGTGGTTTTTATGTACCTAAAATGGATAAATTAAAGCACGGGAGTGATTTTGACAACCTTACTGGTTACTTACATTTATTCTTACAGACTAATTTAAACGCTCCAAAGGAGACAAAGAGAAAATTCCACTGGAGATCTTTCCATTCCATTCATAGTAGTAGGCTTGCCTCCTTTTGATAATAACCTTCTTGCTCCTAGGCATCCGCTCTTTGTCCACGGGTTGTATAACAGTGATCTCGTAATGGTTGGCCTGGGTATTATTGACTTTAATTTCGATAGCTTTTTCAAAGCCGTACGAATATACACCTAACTTGTAAACGTCCTGTCTCGGAAAATTAAATGTTTTCGTTGAATCAATAACGATTTGTTTTCTTAGTCTGGAAGAAAACATGCAATGTCTATATTGCGGAACATGGACAATATTTCGATAATTTTTCTTTTTGTTAATATATATGGAAAGTAATTCGAAGTAAAACGGAGTTCTACTGCTCATCTCGTTTTTCTCATAAGTTTCCAAATAATAGTTGATCGTTACTGAAATAGAATCGTTATCTTTTTGGACTGACTTTTCCCGTACCGATACCCTGGGTAATCTTTTTTCCAGGTGTGGATTTAAAATTACTGTATCTCCCTTTACTTCCCAATCTCCTCTATTCGTATAGGATTCAAATGTATAGGGGAAAATAGGATCTGCTTCAATAAGCTCAAATGTGCTATCTAGATTTAGAGTCAGACGGGTCGAATATTCCCCATACGTACCGAAGATCGGTTTAGAAGCTTTTTGAGCAAATACGGAGAATACTAGTGAAAAATAAAGAAGTGCTGACAACAATACTTTGATCATAATCCATTTTTCCTTTGCTTTGTTAGGGATAGAATACAAATATATCACAAAATGTTCACCTAATTTACTCTTTGTTCTTCTTAAACAGGAAAAGTTATTTTTTCACAATACTATAAACCACAACCGGAAGGCACAATACGGTTAATATTACAGAGAACCTTTTGAAGATCAGCAAATCTTTCCGTTTTTTTAATAATTCTTGGTCCGATAGTTCGCTTAATTCTTTTTCTTTCATGCTATTTTTAATTAAGATCCTATGATAAAATACTTAATAATACCTTGTAAGTTTTCTTGTTGTGTCAGCGATACAGGTATCATTTGCTAATAATGGCTTCTGATCAAATATAAATATCTTCACGAACATTTATCAAATTATTTCCTTTTTAGGATATATTGTACTTACCACAGTCTTTTATCGGTAATAATGGAGAAACAACGTCTTTAACAAATTGCCGATAGCACGATACAACAAAAAGACAAGGTCCTACCATGGTAAAACCTTGCTCTTATTAGTGAACAAAAAACATACAGATCCGGCGCAGAACGGGGGCAATAGCTAGTTGGCTTCAAGCTGAATAACCCCCGAAATTAGTCCTTCACCTTTTGCCCTTACCCGTATTTCACCTTTGTTTTTGCTCGTGACAATCGCCAAGGCTTTACCATGAAAAGCATTGCGAGAAGCTGATTGGAAGCTTGTCAGATCCGTCGTATTGCCATTGTCTGTCGCCACAATTTTTGCACCGTCTCCCTTCACCTCAAATTCGATTTTATCGTCTGCATCAGGAACGATCGTACCAAACTCGTCCACGATATAGGCATGCACAAAGGAAAGTTCTTTGTTTGCCGAATTGAAAGTCAGGTTTTCTGAAGACAATTGTATACGATGCGCTTTTGCTGCCGTACGGATCGTTTTACTTAGCAGTTTCTTGCCACCTTGAAACGATATTACTTCAATCTCCCCTGGTTCAAATTCAACGGCCTTAAATACAAGGTCGTACCGGTCTGGGTCTCTGGACTGCTCCCCTATCTTTTTACCGTTCAGATAAAGCTCCACCCGGTCAGCCTGATTAAAATACACGACGATATCTACCCGGTCACCTTGCTTCCAATTCCAATGAGGCAATACATGTAAGATCGGCTTTTCTGTCCATACGCTTTGATACAGATAGTAGACATCTTTCGGAAACCCGGCTAGATCCACAATACCAAAGTACGAACTTCGTGCCGGCCAGGTGTACGGTGTGGGTTCGCCGAGATAATCAAATCCCGTCCATACATACATCCCAGCAATATGGTCATACCTTTCCATCAACCTCAAGCTTGTCTGATGATTTGAACCCCATGGTGTGAATACATTGTCGTAAGCCGATATGTTCCTGTCTTCATTCCCGCCAGAAAAAGGAATATCCCATCGTTCAGGCCACATGCGGCTAGAATCATAAGGAACCAAATCATACGTTCCGCGGCTTTCCAACGCCGAAGTGCTTTCCGTTACGATAAACTTCTTTCCGGGGTGATCCTGTGGGAAGCTTGCCCATTTCTTATGGTTATAGTTGTAGCCAATCAGATCTACCGCCGAACTCATCAGCACCGGATTTGCTTTGGAAAGCTCATTATTAGCAATGGTGGTCGGACGTGTGCCATCTAGACTATCGACGATTGCTGCCAGCGCGATCGGAATCGCTGTACCATCAGCTTTGGAATGCCATTGCTCCTGCGCTTCATTGCCCAGGCACCAAATAAACAGCGACGGATGATTCCGATCCCTTTTGACATGGTCAACAAAGTCCCGCTTGTACCATTCGTCCCAGTATAAATGATAGTCATAAGGGTTTTTATGCCCTTTCCAGACATCGAAAGTTTCACTCATCACGACAAAACCCAAGCTGTCGCAAAGGTCCAAAAACGCTGGAGCCGCAGGGTTGTGTGAGGTGCGTATCCCATTGACCCCCATTGCTTTCATGATGCGGAGCTGACGTAATGCTGCCGACGTATTGAATGCCATGCCCAAAGCGCCGAGATCACTATGTAAACAGACACCCCGGATTTTAAGCTGCCTCCCATTCAGTATAAAGCCCCGTTGCTGATCGAAGCTAAAATTACGTAAGCCAAATTTCGTAAGCTGTTCATCTAAAACCCGACCATCAACAATAAGTTTAATTTTTGCAGTATATTGATAGGGATTTTCAATACCCCATAAGACGGGATTTTCGAGGACTATCTGCTGAGCGGTGGAGTGCAGACCTGCTTTGACAGCGCTCAAGGTGGTACGTTTGCTTGCGACAACAGCACCTTGAGCCGAAAGAACCTCTGTCAGAAGCGTAATCTTTTTTGATTCCTCAAGGTTATACTCAATTTCCAGAGAGAGATCCACGACAGCACGTTTCTCACTGAGCTGCCCAGCTCTTATGAAGGTACTGTTCGTTCCTATGCTGACTGGATTCCGGCTGATTAATTTGACATCCCGATAGATCCCCGACCCCGAATAGAAACGCGAGTTGGGCTGATTCTTATTGTTTACTTTTACTGAAAGCAGGTTGTCTCTACCATCCCAGTATAAATAAGGGGAAAGCTCATATTCAAATCCGATATAACCATTGGGTCTTTTTCCTAAAAAATGCCCATTGATCCAGACTTCACTGTTTTCGTACACACCTTCGAATGCAATAAATATCCGTTGCCCGTACTCAGCCTGAGCCAGCTTAAACGTTTTTTGATACCATCCTACGCCACCATCGAGGTAAGCAGCCCCGCTACCTGCGGGGCTGTTTTCTCTAAATGGCATTTCGATACTCCAGTCATGGGGTAGATCGAGCTTTCGCCAGCCCTCTCCTTTTCGTCCATTGCTATATTGCTGGCTGCTGTCCAGTTTAAACCACCAGCCCCCATTAAAATCAATAACCTTTCTGGACTGTCCCCTTAAGGAGACCGTCGCCCCCAATAACAGGAAGAGCAGGATCATCATTCGGCTATATCCTGTGTGAAATAGTCGCTTCAACATAGGCTTATTTAGTCTTATTGGTATCCGAGGCATTTTCGGTCAAACTCTCCTTGTAGGCCTTGCTGATAAAATTAAAGGTCAGCATAGCTGCTCCGTCGTTCGAAAGCACAGGATCCCGCAATACCGCCAGTTGCATCGTATTCTCGGTCAGCGACATAATACGGACATCGCCCCAGTCGACAACGATCCCATCTTGTGGCTTTCCATGTAAAGGCGAAGCGCCGGTCATACGGATGGTTTTCTTTTCGGTATCGATATTAAAAGTCCCCTTCTGGACTTTCCCCAGCATAGCATGATTCACATTGATGTTTGCACCGCCTTTCAGATCAAAAGTCATACTTCCATAATCACCGGCAGGCATAAGCCAGCTATTGCCTTTCCAATCGGGTTCCCAGCTCCAGCTATCGCTATTTAAAGGCGCGGCTGTTTTATTGATGCTTCCCCACCAGTCACCGGTGCCGTAAAAATACATTGGACCTTTAAAGTAGCGGGAAATACCCTCAGCATCCAGATCGAGGTACCAGGTTTTCTCTTCCCCTGCCCCGCCCGTCAATAAGCTCCAGGTCTCGTCACTTATAAACTCGGCATACATCTGATCGATTTTAAATGTCACAGGCTCGCCATAGACAATACCACCACGCGTCTCGACACCAAATTTAACGGTGTACTCACCGGGAAAAGGCATTTTCAGGGTTACCTTTTTCTCCTGACTCCGTCCTTGTGGATGTTCCCACAATGGGGTGTATTTTGAATCCATCAAGCTGGTTAAATACACAATATTGGGATTGCTGGCATCATGTTCAACAGTAAAGGCCTTTCCCTTCTCCAACTGCGCCGAAGTGACATCGATGTCTCCCAGTGTATAATTCTCGGGAGAACAGGCTCCAAAGAGTACCATCGCCGCAAAAAAGCAGATGGCATATGTGAATATCTTTTTCATGTTTGTCTTGTTATAATTCAACCAATAGTAAGTCCTAGTATACCTGTGTTTAGTTCCATCCAGCATTTTGTTTCAGTACACCATTGGATAAGGTAATCTGCTTGTTAGGTATTTGCATAAATCCTTTCGTGGTCAAAAAACGCTCTTTAGTCACAGTGACCTTCTCCGGTACAGATCCACTGAGCACATCTTCGGTTGTTTCCAGTGTAGCGGCGGCATTATTCAGCCCCTGCCGCAATACATCCCAATAGCGGATACCTTCAAACGCAAATTCAAATTTTCTTTCCTTCAGAATATTGTTTTTTGAAACTGCTAGCGACACAAAATTGGTCTTATACGCTCTTTTCCTTACCTCGTCAAAGTATTTCTGTGCGTTTGCGGAACCGAGTTCTGCCGCCATAAGCAAGACATCAGCATAGCGGATGACAAAGTAATCCTGGTCTTGGGACAGTTGCATATCCTTATCCCCTCCGGTATTAGTGGTGCCGTCCGGCAATGCCGTGGGGGCGTATTTTTTTATGGTGTAACCTGTATACTCACGCTGGTCTTTCAGGTCAAATCCCGTGATATTCTCGCCATCGATATCAATAATTGAGGCAGTTTTGCGTGTATCCATGTTGTCAAACTCATTGAAGAACTTTTTGCTTACCGTACATGCCCCCCATCCTTGGCCATAAGGCGACCAATTTTTACCGCGCAAGCCCAGAAAGACGACCCAGCGGTTGCCATCAACATAACCGTTGTAGTTCGATGTATTGTTGAATTTCTGTGCAAATACAACCTCAGGATTTCCCTTACCGGCATATTTGGAAATATCTAGCGTATTATTGCTTGCATTGGGGATATAACTCGCTGCCGGCCACAGATTTTTGAAATCTGCCACCAGTGCAAACTGGCCGCTGCTGATAACTTCTTCGAGTCCCGCCAGGGCTTCAGCCTTGGAGACACCGATATCTTCGCCGCCATAATAGCCTGCATAAAATAGATAAACACGGGCCAGTAGCGCTTTAGCAGCAAATGGAGTTGCCCGACCATCATTGGTTGCCGCAGCTGACTTGGGGTAAGCTGTTGCTGGGATATTGGCAGCCGCAAATTTAAGGTCTGAAACAATCAGTTGATAAATCGCTTTGGGGTCCGACTGTGGAATATTCTCATTGGTCGGGCTCGTTAGCAAAGGGATGTTTTCGAATAGACGGACGAGATCAAAGTACATGGTGGCCCGCAGGAATTTCGTTTCCCCTTCGATACGTGCCCGCGCTGTAGTGTTGCCTGAAAAATCAGTGCCGTCCAATTTTTCCAAAAGTGTATTGCAGCGAAAAATTCCCGCGTAGTAATCAGACCAGGTACCATCAAAGATATTATTGTCCGATTGGGACTGCGCAATATCAAAACGGTCTATTGCCTGAAATGAGCGACCGTCTGTTGTACCTGTTCCGCCAAAACAATTGTCGGCGGCCACCTCTGCTGTCAGATAGAAAGACTGGCTCCCATTGGAGGTCGTCCGTTGATAACCATCATAACAGCCGACCAGAGCCATGTCAGCATCGGCTACGGTTTTATAAAAATTGCTTTCCAAAACGCTTGTCATCGGTTCGACATCCAAAAAACTGGATGAACATGATCCTAAGATTAAGGATCCAAATAACATGGAATGATAGATATAGCTCGTTTTTTTCATGATTTCTTGTGTTTAGAATTTAACATTTAGGCCAAATAATACAGTCCTTGGTCTTGGATAGTAACCGAGGTCGATACCCGATACCCAACCATCTGTTCCATAACCGATCTCGGGATCCATCCCATCATATTTGGTGAACGTAAACAGGTTTTGACCTTGTACGTAGAAGCGGATCTGATTAGCATACTTCCATTTGATCAGTTTCGACAGATCATAACCTAAGGTCACATTGCTGATCCGAAGAAAGTCTCCATCCTGAATATAAAGGTCTGAAAACTGCCAATTGACATTAGTTTCCGTAACACGGGGGATCGTACTGGAAGTACCTTCCCCGGTCCATCGGTCTAATATTCGTGTGGTATAGTTTGCTTGTTTATTGGCATGATTGCGGTAAGACTGTACAATTTTGTTTCCAAGGGAACCATAGGCATTCACCGAGAAATCAAATCCTTTATAATCCAGTCCAATATTAAATCCATAGGTAAAATTAGGCATGCCAACACCTAGATTTGTCTTATCCGAGGCATTGATAATACCATCGTTATTCTGATCTACATATTTTACATCGCCCGGTTTTACATCCGCTTGAAGGATACCTTTTCCAGCTGTTTTCCAGGCGTCGATCTCGGCTTGGTTCTGGAATAGCCCGTATGTTTTATACCCCCAGAAGTAGCCAATGGGCAGGCCGTTTGCGGCACGGTAAAATTCTTCCGAGTTATCGTATAACATGGCTGTCTGTCCGTGGATAATACCATCTTCAGTTGGTATCTGTCCCACCTTATTTTTGTTATAGGCTCCATTTACCCCAATGCGATACTTGACTTCATTGATCTTATCCGCCCAATTTAGCCCCAGTTCCCCCCCTGTATTCTTCACGTCACCGCCATTGATAAAAGGGGGCAACGTTCCGGTTGTCGCCAAAACAGGCGCTGTAACCAGCCAGTTTTTCGTTTTTTTGACATAAAAGTCGGCAACAACATCCAGACGGCTGTTCGCAAATTTGGCATCAAATCCGATATTGGTCTGTTCGGAAGTTTCCCAGGTCAGATTCGGATTGGATAAGCGGCTCGGATAAGCCCCGGCAATATTATTGTTGCTCGTTCCAAAGACATAATGTGCGCCGGGGTTGGACGATGTAATGCCTGTTGAGGTACTGATGGGTGCCGCATATTGAAAATCAGCGATATCCTGATTACCCACTTGCCCCCATGAAGCGCGGAGTTTAAAGAAGTTTACAGCCGCTAAATGTTCTTTAAAAAACTCTTCCGAAGAAATTACCCAGCCTGCCGATACCGAAGGGAAATATCCCCAACGGTTGCTGCGCGAAAATTTAGAGGATCCATCTGCACGCAATGTAGCATTCAACAGGTACTTTTCCTTATAATTGTAGCCCAGCCGTCCAAAGTACGAGACCCTACGGGTGATGTTCTCAGGTTTTCCTGACACCGTACGCGTTTCGACGACGTTTCCTTTTTCATCCAGGTGTGCCTGGCCTGTAGTATTGTCTAGGTAAGCATGTGCAAAATCATTGAACTGCGAAAGCAGATTCCAGTTGGACCCCGAAAGGTAAGTTCCCTGGTAACGTAGCGATTCCATACCGACCATGGCCGAAAAGCGATGATCCGTATTGATATCAAAGTCATAAGAAGCTGTATTTGTCCAAGTCAGCGTATGACCTTTGCTCATATTCTGCGAGGTTGTTGTATGATCTTGGTTGTAGGTGTAGATGGAAAAGCGGTATAAGGGCGTAAAACTTCTGTATTCTGAAGCATAATAGTTGAATCCCAGCAATGAGCGGACCTTCAAGCCTTTGATCGGTTCGATTTCCGCAAAGATATCGGCTAATAGTTTTTGGCCATCATTGGCGTTGTTCGAATTGGTCATCATCACCCCATATGGATTGCTGTCCCCATTGTACCAAGGTGAATTGGAAGTATCATTGAAAGGACTTCTGTACAAGCCATTGTCCGAATACACCGGTGACAAGGGCGAAGTGGCAAACGCACCACGCAGCGTATTGCTGTACTGATTGCCTACACTGATGCCTCGATTTTTGATGTAGTTAAAGTTGAGGTGCTGACCTATTTTCACAAAGTTATCGAAGAGTTTATGTTCCGAATTCGTCCGGAAACCATAACGCTGATAGTTGGAAACGTCTTTACCACCGACAATCCCCTCCTGACCAATATAATTCATCGATAAGGCGTAGGTGGATTTTTCACTGCCGCCAGTCAGGGCAACATTGTAATTGTCCATTTTTGCATTATCCTTGAACATATAATCCATCCAATTGGTATTGGCTAGACCGTCCATGCCGTTAAAATCAATCAGCGCGGCCCCCGAATTCAGCGATTGCTCATTCATGATCAGCTTGTACTGATCTGCATCCAGCAATTTTGCTTTACGCGAAACGTTCTGAATGCCCGTATAGCCATCAAACGACAGCACGTTTTTTCCCGCAGCGCCCATTTTGGTGGTGACCAGGATAACCCCGTTGGCAGCCTGCGAACCATAGATGGCGGCCGAAGCTGCGTCTTTCAGTACGTCGATAGATTGGATATCGGCCGCATTCAAGACCGAAATATCCCCTCCCGGAACGCCGTCGATGACGTACAAGGGGCCCGAATTACCGATTGTTCCCAACCCCCGGACGACGACCTTCATATCTGCTCCCGGCTGACCGGAAGTTGATGTAATGGATACACCCGGTGCTTGTCCCTGAAGCGACTGCAGCGGGTTCAATTGATTGCGCTTCTGCAGTTCTTCACCCTCCACCTTCAAATTGGCTCCTGTATTCAGTTTTTTCTTTTGTACACCGTAGCCAATGACTACCACCTCTTCGAGATCGGAAGCTTGCGGCTGTAGGCGGATCACCATATTGGGACCAGTAATTTTAACTTCCTCCGTTTTGTACCCTACGTAAGTAATGGTCAATACAGTCCCTGTGCTGGCTGCAAGAGAAAACTTGCCCGATTCATCGCTGCTCGTTGAAATCTTCTGATTCTTTACGCTGATACTCGCACCCCCGATCGGCAATCCTGAATCAGCCGAAACAACCGATCCGGTGAAGGATTGTGCCCAGACCAAAGAGGTCACGCTGGTCATGACAACGACGGCCATGCCCCTGCTCAACAATTGTTTGCTTATCATATGTCTTGATTTATAAATTGGTTTTTATTATTTTAATTTGACCTGCAAGGCTTTACTTGCATAGGTTACCACTGTAGATTTTGCTGATGAAACATCCAGTCCGACGGCATTCCTGTCGCTGACAAAAATGATATTGAACTTTCTTTTGGTCAGCATGCCGTCGAAATCTCCCTGACGGCTGGCCAAAGACAGCGTCTGTGCAGAATTGTCGTAGCTGAAATCAATGCGGCTATATTTCCCTTTTTCATAATTATAATTGCTCCCTTCGTCTTCATAGAGTGAAAACTGACCGTCTGCTCCGGCATAGATATAAATATCCAGTACATCCGGCTTTTTCTCGGCCGTATACTGCATGACCGGCCCAATGGGCACGATTGCTCCGGCTCTGACATAAACAGGGATACGTTCGTATGGTGCTGCAATAAGCAGATCCTGCCCGCCTGCTACCATCTTGCCACTGTATAGATCATACCAGCTGGCTCCTTTTGGAAAGTGTATCTTGCGTGAGGTTGCTCCTTTTTCTGTGACTGGACTGACGAGCAAGGATGGCCCCCAAAGGTATTGGTCGTTGCTGTCGAATCCATCTTTGTCCTTCGGGAAATCCATGGCAAGTCCACGTATCATCGAATAGTCCTCAAAAAAAGTCTTTGCGGCAAGACTGTAATTATAGGCCAGTAATTTATACCGCAGATTGATCGCATAAGTCATGCTTTTATAGGCCGGATGATCCACAGGAGCGATATTGTACGGTTCGCGGTAGGGATATTGTCCATGCGCCCTGAACAAAGGCAAGAATGCCCCGTATTGGTACCAGCGGCTATTCAGCTCGCGCCACTCCTCCAAGTCCGCCGCATTAGGTTTGTGAAACCTATTTTCAACCAAAAAGCCACCCGCATCCATGGTCCAATAAGGTGTCCCGGACATCGAGAAATTGATGCCCCCGGCAATCTGATCTTTCATGTCATGCCATCTCGAAGCAATATCGCCGCTCCAGGCCGCCGCCGCATAGCGCTGCTGCCCTGCAAAAAAAGATCGCGTCAGAATAAATACCCGTTTGTTAGGATCTGTTTCACGCTGGCCCTCATAGATACCCTTGGCATTTTGCAATGGGAACGCATTATAGTAGCGAACAGATGACCCTATACTCGGCTGAAAAACCGATTTACGCTCGTCCAGATCAATATTGGAGTGAATATCTGGTTCGCTGGCATCCATCCACCAAGCATCGATCCCAATCTTGAAGAGGTTGTTGTTCAACAATTTCCAGAACCCATCGCGTGCCGCTTTGTTGAAAGGATCATAAAATGTCGAGGTATAGCCCTTTCCGATCCAATCTTTTCTGCCATCATAAATATTTCGTGGATAAATCCATTTGTTAGCCTTAAATTCTTGGTATACGAAAGACTCTTCATTGATTTTGGGCCAGGCCGAAATCATGATCTTAAAGTGCTGATCATGCAGCTTCTTCACCATGGCCTGAGGATCTGGGAAACGCTTTACATCAAATTTCTGGCTCCCCCAGTCATTTTCAGCCCAGTAAGACCAATCCTGCACAATATTGTCGATTGGAATCTTACGTTTGCGAAATTCAGCTGCGACCGCTTCAATTTCCGCTTGCGTCTTGTAGCGTTCTCTGCTCTGCCAAAATCCGAAGCTCCAAAGCGGCATAATCGGTGCCTTACCGGACAAGTGGCGATAACCTGCAATGACCTCATCCATTGATGCGCCATGAACAAAGTAATAATCTATGGCATCGCCAGCTTCCGAATTAAAGGAAAATACGTTTTTACGCGCTTCCGGGATAGGACTCTGCCAGTTTAAGGTAAAATAAGACTCCCCTCCATCTGGTATCCATTCCATGCGGATCTGGTGGGTCTTATCTTTCTGGAGGTTTCTCTCAATCTCAAAGGTACCTGCATTCCAGGATTGCCGCCAGCGGTCGGCGACCAGCTCCCCATCAATCCAGACTTTCATATAACCCGAATATTTAAAATGCAGCACATGTTTGCCTGTGTAGGGCGAAGAGAAACTTCCGGCATAGATGACTTTGCTTTCGGACAGATTTACGCCTTTTGGAAACTTGTGCTGATCTGTTAGGTAGCCATAGTCAATGATCGATTCCGGTCGGGATAGATAAACCTCTTCGCCCTTGTTCCGGTTTACATAGGTTGCTGTGAGCCAGCCCGGTTCACCTTCTTTTGATTGCAGCTTAAAAGCATTTAAGGGCAATAACGGTCTCACGTCGCCCGCTTTTGTGATGGAGTAATTGTGCCATAAAATACCATAGTTATTGGTGGACAGTAAAAAGGGTATTCCGATTTCTGTATTATATTGCAGTAACGAAACCTGTTTTCCGCGGTTATAATTCATCACCGCATTCTGATGTTGGCCGAGTCCATAGATCCCTTCTTCAGCATTGACAATAAAGTCTTGGTTAATGTGATAAAATGCATCACCTTGATAACTATTGGCTAAGAAAGAACTTGAATTCCGCTTTGCTTCTTTAAGGATGGATTGCCCCTTAAGATCAAAAAATTCCACTTTACCATTCATCAAGGAAACCACTGCCTGCATATTGGCCGTTTGTACATTTACCGTCGAGTCTGTCGAGCTTACCGCGAGTGATTTTACTTGCCGGCGCAGTGAATCAACGATCACTAAGCTTGTTTGTCCCGGTAAGACTGCACCAGCCGGAACAGCTGTGACACGCACAATCTTGTCGGTTACGACATCCAAATAAATATCCTGATCAATGGAGGTCTCCGAATTTTTGAAGCTGACCTTAATACCGGAAGGCATTTTTTCATAATGAGCTTTATTGGCTTGGCTAAATCCCTGCTGCACGATTGCTAAGAGCATCAAACCACTTAAAGCGTACGTTAAGTTGCGCATTTAAATAAGATTTATTGGTTACTATATTCCCTTGGTTATTACGCGTCCTTTCCTATTGAAAGAACAGATCAAATATAGAATGCAACCGGTTGTATAAGGGGTATGTTTTGTTAACTTTTAGGGGTTATTTTGTTAACTTATGCGGGAATACTCGCGGGAAACACTATCGACAATTCACTTATTTACAAGCTTTTTCGATAAAAAGACGGCAGGTTACCAAATGCAGATTTAAAATATTTGCTAAATTGTTTCGGATTTCCGAATCCAACTTCATAAGCGATTTCAGCCATCGATAATTTCGAGTTTTGAACCAGATGCATGGCGCGCTTGAGCCGAATATGCCGGATGTATTCCATCGGTGAATAGCCTGTGATGGCAAGCACCTTTTTATAAAGCCCTACGCGGGTGAGGTTCATTCTTTTGGCTAGCAGTTCGACAGAAAGCGAAGAGTCACTGAGGTCCTGTTCAATTTCCTTTACAAGCAAACAGATAAACTGTTCATCAGCAGATACGATATCGGGCTGCGCCAGATTAACGTTGATCTGTTTTTTATACCGTTTTACCAACGTCTGCTGCTGATGGAGTATCTGCGCCAATTTTGAACGCAGTAGACTGATATTAAAAGGTTTGTTTATATAATCTGTTGCACCTGCCTGTAAGGCCTCCAGTTCAATCTTCTGATTGACTACCGCAGTTACAATCAGCACAGGGATATGAACCAACTTAGCCTGGGCTTTTATAAAGCGGCAAAAATCCAGTCCGCTCTCTCCTGGCAGGCTGAGATCGGTGATGACAAGATCGACCTGCTGCTTGCTTAGGATCAATTTTGCATCATTAATACTTTGTGCAGCGTGAATTAGGTAGACCGAACTCAGGGTTCGCTCCAAGTAATGAAGGAAGTCAATATCATCTTCCACCAATAAAATAGCGGGTTTATCCTGCTTACTGCTTTCGACGGGATCGGCGCTCGTTACGGCCTTATTTATGGGCAACTGAACATTAAATGTCGTCCAGCGCGCATTACTACTCAGCCTGATATTTCCACTCAAGAATTCGACATAGTCTTTGACAATAGAAAGCCCGATGCCTGTACCCTGATTCAGTTTTCCATTTGGCACATCCAGTTGTATGTAACGTTCAAAAACGCGAGCTTGTAAATTTTCGGGAATCGCTATACCCTGATTTTGAACTTCAATACACAGTATCTTTTCTGTTTCTTGTTCAGTGATTTCGGCATTGAATGTCACAATACCGGATACTGGGCTAAATTTGACCGCATTTGACATCAGATTGAAAATAATGCTTTCCAATTTGTTTTTGTCAAACCAGGACAGATATGTGTCTGGAGCGATATTGAGCTGCAGCGAGATCTGATTGCTTTGAGCTATCCCGGCAAAGGCATCAAGCTGTTCGCGGATAAATCCCATGAGGTCCCCATATTCTTCGTTCAGTTCAAGTTCACTTTTCTCCAATTTTCTAAAGTCCAGCAGCTGGTTGACCAATTTAAGCAGACGGTCTGCATTCTTCTTGATTAAGTTTAGGTCGGCTTTTTTTTCCGGATGCTGTTCTTCATCCAGCAGCTGCTGCGCTGGAGTTAGAATCAAGCTGATCGGAGTCCTGAATTCATGGCTTATATTGGTAAAGAAACGTGTTTTCAACGCATCCAGTTCCTTTGCCTGTGCAGCCTGTTCCTGAGCGAGGTAAAGTTGATTGCGCGTCCTGACACGCAGTTTTGTCAAATAAAAATAAGCCCATAGGACGACTAGTATCAAACAGGCATAAAAAAGAAAGGCCATTGTTGAACGCCAAAACGGTGGCTGTATATCGATTGTCAAAAGTAGTACACCATCTGACCAGCTACTTGAATCGATAGCATGCCGAATATACAAGCTGTAGCTGCGGGTGTCTAGATTGGTAAAACTGGCCCGCATGGTTCCCGGTTCAAAATCAAACCATTCATCACTTAGACCAGCAAGCTGATATTGGTAGAGTCCATTATGTTGCTGTAGGTAGTCAAAGGTTGAGAACTCCAGCGAAATGGCATTGAGGTTGTACGGAAGCCTCAGTTCCTTAAGATTATTCAGGGCTTGATCGTAAATGACCCGGCCCGAAAATTCTTCACCTACGGCGACCCGCTTGTTGAATAAATAGAGATTCGACAAAAGCGGCAAGATCAGTTCACTTTCGCGGCTAATTTTCGCAGGATCAATAAAATTGAACCCCTTTGGCCCGCCAAAGACAAGTCTTCCGTCCTGCATTTTTAAAGCAGCGTTTTCATTGAATACATTCCCCTGAAGGCCCAATTCCTGCGTAAAATTGCGGATGATAAACTTCTCTGCCTGCCCTGTACCGACAATCGCCGACAGGCCTTTGTTTGTGGAAGCCCAAATATCACCTTGATCATCTACCAAGAGCGCCAGGATTGCATCGTCGCTAAGCCCATCTTGCTGTGTAAGATAGCTTATTTTTGCACCATCAATTACATGCAGTCCCTCTTGTGTCGCTACCCAAATACGACCAGTTTTGTCCTCTTTGATATCATAAATTAAATCATTCATGAGTTTCATAGGCGAACTGGATGTATTGATATAAGTAACCTTGTCGTCGGGGGCCAACAATGCCAATCCTGTAGCTGTGCCGATCCAGAGACGTTTTTTTGAATCCTCAAATAAGACAGAGATATAATTGCTGTTGATGGTTTGGCCCTGCCGTGTATATGTTTTCGAAAACTGTTCTGTTTTTTTATCAAAAAGGTACAGGCCGGTACTTAGCGTTCCTATCCAAAAACGATGTTGACTATCTTCATAGATCTCCCATACACTATCGTCATTCAATTTTCCGGGAGCCGAGTCACGGTGGAAAACCTTAAAACTTTTGCCGTCAAATCGACACATACCACCTCGATAAGTTCCTATCCACAGCCTGTCTTCCGCATCCAGCAATAAGGAAACAATCACGTTGCTGCTCAAACTATTGGGATCCTGAGGATCATGCAGGTATTGCGTAAAGGTTTTCTGACTGATATCATAATAGAGCAATCCCCCACCATTTGTCCCAATCCAGAGATTACCCTTTCGATCCTGTACAAACTTATTGACATCGTCAAAGGGAAGTGATTTGGGAAGTCCAGGATAGTTCTTGACTAAGGAGAATAATAACAAGTTGGGATGATAATAACTGATGCCGCCTTTGTATGTTCCCGTCCAGATAATACCTGACTTATCCCGATATAAAGCCGTTATGCTATTGTAAGGTAGACTTCGTAAATCATATTTATCGTTACCGATGATTTGTACACTTTTTGTTTTTTTATCATAAACATTGATCCCGCCATGGTCAGTTCCTAGCCAGAGGTGCCCTTTATCATCTTGCACGATATTGCCTACAAAAGGATTGGATAGTTCTTTTTGGAGATGTTGAATTGATCCATCTTTCGGGGCAAACCAGTATACACCGATTGGAATATCCTTTGAGAAGATCCATATCGCCCCATCCTGATCGGCAAATAGATTATAATTTACCAGCTTATTGCTGATCGGCAATAAGCTAGTTTTGGTACTTCGCAGTGATTTCGTATCAATGTGGCCCAGCAGACCATTTTCGTAGATTACCCAGATCGTCTGGCCTTGCCCAGCTATCACATCGGCGATTCGGTTGTTCTTGGTCAACTGCGGTACAGTACGATAGGTTTTCTTTAGGCTATCGTACAAGATCAGCGAACGATCGCTATACAATAGTGCAAAGGTCTGCCCTTCCAGCGGTCTTATCGTATGTACGTCTTTGACGGGCAACTTTAAGCGAGTCAGTATGGAATCAAGCTGCTGGACGATAATGCCTGAATGCTGATCATAGACATTCATCCGGTTGCTGGTACGGATCCATACATTGCCTTCTGGTCCCTCAAAGATTGCGGAAATCGAATTTCCACTCAGCCCGGTACGTTTATTGGCGGAATAGCGAAAATTTGTGAATTGCGCCCCATCAAATCGGCTCAGGCCAGATTCGGTACCAAACCAGAGGTAATTGTACTTATCCCGGAGTGCGCAATTGACATGATTATGGACCAGGCCCTGGTCAGAAGTTAAGGTTTTAAACGCATATGTATTGACCTGGCTCCAAACTGAAGATGGCCCTAAGAAAAGGAGAAGAAAGAGTTGGAGATACGCGTATAAAAAAGACTTAAGCTGCTGCATTGGTTATCATCTCCCCAATGATACAAAAATTGAGCAAATACAGCAAATCAAGTTGCTATTAATATAAGCTTTAACATGGTTTTTTGATCGTTTCATCATTATACAACACGCACTATCACCTCTTATCATATTTCCAATATAAAAAATGGCATTATTGAGACAGCTATTCTTTATCCGCTAACCAAGTTACCATATTGCGATCACGTTCGTAAGTTAAATCGGAATAATACCATTTTTACAGGGGGTTACAGGGGGGTAGCAAGGGTTTACCCCTGTTAACCCCCTGTTATCCCCTTGTTAAACCCCTGCTAATAGTAGAACTGGTATAAATTAATTAATACGTTTTGTAGGAAAAATTGAAAATCAGTTTTACAATGAAGCGCTTCCAAAAGATTGCTATTAAATAGCCATGAAAATAGCACTATTTAAACAGCCCTATCAGGCAATAGAATTGCTAAAACCAGATGTTTAGATCTGACTAAAAATTCTTTATTTACCACTCGAAATAGCAGTTCAAAATACTGGAAACTTACTGAAATTGCTTAGGCCTGTCTTTTTCTGCTGCTCTTGCGGCAATCTCATCAATGCGTTTTTTGCGGGTCTCTGGTCTTTTGGCGAGAACAATCCATTGCAACATCATTTTTTTGACGGATTTACTCAATGCAAGAAAATAATCTTTTGAACCAGCGTAATGTTGAAATGCTTCATCCAAATCCTGTGGAATAATTAATTCTTCCACACTGTCCAAAATTGACCAAGAACCATTTTCTTGTGCAATTTTTATAACCTCATACCCCGCTGGAGTCATCAGATTCGCATCGATTAGTTTTTTAACTTTTTCTTTATTGATTTTAGACCATGTACTATTTGGCTTTCTTCTACTAAATAGCTGCATAAATGAATAGGGATCAATCGGCCTCCTCGTGCTATCAATCCAGCCAAAACACAAAGCTTCATCCACAAGTTCTGTCCAGTTGACCACCGGTAAATTTGATTTTTTAGTATTACAGATCACCCAAATTGATTGTGTTATGTGATGATTGTTTTCAAGCCAAAATCGCCACTCTTCCTTTGTATTCAGGTAAATAGTGATTCTCTCCGCAGAATTCCGTTTGATCATTGATATAGTTTTTTAGTCCTTACTGGTATGGATAAAATTTGTCTTTTGTGAAAATACGTTTTTTCTGAATACTAGTCATCCATGTTTTGCAGAACAACAACGACCAGCTTGTCCTATTGACAATATCAGCCCGCTGCTCTATTTTCCATTTTTCCTCACTCGCCAAATGATTATTTTTCGTAGGCGCCAAGTCGATAGCGTCGAATAGCGTAAAAAAAACAGCAACAGCCAATAATGGTAATTAAAGTCAAGCTAATCAGGATTTTCTTTATCATACGTATTTATTTTTGCATTTCGTTTCAAATAATAAGTCCTTAAAAAATTACAATCAACACAGAAGTGAATGGAAAATCCTGGTGGATAGCCTACAGACAAGCGGAAGGAAAAATACGCAACCCTGGAATGGCGGGGTTGACCGTAAACAACTCAAATGGTTACAAAACGAACTTGCCCAAGCGCGGAAAAACAAAGAGCATGTGATCCTATTGACACATCATCCTTTATTGCCAGAAAACGGCTATGAAACACTCAATAACCGGGCGGTTCTTGATATACTATACAAATTCCCCGAAGTTAAGCTGGTACTTTCCGGTCATAATCATAAAGGCAATTATGTAATGACAAATAATATTCCTTTTGTAACCATGGAAGGCATGATCGAAACAGTTACCAGCAATGCCTATGGACTTTTGGAACTCTATCCGAAAGAAATCAGAATCAAAGGCCAAGGTAGACTCAGTTCAAGAGTTTTTAAATTATAATCCAAATAGGGCTCAGTCGGATGATTAATAAACTCACCATAAATGAGATTTAAATAAAACACCCGCAGCAGCTAAAGCCGTTGCGGGTGTTTTTTATTGAATGGGTCTAGGCGAAAATACTATTCCATCGTTGGATTAAATGTTCCACCCCAATCTTTATTCTGCTTGATATTTGGGTTCTTGTCAATGACCGACTGCGCGACTGGAAAGAAATAATAGGTATCGGGTACCAAATTCACTTTGTTTCCTGTACTTGGCACCTGCAAGACGCTATATTTGAACTGATTTTCTTTCAATGTGTATGTTTTGGCCAATGCATTGGCATCATCCAGATTCATCTCAGTTCCATTTGAATTTATTGCTATCGCTTCAACTCCATGTTTGGTTGTATTGTTCAGTATATTGAGCTTACGTAACCTTCTTAAATCCCAAAAACGATGTCCCTCAAAGCAGAACTCAATATTACGCTCTGCCAAAATAGCTTCACGCATTTGCTCCTTCGTGGTTGCCGTTATGCCATATTTATTGTCTGCGCCCGGCTCGATTCCCGCTCTTTTCCTAATTTGCGTAACCAGGTCTAAGGCCGTCGCAAAATCTCCTGTTTCATTTGCCGTTTCAGCATAATTCAATAGGACCTCGGCATAGCGCATCAACACAAAGTCGACATCATACTGAGTTTCCACTTCGGTTTGCTTTAATGACAGTTTAGAATTTTTTAAGATAAAAAACCCGCTATATCGATCCAAATTGGACGATGGAGTTTTTGCGTTCGGGTTAATGCCAAAGTCATCTAAAGCCGGAGCAATACCGACAGAAGTATATTGTCTTTTGCCGGTCTTGCCGGAAACTTCATAGATTTTGGCATTCCACACAATAGATTTGTCAAAACGCGGATCGCGGTTTTCCCAATAGGATTGTAAAAATTGTTCTTCTGTCTTATGGTATTTACCCGTTTGATCGGAATATAACTTTCCATCTTTCATTGGAAAAGCTTTTACAAATTCCCAGGATGGAACGGAACCTGCCGGCCCCCTACTTTCGGATCCCGGACGTACACCATTATCCCAATTGGCAACTTTATTTGGATAGGTATTAATCACAGCAAAAACAACCTCTGGACCCTTTTCTACCAGGGCAATGTTGGAATAATCTGAAGTCAAACTATAGCCATCCGTCTTCAGCTGATCATAAGCTAATTTATTTGCGGTATTGGCCTCCTGCCAATAGGCATTTCCATAAGGATTGGAAGGGTTAAACTGTGGAGAAGCCTTATACAACAATACCTTTGCTTTAAAAGCGGCTGCAAAATCACCATCAATTTTCCCATAATCTGCCGTTCCTTTTGCAATTGTTTTTGGCAATTGTGAAATAGCCTGATCCAGATCTTTAACGATCAGCTCAAAACATTCTTTTGTCGAATTGCGGGGGACATTAAGATCATCATTTTTTAGGTCTTGCGGCACAGTAATATAAGGAACACCGCCGTGGATCCTGACCATGTTAAAATACATAAAGGCACGCATAAACAACGCTTGGCCAATCACCGTTTTTTTAAAATCATCTTTTAACGAACTACTTTCATTGACTTTCTGTATAGCCGTATTGATTTTCCGGATGACTGTATAATCCCATGATTTGTAAGAACCATTGTTGACGGTAACCGCATCCAATGGAAAAGCGATCCCGATTAGTTGTTCCGAATTTCCGTCCGCACCAGAATTCCAGTTACCAAATAGTGGATATAAATTGGCAAGATAGCCGTTCACTAGATTTGGATCAGCCCATACCTTAGCCTCATCCAGCGAATTGAGGTCCTCAATGTCCAATACATTTTTACAGGAGGACATGCACAAGGCCAATGCAATTAAAGGATAATATATTTTTTTCATCTTTTTTTCATTTAAAATTTAACATCAAGTCCGAACGTAAAGGTTTTCATGACTGGATAAGAATCATACAGCTTTTGTTCGGGATCATGAAACTCTTTCATTGGCGAAAAAACAAACAAATTGGTCCCATTAAAAAACAGATTGACATCTTTCACACGCAATTTCTCTGTCATGCTTTTCGGCAATCGATAAGAAACATTAATGTCACGTAAGCGCAAATAGGCTCCATTTCTTATCCAGAATGACGAAGGGGCTGCACCGGATTCGGCCCAGCCAGAGTATCCTGTTGGCCGCGGATATTTGGCGTCGGTATTATCCGGTGTCCAAACATCGGAAGCCCAAATTGGATAATATGGACGGAAGGTATCACCGTGCTGGCGCATTCCGCCGCCTTCTTGATTACTGATCATGCGATCATAAGCAAGAACTCCCTGAAATAAGGCCGAGACATAAAAGCCCTTCCAGCTTGCATTGAATCCAAATCCATAATTGATGCGCGGAGAATTATTGTCCGACAATAACTGCAAATCGTTATCATCAATTTTCCCATCCGGACCACCGGAGTAGTTCGCTCCCTGAATATCTTTATATAAGATCATCCCAGGAAAGGGATCCCTTCCGTAGGTCTTAAATCCTTTTGCTTTCAACGCATCAGCTTCAGCCTGTGTCCTAACCAAACCAAGGGATTCTAAGCCGATAATTCTATTCTCAGGTCGTCCAATTCTCGAGCGAAAGTTCTGCGGCTGGCCCGATGCATAAGATGGTTCTTCGTCAATGATGTCCCAACGGTCTTTGGCATACCCCAGATTGGCATTGAGACCATAAGCCACTTCACCAACCTTGTCATTCCAGTTAAAAGAAATCTCGCCGCCTTTATAACTTCTCGCCGCATAGTTTTCAGGAGCAAGTGCACGACCGTAATTGTCAGGGACCTTCAGCGATCTTGGGCCAAGAATATTGGTTTCCTTGCGTGAAAACAGATCAAGGCTACCGGTCAGCTTATTATTAACAAATCCAAAATCCAAACCCAAGTTGACACTCTTAGAGGTTGTCCAGGTTAGATTTTGTGTTGGGGTTGCACCATACGCAATACCATTATAATAGCGGTCACCAAACATATAGCCGCCCGAGGTGGTATACTTTTCTAAATAACCAAATTGCCCGATTCGATTGGCATTGACATCCAAATCGTTACCCGTTGTACCATAAGAAGCTCTGAACTTCAAATCCGATATCGTATTTTTTATATCCGTAAAGAAGTTTTCGTCCGACACACGCCAGGCTGCTGATACTGAAGGAAAAAATCCCCAGCGCTTATCTGTCGGGAATAATGGTGAACCATCATAACGAAAAGAAAACTCCGCAATATATTTATCAGCATAATTGTAGTTGGCACGCCCGATGATACCACGTCTCGAATCGATCGTTTCATTGGCCGTTGTCGACCTGAAGTTGCGATCTGTAGGATAAATAAACATTTGATCCAGGGCTGTAATTGGATTTTCTGCCCGTGAAGTGACATAAGTCCCTCCTTTTTTGGACTGTTCATACACCAATGTTCCGTCTACGGCATGTTTACCAAACTTGCGGTTATAGTTTAAAAACCAGTTTACCTGATATTCCCACAATCGTTGTGGACTGTAATCCATGAAAGGCTGGCTCTGACTAAAAGTAAAAATATTAATATTAGCTTCTGATGGCGGAGCTGGTATAAAGCGGTTGTCATTCGGGTTTAAAGAGGTAAAGGTATAGTTCTTTTGAAAACTCATATAACGCTTGCGCATATAGTCTTGAGCAATGTAACTTCCTACAACTTTTGTCGAAAGGCCCTGTACCAATTTATCCAGCTTCAAGTTTAGGGTCATAATAGGATTGACCTGCCGCACTTTACGGTCTATATAGCGATCTCCGATGACCTGATCGATCACATTCCACGCCTGCCAGCTTCCCATAGGGGTCTGTACAGGAAAAGCCGTTGGTGTATTGCTTGGCGTTCCATCTGCATTCAGGTAAAAAGGATACATCTTTGGCCAGTTGAATGTAACACGGTAGAAATCGGATACATCAAAATCATCATCATTGGAAGATGTGCTAAAGGGCCAAAAAAAGCGCTTCGAATTCGTCTGGTTGGCTGAAATATTAAAATCCATGCTAAAATCTTCGGTAATCTGCGCGGAGATATTGCTCCGTAGGTTAAATTTCTCATGATCCAAAGATTTATACGATCCATTTTCTTTACGGTAGCTCAGCAAGCTATAATAAGTAATTTTGTCGCCACCCCCATTAACCGATATCGATTGTCGATGTGTAAACGGATTGCGCCAGATAACGTCATTGGCATTGTAATTTTTGTCCTTGAAATAATCAAACTCTTTTTGTCCATTTGGGATGGAAAGACCACGAAATTCAGCGACCCGGTTTTGATAGGTGAGTTCATCTTTCGCAGTGGTTAAGTTAGCTAGGAGCTCCTGTGTTGGTGTATTGAAAGTATAATTACTTTGTACATTAAAAACTGGTGCTTGCGCTGTTCCTTTTTTTGTCGTTACCACCACTACACCATTACCGGCCCGGGTGCCATACACTGCGGCAGTTGCAGCATCTTTTAAGAAGGTCATTTGGTCAACCTCGTTCGCTTCAAGCACATCGAATGCAGCTTTATCACGAACCACGCCATCAATTACATAGAGTGGCTCGGCAAAACTCCCCCGTATACGTAAGCTCGACGATGCCCCGGCCATCCCCGAAGTATTGGTTACGTTGACACCCGCGGCTCTACCGGCGAGTGAATTGGAAAGATTTGAACTGGGGATGTTTTTTAACTGTTCTGCATTGACGGTAGCCACCGAACCGGTAATATTCCCTTTCCGCTGCTTACCATAGCCAATGATCACGACCTCTTCAAGTGCTTGATCACTCGATACCATGACCACGTTCACATTACCTGTGGAAACGGCCACCTCCTGTTTTGTAAACCCTTGGTAGTTCACGACCAAAACATCACCGCGCTTTGCGCGAATAGAAAAAACACCTTGTTGATTGGAGGACGTTTGAACGGATGTTCCTTTGACGGTGATGGTAGCACCGGCTAATACCTGACCTTTCTCATCTTTGATGATCCCTGTAACCTGATCTTGATCGACAATAGCATTGATCGGATCCAGATTCAGCGCGTAAGAATCAGGCTGACTAAACAGCAGGCAGAGCCCCAAAAGGCTAATGGGTCTCGCCTTTCCATGAAGAAAAAAATTTCTCATCATAATTACAAATTGGTTTAAAATAATAAAGAACCGTGGGGTTCAACTTTGGTTTATTGACTTTGCATGCCTCTCTTTTTATAAAAAACAGCAAAAGTGGATTAGATTGCCTATTAAATTTAAAAAACAAAATCATATTAACGAAATTAATATGATTTTTTAATCTAAAATTCACAGAAACGTTACATGCTTAAATAAGGAATGGAAATGCCGGACATAGCAGTCCCGATCTTCAGGTTGAACACCTAAAAACTGTAGTAAACACAGGGATTTAAAGTGGATTTATATCCCTGTACGAATAATATCTAGGAAATTTTATTTTCAGGTGAGCCGAGTACGAGCAATGTAGAGGCTCCTAATGGGGCTTAAAAATAAGAGCCTAAAACTGTAAGCTGGCATTTAGACAAAATTGCCGCCCATTATAGGTTGGTAATACCACATAACTCTTTTTTGAATTCTGCAATCGACTGTCTACCAGCGGTAGCAACCAATAGGCGATTTTAGTACTTAAGATACCAACTCCAGCTCCCATAGCGATATCCGAGAACCAGTGCTTATCATTGTGCATCCGCAGATAACCGGTACCTGCGGCAACAGCATACCCCGCTATTCCGTACCAAATTGACTCCTGTCTGTATTCCTGCCAAAGCAGTTCCGCACCAACAAATGCAGTGGCAGCATGCCCTGAAGGAAAGGAATTGTTCGCTGAACTATCCGGTCGCCATACAGGAATGGTCGATTTCATAATTCTCACGGTTGAAGTCATGATAATATTGGAAACTGTTGTTGTGAACAGGCGTTGTTTAAGGTTATGTTTCGCAGGTACCCCAACCGCATCCAGCACAAAAACTCCGGCAGTTCCAGCAAAACGGGTGAAATCGTCCAACTTAATTTTTTGATTGTTCCCTCTCGAAACGCCGTCTCTAATGTCTTCATCTATCCCTTTTAAAAAGGGATTCCCTTTGGCAACGATACCATAGGTGATCAATCCTACAGGAACAGCCAGTTCTTTGTAAGGAATTTTCTTAAAAAAATGAGATCCGCTGCTCGAATCCGAAGGTTGTTCCAACTGGATCTGCGCAAATGAGGTAACCGGCATTACAAAAAGTAAAACCAGCATACAATAAAAAACAATCTGTTTCCTGTAATCGATCATTTTAGCCTTAAAAAATTTTATAATGCGCAAAGATAATATTTATAAACTAGCTCTTTGACAGTATTACTCCATACAGCACGACAATATTGGGCATCAATCTCCATTTTATCATTAAAACAAAGGAGAAAGCAACGAAAGTCTGCTGTTTACGCAATTTATATAAACAGCAGACTTTAACTTCAACATATACAAATGATCAAAATCCTATCGTAACACCGTTGGCAATGATAGCATCTTTTTTAACAACAACGATACCGTCACAGATCATATGCGTATCAAAATCGCCATCATTCAAGCCCGGTCCACCAATGATACGAACGTCATCTCCAATACGGCAGTTCTTATCCAGGATTGCATTTTCAATATAACAACGTTTACCGACGCCTACTGGTGGTGGTTTTTGTGTATTTCCCAATTCCAGTACTTCTTCCAATTGCTCATAGTAATCTGTTCCCATCATGTAGGTCGATTTAATAACCGTCCCTTCACCAATACGGGAGCGTATCCCAATAACAGACCTTTCCAGTTTATCTCCATTTAAAATACATCCATCGGCAATTACCGTATTATTTAAAGTCGTTCCTGAAATTTTCGAAGGCGGAAGCATCCGCGCACGTGTATATACGGTCTCATTAAACAAGTTGAAATCCGGAATGTCATCGGTTAATCCGATATTGGCATCAAAAAAAGATTTGATGGTCCCGATATCGGTCCAATACCCCTCAAATTGGTAGCTCAATACCCGAAGTGCTTCAATGGCATCCGGTATAATTTCCTTGCCAAAATCCATCCCCGGGTTGGCAATTAAAAGGTTGCGCAAGATGTTTTTTGAGAAAACATAGATCCCCATAGATGCCAAATAATGCCTTCCCTGCTTATGCAAAACCTCGGAGACCTCTGAGGTCCAATTTAATACTTCGTCCTTATCGGGCTTTTCGACAAAAGCGGTAATTTCATTCGCTTCATTCGCTTTTAAAATACCAAATCCTGTAGCATCCTTACCATTGACCGGTATAGTCGCAATGGTAACATCACCCCCATTTTCAACATGGAAGTCAATCAGCTTCGAATAATCCATTTGGTATAACTGATCACCAGACAAGACAAGAATGTAGTCGTAATCTACATTCAGGAGATGTTTCTGCGTTCGCCTAACAGCATCAGCCGTGCCCTCAAACCAACGATCGCCCTCATTGGTCTGTTCAGCAGCCAAGATGTCAACAAAGCCCTTACTGAAAATACTGAAATTGTAAGAATTTTTGATGTGTGTGTTCAAAGAGGCTGAATTGAACTGCGTCAGTACGAAGATCTTATTATAGCCAGAATTCAAACAGTTCGAAATCGGAATATCGACCAAACGATATTTTCCAGCTATTGGAACCGCTGGTTTCGACCGTTGCTGTGTCAATGGGAAAAGGCGCGACCCTCGACCTCCTCCCAATACAAGGGAAACTACTTTGTGTATCATACCTCAATCCATTAATTGGTTATAAAATTGTTATCTTCAAGAACAAGGACCTGATCAGGTTTAGTCTCGAAATTCTTTAAATTCAGGTTTAAGAATCCTTATTAAATTAGCAATTTTCCGGATAAGAAGCAAACAACAATTTTAATCAATGATTCTTTTCACAAAAAAGTAATTCTAGAAAAACGAGCAGAAACATGCTTAATTTTAACCGATTAAAAGGCGATGATGACAAGTCCGTGTCTCCCATAGGTTTAATATCCAAATAGACCACTGAATAAAAAAAGGCAGTAGATATAGCCAACAAGTAATAGGTTAACACCTATTTGCGGATATTTCTTTTGGGTAAATAACCATAGGATCTCAATAAAGGCATAAATGGACAACGGTGCTGCAAGACTGACGGTCATAAAATAGAGTAAATATCCAGCCCCCAAAGCATCATTTTGTTGTTTAAGAATCAAATATGGGACAAGAAGTAGCAGAAAGGCGATACAGACTACAGAAAATCGAATAAAAAAATGTCGTTTTAGTTTTCGATCCCCTTTAAGAGGTTTATACATAAACAGTGTTGAGCCCGATATATAGAGTGATAACAACAAATAACCGATATAGTGATGCGCGCTCTCCAAACCATTCCAATCTTGATTAGCGTAGGCAAGACCAACAATTAGAAATAAAACAATAAATAAAACTACTTTAATATAATTCATCTAAAAACATGAGGGGATTATCCCTACTAGAGTAATTGAACGCTATAAATTTTAATATCGTATGGAATACAAGTGAATTTCAAGATTTCTCTCCAATACGACATCTTGCCAATCGAACTTTGACCACAATAGTCCAAATCAACTAAATAAAATCAACTTCCGAGCGGGTAGCTAAAAGCAATTTTCAGCAAAGAGAAGCACCCTATTAACCTAATATTTATGTAAATTGCTAAAGCATATAGAACAAAACAGCTATGAATTCTTCACTATTGGATGGAAACTATTGGGATGAACGTTATAAGAACAAAGCAACAGGCTGGGATATTGGTTATGCCTCTCCTGCTATTATCAACTATGCAGCGGAGTCTATTGCGAAAGATGCCTCTATTCTAATTCCCGGTTGTGGAAATGCTTATGAAGCAAAGGCTCTACTTGACATGGGGTTCCATCAAATTACCTTACTTGATATCGCTCCGACCCTCGTTGCGAAGGTAAGAAAGGAGTTCGCCAATACCCCTCAGATCCAAATTGTATGTCAAGATTTTTTCCAGCACCTGGGTCAGTACGACTATATAATTGAGCAAACATTTTTTTGTGCACTGGATCCTTCATTACGCCCCAGCTACGTACAACAAATGCATACTTTGCTCAAGCAGCAGGGTATTCTGACGGGTTTATTGTTCAAACGGGATTTTGCGCAACAAGGACCACCTTTCGGTGGAGATCAAACGGAATATCAACAATTATTCGCATCGCAATTTGACATTTTACAGCTGACAGATTCAACCAACAGTATTCCCCAAAGACAGGGAAATGAACTTTTTTTTGAGCTGCGCAAAAAAGAGTCTACTTGCCCGGCATGACCCGATAGGTTGGATCTTCCATGATATTGACCTTCACAATGCCCGCAGCATTTTTTAACAAAGAGCGACAATCTTCACTGAGGTGCCTCAATTCGATTTTTTTCCCTTGTGCAGCGTAGCGTTCGGTAATTTTGTTGAGTGCATCCACGGCGGACATATCCACCACACGACTTTCCTTAAAATCTAAAATCACGCGCTCAGGATCTTCCAAAACATCAAATTTATCCAAAAAATTAGCTGTCGAACCAAAGAAAAGAGGTCCATAGATTTCATAATGCTTGATGCCCTCGGCATCCAAATATTTTCTTGCCCGAATGCGCTTCGCATTATCCCAGGCAAATACAAGTGCGGATACCACTACACCAATCAGCACCGCAAGCGCCAAATTATGTAAAACCACGGTAATTCCGGCGACAATAATCCCAACGAAAATATCTGATTTGGGAAATTTATTGACAATCCGCAAGCTCACCCATTGGAAGGTTCCAATGGCCACCATCATCATCACACCGACCAGCGCGGCCATGGGTATCTGCTCAATAAAAGGAGCACCTACCAAAATAATCACTAAGATGGTCATCGCTCCTATAAAAGAAGAAAGTCGCGTGCGTGCACCAGCGTTTAAATTGACCAGTGTTTGAGCAACCATGGCACAGCCACCCATTCCCCCAAAAAATCCATTGATTGTATTGGCTATCCCCTGCGCCATGGATTCGCGGTTTGCATTTCCCTTACTCGCCGTTATTTCGTCCACCATGTTCAGTGTCAGGAGCGATTCCACCAACCCTACTCCGGCCATCACCATAGAATACGGAAAAATCAGTTGCAATGTTTCCCAGCTCAGGGGTACATTAGGTAAATGTAGATGGGGTAATGTCCCACTAACAGAGGCAATATCTACTACTTTTTTGGTATCAATACCTAAAAGAGAAACCAGACCAAATACAACCAGAATAGCGATTAAAGAGGCCGGAACAGCCTTCGTTATCCGAGGAAATACAATCACAATCAACATCGTCAGCAGAGTCAATCCCCCCATGATGTATAAGGTACTTCCCGACATCCACTCCGCCCCCTGCCCGGTATTCACCTTAAATTGGACTACTTGAGCCATAAAAATGATAATGGCCAGTCCATTTAAAAAACCGTACATAACAGGCTGTGGAATCAAGCGTACAAATTTCCCCCATTTAAAAAGCCCGACTAAAAATTGCAGGAGCCCCGCCAAGACGACAGCAGCAAACAGGTAATCAATACCGTGACTTGCCGCCAGGGCCATCAATACAATTACTGTTGCGCCAGCACCTCCCGAGACCATCCCTGGCCTACCTCCCAAAACGGAAGTGATCAAACCCATTAAAAATGCTGCGTAAAGTCCGGTCAAGGGTGGTAGCCCGGCTAAAATTGCAAATGAGAGTGATTCCGGAATCATTGTCATTGCGACCGTTAATCCTGCAAACAACTCATTCTTAAGATTAATCGATTTTATATTGAATATTTCAAAGGTATGGTTCATTTTTAAATTACTAGAACAGGATAATTGCCGCAAAGGTACTAATCACACAAACACTTTTCCCCTATATTTGTTATTCTTTACAAATTTTATCGCAAAACAGTATGTTCATTTCGATCAAACAATGCATTAACCAACGTCATTATAGTCTATTAATATGTATCTTTTTGTTGCTTGTCCAGCTCGGGAGTATAGAACCTAGTAAGGCTGCATTCCTACCAGCTAGAGATTCCTTAATGACTTCAGATAGCCTATTTCGAGCGAAACCTGTCGAAAAATATCCCATGTACCACGATAAGCAACCACGACTTTGGAACAATCATCTTATCAACGTAAAACAAACAGACAGTCTATTCGACTACCAAAAGAAGAACTTCTTAAGGGCGGGAATTGAGTGGTTTTCCATCCAAGCTATTCCTGCGTCGGTTAATTACTTCATTCGAAAAGATCCTGTTTCGCATATTTCCTTTAAAAACTTCTTTAGCCATTTAAAACTGTCTGCCTGGACCTGGGACGACAATCTCTTTGCCACAAATCAAATGGCGCACCCTTATCACGGTCAGTTTTATTTCAATTCGTTCCGATCCAACAACTATAGTTTTCTACAATCGACAGCAGCAACCGTAGCTGGTAGCTATATCTGGGAAACTGCAGGTGAAACAGAACCACCATCCATCAATGATATCATCAACACAAGTTTTGGTGGTACTATTTTAGGTGAAATGACCCATAGACTATCGCATCATATTCTTTCGCGCCCGAGTCTGACCAAAGGACAACGTAATAAAAAAGAACTATTGGCCATGCTGATCAATCCGATAAACGGACTCAACCGTCTGCTCGACGGGCGCTGGGGAGATAAGGTAAAAGGTGCGGTGGTCGACAGTTCTTTAGTACACACCGAAGTTGAATTGGGGCTAAGACGGTTTGATGCCAAGGAACATGACATCTTGAATAAAGGAAAGAATGACATCTATGCGCGTATCAAACTGATTTACACCAACGATGATCTAGACAAAAAGAAACCCTTTGATGACTTCTTCCTCAATTTGGAACTTGGATCAGATGATAGTTCCATCGTCAATGCGGTCAATGTGTATGCCTCGTTATACGGTAACCGTATTTTATCCAATTTGACAGGACGTCATCGTGGTATCGTGTCTGCGCATTTCGACTTTCTACGCAATGAAGCCTTTTACTATGGGTCACAGAGTATCAATTACAATGTCTTTTCAAACTTCAATATTGGTAGCCGTACCAAGCTGACAACCATCCTTGGTGGTGGTCCAGTGGTACTGGCCGCTGTACCCGATCCTTATCTCCATTTTGGTGAAAGCCGCACATACGATTATGGCCCCGGAGCCGATGTTAGGGCTTCAGCCACATTGAGCACATTAAACCGCTTTAAATTTGGTGTAGATTATCGTGGCGGATATTTTGTCACAATCAGTGGCAACAAATCCCACCATTTTCTACATACGGCATCCACGAGTGCTTCAATGCGTATCTGGAAAAATTTCGGTGTCAATCTTTACTCCGGTTACTTTAGATTGGAAGGTCATTATCAAGACCATAACAATGTCAACAAAGACTATCCTTTTGTCCGGATAGCACTAGCCTACAACTCTGAATACTAGCGATAAAAAAGGCTTAACTAAATGAGTTAAGCCTTTTTGATTAATTTGTCCAATATTTCTTTAACGCTTCCTTCAAACGCGGATCATAACCATATATATCCGGATAAGTAACGATTTTCCCTTCGTCATCCAACCAGGTTGTATAGTAGGTGATATAAACTGGCATCTGCCGTTTAAGTGTTACCCAACGTGATTTTGAGATCGAATCTGTGGTAATTTCTTTTGCAATTTTTTCGGCCTGTTTTTCATTATTGACAAGGTATGACGCCAAATCAACGGGTTTTTCAACACGCACACAACCGTGGCTGACGGCGCGATTGCTCTGCCCAAACATTTGTTTTGCAGGCGTATCGTGAAGGTAAATGGAATAGGGGTTCTCAAACAAAAACTTCACATTCCCCAATGAATTATCCGAACCAGGATTTTGTTTAAAACGAAAATTCTCCACAGAATCCGAATTCCAGTTGACCGTTGCAGGGTCCACTTGTTTTCCTTTGTAATAAGCCACCATATTGCGCGATGCCAGATAGTTTGGATTATTTCGAACGCTTGACAATAACTCTTTCTTGACAATACTGCTTGGAATATTCCATACAGGATTTACTTGCATGGCATCCAACACCCCTTGCATGACAGGCGTCTCGTGATTCTCACCTTTCCGCGTATAGGCGGGATTATCAGTTTCACCTACACACACATTCATCAGTTGACTTGTCTTCCCTTCTTCCATAATATGTAACCGTTGTTCAGGTATGTTCACAAATACATATTTCTCCGGAAAAGCATCTCCCATCCAGCGCAATTTTTCCAATACCATTAACACCTGGCTTCGTTGTGCACTGTTTAGGTTCCCGTTTTCCAATAGATCCTGAAACCTGGTGTAATACTGATTTTTAGGTTGGATATCGGTCAACACAGTTCCAATTTTTACACTATCCAGCATTTGTACAACTTTGCCATAGCTCATACGCTTTTGAGGAACGAAATATCGTCCATAAAGGCGTTTGGGGTTGACCACACCATATTTTATGCTGCTAATATAAGCCACCAGCCCATCAGTACTCAATAAGTCAAGTTTGGCCAATAAGGGATAAACTTCAGCAACATCTTTGGTTTTCAGTTTTCGAAGCGAAGATAATGTTTCCTTAATCGCAGCCGTATGGAAATAACTAGTTCGAATACCATGCGCATCGCTTCGTTCAAAGTACGTTAACATGGTGTCGATACTACCGTCAAAAAGGTGTTCGGCAATTAAAGTCATCCCTTCAGTAGAATCCGATAATTCCTTCATCCAGCTCGGATTAACCAATTGAGGTTTTTCCTTGCCATACACTTCACGGAAGACTTTTACATAAGCTGCTGTGTCAAAATCCTTATAGGACTTATTTTCAAACTCTTTCGCCAACACATCGCCATAAGTCGGAGGATTATCTTTACAAGAAAAAAAATACTACTGAAACAAATGAAATAAAAACTAAAAATCGTAACATATTACAAATCGTGAAAAAGAAATGGCTTCGCAATAATGAAGCCATTTTCTGAGGACAAAGATAAATAATTCTTATTGTCTAAAGAATCTTACCTGTCATTGAATCACTACAGAATCAATCACTGTATTTTTCCAGGAAATCTTCCAGCAATTCCACCATATCGGTATTACCCAAAAAAGCTGCTGATCGCTGATGCAAAGTTTTTGGCTCAATATCTAGTATACGCTGAGATCCATTCGAAGCTTTACCCCCTGCCTGCTCAATGATGAAGGCAATTGGATTGCACTCATACATCAATCTTAGTTTACCATTAGGGTGCGCAGAAGTCGTTGGATAAAGAAAGATGCCCCCTTTGAGGAGATTGCGGTGTATATCGGCGACCATTGAGCCGATATACCGCGATGCATAGGGGCGTTGCGTTGCACTGTCCTCCATTTGGCAATATTTGATATATTGCTTAACGCCGTTTGGAAATTTGGAATAATTTCCTTCGTTAATCGAATAAATTTGACCCGAAGCCGGAATTTTCATATCGGGATGGGATAAACAAAACTCGCCGATCGAAGGATCCAATGTGAATCCGTTTACGCCCTTTCCTGTTGTGTACACCAACATAGTTGAACTACCATAGATTACATAACCTGCAGCGACCTGTTTCGTTCCATGCTGTAAAATATCATTGCTATTACAAGAAACACCCGTATCAGAAATTCGTCGATAAATGGAAAAAATCGTCCCCACAGATACATTAACATCGATATTGCTTGAGCCATCCAGCGGGTCAATACACACAATATATTTCGCATTTTTGGAAACCCCTGATTGGATATACACTGGATTTTCATGTTCCTCTGAGGCAACTACACAGCATTCTCCCCCACTTTGAAGCGCTTTGATAAACTGCTCATCGGCATAAACATCCAGTTTCTTTTGTCCCTCGCCCTGCACATTGACCTGTCCTGCATCGCCTAAAATATCAACCAATCCCGCTTTATTAACCTCTCTATTTACAATTTTTGCTGCGATTCCAATATCGCGCAGTAGTCTGGAAAGCTCCCCTTTAGCATACGGAAAATCGGCCTGTTTTTCAATGATAAATTGACCTAGTGTAGTTATACCACTCATAATGTTGTTTTATTGGATATTTGTTGCACAAAGCTAAAAAAGTTAAACAAACTTTAGCAAATACATCCTTCTCATATTTAGCATTTTAGCAGAATAAATACGCAATCGATTGCGCTATGTTTTGAAATCTCTTCTTTGCTAAAACGATTATTAGCTATTAAAAAAATAAAAAAAGGTTGAAAGCAGTGGATAAATTTCAAATAGCAACGATTAGAAAAAAAACAATAAATGCTAAGTATTTGGTAATTTTGGCTAAATATTCTGATACAATGCAACAACTAATACAACTCATCGAAAAGGAAAAATTAGGCAATCAGCCGGCAACACAGCACACGTTGATCATCGACGATAAGCAAGTGATTCACGGTGCTCTTTTCCTAGTAAAAACCGCCCGAAAAATATTTAAATTGATGATCCCGGCGCCTTTTCACGAAGCAGTTCTGAAAGAACAAGTAACCATCAATACATTGATAAAACATCCCCAAGTAATGCTACTGGCTTAATCAAAGGGAAATTCCCCTATCCCATACCTATCCCCAGAGCAAACAAAACATAGTTCGGTTGTGTTTACCATAGCGTAGTTTCGCTGTTTTTTTTACACCATATTTCGTTTCCGGAAGACTATAACGCTGGTTCGACCTAGAAAATGAGAGCAAACCGGAAGCACATATTATCAACGGGAAATTTTACAAGAAAACCCGGTAAAAGTGTAAAAATCACCTCGATATAACGTTTAACTTTAGGCAACAAAGACAACGCTATGCAACACCACTATACACTTTCGGGAATGTCCTGTGATGGATGTAGAACCACAATCGAACATGCATTGAATGAGCTTCCTGGGGTTCATGCCGAGGTAACTTTAAACCCGCCAAGCATGACAGTAACATCCCAGAAACATATTCCGTTACAGCAATTACAGGAAATCATATCAAAATTAGGTCCTTATCAGCTCAGCGAAATACATAAGCATCAGGGTAATTTACAGTCCGATCAACACACTGTAGCACAAGCTTCGGAGAGATATGGCTGTCCCATGCATTGCGAAGGTGAAAAAACGTACAGCCAACCAGGAAACTGTCCGATCTGTGGTATGCATTTGGTGAAGCTCGATGCAGAAACAGCAATTAAAAATAAGCTACAAACTGAGCATGCAGCGACCTCGCATATCCAACACGAACAGCAACACAATCATTCCGCTCAGTCAAATGCCACGGTACATCAATCACAGACAATATCTACACCTGACAAAGCACATGGTCATACGTCCGCTGATCAATACGATTGTCCGATGCATTGTGAGGGCGACAAACGCTATAACGAACCCGGAAACTGTCCGGTATGCGGCATGAACCTGGAAAAGGTCCCCATGTTAAAGACAGACCATCAATATACCTGTCCTATGCATCCTGAGATTGTACAAGATCATCCTGGAAATTGCCCTATATGTGGTATGGACCTTGTGCCTATAGCCAATGGGAATGATGAGGGCGACGATCATACCTATCGTGATCTACGCATGAAATTATGGGTCTCTATCCTATTTACGGTCCCGATCTTTATACTTTCCATGGGCGAAATGCTTCCCGGTAATCCAATAGGTAAGATCATTTCGCCGAGTTGGTCTGGCTGGATTCAGCTGGCTTTATCCCTGCCGGTTGTTTTTTATACCTGTTGGTCTTTTTTTCAACGGGGCTGGGTATCTTTCAAAACCTGGCGCCTTAATATGTTTAGCCTGATTGCACTTGGTGCCGGAGCTGCGTTTGTCTATAGTTTGGTTGGCCTATTTTTTCCGCAGGTGTTCCCTGCTGAATTAAAAAATCACCATGGCTACATTGCACTTTACTTCGAATCCGTTACCGTCATATTGACTTTGGTATTATTAGGCCAGGTGATGGAGGCCAAAGCACATTCCAAAACCAATTCGGCAATCAAAGAGCTGATCAAGCTGAGCCCTTCCGAAGCTACACGCGTAGAAAATGGAATAGATAAAAAGATCGGCATAGATCAAATTCAACTCGGAGATATACTCAAAGTAAAACCCGGGGACAAAATCCCCGTTGACGGGCAGATTACGGATGGCAACAGTAACATTGATGAATCCATGCTGACGGGTGAACCTATTCCCGTAGAAAAGCAAACAGGAGATCATGTCAGTTCAGGAACAATCAATGGCGACCGCAGTTTCCTCATGAAGGCAGAACGTATCGGTTCGGACACACTTTTGGCTCAGATCATTCAACTCGTCAATGATGCGAGCAGAAGCAAGGCACCCATTCAACGATTAACGGATAAAGTATCCGAGATATTTGTCCCGATTGTCATAATCATTGCAATTTTGACATTTCTTACCTGGTGGCTTTGGGTTCCTTCCGCTTCCTTAGCATTCGGCTTTGCGAACGCACTTGCCGTACTTATTGTCGCCTGCCCCTGTGCCTTGGGACTTGCTACGCCGATGTCTGTCATGGTGGGCGTCGGCAAGGGAGCCAAACATGGGATCCTGATCAAAGATGCAAGTGCGCTGGAAAAAATGAACCAAGTAGATGTGGTACTAACAGACAAAACAGGTACCATCACCGAAGGAAAACCCACCGTTGATGATATTCAGCCAAACTCGTCAAGCAGCAAAGACGAGATATTGTCTTTGGCTGCCGCTTTAAACGCCAATAGCACACATCCTTTGGGCCATGCTATTATTGAAAGGGCAAAAAAGGAAAATAGTAAAACGGACCTTGCAGTTTCCGATTTTGAAAATGTTGCCGGCCAAGGAATCAAGGGAAACATAGCTGGACATAGCATAGCACTGGGCAATCAATTGTTGATGGAGTCTATCGGCATAGCAATCCCTCATGATATGAAACAGATGGCCGAAACCGCCCAATCCCATGGAAAGACAGTATCCTTCCTGGCAAAAGCCAGTAGCTTATTGGGGTATTTTAGTATTTCAGATCAAATAAAAGCCTCTTCGAAGCGTGCAATCCAATATCTTATACAGCATAAAGTCGATGTCGTTATGCTGACGGGAGATAATATCCATACGGCAAGGGCTGTGGCGGATCAAGTTGGCATCAAGCATTTCAAAGCCAATGCCTTGCCCAAAGATAAGTTGGAGGAAATTCATACATTACAGCAAAAAGGTCATGTGGTAGCGATGGCTGGTGATGGTATCAATGATGCCCCTGCCCTTGCTCAAGCAGATATTGGCATTGCCATGGGCACAGGTACCGATGTTGCCATACAAAGTGCTTCACTCACTTTGCTGAAAGGAGACCTTATCGGAATAGCCAAAGCAAAGGTACTGAGCCAAAAACTGCTCCGTAATATTAAGGAGAACCTGGGTTTTGCTTTCGTCTATAATATACTCGGGATTCCATTGGCTGCCGGACTTCTATATCCTTCTTTCGGAATTCTCCTGTCCCCGATGATTGCTGCCGCTGCAATGAGTTTCAGCTCCGTTTCGGTTATCTTGAATTCTTTACGCTTAAATCGTGCAAAGATCGATATCGATTAAAAACAGATATTCCCTATATTCGCTGTTAGAATAACGACATATAGTTTACAGTAACATGCGTAATATCTTTTTAGTCTTGATAACGGTTATCATCACAGTGGTGTGTGTCAAAAATCCGCAATCGGTGCAGCTCAATTTTCTCGGGGAATCACAGGTGGCACTATGGAAGCTACTATTGGCCTTTTTTATCGCGGGAATTGTATTTGTATCTCTATTGAAAATCGGAAAAAAGAAACAGCGGGCGTATGAAGAGGAAGAAATAGACGAATCGGAAGAAGAAAACAGCGACAGAAAGTCCCAATTATCGGATGAAGACCGGGAATTTCTATCCTAAATAAAAAAATAAATCACTAAAAATGAAGCGCTAAACGGCCGTAGCGCATTTTTATCGCACAAATACTTGCGTGGAATAGGGATTAACCCTATCTTTGCATCACTTCAAACAAGGAACGGTAGTTCAAAAACAAAGAAGTAAGATTCCGTAGCTCAGCTGGTAGAGCAATACACTTTTAATGTATGGGTCCTGGGTTCGAATCCCAGCGGGATCACAAAGAAAAGAGCTAATCGAAAGATTAGCTTTTCTTGTTTTAAAGCTATTAGGATTCGAAAGAAGGGGCGGCCGGGTTCGATCCAATGGAAGCTCAGGGCTGTGCTTCAAGGATAAAGTGTATAACAGCCTCCATCCGTTGTACAGCGCAATCGGTTTCAATTTCCAATTCGTTGATTGCCGTTTCCAGTTTAGACAATGTTTCATTGTAAAATTTAGCTATCATTACCTACTGTTATTTTTCTTTCTTACCCTTTTCATTAGACTATAATTACACGCTCTTTTTTCTGCATATTCAATTTTATGTTCAGCTAGAAGCTGTACAATTATTTCGTTTGTTTCATCTTCATTAAGTCCTATTTTTTTCCCGAGGTCAATTTCATTGAGTTGACCGTCATTTTCTATTAATGCTATGTAATATTTTTCTTTATTTTCCATAATTATATTTTTTTTGCACAGCTATCATCATGTGTGGACTAAAGGGTAAAAGATAGCTGTCGTTTTCAGTAACTTGAATAAGTTCCATTAATGTTCTTCGCTTTTTATTATTCAGCATATTGGCAAAGTATTCTTTATCCAACCATGCCATACCCTCAACCGCATAAGTATTTAGATAGGCTAAGCCTTGATTTATAAATTCATCTTTTAGCTGTTGTGGCTTATGATAAAATGCTTCTGCTAAAAGCCAAGGGAAATCATCGGGCGGATTGTGCATCCCCCTTATTAATTCTTCTTTGCACATGTCAAAAAATGGCTTTTTGTGAATTAAGCCGTTTAAAAGACCAACCAATGTTGATGCCGTATAATTGATGGCAAATCCCAAAATAATCCCATCATTCTTTAAAATACGTTTAGCTTCGCAAATGGCTAAATCTCTATCCTCCTTTTTTTGAAGATGATAAAGAGGGCCGTGCAGTATTATTAGGTCCGCATAATTATCTGGAAATTCCAATTTTCGAGCTTCTCCTAAATGTACAGAAAACCTGTTCTTTAATCTATTCGCTCTGTTTTGGGCTATTTGTATATGTTTTGCAACTGGCTCTACCAAATGAACTTGATGTCCTTTTTTAGCAAGCCATTCCGAATACTTTCCCGTACCACCACCAATGTCTATTATTTTTGAAGATGAAGTTGGTATATATTTTTCTACGAGTGATTTAATTCTTTCAAATTCAAATATGCCCATTCCTTTGTCAAGTCGAGTTTCTTCGGATGCTCTATTGTAAAATAGCTCTATATCTCTACTTATTAACTGTTTACTATTCATTTTTATTCATCATGTCACCACATTTTGAAATGTTGAATACACCGCAAAAGTGATAATGCAATCGATTTGATAATCGTTTGTTTTGTTTAAGATTAAGAAATAAGTCGATAGGATTATCTGTACATTAAAAACCACAAGATTTCAATGCATTAATCACTCTGTTTTTAGAGTTGTCTTTCGAGTAAGACTAGATAATATGTTAGATATAGTATAACAGACCACAAAGATAGAAAATTTGGATTAATTTTTAACGAGGAATTGGCACTAATATTCCCCCGATTAAAAATCACTATTTTCATTGATTTTTTAACAGATCTAATTTGATAGTTTTGTTATGCACATTAAATAGCACAACGGATGAAATTTTGTTTTACTACTTTTAACCTTCTTAAGTATACCTACTCATGCCCAAGATAAATTAGCTTTAACGGATTTGGTGTATCCTGATTTAATTCCGACACTCATGCAGAACAGCTTATTTGGCTACTGTGACAAATCACTAAACGTTAAAATAAAGGCACTTTTTGAAAAAGCAGAACTATTCGAAGCTGATTACAATTTCCAACTTTTCCATGTAAATAATCCCGAGATCATTAAATATGGAACAGAAGACTATGCTTGGGTACTATTCAATGGCGAACGCTACCGTATCGATAAAAAGGGAACACGAGTATATAAATACAATGCCGCCGATTTTAAAACAGGTGAAACAACAATTTATCTGTACAAAAATTCAACTGTTTATTATAGCGACAGCATAGATCAAAACACACTCTTTCAACATATCAAAGACAACCAGAGCGGAAAACAAATATTTCCGGAAGAGCAATCCATTGAGGAATTTCGCATAAAAAATAAGGCGTTGATTGAGGAAGGAGTTAAATTGATTTTCCGCCCCAAAAGAAAAGAAATACCTTACGTAGATTTTACCAGTGAGCACACTTTGTTGAAGGGAATAAAAAATAGTGAGACCAATCAAATCATTGTAAAAGCAAAATATGCAAATATTGAGGAGCTTTATAATAATCCATTACGTGAACAGCAGTATCCGCTGTTTATTGGCTATCGCGGTGACCTCGACAAGGAAATATTTGTCGGTCTGAATGGAACCGAGTACTACATCAAAGACTAGTGTAAAAATCGTTAGTTTCCAAGTTACAATCCGTTAAAGTACAATTGAAGCGATCATTTCACTAACTTTGTTAAATAGATAGATCGGTCATTTACAAAACAGTTACCTACTGATGATAGAAAAACTCCTCTTCGAAATGAATACTTATGCTGCGCTTAGCCCAGCTACGACAGAAATTTTGAAAACTATCTTTCAGGTCAAGCAGTTCAAAAAAAATGAACATATTCTACGTGCTGGAGAATATGCTAAGTACTATTATTTTATATGCAAAGGATTATTAGGTTATTATAAATCAAACGCTGATGGCAATATTATCTACAAAATGTTTTTTGAAGAAAATAGCTTTTGTGCTTCCACCGCCGCCATCATTGAAGAAACACCGAGCACCTTCAACATCATTGCACTCGAAGATGTGGAGTTAATTCAATATTCAGCCAAGGCTTTCCGTGAGCTTGTCCGCACAAAGCATGATTTGGCGCTCTTTCAGATAGCCTACCTGGAAAAGAATTGGGTGGTCAAAAAAGAACCACTTGAAATCGAGCTCAAGTGGGAATCTGCAAAGGAACGTTATCTTGAACTTCATAAGAATCAGGTGCTTTTCAAACGCCTCAAGCAGCATCATATCGCCTCCTATCTTGGTGTAACTCCCACGCAATTAAGTCGCATCCGTAAGGAATTAAAAGAATAATTCCATCAACATGTGTATACGTTTTTAAAGATTATACTGTTGAATTTTGCCTTATAGAGACAAAATTTTAAGCTATGAAAACAGTATGCACACTCCTATTTTCTGCCCTTAGCCTACCACTGGCGGCACAAAAAGTCGTTAAGACAAAAATCCATAGTGCCAAAATGGACAAAAACATTGAAACCATTATAATTACGCCCGACATGCAAGACGGGATCAATTATAAAACAGTTTTTATTCTCCATGGTTATAGCGGCAACCCCACCCGTACCGTGCAAGAAGACATTCCGGACTTAATCCAAAAAGCAAAAACATTTCAGACGATCTATGTACTACCAGATGGAAATTTCAATTCTTGGTACGTAGATAGTCCCATCGATCCACATGCACAATACACCACTTTTATAGGAAATGAACTAGTAAGTTACATCGATCATCACTACCCGACGCAACAAAACCGAAATGCGCGCGGAATACTGGGCTGGAGCATGGGTGGCTACGGAGCATTGCACATCGGCATAGCCTATCCACAGACATTTTCGATCGTCGGGAGTTCATGCGGTGCTCTTGATTTCGACCGCTTCGGACAAGCTTACCAGCAATATCAGGTAGACAAGGTATTAGGCGATTTCAAAAATCTGAACGATGTAGACCGCATCTACAGCAACGAAGATAAAATGAAGCACAATAAACAACGCTATATCCTCGATTGTGGAACTGAAGACCTGCAAATGCTGGAAATGAACCGTACATTCCACAAGCATCTGACCAACAAAAACATCGAGCATCTTTACATCGAATCAAAAGGAGGACACGACACTGCTTATTGGAGCAAATCACTATCACAACAGTTGGCTTTATTTCAAAACTACTTTCAACATGAAGGACTATAAATCGACGCTCTATGTTGCTGCCGGCGCTTGCAGCTATGGACTGCTCGCAACAATTGTGAAATATGCAAACCATTTAGGGATACATACAAGTCTGTTGACCTTTCTGCAGTTTATGTTTGGTTTTCTCTTTCTGTTGGCCTTTAATCTGTTGTCAAAGCGTAATGTAGAAGAACATAACGCCATCAAATTTTCATCAAAAATTAAACTGATGGTCTGGGGCATTTCCCTTGGTCTAACAACAACACTTTACTATCTCTCCATCCAATATATCCCTGTATCCGTTGGAATTATTTTACTGATGCAATCCATTTGGATAAGTTTGGTTGCAGAAGCAGTGCTGTTGAAAAAGTTTCCGTCAAAAGGCAAGATAACAGGAGTTATTATTGTTTTGCTCGGCACGACCTTAGCAACCAATCTCTTCCAAAACAATAATGACCTTGACTACAGAGGAATAATACTGGGTTTCGGAGCGGGAATAAGTTATGCGCTGGCAATTTATGCTTCAAGCACAGTGGAAAAAGAGCTGCCGAGTCCGATACGTAGCCAATTCTTGGTCTTAGGCGGACTGCTGCTCATCGTCGCATTTTGGAACATTGATATTATTCGGTATATGCAACCTAATGCATTAGCGTGGGGATTATTGATTGCCATTTTTGGAACGATTCTTCCACCCTTACTATTTACAAAAGGAATCCCAAAAACCGGCATAGCGATGGGAAATATTATTTTAAGTCTGGAGATCCCTGTTTCAACCTTATCTGCCATGTTGGTTCTACAGGAAGTTGTATCGGGATTCCAATGGTTTGGCATACTCCTGATTTTAATGGCTGTCATTATAATTAATGTTGGTAAGCCGTAGTAGTCAGCCAATGATTAGATCTATTATATTGCCATAAGATCAGTCCCCATACCGGAACTATGGTTGCAGCCATGTGGAGCATTTCAAATATATTGGATGCTCCGCCAGCTTGGATCAGAAAGGACGAAAACAATAGGCTAATAGCGGCGGGCAATAAAACAAAGGATAGTACCCGTGCGAGCCTACTGCTTCTGAATTGCTTATTTAGATTTAGAAAAATAGATATCGTACCAATCGCAATACAAAGTGCCACGAATGAAAGCAACAATTCTGTAAAAAAGGGCATGTAGCAACGTGCTCTTTTTGCAGCCGCATTATTTGCCTGAAGTATGGCTGTAAGGACAAAGGTAGTCAATACACTAAACCCTATAATTCGCAGGAAAATAAAACTTAGCTTCCTTTTCATCAGCACAATATTTTAAAATAAATAAACAAAGCGGCGAATAGGCCTGAACTCCTCGTTCCCTCCTATTCCCTTTAATACATTTCGACCAGTTCCTGCGGGGAGCGGCAATCCCAAAACTGATTTCAACGCCGACCTTTTACAAGTTACAGCTGATAAATCCCTTTAACCATCAAGCTTTAAGTAAAAACAATAATCTTCTTTAAAGATGCGAATTAATTCGTTAAGATAAATGCCAAAGCTATATTGGACGTGGTATTGACGATATTGGTCTGTTGGAGCTTAATATTTGTCGACGTGCTACACCTGATTATTTTTTTACTTTTTTACTAAGGTTTATCCTCCCTGTTCCGTATCTATCTAAAATTATATACCATGAGATTGACTGATGATATCAAGCAACTAATCATAAAGTACATCGGCGACAACTTAACGTCCGATGAAAAGACCGATTTAAAGTTATGGATGGATGAATCAGCAGAACATCGTGTTTTTTTTGAAGACCTCCTGGATAACCATGATTTGATAAACGACCTGAATCAATGGAGCGAGCTTCAGGCTTCAGATACAATGGATTGGAACGAAAGGTTAAAAGCAAAGACCCTAGAAACTATTCGGACCTCTGCCGTTAAACCATCTCCTATCAGAAACATAAAACACCTGCTTCCCTACGCAGCAGCTTTAATAAGCATAATCTTAGGAGGTTTGATGTATTTCATGGTTAGAAAACAAGTTGCACCGGTCAGTAATCGAATCGTCTTAAATGACGTAGAAGCACAGAGCAACCAGGCAGAAATACGGCTTTCGAACGGCAAAGTGCTCCAGGTATCGAGTCAGAAAGGAGCCTTGGTTTCAGGAGACAATTTAACCTACGAAGACGGTACTATCCTTCAAAACGCATCTTTAAAAGGAGATCTGATGGCCACCGTCAACACCCCTGCTGGCACGATGCTGCAACTCCAACTGGAAGATGGATCGGAGATTACGCTCAATGCAAAAACAACACTCAAATACCCGCTTCATTTTGCAAAAAACAAACGTGTTGTTGAAGTGGACGGTGAAGCCTATTTTAAAATTGCAAAAAATAAAAAGGTACCCTTCCATGTTCTTTCCAACGGGCAACAAATTGAAGTCACGGGCACTGAATTCAACGTAAATACCTATTCAAAATCCCAAAGTAGTACAACGCTTATAGAGGGGAGTATCAATCTATCGGCGCAAGGGCAAACGTTACAGCTCAAGCCCAATCAGCAAGCGCTCTTAGCTTCGGGTCAACTATCTAAAAAAGTGGTCGATCCCGCTAATTACATCGCATGGCTCGACAATAAATTCTATTTTAATGAAACGGACCTCCATACTGCTCTACAACTGATCGGCCAATGGTATGACCTGCAAATCATCTACACGCAACCGATAAAAGAAACACTTTTATATGGCGAAATTAAACGCACGAAAAGTCTCGCGGCAGTCCTAAAGATCCTGGAGCGTAGCCATATTAAATTTGACTTGATACAAGAAAATGGAGTTCGTAAACTCTTTGTTTCAAACTAACCAATTATCCATGAAATAACCCAAAAACAACAATTATGAGAAAACCAACCTAACGAGACCAAACGAGATACTAAAAAAGCCGACCAATGCTACGAACATTAATCGGCCATAATAGCGATCTCCATTTTTGACCGATTTACCCAATCAGTTTAATAATAGATTATATCCCTAATTCAACAAATTTATGAATTTTAATTTTCTTGTTCATAGAAATCGAATTGCTGTGAACATACCCAAGCAATGGAAGACCAAAATGAAGCTTAGTGCCTTTTTTACCCTTGCATGTGTTGTTAAGCTGTCTGCAGCTAGCTACGCACAATCAATTACTATTAACGCCAAAAAAATGTCTTTGGTGCAGGTATTACGTACCATCCAAAAACAGAGTGGCGTCCCCTTTCTGTTGAATGGTAAAGAACTTGCCGACATTAAAATTGAGGCGCAGGTTCGTAATATGCCTTTAGAAAAAGCCATACAGGTTCTCTTAAAAGACCAACCTGTCGATTGGAGTTTTCAGGACAATATGCTTGTCGTAACGAAGTTAAAAACAAATTATCCGACTTATGAGCTTCCAAATAACTACACGTTAGTACAACAAACCCGCACATTCAAAGGAAATGTTCACGATAGCAAAGGAACAATGCTTCAGGGCGCGACGATTATAATAAAAGGTTCGACAAGGGCAACCACGACAGATGAAAGTGGTAACTTTCAGATCGAAGCAAATAATAATGCCGTACTCGTGATTAAAATGATCGGCTACCAAACCAAAGAAATCCCATTATCCAACCAGCTTTACCTGAATATTGAACTTAGCCAACAGGTCGATGCTTTGGAAGAAGTCGTCGTCGTAGGCTACGGTACGACAAAAAAGAAAGAATTAATCGGTTCGGTTTCCCAAGTTGATGGGAAACAACTAGCCAAACGCTCCGTTCCCCAGCTTGCGCAAGCCCTCACAGGTCAAATGCCCGGTGTGACCGTCATACAGCGATCTGGTCAGCCTGGTGCAGCAAACAATACCATACAGATCCGTGGTGTGGGTTCGTTCGGTGCAAGTACCGACGCGCTTATTTTAGTCGACGGTATACCCACCAATTCCTTCAATGATATCGATCCAAATGATGTTGCATCTATCTCGGTACTGAAAGACGCTTCCTCCGCTGCGATATATGGAGCTAGAGCCGCCAACGGTGTTATTCTGGTTACAACAAAAACCGGGGCAACAGGTGGAAAATTAACGGTCAATTACAATGGCTATTACGGTATCCAGAAACCAACAGCGTTCCCCGAATTTGTCAACTCTTGGGAGTACGCTTCCTTGCTCAATGAAACCACAAGTGGCGGCGGAGGCTACACCGCAGAGGAGATCCAAAAATTTAAAGATGGCTCGGATCCCGACAACTACCCAAATAGTAATTACTTGACCAGTTCATTCAAGTCCCAAGCGGCGCAAACAGGCCACAACTTAAATATATCCAATACCACAGATAAAATACAATACACCTTATCTGCGGGCTTTCTCAATCAAAAAGGTATTGTCATCAAAAACAATTTTGACAAATACAATGTCCGCCTCAATCTCATATCAAACCTCAATGACAAGCTCAAATTAACGACGCGGGTAGCAGCAATTCAGACCGAAACAGACGAACCCGCAGCACCGGCAACGCTTGACTTCTCCAGCATGACGGATATCATTTCTCAGGTGATTCGCTATCCCGCCATATACCCGATCCGCCTGAGCAACGGCGACTGGGGCGCAGGGAATAACCTGAAGGGGACACCAGTATCTTTCCTCGAGAGCGAATCTTTCTACAAAGAAAAAGTGTCTAATATCTCCGGAAACGCAAGACTCGACTGGAAACCGATTTCAGATCTGACCTTGTCCGCTATTGGGGGCTATACGCAGACGAATGGCCGCACAAAACTTTTTAGAGCATCACAACGGATCAACAATTCCATTACGCTCGGACCTTCTAGCCTCAATCAAACTGCTCCTTATGAAACATATAAAACGTTTCAGGCCTTAGCAGACTATAATAAAACGATCGGGGAACATTCCCTGAAAATATTGGGCGGTTATTCTTTCGAGAAAGGCTACAGCGAAGGTTTAAGCGCTTACCGCCAGAATTTTCCCAGCAATGATCTTACCGAGTTAAATGTAGGTTCACCAGATGGACAACAAAATACTGGTACAGCTACTGAGTGGGCATTGGAATCGTTATTTGCACGCATACAATATAACTATGCCAAGAAATACCTGGTCGAAGGTGTTGTTCGATACGATGGATCTTCCCGTTTTCCAACCGATAAAAAGTATGCCACTTTTCCTTCAATTGCAGTAGGTTGGCTACTGAGTGAAGAATCGTTTATAAAGGACCACTATAGCTGGATAGACGAATTGAAAATCAAAGGATCTTATGGAGTTCTCGGTAACCAAAATATTGTCAATAATGTCCAACAGCGCGTTGTCTCTAACTACCCATACCAGGATGTGTTAAATCCGGGTTACAATTACCCCTTTGGAAACACTATTTCTCCAGGGGTCGCCCGAACAACAATTGTTGACCCTATGCTACGCTGGGAATCGACCCGAACGGCAGATGCGGGCGTGGAAGTGGCTTTATTTAAAAATTTACTGACATTCAGCAGTACCTATTACAACCGATATACTTACGATATTTTGGTGAGCCCAGGTTCTAGTGTTTCCAAAATTTTGGGTTTTGAAGTAGGTGTACAAAATTCTGGAAAACTTCGAAATACAGGCTGGGAATTTACACTAGGGCATCAAAAAAAATTAAATGATTTTTCTTACAACGTAAATCTGAACTTCTCTACGGTCAAAAATAGGGTCGTCGATTTGGGTGTCGGCAATATCAATCAACCGAATGGCTTAGTGGGAAATGGTTCCACCCTGTTTATCGGTTACCCGATTCAAGCCTACTACGGCTACCAGGCCGATGGCTTGTTTATTGATGCAGCCGATATTGCAAGCTATGCCAATCAAACCAGCATCAACCCCAAACCTCAACCGGGTGATATCCGATACAAGGACATCAGTGGCCCCGACGGTGTACCTGATGGAAAAGTAGACGCTACGTACGACCGAACTGTGATTGGATCACGCATCCCCAAATACACCTACGGGATAAATATCGGAATGAACTACAAAGGGTTTGACATAGGAATACTTCTCCAAGGTGTAAGCGGTGTTAAAGGCTTATTGGACAATTATGCTGGATTTGCGCTGACACAAAACGGCAATATCCAACGCTGGCAAGCTGATGGCAGATGGACTGCAGCCAATCCCGATCGAAATGCCATATATCCAAGAATTGAACAATTGCCGAATACCGGCACACCAAATACCCTGCTATCGGACTACTGGTTACTGGACGCAAGCTACCTGCGGCTCAAGAACATCCAATTGGGTTATACCATTCCTAAGCACATCCTTAACAAATGGAAATTGTCGGGTCTAAGGGTTTACGCAAATGCCGAAAACCTATTCACGAAAAGCAACTATAGAAAAGGATGGGATCCCGAAATCAATTCAAGCGGAGCCTACTACCCTATTATGCGCAATTTTACATTTGGGGTTAACCTTAGTTTTTAACCAATCGATAAAAAACCATGATACATATCTCATATAAACCTATAAAATTGGCCTTATGCATTCTTTTTGCATCAAGCCTAAGTACCAGTTGCAAAAAACAACTGGAAACCAATCCACTGGATAAATTTGCCAACGAAACCTTTTGGACAAACGAAACGAATGCTCGAGCAGCGCTGACAGGATTATACAAAGCGGAAATACAAATGAACTCTCTAGCCGAATTCAGCCCCACAGATTGGTGGTCCTATAACGGTCTGCTTTACCTGGAGTTTGCTTCGGACAATGCCTACGATAGACGTGGTGATAATTCGGTTTTCAACAAACTATCCGATGGCACCTTAACGAGCAATAATAGCAACTTAGACAATTATTGGATGTATACCTACAAGAAAATCGCCCGTGTAAATTATTTTCTTGAAAATATAGATAAAACTCCTATTTCAGCAGATCTACTCGCACGATTTAAAGCAGAAGCCCGGTTTATTCGTGCTTGCCAATATTTCTACCTGTCCCAATACTGGGGTGATGCCCCTTTAGTTACCAAAACTTTAACGCCCAGTGAAGCGAATCAGGTTTCCAAAGCGAAAAAACAGAAATTGGTTACGTTTGTCGCGCGTGAATTGCAGGAAGCGGCAAACGACTTACCTAGTTATGGCAAATTGACGACCGCAGAAAGGGGCCGCGCAAGCAAACAGGCAGCCCTCGCTTTCCTTGGACGCATCCAACTGGCAGAAAAATCTTACGCCGACGCTATCAAAAGCTATGAGCAGATCATCAATGCCAATGAAAATAACATAGATCCTAACTATTCAGGCTTATTTAATGGAACCAACGAAACGAGTAAAGATATTATTTTTGCCACGCAGTACTTGGTTGATCTTGCCGGAAACGGTATGTTTCAGCACAATTTTCCGGCAATCGCAGGCGGCTGGCATCTTCACTGTCCGCTCGGTAGTCTTGTAGAAAGCTATGGTTTCACCGATGGAACGGCATTTTCGTATGATGATGCGCGCTATAATCCGCAAGACATCAGCAAAAACCGGGATCCGCGTTTAGCCTTCACCGTGATAACGAATGGTGATCGTTTCAAAAACCTTAAATATACATCTCACCCCGACTCCACCCTATCTATCGACCAATTGACCACAACAAAACAGGCCACTCGTACGGGCTACGGATTACGCAAGTTCAACGACGAAGGGTTTAGTGGAAACTTACAAAACTCTGGAGCCGACGTTCCTATTGTACGCTACGCCGAAGTTCTCCTGAGTTACCTTGAAGCCAAACTCGAAAATGGAGATCCTATTACCAGCGACTTACTCGACAAAACCATCAACGCTGTCAGAAAAAGAAGCAGCGTTAATATGCCAGCCATTAACGTCCAAAGTAGTACCTCCTTGCGCACGACGTTACGCAACGAAAGACGTGTGGAACTCGCATTGGAAGGACTTCGTTATTGGGATTTACTACGTTGGGGTATCGCAAAGGATGTACTGAAAGGTGACTTTTATGGCGCCCCATTTCCAAATGCGAAAAATCTTCGAATAAAATCCGGTGGAAGTAAAGACCCTTATAGCCGATGGTATGTGACCAGCAAATCCTTCCGGGCTGGCCAAGATGAACATTGGCCGATTCCGCAAAATGAAGTTAATATCAATCCAAATTTAAAATAGTATCTTGGGTATCGTCAATTGTCAAACGATACCCTTTAAACAAAACTTAACGTATATGAAGAAGCCACTATCCCTAACGTTATTACTCTCCTCGAGCCTTTTCGCAGCGCTCCCCACGGTTAGTTTTGCCCAAAAGGCTAGTAAACCAAATGTGATCTATATTTATGCAGACGACCTTGGTTTTGGTGATTTAAGCAGCTATGGTGCCAAACAGATCGAAACCCCCAACCTGGATAAGCTCGCCCAAAGCGGCGTACGATTTACCAATGCTCATAGTACTTCGGCAACTTGTACCCCTTCCCGTTTTGCATTGATGACCGGTACGTATCCCTGGCGTCAGGAAGGTACAGGCATTCTGCCCGGAGATGCCAAGCTAATCGTTCCTACTGATAAAATCACCTTACCCAAAGTATTTAAACATGCGGGCTACGCTACTGCCATTGTTGGCAAATGGCATATGGGACTCGGAAATCAGGTCCAAAAAGACTGGAATGCCCCCATAAAACCCGGGCCTAACGATGTAGGTTTTGACTATTCATTCATTTTTCCTGCAACAGCAGATCGCGTCCCAACAGTGTTCCTTGAAAATGATCAGGTCGTGGCTGCAGAGGCCAATGATCCAATCCTGGTCGACTATGAAAAGAAAATAGGTAACGACCCCACAGGAAAAGAGCATCCCGAACTGCTCAAAATGCATTCTTCACCTGGCCAGGGACATAATCAGACTATTGTCAACGGTATCGGAAGAATCGGTTACATGAGCGGTGGAACACGTGCCAGATGGGTAGACGAAGAAGTTTCCACAACATTTCTTCACAAAGCCCAGGACTTTATTTCACAACACCAAAACAAACCGTTCTTTCTCTACTTCTGCTTGACAGAACCACACGTCCCTCGCATGCCAGCAACACAATTTAAAGGTAAAAGCAAACTCGGCTACCGCGGCGATGCTATTCTGCAGTTAGATTGGACCGTCGGACAAATTCAACAGCAATTGCAACTTTTGGGACTTGACAAAAACACAATTATAATTTTCAGCAGCGACAACGGCCCCGTTCTCGACGACGGGTATATGGATGGCGCTGTGGCCCTGCAAAATGGTCATTTACCTGCAGGTCCACTACGCGGTGGTAAATATAGTATCTTCGAGGGTGGAACTCGCGTACCCTTTATCGTGAGCGGCAAAGGTGTTGCACAGGGGAAAGTTTCCAATGCATTGATCAGCCAAATAGATCTCTTGGCAACAAGTGCCCAATTATTGGATGTTCCACTAAAGGCAGATGAAGCAAAAGATAGCGCGCCGCTCTTGAAAACCTTAACCGGTCAAGATAATAAGGGACGTAGTAGTATGGTTCAGCACGCACAGACACTTGCCATCGTAAAGGATGAATGGAAATATATTGCGCCAAGCAAAGGTTCCCCCTACATGAAATTAACCGATACAGAAACAGGAAGTCTTCCGGAAGATCAGTTATACGATCTTAAAAATGATATCGGCGAAAAGAATAATGTGGCTTCAAAATATCCAGAAAAGGTCGCTGAACTCAAGCAATTATTGGAAGGAGAACGTAAAAAATGAAACTAAAAGTTGGACTTTCCCTCATCCTCCTCGGATGGGGGACTCTTTTTGCACAACAAAAGAAAAAGCAGCATAAATTGCCCAATATCATATTTTTTTTATGCAGACGATTTAGGTTATGCCGAAACTGAGCCCTATGGACAACGATTGATCAAAACACCACATATCCAGCAGCTGGCACATGAAGGTTTACGCTTTATAAACCACTATACAAGTACTCCAGTATGCGCCCCAGCCCGTTGCATGTTATTAACGGGCAAGCATGGTGGCCAATCTTATATTCGTGGAAATTATGAATTGGGCGGTTTCGCAGATAGTCTCGAGGGTGGCCAGATGCCACTACCTGAAGGAACGTATACCATGGCTCACCTATTTAAAAAAGCCGGTTATCAGACCGCTGCCATTGGAAAGTGGGGACTTGGAATGAATAATTCCACCGGAAGCCCCAATAAACAGGGATTTGACTATTTCTTCGGTTACCTGGACCAAAAACAGGCACACAATTATTACCCAACACATCTTTGGGAAAATGAAACAAAATATCCCCTTCAAAACAAGGAAAAATTTGTCCATTCTCCTTTAGATTCCAGTAAGGCCACGGCGGAGGACTTCAAACAGTTTGACGGTAAGGAATATGCACCTGAACTAATGACTGAGAAAGCACTGGCTTTTATCGACAAAAACCAACGCAAACCTTTTTTCTTATACCTTCCTTATACATTGCCGCACTTATCACTACAAGTTCCACAGGAATATGTAGATAAATATAAGGACCTCTTCCATGACAAACCTTATTACGGACAGGACGGCTATACGGCTACCCCCTATCCAAGAGCAACCTATGCCGGTATGATCACCTATCTGGATGACCAGGTCGGCACGATTATGAAGCATATCAAATCATTGGGAATAGATGACAATACTATTATTCTATTCTCCAGTGACAACGGAACTGGCTTTAATGGGGGCATAGATTATCGTTTTTTCCGCAGTGTCGATTCACTTCGGGGATTGAAAATGGATGTTTTTGAAGGCGGTATCAAAGTTCCGTTAATTGTCAGGTGGCCCAACCGCATCAAAGCGAATTCCGAAACAGACTTGATTTCGGCCCAATACGATCTCATGGCTACCTTCGCTCAGCTGGTTCAACAAAGCCCCGGCCACAGCAATGGGCTCTCCCTCCTTCCAACCTGGCTGGGTCAAAAGAACCAACAAAAACATCAATATCTCTATTTCGAATATCCAGAAAAGGGTGGCCAGATCGCCATACGCGAAGGACGCTGGAAGGCCGTCAAACTCGATCTGAAGAAAAACCCTAAAGCAAAATGGCAATTATATGATTTAGCAACAGACCCTTGGGAAGAAAAAGATATCGCGGCACAGCACCCACAAATGCTGCAGCATTTCGATGAAATTGTCAATAATGAACACCAGCCTGCTCATATACAGGAATGGGAGATTGTAGCGAATAAGATGATTAAAAAATAAATCGATTTCTTTCTTAATTTTTTAATCTTAAAAAACTTGGGTTGTCCGGATTGAATCATGACAACCCAAGTTTTTTATGTAATTTAGCCAAGCAATCCATAGCGGGGCTCGAATGTGAATTTACCTATTGAATGATGTATTGACCATAAGGAGCACAACATATCCCGAAGGCCAACGTAAAACGATCAATAACCAAGTATGCGGCAAATAGAATCATACATCAATACACTGAAAGAAGGTGATGAAATGGCCTTATGCTTTTTTATGGATCATTTTGGTCATTCTTTACGCTATTTTGCCTTTTCTTATCTCCGCAACAAAACCGATGCCGAGGAAATTGTCTCAGATGTTTTTGTTAAACTCTGGAATAATAGACAAAAGGTAGAGCATTATGAAAGCCTCAAAGCCTTTCTTTTTATCGCTACTAAAAATGCCTGTATCGATATGCAAAGAACTACTCAATTCAAAATACGGAAAGAGGAACTCGATATTCTGCAGCATATGTCAGTTCCGGATGAAGATGTACTCAAGAAAATATTCCGAACAGAACTCAGCGAGTTGTTACTTGCTGAAATCAATTTGCTTCCCAAACAACAAGCTCAGATCTGCAAGCTCAGTTTTTTGGAAGGCTTGAATACAGATGAAATTTGTGAAACATTGAACACAACCGCATCAACCATCTATTATGCGAGATCCAAAGCATTGCATGCGTTAAAAGAACGTTTCAAATCGAAAAAATTTGAATATCTCACCATCCTAATGCTGACAGCATGGTATACCTTCAAAAGTTAACGGCTACCACACAGCCCTCATCCTCCTCCCAGAAATTTATAAAAGAAAGTAAACAGCTTGTTATTAAGTGTTTAGTGGAGTAATAATCAAAAAAAAAACGATCACAAAAAAAAGCTTAGCATTCGGTCGGGCGACCTGCTAAGCTTTTATAAATACCTCTTTGTAAGAGGCAATCAACCTAAACCTAGGACAAAGATAGTGGTTCAAATGATATAAACAAAAATTTTGTTATATTTTTTTTCAACTCCCATAAATTTGTTTTAGCATAGCAATCACAAAAGGAATAGTAAGTGTACAATGTACACTACAATCTTTTTGCATTTTTCAACAGATTATTTTTTTGGTTGCTTCACTCAACTAGTCCCAGCCACAGTATTTAACCCTTGCATTATTTATCTTTACAACAGAATGACCGGTCATCTCCTGCCCTCATTTTATCTATCACTTTTATCTTTACGCACTCAATTGCATCCATAAATATACCCTACACGTCAATACAGACCACAATTGTTGATTGCCCCTTAACTTTCAAGTTTGCCATTCAACTTAATTTGGTGGTGAAGTCTGACTTCAGATGTAATCACCATGAGCTCTTATCTACCACATTTGTGCGATCTAAACATCGATATTTCATTTAATTATTTAGTAACTTTGGAATCAATCAAAAAAAATATCATGTTTACTGGAATCATAGAAACCCTAGGAAAAATAGAAAATATCGAACAGGAAAAAAGCAATATCCATTTTTACGTCAGTTCTGCTATTTCCAATGAACTTAAAATAGACCAGAGTGTAAGTCATAATGGCGTTTGCCTTACTGTTGTCGGATTGAACAATGATCAGCATAAAGTGACGGCAATTGATGAAACCTTGCAAAAGACAAATCTCGCTCAATTAAGGATGGGCGACCTGATCAATTTGGAACGTTGTACTTTGGCAGGAGGAAGATTTGATGGACATATCGTCCAGGGACATGTGGATCAGACTGCGCGTTGTATCCAAAAGAAAGATGAAAATGGTAGTTTTATTTTTACCTTTCAATATGATATTTCCAAACAAAATATCACCGTAGAAAAAGGATCCATTACCGTAAATGGTATCAGCTTGACAGTAGTAGACTCTAAAGACGATCAGTTTTCAGTTGCTATCATTCCGTATACACTAGAGCATACCAACTTACAACAAGTTGAGGTGGGTAGCACAGTCAACTTGGAGTTTGATATTATCGGAAAATATGTCACAAAGATAATGGCTTTACGCGCTTAAAAAATTTGCTATGCTTCCTCGGGTTTAAAGCCGACCCAAGGGAGCATATCCGAACACACTTCGTTTCGCGTTCTAACAATGTATACTCAGTTTATTCCAAATAGTGTCCCTGACGTATCAATAACGCGCGATATTTGTTGAAAACACTCGATTTGGAAACAAAGCCCATATACTTATTTTCATCCCCCAAAACTGGAAGTATCCACGTGTCGTCCTTATTCATTTTAGCCATCACGATTTCCATGTTTTCATTGATACCTACCGTATCATTTGGCTTCTGAGCTAACTTTTCGAAAGTCGTATCCCCCCCATCCACTTCACCCAATAATACGGAGAATAGAAACTCGCTATAAAGAAGCCCCATAAATTTGCCTTCGTAATCAACCACTGGAAAGATATTGCGTTTACTATGGATAATGTCTGTTTGTCGACCTTTTGGTGTTTCGTCGGGGCGTAAGATCACAAAATTAGTTTCCAATACATATTTTATCCGCATCATACTTAACACGGATCGATCCTTGTCTTCATAGGAAATCAGATCGCCAGACTCCGCCAATACCTTGGTGTAAATGGAATGCTTTAAAACCGACCGATTAATCAAATAGGAAATGGAACAAACCAGCATCAATGGAACCATCAAGGTATAACCTCCGGTCACTTCTGCAATCAAAAATATACCTGTCAATGGCGCGTGCATAATGCCGCTCAACGCACCGGCCATCCCCGCTACCACAAAATTGGGTACATTTAGCTCGGCAATTCCGGTCAAATTTACACCATAAGAAAATGCAAAGCCCAACAGACCTCCCATCACTAAACTTGGCCCAAATACCCCACCATTTCCACCGCCATTTAATGTAAATAACGCAGCAAGGGATTTTCCAAATAAAGTCAATATCGTGTAGCCCAAAACTACTAATCCCATATCCTTGTAGTCTGAGAACAAACTGTTCTTAACAATCGAGTTAAACTGACCATTGAGAATCTGCTGAATGGTAATATAGCCCTCACCATACAGCGCTGGGAATACAAAAATCATCAGACCTAAGGCGATACCACTGACCCACACTTTATTATAGGGATTCTTAATCTTAGAAAACCATTTCCCCACACTCCTAGAAACACGTGCAAAGTAAATCGTATAAAGCCCAATCAGCACAGCTAATAGCAAATAAAACAACAATGCCGAAACTTGCCAATCGGAATTGAATGTACTGAATAAGGGTTCATTATAAAGCACCCGAGAGACTACAGAAGCCAATGCCGATGAGATCAGCAAAGGAATGAACACTGGAATGGAAAATTCGGGAAGCAAGATCTCGATAGCAAAAATCATTCCTGCCAAAGGGCTGTTGAAAGCACCTGAAATTCCTGCTGCTGCACCACAAGCCAATAACATGGTAACTTCCTTATACTGCAATCCAAAAAAACGGGCGATATTAGAACCGATCGAAGAACCACCCAAAGCAACAGGAGCTTCCAAACCACAGGACCCGCCAAAGCCAACGGTAATAGCCGATGTCACCACCTGAGAATAAATATTGCTGGGATCCAATCGGCTGCCCTTCCGACTGATGGCATAAATAATCGGGGTAATCCCATGCTCCATCTTCTTCCCTTTCAAAAATTTGCGAACAAAAAACACGCTGAGCAAAATCCCTATCAATGGAAAAATCAAGTAAACCGAGTATTTTACTTTCCAATCGATATCATCCTGTATAGTCGTCGCAATAAAATGGGTTAATCTTTTTAGCACAGATGCCATAATACCACCAACAATTCCAACCAAAAATGCGAGTATAATGATAAAGTTCCGGTTAGAAACTTTCTTCATCCGCCATTGATTGATCTGGTCTATTTTTTTAAAAAAACGTCTTTTGAGGTTTCTCATATCGTCCTATTGAAAGCTCAACACTTCCTTTTTCTTTTTTGTTTTGAATTTATCGGGTACTACGGCCAATATTTCTTTTTCTAAGGCCTGAATTGCATGTCTCTTTACATAATTTTGCGTCGTCACCAATGATATCTCCCGTACTGGTTCCGGTGATTTGAAATAACGGATCCTATCCAATTGTTCATCGGAATAATCCCAAATCGACAACTCAGGCAATATCGTGATTCCGTCGTTGATGTCTACCATACGTTTTAGGGTCTCTACGCTACCCGTATTATACTCAAATCGTCCTGTAAGATCTTGATTATGTTTATGATGACAAATATTAAGCACCTGCCCGCGCATACAATGACCCTCATTGAGCAACCATAGTTTATCATCGGCAATATCATCACCACTTAGTATCTTTTTAGGAAACAGTGGACTATTGGCTGAAATATAAGCGACAAAATTTTCGTAAAATAAGGGTGATTCCAAAATCCCGGGGTCATTTAAGGGAGTAGATAGCACACCACAGTCCAGAAGTCCGACCTTCAATTCATGCACAATCCGTTCTGTCGTATATTCCCATATCTGCAATTGTAGTTTCGGATATTTCTCCATAAATGTGGTCAGCACATTCGGAAGTAAATAAGGTGCGATTGTCGGAATAACACCGACCCGTAGTGTACCCTCAATTTCCCCTTTTTTATCCTGTACGATCTCATTGATCTTTCGGCTTTCCGTCAATACCAATCGAGCTTGAAGAATAATTTTCTCGCCGATTTCTGTAGGAACAACAGGCTGACGGCTCCGGTCGAAGATTTTTGCTCCTAAAGACTCTTCAAGTTTTTGTATTTGCATGCTCAACGTAGGTTGCGTGACAAAACAATTTTCTGCAGCTGCAACAAAACTTCGGTAGGTATCAACAGCTATAATATATTCCAGTTGGATTAAGGTCATCTTACTATCTTTAAAGCACAAAATTACGAATCCTGTCGTAAACCAATGTCAAATCCTTTATAATTAAAGTCAACAGGAGTATTTGGCCTGCCGATTATACAATAAATACCTTGCCAAAAAGGTCCAGTATATCCACTATTGTTACATTAGTTCACATAAAAAATCGATTTCATCAAAATGCTTTTCTTAAATTTGGAGATTTACAACAGTTGATAGTTAAAATCCTATGAAGTTTATAAATCGCACGACAATTGCACTAGCTCTATTCTTAACCATGGCAAACAGTCCTTATAGCAAGGCAAATCCCGATGAGGGAATGTTTCCATTGAGTGAATTAAATAGAGCTGGATTGAAGAAAGCTGGGTTAAAGATCAGTGAGAAAGATATCTACAATCCCGGTCAGGTCGGACTGGTAGATGCCCTGGTTCAAGTCAGTGGATGTACTGGGTCGTTTGTCTCAAACCGTGGTTTGATCATTACCAATCACCACTGCGCTTTTTCTGCCGTTCAACTTGCCAGTACAGCAATCAACAATTACCTAAAAAACGGTTTTGTCGCCCAAAATCAAGAACAGGAAATTGAGGCAAAAGGATTAAAAATAAGAATTACCGATTCTTATGAGGATGTTTCCGCTAAAATATTAAATGCTGTCGCCAACATCAGTGACCCGGTAGAGCGTATCAATACGATCAAACGTAAACAACAGGAACTGGTTAAACAAGCGGAAAAAGAAGATCCCACGATTAAAGCTGAAGTATCGGAAATGTTTATCGGTAAAAGTTATGTCCTATTCCGTTATAAAACAATCGAAGACGTTCGTTTAGTTTATATTCCACGTCAAAACATCGGCGAATTTGGTGGAGAGACAGATAACTGGGTATGGCCACGCCACACGGGAGATTATTCTTTTCTGAGAGCTTATGTCGGCAAAAACGGAAAATCTGCACCTTATTCTAAAGATAACGTTCCTTACCAGCCCAAAAAACACCTTAAAGTCAATCCAAATGGTGTACGGGAGAATGATTTCACCTTTATCCTTGGTTATCCCGGAAAAACATTCCGACACAGACCAGCACAATATATTCAATATCAACAGGAATATCTTTTGCCTTACGTATCCAACCTGTATGATTTCCAAAATAAACAGATGGAGGAAGCAGGAAAAGACAATACCGATATCGCCTTGTCCTTGGCAACACGCATAAAACGTAATGCGAATGTATTGAAAAACTATCGTGGTAAACTCAAGGGCTTACGAGGAATCGACTTGCTATCGACAAAAAAACAAGAAGACGAAGCACTGGCGGCTTTTATCTTAAGTAAACCCGAATTGAAAAACAAATATGGAAGTCTACTCACTGATATTGATGCCTATTATCAGCTGAGCGATCAAGATGCCCTGAAAGAACTTTGGATCAATAATATTTACAATAGTACGAGCTTATTGAAAGTAGCCCGCGACCTAAACGTTCTGAAAACCAACTTGGCAAAGGAAAAATCTTCCCAAGCTGCCAAGCAGCTTTTCGATCTGAATATCGAAAAATTAAAAACCGCTGTTAAAGAAACCTACGAAAGCTACAATAAGCAGGCTGATCAGCGTATTTTCTCCCGAATGTTGGAAGATGCCATTGCATTCCAAGGTAAGAATCAATTGGCCTCCATTCAGAAATTGCAATTTAATACGGGTACCGCACAAGAATTTGCAACAGAGATTATTCAGAACAGTAAACTTGGCGATCAAAATTACATACTAAATACTGTCTTGGCCAATGCCGATGCACTCCAGAAATTTGACGACAAATTATTGGATTTCCAGGGCAAATTGAACAATGATATTGTCCAGTTCGCTGCTGAACAAAAAAGACGTGAAGGGGTACTGAACAAATTAATGGGCGATTATGTCGCCGTCAAGGAAATTTTTCAGGCCAAAAACTTTATTCCTGATGCAAACTCAACCTTACGTCTGACGTATGGGCACATCAAAGGCTACTCTCCTGCTGATGCAACTTATATGAAGCCATTCACGACAATCGAAGGAATCATTCAAAAAGGAAATCTTGGTTTAGCAGAATTTGACTATCCACAAGAAATCAAGACAGCTTACCTCAATAAAAATTTTGGCCCTTATCTTCAAAAAGATCTGGGATCTGTGCCGGTCAATATCTTATATGATATGGATACTACAGGTGGAAATTCAGGATCTCCAATAATGAATGCCAATGGTGAATTAATCGGTGTAAATTTTGACCGTGCTTATGATGCAACAATTAATGATTTCGCCTGGAACGAGAGTTACAGCAGATCCATCGGAGTCGACATTCGTTATGTCCTCTGGGTTGCCGATAAAATCGACAACGCGCATTTCATTCTGAAAGAAATGGGGATTTAATCGGGGCTAAAACAAACCTCAAAAAATCCGCTGCATCGAGAGATACAGCGGATTTTTTGTTCATTACGCTATTTTCTTTTCGCTAAGCGGGAAGATACTATGATCCACGATACTATGAGCCGAAAACTCGCCGTATATCAGAACCTATTCAACTCCTCACTTAGAATTTATCCGTATACTATTTTGCTCCTTGCAGTAAAGAGGAGAAAACAATCTTCAAACGCGACAAGCCTGTTGTCAAGACTTCCCTTGAACAAGCAATGTTGAGGCGAATAAAGGCGTCACTCTCCTTGCCATACATCGCACCGACATTGACCTGTACATGTGCCTCGTCCAATAAGAGCTGCCCCAATTTTCGACTTGAAATCCCCAAAGCGGCGCAATCTACCCATACCAGATAAGTACCCTCCAAAGGAAGGACATGCAAAGCAGGCAGGTATTCAGCCATAAAGCCTTTCAAATAAACATAATTCGCACGAATGTAGCTTAAAGCTTGATCCAACCATTCCCCACCCGACTCATACGCAGCGATCAGGCCTGTAATGGCAAAGGGACTTATGCTACTTATCTCGTTGGCTAAGAAAGCCTGCTGCACTTTCCTTCTGAGTTCAGGATCGGCTACGAAGACCGTAGCGACCTGGAGTCCTGCCAAATTAAAGGTTTTACTCGGTGCTACACAGGTAATCGAATTCGCCAAAAAGGCTGCACTGATGCTCCCAAAAGGAATATGTGTATGGCCCTCAAATACCAGATCGCAATGAATTTCATCCGAAATGACTAAGACCTGATGCCGCAAACAGATTTCACCGAGACGCTCAAGCTCAGCTCTAGTCCAAACACGGCCAGCGGGATTATGTGGACTACATAAAATAAATAACTTGACTTTCGGATCACTTGCTTTATATTCAAAATCTTCAAAATCAATAGCATACTCACCATTGCGGTAAATCAAGTCATTGGAAACCACCTCGGCTTGATTGCGTTCTATTGAGGAAAAAAAACAATGATATACAGGCTCTTGAACCAAAACCTTATCACCCGGTGAGGTAAATGCGCTAACCAAAGCTGAAAGCGCCGGTACCACACCGATAACAGGAAGTATCCATTCCGGCTGAAGTACAAATTTATGCCGCTGCGAAGACCAGCTCATAACCGCGCTGTAAAAAGTAACTGGAATAGTAGCATACCCATATACAGCATGTTGAACCCGCTGCGCAAGCGCATCCACAACAGGTTGTGCTGCTGGAAAGTCCATATCCGCAACCCAGAGTGGAATCAAATCGCCATAATCATGTTGATTCCATTTGACCGAATCGGTACCACGACGAACAATCGTTTTATCAAAATTATAGATCATACAGCAATTTACTCAAAATTAGGCTGCATTTGTAATAAAAGCCCCATAAAGTAAAAAGGATGAACAAGAAAGCGGATCAGATGGATATGGCCAAGGAATAGCTCAGACTAAATACAATAAAAAATCCAGTATGCCTAGATAAGCAGAAAGCGCTATCTTTACAGAAAATAGTAGGACAACTATGGTCAAAAATAACTTTTCATTTCGTGCTAGATTAAAGAGTTTTCACTATGCGTTCAGTGGGCTAAAAACAGCCTGGCAGGAAGAACATAATTTCAGGGTGCATTGTATAGCGGCCATTATTGCCATTACCCTGTCATTTGTGCTTCACATAAGTACCCACGAATGGATTGCTATACTCTTTTCCATTGGTTTTGTATTTGTCTGTGAATTGTTAAATACCGCATTGGAAAATATAGCCGACTTTATCTGTCCTGAAAATAATCCAAACATAAAAAAAATTAAAGATATTGCCGCAGCGGCAGTGATGATCAGCAGCATCACTGCACTATTGATCGGCCTCTTAATTTTTATTCCCAAGCTGATCTCATTGGCCCTTCGTTAAATTTTCTAAGGCAAATTTCTCATCAAAAGCTATCTTTTTAGGATCGGCAAAAGTCATTTTTCCAGCCTTCTCTTCCATCGCACCATAACCTTCCAGTGCACGCTCCTTGGATAATTTAAATATTACCTGGCGGACGGATTCCTGTCCCTCAGAAGAAAAAGTATAATCGGCAGTTAAAATATTCCCCTTCAATACACCATCAATATGTCCCTTATTACGATCTTTTTCCTTCCAGGCATAGCTTAGATCACCCTTTACCTTTTCTCCATCAACAGTGATTGATAATGAAATGGTATCGCCATTTTTAAGGTATTGATACGTACTCTTTCCAGTAAGAAACCTCTCAGCATCCAAAGGTTGAGTACTCTGAACAGTGTCATTGAGTTTCGTGGAAGCATCCTGTTTTTTTTGTTGCTGATGGCAAGCAGCACAACACAGCAACACTATAAATCCAAAATTTATTATTCTCATCGTGTTTTTTTGTTTGATAAAATAGATAGCAATTCAAAAGAAATTTTGTTTTAAATAACTAACTTTTAAAAATTTAAAATTCAGAAAACAAAAAGCAAGCAAATATTGTTTATAAGTTAGATAGCACTCGGCTATTTTAGCACGATATAAGCTATTAAAAATAAACAATTTAGTAACAATAAAATTATTGCTAGCTTATTGTAAAGCTAATTTTTATTAGTAAATTGTACGCTATAAAATTCAGGAATTCTTAACCAATATTAGTATGAAAGATGTAAGCTTTAAGAAATTTGATAGTGGATGTACATCACTCACAAAATTGTCCATTGAAACAGACTTGGCTATTATTGTTAAAGAGCAAGTTACCATTTCTTCCGAATCCAAAGTTGAAAAACTCAGACGCTGTAAAGAAGAATTACTTAAAAGTCTTTGGTTTGTTCAACGTCAATGTTGAGATAACATTTTCCTCCAAATTTCGACTATCCGCTGATCAGCATATTATGGTCTGACAGCCACACATTCAAGTCACTTTTAACACAAAACAAGCCCCTCCGCTGTTATGCTTCGAGGGGCTTTTAATATGTTTAACAATTCGAATATCACAAGTTATTAAAGCGATTTCAAATGTTTATAGTTCGACTTAATGGTATCCCATACTTCTTCGAAATTACCCGACAACATTAATTTTGCCATACTTTCTGTCATCCCTTTCATTTGACTGAAGGATATCTTGGGCGGCATAGCCAATGCATTGGGATTGGTATATATATCGATCAGGACAGGCTCATCCGTCATACCAAGAGCTTCAGTGATAACAGCATCCACTTCTTGGGGCTGAGTCACCGTAAATGCGCGTATTCCCATCGCTTGCGCGATCATCGCAAAATCTGGATTGACCATATTGGTTTCCTGATCTTTCAGACCTGACACCTGCATTTCCAATTTAACCATACCAAGTGCACGGTTGTTAAAGACGATGATTTTAATCGGTAAGTTATATTGTTTTATTGTTGCGAGATCCCCCAACAACATGGATAGTCCCCCATCACCACAAAAAGCAATAACCTGACGTTTAGGATGTGTCAATGCCGCTCCAATAGCCATTGGCATGGCATTAGCCATAGACCCATGGTTAAAAGACCCCAGCATGATACGATCCTTTCGCTGATTAATATAACGTGCTCCCCACACACAGCACATCCCTGTATCAAGCAGAAAAATCGCATCATCACTCGCTTTTTGATCAATGGTATGCGCAACAAATTCAGGCTGTATCGCGCATTCGCTGCCCGAATCGTCCACATAAGTCATGAGATCTTCCTTGACTTTTGCATAGGATGCAAGCTGCTTCTCCAAAAATTTTGTATCCGAACGCGCTTCCACAAAGGGCAATACCGCTTTTAAGGTATGCTTGATATCGCCCACTAGCCCATAATCTACGATAGATCTGCGCCCGAGCTTTTCGCCTTCAATATCAATCTGAACAATGGTTTTATTCGTCGGTATAAAATCTTTATAAGGGAAATCAGTCCCCAAAAGTAAAATAAGATCCGAATGATGCATGCTTTGAAATGCCGACGCCATGCCCAAAAGTCCGGTCATACCGATTTCATTGGGATTGTCGCGTTGAATATCCAACTTTGCTTTAAATGAATAACCTACTGGCGCATGGATCTTTTGTGATAACGCTACAATTTGCTCCTGTGCTTTCTTGGCTCCCACACCACAGAACAAGGTTATCTTTTCAGCCTGGTTGATATACTGCGCCAGGCGCCCGATTTCCATATCCGAAGGCCTCACCTGAGGTTCAGTGAAAAACACCTTCGTTGAGGTATTCATTTGAACCGCTTCCATTTCTGATACATCACCAGGCAAACCGATAACCGCCACATCCCGTTTAGAGATAGCCTGTTGTAATGCATTTTGCACCATACGTTGCACCTGCTCTGGTCGAGTGATCATTTGATTATAGCAAGAACAATCATCAAACAATTTGATTGGATTGGTTTCTTGAAAATAATCGGTTCCAAATTCGTATGTAGCACAGGTTGATGCGATCACAAGCATGGGTACCCGTGTCTTGTGTGCTTCATAAACACCATTGATCAAATGCACATGTCCTGGTCCACTGCTTCCCGCACAACAGGCGATCCCGTGCAAATCAGCCTCTGCCGTTGCGGCAAATGCCCCCACTTCCTCATGTCTTACATGGATCCATTGCATCGTTCCATCTGCATGAACAGCTTCGTTGAAAAAATTTAAACTATCGCCCGTTACGGCATAAATACGCTGAATTCCCGCATCCTTTAAAAGACCCACAATCTGGTGTGCTACATTTTTCATACCTATACTATAATTTAAGATTTTGTGACAGCGACCCTACGCAAATTATGTTATCGCCACTTAATAACAACAATAATTTAGCGTAATGGTTTGGGATATTACCTGAACAATACTGTATTACCCAAGCATATAAAATGATCGCATGTGCAAGGATAGCCTCAACGGGAAGCAAGGATACACTGCGCCGAAAATTTCAGCCAACAATCCGCTGCACTTAAAATAGAAAAAGATTATAATCAAGAAAAAAGCCGCTTCAAATTGATTGAAGCAGCTTTTTTAAAATTATAGACTTAATAAATCCTTAGTTGATTTGTCGCGACAATTCATCGACAAAACGCTTTGCATCATTGAGATCTTTATTCCAGTCCGCATAGCGCTTAGCGGTATTCAATTTTGCAATTTTTGCATTTAGCTTCGCTAGGTTAGCTTGATCTTTTGACTTCTCCAACTTTGCTTTAAGAATGCCGACTTTGGTATAATCTTGAATACCTTCCAACATACGTTCATAACGGATAGAGCTTCTTCCTTGTGGATAAACAATATAAGTATCTCCCGCTGGCCAGGTACGGAACCTTGAATCATGCAGCGGATCTTTGACCCAGGAGTTAAATGCCCAACGCAATGCTCCATCGAAGCCTGCCGCTAGCGCATACCAAGCCATATAGGTGGATTCTGCTGGATCCGAGAACGTGAATTGATTTGGGAATTCGTCTGAACAGCAAACATAAAATGTCGTAATATATCCTTTTTTGCGTCGTTCAATCAAATCATTTTGGTCAAATGGATCTCCGGCGGCAACGCTGATATCGGTACTTTTATGATAACGTTGGTAGCTTTTGTGATTATCTGCAAAAGCAACCCCAAACTCAGGCGCTACTTTTTCCAACAATGCTATGGCTGGATCCATTTCTTCACGACCTCTTTCATCCATGGCGATATTGGTAATCTTCAACCAGCCCTTTGCGTTGACATGTTTGCTAAAATCCTTTAGGAAAGGCGTCCATAATTCTTCGAATATCGGCGTTCCCGGTTTAGCAATTACATTGACCAGTTCATTTTTACTTTCATCAAAATAATGTACCTCGTTATTCCATGGTAAAAGCGAATAGCAATTGATCTGTTTGTTGATCCCCAGATCCATCATAAAGTTTACCCACCGATCAAAAACAGTATAATCATAGGTCCAGGAACCGTCTTTTGCCTTCTTCCAGATAATCATATCCGCATAAGGATCATAGGTCTGTACGTTCCAGGCATCCTTATTTAAAGTCGCAGTAATCACTTTTTGCCCTGCAGCTGCAAGTTGTTTCATGGTAGGCTTCAACGCTTCAAAATGCTCATCGCTCCACATCTTCACATTATTGACGCGGGCAACTGCCGAAGGGTGTTGCCATTGATCCAAATGATAAGTCCACTGGGATGCAGGTGGCAGCACATGATTTTGCACATTGACCGTAAGTTGTAACTGTTCCTTTACCTGACCATTTTGCTTAACTGAAATTGTCGTTTTATATTGTCCAGCAGCAGCTTCCTTGGGAACCTTTACTGTAATCCATACAGGACGGACTTTCTTAGCTTCAAGGTCATAGCTTTTCAGATCATCCAACATATCTGCCGACAGAGAAGCTTTAAAATCTTCTGGTTTACGATGGCCACAACCACTTGCAAATTCATCAGTCATGACATAACGAACAAAACGCGCTTGTACCGCATCGCTACCGATCACCTTGCCTGTGGTAGACTTTAATTCACTTGCCGATACAGCAACATCTGCTGCGGCAGCACTGGTCCATAACAATACTTGTGCCGATACTTGCTCACCTTTCCAGGCATCCACAGCCGCCGTACGTTGTGTTGTCAGATTTGGATTAACAGATTTGGGATAACGTTTGTCTATCGATACAAACGAAGCATGTAGACCGGCTTTAACATTCGACCAGTTGGATAAAGTATCCTTTGTGGGATCGGCCATTTCAGTAAATGTTGTCCCTGTAGCAAAACGCTGCTGGGAAAATCCCGGATTACTGCCACAAAATAGCATATAAGCCAGGGCAATAGAAGAATAAATTGTAGTTTTAGGCATAACAGTTATAATTAACAAAACTTTAGCGAAGCTGCCAGCAGCGATGGATTCACAATCGCATCGTTCTTTTTTCCGCCTAGGAGCGGGTGCTCAAAGAAAAAAGGCAAACAACTTCTGTTTGCCTTAAAAATACTAAAATTTTATTTATCGATAACTAACTTTGTTCAAAAATTTCAGAAAGTGCGGTATAGAGATCGGGATGATTCTGCTTAAATTTTTCTGGATTCTCAAAAAAATACTCCGAGGCAACCGCAAAAAACTCAGCTGGATTGGTCATGCCGTATACATCAATATCAGATTTATTTTCTTTTATCTTGGTAATTTCTTCCCGTATCAGATTCATAAAAGGAATGACTGAAGCCTTATCCATCAAATGTGTGGGAATGCCATCCACTGTGCCATCGGTTTTATCGATCAAGTGCACAAATTCGTGTATCGCTGTATTCTGTCCATCGTTTGGATTCTTAAAGCCATACTCCAGTGCCGATTTAGACAATATCATTTGTCCATTCATGGCTCCCTCACCCACCATACCCATAATATTGCGGTCAGCATGGCCTTCAAATTCATAGGCTGTATTGAATTGGGAAGGATAAACCATAATATTGGTCAAATTGGGATAAGTCCATTTCTTAAAGGCAAATATTGGAATAATTGCACTGGCGGCAATCATCATATAATCTTTCAGCTCAACCGCTACACCCACACCTTCAATCTTGACCGTATCCAAAAATTTTAAACAGCGGGTTTCAAATTCCGCTTTGTCCGCAGTGGACAGATTGCGGTAATAGGCAACTTCTTTTTCTAGAATTTCTTTGCCTTCGTCGCTTAATACACGTTTAATGGCTTTGCTATTTTTGGCCGTACGATTTAACAGGTAATAAACAACATAAATGGTTACTGGTATAAGCAGTACAATGAATAGTTTTCCTAGCATATTATTTGATCTGTATCCATTTGGGATCCCGAGCCTGCAAATTACGCAAAAAGCCTTTAAAATGTGAGGTTCCAAATAAGATTAAAATCTTTTGCTGTGGAGCGTCAGCAACTAACGAAGCCAGGTTCTCTTCCCTTTTTTTCATGACAAATTCTTTATCAAATTTGTTTTTTAATGCCGCTTTTATAGGTTTGCAGGAATAAGGTTCCTGGAGCGGTGTTTTGTAATCACAATCATCCAGGTTGATCGCACCATACAGGTATTCAAACTCGTCAAGCAATTTATTTTTGGGAATATCCGCATTTACCGCCGTTTCATAATTCACCAGAAAAAAGGAATAATCGGGCTGACTAATGATTCGCTGCCCCAGTTTACGGTACATGGGCGCCCGAAGAACCCGGGAGGTATCGCCCGGTATTTCAATACATTGCTGCAACCCTAGCCGATTCCCTGTAAGCTTTCTAAATTTGCGGTCATATAGATCACGTTGTGCCGCACTATCCACCTGATAAGCGATGCTTTCATAAAAAACAACATAGCCCAAATGTTGAAGAGAATCTACAGCACGCTGGATTTGATCATAGTACACACGTGTACCCAGATGCCGCATTGGAATGTAAACGACTGTTCGATTGCCGTTACGAAGTTCAAATCTACGCGAGGCATCACGTAAGACACCACTACCTTGAACCATCAATGAGGTATCACAACCTACAAAGACAAACAGTATAAAAAAAAGGGAGATAACCTGTCTCAATTGCATACGATTTTTTTATATTAAAATGCTCTTTGCCAGCAAAGACAGTACCATGAAACAATTATTTTACTACCTACCCGTAAATTGAACCTGTAGATTAGCCGTATTTCCCGGTACTTCCATTAGAATAACTTGCAATGATAACAATATATTATCTCCCTTGTTCTATAAATTTTATAGGCTTGTCAATCCTATTGTTGTTCCGTTTGGAATAACCGCATTTTTTTTGATAACAACAATGCCGTCACAAATGGTATAGGTAGGATGATTGGCATTCAGCAAATGAGGTCCGCCATTGATCCGGACATCGTTACCGATACGACAATTTTTATCCAAAATAGCATTCTCAATATAACAGCGTTCTCCAACACCCACCACAGGTATATTTTTCCGCTTTGCATCCTCCATATCGACGAGATCCTCATAATAGTCAGACCCCATCATATATGTCCCGCGCACCACAGATCCTGTACCAATCCGCGAACGAACTCCCACGACGGAACGGTCTATTTTATCCGCTTGGATAATGCAGCCATCCGAAATGACAGAATTGATCAATGTTGTACCCGAAATTTTAGAAGGCGGCAACATCCTTGGACGGGTGAAAACCGTATTTTTATCAAACAGATTAAAGGCCGGAATATTATCAGTCAAACCAATGTTGGCCTCATAGAAAGAACCTATGGTTCCGATATCTGTCCAATAGCCCTCAAATTGATAGCTAAGCACCCTATTCGTATCAATTGCATCGGGAATAATTTCTTTTCCAAAATCCATTCCGCGATTCTCTTCCAGCATACGTTTCAGGACGCCTTTTGAAAAAACATAAATACCCATAGAAGCCAGGTATTCCCTACCCTCACCCTTTAAATGGTCGCTCACTTCTGAACTCCAGTCTACCAGCTGCTCACTATTCGGCTTCTCAATAAAAGAGGTAATGTGATTCTTTTCATCTGATTTCAGTATTCCAAAACCAGTGGCATCTTTGGCGTTTACTGGAATAGTCGCAATGGTCAGGTCGCCTTCGTTTTCGACATGAAAGTCAACCAGTGCATCAAAATCCATTTGATACAGCTGATCCCCCGATAAAATCAGTACATAGTCATAATCAATACTAGCCAGCTTCCGAAACGATCGCCGTACGGCATCTGCCGTACCTTCGAACCATTTATCGCCATCATTGGTCTGTTCGGCAGCCAGGATATCAACAAAGCCCTTACTAAAAATACTAAAGTTGTAGGTATTCTTAATGTGGGAGTTGAGTGACGAAGAATTGAATTGTGTCAACACAAAAATCTTGTTAAAACCCGAATTAAGACAATTCGAGATGGGAATGTCCACCAAGCGATATTTCCCGGCAATGGGAACCGCCGGCTTAGACCGTTGATCGGTCAATGGATACAGACGTGAGCCCCTTCCTCCGCCCAAGACGATAGCTACTACATTATGACGTGACATATCAAATTACATTATTTGGTTATATAGACTTATATACTTCGCTGCAGATTTATCCCAAGAAAAATCCAACTGCATCATTTTACGTTGATTCTCCTCAAACTGCTTTTTACTGTCGTAAAAATTTATAGCCCGAACAATCGCTGCACTAATTTCAGTGGTTGTCAAACTATCAAAACCTATACCGTAGCCATCATTTTTCAGATCGATTACCGTATCTTTCAATCCCCCCACCTGATGCACGATCGGCAATGTACCGTACTTCATCGCATAGAGCTGATTAAGGCCACAGGGCTCAACGCGGGAAGGCATTAAAAGAAAATCCGCACTGGCATAAAGCCAATGGGCAAGGCTTTCATCATAACCAAAGAACACATCAAAATTATCAATTCCATCATCGACGAGTGATTTCACACGCGACTGGATCGCTGGGTCTCCGGCACCCAGTATAAATATACTTAATCTATCGCGATATTTCTCCGTCAAATCCAAAATTATCTCCGGTAGTAAATCCGCTCCTTTTTCTGTTGCAAATCGGCCTATAAAAACAAGCAGTGGTCGATCTGGATTGATTTTATACTGCTTCGCCAAAGCCTCCTTATTTTTCAATTTGCCGGAAAAAGCTTGTACAACATCATAGTTTTCGAACAAGGTATAATCAATGTTGGGATCCCAGATTTCCCAGTCAATTCCATTGACAATACCGACAGATTTATTTCGCTCATCATAAAATAGATGCTGTAAGCCATTTGCTTCCACATAAAGCTCTTCCAGATAGCCTTCGGATACGGTTGTGTAAGCATCGCAACATTTAATTAGGGCCGCAAGTGGGTTAATTAAACCATCCCAGTCCAATAATCCCCATTTCCAGCTATCGAAAGCAGGCAACAGAATGGCTTTGCTCCAATGTGTCCAACCCTGATATTGCCCATTGTGCACGGTGGCTACCGTTTTAACATCGGCAAGAAAATTATAGTCATTGCTATACTTCATCAAAAAAGGCATCAAACCGACATGATGGTCATGGCAATGCACAATATCGGGGACTATAGCTTTATCCTTAAACCAAGCCAATACAGCATGTTGAAAGGCGATAAACTGTTCACCTTCATCGGGATAACAATACACCTCCTGCCGATCGAGTTTTCCTGGAATCTTGACTAAATAAAGCTCAAATCCCAGTATATTGTCTGCTTCCTTATAAACAACATAGTTCAACAATTCAGATCCTTGATAAAAAGTACCCTCGTGAACGACAGTAAAAGTATGGTCCCGAACAAATGGTCGGTCATACCAGGGCATGACAACAGCCGCTTCCCAACCGAGTTTGGTCTGATATTTGGGCAATGCCCCAACGACATCCGCAAGGCCACCAACTTTGGCGACCGGATAACATTCAACACTCAAGTGAAATACTTTCATTCGAATAAGTTCTATATTTTATCTCTTTCAAAGGCAAAAAGCAACCTTCCTACTATTTATTACAACAAATTTACCGAACCTGAAAATTGAGGCCAGATCCATATTTTATAACTCAACTTATTCTTGTGCATCATCAAATTTTCGAGAAACATATTATACAGGTGTACGTTCTCCCTGCTTCACCGGATTTACATCCTTTAGTTCCTTCTTCCTTTTGAGGATATAGCCTCCTAGAGGAGGCAAATGAAGTTGTGCAGACTGTACTTGGTTCATCCAATGCAAGTGCTCACTATGGATATGCAGATTATGTATTCCGGAACCGAAATAGGTCAAATCATCCGAATTCAGCAACACTTCCCATTCACCGGCGTAAGGTAAACCAATACGGAAATGTTCCCGAACAACAGGCGTTAAGTTAAGTACAACAACCGTATCATCCCAGGAGTCAAATCCCTTTCGCCAATAGACCACAATCGAATTTTCACGATCACCGGCATCTATCCATTCGAAACCTGCAGCATCGAAAGCCTTTTGGTAAAGACTTGGTTGAGCTTTATAAACCGCGTTCAGATCGGCTACAAATCTTTTCATACCCTGATGAGGCGCAAACTCCAGAAGATGCCAATCAAGCGATTGGTTTACATTCCACTCCGAAGTCTGCCCAAATTCACCGCCCATAAACAGCAATTTTGTTCCCGAAAAAGTATACATAAAGAGATACAATGCGCGCAAGTTGGCAAACTTTTGCCATTCATCGCCTGGCATTTTATAAATTAGGGACTGCTTTCCGTAAACGACCTCATCATGTGACAAGGGCAGCATAAAATTTTCATGGAAAGCATATACTGTCGCAAAGGTGAGTCGATCATGATGATAACTGCGGTTAATCGGATCCTCTTTAAAGTAATCCAACGTATCATGCATCCAGCCCATCATCCATTTCATTCCGAAGCCCAATCCACCAGCATACGTTGGCCGACTGACACTCGGCCAAGAAGTAGATTCTTCGGCGATTGTCTGCACATGTGGAAAATGTCCGTAAACGGCTTCGTTCAGCTCTTTTAAAAATTGTACCGCTTCGAGATTCTCATTTCCTCCAAATTCATTGGGAATCCACTCGCCTGCATTTCGACTATAATCCAAATACAACATAGAAGCTACCGCATCGACCCGAAGTCCATCGATATGAAAACGATCCAACCAATAAAATGCATTACTGATCAAAAAAGAACGTACTTCATTTCGCCCATAGTTAAAAATATAGGATTGCCAATCGGGATGAAACCCTTTCCTGGGATCTTCATGCTCGTATAAGCCCGTCCCATCAAAACGATAAAGACCATGTGCATCACCCGGAAAATGCGAAGGAACCCAATCCAACAATACGCCTATCCCGGCGGCATGCAGCTCCTCAATCAGATACATGAGATCTTGTGCCGAACCATAACGCGAACTTGCCGCAAAATAACCTGTTATCTGATATCCCCAAGAAGGATAATAGGGATGCTCCATTAAAGGCATAAACTCCACATGCGTGAAATTCATTTCCTTCACGTAAGATACAAGTGCCACGGCGATTTCGCGGTAGTTGAGCAACGTATCCGGACTTTCGGGATCCCGCGACCAGGACCCTAAATGTACCTCATAGACCGACCAGGGTTGATCCAGCCTATTTTTAACGGCACGCTCCTGCATCCATTGCTTATCCTGCCACTCATACCAGGTCGAATGAACAACGGAAGCAGTCTTTGGGGCAACTTCCCACCGAAAGGCAAAAGGATCACCTTTCTCGAGTTGCTCACCAGTATAGGTCTGGATAACATACTTATATGTCTCTCCATTGCCAAGCCCCGGAATAAACCCTTCCCAGATTCCGCTACCATCCCAGCGCACAAAGAGCGCGTGATGCTCCTTATCCCAAAAATTGAAGTTGCCGGTTACGGAGACGGATTTTGCATTTGGAGCCCAAACCGCAAAATAAACGCCTTTTTCACCGTTGACTTCCAGTTCATGCGAACCGAACTTTTCGTATAATTTGAAGTGCTTACCCGACTGGAATAAGGCGACATCAAATTCAGAAAAGAGACTATGCGGAATTACTTCATTGGCCATGTTTAACCTTCTATCAATATGTTATCAAATTCTCGTGCGACATTAATCCAATACCGCCCCTTTTCATCTACTTGTACTTTTGTATCAATACCATCGGTCTTCACCTTCTTCACTTGAAAAGGCAGGCCGATCAACTGTAGTTTATATTCTTCGTATCGCTCTGTAAAAAGCCCATCTCTGGTTTGTTTGATCGACAAGGATTCTTTGAGCCCTGAAACCGTAAAACATTTTTCAAGATAGATATCTTGTTCATACGCAAAGGTGTCGCCATGATCTGAATACACATACGAACGGGTTACACCTTCAGCGAAGTAAACATTGAGCTGTAGCTCCTCAATTTTCTTTTCACCAGTATATTGCATCACCGGATATTCAGGGATAACAGATCCCCCGCGAATGAAAATCGGCATTTCATCAATCGGCGTAGCGATGGTATGTTCCTTACCGCCCACGTAGATTTCATTATTGAAATAATAGAACCAAGTTCCCTCAGGTAGATAGACAATCTTGCTTTTTTGTCCTGGCTGCAATACCGGCGACACCAATATTTTATCCCCAAAACAGAATTCCTCCTCACGTTGCCAGTTGGTCGGTATATGCTGCTCGACCATGGAAATCGGACGTAATATTGGAAAACCATACTTGGTCTGCTCCCAAAAACAGGTATAGATATACGGCAACAACTTATACCGGAGTTCGATAAATTTCCGATTGATCTTTTCCCAATCCTCCCCAAAACTCCAGGGCTCACGATCGCGGGTATCGCCGGCAGAATGCACACGCATAAAGGGCGAGAAAACGCCAAATTGCATCCATCGCGTAAATAATTCACCGTCCGGTTCGCCCGTAAATCCACCGATATCCGTGCCGCAGAAGGACATACCCGAAGTGGATAGACGCTGTAATTGCAAGGTCCCCAGCTTGAGGTGTTCCCAACTCGCCAGATTGTCGCCAGTCCAAACCGAAGAATAGCGTTGTGTACCCGCATAAGCCGCTCGGGTAATGGTGAATGGGCGCTTGTTTTTATATAATTTCTTTAAGCCATCATACGTTGCCCGAACCATCTGCATGCCATAAACATTGTGTGCCTTGCGATGTGAACCCCGATGGCCATCGTACTGGTGACGTACATCGTCGGGGAATGTTCCGCGGCCAAATACCGCCGGCTCATTCATATCGTTCCAGAAGCCTGCAACACCATCTTCCACAAGCCCCTGGTATAATGTACCCCACCATTGACGAACCTCCGGATTGGTAAAATCAGGAAATTGACAACGTCCGGGCCACACAAATCCTTCCATAAAATAATCGTCCCCTCGACGACAAAAATACCTATTTTCTTTCCCTTCCCTGAACACCCAGTAGTTCTCATCAACCTTAATACCCGGATCGATCATCACCACGGTTTTAAAACCATCATTGGCCAAATCGCTGATCATATTTTTAGGATTGGGGAAATACTGCTTATTCCAGGTAAAACAGCGGTATCCTTCCATATAATCGATATCAAGATAAATAGCATCACATGGAATCTGTCGCTTCCGAAACTCCTCAGCAACCTTGCGGACATTCGCTTCGGGATAGTAGCTCCAACGACACTGGTGGTAACCAATTGCCCACAAGGGTGGCAGGTAATGCGTACCTGTCAACGTATGATAACGACGGATAACATCGATAATATGCGGCCCGTGTATATAGTAGTACTGCAGTTCCCCGCCTTCGGACCAAAAGCTTGTTTTTCCCGGATCTTCCGCAGCGAAATCAAAATACGTTTTAAAAGTATTGTCAAAGAATATGCCGTACGCTTCACCATCTTTTAAACCAATATAAAACGGAATAGTTTTATAAAGTGGATCCTGATCGTAAGCAAAAGCATAAGTATCTGAATTCCAGTTTTTAAGTCTTTTACCTCTCAGATTCAATTTAGTGGCCTTGTCCCCTAGTCCATAAAAAGCTTCATTTTCAAAGGCCACTTTCGTGTTGTATACATAGTAACCTCCAAAATCGGGATTTTCCTCCCAGTGCATCGGTGCCAAATCAGCGTTAAATAGCTTCCCTGAACGGTCCGAAAAAGAAATCAAAAAGTCACTCTTATTGATCTTACAAGAAATTGTATTTGTATGAACCAGATAATGGTCTGCCTCTTCCTTGCATTGATGTATACTAACACGGTGATCTTTCTTGGCTAAGGCATAAGAAAAATCCTCCAAAAAAGTTCCTTGTGGAGCCAGCCGCACCCTGACGATCTCGTCCGTGACGATCTTAATTTCTACCTTGGCTTTGCCGTCAGAAAAATAATAGGACTTATCGTTTTGATTGTGGGCTACTATGGTTTCAAGGTATTTCTTTTCAATTTTAGGTAAATCCAATACCGGATTATTCACATGATGCATACTCTCCAAAGTACCATCATTTTCCTCCTCATTTAGTGTGGTTTGATTTAGGTTGTCGTCTTCAAGCATAGTTGTAATATGTTAAAAAGTTTCTGAAGGCTTAATTCCTCTTTAAGATAGAAAATTAATCCTGCGCTGACAACAAAACACAAAAAAAAATCCCGCCTATTGGGATAGACGGAATTTTTTTTCAATACCTGTGGATAAACTTCTACAGCTTACTTAATGAAATGCGCACGAAGCATCCAAGCCATCTTCTCATGCTTTTCTAATAATCCGACCAAAAAGTCCTCCGTACCATTATCCGCCGTTCCTTCAACTAAGGAAAGATCGGCGCGAATTGACATCGCTATGGATTCATGATCAGCCAACAATTCCTTATAATAGGACTGACTGTCGGTTTTTTCTGAAGTAGACTCCGTTAAACGAGTCAATTTCAAATATTTATCAAAGGTACCTACCGCATAATGCCCTAAAGTACGTACACGTTCTGCGACTTCATCGATCACTTCAGCTAGTTCATCGTATTGTGATTCCAAAAATAAGTGAGCAGCATGAAAATCCGCACCTTCCACATTCCAATGCGCGTTGCGCGTTTTCATGTAGATAATGTGTTCATCTGCCAACAGCACATTTAGCAACTTTGCAACTTTTTTCAAGTCTGCATCTTTAATTCCAATTGAAGTTTTCATATGTATATTCCTTTGTTAACTATATGTTTTAAATGCTTAGTTAAATTTACCTAATAATGCAGTAAAAACCAAATAAAAAGCCACTCAAATTCACAATAATTACCTCAACTCACTATACCAAAACCGACTTGCATTTCGTATAGCTGCAAAAGGTTTGCTATGCCGAAAAATGAAAATACCGAAGCTGCACATACCTTGATCTTTGTTGACCGCAATAAAACCCAGACAGTGCCTTATGCACGAAACATTTTAAACAAAAATCGATCAAGCTATTATTTAAAGCACATAATGTTGTATTTTTGCGAACATCTTTATTTTGAGGGAGCGCTGCGGACAAAATGGACAACAATACATATTTTCATCAATTCAAACAGGATATTTCAGCTATTGAACTTCCGACACGATTTACTTTTCCATTTTGCTATGAACCGCATCCCCTTGCCGTCACCGCCGCACAAGAACTCCAACACTACATCGAAACCCAAGACGATTGGACCCACAATTTTGGCCTAGACGCCGCCGTGGAGGGACTCGCTATTGGAAAAATGTTCGGTGTTCTGGTTGTCAAAAACCAACACAATGAGCTTGGCTACCTTGCCGCTGTTTCGGGAAAACTGGCCGGGAGCAACAAACACCGGCATTTTGTACCCCCCATCTTCGATATGTTGGAAGAAAACAGTTTTTTCCTAAACGAAGAGGTGCATCTCAATGCGCTGAACCGAAAAATAGAAAATCTTGAAACAAGTGAAGAGCTAGCACATGCTCAACGTAATCTTGGTCTATTAAAAAACGGATGGGATAAATCACTCGATGAGCTAAAATCGAAATTGAGAATTCAAAAGAAGGAACGCAAAGAAACCCGCACAAAATTAAAGGTCAGTTTATCGGATGCGGAGTATGAATTATTGATGGAAGACATGCGGAGCCAGAGTTTAAAAGACAAACAACAGCTTCAACGTTTTCAATATGAAATGCATTTGGCCCTGGAGACAGAAAGTAACCATTTACACCAGTTGCTATCAACGATTACTGCGCTAAAAGAGGAACGCAAAATGCGCTCGGGAAATCTTCAAAAACAGCTTTTCGAACAATATAATTTTCGCAATGCAAAAGGGCAACACAAAAATGTAGTCGGCATATTCGATGAATTTGACCGCACAACACCGCCTGCCGGATCGGGGGAATGCGCAGCGCCAAAATTGCTGCAATATGCTTATGAAAACCAGTTAACACCCCTTGCTTTGGCCGAATTTTGGTGGGGCTGCTCACCTGCATCTGAAATACGCAGGCACAAAAACTACTACCCTGCCTGCCGCAAAAAATGTGAACCGATTTTAGGGTATATGCTCGAAGGCTTGGTCGTAGATCCCAATCCAATGCAACAGGAAATGACTTTGGATATAGCACTTCCTCAAATTTACGAAGATGAGGATATTATTATCATCAACAAACCGGCCGAATTTCTGTCTGTCCCCGGAATATATGTAAAGGATTCGGTCTACAACCGTATTCTTCAACGCTACCCAAATGCGGGACCGATTATTATCCACCGCCTCGACATGTCTACATCCGGCTTGTTGGTTGTTGCCAAAAACAAAGAGGCCCATAAATTTATTCAAGATCAATTTATACAACATACCATCAAAAAAACATACATTGCCTTACTGGATGGTATTATCGAAGCCGCATCAGGTATGATCGACCTCCCACTTCGCGTAGATCTGGATGATAGACCCCGGCAAATGGTCTGCTACACTTATGGCAAGCCAGCGCAGACAAAATGGGAAAAAATTGCGATAGCGAATAATCAAACGAGGGTCAGGTTTTACCCCCTGACTGGCCGCACCCACCAGCTTCGCATGCATGCCGTTCATCCAAATGGCCTAAATACACCTATTGTTGGTGACGATCTCTATGGCAGAAAAGCCAATAGATTACACCTCCACGCAGCTTCAATTACCTTTATTCATCCTCGTTCCAAGCAAGAAATGACCTTCGAAATCGAGCCAGATTTTTGATAGCGCTGACTATATCGTTACAAAAGTCAGTAAATAAAGCGGCGGAAAATCATCCCCAAGTCAAAATGTAATGTAAAATTTATTGACCCAAATCAATAATTTAACATAAAAAACTAATAAACAGCTATTTACAAAGAAATATAATTCAATTACTTTCCTTTATTACATTACAATAAAATTTTAATTATTCTTAATTTTTTGTTTCCTTTGTTCACTGATTTTTTGATTTTAATACCTATAAAGTCAAAAATAAAGTAGAAACAGGAAAACAATTTTGAATTTTCAAGATTATAGCAATATAATGAGAGCTAAAATAAACGCAACAACCTTCATAACTAAACTCTTTTTTTCGATAACGCTCGTGCTAACGGTCTCCATGGCTTTTGCCCAAAACAAAACCGTAACCGGCACAGTTAGAGATGCAAAGACCAAGAATCCTATACCCTATGCTACCGTAGCCGTTGTTGGCGCACCAGCTTCTGCTGGAACCACAACATCGACCAATGCAAATGGTGAATACAAACTTGTCTTTCCAACATCTTATGTAAAAATCAGAGCAAGTTACATTGGTTATGACAGCAAAGACGCTTTTGTTACGAATGATGCCACGCAAACAAAAGAAATTCTGATGGATCAACAGGACAACATGCTGGAAGAAGTTGTCGTCAAGGCCAAAAAGAAAAAATACAGCAACAAAGATAATCCTGCTGTCGCATTGATCCGAAAAGTCATCGAGAATAAGGAAAAAAACAGACTTTCAGGGCAACAATATGCTGAATTTGACCAATACGAGAAGATGTCTTTAGGATTAAGCAATCTGTCGGAGAAATTTGTCAATAAAAAAATATTCAAAAACTATCAATTTCTTTTTGAAACGGACGACTCTGCTAAAACTGCCAACAAATATGTTTTGCCTGCTTTCATTGAAGAAAAAATGTCCAAGGTATATTACCGTAAAGATCCAAGCAAAACCAAACAGTATATCCTTGGTGACCAACGTGCACAGTTTGACCCTAAATTTATTGACAACGATGGTCTCACAGCCTATTTCAATAAACTGTACGAACAAGTTGATATCTATGACAACAACATTTCATTGGTTACTAATCAGTTTTTAAGTCCGATTGCAAACTCCGCTCCTACTTTTTATAAGTTTTTTATTACGGATACGATTAAGACTGTACAACCTTGGTTGGTCGAATTAAGCTTCTTTCCGCGCAACAAAGCGGACATGTTATTCAAAGGTCAACTGTACGTTACTTTAGACGGCAATTATGCCGTGCAGGGCGCCAATATGACTGTTGCTGATGATATTAATCTAAACTTTGTCCGTGACCTTCAGATACAGCTTAAATTTGAGAAAGACAGCAAAAGTCGATTCTACCTAAAAACAAGTACACTAGGCATCGATTTTTCTTTAACAGAGAAAGGTATGGGTATACGCGGTAGCCGAACTGTAGATTACAACAATTACAAAGTTGGCATCCAGCAACCGGACAGCATCTATGACGGCCCGTCCACGGTTATTGCCTATAACGTCGAAAATAAGAAAGCGACAAAATCCTTATTTGAAACACAACGTCCGCTTGCCCTTGCACAAAACGAACTGAACATCTATCATAATATAGATACATTACAAAAGATTCCTTCATTCCGTACCTTCATGGATATCGCCGCGTTGCTGTTATCGGGATACAAACAGGCTGGTCCAGTTGAAATCGGCCCTGTCAATACATTCTATAGCTTTAATCCCGTAGAAGGTTTCCGTTTACGTGTCGGCGGACGTACGACAGAATCGTTAAGCAAACGCTTCTATGCTGAAACTTATGCGGCCTATGGTTTTAAAGATCAGAAGTGGAAATACTTTTTCAGCGGCACCTATGCGTTCAACAACAAATCAGTATACTCCTTCCCGATGCACTACATCAGGGCCTCTTATAAAAAGGATACGAAGATTCCGGGACAAAAACTGGAATTTATTCAGGAAGACAACTTCTTGCTATCTTTCAAACGCGGAGATAATGACCGTTACATCTATGAGACAAATTATGGCTTAGAGTATAAAAAAGAATTTTTAAATCACCTGGCTATTGGCGCTGCTTTCAATATCAACAGACAAACACCTGCAGGAAGTCTGACTTACCAAATGGTCGATGCCAACAATGAAAGTAGACTGTTCAATGAATTGAACTCGACCGAAGTATCTGTAAATTTCAGATATGCTCCACATGAAGAGTTTTATCAAGGAAAGATTTACCGGACACCTATATTCAACCAATATCCGATCTTCACGTTCAATTATACCGCTGGAATCAAAGGATTAGCGAAGGGTGAATACAATTACCACAACTTTAATGTTGGTGCATTCAAGCGCTTTTATTTTAGTCAATTTGGATTTGCTGACGTGACAGCTGAGGGTAACTATATTGCAGGGAAAGAGATCCCATTCCCTTTCTTGACAATCCACCGCGCCAACCAGACCTATGCTTATCAATTGAACTCGTATAACTTGATGAACTTCCTTGAGTTTGTGAGTGACCATAATGCCTCATTGAACGTGCAATATTATATGAACGGCTTCCTTTTGAACAAGATTCCGTTGATCAAAAAACTTAAATTACGCGAAGTATTTAGCTTCAAAGGGGTATACGGTGGACTGCGTAAAGAAAACAATCCTGACGACCCTAATTATGGTTCAAAGGTATTCACTTGGCAGCACAACGCGGATGGCATACAAAGCTCCTATACGTTCGGTTCAGAACCTTATATGGAAGCGAGTATCGGTTTATCCAACATCTTTAAAATCTTACGTGTAGACTACGTAAAACGTCTAAACTATCTTGATCACGTCGATGCACCAGCCTGGGGTATTCGTGCACGGGTCAGATTTGACTTCTAATAGTTTCCATAAATTTATAGTATAATTTGAAGCCCTGTTCATACAAATGACAGGGCTTCTTTTTTTGCCTTATGCTTCCGCAACATCGGCTCCCCCGCCACCATCGCCACCTGGAGGATAAGTAGGAAGATAAAATGGTAGTGATGGATATGAATCCCGTGACGGTTGAAAACCTGGATTACTTGGTGGGGGCGGCACATTCACCTCAGGTAGGGTTCGGGGAAAGATTCGTACCTGCTTCGTACCTGCTTCGGACAAGCAACAGATATTGAACAGGTGCTGTACAGTTGTTGAACAGACCCCGAACAGGAAATATCTGGTCAGGGTTTGGTCAATATATGTTGCAAGATTGTCCCCGTCCGAAGCTGGTACGAACACAATACGAAGACAATACGAAGACAGCCCCACTGCATAAGCCCTGGAGACACAAAAAGCGATATTTTATCAAAAAAAATCCCCCTTGCACATAACAAGGAGGATAAAATTAGCATATGACGATGGTTAGTTTTTATGTTTAAATGCATCCACACCACTTTGCAGGAATGCCTTGTACTCTTCTACATTGTAGTTGGCACCGCTCTGAGGCACCAGTTTTTTGCCCGTCGGATCGACAATTACATACAGTGGCTGTGAATTGCTATCGAATGTGGCAGCTTGAAAATCGCTATTTTTCTTACCGATTGTATTGATCTTTTTGCCGCTATATTTGGAAACAAATTGTTCGTTGGCAGCCAGCTCGGTCTTATCGTCCACAAAAAGTTCAGCCATAACAAACTCTTCTTTTAATAATTTGGCCACCGCTTGGTCTGTCCAAACATTCGCTTCCATTTTACGACAATTGACACAATTCCAACCCGTAAAATCGATTAAAACGGGCTTGTTTAATTCTTTAGCCGTAGCTAATGCCTGGTCGTAATCATAATAAGGATCAAATCCTTTTGGCGTGCCTCTTTCATGAAAAATTTCAGCATATTTTTTCACCTTCCCGTCTGAATGTGCAGCAGCACCAGAGCTTACACCCGAAGAAAGATCAAAGTCTTGTGTTGCCGATGGTGGTAAAAAAGCAGAAATCGATTTTAAAGGTGCTCCCCATAAACCGGGCACCATATAGACCACAAAAGAAAAAACAACAATTGCCAAGATCGTTCTGGGAACAGATAGGAATTTCAGCTCACTGTCATGGGAGAACTTTATCTTGCCAATCAAGTATAGACCCATCAAAGCAAAAATAGCAATCCATAGCGACAGGAACACCTCTCTATCCAACCAATTCCAGTGGTAAGCTAAGTCGACATTGGATAAAAATTTCAATGCTAAAGCGAGTTCCAAAAATCCCAATACTACTTTTACACTATTCAGCCAACCACCGGATTTCGGCAAGGATTTAAGCATGGAAGGAAACATGGCGAACAAACCAAAAGGAATGGCCAGGGCAATGGAGAATCCCAACATTCCAATTGCTGGACCTAATCTTTCCCCTTTCGAAGCTGCCTCAACCAACAACGTCCCAATAATCGGTCCTGTACAAGAAAATGAAACCAATGACAAGCTGAAGGCCATAAAGAACAAGCCGACCAAACCACCTTTATCTGATTTGGCATCCATTTTATTGACAAAGGAGCTTGGTAAAGTAATTTCAAATGCACCAAAAAAAAGATGCCGCAAATCCAACCAACAACAAAAAGAAAATGAAGTTGAATATACCGTTAGTCGAAAGCGCATTGAGTGCATCAGATCCGAATGCGATCGTGATAATCATCCCCAAAGCAACATAAATCACAATAATAAATAATCCATACAACAGGGCTTTACTGATACCACTGGCACGACTTCCCGACTGTTTCGTAAAATAACTCACCGTCAGGGGTAGCATCGGAAAAATACAAGGCATCAATAATGCTGCAAAACCGCCTATAAGGCCTGCAATAAAGATACTCCACAATGATTTCTTTTCTGCCCCAGCAGCTTTTTCACCTGTTGCTACTGCCGCTACTGTGGTCTTGTTCGAGTCGGCCTTTACGGTAGCGGTATCCGGAGATTCCTCAAAAGATAGTGAATCGGGACTGATCGTACCATCCGTAAACTCAAGCCCCTCCAACTTGTTTGTTGTTGTATCTGCTTGGGCAAACATGGACACAGGCGCTATCAGCAACATGAGAAGGATAAATAATTTGAAATTGACTTTCATTTTGTGTTATTCTTAGGTATATATTGGTTTTTGAATAAATGAAACCCGAGGAGCTAGAGACTCCCCGAGTTAACTATAAACATATGAAACTAAATCTTTTTAGGCTCCAAATACTGGATTTGCCAATCTGCAAATAGGTTGAAAACCCGAAAAATCAACGTCTGTAGAAAGATATCCTTCTTTTACCGGTTCCTCTTTCACCAAATCAGTACTTAGGTATTTTTTGTTATCATCACAAAGTAGCGTCACCACGATAGCCTCATCACCCAGCTCCTGTTGTAATTTAATCGCTCCGATTACATTTGCTCCGGAAGAGATACCAACAGCCAATCCCAACTGGCGCGATAGTTTCTGCGCCATAATAATGGAATCACCATCATTCGCACAAACCACTGTATCGAGTTCATCTAAATCCACAATAGCAGGAATAAACTCATCTGATATTCCCTGAATACGGTGTGAACCTACTTTATGCCCTGTAGTCAAAGTTGGACTTTCTGCCGGCTCCAGCGGATGTACACGAACATTTGGGTTTACTTTTCTTAAGCTTCTACCCACACCCATTACCGTACCACCAGTTCCCACACCAGCAACAAAAGCATCAGCAACTAAGCCCTGTTCTTCCAGTTGCTTTACAATCTCGTAACCTGTAGTTTTCTCATGCGCTTCGGCATTATATTGATTCTCAAATTGCCGTGGAAGAAAAACACCGCCCTTTGCAGCAAGCTCTTCACTTAAACGAATACTTCCTAAAAAACCACCTTCTTCTTTGCTTATCAACTGAATATCCGCTCCCATACTTCGAATAATATCGGTACGCTCCTTACTCAGCCAGTTGGGCATAATAATCTTTACTTGATGACCAAGCGCTTTGCCGATTGCTGAAAAAGCAATACCCGTGTTTCCACTTGTGGCTTCAATAACAACATCAGTCGGGCGGATCTGACAATTCATATACGCTTTGTATAGAATATAAAGAGCCATTCTATCCTTAATGCTACCGGTCAGATTGTAGTTCTCACATTTTACGAAAATTCGTCCAGGTTTACCTTTGTAAGTATACTGTAGTTCCAACATCGGCGTATTTCCAACCAATCGCCACAGATGTTTGAATCTCTTGTCCAATGCAGGTGACAAACACGCACTTAATAATTCTTGTTCAGCCATTTCTTATAAATGATTATTCTGTTGCAAAATTGACCATTGACAAGATAATATTCAACACATCATCATAATTTCAATAAAAATTAAATTAAAAGACATAAAAACCAATAAATAATCCAGAACAATAGCGTATTTTTACACTCGTACCGAAAATATTCAGATTATGGAATTGGATGAAATAGATGTAAAATTATTGCGCCTCCTACAGCAAGATGCCTCAATGAGTAATAAAGCGCTATCCTTTGAACTTAACAAATCTATTGCAGCTGTTCATGAACGTGTTAGAAAGCTAAAGCGGCTGGGCTACATCAAAAAAACGGTGGCAATTTTGGACCGCCACAAGATAGGCATTGGGTTAATCTCATTTTCCCAGGTTTTTCTCAAGGCGCACACTTTTGAAGTATTGAATGAATTCGAAAAAGAGGTGGCTAAATTCCCGGAGGTGATGGAATGTTACCAAATGGCAGGCTCTTACGACTTTATGTTACGTATAGCAACCAAAGATATGGATGCTTATCATATTTTTCTGCGGCATCGACTGGCCGTATTACCTCAAGTAAACACCGTACAGACCTACTTTGTATTATCGGAGACAAAAAGTGAGACAGCTTACCCTCTTTAATCTTTGTCTTAAAAACGAAGGAATATTGCTGTTATGTGCAATAGCATTATTGCACATAACAGCAATGAAAAAATAATTAATCGAATAACAAGGTACCCGTCACATTCCAGCTACTGAAACTTGTTCCTTCAGGCGCTCCCTGTGGGATCTGTACCTGCATCGTATGGTCTCCAGCTTTTAAATCCCCTAGATCAATATAGATCGGTGGTGTTACTGTACCCGGACACCAATTGGAGCGACTCAGATCGGATGAAGACAGCCCTGTAGCAAAATTGCCTGAAGCGGGGTTCGATAAACGATACGAACCGCAATCATTGCGCCAAGGTGTATATTTAAAAAGCAATGAATCGTTTAGGAAAATGCGGTTTTCTTTAGGTACAAACTCATCACCATTGCCCCAGCCTCCATGCCCTGTGGTAATGTAGCGTAATTGCACGTTTTTAGCATCCTGGTCCAAATGAAATGAAACAGTAAGACCTTTCTCCTTATCAAACATAGATCCGTACTCCTGACCGCCCATTTCCATGACATTGGTCGTCGTAAATAAAGACATCGTCTTTTTCAGACTACCTTTTGACTCGGCATCGAAGCCCGGATGTATCGTCAGCTCAACGCTCACCTCATGTCCATTTTTATCATAGTTACCAATGAAGGCACCCACATAGACCTCCTGCTCGCTTAACATACCGGCCAATTCGGTTACGTCCTGACGGTAAAGCACCGAGTCTTGCCAAACCTTATCCTTTAACTGAAGATAGTTAAACTGCTTAACACCAAATGGTGTAAAGAAACGCATCAATTCAACAATAGGCTCAAAGGATGCTGTTTTTACAACCCCTTGATAGGCTTTACCATTGCCATTTTCATACTTAGGAAGGGTACCCATACCATTTTTCATGCCATCCAAAAAGCTCTGCGCCTTGTTGGTGGGGATGATAAAAACTGATCCAGTACGATCATAGGCATCACCTTTCGATTGTTCGACCAACTGCACAAATACATTGTCGCTTGTCTTTATTTTTGGGATTTTCACCTTTTTTACCAAAACTGTCCCATTAGCAAAACGCAAAATAGAATCCGATTTTACATCATCTGCAAAACGTATTTTTTCCTTCCGAAAAACAGGTATTTGAATAAAACGGTTCTTCCAGATGAGATCTTTGTAAGAAAGTTCGTCGTAAGGTTTTTCAGTTCCTTTTAGCCTCAGTTGATTAGGTATAGTCTTTACCTTTTCTACTTTAGTGGCAAAAGTCCGTGTATTCCCATTGCGGATTACCTCGAGCACCAGACCAAGGTCCTGACCAAGTTCCGTGGGTGCACCTTTGACCCCTAATTTATCGGTATACCAAACTTCTATTTTATTGGAATTGATGCTCGTCTCCACTTTTTTACAGGGATAGCCCAAGATTGTTTTAGTCTCGTTTGTGGCGTTAAATTTTTGCTTCGAAAGCGCGAGCGAATCTTTGGTTAGAATGATTGATCCGTCTTTGAGTTTAGCAATTTTAAGTAAGGCATTGCCTCCAACACGCTCCACCACAACCCGTTCGTATGGCGGCGCCAACTGTCCGTTCATTTCTTTCGCCGAACTGACAAAAGTCTCCTTTTCATTGGCATAGACCAGAATGGCATTTTGATTGGCAGCTGTATTCCCATTGAAACTTTGATTATATTGAATGACATAATTCGACAGCTTTTGCGCCTGCGAAGACAATGACAAACATAAAATAGACGTGAAAAGAATACTTTTCTTCATAGCATGTGTATTGGTTTAGATGCAAAAATAAGAAAGGCTTTAGGAATTCCTAAAGCCTTTCTTATTTTATGCTAAAACGTTTATTTGATCAACCAGATATCCAAGAGGTAAAATACCGCAAAAATCACCGAGGCATAACCATTGGTTGTCATAAAGTCGCGATTGACCCGACTTAAATTAGTCGATGAAAACAGGGTATGCTGGTAAATCAGCAACGCCCCATAAAAGACCACACCTAAATAATAAATCCAACCTACAGGCATCAAAAATGCTGGTATTAAAATAAATATAAAAGAAAGCACATGCAGACATTCCGAAACGCGCATAGCTCCTTTCGTTCCTAACCACACGGGTATAGAATTAAGATGATTTGCCCGATCAAAGGCTTCGTCCTGCAAAGCGTAAATAATATCGAAGCCACTCACCCAAGTCAACACCGCGAAACCATAAAGTACCGGAACGGTCGCAAATTGTCCTGTAATAACCATATATGCGCCTATTGGAGCCAATCCTAGCCCTGCTCCCAATACAAGATGACATAAGGGCGTTATGCGCTTTGTATAGGAGTAAAAAAGCACAACAAAAAGTGCAATGGGCGACAACATAAAGCAAAGAGAATTGATAAAATACGTCGCTGCAACAAAAATCAGGCAATTTACCAGCGTAAAAACCAATGCATTTTTAGCGGAAATTTTTCCAGCAGGAATATCACGCATGGCCGTTCTTGGATTAATGGCATCAATATCTCTATCCAGATAACGATTGAATGCCATGGCAGCATTACGGGCCGTCACCATACAAACGAGCATCAAAACCAATAATTTCCACGAAAAGGCATAGTCCGTTGTGTGCAATGCCAAAAAGAAGCCAATAAAGGCAAATGGCAATGCAAATACACTATGGGCAAATAAAACTAAGGACAAGTATTTTTTCATCTGAACTTAAAATCTAGCTAAAACTGTTCATTTCCGTCGAGTTCGGGGCGAACAAATCGGCCATTAACTTCATCGATAGCTTCTAAAATAGGCTCATGCCCCATTTTCTTCTCCGCAGACGTTAGGAAAATCGGCGGCACCTCCTCAAACCATTGGAGCAATGATTTTTTAAATTTCGCAATATTCGCATCGGATTTAACAGTCGATTGCTTATCGGCCTTGGTGAAAACCAACATAAACGGTAAACCGCATTCGCCCAACCAATAGCAAAAATCAAGATCAATCTTTTGTGGTTCATGACGGCTATCCACCAACACAAAAACACATTGCAAATTGTCCCGATGGGTAAGATACCGACGGATGAACTTTTCCCATTCATTACGACTTGTTTTAGAGGCCTTAGCAAAACCATATCCTGGCAAATCCACCAAATACCATGTATCGTCGATGATAAAATGATTGATCAACTGCGTCTTACCAGGTTTTTGGGAGGTCTTGGCAAGTCCTTTCTTGTTGGTCATTGCATTGATCAACGATGATTTACCGACATTTGAACGTCCGATAAACGCATATTCCGGCAAATTGGGTGCAGGTAATTTGTCAACTCTCGTGTTACTGCACACGAATTCGGCTTTTTTCACTTCCATGGAACAAAGGTACGTTAAATGAATCCCTTTGACAAGATTTGTACCGCTTCTATTCCATAAAAAAGCTTGACTTCCGATTTTATGGGCAGGATAATAAAATGTCCCTAATTATTTTTAACTTTCACTACAAACGATTAGTCAAACGAATAAGCGTATTCCGAAGTGGCGTTATGCATAAAATTTTTCAGGGATGCTGTAACAATTCAGCTGTACAAGATACTAACTACATAAATAAACGTCAGTCTTTGGAAAAAAAGCAATGTTCTTAAAAACCCAAAGAACGAATAAATTAAACCTTAAAATAGATGTTACTCGAAATCAATCATGTCACCAAAGATTACGCCAATCACCGTGCATTGGACGATGTATCCATTCAAATCCCAAAGGGTAAGATTTTTGGGCTATTGGGGCCAAACGGGGCGGGAAAAACATCCCTTATCCGTATTATTAACCAAATTACCGCCCCCGATTCCGGCGAAATTCTGTTTAATGGCGAAGCGTTGGGCCCACAGCATATTGCTCAAATCGGCTATTTACCCGAAGAGCGGGGTTTGTACAAAAAAATGAAAATCGGTGATCAAATGTTGTATTTGGCACAGCTTAAGGGGCTTTCCAAGCGAGAAGCCTTAGCACGCATCCGAGATTGGTGCAAGCGCCTGGACATCACATCCTGGCTAGACAAAAAGATAGAAGATCTCAGTAAAGGGATGCAGCAAAAAGTACAATTTGTCGCTACAGTCATCCACCAACCACAATTGATTATCTTAGATGAGCCCTTTTCGGGATTTGATCCCGTAAATGCCAATATCATAAAAGAACAGATTCTCCGCTTAAATCAAGAAGGTGCGACCATTATATTTTCCACACACCGCATGGAGACTGTGGAAGAGCTTTGCGATAATATTGCCCTCATCAATCGATCCAAAAAAATACTGGATGGTTCTGTACAAGCGATTAAAAAAGAATACCGAAATCAAACCTATCGATTGGAATATACAGCTAGCGAAGATAATTTTCTTCTATCCGACGACACCCTATTTGAGGTCATCACGTCAACAAAGCATGAAAAAACATACATCACTACAATTCAGCTAAATAACAACAGTCATATCAATGATGTATTAATGCGTTTCATCCCCCAAATACAGCTCAATCAACTCATTGAAATCGTTCCCTCCATGGCGGATATTTTCATCCAAAAAGTCACACAAGTCTCACCTACAGCTAACGATCATGCATAAAATATTACTTATCATCCAACGGGAATACCTATCACGTGTCAAGAAAAAATCTTTTATTGTCATGACTTTTGCCGTGCCCCTGTTCTTTTTCGCACTGTATGCAGGCATGTTTTATCTGACAAAAAAGAGCTTCAAAGATTCGCACACCGAAGTCTTTATTTTAGATGAGCAAGGCGACTTTGCCAGCAAACTCCAAAGCAATAAAAATGTAAGTTATACCATATCCAAATTGGACCTCCAGGCTCAAAAAGCGCAGCTTACCCAAAGCGAAGGAAAACAGTCGATCCTTTATATTCCAAAAGATATTTTAACAAGCGAAAGAGCCGAACTGATTACCGGCGGCAAGACAAGTTTTGTCACACAGGAGATCATTAGCGGCCAGTTGGAAGAAATCATCCGTGAAAAGGAATATAAAGCCAAGGGAATCGACCTGCAGATTATCCAGTCCATTAAGCCCAAAGTCACCATCGATGCGAAAGAAATAACAGCAGACGGTGAAGAAAAGAACAGCAATACAGCCATTGCAATGGGTCTTGGTGTCGCTTTGGCTATCTTAGTATACCTATCGCTGTTTCTCTATGGTGCCCAGGTAATGCGTGGTATTATCGAAGAAAAAAGCAACCGTATCATCGAAGTCATTATTTCCTCGGTCAAACCCTTTCAGCTCATGATGGGTAAAATTGTTGGGATTGGTATGGTTGGACTGACACAATTTGTCATGTGGCTCGTGCTTACAGGAGGCCTATTTATCACAGCAACGCTCCTATTTGTCAACCCTCAGGATATGCAGGAGGTTGCCGCAAGCCAACCTGGGGCGGGCAATATGAGTACCGTATCAAAAGCAATGGCCCAGAATGATTCTGCTTCGATCCTTACGTCGATCCAAAGCTTTAACTTCACGGAGGTCATCATTTTCTTCTTTCTGTTTTTTATTGCCGGATACCTGTTGTATAGTGCTATTTTTGCCGCTGCAGGCTCAGCTGTCGACAACGAAACAGAGGCCAATCAGTTTTCCATGCCTATTACCATGCCCTTGCTATTGACCTATATTCTCTCGTTCGGCGTCATTATCAATGATCCCAATGGACCGATTGCAACATGGTTAAGCTTTATTCCATTCACCTCACCCATCGCTATGCTCGTTCGCATACCTTTTGGTGTACCCCTATGGCAGATCCTGACCTCGTTAACCTTGCTCATACTAACCTTCTTATTGGTAACCTGGGTCGCTGCCCGTATCTACCGTGTCGGTATTTTGATCTATGGTAAAAAAGCAAGTCTCAAAGAAATTATCAAATGGTTCAATTACAAAGGCTAGTCGTATTCTGAACCAGCTGCACATAACGACAACAACATAAAAAGGGGGTGTCTAAAAAGTAAAAAAAACCTCTGAGAATTGGATATTTGAAAAGTTCCTGGATGGGTAGACGTTAAAATATCAAGAAACAAGGGGCTATCCAACCTTTTTTTTGGACAGCCCCTTTTCTTTTATATACAAGCATCCCGATTAGGCTACAATCATAAATAGTAAGATAAGCACCTAAAAACAGCTCAGTTAATATCTTAAATTCAATTTTTTAAAGACAAAATGCCACAACCATATCGGTCCTACAAGTAAAAACTGTAGAAACTGCTGTCCTGTTATTTTCTTCTTTTCCTTTCCCTTACCGATAAACAGCGCGACAATAGCTAGCAATGCGATCCCCAAACACACCCAGATGACAGCTGGGCCGCCATTCTTTTGCGCGTATTCCAATTGCACAATAAAGAAACTCATCCCCCCGATAGAGAATAATATCGCATAGGACAACGTTGCAGACAGCTTTAAATAATAATAAATGACAATAGCGATGAAGAAAGACCCCCAATTCAAAAAAGTATGCCAATTGAGTTTGACCAAGAACTCGAACTGTGGAAATGGGATCATCCAGATGCAGCCCATGATACCAAAAAACAATAATGGTAAAAAGATGGCTTGAATCAGACGATTGGTCGGATCCTGAAAATTAGCATCAAGCTCCGCAAAATACTTATCTACGGGACGTAAAGGTTCGACTTCTTGAACTTTCTTCTTTTGTTTCATTCGGCAAATTTAACAAATATTGAGCATGCCTTAGGCCTTAAAAATGATAATATCCCTTATTTTTTGGTCTGCTGCACGTCATTATATGCTTTCAGCGCATACAAACTCGCTTACTCCTATTCTATTCCGTAATATTGCAACATGAAGTCTTACAAACATATCTTATTTGATCTGGATGGAACCCTGACCGACCCCGCAGAAGGGATTACCAAATGTATTGCCTATGCCTTGGAATCCAAAGGCATCCATACAGCAGATCTGAATAGCCTCAAACCCTTGATCGGCCCACCCCTTAAAGATTCTTTCATACATACCTTTGGATTTGAGGAAAGCGAAGCAATTGCCTGTGTAGAAAAATATCGGGAACGCTTTTCAACCATAGGGCTATATGAGAATATCCTGTTTGATCGCATACCTGAGCTTTTAGCATTGCTGAAAACAAAAGGATACAGTATCTACCTTGCGACCTCCAAACCCGAAATTTTCGCCCACAAGATATTACAGCACTTTGCAATAAATACCTATTTTGATTTTGCGGGCGGAAGCGCTTTGGACGATTCCAGACCGACCAAAACCAGTGTCATCCAATATGTCATGGAACAGGCCAAGCTAACACGTCCACAAGACTGCCTCATGATCGGAGATCGCAAACATGATCTGATTGGTGCCCGAGAAACAGGCATGGATGCTGTTGGTGTATTGTATGGCTATGGTAGCCAAGCCGAACTAGAACAGGAAGATCCGACCTATCTATTGGCTACAGTGACAGATCTGATGGAATTTTTCCGATATTAAGTCTCCTTTGGAGAATGGAATGGCTGAAATGATCAAGTTGAAGGAAAAACGTGTAGAATTGCATAAAAAAAGCTCCAAACAAAATGTTTGGAGCTTTTTTTATAATAGATCCTTAGGATCTATTTTGCGTAAGACACTGACCTTGTCTCACGAATTACAGTTACTTTAATTTGCCCTGGATAAGTCATTTCCGTTTGAATACGGTTAGAGATATCAGCAGCTAGTATTTCCGACTGTGCATCAGACACCTTCTCACTCTCAACGATGACACGTAGCTCACGGCCAGCTTGTATCGCGAAGGTTTTCTCAACCCCAGGATACGATAAAGCCAAATCTTCCAACTCTTTTAGGCGCTTGATATAACTTTCCACAACCTCACGACGTGCGCCCGGGCGTGCACCAGAGATCGCGTCACAAGCCTGAACGACCGGAGATATTAAGGCAGTCATTTCGATCTCATCATGGTGAGCACCAATTGCATTACATACATCAGGGTGTTCCTTGTATTTCTCGGCAAGTTGCATACCTAAAATAGCGTGTGGCAACTCCGGATTATCATCAGGCACTTTACCTATATCGTGTAGTAATCCAGCACGTTTCGCATGTTTAACATTCAGACCTAGTTCTGCCGCCATTGTTGCTGCAAAATTAGCTACCTCACGCGAGTGTTGTAAAAGATTCTGTCCGTAAGACGAGCGGTAACGCATGCGCCCTACCATACGAATCAATTCAGGGTGCAAACCATGGATTCCCAAATCGATCGCGGTACGTTCACCAATTTCAACGATTTCATCCTCTATTTGCGTCCGCGTCTTAGCAACAACCTCTTCAATACGTGCCGGGTGAATACGACCATCTGTTACCAAACGGTGTAAAGCCAAACGCGCTATTTCGCGACGTACGGGATCGAAACCAGATAGGATAATTGCTTCAGGTGTATCGTCTACGATGATTTCTACGCCTGTTGCAGCTTCCAATGCACGAATATTACGACCTTCGCGACCAATAATACGACCTTTGATTTCATCATTTTCGATATTGAAAATTGAGACGGTATTTTCGATCGCAGATTCCGTAGCAGTGCGTTGGATGGTCTGAATAACAACCTTTTTCGCCTCTTTAGTCGCCGTCAATTTGGCCTCATCCACAATATCTTTGATTTGAATCATCGCTTGTGAGCGGGCTTCTTCGCGCAACGAGTCCACCAATTGATTTTTTGCTTCGTCAGCAGTTACGCCAGCGATACTTTCCAATTGCTTAATCTGTTGTAATTTGAGCGTTTCTACTTCTTCAGATTTCTTTTCATTTAGTTCAACCAACTTATCCAATTGCTTTTTTTTGGTATCCACCTCTTGCTTATCGCGATTGATGTTTTCCAGCTTTTGGTTAATTGACTGTTCTTTTTGTCTTAACGTATTTTCCTTTTGGTTGATGGTATTATTACGTTGATTGACTTCCTTTTCGTGTTCAGATTTTAATTGAAGGAACTTTTCTTTGGCCTCTAACAGGCGTTTCTTTTTAATGTGTTCCCCTTCCTGCTCTGCATCTTTCAGTATGCTATTTACCTTATCCTTGGCTTCCTGCTCTTGTTTCTTAAATAACAGAACCAATAGATAACGACCTATAACAACACCAACAATCAGAGAAATTATGCTATAAATTGCGATGTCCATGTATGTATAATTGTATTATTTATGTTTGTTTTTATTAATTATATTCAAATTCCAGTAAAATCATCAATCAGCCTTTTCCCTTACCTTTGGTATGCGCCAACTCAATAGCGATCCGGATAAGTGCATCAGGACTTCATGACAAAAAAAAACCGCAATTAAATTTAAACAGGTCTCATGTATTATTAAACTTCGTGATTACATAATTAGGCTTAGATTATGACCCAGATGGCTTTCGCAAAATGGCCTATATCTTTTTGCGCCTGTAATATTGAAGCGTTAAGTTTAAAATAGTGACAACCCGAATTTAATTGCGGCAAATTCGTCGTTTAAGCTCTAAATATAAAGAACGTAAATTTATTTTTTAAAGAAATCCGTCAACAACTGATCAAGTTCCTGTACTGAATTTTCCAAACCCACTTCGTGGTTTTGAGACTGCCGCTCTGCATTAAGCATACGCGTCGCAAATTGCAATACACACATGGATAACAAATCCTGCTTATCTCTCACAGTATAGTTTTCCTGCAATTCCTTTACTTTTTCATTTATCAATTTCGCAGCGTGTCGAATTACTTCTTCTTCCGCGCTCTCCACCCGAAGGGGATAAACACGATCTGCGATATTTATTTTTATGGAAATCTCTCCCATTTCTTTGAGCTTTTTAACGTTGTATTAGTTTGAATCCGATAACACTTCTCCCAACTATTTCAACAAACTAATACACTTGTCTATTTCCCGCACAAAATCGTTAATTTTTTGTTTTGTGTCAAGTATTTTTTCATTAATTGCTTCCTTATCCGTTTCAGAATCTAACGTACGGGCAACTGCCAACGCTTTGACCTTCTCTTCCAATTGCTTGCTCTTATCGTTGCTCGCATCGAAAGCCACTTTTAAGGATTGTACCTCTAATTTAAGCAAATCATTTTCTTCTTGCAAGACTTCGCACAATTGAATTAAATTTTTCGTTTTCTCAACGATCAGATTCATTTGTGAAGACAATGTTGCCATAATATAAATTGAATATTACCAATTAATGTTGTATCTCTAATTAACCACGCACTTCCGCGCCTAGTTCCTTCTCAAAATTAACAATTAATTTTTGAACTATCGCATCAATTTGCTTATCAGTAAGTGTTTTTTCTTCATCCTGCAAGATAAAGCTCAGAGCATAAGACTTTTTCCCTTCCGGAATTTTATCACCTTTATACACGTCAAACACATTTACCTCCTTTAAAAGCTTGCGTTCGGTCTTTTGAGCAACAAATTGTAACTTATCGAAGCTTACATTTTCGTCGATCAAGAGCGACAAATCTCTGCGTACAGCCGGGAATTTGGAAACTTCTTTATATTGAATGCTATTCTTACGAATGATTTTCATCAAAACATCCCAGTCAAAATCAGCAAAGAAAACCTGACCTTCAACATCTGCTTTTTTCAAATCTGCGTTTGCAATTGCACCAAATGAAACCAAACATTTCTGCCCTTTCATATAGTTCAAACCATAGGCAAAATGTGAACTTGCAGCATCTTGTATCTGAACCCCTTCAATTTTCAGCCTTTTGATAACAGTATCTACGGCTGCTTTTAGGTTATAGAAATTAACTGCGTCTTTTTTGCTATTCCATTGCTCAGCTTCATTTTTACCCGCCATAGCAAAAACTAGGTGTTGCGTTTCTTTATAGCCTTCACCATCCAGCGCATATGTCTTACCGAATTCAAAGAATTTCAGATCAAAGTTTCTTCGTTTTTGGTTATATTCAATCGCACTCAAAACAGAAAAAACCATATTTTGACGCATCGTATCCAAATCCGAACTCAATGGATTATACAATTTAACCGCCGTTTCGCTATCATCCGCATAGTCCAGCTTTGTTAGGGAGTTGGACAGAATCTCACGAAATCCATTTGCAATCAATAGATCTGCCAATTGATTTAAGACAACTTCCTTATCTGGCTTTTCAACCGTATTTAAAGAGGCCTTAATTTGTGACTTCAACTCAATATTGTTATAACCATAAATACGCAACACTTCCTCCACAACGTCTACCTCACGTGTGACATCGACACGATATGCCGGCACCAACACATCAAGGCCCGTTTCAGTTTCTGAAGTGACTTCAATGCCAAGAGCGACAATAATGGATTTAATTTCTTCATTTGGAATCGCCTGACCGATCAAACGAACCACATTCGCATAGCTCACGTGAAATGAAAACGGTTTAATCACAACAGGATACTCATCCTTTAGGGTAGATGAAATCGTTCCACCTGCAATTTCTTGAATCAATAAAGCAGCGCGCTTCAATGCTTCAACCGTAATATTTGGATCGGTACCCCGTTCGAAACGGAAAGAAGCATCTGTTTTTAAACCATGTCTTTTGGAAGTCTTCCGTACAGAAACAGCATTAAAATAAGCTGACTCCAAAAATACATTGGTCGTTTCGGCTGATACACCAGAATGTGCTCCACCAAAAACCCCCGCAATACACATCGGTTTTTCAGCATCGGCAATCACCAAGTCCTCTGCAGACAAGGTACGCTCCACACCATCCAGAGTAACAAATTTCTCGCCCTCAGTCGCAAGACGAACAAGGACTTTGTTTCCCGCAATTTTATCAGCATCAAAAGCATGCAATGGCTGACCTAAATCGTGTAATATATAATTGGTGACGTCGACAATATTATTGATCGGACGAACACCGATAACATTTAATTTCTCTTTTAACCAATCTGGAGATTCGCCAACGCGAACACCAGTAATATTGATACCACTATAACGTGGGCTCGCCTGTGCGTCCGCAACGACCACTGTCGTTCCCTCAGCCTCAGCAGCCTTGAATGCAGAAACATCTGCTTTTAACAATTGTGTACGAAAATGTGCCGCAATATCTCTTGCAACGCCTAAATGCGAAGCTGCATCTGCACGATTTGGTGTTAAACCAATTTCATAACGGTAATCATCCTGGATATTGAAATGATCTTTCACTAAGGTCCCCACGGCAACATCAGCTGGTAATTCAACGATACCGGCATGGGATGTTCCTAAACCGATTTCATCTTCTCCACACAACATACCTTCGGAAACTTCACCACGAATTTTAGATTTGGTAATTTTAAAAGGCTCTCCTGTAAGCGGATGGCATGTCGTGCCCACTGTAGCAACAATGACTTTCAATCCTGTACGACAGTTCGGTGCGCCACATACAATGTGCAATAACTCCGGTCCACCGACATCAACGGTAGTTACTCTTAATTTATCGGCATTAGGATGCTGTTCACAAGTTTTCACTTCACCAACAACCAAACCATCCAATCCACCTGGGATACTCTGCACAACATCCAAAGCTTCTACTTCCAATCCTGTATTTGTCAAGATAAGCGATAGTTCCTCCGGTGTCGAATCTATATTAACGTGTTGTTTTAACCAATTATATGAAATATTCATCTCGAATTTGATTTGATGCACAAACTTAGATAAATTTGAGTTTATATCCAACGTCAATTTACCCTTCATCAACAGTTGGTCTGAATTTAATGCGGTAGGTAGGCTCCTCAAAAGACTTCATTAGGCTAGGCAGCAAGCGATTTTATCTTTTTTGAAAGTTGATACGATAGAACCAAGGTAGTTATTTGGACCTTAGATTTATACCGAAGGAAAAGATCGTATGAAGGAGTTCATAAACCCCTTCCCAAGGATAATCATATTTATTCATAGGTGATGAATGCTGCGAATGTAGGGGCTTTCCCCGAACGAAACGAATGCAATTATTAATTATAACTTTTATTTACATGAATTAACATAACTTTACACTTATTTACACAAAACAGCAATTTTGGCCTTTTCCAGTAAACGCAACCTGAGCCTATTTTTTAATGAAAATTCAAGCCTTTCCATCAAAATAAATATGTAACTTTGTGCTTTAATTTGAAGAACGTTCAAAACAAACATTTATAATGATTCATTTCTTTGAGAACCCATCGAACACTGTATATGGTGTTCAAAGCGTAAACTCTTTATCACAAGAAGACATTACTAAACTCAACTGGCTATTCGGCAACGCCAAAAAACTAGACGACCAAAACCTTAACCACTACTTTGTTGGACCCCGCGCTGCGATGGTTACTCCCTGGAGTACCAATGCCGTAGAAATCACACAAAATATGGGCATTGCAGGAATTGTTCGTATAGAAGAATTTCAACCGGTACCAGCGGATTTCAATGACTTCGATCCAATGATTTCACAAAAGTTCAGTATGTTGACACAGGACATGTATACCGTCAACATCACACCTGAACCGATATTGGAAATTGAAGACATCGAGGCCTACAACAAATCTGAGGGCCTTGCGCTAAATCCAGAAGAAGTAGACTACCTCAATAATCTCTCGACCAAATTGGGTCGTCTGCTTACAGACTCAGAAGTATTCGCTTTTTCACAAGCAAATTCTGAACACTGTAGACACAAGATTTTCAATGGTACCTTTATCATCGATGGCGAAGAGCAGCCCACTTCCTTATTTAAATTAATCAAAAAGACTTCTGAAACCAATCCGAACGAGATTGTTTCTGCTTATAAAGATAACGTTGCCTTTGTTAAAGGTCCACGTGTCACACAATTTGCACCTAAATCTGCAGACAAACCTGATTTTTACGAAGAGAAAGCATTTGATTCGGTTTTATCAGTAAAAGCGGAAACACACAATTTCCCTACTACTGTAGAACCATTTTCGGGAGCTGCTACTGGGTCAGGTGGTGAAATCCGCGACCGTATGGCCGGTGGCCAAGGAGCGATTCCATTGGCGGGTACAGCCGTATATATGACTGCTTATTCGCGATTGGAACAAAATAAATTGGACCTTCAGGCAGGAACATTAACTGAGCCGGCAAAGGAACTCAACAAAACTCGCCCGTGGGAAAATGCGATGCAAGAGCGTCAATGGTTATACCAAACCCCAGTTGACATCCTGATCAAAGCTTCCAACGGTGCTTCTGACTTCGGTAATAAGTTTGGTCAGCCCCTCATTACAGGTTCTGTATTGACCTTTGAGCATGAAGAGGATGGCCGTAAACTTGGTTACGACAAAGTCATTATGCAAGCTGGTGGTGTTGGCTATGGAAAACTAGATCAAGCGAAAAAACATACGCCGAAAACTGGTGATAAAGTCGTTATCCTAGGTGGTGAAAATTACCGCATCGGAATGGGTGGAGCCGCTGTATCATCTGCAGATACAGGAGCATTTGGTTCTGGAATTGAGCTTAATGCGATTCAACGTTCCAATCCCGAAATGCAAAAACGTGCAGCGAATGCTGTTCGTGGCTTAGTAGAGTCAGATCATAACCCAATTGTCTCGATCCATGATCATGGTGCAGGCGGCCACTTAAACTGTTTATCTGAACTTGTTGAAGAGACCGGAGGTTTAATTGACCTGGATGCACTTCCTGTAGGAGATCCTACACTATCGGCAAAAGAAATTATCGGTAATGAATCGCAAGAACGTATGGGACTTGTGATCGCTGAAGATGATATTGACACGTTAAAACGTGTTGCAGATCGCGAACGTGCACCAATGTACACTGTAGGTGATGTCACTGGCGACCACCGCTTTACTTTCGAATCGAAAAGTACAGGTGAAAAACCAATGGATTATGCCCTTGAAGATTTCTTTGGTTCATCGCCAAAAACTTTCATGCGCGATAAAGCCGTGGTTCGCAATTATGCGGATCTTGCTTATGATGCAACCGACATTCCAAACTACTTAAACCAAGTATTACAATTGGAAGCTGTTGCTTCGAAAGATTGGTTAACCAATAAAGTAGACCGTTGTGTTGGTGGCCGTGTTGCCAAACAACAATGTGCAGGTCCATTGCAATTGGCGTTGAACAACGTCGGTGTTATGGCACTTGACTATAAAGGTAAAGAAGGTATTGCGACAACAATAGGTCACTCCCCTGTTGCTGCCTTGGTGGATCCGGCGGCGGCAAGTAGAACGGCTATTGCCGAATCGCTTTCCAACATCGTATTTGCGCCAATAAAAAATGGCCTCGCAGGAATCTCCCTATCGGCCAACTGGATGTGGGCGGCCAATAATGAGGGGGAAGATGCCCGCTTATACCAAGCTGTTAAAGCCTGCTCGGATTTTGCCATTGCATTGGGAATCAATATCCCAACGGGAAAAGATTCTTTGTCGATGAAGCAAAAATATCCAAACGGCGAAAACGTCATTGCCCCAGGCACATTGATCATTTCTGCCGCAGGAAATTGTACGGATATCACAAAAGTGGTAGAACCTGTGCTGAACAAAAAGGCCGGATCGATCTATTACATCAACTTATCAAAAGATCAGTTCAAATTAGGCGGTTCGTCATTTGCGCAGATCATCAATAAATTAGGTACTGAAGTACCGACCATTCAAGATGCTGCTTATTTCAAAACAGCATTCAATACCGTACAACAATTAATTAACGAAGGACAGATCGAAGCTGGTCACGATGTCGGATCGGGGGGCTTGATTACCACCTTATTGGAAATGACCTTTGCCGATGTTAATCTCGGCGCCAACTATGACCTTTCAGCATTAAATGAATCTGATAGCGTAAAAGCCTTCTTTAATGAGAATATTGCACTTGTCCTGCAAGCGAAAGACGACGCTGCTTTTGAAGCGATTGTCAAAGAAGCTGCTGTGGACGCGGTTAAAATCGGCCAGGTGATCGAAGGTAATACGGTAACGATTAAAAATCAAGAAGCGGTATTCAGCTTTGATGTTGCAGCAACACGTGATGTATGGTCTACAACATCATTCCTTTTGGATTCAAAGCAGTCTAAAAATGGAACAGCACAACAACGTTTCGATAATTATAAAAATCAACCCCTAGCCTTTACTTTCCCAAGTCATTTTGATGGTAAGAAACCAGTAATCGACGGAACTAAACCACGTCCGAAAGCTGCGATCCTTCGTGAGAAAGGTTCCAACTCCGAACGCGAAATGGCTAACGCCATGTTCTTGGCTGGCTTTGATGTAAAAGATGTTCACATGACCGATTTGATCGCGGGTCGTGAGACATTGGAAGACATCCAATTTATCGGTGCTGTAGGTGGTTTCTCGAACTCAGATGTATTGGGTTCGGCAAAAGGTTGGGCTGGCGCTTTCCTTTACAATGAAAAAGCGAAAAAAGCCCTAACCGATTTCTTTGCTCGTCCGGATACACTTTCGGTTGGTATCTGTAATGGCTGTCAGCTATTTATGGAACTTGAGATGATCAATCCTGAGCATGAAATCCACGGAAAAATGCTACACAATACTTCCGGAAAACACGAGTCAAACTTTGTATCTGTAAAAGTTCAGGAAAACAATTCCGTCATGTTATCGACACTAGCGGGAAGTACATTGGGTGTTTGGATCTCACATGGGGAGGGAAAATTCAACCTTCCATATGCTGAAGAGCAATACAATATCGTTGCAAAATATGCGTATGAGCAATATCCGCATAACCCAAATGGTTCGGACTATAATACAGCAATGGTTTGCGATAAGACTGGACGCCACTTGGCTACTATGCCACATATTGAGCGTTCGGTGTTCCAATGGCATTGGGCAAATTATCCAAAAGGTCGTCAGGACGAAGTTTCTCCTTGGATTGAAGCATTCGTTAATGCACGCCAATGGATTGACGAGCAAGGCAAATAAAAAAGAAAAGCTCCTTCATATATGAAGGAGCTTTTTTTTAGATATCCCTTTTGTATCCTGGTTTGTTCATCATTTGATCTAGGGAGTATTTTCCAGAGCCCATGACCATAAAAAAGATCAGCAAAAAGAATACGACTATAGAAAGCCACAATTCGGAATTCAAATAACTAAACCCGTGGGTGATATTAACAAAAAATACAGCCCCTACCAGTACCGGAAATAGCAGTAGTGAGGCCAAACGGGTTTGAAAACCTAAAATTAGGAACAACCCTCCCACCAAATGGGTAAAAACCACATAGTGAACAGCACCCCATGATGATAAGTGGAAACTACTTTGCTCAATCATATGTTGAACAACATCCCTATCATTTACGAAACTTACACCTTTGGCAAAAATCACGACCCCTAAGGCTATTCTTAGGTAATCAATCCATTGTGGGTGATGAGCATCGCCCCAATGTTCAATTTTGTGTATCAGGTTCATAACATACCTCCTTTTTATAGATGGTTATAGCCTAATAACAGTTGAACAGCAAAAAAGTTGTTCGCATGAGATGATTCACTATCAAAATGTTACGAAGTGAATACATCCCCACGCCTACACAATACTTCGGATAAGACTAATCGCTGCCAAATTAGGCCTACGCTGTTTTCAAAATCAATCAATCAATCAATCAATCAATCAATCAATCAATCAATGCAACCGTAGGCTAGGAGAAAAAAAAGTCGAATAACAAAATCCCAAAATGCAGTTGTTAGCAGCCCCACAACAATACTAAAACCGATAACCAGATTGACCAGCTTGGTATTCAGATGGTATTGTTCGGCAATGATCCCTGAAGTGACCAAGGTTGGCATAGCTGCTTCGAATATACTGATCCGCGCAACAGCTCCCTTCACACCAAGTAGTAATGCAAATAGTAATACCAATGCTGGCGCTAGAATCAATTTATAACTCATCGCTGTACTGATCTGCGAAATCTGTTGTCGCCAACCATCAAACTTCAACTGCAAACCAATAGAAAATAAGGCCAATGGCCCAACCGTGGCCACCAACTTATCAAAAAAAAGGCTCGGCAACTGAAAGATCAACAAATTGAGACAGCATTAAGGCTGTTATACAACCGATCAGGGGTGGAAAGCTGACTAACTTTCGAAGCATAAATTTGACATCGATCGTTTCGCCATCCTGGACATTCGCTTTTAGTGCATTGATGATTCCGGCTGTAGAAAGTAGAATAAATGTAGTTTGGTCGCAAATAATTGCAATCGGCAATTGGGCTTCACCAAAATAGGCGATGATCAATGGAAAGCCTATAAAGGACGTATTGCTGTAACCTGCGGCCAATTCCAAGCTACTACGGGAACGCTGTTTATAATTTTTGCGCCGACAGTACACTTCCATAAATAACCAACTACCTGCCCAAACGAGGATTGCCGAAAATACGGGAAACAGCAATTGTGATGACCATACGATCTTCGGAATATATTTGAAAGACACCGCCGGCAGGGCAAAATAAAGAATCCAGGTATTGATCCCTTTATGTGCTTCGGAATGAATTAAATTTGTTCGCCTTAATAACATCCCCGCTGCGATGCAAAATGCAATCATTATAAAATTAATCATGTTTTCTTATCATTTTATACGACACAAAGGTGCGATAGTAGAGCAGGCAATAACATGTACAAATACATTATTTTTATGTACATTTAAAGATATATATCAGGCGAGCAATGCGCAAAAAACAGTTTGAACCTTTACGGATCAGTGAATTTATTGAGGATAATTTTCATTTGCCCCCCCACGAGCAAAATTATTATGAGCTTGTTTATATTCGTTCGGGCAAAGGAACCCATGTGATCAACAAATTTGAACTGAATTATGAACCTGGCGATGTGTTCTTAATTAGTCCGGAAGACAAGCATTATTTTAACATTGAAGAAAAGACCCATTTTTTGTTTATTTTATTTACAGACACCTACTTCCTGCAGAATAAACGTAATCTAAAGCGCTATGCCTGGATTATGGAGCTAATGAACGATAAAGGATTAAAGGAACGCAAACTGTATATGGACGAGCACCATCGCCTGATTTATTCACATATCCTGGAAGCTGTCCGACTGTATAGTAATGCCACTGTCAACGAGCGTTCTGATTGGCTATTTGACCAACTCGTTGCGATCTTTGGGCTCTATAAAGAAATATCAGAAGCGCAACGCTTACCCCAGCAGCATGAACTATATGTTGACCGATCGATTTCGGCTTATATTCATCGCTATATTTTTTCGCCCGAAAAACTTCAGGTCAACCTGCTGGCTCAGAAATTTAATATTGCTCCATCCTATTTTGGAATCTATTTTAAGAAGAACTTCGGCACCAGTTTAAGAGCCTATATTAACAGCTACAGGATCGAACTCATCGAAAACAGACTTAAATCCAAAGATTATACCTTGAAACAAATTGCTGCAGAACTCGGATTTACCGACGAGAGCCATCTTTCACATTTCTACAAACGGGCCAAGGGATTCAGCCCCTTATATTTCCGAACTCATTTGACTAAATAATAAGCCTTGACCATAATCCATGATGCATACTCGTCAGAAAAAGTCAATTGATAAATTAATTTTTGGGAGGAATGACACTATAAAATTTCAACCCCTCCGCTTCAAACTTTTTGTATAATACAAGCAACACATCGTTTTTAAGCGACGAGGCATTGCCCGCCGCGTTTACCCAGCAGTAAACACTTAGATAGATCATTTCCGCACTGATATCCTGTATGCTGATCCCGCTGTCTCTTTCCTGGATGTAATATGGGCTCGCCATCATCGCATCTTTAATCCATTCTTTCGCTTTGTCCAGATCGGCCTGTCGATCGATATGGAGTACAAAGCTTGTTTTGCTGTACTCCTGTGATAAAGTCCAATTGACGACTCTTCCAGAGAGTAAATCGCCATTTGGGATGATAACATCTGCACCATCTGCAGTTTTTAGGACACTGGCACGTATACCGATTTCTTTGACCCGCCCTTTTTTGTCGGCAAGCTCAATTTGGTCACCCACCCGAAATGGCTTGTCAAAAACTAAAATAATACCAGACACAAAATTATTGATGATATTCTGCATGCCCAGACCAATACCAACACTCAGTGCTCCGATGACAACGGTAAGTTTATCCAAACTCATTCCCAGGGCAGAGATTGCCATAAAAAAACCAATCAGAATAATCGCTAAACGAAATAGCGGAAATAGGGTCATCTTCTGATTATAGACCTGGCTAAGCTGACCATCTTCACCGCCAAGAACAATCAAACTGATATTTTTTTGAAACCAGTTGGCCACCAGAAGCAGTAAAACAGCCACAACAAGGTTGCCGAGTGTAAAAGATATGCTTCCAATGCTGCGCACTTTGCCAAAAAAGACTCCGCTCGCTGCCAATAGTGTTTCTATAAACTGTAAGTTGTTTGCCAACACAATAATAGCCAAAAGTACACATACGATCCGAAGGATTTCGGTGATGATAGCCAATGTACGCTGTTCGTTAAAACGCATCCAGAATCCTGCAGTCAGTCGATCTTTTTTAAACTGATTACGTACATCAGCCTTAATCATGTCTGCAAAATACTGCAACGTAAAGGATTGGACTAAACCAACGGCACAGGCAATACTAAAGCTCCGCGAGTGCTCAACATGGCCAATCACATTCAAGGTAATTGCCGTGATATTGAGGATAGCGAAAACGACATATATAAAATTGCTGATATACCCCGGACTATCTGCATTTTTGATTCGTCGCTTTGTGTAGCTAACAAGTCCCAGTGCGATCAGATTAAAGGCGATACAAACGATCCTTAAAAAGAGGTCATCGCTTACGATCATATTGACAAATACATCCAGGAGATAGAATACAATGAGGATAATGGCAATTTTACGCTGTAACCCGCTCATGCGATGCCTTAGCAAAAACATGAAGATTAACATAATGACCAATTGGGAAGCCTGCAGAATGAAACTTGGTGTAAAGAAGTTTACAAAAGGCAACAGTGTCAAGAGGAAAATAATTGTTTTCCCAACGATAGCATCAATCGCAAGTTTATGTTCAGAATCATTCTGTCGAAGGATATAGGACACCCGCACAATCCAGTAGCAATAGCCCAATCCCAATACAATCAATAGGATACGACTCGCCCAATCGGTCCGATTAACATATTTGTCAATCGATTTATTATTACTATAATTTGTACGGATATTATTTAATAAGACATCTTTTGAAATTGCGGCCGTATTCGCTTTCCAGATCGAACTTTTGCTCGATGTAGAATCGGCCTTTTTACTTACATTTTTCACCTCATGCACAGCATCCAGACGCAGCAAATGGCGTTGGTTCTTGGCGATAAGTTCATCTATAGTACGGTTGATGGCCTCCAGAGAATCCATTTTTGCCGACAGCTTGAGCTGAGCATTATCAAGGTATTGGTACGCGCGACTATGATTACTGGTACTAATATCATACCGGTTGACCAAATTCCTGATCTGATCCTGGGTAATAGTAAGACTGTTTGAATAATTACTGATACTGCCCTTGATAGACTTCAGCTGTTTAATTTCCTCGTGAATACTATTTTTAATTGCGGCAATACTGTCTTTGGCCGATCCTGTATTGGTCGCAGTATACGTATTGGATTTCTCATTCAGTTGTGCAACGAAATCCGCCATTGAACCTGTTCGAATATTAGCAAGAAAAGTCAAATTGACCTTCTTCAGGTCATTACGTAAGGAGTCATTGCCAACACGTGTGGAATCCACAGCTGACCTTTTATTGAAGCCAACATGTGCCGCGGTTCGATCGTTACTTTGATTTTTTCTAACCTGAACTGAATCCTGTGCAGACACATGCAACTGAAAAGCCAAGAGACTTAAGACAAAAATAAAACGCTTAACAATGCCCAATTTCATACTTCTAATTTTGTTGATTTCCTTACCTGGCAATGTGTAGCCAAATGCAATGAACACTACATTTTGCAAAGAAAGGACAAAAGGTATTTCTTCGACAAAAATAACTTATCTCCTGTTAAAATCGAATAGCATCCGATAGTTTTAGTTCTTCCAGCCGTTTTATTTTATCATCACGATAAAATAAATTCATCGTCTCAAAAGGAATTAATTTCAAGTCTTTGTTGACGATATGGACACATGATTTTTTGACTGCACGAACGTCAAAATCGTAGGCATCCATAAAATTCATAATGATAATTCGGAAAAGATTGTCGTAGTCAAGATCAGGTGCGCAGACTTCGGGTAAACAGCAAAGCAACTGGTTTACTTTTGGCTTTACCTTATCCACAGAAATTCCCGTGCTAAATATATTCAGCAATTGCATCTGAACACCTTTGTCTTGTTCATATACAATGGTGTTGCGCGATTGGCTATTTAACAAAATAGCAGGATCAATATGTCGGGTCAAAGGTATACGCTCCGCTCCTATTTTCAGTATATAGCCCATCGCCAAAGCATCAGGATTACAAGGAACAGGAATAATATCATGTGGGTCCAATAGTGGATATTGATTCAGGATTTCCTGACGTACCTCCGTTAATGTCATTTTATGTTGTTGTGCATCGGCCGCATTTCGACCGGCAATTTCCACCGGTTGAAAGGTTACCCCCCGTACACATCGCTGTTGTAAGGCGTAATCCAATATTTCCCCTATTTCATCATCGTTGGTTCCTTTTTCCAGGACAACGACCAAGGTTGTACTTAGATTGAGTGCATTTAATTTGTCTATGGCCTTTTTTCGGATATCCGTAAGATCTTTGCCCCGGAATTTCTCAAGCACCGATGGGCGAAAGGAATCGAACTGGAGATAGATTTCAAATTCAGGCGCATAAGTCGCGAGTTGCTCAGCAAAACCAGGATCATTTGCAATTCTGATCCCATTCGTATTGAGCATGAGATGCTTAATAGGCTTTGTCTTCGCAATGTCTAAAATTTTAAAAAAATCAGGATGTATGGTTGGCTCTCCACCACTGATCTGAACCACATCCGGTTCACCTTCACTTTCGACGATTTTGTCAAACATCCGTTCAATTTCTTCCAGCGAGCGATGTCGTCCATAATGGGGCGATGACATGGCATAGCAGGTTGGACAGGTCAAATTACAGCGGTCGGTCACTTCGATGATAGAAAGGCAACTGTGCTGTTCATGATCGACGCATAAGCCACAATCATAGGGACAGCCATAATGTACTTCATTATCAAATTTCAAAGGTGTTTCTGAGGCTTTATTATAATTCCGAATGTTCTTATAATAGTCAACATCAGTTGCTATCAGTGTTTTGAAAAAGCCATGATCAGGACAGTTTTTCGTCATAAATACCTGTTCATCCTCGATAATAATCTTGGCACCAACACGCGAAAGGCATGTTGGACATAGGCTGATGGTGTAATCGTAGTATGTATAGTTTCTAACTGGCATAAAGCTGATCTCTAGTTCATAAAGGTAAGTCCACAGGCAAGTCCCCCTGCCAACATTGCTCCAATTCCGCCCAACAATACTTTAAGCCAGGGATTGACATTGAATTTGGATTCTTTATTTCCAGCTTTAATAATCGAGCCGATAATAATAACCAAAAGTGCAATACCGATCACAATAGCACCTATAGTAAGTAGAAAAAGTCCCAACATCGCGGTACTTTCCGATCCAAATGACCCCTCAAGCAAATACATAATTTCTATTTTTTGATTAAACGTTCATTTTTTAATAAATAAATATAATAAATTATCACCACGATGCAGGTAATTTGTATGGTACTTAGCCCCAAAAGTATAATTGCCCGTGGCTTAATAAAGTCCAACAGGAAACGAAAACTAAAATAACTAAGCATAAAAAGCTGAAACAACACACCATTTCGATAATTGTATCGCCGTTTAAAAAGCTGGAGTCCTACAAATAAGAGCAGTAAAAATGCGATTTCATACAGCGCTACCGGATGCCGTTTATAGGCATCCCCCAAATACATCCCCAATGGAGACGTTGTGGGTAAACCATAGGTCTGCTCGAATACACCCGTATAAAAACAACCTACCCTACCAATGGAAATTGCACTAATCAGGGGAAAGACCATCCGATCACCGGTACTTTCTTTTTTACCCATGATCTTTTTCATCCCTTCCACGGCAACCAAACCTCCCGCCAAACCACCGATTATCGTATTATTCACCCAGATGTAAGCCCATTTATGTGTCGCATTGAGCAATTCAGCCGGACGCTCGAGCGAACCGATGACATGTGAGCCGACCAAAGCCCCTAGGCCGGCAGCAATAACAATAAGAAGGGAATTGGTATGCCCTAAACTTTCCTGATCCTTCCATTTGAGCAACTGATAATAACGCATACCAATAAACATCCCCAATCCTTCCATAAAAGGATGTAAGAGAAATGTTTTTCCAAACAAATCTATCGTAACCGGAAATTCAATCGCCATAAGCATAAACAAGTATACGAAAGACGATCAAGAAAATGATAAACAAAAGTTTCTGCATATAGGACAAAATTATTAAAACCAAAAAGCCAGTCTGAAGAACAGACTGGCTTTTAAATAAATATTTTAAAAACGGGAGCTTATAGCTGATTGCTATACACAAATCGGATTTCCTCACGTAGGTTATAACGCGAGGCCATCACTTCGCCATAAGCTCCTGCGGAACGAATGGCAATTAAGTCGCCACGTTTTGAAACGGGAAGTGGTACTTCCTTACCAAAGCAGTCGGACGATTCACAGATTGGCCCAACCACATCGTAGTTAATGGATTCGGCGCTGTCTGTCGCGCTGATATTTTCAATTTTATGATAGGCCTGATACAAGGCCGGGCGCATTAATTCAGTCATTCCAGCATCCAATACCAAGAAATTTTTCTTGACACCATTTTTGACATACAACACGCGGCTAACAAGGCTTCCGCATTGTGCGACCAAAGCCCGCCCCAATTCAAAGTGCACTTCCTGCTGTGCTGTACGCTCCAGAAAGCGGTCGAAAATATCAAAATAGGCTTCAAAATCAGGAATTGTATTTCCATCAGGATTTTTATAATCAATCCCCAATCCGCCACCGACATTCAATACACGGATTTGTGTACCGCGTTCTTCAAACCAGTTTTTCCATTCATTGACCTTCACGCACAGGCTTTTGAATACGGTCATATCCGTAATCTGTGAACCTACGTGAAAATGAAGACCAACCAATTCAATAGATTCACATTTTTTAAGCACGGCTGCACATTTTTCCAAATCGGCATTGGGCACACCAAATTTGTTTTCATCAAGCCCTGTTGTAATATAATGATGGGTGTGTGCATCCACATTTGGGTTGATCCGTAAAGCCACATTTGCTTTTACACCTTTCTTTGAGGCAAGCTCATTGATGACTTCAAGCTCCTGAATGGATTCCACATTAAAAGCAAAAATATTTTGATCGAGCGCATAATTGATTTCCTTATCGGATTTACCAACTCCCGCAAAAGTGACTTTCTTGGAATCAAAGCCACATTCAATGGCTTTCTTTACCTCATTGCCACTCACACAATCCGCACCAAAGCCGATCTCTTGAATCGCCTTCAATAACTCGTCATTAAAATTGGCCTTTAATGCATAGTGAACATGAAATCCCCGTTTGTGGGACGCAGCATGCGCAGCCTCCAGGGTCTTGTTTAACACATTCAGATCATAATAATAAAACGGCGTTTCTTTCTCTGCAAACTTCGCCGCGATACCTGTATTTATCATATAAAAACCTACTTCTTAAAATAAACGATTGTGCAATGAACGTAATGCTTCTGTTTTATGATCTGAATTCAATAGAATCGACACGTTAAAGTCTGAACCACCGTAAGAAATCATACGAACTGGAAGGTGTTTTACGGCGTCAAGTACGCGAGCAGCATAACCGTGGCTATTCAAACCGAAATCGCCTACAACGCATACAATGGTCTGATCACCATCTACTGTTACAGAACCAAAATCCTCCACTTCTTTGATAATATCAGCCAAATTGGTTGTATCATCGATGGTCAACGATACCGCCACTTCCGAAGTTGTGATCATATCGATTGGTGTTTTATAACGTTCGAATATTTCAAAAACACGACGTAGGAAACCATAGGCAAGTAGCATACGCGATGAATGGATGTGAATTGCCGTGATACCGTCTTTCGCGGCAATGGCGCGAATACAACCTTTCCGAGCACCGTCCTTACTGATCAAAGTCCCTTTTGCATTGGGTTCCATCGTGTTCAACAAACGAACTGGAACATTATATTTTTGCGCCGGGAATACCGATTGTGGATGTAAAATTTTAGCACCAAAATAAGCCAGCTCCGCAGCTTCATCAAAGCTTAGATGTGCAATCGGTGTTGTTCCTTTGACAACACGAGGATCATTGTTGTGCATCCCATCGATGTCCGTCCAGATCTGAACTTCCTCCGCACGGATTGCTGCACCGATCAATGAAGCCGTATAATCTGAACCACCACGGCGCAAATTATCGATTTCACCAAATGAATTTCGGCAAATAAAACCTTGTGTGATAAATAAGGTATTTTCTGGGCTCTGTGCCAGAATATGACTTAGTTTTTCGCCAATGTATTCCACCATAGGCTCATTATCCTCATCAATTTTCATAAAATCCAGGGCTGGCAACAACACGGATTTTATACCGATTTCGTTCAAATAGAAATGCCATAAAGCAGTAGACATCAATTCACCCTGCGCCAGAATAACTTTTTCTTCAATAGGTGTAAATAATTCATTGGCTAAGGTAGAAATCAGATTAAAATGGTAATCGATCAATTCTTTACCATTTTTATAACCTTGTTCAGTACTGAAAAGTTCTTTAATAAGGTCTTCGTACTTATCCTTATGCTTCTTGACCAAATCTTTAGCTTCGTCCTTCTTACCTGCTGTGTAAGCTTGACCTATTTCAACCAAAGCATTTGTCGTTCCAGCAACTGCGGACAATACGACGATCTGACGTTCAGCAGGGTTTACAATATCCAACAACCCTTTGATACGTGCTGCACTTCCCACGGAAGTACCACCAAATTTTAAAACTTTCATACTGAAGTTACAATTATTAAATTTCTGTGTGCCAATATAGGCAATTCATGAATTTATATTAAAAAAAATGCGGCACAAAATCATGAAAGTTTTGTGCGCATATCTTATATGTTATGCGGAAGAATTACTTCTTCAAGTTTTCGATCAGTAGACCGGCCAATTCTTCGCCGATTCTTTCTTGAGCTTCATTGGTCGCCGCCCCAATATGTGGCGTCAACGAAATTTTTGGATGTTTTAAGATCTCTTCGCGTGGAGTAGGTTCATTATCGAATACATCTAACCCGGCGAATGCAACTTTACCCGAATCCAATGCTTTCACTAATTCCAATTCATCAATAACGCCACCTCTCGAGGCATTAACTAAGCCAACACCATCTTTCAATAATGGGAACTCTGCAGCTCCGATAGCTGGTTTATCCAAAAATGGAACGTGTAAAGAAATAAAATCTGAAACTTTAAATAAGTTGTCCATCTCCACTTGTTGAATAGGTACCTCAACTTGGATACCACCTGAAAGTGTTATGGTCAATGTTTTTGGTCCTTCGAACAAATCCGTGTAAACAACATCCATCCCCAGACCAATGGCGATTTTGGCAACTTCGCGACCGATACGACCAAATCCAACGATACCGATCGTCTTACCACGAAGCTCAGTACCAGCTCCATAAGCTTTTTTAAGGGCGCCAAATTTTGTATTACCCTCAACAGGCATTTTTCTATTAGAATCGTATAAGAAACGTACACCATTCAATAGGTGGGCAAAAACCAGCTCAGCAACTGATAAAGAAGATGCTGCAGGGGTATTGACAACAGCAATCCCTTTTGAACGGGCGTAGTCTACGTCAATATTATCCATGCCTACTCCACCACGGCCGATAACTTTCAAGTTAGGGCAGCCATCAATCAGGGCCTGACGTACTTTAGTTGCACTACGTACCGTGATTGCGTCATAAGCAAGGAGCTTTTCTGGAAGCTCTTCTTGCGGAATATGAGTTGTATCTACACTATGACCTGCATCTTCCAACATTTTCTTTCCTAGTGGATCGATACCGTCATTCGCTAATATTTTCATCTTTATAATTCGTTTTTAAAGGTATCAGTGCCGTTCAACTCATCAGAAGATCCAACCAGGTGAATACGATACGACCTCTATAATTCTTAATCTAACTAATTATCTGTTTGTCAACTGCTAAATTTCAGCAACATGCACACTGCCTTATGCCGTATGCGTGTCCTCAAATTCTTTCATTGCATCAATCAACGCATTTACGCTGCTTAATGGTAAAGCATTGTAAATCGAAGCTCTAAATCCACCTACAGAACGGTGACCTTTGATTCCGATCAAATTACGCTCTTTTGCCAAAGCCAAAAATTCAGCCTCCAACTCTGGTGTATCCATTACAAAAGTAACATTCATGCGTGAACGATCTTCAACAGCTGCAGTACCTTTGAACAATGGGTTACGGTCGATTTCATCGTATAAAGCACGTGCTTTGATGATATTCTCTTGCTCTAATACAGAAACACCGCCCTTTGCTTTTAACCAACGAAGGTTTAACATCGAAACAAAGATCGAATATACCGGAGGAGTATTGTACATTGAACCACCATTGATATGCAATTGATAATCCAACATCGACGGAAGAATACGTCCTGATTTACCTAAGATGTCATCTTTAACAATCACGAGTGTAACACCTGCAGGGCCCATATTTTTTTGAGCACCAGCATAGATCAAATCATAGTCAGCAACATTGATCTCACGTGAGAAAATATCAGAAGACATATCAACAACCACTGGCAATGCTGTTTCAGGCTTATCAAAAACCTCAGTACCGTAAATGGTATTGTTAGCTGTATAATGAAAATATGCAGCATCTGTTGGGATGGCATATCCCTTAGGGATGTAGGAATAATTTTTATCAATCGACGAAGCTACAACATCTACTGTACCGAATTTTTTAGCTTCTTTTAATGCTTTTGTAGCCCAGACACCAGTATCCAAATAAGCAGCCTTACCTCCTTCAGGTAAAAGATTCAACGGCGCCATTGCAAATTGCAAACTAGCCCCTCCTTGAAGGAAAAGAATCGAATATCCCTGAGGTACTGACAATAACTCGCGTACTAATTGTGTGGCCTCATCTATCACTGCTTCAAACTCTTTGGAACGGTGAGAGATCTCTAAAATTGATAAACCGGTGTTGTTAAAATCAATTACAGCTTCTGAGGCTTGTTGAAATACTTCCTTTGGCAGAATACATGGACCTGCTCCAAAATTATGTTTCATTGATGTTATAGTTTGTTTGATTGCTATTCTTTAACCCTAGCTAAGCAATCCGTTGTTTAAAAACCAAAGGTAAAATAAAATTATATATTTTTCAACTAATCTGTTTTTTTATTGAAAATTTATAAAATTCTAAATGATTTCAATAAAAAGATCGCACAACAAACACCTAATTCAATGCAAAAAACATCAAATAAGCAGTACTTTCCACGCCATATCTATCTGATTATCTTGCAAATACTCCTTAGCTTTAAGTTGAAGATGGGTATTACGGGCGGATTGATCGCCAATAAAGGCATTTAGCAATTCGTAAATTTCAGGGAGACTAGTTATATCATCTACCTCATGTGGAGTGGGTAAACGTTCGATCTGAGCCAACCTAATTTTCTCGTTTTCCGTAAAAATATTCGATTCCCTTATAAAAGGAGGAAGCTGATTGTAATCCATAAAAAAGCAGAAATTTTATTCAAATTTCTGCTTAATATCTCAGAAAATAAAATTCTTATATTTTTTCGATAATTCGATCGGCAAATTCACTTGTTTTGACTAATGTAGCATCATCCATTAAATTGTAAAAATCTACGGTCACGGTCTTGGCAATTATGGTTTCGCCCAAGGCCTTAACAATTGCCGCCGCTGCTTCAGTCCATCCAAGGTATTCGAGTAGCATAACACCGCTTAAAATAACCGACGAAGGATTCATGGTATTGGTATTTGCAAAACGAGGTGCTGTACCGTGAGTAGCTTCAAAAACAGCATGCCCTGTTTTAAAATTGATATTAGCTCCCGGTGCGATCCCTATACCGCCAACCATTGCGGCCAGCGCATCAGAAATATAATCACCGTTCAGATTTAAAGTTGCCACAACAGAAAAATCCCGTGGATTAAGTAAGATCTGCTGTAAAAAATTGTCGGCAATAATATCTTTAATCAAAATTTTACCTGAATCCAAGGCCGTCTTTTGTTCCTGATTAGCAACCTCCGCACCTTTTTCTGCTTTCGTTCGCTCCCATTGTCCCCAGGTATACGTTTTGTCGGCAAATTCCGTTTCAGCAACCTCATACCCCCAAATCTTAAAAGCACCCTCCGTAAATTTCATGATATTTCCTTTGTGAACAATCGTCACTGAAGGTAAACTGTGATGAATAGCATGTTCTATTGCCGCACGGACCAGTCTTTTCGACCCTTCCTCAGAAACCAGCTTGACACCGACTCCTGTCGTGGCCGAGAAATTATAATCAATATTAAGCTCGTCATGCAAGAAATCCTGGAACCTGTTGGCTTCAGCTGTTCCCGCCTGAAACTCTATTCCAGCATAAATATCCTCCGTATTTTCACGAAAAATCACCATATCCACATATTCCGGATGTTTGACTGGCGAAGGTACGCCCACAAACCATTTTGTCGGCCGTTGACATACATAGAGATCCAAATCCTTGCGCAAAGCAACATTCAAAGAACGGATTCCGCCGCCTACTGGCGTGGTTAGTGGCCCTTTAATTCCAACAAGGTATTCTTTTAGTACATTTAGGGTATCTTTTGGTAGCCATTCGCCAGTTTCGTTAAAGGCTTTTTCACCTGCCAGCACCTCCTTCCATGTTATTTTCCGTTTTCCATCATACGCTTTCTCCACCGCTTGGTCAAAAACACGCACTGCCGCATGCCAAAGATCAGGACCAATACCGTCGCCGATAATAAAAGGAATTGTTGGAAAATCTGGAACCTGTAAAGTTCCTTCACTTGACATTGTAATCTTATTTGACATAACCTTCAATTTTAACGGACAATTACTATCCCTTATTAAACATATTTCCGATCTCTTTGCTAATTTTTCTAAAGATTGGAGCTGCTTCGACATCTTCATACTCGTCGATGTGTGCATTTTCCACTCTACTAGGAAACACTAAAACAAGATTTTCGTTTGCATAAATACGATCTAATTTCTTTGCTACCCCATCTAGAGAATCACGATAGGAAACTTCTCCATTTCTGGCCGAAACAAAAATAAACATCGCATCTTCTTCCTTAAACGCTTTAAGGCCCTGCAAATTGTCCCAGGCATCGTAATACTCAAAGGTGACAGGAACAGAATTTTTCAGCTCAACAAGATGTTCTTTAATGGCGGCAGCAGAGCGTTCATCAACAACAAATGTTACCGGAACGGATAGCTCCTGCGCCAGTTTAACAACCTTCTCCAGCCAATACTCGAACCCAAATTCTGCCTCGCACATGGGTGGTGCAAAAACGACAATGGATTTATTTGAAATAAAAGGTTTTTTAAAATGACATAACATCACATTAGCCGAGGTTCTGTTTAAGATACTTTCCGTTTTTTCTCCAACAAACTTATCCATAAAATTGGCCGCACTCGGCCAGCCCAAAACAATACAATTGGCAGAAACTTCTTTTGCCGACCGTGCAACCCCGCTAGCAATGTTTAAATCTATTGTAGCACTGATATTAACGTTTGTTTCACTACCCGAAGCATACCTGACCATGTTATCCAGGTTCTTCCGTGCTTTGGACATGTTTAATTGAGCCTGCTCATTATCCTTCACAACGGACACGATATTGACTGGATAGGAACATTTCTTACTTTTAATATAGGTTGAAAAATCCAAAATAGGCTCCATATTATCCATGTTAGCGATAGATATCAAGATGTTTTCATCTTTTTCCTTCACCACATCTGTATGTTCTTCGTCCTGTTCACCATCCATAACCACTTTACGCGAGGCATTTCCGGTAACCACTGTAGCGACGATACAGGTAACCAAAATCAACAGAATCGTACCATTAAGCACATTCTCATCGATAATACCGTTCTTATGTCCAACCATGATTACAGCTAATGTTGCAGCAGCATGAGCACTACTTAAACCAAATATCAGATTGCGCTGACCACGGCTATATTTAAAAACGAGCTGCGTCAACCACGCCGCCACATATTTACCGACGATAGCCACAACGGTCAGTGTTCCAGCAATAATAAGTGCCTGCGGCCCCTTCAAAATCACGCTGACATCGACAATCATCCCCACAGATATCAAGAAGAAAGGAATAAAAATCGCATTGCCGATAAACTCAATTCGGTTCATCAAAGCGGAAGAGTGTGGTATCAGTTTATTGAGAGCCAGACCGGCAACGAAAGCCCCAATAATAGGCTCAAGGCCGGCAATTTCCGCTAAAAATGCAGCAAAAAACACGACAGAGAGCACGAAGATATAATTGGATGTCTTCTCACTCCCCAAGCGTTCAAAAAACCATTTTGCAATCCTTGGAATAACACCAAACATGATAAACAGGAAAATAGCAAAGGAAATCGTCAGGGTAATCCAAAATTCATTGCCAATATTTCCCTGAGAAACGCCGGTAATCACCGCAAGAATAATCAGCACGGCCGTATCCGTCAGGATTGTTCCACCTATCGTGATCGCAACAGCCTCCATTTTAGAAATACCATAGCTATTTACGATGGGATAAGAAACCAGCGTATGGGTAGCAAACATGCTTGATATCAACAAACTCGGTAAAACACCGTAGCCCAGTAAAAAATGACAAACAGGATAGCCAATACTGATCGGAACAATAAATGTTAAAAAGCCAAAAAGTAAACTCTTATTCTTGGTCTTTTTAAACTCATTCATATCCAACTCCAAACCGGCAATAAACATGATATAGAGCAGGCCTATTGTTGAAAACAGTGTGATAGCCGAGTTTTTTTCCAACCAGTTGAGTCCATGTGGTCCAATAATAACACCAGATATAATCAATCCAATAATACCCGGAACCTTAATCGGTCGCAGTACGATCGGTGATAACAGGATAATAAAAAGTACCAGCGAAAATATAAGTACAGGATTTTGTAAAGGCGCTTCGAAAGCGTGGGAAATATGCTCAAAAGTTTTATTCATAAGTGCTTGTATACTAGCCGTAATATGTATATACTTATTTTTCTATACAGCTCGAAAAATAGTTAACAGCACTAAAAATACGATTTTTTCAAGAAAGCGAAGCCTAAAAGTAGTGTTACTTAAAAGAAATGGCTTTGATCGGACTAATCTTGGTAATTAGCATTGACGGAATAAATAATGAGATCATTCCGATAAACACGACAGCCAAATTGACCAAAATCACATCAGACCATTGAAGTTGAACGGCCACATAGGAGATATAGTAGGTCTTCTCATCCAATTTAAAGAAATGGGTAAAATCCTGAAAAAAGTAAAAACCTAAGCCAATAAGATTACCGATTAATAATCCCAGACCGATGAGGTACAAGGCACTGTACATGAAGACGCGGCGAATTCCGGCATTGTGGTACCCCAATGCCTTTAAGATACCGATCATTGAAGTCCGCTCAAGAATGGTGATCAGCAAGGCGGAAATCATATTGATAATAGCAACGACCGTCATCAGTATGAAAATGATTTTGGTGTTCATGTCAAGCAATTCCAGCCACTGAAAAATATCAGGGACCTGATCCTTGATATTGATTGCCTGCATATCGATAGGCAACAGATCTTCAACCTTGTTCGTTGTCTGTTCGAGCTGACTAAAATCTTTAATCCGAATCTCATAGCCCCCTACTTCATAATCATCGAGGTTGCTCAGTTTACGAATGACATTGAGAGACCCGATCACATAGACCTTATCTAATTCTTCGGAGCCTGTATTAAAAATGCCCTTAATGACAAATTTACGTTTACGTATAGGATCCTGCACGAAATACATAATAAAATCGTCACCGACTTTTAGGAGCAGTCGATCTGCCAGATACTTGGACACCAAAATCTGATTATCCGCATTATCCGATTTAAAGTCTATCATGCTCCCTTCCACCAGCATACGCTGAAAGGGCTGCTGATTATACAAGGAATCGATACCTTTGAGAACCACTCCTTCAACTTCATCGTTGACATTAATGATCCCGGCTTTAGTCGCAAAGGAACTGATTGAGCTGACTTGGGGAATCGCTAATATGGACTTACGGACCTCCGGTGTAAGTGTTATGGGTGAATTCTCGTAAGACTTATTCAGGTCGTAACGTAAAACCAATACATCGGCAAAAAAACTCCGTTGCTTACTGATAATCTCTCCCTTAAATCCGCGCAATACCGCAATAGATATGATAATCGCTGCAATAGCAAGAGCAATTGCACCAATAGTCACCCGAACGATCAATTTTGAGAACGTTCTTTTTCCAGAAAATGCGATCCGATTTGCTAAAAAATAAGGAAAATTCAAGCTTTCAATATATTTATGTAACTTCGCAAAGTTATAAAAATTTGTTATTTACAAAACTGAAATGACAAATAATTAGGCGTTTTTCAGTAGGCTATTCAACAAGGAGGCCCCTGTACTGGTTTAAAGAGTTTTATAAAAATTACAAGTATTATGCGTATTATTTTCATGGGTACTCCCGATTTTGCTGTAGCTTCACTTGAAGCACTGATTCAGTCTGGCGAACAAGTTGTCGCTGTGGTTACGGTACCGGACAAACCTGCAGGACGTGGACAAAAAATACATGAATCTGCTGTGAAAATATTTGCTACGCAACATAATATCCCAGTTCTTCAACCAGTGAAACTCCGTGATGAGGCATTTTTAGATGAACTGAAAAGTTTTCAGGCGGACCTACAGGTTGTGGTAGCATTCCGCATGCTTCCTGAGATCGTCTGGAATATGCCTAAATTTGGAACAATCAATGTCCACGCCTCACTCCTTCCACAATACCGGGGGGCAGCACCGATAAATCATGCAATCATCAATGGAGAGAAAGAATCGGGCGTAACGACATTTTTACTGCAGCACGAAATCGACACGGGAAACATCTTATTGTCGAAAAAAGTTGCCATCAAAGAAACAGACAATGCGGGCGATCTTCACGATAACCTCATGGTTGCCGGAGCAGAAACTCTCCTGCAAACCATTCAGCAATTAAAGGCTGGAGCCTTGCAGCCCAAACCTCAAGACGTCCTTCTCACAACGGAGCCGCTCAAACATGCTCCAAAAATTTTCAAAGAAGACTGTAAAATAAACTGGGATCAGCCCACGGCGCAAGTGTATAACTTCATTCGTGGTTTAAGCCCATATCCAGCGGCATTTACCCTCTTAAATGATAAGGTCCTAAAAATCTATAGCACAGAAAAAGAACTTGTCAATACAGCTACAATACCGGGAACCATAGAAACTGACAAGAAAAGTTTCTTAAAAATTGCGGCGCAAGACGGCTATATTGTCATTTCTGACCTTCAACTCGAAGGGAAGAAAAGAATGAATGTGGTCGATTTTTTAAAAGGTTATCGATTTTAGCCTTTTTCATCACTACCATCGTAATATTGCAGCAGATCACCAGGCTGACAGTCTAGCGCTTTGCATATCGCTTCAAGGGTATCTAATCGCAATGCCTTCGCCTTTTGATTCTTGATGATTGAAAGATTGGAAAGGGTAATTCCGACATTGTCACTCAATTGGTTAAGCGACATTTTTTTCTCTTTCATTATTTTATCCAAGTGAATTAAGATTGGCATAATATAATTTTTATTCTTTTAAATTTATTTAATGTCACTAATAAAACAAAAGATCCATCTTTTTGTTTTATCATAAAATTATCATTTTAAAATAAATTTGAGGAATGCATATTGCATAATAAATCAGCTACCGTCGAGTTAAATTGTCTAGAATAAGAAAAAAAAAATTAAACCCTTTAGCACTTTAAATATCAAACAGTTGAATATTACAGCAACAGATAAGAAGAAAAAAAATATTAAAATGGAATAGTTTTTGATGATTAAAAATTGAAACTCAAAAAAACCTAACTCATTAAATATGAGTGGCTAGATAATCAATTTTCCATTAATAATTCAAAAATTTTTCGTATTTTCGCAAACATTTCTTAGAGAGGAGAATTAATAAAAATTAATGAGACAGCTCAAAATTACACAATCTATCACCAATCGTGAGTCACAGTCTTTGGACAAATACTTACACGAAATTGGTAAAGTAGACTTAATTACAGCAGAAGAAGAAGTAGAATTAGCACAGCGTATCCGCGAGGGCGATCAAGTTGCCTTGGAAAAATTGACTAAAACCAACCTTCGTTTCGTAGTATCAGTAGCAAAACAATATCAAAATCAAGGTTTAACCTTAGGTGATTTAATCAATGAAGGTAACCTGGGCTTAATTAAAGCAGCTAAACGTTTTGACGAGACAAAGGGGTTTAAATTCATTTCTTATGCCGTTTGGTGGATTCGCCAATCTATTCTTCAAGCAATTGCTGAACAATCGCGTATCGTACGTCTGCCATTGAACCAAGTCGGTTCATTGAGCAAAATCAGTAAGGCTTTCTCAAAACTAGAACAAGAATACGAACGGGAACCATCTCCAGAAGAATTGGCGGATATCCTTGAAACCACAGTAGACAAGGTTTCGGATACCCTAAGCAACTCTGGCCGTCACGTATCTATGGACGCTCCCTTTGTTCAAGGTGAAGAAAACACACTTTTGGACGTTTTGGAGAACCATGATCCAGACACAGACAGTTCTTTGATTGATGAATCTCTATCAGAAGAAATCAAACGATCATTGGCAACATTGACAGAAAGAGAACGTGAAATTATCGTACTTTTCTTTGGCTTAGGTTCCAATCACCAATTGTCGTTAGAGGAAATCGGAGAGAAATTCAATTTGACACGTGAACGTGTTCGTCAGATCAAAGATAAAGCTCTTCAGCGTTTGAGACACACTTCAAGAAGCAAAATCTTAAAATCCTATTTGGGTTAACAAGAGATACTTATTAGACATTTTGGCAATCCCAATCAGAAATGGTTGGGATTTTTTTTGTCCATAATTTCTTGTCCAATAAAAAAAGGGTTGCCTACTGAGCAGGCAACCCTTTTTCTATTTTCCAAGACTCCTGTTATTTAGAATCCGGCATCAAGATAAATTCAAAAAGTCGATCTCTTTTCAAATATTTCCCGGCAACGTCCTGCACTGACTTTGAAGTTACCTTCTTCAAATTGTCTATTCTTCGTGTATATCGCGTAAGATCAAGATCATTCTGATATGAACTTGATATGTAATTCAGCCAATAGCCATTTTCACGAAGATTTAACTCATTTTGTCGCTGTTGTTCTGCTAGGAACTTCTCAATATCTCCATTTTCGGGGCCCTGTTCCTGAATCTTTTTTACCTCGTCCAATGCCGAAGCGATTAAAGCATCAGCCTTATCTACTGCGGAACCGAAACCAATGGAGAAAGCATAACGCGCTTTTGGAAGCTTACTAAAACTTGCCCGAGCGCCCACTCCATAAACACCACCTTCTTTTTCACGGAGTCTTTCAAGCAATTTGATCGTCAAAACACTCTCCAAGGCTTCCATATTAACATTTTCAGTTTCATTATAGGTATAGTCCCCATAGTAGGCCAATTGCGTACTTGCCTTTTCTTCTTTTCCCTTATGAACAACCACGCGCTCTCCCTTGCTCGGCTCCAGAATATTTAAATCCTTATAGCTCTCCCCTCTTTTAAGGGCCGGCAATGAGGCAAGATAGGTTTCTAAATAAGGCTTGATCTGATTTTCGTCAAATGACCCCACAATTGTAAACACAAAATCCGAAGCATCCGCAAATCGTTCTTTGTAGATTACCAAAGCACGCTCCCGATCAATTTTATTGATCGTTTCTACCGTTGGGTTTTGCCGACGGACATTGTTGCCATAAAGCACTTCTTTCACTTTATCCGAGAATACATTATTTGGATTGCTCAATCTATTTTCCAAAGATCCTTTTGCCCGGGTCATAGTACTCTGGAAAATATCCTCGTCCAAGCGAGGTTCGGTAAAATAACCATAAATCAATTCAAAAGCATTCTTCAATCCTTCTTTATCTGTGCTACCTGAGATACCTTCGTAGCGTTCAGAAATGTACGGAGAGATGGAAACATCTTTTCCCGAAAGATACTTCGTAAGCTCAACGTTGTTCATTTGTCCAACGCCGCTTGCATCAATTAAAGAGGATGCATTAGAGGCCGAAAAGTAATCTGCATCGTTATAGCCAGATGTTCCACCTGGACTATATGCCATAATCTGTATCTCATCATTTTTAAAGTCCGTAGGCTTTAAGATCACTTTAACACCATTGCTTAAGGTCAATTCCTTCGCTTGAACAGCGTCAATATTTCTTGACGATACAACAGCGCCTTTCACCGGTTCTTTTGAAAGCAAGGGAAGATTGGAAACTTTATCTTCATAAGCTGTCACAGGAGTCTCTTCAACTGCTTTTACCCAGCTCATTACGGTAGACTCAGCCGGTAAGTTGGCCTTATCCTTCTCTGGCCCCATAACCAAAACATCGCGGTTCAGATCGGTATAATATTTTTTCACCAAGCCATTTACTTCTGACAGCTTCAACGTTGGTAACAGCTGTTTAGTCAAACGATAAGCGTTTTCATTACTTAAAGCGGGTTCATCATCAATAAAATAATTTAGATAACGATTGACGTAACTATCCGATTTCTTTTTATCACGCTCGATAAAAGACATCTCGTTACCTTTTTTCATATCTGCGATGGCACGATCCAACTCCGTCTGTGTAAAACCGTATTTTTGAATACGCTCAAATTCTGTTAGCATCGCCTTAAATCCGGATTCCAACTCGCCCGGTTTTGGGACCACCAGCAATGAAAAAGTATTGAGGTTAGCAACAAAATCGCTGATACTTCCACCTGCCTGCATAAAAGGAGGATTCGGTTGCTGCATCAATTCAGAAAAACGACCTGCGATCATCTGATTGAAAACACTCTTCAACAGCTCGTTTCTATAATCTCCTACAGTGGAAACTTTTTCTTTTTCACTTTTAATCAAAATCTGCGCGACGGTATAAGGCAGTTCCGGATCTGAAATTGCCAAGAACTGGTTCTTGTTTAACAAATCAACACGATATTTTTTACGCTCCAATGCTTTTTTGGGCATTTTCATATCGGAAAACAAAACTTTCACCCTTTCTTCCATTTCCTTAGGATCAATATCCCCAACAATGATTAGAGCCTGTAAATCTGGGCGATACCAGTCCTGGTGGAATTTGCGTATTTCTGTATAAGGAAATGTTTTCAGGATCTGTTCAGTTCCGATAGGCAAACGTTTGGAGTAAAGGGATCCATTGAGCAACATCGGAAAGTATTGATCCTGTAAACGCTGCTGCACTCCTCTTCCACCACGTTTTTCTTCGAGGATAACGCCCCGCTCTTTATCAATTTCTTCGCCATCCAACAAAGCATCCTGAGCCCAGTCGCGCATCACCTGCAAACCATTTTTTGAAAGTTCAGGATCGTCAGAAGGAATTGGTAGCTGATAAACTGTCTGATCAAAGCTCGTATAGGCATTCAGATCCGAGCCAAATCGAACTCCTGCCTTTTGCAAGTAGTTAACCAATTCATTCTTTGGAAAATGCTTCAGGCCATTGAAGTTCATATGCTCTAAAAAATGTGCTAAACCAAGCTGTTTTTCATTTTCCAGAATAGAGCCGGCCTTCATGCCCAAATACATGGTGACACGCCCCTTAGGCTCGCTATTTTTACGAATGAAGTATGTAAATCCATTTTTCAGCTTCCCCGTGATGACTTCGTTGTCGAAGGGTAATTTTTGATTCAGGGCCAAACTATCTTGGGATAGAATCGCCCGTGCTTCCGCGGTTAACGTAGTTGGCTTTTTTGCTTCTGCTATATAGAATGTAGCCGGTAACAGAAAAGCTAATGCAAGTGGTTTAATGAATTTCATACAAAAAAATGTCTTTTTTTAGTCAGTTATTTTTGCTAATTGTTTTATATTAGGGTAAACGGAACTGGAGATCAATTGTCCCGATAAATAGTAAAATACAGATCAATACTTTTTTCATTATCCAAGGAGGAATCGGGTCCCTCCATTAGGGAACGTCTCTTTGTGTTACTTATAATCTGTAAAAATTCCACCTAAAAATACAGAATAACTTTCGAAAAGAACAACAGTTAATTGTAATTTTGTTGCAAATGGATTTTGAAAACTGGAGTGATATAAAAAAGGAATTCGAACAATTCTTAAAGTTCGAAAGAGGCTTGAGCATTAATTCAATTGATGCTTACTTAAATGATGTATCCAAATTTCAGATCTACTGTGAAGACAATCATTTGGTTTTAAATACCGTAACGAGAAAGAATATACAGGAGTTTTTGGCTTGGTTGCAGGAATTTAATATTTCGCCCTTCACACAATCCAGGTTGATATCTGGCCTTAAGACTTTCTTTAGCTTTTTGATGATCGAGCATGAATTCGTCAACAATCCGACCGATCTCCTTCAGGCACCGCGCTTGGCACGCAAGCTGCCCAGCGTTTTGAGCATACAGGAGATCGATCAATTAATCTCGGCAATCGATCTTTCTTCGCCCGAAGGTGAACGTAATAAAACGATCATCGAAATCTTATACGGATGTGGCCTCCGTGTTTCCGAACTTGTCACTCTCAAAATATCAAACCTTTTTTTAGATGTAGAATTTATCAAAGTTGAGGGCAAGGGAAGCAAAGAACGCCTAATTCCAATTGGCCAACACGCCATTAAACACCTTCGCATCTACTTAGAAACGGTCAGACCTCATATCAAGATTAAGGCCGGAAATGAAGATATTGTATTCCTCAACAGAAGAGGCGCCGCATTATCGCGGGTTATGATCTTCTTGATCATTAAGGAACTTGCCGCAAAAATCGGGTTACAAAAAACCATCAGCCCACATACCTTTAGACATAGCTTTGCATCACACCTGGTGGAAGGCGGTGCCGACTTAAGAGCTGTACAAGATATGCTCGGTCATGAAAGTATTACCACGACCGAAATATACACACACATCGATAGGGACTACCTTCATTCCATTATTACGCAATATCACCCCAGATCTTAACTATATCGATTTCTCCTGCTTGGACATTCGAATAAGATGCGCTAAATTTTTCACCACACGATCGTGTTTCAAAACAAATGGATTGTTTTTATCCCACACGTATCCCGCTAATATTGCACAAATGCTGCGTTTCACCTCCGGGTTTTCGGGTTGATGATAAAATAACTCCTGCAGATTGCCTGTATACCATTCCTGTATATATGTTGTAAAAACTGCAATCCCATCTTTCATATAGTCTTCAAATTCTGACTGCCAATCCACTGTTTCACCCTGGATCTGCCTTAAAGCTAACTTCGCCGCCAAAATACCAGATTCTGTAGCGAAACACACACCGGAAGAAAAAACAGGATCCAGGAATTCGGAACTATTACCGGTTAAGGCATACCCTGGCCCATACATTTTGCTCACCGCGGTAGAATAATTACTCAACTTACGGGGTTCAAAAACAAAAGGGACATCACCAAACCGCTTAACATAGTAATCGGACAGTTGAATAGCCTTATTTAGCGCTGTAGTCGTATCTTCCCCCAGACTTTCGATGAACGAAGTTGGCCCCACAATTCCAACAGAAGTATTGCCATTGGAAAATGGAATTACCCACAACCAAACCTGCGTTTCCAATATATCAAAAGAAATCAGACTACCTTCTTGCCCTAGCGGTCGATTAACATCATTGACATGGCTGAATATCGCCGAATGAGGGCTTAAACGTGAGGGTTGGTCCAAATTTAGCATGCGAGGCAAAACGCGACCATAACCTGAACAATCGATCAGAAAGTTTGCCTCTATTTTTGTTTCAACACCTTGGCTATCGCATACCGTAGTGATCGATTTTGCACCATCAAATTGTACGTCAGTTACTTCTGTACCGAAGGAAAGATCTACCCCTTTACGCATAAGCTCATTTGCCATTTCCTGATCAAAATCAGCTCTCGGTATCTGCCAGGTCCAATCCCAACCTTCGGAAAATTTATCTGAAAAATCGAAAATACAGACTTCCTTCCCGCGTATAAACCGTGCTCCAAATTTCTTTTCGAAACCTTGTGCATCCAACGCATCAAACAGTCCAGCTTCATCAAAATGATCCATCACGCGCGGTATCAGACTTTCTCCTACCACGATTCTCGGAAACTGGCTTTTTTCGACAACCTTTACCCTTGCCCCCTGTTTTTGTAAATACCCAGCAGCAACCGAACCGGAAGGTCCCGCTCCGATGATCAAAATGTCAACCTGTTCAACGTTCATTATACGCTTTGATTAAAAGAAAAAAATATTAATTTCGTGCCTGATTAATAATTGCCAAATCTATTCACAAAAAATAAAATAAAAAAAACAATTTCGAGAGTTTTTTAAAATTGCTATCCCATAAATCATGAGCTTACTCACCAACCATTTAGATTTAAAACAGTTTATCCAAATAACCTACGGAAACGAAAAATTGGATATCGATGACGATATTTGGGAAAAAGTAGATGCTAGCCACAATTTTCTTCAGAAATTTGCTGAAAACAAAGTAATTTATGGTGTCAATACCGGTTTTGGCCCCATGGCTCAATATCGGATTAAAGACGAAGACCGCACTAAACTTCAATACAACCTAATTCGCAGCCATGCCTCAGGAACAGGACGACTTCTTGATCCGCTTCAGGTAAAAAGCACGATTTTAGCACGCTTAAATACATTAACTCTCGGTTATTCAGGAGTCCATAAGTCCACCATTGCTTTGATGAGAGAATTGATCAACCGCGATATTTATCCAGTTATTTTTGCACACGGTGGTGTCGGTGCCAGTGGTGATCTCGTACAGCTCGCACATTTGGCCCTCGTATTAATTGGTGAGGGGGAAGTAATGTATAAAAATGAACGAATTCCAACCAAACAGGCTTTTGATGCCGAAGGCCTGGCCCCTATTCAGATTGTTCTACGTGAAGGCTTGGCACTGATCAATGGGACTTCGGTCATGACAGGGATTGGCATACTAAACTGGAACCATGCGCAAAAGGCCTTATCTTGGTCCATCAAAGCAGCCTGTGCAATCAATGAAATCGTTCAAGCTTATGACGATCATTTTTCGGAAGCGTTAAATCAGAGCAAAAAGCATCCCGGACAACAAGCTATTGCCAAAAAGATGCGCGTTCACCTTGCAAGCAGTAAGTTGATTCGAAAACGCGAAGATCACCTCTATACTGGTGAAAATCAAGAAGATATTTTCAAAGACAAAGTACAGGAATATTATTCCGTCCGTTGTGTTCCGCAAATATTGGGTCCGGTTTCGGATACCATTAACAATGTGGGTACAGTGCTTGAGCATGAACTAAATTCAGCAAACGACAATCCCATCATTGATCTAAACGATCAACATGTGTATCATGGCGGCAATTTTCATGGCGACTATATTTCACTGGAAATGGATAAACTTAAATTGGTTATGACCAAGATGACAATGCTCGCGGAAAGACAATTGAATTATCTACTCAACAGCAAGATCAATGAGATTTTCCCGCCTTTCGTAAATTTAGGCACATTAGGACTAAATTTTGGCATGCAGGGTGTCCAATTTACGGCAACATCCACAACAGCGGAATCCCAAGCGCTAAGCACTTCGCTCTACATCCATAGCATTCCCAACAATAATGACAACCAAGATATTGTCAGCATGGGTACGAATGCAGCAATGTCATGCAGTCAGGTCATCGAAAATTCCTTTGAAGTGCTGGCGATAGAATTTATTACTTTAGCACAGGCAATTGACCATTTAGGTTGTCAGGAAAAATTAGCAAAAGAAACACTATCTTGGTATATGGACCTGCGCAATTTGTTTCCGGCCTTTGCCGAAGATCAAGTGATGTATCCGATTATTAAAAAAGTAAAAGAATACTTAATCAATAAAAATCATGATTAAAAGGCTCACATTCGGCGGATTATTTATACTATCATGCACCTTCGCATCTGCGCAACAATTGGCGCGGGTACAAGAAAAGGGACTTGTCGGATTTATCAATAAAGATGGATCGTTTCAGATTACACCTCAATTCAAAAATGCTCAAGATCAATCCGAAGGAAAGATTGCTGTTTATGATGGCAGCAGGTGGGGATTTGTAGATAAAGATGCGAACTATATTATTCAACCTCAATACGTCAATGCCAAATCCTTCAGTCAGGGAATGGCGATGGTGAAATCTGCAAGCGGTTGGCTTTACATTGATTCTCTCGGGCAGGAACTGAAGTCGATCTCTAGCAAGCGGGTTTATGAATTCAATGATGGTGTTGCTTTTTATCGTGATGCGACTAATTTAGTCGGTCTCATCAACAACAAACAAGAGGTTGTGCTTCCACCAACTTATGATGTCATCCGTCCATTTAAGGATGGCTACGCTAAAGTCGCCAAAAATAAAAAATGGGGTGTCATTGACAATCAGGGGAAAGAGGTCGTCGCTCCAAATTATGATGATATCGGCGATTTTAATGTTGGATTGGTATGGGCAAAAAAACAGAACAACTGGTTTCTCGTATCTGGTCAAAAAGAAATTGCTCTCCCCGGTATTTCAAAAATTGAAAATATTGAAAACCCCGACTTTGTCCTTGTTCAGCAAGGAAATAAAATCGGTTTTATGGCATCGGATGGCAAATGGGTGATACCTGCAACTTATGATGATGCGCGAAATTTTCAGGAAGGTCTAGCGCCCGTGAAATTAAATGGGAAATGGGGATATATTGATACTACAGGTAAAATGGTCATCCCTACGGCCTATCAGGATGCCCTTTCATTTTCTCCGGAGGGCCTCGCTGCAGTTAAAAACAGTAAATGGGGATTCATCGATAAAAATGCCAAAGTTATCATCCCCTTTCAATATGAGATTACTGCGGCGCTAACGTTTAAGAAACAGGAGAAGGGATTTATCGATGGTTTAGCGCGAGTTAAACTCAATGGCAAATGGGGATTTATTGACACCAAAGGAAACCTTTTAGGAAACAAATGGTTTGATAATGCAGAATTATTTCAAAATTAATATACATATTGTAGGATGAAATGCGCTTTAGTTACAGGTGGATCAAGGGGAATTGGCAGGGCAATTTGTCTTAAACTGGCTCAAGAATTGGGCTATCATGTGTTGATCAACTTTCAGCAGAATGAAACTGCAGCATTAGAAACACTTGCTGCTATAGAAGCAAAGGGCGGTAGTGGTTCGCTTCTAAAATTCGACGTCGCAGATAAATCCGCAGTCGACAAGGCCTTATCTACCTGGGAATCGAGCCATCCCGAAGCTCAGCTTGAGGTTATCGTTAATAACGCCGGGATAGCCAAAGATGGCTTGTTTATGTGGATGCCAGCAGAAGATTGGTCCTCGGTAATCAACACAACTGTCAATGGTTTCTATCATGTTACCCAATTTTTTATACAGCAACTGTTACGCCAGCGTTATGGTCGTATCATCAATATGATTTCCGTATCCGGTGTAAAAGGTACAGCTGGTCAAACCAACTATTCGGCGGCCAAGGCGGCTTTGCTAGGTGCAACTAAAGCGCTGGCTCAGGAGGTTGCCAAACGGAATATCACCGTCAATGCTGTGGCACCTGGATTTATTCACAGTGACATGACTGCCGATATGGACGAAAAGGAACTAAAAAAACTGATTCCGGCCAATAGATTTGGGGAACCTGAGGAAGTCGCAGACCTCGTCACCTTTTTAGCTTCTTCAAAAGCAGGCTATATTACGGGGGAAGTAATTAATATAAATGGAGGAATTTATTCGTAAATCTATGGAGCAAAGAGTAGTGATCACGGGGATGGGAATATATTCCTGCTTGGGGACATCATTGGAAGAAGTAAAAGATTCTCTGCAACAAGGAAAATCAGGGATTATCTTCGATGAAGAACGAAAAACTTTTGGATTTCGTTCCGCATTAACCGGTGCCGTTCCACAACCAAATTTAAAACATGAATTGAACCGCCGTCAGCGAATATCCATTGGTGAAGAAACAGAATATGCGTATTTGGCTACGATGGAAGCCTTAAAAAATGCAGCCATTGACGATGCTTTTCTCGATGAACATGAAATTGGGATTCTCTATGGAAATGATTCGGTCTCCAAAGCCATTATTGAAGCTGTCGATATTGTACGGGAGAAAAAGGATACCAGCCTGATAGGTTCTGGAGCGATTTTTAAATCAATGAACTCCACGGTAACCATGAATCTCTCCACGATATTCCGTTTAAAAGGCATTAACATGACGATATCCGCCGCCTGTGCCTCCGGATCCCATTCTCTAGGGCTTGGATTTAACCTGATTAAAAGTGGCATGCAAGATATGATTATCTGTGGTGGAGCGCAAGAGATCAATAAATATGCCATGGCCAGTTTTGATGGTTTAGGTGTTTTTGGAGATGATACCCTGCCGGCTACAACAGTATCACGTCCCTTTGACAAAGATCGGTCCGGATTGGTACCTTCTGGCGGCGCCGCTACAATAATTATAGAAAGTTATGAATCCGCGGTACGTAGAGGAGCCCCTATCCTAGCGGAAATTGTAGGTTATGGATTTTCATCCAATGGAGGGCATATTTCTACACCAAATGTCGAAGGACCGGCCTTGGCCATGGAACGCGCAATTAAACAAGCTGGCGTTAAACCCTCCGATATTGCCTACATCAACGCACATGCCACATCCACCCCTGTAGGCGATGCCAATGAAGCACAGGCTATCTTGCAGGTATTCGGTGAAAGCCAACCTTTTGTCAGCTCCACAAAATCTATGACAGGCCATGAATGTTGGATGGCGGGCGCCAGTGAGATCATCTATTCCAACATCATGATGTTAAATGGTTTTATGGCTCCAAACATTAATTTTGAAAATCCGGACGAACATTCAGCCAAATTAAATATCGTTAAACAAACCGTATTTAAAGAATTTGACCTATATTTGTCCAATTCTTTTGGCTTTGGGGGAACTAACTCTGCATTAGTCATTAAAAAAATAAACGATTAACTTATAAAAATGATTTCTGAAAAGATTAACGAAATACTTGTTGATGAGTTTGAAGTGGATGTTGATTTAATCCAACCGAATCTAAATTTAAAAGATACATTAAATTTAGACAGTTTGGATTATGTCGATCTTGTCGTTATCATTGAGTCCAATTTTGGTGTCAAATTGGTTGAAGCCGATTTCACAAATATCCAAACCTTCCAAGACTTTTATGACCTCATCAAACGTAAGACAGCTCATAACTAAGTCAATGTTTACCAATGAGTCAGTGGAAAGGACAATCGAAGGGTAGTGTCTTAGGATATCGAATCTTTGTATTCTGTATTCAAAAGCTAGGAATCCGTACAGCTTATCTGCTGCTGGTATTTGTAGCTTTTTATTATTTCCTGACTTCTTGGAGTAGCAACAGGTCGATCTATTATTACCTAAGATATCGACTAAAATATTCACTTCCTTCAACGCTCATTGGATTTTACCGGAGTTACTTTACTTTCGGTCAAATCCTGATCGATAAAACAGCAATAGCTGCGGGTATGCGCAACAGATTTAGCTATGAATTTGACGGTATTGCGATTTTAAAATCTGCCTTGGAGAAAAAAAATGGCGGTATCCTGTTATCAGCACATATCGGTAACTTTGAAATCGCCTCTTATTTCCTGGAGGACATCAATATCGAGAATCAGATTAATCTGGTTATTTCGGACCGCGAACATCAAGCCATCAAATCATATTTGGCAAAAGTATCGCGTAAATCGACTGTAAAATTCATCGTTATCCAAGAAGACCTCTCCCACGTATTTGCCATCAATGAAGCACTTACAAACAATGAACTAATTGTCTTTACAGGTGATCGTTATCTAGAAGGCACCAAAACTCTTTCGGCAGATTTACTGGGTAAAAACACACAATTTCCAGCCGGCCCATTTTTAATCGCTTCCAGGCTCAAGGTTCCTGTTATTTTTGTCTATGTTATGAAAGAACCTAAGCTCCACTATCATCTCTATGCACGTGAAGTGGAAGTGAAACACCGTGACGCTCAGGGCTTACTGCAAACCTATTGTCAGTCGCTAACCTATATGATCAAAAAATATCCAATGCAGTGGTTTAACTTCTACGATTTCTGGAAGGACTATTCCCAATAAACATCCACAGTTCTGTTTACAATATTTATCTGAAGGAACAAAAAAAATAACACAGCAGAGGTGCTGTGCTAAAACCGATCAAAAGCAATTTTGCGCTACTTGAAACCTATGATTTTATCTTTTAATTAGTAACTTTGAAGGAACTTTTTTAGACAAATGACAGCTGCCCCATTTCCAATAGTCGATAACATATTTTTACAGAATTTATTACCTCATCGTGCTCCGATGGTTATGATTGACTGCCTGTACGATTTCACCGAAAAGACAGTGGCAGCAGGTTTAACTGTTCAAGAAGATAATATTTTTGTGGAAGATGGTATATTATTGGAAGCAGGTATTATTGAGCACATGGCGCAATCCATTGCTTTACATACTGGTTACAGCTTCTATATCAAACAACAAACTGCACCTATAGGTTATCTCGGTACAATAAAAAGTATTTCAATAGATTCCTTCCCTCAGGTCGGAGAAAAATTGCTGACTAAAGCAACGATTCTACAAGAGTTTATGGGGGTTACACTCGTTTCCGTAGAAAGCTTTGTCGGAGATCGACAGATCGCTCAAGCTGAAATAAAAAGTGTAATAGCTTCTTCATGATTATGGCAAAAAATAAACGAACTGAACAAGTTAATCAGATTACTTGGACAAGCCCCTTACGTATACGTTTCAATGAAGTCGATTCGTTGGGGATAGTTTGGCATGGCCATTACATCAGTTATTTTGAAGATGGCCGAGAATCTTTCGGCATGGAACATGGACTGACCTATCTAGATATTCATGGCCATGGTTATACAACACCGATCGTGAAGAGTACCTGCGAACATAAACTCCCATTAAAATATGGTGACAATGCACGTATTGAAACCTCCCTATTGGATACCAAAGCAGCAAAGATTATTTATCGTTACCGCATCCTAAATGACAACAATCAGGTTGTCTGCCTAGGTGAAACGATCCAGGTATTTTTAGATTCTTCAGGAAACTTACAATTGTATACTCCGGACTTTTTTCAGCAATGGAAAAATCGGCTTGATTTTGTCAGCAAATGAAAAAGGTATATTTAGGCCCATACAATTGTATATCCCCCATAGGTAATAATCTGGCAGACACCTGGAATGCCCTTGTTAGCGGCAAATCAGGAATCAAGTTGACCGACTTCGCTGAATTGCATGGAGACGTTTACGCCGCTATTGTTGAAGAAGAACAACTGGATCAGCATTTAAACAAGTTGCTACAGAACACACAGCTCCCCTTCGATGCGGCATTCTCAAAACTAGAAAAGCTCATGATAGCCGCATTAGTACCTCTTGTCAAAGCAGTTGTTATTACACAAGAGACTGAATTAATCGTATCAACAACCAAGGGCAATATCGCGCAATGCACAGGCGGAGCAAACGATATTGTTGCAGCAAGCCTTCCCGTACTGGCTCAAAGAATAGCCGATTTTTTTGGTTTTAAACGGCCTCCGATAATCATTAGCAATGCCTGTGTATCGGGTCTACAGGCCATCTCGACCGCTAAACGACTTATACAGATGGATTATTGTAAAGATGCCATTATCGTTGCTGGAGACCTGGTCAGTGAATTTGTCGTTTCAGGATTTAAGTCTTTTCAGGCCCTAAGTAACACGGTCTGTAAACCCTATGACGAGTCTAGACAGGGCTTAAATCTCGGCGAAGCAGCGGCAGCAATTCATGTCACCGGCCAACAATTAACAGATCAAGAATTCTTTATCGCCGGCGAAGCCTCAATCAACGACGCAAATCACATTTCAGGACCATCACGTACAGGCGAAGGACTGAGACTTAGCATCGCATCTGCATTGGCCGAAGCCAAATTAGAACCAAAATCTGTTGATTTTATTTGTGCACATGGAACAGCCACAATTTACAACGATGAAATGGAAGCTGTGGCCATACATCATTCCGGATTAGCCACTAAACCGATCAATAGCTTAAAAGGGTACTTCGGTCATACCTTGGGAACCGCAGGGCTCATCGAGAGTATTATTTCCTTGGAATGCTTACGAAATAATGTACTACTCCCCAGTTTAGGCTATCAAAAACAAGGTACTTCATTACCTCTAGCGGTTGTCACTGAACTATTGGAACAACCCCAACCACTTATTCGCTGCTTAAAAACAGCATCGGGATTTGCTGGCACAAATACAGCCGTATTATTTGAAAGGGAGTTACGATAAGCATGGAACAACACTATCAAATCAGCAGGCATTGCCGCATCGATACACAAGGCGTATATGTTAATGGTGAACAGATCTCAGCAGCAATATCCTCAGATTTTGCTACTTTTTCAAAAGCATTTTACTATTCATTAGAAACGACTTACCCGAAGTTTTTCAAGATGGATAACCTCAGCAAATTAGCTTGGCTAGGAGCTGAATTACTATTGAAAGAGGAAAAAACAAAGAATATCGGCATTGTCTTGTCGAATAGGCACAGTAGCCTTGATACCGACTTAAAGCACCTTAATACCATCGCAGACAAGGAGCAGTACTATCCCAGTCCTGCTATATTTGTATATACCCTGCCCAATGTCTGTATGGGTGAAATTGCGATTAGGCATAACCTGCAAACGGAAAATATCTTTTTTGTTTCAGCGCAATTCGACAGTCAACTTGCAGTAAATTACTGCAATTACCTTTTAAATTCCAGCAGAGTGGAAAAGGTACTATGCGGTTGGGTCAATTATACGGAAGGAAACTATAAATTGGTTTTGTATCTTGTGGAAAAAACAGGCATTTTAGCACATCATTTAAATGTCGTAAGACAACTAACACAATAAAGAATGGAAGAGTTGAAATCGGAATTAAAAACGAAAATCATTGAAGCCTTAAACTTAGAAGAAGTCACTGTAGATGAAATTGAAGATCAGGCGCCATTATTTGGAGATGGCCTAGGACTAGACTCTATTGATGCATTGGAGCTGACTGTTTTATTGGATAAGGATTATGGTATTAAAGTTACTGACCCAAAAATCGGAAAGACTATTTTTCAATCCATTGAAACATTGGCAACCTATATTTCAGAAAATAGAACGAAATAAAACATGAAAAATGCTATTGCTGTTACTGGAATGGGCATGATTACCGCCATTGGAAATGATGTCGCGCAAAACTATCATTCTTTGCTCCAGAAACAGCATGGTATCAAACCGCTTCAACATATCTCGGGAAAACATCAACATCACACGCTTGTTGGTGAAGTGTCGTTAACGAACGAAGCATTAATTGAAAAATTAGGTACTGAAGTACCCGCCTTTTGTTCCCGAACCAGCCTACTTGCCGCAATTGCTGCAAAAGAAGCCATGTCTCAGGCTGGTATTACAGCAGCAGCTGATATGCCAATTGTTCTAGGGACTTCCGTTGCGGGAATGGATATTTTTGAACAGCATTTCCCGCATTTACAACAGACCGGCACACTCATACAACGCCGGGATGTTGGGGATTCAAGTGCCATATTGGCCAAAATATTGGGCAGCAATGGCTATGTGACGGCTATTAGTACAGCATGTTCCTCGGCAGCTAATGCCATAGGCTTTGGGGCTCGACTTTTGCGCTCGGGACGCGCAGATCGGGTTTTAGTAGGCGGATCGGATGCGCTATCAAAATTTACAATCAATGGATTTGACAGCTTAATGCTCCTGTCCGACCAACTTAATCGCCCCTTTGACAGCAATAGAAAGGGGTTAAACTTGGGTGAAGGTGCAGGTTTTTTAGTACTTGAATCTACAAGATCCTTAAAAAACACAAAGAAACCCATATTAGGTTACCTGAACGCTTTTAGCAACGCTAATGATGCTTTTCATCAAACCTCAACTTCAGATAACGGTGAAGGTGCTTATCTCGCTATGCAAGAGGCTCTAAAAATGGCAGAGTTGATACCGAGCGAAATTGATTATATCAATGCGCACGGAACGGCGACCGAAAATAATGATCGAACAGAAGCAACAGCGATACAGCGATTATTTAACGATACGATACCGCCCTTTAGTTCAACCAAATCATATACTGGACACACATTGGGAGCTTCAGCCGGTATTGAGGCAATATATGCACTACTCGCCATTCAGCATCAACTGGCCTTTGCTAATTTAAGATTTGAAAATACCATGGAACAGCCAGCGTTTCCGCCGCTCGCTGAACATCAGCGTATGAATATCCGGCATGTACTCAGCAATTCCTTTGGATTTGGTGGCAATTGTTCAAGCTTAATTTTTTCGCATGCATAAAGTATATATTAATGCCGCAAGCATATGCGTTAACAACCTTAGCCTAACAAATAGTCCAGAAAATTGGGCTAAGGTTGATCTGCCTAAAATAGACAGTAAGATCCTATCGCCCAACAGTGCAAGGCGAATGTCCAAAGCTGTAAAAATGGGAATTATATGCGCTATGGAAGTACTGCAACAGATTGATCGCAGTGAGCTGGACGGTATCCTCGTTGGAAGTGGAAAAGGCTGTCTAATAGACTCCGATAAATTCTTACAGTCCATTGTTGCTCAAGAAGAAGAGTTTTTATCACCGACTGCATTTATCCAGTCGACGCACAATACCGTTGCCGGTCAAATTGCCCTTTTAATCAAAAATACGGGTTATAATATGACCTATTCACAGGGCCGTGTATCATTTGAATCGACCGTATTTGATGCCTACCTACAACTTGTGCTGAACGAACGGAAAACTTTATTGGTCGGTGCCGTTGACGAGCTTTCAGACATCAGTATCGACATCAGCGAGAGCATAGCCAATACAACAGATCAACCGACAACAACAGGAATCCCGCGGACAGAAGGTGCCGGTTTCTTTATTTTCTCCAATCAAAAGAATCAACATACCCTTGGCGAATTGGTTGACATGGTAATTTATCATCCAACAGAAGAGCGACGGCCAGAAACCCAACTAGCTGCATTTCTTAAAAAAAACAAGCTATCTGCCGAGCAGCTTGACTTGGTCATTTATGGTTCGGCAAAGCCGGAAACCCCATCAGAAATGGAGGCTGAGGCCTTCAACGACTTAGCTAAAATAAACTATCAATCGCAGATAGGATACTTTGACACAGATGTTGTGTTTGCATTCGATTTCGCTTTAAAGCAATTGAATAATCAAACCTTTCGATCGATGGAGAGTCCAACTGGAAATAAGATCGGTGCTTTTCAACATATACTGATTTGTAATTTTGGAGACCAAAACAGTCTAATGCTGTTATCGAGATGCTAAATTTTAAAAACACAACATACGTGAGTCTTGCCCTTTTTCTGATGACGGTATTCATCTGGAAAAACGATCAACTGTATTCTCCTTTGATTATTGTGCTGATTCTGTATGTTGGAATAGTTTCCTGGGGAGCATTTGACCTCCGTCTAAATTTCTTTATGCAATCGACAACATGCGTAAGAAAAAATGTGCGGCAAGTTGCGATCACTTTTGATGACGGTCCTACGCCTTTTACCTTGGAAATACTAGACTTACTGGATCAATATCAAGCAAAAGCCAGTTTTTTTTGTATTGGCACACAGGTCGTCAAGTATCCCATGATAGCGAAGCAAATTATTGAAAGGGGCCATGTAATTGCCAATCATAGCATGAATCATCCCAATAAGATGGGGTTTCTGCCAAGCAGACAAGTTGTTGCAGAGATAAATGAAGCTAATCATGTCATTGAAACAGCAACAGGAAAAAAAGTATTGCTTTACAGGCCTCCATTTGGTGTCAGCAATCCACATATTGCAAAAGCATTGCACGATTGCAAGTTGAAATCCGTTGGTTGGAACATCCGCTCCTTGGATACTTTAAGTCTAACTGAAGATCAGATTTTTGCACGCATTGCAAAAAAACTAAGTCCCGGCAGTATTATTCTCTTACATGATACATCGGAGAAAACAGTACATGTCGTTAAAAGTTTATTAATAGCATTAAAGGTTAACAAATTAGAAGCCGTAAATTTGGAAGATTTCTTAAATCAAAAAGTATATGAAAACTAAGCTCATTCTACTCCTTGTTTCTGTATTTCACATTGCGCTGACCAAAGCACAAGAAACAGCTATGTCAAGCGCTGAAATAACTAGTTTTAAACAAACCGTCGTAGCGGAAGCACAAAAAATAAAAACCTTAAAAACAGATTTTGTCCAGTATAAGCACTTGGATTTTCTTTCTAAAGAGATTACGTCCAGTGGATCCATGTTATTGAAAAACCCAAACAAGCTGCTTTGGAAATACAATACACCGATCCAATATGGTATTCTTTTTAAAGACAATAAAGTATTGGTAAATGATCAAGGTAAAAAAAATAAGGTCGACCTTGGCAACAATAAAAAATTCGAGAAAATCAATAAAATGATTATTGGCAGCATCAGTGGAGATCTTTTTGCTGCCGACGACTTTACGATCACCTTTCACAAAAATCGAAATCAACGCATAGCGAAGCTTTCACCTAAAACAAAAGAGCTATCGGCTTATATTCAAACGATCGTATTGTATTTTAATGATCAACAATCTACAGTTTCGGAAGTCCAGTTGATAGAACCCTCTAAAGATTATACAAAAATAGTTTTCAAAAACAAGCAGATCAACCAACCAATCAGCGATGCGTTATTCAGTTTTTAGTCTGTTACTTTTAATTCTTCTGACAGGATGTAAGGTTTACTACCCAAATGGTAAACAAAACTATGGTGCAATCGACACTCTCGTTCAAAACCCCTATTTTGCCGGGTTAAATGAAGAGCGCTTATATCGGGCTACAATTCGCTTTTATGGAAAAGAGATGACAGGAATGTTTGTCGCCAAAAGAATCAGTCAGGACGATCATCGGATTGTACTTACCTCTGATCTTGGGAATACCTTATTTGATATAACGATTTCCAAAGACCAACATCTGGTCAATTATGTCATGCAAGATCTCGACAGAAAGATAATCCTTCACACCTTAGTGAGAGATTTCAGAGCTTTAACACAAACAACTTATAAAGCTGATTATCAAAACCCAATAGCCAGTCAATTTTTAAGTATCTATAACGGAAAACGATATTTTCTTAAGATAGATGACCAAGGAACCTTAACCAAAATCGAAATGGCATCCAAGTACAAAAGAGCTTTTGAAATTCAATTCAAACCAGATTCTTTGGGGAAACTTGACAGCTTTAATATAAAACATCGTGGTATCAAGCTAAAAATGGATTTTGTAAATATTCCATTTTAAGCGACATGATACATAAGGCTAGCTATAAAAAAATAAACAAAGCCGTATTTCCGCTATAGTAAGTTCTTCAATTACTTTTATTATGCTCCGCTATTATATTGCATATAAAAGGTAATTTATCTAAGTTTGAAACATGGTTTTAGCAGACTTTTATACGATACACAATAGTCAGGTGCGTGAAGATGGGAAATATTTGATGGAGATAGGTATTCATCCCGATCATCCGATTTTTAACGGGCATTTTCCAGGGCGACCAGTAACACCAGGTGTATGTATGTTACATATCATAAAAAATATAACCGAAGATTTACTGCAGACAAAACTCCGTATGCGGTCTGCCAAAAACATTCGTTTTTATGCCATTATAGATCCTTCCGTTCATCCCATCCTAACATTGGAATTGGCGGTTCAAGAAACCGAAACCATACAGATCAAGGCCAATTGTTCTTTCGATGATACCCTTGCACTTAAAATGGAACTCAATTTTAGCCGCACTTATCCTGTTGTATAACCATGATCAATTCGCCAAACTTCAGCCAATCTATTATTCCTACAGCTGTATGTGTACTTATCCCCACCTACAACAATGCTAAAACGCTAAAAAGAGTTTTAGATGGGGTTTTGGCCTATACCACACAGGTTATTGTAGTCAATGATGGTTCGACGGATGCAACAGCAGAGATTTTAGCAAATTACCCTTCCATTACAGTGCTGCACCTGGAAAAGAATTCAGGTAAGGGCAAAGCTTTACGAATAGGGTTTGATACGGCAAGAAAACAGGGGTTTCAGTATGCAATCACCATCGATTCGGATGGGCAACATTTTCCCGATGACATTCCAACTTTTATAGACGCACTCAACCCAAGTGACGGAAATATTTTATTGATTGGTGAGCGCCAAATGGACCAAGCCGGTATACCAAAAAAGAGCAGTTTCGGTAATAAGTTTTCCAATTTTTGGTTTTGGTTTGAAACAGGGATAAAACTTGCTGACACGCAATCAGGATACAGACTCTACCCTCTTGACCGCATACCTAAAAAACTATATACCAATAAATTCGAGCTAGAAATTGAAGTAATTGTACGCTCAGCATGGAAAGACATTGTCGTGAAGAATGTACCGATCAAGATACTTTACGATCCGACAGAGCGAGTTTCGCATTTTAGACCATTTAAGGACTTCACACGAATTAGCATCCTTAACACCTTCTTAGTTTTGATTAGTCTACTCTATATATTTCCAAGAAACGCTTTTCGAAGTTTCAAAAAAAAAAAGCTTTAAAGATTTTCTAAAAGAAGATATTCTGGGAACGCACGATTCAGATTTTATTAAATCCATTTCGATTGCATTGGGTGTGTTTATTGGGATTGCCCCCTTATGGGGATTTCAGTCTTTTTTATCAATTTTTCTCGCCTCTGTCTTTAGGCTTAATAAAGGTCTTTGTTTTGCCTTTTCGAATGTCAGTATCCCCCCTATGATCCCATTGATTATTTGGGGGTCGATACAAACAGGAAAGTTATTTATATCCAGTGCCAAACCTTTGTTGGATTATAGCCACATCGATTTTCAAGCTATATCCGAACATTTTTTACAATATGTACTGGGTAGTCTCGCTTTGGCTTTAGTGGCAGCAGTCCTGTTTGGACTTTCCTCTTTTACACTATTGCGGTTTAATCAACGACGTTAATATGCAGCATTATTTTTATCAGCTTTATCTATTTTTCAAGAAGAAACCTTATATCGCCTGGTTAGTTGCCCTGCTCTTTTTGGTCGCAACAGGATATTTCGCGCTAAAACTAAAATTTGAAGAAGATATTACACGGATTATACCTCAAAATGAACGGACAAATGAGGTTGCCAAAATATTGACCCAACTTAAATTTTCGGATAAAATAAGTGTCATTATTGAACGGGAAAAAGATGCTTCAATTGACGATATGGTTGAAATGGCTAATTCCTTTTCCGATAGCATCGTATCGCTTGCCCCCTACTATCATAGTATACAAGGGCAAATTAGTGATGCGGAAATGGAAAGTACCCTGCAGTTTGTTTACCAGCATTTGCCGACATTATTGGACGAGAACGATTACAAAACCATAGCAAGCCACCTGCCAAGTGATAGCATAGCACAAGTAGTTGAAGCCAATTATGCTGCATTAATTTCGCCTACGAGTATCGTTGCAAAATCTTTTATACAACGGGATCCCCTAGGGATTGGCTTTATGGCGCTTAAAAAATTCCAAAAGCTCAGTATTGCCGGCGATTTTCAACTTTACAATGGCTACATTATTACAAAAGATTCAAGCAAGCTGTTGTTGTTTATTAATCCCAAATATTCAGGCTCGGAAACAGCGCATAATGCGATTTTCGTCGACAGGCTTGACAAAATGAAAAATGAGTTAAACAAGGTCTACTTAAAAAAAAACCAAACTCAGCTACTTCGGATCATCTTTGGTTGCTGTCGCCAATGCAAAGCAAATCAAAACAGATATCCAAACGACCATCCTTATTTCGATGAGTTTATTGATGCTTATTTTGATTCTCTTTTACAAGAAAGTGCAAATTCCGGTCATCATCTTTATTCCCTCACTTTTTGGGGCTTTACTAGCACTCGCATTTCTTTACTTTCTGCGGGGTACAATATCTGCTATTTCAATCTCCATTGCTGCAGTATTAATTGGCATTACCATAGACTATGCGCTGCATATCATGACGCATTTCAAGCAAACCCAGGATATAAAACACCTCTATAAAGAAATCACTAAGCCAATATTGATGAGTGCGGGCACTACAGCGGTATCTTTTCTTTGCCTGCTCTTCGTCAATTCGGAGGCCTTAAAAGATTTGGGAATATTTGCGTTCATTGCCATCCTGTTCTCGGGAATATTCTCTTTGATTCTTATCCCGCATATCTATAAACCGAATATAAAAACCTCGGATGATAAAAACCATCTCATCGATCGGATTTCCGCATTCAGTTTTGAACGGAATAAACCCTTACAAATATTCAGCTACCTATTGTTAATAGTGAGCTTGTTTACTTTTTGGAAAGTCGGATTCAACAAAGATTTATCTGCACTAAATTTCTTCCCAAAAGAACTGCAAGAAGCCGAATACAAACTTGAAAATTCAGCACAACAACAAAATAAGTCGCTATTTCTGATAAACTATGGTAACAATATCGACCAGGTTCTTTCGGCTAATTCTGTATTGTATAGCAGATTACAACAAGATACAGGTATGATCGCTATCAATTCCATTGGTGAAATTGTCCTATCGAAAAAGGATCAGGAGGCGAAAATTGCCCAGTGGAATTCCTTTTGGACAGATGTCCGTAAAATGGAAATCCGCGAGAATCTTATCCGTTCTAGTGCTGCTTTTGGTTTCAAACCAACTGCTTATCAAGCTTTCTTCTCCCTTTTGGATCAAAAATTTTCGAGCGTCACATGGGATGATTATCAGAAACTCAACAATGGAATATTGAGCGAGTATATCAGTTCCAAAGATGGCTTTTTCACCGCAAATACCATTGTAAAAACGGCAGAAGGAAACCGGGAAAAATTGATGAAGCAGTTCAATAATGGCAGTATCGCTGTCATTGATCGCAAAGAAATGAATGAAACTTTTTTGGGACAGCTGGTCAATGACTTCAATACCTTGGTCAATTATAGCTTTGTAGCCATATTTGTTATTCTTTGGTTGTCATTTCGCCGCATCGAGCTGACATTGATCAGCATGGTACCTATTGTGTTAACAGGTTTGGTTACGGGGGGCCTCATGGGCCTGTTTCACCTCGAATTTAATATTTTCAGTACCATTGTCTGCACACTTGTATTCAGTCACGGTGTAGACTTTGCCATATTTATGACCGCAGCCCTGCAAAAAGAATACAGTACCGGTAAAGATGAAATGCCTACGTACCGCACGTCTATTCTGCTTGCCGTATTAACGACAATTTTAGCCATCGGTGCCTTAATTTTCGCTAAACACCCGGCATTAAGGTCCATTTCAGCAGTTTCCCTACTCGGTGTTACAGCAGCAGTTTTAAACACTTTTGTTCTTTATCCGCTCGTTTTTAGGTTTGTATTTCGCCGCAGGCCTTCCAAAGGCTTATCTCCGCTTAGTTTGCGTCTGCGCTTGATTTCAGCGTTTTCGTTCAGTTACTATATCATCGGAAGTATGCTTTCAGGCCTTCTCTTTAGTTTGATCTCTAATAGAGCTTGGATGACACGCGTAATGTCTCGTTTTGGAGACTCTGTATTGAAGTCCAACCCTTTTGTCAAGAAACAGCAATTCAACCCGCACGACGAAGACTTCAAAAAACCCGCGATTATTATAGCCAATCACAATTCGTTATTAGATACACTTCTTATTGGGCGTTTATTGCCAAAGTGCGTATTTGTTACGAACGAATGGGTCTATAAATCACCGGTCTTTGGCCGTGTGGTTAGGCGTGCAGGTTTTTTAATGCTCGACGACGATTTAGAAAAATCGAAAAACATCTTAAAGCAACGTATCGATGCAGGGTATTCGATTGCTATTTTTCCGGAAGGAACACGATCGGCAACAAATGATGTACAACGGTTCCACAAAGGCGCATTCTATATTGCCGAACAGCTGCGGTTAGATATCCTCCCTATTTATATACACGGTGCTGCCGACGTTTGTCCAAAAGGAGATTTTGTCATTTATGATGGAACGCTCAGTACAGTCATAGGCGAAAGAATTCGACCTACCGACCAACAGTTTGGGGATAATTATTCTGCACGCTGTAAAACGATCAGTCGATTATTCAAACAACAGTTCGCTGAAATCAGAAAGCAATTTGAGGGTCCGACTTACTTTAGAGAAAAAATAAGCTTAAACTATCGGTATAAAGAAACGGAAATCGAAAAATTAAGCCTAAATGATTTTGACCTTCATCAGGAGTCTTATGCAACCTGGAATAATTTCATTGCAGCAAATGCAAAAATTTTGCATATTGGAAACGATTTTGGTCATATTGATTTTTTGTTGACCTTGCAACAGGCACAGCGACATATAGAAAGCTATATCCGTGATCCTGAAAAACGTGCTATTGCGGGTAATACGTATCTAAAGCATAAACGTAAATTGACTTATCTAAATCAGCTGACCGAAACCACATTACGTTTCGATGTACTGATCTGGGGCAGCAACGATGAAAAGGTTGAAATCAGCGATTCGATACATATTATTGTTTGTTATGATTTCATAGAAAAGCCGCATTACATTGGTTTTGAAGAAGTATTTAAAGATCAATACAGTTGCGTATTAAAAAGAAGAACGAATGGATAAAGTCTACGATAGCGTCATCATTGGTTCAGGGCTAGGAGGCCTTGTTACCGCAGTTCTCCTTGCTAAATTTGGACGCAAAGTATGTGTCGTTGAAAAAAACAATCAATATGGGGGTAATTTACAAACTTTTGTGCGGGATAAAGAGATCTTAGACACCGGTGTTCATTACATTGGCGGCTTGGGTGAAGGCGAAAATCTGTATAAATATTTCGACTATCTTGGGATTATGAAAGATCTTTCAATCCAGCGCATGGGCGTTGATGAATATGATCGAATTTCATTTGAAGGAAACCCCATCAATTACCCGCATGCGCAGGGCTATGCAAATTTTATCAATCAGCTACTGCATCATTTCCCAGCAGAAAAACAAGCGCTTACAAGTTACTGCGAAAAAATACAGGAAATTTGCAACTCTTTTCCGATGTATAACCTTCGCAAGAGTTTCGGTTTTAATGAAAGCGTTCTTGGTATCTCATTAAAATCATTTTTAGATGAGCTCACCGATAACGAACTCCTTAAGGCTGTACTTGTCGGTTCGAACTTCCTTTATGTTGCAAAAGCAGAAAGTACACCACTCTATGTACATGCGCTTACCATAAACTCCTATATTCAGTCCGCTTGGCGTTGTATAAACGGCGGTAGCCAAATTGCCAAGTTATTGATCCGCCAATTGCGTAAATATGGTGGTGACATCATCAAAAATAAAGAAGTCATTGCTGTAGAAATGGACGATCAGCTGATCAAAGCAGTACGCACCGATGACCAGCAGCTGATTTATGCAAAGGAGTTTGTTTCGAATATCAATCTCCGGCATACCTTTGCCATGCTGCCTGAAAGATTTCAAAAGCAAGCTTATGTCAAGCGTATACAAGGCTTACCGTTGAGCCCTTCGGTTTTTTCCGTTTACATAGTTTGTAAAGAAGGTTATATCCCCTATCAAAATTATAATATTTACCATTATAAAAACATCGCTTCCGTTTGGTATAATCAGGAGCAATCTCCCTTAGTCGTTTCCATGAGCTGTAACAGCGAAAATCAACGCTATTGTAGCACGATGACCGTGATGTGTTATATGACTGCGGACGAAGTGCAACAGTGGAATGAGACTTTCAATCGGTCCATTATCCAGCAGTTAAGTAGCCGTGGTGAAAAGTATGAAGCCTTTAAAGCTGCGAAGGCTGCAGAAATTATCGAAGAACTCCAACACTTGTTTCCGAATATTAAAGCTGCCGCTCAATCTGTTCACACGTCCAGTCCATTAAGCTACCGTGATTTTATCGGGGCCGAGGAAGGTAATATGTATGGTTATTTGAAAGAATACAAGCATCCGTTGAATAGCTTAATTTCCACGAAGACAAAAGTTAAGAATTTGTTTCTGACAGGTCAAAATGTCAAGATGCACGGTGTATTGGGGGTTACAATTACAGCCTTCTCCTGTTGCTTAATGATGCTTGGCAAAGAATTTGAAGATGATCTATTTAAAGAGAATGATGAAAAAGTATTGGTTGGCGATTTGGATAGCATCACTATTTAGCTCTTGTGCGCTAAATGGCGCCCTGAAAGAAAAAGCTAAATTCGACCAGCAGGCGATTCCGACATTAAGGTTGGCCGACTCTACGGACAATTATCTCAGTATAGACAGTAACTTCCTATTTCATAACGCACAAGGTTTATGGGAACTCTACGTCAGCGGTAACCCGATGGAACTTGGATTAAAAACGGGTATACTGACACAATCGCTTTATGCCTACCAAGAGAAGGCTTTCTTTTCTAAAATTCAAGAGTTTATCCCTTCTCAGCGCAAGCAGAAATGGATGATGAAATTGACTAAAGTCTATAATCGAAACATCCATAAATATATCCCGATAGCGTATAGAAAAGAGATTTTTGGATTGTCACGGTATGCTTCTCCTCGCTACGACTCCCTTATGGATCCCTATCAGCGGAATCTTTTTCTTCATGGCGCCCATGACTTGGGTCATGCTTTCCAGGACCTCGCTTTGGTTGGCTGTTCTTCCTTAGCAGCATGGGGACCAAAGTCTGCAGATGGCGAGCTCATTATCGGGCGAAATTTTGACTTTTATGCGGGCGACGATTTTAGTCACAACAAATTAATCACTATTGTGAAACCCGATTCTGGTTATTCCTTTCTTTCTGTAGGCTGGGCAGGCATGATTGGTGTCGTCTCCGGCATGAACAGTGCTGGCCTGACAGTTACACTCAATGCAGGAAAATCGTCTATTCCCTGGGCCGCAAAAACGCCTATATCTATTGTTGCTCGAGAAATACTCCAATATGCCCGAAATTTTAAGGAAGCCATCGCCATTGCAAAAAAACATCCTATTTTTATTTCAGAATCACTTATGATCGGGTCTGCAGATGAAGACCGTGCCATCTTAATTGAGATGTCTCCACATAAATTTGCTGTTTTTGAATCAGACAATGCAAATTACCTGCTATGCACAAATCATTTTCAGAGCAGTACCTATCAATCCGATAAGCGCAATCAAAAACAGATTGAAGAAAGCCACAGTGTTTATCGACACCAACTGCTGACAGAGCAGTTGCAACAGCAGGATAAGCTTACTGCCCCTAAAGTTGCGGCTATACTAAGAGATCGCAATGGATTAAAAAATAAGGAAATAGGCTATGGCAATGAAAAGGCCTTAAATCAGCTCTTGGCTCATCATGGCGTCATTTTTCAACCAAAAAAACGCCTTGTATGGATCTCAGCCAACCCCTATCAGCTTGGGGAATTTGTCTGTTATGATTTAAATAAAATCTTCGACAACAAGGCACATCAGCCTGCTTCTACATTGGCCAATACAGCATTGAATATTCCCCAAGATACATTTTTGAATAGTAAAGCCTACCGCGATTATGAGGATTACCGTAAACGAGATCGAATAATAGACCATAAACTGAAGTCTGACCAAGAAATTACTGAATCGGAATGGCAGGAATATCAAAAACTCAATCCCCTGTTTTGGGCAGTCTATTACAAGAGAGGAACATATTATTTTGAGCGAAAGCGCTATGACGAAGCACTAAAGCAATTGCAACAGGCCGACTCCTGCGAAGTGACCACTTTGGTTGACCGCAAAAACATTGCTTCATATATTCATAAAATTGAGAAGAAAGGAGATAATCGATGATCCCAACGATAGAACAAGCCAGTCTTGAAGAAATAACCCATTATCAAGATGAAAAGCTAAGATATGTTTTAAACTATTTGAATACACATTCAACTTACTACAAAAGTCTTTTTCAACGTGAAGGAGTTGACTTACAACGCATCCGCGGTGTTCAGGATCTCCCCCTTCTGCCGACGACTTCCAAAGAACAGCTGCAGCAGTTTAACTGGGATTTTCTGTGCGTCCCCGAAGAGGAGATTGTCGACTTCTCCACAACTTCCGGTACACTGGGGACACCTGTTGTATTTGGATTAACAGACGCGGACCTGGAGCGTCTCGCTTATAATGAGATGATTTCGTTCCAACGGGTAGGTATTAAAAAAGGCGACCGGGTACAAATTATGACGACCCTGGATCGTCGTTTTATGGCGGGATTAGCTTACTTTCTTGGACTCCGTAAAATTGGAGCCGGAATACTACGTATTGGCGCTGGCATACCACAAATGCAATGGGATTCAATCCAGCAGTTTAAACCCAAATTTCTTGTTGTCGTCCCCTCCTTCCTGCTCAAAATGATTGCTTATGCCGAAGAACACAACATCGACTACAACAGCAGCTCTGTAAAGGTCGCCATTTGTATCGGTGAAAATCTTAGAACCGCTGAACTGCAGGACAACCAACTGGCAAAACGAATTCATGAAAAATGGAATATTGCCCTCTACTCCACTTATGCTTCCACCGAAATGAGCTCAGCATTCACAGAATGTGAAGCTTTTGCCGGTGGTCACCAACATCCAGCATTAATCATTACTGAAATATTGGACGATAATGACCATCCTGTATCCGATGGTCAACTGGGAGAATTAGTTGTCACAACCTTAGGAATAGAGGCTATGCCCGTTTTGCGCTATAAAACTGGCGATATGGTCAGACGACATGCTGGCCCTTGCACATGTGGTCGGAACTCCTATAGAATAGGCCCTGTTGAAGGCCGAAAACAGCAGATGATTAAGTATAAGGGTACGACGCTGTTTCCCCCGGCTATGTTTGATGTATTGGCCAGCTACACCGCAATTGAACATTATCAGATCGAGATCTCCAGCACTGCAGTCGGTACAGACGACATTCGGATTCTAATATCCTCCAAACAACAAAACAGCGCATTATTAAAAGAAATCAAAGATAGTTTTCAGGCGAAACTGCGCGTAATTCCCAATGTGGAGTTCGAACGCGAAGAAATTTTGATCAGCCGGATTTATAATCCGCTCAGCAGAAAACCCATTTATCTGGTGGATAAAAGGGAATAGTAAGTAGCTTACAATACTATCAACCAGATGCTATGCATTCATATACAAATCATTAGCCCACGAATAAAAAAATAGGGAATTAGCGAATGTTAAACATAAAAATGCTGTCGACAAAAGGCATTAAAAATAGTCTGCTAAAAGATTGAATTTTATCGCAAAGATTATTTGTAAGATCTAGAAAATAGTATATCTTTGCGACAGGTCCCCGTAGTTCAATGGATAGAATTTCAGATTCCGGTTCTGACGATATGAGTTCGAATCTCGTCGGGGACACAATTTAAAAATAAATCCCACTTTAAATTAATTTAAAGTGGGGTTTATTTTTAAATTTCACTTCACAACGCCTAAAATGCCAACTAACCTATATAGCTTGCCCAGAAAAATTACAATATGAGCAGACTCAATTCTTTGATCAAAAACTTTCAAACTAAAAGCGCTCTGGATTTATTAAATTATTCTTTAAAAATTCGTCAATAACATCGACGCACTTATCCACCCAAGGATGGAAAAGCCAGAAAGGGTGAACCTGTACATCAAATGTATACACTTGATGTGCCGTCCCCCAACGCTTTAGCATACCGACCAATTCATCTTGTCCGGCATGGAATCTAGGAAGACCGCTATTTATGAATAACATCGGAATTTTCTGTTCCTCTCTGGCCCAAAATATAGGCGAAGCCTCCTTCCATATTAACGGTTTTTCGGCAAAGGTTCCTCCAAGCCAGAAGGCATCAGGAGAATCGGGCTTTCGTTCTAAATTGAGTGAAAGCGGAGCCATGAAATCCACCACTCCATCCAAATTAATAATAGCCTGAATCTGCGTACTGTGTTTAGACTCAAGAAATGATTCAAATTCGGGCACATTACCTGTCAATCCAACCAGACTCGCTAGGTGACCTCCTGCGGAACTTCCCGCCACCACGATACGGCTACTGTCGATATCGTACTGATCGGCATGATTTTTAAGCCACAAAATTGCCGATTTGATATTGAGTAAGGCATTGGGATATTTTGCCTCCAAAGATAATTGATACTCCACTGGAATGCAGACATACCCTTTTCTCGCCAGCAACTGTGCCATGGGTACATCCATTTCCTTCTGCCCAGAACGCCATCCACCACCATGGATCCATATCACTGCCGCATGTTTTCGCTGGTCATTTGGCCGGATAACATCGAGATGTAGATCCCGAGGGCCAAAATCGGTTCGAGCTAGATGTGCATATACCAGATTACGTACGACCTTTAGATCTCCTCCTAGGCTGTCCATAGCCGGTCGTGCATGGGGATAGCTTTTCTTGATCTGCCGCCATACACGCATCGTATTATAAGTCGTATCTTTCGGAATGTCTCGATTCTGGGCCCACACCGAATCGCAAAACATAAACAATAATAATGTACTCCAGAAAAGAGCCTGTGAGCGATATTTATTTTTCCATTTCATCGAGCATTTCTTTAACTTTCCAATCCTCCATTACTTTTTCGAGTTTATAAACATCCCGTTTATCTTCCGGCAACTGATGTGACCAAGTCACTCGCTTTGAGAGTTCCGATGCCCCTGCTCCCTTAGATCCCAACTCGGCGTAAAATACGGTCTTATCCTTATCTGGAAATAATACATCTCCCTTCCATTCATTCCAGCCTTCAGGAATAATATGAGCTCCTAGGTTACAATCTACCAGAACCGTATTTGCATAAGGACGCCATGGCCTGCCAAGAAATACTTTATCGACAGACTCATCTGCAGCTACAAAATCACATTGGTCGAAAACGTAACCATAAAATTGCCCCTGCGGCGTAGAAGCTGCTGTGACATACGAATTCCGCAAAGAAATCAGTCGGCAACTCTTAAAGAATGCAATGCCTGGCCCGAAGATAAAATCCGTCGTGCCGCTAATACTGCAATCAGAAAAATAGCTTCTTGCACCGCTTTTACCCAGATACAAGGTGTCCTGAAATCCCAAAAGACGGCAATTAACCAGTGCTATCTGATCCCCTTCTAGATGAAGTGCTACGGCCTGCCCTACTGGTCCGGCTGCATTTTCGATAGTTATATCCTTGATAAGCACCCTATTTGCACGTACCAATAGCGTATAACTACTAAAAGTCCCAAGCTTAGGCTGCCCTGTCTCATCCGGACAATCAACCAACTTACCTGCATAATCATCAAAAATAATCTTGGTATTGGCAGCATCCTCACCAACAAGCTGGACATTTTCGACATAAGTTGGGATAACTATTTTCTCGTGATAAATTCCCTTCCTGATCCAAATCCGAACCGCATGTTCTGCACGAAAAGCACGAACGGAATTCACGGCTGCCTGTATACTTGTGAAATCACCTTTTCCGTGTTGGTCTACAGTGATCACTTCAAGGCTGGCCGCTCGCAATCCCGATCCTAACAATGACAGGCTAACAACTAGATAAACTGCCACCAAGATCTTAATTAATTTTATCCGTCTCATAAATCAGAAAATAATTGCATTATCAAACTAATATATTTATATATAAACTTTATTCATAACTTTAAAATATTCCAATAATTTCATAGTTATTAAAGGGTCAAAACTATGTTATTGATCTATTCGAAACCAATCCACTTCTGCATAGCCACTATCATTGATATGCTTTTCGCGGCTGGCATAGAGTCCTAATGTGGCTCCTATCCATTTGCCAGGTTTCGCTTGGAAGCCATTTTCCACGACTGTATATTTTTTACCATCCAAGCTATACGTCCAGCTGCAGGTCTTTCCATTTTTAACTTGTACACGAAGGTAGACAAAGTCTTCTGGCAAAGTAGCGATGCGCCTGACCTGCTCTTCAGCTCCCGAATAGGCATTGACACAACTACCATAATAAAGTTGAAAGTGGCCCTTTTCCTTACGGATAAAAAACTGACTATAATCTTCGCCGACCACCACCAATCCTGCTTTTTCACCAAGTTCCTTCTCGCTAGGACGCAGTCGTATTTTTGCTGTCGCACTGAAATTTTCGGCAGGGAATTTTTGCGTCAGTATATTTGGCGCTGCCATCAGATTTTTACTTCCTTCAGGAAGCTGCTGGCTATAAAGCCGAAGTTTGCCTTCGTGTGATGGCATAAGCCAGTTTCCATCCGGATTTGCCTGCCATTGCCACTGCAGTCCTAAATGAGGAGAATCAAACTCATCCGATTCCTGAGGATTCATCAGAGCAATAACCTGGTTTCCTACATTAGGTTTTTTATAGCTCATCACGGGTGTCCCTACTCCATTTCCATCGATGTCCACGCCTATAATGGGCCAATCGGCTTTCCAAACCATAGGCTGCAGATGGACCACACGCCCCATGGCTTCTTTATCCTGAAAGTGGAAGAACCAGTTTTCTCCTGAGGGTGTGTCTACCCATGCTCCCTGATGTGGACCATTAACTGTCGACTTGTTCTGAACCATAGCCACCTTGCGTTCATAAGGTCCATAAATACTTTTCGAACGCAAAATCAATTGCCAGCCCGTTGATACGCCACCTGCTGGTGCAAACAAATAATAATATCCATTCCGCTTATATACTTTGGGGCCTTCAATTGTAGGATCCAATTCATGTCCATCATAAACGATCGTACCTCTGTCCAATACAGAAGTTCCATCGGTACTCATCTTGGCGATAGCGAGCACGCTTTTCAAGCCTGCTCTGCTCCCCGCATAGGCATAAGCTAAATAAGCCTGACCATCTTCATCCCAAAAAGGACAAGGATCGATCAATCCTTTCCCTTGGAAAACCAACGTAGGAGCAGACCATGGCCCCCGAATATTCTTGGTCTTTATCTGATAAATCCCAAAATCCGGATCGGGATAATAAATATAAAACTCTCCATCGTGATACCGTATGGAAGGCGCCCATACACCACCTCCGTGTTGCACTTTATTGAACACCTCTTCCGGTAACTGCCTTTGCAACGCATGTCCTATAATCGTCCAGTTGATCATATCTTTAGAATGTAGAATGGGCAGGCCTGGACTGTGATTAAAACTTGAGGCAATCATATAATAATCTTCACCTACACGGATAGCATCGGGATCGGAATAATCTGCATTGATGATAGGGTTTTTGAATTTTCCATTTCCAAGATCCGGGCTCCAGACCTGAGAATTATAATTTTGTCCGAAAGTCAATGAAGAACTACAGAAGCTCATAATGGTCATCAGGCAAACATATTTCCATTTTTTTTTATCGGTATTTAGCATAAATTCGAATTTTAAGTTTTATTTCACAACAATTTCATAAACTTTACCTTTCGTGGTAGAAAGATCATAAAGCACTGTTTCGGGAATTTCAAATGAACTATTTTGTGTTATTACCAATGGTTTTTTGATTTCATCTAGGTCAAAAAAGGAGTTCGTATTTTTTCCATTCGCTTTTTTCAACCGCTTCCCTTCTAAATAGAGTGTACTCCCAGAGTTAATACGAATACGGCAATTGCCTCCTAAGGTCGAGTTGACCTTTAATTTCGTTAACTTTCGATTTTTCCAGCTCATATCTATAATAAATCCACCTCTAGTGACTAAACCGTTCACTTCGCCATTCGGTAGCTCATCTGGCCAAGCAGGTAATAAAAATATGCTCCCATCATATGATTGCACCAACATCTCTGCGATTCCAGATGTACAGCCAAAATTACCATCAATCTGAAAAGGTGGATGGGCGTCCAGTAAATTAGGATAGGTACCACCATGTTGTCCTTTCCGTTCCTCTGGGGCTGGGCTCAATTGATCTTTGATCAATTTATACGATTGATTACCGTCCAGCAAACGTGCCCACCAATTTACTTTCCAGCCCATAGACCAACCAGTCGACTTATCTCCGCGGTAGATCAATGAGTTTTTTGCTGCCTGAGCAAGTTCAGGGTTGCGAAAAGGTGAAATCTGACCAGATGGAAACAATCCGTATAGATGCGATATATGACGGTGACGATCATTTTTTCTATCCAAATCTTTAAGCCACTCCTGAAGCTGACCATGTTGACCAACTTGCATTGGTGGCAACTGTGCCAGACTTTGTTTGACAGAATCCCGCAATACGACATCAGCATCCACAATGTAGGATGCACGGATAAAATTATTAAAGACATCAAACACAAGTTGATTATCCATTGTCGTGCCTGCTGAAACCCCAACACTACCTGCTTCATAGCTATTTTCAGGACTGATGGAAGGACTTACGACCAGCCATTTCCCAGATGGATCCTTCGTCAAAACATCCAGGTAAAATAAAGCCGCTCCTTTCAATACATGATAATAATCCTTCAAAAATTGCATGTCTCCTTTATACAGATAATGTTGCCAAATGTGTTGGCTCAACCAAGCTCCGCCCATTGGCCACATACCGTAAAAACCGCCATCTACAACCCCCGTAATGCGCCATAAATCAGTGTTATGATGAGCATTCCACCCTCTGGCATGGTACATTTTCTGTGCACTCTCTTGACCTGTAACAGCAAGATCATTTAACATACTAAACAATGGTTCGTGCATTTCACTTAAATTCCCTACCTCGGCCGGCCAATAGTTCATTTCAGTATTGATGTTTATCGTATACTTACTATCCCAAGGAGGAGAAAGTTTGGCATTCCAAATCCCCTGTAAATTGGCAGGCTGGCCTCCAGGTTGTGAAGAAGAAATCAACAAATAACGACCAAATTGAAAATAAAGAGCAACTAATTGTGGATCAAAATTTGTCGCAAATTCCCGAATCCGCACATCCGTTGTTTTTTTTGCCTGCGCATTGTTACCAAGGTCCAATTTCACCCGACTGAAGAACTGCTGGTATTTTCTCACATGCTGCTCCAATGCTTTCGCGTAAGAAATTCCTTTTGATTTTTCAAAAATTCGTATGGCCTTTCGTTCAGGATCGATGGAGAGATCCTTGTAATTTTTGAAGTTTGTTCCAATGGATACATAAAGAATTACTTCATCTGCATTTTTAATTGTAATCTGCTCACCATGATGATTAATTTGACCACCTTTAACCTGCGGATAAACAAATCCATAGAATGCCACCTGCCCTTCTTTAGAATCCACCGTACCTCCTTTTCCCCGCAGAAATAATGCTCCATTATTTATGCCTAGGCCAATATTTTGATGTGGACTTTTCCAGTTTAGATCCATTGAAATACTTTTCGCTTTATCAGCAGTGATGCGGATCAACAGCAAACTGTCGACCAGTGACGTAAACATTTCCCTTCGATAATGGACGCCATCGACTTGATAAGAAACAGTACTTATCGCTTTATTTAAATCCAACTCCCGTCGATATTGAACAGGGTGACGGTGAGTCGGAAATCCAAGCAATAGACTACCGAAAGTTTGGTAAGGCATGCCATAGTCCAATCCTGCTGGTGCAGCTCTTGGAAAAGCGAGATTCGACAGTTCCTGCGCTTCTTTATTCCTGCCCTCAACTAAAAACTGACGAATCTTTACAATATCCGTGTATTTGCCTTCAGGCACATTGTTTCCAGGGCGTCCGGCCCAGATCGTTTCTTCATTCAGTTGAATCTCTTCTTGGGAAACTCCACCGTATACCATGGCACCGATACGCCCATTCCCCAAAGGCAATGCTTCGTTCCAGTTACTAGCCGCTTTATCATAGTGTAACTTCAATTCTTGCGATGAACTAAACTTCCAAAACAGCAATAGAACACTAGAAAATATAAGATATTTGATATTCATATCAAGATATAGATTTATGGTTTAATCATTTTAATTTCATGAAGCCAAGCTGCCAATATGCTTGGCCAAGTTGCTGTCGACCCTGGATTGTTGACCAGTGCGATGGCATGTCCTCCCTGTGGAAAAATATGCAAAGAGGCTGTAATCTTATGTTCTAGTAAAGCTTGATAATATAAAAGGCTATTTTGTACAGAAACAGTCTTATCGTTTTGAGCATGCACCAAAAATGTGGGCGGCGTACGCTCTGTCACCTGAGCCTGCAAACTAAACAACTCTTTTTGAGAATCATCAGCGACCTTACCCAATAGATTATCCACGCTTCCCTGATGGGCATGATCACCCTTCATTGTAATTACGGGTGACACCAAAACGCTGAAATTGGGTTTACTGCTTAATTGATCTATCGCATCACCCAGAACTTTGATCGGCCGTTCTATGCTCGATAAGGAAGCAGCAAGATGTCCTCCGGCCGAACAGCCCATCACACCAATACGACCGGGATCGATATGCCATTCAGCCGTCTTAGACCGAATAACACGGATTGCCCGCTGTACATCCTGCAAGGGAGCCAGCGAGCGATCGATCACATCAGGCGAGTTTGGCAAGCGATGAAGCAACACAAACGCATTGATACCAATTGTATTAAACCATTTGGCCAACTGTGTGCCACTGATCACATAAGCCAAACGGGCGTAACCTCCTCCAGGAATAATCAATACTGCAGTTCCTGAATTTTCTTGTTTTGAAACAAAAAAAGGAATAATCCGAGGCTCAGCAACTTGATACACGCGTTCGTTAGCAATACTATCTAAAAGCTTCAACCCTTTACTATTTGGCATTGTTGTATCGTATAACAGAATTGATTCTTGACCCTGGGTCAGTAGATATGCAAAAGATAAGAGAATTGTCAATAACTTTTTCATTTACACGGAGATTTAAGTCAAAAAATTAATGTTAGGTCTGTACATCCAGTACTTAAAATCTCTACACAATCTCATAGACTAATTAATTTTGACAGCATTAGTTTTTGCGCCATGTTTAAAACTTAATTTCTTTTTATCTATGTTCGAATTATTAAATACAATATTCGTTGAGTTGAGTCCATTTACTTCTAATTCTGGAGAGAAGTTCTTGTCAAATCTCAAACCTTCAAACCGTAAGTTAGAAGCATTTTCAATATAAATAGTTGGTATCTTAGCATCTTTCGAGTGCAAGAATGCATTTTTCACAACAATACCCATTGCATCTTTAAGCTCAATCACTTTGTTGGCAACAATGTTTAGATTGGTCATGCTAACCTGCTGCACGGGCATCTCTGGCAATCCCCGAACAAAGATGCCAACATGAGCCCCCCTACATGTAATTGCATCGATTGATATATTACGGAATCGTGGGGTTTCAATACTTACAGGCGGGACCTCTTGAACTTCGTTGGCCTGTGGAGGCTTCGTCCAATAGTACATATCAAAATATATAGCCTCCTGCACAATATTATTCATATTGATATTGCGGATGTGGATATTTTCCACTATCCCGCCTCGACCACGTGTGGTCTTAAAACGCAAGCCTTTGTCAGTCCCCATAAAAGTGCAGTCTTCTACAAAAATATCTCGTGCGCCACCGGACATCTCACTACCCACCACAAAGCCACCGTGTCCTTTATAGACTTTATTATGGCGAATAATAACGCGTTCGGTCGCAATCCCACGTTTGCGTCCTTCTTCATCTTTACCTGATTTAATACAAATCGCATCGTCACCCACATCCAGGACGCAATGCTCTATTAGTACATTCGAACATGATTCGATGTCAATACCGTCTCCATTCTGGGCATAATCCGGGTTTGTGATTTTCACATCTCTTATGGTCAGATGCTGCGTCATAAGGGGATGTAAATTCCAGGCAGGTGAATTTTGGAAGGTCACACCTTCAAGTAATACGTTCTTACATTTGGTCAAAACTAACAAGTTAGGCCTTAAATAATCTTTGATATCCTCGAAGTCAGTCAATTTTTTGCCCTCAGCTAACAAGAAAGAACGTCTTTCTTCATGCGCAAGCTTCGATTTGACACTGGGGTACCATGTTTTGCCGTCTGCACTGATTAAACCACCGGACGCAACTTTAGTTTTCCATTCGCTTTCTGTCAATGCTCCTTTACCAACCATCCTCCAAGCATCTCCATTGCCATCGATAATACCTTTGCCTGTTATAGCAATATTCTCAAGTTCTGTACCGCTGATGGGTGATTCGTTTCGTGCCGAAACTTTTCCTTCATAATTTCCTGCTACAATTTTGTACTGGTTGAAGTCATCTGTAAACTGCAAAAAAGCGTTTTCTTCCAAATGAAGGTTCACATTGCTCTGTAATATTATTGGCCCTGAAAGCCAATAGCCGGCCGGCACCAAGACAACACCGCCACCGCTTTTGCTACTAGAACGAATAGCCGCATTTATACTACTTGTGTTTAAGGTATAGCCGTCTCCCTTCGCTCCAAACCTCTCGATACTAATCGTATCATTTCGAAATTGAGGTCGTTCCACCTCAGGAAGATTATTCCAATGATATGGACTATCTACCGACTGAGCGCTAATATGCTGGCATACTCCGAGTGCTAAACAAAAGCATGCCAGCTTTAGCCCTTTTTTCTTATTTTTTTTAAACATCTATTTTAGTTTTACTCATCTGTTATACAAAATCTATAAAATATCAGATCTGCCCCTCTGTTATGGAAGCTACCAATTTATTGAGATACACCTCTAGGTATGTATAGCCTGATTTGGTTAGATCGGTTGCTTGTTTTTCGGGGTAATTCTTTTTAAGCCAGCCATCTGGTATTCCATCCCGGTCATGATCTTGAATGGCTGTGCCAGCCTCCAACGATGGCCAGGCCCCATATCGATTACCCACAGGATCTGGATTAATATCCTGCTGTGAATCGATCAAACCTTTACGGGGATACTGTAGGCTTTTCCATTTTCCCCCTTCGCCATTGTGAGGGCTCTTTCCTTGAAAAGTAGCACTCCCACTACGTGTTTCGTTAATGATGCGCTGATCGACAGCATCACGTACATAGGAGTTACCTGCATATGTCAGTACTTTTTCGTAAGCTGTTTGTGCGTCGTGGGTATGGATCGTTCCTTGTAGAGGTATCTCCTTATCTAATCTGATTCCCGACTGAATCTGTTCGCCGACGATCCGCACACCCTGCCAATTATCTGCGGAAATGCTGGAATTGTGGGTCAGTAGATTACCGCTCACAAAATATTTACCCCATACATCTTTGATCTTTGGAAAAGGGTGCTCTTCTGTTTTGGCATTAATGGCTATAATTCTATCCTTAATGTTACTATTCGTAGCAGGCCCAGGTTTATACAAATTATTAACGATATTAACATACATGGCTTCACCGCCATATACTCCATTGCCATTCCAATTGTAAATTACATTATTACGAATATCTGTCGTATCGCTTCCTGCGTAAAGGGCTCCTGGGCCCAATCGAGGGCTTCTACTATCATGATGAGCAAGGAGGTTGTGGTGAAAGGTTGCATGAACTCCCCCCCAAATAGCGCCATAACCATGTGGACCTTTGGAATGTCCAGAAAGACGCAGACTCTCAGAAATAATGCACCATTGCATCGTGAAATTTTTATTGTCATAGAATGAAGCACATTCATCCGTACTCCAGCTAATGGAGCAATGGTCGATGATGATATGCTGCCTTTGGCGTCCTCCAAGAGCATCCGCTCCGTCAGCATCGCGGCCAGCGAGCTGCAGATCCCCCATACGGAAACGCAGAAATCGGATAACTATATTATCCGCATCTACTGAAACAGGATTTCCCGCTAACGTAATTCCTTCACCGGGAGCAGATTGCCCAGCTATCGTCAAATCACCCTTGTTTATTGACAATCGTTGTTGGAGCCATATTGTCCCCCCTACTTTAAACAAAATTGTTTTTGCCCCATCTTGTCGTAGGCACCAGCGTAACGAGCCTTCTTTTAGTTGTGCATCACCCTGGTCGTCATCACGCAATGTATTCACATAATAGACTGTACCAGCCCGACCTCCTTTTGTAAACATTCCGCCGCCTTCAGCTCCCGGAAAAGCTGCAATATGCTGAGCAGAAACTCGTGTGTTATAAAATATCAAACACAACATTCCGCACCATATCAGTTTGTTCATACTTACCTTTCCTGATTTAACATTATGCATATTTCAATCTATTCAAACCAACGTGGATCTCCAGCAGTACCACGTCCACCAAATCCATTACCAGCTTTAATACGAAAGTCTTTATTCATCGGATTTACAAATAAGTCTTCCGCGGTTCCGCTGAAAATAGTGATCTCCGAAAAATCCCGGGAAGTACGCTCTATCTGCAATTCATTTGTACGATAGCTCCCAGCAAACGATACGTTAAGCGCAAAACCAGCATGATCGTAGCTCGTTGCGTTTATACGCCCACCACTGTTCGTTCCGGCAATAATATTGTTGCTTCCAACAAAGGAAAAAGGCAATCGAGCGGTATCAAAGCGGAGCAATTGAGTCATTGCTGCATTTTGATTATAAAAAGTACAATTGCCAACAACTATCTTTCCGACAGCGACGCGAACGTCCATCAACTGCGTTGTCAGATCGGTGAAGGTACTGTTGGTTATTGAGATCGAATCCACACTTGCGGTGCTACCACCGATATTTACCACACCATATCCTCCGATTTTATCGACTCTACAATGATCAAAGTTTATCCCTTTCACGGTCACAGCATTGTTAAGGCGTACCACCCCACTACCTAGTCTTTCTATATAACAATTTTTAAAAGTGTAGGCAGCTACACTTGCACCATTTTTATCCTGAGAGATCAAAAAAGAGCTACCGTTTGCATAAATTTCGAGATTTTCAAACACGACCTCACCCAAGACAAGATCGGTCAATTGCAGCCCCAAAAGATTTAACTTAGGATAATTGCCGCCGGCATCTGAGGTGCCGGTCAGATTTAGGTTACTGATTCCTGCAGGTATCAGTAAATTGGCCAAATCGTAAGTCTTACCACCTGTAAATACCAGCACGATATTGGTTTTTCCTTGGGCAACAGCTGAGCTTATCAGCGTAGGGATATCGTCTCCAGGGTTTACTGTTATCATCTCTCCTCCAGCTATACCTAAGGTTTTAACTGTCTTTGCTCCTCGCTCGTTTTCCTCGTTAAAAATTGCGACACGATAGCTTGTTCCTGGCCGTAAACCTTCAATCTTGAGATGACCATCGGCTTTATTAGTAGGGGACAAAGTTATCTTCTGCAGTTCAGTATTCTTTACTGGTTCAAAAACACTAACATGAGTTACACGATCTGTTACAGGCCAATAGAGCTCAATATGATCCACACCAATATTCAGCTTACTGAATAACTGCTCTGCAGCTGTCTTAAAATATAATTGCGAATAATTTGATTCTTCACCTGTTTCTGTATTTACTCCTTTCATCCTGACAGAATACTCCGTAAGGCCATCCAGATTATCAAATAAAGTCCGATATTCAACCCTTGCAGGAATGGTGGAGGGTGCGAAGGGAGTCAACGTATCAGCTAATATTTCCACTGTCTTAACAATTTCGGCAAACTGCAAACTATCCTTACTAAATTCAAAAATATATTTCTGCGCAGCTACTGTTTTTGTATAGTTAATTTCCACTGAAGTTGCACCGACTACACCAGTAGTAAACTTTAGTGATTTAAAAAGCCGCTGATGTGAAGGATCCATTTCCCAATCGTTAGCTTTCTTACAACTAAAGAGGTTTAAAATTAGAGCCAGCAACATTATGCTATTTAAAAGTATCTTTTTCATAAAACTATTTGCTTGATGTTAATAACCGTAGGCATTACTCAGGTATCCTCTTGCTTCCCGAATATCGTCGATATATATCGGATAAACGTACCGATAATTACAGACGCCATTGCCCATTTTATACTGGTTAAGCTGCGCTTGAATTTCCGCGCCATAGGTCAACGTGGATAAAAATTCCGAATAATTGTACGTAGCCATCAATCCTGTTCCAGCCAATAATGTTCTGATCGGCCAAATTGTATAATTGTATACTTTTCCGGATTCTACTTTTTCTGGCTTGGCAGCATCCTGAGGAAACCATCTGACAGAAATGTAGTCCCCACCTGGAGCCGCAGGCAAATCACCGTAATAATTTAATGAAGCCTTATCAATATATTCGTTATCTTTATAACGGAAATAAACTGTCGAAGGAAATTGTGCTGGCTGATAGGTTTTATCAAATATTTTCACTGGTTTGCTATGATCATACATAATACATAGCGCCATTTTCATATCCTCAATTTTTTTATAAAGCAATCCCCAACGAATCAGATCTTGTTTACGGACAGACTCACCGCCAAACTCCCAAGCACGTTCATTAATTACTGCATCTAAAAAGTTAGCATCATACGCATGTATTTTGGAAGACCCGACGCCAAATGCTCTTTCACGAACTTTTTCCAAAGCCTGTCTCGGTGATATTTTGGCCATTTCATGTACTGCATCAGGATTTTCAATCTGACTTTGAGCTTCGGCATACATGAGATAAATATCGGAGTATCGCATTAGTATCCAATTGACTCCAGTAGCGATACGCCCTGTCGCGGTCTTGTGCATAGCAAGATAGGAATTAGACATCCAGTAAATCCTCCATTTACCAAATTTTACATCATTCGGATTATTACTCACCTTCTCTTTATTGTCAGCTCCATAGCCAATCCAGCTAAGCGTCACGTCACGCCTTTTATCTTCTCTGTCGAAGGAATAAAAATAATATGCGGTTGAGGTTACATAACTACCACCGAATCCACGGGAGCCATACTTTGAATTTCCATCCACAGCATAGCCCATCAAGGAGCCAATATCTCCATTGTTACCCATGCCAAATGCTACTTCAAACAAATTTTCATTTGAAGCATTTGGACGATTACCACATACGGAAGACCATATATTCTCAAAATCTGGATCCAAACGATGCGGGTTATCTGCTGATCCGATCAATTCTGCGGCCTGTTCTGCTGCGATACGGTAATATTCTTTCCAGTTTTGAGGCCGACCTACATAATAGCCATTGTTGGAAGGTATTGTCGGATGCTTCTCAGCAGTTGAATTAGGAAATGCTTTACTGTCTCTGAGAGACCAGCCGCCAGCAAATAATGCGACACGTGCCAACAGCCCTTTTGCGAAACCTTTGGTTACACGTTCTACTGTACCATACTCACTATTTCCGCCTTTGTATGGAAGATAGGACTGTGCTTCTTCCAAGTCCTTTACCAAATAATGATACACCGTATCCTTATCGGATTTTGGCAAGTACACATTAGATAGGTCGGACTTGGAAGCTTCTTTTTTATACGGAATATCACCCCAATACCGCGCAAGCTCAAAAAATGCGAGCGATTTAAGTGTGAGCGCTTCTCCCAGAAGAGGTTTCATGCTATTTGCTTCACTCGCGAGAATCGGTGAATTGCGGATACCATCGACGACTGCGGTTGCCATTTCTGCAAACTCGAACAAACGTTGCCACCTTGTCGTAGAATTGTTGGCGTGTCCGAAATAATTTCCGGCGCCAAAATCGTCTGTCTGAGAGATATATCCGGTTTCGCTAAATGACCCATTGGATTCCGTATCCGATACTCCTTGCCAGTTGACCGATAATTTCTGCCCATAGATATAGGTATCGGTCATTTTCCCATACAGTCCCATAACCGCAGCTTTAGTCATAGAACTTGTCTTAAATACAGTCTCTCCACTTAGGGAAGAAGGAGAACTGGTTTCAAGATATTTTTTGCATGAACTCATACAGGCCAGTATGACAACAGCAATGATGATTATATTTTTCATGTTCTTGTGTTTAAAATGTAACATTTAATCCAAACAACACCTTTCTCGCTTTCGGATAGGCAGAGTATCCTACCCCGGGAGTCAATGGATTACGTTGTGTGTCAACCTCTGGATCCTGTCCACTATATTTTGTCCAGACATGCAGGTTATAGCCAGCGACATAAATGCGTAAATTCTGCATAAGAAGCCGCTTAGCAATATGTGTCGGCAAGGTGTAGCCTAGTGTCACATTGCTCAGTCTGAGAAAGGAGCCGTCTTCGATGGCCCAATCGGTTAAAATACGACCATTTGCTGCCATAGGATTCCACATCGTCTTTCCTTCATTGAGCGCACGGAAAAGCTCGGGATTGGCATCATTTCCAAACATGATATTGGCACCAGTGGCAGGGTTTATCGTGGTAAAACGTTGTGAAAGCCTCATATCATTACTGATATTCTGATACCGTTTAGAACCTTCATAAGCCATGAAATCTATTTTATCTGCATTATATATGTCGTTGCCGTAAGACCAGTTAAACATACCCGCCAGATCAAAGCTTTTGTACTGCACATTCAACATCAAACCACCTGTGTGTTTTGGTTGTGCTTGGCCAATCACCGCTCTGTCATCCTCCAATGTAATTACCTGACCTTCTCCGCCCAACTTCTCAAGTTTAATATGACCTGGGCCAAAATAATTCCCCCCTCTGGACATTACTTTCGAAGCATCCACCACTCCTTCATTTAATAGCCATCTATTTTGCGTACCATCAAAAGTAAAATCATCAAAAGAATAGAAACCATCTTGTTTAAAACCATACATCAATCCCAGTGGCTGTCCAACAATGGCCCTAAAATCATCACGTCCAAAATCCAGCCATGGAGAGGCTGGCGTTGTCATTTCATTCAGACCATCAATCAGCTTACGAATCTTATTGCGATTAAAAGCAATGTTAAAGTCTGCTGATAAACGAAAATCTTTTTTTTCCACCAATACTGCAGATGCCGAAAACTCAATTCCCCTATTGGAAGTACTACCTACATTCTGATACTGGTTGGCATATCCCGAGCTCGACGGCAACGGTACCTGAAGGATTAAATCGTTTGTAATATTATTATAAGCATCAACAGTAAGGTTCAACCGGTTCTTAAACAAGGAAAGATCCAAACCTATATTGCTAGAAACTGTGCTTTCCCATGTTAGATTTTCGTTCTTCAGCGTGGTCTTCGTACGTAACGCACTCTGTGGAGTTTCTCCAATATAATACAATTGATTTGCCGCATTAATAAAATCATAGTCCTGCCGCCAATAAGATCCCACGCGCGCGTTACCGACAGAGCCGTGGCTCAAGCGCAATTTTGCATCAGAAAGCCAAGCTTTGGTACCTGACATGAAAGACTCATCCGAAAATCTCCAGGCAAAAGCCGCACCTGGAAAAAATCCCCATTGATTGCCGGGCGCAAATACATTTTTACCATCTGCCCTACCCGTCAATGTCAGAATATAGCGATCGCTAAAAGTATAGTTAACCCTCGAGAAGAAGGAGGTCGTCCGTGACGGTTCGCGAATGGTGGTGTAGGTAGGCGATGGAATACCATAATTCCACATCGCTAACACGTCATCGGTTGAGAAATCTTTGGGATAAAATTTAGACTCCAACAGCATATCGTTTTGCTCGCTATTTGTCATCTCCTGCCCCCCAACGATTGTAAAACGATGTTTATTTTCTTGCAGTTTGAAATCGTAGGTCAGCACATTTTGAAATGACCACAGCGCCCCTTTTTGATCTTCTCGCCGCGCTACGGGTTGACCACCGTTAGCGCTGGACTGCCCCGTACCATTTATCCAGATATTATCCGTAAAATTTTTATTGAAACCATAAGAACCTTTGGCATTAAAACTCAATCCTCTGGCGATTTTCCAATTCAGCCCGGCATTAAAAATTAAATTAAAGCGATTTTGATCTTTATACTCATTCACAACATTTACAACGGGGTCGTTGAGTGAGCTCAGCGCTTCAGCTGAAGTAATATCTTCCGCTCCACCAAGGGCTCCTTCGGTCAGCGATGCAAGACTGCGAACGGGCGCATATTTTACAGCTTCCCGCAACTTGCGCCCGTCAGAGATACTGGGGCCCGTGATTTTTGTGTTTGACATCCGCGAGTTAAACTCAAAGGAAAGCTTAGGACTAATCTTTTTATTGAGCTTTGCGCTCACATAATCCCGCTGGTAAGCCGAGTTTAACATAATATAATCCTCATTGTCGTGTGTATAGTTTAAGTTATAGGTCAGACTTCCATCTTTGTCACCTCCCGTCATTCCCAAGCTATAGTTTTGCTGCAGCCCCGTATTACCATATAATTTATCCTGCCAATTAAGTCCATCTTTGGACTTATAGATATCCACATCTTCCCAGAGTCCATACATGGAATTAAAACTGTTATTCGCAGCCATAGAAGGATCGAGCTCCCGCTGCCAGTATACATACTCATAGGGGGACAGTACCTCAGTAAGGTTGTACACTTTACTTGCTGCCAGATAGGAGTTGAAAGTAATTTTTGGATTTCCGCCTTTCCCAGATTTAGTCGTAATCAAGATAACCCCATTGGCTCCTTCAGAACCATATATTGCAGTTGAGGCCGCATCTTTCAGTACATCTATATTTTCAATATCTGCCATCGGAATATCGTTGATATTGGCTACACGAAATCCATCGACAATATATAAGGGCGAATTGTCCTGGGTAATGGAACTTCCACCGCGGACACGGACTTTTATCTGGGCATCAGGCGAACCTTCCGTTATGGTGACATTGACCCCCGGTAAACGACCGGATATGGCTTGAAGGACAGATACTGTGGGTAGATCTTTCAATTGTTCGGCGTTAATAGAGGCTACTGAACCTGTCAGATCTTTCCGTTTTGTAGTACCATAGCCGATGGCTACAACTTCATCCATCATTAACGTATTATCTGCAAGAACAACATCTATTTTCATACGTCCATTGACCTGAACTTCTTGGCTTTTTTTTCCAACAAAAGCAAATACAAGAACAGCATTTTCGGGAACATCCTTAAATGCATAACTTCCCGACTGATCAGTTGATGTCACCATACTGCTTGATTTTATTCGCACAGTTACCCCTTTTATCGGAACTCCTTTTTCATCCAACACCTTGCCTACGACAGCAATAGACTTTTGAGATATCCATCGAACCTGCTTACGGGGGCTATCCAAAAGCACTGTCGTGGTCGCATAACTATCGTTTGCCTGAATGGTAGTTGAAACGAACACCAGCAAGAAGCCAATATTCACCCGGCTCCGCCAATTGTAATAAGGTACATCCCTAACACCATCTGAATGCAACAAATTTTTACGCAGCTGCGTAGAACGAAACAAAGAAAACTTTATTCCGTCAAATGGTTTCAATTTGTTATTTCTCATAAGATTTGATTTATAATTGCTTGGCTATATCGCTCGATTTCTGCGAAATCACTTCCATACTTGGGGTTTAGTGCAGATAAATTTGCGAGGATTCCATTGATCATTCCCCACAATAACCGTATCATAAGTATAACTAGCAGCTTCCGCATCAGTTAGTATTGCTTTTGACACACCCATCTCATTATTGCTGTTTTTAAATCGTGTCTTACGATTGTCGGTGCCTATCGCATTTCCTGACGCATCTATACTCTTGTAATCGGCAAATATTTTGGGAATTCCCCCCATATCTGTCCATCCTTCTTTGGCCACCGGGATATTCATTCGTGTGTAAAGAAAAACAGCTTTAGGCTGATCGTGCCATGGTCGTCCTAATTTTACTTTTCCATCTGCGGCAGCGGTATTTCCATCGATTGTACAATATTTAAACACGTAACCCCATTTAGTTTCCTCCTTATGGCTCGGAGCCACAATCACCGATCCGCTGCGAACATTATACAAGGTGCAATGCTCAACATATGCATTACCGCCCCCATAAAAATAATCCACAGCCCCTTCTATCCAGCAATTGTATACATATAGCCGATCATTGGGCTTGCGTGTACTAGTCATCCAGGTATCTTGAAAAGATCTGAATATGCAACCACTAAATGCTACCCTATCCGCGTGGATACGTATTGCCAAAGCCTGTGGGCCGCTTTGCCGTTCAAGTCCCCAATCATTTATAAAACTGATATTTTCGGCATAAAAATCATCCCCATAGATTGACACCACTGCCCCGGGATAGCGATAAACCGCTGCTTTGGGATTGTGAACGGAAAATTCCCAAGCTGCAGTGTCCGTTTGATACCATTTAGAATCCGGCTTAGGTAAAGACTGTACGTTTAACTTAAAATGAACACGTGTTTGCTGCTTATCTTGACCAATTAAATGGATGAATCTTTTTTCTATGGGTACTGTGATTACTTCATTATAGTCTCCATTTTTCACATAAATCCGGTAAGGTTCACCGCAATGTTTTGGCGCACTATCAATTGCCTTTTGTATAGTTTTATAATCACCGGTCCCATCGGCTGACACGACCACATTGTGACCTCCCTCTAGTGCTATCGTTTTAATTATGCTGGCACAGCAAAAAAAGGGACTACAAAATTGAACATAGGTCAATAGAATAGATACAAGAATTTGTCTAATCATTAGAAGTCTATAATTGGTTCGTTTAACATTAAGTTTGCAAGACTGTCGTCAGCAATAATCAAAGCTAATGGAGCACAACAAATTAAAGGTTCAATAATTGACAAAAAAGGTTTAATTTTTATAAAAAATTAATTATCAGTGATTTATATTTAAAAATTATGATAAAGATGATTTATTTTTATTTCGCATAGTATATTCTTTTGGAGAGATCCCGAACATTTCCTTGAAACTAGTACTGAAATATTTGGGATTATTAAATCCTACGCGATAAGCTACATCGGATACGTTTTCCAGCCCCGCATCAAAATATAATTTAGCCTTTTTCAGGCGCAACTCCCGAACGAATTCAACTGGAGCTATATTTGTCAGGCTCTTAAATTTTTTGTAAAAGGTATTGCGGGCCAAATTCAGCTGTCCGGCAATCAAATCAATATTAAAGTCAGATTGGTTCATATGCTGTTCCACCACCTCAACTACCGTATCCAAGAATTTCTTATCCTTGTCGTCAATTTGAACTTCTGATACCTGAATTACAGGAGCATTCCGCTCAGTAACCTGTTTAAAATAGGATCTTCTTTTTTGAAGTAAATTATGAATAGCTGTTAATAGAAAAGCAGGTTCGAATGGCTTTGTGATATAATAATCAGCGCCATAATGCAATCCTTCAATTTGCGTTTCAACAGCGTGTTTAGCACTCAACAACACAAAAGGAATATGGCAAACCCGCGCATCCCGCCGAACTTCTTTCAACATTTCAATGCCATCCATTACTGGCATCATCAGATCGCTTAATATAAAATCAGGCATCATGGAGTGAATCTTTTCCAACCCTTCTTTACCGTTTGTAGCTATTTCAACGTGATAATGAGCGTCTAATTGCCCCTTTAAAAATATTCGTAAATCCGCATTGTCTTCAACTAACAATAAAGTTTCATTTTTGTCTGTATCGAAAGATACCATGCTATGCTTATTGGGATCGGAATACGGAGGAAGGTCAAAAGAATTAAAATTACGGAATTCTTGAACATTTTGCGGTACATTTGCATTATTGTGAATTGGAATTTCAACGCTAACATGGAGTCCTTGGGTTTCCCTGTTTTTTGCATAAATGTTTCCGTCGTGTAATAATGTAAATTCTTTTGAAAGCGCTAAGCCTACTCCCGTACCTTTTCTTTTATGCACTTTAGGGTTATTTTCTGTGTAAAATAATTCAAAAATATAAGGCATTGTTGCACTTGGAACCCCAGGTCCCTCATCAATGATATGGATATACATTTTCTCTTGCTCCAGGTTTAACTGGATTTCCACGCTACTTCCTTCGGGTGCATAATTGAGTGCATTTGACAACAAGTTGAAAAGGATTATCTCAATTTTCGTCTGATCTAGTTGAACAATCAGTTCTTTAAAAGCTGTAACAAATTTAAGATTCACCTGTTTTGCTTCGGCAGATGCAATAAACGCGAACAATACGTCAGAGATCAACACCACGATGTCGAATTGCGTAAGATGCAATTGATGCTTACTTTCCTGTACCTTTCGCAAGTCTAACAATTGATTGACAAAAAGCTCCATTCGCGCAGCATTCCGATGAATAATATCCATATATACCTTTTTTTTTTGAATCGGTCTCTTCACGTATCAATTTCTTGACCGGGCTTATAATAAGTGTCAATGGTGTTCGCAATTCATGAGAAATATTAGTAAAAAACTCCATTTTAAGTGCACCAAGATGCTGTTCGAGAAGTACTTTCTGTTTTAAATGTATCATTTGCAGACATATTTTAAAAACTGCATAGGAAATCCCGAGAATCAAAAAACCGTAGACTATATATGCCATATGTGTCTTCCACCATGGTGGATTAATCATAAATTCAACCTTTCTATAAGGGATTCCTTCATAAAGATCATCTTCCCCCCTTATCTCAAGGGTGTAATCGCCGGGATTTAAATTGGTGTAGGTAATGCGTGTAATCTGGTTATTAAGATGCCAGCTAGTATCAATCTGTCTTATACGATATTGAAAATTAGGGTGCATATAACGCGGATCCGAAACTGTTACATCAAAAGATAGGTTATTTTGATTATGGTTTAATATAAGCCGATCAGTATATTGTACTCCGACTTGTTGTCCTTTTTTTTGGGTATTAATTACAAATTCCTTATTGTTAATCAAAAGTCCAGTCAGCAGAAGATTCGGTTTGCTGTATTTCTGTTGAAAGGCTTTGGTGTCGAGACAAAGTACTCCTTTTGTTGTACCAAAAAAAATCACTCCTTGCTTTCTCTGTACTACCGTCTTTTCTGAAAATCGCATATTACCAAAACCGTCACTTGCATTAAAATTTACGAACCTCTTTTTTTGACGATCAAACTTCGACAATCCACCTTCTGTTGCTAACCAAAGGTTATGTTCTTCATCTGAGATACAACTTAAAACATAATCATTAAAAAGTCCTTCGTTGGCGGTATAATGTTCAAATCGAAGAGCATTAAAAGGATCGCCACTGCATTTTGTCAATCCCCCCCCTGACGTACATATCCACATGGCTCCATAATGATCTTTGTACAGATATTGCACATCATTATCGCCAATATGATCTCCATCATAATACACAAAATAAAAATTATCCTTTTTATTGATTGGATTAACAACTAGAACACCATGGGTTGTCGCTACCCAAACCATTCCCTTATCATCGAGAGTTAATTGCCGAACTCTGTTAAATACATCCTTCCGCAAACCAGATTTATGCAATGCTATTTGTTCAAATTTCGTTACTCCATTAGTTTCAGTAGCTCGAAGTAAACCCGCTCCATAAGTTCCTATCCAAATAGCCCCCTGTTTATCCTGCAATAACGAATAAACTTGGTTGCTAATTAATTTTTTGTTTATCGTATTAAATTGTTCAAGTCTATATGAAGTTCGCTCCTTATTTTGTGGTACAGCCTTTAACAGCCCATGCTTCTTAGTACCCATCCACATTGTTCCTTTACGATCCTCCAATAGACTATAGACGGACGAAAGTGCTTCTGAATCCACGCCACTAAAAGAAATTGGCAAAATTTTCCCCTGATCAAAAACTGATATGCGTCCCAATTTTTTGCCAACCCAAAACCTTCCCAACTGATCAAATAGAAGGCTACGAACTTCAGGGTCCGTTGCTTTCACCTCTTCGTTACCAAAAGGTTGGAATGACACCCCTTTATTGTAAAAGACTATCCGTGCCATTCCCTCCCCCTCTACGGCAAACCAAATTACACCAGCAGGGTCATATAGAATATCATGGACAAAGCGTGGAAAGTCTATCTGTTGACCATTGATTGATTTGAAAGAAAAGCTGAGCTGGGCATTCTGTTCATCAAAAAAACCGAATCCGCCCCCTCGCATACTGATCCAGACTCTTTGCGATGCATCCTCAAAACATTTAAAACTCACGGTTGAACTCTTTTTAAAGAAAGGAGAACTAAAATAGTTGCTTTTAAGATCGTTCAAATTCAGCAGGACCACGCCATTTCCTTCTGGTTCAAGCCACAATCGTCGCTTACTATCTTCATAAATTCCAGTAAGGCTAGTTCGAAATTGATATAGTTTCTGTATTGTATGCCTTACGACATCAAATGCAATAAGTTCACCCAAGGAGGTCGACAGGAAAAGCTGCTTTTGATCGCGTGACATACGCATTTCATTGATCCGTCCTTTTGTTACCGATAACTTCTGCAAGTTCCGCCCTTGTTTATTATACACCAAAAGGTTGTTTTTTTCGGTAGAAAAAAACATGAAATCAGAAGATTCAGCAATCTTAAAGATACCATTTGAAGCCAATTCAAAAGATTGAATAACATGTGGCTTATTCCCTTTTTTTGAAGATAATTGAAGCAAATGAAGACCATCTTTTGTCCCAATCCATACCTGTCCTTCGACATTCCTATGGAAGAAAGTCAATTGATTTGACGATAGATGATTATCTACAGCTTTATTGTCTGAGCTAAAGATTGAATAGTCAGAATTTCCACTTTTCGTATCTATACAAAATAAACCATCGTCTGTGCTGCCTACCCATATAGATTGTGCATCAATTGCTAAAATTTTGTTAAACTGTACTGATTTTTTTTGTGTAGCTTCCACCTTTTCCGATATCGAGCAAAACTCTTCGGTAGCCTTGTCAAAACGATAAAGTTTCATATCATAAGTAAGAAACCAGATGTCGTTTTTATTACCATCGATCATCTGAATAACTCGACGACTTGCGACATCATACTTCTTGGATTCTGTAGAATTATAGGTTTTGAAATGCTGACCATCGTACCGGTTAATTCCGTTCCATGTGCCAATCCAGATAAAACCATCCTTATCCTTCAATAGTCCTGTCAGATTACCATGAGAAAGACCTTTATCTCCGCCAAAATGATCCAATCTAAAACTTTCCTGACCTAGAACGGTGGGTATATAAGCGAATACTACCGCTAATAAAAATATCCACGAACCACTAAATTTTATCATAATGAAGATTAGATTTACCCCTCTCTTTTTGAAAATTTGGTTACTACCTAAAAGTAGCTTTTTATTCACGTATTACTTTATATTTTCTACGCAAACGATCTCAAAAATATGATATGCAGGTATTGCCCAATCTAAGTATATATGGCAACCTAATAGTAATAAGACAAACACACTGATATACCCGACGAGAAATTTTCTGATTTCGTGATTGACTGTATCAATTCTATCCACCTATTCCATAATCGAATTATATATGAAAGATAATTTATTAATCCTCTATATTCATAAGATATTATCAACACAGAATCAAATGAATATAAGTCTACTTTTTAAGTTGCGTTATAGCAGCCTTAATTTTAGCATCATTCACTAGGTTTTTAAAATTATCCCCACCAATAACAAGAAGACCAGGATGCAAACTGTGAGGGTATGATTTAGCTCGATTATCCTTCAATATACCTTTAGAGTAACTTAGTATAGCATTCTCTTCAAATACTTTTGTTTCATTCATACTCAAATATCCAGCAGTCTCTTCACCTATTATCAGCGCATGAAGATTGGACTTAAGGGCTAGTGCGGTCTGCTCACCTGCACTCCCTGTTAAGGGCCCCACAAGCACCACAACTTTTTTATTATCAAAACCGCAATGAGCGTGCGTTGTAACTATTGTATCTCTATCTTGATAAATAGTATTGCCCAACCGACTAAACTTGATATTGGAACCATCGGCATATTGCATGGTAAATAAAGTTCCATCCTTTAATAAGGGGGTCAAAGCACCTAAATGTATCCACAATGTCCCTCCCATATTCAATCGTAAATCAATAATTAATCCCCGAAAACCGGGGTTTGATAATGAACATAAACTATCTTGTAACTGTTGGGCCGATAAGAAATTATTTACGGTAGCAAAACTTCTAACCAAGTCTGGCGATCTACACGTTCTTTTATAACAAAAAAGACTATCAAATGATAGTCTTTTTTGTTATAAACTCTTCTGTAGTAACTTATGCTGCGAAGCCGTAAAAATATTCCGGAAGATTATATTGATTTCATGATCAATGGCGGCCCCCGAAATTCCGGTATGTGGATAGAGTCTTATTGTATTTGTCAAGATAGATTCCACAAAATCTCGACTTTGTATCCCTATCTGTTCATAAATTGCTGCATTATCATTGCCATCATGAAGATTTACCCAAGAACGAGCGGCCAAATTCATTATTGCTTCCCTCCGATTAACATAATCTTGCTGAAAGTCATCGAGTACCCTAAATGCTTCTTTACTTTCAGTCTTCTCCCATTTGGATTGATTGCTTTTTAACACAAATAGTTTTTCGATTAAATCCAAAAAGCGCTTATACATTCCCGTAAAGTTGGCCAGTAAAGTCAATTCCGCAAAAGGCATAAAGGGATATTGATACAACAGCTCGCTACGTGTACTTTTTGCCGCATCAATCTCAAAAGACTGCCTACCATCAACGAGTATGTCTTCCAGCGAAAAGGAATGCGAAGCTGTAGCCTCCAATCCAAATGTATCCCAGTCGTAATGCACCAGTACATGGTCACGATCCACAAAAAATGATTTTATCAGTGGTTCACCTTTTTCGTCCAACAAGGGTTTTCCTGCCTCCTGAATTGCAGCATTTAAGGTAAAATGGGTTAAATGAGGAGCTCCAGTAGCATATCTCCAAAAACCGCGGAGCCGATAATGTTCACCTTCACGTGTAGCTGTACCTGATGCCTGTCCACTGCCGCCAAAACAAACCCGATCCGTTTTGAAAATCTGATCTCCTAAAACCGGATCAATAAAACCGACAAAGAGATTTGCTCCTGAGCATAACGTTACTGTCCAAGCTAATCCCCCATCCCAATAAGCTAGATCAGCCAATAAATTGAGCCCTTCAGGTAGACTTAACCCCAATCCACCCAATGCAGGTGGAACCCAAATCTTAAACCATTTCCGAAGAAAAATAAGGTCCAGTTGTCCATCCGACAATGTTTTCTGATGGATTCCCTTAGCCTGATTATCTTTCAGAATGGCGATATCTTCGCTACTGAGTTGCATATCTTTCTTCACTTATTATTCTCCTCCAATTAAAATATCCACTAAATGCCATAACAAATAAAAACAAAGTCAAGCCCGAATAAAGAAATAACCCTTTATGGATCAGTAAAGGAATTGCCATCAGATTACTGATATTCAACAATATCCAATTTTCTATCTTCCGTTTTGCCAATAACCACATCCCTGCCCAAGCTGTACAGGAAACTGCAGAGTCCCAAAGCGGTACATCAGAATCCGTTAAATGGACCAATCCGAAATAAAACAACAGAAAACCGAGAGCGCAGATTCCCCCTACTATCCACCATTCTTTCGGCTCACAATGCGTTATGGGAGCTGCAACATCGCTACTATATTTCCAATAGATCCAGCCATAGATGCTCATGACCAAATAATAGAGATGTAGTAATATTTCTGCATATAGTTTCGCATGGAATAATACGTAAACAGAAATTAAGATACCAATAATCCCAAAAATGTAATTGATCGATTTATTTTGCCGGGAAAACCAAACCTGTAAAACACCAAAGGATACCCCTAGCCATTCCGCGATGGTGGCCTGTTGAATCTGTTTTATAAAAGCTTCGAAAATTGTTTCAGAAGTCATCGCCTTGTTTATTATTTCGTGTAATTCATAATAAACCTATGGGAGAAAAACGGACGTTTTTTATTGAAATTAAATCCCTACGCCAGCATTACCTGGATCAGGTATATAAAAGCGATCGTACAAGGAGGTACAATCGCTTTTATTGGGTATAATCTCAGCCGAGAATGACCATGGTCATTCCAAGCACCCCATAAGTATATTTTCTGTCGAATTGATTATTCTATATCAATCAATTTCAACGCTTTGTGCGTACGCGTACGCGTTTCTTTACATAGTTGCGCATCATCGTTCAATGATTTCCCGTGTGAAGGAATCATTTCACGTAGTTTTTTACGGTATTCATCTGATTTCGCACGTTCAGGGAAACATCTCTTCAATAGGCTGATCATGATAGCAACTGAAGTCGAAGCTCCAGGAGAAGCTCCTAATAGCGCAGCAATAGAACCATCTGCACTAGAAACGACCTCTGTACCAAATTCTAAAATTCCACCTTTCTTCTCATCTTTCTTGATGACCTGAACACGTTGTCCTGCTTTCTCGATAACCCAGTCCTCCAATTTAGCTGTAGGCATAAATTGTTTTAAAGACTCTAGTTTATCTTTTGGTGACTTCATGACTTCAGTAATAAGATACTTCGTCAAAGGTAAGTTGTCAAGTCCGGCTGATAACATCGGGCGGATATTGGACAATTTGATAGAAGCAGGTAAATCGAAGTAAGACCCTTGTTTTAAGAATTTAGTTGAGAAACCTGCATATGGTCCAAACAATAACGCTTGTTTGCCATCAATATAACGTGTATCTAAGTGCGGTACAGACATTGGAGGAGCTCCAACAGAAGCTTTTCCATACACTTTCGCATGATGTGTATTAATGATCTCTTCATTTACACAACGTAGCCATTGGCCCCCTACAGGAAATCCGCCATAGCCTTTCGCTTCGGGTATTCCAGATTTTTCCAACAACAACAACGAGTGGCCCCCGGCCCCAATAAATACAAACTTTGCTTTTATTTCTCTCTTTGTTCCTGTCTTTAAATCTTTGACCTCCACTTCCCAACGGCCATCGTCTTCACGTTCGATGTCGATTACTTCATGGTTTAAGGAGATCGAAATATTTTCTTTATTTTCGAGATTAGCGATCAAATCACGTGTCAACGACCCAAAATTAACATCAGTGCCCAGATCCATTTTTGTTGCAGCGATTTTTTCGTCGGCCTCGCGTCCTTCCATCATCAATGGAATCCACGATTTCAACAATGCCGTATCTTCGGTATACTCCATCCCTTTGAACAAGTTTTGGGTCGTCAATGTTTCCCATCTTGTCTTTAGGAATTTAGCATCTTTTTCACCAAAAACCGCACTCATGTGTGGAATACTACGGATAAAATTTTCAGGTTGGGCAATAATGCCTTTATCAACGAGGTAGGACCAAAATTGCTTAGACACTTCAAATTGCTCAGCAATTTTAACTGCTTTATCAATCTTTACAGAACCATCTTTCTGTTCGGGGGTATAATTTAACTCGCATAAGGCAGAGTGACCCGTGCCAGCATTATTCCAAGCGTCAGAACTTTCAGCAGCCACAACATCCAAACGCTCAAGAATTTCAATATTAACGTCTGGGCTTAATTCATTGATTAGAGTACCCAAAGTAGCACTCATAATACCGGCGCCGATCAGAACAACGTCAACTTCTTTATTTGATTTTTTGCTCATGTTTTTGTGATTGATGCAAATTTAATATAGTTTTTGGTAAACGTCCAAGTCTTTTGTCAAAAAACTGTACTTTTTAGAACCACTTATTCAAAAATACCATTGATTTATTAAAATAATCCTAAGTGAGCGATCGCTTACCGTAAAATTCTAAAATTGCTTCCTGAAAATACTCCTCCACTCCAAGATAAACACAAGGTCAGCACACAATGTTTTTCTATTTTAAACCGTTATTTATCGAAAGATTTTGTGTTATAATATAGTTTTAACATTTTTGCAGAACATCGAAAGGCATTAGTGTACACAATAGCTAAAAAACAAGATCATTTATTCGCTAATACGACGGCATCGAAAAAACATAAGCACTGTGCCATAACCAAGATAAACCAAATGGAAACGAGTTCATGTTTCGTATTGAATTCCAGTAACAGACGGGCTGTGAGAGAAAGACAGCGCGTGGAAAATGGACATAAATGCCTGAGTGTGCATAATTGAAGAACAAATAACTTATACAGATGAAAATACTTGAAGGAAAAATTGCTTTAGTAACAGGAGCATCAAAAGGAATCGGAAGGAAAATTGCGGAAGTGTTTGCACAACATGGTGCTAACGTCGCTTTTACATATCTTTCTTCTGTCGAAAAAGGACAGGCACTGGAACAGGAGCTTCAGGCTTTCGGCACCAAAGTGATTGGTTATCGCTCTGACGCTTCAAAATTCGAAGAAGCAGAACAATTAATCAACGCGATCGTTGCCGATTTTGGAGGATTAGATATCGTTGTAAATAATGCCGGTATCACAAAAGACGGCTTGTTAATGCGTATGACCGAAGAGAATTGGGATGATGTATTAAATGTCAACTTAAAATCTGTCTTTAACGTTACAAAAGCCGCTTCGAAAATTATGATGAAAAACCGTAAAGGTTCATTTATCAATATGTCTTCAGTTGTTGGAGTTCAAGGAAATGCTGGTCAGGCAAATTATGCCGCATCAAAAGCTGGTATTATCGGGTTCACAAAATCTATCGCTAAAGAATTAGGTTCTCGTAATATCCGTGCAAACGTAGTTGCTCCAGGTTTTATACGTACCGAAATGACTGACGTACTGGATCCTAAAGTTGTGGCTGGATGGGAAGCCGGAATTCCTTTGAAACGTGCTGGCGAACCAGAAGACGTTGCCAATGCATGTCTTTATTTAGCATCTGATTTATCAGCATACGTAACCGGACAGGTTCTTCCCGTTGATGGTGGTATGTTATAAAATAAACAGGCTTAGGTTGAGTTAAGAAAACTTGACCTAAGCCTGTTCTCTAGTTCTATTTCACGGCCTATCCTGATCTATTTCTACGAAACACCTATGCACGCCACAATTAACGGTTTTCTTTTCCAAATTTTAGTTAATTTTGTCCATCAAATTTTTAAATGCTATGACGAACTGGAAGGATTTTTTTGACATTAAAACCGAGGATGATTTTAATCAGCATTGTTTAGATACCTACCAATTCCAAAGCCAGCATTGCAAAGTTTATCGTGACTATATCAGGCTCCTTGGACGAGAAAAACACCTTATTCAGCACTATACCGATATTCCTTTCATGCCCATCGAATTTTTTAAGACCCAACAGGTTATTGCTGAAGGGATGGAGGCTGAAATCGTATTCTCGAGTTCGGGTACAACAGGTATGGTCACCTCAAAACATCTGGTCGCTGACCGAAGTATATATGAGCGAACTTTTCGGAAGATTTTCGAAAGTTTTTATGGTCCGCTCGGCAACATCGCCGTCCTTGCATTGCTCCCATCCTACCTAGAGCGAAGTGGTTCGTCGTTGATCTATATGATTGATGATCTCATGAAACAAAGTGAGCAACCGGAAAGCAATTATTTTCTCTATAACCACCAAGAGCTTTACGATACACTTATTAAACTCAAAAATAAAGGCACAAAGACCATCCTCTTTGGCGTAACGTATGCCCTACTCGACTTCATTGAACAATATGCCTTTGAATTTCCTGAACTGATCATTATGGAAACCGGCGGAATGAAAGGTAAGCGTAAGGAAATGGTGAAACAGGAAATCCATAAACTCCTGGAAGAAGCCTTTTCTGTGCATGGTATCCATTCTGAATATGGCATGACAGAATTACTCTCACAAGGCTACTCTTCAGGTCAGGGAATATTCTATCTTCCCAAATGGATGAAAATCCTGATCCGAGATACTAATGATCCTTTAAGCCTGATTCCGTTGAATAAAACTGGCGGCATCAATGTAATCGACCTCGCCAATCGCTACTCCTGTTCATTTATAGCCACCCAAGATTTAGGTAAAGTATATCAGGACGGCTCTTTTGAAATATTGGGACGTTTTGACCAAAGTGATATTCGTGGTTGTAATCTGTTGGTTCAGTAATGATCTGATATGACCAGCGCGGCATTTGCCAAACGGCTTGGTTCCCTAAAGGCAAATTGCCTATACCACAAAAAAACACCCGGACATGATGCAGGGCCAGGTGTTTTTTCATTCGAATTACGATCCTTATTTCAGACTCGAATCTTCAAAGGTATTGCCCGATCGCATATCCCCCGAATCATATCCTTTTTTAAACCATTCCATACGTTGCGCGGATGTACCATGCGTAAATGACTCAGGAACAGCATAGCCCTGTGCTTCAGTCTGTAATTTATCATCACCAACAGCAGCTGCAGCTTTCATCCCGTCCATTATATCATTATAATCAATTTTTATATCGGTTAATTCATTGATGTAATGCGCCCATACACCAGCATAAAAATCCGCTTGCAGCTCGGTCATAACGGAGATCCTGTTATTTTCACGCTCGCTCAGTTTCCCACGGGCTTGATTGGTCTTTGGCAATAATCCCACCAATTGTTGGATATGATGTCCGACTTCATGCGCAATTACATACGCCATGGCAAACTCTCCTTTTGCACCGAATTTATCCGACAGTTCTTTACTAAAGCTCAGATCCAGGTAAATCTTTTGATCACCCGGACAATAAAAAGGTCCGTAAGAAGCCTGCCCCATACCACAACCATCCGTTTGTGTTCCCCCATCGTAAAATACGAGTGTTGTAGGAGTATAATTTTTCTGCATCTGCTCTTTAAAGAGCTTTGCCCAAACATCCTCGGTACTCTGAAGCACAGTTAATGAAAATTCAGTTAGTCTTTTTTCCTCCGGATTTAACTCACGCGGCTGTCCCGACTGTTCAGTTTGCACCCCCATATTTTGGGCTTGCTGTAAGAGTTGCATCGGATCTCCACCCATCAAAAATCCAATGACCAAAACAATAATTCCACCAATTCCTCCTAAAGCAATTTTTCCTCCCCCCGACATTCCACGACGGTCCTCAAAATTACCACTTTGCTTGCCTCCTTGCCATTTCATAGTATTTCTATATTACAGTTAATAATCTTTTCTAATGTTGGTTAAACACAAATTCGGTACCAATGTTCTACATGAAGTAAATTTATTTGAAGAAAAAATCTACTTCACTTTACCTCATAGCCCGCATCCCATAAATAAATTTACCGGCAAACAAATGAAAGTCATAAGCAAAAACAATGCTTTATAAGAGTAAAAACGGGAATTATTTCCTTAAGTCGTGATATTCGTCATTGCACATCAAAGCAAATTTGGCTAAGTTTGGGCTTTCAAAAAAACTGACATGAAATTAGAAGAACAATTACAAGCGAGAGCTGGCGGGAAATGTGAGCTGACAGGCGAAGATGCTACTTTAATTGCCTACACATTACCACCGGAAATAACATCAAATTTGGACAATACTTTACTGATTTCAGAAACATTGGTCAATCAGCTCAACAAAACGGAGCAATTAAATCCAGACGACTGGAAATTCCTTCCAAATGCGATGTGGTCCGAAAATCCATCGGTGCAAATTGTATGCTGGCGTATGTTAAACCGATTAAAAAATGAAGGCTGGGCGTCTGAAGCACTGGATATCCTCTATCTCGACGATGAAACACTATTGGAAGCTAAGAAAACTGGAGATCATGAAAATGATGGCTATGTTTCTTTTCATGAAGATAGCATCGGGCAACGACTGTTGGAGGGCGATACTGTTGTTCTGACAAAAACGCTTGACGTGAAAGGTTCCTCCTTAAAAGCGACTTTAGGCACCGTGGTTAAGAATATTCGACTAGTAGCAGACAATATCGAACAAATTGAAGGAAAGATTGAAGGTCAAACAATCGTTATACTGACCAAATATCTCCGTAAACAAAATTAAACTAGACTTTTCGTCTAAATAATAAAGGCTTAAACTTGGGTTCACTCCTGTTTAAGCCTTTATTATTTAGAGAGATAGCTATCACTATTGCGGATAATTCCGTACAAATTCAAAACGATAGTTTGGATGTTGTTTAAGACTATCGATCAAATCCGATAACAACCGCTGTCCTTTTTTCGTTTGATACATATTGTCATGTGTCAATAGCACAACATTGTTTTTCGTATAAGAGGTACCTTTACGGAGTAAATTCTTCATTTGGGTATACAACTGATTCACCGATAGGTCTGGCTTCCCTGTAACACCATTTATTTTCCACTCACAATCCCAACCAATTACTTTGTAACCATTCTGGTGTAGTAACTCGGCAGTCGAAGCCCCACTTTTCAAATCAACCTTTTTACGGTCTCCGATATACCAGATATTTCGTCCCGGCAAGCGAACTATTTTATGTGTTAATCCCAGCGATTGCTCAGCAAGTTCAAAATCTTCAAAAGCCGTCTGCGGATTCGAATAGAAAGTACTGTATTTATTGTGCGCATGCCAGTAACTGTGGTTGTAACAATCCACTAAAGGATTATTCTTATAACGTTCTGTAAAACTGTGTAATTTTTTACTCATTTTATCATGATTGCCAATCAGAAAAGCATTAATTTTGATGCCTTTCGCTGTCGCAATGGAATCAAGGTGCTGGCTTCCATTCAGTGGGCCATCGTCAAAAGTGAGATAAATATAACGTGGAGAGACAGTATCAGTCAACAATACGGTCGTATCTTTAGTCCCTTTGTAGTCCACATTTTCTTCCATTTTTGTAATGGTGTCTTTACGCAGCGAATCCACTTTACTTATCGAATCTTGTACAGCAAGCAAACTATCCTTTTTTGGCGGCATAGAGTCAACAGCTCCCACATTTTGCACCTTATTTGTCCCACTTTGATTACAGGAGTAAAATCCAAAAATAGATATACTTAACCCTACCCATACAACACCCGAATTAACCAGTTTTCTCATCACAAAAATTAACTTACACATTACAATTATTTCCCATAAACTCAAAATCACCTAAAATAAGCTGATCTCAGTCCCGTGTAGCGCAAAATTAATATATTTTTCATTAATCAAGCTGTTATGTTATTTAATTTATTGTGCATGTACACTAAAAGCTTTATGATTCTGCAAGCACCCAAAGCTACGAATGCAAACAACGTGTTATTTCTGGCCAAAAAAAAGGAACCTATATGTATATAGATTCCTTTTTTATCATGTTATTCAACTACTCGATTAATCTCTATGTCTTCCTCCGTGACCCTTACCACGCCCATGTCCGTTTCCATGCCCCTGGTTATTGCCATGTCCATTTCCCCTATCGTATCGACGGCTTTCTCCCCATGAATGTTCACGCCTTACCCTACGCTCGCTGGCAAATGAATACCCGCTACCACCGTGGTGGTTGTCACGGATAGATACTTGTCTTCCACGGTAACCGCCATAACGGCTTCTATACCGATCGTGGTGATGCCATGGTGTGCGATCGTTAATAACCACTTTATGAGCCCGATAAAAATCGTAATGTCTATATCTCCTCGGTAAACTTGCTCTTCTTATCCAGCCGCCATTATCATAATAAACGTAACATCTCGCTGGTACATCGTAATACATATTGTATTCTGGAATATAATAATAGCGGGCATAATCATACCCTGCTGGCCCCCAGCTTGGCTGACTCCCAATATTGACACTAATACTGACTTGCGCTTGTGCAGCTCCCGCTGTAAAAAGGCCTGCAATAATCGCCGCCGCGTAAAACAATTTTTTCATAAGTAGCTCCTCCCTCTAGTTTGTAATTTCTTCTTTACAATACGACAACAAACAGTGTGCAAAAGATTAATGTTCAAATGTTAATTTTTGTTAACACAGCAATAAGAACCTCATTTTAAACAGGTTAATTACGATATGATTGATAAAAAACCGCAAACTTTTTAATAGGATCAATTGTTCAGATCATACAGACTTTAATGAACTAATCACAATGAGTATATATAACGTAGGAATATTGGTTGGTAGCTTACGAAAGGAATCTTACAACAAAAAAAATTGCGCAGTTTATTCTTGAGCAAGAGGAATCTAAATTTGGCTATCGCATAATCGATATCAGCGAGCTTCCCTTATATAATCAGGACTTTGACGATGTAGGAAATCCTCCTCCGAACTACGTGCGATTTCGGAAAGAGGTCGCGTCCCTAGATGCTGTACTTTTTATTACTGCAGAGTATAATCGTTCCATTCCTGCAGTTTTAAAAAATGCGATTGACGTGGGTTCAAGACCCTATGGAAAAAATAAATGGGATGGTAAACCTGGCGCAATAATTTCTTCATCAACGGGAGTTTACGGTGGCTTTGGCGCCAACCACCATTTACGTCAATCGCTGGTCTTCGTCAATGTCTTAACCATGCAGCAACCCGAAGCTTATTTGGGCAATATAACAACATGTATTGGACCCAACGGGGCTATTGAATCACAAAAAACCAAAGATTTTCTTCGCAGCTTTAAAAATGCCTTTGAGCAATGGGCTGAGCGAATTATACATACAAAAGGTCAGGATTAAATCCTGACCTTTTGTATGTATAATCAAATTATTCTAGTCCTGTTCATCACTGACGTCATAGTTCCAATGTTGTAATTTTTCCTGCAAGATCCGCGATATCTTATTGAAATAGCGCTTTTGCTTATAGCCCATTACCCATTGTACGCCCTGTACAGCATTGGTACAGAAAATCTCATCCGCCCGTTTCATGATTTCGGGGCTTATCTGTGCCTCAACCACCTCTATACCTTCATCCTGTGCCATGTCCATGACTACCCGGCGCATTACTCCTTCAATACATCCTTCGGATAACGCTGGTGTATAAAGTACCTTTTCATAATAGACAAAGATATTTGAAATCAAGGATTCACATAGATAGCCTTCCTGATTTAGAATCAATACATCATCAAAAGCCATTTTCTTTTTATAGATGCCAGCTAACACGTAAATCTGCGCATTTAAAGATTTAATCTTTGAAAGATCGCTATACGGTTTTTTGAATTCATTGTAAAGTCCTACAATCAAACCGACCTTCTTATCGCGAAGATTAGGTTCTATGCGCTGCACCTGCAAAACAAAACCAGGTTTATTAGTCGTTGGACTATACAATCCGCCTCCAGATCTAAACACGATCAATCGGATACGAACCTGCTGCCCCAACATATTGTTTTTACGGATTAATTCTTCGGATCTCGAACGAATAAAAAATTCATCGAATAGATTCGCATCATCCAAATGAATCAACTCCATTCCTTTCTGTAAACGCTCGACATGAAAATTTAGAAAGCGGATATCACCATCCTTATACAGCATCGTTTCGAATAATCCATCCCCATAACGGAAACCTCTATTCTCAATGCTAAATATTTCCTGATCTTCCGGCACTACACTGCCATTGAAATTGATATAGTTTGTTGGCATCTTAATTTTGTTCTAAATTTTAATCATTTTCTATAGCCATTGAATTTGCCGCATATCCGCGCCACTTTTCTAAAGCTAAACGAAAATCTTCTGGAAATGGTACCTCGAAATACATATTTTCTTTTGTCGTAGGATGGATAAATCCCAATACCTGCGCATGAAGTGCTTGTCGCGGCAGTAATGAAAAACAGTTATCCACAAACTGCTTGTACTTTGAAAACACGGTACCTTTTAAAATCTTATCTCCACCATACATTGCATCATTAAATAGCGGATGACCAATAGACTGCATATGCGTACGAATTTGGTGTGTACGCCCTGTTTCTAACTGACATTCAATTAAAGTAACATAGCCCAATCGCTCCAAAACGCTGTAATGTGTCACTGACCAACGCCGTTTGTCTTCACCATCATACATCGCCATGATGCGTCTGTCTTTTAGATGACGTCCAATATAACCTGTAATTGTTCCGTCCTCCTTTAAATCACCCCAAACTAATGCAATATATTTACGGGTAATGCTGTGATCGAAAAACTGTTTTGCCAAAAAGGCCATTGATTTTTCATTTTTAGCAATAACCAATAGTCCGGAAGTGTCTTTATCGATTCGATGCACTAAACCTGGGCGATCGGAGTTTCCTGGTAACTGCGGCAGCTGCTGGATATGATACGTTAATGCATTTACCAAGGTTCCCGTATAATTATTATATCCTGGATGCACGACCATACCCGCCTCTTTATTCACAATCAGCACGTCGTCATCCTCGTATTTGATATCCAATGGAATGTTTTCTGGATAAACTTCATTATCCCGTGGTGGATCAGGTAGCACCAATGTAATCACATCATCAGGTCTAACCTTATAGCTCGCCTTGATCTCCTTACCGTTAACCATGACAGAACCTGCTTCAATAGCATGCTGAATTTTGCTCCGCGTCGCATTTTCCACCCTGTTCATCAGGTATTTGTCAATGCGGAGTAATGCTTGTCCCTTATCCACCTCAATACGTAGATGCTCAAATAATTCTTGTTCTTCCTGATCTTGCGATCCAATTTGTTCTGTCATGCTACAAAAATAAACCAAATGAAACAATTTTCGTTAAATTTGTTTTCATTTAATGTTATGTTGCCCTTCAAAATCCATAGCCCCGAAACTGAATTGTGCCTCCCAGCCTGGGAGAAGAAGCATATTAAAGTAACACTTAAGCGCGATGACCTCATACATCCGTTTATTTCAGGCAATAAATGGCGAAAGTTAAAATATAATCTGGAAGAAGCGCTGCAGCTTCAGAAAAATCATCTTGTTACATTTGGCGGAGCATGGAGCAACCATCTTTTAGCTACCGCTTGCGCCGGAGCTACCTTTAAGTTTAAAACAACCGCTTTTGTTCGAGGTGAAGAAGGGGTTAACAACCCTGTTTTAGCAATGTGCCGCCTTTTTGGGATGCAGCTCATTTACGTCGACCGCGAATCTTACCGAGATAAAGAAAATTTATACAACACCTATTTTGGTCAGGATCCAACGACGTTCTATATACACGAGGGTGGTTACGGCATGCTAGGAGCAAAAGGTTGCTCCGAACTCGTTGATGAACTCCAACATGAATACCAGCATATTTTTACCGCCTGCGGCACAGGAACAACATTAGCTGGAATAGCCAATGCGATAGAAAAACGAGATCTATTTACCCGCGTACACGGCATACCTGTTTTAAAAAATGGAGGTTTTATTCAGGAGGAAGTCGATCAACTTTACCCCGACATCACCCCTCCTATTTTACATCTTGATTATCATTTTGGTGGTTATGCAAAATCCAATACAGACTTACTCGCCTTTGTTCAGCATTTTATAGCGGCTACAGGAATCATGATTGAACCCACCTATACCGGCAAATTACTTTATGCCGTAGATGATCTGATCAAAAAGGACTACTTTACCCCCGCAGATCAGGTGCTAGTTATTCATACTGGCGGACTTACAGGCCTGCTTGGTATGTACGAACGTTTCAATTTTATTGATCTACATCAATAAATACGCTAGAACGCCGTACAGAGACATTTGATTGACATTTATTCAGCAATTATATCGTAAGTTTGACCAGATTTTAAAATAAAACATAGCGAAAACATGCGAAAATCATGATTTTCTAAAGGTAACAACGAGGTCAGTATGGGGTAGTTTTGCCCCTATTCAACACCTCATAAATTAATGATATAAAGATGAAAATATTAGCATTTGCAGGAACAAGCAACAAAAATTCAATCAACAAAACATTCGTCACAAGTACTTCCAAATACTATAAAGAAGCAGACGATATCATCGAATTGCTAGACTTAAACCATTTTGAAATGCCTATCTATTCTTACGACAAAGAAGTTGAGTTGGGCATTCCACAATTGGCGCATGACTTTGCTGCTAAAATGGACGCAGCAGATTTCCTTTTGATTTCTTTGGCCGAACACAATGGGTCATATACTACAGCTTACAAAAATATTGTTGACTGGGTTTCGCGTATTCCTAACCGCAAATTATTCAATGGCAAGCCTGTTTTCTTATTGGCTACTGCACCTGGTCCGATGGGAGGTGCCACGGTATTGAACACCGCAGTGAACCGGATAACTTGGGATGGCGCCGATATATTAGACTCCTTCTCTCTTCCTGAATTCCACAAAAACTTTGAAGAAGGTAAAGGTATTATCGATCCCACTTTAAGAAGTCAATTAGAAGCTAAAGTACGTAAAACAAAACGTGCGCTTGCCGAAAAATTATCCGTGCAAGGTTAACAAAAGATTAACAAATAATCGTTGCGAATACCTCATTTAATATGTAAATTGAAAACCTATTAAAAGAGGTTTTTTGATATGGCAAAAAAAATATTACTACTTGTAGGAGACTTTGTAGAAGATTACGAAGCAATGGTTCCATTTCAAGCAATGGGTTCAATAGGATTAACGGTAGATGCAATTGCTCCGGACCGCAAAAGCGGAGATGTAGTTCCCACAGCAGTGCATGATTTCACTGGTGACCAGACGTATAAAGAACTGCGCGGGCACAATTTCGCAATCAATAAAGATTTCGACCAGGTCAATGTCGAAGATTATGACGGTTTATATATTGCTGGAGGACGATCGGCAGAATATATTCGACTCAACAAACGTGTTTTGGAAATTACGAGACACTTCTTTGAGCACAATAAACCTGTGGCAGCAATATGTCATGGCATCCAAGTACTGACAGCTGCAAAAGTACTCGCAGGTCGCACATTGACAGCTTATGTTGCTGTGGGTCCCGACATTGAACTAGCGGGCGGCACATGGAAAAACATCCCTGCGGATCAAGCGGTGGTAGACGGCAATTTGGTCACCTCTCCTGCTTGGCCAGGACACCAGGCAATTTTAAAAGAGTTTTACAAATTATTAGGTATAACAATTACAATTTAAGTATTTTTAATGAAGAAGAATAAAAGGCTATGGCTTTTGGTCATACCGATTTTAGTGCTGTTGGGTTTTATTTTAAAAGATAGCTTCAATCAAAAAAGTATTGAAGATCTACCGGGAGGTTTTAAGGAAGTCGCTTTCGTCAGAAATGAACAAAATAAAGGTGGTATCATACGCATTTATGCCGTTACTGTAGGCGACCTGTTGAATGCGGATTATTCTGCCTGTCTTGATTTAATGCCTGTTAATGATTACGGAAGTACAACAACCGTGTATTTCTTCGATCGAAGTGCTCCTTATCCGACAAGCTTGTCAATTGACACGCCACATTTTGACACGACGAAATACAAAGCGATTCAAATTTCCAAAAAGTACGGAAAGAAGAAATAGACGAAACCAAACATAATGACATATCCCTCAAAGTCTGAATAGACCTTTGGGGGATTTTTTTTACCATGCAGTGCAACACCTTGTAGCGGTTATTTCCAGAGAAGAAGAGCAGTGGCAAAAATGCACCTTTAAAACTACGATCTACACACATGAACAAAAAATAACTTAATAATTCTTTAACACAAAAAAGTTCGATTATCCCCTGTAGAGCTATAGTTTTGCTTTTTAAATTTACGTATATTTAGCTATGGCGAAAAAATTTATTCCTAGAGACGTTAGTTGGTTGAGCTTTAATGGCAGAGTACTTCAGGAAGCTGCGGACGAGACTGTCCCTTTACCCTTAAGAATCAAATTTTTAGGTATATTTTCCAATAACCTCGATGAATTTTTCCGTGTACGTGTTGCAGGTCTAAAACGGGCTATAGACCTGAAAGACAAAAGTGCCAACCAATCCTTCTACGAAGACCCACAGCTCATATTGGAAGAGCTCAATATCCGGGTAATCAAGCAGCAAAAGAAATTTGATAGTACGTGGAATCGTATCCAAAAAGATATGGCCAAACAGAATGTCTATATTAAGACCAGTGAGGAACTGAATCCCGAACAACAAAAGTTTGTGAGCGACTATTATCAGGATGAGGTGGAATCGAACGTCATTCCTTTGATATTGGACGATGTAAGACCTATGCCCTATATTCGGGATAAGAGCCTTTACTTGGGTATTGCCATGGGAAAACAGGAATGGCAGTATGAAACCAAATTTGCACTCATCGAAATCCCGACCAGTCAAAATGGACGCTTCGTACAATTACCTTCGCCAAAAGATGAAAAGCATATTATACTTTTGGAGGATGTTATCAAGTTTAATCTTCCATTAATATTTTCCTATTTCGGTTTTGATGTATTCAATGCACATGTCTTTAAAGTAACAAAAGACGCCGAATTTGACATTGACAATGATATCAACACGACGCTGGTTGAGAAGATAAGCAAAGGGGTAAAAAACAGAAGAAAAGGTAAACCGACCCGGTTTATTTTTGATCAAGAGATGGACCATAAATTGGTAGAATTCCTGATCAAGAAACTTAACCTTTCAAAAAAAGACAGCATCATTCCAGGACAAAAAATACACAACTTCAAACACTTCATGGATTTTCCCAATGTGTTTAAATCCTACAATCAGCCCTTGGAACGAACCTCCTTTCCACATCCTTATTTCAAAAACTACGAACGTGTAACGGATACTATATTAAAAAAAAGATGTGCTGCTCTCCTTTCCATATCATGAGTTTAGACCGATCATCGATTTACTTCGGGAAGCAGCAATGGATCCCGATGTAAAAACGATCCAAATTACAGCATATCGCTTAGCTTCCAATTCCAAAATTGCAAATGCCTTGATTAATGCAGCCCGCAATGGAAAGGAAGTCACTGTGATGCTTGAACTTCGTGCAAGATTTGATGAAGAAAACAATTTGGACTGGAAAGAGAAACTTGAACTCGAAGGCATTAAAGTACTTACCGGTATCCCAAATAAAAAGGTCCATGCAAAACTATGTGTGATAAAAAAACGTATTGGGATGAAAACGATCCAATATGGTTTTGTCAGCACAGGAAATATCAACGAAAAAACGGCGAAATTATACGGAGACTATTGCCTCTTAACGAGTAATAGGGACGTTATTGCCGATATAAATAAGGTTTTCAATTACCTAAGACGTCCCAAATCAAATCCGGCTGAAATTATCAAAAATTGCAAAAGCCTTTTGATATGCCCAACGGATATGCGTAGAGAACTTCTACACTACATCGACCAGGAAATTACCGAAGCAAAGGCTGGCCGAAAAGCATACATCATTGTCAAGGTAAATTCGCTCAGCGATAAAGAGATGATTAAAAAGCTCTATGACGCAGCAACAGCTGGTGTCAAAATAGATCTTATTATCCGGGGAATCTACTGTGCAACAAATCAAAAAACGTTTAAATTGCAAATGAACGCCATTTCAATCGTAGATGAATATTTGGAGCATGCACGTGTGATGTATTTTTATAATGCTGGTCGAGAGCAACTATTTATTTCCTCAGCGGACTGGATGACAAGAAACTTGGATCATCGTATCGAAGCCGCAGTAAAAATAACAAGTAAAAAAAATCAAGGAGGATTTAAAAGAAATGCTTCAAATCCAGCTCAAAGATAATGTCAAAGCGCGGATACTCAATAATTCCCTGAGCAATCATTACGTCGAGAATAAAGAGGCACCATGTCGTTCACAGATAGAAATATACAATTACCTGAAAAAAAAAATTAGCTGATCACTAAGCGCATGTCTATCGGACTGGTAGCAAATTGCTCAATAAACCCAACTGGGTTTTATACCTATTGATACAGACGAGAATCACCGTTTTTATTATATTAATTAAGACACAAGTTGTATCTTCATTCCATGAAATTCAACTTGTGTCTTACATGTGGCTTAAGCCTTTTCACACTTTGCCTCCGTGGGCAGGAAAAGATCATGCCTTCAGATTTTGTATACGTCAAGGACATTATCCCCACGATAAGCTTAGAAATGCGTTATTTCGGCAGTCACAACTTCACCGGAAGGCCGATTAAAGGTTATGAAAAACCAGTCGCTATTTTAACTAAACGCGCAGCGCTAGCACTACAGCAGGTCGAGAACCATTTAAATAAAAAAGGTCTTGGCTTGAAAATATTCGACGCCTACCGCCCGCAACGTGCTGTTGACAACTTTAAAACATGGTCCTTAAACACCAATGATACGATCGCAAAAAAAGAATTCTACCCGCTTATCAATAAGAAAAATTTGTTCAATCTAGGCTTTATTGCCTCCAAATCGGGCCACAGCCGGGGCAGTACAGTAGATCTAACGCTCATTAGCTTAAAAGATCAAAAAGAGATTGACATGGGTGGACCTTTTGATTTTTTCGGCGCAGTCTCACATCATCAGTACGCGAATCTGACAGCCCAACAGAAAGAGAACCGAAAGATCTTAAAAGAAGCGATGGCTAAATTTGGCTTTAAAGCTTATGATAAGGAATGGTGGCATTACACCTTGCAAGATGAACCCTATCGTAAAACCTATTTTGATTTTATCGTAAAATAAACATGTCTGTAAAGGAAACTTCCATTGAACACAAGGGCTTTTATGTCTTTCATTTTAAAGGCAACAAATCAAAACCCGTCTTTAGTTCCGAGCAGCAGCACATTTTATCAAAAGGTGAGCTCTATTCGCTCTGTTTAATAAAAAAAGGTGAAACTTCCTTCATCATTAATAATGAACGGGTACAAGTTGCTCAAAATCATCTATTGTTGACCAATCCTTCTTCGCGAGTTAATGGCTCTTCGGTCGTCAAATCTTGGGATTGTGAGGTTTATTTGATTTTCTTTACGCTGGATTTTAGCTTCAAACTGGATTTTCAGGAGGATTTCTTCGAGGTCACCAAGAAGTCTCTTGCCTTAAATGACAGCTACATCTGGTCGCTATCGAACCAAGATTCGACGAACTTATCCAACTTATTTAAACAGTTTATTCATTACGATCGACAAGGGGCTAGCTATCTTTTCAAGAATCAGATCATAAAGTCATTAACGGAAATATTATTTTGCGAAATAGCCCGTCTAGGAAGCCAAAATATGCGAAATACACCAGCTATTCCCTCTCGAAAAAGAGAGATACTTGCCAATTTCCATTTGCTCCTAAAAAAGTCGTTTCATAAAGAACACATGGTGCAATTTTATGCGATGGAACTTGGTATCACAGCAAAACACCTATCCGTAATTACGAAAGAACTAACCGGAAAATCAGCAATAGAACTTATTCAGAACGTCTTAGTGGAGGAAGCAAAATCGTTACTTTGCCAGGGGCTTTCCATCGGAGAAATTGCGATGAAATTGCACTTCTCGGATCAATCCTTTTTTGGTAAATTCTTTAAGCGAAATGTTGGAATCTCGCCTAAAGAATTTCGTCAGAATCTTTATTTAAACAAAGTCGATTAAATCAAAGATACTTGTAAATTGTTGGTCTGCAGCTGAAGTATCTTGCAATTTATCCTCGCCCCAAGTCTGCCCTTTCAACCATAAGGTCTGGCAGCCAACGGCTTTGGCAGGTACCATATCTTTACTATAGGAATCACCCACAACCAATACCTCTTGCGCAGGAAGACCTATTTTAGTCACACCTAAAGCATAAATTGCAGAGTCAGGTTTGCGTACACCGACGACAGCAGACTCCACAACAGACTGAAAATAAGGCAGAATACCAAAATCGTCAAGTACTGATTTTAAATTACCATAAAAATTGGACACCATGACAATTGGATATTTTGCATGAAGTGTATTTAACAGTGGTTTTACCTGCTCTACTGTATTCTTTGCCAGCGAATAACCGTCAAAGGCTATTTTATGAGCTAATGACCGATCTAGGTCGTACCCCGCAGCAATAAGATAATCAAATTGTACATTGAGCTTTGCTTCAAGTACTTCTAAAAAATTAAACTGCGGTTTAATGATAGGCTGTAAAGCCATCTGACGTTCCGCGTAGGTATAGGCCTCCTGAAAAGCGTTCAAATTTACAGGAACCTGATATTTTTCATAACCCGACCAGATAACAGCTCCCCAGTGGCCCCCGTTAGTGTCTAAGGTTCCACCATAATCAAAAATAATCCCTTTAATATTAAACTTATTCATGTTATTTCTTTTTTACTAAACTCATCCACCCCAAACCGATCATAATCCAGACAATTTCCCTAATTCGTGTCACAACACCCATAAAAATACCGACTTTCGCAGGCAATCCTATACTCATCACAGCCATTGCTAACCCACCTTCCCGCGTTCCCAATTGCATTGGAAAGAAAAAAACAAGATTGGCAAATAAGGAAGATCCGGAGCTAATGATCATAGCATCAATAAAATCAATATTGATATCTAAGGCTAAACCAATAAAGTAAATCTCAAAACAGCCCACAACACGTGCTACAAATTCCCAAAAAAGGGCCGTATAGAAACGATCGCGACGATTTTGAAAGAGGTTTTTCACCTGCTGATCGACGTCACTCAACGTTTCATGCTTCGTCTCCAGTAAATGACCAACTTTCTTGCCTACCAAAGGTAGTTTAGACAAAGCCTTCAATAGTGAAACTGTAATTCCCTTCTTATAAAACTTCGTAAATAGCCAAGTACAAATGATAGCCATCACAAAAATCACAGCACAGGCCACATCAACCATTGTACTTGCCGGTACGAACCAAAGAATTAGAAAAACAGAAGCGACCCAAAATAAAATATGCGACAAGATATGCATGACACCGTATAACAGCACGGAAGAGCCTGCTTTTGAACCACCGACATAGTTTTTAAGTTCCATAATACGATAAGGCTCACCACCTAACGCAACAAATGGCGTTATATAATTAATGGCATACCCCGATATTGTCAACTGTAAGACCTTCCAAAAGGGTACGTCCGTCTGTGGCAATTCGGGTTCCTGAATAATTGCCTTAAATGCCATTGCGTTCATCCAGTAGAGTACTGCCCAGCTACCGAGGACGGGCAAAAACCACCAGCCTATTTTTTCGAGGTTGTTCCAAATCTCATCAATTCCCATTGCTTGAATCATATAGGCCAGTGTACCTATACCGATGAGCATAAAGAGTACTTTATAGATCTTATTACCCATAGGTTGGATCATTTGTTAATTTATCAACAAAATAACCACTTACCTTTTCTTGTCGGTTACACATGTATATCAATATCGGATTTAGGACAAACATGTCAAAGAAAAAGTAAATCCAAGGCTGACCGATAAACAACCAAACAAATAGGAAAATCACCCTTGTATTGAACTGTACAATATTTGTATACTTCATCAATGGTTTATTTTGAGTTCTAAAGTCGACCATCAATTGTTTTGGCAATTCATCTTTATAACGACTCTTCACAATATGCAGCAGCTTTTGCAGTTTTGGAGAAAGCTTTTCCTGGTTACGTGTATAGCCCATGTAGCCATTCAGCACAAATTTGCTGAAAAAATTCTTGCGCCAAGACAAGGCATCATAGTCAACTTTCAAATCACGTGTATTGTCCAGCTCACTTCCAGCTTTACCTTTTATAAAATACAAATGTACATTACGATAATAGTCAGCCATTGCCGACTGAAGCATATGCGATACACCTGCAAGTACACAGAATACCCATAGCCATTGTGGCCATCCTTCATTAATACTGCGTAAACAGATCGCAATATGAATAGAAGCAAACCAAAAATCTCCGGCAAAACCATCCAAGATACGACCAAAGCGACTTTTATTGTCTGTCATTCTTGCCAGCTGTCCATCGGCACTATCTAAAGAATTGGCAAAAACCAATAAAAGCATGCCAATCACATTAATCCATAATGCAGGGTAATAGAATAAAATACCCGCCGCAACGCCAAAGAAAATACTAATAATTGTCACAGCGTTGGGTGTAATACCAATTTTGGCACAGACTTGCGCGATACGATAACCTATAGGTCGATAAAACCAAATATCAATTCGCTCTTCTGTATCATTAGATTTTAAAGATTGTTCGAATGCACTCAAATTATCTTCTTCGATTACATTAACTTGTTCTTTCTGCATTGTGGTTCTTTTCAGTAAATTTATGGTAAACCATTTGAGCAATGGCCTCAGCGGCCTCTGCCCGACATGGCGCAAAACTTGGCCAGTCGTTTAAGTCAATAATATGGAAGTCTCCATTTGCATCAATAATCACATCGCCGCCATAGATATGTACATCCAGGACTTCCGCAGCACGATTGGCAACTTCTTTTAGATTGTCGAGATCAAAAGGAAAATGCACTACCTCGTCATTAATTTGTTCATACAAATCATATTTGTGATGATTGTGTTCATATGGGTAGAAATAAAAGAAAAAATCCGTTCCCCGCACTGCATAAAACTTGAGTAAGTCTCCGGCAAGATGTTCAGAAATCACAGCCTCTTTAATCCCACGAAGTGCATATTCATTCAAGATATGTTGCGCTTCTTTCAGACTTGCAGCAAAGGTAACATCTTCCTTATGAATCGCATGAAAATCGCCACGCTTGATCCATACACCCTTTCCTTTCAGTTTTTCGAAAATAGATTGAATATCTGCAACGGTAGAGATCACGATACTCTTCGGATAAGGGACTCCACCTTCTAAAAGCTTAAGGGTCATGTTTTTCCGAAAACAATTTTCAATTCCAAATCCTGAATTCAAAACATTGATCCCATTATTTTGAAGAGATTGCAACTTTTTAACTAAAGTCTTTGTTCTCCCCATAGTCAGAATATTATCCTGCTTCAGGGATGGTGAAGACAAAAATTCATCTTCATTACACACCTCCACCGAAGCACCTTTTTCAGTCAGTTTTAAAACTACTTCATTAAATATAGCGGCATCATTCCCCACATGGTTGGGTGAAAAGCGATTTTTTCGAGTTACGCCTAAAATAGAAATCATATCGCTCATTTTACTAACTAACCTCCTCACTCAAAAATTGTTCTGCGACGACACGATCTTTTAAATGATCAATATCGACCACCTTGTCAAATACAAATGCTTCTACTTGTAAATCGTTTTCCAATAAAGCACGCTGAAAATTACGCATTCTGGAATTACCTGCTTCAACGGAGCTTAATGCACAATTCATAGCTGCTTTTCGGAAGCAATAAATTCCGCCAGAAACATACTTCGTTTCTGCGGTCGCTGTATCCAGAAAAGCTTCCACCCGAAGCTGTGAATTTGTGTTCACATAGAGCGGACTCTCATCGTCGACAAAAGGAGTGACTGCCATAAAAGCATCGGCATGTTGATGTTGCTGGAATGCCTCCAAATAGGCATGAAATTCATGTGGTCTAAAAACCGTATCTGTTGTTGTCAGACAACAGGACGACCAATCGGGGTTATTTTTGACAAGCAAGGCAAAACTATGCAATGAACTTGCAGTATCTTCCTCTATAAGTACAATAGGTAATTCAAACGTTGTTTTTTCCAAAAACAATTTCAGTTCCGGAGATTGTTTATTGATGATAACATGAACTCTTTGCGCCCCTTCTTTAACAAACACGCGAATCAATCGCTCAATTAATGGAACTCCATGTAATGGTAGCAAGGGTTTCGGTAAATTAAATCCCTCTTTTCGCAATCGAGAACCTTCTCCCGCCGCTATAATTGCAAATTCCATTTCTTTTAATTGCAAAATAAAATCATTTATAAAAAAGCAAAACCCCCGTCACTATCTCAGCGTTCGTAAGCGCAAAAGTCTACAGAGGGTTATATCACAAATCTTCAATATCGTAAAGATTTTGAAGAAAAAGGGGAAAAACTGTTTTTAAACAATTGTTTCCCCTCTCTTATTAAGGTAGTTTATTGAATACTATCTACTAGCTCCTGGTAATAATCCAATCCCAAATGTGTGATTAAATCTTCACCCATAATGTGGCGCAATGTATTTTGCAATTTCATCAATTGTTTGAAGATATCGTGTTCAGGAGGTAACCCCGGAGCTGTTTGAGGAGATTTCAAGTAAAATGATAACCACTCTTGAATACCCGACATACCCGCACGTTGAGCCAAATCAATAAACAAAGCCAAATCCAACGCAACCGGAGCTGCTAAAATTGAATCGCGACACAAGAAATTGATCTTAATCTGCATTTTGTAACCCAACCAACCGAAGATATCGATGTTATCCCAAGATTCTTTATTATCGCCGTGTGGAGGATAATAGTTGATACGTACTTTATGATAAAGATCACCGTATAACTCAGGGTTCTTTTTCGCATCCAGAATTTCTTCCAATACCGATAATTTAGAGACCTCTTTTGTTTTGAAATTTTCAGGATCATCTAATACTAATCCATCCCGGTTACCTAAGATATTCGTCGAAAACCAACCTTCAACACCCAAAGCTCTCGCTTGAAGACCAGGTGCCACAATTGTTTTCATCAATGTTTGGCCTGTTTTAAAATCTTTACCTGCAATTGCCACACCGTTTTCATGCGCCAACTCAACAATAGCAGGAACGTCACATGTTAAATTTGGTGCACCATTTACATAAGGAGCTCCCTCTTTCAATGCCGCATAACAATAGATCATACTTGGTGGAATACGTTGATCATCATTGTCTAATGCTTCCTCTAATTTAGCTAAAGTTGAAAAAGCTTCGTTTGTTTCAATATAACGCTCAGTAGATCCACACCATACCAATACAACACGGTCTAATCCGTTTTTCTCTTTAAATTCACGAATATCACGTTGTACGGCATCTGCCAATTCACGGCGAGTTTTTTCAGATTTGATGTGCGTTCCGTCCAAATTTTTCACAAAATTACGGTCAAACACAGCCTTCATCGGTTGGATTGCCTCCAATTCAGCCTTAACAGCATCCAATTGGCCTTGCTCCAATACCTGTGCATTTGATGCAGCCTCGTATACGTTATCCTCATATACGTCCCATCCACCAAAAACAACATCTTCCAATTTTGCTAAAGGGACGAAATCTTTAATTAATGGATTTCTGTTCTCAGTGCGTTTACCCAGACGGATTCTGCTCAATTGAGAAACAGATCCGATTGGTTTTGAAAAACCTTTGTTTATAGATGCCACACCAGCGATTAATGTTGTAGCCACAGCACCTAATCCCGGAATAAGAATACCCAATTTTCCATTGGCATCTTTCACTTGTTGTCCCATATTAATTCTATATACTTAAATTGTTATTTAATTGATGTATTATGATAAAATAATTCTTAAAATTAGCTTAAAAAAACATATTTCATACCACTGCCCACTTAATTTATAAAATCGTGACAAATACCAATACAAACCCCATTCGAAACCTAAAAAAATAATCTGAAAATGAATTATTATTTAGTGTTCTACTAATCCATCTGATTGAAATTTAACGTTTTTAGCTAAAGCTGTTAACCCAAAAAATAATTCTCCTTAATTTTACTCAATATATTAAGATTCGAAAACTAATCCAAATTCAATCCAAAAAAAGTTTTTCTTTCTCAAAAATTGGTCAATTTTTCTTTTTCTATTCGCTATAAATATGACAATAAAATTGGAAAATGGTTTTAGTAGCACTAACTTTAGCCTAAAATTTAAATACACGCAATGAATCTATCGTTCAATTTATAAACCAGCAGCTGTTGATCCGCTCATTGTAGCTGGAGAAATGGTCTGCCAAACGATAACGCGATGACGAATTTAACTGTATCGCATAGCGCCCAAGGTGCATAAGAGTATCCATAGCATTGCAAAAAATGAACCCAAGTGTAAAATTATAATTTACACCAAAGAATGTACTGAACAAATAATTATCTGAATGAAAAATACAATTTCGTGCCTAACTTTAGCGCTTTTAAGCGCAAGCCAGTTACATGCTCAAACAGCTGCCGACTCGGCTTATGTTAGAGATCATTATGAAAAGACCGAAGTAGCAATCCCCATGCGAGATGGGAAGAAATTATTTACTGCGATCTACAGTCCAAAAGACAAATCCAAGAAATATCCAGTTTTACTCAATAGAACACCCTACACGGTTTCTCCTTATGGGCAGAACGAATACAAAAAAAGCTTGGGAAACTTTCCCCAAATGATGCGTGAAGGTTATATTTTCGTTTATCAGGATGTCCGTGGCAAGTGGATGAGCGAAGGTGATTTTGAAGATATTCGTCCGACCACCTACAGCAAAGATAAAAAAGCAATCGATGAAAGTACGGATACCTATGATGCGCTTGAATGGTTACAGAAAAATCTCAAAAACTATAATGGCAAAGCCGGGCTCTATGGGATTTCCTATCCAGGCTTCTATTCTACCGTCGGATTGGTCAAAACACACCCGAGCTTGAAGGCAGTCTCCCCACAGGCTCCCGTAACAGACTGGTTTATCGGCGACGACTTCCACCATAATGGCGTATTGTTTCTTCAGGATGCATTTACATTCATGTCAACCTTTGGTGTCCCACGTCCAAAACCCATCACACCAGATCAATTTAAGGGCAAAATTCAAATCAAAGAAGCCGATAAATATAACTTTTTTGCAGAAGCAGGAACAGCGCGGGAACTCAAAGAAAAGTATTTTGGTGACTCCGTACAATTTTGGAATGACCTGTTTAAACATCCCGACTATGATGATTTTTGGAAATCGCGTGTGATCACCAATTCTTTACAGGAGGTAAAACCAGCTGTGATGGTGGTTGGTGGTTTCTTTGACGCGGAAGATGCTTATGGAACATTTAAGACTTACCAATCGATTGAGGATAAAAGCAAAAAAAACAACTCGATTTTAGTCGCGGGACCTTGGTATCATGGCGGCTGGGTTCGTGCAGAAGGAAACTATTTAGGTGATATCCAATTTGAGAAAAAAACCAGTATTACTTATCAGGAGCAATTTGAACAACCGTTTTTCAAATATTACCTAAAAGATGAAGGAAACTTCGCCCCTTCCGAAGCTAACATTTTTGTCTCAGGCAGCAACGAATGGAAACATTTCGAACAATGGCCGCCAAAAAATGTAGAGACAAAAAAACTATACTTCCAACCTCAGGGGAAACTTGGATTTGACAAAGTTCAACGTACAGATTCCTGGGATGAATATGTAACAGACCCTAATAAACCTGTTCCGCATCAAGGTGGGTTAATTCAAAACCGAACACGGGAGTATATGGTAGATGATCAGCGTTTCGCAGCTAGTCGCCCTGATGTCATGGTTTATCAAACGGAACCGTTGACGGAGGATCTGACGATAGTAGGCCCAATCAAAAACTTCCTCAAAGTCTCCTCAACAGGAACAGACGCGGACTATGTTGTCAAACTGATTGATGTATACCCGAACGATGCTGCAAGTTATCAAGGAAAAACAATGGCTGGATATCAAATGATGGTACGTGGTGAGATCATGGCGGGGAAATACCGAAATGGTTTTGATAAAGCACAGGCCTTGACTCCAGGTATGGTCGAAAAGGTTAATTTTGAAATGCCAGACGTTGCGCATACCTTCAAAAAAGGACATCGCATTATGGTTCAGGTACAAAACTCATGGTTTCCGTTGGCAGAACGAAATCCACAGGTATTTTTACCGTCTTATACAGCCACCAAAGCTGACTTCCGTAAAGCTACCCAACGTATTTTTCACGATGTGAACAATGCCACATACATCGAATTTTCTGTCCTCAAAGATTAACAGGTCAATTCGAAAGCCAGCGCTTAAGAGCTAATTGAATAAGGCTACATCAGCTAAACACCTATGCCTGATGTAGCCTTATCTTTAATCTTCCGCTACATACGTAGCTTCTCCGGCCTTCCATCCCGCAAATAATAAAAGTACGATACTCCCCGCCAAAAAGTAGAACGAGTAATTCCAGGTAGCATCTATTTCGTGCAGCCTACCAAAGACCGGCGGACCAAAAGCCGCAATAAAATAGCCAACAGACTGCGCCATGCCCGATATTTTGATTGCATTTGCCGTTGATCTAGCCCGCAGGGTAAAGAAGAGAATAGACAAACTGAAAGACAGTCCATTGGAAAGTCCCAACAATACGGCGGCAACATAAATTCCCTGAAGCTTGTAATGCCAAAATATAAAGATACTTCCAAGCATGCCTATCGCAACAGCAGTTGCCATTAAACGTTGATCCTTCATCCGATGAGCCAAAATAGGTCCAATGAACATAATGGGAATCATGGCAATTTGGATCAAAAACAGCAACCAGCCCGTATTCTCCTTTGGCATACCATAATCGACCAATACGTTGGGCAACCAAGAAATCAAGCTGTAGTAAATCAGGGACTGAATACCCATGAATAGGCTGATATACCAGGCCAATCTTGACCTAAAGATATACCCGATTCCACTTGTCGCTTGTCTATTTTCAGTAATACCTGGAGCCTTCTTTCGGCCTAAACCATCAAAAAAAAACAACTATAAGTGATAACAAGGCTAAAATCACCCAAACACCCAGTGAGCCTTGCCACCCAAGACCAGTCCATTCACCCAATCGTAAACTAAAACCCGAAGCAAAAGCCGCAGTCAGGTTCATTGCTACCGCAAAAATCCCTGTCATCAGCCCAATCTGCTTTGGAAAACTGGTTTTTATATAGCCAGGTGTAACGACATTGCCCACACAGATCCCAAGTCCAATTAAAAAAGATCCCACAAACAGCGTTGGCATATTGCCCCAGACCCGAAGCACAATCCCTACACTCAACAGCATTAAACCAAACAATAAAAAACGATGCATGCCCAGTTTATGCGAATATCGACTTACTGCGACAGAACAGCTCGCAAACATAAAAAGGGGAATTGCCGTCAATAGGCTGCTTTGAAAACTATTTAATTGTAAATCTTCACTGATTTGCCCCAGTACCGGGCCAACGGCTGTAATTGGCGACCGCAGATTGGTTGAGACCATAACAACAACCAATATGGATAACCAGGTCCAAGAAACAGCTGTGGATACTTTTATATTTTCTTTCATAATAAAATCGCGCTATACATGTAATGATCGCCTGCAAAGATATACCTGAAATTTTAATTAAATTTGCCATTAATTTAATTTAAAACGACATGGATCAAACAAATCATACATTGACAATTGAACGCATCCAGAAATCAACCTTTGTCTGGTTTGAAGAAAACTGGATACACGACAACGAGCTGCACAGTCATCGCAAAGGCCAGTTGATTTATGTCGAACAGGGTTTCCAATACCTTACCGTCGCAGGAAAAATGTATTTACTCCCCCAAAATCACGTTGCCTGGATTCCCTCTGGTGCATTACATAAGACCAACTCCCACTCTGAGCGCATCAAGCTTATGGTGCTTTTTTTTGATACTCCACAATTCGACAGCGCACAAGACCAGTTGTTTTTCAGTCAGGTGCAGCTATTTTCGGCGCCTAAAGTATTACGGGAAATGATTTTGTATTGTGAAAAATGGTCGAAATTGATTGAAGAAGATAAACATGAAAAAGTTTTCCTGGGTGCTTTACTCCATGAACTCCCCTATTTCGCCGCACAATTGCTCCAACTTGGGATCACCCTTCCTCAGGAAAATAGACTTAAAGCCGTCTTAAATCACCTCCATGACCATTACACAGAAGCCTGCACCTTAGACGAGATCGCCCTATTGTCCAATCTTTCGCTCCGAACTATTGAGCGCCTTTTTAAAAAGGAAACCGGAATGACACTTGCGAAATATCAGCAGTTACTCCGCATTATCAAGAGTTTGGAACTTCTTAGCACAAAACAATTCACCATCTCCCAAATTGCATATAAAGTCGGTTATAAAAGCGTACAAGCGTTCACCAATAGCTTTTATGCTGTGATGAAATATAGACCTTCGAGCTTCATGATGGACTAGTTTCAGCACAGCTACAGACAACTTGTAGCTGAACAGCTACAAAATTCAGAACGTTAAAAAAAATAGTAATGAATAGTTGCACAGGTGTAATATTTACACTACCTTTGTATCATCATAATTTAGGTTTATAATTGGTTATTTAAGGTTTTCATTCTCCCCGTTTGAAAACCTTTTTTTATTTTCACCGTCCCTCAAATCATTTCACCGCTCCACAAACATAATAAATCCCCCCCTACACCCAAACAAAAGCAGCTGATCGCATGTTCTAAAAAAATAGCATTCAAATTAATTCTAAAAAATTCAAGAAATTCTTTAACAATACTGTATTTTTAACGAATATATTCAGATCAGAAAGGTCACACGAATAGAAAAGAGTTCAAATATTGAAAAAATAATCTAAACATATATGGCAGAACATGGGGATTTGCAAATCGCAATACTAATCGATGCGGATAATGTATCTTATCGAAAGATCGAAGAGATTTTGAATGAAGTCAAAAGATACGGGATTCCAACCATCAAACGCATCTACGGAGACTGGACCAACCCTTATGTTGAAAAATGGAAGGACAAACTTCTTACCCACGCGATTACCCCCATACAACAATACAGTTATACCCAAGGCAAAAATTCTACTGATTCCGCATTAATTATTGACGCCATGGATATTCTGCATTCGGACAGAGTGGACGGATTTTGTATTGTATCGAGCGACAGCGACTTCACCCGCTTGGCCACGCGCCTCCGGGAATCAGGCAAACTCGTAATCGGTATTGGTGAGAAAAAGACACCTAAGCCTTTTATCGCCTCCTGTGACAAGTTTATCTATGTGGAAATTTTCGAGAAAAATCAAAAGAAAGAAACAGTCACAAAGAAAAAACAGCAAAATCAACCCAAACCTGCCCCGGTTGAAAACCCGGCAAGTATAGCAGTACTAGATGAAGAAACCCTGGAACTTTTAAAAGACACTGTCGATGATACAGCTGATGAAAATGGCTGGGCTTTCCTAGGTGAAATCGGAAGTCTTTTCAATAAAAGGAAACCTGATTTTGATGCGCGAAATTACGGATACGACAAGATGTCCCACCTTTTTAAAGCCTACAAGGAAGATTTTGAAATTGAAGAGCGGAACACCGACAAATCGCGCATAAAACACTACTACATCCGCAATATCATTAAACGGCCTTTAGCAATGACTAGTCCGGCTACAGCAGCGGAAACCGAGCACAAAACTCCTTCTACTCCTACTCCTTCCGTACCTCCTACAGAAACTGCGGCAAAAACTGCAAATCAAAACAATAGAAAGAAAGGGCGCCAAGAGAAGAAACGTCAGGATAAAACAAGTTCTGAACCGATACAAAATGAGTCTCCAAAAGCTCAGGAAATTCAGGAGCAAAACGCCGAGTCCCAAGCCTCCGCAGTACAGACACCACCGACAAACATGCTTTTTCCTTCGGAGGGCAACAAGATTACTGCAGATGACGTTAAGAAATCGCAAATAAGGATTACAAAAGAATTTAAACCTTTATTTCCCACTAAATCCCAAAAATTAAGGATTATGATCAATGCCGGAGAATATGAATGCAATTTTACCTACCGAGGCAGAGGATTTCATGTACTTAAACTGGGAAAAGAAGCCGCTACGCAGCTTGGTCTTGCAGAAGGAATACAAATACAACTGATCAAACTGAATGAAGTTAGCTTTAGCCTTCAAAATAAATCCGTTTAAATCTTATTCAGGGTTATTTTTCTCGCTTTAATAGGGTGATAGGACAATATACATATTGTCCTATCACCCTATTAAAGCATTAAGCTGAAGGGTTTGTCGTATTAAAATAACGATTAGCGTCTGCCAGCAAATTCCATCGTAAAATGGTAGTTCTCATCGATTGCCATTGGCTTGCGATCTACTTTACGAAAATCCCGTGCTTCTTCAGTCCATAGAAAAGGATAAAACGAAAAAACTTGATTACCATTCAACGATTTGACGTCTTCACTCCAGTCTTTCCATTTAAATGTTTCATAAAACTGTCTGATATCCCCTTTCAAAGCCCAAAAAACAAAGTCCGAATAGCCACATTCCAAACTTTCCCATTGCAAGGTATCTTGAGCAAAATAATAGACCTGTCCAATAGCATCTCCCAGAGCGCCGGCATTGATGGCAAAATAACCACCCAAAACATCGTCAGCTATAAGAAGAAATCCTCCTTTTTCGCCTTCCTTGTCAAAACTTTTGCCCTTATTCCACTCCATAATTCCGCGGTTCAGCTTTGGCGAACCGGAGCCTAAAATTCGCAACCAGCCACCATCGATCAGTATACCACCGCTTTGATGAATAATGGCCCCCATCGGAGATTTCGTCGTAATTTGTGCCCTTAAAAGTTCCTCATCAGCCCGCTTAGGGTTTTGAGGAAGCACTTCATATGAATTTGTCGCTTCCTTCAACCAGCCCTCAACCAGCTTCCATCCCGAATTACTTGTATCAATCAGTTCTTTTAGACTTTTCATTTCTTGTGCTTTTATATGCTAATATCAATGATCCTCCACAAAAACGGGAGGATCATTGATATTAGCATTTTTGCCGAAATTAACACAATTCTTTATCGCATCCAAATTACAGCTTGCACAAGAACGTATCGAAAAAAAATATTCATCGAAAACATGAACATAAAGATTAGGAACCTTGCATCTATTTTAAGTAATTTTAGGTTATGCAACATGAATTAGAAAAACTCAGATACCCCATAGGTCGTTTCGCGATACCCGATGTAATTGACAGCTCCCTGTTGAATGACTGGATCAAGACAATTGCAGATTTTCCGGCTCGGTTAAAATCCGAAGTCGGCGACCTTACGGACAGTGCGCTAGAGAAGCGTTACCGTCCTGACGGATGGACTATACGTCAGGTCGTTCACCATTGTGCCGACAGCCATATGAATAGCTTTGTCCGGTTCAAATTGGCCCTAACGGAAGAAGATCCAACCATCAAATTATATGAAGAAAAATTGTGGGCCGAACTTCCCGACGCCAAAATAATTCCCATAGAAAGTTCGGTAAAATTGCTTGAAGGTCTACATGAACGTTGGGTCATACTGCTGAAAAGCCTTTCAGCCGAACAACTTGAAAGGGGTTTTATTCACCCCGTTACCAAAAGACTAATTTCTTTAAAGGTCAATATAGGCCTGTATGCATGGCATTGTAACCACCACCTCATGCATATTGTCAACGCCAAAAACCATTGATGGAATTACATAGCATAATGATCTTTTGACTGCCAGTCAAAAGATCATTGTGCTAAATTCACTTTATTGCCTTCACTTTACGACAATGACATCGCCCAAAAAAAGGCTAGCAATCCTGCAATCAGGAGTCCAATAAAACCCGACAGAAAAAACGACAGAAAATAATACCCCGCGGTTCGTGTTTTTTTCTTTACGATATGAACAATACCTACCGTTAACGTATAAATCGTTCCAAATCCAAAAAAAACAATCATGATCAAGTCGATCAGAATGCCACTAAAATCTATATTTGCTGATGATAACATGATTTACTTTTTCTTTTTAAATAGTTTACTAAAAAAGGAAGAACTTGCATTTGAATCATCGGACTGATTATCCCATTGCAATAAATCCTGTTCGATATCCAGTTCATTGATTTTTGCAAAACCTAACCAATGGACAAATTTTTCCTGATTTCTAAATGTAGGATCATTCTTGTAATAATCCAATAAGCGCGCTGTGGCACTTTCGTAAACGCCGTAGTCATTGGCACGCTCAAAATAGTGGATCGCTTTTTTACTGTCCTTTTTAAATTTCAGTCCCTGATCATAGAGCAATCCATAATAAATATTGGAATAACTATTTTCCTTATCTCTTTTCAAGTAAACCAATAGACGATCGTAATCTTCCAAACTGTAATAGATAGAGGCCATATTGCTGTTGTTTTCAACTAATTTTAATTCCGCTTTCTGATAATAAGTGAGGGCTTTTTCCAGATCTTCTTCAACATAGATCCCACTTGAATAAAAGTAACCTAAATTGGACAAAGCATAGCCATTCCCCAACTCGGCTCCTTTCATGTAAGCATCAAATGACTTTTTCAAGTCTTTGTTATAGCCGATTCCATACTGAAAGAGGTAGCCAATTGCATTCCAGGCAGGGGCATATTCTTTTTGGGCGGCCTGTTCATAATATTGAATTCCCCTGTCCAAATCTAAAAAACGATTGTCTTCGCTATCGGTATCCGTAAAGATATTCCCAAGTTCATGCATGCTGCTTTCATTTCCCTGGTCGGCAGAAAAGGTAAAATAGCGCATCGCCTTTTCAACATCGCCCTGCCGGTAGCAGTCTAAGGCCATATGATACAAGGTATAACTATCATAGCTGGATTCAAAATTATCGCCCTTTGCAGTCTTCCATCGTTCAAAAAAACGACTACATACATCAAAATCTTCTCCTGACAATTGATCCAGCTTCTTCAGAAATTGGCCATATTGTTCTTCCTGAATTACTTCCACACCATCGTAGCCTTTTTTATACAAGCGGTCACCTTGCAATAACATCAGATCCTGATAGTGATTAACGCTTGCACAGACATAATCATAGGCGGAGCTGACGGCCCTTTGCACTGCGTCAAAATAGTAATATCTTCCCGCATGGTCTTTCAGAATAAAATAATCCATCACCGCAGCATAAACAATCTTCACATAGTGCGTTGAGATCGGGATCAGCCAGGCCTTTTCAGCGGCCTGATAGATCCCACTTCCGGCAGCTGTTTCGATGATATAGCAATCCCAGGCACCATTACCGAAATCAGTCCCCCCTTGAATGGATTGCATTACCAAGTCTTGCAGTACATAGGCCCGGGCTTCCAGATCAAACAAACGAATGCTACCGGAATTGGCAAAGAACAATGCAGCTCGACCGTTTCCAGCATTGAGTATATCAACATCTTTGACCAAGAAAGTTCCATCGGGAGACAAAACAGATTTTTTCTTTTTGCTATTCAAATTGACCGCATAAAAATCAAACAGCAGTTCGCTCAGTGTACCACTGGCAAAAGCACCAAGTAAAATGCCTCTGCTGGAATAATAATGACGCAGTTTATTTTCGGGAATATCTTGATAGATAAATCCATCATAATCTATGTCAAACGGCTTGTCTGTACCAAAAACATTGAAGAACTGACCTTGGGCGTCGATAATGTAGTATTGCTGATCTTTCTTTCCCTGGTAATAACCGAAAGCAAAATCTTCGAGTTCATCATATTCAAGTGGTATGATTATTTCTCCGTTCCCGACGTTGATCAATCCGTATTTTTTAGCTAAGCTCACCTTACCAACGGTTGATCCAACTCCATATTGGGCTGGTGCTGCCGATGAATAAATACAGGGAATAGTTTCTTCTCCGCCCCTATTCAAATAACCGAACAGGTCATTTTTCTTTATGACAGCGATCCCTTCATAGTCAAAATCACCAATTTCCTGATAGCTTGCTTCGACCTTCACCTCCCCTTTTGCATTGCGTATCCCCCAAAGCCCCTGGTCTTCAAAAAATTGATTATCCAGACTATCAATCGCTTCGCTATTCCACCAGCCCAAGCCATAGTTGCCCCATTCCAGCTCGAGCATCGCTAAAAAAGAAGTATAACCAGCGGGAAGCAAAATATATTCGAGCTCAGCTATGGACTGTTTTTCGATTGCTTTTTCATAGGGCAAATTCTTCTCATAGACTTCAAATGCAAAATCTTTTGCCTGTTGACTATGTTTAACATCGCTCATGTTAAATACATCACTCGCGTTCAGCTGGAAGTAATCAAAGGGCAAACCGTCCAAAAAATCGAACAGTTTCCCGATAGCTGCCATGGCCAACGCATCTGAATTTAACCTATATTCACGAATGAGCAAATCATAAAAAGCGCGAAGCTTACGGATTCCAGGCTCCTTTTCGGAATAAACTAAGGTACCTTTTGCCTTCGGATTAGCAGCAAATAAGGGTAAAAAAAGCGGCGGAATCACATAGTTCCATTCCCCTAAATAATGCGGAAAGTAATCTTGATCCTTCTTATCTGTATTGTAAATATATATGCGATGAGCCATTTTCTATGCGATAATAATTCTCTTACTATTGATCAATTTCAACAGCATTTTCTTTAGCAAAATTTAACCAAAACTCGTATTTATCCACGTTTGCTGCAGCTCCATGCGCAGCATACAGCTGCAGCAAACGATTGACAGCATAGGCATACACGTTTTCTTCATTGGCTTGCTCATAGTAACGGATCGCTTTTGGCAAACTTTGTTTAACGCCCAGTCCTTCCTCATACAAAATCCCATAATAAATAGCGGCAAATTGATTTGTGGTATCCCTTTTTAAATAACGCAATAAGTTCGCGTAATCTTGTTTTTGATAATAGATTTCTGCCATTTGCGCATCGTTGGGGATACCCGCTTTTTCAGCTTGTTTAAAGTAATCTAAGGCTAAGGCATAGTCCTGTTCCACATAGGCTCCTTCGTAATACCAATTCCCTAAGTTGGTCATGGCTTGCGCCTCTCCAAGCGCAACAGCTTGCTGATACCCTTTTAAGGCCTTCGAAATATCCAATTCAACACCATGCGCTGTCGCATATAGAAAGGCCCAGTTATTCCATGCCTGAGCATGGTTCTGCGCCATTGCCTGTTCATAGAAGAACTTTCCCTTTGCGATATCCATTCCATCGTAGCCTGCATCTGTATATATATTTCCAAGGAAATATTGGCAGTCTGCACTGCCCCGATCGGCCGCGATTTTGAGCAGCCGAATGGCTTCGGAGACCTTCCCTTCAGCATCGAGCTTCTTCCCCCTTTCAAGCAGTGTGTCATTATCGAAATACTGTTCATATCCATCACCCTTGCGTTTCGTCCAGGCTTGATAAAACTGCACAAAATAGCTTTGATCACGCCCCTGTAGCTGATAACGTTCTGTATATAAATGCCCGAATGCTGTTTCGGGTATCTCTATCACATTCCGGTTTAGGTCGAGATGAAAGATCTTCTCTCCCTTAAAAAGCAACAGGAGTTCGCCTGAGATTGCCTCAGGTGCTGGATAATGAAAAGGCGAACAAATATAATCGTAAAGCTCACTGCAAAAGTTAAGCTTCGTATCGAAATAGCGCATTCCCACAGGACAGTGTATGCGCATAAAATCCAAAAAGCAATGTTCGATTTTTTGATGGGTAATAGCAGGTTCAAGTAACCATTCCCCCCGATGAGCATCATAAATCCCCTGTCCTTGAACACAGCTTACGACAAAAATATCTTTGCGGTATTGCTGTATGCTATCTACAGCTACTTTATCTATCAGGCTATCCATCAGTCGAAATACCCCCTGTTCAAGCGAGTAAATCTGCCATCTTTTATTTTTGAGATAGGCAATACTTTGATAGCCATCCAAGACTATAATCCGATCAATTCCTTCATCCAAAATATTACCATCGGGTTGAATGACGGCAATTTTGGGCTGTAGCTTATTGGGTTTAATCCAAAAATATCGATTGGCTAGCGGCTCCAGACTACCTTCCAGAAAAGTCCCTAAATACTGACCGTCCATTCGGTAATATTTCCTTTTTATCGTTCCTTTTTGCCGGTTATAGAACAGCTTGTTATAGTCATACATAAACGGCTCGGGTGCAGGATCTGAAATAATCAATCGTCCTTCAGCCGAAAGGAGAATGTGGCTATCCCCTTGTCTTGCGTTTATAAATCCATAGGCAATCCAGTCAAGTTCATCATAGATTGCAGGTATGCTCAGCTGTTTGGCATCTATATGCAGTACCCCACGTTTTCCTGCCACTTCTACTTCAGCGTAATTGTTACCATTGATATGCCGCGCATCGAAAGCGTCGCTATATTGACAGGACAGCAGCTCAGCGCCGCTAGCATTGATATAACCATATTGTCCATTTGATTGAACTACCGCAATCCCCTGATCGTTGAATTCAAATATCTCATCATAAATCGCGTCAAGCAAAATATCACCTTTAGCATTTTTTAATCCTTGCTTTCCCTCTACTTCAAAAACTTCCGTTCCTGGTCCTTTCAACACCTCTTCTGCCCATAAGCCCAAGCCATAATCAATCCAATCGGTTTGAAGAGCATCTAAAAATGAAGTATAACCAGACTCTTTCACAAGCGGGTCCAGCGGATCTAAGGACTGTTCTTCGACCGCTTGTTCATACAAAGCGGCCTTCATTCTTATTTCCGCCACCCAATCTTTGGCCTGCTCCGCGCCATTTTCTTCATTCATGGTAAAAACATCGCGTCCATCGATTTGAAAAGTATCGAAAGGCAAAGCCTCCAAAAATTCAAACATCCTATTGACAGGCTCAAAATATATTTTTTTATAATGCAATTGATACCTATCAGCCAACAACGCATAAAAATAGCGCAGTCGTGCGATCCCATCTTCCTTGTTTGCATAAAGCTGGCTGCCTTTGGACCGGATATTGGCGGAAAATAAAGGTAGCATCAGGAAAGGAATTTCATAATTCCATTCGGCCAGATAAGAAGGATATGTTTCTTTGGTCTTGAGATTTACATTATAGATATAAATACGATGTGCCATGCGCGAATTTTTCTGTTTGTCGTTATATCGCAGTAATCCATTCCATATGACAAGAATCATGCGAATGCTGTAAAAATACCGTATTTATCGATTTTTTCGATTAGCGGAAAACAGGGATTTTTTTCTCAGCCTATTTTAGGCAACTTTGGTTTGGATTTTGTAACGGAAAGAACAATGAATCATGTCAAATACAGTTATTATATCGGCGCATTGATACTTCTTTCATTGCAAATTGCCTGTCAGGAAAAATCAAAGCCACAGGAAGCACACCTAGCACCCGCAAAAACGACGGAAAGACCAGTCAAAGATACCGTCTTAAAAGACACCGCATTGCCAAAACACGCCAAACTGGATAGCATTGACCATGCCAATGCGCAAAGTGTACTGGAATCTGATGAAGTCACCACAGCTTATGTAAACCTAGCTTCTCAAGACAGCATCATACGCCTACATTCGAATATACGTTTAGACCATCGCTTCTTTGGCTATGAGCAGGCAGATATAGGCTCAAAAAAACTACTTTTATTTTCCATCTTTACCAACGATGTGGAACACAATCCATTTCAACTCAAACTGGGCGCATATTACGATACCTCTGGCTTAGACAGTAAAGGCTCAAAACTAAAATATGTGGACACAAAGGGTGATTTTGTGCAAGCTAAATTCATCGATTCGACCGATATACCGGTATGCACGATCTATTTCGAAAAAAAAATGGGTCGAGATCGAATAAAAAAACATGTATAACCAATTTCAAAAAAGTACAACTAACCTAAAACAACCATGAAGTTCACTATAAAAACTATTTTTCTACCCTGTATAGCATTGCTTTTTAGCTGCCAACAAAAGAATGAGGCTCAAAAAACAGCCATTGCAGTTAGTACCCCAGCCAGTATAGACACTTTACAGAAAAAGGAGGCGATGAAATCCACACCCAATGATGACCTGGCTCTTTTTAATCAGCTCTATCCGATTGATATTCTTCAGCCGGAGAGCAAAAATAGTTTCAAGAAATATGGTATCGAATTTTCAGGAATATGTTATGCCTGTGATCTTGCAGAAATCAAAATAAATAAAAAACAGCTGCTTTTGGTCAATGTCTGTGATTCCAATGAAATCTATCAGATTAAAGAATTTACCGCTATCAGCAACGACACAGGCCTAATCATAAAGACCCAGCACAATGAATTTATCTTCAAGCGAGTAGAGAAAGAGCCTATTTTCGAATTACAAATCAAGGGGGATTCGCTGTTGCTAAAGAATAAACGTATCGCAAAATACTACACCCAGAAATCTTTGATCGATCAATTTGAAGTACATGATTGTGGTGATTTTCAGGGTTAGCACCGGCTTGATTTCGTTGGTATTCACGAATAGCAACAGATCAGGAGAATAAAACAATCCCGATTATTAATAAATGACCTTATACGAATTATTTCATTTCTGCCTGCTCCCCCTGTTCTACTTATACTTCAAAATAAAACCCCGATTCAGTAAGTTCTTTATATTTTACCCTATCAAAACTATAAATCTTCGCAGCCCTGGCACGCCGATCTTTCTGCTTATCGCTGTGGTCGATCAATAAACCCATGCTGAGGATTTTTTTTCGAAAATTCCCACGGTCAATTGACCGTTGCAAAACAGTTTCATACAAATTGTGCAAATCGGGCAAGGTAAACTGTTCGGGCAGCAGCTCAAAACCGATCGGCTGATAACGTATTTTCCCTTTGAGCCTTTCGATGGCGGTATTCAAGATCTGTTTATGGTCAAAAGCGAGGTCTTTATTTTCAGCAATGCCAAACCATTTTACAGCTTCAATATCCGCACCCGCTTCCAAAATATACGTTTCAGGCTTGACAAGCGCATAATAAGCAATGCTGATCACTCTTCCGCGCGGATCACGCGCTAAGTCTGAAAATGTATAAAGCTGTTCAAGGAAAATATCCTTGAGACCGGCCTCCTCCTGCAGTTTACGAAGCGCACAGTCGTCGGCGGTTTCTTCTTCCTGAATAAAACCACCTGGAAAAGCCCATTTTCCCAAGAAAGGTTCTATTGCACGTTTGGTCAATAATACCTTAAGCTGGTTTTTATCAAAACCGAAGATCACACAGTCAACCGTTACTGCAGGCCTCGGATATTCATATACATATTTTTTTGCTGAGCTTGCCATGTACTACAAATTTACTTCGGTTGACAATTTGATCTGTATCCCATATTTTTCTTTTAAAGCATCAAACTGCAGGAAGGTTTGCTCTTCAAATCCGGCAATCGGCGACATGCAGTCTATCAATAAGGTAATACGGGAGGTGATGGACCGATCATGTTCAAAATACTCCAAAATCTGCACCGCCGAAGCCAATACGCAATGGCTTGATGCCTCTCCCGCGATATAAATGGCATCGTGTGCCCGTATTGCTTCAAGTACAGCATGGTTTACGAATTTATGACCATCATATTCGGCTTTAATAATACCATACATTTCCGTATTCGGATCCTGTCCTTTGTAAACCAAGACTGGTTTTACCTGACGCACAGCACTATGAAAATAGAGCATATTCGTAAATTGACTCTCAAGCTGTGCGCCAGAGGTCCCCTCCAAACAGTGATATGGCCAGATACACAATTGTTTTTTTCCCTCAGCTTCCAAATGCTGAAGATAATCCAGCGCTAAGGCTGTATGGCCATTCACAGCACGCCAGATACCATCGCGGACATCAGCATAGCGAATGATGGTAAATGGCTCCGGATGATTTCCTTCCGTATCGAGCCACCAATCGGCATGGAAAATCTGCATCATCGAATGACAATCAAGACTGCACATCACTTGTGTCAGCGAGCCCAAATTACGGTACATCCATTGTGTTAGACGCTGAACATCTGCTTTGGAACCATTGACCGCAAGACTCCCAATAGATTCCATAAAATCGTTCTGAACATCTATTGCCAAAAGCAGCGTCCGTTTCAGGTCCGAAGCTGCAGGCCTGACCTGCTCCTTTTCTGCCAATGCCAGCATTGCCGGTATATTATCACTTTTGCCGCTGGCAATATGCTGCACATCGACAATCTGATCAAATGGTGTTATCATGCTATTCATTTTCTTTCATCAATATTTATTTCAACGCCGCATTTATTACGCAAAACGATGAGGCCATTAAACTTTTCCTCCAATTAAAAATCATCTTCATTAAAGCATAGTTTTTGTCTCTTGTTAGCTGCTATGAAGTGCTTGCGTCGATTGCCATAACTAGCCGATTGCCTTAACTAGTTAAAATTAACCCTTGAACGTAGGCACTGCTGCAAACTTGTGCGCAGATTGTTGTATACGTTTACGAATAAGTTCATCTATAACCGGGTTGCCCGATGTACCTTTCAAAATAAACCCATCGATTTGCGCATAAGTCATTCCCAGTTCATCTTCATCTGTCTGTCCTTCCCAAAGGCCGGCAGACGGACTTTTATACTGAATAGATTCGGGTACGCCCAGGTATTTTGCCAAGGTATATACTTCCTGTTTGGTAACCATTGCCAACGGATTCAGATCGTAGGCGCCGTCGCCCCATTTCGTAAAATAACCTACCGTAGCTTCGGCCATATTCCCCGTACCAATAACAAATCTGCTGCCCAGTTGCGCAAACTGATACAAATATGTCATGCGAACACGTGGGCGAATATTTGCAAGGCTCAAGGCGCGGTTAGCGGCTGTGGCTTCCGCGACAAATTGTTCTTGATGAATTGCCAACGCATCCACAGCAGACTGAATGTCAAACACATGAAACGGAAAATCAAACTTCTGAATAAGCTCCATCGCATGCTGATGACTTTTACTATTATTCATATCGCTGCCATAGGGCATCATGACCAAGTGAACATCTACTTGTGCCAGACGGCATAAGCAGGCCACAACACTGCAGTCGATACCACCGCTCATTCCCAATACAAGTCCCTGACGGCCTGCAGATTTCACTTGCTGAGCAATCCAGGATGCCATCAATTGTGCATACTGTGCAACGTTTTCATCCTGGATGAAAAACGGTTTGTTTACGCTATTTTCCATATACTCGAATTGTTTCAGTTTTCAATCTATTCCTTATTTCTTCAAAACGCGTTGTGTGTGTAAATTCACCATCCAAATAACAGGTTTGGAGTAGGTTTCTACTTTCCAGTTCAGCTATAGTTTTTGGATTCAGGTTATCTATTAAACGAAATTCATCATTTTCGAATACCACAGCCACCATACCCTTTTGTGACTTCTTAAAGTTTCCGGTATCTGTAGCCGGACGTTTCTGAATTGCTTTAAATTCTCCATTGACAATTTCGGCAGTTCCTTTTAACGCAAAACCAAAAGTATCGCGTGTAACATATTGATAGGTATAAGAGCCTATTCCCAATATGGTATTGGTGGAAGCAAAGCCCTTATCGAGCAAACCTTGACATATTTTAGCGGCTCTATCCACTGTAATGGAATCACCATAAACCACTCCGATATGTGGATCCAGCTCCTTAAATCCCTTGCTGTTGGTTGTACCGCCAAAAAGTTCAAATAAACGTTCGACGATACCTTTCCGAACGGTACTGCGATCAGATGCCACATCACCACAGATAATTTTTACAGGATCGCCACTATCGGGGCGAATAACAACTTTTCCTTCCCTAGCCATAATAAGATCTTTCAGTTTCGGCAATACGTTGTCAACTACATTCCAGAGGTCATATGTATCCGACACAATGGAAATATTTCCACTTGGGTATACCTTGGTGATCAGATGCCGAAATGCTTCCACTTCATCCTCACCATAAGAACACATCACACTGTGCTCCGTAGACGGGGTATACATCATTACATCACTTTTTGCATGATAGTAGGATTTCAGATACTCCCTAACGGAAAGCGTAGCTGAGACACCGAAGCTCAACAGATGCCCCCCAGCTGTACGATAAGCCGTTTCAGGAGAGCCCATGCCACGCATGGAAAAATCACCGGCTTGGGTAAAGACTTTATTGACGTCGCCCGTTTTCTCGGCAAAACCCGTCAATAATCTTTTATAGCGATCTGCAATTGTCGCTGCTGTCATCGGTGACCAGATATAGGCCGATAATTGTGTTTCCAGATAACCCGGAAGCCAGAAAAAATTGGGATGTGTATTTTCAATGGTAAACATTGGCACGCCAATAGGCACCAGGCTGCCTTCCGGCAAAGCATTTACTTTGATTGGAAGGTACCCCAGTCGATGTAGATCGCGAATATGTTTCGATTCATGCATCGATGCGAACTTCGTGTTTGTATTTTCAAAAACAGCTGCTATTGCCTCTTCGTAAGCCGCCACGACCTCCTCTTCCGGTTGAGCAAAAAAGTTTGCATCAAATGAATTCGTGATTTCGGCCAAGGCCCCCTGCAATCCAAAAAATACAACATGACTAATGCCTTCTATGCGGGACATGCGCGGCGTCCAAGTCTCATAAACCCATTGCGTATGTGCAGGGTATTGATCCTTATGGCACAATTTATAACCATCTGTCCAAAGTATTGGATTCATGCTCATTGATTTAAACATAGCTTTCAGTCGTTAAGTTGATATAATTTATTTTGGGGTGCTTGGTATCCATCATAGAATTGGTGGTAAAGACATTGGTTATCGGTGAATCATCATCCAGCAGGTTCCCTTTAAAAATTCGGGGTTCGCAATGCGTGACCAAAAGATAGACTGCACTGGCTCCCATTTCTTTCAATATTTTCCCTGCCCAAAGAAATGTTCCCCCTGCCGAACACAGGTCATCGACAATAATACATTTTGCGCCGAGCGGAATATCTCCGGCCTTAAGTTCCATCCCTTCGATCCGGCCTGTTTGTGGATTCCGCTTTTTCTCAAAAACACAGCTATTTTCATAGCCGCTGTTGATGTAACGTGCCGCTGCTCCTTTATCCGGAAAAACAATCCGATCTGATTCCGAAAAATCAAGTTTTTCCATTAATTGTGGCAACCAGTCCAATGCCGGATAAATCCCAACGCTGTTCGCCAGTAGCTCCAGCGTCACATTGGAATGCGGTTCGACAACAGATACCGTATCAAATTGCAAACTATTGATAAACTCCGACACATATTTCAATGTAAACAAATCACCTTCAATTTTGCGATCCATACGGCTATAGGGCATATAACGGATCAGTAATCTGCAAGATTCGGTAGGTATTTCATCCAATCGCTTTTTGACAAAAAGCAAGCGGATTAAATCCCCGTCCTCCTGATAAGTAAATTCAATGAGATTGTTCTTTAAGATCAACTGATCAAAATCTTTCACTTTTGTCTCCCCATTTGGAAATTGCTCTGTGACTATCTGATGCTTATTTAATACAATCATAGCTTTTAATTTTGCTTTCTACTATTGAGTACTTTTTACTCAACAAATATGAAAATTAAATTTAAGCTTGCAAAATATATTGAGTACTTTTTACTCATAAAATCAAACAACAACACATATAACACTGTATATCAGTGAAATAATTTAAATAAAACAGCGTAGGGAGAAATTCATCCCCCATTTCTAAATAGTAAACATGAAACTGATTTCCTGATTAACGTATAGCTGATCAAGATAAGTATTAAATCGAAACATATGGATACAAAGTCTTATATAACAACAATTTTTAATCAGTATTTAGACAGTCATTCGTCACTGATTATACAGTCTACATTGAGTCATCACTGAACAAGCACTGAACGATCACTGAACAAGCACTGAACAAACAATGTAAAAATGTCGAATTTGATATCGCTCTGATCCCTTTTTGGTACGACGGCTTCCCGCTCTTTGTTTGATTAACGGGCAGAAAGAAAAACACGTCCGACAAGACAAAAAAATGTGATGGAAATATTGACTACACAGGCCTATAGGAGATGTTCAGGTGATAAAAAACCGCTGAGAGACAATTCCAATAAAAATTAGCTGATTATAGGGATTGAAATTTTGCGATAAAACATGATCTTTGTCTATACCAAAGTCACAAAATTCTTTGTCAGCCCACAAATGTGCTAGCAAAGAATTTGAATTACTTAAGCATAAAGCATGGAATTAGCCAATCTTATCAAACAGGATATTGAGTCAATTTTACAGATTGAATCTCAAGACATCAAACAATTGGTCGAGGACTATCGCGAAGACTTAATGGATGCGGATACCTATGACGCCATTGATGCGTACAATATGCTCTATTCGAATATTTATGAAATGTCCGAGGAAGAATACCTCGATGCTTTTCGTACGCTGGGAGAAGCCTATCCAAACTTTGGCAAGGCCGATGAAAATGACATCCAAAAATCAATCGCTGAATTGGAACGATTAAAACATGCTTTTAATGAACTACAACTCCATACGACAGAAGGTAAACAGCTCCTAGCATTACAATTAGCGGTTTTGGAACTGGACATTCAGGTCTACCAAAAACAAACTTTATCGCCGACTACACTTGAGATACAAGCTGAGATCAATTTATTGGAAACCGAATCGTTTGGATTAACCAATCAGATCAATCAGTTTTTAGAACAATACCACGATTAGTCATGCTAACATTTTATCCAATGAATCGCTTAGGGTTAAAAACAGGTCTTTGCCTTCTTTACTTACTAGCCGGTCTTGCAACATCGTTGTTTGCATATCAAAACAAGATCTCTTTTCAGTCACAACAGCAGCCAGGAAACAGACTACCTTTTTACATTACGGACCAAGGGACGCTTTGTTATAATTTGCCTGTGGACACGATGGGCGTATACGCTATACAGATCGATCTCAACAGACTTTTCCCGACCGCAACGGCAGAGCATCTTCGTTCAAAATATTATGAACTATCAGATAGCACAATAACAATAATCAACTATGCCGAACCGGCTACCGCCATCAACTATAGGGTTACTGATAACAACTTTGTCATATCCAAATCCTCCAATTGGCTCGCAGACTACCAACCTGAATTTCAATTCATCGCTTTGGACAGCCTCAGACACATGGAGAACTTATTCGACACGAACGATTTGGGCGGCCTAACGCAGCTGGAGGCAACCAAGCTCCCTTTTGAAAATATACTTTTATTTTTTAGTCATCTGCATGGATTTTCCACGGTAGAGGAATTTAGCAGCAATGCCATTCATCGGATTTTAGAAAAGGATCAGTATGCTATTGCCAAACAATTTCATCACTTATTTCTGACGAGAAACAGACAAGTCGATGATTTCGAAGTACTGAAGGCGGCAATAGAAAAAAACGATATGGATTTTATCCGTAAAACCTCTTTAAATAGTCTGAACCGTCTGGGTATAGATGAAGTTAAAGCGGATTATAGCTTCACACAATGTACATTACTTGGAAAAGCGATCTTAATGAAAAACAACATTGCCATAGATTATCTTTTGCAAAAAGGTGCCACCACGGAGAAAGTATATCAATATGAATCCGACGTATTATCTGCTTTTCAACTCGCCGAAAGGAGCAAATCAAAGAAAATCATTAAACTATTTCAGTAAATCATAAATAAAACAATGAAAAAGACACTTATTTACCTGATATCTCTTGTTAGTTATCTTCTGATCTTCGCGGCGCTGACACTGCCAGTTCATGGGCAAAAAAAGCCAGTGGTTCCCAAGCAATCGAAAGCTAATTCAAAACTACCCCAGTTCAACGATGGCGATATGATCTTTCAGTCTTCTATTTCACCGCAATGCAAGGCCATCCAATTAGCAACGCGTTCTCCGTATTCCCATTGTGGGATTATTTTTTATGAGAACGGTAAACCTTATGTACTGGAAGCCGTACAGCCCGTAACTGTAACTAAGTTAGAACACTGGATTGTGCGTGGCGAAAAGCAGCATTACGCGGTCAAACGCCTCAAAAATGCAGACCAGGTACTGACCAATTCGAAACTGGCCAAAATGAAAGCAATCGGCAAAGATTTTATCGGCAAAAATTACGACGCGACATTCGAATGGTCAGACGATAAGATCTATTGCTCGGAATTGATCTGGAAAATATACCAGCGTGGAGCAGGCATCGAAGTTGGGAAACTTGAGAAACTGAAAGATTTTGATTTAAGCAGCCCCGAAGTGAAAGCTAAGCTGAAAGAGCGTTATGGTAACAGCGTTCCGCTGAATGAAACGGTCATATCACCCGCCTCAATTTTTAATAGTCCATTGTTGATTACGGTGAAGAGTAATTATTAAACAGGCTCGCCCGCTATTTTTGAAGCTGAACAACATTTCCGCCATTTAATTTACTTTCTTCGGCTGCATCTATAAATGCGCATATTGCCAGGGTTTCCTTTTCGTCAACCGGACTTACACCCGTTTCGAAAAACGGAAGGATCTTATCCAACAATGGACCGTATCCCATAAATTGTCCCAAATGAACAATCTGATCTTTCAAAAAAACCGTACCGCCAAAATCATCCTTTCCCTCGCGAATGCCCCGAAGTGAGGCAATTCTTCCATCCGCCCACTCTCCAACATAAAACGAGGTACCCTGTTCCTGAATAGTCTTTACCGAGCGGCATCCCGGTCCCATCAATGCAAATAACATTTCGACCCCATGGATGCCATACCAATACAGATCCTTATGCGAAGGTTCCGTTACTGCCGGACAATAGACATCTGCGCCTATTACCTTAGTCCTATCCAACTCCTGAAGACCGGTAATATAACGCAAGGAGCTTGATGAAAAAACAGGGCAACCATAGTTTTTTGCTGATTGAAAAATTTGGAAAGCGTCCTTATAGGAATTCGCTATTGGTTTATCGATAAATAAAGGTTTTTTAGCTTCGATTACTTGAAGTGCCTGCTCCAGATGAAGATTTCCATCATTTGTCTCCAAAAACACATAGTTTACTTTTTTCAATAGCTCGGCAATACTTGATACAATCGAAACACCGAGCTGCTGCACTTCCGCTGTAATTTTCGGAATACGCTCGATACTTAAGGGAATTGTTTTGCTTCCGTAGGGATAAGCCGCAACAACCCTGTATTTTCCGTAGGGATGATTGCTAGCAGCCGTATTAATCGCTCTTGTAAAAGCAACAGCGTGTGTAATATCTAGCCCAATGATCCCTATCTTTTTTACGTTATCATGCTCTGAGAACACCTTATTATTCGCATTAACGGCATAGGATAATCCAAATGCAAAGGAGGACATCAAGAATTTTTTTCTATTCATTTGATTCATTCAAAAGGGAAATAGCTGCATTGACTAAAACAGCGATTGATGTTTCGAAAGCCTTTTCATCCAGATTGAACTGTGGATTATGAAGACCATATTGTGTGGCAGAATCGTCATTATTTGTGCCTATCAACATAAACAAGGCGGGATAACGATAAGAATAATAAGCAAAATCCTCGGCCGCCATCCAGATTTCGAGATCTTGTGGCACACTATTCCCCATCGTCTCCGCGATAATAGTTTTGACTTTTTGCGTTAACGCGGGATCATTATAAAGCGCGGGATAACCATGCCGGACTTCAACTTCTACCTTTGCACCAAGCGATACGGGAAGCGTCGCCGCTATTTCAGCAACCATTTCCAGCGCCTCCTTGCGCCACACCTCATCCATTGTACGAAATGTTCCGGCTAATTTGACTTCCTCGGGAATAACATTGGCCGCGCCATCTCCAATAAAACGACCAAAGGTCAATACAGATGGTACATCAGGGTTGGCTTTCCGACTGACAACTTGCTGTAAGGTGGTGAGTAACTGCGCGCCGATCATAATGGGATCAACAGCCCGATGTGGCTCCGCAGCATGGCCACCGCGTCCCTTAATGGTAAAATAGAACTCGTCGCTCGAGGCCATAAATCGCCCGGAACGTAAACCGACTTTTCCTACAGAAACACGGGGACTTACATGTAAACCCAGCACAGCTTTAATCGTTCCACCGAAAGATTCCAGAATCCCGGATTCCAAAACCTGAATCGCTCCGCCAGGAATCTTTTCCTCAGCAGGCTGAAATAGCAAAACAATTTTACCGGAAAACTCCGTTTTATAATCATTTAATATAGATGCTGCCCCCAATAGATTAGCCGTATGAAAATCATGGCCACAAGCATGCATGACACCACTATTCTTCGATTTATATCCCACATCATTTTGCTCGTCTATCGGTAAAGCATCAATATCGGCCCGTAATACCACAATATCATCACTTGCCGATTTTTGACCGGTCAGCACAGCCACAACACCTGTTTGAGCGACAATCTCAAATGGTATACCCAATTCTCCGAGTTGTTGCTGAATATAGGCACTTGTCTCGTATTCTTGGAAAGACAATTCAGGATGCTGATGGATATGTCGGCGTATTGCAACGATTTTCGGAAAAATGTTCTCTATCTTGGTATTTAATTCTTTCAGTATTGGCTCGATCATCTGGATAAGTTTTAAAAGTTTAACACTTCAACAAGTTAAGCTAAAAATAACGTACATAAAAATAGAGCACCAACACCGTTATAATTATCCACCATAAGGTCGGATTTCGAAATCCACGGTAAGCGGCTTTATCTTGATCCGGCACCTGAAAAGAATCGCCCGTCAACACAAGATTTTTTAACCTTGCTTCTGAGACCGCAGGTGTCAACAAACTGACCACGGCGCAAGCAATCATACAAGTCCAGAATACAATACCTGTTCTATTAAAAAATGGCATTTCAGGTAAGGCATATTCCAAAAGTAAAGAAAGGGGAATTGTCAGTAAACCTGCTGTCAAAGCACCCTGCGATGTGGTTCTTTTCCAAAAAACCCCCATTAAAAACATCGTTGCAATGCCTGGTGTAAAAAGACCGTATAGATTCATCAAATAAAGGAAAACTGGTTTATCCGAATAACTGATCAGTACAACCGCACTCATGATTCCGAGCACGATAATAGCGACTCCGGCGCGCTTACCAAAACGGACTGCTTCGTAGTCACTTGCATTTTTATTAATATACTGGCTATAGATATCGACGGTCAGAATCGTTGTACAGGAATTGATCGCTCCTGAAATATGGGACATGATAGCCGAAATTAACCCTGCCATCACCAAACCAACCAGACCTTTGGGCAATAAGGTTTCCACGAGTGTCGCAAACAGTAAATCGGGCTGATCGAGATGCGGCAGGAATTTTGGAGCCACCAATGCCGGAATAGTAATAATCAAGGGAACCAAAAATTTAAGATAGTCACCAAAGATGACACCCATGCGCCCATGCCATTCATTTTTTGCCGCCAATACGCGCTGCACAATAAATTGGTTCGTAGCACAATAAAACACGCTGATACACAACAGTCCGCCTAAATACATGGTCCAGGGAAAGTCAGGATCAGATGCGGGATAAAACATTTTCCAATCCTTGGAGGATTCTACCACAGACTGAAAACCTCCTGCCGCATCAATGGTGGCAAAAGTTAATACTATTCCGCCCAGCACCAAAATGACAAGCTGTACCATCTCCGTCCATATCACCGCTTTTAGACCGCCTAAAACGGTATATAAACCGGTCAAAATTGCCATTCCAAAAATACTGTATAAAATAGGAATGCCGAATAAAGCGTGCAACGACAGACCGCCCAAATAAAGAACGGCCCCAATCTCCACAAAAACATAGGTAAACAGGATCAAAATAGCGTACAACACGCGGGTAGCGTTGCCATATCTTTTTTCGAGGTATTCAGGAATCGTATAGAAACCATTGCGGATATAAAAAGGGAGAAATATCCATAATAATGCATTAAAACCGATTAGAATCGCTCCCCATTCCAGGGTAATCGCGACAAAACCGCGACTATAAGCAGCCCCCATAGCGCCAACGAGATGATGGCTACTGATATTTGCGGCGATGATACTTCCGCCAATCATCCACCAGGGCAGCTTATCACCCGCAAGAAAATAATCCCGCTTAGAGGCGGAGTTTTTTTTTCGAAGCGTATAAGCCCAATACCACTATACCAATAATATATACGGCAAAAATAACGACATCAATCCAATCGAGTTTCATCGGTCAATAATGTTTGAATTCCTAATTTAGTTTGTTCAATAAGTATTTCAAGACCGCCGCTGGCATAGGGGCTCTGCCACACGGCATAAATATCCTTATCATAAAGCTCCTTCGGTGCGAGATACCCCACATAGCCATTCGCGATATTGATAAAAACGATCGTATGATCTGGAAATTGGGCTCTCACTTCAATTTGATAACAGGAATAGGCTTCATTGGCCTGCGCCACCAACACGGCATCTCCCATTTTCCAGATCCACACCGGAATAATAGCTTCTTGTTGATCTCCAATGGATTTACGGGTATTATATTTCCGCCAAAGGCGATCTTTCATAACACGATCCGTACAGCGTTCGTATTCACTCAAAATTGCTTCGGGACTAGGCAGCTTTTTGTAAGGCACTTTGACGGATAATACCCTTTGCTTAAGATCGATTGAAGCAGTCTGTTCCCGAAATCCCCAACAGGCCAGTGGAGCCCCCGAAATCAGGGATTCCTTAAAAACCCAGTTTTTATGACCATGCTGTTCCTGGGCCAGCGTCGCGAGAACAGCATAACCCAACTGCTTTCCGTTGGCTTCCACCAGTGCTGGATCCTTTACATATTGTCTCCGTGGAGCTAAATCACCTGACGCGCCCTGTAAAAAAAGACAAGGCACGGATAAGGAGCGCTCTACTGTATTTCGCATTTCGCCCACAAAATCGGGTGAGAGCAGATCGTTCTCGTGAGCAAAGCTGGTTGGGTGGCAGGCATAATTACAAATAACCGCTTTTAAGCTTTCAGTTTCATCATACAGCCGTCCGACCAACAAGGTTGTATCTGCTTCTTTCAATGGATTGTAACCAATCAGATAATGAGAATCCACTTCCAGATCGCGGTTGCTTGCCAAATCACATACACCATAGTTCCAGGTTAGACTCCCCTTAAATAAACCACTTTGTGCCATTTCAACACAAGATATCGCCTGTTGTTTGAGGAATTCAAGGTACGGCAAAATCAGTTCACCTCCAGGTTGCGCTGCATCTGTCGAACAGATGCTAGGCCCCGCATGGGTATGCGATAGCGCAAAAATCAGCTGCGATTCAGCCAGATTAAAATGACTGAGCAATGCTAATCGTAAATTTTGTTCATCAGCTGCATTTTTCCACCAGCCTAAATCAGCGGTTAGCAGGATTGCAGGCAAGCCATCGCAGGATTGCATATATAGACAATGCATCATCAAAGGTTGATGAACAGCCGTTCCCTGGTCAAATGCAGCCGCCCCCCAATTACGGGAATAGATGCCGATCGGTGGAGTAATATCACATTGGCTAAGTCCAAATCGTCCGTACAAACTACCCGCCGTTTCTTTCAAGAGGTCTTTCTGTTTCATACGTTAAGGTCTAATCAAAGACAGTCCACCATCCATCACAATTGCGGTACCAGTCATATGTTTACAATTGTCCGAACAGATCCATAGCACCTGTTTAGCAACCTCTTCTGCTTCTATAATCTGGCCAAGTGGCACCACAGCCTTTGCTTTCATTTGAAGTTCGGCGTTTGATGACCAGACCACTTTACTCAACCCGGCATTGACATAGCCTGGTGCAATTTCGTTGACACGAATTCCGTACGCTGCATATTCAAGAGCCATGGCCTGGCAAAGCATACGCAGGCCCGCCTTCGAGACACTATAGGCCGGTAAATTTTGATGTACGGCATGTGCAGCCCAGCTACCCATAAAAATGATCGAGCCCGCAAGCTCAGTCTCCACAAATGACTTCGCACAGGCATTCGCCAGGAAGAATGAACCGTCGAGATTAACGGCCATTTCATTCTTCCATTCGGCATTGCTTAACGTGCTGAAGTCTTTAATAGTGACACATGCGGCATTCGCGATACAGATGGATATTGCGCCCAACTCCTGCCTTATGCGTTGTACCCAGGCGTCAACCTGTCTGGCGTCTGCAACATCGACCTGATCATAAAACAAACGTGCTCCAGCATCATCCAACAAGGACCACTGCGCTCTCGCCGCCTGTGGTTCAAACCGATCCGAGATGCATACAATTGCCTGCTGGTTCAAAAATGCTTCAGCCATAGCCCTTCCGATATCACCAAGTCCCCCACTGATCAATACGACTTTATTCTTATATTCCTCCATTATCGCTATTTTTAGACTACCAATCCCCTACACTACCGTCTTTATAGAAGGTTCGCTGCAAAATTTCCTGTTGAAAAGGATGCTTCTTTACCTCTTCTTCATTGATTTCAATACCCAAACCGGCGCGCTTATTCGGCAGAACAATGCGTCCTTTCTCTTGAACTGTAAACCCTTCGGTAACCACGTCCTGGCGCCATTCAACGTCCTTATGCACACTTTCGCAAATAATATAGGATGGTGTTGCAAATCCCAGCTCAATGGAGGCGGCCGTACTCACAGGTCCCTGCGGGTTATGTGGCGCCATAGAGACACGGTAAGCATCAGCCAAAGCTGCGATCTTACGCGCTTCAGAGAGACCGCCACAATGGGTAATATCAGGTTGAATCACACTCACTGCCCGCTTCTCGAGCATATCCCGAAATGCATGCACTCCGATCAAACGTTCGCCTGAAGCAATAGGTGTCGTCACCGCACGTTGAATCAAGGCAATATCTTCCATGGTCTCTGGCCAACATGGCTCTTCAAAGAAATACAGGCCGTAAGGCTCCAATGCTTTCGCAAATTGCATCCCCATACGTGGACTTGGCCGCGCATGGCAATCCACCATAATATCAATATCGTCGCCAACAGCGTCACGCATGGCCTTAACGCAAGCTTCAGCATATTTAATTGGACGAAGACCTTCCAAAGACATTGTCTCTGGGACAGCCATCGATTTAAAAGCGGTAAAACCCTCATCAACAGCTTTCAGCGCAAGATCACCAAATCGTTTGGCATCATCCGGAGCAGTCTCATAAAAATCTTCCATGCGACCTCCACCTAAATGACAATACAAACGGATATAATCACGCACACGGCCTCCCCATAACTCGTGACAAGGGACATTGTGAATTTTACCTAGAATATCCCATAAGGCGATGTCAATACCACTGATGGCCGTACCACGAACGATCCCGTTTCCATGCCAGAAGTGTTGTCTATACATCATCTGCCACAGGTATTCAATACGACGCGGATCTTCACCGATCAACAATTGAGAAATATCTTTGATTGCTCCGACCACACTTTGCGTATGCCATTCCAAGGTGGCTTCGCCCCAGCCCCAAAGTCCGGGCTGATCGGTAATAATTTTGACAAAAATCCAATTTCGCATGCGCGCATGGCACACAAAGGTTTCAATAGCGGTTATTTTCATAGTTAGGGTTTACAAACTTTTTATTACGCGTTCAGTTGCCTCCAACGTTCTGTCTATATCATCCTCCGTATGCGCAAAGGAGATACTTCCTTGTTTAATTGGTGCCGGGAAATTGAAAATCCCTTCTTTAATAAGCTTTTTACGATATTGGGTATCCAGTTCAAAGTTGTGGTTATCCAAAATATCATGAAAATTGACTGGCGCATGGTCCATAAAATATGTACAGAAGGCAGATCCTTGACGTGCGACATAAAATGGTACGCCTAATTTAGGAAATATTTCGTTATATCCCTGCTCCAAACGCGCACCAAGTGCTTCTACGTGCTCATAAACTCGATGCTCCGAGCTGCCTAATTTTTTCAATGTTGCTATCGCCGCCGCCGTCGTTAATGGAAAGGCATTAAAAGTACCGGCAATCATCACCCGCTTCGACTTATCAGGATCCACAAAGTAATCCATGTATTTTTTCTTGCCTGCAATAACACCCAATGGGTAGCCGTTTGCAACCGCCTTTCCGAAAGTTGAAAGATCCGGCTGAATACCACAGATCGACTGATAGCCCCCCAGCGCATGTCTAAATCCAGTTTTCACTTCATCAAAGATCAACAGAAATCCATGCTCGTCAGCCATCTTGCGTAAGCCTTCCAGGTAACCTTCCTTTGGCTTTACAATACCGATATTCTGAAGAATAGGCTCCAACAAAATACAGGCAACATCGTATTTTTGAACCACATACAGCACACTTTCCAAATCGTTGTAGTTGACAATGTGTACTAAATCGCTGTGATTTTTGGGAACACCAGCACTTAATGAATCGAATGGATATTCCCCCGGGCTTTGATATGAGCCAACATCTGCACGCTGACTGATCACATTGCAGGCCACATCGTTATGCCAGCCATTGTAGCCCCCCTGCATAACAATCACATGATCACGCCCTGTTACCGCACGGGCAATACGGATCGCATGGTAAGTCGCTTCCGACCCTGTCGTTGTAATCTGAACGCTCTCCACCGAAGGAACAGACTGACAAAAAAGCTCCGCAAACTCACCTTCCAGTAACGTTGGCCCAGCCCCCATCAATACCTGCTGCTCCTGCAATGTCTGTAACACTGCGGCGTTCACATCAGGATCATTATGCCCCAGAAAGGATGCTGCAAATCCAGCCTGATAATCGATGTAGCTGTTCCCGTCAATATCTTCGACCAAACTACCATTCCCTTTGACGAAGCAGATATTCGGATCTGACTTCCGATTTAACGATACCACTCCACCAGGTATCCATCTTGCATTCTCCCGCAGTATCGCGGCTGATTTTTCATTTTCTTGCATGCCTATTAAAAGTTTTGCTATTTGTTATTGTTATAATTGGACGATCACCGCCACACATGTCGCAGTCATCAATAATTTGTATTTTAATACACCTTATTTTATGTATACCAAATTACAATATTTTTGTATACATTTAAAATAAATTTTAAAATTTTTAAAAATGAATATTCTCATTGAAGGACTTCTTTTTCCAGAAGGCCCCGCTTTCGACCGGGAGGGTGGCCTATGGCTTGTGGAGAAAGAAGCAGGAAACTTGATCTATTACAAAGACAATCAGTATAGCAGAATAGCTGTGAATGGACATCCCAACGGAATTGCAATCGACAAAAACGGCATAATATGGTTTTGCGACTCAAAACAAAACAGCATCCGTTGCTATGATCCCTTCAACAAAACCACGACGACAATAGTCACGGAAATCGCAGGGAAGCCATTAAAAATGCCCAACGACTTATGTTTTGATACCGAAGGGAACCTCCTATTTTCCTGCCCTGGAAGTGACCTGGAAGATGGCACAGGCTACATCTGCTGTCTACATAAACATGGTGCGCTTACGAAGATCCACACAGGCCTTTTTTACCCAAACGGATTGGCCTTTGCAGCAGACAACTGCACACTTTTTGTTGCTGAAACAGGCACAAAATGGATCTGGAAAATGCACTGGAACAGCTTGACACAACAGGTAGAAAACATCGAAAAATTCATAGAAACAGGCGGTAGTATCGGCCCGGACGGCATAGCTCTCACGAACGACAATTATCTTTTTGCAGCGATTTATGGATCGCAACATATCCTATCCATTGATACCAAAAACAAGACGACCGAGAAAATACCTACGCCGGGGAAGAATCCAACAAATTGTGCTTTAGACCCAAAAGGCATTCAGGGACTTATGATTACAGAAGCTGAAAAAGGGCAATTGTTGCAGTGGGACAGCACAAAAAAGGGTCTATTGTAAACAATAGACCCTTTATAAAAATCAAAAAAACATTAAACCAGTTCCAAGGCTTCTTGCTCGCCCCGATCCAAATGATGAACCAAGGTGGTATAAGCTTTATTCCAGTCATCCGCTTTCAGCGCATCAACAATAGCGCGATGCTCCTTCTCCGTATCCAGGTAATCTTCCATCTGCCCCATAATAGCCCCAAGCTTCATATGGAATAAGGGGATGTTACTATTCTTGTAAATAGAAATCAACCTTGAATTGCAAGTTCCCTCAATAATACGCTCATGAAAACGAACATCCGCCTCGCAAGCACCACCATAATAGCCTTTACTGACCATGTCGGAAAAATCGTTGCAGATCAGTTCTAAATCTTCGATAAGCTCTTTACTTTTCTTTGAAAACAGAATCTTTAATGCGCCTATCTCCAACAGCTCACGCAGCTCACGAATATCCTTCACATCTTCGACCGTCATTTTCTTCACAAAGCAGCCACCTTTTTCACCAAACTCAACCAGACTCTCCCCTGCTAAACGCATAAAAGCCTCACGAACAGCCACTCTACTCACCGCCATCTTATCCGCCCAAGCACTCTCCACCAATCTTGCCCCGCCAGCCAGCTGACTGGACAAAATTTTCTTACGTACTTCTAAATAAACTTTATAGGCAAGCGAATCCTCTTTCATATTGTATACAATTTTATGCAAAAATAAGAATACAAAATCATTAAAAAAAATTTAAACAATGTATTCTTTAATTAATCTTTCCCTCTTGGGCTTCATACTGCCTTCCCGGCGACAAATAAATAGTTTCGGCTTTAGATTTCCAACTGGTGGTATGATTTCCTTTCAGGACATTTATATTAAAGCTACTATTTTTTAATGAACTTTTCATATTCCAGAAACCATCTTTCAAACCGACCACAACAACTTCATACTGTTGATCTCCCGGCACCACAAATTCAATGGGCTCATCAAGATATTGATTTGGTTTGGCCACCACCAGTAAACGATCAGCTACTCTTATGAGGTAATAATTCGCTTTTTCCTCCGAATACACTGGTAGTTTTGAAGAGCCACTCTCCGTCATCTGAAAAACCGAAGCGTAACTGGCCTGATCACTTTCCTGCTTGGGTGAAACCATAATCCGTGTTCCCCTAGCTTCTGGCCATGGAGACTTGACCTGATAAAGTTCACCAAAAACAAAAGCAGTCGAATCACCCGAATACAACTTCACCGCACACTCTTTTAACTGTGGCTTCAGCAAATCAACATAAGTAGAACCGGCTGCGTTTTTAAATTTACTGCTCAACACAAAACCTGTTCCACTTCGTACAGGCTTTTCAAGCGTATTGATCTGCCAATAGGGTTCGAATTTCTTATCATTGGTCTTAAGCTCATCCAATAAGACAATGACAGCAGGCACATCCTTTCTTTTCAAATTCAAAAACAGGAAACTTTTTGCATAGGATTTTACTTTAGCCGTATATGCCGCCGTTAGATCCATATTGAAATAGCTATAGCTCGGCTGAATGGGATCGTTACCAAATGCGGATGCCCTGATCCCTCCGGTATGGTACCAGGAATCATTTAACACCTCGTCAACCGTGCGCGGAAAACGCTGGCTAAACCGAGTCCCACCATCGTTTGTTTTGGTCCTGAATAAAAGCGGTTCCGCAGGATCACGCACCAACAGCATACTGTGCGCAACCGACCGCTTATTAAAGTTAAAATCATAAGGGGAACCATACGAAAGATACAGCCCAAGATCACCAACCTGAATACCATGATGATAAATCTGCAGTGCACCTGCATCGGCATGCTGATGATTGCCGAAATGATAACCGCCCCCCTTAATTTCTGCAACCACATCGGAACTTCCGTTCTCTTCGCTCCACCCTGTCCGGGCAACCATAGACCCTAAAATAGGTCCAAAATCTTTCGTCAACGGCATTTTCTCACGGTCAAAATCAGGCTTCAATTTTGGATCATCCAAGAGGAGAAACAAGATTGGATTGTCGGGCAAACCGCCCTGCTTGACAAACTCAGCCTTAATTACCGGATTGCCTGAATAGGCATAACAAAGCAGCATGGTCTGTGGATTTTTCCAATAAAAATCAGCACTACTGTTGTACTTTACATTGAACATATCGCCGTCGCGTAACATTTTTCCGTCAGGCGTGCGCATATACAGCCAATAATAGGGCATATTCTTGATATTATCGTCAAAAACCGGATAACCGAGCATGCGATAATACAACCAGGCTCCATGCATTTCCCACCCAAAGCGATAGCCACCGTAATCAACACCTTGATTATGGCGCGGAGACTGATACTCAAACTTGCGCATGGGCACCAACTCTTCCAAAATAGAATACGAAGTATACTTGTAAGGTACCGGATCCTCGTCATATAAAGCAATACTCATTGCCAGCAGATCGCGCGACACCTGCGCCTCATTGCCATGCCCATTGATAATACTTTCGATACCAAAAAAGGGAGGCCAGCCAATTTCCATATCTTGCGCCAGACGCATCATATTTTTATGCAGACTGGTCTTAAGGTGCACATCCAATAATGCATAACACCAGTCATACACCAGTGCACCCGTATAAATTGCACGCCCCAACTCGCGTGTAATATCACCATAGGAAACATTCCCGAACTCCAACATCGTCAAGTATTGATCGGCCAGCCTGACTGCCTCCCTGCCTATTTTTTCGTCACCGGACATGAGGTAATAAAACGCTTTTGATTCAATCGCACGCTCGAGCTTTTCGTCGTAAAACATTTCCTTATTCGGATCAAAAATAAATTGAACAGGTTGTTGCGCAAGTGTTTTCACTTTCCCCCAAGCTTCCAGATGCTCCGCTTCTTCCAACCGCCCCTTAACGACCGGCAATGATTCTTTATTAACCCATAGCCTCGGGTGACCTGTAGGAGGAACAATCTTTGGTTTATAATTTTCTGCTGCAGCTGGCGCAACCGGAGGTACAAAGGCATTGATCGAAACAGCTTTAATCTTAAAATAAGCTGGCAATTGCATACCGACCGTCTGCTTCCCTTTCTCAAAATAAAATTTACCAAGATCTTGCTTCGCACCTTTAAAGCTGTCAAATACGATCCGTTTCGTCGATCGTGCAGCGCGAACATCAATCATCGCATACAGCGTCATCATACCTGTTTTATCTGCCGCCTTAATTTTATCCAAATCGGTAACCTCACCTTCAGAAACCAAGGTATAGACACCAGCCGTCGGAACATCCACCTGCACCTGCAGGCGCTGTCCATTTCCTTTTATCGAAGTAACCTTTGCCTGCTGCCCATAGGACGTTCCAAGGATCGCCATAAAAGCGATCCCCAGCATAGTACCTTTAACTTTTAGCCATATCCTTGCACCCATATCTTTATTTTACTTGCAGCCTTTTTACACTGATCTTCATTTCTTTTGTCGTATTATTTACGCTATTGACAAATACATAAGCATTGTATTTACCATCAGCCGTTTGCAGCCATATTCCCGATTCAGCTTTTAAATTAATCGCAAAATCTGGCGCATCTACGAACGATTTATCTTTCAAATCCACATCGTCCACAAATACACTGTATTGCAATCGCGCCAATTGTTGATCGCGCACCGTCCAAGCCTTCACGATCTTCGTTTTATTTGTCAGTCCCGCAGGTAAGGTGAAGCTCGGCAAATAACTGGCATCCGTCGTGGGAGCAACCAAAGAATGTGCGTAAGTCACCGTTGGCAACGCCCGATACAAATAGACCAAATCAATCTTATCCGGGTTTGCTGCCGCTTCGGTAGCGGTATACCATTTTAAGTCGGCCACAGAAAAAAAGCAGGCCTCGCCGTCTTTCCCGATCAGGTCCAAGGCCATATCCATATTACGAACCGCATAAGCTTCGGTCTTCAAGGCAATTTCCTGTCCATTACTGGACCTCGCCCTGAACGTAAAAGTGACCGATTTACCTTTTGCTACTGCCGGTATTTTGTAGCTATAACGCAGCGTTGAAGCGGAGGTATCTTTTGTAAATTTCACTTCCATACTATTCCCATTTATAATCGCAGGATCACCAACGACAACACCTACATCTGTCCCTGTACTACTGGTATAGTACGACTTGTTTTCAAGGATGGTACCTTCATCACCGGCAATACTGGCTTCTACAGAAATGGATGTAAGCTTCCCCTGATCTGGCAAAATCGCCGCAGCATATGCAAAGTCTATGGTAGCCCCAACCACATTTGGCCCTAAAGAGCGCTTAATAATATCGTTTTGCAAACCATCTTTTGCTTTTGGAATTTCATAAGCTTCTTCTTTACAAGAACCGAACAACAAGAGCCCAAATCCGATGGACAACAGCCCTATTTTTAAATAATTTGTTTTCATCAGCTTACTTATTTTTGTACTGTCAAATAAACTTTATACGTCTTACGAACCTTTCTATTTCCAGACACGACAGTCCATTCACGTGGCGTATCCAAATTGGAAAAATCTTCTTTTCCTAAAATTTTGGGATCTAAAACCGCATCGGTGACCAGAGAAAACTGTGGGTATAGATTTTTCAAATCGGTACCAAAGAGCACCTCCACCTTTATGGTTTGTTCAACGGTATCTACCAACGCAGCTTTGGTACGCACCGTCTGAAAGTCGGCGCCCAACAGCTCAAAGCTACTGACATAACATTCCGACCTGGTCGTGATCAACAAACCATCCTCATCCATTGGATAATCATCCTTACAACCGGACAAGCTAACGAACAGCATACCGATTAAAAATAATGTATATTTCATTTTATTACAGTCAAGTGTTACCATATTATTTCCAAGGTATATTTTGTGTTAAATTCGGATTCCGCGAACGTTCTGTTTCCGGAATTTGATAGATATAACACTTTTGATAAGTCAATTCAGACTCATTGAAGAAAAAGCGTTCCCAATTATTTCCAAAACTATCCTGGAACCATTTTCCATCACCATAAGGTTTGCCAAACACCGTTTCCAGTTTACGCCATCTCCTCAAGTCAAATGCGCGCTGTCCTTCGCCAAACAACTCAACAATTCTTTCCTGCTCGATGGCATCAAAAAATGCATCACGAGACGAGGTTTTAGCTCCAGCAAGTGCAGGTAGGTTACCACGACGCCTAACCTTATTAACCAAATCAATTGCATCCGCCTGTGGACCACCAATCTCATTGGTTGCTTCAGCATACATCAGGTATACGTCAGCAATGCGCATCAAAGGCCAATTGTAATTTCCATCACTACGCGCCACACCACCATAATTGCGCACAAATTTACGCGATTGCAATCCCGAGAGATTTGTGGTATTATCGGTAAAGGAAGTTTTGTAGGAGACACCGTTAACTGTCACCGCAGCTCCCCAAGTTTTGTAGACAAAGGGAATATAACCTGTGGTCTCCGTAGGGCTCATACTCATAATCAATTCGTAATCCCACAACAAAGTCGCTTTCATGCGATAATCGCGATTTCGGTACGATTCAGGGTTCACCGCTGAATTTGCCGTAGTACGTGCTGCAGGATTTTTCACTGGATCTAGCTGAACCATCTTTGGCAAGAAATCTCCCGTAATGGTAGATTGGTAACGGTCGGCCAATTCATAGCGCGGAATCGCCTGATTCTGTCCTAAAGACACCAATGGCCCCGTCCATACCCGCTGGTATTCCTCACTTTGTTTTGTTCCCACACCACCATGCGTCAGTACCATGACCATTTCCTCATCTTGGCTCAAGTTGCCCGTAGAAGGTATAAACATGTAGTAATAATTTGGGAGCACATCAGCCTTCCCCAATTCACCCCATTGACCCGGATCACCATTTCTAAACATTTTGATTCCAAAATCATTGATCACACGTTTAAAATCCGCAGCGGCCGCAGTATATGCCGTTTTAGCCTCTGCAGCAGATTGTACAAATCCATCCAATTCAGGCCATCCATTTTTCTTCCACGAACCCCAATACAGTTGAAACTTACCACGAAAGGCCAATGCAGCAGGCTTACCGGCACGACCAATTGCAGACCCCTTGTTGGGCAATTTGTCCACCGCATAGTTCAAATCAGCCATAATAGAATCCTTCAGCTGTGCAATAGGCATTCTCCGCACCGTATCAGCCTCTATGGGAGCTGGCGCCGATTTATAAAAATAAGGCACATCACCCCATAGGGAAATCAATCTAAAGTATGCAATGGCGCGCAACAACTTGGCCTCCGCCACGATAGTTTCCAGGGTTTGTTTTACAGCATCAGTTTTTGCTACGGGCAACAAACGCGCATTGGTATTTTCGATCACAAAGTTAGAACTGAATATAGATCCATACAATGCTCTATACATTGCCGATGCACCGGAGCCATAATTCATCGGACTATTGACCGTTAATGAAATAGGCGCCGCACCAGTATTGTACATTTTAAGGAAATCTCCATGTCCATCAAAATGATAGTCGCGATCAAAACAAGGCCTAAATATGGAATAGTTCGCCATTAACGCAGCAAGCGCGTCATTTTCGTCCACCCAGAACGTTTCGGAGCTTGGCGTTGTTGTTGGATTCTGATTCAACAAATCTTTGCGGCACGCGGACAAACCAAGAAGCAGCAAAGAAGAAATAAACAATATGTTATATATCGATTTCATAAGTTCAAATATTATAAGTCTACATTCAGTCCAACCACAAAACTCTTCGTCATCGGATAAGCATCATTGGTATAGGTACTTTTCTCCGGATCTAAGCCTTTAAAGCTCGTCAATACCGCTAAATTATCGACCGAACCAAATACACGTAACTTCTGGATACCCAGCTTCATCAGTAATTCTTTCTTAAAAGTATAGCCAAGCTGCAGATTTTTCACCCTTAAATAAGACATGTTTTGCAGCCAAAATGTGCTCAAATACGCATTTGGACTCGTTGATCCTAATGTACTTGGAAGCAGCTTAGGATAATCAGCATCGCGATTGTCCAGGCTCCACATATTATTCCACTGGTCCTCAGTTATAGCCTGATTTGCCGTTCCTAAAAAGTTTGAATTCGCTTTGTTCATCCAAAATTCCTTTCTTCCTGTGGCAGCCTGCAACAGGAAAGAAAAATCAAAACCTTTGTAGTCCACCGAACCTCTAAATCCGTAATTCACCTTTGGTCTACCCAGTTGATAAGCTGGATATGCCACACGGTCATTCGCATCCAATTTGCCATCACCATTGACATCTTTCAACAAAATATCTCCCGGAGAAGCGCCCTGAGGAACAGCATTATAGACATCCTCCCAAGACTGAGCAATGCCCAACGATTCGAAAGCATAGATAAAATTATAAGGCATATTAATAAATACCGAACCTCTTTGCAACTGCTCATTCCAGGACAGCAGCTTGTTCTTGTTATACCCAACATTAAAGTTCAACATGTAACCCACATCTCCCTTTCGGTCATTCCAGGTAACATTTGCTTCCAGCCCTTTATTCATCATATCACCAATATTACGTCGGGGGGCAGTGAATAAACCCGTCAGATGCATAGATACATCCGAAGGCCTGTTCATACCGATCGTCTTTCTTTCGTAATAATCCAGCTCCGCAGTCAGTTTATTTTTAAAGAATCCAAGATCCAAACCCAAATTAAACACGCGTGTCTTTTCCCAAGTAAGGTCATAGTTGATCAGTTTCTTATTGATCAACCCTTTGACAACAGACCCTGTCCCTGTACTATTGTCAATCAAATAATAAGGACTAGAGACCAAAGATTGCTTCTGCTCATACAATCCGACACCACTATTATTTCCCAAAGAACCATAAGAAGCTCTAAATTTGGCCGAACTCATCCTGATCTTTTCCTTAAATGCCGACATAAATACCTCGTCTGAGATCCGCCAGCCCACTGCCGCAGACGGGAAAAAACCATATTGATCACCCGGCAAGAAACGTGAAGAACCATCTACCCGGAAGTTCCCTTCAAACATATACTTTCCGAAGGCCGTATAATTTAATCGTCCAATATAAGAACGCAAACCTTCTGCCGATGATGATCCCGACACATTTTGCACGTCTTCAGAAGCGCCATCAATTTCATGTAGACTAGGGTGCAAACGATCTAAGCGACTACCTGCTAAAACACGATTATTCCAATATTCTTCTGAATACACGGCCAAAGCAGAGAAATCATGGTTAGCGCCAAACTTATGATCGTAACTCAATTTGAAATTCAGCTGGGTTTTGTAATTGTTCCGGTCTGTATTATATATCCCATCATTTGTCGGTACAAGATCCCGGATAGACAATCCCGTCCGGATGTTATATAATTTTGTCGGCATATCTGCCTTCCATTGAAAACGCGTATCATAATTTAGGGCATAATCCACTTTAGCCTCAAATCCTTTAAATGGCTTCCAGTTTAAATAACCATTCACCAAAGCCTGCTTTTGATTCATGTGGTTTTGGTTGCGCGTCATGTAATCGGCATAGATATTATTGGCCTGCGGACTTTCATTGTAAGACATTGCACCGCCATAAAAACCGGTAATAGGATCATAAGGCAATATACCTGCTGGTGAGGTAAACAGGTCCATCCCACTTGTCGAGTTGGCAGTCATACCGTCTTCGTAGTTATAACGGTAATCGGACCAGTTTCCGGAGAACCGCACCCCAGCACCGATGGTATTGGTTACTTTTGTTTCGAAGTTAAATGCAGCGTTATAACGTTTAAAATCATTATTGATCTGTATCCCCTTCTCATCCAGCATACCGACAGACAAATAGTAATTATTATTTTCAGTTCCTCCATTAATGGAAACATTATAATTCCCACTTTGACCATTGCGGAGAATAACATCCCACCAATCGGTACTTGGATATAATCTTGGGTCGATCATACTTAAAGCCAACCATTCGTCGATGGTTCCATTCTTAAAATTGAATGCAGATGCGGCCGTATTATAGGCTTGTGCCCTTTGAGTAGCCGTCATTGCTTTCGCATAATTATTGACAAAATCAAAAGAGCGGGTAGGTTTCACCAGCGATTTGTTGGCACTAAAGGAAATAGCCGTCCTACTGTTTCTTTTACCAGACTTTGTCGTGATCAATACAACCCCATTGGCCGCTCTGGAACCGTATACTGCAGCGGAAGAAGCATCTTTTAGTACGGTCACACTTTCAATATCATTCACATTTACACGGTTCATATTGACATCGGGCATTCCATCGACCACGATCAGCGGTCCAGCACTGTTGACCGTCCCCAATCCCCGGATCAAAAGATCCGCTGCATTATTTCCGGCCATTCCGGAGTTTTGACTTACGGCCAAACCAGGAATAACACCTTGCAATGCCTGCGAGGCATTGGAAAGACCCCGACTCGAGGTCGATTGATCAAAATTAACACTGGCCACAGCACCGGTCAAGTTGCCTTTTTTCTGCTTACCATACCCCACCACAACAACCTCATCCAGTGCATTTTCGCTCGCATCAAGCACCAAAGCCTGCACATCTTTCCCCGACACCACTTTTGTATTAAAACCGATTAACCGAAATTGAATCTGATCTGAAACGGACCCCGTTAATTTAAAACGACCTTCTTGATCCGTAACGGTAACAGTTGCATTTTTAAGGTTACGCACTTCCACACCGGACAGTGGCTGCCCTTTGGCGTCCAGCACCTGCCCGACAAGCTGCTGCTGAAATTTAGCTAAACCCGACGAAGGGTTTAAAACATCCGAGATCGGAATCTTTCCATTGTTAAGGGAAGAAGGTACATTTGCCAATGCAGCCATCGAAATAAAAGGTAGCCCCACCAAAAGGCAACTCCTGTTTATTACATCCCGGATTTTAATCTGCTTTAGTATCATGAATACTCAGGTTAAAGTGGTTAAATAAATGATTTATAAGCTCTTTAGTTTATTGGTATTTTTTCAGGAAACATAACACTCGACCCTAATATGGTCTAAATTGCATTTCCTTAATTATCATAGTGAATACAATAATATATATTTTTTGTATACAATTCAATATTTTTTTTACTTTTTTACAAAAATAGGGTGGCTAACACATTCGTGACAATTCCAAAACACCGCTCTTTTAGCTGTGTAATTATAAACTAAATCGTATTTACTTTAGGCTGATAAAATATTTTTGTATACAATTTTACTTATTTTTTGTATATTTATTTTTATTCAACTACATTTGACTAACCAAATAAATCAAAGGAATAACCGTAGATCCTATATGAAAAAACAAACCTATATTTGGCTTGTATCGCTGGTCCCGCTACTATCCTCCTGTTCTTCCGAGACGGAAAGAGAAAGTAAGCCAATAAATAACATCCAACTGGAGCACAGCATACTATCGCTATCAAAAGAAGCTACAAAACTCCATGTGCCATGGGATTTACAATATGACCGGATCAACGATGCCATTCTGTTTTCTGAAATCGGAGGAAGTATACGAAGACTGGATACAAAAACAAAAGCTGTTACTTTGGTGGACAGCCTCACCGACGTTTACCACCAGCGCACGTTGGGACTATTGGGAATGGCGCTGTATCAACCCGAACAGCAACAGGCCTATCTTTACCTTTCTTACACCAGCAAAAAGGACAGTCTCATTTTCTCTAATTTATATCGTTACGATTATAATACGACAGGCACGTTGTCAAACCCAAAATTGCTTTTACAGATTCCTGGAAACACGGGACACAACGGTTCCAGGGTTATTGTTTCGACAGACAAAAAAGTGTATTGGGCTACAGGAGATGCCGCAAGTGATACCTTTGCACAAGACAGCACCTCATTAAATGGCAAAATCTTACGCCTCAATCTCGACGGGAGCATCCCAAAAGACAATCCAATTGCAAATAGCTATGTCTATGCATGGGGATTTCGGAACATGCAGGGACTTACCCATGATCCAAAAGGCTTAATTTACACCTCCGAACATGGCGATGCCATCGAGGACGAAATCAACCTGATCCAACCGCTAAAAAATTATGGCTGGCCGCAGATTGAAGGAATGATTGACACGGAAAAGGAAAAAGCTATTGCCAAAAACTCCCCAAGACAGGAGCCCATTAAATCGTGGACCCCAGTCGTTGCACCATCCGGAATGGCGTATTACGGTTCTAATGTTATCCCTGAATGGCAACATAGTCTATTGCTCGCGACTTTAAAAAATCAGTCTTTACGTATCCTAAAATTATCCGCCGATGGTCAACAGATCGTCGATGAGAAGATCCTATTCAAAGATCAACTTGGCCGGCTAAGGTCCGTATTGGCCTTACCCAATGGAGACATTTATTTCTGTTCAAGCAACCGTGACTGGAATCCGCAAAAGGGGTTTCCAAAACCTGATGACGATGTGATCTACCGCCTCCGTATTACCGATAAAGCCTCTGCACCAATGATTAAACCCCTTGCAGCCAACACGGCCAACTCCCCTGCCAAAAGTGGTCAGGCATTATACGAAGCCTATTGCGCATCCTGCCATAAAGCAGATGGAAAAGGACTTACAAATACCTTTCCTCCATTAGCCAATTCATCTCTTGTCAAAGGCGACCCAGCACCGCTATTGCAGGTTATCCTCCATGGACTGAAATACAAAACAATAAACAACGTCAAATACGAAAGTGCAATGCCATCTTTTTCATTCTTGAAAAATGAAGAGGTCATTGAAATCACCAATTATATCCGCACACACTTTGGAAATTCTGCCCCTAAAATCAATCAACAGCATTTAACCTCATTACGATAAATCTCATGGAAAATAACCTCGAGCCAAAACCCTCTTTATTGAAAAGTTGGCTATCCATCTTGGGTCCCGGCATCATTACCGCCGCCCTGGTTTTCGGGCCCAGCAAAATGACCATCACATCAAAAATGGGTGCAGACTATGGCTTCTCTCTATTATGGGTTGTCGTCGTCGCCATCTTTTTTATGATGGTTTTCACCAATATGGCGGCACGTATCGGTATCGCGAGAGACGAATCTTTACTTGTTTTAATTCGCCAGAAATTTGGTAAAACAACGTCCATCATCATTGGCCTCGGAATCTTCCTCGTTGCAACCTGTTTTCAATCGGGGAATGCGACAGGTGTCTCTATTTCCGTTTCGGAAGCCACGGGGACAAACCCCAAAATATGGATCATCGTTTTTAATGTAATCGGTATCCTACTGTTGTTCTTCAAGTCTTTCTACGCGCTATTGGAAAAGCTTATGCTTGGACTTATCATCCTGATGTTATTTGCCTTTCTTTCCACCGCGATTATGATAAAGACACCCGCACAGGACTTTTTCTCAGGCTTTATTCCCAGCATCCCTCCTTCATCAGTAGGCTTAATAATTGCTTTTACGGCTTCTTGCTTTTCGATTGTGGGTGCATTTTATCAAAGTTATCTTGTTCAATCAAGAAGAAAATTATCGGCCAACAAACAGCGTACTGAACGACAGATAATCGGTAGCCGAATAGGTATTATTATTCTTGGCATCATGAGTGCAGCCGTCATGGTCTGTGCGGCAAATACGCTTCATCCCCAAGGGATCAAGTTAAATTCTGCCGCTGAGATGGGCCGTGCACTGGAACCGCTTTTGGGAACCTATGCTTCACACCTCTTTTTTATCGGCCTCTTCGGTGCCTCCTTTTCCTCCTTGATCGGCAATGCCGTATTAGGCGGATCCTTACTGGGCGACACCTTTGGCTTCGGCAACGATCTCAATCACCCTAAAGTGAAACTCTTTATTTCTTTGGTCATGATTTTTGGATCTGCCATCGCGCTTATCTTCGGAAATCTTCCCTTGGAGCTTATTGTTTTTGCGCAAAGCATCACCATTTTTTTAGTCCCCTTTATTGGTATTATCCTCTTTCTGATCGCAAACGACAAAGAAATTATGGGCGCGCTCAGAAACAGCCCCTTAACGCGATTATGGGCTATACTCGGACTCATATTACTCGTTTTTCTTGCATTTAGTAATCTCTATAATTTAATCAAATAATTCAGACATGGACCATAACAATTTAGCGGAATTGGAACAGCAGCTGCTTGCACCATCATTAGATCTAATTGAAGATATAAAAAAGATACAAGGTGATATCCTTTTCCTAGGTATTGGCGGAAAAATGGGGCCAAGCATGGCAAAGCTAGCCATGCGGGCCATTCAAGCTGCAGGAATAGACAAAAAGGTCATTGGTGTTTCGCGTTTTTCAACCAAAGAACTTCAGCAGGAACTGGAGGATCTAGGCATAAAGACAATCGCCTGCGACCTACTGAATGAGGAAGAACTCAAAAAGATCCCGCAGGTCCCGAATGTCATTTACCTCGCAGGACATAAATTCGGCACCACGGGAAATGAAGATTTTACCTGGGCGATGAATACCTATCTTCCCGGAATGGTGGCTTCTCATTTTCAAGATTCCAACATTGTTGCTTTTTCTTCGGGTAACGTACTTCCATTTGTACCGATAAGCAATGGCGGCGTTTCTGAGGAAAGAACTCCGGAGCCTGTCGGCGAATACGCGCAATCCTGTTTGGGGAGAGAGCGTATATTCGAGTATTTTTCGAAGAAAAACGGTACACCTACCCTGATCTACCGATTGAATTATGCGGTGGATTTTCGCTACGGTGTGCTCGTAGAAATTGCCAAATCGGTCAAAGGGCAGCTCCCAATAGATTTGACAACCGAAAACGTCAACGTCATCTGGCAGGGAGATGCCAACGAAATTGCCTTAAGATCATTACTGCACTGTCAGTCTCCAGCCAAAATACTGAATGTCACGGGACCTGAAATCCTTTCTACACGATGGATCGCAGAGCGGTTTGCCGAGCATTTCAACACAAGGCCAATATTTGTAAATGAACCCGCCGGAACCGCTTTACTCAACAATGCGTCCGAATGCCATCGTTTGTTTGGCTATCCGAAAACAACCATACGCGAAGCGATAGACATTACAGCCAAATGGTTGACCCAAGGCGGCGAACTATGGAATAAGGACACGCATTTTCAAGAACGAAAAGGAAAATTCTAATGAAAACTTTAGACAACAAATTACAACAGTTGCTTTGGGAAGGGACGGTAATTCCGGCACACCCCCTTGCCTTAAATGAGGACCGCAGCATTGACGAGACGCATCAACGGCTCCTGACTCAATATTACATAGCCAGTGGAGCCGGTGGAATAGCCGTAGCTGTACATTCCACCCAATTCGAAATCCGTGACCCCGAGATCAACCTTTTTGAAACTGTATTGAGATGGGCTAGCGAAGAAGTCGAGAAAGCAGAGCTCCAACGACCATTTATCAAAATTGCAGGCATCTGCGGTGCCACAGAACAAGCGGCACAGGAGGCAACAACTGCACTTAAATACGGTTATGATATCGGACTTTTGAGTATGGGCGGCCTGCAGAGCTGGACTGAAAATGCGATATTAGATCGAGTCAGAGCAATAGCAGCCATTATTCCTGTCTTTGGATTCTATCTTCAACCCGCCGTTGGTGGCCGTATTTTCTCCTATTCCTTTTGGCAGCAGTTTGCCGAAATCGACAACGTCGTCGCTATCAAATGTGCGTCGTTCAACCGCTACCAGACATTAGACGTTATGCGTGCTATAGCCAACTCCAGCCGGCGAGATCAAATTGCCATGTACACGGGCAATGATGACAATATTGTCAACGATCTGATGAGCGTGTATAATTTCCCCGTAGCTGGGGAAAACGTCGCCATAGAATTTAAAGGCGGACTATTAGGCCACTGGGCTGTTTGGACGGCAAAAGCTGTTGAACTCCTTCAGGAAATAAAAACATACAAACAGGACCCCAATAACCTCCATGCGAGTCACCTCCTAAGCAAAGCGATTGCTGTAACAGACAGTAATGCAGCTTTTTTTGACCCAGCAAATGCATTCCATGGCTGTATACCAGGCTTACATGAGGTGCTCCGCAGACAAGGTCTGATGAAGGGTATCTGGTGTCTAAACCCCGACGAAAATCTATCCATCGGACAGCAAGAAGAAATTGATCGTGTATATAAAGACTACCCAGACTTAAACGACGATGAATTTGTCAAGGAATTTTTAAAATCGAGATCCTAATAATCGCTTCCTTTTATAAGGTCTCATCACTCGGGCTAGTCATGGCTGACGACGTGATGGGACCTTTCTTTTTGTTCCAATTCATATTTTACGAATCAATGACCGACTAAGAGAAACAGTATCCAACATGAAATGTTTGATTTTTATAACTTTGCATCATGACAACTTCCGAAAATATTATTGATTTCTATCAACGGGTATTTCGAGAATCCAATTACCCAATTGGCTCCTCGCCCGAACAAATTTCTCATTTTAACGTATTTTCACGTGAGCATTGTCCCTTAAAATCACCTTACAATAGAAAAGATTACTTCAAAATATCCCTCATGATCGGCCAGGGGCAATTGCACTATGGTGATCAGTGGATCCCTATTGACCGTCCCGCACTTGTATTTTCAAGTCCACTCGTTCCCTACTCTTGGGAAACAGACAATCCTGATCAAAAGGGATGGTTCTGTCTTTTTACACAAAAGTTCATTCAGGAAGACAAACATTATAACCATAACATTCTCGAAAGTCATTTTTTCAACCCGAGTGGTAGTCCCGTCTATTTCTTAACGGAAGAGCAGGTCGATCTTTTCGATCACATTTTTCAGCGTATGAATACGGAACTACGATCTGATTTTTCGTTTAAATATGAAATTATCCGTAATCAGTTACAATTACTCGTTTTAGAAACGTTAAAACTAGCGCCAAATGAGGGCATATCACCTTACCAAAACGCAAATCAGCGTATTTCCCATCTTTTCCTAGAACTCTTGGAACGCCAATTTCCGATTGACACCGAAAATTTACTTCGTTTTAAAAATGCAACGGATTACGCGCAACAGCTCAACATCCATGTCAATTCGCTAAACAGGGCTTTGAAACAAAATACAGGAAAAACTACGCAAGAACTCATCGCACTGCGCATCACACAGGAAGCAAAGGCACTCCTTCAACATAGCAGCTGGAACATCAATGAAATCGCTTATGCCTTAGGTTTTGAAGAACCGGCGAACTTCAGTAATTATTTCAAAAAACATGCTGGTGTACCACCTTTAGCCTTCCGCAATAAGTCTGTTTGATTTTCACAATAATTTGTTTGAATTCTATATCTTTCGAAACAGGCAATGAAGCTACTTTTGTCGACATCATATTTACAGGGCCAAAGAGAAAAAGTGGCTGGCAACGTAAACGTCCATAGAGACGGGTAATTTAAAAAATTAAAGGATGGAAAAAAACACTAAACCACAGCAATCTTTTATCCCGACGATACTAGCATTTGCACTTGTTCCGATTACGGGACTTGCCACCGACATTTATCTTCCGTCAATGCCACAAATGGCCCAGGAGCTTGGCTTGAACGAAAGCAAAATCCAGTTAACACTTTCGCTTTTTCTAATCAGCTATGGTGTTGCTCAGTTCTTTACAGGAGCATTAGTTGACGCTTGGGGAAGATATCGCATCAACCTGATATCTCTTTTCCTTTTCATTGTCAGTTTCTGGATCACAGCAAGCACGCAAGATATTTGGGTTATTTACCTGATGCGCATCCTTCAGGGAATCTTATCGGCATTTGTGGTCATATCAAAACGAGCCTATTTTGTGGATGTCTATGAAGGCGAGCAGCGCAAACACTACCTCAGCATTATGACCATCGTCTGGTCGATCGGGCCGATTGTCGCTCCTTTTATTGGCGGCTACCTCCAAACACAATTTGGTTGGCGTTCTAACTTTATGGTTCTGGCCGTTTACAGTGCCGTACTTTTCATCCTTGAACTGATCTTTTCCGGCGAAACAATCAAACAGAAAAAACCACTCCATATCAACTACCTGATCGGCGAATTTAAAATGATGCTTAAAAGCAACGATTTTACGTTCGGTATACTCATGTGCGGCATATCCTACGGTCTCGTCATGTTCTACAATCTCAGTGGTCCTTTTTTTATTGAACATCAACTGGGATATAGTGCGATTACAACCGGCTATACCTCACTTATTATGGGCTTAGCTTGGATGTGTGGTGGTTTTATTGGTAAAGCCCTTATTAAAAGAGCCTTGGTTCCAAAGTTGAGAATCGCCAATTTTATTCAGATCAGTCTGATTGTCTGTATGCTGATCGTTTCACCTTACCTGTCAAACCTATATACATTAACATTTTTCGCATTTGCTGTACATTGCACTGCAGGATTTATCTTTAACAATTATTTCAGCTACTGTTTAGGTAGGTTTCCATTGTCGGCAGGTATTGCCGGTGGATTGGTTGGCGGAATTACCTACCTCCTTACTTCTTCACTCAGTTACATCACCGTAAGCTTGGTAAACCCTTCTTCGCAGTTTCAAATTGGATTAGGTTATGGCATATTTGCGCTGTTGGGATTGACCATTTTATACGTTATTCATAAGCTGGTCAAAAGCGTATAAGCTATGCGCTGGTTCTTCCAGCGACAGCGCAACAACAGCCTGTAGCTGACCAGCTACAAAACAGTTTTTAAAAGGTGAATTATTTTTAAAATAGTATTAAAAACAACTATATTTGTAGCATCATAATTTAGGTTTATAATTGGTTATTGAAGGTTTTCATTCTCCCCGTTTGAAAACCTTTTTTTTGCCTGCAAAAAAAACTTCGGTCTGCTTTTAGGGCTGCTTATGCTTACCAAATTAGGAAGACCTTTGCTTATTTTTTAATTGCTGCTTTCCTTGATACCGAATTTTTCAACATAGGTACGTGGACTCTCCTTATAGAATTTCTTAAATGTTTTGCTAAAATACTTTGGATCATTGAACCCGACCTGATAAGCCACTTCACTGATACTCAAACCAGTATCGTTCACTAAAATATAGGCTGCTTTCTTAAGACGTACCATATTAATAAATTCAACCAAATTCAGTCCTGTTTGCTGCTTAATCTTGCGGTACAAAACAGAGCGGCTCACGCCGATGGCTTTTGTAAGATCCTGCACTCCAAAATCTTCACAGCCCAGATTTTCTTCGACAACCTTCAATACCTGATCCAAGAAACGAGTTCTTTCGGGCAGATCTGTTCCCTGTGCTCCAAGAAGATAATTCTGTACAAATTTTTCCTCCAATCGTTTCCGCGTCTGTATGATATTTGAAATTTTCTGAATGAGATGTGGCATACTGAAGGGCTTGGTAATGTAATCATCTGTACCGATTTCAAACGCCTCTGTGATATAAGGATCAGCTGTACGGGCTGTCAAAAGAATCACAGGAATATGATTTGAACTACTATCGTTTTTAATCTGCTGCAAAAGTGTGATTCCATCACAGTTGGGCATCGTTACATCTGAAATGATAATATCGGGCTGTCTTGCTTGTACCAATTCCAGCGCCTCAATACCATCATTAGCTTCTAAAACAATATATTTTTTTCGTAAGTTTTCACATAGAAAACAACGAAGCTCCACATTGTCCTCGGCAACAAGTATGATTGGCTTATCTTCATCCGATACAGAAGGCTCTATTTCTGTTTTTGTAGCACCCACATGTGGCATATCGGCATCTAAAGAGTCTGAGCATACTGTGGCTGCAGTACCGTCCAAAACCATGAGCTCTTCGATGCGGACATTCTCCTGTGGCAGGCTGATCCGAAATACCGTATTGAATTCTGCAGGCTCCTGTGCCATATTACTTTCAACAGTGAGGTTTCCGCCGTGCAAATGTATGATCGAACGACAGAGTGCCAAACCTATTCCGCCATTTGTAGCCGATAGGCCTTTTGCATTGGCCTGATAAAATTGTTCAAATACAAATGGTATATCTTTGGCTGGGATTCCACGCCCAGAATCCCAAACGGAAACAAGCAGTTTCTCCAACTCGCCTTCTCCTTCTAGCTCAACCTGTATCTTTATTTTACCCCCCTTGTCCGTAAATTTAAACGCATTATAAATCAAATTGACAAGGACTTTTTCAAATTGCTCCGGATCAAAACCTCCAACATAATCAGGGCTTACCTTATTATCCAGGAAAAACTGAATATTATTTTTCTCGGCAATAAAGTAAAAATTCTGGCGAATGTTTTCCAAATACGTAGCAACATGAACCTTTTGGCAAAACAATTTCATCTTTCCGCCTTCATGTTTTCTGAAATCAAGCAGCTGATTAACCAGATTCATCAAGCGATCCGCATTTCTTGTTGCATAACCGAGGTGCTCCTGTGCATATGCTGAAAGCGAGCGATCGTCTTTTAATTGATTTAACGGTCCAATAATTAATGACAATGGCGTACGGAATTCATGGGAGATATTGGTAAAGAAATTCAGTTTTGCTTCATGAAGCTCCTCCTGTTTTTCCGAATCTATTTTCCGAATCAAAAGGTCTTGTTTCAATTTGTTTCTACCGTGGAAAAATCGGATAACCAAAAAACTGGCCGCAGCAAAAAGAAGAAAATAGCCGCTATAAGCCCACCATGTCCTCCATGGCGCTGGCAGCACTTTAATCTTCAAAACCGTTGCCTTTTCGTTCCATACCCCGTCGTTGTTGGCCCCTTTTACCCAAAGCTCGTAAGTACCGGGGTCTAAATTGGTATAAGTAGCCACGGGATTGCTCACATAATTCCAGTCTTGGTCAAAGCCTTTTAGATAATAAGCATATTGATTTTTCTCCGGATGAACATAATTCAATACACTGAATTCCAAACTAAAAACATTTTGATTGTGATCAAGAGTTAATTCATCCATCATGGATATATCTTTAGGGATAACACCATCGAGGCCCGGAAGAACTGTTTTATTGAATAATTTCAACTCCGTAAACTGAATGGGGGGAATATAATTATTGACACTTAAACTATCCGGATTAAATAGGGTGAAGCCCGAGAAGCTTCCAAAGGCAAGTTTTCCATCCCGCAACATTGCTGCTGCATTTTGAATATATTCGTTACCAGGAAGACCATCGATCTTCGTATAGGTTCGCACATGACCAGATAGGGGATCGAAACAAGAAATCCCCGTATTTGTGCTCAACCACAATTTGTTTTTCAGATCACTTAGAATAGCAAAAACATTGTTGATCGGTAATCCGTTTCGCTCATTAAACCTTTTGAACGCTTTCTTCTCTGGAAGATAAAGATTCAGCCCGCCCATATACGTACCGATCCAAATATGTCCTTTCCGATCTTCATGGATACTCACAATATCATTTCCGCTAATTGAAAGGGAATCTTTCTTGTCATTTAGAAAGGAAACAAATTTATTGGTCCCCGCTAATTTTAGATTTAAACCATTTGAAGTACCAATCCAAAGATTACCTTTTGAATCCTCTAGTAAAGTGCGCACCATATTGGAACTCAACTGCTTTCTGGCAACATCAAATGTCTGGAAAGTTCCTGCTTTCTGGTTTTTACGAAGTACCTGTAGTCCTCCGCCGAAAGTACCAATCCAAATATCGCCATTACGATCCTCTAAGATCGCATACACATTATTATTTGCCAGGCCATTACTTACATTGGGATCGAAACGAAAATGTTCATAGCCTTGCTGCCCCTTTCGCCTTAAATTCAACCCACCATCATAAGTACCCACCCATAAATTCCCTTCCCTATCCAAACAGATAGACTTCACATTATTATGACTTAATCCATTCAGGTTATTTTTATCGTGACGTTCACTATAAAACGAATTCGTATGCCGATTAAAATAATTCAGTCCGCCCCCCTCAGTTCCAATCATAAGTTCTCCCATAGCATTTTCAACAAATGCACTCACCACATTGTAACTTAGGCTATTGCGCTTAGATTGATGGGTAAAATTCTGAAAATTAGGAATATCCTTGTCATAAATATTAACCCCTCCAAAATAGGTTCCAATCCAAATAGACCCCCGCTTATCTTGAAATATAGGGCGAATGGAATTATTGCTTAAGCTATTGGGATTTCCATCGTCTGCCTGGATAAAAAGCAATTTTCCGTTTTGATAAACATATAGGCCATTGAATGTTCCAATCCAAATCTTTCCATCATCTGTTTTTTTTAAGGACCGCACATCTTGATTGGCCAAACCTGTATGATTTCCCTCTTCGGTTAACGAGGATATTTGGTCTGTATTCTCATTGATAATCCGAATACCATTATATTTTGTACCTACCCAAAATATACCTGGACTAACCTCCAAAACCGCCTGAAACCGTTGATTAATCTTATTATCTACCGATTTCTCTTTGAAGTAAGTCCTTAGCACCTTTAAGCTATTTCCATCTTTCGATGCGGCTTGCATGAGTACAATGGCATCATCAGTACAAAACCATAATCGCTTGCGGCGATCCTCATACATGGTTCGAAAATTACGATAGTATTCTTTTCCCTGGCTTCTTTCAACGGTAATCTCATTGAAGACCAATTCCGCTTCAGGATGCCGGCCCTCTTTAATCTTATACAAGCCTATATTTGTCGCAATCCAAATCTTTCCATTGGAATCCTGAAAAATCTGGTGAACGTTGACATCCATTTTCCCACTGCTACTCTCTACCGTAGGTAATGGTATACGGATAAAATTGTCTGATTCTCGATTGTATAAATTCAGACCTGTCATTGTCCCTATCCAAAGCCGCCTTTTGTTATCTTCCGTAATTGCTTGAATAAAGTTGTGCTCTAAGGAAAGGCTATCTTGCGGATTACTGCGATAAATCGTAAACTTTCGGGCGTCGTATTTATTTAAGCCATCACGGGTACCGATCCACATAAAACCCAAATGATCTTGGGCTATAGCGAAAACGCTGCCTTGAGACAAACCTTCGTTGACATCCAAGTGTAAAAAACGATAGTTTTTTTCCTGCGCATGCAAAACAGAAATTAAAGCTAACGCACAGCAAAAACAGCGCATAAAAACACGTAATGGCATCATAGGGTATATAATTGAAATGGATGATAAAAATAATCATTCCATTGAATAAACACGAACAAGAATCACTTTAATCGATCTTTTAATTGTTGCTCATAAAGTGAGCTGATCGACATTATGCTGTTTTGATTTTCCCAGTAACCAGCATTTCTATTTTTCAATCTTCCAGCAACTTTTTCTCCCTTTACTCCTATGGCAAAATTTTGTCCGGAAGCCCAGGGCTGTTGTACTGCAGCACTTTTGACCGTACAATTCCATAAGACTTGTGTCACCCCGGCCCAGCCATGTCCACTTCCCCAGTTACCCCGGTCTTGAACATTAATTTCACCATCCGTTACGATTTGATCGTATAAGGTGCCAACAGCCCATCGATGATGTGGACCGATATCCGCATGTGTTCGCTCCGCGCTAGAAAGGCTAAAAACGTTTGGACCGAGGGTCCTAGCCCCTGTTACGTAATCATGGCGTCCTTCCGTGGTATAAAGTTCTTTAAATAAATTAAGCTGACCGTCATTATTGAATGAATACCTTCGGCCACCTGTAATTTGAGATTTTCCATCCAGACACCGCGACTTCATTACTGTAATCTGTTTGGCAAAAGCACCAAGACTAACCGCAGCATAGCCAAAATAACGCGCGGTGATATTGCGCACCCAACCGTTCGCTATTTTATCCATATCAATTGCAATCCAACCGTGATGTTCGTCCTCATCACTTACAAAATCGGATTCGAAACGTATATTTTCGATTCCAACTTCACTTATACGTCCGTCAAAGGTGTAAGGAATGACAGCCACTTTTCCATACCTCGGATCAATCGCCATCACCAATGGATTATCAAAAAATACGGAGTCACCTTTAATGGCCAAAATAGTACGTTCAAAATTTAGCTTATATTCCTGCGCTGTCCATTGTTTCGTCCCTTCTCTTTTTTCAATTTGGTTCATTCGAAGCGCTTCGATCCAGGCGTCGTTCATCTCATACGAGAGCAGTACGTGCTCGCCCACTTTCCTTTCCTTCGCATGATCGATTAGGACATATTTAGCCCCTACAGGTCCATACCCATTCTTAACAAACTGTTTTCTAGCTTGGTCCACTGAATAGCTGCCCGTACCCGAAATCTTCAATAAGCTGCGTTGGTGCTGGCCTGTGGCTTTAAGCAGGGTTTGCCCTATTGCATCACCCTCCCCTCTCAACACGACACCGCTGGCATGAATTTCCAGGCTTCCAGGTATATTGTACAGGCCTTTTTTTTAACAAAATAGCACCTCTAAAACCATTTTTATCAAGTGGTTTTGCAGATACAGCATCGATGGCTTGTTGTATAATTTGTTGATCATCGCCATTTACGCTGGGTTTTACAGTAATCACAACAGGAACATTGGGCAGCTTTTGATCACCTTGATGATAGCCCACATGGCTAAAGTCGGGGATTACGTTTCCCTGTGCATCTGGAAAATAGATCAGTTGTCCCGCTGGATTTTTCCGGACCAGATCCGATTGAACTTTTCCGGACTGTAGATCTTCTTGCCGATGCAGTGCTTCCAAAAAATAATAATCGGCATAACTCAAGGGTTTATCCACTTCAGTATTGGAAGGTTTCGATCCTGTACTGTGTAATAATATAAAACCTTTACTTTTATTTGGCGGCGACATGTAATTGTCTATCAGGTTCGCCAATATGGTCTGCGCTTTTGCACGATAATCTTTCCCTTGGTTGCTATACGTGCTTAATTCCAACAGCCCCGACGCTATGACTGTCGCTGCCGACACATCCCTTGGTTCATTTGGAATATGAGGCGCATCGAAATCCCAATAAGGGATCAGGTCTTTCGGCATATTGGGATGTGCAAACAGCCAATGCGCAACTTTTTCGGCTTGCTGCAGATATTTCGGATCTCCTGTTTCTCTGTAACACATCGTATAGCCATACAGTGCCCAGGCCTCTCCCCGCGACCATGTCGATTCATCACTTAAGCCCTGATGGGTGTTTTTATGCTGCACAGCTCCTGTTTTCGGATTGTAGTCTATTACATGGTAGGTGCTGTAATCTGGCCTAAAATGATTTTTTAGCGTTGTATTGGCGTGGCTCACCGCAATATGATAATAAGTAGAATCTCCCGTAAGTTTGGCTGCTTCAAACAGCAATTCTAGATTGAGCATATTATCGATGATGACCGGAAAATCCCAGCGGTGGCTATTGTGATCCCACGAACGTATACAGCCGACTGTCGGATTGAAGCGGGTTGCCAGCGTTTTGGCTGCCTGAACAAGCACCTCCCGATACTGTGGATTTGCGGTTAACCGATAACCGTTTCCTACACTACAGTAGATCTTAAAGCCCATATCATGGGTCTTTCCATTAAATTGCTCCGCTTCGATCGACCTTGTCGTTTCTGAAGCAAGGTCCTTCCATTTTTGTTTTCCCGATTTTTCGTAGAGATACCACAGGACGCCAGGAAAAAAACCACTGGTCCAGTCCCCCCTTTTCACGGCAACAAGTTCGTTATCTGAGGAAAGCGTACGTGGCGATACCAAGGATGAATCACTTTTTTTCAAGAGCTGCAATTCTTTATAAAGTAGCTGAGCTTGTTGATCTGCAAGCCCCCAAGCTTTTTGCAGCTGCTTTGTACTCTGTGCCTCAACATGTTGAAAAGCACACAAAATTCCAGTCAAAAAGAGTGCTTTGGCAATAGATGACCTTTTTAAATTTCGAAAGCGCAAAAAGAGGGTATATCTTCGCAAAGACGTAGCATTAACATTCATGTTATCTGTAGGTTTTTAAGGTGAAACGGTTAAGTTATTTTATAAGGGGGCTAGGAAAATCAAAGCCATATCATTGGGTTGCGAATCGGTAAATTTCGAATAACCTCTTCTTGTTCGGGTGCATGATCAAGCTTTTCCCAAAGCTGCAGATAGTCTTTATTCTGAAAAGCCACTGCCGAAAAGACAAGTGCCGGATGTGCAATTGGCCATTGATCCCAATACATGACATCTTGCTGATAAGGCCATTTTTCTTTAGCGGCAATATAGGGGACCATAAAATCAATCCCCGTTTTTATGGTCCGCCCATCAGACAATGTATACTGCCAAAGGGAGGTATTGGTCTTGGACAAAATCTGGCAGATCATGGTCATCGCATCCAGATTAAACAACGCGTATCCATAAGGTTTTGTCCGCTGCAATTCTCTCGGGAAGCTTCCATTAGCTTCCATTTGATTCGGCAGCAGCACATGCGCATAACGATCTGCACATGTATTGAGTAATACAGTGTCTTGCACTAAACTCGAAAATGCGGCTACCTGCATCACCCAACATGTACCATGGTTGTTGGCGGCATTCATTTCATCAATACCATATTGATGCGTTGTAAGCCAGCGTAAATAGGCCGCAAACCAGCGATGTATGGCATCCTTGGCTGCCTGTGGAAAATTGGGGTCGTTTTCAAATATCTTTACGCCCTGTGCAACTTCCATCAGATGAATGGTATCAATAATGCCTATTCCGCGCCCTGTAAAACGCCCTTGTATAGCCTGTGCATAAAGAAGATTCGGATTCATCATCGTTTCTGCATCAACGAACCAAGCCTTTAAATGACGAAGTGCCTGCTGTACATATTTTTTATCCGGATTCAAACGATAGGCTGAGGCCAGTGCACCCACGATTCGGCTGAAGCGGATCATTGCTTTACGATGTTCAACGAAATTGGCCGGATTAGTCATCCCATCCCGTTGGATATAGGGCGCAGCTGGATCTTTGGGATCGGGCCACCAATAATCGCCTTCAGAATAAAAATCATGAATACCCCCGGCACTCCGGACCGCGCTATATGCTGTCACCGTCAATGGTTTCTGCTTCATCGCCCATTTGGACTGCTTTAGGATAACAGGACGCAGCGTCTGGATGATCTCCTGCTCAAAAACACCTTCCTTAATTTTTGCCTTCAAAAATAAGGGGGAAATTGCGATCCCGAGAAGACAGCCCATAATGCGAACAATTGATTTAGATTTCATTTTTCCTGTATTTTGATCTATAGCGGAACAATACGATACCGTTTACCTTTTATGGTCTCAAATTGAACTTCGAACGTTTTCGTAGCTGCTAACGACGGCAATTTGGACGGATCAGCAATCGTATAGGATAGTTGTTCCGGTTTATATAATAGCGTATTGTCTGTGACAACTGCCTGATCTGATTCGATGCCGACAACTTTAACGGGTAAAGGTGTACGCAAACGACAAACACCTCCAATATTGGATACGATCATTGCTTCGGTCAATACGTTATTTTTCCAGGCAATGTCTACGGTAAAGTTCCCCCTGGCCTTAATCCCTTTAATCGTCCCAGCAGACCATTCATCAGGCAGAGCCGGCAATAAATGAACAGCACCATCGTGACTCTGCAGCAACATTTCAGTCATTCCGGCCGTGGCTCCAAAATTACCGTCAATTTGAAAAGGTGGGTGTGCATCAAATAAATTCGGATAGGCTCCACCACCGCTCATCTGAGCACGATCCAATTTAGGATCGATAAAATTTAAGGCATCCTTGAGGATTTTATAGGCATGATTTCCATCCTGAAGCCTCGCCCACCAATTTGTCTTCCAAGCCATCGACCAGCCGGTACTGACATCGCCCCTTAAAAGCAATGAACGCTTGGCGGCCGCAGCCAAAGCCTTGTTTTCCGCAAGGCTGATCTGATTGCCCGGGTATAAACCAAATAAGTGGGAAATATGCCGATGCTGATCTTTTGGATCATCCCAATCTTTAAACCACTCTTGTAATTGTCCGTATTGGCCCACCTGATAGGGATAAAGCTTTTCCTTCGCTTCTTCTAGAGCCGATTTAAATTCAGGATCAATACTCAATATCGTACATGAACGAATAACAGCTGTAAAAAGCTCACGAATGATCGCCATATCCATGGTAGAGGCCATAGTCAATTGATATTCTTTACCTGCTATTTTAATTGTATTTTCGGGTGAAGTGGAAGGATTGGTCACGAGATATTTATTTCCAGGATCAGCAATCAGCCATTGCAGCATAAATTGGGCCGCCCCTTTCATCAATGGGTAGGCCTTCTCCTTCAAGAAAGTTTTGTCACCCGTAAAACGATAGTGTTCCCATAGATGTGTGCTCAACCAGGCACCTGCCATAGGCCATGCCGACCAGCGTGGCATTCCTTTGGGATCCCAATCATATCCGCCCGGAGGGGAGGTTTTAGCCCATAGATCGGAATTATGATGCACAACCCAGCCCTTATCGATATGATAATTTACCGATGCTGTTTTAGCCCCGTTGATCGCCAGCTCATCCATAAAATCAAACAAAGGCTGATGACATTCTGCAAGATTGGTATTTTCCGCAAGCCAATAATTCATTTCTGTATTGATATTGGTCGTATAATTACTTCCCCACGGTGGCTGCACATGATCATTCCAGATCCCCTGTAAATTTGCAGGCCTTCCTCCTTGTCTGGAACTGGCAATCAACAAGTAGCGTCCAAAATGATAATACAGCGTCAGAAGTCCCAAATCGGCCGGTCCTTTGGAAAACTGCATGACACGCTGGTCTGTAGGTAATTTATCATGTGCAGAGGTACCGGTCAGCTTAAAGGCTACACGATTGAAGAGCGTTTGATAATCCCTTTGATGGTTTGCAAGTAAGGTATGAAAATTCTTTTTGGAGACCGTATTCATGCGGTTTTTTGCGAGCAGTGTGGCATCTTTACCTTCCTGACTCGGAGACTTATCAAAACCGTTAAAACTTGTCGCTTCTGTCAAAAATAAAATCACCTCATCAGCGCCTATAATTTTAAGTTTATCCTGCTCTTTTTTCACCACACCACCGGTAGTTTTTACACTGACCTGCATCGCAAAGGTCATCCCTTTTCCGCCAACACTATCGTACAGCACCTGTTGGGGTTCATAATCCCTATTGGCGACAAAACTCGGCGCCTTACCCTGAAGGGTCAGTTGATTATCCCCTTGGGTCGAAACGCTATATCGGAGCTTACTGGTCAAAGAAAGATCCAAGGTAATTGATTTTTTCTTGTCCGCTTTCAATCGAACCACCAATGCTTTATCCGGAAAGCTGACAAAACTTTCCCTTTGGTATCGAACACCTTGATACGAATAGCTCACCTGATTGATCGCTCGTTCAAGATCCAGCTCCCGTTTATAATCTTTGACCTTTTTTTCGTCCTGATGAAAATCCAACCATAAATCGCCCATAGGTAGATACCGAGCAGAATAAGGTCCTTGCATTTTCTTCCAAAGAACTGCTGCGTCCTCATATTTTCCAGCAAAGATGGCTTGTCGCACCTGGGGTAAAACCTGCGGGCCGTTTGGATTATTGCCCGCATCGGGTTCACCCGACCACAGCGTATTATCGTTAATTTGAAACCGATCTTTACTTAGCCCTCCAAAGACCATCGCTCCTGTTGTGCCATTTCCAAGTGGCAGTGCTTCTTCCCACAGTGAGGCCGGCTGATTATACCAAAGCTTCAGCTGCGGCGAATTGCTTTGTGCACGGCATGGAGCAATCGTCCCCAGGAGGCCAAGCAGTAAAAAGAAGTTCAAATGATTCGTTGCTTTTAACATCTTGTACTATTTTTCTATTGTTAACAAGGTACTCTTTGATCCTTCCATCCTGCCTGATACCACGGCTGTTCCCGAAGGCAGTCGAAGTTTAATCAATGCACGACCATTGTAGGCCTGTACTTTTTTCGACCCCGTAGAAGTGCCTTGATCAACGATCAACTGACCATCGCCGGTTGAACCAAAATAGATCCAGTCCTTTGCATCGAGACAGGGGGTATTGGTATCGTCCACAATTTGGGCTTGCACAGTGATTACTTCGCCTTCCGCAGCAATCTGTTCGACAAGTAATTTGGCAGGTTTACCCCATTTTTTTGTCTGATATTGCTGTTCAATTTCATCCACTAGAATTTCCCGTCCGTTTTTCGCGACAGCTTTAATCTGATTGTTTCCTTCGTTCAGTTTCACCATCCAGCGCAAACCTGCCGCTGGAAAATCTTGGCTATTCCTTTTCTTTAATCCTTGACTTTCTCCATTGACAAAAAGCTCAACCTCACTGGCATTGGAATATACCTTTATCATTTTCGACTCCTCTTTTTCACCCCAACGGATCGGCCAAGTATGGCCATAAATATGCAGCATTGGTTTCGCTGTCCAATACGACTGGAATACGTAGTACGATTCTTTTTTGGTAAAATCCCGTTCAACAACACCCTTCTGATTGACATAAGGCACAGAATTGTCTGGCCGTACCGGAGTTGAAAAATCTTTAAATGGCCAATAGGCTGTTCCCGTGAGCCAAGGCATTGTTTCTTGTTCCTTTAAGTGCCAATCGATGAGATTACAGATGTAGCTTTCACTCCAATCGCCATCTTTAGAAACCCGTGCTGCACCACCAATGAGCGACGCATCGCCTGCCCGTTCATCTGTTGTGCCATCACCTTTGATTTTAGCTAAAGCGCGATCAGGGTCTTCTGCATGTCGTCTTGCATGACTATCCCCGCCCCACTCCACATGAAGGAAATGTTTTACCTTTTTCATTTCTTCTTCGGACGCTGTTTTATAGTCGGTATAAACACCTCTATACCAACCCGCCCAAATAGAAGGCGAATAAACATCAACAATATCTTTACAGAAATCACAACGTCGTATTGCTGTTTTCCGACTCGGGTCCAATTGATGAGCTAAATCATTGAGTTCACTCATATAAGCCCTTATCTTTGCCTGATCAAACTCCGTAAAATCACCGGGCCAATCATTTTCATTACCAAGCCCCCAGATAATGACCGACGGATGATTATAATGCTGTTCAATCATATTGGTTAACATCCGTTTTCCCTGAAGTTGATAGACCTCCCCACCTAATCCACCTCTGCACCATGGAATCTCTTCCCAAACCAAAATGCCTAGACTATCACAGGCCTCAAGCACTTTACGACTCTGCTGATAATGTCCCAAGCGTATAAAGTTTACGCCCATCTCTTTCATCAGGGTCATCTCTTGTAGAATCTGATCATCAGTCATTGCTGCAGCAACGCCGGCATGGTCTTCATGACGATGGGTACCACGAAGCAAAAGCCTTTTCCCGTTCAGCAGAAAAGGACCTTTTTCTTTAAACGCTACATGTCTAAAGCCAAAGACACTCTCTTCTTTAAATACTTGTCCATTGCTTTTGATTGTCGTAACTAAACGGTATAAAGCCGGTTGATCAGGACTCCAAAGCTGTGGCTTCTTGACCAGGAATTGTCCAAATTCAAGATTCAACGTCCCCCTATTTACCTGTGGTTGCTGGGTTTGCACGATTTTTCCAGCGGGGTCATAGAGCTGCGTTTCGACTTCAAAATTTGTCTGAGCCGAAAATGGCATCAACCGTCCGCGGACGTTGACCACTCCCTGCTTACCATCGGCCCCTACCGACGCCTCAACAAACACACGCTCCAAAGCTGTCTGCGGAACATATTTGAGGTTTAGATGTCTGTAAATACCTCCATAGACGTTAAAATCAGACAGATCAGAAGGGATCATTTCGAGATCACGTGAATTATCCACACGAATTGAAAGCGGTATTTTGCCCTTAAACTGTTTTTTAAAAGCAGCTGTTTTTTTAAACTTTTCAACGGCATCTGTAATGTCCACAGTCCATTCGTCGTATCCGCCAACGTGCTCCCCAACTTTAATTGTATGGATATAAACAGCTGTCTTTTGTCCGGCTCCTTCAAAATGAAGAAGGGTGTGACCATTTAAATAAGGGTTATCGATCTCCAGCGATTTTCTGTACCAGCTTGGTCCCTGATAATAATTGATAGCTGGATCAACAGCGTCCAGCGCATTATAACAGTGCGGCAGATTTATCTGCTCCCAAAGTGGAACAGACTCGGGATTACCGGCTCCCACCGGTCTTACAGCTTCCCAGATTCCCCCCAGATCGCTCTTTAAGAAATCCCAGCCTTGATCAATCCGCTTAACTTCCTGAGCGTGGAGCTGAGCAACTCCAAAAGTCAACAACAACGCAACTATTTTATTCAATCTACTTTTCTTCATTATGCTATTTTAGTATCTGCTTTTCATCTTATTGGCCTTACTCGTCCAAAGCTCCAGTTTTCATGTTCTTTGCTCGGGGCCCTTTTTCGCGCTTAAATTTGCCAGCCACTTCGATCTTAATCACTGTAGCAACAGCATCAATGGGCTGCTCAGGCACGGCAATCTGAATACCATTGGCATTCGATTTTACCTTTAACACTTGATTATTGGCTAAAAGACTAGCTTTTAAAACTTTATTTTCAATCGGAAGTTCGACTATGCCATTTTTTGGCCAGTCAAATACAGAGACATACAAATAAGTCCGCTTTCCATCTTCCTTCATGGTACATCTCCCCCATTCAAATGGCTGTAAAGGACTACTCTTGGTCGCGTAGACTGCTTCACTATTGGCTTTCATCCATTTGCCAATTACAGCCAAACGTTCTATACTCTCCTGTGGAAAGGATCCATCGGGTTTTGGACCAACGTTCAACAAGTAATTTCCACCTTTGGAAGCAATATCAACGAGATTGCGGATCAAGGTTTCGGCAGACTTCCATTTATGATCTGATGTGCGGTAGCCCCAAGTGCCATTCATGGTCATACAAGTTTCCCAATGTTTGCCTTCGAGTTCACTCCAATCTGGAATTTTTTGCTCCGGCGTTTTGGTATCGCCGGGGAAATTAGGCCGTTTCAATCGATCATTTGTGATAATATTGGGTTGTAATGCCAATTGGTCCTGAAGCATATTTGCGGCTTCGTCGGTCATATTGGTTGGTGTATCCCACCATAGCACAGCAATATCCCCATAGTTACTCAACAATTCTTTGACCTGAGGCACAGATACGTTTTTGATATAGTCACTAAAACTCGCTGTTTCTTGTTTGGGATCCCAATGGCCATGATGTGCTAGTGTGTAATCATCTATGCGGGTTGAATCTGGATTAGGCCAGCCTTCTCGCATTAATTTACGAGCAGCCGATCCACCAGGGTTATTCCAATCCTGTGCCTGTGAGTAATAAAAGCCAAGTTTCAGGCCATATTTTCGGCAGGCTTCGGCCAAAGGTTTCAAAACATCTTTACCGTAGGGCGTCGCATCCACCATATTCCACTTACTCGCTGTTGTTTCAAAGAGCGCAAAACCATCGTGGTGTTTGGCCGTGATAATCAAATATTTCATCCCGGCATCTTTCGCCATGCGTACCCATTCGTCTGCATTATACTGCGTGGGGTTAAATTGCTTTGCCATCGCCTGATATTCATCAACCGGAATTTTAGAGCGGTTCATAATCCATTCTGCTCCACCACGTGCCTGTTCGTGCCCCTTATAAACGCCGCCAAACTGCGCATATACTCCCCAATGGATAAACATGCCAAACCGGGCTTCCTCCCACCATTTCATGCGTACACTATCGGGCAAGCGGTTCACTTGCCCAGTCAATGATCCCCTACCTATCACCATGATGAGGACAATTGACAAGAACATATTATATATAGCTTTCATACCTGAATTTTTCTTTTTCTTAATTTAGAAACCTGGTGTTTGCTTAAAATTGTCATTGCCTAAACTTTTGGCCATATCTACCTCAGATTGAGGTACTGGCCATAAGGTATCTCTTGCCATGAATAACCGTGAAGCTCCATCGGGATCCTTGGTTTTATCCATCACCTCTTTGATCATCCCCCAGCGTTTCAAGTCAAAATAACGTTGCCCTTCCAAAGCCAATTCAATCCTCCGTTCATGACGGATAATATCGCGGAATTCATTTTTTGTCAAGGAACCGCTAAACTCTAAGAGCGGCATTTTCACATCAGCCCTGGATCTTACCTTATTCAACGCGTCTACAGCTGTCTGATCAGGCCCGGCACTTTCATTTTTCGCTTCTGCGTACATCAATAAAATATCTGCATAACGTAAGAATACCCAATCCTGATCACTTTGTGTCGCGTAACTGGTTGGCCATTTCGATTCGTTGATATATTTTCTCGGTAAAAAACCACCCAAAACCCCTTCGGCAACCGGATCAAAAGCTGAAGATGTAGTGGTACCTCTCCATACACCGCGGTACATGATTGTCGACTTCAACCGTGGATCTCTATTTTCGTAAGGATTTTTAGCATCGTAAACCGTCGATTCCTTAATATCTTTTCCATCGATGGCATAATAAGAATCCACCAGATACCCCAACGGTTGTATTGTCTTCAGATAAGAATACATCATATCTGCTGGGCTATACATATTGGGCGGTAAAAATCGAGCGGAGAACATGATTTCGGGATTGTTATTTTGTCCAGGTTTTCGGAACAGATCACGGTAACCACCCTGATAGATCGAAAACTTGTTTTCATCCATAACAATCTTCGCTGTTGCCGCTGCTTCGGCCCATTTTTTTGAAGTCAATAACACCTTTGTTTTGTAGCCTAATGCAGATCCTCTCACCGCATGTCCCTTATATCCTGTATTTGGCAGTTTTTCACTCGCGTAATCTAAATCTGCTAAAATCGCTTCGATAACGTTGGTTTTAGGTGTTCTACCCAGCCGAATACTCGCATCGTCCATACCAAGAGGTTCTAAAGTCAATGGCACATCACCGTACAGATTGGTCAACAAAAAGTAGTAATGGGCGCGGATAAAACGAGCCTCTGCTTTATATCGGTCACGGTCCTGCTGGCTCATACTTGTAATGCGGTCAATATTGGCAATCAATTTATTACATGCAGCAATGGCCTGATACGAAATCTCATACCCCTCAGATTGCATTCCGCCGGTTGTCGAGGAGATTCCGGATCGCGAAATAATATTGAAGTTATTGGAGGTACTGGACACAAAGGCATCGTCTGAAAGCCCATCCCAAAACATACTTGCTCCACCCCAACCACCGCGTGCATTGGATGAAGACGTCGAATTGTATCCTCGGCAAAGAAATTCATAACAGCCCGATAGTGCCAAATCAGCATCAGTCTGCGTTTTCCAGAAGGTTGATTCCGAAATTTTATCCGTTGGGTTTTTATTTAAAAAATCTTTTGTACAACTACCTAGTGAAGCTAAGGCAGCTAAGCTTAGGTATAGATATATTTTTTTTACGCTATTTTTCATCTTTAATTTTTTTTAGTTACCACTAGATTAGAATGTGATGCTCGCTCCAAATGCGAATACTTTGTTCTGAGGATGAGTCACATAACGCCCTGATGTTGCACCACCGCTTGATGAAACGCCACGTTCGGGATCTAAACCGGGGAACTTGGAGAATGTGACCAGGTTATCCGCCGCAAAATAGATGCGAAGGCCAGAAATACCAGCTTTGGACAAGGTGCTCTGTGGAATAGAATAGCCTACCTGAATATTTTTAAGACGCAGGAACGATCCATCTTTTAAAAAGAAAGTCGATGCAGTCCGTACGTTATTTGCGGCAGGGGTATTTTCAGCACCGACTATTGGAAGCGATGCATTGGGGTTTTCTGGAGTCCAAGCATCCATCCAGTCGCGGGTGAATGTACCACCTTGCCTGAAAGGAACTATTCCCCACTCACTTACAAATATTTTTTGTCCCTGAGAACCGAAGAAAAAGGCTGTAAAATCAAAATTCTTCCAAACAGCCGTCGCATTAAAGGAATAATCGAAATCTGGATAAGCGCCCGGCACGACAATACGATCATTATTGTCCACAACTTTATCGCCATTTACATCGGCAAATTTCAGATAACCCGGTTGCGCCGGAATCTGTTGCACCGGAGAGGCTTCCACCTCTTCCTTCGAACGGAATATACCCGTGTTCTCCAAAAGATAAAAACTACCATAAGGTAAACCTTCCCGGATAATGGTATTGCCCGAGATACGTTCGGCTCCATATTTCATCACCTTATTGCGATTGGCCTGAATATTTCCATTGAGTGTCAGCGATACCTCTCCAATTTTATCTCGGTACTGAAGACCGAGTTCTATACCTCTGTTACGCAATTCACCATAGTTTACGGTCGGTGCAGTCAGCCCAATATAGGAAGGGAAAGCCGTAGATGCGGATAAAATATCTGATGTTACTTTGTTATACCAATCGAAAGAAGCGGTCAATTTGTTGTTCCATAGCCCGAAGTCCACACCGAAATCCAGGACTTTGGTACTCTCCCATTTGATCCTGTCATTAGCCATGGCTACCTGGCGAGCCCCCTGTTGGAGTGTTTCATCAAAAGGATAAGCAAAAGAAGAATTGTAAACAATCTGATAAGGGTAGTTACCAATATTCTGATTACCCAATGTTCCAATGGAGGCTCTTAATTTTAGTTCATTAACGACCGTCTTCAATTTCGGCCCATAAAAGGTCTCATCCGAAACTTTCCAACCTCCGGATATTGAAGGGAAAAATGCCCATTTTCTATTTTCAGGGAAACGTGAAGACGCATCATAACGTGCATTACCTTCGAGTAGATACTTGCCTTTGTAGTCGTAGTTTAATCGACCATAGTAAGACCTTAATGACCATTCATTGGTTACACCGTTATTAGACTGTTGACCGGCTCCGCCACCATCAAGCTCAAGCAAATCATTGTTGGGAAACTGCAACCTACTTCCGAACAATTTTTGTGTTTTATTATATTCTGCCTGGGTTCCTGCCAGCACTTTCATGTTATGATTTCCAAAAGACTTATCGTAAGTCAGTTGTGTATAGCCCACCGGGTACACATTGTTGTCGTCCGTTACTTCTAATCCTTGACCACCTACATCAAGCTGTCTGGCGGGTAGGTCATCGGGTTTGGCGAACCACATGTATTGATTAATCACAGGTTTGTTGGTATAGTTTTTTGTAAAGCCATAGGTCAACCCGCCGCTAGTCTTCCAATCCAGCCCATCCAATATTTTCACATTTAAAAAAATATTGCCTTGCATAAAATAATTGTTCAGTCTTGTAAATGCATTTTCAGCAACTGCAACAGGGTTTTTATTTGGGGACTGAAAAGGATATGCCCTGGACGTATAACGACCACTACCATCTGGTAATACAGGTCCATAAAGTGGTGATTGACTAATGGTAGACAAAAACTGATCTTCACTACCATTTCTAGGGTATTTCCGATCGCCATAATTCAAGGTAATGCTTGAACCAAAACTTATCCGTTCATTGATTTTAGAGCCTAGGTTAAGCTGTAGATTATACTTTTTAAAAGAAGTCCCGATCATAATATCAGGCTGATTGACGTAGCCCAGTATGACGTTGTAATTTGTTCCTCCGGCACCACCACTTAAGCTTAAATTGTGCGTCTGCACCGGGACTGTTCTAAAGACAGCATCCAACCAGTTAAAATCGGGATATAATTTTTTATCTGTTGCATTTTTGTAGGCATCAATCATCTCCTGGCTAAAAGAAGCATTTGGATTTGTGACACCGGAGTTTTTATTTGCCTGATTATACAGGTTCATATAATCGACGGAATTATACACGAGGTCTGGAAGAGCTGAGGCTTTGGTAATTCCGACATTATAATCGTAGCTCAGTTGTGTTTTTCCAGCTTTACCCTGTTTTGTCGTTACGAGAATAACACCATTTGCTGCTCTTGCCCCATAGATAGCAGCCGATGCAGCATCTTTTAATACAGTGATATTCTCGATTGCTTGAGGATTTAAATTTTCCAAACTCCCGGGGATACCATCTACGATAACCAGTGGAGCGGAAGAGGCGCCGTAGGAACCCAATCCCCTTACTTGGAGATTCACATTTTCATTCCCTGCTTCTCCTGATCCTTGCGTAACACGAAGTCCGGGCATGCGACCTTGAAGTAATTGCGTTGGATTTGTAGCGATACGTTTGTTAAGCACCTTTCCATCGACGGCAGCAACAGCACCGGTTAAATTACTTTTTTTTCTGGGTACCATAGCCTACGACAACCACTTCATCAATCAGGCTACTGGACTCCTGGAGAACGAGATTAATGTGATCTTTCTTATTGACCTGGACTTCAGCCTTCTCTTTGCCTACCAGCGAAAATATCAGGACATCAATATCTCGCGCAAGAATCTGATAATTGCCGGCCCCATCGGTTACAGTGCCGTTTTTCACCCCCTTTATCTGTACTGTAACCCCCGCAAGAGGCTCGCCTGTTGAGGAGCTTACTTTTCCGGATATCTTTATTTGCGATTGGGCAAGCGCCACTGGTGCAGACATGCTCATCAACGAAAATAAAAGTAACCCCTTCCCTACCGTTTTGGTTATCGGTGTTATCATAGTTGTTTTGGTTTATTTGGTTATTTAACGAAGTAAATGAACTCAAATATCAAAAATCGTTCGCAGCAAAAGGAGTATTTTTTGTTCAAATAGGTGGAATAAATAGCTTCATTCCTGATTTTCAACACGATTAAATGGTTCCATCGGTTCAGCTCCAAAATAAGAAGGAGATCTGTCGGAGCTCCCAGAACTCCGTACGCCGAGGGAGATTATCAATTCTGCGATAAAATCGATATATTGTCCCCAAAATCAGTTTAAAGTGAGGGAGTCGATGACAACAAAAAAATATAGTAACGTCTATATCTTTTGGTTTTGCAGCATTTTATTTTTTTTTAATGCACCCTGGCTATTGCCAGACAATCATACCTACAGGAACACCGTTTGTAAAACAATACAAAAAAGACCAATACAAGGCTGGAAATCAGAACTGGTCTTTGGCAGTCGATAAAGATGGTCGTATTTATAGTGCAAATACCGAGGGACTGTTACAATTTGACGGACAATACTGGCGTATCTTTCCACTGCCAAATCATTCAACAGTCCGGAGTGTTGCAATAGGTAAAGACGGAAAGATTTACACCGGTGGAAGAGGTGAATTTGGCTATTGGACTTCCAAACCTTTCGGAAACTTGACCTATCATAGTCTCTCTAAACTTGTCCAGGACAAGACCTATTTTCCAAACGAAGAAATCTGGAAAATCATTGTTGAGGAACAACGGGTATTTTTTCATACATTTTCCAAATCCTATATTTGGGAAAACAATCGTATACGGCAACTAACGGCTAAAGGTGAACCTTTTTTATTTCCACATCAGCTCGATCACAAGCTATTTTTCGAACAGCTGCCAAGTGGTCTACACGAATTTAAACAGGATAAATTAATCCCTGTAAAAGGAAAAGATGTGTTGAAAGATAAAAATGTACTTGCTATCTTACCTTTCGATGCAACGACCTCGCTTATTGCTACTTCGCGAAACGGCCTTTACCTGATGAAAGCCGATGGTTCCATCCTTCCCTGGCTTGTTCCAGCAAACCAGCTCTTGAGCCAATCACAAATCAACAATGGCTTATACCTCTATGACGGACAATATGCTTTCGGCACCATCCAAAACGGTGTTATTGTCATCAATAAAAATGGTCAGGTCATTCAGCATATCAATAAAAACAATGGTCTCCAAAACAATACCGTACTCAGTATTGTGAAGGACAATCAGAAGAATATATGGGTGGGACTGGATAATGGTATAGACCGCATTGAAATTAACTCCCCTTTATCATTTTACACAGATTTTGTCGGAAAAATTGGGACGGTTTATACATCAATTATCTATCAGGGAAAAATCTATCTTGGAACCAATAAGGGATTATTTTCAAGTGAATGGAAAGGATTAAACAATTATAATTCATTGAATTTCTCCCAGATTCCAAATTCTAATGGTCAGGTTTGGACATTAGCGCTATTTGGTGATGAGTTGATTTGTGGACATAATGATGGAACCTTCAAATTGGTTAATGGGCGACTCGAGAAGATTTCACAGATCACTGGCGGCTGGATATTCAAGCCTATATTTGGTACGAAAAACATCCTTCAAGGCAACTATACAGGCCTTTCGAAATTCACTTTCGATGGCATTAAACTCCAGTTCGTACAGCAATTCGCGGGCGTTAAAGAACCCGTTCGATTTTTGGCGCAAAAAGATAACCATACCTTTTGGATTGGCGATTGGGGACAGATACAATTACTCGGATTTGATGCGAATTTCCAACAGGCAAATATTTTATTTTCCTCCAAACAGGACAGTATCGCTTCAAAGAGGCAATTTACGGGAATTTACACATTAGAAAATAATCTTGTATTTGCGACGGACAGCGGATTTCTCCAATTCGACAATATTGTAAAAAGATTCAGCTATGCCGATGAATTAAACACAGCATTAGGCACCTATAAAAATTCAAATAAGGTCATACCGATCAATACAAACAGCTACTGGTTTATTCAGAAGACAAAAATTGCTAAAGTAGATTTTGACAGTAAGGGCAAACTTCATATTGACTCCAATCTGCTCAGTCCCTTACAGGATCGAATGATGAATAACTATGAAAACATCCTCCCTATTGAAAACCAATACTATCTCATCGGCTTAGATGATGGATTTGCAATCTATCGTCATTCCGATAAATCACAAAAATATAGGTTGCCACTTCCACAAATAGCACAACTCATCAACTTGACAACAGGACAGGTTATTATTCCAGATTCAGCGTTCAAACTATCATCATCTGACAATAATCTGAGAATTAGCTTTTCAAGTCCATATTATTCGTCATCACCGATTCAATACCAATATTATCTCGAAGGTTACTCGGACAATTGGTCCGAATGGAGTGAAACTGCCTATCAAGATTTCACGAATCTACCTTATGGAAAATTTCAAATTAAAATAAGGGCGAAGGACAATATGGGCTTGGTTTCGGAAATTCAAACGTTTTCCTTTACTATTCGGTATCCATGGTACCTTTCTTGGTGGGCAAAGGTATTTTATACACTGGTGCTGATAACACTCATCTATTTAGCATATATATTTAGTCTTCAGCGGGAGCGCAAGCGTCAGTTTCAAATACGGCGAAAATGGTTGGAAGAGAAAAAGATTGCTTTGGAACGCGAAACCGAGCAAAAAGAAAAGGACTGGATCAAACTTAAAAACCAGCAATTAGAAGATCAGCTTCAATTAAAAAATAAAGAACTGGCCAATGCAGCACTCAATATCGTTTACAAAAATGAAATGTTGAACAATTTACACGACGAGCTTAAACAGCTTAAAGATGCTGATGGCAACAAACTAAGTTCGGATGAATTGAAAAAAATAAACAAGCTCATTGATGATGCCCATAATGACGATCGTGACTGGCATATTTTTGAAAGAAGCTTTAACGAATCACATGAGAATTTTTTCAAGAAATTGAAACAAGAGTTTCCTGATCTTGTCCCCAATGACCTTAAACTATGCGCCTACTTAAGGCTCAATATGTCGAGTAAGGAAATTGCCTCATTGCTTAACATTAGTACACGCGGTGTCGAGATTAGACGCTATCGATTACGTAAAAAGTTAGGCATTCCCACAGACAAAAACCTCTCTGAATTCCTGATGGAACGTTAAATTCCCATCACAAACACTACATCATTACCACACACGAGCTTTAGTGTATAAAACACACTAAAGCTCGTGTTATTTCGTTTAAAAATACAATCTAAAAAACTGACTATCAAAAACATAAAATACAAAAAAAGGTAAGCTGAGCAAGCTGAAATTTCATGTAGTAGTGATGTGAAAATGTTAAATTTTGGCAAAGTTGGACTACATCAACATATTTGCTTCAGGGAAATAACCAACGTATTTTAAACAAACACCAAAAATTAACGATATGAGGAATCTATCCGCATTATTTTTGACATCCATGGTCGTATCTGTTGCCTATGGACAAACTTCCATACAAGGAGTGGTCAAAGATGGCTCAAGCATGATCTCCATGCCAGGCGTCACCATCAGTATCAAAGGGAAAGCAGTCGCTACAAAAACCGACGCAACGGGGAAATTTCAAATCAACGCCTCTCCTACCGACTCATTGGTCTTTAACTTTCTGGGTTATCGCACACAAACCGTCTACATTGGCAATCAAACGCAACTCAATGTATTCTTAGAAAATCAAAACCAAGCACTGGAAGAGGTTGTGGTTATTGGTTACGGTACGCAAAAGAAAGCGGATCTGACAGGATCGATCAGCTCCTTGAAATCATCCGATATCACAAAGCAACCTGCCATGTCGGCGATGCAATCCATCCAAGGTAAAGCTGCTGGTTTAAATATTATCGCAAGTGAAGCTCCGGGTTCCTCTCCAAATGTTATTATAAGGGGACTGGGTACAGCGCTAGGCGGGAGAAATCCACTCTATATTGTCGACGGAATTGCACAAACAGATATTAATAATATCAACCCATCCGATATCGAATCTATGGATGTTTTGAAGGATGCATCATCAGCTTCAATTTACGGTCTTCGGGCTGCAAATGGAGTTATTATCGTGACCACGAAGAAAGGTAAAACCGGAACTCTTAGTATTAATTATGAAAGTTATGCTGGATTAAAGACCGTCCTGAATAAAGTAAAAATGGCGAATGCTTCTCAATTTTCGCAGTATGCAAATGAATACTGGGCTTCCACTGGCGAAAAATTTAGTTTAGCTCCCCAACAAACCTACGATACGGATTGGTACGACGAACTATTAAAAACGGGTTCGGTTTTCAACAATGCTGTAAATATTTCCGGCGGTACCGAAAAAATTGACTATTTCGTATCGGCCAACAATTTTACGGAAAACGGTATTTTAGATGGCTCGAAATATGTTCGAAATACCATACGAAACAATAATGTATACAAATTTCTAAATAACCGTCTGAAATTTAGTCAAAATCTAAATTTAACGTTAACAAACTCTACACCAAAACCTTACAGTGCATTTAATACGGCATACCGACAAGCCCCTATAATGCCTATTCGTTATGACAATGGTAGATACGCAACGGGCTACTATAATCAAACTACGGGACTGGGCGGTTTAACTGGCGCTCCTAACGATATTATGGCCAAATTAAATGATGAAGGCAATCCATTATACGAGGTTCTTCGCCAAAATGAAAAAATAAATACACTTCGTCTTCAAGGTAGCTTCGAAGGAGAATTTAAAATCACCGATTATCTAAAAGTGAATTCACGTATTGGTGGAAATAAATTTTATTCTAAACAACGTGTTTTTACAAATATAAAAGACCGTTGGTTAAATGCTAATCCACAGAAAACTGACCAAGACTTCGCAGCAAATAAGGCAGCATCTTCCGATGACATTCAGTTTGCCAACAACAGTTTGAATTACGTTGATCTAGAACAGTTCCGTTGGTCATGGGAAAACTTTTTAACATTTAACAAGAGTTTTGACAAACATCATATCGAAGCGGTATTAGGTATGTCCCGCGAAAAGTATGACATCAATAGTATGAGCAGTATGACGGGTTACGATGTTCCGGAAAAAGAGCAATATTGGAATATCAATCTCGCGAATAGTACCCAAGGTGCAGATTACGACCGTATTGCCCTTCAGACTTATTATACCCCGCGTGCATTGGCATCTTATTTCGGGCGTGTTCAATATAATTACGATAGTAAATACTATTTGACAGCAACATTACGCCGTGATGGTTCTAGTGTATTTCGTAATACAGGCAAATACTGGGGCACATTCCCCTCCGTAGGATTAGGCTGGTCAGTAACCAACGAAGATTTTATGAAGGATGCCACTTGGATCAATCTCTTGAAAGTACGCGGAAACTGGGGAAAACTTGGTAACCAAGATATTCCACTCAATGTTTCCACAATTTTACAAAGCCCAGAAAGTTCCAACTACAATTATGTATTTGGCCCAGAACAAAACATGGTGTTTGGTAGTGCCTATGGGACTCCTGCTAAAAATTTAAGCTGGGAGGTTACAGAGGAAACTGGCGCCGGACTGGATTTCGCATTTTTTAACAACCAACTTTCAGGTTCCATAGACTATTATCATAAGATGAATACCAATGCGATCTTGTTGGTTACACCGACATATACTTCTGCTTATGAAGAAAAATTTTATGACCATGGAGCAAAAATCCTGAATCAGGGGGTTGAGCTTGCTTTAAACTGGAATAAATCAATCTCCCCAGATTTCAGCTATACCGTAGGTATAAATTATGCCTATAACAAAAATACTGTTAAGGAAGTAAAAGCTGCTTATGATGGTGATCAAGGTGGTAGTTTGAACAATGGCGAATTAACAAAACAGCTCCGGGTAGGTCAGCCTATTTATGGCTGGTGGATGTATGAAACAAACGGCGTATTCCAGGATGACAACGATGTCAAAAATTATCCATCAAACGGTCCCGCCAGGCCAGGATATCTGAAATTTAAAGATCAGAATGAGGATGGTATCATTGACACCCGTGATCGTGTTTTCTTTGGTTCATTCTTACCTTCTTCCACTTACGGGATTAATTTAGGGATCAACTATAAAGCGATAGATTTTAATTTATCTGGATATGGGGTTTCTGGCAACAAAGTATACAATGGATTAAAAAGTGCGCGCATGAACGCCGGTCAAAATGTTGACCTAGAGACTTTTGAAAACCGTTGGACACCAGAGAACCATACGAATGCACACCCCGGAGCAGATAGGTCATATCTACCTTCCAACTATTACTTAGAGTCAGGTAGTTATTTCCGTATCAACAATATAACTGTAGGTTATACATTTAATAATTTATATAGTTCAAAATCTAAATTGAGGTTGTATGTAACAGCTCAAAATCCTTTTATGTTTACGAAGTATAGTGGCTTTTCTCCTGAACTGGCCGGAGATGGAAGCCCAAATCTAACATCCGGGATAGAGCTCTCAGCTTATCCAACCACACGTAATTTCCTTTTTGGACTTAACATGCAATTTTAATCACCTTAGTTTTGAAGACAATGAAAATTAACAAACTTTATATAGCAATTCTTCTTAGTGGGGGCATTGCGCTGCAGTCTTGTAAAGACAATAGTTTTCTTGATGTTCCGTCAAAAGAACGTGTAGAAGCCGAAGATAGCGAAACTGTCAATACACCCGAACAATTCGTTAACGGCGTCTATGGCATGTTTACCGATTGGGATTACGCTTTTTCCTTTTTAGGCATAACAGAAATGATTTCTGACAACGCAGATAAAGGTAGTTCAGCAACCGATGCAGGAGGAGACAAATTATTATTAGACAATCTGACCTACACATCTACTGCAGGTTCATTCAAATCGATGTGGATCCGCTGGTACAAATCAATAGGAAGAGCAACACAGGCAATTGAATATACCGAGAAATTTGGTTTAACAGACGAAACCTATAAAAACAGATTGATTGCTGAAGCCCGTTTTTTGCGTGCCCTGAATTATTTTTATCTTGTGCGCGGATGGGGTGATATTCCTATACAGGACCGTGATTTGATAAAACGAGAACCAGCATCTGAAGTATACGCCTATATTGAAGCTGATCTACAATTCGCTATTGATAACTTACCTGTCAAATCTGCTTATGCAGCAAAAGATTTGGGCAGGGCAACCAAAGGCGCTGCGCAGGGGTTGCTATCGAAGGTATATTTATACCAAAATAAATGGCAACAAGCTGCTGATATGGCAAAAGCTGTTATTAATTCTGGGGGCTATAGCTTAGAAACTGATTATGCAAAAATCTGGCGATTAGAAGGGGAAAATGGTCCTGAATCGCTTTTTGAATGGCAGGCCCGAGGTAGTTCAATTGCCCATGGTATTCAGCAATATAGTCAAGTGCAAGCGCCTCGTGGAGGAGCAGTCAATTTAGGCTGGGGTTTTAATATCCCGAGTCAAAATCTATTGGATGCATTCAATGCCGAAAAAGATAATATCCGCCGTGATGCAACAATTATTTTCAGGGGTGAAACACTGTACGATGGCCGTCTGATTGACAATGGTGTAGAAAATCCGATGTATAATGAAAAAGCGTATTCTTCTGCGAACGGCGGAGCCGGTGACACAGATAAAAACGTACGCTATCTCCGTCTAGGTGAAATTTATCTTATCCTGGCCGAAGCCGCAAATGAGGTTGGCAATAGCAGCGAAGCACTGAATGCACTGAATACTGTCCGTACACGGGTAAAATTAGCCAACGTAACGACAACAGACCAAGCGCAGCTCCGTCAATTGATCTGGAAGGAAAGACGCCTTGAATTAGCATTTGAGCATGACCGATGGTTCGATCTCATCCGTACAAAACAGGCAAAAACAGCCATGGCTGCCAATGGAAAAACGTTCCAGGATAAAATGATGCTTTTCCCGATTCCGGAAGATCAACGTATCCAAACACCAGAAATGCCGCAAAATACCGGTTGGTAACTATATAAGTAAAATAACTCCGTTCAAACGACCTATGGTCGTTTGAACATTTTTTCAAGAATTAAACAACATATCCATGAGAAAACGAATAGCATATCCAGCACTTAGCGGTATAGCTTTGGCGCTTATTCTCAGCAGTTCGTGCCAAAACGCTACTAATAGCAGTCCAGACAGTCCCTCAAAGATTGATTCAACCGATGGAAGCAAAATCAATGAAGATTCGCTATTAACAACTATTCAGCAACATACATTTCAATATTTTTGGGAAGGTGCCGAACCTACTTCCGGTCTCGCCAGGGAACGCATCCATATGGATGGTGTTTACCCTCAAAATGACCGTAATGTCGTGACCATAGGTGGTAGTGGCTTCGGGCTCATGGGTATGATTGTCGCCATGGAACGTGGGTTTATCAGTCAGGAACAAGGTGTTCAAAAGCTGGATCACATCATGGATTATCTAGGCAAAATCGAACGGTTTAAAGGAGCCTGGGCACACTGGTACGATGGAGAACTGGGTACAGCGAAACCCTTTAGTGAAAAAGATAATGGCGGTGACATCGTTGAAACAGCATTCTTAGCCCAAGGCCTAATCGCCATTCGGGAATATCTAAAAGACAAAGGTGATTCTGCCCAACTCGTTGCCCAAAAAGCAGATAAACTATGGAAAGAAATCAATTGGAATCATTACACAAATGGACAAAATGTTATTTATTGGCATTGGAGTCCTAAATTTAACTTCCAGCAAAATCACCCCGTCAGAGGATACGATGAATGTCTGATTACCTATATTTTAGCAGCCTCCTCACCTACCTACCCTATTGCACCACAAGTGTATCATGAGGGCTGGGCAAGATCTGGTGCAATTAAAAGCTCCGCTAAAAAATACGATATTCCGCTCGTGCTGAAGCACAATGCCAAAGAAGGTGAAGTGGGTCCGTTATTCTGGGAACATTACTCCTATTTAGGATTGAGTCCCAAAGGATTAAAAGACCAATATGCAGATTATTGGGAAGCGACAAGCAACCATGCTAAGATAAATTTGGCTTATGCAGATCTAAACCCAAAAGGTTATAAAGGTTACGGTTCGGATAAAGGCTGGGGCTGGACGGCCAGCTATTCCATTAACGGCTACGATGCACATCACCCAGACAACGACCCTGGTGTGATCTCGCCTACAGCAGCTTTGTCATCCATGCCCTACACCCCACATGAAAGCATTCAGTTTGCGCAATACCTAGACAAACAACTCGGCAATAAAGTCTGGGGTAAATTTGGCTACTATGATGCCTACAGTGAAACGGCAAATTGGTATCCACAACGTTATCTAGCCATCGATCAGGGGCCTATTATTGTCATGATCGAAAACTATAGAACAGGTAAAATCTGGGAGCTATTTATGCAGGCCCCAGAAATTCAACAAGGACTAAAGAAACTCGGTTTTACAAGTCCTTATTTAAAATAGTGGTCTGTGGAATCATTTTCAATCCGTCACACGTTGAGAATGGTTCCTTCCACGAAAACAACAGGACATCCCATAAAAGAGCGTCAAGAGTCATCTTGAGCGCTTTTCATAAACTTACCATATAGCGAGGGAAACAAAATCCATGCGCACAAAAAAATAATACGATGAAAAAAGTAGTAGGCACTTTCCTTCTTGCATTGATCGCCTGGCATACAAGTCCAGCGCAATCCAATCAGAAAATGGACACGTTCATTAATCAGCTTATGGCTAAGATGACTGTCGAGGAAAAGATTGGACAACTTAATTTGGTCACCGGTGGTGAAGCGACGACCGGAACCACAGTATCCACGGGAGTAGAAGCGAAAATTAAAAATGGTCAAATCGGTGGGATTTTCAGCATGAGTACACCAGCGAAAATCCGCAAAACACAGGAAATAGCGATCAAGCAATCCCGGTTAAAAATACCCATCATCTTTGGGATGGATGTTATTCACGGGTATCGTACGGTGTTCCCAATTCCTTTAGGTCTTGCCGCTACCTGGGACATGAACCTGATTCAACAATCTGCACGTATAGCAGCCGAAGAAGCGACCGCCGATGGAATTAATTGGGCATTTTCGCCCATGGTAGATATCTCGCGCGATCCACGCTGGGGTCGTATTTCCGAAGGTGCAGGTGAAGATACCTATCTAAGCTCTCGGGTAGCCGAAGCCATCGTCCATGGCTTCCAGGGGGATAACCTGGCAGCACACAACACCATGATGGCCTGTGTTAAACATTTCGCCTTATATGGTGCCGCTGAAGGTGGCCGTGACTACAATAGCACAGATATGAGCCTCCACCGCATGTACAATGAATATTTACCGCCTTACAAAGCGGCATTAGATGCTGGAGCGGGAAGTATTATGACTTCTTTTAATGATATCAATGGAGTCCCTGCCTCGGCAAACAAATGGTTAATGACTGATGTCTTACGCAAGCAATGGGGCTTTAAAGGATTGGTCGTAACCGATTACACTGCTGTAAACGAATTAACAGCACACGGCCTCGGTGACCTTCAGCAGGTTTCTGCCTTAAGCCTCAATGCTGGGGTTGATATGGATATGGTCGGTGAAGGATTTCTGACGACGCTAAAAAAATCTTTGGATGCTGGAAAAGTCAAAATTGCAGATATTGACAGGGCTTGCCGTTTTGTTTTGGAAGCCAAGTATAAATTAGGCTTATTTGACGATCCTTATCGCTATTGTGACGAAAAACGTGCAAAAACTGTGATCGGATCGGCTGCCAATCATGCCAAAGCCCGGGAAATTGCAGCAAAGTCATTTGTTTTGTTGAAAAACGAAAACCAAGTGCTTCCATTAAAAAAAAACAGGAACAGTTGCTGTCATTGGCCCATTAGCCAATTCAGGTCCAAATATGCCCGGAACCTGGAGTGTCAGTGCTGAATTGGACAAAACAGCCTCTTTAGTTGAGGGAATGAAGGCCGTGTTAGGCAACAAAGTAAATATTCTCACCCATCTCGGAAGTAATCTGTTGGAGGATCCGATTTACCAAAACCACGCAACCATGTTCGGCCGTACCATCGCACGCGATTCCCGAAAAGAAGAAGAGATCATTGCTGATGCCCTGAAAGTTGCCCAACAATCCGACGTCGTTGTGGCCGCACTTGGTGAAGCGTCTGAAATGTCAGGTGAAAGCTCCAGTCGCTCAGAACTGGATATTCCGAAAAATCAACAAAATCTGTTAAAAGCACTATTAGCAACAGGAAAACCAGTTGTACTGGTATTGTTTACAGGTAGGCCGCTAACGCTCACCTGGGAAGATGCTCACGTACCCGCAATATTAAACGTTTGGTTTGGCGGAACGGAAACAGGAAAAGCAGTAGCCGATGTTTTATTTGGGGATGTCGTTCCTTCAGGAAAAATTACGGCCACTTTCCCACGCAATGTTGGTCAGATTCCGATCTATTATGCACACAAAAATACCGGCAGACCTTATGGAAACTCGGGTGATTTTGAAAAATTCAAATCAAATTACCTGGATGTAAGCAATTCCCCGCTCTACCCTTTTGGTTATGGATTAAGTTATACAACTTTTACCTATAGTGACATCCGTCTTGACCGCAACACAATCGACGATAAAGGTACTCTTCAAGCAAGTATCGACATCAGTAATACCGGAAATTATGATGCGGAAGAAACGGTGCAACTCTATATCCAGGACTTAGTTGGCTCTGTCACTCGTCCCGTAAAAGAATTAAAAGGGTTTCAAAAAATATTCCTCAAAAAAGGAGAACAAAAAACCGTAAACTTTAACATCAAAGTAGACGATCTTAAATTCTTCGACAACAACCTCAATTATGTTGCCGAACCAGGGAATTTCAAAGTCTATATTGGTCCGAACAGTCGCGATGTAAAAGAAAAAGAATTTGAATTGCTTTAAATCTATTGCAACTGTATAAAAAACAAGGCGGCCCTTAGGAAATAAGGTCCGCCTTGTTTATGTTAGGCTGTCGTTACGCCTACCTATTTCATACTCCCATCAAAGCTTTCAAACAATACGCGCAATTCCGCCGCTTTTTCTGGATAATCCTTTAAAATATTTGTTCTTTCGCTCGGATCCCAGGCAATGTTATGTAATTCTTCAATAGCATCATAGGGTTTGCCCGAAATCTGATTGACTCCGCCTGCTACCCGCCGATACTTCCAGTCACCTGACCGAACAGCCTCAACATGTCCATAATTCACTAAAAATATCGGTCTGTGTGCTGTTTTTAAATCTTCCGATTTCCCATTCAACAAAGAATCGATCGCTTGGCCATCAATGGATTTCTTCGGCAAGGATGCACCAGTCCATTTGGCTATCGTAGGCAATACATCCAAGTTGCTAATTGCCTGCCGAATAACTTTTCCTTCTTGTGCATAGCCTTTGCCATAAACAATGAAAGGCACACGAACACCACCTTCTGTTGTTTCGGCTTTCGAACCTTTGAAGACTCCAGCAGTACCAACATGCCAATTTTTTGTGGCATGATCATCAGACATCCGCGATGGATAGGATATCCAGGGACCATTGTCACTTGAAAAAATCAAAATGGTATTATCGGCAAGGCCTTTTCGTTCAACCGTTTTCCAGAGCTCCGAAAAATTATGATCTAACTCCTGCATCACCGCACCAAGTGGGCCTGCATTTTGCTGATCTGCAAATCGGTTCTTTTTGTTGGCAAATGCCAAAGGAAGATGCGGGAAATTATGCGCATAGTATAAAAAGAATGGATGATCTTTATCTTGGTCTTCTATGAACTTCACTGTTTCTTTGTGATAAAGTGCGCTCAGGTCCGAATCATCGGGCGCAACGACTTCAGGTTTCCGATTCCTAAAGATCTTAATGACAGAGTCTGTTTTTACATAAGGATCGCGATAATCATGGCTATACAGCATGCCATAAAAAGAATCGAAGCCTTGTTGATTAGGATGATGGTAAGTCTGTTTATCCCCTAAATGCCATTTCCCGATTAACGCAGTTCTATAGCCTACCTTTTTTAATAATTCGGCAATCGTTTCCTCATCGTCAGGCAAGCCTAAATTTGACCCTGGACCGATCGGTGCAGGAAGATTATAACGGGAAGCATATCTTCCGGTTAATAAAGAAGCTCTTGACGGTGTACACGAGGGCGTAGAAACCATAAAGTTTGTTGCTCTCACGCCCTTACTGGCGATCGAGTCCAAAAAAGGGGTTGAGATATTCGGACTTCCATAACAACCAATGTCGCTATAACCAAGATCATCGGTCAGAATCAAGATAATATTAGGCTTTTTTTTGCTGGGCATTGGCAAAAGCCACCAGTAAAAATAAAGCCATAGAGGTCATAAGTTTAGTGTATCGCATCATATTTGTATGAGTTAATTGGAATCGTGTCACAAGATAACAATTTTTACCAATTTGGATTCTGTTTTAGATTCGGATTGAGGTTAATTTCCCGTTGTGGGATGGGCCAGAGATAATGCTTTTTCGCATCAAAAACACGGCTTTCGGAGGCTGCTTCAACGACAACTGCCTCTCCGTTATTATTTTGATAGGTGATGCCATACACTTTACCAGGAACTACCTTTTCAGCAGTTTTCCATCGTCTTATATCCGCGAGATGCAATCCCTCAAATGCCAGTTCCACCGTACGCTCGCGACGAACCAACTGGCGAAGTTGTTCCTGATTTACTTGATTACTTATTATTGGAAGTTTTACATCAGTGCGCGAATTTCTAATTTGGTTAATGGCATCGTAAACACTGCCATCAATTTCGCCGAGCTCAATCTTTGCTTCCGCATAGGTCAATAATATTTCGGCATAACGCAGTAGCATGATATTCAACCCACTTTTTGAGGGGTTTGCCAAATCTTTTTTATCGATATATTTCTTTATATTGAAACCTGTTGTGGAAGCAATATAAGTACTCCCCACAGCATCAGCAGTCCCACTATTGGGTGCAGGATGAAAAATAGCGCCATTGGGAAGCGGATCGCCATCCAAAAAAATTGAAAAAGCAAGCCGCGGGTCGCGATTTTTAGAGGGATTTTTGGGATCATAACCACTATTGGTATCCGTAATAACCAACCCACTTGAAGTCTCGTAACTATCTGTCAAGGCTTTGGTAGGCACATAGGTACTCTGCCCATTTTGCTGGCTATAGGGGGCTAAGAGGTTAAAAACACTTTGTGTGTATATATTTTCCAGAAATTGCTTATCCAACAGCACCTCTTTGTTATTTTCAGCCGCATACGTAAAGAGATTTGCATACAGGGGGTAAAGCTCGAATCGTTTGCTATCGATAATCGTTTTTGCGGCTTTTGCTGCTGCTTCAAATCGCCCTGCGTATAAATCTGACCGTGCTTTCAGGCCCAATGCGGCCCAACGGGTTATGCGCCCCACATCGTTACTGGAGTAGCTTTCAGGCAAACTTGCCGCAGCCAGTTCCAATTCGGTGTCAATAAAATCGTAAATTTCTTTAAGGTCGGCGCGTTGTACCGCCCTTCCCTCTTCCAAGGTCAGCGGCGCTTTTACCAAAGGTACCCCGCCAAATAAATAGGCCAATTTGATATATTGATAGGCTCTTAACACACGAGCCTCGCCGATAAATCTGGCGATTAGTGCTTCATCCCGGCTGCCCTCGATTTTACCAACATTCGCCAAAAAGTAATTGGCCGCACCGATTCCTTTATAGGCACTACTCCAGGTATTGTACAATCGGGAGCTTGAAGCGTCATAAGTACCAAGCTCGATATACGCATCCACAGCGAAAGGCTGATTGACATGCGCTATATCCGTCAATGCATCCGAATAGAAGATTTCCGCTCCATCAAGATCATTGTAGAGCGCATTGACCGCCAGCTCGGCGTCAGCTTGGCTCTTCCAAAATATATTCTCCGACAGACGATCAGTTGGTACGGCATCCAACAGATTCTTATCACAGCCCATCAGCATAAGCGAAAACAGTCCGAAACTGAAAATCCAGTTTCCTCTTTGATATAGATATTTGTAAAAATTCATGAGTCCTCAATTAAATAGTATAGTAACAATCACACTACAGGGTCAAATTCACACCCAGTGTATAAAGTCCAGTTTGCGGATAATATACTGCTCTACCAGATTCCGCTTCGGGATCCAAATTCCATTCGTTCAATTTTGAAATTGTCCATAAATTTGTCGCGGATAGGTATACCCGTAGTTTGTTGATTGCTGTCTTTCCGATTGCATTTAGGGGTATTGTATACCCAACCTGTATATTTTTCAAACGCAGATAAGAACCATTGACCACTAAACGGTCCGACGTTGCGACATTGCGCAAATCATATTTGACCACACGCGGAAAGCGTGCATCGGTATGTGTTGGTGTCCAATAATTGCCTGTAAATATTTCATGTGTAAATCCTTCCTGATTTCCCATCTCCGCCAATGCACCGGACAATCGCGTATCAACTTTCGCTGCTCCTTGAAAAAGGAGATCAAGATCAAAATTTTTAAAACTGAAACTCCCATTAATTCCGAACGTATATTTGGGAAAGGAATTCCCGATGGCGGCCATGTCATTTGCATTGATAATACCGTCGCCATTCAAATCCACATATTTCACATCTCCGGGCTTCGTATTGGTGGCATACGTAGCACCATAAGCTTTAATTTCCTCCGCAGACTGAAAGATACCGTCGGTCTTATATCCCCAAAGGGTATTGATCGGGAGCCCTTTGGCAATGATATACCTTGGGTCGATATCCGACCCCGCGATATAGGGTCCTGTACCTTTTAAATCTGTTACTTCATTATGGTTGATACTAAAATTTGCATTTAATTGATAAGCAAAAGCCCCAGGAGCGCTTGGTCTTTTCTGATAATTTGCACTAAATTCCCAGCCACGATTCAGTACCGTACCAGCATTTTGGGGTGAAGGTTTTAATCCCAAAACGGCAGGAATATCCAGATTCAGTAAAATATCGTCGGTAACCTTGTTATAATAATCCAAGGTAAACGTCAAGCGATTGTTTAGGAAAGCGGCATCCAAACCCAAGTCATACTGTGTCGTAGACTCCCAACCCAATTGCTGATTGGCATAACTGTCCAGCCGATACCCCTGTACAGATTTACCCCCAAAATCATATCCTGCTGCAATTAAGGCCGAATAATAACTATACAAGTCGACAGATTGGTTTCCCGTCTTTCCCCAGGAAGCACGCAACTTGAATTCGTTCAACCAATTCCCTATGGGTTTCCAAAACTCTTCCTTGGATAGTAGCCATCCAGCTGATGCCGAAGGGAAAAAACCGTATTGTTTGTCTCCCGTAAAACGGGATGAACCATCATAGCGGCCATTCACTTCAAGCAGGTACTTGCCCCTCCAATCGTAGTTTATCCGACCAAAAAAAGAACGCAAGCCATACTGCACATCATAACCGCTATTATTTTTTGTAGCGTCGTCAGCCCCCTGTCCAATAGAGGTAATGTCATTGTTGTAGAATCGTTCGCGATAGGCCGTAAGATATTTTTGGTAATTGTGAATCTGTGAATACCCAGCTAATGCCTTGATATGATTTGGCCCGGTCGTCAACTGATAGGTCAACAGGTTGTTCCATGTATACTCGCTGCTATTATCACGAATTTCGGTTAACGAATTGATCGGAAAACTCTTTACTATCCCTGTATTTCGGTCTTTATTGTCAAAAGCGTTCAAAAAGGTTTTGCTGTTGTTGAAGTTTACCCTAACACCAAATTGGGAAGTAAACAACAAATTTTTCACTAATTGAATGTCTGTTTTAACGATGGAGCTTAGGTAGTTTTCATTTACCTTTTTAAAACCACTTTTTTCAATCAACATTAAAGGATTATTTCCTTGCGTACTTAATCCGTAGGTACCATCATCATATTTAGGCACCACCCACATCGAGCCATGGAGAAAGTTATTGATCGGATCACGTCCGGGCTCGGCGGCTTTGCTATATCGATAGTTTATACTTCCCGTAAAATTAAGCCAAGAGGTTGCTTTGTAATCGTTGTTTAGCCGGATATCCGCCAATTCAGCACCATAATGCTCAATAATACCATCCTGCTTGTTATAACGAACGGCCAATCTGGAGCGCAGGATCTCATTTCCACCAGCGAATGACAAGGCATGATCTTGTTGAGGAGCTGTTTTCAACAGCGTGTCAAACCATGTATTCGGTAAAGGATATTTTTCACGATCAGTTGCCGTTTGGTAGGCCGTAATGGATTCGTCACTAAATCGCGCTGGTACCGCCAGTCCCGCATTACGGTAGGCGTCCTGTTGCAATTGGAGGTAGGATACGGCATCCATCTGCTTGGGCTTATTAATTGATTTCTGTAAAGCGTAATAGCCATTATAATCAATCACAACATGTCCAGATTTTGCACTTTTGGTGGTTACAATAATTACACCGTTGGTCGCGCGTGATCCATATATCGCCGTGGAAGCCGCATCCTTTAGGACTGAAATTGAGGCAATATCATTGGGGTTTAACTTGGACCAGGGTTGTTCAATTCCATCCACGATGACCAAAGCATTATTCTTGCTGAGATCATATCCACTGGTGCTGCTCGAATTGGTATTAAATGTAGTCAGTCCTCTGATTCGAATATTGGCAGCTGATTGTCCTGGTTTTCCACCAAGGTCTTGCACAGTTACCCCCGGCAATAGGCCCTGTAAAGCTTGCTGCGTATTAGAAACCGGTCTTTTCGTCAGTTTATCACCATCAATACTGGCGACTGAATTGGTCAACGAGATTTTTTTCTGCGTTCCATAGCCAACAACGACCACTTCATCAAGGTCCTGTGTAACTGGATCCAATTCAATTTTCGTGGGAGATTCGGAAACTAACACGGTCTTTTTTTTGTAACCAATGCGCGAGAGTGTAATCGAAAAGGGTAATTTCTGTCCCGTTACAATTTGAAAAAAACCTTTTTGATCTGTTGTAACAACGTGAGTTACGGCTTCGAGTTGAATGGTTACGCCTTCAAGAGGTTGTTTAAGCTGGCTATCATATACATATCCCGATAAGGATGCATTGATAATCGGTCTGACATCTGTTTGCGCATATACCTGATGCCCAACGCCAGATAATAGTAAACATAGCGACAAGGTAGAATACCGGAGTACCCTAAGATTTTTCATAGATAAAGTGTTAATGGTGAATACGAACAAGTGCCAACGCCAATCGAAAACTTGTTTTTATTTTGAAGACATGGGGGGAAGCGAGCGCCTCCCCTGCTGTCAGTTTGAGAAAAGATAAGGGAAATTATCCTATATGGCACATTCGCATCTTTCTTACATCAGGGGATTTAGCCTTCAAAGACTTTACAGTAATACTTACGAAAAATGTGCTTTTACTAATATTGATATGTTCCATAATAATGTGTTAATTCGCCACGCTGAAAAGTAATACATGTTTTCATTCGCGACCTGTTATCTTCTCACAAATATAGAAGTAATTTTAATATAATCTACTAATTCTATAGATTTTATTAAAAGAAATAAATAGGATATGCAGCGGGGCTATAAAAGCGAGCTGGCAGGCTTAAAAGATTGTCGATTAGGGATAAGCAAGAAGATTCTATTGTAGTGTTTTTAAATAGGTTTTAATCAGCAGTATTCCTTCATCATGAAGTACAGTAGTCCCCTTTTGAGGCATATGCATCTCTCCCAATGTGGACATCCGTCCAATAATCTTAGCTTGTTTTAACCAAATCCCAGTTTCATTCAACTGGCTTTCATACCTCAGATCCAGCATGGTCATATAAGCCGTTCCTTTAGGGTTGTGACAATGGGCGCAATTGATCTCGAGATAAGCTCGGGCACGATTTGCAGTCGATTGACCAATATCCTCATAACCGGGCAAACTATTGGAAACTTTGAACGATTTCAGATCGAGAGCCTCCATCTGAGTCAACCGGACCAGTTGCTGGATACTGTCACCATCGTGAACGATTATCCGGTTTAGATTTCTGATCTTCGGACCTATCGGGAGCAAATGATTTCCTTGTCGATGGCATGCCATACAATCCTTTCGGGAAGGAATAATATAATTTGTTTGTCGCTCAACACCTTTATTGTCCAAAAAGGAGACATGCACGGAAGCACTGTCCATCAACAGAAAAGCTTCATCTTCGGCCGCATTCCATTGATAGGTAGCTGCATTCCACTGTCCGTCTTTATGAATCAAAAGCCGCGTTTCAAGCAGCCGCTGTCTCGAGTCCCCTACCGCATCTCTCGGAGGATAAAAAAAAGTTTTGGCAATGATGGTACCATCGGGGAAGCAGGGCAAACCATCGTCTGTGGCGATCATTTTTCCTCCCTTAGGAAGAAAGATGACACGCTTTTTATCGGTATAGTCTGTAAATAGGGCCGAAGCTAATTCATAAGAGACCCCCTGGTCATTTGGAACAAGATCAGCAATTTTGCCCTTGAATAAATTGTAATCAGATAATTTATCCCGAAACACAATATTATCTTTAGCGACTGTTCCCCGGCCCGTATTATTCAGTATAATAAAAAGTATGGGGATCAATAAAACACCCATCAAAATTAGCACTTTCTTCATTTCCCTAATGCTCTTCTACCCTTCCACCGTTATCTTAAATTCGGACGAAGATAAGATAAAAAAGAGATTACTGCGGTGGATGCCTTGTGTTGAGTTTCAGATTTTACACTTAGGACAGAAAACAATAAAAAACCAGTTATTTTATCAAAAAATAAAACAGTTTCATGGATATATACGCAAATAAAATGGCTATATTTAACTGTCTTTTAACCAAAACTTCGGCTACATGGAAGATATGATTCTCTATAATCGACTTCAGTTCGCATTTACAATTACATTCCATTATTTATTCCCTCAATTGACCATGGGTTTATCCTTAATGATCGTCTATTTCAAATGGAAATTTCTGCAAACAAAAAATGAAGACTACAACCATGCTTCCAAGTTTTGGATGAAAATCTTTGCGCTTAATTTCACCATGGGCGTTGTGACAGGCATTCCCATGGAATTTCAGTTTGGTACTAACTGGGCCAAATTTTCTGAACTTACGGGGGGTATTATCGGACAGACCTTAGCCATGGAAGGTATGTTTTCCTTTTTCCTGGAATCTTCATTTCTGGGGATGTTTCTTTTTGGAGAAAAGTTGCTGGGGCATAAGCTCCATTTTTTATCCGGACTCATGGTCTTTATTGGATCTTGGGCCAGTGGTTTCCTGATTATCGCCACGCATTCCTGGATGCAGCATCCTGTTGGGTATGAGATTCTTGAAAATGGCAAATTTGTACTGAACAATTTTAGTGCATTATTCAGTAATCCATGGTTATGGCCATCTTATCTACATAATCAAGCCGCTTCATTGGTGACCAGCTCGTTTTTCGTTGCTTCTATTGGAGCCTTCTATCTGTTAAGTGACAGGCATAGTAAGTTTGGAAAGATATTCGTTAAAAGCGGTGTTATTTTTGGCGCTATTTCCTCCGTTATGCTGGCGTTTCCTACAGGAGACCTTGCAGCCAAAAACGTAGTCAAATATCAGCCAGCAGCCTTTGCTGGCATGGAGGGAATTTTCAAAACTGAGAAAGGCGGATCAGAGATTATTCTGATCGGTCAACCGGACATGGAAAACAAAAAATTGGACAATAAGATAGCCGTACCGAATGTATTGAGCTTCCTGACCTACCAGCGTTGGGATGCAGAAATTAAAGGATTAAATGAATTTGACCAATCTTTACATCCAACTAACGTGCCCGGACTGTATTACAGTTATCACATCATGGTAGGTTTGGGTACCATATTCATTGGCATTATGGTCCTTGGAGCACTACTGCTTTGGCGGAACAGGTTGTATCAAACGAAATGGTTGTTGTGGATCATTATGTTTATGATTCCTTTCCCCTACATCGCGAATACTGCAGGCTGGTATACGGCGGAACTGGGACGACAACCTTGGCTAGTTTATAATCTCATGCGTATGGTAGACGGTGTATCCCCTACCGTATCTTCTGGAAATACATTATTTACCTTTCTCGGCTTCGTCGGTTTATACATTCTTTTGGGTTTGTTATTTCTGATGTTAGTCTTGAAGATCATTAGAAAAGGGCCTGAAACGACAGTTGCATTAACCTAATTAGCTATGGAAATATTCTGGTTTATCGTATTAACTTTCATGCTGGGAATTTATATCGTACTCGATGGGTACGATTTTGGGGCGGGAATCGTCCATCTATTCTTTGCTAAATCCGAACAGGAGAAAAAAGCTGTTACTAACGCGATTGGGCCGTTTTGGGATGCCAATGAAGTTTGGCTCATCGCTTCGGGTGGTGTCCTATTCTTTGCTTTCCCAACACTTTATGCCTCCTCTTTCAGTGGATTTTACTTGCCGCTCATGCTTGTATTATGGTTGCTTATTTTTAGAGCGATAAGTCTTGAACTCAGAGGTCAGGTTCACCATCGTCTTTGGGAGGCTTTATGGGATAAAGCTTTTGGTCTAGCAAGCCTGTTGTTGGCACTTTTCTTTGGTGCCGCCCTAGGCAATGTCGTTCGCGGAGTAAACCTAGGTATGGTAGAAAATGGTGTATCGACCCAAGAGCCACATTATTTCTTTTTAGCGCTTTGGAATCCGACATTTGACCCATTAGCCCAACATCAAGGCATTATAGACTGGTTCACCATCATATTAGGTTTAGTTGCCGTCGTTACATTAACAATCCACGGTGCAGGCTGGGTCATTCTGAAAACATCCAGCACACTAAATACGAGATTAAAGAATATTGTTTTTAAACTCAACTTTGTCTTGCTTATTCTCGTACTACTATCGGCCTATGTATGGCATTATGTGAAACCCATCTCCTTAAACAATCTTCAAAATCATTATTGGTTGTGGATATTTCCTTTGATTGCTGCCGTTGGATTACTTGGACAATTTTGGATCAAAGCCTTTAAGAAAGATGGTATTGGCTTCCTATTTTCATCCCTGTTTATACTGGGGAGTTTTGCCACGACCGTTGCTTCCATGTTCCCTATATTATTGCCCTCAACGAATGACGTAAATCCTTCCTTGACGATTCAAAATGCTGCAGCACATGAATATGGTCTTTCAGTAGGTTTAGGCTGGTTTATGTTTGCAGCAATTCTGGTGGTTGCCTATTTTATTATCCAATTTAGGGTCTTCAAAGGTAAGCTTGATGACGTCGGTTACGGTGAACACTAAGAGCGGTCTCTATTCGAGTCCCAACAACTTATGTTTCATCGCAAGCTGTACAAGTTCAATCATATTTTTAACTTTAAATTTAGTTAGGAGATTGCGCCGATGCGTCTCCACGGTAACTGGACTTAAAAATAAACGCTCGGCAATCTGGTTTGTAGTAAGTCCATTAGAGATCAACGTCAAAATCTCTTTTTCACGTTGTGTAAGCCTGGGCAGGCTGCTGATCGTAGAAATTGCAGCACGATAAAGTTCTTGTGCCCGATCACAAATTGCTTCTTTACCGTCCAGCCCGAGCTGTACACAGCCCAGGAATTCTTCGTTGCTAACATCCTTTAAGATATAGCCATTTCCACCTGCCTGCATAAACTGAACAATAAGGTTACCATCGGCCAAATTGCTCAATGCAACAATAGGAATCATAGGAAACAGTTTCCTCACCTGAGTACAGACATCCACTCCATTTGTCTGCAACAGTTGCATATCCATAAGTAGGAGATCCGCTTTCGTGACCTTTAAAAATTCAATTAACGTAATTTCTTCCAAAAAGGGATATACAAGATACCCATCCTGATTATTGAGAAAAGAGGCAACACCTTCCAACAATAAAGGATGATCGTCTAACACTGCAATTATCTTCATGACTCAGCCTATTTAAACAGTTACACCAATTTCGATTTGAGTTCCGGATCCAAGTTTACTCTGAATATCAATTGATCCATTGATCCATTTCACTCTATTGACCATATTATTTAAACCCAATCCATAATTTAACACAGCGGAATCAAAGCCTTTGCCATTATCCTCTACGAGGATATGCAGTACTTCGTCCGATTTACTTACCTGAACGATAATTGCATCCGCGTTTGCATACTTTAATGCATTTGAAATAGCCTCTTGAACAATTCGATATATGGCCAATCCTTTTTGAAAATCCACATTCAATTCAGGTTCATAGTTTTCAAATTGGATCGAAACATGACTATTTTTCATTGCCAGACACAATTGCTCCAATGCTGCTATCAATCCAAACTGACGCAACGATTCGGGCATTAGATTATGGGATATCCGCCTTACTTCGCCTAAGATGTCGTTCAACTTCTGCGGCACTTCATCAGTCAAGAGTGTACTCTTTGCTACATCGCCGGCAATCTTAAATTTTAGACCTGTTAACATACCTCCTATGCTATCATGCAGATCTTGGGCTATACGCTGACGCTCCTGCTGCTCCCCCTTGAGCATAGATTCCGAAATTTGCAGCTGTTTTTCCTTTGCCAATTTGTCCAACACAATTTCGTGATTGAGCTGAATCTGTGTATTGAGCTTCCGTTGTTTTCGATAGAAAAAAGCAACAAAAAGCACAATACAAAAAAGCAAAACGGCAATACCCAAAACGAAAAAAATCCGAAATTGGTTACGGTCCTTTTCTGCGCGTAGATTCAAAATTTCTTTTTCTTTTTCAACGGTCTTATATTTTGTCTCCATCTCATTCATTTTTTCCAGCAATTGGACCTTCTGAATGCTATCGGATAGTTTATTTGCCATATTGGACATCTTCAGCGCATCCTGATAATTACCCATTAGCTCATTCACACCCGCCAGTTGACTGTACACAATTTTACTGTTGTAAAGATCTCGCGTTAATAATCCATTTTTCACGATTTCCTCCAACTGCAGTTTAGCATCAGCATATTTTTTCTGCAAGAGATACACATTAAACTTTCTGAACCGCATCATCTGAAATAATTTCCAATTGTTCATTTTCACCGACCAATCCAAACCGATATCCAACAGGCGAAGGGCTTCATCAGTCTGTTGCCTTGTGGTAAAATAAAGCGCTTCATTGTAATAGTAGTTGGGTAATTGAGAAGAATTCGGATAATCGTTCAGGAGCTGTTTGACTTTGTCCAACAGTACTCTTGCTTCTTTGGATTTCACCTGATAGCAATAATTACTGACTGTATTGAGATAAGCCACCACAAGTGCAGCACTCGGCGGTTGCTGCTCGAGCTGTTTTATGGCCAATTGATGGTATTCATCAGCTTTTGCAAGCTGATTGGACGACATAAACGTCATGCCGATCATCGTATTTATACTACCTTCCATGATGGGATCATGTGCTTTCGCATAAGGTAAACACTTCCCGTTAAGGATATCCAGAAAATCAGCAAATCCTTTTTTAGGAAATCGAATTAAGCCCAGATTATACCAAGCTTTGGCCAAAAGCCCCTGCTGAAAAGGCTTTTGTACATTTCCTAGGAGGTCTACACATCGTTGGGCTTCAACTCCTGCATTTTTACTATCCAGAAATTGCCCATAATAAAAGCTTTTGTAAAGTGCCCCCATCGCCTGTAAGCTCCGGAACGGTTTGGCTAACCGCTCCCCCTGTTGCATATGATCCCAAAATTTGGTCGTATCTCTAAATCGATAGTAATCTGCCAAATAAAAATGCTGCATTGCTTTCACACTGTCCTCCGAACTCGACAGCAATAACTTTTCCGCGTCAGATCGATATTTATTTTCATCCAATGGCAAAAAACTCTGTGCAGCTACAACATGTACAGTAAAGTATGCTATAAAAAAGGCAATTATCTTCGTTAACTCTTTCAACTGAAACATCATTAATCCAATATCTTAATCATTTAAACAATTAAACTAAATGGGGCCTTTTCAGCCAATGGTTTCATAATATGTAACAAGAAAGTCTTATGGTGGTCAAAGACTTCTCTCTACCTCTAAATTTGCCGTCGATGAGGCGTCTTCAAAGTCGACAATAGAAAATATAGGTCGGAAAACCGCGTAATCAAATGGCGGGTCCAAAAAACAAAGATATATCTCCTCGATGAATTGCTAAAGATATTCTTCTACTTTTTTGAAATTAATTTTCCATATAGGGTTTGGCTAATCTATTTAAATATAGGCTAAAACATCTCTCGTTAATAAAAAAGCCTCTCGATAACTTGAGAGCTTTTTTATTAACGAGAGCCGCTACTCTTTTTCGTAGCAATATCGATCAGCAAGTCCAGCTTACACTGGTAAGCCGAAGACAGCACATTTGGATTGTCGGACTCAAAAAGCGCAGATTTCATGATGGGCACACTAAAGGGCAATGTCCAGGCGCGGAGCGACTTCGCGATAGCATCCATTGCATTAATGCCCTGTAGTGCATGCACACCATCGGCCCAACAAACCAGTCCGATATGTTTATCCGTCAGATAAGCCGGTTTATTTTTAGCGCTGACTTCAAGCCAATCCAAACAGTTTTTCATGACCCCGGGAATACTTCCATGATAAAGTGGAGACAACCAAAAATGTATATCTGCCTCAAGAAATAAGTTATTCATAATCTTGACAGCATTGGGCACCCGATTGAGACTCAAATCAAATAAGGGTATTCCGCTATCAGCCAAATTAAAAATAGTATTTTCAACACCCCTTTGGTTCAGTTGGTCGGAAAAATAGTGTGACAATTTTCCCGATGTAGATTCTTGCCTTCTTTCCAAGGCGCCATTGAATATTAATGCTTTCATTATACTTTCCCTTTTTTAAAAATAACTTTTGGCATACCAACCTCACCATACATTAATGTCTGAACAATAGGAATCAATCGTTCTGTCGCTAACATATAAAGTGACGCCGGAATATTAGGACGGGCCCGTATGACAACTTTTTGCTGCTGAAAATGCGACAAATCCATCGCTTGCAAGGCCTGCATCCATAGGTCCACTTCCAAATCCTCCATCGCCTTAAAATCGTAATACGCTGCAACAGGATGAAGTTTTTCCGCCAGGGCCATATAGACCCAAGGCGGGATAATTGCGTCCACAGAACAGCTAATGGCAACCGCCTTATTTCGAAAAGCAGACCAGTCCACCGCCGCCAAAGCTTCTCTGAATTCTTTTTCTTTAACGATTGCTTCCTGATACAACAATGTTTTGATGTCAAAACTTAGGATAGCAAGATCGGTTTTAAAATCAATTAGATCTAAAGCCAATATACCCGTGTTTTCAACTTTATTTATAAACATATCAAACCAAGCCTGCAATCACAGCATCATATTTTTGTTCAACAACAGACCAATCCAAAAGCGACCAAAATGCATCCAAATAATCGGCTCTTTTATTTTGATATTTCAAATAATAGGCATGCTCCCAAACATCGACCCCCAAAATAGGGAAACCTCTGCCGATCGATTGTGTATCCATCAACGGATTATCCTGATTGGGCGTAGCTACGATAGCTAAGGCGCCAGAATGTTTTACATACAGCCAGGACCAGCCCGAACCAAACTGCCCAAGTCCAGCATTTTTGATCTGGGCTTTGAGTTCTTCCAAAGAACCAAAGGCGGCGTTTATCTCATCGGCTAACTTCCCAGTGGGTACCGTTTTTGGATTGGGCGATAAAATTTCCCAAAATAGCGTATGGTTAAAGTGACCGCCACCGTTATTGCGGACTGCTGGGCTATATTTACTTACGCTTGTTAATATATTCAATAGATCGTCAGCTTCGCTTGCTGTTCCTTCCAATGCCTTATTTAGATTGTCAACATAAGCTTGATGATGCTTTTGATGATGAATCGTCATGGTATCGCGATCAAAATAGGGTTCAAGCGCCGCATAGGCATATGCTAACAGGGGTAATTGAAATTTGTGCATAGTTTTAGTGTTTTTATGATAAGTCAAAACTAGAGAATCAAATTTAATAAAACAACTAAATAGTTGTTTTATTAAAGTCATAAAGATAAATCAAAAAGGATAAATCTGTGTTTTAAACACATTTTAGAACAAAAAATAAAAACACTACCTTTGATGATGTTATATAAAACAACTTTTTTATTGTCAAATGCAGAAGAATCCAGCTGATCGAATATTAATGTTATTAAAAATGCGCCGAGAAGCCACTGCAGCTTTGATTGCAACAGAGTTGGCTATAACAAAAGAAGGGGCCCGTAAACATTTATTGAACCTGGCGAATCAAAACCTGATTGTCTCCAATGCCCGGAGCGAAGGTATAGGCCGCCCTTCGACTTATTACAGTCTTTCACCACAGGGTATGGCACGATTTCCAGATAGTCACGCCGACATTACAGTACAATTGTTGCAGTCGATTAAACAAGTGCTTGGCGAGAATGCTTTGGATCTACTTATCAGTGATCGGGAGTCTAAGGTATATCAAAAATATACTGACGCACTATCGGATATTGACTCCATCGAAAAAAAACTTGAAATTATAGCCGCAAAAAGAACGGAGGAAGGTTATATGGCAGAATGGAAAAGAGAGGCTGACGATTATCTTCTCATTGAAAATCATTGCCCAATATGTGCAGCAGCAACCGAATGTCAGGGATTTTGCCGTTCAGAACTGAATAATTTTCAGCAACTCATCGGTCCGGCATATCGTATCTGTAGAACAGAATACATCATCGAAAATGCCCCCCGCTGTACCTATCGCATTTCAAAGGCAAAATAAAACCAATTTCTAAGGCATTCCTGCAGAAATTATTAATATACCAAAAAGTATTTTTTATATTTGCATTAAAAGAACAGGAATTACATGTCAAAAGCAGAACAGACACGACAATATATCATTGAAAAGACTGCGCCCATCTTTAATAAAAAAGGCTACTTTGCAACTTCGCTCTCGGACATCACGACAGCGACAGGTTTAACAAAAGGAAGTATCTACGGTAATTTCAAAGACAAGGATGACCTAGCTACCCATGTCTATACCTATCAGAGCAGAAAGATTTCAGAAGCTGTTAATCAGCAGATTATACAGCAAAAAACATCGCTAAAGAAGCTTTTGTCTTTTCTAGATTTCTATAAGGACAATTTCAAAAATATCGCAGCTTCAGGAGGCTGTCCCATGATGAATGCGGCCGTGGAGGCCGATGATTCGCTATCTTTTTTAACCCCCAAAGTCAGACGTTCTTTTGACCTTTGGAGACAGCGGTTAATTCTAATTCTTGAGGAAGGAGTTGCCAGCGGTGAATTTAAACAGCATATTTCTGCTGAAAATTATGCCATCACCTTTATGGCAATGGTCGAAGGCGGAATCTTGCTTTCCAAGATTTCCGGACGAGGAAAAGATCTTGCCATTGTATTGGATAAAATGAAGGAAATGGTGGATCGGGAGATTAAGGCTTAATTTTTTTTACAAAAACAAATACCAATTGGTATATTTAAAAGTTTATATTAAAATAAAAAGAGATGAAAAGAGTTGTAATAACTGGCATGGGAACAATTAACCCGCTGGGAGAAAACATAGACATATTTTGGGATAACATTTTGCGAGGCGAAAACCACATAACACTTATTAGCCGTTTTGATGCTTCGTTGTTTCGAACACAGATTGCAAGTGAAATTAAACACTTTCAACCTGAAAAATACTTAGATAGAAATGAGATTAAACGGAGTGATCTCTTTACGCAATATGCTTTATACAGTGCAGCGCAGGCAATGGAAGATTCGGGACTAGATCTCGATACCATGGATCCATTTGATATCGGTGTCATCTGGGGTGTTGGCCAGGGCGGTATGGAAACTTTCGAAAAAGAGGTAGAAGGCTACGTAACAGGAGATTATAAACCACGATTCAGCCCTTTCTTTGTTCCTAGACTTATCGTCAATATGGCTTCAGGCATGATTTCAATGAAGTATGGCTTAAAAGGAATCAATTACACGACCGTATCGGCTTGCGCCACATCCAATACGGCCTTTATGGACGCTTTTAATTACATTCGGCTCGGCAAAGCCAAAGTCTTTATAAGCGGCGGTTCCGAAGCCCCCATTACCCCGGCTTCAGTTGGCGGCTTTTCTGCCATGAAAGCCATGTCGAGCCGGCATGATAGCCCACAGACTGCAAGTAGACCCTTTGACCGTGATCGTGATGGTTTTGTTATGGGTGAGGGAGCCGGAGCACTCATCTTGGAAGAATATGAACATGCCAAGCAAAGAGGTGCAAAAATTTACGCAGAGCTTGTCGGAGCTTCAATGACCGCAGATGCTTACCATATGACCTCGCCTCATCCCGAAGGGATAGCCGCAGCAAAAGCCATGTCTCTGGCTTTGGAGGAGGCTAAAATTAATACCGATGAGCTCGACTATTTAAATCTCCACGCGACTTCAACCCCAGTTGGAGATATCGCCGAACTTAAAGCCGTACAACGAGCTTTTGGAAACCTAAATAATCTATGGGTCAGTTCCACCAAATCAATGACAGGACATTTACTTGGGGCAGCCGGCGCTATCGAAGCAATCATTGCCATAAAATCCATCAACAATAATGTAATTCCGGCAACAATTAATATCGAAAATATCGATCCCGATATTCCCGAGGGAATTCAAATTGTAATCAATAAGCCAATAGAGAAACCCGTTCAGACTGCGATGAGCAATGCTTTTGGTTTCGGTGGGCACAACTCGAGTATCGTTTTCAGAAAGATTTAATTTTTTTTGAAATAACTCTTGACAAAGTGTAATAAACACACTATCTTTGTTGTATCATAATTTAGGTTTATAATTGGTTATTTAAGGTTTTCATTCTCCCCGTTTGAAAACCTTTTTTATGCCTATTTTTTCGCCCACTATTATTTGTATATCTGCTTTTTTGGATCGCCGCCCTTGTTAATGCCCAAATTACGTTAACCCAATTTTGGAAGCGGCACAGGTTGACCATCAATCCCACATTTATTCAGTTGAGTTTGCTCGCGCCTTGAGAACAGCAGGCTGGAGAGCATATTCTGTGGAATAAGAGACACGCCTTTTTAACCATTGCCGCGGTCCTGTGTTTATAAATAATTAAGATAAACACTAAAGCAGATACATACGTATACCAACGTTTAACTATTTACAATTTTCAATCAATTTTTAGACAGTGATTGGTCATTGATTGTTCAGTATACACTGAGTCATCACTGAGCAAGCACTGAACAAACACTGAACGAGCACTGAACAAGCACTGTCAAAAGAGATAAATTAGTACCTATTTGATTCATAGTTGCGTCGAAAAAATTATATTAATTCAGTCCTACCATTCTTGCATGCTACAGATCTCTTTGGTATTCCTAAGCTTGGTCGTGGAGTTAACCGGTAGTTAGCTACCTGCAAAAGGTCTGCAGTGTATGGAACGGGATCCACTATTGGTCGGCAACAAGAGAAGACATTCTAACTGTCTTAAACGCACATTTGAATTCAAAATGTAGTAAACAAAATATCGATTTCCTGATGCGATTTAAGGGCTATAAAAAACAGCGAGACAACCGAAGTTGCCTCGCTGCAAACCAGATCTTTCACTTTAACAGCTTCCAAATCGGTAGTAGCCCTGTTCCACTTTATTGCCAGGCCTAAACCCTCATTGGAATTTCCTATACTAAATAACAGAGTAAAGTGTTTGTTTATACTGCTGCACGTACTCTTTCGGGTTGCAGCCTACGATTTGTTTAAAAACCCGATTAAAATTAGTGATGCTATTGAACCCACAGTTGTAGGCAATAAAAGAAACGCTATCCAAGTGATCCTCATTTAACTGGTTACAAACCTCCTTGACTCTTATTCTATTGAGGTAGGTGACAAAGGTAACACCGCAATGCTTTTTAAAATATCGACAAAATGCCTGTGGCGTAAGATTGGCATGGTCAGCAACATCTTCCAAGGTAAGTTCATCCCGATAATGTTCCCGGATATAGTTACAGATAATATTAATTCGATTTGAAGCATGAATTCCATCAAAAATCACCTCTACTCTCTCATTACAGAGTGCCTCTGTTTCGCGGGATATATTTGCCAAAGATCGCAATAGATAGAAAAAATGCATCAATTTGTCCATTTGGTCCGCAGATTTTAATAAACAAACCCGCTCTGCTATTTGGGGAAAATATGAATCGGGGACCTTAAACCCTCTCGCGTTATTATAAATAAACTGATTCAGCGATTCAAATTCCTCCAAAGAAAATAGGGATTTAAGCTTTCCATTTGGGTCGAAAAAAATGGAAACAGAGCGAGATTCATTTGAAAACCCGTCCTGGGAGGCTGACTTAAATACATGTGGTTGATTCGCCCCCAAAAAGAAAATATCATTTTCTTTAAAAGGATGTAAGGTATCTTCCACAATCAAAACTCCCTTACCTTGTTTTATCCACATTAATTGAGCTTCTTGATGTCGATGAAAATGAGGATAAAAAGTTTCTAAAACATCTTCTTGTATTGTCAGACTTTGTCCTCGCATGGTCGGCACATTAAATTGGAGCGTTTTCATAGGTTTGTTTAGTTTATGTTACTGCTTAGTTAACATAAATATAACAACTCCAAAGCAACAACACTACTTTCAAATAAAACATAAAAATACTATACCAAAATATGTTTAGAATTCGACAATATTTAATAATCCTTTAATAATACTCCACACAAAACTGAGAATTCACAAAAAAAAATCCATTTATAGTGAAAAAATGGGTTAAAATACAATTAGACTTTGATAAATTGTGATAATTATTATTCAATAGAAAGATTGAACTTTATTAAATTTCGTTTTTGATCCTTATTAGTGTAAAAACGAAAAGCATATCATTTGTAACAAGAACAAACACTACACATTAAAGAGAGACCTTTTAAATAAATCATTTTGAAGCACATAAATTTTACGATATTCGTATCAGACAATAGGCACCTAAGTAGACAATCCAACTTCAAATAATTCCCAAAACTTATGTTCAAAAAAGAAATATATCTTAATCGCCGAAATAATCTGTTATCAAAGATCACAACTGGCAAAATTCTTTTGCTAGGCAGCATTGAAAATCCGATCAATTTTGAGCACAATACCTATCCCTTCCGTCAAGACAGTAGCTTTTTATATTATATCGGTATCAAAAGCCCACGTTTGGCGGCTGTATTGGACACTGAAAAAAACGAGACCATACTATTTGGTGATGAAATGACCATTGACGATATTGTGTGGATGGGTCAACAGCAGACTTTAGCTGAAAAGGCTGACCTTTCGGGTATCAGCAAAATCCTACCTTTCAATCAACTCTTCGACTATCTTAACAAAGGAAAACAGGAAGATGTTCACTACCTTCCTCCTTATCAGTCGCATAATAAGTTATTACTTGAGCAGCTAACCGGCCGTCCTGCAAATCAGCTCCAGCCCTCTGTGGCTTTGATTAAAGCTGTCGTTGCCCAGAGAAGTATCAAAACGGCAGAAGAAATTATCGAATTAGAAAAAGCCGTAGATATTGCTGTTGATATGCACCGCATTGCTATGCGAATGACAAAACCTGATCGTTACGAATATCAGATCAGCAATGCCATGCAACATTTTGCGCAAGATCAGGGAACGTCCTTCTCCTATCCTCCGATAGTCACAAAACGGGGTGAAATTCTGCACAATCATATGCAATTTCACCAGCTTTATGAAGGTGATCTCCTGCTCAATGATTCGGGCGTAGAAACGGCCATGGGCTATGCTTCGGACCTGACCAGAACCTTTCCCGTAGGAAAACGTTTTACGGCTTTACAGGAGGAAATTTACCAGATTGTCTTACATGCGTTTAAATCTGCAGAGCAGCTGCTGACATCCGGAATACGTTTTAAAGAAATACATTTAAAAGCCTGTGAAGCGCTTGTAGACGGACTTATACAAACCGGCTTCATGAAAGGCAACGCACAGGATGCGGTCATGAATCACGCGCATGCGCTTTTCTTTCAATGTGGACTAGGCCATATGCTCGGTCTTGATGTGCATGATATGGAGGATCTTGGTGAACAATATGTTGGCTATACTGAAGCTGAGCCAAAAGATACCGAGACTTTTGGAATCAAATCGCTGCGGCTAGGTAAGAAATTGGAGGCTGGCAACGTGCTAACCGTTGAACCCGGCATCTATATTATTCCTGAATTAACGCAGCTTTGGGAACAGCAAAATTTACACAGGGACTTTATCAATTATGATTTCTTAAAAAAACATCTCGATTTCGGCGGGGTTCGTATTGAAGATAATTATCTTATTGAAACAGATGGATACCGTCGTTTAGGAAAATACCTTGAACGCGAGATTCAGGAGATCTATCAACTCAAAGACAATCCAATTGATTAATTAACGAACAACTCACATAATGATAAACCCAAAAAGTAAACTTAAATTCTTTTGGGGTAACTCAAACAGATAAACAAATGAACAGCATTAAACAGTCGATCTTTATTATTCTAATACTGATTTTTCAGGTTCCAGCTTCCCTTTTTGCGCAGCGACTCTGGACAGATCATGGTGATCAATATTATGAATTTTCCGACAAGGGAATAGAAATGGTCAACCCCAAAAATGGGGTGCGCTCCATCTTCCTTTCACAGCAATCGCTTATTCCGAAAGGCGCAAAAGCAGCCTTGAAAGTCGAAAATTTTTCCATTTCCAAAAACAAGGAGCTTATTTTGATCTATACCAATAGCAAAAGAGTATGGCGCGAGAATACAAGAGGCGATTATTGGGTTTACAACAAAAAGACCAATCAGCTGCAGCAACTAGGCCAAAAATTCCCGGCATCACAACTGATGTTTGCGAAGTTTAACCCGCAAGCAGATAAGGTCGCCTACGTCAATAAAGCCGACCATAATGTTTACGTGGAAGATCTCACCAGTGGCAGCATCGTTTCCGTTACCAAAGATGGAACAGACCGTTTAATCAATGGTACTTTCGATTGGGTTTACGAGGAAGAATTTGGCTGTAAAGATGGTTTCCGCTGGTCGCCGGACGGTACTTCCATTGCTTATTGGAAGCTTGATGCCCGCAACATCCGTAATTTTCTGATGATCAACAATACAGATAGTCTCTACTCCTATACCATTCCTGTAGAGTATCCTAAAGTTGGACAATCGCCGAGTGCCTGTTCGATATGGACCTATGAAATCGCCACTGGAAAAAATACCATGCTGAATATCCCGGGAGATCCCAACCAGCACTATATCCCTCGCATGGAATGGTGTCTTGATAGCAAGCAGGTTATCTTAGAGCAACTCAACAGAAAACAGAATGAGAGCAAAATCTATACCGTCGCTCTCTCCGATAATAAAGCGCAAAACATACATCAGGAGCAAAGCGACTCGTGGATTGATATCAAAGCACGATGGAACAACAACGATCCTTCGGGATGGGACTGGGTTCAAGGTGGCAAGGCCTTCATCTGGGTCTCGGAAAAGGACGGATGGCGCAAAATCTATCAGATTGATTTATCGGGCAACGAGAAGCTGGTTATGAAAGCGGACTATGATATGATCAATCTTGACTTTTTCGATCCGAAAAATGAAACGATTTATTTTACCGCCTCTCCAAGCAATGCAACGCAGAAGTATCTGTATAGTGTATCAACGAAAGGCGGAATTCCAAAAAGACTGACCCCGGCCTCATACGAAGGCACCTGCGATTATGATATTTCAAAAGACGGTAAAATTGCCATCTTCAGCTTTAGCAACCGGGCAACCTTAAAACACAATGCCGTTATTGAGTTACCAACACACAAAGTACTCGTAGACTTTGATTTTAAACGTGAAAAAAAAGTCAGCGATGGTATTGCCGAGTTTTTTAAAGTTAAAACAACCGACTGTATTGAGTTAGACGGCTGGATGGTAAAACCACTTGATTTCGACCCCAATAAAAAGTATCCTGTCGTCTTTATGGTCTACGGCGAACCAGCATCACAAACTGTATTAGACAATTTTGGTGCAGGTTATAACAGTTTATATAAAGGAAATATGGCGCAGGATGGCTACATTTATATTTCTTTGGATAATCGCGGAACTCCTGCTCCTAAAGGCAGCTTGTGGCGAAAAAGCATCTACCGCAATATCGGGCAGCTCAATATTCGCGACCAGGCTTCGGCAACACAAGAAATCCTGAAATGGCCTTTTGTCGACAGTTCACGTGTGGCCGTCTGGGGCTGGAGCGGTGGCGGATCAAGCACGCTTAACCTACTGGGACAATATCCTCAAATCTATAAAACGGGTATTGCTATTGCAGCTGTAGCAAATCAGTTACTTTACGACAACGTATACCAGGAACGCTACATGGGCCTCCCCCAAGAAAATCTTGCAGACTTTGAAAACGGCTCTCCGCTGAAATATGCAAAAAACATCAAAGGTAATTTACTCTATATCCATGGAACCGGAGACGACAATGTGCATTATCAAAATGCAGAAGTCCTGATCAATGAACTGATCAAAAATAATGTGCAGTTCCAGTTGATGTCTTACCCCAACCGCAGCCATTCGATCAGCGAGGGACAAGGTACGCATGAGCATTTAAAAACATTATTTACAAACTATCTAAAATTACATTGCCCTCCGGGTGGAAGATAGACCGAATAGTTATCATTTACAGATGAAAAGAATATTATTATATGCATTGGGAACCTGTGGTCTGCTGACCGCAGGCATACAGCAATCGGCGGCCCAGCTGATGAAAGAAAAAAATGAATTCACAAGAGCGGATTCACTGCGCGGATACCTGTCGCCGCTGCGAACCTGCTACGATATCCAATACTATCATTTGGATGTTAAGGTAGATATAGACAATAAGTTTATTTCGGGTTCAAACCTTTTCCGTTTCAAGGCCACAACTGATTTTAATCGCCTGCAATTTGATCTTTTTGCAAATCTCAACGTAGACAAAGTCGTATATAAGGGGAAAGAACTTTCCTTTACCAGAGAACACAATGCTGTCTTTGTCGAATTTCCTGCAACTATCAAGAAAGGAATACAGGAAGAGTTTACGGTATATTACGAAGGCCATCCTACAGAAGCGGTCAAAGCTCCCTGGGACGGCGGCTTTGACTGGAAAAAAGATAGCAATGGAAAGCCATGGGTGGCCACGGCCTGCCAGGGTATGGGTGCGAGTGTCTGGTGGCCAAACAAAGACCATCAATCCGATGAAGTGGATAGTATGCTGATTTCGATCGCTGTCCCAAAAGAGGTGATGAATGTATCCAATGGACGTTTGGTCAAGGTAGAAAAGATGAAGGATGGTTACACCAAATATCACTGGAAAGTTGCCAATCCGATCAACAACTACAATGTCGCCATCAACATCGGCGACTACGTTCATTTCAAGGAAAAATACAAAGGTGAAAAAGGGCCATTGGATATAGACTACTATATTTTGCGCGAAAACGATACGGCAGAAAAAAAAGCCCATCTTCAAAAAAACGCCAAACAGACCTTAGAAGCCTTTGAACATTGGTTTGGTCCATATCCATTCTATGAAGATGGCTATAAGCTTGTTGAAACCTACCATACCGGCATGGAACACCAGAGTGCCATCGCCTACGGTAACCATTACCAGAATGGCTATCGCGGCGGGGATGCGTCTGGAACCGGCTGGGGACATAAATGGGATTTTATTGTGGTCCACGAATCTGGTCACGAATGGTTTGGCAACAATATTACTTCAGCTGATCTGGCCGATATGTGGATTCACGAAAGCTTCACTAATTATTCCGAAGGCTTATTTATCGACTATTTCTATGGTAAGGAAGCCAGCCAGGCTTACGCCCATGGTATCCGGAGCGGGATCCAAAATGATAGCCCCATCCAGGGCCCCTACCACGTAAATAAAGAAGGATCTGGGGATATGTATCCCAAGGGCGGTGTTATGCTTAACATGATCCGTACGATGATCGACAATGATGAAAAGTGGCGGAATATTCTCCGGGGATTAAACAGCAAGTTTTATCATCAACAAGTCGATTATACTGATGTTGTCAACTACGTAAGCCAGCAGTCCGGTCTAGACCTGTTGAAAGTGTTTGAACAGTATGTAAAACATGCTGCCATTCCTACACTAGAAATCAAACAAGATCCTTCAGGCAGAATATTAGGCCGCTGGATCAGCGAAGTCAAAGGCTTCCATATGCCCATACATATTGGCGTAAAAGGTCAAAAAAGAGAACTTATCCAGTTGGACCAACGTTTCAGACCGATTAAAGTAGCCGGTTTAACGAAAGAGAATATCGATATTGATACGTTTAACTATTATGTCGGCGTATTGGTCGAATAAAAACAGCTTCAATGTTACCAACATGAAATAAACACAGCGCCCCAGAAAGCAATTTACTTTCCGGGGCGCTGTATTTTTGAACCGTTCTTATCGTTTCATATATATTCCCCATTTGGAATAAAACCTCTATGGCTTCGCAGACACTAACAGCAGTAGAAGCAGAAAGTTCTTTCTGACCAATACGATCAGACACTTTCAGGAAAAACAGGTAATAGGCCTACATTAGCGGATCATTGTTCCGATAAAAGATCAATACTGATTCCAGGCAGGCGGATCTACGCCAAGAAGATGTTTTACAAAATAGTCCCTTCTTTTTCGTTCACCATAATCTCCCCCGGAAGAATGCCCCATTCCAGGAACCATGATAAAATCATGATTCTTACGCGCTTTGATCAAAGCATCAACCAATTGGAAAGTGGATGAAGGATCCACATTGTCATCAAGTTCTCCAACAATCAGCAAAAGATTTCCTTCCAGCTTAGCGGCATTTTCAATATTGGAGCTAGCCGCATATTCAGGACCGACAGGCCAGCCCATCCATTGCTCGTTCCACCATATTTTATCCATTCGGTTATCGTGACAACCACAGGAGGAAACGCCAACTTTATAAAACTCGGGATGGAATAACAGCGCTCCGGTTGAACTTTGCCCCCCAGCAGATGTGCCATAGATCCCTACCCTGCCGGTATCCATGTATTTATAGTGTTTTGACGCGGCCTGCATCCAGGCAATTCGATCCGGAAAGCCCGCATCTTTCAGGTTTTTCCAACAGACATCATGGAAAGCCTTCGAACGATTTGAGGTCCCCATCCCGTCGATCTGCACCACAATAAAGCCCAATTCAGCGAGTTCATACATCCCGCTCGGGTTGCTGTAAAATGATTTTGGTACGAAAGAACTATGCGGTCCCGCATAAATGTATTCGATGACAGGGTAGCTTTTAGCGGGATCAAAATTCGTCGGCCGAATAATAATCCCCCAGATATCCGTTGCGCCATCACGTCCCTTGGCTTTAAAAACCTCCGGTGCACGCCACCCTGTAGTTTCGAGCAGACTACTGTTTGTTTTCTCCAACTCCATGATAATACCGCCATTTTTGTCGCGCAATACTGAAATTGGCGGCTGATCGACCCGGGAATACGTATCCACAAACTGCGAATAGTCTTTATTGAAAAAAGCTTGATGATTTGCATTTTCTTCGGTCAGCAGTTTTAAGCCCTTTCCGTCTAAACCGATAGCGTAATAGTGGACCAAATAGGGATCTTCTGCAGCATTCACTCCGCTGCCTTCGAAAATAACCGTTCGTTTTTCAGCATCAACATGCACAACTTTCCGAACAACCCAGTTTCCTTTCGTTATCTGGTTCTTTACTTTACCAGTAATTCCATCATAGAGATACAGGTGGTTCCATCCATCACGCTCAGAGGCCCATACAATCTCCTTTCCATCGGCCAGATCCTCCCGGTATTTCTTACCGCTATAATCAATAAAGGTCTTATTCTGCTCCTGAATCAGAAAACTCGAGGTACCGCTATTTGCATCCATCTGCATAACGCCATAGACTTGATGCCCCCGTTTGTTATACTCGAAGGTAAATGCTCTGCTGTCATCGCGCCAGGAAAGATCCGAAAGGTAAAATTGATTTGGTATGAGCGCAGCATCAAACACCGACAGTCGGTCTTTTTCAAGATCATATAAAATGGGTAGTTTTTGCGCAAGCTCATCTCCGGGCTTCACGTAATCGCGTGTCTGAATTTTAGGCTGCAGCTGATCTTTGGGAGAAGATTCAATAAGCGTCAGTTGCCTGATCTCTATTTTTTGAGTTTTTACTGTAGCCAGCTTACGACTATCTGGTGCCCATTGAATATCATTGCTATAATAATTTGCCGTGTTGCCATCCAAGGTAATTTGTCGCGCCTCGTTTGTATTTCCCTTTTTTGCCAGGAATACATTATTATTGCGGATAAATGCCACATATTTTTTATCTGGAGATTCGACTTCCCGATAGGCATTTCCCTGCTCACGCTGCCCCCAATATCGCATATTTCGTTCTTTATTTCCACTTGCAGCGCCCTGGCTTAATTGCGAGGAACGGCGGTTCCAGATCCACAGGTAGCCCGCGATATCGAGCGACACTTGATCCTGGTCCAGCAATTTTATCTGATCATTGGAAATAACACGATTTTCGATTTTCCGCCCCAGTTTTTCATCCACTAACGAAAATACTTTCGTCAGATCGAACAGCTGTTCTTTTGTTTTTGCCTTGGGATTGACCAAAATATACTCTTTTCCCTGCAACGTATTTCGATCATACCAAAAGAGATCTCCCTTATCATTCCAATAAAACTGGCCGGGCAGATTTTCAATTTTGTTGGTCAATTGTTTTTTTAAGTTTTGTGCACGTGTATAATCTGCCAAAGTTCCCTGACCAAACAGAAACTGTGCCGACAACAACAAAACCGCTGTACTAAGAAACTTCATGCTTTCTTCGCTTAGGATTGATTAAATAATAGATAGGGATACCCAATAGTGCAATGATAATGCCCGGCCAGGTATAATTGGGTTTGAAAATCACCATCAACCCAATAAAGGCAAGTCCCATCAGAATATAGAGAATGGGAAGAAAAGGATAGCCAAATGCTTTATAGGGTCTGTTCAAATCTGGACGTGTGATACGGAGACGAATAATACCCGCAATCGCGAGTACATAAAATATAACGACCACACAGGTAATCATGTCCAATAAATCACCATATTTTCCGCTTAAACACCATATTGACGCAGCGACACATTGTATCCAGAGTGCCCAGGCAGGTACCGCATGCGCATTGAGCTTACCTGCCCTTTTAAAAAACAAACCATCTTTGGCCATCGAATAATACACCCTCGCTCCTGCCAGGATGATCCCATTATTACAGCCAAAGGTGCTGATCATGATCATAATAGCTATAATAGTTATCCCAAATGGGCCAAAAACTTCTTGAGCGACACTCATGGCTACACGATCTTTTGGTGCATTGACCATAGCTTCCAAAGGCAATATGCCGGTGTACATCAAATTAGTCAGAAGATAGATTACGGTAACCAGTAAAGTCCCTAATGCAAGACTCAAACCGATATTACGTTGTGGATTTTTAATTTCGCCGGCTACTGCGGAAGATGAGTGCCAGGAATCGCTGCTGAAGAGCGCACCGACCATAGCCGCAGAAAAAGCGCCCATTGCTGAAAATCCATCATAAGATGCGTACGTTCCATCCGTATTTAAACGGCGCATTGACCAAAGTGATATATTGTCCCAGTTCCAAGTCCAAACTTCATGTTTCAAAGCCAGGAAGCCAAAGAGCAACAAGAGCAACAGACTCCCGATCTTGATCAATGTGATGGATGTCTGTACACGCTTTCCGCTATTTACGCCTCTTGAATTAATATAGGTTAATACAATAATGACGGCAATTGCCAGCAGCTGCGCTGCCGATACCCGATAATCTGACCATTCTAGCAGGTAAACATCTTCATCCATAAAAGGGAAGAGATAGGCTGTAAATTTCGCAAAAGCAACCCCCACAGCCGCTATTGTCGCAGTTTGTATAACGGCAAAAAATGTCCAGCCAAATACAAAACTCAACACAGGCCCATAAGCCTCCCGAAGGTAGATGTATTGCCCTCCTGCCTTTGGAAACATCGCACTCAATTCACCATAGCTCAACGCTGCAGTCAATGTCATAAAACCACATATCAGCCATACCACCATCATCCAACCCGCAGACCCCGTGTTACGAGCGATATCCGCAGATACAATAAAAATCCCAGAACCGATCATACTTCCAACCACCAGCATAGTGGCATCCAGCAACCCGAGGGACTTTTGAAAAGCTTGTTTCGACTCACTCATAAACACCTAGTTATTAAAATGATAAAACTTCCAATTTGTCTCGTAATCGGGCTTTAACTTCTCGCCCTTGATAATCGCTCTCAACATTTCCATCGGCAGATAATTTTCTTTGATCACACGGTCATGGAATTCCGCAAATGACATTTTCCCTTGATCTACGACCTCCTCTTTGATCCGCATCAATTGCAAGCCGCCTACGAGATAGGCCAACTGATATAAAGGATCATAGGAACCTTCAAACGATCTCTTTACTTCACCATGCGCATTAGCCGACTCAAATCCCACGCGGTTTACCAGGTAATCTATGCATTGCTGCGGCGTCCACTCCCCTAAATGAAATTTAATACTAAAGGTTATTCTTGCACAGCGGTGCATGCGCCAAAATAACATCCCGATCCGCTCCTCTGGAGTTTTTGCAAATCCCTTGCTATACAACAGCAGTTCCCAGTACAATGTCCATCCTTCCGTCCAAAATGGCGTATTAAATGCCTCTTCGCGGTAAGGCTTGTAACGCCTATTCATAAAATATTGCAGATGATGACCAGGAATCAATTCATGCTGGACTGTCCCACGGGAGAAATAAGGATTATTGCCACGCATACTCATCAATTTCGCCTGCTGATCCATCGTGTTTGTCGGATAGGATATGCTAATTTCCCGTCCGCCTGTAAAAAAAGGGTTGACCCGCTGCCGTTCAGGTGTCATCATGATCATACCCCAAGTCTCGTCTGCCAGCTCAGGAATATTCATGAGTTTATTTTGTTCAATAAATTGCTGCGCATCGTTATACAATCTCATGATGAGCTCCGGCTGTTGTCCAATGGGTACGTAGGAGTTTTTAACCTTTTCCTGTGCAGCCCGCCAATCATCGCCGAACCCCATTTCACGGCTCGCTTTCAATAACTCGGCCTCACACCATTTAAACTCTTGATCAGCCAATTTTAAAAGATCGGCAGCGGTATAACTGATCATTTCTGCTTTGAGTCTTCGGTTTATCTCTTTTTCCCCAATAGGCCAACCAGCAATCTGACTACCGTCATCAAACACTTTCCAATCACTTTTTGCAGCCAATTTGTCCTTATAATCCGAGAGCTTGCTTTTCACTTGCTGAAATATGGTGGGTACCCACCATGTAAATTCAGGGTCGTATCCATTATAAAAATCGAAGGTGCTGGTGATCCTTAAGTCCAGTGAATTTAATAAGGCAACCAGAAAGTTAACATCTGAATAAGGAATATTGGTCTTTTCCTGTAGAGCAGCTATTGACCGATCGATTTCACCGGCAACAAGCGTCAGCTCTTTCGCAACATCTTCTCCTGCCAGACGCTTCCCCCTACGGCGTTCCTTTTCAAGTGCAAAAATTCGCTGTGCGAAAGGTAAATACACGGATAAGCGGTTGTAATTCGACTCATCTTCTTTCAATGAAAGGAGATCACTTTTTAATTTGCGCTTCAATAAGATAAAATCGACCTGCCCCGATGTTTCGAGTTCTTCATAGGGGAACTTGTCCAGCTTATTCAAATATTCGTTATCCAAACGCTGGAGACGTGCTACTTGTTCGGGCGAAGCGGCAGCCTGCTGATTACCCCAGCCTTTGGGCATAGGGCCATAAAAATAGTTGATCGCCTCAACATCATGCCCATATTGTACAATATAAGGCTCTATAGGGGTTGTATGGTCGTATAATTTCATCTTTTGTGCATACATGGAAACGGGGAATAGAAAGAGTAGTCCATAAAACAATGTTTTGGGGGCTTTAAAAGAAAAAGAACGATTCATAATTCGGGTGTTGGTTTATATCATAATTTTATCAGTCGAAACGATCAGGCCTAAAACCAGTGATTTCAGACTCTATTTTCTGTCCTGCCAATAAATCTGCAACAACTTTCCCATAGGCAGGGCCCAAGCTCAAGCCCATCATACCACCCCCACCGGCAACTAGGACATTTTCAAATTTTTTCAATCTTCCCAGATAGGGCAATCCATCAGGCGAGCAGGGTCTGTAACCATACCATATTTTTTCGCTCGGATAATCAACCTTCAATTCCGGATAATATTTTGGGATGGATTCTACAATTCCGCGGACACGATTTTCATAAATTTTGTCATTTGCTGGTCCCAATTCCATCGTTCCACTGAATCTGATCTGGCCGTTCATGGGTGTTACAGCAACACGAGCCTCCAGTAATAATGCCGCATGATTCAATGTGTTCTCTTTCTCGGGCTGATACATAAAAGAATACCCTTTTCCTGGCATAAGCGGCGTATTTACGTGCAACTTTGATGTGAGCTGCGGCAAATAAGCGCCACCAGTCAAGACAAAAGCATCCGCCTGAAAACTTCCTTTGTTGCTGACCGCCTCTTTCACCTTATTTCCGGCTGTTATAAATTTACTGACCTCAGTTTCTTCGAAAAAAGCGACCCCTGCAGCTTTCAAATATTGAATCAATTGCCGCATTAACTTTGGTGGATATAATTTTCCGTCACAGCGATAAAGTATAGCACCTAAAACATCCAGCTTCAGATTAGGTTCCAGCTCTTGAACGGCATTTCCCTCCAGAATATCGACATCAAGTCCAAGATCCTGAGCACGATGAGCCAATTCAATTTCTTCATGCTTCATTTCCTTGGATTTATACATCATCAGGATCCCGTTCTGCTTCAGTTCAAAATCAAACCCTTCTTCCTGCGCCAATTCATCATATAATCTGCTGCTGTAGAGATTCAAATCACGTATTGCAGTCGCATGCTGTTCTACGTGTGAGCGATTAGCATGTTTTAAAAACTTCAATCCCCAATTGATCATTCGTGGATTGAGCGAAGGCCGTACATAAAAAGGGCTTTTACTATTGAACATCCACTTTATCCCCTGCGCTACAATACCGGGGGCAGCCAAGGGCGTAAAATGACTGGGGACAATCATGCCGGCATTGCCATAAGAACAGTTATTGTCCAAGGTATTTTTTTCGAGGATTTTCACATCCCATCCGTCTCTTACAAGGTAATAGGCGGAGGCAAGTCCTGCAATTCCTGCACCAACGACGACAACCGTACCTCTATTATTTTCTTTCACGTTGCTCTTCTCTTATTAATTTTTTAAATCACCTGAACTATTAAATCACCTGAAAACCGCCAAAATAAGGATCCTCATCATCCAAAAAAATGGTATTATAACCTGTTATCCGTGCCCAGCCTTCGATGGATGGGACAATGGCCGGTTTACCATCGACGGTTGTTTCAGCTTCAATTTTACCGATAAATTGTGAACCGATGTAACTTTCATGTACAAACTCCATCCCTTTCTTGAGTTTCCCTTTAGCATACCATTGCGCCATACGGGCCGAAGTTCCTGTACCGCATGGTGAACGATCCAATGCATTGTCGCCAACCAGTACCGCATTGCGTCCCGACGAGTTGGGGAGTTTAGGATCCCCTGTCCATTGGATGTGAGTCAATCCATGTATATTAGCATCTTCGGGATGAACAAAAGAATATTTTTCGTTCAGCAGCTGCCGGATTATTTTTCCATAATGAATGAGCTGGCTGGCTGAATAGGAACTGATATCTTGAAAATTAGTCTGCGGGTCAATAATGCCGTAAAAGTTTCCACCGTAGGCAACGTCAACGCTGATGTTGCCTAGATCCGGGCAATCGACCGTTAAGGCTTCAGCATATAAAAATGACTTGACGTTGGTAAGCTTTACGCTTTTCACCTTAGGTCCCTCTTGAACATAATCGATATGTACAAGTCCAGCCGGAGTTTCCAACCTTAATTTTCCGGGAACTTTAGGTTGAACGAGCCCCTCCTCAATGGCAATCGTCACCGTACCGATCGTTCCATGTCCACACATCGGCAGGCAGCCGCTGGTTTCAATGTAAAGGACACCAATATCATTTTGCGGATCAAAGGGCGGATAAAGCATACTGCCGCTCATCATGTCATGCCCTCTTGGTTCAAACATCAATCCCATACGGATCCAATCGTACTCACGTATAAAATGCAACCTGCGTTCCATCATGGAATTCCCCTGTAATAATGGGGCTCCTCCTGCCACCAATCGCACGGGACATCCACAGGTATGCGAATCAATACAAAAAAAAGTCTTCTTCATTTCTGATCACTTGTTTATATGGTCATTTGTTTCTATCATGCTTTAGTCCATTGCTGGTTGACCAAACGGTCAATTTGTAGTGGGTTTCCGTCCTGCAGTTCTTTAGGCAAAAATTCATTTGGCCAATTTTGAAAACTAATGGGGCGAATAAAACGCTTTACTGCGTCGGGCCCTACAGAAGTGAAACGCGCATCTGTGGTTGCCGGATAAGGTCCGCCATGCTGCATAGCATACTGTACTTCAACCCCTGTTGGCATACCCTGAAATAAAAGCCTTCCGCATTTGTCCTGTGCAATTGAAAAGAGTGCCTGGCATTCGCGGATATCCTGCGCCGATGCCGCAAAAGTGATGGTTATCTGTCCTTCGAGCTGCTCCATTACATTTTTCATTTCATTGAGGTCCGCACAAGATATAATTAGCCCAAAAGGTCCAAAAACCTCTTCCAATAACTTAGGATTAGCCAAAACCTGGCTTGCTTCCGCCTCAGCAAGCAGGACCTGCGCAAAATCTTGCCCTGTATTATCCTGCCCTTCTTCCAATATACTGACACCATCGTATTGTACCATTTCCCCTTTTAAACGGTTATAGCTCTCCAATATTCCTGCGTGCAGCATTTTGCCGGTAGCCGCAGCTTGAAGTTCCTTCTTCAACGCCGCTTTAAGTAGATCCAGCTGTTCGCCGCCGATACTTACTAAAACACCTGGATTGGTACAAAATTGACCAACACCTAAAAGCAATGAGGCAATATACTGCTTAGCAAAAGGTTCCAGATTGCTAGCTAGGTAGTCCGGTAAAAGAAAAACCGGATTTACGCTCCCCATTTCGGCAAATACAGGAATAGGATCAGGTCTTGACTGGCCCAGGTCAAATAAAGCTTTCCCACCACGGAAAGAACCTGTAAATGCGACTGCTTTTACGAATCTGTGGCGGACCAATTGTTGTCCAGCAGCAAATGAATCCGACAGCACATGATTAAAAACCCCAGTTGGAGCTCCTTGTTTTGAAATCGCCCGATCAATAGCGTCAGCCATTAATTGCGAGGTTTTAAGATGAGCGGGATGCGCTTTTACGATAACTGAACAGCCCGCACCAATGGCACTGGCTGTATCTCCGCCTGCTGTTGAAAAAGCAAAAGGGAAATTACTTGCGCCAAAAACCACAACAGGACCAAGCCCTTTATTATACTTCCGTAAATCAAATTGACCATTTGGGTCTCGATCAATGCGTGCTTCACTGTATAAACCAGTTCGCACAGCATCGGCATATCGACGCCACTGATTGACCGTTCTCGCTTTTTCACCTTGCAGTCTTCCCAAAGGAAGGGCCGTTTCCAGATGGGCCGTTTCAATCAGGACGTCTCCCAATGCCTCAATTTCAGCGGCAATGGCATACATCAATTCCGCCCTGTCAATTACATCAGTTTTTTGAAGAAACTGAAACCCAGCCTCCGCCTGTTTTACGACGTAATCAATCTCATTTTCGTTTCTATCCATTCCTTTTGTTTTTATTGTAAGTATCTATCTTCAAAAATCAATAAAAACCTTCCCGATATCTTCATTCCTTGCGGCATTAAATATATAAGAAGGTCCTTTTCGCCTATTTTTACCCAGCCCTAAAAAGGAAATTTTCTGAACCTTCGTCCAGAAAGTTCAGAAGCATTCCTATAATTGTGGTCTAGTTGCGATTGAATCTGCAATAATTTTTTTAACGCGTTGTTCTTCCTCGCCGATCAATGGCAATCTGGGAGCGCGTGTATAAGGTGTTGAAATTCCTTCGGCTGTGGCTGCCAATTTAATATATTGGACCAATTTAGGATGAATATCCAATTCCAATAAAGGCATAAACCAACGGTATATTTCTACTGCTTTGCTGTACTCGCCAGCCTTTACAAGATCATACATGGCCACGGTTTCTCTTGGAAATGCGTCGACCAGTCCAGCAACTAAACCGTCAGCCCCTAACATCAAAGACTCAAGCCCCAACGTATCTACGCCAGCCATAATCTTTAATCGATCACCAAAACGATTTTTCAAACGCGTGATATTTGTTAAATCTCGTGTAGACTCTTTCACTGCCTGAATATTTGGTTCCAATAAGAGTTCCTCAAACATATCAAGCGATACATAAGTACTATAGTCAACAGGGTTGTTATAGATTAAGATTGGCAATTTGGTGCTTTGTGCAACAGCACGAAAATAAGCGACGGCTTCTCTATCATCAGCTCTATAGCGCATCGGTGGCAATAACATCAAACCGTCTGCGCCCAATTCTTCACTCGTTTGAGCCACTTTGATCGCTGCAGCAGTTGTATTTTCTGCAATATTCAACAACACCGGTACACGCCCAGCGACAACCTTCAACGCATATGTCAATAAATCATACTTTTCTTCCGTACTCAAAACACTTGCTTCACCCAATGATCCAGCGATAATCAAACCGTGAACACCTCCATCCAATTGTGCTTCAATGTTTTTACCAAACATATCAAAATCCAAATTTCCATTTTCATCAAATGGTGATAACATTGCAGGATAAATTCCTTCCCATTTAAATTGTGCCATAGCGTATTATTTTAATATTTCTTTATCACAAATCTATTTGGAATAGCGAGGTCAATCTTCTTATGAATTAATCAACACTGACCTAATATTGACCTTTTCTAGTAAATACAACTCATGAAGAAGCGGAAGAATGGCTTTCTAATTTTAAATACAGATTTATAACTTATTTCAGCAAAACTTCAGATTAGTGCCTTTAAAGTTGAAATTTGACTTCAGTAACTTAAATGTAAGTTCAACATTTATAACAAGATTTACAAAAAATAGCATGTAAAAGATATATATACATGTTTATCGGCGTAAAATTTTGACAGCTATTATGGAATGTATAGCTGCAGATTAGAAATAACAAAGGCTGCACTGTCTGACAGGCAACCTTTGTATCGTATATAATAATTAAAAATGGGTAACTAATCGCGGTTCTCCTTTTTATAAGAGAAGTAAAAAACAATTGGCAGTACGGAAAACGATAGAATCATACAAATAATCAATCCGCCGACAATCATAATAGCCAAGGGTTTTTGGATTTCAGATCCCATTCCGTTTGAAAGTGCGGCCGGCAATAACCCCATTGCCCCCATTAACGCAATCATTAGGATGGGTCTGATCCGGCTTTTTACAGCTTCATAAATAGCGGGTTTCAAGCTCATTTTATTCAACAGATTTTCTTTCATTATCCCTATTAAAACAATGCCGTCAATCGTGGCTACACCAAAGAGAATAATAAATCCGATACCTGCCGAAATTCCAAATGTCGTCCCAGTAACCCACAGCGATACAAAACCGCCTATAAATGCAAATGCCAGTGTCAGCGAAGAAATCAACGTATCTTTGACGTTGCCAAAATTGGCATACAACAAGAGTAAAATCAAAATAAGAGAAATTGGCACAACATTCATCAGCTGTTTTGTAGCCCGTTCTTTACTTTCGAATTCTCCGGCCCACACGACCTTATAAGATTTGGGCAGTTTAATATCTTTTTCTATCTGTTTTTTTGCATCGGCAATTGTACTTCCCAAATCCCGCCCTTCAATGTTGAAGCCAACACCGATATAACGGGAATTGCCCTCTCTGTAAATAAATGCCGGACCGGTATGATAATCTATTGTTGCGATCTCCCGTAGTGGTACTTTTTGATCATTCATCGTGGGAATGATGATATTTCCGATCTTCTCAGGATTGTCACGATACGATTTTTGGAAGCGGAGACGTACATCAAAGATGCGCTCATTTTCATAGAAATGTGTCACAGATTGCCCGCCAATAGTCATTTCGATCACAGATTGCACATCCTTGGTCGAAACACCATATTTGGCCATTTTTGAATCATGCAGCTGAATCCTTAGTTCAGGCAAACCGATATTTTTGAAAACATTGATGTCCGTAATACCGTTCACCTTTTTAAGTGATTCGGCAAACTTATTGGCTTTATTTTCTAAATCTTGTAAATTCTCACCAAAAATTTTTATTACCAGCGGACTTTTTACTCCGGCTACATACTCCTCTACATTATCCTGGATCGGCTGGCTAAAACCAAAATTTATTCCCGGAAAAGTCTGTAGACTATCCCGCATCTGGCCGATCAATTTCTCTTTTGACAGTTTTCTTTTCCACTCGCCTTCGGGTTTCAATTCAATATTGAATTCAATATTGAAAAAACCGGTTGGATCTGTACCATCATTGGGGCGGCCTGTTTGCGTCATGATAAAATCAATCTCGTCAAACTGCTTCAGCAATTTTGCTTTCATGGTTTTGGTCAGCTTCACAGATTCTTCTAGGTTGACACTATTGGGTAAGGTTGCGCGGACATAAATTGCACCTTCATTCAGTTTCGGAAGAAACTCTGAACCATAATGGCTAAACCGAAAAATACAGACGAGCAAAGCAGCAATAAAAATCGACAATGTCCATTTTGGATGGTCGAAAGCTTTCCTAAAACCTTTAAAAATGGCATTGCGGCTGACCTTGGTGATCTTATTCTCATCTTCTTTGATATTCTTTTTCAATAAGTATTTACACATCGCGGGCACATAGGTCAAACTCAGGATCAAGGAACCCAACAAGGCATAACCGAGCGTAAAGGCCAATGGTGAGAACATCTTTCCTTCCACCTTTTGAAAAGAGAAAATCGGCGTCAATGCGACAATTAAGATCAATAGGGCAAAAAAGATATAGCCTGCTACAGAGCCGGCACTTTTCTTAATGATCCCTAGTTTGGAGATTTTATTAAAGCGTTCCGTCCCGAGCCGATGAGCCTCTTTTTCCAAAGAGACAAAAACAGTCTCCACGATAACCAGCGTTCCTTCGAGCAACAATCCAAAGTCCAATGCCCCCATGGAAATCAAATTTGCAGGGAGCCCCTGTATTTTCAAACAAATAATCGCAAATAGGAAGGCCAATGGGATCACCGATGCAACGATAAAGGTTGTCTTCCAGTTGTTTAAAAAGATAAAGACAATAATCGAAACCAGAAGAACCCCTTCTATCAGGTTTTTGGAAACCGTATGCACGGTATTATTCACCAGTTTTGTGCGATCAATAACGGGTTCAATCTTGACATTTGCAGGTAAAATACGTTGATTCAGCTCCACTATTTTTTCTTTTAACTTTGTCACAACTGCAGATGGATTTTCTCCCCTGAGCATAATGACGATTCCCTGGACAAGATCATCTTCCTGGTTGAGTCCCACCTGTCCGAGTCGCGGTTTTGCGCCTAATTCTATTTCTGCAACATGCTTGACTAAAATCGGTGTATTGCCGACCACCTTGATCAAAATATTACCGATATCGTCAATCTTATCCAATAGGCCTACCCCACGTACAACATAAGCCTGATTTCCTTTTTGGATCACATCGCCACCGACATTGATATTCGAACGTGATACGGCTTCATAAACATCCAGTGGCGACAGGTTATAATTGGCCAACTCTGTTGGATTGATCTTTATTTCATAGATCTTTTCCTCCCCCCCAAAGCTGACGACATCCGCCACGCCGGGCACACCGACAAGCTCCCGTTCAATCACCCAATCCTGGATGGCGGAGACTTCCTTGATCGGAAGATTACTTTTCACCACATAGCGAAAAATTTCTCCGGTAGCACCAGATGGTGGTTCGATTGAACTCTCAGCACCTTCCGGTAACTCAATGGAACGCATCTTATTACCCGCATACTGTTGGGCGTAAAAATCCGCTACCCCATCCTCAAATTGAATCGTTACAACGGATAACCCAAACAAGGAGATGGAACGAACATCCGTTTTCTTTGGAATGGTATTCATTTCTTTGGTAACAGGCAATGTAACGAACTTTTCTATTTCTTCAGCACTGCGCCCCGGCCACTGCGTGATAATCCTGACCCGTGTGTTGGTCACATCGGGGAAAGCCTCAATCGGTGTATGGAGGTAGGCATATATCCCGCCGAACAATAATGCCAGCGTAAAAAACAGGACGACCAAGGAATGTTTCAATGAGAATGAAACAATATTTTGTACAACTTTCTTCATCCTATCTATTTATCAGTTCATCAAATACGATCAGCTCATTCTCCGTCAGCACCTGATCTCCCTCGACTACACCAGATTTGACAAAAGCGTATGTTTCATTCTCAGCGACAATATCAACAGCTTTAACCGACAAGTCACAGTCATTTTTATAGCGTACAACGAAATTCTGATTGTTATGGAGGATAATGGCATCTTTCGGAATTGCCAGCATACGCTCTTCCTGTCCCGAAACGGCCTTTTCGACCAGCACATCCACGCTCATGCCTGGCTTCAATCTCAGGTCTTTATTCAACAACTTCACGCGCGCTTTGACCACACGTTCTTCCGGATCAAAGAAGTTGGCGACCTGATCAATATAACCGTCAAAAGTTTCACCTTTATAAGCCAGTGTAGTGATCTTGACAGGAGCCCCGTTTTTGACAAAAGGTAAATTATTTGCATAGATATTGACCGAAACCCATACCTCATTCAGCTTACTGACCGACAGCAAATCGGCGTCATCGCCAACAGTCATACCAGGACTCACCTTTTTATCTACGATATAGCCAGCTTTGGGCGCACGGATGTAAAACACACCATTTTCCGAGGAGCCATTCAGCAAACTCATGTTCGCTTTCACATGGCGGATTCCAATCTGCACGGCTTTCAATTCACTTTCCATCTCTTCCAGCTCCCGCTGGGAAGCCATACCATCTTTCAGCAGGCTACGCAGGTTAAGCAATTTACTCTCCGTCAACCGCTTGCTATTTTCAAGTTCCCGCAGTTCCTTTCCTAAATCGTTGACCGAGGTACCTTTAAGCGATACCAGAATCTGTCCTTTTTCTACATAATCGCCCATCTTGACCGAAACAGACTGCACGATACCAGGTATAGGGCTCTTTAGCGCTGCAAGTTCATCCTGATCGTATTGAATGACCCCATTTAAAGCGATCTGTTCAAATACTGTTCGCTTCTGTATCGAATCAATTTTAATTTGGTTTTTAAAGTCGGCGCTAAGACAAAAGCCTTTAGCAGCTGGAATAGGCTGCTCTTCATTTTTCGCCGGCTGACAGCTCCACACTAAACAAATAGACAGCAGTGTCAATGGCGTTAAAAAATTACTTTTCATGAGAAAATATCCTTTCCGATCAAGTACATCAGTTCCTCCTTATACTGAAGATATTTCGCCCTGCGTTCCAATATTGATTCTTTGTTTTCCATATAATTATTGATAAAATCTATAAATTCAACGATGGTCAGTCTCCGTTGTTGGAAATTGCGCACATAGCGTTCTAGCGCTACGTCCAATTTACCATCAAAGCCGATATCCGTTGTCTTCAAACTCGTTTCAAGGTTGCTAAGCCGCTCCGAAAGGAAGTCGATCTCCCGTTCGATGTCGATACGAAATTGCTCGATTTCCACTTTATTTTTCTCAAGTTCCAGCTTAGCGATTTTGATATTCCCCTGGTTCCGGTTAAATAGAGGAAGATCCATAGCAACCCCCAGCCCTATAAAATCGCGCATGATATTTCCACCACGGTCGTAATTCATGGAGACCTGCAAATCTGGTATACGTTCGGCCTTTTCTATTTTCAGCTGAGCATCACTTTTCTTCAATTCGTTATGGATGATCTTATAGTCGCTGCGATTGTCGAGCGCCATCATTTTCCATTCTTGTTTTTTTCCCTGGAGAAAATGCGGAATGCCGATCGTATCTGATATAGTGAGTGCGGTCCCTTTGTCTCCGAGATAGCGCGCAACCTCATTCATTTTTGTAATTTTTTCCTGTTGGATTTCATTCAGTTTGTTACCAAATGCGATAGACTCGCTTTGAATCCTGAGGTAGTCCATCTCACTTACATTGCCTTCTTTCCACTGATTTTGGTATGATTTTGCCAACGTCTGAAAGATATCCACCTGACTATTGTATAACTTCTCCTTTTCCTGCAGGATCTGTAATTCGAGACATTGGCTCCGGAGATCATATTTTAGGTTCCGCAGCAATTCCTCAAATTGAAGCCGGGCATTTTCTTTTTCGAGAAGCTGCAATCGCACTCTCTTTTTTCGTTTGCCAGCCATTTCGATGGTCTGTTCCAGTTCGATCGCCACCTGCTGGTACTTACCGTAATTTCCGATCAGTGCCGGAAAGGATTCGCTGGAAGGGTTTTTCCAAAGATTGACTTCGGAGATGGAAATCGTTGGATTGGGCCACAACTTTGCCTGAAGCACGGCAGCTTCGGCTTGTTGCATATGAAAACGCTGCGCCATTAAGGTCAGGTTATGGGCAAGGAATACCTGCTCGATCTCCGCCTTTCGCAAACGGTTTTCAACCGCCTCCTGCGAAAATAGCTTGCTATTCAGGCCAAGAAGTAAAAATAATGTAATACGTAATTTTCTCACTTAATTTTGAATTTCCACAAAACTAAATGACAGGAATTACAGGCAACTTTAGGTTAAATTAAAGTTTGATTAGAAGGGATTAGAAAATGATTAGAACTGGGGGAATAATAGGGATACCGTTGTACCTAGATCATTTGAACGAATATCAAAGTCTACCCCTTGATCCTTAAATACAATCTGCGCAAAAGAGAGACCTATGCCGCTGCCCTTAACTTTACCAACATTTGATCCTCGATAAAAAGTCTGTTTCACAGACTCCAGTTCGGCTTGTGGGATACCAATACCATGGTCTATGATTTGCAAAGACAGCCTGCCATTTACACCTGTCATTCGGACAAGAACTTCCTGCCCATTTGCATATTTAAGTGCATTTTCGATTAAATTGGAAATAGAGAGACTGACGAGCATCTTATTGCCCCGAAAATTAAAGTATCGCGGTTCATCGACCTGTATATCGACTTTCAAGGGCACGGCAAATGATCTCGAAAACTTAGGTACAAGATCCCATACGATCTCGTCTATGCGAAAGGTTTCCAGTGAACGTTTCAGGGCCTGATCTTCGGTCAGCAATAGAAAATTACCAATAAGCTGATTCAGAAAATTCACATGCTCAGTAATGGTTTCGGCCAATTCATGATATTCTTCTTCACTTCTGACCTTTGTACCGAAGACCTCCATTGAGCCCAGGATTCCCGCCAAAGGTGTTCGAAACTCGTGTGAAACATAGCTGACAAAGTTCTTTCTAATAATCATATTTTCGCTGATCCGACGTAGGAGCGCATTATAACTTTCAATAAGATCTTGTAGTTCGTCCTTCGTTTTTATAGTCGTCAGGGGCTCCTGAATCGTGCTTAAATCCTTATGCTGAATTTCTTGGATCACTTTACGAATGGGGAGATAAGCATATTTACTCAGCCAAACCGACAACAAGGCAATACTGATCAATGCAACGAGAAAAACAAAGACAAGCGTAATGAGCAAACGATTCAACTGATGATCAAAATCTGCGCTCGACTCTTTGACAAACACAAAAAAATCGCCCTGATTGTCTGGATAATACAAACCAAAATAAAAGCTATCTTCTGTTTTAAAATAAATCGTTTTGTCTGATTTCAGCTGGCTCAGCAAATCCTTATTAATTTGACTATCAAAACGCATACCGCCATAACTTACTTTTCCTTCGGCGTTATAAACTGCTACCATGGCACGTTTAACCAGGCTTTCATATTGATTTTTAGATTCCAAATGCTTTAGTGGGCTCTGCTCATCTGCCTCGAGGTAATATATACCAGCTATTTTCGCATTTTTTTCGAGGGAACTGATCAGATGTCGTTCCGAGGAATTATAAAATATCCAGTAGATGACTAGCGTTGCAAGCCCAAAAATAATGGTGAATACCAGCGTAGAAAAGAGTGTAAGCCGAATTTTTAAATTCATTGTCAGTCCGTTGTAAGCATATAACCGACTCCTTTCACCGTTTTGATAATGGAAGTATCGCTCCCTTCATCAACCTTGCCTCTTAGATAAGAAACGTACACATCGACGACATTGGTGCTGTTATCAAAATCGATTCCCCAAACGGCCTGCAAGATTGCAGTCCGTGAAAGCGTCTTATTTCGATTTTCGATCAGATACTTAAATAGTTTAAATTCTTTGGGAGAGAGATCGACATTTTTACCATTCTTATGAACTTCATAACGTTCAAGATCCACTTTTAAATCACGAATTTCTACGCTACTGTCCTTTGGCACGTTTTTATAATTGTCCCGGCGTACCAGGGCTTTGATACGACTCACCAATTCCTTAAAGGAAAACGGCTTGACGAGATAGTCATCGGCACCACTTTCCAAGGCCTCGACCTTATCTTCAATCTCCCCTAAAGCACTCAAAATCAATATCGGAATATGATTTTTTCGATACCTGACCATCTTCGTAAACTGGATACCATCAATTCCGGGCAACATGATATCAAGTACAATAATATCCAAAGAATCTGCATTGATCCATTCACGTGCAGATTCCGCAGATTCAACTAAAATGACCTGATGCCCCATTTCTTCCAGACCTTTCACCACAAAGCTGCTAATCCGGCGATCGTCCTCTACTAAAAGTATCTGCATATTATACGCTGTTTATTTTTATGCGGGATTATAAAAATTGCGAATTCCTCCCGGAATTCTACAAGTATACGAATTTACAATTTAATCGTCCGGTAATCCACAGCCCCCTTCTCCATAAATCCTCTAAGCTAATTTTTAGACATACATCCAATCAACACGAATCTATTTTGGATAAACTATTTCGTATAGTCCAAATTGGTTATATTTAACCTAACAACTCGAAAAAGATTAAGATGAATACAGTATTGCCTCCCAATAAGAAAAGACGTGAAGAAATTACGATAAAATATTTTGAGTTACTGGATCGTCATCTGGCGGAATTGATCAGCGGAGTCAGTATAGAAATGCTGGAGCTTCAGGACATCGCAAACATACTTTGTATCTCACAAAAGCATCTCATCAAGATAATACAGGAAACGTCAGGGAATCACCCTTGTCATTTTTATGTACAAAAAATATTGACCTGCACCAAGAGCCTACTCGCTAATAACGAGTTAACCATATCGGAGATCGCACAAAGGCTGACCTATGACCCTTCCAACTTCACCAAATTTTTCAAAAAATATGAGGGCATGTCCCCTTCACAATTTCGTCAATTGCAAAAAGCGAAAAGTTCACCATAACGGAGCCCTTAACATTTGTGAAATTTGCTATAATCAAAATTTAAATTATTATGGCAAGAAATGATGTAAAAGGAAAAGTTGTCCTCATTGCTGGAGGTGCAAAAAATCTTGGTGGATTATTAAGTCGGGATTTTGCAGCTAAAGGGGCAAAACTGGTAATCCATTACAACAGTGAGAACACCAAAGCAGACGCTGACCAAACACTGGAAGCGGTAAAATCCGCAGGTGCAGAAGCAATATTAGTCCAAGCTGACCTGACCAAAATTGAACATATCACGAAACTTTTTGATGTTGCTATTGAGCAGTTTGGTGGTGTAGATATTGCAATAAATACCGTTGGTAAAGTCTTGAAAAAGCCAATTGTGGATACCACAGTCGAAGAATATGACAGCATGAGCGATATCAATTCAAAAGTTGCCTATTTTTTTATTCGGGAAGCGGGTAAAAAACTGAATGCAAATGGCAAAATCTGTACTATTGTAACCTCATTATTGGCAGCCTATACAGGATTATACTCTACTTATGAAGGACTGAAGGCTCCAGTTGAACATTTTACCAGAGCTGCATCAAAAGAATTTGGTGAACGAGGAATCTCGGTTACAGCTGTGGCCCCGGGGCCAATGGATACGCCTTTTTTCTACGGGCAGGAGAGCGAGGATGCTGTTGCCTACCACAAATCTGCATCAGCATTGGGCGGACTAACAGACATAAAAGACATTGCCCCCTTGGTGGAGTTTTTGGTCACCGATGGCTGGTGGATAACGGGGCAGACAATATTTGCCAATGGTGGTTATACAACACGCTAGAACAAAAAAAGAAAGCATCCTTTTCAGGATGCTTTCTAGGTAAACATCTTTTTGAAGGATTCGCCAATAACGATAATTTTGCCTTCATATTTATGGACTAAAACTGCTCCAAAAAACTGAGATACCGCGAAACACTTTGCGCTATCCATTCTTTGGATGACTCTTTTTCTATTCCGTAAAAGACGAAAGGCTTTTGATAATTCGCTTTAACATAGTCAAAAGTAATTTCAAAAGGACTTGTTAATTGCTCTATGCTATATTTATACTTACCCGTAACCCCATACTCCTGCTCGTCAATCCCAGCCGAAATCGCTAATGCGATTTTCTTTCCTTCCAGTTTATACCCACTTTTTTTACCGTAAGCCCACCCGTAGGTAAGCACCTCATCCAACCACTGCTTAAAAAAAGGCGGACAGTTAAACCAATAAAAGGGGAATTGAAATACAATTTTATCATATTTCTCCATCATCTGCTGTTCAGCCACGACATCAATTTTACCATCCGCATAGACTTGGTGCAACTGATGGATATCATAACGATCGGATTGGTTTTCCAATGCCTCAACCCAACTTTTATTCACGAGGGAGGTGGCAAAATTAGGGTGAATAACGACTATTAATGTTTTCATATTTTTATTTATGTATCTATGCACAAGTCACCAGGTCTAGCCAATTCATTGCGGCAATTTTAATAAACGACATGACTGTGATTTAAAAGTAGCGACATAATTCTTATTTTGCCCTATCCGTAACCCAATGTTAGGTACTATAAAAAATGTGCGTATGACTAAAATCAAGACGAGTTCCACTAACTTTTCAAATAAAAAGCAACTTGAGCGTAATTGCCCCGAAGTCTTTGCCGCTAATGTGATTGGCGGTCAATGGGCGCTAGCCATTTGTTGTTATCTCATCAATGGCGCACTACGTTATTCTGAAATCAAAAAATGTTTACCTGGTATCACTGAACGTATGCTCACCCTACAATTGCGAAAGCTGGAAGAGGATAACATTATAAAACGTACTGTATATGCAGAGGTACCGGCACGTGTACTCTATGAGCTGACTGCGCTGGGTTATGAACTCAAACCAATTATTCAAGAACTTGGGAAATGGGGAGAAAAGTTACAACAAGTTCAAAAATCATAACGTCTAGCGGACAAAAATATAGTTTGTTTTTAATTGATACATCGTGCCGTTACCAGTAATTGGCCAACATGGCGCTGTGCATGCTCAGCAGCGTGGAACAACAAACCAATCAAGGTCGTAGGGATCCGTTTTCTACCCAAAAAACGCACTTCCGTCAAGGTTTCCGGATCAATTAACGCTAGTTTTTGCACGGATTGCTGAATCTGTCGGTGTAAGTTTTCTACAAGCGCTGTTACGCTCACATCGCTATTTTCTATACCTTCCTTATAGAGGTCGTCAAATTGCTCATCCGACAAGGGCTTATTTTCGGCATAAGTAAACATGCGATCGATCACCCCACGAATATGTTTCAGGTGAAAACCTATACTGGCACTGCCCCCCGGTTTTGTCCAGAGATGCGCTGAGGACAGCTGCTTAGTATACTTTAAAATATCCTCATCAACCTGCAAGAGTGCATGAGCAACAGGTTGGAGAAGAGCAGGAACCCCTTCAATAGGTCCACGCATCCATACTTCTAAATTTTCCATGTTTCTAAAATAGCTAATTGTCTACAACTGATGCTTTTTAAAGTCCACGAAGCCAAAGCGTGCAAAAAGAATACAGCGAACAGTCCGTTTTCGTTAAAAAATACAGTTTACTCCTATAAAAATAGGTACTTCCAATAGCTTGTTTAAAGAAGATTAAATTATTTTTTAAAATAAATTTGCATAGTGTAGGAAATACACTTATCTTTGTATCATCATAATTTAGGTTTATAATTGGTTATTTAAGGTTTTCATTCTCCCCGTTTGAAAACCTTTTTTTTATAAATGAACAAAAAAATATAGTCTTCCAGCACTATTTTTATCATCCTACCGAATTGACAAAAACAGTCTCTCCATTATTGCTATATCATAAAAGTGTTATTTAATCCATATACCGTCAAGGGTATAGAGGTCAGCAGATTCCAATACGGCTTCACCATTAAAAGCTACCAGCTGATAAGTTAAATTATTCCGATCAAAATTATAATTTATAGGCATATAAACTTCGCCATTTTGTGCGAAAAGCTCGAGTCCTGTCCGATCGACAAGCAACTTCAATGCGAGTTTTTTATTTCGCAGCGGTACCTGGGCCCTTACATTATCAACAAGGAGCTCTTCGGTCGAAACGTTATAATTAATTGCCAAGCCCCTCACATTGATCTGAATATTTTTGGCTTGTTGTGGATCGATGACCAAATCCAATTCAGCAATTTCAGCGTTGAACTGCTGAAACAAACTTGAATCGTTCGAACTAATTTTCTTTCGGCTGATGCTGAGTTTTTCTTTTCTTAATTTTTGCAATTCTGTCACCGGCTCCCGAAAAAGGCGAATACCCTTTTCCGTACTTTTCAATTTGAGTTCCATTGGAATACTCATGGATTGATTAAAAGCGAAGTTCCCTTGATTTGTATGTGTGCGCCACCAGCCGATTTCAATACGTCGCTTCTTCGGTTCATTGCTAAAAGTTTGCGCGGCATAATAATCACGACCATATTGACTAAACAGGCGCTCGATCTCAGGATGAAAAGATTTTCCATCAAACTCTCCGATCGCATATTGGCTATTAGCCCCCGTCAAAACCCATTTTTTATTGTTCGGGTTACCGTCTACCGCTAATTCAAAGAATTCGGGACACTCAAATAAATAACGGTCATTACCCCGCCCGCCTTTTATTTTGCTCGCAAATGTCCACATTTTCAAATCCTTTGAGGTAAAAATCTGCATCGTGTGTTGTTCCTGGTCCTCTTCAACATAAAGTACAAGTACCCATTGCTTTGAGGGGCCATACCAAATTACCTTCGGATCTCGGTTTCCTGCTGTTATTTTATCCAAAATATGGTTTGGCATTTTCTCAAATTTCTGACCATCCAAGCTGTATGCCAATCCCTGTCCCCATGATTTCTCCGCAGCCGTATAAAACAGGATCATAGGGCTTGTTACACCATTTTTTCCAAAACCAGCGGTATTGTTACTATCCACTACAGCTCCACCGCTAAACATGACGCCAGATTCGTCTGGATATAAAGCCTCTCCCAATTCCTTCCAATGTAACAGATCGGAGGACACGGCATGCCCCCAATGCATATTGCCCCAATTGGTTCCATAGGGATTATGTTGAAAAAACAGGTGATATTGTCCATTAAAAAAGACCAGACCATTCGGATCGTTCAACCAACCTCTCTTGGCCGAAAAATGAAATTGTCCCCTCCGATCTTCAGCATAGACCTTATCGTTATCATCGGTATCACTCTGTGCAATAGGATTAAACAAAGGAATTTCTTTGTCTGATGTATTTGACACCACCTTAAGATGCTGTCCCTTCCACTTCCCTATATCAAGATAGGCTATCCAATCATAGGTACTATCAGCTAGTTCGGCATCAAACCACCTTACTTTATCATTTCCCAGCCATACCTCCACATGACGTTTGGGAGCACCATTTTTAATTGGAATTTTAAGATACCGATGGGTTGCCTGAAAAGATTGGGTTGATGAATTTTGACCATTGGCATTAAGGATCAATGCTACGATGCCTATAAAGAGCAGGGATACTTTATACATGACGTTAAGGTTTAAAAAATTGAATTGCTGCATCACAAATATACCTAAGGGAAGAGAATTACACTCTACTAGGGCTGATCAAAATAGCGCTGATTTGTCTCAATTTGTTTGGGATTATCATGCTCTTTCCACCTCTTTTATATAATGAGCAAGCAAATCGTATATTTCAGGAAAGACTTTTCATTTCAAAAACAAAAAGGGCAATGTTCACATTGCCCTTTACTTTCTATGCCCAGTTACTGGTGCATTACATCTTATAATACTGCTCCCAGCCTCTCGCAGGTGGAGGTCCAGCTAAGAGTGCATTGGCAAACTTATCATTAGTCACTTCTTTTGTCTGTGTATTCAAGATCAATTTACTGTTTAAGCGTTGTGCAATTACACCCAAACAAAATACTTGGCTCAGAGGACCTGCAATTTCAAAAGCCGAGCGGGTCTTTTCTTCGCCTTTACAACCTTTTAAGAAATTAGCAAAGTGATTTGACGGTGATTGTGGCACTTCCGGTAACCGAGACTCCATTTCCTTGGCTTTCGCTGCTGGAATAATCTGCAAGGTACTAGCATGAGAACCACCTTTAAATATCAAATCCTTGCTATAGATAATTTTCCCAGGATTTAATTTGGCGGGTTCCAATTTCCCTGTACTTGGTGCAGGAATATTAGGATCCAGTCCGGATACACCGTAGCCTTCCGGTATAGGTGGCAAATTATCCAGTCCATCATACCAATTGATATCTACTGCTGGCATCTTTTTCCTTTTTGGAAAATGAAATTTCAAGGTCGAAGACATGGGGAAAAAATAGGAATTATACCCATCGAGCTTCACAGCGGACACTTCTGTAGGCAGCCCCAAATCTAAAAATTCATGCGCTGTATCCAATATATGTGCACCCCAATCACCCAATGCCCCCATTCCAAAATCATACCAACAGCGCCATTGACCATTCACAAAATCCTTATTATAATTATGGCCTATGGTCTGCATTTGCCAAAGATCCCAATCTAATGTTTCGGGCACCATTTCAGCGGCAGGAAAACCCTTCATATTCACATCCCAGCCATGCCATCTACGCGGCATATTCATGTGCGCATCGATGCGCGTCACATCCTTAATAATACCGGCATCTTTCCAGGCTTTAAACTGAAAGTAATTTGCTTCGGAGTGCCCTTGATTTCCCATTTGGGTAGCAAGTTTAGGGTTTTTCCGAGCTTTATTTGCCATCAGTTCAACTTCAAGGAATGTTCTCGCCATTGGTTTTTCCACGTAAACATGTTTACCCAAGTCCAGTGCAAGCATTGTTATGGCAAAGTGTGAGAAATCGGGAGTTCCGACACTTACAGCATCGATCTGATTTCCCATTTTGTCAAACATCACTCTAAAATCCTTAAACTTAGGTGCATCAGGAAACAAGCCCAAAATTTCCTGTGTATGTTTCGCGCCAAGATCTACATCACATAGCGCGACAATATTACAGAGTCCTGTTTTATACAGCTCTTTAATGATTTCTGCGGCCCTATTTCCTAAGCCTACACAAGCTAAGTTGACACGCTCATTTGGTTTAGCCAAACTGACATTTCCCAATACACTATTGGATAGCATAACCGCTCCTGCAGCGATAACAGACTGTTTAACAAAGCTTCTGCGCGATAAATAATGATTCATAAGAGATAAGCTTAATTGGGTGTATTGATTTTTATACTGCGAAAAGAAACCCGATCACCATGATCCTGCAAAAGAATAAAGCCTTCCTTAGCTTCCCCAAAGTTCTCCCAATCTTTATATTTGCTGATCTGAACCAAATCTTTAAACGCTTTGGAGCCCCGCTCATAAGACAACATCTTAATTCCATTTAAATAATGTTCCACTTTGTTATCTGCTGTGACCACAACTCTACCTCTATTCCACTCACCGATGGGTCTGCGCGCACGCTCGTCACGATTGGATGTGATGAGATCGTAAAGCGATGCCAATGTACGATTTCCGTCTCGTCCCAATTTCGCATCAGGGTGTAAAGCATCATCCAGTACTTGATATTCCAAACCAATAGCGGATCCTTTTGATTTTTCTTTTAAAGTCACAAAATACTTAACACCGCTATTCGCTCCCGGACTAAGCTTAAATTCAAATGAGAGATCAAACACGGCGTATTTATCTTTTGTGACGATGTCACCGCCATTGGTTGACTCCCCTCCGTCGGATTTCAGGACAGTCATTTGCCCATCTTTAACTTCCCAACCACGTTCTGGAAATTTATCGCCGTGTATGCTCCGCCAGCCCTTATTGGTTTTACCGTCAAATAAGAGCTTAACTCCTTTTTTCTTTTCGGCATCTGCCAAATCATTGGGCTTCAGATTAACGATATAAAGGTCTTTCGGAAAGCCTTTTGATTTGAGGTCAGTTGTTTTTATTTTAATATTCTTAAAATAAACTTTCTTTCCATCCAATTGCGGTGGAATACCATGTACCTGTAATCCGATAAAACCTGTTCTATCGATCGTGTCAACGACATAAGCTACAGGAATATCATTGATCCAAGTACGCAGCTCGTCGCCGACTGCTTCTATTCGGATATGATTGAATTCCTCTGCTTTATAGGCTTTTTTTGCATTTTCATTTAAATCAAGTGGATAAATCCATCCACGACGCGCCTCGTCATATATTCCACCCGTCCATGCACGTGAAGAGGGGTCTATTTCAACTTGCCTTCCATATACGCGTCCGCGCCCATCATTAGCCTTTGGATCAAGATGGCTCCGTGTCTGAATACCTGAGTTTGTTTCGTTGCCTTCAAGTTTAACATCCAGTTCCAATATGAAATCACCATACTCTTTTTCAGTGATCAAAAAAGAATTGGGCGTACCTTTTGTCATTCTGCCGACAATAGCATCACCTTCAATAGAATAGGGAGCTTTTCCTCCGACGGATTTCCAGCCATTCAGCGTTTTTCCATCAAAAAGGTTTGTCCAACCTTTCTCATTACTTTTATCTGTCTGGGCATACGATAATACAGCATTGCTAACGATCGCTGCCATCACAACAGATTTAAATAGTGTATTTCTTTTCATTGTAAAATTTGATCTTGAGTCTATCGACCCGGTTTATTTATTCATCATTGGTTCGTCAATCATAACACGTTCGGGACCATACTAGCGAAAGCCAGGAGACGATGCTACACTTCACTTTCACGCCAAACAGGGCCCCATTTACTTATTGGCTATTGATTCAATTGACTTAATAAAACAAGATATTAATTAATATAAGTGAAATGAATCAAATGATGTGATTTATTTACGAAAACGTTTGAAAACACTTGTTACTTATCTTCAACCACTAACGGCGTTTTATTTTTCTCGGCTCCCGGATAACCTATATTTTGATTGATAACACCTTTGATATTTGTATTAATTGCATTGGCAGGCACAGGCCATAAGATATGGTGCACACTAATTTTATATTCGGCCCATTTATGTTTGACCCCTTTGTTATAGAAATTACTTTTGGCAACCACTCTATCGTACCAGAAATTAACTCCAGCTTGTTTAATATTCGCATTCGTTCCACCTGGACCACTAATCTGTTTTAAATCATAAACACGGCCACCAAAAATTTCACATGGTTTTCGGGTTTTTGCGTAAATATAGGCAATCCTTACAAGCTCAATATGCCTGTTTTCTTCATAATACAACTCACGTGCACGCTCATCTAATAGCTCACCGATATTGATTTCGCCTGCTGTCAGCTGTGACGCACCGGCGCGTTGACGGACTTCGTTAATGGCAATGGCAGCCTGACCAAGATCATTTTTCCAATAGTAACTTTCTGCCAACAATAAATAGACTTCCGCAGAACGATAAATATACCATGGAGTTTCCCCGCCCTCCCATTGTGTTTGCAATGGGTCCGGTACAAATAATTTATAATGCGGCCAAGAGAACCATAGACGAATTGAATCCTCAACACTCATCCCTGCCGGTTTAACGAGATTTTTTCCATACCAGGGATTGCCGGTCTTTTTTAAGTTGGGCTCATTATATTTCAAATCTTCCATCTTTCTCCAACTATCCCGATTAAAAATCCCCCGCAAATCATTATCTTCTTTCCCAGATCTCCAAATCTGATTTGTAAAATACCAAGTTGGACGCAATCGTCCTATACCACGACCATAGTTCTTATTTAAATCCAATGAAAGATCAGTTTCATCCGCTGCTAATGATAGGCCTGTCCCCGTTTTTCCGTCCGGTGTTTTTATACCGCCGTTGTTCCAGAAAGGAACGCCATTACGCATTGTTCTTATGCGTGCAGAGCCATCAACTCCAGGATAAGAAACTACATACATTAAACCTTCGGTATTGGCCCCATCTAATTTTGCCTCAACACTATGAAGATCAAACATCAGATTGGTATTTGGTTTACTTTTATTCACCGTAAATCTGCTTTTCATAAGTGGATGAATAGCGACAATTTCTTTTCCAATAGCGATTGCCCGATCAAAATCTGCCAAAGCCATGCATACCTTCATCAACAATATACCACAAGCAGATTTGGAGGTACGTCCACGATCTACTTTTTCAGGTACCCATTGGTAGGCAAATTCCAGATCTTTACGTAATTTTTCGAGAATACTCCAACGATCGTAACTATAGAAATCATATTTTGGTTCATTTATCTCTTTGTCAATGAAGGGCACATCACCGAACTGGTGCACCAATTTAAAATAACGATAGGCACGTTGAAAATAAGCAGCTCCTAAAATCGCGTTTTTTTCATTTTGGTCTTTAAAAGTTCCTGCATCTATTCTTGAAATAATAAGATTGGCATATTTTATCCCCTTAAATCCCTCGTACCAATACCAACCGACTTTAGTTTTATCGTTGTGATTGAGGTCTGCATCGGGAAGCAGTGCAATATCCATATCCATTTGTGGACCAGCTTTATCTGTCGTACCTTCTACGGCTACTTCAGATTGAATAATCTCGGTCAAAATTGGTGCAGCATCGTCAAAAAATTCATGCCGCATATTTCTTTCACAGGCCGTTAAAGCGGAGTACATACCCTGCGCATCGGCTAGTGCAACATCAGGTTCATAGAAAGACAAAGGTTTCGGTTTAAGCCAATCCTTACTACAAGAAAATGTAAAAACAGCCATTGAACCAATACATAAACTAAATATTATATTTTTTTTCAATTTCATGATCTAAAAATTAAAGGGTAAGGTTTAAACTAAGATTATAGGTACGGGGAGCTGGGTCACCTACATCTGCCAATGCGTCACTTTTCCAGCTTCTTTCGGGGTCGCCAAATTTAAAATCTTTTGTCAAATAGGCTACATTTCTAACGGAAGCTGAAATACGAAGCTGCTGGATTCTTAACGATTGCAACAATGATTTCGGCAGATTATAGGAAAGCACCATATTGTCCAAACGCATAAAGGACATGTTGACATAGTTTGTACCATTATTTTTTGATCCAATACGCGCATAATCGTTGATCGGATTATCTGGCGTCCAGCGATCTAGCGCATAGTCCGTACTGCGATCCGCAAAATTACTATTGTTTGCTGCCTGGTTAAAGTCCCCATAATGCCCCCAATTGGAATAAATTAAAAATGAAAAACTCAGCTCTTTATAACGCAATTCATTTCGAAACGACCAGCGAAAACGCGGTGTTGTATACCCCTGAAATACACGATCGGCATCCGTTAAGACCCCATCTCCATTTTGATCTATATATTTAAAATCGCCAGGTTGGTTGCCGTATTTTGCTGCCATTTCCTCTTCCCCTAATTGCCAGATGCCATTTCGTTTGTAAGCCCATATCCGGTCGGGATCCTGTCCAATAAACCATCTATTTTTAACATCGTCCGCTTCCTTTTGGCCGACGATATTTCCCTCACTATCTTTTACGTCCACCATATCGCCATACAACTTCACGATTTTTCTCCGATTCAACATAAAGATCGCCGTAGCATTCCAACTAAAATCGCCCCTATTCATGATGTTACTATTCAAGGAAATATCAAAACCTTTATTTGAGAGCTCACCAAGATTGGCAGCAACACTGCTAAATCCGATAATTTCTGGCAATGCACGATCTACCAATAAATCCTGGGTTGTTGCCGTATAAAAATCCAGTGCACCACTCAGACGGCCATGGAAGATTGAAAAGTCCAAACCGGCATTATACGAACTTTTACTCTCCCATTTTAAGCCCAAATTGGCCATTCTATTCACATATAACTGAGATGAAAGATAGAGGTTTCCACTCGCATCAATATAGGGATGTAACCCAGAGGTCATGTCGGAAAGAGCTTCGTAGCGCTCAATATCACGATTACCATTTCTTCCCCAAGAAAGCCGTAGCTTGCCATAATCCAACCAGGATTTGGTATTTTTCATAAAATCTTCTGCTGTAAAATCCCAGGCAAAAGCCAAGGCTGGAAAGGTTGCTCTTGGATTTTGAGCGCCAAAGGCTGAATACCCATCACGTCGCACAGAAGCTGTCAACATATAACGATCTTTAAAGGAATAAAACAAGCGAGCCATTAAGGCATCTCCGGTTTGATAGGTGTCTTCGCTTTCGTTCAATGGAATTGTACCGGCCTGTAAACGATGCCAACCAAGCACATCTGATGGTACAAATTGTGAAGTTTTGGCTTTAGTTTCCCAAGACTGCCCTTTCTCCGCATTTTGTAATAGGGTCACTTCAAAATTATGTACATCAAAACGTCGCTTCCAACGTAGCACGTTATCTAGCTGCCAATTATATACTTTTTTAAAAGTTCTTTCGCTACTTCCACCTCTCGCTTTCCATTCAGGATTTTTTGACGAATCATGATTATAATACTCCCGCCAACTGAAAGAAGGTGTAAAATTGGACTGTAATTCAATTCCAAAGGGCAAGGTAATTACACCATACAGACTCGAATTCAAAGTGTTATAATGATCCTTTCGATCCCTAAATTGATTATCAAAGAACGGGTTTACCGGAGTAACATCGCCTGTCGGCAGTCTTTGATAGATACTGGAAGGATCATCAAGATTATTTGATCCAAAGGGAGAAATCACCGCAGACTGTTTCCAATCGGATTTTAGAAAGCCCTCATTTCGAACTGCAAAGTTTGTATTCGCCCCGACTTTTAGATAGGATGTAATTTTAGTTTCGAGATTTAGTCGAGTTCTGAAATTTTTAAACCGACTTCCGACCACTACTCCCTCCCGGTCAACATGGTTTAAGGAAAAATAATAGTTAGCATTCTCACTACTATTCGATATTGCAACAGTATAATCCTGCTGGATCCCCTTTTGAAAAACCAAATCCTGCCAATCCGTAATCTTATTGTTCATGTAATTTTCAATTTCCGGAGTCTTTAGCTCCAATCGAGAAAGCCAAGACCTAATCAACTGATCCTCTGTTACATTTGTAACGGGGGTCTTTTGATCGTAATTATACCAGTCCAACTGATTGGTTCCACTGAGCAGTCTTGGGTCCACAAACATTTCGGGGTGCGCTTTAAGATAGTCGGCGGTTCTTCGGCCTACTTCAAAGTCATAGCGATATTTCAAAAACTCATCAGCGGTCATTACGCGTGGCATCCCTGCGCTTTCAACCATACCAAAATTTCCATTGAAAGTAATGCTCGGCTTCCCTTTTTTCCCTTTTTTTGTCGTTATTAAGATAACACCGTTGGCGGCCTTTGCACCGTACACAGCAGTAGCACTCGCATCTTTCAAAACATCAATAGACTGAATATCATTGGGATTAAGATCTGCAAATGTTCCATCGAATATAACGCCATCCACGACATTTAATGGGCTACTTCCCGCCTTTAATGTTCCTTTTCCCCTTACCTGTAGGCTAGCATCCCCTTTAGCAGAATTACCCTGGCCAATGATTAAGCCGGCGGCATTCCCCCTTAATAGATCCTGAACAGACCTGGGCGCTTCCTTTTCAAGCTTTTCGGTCTGCACCGAAACAATTGCGCCCGTCACATCCTTACGTTTGGCAGTTCCGTATCCAATAACGACGACTTCATCTAGATTCTCAGTAGATTCAGAAAGGGTGATCTCTATTTCCCTACCCACTTCTACGTCAAGTTCCTTGGACGAGTATCCCGTATGGGTAAAACTTAAAGTAACTTTAGCAGTACTTTGCTGCAATTTTAAACTAAAGCGACCGTAGCTATCTGTTAATGTACCCGTTGAAGTTCCCTTTACCAAAACGGTAACTTTCTCCAAAAAACGCCCATCATTTGTTTTGACGATACCCTTTAGTTCTTTTCCAGTTCCCTGTGAATAAACAATTCCTGTAGACAGCAATAGCATACACAAAAAAGAAAAACTAACGAAAATCAAACGATTAAATTTTCTCATAGATTAAGATTTATTGGTTATTAATAAATAAAACTATAAAAAGCCCAAAAACAAGGCCTTTTAGTCGTTAATATCAATTGGTTATTATTTAATTAACACAAAACAATAGTATTAATTAAGAAAATACAATCAAATCTTTTTAATCCATTTATTTACGAAAACGTTTGAATGACTATAAAAAACAAATCGCTGGATTCCGACAAGAGAAAGAGGACAGGTGCTACTTAAGTCCAAAAAAAACATTATACGAACAAAAAAAGCCCTCAACAGGCTTTTAAAGCAAATAAAATTTAAAAATAAATTGAGACAAAAGAGCATAGTTTTGACACAAAATGACATCTTTTTCAATTATAATTTCACTATCTTTTAAATTTAAATAAATTTAAATAAATTTAATTTAACGAAATAAATAACATGCACTTAATTAGACACAAGACCGAAATGACCGAGAAGTTTTCCTTAGCAAGAAAAACAAAGATCGCATGCATTGTCTATGTCCAGTCAAATGAAAAAATACGACTTGGGAACAACAGCATATTTCTGATGAGTTTGTCAAAACAGGTTTTCATCATTCGGCGTCAGAAGCAATTGGTTTATTGCCCTTGTCCAACATCGCCCTGCCCCAACCGTGTAAACAAGGTGGCTCCACATTGAAATCAGCTAAAAAAGTAGACTTAACCTAGGCCCAGACTACTTGCAGGAGGAGCTTGGTAACACGTTGGTAATAAAGCGAGCTCGAGAATAGGATTATATGTTCAATTCGTATTATTTTAGAAAAGCAAATAAAAACAATCAGTAAAAAATTTGGAGAATACGAAAATTATATACAACTTTAAAGCACAAACACCTGCTCTAAACAGGCTACAAATTAACAAAGGAAATTTTTTATTTTAAAACGAGGATTTTATCTTAGAATCGCTCATAGATAAAAGTCTAAATTAGTTTTTTTGCAGAAAAACTTACTTTTACTTAATGTACAAACAGTAGCATACAAAATATGACAACCAACCCCATTAAGGTATATACAGTAGTTTCAAAAGAAGTAAAAGAAGATCCAGATTTATTCACCAATCTGGAAGGTGTCTTCTCAACATATGAAAAAGCACAGGAATATATTGATCACTTTTTTGGTAATGCTAAATATGGTTATCGATCTATTGTTACGACCTATTTAGACCCCTTTCAGGAAGAAATCCAAAATAACGATTCTTATTATAGCATTTCATCTCAATTAATGGGGCCGTATCTAGAAGTTGAAATCTGTAAAACTTCTTTTGCTGTTGTCCTCTCCGAAGTTGAACAATTGCGTATCGATCCTGCCACCTCAGAGAAACCTTTGGAATTAAACCTGCACTGTTTTGCTGCTTCTGAGAATAAGGCAATGGAAAAATTCGAAAAATTGGCACAAGACTATGCAAAAGAACACAAACTTGAATTTCAAATTAGCCCTTTTCGCATTGCAGATTCGGACCAATGCTACTAACCTTCAATTGCAACGAGATTATAGCAGCAGATTCAGGGAAGTATTTTTTTACGGATTTCACTTAAATATTCTGGAGTAAATCCCAGATATGAAGCAATCAGGTATTGCGGAACACGTTTTACAAACTGAGGATATTTACGGAGCATATCATGGTAGAATTCCTCTTTAGATTTAGAGAATAGATATTTAACCCGCATTTGCGCAGCAGCATAAGCCCTTTGATAGACAAAGCGAAAATAACGCTCCATGATCGGAAATGCAGCAACCAATTTCTCTTGATTTTCTTGACTGATATAAACTAAATCTGAAGTCTCTACGGCCTGAATGTAAAATGACGTAACAAGCTTATGTTCGAAAGCCATATTGTCTGTAATCCACCAATTTTCTATTGCGAATTCAGTCGTTTGTTCCACTCCCTTTTCATTAACAAAGAATTTACGGAGAATACCTTTCAATACAAAAAAATGGTATCTGCACACTTGGCCCTCCTCCAGTATATTTTCTTTTTTCGCGACCGTTTTCGTCTTAAAGTAAAGCAATATTTCTTCTAATTCGATCGGATCGACATCGATAAATTTCTTTAAATGTTCTTTAAGTTTTTCCAACAGTCCATCACTTTATTATACAAACAAAGCTACTCATTCCTTTTATCAAAAAAAAGACACGCGGTACCATTTCAATTAAGCTCAATACGGAAGGGATGGCAAGATAAATTCAAGTAATACGAATAAGCACGAATCATAAATCGGAATAGTTTCAATGGCCTTTACCCCCTATCTTTATAACAGGCGCTCCAATAATATGATTAACAGATTGGAGCTATGATGAAAATGGCAGCCTCCATTTTTTGCGGAGTTTGTACTTTTTGAAAAAAGAGAAAGCAATGATCAAAATTAATTTTAGCAAAGGAAAAATTATCATCAGCATGCTGCTATGTTTTCTTCCAGCAGTCATTGGGTTGCATGCTTGGTTATACTATGATCTCATTTTTAAGCTAACCTCGACGATATGGATACTCGTTGCGGCAACGGTTTTTTATCTTCGACTACAACAGCTGAACCGCTATCGAAGAGGAGAGGCCGCACTCACGATAGATGAGCATACATTACTAAACAACAGCGTTTTGAAACCGCAGCAAATCCCTTGGACGGATATCGATTATTTTGTTACTGGTTTATATCGGACAAATTCTATTTTTATAAAATTAAATGACCTTTCATCGTTAAAAAAAGAAAAAACAAGCGGTCTAATTTATTTATTAAGCTTTATTGACCGCAATCTATCAACAAAACCTGCATCTTTTTGGATCGACATGGATGTCATCGATATCAAGGAAAAGGAGCTTTTATCTATGTTGCTACAGCGATTGAAAAAGTAGCTAAAAATTGCCTCTCTCTCCGAAAAAAGGTACTATATAAAAAAATCAGCCCCCTATCCAAATAAGTGGGCTGATTCGCAAAATCAATCAAAGATGCAGCACAGTCCTGCTTAAATACCCCCTACTTAAAAGCATCCGCTATGCCGTAATGTAGTGAACCTCATGCGCCTCTGTCAACTGCGGAACTTCCAAATTATGAAACATTTTATCCAAGACAACTTCTGGCAGTGGGTACTCCCTATCGCTATTCTGCGCGCGCCAAATCTTATAGGGTTTTTCAACGTACAACAATTTCACATAAGCTTGATAGCTTACGAAAAGATCGATCAATTGTTTTCGCATCTGGGAAGTTATATTGGTGGCATTCCAGATAAAATCCTGTCCACAGCGTAAGTATTTTTTTGCCTGCTCTTTTGCTTCCTGTACAACCCATCCGTTTCTCTTTTTATCAGTAGGATCAATGCGATATTTGCGTCTGATGTCATCCAAACTAATAACAGGAAGGTCGGTATTCATGGCTAAAATCTGATAATCTTTGCCCATTCCCGGCAAACCTGAAAGTACAGTCACCGTGGATTTGAATGTATCAAAAGGCACATAATCAACATAACTATTGTTTCCATTAAAATATGTAAATCGTGCATTTTCAGACAAAAAAGAACGCGTGGCATCCCAGCAGCCAATCTCTTTACTATACAGTTCGAACATATCCAATGCGTAGAGCAAAGCATCCAAATCGGCACAGTACCTTCCTTTAGCATCTGCTTCGGCCAACAACTTAAGCTGACCCATATTGACACTCAGTGACGCCTCCAAGGCGCTCTTCATTGGGTCGACTTTTTCCATCAACCACAATGGCAATCCATGATAGCGTACCAATGCGACAATTTCCTCCCGTAATGCAAAAGGGGTCTCCACATCACGAAATAAAATCTCCCGTGTGGTCTGCGCTCCTCTTTTAGCATGATTTGGAGAGCTGATACGACCATCTGCAGCGACAATTGTCGTCGATCTCTTCTCGACATCATGCAATAAAGCGGAAGCCCAGAGGAGCTCCTGCTTTTGGTAATCCAGATTCCGGTATTCAGGCAATGCTTCCAGCTGCTGTAATACCATTTGGGTATGAATCGCAACATTCCCTTCGGCATGATGTAAAGGGTCTTGTTGTACCTGTTCCATATCCCTGACCCAAGAAAATTGCTTCTCTAAAGCCGACCAATTCTTATTTAATGCTATTGTCCATTCCATTAGAAATCCCTCCTTTCCCAAATCATTTTTGTTCTTCGCCATGATTTTGTCCAATGTTCGTCGGTCTGCACATGCCCTTTTCTAACATATTTAAAAACATTGTGCTGGAATTCGCTGACGGCATATGCATCAGCATTCCTGCAGACTAACCCTTCCATCGTACATGCTTCTTCAGTTTTAGGGTCAAACGATCCGAATATAGAAGACTGCATGGCCAAATTTTCGACTGAACGCCGAAGTTCCAACTCAGTCAAATCCTTTACAATTTCGAGTTTTAAAACAGGTACAGTAGGAAAATCAAATAAACTGGCATAAAAAGTAACTTCTTCCCATGAAAGCCACTGATCTTTAATTCGAGCAGCAAAAACATAATAATAGTGCTCAAGTTGCACATATTCGATAGAATGCACAGCATAAAGATTTTCACCAAAAAACTCTAAATCATCCAGATCGTTTTTTAATCTAGACCAATGCTCCCGAAGCTGAGCCGTCCATGGCGACGTGGTTGGAGCTGCATGGGATCGTGCAAATACTCCACGCCGTGAAAGGCAATTATTTTCACCGTCTAATTTTTCTGTAAATAACAGTTTATGGAAAGATTGTATATCCTTCCAATAATGTTGATTAAAACGATCGTCGCTGCTTGTCCCTGGCGAAAATGGGAAATGATAGGTACGACCATATTTTGTTGATTCCATTTTTAAAATTTAAATCCATACTAAAAAATTGAAGATATAGGTATAGGATAAACAAATCGGGTACATCCCGTTGTTTACTTTCTTCCTAAATATCGACAATGCATTACATGACTTTAAATTTTAAAAATTGACAACACTAATGATCTATTGCTACAAAAGTATTAAATTTATCTTAAAAACATAAACACGTTCCCTTAACCTTTTGACAGCGCAACCCCTTCCCTACTTTCTAATCAGCCCTGACTTATCAAAAAATGCGTATTTAGCATTAATATAATTTCAATTCAGTATACGTTGTTCCAATGGGAATAACCCGGTCTGTTACCCAAATTTGGGTTTTGTCGAACTTAATCATTTTACTTCGTGCGACGATAAATGCTCTATGGCAACGAACAAATTCGTTCTTCGGGAGCAGTTCCAGCAGCTCGCTAATGGTAATTCTGGAGCTAATACATTTATCGCTCAAATGTATCTGGGTGTAATTACCTGATGCTTCAATATAAAGGATACGATCAATTTCAACTTTAACATGTTCATAGCCATCTTTCACGAACAGATAGTCTTTGTTATGCTGTAGCTTTTTTGCCCGAAGGCTATACAATTCGTTCGCCTTGTTGCAGGCTTTCAAAAACCTGCTCATAGAAAATGGTTTAAGCAAGTAATCGATGGCATCGAGCTCGAAACTCAATAGCGCATGCTCAGAATAAGCCGTCGTAAAAATCACCATTGGCGAAGTATTCAAACTCCGCAGAAACTCTATGCCTGAAATATCGGGCATTTTTATATCTAAAAAGATAAGGTCCACCTGCTCCTTCTGGAGATAATCAATCGCCATAAACGCATCCGTAAATGTACTTTTTAATTCAATAAAAGGGACTTTAGCTATATGGTGTTCAATAACCTGCAATGCCACAGGTTCATCATCTATCGCGATGGCTATCATAACAATTATTGATTTAAAATCTGATCTATTTGGTCATACAGTTGTTTTCCATTACTTGGTCGAAGAGCCTTTTCTACAACTAATTTTCCTGTTTTATCAAATATAAAATATTGCGGATAATATTCGGCTTTGTCTTTTGCATTTAGCAGTAATTCCTTCCAAAAGGGCTCAATCTGTTTCCTATTTTTACGTATATGGATTCCGATTAAATTGTTGACGCGTATAAAGTCTTTCCAGTCCTGATCACGATGGTCTTCATCCATATCCAAATAAACGAAGGCAATATCTTTATCCATGTATCTTTTCTTCAGTTCAGGTGTATATTTCAATTCAAATTTACAAGGACCGCACCAGGTACCCCAAACATCCAAATAGACCACTTTACCCTTCAATTTAGCAATCAGGTCGTAGATCGATGAAATAGGTCGATCATCCTCAATCAACCGGATCTGTTTGTTCTGTTTATTCGCTATCAAAAGAGAGTCAAGATCGGCAATATAGCGTTCAACGAGCGGCCTATGCTTATCCGTTGGAAATATCTTCCAATGTGCTCCCGCCAATGCTTTTAAATGCGGTAAGTCCCTGTCATGATATAGATTGACCAGTTGCTGAAAATTGTATTTTTCGACGATAGTTTTGGGAAAATTATTTAAAGCACCAATCAACCGCCAATAATCTTTACTATAGCTATTCATTAATCTATTTGCACTGTCTAGGCTTATCCCGAAATAAGGGATCGGCTCGCTTGAAGGGATCTTCTCCGACCGAATCTTACCAAATGCTTTCGTTTCCAAATAACGCAGGTAATTGTCAAGGAAAGAATAGAAAGAGGGGCCTCCAAAATCATCCTGTAAATTAATCGATACTTTTCCAAACAGCTCTAGCACTAAACTATCTGAGGTCGGTTTTGGCAATTCAGCTACACGGGCAAAATCGTTCAGATGGTTAATTCTTTGCGCGTAAAGCTCAGTACGGATATAGTCTTTTAGTTGGCTGGGCAATGAAGTAGTTTGGATCACTTCATTCATTTGATTGCAATCTGCTAAAAAGGGAATTAACAGCTGCTGTCTCAATTCAGCCAAAGAGCGTTTAGCAAGATTGTTTAAGGCTGGGGCTTTCATAAAAAACGGCACTTCATCCAGTTTTATTTGCTGAATAGTTTTATTTTCTGTTAAAGCACTACCGGCTACAAATACGATCGTACTATCCGTTAAATTGGCGATAAGATTCTTACCAGGGCTTAATAACAAGGTTTGAACTACACCGCTGTAAATTAGTGTCGCGGATTTTCGAGCTGTTACTGGCAGCACGACCTCAAATGTACCATCGCCGGCAACGGTTACCCGTTGCGAATTTTCTTTATAAAAACCGAAAACAAGAGGAATATTGATTTCCAATGTCTTGTTTGGATCATAATTCCAAATCTTACCACTCAATTTAAACTGAGCATGACTGCTTAGACAAAACAAGGTCATAAGCAAAAAAACAAGTATTTTTTTCATTGCTGTTAATTAAGGAACCAATAAATCAGATAAATAATGGATTGAAAAATAGTGGAACTATCCTGATCTAAAGATGTAATGTTAAATGGACAAAAAACTCATTGGCATTTTCATGTATCATCAATCCATGCCGATCTCTATACAGTAATGACAGGCGTTGTCTTACATTTTCCAAGCCTACGCCGCTTTTTAGTTTTTCGGGATCGTTATCACTTTTTGGATTAATGCTATTGCTTACATCGAAAAACAGGACTTGGTCCCGCACTTGCAAAGAGATTTTAATATAAGACGATTTCTGAAGGCTTATCCCATGCTTAAATGCATTCTCAACGAAAGGGATAAGCAACATAGGTGTAATGTCATAATTTTCAAACTGTTCTTCTATTTCGGTTATAAGGGTAATCTTGTCTGACATTGAAGTCCGGAGCGTTTGTAAGGCGATGTAATTATTCAAATATTCAACTTCACGCATCAACGAAATCTTATCTTGTGTATTTTCATGTAGCATAAACCGCATCATATCACCCAAGCGTTGAATTCCCTCCCCCGTCCGTTCTGCATTTTCCTGCAGGGCCGTGCCATACAATGTATTTAAGGCATTAAATAAAAAATGTGGATTTATTTGAGATTTTAGAAAGGTCAGATTCGCATCCGACTGCCCGAGCTCCGTGCGTAGGGAGGCTATTTCGTTTTGACGCATGAGACGTTTTTTAAAGAGAAACCAGGACAGCGGAATGCTAACCAATAATTGCGTGGGTAAATGAAACATAGCAACTATAAAGATCACTTCGTTTGTCTGATTAAAGAAAAATAGCGCCGGCACACTTAATGGCAGGACTGAAATCAAGCTAATAGCAAAGATAGTCCAGAAGAAATCACGGAATTTCTTCTGTTTTTCCTGTAATTTTGGCAACAAATAGTATAAGGAATAGATTACAATACCGACTGCAGACAACACAACCAAAGTCCATAATACCGAAAGTTGTGAATGGGATCGCGATGTAATCAAAAAAAACAATCCAATAAACCAGCAACCAATTCCAAAGGATAAATCCATTTTTAGCTGCTTTTGCAGGGTCAGATTTTCTGCCTTGCTTTTAAGCAAATAGCTGATCAGATATTGCGCACAGGTGTATAAAGAAATTATAATTGTTAATAAAATAGCTTGCGCAAAAGCCTTAAAAAATATACTATTATAGCTTCTTTGAATACTGTCATAATCCTTCAATTCGTAGGCGTGGCTATAGGTCCGGCATACACCTAAAATCAGTCCGGATACCAAGATCAAAGCAGCTAGTAATGAATAATTCAGCAGCTCCCGTTTTCTGTTGATGAGGGAAGGAATAAGGACAAAATTTAAAAGGAGAAACATCACATATAGAAGCAAATCAATGATAAAATTTGGCACAAAAAAGTTAAAGAAATAGGAGTAGCTTATTTTTTGGTGAAGGAAATAGTTATGCATACCGCTATCATCCCGATTGTTTGTATCAACAAGCAAAGCATAAACAACAGCGACAAATACGACAGTTGCCATCCAAAATTCTATTTTTCTTACGTCTTTCAGTTTCATGTTATTGGTTTTGATGAGGCAATATTAATTGAAATGAAAACATAAAACGGAAAAATGTGACGAATACCACCAAAAATGTGATGAATCAAATGTTTCTTCATCTTATAGCTGGGATTCTATTGTTGTTTCTATAAAATAGAATTTGATTTTACTATCTTTAAGCTGAAAAGTATCAAACCAGCTTTATTAACTTTATTCAAAAAAGACACTACATAATTAATCCGCTATTTACACATTCACGTCCTATTTTGCGGTGTTAAGGCAAATAGCCAAGATTGCACACAGCATTGGACTGTCAAATGATCATAAATACAGGTATTAAAAAATAATTGATCACATGGATACATATATCGTGTTAAAAAGGTTCTCTAGTTTAGAAGAAGCTCAAGAATGTCATAAACTACTTTCGGAAAAAGGTGTAACAACGCGGTTGGCAGATAATGTCCCCCCCGTGGATATTACATTTTCTGGAAACACGGTTGGATATCAATATGAGGTTCAAATAGACCCTGCCAATTTCGCAAATGCAGAATCTATTTTAGAAGAGCAGGAAATGCAGTCTCTCCCTTTGGTTGAAGACGACCATTACCTGTATCAGTTTTCCGACGAAGAGCTCTTAGAAATTCTTCAAAAATCCGATGAATGGAACAAATTAGACTACGCACTGGCTAGAGAAATTTTATTAAAAAGAGGGAAAGAGATTGATCAGGAAAAGCTTAATCTTTTGAAACAGGAGCGACTCATGCAACTACGGGAACCGGAACCGCAGCAGAAGTATTGGGTTATTTTCGGCTATATTTCAGCCCTTCTAGGTGGACTTTTAGGAATTGCAATCGGGTATATGCTGTTTAGTTCCAAAAAGAGCCTACCGAATGGCGAACGGATATTTTCCTATTCGGATCATGACAGAAAACATGGGACAAATATATTCTATATCGGATTATTCGTATTCACAATATCCGTTCTCATCAAAATGCTCTGGGGATGATAACATAAAATGAATACGATTTACATTTTTTAGCGGAACAGCTCGAGTGCAGCTTTGTGACTGTGGTATTCTGTATCCTATCGCGATCTAATTAGCGCTAACGTCAACTGTAAATTTTTAATACTAAAAAAAATACCTATATTTAAGATGACATCTTTATTCTTGAATTATTTTTTGTAAACCTACAAACAAATTAACTTTATGAATAGTTTAAAGACCACAGCCACTCATTTCCGTTATAAAAAGCATCCGGGAGATCTATTCAGAAATACATGCGTTCAATTATTACCGCATCCCTATAAAAATCAAGAAGACTTTTGGGTATGGTTTCATCCCTCCTACCACCGTAGTGAAGACATTTCAGATTTAGGCGACCTGTACAAACAGTTTCACGACACCCCCTGCCAAGAAACGATGACAACATCAAAAAATGAGCTATGTTACGCTGCAGTAGCGAAGGAACGTCTCTTTGAAGAAATAAAATCATTGGAACAAAAGATCTATCAGGATTGTTTTGAAAACTTTTATTTGTTGATTATTGAAGGCCGCATCGAGCTGTTTGAAAGTCATCAAATTGAAAGTAAAGAATCTAGTTCCTAATGTCTATCTTTAAACCGTTATGCATTATTTGACTTGTGCGATTATAAGGAAGGACGATAAGGTACTCATTTGTAAGCGCCCGCCATCGGTGAAGCATGCCTTAAAGTGGGAATTTCCTGGTCGCATAACCGAGTCCCACCTGCCAACGAAAGCAAATTTGTCGCTCAAAATCAGGGAAGAGCTAAGTATAGATATCCTTGTCGGAAGGCCCTTAGAGATGACGCAACAAGGCCATAAAAGTCCGGCACTTTGCCGCTATCCTGTTCTCTGCACCTTTTCTTCTGGCGAAGTTGCCATGCTAGAATATGTCCAAGCAATTTGGGTCCCCTCTGTAGAACTATCGCATTTTGATTGGACCGATACCGATCGACCAAGTGTAGAAGAGTATACCAGATACCTTGAGAACTCAAATCCTCCGTCCCGTATAAAGGAAGCTTTTTTAGAAAGCCTAATTGGACTCATTGGTTTTACACTGGTCCATATGTTCTTCAATGTATATATAGGCCTATTGATAACTTTGATCTTAATCGCAATTACTGGAATTTATAGTTATTACACCCGAAAAAATATAAGGAAAAGAATCTCGTAAAACTTCCTTACATTTATAAAAACTAAGTAACCCCTAATTTCATTTTAGCCATACTGAAGATTTAATCAGATGAAAGATTTCCCACAATTAGAGACAGAACGACTTATTCTTAACGCAATAGACCCGACTGATATTCCGCAGATTGTAGACTATCTGCAAGACAAGGTCTATTCGGACTTCACATCAAATATCCCCTATCCTTACCGAAAGGAGGATGCTGAATACTGGCTTAAATTAGCGGAAGAAGCATTTGCCAATCGTAAAGGATTCACTTTTGCTATTCGAAATAAAGATAAAAAACTGATCGGAGCTATTGGTCTGCATGATGAAGGCTCGGATAAGGCTGAGTTGGGATACTGGATAGCTATTCCTTACTGGAATAAAGGTTATGTCACTGAAGCTGCAAAAGCAATCATTGATTTTGGATTTAAAGAATTAAACTTTAACAAAATCTTTGCGACCTACTTCCCTCATAATCCAGCATCGGGAAAAGTCATGGAAAAAATAGGAATGAAAAAAGAGGCCCTGTTAAAACAACATCTAAAGAAAGACGGCCGCTATTACGATATCCCATTATACGCTATTTTTAAATCGGAATTGGTTTAGTTTTTTAAGATCTATGGCTCCATTATCACAAATAATACGTTCTGAAATAAGAATTCAATCCTTTAACTCAATAATAAAAATGAAAAACAATATTGGATATATTAGCTTCGTTTTCTTCTTTTTCATTGGGCAAACCGTTTTTGGGCAAGAAAAAAATCGTGAAAAAGCTTCTTTAAAGGGAAAGGAAGCCATTCAACTCATGGACAGCGGAAAAGTGGATGAAAGTATCCTATTACTGAAGGAAGCCCAAAATCTCGATCCAGCCAATATCACATACCCTTATGAGCTTGGTTATGCCTATTATCTAAAAAAAAGATTATAAAAGCACAATAAAGTTCCTGGAAAACATTAAAAATGAAAAGACTGTTAATGATAGGGTATATCAACTGCTGGGAAATGCCTATGATATGCTTGGCGAAAGTGATAGCGCAGTGGGCATCTACGAGAGTGGATTAAAATTGTTTCCTAAATCAGGTCACCTCTATTTGGAGATGGGGGCAATCCAAAGAGTAAAAGGAGATTTGGAAAAGGCATTAGGCTTTTATGAAAAGGGGATTCAGGTAGATCCGGGATTTTCTTCCAATTACTATTGGGCATCAAAGTTATTCTGTATTTCGGATGAAAAAGTTTGGGGAATGATTTACGGTGAGATATTTATGAATTTAGAACGAAATAGCAAAAGAACAGCCGAAATAAGTGAGCTTATTTATAATCAGTACAATAACCAGATTAAATTTAAAGGCGACACTGGAATTTCAGTCAGCTTCAGTAAAAATGCGTTTATCCAGGAAGGGCCAGCAGCCGATCCCAACCAAATAAAGTTACCTTTTGGTATTGGAGTTTACGAGACGACATTAGCGTTGTCAATGATTGGTTTAAATTCAATAAATATCAATACGCTTGACACGATAAGGACCAACTTCATAAACAACTACTTCAAAAATAAACACGACAAGATATTTCCAAATGCTCTATTCAATTATCAAAAGAAAATCATCGATCTAGGTTATAGTGAAGCATACAATCATTGGATATTGATGAAAGGAGATGAAGACCGTTTCGAGAAATGGCTAGCAAATAATGAAGAAAAATGGACTGATTTTACAAATTGGTTTATGAAAAATCCCCTAAAAGTAGACAGTGCAAATAGTTTTTTCCGCGAACAATACAATTGATAACTGTACACCCCTTTCTTTCTCGCTACTCGATGTGTTACCTCAGGATCGGAATGGAGTCGCGAAATTAAAATAATGGTGAGTGGTTTTTATTTCTTGAATTGGATTTTTCATTATAAAATTGACTAAATTTAAGCAACCGATAATCATAAAGGATAAAACATGAAGATATTTGCATTCGCTGGGAGTAATTCTTCCACATCAATTAACAAACAATTGGTCAAATTTGTACTTAAAAGCTTCGAGGGGCACGAGATTAATTTGATCGATCTGAATGACTATAACATGCCTGTCTTTTCTGTAGACCTAGAAAAGAATGGATTCCCACAGGAAGCACAGCTTTTCCTCGATCATATAGCCTCCAGTGACATGATCATTTGCTCCCTCGCCGAGAATAATCGCTCCTATAGCGTAGCATTTAAAAATGTATTTGACTGGGCATCTAGAATAAATGTTAAAGTTTTCCAGGATAAACCCATGTTGCTTATGACAACTTCACCAGGAGGTTATGGTGGTGGAAATGTGATGGCCGAAGCGCAGAAATTTTTCCCGCAGTTTGGAGCAATCATTAAAGAAACATTTTCGCTTCCCAAATTTTACGAAAATTTTGATCAGGATAATGGCGTAATCAGTCCCGAACACCTCAATAGTCTGAAGGAAAAAATAGCGGATTTTAAGCAACAAATTTCCTCCTAGTAGCATTCCGCTAAAAATCTATTTGCCTTTTCGTGCATTCTGCATAACTTATGCCGATGCATTGAGTACATATTACTTTGCATATTATTTACTTTTTGCTTACCTTTTCTTTGCTTTGAAAGCAAAGAAACACCAATAAAACACCAATAAAACGACAAAGAAATAGCAAAGAAGAAGCGAATCAGCCCCCTAGCAATCCCAAAGGAATAGCGAAGAAACGGCAGAGAAACGGCAGAAAAACACCAAAGAAATAGCAGAGAAACACCAACGGAATAGCAGAGAAATGGCGAATAAGCTGCAAGCCCTTACCTTAGCTGCTCAGGCAGCGTATCAATGGCATCATGGATCGTTCGAAGCGTTTCCATATAGATCATTTGATGACTGATCGGTAAATCGACCAGATCAACTTGTGACGTATAAAAATTGGTTTTTTGTTGAATCCTATTCTCTTGTTGAATCCTGTTTAAAGCGGCGTTTCTACAACTTGTGTAGAGAAAACCACGGATTGATTCAACATGATCAAAATCAATCCGGCGCTCCCAAAGCTTTAAAAATACATCCGGCACTATTTCTCCGATGGTACCTTTATCAAGATTCATCTTTTCTAAAAAATAGCACATTGGACGATAGAAAGTTTTGTACAGAAATTGTAAACCATCCCTTCTGCCTTCTCGAAAAGATTTTAAAAAATCTTGCTTGCTAAATTCTTGGTTTACCTTGTTTTTCACAATTCAATATTACTTAAATTTTAAATAAATATGAAAATTTCATTTATTGTGATCAACAATCCTGCGCTGGCAAGCGATAGAAAACGTACAGGCCAAACCGGTTGACACGATACTATTCCATCCGGCAGCGATTGGCGTAAATGCTACGCAAGATATATGTATTTAGATTGTAATTTCTACGCGATCAATTCTGTTGACACAGGCTCTTGATAGTAGGCTTCATTCCATTTTGCCAATTGGCACATAATAGGTATTAATGCCTTGCCTTTTTCTGTCAAAGAATACTCTACACGTGGCGGAAGCTCCCTGTACTCTTCTCTCAAAATTACACCATCCTCTTCCAATTCTTTTAATGAACTGGTCAGGACTTTCCGAGAAATGTTTTCGATAAGCGCATCCAATTGGCCAAATCGGGCTTTTCGATCGCGCAAAGTATAGATAATCACGGGCTTCCATCGGGTACCTAAAATTGCCATAGAACGCTGCATGGCGCAGGAACAACTTTTAAATTCAGTCCTTTTCATTTGAATATATTCAAAATAGTTACGCAAAGGTAACTAGTTTATACCAATAATAGTTACAAATATACACTATTTAAAATATCTTTGTGAAGATTCACGATTTAAAACAAGAAAAATGAGCATACAAACACTTTTTAATCCATTTGAGTACAAAAACTTAACACTCAAAAACCGCTTTGTAATGGCGCCAATGACGCGAGCATTTTCTAAGGATGGGGTTCCCGACAGCGCTGTAGCGGGTTATTACGAGCGTCGTGCCGCGGGGGATGTCGGTTTAATTTTGACGGAAGGTACAGTTATTGAAAGACCTTCATCAAAGAATTTAAAGGATATTCCAAACTTTTACGGTGACCAAGCATTGGGCGGCTGGAAAAATATCGTCGATGCTGTGCACGAAAAAGGAGGAAAAATAGCCCCTCAGCTATGGCATGTTGGTTATACCCCTATGCAATGGACTCCGCCCGCTGCATTTGAAAGCCCAGATACAATGACATTAGCGGATATAGAGGCCACAATACAGGCTTACGCCGACGCTGCTAAATCTGCAAAAGACCTCGGTTTTGATGCTTTTGAAATCCATGGGGCACATGGTTATCTGATCGACCAATTTTTCTGGGAAGGAATGAACCACAGAACAGACGAATTTGGTGGAAAAACAATTAAGGAGCGTTCTAAATTCGCTGTTGAGGTCGTAAAAGCAATGCGAAAAGCGGTCGGACCTGATTTTGTGATTATTCTACGTTTATCACAATGGAAACAACAGGACTATACAGCCAAGCTTGCCCCTACCCCTACAGCGATGGAAGATTGGATCCTACCATTGACGGATGCCGGTGTGGACATTTTTCATGGAAGCCAACGTCGTTATTGGGAGCCGGAATTTGAAGGCAGTGACTTAAATTTTGCTGGATGGCTCAAAAAGATTTCAGGACAGCCCACAATCACAGTTGGATCTGTGGGTCTTGACAAAGACTTTGGTGAAGTATTTACCAATTCTGAATTCAAGTCCTCTCCCGCTTCACTGGACGAACTGGTTCGTCGTTATGAACGTGGCGATTTTGACCTTGTAGCAGTAGGCAGGGCCATCTTACAAGACCCCAATTGGGTGAAGAAAGTGCAAGCCGAAAAATACGACGAACTGTCTACTTTTGAAGCTAAGAGCTTGGCGAGCTTATCTTAGTAAGCTCGCGCGATTAGGTGGATTAAAATTACGTTATTCAATATTATAAAACAGGGGAAAAATTGATTTTCGAATCAATTTTTTGCCCCTGTTTTATAGCGATAATTCAGTAACTTGTCTCCACAAATGGATACAAACACTTGATTAAATGAAAATCACCGCAACCAAAATATATGTCATCAGCGGATTGGGTGTAGATCAACGTGTATTCAGCAAGATAGACTTTGGCTCGCTTGATATAACCTATCTGGATTGGATTACACCAAGCCTTAATGAACCATTATCTATTTATGCAAAAAGAATATCTGCTAAAATTACCGCAGCGCAACCCATCCTCATTGGGCTTTCTTTCGGAGGAATGCTTGCAATGGAAATTGCCAAAATTATAACTGTTCAACGAGTTATTCTGCTAGCTTCGGCCAAAGGACGGTATGAATTACCTGTACTGTATCGATTAGCGGGTAGACTCAAGCTGAACGTATTTGTCCCTAATTCATTGCTCAAGACCCATAGCTTTCTTTCGGATTATTTTTTTGGTATAGGCTGCAAAGAAGATTCTTTACTGCTAAAACAAATCCTAAAGGATACAGATCCAATCTTTATGGCCTGGGCAATACATCAAATTCTACAATGGAAAAACAATTCGGTTCCGGACAATTTAATTCATGTACACGGTAGTAGCGATCGTATTATCCCCATCAAAAATGTAAAGCCCAACTTTATCATTAAGGGGGCGGGACATTTTATGACGGTGACACATGCACAGGAAGTTGAAAAGCTTTTACGAGAAATTTGTTCGTAAATCACCAACTTTTAATCACCGAGACCAATCCCAACTTTTCTAGTCGCTCAGAAAATTAAATCCACGTGTATTCGTATCGACATTAGTCGCACGACATGTTGATCAGTGTAAAAAAGTATTATTTGGAGAAAAGGACAAACAATAATTGAGAATAGAAGGTTCTTCTATAAGAGCGCGGTCTCTTTATGGAAGCTAAAAATCCCCCTTTATTACTTAGTGGGAACAGTCAAAAGCAATATAGTTAGGTTAAATTATAACAAGAATATGCGAACACGGCTCATATTAAGTTTTTTATTCTGTCACATCTTTTTTCTCACTATGCTGGCACAAGTCAATAATACTACAGCCCCGCAACTGGAGGTCGCAGCAGCCTTAGGTCCGTACCGTCCGATCGGTGTGAGCGTTACCTCCAACAATCGACTATTTGTTTCCTTCCCAAAACAAGCGAAAAATTATCAGTATGCACTTACTGAAATCATCAATGGAAAACCTGTTCCTTATCCAAATGAAGAATGGAATTTAAAAGGAAAAGAGAATTCCCACTTTGTAAATGTCCAGGATATATTTGTCGATACCGAGGACAATCTCTGGGTATTGGATTCTAAACCATCTTCTGCCGGATCAATTTTTGGAAAAGATGAAAAATCAACTCAAGGCCAATTTAAATTGTTAAAAATCGATACAAAAAAAAACAAAATTGAACATATTTATCGTTTCGGTGACCTTGATAAAACCAAATCAGGTCTAAATGATATGCGCATTGACCAGAAGCGAAATTTAGCCTATCTCTCCGATCCCGGCCAAGCGGCCATCATTATTTTAGACCTCAAAACTGGACAGACTAGAAAGGCTTTAACTGGAAGCCGTTTTACGCGGGCTGATCCTGAAGTAATATTAAGCTATAACGGTAATGATATGCGTAATGATAATGGAAAACCATTTTCTTCCAACGTGAATGGCATAGCAATAAGTCACGATTTTAAATATCTATATTTCAAACCGATCAATCAAACCCATCTGTATTGTATTGCAACAGAATTTTTAGCGGACGCAAGGCTGACGGATCAAGAATTGGAAGAAAAAGTAGAAGACAAAGGGGAAGTCGGAATTACACATGGCTTACTCGCAGATAGCGTTGGAAATATTTACCTAACATCGTCAATAGATTATAGTATTAAGTATTTAAATCCTGATGGAAATGTGAATACCCTGGTACAGGACTCCCGAATACTTTGGCCCGATTCTATGGGCATCAGCGGAGATGGATACCTTTATTTCTCCTGTGCACAGCTCTTTAAGGACCCACAATGGAATAAAGGAGTTGATAAGGTAGAGTTGCCATATTATGTCTTTAAAGTCAAATTACCGAAATTTTGAAAAGAATGTTACAATAAGTGACGTGCTGAAGCATAAAACTCGCGCTAACACATCTACTTTTTACCTAGGTATTATCCCATGCGCAGCCTTAACAAAATTCCCTTCAAATAGTTCCCCTTTATATTTGTCCACTTTCCCCAGTCACAAGATAAGATACTGAAATTCAACTTAATAAAAAAAATAAAATCGAAGTAAAAGAACAAATCACCGAGACATGCCTCCAATTATAAAAAACAACGGCCTCTTAGATAAAGTATAAAATTTTTAGCAAAAACTTTTTAATACTAATATTTTTAGTATATTTGAATATCAGTTTTAGACAACGCTTTTATGGAACACAGCGCAGCATATGACAATAAGGAATTACACGTAGGTGACATCGTTCGCTTTCATACTCCTTATCCCGATGAAGATCCGAATACGATTTTCATTGTACTGTGGTCATACTATGATCCTACAGGAAAATCATCACGGGCTGAAGTCGTAAAATTTGACCAAAGTCCCAAACAAACACCTGTTATTCAGAAGTGGTTTATACGAGATTTAGAAAGAGTTCCTGTAGTAAGTCCAGAATTGCTGAAACAAATTGAGCTATTTATGAAAAGTAAACTTGGTAATGCTATTATCAGTAAGCTAGTCATCTAACAAATTTTAGATCTTCAAATTCGACGTAAAATATGGAAAACAAATTCAAAGAGAAACGAGGTATAGTGTCAGGTCCGATCTGGTCTGACTGGCGAGAACAACTTCGGGAAAGTGAATTAGTCGGCTTACATCAGAGACTCGAGAAACTAGAAAGAGAAATACTCCTTGATTGGCTGCAATGGCATGATCCAAAAGGAAACTATACAGATCGCAAATGTATTGAAAATGGCGTGCAGCAGCTTTCCAAATTAAAGGCTGTCGCGTATATACATAAAGAAATCCTGCGTATCCACATGAAAAGAAGATATAATGACTTTTCGAATACACATGCACAACTCATCTTTAACAACTAAAATTTCAAATTATGGAATCTCTTATTAAACAGATCATAGCGCATCAGCTTCCAAAAATTCTAGCCATGGAATCGCATCGCGAGGATTGGCGTTATCAGCTTATGGGCTTAAAAGATAAGACACTACTCGATAGATTAACGCTTATGAAGAGACAAGAATTACTTGCGTGGCTACAATGGTACGATAATGCCGGGACTTACGCTGATCACGACTGCATCCGGAGAGGTATCCCCTTATTTACGAAGGTTCAGGCATTGACCGCAGCTTATCAGCGGATTATGCGTGAACATGAAGCTGGGACGGCTACATGGGAACGGAATATATCCGTGGCAGTGCACTTTAAAAAAGACAGTTTTTAAGCAGGAGATATTTTGCGCGCTGTGATATACTTGGCTAATGTATTCAGATTAGAAAGTGCCGCTCCGATTGTATTATTAAAATAAGTATAGACTTCTTTTCCCTCTGCAATCCAGTCGTTAATATAGGTGCTGTATTCAAACAATATGTTGTCCGTATAGCTTCCTTTATAGTCACCATTTGGGCCATGGAATCGCATATAGATTATGTTTGCATTTGCATCTGCGTATTGAAGACGCATACCTTGCATATTCTTATCATGAATAACCAGATTCATATTATAAGATTTTAAAAGTTCAGAAGTTTCTTCCCTATACCAAACGGGATCCCTAAATTCTACACAGATCGGCCATCCTTCACTTCTCTTGTCCTGAGCAATACAATCCAGCAATTCAGCAAGCAATCCAATAGAAGCAAATTTAAAAGATGGTGGTAATTGTATGAGCAAACAACCTTTCTTTTGGCCGACAGCGTCAATAACGGATAGAAATCTAGCGACATCCTGTGGATCAAATTTGAGTTCTTTTTGATGTGTAATTCCTTTCCATAGTTTAAACGTAAAACGAAAGTCATCGGTCGTTTCTTCGGACCATCTTCTGACGGTTTCTTCTCTGGGGATTTTATAAAAAGAACTGTTTACTTCCAATGAATTAAATAATAAGCTATATACAGCCAATCGACTTTTATCCTGAAACTCCTCAGGATAGTAGCTTTTATTCTTGTAAGGCAAAAGGATACCGCTCGTTCCAGTAAAATATAATCTTTCCATACCTTTATAACAATCGGCTAGCATGTAATTGTTCATTTTTTTCTTTCACAGACAAATTATCTTTTGTATTGATCAGCAATTAAATTGCATATAAAAAACAATTTATCTAAGTTTGAGAAACGAGTATTACAGCAACAGCTATGTATACTCAACTCGTTTTCTAGTTTATTAGCGGATAATTAATCAAGCACCCTCTATCAATGCACAAAAAATCTTACCTCATTTTTTTCGTTATTGGCACCATTTTGGGCAGTTGTACCGGAAATAAAAGTAACAATACAAATACAACTTCAAGCTCTCAGCCCGAATATGCCGATGAAAATCCGACATTTACCTTTAACAACATCAAACAGAGCTATACGCAGGGCGAGGATCTGATTTTAAAGATGGACAGCGAAAAAACGTCCAAAATAGACTCTGTTATTTACACTATAAACGATAAAAAGATTGGTCAAGTAATCGGAAATGAACCTTTCCGTTATTCATTAAAACAGGAGAAATTTGGCAAGCAGATTATTAAAGCTGTCGTATTTAGTGCTGGAAAACGAGAAGAAAATTCGGTCAACATCGATCTATTCGCGTCCACTCCTCCGCTTTTGCTAAGCTATAGCATTGTGAATATTTACCCCCATGATATCAAAGCTTTCACACAGGGATTGGAGTTCTACGGGGATAATTTGATCGAAAGTACCGGGAATGGGGTTGGTCCGAGCGGAAATAAGGGTAAATCGAGTGTTCGTATTGTTAATCCAAAAACGGGTCAACCCACCAAAAAAATTGAATTGGATGATTCAATTTTTGGCGAAGGTGCCACCGTCCTAAATGGAAAATTATATCAGTTGACTTATAAAAACAATCTAGCCTACCTATATGATATAAATAGCCTTTCTGTTATTAAAACACTTCCTTACTTTCAGCCAATGGAAGGCTGGGGTTTAACTTCTGACGGTAAAAACTTATACATGTCCAATGGTTCTGATTATATCTATACGCTGAATCCAAATGACTTCTCAAAAATGGATTATATCCGTGCAGCAACGAACACAGCCATGGTGGATCAAATCAATGAACTGGAATGGGTAAAAGGAAAAATCTATGCAAATTTCTTTATGGAGGATGTCATTGGACGGATCGACCCTAAAACAGGTGCAGTGGAGGCTTTAGTCGATCTATCTAAATTACGTGAACATGTAACACAACATGTGGATTTAGATGTATTAAATGGTATCGCCTACAATAAAAGATCAAACACTTTCTTTGTTACCGGTAAAAACTGGGATAAAATGTTCGAGATAAAGCTAACAGAATAGCTTTATCTCCATTTAAAAACAGCGTATTTTTATGGAGACATTCAAATTTCGGTATCGCTAACTTTATGGTAATTCTTTCATTTTGTTAAAACCTTCGGTTACCATAGGTACAATTTGCGGTGTAAATAACTGTGGCATAAACGTCTTTGCCTCCATATCTTTATTGCCCCCCCATTCCGTATATTTATCTGCTAAAAATTCCAATCGCTGTGCTGAAGATAATCCTGGTAAAGTATAATAGATACTTTTTTCGCCTTCTTTCCCTTCCATCTGCACATACCTCCCTTTGGTCACGTTCAGGTGACTGCGGTGTTCAAACTCACGTATAAAGAGCTCATCTTTATCGACGTTATCCCACTTGGGGTCACGCGGGCAACAAACCGATCCGTAACTTTCTCTTCGATAAACGGTAAGCATGCCTTTAGGTGAAATTGGTTTAACAAAATCAAACCTCGCGTTATCTTCACCAGAAAGCCGGATACTGTCGACTTTAACCGCACCATCCTCTCTTTTTATGGAATAATAAAAATTGGTTGTCGCAGGTTCTATACACATTCCGTTTTTCGAGGCTTCTTTGGCGACCTCATCATAATACTTCCAATCGGGGACAATCAGTACAAAATGTTGAAGATCGGGATAGAATTCAGTTGACCTTTTTAGTAACTCCACTGGAATTCTAGTACTCAAAAAGAAAATGTAAGTTGAATCTGGCACGATCTGCAAAGGAAGATCTATTAAATAACTGCCGTTTTTCTGAGTCACAAAATCATTGTCGATCATCACAACCTGACCATAGGATTCGCGATACCAATCGGGTTTCACAGTATCAGCCAATGAATACGGGGGTATTGGCTGATGCGCAGCTATTTTGCTCTTACAGGACAATGCCATCATAGGTAAAATGATAAGCAAATACCACTTATTTTTTAGTGTTAACATTGTTATAAAATTAAAATATATTTCAACTACTTTCCTTTTTGACTATCTACTTTTATTCCAGCTCGATTCAAGAAGGCTATTTGATTTCCTAAACACGACTCAGCTAAGGCTGCAATTTTCTCTTTTTCATCAGTAATCTCCCGCAACAGACTTTTCCGAGTCCCTTTTTTCTGTTCATCAATATATTTAATTAATAAAACACCATATCCATCAACGATCTCCGTCATATAACCAATTGTAGCGATGTGAAAACTTTCGGCAGTTTTACTGTATTTCAATTGAGAAGCTTCGCATTTTATTCCTTTTATGTAACTACTCAAAGCACGTGCCTCATTCAATTTCATGTGATAGGAATAGTCTGATTTATCGACATCATATTCCCCTTCCAGCAATTTTCCATAGCTCTCATCCATTTTTTCTCGACAGCTATGAAAGAGCTTAGCCATTTTCTCGTTGTACCCCGATTCCAAATTACCCCTACAGGAACACATGGTAAATAGCATAAAGATTAAAGCTAGCATTCTCATTTCTTGATTTTTTTCACAAATAACAGCTTTTTAAAACAGTATTTCCGTCTCGTTTAATATTCGTGGTCTTTGTTTTAAGATTCGTTATTCTCCGCACAATCCACTTGCTCAAAACAATACGCTTATACCTACTTTACACAAATTGTTCCTTACCCAGAAAGTTGAGAAAGTTGCTCTTTAAAAAAATGGAATCCATAATAATCACCTTATGCTCTGTTATTAAGAAAAAAGCTCCTTCAAAACCTACTATTTTAGCCATTTAATTAATCTTTTTTAAGAAAAACGTTATATTTAACAAGATTCACACATCATTTAACGCAGAAAACTTTGTTTCTTAAAAAGAATTACGGAACTTAGAGACTATAAACCACCGAAATATGAATAATAGACCTTTAAACGGAATGACTGACGAAGAGCTTCAAACCAACAAAAAAAACTGCCCTGGTAATTACTTGGATGCTCACAACCATGCTTTTTATCCTATTAGGTATGGGAATTTACACCTCAATTAGCAAAGGATTCAGTGCACTGATGGCCATTCCTTTCGCCTTATCTCCCATTGTTATTCTGAATTTTAAAAGAATAAAAGAAATCAATGAAGAACTCAAAATAAGAGGAGCTCAATAAATTCGTCATGAAACACCTCTCATTATTCGTATTCTTTATTTTCATCGCGGATATCGCATTTGGTCAAGAGATAAGTAAATCAACGACACAGACGATCACACAATCGGGTATTGGACTCGGTTCTGTAATTGCCGTTGTCACCTCATGGGATCGCAATAAATCCATACTCTGGGCTTTAATTCATGGAATACTTGGCTGGTTATATGTCATCTATTTTGCATTCACCCGCAACGAGTAACGATTCTTAAATATGATTCTCACCAGAAGAGCCAAGCCGATCATGACCAGAATGTCTTTTCTTACATAACATCGCTATCAATATCTATTCTATATCTCGTCCCCAATCAAACACATGAGTTCCTCACCTATTTCCCATACAGATTTTGTCATTGAAGAAGTCAAAGAATCTAGCATTAACTTAATTTCTGAACTAGTAGACCTGACTTTTAATATTGTCCAAGGAGGTGCCTCCGTAGGTTTTATGGAAGATCTAACAGTTGAACAGGCAAAAAAATTTTGGACTGATGTACTGAACAAGGTCAAGGAACAGAAAATAATATTGATTATTGCAAGAGATGCCTTTACCCATCGAATCGCAGGAACTGTTCAACTGCAAATCGACCTCCCATCAAATCAGACACATCGTGCAGATGTAGCCAAAATGTTAGTCCATACTGACTTTCGAAGAATGGGCATTGCACAAAATTTACTTCAACACATTGAAAATAAAGCCATTGATCTAAATAAGACACTATTGGTACTAGATACTGTAACCGATAGCCCGGCTTATATTATGTATCAAAAATGTGGCTGGACGATAGTCGGAGATATCCCAAATTATGCGCTCTTCCCGAATGGAACATGGTGTAGCACGACATACTTTTACAAAAACCTGATTGTTTCAGCAGACAAAATAAAAAGCCTCCGAAACGATTAAACATTCATTGGGAGGCTTCTCTTAATTATTTGAAGGCTTCACTTAAGAAGACCTATAGACCTATTGATCCTATTTATTTTTGTACCATACTGGCCCTGGTTTTTCACCCATTTCTAACACCAATGTCGCTCCGGACATAATTTGTTCATGTGTGATATAACTTGTTTCAAGAGGCTTACCATCGATCGTAATGGCTTGTATATAAATATTGGATTTACTGACATGGTTAGCTTTCACGGTAAATTTCTTTCCATTGGACAACTTCAATTCAGCTTTTTCAAATAAAGGGGTACCGATTTCGTATTTTCCACTTATGGGATCTACAGGATAAAACCCCAATGAGCTGAATACATACCAAGCCGACATCTGCCCGCAGTCATCATTTCCACTTAATCCCGAAGGTGTATTCAAGTAAAGTTTGTTCATTACCTCTGCCGCATATTGCTGCGTTTTCCAAGGCTGTCCAACCGCATTGAATAAATAGAGTGCATGATGGCTTGGCTCGTTACCATGCGCATACTGCCCAATCATTCCTGTACTAAAAATTGGAAGCTTGCTGGTGTCAGAAGGATGAAATGTAAACATGCTATCTAACTTCTGTCCAAAGCGCTCTTGTCCACCAACGAGTTTAATCAATCCAGGGATATCATGTTGCACAGACCAAAAATATTGCCATGCATTACTTTCACAAATATGCGCACTATATTCCTCCGCATCAAATGGGGTAATAAACTTACCATGGCTATCACGAGGTTGCATAAATGAAGTAGCCGGATTATACACATTTTTATAATTTTGAGCTCTTGCAAAAAATGTTCCCGCAATCTCTTTCTTTCCCATCTTATCGGCCATCATTGCGATGCAATGATCGTCATAGGCATATTCAAGTGTTCTTGATAGGGACCAGTTCTCGGCATTGTATTCATCTTTGACATCATAAGGCACATAGCCTAGTTTCTTATACAGACCTATGCCCCGATAATTGTCAATATTAGCTGTGGCAACACAAGCTTCTAACGCTTTTGATGCATCAAAATCACCGATTCCTTTTAAATATGCATCTACAATGACAGGAATAGCATGATTCCCAATCATCATATCCGTTTCACTCCCATAAATATTCCATACCGGTAATCTGCCGTGCTGTTCATAAAAGGCGATGAAGGATTTAATCATATCATTTACTCGACTAGGGTCGATATACGTAAATAATGGATGCGAAGCTCTATAAGTGTCCCAAAGTGAGAACGTGCTATAATTGGTCCAACCTTCGGCCTGATGTACCTTCCGGTCAGCCCCCATATACGCACCATCAACATCACCGAAAATCGTCGGTGCTAACATGGAATGATATAACGCTGTATAGAACTTAACCTGCTCCTCTTTGTCTTTGGTCTCGATCGCTACCCTACCCAATTCGTGATTCCAATTTTGCTCGGCCTCCTTTAAATAATAATCAAAGTCATCTTTTGGAACTTCTGCTTTTAAGTTTTTGGAAGCGCCTTCCATACTTACACCCGAAAGGGCCGTACTTAAAGTCACTTGTTCTCCAGCTGCTGTCTTGAAATCAAAACGTGCTTTGAATGCTGTACCAATGCGTTTTGCACTTTTTGCCGTTGTATCAGCGCTGGATAATATTGCTGAACTATCGATATGAACGGCCATAAAAGGCTTAGAAAACCGAGTTTCAAAATAAACGCGTTGGCCCCTTGCCCAGCCCTCCGAAAAACGATAACCACGAATAGTGACAGAATCAACCACTTCGATGTGCGAATCCGTGGTAGCATCCCAATTCATTGCTTTCTTTAAGTCTAAAAATACAGCAGACTCGGCTTTTGGAAAGGTATAACGTTGAATGCCGCAGCGTGCCGTTGCTGTCAGCTCCACATTTATATCGTAATCAGTAAGTTTTACCTGATAGTATCCGGCGTGAGCCTTTTCGTCTTTATGCGAAAATTTGGAATGTATACCTAGGGGAGCCGCGGCTTCATGATATGGTAAGGTAACCGGCATAAAAGATATGTCGTACAAGTCACCGGCACCAGTTCCACTTAAATGTGTATGGCTAAAACCAGAAATCGTACTGTCAGGATAAAAGTATCCGGAAATACGGTCCCAGCCAGGTAGTCCATTATCTGGGCTAAGCTGTACCATTCCAAAAGGTGACTGTGCTCCAGGATATGTATTGCCCGTAAAATCCGTTCCGATAAAAGGATTTACATACCCTGCATAAGAAGTCTCATCGGAATTTTTTAGTGAAGCACAACCAATTAAGGACAAAAGGCCTGCACAGACCGCATAATTAATATATTTCATCGTGTAGATCAGTTTTTCAATTTAGTTTGCCTAATTATCTATTTCCAGTAACGATTAGAATATCCTTACTGTTGACCAAAGTTTGATGGTTGATTTTAAATCCATTGAATGGTTTTCCATCAATAACGATCTTTTTGATATAATCACCAGCACCCTCTTTTTGACGTCTTATCGTCACTTTGTCGCCGTTTGGATAATATTTCTTATCGAGTTGGATGGTCACTTTGTCGAATACAGGTGTTACAACGGTATAATCTGGTCTACCTGGACAAAAAGGATAGATTCCAATCATGTTCATTAAAGCCCATGTAGACATTGTTCCAGTATCGTCATTTCCCGGTATCCCCCCAGGGCTGTTCGTAAAATGCTTTTCTAAAATTTCTTTGACTAGCTTCTGGGTACGCCATTCTTCTCCTTTGATTTCTGAAAACACATGTGGATACAGCATATCTGGTTCGTTAGTAACATCAAAATACCCTTTATCAAACGTTGCCTGCAGTCTATCCACAAATTTTTGCTTTCCGCCCATCAATTTCACCAAACCAGGGATATCAAATGGAATGGCAAAGCTATAGTTCCAAGCGTTACCCTCATGGAAACCATGATTAGGTTCAAAATTGGCACCCATCAATGGGCTAAACGGACTTAAAAACTCGCCGTTAGGAAGAATAGGTCTAAAAGTCCCATACTCCGAAGAATAATAATGTTTATATCCCTGCGCTCGCTTAGCAAAAAGCTGGGCATCTTTGGTTTTCCCCAATGAACCAGCCAACTGCGCTAGATTCCAATCTGCAACATAATATTCAATGGCATGAGATACCGAATTATCGAATGAATCGCGCAATGGGACATACCCATACTTCACATAGTCCGCATTGTCTGGTCTAATTTTATTCGTGGAGTCCGTAGTCGTTGCCGATTTCACAAACGCTTCATAAGCTGTATTGATATCAAAATCCCGAATGCCTTTCATCCATGCATCGACGATCACTGGTACTGCAGGGTCGCCATCCATAGTATAGCTTTCTCGGCTATACAACTCCCATTTGGGCATCCAACCACTTTCCTTATAAATATCGATCATGGAACGTATCATGCCCACTTGCTTATCGGGATAAACCAGTGACATTAAAGGCTGAACATTTCGGTACGTATCCCATAGCGAAAACACGGTGTAACGATTGTGATCTGCAACAAGTGTTTTCCGACTTTCCATTGCCGGATATTCTCCGTTTACATCCTGCAAGATATTTGGATGAATCATGGCATGATATAATGCTGTATAGAACACTGTTTTTTGGTCCTCTGTACCACCTTCTACCTGTATCTTTGACAATGCATTGTTCCAAAGCGAAGCTGCATTCTTTTGTGTTTTTTCAAAGCTAAAGTCTGCTTGCTCAGCATCTAGATTTTTACGCGCATTCTCAACGCTCACAAATGATACGGCCAGCTGTACTTCTAAGCTTTCATTTTCTTTGACATCAAAACTAAAATATGCGCCAAGATCATCGCCGGAAAGCTGATCGGTATAGTCCGTAAAAATTTTATATTTTCCGGCATCTTTATTCCAATCGTTTTCCCATTTTTCTCCGGCACGCTGGAATTTCCAATATCCTCTTTTTGACGGTTTTTTATTGACACGCATAACAAAGAAGATTGGATAAACAGCCTGATTGTTCGTGTAACAGAAGGAGCCCAACAATTTAGATCCCTCTATTTCGGTATCACTTACGTAACGAACTGTTGCTCCCGTTTCATTTGTTAAACCTTCGCCCAAATTAAGCAGGATATTTGCCTGTCCTTTTGGAAAAGTAAATTTAGAAACACCTACACGGGTTGTCGCTGAAACTTCGGTCTTGATACCATATTTCTTTAACACATTGCTATAATACCCCGGATGGGCAACCTCCTGCGTATAGGTACTTCCATATTGATGATAATCAACCTCTAATTTACCTGAGGTTGGCATCAACAACAGACTTCCCATGTCTGGACATCCTACCCCACTTAAATTAACATGAGAAAAACCTGTAAAATAACTGTTGCTATGTTCATATGGAGTAGACCACCATCTTGCATCTTTATCAAATGCATTAAGTGATGATCCCATTACATTAAACGGAGAAACATTCATCAAGCCGTTGGGAACCTGAGCACCCGGATTAGTTGTTCCATAATTGCTGGTACCGATAAACGGGTTGACATAGTCTGTAGGAAGCTTTTGGGCAGAAACGTTCTCCCAAAGAAATAATCCTAAAAGTAAAAAACGAATAGATTTGATCATATAATCTTGATAGACGACATTGTTAATTGCTTTCATTCAAGCAAACACCATAGGCCGCGCATTTTAGCGTGTACCTACAATACTACAGATAATCGCAAAGATTTACAAATCTTATAAATGGTTATATCGATGATTTTACGTTTGTTAATAGGATTTAGCAAAACTATACATGTTAAGCAAAGAGATTTATGCTGGTCAATAACAACAAAAGCCTGAAGTGGGGAACTTCAGGCTTTTACTAACTAACCAATTATTAACCTAAATTATGAAACTACTGATATAACGTCATCAAAAATGAGTTTCTTATATCAGGTCTCTTAGTTTAACCAAATTTTAACAAATCATTGTTATAGGTCAACTCGGTCTATTGAGATCTAGCAGTAAATATATTTTTTATTGATACAGTCCCCATTGTTTATTCGGGGTAGCGCCCATTTCTAAGACGAGCTCTCCTCCTTTTAGCAATTCGGAAGCATCAAAATAAAAGGTATTGAGCGGTTTTCCATTTAACGTTGCGCGTTGCACATATATATTTTTCTTATTTGCATTTTTCGCTTTGATAATAAACTGTTCACCTCTTCCATATTTACCATCCAATCTAATCTTAACCTCCTCAAAGAGTGGGCTTCCTATTTCATAAATTGGTTTGACCCTTGTTCCGCCATCGATCTGAAATAAACCAATAGCATTCATGATATACCAAGCACTCATTTGCCCCTGGTCTTCATCGCCGAGATAAGCATTCGAAACCCCTTGGCCATAATAGCGCTCACCTATAGAGCGGCTCCATTTTTGTGTCAACCAGGGCTTATTCAACCAATTAAAAATATAGGCAAAATGCATTGATTGCTGATTTCCCTGAACAACAGGATAATCCCAATATTGATCATTAGGGCCATTATAGCGCCATTTTTCACTTTCTGGAAATCCCCATTCCAATCGTTTTAAAAACACATCCTGTCCGATCATTTTAGCTAACCCAGGAATATCCTGTGGCACAAAAAAAGTCAGTTGCCATGCATTTCCTTCTACATAATGATGGTTAGCTCCCGATTTAAAAGGATCAAAATCTTTATACCATTCTCCTTTTGAATCCTTCATCCGAGCATAGCCACTACTGACATCTATCGCGTTTCTCCACCAGTTTCCGCGATCATTAAAATAATTGTACTCCTGCTCCTTTCCTAACGATTTTGCGAACTGCCCAACTGTCCAGTCGTCAAAACTATATTCCATTGAATTGGAAAACCGGCCCAAATCATAGGGAACGTACTTATATTTTAAATAGACATCCAAGTCCCTGTTACCTGCAAAACCACCTTCAAATTTCAATGGACTTGTTGTCTGCATTTTTTTAACAGCTTCAAATGCCTTTTCAGTATCGTAGTCTCTAATCCCCATCTGGTATGCCCCAACAATTAACGGTATTTCATGTTCTGCAACCATGACGGGAATATACTCCATTCCAGCCGGCCCTTTCGCCAGCCAGCCATTTGCGTCATACATCGCAAGTTGCGATCTAACCCATTTATTGGACCATTCCGGCGTAACCAAGTTCCAAAACTGATTTAAATTCCAAAAGGTATTCCAGAAAGCATCACAGCCTAAAGCGAGATCCCCTTTATGGGCTAAAGTTCGTATCACTTCATCCGAAGATCTCCATTGACCATTCACATCACTGAATGTGTTTCGGCTTGCCAAAGTGCGATACATGTTGGTATAGAATTTCTCTTTTTCAAAATAGTCTGAAGACTTTATCGTCAATCTACTTAAAAGTTCATCCCAAACTTTATGTTGATTTTCCACAGCCCGATCAATGGACCATCCGAATGGCTCCGACAGTTCCGTTTTTAGATTCTCCTCTGCATTGGCTAAGCTCACATAAGAAATCCCTGTGCGCAGTTGTACAGCCTTATCTTTATGCACATCAAATTCCACGTACATTCCCGCAAATTGAGCGCTATCAGCAACCAAATCATCCCGTTCAGTCAACCGATCATTATGCCATGTGCCATAGTTTATGATAGGTTTATCAAACTCCATCACAAAGTATACGACATAATCCTGTTTTGCATCCGTGGACCAAACGTTTTCAGATAATTGATTACTGTATCCCACAACCTTATAGTCAGAAACCTTTTTCAGCGAGAAATCTTTAATTTTATAATCATATTCTCCGTTAACCTTGAGATCAATCATGATACGTCCTGTGTCCGACTTATGATAGGTATATTTTTGAAAACTGGAACGTGTACCAGCCGTCAATTTTACGTCGATATCGTGATCAAGGAGATGAACAGCATAATATCCCAATGGAGCTTTTTCGCTGGTTTTATCTATTGCTGATCGATATCCTGAATTTGTACTGTACTGATCTCCGACCCGAGTCTTCAATTGACCTGCTGTCGGAAATGTTCCCAATCCAGCCATTGTCCATTCGTGAATATGGCTAAATGTACCAATAGATTCGATAGAAGGTTCATAACCTGCCTGCCAGCCAATATTTTGGTTATCTGGACTTATCTTTACCATGCCAAAAGGCATCCATGGTCCCGGGGCTATCATCCATCTGGAATGTGCTGCACCCATCATCGTGTTCACATAATCTGAAACTCCACCTAGTCTTTTTGGGCCCCGCTTGATTGTTGAAGACTGTATTAATTGTCCATTACAATAAATTTCATACTTACTCCATATATCCTTAGCGACATAAGGCATTGGTATTTCCAATTTCGCTGCACCTTTTTCATGTGTTTTCTCATAAATTTTCTTTCCATCTAAGACTACTTTCAACTGTTCATCATCTTTCAATTTCAAGAGATCAACCAACATATTTTGGACGGGTTTCCCTGCATTTAAGATCTCAAATTCAGCTTGCTGTACATTTTTAACAATTACAGAACGATTAGCTATTAACTTTACTTGCTGTGGACCAAGCAGTTTAAAGGAATCAAATTCAACCCAACCTCCCTTTATGACAGTCATGGTAATCTGATTTCCGCCTTTCTTAATGAGATCAGCTGGTAATGGTATATTTATCGTAGAATTTCCAGATTTTAAAGAATTCTCTAGCGGCTCACCATTTCCTGCTCCCCGCTCCACCTCAAAATTATAGGGCTTACCATTGATTACGATCTGTAGTGTAGGTTCATTTTTTGGATCACTATTGGCCAATTTAACCTGAAGTGTACACTGACCATTTTTTATACTATTGTTTAACACGTAGTATAAATTCAAAAAATGTGTTCTCAGACCAGAGGTTCCTCCAGTCCCGCCCCATTCATTGGCCGGACCGGGCAATACATAGGGTAAATCCCTTGTTAAAGAAGATTGACCGATGATAAACGCATTGTCTTCATAACCAAAATCATGTTCCAAAAATTTCTTATATCCATTCGGGGACAAGGCAAATTCGCTGCTTGAACCGTCTGAATTTCCCAATTGCCATATTGTGTGCTCCTGGCCAACAACAGACTGAGCACACATGAACAACAGACCGGCGGCAAATGAAAGTGAGAAACGTAATTTCATAAGTATCAGATTTTATAATTTTTAATTACATCAGTTGCTTTCCTCATAAAATGCACGAAACAATTCACAAAATACATCACATTGTACATACATTAATAATCTACAAAAACGTTTAAAAGCAAAACTTTAAGCACAATATTACTACAAAAAAAACAAATATCAAATGAACAAAATTAAAATGTATATACATACTGAAAGAAAAAAAATGAACTGAATCTAATTGACACAAGCTGGGAAAATAAAAGGTTTTGATTCTTGGATAGGAAAGTTAGGTCAATTTGTAGTTTGCGCCATATCGATCCTGTTTCCTAGTTTTCGGTGGAAAAATTGTCTTTACTTAGAAAAGTGTTTCTACAGATTATTTATGATAAAAAAGCTTAATAAAAGGGTGCACATGGCAATAATTTACCTAGAGTTCATTATTCTAGGATTAAAACTTTGTCAAAACTCAAGTAAAGCAATAATTACTATTGGCTATTTGGATCTAATAAGTTATATTTATACAATTATTTGCTTTGAGACCTTAAAGATAAGAGTATTATCTTTTGTATTATCATTATAAACAATATTCTACACATTTGTGTAGAAACTTATTTCATTGCTGGATAGAGATTTAATATTTTAAACAAGTTCAACTATTAACGTTGACGATGATTACAAAGTAAGGATAGGAACGTAAAAAAGCCTATTACTAGCGTATAAATTGAGATTATGCCCTTATTTTTGTAACTTGCACGCCAGGACAACATCGATTTTACGTGGTATTCAAAAGCGATTGCGGATCATCTTTGTAATTTACACTATGAAAATTAAGATTGAAGATTTTTTCAAGCCGGTACAAGTTAAAGACGACTTTAGCAAAGATGATTATGAGATTGTCGAAGCCTTTATAAATTTTGCCAAATCCTTAAGCAGGTTAACCTACCAGAGTATATATTTAATTGACTATTCAAAGAAAAGCTTTTTATTTGTTTCTGATAACCCAATCTTTTTGTGTGGAAGCACTCCTGCGGAAGTCATGCGGGAAGGCTATTACCACTATGTGAATAATGTCCCTGAGAGCGATTTACATTTACTAAAAAAGATCAACGACGTTGGTTTTGACTTTTTTGGAGATTTGGATGCCGAAGATCGCTTAAAATTCTCGATATCTTACGATTTTCATTTAAAACAACCTGGAAATAAACCACTATTAGTAAACCATAAACTAAAACCTCTGCTCCTGGATAAATTTTCTAACCCCTGGATCGCGCTCTGCTTGGTTTCTATATCTTCACATGCAAACTCGGGAAACATTAGATTTAAATCTGATGAGGATGGGAAACAGTTTGAATATGATTTGGATAAAGATATTTGGGTAGAAACTCCTCGCATTAAATTGAAACCCCGTGAAAAGGATATTCTTCTTTTTTCCGCACAGGGTCTTACTATGGATCAAATAGCAGATCGACTTTATGTATCAATTGATACAGTAAAATTTCATAAAAAACAAATATTTTCAAAACTGAAAGTTAAAAGCATTACAGAAGCTACAGCATTAGCAATTGAACTATCTCTTTTCTAATGTTATTCACTATTTTTTGCACATAACAGCATTAGTTTAGACATCTCAACAAATTTTTGAATATCGACCTGGTTTCCCATACTAAATTGGGAATATTTATTTTTCTCAATAAAAGTGTCCAGCCATTCTGATTTAATATAGATCGGTAATGTCTCAGAATAGAGGTAGATAATTGGATCACCAAGTTCAAAAGATTCTATTTCTAATTTTCGAAGCGTATTTACCACCTTTCGATCACATTCCGCAATGACTAGTCCGCTACCAAGGCTATAAGGGCCATAAAATGCGTCAAAAAGCATCTTTTTCAGAATATTGATCCGATTACCTATTATCTTTCCAGAAATTACGAAACGCCCAATGTGCCAAAAATTCTTTACATGCGGAATTAACAAACTTTCTGTCTCGATATCAAATAATTTCTGAATCGGCAAACTCGTTTCCTTATCCCAAAATGTAATTCTAATGGATGCCTGAATACAGTCATCAAGCTTACTTCGAAGCACATAATAAATGGAACGATCAAAAAAAATCTGATCCTCTCCTATCAATGACTCAAAGTCAAACGCATATTCCTCTTCGGAATAACTATCCAGTTTGTAATGCTGCTGAGTCGTTACTAAATAAAAATGAATAAGTTCAGGAAGTTCGTTTTTATTAAGCTTGGTAAAATAATAATTTTCAGGCGTCCAGTTCATGCAAATGTTATTCGATATGCAATTATAAAAATAAAGACTTTTCGTTTAAATTCCCACAGAGACAAATTTACTACACAAAAGTGTAATGGAACGAATGTTTTTTTCAATTATATTAAGTTCAACTAATCATTGATAAATAATAGGAATCTGGAAAGAATTTTACAGGTTTAGATGTCGCTAAATTAAATACGATATGACTAACCATTCCCGATAATAAATACAGACCTAATGATAACTGCGGAGGAGAAGACTTCAGCGCTATTTTACCATATTCTACCAAAAATTCCTCAAACCATTTCGTTTCTATTCCCTTTGTTTTTAAACTTTCTACAATAAATTTACCGACATTTAATTCAAATGTCTTGTGAGCCTTTTCCAGTGAATGTAAATTAAGACCTTCAGGTGGAAGAACTGTTAAAAATCCTGCCCAGCCCAAATTATAAGGATGTACTACCGGTATATTTCTTTTCGCCATATACTGGTCAAAAACAAAAGGAATATCAGAAGAAAAATCCAACGCATTAATGGCAACCTTATGGTTAATATCGATATTATATAGATTATCTTTGTTAATAAATTCAGAAAACACGGTTATTTTGGCTTGCGGGTTAATTGAATTTAAACGTTCCTGCAAAGCAAATACTTTCTTAATACCAATATCCTTGCTTGTGTAATTTTGTCTGTTTAGATTTGTCAATTCGACAACATCTCCATCGGCAATTGTCAAATTTTCGAAACCCATACGCAATAAGCACTCTGCAATGTAACTACCTATTCCACACCCTCCTATCAGCACAGGAAAGTCTTTGATACGTTGTTGATCCTCTTCTTTAATATGTATGTTATTTCGAATATACCTCAAATCCATATATAATCTTTCAATAATTTTGTATCACATAAAGATAGAATTATAATTTATATTATTATTAAAGAAATTGCTAAGTAAATTTTATAGTTACGTAGCAGCAATTAGCAATGATCCTGCTTAATTTAGCCAACTATCCTTTGTTTCTATTTTCATTCAAAATGAATACCTTTAATAAAATCAACATGTAAAAATGGATAATACAAGAATATATCGCATGTCATTTGCTGGTGTATACCCGCTTTATATACAAAAGGCCGAAAGAAAAGGACGCACAAAAGAAGAGGTCGACGAAATCATTTTCTGGCTTACCGGCTATAACCCCATATCGTTACAGCAAACGATTGACGATAAAATTGACTTTGAACATTTCTTTAAAGAAGCACCTTGCTTAAACCCGAATGTTTCAAAGATCTCTGGTGTAATCTGTGGCTATCGCATTGAGGATATTGAAGATCAGCTGGTTCAGAAGGTTCGTTATCTCGATAAATTAATTGATGAACTGGCCAAAGGTAGATCCATGGAAAAAATTTTGAGAAAGTAAGCCCTGCTACGATTTGTAAATAGCGCGTACCTACTATTCCAATGCATAGATGGCACCATCAGCCGAACTAAAATAAAGCCGATTTTCATCAATCCAAATTGTTGAAAAGATACTTCCCATCTGCAGGTAGTCTGCAAATAGTCTTGTAATATCATCCTCATATTTTTGTTGCAGATCAGCGCGGAGCACATTTTCATCATTTATAAACAACGGCCTGTTCTTTTTACTCGACTCCGTTTGAAAAACAGGCACAACTTCTCCGTTTTTTATATCCAATCTATAAATTACACCATCCAGCGTTCCAAAAAAAGCCTCATTACCTATGATAGTGGCACTGCTAAATGTGTTTAAGGGCACTTTAGGTTCAACTATTTTCACACCGTCCATTCTATTTAAAACAAGTATACTATAGGAATCCGACATGGTTACGACAAGCTTATCGTCAAAAATACTAGGAACACTCGTCCAGCTCCCTGGTTGATGATATACCCAAAAACCACTTCCATTCTCGATATTAAGCGCATATACATTAAAGTCACGAGCACCAAAATAGACTGTACTGTCGGCGACTGCTGCATGGAACTGAATCTCGCCTTTTGGAAAATAACGTTCGCCAACCGTTTTAAACTTCCAATGAAGGGTACCATCTTTTTTCAAACAATAAAAATAACCATCAAAACTACCAATGAAAACACGCTGTTGTGTCAACGTTGGGGCTGCATGCACAATACCTCCAGTCAGGAATTTCCAAACAAGTTTTCCCGATTTAGCATCTACGGCATAAACATGATGATCTCCAGACCCAAAATAAACTACATCATCTGCAACCGCAGGAGATGAGAGGAAATAGTCCCATACATCATAACTCTTTTCACCATCGGTTGAAAACTGCCATAATTTTCGACCTGTTTGGACATCCAGGGCATACAAGTAGCCATCAGTGCTTAAAAAATACACTGTTCCGCCATCAATGGCAACAGTCGACCGAATTTCACCGGTAGTTTTATACTTCCAAAGTATATTACCGCTCGTTTTATTCAATGCGTAAAGATTACTGTCGCAAGACCCGACAAAAACGATATCCTTCCAAACGACGGGCGAAGAAAACAACCTTCCCTTTGTTTTGAATTTCCATTTCAACGCGGGATTTAACCTAATGTTGGATTGTGCTGTATAATTTTGGCGATCTAGGCCTTTAGCCAGCTGCTGCGCCCGTAATTGACAAAAACATCCCACTGCAATAAATAGGATAATAATTGGGCGCCAATCATATTTTAGTCCAAACATCGATGTACTTTTATTCAGGTTATATTATTGATAGATAAGGTATTTTTCCCTAGTCTTTCTATAATTACTTAGGCCCGGCTCCCAGCTTTTTCGGATTTCTTCTTCCGAAACACCGGCTTCAATTTGCCTGCGAAATAAACCCACGCCCACCAGCTTTTCGATACTGCCAATCTGTTTCGAAAATGATTGATCAAAAAACTTGTCTTTTTCCGGAGAATTCCGATACAGCGCTATCATCCAGGATAGGTTTATTTTTTTGCTATCTACTAGCTGCTGCAGATCATATTTACGCATGTCTATTCCATAACATTCTTCATTCATAAAAAGTGGCGATTCACTCATCCCTTTTTTACTGACGGGAACAAATGAAAAGTCATATATACCCTTATAGATTGGACTACCGATCACAACAAAGGGATAATCGGTGCCTCTACCATGATTCACTTTCACACCTTCAAAGAGGCAGGTACTTGGATATAAGAGTATGCTTTGTTCCGTATTTAAATTGGGCGAAGGATTGACTGGTAACTTATAAAGCATACTATGATCATAATCTGTTACAGGAATAATCTTCAATTTACACTTCTTTTTAGTATTCATCCAACCTTCTCCATTGATCATCTGGGCAAATTCAGCTGTAGTCATCCCATGTGCAATAGGAACAGGGAATTGCCCAATACCCGACTTATATTCTTCTTCCAAAATAGGACCGTCAATTAGATAGGCATTGGGATTGGGCCGGTCTAAGATCAAGAGCTCCTTATCATTTTCTGCACAAGCTTCCATAATATCCCGAAGGGTATTAATATTGGTATAAAATCTCACCCCCATATCCTGCACATCATAAATAAACAGATCGATATCTTTTAGATCCTTCACTGTTGGCTTTTTCTTATTCCCGTATAAAGAGACAATAGGAATTTTGGTTGTCGGATCGATTTCGTCCCCCACTTCAGTTCCATTACTTGCATTGCCTCGAAATCCGTGCTCAGGTCCAAAAATTCTCACAATCTGAACCCCGCGTGCGAGTAGACTATCAACAAGATGTCTCCCTTTAATAACCGTAGATGGATTTCCCAATATTGCAATACGTTTATTCATTAAATAAGGAAGATAACGCTCGGTTTGTTCTGCTCCAGTTTGTATACGATCATTACAATAATTCAACGAGATCTGTGCAGTTGCATTTCTGAACAGGAATAGAGTCAAGATAGAAATGAGCACTAGTTTCATATTTATTTGGTTATAATATTAAAATATAGCCCCTGAGCATCAGGCTATTTATCCGATTGCAAAAACTAAACTAAGGATAAAGCTTTATTTTAGCAAATCATTTGTTAAAATTGATAAACAAGTTTTATCCAGCTACCTTTGGAATATTATTGGGAGCATGATTTGCACATGAAACAATAGATGACATTCAGAAGCTGTGGCATACTAAATTTTATAATAATAATTGATAATGGAAAAGCAGGTAAATGCGGGTGAATTTGTAGATCGTTTTATGACAGGTAGTTTGGAGCATCTTCGCTACCAGCAATCGCCGATCAAGATATTCCAGCTCAGTGAAATCGCTCCTTATATTAAATTCCCTACCCCACCTATTTTCTTGGGCTATAACCTGCTCGTTCATATCACTGAGGGTTATTTTAAACATCAAATTGGAGCTAAGGAATATGTCGTAACAGCTCCAGCAATTCTTATCAGCAATTACGGCAATATCTCAACAATAAAGTCGGTCGATAAATCTGCGAAAGGCCATTGCGTTTTAATAAACGACAATGCAATGACTTCCATATTCCGGGAACAGGAGATTTTGAATATCTTTAATATCTCACCCTTACTGAACTTAACGGCGCGAGACAGCAGCGATCTTCAAGAGCTTTTCAGATTACTTTATGATGAATTGCTTTCGGAATTACCTTATAAAGAACTATTTGAAAATTTATTAAAATCTGCAATTCTAAAAATTATCAAGCTATCTTCATCCAACCTAGCGCTCAATCGGAGACAGGAAATTGCTATGATGTTCAAACAGCTTGTGCACAAAAACTTCAAAAAGCAAAAAAATATTTCATTCTACGCGGATAAACTCGCGGTATCTACAAACTACCTTAATCGGTGCGTATTTTCTGTATTCAAAAAATCGTCGAAGGAACTCATTCTTGAAGTGCTGATTATGCACAGTCAATTTCTATTGTTTGAATCCACTAAAAGCATTGCAGATATCTGTTATGAATTGGATTTTTCTGATCCCTCTTATTTCTCACGGCTTTTCAAAAAAATAGTTGGCGTTTCTCCTACTTCTTATCGAAACAGAGCAACTTAGGTTTTCAATATGCACGATTTGTCCTATCTTTTATACTGAAGTACACAAGAGAATCAAATTGATTGGAGTTATTTTTGTGTAAGTGATTGAAGCAAAAGAGAATTTTTTGGTCAACGGGCAGTTCTTCTTCATGTTTCGATTTACATTGTTCCATCATTTAATTACATATTTAAAGATGCTTAAGGTTTCAGAACACAACAATATAACCCAAGATTTCGATTTGTTTATTGCGGATTTTAAAACTAGGCTATCAAGCTTATTTAATAAAGAGTATGATTATAACTCGCTCAGTTTAACGCGTGGGCTACCGCCTGAGTTTTTAGCTGAGATCATGAAAATGCAACCCTTGTCGGTTGCTATCCCAGAACACCACGGTGGCCGGGGACTTCATGTAAAAGAATGTTTGGGTGTACTGGCAGCTGCTTCTTATGAATCACTATCTTTATCGCTAATCTTCGGGATTAATATTGCGCTATTTTTGGAACCTTTTGCCAAATACGGCAACACCTTACTTCAAGAGCGGGTATTCCATCAATTTTTGGAAAACCAGGCAATGGGAGGATTAATGATTACCGAACAGGCTTACGGCAGTGACGCACTCAATATGCGAACATCTTACGAACAAAAGGACGATAAGTACTATATAAAAGGTGAAAAACACTGGCAAGGTCTTACTGGAGCTGCAGACTTTTGGCTCGTGACAGCACGCAAGAAAAATGAAAATGGAGAACTGGTGCGGGATATAGATTTCTTTGTCACAGAAAATGCCGTCGAAGAACAAAAGATTGTTGTTACAAAGAAATACAATAGCCTTGGGCTGTATGCGATTCCTTATGGTGTGAACAACATCGACATTAATGTACCCGCTGATCACAAACTAAACCCGGAAAGTACAGGAATTAAATTGATGTTAGATACCCTCCACCGCAGCAGATTACAGTTCCCTGGAATGGGCATGGGTTTTATAAAACGGATGTTGGATGAGGCCATGACACATTGTTCCGAACGTCGTGTAGCGGGTATTAGTTTAAATGAATTAGACGCTGTTAAATTTCAGTTGTCGCGCATACAGGCTGCCTTTACCTTGTGTTCTGCAATGTGTTCATACAGTGTCTCAATCAGCTCTATCCATAATGACCTTTCGGCCTATGGTGTAGATGCCAATAGTGTGAAAGCATTTGTGACAGACTTAATGCATGAAGCCGCGCAAATATGTGTGCAATTATCCGGTGCTAATGGCTACAGGTTAGACCATGTTGCCGGTCGTGGCCTCATAGACAGTAGACCTTTTCAAATCTTTGAGGGGTCAAATGAAATGCTTTATTCTCAAGTTGCTGAAGCGATCGGTAAACTTATGCGCAAAACCAAAGAAAGCAACTTATTGTCTTTCCTAAAAAAATATAGCTCAACTGAATTTGCAGCACCATTTTTCTCATCAATCTTGAATTTTGACTTTCCGCTACAGCCGAAACAACGTGAACTGGTTACACTTGGAAAGATAATCGCCCGCGTCATTTGTTTTCAGTATGTTTTACAAATTAACAACGCCGGCTTCAATGATAAGATGACAGAAATAACACGTCAACACGTGAGCATGGATATTTATATGTTGGTAGGCCAATTATCAAATAATAATAATGCCGAACCACTTATGAACTATCACGATAACACAGATTGGATGAAGTTCACTTCTTAATAAGGAGAGATTACAGGAATCAATCTAGTCAGTAAGTTTCAATATAACGTAAGAGCACTTCCTATGAAGTGGCCTCTTACGTTATTGCTGAAATATCCCATTCCCACACACTATGATAGTGCCCTATCGACTCGGTATAGGCAATAAATTCTCGGTAAAACGGATGTGAACCTATTGTAGCACTATCTCCAATAACAACCAATTTCTTCTTAGCCCTAGTCATTGCCACATTCATCCGGCGAACATCAGACAAAAAACCAATCTGCTGTTCAGCGTTACTTCTTGTCAAACTGATATAAATAACATCCTTCTCCTGTCCTTGAAAACTGTCTATTGTCTGTATTTTAATCAAGTCGTTAAAAGGTCGTAGCGCTTCTTCCCCATCCAATATCTCCTTCAATAAAGTGGCCTGCTTTCGATAAGGTGCAATCACCCCGATGCTCAGGCTTTCATTTAGGCTCAAGGAAGCTTTCCAAGCCCCAATATGGTCGTTCAGATGGGCTTTAATAAAATGAGCTTCTCCAATATTGAAGATTGCGCCGTCACTTTCCGTTTCTTCAAACCCCGCTCCCGCTGTATCGATAAATAAGACCGGTTCGGTATCCACTGCTAAGCTCCACTGTGCCACTGTACTATCTGCTCTCAACAAACCATTATACAAGGCTGCGGACGGGTATTCCATAATTTGTTCATTCATGCGATACTGCACATCTAACAAAGAAACTAATTGCGGATTATGGTCCAACAATTTTTCGAATAATGTATGGCTCAGGCCATGGTGAGATACCCTACTAGATTTTACTGTTGGAGGTAATTGATTGTGATCACCGGCCAAAACAAGCCGATGTGCCTTTAATATCGGTATCCAGCAAGCAGGCTCCAATGCTTGTGCGGCCTCATCAATAATGACTGTTTCATAGCTACGATTGCGAATAACCTCATGATTCGATCCAACCAAAGTTGCAGTGATTACCTGCGATTTATCCAAAACATCTGCACTGATAAAATCTTGAATCTTATCGACATCTTTTCTGATTCGATGGGCCTCATCAAACAATGCTTTTCTTTGCTCCCGCTCAGCCTTCCCAAAATTACGTTTATATTTTTGAGCCATCTCTGTATACGTCCGCACTTGTTTTTGAAGTGTTTTAATATCCTTATTTGCGGGATGTCGATCAATCTTTGCATCGAGTGTCAACTCTTGAAGATGTTCCGAAACCTTAACAGGGTTTCCTATTCTTGTTACTGCAATTCCAGCAGCGTCTAAACGTTCGGTTAACAGATCAACGGCCGTATTGCTCGGCGCAACAACCAATACTTGCTTGTTGTATTGTTTTAGCAATGCGCTCACGGCCTGAACCAATGTTGTTGTTTTCCCTGTCCCCGGCGGCCCATGCAAAAGAGCCACAGTACTTGCTTCCAATAGCTGTTGGATGGCTTTATTTTGCCCTGTATTTAAGTTGGGATGCTCAAAGAATTTTCCAATAGATTCAGTTGGAATCACCTCTTCACCGATTAATCTTCTCACAAAACCACCTTGCTTTGCATCACGGCTCAATTCCTTTCCTTTCTCCAATGCATTGAACATCTGCCGATAGGAATACTCATCAAATAACAAATCAACACCAAGCTTTCCTCTTCTGCTCCATTCTGGAAGTTCATCGACACGAAATGAAATTCGCATCCCATCCCTATTGATCGAAGATATGATGCCCTCTATTCGATCTCGGTCGGGATCGTGATTTGAGAACAGACAAACTGGCATACCAAAGCGAAACTTATGTTCGACCTCATAATGATTTGTTCGATTTAAATTAACGGACAAATAGTCTCCTCTTCCGAGCTCCGTATCTGTTATCTGAATCGGAAACCAGGTGACACCTTGCATTCTTCGTTCATTCAAACTACTTTTCAACAACAAGTTTTCATGTTGTAATCGATCAAATTGCTGCTCTTCTTGTAATAAAGTAATAAGCTCGTCGAAATAATTCATCGTGTAATATACATATTGCTCAAGCACAAAATAACTGTTTTTTTACGTATTTGGACCATTTGGTTTTTAATTCATCCCATCTTTTGTCAAATTTTATAAAGCAAATTGATATGCTTCAAAAGAAGCAATGGATCTGGCCGTAAATTCGTATTTTTTTACTATAATTGGGAAAGAGAGCGTTTTCCAATCAAAACATCCATAAATCAACAATTAGATGAGCGAAATATTCTTACACGACAGCGAGCAGCAATGGACAGACCTGGGCGAAGGCGTTATGCGAAAAATACTCGTTTTTAATGATGAACTCATGCTCATGAAAGTTCGTTTTAAAAAAGGGGCCATCGGTACACTTCATCAACACCCCCACACACAGATTTCTTATGTGAGTGCGGGAAAATTCCGATACCATATTGATGGTGTCGAAAGCATCCTAACTGCAGGCGACTCTTGTATCATTTATTCACAATTGATTCATGGATGTGAATGTCTTGAAGAAGGAGAACTGATCGATTCGTTCACTCCTTATCGCGAAGACTTTGTTCAGTCTACCTAAAAAATGTATTAATAAGGTCTTGAAAAAATAATAATCATTTTGCTCTAACGTTAATGCAATAACATTCAAAAATATGATCTCACTTCTTTCTCCTCATATTCGCGCAACATTTGCTGGTGTATGCCTGAGCATTGGTTTACTCGGTCTTTCCCCATCTCTACAAGCGCAAGAAAAGCCTCTTTTAATAGAGAAGATAAATCCGCAACTGTATCTTTACACGACCTTTAATACATTTGAAGGGACCAAATATGCTGCTAATGCGGTATACCTAATTACAAAAAAAGGCGTTATCCTTTTTGATACACCATGGGATTCCACACAATATCAACCCTTATTGGACAGTATCAAACAGAAACATAATTTACCCGTCATTGCTGTTTACGCGACACACTGGCACGAAGACCGGGCAGGTGGCTTTGCTTATTACAACCGCATTGGAATTCCAACCTATGCAACAAAAATGACGAACGAACTGCTAAAGGCAAATCACAAAGCCCAGGCCACTCATCTTGTTTCCACCAATAAAACCTACAGCGTCGGCGGACAATCTTTTGTTTTGAACTTTTTTGGTGCCGGACACTCCATGGACAATGTTGTTGTCTGGTTTCCCAAATATAAGATCCTAGACGGTGGTTGTTTTATAAAAAGCTCCGAAGCCCAAGATCTAGGATTTACGGCAGATGGGGATATAAAATCCTGGAAGCCATCCCTAGCGAGGTTATTGGCAAAATATCCCGAAATTAATATGGTTATTCCTGGGCACGATGCCTGGAAAGATAAAGGTCAGATAAAGCGAACCGAAGCGCTGCTTACAGGAGGACACTAATACATTGTTCATATCCTCCAGTACGCCTGTAAACTCTCTTGTTTTTCAATAGGATAAAAATATCTTTAAGGAACCAAATAGATAAAACCATTGATTATAATGCATTTAGATCGTCAAAAAAAAAGCAACTAGATAACAGATCTACAAAAAACAGTAGAAAAATAAAAAAGAGGCTTAGTTTATCCAAAAAAGTACTATCTTAGCGACACCAAATAAAGCAGGGGCATTAGCTCATTTGGCTAGAGCGCTTCGCTGGCAGTGAAGAGGTGATCAGTTCGAATCTGATATGCTCCACAAAAAAAGGGTACTTAAGTACCCTTTTCTTATTTTTAATCGACCAATTTTGACAGCAAATTCTTATTTATAAGAGTTTACAGATTTAGAAATTTTCCAGGTTCCGTTTTCTTTAACAAGTGTGATCAGATCTGTTTTCGCAAAACCATCAAATTGCATCGTAACTTTCGCTATTGCATAATCAGGTAATTCTTCAACGATCTGTGTTGTTGTTCTGCAGTTCATCTTGATTCCTTTTTGTTTTTTCAAAAATTCAATCATCTCATGACGGCTATGTTTCAAATCTTGTTTACCGCAAATTTTTTGGTCAAAATCAGCTGTAAAAAGCTTGTCCAAATTAGCTACCTGACCTTCGGTCATTGCTCCAACGTATTCATCGATGGCTAAATCAGCAGTAATTAAATTGCGTTCTTCTGGTTTAACTGAAGCCATTGAGCAAGTAGAGATTGCAATCATTGCCGCTGCTACAAATGTTTTTACTAAAGTTTTCATATCTTTTTCAATTTTATAATGTATTAGTATATTTTCTTATTTTATTGTCGCTTACTATATAAATTTGTTGCGTACTTTTTTTATTTATTTTCTGATTCAAAGTTAAGACAACTCATATATTGATTTCATTACATTTAGATTAACATTACATTAAAATCGGTAAATGATATTTTTTTCTAGGCGAATGAAATTTCCAATCAATTCTCTTTATAGCCAAAACGTGACAGAATGAATAAATTATTGGTTTGAATATTGTTATTCTATCTATTTCCTGCTAGATTGCATTCTTTCATGACACACTACGATAGCGCATATATTTTTTATATTAAATGTTCTATTTTGATGGTTCTACTTGTACTTGCCGATACTGCATATGCACAACGTCCCGTCAATGAAATAGAAACTACCAAACATCTCGCTGATACAAGTAAACAACGGGACCTGATTGATATTGGAAAAGAAATATTACATATCAAGCCACCCCAAACAGTCGATAGTACAGGAAAGAAAATCTATTTTTCCTTTTTACCCTTTTCAACAAATGTTCCTGGAGGAGGGCATGCTTTAATTACAAGTACAACCGCAGGCTTTTATTTAGGAGATCGTTCCGATACCTATATGTCCAAAATGACATTTACGCCCTACACAAATTTTGGAAAACGATTTGGCCTGCCAATCCGTTCTTACATCTGGTTAAAAGAGAATACATGGGTGATTGATGGGGATATCCGTCTACTAAAATATCCGCACGAAACTTGGGGAATTGGCAAAGAGCATCATGGTGATCAGCAGATTAATTTAGATTACACCTACTTTCGTTTATATCAACATGCATTAAAAAGAATTCATGGAGGCCTTTTTATGGGCATTGGTTATGACCTGGATTATAGAATGAATATTAAGTCTACGAGCAATACCAAGCTCGAAGACTACACTTCCTACCCTTATGGAACAGATTTAAAAGACAATACCATGTCTTCAGGAGTCAGCTTCAATTTAATTTACGATACGCGCGCCAATTCGATCAATACCTGGTCGGGTAACTATGCCAATTTACAGTTCCGTGTAAATCCGACATTTTTAGGAAGCGATCAGAACTGGAAATCGCTATTTCTCGAAGTTAGACGATACCATAGGCTTACCCAAGACAGAAATCGCCAAAATATGATTGCCATAAGGAGTTTCTTCTGGACGGTATTTAATAGTAAAGCGCCCTATCTTGATCTTCCGAATTTAGGATGGGATCCATACAATAGTTCGGGAAGAGGCTTTCCAGTCAGCCGCTTTCGTGGCAAATCACTTTACTATTTAGAAACGGAATATCGTCGTGATATCACCCAAAATGGCTTATTTGGATTTGTTGCATTTATGAACTTTACCACATTAAACGGACCAAAGAATTCCATGTTCGAAGACTGGAACGTCGGCACTGGTGCTGGTGCACGAATTAAATTTAACAAAAACTCGGGCACCAACATTGGAATCGACTATGGTATCAGTAAGAATCACCGCGGCGTTAGGCTCACCTTGGGTGAGGTCTTCTAATTTCTAACTTAAATGATAGCTCTGGTTTTTAAACTCCATTGACGCATAGTACTGATATTTCCTATTGTCCAAGGGATAATCCCAACAGCCCATACGATGGTAGATTTCACCACCAAATCCTGTTTTGAAACGATAAAGGCCATATAAAGGGTGTGAAGGATCTGCCTGTGGCGATACTCCAAAGAAATCATATTCCGTACAGCCTTTTTCTTTCGCAAGCTGCATCGCACGCCATTGCAAAGCGTATGTCGCCATATAATTACGATTTTCGGAAGCAGAAGCTCCATATAGATAAGTCCCCCGATTTGCCGCAATTACCAAAAACATAGCGGCCAAAGGCTGGTTATCCACTTCGGCTACTAAAAGATATACATCTGCGGGAGATAATGTATCACTTGCCCTTGCAGAAAGAACGATCTTAAAATAGCTTATATCATGTAAAAAAAAGTTGTTTCGAAGAGCTGTCTGCCGATAAAGCTCATACCAAACCGCCAAACTTTCAAGCCCCAGCGAACGCACACGTACTCCTTTTCGCTCTGCTAAATTGATATTATATCTCGTCTTAGATTTCATATTTCCAAGCAACATATCCTCACCCTTTCTAAGATCCATAAAAATAGTATTGGAAGGCAGTATATCTGTATTGGCTTTATGAAAGTTCCAGTTTTCTGTATTAAAATTAAAGCGCATTTCCTGAATACGTTTCTCCGGTACCCCTAGCCAGTTACCATGAAGATCATAACAATCATCCTCTTTAGCCCAATGTGATTCCCAAGATAGATCATAGCGTATCATTATACAATTTGGTGGCAGATGGGAACGTAAGCTCTCCGATAACTGTTCTAAAAAATAGCCCTGGTTTTCATCTGAAGGTTCAATCTCAGGCCCATAAGGTACATAGGCAATGCTATGTTCCTGATCTATGGCTTGTATGATAATTAATAGATCGCCGATAAAATAGGTATCGTCTTCGACCCCAACATACAGATCGGATTGTTTGGATTTAAAATTAAATGCCTTGGATTGTATACCTTGCATTTTTTTTTACTGCAGACCAATAAGCAGTTTGTTGAATAATACCTGTTTTATAAAGCCCACTGATTTCTTTGTCACTAATGTCTGCTATCATGATATTTTACTATTTAATAGGGTTGTTTTTATAAGATATGCTCAAAATAACCACAATTTTAACACCCAAAAACGGCAAACATAGCCAAAATGTTTGGTTAAGCACACATGCATTTGTCACTTTGTTGTTAATTTCAAGAAATAGAGAAAAACAGGCATTTAAAGTAGCTTTTTTACATTATTTAACGCTATAATATCCGTATTTGAATTGTTATTTTGACCTAAAATTTAAGATATTTGTAGCTTAACAATTCAAATACGATGGACAATAAAGCGATCTCAAAAATTTTCAAATTATGTAGCCAATTGATGGAGCTTCACAACGAAAATCCTTTTCGAACAAAATCCATTGCAAGTGCCTCTTTTAAGTTGGACAAGCTACCTTTCCGTATTGAAGAGGCCAGTCTTGAAGATTTGAGTGCACAGCCAGGAATAGGAAAAAGTACGGCTGAAAAAGCCAAAGAAGTTGCCGCTACAGGAACTTTCAAAGAGCTTGAGGATCTTATTGAAAACACACCATCCGGTATTATTGAAATGTTAAATATTAAGGGCCTTGGCCCTAAAAAGATTCAAATTATCTGGAAAGAACTCGAGATTGAAAGTGTGGGCGAATTACTTTACGCCTGTAATGAAAACCGTCTCGTAGAAGCAAAAGGGTTTGGTCTTAAAACGCAGGAAGACATCAAAAAATCCATTGAGTTTTCTATTTCCAACAAGGGATGGTTTTTATATGCAAAAGTACTTCCACTGGCAGAAAAATTTTTCAACGAATTGAAATTGCATTTCCCTTCTTCGCTGCTGTCATATACAGGAGATTTCAGAAGAAAATGCGAGGTTTTGAGTACCGTAGATCTTTTAATATCGGAAAGTATAGACAACGTCGAAAAATTCCTCGATGGATTTACTTTAGTGGAAAAAACAGAAAACTCCATAGAACTGACCGATGAATTGGGGTTTACTTTCAAAGTATTCAGTAGTAATATCAATGATTTTTATCGCGACCTGGTTCTTAGTACTGGATCCACTGCACATCTCGATCTTCTATTTAATATTCTACCGGATCTTCCTTCACTTTCCAGTGAAGAGGCTATTTACCGTAACTTGGGTTTAGATTATATTGAACCCGAATTACGAGAGGGGTTGAATGAAATAGTGCAGGCTCAAACGCATTCACTGCCAAAGCTGATTCAATACAAAGATCTCAGGGGAACACTCCACAATCACTCCACCTATAGTGACGGCGTACATAGCCTCGAGCAAATGGCATTACATTGTAAAGATGTCCTGGGGCTAGAATATTTGGGTATATGCGATCACTCGCGAACGGCAGTTTATGCCAACGGCCTCTCCATTGAGCGATTGGAGCAGCAGTGGAATGAGATTGCGACATTAAACGAAAAATTGGCTCCATTCAAGATTTTCAGGGGAATTGAATCTGATATTCTAGCTGACGGTTCATTAGACTATCCCGATGAGGTGTTGGCTAAGTTTGACTTCGTTGTCGCCTCCGTACACTCCAATCTGAAAATGGACGAAGACAAAGCCACAACAAGACTAATCAAAGCGATCGAAAATCCGTATACAACAATCTTAGGCCATCCAACAGGAAGACTATTATTAAGTAGAGCCGGATATCCCTTAGATTTTAAACGGGTAATCGATGCTTGTGCGGCAAATGGCGTTGTCATTGAGATAAATGCAAATCCTTTACGATTAGATCTGGATTGGAGATGGCACCGTTATGCAGTAGAGAAAGGAGTTTTACTTTCCATCAATCCCGATGCCCATCGTACAGAGGGATTGCACGATATGCAATATGGTGTATTGGTGGCGCAAAAGGGTGGTTTGCAGGCAAGCAACTGTTTGAATGCATACGCGCTAGATGCCATAACGACCTATTTTAATAAGAAAAAACAAGGCTAGGGTATGTCGAGTAAAACAAATGCTGTTCGGCTGTTGGACACAGCAAAAATTAAGTATGAACTCAGAGCATATGAGGTAGACGAACAGGACGTCAGTGCTGAGCATGTCGCCGAAACCCTAGGTTTGTCACCCGAAACGCTTTATAAAACCCTGGTCTTAAAAGGCAACAAAGATCCTTATATTGTTGCCGTAATTCCCGGAAACGCACAGCTCGACCTTAAAAAAATAGCGAAGGCCTCTGGGAATAAAAACTGCGAAATGCTCCCAATGAAAGACCTTTTAACGGTGACCGGCTATATTCGTGGTGGCTGTTCACCTATTGGCATGAAAAAACAGTTCCCAACCTTTATTGAAGAGGCCGCACAATTGGAGACAGCGATTTCGGTAAGCGCAGGAAAAAGGGGGCTTCAGATTATTTTAGCCCCAACAGACCTGGCTACGATCACAGCTGCCCATTGGTCCGATTTGATCGATATGTGAATTACCCTTTACGCCCATATAATAAAATGCGCTTGAAAGAATAGATCGCTGGAAATTTAGTGAAATGTTTTTCGATACGTGTTTTAAATTCAGTTACAAACACAGACTTCTTATCTTCCTCCAATTGTTCCATGTAAGGAATCAAAGCAGACCCAGCGATAAAATTGTAAAGCATGTCTGCATCAGCAGCAATGAGCGGATATACACGAAGAGAAAGGTTTAATTGATCCAGGCCATTATCAAATAACAATTGCGCATAAGTATCCATATCCAATACCGAAGAAGGCCTATTCCAGCCCCTTAAATAGGATCGATAGGGTTCTTCCGTCGCCAATTCAAATAGAATTTTATTGAGTATATTTTCGGGCTGATAAGGCATTTGTATCGCCAATTGCCCGCCAACATTAAGCTTAGAAATAATTTGAGGGAAAAGAGCCTGATGATCTTCCAGCCATTGTAAAGCAGCATTACTGAATATAAGATCCCAGGTTTTTGGCTCTGCAATGAAGTTCTCAACGGAACTTTGCCTAAATTTCAGACGTTCCGTTTCCAACTTATGGCTTTTAGAAAGCATTTCCGCAGAAGAATCTATCCCAAGAAAGGTCGCTTGAGAGAATTGTTCGCTTAAGATAGCTGTCTGTTCACCTGTACCGCAACCTAAATCGACGGCATGTTCCATTTTATCGGTAGTAATTAGTTCAGATAAATCATAAAACGGTTTAAAACGGACATCTTTAAATTGATTGTATATAGCTGGATTCCAAGGCATATATTTATTAATTAACACCCGTATAGGGCAGTACTACATTTTCTATTTAAACAAAGTAAGAATTTCTGCGGGTTCAACTTTTCCAAAATACGTCGTCAAATCAATTGATTTCAGTAAGGTATCAATCTCTCCTACTTCATGCTTTTCACCAATCAATAAATTTTCAAGTTCATGAATTGATCGGGATGCAAAAAAATCACCGAAAATTTTAGCCCGTTCAATGTATCCTTTATGTACATCCAAATGCAACTCGATGAATCCCGCAGGGATCTTAATTGCTTTTTTAAAGTTATAATTTGGTGAAAAACCGAAGTTCCAATCCCATGTTTCATACTTCTCTTCAACCAATTTTTCTATATTTTTAATATCCGAAGCGGTAAACTCAATCATTTTGGCTGCCGGATTCTCACGTTTTATTTCTTCAATCAACAATTCCTTAAAATCTCCAGTCGTAAAACCAGCAGGTAGATATTCAATTAAGTTTGTGACACGTGCACGATTCGATTTTACCGCTTTATCCACAAACTTCAATGGATTGACCTTTAAAGCATCGCTTAATACCTGCATCTGCGAATCAATCAATATCGTACCATGTTGAATCATCTTCCCATTTTTTGCAAGCTTGGCATTTCCGCTAAACTTCTTCCCATCTACCAGGAGGTCATTTCTTCCTTCTAATTTTGCAGGGATATCCAATTTGTTCAAAATATGTACAATCGGCTGGGTAAAGGTCGAAAAATCCATAAAATCATGATTTCCCAATAAGGTATGAAAAGAAAAATTTAAGTTTCCAGCATCATGATAAACAGCACCACCACCAGACATTCGTCGCACAACCTTAATCTGATGCTCGTTGACATAATCAAGATTGATTTCGGCCAAGGTATTCTGAAATTTACCCACGATAATTGAAGGGTCGTTTACATAGAGTAAAAAAATATCCTCTTCCGGAAATTTACCCAATAAATACTCCTCTGAAGCGATGTTAAAATAGGCGTTGTGGGATGGAGAATCGATAATCAGCATATTTTTCTTTTTTCAAAAATAACAAGAATTTAATTTCTGTAATTCATTTCAAATTCATAATTACCGCAAATCATCTAGCTTAGCACTCCCGTAGCGATTTCAACAACATCAATTTTCATCGATACAACTGTCATCAACCTCGTTTTCTGAAAGCAACTTTCTCCGCTAATTTTTCAATAATAAGCGCCGAAAAATCCTCTTTTACAATTTCTTCCGTCTGGCATAATGCACCCGGACTAAATACGTTGATTTCCATAATACGATCTCCCACCACATCCAAACCGACAAAATACATTCCGTCTTGAACTAATTTATTCCGGATCTTATCGACCATAAGCAATAACTCCGGTGAAATAATAGCTGCTTGGGTCTTTGCGCCTTGATGCACATTGCTCCGAATCTCATCACCTTGTTGCACGCGATGAACAGCAGCATATTTTCCATTGATCGAAATAGGCTCTCCATTTAGTAAAAAGAATCTAATATCACCGCGGGCAGCTTCCGGAAGATATTCCTGGCCAATTACATAACCATCTCGGGCAATAGCCTCTACAGTTTGTTTGAGGTTTTGCTGATTATCCTTATTGATTAAAAACACGTTTTTACCGCCGGACCCCTTTAAGGGTTTCAAAATAATAAGCTTATTCTGTTGTTCAAAAAATTCAATGACATCGGCATAGTTTCGGGTTACAATTGTTTTAGGTCGAATAGATTCATCAAATCCCTCGAGATACAACTTATTACTGGCCCGACTAAGGCTATCGGGATCATTGATAACCAATACACCTTTTTCTTTTAGTAGAGCGGCAAATTGTAGGGCTGAAGCAGCAGCCCAAGGTCGGCTAACCATATCCAGGACTGGATCAAATCGTAGCCAGACCACATCCATTTCTTCCAACATCATCTTCGTTTTTTCTGTCGCGCGCAATACTTCCATGAGGCTATTGGTAGAAGTAAGCATCTGATCAGGGAGCACTTTTCGCACATGGGCGGCAATATGGGCCGACTCATAGTAGAAATCGGCCAAGCCAATATAATAAATTTCATGTCCCATTTGATGGGCTTTCAATGCCAAAACAGTCGTCGTGAAACGAGCAGTTTCTTTATGGGTTTGGTTGATCACGAATGCTATCTTCATATAAAATATCTGATTACTGAATCATTTGAAATATTCCATTACTTTTTTTTAGATGTAACAAGGCATCCTTGTATGGATCCATTAGATACCTTGGTGTCAGGACCGGAGCCTTCAAGACGCCCTTTAACATGAGTTCTTCAACGATTGGTATATAATCTTCGCGGATTTTACCCATCGTCAACAGGGATAGATCTCGCCCACTCTTGATATAATTAGTCAATTCGATTAAACCACTCAAGTATAATGCATCTTTGGTAAGCCCACCACTTCGATAGACCCGCATTGTCATTTGAAAAGCTGTTTCGGTCAAAAATTGGTACTTGTCTACCAATACTGAAAATGTATCAATAAATGAACTGCCCTGCTGCATGTGATGGACAGCGATAACTCTGCCTGCCAGAATACGTAGTCTATTATTTGTCAGGCCCCCCACCAAATACTCAGCAAGTACAGCGAGGCCTTCCTGAAGTTTTTCATAACCGGGAACCCCTAATCTAAAGAGACTGAACGGCTGTTGCTTCCCATTATAGTAAGTAACAATATGTGTACCGACCTCATGTTGAATCAATGCCTTTACCCTATTCCTTGGCAAACTATACTGCTTACTTATATTGAGTACGCCTTGATTTACCATCACGCCATAAATATCATCCCGTAGCCGCACTGTGGTGCCAAAGCTTGGATCTTGGTTTTTCAGATAATCCAATTCTTCCTGGGCGAGCTTAGCGAACTCTTCGGCATAGACAATTTCCTCTTCTTTCGTTCTCACTTCTCGATCCGTTGTCGTAATGGTCAAAATTGCCTGAGCCTTTTCCAACAATTTTTCATTGACAGTACCAAAAACCTGCATACTGCCCAACAAAAATCCTTCTTTTCCCCGCTCACTCAACATGGTCATCATCTGATCAAGCTCCTTGCGTTTATCACGAAACAAATAAGCAATGGAAGGATCAAATAAATCTTCGATATGCAAGTTATAGAGGTTTCTCTTGATAATATCTGGATCAATAGGCATGGGCCTATATCGAAACACAGGAGTTTTTCGGTAATTCCCCTTCTTAAATTGCTGCCAGGCATCGTAAGAATTTGTTGGTGTAACCAATAATAAAAAATCAAATCGTTGACTTTCCCGCGCTAACTTCTGATCAATCTCCCAAGCTAAAGGAAGCATCTTTTTAGGCTGGCTTATTTTAAATGCCGTAGGTTTAGATAAGGTATGTATACGTATGAATTCAAAGAATGTTTTCGACAGACTCCTGGATATGGCTTCACGGAAATGACGCAGATCGATCGGTAAAATTTGCTGATCTACCCCTAAAAGGTATTTCGGTTTTATCTCCAGCCCCATGTAAAATATATTGGTGTTCAGATTATCCAACTGTACACTCGAAGGGGATAAACTTTGCGTTGCATTTGTTTTGGAATCTGTCAGTATCTCCACTTTGGAAATCGATTCCTCTGTTGTCAGTTGCTTACCTAGATACTGAGCGATAGCCTGTACATTTTTCCGCGCAATATGAATTTGAATATCTTCCTCCTGTGCGGAATCTGCTGCCCAAGCCTCAATAATCAAACAGGCACCAAACTCTTCGACAAGTTGATTGAGGATTGGAGCGATCCATTCAGAAACATTCATCTGTGGATCTCTTACCCTAAAGTAAGCTGGTTCTGATTTAACCAACTCTGCCAGCATAGGATCTTGACTAAAAAACTGTCTGTATAAAAACAGATAAGGAACAACTTGATTAAATACCAGTTTGTTTTTTGGCGGAATCTGTACGTGGAAAACCTCCTTATTTTTGATCATTTTTAAAATGCCAGCAAGTTGTTTCGCATTATCTTTCATAGGCAAAATAATTTTCCAGTGTTCCAATGCTGTGTAAGAGAAGTTTTTTATACTCCTGAAGCTTTTGTGGATATACTTCCCCAGTCCATTCGTCCATAAAGTCTTTCCGAAATTCGACAGAAAAAATACAGCCTTTATCACCAAACTTATCATTCAAATACGCAGAAAGGAATCCGCCCTTAAACTTGACATTCTCACGGACGTCGTAAACTTGTCCATCTTTTCCAGTCCGTAGTGCTTCCAAAACCTGATCAGTCAGCGTTCGCCATTTTTTGTGATTATGTTGCGTCCCAATATTAATCTGAGGGTCGGTTTCATTATTTAAACTAGTTTCAGCCCCCCCGCGACGCATATTATAACTATGAATATCATACACGATAAAATAGCCATAATGATCAATCGTGTGCTGAATTGCTTGGCTTATTTCCTCATATATGCTATCATAGGCTGCATACAGCTGATCTTTTAGCTCATTGGGTAGATCTGTTCGCCATACCCGCATCCCCCAAGCTTGCTCAGGTGTAAGATAAATAGCATCTTCTCGTTTTCGATTAAGATCCAGTTGAAACCTGGAAGTTCCAGATACAAATCGATTACAGGGTAATTCAGCCAAAATAGCCGTATAAGGATCCTCTTCGCGTAATCGTTCCTCGTCTGAAATATTTATGTAGGGCATCAAATGCGCATCGACCTGATGGCCATCATGAATGGCAAAAGCCCAAAATGGGCTATCGTAATTTTCAAATTGATAGCGATATGTTAAAGACATGTACCTTTTTTTAAACAGTTTACGTCAAATAGACAGCATTGATTGCTGACCTTTTTGTTTAGATAAACGCTTATGAGCAACAAAAGGTTTGAAAATTAACTGGATTGTCTTGAGAATTAGGGGCTCCCCTTCTTATCCGAAACGAGGCTGTTAAAAATCGTTAAACAGCTAACGGATTTAGTACATTGGCATCTTTGTTGAATATTGTTAAGTAGTTTCATAAATTTAGGTTAATAATTTAGTTAGTTTATAAAAAACCTGTTAGTCCCCGCTAACAGGTTTTTTATTTCCCCTAAAAAGAAAACAAAATAAATAGTAGTATATTTTATTGGAAATCAATAGCAAATAGTCAAAAAATGTTAAAAAGTAAAAAAAACTCCAATCAGTTGAAACATTTCTTGAACTTACTACGTTATATAGGTACTTTTCATAAATTTAGGTTAATAATTGGTTAGGAAAACTCCTGTTGCTCCCCGCTTCGGGAGTTTTCGTTTATCAGCACTTTAAGGAAAATAAAAAACAAAAAAAAAATCATCAAGCGGACCAGTATTTGAAAACTATACAATGAAATTTGTTTTTAGTCTACCCCGTTTTGATCTTTCAACAAAACTTCAAAAAATCAAATTTCAGGCAGAAATTTTAATAACAAAAAAATGACAATATGTTCATGCTAGGAAAATAAGTTTTGGCATAGGTATTGCATTGTTTTAAGCATTCATAAATTTAGGTTAATAATTGGTTAGTTAAAAACACTTGAAGTTCCCCGCTTCAAGTGTTTTTTTTATAGCATTATAGCAGAAATAAATTAGAGTTTAGCCTCTTGTTGTTCGTTACCGGTTTCCACCAACTGTTTTAATGCAATTTCATATGCTCTCGATGATATATGTGTCTTTTTAGAAGAAACGGTCCTAATTTTCTTTAATGCTTCAAAAATCACACTGGAAACATCCGAAAAAATTGCTTCATCACTAATTTCGATATTACGTTGCATTAAATAAGCAAATACTCTCGCCATACCACAATTCGCAATAAAGTCAGGTATGACCGCAACATGCTGATCTGCGAACTCCATAACAGGCCCATAAAATATTTCTTGATCTGCAAATGGCACATTGGCACCTGAAGCGATCACCTCAAGCCCATGATTTATCATGTGCTGGATCTGATCTTTTGACACTAAGCGGGAGGCCGCAGCAGGCACAAAAATATCCGTTTCCAGGCTCCATATTTCTTTCTGTATCTGATCAAAAGGAATCAGATCCGGAGAACAAAGCTCATTGCCTTTGCGCTCTAAAAACAAACGGGTAATATCTTCCTCTTCAAATCCTTCCGGATTGATCAGTCCGCCGACTCGATCAATTATACCAACTATTTTTACACCAAGTTTAGACAGATAAAATGCCGCTGCGGCAGCAACATTACCCCAACCTTGAATTACCGCTCGCTTCCCAAAGCAATTTTCGCCAAAAAGTTCATAATAATGACGAATTGACTCTGACACGCCATATCCCGTGATCATATCTGCCACTTTGTACTTGCGCTTCAGATCCGGGCTGTAGGAGCTATCTTCCAATACTTTGGAAACCCCATAACGCAATTGTCCAATTTGATGAATACGATTGCTTTCATTCACCTTAAAGTGACCATTCAAAATGCCTTCTTGTGGATGCCATAGTCCATATTCTTCCGTCAACGGGATTACATCATGAATTTCATCGATATTCAAATCTCCACCTGTCCCATAATAGTTTTTCAATAGCGGTGTGACAACTTTAAACCAACGTTCCAAGACTTCATTTTTCCTTGGGTCATGTGGGTCGAAATCAATTCCAGATTTTGCCCCCCCTATTGCAGGGCCAGATACCGTAAATTTGACCTCCATTGTTTTTGCCAAAGATTCTACCTCATGCCTATCCAATCCAGCCCGCATTCGGGTCCCCCCGCCAGCAGCACCTCCACGTAAGGAATTGATAACAATCCATCCCCTGGCATCAGTTTCACTATCTTTCCATTCGAAAACAATTTCCGGACTTTTGTGCTCAAAAGCCCGCAATAATTCCTTCATCCCTTCCATACTCCTATAAGTTTCCTCGGCGTTCTTGTTCACGTTCTATTGCTTCAAAAAGAGCCTTAAAATTTCCTGCGCCAAAACTTTGTGCCCCCTTACGTTGGATGATTTCATAAAATAGAGTCGGTCTATCCTCTACCGGTTTTGTAAAAATTTGCAGCAAATAACCTTCTTCATCACGATCAACTAGAATACCCAGTTCTTGGATGATCCGTATCTCTTCATCAATTTTTCCAACTCGTTCAGGCAACATATCGTAATATGCTTCGGGAGGAGCACCCAAAAATTCTACTCCCCTTGCTTTAAGTTCCCGCACGGTGGCCACAATATCTTTGGTTGCTAGAGCCGCATGCTGAACACCTTCACCCTCATAAAATTCAAGGTATTCTTCTATCTGCGATTTTTTCTTTCCTTCGGCAGGCTCATTAATTGGAAACTTAACAAAACCATTTCCATTGCTCATCACTTTACTCATCAAAGCCGAATATTCTGTATTAATTTGCTTGTCATCAAAAGATAAAATATTGACAAACCCCATCACATCCTGATACCATTTTACGGTTTCATTCATCTTATTCCATCCAACATTACCCACACAATGATCAACATAAAGCAGTCCAGTTTCCGTTGGATTGTAATCGCTTTTCCATTTTTCATATCCTGGCATAAATGGACCAGCATAATTGCGGCGTTCAACAAACATGTGGACCGTTTCGCCATAGGTATAAATTCCTGCGGTCCAAACTTCCCCATTTTCATCCTTCAGAAGTTGTGTTTCCTGATAGACTTTCGCCCCTCTATTTGTTGTTTCTTCAAATGATTTTCGTGCATCATCTACCCAAAGAGCCAATATTTTGACACCATCACCATGTTTTTTAACATGTTCTGTTATAGGGTGGTCAGATTTCAACGCTGTGGTAAGCACTAAACGTATTTTATTTTGTTTTAACACGTAAGATACCCGGTCTCGAACGCCTGTTTCCGGTCCGGCATACGCATCCGACTGGAAACCAAAAGCTGTTTTGTAATAATGTGCGGCCTGTTTGGCATTGCCAACATAAAATTCAATATAATCTGTGCCATTAATAGGTAGAAAATCTTGCGCTTGGGCAATCTTTTCTGCAAATGTATTTGCCATAATTTATATAAAGGTTATTCTTTTATTTTTCCTAACTCATCCAAGATTTATAATAATCTGGATCTTCTATATCGAGTGCTTCTTGGGTTAACATCAGTGGTCGAAAAGGATCGATCATCACGGCCAACTCCTCGGTTTTCACTTGCCCAATGCTTTTTTCCACCGTCCCTGGATGAGGTCCATGCGGTATACCACCTGGATGTAACGTTATCTGTCCCCTTTCCACGGATTTTCGACTCATAAAATCGCCATCCACATAATATAGGACTTCATCTGAATCTACATTACTATGGTTATATGGTGCTGGAATCGAATGAGGATGGTAATCATACATACGAGGGCAAAAACTGCATAAGACAAAATTGTCTGTTTCAAAGGTCTGGTGAACGGGTGGCGGTTGATGCAATTTACCTGTTATCGGCATGAAATCATGAATCGAAAATGCCCATGGAAAATGATAGCCATCCCAACCAACAAAATCAAATGGATGGCTCCCATAAACATACGGATAAATCATCCCTTGCTTCTTGATCTTCACTTCAAAGTCACCCAGTTCATCAAAAGTTTCCAAATTTTGAGGTACCCGAATGTCCCGCTCAAAAAAGGGCGCATGTTCCATCAATTGACCAAATTCATTGCGATAACGTTTGGGCGTACGTACGGGAGAGAATGATTCAACAATAAACAGTCGATTATCTTCCTGTTCAAATTCCATTTGATAAATCGTTCCTCGGGGGATTACCAAATAATCTCCATACTTGAAGGGGATACTCCCATATCCAGTCTTGAGTTTCCCCATCCCCTGATGGATGAAGACAATCTCATCTGCCTGGCTATTTTTATAAAAATAGTCATCCATCGACCGACGGGGAGCTGCTAAGGATATATGTAAGTCCTGATTAACCAACACAGGTGTCCTGCTTTCGAGGTAGTCATCTTTTGCCTGTACCTGAAATCCCTTTAGACTGGTATGTTTAAGATGTTTGTCGCGGGCAATCCGGGGAGACACATCATAAGGCTCTCTTATTTGTTTAACGAGTGTGGGTGGATGACAATGGTACACTAAGGAATAAAGACTGGAAAAACCATGTGTGGATACTAATTCCTCGGCATAAAGCGTGTTATCGGGCTTTCTAAAAACAGTATGTCGCTGCATTGGAATTTGCCCTTGTTTAACATAAAATGGCATAATTCTACGATTTAAACGGTTATAAAATTAAATGAATATCCAAATTGCCAATAGAACTATCGGCAAGTAGTAAAAGAGAAGATTAGTATTGTGCAAAAACGATATCAGCTATGATTGCTTTATTAAAAGCAACATAGGGCATGGAGGACGCAAAGCGATGTACACCACGATTGATCATTTTTTATAGTTTATAATGCTTTAATAAAGGTAAGAATATTTTTCTATTTTCAAGAGAAGAAATATTTTTTTCAAATCTTATACAATATATTTGTGTCGAATGCTAACAACATTGAATAACCAAATAGAACACTTCATATATGAGAATTGTCACTAGCACTAAAAATGGTCAACAAGAATTGGGCATTGTTATAGACGACCGCTTTTATAGTTGCTCAGTCATCGATCAAAACCTTCCCACAACGATGTCGGACTTCCTCAAAGGTGGCGAAGAGACCATGAATCAGCTACAAATCTTTGAAACAGCTTTGCGTCAAGGAGCTATGAACAGGCCCTATCGTCTACTAGACGATATCCAACTCATCGCCCCCGTGCCACAGCCAACATCTTTTCGTGATGCTTACGCTTTTCGACAGCATGTCGCAACCTCGAGAAGAAACCGCGGATTAGCTATGATCCCTGAATTTGATGAATTTCCCGTTTTTTATTTCTCCAACCATCAGTCCATACAGGGACCTGGTCCCGTTCAATGCATGCCCCTACATTTAAATCAACTGGATTTCGAACTAGAAATTGCAATAGTCATCAACAAACCAGGAATCAATATCCCCGCCGCTCAGGCAGATGAGTATATTGCTGGCTATATGATTATGAATGATTTTAGTGCCAGAAAACTCCAAATGGAGGAAATGAAATTGAGTTTGGGCCCTGCCAAGGGCAAAGATTTTGCAACAGCAATTGGACCTTACTTGGTGACAAAGGATGAATTGGAACCTTATAAGGTTCAACCTGCAGCAGGACATATTGGCGACTGTTATGAGCTCAATATGACTTGTAAAGTAAACGGCACGCAAGTCTCAGCGGGTAATTTTGCGAGTATGCACTGGACTTTTGCAGAAATTATTGAACGTGTTTCCTATGGTGTACAAATTTCCCCTGGTGATATAATCGGTTCTGGGACAGTCGGAACAGGCTGCTTTCTTGAGCTCAATGGTACAGCACGCATAGCGGATCCTAATCATAAAGACCAATGGCTCGACCTTGGCGATGAGATTGAATTAGAAATCACGGCGCTCGGAAAACTTTCCAATTCTATTGTATTATACCATTCATAAATCTACGGATATGACCTCTTCCTTTGAAACCATCACCTTTGAATCTGTTAAAGACAAAGCTATTATAGATAATTTAATTAAGTATGCTGTTGCACCGCGGCCAATTTGCTTTGCAAGCACGATCGATAGCAATGGAAACATAAATTTAAGCCCCTTCAGCTATTTTAACCTGATGTCCCATCAGCCGCCAATCTGTGTTTTCTCTCCCTTGCGACGCATGCGTGATGGTAGTACCAAACATACATTGGATAATATACAGGAGGTTAATGAAGTTGTCATCAATATTGTTAACTACGATATGGTCCAGCAACAATCACTTGCCAGTACCGAATATGGCAAGGAAATAAATGAATTTGATAAGTCGGGTTTTACGCCCATTCCCTCTATCCGAGTTGCACCACCTCGTGTAGCCGAATCCCCAGTCCAGCTGGAATGTCGGGTCAGAGAGGTTGTCGCATTAAGCGATGAGCCAGGAGCTGGAAATCTCGTTATTGCCGAGATCCTCTATATGCATGTCCATAAACACTTGTTGGGCAAGAACAATACCATTCAACAAAAAGATTTGGATCTGGTAGCCCGGCTCGGTGGTGATTGGTATTGTCGCGTAACCGACGAAAACTTATTTATTGTACCGAAGCCCCTCCGTAACCTGGGAATTGGCATAGACCAACTTCCAGAAAAAATTAGATTTTCGAATGTATTAACCGGAAATCACCTGGGGTTGCTGGCCAACGTAGAAACACGACCAACATTAAAAGACCCACAGCAAGAAGATAAGTACTTCAACTATCTGAAGCTAAACTTTGAAGACAGCCCATCAAAGTTCACACAAAAAATTCACGAATATGCTGCCCAACTATTAGACGCGGGCAAACTTAATGAAGCCTGGCAAATACTTTTGCAGGCATAGCTTAAATAGACAGTAAAAAAGGAGAGCTCTACATAGATTTAATAGCTCTCTTTTTTTATATCGCCTTTTTTACAGCCAATTTCACATATAATACTTTTTAGTGGTTATTTAAATCTTCCTCCTTAGCAACACGCAATCCATCATCAATCAGTTTTTTCAAATTTGGATATCGGATAATAAATTCCAAGAGCCTCTGTTCGGCCTGAGTAGTTAATTCCCCTCCATCATTAGCCTGGGCAATTTCAAATAATTCAACCAAACCTAACCAATGATCTGCATTTTCCGGTCCCAATTGACTGAAAATCTCCAGCCATACTTTCTGATCAAAACCGTTGTCCCGCAAATTCCGTATCGCAGCATGACAATTCACTAGTTTTACATCTTCCGTTTCGGCAGGTATTGAAGATAGATCCTTATCCAAATGCTCCTCCAGCGCATCATAGGCATCTTTATCCGCAGCGCCTGCAAATACAGATACTATTTCCGCTCCGACAGCCATATCGTATGTTCCCCATTCAGGTTTAAAATACACCTCTTCCCTATCGCTACGGTATACCTCGCATCCTATAAATGAAATCAAAACAATCTTGCCAAATTGACGTACAATCTTTTGAACAATTCCCGATACAATAATCCCTGAAGCAAAGTTTAACGAACACTGCTGCCCTTCCACTACAACATATTGAATCAATGTTGCTTCATCAAAATCGGCTAAGTCACTATCTGCACCGCGCAAGTGTCCTACAGGGGAGCCAAACCCTTCGCTATGATAAATGATACCGTGGCCTTCAAGCTGTTTACCTGCTACCGCCAAAGCTGTAGGTCCATGTGTTTGAATATAAGAGAGATTTTTATCTGCGTTGGCCAGCTTAAAAACGCCCGACACCTGCAAACCGGAACTATATTCCACAGTGCAAACAGCTCTACAGTCTATTGCCTTGTCAAGGCTCTGTTTGCCCCCTACGCGAAAAGCCATGGTATCAGCAAATTTATCCAATACGAGCTTTAGGTGTTCAAAATCCGGTGTAACAAATAGCTGTGGTTGTGGTTTGGTAATATCATAAGGATATTCGATTGCATTTAAACCATACGCCAACTTAGGCACATCTTCCTGCATGCAGCTTGCGCTTTCTCCAATAGAAGACAGTAAACCAGCTCCATAAATTTTGGGGTTATGAAGATCTCCAATAAGTCCGTATTCCACAGTCCACCAATGCAACCTGCTCAACAATGCCATCTCCGAAGGCTCGCCCATATTATCTTGAATGATCTGCAAATTTTTCTCTGCTTCCGCCAACTCAGCCGCCGTTGTTGTAGCGTGTTCTTTTAAAATAGATAGGTGGCGAATAGCTTCGTAGAGTTCAAAATCTTTGCCCGAAGAAAGTGCTTTCGTACCAACCTCCCCAAAGTACTGCAAATATGTAGCGTAATCTGGCTCACCGATTATAGGTGCATGTCCTGAAGATTCGTGAATAATATCTGGTGCCGGTGTATATTCGATATGTTCCAATTGACGTATGTCTGCAGCAATAACTAGTACGCGGTGCGCCTGAAATTCCATAAAAGCAGCCGGCGGAATAAATCCATCCACAGTCACAGCCCCCCAGCCAATTAATTTTAGACTATCGTTCATGTCCTGTAGGTTCGGGATGGTCGCGATGGATAATCCTGCTTTCTTCAATCCCGGAATATAAGGGTAGTAGGCTACATCTTTCAAGAAAGAATAATTCTGACGCATGACATAACGCCACAATGCTTGATCCAGCGCGGTATAACGTTCATATCGTTGGGCTACTACATAGCGTTTCAAATGTTTGGGCAACCGCTCCAAAACAATATTATTATATGTTTCCATCTATAATTGGTATGAAAATAAAGTATGAGACTCCTATATGAAGGTAGAAATTATTTATGGTTTAAGAAAGGACCACGATGTTATTTTACTACTTTTAGCAAAACATTAAAAAAGTATACCCTCACAAACCTTACTAGATAACTCTAAAATAAGCCCTTTTACCTAATTTAATTTTAAAACAAGTATTCAAATCAAGCATCAGCTCCGGATTCAGCTGTTTTATTGAATCGATCTGCACTGCACCGCCTATAATCAATCTTCGCATCGCCGACTTTGTTGCCCCCTTTAGGAAATGACATAGATCGACCAGTTTAATCTGTTCACCAAACTGTTCGCGCAATGTTTGACCCGACACCTCCTCAAAAGCCTTTTCTTCTAATTTCTTGCTCTGAAACTGCTTCACAAAAAAATCAACCGCACTGGCCGCAAACTCGTCGCCATGGTATTGAGCAACTAGATTATGTGCAATAAGTTTCTTAATTTCCATTGGATTTTCGCCCATTTCAATACGGGTCTTCATGCCAAGTTTGGTTTCCTGATTGAAATCAGTTGTCAAGTCAATATATTCTGGAATTAAATGATCAGGAATAGACATGGTTTTACCAAACATTTCATTCGGTTCATCCAAAAGACCGATCGTATTGTTTAATGATTTGCTCATTTTTTCTTTTCCGTCCAGCCCGCGCAACAAGGGCATACACAGTACTATTTGTGGATCCTGTCCAAAAGATTCCTGTAGCTGCCGGCCCATCGCGCAATTAAACAGTTGGTCCGTTCCCCCCATTTCAATATCACTATTGACATGTACAGAGTCAAAGCCCTGCAATATCGGGTAAAGCAATTCATGCATGGCTATTGATTGGTTTTCGTTAAAACGTTTATTAAAATCATGCCGCTGCATCAATTGAGCGACGGTTACTTTCGATACCAGCTGGATAACTTCTGTAAAATTTAGTTGATCCAACCAGTCTCCATTAAAAACAACTTTCGCTTTTGAAACATCAATAATTTTAGACAGTTGCGCAATGTAAGTTGCCGCATTGTGCGCTATCGCATCCTGACATAAAGGTTTACGGGCTTTATTTTTTCCTGTAGGATCACCGATCCGAGCTGTAAAACTACCAACGAGAATCACGACTTCGTGCCCCAGCTGCTGAAACTGGCGTAGTTTCTTTAACACTACAGCGTGCCCTAAATGAAGATCCGGTGCTGTTGGATCAAAACCAAGTTTTATAATCAATGGTCGGTTCTTTTCTTCAGACTCCTTCAACTTCGATGCAAGCCCCTCCTTCGGTAAAATAATTTCGATATTTTCTTCTAACTCTTTTAACATGATGTTATATAAAATAAAAAAAGCCCGAACGTTATGTTCGGGCTTAGCTATAAATAATAATTTGAATTTCTTAATTTAATAGGCATAGGGGTCCCGAACGATTATCGGGCGATAATAATTAAAGAAAAATGGAAGACGTAATATGTTGTTCATTTTCTTCATTGCTTGACAAAGGTAGTGCTATATTTTTAAAATGCAAAAATATTGGCATCCATACTTGATTCAAGATGCATTTTTAAATTATCCGCCGGTATTTTTATTTATCAATTTTCCGGCTCCATTATAAACATACTTTTCTGTATTCCCTTTATCCTTTTTCTCCACGACCTTTTGCACTAACAATGAATTCTTAAAATACTCATGGTAAAAGCAGTTATTAAGGTTATATTTCCGCTCAACGAGATTATTATTCTGATACAGATCAGTGTAATCAATTTTAGCTTTCCGATAGGTATGTTTTAGTAATTGACCATTGGCATCAAATGACTTTGATTCCTGTATCTGCCCACCACAATTCAATTTAGCGCTGTACATTAAGGTATTGTCTAATCGGTAGTCAGCTCGGGTATGGTCAAAATCATTCTCAACCGTATAGTAATTATCAAAGAAGACTTTTGTCACTTTTTTACCACTATTTGCAGCTCGGTAGAATACCGTTTTTTCCTGACTGATTTTCCCATTCTTAAAATTGCGCTGCACACTTGAACTATCCGTTATGGTATATTGAAAGTCTGGCAATGCAGCAGATTTCACAGTCATTTGCTGCAATACACCATGTCTTACGATAACATCACCGGTACGCCCATCTTTTTCAATTTTAAAATCACCATCGACGATGCCATCCTGATTAATCGTAATAAATGCATTGGAAAGTCCCATAAATTGATTCTTTTGCAGAATATATTTACCCTGTTTTAACTTCGTTTCTTTACCTTTTTCAAGTACCCGGATTGTATCTTTTGGATATTCCGACAAATGCAATTGATAACGATCTTTGTCCAAGCGAACATACTCTTGCGCAACTCCCAACTGAACAGCTAAACACAAGCATAATGATATGATAAAACGTGATTTCGACATAATGTAATAAAATTGTTGCAATCATAGTAATACAATTATTACACCAAAAATTAAAATTCGGTTGATTTTCCAAATAATTCCCCAATACGATAGATGCTGTAGTACCTCCATATTACAGAACAGACAAGCTTAATCGTGAAATGAAAAAAGGGGAGTTATTTATGCATAACTCCCCTTTTTTCAAAGCCAATTGGTACTTGTACCCATCATGCGAGAACATTCGAGAACTAAACAGACTCTAAATATTGTGCATAACAATACCCTTCTTCATTATCTTTGGTTCTGACCAACCACCATTGATCATTAGCCTTACTAATCAATGTGATGATTTCTCCTTTAGCTGCTTTTCCGACGATAGGCTGGTCTGTACCAGGGCCTTTTCTAATGTTCAAATTGCTATTTTCTGTTATAACTTTCACCTGGCTTCCGGGCACTTCCGTAGCCACATCTACATTTAACACCACATCTCCGGTTTGGAAATTAGGATCTATATTACCGTAGATTTCCCAGAGCTTATTTTTCACATCTGCTGTTGGTGCTGTACCACGAATTTGCAATACTCCATCCATTTCGGCGTAGTTCAGGTCATTTACACCTGAAGATTGTGCCGTATCTAAAAGAACCTTATATTTTTCCTGCAATGACATAATTTCACTATTTTATTTTTTGACAACAATACCGCTTAGATCCACTTTTTTTGGATTTAAGTTATCCAAACCTTGTTTTAAGGTGATTATCTTAGGCTGCTCCAAAGTACCTGTAACAGCGATCACACCATCCTTTACACTTGCCTGTACCGTAGGAAAATCCTTCATAAACGTATTCACTGCTGCTCCAAGCACCGCATCATTATTGGATACCTCAATAGGAGCTGGAGTCGACGACACTGGGGCGCTAACGATAATATTGTTTTGAATAGACTTGATGTCCTTATCGCCTGCTGTTTTAGCAATAGACTCCACTTGTTGCTTTTCTTCTTCGGAAGCAACCGTGCCACTTAAGATAACTTCCCCTTTTTTAACGTCGACGTCCACGGTTTTACGACCGGTAAGTGCATTTTCGATCTTTTCTTCCAACTTCTCATCAGATAAGCCTGATTTGCAAGCCGTAAAGGAAAGCACAACTGTAGTTGCCAATAGACAAAATGTTAATTTGCTAAATTTCATAAGACCAATTTTAATTTATAATTCAACAATAATCCTAACAAACTCCATACGCAATTGTTTGTCCAATTATTTTTAAACTTAAATTCCCTTGCCGGATTATAATTATATAATTAAATTTAGGAACAGAGGTATTCATGATTGTTTCATTCGGATCATTTAATCCTCTGTGGTTATAAAAACGCTTTAAGTAACAGATACGCACTTTGATGATTCAATCAAACAGCTATTAATTATGGGATTTTTGAACAATATTTTTGGTAAAAAAGAAAATAAAAAGGACAGTATAGCGGATTTTTGGGATTGGTTTACAAAAAACGAACACGCATTTTTTCAAATCGTCAAGACTGGAGAACAAATTGATCAGAATTTTTTCAGCAAACTTTCGCCGAAGATCGATGCTCTTCGCAAGGAACTTTATTTCTTAACGGGAATGTACGATGATGACACTGCAGAACTTGTAGTTACCCCAGATGGTGTCATCAAAAACGTTGCGTTCGTGGAGCATCTGATTGCTTCTGCTCCAGCATTAGCGCATTGGAAATTTACTGCATTAAAACCCGCTATTGCGGATATGGAAAAATTCAAAATCACGATGTATGGATTCACTTTTGACATCAAGGATATGTTTTTTTACCCCATTCAACATAAATACCATCCGGATGAAGTCGATATTGTTATTGTTCACCCCGATTTTACGGAAGAGAACAAAGCCAATATTTCCCATGGGATAGAAATATTTCTCGACAATTACATTGGTGAATTGAACTCGATCATAGCCATAGATAACTTGAATGTAACCTCAAAAGAGCTTGCAACAGAAGAGCTTATTCCTCTACTTAAATTAAAAGACTATTTGATCTGGCGGGAAAAGGAATTTGTGGAAAAATATACCGACGTTAGGCACCGGGCCGCAGATGACACATACACTGCTTTTGAGGGTATCCTGGAGAACGACTTACCTATCTTTGCTATCATCAATACGACGTTATTAGACTGGGACGGAAAAGCTTCTCACCCTTGGATAGTTACATTAAAGATTAATTATGACGGAACAGCAACCAATGGCATGCCCGATCAGGAGACTTACGATTTAATGGATAAATTTGAAGAAGAATTAATGGACAGTCTTCCAAATGATATTGGATTTCTTAATATCGGAAGAGAAACTGCCGATAACCTCAGGGAAATTTACTTGGCTTGTACAGAATTCCGAAAAGCCTCACGCACGATTGATCGATTAATCGAAGAATACAGGGACAATCTCCAAATTGATTATAGCATCTACAAAGATAAATACTGGAAAACCTTCGAACGATTTTATAAACAAATAGAATAGGTCTCTCGAACAGCAGACATAAGTTTCAATAAAAGTACTTTATAAAATATGCTTTATTTACATGAATAAAATCATTCTTTTGGTTATTATCCTTGGAATTGGCCTTATCACATACAAAACCATTCAAAAAAACACGCTTTTAGCCGTTGTTGATAAGGAAGAAAATACTCCTTCAGACGCCTTTCGCTATACGATGGCAATAAAGAACGTAAAAAAACGCATCATAAACAACAAAAAGTATAATAGTGACATATCCTTTCTCTTGGATATGAAAAGACCCTCGGGAAGAAATCGTTTTTTTGTCGTAAATCTAAAAACAGATCGGATTCTAGATCAAGGGCTAGTGGCACATGGATCCGGCTCCGAAACCGGAAAAAAGAATCTTTTGCAATTTAGTAATACGGATAACTCTCATGCGACATCGCTAGGTAGTTACGCTATCGGCAGCTCGTATAACGGTAAATTTGGAAAAGCATATAAATTATATGGCTTAGATAGCTCCAATAGCAATGCATATGCTAGAAACATCGTTCTACACAAATATGACCGCATGCCTTACGATGAACAAGTAGATCCAGTATGTCTCAGTGAAGGCTGTCCTATGGTAAACGTCGAATTCTACAAAAGACTACAGAACTTGATTGACTCTTCAAAGAAACAAATCGTCTTACATATTTATTATTGATCACCTTCATTATTGATCACCGGCTATCTTCTTTGATCAAATTCAATAAAACCTGATACGGACTTTGAGATACACTAAGAGCTTTCAACCAAGCAATAAATCCCATAATAAATAAATCTTTATTTTCTTTGTCCTCCGCCATAGTTTGAACAGCTGCCCGAAAGGATTTCCCTTGAATAACTGCTGGATTTAAAAGATATTTCTCTACCAATTTGGCAAAATCAATCACTCTGTTTTCCTTGACATTCAGCAAGTATTTTTTATACCTACCGACAAAGCTTTTTAATTTCAAGGTTGCCAAATCGATGTGATCGAATTGAATATGGATCAGAATTTCAAGCAGACTCTTCCGAATCGTCCACAACATGCCCATTTTCTTCTCGTACCAAGCATCTGTTCGAATCAACTGTCGAAGTTCAATCAATGCTGTTTTATCTTCAAATTGCGTTAAAAACATCACCAAACACAACTGTAGATCCGCAAGATCAACCTCACTTGATTTTGGTGAGGCTTGTTTAATCCCTGCCCTTAACACGGAAAGACCTTTTACTCCATCGCCAAGGTAATGGAAATTCAATGCCATCAACAAATGGCACCGCAGCTGAAACTGGACTCGAAAAACCGTATTTCCTTGAGATAAAACTTCATTCAAGCGTTCTAAATACCCGATGCTCTCATTAAAGAATCCGTTCCTCAAATTAAAATTGGCCAGATAATACAAAATATGAAGATAGTAAAATAGCTGATGCGCTGATTGTTCATCGTACTTCATCAAAAAATTATCTGCTGTTTTTAAAAAAGAACGAACCAGTGTATAGTTTTGATGTATTGCGGCATACTCATTTGCAATATACAGAAGTTGATAGAGTGATTTAAATGATAAGAGATCATCCAAAGAAATACTGTATTTACTCAGCACACTCAAAATCAACTTATTGATATCAATTATTTTTGCTTTCAAATGAATATCCTGCAATGCTGAGCGCAATAGCGCATAAGCAATCTGAAATTTTGCTTCTTGCTGCAGTTTTTGCTGATTTTCGGTAAAACGATCGATAAGCAATTCCAAATTGACATTCAAATCTAAATGTGCATATTGTAGTCTGATTTGCAAGATTTCGTTCAGCAAACTAAACTGATCCAGAACAAGAGCCTTGTCCTCAGCCCGTTGAAGGCATTTGAATCCAATCTTAATGAACTGACTTTCCAATAGAAAACGACCCACAACAAATAATCTCAACGCTTCGTGGGCTTCACTGTTGTCTCGTTCAAAAACCTTATTTGAAAGAAAAAACAAAAGACTATCATGAAGCCTTTTCCTCAATGCGTGATAAGCATCCCGGTTTTTAATGGGATCATATAACTTTTTTAGCTTATTTATATCATCAGTTTCTATAATCTCAAGTAACTTGATATTTTTCACATCATTTCGCTTATTCTTTTGTTTCAAAAAGGTTTTAAAATCCCTAATATCATCTTTATTCAATAATAATAGTAGATCCGATATCGCGTCCGCCATAGCTTAAATTTAGAATTAAACAAATATATTAAACAAAATTATATCGTCAGTATTCTTATAAATTCAAGTTTTAAAATAATTAGTTCCTATCGATATTTGAATCATAAAACAACAACAAATTAAAACTAAAACAAGAAAATTATGGAACCGCTAAAAAACATGATTGAAGAAAAAAAGGCTGAAAGAAATTTAGACAAAAGAAACCCATTTAAACCAACAGGAGCATTTATTGGAGCCTCATGGACTGCGTTATTGGTTGGTACCGTAGGCTATTGTGTAGGCTTATGGAATGCAACAATGGCATTAAATGAAAAAGGGTATTATTTTACAATTTTACTATTTGCGCTATTTGCGGTTATCTCTGTTCAAAAAAGTGTAAGAGATAAAGCAGAAGGACTAGCTGTTACCGAATTGTACTATGGTTTAAGCTGGTTTGCAACAATTGCTGCCGTTGTGCTATTAACTGTAGGACTATGGAACGCGGATCTGCTGTTAAGTGAAAAAGGATTCTATGCAATGTCCTTCTCATTGAGTATTTTTTCAGCTATCGCAGTACAAAAAAATACACGTGATGCAAAACTTATCGATGACAATGAAATAAAACTTTAGCGGGTGCCGATCCTGCAGCCTCTGCGTAGCAAGCTGCAGGATCTTTCAATCTCTCGTAAAGCAAAAAAGGAAGAGCTTTTCATGGTGCTCTTCCTTTTTTTAAGTGGATTGTTTAGGTGGTGCAATAGGAAGGTAAACGAAAAATGCACTTCCAGTACCAAAAACACTTTGCACATCAATCTCTCCCCCCATGCTTTCGATAAATTCCTTGCTTATGCTTAACCCCAAGCCTGTTCCTTCCTTTGTATCCCCTGGAACACGGAAATACCGATCAAAAATCTTCGCTAAATATTGTACCGGGATTCCTTGTCCCTGATCTTCAACACGCAAAAGCACCCTGGCGCCCATTCTTTTGACAGCAAGACAAATCCCCCCCCCTTCATCGGAATAACGAATTGCATTGGACAGTAGATTCGTCAATACCCATGCGGTCTTCTCGTTATCAATAAAAACCATCGGCAGTTCCTCTTCCAGTTCAACCTGTAGTTGGATTTTCTTTTGGTCAAGCATTGAACGATTGGCTAAAAGGGCATAATCTATAATCGGTCCGATTGTCGCCGGATTCAGCTTCATCTGAATGGTACCGCTCTCCACTTGTGCAATATCCAAAAGTTCTCCCGTAATTTTCAGAAGCCGCTCTGTATCATCAGCAATTCCTTCAAGCAAGTCTTTTTGTTCTTCATTCAACTCTCCAATCCGCTTATTCTCGAGCAATTGGATCCCCATGCGTATTGATGCGATTGGTGTCTTCAGTTCATGAGATACCGTTCCAATAAAATTTGTTTTTGCGACATCACGTTCCTTAAAACTTGTCACGTTCTTCAACAAAATAAATTGTCCAATAAACTGCGAACTCTCCTCTCCCGTTGGTACAACATTAATGTCGATAACCTCCAGTTCAAAGTAGTTATCTTTTCCATAGGCAAAGATCTGAACCAAACCAAGATGCTCGGATTGCTGGTTTAAAGCGTTGATCCTATCGAGAAGCTTACGAATCAAATCATTGGAAGAAGCTATTTCCACTAATTTTTGCCCTTCAAATTCTGCGTGTTTTAACCCCGAGAGCAAACAAGCGGGTTCATTTGCAAAGAGCACTCTTTTTTCCTCATCTATCCCTATAACGGCATCATGCATATTATCAATAAGCGCTTCAATTCTCTTTTTATGCTGCAAGATCTTACCCAATTTACTTTCCGTATATTCCTCGAGTTTTTGAGCCATTGTATTGAACGATTGCGCCACTTCTCCAAATTCATCCTTTCGCTTAAAATGAAGTCTCCTTTTATAGTTCCCAGCAGCAATCTGTTTAATACTATCGGTTAATTGTACAATTGGACCAGCAATGGCTAGGGGGAGATTGACAAGTAATACAAACGCAATCATAAAACAGATCGCACCTACAATGGAGATCGCCAAAATAGCTTTTTCAGCTGTTGCATTGGCGATATTATTTTTGTTTTCAATTGCCTGCATATTAAGATACATTAGCTGAAATATATCTTTGTGTAAGTCAGCAGCAATTGTAGAATCTTTCACCTTTTTCTTTAAACTCAAAAAGTGATGATCTATACGTTCGGTCACCGCCCGTTCTCCAGGCTCAGTTACATTGCGCTTTTGGAGGCTTAAATTATGTTCAAATAGCGCAATGCTCTTCTCATTCGTATGAAGATCTTCCAAGGCCAACAGCATATTTCTGGAATAATGCAACGTATTATAATTGTCGACTAAAATATTATTGGTATCTTTTTTTAATCGATAAACATAATACCCACTCACTATTGCAAGCAGTAAGATCATAAAAAATAAAAATCCTACCCCAAATGTCAGCTTTGCTTTAAGTTTCATTGGATTTTATATTCTTCAATTTTTCGATACAAGGTAGCTATGCCGATTTCTAACAATCGAGCAGCTTCAGCTTTATTTCCATTCGTATGTTTCAATACACGTTGTATATGTTGCCTCTCCATATTGGACATTGAAAAGTTTGATAAGACGCTTGCCCCTTCTCTATACTCACGTTCACCAAAAGGAAGGCCCTCAACACCTAATATGCCGCCCTCACTCAAAATCACACTTCGTTCAATCACATTCTTCAGTTCACGGATATTTCCCCGCCATAGGTTATTTTCCAATGCCTGCACAAACTCAGGGGTCATCCGCAAAGGTTTCAAGTTGGATTTTAAAGCAAAAATATCTGCGTAGTATTGTGCCAAAGTTGCTATATCTTCAATACGCTCACGCAGTGGGGGCAATTCAATCGTGAAAACAGACAACCTATAAAATAGATCACTCCTGAAATGGTCAGATGCAATTTCGGTTTCGAGATTTCTGTTGGTCGCGGCTATGATACGTACATCCACTTTCGTTGGTTTGGAGTCCCCAACTTTTAAAAACTCGCCGGTTTCCAAAACGCGAAGAATTTTGGCCTGAAGTTCCACGGCCATCTCCCCGACTTCATCCAGAAAAATAGTCCCCAAATGTGCCTCTTCAAACAAACCCCGCTGATCTTTAGTAGCACCGGTAAAGGCACCGGATTTATGACCAAACAGCTCGTTTTCCAGCAGATCTTTTGTAAATGCGGCACAGTTAATGGCCACAAAACTACGCGCTCTCCTGGAACTCGCCTGATGGATTGCCTGTGCAAAAACCTCCTTACCGGTACCAGTCTCGCCTGTTAGCAAGACCGTTGTATTTGTAACGGCAACTTTTTGTGCCATGCCAATGGCAGCCTTTATTGCATTAGATTTTCCAATAATTTTATCGAAAGAAAGTTTATCTCCTAATCGCTTTTCTAACTGTTGTACCCTTCTTGCCAATGCAACCTTTTCACTGGCTTTATAAAGTAGGGGTATAATGCGATTATTATCATCTCCTTTGGTAATATATTCAAAAGCACCATTTTTTATCGCCCGAACACCGTCCGGGATATTCCCGTATGCTGTCAATAGAATAATCTCTACAATTGGATACCGTTCTTTAATTAATTTGGCCGTTTCTACCCCATTACCGTCAGGCAGTTTGACATCACAAAGTACAACGTCTACATCACTGACTTCAAGCTTTTTCAACCCCGATTTAATATCAGCAGCTTCAATCACATCAAAACCTTCCAGGCTAATAATTTTGGCCATCAATTTCCGAAGTTTCTCTTCGTCATCTATAAGGAGAACTCTATTCACAATATTCGTTTTTTCAAAAGTACAATTTGTCCGAAGCAAATAGTAGAAAAATAAACAATTTGACTATTCCTCAAAAACTTTCCCGTCATCAAAATAAAAACACTATATTTGCTTCTCTCAACATCCTTAAAACTGCATGTAAGATTAAAATTCTTTAGAACGAAATAAATACCATCCATTGACAATACCTGTCCAAATGGTCTTTTCTAACATTTAAAGAATTTCAACATGCTTTCATTACAACAACTTTCTTATATACATCCGAATAAAGATTTATTGTTTGAGAACATAAATCTACACATCAATGCGCAAGAGAAAATAGCGCTCATCGGCCACAATGGTGTTGGTAAATCAACTTTATTGCGACTGATTGCCAAAGAACTATCACCTTCCAGTGGCAGCGTACAAGTCAGTACCAGCACCTATTATGTCCCTCAAGTTGTGGGACAATTTGAGGATAAGACAGTCGCCGAAGCACTTGGCATTGCCGAAAAATTAAATGCACTCCACGCCATATTAGCTGGCGATGCGTCTGAAGAAAATTTCAATAGACTTCAAGATGATTGGACCTTGGAGGAACGCAGCCAAGAAGCTTTCGAGCAATGGGATCTGCCCGATATCCAGTTGACACAGAAGATGTCGTCCCTTAGTGGTGGACAAAAAACAAAAGTCTTATTGGCCGGAATCCACATTCACCGAGCCGAACTTATTCTTCTTGATGAACCCAGCAACCATTTGGATATGGATAGCAAAACACTACTATACGATTGGATTCAATCAAGCAAAAACACAGTGATTATTGTTAGCCACGATAGAACCTTACTTAATTTATTGGATGACATGGCCGAAATGACCCCAAAAGGTATCAAGCGGTATGGGGGAAATTATGCCTTTTACGAAACTCAAAAAGAGACCGAGCGCCATGCGTTACAACAAGATATTCATCACAAGGAAAGGGCGATCAAAATTGCAAAGGAGAAAGAAAGAGAAACAATCGAACGCCAAAATAGATTAAACAACCGCGGTCAAAAAAAAACAGGAAAAGGCAGGTGTAGCGCGCATCATGATGAATACACTGCGCAACAATGCTGAAAAAAGTACCGCCAAAATAAAAAGTGTGCATCAGGACAAAATTGGAGATATCAAATCCGATCTACAGGAACTCCGAGGTTCGCAATCTGCACTGGATGAGATTAAAATAGATTTAGGAAACAGTGCCTTTCCAACCGGAAAGAGTATGGTCAAAGTCGAAAATGTCAATTTCAAGTATAACTCGCAAGGGCTCTGGCCAGCTAATATCAACTTTCAATTATTCAGTGGAGATCGTATCGCACTACAAGGACAGAATGGATCTGGTAAAACGACATTGGTCAGACTTCTACTCGGCCAATTGACACCTGTACAAGGAAAAATTGAACGTCAATCATTTCGTTCGATCTATTTAGATCAAACATACTCCATTTTGTCTTCGCATCTAAGTATTTATGAGCAGGCCCAGCAATTTAATAGCGACGCACTACCTGAACATGAGATCAAAATTAGGCTTAATCGGTTCTTATTTGGAAAAGACGATTGGGACAAGCCCTGCCAACTATTGAGTGGTGGTGAAAAAATGCGTCTGATATTATGTTGCCTCACCATTCATCAACAGTCTCCAGATTTAATTATTCTTGATGAACCAACAAACAATTTAGATCTTCAAAATATCCGGATTCTAACCAGAGCGATTCAGCTTTATAAAGGTACGCTACTCGTCATTTCACATGATGCGGTCTTTCTACAGGAAATCCATATCAACAAAGTCATCAAACTAAAAGACCTGTAAATGACAACTGCGTTTATTTCGTTGCAACGGAATAAACGCAGTATTCAATGACTGCCCTCCATAAAATTTTAATAAAACACGGTATTTTTTGTAACAATCCCATATTCTTTATTTAAAATCTGCTAAATCGATAAATTAAATTAAAAAAAAAGAATTTTTATCGATATATTCACGATGATTTTAAACATGAAACAATAACCATTAAATTAATTGAACCTTCTCATTTACATAGCAGCCTTAGGGCAGATGTATCGCACAGGCCTCTCAATTAATTACTTCATTTAATTATGTCAGATTATCAAATTAAAGAAAATCCCGAATTATTTGACGCCATCGTAGTTGGTTCCGGCGCAGGTGGTGGTATGGCAGGTTATATACTTGCACATGCGGGGCTTAAAGTATTGATGCTGGAAGCAGGTCCTTTTTATGACCCAGCAAAAGATTCGTTACAACTACGCTGGCCTTGGGAATCTCCAAGAAGAGGTGCCGGTACCACAAGACCATTCGGGGATTTTGACGCCGCCTTCGGTGGCTGGCAAATCGAAGGTGAACCCTACAGCAAGGTAGCGGGAACTGAATTTGAATGGTTTAGAGCACGTATGCTGGGCGGCAGAACCAACCACTGGGGTCGAATTTCATTGCGCATGGGACCTGACGATTTCAAGCCAAAGGATGGAGTAACAGACGAATGGCCTATCACTTATGAAGAAGTTAAGCCATTTTATGACCGTGTAGATCGAATGATCGGAATATATGGCACGGCAGAAGGTATTCATAACGAACCAGATGGTATTTTTATGAAACCACCTAAGCCACGCTTAAACGAATTATATATTGCAAAAGGTGCAAAAAAAGCTGGAGTTCCAGTGATTCCCGGAAGAGGAGCCGTGCTAACCGAAGTATCAAAAGATATTAAAGATCGAGGTACCTGTTTCTACTGTGGCCAATGTGGTCGTGCATGTAAAGTTTATGGGGACTTTTCTTCTTCTTCTTGTCTAGTTATTCCAGCGATGAAAACAGGTAACCTAAAGGTAATAGACAATGCAATGGTAAGAGAAGTCATTACAAATGATGAAGGAATTGCAATTGGTGTTTCTTATGTAAACACCAAGGATTTGCAGGAATATACCGTTAAAGGGAAAACCGTTATTTTGGGTGCTAGTGCCTGTGAAAGCGCGCGGATCATGTTAAATTCCAAATCAAAATCGCATCCTGGGGGTGTCGGTAATAGCAGCGGCTTAGTCGGAAAATATCTCCACGATTCTACAGGGGCCAGTTTATCGGGCTTTTTACCACAATTACTTGACCGGAAGCGTTATAATGAGGATGGTGTTGGAAGTGTCCATATTTATTCACCATGGTGGGAAGATAATGCCAAGTTGAATTTCCCAAGAGGTTACCACATCGAATATGGTGGTGGTTTACATATGCCCTCTTATGGATTTTTGAATTGGGTACCGAAAGTAAATGACCTTGCGAAAAATTCGGATGGGAAGTCAAAAGCCAAAGGCGGTTATGGTACTGCATTAAAAGAAGATTTCCGTAGCTATTATGGTGCAAATGTAGGTATGGCAGGCCGGGGAACGGCATTGGCAAGAAAAGACAATTACTGTGAAATTGACCCCGATAAAGTCGACAAATTCGGAATTCCTGTGCTACGTTTCAACTACAAATGGGCTAATGAAGAAATAGCACAAGCCAAACATATGCAAGAGACATTTCAGTCTATTATGCACGAAATGGGCGCTGTAATTACTTCTAAAATACCAGGAGCAGATACATTGTATGGACTGGAAGCTCCCGGAAAAATTATTCATGAAGGTGGTACCACAAGAATGGGAAATGACCCTAAAACCTCTGTTTTGAACAAATGGGGACAAGCGCACGATTGTAAAAATCTCTACGTCGTGGATGCGGGACCATTTGTACAACAAGGTGACAAAAATCTGACCTGGACAATACTCGCCTTATCAATGCGGACAGCAGAATATATCCTTCAAGAAAAGAAAAAATTAAACGGTTAAAAGCCATGAATAGAAGAGAATCATTAAGAGCATTAGGATTAATTGCAGCTGGATCTGGTCTTTTAACCGCAGCTTGCAATTCAAAAGATGCTAAAAATGCAGTAGCAGACAATAGCAAAAAATTACCTGGAGTCCAGGATTTTGAGTACGAACGCACGGAACAATTATATGCCGAAAAGTTTTTTGACGAACATGAAATGGCTACAATCACTGTTTTGGCAGATATTATTATTCCTAAGGATAACATTTCAGGAAGTGCTTCGGAAGCGGGAGTGCCCGATTTCATCGAATTTATCGTAAAAGATTTGCCTGATAATAAAATCCCTATGCGCGGCGGACTTCGTTGGCTCGACCTCCAGTCCAAAAAGCGTTACGGAACAGTATTTATCAAATGCGGCACAAAAGATCAACTTGCATTGGTAGATGATATTGCCTACCCTGATTTGGCAAAACCGGAAATGAAACAAGGTGCCGCCTTCTTTTCATTGATGCGCAATCTGACTTCCTCAGGGTTTTACACGAGTGAAATGGGTGTGAAAGATATCGGCTATGCCGGAAATAAACCTGGAGTCTGGAATGGTGTACCAGATGATGTGTTGAAAGAGCACGGTTTTGACCCGACTAAATTCTTTGGATAATAAAAAAATCCTTTCCGAAAACGGAAAGGATTTTTTATTTACCTCATTAAAATCTATTGTGCCGATGGTACCTCAGTAGCCTCCGGAGCCTTATCAATCAACTCCATAAATTGATCCAATTTAGGGGTGATAATAATCTGCGTTCTTCTATTTCGTTGCTTACCTAGCGCGGTCGTATTATCTGCAATTGGATTATATTCTCCCCTACCACCTGCAGTTAAGCGTTTAGGATCCACACCATATTTATTTTGTAAAGCCTGCACCACAGAAGAAGCCCGTAAGGTACTTAAATCCCAGTTATTCCGAATATTAGGTTTAGAAATTGGATCGGTATCGGTATTACCTTCAATCAATACCTCATAATCTCTGTAATCCTGGATAATTTTCGCAATTTTACTTAATGTCTGATCGGCTCTATCATTAATTTCATAGCTACCGGATTTGTAAAGCATATTATCAGCAAGTGAGATATAAACTACCCCTTTTAATACCTGTACATCAACTTCCTGCAATTCCTCACGGCTAAGCGATCTTGTCAAATTATTGGTCAATACCAGATTCAAGGAATCGGATTTGTTTTTCGTCTCAACGAGATGCTTAATATATTTATTTGAAGCGTTAATTTCATCAACCAACTTGGAAATATTAATATTTCCCTGTGAATTCTGATTAATACTGTTATCTAGCGATTTCTGCAAAGCAGCATAAGCCGATCGGAGATCCGCATTATTTTGTCGTTCGGAGGCCAACTGATCTTCTAAACTCTTGATCCGTGTCCGACCTTCAGCCAATTGAAGCTGTCCATCCTGATATTGTTTGGTCAATTGACTGTGCTCCGTTTGTAATTTACTATAGTCGGACTGTAAACCAGCATATTGCTTTTTGCTGACACCACATCCGATAACAAACAAACTGGCCGTTAATACAGTCATTGGAAAAACTAAATTCTTCATGATATACTCTTTTTGTAGATGTTGAATTAATTCATAGAACAAGATACGCAATATTCTAGCCAAAATACCCCACAGTCTTGTCAAATTAACAACCTTTAACGTCCTATTGGGCTAGCTCCTTCAGCTCTGTAGCGCTAAATACTTGCCCACCTTTAAGATAGGGATTTGCGCCTTTGAGATAATTATAAATAATTGATTTAGCCTCTTCATTGGGTAATTTATAAAGATTTTTAACAAGGAAATTTTTATCCTCAAGGATATTATTGTTATATCCCAAAAAAGAAGGCGCATGCACCTGTACGCTCCAACGTATAAACCGTGCTTCAATATGATTTGGATTTTCCTTAATCACTTGTTCCAAATGCTTTTTGCCCTCTTTGAACTGCCCAACTTTCTTAAAAGGATTGCCGATATGTTTCGCTAGAAGTATTTGATAAGCGGCCAGGTATACTTTCTCGGTCGGTGATTTGGCACCTTCCGTCAGCACCTCCAAATTATGTTCACATAGATCTTCGTCCTTCACGGCCTCCGCATATTCTTTTCGAATTTTATCAATATTCACCTGTTGGCCAAGTCCAACTCTTGTTATCGTAAATAGAGCAATTGTCAATACTATTCGTGTTATCATAATTATAAATCAGGCTATTTCAACAATTTCATTTTCCGACTTAAATTACTAAAAAAATCGAATTCAACTATTAATTTTCAATTATCATACCACAAAGCCAAAAATTCATGTCATTGTATCGCCACAGCTAGCTTTAAATAAGAGAAAAGTCTTCATTCCAGTATATTTTTAAAGCAATTTTGCGGCATGAAACTAATTTTAGCAACAAGCCCAGTATGGTTAAAAGTGATTTTGTCGATTCTATTTGGCGTTATATTAGGCTGCTTCTTAGGCGAAATTGTTTTCACTTTATTACAAGCCTAAGTTCTTCATCATGATTGACATCCCGTCCTTTACCTGACGATCTGCTGAATTTTATACCTACAGATAATCCGCTTATTGTAGCTCCTTTGAGTAGGCCAATAAGTTTCATTATCCTTGCCAAAAATCAAATTATTTTTGCTATATTGGTTATACCAATATAAATTTAAAGCGAGCTATGGAGACAAAAGCAGAATATCAGATTTGGGACACTATTGTGAATAGCGCAAAAACTAAATTCGATTATAAGCATATTCGTGCGATGTTCAAAAGGGAAGATGACGAAATAACCGATAAGTTTCTATTCCATATTATTGCAGGATTTGCCTGTGGTGAAAACCATCAGACCATTTCAACCAATCTTTTCAACGAACTACAAAGTATTCATTTTGAATGCAATGAAGAGCAGATCGATCGGTTTATCGCTGATAAGCACGTAAAATTCAGTCCTGAAATCTATGCCACCTATCTTGCATTCTCTATGCTGGAAGATGGTGAAGATATCGATACCATCACCGAAATTATTAATAATCTTTTGCAACTAGACAAATAATTATTCTGAAGTATCGTTTAATTTTGGCTAAAAACTTATATTCGTGAATTATTACACCTATAGTTATGCGCCAGTTTTTAACGCTATTTTTAATATTTTCTATTTATACAAATAGTATAGCCCAAACTTTTGACTTTGGTAAAGTTTCTATTTCGGATTTCTCGAAAACAGACCTGGATAGTAATGCCAATGCAATCGTGCTCAATGAGTTTGGACGGAGTTCTGTTTTTGTTGATGATTATGATAATCGTATAAAACTTCAACATGAATACCATGTACTTATCCGGATCAATAACAAAGAAGGGTTTAAAAAAGCTAATTTTGAAATTCCCTCGTATAAACGCGGAAGTTATATACGAGACTATTTTGACGAACTCAAAGCTGTTACATATAACTTAGAAAATGGCAGAATAGAGAAAACGGAGCTTGAAAATAAGAAAGTTTTCAGGGAAAATTACTCGGCCTATCTGGACCTTAATAAATTCACCCTTCCAAATATTAAAGAAGGCTCTATTATTGAAGTGTCCTATCGGACACTAGAGCAGGATTTATTTAATTTCAAGACATGGGAATTTCAAGATGATATTCCCAAAATACAAAGCCAATATATCGCTATTATTCCTGCTTCTTTCGCCTACAATGTAGTTTTACGTGGTCCGTACAAGCTTACCGATCAAAAAGCCGAAGCATTGAAAGAATATATTTTCCTGGATGGACTGCGAATGGATTGTTCAAAATTGACCTATACAATGAAGAACATTCCGGCATTTGTTGAAGAGGACTACATGACTTCGCCAACCAATTTCAAATCTGCGATCTATTATGAGCTTGAATCAATCTTTTATCCGAGTACAGGGAGCAAGAAGACATTTAGCAAAACCTGGAAAGACGTAGATACAGACCTCATGAATGAAAAGGCTTTTGGAGGTCAATTAAAAAAAAACAGACTTATTCAAAGCCAATTTAGCAACGATTGTATCTCCTACTGACACCAAATTAGAAAAAGCAAAGAAGATCTATAACTATATCAACAAACAAATAAAATGGAATAACTACTTAGGCAAATATGCTGAATCTGGCATTGAAAAAGCTTTGGAAAAACGAACCGGCAATATTGGCGACATCAATTTAGCGTTAGTAACCGCGCTATTAGCGGCAGATCTGGAGGCCTACCCTATTATTCTTTCAACACGACGGAATGGGACTCCCAATGCCTTATTTCCCGTATTATCTGACTTCGACTATGTCATCGCTTGCGTAGACGTAGATGGCGTAAAATATAAACTTGATGCCTCCAATTCATACTTACCTTTTGGAGAGCTGCCCTTACAATGTCTAAATGAACGAGGAAGAATTATCTACTCCAAAAAGAGCTCAGACTGGTTTCCGCTTACAGTAGAAGAATCTTCCGATGTAAGCTATCTATTGGAGGGAGCTTTAGATGAACAAGCTAAAATTAAGGGAAAACTCACCATAAGTAGCAGGGGTAACAAAGCCTTTTTAAAACGCCAACATATCGCCAAATTCAATTCTTTGGAGGAATACTGGGAAAAACTGGACGAAGAAATGCCCAATGTAACTTTAACAAAATCGAGTATCCAAAACCTAGAAGAAATTGATCAGCTATTAATAGAGGAATTTGATGTCATCGTAGATGTCACCAAACAGATGGGACAAGACCTATTATTATTGACCCCCAATATTATTGACAGGATTTCCTATAATCCATTTAAAGCACAGGAAAGAACTTATCCGGTTGATATGGGTTTTAAATCCAAAACATTGTACTCCGTTAAATTGACCATTCCTGATCATTATGAAATTGCTGAGAAGCCTCAGAATGCATCGTTAGCACTCCCGGAGTCAACTGCAAAATATAGATATGTAACGCAGGTCAATGGCAATCAACTTGAAATACTACAGAGCCTCGCGTTTAACAAACCCATCTTTTCGGTCGATGAATATTTTTCACTCAAAGAATTGTATTCACGTATTATTCAACAACAAAAGCTAGACATAAAATTAATCGGTAAAAAATGAAAATCGTATTCATCAACTTACTATACATCCTGCTTCCGATCCTCGCAATTGGACAAGATAACTACGACGTAGCCAATATTCCAAGTGCATTAAAGAGCAGAGCAGTAGCAACTGTACGCAATGATAAAACCGTGGTAGAAATGAAGTCTCCCGAACAGGTCATCACAACCATAACGTGTGCTATCACAGTTTACAATAAAAATGGGGACCGCTATGCTTCACTTCCGGTCTATTATAATAAATCTAGCGAAATCAAAAGCCTTAAGGGCGCCATCTATAACGAAATGGGGATATTGCAAAAGAAAATTGCAACGAAAGATTTCAAAGATATTAGCGCTGTGGACAACAGTACGATGTTTGCAGATTCTCGGGTAAAATTATATGTACCTGACTATCACAGCTATCCCTATACCATCGAATACCAATACGAAGTTAGAAGTAAACAAAACTTGATCATTCCATCTTGGACTCCTGAGGTCTCAAATAATGTATCCGTAGAGAAAAGCAGCTTTCAATTTATTGCACCAATTGGCACTGAATGCCGAATTGAAACAACGAACTATAAAGGAAGTATCAAAGAAGAGAAAAATGACAAGACTGAAAGTAAGACATGGAATACTGAACAGATCGCTGCAAAAAAGGATGAATCTTATAGCCCCAATCCTAACCTGAAAAGAATAAATGTACTCATCGTTCCCAAAAATTTTATTTATTATGGTAAGACTGGAAATTTCGGGGATTGGAAAGAATTTGGCCAATGGGTATCCAATAGCCTGTTGAACAAAAAAGAAGATTTGACGGAAGCGTCTAAACAAAAATTTATAGCATTAACAAAAGACGCCAGCTCAGATAAAGACAAAGCAAAGATTCTATACAATTATTTACAAAAAAACACACGTTACATCAGTATTCAAATCGGCATTGGAGGCTTAGAACCATTTCCGGCTTCTGAGGTAGACCGCTTGGGCTACGGTGATTGTAAAGCACTGGCGAATTACATGCGAAGCATGTTGTCGGCCGTCAATATCCCTTCCTATTACTGTATTGTCGAAGCAGGCAGACGCAAAGAAAGTTTTCACAAAACCTTTGCAAATGCCCAGGACGGAAATCACGTCATTTTATGTATTCCATTTAAAAACGATACAACCTGGCTGGAATGCACCAGCCAAAACCTTCCATTTGGCTTTCTTAGCGACTTTACCGACGATCGAGATGTTGTCGCCTGCACGGAAAATGGTGGAGTTATCATGCATACACCGAAATACATTAACTCGACCAACCTCCAACTTCGCCATGCCGACCTAAAACTTTCGGAAGACGGAAGCATTCAGGGCACCCTAAACACCAAGTTCTATGGAACTCAATACGAGAACCATATGGACGTGCTTTTAGCCAGCAATAATGATAAGAATAAGCTTCTCACAGAATATTACAATATCGACAATATCAATTTCAATCAGGTAAACTATATTGAACACAAGGAGGAAAATCCATTTATTGAGGAGAACCTGAATATTTTTATCAAAAACTACGCTGTGAAAAATGGTAATAAACTTTTGATCCAGCCTAATTTATTCAACACACATTCCAATATTGCAGAAAGTAGAAATAGAACCGAAGATATTTTCATTGAAAGAGGTTACGCTGATATCGATAGCATTAGCATTGCCCTCCCGGAAAATATGCTCAAAAACATAACTCCTGAAAAGAAAATTATTGAGAAACCATTTGGAAAGTATGAATTTAGGTCAGAAATAAAAGACAATAAACTATTCACCTACAGAAAACTGGAACTATTTGAAGGCAGCTATCCAGCCCATACTTACGAAGACTTTTTCCAATTTCATAATGAGGTAAGCAGCTGCGACAAGGGACGCTTTAATCTCAGCTTTCTCTAGTCGGAAGAAAATATTTACCAGAATATGAATGAGTAAAATCGATCAAATAAGGCAATTATTGTATATTAGCTCAATGACAGAATACGCAGCGATATTTGACATGGACGGTGTCATAAGCCACACCAACCCTTTCCATGCGGAAGCTTTTAGAGCTTTTTTTAAAAACCACAATGTACAACAGGCTACAGAAGAGGAATTTGAGCAGCATATGTATGGTAAGCATAATAGTTACATTATGCAGCATTTCTTTCAGCGTCCGATATCCCCTGAGGAACTGCGAACGCTTGAATTTGAAAAAGAGCAGCTTTTTAGAGTGATCTATAAAGAACACGTTGCCCCTATTAAGGGCTTAATTGAGTTTCTAACGGAATTAAAAAATAACGGTTTTAAGCTTGCTGTGGCGACATCTGCTCCCCGAGAGAATATGGACTTAATTTTGGATGAATTGAACATACGTCATTTATTCTCTTCCACGCTAAGCAGCGAAGATGTAAAACTCCATAAGCCACATCCTGAGGTTTACCTAAAATCTGCAGAAAATCTACAAATTCCTGTTGACCGCTGTATCGTTTTTGAAGATTCTTTTTCGGGTATTACCGCGGCGAAAAATGCTGAAATGAAAGTTGTCGCCGTACTTTCAACCCATAAAAAAGAAGAATTACCTGCAAGTAATGATTATATAAATAATTATACAGAAATATCAGTTGCCAATATAAAGGCCATTTTAAAAACACAAGAATTGTAACCCGGTTGAGGGGTTGACGACGATAAAAAAAAAGAGATTCCTTAAGGAATCTCTTTTTTTTATCGCTTTGTCCAAGCGAACTGCAATTTTCGCTCACAGCTGCTAGACTAAAATTTCACTAAACGGTTAATCCCTTTTTAGACCGAACTTCTCTATTTTACTATACAGGTGACTACGTTGAATATCAAGATCATCGGCCGTCTTGGAGACGTTCCAATTATTCTTTTCCAATTTATATTTTATAAATTCTTTCTCCGCATGGTCCTTATAATCTTGAAACGAATCAAAGGAGTCCATATCCAATCCGTAATTTGCTGTACCTTTTTCATGAGCTATGCCATTCACAGGTTCGCGGGAAGGATTAGCAAAGGCAACAACATCTTTATCGGTAATCGACCTGTCGCTCAAAATGATTAAACGTTCAATCATATTGCGCAATTCCCGAATATTACCTGTCCAAGGAAGATGACTCAATTCCCGCATTGCAGCAGTAGTAATTTCCTTTACAGGTATCCCGTATTCCATACAGATCTCTTCACAGAAGTTTGTGGACAATAAAGGAATGTCATCGACACGATCAGTTAACGCTGGCACATGGATCAATATGACAGATAGACGGTGATACAAGTCCATTCTGAAATTACCATCTTCTATCTCTTTCAATAAATCCTTATTGGTCGCAGCTACTACCCTGACATTGACGTCAATTTCTTTGTCGCCCCCCACTCGCGTGATTTTATGCTCTTGTAATGCCCTTAGCACTTTAGCTTGCGCTGAAAGGCTCATATCACCGATCTCATCCAAGAACAATGTTCCACCGCTAGCTTGTTCAAACTTCCCGATACGTTGTTTAATAGCCGACGTGAAGGATCCTTTTTCATGCCCGAATAATTCTGATTCGATTAATTCAGAAGGTATTGCGGCACAGTTCACTTCGATCAATGGGCCTTGTCCACGATTTGACTTTTCATGTAACCAGCGTGCAACCAATTCCTTTCCCGAGCCATTCGCCCCGGTAATCAATACACGGGCTTCTGTTGGTGCAACCCGGTCAATTGTTTCCTTAATACGTTTGATAGCCCCCGATTCACCCAGTATATCTTTTGTTTTCGAGCTGCTAACTTTTCGTTTCAGGACCTTGGTTTCTGTGACTAGAGAACTTTTATCCAGTGCATTACGAACCGTGATCAATAATCTATTCAGGTCCAGCGGTTTTTCTAAAAAGTCAAATGCTCCTTTTTTCGCTGCTTCAACAGCTGTTTCAATCGTACCATGTCCGGAGATCATAATAAACGGGATATCCGGGCTGCTTTGGTGTGCTTCCGCCAAAACTTCCATCCCATCCATCGTATTCATTTTGATATCACAAAGGACAAGATCTATTTTTTCCTTTTTTAAAATATCTAATCCATCCCGACCATTGTCGACATCCAAAATCGTATAATCTTCATATTCCAAGATATCACGCAACGAACTTCTGATGGCGCGCTCATCATCAATGATTAAAATTGTACTCATAAATCGAGAGTTATGCTATTTTTTCAATTATGGGAATCAATATAATGTTTTTTTGGCAATTAGCGAAAAAGAAGCAAACCTTGTAAGCCGGGTTCTGTAGACCACCGAAGTGGAATTTCTATCATTTATCTAGATTTGCCATCGCTGACAAACTCAATCAACCTACCCATTACGAATTCCAATAAATTGAAAGAAGACGAGCAGCCTTCGAATTTCGCAACCTATTTGGTCTTTCAACACACGAGGTTTACCGTAATATATGTCACCATATAAGACCGTAAGCTCTTACCTTACGTTTTCACCCTTACTCCGAAAAGCGGTATATTTTCTGTGGCACTTTCTGTCTACTATTTTCATAGCAGCCTTCCCGTTAGGAAGCGTGTTGCTCTATGTTGCCCGGACTTTCCTCTCCTCCCAAAAAAGAGCAGCGATAGAACCAGTTTGCTTCTGCGCAAAAGTAGCTATTTTACTCGGATAAACCCGAATTTCTTTTCAATTTCGAAAAGACCATTCATTTTGAATCACAGGCATAAAAATCTACGCAATTACCTTGCGCAGATAAAGAAAGTTTTTGTATTTTCAATCTATCAAAAAAAAGCATGGCACTCAATAAACTAGCTCTTATACGTTATAAAACGATTGACCATTGTCTTCGTTTACGACATCGGAAATGGACCTTGGAAGATCTTATGGAAAAGGTTTCCGATGCACTCTATGAATTTGAAGGAATCAAAAATGGGATAAGTAAACGCACCATACAAGGTGATATTCAACTCATGCGTAGCAATAAGCTCGGCTACAATGCCCCTATTGTCGTCTCGCACCGCAAATTCTACACCTATGAAGATCCCAACTATAGCATTAGCAATTCACCGATTTCCGTCGGTGACATGCAAAAAATGAAGGAGGCTGTAGAGGTACTTAAGCATGTGAGCGGTTTCTCCAGCTTTGATGAAATGAGCGATATCGTCGCACGACTTGAAGATAGCATCCATACAAAAAAGGACAATTCACCTTCTATTATACAAATGGAAAGCAACAATCTGCTAAAAGGCCTTTCTTTTATCAGTCCACTGCATCAAGCCATTCGTGAAAAAACGCCACTCCTGATCAGCTACCAATCGTTCAAAGCAACACAACAGCAGGATCTTATTTTCTCCCCCTATCTCTTAAAAGAATATCGTAATCGATGGTTTCTAATTGGTCACCATAAAAAGAGTGAAGGATTGATGACACTAGCGCTCGATCGGATCAATGCCATTGAGGAAATGGGTAAAAATTCATACAGGGAATATACAGGGGTCGATTTCGAACGTTACTTTTCGGATACCATAGGCGTAACGAAGACACAAAAGGACCGCGGACACCGGGTGATATTGCAAGTCAATGCAAAAAATGCACCTTATGTAGCAACAAAACCCTTACATGCGTCACAGCAGATTTTAGACAAAAAGGAGGATGGTTCAATCTTAATTCGTATCGATGTTGTACTTAACTTTGAACTGGAAAGAGAAATTTTAGGTTTTGGCGAATCCATTAAAGTACTCTCCCCAAGAAATTTACAAACGAGAATAAAACAGCGCTTGGCTGCTGCGACACAACTCTATGCTGAGAAATCTGTCGATAAAAAGTAAAATTCAAGCCCTCTCGCTACCTCTCCAAAATGCCTAAATATCTTGGGCGATGGCATAACCGCTAGCCCAAGCCCATTGGAAATTATAACCGCCAAGCCATCCCGTAATATCAACAGTCTCCCCTCCAAAATAAAGGCCTTCAACTTTTTTAGACATTAAGGTCTTGGGGTGTAGTTCTTCCGTTGAAACTCCTCCACGCATAACCTCCGCTTTATCATACCCCTTATCTCCCGCAGGTTTTACCTTGAAGCGATGGATAGTATCGACAATCATTTTCGCATCAGCTTTACTAAGTGAGGCAATTTTGGTATCCAATGCTAGAAATTTTCCAAGAGCATCGACCAATTTTCTGCTGAAATAATCGTTTAGCAATTGTGAAACAAGTCGTTTCCCGCCGTATTGCCGCTCCTGTTTAATCAGATTATCTAAATTAAAATTAGGCAGTAGATCAATCGTAATCTCCTGTCCAGGTCTCCAATAACTTGATATCTGAAGAATTGCAGGTCCGCTTAATCCCCAGTGTGTAAAGAGAATATTCTCTTCAAAAGACATTCCGGCAACAGAAACTTTCGAGAACACCGAATTTCCAGCCAAAGAACTATACCAATCAGCATCTTTTCCAGTTATTGTCAAAGGGACCAATGCAGGGGCTGTACCGACGACATGCAAACCAAATTGTTTGGCTAAGCGTAATCCAAAGTCCGAAGCGCCGAGTTTTTGGACCGGAAGCCCACCGGAAGAAATAACAACTTTATGTGCATGATATCGGGACTCACCTTTTGCATTTTCTACCGTCACCACAAAGTCCTTATCGTTTTTTTCTACCGATTTCACCAAGGTATTCAATGCAATATCCTGCCCTGTCTCGTATAAAATTTTTGAAAATACAGCAACGATATCTTTTGCTTTATTGGTCTCTGGAAACAACTGGCCCAGTGTTTTTTCATGCCCTACAATACCATATTGTTCAAAAAATGTAATGGTATCATCCACTGTCCATTGTTTGAATATACCATGTAAAAAATCTGGATTTTCAGAAATGAAATTGGCGGGACTATTACCGATATTTGTATAATTACAGCGTCCACCTCCGGAAATCAAGATCTTCGCGCCGACCTTATCGTTTCGTTCAAGCACCAAGGTCTTCTTTCCAATCAGCCCTGCTTGGGCTGCACACATCAAACCACAGGCTCCGCCCCCAATAATGATAGCATCGTATAGTATACTCACAGCAACAATCTAATAAGCAATCAATGTATTTTCAACAGAAACAACTCTTCGTTCCAATTGACTCTGATATCCCAATTCAATAATCTTAATGACATCGCGTGCCTGCTCTGCCGACGCGATCAAGGTAGTTTTCCCCAATATACTATCCGCAACGTTCTGGTAAAAATCAGGATAGGAACCTATTTCAGAAGGAATCATTTCTTCAATGTCATTCCCCTGTTCAACGATATTGAGCTTGCCGTATAGACTTGGGTCTTCTTGTCCCCAGATTGGATCCTCATCCGGAAATTTACCATCACGCAGTAAAGCTTCCTGTGGGTCGACACCATATTTTACAAAATTTCCGTTCATTCCAAAGACACGATAACGTGGCGTGGGTTCTTTTGCAAGCATAGAACCTTTCAGAGATACCCTCAAATTATCATAGTACAATAGGCAGTCGAAATTGTCAATGGTTTTGGCATGATCTCGTTGAACAACCAAATCTGCAAAGACAGCATGCGGCTTTCCAAATAACTGCAAAGCCTGGTCGATGAGATGTGGCCCAAGATCATAAAATATTCCCGAACCCGGTAAATTTTCCTCTCGCCATGCGTTAGGTCGCAAATAATTACGAAAACGATCAAACCTGGATTCCAAATTTACAATCCGTCCCAACCTTCCACTTTTGACCACTTTCTCCACTGTCCGATAGTCTGAGTTGAACCTTAAATTATGGTAAGGTGCCAAGATCAGATTTTTCTCCTTAGCCAGAGCGATAAGCTCATCGGCCTGCTCTACGCTATTGGTAAAGGGTTTTTCTACAACAACGTGTTTCCCCGATTCCAAAGCACGTTTTGCGAAAGGATAATGCATTTCATTGGAAGTTGCAACCACGACTAAATCAATGGTTGCATCATTAAAAATATCATCTGCAGACAAAGCAATTTCTGCCTGTGGATAGCGTTCCTTTAGCAAACTTTGCTGATCTGCTTTCCGAGCGGTCACTTTAACAAGATCCAGTTCGGCTATCGAACGCATCACGGGAGCGTGAAAAACCTGACCTGAAATTCCAAAACCAATAAGTCCTACGCGAATTTTCTTCATAGTATTACATTCTTTCAGGTACTCGAATACCCAATAAGTTCATCCCTTTGGCAATAACCTTTGCCGCAGAAGCCGAAAGGTGCAATCTAAAGTTTTTCACATCATGATCTTCCGCTTTCAAGATGGTTTCTTCATGATAGAATTTATTATAAAACTTGGCTACCTCATAGATGTAAATTGCCAATTGTGCAGGGCTGAACTCTTGTGCAGAAGCTTCAATGATCTCCGGAAATGCACCCAGTTGTTGAATTAAATCACGTTCGTAAGAAGAAATCGTCGCCGGCACAGACACAGCACTGTCAAAATCGAATTCAGCCTTACTCAAAACAGATTTGATACGGGCATGTGTGTATTGAATAAACGGTCCGGTATGACCTTGAAAATCGACAGATTCATTTGGATCAAACAAGAGGCGTTTTTTAGGATCCACCTTCAATAGAAAATATTTCAGTGCGCCCATTCCAATCGTATCGTAAAGAACGGCTTTTGATTCCTCGTCCAATCCTTCAGTCTTGCCAAGTTCCTCAGTACGTTCCTGAGCGGTCTTAAGCATCTCAGCCATTAAATCATCCGCGTCAACAACTGTTCCCTCCCGTGATTTCATTTTACCTGAAGGAAGATCGACCATCCCATACGATAAATGGAACAATCCGTCGGCCCAAGCTTTACCAAGTTTTTTTAAGATTAAGAACAATACCTTGAAATGGTAATCCTGTTCGTTACCAACAACATAAATAGAATCATTCATTTTGAATTCATCATATTTCAATTGTGCTGTCCCCAAATCTTGTGTAATATAGACAGAAGTACCGTCGCCACGAAGCACAAGCTTCTGATCCAATCCTTCGTCTGTTAGATCAATCCATACGGAGTTATCCTCTTTTTTAAAGAAAACCCCTTTATCTAAACCTTCCTGAATAATATCTTTACCCAACAAGTATGTATTGGATTCATAATAGTATTTATCGAAATCGACGCCTAATTGTTTGTAGGTCTTTTCAAACCCGGCGTACACCCAGCTGTTCATGGTTTTCCAAAGGGAGATCACCTCTTCATTACCTGCTTCCCATTGTTGCAACATCGCTTGTGCCTCCTTCATCAAAGGTGCATTTTTCTTTGCCTCATCTTCGGTCTGCCCTTCAGCCTTCAATGCCTCGATTTCCTGTTTATATGCTTTGTCAAAGACAACGTAATATTTTCCGACAAGGTGGTCTCCTTTAAGTCCAGTAGACTCGGGAGTCTCACCGTTACCAAATTTTTGCCAAGCCAACATCGACTTACAAATATGGATACCGCGATCGTTCACCAAATTTGCTTTGATCACATCATAACCATAAGCTTTTAGGATTTCCGCAACAGAATATCCTAATAAATTATTACGGATATGCCCCAAATGCAGCGGTTTATTGGTATTTGGCGAAGAATATTCAACCATCAGTTTTTTTCCATTCGCAGGAAATACAGCAAAGTCCTTCGCCGTTATGGTCTGATTCAACAACGTGATCCAGTAAGCATCGGAGAGAACAATATTCAAAAAGCCTTTTATCACATTGAAATCCGATATTTCAGCAATATGCTGTTGCAAATATGCACCGATTTCCTTTCCGGTTTGTTCCGGAGAAGATTTCGAAAAGCGCGTTACGGGAAAAGTTACGATTGTAATTTGTCCTTCAAACTCCTTTCGGGTAGCTTGTAAAGCAATTTGATTTTCTAAAATATCTGCATTGTAAAGCTCTTTTACTGCCTGTACAGTGACTTCAACAAGTCGCTTTTGAATAGAATTTGCCATTTAATGATTTTGTAATTTTTACAACTTCCTGATAGTGAATTGGAAATAAATAACATTCCTTATTTAGGTATTCACCATTAAAGTATATCTTTGCAAAAATAATAAAAAATGCAGAGCTATCAGGAATTTCTTGACTTAAGTGTTGGTTTTCCGCAAGACGGATTCGAAATCATCGACGACGAATTGTATTTCCACGATTTGAATTTAATGGAAATGATAGAAACGTATGGTACGCCGTTACGTTTTACCTATTTGCCAATCGTCAGCAAAAAAATTCAGCAAGCGAAAATCCTCTTTCAGACCGCAATTCTGAAACACAACTATCGCGGATCTTACAAATATTGTTATTGTACCAAATCATCCCATTTCAAGCACATCGTAGAGGAAGCTTTGAAAAATGATATCCACCTGGAAACTTCATCTGCATTTGATATGCCGATGATCGATTCATTGGAAAGACAGGGCACGGTAACGAAAGACATTACAGTGATCTGTAATGGATTCAAAACCTACCAGTACAAACAATATATTGTCGATATGATCCACGACGGATATAAAAACATTATACCGGTACTGGATAACAAAGAGGAGTTTAACCTTTATGATGATGAAATCGAATTGGATGAGCCTTGTGCTTTAGGTATCCGTGTTGCTTCCGAAGAGCAGCCAGATTCTCAATTCTATACATCTCGCCTAGGGATTCGCCAAGAAGACGTCGTTGAATTCTATAACAACAAGATCGCCGACAATCCAAACTTTAAAGTAAAGTTACTTCACTTTTTCATTAATTCAGGTATCTCGGACACCCCGTATTACTGGAACGAATTAGAGAAATACGTTACTTTATATTGTAAATTCAAGAAAGTAAATCCGGATTTAGATACCCTAGATATCGGTGGTGGGATGCCATTTAAGGACTCACTGGTACACGACTTTGATTACGAGTATATGGTCAATGAGATTGTCAATCGTATCAAACAAATCTGTGCGCACCATGAAGTAATGGAACCAGATATTATTACTGAATTTGGCAAATATACTGTTGCTGAAGCATCAGGTATTCTCTATAAAGTTTTGGGACGCAAGCAACAAAACGATCGCGAACGTTGGTTTATGATTGACGGTTCATTCATTACAAATTTACCGGATGTATGGGCATTGAATCAAAAATATATTCTATTGCCGATCAATAACTGGGATTCAGAATATGAACGCGTCAATTTAGGTGGAATCACATGCGATGGGCAGGATTACTACAATCAGGAGGCACACATGAACTCGGTATTTATGCCGAAGACCCGTAAGGTACAGTACTTGGGCTTCTTTCATACAGGAGCATATCAAGATGTATTAAGCGGATATGGTGGAATCCACCACTGCTTACTCCCTTCACCCAAACATGTGCTTGTACGCCGCAATAGAGATGAAACATTCAACTATGAGGTGTTTGGTGAGGAGCAAAACTCCAAACAAGTCATGAAATTATTAGGCTATCAATAAGATATTCTACAGGAGCAAGACCTCTTTTTAACTGCGGGATTACAATATCCTTGTAGAAAAAGAATGGTTTTAAGCCCATATAAAAGTCTCGATCGTAGGAACGAGACCTTTTTATTTTCAGCCTATCCCTCATTATTTACAATCGGACGTAAATTAAAGCCAAAACCACAGACAAAGACAACATCGTTAAGGAGACGACGCAAACGATGCTGAACATGTGTCCATTCCTGAAAAAGGTTTACAAAAACCGAATATTAAAATCTTAAATTTAATATTATGAAAAAGCGTATGACAAAACGTAAATCAGGGGGACAGCAAGTTTACAGCGATAGCTTCAAGATCCTCGTTTCCAGAGAATACCTTGCCGGCAAGCTGAGTTATTCGCAACTTGCCCAGAAGTACAATCTTCCGGGGGAAGCCACTCCGCGGTATTTTATAAAATGGTACCAGCAGTGGGAAAGCAATCTGGAGCTGGAAGTTTCCCAGACTGTTGAACCAGAAGATACCGGGTTGAAAAATGAGCAGGATCTCAGGGATGAACTCTTCCAGGCGAACCTCAAAATTACTGCCCTGGAGATGTTGATCAAAAAAGCGGAGGAGCTCCATGGGGCTGATTTTGTAAAAAAGTCTGGGGCCAAATCGTCCAAGAAATGAAGTCGTGTTACCAGAATGTTTCGGTCTCCAGACTTTGTGGACTATTTGGCAGAACAAGGCAATCCTACTATAAATATATGGGCAGAGAACAGGAATACTCCGTTCGCAGCGGGCTTGTGCTGGCGCGGGTACGTGAAATTCGGAAGGACTCCCATCGCATGGGTACCCTTAAACTCCGCAGCATATTGGTCAAAGAAATGGGTAGTGCGATGGTTGGACTGGGAAGGGACGCTTTCTTCAGACTGTTGCGCGAAAATGACCTTTTGGTCAAATGCAAACGCAGGTATGCCATCACCACCCAGTCCGACCACCGTTTCAAAAAGTGGCCCGACCTTGTGCAGCGCAGGCAGGCCCTGCGTCCCGAGCAGATATGGGTAAGTGACATCACCTACATCCGCATCCGGGACAAATGGATCTACCTGTGCCTGGTCACAGATGCCTATTCCCGAAAGATCGTGGGCTACAAACTTACGCACAGGCCAACAGCACAGGCCTGTATATCAGCGCTCAGGATGGCAATATCACATAGAATGTATCCACAGAGCGATCTGACCCACCACTCCGATCGCGGCATCCAGTATTGCAGTACAAATTATGTCACTATATTGCAGGAAAATAGGATTACAATAAGCATGACACAATCCGGAAGCCCGTACGACAATGCCGTGGCAGAAAGGCTAAATGGCATCCTAAAAAGCGAATATCGCATGGCTGAGACCTTTCCAGACTACAAAACGGCACTTGCACAGCTGGTCAAGGCAGTCAATATATACAATCATTTTAGGCCACATATGTCCTGCAATATGATGTCTCCCCAACAGGCACATCAGCAATGGCAGAACCAAAAAACTCCCAAAGTGTTTCAAAGACGTAACGCTGAGTCAAAAAAGTTCCGCAGTAAAACCAGGGAAACTGTGGTCAGGGAACGGACAACTGATAATAGTAAGAAAACAGACAATGACAACTATATCCAGTAGAAAAAAATAGAATGTAAAATCTATATAGTAATCTGTTCGGTAAATGTAAACCTATTTCAGTATAAGACAATGGCCACGGCAGCTGGCTTTTATTCGTATTGTGTTCGTACCTGCTTCGGACCACGTTCGGAGCTCCCCAATTCGGCTACAGCTGTTGACCAAGTACTGTGCAGACTTTTTCTGTTCAGAGACTGTTCAATAGTTGTACAACATTTGTACAAGATCTGTTGATCGTCCGAAGCAGGTACGAAGCAGGTACGAAGCAGAGGTACTAATCCTTCAGATTATGTTATATCGCCATGCAGGAAAGAAGTGCGGGGTATTTCTTCTTTAGCGCAGCTAGAAATCCCGAAGTCGACAATTGCTATTTTGCGACCCAAGCTTTAAAGAAATTAAGCACTTTTTCTTCATCATAGCCCTTCCCTTTTTCCAGGCTGCCACTCTCCTGTACATGCAATGTTTTTCCATTTCTATCCAAAACAATAAAAAATGGATAACCTAGTTTATTCCCTTCAGGAGCATATTTTTGAAACACAGCCTCATTTTTATTCTCTTTTGAATAATTGAGGTGATAATAGAGGAAATGACTCTTTAACAACTTGTCGACACTCGCCGTATTATGGATATAATCATTAAACCGTAAACACCAGACACACCAATTCCCACCAGCCTGGATGATGATATTTTTCTTTTCTTTCTTTGCCTGAACCAATAGTTGATCAATATCATTCTGTGCATTAGCGTCTGGATTGTAAGGCTTTGAAACATCCTGAGCTGTAGTAAGCTGCTGTGAGAACGCTTTGGACTGTACGAGTACCGCCCCAAAAAACACAATAGCTCCACACAGTAATAATCTTATATTTCTCATCATAAATAAATTAAATAGTGATCTAAAATTACAAAATCATTTTCCCAAACCAAAACATAAGCAGCACATAATGGTTAAACATTATATAGCTATTGACCATGAAAAAAAACACCCAAGATCACAACAGACCTTATTTCAGCGGATTTATAAAAACGCGATTAAGTCGTACACACATTAGCTTAGGCGGTCAGAATACAGTCAATATTAAAGACAACTCCATTGGGGAGAAGTAAAAAAAATAACCTATTGATGCCCCATATCCTGGCACTGGTAAAAACCACAAAGACTTTCTTTTGCTAAAATAAAAACAAAACAAAACAAAAACAAACACCTTACCTTAACATAAATATTATTTAATTTCCTTTAAAATTCAACAAATATAGCATAACTTAGTATAAAGGAAGTAGTAAAACAAGTACAGAAGATTCACTACAAAAATCCAAAACGAAACAAAATGAAACACCAAGAATTCAAAAGGTCAAAACTGATAGAAAAAATAAGAGATACGAGCGCATGGGATGTTATCGTCATAGGTGGCGGTGCCAGCGGATTGGGTGTTGCATTAGATGCCTTAAGCCGAGGGTTCAAAACAATTTTGTTGGAGCAGGTTGATTTTGCAAAAGGAACTTCGAGCAAAGCAACGAAGCTTGTTCACGGTGGTGTACGTTACTTGGCTCAGGGCGACATCGCCCTGGTTAAAGAAGCGCTTCACGAAAGAGGTCTACTTCAAAAAAACGCTCCCCATCTTGTCAAAAACCAGTCCTTTATCATCCCCAATTACAGTTGGTTCGATGGCCCATTCTATACCATAGGAATGAAAATATATGACCTGCTGGCAGGTAAATTAAGCTTGGGAAAATCCATTCATATTAACAAAGAAGAAACCCTTAACCGCATAAGCACCGTTAGACCTAAAGGGCTATATGGCGGCGTGGTTTATCAAGACGGACAATTTGACGACTCAAGACTTGCGCTCAACGTTGCGCAAACCTGTATACAAATGGGCGGCGTCGCGCTGAATTACGTAAGAGTCAATAACCTCACCAAAGACAGCGATGGACGAATAAATGGTGTCATCGCTAATGATACCGAAACGGGGGAAGTTTTCACCATACAAGGCAAGGCTATTATCAATGCTACAGGAATATTTGTCGATGACATCCTAAAAATGGACAGACCGGAAGCAAAACAAATGGTACGCCCCAGCCAAGGGGTTCACCTGGTATTTGATAAATCGTTTCTTCCTGGCGACGATGCCATTATGATTCCAAAAACGGATGATGGACGGGTCCTTTTCCTGGTACCCTGGCACAATCGGGTCATTGTGGGAACAACGGACACACCAATAGACGAGCATAGCCTTGAACCGGTAGCTTTGGAGCAGGAGATCGATTTTATTCTGAAAACTGCGGGACGCTACCTGACAAAACAACCAACAAGAGCGGATGCATTGGCCGTATTCGCCGGCCTACGTCCGCTAGCAGCTCCTACAGGCAACTCCAACAAAACCAAAGAGATCTCACGAAGCCACAAGGTTATCGTCAGCGACTCCAAATTACTTACTTTAACGGGTGGAAAGTGGACAACATTCCGTCGAATGGGCCAAGACACCATCGACAAAGCGATAAAAATCGGTTGTTTACCACAAAAAGAAAGCCGGTCTACCACTCAAAAGATTTATAGCGCCATTCCGACATCAGACAGAAGCAATCATATGTATATTTATGGCGCCGACCAAGAAGCGATCAACGCATTGGCGCAGGAAAATCCGGAATGGAACGAAAAATTAATAGCACATCTTGAATTCAAAAAGGCTGAAGTTGTTTGGGCGGCACGCAATGAACTTGCCAGAACTGTGGAAGATGTCCTATCCCGTCGAGTACGGATACTATTTCTTGATGCGAAAGCTGCAATTGAAGCTGCTCCTGAAGTCGCAAAAATACTCGCACAGGAGCTGGAAAAAGATCAAAATTGGCAAAATGATCAAATAGCGCATTTTCAAAAAGTTGCAAAAAATTATATCTTAAAGTAATACAAAAAAATAACCAGCAATACTCAATTACTCAATTATGGAACAACAATACATCTTGGCAATGGATCAAGGCACCACTAGCTCCAGGGCTATAATTTTTGATAAGGACAGAAATATAGTCTCCGTTGCCCAGAAGGAATTTACACAAATATTCCCACAACCGGGATGGGTCGAACATGATCCACATGAAATCTGGTCAACGCAGGCAGGTGTCACAGCAGAAGCAACCACAAAGGCAGGATTAAACGGCAAAAATATTGCCGCCATTGGTATTACCAATCAACGCGAAACTGTGGTTGTTTGGGACAAAGAAACAGGAAAACCCATCTACAATGCCATTGTATGGCAAGATAAACGCACCGCAGATTATTGCGACGAGTTACGCAGCTCCGGAAAACATGAGCTGATCCAGGAGAAAACAGGCCTGATATTAGACCCCTATTTTTCTGCGACCAAAATAAAATGGATTCTGGATAACGTGGAGGGTGCACGGGAAAAAGCACAAAACGGGGAATTAATCTGTGGAACTATTGACACTTGGCTCGTCTGGAACCTCACCCGTGGCGATGCGCACATCACAGATGTAACGAACGCTTCCCGCACCTTACTCTTTAACATCCATAGCATGGAATGGGATAAGGAGCTACTCGAATTATTTGACATCCCCGCTGCCATGCTGCCCGAAGTAAAAGAAAGCAGTGAAATATATGGAGAATCCCGGACAACCATTTTTGCACACAAAGTCAAGATTGCAGGAATTGCCGGCGATCAGCAGGCAGCACTTTTCGGACAGCAATGTATTGAAAAAGGAATGGTCAAAAACACCTATGGTACAGGATGCTTTATGTTAATGAACATCGGTGATAAACCAATCCGTTCAAAAAACAATCTTTTAACTACTGTCGCCTGGAAAATCAACGGGAAAACAGAATATGCCTTGGAGGGAAGTATCTTTATCGGTGGCGCACTGGTCCAATGGCTACGCGACAATCTCAACATCATCTACAAATCAGCGGACGTAGAGCAATTAGCACTTACAGAGAAGGATAACGGCGGCCTCACATTCATCCCTACCTTTGCTGGACTGGGAGCGCCGTACTGGAATGCTCGTGCACAAGGGACGCTATTTGGTCTGACGCGCGCAACCACCAATGGACATATAGCACGCGCCTCACTAGAGGCAATCTCCCTCCAGACACGTGATGTACTGCAAGCAATGGAAGCGGATAGTGGCATACCGATCAAAGAACTACGTGTAGATGGCGGTGCAACGGCAAATAACCTACTCATGCAGATTCAGGCCAATGTGCTTAACAGCAAAGTTGTACGCCCTAAAATCACAGAAACTACAGCTTTGGGGGCAGCATACCTCGCAGGACTGGCCGTGGGATTCTGGAAAAATGAGGACGAGATATCAAAGTTTTGGGCACAGGATCGTATATTTGAACCTGAAGCAGAGCAAGAAGAGCAAACAAAAAAGATCATTAAGCTCTGGACCAAGGGTGTCAAAGCATTACAGTACTGGACGGAAAACTAACCAACAAGCATGAACCATTATTTAGCAGAATTTATCGGCACAACCCTCCTCCTTCTTTTAGGTAATGGGGTTGTGGCCAACGTTATCTTGAAAGGAACAAAGGGAGAAAATGGAGGATGGATTGTAATCACCACCGCATGGGCACTTGCAGTCTATGTCGGTGTTGTATTTGCTGGCCCCTATACCGGAGCCCACCTCAATCCTGCGGTAACCATTGCCGTCGCTCTCAATCATGGTCTCCCTTGGATGGAAGTACCCGGCTATATTCTCGCGCAAATTGCCGGTGGTTTCTGTGGCGCCATGTTAACCTACATCATGCACAAAGACCATTTCGATGCAACGGCAGACCCAACCACCAAACTTGGTGTTTTCGCGACGATACCCAACATTCGTAATACGTCAACAAATCTGGCAAGTGAAATTATTGGAACCTTTGTTTTGATTTTTGTCATTTTCTTCATAACAGGACAAGATGTGACCGTCGACGGAAAAACAGCTCCAATTGGCATGGGCTCTCTTGGTGCTATACCCGTCGCATTTCTCGTATGGGCGATCGGCCTCTCGCTGGGTGGAACTACGGGATATGCCATCAATCCAGCCCGGGATTTGGGGCCGCGCTTATTTCATGCCCTTTGGCCAATCAAAGGAAAAGGAAGCTCCGACTGGTCTTATGCCTGGATTCCAATCCTAGGACCGATCTTGGGCGCCATTTTAGCCTTTGCATTTTATACTTGTATAAAACCGGCCTAATCAAGGTCGCTGTGCCTACAAAATAAAGGGGGATTCAATAATCGAATCCCCCTTTATTTTGTTATCCACGCTTGGGTTTTCTATGACCGTATTCACGATCCCGATCAAACGTATTCATATGACGCTCCTTTTTCACAGGATACACATCATCAATTACAATCAGTATACCTTTTTCTTCTACCGTACCAAACTCGTCATTACGCGCAGTGCCAAATGATTTCATCGTAGGCGATAGGTTCATATAGGTATTTATCAACGGTGGAATATTCTCGCCTAATGCTCTCACATGACTATTTAACACCTTATATCCTTCTTTATAATCCAGTCCATCAAACACCCCTACAAAACGTTCGTAATCATTTTTGATTTCCAATTCCGGAAGAGGAAGCACCAATTTATCATGATCAGGAAAATAGTAATCCATAAAATAAAGCAACATATCCCGTGCATCTTTATTGTAATGTGGATACATGGTCACTTTACCAAAGAGGTATTTAATTTCAGGGTTAAGCATCACCAAAGCCCCTAAACCGTCCCAAAGATTGTCCAAAGAAAAAATTCCTTTTCTATTGTCGATGGCCGGTTGGTATTTAGGTTGTACAAACGATCTTCCCAATTCTATGGTGTAAGGTAGATATTCGTTCGTGAACAATTCGGAAAACTGAAAATAATGTGCTGTCGATAAATTGGGTATACCATTTACTTCACCAGCCTCAGCACATTTGATTACCCGATAACCGGCAACCACTTCTTCATCTTCGGGATTCCATGCGATCAACTGATCGTAACAATCTTCGCATGTATCATTTTCATCGATATCAATTGAAAGTCCTGTACCTCCCCCTGCTCCACGAAAAGTCAACTCTCGCAAACGCCCAATTTCACGCATGACATTTGGCGAATTATGATAGTTGATTAAATATATCTCGTTATTTCCATTGTTGGTATATCGTAAGAAGACGTCTTTATTCAATTCGGTCTTCAATAATTCTCTATCAACTGGAGGTATAATTTCTTGCATAAATTCTATTTTTCTTGAGCCAATCCATAAACCCTTCTTTTCACTTCCTCAGCCCAAGTTTTTTCGTTTTTTGATTGATCAAACGCTGTATAAGGGATTCTTTCTCCTATTATAATATTGACGGTATGTCCGCGTTGGGCAAACATTTCATCCGGTAAATATAACATTTCAATGTTTACCTTGAGACCCAATTTCTGTCTAAGCCTTGCAAAATTATAAAAAAACTTAGAGTTTTTACCGTCAATCAACACCGGAATGACATCTTTTTTATATTTTTTTGATTTGCTAATAAAACTTTTTTTCCATTCGAGGTCTTCTATACGACCATCGTTTTGTTTTCTGGAAACCAAACCTGCAGGAAATACCAGTAGCGCATCGTCCGCTCCATAGGCCTCCTCAATCGCAGAGATCGCCTGTTTCCCTTGCCCCCCTAACTTATTGACACCGACAAACAAAGGCCTCAAATTACCTATATTTAAAAGAATATCATTAACCAAGAACTTCACATCGCGTCTATACTTACCTATAGCGTGCATAAATGCAATACCGTCCAATCCTCCCAAAGGGTGATTGGACGCAAAAATAACCGGATCGGATACGGGAATATTTTCTGCCCCATACAAATTGACCTTGACATCCAGATCGTTGATCAATGCATCAACAAAATCCAAGCCTTGAAGATCTGCAAAGCGCGTCATAATATCATTTATCTCGTCTTCATGAATTGTCCTTTTTAAATAATTAAGTAAAAAAGACGGAATCCATTTAGCAAGCCCCGCATTTTTTTTGTGAATAACTTCACGTATATCAATAAACTTTTTACTCTCGCCTGTGATCATCAATCTTACTGTTCCAATTAAAAATACTTCTCCTCCATTTAGGCCCCCGTTTTATGCCTATTCCAATTCGTTGACAAAAATAATAACAGAATGGTAATAAAAGTACAATTTTAAACTTTAAAATTGTACTTATTTGCAATTATGTAATCTTTCGCTGTTCTTCGTATTTTAGGTATTACAAGCAATCAATGAATTAAGCATAAATCTGATCTGTAAAATTTCTTTTCACCTACTTTTTTTATTAAGTTTGAGTATGCTAATAAGTCAATTTCTTTCAAATGCTGATTTCAGTATTCAAAATGCTGATTCAATACAACAAGCGCTAGAGAAGCTGCAAGATATGCTTTGTAAAGAATTAGTCGTTTTAAATGGTGACGACTATATTGGCCTGGTTAATGAAACCATCTTATTGGATGCGGAAGATGAAGACGCTCCCCTTTCATCCATAAAAATAAATACAGCCCCCATACAGCTGAAGTTTAATCAACACCCCTACGATGCCTTGGTGATGATAACTGTATATAATAGTACAATCATTCCTGTTTTAGATCAAGACAACAAATATATTGGTGTGTCAACGCAATTAGATATATTAAAGGCAATAAGTTCAATTCAATCGCAAAATGAATCTGGGGCTATTATTGTGTTGGCAATTGGCTTACATGATTTTTCACTTTCACAGATTGCGCACCTTGTTGAAAGTGACAATTGCAGAATACTTAATTGTGCGACCAAAATAAATTTGGAAAGTGACCATATTGAAGTTACCCTTAAAGTCGACAAGTCAAACATTAATGCATTACTGAATTCATTCCTAAGACACAACTATTTAGTTCTTGAAACCCATAATACCATAGCTGCATTTGACGACACTGCCGACCGTTATCAGCAGCTTATGAATTATATTAACATTTGATTAGGATTAGTTTTTTCTCATCTTTGCCCCATAAATTGAAAACAATATGAGAATCGCAATATATGGAAGAGAGTTTCAGCCCTCTGTTATACCACATGTGAAACACTTATTTGAATATCTTGTCGATAAAAATATTGAGATCTGGGTCTATGATCCATTTCATGAATTTCTGCTGTCACAATTTGAATGTGCCTTTAATTTCTCAACATACAATACCTATCAAGAAATCAAAGACGATATTGACATTATGTTGAGTCTGGGCGGAGATGGAACCATGTTATCTGCTGTTTCCTTGATTAAAGACTCCGGAATTCCAATTGCAGGGATAAACCTTGGACGCCTCGGTTTTTTAGCTTCCATCAATAAAAATGATTTTGAGGATGCTATCGACGCTATACTGAACCAACGTTTTACGATACAGAAGCGCGTGTTGCTCTCTGTTGAATCTGAACAGGTTAATTTGTTCCAAGGCAATCACTATGCGCTCAATGATATTACCGTATTTCGTTATGACAGCTCGGCCATGATTACGGTCAATGCACGCATCAATGGCGAACTACTGAATTCATACTGGGCAGATGGACTAATTATCGCTACACCTACCGGATCCACAGCCTATTCATTGAGTTGCGGCGGACCTATTATTATGCCAGAAAGCGGCAATTTTGTCATTACCCCCATCTCTCCGCACAACCTCAATGTGAGACCCATTGTCATCTCAAATCAGTTTACCCTTGAATTGGAAATAGAGAGTCGAAGCAATCAATACATCCTTAGCTGTGATTCCAAAAACGAATCCATTGATACATCTGTAAAATTAACCATTAAACAGGCTCCATTTACCATTAATCTCATTAGGCTCCCGCATGAAAGCTTTTTCAGCACGCTGCGGGAAAAATTACTTTGGGGTATCGATGTCAGAAACTATTAGGCTATTAATAGCTTCGCACAGCCTCGCTTTGCACGCAGGAAAAGAGATAATCTGCTAGATGAAGATGTTTCAAACAATCTTTCTACATATTGTACTTCTGAATTTCCAATTAAAAATCGATATTTGGAAGAAATAAAGGAAGACGGAATAAGAATATCCATAATAGAAATCCAGGTGCAATAATTAATCAATGAAAAGTGCGTTAAACAAACAATAATCATTGATAGCAATACAGGAAACCAAAAATAGGTTTTAAAACGCCAAAATAGCATTTATGGCTAAGGTGTTAATTTTATTGAAAACAGCAAAAATGAGTTTTTTAGATCAGATAGATACTATTAAATTGCCACAGCATATAGCCATCATCATGGATGGCAATGGCCGTTGGGCAAAGCAGAAGGGGAAACTTCGTGTATTTGGGCATCAAAATGGTGTAAAAGCGGTACGAGAAGCATTAGAAGGATGTGTAAAAGCCAATATTAAATTTCTGACACTTTATGCATTTTCTGCAGAAAACTGGAATCGACCTAAACTTGAGGTGATGGCACTGATGGAACTATTGGTTACTTCCCTTAAAAAAGAAATCAAAACTTTTCAGGAGAATGGCGTCCGCTTGAATGTTATTGGTGATATCACCAAATTACCCTCAAATGCACAAAGAAAGCTGCAGGAAACCATTGAAGCAACGAAAGAAAATACACACTGTACATTGACATTGGCTTTGAGCTACAGTTCCCGACAAGAAATTGTGGACGCTGCCCGAAATCTAGCCCAACAAGTAAAAGATGGAAAACTCAATGCAGACGAAATTAACGATGAATTATTCGCTGCAAACCTCTATACACAAAATCTACCCGATCCTGACCTTCTGATACGTACCAGCGGAGAATTGAGAATAAGTAACTTCCTACTTTGGCAAATTGCCTATTCAGAATTATGCTTCCTAGATAAGATGTGGCCTGAGTTTACGAAAGAAGATTTATTTAAATCCATCGTCGATTATCAGCAACGCGAAAGAAGGTTTGGAAAAACAAGTGAACAGTTATAAAGATTTTATTAAATTTGACAACTGATTTGAAAAAAAGCAAGCTGGTTAAATTTTCTTAATTAACAAAAATTAACAAACGATTGGTGTACTTTAGCGCCAATAATTATAGATAAATGAAGCGTATACTACCCGTAATACTATTTTTTGGTCTCTCATCAATGCAGCTTGTCTACGGACAAGACAAAGGTGCTTTCAATTTAAATGACCCAGAAAAAATCAGCTATCTCAATCCTAAAAACTATGTAATTAGTGCTATTGATATAACTGGAACACAATTTTTAGATAAAAATGTATTAATTACGATCTCTAAATTGTCAGTAGGTCAATATTTGGAAGTTCCAAGTGAGGCGACTGCAAAAGTAGTGAAGGATATGATGGCTCAAGGCCTCTTTGATGATGTCGAATTATGGGCAGATAAAATTGAAGGTGAAAATATATTTTTGACCATCCGTGTAGTAGAACGTCCTCGTTTAACTCGTATTGATATCAACGGTCTAAGTAAAAGCCAGACCGAAGAAGTTCGCAAACGTTTAAATAGCAACACTGGTAAGATTGTCAACGAAAACTTGATGAACACCACACGTGCTACAATCCAAAGGTTCTTAAAAGAAAAAGCTTTTTTATATCCGGAGATCACCCTAAAAACAGTGAAAGACTCGGCACAGGCTAATAATGAAATACTTATTGCCGATGTGGATAAAAAACATAAGGTAAGAGTCAAAAAAATGACTTTTACAGGGAATGAACATTTTTCTCAAAAAGAATTGAGAAAAATGGCCAAGCCAATCAAGCAAAAAATGTGGTACCGTATTTTCGGTCCTGGAAAATTCAAGGAAGAAAAATACAAAGAAGGTAAAGAAAACCTAATCAAGAAAATGGCAGCCAAAGGCTATCGTGATGCGACGCTCTTGAAAGATACGGTTATTCGCGAGGGTGAAAAAAATGTGTTGGTTAATTTTGACATCTATGAAGGTCCTAAATATTATGTAGGTAATATTGTTTGGACAGGTAATGCGAAGTATTCTGACACCTTACTAAATAAAATTTTAGGTATCAAACGTGGTGATGTTTTTTCGGAAGAAAAATTAACAGCAAAATTGATGGGTCCTACAAAAAATAGTGATGACATCTCTTCAATCTATATGAACGATGGTTATCTTACGTTCTCAGTAGACCCCGAACAAACGCGTATTTACAACGATACCATCGATTTGAATTTACGTGTATATGAAGGTGCTCAATATACCATCAATAACGTTATTGTTAAAGGTAATGATGTAACCAACGACCGTGTTGTATTACGTTCTATTTATACAAAACCTGGTCAAAAATTCTCAAAAGAACAAATTATGCGCAGTGTGCGTGAGATTGCGCAGTTGGGAAATTTTGATGAGCAAAAGACAAACCCAGTACCGACAAATCTAAATTATGCGGATGGTACAGTGGACATTGTTTATAATGTTACTGAGAAACCTTCGGATCAGGTCGAACTTTCGGGTGGTTATGGTGCCGGTCAGATCATCGGTACCTTAGGTTTAACATTTAACAACTTCTCTACCAGCAATTTCTTTGACAAAAGTTCCTGGAAACCGCTACCACGTGGAGATGGACAGAAGTTGAGTGTCCGTGGTCAAACTTCGGGTAAACGTTATCAATCGTATAGTTTCTCTTTCTCCGAGCCTTGGTTAGGTGGTAAAAAACCAATTTATTTTGGTTTGAGCGCCTATACTTCGAGTTCATCATATGGTGGGTTTAACTACTATACTGGCGAGCAAATTGTTAAGGATTCCGAGTTGAACCGTATTTGGATGACTGGTATTACCGCAACATTAGGTAAACGCTTACAATGGCCAGACAACTGGTTCCAGGCAAATACTTCCTTGTCATTCCAACGTTATAAGCTTCAGAATTATGGAAATTACTTCCTATTTGATAATGGTACAGCCTATAACATCAACTTGACGCAAGAGTTTAGCCGTAATTCGATCGATGCTCCTATCTATCCTACTTCGGGTTCAAACATCAAATTCTCGGTGCAATTGACGCCTCCATATTCATTGTTCAACAACATTGATTATAAAAATGGTTCGGCTCAGGAACGCTACCGTTGGACAGAGTACCACAAATGGAAATTTGACTCGCAATGGTATGCAAAAATTGCGGGAAAACTTGTTTTCAAAGCACAAGCTCAATTTGGTTTCTTGGGTAAATACTCCAGCAAAACTGAAATATCAACTTTCGAGCGTTTCAAAGTCGGTGGGGATGGTATGCAAGGGTTTGATTACCTACAAGGATCTGAAATTGTTGCATTACGTGGTTATGCAAATGGTGTAATCATTCCTGAAGGAACACAAAATGTGAATGTGGCACGAAATTCAGGTAGTCCAATCTATACGAAATATCAAATGGAATTACGTCACCCGGTGATGTTAAATGATCAGGCAACAGTGTACGTATTGGCTTTCGCTGAAGCGGCAAATACCTGGAACAAGTTCACCGAATACAATCCATTTAAAGTACGTCGTTCTGCAGGTGTTGGTGCCCGTATCTTCTTACCGATCTTCGGTATGCTAGGAATAGATTACGGCCATGCATTCGACCCTATCCCGGGTTTACCAAGCAGTACATGGAAACAAAACTTTACATTTAGTATCATGCAAAATATGGGTGGATTCTAATCTTTGTTGATCCAATCCTATCGAAATAGAATAAAAAGCTATCGCAAGAAATTGTAGATAGCTTTTTTGTTTTAAGATTATTTTCCAGTAAATCATGCATTTTTCTTTCATTTCCACCCGATCGGATTAAATGCCAAATAACCCTATATATCTTATAAATTTCTTATATTGAGTGCGGTTATGATCACCGAAAAAAGAAGCCATAAACAGCACTCAGGCAACTAGCATTGGAGCATTCTTCAACAAGTTAAATAGTGTTAAACCCGAGAAATATCTGTTAGATTGCTTCTTTTTTTCTTATTTTTGAGCCGTAAATTTACGTAGAGCGGTTTTCTCGAATTAAACTTTTGGGATTATCCGAAGTCATAAGGTAAATTAGTGTTAAATAATAAAAAGTATAGTCTATAAAAACTTACAGGAAATATGAAAAAAATATTGTTAGTTATAGCTTTTGTAGTCGTTAGTGCTACAGCGACATTTGCCCAACAACTTGCATATGCTGATTCAGAATATATCCTAAAACATATTCCTGAATATACGACTGCACAGAAACAGTTAGATGACCTTTCTAAGCAATGGCAGGAAGAAGTGGATCAGAAATATGCTGAGATTGAAAAACTATATCAGGCTTATCAAAAGGACCAGGTCTTATTAAATGAAGATATGCGTCGTCGCCGTGAGGATGAAATCGTGACAAGAGAAAAAGAAGTAAAAGACTATCAAAAACAAAAGTTTGGATTTGAAGGCGACCTCTTTAAAAGACGTACTCAATTGATGAAGCCTATTCAAGACCGTGTAGCAAAAGCTATCCAAGATGTTGCTTCGGCGCAGGGAATTGATTTTATTATGGACAAGGGCAATGAGTCTACTTTTCTCTATGCCAATCCAAAATTGAATAAAAGTAATGATGTCATTACAAAATTAGGATATAAACCCAATCCGAGTCTTGCAAACTAAGCGGGAGTTTATTATCATTGTGGACACAAATAGTAATAGTAGTAATTAATTAGAAAACTAAAAGATTGCCATAAAGATGGCTCATTAGATTAAAATGAAAAGCATGAAAAATTTATTAAAGGGTGCGGTTGCTTTAGTGGCAGTATTTTTCTCAACTCAATTCGCAAATGCGCAGCAAAAAAATTGGTCATATCAATTTTGCTGAAATTATTCAGTCTACATCTGAATTTAAAGCAGCTGAAGGGCAGTTGAAAACATTGAGCGATGGTAAAACCAAAGAAATTCAAGATATGGTTACCATCTATCAAACAAAACAAAAAGATGCAAACGATAAATTGCGTAACAGAAGTGAAGCAAATAAAGAAACTGTTGATCCAGAAATCAACAAAATAGGTCAAGAATTACAAGATATCCAAGCGCGTATTCAGACAGCACAACAAGCTGCTCAAGAAGACTTAAACAAAAAAGAAGAAGAATTAATTGCACCTATACACAGAAAAGTTGGTGAAGCTGTAAATGCTGTTTCTAAAGAAAAAGGCATGGCTTATGTATTTGATATTTCTAGTACAAATATTCCTTATTTCCAAGGTGGAGAAGACTTAACTGCTGCTGTTAAAACAAAATTAGGTATTTCAGCTACAGCTGCTCCTGCTGCTCCAGCAAGAAAATAAACCAGTAGGCAAGGCAATAAAAAAGGGATTATCGATATCGATAATCCCTTTTTTATTGCCTATCTATTTTCCCAATGGCAAGTGAATCGCAATCAGCGTACAGCGCCGACAGCACCAAATACGTTCTAGTTCTACAGCCAAAAGAATAAGGTAAACTCAAAAGCTTATCGAATCAGTCAAATTATAGTGTAAATAAAAATCTGCTGCTTGATTTTCTTGCATTTACCAGCTAAATTGTAGATATTGGTTCGGAAAACAAACATATCTACCCTAATGAAAACTTCATGGCCCCAAATTTGTTCATTAACTGACGAATATAAGGTACCCAGGAACGCTTCGTCGTTAAAATGATTTTATTCGCATGAAAAAGAAAGTAATTGAGGATAATCCTAAAAAAGAAAGAAAGGTAACTTCCGGTCCTATTCGCGACAAGGAACGCACCAAGGCGCGAATGATCGCTGCTGTCGGAAAGGTAATTCAGAAAAAAGGATACCATGCATTGAATGGGCCTAATATTGCTTTGGAATGTGGACTGAACAAAGCATTAATATGGAATTATTTTGGCGGTCTCGATCAACTGGTGGAAGCTTACCTAACACAAAAAGATTTTTGGCAAATCGGAGACAAGGGCGTATTGGAACAAATGATCACAAACCCGGGCTCCATCAGCATTTCCTTGATAGAAGAATTGCTTAAATCTCAATTTAACACTTTTTTGAAGGATAAGACGAAACAAAAAGTTATCCATTGGGGACTGGGCGAAAAGACAAAAGCGCTTAAAAATATAGCCGAAAGAAGAGAATTGCTCGGCGAAGAACTATTTAAGCATGTCGATTCAAAATTCGAAAACTCCGAAAACGACCTTAGAGCGACATTAGCGATTTTAGTCAGTTCAATTTATTATTTGAGCCTTCAGGCAAAATCTACAGGTAGTACATTTTGTGGTATTGATGTAAATACCGAAGCAGGAAAAGAACGGATTCAGAAAACGATGCGTAAAATATTAGAACAGACATTTTCTGATGTTGAGCTGTAGTCTCTCAGATACAACTAAAGAAAACGTCCAAGAAGAAATATTTCCTTCTTGGACGTTTTTCATTACAGCCTAAATTCACCATTAAAAATTTCCAATAATTTATCGTGTTAGGTCCTCATTTTCGATTTATTTTTACTATGTTAGCATAACAAAATAATATAGTATATTTGTTTATAACCAAGATACAAGCATATGATAGGTCAACTAATATTTGCGGTTTGTTTCGCTGTAGCATTGTTTCTTTTTAGCAAAAATGCACAACAGATTTATCGTAATATCAAGCTAGGCAGACCGACAGATCGTTCGGACAGATCCGCGGAGCGTTGGAAAATGATGCTCCTCGTCGCCTTTGGACAAAAGAAAATGTTTAAGCGAATTTTCCCCGCAGTCCTACATTTATTTGTATACCTTGGATTTGTCATCATCAATATTGAGATGTTGGAGATTGTCATAGACGGGCTTTTTGGTACACATCGTATCTTTTCATTTTTAGGGAGTTTTTATAATTTTCTGATTGGGGCATTTGAGTGGCTTGCGCTGGGTGTACTGGTATCCTGTGTCATCTTTTTAATTCGGAGAAATATCGCTAAAGTAGCTCGCTTAAATAGCGCGGAATTGAAACATTGGCCCAAGACGGATGCAAATATTATTTTAATCACAGAGATTCTTTTAATGTCGGCTTTCCTGCTGATGAACGCTTCTGATCTTAAATTGCAACTCTATGGCTTTGCACATTTTAAATCGGTAGGTTCCTTTCCAGTAAGCCATTATCTTCTTCCGTACCTTCCTACTTCGACGGAGGCCTTATTTTTAATAGAGCGGTCTTGTTGGTGGTTTCATATCCTAGGTGTACTTGCCTTCTTGAACTACCTCCCCTATTCCAAGCACCTGCATATTATTTTGGCTTTTCCGAACACCTATTTTTCTAATCTGAACGCGAAAGGCAAACTATCCAATATGCCAGCTGTGACCAATGAGGTTAAGGCAATGCTTGATCCGAGTTTCACCCCGCCTCCAGCAGATGCAAATGCACGTTTTGGAGCCAAAGATGTCCAGGATTTAACCTGGAAGAGCCTATTGGATGCATATACCTGTACTGAATGTGGACGTTGTACATCTTCTTGCCCCGCAAATATAACGGGAAAGCTGCTGTCCCCACGAAAAATCATGATGGATACACGGGATCGACTCACTGAAGTTGGTACGAATATCAAAACAAATGGAAGCTTTCAGGATGACGGAAAATCTCTCATTGACACTTACATCAGTCGAGAAGAGTTATGGGCCTGTACCAGCTGTAATGCATGTGTAGAACAATGCCCGGTCAATATTAATCCTTTGGATATTATTATTGAGCTACGCCGCTTTGCTGTTATGGAAGAATCACAAGCTCCTGCGAGTATAAATAATATGTTTGGAAATATTGAGAACAATGGTGCCCCATGGAAATATGCGCAATTGGACCGCGCCAATTGGACTCAACAACAATAGTTTTATGATGGAAAATGAATTAAAAGTTCCCACAGTTGCAGAACTGTTGGCCAAAGGAGAAACTCCTGATATACTATTTTGGGTAGGTTGTGCAGGGAGTTTTGACGAACGTGCACAGAAAATTACGCGCGATATCTGCAGAATATTACAACATGTCGGTTTAAAATATGCCATCTTAGGTACAGAAGAAAGTTGTACGGGCGATCCTGCGAAAAGAAGTGGAAACGAATTTCTATTTCAAATGCAGGCCATGATGAACATCGAAGTACTCAATGGCTATGAAATCAAAAAAATAGTAACGGCTTGCCCACACTGTTTCAATACTTTGAAAAATGAGTATCCATCCCTAGGTGGCAACTATGAGGTCATTCATCATACACAATTGATCCAAAACCTGATCGATGAAGGAAAATTAAAACCAGCGGATAACAACGTATTCAAAGGAAAGAAGATAACCTATCATGATCCCTGTTATCTTGGCCGTGCAAATGAGGTCTATGAGGCACCGAGAAAAGTATTGGAAAGCTTGGATGCCCAGTTGATCGAACTGAAACGTTGTAAGAGCAATGGACTTTGCTGCGGTGCTGGGGGCGGACAAATGTTCAAAGAACCAGAGCCCGGAGCAAAAGACATTAACATCGAACGTATCGAAGAAGTCATCGATGCAAAGCCTCAAGTTGTCGCTGCAGCATGTCCTTTCTGTATGACGATGTTAAAAGATGGCGTAAAAATAAAAGAAAAAGAATCAGAGATTGAGGTGTTGGACATTGCGGAAATAACTGCCCGAGCAAATCAATTGTAAATTATATTAATCACGAAATAAAACAGGCCCGATCTTACGATCGGGCCTTTTGTGTAGGGAGAAGAATATCTCCTGTCCACGCTTAAATTAGGGGAATCCCAAAGCCGGTTAAAATATAGGGGATTCCCCCGAATCGAAGACCAGCGCTGTATTTATGCTGATCAAACAACTCTAACATCTAGCCATAACAAAGGTATCACCTCTAATTCGATTGATTGTTGTTCATTTCTTCTAAAATGTTGTTCAAAAATTAACCATTGAAAAAAAATGATATTTATTTCCAGCCATTCAACTAAGTAACAAACCTAAAAGCATCTTTCTAGTCGCGTTAGATAGCACGTGCTTTATCTCATAAGTGGTCATTCGATAGCTCATTACAATAGATTTATAATTCTGTCCGCCTTTTCTTTACCATTAAGCCTATAAGTTGTAAGAGCAATGGACTTTGCTGTGGTGCTGGGGGCGGACAAATATTCAAAGAACCAGAGCCCGGAGCAAAAGACATTAACATCGAACGTATCGAAGAAGTCATCGATGCACAGCCTCAAGTTGTCGCTGCAGCATGTCCTTTCTGTATGACGATGTTAAAAGATGGCGTAAAAATAAAAGAAAAAGAATCAGAGATTGAGGTTTTGGACATTGCGGAAATTACTGCCCGAGCAAATCAATTGTAAATTACATTAATTATGAAATAAAAGAGGCCCGATCATACGATCGGGCCTTTTGTGTAGGGAGAAGAATATCTCCTGTCCACGCTTAAATTAGAGGAATCCCAAAGCCGGTTAAAATATAGGGGATTCCCCCGAATCGAAGATCAGCGCTGTATTTATGCTGATCAAACAACTCTAACATCTAGCCATAACAAAGGTATCACCTCTAATTCGATTGATTGTTGTTCATTTCTTCCAAAATGTTGTTCAAAAATTAACCATTGAAAAAAAATGATATTTAGGCCCTTTTCCCAGTGGACGCATATCAACACCATTACGCTGCGCGCTGATATCGCCGGCACGGGAATAGATATCTGGAGATATACCATTGTGCAGTGCCTCACGAAATGTACCACTGCTGTTCCGGGTAGCACTTTCATTGAGGTTGAGTACCGCTTGATCCCTAAAAATCTCGCTGTTCACCACTTGAATATGCTGTGGTATATTTAACAATGAGGCTTTTAGCCACAATGCTTCCGACAGTTGTTTCGGATTATATCTTTTATAATACTTCGAACTAATTTCGACTTCGTCAATTCTGAACGATTTCATGGTATCCTGAGATACTGTTTGAGCAATAAGCCCAAACGGAGAAACGATAAAAATACAGGCTAAAAAAACCGAGATTGTAACATATGGAGGAATAAGAAATTCTGTTACAAATCTCTAAATCGAAATTAAAAAGCGATAAGAATGCTATTAGTCATAAATTAAGAGCGGGATTAAGATGACATAAGAATTTATTGAAGTCCTAAATTTCATCCTTCTCAATCCATTTTGGAACCAGTGGTGCTTCATACTGTTGCATCTTCTCGATCAGCTCTTCAATCGTATCAGCGACCAATAGCATTGCTCGATTTTCCTGCTTAAGAAGCCCCTCTTCGACCATGTGATCAATAAATTGAATTAGATGATTATAAAATCCATTGATGTTTAATAAACCAACTGGCTTTTTATGTAAACCCAATTGAGCCCATGTAATCATTTCAAAAAGTTCTTCCAATGTACCAAAACCGCCCGGCAGCGCAATAACCCCTTCGGCATAATCGCTCATAATTCGTTTACGATCATGCATGGTATCTACAGTAATCAGTTTGGTTACACCCCTATGCTCTCTTTCTTTCGAATTCAAAAAATCGGGAATCACACCTATTACTTCACCTCCGTGCGCAAGAGCTCCATTCGCAACAGCCCCCATTAGGCCAACCCTTCCACCACCATAAACCAAACGGATACCGTATTCAGCCAAAACCTTTCCCACATAGGAGGCTTGCTCTTCATATACGGCCGAATTCCCTAAACTGGAAGCGCAAAAAATAACAATACTATTAATTTTATTCATATACAAGTATAGCTAAAAATAAACGGATCAGCTCTTTTTTATAGCGATCTTATCAGCAGGCCAGGATTTTACCTTCCTAAACAAAAAATAAGCAAAACACTAACTATCAGACAAATACAACTTAAAACTATCCATCCTTTTTCTCTCGCATAGATAAATGTAAAAAAAACACTTAAAATAAATAACACATTTAATATCTTTGATTTACCGGTCTTTTTTATACATAACGGCTAACCAGACAAGCTCATCAGATCTTGTTAATAACAAATGATAATTTCAGTCCATATGATCTTCAAAAACAAATTTTTGCACAGTGCTCTTTTAAGCTTATTTAGTCTGGCGCTATCTGCTCAAACAACTCCTCAATTAAATTATTTCGATTTAAGAGATGTAAGGTTGTTACCTGGTGTTTTTAAACATGCTGAAGACCTGGACATCACTTATTTATTGGAAATGGACCCGGACCGATTGTTGGCTCCATTTTTACGCGAAGCCAATTTACCGCTTAAAAAAGACTCTTATACCAATTGGGAAAATACAGGATTAGATGGCCATATCGGAGGTCATTATCTATCTGCGCTTGCTCATATGTATGCCGCTACAGGAGATCTTCGCATCAAGGACCGCCTGGATTACATGCTGGCCAACTTGAAACGTTGTCAGGAAGCAAATGCAAACGGATACATTGGCGGGGTACCTGGGGGTAAAATTACTTGGACAGAGATTCAACAGGGCCGGATCAACGCCGGTAGCTTTAACCTGAATGGAAAATGGGTACCGCTATATAATATACATAAAACCTATGCTGGCCTGCGAGATGCCTACTTGTTGACAGGCAATGAATCTGCGAAAGACATGCTTATTCAGATGACTGATTGGGCGCTTAAGTTGGTTGACCAGCTTTCCGAAGCTCAAATACAGGAGATGTTACGAAGTGAACACGGTGGACTGAACGAAACCTTTGCTGATGTCGCTGCAATTACCCAAAACCCAACTTATCTCGAGCTGGCTCGTAAATTCAGTCATCAATCCATACTTGAGCCCTTATTAGCGCATCAAGATCATTTAACAGGATTGCACGCAAATACACAAATTCCAAAAGTTCTCGGTTTTAAACGCATCGCCGACCTTTCCCACAACGAAAAATGGGCTGAGGCTGTTCGGTACTTTTGGGATAATGTTGTCGAACATCGCTCGATTGCCATTGGTGGAAATAGTGTGAGTGAGCATTTTAACCCAACAGACGATTTTTCAAAAATGTTATACAGCATTGAGGGACCTGAAACCTGCAATACGTACAATATGTTACGGCTCACAAAAATGCTCTACCAAACTGATCCGCAAGGAAAATACCTCGATTTTTATGAACGTGCTCTTTACAACCACATCTTATCGACACAACATCCCGAACATGGTGGATTAGTTTATTTCACACAAATCCGTCCGGGGCATTATCGCGTTTATTCACAAACACAGACAAGTATGTGGTGCTGCGTTGGATCAGGGATGGAAAACCACGCCAAATATGGTGAAATGATCTATGCACAACGCAACAATGACTTATTCGTCAATTTGTTTATTCCTTCACGCTTGGACTGGAAAGAGAAAAACACCGAAGTCATTCAAGAAACGAACTTTCCGACAGAAGCCAAAACAAGCATTCGAATCAACCCCAAAAAACCAACTTCATTCAGCTTGTTTATTCGTAAACCCAACTGGCTGACCGCAGCTCCACATGTGTTGATCAATGGAAAGCCTTACCACAATTTCAGTTCAACGAATGAGCATATCCAAATCAAACGTACATGGCGAAAGGGGGATATCGTCAGTCTTGAATTGCCTATGGGGATACATACTGAGCAGTTGCCTGATAAAAGTAATTATTATAGTATTTTATATGGACCTCTTGTTTTGGGTGCCCGTACTGGACAGGAAGATCTTTTGGGACTTCAGGCCGATGACAGCCGAATGGGGCACATTGCATCGGGAAAACAAATCCCTTTACGTGATCTCCCAATTCTTAAAGCTGAGCCGAACAATATTCCGGCACTTGTAAAACCAATAGCATCAAAGCTCCTACACTTTACGCTCTCAGATCTTTATTTGGGAAAAAAAGGTATTCAAATGGAACTAGAACCCTTTTTCGGTATTCATGATTCCCGTTATATGATCTATTGGCCTCAAGCAACAGAAAAGGAACTACAGGCGTTACAGGAGAAAATGAACAGTGATGAAATAGAAAGCTTGGCGCTAGCTGCCAAAACAGTCGATAAGGTCGTCGCTGGAGAGCAACAACCGGAATCAGATCACTTTTTTCGCGAGCAAAATAGCAATGCTGGGGCATTCGGCGATACACGCTGGCGCGATACAAAAGACTGGTTTAGTTATGTAATGAAAGTAACGCCCGAGACCCAACTGATAGCAATCAAATTGTTGGCAGACAACTCATCAAGGGTAACGGAGGTTATGGTCGATGGTAAAACCATCAGCACACTGGAAGACAAGGATGAGAAGTCAACCATTAAAACAATCCGTATACAGCTTCCCAATGATGGTACAGGGAAAACCAAAATAGAACTAAAAATTAAGGCTGGGGCAGGATCTACAAGTCACAAGATCCTAGAAATCCGAACTCTTCGTCCTGACTAGTGGAAGCTTTGAAAAAGTTTCCACTAGTCATGGGGGATTCACTTAGTCTTGATTAACTGAGTTAATCAAGAACGATTCAGTTCGTCAGAAGAGCGCTGTTATTTATTTTCCGATTAAAACAACTGCGCCATCCGGTTGTAATGTCAATTTGATGGTCTTTGTTTTGGAAAGTCGAATTTGTTTCTGTTTTGATTCCCGGGCGATGTTATCGTCGATAAGCTGTACCGCATCCGTACTCAACATGGGCAAATTCACCGATACTGTCTTTTCTTTGCCCTCGGCATTTATACCCGCTATATACCATGTATCACTCTTTCTCCGGGCAAGTATGACATATTTACCTGGATAACCATCAATAAAAATTGTTTCATCCCAGGTTGTAGGTACCTGTTTCATAAAATCAATCACATGGGCTGGCATTTCCTGTAAATTATTGGGTGTTAATCCAAAATTTTGCACTGGAGTCTGAAATAAAATCGCGGTTGCCAATTGAAATGTTTCTGTCGTTTTGCGAATAGTACCACCGTTATTCTCACGGTTATGACGTTTGTTCAGCAAAACCGGACCAAAATCCATTGCCGCCACGGCATTGCGAATAAATGGGTGTAAAGTCGCATTAAAGGCCTCTGTATCATTTGCATGTTGTGTGAAAATCAAGTTTTCGGAGGCCAATACAGCTTCGCTACCCACGAAATTCGGATACATACGCTCCCAACCCCGCGGTAAAGTACATCCATGAAATATAACTGTTAATCCATAATCATTTGCATCCGAAAGAATATCTTCGTAAAGCTTAAGTGTTTCCTGTTTATCACCTCCAAAAAAATCAACTTTGATTCCTTTAATGCCCACACGCTGCATCCATTGCATCTCGGCTTTACGTGCGATCGAAGTATTCATTTTATTTTTTGGGGTTTGCGGTGCGTCGTTCCAGAATCCGTTCGAATTATACCACAGGCAAATACCTACGCCCCGCTCCTTTCCATAAGCCACCAATTGTTCAATTTTTTCATGGCCGATCTTAGTATCCCACCAATTGTCGATCAATACAAATTCATACCCCATTGAAGCTGACAGATCAATAAACTTCTTTTGGTCTTCAAAATTAATACTACCATCCTGCCATTCCAGCCAACTCCACGTTGCCCGTCCGAATTCGTATTCCTTCGACGCCGGATATTGCGGCTCAACAACATCGAAAGGAATGGTCGTCTCCACAATGGGTTTTAGATTGCTCCCGATAGTCAGTGTACGCCAAGGTGTATAACCGGGTAATGAAATTGTGGGAGCTGCACGTCCAATGCCATTGTTCTCCCCTTCTTCCGGGAAAGCAATACTATAAAGACCGTCCTTGGTGCCTTCGCTTAACTTGGATGCACAATAAGCACTTGATACACCCGTTTCCGAAATAAGTACCCATCCACGATCCCCAACATGAAAGAGCGCAGGAAAAGTATATCCAACACCATACTTCGAAGGTACCCCTAAGGCCTGATCTGCCTGATACTCCTCTTCATAACTTGGTTTTGTTTTCATCCAGCCTATCATCGGGGAAGCTTGGGCTGTTAAAAATGTTGTTGTAATAAGTGGAAATTTAAAGCCACTCTCCTCCTTTATTAATGCAAAGTTGGCCGGCTCGCCTACCTGAGGCACATAATATCGGAAGGCAATATTGTTGTTGCTAACACGGAAAGTAACCTCAATCTGTTGCTTTGAAGCATTCTCCAACAAATAACGCAATTCATTCGCTTTATACGCTACCTGACTGCGTTTGATTTTTGATTCGTTATAATTAGTCGAAATTTCAGCTCTTTTTTCTGCTATTGGATGTAAATTATCACTTAAATTTATCGTCTTGCTTTGTAGCCCAAGCGGAGAAGCTTCCAACATCGTTTTCCCTTCCAGTTCAACCTTATAAAATAGATTGCCGTTTTTTATATCCAACTTAACGATCAAAGTTCCATCAGGACTAGATACCGATGTCTGCTGTGCTACAGCAATTGTGCCCAATAAAGACACGATACATACTAAAACATAAGGTTTTAATGGTAAACGTCTAAAATAGCGCGTATAATTGTGATTTAACATAGATTAACTCAAATAGTAGGTTAGTTATGCTGTTAAAGATAAGGTTTTATTTTAATAAATGTATAAAAAACACTTATCATACAATACGTCACTTATCCAGCACTTGATGCCACTATCTAAGGAATTATGACCTTCTTGTTAGGGAGCCTGCCCTCCCGCCTTTTCTTGCCTTATGGAAAGATATAGAAAACAAAAATGTGTTATAATTGTAAAGAAGTAGTGACATTTATTTTTACGATTTTAATACGCATTAAACTATGAATCTAATTATGAACATGATAGCAATTGCAAGTATAGCAACTGCTTCCTTAGCTCCATTGTCAGCTAAATCACGATTATTGCTCGAGCAAAAGAACCAAAACATTGCACTGATATTAAAAAAACAGGCCTTAAAACGTAATTATGTGGGAACCGACTCGCTATTACAATACTTTAATCAAACAACTGCAGAACTTGAAAAGCAGGTTGCGGGGTTAAGCGAAGCGCAGCTCCAATTTAAACCAGCGCCTGACAAATGGTCTATCAGTCAATGCCTTGAACATATCATTCGTTCAGAACGAATGATATTTGACATGGCAAAAAAAGGTCTGGATCAAGATCCACAACCTGAAAGGCGGAAAGAGATCAAGATGACCGACGACAATCTCAAGAATGCACTCACAGACAGGAGTCACAAATATCAGGCCCCCAAGGAACTCCAACCAGAGGGCATTTATAAAAATGTGAAAACGGCACTCGCTGATTTCAATGCCGCGCGTCAGCCAGTACTTGATTATATCAAAAAAGCTGATGCGGAAGATCTTAGAAATCATGTCAGCGACTCCCCAACCGGTCCAATTGATGGTTACCAAGCCCTGATGTTTATTGCTGCACATTGTGCACGTCATACCAAACAGATCGCTGAAATAAAAGCCGATCCCAATTTTCCAAAACAATAGAAAGATGAAAAAATTGACCTATCAAATTAAGATTGATGCTCCTGTGTCGCGAGTTTTTAAAACAATGCTCGATAAAGAAACGTACAAACAATGGACCAGTGCGTTCAATCCGAGTTCTGATTTCGAAGGCGTTTGGGAAAAGGGACAAAGAATTCATTTTACCGGCGTCAATGAAAATGGTGAAAAAGGCGGAATGGTAGCAGAGATTGCTGAATATATTCCAAATTCATATGTATCTATTCGCCACCTTGGCATCTTAGATAAGGGCCAGGAAATTTTATCCGGACCGGCCGTCGAAGATTGGGCAGGAGCATTAGAAAACTATTCATTTACAGCAATCGATGGATATACTGAATTGAAAGTAGATGTCGATACAAACGACGAATACATCGATTACTTTAATGAGGCTTGGCCAGATGCTTTGCAACTGCTAAAGGAAATTAGTGAAACGGAATAAGTAAAATACCCCTAGGTATTGAATAGCTTTGCGATATCAATACACAGGTCAGCAGCTTGTCGGTTAAATACAAAAACGGCATCTAGTATTAGATGCGTTTTTGTATTTAACGGATGCCTTCTTTTGCTCGTTTACTGTTGTTTTTTAACCCTAATATCGAATATATTATAATACTTTAAGGTACTATAGTCCTTCAGACTCATGAAGTCATAAGTAAGTGGATAATTAAAGATATTTTCAGTCTGGCTCACATAAAGGAGCATATCGCGGAGTGCTGTCCCAATAGCCTGGGCTCCTTTTGGATACTGAATAAAACTGTTCTTCCCGCCACCACGATAGTAGATCAGCAAATTACTGCAATCGAGGACTTTGGTATCTATATCATCCAGTGCTTGCTTTTCCAATATTTTGTCTATCGCTGTATTGAGTCTTGCCCGTGTTGAATCAGTTTCTCCCATCAGAATCATATGAGTACCATAAGTCACCGAAGCAAGCACATAAGGAGAATAGCCGGCTTTAGTTAAAACCGCAACCTCCGATTCGGGGTAGGCGTCAAAATATTCCGTGTGATCAATATAAATTGTAAGCTTATTGACATTGCCTATCCGAAGCATACTATTGGGTTTACTGATCGTCGTCGAGTCGGCATGTCTCACAAGGGATAAGGCCTTCTTTACATCCTTCGAATTACCAAGAAATCCCTGTATTTCGGCGTAATCTTCAAAAGTGCTAGAGGAGAAATTTATGCTGCTCGCCTGTTTCGATTTTTCGAACTTATTGGCATAAGCAAGGCCATTCGCATAGCTTGGTTCAAAGAACCCCATATCTACGGAGAAATCGTTGTAAGACAAAAAATGGAATTTAACTTTTTTTGCTTTTGTTTCCAGGCTTTCTAGTCGCGGACCATCAAGGGTATCTTTGAGGCTCCAAAGTCCACCCAGAAAAACCTTTTCATCAATATAGTCATCGGCGAACAGTTTATTCATCTGAAACTCTACTTTTCGAATTTCGTACTTATCTGTAGGGACGGTTGGTTTATTTTTGGTGGTATCCGTGGGGACCACTTCTGGGGGCTCTATCGTTGGCTCGATGGGATCTTTTGTACAACTTAGCCATATCAGTGAGCTAAGAAGAAGTAAAAAATTTCTAGTGTGCATATTGAAGTTCTTCGGTTTCAAATTCTGTTATCATTAAAAACAGGGATCACGTGTGCTTTTTTATCTGATAAATTAAATATAATAATCGAAGGTAACATTTTTTTTTCATCAGTCCAAAACAAAAAAAGCGGGGATTTTCACCCCGCTTAGAATTAATCTTTTGTAACACCGTGAAAATGCAGAAGCCTCTCAGCTGGTTGAAATCAAGAGCGAGCGACTGCATTAAACACCCCAAAAAGCTCTACACGCTCTAAAGAACGATCCACAACCACCACTCGGCCCTTACTTTCTTTGACCTCTTCGGTGACCTTCGCGAGGGTGTTCGTTTTAGGAAGGCGGTAAGTCGTCGTTTTAACATTGACATTTTCTTTTGGAGCCTTTTCTGTTGTCTTTGCAGAAGCCACTGTAGATAGCAGCGCAACCGCCATCAAACTCATCATTAATTTTTTCATTGTTTCTATTTTTTTGTTAAACCATGACATGCTTTTGAAGCAGGCCATTATTTTATGGAAGTAAAAATAGAAACGTCTTTAACTAATTTTACGGTGATTTATTATTTGCTATAGCCCCTTCATTATTCGTGGTTGATAGTCTATTATTTGCAATACGACTGTTTGTACTGTATAGGTTAATCATTACAGCGAGTCTTATTTTTATACATTGTATGTCTCCAGCATTATTTGTATTTTTAGGGGTCTGATTCAAAATAAACTACAGTTCAGCGGCCCAATTATTACAGCATCGGACAAATTCGTTAACAATGCCCAAATATACTAGCGCAAATGGGGTTAAAAAATTAGAATAGCGAACCGTAAATATTGCTTTTTATAAGAAAATGGAAAATAATAGAGAAAGCAGAAAGATAAGGTACAAAAAAAGAAAACAAAGCGATAAAGGCTCTCGCGGCTTACACATCATTTGGCGCATTACTATACTCGCCTATATCGTTATCCTACTCTATTTTCTATTTACCTGTGGTGGTAATGGCGCTAATTGGTTTCCCGGAAAACCTATCTATACAAGATAAATACCACGAATAAATTATAGAATAGCTTCTTATAAGACTAGGTCCATAAACTTCGAACCGGCCCCGGTGTAAATTTTTATCCAAATAAACCAATAATGCTTTATTATTATCAAATTTATCATATGCCTTGGATGTGAGATATATTTTTGTTCATAAAAAAAGGAGACTACTATTGACTAGTGTCTCCTTAAGTGCCCAGGAGCAGATTCGAACTGCCACGCCCATGCGAGCGCCACCCCCTCAAGATGGTGCGTCTACCAATTTCGCCACCTGGGCTCATATTCACCTTTGGTATCACAAAAATAAAGATTTTTCGCTCTTTTACAAGTCGAAAATCGCTTTTTACAGCATTATTTTACTAAATTCCTATTGATCAAGGTTCTAATTACACCGTCGACAAGTCCAACCCGTGGAACAATGATTTGTTTTAGGCGGCCGTGCTTCATAATCGTCAGGAAAATCTCACTTGCTGGTATAATTACATCCGCACGATCTTCGTTCAAACCCAATAAAATAATACGCTCTTTCAAAGAAAAGGAAGATAAATGCTCATATACCGCTTTCAATTTGGCATAAGATAATGGTTTATCCAATTTTTCATTGGAAAGACGCGCAAGCTTATTAATATTTCCGCCAGTACCGATCCCAACCACTTGCTTATACATGTGCGTATTGCTTCGCACCCATTCTTTCAATTCATCCCAGGTTTCTGTCTTATCCTGATTGTCCAAAATACGGATCGTCCCTAAGTTGAAAGATCTAGAGTTTACCAAGACACCATTGGCGAATAACGATAATTCAGTACTACCACCACCAACATCAATGTAAAGATAAACTTTATCTTTCTCCATCTTATTATCCCAATGACTATTATAAATAATCTCAGCCTCTTTTGCCCCTTCGATAATATCGATGTTTATACCATTTTTCTTGACTTCCGCAACAATGTCGGCCCCATTTCGTGCATCACGCATGGCCGACGTCGCACAGGCCATATAATCCTCCACGTGATAAACATCCATCAACTCCCGAAAAGCCTTCATCGTTTTGATCAAACTCTCGGCTTTCCTTGGTGAAATTTCCTGATGAATAAACGCATCATCTCCCAAACGGAGTGGAACACGTAACAGTGTATTTTTCTTAAAATTATATTGATCTTTCTGTCCTATAATGTCAGCTATCAAAAGACGGACTGCATTGGAGCCTATATCTATTGCGGCGTATCTCACTTTATATACGATTTCATTAAATTACGCTAAAATAAACACAGTTATTAAAAACTATGTTATACAAATGTTAAGTTATCATTAATTTAACAAATAACAAACGATTATTACAAGGAATTCTTGCGCATAAAACACCTGATATAGTCTTATAACAACTAAAATTCCGGTTTGATCAAAAATATGACCTCATTTCCCGATAAATTCATCTCGCTGACAATCAACCGACTCAGGATACAGGTAGCACATCCTATCGAAATGAAGTACCTGGTTCAATTCCATACAGAAAATCCATTATTGCCAGCAAAAAACTCATAAAAAAAGGAATATTCATTTTAATGAATACTCCTTTCCTTCTATTTACCTTATTTCTTAGTGATGGTGTTCTTCAACTTTACCACCAGCTAATTTATAGATCTCTTCCACTTTTTTCAAAGACTCCTCCGAAAGGTGAATAACATCCTTGTTTGTATTGTGTTCTTCATGAGACAATCTTGTATTAATCTCACCTTGTTTTTCAACCACTAGTGCTAAAAATGCTTTATCGTTGAATGCCGCTGTACTGTCCGAACCAATTGAAGCCGGAACTTGAAATGCAGGTACACCACGTTGCGCATCGCCAACATGCAATTCTTTTGCTAAATTGTCTAATTCTGGCAACACTGTTGCGTAAGCTTCTTTAATCTTTGCAGCTACATTTTTCACCTCTGCTGAGGTAGATTGTTTTGCAGCTACATCGGCAAGATTTACCAAATAGTTTCCATTTTCGCCAACGAATTTAATCATTGCAAAGGCATCACCATCCGCTAAGGATGCATTAGAGTATTGACGCTGTCTATCTGCAGCTGTTTGACCACAAGATGCAAATAATGTACCCGCACAAGCCGCAACAATAAATAACTTATTAATCTTCATATCAATTTTGTTAACTATACAAAAGTAGATAAAATATATGTTCTCCGAAACCCTATCCGTGAAAAGAAAGAAAAATTACGCAACATTTCTTCCGGCATTCACCACGCCAAAGATTGTACGCGCTATTAACTTCGAATAATCTTCACGTTGTGCATCAGTCAGCTGATCCGAATTCAATGCACGAATCGCAAAATGCTGTATAACCAATAACGGTAATACAATTCCCTCGCGCGCTAAAATAGACTCACGATCCACAGGATAGTTCTCCATCAATTTTGAGGTTCCGCTCAATTTTAACAAATATTCTTTTGTTATCTGGTACTCGGCATATAAAGTTTTCCAAAAATCACCATAAATAGGATCATCTTTCATATATGCTGTAATATCAAAGTTTGACTTTGTCATCGACATCATACAGTTGTCAATCAATGTCTGGAAAAATCCCGATGAAACATATAATTGCTGTACGTCCTTCCAGAGGTTATTTTTTTCAGCCCATTGCAATGCTGTTCCGACACCATAAAATCCAGGAATATTTTGCTTCAACTGGCTCCATGAAGTTACAAAACTAATCGCCCGCAAATCTTCCAGTCGCAATTCACGGCCTGAGTTACGTTTTACAGGTCTACTTGAAATATTGATCGAGGATAACGCTTTCAATGGCGACATCGTCTCCAAATATGGTAAAAACAATTCATTCGTGCGTAGATCCATAAACTTATGATGACTCAACTCAGCTAGCTTATCAATGATCTCCTGTTGATGTTTGGTTAAAGTATCGCCCACACGTTGTTTTAAATCTGAAATAATGCCGGCATGCAAAAGTTGCTCAATATTAAACCGCGCTGTATCTAAAGATCCGTACTGGCTACTGATTGTTTGTCCCTGAATCGTCAATTGAATATGATCGTTGGCAATCTCCTTACCCATAGATGCATAAAAACGTTGCGTTTTACCACCACCACGTGCTGGAGGCCCACCGCGACCATCAAAAAATACCAAATCAACATCGTATTCGCGTGATATCGCCGTAAGTTCGATTTTTGCACGATAGATCGACCAGTTCGCCATCAGATATCCACCGTCTTTGGTACTATCAGAATAACCCAACATAATCGTCTGTTTGTTTCCTCTTCGTTTCAAATGTGCCTTGTACTCCTTATTACTGTACAAGGTTTTCATCACGTCCGCTGCTCTCGTCAAGTCATCAACGGTCTCAAACAAGGGCACAAAATCGATCGTTAAAGCATCCTTCTTCCATCCAGACCATAAAAATAATTGACGCAGTCCCAAAATATCACTTGCTTGCTGGCAATTACTGATGATAAAGCGTTGTGCAGCTCGCTCAGAACCGGAACGTTGAATCTCCTTTAATAATTTTATCACGCCCGAAGTATCTTTCGTTAACGGATCCGCATCCTCTCCCACCGTTAAGTCAAGTTCTTTGAATTTTAATGCTTTTTGCTTATCACTTTCACTAAGCTCCAGATAATCCAATGGCATTCCAGTCTTTTCCTGGTTGTGCTGAATCAGATAATTGGTAGCCTCACGTAATATGCGGCTGTCTTGTCTGATATCCAATGTGGTAAAGAAACAACCAAAAGTCATCACTTTACGGAGTAGATCATCAACGATCTCTACAAAAAGCCCGTTGTGATATTCCTCCAAAACATTTTTGATTGCTTTTAGATTCGTGATGATATTATCGGTTTCGTCAGCAGGATGTTCGACCGGGTTAAAACTATTTTCGTAGAACAATGTCTGCAGATTTTCCATATACTCCTCCACACCTCTAAATGTGATGCGTCGTCTAACGATACGGAAATCTCTATAGTAACATCTAAATAAGATAGTACGTAGCAATGCGGCAACTTTCTTGGTGCTATCAACACTTACGTTAGGATTCCCGTCTCGGTCACCCCCCGGCCAAAAACCAAGCTCAATCAATTGTTTTACCTCTTCGGTATCGACATCCAATTCATCATCAATGAACGACTGAATCTCCGATGCCACTTTATAAAACACGTTTTCCAAAAACCAAGCTAAGCTCGCTGCCTCATCAACTGGAGTCGGTTTATTTTTATTGATGAAAGGCGTTTTCCCCAATTGCTGTAACAGCAGGTGAATACTATGAATATCGTTGGTCTTGATTGCATCGATCAGGTCGTTGATAATACCCAATACCGGTCCCGGATAAAATTGCGTAGGATGTGCAGTCAATACAAGACGTACAGAAAAATCCTTCAATTTTGACACAATCTTACGGCGCATATCTTCGCTACCTTCGGCGTTTTTAATTAATGCCCCTAAGACATTTTCATCATCGCCACGACCCACCATCTGAAATGACGAGTCTTCGATCGCATCAAATAAAACAACCTGACGCTCTATATATTGAACAAATCGAAATAACAAATCAATACGTTGCTCTTCCGAAGAAAATTCCTCATGCTGATCGAAGAAACTCTTTATGATCTCATCAGGAGTTAAATGCTGATCCACACCCTTTTCACATTGCTTTGCAAAAAATGGTAATAAAGTACCGGTATCTTTAACACGTTGAAATGGCAATGTTAAAAACAAACTTTTGAAAAGCTCAAAGCGTGTCAATACCTCGTCCTGAAAGACGGCTTCATTTTTACTTTGCTTCATATTTAAATCTTTGAAAGTGGTCAAGAGAGTTTAGGTGACTCTTGAATTTTGTAATGTCTCTGAAATTACCCTATGGCTCCAAATATAACAATATTATAGCTAAACAAATAAAAAAATATAAATTAATCAAAAAAACAATTAAAATTTTAAAAACATACTAACAAATTTTAGTAATTTTTCATTTTTAACACATTAACATAGTACAATATGGAAACGACCAGTGTCGATCCCTTAGTTCATAAATCCCGGCTACAAAATGAACCTTTCTTGGTCAGACAGAAACCAACCAGCTATATCGCTATCATCCGTACAAAAAAGAGCAAACATAGCAGAACAATTGTTTTTAATATGAAAAGCAATTTATCTAAGTTTGTACTATACACATTATGAAACAGACACAAGAAATAAAAAGTTTTTTCTATAGCCAATATTTTGCAGATGGACTCCGAATTACCATCGGATGTATCGTGCCTGTCCTGATCTTTGCAACCATCGGGCAATTTACCAATGGAACCATTGTCTCTCTGGGAGCGCTTTTAGTAGGCTTATCGGATACCCCCGGTGCCCCTAGCCATAGAAGGAAAGGAATGATTGCGGGTGCGATATTAACTACTTTAACTTTTATTTTAACCAATATAGTCAATCAAAATGTATATCTATTAGCAATTTTTATCGGCGTAGCCTGCTTTATATTTGCCATGTTTGCGGTTTTCAATGGAAGAGCCGCCAACGTAGGTCTCATGTGCATCCTGATGATGTTGATCCATGTGCAGATTCACTACCCTCTTGCAGAGGCCATCAACTATCTAGTTTTCTACACTTTAGGTGGTTTATGGTATATCGCCATTAGTCTTTCCATCACCCAAGCACGTCCTTACAGGCTGGCCGAACAGGAACTATCAGAAACAATTCGCTATGTTGCTGATTACATCCGGCTAAAAGCTAATTTTTACGATGCTAAAATTGATAATGATAAAAACTACCTCAAACTGATCGACAAACAAGTTGAAGTCAATCAGCATCAGGAAAACCTACGGGATGTATTGTTTCAAAGTAAACGATCGATAAAAGACACCACAAAGGTAGGACGTTATTTAACCCTCGTTTTCAACGATATCGTCGATCTCTTTGAGCAAAGTATGGCGGCGCACTATGATTACAATACCATCAGCGAACGCTTTGGACCTACAGGAATCTTGGAAGATTTCAAAAATGTGATTTTAAAATATACCAATGAGCTTGACAATTTAGCCTATCAGCTTAATACAAATACACAGCCAAAACCACTGTATGATTTCGACTCGGATCTCAGTCGTCTTCACACTAAAATTGATCAACTGGATAAAAATCAACAATATAGTACATTTGCTTTACGCAAGGTGCTGATTAATTTACGTGACCTGGTTCGCCGGATCAAAAATATCTATGGTTACTCGCATCTACAACCTGACGATGTCAAACGAAAAGAAATTGATGACGCAAAACGCTTTGTTCAAAGCTCTGCAATTGATTTTAAAAAGTTCCGCGAAAATCTTACCCTAAAATCCACCATCTTTCGACACGCCTGCCGTATGGCGATTGTCATGTCGGTCACCTATTACGTGTTTGAGGTCACCAATATCACCAATAATGTATATTGGATCCTCCTCACCATCATGGTTATCCTAAAACCTGGCTTCGGACTCACAAAGGAGAGAAATATCCAGCGTCTCATCGGCACAACGATAGGTGGCCTCATCGGAGCCCTCATCCTGTTAACCATCCATGACCCAACTATACTATTTGTTCTCTTGGTATTCTTTTTTCTGACGGCATATAGTTTATTCCGCGTCAACTATGTTATTGCCGTACTTTTTATGACACCCTATGTATTAATAATGCTGAGCTTCGTCAGCGCCAATACCCTGGACGTCACGAAGGAACGCATATTGGACACCTTTATCGGAGGCATGATTGCATTCTTATCCAGTTATATTATTTTCCCAAACTGGGAAAGCATGCAAGTCAAAGAGTCCATGCGAAAGCTACTCATTGCCAACTACAATTACATCTTTCAGGCATTGAAAGAAATTGCAGGCCAAGCGCCTTCCATCACGGATTACAAACTAACCCGCAAGGCAGTCTACGTCGAAACGGCCAATATGGGTTCGACGTTCCAGCGCATGCTTACCGAACCCAAGAAACGTCAAAAATATAGTAAGGAAGTCAATAAATTCGTCATATTCAACCATATTTTAGCTTCTTTTTCGGTGACATTAATGAACCATCTCGACGAAATGGACAATAATTATATCAATAAGGACCATGTCCGGACGATCCGAAAAATATTAAGCTCCTTGGAGCAGTCCATTCAACTGCTACATTCTGACGATAGCGTCAATGCATTTATTCCTTTGGCGATCGAAATTCCCAACGACCAATTTGATAATACAGATGTCAGTTCGGTTGATGGGCAGCTATTGACCGAACAGCTGGACTTTCTCAATAAAATTGCGCAGGACCTGCATAAAATAGTTCAGGACCTTCATGCTAAAAGCACAGCAATGTCAGAAATTGAACTGTCTAAAGCTTTAAGCTGATTTATTCTTTAAAATTCTCGACATTTATACCATGAGCGATACGATAACACGGTACGACCTGATTATAGTTGGCGGCGGGCCAATTGGCTTAGCTTGCGCCTTAGAAGCCAAAGAAGCAAATTTAAGCTATCTTATTCTTGAAAAAGGCTGTTTAGTCAACTCACTGTATAATTACCCCCAAAATATGACCTTCTTCTCTTCTTCCGAAAGATTAGAAATAGGTGATATTCCCTTTGTCACAACCAACCCCAAGCCAAAACGCATGGAGGCTTTGGAATATTACCGACGTATACAGCAAAAGTTCGCACTGAATACCCATCTTTTTGAAGAAGTACTGGAAATTAAGAAAGAGGATACGGAGTTCCTGGTCAGTAGCAACAAAAGCATGTACCTGACCAAAAAAGTCATCATCGCCACAGGTTTTTATGACATACCGATGTTGCTCAATATCCCGGGCGAAGAACTTCCCAAAGTTAGGCATTACTACGATGATCCACATTATTATAGCAGCCAGAAGGTGATCGTTGTCGGCGCCAGTAATTCATCCATTGATGCAGCGCTTGAAACCTACCGAAAAGGAGCGCAAGTTTCTTTGGTGATCCGTGGTAGCGAAATCAGCCGTCGGGTAAAATATTGGGTTAAACCTGATATTGAAAATCGAATTGCTGCTGGTGAAATCGATGTGTATTATAATAGCCACTTAACAGAAGTTACTCCAACTACTGCACATATCCAAACACCAAACGGTATCGTCGAACTCGATAATGATTTTGTACTGGCTTTAACCGGCTATCGCCCGAATTTTGATTTTTTGAAAAAGATCGGAATTGATATTCCCCAAGAGGCACCTTGCATTCCTAGCCATAATGAAGAAACAATGGAAACAAATATAGCCGGGATTTATTTGGCAGGCGTCGTTTGTGGTGGCTTAAATACCCACCTTTGGTTTATTGAAAATTCACGAATTCATGCCAAACAGATTATCGAACATGTTCGCTCAACACTTATTTAACGACTTGAAAACGTAAACCATTTAAGAAGATTTTCATCATTTTCTTCTGTAAACTGAGAATATGATCGAATTCTTCTTTTGTTGGGAACAACATGTTTTTCATATCCTTTAATATGCCCATACGCATACCGAATAGTGAATACAGAAGAATCCGCGCAGTTTCATTGATATCTTCAACCTGTATCTCCCCAGCATCGATACCAATATTGAGAATCTTCTCAATAATTTCTACTTCACGTAGATAAGATTCTTTGAACACCTGCTCCAACTCATCCGGAAGCTCTTTCACCATCTTCATGGTGTATTCAAATAAATTATAATATTGATTGATAATCTTGACCCGCATATCAATAGAATACATCATGATCTCCTCAAAGTCGCCTCCCTGCGCAATGACATCCTCGATATCCTCGATCATTTTATCAATAACGTATTCGAAAACGGCAGAATATAAGCTATTCTTATCCGGAAAATAATAATACAGCAATGCTTTTGAGAAATTGAGATCTTTGGCTATTTCCGACATCGTTGTCTTAGCCATTCCAAAATGTGCAAAGCGCCTCGTCGCAGCTTCTAGAATTTTGATTCTTTTTACATCTGCATTACCCATTAAACTTATATTTTTTATCGTTAAATAAACGGTTTATACTATCTTTACCGATTATCATGCTAAAGATAGCTGATTTTTTTGAATTTCTGAAAACTAAAGTCAATATGAAATTAAACATTCAATCGAATATATCTTTAAAAGCTTTCAATACGTTTGGAATCGAAGAAAAGACAAATTTTCTAATCGAAGTGAATGACAATGAAACATTGACCGAAATTTTTAAAAATGATATTTTTAAAGAGAACTTTTTTGTTCTTGGAGCTGGTAGCAATGTCCTTTTCACCAAAGCATTCGAAGGATATATTATTCGAATGAACAGCAAGGGTATACAAGCAAATCTAGATGGCGACGATGTCTATGTCACAGCGCAAGCTGGAGAGATCTGGAATGACTTCGTTTGGTACTGTATCGAACATAATTACGCTGGCATTGAAAACATGGCCCTGATTCCCGGCACTGTCGGGGCTTCACCCGTGCAAAACATCGGTGCCTATGGTACGGAGTTAATGTATGTCTTTCACGAATGTCAGGCTTTCGATACGCATACCGGCAACTTTGCCACATTCAAAAAAGAAGATTGCAATTTCTCCTACCGTGACAGCATCTTTAAAACAGCTCATAAAGGACGGTTTATCATTACCCAGGTAACCTATAAGCTTAGCCGAACAGCTCATATCAATACAACTTATGGTGCAATAGAAGCCGAACTCGCTAAAGAAAATATAACGAACCCAAGTATTGCCGATATCGCAAGCATTGTCTCCAAAATCCGTGTAGAAAAGCTCCCTGACCCAAGTACAGTGGGAAATGCCGGAAGTTTCTTTAAGAACCCCGTAGTTACAGCATCGACTTTTGAGCCTCTTCAGAAAGAATACCCCACAATACCGCATTATCCAATGCCTAATAATGAAACAAAATTGGCTGCTGGATGGTTAATAGAACAATGCGGTTGGAAAGGAAAAGAATATGGACAAGCAGGTGTATGGAAAAATCAGGCACTTGTACTAATAAATAGACAAAACGCTACAGGACAGGAAATTTATAATCTATCGGAACAAATCATAAGTGATGTAGCCAACAAATTTGGCATTAAGCTGGAGCGTGAGGTTAATTTACTGTAAAGATTTAAAAAAAGTAAAAATATTTTTTTTTAAATCTGAAAGTGAAAGAAAAACAGGCTTCACTTTAGTAAAACATCACTTTGAGCTAATTTTATTTACTTAAAGTTAGCCTGCGCAAACGTTTGCTCTGCTTAAAATAATCTTAAAATTATATTAACAAATCTAATTTTGCTATTTTTGGCGCATTATTTGCCTCATACTTAATGAACCGCATTTTATAAACGTACTGTTTTGTAAAAAGAACAGTTATAATTCATTAAGCTATGACAAAGAATGAATTTGACACCATGGTTATTGAGCAATCGGACTCATTAAAACTCTACGCCAGAAATTTTACCAGTGATTACGAAGATGCCAACGATCTCGTTCAGGACACTATCCTGAAAGCTGTGACCTATTTTAAAAATTTCAAAGAAGGAACCAATTTGAAAGGATGGCTTTACACCATCATGAAAAATACGTTTATTAATAACTATAGACGTATTGTGAAAACCAATTCTTTCATTACGAAAGACGAGGATATTTCTAACTCTAACCTCCTATTATCCGCCTCCTCAAATCAGGGCGAAAGCAAATTTGTCATGGAAGACATCCATGAAGCTTTATCTAGTCTTTCCGAAGAATACTACATCCCATTTTCACTGTACTTTGAAGGGTTTAAATACCACGAGATATCTGAACATTTAAATATCCCTATCGGAACGGTAAAAACAAGAATACATGTCGCTAGAAAATTAATGAAAAGATCACTATCGGCATATAAAGTAGCCTAGTTTTTCTATCTTCGCCTTTTTACAATTACGAATGGCAGAAGAATTATCGGAATACAGCAAAAGCCAACTGGCTTTACGTAATGGTCAGGACAAACCACAGATCTGGGTTGCCTATCGCGGATTTATCTATGATGTCGGAGAAAGTAGACTGTGGAAAGACGGGATGCATTACGAGCATTGGGCCGGACAAGATCTAACTGAGGAGCTCCAAGAAGCCCCTCATTCAGCATCTGTATTTTCAAAATTTCAGATCGTCGGAAAACTGAAAGATCAATGATTATAAATTAAACTGAGATAGGGCAACAAAAGCATTCAAACGCTTTTGTATGTCCTCTTCGGTAAGATCAACCAAACGATCTGTTCCAAATTTCTCTACACAGAATGAAGCTAGCGCAGAACCAAAAATCAACGCATTCTTCATATTTGTAAAGTTTATACTTTTTACTTTGGCAAGATAGCCAATGAAACCTCCCGCAAAGGAATCCCCCGCGCCCGTTGGATCAAACACATCTGCTAATGGTAGAGCTGGCGCAGAAAAAATCTGATTCTCTCCAAAAAGAAGCGCACCGTGTTCACCTTTTTTGATAATTAAATATTTAGGTCCCATTGCTAAAATGACTTTTGCAGCTTTAACCAGAGAATACTCTCCCGATAGCTGTCTCGCCTCTGAATCATTGATGGCTAACACATCAACCTTTAGAAGAACCTTTCTTAGGTCATCCATGGCAACATTCATCCAGTAGTTCATCGTATCCAGAACCACAAGCTTAGGTTTGTGTACCAAGCGCTCCAACGTTGTTAATTGTATTTGAGGTGTAAGATTACCCAAGAGAAGATACTCACAATCCTGATAACTTTCAGGAATAATTGGATCAAAATCAGCCAATACATTTAAGTCTGTCGCCAGGGTATCACGGCTATTCATATCGTTATGATACCTGCCTGACCAAGAAAAAGTTTGCCCACCAGTAATCACCTGGACACCCGTAACATCTATACCACGGTTCCTGATAAGATCGAGATTGTCATTTCCAAAATCCTCCCCAACAACACTGACCAATTTGATTTGATCACATAGATATGATGCCGCCAGACTAGCAAATGTACCGGCACCACCCAGAATTTTGTCAGTTTTACCGAACGGTGTTTCTATTGTATCGAAAGCCACCGTACCAATAATTACTAAACTCATAGTTTTTTAATAAGCATGGTAAACAAAAAAACCGGCGTAAAGCCGGTTTCAATATTGCTCCTGAAGCTGGGCTCGAACCAGCGACCCTCTGATTAACAGTCAGATGCTCTAACCTGCTGAGCTATTCAGGAGTGTTTTTCAATTTTTCCGGAGACCCTATCGCGTTTCCGTGATGCAAGTATCGGAAGATTATTAGAATACTACAAATTTTTTGAGCACATTTTTTACAACTTCCTAAATTCCAATTAGAATAATTTATTTTTATTTTTCATACTGCTCCACAAAATCCCCTTTTCAGCACTTAAACCAACATTATCCTTCTTTTACCTTCAATAGTTATTAGCTGATCAATGGCAATATTGTAAATTCAGTACGATTATAGTAGCACGCCTTTCAAAATAAGCGTCGCTACACTAAAATAAATCAGCAAACCTGTTACATCGACTAATGTCGACACAAAAGGCGCTGAAGAACTCGCAGGGTCGGCCCCAAGCCGTTTCATAACAAAAGGCAACATAGACCCCGTCAACGACCCCCAGAGGACAACACCCACCAAGGACAAAGAAATAACCAATGCAACCAACACCCAATACTCACCATAGCTATGCGCAAAAGACTGCCATGCCATAATCCTTATAAAACCCAGCGCTCCCAAAATAAGTCCCAGCAGTAAACCCGACAGAATCTCTCTTCGCATCACACGCCACCAGTCCCCCAAGGTAACTTCCCCCAAGGCCATCGCCTGAATAATTAATGTTGACGCTTGCGAACCGCTATTCCCACCACTGGAAATAATAACAGGCATCAGCGCAAACAACATAATCGCACTTGCCATTTGCTCCTCGAAGTGCTCAATAACTGTAGCGGTCAAAAGTTGCCCCAAAAAAAGCACAATAAGCCAACCAGCTCTTTTCTTGACCAAGTTCTTAATAGACACATCCAGGTAAGGCTCGTCCAAAGCCTCCGTTCCCCCGATACGCTGCATATCTTCCGTGTACTCCTCGTTTGCTACCCAAAGAATATCATCGACAGTCACTATCCCCAACATAACCCCCTGTTCGTCGACAACAGGCAAGGCCACTCGGTTATTCATCCGGAAGATGTTGATAGCTTCCTCCTGGGGATCGTAAGCATTAAGCGAAATCAGACGATGATCGATCAGTTCGCCAACGACTCTATCTGGCTCCGCCATCAGCACATCTTTAATCCGAATATCATCTACCAGCTTCCCATTTCCATCAATCACATAGAGTACATCTATCGTCTCCGAATCTCTGCCATAACGTCTAATATGTCCCAATATTCGTTCAATACTCCAGTGCTCTTTTACGGTAATATAATCGGGGGTCATTAGACGCCCAACGCTATCTTCTGGATAGCCCAACAACGCCAATGCTTCAACACGATCTTTGGGTGGTAATAGTAAAATTAAATGCTTAATATCGTCCTTCATTTCTGAAAAAAAAGAAGTCCGATCGTCGGGGGGTAACTCGTTAATTAGTGCGCTAATTTTCGCTTTAGAAAGCTTCTTAAAAATCCTGTTTTGAGTAGGAAAATCCAGAATACGAAAAACGTTAACTGCGCGATTCAAATTTAATGATTCAATAAATAGTGAGCCATGTTCGGGCAACTCATCAATCAGCTCCTCTACTTCTGAAATATTTAATTCATTCAAAAATTCTTCCAGCCCAACAAGATCTCCACTTGCTATCAATTGCTCTATTTGATTCACCTGCATTTCCAGTTCTTCCATATCTCCTATCAATTTAAAAATCCTACATCTACACAAAATTTATATGTTACAAAAATCGCTTTTTTAAAGTAAATTCTGCATAAAAAAATAAATAATAAAAACCTGCTGCCTGTCGCTGTAATTGGGATAAATACCCCCGCACAACGTTCAATGCTCAAATCAAAAACAAGACAGTTTGTCATCAACAAAAATTAAAGAGAAAACCGTTCTCGCCAATAACTTCAACAGGTCTAGACAAAAGAAAGACGACGAAATTTATCGTCTAATCACCGATCCATTTTTTTATCGAATAAAATAAATCAGACGACACCCAACTCACCAACAGCGCCCCCAAAAGCAACAACCCACGGTCGTCAGATTTTTATACAAAAAAAGCAAACAAATTTTCCAAACACAGTCTTAGAATCGCCAATTATTTAAGTATATTCGCCGTATGCTTTAACCTGTTCAATATAGCGCATTTTTTCAGAACAACCCATTATTATCAGGTTATTTTAAAGAAAAAACAGGATAAAAAAAGCAAAACATAAAAAACATAAAGACCTAATATTCAAAGAAAAAACAATTTAAAACAGAACCTAAAATTCATATAAACAGGAATAATAAAACTAAAAAAAATAGCAAACACACGATATACAGAAATTAATGAGACATAAAAACATAATTATCAATACATTATCATTATTGTCATTAATAATATATTCACAAAAAAGTTCGGCTCAATTTTTTGAAGACAGCCAAGCCCCTTTAAGCCAAAAATGGTATAAGATTGAAACGAAGAATTTTCAACTTATTTTCCCCGAAGAAATGAAGAGCAAGGCCCCTACCCTAGCTGACCAGGTTAACCGATCGCTGCGTACAACTTCTAGAAACTACAAAATAACACCACGGAAAATTCCATTCATTATCCATAACACGAATCTACAAACGAATGGTTTTGTACAGTTGTCTCCACGTAAATCTGAACTGTACAGCACCGCCGGAGCAGAGCCAGACAATCAGACCTGGCTACCCAATTTGATCCTGCATGAGTCAAGACACGTAAGTCAATTTGACAAATTGACAGGCAAACTACGCGCTCCATTTTTTGAACAATTAGCCCTAGCCTACTATGGACTGACCGTCCCTTCTTGGTATTTCGAAGGGGATGCAACGCTAACAGAAACGATATATTCGGAGGGAGGAAGAGGAAGATTACCCGCTTTTGAAATGCCAATCAAAGCAAACTTTCAATCGAATCACAACTATAGTTTTAATAAATATTTACTGGGATCCTATAAAGATATTGTCCCGAGTTACTATACAATCGGCTATCTGATGACCTCCACTTTAAAATCAGAATTACCCTCGAATTATGAAGCCGACCTCTTTTCAGAGCTTAACAAAAAACCGCTATACCCCTATAATATCAATCGCGTTTTAAAGAAAAAAATAGGTGGAAATAGTGCCTATTTATACAAGAAAACAATAGCAAATTTAGATGCCATATGGAATAAAAAAACAAGCGATTATCAATACCAGAAGTACACAGAAATAAACAAAAAAAACAACAATTATTACAACAGTAATTTATTGCCGAAACACAAGAACGGTCTGATCTATTTTATTAAACAGAATCCACAAAAGACCAATGCAATTTACACCTATGATACGGAAACAAACACAGAAAATAGGCTCGTCAAAACCGGCATACAGTTGACGCCACATTTTGACGTAAACAGCAATTACATCTTATGGGATGAGCTGCATAAAGATCCGCGTTTCAACAAGAGAACATACAGCGTCATCAATATCATGAATCTCAAAACAGGGAAAATTAACCAGCTCAGCAAACAGACGAGATATTATTCACCTATTTTTAGCCCACTAGACGAAACCATCGCCTGTGTTGAGGTAGATTTATCCAACGACAGCTATCTGACGCTTATAAACCTTAAAAACAACAGTATCATCAAACGGATTAAAATAGGTAATGCCGAACAGCTCCAACACCCAGCTTTCAACCCCCAAGGAGATAAAATAATAGGTATACGATTATCCCAATATGGAACCGCATTATGTGAAATTGACCTGAATAATAACAAAATCACCAACCTGACACCATGGGGTAACCAACAATATGAAAGACCGCAATACCTTTCAGGTATGAAGATTATCACAAAAGCTAACTTCAATGGTATCGATAATATCTACACTATTGATCTCTTATCTGGTAAAAAACAGCTGCTGACAAAGGCACAGTTTGGCGCGTTCAACCCTTTTTACGACAAGGACACAAGGCAATTATTCTTCAACGATTACCAATACAATGGCTACAAAATCGCCCAAACATCCATAGACACAACATTTGATATCCGTCCCGAAACAGATTATTTTTCGCATTACTATAGCACAGCACTAATGAAAGACAGCGTAAAAAATATCGCTTCAGTCTCAGTTGATACTAGTCAACACTACCAAATTGTTCCCTATCGTGGACTAGGTAGAACCTTCAATTTTCATAGTCTTTCGCTAAGTAGCAGCAATTTTGAAAGCTTCGACAATTTTAAACCCGGCGTCTTCTGGTTATCAAACAATATCTTAAACACCACACAAATTGCACTGGGATATGAATATGACACCGACATTCGAAAAGGAGTATACTCGGCAGAACTGACCTACAACAAGTACTTCCCAAAATTCTCAATACGTTATGAAAACAGAGGGCAAATCGCAGCAGCAAGCATCCCCAATAAACCGGACAGTAGCATCCGTTTCGACTGGCGCGAGCATTATATATCCTCACAGATCTCCATCCCACTCTCCTTTTACAGAAGAGACTACGTCTATTCCACTGGATTCAACCTCGCAACAGCTTATCTAAGGCGCTATGATCTTAGCCGAACAGATGTCAAAAACTTTAATTACGAGACTGCATTTCCATTAACATACCAGCTTTACCTCAATCGCAATGCGCGTATGGCCAGTATGGATCTCTACCCAAGATGGGGGCAAAATTTTAGCGTCACCTATCGGCATACCCCCTTCGAAAACAATGCAAAAGGTGAAATTTTATCAGCACGAACAGTATTTTATCTACCTGGATTCATGAGCAATCACGGCTTTCAAATCAGACTGAGCGCCCAAACAGGATCAGGAATTTATCAATATATCAACGATATCCCTTTAGTGAGTGGATTTAGCTACTACAAATATGAAAAAATAAAAAATACGTTATTGGTCAACTATCGTTTCCCCATAGCTTATCCCGACCTTGGTTTAGGATCCTTAGCTTATATTAAACGCGTAAAAGGTGGAATATTTGCCGATTATCAAAACATACACAAACACAGGGAGATTTCACCAAAAAGTTTTGGAGCCTATCTATCGCTTGATTTCAATGCATTCAGATACCCACTTCCAGATTTCGAATTCGTCGTTAAGGCCACCTATATCAATGACAACACGGCAACGCAACGTGTTGTTCCAACATTCAGTTTAAACTACACTTATTAGGGATGAATAGCCCAGTTAAAATTCAGTGCCAAGGCATAATGATCCGACAGAGGCAGCCCTTTCATATTGGTGAATAGGTTATTTTCTATATTATAATCCCGGGCAGCAAGACTTAGGTGACTGCTGCTCCGGTAAAGAATCTTATCGATAGATTCGCTTTGATTACCGATAGACAACATATGTGGAGGCTTAAACTCATGTCGCACCTCTGGCACTAAACCTCCATTTTCGAGCTCAACCCAGCTGTCAACCAAAGCTGTGGAATCCATAAAATCATGCAGGTTATCATCACAAAAACTATAATGTGCATTAAAATCACCCATGACAATAAGCGGCTTATCGCTCGAATGTTCTCCGATATAATCACGTAACTGATTGAGATTATCCCGACGTGCGCTTGAAGCTTTCCTGCTATTCTGCGCATTCGCATGAACGTTATAAACATCCAACCAGACTTCAGGAACGATTTCTATCTGAACTAAGGTAAAGCCCTTCGGTGTTAGAAAATCTGCTCCCGTACGTTTCTTCCAGGGCACGCGAACAACATCGGTCATTGGAAAATGAGACAAGGTATTGAGACCATCACCAAAGGGAACACGTCCCTTGGTTTTCGTGCGATAGGGATGTGAATTCCCACCCCAATATAAACTTCTATTATAATTGAAATCCTCCTGTACATTAACAATATCAAAAGGATTGATCTTCTTTCCAATTTCAGCAATACTTCTACTTCTACCTGTAATCGCAGAAGAAATAATCCCGGGCAAACCCGCGACATTATACGTCAATACCGAAAAAAAACCAGAATTACCTTTTTCTTTACTTTTATTAGCATCCATCAATATCTGCATATATAACCACGTCATGATAAATTTAGCAAATACAATAAAAACTCACCAGTACTACACAAACATTTAACAGATAATTGATTTAATCTGACATTACATCAATAGTTCACCGCGCGATACAGCATTTTTTAAACAAAAAAGGGACAACGTTCCGTCATCCCTTTACCTAAAATTTGATTTATATTAATCTTCAAGTGCCTTCACACCTGGAAGAATTTTTCCTTCCATGTATTCCAAAAGCGCACCACCACCGGTACTGACGTAACTTACATCCTCAGACATACCAAATTTACTTACCGCAGCAGCTGAATCACCACCCCCTATTAAAGAGAATGCACCATTCTTCGTTGCTTCCACAACAGCATCAGCAACAGCTTTGGTACCCTTCGCAAAGGTATCAAATTCAAAAACACCCATCGGACCATTCCAAAGAACTGTCTTAGAATTTTTGATGATCGCTGCGAAATTTGCTGCAGACTCCTGTCCGATATCAAGACCTTGCAAATCTGCAGGAATTTGATCATTTGGTCCATCATACACATTGGCATCGTTTGAAAATGCATCTGCAATCTGAGCATCCGTAGGAATAACCAGGTTTACACCTTTTTCCTTCGCTTTTTTTACCAACTCATTCGCTAAATCAAGTTTATCGATTTCAACCAATGATTGACCAATTTCACCGCCTCTAGCTTTGATAAACGTATAAGCCATGCCTCCACCGATCAAAAGATTATCAACTTTATCCAATAAGGCCTCAATTAACTGAATTTTATCAGAAACTTTTGCACCACCCATGATTGCTGTAAAAGGTCTAACCGGATTATTCAATACTTTCTCCGCATTTCCAACTTCTGCTGCCATCAAGTAACCGCTATATTTAGCTCCCGGGAAAAATTGTGCAACAATTGCTGTCGAAGCATGAGCTCTGTGCGCTGTGCCGAAAGCATCGTTTACATAGATATCACCTAATTTTGACAACTTCTCTGCAAACTCAACATCTCCCTTTTCTTCTTCTTTATAGAAGCGAAGGTTTTCTAGCAATAAAACCTGACCAGCTTGTAAAGCTGCAGCCTTTTCTACAGCCTCTGTGCCGATACAGTCATTGGCAAACTGAACATCAGTACCTAAAACCTGTGAAAGATGAGCAACAATATGTTTTAATGAATACTTATCAGTAGGACCATCTTTTGGCCTTCCTAAGTGGGACATCAATATCACGCTTCCACCATCATTCAAAATCTTCTTTATTGTTGGAGCCGCTCCCTGGATACGATTATCATCCGTAATATTGAAATTTTCATCCAAAGGCACGTTGAAATCCACACGTACCAAGGCTTTTTTACCTGCAAAATTTAAATCGTCTACTGTTTTCATTATGTAACTTTATTGATTTGGGATTAGGTCGTTTTGTCAAACGAACAGCTAAATATAAAAAAAAGCATTTGCTTTCATTAGAAATAATTATTTATTAATGGCAATTCTTACCTTGGATCGAACTACTCGTCACACAACGTAAGAATTACCTACATCGTCATAAATCATAATAATCTACAACCATCCGACGATTGGACTCGCTTTGCGAATCAATTGCTAGTGAATCTCAACGCTATAAGGCAATCTCGCCTGCACACCCGTCTGTGCAGTAGCTTTTTTCATGACATCAAAATAACGATAGTATTCGCCCATTTGCTCTTTTGCAACCCAAACTTGTACTTTTTCTTTTGAATTATTCAATATTGAGGTAAAAGGATCTTCTTTCTCCGGATACTGGGACACTTTGTATTTGCTTAAGTTGGCCTTTTTAGCGGCAGCCTGAATAGCGGCATCCAAGTTTCCGAGACGGTCAACCAATTTATTATTCAGTCCTTGCGCACCGGTCCAAACTCTTCCCTGCCCAATACTATCAACATCAGCAATGGATAATTTACGGCCGTCTGCAACAACTTTCGTAAATGTACCATATACTTTATCAACTTCCCGCTGGATGATATCCCTTTCTTCCGCTGTCAACGGGCGATCAAAAGAAGTCATCAAATCGGCAAACTTACCCGTTTTTACACCATCGTAATGTACTCCAATCTTATTGTTCATCAGATTTTGGAAATTAGGAATCACGCCAAATACGCCAATAGATCCTGTAATCGTAGTAGGTTCGGCAAATATCGAATCCGCTGCCGCTGAGATATAATACCCCCCCCGATGCAGCTAAATCTCCCATGGAAACAATGACAGGCTTCACTTTCTTGGTCAAGATAACCTCCCGCCAAATAATATCTGAAGCCAAAGCAGATCCACCGGGTGAATTGACGCGCAAAACAACAGCTTTAACCGCATCGTCTTCTCTTAATTTTCGTAGTTCGCGGGAGAATTTATCACCGCCGATTATTCCAGGTCCCGTTCCTTCACCGTCAACAATTTCTCCGGCAGCATAAAGAACCGCAACTTCAGATCCACTCGCATCGTCTTTTATCTTTTTATTATAATCCAATAAGGAGACAAACGATATTTCATCTTTTTCCGAAATTTTCAAACGTTTTCTCAAGTCTGACAAAAGTTCGTCTTTATACAGCTTGGCATCCGCAAGCTTATATTTTACCGCATCGTCCGCATCCCGAACGCGATAGTCATTTGCTATAGCCCGTAATGAATCGGCAGCAATATTTCTGCTCGCTGCTATTTCATTAATAAAAGTATTATATATACTTCCCAAATATGATGTTACCTGCAAACGATTGGGATCACTCATTTTATTCAAAAAGTAAGGTTCAACGGCACTTTTAAATGTACCCACCTTCACAATCTGCATCTCTACTCCAACCTTATCCAAGAGGTCTTTATAGAACATAGTAGAACTTGCCAAGCCTCTGAAATCAATCGTGCCTTGTGGATTAACATATACTTTATCGGCGGTGCTCGCTACATAATAGGCCTTTTGGTCATACCCGGCATTATAAGCAACAACAAATTTCCCGGTTTTCTTAAAGGCCAAAAGTTCGTCCCTGACTTCCTTTAAGCTCGCAAAACCAACTCCGATATGACTAGCATCTAAATAGACCCCTTTAATATTCCCATCCGTAGCTGCATACTTGATCCTCGCCAAAATATCGTCCAACCCAATATTTTTAGTAGAATAACCTGGAAGATTGAGACTACCCAAAGGATTCGCTTCACTTCGCTCTGTAATATCATAATCAAAAGATAGGTATAAAACCGAGTTGCTTTTAACAACAATCTCCTGATCAGAGGACGCCGAGCTGATAATCGCCCCAATTATCCCCATCAAAACAATAAACAACACAACAAAAGAGATCACAATCCCCGTAATTGTTGCCAGTACGTACTTAAAAAATGATTTCATATTTTGTAATTAAATCCGATCCATAAGATATCTTCCAAGAGAAAGACCTATTTTTCACTAAAGGTAAGGCAATATTTTTTATTCACCCAGTCTTTTATTTCATCTACACCACATTTTATTCGCGAAATTAAGGAGCCTAGCCTGAAAGAAATCTACCTATCCAAAGATCATCAATACCCTAAATCCAAAGAAATAGCCGAAATTCAAACAACTAAGTTCCCCAAAAGCTTAATTTAGCATTATGAATAAGATTTATATACTTTTGGGCACTAACCTCGGAGACCGTTTTCAACAGCTTGATCTAGCGAGAAAACAACTTGAAACACGCGTTGGAGAAATTATTGAAGTTTCTTCGATTTATGAAACAGCGGCCTGGGGAGTCGAGGACCAACCAGCCTTTTTGAATCAGGTCGTTTTAGTAGCGTCCGAGTTACAGCCTTTGGCATGTTTAAATCTAACACAACATATCGAACAGGAATTAGGACGTATCCGTATAAAAAAATGGGGTGAAAGAGTAATTGACATCGATATACTCTACTTTAATCAGGAAATCATCGACTTGCCCGCACTGCAGATTCCACACCCTTATATCGCCGAACGGAGGTTCACACTCGAACCATTGGTAGAAATAGCTCCGGGCTATATCCATCCCGTTTACAAAAAAAAATAACGTATATTTAATGGATAAATGCAAAGACGACTTACCCGTAAAGAAAATTAGCGACGATGAACCATATCGACATTGAACTGATCCGCCAAAACATGTTTGACAACCACGAATTAATCAAACAATTTGTATCCATGTATCTTATCCAAACACCTGTGGATCTCGACAAGCTCCGACAAGCGGTAGCTGAAGGTGATCTTCAAAAGATTGGTGATACAGCCCATCATATCAAACCGACAATGGACTATATCGGTGCCTTTCACTTAAAAGAAAAATTTGAGGAATTAGAGACCAATGCAAAATATGAAGAGTCTCTCGAGGGCCTTCAGGCCACCTTCGATATTATAGATATCGAAATGAAAGAGCTCCTGTTTGAATTGGAACAATATGAAAAAACGATCTAAACCAGATCGTTTTCTTTATTGAAATGCAATGCCGATAATAGGAAATATAAAACTAAAATAATCGGTAAAGCCATAAATTGACCAACAACAAACAAGATCAACGTCATGATCAAAAATATAAAGCGAAACTTATTCGTTTTCCAGTCCATCGAACTAAATTTCATCGAAAACAACCTAATTTCACTCACCAATAGATAACTGGTTAGAAGAATACTAACGATTAATACAATCGGATTTAAAACCAATTGCGGGTACTTGTCTGCAATATAAGGCAGTGAAAGTACATAAAATGTATTCATTGGCGTATTCAAGCCAATGAAATCAGAAGTTTGACGCTCATCCAGGTTGAACTTTGCTAAACGTAAGGCCGAGAAAACAGTAATGATAAACCCTAGATAAGGCAACAGAGAGCCATCAGGAAATACCTTTGTCAATAGGGTAAACATGATTGTCCCAGGTAAAAACCCGAAACTGACCATATCGGCCAACGAATCAAGCTCTTTTCCGATTGGTGATTTAACATGAAGAAGCCGCGCCACCATTCCGTCAAAAAAATCGAATATCCCTGACGCAAAAACACAAATAGTAACCACTTGAATATTGCCTTGCAATGCCATCAATACAGCGATACAGCCACTAAATAAATTTAGGCAAGTCAGTAGATTTGGGATATGTTTTTTCATTTACAGGATCTATTTTATAAAAAAAGCCATCATTCGATTAAAAATGATGGCTAAAATATCAAAATTTGATGGGATTACCCATTCATACTGATCAAAAATTCTTCATTTGATTTAGTTCCACGCAATTGACCTTGTAAAAATTCCATGGCCTCTGTAGAATTCATATCAGATAAGTGATTACGAAGTACCCAAATACGTTGTAATGTTTCTTTGTCAGTCAATAGATCATCGCGACGTGTACTGGAAGCTGTGATATCGATCGCAGGGAAGATACGTTTGTTCGCCAACTTACGATCCAACTGTAATTCCATATTACCTGTACCTTTGAATTCTTCAAAGATAACTTCATCCATTTTAGAACCTGTATCTGTTAATGCTGTTGCTAAAATTGTCAATGAACCACCGTTTTCGATATTCCGGGCAGCACCAAAGAAACGTTTTGGCTTATGTAAAGCGTTAGCGTCCACACCACCTGACAAAATTTTACCTGACGCAGGCGCAACTGTGTTATATGCACGAGCCAATCTTGTGATTGAGTCTAACAAAATAACGACATCATGTCCACACTCTACCATACGTTTCGCTTTCTCAAGCACGATATTAGCGATTTTCACGTGGCGGTCAGCCGGCTCATCAAATGTTGAAGAAACAACTTCAGCGCGCACACTTCTCGCCATATCAGTAACCTCCTCAGGACGCTCATCAATTAATAAGATAATCAAATAAACTTCTGGGTGATTCTTTGCAATAGCATTTGCAACCTCTTTCAACAAGTTTGTTTTACCCGTTTTCGGTTGAGCAACGATTAACCCACGTTGACCTTTACCTATTGGCGTGAATAAATCCATGATACGTGTCGAATAGTTTCCAACACCCATATCCAAATTTAAACGCTCATCAGGGAATAATGGTGTCAAATAATCAAATGGCACACGATCCCGTACCTCAGCAGGATTTTGCCCATTGATAGCTTCAACCCTTACCAAAGGAAAGTATTTTTCACCCTCTTTAGGAGGACGAATACTACCACGTACCGTATCACCAGTTTTCAAACCAAATAATTTGATCTGAGATTGTGATACATAAATATCATCAGGAGAAGTCAAATAGTTGTAATCTGATGAACGTAAGAAGCCGTAACCATCAGGCATAATCTCCAATACACCCTCATTAACGATCACATTATCGAAATCTGTACTTGAAGAAGTGTTTTCTGCTTTAGGAGTTTGTGTTGCTTTTTCAGGTTGGGGACCTTTATCTGCTGATGGTGCGTCTTCGGTTGCAACCGGGGTTTCGTCTTGCTCAGAAACTTCACGTTTTCTTACCGTGACAGGTTCCGCAGTCTTTACGGTCCGCACACGTTTACGTGTACGTTCAGCATGTTCCTGGTTATCTTCCTCTACTTTAGCTGCTTTTTCAGCTGGCGCTGGAGCTGCTTCCTCTTCCCCACCAGTATTGCTAATTCTTTCGATTAATTCTTGTTTACGCAATTTATCAGCATCTGCGATACCGATCAACTTAGCAATCTCGCGCAATTCCGATACGAGTTTAGCGTTTAATTCGTTAATATCCATTAATGTGTTGTGTATGATTTTTGGATTTTTTTTTGAGCTTTTTTCTGAATTCTGATTACACACTTAAACAAGTTTCCATGATTAAATGTGATGAAGAACTTAATGATTTCTTTTAAACCCGAAGTGGATTAAATATTGAGAACCTAGACAAAGAAAAAAAACAAATTTTGTTATTTCAAAATATTTCAAAAAAAAATATTTACTATTGTAGCTAGTAAAACGATTTAACAACATTTTTAGATTGAATTTTATATTTTTTTTCATAAGTTCGTACCTTTCAAAATTTAAGTTTTTAGATCCCTTATATGGAACAGCAACAAACTAAAACCAATTACCCCGCACTCTACACATTGATTATTGTGTTTTTCTTTTGGGGGTTCATTGCGGCAGGGAACAGTGTTTTTATACCGTTCTGCAAAAATTACTTTCATTTAGACCAGTTTCAATCCCAGTTAATAGACTTTGCTTTTTATACAGCCTATTATATTGGTGCATTGTTACTATTTATCTTCAGTTCAATCGGAGGAAAGGACCTGGTTGGAAAATGGGGATATAAAAAGAGTATCGTTTACGGTTTACTTTTCTCGGCCTTGGGTGCAGCAGCCATGATTGTTGCTGTCGAAGTAAACTTGTATGTTGGTATGTTGTTGGGACTATTCGTTGTAGCCCTTGGTTTTTCATTACAACAGACTGCAGCAAATCCATTTGCCGTTTTATTGGGCGATCCAAAAACAGGTGCTTCCCGTGTTAACCTAGGTGGTGGTATCAACTCATTTGGTACAACAATAGGACCTCTTGTTATCGGATTTTCCTTATTCGGAACTTTTGAGCCTATTTCTGACTCCGAGATCGCCAACCTTCCTCTAAACAAGGTGGTTTATCTTTACATAGGTGTTGGTCTATTGTTCCTACTTGCTGCAGCATTATTTAATTTCAGTAAAAAAGTCCCTGCCGGCATTAGTGATGAACCAATGGAAAAGGCTAATAAAGCTTTACGTACATTGATCATTATGACCGTACTACTTTTTGGTATGTTCACACCGGTTTTTCTAAGCTATAAGAGCGATTTAGCCTTGCAGGTAGAGCAGTTACATAAGCAGGTTTCAAGTTTAACAGATCAGGTTCAGATTGACCAACTCAAATTGCACATTAAAGAAGTTGCCAAACCACTCGAAATGCAACGTATGCTATGGTTGGCCGGAGCATTGGTCGTTGTGATCGGCGGTTTATTGTTCTCCAATAAGAGTGCACAAAAAAATCCAGAAGGCTGGGGTGCGATGAAATATCCACAATTGGCTTTGGGTATGCTCGCCCTATTTATCTATGTCGGTATCGAAGTTGCTATCGGTAGTAACCTCGGGGAATTATTGACATTGAAGGAATTTGGTCATTTGCAATCATCGCAAATTACACCTTATGTATCTATGTATTGGGGGAGTATGATGATTGGTCGTTGGGCCGGTGCAATTACAGCCTTTAACTTGAGTAAATCGGCTAAAAATGGATTATTAATTATCGTTCCTCTGATTGCATTCTCCATTATCATCGGAGTAAATACGCTTGCAGGATTTGAAATGTCACATCTCTATTATTACGTAGTATGTATTCTTCTTCAAATTGTAGCATTCTATCTAAGTAAAGAAAAACCTGCTCGTACATTGATTATTTTCGGATTATTTGGAATCATAGCGATGTTAATTGGCCTATTCTCATCGGGTACTATTGCAATCTACGCTTTCTTATCAGGCGGTCTTGCATGTTCAATTATGTGGTCCTCGATTTTCAGTTTATCGATTGTAGGTTTAGGTAAATATACCGCTCAAGGTTCGGCATTTCTTGTCATGATGATTCTTGGTGGTGGAGTTCTTCCTCCGATTCAAGGAAAATTAGCGGATATTATCGGCATCCATAACTCGTATATTCTACCGTTAATCGGATTTTGTTATGTTGTTTTCTTTGCGATATTTGTTAAGGGAATATTAACAAAACAAGGAATCAATATTGACGAAATAGAGGCTGAAGGGGGCCATTAATACCCCTCACTAATTGTAAATAGTACACTATTTAAACAATTTTATTACACAGCTCAAAAACTGGCTTAACAATATCGTTAAGCCAGTTTTTTTATATAGTCACCAAAGTACAAAAATTTATTTTTTGAAAAATACGTGGATAAATTATGATATTTAAAATTAAAAAATGTATTTTCGGGGAATTGATTAATGAATTGATTACTCATTTTATAACGATAAACACAATTAAAACTACTCAATAATGATAATCATTGCTGACGGGGGATCAACAAAAACAAACTGGTGTTTGTTAGACGATTCGAATAAAAAAATCTACTTCAACACAGAAGGATATAACCCTTATTTTGTTGATAGTGAATACATTGTAAACTCCCTAAAAAAAGGACTACCGCAAGATTTACCTTTTGAAAAAATCTCAGAAGTAAACTATTATGGTGCAGGTGTTCATAACAAGGAAAAAGCACAAATTGTAGTTGATGCCTTAAAACAAGTATTTACTACAGCTGAAGTTGAAGTAGGACACGATCTTCTTGCAGCAGCAAGAGCATTATTAGGAACTCAAGCCGGGTTTGCTGCAATCTTAGGAACAGGAACAAACTCTTGTCTCTATGACGGCAAAGAAATCACATTAAACATCGACTCAGGTGCTTACATTTTAGGTGATGAAGGTTCTGGTAGTTATATTGGTAAAAAATTATTGGCAGACTATGTTCGTAATTTGATGCCTAAAGATGTTAAAGAAGTATTCTATAACACGTATAAAATGACAAAAGACGAAATTATGGACGCGGTTTATACCAAACCTATGCCAAATCGTTTTTGTGCTAGCTTTAGCAAATTTGTTTATGACAACAACGTAAATATCGAATATACACGTAATATCGTTGATGAAGCTTTTGAAGCATTTTTCAGAAATCTTGTTAGCAAATACCCTAATTATCAAAGCTATACTTTCAACTGTATCGGTTCGGTAGGTTATAATTTCAGAAATGTTTTGGCTGAAAAAGCTGAGCAATATGGAATGAAAGTAGGCAAGATCTTACGTTCTCCTATCGACGATTTAGTACAATTCCACATCGATAGAGCGGCAGCAACTGCCAAATAAAAAAGAAAAATAATCTTTAACATAATGAAAGGTATTCAATAAAATTGGATACCTTTTTTGTTGCTCTTCCCCCACTCTCCTGACTTTATGGTCTTCTCCTCCATGAAAATCGCCCGCTAATATTAATTTCCAATAAACTAATTCATACCGTTTTACAAGACATTTTAATGATTTAATAACAGGAATTTCATCGGTACAAAATAAAAGTATCCTTTTTTTGTAAAAGAAGATAACAGATTTATTGAATGAAAAATCGTGGCATGCAATAATACAAAAAACGGTAAAATAGACCGCTCATGATCGATTCATTTCAGGCAAATCCGTCAAAGGTGAACTATAGTCCTCAACAGCGGGGCAAACAACAAAATCAACAAAGGTTGAGACATCTTTGTAGACATAGATGAATAAACAAATTTATTGCAAATGAAAAGAAGCCTTGATATACTTGTAATCTCAGATTTACACCTAGGTACCTACGGTAGTAGAGCTAAAGAGCTTTTACTTTACCTAGAATCCGTATCTCCCAAAATACTGATACTCAATGGAGACATCGTAGACATTTGGCAATTTAAAAAAAAGTTATTTCCCACAGGAACATCTCAAAGTCATCAAAAAAATCATTGACATGAGCTCTTCGGGCACAGAGGTGCATTACATCACGGGCAATCACGATGAAATGCTGCGAAAATTTACCGATCTAAAATTAGGTAATATCAAGCTGAGCAATAAACTACTTCTCTCACTCAATAATCAAAAAGTTTGGATCTTTCATGGGGACGTTTTCGACGCATCCATTCATCATTCTAAATGGTTGGCCAAGCTGGGTGGATGGGGCTATGACAAACTTATACAGCTCAATAATATCATTAATTACTGCCTAGATAAAATGGGTAAGGAGAAATATTCTCTTTCTAAAAAGATCAAAAACTCGGTTAAAAAGGCCGTCACGTATATATCGGATTTTGAACATACAGCTACTGAACTAGCGATTGAAAAAAATTACGATTTCGTTATCTGTGGACACATCCATCAACCTCAAATCAAAGAAGTTATAACGCGAAAAGGAACCTGCACCTATATGAACTCAGGGGACTGGATTGAAAATCTCAGTAGTTTAGAATATAAAAATGGGGAATGGAAGCTGTTCTATTTTGAAGAAAACAAAGAACAAATCCTGAAGAATAAAATCATCGATATCCCTCTTTTCAGCCTGGAAGATCTTAAAAAGATTGTCATATCTTAATGAACACAACGCAGATCTGCATAAAATCAAGAAAACAATACAACAAAAAGCCGAGCTAGCTCGGCTTTTTGTTGTATTGTTTATAACTCAAATGTTGAACCGATTTCCGGCAATGACAATGAAATATCCTCATTTTGGAATTTATCCAAAGCTTGTTGTTTATCGATCGTTATTGGCGGAAATGAATCGTAATGAATACCAACTACCCGAGCACAATTCACAAATTCAGCGGCTTTAATTGCATCATCCACATCCATTGTATAATGCCCACCAATAGGCAAAAATGCCCAATCCAGCTTCATGTCTGCCAGCAATTTCATTTCCATGGTTAATGCCGTATCTCCAGCAAAATAAATTCGCTTGCCTTTTACATTAAAGACAAAACCTACAGGAAACCCACCGTATTGACCATCAGGTGTACTATTGGTATGTGCGGCATATACCATCTTTACCGAACCAAAAGGTAGTTGAACCGTTCCGCCCAAGTTAAACTCGATAACTTTATCATCAGGTACTCCCTGTCTTCTCACCCAGCCTGCCGTTTCAACAATCGCTAAAACAGTGGCACCGCTGTTTTTTTGAATCGTCGCCATATCTGCCACATGGTCCTGATGTCCATGACTTAAAAAGATATAATCCGGTTTAATTGTATTTACATCGATTTCTTTTGCAAGTGGATTATACGTAACAAATGGATCTAAAAGAACCTTCGTTCCGTCAAAATCAAACTCCACACATGATTGTCCGTAATAAGTTGCTTTCATGATAATATCGCTATTGATTAAATAATCCGCTTAGTCCTCCTAGTCCACCCAACATATCCTTGCTTGCTGCCTGCATTTCAGCCTGGCTGATATTCTCAGCTTGAGCAATTGCCTTATTCAGAGCAACCACAAGCAACTCCTCCAATTCTTCCTTATCTGCGTTTGATAAAAATACAGGATCGATGGTAACCTCTTTTATCTCTTTGTTTGCTGTCGCTACCACACGGATTAAACCACCTTCCACTTCACCAGACACAGAAATTGAATCCAATCTTTTCTTGATTTCCTCCGCCTTTTGCTGGGCTTGAAATAATTTGTCAAACATATTTATATCATTTATTTCAGGCCAATTTACAAAAATCTGCGCATACCTACTATTGCTAATTTACTTTCGCCAATGCCTCCTTTTTTTTCTGAAAGTGACTGGTCTTATTGACCAGAAAGAACCTTCAGTTCGCTTTCATTGCGCTTGGTGTCTTCGAAGTCATGAAGGTTTTGTATTTTTGCACCATGCAAAGCAATCAAGAAAAACTAGTCGCCCATATTTTGGACCAGTTGGACCTAAATCCGGCAGCTATTCCAGCTGAAACCTACGACACATTGATTTCAGATCGCCCTCAACTTGTCGACATCGATGATATGATCTCCTATATCAAACGTATCGGGACTGATCTCGATGCCATCGATAAAACAGTTGAACTGGTTGAAAAAATTGAAGACGAAACAAGTATTCTAATCCACAAGCTTAAGTTTATTTCGGCCACTGACAGGCCCAAAGTACTGGTGCTGGACCAAATACAGCCCCTTGAAATAAACCGTTCTGCCTATCTGCAGGAAGCCATAAAAATTGCAGGTGGTATTCCAGTTACGACAGAACATGATGCCGATAAAATCATCGTCATCGGCAATGGGGAACAGACATTTATCCAAATTCCACAATTGTTGAATACGGCAGCTATCGCTTCATCCAAAGCTATCGAGCTTGATCAGGTCTTTATTATGACCAGTGAACAATTTGCACAAATTCCCGGATACAATTATTTGAGCGAACTCGAATCCTTAGCCGAAATTCTTCAACCAAAATATTTCGTTTATGGTCATGAAGGGAACGATTGGCTACAATTTCAACTAAGCTAAAGAACCAAAATATAGGCATAAAAAAACAGCTCCGGTAGAACGAGAGCTGTTTTTTATGTTTTATAATTCTAGTTATATCTTCTGCGCAGGACATTGTATAATTTTTCAACGGTATGCGGCTTATCTGCCCATTTATTTTTAATAGCATAATTTGTCTGCAAAAATGCATCCGCTTCCGCGTAGCTTGTAAACCTATTCAACAATTCGACAGCCTCACTATATGCTAAACTATACCCATTAAACAAATCCTTAATAAATAAGAGCTTATCATTTAAACTTATCCCTGTTTTAATATCCGTGAGTTTATCGCTCTGTCCAGATTGATTCACCTGATAAACACGATTCTGTACACCAGCTTGTTTCTGTTGAGAGATAATTTCATTTAAGGTCAATGGTCTCGCTGGAGCTTCCTCAATGACCGTATTGATTTCCTCCTGAATAAGAACTTCTTGCGGCTGTTCAATAACGACCTCTTTTGGTTCTTCGATTACTTCTGTAACGAAGACAGTAGGTTCTTCAACTTGCGCTTTAACTTCCTTTTCTGCCTGATAAGCTAATTCCTCCACTGGAGCAGCTTCAAAAACCGGCGGAGTTGCAACAACTGGCGGACCGACAGGTTCAGCAATTGCAGGACTAGGCTCCTCCGATTGTAAAGGTTCACTTTCAGAAACAAATGGAGTTTCTGGCTCTTTCGATTTTACAGGTTCACTTTCAAAGACAAATGGGGTCTCTTTTTCCTCCACGATCGCTTCTTCATTTTCACGGCTGAAATCTTCAACTGGTTGAGCTTCTTGAACCTCTTTTTGGGGCTGTTCAGCAACAACTTGCTGCGCTGATGTTCTAATGGTAGAAGGTGGGGTAAAATAATCGTTGAAAGAAATCTTCTTACTGTCCAAGGCTGCATTACTTAAAGCATGCTGCGATTGACCTTCCTGAAGAACAGCCTTGGTCTTGAGTAAAGTTATGTAAGCCGCTACAGCCTGTGCTTTCGCTTCCAGTGTTACTAATTCGTTAATTTCGGACAAACTCCCCTGCTCTGACAAGCTTAAATACTGTCCATTTAAATCCTGTAATAAATCGCCTATCTTATTAAAAATTTCCTCTTTAGTACCCATAGTTCTATTTGAAATCACCAATTAATCATTTATAATACTTATACCTTCAACCGACCGAAAAGTGGAAAACTCAATCCTTTGATTTAGAAATATTTGGATTTACGTTCACTTTTTTGCTACCCAAATTTAATATTTAATTCTGATATTAGCAGTGTCAAAAACAGAATATAATGGGAGGTCATTTTACAAAAATCACCTTATTTGCAGACCTTCCGACAAAATTAAATTAATCAAATGCTTTTTTCCGAACATAATTTGGCTTTGCGCCCCGCTCAATATGGTAGCATTGAAATTGTCTGTGGCTCGATGTTCTCAGGCAAGACAGAAGAATTGATTCGCAGGCTCAAACGAGCACAATATGCACGTTTGAATGTCGAAATCTTTAAACCATCTGTTGACAAACGATACGATGAAAAGTTGGTCGTTTCTCACGATAGTAATAGCATCCCGTCAACACCCGTTGATCATTCTTCAGCGATCCTACTTTTGAGTTCATCTACCCAAGTTGTCGGAATCGATGAGGCACAATTTTTTGATGACGGTTTGACAGAGGTGTGTGTCAAATTGGCAAATAGTGGTATCCGGGTAATTGTTGCCGGGCTCGATATGGATTTTCAAGGGCAACCATTTGGCCCAATTCCCAATCTAATGGCAGTAGCCGAACACGTTACGAAAGTACATGCGGTTTGCATGCAATGTGGCGCTCCAGCGAATTATTCCTATCGCCTGACCAAGGATACGGAAACCGTACTTTTAGGTGAAAAAGACGCTTATGAACCACGTTGTAGACCCTGTTATTTCCATTTGAATAAATAGCCTGATCAAAAAAGTCAACTAAAAATCTGCCAAAAGTGCTATAAAAACTATTTGGCATAAGATTTGAAATATACTTTATAAATAAGAAGATTAGCGCTATTAATAGCGACAAAATACTTTTCATAATTTAGGTTTATAATTGGTTAGTTAGCACCTCCTTGCCCATCAAGGAGGTGTTTTTTTAATAAAAAAAGAACGCTGCTCTCTTTGACTGAGAACAGCGTTCTTTTTTTGATCAACTCCTATATACAAGGTTTAAGGCTGAACACCGTAGTTTATTACCTTACGGCCAATATTCCCTGTTTGATCCATTCCCTCGACGATTACCTTGTAATTTCCATTTCCGTCGGCATTATAAAACTGAATAGCCGCCTCCCCGGTCTCTGTGATCGAGACTTTAGGATTCCAGTAAATGGTCGTTCTCAAATCGTTTGCAGCCTTTCTTTCCGGCGTATCATATTTCGGAACATAGAACTTCCGCTCTTTAATATACCCCAATGGATACATATCGATTACATTTGATTTAGGCAATAAGCTTTCAATCTCACTCAATGACATCCGTGGTTTCTTCGCTTCCACTTTCTTCGTATAGATTGACACAACACCATTATTTTGATACATTCTGGAGACTGTACCCAATTCATCACGTAAGAAGATTTCGATACCTTCTATATCGGCGACATTGATGCTATTCAATCCGGGCTCATCAATAGCCATACCGTTCAGAAAGAATTGAACAGGTGTACGCCCACCCGCATTATAATCACGAGAAACATAATATTTCAATGTCTGTGGATCATAGGTAATGCCCGTCAATACCGTTTGAAGACACATAGTCAACACGTTACAACCGGTCAAACGTTCGGGTTCAATACGGTGTTCCGGCATGGACAGTCCCGAAATAGAAGGGAAATCTTTATTGGTGATTACTTTCTTCACTACAGCCGTCACTTCGACCTCATCCAAGAGAATCGATTTTCGATACTCTTTTCGGCTATTCGCCAAATAAGGAGCAAAAGCCTGGTCTATATTAGGTACAAAATAACTCTTATAGCCATTATTCTTATCGATCTCGGGGTAAAAGCTCTGGTCCATATTGATAACCAAGCTTCGGTAATTGTCATTCGATCGGGCATTAACCGTTACTTTGGACGAATCCGGGAACACAAGATCCTTAAAGGCGAAACGTCCATTTTGATCTGTATACACATCCTTCTTAATGTTGCGGGAAGGTATCGTCAAAAGTAATCCACCGTTTGGATAAGGACGTCCCGTATTCATCCGCAGGATACCGGACAATTCGATTCCCTGTTCAGGAAGAAAACTGATCTGCGGCAACTTCTCCGCTATGAGCGTCGGGTAGTCAAATCGGCGAAATCCCTGCGTCATTAATAAAGCATCCAAAGCTTTATCCCGATTGGGATTTTTTTCATCAAAATATGAATTAGGGTTCTCTACATTTCCTTTGAGGTCCGAAGTCAACAAAAAGTTGCTCACAATCGATAGATCTGCCTGATCATTATAGGGAACTTTGGATTCGTCTATTACAGCTACTGAATAGCTTCCCGGGAACTTCTGCCCATTGTTGTCTACAGCAAGTTTAAGATTGACCAAGTCTTTAGCCTTATAACTTTGCTTATCGCTGGTAACCTGAATATTTAAAAGCTTTTCGCTTTGAACAAATGCCAAGCGTTCACTGATAGGCTTTCCGTCAGGACTCAATAAGGTAACCTGAACAATACCATTTGGTAAACGCTCTTTCGGAATATTGACCAATGCGGATGAAGATTTCAAATTCACCTGCGCGCCAAAACAGAGATGTCCATTCGACTGAACCAAAACATAATAGGATTGCCCTTGGTTTTTTGAAAAATTCTCTTCACTGGTTACCACGGCAAACTCAGCATTCGTAGCATCCTGTTTTACAAAAACAACATTTGCCTTGTCATTGACAACAGCCGGCAATTTGTATTTGCGTTCCTGTCCATTCTCAAACTTCACAACAGCTTGATAATTTTCTCCCGCGAGCGGCAGAAGAGAAAAATAGCCCATTCCAGTTCCGAAGTCCGCAAACTCCGCTACAGACTTGCCCTTTGAATCTAAAATACTTCCTTTTACCTTTAGCCCTTTCCCATCGGATCCGAGGGCTTTAAATGCCACTTTTTTTGCCAATCCGGCGATAATATCTCCCCCTTCAGGAAAGAATTGCACGTCTGCATCCCATAAGGCATTTTTGAGCAAGAAAGAACTAGACAAAGGTTTTTCATTTTTATTCTCCTGAATGCTAATCTTCAGTTGTCCTTTCTCCAAATTTGCTTTTTCCTTTGCAGACAAATTTATCGTTACTTTCCCTAGACCATCCGTCTCACCTTTACCCTTGTCGAACGTTTCCCATCCCGAGACAAACTCCCAATTGATTTTTGAATTGATCATCGGTTTTCCCGTACGATCGCGGAACTGTATGACAGCTTGGGTTTTATTGCCACCAATGTTATTTTGAAATTCAATGTTTGTAATCAATTTCTTATTGATAACATCACCGATTGGCACCACTTTATTAAAGAAGTAGGCATTATCAAAGTTGGCCATCCATTTTGTGTAAGCCCTAAATCGATAATTGTCCTGCGACATAAATTGAGGATCAAGTACAATCTGCCCATTTCCTACCCCTTTATCCAATGGAATTTTTAGTGTCTGAATCAGGGAATCACGACTGTTCAGTACTTCCACATAAGCTATTTTACTCGGCTCATATTCGGCCAAATTGCGGGATAAATAGGTCGAAAACCAAAGGGTATCCCCTACCGCATAATATGGCTTATCGAAATGTAAATGTACCTTTTCAACTGGGTAGACCTGAAAATATTTCTGAACTCGTTCTACGATCGTATTAATAGGCAACGTAGGTGTCGTCTGGGCATAAGCCGTCCCCATTCCTAACAGTCCTATCGATAAAGTCAACAGTTTTATAGTATTTAACTTAAGCATCTAATTATTAGTGATTTAATTATTCAATGTATCCTAAATTGTGTCCTTAAAATTTCAGCCCACTTTTTTTAGCGTATTGTTTTTGAAGTTTCAAATTAAACTTAATTTCCTTTTCGCTTTGACCTAAATTCTCGGCTCTCACTTTCGTATTATTGATAAATAATTCATTATACACCTCTTTAGCGATTTCTTTTGCACTAGTCTTTTTTTCTAGCTTATTCTCCAAGTCATTAATAACTTCATTACCTAGATTAGAAATTTGCGTTACAGCATCTTTAGTACTATTGATTAAGATGAGTTGATTCTCTAGTGTTTCAATAAATTCCTTTTGGTTCACTACACTCTTGAGTTTATCAAAAATCAGAGTTTCATGTTCAATTGCAGTCATATTCCAAATATAATTATTTCCATTTTATATTATTCAACAATTCATTTTTTAACATTATTTGACGGTTGATAAGCACCAACTCATCAAACAATTCTTTAGTGGCGAACTCTTCACTATTTTGCTGGTTACTCACTGATAGGGAATACAACTCATCCTCGTCCTTATATCCATCCTCCATTGCAGATATTTGTAACGTTAGGCTCTTAGTTTCGTTAGCTAGTTGCTGTAAACGTAAAGGGTCTTTAGTTGTGCGTTGCTCATCTCGAAGTTTTGACTTTTAATTTGATCCCTTGAAGAGCATCAAGTTTTTTTTCTAAAACTTTCACCCTTTTTTGCGCTTCCTCAACATCGACAGATACGCCTAATACTATTTCTTCTTTATTTGAATTGCCTTTAATAGCCATAATTTTTTAGATAATTATTGGCTCCGTGGCAAAGGGTGGAAACAAAAAAGCTACCCAATTGGATAGCCATCATTGTACATACTCTGGTAGGTAATATGTACGGTATTATGTATTTTAATATTCAGCTTTTGTAGCTTCGACACCTTTTATTATATTGAACATCCAATCAAGACGTTTATTATCATTTCGAATCAAGAGATAATTATTTAATTTACCACTTTCAAAATTAAAATCTATAAGACCGTCTGGTTTTACACTAATTCTATATGTTTCATTTTTGTTGTTCTGAATTTTTTCCAATTCGTACAAAAAATCTTTCCCATATATTTCCTTATAAGCTCCCTCTAGATTGGCAATAAGTTCTTCCTTGGAATATCCTTTTTTAATAGTATGTTCATATTGGTAAGGGTCTTTATCCCCCTCACAACTTGTTAGTATGGTTGTCGTCAGCCCTAACATAAGTAACAGTAATAATAAAGATTTTTTCATCCTGTAAATATATATTAAATAATAATCTTCTGCAATTTGCACTTTGATAGTAAGGTATTGTTACTATAGTTCACCTCTAGTAGCTTAAAGTATGTATTACCATCTTCATTTTCCACATAGATTGGCTTAGTAAAATCCAACTCTTCAACCTCTTCTTTTGTAAGATAAATTTCAACTTCCAACACTGTCAAATTGTTATCGATCAGCTCCTTTATTCTATTGGTGTAATATAAATTGAACAATGATTTAGATTTATTTATTGCTGTAAAATCATACGTCATCAAATTGAAAGGAAATAAAAAAACCGCCTTAAAACATGTTTAAAGCGGTTCAAATATATTAAAATGTCGTTAATTAAATCAATAGTTTTATGTGCTTCATTGAAAGTCTTAGAATAAAAAATGAATAGCTAAATATATTCAATTTTGAGCAAAGACCAACCTCATTGGGGTATTTTTAACATTTATTATACCTATCCATAGGGTCATTACCGACTCTTTAAAGGTAATTTAAAGCAATGGAGCCAAAAGCCTACAGATGGAATCAACTCCTCTTTTCCAGCGGCTTCGTTGCATCCATTTTCGGATTGTAATCAGATCTGAGGCCTCAATATCAGCCAAAAATTGCGCATTAAGACGGTCGCAAAGCGCTTTATCCGAGACAATTCCCGAGATTTCAAAATTGATGTAAAAACTTCTGATATCTAAGTTTGTCGTACCGATATAGGCAAGCTTCCCATCAATACAGATGGTTTTGGCATGCAGAAATCCCTTTGTATAAAGGTATACGTTGACTCCTCTTTCCAACAGTGGTTTTATAAACGAGAATGAGGCGTGCTGTACAAAAAACGAATCAGACCGGGCCGGCAACATCAAGTCCACACGGACTCCTGAAGATACCGCGAGCATTAAAGCGGTCGTCAATTGATCGCTGGGAATAAAATATGGCGTACACAACTGTACATATTCTTTTGCTTCGTTGATACCGGCAATAATTGCTTCCATATTGAAAGGCGCTGGCGATCCAGGATCACTGGCTGTAAATCCTACTCCACTCGCATCTTCATCGGTAAGAGGAAATCGGTTTAAATAACCTCGGCCCAATTCAAACGATTCCCCATCTGTCTGGTTCCAGCTGTTCCAAAACTGGATTTGCAACGTATTTACAGCCGCGCCGACAACCATCATAGCTGTATCCCGCCAATAAACCTCATTTTTTCCATTATTGATATACCGATCTGAAATATTGATTCCGCCGACAAAACCTATTTTCCCATCGATCACCGCTATCTTGCGGTGATTTCGGTAGTTGCTATTCGCCAAGGAACTAAAGGTTACTGGAAGGAAAGCTTGAAACACAAAATCGGGTTTATGCCGCCGTAAATATTTAATTACATCTGGAGCACCAAAACTATCCAATATCAGACGTACGGTGACCCCAGCTTTTGCTTTTTCTTCTAGAATATGTAAGATCTCCTGCCCTATTTCATCCATTTCCCAAATATAATATTCCATGTGAATGGAATGCTGCGCAGCTTTAAGACGATCAATAAGTACCGGAAACTTTTCTTCCCCATTGATAAACAGGGTTACATCGTTGTTGAGGGAGAATGTAGAGATCTTCTGATTTTTAAGGTAGCGGTATACCATGGCCAAACTACCGATTCGCTCGTTTAAGGTATCGATATGTTCCTCCATAATTTCAGATTCCTTACGCCAGGCATCCATGAGTTTTTTGGACTGCTCACGATACACACGTTTCATTCTTTTGACCTTTTTAAATTTTTGTCCAAAGAAATAGTAACTGAGTAATCCAATGACAGGTAAGAAAACAATGACCATAATCCAGGCAATGGTCTTGGAAGGGTTACGGTTTTCGATCAGGATCGTTCCGATTACACCAATATAAAGGATGAGTAAGGGGATCCAATAGTATGTTAATGCAATCTGTAAAATATGATGAAGTACCTCCATATTGTTTGCTAAGGGTTTTACCAAACTTAGATAAATTACCTTTTATATGCAATTTAATTGCCTAGCATATATAAGTAATTTATCGATCTCTCCTCTGCTTATTGAGAAATTTATTTATTGAGGAAATATAATACTTAGCATCGACATATTGTTTGTCCTTAAACACAGTTTATTGCACCATCGACATGAATGAATGGACTTAAATAAGGAATGTCTAAATTGGCACCCCGGAGTATAAACCAAATTCCCAATAAGAAATAGAGAAAGGGAACCCATTTTGAAAATCCGATTTTGAAAGATCTGGAGAAATTTCCCAGAAAAGAAAACGCAAACAATAGCGGGATAGTTCCTAAGCCAAAACACAACATAAAAAAGAAACTTTGCTGTGGACTGTCTGCATTTATGGACGACATGAGTGCCATGTAGACCATACCACAGGGCAATAAGCCATTCAGTACGCCAGCAATAAAACTCCCCCCCGGTTTATAGAGCCATTTCGATAATAAGCGTACAATTGGCTGCACAGCCTTCGTCTGCCAGCTAGCGATTTTCCGATTATGCTTACCAATAAGCTGGAATAAAGCAATTCCGATCAAAATAATACCTGTGGCCCAGCTCAAACTTCGCTGCCAACCTTGAATCTGCGCAAATGTTCCGATCGTACCGAGTAAAAGTCCTAAACAACCATAAGTCAGTACCCTTCCGGATTGATACAGTATTTTATTTAAAAAAACGTTCCAACCAAAACCCTGCCTTCCTTCAATAGCAAAAATTAATGGACCACACATTACCGCACAATGTATGCTTCCAAACAATCCCATGAAAAATGCAAAATAGGTATAGCTCATTTCCCTAAAATAAAATATGCTCTTCAAACAAAAAATCTTTACCTACACTCTTCCAGTCAATATACAAATTCCACATTCCTTTATCGAACGTGGAAATGGGCAGTGTATATAAATTACTGGTTGTCTGAAATGGTAATTCTTTATCCAATCGGTTATCCGAAGGTTTTCGAAACAGCAATTTCCCTTTATTTACTTTGGAGACAAAATGAATATACAAGGTATCTTGCCTGATTTCTATCGTCGGTGATTCCTTCATAATCAATACATTTTGCTTTTTATCGTAAGCTTGATCATAATTCAGTCCCTGCTCGTAATAGTCATCTTCTTCCAGACTATCCGAATCGTGACTCACCATGTATATTCCTGCTCCGACTATACACAACATAAATACCGCCAAGGTTAAAAAAATCTTTGTACCCCAATTCATTGTTTTCCATTTTAATTCATACCCGGAGGCGCAATAAAAGTGGTTTTTAAACTTTCCACTTTCTTATCTCCCGAATAGATAGCTAATTTTATATTACTTTTATAGGTCTCCACATCCTTATTCGCGATAATTAGAAAAAAACTCAGTGTCGCATGCCCATCTTTACTCAATTTTTGAATAGGATTGACCAGTTGAATCGTTAAACGCGGATCATCACAGACCAATTTAAAAGGCATTTCTTTACCAGACTTATTAATCAATTCCAAAGAATACAGGTTGCTTATTGTCTTATCATCACGAAGCTGGTAGGTGCTTCCCTTTGCCCGAAGCAATCTTCCATCCACCTGAGAACGATTGAACAACAGAAAACTAAAGACCGACATTAATGCAACCAACACGATAGAATAGGCTATTGCCCTCGTATTGCTTTTTTTCTTCAGTGTTCCTTCAATCTCACCCATTGGATAAAAGCCAATTAACTTTTTAGGCTTTCCAATTTTGTCCATGACAGCATCACAGGCATCAATACAGGCCGTACAGCTTACACATTCTAATTGCAGACCATTTCGAATATCAATTCCTGTGGGGCATACATGTACACAGAGTTTGCAGTCTACACAATCTCCATGTGTCGTCATTGCATCCTTTTGCTGTTTTCCTCTTGGCTCTCCACGTCTATGATCATATGCAACAGTGATACTTTGGTCATCGAGGAGTACGCCCTGCAATCTGCCATAAGGGCAAATTGCAATACATACAATCTCCCTGACGTACGCAAACACACCATAGAAAACCAATGTAAAGATGATTATTGAGATCAATCCACCGATATGTTGGTCCAATGGATCAGTGACAATCTTCATCAGTGCATCAACACCGATGATATAAGACAAAAAGATATTTGAAATGAAAAATGATATGATCAGGAATATACCATGTTTCAAAAACTTTTTCAATTGTTTTTGATCCGTATTGGGTCCAGCATCCAATTTCTTTTGTTGTTGCCAATCACCTTCGATCCAATATTCAATTCGTCTAAATATTAATTCCAAAAAAATGGTCTGGGGGCAAGTCCATCCGCACCATACCCGTCCAAAGACAACAGTAAACAAAACCACACATACCATCACGATTAACATGCCGAATACGAATATGTAGAGATCCTGTGGATAGAACAGATTTCCTAAGATGGAAAACTTTCGCTCAATAATGTTGAACATGAGAAACGGTTCACCATTTATTTTGATAAAAGGAACTACAAACAAGAACAGCAGTAGTGAATACCCAACCCACTGTCTCTTTTTGTAAAGCTCTCCCTGCGGTTTTTTGGCATAAATCCATTGTCTTTTTTTTGACTTAGATCCACCGTTATTGGCATTATTCACGACTACTGTACTCATTGCTATTTCAATTTACTACTCTGCTTTTTTTTCTGTTTCAGCCTGATCGGCTTTGCTCTCATCCGCCGGCTTCTCTCCACTTGCAGCCTGGCCACCGCCATAGGTTACCTCTTCACCTTGCGGAGCTTTTGGATTAGCGGGGTGTGTATCCCTTAAGGTGATAATATAACTGGCAACCTGTGCAATTTGTGCAGGACTTAAGGTTTGTTCCCATGGCACCATTCCTTTATCAGGAACACCATACTTAATGGTTTTGAAGATATCTTTAATCTCGCCACCATGAAGCCAAAACTTATCGGTCAAGTTAGGTCCGATGCCTCCCTCGCCACTACCACCGTGGCAAGCGACACAGTTTGCGGTAAAGATCGCTTTTCCATCAGCTGCCATTTCCGGCTGAAACTCCACGCTACTTTCGTCTACATTGCTCGCAGAAGCAGTAAGATAAGCCTGACGCTCTTTCTCGGCAACGACCATCTCATGTTCATACTCCTGGTCCTGGTTCATTCCGATGCCCGACACCTGATAAACAAATAAGTAAACAAGGCCGAAAAAAATCGTTCCATAAAAAAGAAAATTAAACCAGATCGGAATCGGATTATCCAATTCGCGGATACCATCATACTCATGGTCTATAACAATATCCTTTTCTTCTGAAATCGGTCTGATCCCCATGATCTTGTTCCACGACCTTTTCATCCAGCCCTTATTCGCCGCCTTTTTGAGTTTTTCCTCCTTGGCCAATTCAGGCATGGTAATCTTAATGATGGATTTCATCGCGCGATTGACCATCAATGCCGAAGCAAGAAGAGCCAGCATCACAACGATCAATACAACAATTAAGATATCTGTGTATAAATTATCTGTACCGAATCCTATCGTAGATTGAACAACTTCTGCGGTAGCTGGTGCAGTATCCAATAATAAACTCATATATTATAGACTTTCAGGTGAATGATTCAGTTCCTTTTCTGTTTCATCTTCTTCCAAAGGCAATTCCTTCATATAAGTAACATAGTCTTTTTTCATTCGAAACAACATTATTGCTACTGAAATGAAGAACACCAAGAAGATCCAAAGTGATGCAATTAGATAAAGCTCACTGCCGTTTAGATTTGTTATTTGCTTAAACATGGCTTTATTGATTTGCGTTAACATTATCAGCTACTTTTGGAGCTGCTTTTATATCTGTTCCTAATCGCTGTAAGTATGCAATTACAGCTACAATCTCACGGTCAGCTAACACATTCACTTGATTTTGTTTTAGATCATCAGCAATTTTTTTGTGCCTGTTTGGTAAGATCCTGCTCAGCATGTTCAATTTCCGCATCGGTATAGGGAATTCCCAATTTCCGTAACGCTTTCATTTTATCTTGCAGAATAGAATTATCTAGCTTCTGATCGATCAACCAAGGATATGTTGGCATAATACTTCCTGGCGAGGTAATCGTCGGATCCAACAGGTGATCAAAGTGCCATTTATTTGGGTATTTTCCACCGATTCGATGCAGATCTGGTCCCGTCCGCTTCGAACCCCATAAAAACGGTGTATCGTAAACAAACTCTCCCGCCTTACTATACTCTCCGTAACGGGCAGTTTCGGATCTAAATGGACGAATAGTTTGCGTGTGACAGTTTACACAACCTTCTCTCACGTAGAGATCCCTTCCCTGCAGTTCCAATGCTGTATAAGGTTTTACACTCGCAATCGTTGGAACGTTTTTAGAAATTGTAAAAGTCGGCACCATCTCCACCATACCCCCGATGAGGATCGCAATAAGAGCCAGTACCATAAATAAAATTGGCTTACGTTCAAGGCGACGGTGTTGAGACTGTTCGTTTACTTGAACCGGCAATAATGCAGGAGCTTCTGCAGGCTCATTGGCCAAAAGCTTCCCTTTTTGCATAGTTTTGATCAAGTTGAACGTCATTAGGAACACGCCCGATAGATAAAGTGCACCACCTAGTGCACGCATCATGTGCATTGGCAAAATTTCCAATGTTGTCGCAAGGAAGTTGGGATATTTCAAAACCCCTTCCGGTGTAAATTCTTTCCACATCAAGCCTTGTACTACAGCTGCCCAATACATCGGGATCGCATAGAACAAAATACCCAAGGTACCTATCCAAAAGTGCGTTGATGCCAATTTTTTAGAATATAACTCCGTTTTATAAATACGTGGTATCAACCAGTACAGAATACCGAATGTCATAAAGCCGTTCCATCCCAATGCACCTACGTGTACGTGTGCTACGATCCAGTCGGTAAAGTGAGCAATTGCATTCACCTGCTTTAAAGATAGCATAGGGCCTTCGAAAGTCGCCATACCATAACAAGTAAGGGCCACGACCATGAATTTTAACATAGGCTCTGTCCGCACCTTATCCCAGGCACCACGTAAGGTCAACAAGCCATTGATCATACCGCCCCAACTCGGAGCAATCAACATAATGGAGAATACAACCCCTAAAGACTGTACCCAACCAGGTAGCGCCGTATAGAGCAAATGGTGAGGACCTGCCCAGATATAAATAAAGATTAAAGACCAAAAGTGAAGAATACTTAACTTGTAAGAGTAAACTGGACGGTTGGCCATCTTAGGAAGGAAATAATACATCATTCCCAAATAAGGAGTTGTCAAGAAAAAAGCAACTGCATTGTGACCATACCACCATTGTACCAGCGCATCCTGTACGCCTTTGTAGACATAATAGCTTTTCCATCCAGCTACAGGTAATTGGATGGAGTTAACAATATGTAATACCGCTACTGTAACAAATGTGGCAATATAGAACCAAACAGCGACATACATGTGACGTTCGCGTCGTTTGATAATAGTACCGAACATATTGATTCCGAATACGACCCAAATGAGGGTAATTGCGATATCAATAGGCCATTCCATTTCGGCATACTCATGGCTTGAAGTAAGACCGAGTGGGAGTGTAATAGCCGAGGCAACAATAATTAATTGCCAACCCCAAAAATGGAGCTTACTCAAAGCATCACTGAACATTCTTGCTTTAAGCACCCGCTGTAAGGAGTAATACACTCCCATAAAAATACCATTACCTACGAAAGCAAAAATCACCGCATTGGTATGCACAGGACGTACACGGCCAAATGTTGTAAATTGCAATCCAAAGTTCATCTGGGGCCAAACAAGCTGCGTTGCCACAAGCAATCCTATGGTCATACCAACTATCCCCCAAATAATGGTAGCGATTCCGAAATTCCTGACAATCTTGTTGTCGTAATTAAATTGCTCTAACTGCATTACTTAAATTGTTGATTCTGATTCAAAAATAAGCAGCAATTTATGACAATCTAATGATGGACAATGCGTACAAAAGTGATGTACGTCACTTTTTTATTAACCGATTAAAAGGGTTAGTTAGCAATTTCGACCATTGGTTGTAAATGACTTAGGGAAAATAGAGATCTTGAAAGATACTTTTTACAATTAAATCAGACATCAATAGTGACCGCAGTCACATTTCCTGCAGTTTAATACCCTGTTTCAATGGCAATATGAGTTAAAATCACTGTCCCATACACACGAATTTATTCCACAAACATCGAGACTATCGGCACGAAATGAATTGTAACTATAGCGCATCAAACCTCATCAAAGTAGCAAACCTTAATCTGCAGACTTATTTCACTATTCGCCGGTAGCAAGGGAGTTAAAGATTCGTAACAGATTAGTGGTGGGATTAGCTTGAACTGGCTTCTGTGTACTGTTATAGCATAATTTAGTTAACCACTGTAGAAAAGCCACTTATTAAAAGAATATGGGCTCAGCCTGAGTTTTGTAATACCCCTTGGCTACGACAGTGCAGCATAGCAGCGGAGCACAGTGATGACTGCATGACCGCCTGCTCCTGCTATGACTGGTACCATTTTACCTGTATACTTCCCAACCGAATAGCATATATAGCATTACAAGTAGCTACTGCAAGGCCAATTGATATGCAGCTATAGCATACAGGTAAAAAGTAATAGGATTTGACACGGTCAGTGCAGATTGCAGGACTGCTACCGTTTGCGGAACAGCTACCGATGGCCGGGCTCACCGACGGTCCTGTGCTGCGATAACCGATAGGCGGAGGATAGGCAATGGCCTGTACAGCGAAATACGGAAGTATCCAAACGAAAGAAGCCCTTGACTGTTTCCAGCAAGGGCTTCCGTGTAAAAAAAGGCACCGACCTACTCTCCCACCTGTTACGGCAATACCATCGGCTCTGGCGGGCTTGACTGCTCTGTTCGGAATGGGAAGAGGTAGACACCGCCGATATAGGCACCTAAAAATCTTTATTGGATGATCTATGATATTCTTATCATGTGATTCATGCCAACTGACATAGCTATTGAAAGAGGTTCGTTTCCTGTTTGTTTCTTAAAAATTAAAGAGGAAGACAACAGTGTCTGTCTGCTTGAGAAAGCTTCGGGCTATTAGTACCACTTGGCTTTGGTCTCTCAACCTTTACACCTATGGCCTATCAACGTAGTCATCTTCTACGACCCTATAAGGAAGTCTCATCTCGTGGCTAGTTTCGCACTTAGATGCTTTCAGCGCTTATCTATTCCAGACGTAGCTACCCTGCCGTACACCTGGCGGCATAACAGGTTCACCAGAGGTCTGTCCAACCCGGTCCTCTCGTACTAAGGTCAGATCCACTCAAACTTCCAACGCCCACAACAGATAGGGACCGAACTGTCTCGCGACGTTCTGAACCCAGCTCGCGTGCCACTTTAATGGGCGAACAGCCCAACCCTTGGGACCTTCTCCAGCCCCAGGATGTGACGAGCCGACATCGAGGTGCCAAACCTCCCCGTCGATATGAGCTCTTGGGGGAGATCAGCCTGTTATCCCCAGCGTACCTTTTATCCTTTGAGCGATGGCCCTTCCATACAGAACCACCGGATCACTATGTCCGTCTTTCGACCCTGTTCGACTTGTCGGTCTCACAGTCAAGCAAGCTTATGCCATTGCACTCCACGTACGGTTACCAAGCGTACTGAGCTTACCTTTGAAAGCCTCCGTTACCTTTTTGGAGGCGACCACCCCAGTCAAACTACCCACCAAACAATGTCCTCGGCATTGCCGAGTTAGAAACCGAATACAGAAAGGGCGGTATTTCAAGGTTGATTCCATGACTCCTGGCGAAGCCACTTCAACATCTCCCGCCTATCCTACACATCCTGTACCCAATCTCAATGTTAAGCTATAGTGAAGGTGCATGGGGTCTTTCCGTCCCGTTGCGGGTAATCGGCGTCTTCACCGATACCACAATTTCACCGAGCTCATGGCTGAGACAGCGCCCAGATCGTTACACCATTCGTGCAGGTCGGAACTTACCCGACAAGGAATTTCGCTACCTTAGGACCGTTATAGTTACGGCCGCCGTTTACTGGGGCTTCGATTCAATGCTTCTCTTGCGATGACATCCCCTCTTAACCTTCCAGCACCGGGCAGGTGTCAGGCCTTATACTTCATCTTGCGATTTTGCAAAGCCATATGTTTTTGTTAAACAGTCGCCTGGGCCTTTTCACTGCGGCTGCTCTTACGAGACAGCGCCCCTTCTCCCGAAGTTACAGGGCCATTTTGCCGAGTTCCTTAGCCATGACTCACTCGAGCACCTTAGGATTCTCTCCTCGACCACCTGTGTCGGTTTGCGGTACGGGTCTTCATAACCTGAAGCTTAGCGGGTTTTCTTGGAAGTCTGTTTACCTGCTCTATCAGCGCCACCGGAGCTTTGCTGTACTATTGGGGTTCAGCAGGGTCGGCGGATTTGCCTACCGTCCCTATACCTACGCCTTTCAACGAACTATTCCGTCAGTTCGCGGCAGTGTCACTACTCCGTCACCACATCGCAGTTATGAAGAGTACTGGAATATTAACCAGTTGTCCATCGGCTTGCCCCCTTCGGGTGCGCCTTAGGTCCCGACTGACCCTGATCCGATTAACGTTGATCAGGAAACCTTGGTCTTTCGGTGGGCGGGTTTCTCACCCGCCTTATCGTTACTTATGCCTACATTTGCTTTTCCATAACCTCCACAGTTCATTGCCAAACTGCTTCCCCGGCGATGGAATGCTCCCCTACCAGATGCACATCTTTCAGTACAAATCCATAGCTTCGGTACCGTTCTTGATGCCCGTTTATTATCCACGCCCGGCCGCTCGACTAGTGAGCTGTTACGCACTCTTTAAATGAATGGCTGCTTCCAAGCCAACATCCTAGCTGTCTGGGCAACCGGACCTCGTTAGTTCAACTTAGAACGAATTTGGGGACCTTAGCTGATGGTCTGGGTTCTTTCCCTCTCGGCCTTGGACCTTAGCACCCAAAGCCTCACTGCCGGCTATATTTGATAGCATTCGGAGTTCGTCTGGATTTGGTAGGATTTGACTCCCCCGCACCCAATCGGTAGCTCTACCTCTATCAAACTCTACGCCGACGCTGTTCCTAAAAACATTTCGGGGAGTACGAGCTATTTCCCAGTTTGATTGGCCTTTCACCCCTACCCTCAGGTCATCCGGAAACTTTTCAACGTTTATCGGTTCGGTCCTCCATTACATGTTACTGCAACTTCAACCTGCCCAAGGGTAGATCACAAGGTTTCGCGTCTACCTCATCTGACTATGCGCCCTATTAAGACTCGCTTTCGCTTCGGCTGCGTCCCTGAAGGACTTAACCTTGCCAGACAAGAGTAACTCGTAGGCTCATTATGCAAAAGGCACGCTGTCACAGGACCTGCCTGCTCCAACCGCTTGTAAGCACACGGTTTCAGGTTCTTTTCACTCCCCTGTTCGGGGTTCTTTTCACCTTTCCCTCACGGTACTGGTTCACTATCGGTCTCTCAGGAGTATTTAGCCTTACCAGATGGTGCTGGTGGATTCCCACAGGATTTCTCCGGTCCCGCGGTACTCAGGATACCACTATGTCAACATTCTTTACCTGTACGGGGCTCTCACCCTTGTCGCGCAGTTTCCCACCTGCTTCCAGTTCATAGCGCTGTACAATCTCGTGGTCCTACAACCCCGACCATGCCGTAACATGATCGGTTTGGGCTCTTTCCCGTTCGCTCGCCACTACTTGGGAAATCATTGTTATTTTCTTCTCCTACGCCTACTTAGATGTTTCAGTTCAGCGCGTTCGCGTTTTATACGACTATTCTTCAAATAGTCAGGTTGCCCCATTCGGAAATCTCTGGATCAAGTCGCATTTGCCAATCCCCAAAGCTTATCGCAGCTTATCACGTCCTTCTTCGCCTCTGAGAGCCTAGGCATCCCCCGTGTGCCCTTATTTACTTTCTTCACCGGCATAGCCTTTTGCTACTATGCGGCTGCTTTTGATATATATACCCGTATGCTAGGTTCGGGATCGTTCGGCATTCACCGAGGGCCTCTCCCTTACTTCAAACACATACACGTATTGTCTCTATACTGTTGTCTTCTCTTGTAATTTTTTTTCTCTTTCAATATGTCAAAGAACTCTTTTTCCGGTATCCTGAAGTATATCGCTATACACTTCACCGGTGATGTGGAGAATAACGGATTCGAACCGTTGACCCCCTGCGTGCAAGGCAGGTGCTCTAGCCAGCTGAGCTAATTCCCCATTCGTTTTCGTAGTCCCGAGCAGATTTGAACTGCTGACCCCTACATTATCAGTGTAGTGCTCTAACCAACTGAGCTACGGGACTAGCTTATCTTGTTCATCTCTTTCTCTCGGTCCTGCTCCTTTCGGGGCGGGCACTTTCTTCTGATGTTTTTTCTTCTTGCAATCATATGTAACGTGACGAGCACCGATCTTCGATACTCTAGAAAGGAGGTATTCCAGCCGCACCTTCCGGTACGGCTACCTTGTTACGACTTAGCCCCAATTATCGGTTTTACCCTAACACGCTCCTTTCGGTAACATGCTTTAGGTACCCCCAACTTTCATGGCTTGACGGGCGGTGTGTACAAGGCCCGGGAACGTATTCACCGCGTCATTGCTGATACGCGATTACTAGCGAATCCAACTTCATGGGGTCGAGTTGCAGACCCCAATCCGAACTGTGAATGGCTTTTAGAGATTAGCATCATATTGCTATGTAGCTGCCCGCTGTACCATCCATTGTAGCACGTGTGTAGCCCCGGACGTAAGGGCCATGATGACTTGACGTCGTCCCCACCTTCCTCTCTGTTTGCACAGGCAGTCTGTTTAGAGTCCCCACCATTACATGCTGGCAACTAAACATAGGGGTTGCGCTCGTTGCGGGACTTAACCCAACACCTCACGGCACGAGCTGACGACAGCCATGCAGCACCTAGTTTCGTGTCCCGAAGGACGAGTGCGTCTCTGCACTCTTCACTAACTTTCAAGCCCGGGTAAGGTTCCTCGCGTATCATCGAATTAAACCACATGCTCCTCCGCTTGTGCGGGCCCCCGTCAATTCCTTTGAGTTTCACCCTTGCGGGCGTACTCCCCAGGTGGATAACTTAACGCTTTCGCTGGGACGCTGGCTGTCTATCGCCAACATCGAGTTATCATCGTTTAGGGCGTGGACTACCAGGGTATCTAATCCTGTTCGATCCCCACGCTTTCGTGCATCAGCGTCAATACCAGCTTAGTGAGCTGCCTTCGCAATCGGAGTTCTAAGACATATCTATGCATTTCACCGCTACTTGTCTTATTCCGCCCACTTCAAATGGATTCAAGCCCATCAGTATCAAAGGCACTGCGATGGTTGAGCCACCGTATTTCACCCCTGACTTAATAGGCCGCCTACGCACCCTTTAAACCCAATAAATCCGGATAACGCTCGGATCCTCCGTATTACCGCGGCTGCTGGCACGGAGTTAGCCGATCCTTATTCTTCCAGTACATTCAGCTCTCTACTCGTAAAGAGGTTTATTCCTGGACAAAAGCAGTTTACAACCCATAGGGCAGTCTTCCTGCACGCGGCATGGCTGGTTCAGGCTTCCGCCCATTGACCAATATTCCTTACTGCTGCCTCCCGTAGGAGTCTGGTCCGTGTCTCAGTACCAGTGTGGGGGATTCTCCTCTCAGAGCCCCTAGACATCGTCGCCTTGGTAAGCCGTTACCCTACCAACTAGCTAATGTCACGCGAGCCCATCTCTATCCTATAAATATTTAATAATTCCTCGATGCCGGGAAATTATATTATGCGGTGTTAATCTCTCTTTCGAGAGGCTATCCCCCTGATAGAGGTAGGTTGCTCACGCGTTACGCACCCGTGCGCCACTCTCACCATCTTCGAGCAAGCTCTCCGATGGATCCCGTCCGACTTGCATGTATTAGGCCTGCCGCTAGCGTTCATCCTGAGCCAGGATCAAACTCTCCATTGTAAAATGAAGTTTTTGATTCCAACTATTTATAATAATCAGAATTCTTTTTTTATATCTCTGATCTTGGATCGAATTGAACGAATTACTTGAATTTGTTCATGACTTTCGTTTGTCTACTCGTCACGCTTACATGATTGTGTTTTCTTAAAGAACTTTGTCGCTTCAACTTCCGTATCTGCTTTATTCCGATAGGCATTGCGCCCCTCTTTATCGTTTTGTTTTTCCCTTCGTTTCCGTTGGGACTGCAAAGGTAGAAATCTTTTCTGAACTTCCAAAAACTTTTTGAAGTTTTTTTTTCTTTTCCCTTTTTTCGATTTCCGCGTTTAAACTTAAACCGGGCGGGATTTTTGATCCTGCCAGGCTTCTCTTAAACCCTTCTTTTTTCATGATTCCCTCTTTCGGGGTAACCGTCCCTCCCTTGCGGAGTGGTGCAAAGATAGGGAGTTTTCGGGCAGACTTCCAAGCCTTTTGTTCTTATTTATTTCATTTTGTCCCTAACTACCTGTAACGGTGCGAGATTCTTTTTCATTTTAGCGACGGAAGCTGCAGAGGGAGGCGAAAAACAGCTGATCCTGCACCCGAAATGGGGACAGGGAAGTCCAAGGTACCGTGAAATGGGCTCCCCCGAGGTTTAACGGAGGGATTTCAGCACCGGCGGCAGGGGCAAACATAAGCAACACTTTCTTACCTGTTTACTTAGGGTTAGTTTAGGGTTTAGTTAGGGTTAGTTTAGGTATAGTATAGGTATAAGCTAATCAAAACCTAACTTAATGCTAAGCTAAGTATAAACAAAAGCTAAACTAAAGAATAAGAAGTTCAGAATTATTTTTATCGAGAGGGTAACTAGGGGTCTGCTCGGAGGTAGGCCTCCGGCTGCCGCGCAGGATCTGGGGGGACCTCCTGTTCCGCTCTCCACAGGCTTCGTGCCATGTTCGGGGAAGATTTGCACTGACTCCGTGTTTTGTCCGTGTTGAGTCCGTGTTCCGTCCGACCCCGACATGGAGACAGAACCCGCTCACGATGGACACACCTTGCTCACAGGGCGAACCTAAGACCTATCTAAACCCTGTCCAGGCTCTTTCAGAGTCAAACATGAGTCGCACCGCAGCCGAAAACAAGTCGAACTGGATCCGACCCCCTGCCCTAGAAATAACAAAGAATAACCAAAAAACAACAAACACTCGGACTAGCATAGGATACATAAGCCGAAAAACTTTTCATTCGCTTCCCATATCCCGGCTATCCTTCGTCTTACTTTGATTTATCTTATTTTTATACACAATTGTGTAGTATTTCAACATCTTGTAGTAAACAGCCCAATGTTTTAAATGAAGGTAGCAGCAAAATTGAACTATCTAGTGCTTTGAGGACTTCGATGAATTCAAATATTCAAAACATCATAGCCTTAAAAAGTAAAAGCAATAACTTATCTACAATAGATCTAGCTATACAAGCGAATAAAAATATCTCATCTTCTATACAACAAGATAGAATCAATCTTTTAGAAGAAATATCAACAAAAACAAATAGTACTGATATTATCAATATTCTTTCTCAAAATAATGTGATAAACGAGAAGGAAAAAGAAATATTTATTAATTTATCCAATGAACTTTATTATTCTGCGGCTCCACAACAAACACTCAATAAATACAGTGGTATTTTAAAAGAGAACGGAATATACAGTAAATACGAAAGTGTATTTTTAGCATTAACATATACTGCAGAAGTTCACCCAGAATTTTTATCTTTAAGAGAAAAAATATATTTGTTAAATCAGCATCAAATAACAAATTGACAAAAAGCTTTTTATCATCATGTGCTGGTGCATCTGTTGGCCTTGCCTTAGCTTTTGTTGGATTAGCTGCTAGTGGAGCTTCTGTCGTTGGAGCTGGTATGGTGCTGTAGGATTTATATATGCAAGTGCTCAATGGGGAGAAGCTTGTCGATAAATTATAATGATATGTTCAAAATAAATAAAAAGGTAATCTTTATCGCTTTTGTAGTATGCCTGTTTTTTTTAGGTTTAGGGGTCAATGATATAACTCATATCTATAGAGACACTCATCAATTGAAATTTGCTGATTTATCACCACTTATACCATACGTCATTTCAGGCTCAATTTTTTTCTATATTCTTTATATAAAGAAAGATAGGACAACTACCTCAGAAAATTAGTAGCTAGGGAAACCTTTTTTTCTAGTTACTAATTTCTTTCTATTACCTCATCTATTAGAACTTTTGAAGTTGCTTTTCATTCGCTACCCATCCCCAGCTAGCCTTCGTCTTGCATTGAAGAGGGATTGGAAAAAGGATAAAAAGGGGATTTCAGAAAAAAAGGAGTGCCGGAAAAGCTCCAAGATAAAAATTATCTCAAAAACACACAGGAAATCCTGCCAATCAAATCCATTGACTAAATCCCAACCGACCATAGATAATGGCTAATTATGAAGATAAAAACGCATTTATACATTTTTTTATGTAGATTTATCTTCTTAAAATAACCACCAGAGCGATGAGCAGAACTACCCTGAAAGATATAGCGTTGGCACTCAATATTTCTGTTTCGACGGTTTCCAAAGCATTATCAGACAGCTACGAAATAAGTGAAGCGACTAAAAAGATGGTTCAGGAATATGCCAAAAAGCATAATTTCCACCCAAATAAGTTGGCACGGAGCTTAAAAATAGGAAAATCCAATACAATAGGGGTTATTGTATCCAACATTAGCAATACATTCGTTTCACAAATCCTCGATGGAATTCAAATAGCCTCTCAACAGACGGTCTATGACGTTATTTTCATGCAAAGCCGGGAAGACGAACGGATCGAAAAAAATTGTATTGACGTCTTACGCATGCGCGGTATTGATGGCTTAATGATATCTCCGGTTTCTTCCGATTCAAATATTGAAGAGCTAAAAGCATTGATAAAATCGCAGATCCCCGTCGTTATTTTTGATCGTATCAATCACCAGCTCGACACATTCAAGGTTGGTGTCAATAATTTCCAGGGTTCATATAATGCCACAAAGCATCTCATCGAACAAGGTAAAAAGAATATTTTGCATATCACCGGAAAGAACTTAGGTGTGGCAGCCGAACGATTAAATGGCTTCAAATCTGCTTTATCAGATGCGGGGATTCCTTTTGATACTAGACATTATATCGAATGTAGTTTTAATAATACCACCGATATAGACGAAACAATTCGGGAGATTTTGCGCAAAGAATATCTTGAACATAAAAGTATAGATGCAATTTTCGGTGCTACGGATGTTATTACAACTCGAACACTAGGTATTTTGGCTGAGCTTCAGATTCAAGTCCCTTCCGAGGTCGCGGTTATTGGTTTTTCAAACACACAGATAGCAGCTTCCTTAAATCCGGCACTATCCACAATTGTACAACCGGCAACAGAAATTGGGGAACTGGCGACAAATAAATTAATCGCCACCATTAACCAAACAAGACCAATACATGAATTTGAAACGATTGAGCTTCCAACACAGCTCATCATTCGCAAATCTTCCTTATAATTCTTTTGATTATAATCTCGCCGACATACTTAAAACAAAACAGTCGGGAAATAAGAAGTTAGCTCTCCTATTTCCCGACTGTCTTTATGCGACCTCTATTACAGGTCATAATCTCTAATCTTCGCCCGAATTATTGGTATCATTCACCAACAATACCATACTCTAGGCCCCGTAATTCCGCAAGCCCTCTCAATCTTCCAATGGCAGAATACCCTGGATTTGTTACTTTATTCAGATCATCCAGCATCTGATGGCCGTGATCTGGTCTGAATGGGATCGCTGTTGATCGCAATTGATTTTCAGCAACCAGGATTTTCATGATTTTATACATATTGACATCCCCATCCAAATGGTCTGCCTCATAAAAGCTTCCGATCGCATCTTTCCTCACATTCCGTAAGTGAACAAAGTTTACCCGTCCTTTAATATTTTCTAAGATAGCCGGCAGATCGTTTGTCTGACTGGCCCCCAAAGATCCTGTACAAAAGCAGACACCATTAAATCGTTGTGGAACCGCATTCAAAAAATAATCGAAATCTGCACCATTACTGGCGATGCGGGGCAAACCTAAAATAGGATACGGTGGATCATCGGGATGAATGGTCATACATATACCGTTCTCCTCACAAGTTGCCGCAATTCCCTGAAGGAAATAAACCAAATTATCGCGTAAACCATCTTTCCCAATATGTTTATAGGTATCAATGCTCGCCTTTAAGGCATCCAATTCCACATTTTTCTCTCCGGGGATCCCCATTAAGACAACATTTGCCAATTCTTCTTTTTGCTGTTCGGAAATTTCATCAAATCGTAAAGTCGCACGTTTAACAACATCCTCTGGATACGCTGTCTGTGCCTCATCACGTTTCAATATAAAAATATCAAACAGTGCCAAATCAATCCAGTCAAAATACAATGCTTTTGAACCATCCGCCATGGTTAAATCCAATTGTGTACGTGTCCAGTCCAGCACCGGCATAAAATTATAACAAATTGTTTTGATGCCGCATTGTGCAAGATTGGTTAAAGTCTCATTATATTTCTGGAGGTATTCATCGACCCTAGCACCTTTTGTCTTAATCTCCTCGTGTACTGTCACACTTTCCACAACAGACCAAGTAAGGCCAGCATCTTCTATAATGCGTTTTCTTTCTTGAATATCGGCAAGTGGCCATACCTCACCGTGTGGAATATGATGTAATGCCGTAACAATACCAGTAGCTCCAGCCTGTTTGATATCTTGTAAAGATACCGGGTCATTGGGACCATACCAACGCCAGGTTTGTTCTAATTTTCTCATCTTAAAGTTTAATTAAACGCCACACCATGCATTAAAACCACCATCGACAAAAACCGTCTCCCCTGTCACAAAGGCCGATGCATCGCTCAATAGATAGATTAAAGTTCCTTTTAACTCACGAGGGTCACCCAAACGGTTATAGGGAGTTCCGTTAAGAATACGTTTGGTACGGTCGCTATAAGTACCGTCTGGATTGATCAATAAGTTTTTGTTTTGTTTGGTTAAGAATACACCGGGAGCGATTGCATTGACACGAACTTGATCACCATAACGCTGAGCGAGTTCGGTGGCCATCCATTTTGTATACCCATCGATACCGTGTTTTGCAACAGTATAGCCCAAAACACGTGTAAAAGGACGACTGGCTGTAAGAGAAGATATATTGATGATGACACCTTTTCCGCTTTCAGCAATCACACGACCAATAATATGCGTAGGAATCATTGTACCATACAAATTAAGCTCTATTGCTTTAATGGTATCCTGAATATTGCTCGCAAATAAATCTTGATCGGCACCAATTGTTGCACCTGGAATGTTGCCTCCAACGGCGTTTACTAAAGCGTCTATCCTACCCCACTTTTGCAAAACTTCATCTTTCGCCCGAGTGACATCCTGTTCGTTCATGATGTCAACTTCAATAAATATAGCTTCGCCACCAACAGACTCTACCTGCTGGACACGCTCCGCTCCGATTTGTCCATTACGTCCAAGGATTGCGACTTTGGCTTCTGCCTCGGCCAAAGCCTCAACAAATGCTTCGCCTAAAATCCCTGTACCTCCCGTAATTACAACTACCTTATCTTTTAATGAAAATGGATTATTATGCATGTATTTTTATTTCAAATTGGTATTTACCCCCAATTTTATTGATAATAACCTTAATTACAAAAAAAAGTAATTGATTTAATTACGATAACGTTTTAGTTACGTCACCTTCTTTATCTTCCCCTTCTGTCGTTTCATCATCAAACAGAATCCGTATAGAAGGTGTATAGGTATCGTTATGCTGACCGGTTTTATTTGCCCAGAAAAAAGCACATAGGAAAACCAAAGCCAACAAAACACTACAACCGATCAAAATATACATTATTTCCATAACAACTAGAGTTTACGGCGTTTGGCATACCACCTCGTCATGAGACTTGTAAAGGAGATGATCGTTACCGTACTTATTGGCATTAGAATCGCCGCAAATAACGGCGACATAATACCTTGCACGGCAAAGCTCAATCCAATTACATTATATAAAAGAGATATACCAAAGCTCATATGTATTACTTTCACCGCATCTTTGCTAAAAGCAAAGAAATCCGGCATTTTTGAAAATGACTCCCCATCCAGTATCGCATCGCAGCCGGGAGAGAAGTTATTGATATCATCACTCACGGCGATGCCCAAATCTGCTTTACGCAATGCCCCCGCATCATTAAGGCCATCACCAATCATGCAGACATGCTTTCCTGCTACCTGAAAATTTTGAATGGTTTCCAGTTTTTCCATTGGTGATTGATTAAAAAGCAAACTTGCATTCGAGGGAAAAATTAACTGGAGTGCATCCAGACGTCTATCGTTATCCCCTGAGATTAAATGAAGGTCGTATTCGACTTTAAATTCTTCAATCAAAGCCGAAAGGCCATCCCTCCAGGATTGCTCCATGGTAAAATACCCCTTTAACTCCTCACCTATACGAATAAAAACCACAGAACCATCTGTTTTAATATTACCGATATTCAAAAAGTTAGCACTACCGATTTTAATTTCCTTACCACTTACATTAGCCTGCATCCCCTTTCCCGGAAATTCCTTAAAATCCTGTATCGAAATAGCAGAAGAGACATTCAGCCACTTGACGATTTCACGGCTCAACGGATGGCTAGAGTTTCTACATACCGCATTCAGTAGCTTTTTGTCAACTGCCGAAAGGCTACCTTCAAAATAAATTGAGGTTGCTTTAGGCGACGATATTGTGCCAGTTTTATCGAACACCAGAGTATCAATCCTCGCCATCTGCTCAATAGCAGCCGTATTTTTCACATAGAACTTATTTCGATCAAAAATACTTAGCGCTGCAGAAAGGGTAAATGGAGAGCTCAACGCCAACGCACATGGACATGCAATAATTAATACCGCCGTAAAAGCTCCCCAAGCCCGGCTTGCACTCCCATCAACGGCCCAAAATAAGGCAGCCAATAGTGCAATAGCCAATAAAACAACAGTAAAATATTTACTTATAAAGTTGACAAAAGTCTGAAAATGTTTGTCGTAATCTTTATAATTCTCATTATTCCATAATTTGGTCAAATAGGACTGTGAAATCGGTTTGACCACTTCAAGTTCTATCGCTTCCCCCGTCTGGCGTCCGCCGGCATAGATAATTTCGCCTAAGGTCTTACTGACCGGACTTGATTCTCCCGTTACAAAGCTAAAATCTATCGCAGCATCACCTTTTAAAAGCATAGCATCGGCCGGTATAATTTCATTGTTCCGAACCAAGATACGGTCACCTATATGAACGTCAGCTAATTGTACAGGTTTATCCCCCGATTCGGTCAATACTGTTACAGCCACCGGAAAATAACTCCGGTAATCCCGTTCAAATGAGATGTGATAATAGGTACGTTGTTGTACCCATTTTCCGATCAATATAAAAAATACAAGACTACAGAGTGTATCCGTAAAACCAGCTCCTGTCTGCGTGATCACCTCAAACGCGGAACGCAAAAATAACACGAGGATTCCCAGAGCTAATGGCACATCCAGATTCAACCGCTTTTGTTTCAGACTCCAATAGGCCGATTTGAAATAATCCGACGCACAATACAATAAAACAGGGAGACCAAAGGCAAGGTTTATATAACCAAAGAAATTGGCATATTCCTTTTCAAAACTCCCCATTCCAAAATAATCAGGGAAACTGAATAACATAGAATTTCCAAAACAGAAACCGGCAACAGCAATTTTTGCGACCAAAGGATTCAGATTATTTCTATTCCCTTCCTTTACAACATCCTGCAAAGTGATTTTAGGGTCATAACCGATATGGACCAAAAGATAAACCAGGTCTTTCAATGGCAGCCCATTGTGATTGAATGTAATGCTCGCTTGTTTCTTCATAAAGTCCACGCGCGACTGCAGTACATTGGGATTGAGTTTATATAAATTTTCCAGCAACCAGATACAAGAGCTACAGTGAATAGCCGGAATATAAAAGGTGATGATGGTCATCTTATCATCTTTATAATCCACTAATTTATCGGCAATCTGTGGTTCATCCAGATAAGAAAAATCTTCTTGCTTGGATTTATTTGATTTACCCGGGTGCTGATTATAGCGATAATATTGCTGCATACCACTATCGTTCAGGACTTGGTAAACGGTCTGACACCCCAGACAGCAAAAATCGTGATGATCGAGCTGATAACCCGTTTCCTCAATTTTATCGCCGCAATGGAAACATTTTTCTGCAAGTTGTATTTCATCCCTTAGCTCTGCCATACCTTCGTTCTAAATTGCCTGACTAAATAATTGATTTTGTGCTTTTGAACGCAATAATCGCTGATCAAAGGCCATACAGATATTTCTTAAAAAAGAGCGTCCAATAGCAGTACATTGAATTAGGTCGCCGGTAATGGAGACTAAACCATCTGCAACAAGTTCAGACAATTCGTCGATAATCTGCTCATTCAACGGCGCACCTGTCGGCAACTGCACTTTGCCTTTACACATCATATCGAGGATATAACGCCTTACAAGAAGATCCTCCTCGTTGAGTATATGTCCTTTTATAACGGGCAATACCCCCGCATCAATAAGTTTATGGTATTCTTCTACGGTCTTCACATTTTGAGCAAAAGCCCCCCAGGCATCGCTGATCGAAGAGACTCCGATACCGATTAACAAGGGACTAAATCGATCGGCATACCCCATAAAATTGCGATGTAATCTTTCTTGTTGAAAAGCGACAAATAACTCGTCCTCTCTTTTCGCAAAATGATCCATACCGACATCTTCATAGCCATGGGCCAAAATCATTTTTTTTCCAAGGTTATACAAGGCGAGTTTGGCTGCGCCATGAGGTAGATCTGCTTCAGTATAATGCCGTTGACCGGGTTTTATCCAAGGCACGTGGGCATAGCTATAGAAAGAGATCCGGTCTGGACCGAGCAGCATCGCTTTTTGGATCGTATCTTCCACCGAAGCCAATGTTTGCTTAGGCAATCCATAGATCAAATCGAAGTTGATCGACTCAAATCCAATTTTCCGCGCATTCAGCATCACTTCTTTCACTTCCGCCGATGTTTGATGTCGGTTGATCACAAACTGCACAAGTGGATCAAAATCCTGTATTCCCAGGCTCAAGCGCCGAAACCCCAAGTCAAATAAGGTTTCTAAATGTGTGACGGTTGTATTAGCAGGGTGAGCTTCAAAAGAGAATGAACGGTCAGGAGCCAGGTCTGCGTGTTTAAGGATCCCCTCAATCAGTACCTTCAAATTATCCGGATGGAAAAAGGTCGGAGTACCACCACCCAAATGTATTTCCGCCAATAACGGTCTTTCTCCCTTAAATAAAGCGACATACATTTCCCATTCTTTCAAAAGAGCGGCAATATAAGGTTCTTCAACGCGATGGTTTTTTGTAATGCGCGTATTGCAACCACAATACGTACATAGGCTTTCACAAAAAGGAAGGTGAATATATAAGCTGATACCTTTTTCTTTCGACTGCTGGAAAGTTTGGTAGACTTGATTAGTCCAAGCTGCCCGGGAAAATGCTTCATTATCCCAAAAGGGAACAGTAGGATAGCTTGTATAGCGCGGTGCGGCAACATTATATTTTTGCACCAATTCTTCCATTGTAACCTGCGATGTAATCATTTTATTTTATTTTTTTAGCACAGTCGTTTAGACAACAACAAGCTTTACCCACACATTTTTCTAATCCCCATAAGTTGAGATTCCGGACCGTCTGCTCTGCCAGTCCTTTTGGACTCTGATCTTCAAATGGCGCATTGGCAATCTGAATATTCAAATCTCCAGCCTTTACCAGATCGATATGAGCAGTATCCTTACTGCGGGTCATAATCTTATTGATCCCTAACCCTTTTAAATTAAGTAGCATGCTCTCGTCCAACATATCGCTCACGGAAATAACTACCGCATCTTTTCCACGCGCGTAATTCTGTGTCTCCGCATTTAATCCATTTGAAATCAAAGTCAAATCATGTTGTTTGGCATTTGCCAATGCCCAAAACTCTTTTTCAAATGACCTTACATTATATACTACTACTTTCATTCTGATTCTACAATCACCAATTAAGGTTTATCCTAAGAACAAAAGTAAATCATGCATATGGGCAAAAAGATGATATAGCACCACACCTTAAAATGATATTTATCACAATTCACAAAAACTTGCATGATTTCGCTAACATCAACAGCTGTAAAAGTCAACCGAAAGCTATTATATGGCCAATAATCGCGTACTATACGTTCATTGAAACCAATGAAACCAAACTAGTTCAATAAAACGGCATAGCGAACTCGCATTGATACTTTAATGAAAAGACACAAATCAGTAAACATAGGCTATCAGAAAAAAAGCGTGTTCAGAAAAACTGAACACGCCTTTTTTAGTAAATTGATTTTTAAATCTTAGCTGCTGATCGCTACTGCTTCACATCCCGCAGGTTCTTGATAGAATTGATGTATATCTTCCCTTTTTCTTTCGAAATCAGTTTTTCTTCTTTAAAGTCGGAGAGTATACGGGAAACAGTTTCATTGGCTGTCCCTGCAATTGAAGCTAGGCCGTCTCGTGTCACATCAATTGAGCATGCATCAGCCTCATTGATATTAACTCCACTTTTTTCAGCAACGCTAATCAACGCATTGGCGACACGCTTGCGGACAGAATGATAGGCAAAACCCAGCAATTGCTCTTCTTTTTCCCGTAAATCGACAGAAAGAAGCTTTATAAATTTACTGGCTATTGCAGGTTTTTTCCATAACAGCTCCAAAAAACTATCCTTTGGAATCAATACAATTTCACTTTGTTCAACAGCTTCGGCGTAGTCTTCATAATTATCATTCAGCAAAATCGAGGCATAACCAAAGTAATTTCCTTTAATAAAAATCCCCGTAGACAGCTCACGTCCATCTTTATAGGACTTAAAGCTGCGCACCTGACCAGATTTCACAAAATAGACGTACGTTGGCGAATCATCTTTTTCATAAATAGACTGTTTTTTCTTCACTGTTTTCACCCGTGAATTGGCAATTAGCTCTTTTAGCAACAATACCTGCTCTTCGGCGCTCAAACTCAAATCTTCTTCCTGAGGGATATCTGCTGCAAGCTGCTCATGTCTTTTGAGGCGAACATCTATTGCATTCATCAATTCAACATCATCAAAAGGTTTCGTCAAATAATCATCCGCCCCCATTTCCATCGCTTTGCGCATATCTGCGCGTTCCGCTTTGGCAGTCAGAAAAATGAACGGAATTTTGGTTGTACTCTCAATTTTGCTTAACATAAATAAGACTCCGTAACCATCCAATTCAGGCATCATGATATCACAGAGAATCAAATCAGGAATATGTCTTGTCGCCAGGTCGACGCCAACGCGCCCATTTTCGGCTGTAATGACATCATACCTTCCTGTCAACTCCAATATTTCGGTAGTCCCTTCTCGGATATCGATATTATCTTCAATAATTAGAATTGTCTTTTTATTTCTCATCTGCAATTATTTATTCAGTTATGCGAATCTGCAAGTTCACCTTTATTTAAAGCTTACTCTGAATGAAGTTCCTTTGTGTACTTCCGATTCAAATTCCATCTGCCCCGCCATCAATTCGATGTATCGTTTTACAATATTCAAACCTAATCCTGTACCAGGGATATTACCTGTATTATGTGCTCTAAAAAAAGGCTCAAACAAATGTACCTGATCTTCCTCGGGTATACCAATACCATTGTCTTTCACGGATATTAAGCAGCCTTCGTCGTCGATACAAGTTGTGAATTCGATCAAGGTATCTTCTCCGGAATATTTGATCGCGTTGGAGATTAAGTTGACCAATGCATTTTTCAACAAATTTGGATCTAGGGTGAAATGCCCAATTTCTCCGGTATGTTGGTATACAATATGCTGATTTTTCTTACAGATCAATTGCATTTCTTCGGTGATCTCTTCTGCCAGCTCAACGAGATTGATGTACTTCTTATTCATCACAACAATACCCGCTTCCAATTTTTCAAGTGACAGAAAGTCGTTCAGGATACTTGTGAGCAATTGAACTGCACTTTTAATTTTATTGGTATGTTTAATGATATTAGCCTTATCATCCGGTCGTTCGGAATACTTTTCAATCAGAGAAGCCGAAAGCTGAACCGAGCTTAAAGGTGTCCGGAACTCATGCGAGGCCATGGACACAAACCGTGATTTCAGCTGGTTAAGTTCAATTTCTTTTTCCAAAGACTTTGAGACTTCTGCTTTCGCTTTTTCAAGTTCAGATACCAGAGAGATCAGGTCGCGTGTACGCTCACTGACTTTATGTTCAAGTTCGGCTGCATGTTGCTTGAGCATATCCTCGGCAGCTTTCTCACGCGATAAATCGTGAATAAAGCCGGTAAAGATATTCTTATCTTTTAACCAAACCTCACTGACTGCCAAGCGGAATGGAAATGTTTCTCCATTTTTCTTTAAGCCCATCACTTCACGGCCGATTCCGATAATTTTCTTGTGACCTGTGGTTTGGTAATTATGCAGATAACCATCGTGATTACCACGATCAGGTTCAGGCATTAACATGGAGATATTGTGTCCGATCACTTCTTCAGCCTGATAACCGAACAATTCCAAGGCAGCAGGGTTAATGCTTTCCACATTCCCCCTGTTGTCTATGGTAATTATTCCATCAATAGCGTGATCTATTATAGCAGCTAAAAGCCTTCCACCGTCCATGATCGTTGCTTATTTTACCAGTTTCTTGTATTTAATACGGTGCGGTGTCACGTCACCAACACGTTTTTTACGGTTTTCTTCATATTCAGTGTAGTTACCTTCAAAGAAATAAACCTGTGAATCCCCTTCAAAAGCAAGGATATGTGTACAGATACGATCCAGGAACCATCTATCGTGGGAGATCACAACGGCACAACCACCGAAATTCTCCAAGCCTTCTTCCAGTGCCCGTAAGGTATTTACATCAATATCATTGGTCGGCTCATCAAGTAAGAGCACATTTGAGCCTTCTTTGAGTGTAATAGCCAAGTGAACACGGTTACGTTCTCCACCAGAAAGTACACCTACTTTCTTTTGTTGATCAGCACCGTTAAAATTAAATTTGGAAACGTAAGCTCTTGAGTTTACCGAGCGATTGCCCAGCATCATATTGTCGCTGCCACCCGTAATATTTTCCCAAACCGATTTTTCAGGATCGAGGTCGTGGTGCATTTGGTCTACGTAACCCAATTTTACTGTTTCTCCGACCTTGAACGAACCCGTGTCAGGTGTTTCCTGACCTGTAATCAGACGGAATAAGGTTGTTTTACCCGCACCGTTGGGTCCAATAATCCCTACGATACCCGCAGGCGGCAACATGAAACTCAAGTTTTCAAACAAGATACGATCGCCATACGCTTTGGAAATATTAGTTGCCTCAATGACCGAATTACCTAAACGTGGTCCCGGTGGAATAAACAATTCCAATTTTTCTTCGCGTTCTTTCGTTTCCTCAGAAGCTAATTTTTCATAGTTATGCAAACGAGCTTTCGATTTGGCGTGGCGTGCTTTCGGTGCCATACGCACCCATTCCAGCTCACGTTCCAAGGTTTTTTGACGTTTGGTTTCCTGTTTTTCTTCCTGTGCCAAGCGTTTTGCTTTTTGATCTAACCAAGAAGAATAATTTCCTTTCCAAGGAATACCCTCTCCGCGATCCAATTCAAGAATCCATCCAGCTACATTATCCAAGAAATAACGGTCGTGGGTAACGGCAATGACCGTTCCTTTATATTGTTTTAAATGTTGTTCTAACCAATCAATCGACTCGGCGTCCAAGTGGTTGGTCGGCTCATCTAGGAGTAATACATCAGGTTCCTGCAACAATAAGCGACATAATGCTACACGTCTGCGCTCGCCACCTGACAAATTGACAATCTTCGCATCTGGTTCGGGGCAACGTAAAGCATCCATTGCTCTTTCCAATTTCGAATCGATTTCCCAAGCGTTAGTGGCATCAATGATATCCTGAAGTTCCCCTTGTCTAGCCAACAATTTGTCCATCTCATCGGCATTTTCATACACCTCTGGCAAGCCAAATTTTTCGTTGATTTCTTCGTATTCCTGTAAGATGGCTGTAATTTCAGCGACACCTTCCTGAACGACTTCAAGAACAGTCTTTTCAAGATCCAATTGAGGTTCTTGTGCTAAATAACCCACAGAGTAACCTGGGGAGAACACCACCTCGCCTTGGTAGGACTTATCCAATCCAGCGATAATTTTTAATAGGGAAGATTTACCTGATCCGTTTAAACCGATCACGCCGATCTTCGCGCCATAGAAAAAAGATAAATAGATATTTTTTAACACTTGTTTTTGAGGCGGATAGATTTTGTTGACACCCGCCATCGAAAAAATGATCTTCTCGTCTGACATAAAATTTAAAAAAATTCGAAAACTCTTATTATATTAACATACAAATGTAATCTTTTATACTGACATTTTGGACGTATAACGGTCATGGCTTAATTGTTGATGACATTATTTAAAATAATTTTAAGGTTTGAAATGCAGAATTTACTACATTTATATATCCTTAATATAAAACAGAAAGGTATTCAATGGAAGCAAAATTTTCACCGCGCGTAAAGGATGTCATATCGTACAGTAGAGAGGAAGCTTTGAGATTGCGTCACGATTATATAGGAACGGAGCATTTATTGCTCGGATTGATTCGTGAAGGCGATGGTATGGCGATAAAGATCCTTAAAAACATAGGCATTGACACGACAGCACTACGTCAATCTGTGGAGGACGCAGTGAAGGGGGCATCGGTTTCACGCGCTCCTATTGGCAATATGCCATTAACAAAACAGGCTGAAAAAGTTTTGAAGATCACTTATTTGGAAGCTAAAATATTCAAATCGGACATCATCGGAACGGAGCATCTATTATTGGCTATCTTACGAGATGAAGATAATATTGCTTCTCAGATTTTACAACAATACAATGTGACTTACGACATCTTCAAATCTGAAGTTGAGCAAAATAGAACGACCATCAAGGATGAAGCTCCGGGCTCTCCTACCGGCGACGATGATTTTGCTGAGGATGATCAATATATCCAACCTAAAAAAGTTTCGGATATCAAATCCAAAACTCCGGTATTGGACAACTTTGGCCGTGATTTGACCAAAGCTGCCGAAGAGGGTAAATTGGATCCTATTGTGGGTCGCGAAAAAGAAATTGAGCGTGTATCTCAAATTTTATCCCGACGCAAGAAGAACAATCCTTTGTTGATCGGTGAACCGGGAGTTGGTAAATCAGCTATTGCGGAGGGACTTGCTCTTCGTATTGTTCAACGCAAGGTATCACGTGTATTATTCAATAAGCGTGTAGTCACATTGGATCTGGCTTCATTGGTTGCTGGAACAAAATACCGAGGTCAATTTGAAGAACGTATGAAAGCGGTCATGAATGAACTGGAGAAATCACCGGATGTCATCTTATTTATCGATGAGATTCACACCATCGTTGGTGCAGGTGGCGCTTCAGGATCGTTAGATGCTTCCAATATGTTCAAACCAGCCTTGGCAAGAGGAGAAATCCAATGTATTGGTGCAACCACATTGGACGAATATCGTCAATACATTGAAAAAGATGGTGCTTTGGACCGTCGTTTCCAACGGGTAACAATTGAGCCGGCAACGCATGATGAAACGGTTGAGATATTGAATCGTATCAAGGAGAAATATGAGGATCACCACAATGTGACCTACACTCCCGAAGCGATCGAAGCCTGTGTGTCATTAACAACACGTTATATTACAGACAGATTCTTACCAGATAAGGCTATTGATGCTTTGGATGAGGCAGGCTCTCGCGTGCACTTAAACAATATTCATGTACCGCAGTCCATTATTGACATTGAAAATAAAATTGAAGAGGTCAAATTGGAAAAGAACAAAGTCGTTCGTAGTCAAAAATACGAAGAGGCTGCCAAATTGCGTGATACGGAGAAAAAATTGATCGAAGAGCTCGAGAAAGAAAAAATCGCTTGGGAAGAAGAGACAAAATCTAAACGCTATACTGTTTCAGAAGAAAATGTTGCTGAAGTAGTGGCCATGATGACAGGTATTCCAGTACAACGTGTTAGTCAAACAGACAGTCAAAAACTGTTGAATATGGCTGAGTTGATGAAGGGAAGAATCATTGGTCAAGATGACGCTGTAGGTAAATTGGTGAAAGCTATTCAACGTACACGTGCGGGCTTGAAGGATCCTAAAAAACCAATCGGGTCATTTATCTTCTTGGGTCCTACTGGGGTTGGTAAAACAGAGTTGGCTAAAGAATTAGCGCGATTTATGTTTGATACAGAAGATGCACTGATCCAAATTGACATGAGCGAATACATGGAGAAATTTGCGGTATCTCGCCTTGTTGGAGCGCCTCCAGGATATGTTGGTTATGAAGAAGGTGGTCAATTGACTGAAAAAGTACGTCGTAAACCTTATGCGGTTGTCTTATTGGATGAGATTGAGAAAGCTCACCCGGATGTATTTAATCTCATGTTACAGGTGTTGGACGAAGGCCAATTGACAGATAGTTTGGGCCGTAAAGTAGATTTCAGAAATACCATAATCATTATGACTTCAAATATTGGGGCACGCCAATTGAAGGAATTTGGTCAGGGTGTTGGTTTCACCACTGCAGCAAAATCACAACAATCTGATGCGCATTCACGTGGAGTTATTGAAACCGCTTTGAAAAGAGCTTTCGCTCCTGAATTTTTGAACCGTATCGATGATGTGATTGTATTCAACTCATTGACAAAAGAGAATATCTTCAAAATCATTGATATTGAATTAAGGTCATTGTTCAAACGTATCGCTGATTTGGGTTATACCATCAATTTAACCGATGAGGCAAAAGATTTCATCGCAGACAAAGGTTATGACAGTAATTTTGGTGCACGTCCATTAAAACGAGCAATCCAAAAATATCTTGAAGATCCGATTGCAGAAGAGATCCTCAAAGGAAATGTGCAAACTGGTTCAGTTTTGACCGTGAGCATTAATCCTGAAACCAAAGATATTGAGGTTTCTAGCTCAGATTCTAAGTCTTCAAAAGATACAGCTGAGAAGTAAGCTTCAGCCATCTTTAAAAATAATTTCAATAAAATGCACCTTTATGGTGCATTTTTTGTTGTATATGAATTTGGCGTTAAACTTTCGCACTATTTTATCGTCCTATAATAAAAAAATTATCACAAATAACACAAACAATATGAAAAGACTTTTATTCGCAGCATTAATTGGAACCGCAGCCCTGGTTTCATTTTCTTCTTGTAAGAAGGAATATATTACTCAAGAAGTGAACGTTTTAGACGGCACAAGTTATGTATTTCCCGTAAAATCAACTGAATGGGTCAAAGAGGGTACTAATACTTATAGAAAAGATATCGCCATCAAAGATTTAGATAAACGTTATTATGAAGACGGTCATGTTAGCGTGGCCATAAATGTGGACGCTACTCCTGATAGATATGAAGCGATTCCTTCAGAACTATATGGATATCAGTTTTCGTACAACTATTCTATTGGCGTCGTACGTATTTACGCTAACGACGTAAGTGGGGGAGCTCCAGCTGCACCGGACAATATGATCGTTAAAGTTGTTTTAACAGATGCCACTATAGGAAACTAGTAAAAAGATCGTGAAAAATTAAAATGCCTCAAAAGTTGAATTCTTTTTGGGGCATTTTTTTATGTTAACTATCCTTTCAGTAACAACTCCGCATGTTCCAATGCTGCATCTGTGGGATTGGCCCCACTAAGCATCTGAGCGATTTCCTTGACTCTCCCCTCTTGATCTAAACGAACAATGTTAGATATGGTTCGGTTGGCTTTGTCTTCCTTATATACTTTATAATGCGCAGCACCTTTAGCGGCAATTTGCGGTAAATGGGAAATAGCAATAACCTGCATATTCTCAGCAAGACTTTCCATCACCTCTCCTACGCGTAGCGCAACCTCTCCAGAGATTCCTGTATCGATCTCATCAAAAATAATAGTAGGTAATGCAGAAGTTTTAGCAACTAAGGATTTAATGGCCAACATAACACGAGAAAGCTCTCCTCCCGATGCAACCTTATGAATGGATTGCAATGCCTGTCCTTTATTGGCCGAAAATAAAAACTGTATTGAATCCATCCCCGATTCCCGCATATCCCCTTCCTTTAATGGTTCCAGATTAATTTGAAGTCGTGCATTCGGCATACCTACATTTGACAAGGTCGCTTGCACATCCTTTGCGATCATCTCCAGTACCTTTCTTCTGGCTGCTGATAGTTCCTTTGCGTTTTTCTGGGCAATGGCTAATTTAGCCACAACCTCTTTTTCCAATCGCTCCAATTGCTCATCCGAAGAATTTATAGCAAACAGTTTGGATTCAAGATCATCACGTAATTTGATCAGCTCCTCAACGGAGTCCACATGATGTTTTTTCTGTAAGGAATACAATAAACTCAAGCGCTCATTTATTTCCAATAAAGTACCTTCGTCGATTTGGGTATCCTCCTCAAGAGAGCTCAGCTCTGCTGCGACATCCTTCAGCTCAATCCATGTGCTCTTTAATCGTGCAGCCAAATCTGCAGCCTCAGGCAGAAATGAGGCAATGCCTTCCACCTGGCTCATCGTCTCTTTTAAACGGCTTAAAACTGCCGTATCTTCATTTTCCAATAGATTTGATGCCCCAGTTAGTGCACGTTTGATATCTTCTGCATTTTCCAACTGCCGCTGTTGTACTTCGAGTTGTCCCTGTTCATCTGCGACCAATCGGGCGGCGTCAAGTTCATCAAATTGAAACTGAAAATAATCCTGTTCTATTGCAGCTTTTTTTACCAGATCCTTAAATTCTTCGAGTTCTTTTTTTGCTTTCTTATAAGCGAAGAAGCTCTCTCGATAGCTTTGCTTCAGTCCGAAAGAGCCTGCTACACTATCCACTACCAAAAACTGAAAATCTTCTGTATTAATCTGCAATGTTGCATGTTGAGAATGCACATCAATCAACTGCTCGCCTAAAGCTTTAAGGATAGCCAGGGTGACGGGAGAATCATTAATAAATGCCCGGGATTTACCATCGGGAGATATCTCTCTTCGAATAATCGTATGGTCCGCGTAATCGAGATCATTTTCCTCAAAAAAACGAAGTAGCTGGTAAGAACCAATTTTAAATTCCCCTTCAATCACACATTTCTTGGTTGGGTCGAAAAAATGCTTGCCTTCTGCTCTATTTCCTAAGATCAACGATAATGCTCCCATGATAATAGATTTACCGGCACCGGTTTCACCGGTAATCATATTCAAACCTTTATCAAATTGGATTTCCAATTCGTTGATGAGCGCATAATTTCTAATATGTAAGGTATCTAGCATATTCTTGAAGGTCTAATTACAGTTTAGAGGAAATACCGTTCCTCAATCGGATCCTATGTTTCATGAACCTTTCTGTAGGTAATTTACCTAAAACTCAGGCGATTTCAATATATTTTATTTAAAAAAACAGCTACTCTGCTTTAATAACATGCCCACTTTTAATATTCTTAGGTACTAAATACTAAAAATAATATCATTTTTCCAAATTAAAAACTACTATTTTTAGTAAACTGCTTTTATTTTTGACAAAAGAATGTTCTCATTTAGCACTATTGACATGAATAAATCCCTATTTTTATGGCATGCAAGATTATAGTGCTACGCTTAAAAAATACATGCCTGAAGAAGCTGCGCCGATTATATCCAACTGGATTAATCATACCCGCTGCTTATTTAAGATCTCTCGTTCAAGGAGTACCAAACTGGGAGATTACCGTGCACCGTTTAAAGGAAGCCCACACCGCATCTCAGTCAACCATGACTTAAATTCCTATTCATTTCTGATTACGACGATCCATGAATTTGCCCATTTACAAACCTGGAACAAACACCAGCATCGTGTCAAGCCACATGGTACTGAGTGGAAAAATAATTTCAAGGAACTGATGGAGCCCTTCCTTAAATTAAATATTTTTCCAATCGATATTAGCAGTGCCATTCATCGCTACATGGAAAACCCCGCGGCTTCAAGCTGCACGGACCTTCACCTGTTTCGCACCTTAAAATCATACGATACCGTCAAAACCAGTGCCCTTACGGTGGAATCTTTGGAGGATGGCCATTTCTTTAAACTAAAAAATGGTCGTTCATTTCAACGCATTGAAAAGATAAGAAAACGCTATAAGTGCATGGAATTGAACAGCAAACGCATGTACTTATTCAATCCAATAGCGGAGGTATTTCTGCTAGAACAATGATTTTTGACAAATACATTCATTATATTTTTATCTTTGCTAACTTAGGAAATAATTAAAGAGAGCTTTTATGTTACACTTACACTCGACTATAGCAATTGTATTATTGCTAGCCCTGGTGATATCGATCGTGATCACCCTATCAAACTATTTAGGCAACAAACCGTACAACCGTAAAATTGCTTTATTGGGTTTTATCGCATCGCATATTCAATTATTGGTGGGATTGATCTTATTCTTTTATTTAAAGTATCCATCGATGATCTCTGGCGCCGTAATGAAAGATCCGACATTACGTTTTAAAATCATCGAACACCCATTAACTATGATCATTGCTATTGTATTGATCACAATTGGTTACTCTAAAGCTAAAAAGATTGAAAATGCCAGAAAAGCAAACCAAACGGTTGTTATTTTCTATATCATCGGTTTGATCTTGATGCTTGCTCGTATTCCTTGGTCTACTTGGTCACTTTTCGCATAGTCTGCGATAATCATACAAAAAAAAGGCCTCACTATCGTGAGGCCTTTTTTTTGTATCTTGTAGATCATGGAAGCATAACGGGACGGGATCGTCCACGATGAACTGAGTTAGAAAAAAGGATTAAAATATAAAAGCCCCAGTAAACTGGGGCTTTCAAATATCTTAGTGTTGACTTTTAATTAGTCACGGTTTTTTCCAAATCCCAAAATTCCGAAAACGGTTTTGAATGCGATAAGTGCACCTACGATCATGGAGATGTTAGCTATTGCGGAAAACAAAAAAGTTTGTTGACCCATTGCCGCACATACATCCGGTACAAAACGGATAAATGTACCTATTAAACCTAAAGCGATCGCTACTACCAATGTTTTGTAGTAATGAGTTTGGTTCGCATTATTATCAGTTGTCTTTGGACCTCTTGGTTGTACAGTTTCTGCCATTTCAATTTCGATTTTATTCGATACAAATGTACAAAATAATCTATGTTAGAAAAATAAAAATGAAAAAAGCGGAAACTCAGGGCTTTCATCTCCCAATGCTTATAAATTAACTCGGTTTAGCGCGTTTAAAATTCCCTTAAATGGCGCCATATAAACGCTTGAAAGTTCTACTCAGCGTCACTTTTACCTACAAAACTATTCAACTCTTTATTCACCTCATCCAGCAACTGTTGCTCTGTAGGCAGGTAAAGGTCGTATTGACTGGCAACAATCTGTTTTTGTCCCTCAGGGAGCGTAAATTTGACGACCGCATCGTTTTTACTCGCACATAGTAAGATGCCAACCGTCGGATGTTCATGCGGGAGCTTTTCGATACGATCGTAGTAATTGACATACATTTGCAGCTGACCGATGTCTTGATGCGTTAATTTATGGGTCTTAATCTCAATGATCACAAAACTTTGCAACAAACGGTTGTAAAAGACCAAATCAACAAAAAACTCATCGCCTTCGATATGAATACGTTTTTGTCTAGCGACAAATGAAAAGCCATTCCCTAATTCTAATAAGAACTCTTGAAGATGGGCAATAATGGCGCCCTCAAGATCTTTCTCATAGTAAGCGCTTTCCCGTTTCAAACCCAAAAATTCCAGCACCATCGGATCTTTGATAATCTCCTTCGCATCGGAAGGCATCTTTTCCTTTTTCGCTACAGCCAACACACTTTCTTTATCGTTGCTAAGCAACAGGCGTTCGTATAAATTACTAAAAACTTGTCTTTCGAGCTGTCGTGATGTCCAGTTATTTTTGATTGTTTCAGCCGTATAGAATTCTCTTTGTTCGTCCAAGTCAAGTCGCATTAACAATCGATATTGCGTCCAGCTCAATTGCGAACGCAGTGCGTTCGCAATTGGAAATACCCGGTAAAACTGCCGGAACAATTCAATTTGCCTTCGCGAGAATCCACTCCCAAATTCAGGTTCCAAGGCCTTAGCAAGATATTGGGTCAGATATTTCCCATAATCGGCCCTATCTTTACCTTGCTGTTCCTGCTCAAAAATACGTTTACCTATGTGCCAGTACATTAATGTGCGTTGATGATCGACAGCACGCACAGCATTTTCCTTGGACTGCACAATAATTGCCTTTATATCGGATACTAAAGTTTGATCGGACAACATAATTGTTTATTTTCTTGGTATTACCTCTGTAAATGAATAATACAAAGATAACTATAAATAATTTAAATACTAATTATTTTAGCAAATAATTCCCTGCACATCAAATTTAATTACCCTATTCAAGAATTATTAGCTAAAATGATTCTTTTCTATACTTTTAAATTTCAGTTCCTTTTTAAAATCAACAGAATAGGAGATACGCGAGAATTTACTTTTATTCTATCATAAAGTTTGGCTAACTTCACTGACAAGAAGAAAAGTAAATGAAAATAGCTGACAATTATTTATCTGGTTTAAAGAAAGGATAATATGACAATGGTAACGAAGAAACCTGGAATCATTTTGAACAGATTAAACATGGTGCAAGGAAAACAGATATTTTTATAAATGCGATAAAGCTAATTTAAAAAATCTATTGGATGGATTAAAACGTATAAAAAAAACCAATGAATGCCTTTAAATTAAGATATCCTATTATATTGATCCATGGTACTGCAGCTGGAGATAGTAGTTTGTTTTGGGGCAGGATTCCCAAGACTTTCAAAAAAAACAATATTTCATTTTTTTATGGTAAGACCGATGGATGGGGCACCGTTGCTAACAATGCACAGATGCTGAAAAGAAATCTGTCAGATCTTGCAGAAAAAACAGGTGTCACTAAATTTAATCTCATCGCGCATTCTAAAGGTGGGATCGACGCTCGCTATTTTATTTCAACGCTAAAAGGCCATCAAATGGTGGCCTCCTTAAGCACAATAACCACGCCACACTTCGGAACACCAATAGCAGATTATCTAATAGAAAAACATCTATCCGGGGATTCTGTTACAAAAAAACTGATCCAACGTATTTCTTTTTTATTTGGAGGGCAATCTCCCGCCCCAATCGAATTAATCCGAGATCTCAGTGTAAAAAAAATGCGTGCTTTCAACCAGCTCAACCCCAATATGGACAATGTATTTTATCAGAGCTTTGCTTCGACAATGAATAAGCCACAGGATGATTTATTGTACGCATTGAGTTTTAAATACCTAACGGGACTGGCAGGTAAAAATGATGGGATGGTCCCATTAGAAAGTGCAATGTGGGGAGCCAACTTTAAACATATACATGCTTCTCAGGGTATCTCGCATGCTGGTATTACTGATATCACCCGTAACAATATTGGGAATGTACATATACCACAAATCTACTTAGACATTATTAGTGGATTAGGAGCTTTAGGATTATAACGATTAACAAATGTATACGCTATATGCGCTAATTTTTTTGATATGGTTTGGCATTCCAGGCCTATTCATCTATTTAATGTACTGGATTCTAAAAAAATCTGGCCGTAAAAAGTTGGGAACTATCGTCTCGATTGTTTTAATATTGCCTTTTCTTATGCTCACGCTATACCTACTATTTGATGATCTATTATTCTCTAAATCTGATGCAAGACAACTACTCAGCGAACACCATATCACGCTAAACGATGATTTTAAAATTATTTCCAATCAAAGTGGTGGCTTAAGAGATTACACACATCAATTTGAACTATCTATTTCCGAAAAAGACAAACAATCTTTTATCAATCAACGAACTTGGAGTGACAAAATGGATGAAAGAATAGAAGTTCATAGCTCTGCGGTAGACAGATATGAAGGTGACACGCTACGCGCCAATTATCATGACAATGATTCCTATACCTATTCCATGTATCGTCCAAATGGCAAAGGCATCACTCCAACATTTATAAAAATCTGTGTATCCAATCATAAAAATACATTGACATACGAAGAGATCTTAGACTAATTCAATAACTGGCTGGCAGCCGTTGGCTGTCAAACAGCGGATCCTTTTTCCTTGCTATCTGCATCTACAGCACCATCTTCAGAATAGCCTTTTTTAGTCTTCTCCGCAATTAGTTTTTCAGCATCCTTTAGACAGGCTTCCTCGGAATCAAAGGTTTTACTTTTACTTTGCCCAGCGGTTCCGTTCCGTCCGTAGGTGATTGTATGGGTTGCTCCCGAAGTTTGTATTTCCCAAAATTTATCCGATGTACCGTCTATGTATTTTAAGTGCTTAAACATTATTTATAACTGTAATATCAATTATTTCGCTTACTGTTTAAATATAACGAAAGTAGCGAAAAAAACGTATATTGACATTAAATCACAGACAGATCATGCGTATATATTTCTTATTCAGTTTTTCACTACTATTAGTTACTTTAACGTCAGAAGCCAAAATTTCAACAGCGGAAGAGTATACCCGAATATGGTCCGATCCCCCTTCTAACAATATAAAAAAGTACATGATTAAAATGGCAATTTCAGATGGGCTAGATAAAAACTCTATAAAAATAGAAACCGATAGCTGGGGAGAAGTTATTCTTTCAGACACATGGAGAAATACCATTAAATTTAGACGGGGTAGCCTGGGTGAATATACAACTGTCAATAAGAGTGGTATTAAACTGACCATAAAAGAAGATTTTTCAGGAAATATTGTCGTAAAAGATGAGGATGGAGATAAAACTACTATCAGAAAAAATAGCAGCGGCGATTTTGATATCCCCGATCTAGACAGAAGTTCATCTACAGTTTTAAAAAATATACACGGTAATTTAGAAACACGTGATGAAAAAGGAAATGTAAAAACTGTATCAAAAAATATTTCTGGAGGTCTCGACATCCGAGATAATCAAGGCAATAGCTCAACGATATCGAAAGATATCTTCGGCAATCTGGAAATTCGAGACAACAAAGGTAATTCAAGCCGGATAACAAAAGATATTCTTGATAATCGCACTATCGAAAATAGTGATGGTCAACGTACCACAGTGAGAACTGATATTCTAGGTGGTAAAACGATTGAAGACAATAGCGGAAATCGAGTTTCAGTTAGAAAGGATATTTTAGGAAATTATGATGCGAGTGACAATAAAGGAAATCGGGCTTCCGTCAAGAAAGATATCCTTGGAAAAATAACTATTGATGATCCAAAAGGTGTTCTAAATGACGCAGTGAAATTGCAATTGATCCAAGAACTTTCAAAGAACTAAATTTTTCTGGAAATTAGCCTATTTTATAAGTGAATAATCCAACATTACGATGGACCAAAATATTATCGATTTAATTATAGATGAACTAACAAAACACCCTGAAATCTCATACCGAAGACCAAACGCGAACGAACTTCAAATATTAGGCACTCCCACTCAGGGTTTTGATATTACATTATGTATTGACGTAAGAGAAAATATGCTCTTTTTTGACCACTTCCATTGGCATTATGATAATACAGAAGAGGAAATAGATGAAATGTTAAATCAGATTACCTATGCCTTATTTGGGGTTATTAGGATAAAGGAATTTTCCAACAACAAACGACCTTATAAATGGGTACTACAAGTCCAAGATCAGAACGGTAACTGGTGCGATGATCAAACGATGGGAAAAATAAACAAGTTTTTGGGGGAGCCTGATATTAGATATTTCCAAAATATGATATTAACAAACGACACAGATAAAAGCAATTCGTATGCTTTACCCAAGGAGGATAATACTTAATTTACCCATAGAAGAAAATAAAAGTAGGATTAACTGAAGCAGGAGATCGTACCTTCTTCTGAGGAATAATGAAAAACCCTCGAGCGTATTTACAAAGGTTTCAACATTCGTATAGTTAAAGATTTTCAAAAGAAAATTAAAATCCCTAAAATTGCAGTCTCATTTCAAGGAAATCGGATTCAGCATATTAATGCTACTGATCTTCCAAACGATATTGACGCTACGGAAATAGGCCCTAAAAAGGGAAATAGCGAGTTGAATAAAAATAAAACGATGAAAAAGATTATATTTTTTCTATTACTGATACCTTTTTGGGCGGCTGCTCAAGAGCAAAATATCCAAAACTTTATCGTAAAAGAAAACCTCTCCAAAAATGGAAAATTGGCTGTAGTTGCATTGGATTCGCTAGGAAACACCAATGAAAACATCCATGGCAATTACCTATTTACAATCAATGGTTTCTCGCAAGCACTACAATTTCATGAGGGTGTCGCTGTCCCTAATCAGAAAATTGAGTCATCAACATTTGTATTCTTTAGCCATAAGAATCAACAAACTTCCAAAGGTCGCTTATTTTATATCTATAAGAGCGATAGCGGACTCTCTCCTTTTGCCATTAGCGGATTGATGTTTTTGATTATCCCGGCCATTGTATTAGGAATAGCTTACATGTTTAAAAAAGTGATTATGACAGCGATCGCACTGGCTATAGTTTTCTTTTTATTCAACCATTCACAGGGTTTAGACTTGAGTAAAATTTTTGAATCTATATTTTCAAGTCTCAAAAATCTCATCGGTTGACAACACGATCTCTCGGGAAATCCTATCAATTGATGTGATCAAAGTAAATCATAAAAAAACGATTGTACATTAGAACGGCATACCGATTCCAAAATTGTATTGAATAAAATTGTATCTGTCGGGTCTATGGGTTTCATAATATTGAGCCTTAAATTCCTTGGAATCAAAGAAGTGCTTGATAACCCATTGATCAGCACCTGAGAATTGTGGATCTTTTAGTTTAAGCCCGGCATCTAAGCGAATCACAAAATAGTCCGAATCGAAACGAAGTCCGAAACCGGTACCGATGGCGACTTGCCCAAGGAATTTATTGAATTTAAACTCTCCACCCGGATTTAGTTCTTCATCCTTCTTCAGTCGCCAAACATTTCCCATATCCACAAATGTCGCTCCATTCATCTTCGCGCCCAGGAAGTTATTAAGTAATCTGAATCGATACTCCGCATTCGCTTCCAGCTTAATCTCCCCCAACTGATCCAAATTACGCAGGTTTAAACGCAAATCCTCACTAAGACTCTGCCGGTTATAGGCACCTGGTCCCAGGGTACGCGCCTGCCAAGCGCGTATACCATTCATCCCCCCACTATAAAAGCTCTTTTCAAAAATCAACAGTTTAGAGTTATTACCATAAGGAATCGCTATCCCTGGATTAAAACGGAAGACAAACTGCCTATTTCCACCAAGATTTCGGTATAAACGATAATCAAATTCTGTCTTGGCGTATTGAAGAAAGGGCACACCAAATATTTTTTTCTCACCGTCAGCATTCTTCGGCAATTTTGCCAAGGAGCTAATAAGGTCCAGCACGTTTCCACTCACGTCCAATGTTCCTCTGAAATATTGAAAATCCTCCTTGCTATTCAATTTCTTGCCATTCAGGATAAAGGTATATTGTGTTCCTAAACCAAAATACTGGCGATCGTTGCTACGTACATACAGCTGGTAGCCTTCCTGTACAAGCTTGTTCCGAAAATTGGAATCCAAGCGTCCATCCCGATACTCCAAAACGATAGGCGTAAAACTATGGTACTTATTTTCTGTTTCATACCAAGAGTAATTCAGCGATGTGATAAAATAGCGGTTTGAATAGGTTTTATCTTGATCGAACAACTGCAATGTCATCGAGTAGGTCGTTTTGGGCAAACCAAACTTCCCCCCTGGGTTAATATGAAAGGGTACCATCAGACGAGGAATAACCAAATTTACGCCCGCTTGAAAATCGTTATTGAATATTTTGCTGGAAAGCCCTCCTGCTAAACGCGGATCAAACAATACGCCATAACGTAATTTCACTTCCAATTGCTCCGAACCACCAAAGATATTACGTTGTGAGAATGTATTTCCAATATTGAAGCCGCTCATACCTGAACTAAAAGTATACTCCCCCTCTATCTGGTTTCCCATACGAGGTCTTGGAACGAAATCATAGTGCACATCGAGTTTATTGGAATCTTTTTTGACAAACTGCATTTTGACAGAACGAAAACCATTCATCTCGTACAATCGATCATAGGATTTATTTTCCTCCCGCAAGGAATAGTACTGACCTGAGCGTAAATACATATAACGTTCCAAAGGTTTCCATCTGAAACTATTCGTTTCATCAACAAATAAAAGGCGTTTTGCAGAATCTAGGATACGACGTGGCTCCTTCTTCGACATTGTTCCATAATTCCTTATCGTCATATAAACACTGTCTATTTGATACTTTTTATGTATCGTAGAGTCAGATGGATTTTCGACATTAATTTTCAAGTCGATCAAAGGTCCATCGATAGTTGAATCGACCCCAGCACGCATATATTGCCTTACATAATCGTAATACCCATTGTTACGCATCGAAACATAAAGTTTCTCCCGCTCATCGAGCAACTTTGCGGCATCGTACTGGGTATTGGATTTTACGGAAGTTTTAGGAAGTACCTCCCGTTCAAATATTGCCTTTATATCTTCATCCTCAAATTTTCGATCTATATTTCTAACTTGATAAGGAACACCTTCATTCACTTTAAAATCGATATGTGCTCGCTTTTTGGAAACTGAAATCGTAGGTTCGACCTTAGCTTTAAAGTAACCTTTTGAAAATAGAAAACGCCGGATTTGATTGGCAGACAAATCTACCATTGCCGAATCCAGCAAGTGAGGTGGTTCGCCGACATTCCTAATTTTCTTGGTTTTATAGCGTCCGTTTTTAGTATTGAACGTATTGTAAATAAATAGATTTACCCTTGAATTAGGTCTTATTTGATTGGAAATATACGTTTCGGATGATTCTTTCAATGCAGGGGTGACACCAGAAATCTGTACTTTTGTAACCAGAGCTTGGTCATCGTCAAGATATTTTGAAGACCGGCATGATGCAAAAAATAACACTAAAAGCGTTATACTTGCAAATCCGATAAAACGAGTATACTTAATCATCAATAAAAATGTTGTCAAAAGCGCAAATCAGTCTAATAACGTCTCTACAAAATAAAAAGTATAGAAAACAACACGGCCTGTTTATCGTTGAGGGTATAAAATCCGTGATGGAATTTATTTCATCAAGTTATGAGGTTGAGTCTATTTTCTACACGGACGACGCCAACACAAAAGTGGGTAAAATCTCGCATAATATAAAATCCCATGAACTAACGGAAACTGAATTCCAAAAGATTAGTGCACTGAAATCGCCACAAGGTATACTCGCTTTGGTCAAACTTCCTTTACAGCAAAAAATTGTTCCAAGTAATTTAAAAAATAAGTTTAGCCTTGTACTCGATGATGTGCAGGATCCAGGCAATCTTGGGACAATTATCCGCACGGCGGAGTGGTTTGGAATCGAACATATTATCTGTTCCATTGGCACTGTAGACGCCTACAATCCTAAAGTAGTGCAAGCAACTATGGGCTCATTGGCAAGACTGCAGATCCACTATACTGATTTAACTGATTTTATTCCGGCTACTGGATTGAAAGTATATGGCGCCCTGCTTGATGGTCAATCCATTTATCAGACTGTATGGGCTAAAGAGGGGCTAATTGTTATGGGTAACGAAGGAAATGGCATCAGCGACGAAATAATAGCTTTGATCGATCAAGCTGTCACTATACCTCGCCTAGGGCAAGCCGAATCATTGAATGTAGCCGTAGCAACAACGATCTTCTGTAGTGAGATTTCCAGACAAAAACTGACCTAAAACAGATTCTATTTGATGCTTCGCTTAGAGCTTTTGATGTAATCCAATCCTGTTTCCTTCCAAATCTTCAGTTTCTGCCACGGCAAAGCCCAAGTCGGTATGAAAGGTGGCTGGATATACCCTTCCATATTTAAACTCTGATCTTCATCAAAAATATCAATTTTAATAGAGAAAAAGCCCCGTCGCGACATTTTTCTATTCGTTTAAAAGATTCGATTAATTTTTGTCAAAAGAAAAAGCTTAATCGCTCCAAAAACTGTACATTTGAACAGTTCAATTGAAAGACGGATCGATACCGCTATCCATGTTCTTTTTTGAATATTCACACACGATAAAATTACACCATGCCCGCTGAACAGAAATCCATCTATACGTTACAATTTATTTTACTTTGCTTAAGCTCGCTCCTATTTTCTTCCAGTTTCAATATGATTATCCCAGAACTACCCAATTATCTGAGCAGTTTGGGGGGTGCGGAGTACAAAGGGCTAATCATAGCATTGTTTACTTTGACTGCTGGAATTTCGCGGCCTTTTAGTGGTAAATTGACCGATCGGTGGGGACGTGTACCGGTCATGGCAATTGGATCTATCGTCTGTTTCATCTGTGGTTTTCTTTATCCCATTTTAACATCAGTCGCGGGCTTCCTATTCTTACGATTGATACATGGTTTTTCCACCGGTTTTAAACCTACCTCAACTTCTGCGTATGTCGCCGATCTGGTTCCTCAAAAAAGATGGGGTGAGGCTCTTGGCATGCATGGACTGGCTTTTAGCGTCGGTACAGCTGTTGGCCCAGCAATTGGGAGTGCCATTTTCGAGGCCTTTGGTATCAATGTTATGTTTTATTGTTCTTCTTTCATGGCACTTCTGTCTATTCTTATCGTCATTAACATGAAAGAAACACTGGCGAAAAAAGAAAAATTCAATCTTTCCATGCTCAAAATAAACCGCAAGGATATTATTGAATGGCGTGCCCTTCCAGCTGGAATCGTCACGTTTTTATCTTATACCGCCTATGGGGTCATTTTAACTTTAATTCCCGATTGGAGTGAATACCTGGGACTTAAAAATAAAGGGCTATTTTTCCTCGCATTTACGATCGCATCGGTGCTGATACGTTTCGTATCGGGCAAAGTTTCCGACCGTTATGGAAGACCTAAGGTCATTGTTGTCGGATTGGTCATTATTGCTATTGCACTCGTTGCTATCGGTTTGGGCAATAGTTTCATTGGAATGATGATCGGCGCAAGCATCTATGGCGTGGGCACAGGTATACTCTCCCCTGCCGTCAATGCCTGGACGATCGACCTTAGCCTACCTGAACATCGGGGTAAGGCAGTAGCAACCATGTATATCTCACTTGAAGCTGGAATAGGGCTTGGCGCACTGCTTGCTGGATTATACTATAGTGATGTTATCCTTCGGATTCCAGTCATTATGTATGCCAATGCGGTAGTTTTGCTACTTGCATTGACCTATATGCTGAGCTGGCAGAGAAAGCACAAAGCCCGCTAGTCTGCGTTCGATTTAAAATATAGCTATTTGATTTTGGGTTTAATTGCATCGTTGATTTCCCGATAGCAGCCTTATTGCTGGGATAATCTAGATAAATATTAAAACGGACACATACGTCTACCAAGAAGGAGCTAATATCAATTTTTATTTAATGTTTAGACAGTGATCAATCAGTGCTAATTCAGTCTACACTGAGCAAGCACTGAACAAGCACTGAACAATCACTGAACAATCACTGAACAAGCATTGTCTAAATGGAGAATCTGGACTCCATTTAATATCCCTTTGTTGCGTCTAAAAATCATCGCTTCCTTGTTCCCTTTCTTCAAAATATTAACCCTACACGCTTATCGGAATAGAATCCACGAACGATATGCCTGAACAGGCACCCAAGTAACAGGTTTTAGAAATAGTATGCAATATATTGCATATAAAAGGTAATTTATCTAAGTTTGATTATCATGGTAAGCAATTATTTAAAGCTTCAATACAGATTACTAGCTCGCCATATCAAGGCTACAGGACTACCCGTTCCGATCGCATATTTCCTGTTGTTTGGGTTATGCTATTTGATCTATTACTTTTTGTTTCAATACCCTATTTTTGGCTGTTATGCCGTGATACTAGGCAATTTTCAACTGCTTTTTCTCCTCACTGAAAAAAATAGAAATGATTTTCTCAAAAACACATACAGTAAACGAGATTTTCATCAGATCAGAATAGTAGAGAATGCCCTATTGACGCTGCCGTCCTTCGTCATTCTTTTTCTCCACAGCCAATGGCCCTATGCATTGTTATTAATTACTTTGGCTGTTGTTTTTACATTTTTGACGTTTAGAGCTTTCGGAAAATCTATTCCAACACCTTTCGCAAAAAAACCTTTTGAATTTATCATCGGGGTCCGACGGAGCTACTTGCTTTTGCTTGTTGTATATCTATTGGCTGGAATCGGTTTTTATGTAGCCAATTCCAATCTTGTTTTATTTTGCGTCGTTTGCATTGCGCTCACCTGCGTTTTCTATTATCAATTGCCGGAGCCTATTTTTTACCTCTGGAATCACCATCATACACCAACAGTCTTTCTGATGCGAAAGTTTAAAAGGGGAATTTTTCAGTGTCTGCTCTTGGTACTGCCCCTTCTTTTTCTGTATGTTGTCATCTTTCCATCGGATTTATTTAATGCCTGTATTGTATTGGGCGGAATATTACTTTTACTTCCTTTTGCAATCACATTGAAATACGTCGCTTACCCACGGGAGATCAATTTCCCCGAAGGTTTTGCTTTGGCACTTTGTTTTAGCTTTTACCCTTTGATTCTAGCGCTCTTGCCTTTTTATTATATCAAAGCAATCAACAATCTAAAAAATCACTTATGATCGAGCTTACGAATATCAATAAGTCCTTTGGACAGCATCAAGTACTCCACGAGGTTACTTACCTCTTTGATAGCGGAAAAGTATATGGTATCGTCGGTGAAAATGGCGCTGGAAAGACAACGCTGTTTCGTTGTATTGCTGGACTAGAAACCGCCTCGGGAAGTTTAAAATCTGATTTAGAACCGCTAAAAAACAATTTAGGTTACCTCACCTCGGATCCGTATTTCCTTTCAAAGCTCACCGGCGAAGAGTATATTTATCTACTGACGGATGCACGCGGTAAACAGATCAAAAACCTCAGTGAGAGAAATATTTTCGAGTTGCCCTTAAAGGAGTATGCTAGCGCCTATTCCACGGGAATGAAAAAAAAACTTGCCCTGACAGCTACTTTACTTCAGGACAATAATTATTATATCCTTGACGAACCTTTTAATGGCATCGATCTACAAAGCAGTATTATTCTTACGGAGATTATTCTTCGTTTAAAAGCAATGGGTAAAACGATCCTGATTTCGTCCCATATCTTTTCCACGCTAAAAGATACCTGCGATGAAATCTTGGTACTCGAAACGGGCAGAATTAGTAAATCTGTAAAAAAAGAGCAGTTCGGCGAATTTGAAGAGGAAATGAAAGAAAAAATACTACAAAAAGATATCGACAAATTGTGGCTTTAGCATACCGTAACACTTGAGATAAACACTATGGAAAAACACTTACCTATACTAGAAACTGAACGTTTAATTATCCGTCCAATACAGATGGATGATGCAGCTTATTTTTTCGCAATGGATTCACAGCCGGAGGTTCATACCTTTTTGAATAACGAACCTGTTCAATCTGTTGAAGAAATGAAAAAAGCCATCGCGCATATTCAGCAACAATATGAAAAATACGGTATAGGCCGTCTAGGGGTCATTGAGAAATCAAGCAATCAATGGATTGGCTGGACGGGATTTAAGTATATTGACGAATTGGAGAACGGACGTATTGGATTTTTAGACCTTGGTTATCGTTTCAGAACGGAATCTTGGGGAAAAGGCTATGCGACAGAAGCCGCGCTAGCCTGCATGCAATATTACAGCGAACAGCTGACCCATTTTGAAGTACATGCCATCACGCATACAGCAAACCTGGGATCAAGGCATGTCTTGGAAAAAGTAGGATTTCAGGTAACTGAAGAATTTCATTTCGATCTATGGAATATTCCCTGTTATTGGTATGATCTAGCCATTGACCAATCAACAAACTAATTATATTAGTTTTAAAAACTAATTTTTTTAACTTTTCATAGTTTCACTGGGATAAAACAAAATGGTTTTGTATTTTTACACGTTCGAATAAAATATTATTTCGAACATTTCTGTATTGTACAATTTAATCTATTGCTGAGTAAATGAGTGACGAAACGAACTTCCCAACGGAAGATAATCAAGAAGAGCTGGGATCAGGAAAAACAGAAAACGGAAGTCAGACGATACCTTTATCAGGACTATACGAAAACTGGTTTTTGGACTATGCATCCTATGTTATCTTGGACAGAGCCGTTCCACATATCAATGACGGTTTGAAACCCGTACAACGTCGTATCCTCCATTCCTTGAAGGAAATGGATGATGGACGATATAATAAAGCTGCCAATGTCATTGGTAACACGATGAAATATCACCCACATGGTGATGCTTCTATCGGTGATGCCATGGTACAATTGGGCCAAAAGGATCTCCTGATTGACTGTCAAGGTAACTGGGGCTTCCCAATTACGGGCGACTCTGCTGCTGCTCCACGGTACATCGAGGGAAGATTATCCAAATTTGCAAACGACGTTGTCTTCAATCCCGAAACAACTGAGTGGCAATTGAGTTATGATGGACGGAATCGCGAACCTGTCACACTTCCGGTAAAATTTCCATTATTATTGGCTCAAGGTGCCGAAGGTATTGCTGTTGGTTTAGCAACCAAGATTATGCCGCACAATTTCATTGAGTTAATTGACGGATCTATTCAGGTATTAAACGGTGAACGTCCGAATATCTTCCCAGACTTCCCTACGGGTGGTATGGCCGACGTTTCAAATTATAATGAGGGTCAACGTGGCGGTAAAATCCGCGTACGTGCGAAAATTGAAGAACGCGACAAAAAGACGCTCGCAATTACAGAAATTCCATTTGGAACTACGACGGGCGGTCTGATTGAAAGTGTGGTTACAGCAAACGATAAGGGAAAAATTAAGATCAAAAAAATCGAGGACAATACAGCAGGAAATGTAGAGATCATTGTGCATTTGGCTCCTGGAATTTCTCCTGATGTAACGATTGATGCTTTATATGCCTTTACCGCCTGTGAAGTCTCTATCTCACCTAACACTTGTGTTATCAAAGATGAGAAACCTCACTTTATGAGTGTCAATGACATTCTAACGGAAAACACAATAAACACAAAAAATTTATTGAAACGAGAATTGGAGATTCGCTTAAACGATCTTCAAGAAAAAATCTTCTTCAGTAGTTTATTAAAAATATTTATTCAAGAGGGGATGTACAAACATCCGGATTATGAAAATGCAGGTGACTTTGAGGTCGTGGTGCAGGTTCTGAATCGTTTGTTTGAACCTTTCTTCGATCAATTTTATCGTGAGATACGACCAGAAGATTACAAAAAATTGATCGATAAACCAATGAGTAGTATTACACGTTTCGACGTTAAAAAAGCGGACGAAATGATGAAAACACTCGAAAATGAGATCAAGGAAGTCAAGCGTCATCTACGTCAATTGACAGAATATGCCATTGCATGGTTTGAGAAATTGCGTGAGAAATATAGTAAAGACCGCGAGCGTAAAACCGAACTGCGTATATTCGATAAAGTAGAAGCGACCCAAGTTGCCCTAGCAAATGCCAAACTATATGTCAATCGTGAGGAAGGATTTATTGGCTCAGGCATGAAGAAAGATGAGTTTGTATGCGACTGCTCGGATATCGATGACATTATTGTATTCCGCGAGGATGGCAAATATGTTGTTAGTAAAATCCAGGATAAAGTATTCGTTGGAAAAGGAATTATCCATGTTGCTGTTTTCAAAAAAGGTGATGAACGTACAATCTATAACGCAATCTACAAAGAAGGCGAAACTGGCACCAGTTACATCAAACGTTTCTCTGTGGTAGGTGTCACACGGGATAAGGAATATGATGTATCCAAAGGTTCCAAAGGATCTAAAATCCTGTATTTCACAGCCAATCCAAACGGTGAAGCAGAAGTAGTCAACATACAGCTTAAACCGCACACAAAGTTGCGCAAGCTAAATTTTGACATGGACTTTGCCGAGATTGCAATCAAGGGCCGTGCTTCACAAGGAAATATTGTATCGAAATACCCCGTCAAAAAAATCAGCTTTAAAAGTTCCGGTGTCTCCACGCTGGCAGGACGAAAAATATGGTATGACACCATCATGAAACGTTTGAACGCTGATGAGCGTGGCCAATACCTTGGTGAATTCGACGGTGATGATAAGATATTGGTGGTGCTTTCAGATGGTAGCTACGAATTATCAAACTTTGATCTAAGCAACCACTTTGACGAGAAAATGATCCGGATCGAAAAATACTATCCAGACCATATCTATACAGTTGTGCATCAGGACGGCAAGAGCGGAACGTACTTTGTCAAACGTTTTAAATTTGACGATCAACCTATTGGAAAACGCATTTCCTTTATTAATGAAGATGCAGGATCTAAATTGGTATTGATGAGTAATGCGGCTGAACCGATGGTCAAATTGGAGATTTTAAAAGGTAAATCCCAAACGGAAGAAACTCTTGATCAGCCTTTGACTGAAATTATTGACGTAAAAGGAATAAAAGCACAAGGAAACCGCCTGTCTTTCCATACCGTAAAATCGGTTACGCTAACAACAGCGGATGAAGATTTAAGTCAAAAAGGTAAAGAAAAAGCAGCCGAAACGAGTACTGATATCACAGAAACAACGGTTGATAGTACCATAACGGCGGTGGACAGTTCCGTGAAGGAGAAGGAGGTAGAGTCAACCGATAAAAATGACGATATCAAATTGGAAATCACTAATCCAAATGACATCCAAATCGACGATAAAGGACAGATGGAAATGTTCTAACTCGTATTCAATACACAAAAAAGCTCGAATAAATATTCGAGCCTTTTTTGTGTAGGATACAACACCTTAAGTATTGTCCTTTAAGCTTTAAATTCTTTTAGGAATTTTTGAAGTTTTGGAGCAATGACTACTGAACAAAATGGATTTTCAGGATGATCATTAAAATAATTATGATGATAATCTTCTGCTAACCAAAATGTCACAGCTGGTTCTACCGTTGTGACAATAGCGTCCTCATAAACATCCTCATTTTCCAATTCGTCGATAAAATTCTGCGCTAAGATCTCCTGTTCTTCATTATGATAAAAAACAACTGATCTATACTGCGTCCCCACGTCGTTACCTTGACGGTTTAATGTCGTCGGGTTATGTGTCTTAAAAAAGATTTTCAATAGGTCTTCATAGTTCACCAGCTCTTCGTCATATTCTAGCTCGACAACCTCAACATGATCAGTTGTACCCGTACAGACCTGCTCATAAGTTGGCTTATCTACATGCCCTCCCATATAACCAGGCAATACCGATGTTACCCCTTCCGTGTTTTGGAAAATAACTTCTGTACACCAAAAACATCCTCCTCCAAATGTTGCTTTCATACTTTTTATAATCTTACGTATTTTAAACTTACTTTTTTCAAACATTATAGCCGACTTAATAGCTACGGCGAAAAATGTTTAGACAAATATAATTATTAATCGGAAATGATATACCCTGCTATCATCACGAAAAATATCAGTTTACGTTCTACTCACCACCTGAGAATGAAATACTCGCACCCCGCTCACCCTATTTTACTAATAGTAGTGTTTTCCTTTGATCAATAAATCTTGTTGTTTACTATCACAAACCGCATAGGAAAAACCTTGTTGCAGCGCATAAGCACCATATTCACCTTTTTTATTTATTGCTAAGAATCCCACTTGAATTTCCTTCGCAATAGCAGGTTTCTTCTTCACGATACGCATAACGGCTTCCTTACAGGCATCTTCCGGAGAATAACCCTGACGCATCAATTCGACAACCAAGAAACTACCTACATTCCGTATGACTTCTTCGCCAACTCCGGTCGATGTAGCTCCGCCCACTTCATTATCGACATAAAGTCCGGCTCCAATAATAGGGCTATCTCCTACCCGACCATGCATCTTGAAAGCCATACCACTGGTTGTACAAGCTCCAGAAATGTTCCCATTGGCATCCAATGCCAGCATACCGATCGTATCGTGGTTATATTGGTTTCCCGGCAAACGTTCTGCTGCAAAAGATTGGTTTTCAATATTGGCTACAGGTTTGTATTTTTTCTCCTTCAACCATTCCTTCCACGCTTTTTCACCTTCTGGGGTCAGTAGATTTTCTTCCTTAAAACCATTTTCTAACGCAAATTGCAATGCGCCTTCGCCTACCAGCATCACGTGGGGTGTTTTTTCCATGACCATCCGCGCTACTGATATTGGATGTCCAATTTTTTCCATTCCAGCAACAGCACCACAATTACCATCCGCATCCATGATACAAGCATCAAGTGTGACGTGACCATCGCGATCTGGATAACCACCTTTACCAACTGTCATATTTTTGAGATCGGCCTCGGGCACACGCACACCTTGTTCCACCGCGTCCAATGCCTTGCCTCCTTTGGACAATATTTCCCAAGCGGCTTTATTTGCTGCGATCCCAAAGTCCCAAGTTGAAATTACAATAGGATATTTTTTTAACACTGCCCTTTGCTGCAATCGTCAATCCTTTCGCATCAAATGCTGTCAATGTCCCCATTGCCGTCGCAGCAATCAAACCTTGTCTAATAAAATCACGTCTTGAACTCATTTCCTTATTAATATTTTATAAAACTATCGCTATTGATTAATCCAGCAAAAAACAATCATTAAAATTGCCTTCAGTCTACCGAATACAAAAAATTTTCATCATTGACTGCACAAAGGCATCGCTTTCTTTCTAGTGTATTGCACGACCTTACGTCACATCCCCAATCTACTTCATCGATATACGCAGGAAAATGCTGTTCCACATTTTTACAGCTTCGTGTTAAACTGAAGAAGGATATTGACTTCACAATCAATAAGCAATATTACAAAATGGTTTTAGCAATTAGATAATTTAATTAAAATTAAACCCAAACATTCGTTTTTTAGCAACATAACATCAAAATCACTTAAAAATCGACAATAAAAATTGACTTATATTATGAATTAATCCTATCTTTAGAAACAAACTAATTCGCATGAAAAACACTCTTAAATTCGCTATTTTAGCTTATGCAAGCCTTATAGGTGTTGAAAGCAGTCAGGCGCAGCAGCTAGATTCCACGACTTATTTCAAGATCAAAGAGTTGCAAGAAAACGTAAAACGTGAATTCGCTCCCGATAAAAGAACCAAGATCGTAGCAATCCAAAAAGCGGATATCGCACAGAACCAATATGTGCTTGAAACAACTGAAAAAGATGCTAAGTTCGTTTTGGAGCAAAAGGCAAAAGATATATCAGCCAATATTCAAGTACAGCTCTTGCCTGATGCAAGTGTAGGTGAAAAAACTACTGGAGTCATCAGACTCTCCGTTGCAAATATGCGCACTTTTCCAGATAATGCTGCGGAGCTGACCAGCCAGGTTTTATTGGGAACGCAAGTGGATCTTCTGCAGAAAAAGAGCGGTGACTACCGTGTCCGCACGCCGGACGGCTATATAGCATGGGTACCAAGTTCGTCCATTGAAGCGATGGACAAAACCATGCTGACAAATTGGCGGCAAGCAGAAAAAGTTATCTATACAGCGGAGTTTGGAAAATCATATTCTGAACCCAATGAAAAAAGCCAACGAGTGTCTGATCTCGTATATGGTGACATCCTTCAGTTAAAAGGACAGAAAGGCAACTTTTATGAAATAGCATATCCGGATGGACGTTTAGGTTATATTAAAAAATCAGAAAGTCTCACCTTAAAAAATTGGTTTGAAACGCGCCAGCCTACGGCGGAAAATATTATCGCCAGTGCAAAAACAATGTTGGGCCTGCCCTATTTATGGGGGGGAACATCGGTGAAAGGTGTAGACTGCAGCGGTTTTACCAAAACAAGCTTTTTCATGAACGGCTTCGTGATTCCGAGAGATGCATCGCAACAAGTACTCGCAGGTGAAAAAATCGACATTTTAGATCAAGAAGGACATTTCGACCCTGAGAAAGCACTCAAAAATCTAAAACCGGCAGACTTACTGTTCTTTGCGGCAGGCAAAAACAGCAATCCTAATGCGCGTGTAACACATGTTGCACTCTATATCGGCAATGGAACTTTTATTCACGCTGCTGGATTAGTCCGGATCAACAGTATGCTTAAGGACGCTGCAAACTACGATGATTTCCAAACCCGAACCGTGGTTGCTGCACGCCGTTACCTCGGGACCCACGATAGCGCAATACAGAAAGTCGTCGAAAGCAATTATTACAACAATAAATAAACATAGCGATGAGCAATCAATCTGAATGGATTAGTAAAGATTTTGGGGCCTTTAAATTGAGATTTAGACCTTACACGCTAACTTTGCGCCATGTCTTTACAGTAGCTTCCTTTAGCCGAAGCACAACACCGGTTGTATTGACCGAACTAGAGTATGATGGCATTATCGGTTATGGTGAAGCGAGTATGCCACCCTATCTAGGCGAATCGCAGGAAAGTGTCTTATCATTCCTCAGTCAGATTGATCTGACAGGCTTCAACTCTCCTTTTCAAACCGAAGAGCTCCTGCATTATATCGATCAGCTTGCTTTGAAAAACACGGCTGCAAAAGCCTCCATTGATATTGCTCTACATGATATCCTTGGTAAAATTATGAATCAACCCTATTATAAGATATGGGGATTAAATCCTGACCTTATCCCACCGACGTCCTACACCATCGGAATCGATACAGAAGAAATGATCCGCCAAAAAGTCGCCGAAGCTGATCAGTTTAAAATTTTAAAGGTGAAACTGGGTCTTGATACGGATAAAATGATCATAGACACCATCCGTCAGGTTACCGATCGTCCTTTGTGTGCCGATGTCAATCAAGGTTGGAAAACGCGTGAAGAGGCTTTGGAAATGGCACACTGGCTTGCAGAAAGAAATGTTTCTTTCTTGGAACAACCGATGCCCAAGGAGCAGATAGACGACAACGCCTGGCTTACTGAGCATAGTCCTATCCCTACTATTGCCGATGAAGGATGCCAACGCCTTGTGGATGTTCCGGCATTAAAGGGTGTATACTCGGGGATCAACATCAAACTGATGAAATGCACGGGCATGCGTGAAGCTAAACAAATGGCAGAACTTGCTCGTTCTTTGGAAATGAAAGTTATGATCGGCTGTATGACCGAAACTTCCTGCGCGATCAGTGCAGCTGCACAACTTGCACCATTAACAGACTGGGCAGATCTAGACGGTGCTTTATTAATTGGAAATGATATCTACGACGGCATGACCGTGGTAAATGGCAGTTGCCTTCTCCCCGACCGTCCGGGAATTGGAATTGTAAGAAAATAACCCTATATTCAGTGCAATGTTTTTTTCTTAAAGAAAAGATTGCACTGAATTGCTATCGCAAGTTTGACCAACACTCGACAGCACCAAAATATTAACAACTAAATTAATCAATTCACACTTTTATGAAACAACATGTGCTCACAACGTTGTGTCTCATAGCCTGTAGTTCGATGCAGTCTTTATATGCACAACAGATCCAAATTGCTGGTAAGATAACGGACATCAACGGAAAACCAATTAGCGGAGTTACAATAAATGTAAAAGGCGCTAACCAAGGAACCTCAACAAATGAAAATGGCCTGTTTACGCTAAACGCAAACACCAACGCAACCTTAAGTATATCTGCCGTAGGCTATCAACCACAAGAAGTGCAGGTCAATGGCCGCAAAACCATCAGTATTTCACTCAACAGTGATGAGCAGGCATTGGACGAAGTCATTGTCGTTGCCTATGGAACGGCTAAAAAGAGTACCTATACAGGTTCGGCAGCACAAGTAAAATCAGATGCCATTGATAAACAACCTGTCACTTCTTTTGAAAAAGCTCTTACTGGCCGTGTTGCAGGTCTGCAAATGTCAAATGGATCTGGTCAGGCAGGTGCAACTTCAGCTATACGCATTCGAGGCATAGGATCCATGAACGCGTCGAATGAGCCACTCTATGTCATTGACGGTGTTCCAGTCATTTCGGGTAGTGTCGGACAGATGGGCGACTATATTGTCAATACCAACAACGTCATGAGCACATTAAATCCCAGCGATATCGAATCTATTTCTGTGCTTAAGGATGCTGCCGCCTCATCCCTTTATGGGTCCCGCGCGGCAAATGGTGTCATCATCATCACCACAAAAAAGGGAAAAAACGGAGATCCGAAGATCAATGTCAAGTCCTCTATCGGCATTAGTCCTTCCTGGGCAACCAAAAATAATGAACCTGCTTCGGTACAGGATCAAATCAATATGCTTTATAGTGTTTTATACGACTCTAGAATAGCAGCTGGTCAAACGGCTGAACAGGCGAATAAAAACACCTTATTCCGCTTAAATTCTTTGGACTGGAATCCAAATTCGGCAAATTACGGTAAACCAACTTCTTCTTATGGTTTTGGTATTCATGGCTATCAATTCAGCACGGATGGAACCTCACAATGGGAAAACGTACATATCTCAGGAAAAACAGATGGTGTAGAGAATCGAGATGGTAAGTATTATGACTGGAACAAAGCATTGTTTAGAACCGGGATATTCAACAGCAACGATATCTCGGTAAGCGGAGCAACAGAAAAAACCAATTACTATGCGTCTTTAGGATACACGCAAGACAAAAGCAGGATTATTGAGAATAACTTCGACAGAATCAATGGTCGGATTAATTTAACACAAAAGATTGGCAAATATCTTGAATTTGGCTCAAACGTCAACTACGCTAAAAACAAGCTTATCGGGATGAATGACACCAGGAATACAGGAACAAATTACCTGTATCAAGCGAGTAATTTATTATGGCAGATGTATTGGCCAACTGATTATAAAACAGGTAACGAATATACAGCTCGTTATGGCAGTCTCGCTTATAATCCATTGTATTACAACAAGGAATGGGAAAACTCTTCGAAAACAAGCAAATTATCAGCTATAGAATCTTTATCATTAAAGCTGTTACCTGAACTTACATTGAAGACCATTTTCTCCTATGACAGAACCGAGGTCAAAGATCATATCTATTATAGCGCTAAACATTATAACGGTATGGCAGACAATGGCCGGGTCACAGAGGTGTCTACGTCTATTGAAAAATTGGTATCATCCACAACAGCCAATTACAACAAGAGCTTTGGCTTGCATAATATTGGGTTATTAGCTGGTTTCGAAGCTGAAAAAAACACGACTGATTTTATCCGTGCTACAGGTAAAGATTTACCATCCTCATCACTTCATACCGTCGCCACTGCAGGTATATTGGATGCGTCGGCCTATTCCTGGGGCAATAATATGATGTCTGTACTATCGCGGGCGGAATATAACTACGATGAACGTTATTTTGCCTCAGCATCTTTTAGAAGGGACGGTTCATCCCGCTTGGCACCAGGTCCTCGTTGGGGCAACTTTTGGTCTTTAGCAGCTTCCTGGAATTTAGCCAAGGAATCTTTTATTAAACAGATCGAGGAAATCAATAACCTAAGAATTAGAGGTTCCTATGGGGTAAATGGAACATTACCTACGGATCTTTTTGCTTGGCGCAATTTAACAAGTTATTCCAACAAATATATGACGCAGCCAGGTGGTGGGCTTAATAATTTAGGCAATCCGGATGTAGCTTGGGAGAAAAATTACTCCACAAACATCGCTTTGGAATTTGGTCTGTTCCACAATAAACTATTCGGTACAATTGAATATTTTAACAGAGACTCGAAGGATCTTTTACAGAATGTTCCGATCTCGACAATTACCGGTTTCGGTTCCATATTGCGAAATGTTGGCGAAATGAACAATAAAGGTATAGAGATTGAACTGGGCTCAGATATTGTTAAAAATGAAAATTGGAAATGGACATTAAGTGCAAATGCAGCAATCATCAAATCCAAGATTACAAAATTATATGGTGGACGTGATATCGTCTGGTATGATCCCACAGGTGGAGACGATAGAGCTCGATTTATTTATCGTGAAGGAGAATCGTCTTTATCATTCTTTGGTTTAGAATGGGCTGGTACCGATCAAACCAATGGCAAAAACGTCTGGTATACTAACGATGGTACTGATGGCGATTTTTTGTTCAACGGAAAAGCTGCAAGTTATGATTACAAAAAAGCTAAACAAACCATCATCGGAAATGCTAATCCTAAACTATATGGCGGTATAAATTCTGACATCGATTATAAAAACTTTTCATTGGGATTGAACTTTGCTTATAAAATTGGCGGCAAACTTTATGATGCGACATCCAAAGATGTTGCCGATGACGGCTATTATTGGGAACGAATTCATGCCGCTTATTTTACAGAAAATAGCTGGTCACCTTCAAATACGGAAGGAACTTACCCAATGGTTACTGGAAGAGATCTGGAAGATGTGAACCAGATCAGCAGTAGACAACTGTTTGACGCGTCATATCTTAGATTAAAGAACATTTCGTTGAGCTATAGATTACCAAATGAATTTTTAAAACGAGCTGGCATCTCCAATGCAAGGGTATTTTTCAATGGAAGCAATTTATTGACTGTTTCGAAATACAAGTATATGGATCCAGAAGTTAACCAATTTGGTACGCGGGGCTGGGAAACACCATTGGCAAAAACGTACACTTTCGGTGTTGAATTTAGTTTTTAACGAAAAAAAACAGTATTATGAAAAAGCTTTTTATTGCCTCGTGCATAACAATATCATTAGCAATCAGCTCTTGTAGCAATTTTTTGGATGTCACACCGACCAATATGGGGGACTCCAATACCTCCATCCAAACTGCTGCTGACGCAAAGGTTATTATGAATGGATTAATGAGTAAAATGGCAAATGTGGCCTACTATGGACGAAATTTTCCGCTCTATGCTGATGCCAAAGGGGGTGACTTTACGATTGCATCCCAAGGCCGCGGTTATGACTATCTTTATGTATTCAATCATTCCGCCTCTTCCAATCCCTATTCAGGCATCTGGACACAAGGGTTTCATACACTCGTGCAGATCAATAATCTTTTGACAAATATCGATAAACTAATCGCTGCCGGTTCGACAGAAAATTTTAATACGTATAAAGGACAAGCATTGACCGCAAGAGCCCTCATCAATTTTGATCTTGTCAGGTTGTATGGCAAACCCTACAACATGGAAAAATCTGCCCTTGGTATTCCTAATGTGACAAAAGTCCTCGAATATAGTACGCAGGAAAAACGTATCTCCGTTGAGGAAAACTACAAACAAATAGTACAGGATCTAAAGGATGCAGAAAGCTTATTGCCAAAATCCAAATCGGATGGATATTTCAGTTTTTTCGCCAATAAAGCACTGCAAGCTCGTGTGTACCTCTATATGAATGATTATGATAACTCGTTAAAATCAGCACAGGAAGTCATAGACTCCAAAGTCTACACATTGTATAGCAATGAAAACTGGGTAAAATCCTGGACAGGTATGTTTGGAACTGAATCTATTCTAGAATTGGGTGTTTATCCGAATGAAGCTGATGCAGGGACTAGTTCACTGGGTGCGATGTTCCGCAGAAAAGGACATGGCAGTACAGCCATATTGGGAAACTTTATAGCCGCAGATCCATTCTTGGCCAAACTTAAGAAAGACGAGACAGATGTCAGATGGGGTGTTATGGCGTATGATGAAGTCGGCACCACCCATTTAGGAGCGGTTTATAAATATAGCGGTAGCACCACGCTTGCCGGTGATAAAAATTCAACAGCAAATAGTACCGCTGTCAATATTAAGGTCATCCGTTTGTCCGAAGTATATCTTATCGCTGCTGAAGCTGCTCTACTAAAATCATCTCCTGACAAGGTCCTTGCAGCAAATTACCTGAATGCAATACGCCAACGTTCTCCAAAATTAGATGTCGCGACCTCAGGCACGATTACTTTAGATATGATTGCCGATGAGAGAAGCAAAGAGCTCCTTGGAGAAGGTCATCGCTTCTTTGATATGATGCGCTGGAACAAATCGATAACTTTTGACGATGATTTAGGAAATATAAGCACAACAAATAGACAAAAAACGATCGATAGAACCTTCTTTAAAACCATTCTTCCTATTTCACTGGATGAGATGAATGCAAACCCAGCTATAGCAAATCAACAGAATACCGGCTACTAGTAGTCTCAAAAAAGAAAAAAGGTCACAGCCTATGCTGTGACCTTTTTTCTTTTTTGAGCTATATTAAGCATTCCTAACTTATCTGATTTTTATACTGCTGTTGCCTTGGTTTTTTCAAATCGACCACCCAACCATTAACTACGGCGTAAATGATCTTACCTTCTTTCCGAAGGAAAAAATCCGCCTGAGCTCCGAGAGCTAATTGTTGTGAAAATTCTATAGCTTTTTTAGTTAATACACGAATTGGAAGGTTATGCAAAACTTCTCCCGGGATCACATTTTCAATCATAACAGCGGCATAGCCTTTTTCAAGTAATCCCATCACGACGGCATCATCTAAATCTGCCAACGAAGCAAATGGCTCCATATACATCTTGGCTGGGCCAAACTCCATTCCTGCAACATCAATATCTACATAACCATAAAAATCTTGCAGATCGCCAATATCTTCAACAATACCCTCTACGTAATAGTCTGATCCAATTGTCTTTTCATTCTGCCGAATGGCAACATCGACAAGCAATGTTTTTCCACTCCGCTCAATGGTCAAATTTCTCAGCAACACATCATGGAGCTTTTCATCATTGAAGGGAATTGCATCGTAATCGGTAATCGAATGCTGTTTAAAGGATTGGTCAGCAATTTCCTCAAATGCTTTTAACAAAGCCACGAAATTATATTTTCGGACCAGCATTTTTTCGGTATCACCAACATAAGCTCCTGATTCAATTAAAATCGTCCTGGCGCCCCATTTTTGAAAATTATCACCGAAACCGCGCGGTGTATGCTCATCGTCATACTTTGCCACTGCATTTGGAACAAATTCCTGAAGGATCTTGTTTATTCCGACAATCACCCGCATCGCATCTCCCCGAGTTTTATTGATACTCCGCGCATAGTCATAAGCAGGCGCCAATAAGGAAATTGTCACTGGCGTATTTGTTCCGGGAATGTTGTAGTAATTGTTTTGGTTATGCAGGTTAAAAGCAAAATCAGGTTTTAGCAACATGGCTTGCGCCTTCAATAAGGCTCCTTCCACTGTTGCTGCTGCCCTTGCATCTCTGTTCATATCCACATCCATGGCTGTCCTACGCTGAAACCTTTCGGTTCCATCAGGATTTAGCATCGGAATAAAATATAGGGTCATTTTTGATGCGATGTCATCTCTAAAGGCATCAAAATCATCATTTTTCCCGTTGAAAAAATTAAATAGATCAAACAGGGCCATTGTCGCCGTAGGTTCATCACCATGCATTTGTGACCATAAAAGTATCTTGATTGGCCCTTGTCCGTATTGTAGTCGAAAGATCGAACGATCTTCAGTGGACTTCCCAATTTCCGCTACAGTGAAACGTCCATAGCTCCGGATATTTTCTAATAACGGTAAAATATCAGCATGTTTAAATCTTCTATGCATCAAAGCCTTTTCTTCATATAAAGAAAAGGCTTTGATGAAATCAACTTTTACTAATTTCATATTAATCTTTTAATGCAGGCTCCATTAAAGCAATCGTTCCTTGCGAAGCATCTACACGGACTTTTGCTCCTACGGGCAAAATAAACTGTTCGGCAATATGCCCAACGACAGCCCCTGTATAAGCAGGTATTTTTAACGGTTTGATATAATCATTGAACAATTGGTCAAGTGTTACGGATCCATAGCCACCGGATGGTTTACAATTGGTGCACTTGCCAAAAATAAAACCCTTAATCGCACCCAGTACACCCGCATTTTTCAATTGACAGAACATACGGTCAACACGTTCCATATCTTCGTCGACCTCTTCAAGAAAAAGAATTTTATCGTTAAAATCTGGCAGATAAGGTGAACCACATAAGCCGGTCAACACGGTCATATTTCCACCCAGCAATACCCCATCTACTATACCAGGATGAATTGTGGCAATTCGGTCTTTGGTCTGCACAATGCTATCACCTTTGGACTTGGGGTTTTCAAATATTGCTGGCTGATTGGCTACAAATTGGGCATTGAAAGCCTCTGCAAGCTTCTTAGTCCAGGTACTGATACCCACTGCACCATGAAACGTTATAAGCCCTGTCTTGGCATATAATGCCAAAATTAATGCTGTTATATCTGAATATCCCAATAAAATTTTGGGGTTATTGGCGATCAGTCTGTAATCTAATCGATCTAAAAGACGTGATGTACCCGAACCTCCTCTGATGCAAACAATCGCTTTGACGGTCTTGTCTGCAAACATATCATGAATGTCTGCAATACGCTCCTGATCTGTACCGGCCAAATTACCGTAGCGGCTGCGTATATGTTTACCTTCTTTTACTTTAAAACCTAAGGTCTCAAATATCTCACGTGCAATACTAATTGATTCTTCATCATCCAATACACCTGCGGGCGTTATTAAACCTATGGTATCCCCCAATTTTAACCTCGTTGCAAGCAAAACAGCCTGACCGTACAATTCGTCTCTATCTCTGGTTGGCTGCCCCATTCCCAGTACAGGAATAGACAACACGCTTAAAGCAATCGATTTTAGAAAGGCTCTTTTTTCCATTGCTAAATACTATCGGTTGAACAACAGACGTTCACCAGCACCCTTTTCAATAAGTTGTCCGTTGGAGAAAGCAAGTTTACCTGATACGAGAGTATGTTCAATCGTTGAACTAAACGTGTGCCCCTCAAATGGTGACCAGCCACATTTCGACAGGATATTCGCTTTCGATACCGTATAAGGTTTATTGAGATCGACCAACACAAGATCCGCCCAATATCCCTCACGAATGTATCCTCTATCTTCGATTTGAAACAATGTAGCCGTATTGTGCGCAGATTTTTGCACTAATTGTTCCAGGGTCATTTTTCCTGCTTTGACCATATCTAACAAGGCTTGCAACGCATGTTGTACAAGAGGCCCTCCACTTGGTGCTGAAGTATAGGGTTGAGATTTCTCCTCAATTGTATGCGGAGCGTGATCTGTCGCTATCACATCGATATGTCCATCCAGTACAGCTTTTAAAATCTGATCGCGATCATTGGCAGTTTTTACCGCTGGGTTCCATTTGATAAAATTACCTTTTGAGGCATAATCCTGATCCGAAAACCAAAGGTGATGAATACAGGCTTCAGCAGTTATTTTTTTATCCTTTAGTGGAATATCATTATTAAATAATGCAATTTCTTTGGCGGTTGAGATATGAAGGATATGCAAGCGTGTATTGTGCTTTTTTGCCAGCTCGACAGCTTTCGACGAAGACAAATAACAAGCTTCCTCGGAACGAATCAATGGATGCATCTCAATTTTTAATCCATCCTCGCCATATTTTTCCTTAAATAGGGCCAAATTCGCCTTTATCGTTGCCTCATCTTCACAGTGCGTAGCCACCAAGGTCGGAGCATTCGCAAAAATACCTTCCAACGCTTTTTCATTATCAACCAGCATATTGCCAGTAGAGGAGCCCATAAAAACTTTTATACCACAGACATTTCTTGGATTCGTTTTAAGTACCTCCTCAAGATTATCATTAGCTGCCCCCATAAAGAATGAATAATTGGCCAGCGCATTTTTTGCCGCTATATCATATTTATCTTGAAGCAATTGTTGGGTCAACGTATTAGGAACAGTGTTAGGCATTTCCATAAAGGAGGTTGTCCCACCGGCAACTGCGGCGCGACTCTCATGCCATATATCCGCTTTATAAGTTAAACCGGGTTCTCTAAAGTGAACCTGGTCATCAATAAGTCCAGGTAGCAAGTGTAGCCCCTCAGCATTTATTTCCCGATCAGCAGGATGATTAATTTCCTGAGCAATCATTTCGATTCGACCATTGCTGATATATACATCAGCAACCTCAACTTTACCTTCATTGACAAGTTGCGCAGATTTTATAAGAATAGATGACATGTTGAAATTTTTACTTTGCTTTAGGTCAAAAGTAAAGATTTGTTGTGGTGATATCAAGTTATCTCGATAAAGAGTTGCCTATATGGAGGACAAATTTTTCCTTAAATTCTCTCCTTCCTCCTATGTCAAATTTGAAATATCCTACTCGTATTTGTCTAGATTTGGCGCAAAACGAATTGCATTAAATCTAAACTCCGGAAAGTTAATCGCATAAAAAAAGAGGCTTTAGCCTCTTTTTTTATTCTTTATCGAATTTGTATCCTACTCCTTTTACAGTGGTTACATAATCGTCACCTATCTTTTCGCGCAGCTTGCGGATATGGACGTCAATTGTACGATTGGTTACCACAACAGAATCTTCCCAAATACTCTTTAAGATCTGTTCGCGTGTAAACACCTTGTTCGGTTTTGATGCCAATAAATACAATAGTTCAAACTCTTTCTTTGCTAGAACGATCTTTTGTTCCCCTTTATATACCAAGAAAGAATCTCGATCAATGACCAAGTCGGCAATTTCAATTTTATCCTGAACAGAGGCATCTGACTCTTCGGAAGCATTTCTTCTTAAGATAGCATTGATGCGGCTCATTAAAGCACGCGGCTTAATTGGCTTTGCTATATAGTCGTCTGCACCGACATGAAATCCTGCGATCTCCGAATACTCTTCGCTTCTAGCAGTCAAAAATACCATGAATGTACTTTTGAATTCAGGCATTGCGCGCATGATGCGACAAGCTTCAATTCCGTCCATCTTTGGCATCATCACATCCAAGATGATAAGATCAGGATTTACTTGTTTAGCAACGTTGATTGCCTCTTCCCCATTTTGCGCTGTAGAGACCTGATAACCTTCACGATTTAAGTTGAATGCAATTAAATCCAAGATATCCTTTTCGTCATCAACAATTAAAATCTTTTGTTTCGAAGAACTCATTTGTCTTATTTTTTTTGCTAAATTATAAACAAAATGATAACAATCAGTTAATCTAATGTTACCAAATTATTAAGTAATATAATATTTAACAATAACACATTGATTACTTAATTGTTTTCTTCAAAAATGCCTCCAGCTCCTCTCCACGCAAGTTCTTTGCTATAATAATGCCGTTCGGATCGAGAATGTATGAGGTAGGCAAGGCTTTCACACGGTAATCAATGACAACCGGTGAGCTCCAAGCCTTCAAATCTGACACATGTGTCCAAGTTAACTTGTCATCTTCGATAGCACGCATCCAGGAACCAGGATTATCATCAAATGAAACGGAGAGTATATCAAAGCCTTTACCATGATAGGTATTGTACAACCTAACGAGATTAGGGTTTTCCTGGCGACAGGGCATACACCATGAAGCCCAAAAATCCACCAAAGTATATTTCCCTTTAAAACTCGATAATTTAACTTCTTTGTTTGATGGTGTAAAAGAAGTCAACTCAGGAGCAGGTTGCCCAATTGCCATTTTTTTCAGTTTTTGGGTCTCCTCTTTAAACTGTGTTACATATCTGTTCTCCGTAAATTCATTTTTTATTTTATCTGCATAGGTAATGATTTCATTTTCGGCTACTTCAGGATCTAAGGTAGAGATTGCATAAAAACCTGCAAGATCATTGTGCTTATTCGAGAAATCGACTGCTTTTTTTGTATATGCACGCAATTCTGCTGCAAACTTTGATTTATATTCAGCACGAATCTTTTCGATCTCAGCTGCTGTGGAATTGGCCGTTAGCTTTGAAAACACCGTCTGCAATGAGTCCTGTAGATAATCGCGATAATTTCGCTCTTTGGCAAAAGGCTGTATAGTCTTTGACAATTCAGAACCATCAACCTGGTAATCATTTACATCTTTATGCAAATCTGTCTTAAATGTAATTGTCTCCCCCGGAGAAGCAATTAAATCGTACCGATTTTTACCGACACGCAAGGACAACAATCTGGATTGGCTAGCAGGTCGTACAAACTGAAATTTGTTATTATCGCCAAAAAACATAGAATCCAGCTTGGTATCACCTTCATACAATGAAATAACTTTGATATTGCCAGGATTTTCGACATTTCCAGCGATGGTAAACTGTTCTTTATTTTGGCAACCCATCATCAAACCAACGATCCCTACTGCTAAAAAAACTGCCTTTTTCATCCGTTTATTTTTATTTGTTAAGTACCTATTCCCAATTACGCAAATGGCTTTGCTCTGTTTGATTCACGCTACATGTCGCAGCTTAAAGAATCGTGAAAACGATCAGATTTATTCGGATCTTCCAAGGAAGAAGTCGAATAAATCTGATGGTTTCGTATTGTATATTTAGGAAATAAAATCATCTATTTACATCCTAGTTCAGCTAAGTAGCCTGTTCAACTACCCCTAAAATTTATTTCAAGAAATCTATTGCTCGCTCAATTGCACCTTTTAATCCGGCTGGGTTCTTACCTCCAGCTGTTGCGAAGAACGGCTGACCACCGCCGCCACCTTGGATATCCTTAGCCAAATCACGCACAATATTACTTGCGTTCAACCCTTTTTCTTTGGCCAATTCGTCTGATATGACAACGGTCAAACTTGGCTTACCATCAAATTCAGCACCGATCACCAGGAACAAGTTATTAACAGCCCCCTTTACCGCATAAGCCAAGGTTTTCACCGCCTCTGCACTCGGTAGATCGACGATTGTGGACAAGAAATTAATCTCGCCGACCTGCTGGATCTTTGCTTCCAGATCTGACTTTAACGCTAAGGATTTTTCTGTAATACTTTTCTCTACCTCTTTTTTCAAAGCACCATTCTCATCGATGATTTTACCCAGTGCAGAAACAAAATCTTTCGGATTATTCATGAGCTCTTTCAGGTGGTGAACCAATTCGAAATGCTCGCGTATAACAGCTGCAGAGCGAGTTCCAGTGATCGCTTCTATACGACGTACACCAGCTGCTACAGCAGATTCAGAAACAATTTTGAAAAAACCTATTTGCCCCGTTGCTTTAACATGTGTACCACCGCACAATTCTTTAGAATATTGATCCTCGAAGGTGATTACACGAACAAAATCGCCATACTTCTCACCAAATAGTGCTGTTACGCCCGAATCCAATGCTTGTTGATAAGGTACATTTCGTTCCTCCTTCAATGGAATATTTTCACGAATTTTGGCATTGACAATATCTTCCACCTGTTTGATCTCTTCTTCTGTCATTTTTGCAAAATGAGAGATATCAAAGCGCAAAATATCAGCGTTGACCAATGATCCCTTTTGATTCACGTGACTTCCCAACACCTGCTTAAGTGCAGCATGCAGCAAATGTGTTGCGGAGTGATTGTTTTCAGTATCGATTCTTTTAGTTTTATCGACCTGCGCAACAAATGTTCCTTTCAATTCCAGCGGCAATTTGTTTGTAAAATGTACAAATAGACCGTTTTCCTTTTTCGTATCTGTGATATAAATCTTTTCTCCAGTTTCTTCGGAAACCAATTCTCCAGAGTCGCCGACCTGGCCACCACCTTCGGCATAAAAAGGACTAACAGAAAGCACCAATTGGAATTGCTCTTTATTTTTCGCAACAACTTTACGGTATTTAATAACTTCAGTAACGGCAGTTAACGTATCATAGCCTACAAATTCAAATCCATCATCATCATTTACCACAACCCAATCACCCGTATCTATAGCAGTGGCAGCACGAGAACGATCTTTCTGAATTTGAAGAGCTTGGTTGAAACCTTCCATATCAACTGTTAAACCTTTTTCGCGCGCTAGCAATTCCGTCAAATCGATCGGGAATCCATAAGTATCGTATAATTCAAAAGCAAAATCCCCATTAATTACGGTGTGGTCCTCCACATAATTTTCAAAACGTTGGACGCCCGTAGACAACGTTCTTAAGAATGAAACCTCCTCTTCCAAGATTACTTTCTGCACAAAATCCTGCTGCTGGATCAATTCGTCAAATACTCCGGCGAACTGAGCTGCCAATACAGGTACAAGTTCATTGATAAAAGGAGCCTTAAAACCTAAAAATGTATACGCATAACGTACTGCACGACGTAAAATACGACGGATCACGTAGCCAGCTTTATTGTTGGATGGCAGTTGACCATCGGAAATTGCAAAACTAACCGCACGAATATGATCAGACACTACCCGCATGGCAATATCAGACTTTTCATCTATACCGTATTTTATACCTGACTTCTCAGCAATAAAATCAATGGTAGGCGTAAATACATCTGTATCATAATTGGAGGTCTTCCCCTGTATACATCGCACCAAACGCTCAAAGCCCATTCCCGTATCCACATGTTTAGCTGGTAATGACTGAAGTGAACCATCTTTCAACCGATTAAATTGCATGAAGACAAGGTTCCAGATCTCAATTACTTGAGGGTGGTCTGCGTTGACCAAACTCTGCCCTGAAGTCTGTACGCGCTCTTCCGGACTACGCATATCGAAATGGATTTCGGAACAAGGTCCACAAGGCCCTGTCTCGCCCATTTCCCAGAAATTATCTTTTTTGTTACCAAGGAGAATTCTATCTTCACCAATCCATTCTTTCCAGAAATCGAAAGCTTCCATATCACGTTCTAAGCCTTCTTTTGCATCCCCCTCAAAAATAGTGACGTATAAACGATCTTTGTCTAATTTATAAACTTCTGTCAACAGCTCCCAAGCCCAAGCAATAGCTTCTTTCTTAAAGTAATCACCAAAGCTCCAATTTCCCAACATCTCAAACAACGTATGGTGGTAGGTATCGATCCCGACTTCTTCCAAATCATTGTGCTTTCCGGAAACACGCAAACAACGTTGCGTATCGGCAACACGCGGAAATTTGATGGGTGCTTCACCAAGAAACAAATCTTTGAATTGATTCATCCCCGCATTGGTAAACATTAATGTCGGGTCATTTTTTACAACTACTGGTGCTGAAGGTACTATCTGATGCCCTTTACTTTTAAAAAAGTCCAGAAAGGCTTGACGAATTTCTCTACTTGTCATTTAATTATCTAAAAATATGTGCAAACTTACTCAAAATTGGTAGGTTATGCAATGTAGAATTCCATATATTGACCTTGAAACGACTGTTTTCTCTAAACGACCAAAAATCAATATTGACTTTTCAAACAAAAAAATCAGGAGATAACATACAGACAATTAGGGTACACTTATTTTAGATGTGACAGAAATCACAAACTGATATTAAATACAACATTTTAAAACTGTTATTAGTTATTCATATTTGTCTAAAGCGCGTCAAATTCAACACGTAAAACAACAAAAACTATTTGACTTAAGGTCATTCACAATTACATTTGTTTTATTACATTTGATAGTAAAATAGGGAATCGAGTACACTTTCACGCACATTCCCTAAATGCAAAATAAATAAGATTAGATTTTGTAGATTAAATTCCTTCTAATGAAAAAAAACATTCTACTACCGGTAGATTTTTCGGCTCATTCTAATAATGCTGTAAATTACGCAGTGGACCTTGCCCTCGAAAAGGGGTATTCTATCCATCTTTACCACAATTATACTTCGGCTTCTGCTGTGTTTGAGGACGAAAATGGCCGTAATGAGACTAATTCTCCAACATTCAAAGCTGATATCCTTATTAAAAATCTGGCAGAATCAATAAAATTAAAGCATCCTGCGTTTGAAATAACCACCCAATGTGAGCGCGGTATGATTACAGAAACACTACCGGAGCTCGCCACTCCTAGTCGATTCGATTTTGTCATCATGGGGACTAAAGGCATCACCAATGACGATAGCCAACTTATTGGCAGCACGACCTATGTCATTAGCAAAAAAGCCAAAATACCTGTCTTGGCCATCCCCACTGAAGCGTCCTTTACACCTATTGACAAAGTTGGCTTACTGTCTAATTTTAAAGAAGAAGAGGTCCAGACCGTCCAAGATTTTGTCAACATCATCGGCAAAGACTTTGAACTAAAACTTATGCATGTTCATTACGATCATTCATCAGAAAACAGAATCGAAGACAAGCTTGAAGTATGGAAATATAAGATCAAAAAATATATTGGTGTGACCAATATTGCTATAGAAGTGGATTCAATACAAGGCGACATTGAGGACTTAGATACGGTTCCGGAAGTGATTAATGAGATGATCCATGAGGAAAAGATTAAAATATTACTGGTGACACGATCGAGGAAATCGTTCTTTGAACGTGTTTTTACGCGTTCCGTTGCAAAAGCATTATTTAGTCATCCCTTAGTTCCAATATTTTTTACTAAAGCATAACCTTATAGCCATGTCTAAACTATTAATACCAGTAGATTATTCCGAAAACGCACGAGTTGCCGCATTTTATGCAGCTCAAATCGCGACGACAACAAATGATGAGATTACACTCTTTCATTCGTTCACTTCGCATATCAACAAATTTGCAAATGCGAAGCATTTAGTAGACCCCAGCGAGGGAGAAGCTCGCCGTCAGATGGAAAAACTTGTAGCTGAACTTCTACAGGAATATCCTTCGCTTAAAATTTCTACCTTATTTGCCAACGGTATTTTGGCTGAAACACTGGATAAACAAGAGATAAAAGAGGTCTATCAAACGGTGATTATGGGTACAAAAGGAGTGACCGGACTTGAATCTGTATTGATTGGAAGCAATACATATGATGTCATTAAAGAGTCGAAGATCCCTGTTCTGGCCATCCCGAAAAACGTGACAAAATTCAAAAATGACAACATCGCTCTATTGACAAATTTCAAACCCGGTGAACTTGAAGTGCTTAAACAAGCGATACCATTATATGGGAAAAATTTCCATTTACAGCTTATCCACATCAACAAAAACAACCTAGATATCAATGCATTAGGAGAAAAACTTGAAAATTGGATTGAACAGATCATTGCTGAGACCGGCATCGAGGATATTTCCTATATCATCAAGTCGCCAAGTTATTTTGCCGGTGCTCGAGAGAATATCGCTAACGGCATTCATACGATTATCCGGGATGAAGATGTCGATGTTATTTTGATCACAAAAAGCAGAAAAACTTTTTTCCAAAACATTTTTACTGAAAATATTGTTAAGCATCTGGCTTTTGAAATTGAGGTGCCAAACTTTTTTGGGCGTGTAGAGTAACCAAATAATTTTTGGCAAATTTATTGCAAGAGTGTTCAGTGAGTTAATTTAACAACAGTATTATAGTAGATAATTTTACAAACACGCATTATGAAAATTAGCCTTAAAAAATCAGGATTACTTGTTGCGGCAGGAATTTTATCCACCGCATCCTTTGCGCAAAGCACAAAAGAAGCATCAATCGAAGGCACAACTCCATTAGGTTCGGCAACACAATATAGAACCTGGTCTATCGGTGTAGGGGCCGGTGTAACAAGTTTGCAGAATATCGCCAAGTTTAACAATGGTGGTTATGACAAACTAGACTGGAATTTAGGATATAGTGCTTATATCAAGAAACAAATCTCGCCATCATTCGGATTAAAAGCAACTTATTTTGGCGGAAAGACAGCTGGTTATGATAACAGCGACAAGCAAACTGGATTCGAAACCAAAACTCCTTGGTCAGTTGCCTTATCTGGTGAGTTTTTAGCGGCCAACACGAATTGGAGATTTTTCAACAGTTTTATTAAACCTTATGCATCGATTGGTGTTGGGGTAATGAATGCTGAAACTGCTGCAATCGCTGGTGGTAACAAAGGTGAATATGGAGATTCTTATTCTAAGATCTATGTTCCCGCAGATTTTGGTTTGAAATTCGCTGTTGCCAAAGGTATTAACTTTGAATTGGGATACCAATTGAATTGGGCAAACCAAAGATTTGACAATAGAACAGTTGATCAACAATATAAAAATGACTTATTTACTTACGCACATGCCGGCTTAGAGTTTGCCTTAGGCAGCAGCAGCAAACCTGCGTTGAATAATTCAAATCCTGTAGCAACCCTTGTGAATGACTATACCGTAAAATACGATGATCTGAAAGCTCAAAATGACGCATTGAATGCTAAAAACCAAGCTTTGCAAGGTCAATTGGATGGTCTAAACAATGATCTAAAAGATGACGACGGTGACGGTGTGGCCAATAAATATGATAAATGTCCAGGTACACCTTCAGGTGTGCAAGTGGATGGATCAGGTTGTCCAATTGTTGTAAAAAACGAGACCAAAGTTGTTGAAAAAGTAGTGGTTACTGAAGCCGATCGAAAAGTTGTTGCTGAAGCGATCAAAAACTTAGAATTCGATTTAGGTAAAGCAACGATTCGCTCCACTTCGTATGCAACATTGAATAAAGTTGCTGCATTATTGATCGAGAAGAATTTTAGTTTAAAACTCGCAGGTCACACCGACAATACAGGTTCACGTGAATTAAATATGCGTTTATCTAAAGAGCGTGCAGAGTCTGTAAAAGCATATTTAGTATCTCAGGGTGCTAACGCGTCGCGCATCGAAGCAACTGGATATGGTCCAGACCAACCGATTGCATCCAATAAAAACGCAGCGGGCCGTCAACAGAATCGCCGTGTTGAATTTACACTTTATTAATAACTAACAAATTACACTAATAAAAAGGTGTTTTTTAAACAGAAACACCTTTTTATTTACCAAATGTCATATTTCAACTACAAACCTATAGTGAATTTAATTTATAACTTATTACTTTTGCATCGGTTTATACAAACACAAATTATATGAAACTAAAATTACAATTAGTATTTGCTCTAGCATCAGCGGGCTTATTTGCCAATAATGCAATTGCCCAAAATGCGAAGGGATCATCCATTGAAGGAACAACACCATTTGGTCCGGTTACGCAATACAGAACATGGTCTATTGGTATCGGTGCAGGGGTGACTAATCAAACCAATATTGCTGGTTTCAATCGTGCAGGTTATGAAGACTTGGCATGGAACCTTGGTTACAGTGCCTATATTAAAAAACAAATTTCTCCTTCGTTCGGTATTAAAGGAAGTTATTTCGGAGGTAAAACAGGAGGTGCTTTCTTAACGAAAACAGCAGATCAGTCATTCGAGGCAAAGACCCCTTGGTCACTAGCCTTATCTGGAGAGTTCCAAGCAGCCAATACCAACTGGAGATTCTTTAACAGTTTCATCAAACCTTATGCATCAATAGGTGTTGGTGTGATGAACAGCAAAACTACGTTGACGACAGGAACAACTTCCCAAGAAGCGGATGGCATTTCCAAAATTTACGTACCATTGGACATGGGACTTAAATTTGCTGTTGCCAAAGGGATCAACTTCGAGTTGGGTTATCAGTTAAATTGGGTTAACCAAAACTTTGACGGTATTCAAGGTGGTCAATATAAGAATGACTTGTTTACTTACATCCATGGTGGTTTAGAATTTGCATTGGGTAATGGTAGCAAACCAGCTTTGAACAATTCAAATCCAGTAGCGACCTTAGTTAACGACTACACATTGAAATATGATGATCTTAAAGCACAAAATGATGCTTTAAATGCTAAAAACCAAGCACTACAAAATCAATTGGATGGCCTAAACAGTGACCTGAAAGATGATGATGGTGATGGTGTAGCTAACAAATATGACAAATGCCCAGGCACACCTTCAGGTGTTCAGGTAGACGGTGCAGGATGTCCAATTGTTGTTAAAAACGAAACAAGAGTGGTTGAGAAGGTTGTTGTAACAGAGGCTGACCGGAAAGTTGTTGCTGACGCAATCAAAAACCTGGAATTCGATTTAGGAAAAGCAACCATACGTCCTACGTCATACGCGACATTAAATAAAGTAGCCGAACTGTTAATCGAGAAAAATTTTAGCTTAAAACTAGCTGGTCACACCGATAATACAGGTTCACGTGAATTGAACATGCGTTTATCAAAAGAACGCGCTGAATCGGTAAAAGCCTATTTAGTATCTCAAGGTGCTAATGCATCACGTATTGAAGCGACAGGTTATGGCCCTGACCAACCGATCGCATCAAACAAAACCGCTGATGGTCGTCAACAAAACCGTCGCGTAGAGTTCACGCTTTATTAATCGATATTCTTTGATTTATACAAGCCAAAGGCATCACTTCACGTGATGCCTTTTTTATTACTCCTTTTCTTATCGAAATCTTATTCTTTGATAAGGTAAACGTAAAAAGATCACCCTATTTAAAGTAAATAAACATTTGAGCAACAAAAAGATAACTTCCGAACAAACAACATAACACGTATTTTTAATAAAGCAAAATTTAAAAAATGCGTAGACCCCATGCTCTTGTATTGGCTTTCTTTTCGTTGATCTTTTCCTCTTGTGAAAAGGATCCACCACTTCACGAACCCGGCTCAAATGAAACCATCAACCAGTGGGCATTAGACCAAATGAAACGCTATTACTACTGGAATGATAAAATTGGATCAACCCAAGATTACCAACAAAGTCCAGATTTATTTTTCAAAAATATCCTATACCCCGAAGATCATTTTTCCACTATCTTACAAACCCTAAATAGTGATACCTATGGAAATACGCTAACAAATACTTTTGGATTTGATATGGTACAACTCCAAACAACAGGTAAAACCATCCAACTGATCACCCAGATTGTTCCCTTCAGCGAAGGAGATTTAATGGGACTCAAACGGGGAGACAGCATAAGCCACATCAACAACGAGCCTATCGACCACAGCAACCTGAAATCGCTACTAAGCAAATCCTTGATTTTACCGGCAATGCATTTGACGCGAAACGATGGCAAAATCTTTCATCTGCCTTCTTCCTATATTTCCCAGCCTGTCCTCTATACCGCTAAACTCATCTCCTCCTCCCCCACGGTAGGCTATATATTTTTAAGTCAATTTGACTTTAGTGGGGCATATTCATTATTGGAAGCGGTCCAAAATTTCAAGTCCCAGCAGGTACAAGAACTTATTGTCGATTTACGTTATAACCCCGGTGGACAGGTTGCTTTCGCCTCATTTTGCGCACTCTTATTGGCAGACATCAAGGAAAACGACATTTTTGCCAAATACCAAGGCAACAAAAACATCAAAAATAGAGAAGACAGCTTCGCAGCAGCACTGCAAGGTCAGCCCGATGGCTATTCATTTTCAGCAAAAGATGTTTTAAAACAAGGTTTACATTTAAAAAGAATTTATATACTCACAGGACCAAACACGGCATCCGCGTCCGAAATGTTAATTAATGGATTACATCCCTATGTACAGGTTGTACAGGTTGGCGATAAAACCTATGGAAAAGACATGGCATCGACAACGCTATCTACACCTGAGGAAATTCATGGCACTGAACGTGCTTGGCATTTGATTCCCATTATCTATAAAATATACAATAAAATGGGACAGGGAGATTATAGCAACGGAATTACTCCTTCTACCAAGATCGACGAGTTTGCCTTTTTACCTTTGACCCCAATAGGTGACACCAGAGATCCATTGATCCGGGAAGTGTTACGAACAATTAGTGATAAAAACACCAGAGTCAAGGGCACTATCAATACAACAGAAAAGACGAACATTTTATCCCCCAAATATAGAGGAAGTACTTATCAGGTAATACCTATCGAAGTGAGTACACAGGATAAGACCGAAAAATAATTTTATCAGTGTGCACAAGAATTTAACGAGGTGATGATCATACGTAGATCGGCTCCAGTCTGTCCATTTTTGGCTAATTTGCGAAGAGAAGGCGACAAGATTTCCGAACGAATGGTTCGCTCCTTCGATTCATAGTCCTGTACGATGTCTTCCAGCTGCTGCAACTTTTCCAAATATTGCCGATAAAGTTCATTCAGCTCCGCCATTTCATTCCTTAAGGCTAGCAGCGCAGCCGCATCAACAGACTGATCTACATCTCCCTGAATTCTCAGGGAGATAGCGAATAAATTGCGATGTTTTATAGCATTGATGCCTTTCATAATGACTATTTTTTTGAATTAATGGTTTACCATTGATGTAAGTGTTGACGGGTATCTGTGTTTGTTTTGTAATGAGTTTTATTTCTGTAGCCAGATATTATCCAAACCATAGCCTATCCCTCCAATTTCTGAGAATGCATCAACATCAAAATATGCATCGGATTCTTTTTGAGGGAGATATACAATACCGATATCTACCGAAAAATTAAAAAACAAAAAGACTTTTTGTCCATCTATAAGGATCGGTTTTAAATCCTTATCTAATACTTGCGCCTTTGGCACAAAAGTAGCGTCAATCGGTATTTTGATAAATTCTTCGGGAATTTTATCTGATATCAAGTCGGTAATCAGGATTGGATTTTCGTCATACTTGACCATATCCATTCCCCAACTTTCATCATAGACAGGCTTACCTTGATAAACCGCCAATCGAATTGGCTCACCATTAGGTGAAATTGTTTTATTATAATTTAAGATCTTTACTTGCCTCACACCCGGAATCGATTCGACATTATCTCCTAAGGGATTTGGCCCAACAACGAGTGACGGATCAATGGGACTTTTACTATGTACACCAAAGGTATTTAATCCTGATTTGAGCGGAAGCCGTTGCTCTAGGACGACCTGATCATTACTATTATATGCAACGACCGATGAAGAATCGGCATCTTTATTTCGTATAAAAATAAAATTAGCATCGCTTGGATTAGCAACTTTTCCATCTATCGTTACTCTTTTTACATCCACCGACGCAGTGCTATAAGATCTAAAAGCAATCCGGGCCAGTTCTTCAGTTTCTACAATAGGTTCACCTTTTTGACAGGAAGACAATAGGGATCCAATCCAAAGGGCTATAAAACAGAGAAATAAATTTTTAATCATCTATAAAGGATAAAGAAGTGAGCCATTGTATGGCTCACTCAATTAAATAATCAATATTAATAAGTTTTTGGAGCAAATTGAGTCCAGTTTGCAGTCCAAGGAGCAGTTGTCGGATGGAATGCACCTTTATAAGTTGTACTTCCATCACCATATGCAGGTGAAGTTGACAATGGTCTTAAAAAAGCAGGATTAAATGTAGATGTTGTTGGATAAAAAATATTTCCAGCTCCTGCTAAATTCAAATATGTCGTTGCATCTGTTGACACATTTGTTTGGTTTCCTGTTGGTGTAGCACCACTGAATGCCGCAGTATAAGCATGTACAACATTACCTGTAAAAGTACCTGTTGCACCATCCTGAAATGCTGCACCTGTTGCATAACCAGCGATAATCGAATTTTGAATATCATACTGTGAAGCTCTTCTCCAACGGTTACCAAATTTCAGTTTTGTACCAGCTACAGTAGCATCCTTAATTCCCAAGAATGTAAAATTTTTCAGTACTGGGCGAGTCTTTGGTGTCGCTGCATATGGCGCTGTACCTTCGTTATCCGATTCCAAACCGTTTGAATCCGAACTACCACTTGATGTGCTATTTGTTGAATTAGGATCCTTTAATGATAAGGCATACTGAATTGTTCCGGTGTATCCATGATCGAAATCAAAGTCATCATCATCATTCGATAAGGCTACCAGGTATTTCGCATTTACAGTACCGCCAAAGAACTCGAAACCATCATCTTTACCCCAAGATACCTGAATATTTTCCAAGGTGGTACCAGTACCAACACCACCTAAAGTTAGTCCGTTGATCTCATTATCAGCAGTTAAGTTGTAACCCGCAAATTCAATACGTACATATTTCAATGAGCCTGAATTATCTGCAGCGTTTGTACCTCCATAAGTAACATCTACACCCACAGGTTGAGGAATCCCTTCGATTCTCCGTGTGGCAGCTTGATTGGTAGTTGCGCTACCCAACAAGACGACACCTCCGAAATCACCAGGGTTACGAGATCCTGCCGCATTTGGAGAAGTGAATACGATTGGTGCTGAAGCAGTACCGTTAGCGATTAATTTCGCTGTTTTAGGTACAACCAAAACGCCTTTGATATTTTGAGTTATTCCGGTGATTTGGTCATCGTATGCTTTAGTTACACCAGAAGTAATGTAAGTACCCGCTTGAATCGTCAATGTCGCACCCGGTTTTACGAAAGCAACTCCATCAATTTTCCATACGGTATCTGCAGAAAGCGTAGTTTTAGTAATAATACCGGCAGCATCTGTTGGAATCGTTGCCTGAGGTTTGTTTGGCAAACCAGCATTCAAATCTGAATTAGGTCCTACGTTGTCTTTGTTACAAGAAGCCAATGCGATTGCGCATACGCTTGCTACTGTTAAGATTTTTTTCATTTTGTGTTAAATAATTACTAGTTTTGCCATCACAAGATCATTTTTTAGACTATGCATCCCTATGGGATAGCATTTCATAAGGTTGCATAGTTGTTTTCAATCACCCGTTTTCTGTATTTTTCTATTTTACTTCCCTGTTGTGCGACTTGGACAAACCCGGAACTTATGTACATTATTGAGGAGTGATATGAAACTGCCTCGCGCAGATAGTTTTATCTTATTAAAAATTGTATGTCAATGAAAGATTAAATCTTCTTCCATCTTTTTTTCGATAGGTTATAATATCCCCATCAGCTTTATTGTATCTATTGTCCCCTTTAAATTTTTTGATTGTATAAATTCCATTTTCATTTCCGACACTGTATCCCTCTGTATTCTGATAATAGCGAGTCCAATCATCTAATAGGTTCGCCATATTCAACTTAGCTTCTAATTTATTGTTGAGAAAACGTTTATATATCTGCAGGTCCAGTTGCTTAGGCGCTAATTCATATTCCACTCTATTGGGATCAATGGAAGTAATATTCGTTCTGTATCCTCTATGGTTATAACTAACCGTCGTTCCGAATGAATTTCCCCAATAGCCAATTCCCAAATTCAACAACCATGGTGATTGACCGATCAAAGGACGATCCTGACCGGGAGAACGATCTTTAATCCGCTCAGGCAACTCCTTTCCGTCAACAATCTTATACTTCCACGAACTCAATACATTTACTTTGGAGCTTAAAAGCGTTGCATTCGCTGAGATAAAAAAATTTGTTAACCAATCTTTATCACCTATAAAACTTAAATTTTTACGAATTTCAAATTCTAACCCATTATTTTTAGCAGATTCCATATTATTAAAGACATAATAGGCCCCACCCGTAAATGATTCATCTTCGACCAGTTCAATGGGTTTATCCAGATATTTATAAAATCCCGTTAATGATATAATTTCTCCCGGACTTGGGTACCATTCCAACCGCAGATCTACATTATCAATAAAGGTCGATTCCACATTATCCCCTGAAATAATCGCATCCAGTTCAAAGTCATAAAATCCAAAAAAACCTGTTTCTCGAAAATCTGGACGGATTGCAGTTTTTGAATAGCTACCTCGAACATTAAAGGTATTAGTAACACTATAAGTGGCATTAATGGATGGTAAAAATTTCCAATTATTTTCACGCACAAGCAATTTATATGCTATAAATTTATTTTTGTCATCATTCGGATCACCATTCTGTTTTCTAAACATTTCGTCCTGACGATTTTTTAGGTTATAATATTCAGCACGAACACCATACACCAAGCGCAATTTATTCCATAATTTCTGATCCAACATAAAATATCCTCCGTGCGATTGCATACTTCCGTCATATACATTTCCGCCAATAAGCTCGGGATAATAATAAGCCTGACCAATGCCGTTGCCAATATTTTCCGACGAAAACAACACATCATAAGGCGCTTCGATAGCAGGCGCTGCGGTTGACGGATCATTAGGCATATAGGAACGCGTAAAAGGCAACAAACGAAATATGGATAAATCTCGCTTCTTAGACCAGCCCTGATAACCAACTTTAACCAAAGTACTGACAGATCGTCCTTCTCCAAAAATGCGGGAAAATGCCATTGCCCAATTATAATCATCCTCATTGATCTGTGTCCACATACGGGAATCTTTTCCCAGCACAGATGAATTTGACCATCCTGAAAGATTTAACAAATTTGGAGTCTGAAATAGATGTTGATCATCGAATACAGTAGTCAATCTATATCTCAATTTCCGCTCATCTAAAATCTGTTGTTTGATTTTATTATAGGCAAACATGCCTTCCGCTTTAATTTTCCAAGGCAATTTATATTCGCCGCTTAATTGATGCTGTTGTAAAGACATTGCTTCAGGCAGCTGATACTGATTTTTTGTTGGAGCATTACTTAGGTCTGCAAAGGCCGCTCGAATATTTTCATTATAGGAGTTGTTATAAGTACGGGCATATATATTTTTGAATGCGAGCTTAAAATCCTGCCCTTGTAACCCAAAATTCGCAACTAACCCACTACTACTATTAAAACGATAAGAAGTACCCGCTCCATTTAAACCGACTCCTGTACTGTCAATATAGTGTGCTCCATTAATAGCGGATCCTCTCACATTATTGAAGGCTACAATATTTTGTTCATTTCGAATATTCGCAGAAGCAGAGAAACCAAACAATAATCCATTTGAAAGATTATATCGTCGCCCCAATGCAAACCGAAAATTTTGGTTGGGATTGGCTTTATAACGATATAGTTTCATAGCGTCTGCATTGACCTGTTTAGATTGGGATATTGCATCAATGTCATTATACTTGACATCTGAACCCGGCATTAAAAATTCTTCATTTAACTTTGGATCGTCCAGTACATACCCAGGGGGGGCATCCAGACGTCGGGCTTCACCATTCCAATACCAAGGCAATATCCCCTCAGGTTGTTTTGAAGAAGAATGATTAAAACCAAAAAATTCCGATGCTTTCCGCTCCCCCAGCCGATAAAAGTCTTTGCCAGTTGTGCGGGAATTACCACCAATCCCATATTGTATTGTCATAAAATCCTTATCGGGAATATCAATCGTATTCACCGAAACCTGTCCGCCCGAAAATTCAGCGGATACATCCGGTGTTGCCGTTTTATTGACCACCACCGAGCTCACCATTTCTGTCGGTATAATATCAAAGGAAAAATCCCGTCTATTCTGCGAAGTACTCGGAATCACCACACCGTCCAACATGGCCTGATTGTAGCGGTCGGACATCCCCCGCACAATGACGTTCCGGTTATTAACAGTGGTCAATCCGGTAACACGTTTTAAAACCTGCCCCATATCATTGTCCGGTGTACGCGCGATCTGTTCGGCGGATATTCCGTCCGTCACCGACGCTGCATTTTTTTTGCGCCGCATACAGACCTGCTACGGAAGCTTTTTTAAACGATACATTGACAACTGCCGTCTCTAGCGCATTTACCTGCGTCTTCATAGCAATGTTTAACCCTGTCCGTTGTCCGGACTGTATTTTGACCCCTTCAATACGTTGGGTCTGGTAAGAGAGGTAACTGACTTCCAATATGTAGGTTCCCGGTTCAGCATTCAAAAGATAGCTCCCATCGATACCGCTCTGTGTTGATTTATTGGTACCGATCAGTTTGATGCTGGCATTAGCCAAAGGCTGACCGCGATCATCAATAACTTTACCTGAAATATACCCATTCTGCTGTACCGGTTTTTCGACTAATGTAATATAGACACTGTTGTCTTGAGCCATTAGGTCAGTCTCCCTGAGCAGATAACGCATGACATCGCGGACACTATTACTTTTAAAAATTTTGGCATTTACCTTTTTCTCTGCCAGATTATATTTCGCTGCATCGAAAGCGATATGTATATTTTGGGATTCCAAACGTTCGAAAGCCGCCGGAATATTAGATTCACTAAAAGAAACTGTAATCTTTTTATCGAGTAACTGCCCGTATGCGCCCGAAGCTAAGAGCATTTCGGCCGACACGATCGAAAGAAATAGACCTACCAACGATGTCCTTATCATAAACTTAATATCGTTTTGCGTAACGTATTGCTTAAATTTCATAAATTTGTATGCGTATATAATATCTCTTAAGTTGTTGTATATGTTATTTATACCATCTCCAAATGGTACATGATGCAGAGTTGACGATGGCCGTCGTCAGCTCTCTTTTTTTATTCCCGAATTAGTAAATATGCACTATCCTGCCCTCCTTCCTTGATTTGTTGTGATGAATTGCTTTGATACTTTCCAGGGTTGCCGTCCAGGACAGCTGCTTTGATATCGGCATACTATACCGTTGTTGGGCAATCCGCTGATCGTCAGTTTTAATATCCACATCATAGATACTTTTGACCGCCAGTGCCAATTCTGCAAAACTGCTTTGCTTAAGATAAACTCTTCCCTCAATCCAGCTATTCCGTGTCGTCAGATCAAAAGTCTCCTGATGACTATTGTGGTTATTTTTGGTATAACGGATCTGTTCGCCACGGGTCAGTACACCCAGCGGATTGTTATTGGCAGTAACCTGCACTTTACCTGTAAATACGGACACCGATATCTCATCCAATTCCGCATAGTTTTTCACGGTAAAGGAGGTCCCCAGCACCCTTGTCTGTATTTGTCGGGCATTCACCACAAAAGCTTTTGAGGAATCTTTCTTGATCTCAAAATAGGCCTCTCCAGCCATAAGTTCCACAACTCGATCACGCCTATTGTAAGAGATGGTATCCAATTTAATTTTGGAATATGCGTTCATTACAACGGTTGATCCGTCGGCCAAAAATATCCGCTTACGTTGTGAGGCCCCTGTTTCAAAAATCCGGTAACCGGGTTTTAAATTCGCTTCTCTTTGGGAGAAATTCAGATCATGCTGTTTTGTCCAAAATAAAACGCCAACACATAACAGTAGACTTGCCGCAACCGCTCCGCTCCAGTAGATTATGCTCCGACCCACTGATTTTTTAGACGCAGTACTTCCAATACGTTGCTGTATATTATTCCATAATCGAACCTCATCTATCTCCCCTTCAGAAAGTTCTTCCCGATCAAGCGTATCATACCAGCGATCAATCAGGGACCTCTCAGCCTTGTTCGCATTATTATGCTGGTATCTATAGATTAAGGATTCAAAAATTCTTCTTTTCACTTTTTATGCCTGCTGTTTATATACAAGTCTGCAAAAAAGCCCCAAAGTACTTCAAGAAATAGTTAATGTTGTATGAAAGAATTGTTAAAGGATCAAAGTTCAGAAAATAGGAATATGGCAAGGTGGGTAAGCTACTTAGCGAGCTCGTCTATCATAAAGACCAAAAGAAGGCTAAAACTACCGTTTTGAACATGTTGATAGCCCAAAATAGCTTTCCGTAGTCGTTTGGATGCTTCCGTAAGATTATTTTTGACCGTTTGCTCAGACAGCCCCGTACGCATGGCTATCTCTCGAATGGATAAATGTTCCCATTTTAATAAAAGCGCTTGCCGCATATTCTGTGGCATAATTTCCAGCTCTTCCTCCAACAACTTCTCAAGGGCTAAATACGTGTTGAGATCCTCTGGATGTTGCTGCACATAGTCGAATATATGTTTACTCCAGTGCTCCAACAATCTGTCTTTGGCCTTATTGGAATTAAAGAAATCTATAATTTTATATTTGAGCATCCCTTTCAAATAGGCTGGAAGATTCATTTGGATGTCGATTGTATGCCGCCTTTCCCAAAATTGGACAAACAGTTCCTGTAGAATATCCTCCACATCCTGTCGGTCTAGGATCCGACGGGCAGCGTGCTGATAAAGATCTTTCCAGCAATAGCGATACAATTCCTCATAAGCAGAAGTATCGTTAAACTCTTTAATAGCTTGTAGCCAACGCTGATGTACAACTGGTCCTTGATTCATGCTAATACCAAAATTAAGGTTGAGATATTAAGTTTCTATTAATAAATGAATAAAGAAACTGTAGGTATATAAAATAGTTTCACATTCGAAATAATACTTTTCAAAGTGAGCTAAATCTATATAACAGCGCTCAATTTATTATCACCTGGTATAAAAGAATCAGATTCCCTTAAAAATCAATTATTTAAATTATTTGTTTATTCCAATATTATTCTTACCTTTGCAACGCCTTAGGCAATAGTGCCTATTGTATAAAATATTTCATGAACCCATTTTTAGAACTGGGAATCCGTGAGGAAGTTGTTAATGCCATCTCAGAATTAGGTTTCGAAAAACCTTCTGAAATTCAGGAAAAAGCCATTCCTGTTTTATTGACTGGTAACGACGATTTTGTCGGATTAGCCCAAACTGGCACAGGAAAGACCGCGGCATTTGGTCTTCCATTATTAGAGCAATTAGACTTTTCTCAAAAACACCCACAGGCATTAATCCTTTGCCCTACTCGGGAATTATGTTTACAAATCTCAAAAGATTTAGAAAAATTTGCTAAATACGTTGACAACGTACATGTTGTTGCTGTATATGGAGGTGCAAATATCTCAGACCAGCTACGTCAAATTAGACGTGGAGTGCAAATTGTAGTAGCGACCCCAGGTCGTATGTTGGATATCATCGGCAGAAATGCGATTGATTTTTCAAATGTAAAATATGTTGTATTGGATGAAGCGGATGAGATGCTCAATATGGGCTTCAAAGAAGACATCAACAACATTTTGTCAGAAACTCCTGACGAGAAAAAAACTTGGTTATTTTCGGCGACAATGCCTTCTGAGGTACGTCGTATCGCAAAGAATTATATGACCGATCCAGTTGAGCTTACTGTAGGTACAAAAAACACCGGTAATGCCAACATTGAACACCACTATTATTTGATCAAAGCAAAAGATAAATATGCTGCGTTCAAACGTATTGTGGATTCAAACCCTGATATCTTTGGTATCGTATTTTGTCGTACAAAAATCGAAACACAGGATATCGCTGAAGCGTTGATTAAAGATGGTTACAATGCAGATTCATTACATGGTGACTTATCACAACAACAACGTGATAAAGTAATGAAACGTTACCGTGACCGTAGTTTACAATTGTTGATCGCAACAGACGTAGCCGCTCGTGGTATTGATGTAAGTGATGTAACTCACGTTATTAACTTCTCTTTACCTGATGAAACAGAAAACTATACACACCGTTCAGGCCGTACAGCCCGTGCAGGTAAAACTGGTATTTCACTTTCTTTGGTAAACGTAAAAGAACTAAGCAAAATCCGTCATCTTGAAAAGATCATCGGTAAGCCTTTTGAGAAAAAACAAGTACCTCAAGGTGCTGAAGTTTGCGAAAAACAATTATTTTCTATCGTTAAAAAGATTGAAAATGTTGAAGTAAACGACGAACAAATCAGCCCATTCTTGCCTGCAATTATGGAAAATTTGGAGTCACTTTCAAAAGAAGATATCATCAAAAGATTCGCTTCTCTTGAGTTCAACCGTTTCTTGGATTATTACAAAAATGCACCTGATTTAAATATCGAAGCGCGTGACGGTGGTCGTGAAGACCGCGGTGATAGACGTGATGGTCGTTCACGTGAAGGTTCAAAAGGCTACACGCGTTTATTTATGAATTTAGGTTCAGTAGACGAATTCTCTCGTGGAGATATGTTGGGCTTCATCTGTAACAATGCGAATATTTCAGGAAAATCAATCGGTAAAATTGATTTGAAAGGCGTGTTCACATTCTTCGAAGTTCAAGATGCAGAAGTAGAAAAAGTATTCCAAGGATTCCAAGGTGTAGATTACAACGGTCGTCAAGTACGTATCGAAGTATCTGGTGAAGCAAGAGGTGAAGGTCGTAGCGACCGTGGCGGAAGAAGCCGTGGTGGTGATCGTGGCGGAAGACGTGAAGGTGGATACCGTGGTGGTGATCGCGGTGGAAGACGTGAAGGTGGATATGGTGGCGGCGAACGCAGCGGAAGACGTGAAGGCGGATTCAGTGGTGAGCGTCGTGATCGTGGTGAGCGTAGCAGCAATGGCGGTGGCTTCCGTGATTTCTCTGGAAAACGTAAAGAATCAAAAAGCAAATACTAATTATTAGTACTTAGCATAAGAGTTAAAGACTCTGGCACAAAAGCGATCAGCTTGAGATGCCAGAGTCTTTTCTTTTATTTTCCCTCTCCTAACAGTACAGGCACTAATATCTCCTGCCAATATAATAGTCTCTATAAAAAAGCGTAAATTAGCTGTATTATACGAACTGGACTTCTAACATGCCAATAGTAGCAACAAGATTATTTGATTTAGCATACCTGCAATATAGTATTGCCCCGGATTTCCCAATGTTTTCTTTCAGAAAAGATAACGAATGGGTACAAGTAAGCAATACTCAATTTATTGAACAGATCAACGAGACATCTAAAGGTTTGATCGCATTAGGCGTTCAGCCTGGAGAGAAAGTAGCATTAATTAGTGAGAACCGCATCGAGTGGAATATCCTTGATTTTGCCATTCAACAAATTGGAGCTGTAGTAGTCGCCATCTACCCTAATATTTCAACCTTAGATTACACGTATATCTTCAATCATGCCGAAATCAGGAAGTGTATTGTTAGTTCAAAGACACTATACACAAAGATATTAACGATACAAGATAATTGTCCGCAACTAAATGCTATTTACAGTCTAGACAAAGAGGATGGTCTAAACCATTGGCATGACTTCGTTTCCAAGGGCGAGATCATTACAGATGAAACGCTAAACCAACTACGTGATGGTATAAAAACCGATACATTGGCATCCATCATTTACACCTCTGGCACAACAGGAAATCCCAAAGGTGTTATGTTGTCTCATAAAAATTTATTGGCAGATACGTTGAGTAGTGAATATTCCTTTCCTGTCGAACGGGGTGATCGTGCCCTCTCCTTTCTTCCAGTTTGTCATGCCTATGAACGCGTATTCCAATATGTATATATGTACAAAGGTTTGACAATCTTCTTTGCTCAATCGATGGATACGATAGGTGAAGATTTTAAATCCGTTAAACCACATATTTTTTCCGCTGTACCTCGTGTATTGGAGAAAGTTTATGAGAAGATTATGGCTACAGGAGAGCAATTAACAGGAGTCAAGCGTAAGCTATTCTTCTGGTCCTTGAGCGTCGGCGAACAATACAAACTGGAGGGACGTACATGGTGGTATGACTTTCAACTGAACATTGCCCGTAAATTAGTTTTTTCAAAATGGCGCGAAGCATTAGGTGGTGACATCAAAGGGATTGCCTCCGGGAGTGCTGCTTTACAGGAAAGATTAATCCGTCTGTATATGGCAGCAGGGATTCCAATATATGAAGGTTATGGCCTCACTGAGGCGGGACCATGTATCGCTGTAAATTGCTATAAACGAGGTATGAAAATTGGTACTGTAGGCTTACCGTTAATTAATATCGAAATAAAGCTTGCTAACGATGGAGAAATATTGACTAAAGGCGAGAATAATATGATTGGCTATTATAAAAATCCAGAGGCAACAGCAGAAGCGATCAAGGATGGCTGGCTTTATACTGGGGACATTGGCCAATGGGTAGACGGTAAATTTCTTAAAATTATAGACCGAAAGAAAGAGATGTTCAAGACTTCTGGAGGAAAATATATCGTTCCGCAGCAGATCGAATCTAAACTGGTCGAATCTTCATTTATCGAACAGGCTATGGTACTTGGAGAAGGCCGCAAATTTCCTGCGGCGTTGATTGTTCCCAACTATAATAATCTTCTAGAATGGTCAAGAAGTGCTTTTCCCGCCCTTGCCAATCTTTCTAGACTAGATTTTCTAAATAGCCTAGAACTGAAACAGAAAATGGGATCGGAACTCAACCGTATTAATCAAAATTTTGGCAGCTGGGAACAGATCAAGAAGTTCATCATAGTCCCCGACGAAATGACCGTTGAAACCGGTGAATTGACACCGACGTTAAAAATGAAAAGAAAAGTTATCTTGCAAAAATACGAACAAGAGATTGAAGATATTTATCAAAACTAGTCTACAAAAAAGCCTTTGTCAAAAACAAAGGCTTTTTGTAATCAACTAAATTATATTCTTTATTTTTTAACAATCCGTTGACGAATCGCTTCATAGATCACTACTGCGGCCGACACAGATACATTTAACGAACCTATTTCACCGTACATTGGTATCTTGGCCAGGTGGTCGGCAATACGAATTAGGTCATTGGAAACACCAACGTCCTCTGCCCCCATAATTACACAGGTTGGAGCTGTATAATCCACATCGTAAATGCTCGAGGTTGTTTTTTCTGTACTGGCAACTAACTGCACACCTGAATCAATCAAAAATTTACCAACTTTGGACAAGCTATCATGGCGACAGACAGGGATTTTATAGAGTGCTCCAGCAGATGTTTTAATGGCATCAGGGTTAACCTCAGCTGAGCCCTTTTTAGGGACAATGATGGCATGTACTCCAGAACATTCCGCTGTACGTGCAATAGCACCCAAATTGCGCACATCTGTCACTCCATCCAACATCAGAAGTAAAGGAGTTTCACCTTTTTCATAAATCTGAGGGAGAAGTTCTTCTATATCATGATAGGTAATTGGAGAAATAACCGCAATTACACCTTGATGATTTTTACGTGTTATGCGGTTTAATTTTTCAATTGGCACCTGTTGAGAAGCGATATTATGTTCCTTTAACAAGGCTTTCAATTCTAGAATCAAACTGCCGCTCAAACCGCGTTGTATAAATAATGACTCGATCTCTTTACCACTATCGATTGCTTCGATGACAGCACGAATACCAAATACCATCTGATTCACTTCACGTCTTTCCCCGTGGTCGCGATCACGTCTCTGAAAATTTCCTTGCATAATAAATACTAAATATTTCCCTCTTCATGGAAGAGTTTGCAAATGTACAAAAATAAAAAACAACTAGCGTGTTTGAATTAGCTTAGCCCCAAGTTAAACTCCTTCCGCAAAGTATCTAAAAGCGGGTTTTTGTTGACCATTGCTTGATACTTCTCCTGGGAAGTATAGGGTTTGCGTGAAATCGTATGTTCCATCATCACCCCCTGCAGATCCAGCGAAAAATTCTGGAGTTTCACACGTAAGTAGTTCAGCACATCAACCTTTGCACTTTGCAATACATCCATCTGAACACCATTTTCGACATCAATTTCAATCAATACCCCATTTAACCGCGGTTGCATAGCCGTCATCATGGTATACAAGTTAATCTTGTTTTCCGCTTTCAGCTGTTCAGCATAACTGTTCCAAACAGCAATAAATTGACCGAATGAAACATCACGTTGTTCGCTTCCACGTATTAATTCTGGCTCATCACCTTCTTTGGCAACCGCATTGTTATCGTATATGGTATTCAAATCCGGCAAAGACGGAATAATTGCTGCAGTAGATGCTCCCCATCCGCCTTTTTTTACTTTAGGAGGCACGTTGGAAATAGGATCTTTTTTCACCTCTTCCTTAGTCTCGGAAGCCTGGTAATTTACGGGGTTAGCTTGCGAACGCGGTGTCACAGGATTTTCAACGACAGGAGCATTCGCTGGAGAAGTCGCTTGCGGAGTAGGGACTACCGAGGTTTGTTGCGCTTGTCCAACTACTGGCTCAGGAAGTTTTTTTTTTTACGCCCTCGGTTGCCGAAGGAATCTGTACGGATCCAAGCTGGCTCAATTTAATCGCACTTGCGATATGACATGTCTTGAGGAGTGAAAGTTCAACTTGCAGGCGTTGATTTTTACTTGTTTTATAGTTGATCTCACATTGATTGGAAATATTCAATGCAGATAACAAAAATCCTGGAGAAGCTTTTTGGGACTGCTGCAGATACTTTTGACGAATACTATCACTGACTTCCAATAATTTTAGCGTAGTTGGCTCTTTAGCAACCAGCAAATTTCTAAAATGCGCAGACAGACCGGCTATGAAATGACTGCCATCAAACCCGTGATTTAAAATCTCATTGAAAATCAATAAAGTTTGTGCTGCATCCTCCGTTAAAATAGCATCCGTTAGCTTAAAATAATAATCGTAATCCAAGATATTCAAATTATCGATTACAGCTTGATAGGTGACATTTTTATTGGAAAAACTGACGATCTGATCGAACATCGACAAGGCATCCCGAAGGCCACCATCGGCCTTTTGGGCAATGATATGTAATCCGTCCTGATCATAAGCAATACCTTCCCTGTCAGCGATACGGGCCAAATGACTGGCCATATCTTCCACTTTGATCCGGTTAAAATCAAAAATCTGACAGCGCGAAAGAATCGTTGGTAAAATCTTATGTTTTTCAGTGGTCGCCAGGATAAAGATAGCATAGGAAGGAGGTTCCTCCAATGTCTTCAAAAAAGCATTGAAAGCCGCTTGAGAAAGCATATGCACCTCATCTATGATATAGATTTTATATTTTCCAGCCTGTGGTGGTATGCGTACTTGATCAATCAGGTTGCGGATATCATCTACGGAATTATTGGATGCAGCATCCAGTTCATGAATACTGAAAGAATTTCCATTTTGGAAAGACTTACAGCTATCACATGTGCCACAAGGTTCGGTGCCTGCTAAGATATTTTCACAATTTATTGTTTTAGCTAAAATACGTGCACAGGTAGTTTTCCCCACACCGCGGGGACCACAAAACAAAAATGCCTGCGCCAACTGATTGTTGTGTATCGCATTCTTTAAGGTACCAGTAATGTGTTGCTGACCTACAACCGAATCAAAGGTAATCGGGCGGTATTTACGTGCAGAAACAATAAAATTATCCATTGCACGAAGATACGGATTTTAAAAATGAAAAAGGAGAATCTAAAACCTAAAAATAGATTGTAATTTTTTAATAATAATTCCTTCAATGCACAAAAAAAGCAAATTTTATCATTAATTTTATATTACTACAATGTTATCAAATTGTTAATAATTGAAATTAAGGGAAATATATCGAATGTTTTTGACCATACTCATTTGGTTAACCTGTGCTTCACAGCAGCTCTGGGCGCAACATCATGATTTCGATTTTTATGATGGGAAAGTGTCTATTGATGTCCCCCCCTCCTTTAATATTCCATTCAAAGACAGCTTAACGATAGCTCATGTACAAAAATTCTATCAAATAGCTGATCAAACCGATTACATACAACTTGTAAACAGTTTGCTCGAATACAAAGATGAACATCATTTGAATGATTGGGTCTATTATCAGCTGATTCGCCGCACCGCACAGCAGATTGCCCCGAAAGCTGAAAATTATACACGCTATACTTTATATAAATGGTTTTTAATGTGTAAATCTGGTTATGATGCCCGCTTGGCTGTGGGTAATAATCAGATCATATTTTTCATTCAGAACAAAGAAGATATCTCTGATATTCCTTTTTTTGAAATTGATGGCAAGAAATACACCTGTTTAAACTTCCATGACTATGGAAAGCTCTTTCAACGCGCAGACACCTATATTCCCGTTAAAATCAAAGTACCAGAAGCCGTTGGAGATTTTAGCTATAAAATCACAAAATTACCTGATTTTGTACCAGCAAATTATAAGGAGAAGCAAATTGAGTTCAATTATGGTCATAAAGCCTACCATTTTAATGTCAAGTTGAATGAAGATATCAGTGATCTTTTTAAAAATTATCCTGGCGTAGATTTTGAAACTTATTTCAATATTCCACTTAGCAAAGAGACTTATCAATCACTGATTCCTGCGCTCAAGGAAAATTTAAAAGGAAAAAATCAGCAGGAAGGTGTCGATTATTTAATGCGGTTTACGCGATATGCATTCTTATACGAAAATGACGAAGAGAATTTCGGATCCGAAAAGCGCCTTTCTGCAGAACAAACGCTATTGAATAAATACAGTGACTGTGATGACCGTGTTGCCCTGTTTTTTTATCTGGTAAAGGAAATCTACAATCTTCCTATGATCACCCTGCTCTATCCCACTCATGTAACGATGGCCGTCCAATTTGAACATCCTATCGGTGATGCTATTTTGTACAATGGAAAATATTATTCTGTCTGTGAACCTACACCACAAGCGCAAACGCTAGATATAGGTCAATTGTCTGAGGAGCTTAAAAATCAGTCCTACCAGATTGTTTATCACTACGAGCCGAGATAGTATCACATTATATCGAGGTTTCACATTCGCTTTATATCACAGAATCTAGGTGAAAATCGTCATTTTGCAGAAGAAGAATTAATCCTCCACAGCGCTTTTGTTTGATCTAAAGCTTGTTTATAAAATCAAGCACATCGGCGTATTTACCATCGGTTCGGTATGCTGCAATGGTTACCGTATTTGCCTTCCCACTAGATTTTATTGTGATCACATAATCTGTTCCATCTGCACAACGTGCGCATTCCTGAATTTTAGCCTCCATTAAGTTATAGGTTTCGACATAAGAGGACAACTTTCTAAACGTGTCTTCACTTGTCTTATAACTTTTATCTTTTACAGTTTGAGTATCACCAGTAGTTCCCGGAGCATATTTTACTTCTGTCTTATTTTGATCTACACTGATATTTACAAATTCACCCCACCAGCCAGAAATTCCTTTTATTTCTACATGAAGACCTTTAGTTTCTGAATCAGTTTTATCATCTGATTTCTTACAGGCAACAAATAGTAAGGTAACACTTAGTACCACTAGATAGATCGTTCTTTTCATATTTTAAAGTTTAGTTTATTATTTTCAATAACGAATTATTTAACATATATGCTACAAAAAAAATCCCGCACAAGGCAGGATTTTCTATCTATTTAACTAAACTATAATTATTTTACTTGCCCAGGAGTTGTATATGCCAAGTTCTGTGGATCATAATGAGCCCAACCACTTGTCCAATCTGTCGTGCCAAAAGCACCTTTATAGGCCACTTTCTCGAAGAAACTTCCCGAAACCTTAGCGTTGGTAAAAATCGCACCACTAGCAGCTGCAGATCCTGATAAAACTTTAAAATCTGGAGTAGCACTTGTATTAGAGAAATCTGAACCAAAATTATAAGGTGCTACGAACAACTCAGAAGCATATTTACTATTATCGAAAACATTCTTCGCCCTTATAAGTGTTGATATAGCGGCAGCGTTGTCCGTTGAACTAACTTTCAAATCTGCATCTTTAGAACCGTATACCAAGTTATTTTCAAACACAGCAGAGCCAGTTAGAAAGTTATTTGAAGTTGAATTAGCTACAGCAACCTTTGTATCATCGATATACAGACCTGCTAACGGGAAACCTGATATAACAGAATTTAAGATGCTAATAGAGGAATTTCTACGAATTTGTGCACCATGTTGATAATTTGCATTAAAAGATCCACCAGCTTTTTGAATAGGACCAAGAACAGTTACATTAGAAAATACTGCTGATGTTTTTGGCGTTTGAACTGTTCCTGTAGCATTATTATCAGATTCATATCCATTCGAACCCGACTGATCTGCAACTGTAGGTACACGTTGTGCTAATGCAAATTGGACATTACCAGAATACCCAAAATCTGTATCAAAATCATCATCCCAAGTACCTACGGCCAAAAGATGTTTTGCATTTACTGTACCACCGAACCATTCAAATGCATCATCACCTGAACGGTAGACTTGGATATATTCCAATGTTGTACCATTTCCAACACCGCCCATTGTTAATCCATTAATTTCATTGTCTACAGAATACGCAATACCAGCAAACTCAATACGAACATATTTTAAAGTTCCTGAGTTGTCTGCAGCATCAGTTCCTCCATAATAAATATAATTTTTTTCTTCCTTGCCTATTGGTGCGGCAAGACCACCTTCGATCTTAACATCTGTACCTTGGTTAACAGGAGCCTTGCCTAAAAGGATTACTCCGCCCCAATCTCCTTGGGAACGAGCTCCAGCCGCCAAATTAGATGTAAATACAATTGGTTTGTCTGCTGTTCCTATTGCATTAATTTTAGCCCCCCTCGTAATTGTTAATGTAGCTTTTGAAGCTTTATCACCTTTAATAATAGTTCCAGGTTCAATTGTTAAAGTGGCGCCATTACTTACATATACGAAACCTTTTAAAACATAGATTTTATCTGATGTCCAAGTTGTATTAGTTGTTATCTCACCTGAGATCTCTACGACATTTTGATTTTCAGGATTTGTTGGAGTTTCAGTACCGCCACCTTCATCCGTAATTGTTGTTTCCTTACATGCTCCAGCAAATAATAACGCTGCTAGTGAGAAGAATAAAAATCTTTTTTTTCATTTTTTAAGCTTTAAAATCTTGATACAAAAAAACACTTTAAGTATGTCTTTACATTTAAAGTAATATTAAGTTTATATTACTACTAAAATGTATAATTAAATGATACTGAATAATTTCCGCCGGTCTTATAGCGATATAGAATTTCCTTAGCTTCATTATCAAAATATACGTTTACAGGATTATTCAAAATATCACCCAAATTAACCTTTACCTCCGCTTTATTCTTCATCAATTTGTAGCCAACTTGTGCATCTAATACATTACGAGGTGCTTCGTAAGCACTCGCAAAGGTAATTCCTCCTGCTTGTGCTATCCGCTTACCAATACGGTTAAAAAGGACATTGACATTCAATTTATTATCCAATGCGCTATGCTGCAATCCCGCATTGATCGTATAGGGAGATTGTCCAACCATAGGTCGAGTTTTCTCTTTATAATCTTGATCAGTTGGATTAGTCACCTTCGAATGCACATAAGAAAGATTTAAATATGCAGTTGTGTTAGAAAACAATTTATTTTCATTGATAAAATCCAATTTCTTTCTTGCCTCTAACTCAGCTCCATATAATGTTGCTTTTGGTGTATTGAAATAGGAAACATCAACTGTCGAATTCACATCATAGCGAGATGCTTCAATAGCATCTGTAAACTGTTTATAGAATGCAGAGATAGAAAAGATTTCGCCAGCCTTAGGATATATTTCAAATCTCAAATCCGCATTATTGATCGCGCTTCTTTTTAGTTTTGTATTCCCTGAAATAGTTCCAAATTGCTCGTAATCATAAAAACTAAATGGTGCTAATTCTCGTAACTCTGGACGAGCAATTGTTCTATAATAGGAAGCTCTAAGATTTGTTTTACTATTTAAACTATAAGTCATATTAATTGAAGGCAAAAAGTCTAATTTTGTATCATCAACGTCCTTTTTGTCTGTGTCAATTTGAACATTATAGTTTTCAACACGCAAGCCATACACTACGCGAAACTTATCCATAAACTTTTGGTCCATCATGGCGTAGCCAAATCCTGTCATTGATTTTGCTGTATAGAAATCACCAGGCATTTGAATTTCATCGTATTTAAAATAGTTTTTATCGATCAAATCTGCAGCAAATATTTTATCTGGAGAAAGTTCACGTATTTGGTCAGCTAATTTTGAATCCATCTTAATTACATCTAAGACCAGTCCAACAAAACGTGCATCAAAATCACGATGACGATAATTTGCTCCAGCACCAACTTTCAATGTACTTGGTGCAGATAGAAAATTCATTGGTCTAGCATAGTTTAACTCTCCAGAGAAAACATTTTCATTAAGATCAGAAAACAAACGCGTATTCTCTTTACTAGGGCTTGTAATGTTGGCCAAATAAGGAACTGTAGAATCATTTTCTTTGTCAATCGCTTTTGCATAATTGATTTTCATCTGATTCGGTTGATTGTTTTTAATGTTGCTATAGGATGCTGTCCATTTAATTCTATCATTTAGATCAGAAAGTACGTGATCTCCTTCCAGTGTTGATTTGAACAATGATTTTTGCAAAATATCAAAAGCATAGAATTTATTTACTGATGTCGTTCCAAGATGTGTTCCTGTCCGCTCAGTATATACGTTATCATAATTTCGATTGTACAAGTTCTTCCAAGAGATTTTATTCTTTCCAAAAGAATAACCGAAATTAGCCATTGCTCCCAAATTCGTTGTAAACTTATATTGATTATCTTTATAATCATACTGATACCACTTACGTTCAATATTTGATAAAATATTTTGGGAATTTCGGTAGTTTACAGAAAATAGTGCCCCAAACTTATTGTTATTCTCATATTGCTTTACTCGACCCAAAGAAAATTGATAAGCTTGGGAGGGAAGCGCCTTCTTATTTTCAACTGAAAAATCATTCGACAATGATTTCATGGTTAAACGTTGCCACTTTTGCGATAAACCAGCAGCGAATGCTTCTCGCGAAGGGTAATTCTTGGCCAACTGACTAGATCCATCATCAAAACCAAGATAGTTTTGAAAATTCTTCTTGGTTTGCAAAAAGTCTTTAAAAGTTGAGGCTGTGTTATAACCATAGCCTAAACCAAAAGAAACGAAGTTTTGATCAGGAATATCTTTTGTTGTAATCTGTACAGCTCCCCCTGCAAAATCTGCTGGTAAATCTGGAGTAGCTGTTTTTGAGATCGTTATTTTATCAATAAGATTCGAAGGAATAATATCAAATGAAAATGCGCGACGATTGGCTTCTGTACTTGGTAGTACCGAGCCGTCCATCATAGCAACGTTATAACGATCACTCAAACCGCGAACGATGACAAACTTATTATCTTGAATTGTCGTACCACTGACACGACGTAATGCTTCGGATGTATTTTTATCTGGCGATCTTCTAATCTGCTCACTTGAAATACCATCAGAAATCAATGCACTATTTTTTTGTTGCGAATATAATGCACCAATAGATTCTTTCTTAAAAGATCCTGTAACCACAACTTGATCTAACACCTGTCCTTCCGAATTATCAAGAACGATATCCAAATTGGTCAAATCATTCGCTTTAATCTCAACCTCGGTAACTTGCTTCCTCGAGTAACCAATATAAATATATTCTACAGTATATTTACCTGCCGGTAAAGCTGGAATACTGTATTTTCCAGATACATCAGAGCTTCCACCTCTTGATGTTCCTAAAATACGAACAGTTACTCCGGTGATTGTTTCACCAGTTTTACTGTTAGTAATAGTCCCCATTAACTTCCCACTACTTTGTGCATAAACTGTTGTTGATGCAGCTACTACAAGCGTCATGGCAGCAGCGATTCCTTTAAGTTGTAATTGTGGTTTCAATTTATTTGTTTTTTGTTTCTGCAAATCTATTAGCAGAATATTAGATTAACATTAACAACAAATTACCATTACATCAATCAGTTGTTAATTTAATGTTACTCACCTCCTATTTTTCTTGATTTTCAGCAAAAAACAGCTGTTTATCCAATTTATACGAATATTTCCTCCCCTTAATGGGACAACATATTAAAGAAGTGTAATAAAATTATTAAGCACTTAATTTATTAACACAATAAGGTTATTTTTATAAATTACACTTTAATGAATGCCATTTACGGCCTTATATAGATAAGTGGTACTGCTAGTTGAGAGAGACCGATCATCTTCCATTGCCAACTGTTAACTCACTGCAGTAAATTGCTTTTTATATGCAATATAATTGCAATTATATTGCATATAAAAAGCAATTTATCTAAGTTTGAATATATTTTCAATTTCTGATCCTCATGAGCACTCCAATCGTATCGACTACACAGTTATCATTTCAGTATCCTAATTCAACGCCAATTGAATTTCCAGATATTCACATCGAGAAAGGTCAGCATACGCTGTTATTAGGAGATTCGGGTTCTGGAAAAACAACGTTACTTAATATATTAGGAGGTTTGTCACGACCAGAGACAGGTCTGGTCAAAATAAATAACCAAGACCTATCCTTATTATCAAACAGCAAATTGGATCAGTTTCGTGCGCAATATATCGGATTTATATTCCAAGAAGCCCACCTCCTAAGAAATTTAACACTTTTGGAAAACATCAAGTTGGCACAGTCTTTAGCAGGGAAAAGAATAGACCTTAATGCAATACATTTCATATTGACGCAACTGCAATTAGATCAAAAAAGTGATGCCTACCCGAACGAATTGAGTCGCGGCCAATTACAACGTGCTGCTATTGCACGCAGCATCATCAATAAACCAGCTCTACTTATTGCTGACGAGCCAACTGCCGCTCTAGATGACAACAATACCTACAGGGTATTAGAACTATTATTATCGATAGCTGACACTGCAGGATCGACTTTATTGATAACAACACACGACAAGAGAATAAAAGATCAGTTCTCCAAAATGTACCTTTTAAAATAATTGTTTTACTTTAATTTACGCGTCACCCTTAGTTTTTAGAATTTGTTATGAACACGATACAATTGGTTTGGAAAAATTTAAGTAGGCAGTTTGGCTCGGTCTTTCTAAGCATTCTGTTAACGGCGTTTGGAATTTCCATCCTTGCCGTGCTTTCAATTACCGGAGAAACTTTTGAAAAGCAGCTTGACAATAACAGTAAAAATATTGATTTGGTTGTTGGAGCCAAGGGAAGCCCCCTTCAATTGATCTTGTCAAGTATTTATCATATTGACAATCCAACCGGCAATATCCCACTGGACGAACTGGAATCATTACGCCAAAATCCCCTTGTTCAGCTTGCAGTGCCCCTATCTTTAGGCGACAATTTCAAAGGCCATCGCATTGTTGGAACAGATTCATCTTTCTTAGCGATTTATGAAACAGCAATAATTGAAGGCCGTATCTGGCAAAATAATTTTGAAGTAGTCATTGGTGATCAAGTTGCAAAAAAACAACAGCTCAAAATTGGCGATCAGATCCATAGTTCACATGGCTTGAGCAAAGATGGACATCATCATGACGAACATCCGTTTACCATTGTTGGTATTCTAAAACATAACAATAACGTTACCGATAACTTAATACTAACCAACTTAGAAAGTGTTTGGGATGTACATGGCATTGCACATAAACATGAGCATCAAGAAACAGCAGTAGAGAAAGAATTACGCGAACGCCAAGAAGACCGGGAGGAAACCCTCAAAGCACATCTGCACCATCATGGTGAAGATATAGCAGAAAATTCATCTGCTCCAGCCCAAACGAACGAAAAAGGGCATCAGGAGCAGGAAGACCATCATGAGCACGCAGAGGAAGGCATGTTTGTGAAGTCAATAGGTGCCGACATGGTAAAACAGAATGGATTGGAAATAACCGCCATTCTACTAAAATATCAATCCCCTGCAGCGATCGGAATTTTGCCAAAATTCATTGATCAGCAAACAGACATGCAGGCCGCATCTCCCGCCATGGAAAGCACTCGTCTATTCGCGTTATTAGGCGTAGGGATAGATTCTTTATCGATACTCGCTTATGTAATTATGTTTATTGCAGGTTTAAGCGTCTTTATTAATTTATATAACGCATTAAAGCAACGCAAATATGACCTTGCCATCATGCGTACGCTTGGAGCCTCCAAAGGAAAACTCTTTGCCATTGTGCTCCTTGAAGGACTAATCATTACGATTCTTGGTGGGTTAATTGGGCTTATAATGGCACATCTAGCGCTTTACTATATCAGTAATCAGACAAGTCAAAGCGCCGATTTTATAGAGGCCTTTACACTTCATCCGAAAGAACTGATTTTCTTGTTTGTTGCTTGTCTAATAGGTATCTTCGCAGCACTTATTCCGGCGATCAAGGCCTACAGGACAAGTATTTCTGGAACACTATCAAATAAATAAGTTTAACTAAGATTACACAACGACAAAAGATCGCAATAAGAAGAGCAGCTTATCCTTTAGGCAGGAAAACGGAAAATACATTCGAACAGCTTCTCGATACATAACATTCGATACATAACAATAGCATAACACATGAAAAAAACACTGACAGTATTCTTATTTATATTATTCTGTACCATACAGTCCCAAGCCCAAATAGGCAATAATCCGGATGTTCCCGATCATACACCTATGATGAACAAAACTTGGGAAGCAATTGATAAAATGGCTTATAAAGTAACTTATAATGGAGCAAAGAAAGTATATACGCCTTTCTACCCAAAGGAACTTAAAGCGCTTGAAAATAAAATTGTTGAATTACCAGGTTATATGGTTCCTCTTCATAGTGGTCGTAATCATAAAAACTTTATGATGTCTGTATTACCCGTGATGCAATGCCAATTCTGTGGATCCAACGGAATACCACCAATGGTTGAAGTAACATTAAAGGGCAATGCAATAAAATTCTCTGAAGATCCGATTAAATTAAAAGGGAAAATGATCTTTACCAAAGATCCGCTTAAAGGAAATGCTGAAATCCAGATTGTAGATGCAGAACCAATAAAATAAACTAGCGTCTATTATTAAACCATTAAATGGGCTTTGCAGATCTCTCACAGCCCATTTAGTGGGCCAGGGTCCGTCTTTTATCCCCTACCCTCTATTCAGCAGGGAAACTTCCATACAAGCTGCTAAAGCAGCCGTTTCGGTTCTTAAACGCGCTTCTCCCAACGAAATCGGATGAAACCCCATCTGTAGTGCCAAATCAATTTCCTCTTCAGAGAAATCTCCTTCCGGACCAATGAGGATAATATAATGCTGGGCAGGCTCCAAAACCTGGTTTAAATACTTCTTTTCAGCGTCAACACAGTGTGCAATTGCCTTTTGAACACCTTCTGTTGGGATTTCCCTCAAAAACTGTTTAAACGATACTGCTGGATTTAGCTTCGGAAGATAGGCTTTCAACGATTGTTTCATCGCTGCAACAACCACCTTATTTAGACGATCTAATTTCACCTCTTTTCGCTCAGAATGCTCACAGATAACTGGAGTTATTTCTTGAATTCCAACCTCAGTCGCCTTTTCCAAAAACCATTCGATGCGATCAATATTCTTCGTTGGACCAACAGCAATATGCAAATGATATTTTGGCCGCTGAAACTCCTCCTCAACAGTTAAGATCGTGAGAACAGTACGTTTGGGATGAGGGTCAATAATTTGAGCTTCGTACAAACCACCGCGACCGTCTATGAGATGTAAACGATCACCAGTATCCATACGAAGCACACGAATAGCATGTTTACTTTCTTCTTCACTAAGGATAAAATTTTCTAATGAAGGGTTTAAATCCGGTGTAAAAAATAACTGCATGTACTTTCGTTATTGTTTTATTCTTCTGTATCATCATCGGCCGATTCGACCAATTCCAATTTGACAAACTCTATGTTCTGCTGAGCCTTACGGATAATAGTGAATACGTAACCATATTCTTCTTTACGCTCACCGACTTCAGGTATCTTATCAAAGATTTCGCTCACCAGACCCGACATCGTATCGTAATCCTGACTCTCGGGTAATTCTATCGGGAGAAATTCATTCACATCATGAATACTAGCTCCTGCATCGACCATATATTCCGTTTCCGAAATACGTTCGACAACTGGAGTTTCCTCATCGTATTCATCCTGAATCTCACCAACAAGTTCCTCAACAATATCTTCCAGGGTAACCATACCCGCAGTTCCACCAAATTCATCCAATACAATCGCTAACTGTAGACGCTTTTGCTGGAACTCAGCCATTAGATCATTGATCTTCTTCGTCTCAGGAATGAAATAAGGTTTGCGCATGATATTTCTCATGACAACCTCTTTTCCTTTAGCTAAGAGGGGTAAAATATCTTTCGTATGGACAATACCAACGATTTGATCAATATTATCCTCATAAATTGGCAGACGAGAGTACCCTTCTTCAGTCATGGTTTCTATCAGCTCAGAGGCATCAGCCGTGACCTCCACAGCCACAATTTTGGTACGAGGTACCATAATATTCTTAACGATACGTTCGTTAAAATCAAATACATTTTTGATCAACTCGTGCTCAGAAATATCCAAAGCACCAGACTCTTTACCTTTATCCAAAAGATATTGCAACTCTTCAGAAGAGTGCGCAGATTCCCCTTTAGTAACTTCAAATCCTAAAATCTTCAACAGAAAATTAGCGAAACCATTTAAAATCCAAATAAATGGTCTAAAGATAAAGTAGAAAAATTGCAGTGGAACCGCAATTTTCATTGTTGTTGCAACAGGTTTTTGAATCGCAATTGATTTAGGAGCGAGCTCTCCAAATACAATGTGTAACACGGTAATAATCGTAAAAGCCAATACATGACCTGCATTCGTCGCGATTGTACCTGTCAATTCAACACCGAAAAAACCTAATACCCCCTGCACAATTTGGGTCATTACAGCCTCTCCTACCCAACCTAAGGCCAGTGAAGAAAGTGTAATACCCAATTGTGTAGCGGCCAAATAACCATCCAAATGCTCCGTTATACTTTTGGCTATTGTAGCAACTTTGCTACCTGTTTTTGCCTGAACTTCAATTTGGGAGACTCGGACCTTGACAATAGCAAATTCTGCCGCGACAAAAAAGCCGTTGGCCAATACTAAAAACAATGTCCAAAATATATCGAGCGCCATGCTTGGGGTTATTTGTTAACAAATTCTTTTTTGTACAAATCGATAGCCTCGATCAAGATTCTTTGTGCTTCTTCACGTCCTTTTACACCCTCAACAATGACATGCTTCTTTTCAAGTGCTTTATAACTCTCAAAGAACTGTACAATCTCCTTCATGGTATGCGGAGGTAACTGATCAATATCTTTAATGTAATTAAAAACGGGATCATTTTTAGCTACCGCAATAATTTTATCATCTTGTTCTCCACCATCAACCATATTCATCACACCAATGACCTGTGCTTCAACCAATGTTAATGGTAAAATATCCACTGAACAAATGACCAAAATATCCAAAGGATCTTTGTCATCGCAATAAGTCTGTGGGATAAAACCATAATTGGCAGGATAAACGACAGATGAACTCATTACTCTGTCCAAAAGCAACAAACCAGTTTCTTTGTCTAATTCATACTTTCCTTTGGATCCGTTTGTAATCTCAATGATAGCATTTACGGCATTTGGAACATTCTCACCTGGAGAAACCATGTGCCAAGGGTTTTGTTTACTCATTTTTTATTTTACTGTATATTTTGTTTGTTTCTTTTATCTTTTATACGCTTTTTTAACAACGTTATTGCAATTGGTAAAAATGCGATCACAATCATACCAACGACAACATATTCTACATAATGTATAATCCAAGGGAACTCAATACCAAGGAAATATCCAGACAGGGTCAACACAAGTACCCAAATGGCAGCTCCGGCAACATTATACAGAACGAACTTCTTAAAGTCTAATTTTACAACACCTGCAAAGATAGGTGCAAAAGTACGAACTATTGGAACAAATCTTCCTATAATTAAAGCAGTTCCACCATATTTATGATAAAATTCTTCGGCCATGACCACATATTTTCGCTTAAAGATGAAACTATCTTTTCGCTTAAACAGCATCGGCCCCGCTCGATAACCAAACCAATACCCTGTAAAATTCCCTAACACTCCCGCTATAAACAAGCCCAAACAAAGCGTGTATATATTAACGTCAATTTTATTTAGCGCGCAAAATAATCCTGCAAGAAATAATAAATAATCCCCAGGTAGAAAAAATCCAAAAAATAGGCCCGTCTCAGCAAATACAATTAAGATAACCAAATAAAACCCTCCTGAACTCAATAGTTCCTCCGGGTTTAATAATTGTTGAAATGACAACAAGAGTTCATGCATAACCTTTAGTAAAAATCAATGTTGCGTTCCTTTTTTAGAACAACTCCCACGCTTATCTCTGTACAAATTTGAAACAACAAGGTACAAATATAGCATTCTTCTAAAAAACGAACGTAAATCAAGTGTAATATAATCCTTTCTAATTATTGATTTTGAGCAGTTATACTGACGATAGACTCGCGAATAGTAGTCGCAATTTCATGAAGTTCGTCCTCTGCCAAGCTCAATTTAGGTCCAGCAAAGTTTAAATCACTAATTTTATTAATAGGCACCAAATGTATATGTGCGTGAGCCACTTCTAAACCAACAACTGCAACACCGACTTTTACACAGGGAATTACCTTTTTAATACCTTGAGCAACAATCTTAGCAAAGACCCAAAGCGCCATATATTCATCATCTTCTATATCAAAAATGTAATCGGTCTCTTTCTTAGGGATCACAAGAACGTGCCCCTTAGCCAATGGACTGATATCCAAAAAAGCTAGAAAATCATTACTTTCTGCAACTTTGTAAGCTGGGATCTCCCCAGCAACGATTTTTGAAAAAATTGTCGACATATTATTCTAATCTTGGAATAAATCTTTTAAACAATAATTAGCAAAAAACAGACTTTAAAATGCAAAGCCTTCGGTATGTTAACAATTAAAAATTTAACTGCAGTTTTATCACACCCTGTTTTTCTACTGCCAACAAATATAAACAAAAAAGGTCGCGATTACTATATCACGACCTTCTTAATATAAAGTTAATTTGTGGATGTGCGGTTATGGCATACCGCACATAACCGACATATATTATCTTGAAATCTCTACGATCTCGAATTCAATTTTACCGGCAGGCACTTCAATAACAGCTGTATCACCTTTCGATTTTCCCAACAAACCCTGGGCAATAGGAGATTTAACTGAAATCTTGCCCGACTTCAAATCTGCTTCTGACTCCGCCACCAATTGATAAGTCATTTCAGCACCATTCTTCTTGTTCTTGATCTTAACAATCGATAAGGCCAAAACTTTAGATGTATCCAATTTGGACTCATCAATTAAACGTGCTGTAGCCAATGTATTCTCCAAATTGGCAATTTTAGCTTCATGAAGCCCCTGAGCTTCTTTAGCAGCATCATACTCTGCATTTTCTGACAAATCTCCTTTGTCTCTAGCCTCTGCAATAGCATTGGCAATTTTAGACCTTCCTTCCGTCTTCAGATAAGCCAATTCTTCTTTAAGCTTACGCAATCCTTCTTCCGTAAAATAAGTTACTTCTGCCATAATTTTATCTTTTTTCTTATTTTCTACTTTTTAAAAAAGAAACAAGACCATATTTCCCTCGTCAGGAAACATGGTCTTGCTTTGAATCTATACGAAGATAATAATTGTTTTCAACAAAACAAATTCTTACCCGTTAAATAAAATTAAATCTCTTCCTCATCAACAAATTTATACCCCAGCCCCCGAACTGTTTGTAGATAATGTGGCTTATCTGGATTTGTTTCGATCTTTTTCCTTAAACGAACCACATGCATATCCAACGTACGTGTGTTGACATTTGAGCTATAACCCCAGACAACCTCCATTAACTCCTCGCGTGTAATCTCCCGGCCTAAGTTTTGTAAAAAATGAAGCAAAATTCGGTTTTCCAAAATGGTCAACTCAACTTTCCTTCCGTCACGTATTAAGGAATGAATATTCGGATGATGTTCCGTTTGGCCAAATTTATATACTTCGGGACTGTTCTTAGGCAAGAAAAATTTCACCTTATTATCGATCATAGCAATAAGCACATCCATATTGAATGGCTTACTAATGTAATCAGTCACACCAAAGCTATAGGCTTCAATTTTGTCCACATCTTGAGACTTCGCTGTCATCATGATAATGATATTCTCAAATCCGGCTTTACGGACATCTTCACAGATTTCGTTGCCTTCTTTTCCTGGAAGCATCCAATCCAACAAAACCACATCGGGTCTCTTTTCCAAGATCAAACTTTCCGCTTCATTCCCATTTCCACTTTGAATGACCTGATAGCCTTCGGATTCCAATCGATGTTTTACCAAGAACCGTAAGTTCTCATCATCTTCAATAACAGCAACAGTGATGTCTTTATTCATATTTAAATTTATTTTTTAAACCGGAAATACCAAGGTAAAGGTGGTCCCCTGTCCCAATTGACTTTTTACTGTAATATCACCACCTATAAATTCGGTAATTTCTTTACAGAAAGCCAAGCCCAAACCGATACTTCCTTGCTGATTATATTGACTTTTTATTCTATAAAACTTTTTGAAGATGTTGTTAAACTCTGCCTTCTCAATACCTATTCCTTCATCCTTAAAAGTGATAACAAAATTCTTCTTGTTTTGTTGTATCGCAATATCTAAGATTTTATGCCCCGCTTTCGAATATTTATAGGCATTATCGATCATATTTTGAAACACACTACTTAACAGTACCGGATCCGCAAGCATTGATGTTCTTACATCAATTTTTGTGCTAATCTTGAAATCCGCATATTTTATTCTTGACGAAGCTACTAGATTTTCGGTAAATTCCTCCAAATCAACTTCTTCTTTATTTAATTTTATGGTTTTATTTTCGATCTGACTAAAAGACAACAGCTTATTCATCAAGTTATTTAATCGGTCTGCCTCCTGATCCAATATATTTCCATACATTTTCCGTTCTTCATCAGAGAGTACCTGCGCACTCTTAATATTATTTCCAGCAATTTTAATAACACTCACAGGCGTCTTAAACTCGTGGGTAAGATTATTGATGAAATCGTACTGCAATTTAAAAAGTCTTCCGTTAATTTCTAAATTTCTATAAATTAAATATAATATTGCAATCAAAATAATATAAATCAGGGATACCCCTCCCAATACCGGCCAAAAACTGCGATTTATCTCTTTTGACAGAAAACTTTTACTCGACCTAAAAAGAAGTTTGTAGTCTGCTAAGGCTCCAGGTAACGGCATCTCCGTTGAAATCTCGTCATTTTCCGGCGTGATCGGAGCACCAACCAGTGGGACTATTTCTACTTTCTCATAAAGATTTGAATAACTATTTTTTACTTCCAGATACATTGGGTCAATCTGAAAATTGAACATATCCTGTTCATATCCGACAGTATGATCCAAATTACCTTCCATAATGGACTTATAGACTATTAAGTCGTTGACCCTTGGAATATTCAGATAGGTAATCTGTCCAGGTCTTATGGTATAAAAAACCTTCAGGATATCCTTATCAGAAAGCTTGGCATTCGGTTGCAATTTATCAATATAAGTTGCCAGCTTCACACCAATATTATTAATCTCTTCGGAATGCAAGCCCATCTGCCCACGATCCCGAATCGTATTTTTGTTCAGGCCAGACCTGGAAACGGTAAAAAAAGTAATGGTTTTCGGTTGAATTCTAAGGTTATTAACAATAAAACCATAGTTCAAATTATGATCATTATTAAATTGTAAATCAAAAAAACCAATTTCTCTAACGAATGGGTAGGAACTTAATATACTATATGCATATTTTCCCGCCTGGACTGAATCCAAAAAACCTTGATAAAAAGATACTTCAGGAATTCTATTCTGAAAAAAATCATTGAAAGGGACTAAGGTTTGATCAAATATCTCCGATTTTCGATTGGTAAATTCGTTCTTAATATGCGATTCTGTATAACTACGCGAAAGAAAAAGGGCAAATATATACAGACCACTAATCACGATGAAAAACATCAACAATAATCCGTAGTTTTTTCGATAGCTATATTTCTCTGCTTTCATAATCTCCTGCCCTTAGTCTACAAGATATTTCGCCAAAAACCGCTCCAACTCATTATAGTACCCAAAGACATTCTCGTCCCGTTTAAAAGTTCTATCCTCGTCCTCTTTTAGGATGTATTGTACGGGAATATTATTATTCTTTAATTTCTGTACAAATTGATTTGCATCTGTTACCGAACTAAACCTATCCTTTCCTCCCTGTACCAATAGCACCGGTATCTTTACTTTATCCGAATGAAATACAGGTGAAATATTTTTAAATAGCTCAGCCTCCCGAATCGGATTCCCAACTACTTGATACATTTTCTGCACATACGATTTAAAATATGGCGGTATATCTCTAAAGTAAGTGAACAGATTGGTATAGCCGGAATAAGACACGGCACATTTATAAAGATCAGAATTAAAACAAGCAGCGTGTAGCGCCGAATAGCCTCCGAAACCTTTCCCTACAATAGCGACACGTTCCCGATCAGCAATTCCTTCTTTAATCAACCATTTCACCCCATCAGTAATATCATCCTGAATCTTCCCACCCCATTCCTTAAATCCCGCAGTCCAAAACTTCTTACCGAAACCGGTCGATCCCCTATAGTTCATCTGAAAAACCAGATAGCCCCTGTTCGCCAGAAACTGCGCTTCGTTATCGAATCCCCAAACTTCCCGTCCGTTAGGTCCATCATGGGGCAATACAACCATAGGCAGATTTTTGCGATTGGAATGAATGGGATAAGTTAAATAACCCGAAATCTGAATACCATCTCTCGCGGTATAAGTGATATACTCATTTGGAGAAAGTTCTTTGTCTTTTAGATCGGAATTATTATCTGTTAGCTTCGTTAATTTTTGAGTCGAAAAATCATAAAAATAAATCCCGCCCGGATTTACGTCCGTATAGGTTTTGATAATGACCTTGTTCCCCGAAATATCAGTATTCAATACCTGAAACTCAAAGCCATCAATCTGCTTCGACAATTGATCATATTTCTTTTTGGTAGCCTCATCAAAAAAATGTCTGTTCTGTCTTGATGTGCTATAATTGACAAATAACAGCTTATTCTGTTCAGTGAAATACCCCCCAGGGCTCACGTCAACATCCTTATGACTATATAGCTCGCCCAGCTCTCTTTGATTTACTAAATCATAACTTACCAAGGCCAGTTTATCCCGGTCTATATTGGATAAAGCATAAATGATGGCATTTGAACTATCCTTATAACCCAGTGGAGAAAAACTACTTTCAACATCACATCGTATAATCTCTTTAAATGGTTCTTTTTCTGAGCTTCTATAGAGCACAGATTGCTGTACAGAATCGTTGGCCACAGCCAATCGTACCTGCCCATCATTGGATATAACCCAGGAGCTCATATTTCCCGGATTCTGTAAAACCAATTCCCGAGGCCTCCCATCTAAATAGATACGATAAAGGTCAAAAAAAGAAGAGTCTCTATCGTTGATTCCCGCTATAAAACTATCACCTCCCGTCGCCATAGCATGAATCCATCGAAACCGACCTCGTACCGGTTTAATCAATGGCCAAATCTTTTCTGTGTTGATGTCCACAGCATATAAACGTAAACTGTCCTGCGAAGATTGTTCCGTCAAAAAAGAAATTTTTGAATCATTGTTCCAAGCGAAGGATTTTACGTTAATATCATTTTGATAAGTAAGCTGTTTGGAACTATCCTTATTGATCAAATCTATTAAATAGATATTTTTGCAATGATTATCTAAGCCAATGTAAGCTATGAATCGACCATTTGGAGAAATCTTAAAATTTGATTTTTCAGGTGTAGAAAAAAATTGATTAATTGGAATAAGATCAACACTATGTCGTTGACACCCCAACATGATCATGGCAGAAAAAAACAAACCTATCCAAAATTTCATCCTCATAATCCCAAATACATCCTTATCATTTATTCCAAATATTGCAATTAAATACGGAATTGCATGAAATGCAACCTTATTTTTACAAGATATAGTAATTAAATGTAATATTCAAACTTATCTCGGTTCTGTCCTTTAGAATCTTTTTTATCGCAGAAAAATAGCGTATTTTTGCATATGTTTTTATACAATGTCTCCGTTATAGCAGAAGAAACAATCCATCAAGAGGTCGTTTCATGGATTCAGGATAATATCGTGCAATCCCAAAAATTTCAAGTGCATTTTCTGGAAATGCTACAGTCTCCACACGAAGGTATGACCTACTGCATTCAGGTTATACTCCCTACAGAAGACCATATAGCAGATTTTCAGCAAGTGCATCTAATTCCATTACAACAACTCATTTCGGAAGTATATAAAGACAAGGTGTTCCTTTTCGACAGTACCATGAAGTATCTAAAAAAATAAAAGAGCTCTGTGGAGCTCTTTTATTTTTTTATTTCATTAATATCGTTACCATCTTCTTCAAGGTTCTTATTATTCTTTTCACCTATCTCTGCCGCCAATTCATAGCGCGGATCATAACTGATTTTTGGCGTTAAAAAATGAAGTAAAATCAAACGGGCATATCTAAAATTAAAAGGTGCGAAGACCAAAATGGTTACAGCTAGACCAATCAGATAAGACCAAGGAGACTCGCTTCCTGTCAAAATTGCGATAGCAACAGATACAGTAACAATCTCAGCGACAGACAAAGCATAACTCACATACATGGCAGCATAGAAATACCCCGGCTCAACCTCGTACTTGACACCACAATAAGGGCAAGTATCATTCATATGCTGCTTGTGTAAACTGTATACCTTTCCTACAAATACATTACCAATATGACACTTCGGACATTTGGAATGTATCATTGCATGGAATTTGGATGTGGGCATTAAGAATCTATTTTATTTCGTTTAAAAATTTCTTTGTTACAGGGTTCTTCTTGCGGTATTTTTTATACCATAAATAACCAAGGCCCGCCGCGGCTAGATAAGGTATTACCAATAGAAACAAAATACCGTCATTCAGACCTCTTCCCTGCATATTTCCTTCCTTCGTAGAATTCTCAGCGTTCAATGTACACATCGCACACTGTCCGTACGAAACAGACACAGCCGAGCAGCTTAAGGTAAATATTAGGAGTAAATATTTAAACCATTTCATAGCACAAAGGTACTGAAATTTTAACGATTAGCGTGCCAAAGATTCAAATTTATCCCAGAAGCCATCTTTCGGCAAAGAAGCGATCAATTCCATCCTATCCTTTTTTATTGGATGCGTAAAGGCCAATGAACGAGAATGTAAACAAATACTACCCAAAGAACTACCTCTTGGATATCCATACTTATTATCACCAACAATAGGACATCCCATCGCTGCAAGTTGCGCACGAATCTGATGTGTACGACCTGTTAAAGGCTCTACGCGCAGCAAATAGAATCCATTCAACTCACCCACCAATGTATAATCCAACTCGGCATAACTTCCGCCTTTCACCTCGCGTGGAAAGGCCTTTGTTACCCTTGTTTGTCTATTCCGAACCAGCCAATTGATAAGTTTCCCCTCAGTTTTTCGCGGACGCTGTCTAACGATTGCCAAATAGGTCTTTTTCACATGTCTATCCTGAAAAAATTTATTCATTCGCTCTAACGCCTTGCTTGTTTTGGCGAACAAAATCATACCACTAACAGGTCTATCTAATCGATGAATAACACCGACAAATGCTTCATTTGGCTTATCATATTTCTTTTTCAAATATACTTTCACCATATCTTCTAAAGATAGGTCTCCTGTTTCATCCACCTGCACAATATCCCCGGCTTTCTTATTTATAGCGATGAGATGATTGTCTTCGTAAATGACGTCTTTATCGGTTATTTCGCTGTGATTCATTTCTTTCAAATCTAAAAGGGTTATCCAAATGCTATACAGTATTAAGACCTGTTCAGTTGGATCCCATAATGGTGCTATTATTTATTAAAAAAGGCCCTACGCAAGCGTACAGCCTTTCCTTATGTTCTTTTTTAACACAACTTATTTTGCAGTGTCCGCTTTAAGCAACTCAGCTTTTTTCGCATCCTCCTTCATCTTCTTTTTAAAGAAACCACGCAACAAGAAATTATGCTGCAATGCCTCCATATTCTCGTCCAGTTTGGATGTGCTCGAATTTAAATTATTAATTGCCGATTTTATTTGATTTGCCGATGCCGGGTCATTCAATAACACACCCACCGCATTATCTTTATCATTCAATCGACTTGAAGCATTATTCAAATTGTTTATCAATGCATTTGCTGTCTGAGAAACTCCTTGCAACTGCGCTGCAGACTGACGCAGGTTAGAGAATATAGCGGTATCAGTCGTTAAATCATGAATCAAGCCCTTATTGCTATTTAAAGAGTTTGTCAAGGTAACCAAATTAGCAGATGCTTTATTCGCATTATTCATTGCAGCACTGATTGACAATAATGTAGCACGCAATGTATTAACCATAGAAGTATCGGTCAACATCGCTCCAACCATTCCTTTTCCGTCCGCCAATCCACGGGATATTTCTACAAAGTCAGTAGTAATCTTTGCTAAGTTTTCATTATTTACCTGCAATGTTTCCATCATTGCTTCCATGTCCGCAGTCTTCGCCGAACGCAAGAAATCACCTGTCTCCACTGTTGGCGCATTTTGCGACCCTCCAGAAATCACTACGATCTTGTTCCCAATCAAACCATCCGAGCCCAATTTTGTTACGGCATCTTTACGAATATATTCGGCAGATTTCTCCTCGATTGTCAAAACCACCTCAACATCCTGCACACTTTTAAAATGTATATTCTTAATGATCCCTACCTTAACCCCAGAAAACCACACATTACTTCCCACTTTCAATCCAGCGACATCGGGAAATGAAGTCGTAATTTCGATATTTCTAGTAAATTTCTTTTGCTGGCTACCCAAAATAAAAATACCCGCTAAAAGAATCAATACGCCTAAAAAAACAAAAATACCGACAATGATTGCTCTTTTATTTTCTGCCTTACTCATGTATATTATAGAATAAAATTATAATTATAAAACGCTCTTACACGTGCGTCATCTGTATCAAAAATCTCTTCAAAAGACCCCTGTCTTTCAAACTTGCCATCCAACAACATTACAATACGGTCTCCCACCTCTTTCGCACAAGCTAAATCATGCGTAATAATAATTGATGCTGTTTTATACCTCTCCTGAACCTCATTAATCAATCCATTAATCTCCAAACAAGTGATCGGATCTAGTCCTGCTGTTGGTTCATCGTACATCATGATTTCAGGTCTAAGAATCAGTGTGCGCGCAATACCAATTCGTTTACGTTGTCCACCCGACAACTCCGATGGCATCTGATTGATAGCTTGCGAAAGCCCTACTCCATCCAAAACCTCTTCTACAGCGTAGTTGATCTCCGAACGTGTTAAGTTCCGTTTATTTCGAACCAATGGAAATTCCAAATTTTCGCGCACAGTCATACTATCATAAAGCGCACTATTCTGAAAAGAAAACCCTATTTTTAAGCGTAATTCACGCAGTTCGCGATCATTTAATTCAAGAACTGACTCTCCCAAAACATTGATCGTCCCCTCATCCGGTCTTAATAAACCCGAAATCAATTTGATCAACACTGATTTCCCCGTTCCAGAACGCCCAAGCACAACGAGATTTTCTTCTTTATATAAATCCAGGTTAACACCACGTAGGACGTGATTATCACCGAAAGACTTGCTAACATCCCTAATTTCAATGACCGGCTTCGAATGGTCGATGGTTGATTTAATCTTTTCCATAGCTCGCTATCCAAAGAACGATAAAACTTGAACAATAATTATTTCCTCAATAAATACAAGGAACATCGAAGCTACAACGGCAGCATTGGCTGCCTTACCCACACCTTCAGTCCCCTTTGAAGAAAAATAACCGCAATAACAACTTACAGCTCCAATAGTAAAACCAAATATAACCGCACGCAAAACCATAGCACCTAAATCCTTAAATGCTATCGTCTCAAATACTTGCGTAAAAAAACTCAAAAAGCTTAAGTCGTCTTTACTCATCATACTTAGGTAACCGCCTAAAAGACCTATACCCGCTACATAAAAACATAGTACAGGAATCCCAATAGTTGTAGCTAATATTCTACTTACAATAAGATACTTATATGGATTAGTTCCCGAAACTTCCATGGCATCGATTTGCTCCGTGACATTCATCGAACTTAGTTCCGCACCGATTTGCGAGCCCACTTTACCCGAAGCTATTAAAGCTGTCACCAGCGGTGCAAGAGCACGAACAATAGCAATCGAAATAAGCGAAGGCAACATCGAAGTCGCCCCGAATTCTTCCAAAGAAGGACGCGATTGTTTTGTAAAGACAAATCCAACAATAAACCCCGTTAAACTGATCAAAGGCAAAGATTTGTAGCCTATTTCATAGCACTGGCGGACAATTTCTTTAAATTCATATGGTGGAGTTACCAATTCGCGCCAAAACCGTAGCAAAAAACGGTGAATGTTTGCGAATTCTAGAAAAAAAGTCTGAAGTTTTTTAGCCATTTAAATGATGTCTATTTCAAATTAATGTGTCATAAAACACGTCTTATGCTGAACAAACACGTAGCAATTCGAGCGGTAAAGGTAAATAAAAAATATGTATCTAAAATTGTCGTTTATGTAAAAAGATCATCAATTTGACTTTTATATAAAAAAAATCAGATTTCCAGTGTACCGATTAAACCATTTTATACGTTATGCTGTCATAATAACAAAGACAATACAATAGAGTTTTGTCACACTTTTAAATATTACAGTCATGAAAAATTTAGGCAACATAAAATATTGGGTACTTGGTTTTATAGGTATCGCTTCTTTTTCAAGTTGCGCGACTTCGATGGCCCAACGGGGTGGATATAATGGTTATAACAATTATAACAATTATAACAATGCTGGAGTTTCGTTCCAGATGTTCTATGATCAACTCTCCCCTTACGGACAATGGGTTAATGATCCCAATTATGGTTATGTCTGGATTCCGGACGTTGGCCCGAACTTCCAGCCTTATGCAACCAATGGTTATTGGACAATGACCGACTATGGTAATACCTGGGTATCCAACTATGACTGGGGTTGGGCTCCATTTCACTATGGTCGCTGGAACTACAATGACCGTTATGGATGGGGATGGGTTCCTGACTATGAATGGGGGCCAGCATGGGTAAATTGGCGTCAAAGTAACGACTACTACGGTTGGGCACCAATGGGCCCGGGCATGAGTATAAATGTATCTGTTAATATTCCAATGAACTTTTGGACATTTGTGGGAGTCAATCACTTTATGAATAGGGATATGGATAGATATTATGTTAATCGAAGAAATTACAATAATATCTATAACAGAACCACCATTATCAACAATACAACGATAATTAACAACAACTATTATGTTGGTGGCCCTCGAAGATCTGACATCGAACGTTCGACAGGAAGAAGCGTAACAGTTAATAGAATCGCAAATGCCGATCGACCTGGATCTGCCCGCAGTAGCAGCAATCGTAGTAATGAAATCAGTATGTACCGTCCAAATGTAGACCGTAATACAAGATCTTCTGCACGCCCTACAAATGTCGTGGATGCATCTACCCGAACACGTAATAACAATAGTGAGATTTCAGATCGTACCAATCGTGTTATCAGCAATCGAGACAACATCGATTCAAGATCAGGAAGTCGTGAGTTATATATCGATAACAGTGGAAATGCTTCTGTAAGGTCTCGTAATGATGCCAACAGCGGTGGCTCGAGTCGTAGTTCAAATAATAATACGAGAAGCAGCGACAATGGAACTGTAAATAGAAATACGAACGGTACACAACCTAATTCGAATAACTATGATTTTAGAACACGATCAGGTCGCCAATCGGATGCTTCAAACAATAACAACCCTACATCTACCAGTAGAAATAGACAAAATGGCTCCGTTGATAATAATGGTGTTGTAAACGGCAGAAGTACAGACTACAATAGAAACGCAGATTATAATTCACGTTCGCGGTCAAATGCAAGCAGCTCTAATCAGACTGTGCCTCCACGAGTAGTTCAACCGACAACAACGCCACAACGAAATGGAAATTATGATGGCAGCAGAACCCGTTCGAGCCAACCGGTATCGCAACCAACTCAAAATCGGAGCTACGAAAACACAAGAAGTAGATCAAATACAGACAATTCATCGTCCGTATCGCGATCAAGGTCTTCAGAAAGCTCCGGTGAACGTAGCTCTGGACGTTCTTCACAAGGATCAGAAAGATCTAGAACAAGATAATGACAGCCGAGTAAAATAATAATTCATATCTGGCGGGTAAAATGAAAAATTTTATCCGCCTTTTATTTATATGCATGTCTTTTTATATTTATCATGAACAATCCATACATTTTCACGTTAATTAGTAAATTTACCGCTTCAAACAAAAAAACAGATCGATAAAGATGGCTTCATTTACCTCTATATTAGATAATGACTTTTACAAATTCACCATGCAGCATGCTGTGGTTAAGTTGTTTCCAAAGGCCAAGGCACGTTATCATTTTATTAACCGCGGACATCATAAATTTCCCGATGGTTTTGACGTGCTCCTGAACGAAGCCGTCAATGAGATGGCTAATTTGAAGTTAACAAAAGCAGAAAAGGCATTTTTTGCTAGAACATGTCCTTATATAGACCCAACCTATTTTGACTTTCTTCAAGGTTATCGCTACGATCCCGAAGAGATCAAAATATTCCAGGATGGCCCCGACCTTGAAGTCATTATCGAAGGGTACTGGTACCGTACTATTCTTTGGGAGGTTCCGTTGATGTCGCTCATATGTGAACTTTTTTATGAATCCCAAGGTCTACAACGTGCCTCGGATGCAGAAGTAATCGCCACAGCCAAAGATAAAATCGAAAAATATAAAAAACTCAATATCACAATTGCTGATTTTGGCACCCGCAGACGTCATTCTTATGAAGTCCATGATATGGTCGTTCGCACACTGAAGCAATATGGCGAAAAAACATTTATAGGTACCAGCAATGTACATTTGGCAATGAAATATGAGACGAAACCAATTGGCACACACGCCCATGAATGGTTTATGTTTCACGCCGCCAAATACGGTTATAAAATGGCCAATCTACTTGGTCTTGAACATTGGTCTGATGTCTACCGAGGTGACCTCGGAATAGCACTATCGGACACCTATACTACGGAAGTTTTCTTTCAGCAATTTGACAAAAAGTTAACCAAATTATTTGATGGAGTCCGCCACGATAGCGGCGACCCGCTTGAATTTACAGATAAGGTTATTGCACACTATAATAAAAATGGAATCAATCCCCTCTCAAAGACAATCATATTCTCGGATGGCCTAGACTATGAGAAGGTCGAAAGAATCGCGAGCTACTGTGAGGGAAAAATATTGCATTCCTTTGGCGTTGGCACCAATTTCACCAATGATGTGGGGCTCAAACCCATGAATATCGTCATTAAGATGACTGACGCTTTACCAGAAGATGATCAATGGACCCCGGTCATTAAGCTATCTGACGAACCAATGAAACATACAGGAGATGAGGACTCCATATATATTGCAAAAAAAGTATTAATGATTGATGATGACAATGCATAGAGATGTATACGGTGAGGCCTTAGATGATTACTTTGTACATCAAGAAGAAAAGTTCCCTTTAATACTCCATACAAGTTATGGCGACCAAGATGAAATGCCCGTTGAGATTTTCTTTCGGGAACCCGATGATTTTCCTGAACTGGAATTTATTGGACTATCCTTATGTGATGGACGTGTACTGGATGTTGGAGCAGGAGTTGGCAGCCATAGCCTGTATCTCCAAGAAAAAGGTTTTGAAGTAGATGCACTGGAACTCTCGCAAACCGCTTGCCATATTATGCAACAACGCGGGGTACAACATATTATCTGCGAAGATTTCTATAAATTCGAAGGCCAAAAATATGATACGCTATTGTTTTTAATGAACGGAATAGGTCTTGCCGGTGACGTAGATGGTTTTCGAAAACTATTACAGCATAGTAAAGAGTTACTGACTGAAAATGGCCAACTGATTTTTGACTCTTCAGACATCAGTTATTTGTACAAAGATTACAACATCAAAAAACCAGCGCATTATTTTGGGGAAATTCAATACCAGTATGAGTACAAAGGGACTCGAGGAAATCTTTTCAAATGGCTCTATTTAGACCAGGATTTATTGATCAAAATTTCGCACGAACTGGGTTGGGTTGTACAAATTTTGTATGAAGATGAGAATGATCAATACCTCGTCCGCATGGAACTAAAAAAATAGCCTGTTGTTTATAACAGGCTATTTTTTTTATTATTTCTATGTTATTATATATATTATTTCTGTGTTCTTATATAGATATCTCCCATGGATGTTTTTAAAATAACATCCTGTCCACCACCATTCATTTTGCCTTTCACGGCGTTACCCATCGGAGTTGATTTGGCTTCCTCGGCAGGTTTTTCGAATTGAAATTCGTCCGCAGCATAGATATTCCCCATAGCAGATTTTACATCCACATTAGCGCCGAAATTCTTTGGGAAGGCAACATCTACGGCGCCCATGGCAGCGACTAAAGAAATCGGTCCTTTGACAGGTTGAACAAATTTGGCTGTAACATCTCCCTGTGAAACCTTTACATTGATCGGCCCGGTAACATTCAATAAATTCACGTCGCCTATCGTACTAGCAACTTCAACCTCAGCCCGGATATCTTTTAATTCGATAACTCCAGCATTAAACATAGCCCCACGCCCTCCTTTGATCGTCACAGGTAAATCCATTGGTATCTTGATACGAATAGAATCTTCTAAGGGCATCCCAACCATACTTATTTCAGTCACTCCACCTTCTGTTTTGATGTTCATACCAAGTCCTGAATTATCCGATAATCCCGAGCCATTGATCACACGTAGGCCTTTTGCACGGTCATTTTCTTCACTTTCCTCTACCTTGGCTGTAATCAGCACATCGTTTCCCTTATAACCTTCAATATAAACATTATCCAATTTTAGTAAAAGTTTATTCCCCAAGTTGGGCACTTTAATTTCTTTCCAGTTTTTCGGTCCCTTTTTACGGCCGAATCCGGCAGAACTGTATGTAAAATTATTAGTATTACTAACAACAACTCCTGAAACCGCTCTAGCCTTTTTAGGAGGATTAGGAGGCTTTGGCGCAGCCACACTTTCTACAGTTTCATTTACTTGGGCCTGCAATACACTTGCAAAGATCAGTGCGACCCCAATCATCATTATCCTTATCTTTTTCATTTCGTTTTAATTTATCTTCATTATTTGTCAAATAATGCATTTTAAGCTTTTTCATAGATTAACCTACACAATCTGACTTCTACCTTAATATATCCTATTATTGATTTAATAATACCGCATATGCTTGCTCCTTCACAAATTTCAGGGTAAATGGATCTTCCACAATTTCATTTAATTTTTCTTTTGTTGTTGCTTTCATCGTCGGATCCTCCTGTTGAGCCATCATTTGCATCAGTTCCATTTGTAAAGTGGGGTCATTTTGCTCCACAAAGAAGTCCTGAACTTTCTGCTGACGTTCTTCTGGACTAAGTCCACTTAATATGGTTTCGATTGCAGCCATGCGGACATTACTACTTTGATCTGACACAGCTGTCTTTTCCAAAGCTCCCACACTATTCGGATCTAACTTACCCCCATCTTTCATCGCCAAGACAGCACTTAAACGCGTGCTTGCGGAACTCGAATCCTGAAGCATCTGAACGTAATCCATTTTCTCTTCCATTTCACGATGAGCAGTTTCCGATACGCTTACTTTTGCCAATTGTTTTCCTTTGCTTTCGATACCGGCGATTGCCTTAACGGGAGCTGAAGCCTCTTGGGTACCAGTATGAATTCCCATCACCTCAGCATCAACTGCTTTTGCATTGTCTTCTTTTTCCGGAATAGTAATAGGATGTACCGCAGCCACAGGCTTCTCTACTTCTATTGCTCGTTGTTGATTAAAAGCAATAAAAGTTGCTGTCCCAACTAACAGAGCTGCTGCCGCAATACTAGCCCACTTCCATAAAGGCTTAATCTTTCTTTCCTGAACAGGGGGAACTACTTGTGGTCTTATTTTATTCCATAAGTCAGCCGAAGGTTCTCTTTGATCAAATGCCTCCCGATTAGCGTTCACAAAATCTTTTAAATTATCCCGCATAATTATACCTTTCCTTCAATTCTTCGTAAATTTTCTTTTTAGCACGGTGATATTGACTACGTACAGCAACCGCTGTCATCCCCAATGTTTCCGCAACCTCATCATGGCTCATGTTTTCAAACAGGTAAAGATTAACAACCATCTTAGGTACGCCTGTCAATTGATCGATCACATGCTCTAAATCTGTCAAACGACATTCACGCCATTCTTTTTCCAGCAATTCGTCTTCGCCATCATCCTTAATTTCCAAATCATCCACCGGCGTAAAATATTGCTTATTCTTCCGTAACAGTGAGATTGCCTTATTCACCCCCATCCTTCTCAACCAGGCTTCCACACTGAGAACTAAATGCCATTTATCTGATCTTGAAAAAAAGTCAACAAAGGTTTCCTGTAAAATATCTTCACTTTCTTCCTGATTGGACAAAATCCGATAAATAGAATTAAAAATCTTTTTTGCATACCGATGATAGAGCTGTGCAAATCCAGACTCATTGCCCGTTTGGCACATCGCTAATAAATCTTTATCGCTAAGCTGATTTTGCACGTTCTAAAATTAATACTGTTAATTCTTATGTTTCTACTATGTAGTCGGGGCTCTGCTGAAAATGTTGCAATATAATTTTATTTTTTTTTCTAAAATAATTCTAAAAATGCACAAAAGCCCATTAAAGGGCCTCCTTTCAACAAAAAACACTCAAGAATGAACTTGAGTGTCTGCATTAATAAAATAAACTTAATAAGGATTTTAAAACTCCAGGTATAAGATTATCGATTATTTAACTTTTAGATAGGTCTCCACAATGGTATGTTTAACTCCCAATTCAGGTAAGTTTTCCTCACCTGTCTGAACCAATGTATCTCCTTTTAAAGTAAGTTGAAAATCAAACTTATTACTTTCCCAATCGCGCATTGAACAATATTGTAATCTTTCTTGATAGTTGACACCATCAAAAGAATAGGTCCCCCCACCTGCGACAAACAACGGTTCCTTACCTTTACCTTTTTCCTTATCGTGGTTAAAAAAGGAAAAATGGTCATCATTGAACATTTTAAACATTTCGGTTTTGCTCGTGTCCGTAAAAGCAGTCACCGTATCTTTCCCTTTGATTGTTTTGCTTTCAATAAGCTTATAGGTACCGGTCAAGGACTTGGCTTTTACTGCATCCACATCTTTCTTTTCGGTAGTATTTTTACAGGAAAAAACAAGACAGGAAATCGCAATCGCAAATAGCAGTTGATTTTTTAGGTTTATCATATTTTATAAAAGGTTTAAAGAGGCCAAACTACGAAAGTTCAGCCTCAATCAAAAACAAACCATTGTAATTATTTATCCCACCAAACTCGACCAGACAACTTATCTCCGCCAGGTACTGCGGCTGAAGCCGCTCTGTAGTTTTCGCCATTGATAGCCGCTTCAGTAGAAGGATAAGGGAATCTTCTAGGAATAGTCCCCGAAGTAGCATTTCCTGGATAATTCACAGGAGTTAACGCCGGATACCCACTTCTGCGCCAGTTGCTCCAAGTTTCATAAAAATCCATCATCGTTATCGTATGTGCCCAGTATTGGGTATTGATCTGTTTTAAGGCATCAGCAGCATTATATGGATTCGCAGCCAAATAAGTCTCAGCATCTGCATCACTTATTGTCAAAGAACCATCATACTGATTCAGATAGGTAATGCTTGCCTTCACACCTTTTTTATAATGATCGCTTGCACTACCACCTATTCCCCAACGTTGGGCTGCCTCAGCCAACAGCAACTCGGATTCACCATAGGTCAAAATAAATGTCGCACCGGTCCGCTTGATCATATTAGGATTGGGCGAAGAATATTCTGCAAATGTCGTATAACTTGGGTCGCTACTAATGTTATACTGTGCATTTGATCCCAAATCTTTTCCATTCGGCATCCCCTTTTGCTTGGTTGGATCTGTGATAAAACTCCCGTTCTGTGTTTTGTCCTTTTCTGATAAATATAGTTTTGTAACAGCAACCTTTTGCAACCTCGGATCATTATTGCTTTTTAGATAGTCAATAAATGTTTTAGACCATTTTACATAATAATTCTCTTGGCCACCATCGCCCAATAAAACCTGGCTATTTCTATTCTGAGTAACCCTAGATCCTGATTCATCATGTAAAATAAATGCATTGTCGGCATTACTGTCCATTGTCTTACCCACAGCCTTCTGTACATATTCCTTCGCTTTAGATTCGTCTACTTTAACCAAACGCATCGCTGTTCGTAAGAGCAGAGAATTGCCAAATTTACGCCATTTCGCAATATCACCTTTATAAATAACATCACCAGTGACTTTATCACCATCATCCTTTAATGCTGCAGTAGCCGTTTCAAGTTCCTTTAGCAAATCGTTATAGATGTCCTGCTGCTTATCATACTTCGGTTTATAAACTTTGGTATAAAACCCCAGTCCCGCCTCCGAATAGGGGACATCACCATACAAATCAGTTAAGCGAGCAAAAATTAAAGCTTTCCAAATACGTGCGACATTGTACAGATTTGCATATTTTGGTTTGTCTTTTGTAAACTCAACCACATCCACAATATTACGAACCTGCTCAATATAGGCTCCAACTGTACCCGTACCCCAATACGCCGCGGTATAGCTTTCATTCAGCATATATTTATCGCCGGCCCAATAACTCACTACAGTCGATAGACCCTGCATCATTGTCGACGAGTAAATTAGATTTCCACGCCATGTATCGTATGCAAAATCAAAACTTCCTGTATAAAATAATTGTGCAGAGCTCAATGTATAATTTGGATCCCAATTTTCTTTACCATAAGCAACTGGATCTGTATTTATCTTATCAAAATCTTTTGTACAGCTACTTTCCATAAATAATGTCGCTGCCATTAAACTAATAACTACCGGTTTAATATATCTTTTCATGATTGTTTGCAATTAGAATTTAACACTTAAATTAACACCGTAAGTACGTACAGCTGGTACACCTCCAAGCTCTAGGCCCGGGAAAGTTGCATTATAGCTCGACTCTGGATCTATGTTATTTGTTTTCTTCATGATCGTCCAGAGATTGCGCGCTACAGCACTTACTGTAATCGACTTAACTTTGTTATTAAATAGATTGGATGGGAAAGTATAGCCCATAACGACCTGTCTCAATTTTACAAAATCAGCGCTGTTTACAAATATCTTAGATACATTATTTGCCGTATTGGTATAATAAGTAGAAGCTGTTCTGCCCAAGCTTTCACGATCAGCCACAGTTTCCTGATGTAATCCAAAAATATAACCGTAGTAATCTGTTCCCGAGAAAAGCTTTCCTCCCCATTTTCCATCAACCAAGAAAGAAAAATTGAACCTTTTGTAGCTAAACTCATTGTTCCAGCCAGCAAACCATTTATTCATTGCCGAACCGTAGGACTTTAACTCACCCCGGTCAGGAGAACCATCGGCCAATTTTACGATCTCACCATTACTATCGTATTTATAATCGAAAGCCATGATCTGAAAAGCAGGCATACCAACTTTATTCATTAAGTAACCTACACCCGAACGCGAAGTCGCTACCGTCTGCTCGTCCATTCCTTCAGCCAATGAAATCACTTTATTGTCGTTGTAAGAACCATTCAATGAGGATACCCATTTAAAATCTTCCGTTTTGACAACTGTGGCTGAAATCAATGCTTCAAATCCCTTATTTTGCATTTTACCGGCATTGAGTACGGCACCAGCATATCCGCTTGCGGAAGGCGTTGTGATAAAGGAAATCTCATCTTTCGACTTTTTGTTATACCATGTTAGATCCAAATTTACACGATCATTAAAAAGACGCAACTCCGTTCCGATTTCCAACTCTGTTGCTGTAGAAGCTTTTAAAGAAGAGTTCGGAATATTCACATTGTTAATAACCCCTAAAGGTTGTCCGTTAAGTACCTCACTTCTAAAATTATAGGTTAACAAGGTTTGATAAGGATCTGTTGCCTGTCCTACCTGAGCAAAACCTGCTCTCAACTTTCCAAAACTCAACCATGATGGTTTTAGATATTCTGAAAAGATAAATGAACCCGAGATTGCGGGATAAACAGAGTTTAATTTATTATCTACTCCAGGTGTGGCTAAGGTAGAAAACCAGTCAGAGCGTAAACTACCAGTCAAATAAGCTATATCTTTATAAGCAAATTCTAAGGTACCATAAGTAGACTGTGTCTCCGATTCACTTTCGAGATACGCTACCGACTTATTTTTTGCGTTCAAAATATTATACACACCAAATATCGCGAAGTCGGTACCTAAATTGGTCGTCTGTCTGATTTTAGTATTTCGGTAACTCGCTCCAAGATTAGGTGTAAGGGTATAATCTCCGAAAGTGAATGACTTACCGACCAAAACATCGGCATTAATATCTGCAAATTTAGTTTCTTGCTCTGCAATTTTACCATTCTCATAATAGCCGGTGCCAGAAGGAACAACATTCTTATAATGATCGGTATAACCATCTCTTCCTGCCCTTCCCTGAACAAACAAACCATTACCCATGGTATACTTTGCTGTTACGGAAGCGATCGAACGATCCCGGTTCGTATTATTGATAAACTCATTTGCTGCAAACCAAGGGTTGGTTGCATACACATTCCCCGAATTATAAAGGATTTCTTTTCCATTGTCATCTTTCCATGGCTTCAAATCGTTTACATTGATGCTCGTTGGCAAAAACATGACGTTGTAATTGGCATTTCCAGCACCGTCAGAAACCATTGGACGATTTTTGACTTGCTCCAGAATCATATTATAGCGTGCATCAATCGTCAAACCTCTGAGTGGCTCAAAAAGTCCAACCAAATTAAACGACTGTCTTTTCAGTCCCGAATTTGGAACAACAGATCTGTTATTGACATCTGTCCCTGACAGACGAATAGAGCCTCCATCAAATGATTTATTTAACGCTAATGTATTAGTCCATGTCGAACCAGTGCGGTAAAACCGATCTAAATTTCCCTTTTGTAATGAATAAGGTCTTGATGCGCCATCGAATTGTACGACGGGTGTTCCATCTAATTTAGCTCCCCAGCTTGAACCTCCCACTTGGGCTGCGCCTGCTTGGGTCGTTGGCTTCTCACCGTTTGCCCCCTGACCATAGACTGTTTGCCAATTCGTGTTGTCTATAATTTGCTCGGCAACAAGGTTACTATTAAAATCGATCGAATTGCCTTTTCCTGATTTTGTTGTAATAAGGATAACCCCTGCCTTGGCTCTTGAACCATATAATGCAGATGCTGCAGCACCTTTCAATACCGAAATACTTTCAATATCGTCTGGGTTGATATTGCCGATTGCATCGCCAAGATCGGGTGCATTATCCCATTGGCTCCCTGAGTTTCCTTTGGAATTGGCGTTTCCGATACCTACCGGCTTACTTTCCATAGGAATACCGTTAATTACGTATAATGGTTGATTTGTCTGATTCAAACTCGATACCCCGCGGATGGTCACATTGGACGCAGCTCCGGCACCGCCAGAAGTAGAACTGATATCCAACCCGGCCACCTTTCCTACGAGTGAATTCATCACATTATTTTCACGGGCTGTGGTTAGCGATTCACCGGCAACCTGCGTAACAGAATACCCCAATGAGCGCTTCTCTTTCTTCATACCCAATGCCGTCACAACGACCTCATTGAGCATCCGATTATCTTCCAATAAAACAATTTTCAGATCACCCTCTTTGGTTACGGCCACTTCTTGCGAAGTGTAACCTGCAAAAGAAATAATTAAGGTGTTTCCCGTTGCCGCATCGATCATAAAGCGTCCATTGATATCTGTTGCACGTCCTACCGCGGTTCCCTTAACACGTACCGTAGCACCAGCTAAGGGATTGCCTTTATCGTCAGTGACGACACCTGCGACAGCCACCTGCTGCTGTTGACTGACAACCACAAGACCTTCCTTAGAAACGGAATAAACCAATCCACTTTTATTGAAAAGCTTAGCCAACACATCCAATACCTTGGTATTATTCGCATTGACTGACACTTCTTTATTTAAATTTTCATTCGTCGAATTATAAACAAAGTAATAATCACTTTGCTCTTCGATCATTTTAAGTACCTTGCTCAGTTTTGTTTTTTGGACATCCAAGGAGACTTTTTGTTGGGAAAATACATTTGCCGAAACATTCATAACAGCACACGTAGTCATAATTAAGGCTAGTTTCATCCGGATAATGAATCTAAAATGCACAATATATCCATTGCGCATTTGCAATAAGCAATTTTTAATCATATTTTAGTGTTGGTTAAAATTAATATTAAGCAGCACGCCCCAATGTTGCTGCTTTTGGTTAATCATTTTTTCAATGAAGGATGGTGTTGGTCCACCATCCTTTTTACTTTTCTGATATAGTTATTTTTCTCCCATATACATTAAATTTAAAAGGTTCAACGCTCTGTAAAGCACTCAGTACCTGAGCAATATTCTCCCTACTAAAAGTTGCCGTAAAACGGTATTGTTTTAATTGATCATTTTGGATTTGGATATCCACATCATACCAGCGTTCTAATGTCCGGCGAAGCGATTCAAAATCTTGGTCCACGATTTCTAACCTATTTTCACGCCATGCAATATCTGGTATTTCAGCTGTATTGGATTCTATTGTAGGGATGTTCTCTATGGCAATCTCCTTAATCGGTAATTTGCTCGCGGTTGGTTTATTGGTTTTACGAGCGACTGCTATTTCAGCTTGATTCTTAAAGATCGTGATTTTTTGATTCGGCTTGATGACCACAGAATTTTCACGCTGTCCTTTGCTCGTCATTTCAATCGAACCTTCTACAAGCAGTGCTTCTGCTGTAGGTTCATCGGAATAACTCTTCACATTAAATGTTGTTCCCAGGACCTTGATATCAAAATCAGATGCTTGTACCACAAAAGGTTTTTCCTTATTCTTGGCCACCTGAAAATAACCTTCACCCGCAAGCCGCACCACACGCAATTCCTGATTGAAATCTGCCGATAACTCCAGTTTACTCGCAGAGTTTAATGTCACTGTACTTCCGTCACTTAATTCGAAGGTCTTTTTTTCACCATTTTTTGTTTGATAGACCTGGCCAATTGCGCTTATTGGTAATGTCGTATCAACTTTGCCCGGTTGAGCATAATACCAGATACCGCCCGATACCAAAGCGACAAATACAGCGGCAATGGCTGCCCATTTAGGCCAGTTAAACCGATAGGACACGCGATGTTCTACTGGAGCATTCTGCAGATCTGTCTTCAATTTTTCCAATTGCTCATTCACAGGTCTACGGTTACCAACCAAGAGTTGAAATAGGCGTTTGGCTTTCAGAATCGTCTCCGCTTGTTCTGGATGATTCAGGCTATATTGTTGCCAGTATAGAATACAGTTTTTATCTTCTCCCGAACAATACTTCTGAAAAGTATCATCAATCAAAAAATCTTCTAACTGTTTATAATCTTTTTGGCTCATTCTTTTGAGTATTTACTCTATAGTGCCCTAAAGCATGGCTTTTTCCTAAGGAAAATTTAAATTATTTTTCAAACAACTGAAAATCAATCAATTATTTTAAATAAAAAATATCAACACACCTACTTTTGCAAACATCGTACGAGCATGTTATTATTGAAGGCTTAAAATAAAAAGCCAGACACAAAACTTAGATATCTTTTAATTCCTCCCTCAGAATCTTTAAAGCATCATAAAGTGTATTGTAGGCAGTTTTCACGGACATCTGCGTTGTTTCAGCTATTTTTTCATAGGAATAGCCCTCAAAAAACTTCAGATTCACCAGCTGTTTCTGACGAAAAGACAACTTCTCCAACGCCTCCTTCAAACGGATCTGTATAATTTCATTCGTCTGTACTTTGATGACAAACTCCTCATAGGGCATCTCCACCCAATCATCTTCAGCTTTCACATTTTGAAGGGCTGTATTGATTTTATGTTGTTTCTCCAGTAGACGCAGAATACGTCTTTTTAAAAAAGTAATGAGATAGGACTGTACATTTTCTACCCGATCTAGCTGTTCTCTTTTCTCCCAAATTTTAACAAATACCTGATCGGTTGCTTCACTTGCCAAGTCACTGTCGCCACAAGTGCGTATTCCAAAATTGACAAGCTCTTGATAGAGCGCCGCGTATAGATCAAAGAAAGCCGTCTCGTCTCCTGTACGAATACGTTCCCACAATAAGCGGTACCCCATTTTATTTCTCATAATAAAGCATATAATCCGAAAAAAGCTAATATAAGTCCTCAGTTCCAAAAGTATAAACTTAATCGGTAAAAGGAGAAAGAAACGAAAAATTACATTGAACCGAAGAACAAAGTAAATCGTTTGAATTGAATATTGTAATTTAGTTCCTTCATTAAGGATATAAAAAGTAAAAACACAACAGCAGTATACAGCCGTTGACTAGATTTAAACTCACATGAAAACTATTTTTGCCATTGTAGGTAGCGCCAGTGCACATTCATCCAATCATCATATTGTAAGTCACCTCCAACAGGAGATTAGTGCCAATATCCATTTCACGCTATTTGACCGTCTTAAAGAACTGCCTCATTTTGATCCTGAAGAAAGCCAGACCCATCCACCAATCGAAATTATTGCACTTCGTCAGGTAATCAACGATGCCGATTTGGTATTGATCAGTAGCCCTGAATATATTTTCAGTGTACCCAGTGGATTAAAAAATCTACTTGAATGGTGCGCCGCAACCACGGTTTTCACCGATAAACCCGTTAGTATCATTACCGCTGCTGCGCAAGGCGAAACAGCGCATATCGAACTACAACGTATCCTGCAGGGACTGGGCGCTCAAATTGATGAAAAACGAAATCTGCTGATACAAGGAGTCAAAGGGAAACTGGATGCCACTGGGGCAATTTGGGACGAACAGCTCAATTTAGAACTAGAAAAGCTGGCAACACAACTTAAAGAAGATTAATACACACGAGATTCAGCTCCATTTTCATCCAAACCATAAAAATTAGCGCAATCCATAATTTGAAGATTATTATCTTTACGACATGCAAGAACAAATTAATAATCCATTACACGGAAAAAGGCTCGACACGATCATTGAATATTTAGTGGAGTATTATGGTTGGGAAGAGTTGGGACAACGCATATCCATCCGTTGCTTCAATGAGAATCCGAGCGTCAAATCCTCCCTAACTTTCTTAAGGAAAACACCTTGGGCTAGAGAGAAGGTCGAACAGCTCTATGTAAAAACCTTGTTGAAGAAATAAGTTTTTTTCATATTTCATAACGAATAATCTGATTATTAAGCATATCTTTGCCGCCATGAAAAAAATTGCCGACTACCGGAAGTTACTTAACGTAGAGAAATCTGTGGATCTTAAAACCCTAAAATCTACCTACCGGACAATCATGAAAGAATGTCATCCAGATAAATTTGTCAATGATGAAGAAGGTCGTTTGGCTGCAGAGCAAAAAAGTGTGGAAATGATTGAAGCCTACCATTTCCTGGTAAGCATCTGTCCAGAAACATTAGAGCAACAGTTGCCGATCTACACGGAGACAATTACCAATTCTGGCATTCAGGATATTGACTGGAAAGCACAAATATTGACAATCACTTTTCACGACGGCAGTCAATATGAATATTTCGGTGTTCAGCGGAATGACTATATTAAATTTGTCAACGCAGATTCTTTAGGTCGATTTGCCCGTAGACACATCTTCCATTCTTATCCTTACCGCAATGTATTAAAGACTGCGACAGTTGCTTAAACACTGTTCTTTCTCAGCTATACAAAGATAAACGCCCGCTATCAGATTGATATAGGGCGTTTACGTAAAATGTTAAATGTTTAAAAGCTATCTATAGAACAATGCTATTGCCAAATAGTTTTTAGTTTTATAATTTTAGCATAAGACCTGCCATTCCACCTCCATAAAACGTATTTCGGGTACGGTCTCTCCGCCAAGCTTTCCACAATGTACTACCACCATAAATTGAATTCTCGTCTCTTTCCGCATAGTTCAAGCTGGGAGCCATAAATATAGACATGCGCTCACTTAGTTTAAACGCCGGAATTACCCGCAGCGAGGACTGATGATTATCCAGGCTTTTAAATTTCTCTGTCAGATAATTACGTGTAGCTATTTCCGTACGCAGACTAAACTTGGTCCTATTGATCAATACTGCTCCTAAACCTGCTTCAAAGGCATATTTATCCGGTCTGTTGCCATCGAGTGCCCTATTGATCGATAATATACTATAGAGTACACGACCACCTGAACGAAATTGTAATCCGAGATAGCTATCCTCATTGACCGCTACTGAAAGACTCTTCTCACCATTTTTAATAAAATTAAGCAGACCAATGGGATAATCACTACTATCGGCAATATTAACGATACCTGCCACCTGAACTCCGCTTACTTTTTTAGCTTTATTAGCGATGCCTGCTAATTGACTTCCAACAGTCGATTCGCTATTGTTAAGTATGCTAGCAAGCTGTGTCGTTCCTGGAGCCTCATTGGCTAAATTTACAACACCAGCGATTTGAACACCTCTAACCGTATCCGCTTTGTTAAAAACACCCGCTATTTGCAGACCTTTCACTTCCCCGGAAACATGGTTTCCCACACCGGCGATCTGTACCCCACTTACATTTCCTCCTACACCATTGAAGACGCCTGCCACTTGCAAACCTTTCATTTCTCCGAACACACGGTTTCCTACACCGGCAAGTTGTACACCACGCACACTTCCCCCAACGGCATTGAAAACACCGCCCATTTGCAAGCCTTGCATATCATATTGATTAATATTAAATACGCCACCAAGCTCAATACCTTTTACCCCCGCAGTAGATCCACCAATAATGTTTATGGAAAATTTATTCACAATTTGCGATTGTATAAAACCATGTGTACTTAATCCCGGTGTCATCGAAATTTGGTATGGGCTATACAAAAACATCCCGCCCAAATTCATACTTTGGATCTTTTGGGCAGGAGACAGAAATACCCGTCCCCAAAAAGATCGATAAAGACCATGATCTTCTTCATACCCTTCAAAATAGCCATATTCACGCTTCTTCTTATCGCCAATTTGCGCTTCTATCGGAAAAATCACCATAACACTGGTGTCCCGAAAAGCCTCCTTACTAACGTTCACTGCAATGAGATTACTTTTTTTCTTTACGTCCAGCTCAAAGTAGCCATTTCGGTCCGTCAACGTAGACAATAAAGCACTTCGATCAAAGATACTGGCATTGGAAATCGGATTATTAGTCCGAATATTTTTGATATACCCCGCTATAACAACTTTGTTTTTATTAGGTGTCTTCACTTCAAACTCCACCGACATCCGCTGAGGTGTATATTGAATAATAATATGCCGTCCAAGTTCTTTAAAACTATATTCCTTGCCCAAAATCCGATCCAGATAATCATACAAATTCCCTTTGAAGGCTTTAGTATGAATCACACTGTCTGTCTGTAGGATATTTCCATTAAAGGAGAACAATACATCCTGCTGCTCCTTCAACAAACGAAAAACTTCACCTACAGTAGTCTCTGGAAAGGCTGGTATTTGAATCGTTGCAGCGAGCTTTTGCTGTGCCCTTCCCAAATGGAACGAACACAGCATTAAAATTAAGAGATAAAGCTCTACCCTCTTTATAAAAAATAGTATCATGTTGTTTTCTATACAATTTTGTTCTGAAAATATATCTATCTGTTGGCTCACCTCGTCAGATGAATCTCTCTGTCTTTCACATTTACGTTTAATCCAAATGTGCTAGAAATGACTTTCAAAATTTCAGTTAAACTATTTTGTTCGAATTTTGCTGTCAATAATAATTTCTGATCAGCAGGATGGTCAATAATAATCTTATACGCATAAGCTTGATTTAGCAACTCAACAACACGCTGCAATGGGGTATTCTCAAAATCAAACACACGATCCACATAATATTTATAAAACTGATCCTTGACAGGTTCCTTTCCTACTTTTATTGTATCACTATCCCGGATTGTAATCATTTGTTGTGGTCGCAAAAAGACTTCCTTTTTTGCATAACCGACTTTAACCAATCCTATAGCAACAATAACTTCCGTCGCATCGGATGTTCGGCGCACATTAAAGCTGGTGCCCAATACCGTAATTTTGGTTTTCCCTGTCTCAATGACAAAGGGATGTTTTTTATCCTTGTGGACCTGGAAAAACACTTCCCCTCTTTTCAATGCCACATTTCTATTATTATTGGTCCACCTGCTGGAATAAGCCAGCTCCGTATTTTTATTTAAGGTAACTACCGAACCATCAGGTAGGGAATCTTGGCGCACTTGCTCCATACTCGAAAGAAACATTTCCTCACGATGAGATTGATCAAACACATAGAATCCTACAGCACAAAAGACCAAGATACTGGCTGCTAACCACCAGCTCCATTGAATTACAGAAGTCTTTTTTGGGGGGATTACCGCAGCTTCTGCCGCTCTTTTATCTCGCACAACTTTGAAGTCAGCCCAAGCCTTATCTACGTTCACATCAGGAACATCCAGGGGTTTGGGCAAACTATCCCACATTTTTTTCATTTTTATGTACTCCTCCTTATTGTTAGCGTCTTCTTCTAACCAATCGTGTATCATGATATTCTCTACTTCATTGGTCTCGCCAATGATATATCTTTCTAACAGTTCCTTATTCATAGCGTATAGATAAGAAAGCAAATAATCAATGTTAAATAATCCATAAGTTCGATACGCAAATGCTTCAATGCCTTGCTCATATGTCCCTCAACAGTTTTAATCGACAGATCCAGGGTTACTGCGATATCCTTATATTTCATTTCCTGAAAACGGCTTAACTCAAAGACCGTCCGGCTTTTTTCAGGTAATTCCGCCAATGCGACCTGTAGCTTTTCGTCCAAATCCCGCGTACTTTCATCAACCGCAGGTACAAAATCCTGCCTATGCAGTTCGTGGGATTGATATTTTAGCTTACGTTGCTCTTTTTTCAGCACATTCATACTTTCATTATAAATAGCCCGATATAAATACGCTTTTAATGAAGTATGTATCTGCTCCTCCCAATCGCGTTCCCAAAGCCGCAAAAACACCTGTTGCACAACCTCTTCCGCCACATCACTATCGCCTAGATACCGGTAGGCATAACGATGTAACTCTTTGTAGTGCGCCCGAAAAAGCTGCTCAAAATTCTTTTCTTTATTTTCCGACATTGATCAAATCTGTCTTATTGTTTAAATAATCCACTTTATTAGTAAGACACCCCAATAGACTATTACCCTTACAAATTTTTCACTTTTTTTAATATCAACTTCGATACATCCGCCATATAATTTCAAATCCCTTATTTATACCTATTCGTAATTCTTTTCGTATAGATGCTCAGGCGAGTACATGACATCCTCCCATCGGCCAATGATATTTACCCAAAAAACTTTATAAAAAGGCTTTTGTGACGACTAAAGGTAAGCCATCTATTTTATAAAATATTTTTTTTCTAAGGGTATATGGATTTTCCATTGTCATAAAGGAAAGAACAACATACAATTGATCACAAAAAATAATTTGACAATGAAAACAACATTCAAAGTAGCCCTGTTGGGATTGACATTATTAGGAATTGCAGGTACTACACAAGCGCAAGATATCACTTATGGTTTACAGGTCGGAAGCAACTATCATATGAGTTCCTTTGGCAACAAGTCTGTCAAAGATAATAATGGCAAAGTCGGCGTATCTGTAGCAGGATTTGCCCGTATTGGAGATCGCATTTTCTTCCAGCCCGGAATCGGTGCCAGTCTGTTGCGTAAAGAATATACCTTCGAAAATGTACAGAAAACACCTAAATTCTATCAAATAAATCTACCATTACAGGTCGGTTATAAATTTTTGGAAAATGGCGACTTCAACCTCCGTGGGCTATTGGGGCCGCAGTTAAACTATGATGTAAAAACAGTGAAGTCCAGCGCAAATACCGATTATAAGAAATTTTCATTTGATGGTAGAGTCGGTATCGGTGTAGATATCAGTCACCTTACATTAGATGCTTATTACAGCCATGGTTTTACGAGTATCGACAAGACCTTAGACGCAAAAAATAAAACAATCGGCATTATGGTCGGTTACAAGTTCTAATCAGCATCTATTAGCGAAGAAAAACGCCATTCTAAATCGGATGGCGTTTTTTCGTATTTACATTTTATTTTTTGTCAATAATTATTATTTTAGCCCTACCAAAAAATTATTCCAGCTAATCGTCCTATTTAAATAGGACTTTTGATCAAATTGGAATAAACGGGATGTAGCGTAGCCCGGTATCGCGCCAGCATGGGGTGCTGGAGGTCGTCGGTTCAAATCCGGCCATCCCGACGAGAGAAGCTCTAACGACCGTTAGAGCTTTTTTGTATCTAAGCCGGAACAAAACCTACTACTCGGCCTGTATGATGTGTTTCGATCTCAAATTAATTCTTTACATTTGCACTATGAAAATGACGGTAATGTTATAATATCCTTTTTCAGCTTAGTTCTTAAGCAAGGCGCTGTGTACTATCCACATAGCGTAGATTTCTATTTTAAAATTTTATTCATTATCTAAACAAATAGGTCAATACGCAATTATTGTCCCTAAATAGGTTATATATCAGAAGAATTATGTCAGAAATACTAAGTAAAAAGGAAATAGAGCAGTTCATTCTTAGTGGCTTTGTTCGCATTGAAAATGCATTTTCAAAAGAAACAGCGGATGCAGTTTTAGATATCCTATGGAATGACCTTCCCTGTGAAAGGTCTAATCCGCAAACTTGGACCGAACCAGTTATACGCTTGGGTATGTATACTCAACCACCTTTTATCGAATCATTAAATACAAAAAAAATACATTTAATTTTTGATCAATTGGTGGGTAAAGACAGGTGGATCCCCTGTCGAAATGTGGGTACGTTCCCTATAAGGTTTCCATCTATCCAGAAACCAAATGATACGGGTAAGCACGTCGACGCAAGTTTCGCTGGCCATGACCCGAACAATTATTTTGAGTGGCGCGTCAATGTCAAATCAAAGGGTCGAGCCTTATTAATGCTTGTGTTGTATTCGGACGTAAGCGAAAATGATGCGCCTACGATCATATATGAAGGTTCTCACATCGATGTGGCAAAGCTCTTAGCGAAGGAGGGAGAGTTTGGTCTTTCATTTATGCAGCTTGCGAATAAGTTGGACGAGCTGCCCAAAAGGAAAGAGGTGTATGCAACGGGTAAAGCAGGTACAGTTTATCTTTGCCATCCGTTTCTAGTCCATTCAGCTCAACCACACAGTGGAACTCTGCCTAAATTTATGGCACAACCGCCCTTGCTGTTGAGGGGGGAATTGGCAATCTCGGATTCCACAGAAGGATATACTCCAGTCGAACAGGCTATCCGTTTAGGATTAGAATAGTCCAGGACATCCTACTAAAAGTGGTCGCAAAAGCAACCACTTTTTATTATTATCACCAGATACGGGCTAAATAATCAACGAATCAGAATAACCGTTGATCCTGTTCAAAATAGATTTTTCGGATCAATACAGGCCAATAACTTACAAGGGTTCCTTCTTTAATCTGCATGAAAAGATCTTGATCCGAAGGAATCATTCCTTTTAAATCATCCTTCTTCGCGGCAGATCCTTCCCCTTTCGACAGCTTTAATTGTTCTTCTGCAAGTTTTCGAAGCATCAGTTCATACCTGTTTTTTGAAGGTTTACGCTGGGCAATTTTTTTTCAAAAGATCTGGATTTCCCTGATTATTCCCTTGCTGCAAATGCAGTTCAAGCCAGTCGGCCAATATTTCATTTTTTTCATCGGCATAAGGCTCCCCAACGCCCAAATTCATAGGCCATAATCTCGATTCCGCAATTTTCAACTTTGCCTCTTTATATTTCTTTTCAAGGATAAATTGGTAGGCCAACATTAATTTGGTCTGTACATAATACCGATGGCCTTCAGTTGCGCCTTCAAATGGAAGTATAGTCACCTCTTCCAATTCTTTCTCAGCACGCACGTATTCTTTCCCCAATAACAATGTACGTACCTGTGCCAAGGTTAGTATATAATTCTTCGGAAATTTGCGATGATATGCTGTACTCACCTTAAGCGCTTCTTTATAAGACTGACTATTGTTTAGGAGCTCCACCAAATGTAGCCCATATCGCCATTCTTGTGGTTCCATCAAGGTTGCCTGCTGCATCATCTGTACCGCCAGATCTATACGGCTCGTATCTTGCAAACTTGATTTCAGCGCATAATAGGCGGCAAAATCTGTTGGCTCCTGTGCTACTGCCGACAAAATTTCTCTTGCTTTTTGAGGTTGATTCCTGAAACGATACAATAGTGCAGTCAGATAATCGATCGTCCAACTTTTACTGTTCTCTTTTGCCCATTGGAATACCTGGTTACTTTCTTCTCGAAATGGGAAGACAAAAGCTGGCTTACTTTGCGTTGCCTGATTTAACCATTCCTGACTGATCGACTTATTCGATCGTGTCAGCCAAGCTAGCCAAATTAAAGCTTCCGTATTCTTCTGTCCCGAGCGGAGTAGATCGGTGGCCGATTCAAACTCTCCAAGATCAGCATACCATATCGCCAGTTCCATCAGCTTTTCAGCGGCAAACTCTTGCCGGGATGAAAATGTCTTCTTTTCCTCAAATTGGAGAAAGGCATTAAACGGATCATATTGGAGAATTGTCTGACGGGAAAGACGATCTGTTACAGCTCCTTTTTTGTGCTGAACCAACACGTCCATCTGCAAGGCATCTATATTTAGCGGATTGGCAACCACAGCTTTTGCGATATAATCCCCTGCACGTTCATATTGTTTAATCCGATAGTAATATTTGGCCATTTGCACAAAGGAAGCACTTCGCCAAGTTGGATTTAATGAAGCGACTTCAAAACCATCTAAAGCATCGTTATCTTTTTTTAGCTTAATCGCTGCCAAACCATAGTAATAATTTGCCTGTGCTTCATAAGTATCCATAGACAATGCTTGCCGGGCATAGGCATAACATTGCTGATATTCCATTTTAAACCAGGCCAGTTTGGCCATTTCAAGGTAGGTCTGCGAAGTAGCGCCATGCTGGATCAGTTCCTTTAATTTTACTTCCGCAAGCGTATATTGCCTAAAGCGAATGAGATCACGTATCTCCAATAATTTGGTCTGCCCCGTATCTAAGCTTACTTCCGTTGAAATTACAGTAGGTCTATTCAGTTTTGACCAAGATGTATCCGTTCTGAGATTAAAATAATCCTGTCCCAATTTCAGATAGCGAGGTCTTGAGTCGGTTGCTACCATCAAGGATAATTTGGTAGGTTCGCCCAATTGGGCTTCAATAAAACTTCGATTTAATACAGTACCTATGCTATCAAGCACATATATACTATCTTTTAAAGGTCGCTTTGGATCAAGATCCAATAATAGCTTATTGTTCTCACGTTTTATCTGAATTGCTGCTGACAGTTGTATCTCCTTCGGTTTTCCTATCCCTGAAAATGGCATCCAGTATTCCGTCCAACTGTCACTTTGATAAGGAGCAAATCCAAGTTGTTTAAAGGGGGTCTGGCTGCTGGAAGGAACATTTTGATTGAACAGGCGTCCACTTTGGATTTCCACATATTGCCCACTCTGATCAGTCAGTAAATTTTCCCAGATCTTGCCATCTCCAGCCTGCGACCAAAGAAATATCTTTTTCCCTAATTTATCTTCACGGAGGGCATAACGGGCCATTCCATAATTATGATCTGTATAGTAAACCCCGAAAGCATTACTATGCGCGCCCAATACATGATATGATTTAGAACTGCCAAAAGCATTGTCGCTATAGTTAGAAAGATCCCGTCCCTGGCTATCGATAGGCCAGGCATGCGCATCCCCATCATGACCGATATATTGATTTCCGGGATACAAAAACTTCAGATCTTGTCCCGCAGCAACACCCAGATTCATCCAGGTATAATAAGGTTGTTCAACCGCATTGGCATTATACCAAAAGGAGCGTGTAGAAAAATAACCTTTGTCTTTTTCTAATCGGATCTCCAAGGTCCAGTTACTACGGCTCAGCATATCATAAGCGTGGATAAAGCAACTTACGCTTCCATCCGCATTTTCCTGCGTAAGGTAATCGACCGGTGTAGACGTATTGGGCGTGTGTCCAATAATACCATAATTAGCTTCGATACCACCACTCGTCCATGGTCCCCGCATGGCAATATCCCTAAATTTCACAACGCCATTGTTGTAAATATAGTCCCGCTTATTGACCTTATCATAGGCCGACCAAATTTTCCCACCGATCTCTGGCATCACCTGTACCCGAATATAATCGTTTTCCAGGATAACGGTTTTCCAGTCCTTTTCAATAGCCGTATTTGTAAAACCGTCAAAGCGGAAATAAGGATACAACTTTTGAGCTGAAGCTATGGGATCCGGATCCGTAAAGGGATAGGTTACATAACGTTTCTTAAGCTCAGAAACCTTTGCCGGATGCTGTGCAAAAACTCCGAGCACACAGCTGCCCATTGCCCATAACATAATCCACTTTTTCATTGGCATTTTAATTTAAAAATTTCACAATTTTAATGGCATTCCCCAAATCGTTGATTTGTCCGATCTGATTAAATCCGTCATGTAAGCCTTTACTTCACCGAATTTCAACATAAATGAATCTATCATAGGTTATTTGCATCTTTGCATCAACAAAAAGCCTATGATAAATTGCACCTTGTAGCAATATCGTACTGCTATTCAATAATCAACAAAAGTCCTTTATTCTTTTCTACCGGAATCGCATCGCCTAATTTATACTGCGCTCCCTTTTGAAAATTAGGAATTAATGGTGCGGATAATTTTGCATTTCCAGAATCAATCCCCAATTTTTCCCAGTCAATGGCCAATTTTACATCCACATCACCATCCGCCCAGCTAGCGATAGCTACCATTGCCTTGCCCGCACGGCTATAAACAGTTGTAAGAACTTTATCATGATCGGTTTTAACAGGAATATTTGGCGACCAATAACCTATCATTTTACTCCCTTTGATGCCAAATTGATCCCACGCTCTCCATAGATCAGCAGGTGTCAATTTTTGGTAAGGCATCCTATTGGTCATGCCATAGAGCATACCCCGCCAAGGATTTCCACCATCCTGTAGCATTTCACCCATTAAACCAAACGGAATGCCGCTCACCTCGGTAAGGAAAAAATCGGGTTGGTTATTCTCGTAGTCAAAGTATTCACCAAACCATAATCTATTGATGTACGGAAAATGCTCCAGATACAGATTCGCGCTATTATTGAATCCATCACTTTTATTATATTGATTTGCCGAATGCAAATCGATCAGACCAGGTTTGCCATTTTTTGTCAGTACACGTTTTATTCTTTTCATGGTTACCCGATCGAAGGCAACATCATCCAAATAAATCCCATCGATACCGATATGATCTACCAGCCAATTCATGCCTTCCACGTAATAATTGTGCCATCTATTCATTCCGCTATTGATAATAGCCGCGTCTTTAAATTGGGGAACATACCATGCAGCGATATAATTTTTACCCACATGCTCCTGCAACCAGGAATATCCGCCTCCTTTTCCAGGTGAAAACACCTCAGTGCCCAGGCTACGCAATGGATAGAGCTCATAAACCCGATTTGAAACCTCACGAACGGTATTGTAGATCTTGACCTTTAACCCCTTATCATGTGCCTGATCGATATATTGCTTCATTTCTTTTGTCGCAATAAACGGATAATTGATATATGGATTTATTTCATTTCCATGATGGATATTGATGACATTAGATCCACTTGCAACAACAGAATCAACGGGTTTATAGGCATGGTAATACCGTTCATTCCATTGCGCTTCCGTATTGATCGGGTGAAAAGGGGTAATTAGCAGGTTAAAATTGAAATAAAGCACATCGCCTTTTTTGAGTTCACGGGCTCCGCTGTAACTATTGACCAAAACCGATTTTCCTTTCAGGCCAATATCAATTCCCCCTTTATTTTCATTACCCCAGGACTGTGGCAGCACAAGTGGCTTTTGAAGATAAAAATTCGTATTGAGCGGCCGAGAATAATGCTCGTCACGGAGTGAAAACTGGAGTCCGGCATCTACAGCACCTATCCAACCACCATCCTGATTTTTATGGGCTACATCCCATTTCCAGGTAAGCTGTTCGGGCCTCTTTCCTCCCTTTTGCCCAAGTCCCATAAAATAATCCGTCTTATCGGGCATCATCGGGATATGCATCGTGGCATCTTTTAATGACAGGTCCTTTAGCGCCGTCAGCTTGACCACATAATGCATATAACCATCAAATTCCAATTTACCCTCTACTTCCATTGTCAGATCGGAAGACTCATTTTTGGCCGTCCAACTATATTCACCGTCACTTTTGGTTTCAAATCGGATCCCGCTTGGTTTAAGTTGAATTTCCTTTCCGTCTGAAGCACTATAAAAATGAAAATGAAGCGGTTCAAATAAGAGATTATTCGCCTTGGATGATATTTCAGTCAATTCGGGCGTAAAAAACGTACTGATCTGTTTTGGAAAACCACTCGCATGGAGTGTCACCTCGCGGCCTAAAATATGCAAAGTAGAATCTGCTTTTAATTCAATAGCTGTATAAGGCGCGACCACTGTATTTTTTTGAGCCAATGTCGAATTGAGCCATGGTAATCGCGTCATTTTCCAAGGTTGATCAACACCGGATACATCACCTGAAGCATCTGAAACCCTTATTTCCACATTGACCTGTTTCGCTACCGCATTTTTTGGCTTTACGGTAACCACGCCATGGTAAGTTCCGCTTGCAGTGACCTCCGGAATCTGTATACCACACCACAGGGCCTGAACCTTATCTTTTGGTATATCAACCTGGAGTGCCATTGCTTTTCCGGTATAATCCGTACCTTGGGTATTGATACAATTCAGGCTATTCGCGGGAATAATAGCCCCATCACTTGCTTTAAAATCCGAGAATGAAATTTGGATTTCATGGAGGTCCTGCTTTGGAGACCATAACCCGAGTTGAAATGCATAAAATTCACCTTTCTGCCCTGTGCCCTGCAACTTAGTCATGGCTTTACCTTTCATAAGCCAGCGTTGCGGAAGATTGCTTTCCATTTTAATCGGAAACTCCCGCAATTCAGGAAAAAGATAATAAGCGGCATTCGCATTTCTGTTCACAAAGCCTCGCACTTCTTCGGCACTCGCGATCAGTTCCATCGGATCGTTACTATTGTATTTATCTACGGCATCAAAGCGTGCAACAGTAACTCCTTTTGAGTTCCCTGCCGCATGCTGTGCTACTTTCGCTGGTGCTGAAACGGCATTTTTAAGATAAATTGCATCCGGATAATTGCGGCTGCGGCCACCCATCTGATACGGTAAATAATAGACATAGTAAACGCCCTTCCCGGAAATCGGCTTAAACCGTAGTCCACCAGATTCCGTATTCATCCAAAGATAAGAGCTGGGTGCGATTTGCTTATTGCTGACGCTGTCGACGATAATAACTTGCTGATTTGCCTCAACCCAGCGATTTCGCCACGGAATAGTAACCTGCACCTCCTTCTGATCCGTGTTTACCTGCAGCACTGCTCGATGATTACCCAGCTGGTCCGCATCCCACTTTTGTGTTTCCGGAGGATAGGTCAATTGCGCCCGGGCCGAGTTTGTGCATAAGGATACGGCAAGGATAATTGCCAGCTTATAAGAGGCTGTTCTTTTTTTCATGCGAATAGTATTTATTCAAAATATTTTTGTCTTTACCAAGCTTTTCCATAAGCCTGATACGATTTACAAGCTGCACTGCTTCCCCAACATGAGTCCGTAGTGCAGCTACTTTTATTGGTCAATAAGAGGACTAAAATTAAGTTTTATTCCTAACATCTTAACTTAGTTTTGCCTGTATTTATGCCAGGTTTCCTCAGGCACATAAATAGCGCGATACGGAATAAAATAAGCGTTTAATTCCCAAAGAACTTTTCCCGATTTATCCGTCACCAGTACACTACCTGTTTTCGAGCTAGTCTGCAGTAAATTACCATTATCCAGTTCATAGGCACTGCCCATTCTTGCTGTAAACTGCTTTTTCGGAATTGGGGCCGCATAAGCTACTGTTGCCGTTTTATTCTTTTGATCAAGCCTAAAAGCGATCGCCCGTGATTGCTTATTGGCTGTTGTGCTGTCACGCGGAGAAAAATCACCATTGTCAAAAAGCAACAGCTCACCAGTTTTTGTGATATGCGGTGCATGCTGGAAATAAAATAGTTCCTGGTCCTTTAATTTATAATCGCCACCCTTTCCCAATTTCCAGAGAATATCACCAGTTTTAGCATCAATTTTCCAGACCTGATTTTCAATTGGTGAAGAAGTCAAATAATTGTTGTCACGATCGAAGGAAATGGTATTAAAATGAAATCGGTCATGCTTCAGGCTGTCTAATTTTTTATCCTGCTGAATATCCCATTTTTCCCAGGGAGACCATTTCTTCAAGATATTACCTTTTATATCCATCGTCAAAATAGCATCGCCCCAAAGGGTATCTTTTGGATGGTTGGGCCGATCGTCGATCCTAAAATCCCGCACGATACCGACAATATTATTATTGTGATCCATCTGCACATCATGGTGCATGATGATCCCTTTTTTATCCAAATCGATACGTGCTATTTCTTTACCCGTAAGATCAATTTCAACAAGTACAGTCCCACCGACAAATCCGATACGACCACTTCTTAAATAATAACTTGCATTGGTCGATTTCTTGCTTGGCTGATTGGGTTTGTTGAATTCATCTTTACTCGCTGGAGCCAATAAGGCAAGGATAGTACCCCTTGGGGTCAAAGAGGCAAGACGCACGCCCAGCTTTTCGTCCTGCCAATACCAACGAATCGTCCCCTTGCCGTCCACCATGGCCATGTAGCCCGGAAATCCGCGATAACATAATAATACCATACCATTACCTAGGGCCTTTTCATCATGTGGATGATCGGCCTTGATCCAGTCGTGCACCATCCATGGCGATTGCGCTCTTGTTTTAAAAGATTGTTCGCTGGATTTTATGGGAATAATCCGGTCTATGATAACCCTAAATTTATAGCTTGTATTTGGTTCAAGCGTCATTAACGGAATGTTATGCTGAACAGCAGCATTTGAAACAGTTGTTTTATAAGACTGTTTATCCCCCTCCTTCCAATACTCCACATACACGGCTTCTGCCTTATTTAGTTTCACCTGAATAGCAGCGTTGAGCGGCAAATTATTGGGTGAGCTCACCTCAATATTTTCAATGTCAACCTGATGTGCATAATAATAGTAAGCAGCAAATACTGCTATAGCCACCACAATCAGTGCAATAATTGCTTTAATTGGTTTCATCTGTAAATAATTTCAATTCCACTGGTCTATCAAACAAAGCGCATTACCGACTATAATGCGCTTTAGTTTGGGTTATTTAGGCAATCGCGATGGATTAGCCGTCGTCATTTCTTGATGCAAACGTGCTTCTTCCAATGGATAAGGGAAATAGCGCATGGCTTCAGTGACATTTTCTTTCAGTCCGCGGCCTTTCAAATATGCATTGCTTACTTTTTCATAGCGGCCCAGGCGGATCAGATCCTGACGTCTTTTGTATTCAAAGACAAGCTCAAAACCACGTTCGTCAACAAGCGCATCAATCATTGCCTCCTTACTTGCAGGACTAGGGAAATCAGGATGCTTACCATATTCAGGTGCCCTAGCTCTCTTCCGGACTTCATTGATATAAGGCAATGCTGCAGCGGGTCCATTCAGTGCATTTTCAATCTCAGCCTTGCATAAAATAACATCCGCCAAACGGAGAACCTGAATCGTGCGCCCATCCAGATAGGAGTTATTGACCATATCATAAGAATACTTTTTCGTCGCAACATTTTGCAGGAATTTTACGGTATCACTTGGCGGAGTAGTCTGTCCTTTAGCAGGCAACATGTAAAAAAATCCATACTTTGTATTTTTGTCCCGTGCAGCCTTTCCGGTGTAATTATAATAGAAAAACTTTTTACGCGGATCGAGATCACTATATTTTCGCCAAAAATCAAGGGAAACACCATAGTACTGCCATCTATCCGGTACTTCAGGGTTGTCAGTCGGACCAAAGTGATTGGTAATCTCGCCTCCATTTAATGTAGGCTCATGCAAGATGCCAAATATCAGCCCCATATCCATTTTATTATTGTCGGACCACTCCTTCTTAAAATCTGGATTCAGCGTGTATACACCTTTATCACGTAACGCTAAAACCTGATCGATATACGTTTTTGCTTTTTCATAATTGTGCGAACGCATATACATCTTTCCCATTAAGGTCAACGCAGCGCCTTTTGTAGCACGGCCAATACCCAGTTCGTCCGACCATTTCTCCGGCAAATTATCGATTGCATACTGACAATCTTCAGCAATCTGTGCATCAATTTTCTCTACAGCAACCAAGGGTTCATTGTAGCTTTCCGTCGGATTCTTGACTGTCGTTATCAGTGGTACCGGTCCCCAGGCATCTGTAAGATCCATATAAGATAATGACCGCAAGAACCTGGCCTGTGCGATAATTTTCTTCTTGCGATCGTCGGGAATAGTTACACTCTCAATACGATCAATCAACATATTGGCATTGCTGATCACCTGGTACATATTCTGATAATTAAATTTAAAATACCTGTTATTATCATCATATGTAAAGTTACTCATCCGTGTAGGATCACCTGCCGCTGTAGAAAAGCCTATATCCGTTGCGTAATCGGTGATCATCACCAAATAACCCGCATAGTATAAATAGGCATCCCCCGGATAAGGCGATAAACTCGTATAGACACCCGTCAGGGCAGCATTGATATCACTCTCTGTTGAGTAGGCATTTTTTGTCGTCAGATCACTGTATAATTTAGGGTCAAGCTTGGTACAGCTATTCAAGCTGAGTCCCAAAACAGCGGCCAAACCCGCCATTCCCAAGATATATTTTATATTATTTTTAAACGTCTTCATGTCATTTCTGATTTAGATATTAGCTATTAAAATGTTGCACTTACACCAAAAGTAAACGAGCGCATCGAAGGATATGAATTAAAATCCAGACCTACCCCAGCATTGGCACTCTGATTATTTCCAGCTCTATTTTTAACCAGCGCATCATTTTCATATCCCTTGGTATCCACCTCAGGATCCCATCCAGAATAATTGCTAATCGTAAATAAGTTTTCCGCCATACCATATACCCGTATCGATTGAACCGCTTTTGTTTTCAATGGAATGGTATAACCCAGTGTCAGATTACGCAGCCGCAAAAAAGAAGCATTCTCAATAAAATGGTCATTGATATAGCCACCATAGTTCATGTAGTAAAATCCGTTTCTTGGAATCTCCGTATTGGTGTTTGTCGGAGTCCATCTATTTAAAGCTTCTGTGGTACGTTTCCACTCCAAATTCATACGTGTCATATTGAGCAGATTGTTTCCGACATTCCCATAAATGAAGGCCGTCAGATCAAAGTTTTGATACGCGAATGTATTGGTCATACCAAAATTGAACTTCGGATAACCACGACCGATGATCGTCCGGTCCGCTGAATTGATTGTACCATCGCCGTTCACATCCGCGAACTTCGGATCGCCAGGTTTAGAATTTGGCTGTGGCGCATAGTTTTCTCCTTGTTGAATAACCCCCAGGTATCTATAGCCAAATAAAGAGCCCAACGATTCCCCGACACGAATAACCGAATAAGCTTCTTCAGAAACATTACCCATTGGTTTTGACGAAGTCAACAATTGTTCAGGCTCTCCACCCAAGCTTGACACCTTATTGCGGTTCATCGTTAAATTCAATTTTGTCTCCCAGGTAAACGCTCCTGTCATATTCTTACTGGTTACCGAAAACTCCAACCCTTTGTTATTCATCGTACCTAGATTGCGCTGTCCGGAGGTATATCCGGTGTAATAAGGCAATATACTCTTAATCAAAAGATCATTGGTTTTCTTATAATAGGCATCTACGGTAAAGGCTAATCGATTCTTAAAAAATGAAAAATCAAGTCCGACGTTATATTGCGTCGTGGATTCCCATTTTAATTTATCGTTTTCAGGATAAGTTGGGTTTTGTTTAACGCCACCCGAATTGGTCACACCATCAAACGTATAGTGCCCATTATCCATCAATCCATAAGAAGCATAATCCGCAACGCGATCATTACCCGTCTGTCCATAACCCAACCTAAATTTTAGATCCGAAAATAACTGCTGCTCTTTCATGAAATCCTCATTGTTGACCTTCCATGCAAAAGCTGCTGAAGGAAAGGTTCCCCAACGATGGTTGGGACTAAAGCGCGATGATCCATCACGACGTAAGGTTGCAGTCAACAGGTACTTATCAGCATAGGCGTAATTTACCCGCCCGAAAAAAGAGATGACCAAGTTCTCTGCTTTAGCAGAATTTACTCCCGTAATACTAGAGGCCATTCCTAAATTATTGTATTCCAGCAGATCCGTTGAAAAACCTTTCACATTGATCCCCTTATTGTTGCGCACGTATTTCTCATACGAATAGCCCCCCATCACACTCAAATTGTGTTTCTCATTAAACACCTTTGCATAGGTAGCATAAAAATCAATCAGGTTATGGGTTTCATTATAATCGGCCTGACTTGCCACACCATCATCTATCCCACCCTGATAAGAGTCTCGAGTCAGATAACTGCCCAATTGATCATGTGTTATTTCTGTTCCTGCATCCATGCGCAAGGTCAGTTCCTTGATCGGATTTACCTCAAGAAAAATATTTCCATTCAACTTGTCCCTTTGCACATCATTGATCCGTGACATCAGGTTGGCCAAGGGATTATCCCCCTGCCCTCCTGGAGGTCTTCCAAAACTACCGTCTGCATTGTAAACAGGTACCGTCGGATCATAGGTCAATATGCTGTATAAAACATTTGAATTCAGGATATTTCCGTCATACACCTGCATATTCGATTTTTCCCGTTGCGCGGATAGGCTCGCCCCAGTGCGGATATAATCGTTTACCTTTTGATCCACGTTGATACGTCCCGAAATACGATTAAAGTCTGTCGTCTTCAAAACACCCTTTTGATCAAAATAACCTATGCTCGTCAACACTTTGGTTTTCTCACCACCTCCGGAAAACTGTAAATTATGGTTTTGCAAAATACCGTTCCGCATGGTCTCCTTTACCCAATCCGTATTGACATCAGACTCGAGCTGTGATTTGGTGTAGACTGCATATTCCTGATTTTCTTGCCCCTGAATCTCCTTATAAAGTGCATTGGCAAGATTCATATATTGCTTACCGTCGAGAAAGGTGAACGGTATAATCGGCTTCTGTGTCCCCACATAGCCACTATAGGTAATGTTGTTTTTATCCGTAAGTCCACGTTTTGTGGTAATGATAATAACACCATTGGCACCTCTGGAACCGTAGATAGCCGTTGCCGAAGCATCCTTTAAGATATCCATGGAAGCAATATCATCAGGATTGATGTTGATTCCATTATTTGTTGGAAATCCATCGATCACATAGAGTGGATCATTACTTCCACTAATCGAATTGGTTCCGCGAATCCGAATAGACGTGCTACCACCCGGGGCCTTTGAATTCTGGGTTACAACGACACCGGATGCTTTACCCTGTAGGGCCTGCCCTACATTGCTCACCGCTCCTCCTTTCGTTAGTTCGTTGCTGGAAAGCGATGCAATGGCACCTGTCAGATCGCTTTTCTTTTGTTTACCGTATCCGATCACGACAACATCTTCTAGCTGATTCACCTGATCCTCCAAAATAATGGAAAGAGTGGTGGCTCCATCAGCGGAAACCTGCACATTTCGTTCTACATAGCTTTGATACCCGATGTATGAAAAAGTCAGTTCATACCCCTTTCCATTCGGTACATCAGCAAAACGAAAACTCCCATCACTCGCACTCGAGGCTGCTGTTGAAAAACTGCTGCCGGGATTTTTCAAAATTATACTTACCCCTGCCAGCCGTTGCCCCGACGAGTTTTTGATTACACCATTTATTGTTCCCGCTAGACATCGAAAAGATAACAGTGTCAAGACAAGAAAAATAAAAAATGGTTTCTTGGTTAAGTTGAAATTTACCATGATTCTATTTTTTAGGTTTGAGTATATATGTATTATGTTGTTTTTCAAGAATAAACGGATTCACCTCAACAATCAACTGCAGAATAGACGCCGCAAGATCCGTTTTGTCTTTCAGATCCATTGTTGGATTCTTGCTAAACCGCCCCTTTATCCGATAGTTTTTAACGATTAATGAATCATAGGATATAGGTACATCAAGCTCATGATTGATATATTGAATAATATCAGATACAGCGGTTTCTTCCAATTGGAGCCAATTGGCGCTCTGGTGAATTGTTGCCGGATTGCGGTATTGTTTTTCCGTCGCGGAAAGCATAAGCTGGGCTGGTAGACTTTCCCTCGCGCTCATTTTTGGCGTACCTCTGAAATTTGAAACAAGCATCTTGTTCGCCCCGCCAAAATAAATCTGTTGGCCAGGTTTCAAAATGTTTGTCTCTACTACGGACGGTTCTATAGATTCAACGCGAACTTTCCCCTCAAATAATCGGATCAAAACATGTTCAACTGCCGCATTATAATCCACAATGAATTCTGTTCCCAGCGCTGTGGTCATCAACGTGCCGCTTTCGACGATGAAAGGTTTTGAAGGATCCTTTGCTACTTTAAAATTGACTCTTCCACTGAATAGTTTAACCCGCCGAAAATCAAGATCCGGTTTTATACCTAGCTGAATCAGTGCACCGGGTTCCAAGGTTAAAATTGAATTGTCTGCTGCAATAATTTCTTTAGGCTGAGCAGAAGGGTTGTAGTAAATTTCATGAATGAAGCTTGCTGTTTGTATAGGTTTATCGGTTGATGTGCTCAAAAGATTGGATAAAACGAACAGGAAACCAAACAGAACAAATACAGTAATAATTCTCAACAGGCTATCGCCACCACGTTTTGACTTATTTTCCTGATTGATATAGGATACCCAATCATCTTCCGAAATGAGATCGTCCAATAATGTCGGATCGTCATTCAGCCAGGTGAACACAAGTTTCGCTTCCTCAGCAGAACATTCATTCGCCAGGAATTTATTTAATAAGGATTTGCGATTCATAACAGTTTCTATCCTTTTAGCGGGATAGGTATATAACTGTTATACGCATAGTGATGGGCTTGTCCCCTAAGACAACTTAAAAAATTTTTTAATAAATTTCAGGCCAATGCTAACGTGGTTTTCTACAGTCTTCGGGGAGATGGACAATTTGACGGCAATTTCTTTATAACTCAATTCTTCAATTTTATGAAGATAAAACACCTGTTGCCGCATAAAAGGCATTTGTGTAATCAGCTCTTTTACGTATTCTAACTCTCCTTTATAGGCAATTTGTCGTTCAAGATCTTCATATTGGGTCAGTACAAATGGTTTCTCAAACGCTACATATTTTCTATTCAATGCACGCCGGCGCAATTCATCAATCAATTTTGTGCGCGCAATTTGGAAGAGCTGGGTACTGAATTGGATTTGCTGATTCGCATTATTTTTGCGTTCCCAAACAATTAAAAAAGTCTGTTGGACGACATCTTCAGCAAGATTCGAACATTGGGTCTTCTGATACAGAAAATAGTATAATTTCCTGTACCAATAACGATAAGCTAAAAAAAACTCTTTTTCGTTAGTAGGTGCCCGCTGTAGGATTTTATTAATCATAATCTACATTTAGATAGTCTTGTTTCAATGCTGTTATCCTTTTCACAAAGAACATCGAAATTGGTATCTGACAGAATTTCAATTTGATCCATCAAAATGACCCATGCTTTTTGGCTAGTTATCCACCTCTAAAGTGATTATTTTTTATCAAAAAAACAAGACAATATTTTCAATAGAGCAATTGCTTCTATCTCTATTTTAAGCACCTTCTTTCCTAAAAGCTTTTTGGTCTCACAAGAACCAACCGTCGTGAAAGTAAACTACGGGTTCTTTCCGGTCAAAAGAAACGAATTGTAAGAAACGAATTGTTTCAAAAAAAGAAGGTATTTAGCTGATAAGAGTAAGTTCCTATCAGCTAAATACCTTTCAAAATAAAACGAACTTCTTGAAGTTGCTTGTTTTACTGATCCTTATACAGCAAATTAATAACCCGTATTTTGCTTCAAATTTGGATTGACGGCAATCTGTTGGCTCGGGATTGGATAAACCAATGTTTTGGGATCGGCATCCGCAGCCTTTTCTTGCCAGGCCAATAAAAATTTACCAAAACGAATCAAATCCTGTCTTCTCCAGCCTTCCCAATATAACTCGCGAGCACGCTCATCCAATAAATTATCGAGCGTCAATGCCGTCAAGTTATTAACACCACGGTTCGTCCGAATAGTATTGACCAAACCGAGTGCCTCTGTTGCTGTTCCTGTTCCACCTCTCAGAATAGCCTCTGCTTGCATCAGCAATACGTCGGCATAACGAAATACAACCCAGTCGTTGTTTCGTTGACCAGTGACGGCATAATCAAAAGCATACTTCATTGGACGGATACCAGCTGTTTCCAGGGTTGCACCCGAGGTACGGATGGTCACTTCACGCGTAAAGACCAAAGGCGCATTCGCTGGGTTCCGCGCCATTAAAGGTTTGTTTGTACTCCAATTGTATTGCTGTCCAGCAAAAAAACCAACATTTTGACGTTTGAATTCTTTTGTTCTGTTAGAAGTCGTATCAGCTGGATAATTATAATAAATTCCCCTTCTCTCATCAGTATCCGAAAATTTATCGTAATAGTCTGATAAGGTACACCAGCCATTCCAACCCCCTGGATTCATATTATAGTGAGCAACGGTATTCCAGGTACGGTCCACATTTCCACCTCTATCTCCATTTTTATTGTATAAAGTGAAAATATTTTCAGTAGACTTCTCGTCGTTATCCGGCGCAAAATTATCAAAGTATTTGCCCTTCGCAGAAATCGTATAGGATCCCGAAGCGGTAATTTCTTTGGCTAAGGTCACTACCTTATTCATATCCTCGGCAGCAAAAGAAGGAGCTTGTCTATTTAAAAATGTTCCCTTATTCAAATAAATCTTCATCAATAATGCTTTCGCCGCATTTTTATTGGCTACATATGCCGCTCTCGGCCCGTTTGCAGGCAAACTCGCTATAATTTCGTTGAGATCCTTCACCATATAGTCAATAGCCGCCTGTGGCTGCAACACCTCTGGTGCGATTCTAAAATCTTCAAAAGAGGCTCCTTCCCGAACGGGTACTACGCCATAGAGATCCAACATATCAAACATGACCAACGCACGAATAAACTTCGCTTCAGCGCCTTGCTGCGCACTCGGATTATACCGCAACACATTGCCCGCATTATAGATGGCTGTACCCAAACTGACAAAAGTATTATTCATGTAGCCATTATCTGCATTCCAGGTATGTAAATGGATCGCACGATGCATACCATTATCATCCCAGTCGCCACCCCGTGTAGGGGCCATGGCTGCGTCCGTTGATATTTCCTGCATCACCCAGCGCTGTTCCTGCTGATAAGGGGTATTCAATGAATTGTAAGCTGTGATCAACAAGCTTCCAGGATCCACATTGGATGTCCCTTCCTCTAATTCTCCTTTAAATTCCTCCTTTAGTTTCGTACAAGAAAATGTACTTGTTACAATGGAGCCAATTATTCCGATATATAATAAAGTTCTTAATTTCATCTTTTTCATCCGTCTAAATTTGATTATTTATTCATCCATTTTGACTGTAAGGCATTCATACTGCCTTTGGTGTTTCATTCGTAATGAGGCGATCAGATTTATTCATTTTTATTCATTCACTAATACGTTTAAATCCATCGTGATGCTCTCCTCTTTTTATTATCTAATGATCTACAGTATACGCTTAAAGTGAGAAGTTAACCCCCAATAGGATATTTCTTGCCGGTGGATAGGGTAAATATTCGATACCCAACGAAGGAATACCATTTGTTGCACCATCTGTATTCACCTCAGGATCAAATCCTGTATACTTCGTGATGATGAAAAGATTCTGTCCAGTAAGGGATACATTTAAATTCTTAAGTGTTCTACCTACATTTCCAACACGATAGCTTAAAGTAAGATTGGCCATTTTTAGATAATCACCTTTTTCAAGGAATCGCGTCGAAGGCGCAGCCGAATTGGAAGTAGACTCTTTTACAGCTGTATTAAAGAATGCTGAACCGATATTACGTGATGATAGATTACTCAATCCCAAAGTCGTCGCGGCCGTATTATTGAATAGATAATGTCCAAAAGCACCATTCATATTGGCAGCCAAAGAAAACTGTTTGTAATTTACGTTGGTAGAAATACCCAATAAAGTCGTCGGATTTGGACTGTGCATATAGAATTTATTAATTGCAGGGTCGTTGGCCGTACTGATACTACCATCCTGTCCGCGATACATGCTCATGCCTGTCTGCGGATCAATACCTTGGTAATCGGCCAGGTACCAAACATTCAATGGTTGCCCATTTACCATACGTTGTCCCAATACACCTGAAAAACCTTGTCCACGCAATGCCCCTGTTTCGTAATAGCCCACTAGACCGCTTACACTGTTTTTCAGGAAAGTTGCATTACCTGTCAAATCCCAAGTCCAATTGTCATTTTTAATAATTGTACCGGTCAACGCGACCTCTACCCCTTTATTGACAATCTCGCCATCCAAATTTACCCAGATACGCCCTGCTGGAGCTGGCTGTGCAAGAGTTTGCTCAAATAGTGCATCTGTGGTCTTCTTATTAAAATAATCAATGGATCCATACAGACGGTTACCCCAAATTCCAAAATCAATACCTGCATTGATCGTGGTCGAAGTCTCCCATTTCAAATCAGGATTACCATAGTTTGCCTGGCTTACACTTTGGTTACCAAAAACCAATCTATTTAACGATGCCCCAGATGGGAATTCTTGGTTACCTGTTTTTCCCCAGCCTACCCTTACTTTCAACTGATCAAAAATACCGGTAGATTTCAAAAACTCTTCCTGATTCACATTCCAGGCTACGGCCAATGAAGGGAACATGGCGTATTTGTTGTTTGAACCAAATTTCGTCGAGCCATCCCTTCTTACTGTTGCAGTCAATAAGTAGCGATCCAAGTAATTGAATCCGCCACGCAAGAAAAGTGATTGCAACTGGTTGGTTGGACTTCTATACGACGATATTTCACGCGTGGAAACAGGTGTATATTGTAGATAGTCAAAATAATCTAGTCCCATATAACGAAATCCACCGCCAAAGGAAATGTTGTTGTTGTAGTTATAATCCAAATACTCGTAACCTGCTACCGCATTGACACTCCAATCTGAATTGATTTGTTTATTGTAAGAGAGCATATGCGTCATTTGCAAGTTGGTTTCTCCGTTATTGGAAATAAAGGCCTGCTCATTGTTCACAGCTGAAGGATCAATAAGTCCTGCGCGGTACATCCCTTCACGGTTTCCAGTTTGTCGCATTGCACTATAGATAAAGCGATATTCCAAATCGTCTGTAATTTTATAGTATGGCGCCAAGTTGATTACCATGGTATTTGTTGTCGCTAAATCTTTAAAGGCATCAATACTTGTCAATGGGTTTCGCGTAGTTGAACTGACAAAGGTTAAATTGCCTTGATCGTCCCGTAATGGTCGTGTCGGATTCCATTGTAAGGCTTGGGAAATCACATTTCCTTCCGAACCTACCATCGCATTGATCGGTGCGTATTTATTATCCATTTGCGTCAAAAAGACTGCAAAATCCAATCCCAATCGTTTGTTTTCCAGAAAACGGAAATTCCCGTTAAAATTGGCTGTGTATTTCTTCAGCTGTGATCCACGAATAATACCGTTTTGGTTTAAATATCCACCTGAAAGGCGATACTTACCATACTCGGTTCCGCCAGCTACATCAGCATAGTAATTTTGCGTGATCGCTTTTCTTGTGATCGCTTTAAAGGCATCCTCATTGCCACCAAAATCAGCATTTGCGACTTCAGATGGTGTATAATATTTCAACGCTTCTCTAAATCGAGCAGCATCTAACACATCCGGATATTCCCGCATGGTCGAAACACCTGCAGAGGCTCCTACAGAAACCTCGGGCTGCCCTACTTTACCTCTTTTCGTCGAAATAATGACAACGCCATTTGCCCCACGTGAACCATAAATTGCCGTAGCCGATGCATCTTTAAGGATGTCCATACTAGCAATGTCACCCGGATTCAAGTAAGTCAAAGGATTTCCTCTGTCGGAAGAAAAGCCTCCTCTTCCTTCAGGCAGAGGCGAATTACCCGACATAGGCACACCATCCAGCACAAATAATGGGTTGTTACTGGCACGGATCGATGAGTTTCCACGGATACGTACTGTGGTTGATCCGCCAGGTTGCCCCGTATTATTAATCACCATAACCCCTGGTGTCTTTCCTTGTATTAATTGATCGGGACTCGTCATGATCCCCTTATTGAAGTTTTTCGCTCCAATAGTGACCATAGACCCCGTGAGATCTTTTTTACGGGCGGTACCATAACCGATCACAACGACCTCATCTAGACCCTGACCGGCACTAGGTGCCAGCGCTACGGTGATATCGTTTCCCACAATGGGTACTTCTTTTAAAGTGTATCCAATAAAGGATACTTCCAGCGTTTTCGCTTCACTGGGAACAGTAAATGTAAAGGAACCTTCCGTGTCTGTTGTTGTAGCCGCGGTTCCCCCTTTTACCTTAATTGTAGCTCCTGCCAATGGACCTTGAGTCTCATCTACAACCTTTCCCTTCAAGACTTTCGTCTGGGCAACTACAATAAAAGATACAAGCAAAAATGTAAGCGTCATTACGCATTGTGCAAGTAGTTTATTTTTCATACGCTTTTTGATTGGTGGTTTAATTGATTTTTATATCATGCATCTAGGATACACAAATGATACTAAGTGATTTTAATGGTATTTTTTTTTGCTCCAAAGCCCTTTTGAAATGCGTATAGCCTTCCCCAATAATGGCAAAGACGTAGCGCTCGGTATCAAGGACTTTAAAGCCAAAATTCAAAACCAAAGCATCGTGAACATCATGTCTCACATGTAAAAACAAAAACCTAACAAACTGAAAAACAAGGATACAGGACTTACCTGTCATAATTCTAGGGCGAAACATACGTTTATATTTGGTTATTATTGTTTTATAAAAATGCGTAAATCCTTGTAGCTAGTCCAATCAGAGCGTCTCAATTTTATATCAAAGCGTATCAGTAAAACTCTTTTTTATCTTTTAATTGACTATTTTTAGTTCAACGTAATCAGTTTTGAAAAGAATAACCACCATACTCCTTTTATATATCTTGCTAGCATGTATTAGCGTGCAGGCACAATCGATCTATTTTAAAAATTATCAAACCCACGACGGTCTCTCCAATAGCACGGTCAAATGTATTACACAGGATGTTCAGGGTTTTCTATGGTTAGGGACAAGGAATGGCCTCAATCGCTTTGATGGCAATCAATTTAAGATATTTAGACACAATGCTTCAGACTCTACAAGTATCGGAAGTTCGTCCATTTTAAGTATTCTCACAGACAGCAAAGGAATACTATGGGTGGGAACCACACGCGGTACCTATTGTTACGATCCTATTAAAGAAAATTTTACACCATTCAGGGGAGTACCAATCGGTGAAGTAAATGCCATACACGAATACGCCGGTTTTATCTGGCTGCTTTCGAACGGAAAACTTTATCGCTATAATTCTTATACAACAGAAATAATTCCATTTGATCAGAACAAAAATACCATTGTAGCGATTACCAGCAGCAAGAAAGGCGGGTTGTGGACAACGGACAATAACAGTACCATACAACGGTACCAGGTAAATACGAGCAAATTTGTCGAAGTTGACCTTAAAAAGATCGATCGAAAAGCATTGGCAAATACAAAAACCGTTTACGCCATCAATGATTCCCTATTGATGGTTGGGACAATCAATTCGGCTTATTTGTTTGATTTCAAAAATGGCCGGTTAAAAAATCTATTTGCAAATCATTACCCCAATAAAGTCATCCAGGCAAACTGTATTATTCAACAGACGGAGTCGATATACTGGATCGGAACAGAAACTGGAATATATACCTATGATATTCACACGGGTCAGAGCCAGCACATCAAAAAAGATCTGCTCAATCCATTTGCCATATCTGACAATGCTGTCCTGAATTTCTATCGGGACCGTGAAGACAATATCTGGTTTGGAACATTTTTCGGCGGCTTTAACCAATACAGCAACCAATTCGACAATTTCAAAAAGTATCTATCCGGGTTCGGAAAATCGGCCCTATCAGGCAATATTGTACACGATATCAAAAAAGATCGCTATGGAAATTTCTGGATAGGAACAGAAGATGGCGGCCTGAACAAAATAGATGCTCAAACACAACAGATTCAGCATTTCCTTGCCAATGGAAAAAAAGGAAGTATAGCGCATAACAATGTTCATGGCCTGGCAACAATCGGCGACGATCTTTGGGTAGGCTCCACAACACATGGACTAGACATTCTCGACGTAAAAACCGGAAAACTAAAAAAACACTATGACCGTATCGGCAAAGGCCCCTTACAAAGCAGCTTTGCCGTATGCCTCTATAAGTCTAAAGACAACAGCATGTTTGTCGGGACAGACCGCGCACTATACCGCTACAACAAAAATAGCGACAGTTTTGACCTCCTTCCAATTACCGCATGGATACAAGGCATTTATGAAGATGAATATGGTATACTTTGGATCAACACCTACGGTAGTGGAGTCTACCAATATAACCGCAGTTCGGGAGAAATTCAGCATCTGTTATCCGAACAAGGTAAACAAAATACACTTGTCAATAATTACGTCAACGGTCTATTTGAAGACAGTAAAAATAACTTGTGGTTTTGCACCGAAAGCGGCCTCTCAAAATACCGTCGCGATGGGCGCTTCACCAATTATCTGACCGAATCCGGTTTACCTTCCAATCAGGTATTCAAGGTCCTAGAAGACGACAACAGGAGCATCTGGATATCTACCGGAGGTGGACTGGTCAGACTGGATGAAGGTGTCCCTCGAAGGGTCATCTATACATCGAGAGACGGGCTTCCCGCAGATCAGTTTAATTATAATTCGGCTTATAAAGATAGCGACGGGACTTTATATTTCGGGACTATCAAAGGGATGGTAAGCTTCAACCCGACAAAATCCATTAAGAACAGCTTTATTCCACCTATATTCATCAGCGGCATTCAGATTAACAATGTGAGCGTACCGGTTCGTGAAAATGGCATACTGAAAGAATCCATCTCCCTATCAGAAGAGATCCGACTGACCTACGACAATTCCAATATTAGCTTCAATATCGCCGCCTTGAGCTTTGTTTCCCCAAAGAGCAATCCTTATCGTTATATCATGGAAGGTTACGATAAAGACTGGACCGATATTACAGGCAATCAAAAAATCTATTACAATAAACTTCCTCCGGGCACTTATACGTTTAAGTTCAGAGGTGCAAATAACAACAGCGTCTGGAATCCGGATGAAAAAAAACTGCTCATCATCGTTTCGCCACCCTGGTGGCAGTCAGGTTGGGCATACTTCCTTTATTTTTTGAGCTTCGGCACCATTGCACTGCTCGTATTACGGTATTACTTTCTCCTTATAAAGGCCAACAACGCCCAAAAGATGGATAGTTATGAACGAAAAAAAAGAACAGGAAATATATAACCTCAAGCTGGAATTCTTCACCAACCTGGCCCACGAAATTCGTACGCCACTCACGCTGATCAAAATGCCCCTCGAGAAAATAATCAATAACCATAAATTTACCGATCGCGACACAGCCAAAGACCTTGCGCTGATTGAAAAAAACACGGCGCGATTAATTCGCCTCACCAACCAATTACTGGATTTTAGAAAAGCAGAAACTAACAATATGAGCCTTATTTTTACTAAAACGGATATCAACGCACTCCTATCCGAAGTATTTCACGATTTAAATTATTTTGCAAAAGATAAACAGTTGCACTATGACCTCAGTCTCCCGCGTATCAGTCTCACGGCTTATGTGGATGAAGAAGCCCTTCGAAAAATCTTTACCAACCTGATCCACAACGCTATCAAATATGCGGATCAAGAAGTCTATGTCAAACTCCTCCCTTTTAATAGCGATGATATTATGTTCAATATCGAGTTTAAGAATGATGGTGAGCTCATTCCCTTTGATAAAAGAGAGAAAATATTTGAACCATTTTATCGCTTAAATGAATCCGATAAAGATACGGGGACGGGCATTGGCCTTCCTTTATCCCGCTCCTTGGTCGAATTGCACCAAGGAAACTTATCTCTTGTACATCTGGAGGAAAACCGCAATATCTTCCTGCTATCGATCCCAATTTTTCAAGAACAATCGCTCGACATCAAATCTTTTCAGGAAGATAACGACGATCATGTATTGCATGATAAATCCGATGAACAGGAGGAAGAAAAGCCGGTGATTCTGCTCGTCGAGGACAATAAAGAAATACTGGCCTACCTCAATAAAGAATTGAAAACCAGCTACACTGTTCTACGGGCAGGGAATGGTGCCGAGGCCCTTGAAATATTAGACCAAGAGAATGTACAACTTGTACTAACAGATATAATGATGCCCATTATGGATGGTCTGGCGCTATGCAAACGCATCAAAACAGATATTCTGTATAGCCATATTCCCGTTATTTTTCTAACGGCAAAAAATGCGCTGGATTCAAAAATTCAGGGATTAAAAAATGGTGCCGATGCCTATATCGAAAAACCTTTTTCGCTTGAATTCCTCATGGTACAGATACGCAACATCCTCAAAAACCGTAAAATTATCAAGAATTACCTGACCAATTCTTCCAATTCCAACTTAATGGATATTAACGTTTCAGCACCCGACAAAGATTTTATCAGTCAGCTGAATACGGTTATTTATGAGAATATTTCAACGATAGATCTCAATGTGGATGAACTGGCCAAATTGATGCATATGAGCCGTCCAACCCTTTACCGTAAAATCAAAGGACTCTCCGACCTCACACCCAATGAATTGATCAATATTTCACGGTTGAAAAAGGCGGCAGAACTACTCACCCAAAAAGAATATAACATCACCCAGGTATCAACGATGGTCGGTTATACCGTACAATCCAATTTTTCAAGGGACTTTCATAAGCACTATGGCATGTCGCCAAGCAGCTATATTCTTGAAAACAGCAAGTGATGAACACCAGTTCTAGTACCAGGAAAAAGATTATTCCAATGGCGTAAAAACTGTTGCCGAGATGCCGAAAGAATATCGGCACTGATAAAGATAGAAACCGTCCCTAGGTAAAGAAAGAATCGGGGACAAATAGAAGGGACCAAGAAAATCCAATTGAGGAACCCGAGCGAGGCAAAAACACGTAGACGTAGAAGGTTTAGCCTACGTCTACGATAATGGCACGCACTTAATTCTTACGCTTTGGAACAAAGAATGCCGCCAGCAACATAAATATGCCGGCCAACAACAAGCCGTAAATGGATTGGCTATGAAAAAAATATTTGATGATCATTCCGCCAAAAAATCCACACACAATCTGAGGTAGGGTAATGAAAAAATTAAATAGCCCCATATAAACTCCCATTTTACCCGTAGGCAAATGATCGCTCAAAATTGCATAAGGCATTGCCAAAATGCTTCCCCAAGCGATACCAATACCGATCATAGGAAGAATCAGTAGATTGGCATCTTTGATCAGAAATAATGAAATTAACGAAAGCCCACCAATGGAAAGCCCAAGAGCATGCGTTTTTCCACGCCCAAAATGTTTAGCTATCCGCGGAATAAACAAGGCATACAAGGCCGAGACTCCATTGTAAATACCAAAAAGCACGCCTACCCAATTGGCAGCCTCCATATAAAGATCCTGCCGATTTCCTTCCCGCAGGTAAAAAACCGAATCAGCAATAGCAGGAGTTGTATACACCCACATCATAAAAAGGGCAAACCAGGAGAAAAACTGGACCCAGCCCAATTTGCGCATGATCACTGGCATCTTACCGATATCACTAAAGATAGAACGCAAACCAAACTTTGGTGCCGCATCCTGTTCAATAGCAACCGCATCCGAAAAAGTCTGAAGCGCTGTTGGTGAGTACTCTTTTGTTTTGAACACAGACCATAACACTGTTAGAAGCAGGACAAAACCGCCTACATAAAAGGAGTAGATAACATTACTCGGTACCTGCCCGGCTTCAGAAGTCCCTGCTACATGAAAATACTTCGTCAACATAAAGGGAAGTAGCGAGCCAAGAACAGCGCCAATCCCGATTAAAAAGGTCTGTACCGAGAAGCCCAAACTCCGCTGACTGCTCGGCAGATTGTCACCGATCAGCGCCCGAAAGGGCTCCATCGTCACATTGATGGAAGCATCCATAAACATCAATAAGCCTGCACCGATCCAAAGTGGCGCCAATAATGTTGTCAATAATGCCGCATTGGGCATTAAAAATAAAGTCAGGGTAGTCAACAGCGCCCCCACCAAAATATAAGGTCGCCGCCGGCCCAATCTATTCCAGGTTCGATCACTATAATGGCCTATAATTGGCTGTACAATCATCCCCGTAATAGGAGCAGCAAGCCAAAAAAGTGAAAGATGCTCCACATCGGCACCAAATGTTTGGAGAATACGGGAGGCGTTGCCATTTTGCAGAGCAAAACCCATTTGTATCCCCAGAAATCCAAAACTCATATTGATGACCTGGCTAATGCTTAATTCAGGTTTATTTCCCATAATAGGCTATAAAAATTTAAGACAAAATACAATTTAATTACCATTTAACCCCTATTTTCAGCAGCATAAGAGGTTCTTTCACTGCTGAAAACTAGGGTTTATCTCAGCTGAAGCACCTGTTTTTTGCTTTGCCCAGGCAGCACGAAAGCTTCGGTTACCGTCTGGATATGGACTGCAGTATCACTGACATTTTCGATCGTATAGCCATCGGCATCTACTGCAATCAGTAAAGTCGCTCCACGAAATAACACCCGGAATTTATAGCCTTCCCATTCTTTGGGCAACATCGGATTTAAATACAATTGCCCGTCCTTAATCCGCATTCCTGCGAAGCCCTCTACGATTGTCATCCAGGTACCCGCCATCGACGTAATATGTAAACCGTCTTCGGTATCGTTATTATAATCGTCCAGATCCAAACGTGAGGTGCGCAGATAGAATTCATACGCTTTTTCCGGCTTGTTCAATTTAGCGGCCAGTATCGCATGTACGCAGGGAGAGAGCGAACTTTCATGCACCGTAAAAGGCTCATAGAATTCATAATGTCGACCTAGGGTCTCCAGGTCAAATTGATCCTCAAGGAAGTAAAAACCTTGCAATACATCGGCCTGTTTGATATAACAGGAACGCAGAATCCTATCCCAACTCCAATGCTGGTTAATAGGGCGATGCGATGGATCAAGTTCTGCCACAGGAATCAGCTCTTTGTCCAAAAAGCCATCTTGCTGCAAATATACATTCCGTTGCGCATCAAAAGGATAATACATATTATCGACAATGTGCTGCCATTTTTGTTGTTCTTCCGATGCTACGGCCAACTTCGTGTTCAGTGCGTCAGCATTGTTGGAGCTTAGCTGCGCCAGCTTGTTTAAACAGTCCAGTGTATATTCCAGGCACCAGGATGCAATCCGATTGGTATACCAATTGTTGTTCACGTTGTTTTCATACTCGTTTGGTCCCGTCACGCCCAACATCACATATTGCTGGCGTTCGGCACTCCAATTGACACGCTGTGCCCAGAATCGGCTTATCGCAACCAAAACTTCCAATCCGTGCGACCAGATGTAATCCTGATCTCCGGTATAACGGACATAGTTATAGATTGCAAATGCTATGGCTCCATTGCGATGAATCTCCTCAAAGGTAATCTCCCATTCATTATGGCATTCCTCACCATTAATCGTAACCATGGGATAGAGTGCTGCGCCCCGATTAAAGCCGAGTTTAGCCGCATTTTCGATTGCCTTTTCCAATTGCTGATGACGATAAATCAACAAATTACGGGCAATCTTTGGTGACTGTGTTGCCAGGTAAAATGGAATACAATATGCTTCGGTATCCCAATACGTGACACCACCATATTTTTCACCTGTAAAACCTTTAGGGCCAATATTGAGGCGCTCATCTTCGCCGGTATAAGTCTGGTTAAGCTGGAAAATATTGTAGCGTATTGCCTGCTGTGCTGCGACATCACCACTAATTTCAATATCACTTTCTGCCCAGATCGCTTGCCAGGCTGCTGCCTGTTGAGCCTTTAACTGCTCATAACTCAGCCCATTCAATTGGTGTAGATTAACCGAAGCAGCTTCTTTTAGCTGAGCTTGCAGGTGATTCTGCGAGGTGACAATGGCAACGCGCTTCTCAACACGACAAATTTGAGATTCAGCAAGATCTGTCTGATAGATCTCTGTCATACAGCCCGGACTTGCGACGGTATCGTGCACTTCCACGACCGCTGTTGGACCAGTTACGCTCGTTGTAAGCATGGCATAGACTTCAAACCCCGTTTTCTTGGTGCGCGCCACCACAAAGGTACTTTCACCATCCCTACCCTGCGCTGTACTTTCCCAAAATTGCTCGTCATAGTTACTATCACGATTAACGACTTCAGCATTTAACTGCGACCTGATCTCCAATGTAATTGGACCAGAAAGCGCCTGGATGTTGTACTGCAATGAAGCTGTTTCGGAAGCAAACAGATGATACATCCGGCTTGCTTCTACCTTAAGCTGTGCTCCGTCTGGCATTTCCACGGCAAAACTGCGGTATAAAACGCCATGCTGCATATCCAGTCGGCGTTCAAAAGATTTGACCGTAACTTTATTCAGATCTAACACTTGCCCATTGACCAGAATATCCAGGCCTATCCAATCGATGGAATTGATGACCTTGGCAAAATATTCCGGATAGCCATTTTTCCACCAGCCTACACGTGTTTTGTCCGGATAATAAATACCGGCCAAATACGACCCTTGCAAAGATTTCCCGCTGAATTGTTCTTCAAAATTAGCCCTCTGTCCCATCCGACCATTACCAATAGCGAAGATACTTTCCGAAAATTCATTATGTTCGGAGCGAAATGTATCTTCGATAATTTGCCAAGGGTTATGTTTGATATATGTTTTCATCTTTTTATTTTTTTCACCGCATGCTCGGAATCGAAGGCAAATAAATGATTGCCCTATTTACCGATACCATCTACAGCATGCTTTCCGCTATTGAATTTCTCCTAAATTTTAAAATTTATCGACTAAGGTCCCTAAATCTGCTACGACCAAATCCGCTCCCCTGAGATGTTCTTTCAGGCCTATACCTATTACCTGCATACCGGCTGCCCGTGCTGCATCGATTCCAGCCTGTGCATCTTCCAGCACCAGGCAGTGGGCCGGCGCAATCTCCAGCACCTCGGCCCCCTTAAGGAAAACTTCCGGGTTGGGTTTAGAAAGCTGCACTACATTCCCATCGATCAGCGCATCGAAATAGGGTATAATTCCGGTTTTTTCAAGGATACCCATTGCATTCTTGCTGGCCGAACCAAGTCCAATCTTAATTCCTTTTTGCTGTAGTTTTTTCAAAAGTTCCAAACTACCCGAAAGCAAGTGGTCAGGACTCAGCTGTTCAATCAACTCCAGGTACCATTGGTTTTTAAGCACCAGTAAATCCGCTTTTTCAGCTTCGGACTTTTCCACCCCGGCCCATTTTAAAATAAGCTCCAGGGATTCGATCCGGCTGACACCTTTCAGCTGCTCATTGTCAACAATGGAAAACGAATAGCCCAAGTCTTCGGCCAATCTATGCCAAGCTTGAAAATGGTAGATTGCCGTATCCACCAACACACCGTCCAAATCAAATATTACGGCTTTTACAGTAGTATAATTAATCATTGAAAAATGAATTCTATAGAATTTTAAATTGTATTAAAACTTAAGCTCCAAAACTTTAGTCTCATAAGCTTCCAGTTTCAAGGTATTGTCAGCTGGAGCGGTTTCCTGTTTTTGGATAATATCAACATAGGATCTGACCCTGCTGTTTCTTTCCTTAAAACGATCCAGTTTGATCTCTTTCGTCGAATCATTGCAATTCATCACGACCATAACCGTCTGTTGCTCGTTGTAGCGGAAATACACATACACACCATCTTCGGGCACATACTGCATCGTTTTACCAGTTTGTAATACAGCATGTCGTTTACGATAATTGGCTAGCGTTTGAACAAAAGTCCACATATCCTGCTCTGCCTTAGTCCTTCCGCCTGCGGTAAACTTGTTCAGTTTGTCACCCGCGAAACCACCCTGAAAGTCTTCCCGTAATAAACCATCTGGATTTGAGAAATTCTTCATCAGAATTTCAGCCCCGTAGTACAATTGTGGGATGCCCCTTGTTGTCATAAGCCAAGCCATTGCCGATTTATATTTCTGCACATTTTCACCGACAACGGAGAAAAAACGATCTTTATCGTGGTTATCCAAAAAAAGCACATTTTGCTCGGGATGTGGGTACAGAAAGTCTGAAGCGAGGGTTGAATACAATTTATTGGCTCCGGCGGTCCATTCTGTCTTTTGGTTGAGTGCATCACCTATGGCATAATTAAGCTGAAAATCCGTCACACCCATCAGCTTGGAATCGACCTCCTGACCAACTCGTTTTCCACCCAGAAAATAGGCCTGGTTCCCCACACCATGTACCCATGTTTCACCAAAAAAGGTGAATTTTGGATACTCCTGCAGAATGCGATCTGTCCATTTGGCCATAAAATCAAGATCATTGTACGGATAGGTATCAATTCGGAATCCATCTATTGCCGCAGTCTCTATCCACCAGATATGGCTTTGGGTCAGATAATTTTGAACGTATGGGTTTTGTTCGTTCATATCGGGCATTGTGGGAACAAACCAGCCTTTGACCATTTTCTTTTTGTCATCTGCCGAGGCATAAGGATCAAAAACTGCCTGGTCTTTGTAAGATGTCTGCGTATAGGTAGGCCATTCATTGAGCCAGTCGGCCATCGGCTTGTCTTTTACCGTCCAATGATAACTTCCGATATGATTGGGCACCACATCAAAAATCAGTTTCATCTGACGTTTATGCAGCTGTTCACCCAATTGGACATAGGTATCGTTGCTACCAAAACGGGGATCAATATGATAGGTTTCGGTGTTGGCATAACCATGATATGAAGCCTGGGGCATGTCATTGGTCAACACAGGAGTCAGCCACAAGGATGTCACCCCAAGATCTTGTAGGTAATCCAGCTTTCCGATAATGCCTTCCAGATCACCGCCATGACGCAGATACATCGAGTCTCGGTTTAAACTCATATCCAACATGCCTTTCACCTGATCATTTTCTCTATTTCCATTGGCAAAACGATCGGGCATAATCAGGTAGATCAAATCGGCATTGTTCACACCCTGTGCTTTTACTTTTTGATCCCTTTGCTTCAACTCATAACGATAGGTTAGTTTTTTCTTTCCCTGACTAAACGTAAAAGTTGACCATCCTGGTTTGGCCGAAGCAGCCACCTTGACATCCAAAAAGAGGTAGTTGGGATTTTCTACGCGATTGACTTTGACAAGTTCTATCCCCTTATCCTCCACCTGTACCTCGCTTTTCCCTATCTGAGGTCCATAGACGACAAGCTGCAAAGTCGGATTTTCCATTCCTACCCACCAGTTTAGGGGTTCTACACGTTGGATGGATTGCCCCATTAGGGGGCTCCATCCAAACACCATTAGTGCCACGAATACTGTGGTAATCTTTTTATTTAGTTTAAACATCGTTTTTTATTTCTTTGTCAACGTATATGTATTTGCATTGAAATCCACGACGATATCATACGTACCGGCATTCGCAACCGCGATATTGGCCCCGCCGGCAATCAGACTGCCGTTAGCTCCGCCGAAATTTGTTCCCCAATCGTGGTTTTTACGGAATTTGATCTCGCCTGCAGTTAAGCTCACTGTGAGCTTCCATACCTGATTGGCATTGTCGAATTTCATATCCGTATCGGCATCCCAGCCCTTTGGCGTGGCGCTACCAATAATGCCCCAATTGTGATCTTTAAATGAAATGGTATTTGCCGTCGTATTGACTTCTATTTCCAGATTTCCTGCACGTGGAGCTTTTATATTTCCACCGCCATTAAAAGCTAGTTTACCATCTGCAGTCTGTCCATAGGAATTTGCCCAATTGCGCTCTGTCGTTATCTTAAATTCCGAATTCGCTTCCGGAAAGGAGATAATGCCCGTATAGATGCCGTTGCTTGTTGGGGAGACTATTGATTCAGCAGTAGCCGGATCCCATCCCTGATAAGCTCCCGGAACGTACAAATAGCTGGTCGAAGCAAAAGGGATTGCTTTAAGACTAGCTAACGCAGAAAACACCACCGTAATTTTAGTATTGATACTCGACTTGAGGCGTACATCAAAGTCCGAAGCCGTTCCCGTCGGCACACCAAGAGAAAGTAAATAGCCGTTCAATTCATAACCTGTAAATCCAAGGCGTGTCCGGCCGTTGGGAATGACAACTTCTTTTACTGTTTTAAAATTGTCTCCTTTAAGTCCAAACTGCAGGACGTTGGTTACTGCGGCCTGAAAACCAAAGTCAGGCTGAATCATATTAAGGTGCAGTACCGTATCCTTTGCGTTATCTTTTGACAAGGTTACATTCGTTTTATCGAGGCTTAAAGTTGCCGGCTTTATGCTCTCCCCGCTAGCCAATATAGCGCGCGTCTCGTCTTTTTTACAACTTTGGAACGCCACGATAAATAGCAGCATGATTCCGATATAGTGTCTAATTTTCATCTGTTTAATTTTTGTTTTCAATAGCTGATGAAAGCCCGGGTAACTGACCATTCGCCAATGCGTCGAACAATAGATATTGCCCGGTTTCATCTGTCAACAATTGTCTTATTACAGGTAAGGCTACATTGACCGGAAGAGACTCGCCGTTCTTCCTGTCCGATGCTGATTAATTATAGCCCGGATTCTGTACAAGATTGGAGTTCGCAATAATATCCGAAGCAGGAAGTGGGAACAGCGTCCTATACCCCGCAACGGCCTGACCTGCAAGTACACCACCTTTAAAAGGCCAGAGGTAATTATCACCCGTAAATTTGCCATAGCGGATTAAATCCGAACGTCTAAATCCTTCCCAGTATAATTCTTTCACACGCTCATTGAGAATATCATCCAAAGAAAGATTCGTTAAGTTCCCACTGTTGTTTCCATAGGCACGTACACGCAGTTTATTGACATAGTCCAGCGCCTTGGCCAAGCTGCCGCCAGAGCCGCCACGCAATGTAGCCTCAGCATAGATCAAGTTCATCTCTGCCAGACGGATCAACGGGAAATCCACCGAAGCAACGAAACCTTCAGCTGCCGGAGGAGCAGTTTTTCCGTCCTTGTTCACATTGCGGAATTTGGTAACCGCCAGCCCTTGCTTATAGACAGCGATATCTTCAATTTTAACGCTTGTATTTAAGTGAAACATTGCCCTCTTGTCCGTTGCTCCGCTGTAGTCTCCGAAAATCGTTGCGATATTGTCACGTGTCCGATTTCCGGCCCAACCGCCGCCGGGTACACCGAAAGAAGTGGGATCCATGGTTGCGTCAATAGCTGCATTGATCAGATAAGTTGTACCACCCTTGCTCTGTGTTTTGGTACCATCATAAGGCAGATAGAAAATAAATTCAGGGTTGTTCACATCATTATCCGCGTAAAAGAGCTCCCGATAATTTGTCCCCAAACTATAGCCCGAGTTCAGTACTTTTTCTGCATATGTAATCGCTTCGGTATATTTCTTATTTCCAGCACCCAGGTAAACTTCCGCATTGAGGTATAAACGAGCCAACAGCCCCCATGCCGCAACTTGATCGACACGACCATATACATTCTGTTTGGCACCTTTTAGCTGGCCTGCAACTTCCAACAGCTCTTTCTCTACATACGCAAAAAGTTCAGGTCGTTTGATCTGGGGCGGCGACACTTTTCCGACAGGAGTTTCTTCGGTTACAAATGGTGGATTTCCAAACAAATCAAGCAGCACCCAATAATTATAAGCACGTAAGAATCTTGCTTCGGCACGATAATAAGCGATTTCTTTTTTATCGGTATCTGAAATACCGCGTTCGGCCAATTTAGCATCTGTACTTTCTCTTAAAAATTCATTGACAAGTGTGGCACTATAGACACAGCGGGTATAAAGACCACGGAGCATGGGATTGCTATCGTCAAAATCGAGGTAATCCAGTCCGCTAATCCCCGAATCATTGAGCCAGGCACAGGCGGCCTCATCGGTCGTAAGTTCCTGTGCGTTCCAAAAGAGGCGTAAAAAATCCGATGTACCGGCATCCAATCCTCCCAGATCAGAATTATTCGGCCCCGATGTACTGGTTAAGGTCAATGATCCATATAATCTTGCGAAAGACGAGGTATAGCCTTTAAAATCACTGTAGGCTACATCTGCAGTTACGTCGTTGGTCGGTTTTAGATCCAAATCCTTATGGCAGCTGCTCAGTGCTATAGCCAGCAAGCATACACCTATATATTTATTTAATTTTTTCATTGTTATATCGTTTAAAAACTCACATTTACACCCAATACATAAGTCCTTGGCCTCGGATAAAAGCGATCGTCTATACCGTTCGATATCTCGGGGTCAACACCTTTATAATTGGTGATCGTAAATACATTTTGTACAGTTGCAGAAATCGACATTGAAGCGTTACTATTCCGGATAAATTTTCCAAGGTTATAACTCAGGTTGACATTATCCATTTTCAAAAACGAAGCGTTCTTGATGTAGTAATCACTTCTTAGCTGTTTGAGCAGAAAATTGGTATTAAAGAAATCCACAGGTGCATTATTGATCACCAAAACGGCCTGATCGTTGATATTTGCCCCGCTTCCCAAATTAGAGGAAACATTGTCGTAGACATAATTATCCAGATTTGCGCGCAATACCGTTGTTGCCGACCATTTTTTATAGCTGTATGCCGCCGTAAAACCCAAAAGATATTTCGGTAACGGTGATTTATACAGATAGCGATCGTTATCGCTGATAACGCCATCTCCATTACGGTCAACATAGACACCTTCGACAGGATGCCCCTGTTCATCATATACCTGTTGGAAAACATTGAAACTGTTTGGCATGAAATTAACCTTATGCGCCTGGATATTTCCGCCTGTACCACCACGGATACCACCGGTCTCTACAATAAAGTTTGGATCATCACTCTGTGTCAGATTGGTTACTTTACTCTTATTATAAGTTAGGTTAAAACCGATGTCCAAGGTCGAATTATCCGTTTTTAGCGGGACGAAGTGTACATTAAACTCCAGCCCCTGGTTTTCCATGTTACCCACGTTGGTCAACAGGAAATTGCTAAAGTTAGAGCCTACAGGAACGGGAATCGTGCTGAGCAGGTCTTTGGTCTTTTTCGAGTAATAATCCACGCTACCATAGACCCGATTGTTGCTAAAGCCAAAATCAACTCCGGCATTATAGGTTGTTGTATTTTCCCAACGAATGTCTTTATCGTAGGCCACAGGTGAATTTAAATAGTAGTATTCATCACCAAAGCGATACATCGACTCGTTGCCGCTGATGGTATAATTAGGCAAATAAGAGTAGTTGGCGATGCCATCTTGCTGCCCGGTTTTTCCATAACTTAAACGGAGCTTCAGTTCGGACACTGCAGCTATATCTTTTAAAAAGCCTTCATTTTTGGCGCGCCAGGTGAATCCGACAGAAGGAAAATATCCCCAACGGTTATCAGGACTAAAACGGGAAGAACCATCCGACCGCAAGGTTCCCGACAGAACATACCGGTTGTCATAGGTATAAATCAGACGCCCATAATAAGAGATCAACAGGTTTTCGGGTTTATCAAAAGGTCGCGTTGGCTCATTTAGGATCTTATCACCTTCCGCATTTGTACGGTTAAAATTATAAACCTTACTGCTATTTTTATAGTAGCCATAGCCCAACGTCGCGTCTATCGTACTTTTGATTGTAGGTAATTCCTTATCATACTTTAAATAAAACTCCAGCGTTTTATTGTTGATATCGGTTTTATATTGGGTTCTTTCACCCCCTTCATTAAAATTACGTGCAGCTATCGCTGGTGTAAATGTGTTCCCTTTCGAACGCGCCAGATCGTATCCCACGTTTAAGTTGGCATGCAGCTCCGGCAGGAAATGAAAACTATAATCCACCTTTGCATTGCCGATACTTCTAAACACATCGCCATTATCTTTGCGTAAATCCAATAAGGCTAAAGGATTTCGTGGTGCATTGGGATTAGGTTTCTCCCCTTGAATCCATTCATAATATCCGCCAAAACTATTTTTATCATCCACATAGACAGGTTGGGTCGGGTCGAACTGAATGGCAGCTCCGATTGCGTCTTGCGTCGCAAATTTCGATTTTGACCAGGTACCACGGACATTTACATCCAATGAAAGATGGTTATCCAGAAATTTTGGCGTTAATGCCAATGCAGCAGTAGTTCGTTTTAAGTTATCATTTTTCAATACCCCATCCTGGTTCATATAGCCCGCAGATATACGGTAAGGCATATTGCCCGCTTTGGAAGCAATGTTAACGTTATTATCCGTTGTAAATGCATTGCCATAAATCACATCCTGCCAGTCGGTATTTGCTGTTCCCAACAACTTTTTCATGGCATCACTACCATTTGTATTGACATAATCGCGGATTTGATCGGCGTTGAGCAACTTTACTTTATTGGCTACGGTAGCCAATGAATTCTGTGTAGAGAAGTTGATCTGTGTTCCTGAGCGACTGCCTTTTTTTGTCGTGATCAAAATAACCCCATTCGACGCCCGCGAACCATAGATGGCTGTTGCATTGGCATCTTTCAAGATTGTAAATGTCTCGATATCATTTGGGTTAATCAAACTTAATGGGTTAGCTACCCCAGATACAGAACCACCTGCCAATGGAATTCCATCTACGACAATTAACGGATCGTTACTGGCGTTCAATGAAGCTCCGGTACGGATACGGATGGTGCTTCCTGCACCCGGCTGCCCACCACTTGTTGTAATCTGTACGCCTGGAACTTTCCCCATAATGAGTTGCTCCGGCGAGGAGATCTGTCCTTTTTGAAAATCTTTTGCAGATACTGTGCTGATTGAACCCGTCAGATCACTTTTCTTTTGTGTACCATAACCAATCACCACAACCTCTTCCAGTGCACTGGTATTGGATTTAAGGTAAAGGTTTAACGGCTGATGTCCATCGTTGACCTGGATCAAGGTATCCAGGGTCGCGTATCCGACCATACTTACTTTCAGACGTAATTTCCCTGTTTGTAGTCTATCCAAGCTAAAATCCCCATTCGCATTGGTAGACAGTGATTTTTGAATATCCTCGAAGCGCAGTGTAGCACCGACCAAGGAACTCCCCTTCTGGTCCATTACTCGCCCTTTTAGCGTTGCCTGTTGCGCAAATGCCGAAGCACTTACACCGAGTAGCATGCTCAGAGCCCAAAATGGACGTGATAGCTGTTTGTTCATAAAATAACTGTTTATTTATTTAGTTTTGTTTTGCTTATCAATTGGTACTGCCCGGGTAGGAGACTCAATTTTGACTGGCCAGACCAATTGAGCTCTTTTCCCGTAAAATTATCGACCCACTGCCCCTGCAACGCTGCTGGCAAGGCAAAGTCCACACTTTCTACACCAAAATTGCCAAGTACCCCTACTTGTTGTCCCTCCTTTTCGAGAACAAAATATTTAACGGCATCTTTCATAGCCGATGTCATAATCGTCCCGTTTTGGAAAATGCTATTTTTGGTTTTGAAACGCGTGAGTTTGGCGTAGGTCTCAAAGAGCTTTTTGCGATCATCTTGTTGTAGATAGCTCCACAACAATGGTTTTTCGCCTGTGCGCCCATTTTCATCGATAGACACATCATAGCCGTATTCGCCAAACTGCCAGATCATCTTAGGTCCGGGCGAAGCCAATAAAAACACGGCGGCCTGTTCCATACGTTTTAATGCCGTGATGAGGTTCTTGATGTTATAGCTACCTGACGAATTGCCGTAATTCAGGCATTTGAACAGCAACCGCTGTTCGTCATGACTTTCCATATAAGACACAAACGAAGGTTGTGTCATACCGTGGCCCGAAGGGAATAATCTGCCTAAATCCGAGCCGTTGTTGGCATTCCAGCCCATTGCCGCCTCATTGAAGACCGCATTCATGTTGTTCCATAGCAACATCCCCGATTGCGCAAGTTCGGCCTCTTCCTGATCTCCGCCAAGATGTTCGAGAATAATATAACACGAGGGATCGATGCTGCGAATATGCTGCTGGTATTGCTTCAAGATAGCCACACGTGACGCATCGTAAGCATTCCATGCACTTAAATCACTTTCTGAGGTACCCGAATTTTTCTGTGTAAACCCTTTAGACAAGTCAAATCGGAACCCATCAATCTTGTACTCCTGCATCCAATAGGTCAAAACATCCTTAACAAAAGTCTGTGTATAGCTACTTTCATGGTTAAAGTCGAAGCCAACATTGAACGGATGCGTGGCAACCGTATTGAACCAAGGGCTATTGCCAGCTACGTTGCCCTGCTCAAAATAAAGCTGTACTAGCGGGGATTGACCAAAAGCATGATTAAAAACAACATCCAAAATCACGGCAATACCATTTTCATGACAAGCGTCTACGTAGGCTTTCAAGTCATTTTTCAAACCATAATATTTATCCAAAGCGCGGTGGAAAGAAGGATTATAACCCCAGGTCGAATTCCCCTCCGATTCCTGTACAGGCATAAGCTCGACCGCATTTACACCCAGCCGTTTTAAATAAGGCAAAGAGTCTTTCAATGTGGTATATTGATGTTGTTTGATAAAATCACGGACCAAGAGTTCGTAAATAACTAAATCACCTTGAGCTGGCTTATTAAATAGCGTGGTTTTCCATGAGTAAGACTTGGCTGGAAGATCCAATACACCAACTACTCCCTGCGCAGCAGCGGGATAAGTGGGTACAGCCGCCGCGGTCAGTCCGAGTGCCGCGTCGTTTTGCGGATCAAGAATCAGCTCAGCATAGGGGTCGGCGATATTCAGCTGACCGTCCACCAAAAACTGATAAGTCTGTTTTTTAGAGAAATCCAGATTCGATACGGTAACCCACCAGGTTTTGCCATCTGGTGTCTGGCTCATCGCATGGGCTGGTAACGCTTTATAGTTATTAAAATCGCCCAAGACATACACACTCGTTTTTAATGGCGCTGTGAGCGCAAAACTGACCTCCCCTTTTTCCCTGTTTATCGTTGTTCCGTTTGGATTGATGCCGATCGGGAGTGCAGCGATGGTAGGTTTTGATTGCACAAATAACTGTGCTTTACTGAAATATATTTTGCCCTCGGCCTCAAGACGTGCTTCAAGCTCGTGCAGGCCATTGCTCTGTAGGCTGAGCGATTTTTCTAATGACAGTCCAGCAGAAGATTCAGCAAGCAATAAACCATTATCCCAGATACTGATTTTTCCGGACTGCGTTGCCTGTACTTTTAGCTTCAGATTATCCCCAACGGTGTACATCTGCTCCAGGATAATTGGATCTGTGGGTTGGAGCGTAGGCGAAACAAAACGAATGGCCTGTGTATTGCTCGTTACAAGAGGAAGAAATAGATCTGAATTATTTTTGTTTCGTTGGACCAGCGACCCATCACCATTGCGGACTAAAAGTGCCATCTGACCAAACTCTCCGCCATTAGTCAGGTTAAAAAATTTGGAGGGGGTAAATGTGAATGAATATAAACCAGCAGAAACAAATTTAAGTTTATAAGCATTGTCATTCTTTGACCAATCTGTTGCTACATGTTGCCAGCTGCCCCCATTGACAGGAATCAATCCGGCGTGTAGGTACAGGTCGGTAGTACTACCTTTTAAAGCCGCATTTCCTTTCGAAAGATCAAATTGAAACGTAATTTCCTGATCCCAATAGATAAATGGGGCGGAAAGATTGAGCAAACCAGATCCTTGCTGTTCAATAACAGGAGGTTGCTCGACATCCACGATATCTTTCTTATTTGCACATGATGATAATAGGACAATCACCCAGAGATACCCTATTAAACGAGAGATATGCTTCCCCATCGATAATTAGCTTTACTTGGAATCTGAAATTGGGAACGTTCCCGAAATCAAGGTAAAAAGAAATCGCTTGTGGCGATTTGCTGGATTTCCCTATCCAATATTTTATACAAATTGATTATTTAAATATTTTCGGGAATGTTCCCGAAAGTAATCAAAGCTAAATAATGGGATTACAAAAAACAAATATTTTTTTTCTTATTTCAGGCTAGATTTTTGAAAAATAAGCTGGGAATCAAGGTAAACCGAATTAGCAAACTTAGTATTTTCGGGATCTTCCATCTTATCCAATAGGTATTTTGTTACTAATTGCCCCATTTCATAGGCTGGTTGTTTCACTACGCTCAGTGCCGGGTCAATTAGATCGGCGATATCCAAACAAGAAAAGCAAATGATTTTAAGATCTTCAGGAATACGAATTTCGAGCTGTTTGGCCACCCGTATACTCGAAATAGCAAGACGTTCTACCGAGGCAAATATGGCATCGGGTTTCTCCTGTTCGATCAAGTCGGCGATATCTTTCATATTCTGATCAGCATCATTGACCGTATCCAAAATAAGCGCTGGTCTGATCGGAATCCCCACTTCCTGCAGCGCCTTTTCGTAGCCATCCTTACGCACCTTACCAATAGAGACATTCGGATTAATCGCAAGGTAAGCGATCCGTTTACAGGCATTATCGATCAGGTGTTTGGTTGCCAGGTAAGCTGAATCAAAGTCATTACCCGTAATATACCCCCCCTTCCAATCGTCGTATGCACGGTCAAAAAACATGACCGGAATGCCGCGCTCTGCCAAAAGTTGTAAATGCGAATGGTCTTTACCCTCACCCGAAGCCGAAATGATAACGCCATCCACCCGTCCATTGGCTAGTGAACGTACGATTGAGGCTTCATTTTGCACCTGATGATCCGTCACATAAATCAAGGTATGATAACCCTTGGAGCGCGCCACAGCCTCAATTCCTTTGATGGCTTGCGAGAAAAATTTATTACCAAATTCGGGAATAATAATCGCAATCGTCAGACTTTTATTTGCCTTTAGACTACTCGCATAAACATTTGGCGAAAAACCGATTTCTTCGGCCATAGCCAAAATCCGAGCTTTTGTCGCTGGATTAATGTCCACGTTATCCCGAAATGCACGGGAAACGGTCGATTTTGACAAGCCGAGTTTTTTGGCCAGATCTACTATTGTTAATTGCGACATATCAAGATTCCCTTTGCTGTTCGAATGTAATAATTGTTGGATACAAATAAAGCAATTATCTGTCCAGAATAGCAAATTTTCTTTTCAAGTTCTTCTCGCCACTCATCTTGATGTGCCATTGTTTCGTTGATCTATATAGACATTTAAAAATGACGTAAACTGATGTTCCATATCACTTTCACCGGAGTTCAAGTACTCCTCAATCTGCAATTTTAGCTGCCCCTACATTTTCTATTGATGCGGTTAATAACCTCACATGGATCCGCATCTCCTTTGGGATTCTTTCAAATGAAATCAAGCCCAATATATCGTCTTTCCCTTTAATCGTCAATTTGAATATTTCAAAAGCAGCTTCTTCATCCTAATTGAAGAAATACCTACCTGCCGGTAAGTTCTTGAAATCACTTGTCACAACAGGAGCAATTTCGATTAAATAGGACTGATTCGTAGCAACTTCGAATGCCAATTTCGGCCTGTCAAAAAATTAGTTTTACTTGATACCTTTTTCGGGTTTAGTTATAACTTTATTCGATACTTATTCGGTGCTTCTTCGGTACTTGCTCGGTGCTTCTTCGGTGCTTCTTCGGTTGTGAACGAATAAATACCGACTAAGCTCCGAGTAAATTCCGTTTATAAAACGAGTAAATAACGAAGTTGACTATAAGAAAATAGGAGCTCAAACTTATCAAGTAGGCGATTCGATTTCCACACCCTGTTACTGCCAAAAACAGGGTCTTTCGGGATTAAATTGTTGTAGATATATTGATCAATAAACATACAGACCTGACAAAAAATTCTTGTCAGGTCTGTATCGAAAACTTATATTAAAGACTAGAACTTTCTAAAATCCCATTCCCCGCGATAAGGGCGACTGCGCATGAGATTAGCATAGTCATTGTCGAACTGTTCTTTTTGTGGATTCCATTTTAAATCCTTTTGAAGTTCATACGCAATATTGATGGCATTGCACACTGAGCTCGTCCGGTGACCTATTTCAACATCACAGATAGGCTTACTTCTTTTTTTGATCGCATCAACCCAGTCCTGATAGTGATTATCACTATAATACAAACGACGATCAGAAGCAGTCAGTTTAAGATTTGCCAAATTTTCCGGGTTCGATCGGATAAATTCCCGGCTTACTTCAATCTTACCTTTTTCACCGATAAATTGGATCGCATTATGTACTCCCCACTGCACATGGTTTACGCGAACGCCATTGGCATAGCTAAACGAGAGCCCGCTATTGCTGTTGGCCTCCTTGGGTGGATTAAACTGAACAGGGCCCGATTCATCCATACCCAAGGCCCATTGCACGATGTCAAACATATGTGCACCCCAATCGGTGATGTAACCGCCACCAAAATCGCGGTAACCACGCCACCAAGCCCATTTATCGTCCTCTAAAGGTGGGCTTAATATCGGATTATAACCCCGATATGGTGAAGGTCCTACCCACATATCCCAATCGAGATAATCGGGGGCTGGCATGGAGGGAAGGTCACATTGTTTGACCGGTTCGCCCACAGAAACATTGATTTCCTCGATTTTGCCGATATAGCCATTGAGAACCAGTTCTGCTGCCTGTCTAAAATTATAGGAAGAACGCTGCATGCTGCCCGTCTGAAATACACGTTTATATTTTCGGGTTGCATCGACCATTGCACGACCTTCGGCAATGGTCAATGCAAGGGGTTTCTCACAATAAATATCTTTACCAGCTTTAGCCGCATCAACTGCAATCTGCGCATGCCAATGATCGGGTGTAGCAATGACAACAGCATCAATATCTTTCCGATCCAATAGTTCCCGATAATGATGATAGGCCTTGATGTCGGTCTGTGCTTTTGACAATTCCGTTTGTTTTTTCGTTGTCGCAGCAATAAATGCTGCCAACTTATTACGGTCTACATCACAGGCAGCCAGACTTGCAATTTCCTTGCAGCGATTGAGGCCATTCATCAAGGTATAGGATTGTTTTCCGACACCAATAAATCCAAGATTGATACGATCACTTGGCGCAAGAAATCCATTGCCTCCCAACACAACGCGCGGGACAATTGTAAAAGCCAAAGAGGATACAATTCCCTTGGCTATAAATTCTCTTCTTTTCATTCTTTATGGATAGTTTATTTTTCTGCTTGCCTTATACGTATTTATCCGTTTCTTGGCGGCAAAATGGTTTATGTATGGATGATTTGTTCAGGTTTTCTTAAAGATAGTTTATTCTTGTATAGGAACCAAAGTAATCGAAGCAATCTCGGGCAAAGTATCGCCTTCGATGGCTGTAGCCTGCAAAATCACCTTGGTACTGGGCTCACCAATTACTTGCTGGGATACCTCAATGATCCCCATAGCCACTTCCTTAAATTTAGCTTCTTTTTCAGCTACGAATGTCCACTGGATCTGCTGCCCGAGTATCGAGAGTACAATTTTTCCGTGCTGCTTGCTATTCGCCAGATAATTGACGAGCACACGATACTTCCCTGGTTTTTGAATTTTGATATCCCAAAAAACTTTATCCGCAAGGTCTTTCCATTGACCAATGGCGTTCGGGCGGTTTGGATCATGGGTATGTGCACCAATAATTTTTAATCCCTTTCCTTCCTGTAATTTTGCATTATTTGCGTTCATCACGATACGTCCATCTGCCTGTGTTTGGGTCAGGCTTTCCTCAACAATTGGCTTTCCCTGGATTTCGACCACAATAACCTTCGGTCCTTTCTTATTGTCGAAGATATCGACAGGAATTGCTGGTCTTCCGTTTTCTAAAGTGGATTTTAAGTTCATTTTAGGTGAAGCTAGGGCGTAGACAGCCGTCACTTTATTTTTGATGGGCAGATTTATTTTTCCATCGGCCGGACGATCAAAAACATGCAGATACAGCTTCCCATTTTTTTGGGTACAATACCCCCAATCCAAGGCTTGGAAAGGACTCGCGGTGGTACCGTAAATAGATTCGCCATTGACCTTCATCCATTCCCCGATTTGCTCCATAATCCGCACCGCAGGTTCAGGAATGGCTCCGTCACCATCGGGTCCGACATTTAACAGGAAATTTCCCCCTTTACTCACCGTTTCCACAAATAATTGCATGATCTTGGGAAAGCTTTTCCAATTTTGGTCATGGGCGCTATACCCATAACTTTCATTCATGGTATGGCTTACCTCCCAGTACATACCCGGCAAACCTGTTGGTGGAATATATTTTTCGGGAGTTCCGATATCACCGTTCTTATTTTCGAGTCCGTTCCAAAATCGATTATTGATAATAATATTAGGCTGCCATTTGATCAGGTCTGTCAAAATATGCTTTGTCCCCCAGGCTTCCCCCTCATGCTGTTTACTGCTGAAATCGGGCCACAGCACGTCCAGCCGCCCATAGTTTTGTGCAAGTTCCTTGATTTGCCCATAGAGATAGGCTTTGTAACGTTCATGATCTGGCTGATGCTTATTCACATTCGGGTTCAGCTGAAAAGCTTCATAAGAATCGGGATGCTGCCAATCCAAGAGCGAATAATAAGCTCCTACTTTCATTCCCTCCTGACGGAAAGCATCCATAATTTCGCGGTAAAGATCTCTTCCTTTCGGCGATAAATTTGCCGTACCCGTAACATCATTTTTCAAAGCATAAGGTTGCTGGCTATTGAACAGGCTAAAGCCTTCGTGGTGTCGGGAGGTCAGTACCATATACTTCATTCCCGTTTTTTTCGCAAGGCGTGCCCAGGACTTTGGGTCAAAAGAACCTAAAGTAAATTTTGGTTTCAGTACTTCGGCATACTGCTTACTGGGAATTTTCCCCCAGGTTTGTATCCATTCGGCATAATGTTGTGGATATTGTTTCCCTTCAAAAGAACCACCTGCAGCACTGTACAATCCCCAATGGATAAATAACCCAAAACGGGCCTCTTTAAACCATTCCATACGTTTATCTTGCGTCTCCTGCCAACCTGCAACACCTTCATACGGTGGCGATTTGGTCTGTGAAATAGCAACATCGGTCATACACAGCAACATTCCCACAGCTGCTGCACATTTCCATTTAAAAAAATTGATTTTCATCATGATATAGATTTATACATAAAAGTTCATTTATTCGGATTGCAAGCTATCGCCGATCAGAAACCCAACGCTTTAATTTCATCCTGAATAACAGCATATGCTTTGCTTGCATCTTCTACTGGAATTCCCTTGGATAGTCCAGGTCGTTTATGACCTGTATAGGTGAGCCATGCGTCTTTCATCATCGTCTGCCTTTTCAAAACAAGCGTATATAACTGGCGAAGTTTTGGTTGACTGCGCAAATTGTCATCCCATGCGCTTTCAATCGGGAAATCAGGCATCAGGTGCTGTACTATTTCCTTAGCCATTAGCCAATGCCCCAACTCTCCGGGGTGCACCCCATCTGCGGCCAGTTTAAACTGAGCGTCTTTCTCGATCTTAGCTTCCAAGTAACGACGCATGGGAAAATGCAGGTCTATGATTTCCCAGGACTGCATCTTGGCATAGCCGATAAGCCATTCGGCATAACGATCCAATACTTTATTGTAGCCATTGAGCCGAAGCTGCGGATCATCATGCACTGGAGGTGTCATCCATAGGATGCGTTTGACGCCCTGATCGACCAAACGTTTGTGCAAACGGATAATTCCATTTTTATAGGCTTCAAAACGGATAACATCAAAAGGGAGATAAATGCCGTCATTCATACCGTAACAAACAAAAACAACCTCAGGTTTTATTTTATCAAGCACATTGTCCAGTCGATCAAATAGACAGGGGCGTGGAAATTTTCCATCGGCATGATTCGGTTCACTGAGTCCAGAAACGGTCTCACTTGGTAAGCCCGAATTAATAAACTGAGGTTTCCTTTTCGGGTGACTGCTCAGGAATAGACTTTCTGTCATAGCGACATATTGCCCCGCGTAAGTAATGCTATTGCCTAAAAAAAGTACTTTTTGTCCATCGTCCCAGCGAAAATTATCCGTTTTTTTTTGTCCAACCGCTTGCACATACCATATACTAAAGCAGAGCAATAATGGCAAAAAGCGTATTTTTTTTGTTTTTAATAATAGATTCAACATCGTTATAATTGATAAAGCTAATAGCGGGATTAGCTTAGTTTTATTTTTAGCGCATAGCCCAAGCTGCTGTTTTGTATCTTCTTGGGTAATTTCAATTGCAATCCATGGTTATCCTGCTGGAAATCGATCCGACCAAACCCTAGAATTTCCACTGATTTCACTTTAGCCATATTTTGGTTCAGGGACTGTACGTTGACGATTCCATCTTTGGGTACTACAAGAGCCATCGCATATACAAAATCATTCTTCTGTGTAAACCAAAAATCCAAGGCTGTAAAAGATACTTTAAATCCTTCCCTTTCCCGTTGCTCGGTATCTGTTATCCGAACTGTTGTTGGTCCCTCATGCGAAATGGTCCAAGGCGATGTCCCATAAACCGCTTCGGCATTGCGCCGCAACCATTTCCCTAAGATAGCAAGATTTTTCTTTACCGGTGTGGCTACATTTCCTTGTGCATCTGGACCAATATTAAGCATATAATTTCCTCCTTTACTGACAATTTCAAGGAGCCAATACCTTAATTCATCCACATTTTTCCAATCGTGGTCATAAGATTTATAGCCCCAGGAATGGTTGAATGTTCCAATGGCTTCCCAAGGTCTGGTAAAACGCTCAGAAGAGTCAGGAATCCGATTATCCCCAGGAATGGCATAATCGCCCATACCATTGCCAATTCGCTCGGAGACAATAACACGTGGATTACAATCATACACAGTTTTATAGAACCGAAAGCTCTGTTCTGCAGTCATCAATCCCGGCATATCAAACCAGATATATTTCAACTGTTTAAACCGCGTCAAAATTTCCTTTACCTGAGGAATTGCTTTTTCGTTGAGATACGAAGCGAAAGAATTTTCGCTGGGATCCCAAAGATTGACACCGAAAGCATCGGTTTTGGCATGAACAAGATCATGCTGTGCCTTTGTTACCGCATATTGCCCGTCGCTACCATCCCGCCAGTCGATATTCTGTGAATAATAGATACCAAAATCGAGTTTATGCCGAAGACAAGCATCATAAAGTTCCTGAATGATGTCGCGTTTAAAGGGCGTAGCCTGTTTGCTATTGAATGAACTAACCGTTGAACCATATAGGGCAAATCCGTCGTGATGTTTACTCGTCACAACAAGATACTTCATCCCTGCACCCTTGGCCATTTTAACAATTTTATCGGCATCAAAAGATTGCGGGGAGAATTGATCCGCCAATTTTGCATAAGTAGACCGAGGAATTTTTGCAACCAGTTGAATCCATTCAGCAACACTCGGACTACCCAAATCTTCCATTTTTTGCCCATTCCACATCCCAGCTGGAATAGCATACAGTCCCCAATGGATAAATAGACCAAATTTCTGCCGCTGAAAATCTTTTAATGCTTTTGCCTTCTGTCTATTCATCTCCTGCCATTCGTTCATCAATTGCGCACGCTGATAGTTTCGCTTATTCCAGCGCATTAATGCTTCTAGATAATAATAATCTGCGTACACTAGCGGGACGTCAATCTCCCCTTTATGCGGAATACTGCCCACACTATGCTTCAGCACAAACAAACCATTTGCTCCGACCTCACTGGAGTACTGCGGTGACCCCAATGAACGCAAGATCGTTTCGGCAACATCCAAATATTCCTGCTGTTGTCCAGTTCCCATGTAGTCAACCAGTTCCAGCAATGCCGAAGCAGTAACCGCTGCTGCCGACGCATCCCGTGGAATAGTCTCAAAATCTGCTTTGCGATAATTCCAGTTTGGGACAAATCCAGCTTGATTTACATCGAAGTCCCATTGTGGCACCTTATCTTGAGGCAGGCGCGGATGCTTTATATAGAACTCTGCCATTTTTAGTGCAGCCTGTAAAAACTTAGGGTCCTTCGTTTCACGGTACATCACGACAAACCCATACAATCCCCAGGCTTGCCCTCTAGCCCAAGCTGAATTGTCCGAAAACCCCTGTGCCGTTTCCCGGCTCAATACAGCACCGGTATTGGGGTCATAGGTAACCACATGATAAGAACTGTAATCTGCGCGATATTGATTTTTCAGCGTCGTTTCTGCATGTCGAATAGCGGCATTACGATAAACAGAATCCCCAGATAATTTGGAAGCTAAAAAAAGAAGTTCCAAATTCATCATGTTGTCGATAATGACAGGGAATTCATACGTATGTTTACCATCCCAAGAGGAAAAGGTATCCCAAGACTTAATTGCACCAACCTTCGGATTGAAACGTGTCAATAGCGATTTGGCGCTCTGGATTAAAATTGATTTGAATGTAGTATCACCAGTTAACCGATAGGCATTTCCATAACTGCAGTTCATCACGAAACCAATATCATGGTGCTGTGTATTATATTGATTTTGGCACAATGAATTCGTCCATTTTAGTGCAGCGTCCCGCCACTGATCCTCGCCGGTATACTCAAAGACATACCAAAGGCAGCCTGGCCAAAAACCACCCGTCCAGTCCCGGATATCAGTAAAAGTTGTTTTCCCCTTGGGATCTGCCGATCGTGGATACTTACGCAGATCGCTATGATCTTTATACAACAAAGCGTACTGTCGCTGAGCCAAATCAAATCCTTTTTTTTACCATATCGCTTGTATCCGCACGTAGAAAAAAAGGATGAAAAAGGCTCAAAAAATAAATAAAGTATAGGCTATATCTAAAAAAAATCATGTTTAGGTTCATTTTATATCCATAAAACTAATCGATCCAACCTGGGTTCTGCACCAGGTTTACGTTCATCTGTATTTCTGAGGTCGGGATAGGCCATACGTTCAAAAAGTCACCCTTATAGCTATAATTCCCAACATTTGTCCCCCAAACCTGCTTACGTCCATTGCCTGCTTGAAACACCTTCTCTTTCCAGGTTCCCCAGCGCAATTCGTCAAAGTAATTGATTCCCTCATTCGGGAACTCAACCCGACGTTCATTACGAATACGCAGGCGTAAGTCTTCCTTCCCACCGACGGCAGTTGAAGCATTAGCATTTAAAAGTGCTACACCTGCACGCTGACGAACTTCGTTAACTTTTGCTATAGCTTCATTTAGTTTGCCCTCTTCATTCAAGGCCTCGGCCCACATCAATAAAATATCAGCATAGCGGAAAATCGGAAAATCGATAGGACCATAATTGCGATCCACAATCTCATTGACTCCTTCAGCGACAAATTTTCGATAGAAATAGAAGAAATTGATCTGTGTATCGCTCTGAATATCGCCGTCTACCTGTGCCTGCCCGCGAAATGGCCAGCGCATAAATTGAAGACTTTCAACATTCGTAAAATTATAGGCACCCCTAAAAGTCGAATAAGGCGTCACGACATTGGCCTGCAAACGGGGATCACGATTTTCATAGGCTTTTTTTATACGCTCCTCATTGCCTTGCGGTAGGTAAAGACTCATCTTTGCACCTCTCAACGTTGCAGCAGCTTTCTCGGCCTCCGTGAGATTGTTGCGCAGAAAAAACACCTCCCTTTCATTTTCGGTTAAACTACTGTATCCTGGAATAATTTTATCCCATTCAAACTTAGAACCATCATTATTTTCATAGAGATCGACCAAATGTGGTGAAGGCATGTAATAATTCCAGCCACGCGAATAGACCGAGGGCCAGCCACAAAACAATTGCATATTATTTCCATAGCCTGATTCACTCCGATGCTGAATAGAAAAAATCATCTCAGGACACTGTTCATTAGCTTCTTTAAACAAAGCTTTATAATCTCCGAAGAGTGAGTGGCCAGCATCTTTTACTTTTTGAAAATCTGCCGAAGCTTTTGTCCAATCTTTTCGATAAAGATAAACTTTACCCCGTAAGGCATAAGCTGCTGCCTTTGTTGCATGTCCATAATTCGCATTCCCCGCAGGATAACGATCAGGAAAATTAGTTTCTGCGATACAATCGTTCAAATCAGCTAGGATTTGATTCCAGACATCATCTTCCGAACTACGTCCTTTGACGGCTTCGGCTGCAGTAAACGGCTCAAGGTAGATGGGTACCCCTTTGTAAAGCTGATTGAGCCGAAAATAAAAGTAAGCACGTAGAAATTTAGCTTCCGCAATATATTTCGCTTTCTTTTCTGCTGTAGAAGGTGACTTTAGGGGAATATTCTTTAAGGCATCGTTTGCTCGTTGAATACCTTCATATTGAATCTTCCAAACATTCACAAATAATGGATCGCCGGCGGTGATGGTACCTGTCAATAAGGGTTCATCAAAACGTGCCTGCCCAGTATAGGAGAAACGGTCAAACTGATAAAGTTCATAAGGTGAGATCAGTCCGCTATGCCCCATTAAGAGTCGAAAGGAACTATAGATCCCCGCAATCCCTAAATCAGTTAAATTGTCGGTTGTCCACATCGTTGCGGTGGAGACCGATGAATATGGGGAGGTATCCAAAAGATCTTTTTTGCAACCCAATATACTTGTTAGCAATACAATTGCTATTATTTTTTTCATCATTTTCATTGTCATTAGAATTAAAAGGTAAGATTCAAACCCAGTGAATATTGCCGCATTGAAGGGTAATTTGTTGTTGAACCTATCTCAGGATCTAAACCAGGATATTTCGTAAATGTCAGCAAGTTTTCACCCGCTAAATAGATCCGTAATTTTGCAATTGATAGACGGTTTGCCAAGCTTTCTGGAAGCGAATAACCCAATTGTAGGTTACGTAGTTTCACAAAAGAAGCGTTATACAAATAATAATCACTGGTACGTCCATTCTGTGCATCTGTCACTCCTTTTAAGCGTGGATAATAACCAGCTATCCGGTTGTTGGGATCGGAAGGATTTGCGGCATTATAATAGTAATGGTCATTTGCGACCAATGCCGGTACCGATTTTCCCTGCGCAACGATGGATGAATTGAGATAGAGTTCATTCCAGTAATACGACATACCTGAAGAAGCCGACCAAATCATGGATGCATCAAATCCTTTATAGGCCATATTGATACTGAGGCCGTAATTGAATGCTGGAGTTTCTCTTTTGCCCATAAACTTTTGATCATAGACGTTCCCGTAGATACCATCATCGTTCATATCCGAATAGATCAAGTCACCATACCATATCTTGGTAGGGTCTATGCCATCGGCAGGCTGAAATGAATAGCCAGCAGCGACCATAGCCTTCAACCATTCCATATCCTGTTCCGTCCGGATCATACCGTCGCGTGGCCCTCCATTTTTATCGACAGAACCATCCGCTAAAAAATGGCTTCCCGAACCTCGGTATACATTGTACAAGTAAAATTCATTGATTTCGTGCCCTTCTAAAATACGCTGGTTGACACCGTTGGAAACCATACCGATATTGGACTGGTAAACACGATTACCCGCCGCATCCGTTACATAGCCCTCCGACAATGCTCCTTTATATTTTTCCACCCGATTGGTATTGTAGGCAAAGTTGGCCGAAATTCCATAGTTAAAACCGTTGATTTTATTTTGGTATCCCAGCGTCAATTCAATCCCCCGCTTGCTAACTTCGGCAATATTCATGGTTGCTGCAGTAGCAGTTCCAGTTGTCGCCGGAATGGTCGGAACATATAAGATTCCATCGGTATAAGCACGGTAGGCATCAAATTCGACCGTTAATTTATTTTTCAATGCCGTGGCTGTAAAACCTACATTTGTTGTTGTGGTCGTTTCCCAGTGTAAAAGATCGTTTCCTAGTTTAGTCTGTGCCAAACCACGAACAGCCTGATTATTGAATGAATAGTTTACCGTACTATACGAGGGAAGATGATCGTAATTACCCGGAGAGGCATTATTTCCGGTTTTCCCCCACGAGGCCCTTATTCGCAAATCATTCACAAAAGATTTAAGTGGACTCATAAAAGATTCTTCCGAAATACGCCATCCCGCAGAGAATGCCGGAAAGAGCCCCCAGCGTTTGGCGGTTCCAAATCGAGATGACCCATCGTACCGTACCACCGCTTCCGCAAGGTATTTATTAGCGTAAGCATAATTTGCACGACCAAAAAAGGACCGCAAACCGTAGTCAAGCTCATCACCGGTAATGGAACTCATTGTCGTCGCCGAATTAAATGTTGTCAGGTCTGGATGCACAAGCCCAAGTTTGGCCGCTCCGATATTATATTGGTTAAAATACTGTTCATTATACCCCAAGATGCCGCCCACATCGTGTTTACCAAAAGATCCTGAATAACGCAATACATTATCAACGATCACATTGTAGCTCTTGGTTAACCCATACTGGGTGGTTATTTGTCCCGCAGACAGCGCCGCAGTACTTAATTTGTTGGTTGCAAAATTCCATTTCTCATAAGGCACCTGATGCGAATTCGTTTCGGTATAGGCATGGTTATAATTTACCCTGGATTCAAACTCCAAGCCTTTCATGAGATTTAACTTCGCAAATATTGTGGTATTGAATCGATTGACCTGGTTCTTTCCACCCATCCCATTTAGAAAAGCCAGGGCATTGTTTGCAGTAGCCGATTCTTCGGCCGCAGCCGGGAAACCATAGACCCCGTTGTAGAAAGGATAAACTCCTGGCACGGTTTGGGTCAGGTAAGAATATGCTGTGACCACATCGGCGACACTCAAATTCTGCATATCGCCAAAGGTCTGGGTACCCACAGTTAAAAACTTGGCAACTTTAGACTGTAAGTTAATACGCAGACGTATCTTGTCTGCTCCAGTTTCGGGCATCGTCCCCGGATTGTTGAAATAGCCCACTGAAAAGAGGTATTGCGTATGCTCACTGCCACCATTTAGAGAAAGATTGTGATTTTGTAAAAGTTTGCGTTGTCCAAAAAGCACATCGCCCCAATTGGTATTTGGATAAGCGACTTCATTGGGAATACCAAATTCTGTTAACCCTGTTGGATTTTTCTTCGCTTCTTCCCAGAGGTTGATTGTTGCATCGGTATAAACAGCCGCTTGCCCTAAATTTTTGAAGCCTTCATTAACAAGGCGCATATGTTGTGCGTAATCGGTAATAAATTCGGGTACATTATTGGGGCGCAACAGCGAAACCATTCCCGTATAAGACACATTATTTTTTCCCTTGGCTCCCTTTTTTGTCGTAATTAAGATAACGCCATTCGACCCCAAGGATCCATAGATCGCTGCTGTTGCCGCATCTTTTAAAATCGAAATTGACTCCACATCATTGGGATTAACTGCATCCATAGATCCGACAATACCATCGATCACAACCAAGGGAGACGTATTGTTTAAAGTTCCTTTTCCACGAATCAGTATACTAGCACCGTCTGCACCTGGTTTTCCCGTTGTGGCCTGTACGTTAACGCCCGCCGCGAGTCCAGCCAATGAAGAGCTAAGTGTGGAGGTTGACCTATTCTCTACCGAACTGCCGTTCACGGTTGACACGGCACCAATTACATTTGCGCGTTTCTGGCTTCCATACCCTACGACGACCACCTCATCCAGACCACTTACCTCCTCCTGAAGTACAATGGTTAATTCATCATTCCAGTGACACTTTTTTCCAAACGTTGATAGCCTACGTTTGAAAATACCAAAGTGCCATTTGGCGTTGGTAACTGAATTGTAAACCTTCCATCCTGGTCCGTGACCGTGGAAATATTAGCTCCCTTCACTGTAATGGTGGTTCCTACCAGGACTTGTCCTTTACCATTAACGACTTTACCAGCAATGCTCCGCTGCTGGACTTCTTTGCGTTCGGTATTTGGCGGATTTCTTTTGGGTTTTATCACGATCACCTCATCTTTTTTGATCCACTCCAGATCCAAAGGTGCTACGATAGCATTTAATGCATCTTCCAATTTGGCATGCTGTATATTGACTGACAAACGTGCCTGAGCCAATGACTTGCCAGTTAAGAAAAAATTAACACCACTCTGTTTTTGGATATCACGCATCACCTGATTTAAGGTAACGTGCTTTGCGGTTAAGTTTATGGTCTGCGCATTTCCCTCTGCAAACAGCTGCATCGCGGTCAGTAAAGAAATGAGTACGATCAATTTCATAATCAGTATACTTCGTAAAGTTAAACTCCACGGGTGTAGCCTAACAAATGGATAAAAAATCATATGTTTGTACGGTTTGTATGTTATTTATAAATGGTTATCAAAAATTTGCCTTTGGGCAACACTTGTAAGTATATGCATCCAATTCAAGGCAGTGCCCCCCAGCACTGCCCTTTTTGTTTTGCTTATACCCTTTTCCGGATTAAGTGGAATCCATGATCATTTCTTTTTTCATCTTTATTTAGGGTTTTAATTACAACGGTCTAACATATAGGATATTCTTTTCATCGCTTTTGCTCAGCTCAAAACGCAACCCACCTTCTTCCAATACGTCAAGTACGTCGCGGAGCGGCTTGCTTCGTTTTATACGACCATAGAAATGTGTTTGCGGTACCTCGCCTTTATACTTCACTTCGACATTATACCAGCGACCAATCTGCTGCAGTGCATCCGAAAGCGGTGTTTCGTCAAAATAAAACAAACCTTCTTTCCAGGCGGTAAAGGGTGCTGTATCCACATTTGCGAGTTGTATTTTTCCGTTATTGGAATTGGTCGATTGCTGACCTGGTAGCAGGTATATTGCTTCTGAATATCGTTTATGGTTCGATAATTTAACCTTCCCATTGACTAAAGTCGTTTTAATCACGGTATTATCGGGATAAGCATTGACGTTAAAGGCAGTCCCGAGCACCTCAATTTCCTGTCCTTTACTCAGCACTTTGAAAGGTCGTGCGCTATCTTTCGTCACTTCAAAAAAGGCCTCGCCTTCCAAACTAACTCTTCGTTCATTTTTTGCAAAGCTCATCGGATATTTTAGCGAAGAGCCCGCATTGAGCCATACTTTTGTGCCATCAGGTAAAGTAATCTGGTATATCCCCCCTAGCGGAGTGGCTAACTCCAATACAACCTTACTTGGATCTGCCGCCATCCCCTGTTTATCTAATGCCGCAGCAGCGATAGATTTTCCATTTTCGTAGGTAATACTTTCTCCCATCACAATCCCCGATGCCTGTTTATCGAGTTCTAAAAGTGTGCCGTTCGCTAAACGAAGGGTAGCACTGTTTCCACCAGGCTTTACAACAACACCCGTTGTATCTTGCAGCCTAACGAGGTTAATGTCTGCCTGAACAGGACTCGTCTGTTGCTGCCAGAATATCATTGTAAAAATAAAGAGCAATAGGCAAGCCGCCGCAGCCCAATAGGGCCAAACGATTGAAAACTTAGGTTTATCGCGCTCCTCTGTGCCTTGCTGAATTTGCTTTTTGATATTTCCAAGCACTATTTTTTGCCTGGATTCACTCATTTTTCCTGCAGCAGAAGGCTGGAGTAAACTAGTGACTATAGCCTGATCGATGGCATCCTGATCCCCGATGTCGGTAGCAGAAAGCGCATGCTGTAGCCATTCGATCTCTTCAAGCGAACAGTTCCCTTCTTTATATTTTTGAAGTAATTGGTCTATTTTAGATTTATTGGTCTCCACTGAGCTGTATTTTTACTAGTAAATACACACTTCGTAGCATAAAGGTCTGCTCCAGAAAAAAAATAATTTGCAGCATGTAGAAAATTAATTTGCAGCATGCAGAAGCAGAATCATTAGTAGGGCCGAGAAGCCATTGTCTTGCAATGCACCATGTCGGATAAATTTATTTGCTTTAACAATATGGTCACGAACAGTAGCAATAGAAATATCCATTTCTTCGGCAATCTCCTTATAGCTTTTACCTTCAAGCTTAGATAACCTAAATATTTTTTGGCGTTGTTTGGGCAATCTGCTCAACAAGTCTTCTACCAGGACCATGGCCTCCTTGGAATCGAGCACCTTATCAATGGTATTTTCAGATTCCAATGCACCATAGGCGAGTTGGACTTCAGATTCCATCTCCAATTTCAGGCGTCGTTTGAAATTAAATGTGATGTTACGCGAACAGGTAAAAAGAAATGCTGCAAAAGATTGTTCAGGATCTATTTTTGACCTATTTTCCCAGATACGCAGAAAAACATCCTGAAGTAAATCTTCGGCACTAGTTTCATTTTTCAGAAACTTAAGGATATTGGCATAGATAATCTGGCTATAACGATGGTACAAGATATCAAAAGCCTGCATATCTCCATGATGGAGTTGGCACAAGAGTTCCTTCTCAGGCAGATTTTGATTGATGTCCATAATTGATTATTCTAGGCATGAAGTTAATTACTTCGCTGCAATAATTCAAATGAAATTTCTGAACACCAGTAAACTTATGTTATTTTTTTCTTAATTTGCAGTAGCTAATCCCCCCATAGCGATCAAACCAATCGATAAACGTATCCATTTAGAACCATGCAAAATTTCATATATCTATTTTTTGGCTTACAGGCCCAAACCACTCAATTTTTAAAAATAGGATTGACCTTGTCTATAGTCGGCCTATTTATTTGGCCTTCACATGGTCATGGGCAATCCTTAATGCACCCAGTTACTCAGGTCAATTATGTGAAATCGCAAATCAACAAAAAATCCGAACCTGTATATACTGCATACACGCAGTTGATTAGGCTGGCCGATTCTCTTTTATTGACTGACCATCATGCTGTTGAAGATTTTAGTGTACCCGGCTTTTACAGCGATAAAGAAGGCCAACGTGCTATGGCAAAAAAGCTCCATGCGGATGCTTTTGCTGCCTATTGTACGGCCTTGGTCTATACCTTAAACGGGGAGCAAAAATATGCATCCAAGGCCTTATATTTCATTAACTCCTGGGCCACAATCAATAAAAAATACAGTCAGTTTGACGGACCAGTTGTGCTTTCTTATGCGGGAGCCGGATTGATGATTGCTGCCGAATTACTTAAAAACGATCCCCTTTGGGCGAAGAAAGATCATGATCATTTTAAGGTCTGGACCATCGATGTCTTTCAAAAAGCGACACATTTCTTACGCGAAAAATCCAATAATATTGCGGATTGGGCGAGGTTTGCGAATCTACTTTCGGCAAACTTTCTTGATGACCAAAAAGAGCTTTCTTTTACAATAGCCTTAATCAAGGCTGATCTCTTTGAAAAGATCGCAGCTGACGGTCATCTTATTGAGGAAGTAAAACGGGGTGAGAAAGGTTTATGGTACACCTACTTTTCATTAGCACCATTGACAGCCTCCATGTGGTGCATACACAATGCCACCGGAGAAAACCTATTTACCGCCACGAAGGACGGAAAATCGGTCACGCAGGCCCTTGACTATTTATATTATTACAATCAACATCCAACTGAATGGCCTTGGTTTAAAAATCCGGACGTTGACATCCTGGACCGGACAGCAGGAGTTTGGCCCTCCAATCTCTTTGAGGCCATGAAGGATATTTATCATACATCGAAATTTGATCCGTATCTTTCAATTTACCGTCCAATAGTTTACAAAAAAAATCATTTTGCGTGGACTTTCCCCACGCTAACGCCAGCACACTTGCATCTCGAAAATAAGACAAAGTAGCGAAGCATAAAGCGATCCTTGTCTTATCAAGGATCGCTTTAATGGCAAAAATCCAGCTCTTATCTCTTAAATGCAGAAATACCGATTTCCTGAAACTCCAACTTTTTATCTCCCACGATACGCAGCTTGGTTATCGGCTTGTTCGGAAAAAATAAACTGGTCATTACCGTTAGCCCCTCGTCTGCAAAAAGTTCCACAGAGCTCACATCAACATACAAACTGAAAGAAAGTGCACCCTTATTTAGCAGCCTTTGTGCCAAAGCTGTCTTTGGAAATTCTCCATTAAAAGACACTTCGCCGGACTTAGAACGATCGATATAATAGGCATTTTGGTCTTCACGATACCCAATAACCAATTCGTCGCCAGATTCATTCGATAAGATGACTTTAAAAGCCTGCCGCTTCAAATCCTTGAGGTCCAAACGGTACGCTTGTGGGAGATGTTGCTCGAATGAAACTTCCTTCGTTCCGCCGCCATGGTATTTTTTTAGCGGACGAAATGCGGTTTCAATTTCTTTGGGCACAGTACTCGCAACGTAGAACGACTGTCCAACTTTTCCTAAAGTTAAAACACGGGGTATGGTTGAGGAAGAACGCCATTTTGTGGTAGGAACCACATTGGCATATTGCCAGTTGCTCATCCAGCCAATCATCAGGTGCCTATCCCCTAGGTTACTCCAGGTTACGCCGGCATAGTTATCGGGTCCCCAATCCAACCACTTTATTTTAGTATCCGTTGTTCGGAACTGATGCCCATCAAAGTCACCCACAAAATATTGTGTCACCGAGCCACCGTTGGGTCCACCTGGATTGATGCTCACCAACAAAACCCATTTTGTAGTTCCTTTGTAATCCATGGGGATAAGATCAGGGCATTCCCAGACACCACCATGGGCCCCCACCTCTTTGCCAAACTCACTTTCCTTCTGCCATGTTTTCAAATCTTTGGAAGAATAGAAAGTAATACAATCTTTTGTAGCCAAGGTCATAATCCAACGCTGGCTATGCACATGCCACATCACCTTTGGATCTCTGAAATCCCATATACCAGGGTTTGGCAATACCGGATTGCCTTTATACTTTGTCCAGGTAAGGCCCTTGTCCAAACTATAAGCCAAACTTTGATTTTGATGCAATCCTGTTTTTCGATCCTCTTCCTGATGATTGTGATGGGTAAAAATGGCGACCATAGCACCTTTTCCAAAACCTGCCGTGTTATCTTTATCGATTACAGCACTACCGGAGAAAATAGTCCCCAAACTATCGGGGTACAATGCGATCTTCTGCTCGTCCCAATGGATTAAATCTTTACTGATCGCATGGCCCCAATGCATAGGCCCCCAAACGGGTTTTTCGGGATTATGCTGAAAAAAAAGATGATAATTACCGTCCAGATAAACCAGTCCATTGGGATCGTTCATCCAACCCTGCTGTGGTGTAAAATGGTAAAGTGGGCGATACTTCTCTTCGGGATCTCCTTGTTTATGCTGTCCCGTCTGTGCCAGACTTGTACCAAAAACACCTAGCAGGAGCATTAAAACACCGTATTTCTTTAATTTTATCATTTTTCTTTTGTTTACATTTTTAATTAGGTTCTTGTTCGCTTCAATAGGCAAATATCGTCTCAATTGTTAGGAAGATTTTTCTATTTTCAACCCATTCACTTGTACTGTTCCTTGATCCGCAAAAATAGTCCAAGGGTTTTGATCCATTTTATAGATCCGGTTGGTAAAAGCAACACGGTCATTCACATATACGATACCAATCGATTTTTCAATAATAATTTTCACGTTAAAAATCCGGTTGGTCGGTACTGTAAGTGGCGTAAAATTGAGTTCTGTTTTGCTTCCGCCGCCATCGCGTGCCTCCTTGTTCATAAACAGTGCTGGCATATTCCAACGATTGGATGAAGTCAGATCAAAAGCAATGCTATACACTTCGGTCGGATCATCACATGCGCCAAATGAAAAACCAAATTTGCTGGATTGGGAAGCATCAATGGTCATTGTCACTTTCACGGATGAAGTGTTCCGGTTAAATTGTGCATAACTTCTTCCGCCCGATTGCGCTGTCAAACTATAGGTTTTATTCGATTCGGAAACTTGACCAACATTGCTCAGTTTTTCAAAGGGGACTTCCTTATTGAATTTACTGTTTAGGGCTTCCGGAATTTTAGGATATAAACGTCCTGAAGCTCCCTGAACCAACTGGTGTGAAATTAAATTTCCAGCCCAGGGCAGTTCGTTGTTATTATTTACTGTTTGCCCGGTTGAACACCATCCCGAAAGATAACGTGTCGTACCGTCGCTAGCCGTTTTGCCCGCATAGAGATAGCGTCCGTCGAAGGTTTCATGATGTCCTTCGCTATCCCGACAGATCGTCCAAGGGCCATCCGGAGAATCCGCAACACGATAAAATGTCTTGCGATGCTCATCCCGGTTGATCCGCGAAAACAAGAGATACCATTTATTGCCCATTTTAAATAGATCCGGGCATTCCAATAGTTCTGCATCTGTTTCGATTCCATATTTCTCTACTGTCCCTGTGGTCGCAACGAGCGGTTCAATCATAGACCAACTGCTTAAATCTGTCGACTGATAACGTGCCAGCGTTCCTTTTCCGTCTTTTCGTGTCGTGACTAACATGACGTAGGCATTGCGGCCTTCATCCCAATAAACCTGTGGATCACGAAAATTATTTTGATCATAGCCCGCTGCAGCCTGCAGCGCCATTGCTGGTTGCTTGGTCCAATTCATTAAATCAGTTGACGTAGCCAACATAATCTTTTCCGCAGGCGTAAAAACATTGTTATGCCCCGTATAGAAACAGTAATACAATGTTCCTTTTTTAATAAAACTTCCTGTTCCGATCCATTCATCCTGACTCCCCACAGCACCCGACGACAAGACTTCGGTATAGCCCTCAAATGTTCCATAGTCACTTGTCCGCGTACTATAAATCGGATGCCTGTTGGCATTTTCATACAGATAAAACAAGTAGAACTTGTTATCGTTGGCATTGTAGTAAGGCATGGGATCGCCCACAAACCCCTGCTGGGGTCTGTAGAACCTTTGATAGGGGCCCGCCTCCTGCCTCGAAATACAAGCCGTAGAACTATCCACAGGCAGTATTTCCATGGGCCTATCCAGCCCTGTCGAACTCTCATCCCCATTCTTGCAACTTGTCAACAAGCTTAGCAAGAATACTGTCGGAAGCAAATATATCTTTGGTCTCATGATTTAAATCTTTCTATTAATCCCTGGATTAGCTATCATTTTTGCTTTTTATAATAACTTGTTTTGTTTGTATTCGATTACTCTTTAGGTAATGCCTTCAATTCGTCCCAGTACATCCGTTGGGTAGGAAATGCCACGGGCTGTCCATTAGGATGCTCATGTGGCATTACCAGTATATTGTTAATGATAGCCTTTCTTCCGGCAGGAATCTGAAAAACCAATTCTTGCCACTCACCGACATGATCTTTCGAATAATTGGCACGCAACCAATCTTTATTCTGTTCGCCATCCGATTGAATTTCCAATTGCACATCACCAGCTACATCTTTCAATACCATCATCGAGAAACGCCCGTATTCTGCCGGATTGATCGTCACTTTATTTGCATTCCAGAGCGCTCCACCGTGCCAGCCTTCACCAGTTTTATTGTCCCGTACAAAAGACGCACAGAAGGGTGTTGCATTAATTCCAGTGGTTTTCGGATTGGGATAAGGTGAATCTACCGTACTCACCCCTAACCCGTCGAAATGTGGAACGCTGGTTTCACCATTATAAATCATAAAGATTTGTTTGGGTTCTGTACCCAATAGGGCAGTTACCGTGTATTGGAAAGTCTGCCCCATATACGCAAGGCTGTATTTTATGGGGGAACTTAAATCTACGGGCCCACTCTGATTGGGCGTTATGCTTGCTCCGGCTGTAAATTCTATCGCAGGTGATAGATTCTTTAGGTCTGTCCCCAGGGGTAGGTAAATTTTAATGCTTTTATTTTTCTGATCAATGATCCCTACTTTTTCTCCGATGCGGAATGCCGTTATTTCTGCTTTGATTTCTTTGACGGTTACCTGGTAGGTATTAAATAGATTACCATTAAAAACGCGGTAAGTAATCGGTGTTGTGCCAGAAAATGAAAAATTCTGGGCGATGCCTGAAGCTGGAGAAACCTTTGCATTACTGGGCAATTCAATTGTCGGAGCCACCGCCGAAAGATCTGTACCTTCAGGAACCATAACAAGAATGGTACCTTTTGCCTGATCTACTTTCCCAATGGTATTGCCGACCTTGAAAGAAAGTACATCTACATCTGCACTCAAATTGAGTGTACTATCCGCATCACGCTTGCAGGCAGCGAGAAGCCCGATAAGCAGGATGGTAATCCCTACTTTTATATAATTATTTAATGTGTTCATTGGAATAATTGGTTATACTAATCGTTCAACAATAAATGCCTGTTTAATAGCCTGGATTTTGTTTGTACAGATACTTACTTAATCTGATCTGTGCTTCGGGAATCGGCAGATATTCATTCCTATCTGCTGTAAAATGTGCCGAGGAATAATAAGATCGACGTGACTTTTCTACATCATAATAGGCATTCATGGCCTGGTCTGCAATTCCCCAACGTACCAGATCAAAGAATCTTCCATTTTCCATCGCAAGCTCCAAACGTCTTTCCCAACGTAACGCCTTCCGGGCATTTTCTTCGGTCCATACAATATTATCTCCATTTTTGTACGTTTCGATCAGCGTTTTATCATTTGCATATCCCGTAAGTGAGGTACTATTTTTTGCGCGCGTACGCACTTGATTGATCAATGGCAGTGCTTCAATCGAACGATGCAGCTCGATAAGCGCCTCTGCCCGCATCAACAGCACATCGGCAAAGCGCAATACAATTCGATTCTTTGTATTCGCATAGAAGGGTACCATGGGGACAAAACAATCACAGTCGGGATCAACATTTTCTTTTAACGAGGCGTAAACAGCATACTCCGCCGGATTACGATTCCAGCTTTCTTCGTATGTTCTTTTGCTACTATACTTGTACGGTAAGCCCGGAATTGCAACTGTATGGAATAACCTCGGGTCGTACTTCTCGGAGGTATTAAAGCTATTCAACGCATTATAATTATCCAGAGGTAGACCTTTACCCGTTGTGCGAAACGCATTGACAAGGCTTTGACTCGGTTTATTGAAATCACAACAGCCCAGCCCCATAGGTACAGATAGTACATCAGAAAAGTTAACACGCCCAAATTTTGTCCCGTCATCTTTTGAAAATTGAACTGAAAAGAGCGCTTCTGTCCCATTTTCATACTTGCCCGGCAAAAAGTTAAATGCAAAGTCGGTTTCCAGCGTATGGTTCGATGAAAGCACAATATCCGTATTTTGTACAACCTTTTCCAAATCTGCCGCATCGATACCCGTCACCATATTACGTTCGGCATTGTCTTGACGGTATCCCTTATACAGGTAGGCTTTGGCGAGATAAGCCGCAGCGGCGATACGATTGGCCCGACCGACCTCCGTTTGCACAGCAGGAAGATGATCTACCGCATACTGAAAATCCGCCACAATCTTTTGCCATAATGCATCGTTGCTTAGAGCTCTATTCGATACGGTTTCATAGCTGTCTACTGGTACATTTTCATCGATATAAGGCACATATTTGAAAAGGATCTTGAGCATAAAGTAAAAATGCCCCCGAAGAAAGCGTGCTTCACCCAGTTTTTCTTCTTTCCCATCGAAATTGTCCATTTCCTGTACGGTCTTGATTGTTGTATTGGCACGCGAAATTGCAACGTACAACTGAAACCACAATTTATCCAACTCCGCGAAATTGGTTGTAATGTTATTTGAGACCTCAAGAAAATGAAAGGTCTGGATATCCTGTGGCCCCGATCCGCCTTTATAAGCATCGTCCGACCGAACCGTACCGTAGGGCCATAAGCTAAAAGGGACGTCATAATGATCATTGCCCAAAGCGGCATAGGTCGCTGTCAATAATCGTTCTGGCTCTTTAACCTGATCGGAGCTCAGTACACCATTGGGTGTTTGATCCAAAAATTTGGTACATCCTGGAAGTAGTCCAGCAAGAACCATAAGTATCGCTATTTTAGTGGTTATTTTTTTCATCCGTATAAATTATTTATAAGTGTATAGCCTTATTTCTCCCCTTTTTAAAATCCAATATTTACCCCAGCTGTCCAGGTCGTTGGAATTGGATACCCCCAACCTACATTTTCAGGATCTACACCTGTAAAATTCTTTGACTTAACGGTAAATAGGTTCTGACCTGTGACATAGATCCTTAGCCGGCTCATACGCAGGCGTGAGGCTGTTGCTGTTGGCAAGGTATAGCCCAGAGACAGATTCCGGAGTTTCATATAAGATCCATTCTCGATAAAGTAATTTGACAGGCGGCCCTCGTCATTGTTGTTTGTCGTTTGTAAGGCCGGAATCGTGGACGTTGGATTTTGTGGTGTCCATGCATTCAGCAACCGCAGGCCTTTGTTGGAATTGACGTCATCCACACTCCAGAAGTCTGTTTGTTTTTTCAGCCAGTTTTCGACATCTATCCCCTGTACCCCCTGAAAGTATGCCGACAGGTCAAACCCTTTATATTTCAGCACAATATTGAGACTATAGGAAAAATCAGGATGTGGACTACCGATCCAGGTACGGTCCATATCCGTAATCTGTTTGTCCGCATCATAGACGTTGACGTAACGTAAACGCCCTATCCCCTTACCGGTCTGATTGACGTGCGCATCCACTTCGTCCTGATTCTGAAAAATACCGTCGGTGACATAGCCATAGAATGATCCCAGCGGCCGGCCGATAATATTATCTCCCTGACGACCTCCATAGGAGTTTTCTACCGCTTCCGGCAAATGTGTCACCTTGTTTTTATAGGTAGAGAACACAGCCATCACATCATAATCCAGTCCAAACGATGTTTTATTGCGATATCCAGCCGATAGGTCCAAACCTTTATTTTCCATGGAGGCACCATTCGCCCAACGGTAACCGCCCTCTCCAACCACACCGATATAGGCTGGATTGATCAACATATCTTTGGTTGCTTTGACATACCAGTCAATCGAACCATAGAGACTTTGATTAAACAATGAAAAGTCTAAGCCTATATTCGTCTGCGTTGTGGTTTCCCATTTCAGGTCATTGTTTTCTGTTTGGATTTTGCGATATCCCGACGGTAATTTTCCCGTTCCTGCGCCTGAGAGATCGTATGCTGTGCCATCCACGATGTTCCATGTCGGATCAGCAACACCATATTCGGGAACGAAAAGCGCATAGGTAGCCAGATTACCTATACCTTGGTTACCTGTCTGCCCCCATCCAACACGCAGCTTGAGGTCCGAAATATAGTTTTTCGTACTTGCCATAAAACGCTCGGACGAAATCCGCCACCCCGCTGTTACCGCCGGGAAAGTTGCAAAGCGGTTATTTTTACCGAAGCGGGAAGAACCATCGTGCCGCACGGTGAAGGAAGCTAGATAGCGGTCATCATAGGAATAATTGGCCTTTCCAAAATAGGATAACAGCGAGAATCCCGTAGAGCCACCGCCTACTGCCGCTGTGCCCGTACTCACACCTGGCCACATATACTCAGGTGTCTCTATGGCAAAGGCGCCATCTCCGGCAGTATAGGCATTAAAATTGATATCATTCTGACGGTTCATTTCCATACCGGCAAGCACATCTAAGGTATGTTTATCAATCTGTTTCCGATATGTCGCCGTATTGGACCAAGTCCACTTCATTCCATGGGACTGTTCCATATTAACCCCACTCCGGCTGCTATTCATAAATCCCGAACGATAGGATACTTCCAAATTACGTTTGTAAAAATTACTATAGTCCAAACCGTAACTGGTGCGGACATGCAGACCTTTTATAAGCTGTAGATCCGCATAGGCATTTCCAAACAACCGCCAATAATTATATTTATTGTTCCGGTTATCATAAAGTACACGCATGGGATTATGGCGGTCGTTCATTCCCAATGCTGGTCCACCCCATCCTATTCCATCTACTGTATGGACAGGAATAATGGGCAATGCTTTTAACGAAAGGTCAAGCACATCGCCCGGTACCTGCACTTCACCGGTATTGTTTACCGTAAAATTCTCGCCCACCACCAAGCGTCCATCAAACAATTTATAATCGGCATTCATCCGGGCAGATATCCGCTGGAAATCCGTGTAACGGAGTGTCCCATTGTTGTGCAAATAACCTAAGGAGAAAAAGGAACTGGATTTTTCTGTCCCGGAGCTTAATGTCGCATTGTAAGATTGTTGCAATCCCGGTTTTGAAACTTCCTTAAACCAATCGGTATCGGAAGCGTACATGGTATGTTCACGGTCGATATACTTGGAAACAAAAACAGTATTGAGCTGAGGTACGCCATTTGCGTCGTTATTCCATTCAAACTGATAACCAATATTATTTCCGTTGGGGTTTCCGCCATTATTGATGGTGGCCTGCCACAATGCACGACCATATTGTTGGGCATCCAGCACTTTCATGCGATTATTAAAATGCGTACTGGTGGCATAGGCGTCTACTGTAAGTTTAGGGGCACCCATCTTTCCTTTTTTTGTCGTGATGACAATAACACCATTCGCTGCGCGCGAGCCATAGATACTCGCCGAAGAAGCGTCCTTTAAAACCTGAATACTTTCGATATCATTCGAATTGAGTTCATGCATTCCTCCCTGTGTGGGGGTTCCATCAATGACATACAAGGGATCCTGACTACTGTTGATGGAACTGATTCCGCGCATACGCACTGTTGCCGCTCCACTCGGACTACCATCCGAAGTTACGGTCATACCAGCTACCCGTCCTTGCAGCGCTTTCATCGGGTTATTTTCCGGAGCTTTCATCATCTCAGCAACATTAACAACACTCACAGCACCCGTCAAATCCTTCTTCCGTTCTGTTTGATATCCTGTAACGACCACTTCATCGAGCCCTTTTTCGGTAGGTGCAAGCTGAATATCGAGGAACTTTCTTCCTGCGACAGCAATCGTCTGGGAGGCATAGCCGACATAGCTTATTTCCAATGTACCCTGATTGCCCGAAGTCTGAAGGACAAATTCTCCCTTTTCATTTGTCTTGGTGGCTATTGTGGTTCCCTTCACCACTAAAGATGCCCCTACTATAGGTGCTGCTGTCCCACTATCCGTAATTCTTCCCCGGATTTCAGTCTGTTGCGCAAATGCGACAACAGAAAAAAGTGCCAAAGACGGGAGCAGCATTGCTTTCTGTCTTGTAAACATAATTGGTTATAAGTAAATGGTTAATGATTTAGATTGATTATTTGATTATGATAGCGGGTAAACTGCTTCGTAAAGAAGCAGTTTACCTACTGTTGCTTCTGAGCTCCATTGAAGATCGGATGCAACCATTGGAATCGATTGATGACCTCATCGTTATATTCAGGACAAGCCCCCCGGCTCTGTGTCACAAATCCACTTAAGGTGGCCGCAAATTCCAGTACTTCCTCCAGCTGAACACCTTCCTGCATCTGAAACCTTTTGGTCAGGAAAGCCGCCAAAAAAGAATCACCACTTCCGATGGTATCTTCTACCTGAACTTTCAAGGCTGGAAAATGATAACTGATATTGTCTTTTTTATAATGATATACCGCACCATCTGCACCATAGGTTACAATTGCCTCCTGAATTGCAAAACGCTCCATGATCAAGTCCACACGCTGCTGATCGGTATAGGCATCCGTTGCGCCATTCCAGTCGGAAATAACATGCAGTTCCTCGGCATTCATTTTCACAAAATCAGCGTAGCCCAACAGTGTATGTATTTTTTCCGGACCAAAATAAGGTGTACGCAGGTTGACATCCATCACCCGGAAGCGGGCTTTTTCCAGCAGTAATAGCAAGCTTTGAAAACTTACTTCATCCCGACAGGCTAGACTACCATACACCAAAAAATCCACCGCTGCAACTGCCTCAAGAACAACATTGTCCACCGCTATTCTATCCCAAGCTACAGGATAAACGATATCGTAATGCACGTCGCGTTTTGCATCGATCGAAACCTCTACTGTTGAAGTTGGTAACAGGTCATCGTACTGGAAGAAATCGGTCGGGATACCCAGATCTTCACATACGTTACGCAACTCGTAACCATTATCGTCACGCCCTATGCGCGTTAGCATACGCGTCGTAACCCCCAATTTATTGAGGTGATAAGCCACATTCAAAGGCGCACCGCCTAATTTTTTACCTGTAGGAAGATTGTCCCAAAGAACCTCGCCAAAACAAATACCCTGTATTGATTTATCTCCGTTTTTCATATTTTCTCCTTTTTATACGAAGCTTCGGCCGAGCGCCAAAAACCAAGTAACAAATTGATTATTATATTTCCCTTTAAATTCAATGTTGACAATAGATACACACAACATGTTATCACATTGTCTTTGATTAAATAACTTTCGATAGGCGCCAGTCGCGTCATGGCTACTTCGACACCTATTGGTGTAGTCCAGCTAAAGACTAATGTAGATTGATGGTATGCCCAAGATCTTCCAATGATTTCCCTTTTGTCTCCGGCATAAACTTAAGCACATAAACAAGCTGCAGCACCATAAATAGGGCAAAGATCAAGAAGGTACCCCCGCCACCGAGCATTTCTGTCAAGGCTGGGAAACAAAAGGTGATAATCGCCGCCATCACCCAATGTGTCAAGCTACCAAATGTCTGCCCTTTGGCACGTACGTCGTTCGGAAAAATTTCCGAAATAAATACCCAAATCACCGCACCTTGCGAGAATGCGAAAAAGGCAATGAAACTCATCAGATAGATTGTGATCGCAAAACCCGTCGTTTGGTTGGTATAAAAAGCATGTGAAACGAGTGCCAATGAAACAATCAGCCCGATCGAGCCCACCAACATTAATTTTCTTCTGCCCACCTTATCGATGAAATTGATCGCCAGCAACGTAAAAATAAAATTGACAACCCCTATACCAACTGTCGAAAGCAATGAACTCTGTGAGCCTAAACCAGCCATTTCAAATACGCGGGGCGCATAATATATAATCGCGTTGATACCTGAAACTTGATTGAACAGCGCAAAACAAAAGGCCAATAAAATAGGTTTGGCATTTTCGCGAACGAAGAGTTTGCCTTCTCCTGCGGAATTGTTTTTGGACTCCTGAATTTTTGAAATCTCCAGCTCGTAACCATCCGAATTAATTTTTTTCATAATCCGCGTTGCCTCGGCCAAATTCCCTCGGTGCAGCAGCAACCATCTCGGACTTTCCGGGATGAGGAAGATCAAACAGAAGAATAACAACGACGGAAAGCACTGCACCCCCAGCATCCAGCGCCAGGACTCTTCGCCAACCTGACCGATAAAATAGTTGGACAAATAGGCTATCAAAATACCTAATACAACGTTGAATTGAAAAAGCCCTACCAACTTACCTCGCGATGCTGCCGGGGAGATTTCTGATATATAGATTGGTGCCGTTACCGAAGAGACGCCAACTCCTATGCCACCCAAAAAGCGGAATAAAATAAATATCGTCCAGTCATTCGCCAGTGCACTACCAATCGCTGAAATAAAGTAAAGGGCTGCAACAGCAAATAAGGTATTTTTACGGCCTAATTTATCGGAAGGCAGTGCACCTAATGCTGCGCCGACAACTGTCCCTATCAAGGCGATGGCCATTGTCAGTCCATGCTGAAACTCACTTAAATGCCAGTGCTCCTGAACCGCCTTTTCTGCTCCCGAAATAACCGCTGTATCAAATCCAAATAAAAATCCGCCTAAAGCCACTACAAAGGACCAAGCTAATACCGTGTTTTTGTTCATGTGATGATCTATAATTGATTAATCAAATTTAACACGTGCTTCATCTTAACTTAAATTTGGACTTCGCAAAAACATTTATTTATGTAACATTTTTTTAAAAACACTAAAACACTAAAAATCTAACACTTACATTCACTTTACTTTTCAAAACTTTCACTTTTTAAACAGAAAATTTAGAAAATGATACATTTTTGAAGGCTCCTATTTTAGTGTAAAATATACACTAACACAACCACTGTTACCCAAAAAAAGCTAAATAATGTATATTCGGATATTTAAGGGAAAAAAATCATGGGAAAATATTTCATTTTTAGTGGCCTATTGACCTTGCTTCTTTTTTGTGGATGTCAACCAATGGTCCGGAAGAAAAAGCAGGTCATCGCTTTTTCGCAGTGTATCGGAAACGATGCCTGGCGACAAACGATGCTCGAGGAAATGAAAAGGGAACTTTCCTTCAATCCCGATATTGACTTTCTTTATCGCGACGCACATGGCGACAATAATGTACAGATCAATCAAATTCGCGAATTAGTCAAACAGGATATCGATCTTCTGATTGTATCCCCAAATGAGGCCGAGCCACTCACGCCAATTGTAGATTCTGTATTCCAACGCAATATACCTGTCATCGTAACAGACCGTAAGACCTCCTCCGGCCAATATAATGCTTATGTGGGCGCCGACAATCTCGCCATCGGGAAACTGGCCGGTCAATATAGCCGCACGATTTTAGAAGGAAAGGGTTCGGTCGGATTAGTCACAGGGCTATCGGGCACCTCGGCTTCAATAGAGCGTGAAAAAGGCTTTATCCAGCAAATTGGAGATGCCACAGCGATTCAGGTGAGCGGCCTCATTCACGGGGGCTGGGAGAAAAATAAAGCCTATCTGGAAATGCGTAAGCATATAAACGTCATGAGCCAGAGTGATATTATCTTTACATTCAATGATCAGATGGCCATGGGGGTAAAAAAAGCATTGGACGAAGCCCAGATCAAAAAGGACATTAAGATCATTGGTGTTGATGCTCTTCCTGGTCCCGGAAATGGCCTTGAACAGATCATACAGGGCAAAATGTTTGCTTCCATACTCTACCCCACTGGCGGGGCCGAAGCCATTCGAACGGCCTTGGCTATCATCAACCACCAAAACTACCGCCGCGAGAATATACTCGAAACCTCTGTCATCGATAAAACCAACGCGGAGTTGCTTGCCCTGCAGTCGGATAAAATAAAACAACAGCAGCTCGATATTGACAAAAGGCAGGAGTTTATTACGGAACAGAATAAGATTTACCAAAGCCAAAAGTCCGTTCTTAATGTATTGGTCGTTAGCTTGGTGCTAGCTGTTGTCTTTGGGGGAATTTCTATTATCGTGATCAGGAGCAACTGGGAAAAGAACAAACATCTGGAAGTCCAGAATAGCGAGATTCTTGCGCAACAAAAACAGATCGTCGAGATGAACAGTCAAATTCAGCAAGCGGCAGAAATCAAAAATAATTTCTTCACCAATATCTCGCATGAATTTAAAACCCCGCTAACCCTTATCATCGCGCCTATCGAGGACCTTGAATTACGAAAAGATCTTAGCGAAGAGGTCAGAGAACAGTTGTCGCGCATCAAACGGAATGCAAAAAAACTACAACGTTTGGTCAGCGACCTCATTGATATCCATCGCATCAGTAAATCCAAGATTAAGCTACATGCGGCCATCGTTTACATTGACCCATTTATTCAGCAGGTAATAGGTAGTTTCAAACCCTTGTTTAAGAAAAACAGGATCTCCGTCAGTTATGTCAACAAAACAAGCTTGAAAGAGGTTTGGATGGACGAATACCTCATGGAACAGGTCTTATCCAATTTATTGTCCAACGCGATCAAACATACGGCGGCAAGTGGCAGAATTGAAATTATATTGGAAGAAAACAATTTCAAAGACTATTTCTATCTACGTGTATTGGATAATGGCCTGGGGATTGCTCCAAGTGATATTGAGCATATTTTTGATCCTTTTTATCAGGGTGCCAGTAGCCGTAATGGCTCCGGAATCGGCCTCGCCTACACCAAACAGATCATCGAACTGCATCATGGCCAAATCACTGTGAGTAGCAAACCCGGTCATGGATCGATATTCACCCTACGTATGCCAATTGGAAATAGTCACTACGAGCCTGCTGAACTGGCCGATTTCGACAAGGGAGAAAAACCGCTGTTTCAACAAGACGACATATTGGAGGCAACACGAAAGATGGTAGACAACAATCTTTCTTTTCGATCCAACAAATCAAAAAGTATTATGGTCGTCGAAGATAATGATGAAATCAGAGATTATCTCCGCTCCCTATTAGAAAGGGATTACAATCTTTTCCTGGCAAAAGATGTGCAACAAGCCAATGGAATGTTGAAGACACATTTTCCAGATCTAGTCATTACGGATATTATGCTTCCTGATGGTAGCGGTCTGGATATTCTAAAGGACATCAAAGCATTTTATCAGACCGCACATATTCCCGTCATCTTATTGAGTGCACTCGCCAATGAAGATACGATGCTCGAAGGAAGTAAATTGATGGCCGATGACTACATGACTAAGCCATTCAATGCCGAATTACTGCGGACACGGATTTCAAGCATCCTACAGTCACGCCATCAGCTTAAAGAAAAATACAGCAGCAATGTGGAACAGTTTGATAGCGCTCAAGCGGAGCAGGTCAATGATAACGATAGACGTTTTCTGAACAATTTTTCCGCGATTGTCGAATCCAAATTATCAGACCCGCGATTGAGTGTCGATGGCATTGCCAACGAGCTTCACCTCTCCCGCGTGCAGCTCTACCGTAAAGTCAAACAGTTACTTGACTGCAGCGTCAATGAATACATTATCGAACGAAGATTAAAGAAAGCCAAAAGCCTTATGGCTGAAGGACTAAACATCAACGAAATATTTAGCAGTGTCGGTTTTTCCTCCGCATCCTATTTCGCTTCGGCCTTTAAAAAGAAATATGGCCAGTCTCCGAGTACTTATAAAAAAGAACTTGACAAAAAATAGCCCATCAGGTGCGCCTGCAAATTAAAACTGTCCTTTCCGCTTGAATAAGTAAAAACTGATCAATAGAAATATGACGAGCATCAGTAAGTTGCTGTAGTCTAGCCGTGCAAAGGAATCATTCTCAGATAAGATATTCATTACCGCATTATAGGCACCTGTATAAGGGATAAAATCCGAAAAACTTTTCTGTGCGACAAGCACGGAAAAGACCAACATAAACATGCCTACTCCAATTGGGTAGATAAAACTTCTGAACAATAGGCTCAGGGCAAGCTGAATCATAGCGATAGCTGAGAGCGTAATAAAAAGTTTCAAAAACGTATAAAAGATTACGACCCTAAAATCATAATTCTGAAACCCCAGTACGGGGTAAATCAGACTGAGCAGATAACCACTGATCAGAAATGCAGCGTAAGCAAAGAGTATTGAAAACAGTAAGGTCAACAGGATAAAGACGGCTTTGGAAAAGAAAATATTCGATTTACTGATGGGTAGGGTAAAGAGTATTTTATAATTATTATTCTTATACTCGACATCACAACAGGCATAGACGAATAAAGCAACAAGGATGGGATAGAGCAGGTAAAAAAACTGAAAAACATATCTGCCAAGCAGAAGTTTCCAAGGGTTAGGAACCGCCACTGCCCCTCCTGAATCTATAACATCATAAATAATATAACCGGCAATCGCAAAAACGAGCACCATAGGGACGATCAGTACCCCAAAAATCTCCCTATTGCGTAGGAGTTTGTACTTTTCCGACAAGAAAGCGGTATAGCATGTATTAGTCATTGACACGAGTGATAAGGTTTATAAAAATTTGTTCAAGATCAGCACTACGGGATTCCAATCCATAAATATCAATCTGCTTTTCGACCAAAGATTTGATCATAAGACCAAATTGCAGATCATCGCCGATAGTGACGGCAACGCTTTCTCCATCGGTTTTAACACCAGAAAACCCGTTATTTCGCAAAACCGAAGCTGTTGCTTCGGGACTGGCTGTACGTAGGTACACTTCTCGGTCAACCTGTCCCAGCAGCTCCTGTTTGGTTCCCTGGAAAATCATTTTCCCACCTTCAATGATACCAATGTGTGTCGCTATTTTTTCAAGCTCACTCAAAATATGACTCGAAAGAAAGATCGTTTTTCCCTGTTCGTTGAGATGACAAAACAAATTGCGCATTTCGACAATTCCCTGTGGATCGAGACCATTTAATGGTTCGTCCAGGATAAGCAACTGCGGATCATGAAAAATCGCCATCGCTATTCCCAGCCGCTGTTTCATCCCCATGGACAGGGCACTGGCTTTTTTCTTCTTTTCCCGATGAAGATCTACCATTTCCAATACTTCATCAATGCGTTTGTTGCCTTTTTTGTGGATGATATCCAAGTACTTTAAATTTTCAAAAACGGTCAATTTCGTATAATAGCATGGGGCCTCAACCAAGTTTCCAACATTGGCATAAACACCTGTGGGATGTGCCTTTAGACTATTTCCCTGAATAAAAATCGTATCTGCCTGATCCTCCAAAAGACCTAAAAGCAATTTGATTGTTGTGGATTTTCCCGCCCCGTTTCGGCCGAGATATCCATAAATACTCCTGTTTGGGACTTGTAGGCTAATATTATCCAAGATTGTTTTTGCGCCTATTTTAAAGCTAAGTTGTTGTGTTAAGATACTTTCCATGCTGTTAGCGGTAAATTGGATCTTTATTGATATCGATATAGAAAATGCCATCGATAAACTCGTGCCATTTTCTTTCTTCATCAATCCCCTGATTAATGACTGAACTAAAACGTTGTTTTAACATGCTATTGTTGGGCAAGTGACGAAGATCCAAAAAGAAATAGGGTGATTTAGTGGCATGAAATACATTTTCCACGGCCAACTTACCCACTCTATCGACAACACGGCCAGTTTTATCATATCGTCCATAGGAAGTAAAATCCAGACTATACGCTTGAGCGCCGTATTTACGCTTTAGATAAGTCCCGAGGGGCCGATAATCTTTATTGTATGGCGCAGAAAAGCTATGGATATTGGCACACCAGACGATAATCTTTTTGCCGGCGTAAAGCGAATCGATCTGATAGGTTAGATTTTCCGCCATCAGTGAATCTCTAAAATGCATGCTCTGCATCGACCCAGTTTTATAGCGCCAAGATTTGTCAAAGTTGTGCTTCATATCAGACAGATATCGGCTATAGATCAGATGCTCCGAGTCTTTTACGCCGCTGAGGATCCTACGGTTCAACTCATCCAGTTCTGCCAGGAACTGTTTTTTTTTCGTTCGCATTGAGCCGTTTACTGGCAAAAGGTTCATAAGTTAGATACTCCAGCCTGTTGCTATTTTTTTTCAATAACGGATATTTGGTCGAATCTATCCCGTTTTTAAGCAGGAAATCTTCCAATAATTTTACGCGTATATTTGATAAGCCCCTGCCTGAAAATTGGATATCAAATCCGCCGAGGATCATTGGACGCTCTGTTGATTTTGTTTTTTTATAATACGTTAAGAGGGGCTGATTTTCCTGATTTTGCCACCAGAAGTCGAATAGTCCAGTACCACCGATCGTTTTTTCCTGCGACTTATCCATCAGGGTATCCATCTGTGCATTCATCATCCACATATCATACTGCCCTGCCTCATATAAAACAACATCATAATCCAGCTGTTCGTGGAGATAACGAATGATCCTGGCTTTCGCTTTAAAAGTTTCGCCATCATTGTGCATCATTTCGCCCAACATCAGGATTCTATTGTTTTTTAGCATAGCATCAAAAAAACTTAAATCCGAAAAATTACTATCGGTCATTAAGATACTTTTGACGTCTTGTTTATGACGATTTACTTCGGTCAATACTATCGTAGCGTTGGCTACGGGCATATCATCATAAACAAGTTTATTAAACGATAAGATTAAGATAATCGTTACCGCAAGTGCGCATAGAACACTTCTCATTTATCTCAGTTTATATAATTCATAATTGATCTATCTACTGCGTATTACGCTAAAGTAGGACGTATTTTAATATATGATGATCATTTTTTCTTTTTCCATAAAAAATTACACAAAAAAAATTAGAAATATAACATGACAATAAAAAGGCGGTTAAGTGAGTATAACACTTAACCGCCTTGCTTGCTTGCTTGCTTGCTTGCTTGCTTGCTTGCTTGCTTGCTTGCTTGCTTGCTTGCTTGCTTGCTTGCTTGCTTCGTAAAAAATATAGCAGGAGAAAATTAATACCCTACATTTTGCTTCAACGTTCCTTTGCTATTATCGATGACAGCTTGTGGAATTGGCCACAATTCATTTTTTCCAGCTTTGAACGATCTATTTTCAGAGAAAAAACGATCAGTTAACGAAGTATAGGTAACCTTGCCTGTTTTAGGATCCACCGTACCTTTGGACAGCGCGCCATTTACAGGACCATTCATTACGTCTTTGGCTATTCCCCAACGAATAATATCAAAGCGACGACGTCCTTCTCCGGCGAATTCTACACGCAGCTCACGACGTACCAATTCACGCAGTTTGCTCTGGCCACTGTATACGGCTTTGTCTACTTTTGGCATCTTAGCGCGCTGGCGAACTAGATCGATATTATCATATACGGTATTATCGATAATCCCCAATTCAATCTTTGCTTCCGCATTTAACAAAAGCATTTCGGCATAACGCATCACAATAATGTTGGTACCTACGTTCCAAATGTTCGCATAACTGCTCGGATTTTGGATATATTTTTTATAGTTGTAAGCTGTGCTGGATGCATTATCTGGACCAGATGGATAATCTTCCGATTTCGGATTTAATGGATCGAAATATTTACCATTGTACAGTGCTCCTGGGTAAACAATTGTTGCGCCCAGGCGTGGATCTCTTTTTTCATATGGACTGGCAGGGTCATAAGATTTTGACTCGCCAATAGTCTGTCCATCGGCAGTTTCGTAAGCATCTACCAGACTCTGTGTTGGTACAATAGACCCCCATCCCCCCATTGAATTGGGCAGCATAATACCAAGTGAAGTATATCCTTGAATATTTACCAAATATTCGATATTCATCATGACCTCACTGTTATTTTCATTTGCCTCTTCAAATAAGGTCGCATAATCATCGAATAATTTATAATTAGCCGAAGAAATGATCTCCTGTGTTGTATTGATGACATCCTGGTATTTCTTCTCAAAAGCATAACAGCGCGCCAATAAACCAAGGGCAGCACCTTTGGACATACGGCCGCCTCCCTTAGCAAACGACAAATCTGCAGCAGCTTCTTTCAATTCTTTTTCCACAAATTCCAATACTTCCTTTTGCGTATTTGCAGGTACGAACGAATTTTCTGTCGTCAAAGTTTTCGTAATGATAGGTACTCCCCCAAATAAGGTTGCCATATCAAAATACTTGTATGCTCGTATAACGCGTACCTCGGCGGTCAGCCGCTTCTTCTTTTCAGCATTAACCGGCGATTTTTCAATATTTTCAAGGATGTAATTGGCTCGACGGATATGCTCGTACGTATAGCGTGCCTCTGCATTTCCAGCGTTTGTCGGTGTTGCGGTGCCATTTCCTAAAGCCTGGAATCCTTCCCAAGGGAAATCACTATTGGAGTTATCCGAAGTACAGTCCATGTAAAAGATCTGGGTACCGTCTTCCCAAGCAGATCCTTCGGCCAGCTTACCGTCGCTTCCCCTTGTACCGCTGTACAAACCTGTTACAGCAAAATCGGTTTCAGCTTCCGTTTTCCAAAAATTATCGGCATTATAGGCATCCAACGGTTCCTGATCGAGTTTTTGACAAGAGAACAGTAAGGTGGCTACGCTCAATGCAATCGTTATATTTCTAAGTTTCATGATTTTCAATTAAAAGTTTACGTTAAGACCAAACACATTTGTTTTCACTTGGGGGTAGTAATTACCTCTAGAATCCGCTGGAGCCTCTGGATCAAATCCTTTAGCAAATCCGGTAAAAGTCAAGAGATTTTGTCCACTATAGTATACTTTAGCCCCCTTAATACCGATTCTATCCGTAAACGTTTTTGGTAAGGTATAACCGAAGGTGATATTCTTCAAGCGGACATAACTTGCATTCTGGATCCAGAAATCGGAAGGAGTGCCTGAAGGACTATTTTGTGACCAACTGGTTAACGCCCTCGGCATAGATCCGTTTGGATTGGTCTCTGCATTGAAACGATCTGCAAAAATGGTTGTCGGTTTATCCGATCCCGAGATCCCGCCAATGGCTTCGCCCCAAAGATATCCCTGTACTTTAGCCGCACCTTGGAAGAATAGGCTCAGATCAAAGTTTTTATAACTCATATTGGAGGTCAGACCAAAGATAAATTTTGGATCGGGCGAACCTAGATATACACGGTCATTTCCATCTATTTTCTTATCGCCATTTTGATCTTTATAGATAATATCACCAGCACCTACAGTTCCGTTCACGCCTTGAATACCACTGTTTTTATACTCTTCGTCCGAACGATAGATTCCAGCAGTTTCGTAGCCATAAAACGAACGGATTGGTCGTCCCTGCTCATAGATATAGAAAGTTCCATTGACCTGTGGTTCGTCACTAGCCCATTTTTTAATCTGGTTGTTGATATAAGAACCGTTTGCGGCAATGCTATATTTGAAATCTCCGATACTATTTTGATAGTTGACTTGTAGCTCTACCCCATTATTTTGCACTTTTCCTGCATTTTGGTAAGGCGCTGGAAGACCATATAAGTTCGATACAGGCAGTTTTAACAACACCCCATCAGTTTTACGGTCAAAGTATTCAAATACAAAGCCCAGATTATTTTTGAAGTTCAGGTCTAGACCAATGTTGGTACTTGTCGTTGACTCCCATTTTAATATTGGGTTTGCCGACTCTACAATGGCTCCACCGGAACTAATCTCACCACCAAAAGAATAGTTATAACCAGGAGAAATGGTAAATAAGCCTGGATAATAAGCGTCGGAAGAAGGATATGAATTGTCTGATGTTGCCGCTAATTGTTGGTTTCCTAGTTTACCCCAACCGCCTCTTAATTTCAATTCTGAGATTACATCGGACAAAGAAGATTCTTTAAAGAAATCTTCCTGAGAAATACGCCAGCCGGCTGAAAACGACGGGAATGTACTCCAACGATTGCTTCCCAAGAATCGCGATGTCCCATCACGTCTCACATTGGCTTCCAATAGGTACTTATCTGCAAACACATAATTGATACGACCGAAGAAAGAGCGTAATATTAGCTTTTTGGCTCCTCCATCGACTTTCATTCCGTCCTTGCTACCCAAATTCAGTTCCGAAAAATCATTATTTAAGAAACCTTGTGCATAAGCACTGGAGTAATCCGCACGGAATGTTTCATCCATAAAACCGCCTAAAACATTGATCTGATGGTTACCAATCTTTTTGTCATAGGTCAACAAGGTTTGAAAAGTCAATCGTTCAGATTGGAAGTTATAAACAGTCAAATTATTCACCCCTTGTTTAGGTCCCAAATCACCATTTGGCGCGTAGTATTGGATGTCTTTGACAAATTTGGAAGACATATTGTCGATCGGTTGAAAGCCTACAACCTGCTTGATCTTCAGTCCATCCATAATCTGAAATTCACCGGAGAAATTGACCTGTGTATGTTTATAGGTCATATTATCCTTGGCTTCGAGATCCATCCATGCAATTGGGTTACCATCGCTACCACGACCATATACTCCATTGCTGTATTTATAAGGAATAAAACTAGGAATACGGTTTACCTGTCTAAAGATCTGCGCCATATCACCGGTATAGGGGTTTACGGGTTCGGTGATGCGTTGATAATTATACGCCAGTCCTAGATCAAATCGAAGTCTTGAAGATACTTTTGCACCAACATTTGTGCGTAAATTATAACGGTCAGAGCTCGCTACCTTGATAACGCCTTTTTGTCCTAAGTAGCCTCCCGAAGCCATATATTGCACATCTTCTGTTCCACCTGTAACTTGCAAATTATGCGATTGTTGAAAGCCCGATCCCTTGTAGAGCAGTCCTAACCAATCCGTATTGGGATGACCGTCCGGATCAGATCCATTTTTGAAAAGTTCAAGATCCTGCTGGGAAAAACGCTGTGTCTTCCCTTCATTTTTAAGGGCCTCATTTAAGATAACAGCATGGTCATAAGAGTTCATATATTCCGGTAGACGTGTTGGATCCTGAATACCGGCATAGCCTGTATAATTCAATTGCGGCTTGCCACTACCGCCCTTTTTGGTCGTAATCAAGATAACCCCGTTTGCAGCCTTAGAGCCGTAAATTGCTGCACTAGGTCCGTCTTTCAATACCGAAACACTTTCAATATCGTTGGGGTTGATATTATTCATCGAGCTTTCTATTCCATCAACAATAACAAGCGGATTCGCATTATTGATGGTACCCAGCCCACGAATACGGATCGTACCGTTGTCTTTACCGGGCTGTCCTGAATTTTGGGTAATCGTTACACCCGAAAATTTACCCTGGATCGCAGAAGATACATTGGTAACCGGACGATCCTGTAGATCTTTTGACGTGATCGCTTGTACCGCACCGGTTAAATTTACCTTCTTTTGTTTAGCGAATCCCACAACGACCACTTCCTCCAAAGCCTCATTATTACTTTCCAGCTGAATTGATAGGGTCGTTCCTGTAACTGTCACTTCTTTGGTTTTGTAGCCAACGCTACTAACAAGCAAAATATCTCCAGCTTTAGCTCGAATTGCAAATGTTCCCTTTGCATCTGTAGATGTCGATACCGATGTTCCTTTGACCGAAACAGTCGCAGACGCAAGAGGACCATCTTCTGCGGTTACTTTCCCGGTAACTTGGTTCTGAGCGGCCTTGTTTGCTGTATGTTTAAATGCAATCGGCATTTCTGCGGCCCACAAACTTTGCGAAGACGCAACAAGAAGAGCAATAGCAAGCAGGCTTACCTTTTGGTTACTTGTAAATTTTGAAATCATAATTAAATAGTTAGTAAAATTGAGTCTGTCAGTTTAGTATTAGATTGACTGGTTCAGCCCGTTAAATTAGAGGGATATTTTATGGGAACAAAACAACGGTGTCACGAAATCGATTGCGTAAATAACGCAATCGATTGACTTCTATTTATTGAAATTCACTTTGTCACTTTTTTAGTATAGAAAACAATGCAACCGGCTGCATCCAAGCTGGAACGCTGTTGTTATATTAAAAACAAATACTTATATGTTCCATTAATACTTTATTAATGGACTATTAATTGGGTTAATCGATATTTAGCGGCATAACTTAATTATAAATCGATATGATAGCTAAAACGCTCAAATTCCATCTTCTTGGCATCTGTCTACTTTTTTCGGTAGGCTTACTATTCGCACAAAAACAATACGACTCGTATAGCGGCCTTGTTATGGCCGGCTACCAAGGCTGGTTCAATAGTCCTACGGATGGTGCAGACCGCGGATGGTACCATTACCGTGGAAAAAACGGATTCCAACCCGGTTCTACAAATATCGATTTTTGGCCCGACGTCAGCGCCTATCAAATAACCTATGACAGTCCTTTTATGACAAAAGAGGGAAAGCCCGCTAAACTCTATAGCGCACATGACTATTCTTCCGTCAACCTCCATTTTAAATGGATGCAACAATACGGAATCGATGGCGTATTTATGCAACGATTCGTGGGTGAGATCGCTAACCCCAGTGGTCGCAACCACTTCAACACAGTGTTGACTTCGGCTATTCATTCAGCCAATGAATTTGACCGCGCAATCTGCGTGATGTACGACCTTAGTGGCATTAAAGATGGTGACGACAAAATCTTAATGGACGATGTAGCCGCCCTTGAAAAAGAATGGAACCTCAAAAAGCGTGATCGCGCCAAAACCTATCTTTTTCATCATGGCAAACCACTGATTGCCGTTTGGGGTATCGGATTTAACGACGGTCGCAAGTATAATCTCAAAACAGCCGAGCGTATTGTCAATTACCTCAAACAAAACGGCTATAGCGTACTTCTTGGCGTACCGACTTATTGGCGAGAATTACGCCAGGATACTGAATCCGATCCATTTTTGCATGAACTCATCAAAAAATCAGATATCATTATGCCTTGGTTTGTTGGTCGATATAATCAGGCCGGATTCGATCAGTTCAAATCCCTGATCAAAGATGATATGGACTGGTGCAAACAACATCAAATCGATTATGCTCCACTTTGCTTCCCTGGATTCTCCTGGACGAACATGACTGGGAGTTCACGTGCCTTTGTCCCTCGTGATTCCGGAAATTTCTTATGGAAACAATTACAGTATAACCTTTCTATTGGTGCTCAAATGCTCTACATCGCCATGTTTGATGAAGTCGACGAAGGTACCGCCATATTCAAGACACTGCATCAAAAAGATGTCCCACTTAATGGAACAGGTTCATTTGTCGGTATTGAAGATAATCTTCCCAATGATCATTATCTTTGGTTAACCGGACAGGCAAGCAAATACCTAAAAACCAAAACCTCAGTCCCCGTAAAACAACCAAAAAGAAACTAAAAGATGAAAATAAAAACGCTCCTATACTGCGCACTGCTACTGATGGGCAACACAACAATTAAGGCACAGCAGTCCACTAAAATAATAGATGCCCCAGCTAGTCAGCGGCAACATAAGATCACGCAATTCTGGACAGACCGCACACAGATTCAGTCGGCAGCAAGTCTTTCCGCAAGCCCTTTAACGTTATGCTATGCACGCCCCGCAGGAGTTTGGGAGGAAGCGTTACCGCTCGGTAACGGTCAGCTCGGTGCTATGTTTTTTGGTGGTGTCGCCGATGAACGCATCCAACTGAACGAAAGTACGCTTTGGGCCGGTCATCCGCAGGATCCCAATAATCCCAAGGGGAAAATGTATCTGCCCCGCATACAACAACTTCTTTTTGAAGGTAAAAATAAAGAAGCAATCGACCTTGCAGACACAACTTTGATGGGCTTACCCAAAAACATCAAACCCTATCAGTCGCTTGGCGAACTATGGTTTGATATGCCCCATCTTAAAGCTGAACAGTATGCGCGCTCGCTTGATCTTGAGCGTGCATTGCAACAAACAAGCTACGTGTATAATGGCGTCAAGTTCTTTCGCGAGTCATTCATTTCAGCTCCTGCCAACGCGATGGTCATCCATTATACAGCAAACAAGAAACAGGCACTCGATCTAAACTTCACCTGGAAAAGAGCCCAGGATTTCAGTTGCACGGCTGATCCGACAGATCCCACACAATTGCTACTTCAGGGGCAAATTGGCCAATCTGCTCATGCCCATGAGCGCGGAACAAAGTTTGCCGCAATTGCAAAAGTAATCCTTAAAGGCGGTAAACTTATCAATGCCGACGGCCGCGTAGCGATTACCGGAGCAGATGAGATTACCATCATCGTCACCGCTGCTACGGATTATCCCGGATTGAAGCATATCGCCTATCCACAAACCCCGGTGGATATTGATCCACTTGCAAGCTGCCGCAAGGTAATCAGTAGCCTGAACAAACAGCATTATCAACAGTTAAAACAAGCTCATATAGAAGATTACCAACAGTATTTTAATCGGGTCAAGTTGAATCTTCCTGATCCAGAACAAGATAAACTCGCAAAACTACCCACCGATTCACTCATTCGGTTGACAAAAGAATTGCAAAAGGTACCTAATACCTTAGTCAACAAATTCTTTCAGTTTGGTCGTTACCTTTTAATCAGCAGTTCACGTCCAGGACATATGCCGGCAAATTTGCAGGGCTTATGGGCTTGGCAGATGGATCCACCTTGGAATGCTGATTTTCATACCAATATTAATTTGCAAATGAACTATTGGCCTGCCGAGGTAACCAATCTTTCTGAATTGCATAAGCCCCTATTTGACCTGACGAAGGCATTAATTCCTTTTGGTGAGCGTACCGCAAGCAAGCTCTATGGAGCCAAAGGCTGGGTGGTACATCATCTCACCGATGTCTGGGGCTACACAGCTCCAGCCGATGGCGTACAGGGCATTTGGCCCATGGGATCGGCCTGGATGGCGCAGCACCCCTGGGAACATTATAACTATACTGGCGACCGAGAATTTTTAAAAGTCCAGGCTTATCCTATTATGAAAGGAGCGGCTGAATTTATTTTGGATTTTATGGTCAAAATCCCCCAAGGTAAATCATTTGCCGGTTATTGGACCACCAACCCTTCACATTCCCCTGAGAATAGTTTTATCCTACCATCGGGTGAAGTTTCCAGTTTTACCTACGGTGCCACCATGGATACACAGATTATCCGCGACCTCCTGCAAAATTGTGTTGAAGCCACAAAGCTCTTAGATTGCGATCCTGATTTCAGACAACGCTGTCAAGCTGCCTTAACCAAACTTATTCCAACACAAATCAGCAAAGAAACAGGCCGCATTATGGAATGGATCGAAGATTATAAAGAGACAGAGGTAAATCATAGGCATACCTCACATTTATTTGGTTTGCATCCGAGCAACCAGATTTCAATCGTTAATACGCCCGAACTAGCCGAAGCTGCAAAAAAGACGCTATTAAGTCGGGGCGATCATGGTACAGGTTGGAGTCTAGCCTGGAAAATCAATATGTGGAATAGATTGCATGACGGAGAACATGCCTACCGCTTATTGTATAACCTGATCAGTGACAAGACACTGCCCAATCTGTTCGATAATCACCCACCTTTCCAAATTGACGGGAACTTTGGCGCGACCGCAGCGATTGCCGAAATGCTGCTGCAAAGCCAGGTCAGGGACAAAAACAACAATTACCTGATCGAGCTGCTACCCGCTTTAAGCCACAACATGGATCAGGGAAGCGTAACCGGACTTAAAGCAAGAGGTAATCGTACGGTGAATATACAATGGGAAAACGGTAAGCTTAAAAAAGCCGAAATCCTACCCAGCAGTAATGGTCCGGTCTGTATCAGCTATGCAGGTAAACAGATCGAACGGAATGGAACAAAAGGTACAGCAGTCTTGATTACCCCCGATATGTTTCAATAAGGGAGCATCCATATTTGAGCTGCTTATCAAAGTTTTGGTTATTCGATTTAAAGCAAGGCGAATATCCTACCGCGTATAGACAATAGGACAAAGCTATCCATAAACAAAAGCGCTGTTGATCGATGATCAACAGCGCTTTTTACCTTTTTTACTTTCTGACATACACATGCCGGTAAGCAAGCTTTGTTAGTTTCCCCAATTTCGATTTGCGCTATCCCCCATCACAAATTCCAATGTGCCACCTTTCAGCACATCGGCATGGGTCAGCTGTGGAACGTTCAGCGGCTGACCATTTAATTTCGCCGATTGAATGTATTTGTTTTTTGCAGATGCATTCTTGCCGATAATTACAAAAGACTTGCCATTAGGAAGCTGTATGCTCACTTTCTGAAAAAATGGAGATCCGATGCTGTAGGAAGTCAGACCTGGTGTTACAGGATAGAAGCCCATTTGGGAAAAGACCACAAAAGCTGACATCCCGCCACCGTCTTCATCACCCGGTACCCCCATTAGATCGTTTCTAAACCACTCACCGATCAGTTTATGTATCCGTTTCTGTGTCATCCAAGGTTGTCCGGCGTAATTGTAGAGATAAGGAATATGCAAAGCCGGCTCGTTCGCCATGGAAAATTGTCCAACATTACCTGTATGATCTGGAAGCTGTGCGTAAAAATCAAATTTCGACCGACCCAAAGGCTGCTGAAACATCTCATCGAGGTACTTGACAAACAATTCATTTCCCCCCATCAATTTGATCAGATCCGGAATGTTGTGTTGTACATCCCAGCGATAGATCCAGGCATTGTTTTCACCATAATACTCCCGTGCTCCCTGTCCGCCAGAAAACACATAATCAAAAGGCATGATGAAATTTCCCTTGTCATCTTTGGGATGGAAAAATTTGGTCTGTTCGTTGAAAAGATTTCGATAATTGAAAGATTGCTTCATAAAGAGATCATAATCAGCCTGAATACCCAATTCTTGAGCAAGCTGTGCCAAGCACCATAAGTCGTAAGAGGTACCCAAGGTTACAGCGACCGGTTGTCTCCGTTCAAAACCGTTTACCTCTGGTATCGTTTCTTTTTCACCTGGATATAATGCTGGAATATAGCCTTTCTCCTTAAAAAACTCGTCTAATTTCCCTGCGGCTTTACCCGACCAAGGAGCTAGTGTCTTTTCTGTAATCGCACCTTTTGCTGCCAGATAGGCTTTCTTGATATCAAAATTACGCACTCCCTTGCGGTAAGCATCCAACAAAGTTGCTACACCATGATTGGAATTCATCCGTCTACTATCACCGGTAATCTCAGGGAAAGTAGGCAACCAAGGCTGCTCCATTTGTTCAGACATCCGGACAAAAGAATTGAGGATCAAGGATTCTGTACCTGGATCTAACAGTACCCGCAATGGATGATGTGCACGGTAGGAGTCCCAGATCCAGTCATCGGTAAAAAAAGATTTGCCCTCGTCCTGATGTACCTTACCGTCGAACGCACTATAATAACGTCCATCCTCAGAAATATTGACTGGCCGTTCGTAGGTGCGGTATAAGGAGGTATAAAACACATGCTTATTGGACTCATTGTCGTCTTCCACCGCAATTTTACCTAAAGCATCGTTCCATATTTTACGCCCTTTTTCAGCTAGCTTCTTTTGATCAAAATCGCTGATTTCACGTTTTAAATTGGCTTTTGCCTGTGCGACATCGATAAATGAAACACCATATTTCATGCGCAAGCTAGTCCCTGCCTGATTAAACTCCAATACCATACACGAATTCTTACCTGCAGCTTCTGTTGCATTTTCCAGTTGTTGGCCTTGCAGTCGCTTTACCGCAACAGGCTTGGATTCGGGAATAGCATAAATATACACGTGCGTACCATTACCAATATCCTGTGTACCCGAAAGTCCCTGTCCATCCCATTGAAGTTTCCCTTCCTGTGAGTTGAACTGAAGGTATTTTGTCGAAGTTGTCGGAAACGTAAAGGTATACATCCCCGACTGATGCGACAGCGCATAGTCTACCTGAATATTCTCTTGATCCAATAGCACCGAATAGGCATACGGATGTATTTCCTCCTGATCGTAACTATACAGTTGTACCGGTTTCAAACTGCTTGGCAATTTCACCATGGGACTAAGATTGAAAGCCGATTTTCCACGATGGCTGGTAACGATAAGCGGCAGACCAAACAGACGGTCTGACGTATAGTCTCCCCGCTCAGGATAAACGCGCAAAAGGCTGTTTGGCAAGTGGACCGTTGGGTAGGTTGGCACCAATAAATGGCTGATGTTTCCCATATAAGGGTTGACATAGTCAACATAATCTTTCGTCATTTTAGCTTGGGAAAAACCTTTTAGCATACTGACCGAAAGAAGAGAACAGCAACATATTGTGCGTAACAATGTATTGGTTTTACGTTTGATATTCTTCGTTAGCATTTTAAACAATTAAGTGTTCGATGGTTTAAGGGCGAAACAGTTGTTCCGCCCCTAAAGTTAATTTTTTTTGGCAACATATCGTCTTCGTGTCCATCGATTATTTGGGACCTGTCAATAATCCAGTCTGCTTTACCTTCTTGATACTACCGTCCTTATTGTACTCCAAGCGGTCTACGCAGATGGAACGAAGCCAATCGTTGAATTCGCCATTTTTTTGTGACAATTCACTGTTATGGTAAAAAGCGTACCATTTACCTTTAAACTTGACAATGGAGCCATGGTTTGTATAGCTATTCGTCGGATCCATATAGATGCCCATCGATTTCCATGGTCCCATTGGGCTATCACTTACCGCATAGCGCATACGGTTATCTCCTTTTACTCCATCTTTCCAGTTCTCATCGTGATTGTCAGAATAGGACAGATAATATTTCCCATTATACTTGTGTACCCATGAAGCTTCGTGAAAATCTTCCAAACCTTCCATCTTTTGCAATTCACCATCAATCTCCATCATATTGTCTTTGAGCTTACCCGCTTTACAGACACCACCGCCCCCCTGATAAAAATAGGCCTGTCCATTATCATCGATAAAGATATGCGGATCAATAAGTGCTTCGGCCCCCTTTACATAGCCCTGTACCACAAAATCCTTTGCTGGTGATTTACTCGTAGCTACACCAATTTTCCAGGTCTTGTTCCACTCGGTACCACTTGGGTGTGGAAAATAAAAATAATAAGTACCATTTTTATAGACACAATCCGGAGCCCACATAAATCCACCTTCTTTTCTACCCCAAGGGACTTGTGAGGCGCGTAATATTTCGCCATGATCGATCCATGTTTTCATATCCGCCGTCGAAAACACATGATACTGATCCATCAGATCGCAACCTTGAGGCGGAGCAATATCATGTGAAGCGTACACATACAGGCGGCCATCGGCCCATACCCGCGCCGAAGGGTCTGCGGTATACATATGTTTGATAAATGGATTATCTTGCGCCTGCAAGTGTGTGGCAAAAAATAATGTCATGCCCAATAGGCATCTGGAACCTGCTTTGATAAATTGTTTCATCCGAATAATTATTTAGTATTGAGTAGTAGTAGCGGGCACCAAGTCCCGCTCATTGTTTAGATTCTTTCCTTAAGGTACTTTAATAACCTCCACTTCCGAATAATTGAATTTTTCGTAGGTGTCGCGCACTTTTGCACCCATCCGTACATAATAGGTGTACCCTGATTTCAATGGAATATCCTTGATCGTATAAGTTTCCTTTCCTTCTCCGGTCTGCATATTGCCAATATTTTCCCAGTTTTGATTGATCAATGCGCGATATTCATCCTTATAATACGCATCAATACGGTTGCCAGCCCCACAGTATGGTGTCAGACTCAGGAATGGGCGAACCTCAATCACTTGCGGTAATCCACCTGTAATAGGTGCAGCAAGCGTACAGGAGATTTCCAGTTTATTTTCCGCTTTTAAGGTCCACTTCACATTTTTGATCTGTAGGTAGGGTGTCACCTCAAAGTTTTGCTCTGCATTAGCACCCAGTTGGTAACCTTCGATCTTCTGTGCTGGCCAAAATGCACCACCATAGGGCTGGAGGGTATACGTCGCCTGAAAGAGTTTTGTATGATTATACGATCCGTCCTGCTTGACGGCAATATCCTGCGGTGCGGGATTGTCACTCCAACTGGTTTCTAGCAAACGGATGCTAAATTCGCCCTGTCCGGTCAGGAAGGGTTTATTCGTTACCTTATCAATGACCTGCCCTTTCATACTCGCATTCGGGCCATCGTAATTATCTGTTTTCGAACAGGCATTTAAAAATAACAAGCCTGTCAATGCTGTAAATAAATATATCGTTCTCATTTCCGCTCAGTTAGTAAATAGGGTTCTGTGGATATAGATTAGGGTTTTTGTTCAGTTCTCCACCCGGAATAGGTTCATAATACCATTTCTTTTCAAAGTTGAACGTCTTGTTCCAAGGTTCCTTTTCGCGAATAAAAATAAAGGAGTTGATCCGTTCACCGCCCGGAGCATATTTCAGTTCATCCAATACAAGGTAAGGCATCAGCGAATTGGGTACAAAGTTGTTGAGCTCCACATCTGCAATGCGCCATCTCCGCATATCCCACCAATGGTGATTTTCAAAGCAAAGTTCACGTTCGCGCTCCTCACGTATAAATTGCAGATTTCCATCCAAGGGATAACCATATTTACCGGAGAGGTTTGCCGAAGCAGCTGTATAGAGATAAGGCTTGGCACCAGCACGATTACGGATCTGCGCGATGTATTGAAATGCTTCCTGTTTAAGTGCTTCATCATTTTTGATCAGGCCAAGTTCATAAGCAGCTTCGGCCTTATTCAAAAGTATCTCAGCGAGCCTAAAGACCTTCCAGGGTTGTGTACTGTTATATAACTTCACATCCTTGGTAGACATTTTATAGTTAATGTATTTACGGATGTAAAATCCAGTTCGGGTATTGTTGGCATGTCCATCTTTCCACATGCCATGCTCGCCTGTTATGTTGATCTTCGTACCATTGTAATCAAACAGGCTATTCTTGGGGCCAGCCAAGATTCGATTTGACTCGCTATTTATCGCCGCAGTACCCGCGCCCATCTGTGCATCAGCAGCCTTACCGGGAAAGGTTTTATAGAGTCCACGCTGAATATCAAAACTCCGTCTTTCGGCGCCTTCGCGCAATTCCATTCCCGAGAAGTAAAATGTGGCCCGCTGACGAGGTTCCAAATCGGCATACAGCTGTTTACGGTCCGTATAGCGTACTGGTTTTCCACCGGCATCAGTGATTGGAAGTTCACCGAATAACTCCACGACATTCAATACGGGGTATGCCGCAGACTCATTGTCACTCGAAAAGGTCGGATTGGGTAAGTGTGTGGCGTCATAGCTATGTTTGAGACGGTTGTTGTGCGGTGCGGTCAGACTATACTCCTTGATCAGAATATCCTCAGGGCTGTCTAAGTCCAAAAACAAATTTACGTAGTTGAGTTCCTTATCCTGTGCATTTTTATTGTACAGACTGTACGGTCCTGCCAGCACGGTTGTTGCAGCATCATAAGCCTGTTTGAAGAACCATTCCGCTTCTTCCTTTTTGATACCTACCAACTGCTTGTCTGTGGCATCGCCAGAGAGATTGCTATACGAACTATATTTAGCAATACTACCGGCATACAACATGGCGCGGGAAAGTAGAGCTGCTGCCACATATTTGTTGGCGCGGCCACGTTCGCTGCTTCCAGACATCATTGAAATAGCCACCTGCAAGTCTTCATTGATAAAATGATAAACCTCAGATTCTTTATTTCTGCTAACCAAGAGCTGTTCTTTATCGGCTGTTGGATCCTGCACGTCTTTTATAATAGGTACCCCACCGTAGCGCTTAACCAAAGCAAAATAATAGAAAGCTCGTAGGAAATGGGCTTCCCCAAAGATCTGGTTGTACCCCTGCTCGGTATAATTGGCTTTGTATTTAGGTAGGCCTGCAATCAGGGTATTGACATTCCGGATGCGATCATATGGCCAGTAACCAAAGCCCTGTGCCCCAGCTACCCCCCAAAATTGTCCGGTCATCTCGCCACTCATGGCCGCAAGCGTTTCCGAATTTTGCCAATAATTGTCCCATCTAAATCCTCTTTCAGGATGATATACAAAGTCTTCTATGGGTAGATAGCTGTACATTCCAGCGACATATTTACGTGCTCCAGCCTCATTTCCAAAAAGCGCATCTTCACCTAATACCCCTAGTGGATCCAGATCCATTTTTTTACAGGATTGCATGCCCGAGCACAGAAAAAGGCCAATGATTGCTATAGCGATTGATTTTTTCATGTTTTGTTCGTTTTGAGATTAAAATTTAATGGATGCTCCAATGTTGTAGGTTTTATTGATGGGATATTTGTACACATCAATATCACCCGATGAAGAACCTCCGGCAGATCCTGGGTGCTCGGGATCGGTATATTTGAGACCTGTCCATGTCAACAGGTTATAAGCACTCGCATAGATCCTTAGATTTTTTATTTTTAGTGTCTTCAACCATTGTTGCGGGAGAGAATAACCCAGTTCTAAGGTTTTCAGACGCAGATAGGAGGCATTTTGAACTGCCCGGGTTCCTTCGGCCATGGCAGAGCCCGTAGAAGGATAATATCCAGCAAGCCATTGTGTGCTTGGGTTAAATAGATCGGCACCGGCATCAGCTGGTCTCCAACGGTCCAAAAACTGCGTCAAAGCACCACCGTCAAACTGCAGTGGTCCTGCCAGTACCTCACTATATTGTACATACACTTTTGCAGCACCCTGAAAATTCATCGTCAGATCCAGACCGCGCCACGATCCTCCTAATGTAAAACCATAGTTGATCAAAGGCATATTGTACGTTGCAATAGGATGATTGTCGGCATCGTTGATCACTCCATCGCCGTTCCAGTCCTGATAGTAATAATCACCAGGCAATGTGCCGCTGCTTACCAATGTTGGGTGGTTATAAATCTGTTCATACGATCCAAACTGTCCGGCGTACTCCTTGCCCCACCAGATATCCTTATTACGATTAGAATAGCGGTTACGCCAGTTGTCATACGAATTACCCGCTTTTGATTCTACGCGGTTTACAAATTGACTCTTGGTAGAAGAGACCTGCGCATTAATAAAATAATTGAAATCATTGATCTTATTGCGATGTGTCAAAGAGAGCTCATAGCCGAACGTTCGATCGCTTTCCAGATTTTCCTGCGGTAGGTTGGCACCAACAGTACCAGGGATCAAGTCAAGGCTTGTCGCTAGAAGGCCTGAGCGATTACGGTTAAAATAATCAAAAGTCAAGCCCAGCTTGCCGTTCCATAGATCCATATCCAAACCCACGTCAGCAGTTTTGGAAGTATACCAAGTGAGATTAGGGTTGGGAATTGCTGTAGGCAGGGCCCCATTCACGAGGTTTCCACCAAAGATCCATCCCGTTTCATTGGGTTCCAGTGCATAACCAACGATGGTTGAAGGGTAATTACCTGCCGAACGGTCATCTCCGAGCTTACCATAGGATGCCCTTATTTTTAAGTTATTGATAAAATTGTAGTTGTTTTTAATAAACCCTTCTTCGCTGATACGCCAACCCACCGAGGCTGCCGGGAAAAATCCCCAGCGCGATTCTTTTGGAAATTTAGATGAGCCATCATAACGAAAACTAAATTCGGCAATGTATTTACCTAAGTAATCGTAATTGAACTTACCGACCAAACCTCGTGCTGTACGTTCGCCAATACCTTCCATATTTGCCAATTGGTTCTTGTCCTCACCAGCAAATAGATATTCCGAATTGACCATGATCTCCCGCTGTGCATAGAAGCTATCCCATTTGTTATATTCTTCGACGAAAAGCAACAAACCGGAGACCTGGTGTTTTTCGGCAAAACGACGGTTATAATTCAACGAGAACTGCATCAGGGAATGTGTATCCGGATAGGAACTCCGCCTCACGGTCGTAGGAGCATTTTTCTCATGTGCATTATACTTTTCAGGGGTTATAATCTGGCCGTTACCATCATAGACAGGTGGTGTATAGCTATATAAAAAATAGGACTTTTTGAAATCCGTATTGTCACTGTACTTGAAATCATAATTATAGGTTGCCTTCGCATTTAAGCCTTCCACAAAGGGTACCTTATAGTCTAAAGAGATAATACCGTTGAATTGCTTACGTAAAAATTTACGATAGCCAGTCTGTTTGGAGTCCGTTACCACGACCGGATTTTCGTTATCGATCATCTCAAAATTCGGATAAAGGGGATTGTCGTTGACATAGATCGGCACAATAGGTCTTTGTCTCCAGGCCTGTTTGTAGACGGCCCAGATATCCGTACGTGGTTGGTTGGTCTCATCGGCATACCCGCCCACATCCAAAGACGCTTTCAGACGATCTGTGATCTGCGCATCAATGTTGGAGCGAAAATTCCAGCGATTATAGTTGAGACTCTTGCTTTTGTAAGCACCCATCTGATCCATATGGCCCAGGTTGAAGAAATAATTAACTTTCTTGCCGCCACCGTTGATGGAAAGATTGTGCTGATATTGTGGTGATACTTTGTCAAATGCCGCATCGACATAATTGGATGTCTTTTTTGTGCCGTTCTGATACGCTTCAAAATCTGCCGGTCCAAAAATATGAGGCATCTTCGCCGGATAATTACTATTAAAATCGCGGCCTATCTGTTCATTTTTAAGCTGCATATAGGCAAGGGCATCCACCGTATTGGGAACATAAAGAAACTTTTGCCAGGCACGATTATACGAATAGTTTATTTCAAAGTTTCCATCTTCATTGCTTCCCCGGCGTGTGGTCACCAAAAGAACACCATTCGCCGAGCGCACACCGTAAACAGCTGCTGAAGCATCCTTTAATACGGATACACTTTCGATTTCATTGGCATCCATGCGTGACAGATAATCTTTATCACGGGGGATTCCGTCAACCACAATCAGGGGCTCACCCATTCCGCGGATGTCGATATTTGATTCAAACGATCCCGGTTGGCTCGACTGTTGGCTGATACGGACACCGGGCATCTTACCGGCTAACATATTGACCACATTTTCATTTTTTGTTACTGTGATTTCTTTATTGTTCACCGATGATATCGCCCCTGTTAACGAAGCCTTTTTCTGCGTGCCATATCCCACAACCACGACCTCTTCCAAGCTTGTATTATCTTCGTTGAGCAACACATCCATGAGGCGTTGTTGCCCAACGATCATTTCAGTCTTGCGGTAACCGACAAAAGTGATCACGAGTTTATCTCCCGGCGATGCGCTAATCTTGAAGCGTCCCTGACCATCAGACGATGTGGTATGCCCGGTACGGAGGTCTGTAATGGAAGCCCCAGCGATCGGCTTATCCTTTGAAGTCTGCACCTTACCTTCGATCTGCTGTTGCTGCGCGATGGTTGCCATTGGAGACAATAGCAGCAGCGAGGACAATGCCCACTGCCAAGGGTAACTACGGAGCTTGTTCCACGGCAGTGGCCTTTCATTAAAAATGAAGTTTGTTTTCATGTATTGTTTTAAATTGGTTATTGAATTATGTATTAGGTTTATGTATTTAGGGAGGACCTGTTTGCTACAAACAGTCCATTACCGCTATTCCCTAGGGAAGAGTTGAAGATAATTTTTCGCTTTCATTTGATTGGTTATTAAGTATGAAAACGAATATATTGGCGAGGGGTATAATAGAAGATTAACAGAAGATTAACAGGCATCCAAAAACACCATTAACAACTGTATATCAATACATTAAAATTTTAAATATTTTTTCTTAATCTAGACAGTCTTTAAAACTTTTGGGGTAAGCTTCACCATATAAACGAGCGTAGATCTGACAGAAATTCTCATAGCACTGTAAGGCCAGGCTGTGATAGCCCAGCTGTAACAAGGAACGACATTTATGAATCATCGCCTCCTCATTGATTTCATCAAAATAGAATATCTTATTGCAGATCTCAATAATCAGTTCAGCATTATCCTGCACATTCAGATTTTCAATAAAATTGCCCAACGTTGTGAGCACCAGAATAGACATTTCACTTTTAAAATTATCGAGCCACTCATAGTCCACTTCGAAAAGGAAGCCACCTTTGTCAATTATATCGAGTAATTCTCTAATTTCAGTTTCTGTAAAATATTTTTTATTGGATACCATCCTGCTGAAGCGGAGGTAATCGATATATACTGTATCCATTGGCTCAATGCACCAGTAACCACTTTTTTTGGTCACCCTAAAATCACCCAATTGCTCGAGTAAACTATTGAGCTTGGCGATGTTCACTGATCGATTATTTCGCGCACTGGACTGGCTCTTATCGGACCAAAATAGCTCAGTCAGCTTCTCTGAGCTAATTCCCCGCTCCCATCGTACGGTATAGAGAATAAAAATCAGCAGCATTTCTTTAAGCAATGGCGAAAACTTCTTGGTGATTTCTTTTCCACCAAGATCCACAATCTGTAAGTCGCCACCGAAAAGGTAGATTCCGGCGCCATGTCGGGTTTCAAATCCCTTGGCCACTTTCTTGGGTTGCGGAAGATCTACCAATTGCCCGCTCTTATCTTGTTCAGTCTCCTTCAAGGGAGCTGCTTGTAGGTGCGGCTCTCCTATTTTATCAGTTTCCATGACGGAAATAGTTTGTTTTTTTTGCTTGCTTCTTTTTCGATACCACCAGATCAAGAGCGATAATCCCATTACAGCGAGGGCATAAAGGCTGTATTTAAGCAGCGCAGGCTTAGCCAAAGGTATTATACCCTGTTCAGACGGTAAAGGGGGAGCCAGCAAAGTATAAATCGTTGCCTTAGTCAAATCGGTCTTATCATCATAAAACAAGGTAACTGCAACGAAGGACTTAGATTTCGGCGCATAATAGAGATCGGCAAAAGAACGGATGTCATGAAAATCGAAGGGTATACTGCTCCCCAGAAACTGGTATTGTGTCCCTTTGAGGCTGCCTGCCACCAGTTGTAAATGTGTTTTGAATTTATTGTTCGGAAAAATCAATCCATAAAACAGTCCACTACTATCTTCAACGACCAGACTATTGGCCCATACCATATCAGCGAATGCAGATGAAAATTCGTAAACTTTTAGAGACGTGTGGTTTTTAAAATCAAGCTTAAGAAAATCATTTGAAATGCGGGGATTCAACATTTGATCTCCTGTGGAACTGCCGTAACCACCGGCCAGGTATACCCCATCCTTTCCCTGCCCCATTCCCGCAAGATAATGCGGAAAAATTTCATCACCTGTAAAAGGAATGCTATCCCAAGATTGTGTGGGCAGATGATAACGCAATACGCCCGCTTTGTATTTAAAATGTCCATAGCCCCCGATCATATAGATACTCGTGTCGGACGACTTAAAATATTTGTTGAACAGCCAATAGTTTGTGCCTACAGCAGGAAAATCAAATTGTTTATTCCATGTTCGACTGGTGGAATCATAAGCAGCAACGATTTTTTGGTCGATGGAGATATTCAGGACGTTCTTTTTGATCGGATCAAAAAGCGATTGGCTACCATTGACAAGCAAAAGCTTGCCATCGGCATATTCCTGCGAACGTAAATCACTACCACCAATTTTACTGATCATTAAACGCTTATTTCCAACAAAAAACAGTGTTTCTTCATTTTTGTCAAAGGCCACACTAGCTTGCCCTTCCAGTGTAAAAGAAGACTGTGTTTTCCATTCACTACGTTGCCGCTTGATCCAGATCGGATTACCGATTTCCGCTGCACTCTTTTTTTGTTCATCTAAACTCTTGGTCCCTGAAGACTCATTCAATGGCCAATAGTATTTAAGTTTGCTATTATCCGCAATTCGAATATCCTTTAAGCGCATGGGGGGAACATCCATCGTCTGGAAGTTTTTCATCATATTTGCACCAAAAACGAGCTTAAACTGAGGCGCAAACTGTTTATTGAGCCGATAGGAATACCGGGCCGTTCCAACCTGAAAATAAAGCTCCTTTTTATCCATATCGAGCTCGAGGCGCATTGGCGTCCAATTATAATACAACTGTAAGGCTGTGATATTGAAAGATACCGGGGTAAAGTCCTCCCCCACTACCAATTTAAAATGTTTGTCCTGATCAAGCCGCCGATCGTATATCAAATCGATATTGACACCATCATCCGTAATCAGTCGAAAGATATAACCAAAATAATCCTGTTGGAGTGGCAAAAAGGAAAGATCGAACGAAACAGACAGTTTATGTTGAAAAGAAATCGATTCCTTGGTACCGATCTGCAGGCTAGTCCGCTTATCGGCTTCCATGTTGTGGCTGGCAAATTCTAACCCATATTGCGCCGATCCAATCTGACAGATCAGTACAAACCATAAAACCAGAAAAAGATGTCTTGATTTTTTCTTCACAATTTAGATTAAGCCTGATCTCAAAAATATAAAATTTTAAATAGAAATCTAAAATTTCTGCAACTATTACCTCAGGGGGTGTAGCGATCTTTTGCCTAACACCAAATTTCTTCTTCATCGTGTATTTTGCCTCCATTTATGAGTAAAACCATGTTTTCACATGCGTAAAAAAAAACGCTACGCTTCACGACTTAATTTGGATGTTGAACGATTATCCCTATATTCGACAAGCCAAATCCCATAGGGAAATTGTGCGATATAAACCAATTTATCAATAGCAGGACATCATGAACATCCTAAAACCTTATTTGCTTATCCTTCTCCTACCATTCATGTATTTTAACTGCCTTGCGCAGTCCGCAACGAAGATTATCGATCTTTCCACCTATGGTGTTGTTCCCAACATGGGCAACAATAGTACTGCATTGGTCAATAAAGCTATTCAATCCATCTTCAGCAAGATTGGCAAGAAAGAACCTATTATTTTAAAATTCAAAAAGGGACGTTATGACTTTCATCCAGAAGGGGCAATAATCCGCGAATACTACATCTCCAATCACGATCAGGACAACCCCAAGACCGTAGGTATGGCATTTGAAAATTGCGACAATATCACAATTGATGGACAAGGATCAGACTTTATCTATCATGGCCGCATGTTACCAATTGCATTGATTGAAAATAAAAACCTCACTTTGAAAAATATCCACATCGATTTTGAGCGTCCCCAGATCTGCCAGGTCAAGATTTTACAAAACGATACAATCAACGGTACAATTACTTATCAAACTGCACCTTGGGTAACCTATACGATCAAAGACAGTATATTTTACAATACCGGTGAAGGTTGGCAACTGAAACCGACATCGGGGATTGCCTTTGAAGAAAAGACCAAACGCATTGTCTATAATACAAGCGATATTCGCGTAGGCACAACCAAAGTGAAAGAGCTCTCTCCGGGTATTATTCAAGCGCAGCAATGGAAGAACAGCAAGCTTATACCAGGTACCGTCGTTGCCATGCGCGCTGGATTTCGTCCCAACCCGGGCGTATTTGTCCATAAAGGAAAAAATATACGACTTGAAAATATCGCCGTCCATTACGCCGAAGGCATGGGTTTGTTAGCTCAATTAACGGACAACATCACATTGGAAGGTTTCCGAATTGCACTTCGCAGCGATCAGGATCCCCGTTATTTTACGGCTCAGGCTGACGCAACACATTTTTCGGGTTGCAAGGGCATCATTGTATCGAAGAATGGACTCTATGAAAATATGATGGATGATGCCATCAATATCCATGGTACCTACCTGAAGATCACCAAACGAATAGATGACAAAACATTGATCGGTCGTTATATGCACGATCAATCCTACGGATTTGACTGGGGCTACCAGGGGGATACGGTCCAATTTATCCGATCCAGTACAATGGAACTCTGGGACAAAAAAAATAAGATCCAATCCATTAGCGTTTTACGCGAGAAAGCCTCAGATCCAATCCGCGAATTCAAGATTACTTTAAGTAATGCTTTGGACCCTGCTATTGACCCAACAAAAATGGATATTGGCATCGAAAACCTTACGTGGACCCCACGTGTACTATTTAGTGGCAATACCGTACGCCACAATAGAGCACGAGGTGCTTTATTCAGTACACCCAAAAAGACCCTGATAGAAAACAACCTCTTTGATCATACTTCAGGTACAGCTATTCTCCTGTGTGGCGATGCCAATGGTTGGTATGAAACTGGCAGCTGTCACGATATTCGCATCCGGAACAATACTTTCATCAATGCCTTGACCAATATGTTCCAATTTACCAATGCGATTATATCGATCTATCCAGAAATTCCGGATTTAAAAAATCAGCAGAAATACTTCCATAGCCATATCGTCATCGAAGACAACCGCTTTGAAACCTTCGATAAGCCTATTCTTTATGCCAAATCAGTCAATGGATTGGTCTTTCGCAACAACCAAATCAAGACCAATAAGGAATACCCTGCTTTTCATTGGAATAAAAAGCCCTTATTTTTTGAACGTGTCGCAAATAGCAGTATTTCAAACAATACGGTAAATGGCAAACAAAGTGATTTACAAACCTTGGATCAATAGAGATTTTACTATCTTAGTATATTCTTTGCGAAGTTCGTAACAGCCGAATTTCGTAAAGAATAGCTTACGTTCAATAAAGCAAACATCTAACCAGGTGTAATAGTCGGGTTATCTAGGCACGCTATACACAACATTTAGAACAGCATTTGAAAGACAACATTGCCATATTGCACAAATTATCTCGGGGTAATCAAATTGCCCTAAGGGTACTTTATGATAAATATGCGCAAATGGTTTACCAATTTGCGCTTCATATTTTAAAGGATGAGCACATTGCAGAAGAAATTGTACAGGATACTTTTCTCCAGCTCTGGGACTCAAGAGAAAAAATAGATATAGACAGCAATATTCGAACATTTATCTATGTAATCAGTCGAAATAAATGCTTCAATAGGCTCAAACAGCTTAAAAGATACCATAGCCTCTTCGAACCCCTATGCTCCGAAGGATCTCATGATTGCATTTTTGACCAAGACCCTTTGGCGGAAAAAGAAGTGAACGAAGCACTGGAACAATTGGTTCAAAAGCTACCCAAAAAACAGCAACTCGTATTTCGTATGAGTCGATTCGAGGGACTATCACATCAGGAAATAGCGCAACAGTTATCCATTTCGACAAATACCGTAAAAAATCATTTGGTGTCTTCTTTAAAATTTATCAAAGAAGAACTCAAGCGTACCCCTGGAGATTCTTCGATCATCTATCCCCTATTATTTTTTACTTTTTTTTTCATCGACTAGTCCTTAGCCCAACTCAATATTGTTCTTATAATAAAGACCAATATCATGATGACCAATTCTGAGTTTGAAAACTTAGTCAAAGACTATCTCGAAAATAAGCTTAGTCCAGAACAGGAACAACAATTAATAGTTCTACTGACCACTAATCCTAGTGCCGATCTTTTGGCTAAATTTGACAAATTTTACCTCAAATATTCCAAGGAAGTCGCGCTAGAAAAAAATAAAAAAGACAAGATTTGGTCCAATATCCACGCGCATTTAGTTCAAGATACCCCGTATCAGACCGGTGCCATAAAAAATAGCCGTTGGAAAACCTTCCTCCCTTATGCAGCCATTTTCATTGGTATAATTTCTCTTGCAGCACTTTTATTTACGCTTACCGACAAAAATAAGGATGAGACCCCTCAACACGACACTACAGTAAATCAAATCTTTCTGAAAAAACATAGCGGTCTTATTTATGCCAGCAACAATACTAACGGCAACAACATCCCATTGAAGCAATCCGATTTCAAAACCTATGGGATTGTCAAGGATTCAGCGGGCACTCTTGTTTTTCGACAAGACGACAAACATGTTTTAGCCAACAACACGAAATTGACTATTCAAACCCAAAAAGGGCAAACACAAGCACTTGTTCTACCTGACGGTTCAAAAGTATGGATCAATAGCAATTCACAGATTACGTTTCCGAGAAGCTTTAATGAAATGGAACGTCAGGTACAATTAGTCGGCGAAGGGTATTTTGAGGTCACTCATCTCGATCGACAGCACTTCTCTGTACAAGGTTTACATTATACTACCAAGGTGCTGGGAACACATTTTAATATCCAAAGTTACCCAAATAGTATAGAAAGGATTTCATTACTGGAAGGGAAAGTAAAGGTTAGTAGTCCAAAGACTGTGATCCACCTTTCTCCTGGGCAGCAAGCATACGGAGAAACTGCAACACCTAAAAAAACCGAAATAGATACAACGGATATCCTGGCATGGCAGCAAGGTTATTTTAAATTCGAGAATGTGGATATTTATCAATTAACCGAACAAATTAGAGACTGGTATGATGTTAAATTTATTAAGATCAACTCACAAAGCGAGGATAGATTTTCAGGAACCTATCGACGCACCAATGATCTAAGTGATCTACTCAAAAATCTAGAGGAAGTTTCCAACCTGAGATTCAACATAAAAGAAGGAGGCATTTATGTAACCAATAAATAAACTTTAAATAAAAAAACGGAAGTGCTCCAACACTCCCGCAGTTAGATAACGACCAACAAAACGAAAATTATTAATCAATTTATCCAGTTCAAATGTATAAAACTTCTTATTCATTTCGATATCCTACGACCAGGATTATCGTAAAAACTATGATTTTTATGAAACTGATTATCCTGTTTCTAGTAATAGCCACGTTCCATGTCAGTGCAAATAGTTATGGACAAAACATTTCGCTACATGTGAAAGGGGAAAGCTTCAAATCTATTTTAACAAAGATTAGAAAACAGAGTGGCAAAGACTTTCTTTACAATTCTCAACAAATTGATGAAGACAAAAAAATGAATCTCAGCATTACCAACAAGCCTTTAGCCGAAGCTCTACGCATATTACTAGCCGATCAGCAATTGACCTATAGCGTGCGTAATAATGCAATTTTGATCCATCCCAATGCTTCTGCTTCAACCACAGCTGGAAAAGACAACACATTTCAACAGGATCTTCGGGGCAAATTAAAAGACAATACTGGAAAGCCTATTGCCGGAGCCACTATTCTGCTCGTCGGTACCGGACAATCTGTGGCAACAGACGAACATGGTGATTTTCAATTTGCCAAGACTCCGCCCAGTGGTGAGCTTCGCATTAATTTTATTGGATTTAAAGAGAAAACAATATCTTTCCAACGGTCCCAACAGCTCGTCATCACTTTAGAGCCTCAAATCAATGAAATGGAAGAAGTCGTTGTTGTGGGCTATGGTGTTCAAAAAAAATCAGACCTCACAGGTTCAATTTCTGCCGTTCAAGCTAAGGATTTCACACAAGGATCCAATATCAACGCCCTTCAGTTGATCAATGGTAAGGCACCAGGTGTAACCATCAGCCAAACCAATTCGGCGCCTGGGGCAGGAACCAAAATACAGGTCAGGGGTGCAGGTTCCATTAACAGTAGTAATGATGCCCTGATTGTGGTAGATGGGCTACCTGGTATCGACCCTAGTAGTTTAAGTCCGGATGATATCGAATCAATAGACATCTTAAAAGATGCCTCAGCAGCTGCTATTTATGGTACTCGTGCGGCTAGCGGTGTAGTGCTTATTACAACAAAAAAAGGAAAATCTGGCACAGCTATAGCGAAATATGATAGTTATATCGGGTTTCAAAATGTATCAAAAAAATTGGATGTCCTTAACGGAAAGCAATACATGCAAGTTCTGAATGCTATCCGAAAAGATGCAAACAAAGACGCCATTTTTACGGAAGACCAGATCAACAACATGGGAGAAGGAACCAATTGGCAGAATGAAATATTTAGAAAAAATGCGGTCGTACAGAATCATCAACTTAGCTTTTCCGGCGGTGGGGATAAGAGTAATTTCTATACCGCTCTAAATTATTTCAACCAGGATGGTCTAGTAAAAAACTCGGGCTACGCTAAAATTAATTTCAGAACAAATCTGGAATTTCGACCAAAGGATTATATAAAATTCAATATAAACGGAAATTATACCCGTGGTAACCAGCAAGCAATCTATACATCCAATGGAGTGAATGAAGCCGCGGGCCCGCTCAATAGCGCATTGCAATTTGACCCCACGCTACCGGCATACGTCAATGAACATGGTCGATACTACCTTAATAATTTTATCGCTTTAGACAATCCACTGGCCCTAATCAATGGTAAGGAGAATAGAAATATCTCCAATACATTTTATGGATTGATTACCGCAGAAATTAAACCTTTTACCGATTTTACAGCAACATTACGTGTTGGCGGAAGTACCGCCAACATGATGAACTCCAGTTATACGGACCGATCGACCATAAACGGTCTTGCCAATAGCGGATTGGGTTCAAAAAATGCGTCAAGTGGCCACCAATGGTTGGGCGAGTTTTTACTCAACTACAATAAAAAAATTGGAAAACATCAATTGGCTTTCTTATTGGGAACAACATTTGAAGAGTTTCAAAGTGAAGGCGTGGGAGCCAGTTCAATGAAATTTTTATCTGACGTCACTTCCTACAACCTTTTACAGAGTGGAGATGGTGATAAAGGCGACAATGTAAGTTCTAGTAAAAGCAGAAACAGACTCAATGGTGTATTGGGCCGTATCAATTATAATTTTAACGATCGTTATTTTATTACAGCCTCTTTGCGTTCAGATGGTACATCGCGCTTTTCGGAAGAAAACAAGTTTGCATTTTTTCCTTCCGGAGCTTTTGCCTGGAAATTAACGGATGAAGATTTTCTTTCCCATTTGAAAGAAAATGGTACCACGCTTAAACTGAGATTTGGATATGGACGATTAGGAAACCAAGGAATAGACAATTACCAAACAATCAACACCTTGGTCGCGTCGGGAAATGCTGTCTTTGGTGATAAGATTTATCAGGGTGTTGTCCCTGCGAGACTACCTAATAAAAATCTACGGTGGGAATCTACGGAAGAAATAAATCTAGGATTAGATTTTGAGCTTCTGCGTGGGCGAATTACGGGGTCTGTCGACGCTTACAAACGTAACACTAAGGATCAACTATTCAGTAAACCCATTTCTTCAGTGGTGGGCTTTAGCAATTACATGGTCAATTTTGGAAATGTTGAAAACCGTGGTATTGATTTTCAGTTAAACAGTAAAAATATTATTCGTGATCAATGGCAATGGAATAGTCTATTTAATTTGGCCTTACTAAAAAATGAAGTCAAAGAGCTACCAGATTTTATTCCACAACTTATTACGGGATCTATTGCCAGTTTTATCTCCAACTATCAACTTGTAGAACGTGGTCAACCCATGTTATCTTTCTATGGGTATGAGACGGAGGGAATATTTCAGAACGATGCGGAGATAAAAAATTCAGCACAACCTGAAGCAAAGCCGGGGCATATTCGCTTTAAAGATCAGAACCAAGATGGGAAAATAGACTTAAAAGATCGAACTATTTTAGGAAAACCTTTCCCTTCCATCAATCTGAGCCTTTCCAATACGTTCAAGTATAAAAATGTTTCACTGGACTTCCTACTTCAATACGTAGGCGGAATTAGTATGTTAGACGCCAATATCACCGAAACCCTCTATCCTACCAACGAATATCGCAACAGGTTATCCGAATACTACCTGAATAGGTGGACACCAGAAAACCCAACCAATCAATATCCGAGCGGCGTAAACCCTACAGCCTATGGTGGCGACTATATTATCAATTCAATGACTGTAAGAGATGCATCGTTTTTAAGACTCAAAAATATCAATTTAAACTACGAGGTATTGAAAAATGGAAAATCAGTCAATCGCGTCAATATATTTCTGGCACTAGAGAATTTGGCAACTTGGACCAAATATAAAGGTTATGATCCTGACGCAAGTGCGACAGGAACTAGTGCCGTTTCCAAAGTGAGCTACAATAGCTACCCCTTAGCACGCACGATTCGATTGGGATTAAATCTTACACTCTAAATTCGACTAACATGACAACATTAAAACTCAAATATCTCACCATATTATTGCTGTCCCTATCGACGATAGGCTGCAATTCATTTTTGAAAGAAGAAGTATATACAGAATACGACCCCAACAAATTCTTAGCCGATGAGACTGGCATTGATGCACTGCTTACAGGAGCTTATGCGCAATCCCGTATTATTGCTTATGATCATCGTAACTATACCTATATGATGAATGAGTTCAACACAGATATTGCCTTTGAAACGGGTGGTGGCCTTGAAAAAGATGCCGCTCCATTTATCCAGTTTAATTGGTCTGTCAATAATAGTTTTTTAAATTCATTCTGGGAGAAAATGTATAAAGCCATTGCCAGTGCAAATTCGGTTATCATCCTATCCAATCAGCTCAATGGCTTAGACCCGGCCAAACTCAACAAAATACAAGCCGAAGCCAAGTTTATCCGCTCGTCATCTTATTATTTCCTCTATAATTTATTCGGCCCTACCCCCTTGATTGATATCCCCGTCGGCGCCAGTCCCCAAGAGATCGAAGAAATTGGAAAAAATGCCAAAAGAGCCGACCGAGATGTCTTTGTCAACTATATCATCAGTGACCTTGAATTTGCCAAACAATATTTACCGCTTACAGAAAGTCCAATAGGCAGGGCAACAAAAGGTGCCGCTCTTGGGTATTTAATGAAGATTTATCTCAAAGAAAAAAATTGGAAAAAGCTGACCGATGTCACTCAGGAAATTATAGACCTTCATCAATATGAACTGTATAGTAATTATCCACGGCTTTTTGCCATTGAAGGTGAAAGCAATAAAGAATACATCTTTAGGGCACCTTGTATCGCGCAGGCAGGCTATCAAAATAACTACATGGCACATGCTTTCCCGCCAAACTACCCTATTCTCACCAACTGGGTCAATTTTGGTGCACAATTCCGTACCTATAGTGCATTTTACAAAACCTTTGAATCGAACGATAAAAGACGTGAACTTCTCATACGAAACTATACCGATATCTCTGGTAAAAATGTGGAATTGCTCGAGGATAACAATGGTAAAGCCCTCAATGATGTACGAAGCTTCAAATACTGGCCAGATCCAAACGGTGTGGGCGAAAATATGGGTAACGATATTGTCTACATACGTTATGCCGATGTTCTTTTAAGTCGTGCTGAAGCACTTAATGAGCTAAATGGTCCTAATCAAGAGAGTATCGACCTCATCAATCAGGTTCGTCAACGTGCCAATACAACTTTGCTCAAATTAGCAGACTATACTAACAAATTATTGTTGCGTGATTTTCTACTGGCGGAACGTGGGCGAGAGTTCTTTTCTGAAGGATTGCGTCGCGAAGACCTGATTCGACATGGAAAATTTATCCAGTCAGCCAAAGAGCGAGGTTATGCAGCCAAAGAATACCAGGTCGTTTATCCTATCCCGCTCCAACAAATTGATGCAAACCCAAATTTAACGCAAAATGAGGGTTACTAAACCATACCACGATTTATTGCTGTTTATTATCATGCTTGGGCTTTCCTGTCCAAGCATATATGCCCAAGTTGTCGCCCTCCCAAATAAACAGCAGCTTGCTTGGCAGAGAGCCGAATTTGGTATCATCTTTCACTATGATCTGCATGTCTTTGACCGGAAGGCATATCAACAGCAATCCAATCGTATTGTTCCGGTTCCTGATATACACATTTTCCAGCCGCAACAACTGGATGTCGAACAATGGGTGCTGAGCGCAAAACTAGCCGGGGCTAAATTCGCACTCATTACCGCGACTCATGAAACTGGATTTGCCCTTTATCCCTCAAAAGTCAATCCCTATAACACGAGTGCTTTAGGGTGGAAAAACGGGAAAGAAGATCTTGTTGGTGATTTTATAAAAGCCTGTATCAAACACGGGATAAAACCAGGTATTTATGTAGGGATTCGTTGGAACGCTTACCTTGGTATTCACGATTTTAAAGCAATCGGTACTGGACAGCAGCAAATAGAACGGCAAAAATACTATAATAAAATGGTCGAGGGAATGGTACAGGAGCTATGCACATGGTACGGTCCACTGTTTGAGATTTGGTTTGATGGTGGAGCCAGCAGCCCTGAGAAAGGTGCTCCAAATGTGCTCCCAATTGTAAAAAAATATCAACCTAATTGCCTTTTCTATCATAACGACGAACTGGCAGAAGCAAGATGGGGCGGTTCCGAGTCTGGAACAGTACATTATCCATGCTGGTCTATGTTTCCTTTTCCTTATACCGGCGCAGGAGAGAGTTGTCCAAGGGCAATTTCCACAAACGATTTCTTACTCTTAAAAACCGGTGATCCGGATGGAACCTATTTTATGCCTGCAATGGCTGATGCCCCGCTCCGCGGAGCAAACGGTCGACACGAATGGTTTTGGGAACCAAATGACGAAAATTCGGTATTTTCTCTTAACCACCTTGTGGATATGTATCAAAAGTCTGTCGGCAGAAATGCAACTTTGATCCTAGGAGTTACACCCGACACCCTGGGGCTTGTGCCGCAAATAGATCGGCGGCGATTAGAAGAACTAGGAAGTGAGATCAAACGTCAATATGGTAGTCCGATAAAGGATCTAGACCCAAAACAAGAGCTTATTCGCTTTAAAAAGGCGAAAGCTGTTACCCAGTTAATGATTGAAGAAAGCCTTGATCAAGGACAACGTATACGTGCTTTCCACATTACTGCGAAAACAAAGCAGGGATGGCAAACACTATTTACGGGTTCGTCCGTTGGTAACAAATGTATCATTCAATTGAAAGGCCCCATTCGCTGTACACAAATTAAATTAACAATAGATAAGGCCATTGGCCAACCTATTATTCATACTTTTAATGCTTATGATACTTTCTAAGAAAAATAGCAAATTTATCCTATTAGCGACCCTATTTACAAATATGGGGTTATTGCTGCAGGCGCAGAGCCAAAGCAAGGCACAACTTGGTCCCACAACAGAACGCCCCAATATTGTCGTGTTTTTTGTGGATGACCTCGGTTGGCAGGACATGTCCGAACCATTTTACAAGGTCAAAACGCCGATCAACGAAAAGTTTCATACCCCCTATCTGGAAACATTGGCCAAAGAAGCCATTAAATTTACCAATGCGTATGCAACACCGGTGTGCACACCTTCCCGGGTGAGCTTTCTGACCGGTTTAAATGCTGCTCATCATCGTGTCACCAATTGGACCCATCCCAAGGCTGACACCCCGACCGATAGCAAAGATGAATTGTTGAATCCACCGGATTGGAATATCAACGGACTAAGCCCTGTGCCCAATATACCACATACGATATATGCTACTCCATTTCCAAGCATCCTTAAAGCGAATGGTTACTATACCATTCATGTAGGTAAAGCACATTGGGGATCTGCCGGAACACCTGGTGCCAGTCCTTTAAATTTGGGTTTTATGGTCAATATTGCAGGACACTCCGCCGGGCACCCACAAAACTACTATGGCGAGCAGAATTACGGTAACCTTCCTGGCAAAGCAGGTTATCAGGCGGTTCCCGATCTTATGGAATATCATGGCACATCCACATTTCTAACGGAAGCCTTAACCCGGGAGGCGCTGAAGGCACTGGAGGAACCTATACGCCGTAAGGAGCCTTTTTTCCTTAATTTTTCCAACTATGCGGTGCATGTCCCGATCCAACCCGATCCACGTTTTGTACAAAAATACCTCGACCGCGGCTTAGATTCCACTGAAGCAGCTTATGCTTCACTGGTCGAAGGTTATGACAAAAGTATGGGTGATATCGTTCAATTTCTTAAAGACAAAAACCTATACGATAACACCGTCATTATTTTCCTTAGCGACAATGGCGGACTAAGCCTCAGCCCAATGCGCACCGGACCAAGCCATACACAGAACCTACCATTAAAAGCTGGGAAAGGGTCGGTTTACGAAGGTGGAATCCGGGTTCCTCTGTTGATCAAACAGGCCAAGCAGCACCCTGCAAGCACAGATGCTACCCCTGTTATGGTCGAAGATCTCTTTCCAACGATTCTCAGTTTAGCCAAAATAGATCACTATCAGCTCGTACAGGAAAAACCAGATGGAAAAAATCTTTTGCCCTTAATGGAAGGCAATAGGTCCGACAATTGGAACAGCCGGCCATTGGTATGGAATATCCCCAACAAGTGGACAGTGCCAGATGGCCCTGGAATCAACTTTTTCTCGGCAATAAGACAAGGAGATTATAAGTTGCTTTACGACATGAAAAATGGGAAGCTTGAACTTTACAACCTGCAGCAAGATATCGGTGAACTCAACAACCTTGCCCCAAAAATGAAAGGAAAAACCAGCGAGCTCAGCAAATTACTTTCTGATCAGCTCCGGACTTGGAAGGCTCAGTTGCCGACCTACAAAGCTACGGGACAGCAGATCCCCTATCCTGATCAAATTAAGCCGATGGATTAAGGGGCCTGCTTGGATGACTTATACAGCGAAGCCCCGATACAACGAAGCCCCGAAAGTACATATCGGGGCTTCGCTGGTTTATCCTCTCCTTCGAAGATACGATTTAGCAAAATCTGTTGCTATCCTGACAACTATCCTTTTTTTTCTTTTTTTGCAGATTCAATCAGTTCACGCATTTCTAATTTAATGAACATTAGGGGTCTTTTATTAATTTAAAATATTATTAAACCTTGACAATAAAAACCGAATTTTTTATGGCTCTGCAAGCATAAAACAAGATAAATTTCAGTACTCATCCAAAAACAAATGTACTTTTGACTATTTATTCGAAAAATTAAAAGTGAATTCTATTTTAATTTTATTCAACCTAATTTTGAGTTAATTACGGCTCAAAAACCAATTTCTTATGAATATAAGCCCAAATGATGATGTCAAATGTTTAATGAATTTCAAAAGATTAAACACAAAAAATAAAAAATACGTACAGATCTTGACCTTATTTAATAAAATCTGTAATATTGAAAAAAAGTTACATTCCTCAACCCTACCAATCTAAGGAATTCAACTTCACACTATCATATCATGAAAAACGATAAAGATCCAGCTCATAATGATGCAAGCTTGTTAGCTAGGCTCCGAGAAGGCGATTTAGAGGCTTTCAATATTTTGTATGATAAATATTGGTCTTTACTTTTAGATGAATCTTACAAAAGACTCGAAGATTTAGCTTCCTGTGAAGAGATTGTTCAGGATGTATTTATTGAACTTTGGGAACACTGTCCCAGTAGAGAGATTCACAACCTGAAATCCTACCTCATTGCATGCATGAAATACAAAGTCTTTGAAACCTATAAGAAAAACAAACGCAGAAATATCCTTATCGAAGAAAATCATCACCTTTATCGAAGTTATGAAATTCTGGAAGGAGATCAGTATGCCGAAAAGGATTTAAAATCTTTAATTGAACAATGGGTAGCCCATCTCCCACAAAAAAGAAAAGAAATCTTTAAAATGAGATACTTAGATGGACTTACCACAAAAGAAATTAGTGATTTGACAGAAACTTCCCAAAATACAGTTCAAAATCACCTCGGAGTATCAATTCAAAAATTAAAAAAACTTGTTATCCAACATTTTTTGACGCTACTCATAATTTTATACAACTGTAAATAAGTAAATTACAAACAAACACCAATTTAGACTAGTACATTTTTTCTTTTTAGGGGCACTATTTAAGTGAACATTGTACTAATCATATGCAATATCCTAACCAAGAGCTCGAAAAGCTAATTGACAAATACTTAAAAGGCGAAGCCAATTCGGAAGAAATGGACGTCGTGGAACGTTTTTTCGATTCATTTTCATCCCGACCGAATTTAATCAAAACACTACCCGATCATGTACAGAAAGCACTCAAAGCACGCATTCATGGCAGAATTATAAAGAAACTGACTCGGAGGAATCAGAAAACATTCAATTTCCCTAGAATTGCAGCAGCTGCAGCTATCCTCTGTATCGCTTTTACAGCTCTTTATCTTTACAAAATTGCGCAACCAAACAATCGAGAAATTACGCTAACAAACGGACAACAGCAGCGAATTGTTCTAGAAGATGGTACAAAAGTTACACTTAATGCTTCGAGCAAAATAATCTATCCCGCCTCATTCAAAGATTCCAGCACACGTGAAGTTACTTTGATTGGGGAAGCATTTTTCGATGTCGCCAAAAATCCATCCAAGCCCTTCCTTATTCATACACCAAGAATGGAAATTAGCGTACTGGGAACCGCTTTCAATGTGCGCGATTATGCCGAAGAAAATAATGCCCAAACAGCTTTGGTACGTGGCAAAGTATCCATCTGGAAAAAAGGAACTGACAATCAGAAATTTATATTAAAGCCCAAAGAAAAGTTTGTGATCAGAAAGGTATATGGAGTTGAAAAGGAATTCCCATCTACAACTACTAAAACCGCATCGGCTCCTATGGCAATAGCTATTCAGCCATTTTCCATCTCTGAAAAAGACGGATCCGCTTTAGAAACCGAATGGTTATTAAATCGGATTACCATTCAAGATGATAGATTACTGGATATCGCCTTAAAACTAGAACGCATGTATGGCGTGGAAATTAAAATTACAAACAAAGCAGTTGCTAACCAACGCTATTCAGCAACATTCGAAAACGAACAACTAGAAAATATCCTAAAAGCATTACAAACTGTCAATTACTTTCAAATTAAAAAAACGGGGAAAAATCAAATACAACTACTCTAAAAACAATCAACCTATATAACTCACATGAACAAAACAAAACCCAAATTTAGAAAAGAGTCGAGATTGGCTTTACTGCTCATTTGTCTTAGCGCCATGCATATACAGAGCTTCGCCTATTCTCAAACTGAAAAAATTGATGTCTCCGTCCAGGGAGGAAAACTCGAAGATGTATTTCAAACAATCAATGACAAGAGCAAATACAAAATGTTCTTTAGCAAATCGACTCTCCCAAACTCGACAATCAATATTGTTGGAAAGAAAATCAGTGTAAAAGATCTTCTTTCCCAGTCTCTGGCCGGGAGCAACCTAACATGGGAAGTATTGGACAATGACATTATCGCTATAAAAGAAAAAAAAGAGAATCAGCAACACATTGCGGGCCAAGTAGTCAATGAAAATGGAACGCCTTTGGCAGGAGTATCTGTTATCATAAAGGACTGGCAAAAAGCAGAATACCGCAATATGCAAACGAGTACCGCAACGGATGTCAATGGACAATGGGGACTGCGTATTCCAAATGACGATGTCATTATTACTTTTTCTTTTATTGGTTATCAGAAGGTTGATATCACTGCAAAGCAGCTTATTGCCAATTCTACTCCTATTAAACTGAAACCGGAAGAAGGAAGCTTAGAAGAAGTGGTTGTTATTGGCTACGGTACGACAACACGTAGACTGAATACGGGATCAGTTGCTTCGATCACAGCGAAGGACATTACCTCTCAACCTGTAAGTAATCCCCTTGCCGCACTATCGGGAAGAATGTCCGGTGTATTGATCGCCCAAAACAATGGTGTGCCCGGAAGTGCTGTTCAGATTCAGATTAGGAATCAAGCGTCATTAAGTGGAACAACCTCTGGTTCAATACCGCTATACGTGGTTGATGGAGTTCCATTTACCAATTTTAACGGCGGACAACCTGCAACAGATAACCTCAATTCATTTGGTATCTCAGCTTCTTCAGGCGGCTTAAGTCCCTTCAGCATGATTAATCCAGCGGATATTGAACGTATCGATGTCTTGAAAGATGCCGACGCTACAGCGATCTATGGTAGCCGGGGCGCAAATGGTGTCGTATTGATCACCACAAAAAAAGGATCTGCAGGTCGTACTCGCATTGGTGTAAACTTTAACACCGGATTTACCGAGGTCAACCACTTTATCCCTATGTTGAATCTAGAACAATATCTCACGCTAAGAAAAGAGGCTTTTGCTAATGCTGGAGTTACACCTACAGCCGATAACGCTCCAGATCTTATGTTATGGGATCAGAACAAATCGACAGATTGGCAGAAAATGCTGATTGGAAACAAAGGACATATTACCGACGTTCAAGCGAATATGTCTGGTGGAAACGAATCTACCCGTTTTTTCTTTAATTCGGGATATAGACGCGAGAGTACTGTTTTTTATGGAGATAGCAAAAACAGTCGCTTTACCTCACGGTTAAACTTGGATCACACCTCCTCTGACAAAAAATTCAATGCCGCTTTATCAGTTAGCTATGCCAACGACAATTCCGATATGCCTTCCTCTGATGTCACATCTCTCTACAATTTGCCCCCCAATTATCCAATCTATGGTGACAATGGAAAATACTATTGGTTACCGTCATCAGCTTTTATTGACAACCCAATCGCCTTGCTCGAACGGAAATACTTTGGTAATACCAATAATCTGATCTCGAACGCCAATCTGAGTTACAAAATTCTACCTGGACTGACAGCAAAAGCAAATTTTGGCTATACCATCACACAGTTGAACCAAAATAATCAACGCCCAATTACTTCCTTAAATAACACCGTCTCCAACCCGCTTGGATCTTCCAGTTTCTCTAATACAAAGGCCGAAAATTGGATTATTGAACCGACATTGGATTATGTAAAAAGTATCGGCGAAGGTAAATTTACGGCATTAATTGGAACAAGTTTTCAGCAAAATTCATCCCGTTCACAGACAACCAATGGTTCTAATTATTCAAACGATGCACTTTTAGGTTCGCTCAGTGCCGCAGGATTATTCACTGCCAGCAATAACCTCGTATATTACAAATACAATGCACTATTCGGAAAAGTAAATTACGACTGGAAAGAGAAATATTTGTTTAATGGAACTTTTAGAAGAGATGGCTCATCTCGTTTTGGACCTAAAAACCGATTCGGAAATTTTGGAGCAATAGGGCTAGGATGGGTCTTTGGAAAAGAGGATTTTATACAAGATAATCTAACGTTTTTAAGTTTTGGTAAATTGAGAGCGAGCTATGGAACTACAGGTAATGATCAAATTTCAAATTACCTTTATCTTCCACTCTACTCTTCAACAACCGCATATCTGAATAATCCTTCCATGAATATTGGAACACTTCCAAATGAATATATCAAGTGGGAAACAACCAAAAAACTGGAGTTTGCTTTAGATCTAGGTTTCTTGAAAGATCGAATTTTGTTTACGGGAAACTTTTTCAGAAATCGTTCTTCTGACCAGATAACTGATTTAGTTTTAAGTACTCAAACGGGCTACAACAGTTACAAAGAAAACCTACCGGCATTGATCCAAAATACAGGCTTGGAATTGGAGTTGAACACCACCAATATTACAAATGAAAATTTTACATGGAAAACATCTGCTAATTTCACGTTTTATAAAAACAAACTTGTCGAATTTCCTGGAATTGAAAACACATTTTATTCAAGTAGCTTTCTAGTTGGTGAGCCGCTCAATATGGTCCGTTTGTATCACTATCAAGGTGTAGACCCCACAACAGGAAGAGCGTTATACGAAGACCGCAATGGCGATGGGGCTATAACGGGCGACGACCGATACGTTGCTAACTTAGGTACACCTTTCTATGGTGGATTTAACAATACTTTTTCCTACAAAGGCTTCGAGCTCGGCGTATTTTTTCAATTTAACCACCGCTTTGGAGTAACTAAAATCCTCAACACGAGACCGGGTGCTATGCTCAACCAAAATGATTACTGGTTGGACAGATGGACACCAAATAACAGCAATACCAATATCCCGGGAGCAATTATCCCGACAGTACCGGCATCTTCAGCTGATGGAGTTGCATTAAGCAACTCTTATAATCAATATACCAGCTCTGATGCTGTCTATGGGGATGCTTCCTATATTAAATTGAGGTCTGTCAATTTATCTTACAACCTGCCCAAAAGCTGGACTTCGAGATTAAAAATGTCTAATTGTAATGTATTTATGCAAGGGCAAAATCTCTTTACTTGGGCCAAGAACAAATATGTCCTGGATACCGAAACGACCGTGCAAGGCGGTCCATCTGGTTTAGGAACTGGAACGATTGCCCAGGTATTGCCTCCATTGCGGACGATTGTATTTGGATTTAACTGTCAATTTTAAAACTAGAGATCATGAAATTAAACATCAATAAAAATATACTATTATTAGCAATTACCAGTGGAACTCTTTTGACCAGCTCCTGCGAAAAATTTGTGGAATTGGGCGCTCCACCGACACAAGTTGTAGCTGGCGAAGCATTCTCCACAGATGCTTCTGCAAATAGTGTCATACGCGGATTGTATACCACAACATTAAGCATCAATCTTGCCGGGACTTCAACCTTTTATACGGGAATCGCTGCAGACGACCTTCAATACAATGCGGCTGATGCAAATACCTCGGAATTCGCCAGCAATAACCTGCTAAACACAAATGGGAATGTCGCTAATTTCTGGTCAAATTGCTACCAACTTATCAAGAATGCAAACAATGCTATATCAGGTCTCGACGCATCCACCAGCCTTACCCCAAGTGTAAAAGATCAGCTCCTGGGCGAAGCGAAATTTTTTAGGGCTTATACCTATTTCTATCTCGTCAACCTCTATGGTGATGTGCCATTGCAATTACGTGATGACCTCCACGCTTTTGAAGATGCAATTCTTCCGCGAACTTCTGCACAGCAAGTATATGATCAGATTATTGCTGATCTAAAAGATGCGGAAAGTAAGATGGCGACGGCCTATGATGCAACGGCAAGCCCGAGAGGAAGAGCTAACAAAACTGCTGCAAGCGCACTATTGGCAAGAGTTTATCTCTACCAAAAGGATTATCAAAATGCCGAATCTTATGCGACCAAAGTATTACAGTCATCTGATTATGGCATGCCGACACCAGATAAAAATTTTGTAAACTCAAGTAATGAGGTTATTCTTCAACTTGGCAATCAAACGGGAGTAACGACATTTGGCTCCAATTATATTACCGCGGCTACAGCTACACCCGGCTACACTCTACCGGACGCTGTGTATAATAGCTTTGAGACATCTCCGACGGTTGACTTAAGAAAAACAAATTGGACAAGTTCAAAAACGGTCTCCAACAAAATCTATTATGCCATAACCAAATATAAAATATCCTCGGGAACAGGTTCCGAATACCATATTATGCTTCGCTTAGCCGAGCAGTATCTTATTCGCGCGGAAGCGAGGGCTAAACTGGGAAAACTTGCCGAAGCCCGAACAGATGTGGATGCTGTCCGTTCTCGCGCTGGACTTGCAGGACTTAATTCAAGCTTAAACCAAACACAATTACTATCTGCAATAGAAATGGAACGCCTGCACGAATTTTTCGGTGAGTTCGGCCATCGTTGGCTCGACCTCAAGCGGACCGATCGTGCTACCGCTGTATTGTCTCCAATCAAATCAAACTGGCAGGCCACGGATGTCTTGTATCCTATTCCACAAGCCCAGATTTTGATCAACAATAAACTGACACAGAATCCAGGATACGAAGATTAATGAATTTAAAAAATCATACAGACAAAAAATGAAAACAAAAATCTTAACGGCTGCGTTGGTGTTTTCGCTAACAGCATCTTTTGCACAACAACCAGCAAAAAACAAATACCAACAGTATCTCCCCATTATAGAAAAAGGTACGTTGGTACAAAAGGATTCGCTTGCTAATGTATTAATGAGCGAATTAAAGACGTATAAATCGGAAGAAGACTACCGTACTACAATCAACATTTTGCGTTCTTTAGGGAAGGAAGATCTGCAGGCATCTGCAGAAGTACTGGCTAAGAAAAAATATCCAAAAGGATCACTAACCCGTGATGCCTTTATCACAGATATTTTTTACAATGCAAGTACGCCAGTACAAAAAGAAAAAGCGTATAACGACCTTATCAAAAAATGGCCAGTTAAAAACTTCAAGGAAGAACCACTGACTTATGATTATGTATTGGCTAATTTAGCACAAAGTTTTGCCAACGATGGAAATGCACAAAAAGCAATATATTATCTAGGAGAAATGAAAGAACGATTCTGGCGCGGAAATGGATATATCCCTGTTGGTCAAATCCTCCTGAGGACAGGTGATACGACTACTGCAGCACCACTCTTAAAAACTGCTATGGATGATAGTTATTACTATTTAACCCTTCCAGAGAATCAAAAAGACAATAAGGCTCGGTTTGCGGCCATGGGATATGCAAGCTCCATGTCAGCTTATGTCAATATACTTGTTTCACAGAAAAAATTTACAGAAGCACTAGGTTATATAGAAAATGCATTAAATGCAGCACCAGAGCAAGCGGATGGTCTAGCGATGGTATACTACAAATCTTTAATGGGCACAGGAAGAAAGCTTGAGGCATATAATATTCTCACCAAGTTATATGCTAAAGGACAATTTGCGGTCGAAAATGATCTTAAAAAATTATATACTGAATTGAATGGATCTGTTCAAGGTTACGAGAATTTTAATGCATCCTTAAAAATAGAGTTAACGCAAAACATTCGCAACCATATCAAAGAAATGGCAACTTTTAAACCTGCACCTAATTTTGAATTACTCAATCTTAAAGGCGAAAAAGTATCCCTAGCCAGTTTAAAGGGAAAAGTTGTGGTATTGGATTTTTGGGCAACTTGGTGTCAGCCATGTATCCGTTCATTCCCAGGAATGAAGGCAGCACAGGACTCTTATGCAGATGATAAGGATGTACAATTCTTATTCATGAATACCTGGGAGCGTGATAAGAACTATAAGGAAAATGTGATATCCTTTATCACCAAGAATAATTATCCTTTTGAAGTGCTCTATGACGATCAAAAAGATCCACAAACCGGAGAAGTTATGGCCGCGAAATTCGGAGTCAAAGGAATTCCAGCAAAATTTATTATTGATAAGGAAGGAAATATACGTTATTTTCTTACGGGATCTACCCCAAATGTAGATTACATTAAATTAGAAATGAAAGAGCTCATCGAAGCCGCTAAAAAACCTTACAAAGGGTAAAAAAAGGGGGCGTCCAAAAAGATCGGACAGCCCCCTTTTTTTTAATATCCAGCCAACTATAATCCAACCAACTCCCGAGCGTAAAAGAAGAATTTTTATGGGCTTTAAGACTTTCTTTATATTGTGGATCGGATGAATCCGCCGAAATGAGCCATACAGCACATAAATTTGAGCTATCAGCAAAAATAGATCTGTCTCAGCAGTCTTATCTTTGTTGCTATACAATATGCAGATGGCAACAAGAAACAACAGGAAGAAGTGGCTTCTATTTTTGAAAAGAACAATCTTAGGACTGGCAGTTCTCATCGCTCTTATCGGACTATATATGATGCATCCACAATTCGGCAAAAGACCCTCGGGTGAAAGACTTCAACGCATACAGCTATCGAAACAGTTTAAAGACGGAAAATTCCAGAATAGCAGCCCTACACCACAGCTCACGCAGCCCTGGACCGTAGCCCTATACGATTATTTTTTTAAGCGCTCGAACGAAACAAGTCCCAAATACACTATACCAACAGTGGATATCGACTGGGAAAAGTTGTTAAGTCAGCCTCATGGGCTTGTTTGGTTTGGTCACTCCTCTTATTTCCTTCGTCTCGATGGTAAGAACATACTCGTCGATCCTGTCCTTAGTGGCAGTGCTTCCCCTATTCCAGGAAGTGTAAAAGCGTTTAAAGGAGCCGATGTCTCTACCGTATCTGCTCTACCGCCGATTGACTATCTATTTATATCACATGACCATTATGATCACATGGATTATAAGACGTTAAAGGCACTACAACCCCGGGTTGGAAAAGTCATTGTTGGCCTTGGTGTTGGCTCCCATCTTGAATATTGGGGATATCGTCCTGAGCAGATCATCGAAAAAGATTGGTGGGACGAAATCAACTTGGATGATGGTTTCAGTGTAACAGTTGCGCCCGCCAGACATTTTTCAGGCCGCAGTATATTTACTGCCAACACATTATGGGCATCCTATGCGCTCCAGACACCTTCCATGCGGCTCTATTTAGGCGGGGACAGCGGCTACGATAACCACTTCAAAGAGATAGGTAATCAATTGGGCCCTTTTGACCTGGCTATATTGGAGAATGGCCAATACGACCTCAGTTGGAAACACATACACATGATGCCGGAGGAGGTTGTCCAAGCGGCACATGATCTCAAAGCTTCCTTACTGTTTCCGGTTCATTCGTCCAAGTTTGTATTGGCCAATCATGCCTGGAATGAACCTCTAGAACGTATTTCCAAGGAAGCAATACGACAACAACAGCCTATGCTTACCCCCATGATCGGCCAGGTCATCGACCTCGATCAGCCCCCTTTAACACCTAGCTACTGGTGGCGGAAATAATGTTAAGCAACGGAATTGATAGTCGCTGGTGTTATGCCAAACTTCTCCTTGAAAGAAGCATAAAAATGAGAAAGGTTTTCAAAACCCAGATCAAGATAAAAATCTGCAGGTTTTTGTCGCTTATTTTCAATTAGATAATAAGCCTCAGAAAGACGTCTTTCTTGCAGCCATTTTCGGGGAGAGGTCTGGAATATTTTCTCAAAATCACGTTTAAAGCTTGCTAAACTCCGCCCAGTTAGTTTGGCAAAGTTTTCTAAAGGCACATTGTACCGATAGTTTTTAACCATAAACTGCTCGAGATCAATCTTATGCGGCTCCGAAAAGTCAAAAAGAAGGTCTTTTAACTGTGGATAGCTTTCCAACAACAAGGTGATCAATTCATAGATCTTGATATTTTCCATCTGCGGGCTCACTCGGTCGATGGCTTCCGCATAGGGGGTCAATGACTCAAAATAACTTTTTATAAACAGGTTACTTTCCAGTACAACATTGGACTCACCCTGATACTTTTTGTCCGAACTGAGGTGATGGTCCATCGCGTATTGCTTCAGCCGATCAGCCCCCAGCAATACTGAAACAGATTTGTAAATATTATTTTTCGCGGGATATTTAAAAGCTTTGGCCAGTTGGTTTCTACGGGCAACCACAATCTGCCCTTCTGTCGCCACCAATTTTCCTTTCTGATGGTCCAGATGTGTTTCACCAGATAGCTGAAAAAAAACGACATGTTCGGGAATGAACTGTTCGTGCCCAAATGCTTTCTCGACATAACAGGAATACAAAAAGGCATTCCCAAAATCTTTCTCTTCCATGCTCAATACGATTTATTTTAAACGGCTCTGCGATTATGGGTACCGATAGCTAAAATCAGTCCCAGCCTAAAGGTAGCAAATATCTCATACCTTTTGCAAAGTCTAGTTGTCCGAAAGCTCAAAATATAGTTGGTACACAGCTCAAATCAAGCTACCGAAAAACTCAACGCATAAATACATTCACTTTTTGGAAAGCATCCTTCTTTTTTCTAAATCGAATGGCCCATGTCATCACCTACGTGTTTCAACATGGAGCCATTCGAACTGCTTGTTATTTCTTTGCAGCAAGCCGCTTACGTATAATACTGACAAATTCGGGTGAAACCCCCAAGTAGGATGCAATATAGTATTGCGGTACCCTTTGGGAAATAGTCGGGTATAGTTCAATAAATTCCAGATAGCGATCGGCGGCTGGTTTGGCCATTGTATGGATCAGCCTATTTTGCAGAACAGCGAGCCGACGTTGCACCAACATACGAAAAACCCGCTCAAATTTTGGAACAGTCTCTAATAATCTCTCTTTCGTTTCTGGTGTTAACATTAAAAACTCACTGTCTTCTAATGTTTCCATGTATAAACTAGATGGTGTATGATAATGAAATGAAGCAATATCACTAATCCACCAATCTTCGACAGCAAATGCCAGCGTTACTTCAAAACCATTTTCATCCAGATAATAAATCCGGACACACCCTTTTTGAAGATATCCTTCAAACTGACAAATTTCCCCTTCCTCCAATAGCATCGTTTTCTTGGGCACCTTCTTTGCTGTCAGTAAACCAGTGAACTGTTCGGTTTCTTCCGCTGTCAAAGCAATGCACTTGGACACATTTTTAAGAATATTTTCGTATAGCATAGTATTTCTTTAATTAGATCCGGTCGTTAAACACCTTCATTTTCGTGTAAAATATAACCCGCTCCATAGATACTTTCGATCTGAAGTTTGCGATCCATCTGCAGCAATTTACGAAGTCGGGAGATAAAAACCTCCAGGCTTTTACCGTTAAAAAAATCCGTATTACCCCAAAACTGCAGCAGGAGATCTTTTTTATTGACCAATAGATTTTTATGAAGGACCAGATGCCGCAGCAACTCAGCTTCACGGACTGTGAGCTTTTGTATGCTCCCCATTCCATCACGCAGACTATAGCGTTCCATGTTGAGCAACAGACAACCGATAGCAAGTTCGATTTCCGGATTCGTCTGCACTTCGGGTGCATTTGCCACGGTCAATAAATTGCGAATCTTGAGCAGTATTTCGTCCATGTCAAAAGGTTTCGCAATGTAATCAACAGCACCCAGACTAAGTCCTCTGAGTCGCGATGTGCGTTCATGAAGTGCTGTCAAAAAGAAAATAGGTTGCCCAGGATTCAATTGTATCATTTGTTGCGCCAGGTCAAAACCATTACCATCGGGCAACTGCACATCAATAATTAGTAATTTAACGGCACAGGACTGAAAAGCCGCCCAGCCATCTTGCGCCGTGCTTTCCCAGCGCACCGTAAAGCCTTTGTATCGCAAATAACGTGAAAAAACTTCGCCCAAATCAGGTTCGTCTTCAATCAAAAGGATGTCAATCTTATCTTTTGCCATTGAATGCCACATTACTCATGTAAATATAAAAAATTGTACCGGAACCAGACTTACCGCCTGCTACACGGATCGTCCAACCCAGCCTGTCCAAATAAGATTTGACATAGTAAAGCCCCAGTCCTAGTCCAGGTTTATTAGCGGATAGTTTCCCTCTATAAAATGCTGTAAATATCACTTCCTGATCTGCAACAGCGATCCCAACCCCATTATCCACTATTTTGAGGTTATAATGATGACCTTGCTGCTCCCAGCTAAACTGAATCGTCTTCTTACTATTATCGTTAAATTTTATCGCATTGGATACCAGGTTATCTAAGATTGAAAAATAATAATCTTCATCAAGACTCATCTCCACATCGGCAGCTAAAGGTTCATATTGAATTTCAATTTCACCTCGGTAGCGCAAATGAAGTTCTTTCAATATTTGCTGTGTCAGCCGATCAATAGAAACGGATACAATTTTAGCCTCTTGTTCCTGTAATGCCACAGATCCCATGACCTGTTCAAAATAAGCTTTAAGTCGTTTGGCTTGCCTTTCTACGATGCGCCCAAGTTGTGCCACCTCCTTATCGTCTTTTCCTGTTTCACGATCGATCAAACTATGTGCACTGATCAAAATTGTCGTCAGTGGCGTATTAAATTCATGGCGCATATGATTTAGAAAACTCGTTTTCAGGTCCGCCAATTTACGTTGATTGATCCAATTACGATAGGTTCGATAACTCAATAATACGATCACAACAATACAAGCTAAGGAGAGTAAAAACACGGGCACCATACGTTGGACAAGACGCCAGTCCCTATTTTCATAATCAACATACAGGCTATAGGTAAAACGATAAGGAATAGGATTCTTGTCACTAACAGACAGTTGGAATACCCTATTATTATTTGTTCCGCGCTTGAGTTTGCCACTAATTAGACCTGCATAATCATCGGCTGCTAACGCATAGAAAGTCGTCCAGGCACGGTCTCTTGCATTATATATTTCCAATTTATCAAAATGGAATAGGTAAACAAGTGTCGTATCGAGCCCTTGCTGATGTACGATCCGACGAAAAATACGGTCTAACGACTGTTGCCTCCGCATCTGATCGAGAAAGCCATTCATACAATGGTTACCGTACTGGTCTGCGTCTGCGGACTTATTTATTTTTTTTTTCATACCATTTCGGCAAACAGGGTACCAATGTTGTCTGGAATATGGCATCTCCCCCCGGGAATATCTTATCATCCATAATAACAGCTCCATAAGCATTCTGGATCCGGTTGAGCTGTCCAATCTGATAATTCTTGTCTTCAAGCTTATACGTATTGAAGATCAGAAAACCGATCAACCCCGTCAAGATCAAGAAGCTTGTTCCAAATGCCCAAGGATATATATTTTTGCCGGTACTCTTCATGGTTTAAAAATAACATCAATTTGTCGAATCAAGATATCTATTAGGCTTTTATTAGGCTTTCGTTAGGTTTCCATTAGGCTTAAATAACACAACCTTGACCTATCTTTACAACATAACAACTTAGCAAATTATGTCCAAAATTTTACAGCCCCTACTTTACTGCCTATCTTTTCTTTTACTGGGCAACACGTTATTGGCACAATCCGGTTTTTCAAAGAAGGTCCTTGAGCAGAGTCAGCTCGACTTTGTCAATCTTGGATTCGGTATGTTCATCCATTATGGCATGCCAACTTTTATGGAACAAGACTGGTCCGATCCCAACGCCGCACTTGAACTGTTCAAATCTCCGAAGCTCAACGCAGATCAATGGGCTAAAGCTGCCAAATCGGCGAATATGAGCTATGGTTGCCTAACCACCAAGCACCATAGTGGCTTCCCGATCTGGAATACCAAAACAACAGATTATAATGTAATGAACACGCCTTTACATCGTGATGTTGTTAAAGAATTTACGGATGCTTTCCGCAAAAATGGTTTGCGTGTTATGCTTTATTATTCCATTTTGGATATGCATCAGGGCATACGTCCACATACCATTACCAAAGCGCATATCCAATTGATCAAAGATCAGCTGACGGAATTGTTGACCCAATACGGAGAAATCGACGCCTTGGTCATTGATGGATGGGACGCCCCTTGGTCGCGTATTTCGTACGATGATGTTCCTTTCGATGACATCTATTATCTTGTCAAATCACTCCAACCTAAATGTTTGTTGATGGATCTCAATTCGGCAAAATACCCCGGTGATGCGTTGTTTTACACCGATATCAAATCGTACGAACAAGGCGCGGGTCAATTTATCTCCAAGGAGCATAACAAATTGCCGGCAATGGCCTGTCTTCCCTTACAGCAAAATTGGTTCTGGAAAACATCGTTTCCGAACACCCCAGTTAAAAATGTCAATGAATTGGTCGAGAAATTTGTAATTCCGTACAACAACGCGTATTGCAACTTTATGCTCAATGTAGCACCAAATAGTGATGGTCTGATGGATCAAAATGCGCTTGATGCACTGAAGACAATCGGTACATTATACAAAAATAAACCCAGCTACAACTCATTACCAAGTTACCAGGCACCAATAGTCGACCACAATATGGCCAAACAAGTACCTTCATACAGTAGCTGGAGCGAAGATATGAACATTATGGATTTTGCCAACGACGATAACTTTGGTAGTGCCTGGGTCTCCAATCCGGCAGTCAAAGATGAAGTATGGTATGAATTGGATTTTGAACGTAGTAAAGCTTTCAATAGTGTTGTTATTACCGAAGGAAAAGACAATCCTTCACAGTATAACTTATCCTATCTGAAAGATGGAAAATGGCATCCTATCGCGGTTACAGCGGTACAACAGGGCCGCATCAAGATCTTCCGCTTTGATGAAGTACTGGGACAAAAATTACGCTTCAGCATCAAACCTGAAAAAGGTCATGCGGTCGTAAACGAAATCGGCGTTTACCAAGAAAGACGCTAACAAGCCAAAAAACTTTCATCAAACTGAACAATACACCCTTATTAGTAAAAAGAGGCTCCTTGCAATGCAAGGAGCCTTCTTTTATTGGGACTAATAAGTTAAATTCCTATTTACTCCAACCTGGGTTTTGTGTCAGATTTCCGTTCAGCACAATCGCTGCAGACGGAATTGGGTAAAGGTATTGCTTGTTGTTGTCATCCCAAGTACGCTTCACAGCTTTAAACCATTCCAGGTGATTGTCCGAAGTCATTGTCTGGAAATTGGTACTTTTACCCCCTATAGCCACCTTGGCTACTCCTGCAGGAACAGTTATCGAAGGAGCTGATTTACTTCCATCATAGAACACAACATCTGGAGTTCCATTGTGGTCGATATCAATCAGCTTATCTAAAGCAGGGATATAAATTCCCGTCCAAGGCAAATTTGCCATAAGCGGTCCAAGTTTCCATCGCTTCAAATCATTGAAACGGAAACCCTCCAGGGCTAATTCCACCTGTCTTTCACGACGTATTTCTAAAAGCACGGGGCTATTGACTTCCGGGAAGAATGTATTTTTCAAGTAGGTATCCACTTTGGTTGGCAGTGTATTCGTTCCACTTGTTATTCCAGCCCTTGAACGTAATGCTCCAATAGTTTTCGACCAATCCGCATCATTGAAAGTACCTAGTTCCTGTTTCGCTTCAGCATAGTTTAATAATATTTCAGCGTAACGCATTAAAGGAACTGCATTAGTATTGTAACCGCCATTGTCGTAATAGGGATCGTCTAAAGTATACTTGATCGGTTGATACCCCGTATAAGTAAAACTTGCAAAATTTGGGGGAGCAGGCTGTCCATTACGGGAATATCCTGGCGTCCGGATCAACTGCGCCAAGCGCAAGTCGCGATTTTGACACTCCTCATAGAATTCCTCAGTCTGAAAGTTCGGTCTATCCGTATAAGGAGTACCGTCAACATTCAAAAAACTATTGATAAAAGGCCTTACCAAACTTAAACGTGGACCGTAGGTTGCAGATGTCCACCACCAGTTGGCGTCGTTCAAAAGCGCAAGATCTTTACTGAAAGTTACGGCCAACATAACCTCTTTTGTCACTGGAGTATTACTGGTAAACAACTGTCGCTGTGATGTTTTAGGATCTGCGGAGATATTAAGCCCATAAGGACCATTTTCCATTAAAATCTTGCTAGCGTCTACCGCCATCTGGAAAAATACTTCCGGCTGTGTAGCCAAATTGAGCTTTTGGTATTTACGAAATGTTCCTTCGAACAGCGCGATTCGGGTCTTCAAACCCAGTGCTGTCCATTTATTAACCGTACTACCGTCGCCCGCCGTATTTGTGATATTGGCGTAGGCAAAGTCCAGATCTTCCATGATGTGTTTCATGACCACTTCGCGCGAATCCCGTGGTGCTTTAAGAATATCCGTCTCATCAACCGCCAAAGGGTGATCTACCCAAGGTACATCGCCAAAACGAACTACTTTCTCATAATAGAACCAAGCTCTGAAAAAGCGGGCTAAGCCGATATAATTATTTTTGATGGCATCGCTCAATTTGGGACTATTACATTTAGCTATCAATTGGTTGATATTACGCAGGGTAGTCCAGGACCACCCCGAACTGATCTCAGCACTGTAAGCGCCGCCGACCATAAAATCATTGAGGCTATTTACGGCCGAATAGTCAGCCATAGCGTCACCTTTATAAGCGTCACTACCAGAGGTAATATTCCGATAGAATGAGTTGCTGTAATTTTTTAATCCACTTTCGCTCCCGAAGATATCCTCCTCGGTGGCACCTGCCTTCGGCAGCTCGTTTAGTTCACAGGAGGAGAACAAAAGCGCAACAATAGGTATATAAAATAATTTTTTCATGATAATAAAAAACTATAAGCCAATAGATAAATTAAAACTAACACTCTTCATAATCGGATAGTTAAATCCGTCGCCAGAACCCGTTCCGATCTCCGGATCAGATTTGCCCAGATTACCGACATCGAGATCCTTCGTTTTTTTGTAAAGAGGCGACCAGGTCCATAAGTTTTCGCCCGAAAGTCCAGCCCGAAGACTACTAATTTTTAACCTGTTGGTTACAGATTTAGGAAAACTATATCCGATCTGTATATTTTTCATCCGTATATAGGCAACGTTCTGCAGATATCTTGTCTGTGGCGTTGTTTTAATAGATTCATTGTACCCAGCATAGCGAGGAAAATAACCGTTTGGATTGTCTTCCGTCCAATAATTGTTGAGATGCCATTCCGGCAAGTTGTTGTAAGGTCGATTGTATTGTCCCCAAAAAATAGATTCATTGCTCGGGTACCAATTCTGCTTACCCACCCCCTGGAAGAAAGATGAGAAATAAATACCTTGCCAATCCAGATTAAGGTTAAAACTATAGATATATCGTGGATCGGCATTACCGATTACAGTTCTGTCACCATGGCTATAAATCGTATTATTTCCATAATCAATTACACCATCACCATTTAGATCCGCAAAACGTACGTCACCTGGATATATTGTACCATTGTTTGACGATTTGATCAATTTTTGTTTTGCAGCACCATCAATTTCCGCCTGATTCTGAAATAAACCCTGCGTTACATAGCCCCATATTTCACCGATTCGCTGACCTTCATAATAGGATCCGTCTTTGATTAAACCCTCTTTATTTTCGTAACGGTCTATATTGGATCTATAATCAGCCAAAGTACCCCTTACGGACCAATTGAAAGGACTACCGTTCAGATCGAATCTATCCTTATAAGTCAGGCTCACTTCAAAACCTTTTGTGGTCATGTCAGCATAGTTTCCTTTCGGCGACTCCGCACCAAAGATGTCAGGCAAAGCTACACCTAAGGTATACATATTTAAGGTCTTGCGTTGATAGATATCGCCCGTAAAAGTCAGTTTTCCATTTAAAGACGATAGATCAAGACCTAAGTTTGCCGTACGCGCTGTTTCCCAAGTTAAGTTATCCGGGATCACCTTAGGCACCGAGGTATATGCCGGCTTCTGTCCGTTCAATACCCGATCCATAATCTTGATCTCGTAAATATCCAAATAGGAATACGGATCGACATTACCATTACCCAATGAACCATAGGACGCTCTTAACTTCAGATCAGAAAGTGCTCTTTTGTCCACCTGGAAGAATGGCTCTTCAGAAATACGCCAGCCCACGGATGCGGAAGGGAATAATCCCCATCGTTGGTTTGTCGGAAATTTGGACGAACCATCGTAGCGGCCATTGAATTCAAAAAGGTAACGGTCCTTGAAAATATAATTGGCACGCATAAATACCCCGACATTACGGTACTTGTTATATCCCGCTGTCGCTGTGGTATTCTGCCCTACTGCCAGGTTGATATTTTCAACATCATCATTGAGTAGACCTGTTTTGGTAATATAGGTTGAATTATACGTACGCTGCTCATAATTGTATCCGAGCAAACCTTTAAAATAATGATCGCCTATTGTGCGTTCATATTCACTGTAGAGATTTCCAAACAAGTAACGGTAGCGTTGGTCTACTTGATAAATATTGTCGTTCATACTTGTTTCCAACCGCAACATTTTTCCCTCCTGTGTGCTATACGGAACAGGCACACGGACTCTTACCGAATTAAAATCGCGATTTCTAAAAGTCAGATCCCCTTTAATGCGGAACGTATTGTTGAAAAACTTAGTCTCGAAAGAAGTTGTATTGCGGAGATCCTGATTAGCCGTATTCGTACCATTTTTACCATAGATAAAATCCCCTACTGTATAGGCTGCAGAGAAGCTCATAGATCCATCAGGGTTAAAGATCGGCGAAGAAGGGTGTCCCTCATCGGCAATATTGCGCCAGATATTTCCACCTTCACCAGCAGTCGATGGGTCTCTGTATTTGGCATAATTAAAATCGATATTATTGCTTATCCGTAACCAGTCGGTGACCTGAAGTCCTGCTTTTGCACGGGTATTATAGGTCTTATATTTATCACTGTTGTAGCGGTACAGGCCATTGTAGTCGTAAGCACGTCCAGAAATATAGTAATCCATTTTTTCTGAATTGCCACTGATGGACAGGTTGTGATCCTGGACAAACGTATTGTCCTTGATCAACGTACCGTAATAATCTTCATTACCGTAGTATACATAATTACCCTGATCGTCGACAGTGACCTGTTCGGTAATGCCCTGTTCTTTTCTTCTCTTAAATTCTTCCAGCCAATCTGTTGTAAAGATCTGTGTCTTGTTGAGCTTGCTCGGAATCGAAGAATAATTGTTCCAGGCATTATAGGCTGTAAAGAAATGCGAAGCATATTCGTAACCATCTGTCACGAATTTGGGCAACGTTACAGGCTTTTGGAAGGAGCCACTTCCTGAATAGTTGATCGAAGTTTTTCCGGACTTGGCACGTTTCGTTGTAACCAAAACTACCCCAAAGGTACCGCGGGAGCCGTAAATCGCAGATGAAGCCGCATCTTTGAGTGTAGTTACACTTTCAATATCATTGGGATTGATCGCCGAAAGGTCACCCTCGACACCATCGATAAGCACAAGTGCACTTCCACCCTGACCAATGGAAGTTGTCCCACGGATATTGAAACTTGGTGCCCGATTGGGCTTACCATCTGCAGGAGTTACATTCAAGTTGGGAATTACACCTTGGAGCATCTGGCTTGCATTACCCAGTACACGTCCCTCAAAAGCTTCTGATCCCACTTGGTCTACTGCACCGGTAAGATTCACTTTTTTCTGCGTACCATAACCGACCACCACAACTTCCTCCAGTTCGGTATCTTTGGATTCCATGATGATATCGATCTGCCCTCCCGTCACGCTGACGATCTTTTCACTGTAGCCTATCCCTGTCAATTTGAGTCTTTGCCCTATAGTGGCTTCAATCGTGAACTGCCCCGCTACATTCGTTGAGGTTGTTTTTTGGCTGGTTAAATTGGTAATGGTAATTCCTGACAAGGTTGTTCCGTTTTTGTCTTTTACCACCCCTTTCACGGTAGATTGAACTGCAATACTGTGCACCTCTTGATTCAATTTGACATAATCGCGCTCTACATTAGCCCAAGTGGGGTATGAGAGACCCAATGCCATACTGATTAGTAATGTTTTTTGCATTTTTAGTCTGGTTTAGAATTTTGCATCAAAGTTGATGCTTTGACTTGGTTTATAATTTACCGTAATGTTAACAAATATTTAATTAATATCAACAACATCACTACCTAAACAGGTTTAGCATACCATTAAATAATCAAAATTTATCTTTTAGATAACATAAATCATAAAAACAAGCCTTAAGACATCTAAAAGTTAATCTATTCAATTCAAAAACCTAAAATCCCATTTTCAGAATCCAGAAATACGCTAATTGACCGCGAAGGGATTCCTTAATAGCTATTGTTTAGTACATTTTTTCTTCCCCTGTTTTTCTTGAACTAGTTCAATGAACAGCAAAATTAGCCCGCCTAAATTTGGGTATACAACAAATGCTTTGGGTATCTCTAAAGGATAACAGCAACTCCAAAGCGGTGAATAGATCATTGACTTATCAGATTATTTTAATACGAAAAACAAATTGACGATATATCGTCAGTTTTAAAAACCGACAAAAAACCATAGAAAACTAAAAATCAAAACAATAAGAAAAAAGGTAAAAGATTTGAATCTCTACAATTATCAAACAACAATAAAATACATATTTATGAAACCATCACTAGAACTATTGTCGCCAAGCAACCATGCATTGGTATTGATCGACTTCGAAGGTCAAATGGCATTTGCCACAAAAAGCATTACCATGGAAGAACTCCGTAATAATGTCGCCGTAATCTGCGGTGCTTCCAAGATTTTCAATGTGCCGACCATCGTAACCACAGTCGCGGAAGAAAGCTTTTCAGGTCCTGTTTTTCCGGAAATTGAGACATATTATCCACAAGCCAGTACAGATTATATCGACCGAACCAGTATGAATACCTGGGAAGATGAGGCCGCTTATCAAGCCATAACAGGCACAGGTAAGAAAAAACTGGTACTGGCCGGTCTATGGACAGGTGTATGTATTGTTGGGCCAGCCTTATCTGCACTAGCGGAGGGATATGAAGTTTATGTCATTGCCGATGCCTGTGGTGATGTAAGTCAAGAGGCACATGAGCGTGCTATGCAACGCATGATTCATATGGGTGTAAAACCGATCACTGCTGTACAATACCTTCTGGAATTACAACGCGACTGGGCCCGTCAGGAAACCTATGTGGCTGTAACAGATCTCATGAAAAAGCATGGTGGCAGCTATGGCTTAGGGATTCATTACGCCCACAATATGCTAAAACACGGTTAATTCAATTGTAAAAAAATACTCATTCAAAATCGTACCTCGTGCAACAGCAACAGACCATATTCAACTACATCCGTCAAGCGGTGGTCGTATTGTCGATACTCATCCTATTTCCGCATTTTTCCAAGGGTCAAACCTACAAATTAATGCGTTTCGAGGAAGATTACAGCGCCCTCGCAGACAGTACACGTCATGGTTATCAAAAGCTCAAATATAGCCCTTTAACTGCTGACAGAAAATTATGGCTTTCGATGGGTGGCGAGGCACGGTTGGAATATGTCGATTTTAACAATGAGGACTGGGGACGTGTAAAACTTGGGCATAACAACTTTCTACTGCAACGCTATAGCCTTCACGCCGATCTACATTTCGGAACGCGTCTCCGTCTTTTCACTCAACTTCGCTCAGCCCTGCAGCATGGCCGCAAAAATGGTTCACGCCAGATCGATGAAGACCAATTGAATGTACAGAACCTATTTATAGATGGAACGCTGTTCAAACAAAATGATAAATCAGTATTGATTCGCCTTGGCAGGCAGGAGCTTGACTATGGCTCCGGCCGCTTAATTTCCGTAGGTGAAGGCCCAAATGCCAGAAGATATTTCACTGGAGCAAAACTAGCTTACAACAGCAGCAAAGTGAATATTGAAGCGTTTGCCATGATGGCAGATACCATTAGACCGGGCATATTTGACAACAAACCATCCAAACAGGTCAACCTGTGGGGAGCTTACGGTAAATTTATTATTCCTCAACAGGCCAATCTCGACTTATATTACATCGGCATCTATCGCGATCGTTCGGCTTTTGAGGAGGGTATAGCACAAGAAACCCGCCATACTATAGGAACCCGGATCTGGAAATATGGCGGTGGATTTATTTACAACCTTGAAGGGGCTTATCAATTTGGATCTTTTGGCCAAGGTAAGATATCGGCATGGACTGCTTCCGTCGATATCGGCTACCTCTTTGAAAATACGGTACTCAAACCATCCATCAATCTACGTAACGACTATATTTCAGGGGACAAAAAGGCTGGAGATGGCAATCTGCAAACTTTCAACCCCATTTACCCCAAAGGCGGATACTTCGGTTTTAGTCCACAGATCGGTCCCGTCAACTTGATTGACATTCACCCTTATGCCACGCTAGACCTTCTTCCCAAACTCAAGATGCAGGTTGACGTAGTTTTCAACTGGCGGCATACCTTACAAGACGGTTTATACAGGCCAAGCGGATCTTTTAACCTGCCTGGATCTGCTTCGCGTAAACGCTATATCGGCACAGCTTATCTAGCCAACTTTACCTACGCCGCCAGTAAGCAATTGTCGCTGGTAACAGGTATTCAATATTTCAAAACCGGCGCTTTCATTGAAGACATCATTAGCACACCAAAAAATGGAATTTTCTTCAATAGCAGGATCGCCTTTAAATTCTAAAATCATGAAAACAATAAAGAGACTCTTTCAAAAGAAAACATGTCAATGGGCACTGATCGCCTTGTTTGGCACCCTGGCGGTCACTCCGATACAATCCTATGCACAAGCAACGGCGACAGCTCCTATTAAAACCACAGCAATAGGCACAAGTACCATCTGGGGAAATGTCGATGGACTTGCTATTGAAGGTCTCGTTCAAGGCCCTTCGGCTGCTGCAAGTGATCTGCAGGTAGCCTGTGTATTTGAATATACCGAGGGCGATATCTTTATCTCCCCACCGGCATTGCCTGCCGCATTGAATGGTCTAGTACATTTAGATGAAGCTTTACATGGTACGTTAACTGAAATACGTAAAACAGGAAAATTTAAGGGGCATGCACTTGAGACGATTCTCTTAACTCCAAGCCAAAAGGGCACGCTCGCAAGTAAAAAACTGTTGTTGATTGGGCTTGGCAAACGGGAGGACTTCCATGCTGAACTGATGAAGGATGTAGCCCATGTTGCCATGCGCGAAGCGCTTAGATTAGGTGTCAAAGATTTTAGTTTTGCGAGTGATCTCAAAGATGCAGGTGTGGATTCGCCGACTGCTCTGGTCGCAGAGAATGTTGTTCTCGGTTGTATCGATGCCTTCAGAACCCAAAAATGGTTGGGCGAAAAAAATATGGATCAACAACCGGTATTAAACAAGATCACGTTATTAGCTGGACCGGCATTTTTTGAAACTGCTGGCGAAGGCATCAAAAACGCGATTTCTTCCTTAAACAATTAAACAAACCAGATGATGAAAGCAGACCTTATTCTATATAACGGAAAAATAACCCATTTCGGCCACAACCAGGAAGCAGTCACTGCTGTAGCGATCCAAGATGGTAAATTTGTTGCAATCGGTTCGGATAGCGATGTCCTTAAGCTTGCCAACACACAGACAAAATTGATTGACCTAGGCGGTAGACGTGTTGTACCGGGTATCAACGATTCGCATATCCACCTGATCCGTGGTGGACTCAATTATAATCTTGAATTGCGCTGGGATGGTGTTCCATCATTAGCCGATGCACTACGTATGCTCAAAGAGCAAGTTGACCGCACGCCACATCCCCAATGGGTTCGCGTAGTGGGCGGTTGGTCCGAGTTTCAATTTGCCGAACGTCGTATGCCAACTTTGGCTGAAATCAATGCCATAGCACCCGATACACCCGTTTTTATCCTTCATCTCTATGACCGCGCACTGCTAAATGCTGCGGCACTGCGTGCCGTAGGTTACACCAAAGACACACCCGCTCCTCCAGGCGGAACCATTGAACGGGACAGCCATGGTAATCCCACAGGATTGCTGATTGCATCGCCCAATGCCATGATCCTATATTCAACCTTGGCAAAAGGACCTACACTTCCCTACGAAGAGCAGGTTAATTCGACCCGACATTTCATGAAGGAACTCAATCGCTTTGGAATTACCAGCGTTATCGATGCTGGTGGTGGTTTTCAAAACTACCCCGACGACTACAAAGTCATCCGTGATTTACATAGCGAAGACCAGCTTACGGTTCGTATCGCCTACAACCTTTTTACACAAAAGCCCAAGCACGAATACGAAGATTTCCAGCAATGGATAGACAGCGTTCCTCTCCACCAAGGCGACGACATGTACCGCCACAACGGCGCAGGTGAGATGCTTGTTTTTTCTGCAGCAGATTTTGAGGATTTTCTGCAGCCAAGACCTGATCTCAGTGAAAATATGGAAGCCGAACTCGAAAAAGTTGTTCGCTTACTCGTGAGTAACCGATGGCCATTCAGATTACATGCCACATACAACGAAAGTATCAGCCGTTTTTTGGATGTATTTGAGAAAGTCAACCGCGACATTCCGTTTGACGGATTGGCCTGGATTTTCGACCACGCCGAAACAATAGACGAACGTAATATTGAACGAACCAAAGCGCTAGGTGGTGGTATTGCCATCCAAAGCCGCATGGCCTATCAAGGTGAATATTTTGCAGATCGATATGGCGCTACTGCGGCCGAACAAACACCCCCTGTCAAAAAAATGCTGGCCATGGAAGTTCCTGTAGGAGGTGGATCCGATGCAACCCGCGTGAGCAGCTACAATCCCTGGGTGTCCATGTACTGGCTTACCGCAGGAAAAACTGTTGGTGGACTCCAGATATACCAAGATAGCAAGCTTGACCGCATGACAGCGCTACAGCTCTATACCAAAGGGAGTGCTTGGTTTTCACAAGAACAACAAAAAAAAGGAGATATTGCTGTGGGAATGCTAGCTGATTTAACGGTACTTAACAATGACTATTTTACGGTAGAAGATGAAGCTATTAAGGAGATCGAATCCGAACTTACAGTCGTAGCGGGCAAAATTGTCTATGCGGAAGGTGATTTCAGTTCCTTCTCTCCCCCACCGATTCCCATTCTACCCGATTGGTCACCTACAAAAAGCTACGGCGGCTATTATAGTGTTTCAAAAACAGCTCAAAAAAGCAGTACAACTGCATCAACAGCTCAAAGTAGCATTGTAAATTCCATCCATCTGTGTAGCGGCAGCTGTCAGGTACATGCACACGATCACAATCAAGCCCGAATGAGCAATATCGCGATAAACAATTACACCGCATTCTGGGGAGCCCTAGGCTGTTCATGTTTTGCATTTTAAGACACTGGAAAGATGGAAATACTTCAAAAACTTTTTTACACCGATTTGGGCAATACGGCCAATAACATTGCCATACTGATCTTTCGAGTTCTATTTGCCTGGGAATTATTGACCGTGCACGGTCTCAAAAAAATTCAGAAAGGCCCACAAGCTGAACCTGAACATATCCCAAATCCTTTGCAGCTACCCGAAAAACTAAATGCCGCAGTAGCCCAGTTTGCAGACACAATTGTTCCTTTTTTTATTGCACTTGGCTTATTTGGAAGGTTAGCGCTACTACCGACAATAGGAGTCACCGCAGTTGGTTATTTTGTCGTCCATCGTCACGATTCACGCGAAGTGCGCGATATTCCATTTATGTACACACTATGCCTTTTGCTCCTCTTGCTCACCGGCCCAGGAACTTATTCAATCGATCATTACATTTATCAACTGCTCACAAAATAAACATATGAAACCCCATATCGGAATACACGAAAATAATCTAGCTGAATCGGCACATATTCTTTCTAAACTCTTAGCCGATGAATACCTGCTCTATACGAAAACGAGGAATGCACATTGGAACATTGAAGGAGCCGATTTTTACAACAAACATCTCTTTTTTGAAGCGCAGTACAACGAACTCGATGAGCTGATTGACAGTCTTGCTGAGCGCATCCGCAGCCTAGGGCATTATGCACCTGCCAGCCTAAATCAGTTTCTGGCGCTGACACAGTTAACCGAACAGAAAAGGTCAGGCAATGAAAGTACTGCTTATATCAAAGAATTATTAATGGACCACGAAAGCATTATTGTTTCATTGCGCGAAAACATCGACCATTTTGCAATGGCACTAAAGGACATTGGAACAAGCGACTACGCAACAGGACTTCTGGAAACTCACGAAAAAATGGCTTGGATGCTACGTGCGCATTTATCATAAAATCATGGAAAATCAAAACAAAGCACATATAACGACACTTGTTCTCACACTTGTTGGGGGGTATTGTGACACTGTTACCTTTGTCGCAGCTGACAAAATATTTTCGGCCCATGTGACAGGGAACTTTATCGTCTTCGCCTATCAGCTTATCAATGGCGGAGATATCACGGCCTGGATCAAATTAGCAACCTTCCCTGTATTCGTCACCGCAGTGATGGCAGGCGGATGGCTTTCCTCACGCTCCCATAAGAAAAATACCGTCCTCTTTGTCGAAGCCCTATTACTTGTTATTGCAGGTTTGCTGGCAATTGTTCTTCCGGTAGAGGCTTCCAAAACCGTGATGTATAGCTTGGTTATGCTCGTCGTATTCGCTTTGGGCATGCAAAATGCATTCGGAAAACTATTTGCCAAAGCAACTCACGGACCAACAACCATGATGACCGGAAATGTGACCCAAGCGTCGCTAGACCTCTGTGTACTTATCGCCAATAAGTTTAAAAATCCAGACACCAACGTCAGCTTTGGGAAGCAGCTGATCACCTTATCAGGTTTTTTCATCGGATGTTTAGCGGGAGCCTATTTTGGTAAACAACTTGGATTAACTTCTATTATATTTGCAGGTATAGCGATGCTCGTCTGTTATTTCCTCTCGAAAGACAAGGATCAATAATTAGGATAAAGGCATAAAGCAAATAGAGCAAGCTACCGGTAGAAAGATAGCTTGCTCTATCTTATAACGTAAGTCACCTTAATGAGAATCTATCTAATACTTATCTTTTTTATCCTTTCGATCTTTAATACATTCGGTCAGGACAACACGACTATTCATCGTCTGCTAGACAGCATATCGTATGAAAAGGATCCCGGACAGAAAGCTCGTATGCTTTATGAAGCCGCTAAATGTTATCTGGAAAAACCAGGTGAATCAAAAAAAGACCTAGACAGTGCCTTATGGCTTAATGGAACATCCCAAAAACTGCACCTCTCAGTCAACCTTAAAACCGAAGCCGCGCTAAATATGCTTCTGGATGCCCGAATACAAGAGGAAATGGGTAAACCTGACCTTGCAAAAAGCCAGAAAAAGGCTAGTTTACTTTTTGCAAACGCCCATCAGCTTGCTAAAGCCTCGGCCATGATTTACCTGTCTATGGCTAACGACATCAAAGATGTGGACTTTCATCAAAAGACCAGCTTATTCCAGCAAGCGTTAGAACAAGCCAAAAAGACAAGTGACAAATCACTTGAGCCCAAAATCCTGATGGAACAATCCAGCTTCCTTTCCAATTATGGGGATTATAAAGGTGCCATAGCAACTGCTCATCGAGCCGCTGTATTAAAAAAACAGACCGGCGATAAAAATATCAGCCAGGAGCTTGTGTCCGTTGCCGGCAATCTCCGGATGCTCCTGCGCCTCAAAGAAGCTTTAAAATATGCGCTCGAAGCCCGTCGGGTAGTCGAAAACGAAAACACAACGACAACCAAAGATGATTTAGCTGCCGTGTACAATATTGTGGGATTGATCTATTACGATCTCAAATCCAATAAAGAAGCCCTAGAAAATTATCAAAAGGCATTTGAAATCGCCAAAAGTCAAGGTGACAGATATGGCATCCATACGATCACACTCAATTTAGCGACTATTCTATCGCGTCTCAATCGCGTTTCAAATGCACTGAATCTACTTGATAATGTCACCAAAGATTACGCGTCTGACATCTATTCCATACGCTATGCCTATCTGTATACCATGCTGTACACAAGAAATAAAAACACAAAAAAAGCATACCCCTATTATCAGCAACTCTTAACCTATTACAAGACCGGTAATATTACGGGGCAGGAAAGGCATATCATGATGATTGGAATCACGAGCTATCTTTTTGCAGATGGACAGATCAAACAGATGTATCCTTACCTTGAAGAAATCGAGCGATCAATGACCAAAGAAAGCAGTCTGCTCCGTGCCTCCGAATTGCGGAAACTCTATTATCTGGCCGACTCCGCCCGCGGTGATTTTAAATCTGCATTCAAAAACTTTGCGGCTTTCAAAACTATCAGCGATTCCATTAACAGCGTAGAGCGAGCCAAGGAGCTTACCGCCTTACAATTAGATTATGATACCGAAAAAAAAGACCATGATATCGTCCTCCTCAAGCAAAAAGGCCAGCTGCAAAAATCACTACTTGAACGGGAGGCTATTATACGAAACGTGTTCATAGGCAGCTTCGTCGTCCTGTTGATCTTTGCAGGCTTTTTGTATATTCAAAATGCCATAAAGAAAAGAAGTAATGCAAAACTAACGCTCAAACAGGAAGAAATCAATGCCCAGAATGAAAAGCTAAAACAGCTGATCGCTGAAAAAGAATGGCTACTAAAAGAAATTCACCATCGCGTCAAAAACAACATGCAGATTATTATCAGTCTGCTCAATACACAATCGGCTTATCTTGAAAACGAAGACGCCATCAGCGCAATTCAAAATAGTCAAAATCGAATGCATGCGATGTCTCTGATCCATCAAAAACTATATCAAACAGACAACCTTTCTCGCATTGACATGAAATGGTATATCCAGGAACTGACCGAATATCTCAAAGATAGCTTTCAATCCGAAAAATCAGTTAAATTTGAGATTCAGGTAGATCCGATTACACTGGATGTGGCACAGGCGGTCCCAGTTGGGCTTATTCTCAATGAAGCAATCAATAATGCAATCAAACATGCTTTTGCTCAAAGGGAGGGAACTGTTTTTATCAGCTTCAGGCGAATCAGAGCTACACCTTACGATCTCTTACTTAGCATTGCCGACAATGGTATCGGAATACAGAAAGATCTTAGCAGTAGTGATAGTGACTCCTTCGGCATGAATCTCATGCAAGGGCTAACTTCCCAGCTTGACGGGGAATTTAAACTGACATCTGACCAAGGTGTTTTCATTACCATTCAATTTTCACAGAAAGAAGGCGAAATTTAAGACGAATTTTATGCAAAAAGGAAACAAGATCTTAATTGTAGAAGACGAATTTATCGTCGCTAATGATCTCAGGATGATCCTCAAAAAAAACGGTTATGAGGTCGTCGGTATAGCGTCTTCTGTGTCGCAGGCCAAGACAATTATCGCGACAACAAAACCGAATTGGGTCCTACTCGATATCCTATTAAAGGGAAGTGAAACAGGTATCGACCTCGCTATCGAACTGAACAAGCTGGAGCTACCATTCCTATTTATATCGGCCAATACCAACCAAGGTATTTTAGAAGCAGTGAAAGAAACAAGGCCCTATGGTTTTTTGACAAAACCATTTCGCGAAAAGGATCTTTTCATTATGCTCGATATTGCCAATGAAAGGCTCAATTCGGAAAACAAAGCCGAGGAACCGAAAATTAAGTCCATTGAAAACAGAAGCTTAAAAAATCAGCTCATCGGTACAAGCCCAGCCCTTAATGAGGTACTTTCACAGGTCGAATTGGTTGCTCCTACAGACACCTCCGTCTTGCTCCTCGGCGAAAGTGGCACAGGTAAAGAAAAGATTGCGCAGGCATTACATCAGCTATCGTTGCGCAAGCAGCAGCCTTTGGTTGTAGTCAATTGCGCGGCCATACCATTATCCCTTATGGAGTCTGAATTATTTGGTCATGAAAAAGGAGCCTTTACAGGGGCACAAAATAGAAGAATTGGTAAATTTGAACTTGCCGACGGGGGAACCATCTTTTTGGACGAAATTGGTGAACTACCGTTAGAAGCGCAGACCAAATTACTCCGTGTGCTTCAGGAACAAGAAATCGACCGTGTAGGTGGAGAGCTGCCGGTCAAGATCAATGTCCGTATTATCGCGGCGACTAACCGCAACCTGGAACAGGAGGTCGCCTTAGGCAACTTTAGACTGGACCTCTATTATCGGCTCAACATCTTCCCAATTGCTATTCCGCCACTTCGAGAGCGAACTGGAGATATTGAGGTGCTGGCCAATTATTTTCTAGCCTTTTACGCCACGAAACTCAAGAAAAACGTCACAGCCTTTTCTGCTCATGTACTTGCCAATATGCAAGCTTATCCATGGCCGGGAAATATTCGGGAGATGCAGCATCTTATTGAAAGAACGGTTCTGCTTGCAAAAGACCCTATCATCAACGACATGGTATTTACTGAACACCTGGAAAGTAAAATCTCAGATTTTTCATCTCAAAAATTAGCATCCCTTGAAGAAATTGAACGAGAGCATATTTTGCGTGTACTTGAATCATGTAAGGGCAAAATTTCAGGCCCAGGTGGAGCAACAGAAATCTTACAGATCAGTTCATCCAGTCTATATAGCAAAATGAAAAAATTCGGAATTAAATCCGACTTTTATTGATAACAAGATAGCAGATGACCATCATGCAGCATACAGCCGTAGGATCAGATCCACAAGCGATTTATAATCGCATCCAGCAACGCGAAATAGAGCAGCTTGCTCAAATTGCTATTCAGCAGAAAATGGCTCCTATTCATACCCTAGCCGCATTGGATTTGCTCCAAAACGAAATCCAAAGCTTTTTGGGACAAAATTGGCTTTCGCTATTTATTGCGGATAATCAGGAAGTTAATTATAGCCTTCTTTTTCAATCCAAAAATAAGTCAAAAACGGGCAAGGAAGAAACACGTAGCTGTAAAGATAAATTCTTTAAAGAATGTATCCTTTCCGCTGAGCCAACCCTATTCCGAGCCAGCGAAATTTTAAAAGCAGATAAATCCTTTCCGACAAACTTTATCTCTGCCGTACAAGAGGGAAATAAAACAATTGTATCCAAAGCTTTTCGTGTACATGACCACTATTGGGCGATCTTAAGTCTAGGCTACAAAAGGCTGGAACATATCGATCTTCAGCTTGAGTATCGGATAAAAAACTTTATCCCACAGCTTGGTATCAGCATCGGCAATATTCTGATGCACGAACGTTCGGCACATGCAGCCTTAACAAATATGCCTAGCAGCCCAGCGCAGCCTCAGGGTTTCCTGCAGAACGAGGGGCATGGCAAGAAGTCCGAAGACTCTAATCCTCAGATGATTGGCGAAAGCAATCTGATACAGGCCATAAAATCGCAGCTCAAAATGGTAGCACTATCAGAAATGAACCTGCTTATTCAAGGTGAAAGCGGAACCGGCAAAGAAGTAGCAACCCAAATTATACATCATTTTTCACTCAGATCGGCTCGTCCCCTAATAAAAGTCAACTGCGCGGCTATTGCGCCCACGTTGATCGAAAGTGAGCTTTTTGGACATGAAAAAGGTAGTTTCAGCGGTGCTGTAAAGCGTAAAATCGGCAAGTTCGAACAAGCCCACGGCGGAACACTTTTTTTGGACGAGATTGGGGATCTCCCTTTAACACTCCAGGCAAAACTTCTCCGTGTGTTGCAGGAAAAAGAAATTGAGCGCGTGGGAGGAAATAAAAATATTCCTATCGATGTCCGTATAATCTGTGCCACACACAAGGACTTACAAGCTGAAGTGAAGGCCGGCAACTTTCGATCCGATCTATATTACCGGATCAGTGCATTTCCAATTACCCTTCCATCCCTTCGTGAACGACGGGAAGATATCCCTCATTTAATCCAACACTTCCTCTTAAAACATGCCGGAGAAAAACCACCTAAGCAAATGAGTAAAAAGGTATTGCAACGCCTCCATCTACATTCTTGGCCTGGCAATATTCGCGAACTTGAACATGTTATTGCACGTTCGATTCTATTGACTGAAGATTCAACTATAAAAAAAATTGCGCTATTGCCTGACGCTGATTTTGTAGGAGAAAGCAAGGTTCCGGATTTCCGTCTACAAACCCTGGCAAACTTTGAAAAAGAATACATTCTTTGGGTATTGCACAACTGTAAAGCGCGTATTTCTGGCCCAAATGGGGCGGCGACCATACTCGGTATTCCAGCCACAACGCTTCAATCCAAAATGAAAAAGCTGGGCATTGGCAAAAAGTTTTCTTACTCCAAGGAATAAAATGAAAAAAGCCATTCCCGTTTATGGAAATGGCTTATACAACTATTTAAAAACTATTTTTAGATCAACAGAAATCTTATTTCTCGATAAAATCCAAAATATCCTTATTGATGGTCTCCGCTTCTGTAGTAGGCATTCCATGCGGAAAGCCAGGATAGGTAATTAAAGTGCCATTTTGGACCAACTCAGCAGCTCTTCTACCCGTTATATCAATCGGTACGATCTGATCATCTTCACCATGCAATACTAAGACAGGAATCTCGACTTTTTTAAGTTCTTCCGTAAAATCAGTTTCAGAGAAAGCTTTGATACAATCATAGTGAGCCTTAATACCGCCCATCATTCCTTGCCGCCACCAGTTATCCATCACGCCTTGTTGTACATTTGCTCCATCGCGGTTATAACCATAAAAAGCGAGGGTAAAATCCTGAAAATACTGTTGTCTACGTGTTGCAGTATTCAATCTTATTTCGTCAAAGACCTCCATAGGTACGCCATCAGGGTTTGTTGCACTCTTAGCCATTGTGGGGGTAACCGCACTGATCAATACAGCTTTTGACACCCGAGAAGTACCATGATTGGTTATGTAGCGCACGACCTCGCCGCCACCTGTTGAGTGGCCAATATGGATGGCATCTTTTAAGTCCAATGCTTCTACCAATTGTGCAATATCCGACGCATAGGTATCCATCTCATTTCCTGTCGCCGTCTGTGTCGAGCGACCATGACCCCGGCGATCGTGTGCGATCACACGGTACCCTTTTTCGAGGAAGTACATCAGCTGCGCGTCCCAATCGTCGCTGGATAGAGGCCAACCATGATGAAATACGATCGGTTGTCCTGTTCCCCAGTCTTTGTAATAAATTTCTGTTCCGTCTTGAACTTTGAATGTTGCCATGATGATTAGTTTAAGAATTTTATTATTTACATGATATGTTAATTGGATTGCAATTTATAGTCCAACAAACATATATAACTGTATTTAAACGCATTATAAAACAAAAAGTAAATTTATAAATAACGATATATCGTTATTTATACAGTCGGTTCATCCGTTTTTTAAGATAGGTTCTATTTTCCTGCAAAAGGCTTCTCGCCGTGTGCTCAACTGTATTTAAATAGTAATCATATATTCAGTTTTCACCTAATATTTGAACCAGATCTTCCGCGCCACCGTCAAATTTCTGTCCGTTGACAAAAAATGTCGGTGTCCCATTAACGCCACTCAGCATACCACTTTCAAAATCGCCATCTACCCGATCCTGTAACGCCTCGTCCTGCATATCAGATTTGAACTTCGACATATCCAAATCCAGTTGCTCGGCGATATCCAACAGTAATCTCGCACTTAACAAGTTCTGGTTTTCAAAAATGGCATCATGCATCTCCCAAAATTTTCCCTGCAAGGCCGCCGCCTCCGCCGCTAATGCTGCGGGTTGAGCATAAGGATGCATTTCCGAAAGTGGGAAATTGCGGAATACAAACCTGATCTGGCTTCCCAGTTCGGCCATCATTTCTTTTATTATGAGATGGGCTGCACCGCAATGTGGACATTGATAATCCCCATATTCAACAATGGTCAGATCGGCCTGGCCATTTCCCAATATATGGTCAGCATTGCTGACCTTCGGTTTCAATGACATAATTATTTTAATTTAAGATTCTCCAATGCTTCGATAATACCGTCTGCACCTGGATTGACCGCAGTCGGAGATAGATAACTCCAAGCGATAACCCCTTCCTTATCAATTACAAAGAGTGCGCGCTTGCACTCACCTTCTTCTTCATCGTAAACACCATATTTTTTGGCGACATCTCCTTTAGCTTCAAAATCGGCTAGAAGTGGAAAATGTAGTTTTCGGGACTGAGCGAACGCCATATGACACCATTTGCTGTCAACGGAAATACCCATAATTTCGGCATCATATTTCTTAAAATACTTGAGCATTTCATTATATAGTGCCATCTGATCGCTGCATACCGGACTCCAATCTGCGGGGTAAAATGCCAATATCACATTATGCCCCTTGAATTCTGATAAGCTAATTTTCTGATCGGGGGTCGCATACAAGGTAAAATCAGGGGCAACATCATTTTTTTTTAACATAGCAATGTTTTTAAAATGTAATCATTATTTGATAATTCAGTTCAATAGTCAATCTATATGAGCTGTAATAACATAAAGTAAAGTATTGAACAGCAATATTTGTTTTATTTAGTTTCAGGTTTGATAAAGATCTGACTTTCCAGAAGCCCCTCGAGGAATGAATTTCCGATCCAAAATCATGTTAAGGTATCCCCTCATACATCATAAATTTCTTAGATTTAGGATTCCTCGAAAAGGCAGAAATTATCGTTCAACACAGCCAACTTTAGACTATTTATTTAGCCATTTACGAATCAGCTTTGTATATTTTGGCATGACAACATAAACCATCAAAAACACAATCGTACCAGAGATTAAGAGTGTATCCGAAAAGTGATTGAAGGATAAATTTAAAGCGCGCAATAATGGCACGAGTAACATGGGTGTACAAATGGATAATGGATAAATAGCAGACCAAGTGACAAGATATTGTTTCCAGCGAGGAGGGATTTTTGCACTATTCTCTGGGACTTCAAAAAGAAAATCCAAACCCGACTGGATCTGATAGTGATCGTGGCGACGAAATAGTGGCTCAACCTTTTCAATCCAGCGCTTTCGTTCCGTCGATTCTAGCCACATTTTGAGATGGTCGACCGTGTCAAAACGAATAATGATCGTATATACAAAAGTCAATTGAGGAATAGGCCTTACGATCTGAAGATCAATAAAGCCCTTTGCATGTCTAGTTAATGGCATAATCTCTTCAAGCCATTTTTCATAATCATAGATTTTATCATCCAGAATATGATGTGTGATTACAGCGGAAGCGCCTTGAGTTTCCATAATAAATTGATTTTATTCGTTGCGCCATTACTCTTTCCTGTCTTAAAGGTACGGCAGAATGATCTAAAGGCAAGCGAAATTTCGTTGAATAGGCATATTTGATCGTTGAAGAGTTTATCATCCACGATCTGACTACAAGATCCGTTGATCTGCCTACATCCAAAATCGATCGATTGGCCACCTTTGTATCATCAATTTATTTAAAAACAGAAAAACATGAAATCACAAAAGGTATGGTTCATCACTGGCGCTTCCAAGGGGCTAGGTCTCAGTCTCGTTAAAGAATTGCTCGCCCAAGGTTATCTTGTGGTTGCCACATCACGAACAAAACAGGCCCTAGAAGATGAAATGGGTGATCAGGAAAATTTTCTGCCGCTTGAAGTAGACATTACCGATGACAAAGACGTTGCCCGGGCAGTACTATCGGCCATTGATTATTTTGGACGAATTGATGTACTGGTCAACAATGCCGGATATGGCCAAACTGGAACCCTAGAGGAGCTCAGTGACCTGGAAGCACGTCGCAACTTTGAAGTGAATGTCTTTGGATCACTTAATGCCATCCGGCATATCGCCCCCCATATGCGACGCCAACAATCGGGACATATTTTCAATATAGCATCTATCGGCGGACTCGCAGGAAATTACCCAGCTTTTGGTGTTTATTGCTCCACCAAATTTGCTGTCGCAGGCTTTACTGAAGCCCTCGCTGTCGAAATGGAGCCTTTTGGTGTACACACGACCTTGGTGTATCCCGGCTATTTCAGAACTGATTTTTTATCTGAAGGATCCTTACATACCGCAGCCAATCCGATCGCAGCTTATGTAACTGCCCGAGAAAACGAAGCCACCCATCTGCATCAGATCCACGGGAATCAGGCAAACGATCCCCAAAAAGCAGCAACCCTATTAATCGAGCTTAGCACGCTGGAGCAGCCTCCAGTTCATTTTTTAATGGGCGAAGATGCCTATGAACTGGCCAAAAATAAGATCAACATGCTTAGGGCAGAAATCGAAAAATGGAAAAGTTATACCGTGTCAACAGGTTTCGAGCATTCCGTATAACAGCTTAGTTCAGCATAAGGTGCTTCCAAGGATATTTCACAATAATCAAATTAGAAATTCAGTAAATTTACAACATGGAGAATACATTTCGCTTTCAATCCCTTTCGGAATTCCACAGCTTTTGCGGACTACCTAAACCCGAACATCCATTGATCAGCCTGGTTGATTATAGTCAAGTACATTACCCTGTGAATGATCGCAAATTGAATTGGATACAACATTTTTATTCGATCGGTTTAAAGCGAAATGTAAATGCCAGGTTCAATTATGGACAGCAGCACTACGACTTCGACTCGGGCATACTCACCTTTGTCTCACCCTTACAATTTCTAAAAGTGGAGATCAATCAGGAAGTACAGGCGCAACCCAGCGGCTGGATCCTGTTGATCCATCCTGATTTTCTTTGGAACAGCGAACTGGCAAAACATATTCACTCCTACGATTTTTTCCAATATCAGGTCAATGAAGCCCTTTTTCTTTCAGACAAAGAAGAAGCCATCATTGTCGATATTCTGCAGAATATCGAAAAAGAGTACCAGTCTAATATCGATAAATTTAGTCGTGAACTCATTCTCAAACAGATTGAACGCTTGCTGATTTACGCCGAACGATTTTACGAGCGTCAATTTATCACTCGCAAACGATCGACCCAAGAGCTGGTCACCAAGTTTGAGCAAATACTGTCAACACAGTTTCAGCAACACATACTTGTGGAGCATGGCGTACCAACCGTCAGCTTTTTGGCGCAGCAGCTCAATTTATCACCAAACTATCTGGGCAGTTTGCTGCGTATCTACACACAACAAAACACCCAGCAGCATATTCAGCATAAAATGATCGAGTATGCCAAATTAAGATTAAGTACAAGTTCCCTCTCCATCAGTGAAATCGCCTATGAACTGGGGTTCGAACATCCACAGTCGTTCAGTAAGGTCTTCAAAAAGAATACCCAACAAAGCCCCGTGGAATTTAGGCAACTGTTTCAGTAAAAAAGCTACTTTGTAAAGCGATCAATTACCAGCATTAATTAAGGCTGGAAGCAAAAATTCGCTGACGATCCGGTCGACCTGCCTATGCGCATAAGCTTGACCATAGGCACTAGCTGTAATAACGATCACATATGGAATGTCGTTCATAACAATAATGTAATTCCCGCCATTGCCAGCACAATAATATGCTTCATACGCCTTATTTCCAACATTAAAGCACTTGTTCCAAAACAGATAACCATAATATTCTTTCTCCCTTTCAGGAATCATAAGCTGTTTCGAAAGGCTCTTTTGAACCCAGGCTTGCGGAAGGATCTGCTTACCATTCCAGCGCCCACCGTTCTTATAGAGCTGGCCGTACTTCGCAAAATCAAGTGCATTCATACGAATACCACCAGCAGTATTTGGCAGTCCTTGCGGGGTGTGTTCCCAGCGGTATTTCCGTATTCCCAATGGAACAAACAGTCTTTTGTCTGCATAGGATTCCAATCCACCTTCTACTTGTTTATGGAGCAGATCTCCCAATACAACGACTCCGGCGGTAAAATAATGCCATTGTCGCTGCAGAGATTTTCGAAAAGGAAGATCTAAGGTAAAGTCTACCCAATTTGTTGTGGGATACATATTTTCCTCATTACCGGGGCTATTGGGATCTTCATCGTTACCATCAAAGCCAGCACTCATGGTCAACAATTCACGAATGGTTGTTTTATTTTTACCTGGATCAGGATGTTGATATTTTGTAAAATCATAGCATTGATCCAGTGTTTGATATTCGTCCTTGACAAAGCCGTCCGCAATGGCCATCCCGGTTAAAGTCGATGCAAAGGTTTTGCCGACGGACCGGGGATCATGTAGGCTATCCCTATTTTCACCATTGAAATATTCTTCTATCAACAGATTTCCATGTTCCAATACCACAATTCCGTTTACCTTTTTAAAAATCCCCTCTTCAATCATTCCTTTTAGCTGCTGCATCCTACGGCGGTCAAACTTTGCTTTTGATAAATTCAACCCAGGATAAGACTCCGGCAACTGTAGCCTATATTTATCCGGATTTATATCCGGGTTCATGCTGACAGAAAGCTGCAGTTCACCACTTGCAATGATACCACCAACAACCAGATTATCAGTATTTACGTAAGGTCTGATTTCCATCTTAAGATGATGTTTTCCATCCGTTAACGCCTTTTCACCACCATTAAAAAGAAAACGATTCCAGAAAGATTCAGACCAGGATCCCTGTCCATTGATTTGATCGATCAGGGGACGTTTCAAGATCGTCTCCTGTTGCTGTATCTCCTGCTGAGGTGCGCCAGGAGATAAATTGCTTCTGTAAATTACTTTTCCATCTATCCATAACGTAAACTGAAAATTACCCTGTTGAAAAAGTTCGGTCTCCGTAAGCTTCGGCGCTAGGATCTTTTGATAATAGAGCAATGGCTTTTGAAGTTTGATAGCAAAAAACAGATCACTTTTCGGTGAGAGCACATAATTAGGCATAAACTCTTCTTTTTGCAACCGCTCCCGCGAGCTTGTGAACAAAATTTCACCAGGCATTTCCTGATCAAAGTGAACCTGTAAAGTATCCCGCTTCGATTGTTGTTGCGCATTAATCAACAGCGGATAACAGAATAAAAAAAAATAAAGCAAGATATTTCATAAGGCTTTTTCCAGTCTATTTGTGTAAAAATAGCATTAGCCAAATGAATAAAATAGAATGAAATTAACTTTTTAAGCGTTTATCTTGTTGCGATATTCCCCAGGTGTGGACCCAAACAAACTTTTAAAACAACGTATAAAATGACTTTGATCCGCAAAACCTGATTGATAGCCTATTTCGGTTAGCGAGAGAGTCGGTTCACGCAGCAGCAGCACCGCATTTTCCACTTTCAATTTGCGGATATAATCACCCATCGTTACACCAAAATACCGGGAAAATTCACGGGACAGATAAACGGGATGTAGATCGACAGTATGGGAGATAGTCGTCAGATTCAGCTCACTGCTAAAATTCGCCCGCAAATAATCACGCAACGTATAAACCCATTGCGGAATTTTACGTTCGCTCACTATCCGATCGCGATGCAACAAAGAAAACACATGTAACAACAAACTGTCCATTGCAAGTCCCGAACTATTATCCTGATCAAAAGATTCCCAAAAGAGTTTATGGAAGAGCAGCCTTACCTCCGGCAGATGAATATCCATATTGCCTTCCAGCAGATGCAGCGCCGCCATCTCGTTCCAGTGCCAGTGTGGACTTAGTTCAATATGAAAACCCCGGGTACAGCCATCTGGTTTTCTATTGTAGTGAGGGTCTTGCCAATTATGAAAAAGCAGGTCCCCAGCAGTACAATGATGAATCCCTTTTTTGCTCCCCTCAAGCAAATTCCCTTCCAAAATAAACGTGAAATAAGAGTTTTCATGGTAATGCCAGTCCACTTTTTCCAGTGTATAAATAGCATCTGAAACAAGTAGTTCATTGGAATTAAATTTCCTATTTATAGCACCGTAGTAGGTACCTGCACTGAGCTGCTCCACGTCTTACTTTATTCCGCGTAATATCCGGCTACGCCAATGCCAATGGTCCAAAAGAACTTTGACTTTTTAAGGTCCTCCAGCAGCATATCCGCATTGTCTTCGTATTCGCCATCGGCTTTGATTTCCTCAATCTCCTCCTGAACATCCTCTTCAGTAATCTGTCTCCAGACACCAACAGAGCTATTTAAAAATGTATAGCAATATCCCGCTTCGGCATCATCAACCTCACCCGCGTTTTTATCACTCAGGATACTTACAAGCTCGGTCGCTTCGACCTGAAACGGATTAACACCATAGATACTGATTTCAGTTTTTTCTGGATAGGGTCCATTGATGCTTTCTATAAATTCCAATGTTCCCTGATCATTAAAATCAAGTCTCAATTCGAGTTCATCATAATAATATTGGTCGTCCAGTGCATCTGAAGGAGCACCAAGTACACTTTGAACGTCAGCACGGCCCGCACCGAGATTAACCTGACCAATACCTTCAATTTGAATCCCAACACGTGGGACTAGTTCGATCTTTTTCATCCGTATTCAGTAAATTATAAAAAGGATACCTGCATAAATAACACTTGAACATCTGCTATCGTTTTATCCAATAATGAACATAGCTACAGCTTTATGCTGACATAAATTTACACTAATTCCCATTAAATAATTATTAACATTTTTAACTTTTCTTACGATCCTTAGCGCACATGATAATTCGCATACTCAGCCAATTATGACTAACTTTAGGAATGCATCAAAAATCGACGATTATGCAACAGACGCTAGCGACATTAGACAGTTATATCCAAAATCTAAGACCTGAACTGTATACCGATCTACAATCCCCGTTATCGGCAGAAGATTTTAGGGCCCTTGAACAGAAATATGATATTGAAATACCTCATGATCTTAAAGCACTCTATCGCTGGAAAAATGGGCAGCGCAATACAAGTTATGAAGCCTTTGTTAACAATTCGACTTTCATCCCACTAGAAGAGGCGCTGGATACAGCGCAGGAATTGACAAATATGATTGGTATGGACTTTGAAATCGAAAACTGGTGGAATGAACGTTGGATCCCTATATTCCACAACGGCGGTGGAAGTTATATCTGCTATGATCTAGGTGGCATCTTTACCGGACAGGCAGGTCAATTGATTGAATACTGGAATAAAGACAATGACCGGAATGTTATTGCACCTAACCTCGAAGGTTTTTTAGGGCTACTTAACGACTATTATGCCCATACGCCTAAAGAAAAATTCGATGATTTTTTTAGCCTAGATACCACAGGCGAATATCCCAAACGGTTTAAGGTGGACTAACAGAAACTCATCGCCCTCATTTTTTTCTATCGATGAATTTTTAAATTTATTATACCTTTTCCCGCTGTTTCTCTTTGGAACCACAGGATAAAAACAGCGTCAACATACAATAAAGAGTAACAAAAATTAAATAAATCCTTAGCTTCATCATACTATTGGTCTTTACACTAAACCGAAGAAAACAATAAATGCTGATTTCAAATGACAGCATCAACAAGATGCCAACCATAATGGAGATGCAAAATTTCATCCAGTTCCACACATTAATAAGTTAAAATCAAAAGATATACTGTTTTTATAGAAGGTAAAATAGGAATTTAAACGAATAGATAATAACTTTGGACAGATAACACACCGTCCGTTATACGAATCAGGCCTTCATGAAATCGAAAAAAGTAAATACTTGCGACCACTCCTGCCTTATGTGCCGTTATGTCCTACAAGACTGGCTTGGACAAATCGACCTGCACCGAACAAATATCAGATTGAAAAAAGGCGAGCAGTTTATTACCGAAGGGCAATCGGTTCGGGGTATTTATTTTGTCCAGTCTGGACTTGTCAAAGTTCACCGCAATCTTGGAGATAAGGAAACCATTGTTCGTTTTGCAAAAAAGGGAGATATCGTAGGCCATCGCGGTATCAGTACTGAACAAACCGTCTATCCCATTTCGGCAACTACCTTGGATGTCACGCAGCTCTGCTTCGTGGAACTGCCATTTTTTCTGTCCACACTGCGCATAAATCCCGAATTGAGCTATCGGCTGATGTTATTTTTTGCCGACGAACTACATCTTTCTGAGCAAAAAATGACCAACCTGACACAGCTTCCTGTTAAAAACCGGCTTGCTTGGAGCTTATTGTTACTCTACCGTATTTTTGGCGAGGAAAACATGGACGGATATATCGGTCTCACCTTGAGTAAAAAAGATCTTTCATCCTATGTAGGTACTACTTACGAGACCGTCTACCGCATGCTAGGTGAACTTATCGATCTAGAGGCGATAGCGATGGACAAAAAAAATATCTTTATTAAAAACTTCCAGCTTTTGCATGATCTTTCGGAAGAAAATATGGGGAGTGAAACAGTCTAAGACGGCTAACGACTCCCCAATCCATATACTTCCCTAAAAATACATCACACTAAAATTTATAGCCTAAACCGACCCCCAAACGCCACTTGCCATCAGCAGTACCCGTTTTCGCCGCGTAAAATGCGGGCAGCTGAATAGCAATATGCCGGAATACGGCCGTCAGACCAAAGCCTAGAGACGGGGTGACCCAGGAATTCTTTGGCTTCCCTGTTTCAACCTTATCTTCTTTAAGTTTTAAACTCGGCAATAAACCCAACAACAGGCAACTTTTCGGGCTGAATATATATTTCACCGCTGGTCCAGTACAATTGATATAAGCACCATGATCAGCATATCCTGCCACGGCAATTCCCTCAAATAAACTCCCTTTGACTGTTTTTTCCTGACTGTAAGACTCCATGCTAATAGCTAGCAATAGAAATAACATGAATAATTGTTTTATCTGATGCATAAAAATCTAGTTTTGTGAAGTCGACACTTTTTCTTTTTGATGATAGGTATAATAGATAGCCATCCCTGTAAACAGCAATCCGCCGACAATATTTCCAGCTGTTACAATCAGCTGATTGCACAGCCACCAGTCGGAGATAGTCACTTTTGCACCGAACATCATCCCGGCAGGAATCACAAACATATTGACCACTGCGTGCTCATAGCCTAATGCAAAGAATATAAAGATCGGAATACCTGCAGCCAGTATTTTGCCAAGAGTAGACTTAGAAGTCATGGACATCACCACCCCCATACAGACCATCCAATTACACAAAATAGCTTTAACAAAGGCCGAAAACAAGCCTGCTGCACCATGGGCGCTGTATCCAAGCGTTTTCTTTTCGCTGATCAGGATCAGGCTCTGTTCGATGTTTCCGAGCTGGCTCGAATGTCCAGTTTCTGTACTAGCTGCCCAAAATAAAATCGCAAACAGGACACTCCCAAGCAAGTTGCCTAGAAAAACCCAGAATAAATTATTGGCCATAGCCTTAAAATTGATTTTACCTTCAAACCAGGCTAAAGGCACGAGAGAGAAGCTGCCTGTCACCAATTCCAAACCGAGGATGACGATAATAACAAACCCTACAGGAAAAACGAATGCACCGACTAATCCCAATCCAGTCTGCGAAGTGGCCAAAAGTGCGAGTGTAACAGAAATTGCCAATAAGGCACCTGACAATGCTCCCCGTATCAGTAGATCTTTGACAGGAAGCGAAGATTTGTAGATAGCGGTGTTCATCATGGCACCAGCTACCTCTTTAGGGCTAATATAATCCATTGTATTTTTGTTTTAAAAGGTTTTAGATTCAATTATTTTTATTTCTCCTAAGCAGTCATCCCAATAAAAATACTTCCGTTTTCCACCTTCACAGGATAAGTCTTAATGGCACATTCATCACCCGAAAGACATTCACCTGTATCCAACGCAAAGGTTTTCTTATGGAACGGACAGGCGACTTTAGGCGTTTCACCCAAAGAGCCCAGCATGCCGCGGCTTAAAATCATCTGCCGTTTGTGCGGACATTCATTTTGTGTGGCATACCACTCATTGCGGCGGGCGAAATAAAACAGCGCCACCTGTTCGTTATTCAATTTAAGACAGACTCCACCATTTTCAATAGCATCTTCTATCCGACAAGCCTTCAGCCATTTCATGTCAATTTGCGTATTCATATGATTTCGATTAAAAGGTTTAGCGATTTTATATTTAATATATTTAATAAGTACTGACGTTCCAATCAGCAGCTTTTTTCTGTCCGCGAAAACTGTCAAAGCGAACAGTTTCATCCTTCTCTTCGGGTGCATTTACAAAGTGAACAAAGCGTTTGCGAATTTCCGGATTCTCTACAGCTACCTTCCATTCACAGCGATAACTATCGACAAGCAGCTGCATATCCTGCTCCCAGGCCTCCCCCATACCCAGGCCATCCTCTACCACGACATTCCTTAAATAATCTATTCCACCTTCCATTTTATTAAGCCAGGTAGCAGTCCGGGTCAGCGGATCGGCAGTGCGAATATAAAACATCAGGAAACGGTCAATGTAACGGATACAGGTTTCACTATCGATATCCGATGCAAGCAGCAAAGCATGCTGCGGCTTACTTCCGCCATTACCGCACACATAGAGGTTCCAGCCTTTTTCCGTCGCAATAATTCCAAAATCCTTACTCTGCGCCTCGGCACATTCGCGGATACAACCACTAACAGCCGACTTTATCTTATGTGGAGCACGAAGACCACGGTAACGTTCCTCTATCCGTATCGCAAAAGAAACACTATCGTGCAACCCAAACCGACACCAGGTACTGCCCACACAGCTTTTGACAGTCCGTAGTGCCTTGCCATAAGCATGTCCGCTTTCAAAGCCGGCAGCAATAAGTTCTTCCCAGATAAACGGCAGATCATTGAGATGTGCACCAAATAGGTCAATGCGCTGTCCGCCCGTAATTTTTGTGTATAGGCTGTACTTCTTAGCGACTTCCCCGATAACAATCAGTTTATCTGGGGTAATTTCACCTCCCGGAATGCGCGGAACAACTGAATAGGTCCCGCCCTTCTGTATATTGGCCAAATAACGGTCATTACTATCCTGAGCCACATCATTACCCTTGCCAAGAATCATCTCGTTCCAAAGGCTCGCTAGCAAGGAAGACACCAACGGTTTACAGACTTCGCAGCCATGTCCGCGGCCTAGCGCATCCAATACATGATCGTAACTTTTCAGCTCATGGATCTTGATCAGGTCATATAGTTCCTGGCGGCTCAGATCGAAATGTTCACAGATGGTACTCCGTATATATTTTCCTTGCTGTTTCATCGTATAATTGACCAGGTCCTTGACCATCGGCACGCAGCCGCCACATCCCGATCCAGCCTTGGTACATTTCTTTACCGCATCTGCATTTTCACAATGACCAGTTATCACAGCATCACAGATCTGTGCTTTAGTGACACCTTCGCAACTGCAAATCAATGCCGCATCAGGAAGAGCCTCCAGACCAGCAGAAGCCGACTTACTTTCGCTCTGCTGGCCAAAAAGAAGGAGTTCAGGGTGTTCCGCCAACGGCAGGCTATTATTGACCATCTGAAGCAACATGTTGTAACTTGCCGCTTCCCCGACAAGTATCCCACCTAGCAGACGCGTTCCATCTTTACTTACGTTCAATCGTTTATAAATACCTTTATTACGATCCTCCAATAAGATCGTGCGTGCATAAGGCTCGCTGATAAAAGCGTCTCCAAAACTAGCCACATCAACTCCCATCAGTTTCAGTTTGGTGCTCATGTCAAATCCCTTAAAGGATTTCTCTTCCCCCACAATATGAGATGCCGCAATTTCAGCCATTTCATAGCCCGGTGCTACCAGACCATAGATCATATCATTCACTAAGGCACACTCACCGATAGCATAAACTACAGGATCAGAAGTCTGCATCTGCGCATTAACCAATATTCCGCCCCTTTCACCAACATCCAGTCCAATTTTCTTGGCCAGCTCATCACGGGGACGTATACCTGCTGAAATCACCAATAAATCCGTCTCTATCGACGAACCATCCTGAAAAGCAATCCCCGTCAGGCGATCATCCCCCAGCAATTGGCTTGTCGACTTTTGCAATAAACAGGTCAAGCCTAGTTCTGACAACTTGTTTTGCAACAACATACTGGCGCTATCATCAATCTGACGCGGCATCAGGCGTTGGGCAAATTCGATCACGGCAGTCTCTTCCAGACCAAGATCCACCATTGCTTTCGCAGCTTCGAGTCCCAAAAGTCCACCGCCCATTACTGTACCACGCTTCGCTTTTGCCGCATAAGCTTTGATCAGATCCAGATCTTCGATGGTACGATATAGAAATACCCCTTCCTTTTCAATGCCCGGAATTGGTGGAACAAAAGGAGCAGAACCAGTCGCAAAAACCAGATAGTCATAATTGACTGTGATACCTTTTTGAGATTCCACTTCTTTTTTTAATAGATTTACAGCAACAATTGGATCATCTAAATGAATTTTTACATTATTTTCCAAATACCACTCATTTTTTAACAAGAAAAGCTCGTCAATAGACGAAATTTTGAAGTAATCTGTCAAATGAACACGATCATAAGCTCGTATCGGCTCTTCTGAAAACACAATTATTTCCAGATCGTTTATTTTCTGCTTTAATTTTTCACAAAACTTATTACCGACCATACCATTACCAACAATAACAACCTTTTTTCTTTCCATAAATGCTATTTTTTATGATAAAAATTCAATTTAATATCTTAACAACACTAATTTATGCAATAAAAAATTAAAAAATCAAAATAAATATGATTTTAGTAATATTTTTTCAATAAAAAACTATAAATAATTGTAGTTTTTATGATTTATATCAGATTTTTTAATAGATTTACATATAATTCAACAACAAAAACAACAATAACATGGAAAAATTAAGCACAACATCGTTATTTATTGTAGGATCTGGCCCTGGAGACCCCGAATTACTCACCCTGAAAGCTTATAAAGCAATAGAAAATGCACAAGTGATCTTATATGACAACTTAATTAATAAAGAAATCCTTCAAATAGCAGATAAAAACTGTTTAAAACACTATGTCGGCAAGCATCCTTACGGAAAATACGTGCCCCAGGAAGAAATCAATAGGCTCCTCCTTCACTATTGCGAAAGATACGAAAGAGTGGTACGGCTTAAAGGTGGCGATCCCTATCTTTTTGGGCGCGGCTTTGAAGAATGGCTTACCGTACAAAACAGATCAATTAACATGACCTACATTCCGGGCATCAGCAGCATGCAAGGCGCCGGCCTCAATGATATTCCGCTGACACATCGTGGTGTAAGTGAAGGCGTATGGGCATTAACAGGTATGAAAAAGGACGGATCCCTATCTGCCGATCTGGCCCTGGCAGTTCAGAGCAGATCTACTGTAGTCATCTATATGGGAATGCGTAAGCTCGATGAAATAGCACGCACCTATGTTTTGCACAGCAAAGGAGAAACAGCCGCAGCAATTATACAACATGCGAGCTTGCCGCAACAAAGACAGGTGCGTTGCAAAGTCAAAGATCTCGTCAGAATAAGCAAGGAGCATCAGATAGGGCATCCTGCTATCATTATCATCGGCGACGTAGTGGATCTGCAGCAAACATTGACAGTTGCTGCCGAACAGCGGCGCATTATTTAGGATCGATTATAGCATTACTTGAAATATAAGTAAAGCCTATTATTATCCACTTTATTGCCGGACTAAAACAGACAAAGGTCATCAATACCTGCGAAGACTTTAATATTATTATTTGGAAGCTTTATATCATCTATCAAATCTCGTCAGATTTGTCGCTGTCAATTGGCTAGACAATCTGCAGGTCCATATTTCTAAAGAGATTCAATTCGGAATCATTTGAGTCCAGGTCGGTGATCAATGCCGTGAGCGAATCTATTGGACACACCCTAAACAGTTCACCTTGATAAAGCTTATTCTGGCTGGCTAAGGCTATTGTTTTCTTTGCACATTGAACCATCATCTTTTTGGTTTCTCCATCTGCAGCTGACGCCGCCGAAACACCGAGCTCAGGATCTACAGCACAAGTTCCCATGATAAAGATATCGGCATTATACTTAGCAACTTCCATACAGGTTGTGATGCCTGAGGTTACAGCCAGATCGGATTCAAAATTACCACCCAAAAAAATAAGTTCTACATTTTTGAACTTCTCGAGCAGCGGCACGATGGAAAAATTATTTGTAACCATCCGAATCCGGATATCCAATGGCATCGCATTCACTACGGCCCATGTCGTTGTGCCACCATCCACAAAAAGGGTCATGCCATCTCTCAGAAACGGCTGTACTTTTAATGCAATAATGTCTTTTTCTTTGGTCAGAAACGATTGCCTATCCTGGAAAGTCAGCGGATCTTTTTCACGCAGTATAGCACCACCCCTGGTCTTGGAAAGCAAGCCGTTCCGATAGAGAAGGTCTATATCACGGCGGATAGTATCTTCCGATACCGCCAACAACACCGCCAGCTCTTCAAACTTCACCTTCCTCCGGACCGCTAATTCGCGGAGGATTATCTCAAAACGTTCTTCTTTTAACATGCGATTACTTCCTGATTTTATAGATAAGAGCTACCACTAGAAAAAGCAAAGCTATTGTTTCGAAAGCAATGATCAAAGAAAAATGCTGCGCAATAGCCCCCAAAAGCGCGGGGCCCGCCAGCTGACCGGCATAACCCATTGTTGAGATAACCGGAATGGCTACCGTCGGCGAAAGTCCTTCAATCCGTCCACCCTCGCTAAAAAATACAGGTACAATATTGGCGGCTCCCAGTCCCAAAAGGACAAATCCAATGAGCGTTAGCGATAACCAAGGACTACACACTACGATCAAAATGCCCAACGAAGCCAACAAGCTACCACCTATCACCACAACCTTACTATTCAGTTTACTTACTAATCGGTCTCCCTGCAATCTCATGACCGCCATCGCAACGGAGAATGCCGCATATCCAATTCCCGTAAACTCAGGAGATACTCCTTTGTGATCCCGCAAGAAAATAGCACTCCAGTCCAACATCGCTCCCTCAGACAAAAATGCAATGAAACACATCAGCCCAAGTATCAGCACACTCCACCTAAGCCATTGAAATCCTTTTTTTGAAACCTGAGTTTCATCAATGTGGGAAAACTGGACAATGATTTCTTTTTCCTTTTGATAGCTCAGCAACTTTCGATATTGTACGATCAGTAGCAGTATTAAAAGAATGGCTATAGTAATGGCTGCATAAATAGGAACTAACCCCATCTTTATCAGAAAACCCAAGCCGATCGATCCAAATAGCCCGCCTACACTGAACAGTCCATGTAAAGATGACATTATCGGTTTACCCATTGCATTTTGAACCTGCACACCATGTGCATTCATGGCCACATCTATACCACCTATACTGCAGCCAAATATAAAAAGAACACAGGCCATCAAATAGCTATTGGTTACCATCAACAGTACAGGGAGCACTACGGCAGCTATCAAACCTGAAATTAAAATCACTTGTCTGCTCCCAACTTTCCCGATGAAAAATCCGGAAAGCGGCATCGTTAATAGTGCACCACCACCCAAACATAACAGTAAAAGCCCCAGTTCTCCGTCATTCAGACCAAGACGGTCCTTGGCGAAAGGTACCATCGGTGCCCAGCTTGATAACGCGAGGCCACATACCAAAAACATAACCTGTGTCGCTACCTTAGCCTTTAATATCGATTCTTTCAACATACCTGATAAATTTTATATTGCAATATTATGCAAATTTGCATAATATTGCAATATAATTAAACGAAAAGATTTGCCATGCGAATAGAACACCTCGCCCTATGGGTCGATGATCTTGAGAAAACACGTGCTTTTTACGCCAAATACTTTGGTACTGTAAGCGGAGAAAAGTACCATAACCCGAAGAAAGGGTTTTCATCCTACTTTCTTAAATTCCGCGAATCCGGCGCACGTTTGGAGATTATGAATCGTATTGATATTACTACTGCCGCGGCTGATAGGAGCCTGAACAAAGGCTATACCCATCTGGCCATTAGCGTCGGTGGAAAGGATGCTGTCGATGATTTGACCGAGCAATTACGGTTGGATGGTTATATCGTCGAAAGCGAGCCCCGTACTACGGGGGATGGTTATTATGAAAGCGTCGTGCTTGATCCGGAGGGAAATTCGATAGAAATTGTAGCTTAAACAGTTCAAAAAATAAAGCATCCCGAACACGATCGGGATGCTTTACCTTATTCTGCATGAAAAGTAAGCCTAAAAGGCTCTTATAAGGGCTTCCATTAGGATTTTCTTATGACAGGATCGATCCAGTAATAGTCATGGTTGGTATGAGCGAAAAACTCCATCGGCGTAACATGGCAATCAATGGTATCACTGAGCCCGTCGTCGGTATAAGTGACCACATCTTCGGATGGCATCACCATCCCGCTCATAATGGATCCATAGTCCAAGCAGTGAAGATCAGATATAAGCACATTGATTGTGTGGGCCAGCGTCCATTTTTCCATTTCTTCCTTGCTAACACGTTTCACACGCTCTGCCAAAAACCGGGCTTCCTCCAGCTCTTTTTCGACACTGTCCGGAAAAAAAAGCAACAGGAAGGCTTCATACTTATCAAATTCTTTATTTCGGATTGCTTCATTTCGCAGAAACAGCTTCTCGCCCATCTGTCCGTACTGATCGGCATATTTTTTCAGCTCCATTTCTGCAAGTTCCCTATCCGACCATTGCTGCAATTCAGAAAGCGCATATACATCGGTACCATGGCCATCACACTGATTGAGATACGACCAGATATCGCCCTGTACAACTTTGGGCTTCCTGTGCTCCAGCACATTGTAACCTTGCGCTACCCATGCTTCTATTTGTTCCCTTCTCATCTTAAGCTGTTTTTTAAAATAAACAACAGCGCAGCTGCAATAGTTTTCTTTTTCTATTTCAGATTTCGGGCTTTCAGCTCCGCATCCAGTGCTTTCTCATTTTTCCCAAAATATTTAAAGAACAAAATGGCCAATATTAATGGGAAAATTGTAGGCCAGGTTAAACCGGCTACGAATACACTGTAGGCAGCGATCCCCAAACAAAAGCCAATAATCGATGCATTGATTATTTTCGTGGGTTTAGCTTTCTTTTTGAGAACCAACAACTCTTCATTGCTCAGTTCATTTAATTTCTTTTCTTCCATCTGGTCTGTACTTTTATAGGTTAGTTATTTTATATGTTTGATGCGAATATAATTATTTAAACGGACAGGAAGAAAATGAAAAATAATAGCCGTTAGATTTAATATTTAGGTGTTAAAAATCAGGATCGAAGAGTGACCAAATTAGTCTTTGTTACAGCGTTTATTCAGTGCTTGCTCAGTGTAAACTGAATAAGCACTGTCTAAAGATTGGTTGAATATTGTGATTAAGTATAATTTGGTATAAAGAACAAACCTGCTCTTTCCTCGGCCATCCATCGGGTCGATCGTTTAGGTTTGGTGTCTCAAAAAATCAGTTTGTTTCCATCAGTTTTCATCCGATCAACTTTTGCATGTACTTTTCAAAGCCCATGCAACCAATATAGGCTGAAAAAATAAACGGGCAAGCCGCTTTCCATCCGTATCCAATCCAAAGCCGTCGCGATGGTCTTTATATTGGGCAATATTTCCAGGAAACACAGCTGCAAAAAACGCTGCTGCGATTTTTCCGACTTTCGATCGCTGTTTATCAGGCGCGAAAATCAGTGCAGCACCCAAAGCAATTTCCGCAATACCGGAATATACAACCGTATCATCTTTAGCGATCGGAACCCAGTCGGGCACCTGAGCCTGAAATTCCTTGCGGGCGAAGGACAGATGTCCAATACCGGCTACAACCAAAAAGGCTCCTAATCCAATTCGTGCAATCTTCTGCATAGGTGATTTATCCATAATCTTTTACTTAGAGGACATCATTCCACTCGAAATAGTTTGTCCAACGCTGCGGATTATTTCACCTAAAAAATATATATTTGATTAAATAAAATTAACCATATCATGCACTATTATCCCTTAAATATACACAAATACATTATTTTCCTCCTTTTTACGGCCATTGTGATTCATGCAAAAGCGCAAGAAACAATTGTCACTTATATGAAGAAAAATCGTGGTATTACTGCTATAAAAGATTCAGCCGCTTACACGAACATTATTCGGTTAACAGCAAATGAATTGGGACTTTACGAAGTAAACGATTACTATCCAAATGGCAATTTAAAAAGACATGGATGGACCAAAGTAGCTGATCCACGAAGATTATATCTGGAAGGCATTATTGAAAGTTATCACAACAATGGCAACCTAGCGGTATCAGCCGGATATAAAGACAATAAACTGAGCGATACGTTAAAAAGATACTACGAAAATGGTCTTTTAAAAGAAATTAGATTTTTCTCCGGTTCTGAAGCCAGTCCCAACGAATTTCTTTTTCAGGACCAGCATAGCCGACTAATCTATTATGCTGATTCAACAGGCCGCCAACAGATTGTCAATGGAAACGGCAAGTTTGAATTTAAGGACAGCATAAATAGTGAAAAAGGCCAATATATCGATGGTTTACGTCAAGGACATTGGAAGGGTACTCTAAAAAAGGGTAAAAATAAGTTTGAGGAATGGTACGAAAAAGGCATATTAAGCAAAGGAACCAGCACAGATAGTATGGGCAATGTGCATCCCTATACGCAGCGGGATGTCCAACCGGAATATCCTGGCGGGATAAAAAACCTCATGATCTTTATTGCCCACAATTATAAATATCCCAAAGAAGCTTTAAATGCAAAAGTATCAGGACAACTTCTCATCAGTTTTGTCATTGAAAAAAATGGTCTGGCAAATGAATTTGAAGTGATTAATGACCTCGGCTATGGAACAGCAGCAAGTGGTATAGCAGTACTGAAGAAAGCCGAAAAATGGACTCCGGGTTATCAATACGGTATGCCTGTACGTGTGCAGTTTACCATTCCAATCCGTTTACATACAGGTCCCGCTCCAAATTAGCCTTGATCATAATAGTCTGGACTGCATCTGCTTCAATACGGCCTTCATTTTCTCCTGATAGAGCTTATTTGACTTCGATAATTTCACAGCTCTCTGTTGTTCTTCTTCTGCCTGCGCATAAAAGCCAACCCGATACAACAATAAAGCCATCGTATAACGGAATGCGGGCACATCAGGTTTGAGCTCTATTGTTTTCTTTTGCCAACGGATCGCATCAAATATAACTTCCGGGTTATTCTTTTCAAAAGCCAGGATCTGTTGCGCACCGTAATTTAAATTAGTTGCCTGGTCATCCTGATAATATTTACGCCCTTTCCCCACTAGGGATTTGAATTCTGCGTTTTGCGCACTGTCCAATAAAAGACGGTTTCGTGTAAACTGGATCTGCCGATCCTGCGCAAAATCTATTCGGGACAATGAATCAGGATCAACCCGATAAAATGATTGATCGTAATAGTTCCGCGCCATCTGGATGTAAGATAGGCTATCTTTCATAAGCCGCTTATACTCCAAGGGATGAAAAGCTTGCGCATTAGATGCACGCAAATAATTAGGCGTCCATGTCGTATAGGCAAAATAACCAACTTCTTGGGCCAAAGAAAAGTTTTTCTTGTCGAGCGATTCCCGAAATGTCCGCTGTATAATCCTGTTGTTTATCTTTTTACGAACTGGCAATGGCAAAGAGGAATAGAGGCTATCCACCATTTTGTTATTGGTACGCGCCAGTAAATAAGATTTACTATTATATACAGGGCCACAGCTCAATAAAAATATAACTGTCTCAAAATTATTCAATTGCTCTATCGTCAGCTGCGCTATATAGTCACTCAATAGCTGCTGGTCTGTATATTGATCAAATGTCTGATTGTAGCGAAGTATTTTGCTCAACAAGGACTGTTGACGCATCCCCTTTCGATATTCTGCTATAAGCTTACCGAGAGTTTCAGCTTTTGCAAGCGTATTTGCCGAGTCTATGAGTCTTTCCAGCTCATCTCCCCCGTCAACCGCCTTGTCTATTCGTAAAATAGGAATCCCATCTTTATCAGTAACAAGGTACATCGGTTTGTTCAAATAGAAAGCCCGTTGCAACGGATGGTCAAATTCATCCCGATCCACCTGAACAATTCCCGACACAAACTGCGTACTGAGGATATCTTTTGCTTTTTTTGAAACAGAGCCTCTAAAAGGAATAAACTGATCGTCCCGTTGATGAACCACCAAGAACATCGGCTTATTTTCCTTTGCTGCGCGCTCCAGCAGCTGTAAATAATCTTCTTTTTGCGGAAATGTCTGCTGCTGTGCTATTGCAGGGTAAACAAACACCCAACACAAAAATATGAATACAGCAGATTGGAACTTGAAATGATTCATTATCTATGAAAATTAACTAGCAATAACTTATGATATAATTTATAGAATTGGATAAAAGTTTCAATTCTTCTATTCAAGAGACATCGAATTGGGAGGCCAAGCGAACAATTAAATAGCAAAAATGAATGTATAAAGCTAATAAAATACAGGCAAAAAACCACAACGAATTTAACTCTATATATAAAAAATTAATAAAAAAAAGAAAGCTCTGCAATAGCAGTTCCCGTAAGCCACTAGACAAATACCGATAAAAAAAAGCTTTGATAGCTAAACAGCGGCCGATCTACGAAGAGCAGGCCGCTTTTTCAGATAGACAAAGGGTACTTTACCACATCATGGCCGTTCCCTATGGAACAGATCGATGTCGGCAACAGAACAGTAGCGGGTACTCAAACGTTTTCGAAGAAATATAAGAACAGCTGCCTTCCTCAAATCCAAAACCTAAGCATATTTCCCTATATTTATACCGTGCTCCCAGAGCTCCTGTTATGTCAATTTCTTTATACATCATCAAACAAGGTGGAAAATTTGCAGATAGCTTTACCTTACGATATTGAATTTCTTTTTCAGCAATACTACCGACAGCTTTGTCTCTTTGCAAACAATATCCTACACGACGAAGCTTTGGCTGAAGATGTTGTTCAGAGCTTTTTCGCAGGGCTCTGCGAGGGACGCAGTACCCTACCCGATGATGAAAATACACGCCGAGGTTATCTCTTCATTGCCATCCGAAACAATTGCCTCAAACACTTCCGCAGTGAAAAAATAAAAAGTAAATACTTCGATCAGCTTGACAAAGATATGATCGAAGAGCAGACAGTCATGGATGCCATGATACAGGCCGAAGTCATAGACCAGCTCATGGAAGCCATTCATCAACTTCCTCAGGGCTGCAGACAGGTATTGCATATGGCCATCTTCGACAAACTCTCAAACGAAGAAATTGCGGGCAACCTGACCATCTCCATCAACACCGTCAAAAGTCAGAAAAAACGAGCGATACAGCTTCTCAGATCACGTTTAGATGCACGAGCACTCCTCCTCTTGTTATTTTTACTCACTGAATAACAATTATTTATAATTTTTATTTTTTTTCCTTCCATCCTTTTGCGCCCCCCGTGGCTCTTCTCTTTATACAGCCAATTGAACAACATGATGGATCACCAATTTATACTCGTAGATTTCTTAGTCAAGCACTTTAGCCGGACATTGAGTCAAGCAGATATGCAGGCTCTCCAAAAAATCTTTGAAGATGATCCGACCCTACGCGAACAATGGGAACGATATACCAGTCAGGGGCTCAGATCTAGCGATGCAGAGTTCTGGGATAGACTGGACCTGGATCAGGCTAGAGCGAAGATACTACACTATGCGTCGGCCAAACCAGCAAAACGACCATTACATACCCGCGGCATGCGCCAACTAAAGATCTATGCAAGTCTTGCAGCCAGCCTACTCATCTTTTTAGGTGTCGCATGGTTTCTAAACTCTGCTCCTCAGGACAAACAAATTGTCGCCGATCAAGTCTATCGGTATAACAACGATGTATTACCCGGCGGGCAGAAAGCCACGCTTACCCTCTCCAATGGTAAAACTGTCGCTCTTTCTGACAAGCAGACGACTATAGAGGAAACGCATGGCGAACAACTTCAGATCGTAGATGGCCAGTTGCATTACAAACCAAACAGCGGACAGGCCGAACTTGCAAGCCTAAAGAACACATTGAAAGTACCCGAATCGGGCTTCTACCGGATGGTCCTACCCGATGGCACCAAAGTCTGGATCAATTCAGCTTCCGAGCTGAGCTATCCTTTGGCCTTTGGTAAATCGACCCGCAATGTGGAACTACGGGGCGAAGCCTACTTTGAAGTGGCCCACGAAAAAAATCGGCCCTTCATCGTCAGCACGACACACGGTGATATTAAAGTACTGGGGACCGCCTTTAATCTGACGGCCTACAGCAATGTGGCCTCCAATGTCACATTAATCAATGGAAGTATCCAGCTGACCAATAAAAATAATACGACCAAACAAATCGTACCTGGACAGAAAGTCGAATTCGACGGCAGCGCCATGCGCGTCTCTCAGGCAAATATTGAAAAAGAAACCGCCTGGCAACATGGCTATTTCTATTTCGAACACGACCAGATTCAGGACATTATGGAACAGCTGGCACGCTGGTATGATATCCAGGTTATCTACAAAGGACCGATCAGTAAGAAAAAGTTTGGCGGGAGCATGAGCCGAAGTGTAAGCCTCGCCGAAGCCTTAGAACTCATTAAACGCGGGGCCGGCCTTGAATTTGAAATTGACAGAAAAACCGTTACCGTAAAGAACAAAAACTAAAAAGATAAACCAATTTTTAAAAACCAAAGGAGGACCAAAGATGATTTAAATATTTACCTACTCCAACAAACATTGCTATTACTCTATTCGGCAGTGCTTGAATAACATCTATATGTGAATTAAACAAAAAACCAACCCTATTACTGAAAATATGAATTACTTTATCAAATGTAAAGATTACCTATTCGGGAACCGAATGGCTGAACCTAGCTTTGCACCTCTCTTTTCCAAAAAGGTGAAAGCCACCCTTTTCCTGGGTTTACTATTTACCTATGGTGTCTACGGTAAAACCGAAGCCCAACAGGTTACCCTGCATATCAATAAAGGAAATCTAAAATCGGTCTTTACAGAAATCAAAAAAACAGACCGGATATCATTTCTTTTATGACGAAAGTCTCTTTAATGATCTCAAGCAGGTAAATGTAGACGTTTCCAACCAAAAACTGGAAAACGTTCTCAAAAAGCTTTCAGACGAGTTGCCCCTGCAGTTTGAAATGCACAAAAACCATATTATTGTATTGCCAAGTGCGCCAAAGAGTATGCCCCAAACGCTGCAACAGCAATCTACCATCAAAGGGCAATTGGTAGCAAAAAAAGATGGCAAGCCCATCGAAAACGCAACGATCAGCATCAACGGCGGCAACAGCAGGACCTCTTCCGATAGTAAAGGAAACTTTTCCCTGCAAACAGTCCAGGCGGAAGGTACGCTGACCATTTCGCACCTTTCCTTCAAACCACAGACTGTGCGGTTTAACAGTGCAACAGCCAGTGCTTTGACAATAGCATTGGAGGAGAATGACAGTGCATTGGAGGAAGTAGTTGTTGTCGGATTCGGCACACAAAAGAAAGTCAACTTAACAGGAGCCATTTCACATGTTGGCAAAGAGGCCTTTGAAAATCGACCGGTAGCCAATATCGGGCAGGCTTTACAGGGTCTTGTTCCCAATCTAAACATCACCTTCGGAAATGGTTCGCCAAACAGCACACCTGGGTTTAACTTACGGGGTGGTACCTCCATGAATTACAATGGCAATACAGGAGTATTCGAATCCGTAAACGGAGACCCTTTGGTGATTATAGACGGCGTAGAGAGTTCTACCGGTGCCTTGAATCAGCTCAACCCGAATGATATCATGGACATGTCTTTTATCAAAGATGCATCTGCTGCAGCAATCTATGGTACAAAAGCAGCCTATGGGGTAATACTGGTACGTACCAAGCGGGGTGAATTCAATCAGAAAGGCAAGATCGCCTACAACTTCGACTCCAACTTTGATACCCCCTCTGGGCTACCTGATATCCTTAACGCGTATGAGATCCAAAAATCAGGCATGGACAGGACATTATGGACCAACGGCAAACCAGGTACTTCCGATGAAAAAAAGCTGGAGATGATCCAAAAGTACATGGACAATCCCACTCCCGAAAATGCATGGTATCAGGAAGGGAACAGCATTATTTGGGTAGCTAACGTTAACCCATTTGAGGAAGCCGTCAAAAAATGGACGCCGATGCAAAAACATACGCTCAACCTCAGTGGTGGAGCCGAGTCCATTAACTATTATATTTCGGGTGGTATGCAGAATCAATCGGGTATGTACAAGATCAATACCGATAAACTGAAACGCTATAACGCCCTGATGAATATCAACGCCAAAGTGAATAACTGGTTCAGCGTTTTTGGAAAAATAGGTTTCGACCAAACAAATTTCAATAGCCCCTATATCGTTGGGGGCAAAGGCAGCATCTGGTCGGCTATGATGGGTGAGACGAACAAAAACATCAATATGCCTATCCAAACCGGTCCCAATGATCCGCTCCCCAATACCTATACAGACAATATTCTTGCCTGGCTGAGCTATGGTGCAAACAACCAGTCCATGGACAGAAGAGTATCCTTGTTGATTTCGCCCGAATTTACCTTGATACCGAATGCGCTGAAATTAAAGGCAGACCTCAGTTATCAGCCCCAGTCTTATAGTTTGAGCCGATACAGCCCCAAATTCAACCAAGTCGTAGACTCTTGGCAGTATACCTCTCAACAGGCCGAAGCGGCTGAAAACAGAGCGTATTTTGACAATAATAACACCAACAAATATCTGGTCAACATCTATGCTGATTATAAGAAAACCTGGGCAGAGAAACATAATTTCGCTACTGTAGTCGGCTACAATCAGGAGCAGACAAAATATAATCAGATCACGAACACATTCAGAAAGTTGATCTCGCCAGATATACAAAACCCTGATGCCGCTGAGGACCCATCTCTGCATACGGTCTCCCGAAATGCCTACACGCTTGCGGGACGAGCACTATTTGGGCGTGTCAGTTACAACTTTGCAGAAAAGTACTTTGTTGAGAGCAATCTCCGCTATGATGGAAGTGCAAAGTTTACGGAAAAAGACCGATTTGTCACTTTTCCATCCTTCTCTGCCGGTTGGCGCATATCGCAGGAGAATTTTATGGCCGGAACTAAGAGCTGGCTCAACGAACTCAAATTGCGTGGAAGCTGGGGGAAATTAGGAAATCAGCCTTCATCCATCTATCCCTATCAGGCAACCATGAATACCGGCAAAGCGCCTTACTTAATCAACGGGCAGCAAATAGTCTATATCGATCCTCCGGGACTCGTATCCCCATACCTTACGTTTGAGAAAGCCAGAACATGGAACGTCGGTTTTGATGGAACATTTCTCAAAAACAGGCTCGATGTAACATTTGAATATTACAATAGAAAGACCACCGATATCCTGACCGATGGCAGTGCCTCGTTTCCAACCACTTTGGGAACCGCTGCGCCACTGGAAAACTCAGGTATACTCGAAACCAAAGGATTTGAACTTTCTTTCCTTTGGAAGCAAACGATCAATGCGGACCTCCGCTACCGTGTAGGCCTCAACCTATCCGACTACCTCACCAAAGTACAGCATTACGCTGCCAACACCAGCATGATGATCACCAACTCTTCGGGCAGGGAGGTGATGTATGATGGTAAAACGATCGGCGAAATATGGGGTTACCGTACCGGTGGTATACTACAGGAAAGTGATTTCGCAGGTCGTAATCCAAGCAATGGCAACTGGATCTACAACGGGGCCTATCAGGGCACGCTATATCCAGGTTATATTTGGTACCAGGATCTTGGCGGACCGGAGGGAATTCCTGATGGAAAGATAGATGCCGGACTGAACACCTTGGCAAATCCAGGCGATCGGGTCGTTATTGGAAACTCTACACCACGTTATCGATTTGGTATCACTGGAAATGTCCAATATAAACATTTCGATCTCGACTTTTTGTTCCAAGGTGTGCTGAAACGTGATATCTGGGCCGGACTATCTTCTTACTGGGGCGGTGGAGCAGGCTCAAAATGGATGTATGAGAGATCTTGGACACCAGACCGCACAGATGCTGAATTTCCAATGTACGGTTCTTCGGTCAATGTCCAGGACAGATACTTGATCAATGGCGCTTATCTGAGACTTAAACAGGCGGTATTGGGCTATACCCTACCGCAGGAGATGACCAAACGATTTGGTGTGGAGCGCCTGCGTTTCACGCTTGCCGGTTACAACATTTTTGAGCTCACAAAAATACCTACAATTTTTGACGTCGACCAGATATCTGCAGACTATCCACAAAAGAGATCAATTGCTTTTGGTGCCCAAATTGTTTTCTAACTAATACTACTATGAAAAAAAATATATCCAGATTAATCGTCATTGCCGCAGCATCCTCCTTATTGCTGACACAATCTTGTAACGATAAATTTTTACAGCTAAGTCCCGAGACCGATCTATCGAAGGACAACTCCTTACATACCGAAACGGAGTTGACATTATACCTCAATAATCTCTATAACCGCTATATTCTAGGACACGGTTCAGGCTGGGCCGATGCTAAAGTAAACCCCAATGTTGTCGGCGGCAGCCATTTGTTGGCATCCGACTTTATGACCGACAATATGGTCCGCTACGGCAATATCAGCAGTATGATGGACAACACCTTTATTCCACCAAATGCAGGTACGTCGGTAGACTGGACCTGGGAAAACCTACGCTCGGTAAATTATTTCCTCAAAAACTACAGCAATGCTTTGCCCGCCGTCAACAATGACATCAGCAGACTGAACAAATATGTGGGCGAGGCCTATTTCTTTAAGTCGATGGATTACTACCGCAAGCTTATGCTTTTTGGAGATGTGCCCTGGTTTTCAAGCGACCTCAATATCGACAGCAAGGACCTTTACAAACCTCGGGATAAGCGAACAGTGGTTGCTGATTCTTTAATGAAGACAATCGATCTTGCTATTACAGGTCTTGCAGGCATTACTGGCCGTCCAGACGGACGTATCAATCAGGATATGGCCTTGTTTTTAAAAGCGAGAATTGGCCTTTTCGAAGGCTCCTTTAGGACCTACCACAACGAGCTGTCTCTACAAAGCACAGCAAAACCTTTTTTGGAGGCAGCTGTGGATGCTTGCGAAAAAATCATCGCCTCAGGTCGCTATCAATTGTATGCTACGGGTGAAACTCCTTACTGGAAATTGTTTACATTCAAGAAAGATCCAAATTCCGACGGCAATAAAGAGGCTATCTTAGCCCGCGTTTATGATGGCACTGTTGTCGGTCACGCAACGCAGCGTTATTGGGATCAGAACAACAGTATTTCGGGCGGAAGACCTGCTGGAGGTGCAACACGGGGCCTGATCGATGAATATCTGTGTATTGACGGTAAACCGATCTATACGTCAGGATCCGCTGGCAGCTATACTGCCAACCCACTTTTCAAAGGTTACGATGGCCTCTGGTCTGAACTCGAAAACCGGGATCCACGTCTGAAACAGACCATTAATTATCCCGGTGAAAATCGCTCCTTGTTTAATCGAACAGATGGGACGACCAGCCTCGAAAAAAACGGCATCACCTATCCTCGGCTATCTTACAATGTCAGTGGTGGTACCACCGTAACCGGTTACTTACCTATTAAGCACTGGATGGGTGACCGTACCGAAAATGAAGCGACAACAAACGGACAACAAACGGCTATTGAATTCCGCTATGGAGAGGTATTGCTGATGTTAGCAGAAGCAAAAGCCATTTTAGGTACATTGACGCAGAACGACCTAGATAAAACAATCAATCTATTACGTCAACGCGCGGGATTTGACTTTGCGAAATATCCGAGCAGCAAACTCGAGCTTGGCAACCTCCCTGCCGATCCAAGGCTCGATGAAATCTATGCTGCAAAACTTGATTATTCCGTTAGCCCCATCATCCGTGAAATAAGAAGGGAACGCCGTATCGAGATGGTCCTGGAAGACCGTCGATATGAAGACTTGATGCGATGGAAGGCCGGCAACCTGATGACGGTTCCGTTACGGGGTATGAAATTTACAGCAGAAAAAGGAAAACTCTACGACGGTACCCATACTGCCAAACCAGTTATTGCCCTAAAAGAAGAAGTCAATAAAGACATCTTTTTAGATAATAACGGATTTATCATCGCTTATCCGCGGAGTGCCAACATTACAAATGGTGTCGCCTTATGGGCAGACTACCGCTACTATTGGCCGTTGCCTTTATACGATCTCACTTTAGATGGTAATCAGCTCGTTCAAAATCCGGGATGGCTGGGTGCAAAATAATACGTATTAAAAAGAAATAACATTATGAAAATTAAAGCATATATCTACCTGTCGATTAGCCTCCTATGTGTAACTATGGGGTTGAACGCATGCAAAAAGGACCTGGGGCCCATTAAAGACAACTTGACTGTTCGGGAAGCTGTACTTTCTGGAGGTTTCATGCAGATTCCTGTTAAAATCGGAACGCCGCTTCAGATCAATCTGGCAGTCAATCCGGGAAACCGCAGTGTCACTGAGGCGACCTATACCAGCAAACATCCAGAAATCGCAACATATAGCAATACAGGCTTGGTTACCGGCTTAACAGTCGGTAAGGATACCATCACCATACGATCTGGCGAACTCCATGTTTGGTATATTGTCAATGTAACCAAATAAAAGCGGACATATGAACAAGTCAAAAGAATAATGGTAAGAGATGACCATTTGTTAGTTTAGTGTTTAGTTTAGACTATCAGGCGTTTTTAGTTTTGCCTGATAGTCTTGTTTTATCGACGAAGGAATATGACAGCTAAAAACGTCAAACAGGCAACCGACAACAAATACTAGGGATCAAAGCGATTAACAATGTTTACTTGAAGTTTCTCCATTCCGATTTTTCGAAAAGGCAATTCATCAACATGAAAAAAATAACTATAAAAGATATCGCCAAAGCTTTAGGATACTCTATAGGCACCGTCTCTAAAGCGCTCTCAAATAGTCACGAAATCAGTGCCATAACGAAGGTTGAAATTCAAAAATTTGCTGATGAGCATGGTTATCAATCCAATCAATACGCTAAACTATTGCGTACGGGACGAACAAATATTATTGGTATGATCGTTCCTTCGATTGGCAATCCATTTTTCTCACAGATTCTCGAAGGAATTGAAAGAGAGATGTCAGACACGACTTACAACCTAATCATTATGCAAAGTGTAGACGACCCCCGGCTTGAATTAAAACATTTAGAAATGTTATATAAAAAGGGAGCAGATGCCGTCGTGATTGCAGCAACGGGCGATAAAACGACATTAACGTATCTTCAACGATTAATTGACAAAGGTATACCTATTGTACTTATTGACCGAACCAATTACGAAATAAACACGTATAAAATCGGAATAGACAATTTCAAAGTCGTTTACCAAGGGATTTCTCAGTTAATCAATCAGGGCAAAAGGAAGATTCTATTTATTTCCAATCAATCGCGGGGCACATCACTAGAGCGTCAGCGTGGTTATATTCAATGTCTTCGGGATTTTGACATCACATTTAATTCAAATGATCTACTGTCGATAGAAACGAATAGAAAAAGAGTAGATGTGCTGGATCAATTAAAAAACCATCTCACAGGTCTCGTTGATTCAAGAGCTTTGCCCGAGGCAATTTTTACCGCATCCGACCAGCTCACCTATTTAACGTTAGAAGCTTTACATGCAATCGGAATTACTGTACCAGAGCGCATTGCTCTTCTAGGCTTTGCTAATTTTCAATACACAACTATATTTCAACCCTCATTATCAAGCGTAGTACAGCCTTCGCGTGAAATCGGATCTCAGGCTTTTGCTATTCTCAATAAAATTTTGGACAGTCCGGATCACAAGATCACAACGCAATATCAGAACATCGAATTACAGGCCTCTATCCTAACACGCAAGTCTTCTGAATAAATATATGAATTGAAACGTTTTCGCGAATTATGCAAACGATTGACTTAAACACAAAACACTGTAAACCAAAATATAATCTTTACTATAGCCACCAATATACATTAACAATTATAAATTATTTACTTCAAAAATTATGACAAAACAAACAAAAAGACGGATGCAGATCATGAAAGGATTTGCATTGTCCACCGCGGTCCTATCACTTATTTTTGCCTGTTCAAAGCCATTGGTAGAGCAAAATGCAGCAGAAACTCAACGTTTAAAAGCGTCATCGAATGGTGCCATAGACACCGCACTTTCCAACCTTACCTTTGTGACTAATCCAGTAAATCTCAATATAATCATGTTTGTACCCACAGACAATCCAGCATTGCCTAACTATAAAACACGGTTATCCCAGCTATTTGTCCATTTCCAGGACTGGCTGCATAATGAGATGGGTCGCTATGGTTATAGCAGCTATCTGGGCCTGGCAAAAGATTCTGCAGGCCTAGTTAACATCATAGAAATTCCGGCCGCAGGAGCTCAAGCGGACTACCCCTACAGCTCGGCCGTATCCGCTGGTAAAATTATAAATGAGATCAATACATATAAAGCTGCCCATCCAAGCCAATTTTCATCCAACAATCACTATTTGGTACTTTTGCCAGCAAGAACAGATGGTGATAACAGCCAACCATTCTATGGTTATGGGAAATACTGCTTTGCAGTAGATAATTCCTCCATGTCTGTCAATGGAATTCCAAACCCTAGCTCAAACTATCTCGGCGGCATGTTACATGAATTGGGCCATGGATTAAATTTACCCCATAACCGCGCTAAATATGTCAGTGAAGAACCTACACTGGGTACATCATTGATGGGAAGCGGCAATGTGAGTTTTAGCAAGGGACAGCCTACTTTTCTAACCGGCTCTGATGCAGCAATTCTCAACAGAAATGAAGTTTTTCAACCTGCAGTGACGACAGCTAGCCCTTATCAGGCACCTACATATTCGGTACAACCTCAATTTGCCATTGACAACAGTCAGCAAAAAATCTTTATTACTGGAAATTATACGTCCAATTTGCCTGTGAGTGAGATATTGGTTTATATGGATCCCAATGTAAACAACGAAGGCACAGGAGCCAACAAAGATTACAATGCAGTTACCTGGAAATTTGCCCCCGTTTCCTCTGGAGTCATCCAAGGGACTATAGATCTGAATGAGCTTTACTACAAAGGCAATACACCTTACGAACTTAAGCTAAAATTATTATTGCAAAATGGCTACACAACTTCTAATGTTTACGAATTTAACTATGTCAATGATCTCATGACAACCAATCAAGATTCGGTGTATACCTATTCCAATGCGTCCTATGCCGGTGTGAAAGGAAGCTTTGGCAAAGGGCAATATACTACTTCGGATTTATTAGCAAAAGGCGTGACAGACAATAGCATCTCTTCTATTAAAGTTGGTGCCAATGTTAAAGTAACTTTATACAACGGCAACAATTTTACGGGAGATAGTCTTGTTGTCACCTCTTCGTCTTCCTATCTCTCGACTTTTAACGATAAGGTTTCATCCATGAAAGTACAAAACCGTTAGAAAACTTGGGAAATACGATGCATAACTTATTTTTAAGAAACACGAGTAGCTTCCTGGCTCTGGTATTCGCCTTAATGGCATTCAAAGTGTCGGGCCAGCCCACTCCCTGGTTTACCGACGGGAAATTTGGTCTGTTTCTGCACTGGGGGCTCTATTCCCAGACCGCGGGCGACTGGAATGGCCATCCCACCAAAGGTGGCGAGCATTTTATGCTCTACGAACGCATACCCGTCAAGACCTATGCAAAGATCGCCGATCAGTTTAATCCAACAGGCTTTGATGCCGACCGTTGGGCTCAGATAGCCCACGATGCCGGCATGAAATACCTGGTGATCACAGCCAAACACCATGATGGATTTGCGATGTATAACTCAGCAGTCAGCGACTATAATATCGTCAAGCGCACCCCTTGGGCAAAAGATCCGATGAAGGAGCTTGCGGTGGCCTGTAAGAAATATGGCCTCAAGCTCTGCTTCTATTATTCCCTTGGCCGCGACTGGGAAAACCCCGATGTGCCTACCAACTGGCCTACCAAAGCCGGGCGCAGCAATACCTGGGACTATCCCGACGAAGATGCCAAAGACCTCAACAAATACGTGGAAAACAAGGTCAAACCGCAGCTGCGCGAATTGCTGACACAATACGGTCCTATCGGCATTATCTGGTTTGATACTCCCGAGCTGATCACCAAAAAACAAAGTCAGGAAATCAAAGATCTGATCCATTCCATTCAGCCCAATTGTATCATCAACAGCCGGATAGGCAATGGACTTGGCGATTATGCTGTTGTTGAGCAGTCGCTGGTTTCTACTACACGGAAGAACTGGGAAGCCTGCATCACGATGAGTGAAAACTGGGGTTACAATAGACATGACACAGAATGGAAAAGCCCCGAGCTGCTGGTCCGCAACCTTATTGAAGTCGTGAGCAAGGGGGGCAACCTGCTGCTCAATGTAGGCCCCAAAGGAGATGGTACCTGGCCAGTTGAAAGTCAGGAAAATCTTCGCATCATTGGACACTGGATGAAGACCAATGGTGAAGCGATTTACGGTACTACGGTCTGGAACGGAGTCAAACAAGCGCTGCATACCGTGCCGTCGGACAATAAAGCAACCGAAAAGGATAAAGCCAGTATGAAAGATGCCGTGAATGATGCAACGTCGAAAGAAATCGTATCAGACTACCGCTTTACGCAGAAAGGGAAAAGTGTTTATCTTTTTGTGCGTAGTCCTTCAACGGCTACGATCGACATCCCGGAGCTTGCAAAAAGTAGCCTCGACATCAAAAGTTTAGCACTTCTCGGCAATTCCTCAAAGGTGAAATGGACACAAGGAAGAGATGGCCTACAGCTGTCTTTACCCACTGTCAAAGACCCAGAAATTCCGATTTACGTATACAAGATCGAAACGAAATAGCCCAGCGCCTATTTCACAAACGGTCTTACTCCCTTTAACAATAAGCTCCCTGATTATTGAATTATCAGGGAGCTTTTACGATTCAGAACGAAACCCAAACCATTATTCATCCAGGTGCGACGAATCGTAAGCCAAAGCGATCGGATATAAATCCACAGAAAAGACTAGTCTTAAAATGTGCATCTTTGCTTTAACGACAAAAGACAAAGCACACACATGAAAAAATATATTATCGTATTCAGTCTATCCTTACTTACGTTAAGCGTATCAGCGCAGAAGAAAAAGAAAAAACAGGGCCCACCACCCGTGGTGAAACCTATCCCCGAGCCACCAAAGGTGATCGAACAGGCGGGTACTTCGGAAAGCATGCCTGCGGCTATAATATCCATGCCCATGCGGGCGGCAGATCAGGTGCGCATCAAAAAGACGGATGGGCAAGAATTCAATCTGGAGAAACTGGAGGAATTGGTAAGCACAGACCTAGCTCAGGTAAAAACCTTATTCCTGGGTTCTTCCATCTCTGGAAAGAAGCTCAGCAGCGAAATCCTGCAAAAGATTATGGACGAAGGCAATCAAATGGAGTCACTGGAAATTAGCAATCTAGACATCAGCACATTTCCTGAAATCACAGCCGCCCATCCTAAACTTAAAAAGATCGCGTTAAGCAGAAATAATCTCAGTGTACTTCCCGCAAGTATTTCCAATCTGACAGCGTTGGAAGAATTCGACTGCAACAATCCCTTGACGGGTTTGCCGGCATCCTTTGCACAACTCAAAAACTTAAAACAGCTCGGGCTTAACGGAAATCTGTTCAGCACTTTTCCCAAAGAAATTTTTAGTTTGAACAAGCTGTCTTTCCTATACCTTTCGGGCAATTACAAAGGTGAGACCAAGCTGACAGATCTGCCCGATCTATTTGAGCAGTTGCCCGAACTAAAAGAACTCGGCATAGAACATGCGGGGCTATCGACACTGCCAAAATCTATTGCTGCATTAAAAAAACTAGAAAAGGCCAATTTTTCTTTCAATCAATTTACAAGCTTCCCCGCCGCATTGTACAATAATCCCAAACTGGTGTTTGTACCATTTACGAATAATCCCCTGCAATGGGAACCATTTTTGGCTTCTGTCAAAAAAATAAAATGGAGCGGTCTCTTCTTTTTGAACGATACAGGGCTTAGCAAAAAACAGTACGAACAGGTACAGCAGATCCTCAGCAAGACGGATGTCTATTATGATGAGATGAATGATTAAACATTTTTAAAGTTAGCCCAAAAGATAATTTTTGGGCTAACATTCGAAATTATTCATTCCAAATTACACGCGATACAATTATTGTTCATGAAATTTATCTCTAATCGACTTTGCTAAATTTGGAATATCAACAATAGCTTGATCAATCATTTTTCGATATAAATTTTCTCCATATTTTGCTATTAAATGCTCATTTAAATCACCGCTCGCTCGCCTTCCCTCACTATAAACATAAGTAGGCAAAATTAAATAATTTGGCACATCATTAAAGGTTATCATTTCCCATGACAATAGCCCTTTAAAATCTTTTACAGCATCCCTGATTTTGCTATATATAACATCATTTTTATCTTTTTCCTTAAATCTGAAACGTAGAAATGGGTATCCCGCATACCGATCATCTATTGACATCATTGATATTCTACTTGTCCCAATCGGGCAAATATCATTTAATGTAAAAAACAAAATTCTATTTATTTCTTCAAAATCCATATTACAGACATTTAATTTAATAGCAATGTTAGTCTGACAGTTTATTCGCCTTGAATTTTAAAAATCAAAAGTCATCAGACATTATTAATTCGGAGAAAGTGCGTTTTGAAAGATTAATTTCTAATTTCCCATAGGTACCTTCATATGTGGGCGAATCAAAAGAAATTATAGGATAGTACCTAAAAAAATCCTTAAGAGATTTATTATTCTTTAAGAAGATATTTACGTCAACAAGTACACTATCTGAATTACTATAAACTTTCAATTGTTTGTAAAATGCATTATTGCCCTCTTTATTTTTCAAAATTGATGTTAGAACAGAATCAATAAAAATTAAATCTCTTTGATTCAGATTATAACTATTATCAAAAACAGAATCCTTTGGAGCATTGAAAATTGCATAATCATGAAACCTCTTTTGATCGAAATAATTTGTACTATACGTGTTCCCTTTTTGTAACCGTAGTCTCCTGAAGAAACTATCCCCTATATATAAATCCATAAAGCCATTTCGTAATAAAGCCTTATTAACCTGTTTAAAACCAGGAGTAAAGAAGAAAGTATTTCCATCTATTCTAGTTCTACCCGTTATAGTATTCTCTGCCAACAATAGCGGATTTTCTGTGGGATCGATTAATTCCAACGTAGCAGAATCAAGACCTAGGGAATAATCAATTACCCGATATGAGGAGTCTTCTCGTATTTCAATAGCGTAATCCGAAGCACCAAACATATCACTATTGACTGTTACGGCCTCAGCCAAAACATGATCTTTAGGGGTACTATTACAAGAAACTGTAAAAATTACGACGACCATGCAAATAAATGCGCTTCCTCTCATAAATCTCATTATTTTCCCAATTTTAATAGAACAGACATAACCCTCGGCTGATTTATTCGAGCCCAACTTCATACCCTTCTTCCTTAAGATACCATTACCCTCTCAAGCTTTTCATGATCAGACAAATCCCAATACCACCATTTGTGAGGATTATCTTTTTCATTAATAAATCTTCTCTCATAAGCTACTTTAAATAAATTTAAAAGCAGCACAAATGCCTTTGTTAACTCATATTCCGGCAGATTTATAATTTTTTTCAAATTATGGTTTGCAACCCCTTTTTTAAGTAGAACGCAGGGGATAAAAGTGGACTTTAAATCACTTTTTATAATCGCGGGTTCAATATCTCCTTCCTCCGGTTTAGACTGCATAATTAGAAAAAGAAGTTCGTTTAGAAATTTCTTTTTCGTCATCAATTCAAGTAATCTAAAACCTGTTGTTAATTGATCAATTGCAATCAAACCTTGTCCAAACCGATTGACTAAAATTTGGTCTTCTAATTTCATATTTATATAAGTAAGGATAAGATTATATCCCCGACCATGTTGTTTTCATAAGTACCCATTTTCCAGTTGCACAATGATATTCAAATATTACGATAGCACCTCCTGTATTGGCAAAGCTGTAATTATCATTTTTATATCTAACACGGAAGTCAACGATATTAACGGTCAATCTATTACCATTTAGGATTGGTAAAATCTTCCAAGCATGAATACCTTTTTTTAAACGGCCTTTATTTTTTTTATCATTTACATCTATTGAGCTGAATTTATTCTTTTTATTATCCAACGAAAGATAATATGCTCGATCATTGGCATCAATCAAATAAATATCTTCATTATATGGGTTTTGATCAAGATACTTTGTTTGTAATATAATTGCTGTATCAACCATTCTCTTATATTCGTCCTTACTTTGGCCATAAACTATAAAGCAAACAAAAAAACTTAAAATTATTAGCACAATTTTCTTCATCTTTTACCGCGTTAATGTAGATAAATCATTATTAAACATAAATACCCTCTTTTTTACAGGGCCACCTGAAGTAAATAGCAAAGCCCGTCTATCAGCATTGGGCCTTGTTTCATTAGTTTCATTCAATGAAATGCGCCTTTATCTCCGATACTACATCCGAAAAATGTTTCCACTCCAAATGCGAATAAATATCCTTGACCACACCTATCTTACTGAAAACGGAGAAAAAATAGCCCTCATTTAATATAGCTTGAAGAGCTGCATGAATCCCCTGGTAAGAGAGCTCTTTTACAATAAGCATATCTGTAGACCAAAAATAAATTTCACGATTTTTCTCCATCAGTTTATCGATATTAGTCAACGTAAACAATGTTCCAAAATAAACCTCATCATTCTCTAAAATAATGTTGACATCAAGGTTATCATCATATACATCGATAACTTGATAAGGAGCTGGAAATCGAACTTTAAATTTCATAACCTTTTTACTTTTTATAAACTGTCAACCAAACTACATCTGTCTCGACACCTTTTTTACTACTATCTAAAAGATATCTAGCGTCCCGAAATTGCAACAGCAGCTTTTTATCCATGCTTAATAGGTCGACATCTATTCCTTAACAGACGCCTCATCCGCTAAGGAATTTAAAGAAAAAAATCAAATATTTTCCTTTATTTTTAATTCAACTAAAAGAGAATATTTAACGGGGTATCTATGGATAATAGATTAAAAAAAATAATAATTATAATAGGGAATATCCTGTTCACTATTGGCTTAGTTTTAACTATAGGAATGGTCTTCTTTGGACTTTGGCCCAGCCTTGTTTATGTACTATTTATGGCTCTCGGTGCAATCCTGATCGTTTCAACAAAATATGCAAAATGGAAAGCAATCAAGATTAATATTGATTCGATAAAAAGACTTATCAGCTTAACCGGTATTGTTTTATTTGTCTGCATGATAATATTTACTACTTTATATCTTTCAACTAAAAACTATTTTAAAGAAAAATATACAATCCGTGATTGTGCAGAAATTACTGCAGTTTTAGAAAGCTATAAAAAAGATGATAAGCCTTATCCTCGCAGTCTAGATTCCCTTATCGGAAACAACCCTATAAGAGCAGAATGGAAAAAGGATCGATGGAATACGAGTTATAAATATTACACGACCAACAATGATAGCTCTTACACTTTAACTTCTGCTGGAAAAGATAAAATATTCAATTCTAAAGATGATATTATATATAAAAGCAATTAAAACAGCTGATATATCTCCGAATCATAAAACCTAGCCCCATAATCATAGCGATATATTATCCTATAATTCGGAACCAAAGCAAAAACATCAAAATACTAAAAGTAAGCGTTAGAATTAGGATTAGCTTATATACATTTAACTTTGCATTTAGATCGTTAAATCTAGGGATCAATAAAGTAAAAATCAAGGCTATTAAAGAAACGCATAAGATTTCTTTAAAAAGGACTGGATATGAGTATCTATGCAAATAAAGATCAGATCCAATAATTACCATATATATTGTCGTAAACGCAATTGAGGTATGATAAAAAAAACGCCTCTTCTTAATTATTAAGATCAGCATATTTATAGTAAATAATGTGATTAGACAGCATATTGACACTATACTGTGATATGGAACGGGGTAGCCGTAGGTACCTTTTGGAAGTCCTAAATATCCATCATAGTTTATCAAATCATTGCCTTTTTCGACCAAAAATATTAGCTGAAGAATGATGACTAAGCACGCTATAATTTTAAATAGGTTTTTCATAATTAGCTTTTCGCTCTGGTATTTTTCTTTATCAGGTAATCCGAATAAAGCACAACATCAACTTATCACTATCAGCATAGTTATTGATTTTTAATTTTCAACAATTCGGCCCTTGCATTACTAAAAGGAGAATGCTCAACAAAAATTTTATGATCAATTTTTTCAATGCTAAATTTCGCATTATGCCGATCCACCTTAAACAAGTCCAAATCTGTTAGCATATATACATTTTCTTTTAGATTGTCAGAAGACGGAAACCACTCATAAGAATAGACATCCCTGCCCTTATAAACAAAAATAAATCGGGCACCAACATCTGTATAGCTCCTTAAGTTAAAACCTAAAATTTCATTTATTTCATCTAAAGAATACTTTCCACTAAAATAATAGACGGTGTCCCAATCAAAATCAAACGCTTTTTCCATATCCAGAATGCATCCATTATTTGACTTACATTGCTGAAATTCTCGCATCACTGTATTATCAAAATTAGGATCTTGGGAACAGCCCAGCAGAAAAAAGACCAACATGAATACGTACCATTGGAACTTTTGTTTGATCATCCCATTATATTCCTGATCGGTAAAATAATTTTTCAGCAAACCTAGTTGCTGCTCCACTTCTAACTTCAGATTCATTACTTCAGACAACTAATTTTGAATACAATCAAGCCCTAATTACACTATAGTGTTCAATAAATGAGCTTAACCCCAAAAAACGACTATTTTAATCCCCTCTTTTTGAACCCCATCTTTTGATAGAAAATCTGGCTCTCTTCTCGAGCTAATTTCGACAGTTTGTTCGTAACAATACAGTATCCTTATATATACCATCAGTATCCGTGCATCTGATTTTTTGTATCGATTAGATAGCGCGTTTATATGCGCTCCCTTGCCGCTTAACAATAGTATCTCCTAAATCACAAAAGGAAGTCGCTTGAAAAAACCACCTACCGGGTAGCAATTGTACGGTATCTCTCTTGGTCGTTGGATCAACTCCAACCAGGATAAAATCCTGATACTTGATCTTAGGTTTTTTTAAAAGAACAACATTAGCCTCGAAACTTTCAGCATATTGTTTAGTTTCTTCACAGCTATTTGGGTCACTACGATAAGTACAACTTACAATTAGCAATAGTAATATAAAATAAAATGCCTTCATATTTTTTTGTCTGAATTCATTCTTCCCAGTTAATGATACCTCGTAATAAAAAATGTAGTGGTTTTTATGGCCTTTTTTTTTTCTAAAGCAAATTTATAACTTTATTTACTTGGAGACTTAAAAAAATACAATCATTTAATGAAGATCTAGCGCAATGCACCACCCAATAATGATATTCTCTAAATCGATTATTTAACATACCAGATAACCACATCAGCAGATTAGAATACTGATATAGCTAAATTAGAGATAAACACATGAAAAATTTCGAAAGAAACGGAAATGAATACAAAATGAAACCCCAGTTAGGAACCTATGTTCCTTTGGTTGGTATATTTTCCATTATGGCCCTAGTAGGTTTCATTAAAATGCCTGATTCCTCATTCAAATGGTGGATGCTGGGTATTGTCGTTATCTTGATGATTTCCCTGCTTAGAGCCTATTTTATCATTGATATGGACAATAGGGAGATCCGTACACGTAAGGGACTTTTGGGTAAAGAAGTGACCATTCCGCTGGAGAGCCTACAGGGTTTTAGTATCCACAAGCTTAAACAATATGGCTTTATCACAATTAACGTCGCCCTGATCGCACGCTATAAGGATGAAAATGGGAAAGAAAAAAAGGTACAGCTGGCCCAGAGCTATTTTACAAAACCAATTAACCGTATTATTAATGATATCGACGAAATCATTGCCGAAGATCATAATCGATAAATTAAAAGCAGTATTCTGGCACGTCCCCTATCATTGAGTGTTGTTTAAACCCCATTCTTTCGATTATGCCCGATTTAAGAATCCTAAAACGACAATTTCTACATGCCCTGAAACGCGGAACAGGTGAAGCATACCTGATCGTAAAAGAGCATCCGGAAATTGACTTTTCAAATCAAATTATACAAGGTGCATTAAACATTTTCGCCTATGACGGGCAATGTGAAGGCGACCGGGCAACTTATATTTTTGACATTATTTCTATTTCAAAACAAAAAGACAAAATCCGTAAAGCCGTCTTGCAGGGTTTGGCAAGGGAACAGGATGACACCTGGAACTTGACACATTTGTTTGCCCTGGCAAAACTTTTCGCGCAGCAAAATGACACCGAGGCAAAACAAGCTATTTATGACCGGTTTTTAAACAATCCGATCGCCGGCGCTGATTGGGCCGGCGCTTATGAAATAGCACAACTTGACGGACTAAATGGCTTATTTTACGTTGCCGAGAAATTTGGAAAACACATTGAACAACATCATGACGATTGGCAAGACGATGGCATCATTCGGCATTTTCAAGCAGAACACCAAAGCATACAGGTGTCTGAAGAACTTCAAAAGAAAGCCCGGACCAATAAGTTCATACGTCTTTACCTTGACAACATACAACGGACAGAAATAAACCAGAATACACAGCGAACAAAACCCCAAAAATACAAAGACATCATTGATGAAGTTTTAAACAGCAAAGCCCGTATTTCTTTTGCAAGAATGAGAAAGCTAACAGAAGAAGAGATAAACACTATCGCAAAACATCTTTTGAAAGAAACAGACCAAGCAAAAATTGAATGCCTTTTGGATATTTTTGACTTTCACAAATTTCCCTACGATAGCCAATTCATTTTAGACTATGCTAAACAAAAGGAAACAGGCAAAAACAGAATAGCTAAAAATGCCATTAAAGCACTCAAACATCTAAAAAGCAAAGCCATTAGAGATTTTGCCGTGGACAAAATACAAACTGCCAAAAATCCGATTGACTATTTGGAATTGCTGATTTCTAATTACAGAAGTGGCGACTCGAAGCTACTGACCGAAATCGCGGAAAAGGTAAAAAATGAGCACAAAATTGAGCGATTGGCAGGGATATACACAGATATTTTCAATGAAAACAAAACCAAATCCTGTAAAAAACCCCTTGAAGTTCTGTATAGCAAAATGAATTGTGCGCTTCACAGAAAAGATATCATAGAAGTTCTACTGCATAACAACGTTCTCTCTGATACGATAGAAAAAGAACTTCACTATGACTGCAACCTGGAAACAAGGATGATAGCTCTTCAAGCTAGGGCACTGCATCCTAGCGAGCGGAATTTCTGATTAAATTCTCCAGCACCTCATTGTTCAAAGCGGTGGAACACCCAGATATTATAATCTTTTATTTTGAAAACAGCTCATCTGTTTCAACAAGTCTATAAATCCCTATATAATCATCAAACTGCAGTACATACTCAACTGCGATTTAAGATCGATGTCATCACGTCCTCCCTTAAATTTCGGGCGATCGGAATTTTGTATTCCCCCACATGTAACTGATTCCCTTCTATGATTGCTATCCTATTCCTATTGACAAGATAGGATCGATGGCAGGGGATAAACTGGTGGACTGGCAGCGTACTCATCATCTGTTGTAGGCTGCAATACGTCACTTCCTGCGAATCTATCGTCTGTACGATCACATAGTTTCCCATACTCTGCACGAATAGGATATCGTGCAAAAAAATCTTCTTTAATTGTTTGTCCACCTTCAGAAAAATATGCGCATCTGAAGAAGTTGCCAACAGACCTGCAGATGGAGCAGCGCTGCTGAGCACATCAAATGCCCGATTGGCCGCCTTAAAGAAGCGTTCGAAGGGCACCGGTTTTAACAGATAATCGACAACGTCCAGCTCATACCCCCGCAATGCATATTTTTCATACGCCGAGACGACGATTATCTTGGGCGGATTGCTCAGGCTCGCTATATAGTCCAAGCCTGATATCTCGGGCATCTCAATATCAAGAAAGATAAGGTCAAGGGGATGCAAACGCAGATATTGACTCAACTCGATCGCATCTTCGCATTCAGCAACAAGCTTCAAAAAATCTATTTTCTCGATGTAGGATGCGATTCCTTTGCGCGCAAAAGGTTCATCGTCCACTATAGCACATCTGATCTCTCTCATAAACAGTTATAAATCTAGTATTAACTCAGCAAAAAAATGCGTTGTATCGGCATGCGTATTCAAGGTATGCCGCTGCGGATAGCGCAATGCCAATCTCTTTTTCAGATTGGTAAGTCCAGCCCCCGACTCTGCTACCTCAGCCTGGGGAATTGCCGCCTCAACTGCCGCGGCCACGGATAGGCTATTGGAAATGCTGAAGCATATGTTGGTAGGCCGACGCTTGAGACAGATTACGATCTCGTACTGCCCGCGCACATATTTAAAAGCATTTTCTATTAAAGGCTGAAAAAGCAAAGGAAAGATGCTGATGTCTGCCCAATCCCCGTCAATGTCCGTGCGCACGGTCAATCTTGCTGTCAACCGCTGCTGCTGAAACGCTATATAAGATTTTAAATATGCAAGTTCCTGCTCCATCGATACCTTTTCATCCACCGTATAAATCTGATAACGTAACAGTTCCGAAAGCTGTTCGACACTTTTTTTTGCCAATGTATTGGATTCATCAATTTGAAAATAGACCGTATTAAGCGCATTAAAGAGAAAATGTGGGTGGTACTGACTTTTCAATAACTGCAATTCGGTATTTAGCTTGTCCGCTTTGATCTGCTCCACATAGATGCGATTGTCGGCCATATTCCTGTCGCTGCGCTCGTTCCGCAAAAACATGTAGTAAAGCAGAAACAAGGGAACATAAATCGCATTAACCAAGATGTAATCAATATAACCATCCCCCATATAGATCCAGCCCAGGCGTTCGGACACGAAGACCGTTGGATTCAATATCCCCATGATTTGTACAACAGCAACGATATACTCTACTGCGACATTTGGTTTGACGGTGGGCTTTGCAGCAAAGATCCCCGCCAGTCTCCGCCGCCAAAGCAGTGTTATGACGTAACAAAAAACCACCGAGATAAGCAGTCCAACCGAATGGATCCTAATTCCGCCAGACCAAAATTCATCTTTCTTGGTTATATCTGTCACGACACGAAGAATGTTGAAAGAAGCGATTCCCCAGAGTGCCGGACCTAGATAGTGTATGGGGTTTCCGCTTAATTTTGCTATGTTCGCTCTCATGATATCAGTAATTAATCCGGCTATTTTCTTCCAATTGGTCATTGGCACGATCGCTTTTTAGGTTATCTTTCATTCCGCGATGTAATCGGTAGGAAAGGTTGATCCCAATAACTCTACTGTCGTACAACTCCCTGTACTTCCCTTCCATAGCATCACTACTAAAAATTATTTTAGGCCTGTTGGTCCTGAAAAGGTCATTGGCATAAATATACAAAGTTAATTTATCTTGCAAGATGGTTTTGCGTACGGCAGTATTCATAGACCAGAGGGAAGCCATGGTAGCTTGCCCCTCGGCAGTAGACCCATTCCAGAAGCCATTGAGCTCGAGACTGAGTTTAAAAGGCAGACTTACCGTATTTTGTACCTGCAAAGAAGGAACCAGCCGCCTGTTGCGATGCACATCAGTTGCCGTCCGCCATTCAAAAGAGGTATAGTTTAGGTTCCCGTTCAGCTGTATGTTCCACTTTTTCAGGGGGGAAATACTCGCTGCATTAAACCGCAACCCCACATTGGATGCATGTTCCAGATTCATCGGCATAACGACAGTCCGCCTTTGCTCGTCCAGGTTGTAGCTCTTGCTGATCGCATTTTGCCGCAGGTTATAGCGCAGCTGCAACGAATAGCTGTTTTTGAACAACCAGGTCAGTTCCATCGTATGGACAAACTCGGGCTTTAATGCTGAGTTTCCCTTCTCGTACAAATAGGGGTCGTTGACCTCCACAAAAGGGCTCAGGTCTTTGAAATTGGGACGATTGACCCGCCTGTGGTAATTGAGCGAAAGCTTTTGTTCCGCATCCATTGCATAGGTAGCGGTCAGGTTCGGAAACAAATTTTTATAGGATCTCAGCATGGTAAAATCTGTATCCTTATCATGGACGGTCCTGCTCTTAAATGCAGCATCCTCAAATCGTAGTCCCACATCGATTTGGAAGAGGTTTGAAGGGCTAAACCGCGTCTGCATAAATAGCGCTTTCAGCTGCTCCTCATGACCGAATATATTGGTCAGGTCGGCGCGCTCCTGCCAGCGGTTGTCATGAGTTTGCTGATAAAATGAATTGGTGCGCATATTAACCTGCGTCAATTTTCCACCAAAAGAGGCCGTCATATTTGGACGGATGTCGAGCATATATTTCGATTGCACGGTCGTAATAGTAACCTTTCCTCCCGTCTCACCGCGGAGTTTTTGCTGCAAGGCCGTTACTGAACCATCAGCACCAAATTTGTCCAGCAGTTGATCTTGAGTTTCGGATTGGTTAAACTGTTGCCGATCAAGATAATTTTCCCATTTGGAGCCAGCGCCAAACTGAACCGTCAAATGAGCTCCGGTACTAAAGTTCCTAAAGGTATGTCCCAACACATTTCCTGTTACTATGCTGGAGTCCACCTGTGAAGAGCTGTTAAAGAAATTAGAACGAACAGCTTCCTGTTTGGTCCGCTCATGATTGTTGATTAATACATAAGTTCCCATTTTCACGTGATCATTTGGCGCATAATCGAGCGTGCCGTTGTAATAATGATTGCGATAATTTCGCTTTCTAACGGCGTCCATATCCAATCGCAATGCATTGCCCCTCCTATCCCCCTCCTTGCTGATATACCTGGTCGAATTAACATCAATTAATTCCGTCCCTTCTCCATAAGAATAGGTATGCGACATCGCTAACTTAGCGGTATTGGCGGCCACGGCGATATTTTGGAAGGTTCTGCTGTACTTCCCTTGTTCGGCATTGGTCGATAAAGAAACACTGAGGCCAGGGGCCGTTCTGTTGATCCGTTTCAGATTGATAAAGCGGGCATCACCATTGGCATCCATTGTAGCATCTGGCTGCGTAATAAGTTCGACAACATCGAGCGATGCGGCTGGCATGGAGGCCAAAAAATTGATCAGATTTTCGCCATCCATAAAATTTGTTTTGCCGTCGACCAGCAGTTGAATGCCCGCTTGTCCGTTTAAACTGATCTTACCATTTGCTAAAATGCTCACACCAGGCATTTTGCGCAGCAGCTCCAGGGCGCTACCCGAAGAACTGGCGCTGCCTTTAGCTACCTGATAAGTCAGCCTGCCGGGAGCAATTTTAAGGGGATTTAAACGTCCAGACACGTGTACCTCATTCAAGCGTATCGGTTTAATGGTGGTGGTATCCTGCAACGAACGGCCTGTCTCCCCATAAGCGGTACGGCAAGCAAACAGCATTGTGGCCAACTGTAGATAGATTAATTTTCGGATCATTATTCGTATTCTTTAATTTGATACGAATGTATAGGCCTAACAGCGGTTGCCTAAATAATTTATTCGAACGGTATGATTTTCGGGATGAATGACCACAACTAAGCGCAGAGCCCAGAGGCATCGATACAATAGCAACAATACAAAAACCAAAAAAGCCACGTCTCCCGACGTGGCTTAAACTAAACATAAACATATGAACCATCACCTCATCTTGTAGTTTTAACATACTCTTATTTGATATTCACATTAAATGTGAACGTCGCCTGCACGGTTTTCGTTCCTTCGTACGTATACAGCAGTGCCTGCTTGATAGTGTATTTCTTTCCAGTGGCCAAAGCGCCCGGATATTGTCCGATGGAGAACGTTATCGTACTCGCGTTAAATTCCGAAAACAAGCCCGCATTGGCACCCCAGTTGGTGACAGCCCCAGCAGGCGTAAACCAATGCCCGTAACCTGTGGCCGTATTGTTGGGATTTAAACTTCCATTCGGCTCCACGGCATAGAACTTAATTTTCCCGCTGCTCATCAAACCCGCAAGGTCTGCCGAAGATATGGCCAAAGCCTCCCCTAGCTGAGCGGCATTGACGCTTACCTGCGCACCCGAATACCCCGTGGCATCTGCCGGGAAGCTCAGGTCATAATTCAATGCGATATCTTTGGGCTGACTGCTCACCTCATTGTATCCTGTAGCCGTTGTACCCTGAATTTTAATTTCGTAAGGCCACTGCTCATCATTGCTGTCGTCATCATCCCAGGCATGTGGTTGGTAAACAGATGGGGCACCTGTGACAACAAACCAGAGGTTGCTACAATTGGCCGGAACAGTAAACGCTACCGTATTCTCCGTGCCCTCCGCCCTGTCACCATATACCCGCGTGCCATCTTTCAATAAGGCCACATAGCCATAGCGCCATCCGGCACGACTGGCATCCACCGCGTTGAATCCGGCGGCATTTGGTAGTCCCTTAAAAGCTACCGAAACCTGGGTTCCCGCAGCCGGAACTTCGAGCGGAATCACATTATAACCCGTAGTACCCGGACAACGATCATAGGCAACGCGAAGACTACCGTTGGATTGCCGCGTAAATTTGGTTGTCAGCTTACCGATATAATTCTTTCCATAATCCCTGATGCTGTTCAGGTCCCAGGTCACAAAGCGGGTCGCCGCATCATAGATCTCATTGTTGAATTGTTTCACATCGATACCCGTTATACGCATATAGGCCTGCACCGGATCTTCGGGTTTTAACGCTTCGCGCCAGATGCGGCCAATCATATCGATCCCATGTTTGCTGGTCCAATACCAATGGATGAAATAGCTGGCATAACGATATTTCTCGTGATGAATATGGCGAAAGTAATTTTCGGTATAGACTGTAAAATCATGCCCTGAGAACGCTTGATCTGGGTAGGTTTGGTAGGCCTGCCATTGCGCTGTCTGCTCCCAAAACCCATTGCCGCTCGTTCCGCCAAAACCGTAGCGAAATCCATGTCCGCCTTTCAGATCGGCAAATACCTGATATTGAAAACTATGCCCGATCTCGTGGGCAATTACAGCACCTACTGGCTTACAGGTCGCCGGATTGATCCACAATGCGCCGATTAGATCGTCGTAACCGCCACCATACGCCATCCATTCTGTCGTATAATGAACAAAAATCATCATTTTGTATTTATCCAGATTGGATCGGTTTACTTTACGTTCTGCAAACTTCAGCGTGCCAACGTTCAATGCATAGAACTGTTCGGCCTTGGCCAAAAGATCATCAATATCGACACGGTATTCTTCAGGGACGGTGTCAGCATTGGGATCATTCTTCCCATAACTTGCACCCCAGAACACGATAAAATGCTCCGACTGACGGCTGCGCGAATAGGACCATTTACTCCCTTTATCGTTATAATCCATCCCTTCAAATTCCTTTGGCTTATAAATCTTCAAAGAATCTGTCCCCACTGTAACGGGCGGCGTGATGACCTCTTCCTCGACCGGAAGTTCAACTTTTTTGCTGCATCCCTGCGAAAGGAATACAAGTGCTGAAACCAGTATCAGCAGGACTTTATGCAATACTATACTTTTCATCATTTGCGCTTTTAATAGGTAGAGATCAACTATGTGTGATGGTCAAAAAACGGAAGCGAACGATGTAGGTACCACTTCTGTAGAATTTGATGGTCGATACCGGATTGAGATTACGCCCCAGCGTAGTCGCTGTCCCCACAATGCGGTAATAAGAAATGGGATCCCCCGACCAAAATTCTGTGCCTACATACGTACCGTTCATGATAGGATACACCAGCCCCGAAACATCTGGATAGCGATACACCAAGCCCGTATCGGTAACTTCCTCCGGATAGTAAGGCGACCAATTTTTGAATGTCGGCCGGTCGCCACGCTTGATGATCTCGCCTTTTTTAGGATTGAAGGGCTTGCCGTTTTTATCTTCCCACTGATATACAATTTTGTTTTCCCCTTCAGCCTGATGTTCTACACTGATCTCGTAATCTGTATACGGCAAAAAATTAGATTCGGCACCGTAGTCCGAACTCGTGCACGACTTAAATAAAATATCTTCCTTCTTGGCACCGATAACATTAAAGTCCAGTATATTCTTAAATTTTTTCTGTCCGGCGATATTGCTCACCTCCACATCGATCGTGTACTGCCCCGGCGTCACAAATTGCGTCGCCTGTGTAAAACCCACGCGACCACCGGTCGCATTGAGCATCATCGGCGGATATTTGGCCTTGCCAATCTTCGCTTTCAACAGATCCAGGGTGGTATCCCGCCAGGTGACTTCAGCAAGGTAGGTGGATATCTCATGTTCTTTTGAAAATTCTGTTGAGAGCTCGCCGGTTTCCTTGTTCCGTACCGCAACCAGATTGACGGTCAGCGGGGTTGTGCTTCCATTGGCAACAATGGCATCCGTGTACACCACCGTCCCCTGATTGACTTGCAGATTCTCCACATTATAGCGTATATTTTCACTTAAATAACCTATTTGGTCACTCTTGCAGGAATCCAATAGCAATAGGGATAAACCTGCTAAGCCGATTATAAAACTTCGTTTTTTCATCTGTTTTATTTTTTCATTTGTGATGAAGCTATCCGGTTGATCCGGCACTGCCGCGGAATCAATCCAGCTAGTTTCAAAATTTATTTGATCTTAATGTTGAATACAAAAACAGCATTCAAATCACCCTTTGTTTTCGACTTGTATACGAGGGATTGGCGGACCGTATAGGTACTACCCACCGTTGTTTGCCCTGGATATTGCAGAATATTGAAGGTCATCGTTGAGGTTGCCAGCTCAGACACAATGCGTGCATCGGTGCCCCATGAACAGGTTTGCCCTTTCGTATCGAACCAGTGCCCGGGGGCGTTGGCAGTGCTGTTTGCATTTAAGCTGCCATCGGGCTGTACAGCATAATACGTAATATCCTTACCCACCAGCGCGGATATTGCGCCGCTCTCCACGCCATAAAAGCGCGCTAAACGTGGCAACAGCAGGTCCACTGTGGTACCTGTATAACCGGCTGCATCATATTTAATACTCAGGTCGTATGTAAAGGTCAGCGTAGAACCGGTTTCCACGATTTTAGGCCCCGTCAGGAAGCGTGGCACAAAATCGCCTATAAACGTATGTGTATTGGCCAATACATTTAGCATGGTTCCTGAAGCCGTTTTAATCCCGGTTGTCTGACAATATATACGCATGTCGGCCTGATCATCTTCTTTGACCGTAACAATACCGTCAGGGCTGATCTGATCCGCCTCGCCACGCACTTTGACGTAGTATAAATAATAAACGGGCTGCGAAGACCAGGCCGCTTTGGGCTGCTTTTGCCTATGATAGAAAAATCCACCCACATTGGACGCATTGCTGATCGTCGTATACGCTGTACTGGCCGTTTCCAAATTGTAAGGGGCATCGTTGTAGATGTATGCCCTGACCGAATCCACAGGAATTTCGTTGAGAAACTGATCAAAAGAATACTGTGCATTTTCGTCCACATACTTCACCGAGTCTGCCTTCTGCTTATAATAACGGTTGACCGAATAATCCGAAGGCGCCCAAAAGGTTTTCGCCTTGTTGATTTCGTCTTTGAGTTTAAAATGGTCAATCACCAGCAGCAGGGTATCAAACATCCCATTGGGATGAGCCGCCAGGTAATCGTAAGTAGACAGATTGACTTCGGCTGTATGGAGGCCGTCATCCGTCAGATAAGCTGCTTTCTTGCAACCGATCACGGTCAGTCCAAAAGCCAGCAGCAACGCAAATCGATATAAGGTTTTCATTTTTTTCAGGTTTAGTGGTTTACATATTGACGGTTCCCCAGTATGGTGTCTGATTCAGCAGCGGATTGGTTGACAACAACGATGGGTCAAATGGCCAAAGGTATTTCTTCGCATTAAATTGCGACTGGTTCATTTTGCCTTCCGGAAATTTATAGACATTGAAGTGTTTATACAACCGCACGAGATCGTAATAGCGATGGCCTTCCAGAAAAAGCTCGCGCGCTCTTTCGCTAAAGATGGCCTCGATGAGCGGTTCCTCATTTGTGTAGGCAGGCAGTCCAGCTTGCGTGCGGATTTCATTTAAGATGGTTTCTGCGGAGCTATTTTTACCTGTTGCGGCCAATCCCTCTGCCATAAGCAGCTTAATATCAGAATAGCGAAAGATGATGATGTTATTTTTAAATATCGCATTGGCATTTGACGCATTACTCGAAAACTTAACATTCGCATATTTCGTACACAGCGCATAGTTACCGTTATAAACTATATCAAACACACTTTTAAATCGTTTGTCGTTACTGTCTTTAAAGAGCGTTTTAATATAATCCTGACTGATTCTTAGAATCGGATCTGTTAAAGTCCGAAAATAAGGCCCGGCTAGCGAGAAGTACCCTATCCCCGAGTTTGTACCTTCGTTTTCCCCATTTTGGGAAATCTCAAAAATACCTTCATTGGATTTTCCCTGATAAATACTGCGGTAATTCAGACTGTCCCTTCCCACAAAAGAATATTCGCCGCTTTCCAATACCGATTTAGCCGCCTCGATGCAGTCCGCATATTCGCCGCGCCATGCACTCAGGTGCGCCTGCAGGGCAAGCGCTGCTCCGGTATTTGCACGCAGGGCAAAATCATCTTGGTCAATATTGCTCCATTTCAGTAAAGTCAAAGCTTTAGTTAAATCGGCCTGGCTCTGATCCAGCACATCACTCTCTTTACTTGCCGGGAGATTTACAGCATTGATGGGCACCACAGATTCTGTGATAATCGGCACTGTTCCCCATACCCTCGCCATATAGAAATAGGCAAATGCACGCACAAAGTAAGCTTCGCCGATATAGTAATCCCTGGTCGATACATTGTCAAAGGCATTTTCATCCATCTTAGGGAGCTTTTGGATCACGCGGTTGGCCTGGTCTATGGCCTGATAGAAGACATCATAGCGCCGCAGCTGATACGCGGGCCGCCAGGTTTCCGAAGCCGCTACAGCCGTATTGAGCTGCATATTGACAATCGGATTAAAGTCTGCGTTGGTCGAAGAAGTAATTTCGTCCGTTAGCAAATCGCCATAGGCATAGTAGGCCATCCCATTGCCTTGATTTAGGGCCTTGCGCAGCAGCGCATACATGGCGTTGGTTGCGCTATTGGCATCTTCCTGCGTTTTCCAGAAGTTCTCGTCGGTTGCCGAACTGACAGGCTCAATGTCCAGAAACTTGGAGCAGCCTGAAGCGAGATACATGAAAGCACTCAGCATTAAAAACAATATTTTTCTTTTCATCTCTAACTAATTTTAAGCCACCGTTATCCGATGGAACTGACATGATTAAAAGGTAACATCCAAGCCTATTGTCCATTTCTTCGGGATCGGATATCCGTTGCCCGTTGAATAACCATTGGCTTCCACTGCTTCAGGGTCCGGCACAGAAGACCAGGACTTAACAGCCACATTATCCACGACCCCATAAATGCGGAGCATTTTCAACTTAAGTTTCTTAATCATGGCCTGCGGGAATGTGTAGCTCAGCTGAATATTTTTCAGGCGTACAAAACTGGCATTTTCCACGAAAGTACTATTAGCGATGTGCCAATTGTCTACCGTATTGCGAAACAAAGTAGGGTATTTGGTCTGATCGCCGTCTTTCATCCAGAAGTCGCTGGGTTTAAAATCGCCTGCAATAGCCGAATTGGTACCCCAGGTCGAATAAAGGGCAGATGAACCGGCATCCTGTAATTTATCCGACAGGTAACCATTCCACAAAGAGCGTCCGAAAACAAAGCTCACGAGTGTGGATAGGCTAAAATTCTTGTAAGAAAATTGGTTGATAAAACCGCCCACGAAGTCGGGATTTGGATTTCCCATATCAATTTTATCGTTATAGTCGATCACATAATCCCCATTGACATCCCTTCTGCGCGGATCGCCAGCCTGATAAAGGACCGATCGATTAAAGTGCGCTATTCTTCTTCCCGTCAATGGATCGACAGGCACGTCAGCATTGGTCGCATATACGCCATCCACATCCCATACTTTGAATGGAAAAATAGGCTGGCCTACATTCAGGGCGCGTTGCATCCAGGGTGGTCCCACTTGTATTTCCTTTCCACCGTCAGGCAGGCTGGTCACATAATTTTTATTATAAGCCATATTGAAATTTGTAGTCCACTGGAAAGCAGATCCAGGGGCCATATTTCGGGAGATAATCGTCATTTCCACACCACTGTTTCTCACACTGATAAAATTGTTGGAGACCGTGCTGTATCCCGAAGTAGCGGGCATCGTCAGATCGTATACCAACTCTTTGGAGTCGCGCACATAAAAATCAGCAGTTACCGTAACCCGGTCGTGCAGCAGGTTCATATCGAACCCGGCATTAAACTGCGGTGAACGCTCCCATCGGATCGTCGGTGATGTTGCCGCCGCCGCATAATTAGGAGATACTGTCGGCTTACCGTTATACGAGAGTACCGAACCAGCAATGCCATTTTCCAGCACCGCCCCTGGATAAGATGCGTCAAAAGTCAGTCCTGTGTAGCGCGCATAGTACGAGCCCGGATCACGACCCGTAATACCATAGCTACCCCTTATTTTGAAAAAGGATATCGCGTTTTTGACTCCCTGGAAAAACGGTTCTTCCGAAAGCACCCAGCCTGCAGATATGGATGGGAAAATACCCCAGCGGTTATCCTTGCTGTAGCGCGACGATGCGTCCATCCTGTAGCTTGCAGAAAGCAGGTATTTGTCCTTATAATCGTAGCCAAAACGACCGAATACCGATACGCGCGAGCGCTCATTGATGGAAGTCGTTGCATAGAGATCAGGCCCGGAAGGGATACCGGTTACGGTTTTCACATAATTTCCATTGTCGTTGTAGCCATACATATAATTTTCATTGGACGTATTGCGTTCAATACCAGTACCCAAAACGGCACTAAAATTATGGATATTGCGAATGCTCTTGATGTAGTTAAAATAGGTTTCCCATTCCCAGCGCTTATTTTGGTTCACCCAATTCTGTGCAAAGTTTCTATAGCCCGTAAGCAGTTTGGGGCGAAAAAGATCGCGTGTATTATTATTGACATTAAACGAAAACTGCGAGCGCAGGGTCAGGCCATTGATCAGAAACTTTTTCAGTGTCCCCGCGAAGTTTCCATTCAGGCTGAAGGAGTTATCGCGATCCATCAAACCATCGTAGCGCCCTGTATAAATCTGCTGGTCTACATCCGTAAGCTGATAGAAAGAAGAAGGAAATCCCCAGGTGCTAAAGGGATATTTCGTATCGTCACCCGAACCATGTTTCGCTTTAGTAAAACCTGCGAACAAATTTGTTTCAAATTGGAAATTGTCCGTCGGGTTAGCCTGTAACATCAGGCGCGGGGTTAGGTTTTCATTTTCAAAGCCCATCATTACGCCCTGCTCATAGTAACGCTGTGCCGAGAAACGGTATAAAAATTTCTCCATGGTGGCACCGATACTCACATTGACATTGTTGATGTTGGCCGACTGCAGAAAAAGCCCCTGCCAATCGGTATTGTTGTTAAAGGCTGGATTTAAACTATCTGTTAACATGGGGCTAATGGATCCGTTATTGAACCAGTCGTACGATCCACCCTGATAGAGCAAGTTCATTTTCAGCCTGCGCTCGGCTGCACCAACGGTGATGGGCTTCATTGCCGGACGGCTAGAAACTCCGTTGTAAGCCGAGATCCGTATTTCGGGTTTACCCTGCGCCGGACGTTTGGTTTTGATGATAATGACCCCATTTGCAGCACGGGCACCATAAATGGCCGATGCCGAAGCGTCTTTCAGGATGTCAACCGATTCGATGTCGTTGGGATTAATGGCCTGCAAAGGACTTGCATTACCATAAGCCGACCGGATATCACTCACGTCGTAAATAATATTGTCGATCACATATAAGGGCGCCTGCAGTTGGTTGTCTGCTAAGCCCAGGTTGCTCGTCCCGCGGATGTTGACAATGTTATTGGTACCGGGTTCGCCCGAAGTACTCAATACCGTCAGACCAGCCACGCGTCCCTGCAGCATGGCATCGAAGGTTGCATAGGGCGTATTTTCAAAATCTTTCCCTTTTACGGTAGCAATAGCTCCTGTCGTCTTCCGCCGCTGCACATCCTGATAGCCCATCACGACCACCTCATCCAGCCCCGTTCCATCTTCCTTCATGGTGATCTGAAGTGTATTTTCGCCGGCACGCAGCTGTTTCTCCTGCCGTACATAACCGACGTAACTAAAAATCAAGGTCGGATTTGCCGATTTAAGCGGTAGGCTGAATTTTCCATCCGCATCTGTTTTGGTGGCATTGCGGATGCCTTTCTCTAAAATACTCAGATCAGACAAAGGTATGCCTTTTTCGTCTTTAACGATCCCCGTGACCGTTCTCTGTTGTTGCGCATATAGCTGTTGACAGACCAACAGCAGCAACATAAAAATACCCGTTAAGCATTTTTTTGGAAGATTTTCATACATAGTCATAATTTCGTTAAGCAGGTGTTCAGTTTAGCATACTGTCAATGACACATCTATCCCTGGGATAAATGAATTCCTTTTGCAAAAAAGGCTGTAACAGCATGTTAAAAAATTGATTAGTTCTTCTTTCTGTAACAAAATTAGTACTTCGGAGTAGCGGTTTTCGGTCAGATCTTACCCACTCATTCTAGCATTTTAACAAAAGAAAAAGAGGCCTATTGGCGAGCTGTAGGATTGCAGCATAGTGCATAAAACAGCAATTCCGTCCAATCCTATCGGGAATATTTTCCCCGTTATGGTTAGACGGAATTGAATCAGAGCCGAAATCGCGCAGGAAATTGAGCGACCTTCTGCCAGATGGGATCAAATAGCCTAAAGTGATTAAAAAGTTTGTTAATCGTATAGATAATTTCGGTAGTTGCGCACATATATTTTGGGCGATATCCCCAATATACTTCGAAACACACGATTAAAATTAGTGATGCTGTTAAAGCCGGCATCATAGGCGATTAAAGAGATCGAGTCGTGCCTACCCAAACCCAATAATTTACAGGCTTCGCGGATACGCAGTTCATTTAAATAAGCGACAAAAGTTTTCCCCGTACAGTTTTTAAAATAGCGGCAAAAGGCATGCGGCGTAAGGTTTGCCTTTTCGGCTATTTCATCCAAACTGATATCCTCTTTAAAGTGCTCTTCCAAAAATTTACATAATTTTTCGATTCTGAAAGGTTTGGAGATTTCCCTTTTGGCCAGTTGAACACCAGAAAGCGGCTCCAATTCGGCGAATACTTTGCTGAGTGATTTTAACAGATAAAAGAAATTGACGAGCTGATCCAGAAAGTCGGACTTTTGCAGGATTTCAATATAATAGCATACCTGTCCCTGATGTTTCGGCGGAACCTTAAATCCCCGCTGGCATTTATGCACAAAATCAAGCAGATTGCGAAGTTCGGGCATGGTGGCCATGGTAGACAGTGCTCCTTTCGGGCTAAAAAATAGTGAGACAGACCGCACAGATACTCCTGCGATGAAACTTTTAAACACATGGGCCTGGTTTGTCCCCAAAAGAAAAATGTCGCCGGGTTGAAACTCATGTACATTATCGTCAAGGAGGAGCTGGCCGATACCTTCTTTGATCCAGATTAATTGATATTCCTCATGACGATGCATATACGGATAGAATTTATCCAGCACGTCTTCTTGAATATAGATCGATTTATCCTGAGGAGCAGGAACTTTGAACTGAACTGGCTTCATAACTATTTAGATTTAAATAAATGTCAATATGACACTAAATATACTATAGCCAATTTAGGATTACAATGCTTAACTAAAAGAGGTTAAAATAAGGTGATAGTTGGTTATAATTTGCACATGAATGCAGCCACTGCTAGCTGTTAGCCAGCCCCCAGCTCTTCAGCCAGCGTTTGTAAGCCTTGATTAGCTTCTTCAAATCGTTTAAGTTCGACCGCATAAGATTCAGTAACGGTTTCGAGCAAGACACTTCCCGCGGTAAAGTCAACATAAGCCATCACCGTATCACCACCCCACATCCAGTCAAAAATCAGGGCATAACCCTCCAAAACAAAGCCTTCCAATTGTTTTAAAAGAGCCAGCATCGGCAATATTTCAAGATAGTTTTCACTGAAGTTCAGTACGGCGAATGTCCAGTGTTGCTTTTCCTCATCGTAATACTCCTTCGCACCATAAAATTGATCCTTGAGCAGATTATCGAAGACTTCACGAATGCGCGCCTGTGAATAACTTGGAATAATTTCCAACGTTGTTTTGCTGTACATCTGCCGACTCTCCCACCACTGCGACCAATTATCATCTTTGTTCGGGGAAATCGGTTTAGAAGAAAAATACTCGTTTAATCTCGATTTTTCTATTTTAATACTTATGTAAAGGCTATCCAGTTCCATACGATTGTTCTAAGCTATTCTTAACTTTTTTAAACGTTACCAGCTCGACAGTTTGATCTTACCATCGCTATCAAAATCCGTATTATCGGTCACTCTTTTGAGGTTCAGCTGCTTCAATGATAGGCCTTCTTTCAGGGGCAAATCGGCAGCTTTCATCCGAAATAAGGGATAAGATAGCGGCTTCTCATTCCATTCGAGCACAAAATGATAGCCATCTACGATCTTTTGCTGGTCGTCGGTTTTGATGATCAAGATATTGTGGAAGGTTTGCTCCGGCTTGGCCGGATCACTATCTGGTGAGATCCCCCTTGCTTTATAGGTGGCGATAAACTTGTAATAATGGTACTTGCCATTTACGGGATTGAATACTAATTCGCGGCTGTTGTTTTCCTTGATTAAAGCTGAAAAAGACTGCTCAAAATCATCCAGCAACTTATAATTAAAATCAGTATTGATCTTATTGGCGACCAATATATAGGTCTTTTCATCTTTACCGGCACTATTTCCCTTCGCTTGGTTTTGTGCAGCGACCGAATAACAAGTAAACCAGCCTAACAATAGGACTATTAAATATCTCATCCTACTAATTTATTAAAAATCAAAGAATAATACCTTAGTTGGCCAACAATCATTTTATTTTTCGATTTCTAGGTGACACAAGCAGGAAACTTTTACACTACTCCAATAAATTTTCCACTAGCTTATTATGTATTGGTCAATTGGGAGCCATTATTCTCGCAAATGCCCAATCATCCTGTAACCAAATTGCAGCTTTTAGCGTCTGGAGCGAACTATTAACTTATATTTATTAAGTTTGTAGCATAACGCATATTATTTCCGTTTGCAATAGTATAGTATCAAAATAAATTATGAAAAGACCTATTTTAACGAAATGCGCAGTTTTATTGATTTTCCTTTAATACGTCTTACTGACCTATTCTATATTATTATGCTGAACATATTTCAAAAAGTAAATAAAGGGCAATGGTTGCTCTTTATCCTACCATTCTTTCTATTTGGGTGCGAAAAAGATGAGCGCGATGGCACAACCTGTGCGCAGAATTGTATTGTACTATCGGGAGTTGTTGTGGATACTCCTGCGAACAAATTATTATCTGATGTAGAAATAGGGATTTCTTTCCAATATTACAGTTCGTTCCTTAAACCATCTATAAGTTTGGGGAAAACAAAGACAGATACCAAAGGCAAATATAGTTTTCGATTTGATGCCAGCAAATACCTATCCCGAGAAGGCTTTTTTATAGTTGGCGTCAAAAAGAATGGTTATTATCTTAATGCATACCATCCAGATTCCTATCAAAGCGTAGCTTATTATGACTTGGACGAGCTCAAATATGATACGCCAACCGATGAACGAATAATGCTTTTTAAAAGGGGTGAAATGGAGTTGCATCTCAAAAATGTCAAGAAGCTCGATTTGAAGATGCTTTCGGTTAGCTATGGTCCAGAGAAATCCAATACTGGTTTTTCTATCGCTCCTGTCCCTCATGATTTGGATACCATCGTTAGGATAACGATTCCTGCCGATATGGAATCTGTATTAAAATGGCAAGGCTATAATGGACCGAACCCCTTACAATTCGACAAGGCCGCCACTGTTAATTCAGAAAAAGGAAGCTTTACACGTTATCAGTTAGATTTCTAGTGAGAATTAGCGCCAATTAAAAAGAGAAAACAATTATAAAATCTATCATCATACATTCAATATGCTTAACAAATTACTTTCCAGGATATTTCTTTCCGTTTTAACTTTATCAGCAACCGGCCTCTATGCGCAGCAAAACAATAGTGGCAGTTATGACATCGAACTTTCTATTACTCCCCTAGCTGAGAGTACTATTGGACCTCGGAAAAGCCTTATGGGAGCCGGTAGCGACGACAGTAAGAATTATATCGCTGGATTGCTCCGCGTAGGCTATCACTATAATGAAACATGGTCTTTTGGTGCAGGTGTGGGCTATTCCCATCAGAACATCACGACAACATCGGCAATAGTCGATCCATCGGTGGAGCGGATGCAATATTCCTCGGAACTTTCTATTTGGGAATTCCCTTTAGATGCCAGGGTAAAATTTTTGAAATATCTCTACGCAAATGCGGGACCGATGTTACACTTCCAGCAGAACGCAAATAGTTATGTAGACAAGCAGCATGGCATAGGTTTCCATATTGGACTAGGCGCAAAGGTTCCATTATCCCAACAGTTTGCTGTCTTGCTGTCGCCTAATTACAAAATGTACTCCCTCATCCCTTTCCAATCGGAGCGAAATTATGATCGCGTGCAGGCTTTGGGAATTACGGTTGGGGTAAATTATAGGATTGTCAAATAATAATCGCTTATGCTTGACGAAACATGCCAGGTCATGACCGTTTTTTTATAACGCTCAAAATCATCCCTTTTCCATTTGGTGATATGGTATCCTTTACAGAGCCTGCAATAGTAGGCTCTGCGGCAAGCCGGTTTTCCCATCCGGTGTTTGATGCGTTTACCATTGGTGACATTTTTGACACGCGAACGTAATTTAAAACAGAACATCGCATACTGTGCCTCTATCCGGGACGAAATGCCACCTTTCCAGTGGCCCGGCATTTCCAAGTATTGCTTTTCATGCTTTCCATAATCGATCTGTTAAAGGTTATTATTTATTGTATTCTCTTTTTCAATAGGTACCTGCAGCATGACCCAGTCTTTTATCCTGCGGGAAATGGTCGACGAAACCACAAAACTGTCGATAGCACCAAACGGTACATGCAAAATGATCCGAAGCCGCCCGCCCTTTATTTGATAGCAGGCCTTGATCATGTCCAATGGAATCGCGTGATGCCGGTCAATTTTCTGCACAAAGCCCTGGGTATCGCGCACAATTTCGTTCAGGCTACGCTGTTCACAGCCTTTGCTATCTTCCATATCTTCTTTTAGGTATAGCTTAACGATAGGCGTATTATTGGTCTTCTCAAATAGAAATATCCCCAGCTCCGTGTACATAATCTTTTTTGTGAGGTATTTGTTGTTGATCACAAACTCCTCCAGTGCCGGATTTATCGATTTGAGCAGCGTCAGATCGATTTCCTCCACAGCATCTGTTTCCTTGATGGTCTCATCAGCCGATGCCGGATCTATAGTATCATACAAATCAAAAGTTTGTGCTTCAATTTGCGCATCCGCATTGACAGCTATGCTATTCTGCCTTTGTAAAGTACGTTCCAAGCGGATCAGGTACCGTTCCCTTTTCCGATAAATACTCCAATAAAAAAAGGTGATATAGAGCATATTAAAAAGCAGTATACAGACAAAAATCACCAATAAAGGCAGCCATATCCATTCACTTTTAGGTGCTGCAACAGGCTTGAGGATACCAAATAGGGCTACGGTTGGCAGCAGTACACAGAAAAAGAACTGTGTGCCCAGCCGATCGCCCATGTGCAGCAGCCAGCTTTTCTTTTTGTCCAACAGCTTGATCCCCCATCTTATATAAAAGAGTGTCAATGCCGCGATAATTACATTAAATAGATAACTTACAATCAGTGGTCTGCTATCAAACCAACCTGACAGCGCTGTTACCGCACCGATATACCAACAGATGCCGCCAAAAAGAAACGAAGCGATCCACACCCAGATGAAATCTGGATAATATACGTGCATCTCCGTATCTTTAGCATACTTGACCTGTTGGTTACTTTCCATAATGTACTGTTAATTTCAACGATTAACCTTGAACTGATCGATAGATAAATGCAGGCGAGGCTAATGCTTTCCAAAAATCTCCTATTAAAAAAATTTCTGTATACTAAATTTAGCCATTAATTCTTTTAAACAGTACCATCAGATCGATAAACCACCCTTTTGTGTCCTGCCAAATACGCAGAAACACACCTTTTTAGCTAATAAACACGTTCTTTATTGTATAAAATGAATGCTTCGTTACAGAAAAAGGGAGTTCGATGCGAAAAACATACGCTTATTGAAATAAAGATAATATTCAAACCAAATAGCATGCGTTATAGGTAATTTTAATTTGATATCAAATCATTGATTTAACAGCCCTGCGTATGAGACCTCCCATGCATTTTTTCAGACGGATCAGCCGAAATCACATCCTGATTTTTATCGCGATCGTGGTGACTGTATATGGATCCTTTTTAGCGTCGGCATTTTACCTAAAGGTTTATAGTATCGGTGTCCTAGTCCTGCTGATTCCTTTTTTGGAAATCCGTAGCCACCATGTGGTGCTCCAGCTTTTTGCTCTATTTTTTATTTGTATTCAGATCTGCAGTATAGCGGTGTATGACCGCTTACCCTATGAACTGCTGCTCAGCTCGCAGCCGCTGAAGCCAGCATTTAAACATGCCTTCCCTATCGCTCTTGGCAGCTGTGCGGTAGCCCATTTAATTTTCTTTAAACGTGCCAACCTGATTACGCTGTACGCCCTCCAATTTCCACTGATGCTCCTTGCCTGTACCTGGTATATCCGGATGAACCTTATTATGAACAATTGCAAACATGTCGATAGCCCCAAAGCAGTCTATATTCAGGCCGAAGTGGTACAGAAATGCCCAGTCTGCTGCGACATACATGAATTATTGGTGTCATTTACGTATGAAGATGAGAAATACCAATTTCCGGTCGAGGTACATCCAAAGACTTTTGAGCAGGCAAAAGAGGGCGGCAAGCTGAACATGACGCTGCATCCGGGTGTATATGGCTGGCCATGGTATCACAAAGAAATGAAAAGGAGGTACAAATGATCACAAGCTTATATCCCCTGATGCTTTTAATAGAGACCTTTGCCCATATCAGCCCTTCCAGCCGAACCAAACAACTGGAAGCCATTGCTTCTGCCTGTACCGAACATTTGAACGACGCCCTGGCCCTCCATCGGCAATATACCCATGCCGATCAGGCGATCCGCGGCATACAGCTCTACCATACGCAGTTACTTCGCCTGCATGAAGTATTATACACCTGCTGCGATCGGTCCATTTCTGAGGAACTCAATGCGCTTCATCGGGTGGAGGAACTACTGGAAAGTGTAGAATTTTTATTTAAGAAAGATATCAATCCTCTGACACCGCTACCGCAGCATCATGAAAAACGCATCAGGCAATATATAGATCTTCACCTCGAAGACAGCTTAGAGAGGTTAAGGCTTAAACAGATTCCCCAAGCTTATCTGGATGAAGTGCATTCCGCCATTGAGAGCCTTTTCCAGCGGGGCAAAATACCCTACCTGCAATATCATCATCAGCACTACCTTGTTCAGCTGATTGATGCACTCAGGCAACTGGCTCAGGACGAGCGTCAGCATAAAAACTGGCCTTCCCGCTTTTTGATCTTGATGATCAATTTTAATTTTAACCATATCGGCTTTTTAAATCGCTGGAAGGAGTTCTACGAAGCTGACCCGGCCGCTACCGACAATCTATTGCGGTATCCGCAGCATTTTTCCGCCATCCCGGGCTTTGCCTATGATCCCAACCGCAGCACGCTGCTCATGCTGATGTGCCAGTATATTGAAATGGAAACGGCAGATGATAAGTCATCCAGTGCTGTTCCCTATCGGTTTATCCATAGCAATCTGAATGGCAAGGAGCTCAAACTCTGGCTACATTTATGTGTGAAGGCCAAAGTCATGCGCTCGTCCGAGAAAAAGGAAGCTGCGGAAGAATTTTCAAAACTCGTTAAAACCAAGGAAGGCATACTGCTTTCGATACACAGCCTCACAAAGATGGATAGAGGCAGCGAATTTCCCGCTGCTGTCCATCTACGCAAAGTATTGAAAACGATGCTGAATGAATTGCACGAAAAATTCCCCGAATTAAATGGATAAAAATACATCCAAATTTTAAAAAGCAGGGGTATTCCCACGTTACCCCTGCGCTAAAAGAATTGATCAGGTTTTAAATCTTGTTTAAAATCATTTCTGTCGGCTATTTTGCTCCGCCATGCCCATAGCAGTTATTTCGTCTCTAATTCCCCGCCCCCATTCATACAGCTATTTAGAACGGTATTCGCTGGCTCAATATGCCCCATCTACTACCCCTGCAGTCGGCTAAAATCCGATCTATCTTTGTTTTGAAGCGTACGAAAGGTAGAAGTTGACGCTGTAGCAGGCCGCTGTACCCGAGCAGGGCGCACAGGTATGGCGCCCTGTTTTTGGAAAGAAAAAAACAGCGGAGAAAATAATAAGTGACGCTGTACAAATAATTAAAGCTATGGAAGCGAACAAAACCAATACAACAATTTACAAAATCCTCCGGGCGGCCATGATCCTCTTTTGGGTTTATGTAGGTATTGAAAAACTCTGGCAGCTCAATGCATTTCATATTGCACTGCAGCAGCAACCGGTCATTAGCATCCTTGCGCCAATACTTTTTTGGCTGCTTCCGCTGCTGGAAATTAGCATCGGAGCTTTGCTTGGGTTGCCTGCACGCCGTTTACAGCATTGGGGCTGGATAGCATCGACTATCATGATCACCTTATTTTCGATTTATATTGCCCTTGGCGTCCTCGATGTGTATGACAAGAAACCTTGTATGTGTACCAGCTTTCTCAGTCATATCTCCTGGACAGCGCATCTGATCTTTAACCTCGTTATTCTTGGTCTATCGCTAGCAGGGCAAATACTCAATCGTAAGGTTTTCCTTCACGGCCAAAGCAATTTAACCAACAAGACCGCTGTCGGCCTCTTTCTCACGGTTATTCTAGCAACAGGAATTGTAAACTATAAAAACGCAGCAATTAAACCAACACATGAAATCTGGTATATGCCAGACAGCATAGACCATGCTCCAGTATATGACACCGTCAGTAGGCCTATAGTAGGCAGCCTGGCATACAGATACGATCGGTACACAGAACCGTACCGACAACAATTATTTACCAAAAGTTTGCAGGCCAAAAACTTTACTCATCAATTATTGGCTTGCAGTACAGAAAGGAGGGTAGCATTATGCTAACCAAATTTTTAAACAATTATGGCTACATGATATTAGGCGGAGCCATGATTATCGGATTCTCAGCATTTAAAGGTGCTGAGGCTTATACAGGAAAAAGTTTAGCTCCTGTAACTGTTTATTTTCACGGGACTCCAACAGATCTCACACAGGTAGAAGATTTGCCGCAATGGAGCACATCTCCTAATGGCAAAAGTTGTAATAACCAAGATGAGCTCGCTTGTGCAGTTCAGGTTGATCCAACAGACCTTAACAGTTCTGGAACTTCTTTCGACTCGAGCAAAATAGCGATCGAAGCGACATCTACCAGCTCCGGATACATTCCATCGTTGGAGCCGGGGTCTAACCCTATGCAGTTTAATCCGATTAATCGAAATTAGAGATTCGACTTGCATCAATTAATAGTGGCCCTATACAGGGCCGCTATTATCGTAAATTAACGTGGATTTTGAGGAATTCCTGCTATCCTCACAATATCTGCCGGCAGAGGTAATGCATACCGGTTTTCGTTGGGCAAAAGCCTATATTCTTTCCCATCGACTACTCTTTTTAAGACGATTTCCTGCCCTTCCAGATTTAATCGTTTGATATCCATCCACCTCACCCCTCGATAGACCAGCTCTTTCCGTCTTTCGCTTAATATCACTTTCAGCACCTCCCCCGCCTCCGTCAAAAGATAAGGTTTATAGGTTCCTGCTTTATATCGCGTCGCCAAAAGTTTATTAAGATCTGCTTGCGCTTCTATCAACTCGCCCGCTCGCGCCAGACACTCCGCCCGGATCAGGTATATTTCATCTGTAGCCACGCCGCCAAATAAAAGCGTACTTCCTGAATACTGCCCTTTAAAATTGATTACATTATTTAACACTTTAAAATACGCTTGCTTCCGCAGGTCATTGGAATCATAAGAGCGATAGAGTACAGAATCGATATTTGAATATGCATTACTCAGTATCGTTGCCTTCAGTTCCATATAGAATGTAGTCTCTTTATTGAATAAACTAAAGGGAAAAGTGGCCGTCAATTTTACCTCATTGCTGTTATTATAATCAAGTAGCTCGTTTCGCCGTTCCAAATACAGCTCAACATATTTTAATGCCAGATCATATTGACGCATCGAAAGATAAGCTCTTGCCAAAACCCCATATACAGCTGGCTTACTTGGCTGTACCACATGATCCGATTCCAATGGCAGAAGCGAAATCGAAGTTTCCAGATCTGTGATCACTTTTTTATAACTATCTTCCACGGAAGCCCGTACGGATTTCACATTAAAATCCGATGTTTCCCGAAGAACAATACCTAGATCCGTCTCAGCGGCATTCTGCTGATAGGCCTTGGCATAGGTCCATAACAAACTGAGATAACTATTGGCACGAAAAAATAGGGCAGCGCCTTTAATACCGTCCCATTTTGCAGCATTCTGTTCATTTCTATCAATTTTATCAAGACGCTCCAGTACGAGATTAGCTATATATACAACATTGTACATGCTCGACCAATCGTTGGAAAAATTATATTGGGAATCTTCCCAGATATAATCCAGCTTCTCCACATCATTCAATGCTTTGTAATTGCTCTCAGGAATAAAATAATCGTCACAGGCCTTTTCACCACGTGAACAAAAATTATTGTTCATTACACGTACATTGTCCAGTAGTTTCTGTAAGTCATCCAGTTCTTTGGGTACAACCAATTTATTATTGGATTGTACATCTAAATATTTATCACAAGCCCCGAAAATTAGTGTAGCAAAGCCCAGAGTTATACTTATAATTATTGTTTTCATCTCTTAATAATCTATTTGAATTCCCAATGAAAATGTTTTTGGAGGTGTTAGACGATATGCAAATTCAGGATCAATATGTTTCCTATTGGTCCTCCAGATTACACCTAGGTTAGCAATATTCCCATACAGCCTAAATTTCATTTCGTTCTTACCGGGTAGCCTATGTTCCCAGGCGGCATTAATATATTCCAAGCGGATATGGTCTCCTTTGAGTACATGAATTTCCGATTGGGTATAAAATGTACTGAGATTATCATTTATCGGATATTCCATTTTAGGCATGCTGGTCTGCTTTTCATCGCCAGGCTTCATCCAGCGATTTTCAAAATCGGGATAAGCCACGCCCTGCTCGAAGAGTGAGTAGTAAGACGTGGACGGCTTTTGAAAATAATAATCAGCTTTAAAGCTCATGTTAAAAGACATCGAAAATGCTTTCCACGCAAAGGTATTGATGAGATTGCCAAACAGCTGAGGTTTGGAAGAGCCGATAAAGACAATACTTTCTGAATCCGAAGCGCTCTGTAGGGACGCATTTCTGATCTTGAGATATTCTGTACTGACTTCACCGTTCAGGTATCCCTGTGGCTGCCCCTGTTCATTCAGTCCAGCCCATCGATAAGCCGCTATTGCATTTAAAGGTCTTCCTACTATCGGCGTGATGCCATTCCCATTGCCGAGAAAATTGCCGAGCCCTTGGTTCACGCTTCTATAATATGCGGTCGTTTTGTTTTTATTCAGGCTTAATACCAGCCTCGTACTCCATTTGAGCCTATTGATTGTATTGATACTATTCAAAGCCAGATCGAGTCCATGACCACGCATGGCGCCGACATTTTTGACCACTGTTGCCTGTGCTCCCCAGGTTGTATAATCATAATCTGTGGTACCATACAGGTCTTTTCCATTTTTCACATAATAGTCAACACTGCCCGAGATCCGGTTTTTAAATAAAGCATAATCCAGTCCTAGATTGAAAGTTCCGACCTTCTCCCATCGGAGCGAAGGATCATTTAGGTTTCGGATATTTAACATGGGGTAATTCGTATAACGGGCTGTCTCAATATTTGCAATGGGTTCGGGCGTTCTGGTCAGATCAACGTTACCACTGTAACCAAATGTAGCTCTGAGCTTGAGATTATTCAACCAAGACAGCTCCATAAACTGCTCTTTACCGAGATCCCAAAAACCACCCACAGACCATAGGGGTGACCATTTATCATTTGTATTGGCTCCAAATATATTGGCTCCATCCTGCCTAAAACTGAAAGAAATGGCATATTTCTCCTTCCATATATCAGAAAAATTGATGTATGTCGAAACAAACCTATTGACCGTTTTTGTGAAATCCGGACTTCCCCCTATTGTCTGTAATAGTGCATCGGGACTGGTGCGGTAAAGGTTTATAAAGTCTACAGCCTGCGACGTCAGGGGGATGCTGTTGTATCCATACACAGTATAGGCTGCTCCGCTCTGTGTATTCTGCCGCATCTCAGCACCAAAGATGCCGATTAAGTAATGCGCACTCAATCGTTTATCTAAATTGAGCTGACTACGCAACGTGTACGACTGTCCCTCACTTTCACCAATTTTGTTAATTCCCGCACGCGGCACCGGATAGCTTACTTTTCCAGTCACCGGATCCACCTGTGTAAATTTATTGATCAACAGACGAGCACTATAACTTTCCATTTCACTTAAAAACTCACTCTTGGAAGCCTGCTTTTGATATTGTCCTGAAGCGGTTAACTTGAGGTAGGGCAAGATCTGATAAGATATACCGGCCGATGCAAAGAGCTCGGTCAAGTTTTTGGTAGTCTTCGAATAGTTATATTCCGACAGCGGATAGTAAGACCAGTCTAAATAATTAGCACCAAAATTCTGGTCGAGATACGACCTTCTAAAATCCCCGTCAAACGATATTTCCTTACCGTCATTATCAAAGAACTGCATATAGGGAACCGATTTGCTACCATAGCTCAGGCTGGAATAATCAGGTCTCCCCGATTGATCCCTATGATCGGTATAGTTCACATTCAGATCGACCTGCAAGTTTGCGATCGGACGATAACTATTTGAAAATAGCAGATTCCATTTTCTATTTCGGCTATCTAATTCAGTTGTTGTTTTCGTGTAGCCTAATCCTAACCCATAACTGTTTTTTGCATTGCCACCGGCGATATGCAAATTATACTGCATGGACATCGGTGATCTATAAAAAGCGTCTGAATAATTCTTCAAACCGTCCTGCGCCAAGAGGTTATTGATTGCTTCTGTGGAATCCAATGACGAAATCTTTCCATTTTTTGTACGGTCCAAAATATCAATTACGGGGGTCATTGCTACATAAGGAAATGATTGTAGAAAAACATCATAATGTCCTCCATCGAACAGCATCTTTTCAATAGCTATAAAATCAGCATTCGGAACCTGATATAGCTGCGACAGATTTGGGCGATCTTTAACGATCATCGTACTTCCAAACGTAATTTTATTGCGGGTATTTGTACCTATCATACCTTTCTTGGTGGTCAGTACAATTACACCATTTCCTGCCCGGGCGCCCCATATAGCACTCGCCGCAGCATCTTTCAAAACCGTAGCCGATTCAATCATCGCAGGGTCTATGTTGGTAATATCACCCTCATAGATAAACCCATCCAGCACAATTAAAGGATCAAGATTACCGTTAATGGTACTTAGTCCCCGAACAGAAACATTTAGCTTCTGCTGCATAGCATTTTTGATCGGCTGATTGTCAAAGCGAATAGCGGGAACGACATTGTTAAGACGCTGCAGGATATTGGTCCCTACCTGCTGATCCAACATTTTTCGGGAAATTACATTTATAGCCCCCGTGACTTCGTTTGCCCGAAGCGTCTGATAGCCGGTATTTACCTGTACCTCCTGCAAATAGTTTTCTTCCTTTTGAAGCAATATCACTGCATTATCTCTAAAATAACCTCCGGCCACGGTGCGGCTGTGATATCCCACCGAACTGACTGCCAACGAGTCCCTATCGACAACACCAATTAAAGCAAACTGCCCCTTGCCATCAGTACGCGTTACCTGCTGTTTATTCATCACGCGAATATTGGCATTTGGCACAGGAGATCTATCCGTACTATTTAGTACGCGTCCTTTAACCTCCATCCGTTGCATCTGCTGAGCCTTGCCCAGCAAGATGCTTACGCTGCATAGCAGCGTTAATAATCCTACTTTCATTACTTCGGACTAGTAGATTGGATAAACTAAAGGATAACTTCTGTATTCTTTCACAGCACTAAACACTATCCCTCTTTCGTTCAGAAAAGTTAACTTTTCTTGTTCTGTCCACCGGACAAAGCCAGCAGGTATGGTGATATCGATATTAAAATTTTCCTTCTCCTTTAGTTCAGTCGGAAGATCAAAAGCATAAAAGAGATTCTGCAGAAACAGACCGATAGGGATATTCTGATAGAAAGCCTCTTCACCTATCCCTTGAAACCGTGCAATTGAAGCCTTTCCACTGGTAAGAATGGTTTTGATCTTATCGGAGAATCGTATTTTATACAGTTCGATGCTGTCGCTTTTACGCGCGACAGCAATTTTAAAATAGTTCTGAAATTCTCGACAAAAAATATCCGCAAATTGTGGGCGGGATACCGAGTCATCGGTGTAAAACTGATACCAATACTTATTTTGGGTGCTATTTACATTCAACAACTTTTCTTTGAACTGTCTGCCGAGACGAGCATCTATGACCAGATCATTTTGTCGGAATCCTTTGAGCGCCTGCCCATAGGCTTGAAAGAGCATAAACTGTAGACTCTGATTGCCCATTTGAAGGAACGTTGTCCCATTCTTATGATTCAGATTCGGGTAAACAGGCAAATAATGGTTTCTATATCCCCCAAATGCAGAAATGTAATGCACCCCCACAGTATCCAATAGCGGTTCAGCAGCACTTCGAGTGAGGTTTTTATAATTGCCTTCGTTCTTTAACACGGCATTTCCATCCAACAAAGCCTGAATATTTTTGTCCGTCAAAGAATGCGAGCTGGTCATGGCAATAAAGACACCATATGTATCAACTACCGCCAATGCAGGTAGGGTATTATGCGCAAACAATGCGGTAAATATGGTATCATCTAATACTGTGGGTAGAGAAGGCGTAAAATTAAAATCAGCTTTAAATTTCTCAAATCTTGTCTTTATCCGTTTTGCTGTATCTTTATTCCGCTTACTATTGACCATTATGATCTGTATGTTACCCGTAAAACGCTGCTGTATCCATTCCATTTTGGGAATTCCTTCAATGCAGCTTGGGCAGCCAGTGGACCAAAAATCCAGCAGGATCAGCTTCCCTTTCAGATCAGCGAATTTGATTGTTTTCTTTTTCCCATTGAAATAATTGAGTTCAAGCGGCTGGTTCCATACCGCATCCGGGATCTTATCGCCCGGTTTTAGCGCAGCGAGACTGGATAGCCCATCGGCCCCGCTGTCCTTGCGGGGCGTCTGAGCTGGTAAACTAAACATAGAAACTAAACATAAAAACAAGCATGTCAAAATCATAAGATAGGCACGCTTATAATCTGCAACGAATAAAAAGTATTTTAAAGCCCGCTGAACAACTGGACCTAGTAATCCAAGCAAAGTATTGGCTTGAAACACCAAAGCCTTACAGATCGACTTAAAGAACCTTAAAACAGATCGTTCAGATTCTACTCCATAAGTCAATCTAGCATCTCCCACCTGCTGAAAATCTTCGACCATCTTTTGAGCAATTCCTGCCGAATTTTTACATTTCATCGGATTTTCATCGAGTCCGCATCGGGTTTTGATCGGTGTGGCCCGATGAGATCCCGATGAAAACTCAAGGCCGACTGCATGAAAGGCAGAAGTTGGGGCGAAGTTGGTCAGGCAAAAGTCCGAAGAAGGTGATGCCTTTCCCCCTCTTCGGCTGGCCTTCGACTCAGCTTCGAGACTTCTTCGGGACATGTTCGAGACAGGCTTGGCACCCTTTCGGCTGGGCTTCGGCAGGGCTTCGAGTACGCTTCGACTCCTACCCGAAGCGCAGTCGAACAACAGTCGAGGCGTTCCCGAAGATGAGGCGACGCTGGTACGACGCAGTGTCGAAGGACACTCAAAAAAAAGCCGAAGGCTGCCCGAAGAATCTGCTTTTTCTAGAAGATTTTGAGCGCTAATCTCACAGCGCTTTTTTAGCAGGATCGAAGTACCTTTGAAGTACGTTTTTCCTTGTCTAATTTTCTTACGCAAATTTTGCGTAATTAGTACTATATCTGTGCTTAAGTAGTGCTTCACAGGTACTTGAAATATATAGGTTATATAGCCCCTTAAAAAGGCTAAAAATTTCAGGATATTCATTATTTAGTTTGTTGGAGGTTATTTCGATAACCTACTGAAAAACTCAGCGACTTTCTTGCTCAATTCTAGCTCTTTTCCGATGCGCTCTTCAGCTTCTGCTGACAGCTGCATTTTACGTAGGTCTATATTGCGATAATTGGCGACATTGTAGGCGATCAACACCCGATACAATGCGGTTGCAAATTCTTGCATTTCCTCATCTTTTAGAAGCCTATTTTCTCCTAAGCCACCATCAAGATATGTGCTCAAAAGCTGGAGTATATTAGCAGATACAGTCTCTAGTGCATAGTGATTCCAAAATGCTTCAATCTCGTTTATAGGGCTGTAATCAACCTTATGGACTTCATAAATAAACCAATCAAAAGCAAATTGCATCGCTAAAATCCTTTTCATTTTTCAGTCTGTAATCTTTAACCGAAAGTACATAGCATCCCCTCTCCGATCGAAACCAGCTTTTTATTGGGAGCCTGATGTTACTCAGTTCACATTAGTAATAATTAATTCATTCTGGGAGCCAGAGCGCGTTTGAATGAGGGGTCACACAGGTGTATAATATTGGCGTTACGCGGTCCATGGCAAAGAGAAGCCAAATCTAATTTGGCCACACCAGCCGAGCTACTCGGGGGCAGTGATGATGCTTTTTGATTGTTGTTTTTTGTTCATAACTCGTTTGTTTATAAAAACGAGTCCCTTAGCAGGTATCAGAAATGGCAATGGCGCGACATCCAACCTACCGTCTGTGCGGCCGTGAGAAGCCGATGGAACGAGTAAGCGGACGCCGCGCCATTGCTGACGGGCGTTTTGATCCACTTATCGCCTTGCTCCATTTGAAATTTCTCACGTTTCACAGACAAGACTCATAAGTGCAGCCACCTAAGATGGTGCAAATGTATTGTTTTAATCTACTAAAGACAAATAATTCACTTTAAAAGTGGCTTTAGACTATGTATAAAGCTCATTTTATCGACAAATAATCGTATCTTTATATCAAAGGTAAGGAACCAATTATTTAGAGCAAAATGGTAAAATACCGGTAAATTACCGAACTTATTAAAATCTATAAAAAATGGGCGTTGCATTTCAAGAAGAGAAAATACACGAAGGAAAAAATCTAAAGAGAATTCGTGAAATCATGGGTATAAAACAGGAGGCTTTAGGACAAAAATGCGAAAGCAAATTTGACCAACGACGCATTTCTGAGTTTGAAAACTCCTGGACTATTTCAGAACCAGCCTTAAAGGAGTTGGCTGACGCTTTAGGGGTAACTGTCGAATTTATTCGTGCCTTCAATGAAGAAAAGGCTATTTATTATATACAACATAACCAAGATTCATCTAAGCAAAACAGTCTTAATCACTTCCCTAAAATTACTTATGAATCTGACAATAAATTGGAGGCACTTTTAGAGAAACTCGTTCAGGACGATGAGGTTAAGACACAAGCGATTCTGGATTTAACGAAGGTAGTTGCTGATTTGGCGGATGAGGTTAGGAAGTTGAAGGGAAAATAATTAGAAAAACACTAAGTAATGAAAAAACACTACTTGAAACCCCAGTATACAGTTAATAACAACTCCATTTAATGAAATTGACAAAAGAGTAAATATAATTTTTCATTGACTTTGTAATAAAAAATTAGGCTAAATAGAAGCTATATGGCAATACAATTAAAACAGTTGAGGGTGCACGGGTTTCGAGGATTGGACAATATTGAGATTGACTTTGAGCCAACAACGGTGCTTGTAGGAACAAATAATGCGGGAAAAACAACTCTATTAAAGTCTTTGCAATTAGCTTTATCAAATACATTGCAGATTACTGATGATGATTTCCATTTCTCTGATGCAGTGATCAGAAACAAAATTATAGTTGACGTATTATTCATAAGTAACAATGATGATGGGGAACATATTGCAGAATTTGAAGATAAATGGGCTACTGTTTTCACAACAGACAGAATTGGAATTGACGAAAATGGTTACCAGTTTCTTGCTTTTAGAACGGTAATTGAAGAAAATCTGATTAGGAAAACCTACAAGAAAAAGCAGTGTATTATTGATGAATGGGTACCATTTTGCGATGAGGCAGACGAATATTGGTATATGAAAGAATATCCCAATGAATTGAGTTTTTATTTCGATGAAATTCCTTTTTTTTATTTAGATGCAAACCGAGACATTCTCGATGATTTAAAAAATAAAACGTCTTTCCTAGGTAAGATTTTGTCTTCAATTACATACAATAATGACGATAAAAATTTGATTGAAACTCTCATTAGAGACCTCAATAAAGAGACCATCGAACGAAGTGAAGTTCTAACAAACCTTCACACAACATTAACAGAATTGGACACAGCGATGGATAATCCTCAAAATACTGTGGATATAGCTCCATTCACGAAGAAAATCAGAGATTTAAACAAAGGAGTTAAGATAAATTACTCTCAGTTTTCAATGGAATATCATGGGATGGGAACTCGTAGTTGGTCTTCACTTTTAATTTTAAAAGCATTTATTCTGCAAAACAAAAAATTAGCAGATGACAACGAAGTAGCATATTATCCAATTATCGCAATTGAGGAGCCTGAGTCTCATTTGCATCCAAATGCTCAGAAGAAGTTATACTCACAGATTAATGACATAGTTGGTCAGAAAATAATTTCAACTCATTCTGCTTATATTGCAGGAAGTGCCAAATTGAAAGAGGTTAGGAGTGTAATAAAATCTGCGACCATTACGAAAATTGGTAAAATAGATGAAGCGGAATTGACCTCAGAAGAAATAAGAAAGATTTATCGTCAAGTAATTAATACTCGCGGAGAGCTTTACTTTTCAAAAGTAGTAATATTATGCGAAGGTGAAACTGAAGAACAGACTCTTCCCCTTTTGATAAAAAAACACTTTAGAAAAAGTACAATTGAACTAGGTATTGATATTGTTGGCATTGATGGTGGAGGGAATTATTTTCCATTTATCCACTTTGCCGAGAAACACAATTTAAAATGGTTTATTTTAAGTGACGGTGAAGCTAACATAATAAAAAAGTTAAAAAAAGATTATAAAAAATTATCTGGCTCAGGAGCTAATATTAATGATATTATTTTGCCATCTAATATAATTCACTTTGATGACGAAAATGATTTTGAATCATATTTAACTAATAATGGATTCGTTGAAGAAATTGAAAATTGCTTAAAAAAAAATCCTTGATATCGAAGACCTAGAAGAACTTATTGCTAACAGAAATGGGACTTCAAAAGGCCGAGTAAAAACGGAAGATATATGTGAAACATGTAGTCAAAATATTTTTCAAGAAGAGTTGAGAGACTATGATGGAGATGAGGGATACTTAAGAGCTTTAAATGATTTACTGTCTCAAAATAAGACTAAATATCCGGACTCATTATCAGAATTAATATATAATTCAGAGAAATCTTTACCGACAAAAATTGCTGATCTTTTCGAGAGAGTTAATGTAATTTTAAATTCTAATATAGATGCTTCAGATTAATTTATCGCCAAAACAACAGGAAATCGTCGAATTGAATGAAGGTGCATTTCTTATTTTAGCTAGTGCTGGTAGTGGAAAAACCAGGGTATTGACAGAAAGAATCAAACGTCTTTCTGATTCATCTTACGGAAAAATATTAGCTATAACCTTTACAAATCAGGCTGCTGCTGAAATCAGGGAGAGACTAGGCACAAGTGACATAATAAAGAAAAATGTGTTTGTAGGTACTTTTCATAATTTCTGTCAATCAATCCTTGAGTTAAGATTTAAACTTTTAGGTTATTCAAAAATGCCACACATTTTTGAAGATGACGCAGATCGTATTGAATTAATAAAACAGGCAATAAAATCTGTTCCCTATTTTGACTCAATTTATAATGATTTAGACCCTAAAAAAAAGAATGAATATACGTATAACGCCCTCCAGTTTATTTCAACTGTAAAACGAGAAATATTATCTGCGGAGGAGTTGGCGGAAAACTCAGAAAATAATGAATATCAATATTTGTATGAAACTTATCAAGACATTTTGAAATCAAACAATGCAATTGATTTTGACGATATAATTAGGTTGGTGTATGAATTATTTACGAACAATGAGTCAGTCGCAAATCTTTACAGGAAATCCTACTCTCATATTTGTATCGATGAATGTCAGGATCTTAATAAGTTGCAATACTTTCTCCTAAAATCTTTATGTGGTAACATGATAAAAAACATAATGATGGTTGGAGATCCTAATCAGTCAATTTACGGCTTTAACGGTTCTTCATCTTCATTCATGCAGAAGGATTTCGTTAATGAATTTCAAGCGATTAAGATTGTACTAGATGAGAATTATAGATGTTCCAAGTCGGTAATTGAGGCATCGAACATTCTTATGAATCTTAAAATTGAAGCTGTCAATTATGTTATACCAGGAGTGTTTGAGATATATCAAGCTTCCTCTGAGCATGATGAAGCTAAATTTGTACTCACAAAAATAAACGAGCTTCTTGATCTTAAATCACATCGAGATATTGAGGGAAATATTGATGTTGACAAAATTTCAATACTTGGTAGGAATAAGTTTGTATTCAAACATATTGAAGAACTATTAACTAACGAGGGCCTCCCGTTTTATTATAAGTCTAGTAATACTGGTATTAAATTTAGTTCTAACGCTATGAAGATATTCGACTTGTTTTTTAGAATTAAAATTAATCCGTTGGACAAATTGCACCAAAAGCGTTTGGAAGACATTTTAAAAGTTAGAGATGTAAATAATATCGAGGAGTTAAAGTCTTCCAATTTTCCAATAGCGTCAAACATTAAAAATATTCTCGACTCAATCGTAATGGACAATATTCATCTGAAAATTGGCGAATTGAGAAATATATTTCAAGAAGCTAACTTGGAAGATGATGAGAAGAAAAGGACAATTGATGAATTAGTGGATTTTTCCAATCAACTAACTCAATACAAAAAGCAAAACCTCAAACCAACACTTGAAGGCTTTAAATCTGCTTTAGCCTTGGGATTGATGAATATTTCTACAAACAAAGAAATTGGGATTTGTTTAAGCACAGTTCACACAATGAAGGGACAAGAAAGTGAAATTGTATTCTTAATTGGGGTTGACGATGGCACATTTCCGGATTACCGATCCGTTAACAAGGGGGGCGAAGAGTTACAGCAAGAAAAAAACAACACTTACGTTGCTTTCACAAGAGCAAAACGGTTTCTATATGTCAGTTATCCTAAGAAACGGTTAATGCCTTGGGGAGATACTAAAGTTAGAACAATATCTAGGTTTTTAAGAAATCTTGTAAATTAGGATAAAAAAGGCAAGGCCCTATGACAAAAAATGATATTTAATAAATGTTATCTAAAACTATCCTTATATAGTATCTCTTGTTTGAAATTATAGAAATGCGAATGGAAAGATAAGGATAGATGGAATAAATAATAGAGAATCTTAAAATGAATTATAATCTCGAAGTATTAAATGATAAAGAATTTGAGAGCATGTCGAAGGATCTGCTTGAAAAGATATTAGGAGTTCGACTTCAAAATTTTAAAACAGGAAAAGATGATGGAATAGATTTAAGATATTCTACCTATAATATTAATGAGATCATCATTCAAGCCAAGGCCTATACGAAATCGACCTATTCTAATTTAAAATCAACATTAAAAAAGGAGAAAGAAAAAATGTCTATGCTTTCTCCGCAACCTCAAAGATATATCTTAACAACAACCTGCCATCTATCACCCAAACAAGTCGATGACATTATCAACATAATGCATCCATTTATTAAATCAGCTCAAGATATTTATGGGCGAGATAGAATAGAATCGCTGATTAGTGATCATCATGATATTGAAAAAAAATATTATAAGCTTTGGCTTACCAGTACAAATGTTTTAAAGGCTATACTTCATAACGGACAGCGGTCGCAGTCAGATTTTCACCAAACTAAAATATTAAAGAATGCCAGTCTTTATGTACCTACGAAAAACCTACAAAATGCTATAGACAAATTAAATGAGAATAAATTTGTAATAATTTCAGGAGAACCCGGGGTTGGAAAAACAACGCTAGCTTATATCTTAATTTGTGACTTACTTGGAAAGGGGTATGAACTAATCAATATTGATGAGAAAATCAGCGACGCATTACATTTATTGTCCGAAGATCCTGAAACTAAACAGGTTCTTTTTTTTGATGATTTTTTGGGAGCAAACATTAATGCGATACTTAATCCGAAAAATACAGAGAATAAAATTATAAGCCTTATTGAACAAATAGAATCATCAAAAAACAAATTTCTTATCTTAACTTCAAGAACTACTATCCTTAATCAAGCTAAAGATAATTATGAGCATTTTGCACGCCAAAAATTTGATAAAAGATCTAAATATGAACTTGTATTAAACAATTACACTCTTTTAGATAAAGCTAAAATTGTATACAACCACCTTTACTTTAACAATATGGGTGATGAATATAAGATTCACTTTTTTGAAAACAAAAGTTATTTAAAAATTATTGAGCATAAAAATTATTTCCCAAGGTTAATTGAATTCATTACTGACCAAAAGAATTATGATCATGAATATTATACCACAGTGGATGAATTTATCTTTAAAAATTTGGACAATCCCCGCGAAATATGGAAAGTTGCGTTCGAACGGCAACTTGAGGATGAAGACAGATTTTTATTATTATCACTTTTTTCTTTTGCAAAAACTCGCGTACGTCATGATGAACTAGAGCATGCGTTCAACTGTCGATATAACTACGAAATTCGGGAAAATGGAATACATAAAAAATTAGATCCTTTTAATAGATCCTTAAAAAAATTATTAGGAAGTTTTGCCTCATCTATAAAAACAAAAGATGGAACTAACGAATATCAACTTTTGAATCCATCAATCGCTGATTTTTTAATAAACTATCTAAAAAAAAGCAAAGAGGAAAGAAATAGAGTCATATTTTCGATAAGTTCGCCCAATCAACTTCTAGGTTATTTCGACAGAACAAGAAAAGATAAGATAATTCTCGATGATTATTTTATAAAAGAATACTATCCAACGTTCGTTAATTGTTTAAATAACGTAATGAACAAACATTACGGCCATGTAATTTTTGACATAATATATTGCCTAGATCAATTCTTTAGCCCTAAAACAATTAATGACACAAATATTTTCATAAAATATTTCAACGACCTATTAAACTTAGGATACGAGGCTTATGTCTTCTCCCCACGGCTAATTACTATTCTTAAAAGTGTTAAATCCTGTTATCCCGAAAATATAATAAAAATAGTCACTGATAACTGGAATCTTTTAATGTTTTTAGTAATAAAAAATGCATATGAATCAGATCATCTCTCAGAGGTTAGAGAACTTCATGAACTTTATGAAATTGATTTATTCAAAACAATAAGTGTTCAAGAAATAAAGGAGGAGCTGACCCTTAAAATCAACAGCTTGTTCGATGAATATGTCAAAGATTATGAATTAGTAGTATCTGACAATGATGTGCTAAAGACATATCACGATACAGATGAAACCTATACAAGATCTTATATTAACGATAAGTATTGTGAATCATATGACTCTTTCTTCAGTGATTGTGGACTTATAGATTTCTATGAAAATTTCAATCATGATTTAGATATTGACTCTTACAGTTTATTACATAAAATTTTAGATCGTTATAGCTATGAAGAAGACGATTATAGCTCGGAAATTACACATGATATAGACTATAGTCGTAATGAAGAAATTCAAATGATTGAAGACTTATTTGAAAAATAAATACAACAATATAGCAGGTATCTCCATATTATATTTCAACAAATGATTAAAAAAGGTTTAGAATTTGAATTAATAGCATTAGAATTCCTAGAAAGAATTTTTATAGAACTTGGATATACAATTACCAGAAGGAGAAATCAGAAAACTGGAACACAAGACGGATATGATTTACTGATAGAAATTGTAACAAGTAAATATAAAAGCTACACTGTTTATGCAGAATGTAAAGACTATAATAGCAATTTAAGTTACACGCTGGCGCTTGAAAAAATTCCTCATATAATTTCTACCCATAAGACAATAGACCTTCTATTATTCGTTTCACCTTTTGAAGATTTTAAAAACCCGAACGAACCTTCCAAACTTGAAAAGTTTTATGATAAAATAGCACCTGAATGTCCAGTTCAATTCCTTACGCCTGAATACCATATAAAAGAATTTTTTAGCTTGTATCCTGATTTGTTTAAAAAAGTTTACGATGGAGATATAGGACAAGTTATCGAAAAAGAACGGCAATTATTACTAAATAAATTCGATAAACTTATATTTTCTGATAGGAATCTCGCTAAAATAATAATCGAAGAAACGGATAAGCATATTTATATAAGTTCAATTCAACAACAACCTTTTCATATGGAAAGGTCTTTTAGAACAGCTCCTCTACGGGATCCATATTTATGGAGTAATCCAGAGAATACTCTAGAAATAGATACATTAATATCGAGTAGTCAGAATGGTGTTGTAATATTAGGAAATCCCGGTTCAGGAAAAACAACGGAATTAAATTTTATGGCTGTCTCACTATGGGATGAACGTAATAGCAACGAAATCATACCTTATTTTAAATCACTCAAAAATTTTAATTCTAATTCTACAATCTCTGAGATATTACCCAATCGTTATGAGAAAATCCCCTTCCTACTTGTGGTTTTAGATGGACTCGACGAAGTCTATGACGTTACAGACTTTAGCAATAAGTTGCGATCATTTATCGATAGTAAGAAAGTTTCGCCGAGGAAAAACAACATTAAATTTATCATCAGTTGCCGGACTTCTATTTACAATAAAATAGTCAAAAACTTAGATGGATTTACCGAAGCATATCTTAACCCAATTGTGGATGGACAAGCGATAAGATTCTTAAGGGATAAATTTGGGATAGACTTTATTAACGAGCATCGAAAATTCAATTTTTGGAAATATGCAGATCTCTTAGAAACACCCTTCTATCTTGAACTTATAGGTGAAAACTATTTAAAAACTGGGGTTATCGAAATATCACGTTCTAAATTGATATCGCAATACATCAAAAATAGGCTCGATCATGATGAAAAAGACAAATTCAGAAATACAAATTATAGCGAAGGTCTTCATTTAGAACAAGCAAGAAAGCTTGCTTTTGCAATGGAAACAATGCAAATAACGTCTATTGAGGATTCTAAGGCACGGGCTATATTGGGAGAAATAGATACTCTAGCTAAAAATCCATTTATCGAACAGTCTATAGATAAGAAATGGAGCTTTGAACTGAAAAGCGTACAAGAATATTTCGTAGCGCAAATATTGACCCAAATGGATATTGACCAACTTCTTGATCTAATAAAAATAGATGATAAAATCTGTAAAGTGCATCCTGCATGGTATAACGTAGTAACACTTTTATTAAATATGGAGTTTGAGCAAGTAAACGCTTATGAAAAGCTTATTAATTGGCTTATCAAAAACGACATCGAAATGGTATTCCAAGCAGATACCGAATTAGTGTCCGATGAAATTCGAAATACAGTATTGCAAAAGTATTTCCAAGATCACTGTATAGAAAAAACACTATGGGTCAGCGATGATGGCACACTTGGAACATTTAGCGATACGTTACCAAATATTGAGTATTTATTTGATAAGGCGATGAGTAAAGAACTAAATTTACGGACACGCCAGTCTGCTATTATTTTACTCAATCATATGTCATTGTCTAATAAAGATAATGCTACAAAGCTAGAATCCCTTTTGTTCCAAATAATGAATGAGTTTCAGGACAACGAGGTTGATTTTCTTCAAATTATGGAGAGAACCATAGCGCTTATAAAACGAGTTGATAACGATAAAAAAGAGAAACTAATAGAACAGATCAAAAGCTTTGTTTCTATTTATGATTATAAGGAATTTGTCAATCAAGTAATCAATCTAACTAACGAAAACAACTTTGACCGTCATCAAGATTTTATTCTTCATATTCTAAAAAAATCCATCAATGAAATATCATGGAACAAAAAATCAAAATATGGATCAGTAATTTCCACAAAAGAAAAAATATTTACACTTTTTAGCCAAATCAAAGACAATGAAGCTCTCATTTATTTATTGGAATTTATTCTCAAACGTATAGGCAACCACAAACTAAGAGAAAAATATGTAGCAAAATTTATTAAACACTGTTCTTCGATAATTCGTCCAGCAACAAAAAGCTATGGAGAAAAATTAACTGAAATAATTTGTGATGTTATAACCACTGACAGAATTTATCATTTAGAACAAGACCTTTTGGCATCCCTAGCAAAAGACTGTTTAGTTGATGAAGGACTATTTAAGAAATTAATAGCTTTAGAAACAGAAAATAATAGTAATATTTATTTTCTGGAGACGATATTAAAGGCAGAATATTATGCTCATATTGTTGACGTTTATAAAAATGGTGTTTTAGAGGACCTTTTTCTAATCAAAGTTCGCAATACAATGCAATACGACTGTTTTGAAAAAGCAATACAATTTGAAAAATTTATTGAAGACAATACAAGATTTATATTTCCAGATCGGATCGAACAGTCTACTGTTCAAGACGAAATTGCTTTTAATAGAAGTTCAATTCAAAGAGAATTTGATGTAAAATTTGACTTGCCACTGCTAAAAAAGCAAATGGAAAATATCTTTCTACACTATAATACATCCTCTCTTTCTTTTGAGGAAGTTGACAGATTCTGGGATGAGTATTACGATATTATTGAATTGAAAAAGAATATAAGTGAATACGCCAAACACTTCCTTTGGAAAATTCTCAGAGAAGACTATAGGGCGGATCAAAAACTAAAAATTGAAGATCTTGACAAAGTTCTTGAAAATAGAAGACTAGATCGTTTCGAAGATATTTATCAAACTCTATCAGAAAATAACGAATTGTCTATTGTCGTTCAAGATTTTCAAAAAAAACATATTGAATCCTGGATAATAGACATTAAGCCAATGATAGAGTGCTTTTTAGATAACCCCGAATCCAGGATAACTTCTAATGAGTTAAGAACTATTAATTCATTTCTCAACTTTGTCCGTTATTTAAAATTTTCGGGATTTGAAGAGAGTTTTTTACTTCAGTTGATTGATTTTTCAAAATATACATTGTTTGATTTTGATTTTATTGATGAAATATTAGGAACAGAGAAAGTTGTATTAAAAGTATTAGAAGAGTTGAAATCAATCTCCGATCTTGAGATAAAGCTTCCTTTTCTAGCTTATCTAAGATCAAAAGAAATTTCTTTTGATAAAGATGAATATGGAATTGAAGAAGATCTAAAAAACAGTATTCTTGGAAAGAATTACGATTGTGCAAGGAAAGTTGTTGAGCTTTGTTATATAGATAATCCACCTATCTTAAAATCGGTAGCCAACTTATATCTTGAGAAAGATGAAGATTATTACTTTCTCCCCTTTATCTTAAATACATTATCAGATCTACGGGAATATGATTTTATTAGAAATTTTATAACAGACAACTATCAATTACTCATTGACAAAAAACTACTAGATGAGCCTACCGCTGTTAGACATCTTGTGAAAACAAATGGAGAATTTGCCTTTATAAAACTGAAGGCATACATTATAGCTAAAACAAAAAATGCTGGCGACACCTACTATGATCTAGAATATCAAAATTATTCAAATCCTAATTCTATACGGACGTTATTGGAAATTATAAAACATTGCCTTTCGTTACCCGACCTTGATAATATCTTCAACGGCTGGTTTAAGCCAATCACAAAAATCTCCGAGGTATTTGTATGTATTGGAAAAAAAAATGGACTGGAAACTAGCAAATATATTCTCAAAGGTCTTGAGGATATTGTGCCTTTTGATGATCCTAAAAATAACAACCGGTTTTATCATGAACGTTTGAAAAATGATATCACTGACGTTATTTATAAACTTACTTCTACTCCATACACGTTTCAACGCGCCATGCAGTTTAATAGAGAGCATGAATATATTTTTTTTAACTGATAATATTAATATCAATACAAATCTTGAAACCTAAAATTACGGAGATCAATATCTTAATGATAGCAGAACTCCGTAATTTATAATCTAAAAATTTAAATATTATTTTTTATCTGTCTTTGGCCTTACTGGATATTCCTCAGATTTTTCTCTTCGCACCGGCGGCGGCGGTGGTAAACTTGGCTTTGGGTTTTTACTCATATCAATTAACTTTTAAATAGAATACTAAAAACATCAATAAAACTCCTAAAATTATTATAATTGAAAATAACATTTTAAAAGTATGGAACGCGTTAGCTCGTCTGTCATTCGTACGCGTATTATTCTCATTGCAATCTGAATACCATTTAATTGTGTCTTCTTTCAAAGAAGAAGTTATAAAAGAATTATCCTCTTTATGTTTTGCAGAGTATGCCTTAATCTCTTGATACCTCTCTAGGATTGCTTTACTTTCTGGAAATGTACAATATTCTCTTTTAAAACCAAAAAAGACATACACAAGTGATAATATAGCACCTATAATAATTATTAACATTGATCCGATCATGCCTATAAAAGTAGCTTTTGAGCACGGAGATAACGTGTCTGAATAAACCTCATTGATTACATAAAATAACCCAGCGATAATTAAGCCTAACACTGTGACCGGCAGTGATAAATTATCTTCGAATTTATCTCTTCTACCAAGTTCATAATGATACTTTTCTTTTAATAATTCTATCAAATATTCCTTACTTTCCATTAACATATGATACTATTACATATTCCGATTCTTTCCCTTTAATCATATTCCCCAACTTCTCCTAATTCTTTTCTTAATCTTTCTCCAAGCTCTTCTACTTATCTTTTTCCTAGTTCTTCTCCTAATCTTTCTACTTGCTCTTCTACTTATCTTTCTAATTCTCTTTCTACTTGCTCTTCTACTTATCTTTCTACTTATCTTTCTACTTGCTCTTCTACTTATCTTTCTACTTGCTCTTCTACTTATCTTTCTACTTGCTCTTCTACTTATCTTTCTACTTGCTCTTCTACTTATCTTTCTACTTGCTCTTCTACTTATCTTTCTACTTGCTCTTCTCCTAATCTTTCTACTTGTTCTTCTCCTAATCTTTCTACTTGTTCTTCTCCTAATCTTTCTACTGCGATCAATTCGCTAACTCCCACATAGAATATTTGAAAGTGCCTTTATTGACAATTTTATTATGATTTTTAAGTTTAGTTATTAAATTGTTGACTTTCCTTTTCCGCTGCTCATCCGTCATCCAGTCCGGCAATTTATTCCATAACAATTCATCTATTTCCGAACGTGACATACTATGATGCTGCGATATTGCTTTTAAGATAAGATCTCTGTAATATTGATTGTCAAAGGCCTTATTTTTCGTATAGCCTACTTTATCACCAGATTTCTGAGCGACATGTAAGCCAATAAAATAATTAGGTTTTCGCCCCTCAATCAGTTTTTTACGCCTTAACTCACTCTCCTCGTGGTTACTTAAAGGCTTTTTCTTCTGCACCTTATCCAGTGCCATAATATCTTCCAGGGAGAGATCTTTATGCTGCGCTAATAAACGGGCATAGTCCAAATTCAAGACTTTACCTGAGATAGTGACCTTAACTTTGTCATCCGACAGATCATAGTCGGGCAGAGGAAAGTAGCGTTCCCGTTGAAAATTAAAGATCTTTTTGATCCCCCCTCCCGCAGTATCGACCATCTTAAGATTGAACATAGCGGTGGCTAAAAACTTATTTCGATAGAATTCTTCTGGTGCATCTTCAATGACAACCTTTTCTACACTACCAGGAATAAAATTACCATAGTTGGTAAAAACCAACTGATCCTCCATTTCGACAACATTAACGCGTGCTCCTTTTGTGTAATCTTGATGGGCTATACAATTGTTTATAGCCTCGCGAATGGAAAAAGGCTCATACTTAGAAACCTCGGCAGGGAAAATCGTCCCCTCTTGCATATAGCGATATTTAATGTTTCGTATCTTGGCAAATACTTTTTCTACCGAAAGAATGAGTGGAAGGCCAAATATATCGTAATCAATATCGTTATTTTCCGTATCCACTAACTTCCAACGTATCTTGACATCCGCTGGATTTAAGAAATGCTCAGACTCGTCTTTACCCAACAGGATAACAGCAGTCCGAGTGACTTTCCCCTTGACGGTTACTTTAGCTTTGTTGAGAAAGGTGATATCATCCCATTTGTCCATTTCCTCCGCTTTGTCCGGAAACTTACTCTTATAGTTTCTTCTTGCTAAAGCTATCGCTTCTTCATCAAGATCTTCTATCGTAGCATCTGGAATTACCGCTGCGCTCCAGTCATGTTGAGTCGCCTGTGCTCTAATTCGTTCTATCTTTTCAAGATTAAGAGGAACCAATTCTTCTCCATCTCGAGCATAATAATGCCCATCAAAACTTACGGGAATACCACGTGGCGCGGCTGGTATCTGAAACATGAGCACACGTCCTCCTTCTTTAATAACCTCATGGATCTCGATAAAGGTAATCCGATTGGTAGTTTTGTTTGCTATTTCTCCCTTAAGCTTATCGAGATCAGTACGGTTTGATCGATAATTGGTACCAACTACGGTATGCTTCTTATCCTCAACACCAAAAACTAACCATCCATAGGGTTTACCAAAAAGATTAGCTTCATTACTGATAGCAGAGAAGTATTTTCCCAGTTTGGTGAAGTCATAGTTATTTTTGGCTTCCTTAAATTCAACGACCTCGTTCTCCGAGGATAAACTTAAGAGTGATTCAAGTATGTGGGTATTCATTAAAGTGAATTAATTTACAATTGGCATGTACCGATATATTTCCATCGATTAATTATACAAAGCTAAGGAAATACTTCCAATTGTTATTGATTATTGAAGCAACTTTACTATAGCACCTGTCTAAATATGCCGATCACCTGGAGATCTACAGTCTCCTCATCTTTCAATATAATGGGACTGTAGGAGTCGTCTGAAGACTTGGGTAAGAGGATAATTTCCTGATGTTGCCAGCCCTCTTCCGTAATAGTCTTCTTACTCGAATACTCTTTAATGGTATAATTGGCTCCAAAATCGCGATCTTCAAAACTACTGGATTCAACCAGACAGATCAGACCATTTCTGGAACCACCTTGATAGCGCTCGAATAAACAGATCGAACCATTGGGAATAATCTTATTCATGGACTCTCCCACAACCTTACAGGCAAAATAACGTTGAGGATCCTGATAGCGTTCTTCAACTTCAACATATTGCAAAGTCTCACTTTGCTGCAATTCGGAAAAACTGCCTGCTGCAATCTCAAGATCATAATACGGTATAGAACTCGCTGTAGGTTCATAACTAATAAGACGTGAAGGAATGACTTTTGACTCGTTTCCGCTATTTCCTGTCACAACCTCCATATGTTGACTCAAATAGGCTTTAAGATTCGGATTGCACACATAAACATATACGCCCCTAATCCCTCTAAACATCAGCGTCTTGTAGATATTTTTAACATAGAATAATAAATCTAAGTCATCGGTGCTATTCTTCCCATTCGTATCTTTATATTCATCCCGATACACCACTATAGTTTTAGCAATAGGATCATAGTCGATCTCTTTACCAAAAACAATAGCGATATAATTTAGGTCATTACCAAATACGGTATGTATACTCCCTACTTCATTTATCGCATTTTTTGAATTGATCCAATCTTTAGCTGTCGAATTCCAACGAAGATCTATCCCCTCAATGGTCATATCATACAGATGCCTGTTTTTTTTATCCTTGGTCTTATATTCCCAGCTAAAGCCTGCAACCAATCTCGACAATCCCATCTCTGCTTCCTTCTGGAAAACTTGACCACGCATCGCTACAAAACTATCAAACAGCTTAAGCTCAAAATCATTCGATTCAAATCTTTCGTTAGGCAACAATTCCAAGTCAAACAGTCGATGGACGAAATCAGTAAACAGGTCACCTCCTTCAGAGCGAATCTGCGTCTGCAAGCGTACACTGTCATACGCCTTAGAGTTCTTTAAAACTTCAAACCTTGAAGGTGGTAAATCAGTGGTACGGATAGATTGGTTGCTGTCATAAAAGAAAATCTGATTTTCGGACTGCTTCAATACCCAATCCAACTCTGTTCCTTCGTTGATATCAAATCCGAGACGCGTATTGCTCTTATCAAAATCACCATAACCGGATATATTTTTGCGTCTGCGCAAGCGGTGAGCCTCATCCACTAAAACCACTTTATATGTTCGTTTTGAAATATCTGTTGGCGATATAACCATACTCGAACTGAGCTGATCAATATCTTTGAACACTTTCTGCAGGGTACTGCGCAAGGAGGTCATCGATACGACAAGAGCGACTTGATCTTTAAGATCTTTTTCATTTTCTACTGTAATACCATGTTTGTCTCGATATGCATTAAGCAACCCGAATGCCTCCATTGAGAATTCATCCTTCATCTCAAACTGTTCAAAATAGCGTATGGGCGTAACAAGCAATTTAAGTACATAAATCGCAATGATAGTCTTACCAGTACCTGCATTCCCCTGTATAAAGATACCTTTTTTGTCGTCCACGAGCATTTTCAAACAGGCCAGAACTGCCTGCTGCTGGTCTAGGTTCAAACTCTTGTAGGGTGAGTACTTAAAAACGTTGCTGTTAATGATCTCTTCGAAAGACGTGCGCGCTATTTTAAGTTCTTCGAGTTGTTTCCAGATCTGTGGAAACAATACTTCATATTCTTTCTTCTGGTGATAGTAGTGCCCGTTATTGCCAAGGTTGGCATTGATTAGTTTCAGACCTTTTTCTGCTGAGAAAAGATTGATCAGAAATGCTTCTAAATGTAGGGTAACGGATTTGTTGAACAAATGCGAATAGATCGCATGTCGTATTAATAGGTCTTTCTTGCTGTCGTGTCTATTGTGGCTTGAAAAGCGGTTCTTGATATCGATAGATTCACCTATATAGATTGATCTTTTATCGTTGAGCAGATAAACAAGTGCGCTGTTATAAAAATCTAGTTTGCTATCTGTATCCTTAACCTCTCCTGTACTACCCACGGGAACAATATGAACTTCTTTAATATCCAATTCTGACATGCGTAATCAATTACAGTTCATTATATTTTTTAGCAGTTCCCTTGGCTTTTTCGACCGGGTATTTTTCATTATTGAGTCTCATCTTGTCCTCCACGATCTGCTTGACATCAAGTCCGTGCTTATCGGCAAGCAATAGTGCATACATGAGTACATCGGCAAGCTCATATTTCAACTTGTCAGGATTGGCATCTTCATTTCCTTTCCACAGAAAAAGCTCCAGAAGTTCAGACGCTTCAATGCTCAATGCCACCGCAAGATCCTTGGAATTGTGAAACTGCTCCCAATCTCTCGCATCTCTGAATGCTCTGATCTGTGTTATTAACTGCTGAATATCCGACATGATAAAATCTTTTAACTAAAAACTGGCCTTTGTCCAAATATCCGAAATATTGTTTAGGAATGAAAGGAAAAAGCCACATCTCACGACATGGCTCTACAACATATATATTTATTTGAGATGGCTCTTATTTATAAGAATTGATCGATTTGGATACTTTCCAGTCATTACCCACACGCTCCAAAGTAACCAGATCAGTTTTGGTGAAGTTCTCAAATTTTAGAGTCACTTTAGCCACCATATAGTCTGCCGATTCCTCGATGATAGCTGTGCTTACTGTACAGTTTAGCTTTTCGCCTTTTTGTTTTTTCAAAGATTTAACCACTTCGCTACGGCTGTTACTTTGTGCATTGGTAGCTTGGATCTTTTGATTAAAATCAGCTGCAAATAACTGCTCTACTCCTGCTGATTCTCCTTCAATAGTTACCGCTACATAATGATCCAAAGCGAAGTCTGCTGTGGAAAGGTTAACGTTCGCTTTTGTTGCTTTTGCTCCTGGTCCTTCAGCTGCCATAGCAAATGTTGATACTGCGATTAAAGCTGCTGCTGCGAATGTTTTTACTAATACTTTCATAATGTTTTTTTTTATTGTGTTAGTACTTTTGTTCTTATTTGTTGACTCAAAACTACAACACAATAGGCCCTTAGCCTAAAGGCTTTAGACTAACGATCGGGAAAACTCGGCGAATAGCGGAAATAGGGAGGTGAATTTATTCTTCAAGAAATCATTCTCGTTCCAATAGGCTCTTTCCCTCTTCGCTGATCCGATCGGGAGTCCAAATAGGATCCCAAACGAGCTCGATAATTATTGCCCGCTGTGGAAATTGCTGTTGCAATGTTTTTTCAACGCCATGAACGATAGAGTCGCCCATCGGGCAATAGGATGAAGATAACGTCATGGTAACAACAATACGACTGGGATCGGTTAAATTAATATCATAAATTAAGCCCATATCTACGATGTTGATCCCCAATTCGGGATCCATCACAAGCATCAATACCTGAACAGCTTTTAACTGATCGGAAGCCTCCGGTTTTGTTAGATCAATTTTCATGGTATCTTTCATTAAATATATAGGCGAGGTGCGTAGTTTATTTACTTTTTCTTTGATGAAAAACTACTTTTCCGACATTGACAACATAAACAGCAGCAAGTGCTGCCCAAAGCCAGGCTGCACAGTATAATGCCCACCTGAATCGACCGGCTACAGCAACCGCCATGACGACAAGCGCCACTAGGTAAAGATAATATTGTATAGAAAGTAATCGCTGACTATAAAGTTCCTTGGGCAAAGGTATTTTTTTGATGCCATTGAGATCTTTATAGCGCCAATTCCAGATCATAAAAGGCAGGGTCTTATAGGTCATCCCTAAAATAATACCCGTTAACCATCCAAAAAACACCCATACGGCATATAAATTCACCCAATTACCAGACTCCTGCCGGACAACCATAGGTAAGGTGAGAAACGCGAACAATAAACTCAAAAAGGAAATGAAACTATGTTTCATCGGAATATCCAGTACCTTACGCGCCCGGTGCACAAAACAATCCACGACAAAAACGGCCCAGCAAACTACTCCCAATAGCACTATTGCTCCAAAGGTAAGAGATCTTAATCCCACAGGATGGCTGTATCCGTCCAATAAAAAAAGTACCAATCCAAGGTTTATCAAAATGACCGAAACATAAAGCCACTTTGTTTTGGTGGATTGTCCCAAGAGAAACATCGGCAGCATCTTCGCTCCCGCTCCCAGGATCAACTGCAAAAACCAACCAACAATACCGACGTGGGCGTGTAGCTTTAGGATATCGAGGTGACTTTTTGTTAGAAAACCATGGGCTAAATTAATGGCAAGCAAAAGGCCTAAGGTGGTTGTAAAACAAAGCCAGAAGGCCGAGAACGTAAAATAAAGGCGTAGTTCAAATAGATGCTCCACATCTTTAGTCGTCATCCACAGCAAGTAGAAGTACAGGTAGGAGCTGAGCGTAATCAATAGCCCTCCAACGCACATGAGTAAACCGATCTTGAAATACCAGAAACTATAAATCAACACACAGGTTCCCGATGTCAATAGGATATAACTGAAAAATGCCAATTTGGAAGAGCGAAGTGAACGTTCAAAAATAACCGGCACCAGCTGATACGCCGCTCCATAAATCACCATCGTGCCCCAACCTAGTGCTAGGCTATGGACGATTGCCAGCACTTTTGGTTGAAAATGGTGCCCAAAGAGCTGCCCCCCGCTAAAAACCAAGAGGAAGCTGAACAGTAGAAAAAAAATGCCCGCAGTGATAAAAAACGGCAATACAGCATACGCTTCTGGGCTCTTATGAATAGCAATATGTGCCATTTTATTTAACGGGGTAAATTAACAGATGGACATCTCCAGGATGTTGTTCATGGATGAAAATCCGATAAGAAAAATGATCCAGTTCTTCTAGTAAATGGAGCGGAACCTTCCGATGTTTTACATAGACAACCTCATCGGCTTTCAGTTGAGCAAGGGCCTCAAGAATTGATTCCATGGGCTGCGGCATAGGCAATGTCCTGACATCCAATGTAACAAGTTGAAGCGCGGAAAGTCGCGCTAATTTCTGCTCAAAAAGTCGTTTCGGCACAAATGAAATATGATCGCCCTCAGCAGGCTGAACGGACAGCACTGTATCTTTTTTATAAAAGTAACTTCTGAATTCACCCTCCGCCCATTCGTGGCTATAGCTTGGCACTCCACGCTCCTCCATACGCCTAATTAATGGAATGGGGACAAATGAATTGCTGATGCAAAGAATCCCTCCTGCGACGAGTGAGCGATACAACTGAAAAATATCTTTTAATGGATCTTGCCCCATTTCCAATAGGGGTCTCACATCGAATACAACCGTCACTGCTGCATCATCCATCCAACTTGGCCGCTCTGCTGCATCGAATGGATCATTGACTTTCTCAGCTCCATCTGACATCCAAATAAAGCCGAGCGGTACCAGCGCAGCACGAAAATCTGCAACCGAACATCCGCCAATTTTTGCTGCTTCGCCTATGGAGACCCGAGGGGCCAGTATCCGACGCAACACCGGGATCCGGATCTTACGCAAGGGTTTGGCAATAGCTGCAATGGCTTCAATGCTTAAGTCATTATAGCTGATCAGTTCTGAAATCTTGGTATGCTGGTTTATCCGCATGGCTTTTCTAGTTTTTAATTCATTTGAACACCGTAGCTCGCGAGCAACTTTGGAAATAAAATATTATTCTCCAGGTGGATATGCTGCAAAAGATCGGATTCGAAAGATTCGATCTGTGAAAATAATGACGTGTAGGAATTGCAGGCATTGGCTGGCAATGTGTAATTTTGGGTAATTTTGCGCAACTGCTGAAGTTCCTTTCCTGAATCTTCGTGTTCGGAAATCAAAAATTGAATGAGCTGCTCTACCTGTTTGCTGGTCAATTCTTGTTCATTCTTGGTTGCCGGAAAGAGCTGCTTCTCCTCTTTATCCAAATGATGGTAAAGGTCATCAAGAAAGGCATCGAGTTCTTTGGACAAGTTGACCAGCTCGGGATGCTGCTGTGCATGCACATCGGCCACTTTATGTGCAAGTTCCTGAATAATCGGTCCTTTTTCCCGGACATACCGATGATGAACATTCTTAATATAATCACTTAAAAAATCGATATCCCAATCTTTAAAATTTAGCGGTGGGCCGGCTATAGGAAGCTCTTCGGATTGGTTTAACCGTCTGCGCAATTCAATTTCATCGAGACCAACACTATGAGCGGCCTCCTTAAGCGTCTGCTTACCACCGCAACAAAAATCTACCCCAAGCTGTTTTAAAACTTCGGCCTTGCGGATATCCTTGGCAGCAATATGGCCAACGGTTTCCAGTGTTTCGCTTTCGAGCGGTTTGCCAAGGCGAACCTGCCAGTATTCGGGCCCCGATTCAAGATAATTCCAAATGAGATCCTTTCCACGTTCACCCAGCAACTGATAATAGAGCGGTTTAGGATCATGATCGTTTTTGATAATAAATGACTCGCCCGAATCCAGGGCATCGAAGTGATCAAATATGGTCGGGTGTTTAAGTCGAGGTTCTATATTGAAAACCTCCAATAACGGTGATTTAATCATGATAATAGTATTAAATGGTCAATAAATTATTATAAATCCTTTTTCTTAAAATAGCGAATAGATAGCCCTAGAGGAATGAGGCACCAGAGCAACATGACCAACAGGGTGGTCGCAATGCCGAATGTATTACCGAAGAAATCCCGAAATATCGCCCCTGTATAGCCCATCATCGCGGATAGATCGACCTGTAATAAAATAAGGATGCGACAGATATCGATGGGATTGAGCATGGACAGTGCAACCATTCCATGTTCGATGGGATAATCCGCAAACTGAAATAGGATGAAAAGCACCAGTGCGTCAAAAAGCAGCGTGAAATAAAGCCAAAGCAAAATTGCCAATCCTATCCCCTTCGACTTATCTCTGATCAATACAGATGTCCACATCGCGATCGAAACGAAAATCAAAGAAAGTAACAGTCCGCAACCGACCAAAGTAATTCCCGAAGAGCTAAATGCATAGATAAAAGTTGGTATGCCAACGCCAATAAAAAAAGCTAAACTAAGTGCACCTGCCAGACCCACATACAGGCTGCCCCAAATGCTTTGCCGTTGCAAAGGCTGACTGACAAGGCAATTGATAAACTCGGAACTCTGGTAGATATAGATGCCTGAAAAAATGATACTCATCAGCGGAACTACAAACAACACAATATTCAGTAGACTGAGTAATCCCTTTTCATAGTTGTCCTCCATGCTATAGACCGTCATGGAAAGTACAAAGAGTAATATGGTGTAGCATAAAATGGTCTTGTTGCGCAAGAGATCCACAAAAACGTAGCGTATAATTTTATTCATCTTTTCTCTAATTAGACAGGTCGCGGTTCTGCATCAAATAAGCGATTGCTTTAGATAGCTTTTCAGTACCTGTATCTTCTTTTAATTGCTGCAAACTCTTATGAAACTTCAGCTCTCCTTCCTGCAGAAAGACAATCTGCGATACAAATTCATCGAGATCACTAAGCACATGGGAACTGATGATGATCAGTTTACCGCGTCCGATTTCTTTTTTGATTTTATCCTTGAGAATTTCGGTAGACAGAGGATCCAGTCCTGCTGTAGGTTCATCCAGGATGAGTACTTTGGGGTCAAACATAAATGCGATACAGGCACTTACTTTTTGTCTTGTGCCACCGGAAAGCGTTGCCATCCGTTTTTCCAACAGCTTGTCCACGCCAAAAGCCTGATAAAGATCCGAATCCGTCTGGGGCTGTTTACGGATATCTTTGATCATATCCAGGACCTGTTTGATGGACATATTCTCAGGATATTGACCGATCTGCGGCATATAGCCGATATGGTTCCGATAAGCCCATTGCTGTCCAATGTCCTGTCCTTCAAAAGTGATCCGTCCGGCACTCGGCATGACCATACCTAGGACAGACTTGATCAAAGTAGTCTTACCACTGCCATTGGGGCCAATTAAGGCAACGCATTCGCCGCCATTCAAGGTCAGATCAATGCCCTTTAATGCATTGAATTTTCCAAAGCTTTTCGTTAACTGCTGGATACTAATCATACTTTTATTGATTTCATGCGAGGCTTATCGTCTTTAAGCCCCTCGGGTGTCAGACTTGGTAATAGCTTTTCAGTCCGGTCGAACAACATGGCCATAAAACTTCGAAAAAGTAACATCGCCGAAGGATAGCGCTCAACCATCATCGAGAATAGGCTTACGGGACGAAAAGGGATATCCCCAAATCCGTCTTTGTCCAGATCGTATCCCTCGTATTTGTCCCAATAGTTATGCACAAAGCTGTTGAGTGTAAGGGTACCATTGGTGGCAACATCAAAGGTATTCTGAAGAAAATTATTGTCTTTAAGCACATTGTCCATACAGCTCGACTGAATCTTGAGCCCCCATCCGTTGCTCTTAAAATTGTTATGTTCAATATGGATACGATTCGATCCTTCCATAAAAATACCCGTGGTATTGCGGCTAAACTGATTGTTGATGATCTGACTATCGGAAATATCTTTGAGCAACAATCCATAGGCGGCATCGCCCCAATTCTCTTCGAAATTATTGTTTTCCATATGGACATGCTTGGTATACATAACAGCTACACCTGCACCATTGCTGCGAAAGGTGTTTGAGATGTAACTGTTCTCATGGGAAAACATAAAATGGAGACCATAGCGCAGATTTTTTTCAGAAAGATTGCCCTGTACTCGAGTATGGGTCACAAACTCAAGATAAATACCGTCCCTATGTCCAGACACTTCATTATTTTCAACACTTAAACTATCTGATTTCCAAGCATGAATACCATTACCAATCAGCTGCTCCGCTGTACCAAAAGCTTTGAGGATATTGCCCCGTATTTCAACGTTTGTAGCATTCTGCGCATAAATCCCGAAAAAATTGTCCACGAGCTCATTGTCAAAAATTTTGATATGCGCTGTATTGTAAATTTTAATACCAGCAATATCATTCATGGAAGAATGTCCCGAATGCTGTATTAAAAAGCCTTGAACAGTAACCTGCGGTGATTTGATCGAGAGCGGTTCATATTTTTTCTCGCCGTCCAGCACAGGTTTTCCCAGGCCTTTCAGGAAAATTGCCTTATCAATAACAATATTCCCCTCCTTATACACACCCGCCGCTACTAAAACGGTATCACCTGATTTCGCTTGTGCTAAGCCAGCCTTTATTGTTCTGACCGACTGCCCCTTTCCTACCTGGATGGTTGTCGCCGATACAGGCACGTTTACGAGCCAAAGACAAGCCATTGCACAGTACAACGCTAAAGCTAGATTCTTCATTGTTATTCATTTATTTCCACAGATCATTCCAGGTCATCACCGTGCCACCGATCTCTGCTTTGACCTTATCCAGTTCCACCCGTTTTTCAAATACAGCAACATTGCCTCGCATTGGGCTTTTCAAGGCTTCACTTTTGAGATAATATGCACCTTCAGCCGGTACGAGCTTATGGCTAACATAATCCGGCAGGTAATAAACGGCAATCTCTTCTTTTTTGACCGAGTTCCCTTTGACAAAGGCGATCATACATTGTACGTCATCAAAATTAAAGACCCGTCCCTTTTTTGTCTGCAGCTGCGTACCAAAACGCGCGTCCGTTATTGTCATCTTACAGTGGGCACATTGCTCGCTACCGTATTTAATAGGCTTGGGTTTATTGTTGCCCTGACAGGCCTGCAAACTACATAGAACCATCAATATACTACTACAGATCAACGCAAATAATTTATAGTTTCTCATATGATTTTAGTTTTAGGGTTTTATTATTTTGCCACTCCCGCACTGTACAAAAGGCCAAGATAATTCCACAGAGTATAAAGATCCATCCCCCGATATCAGGTATAGAATAGGCGCCAAAATTTAAAAGCTGTTTGTATCCGATCAGTGGTGGCTGATAAGACATTCCGGGAACTTTTATCGGTGCAGATGGATCGAGCTGATGCCCATAGTTGTATTCCCAGATATAAAAGTCAACCAGGGCTGCGACTCCAAAAAGCAGAAAACAAAAGAATAAGCCATAGAGCAGTTTTCTATTCTGCACGAAACCGGTAAGCAAAAAAGCAAGCGCAAAAAATAAGATGATATAGGGCAAGACCTTAAATTCTATGAAATCTTCCGCATGTAGAGTTTTCATCCCGATATAGTGGTTCAGTCCATTGATAATATCAACTTGTCCGGCCAACTTGTTGCTATAGATCTGTAGTTCTAGCCCTTCTGGGTATTGTGCTGCGTCGAGCTCAATACGCCAGATGGGTAGGAAGATGACCGCTACCAGGGCCAGGCCACTCAGGATCAAAAGAATCCGATGTACTGCTGACAGGTGACTTGTAGTTTTCATCATTGTAGGTTATATTAATTGGTCTTCTCTTGCGGTTGATTGGTTCCCAGACTATAAATCAACGGAACATTGTTTCCTTTTTTTGAGATACGGATATACCCCTGCATCTCTTGGTGTAACGCGCTACAAAAATCCGTACAGTAGAACGGGAATACACCTACTCTATCTGGAACCCATTTCAATGTCTGTGTCTCTCCCGGCATAATGAGCAATTCTCCATTCTTTGCGCCTTTGACAGCAAAGCCATGCGGCATATCCCAGTCCTGCTCAATATTGGTCACATGGAAATAGACTTCATCGCCTAGTTGTACACCCTCGATATTGTCCGGAGTGAAGTGTGAACGGATGGATGTCAGGTATACATGTACCTGGTTACCTTTACGTTCAACGCGTGCATCTTTGTCTCCTTTGGCAACAAATGGGCTGGTATTTTCTTCAATTTTAAAAATCTTCACACTTTTGTCTTTCACTTTCTCCGCTTTGATAGCTTGCGCATAATGTGGTTCACCAATGGTCGGAAAGTCTAACAACAATTGCATTTTGTCTCCCGAGATATCAAACAATTGGGCACTCTGAGCCAACTCCGGTCCTGTAGGGAGAAAGCGGTCTTTCGTAATCTTATTATAGGCGATGACATATTTGCCTTCTGGATTTTTGGTATCTCCACCAGGTATCATTAAATGGCCTGTTGAGTAAAATGTTGGTGTACGGTCGAGCACCTTTAAATCCTTAATATTCCATTTCACCAATTCGGAAGACACAAAGAATGACGTGATTGCATTTCCTCTGCCATCAAATTCTGTATGCAGTGGGCCCAAGCCAGGTTTTTGGACTTCGCCGTACAGCGCAGATTCGTATTTGATAATTGGGATACCACCGAATTTTCCTTCGAATTGTTTTTCCTGGATTGCTTTCTGCATCTTAGCGAACGAGAATACAGGTATGACCGCAGCCAGTTTACCCGACCCTACAATATATTCGCCTGTAGGATCAACGTCGACACCGTGCGGAGATTTTGGGCAAGGGATATAGTAGCATAGCCCCTCCAGCTCCTCTGCCTTCAATACGATCGTTTCTGTATTAAAAGATGTTTTTGCGGTATGTGATTTCTCGTCGTAAGTGTTATGGGCATACTTCAACCCGGTAACCTTTTTCCCTTTTCCGGCTTTCAAATACTCTTCGGCTTTTTTCCAGTTGACGGCCAATATAAAGTCTTTGTCATTTTTGGATGCATTGACCTCCAGCAATGTATTTGCCTGTTCGGTATTGTAGGTGGAGAAGAAGAACCAACCATGAGAAATCCCTTTACCGGCTCGGCTCAGGTCATAGTTTACACCGGGTGTCTCAATCTGAAAAGCCAATTCCATGTTGCCATTATCCTTATTGACGCTGACAAAGCTCAATGTTCCGCGAAAATTCTTTTTAAAGGTATTGATAGGTACATCGCCCGACTCACCGTCCAGCGGAACCGAAAATCGCGTTCCTGCAACAACATATTCGGTATTTTCAGTAATGTACGGCGAAGAGTGGTTTCCACCGCTGTTGGGGAGTTCGAGTACTTCAGCCGTACGAAAAGTTGTCAGATCCACCCGGGCAATACGGGGGGTATTGTTGGCATTGACAAATACCCAGCGGCCGTCGTAGTTTCCATCGGTTTTCGAAAGCTGCACGTGGTGTAAATCATCCCAAGGTACATTGCCATGGGACGTTTCGAGCATCGGTTTAGTTTCTTCACTAAAACCCCAGCCCTTTTCGGGATCTAGTGAAAAAACGGGTATTACACGCAATAATCTGCCGGATGGAAGTCCATAAACGGAGAGCTGCCCACTAAATCCCCCGGATACGAAATTGTAGAATTCATCGTATTTCCCTGGGGCAACATATACCTTCTCAGCGGCATCACCACTCACGGCGGCTCCCGCTCCTTTGGGTTTACAGGCATGGAAAGTCGATAACACCGCGCTCGCCATTAGGCTCGTCAATATGTATTTTGTTAAAGTCATTCTATTCTTATTTTAAGGTTAATACCTATGCAGCTTTGTTGATTCTTATTCAGCTTTTATTATTTTACACCATCATTTTGTCGCATAAACTCCAATACCTTTCGGGCTTCCTCGTCCGTTAGATTTTGGTTAGGCATCCGGACCATGCATAGTTCAAGTTGCGCCTGTAATTCCGGATCCTTATCGATCATCGGATCAGGATTAGTGATAAAATTCATGATCCACTGTGGTTTTCTCCGTTGTGTCACACCTTTCCATCCTGGCCCGACCAATTTCTCGTCGGTTAGCTTGTGGCAGGAAGCACATTTCAGGTCAACAATCAATTTTCCGGCTGCGGCCATTGGTGCATCCAAATGGTCAGCGATTTCCACTTTGTCAAATTTTCCCTCACCGCGGTGAGGATCATATCCACTGGCGTCATTTGCCGAAGCCCCAGATTCATTAACACTGTTGGCAACGGTCTTTTTCTCGCCATTGTTTGAGGAACAGGAATAGATAAATAATCCCATCAAACAACATACAATTAGCTTTCTCATCTTATTTTGGTTTTGTGTTCAAACTTGATTGTGTTTTACTTAATCCAAAGGTATTATCGAAGCGTGTAGCCATTTTATGAGGCAAATCATAAAATGATTCCGGTGAGAACAAACCATCAATCAAAAACAATAAAACACTATATATAAGCACATTAACACCATATTGATTTTCATCACTCATTCCCGTGATCAACATCAAGATCTATTTTGTGACACTACTATATCTTTACGCTGTGTAGTAAAAACTAACTTATATCGAACGATGATTCCAACCGCAATACTTCTCGAAAAGGGAGCGAGCAGCCTACATGCCGATATTGGTGAAATACTTTTTCATGAGGATAGCATGGCCACATTTTATTATCAGTTGTTAAGCGGGCGAGTTCGTCTTTCTAATTTCTTATCAGACGGTAGGGAGGTCCTCCACAATGTTATCTGTGCCAATGAGGGCTTTGGAGAAGTAGCGATATTGGACAATGGCGTTTATACAGTGACGGCAATTACCGACAGTTCATGTACATTACTGAAGATCAGTTCGAAAAAATTCATCGAAATCATATATGAATATGGCAACCTACATCGTTTGGTATCACAAAAGATGGCGCGCGAACTACACTTTAAACTCTTTATGATCAAATTAATTTACAATCGTTCACCGGAGGAGATCCTCTCCAATCTGATCCAAAAGTTAAATGAAAGCAAGAGACTCGTTTGTCAGGAATGCAACCGACTTATGCTTACGCGCCAACAATTGGCTAATATGACCGGGTTAAGAGTAGAAACAATCATCCGGACAATGAAGCAAATGGACAAGGAAGATAAATTGAACATTATCCGCGGAAAAGTTTTTGTTCCGGCCGATGGTATTGATTGAAGCTTGAAACAACGATGTTTCAGCTATCGGAAAGAAATCAACGTATGAATAAAATCAGTAGCTATTTAAGTATCAGGAAATGGATCGTCATCACCCTATTCAATTTACTTATTGTAGGTATTTTCGGGTTGATTATGCGCTTAAAATTTTTATTTCCCATTCCTTGGATCGACCAGAAAAACCTCATGCATGCGCATTCGCATTTTGCTTTTTCCGCCTGGGTATCCCAAGCTCTTATGATTTTTCTCATAATGACCGTTCTGGGAATAAAAACCAATCAGATTTTGTGCAGGAAATATCAGCATATCCTATGGGCTAATTGGACGGTTTCGATAGGCATGCTTATTTCCTTTTCAGCTGCTGGCTATAACCTATGTTCGATTATATTATCCTTTTTATCGATACTTGTCTCTTATTGGTTCTGCTTTCAATTAGTGCGGGATCTTAAATCATCGACGCTTCCTCCGGCCATTTCGATCTTAATTAAGTCGGCACTATTTTTCAATATATTTAGTTCACTAGGGGCCTATTTTCTGGCATATCTCAAAGTGAGCCACCAACTGGATCCATTAAAACAGCTTGCATCAGTCTATTTTTATCTTCATTTTCAGTATAATGGCTGGTTTTTCTTTGGCTGTATTGCTCTGTTTGCCAGTTGGCTGTATAAACGTACTGGTAAAATACCAATAAGTCCGCGTTTTTCGCTCGTGTATGTCATGACTGTTATACCAACCTATTTCTTATCTGTTCTATGGTGGAAGGGTTTACCCCTGTGGCTATATATTATTATAGTCATTACAGTCGGATTGCAATTTGTCCTGTGGGGAACATTAGCACAACGAGTCGTCCGACTGGTCCGAAGCAATATTTCACTCCGCTTAAGCCCCGATACATCTAAAATTTGGTTATGTGTCCTGTTTGCCATTTTTCTCAAACTGATATTGCAAGGCATATCGGTCATACCTGCTCTGAGCCAACAAGCTTATGGATTTCGACCAATTGTTATTGCTTATCTTCACCTCGTCCTTTTGGTGGTAATATCACTCTTTTTAATTGGGTATGCTTTTCAGATTTGTATGTTAAAAATCGAAAAAGGCATTCACTATGGCGTTTATGGCTTACTTGTTGGAATCTTTTTGAATGAATTTGTGTTAATGTTGCAGGGGCTCGGTGGATTTATACATTATTCTATCAGGGGAACACATCATGTGCTGACGGTCGCTGCAGCTATTATTGTTGTCAGCCTCTACAGGATAACGCAAACCCAATTACGCAAATGATGCTATTAGCATAAGCCATGAGAGATGATCGATCATGAAATAGCTAGAAAATAAGCCACATCTCTCGACATGGCTCTACAACATTTATATATTTATTTGAGATGGCTCTTATTTATACGAATTGATCGATTTAGATACTTTCCAGTCATTACCTTCACGTACAAGAGTCACTAGGTCTGTTTTGGTAAAGTTTTCAAACGTCAACGTCACTTTGGCTACCATATAATCCGCCGACTCCTCAAGGATTTCGGTGCTTACCGTACAGTTTAGCTTTTCACCTTTTTGTTTTTTCAAGGATTTAACCACTTCGCTACGGCTGTTAGACTGCGCATTGATAGCTTGGATCTTTTGATTAAAATCAGATGCAAATAACTGCTCTACTCCTGCTGATTCTCCCTCTGTAGTTACCGCAACATAGTGCTCTAAAGCGAAGTCTGCTGTAGAAAGGTTAATGTTAGCTTTTGCTGCTTTTGCTCCTGGTCCTTCAGCTGCCATAGCGAAAGTAGATACTGCGATTAAAGCTGCTGCTGCGAATGTTTTTACTAATGCTTTCATAATGTCTTTATTTTATTGTGTTAGTTCTGTTGTTCTTATTTGTTGACTCAAAACTACAACACAATAGGCTCCTAGCCTATCGGCTTTAGACTAACGATCGGGAAAACTCGGTGAATGGAGGGAATAGGGAGGTGAAGCAAGTTGCATTTCAGGATAATTTTGTTCATCTTCATCCTCCCAACAATTCGACTTCCAAGCTGAATGATTGGACTTTATTACGCATTAAAAAAAAAGAAAATGGTCACATATCTAGATTCTGGAAATATATTCAATTTACCTGATGTAAAAAATTATGCTCATGGTTGTAATTGCGCTGGAGCAATGGGGAAAGGAATCGCTTTACAATTCAAAGAAAAATATAATCAAATGTATTTGGAATATAAAAAGCGTTGTAAAGATGGTGATTTCTCTCTTGGGGATGTTTTTTCTTACGACTATGGTGAAGGCACTGTTTTCAATCTTGGCACTCAAAAGACCTGGAAAACCAAAGCAGAACTTAAAGCAATTGAAGATTCTCTTCTCAAAATGCTTGTATATGCCCGCCAAAATGGCATCGAAAAAATAGCCCTGCCAAAAATTGGGGCCGGGTTAGGTGGTTTAGTTTGGGACGATGTAAAAGCTACTATTAACAGGGTTGCCAAAGATTATGATGATATTGATCTTATCGTTGTAGAAAATTATAGAAATATTTAAAAAAATAATTGACAATTAGTAGCAAGTGGACAAAACTAAAAAAGCCACATCTCACGACGTGGCCTTAAATAAACATATGATTCACTAGTGGTCTGCCTTTTTATAATTGACAAACCACCAGTTATTGGATACTACTTATATGAATTGATCGATTTAGATACTTTCCAGTCATTACCCACACGCTCCAAGGTAACTAAATCTGTTTTGGTGAAGTTTTCAAATTTCAACGTTACTTTAGCGACCATATAGTCTGCCGATTCCTCAATGATATCTGTGCTTACTGTACAGTTTAGCTTTTCACCTTTTTGTTTTTTCAAGGATTTAACCACTTCGCTACGGCTGTTAGACTGCGCATTGGTAGCTTGGATCTTTTGATTAAAATCTTCGGCGAATAACTGCTCTACTCCTGCTGATTCGCCCTCTGTAGTTACTGCAACATAGTGCTCTAAAGCGAAGTCCGCAGTGGAAAGGTTAACGTTTGCTTTTGTTGCTTTTGCTCCAGGTCCTTCAGCTGCCATAGCGAAAGTTGATACTGCGATTAAAGCTGCTGCTGCGAATGTTTTTACTAGTGTTCTCATAATGTCTTTTTTTTATTGTGTTAGTTCTGTTGTTCTTATTTGTTGACTCAAAACTACAACACAATAGGCTCCCAGCCTATCGGCTTTAGACCAACGATCGGGAAAACTCGGTGAATGGCGGAAATGGGGAGGTGAATTTTATTTTAGCAATTTAAAAATAACCAAGTTCCTATTAAAAGAAAAAATAAACGCCAGTTTGCCTTTTCAAAGCTTCTTCAAACAGGCAAATAATTTCTTCCATAAGCTCCTGAATACGATCATCTTTTAACCTTACATTTTTTAAATATTTTAACCCTTCCTCCAACTGTTGCTTATTCGTAATAGCATCGTCTTCAAAATCATCTATTAAACAGCCTAGCATATTATTCAAATCTGAAAATACACCAAAAGCATCTAATTGATAAAATTGCGACTCTGAGAGAACTAACTGGATCAAATGATGATCTCCAGCTTCATTAAAATCCAATAACTCTTCTGCCCTTTTGTCTTTTGGCGTAATGATATAACGATTTTTCATATAACAGTAATCCGACGGTTGAAATGCTATGTACTTTTAAAATACTTTATTGAGACAGCTGCCGTCATATCAAGTTAACAAAAAAAATTACTCCAATAAAACTATTTCAAATTGACTGTTGTTCTTACAATACAAACCGGCTACAAGCTACCTTTCGAAAGAAAGGTTCAACATAAAAATTGGCGTCGTACAGTGAAAATCCAATAGTCTTTAAAAGCATTGGATGACGAAACAAAAAAGAGGAAACGATAGGAAACATAAAAATTATTGTACAAATAAACGCTAACAGAAAGGGTCTGATGAAAATCAGGCCCTTTTGACGTAAAAAAGCCATATCTCTCCTATTCAGCTTGATTTTAAGGATATAGGACAGCTTCTAGATTTTTGTAAGCGGTAACGTGTTTATTCTCTGACATTTTATTTAAATTGATTAATCTCCATTTCACTGAAGGAAGTTCCGAGACTAAAGTTGCGTCCAATCCTAAGAGTGCCCAATCAGGTGTCTTATTTTTGACAGAGAGTAAAAATTTACGTTCACTATCAGTCATCTCCTTGTTGATATCTGCAATCAGTTTCTCCCGTACAGAAAGTAGCTCCTCTAAAGAAACTTCAATTTCTGCCATTTGCGCAAACTCCATTTCATATATACCTGAGATATCTTTTCGGTTTGGATTAAGCAGTTCTGCCATCGGTCGAAAATGACTTATTAAAAATACAAGAAATGTTTTTCGTAATTCTTCCGTTAATCCTTCATTTTCGTATAACTGTTTTACATCAAACAAATCACGGGGATGTTGACGATCTAGGGCAGCGCAAAGTTTACCAGCATACAGATCTGGGTGTGATGCAACTAGCATTTCAGCATAACCAAATTCTTTTTCAACCTGCGGTCGCACTTCCATTCTGACAGCTGGGAAAAGGCTTCCACGTATAACAGGAGATAGTTCTATTTTAACACGAACATCATTAAGTGAAACTATTATTCGTAAAGAATTATCCTGTTGTAGTGTTGTATTTTGAACTTGGGCACCTGCAATCGATTTCTTTATGGAATCTGTTATTCTCGCTAATGCAGCTCTGATATTTTCAAGAGAGGCGTCGCGATCCTCCATTGGCAGATACAACAAATCGATGTCTACGGAAAGCCTTGGCAAATCTCTATAAAAACAAATTAATAGCCGTACCGCCTTTAAGTGCAAAACAGTCTTCTTTATCGATTATAGGTAACAATCGGATCAATAAACGGACCTGCTCGGCATATTCTTCTTTCTTACCCATAAAAATCAGGAACAGTTATTTTATATTTCTTATTTAGTTTCCCACCTGTGACGATCACACGATTACCAGATCCAAAATCTATTTTCTCAGATTGAAGTTTTGTAAACCAGGTATGATTTTGACGCTCGGCAAGGTAAAAGAAAAGCCTGCGAACTTTGATATTTGTGCACAGTTCCAATAATCTTTGGAGTGTCCTAGGAGAAAGCGTATTTAATCCTTGCATTAATTCATCCGCATGTTCAAATGATATATTTTGGGGAACTTGATTCATCACTTCCAAAATAGCTCTTTCAGGAATGGATATACGTAAGCCTTCCTTTGTATTTTTCCAACTGAAAGCTCTAGTAAACTCAAGTAATGCTAGCGGCCTTTCATCTTCAAAACTATTACCAAATAAATAGCCAGAACTATGCTTAAGAAATTTGATCCCTGTTGTAAGGTTATTTATCCATATGGGAAGATTATCCCGGCCATATAAATGAATCAAGCGTTGATTAGACATCGGGAGATAATGGGTCAGTTTCTGAAGTTCTAAAGCCGATAGGCCTCCAATGGTTAGATCTGTATCTAGCTGTTTCTGCAGGAAATAGGCAATATCCCCCCATTCCACTTCTGCCCCTTCACGTTTATATACTCCATTTTTCACAGTTTCCAATAGTCGACTCTTCAATAAATTATCGATCGCATGACCTGTGAGATCATTCTGCTGTAGCCAAGATCTGGTAACCAAAGCTCCCTCCGGCACTAATTTTAACACATCTTTCCTTCTCTGAGAATACATATTCATGTTTAAACTATTTAAATTTATCGGCAAAAACGCCGATAAATCAAACATACATAAACTGATTTATTTAACAAAACTTATATTATCGGCGTTTTTCGCCGATAATAAAGAAATACATAAACAAGTATGTCTTTTCGAAAAACAAGCATAATACCGTTATTCCTGATTTTAGAGAAATGGATGTAAAAAACTCATATTGATATCATGTTATCTGAATTGACTCGCCGAGATCCTCCGCTCTACAAAAAACACACCGATTGTTGCCAGTCACCTAAGACAACCGGAGCATCGCCAATGGCCAAAATCGATCTTTTGATGCCATCGATCTCTTGCTTATCCAATTTGTTTTTCAGCCTTTGCAAGCGGACCTGATTTCGCCCGCTGGGCTTAATCAGCACCAGATCGGACACATCAAACTGCAAAGTGCCTTTGATAGGATCGTAAAACTTCTCATTGGCAAAACTCAGTGTATTAAAAATACTGATCTTGGTTCGTAAAAGCCAGTCTCCAGAGGTCAGATAAAATGCAAAAGCATTCCTCATCTTGACATGTTCTTTAATACAGTAGCTAGCCACCTTGGCGCATAGGCATAACTTTTACGGGAAGCCGTAATAATCTGTAATTTTTTATTCTTAAAATTGACAATATTGTAAAATGGATTGTAATAAAACTAAAAATACATTGATTTTCAATGTTTTACTATATAGTTTTAATTAAATCATTAACCCAATCAAATACTGATATTATGGAATACAAAGTAGTACCTTTTGTAGCATCGATAGACCCAAGGACAGGCACATCGGATCAAGTAGCAGAACAATTAGAAAACCTGATTAACCAGGGTGCATCAGGAGGATGGAACTATGTAAGACTAGAAAGCGTCACAACTTATGTACATGCCGAAAATGGTTGCTTTAATAATAAACCTGGATATACGACGGCAAGACAGATGGTGGTATTTTCAAGGCCATGAAGCCTCTCCTATTGACCGCGATCCGGTTGTATTGGTTGATCATCCCACCGGAAAGAAGACGTAAGTGTATATTTAGGCATAGCTGCTCTAAATATGTATTTGACGTAACTAAACATGAAGGCTTTAGGGCAGGTAGTAAAGCATTGCTTTCACGCATGAGAACCTGTAATGGTCACTTTGACATAATCACAGATTATAAAAGTGGTAAGCGGATGATGTACCTGAAAGGCGGTGTAGTGGTTGGCGAGGCGGAGATCGCGGAGAGGTTGTTGTAAATAGTTTAGGGATGGAACTTAAAAAGCATACCTATCTGTATTTTTGCGAACTAAATAAATACAAAAAGCCGAAGATAACTGAGAAAGTCATATACACTGTAAAAAATAATCTGTTAAACCTCTCCGAATGTAGGTAATTGGCTTTTTAAAGGTTGTTCAATAAGGCTTTATCGAACAACCTTTATTCAGTCCTGAATCTTTATTTATGCTGCCAGCACCTTCCCCCACCTGACACTTTGCGCTGACACGGTCCTCCTTTTTGAGTTGGAGCACCACAGATGCCCGAAACAGGTTTAGTTGATCCCGAACTTTTTACGATATGTCTAACAGTAACACTGGAATTGCCTGACTTCGAAACCAGCCGCTTACCGTCTTTTATAATATGAGCAGACACAGTATTCGAATTCGATTGTCGCCCAGTGACGGTCACTTTCATCTCTGTGAATACCGAGCGCGGAAAATCTTTCTTCCATGTTCCTTTATGACCATTCAAATACACCGTAGTCCCTAGGTCATCAACATAGTTAATGTCACATTCATCACATTCTGTTTCATAACCATATGTATCGTATTCCGATTCAGCTTTTTTACAGGCCATAGATAAAAATGAAATAAGAAATAACAATAGATACTTTTTCATAACACAGCTGATTAATAGTTAATGACGGTTTCCACGATCTGCTCTGAATATTTGTAGATATCATCCAATGAATCTAGATCATATTTAGCCTCCTTTTTGTCTTTGTCAAACAACCCGATACGCAGGCGATTGGGCGTAAAATAGAATCGACAGATCGGTTTGCGATTGTTATCATCTAGTAAGATGCCGCAGTAGGACTGATTATCACGCATAAATATGCGACCTACCTCGATCTCTTTACGCAAAATAGATTTAATGATCAGGTATCCCTCAATCTCTTCCTCCGTGGTGACAATCAAGGCATCGGGTTCTGTCGGTGCAATTGCAGCGTTCTTTTCTTCGGCTTCAGTTTCTTTTTTGAGTGCGCTTTTTAGTCTTTCGGCGATCTGGTCGTTCACAATCTGTGTAAACACCCGTTTTACCAATGGCGTAAACTGTTCCAAAACCTTTGCTGTAACAACACTTGGATAGGCTTGCTTCGCAAAAAAACGAACGAAATCGTCGCTTGGGTTTTGCATCTCGCCCATTGCTAAAATAGTCAACTCGTTAAAGTACTTTAATTCGCTCGCAACGCTGGAAATGCTTTCGAGATCAAATTCTGTTTTGTGGAATTTGCGTAATTCGGATACTTCATTGTCTTTGATATCCATAATCTTGAACTCAAAAAATGGCTTTTCGTCCATCTTATTCGGAGTAACCAGATCGGTGTAAAAGCGGTATTCTACGCCGTTCGTCAGCAAACCAAATTTGGCTTCTGTGGTATGGAAATAACGGAACAATTGCGAATTATGCGGATCAAGCCCGTCCGCATAATGTTTGCATTCAATTAAGATAACAGGTTTGTCTTCACGTAATATCGCATAGTCAACCTTCTCCCCTTTCTTGATACCGATATCGGCAATAAACTCTGGTTGTACCTCAAACGGATCAAACACATCGTATCCCAATATCTTCAAAAACGGCATCACTAGGGATGTCTTTGTGGCTTCCTCTGTTTTGATCTGTGGTAAAAGTCGGTCAACGCGCTTGGCAAATTGACGAATCTCATCTTTAAAATCCATAATAAAATAGTTTTGTTAGCAATAAGTGGTTTCTTTAATCTTCCCAACCGCAAAGGGTTTTACCTTCTTTTTGTGCTTGCTCCCGTGTTGTCTTGATGGTTTTGGCACCGCATGACTTTAATCCTCTACAGTTTTCATTGAGGTGATATCGCTTCCCTTTGCCACTACCACAAACGTATACTGTATTCTTATCTGAACTTTCTTTCACTAGCGAAGCTGTGGTACCATCAAACCGCAAGAGGATGATAAATAATAGGCTTATCAATTTCATAATACATCAAAAATAATCGGATCAGCGCATCTTATTTTACGGTTTCCCGTAGTGACACATTTTATTTTAATAAGCCCATACACCCTTCTTACTTTCTCTAGCCTCATGCTGAAGCTTCACAAAAAGGGCTGTATGTTTTACATTGGGAGGATAGGTATCTACAACTGCAAATCCGCCTTTCACTAAATCAGCGTTCAGAAAAGTACCATCCTGCAAATAGATGTAGGCCAGCAACCGATGATATCTGTCCTTTTTCTGAACATCAAATTCAAGCTTAACCCACTTATTTTCGGTTAGCTGTCGTACATATTCTTTTGCTTCCTTTGCATATGGTCCCTTTAATTTTCCTCGGGAATTGCGCGTCTCTGGTGCATCAATTCCTATAAATCTGACCTTAAATTTTTCACTACCATTATTAACCCAGAAAGTGTCTCCATCAATGACCTTCGTAACATAAACTTCTTTTTGTTGCCACCGGTTGATCATTTCCTCCTGAAGTGGAGCAGTAGACTTCCCTTCCCTAGAGGCACTAATAAAATGTTGTTGAGTGACCTCAGTCGGCTGTTCACTTCCGCAATTAATAAATAAAGGTAATATGAAAAAGATGGCAACCAGTATTTGCCATCTTTTTCTGACTCTGGCTAGCTTTTTCATTATGCCGAGATCTTTTCATCTGCTTCCTTTTCAGGAAATAGTATGGATACCAAAACAGATAAAATAAGAATTCCCCCTACAATGCCCAAAGAAACTGGTGAAGGGATATGATACCAAGGCGAGATGATCATTTTGACACCAATGAACGTTAAGATTACCGAGAGCCCGTAAGGAAGTTTGCTGAACATATGGATAAAATTGGACAGTAGAAAATAGAGTGACCGAAGTCCAAGTATGGCAAAGATGTTGGATGTGTAAAGAATAAAAGGATCCTTCGAAATAGCAAAAATAGCAGGGATAGAGTCGACCGCAAATAACACGTCTGTAAATTCAATTACGGCAACAACAACCAAAAGCGGGGTTGCAAGTTTCGTCCCGTTCTGAACAGTAAAAAACTTTCCTTGATCATAATTATCAGATACCTTCCAGAATTTCTTCACCAATCGCGCACCTGCTGTTTCGCTAAAATCCTCATCTTCATCGTCATCTCCACTTCCCCAAGATTTGATCCCTGCAAAAATTAGAAACAAACCAAAGGCTGTCAACACAAGATTGATATTCCAAGGTAGAGCGGTCACACCAAAGAAATCCAGTATCGGATTAAGATATGTCAAATTAATTAGGCCTACGCCTGCAAAGATGAAGATCGCCCGAAAGAGTAACGCACCCAAAATCCCCCAGAACAGTACTTTGTGATGTAATTCCCGTGGCACTTTGAAGTAAGAAAACACCAAGATAAACACAAATAAATTATCTACTGACAAAGCCTTTTCAATCCAGTAAGCTGCCTGAAACTGGGTAAACTTTTCTATTGCAGTGGCATGCCCTCCAGCATCCTGATTAAATACATAATAGACAACACCGGAGAAAATCATTGCCAACGAAATCCAAACCACTGTCCATATAGTCGCTTCTTTGGAAGAAACAATATGGCTCTTTTTGTTGAAAACACCCAAATCCAGTAACAGCATGATAATGACTGTCAACCCAAATCCCCAAATTAGACCAGGATGTAATTGTAAAATACTTTGTTCCATTTTTATAAATTATTGATTAGTTAGCGTGATAAATAATAACCTTCCACCCTCCTCATTGGACAGTAGAATCTTTTTGCCGTCAGTCAATTCAACCATTGAATTAATTGGTACATCTTTTTGCTCAGTCAGATCCTTCATCCCCTGCAGGTTTTGGTTGACTAGCATCCATTTATTTTGGTAATAGGTGAAATACCCAACTGGTTTCTTATCCTCAGCGGTAAGGCTTTCATTCCGTATCACTTTACGGGATACATGCCATTTGAAAAGATATTGATTGTGATAGACCATTAGCCGATGTCCTTCGGGTTTCCATACAGTATCTTTAAATTTAAAATAGAGATCGATGACGGGAAGGCTTCCTTTGTGCGCTGTACCACAGAATGGACAGATAGGTTTGGTAGAATTGTCAAATACGTACCACTTCTCATCACAATGTGGATTATTGCACGGCTGAATAAGGTCTACTGTTTTCAATAATGCAGTCTCCCACTCGTTGGCAATGGGACGCAACATAGGGTTGTGCAGGCCATCGATAAAAGCCCGTTTAAACAGATCGGCCAGATAAGGTCCCGTTTTGGTGTAGGAAAGCTTATTAGGATTTCCCCAGAAGGATTCCCATTTTCTCAGCTGATCGGTCTTAACAGCATTCATTCGATCAGTAGGATGCTCAACAAACAGTGCTTTTTCTCCCATCGCCATTAGTTCATCTTTTTCGGCATCAAGATCCCAAATCTTACCACCCCGCAGTGGGTGCCGTCGCAACAGATACATATAAATCAGCACTGCCAGGGCATGGAGATCTGTCTTCTGATTAGGCAGTACCCGATCGGGATCATTAAGTTTAAGGTGTTTGGTCTTTAATACCTCTGGGGCAATAAAATCGGCTGTACCAATCACCTCAGGAGGGTACAATCCGGGGACAACCAAACCATCCAAATCAATGATATTGGCAGACTTACTAACAGGATCAATAAGCACATTATTATAGGATAGATCTGAATGGGCAAGCCCCATTTGATGCATTTTCTTGACGCCCCGACAAATATTAATAGCAATTTGAAAATAACTTAGCCAATCGCCTAATTCGGACTTATCCAAGGCGAGCGGATATTGTTGATGACGAAAGGATGGTGCAGTAAACCACTTTCCAACTTTCTCCCCTCCTTTTATCATCGAATTGGCACCATAACCCTTTGCAAAGAAAAATTTGGTATCATAGATAGGTACAATGACGCCTGTCTTGCCATCCTGTTCTACCGCATCATAAGGCCAGCGGTAGATTTCCTGCAAGAAATAATCACCTGCACTACCATTCTTAATATTGTCTAAATATAAAGTGACAATACGCTTTATCCGATCCCGCTGATTGAAGTCAAGGGTGTTTCGAAAAAAAGCAACCACGTACTTTCTATTGGGTGCGAAATAGACATCCTTAACACCACCTTGTTTGGGACTGCCGTCATCTATATACTTGTAAGTCCGAGACGGATCAATAATGGATTTTATAGTTATCGTCTTCATCTGTTAATAGATTATGGCTAGTGTTCTATCGTCGTGGTTACCTTTACTCCAGAAGTCAAGCCAGGTCAATAACTGATCCTTAATATGTTCATCTGTCAGAAAATCTACCTTTGCACCGTCTTCATTTTGCCCACCTAGATCTTGTAGAAAGGTATTCCATCTTTCTTTATCTTCCAGTTTGTTTTCTGTAATAAATTTGGCATCATAGATCCCATCTGTCATCAACATCAATTTTGAAAAATCATCAAATCTATTGATCGCAAATCGTAATGGCATATCACTGTGACTGAAAATCTCTGGCATGGTAATAAAACGGGTTCCCCCACCAAACTCACCGATATCGAGCAGATTGAGTAAATGCACTTCCTGTAGATCGCCAATAACAACATTGATCGGGCAATCACCGACACCAAATGTCAGGACCACGTAGCCAAAATCAAATTTTTTGACAAGCGCAAAAATCAATGTGGTGTTGAGATCTTTCAATAGAATATCTTCCTGTTTGGCAAACTCCACTAGCTTTGCATGTACATCGCGAACAGATTTGTAAAGGATATTGATGATCGAAGATTTGACCTTGAGCAAACACTCCTCTGTAGTCATTTCGGCTTTAACAACCTCTTCAATCGGATCATTGACAATATTTGTTGTGGCCGCGGAAACAGGTTGATCATCTTTTGGTGCAGGCGGAACTGCTTCAGCGGGTGCGGTAGTATAGTAAGCCAAGCATAAATCGTTTAATTCGTGTAGAAGAACCTCGTTATCGAAAGTTTTAACAAGATATTCTGTAGCTATTTTAGATCCTTGCCGGGAAAATTTAGCCGAACCAGCTCCGTCCGCAACGGCCACGACGGCCCAAGCTTCAGGCAGTGCAGACACATAAAAATGATCATCGCGAAAAGAACCTTCGTGTGCATGCGAGCGTCCTCTTTGTGAGGCAACAACTATCCGCTTGTCGAGAAAGGCTCCAGCATATTTATCACTGTCCGCCTTGGCGTATAGATCATTTTGATTGCTAGGTTTATTCAGCCAAAGGTCCTTAGGATCAGCATTGACAATAAATGGGATGATCTTAATGTCTTCCGTTGGATTTTCTTCTAGAGTATTAATAAAAACCAAGTGCAAATCCATCGTAAGTGCCATGTTTGGCACTCCACAGATACTTGAAGTCTCCGGATCAAAGGTTAAACCAACTTTATCCAGATTTTTGATCTGTTGGATGCGAATATTGGGAAATTGAGCTAGGTCAAAACTATACGCATAGTGTTTTTTCGCATTAGCATTAGTAATGACCAGTTGCGCTTCTTTAAATTCTTCCTTCTCTCTATACATTTGAAATATCGCTATTATCTGCTGTTTTAATGAATTAATATCCCTTGCTAATGCATTGATCTTCGCATTGTGCATCAGTTTGGCCAGAGTATTATCAACGACCTTGTTCTGCTCTACGTTAAATTCGTCCAGCAGTTGTTTTAAAATTGTTTCCACGATTAACCTAAAGTTCTATTAATATCAAATCCGCCACCTGAGGCACCATAAAAGCCAATATTGCCACACCAAGGGCATGTATTTTCGCCATCACCTTTGATACAATGTATTCCACCACAGGAGCAGCTGGCGAGACCAAATTGGTTACCGCAACAAGGACAATTGGGATTACCATACAGCTCGTCGGTTGATACCTTCAAGTTAGAATTGTCAAGTCCAGAATAATCACGATAGGCGTTTTCATCTATTTTATAAGCTCCTTGTACACGATAAACTCGGGTAGATAAGTCCATGATACCTGAATCTTCCATATCACGCCTAAATTTGATCAGATATGACTTATCGGTATTTGAACATTTTGCATTAACCACGACAAAATTATCATCCACGATCTGATGCATTCTAACTGTATCAACTTTCTCAATCACCTCAGGAGTGCTTTTCGCTAAATTTATTGTATCAGTATTACTATTGGTCACTTGCTCACTTGTCGCTTTGATGGAAGCTGTCACCCATTTAAAAAACTCTTTGTATGACTGCGCACCGCTATTATTAAAACGCAACACATGTGGGGTCAGTTGCTCCAGTAATCCATAGTTGGTATTATCTCCTATTGAGATCGCGATTAGATTTGCTTTGCGTTGGTATACTGTATTCCACTTTTTGATGGCTTCTTCTGTATCATCTGTCGGTACACCGTCCGTAAACAAAAATATAATGGGTTTCCAATCACCTTTTCGTTCATAGGTCGTCGGCATTAACTCGTTATCAATGGAGCGCATCAGTTCTGTCAATCCACTGGACAGCGAGGTTCCACTACCAATGGGCAATTTTGGCGGATAAAAAGTGATCACATCCTGTAAGGGTGTAATGACCTTGCTTTTACCGGCAAAGCCAATGATGGATATCCATACAGTTTCGAGTGCAAAAGGATCAGTTTTGAGTGTCTGAATGACGGTACCAATACCATCTTGTACTTGCTCTATAGGTTCGCCGACCATAGATTCAGATACATCTATCAAGAAATATACAGGTAACCTTCTCATGATTAATTCAAAGTTTTAAATGATAATATTCAATTCGTTCGGTGGAGGTGGAAGTGTCAGAGTTTCACCTGTACCTTGGGATTTACTGCCCATTTCAATTGATGAACTCACCCATCGAAAGAAGGTTGTCAATGTATTACTATCGGTGGTATCCAATTTGACAACTTCATCCGTCAGCTCCTTTAAAAAAGAAACTTCGGCTTTAGGACCAGCTGCACAACCAACAATAATTCCAAAATCCATTGCTTTGATTTTGGGAATGCACATCCGATATTTCTGAATATCGGATGGCTTTCCATCGGTGAAAACAAAGAGCAGAGGCTTCCAGTCACCCTTTCGTTCGGTCGATCCCTTGACCAGTTCATTGTCTATCATTTTAAGCAGCATTTCGAGTGCCTCTCCTGTATGAGTTGGGCCGCTTTCGGGGCAATGTATTTCTACTGGCTGAAAGCTTGCCAAGTCGGTCAAAGGAACTAGATTATGAACTTCACGATCAAAGGTAATGACACTGATATGCAAGGAATCCATCGCCTGTGGATCCGTACGGAGCATACTAATGAGCCCATTAAAGCCATTATTCAATGCTTGTATGGGCTCACCACGCATAGATCCTGAGGTGTCGAGCAGAAAGTAGGCTAATAATCGTCTGTTCATAACTAAGCTACTATAACTAACTCCGATGGCGGTGGTGGTAGCTGATCCAATCCAGTTACCTCTTTGCCTGATTCCTCAACTTTGGTCGACGTAGTGGATATGGAAGCCGTTACCCATTGAAAGAATTTTGAGATGCTTTCTGAATCTGCACTGTCAAGACGTACTACAGAATTAGTAATTTGTCTTAAAATAGCATCATCAGCCCCCTGTCCTGCTGCACAACCGACAATCAACCCTTTATTAACAGCCTTTAGTTTGCTATACCCTTGCTGCCAATTATCCGTTGGGATACCGTCGGTCATAACAAAAATCAGTGGCTTCCAGTCCCCTTTCTGTTCCAGTGTGGTCGTGGTTACCTCTGTTTCCAGTTTATCAGCAAGTAAGGCCAAGGCTGCTCCCAAGGAAGTCACACCAGAGGCTTTAATATCAACCATCTGGAAGGAAGCCAAATCGGTCAAGGGTACAATCTGCCTAGCGTCAGAGTCAAAGGTGATAATACTGACAAAAGCGGTCTCGATCGCTTGAGGATTTTGACGTAGGGAATGCATCATCATCTGTACACCGTTTTTAACGGCTTCAATTGGTTCTCCGGTCATTGAGCCAGAAGTATCCAATAATAGATATACGGGAAGTCTTCTCATGGCTATAAAAATTTTTGCTGAACGGTTTTAATAGTCTCTTCCAACTTACGGTCTTTAGTTGGCTCTCCAATGGCATTAAATTTCCATTCACCATTGCGTTTATAAAATACGCCCAATACCATGGAGACGTGCCCAGAAAAGCCCTCACCTTTAGCAATATTGTAGGTCGCAAATACTTCATTGACCCGGGAAGGTGTACCCTCATAAATCCGGATAGAGGCAAAAGGAATAGTCCCGAAATCATGCCCACGATAACTGTTGAGCACAAACGCGACATGAGTTACTTGACTATTAAGCTTAGAAAAATCAACCGTAATGATTTCATTATCCAAGCCATCATCGCCATCCATGTCTCCCGTCAAATCGTCGCCACTGTGACTAATGGCTCCATCTCTAGATCGTAAACTCCCGAAGTACACAACATCAACATTATTTTTAGCTTCATCGAAAAGAATACAACTGGCGTCTAGATCTACCGCTTCTTTCTCTGTTCCGCCGAGCCAATTTTTCCTTTCAATAGCTCCCCAGTTCACACCTACACAAACATTTTGCAATACTGTACCATTACCCTTTTGAAGGTTGATACGTTGCCCTTTTTGAAGATTAATTCCCATTTCTTAATTGTATTTCGTTAAATAATCTTCCAACCCACCTTTCATGCCCATACCCACAGCTTCAAATTTCCACTCACCATTCCGTTTATAAATACGGCCAAACTCGACAGCAGTCTCTATGGAGAAATCCTCTTCCAATTCGTATTTCAATAGTTCCTCATTGGAAACAGTGTCGAGAATACGCATAAAGGAATTGCGTACTTGTCCAAAGTTCTGACCTCGTGATATTGCATCGTGAATGGTAATGACGATGCATATTTCTGTCGCTGTATCTTCAATCTTCGCTAGATCTACGATGATTTGCTCGTCGTCTCCATCCCCATCTCCCGTAAGATTGTCACCAGTATGAACTACTGCCTCATTTGGAGATTTTAGGTTGTTGTAAAAAATAAAATGTTGATCCGAAAGGATCTTTTTGTCTTCTCCAAGAATAAATACCGAAGCGTCCAAGTCAAAGGCGCTTCCTGTGGAAGAACTATTGGTGTCCCAGCCTAGGCCGATTGTAAATTTGGGTGCATTGATGTTTTCTCTTTGCCCTTTTTGTAAATTGATTGCCATGATTTATGTTGTTTTAGTTTTATAATATTCTGTTGGTAATGCACTATAGTATGGTAGTTATTGCTAATTGCTAGATCGAACAATTCACAGCTTTTTTCTACCGGGATTTGATTGACGACCTGGAAAAAATCTACTTCATTTAACAAGAGTAAATATTTAACCAAGCGTGTATTGAAGTGAAAACTACTACTGTTAATGATCCGTACAAGGTCGCCCGGTGATTTGACATCAAAGTAATTGTACTTATTCTCAATATTGGGATGGATAGACTGGTTGACGAGCTCAGCATAATAGACAAAGAAAAAAGTCCCCTGCACGTTATGATCTTTTAGTATTTTTTCAACTGTCAGTTCGTGGCTTCCAGTGATTTTGATATCATCTAAAAAAATACAGAACCTATCTGCTATAAAATTCCGATCCAAATGATAGGTATCGTTGGCAATAAGTTTCAAGCGTTGTTCAGAGTCCATATTTCCATAGTCCTCCACATAAGTCTGTTTGCGATGGATCTTACTTTCTTTGCATGCGGCCTTGCCATGCTGAAACAAAAATCTATTTAACTCCCGTTTGAAATAGGAACATAAAAAATTGGATGCTGTCGGAATGGAGTTATATGGGCTAGGCAGTAAAATAATCTCTTCTTGTTCGAGAATCAAATTCTTATGCTTTGCCAAAAAACCCATGCACAGTTCTTTCGCAAACTTCTCGGCATAAATCGTCTCTCCAAACTTAAAGCGACTGTATTCCATTTCTGAAAAAGGACATACATGCTGATGTTCAACATGATGTAAGCTATATCTGTACATCATAATTTATTGGATTAATATTGCGTTAAAACCATAATTGATAGCGCCATTATAATCTGCTTTTTGATTATCACCTATATGGACAATATCTTTTTTCTTGATCGTTCGCTGTTGTCTTATTTTTTGGAAAACAAGTTCAAAAGCTGTATTATTTGGCTTGGAAACCCCTATTTCATCTGAATAAAGTTGAAAAGAGAAGAAATCCGATAGCTCATAATATTCGAGTACCCGACGTAACACGGTACCGTCTAGAAATGCAGTATTGCTTAAAAGACTTAGGGTCTTCCCCTTGGAAACTATTGCTTCGAATACGCTTTTCTGATTATCATTCAGGAGAACAGGCTTATATTCCCAAAAAAGAATATCGACTTCCCTCGTGAATTCCGTCAAACGCTCTTTGAGATCTGTATCGAGATCAACCCCTAATTCACTTAAAATCAAACAGTAGATAAACTCACGATCTATATGTTTTCCTGTTATCTCACTGATCTGATTACTCAAAATATCGTAATGCCGGACGACTTTACCTATATCCCCGATCTTTTTATCGACGCAAAAGAAATCCCGTAGCAACATATTTCTCTTTTGTTTGAAATGAGGATTTGATTTGATGAGTGTAAGCCATAGATCAAAAGAATAGTGTTCAAATAATGACGTATCAATAACCATAATGATTTCCTATTTTGATCCGGCCGTCCATTGCATTCCCCATCGGTAAGCCTTGTCACAGTCTCCATGCGAAGTATGGAAAGTCACCAGCTTTCTGACAGTGATTGAATTTTGAGAAAAGAGTATTTCAGCAATCGCACAGAATTTGTTGTGACTGGATTGTGCTCCCATCTGTACTTCTATTTCCGCATTACCAGGGACCTTTACAGTGACAACACCATTTGTTTCTTGCCAACGTGCTGCCCCTTCGTAAATGAAACAGTAGATAACCATCCGTTTCAGGTCTTTTAGTCCAGCCGGATTTACAATGATATTTTCTCCAGAACCCGAGCTAGCCCCTCTATCATCACCAGTATGCCATATCCAGGGTTCAGCCACATAACGTCCTTGCCGGGTCAAACGATCCTTGGTCCCTCCCTTGCCACCGGAAAACTGAAGACCATCGATAACGGTTTTCTCTCCGTTATTCAACTCATAGAAACATCCCAGATCCAGGTCGATATCCTTACTGAATAAACTTCCAAATATTCCCTTTTTTGTTCCTTTTGACCAATTCAAATTGATATTGATCTCCTGTGTAATTGGATTACCTTTTTTTGATAAGTCAATAAAATGCGAGTCACCTTTCTTTTCAAGGGTGATTTTCTCTAGGTTAATAGCCATAATTTATATTATTTTATAATTTGTCCTTTATAATATTTTGACAGGAAGAAGGCTAGATCTTCTTTATAGCCCATACCAGAAGCTTCAAATTTCCAGCTATCATTGCGACGATAAAGACGCCCGAACTCAACGGCAGTTTCAAGAGAAAAATCTTCTCCTAATTCGTATTTCGCAACTTCTTGTCCATTGCTATCATCTACGATTCGTATGTAGGAATTTCTTACCTGTCCATAATTTTGCCTGCGGGCAATCGCATCATGGATGGTAACCACAAAGGATATTTCTGTAATTCGTGAATCTACTTTTGATAAATCAACTTGAATACTTTCATCATCTCCATCGGCACTATTTCCACCGGTTGGATCATCACCTGTATGATGAAGTGCGCCATCTGGAGAATCTGTATTTCCATAAAAAATAAAGAAAGGTTCAGCTGGTATCTGTTTGAATTGATCAATCATAAATGCGGATGCATCTAAGTCAAAATCATTCCCTGTTCCTTCATTAGGATCCCAGCCCAATCCTATGGTAATTTTTGTAAGTCCAACTTCAATACGTTGTCCTTTTTGTAGGTTAATAGCCATATTAATCTGCTAATAAATGTATCGTTAACTCCAGCAGTTAAGCATTTGATTAAAACATTGCTAACTCGCTTAAAACAAAACTAGCTTGATTAAGGCAGTCTTTTTTACGGGAAACCGTAGCTCATAAAAATTAAATCAGAATCTTAACATGAAATTCAAAATATGATTTTACGTAAAAATAGTAAACTACATTTCAGTATGTTACAAGCTATTTTTACCATCATTTTGTCTTATAGTTTTGTCAACAGAAGTACTTTAGATAAAACAATTACCTTATATTCTAGAGATAAGCAGCAATACGATAAATACCGCTTTAAAACTTAACGTAATCGACATACTGAAAGAGGATTTTTTTAAGAAATTTTGATACCTTTAGAAAATAACAACCAGCAATTTATTAATCTATGAGTGCAAATGTTCCTATTGTAAGGTCAGTGTCCTGGCCAGCTGTTTTAATACTGATTGCCTTCTGGATGGTCCTGGTGGTAGCTTCCTTATTCTTATTCCAACTTGAGGGCATGATAGTCGCCTCAGTTCTTTTTTTCATTTTAGTAACAGCATTGCAACAGCTCATTCCAAAAAGTCACAAAAAGGGAATGAAAGCAGTCAAACAGAATGACTTTAAAGGTGCGATTGAATATTTTAAACAGAGTGTCGATTTTTTTTACAAAAAAGGAATGGTTAGATAAATATCGGGCAGTTACCATGTTTAGCGCTTCAAAAATGAGCTATCGGGAAATGGCGCTCTGTAATATTGCATTCTGTTATTCGCAGACTGGGCAAGCCGAAAAAGCAAAGGCGCTCTACGAAGAGATCTTGGAAAAATATCCGGATAATGGAATCGCTTACTATGCGCTAAACTCAATCAATACCTTTTCAAATCAGGCTGATTAAATGATCGCGCATTTAGCTGGATCTCTCATAAGTCGGCTGTTACAAATGATCATAAAAACAAATAAGGGCTATCGGTGGATAGCCCTTTCTCATCATCTTATTGGTTAAAATATGGCACTAAATATCCTGAATGCATCAGATATCGTATTTTCGGCAAGTAAACCAACCTCGTTATTTACCTTGCTTTCACAAAAGTAGCACGATACCCTCAAGATTCTTTACGGAAAACCGTAATGGAAAAAGTTATATCAGCTCAGCATCTCTACAGTGTGCAATTAGCTGGGCATTGTTGGTAAAACCATAAGATTCTTTCATCAGATTAAGGCGCTTCTCGATTGTGCTCAGGCTGGAAGCTTTAGCACCTAACTGTTTGAGTATTTCAGGCATCTGATATTGTGGAATACCTTGATATAATAAATTAACAATCTGTAAGTCAAGCTGGGAGAATTCAAATGCATTTAGATCTTGGACAGCCTTCTTATTATCTGCAGATTGATATGTTCTACCTTGATACACCATCTGGAGGGCTTCTTTTAGATGCTCTCTTCCGCGGCGTGCCTTCAAAACATAACCATCAATTTGTTTTTCCTTGAACATTTCATGGACTATTGTCGTGATCTCTTGCACGGTCATTACAACAACTTTAATATCCGGCTGAATAGATTTAACTGCTTTAATCAGCGAAAGTCCATCCTGAATCTCCTGATCAGAACCATCATCCTTAAAATTAATATCGGTAATAAGTAGGTCATATGGTTCTCCGGCACGGATAGCATTCTTGATCCAAGCGAGGGCATGATCACAATAATAAACATATTCGGGATCAACTACTCCCAAGTCACGCAGTGTTACTTGTACTGCAAAATTTTCTGTATCGTGGTCTTCGGCAATAAGTACTTTTTTAAACATACAACAATCATCTTTATATTAATGGGATATTGACAGTAATGCTGAGCCCTTCTCCCGGTTCACTGACAAAGATAATTCCGCCACCTAGACTTTCAATACGGGAAACCGTATTCGCCATACCTTTTCCCTGAGGTCTTTCTGCTGGTAGGCCAACACCATTATCTTTATAAAAAATTTTAAGCTGTTGGTCAGATTTTTCAATGCGCACGACGACCCGCTCGGCCCCACTATGCTTTTTCATATTGACCATAAACTCTTGTAGTACATGTTTTATTTCTTCTTTAATACGCTTACTGACATCGGACCATTGCTCAGCATCAATTCCAACGATCGATATACGACGACTGTTCGAGCCATAGGGCTTAAGTAATGTAGAAATTTGCTCATTATATGGAACTTCAACGGTAGGCCGTTGCTCAACGTTATGTGAGATATCCCTCGATTGGTTGTAAATAATTTCTAATTTATCAAGCAGCACTTCACGATCCAGATCATCTCGATATTCAACTTCCGTCATCACATGATAAATATCGTTTGCTACAACATCATGTACCTTCTTCGAAAGATGAAGTTGCGTTTCTTTAACCTTGTTCTCGGCTTCGAGTTCAAGACGCTGCTTGCGTCGTTTGTACCAGAGGGTTCCCCCACCAACAGCCAACAGCAGTAAAAAGATACTTGCTCCAGTAATGGCTCGTTGTCTGACAAGACGGTTTTGCTTTTCGGAATTTTCTTTTTCTAGCCGCAGGTTATCGGCCTTGTTTTTTTCGACTTCATAGCGGATAAGGGCGAATTGGTTTTTGGCAGCGGCGCGGGCCTGCTGGATGCTGTCGTTGAGCGCCAAATAGGTTGATAGATACCGTTGAGAATTGAAGGAACTAGTTTGAATTAGGCCTCTTAATGCATTCAACTGATCATCCGCGCTATTTATTACATTCGCTATTTCATATTGCTTATGTAGATAATAAATAGATGAATCTGAGTTTTTATGGTCATAATATTTAGCTAAACTCGCATAACTTGAATTCTGACCCCAACGATCTTTTTGACTAGTCCTTATCGCTAAAGCTTTATGATAGTCCGGTACGGGATTATAGCTGTTGTCTGCAATCCATTTTGTTTTGGCTAAATTATTTAAAAACTTGGCGTAGTCCGTTGTTCCACTCGGGACTTTTGACAAGATTTCTTCGGAAAGCTTAATTGATTCGGCATAACGTTTTGCATTTCTTAGGCAGACGGCAAGATTATTTATATAAATTAGTGTATTTTCGGGATTAGTGGAATATTTTATAGCCTGATGATAATAAGGGATAGCTTTATTATATTGTTTCAATTCGTCGGTCGAATTAGCAATAGTATTATAAGCAAAGGACAACAATGTGTCTTGTTTTAAATTACTCTTCTCTAGAAATTCGATTGATTTTAGAGATGTTTCTTGTGCTCCAAAAAAATCACCTTGATCATACTCATTGATTCCAATAAGAATTAAACTTCTTACAACCGTCAAATTATCATCTTCTTTAAATGCTTGTTCTTTTGCCAATTCAAGGTAAACGAACGAACTATCATACACCCCTAGGTTATAGAATGACAGCGCTTTTAGGTAGTAATTTCGACTCTCCCCTTTTACCTTGCCTTGTTTCTTTTCAGAACAGGAGAATATACCTAAGATGAAAAATAGGAATAAAATGAGTTTTCGCACGGCTAAGTTTTTTCTAATTTATCCAAAAAACTTATCTAAATCAACAACAAAAAAAAAAGAGAGTGATTTACATCAACTCTCTTTTTCTAATATTAAAAATTAACCTTTCGGTGGTGGGTTTCCTTTATCTCCCCCATCTCCATCATCACCAGGATTTGGTGGTGGTGTGTCTGCCGTTTGCACTGTTGGTGTTCCAGTGTTTTGTTGTGCATTAGACGGTTGGCCGATTCCAAATAAAAAATATAATATTAAACTCCACATAACTCAAAAAATTTAAAAGTCAAAAACCTGGTAGGCCCCGTGCACCATGCACGGGATTGCTACAAATGTTTTCAGAAGGCCTTCTGAATTTTTTGGGAAGTAAGAGTGTCAATCGCGGGAGGCAGAAGCTGCTTCCCAAACCGGCTAATGACTACCGCGAGATCTTCTCATTGTGAAATCAGATTAGTATCTTAGTTTATATTTTAATCGATTTATCATCTGACTTCGAGAACAAAGTTATAGCCGTTAACAGCCTTTTTATCATAGATTTCCGATGTTTCCAATGTTTCAAAAATTTCCAGTCTAGATCGAATCGTTTTCCAAAATTTCCAAAAAGGAAGTAATATTTATTGCTTACGGTTTTCCGTATTTTCCGATGGTGGGGTTATTTTAATTTTGTTCAAATGTTTGAGAAATTTCAGAAGGCAGTAAGGAATGCCTATTTAGTTTTAAAGTTGAATAACAAACTTGTGTTTGTTAGCCGTGAACGACCATCAACCAAAGATTTGAGAGATTGGAGCTATCAAATTTTAGTAAAAGGGCTAGCAAGAGAAGATCTCATTGTCTTCCATCGTTTTTTCAATCCTCAGAATTCAGATAAGGATTTGGAGAGTATAGTTAATACTTTCGACTTAGATAAACTGAGGAATTTAAGAAACTTTATAATTGGCAGCACCACATATAGAGCACAGGAAAATGTCGTAAAACTACTTGCTATTTTGATAGATTTCCAACCCCGGCCTTACTGTAGTGAGGACTGGAAAGAAAGTTCAACCGAACCTGAAATAACGACGTCTGAAGAAAATTTCTCTCCAAATGAAGCAACCGTCAATATAGATATTGCTGCTCAAGACAACGAACTCCATCAACCTTCAGTAGAACCTCCTGAGATTACAAATAGCAGAGACTCTTTTGAAGAAAGATATAACCAACCAAAAGACAATCAGTTTCCAATAAAGGAGAACGATAACAAAAACAGTAATACGATTACTAAGGGATCGAGCGCTGTATATGGAGAAAACAGCGCTCAGTTGAGCGAAGATAATAATATCAATAAATCTTGTACAGAAACAACTAATGGCACAAAAGATGGTCCCTCTACATCTGCTGATTCAAATATTATAAACACTGAAAAGTCCCCAATAAATCCAACTGACGCAGTGGATAAAAAATATGAAAATGACAGACAGAAAGATCAAATAAAAACTCCTGGTAATATTTTCCTATTAAAAAAGAAAAAACAAAAGCTTTTATTGTGTGGAGCAGGTGTACTTACTTGTGCTGCATTAGCAATTATCATCTTTGATCCTCCTCTAAACGATTGCATGTGCTGGAATGGAGAAAAATATATTGAGGTAGATTGTCAGAGTAAGACACAGCCATATCAAGTGATAGGCTTAGATAAAAACAAACTCGAGGGATTTGTAAAAATAACGAGACCAGATACCCTAGGTCCAAAGGATGTAGGAAGAGTATGGTATTCAAAAATCAATCATGAGGTGGAATTTTTTACTGGACCGGGTTATCATCCCACAGAATTCGGACGTTCCCTAAAGGCGGCCACCACGCGGATTTTAGATAGCTACGCAGGGGCAAACGCCAAAAGCGATCAAAACAAGAAATATGGAATTATGCAAAAACAATAACCGTTATTTAATTCCAAATTTCCAAACGCAAAAAAAGCCGCGACTTACGGCGCGGCCTTAAATAAACATATGATTCCCTAGTGGTTTGTCTTTTATTACTGGCAAACCACCAGTTGTAAAATTCTATTTATACGAATTGATCGATTTGGATACTTTCCAGTCATTCCCCACATGCTCCAAGGTAACTAAATCTGTTTTGGTGAAGTTTTCAAACTTTAGAGTCACTTTCGCTACCATATAATCAGCTGATTCTTCTAAGATGTCGGTGCTTACTGTACAGTTTAGCTTCTCTCCTTTTTGCTTTTTCAAGGATTTAACAACTTCGCTACGGTTGTAAGACTGTGCATTCGAAGATTGGATTTTTTGATTTAAATCTTCGGCGAACAATTGCTCTACTCCTGCTGATTCACCCTCTGTGGTTACCGCAACATAGTGATCGAGTGCTAAGTCTGCTGTAGAAAGGTTAACGTTTGTTTTTGTTGCTTTTGCGCCAGGTCCTTCAGCTGCCATAGCAAATGTTGATACGGCGATTAAGGCTGCTGCTGCGAATGTTTTTACTAGCGTTTTCATAATGTCTTTTTTTATTGTGTTAGTTTTTAGTTCTTAATTGTTGACTCAAAACTACAACACAATAGACCCCTAGCCTACGGGCTTTAGACTAACGATCGGGAAAACTCGGTGAATGGAGGAAATAGGGAGGTGAATATTTTTTATTATATTGATATGAATCAACGATCAAATTATTTATGAATATACAGTCTAATACAGCTGCTAATCAAGCGAAAAATAAAATGTATGGAGCATTGTTTGGCATTGCGGTTGGTGATGCATTTGGTGTACCATTTGAATTCAGGTCGAAAGAAGAAATGCTAAAAAATCCAGCTACCGAAATGATCGGATTTGGCAGCCATAATCAACCTATGGGTACCTGGTCAGATGATACATCTTTAACCTTGTGTCTTGCAGACTCGCTGTTAGGTGGATATGATTTGGTAGATATCTCCAAAAAATTTATAGCTTGGAAGGAAGGTAAGCTGTGGACAGCAAGAGGAGAAGTCTTTGATATCGGCATCACCACGGCTAAATCGATCGGTGAGCTTAAAGATATTATCGGATCCGGGCAAATCGGAGAGCTACATTTGCTAAAATATCGGGCGAGAGAACAAGACAACGGCAATGGTTCGTTAATGAGAATATTACCCCTTTTATTTGAGATCAAAGGACTTAGCCCGTCGGAACAATTCGAGAAAATTTGGGAAATTTCCGCCCTAACGCATAAGCACATACGCGCTGCAATGGCATGTTTTATCTATCTTAAATTAGCCGAACTCATTTTGCTAGGTTTGGCCAAAGAGCAGGCTTATGCTGAAATGCGGAATCAAGTTTCAAAGTTCTGGACGGACATCAATTTCCCTGAGTCGGAAATAACTCATTTTAATAGCACCATTTTGCATGACATCCGATCTAAGACACATAATCAATTAAGGTCCAGCGGTTATGTGATCGATAGTCTAGAATCAAGCCTATGGGTTTTTATGGAAAAAGACAACTATAAAGACACTGTATTATCTATTGTAAGCCTTGGTGAAGATACAGACACCGGGGCTGCGATTGCGGGCGGATTAGCTGGTTTGTACTATGGGCTGGAAAGTATACCTGAAGATTGGCTTTTGAGCATCGCCCGCTATGATGATATCAAATTGCTAATAGAAAAAATAGCGAAGAGATATTTGGATTAGAAATTCGATAATAATGTCTAACAAGTAAGAGCTTATTTCAAAAATGTCAATTTAAAAAATCGAAACATTTATTTTTAAAACTATTTTAAATCGACAGCTGTTCTTACTATACAAAGCGGCTATTAGCTGCCTTTCAAAAGAAAGGTTCAACATAAAAATTGGCGTCGTACAGTGAAAATCCAATTGTCTTTAAAAGCGTTGGATGACGAAACAAAAAAGAGGAAACGATAGGAAACATAAAAATTACTGTACATGTAAACGCTAAGAGAAAGGGTCTGATGAGAATCAGGCCCTTTTGACGTAAAAAAGCCACATCTCTCGACCTGGCCTTAATAAACATATGATTCACTAGTGGTTTGTCTTTTATTATTGGCAAGCCACCAGTTACTGGATACTACTTATACGAATTGATCGATTTGGATACTTTCCAGTCATTGCCCACACGCTCCAAAGTAACTAAATCAGTCTTGGTGAAGTTCTCAAATTTCAAAGTCACTTTAGCGACCATATAGTCTGCCGACTCCTCGATGATAGCTGTGCTTACTGTACAGTTTAGCTTTTCGCCTTTTTGTTTTTTCAAGGATTTAACCACTTCGCTATGGCTGTTAGACTGCGCATTGGTAGCTTGGATCTTTTGATTAAAATCAGCTGCAAATAACTGCTCTACATCTGCTGATTCTCCCTCAGTAGTTACCGCTACATAGTGCTCTAAAGCGAAGTCTGCGGTAGAAAGGTTAACGTTTGCTTTTGACGATTTTGCTCCAGGTCCTTCAGCTGCCATAGCGAAAGTTGATACTGCGATTAAGGCTGCTGCTGCGAATGTTTTTACTAGTGTTCTCATAATGTCTTTTTTTTATAGTGTTAGTTCTGTTGTTCTTATTTGTTGACTCAAAACTACAACACAATAGGCCCTTAGCCTACGGGCTTTAGACTAACGATCGGGAAAACTCGGTGAGTGGCGGGAATGGGGAGGTGAAAAGTCTTATAGCAGTATTTACTTTTTTACGGTTATGTTAATCTTATCGTCTGCCATATTTGAATATCGGTCTCTTGCTGAAAAAGTGAGTTCAAAATCCCCCTCGACAGTTGGCAGCCCAGATAATTTCATTTGTTCTCTATCAAAATGCAGCCAATTAAATTGGTCTTGGTTAATACTGTAAACCAACCGTTCATCATCTATATCTTTAAAATAATTTTTTGGGACGGATATCTCGAATTTCTTTCCTATTTGAACTGTTGTATCAGAAAGAGAATTATAGACAAAAGGCTTAAACAGTTTTGAAGTATTAACCCAATATATATCAGATTCGGTTACTCCGCTTTCTCCAATTTGCAATCGAGTAAAAAACAGGAACTTATTATCAATAGTTACAAATGGTCTTCTGTCCCAATCTTTTGAATTTATTGTTGAATGAACAATTTGCGGCACAATCCAATTATTGTGTATATCGCGGTAACTGATATATAGATCAACTTTACTTTCATCGTTTGTATATCTACAAAAAATTATGTAATCCTCTTTTGGAGAAATAAATACACTTTCCTCATCATTTGGGGAGGCAAATTCCGGTATGATATCTGCGCTTGGATGCGCATTACCCACGAGCTTTGAATAGAATAAATCAGCGTTGTGGCAATTTTCCTTTCCCTCGCAATTTCTGTTGGATGAAAAATAGATTGTACCGTCATAAGTCATGCAGGCGTTTGCTTCCCTACTTGCCGAATTTATTGGAGCTTGTATCATATTTGGAATCCCCCACTCACCTTTAACTTTCTCAAGTATCCAAATATCTGTGGAGGCGTTGTCCTTTCCAGCATTACTTTGACTAAAAAGTAAGGATGTACCATTAGGTGAAAAATAGGGTAAATAGACACACTTATTTCTTAATGGTTCAAAAGCTACAGGTTTAGTCCACTTTTTGTTGATTTTTTTAGCATGAAATATCGCTCCACTGAAATCTTCTTTATCGAGTATTCCAAATGCTAATTCCCCGCCATTAGGTGTAAATGAAATACCATGTTCCAGTCGGCCTTTTACTGAAATGGTACCTGGGGCAAAAACAATAGGGATAGAATCAGGGTAGGTTTGCCCAAAATAATCTACCGAATCGGTAATCGATTTACAACCAATTAATAGAAAGATTAGAATAAGAGGAATGATTATTTTAGTCATATATCTGAATTTACGAATGCTCAGGAATCATGCCCAACCAATCTATTCCATTATCTTTATGTACTCGCATCTTAGCATATTTTCTTCTTCTTATAAATACAGCTACATTTTTATTTCCGTTTTATTGCGGGTGGCAGCTCTTCGTAATAATCTTTTATATAACGACTAAATGGATCTCCTGTAAGACCGATACTATATTCAAATAAATCAAAATCAAATGTGAAAGAAACTTCCTTATCCAGAAAAACCTTATTCTTCTGGTAGAGCTCTTCGTCTATAAAATAACTGACATCTTTAAACAAGAAGGTTTCAGTAGTCACTTGATCCTGAAAAAGTTCATAAAATTTTTCATAAGGAATATGAGAGACATTTAAATAGCCAAAAACGTAATCGGCTCCTTTTAAAACAATTTGTAAATAAAGTTTATAATAATACTTTTCGGTCATAATTAATATATCCTTGTGGCAATACTCACTTCATAAAGAAAACTCATCATCACTCATGAATACTTAAAGTTAATCAAAAAGTCTGCCTTATACTTGAGCAAAAGAAAAAAGCCAGATCTCGCGACCTGGCCTTTAAACTAAACTTAAACATATGATTCACTAGTTGTCTGCTACCGAGCAGACAACTAGTTATTAAATACTATTTATACGAATTGATCGATTTGGATACTTTCCAGTCATTCCCCACACGCTCCAAGGTAACTAAATCTGTTTTGGTGAAGTTTTCAAATTTCAACGTTACTTTAGCAACCATATAGTCTGCCGATTCCTCGATGATAGCTGTGCTTACTGTACAGTTTAGCTTTTCGTCTTTTTGTTTTTTCAGGGATTTAACCACTTCGCTACGGCTATTAGACTGTACATTAGTAGCTTGGATCTTTTGATTAAAATCTTCTGCAAATAGTTGCTCTAGGCCTGCTGATTCTCCCTCAGTAGTTACCGCTACATAGTGCTCTAAAGCGAAATCTGCGGTAGAAAGGTTAACGTTTGCTTTCTCTGATTTCGAACCTGGTCCTTCAGCTGCCATAGCGAAAGTTGATACTGCGATTAAGGCTGCTGCTGCGAATGTTTTTACTAGTGTTCTCATAATGTCTTTATTTTATTGTGTTAGTTTATTTATCTATTCTTATTTGTTGACTCAAAACTACAACACAATAGGCCCTTAGCCTACGGGCTTTAGACTAACGATCGGGAAAACTCGGTGAATGGCGGGAATGGGGAGGTGAATGTTTACGAATTACTGATTACGGAGAATTATATTCACAATTAAAGAAATATAAGGGCAATCGACACAAAAACTAAAATTAAATAATAAATAAAGAGAATTAATAGTCAATATTTATTTAATTTGCACTCGATTTCACTACAAATACAAAAACTTATTTGGTAACACAAATAAGTCTATATATACCACAAAAATCAATTGAATTATAACATATAAATGCTTCATTCATTCAAAATCTCCTCGTACTTACTTTTACTGTGCTTTTTATTTAATTCATGCAAAAAAAATGAAGAGACTATCATTCCAGAACCTGTAAGAATTGTCATTAAACCAGATGAAGTTTACTTAAAACGTGAAATACAATTTTTAGGGGCCAGGCTGTCAACTGAAATACAGAATCTGCCGGTAGGTGACTCAGATGAAATAAACTGGACAGTCGAGAACACAAGAATTGCAAGTTTAACACAAAATCCAGAAACAAAAGAAGCTTCAGTATGGCCTGAAGGAGCTGGCGAAACATATGCAATAGCAACCCTCGCGAATGGCAAGGCAACAGCAAAAGTAAAAATCATTGTAACAGATGCCAATGACTACAAGTTTAGGTTAGTACTAAAGGACAAAGGGACATCTTCTCATACGTTGAATAATCCTGAAACATTCTTATCAGAGAAGGCTATCCAGCGGCGGCAGAAACGAAACATCGCAATCGACAATTCCGATCTTCCGATTTCGGAGGACTATTTAAATCAAATTGAAAAGATAGGATGTAAAATTGTCTCCAAAAGTAAATGGCTAAATACCGTCACGGTACATTGTGTAGATTATTTCCTTATTGACAACTATAAAAATCTCCCCTTTGTGCACTCCGCAGAAAAAGTATGGGAAGGGCCTAGGGAAAACTTGACCGAGAAAGGAAAGTATAAAGATATCCCGCAAAGGGTATCCAACAATACCACTAATAATAAATTGGACTATGGCGGAGCTGCCTCCAATATAAGCATAAATAATGGACAGGTGCTTCACGAGAATGGTTTTAAAGGAGCAGGTATCGATATTGCTGTCATCGATGCCGGTTTTTTGAATCTTAAAAATAACCCAGCTTTTAAAAATGTGAATATCAAAGGTGCTAAATCTTTTGTCTATGAAAACGATGATCCATATGCGGTCGATATGCACGGAGTTTGGGTAAGTTCCTGTATGGCTGTCAACCAACCTGGAACATATGTGGGTACCGCACCGGAGGCAAATTACTGGCTGCTGCGCTCTGAAGATCAATCATCTGAACAGCATGTTGAAGAGGACTACTGGGCCAGCGCTGCTGAATTTGCGGACAGTGTTGGTGTAGATATTATTAATTCGTCACTTTATTATGGTCCAGAAAGTTTCTACAATCCTGCTTATAAATTTGAAGAGATGGATGGAAAGACCACATTTGCCACAAGGGCTGCTAACATAGCAGCCAGTAAAGGTATCTTAATTGTCAATTGTGCGGGCAATGACAGAAGCTGGGTAGGGAGTCCGGCCGACTCTCCTCATGTACTTACAGTAGGTGCGGTATATGATAATCGTAGGGTAGCATATTTTACATCTTGGGGAGTGACAGTAGATGGCAGAATGAAACCGGATGTTATGGCCCTAGGTGGAGGAGCATGGGTAATCGGGGAATCAGGCGTCGGTGAAACACGTAGCGGAACCTCCTATTCGAGTCCTATACTTTGTGGCTTAGCCGCCTGTTTATGGCAAGCTTATCCGCAATTGAGCAATAAAGAGCTAATGGATGTAATACGCAAATCAGGAGATCGAATCAATACTCCGGTTATCCCTTATGGTTATGGTATTCCTGACATGAAGAAAGCAATGGAAATAGCAAAAGAGATCAAAAAATCAAGAAAGCTTTAATAGGGATATTAAAGCTACGGGGAGTAATGACTCAAAAAAGCCAGGTCTCAAGACCTGGCTTCTAAACTAAACTTAAACATATGATTCACTAGTGGTCTGTAGCCTGCCTGAGCTGACAAACCACTAGTTGTTAAATTCTATTTATACGAATTAATTGATTTGGATACTTTCCAGTCATTACCCACACGCTCCAAGGTAACGAGATCAGTCTTGGTGAAGTTTTCAAATTTCAACGTCACTTTAGCGACCATATAATCTGCCGATTCCTCGATGACCGGATATCATCCGAAAAAACATCCATATCCATCATGATCGATTTCATCCAACAATAATTGCAGATTAGTACACTCGGGTTTCGGTTCATAAGCCTCCCATTTGCCCGATCCTCGCATCCAATAGAGTTTCCAAATTTTAGCTGCTTTCACAAAGCGAAGCTTTGCAAACGGTAATTCTACAATATTCGTTGGGTCATTCCATTGTGGTCTAATTTCAAACAGTAAAGCCGTTTTCCCATCCCACGAATAACCAAAATCCAATTTTTTGCGTACTTCTGCATCTTTTGGTCTTTTGGAATCTATAAAGCTTTTCAACTGAATTTTAATCATTGAAATAAGTTCTTTTTTATGCATCATAGTTACAAATTTAAATTTATCGGCTTATTTTTCCATCTCATACCAATGATCTAACACACTTTGCTGAACTAAAATTTTTATTTGCGCTTATTTATAGTTGTTTTTTGTAAACAAACGGCTGATACTCCGATACAATTTTATCGATTAACTCATCCCTACACGATGGATTGATGAGATCAAAATCAGCATAGCGTTTCCCTAAAATTCTTTGATAATCTTCGGCACACTTGTTTTCTTTAACCATTCCCATACTTAAACCAGCCCTTTCATTACATACTTTACTTCATCTGGTCTCCTGCAGTATGCGACCATTTTCAAAGTTATCATTATCGCCGAATCGAAATACAATGATCTAAAAAAGCTAGATCGCCCGACATGACCTTAATATATAGATGTTTCACGAGATCGGCCTTGGTAAAAACTTCAAATTTCAACATTACTTTTGATTCGAGGTTATTATCCTCAAATTCTTTATTAGGGAAAAAAGTACAATACATATCCACCATTATCCATTCCATTCAAACCAAGCTGATTATACCTTTGTATCATAACTTTGAAACAATTTAAACATTAAAAAAATGAAAACAATTATTACAATAATCAGCTTAGTGATGACTTTATTGAGCACTTCTATTTTTGCTCAAGGGAAAAGAGTACCAGCTTCTGCCGGAAGAGCAGAATACATCGAAGTAGAAAAGGGAGTAAAGCTCCATGTAACCGACCTTGGCGAAGGTAAGCCTATTGTATTGATTCACGGTTGGCCATTGAGCGATGAAATGTACGAATACCAATACCAATATCTATCCCGCAGAGGATTCAGAGTGATTGGAATTACACTTCGTGGTTTTGGAAAATCAGATAAACCTTACGGAAAGTATGACTTTGATGTTTTTTCCGATGATATAAAAGTGGCTCTGGAAAAACTGGACATACAAAATGCTACGCTTGGAGGATTTTCGCTCGGTGGCGCAATAGTACTGCATTATGTAACAAAATATAACTCCGCCCATATAAGCAAGCTAGCGCTGTTTGGAGCGGCAGCACCATCGTGGAAACAAAGGGAAGGTTTTCCTGACGGATTGCCGGATGCAGCTGTACAAGGATTGATAAACGCAACCAAAACACAAAGACAGGATCTGATCGCAAGTTTCGGTGCAGGCTTCGTGGCGAAAGAGGGCAATATCTCTAAAAACGTAGAAAAATGGTTGGAGAATATCAACTTACAGGCCTCTCCTTATGCCATGACAGAATCGATCACCGCACTCCGCGATTTGGACCTACGCCCCCAGCTTTCAAAAATCAATATTCCTGTGACCATCTTTCAGGGAGTGTATGATAAAAACTGTCCGCTTGTTTGGGCCGAACAATTACAGAAAGGCATAAAAAATGCAACGCTTATCCGCTTTGAAAACAGCGGTCATGCTTTGTTCGTCGAAGAAATGGAAAAATTCAATACCGAGCTGGAGAAATTTGCAAAATCATGATGAATTGCAAAACAGGAGAGCAAGAATATTATGTTCTCCTGTTTCTATTTAAACTGAGATTAGTATTTTTAACCCCATTAGTTTACCAATATGGCAAGTGAAAAAGTATTTCGAAACGACCTAAAAACCATAGGACTTATATCGTTGCATGAAGAAAATGTTGACTCCATTAATAGCGCGGGTTATAAACAATACATAAAAGTACTGCTTCTTTCAAAGGGAACTGAGTTACAGGTTGATCTTGCTGAATATTCCGTAAAACAGCCCTCCCTGTTCTTTGTAAGCCCCAATCAGCATCTGCATATAAAGAAGCTCGGAAAGGAAGAAGGACACTTCATCTTTTACAACCGCAACTTTTATTGTATCCAGATACACGATGAGGAAGTAGCCTGTAACGGATTGCTGTTCAGTAACATCTACAATATGCCGATGGTGGAATTGGATAATGGCGAAATTCCTTTCTTTAGCTATATTTTCGGACAGATTACGGATGAGTTCGGATTGAACGATACCTCGCTGGAAGAGATGCTTCGTACCTATCTCAAACAATTGTTCATCAAATCCGCACGGTTGTGGAAAAAGCAAAATCTCGATAAAGAACTTACTGAACAGAACAGCGACCTGGAGTTTTTCAGGAAGTTTACCTTGTTGGTTGACGAACATTATAAGGAAAAGCACCATGTTGCCGACTATGCCGAACTGCTGTTTATGGCTCCAAAAACGATTAGCCATAAATTTAAAAGGCTCAATCTGCCACAGCCAAATGATGTGATAAAGAACAGAATTCTGTTAGAAGCAAAACGGCTGCTGGTACATACCAATCTGACGGCAAAAGAGGTTGGCTATGAACTGGGATATGAAGATCCAGCATACTTCAGCAGGCTATTTGTGCAGAAATCAGGTGAAACGCCATCAGCATTCCGGGCAAAATTTCTTGCCATAAATTAAATTCAGTCTTTTTTGTAAATTCAGTCTCTTTTGCTCCAAAACAAATTCAATATGATAAGCAGATTCTTTACTTACTTATTTTTTTCTCTTATTATCCCGATGGCTCTTCGCGCGCAAAGTCCAGAAAGCCGGTCCTTGTCAGCATTGGCAGAACGAATACAACCGGCACCGGACGAAGTTTTCAACAAATTTCGTGAAGCAGGGATGCAGCCTGTGGATCATGTACTGACAGCAAAAGAAAAAGACAAGGTCGCAAAGGCTTTTAGTATGCTGTCGCCGCTGCATAGTAAAATTCTGAAGCAACATCTGCACAGTATAAGCTTCATGGATAATATGCCCAATACGGCACTTACATCCCCGGTTGAAACAGCCGATTCAAGCCAAAAATTCAACATCACTTTTCGTGCAGAGATTATTAATGAAACTGTTTCCCAATGGGCCACATGGAAGGAGAATTCGTACTACACATTTCCTGAAGACAGCGGACTGAAGGTAACGATAGAAGCCGGCGAGCTGGACGCTATGGTGTACGTATTGCTTCACGAGGCAACGCATGTAGTGGATGCGGTGCTGGCTCTTACACCTCACTCCTTCGAAAGTGATACAGTTGCGGCACCTACAGCATTTACCCGGGGTATCTGGCATGCCGCGAATGTGCCCGAGAAAGCGTTCATTAGCCCTTTGCTGGCAACCACACGCTCCTAAGCGGAAAGCAGGTGCCGGTTTCTGATGCACCTAAAATTTACAAAGAGCTTCAAAAAACACCCTTCGCGTCACTTTACAGTACAGCTGCATGGTTTGAAGACCTCGCTGAGCTAGTGGCTATCTATCATTTGACAGCAAAGCTAAACCAGCCGTTTCGGGTATCCGTAAAACAGAACAGCAAAGAAATCATGAGTTTTGAACCGATGAAAAGTAAGCTGGTAAAAAAGAGGCTGGAGCAGCTGAAGGTATTTTATGATTAGCGGTCCTTCATGATTAATCGCGAGTTGTAAGCTCTGGTTGATAATCAAAGGATGTTTCAAATGTTTACTAGTACAACCAGTACTTCACTAAGAGCGTAAGCTTTTTGAATTAAAACTGCAGTTAGTAAAAAATTATAAAACTATTTTGAACTGGCTATTGTTCTTATAATACAAAACGGCTACAAGCTACCTTTCGAAAGAAAGGTTCAACATAAAAATTGGCGTCGTACAGTGAAAATCCAATAGTCTTTAAAAACATTGGATGACGAAACAAAAAAGAGGAAACGATAGGAAACATAAAAATTACTGTACAAATAAACGCTAAGAGAAAGGATCTGATGAGAATCAGGCCCTTTTGAAGTAAAAAAGCCACATCTCCCGACGTGGCCTTAATAAACATATGATTCACTAGTGGTTTGTCTTTTATTATTGGTAAACCACCAGTTATTGAATACTACTTATAAGAATTAATTGATTTGGATACCTTCCAGTCATTAGCCACACGCTCCAAGGTAACTAAGTCCGTTTTTGTGAAGTTCTCAAATTTCAACGTTACTTTAGCGACCATATAATCTGCAGATTCTTCTAAAATATCAGTGCTAACTGTGCAGTTCAGTTTCTCTCCTTTTTGCTTTTTCAATAGTTTAACTACGGCACTACGGCTGTTAGACTGCGCATTGGTAGCTTGGATCTTTTGATTAAAATCTTCGGCGAATAACTGCTCTACACCTGCTGATTCTCCTTCAGTCGTTACCGCAACATAGTGTTCTAAAGCGAAATCTGCTGTGGAAAGGTTAACGTTTGTTTTTGTTGCTTTGGCTCCAGGTCCTTCAGCTGCCATAGCGAAAGTTGATACGGCGATTAGGGCGGCTGCTGTGAATGTTTTTACTAGCGTTTTCATAATGTCTTTATTTTATTGTGTTAGTTTTTTATCTGTTCTTATTTGTTGACTCAAAACTACGACACAATAGGCCCCTAGACTACGGGCTTTAGACCAACGATTGGGAAAACTCGGTGAATGGCAGGAATGGAACGGCGAGGAAAGTGAAATTATTTTTATTATCTTTTAACAACAATTAAAAAACGCGATTCGCCAAGGTCGATGTTGTAACTGATTTTAGCGAAGCGGAGAAAAACAAAGTTATTAACCATAGCGAAGGAAATGATGGAACAACGTCTAATTAAACTGTTCAGATTCTTACTTTTATTGTCATTTATATTTGTCAATGTTAGTTTATTTAGCCGACCAAAATATTTTGTTATGCCGGATAAGCCGGAGAACTATTCAATTGATCAATACAAATTATCAACAGAAAAACTATACGGTATAGAAAAGAATGTAGAGTTATTTACACTCACATTCCATAATGGACCAGACTCAATAAGTAAAGATAAAATTAATGCCAATACGCAGCTCAATATAATACTTATTGCTGTCCTCCCCGATTTGCTAGGGAGCGCAGATTGGAAAGAAATTAATCTCGATACTATTAAAGACGACATTATTACTACTTCGGTATTAAATAGATTATTCCGAATAAATACTCTTTCAGGTTTAGATGACCCTTATGGTCCAAAAACTAAATATTTTGACGAATATCAAATTATCCGGAAAATTGGCAACAAATACTTTGCCTCTAAACATTGTTTAATTCAATTTTTTGCCGTCAGAAATAGGCCCTCCATTTTTCAGCATGTGTTTGGGACAATAAATATTGAGCAAGAGCCGCTCAAGATTACAGAAATGGAAACTATTTTTAAAAAGATATACCCCGGCACTAACTTTCCACCATATACGATCGGCGACACACCTTATTCCTACAGTAGCGCTATTGATTATTTAAGAGATCGGAAAGAATATTTGTCAAAAACCATCAAGTTCCAAAATAACGAAATTGGTTACCAGTTTTGGACCTATACCAACTGGCATACGCATGATCATGAGTTGGAGGTAGATAGAGGTATAGACAGATTTGTATACGTGCCAGGAAAAGGGATCGTGGGTGGCTCATTTGACTTCTACTTTTATTTTTATCGTAAGAAATTGCCCATAAAGTATAGCGACTTTCTGAATAATGTGAAAGAGGAAAAAGTGATGATTGCGCCAGAATTTAAAGTTTAATGATCGCTCATCACATTAAAAAATGCTATTCACCAAAGTCGGTTCATTAAATGATTTTAGCGAAGCGGAGAAAAATAGAGTTATTAACCATAGCGAAAGAAAAGATGAAACAACATGTAATTAAACGGTTCAGATTATGGCTTTTGATGCCACTATTAATTGTTTCGCTCAGTTTATCTGCCAACGTCAAATATATCTTATTAGCCGATCAGCCACAGGGCTGTATCTTAGATAATTACAAATTATCTACAGATAACTTGTATGGTATCAAGAAGAGCGTTGAGCTATTTTCACTGACGTTCATCGATGGTATAGCTATAGATCGAAATAAATTGGACCAGCAAAAAGACCTTAATCTAATTCTTATTGCCGTTCTTCCAGATTTGGAAGGGAACCGTGATTGGACTGAAATTCATCTGGATAGTATCAAAAATGATACGATACCCCACCAATACCTTAAAAGGCTATTAGGAGCCAATACATACGCTGATTTTGATAAAACATACGGTGCAAAAACTAAATATTTCGACGAATATCAAATTATCCGGAAAATTGGCAACAAATACTATTCGTCCAAACACTGTCTAATACAATTTTTTGCGATAAGAAATAGGCCTTCCATTTTTCAAAATATGTTTGGAACAATAAATATTGAGCAAGAGCCCCTTAAAATTACTGAAATGGAAGCTATTTTTAAAAAGAGATATCCGCATGAAGAATTTCCTGTTTACACTATCGGCAATACCCCTTACGACTATCCCACTTTCGATTATCTAAGAGACCGAAGAGAATATTTATCTAAGGTCGTCAAGTTTAAAAATGGTAAAATGGGTTATCAATTTTGGACTTATACAGACTGGCATACGCATGACCATGAGTTGGAGGTAGATAGAGGTATAGACAGATTTGTATACGTGCCGGGAAAAGGGATCGTGGGTGGTTCATTTGACTTCTACTTTTATTTTCATCGTAAGAAATTGCCCATAAAGTATAGCGGTTTCCTGAATAATGTGAAAGAGGAAAAAGTAATGATTGCGCCAGAATTTAAAGTTTGATAATCGTTCATCAACTATTGACACACATTGGATAACAAAACAAAAAAGAGGAAACGATAGGAAACATAAAAATTACTGTACAGATAAACGCTAAGAGAAAGGGTCTGATGAGAATCAGGTCCTTTTGACATAAAAAAGCCAGATTCATAAAATCTTAATATTTTTCACAAAAAATAATTCGTCATTTTTTTAGCATCGATTTTATCATCATGCAAATATTGGAAAAAGCAAAAGGGAAAACCATTGCCCAAAAATCTCTATTATTATGATACTTCTGAACAAATACAAACAGATCCCCGCCATTTATCTGCCCAAGCAGGAGCATTAAAAAGATATAGGCAATCAGAAAAGATAGCATATAGCTAACATATTCTTTCAGCGAGCGTGCCAGCCTGTTAAATAAAAAGACAAACGATATCATGATAAAAAACGTAGCTCCCTGAAGAATAAAATATTGAAAAAAAGATTAATTTAATATGCTTTAACTAGATTTTGATGGTAATATAATTTCTCCTATTTAATCCGATATCTTCTTTAATCCGATATCTTCCAATCAGCCTTTTCATAAAAAAAATCACAGGTATCATCCAAAACAATATTGATCTTATTTCCAACTTTTTTTATTTCTAGCTCATTTGAGACAGTCCCACCTGAATTGCTTAAAACTAATACTGTTCTAAAAAACTCATATTCTATACGATATTCCCCATTTCCCCAGTAAGAACTTCTATATTTATTTTCATCAAGCAAAGTAAGCATATCATCCCTATTCGGTAAATTCCCCATAGCAGTACATTCGTGATATTTAAAATAATATTTCCCTATAATCATCGAATGAGTAATTAACCGTGAATATACAATTGCCAAAACCAATAAAAATACAATAAATAAGAACGGCCAATTTTTAGTCTTTTTCACTCTTAAACCGACATTATACTGATGATCATTATTGAGTTGTATAAATTAAAACATGTTAATATGGTCGATTATTGCTCACAGTACCTATAGGTTTTTTGATCAGAAAGCCTATTTAGATATAACCTTCTTTCGCCATAATAGCTATCAATCCGGTTAATCACAGCGATTGGGGAGTCAATAACCAGCCTGCTATAGATGGTATCATTCCGTACGAAATTACTCGTATCATTAAACACAAGGATATCCTGTAGGTCACTATTATCGCCACAATTTTTCCAAATGGAATTTGTTAAACTCTTGTTTTTGCAAGAAAAAAGCTTGGCCCCAAAATAACAAGGAGAAATTTTAGTCTCATCGTAAAACTACTTTGCATAATATGTACGCTAGCAATAATACATAATTTTCTAAACTATTTCAGCCTCCAATTTTGCAGAGAAGTCTTCTACTTACCTCAGACTTGAAAACAACATAAAATAGAAAAAGCCACACCTCACGACATGGCTTCACAACTTATCTATTTGTAAGGGATGGCTCCTAATTTATACGAACTGATCGATTTGGAGACTTTCCAGTCATTACCTTCGCGCTCCAAGGTAACTATGCGCTACGCCTGCTGATTCTCCCTCGGTCTTTACCGCAACATGGTGTTCGAAGGCAAATTCAGCGGTGGAAACCAATTTCTAACAGATTAATTTTGAAAGCAGGATTCAAACTAATATATTAGTTATAAAACTAAAAAACTAGTTATGAAGATATTTTTCACGCTATTCCTACTTATAATTAGCGACTTGGTCTCAGGACAAATCACAACGCAAAAATTATTTGATCTCAATGACCAACTTTTTAAAAAGCATCCAGAAAACTACCAGATAGCTATCCAGGAATTCAACAAGCTAACAGTGGATAGCATGGATGCAAGAACGAAATCTCTTTTTTATCAACTCCAATCTACCTATCATTCTTTTATCGGCAACTATGATAGCTCCAGATTTTATTGGGATCAGCAATATGTCCACGCGCTCAAAAACGATGAAATAAAATATGATAGCAAATTTTATAAGCAGCACGACTTTGTCGATGCCAGAAAGTTCATCCTAAAAAAGGCCAAAAATGAAAAAGTAGTCATGATCAACGAAGCTCATAATATTCCCTATCATCGCACATTTGCAGCTCAATTATTAAATGGGTTTCGCAAATTAGGTTTTAAATATTTAGCTATTGAAGACCTTGCTGATCAAAACATTAACACGACACGAACCGTTACAGATACAACAGGCTATTATAGCCATGAGCCCCTTTTCGCAGAAATGATCAGGGAAGCATTGCGACAAAATTTTGTATTGATAAATTATGACGCCAACAATACAAATAGTAATCGCATGCGCGACTCATTACAAGCCGTCAACCTAGCAAAATTGCTAAAAACTGATCCTGATGCGAAACTGCTTGTGTATGCAGGATATGACCATATCCATGAAAATACACGAACCAACTGGAAAAAAATGGCTCAGTTCTTTAAAGAAATGACCAATATCGACCCCTTAACAATATCACAAACTCGACATATTGAACGATATTATTCCCAATTTGAAACGGACGAATTCCTTACCGTAAACAAGTTTGTTTCGTTTAGCTTTAGCAAACCTGTCGTCGCTTTAAAAGACGGTACAGCCTGGCATGATGACTTCGTGGATATTTCACTTTTTTACCCTCGCTATCTAACTACAAATAGTCGCCCTGAATACTTGTCAGATAATAACCTTACAAAGTCAATACAGCTAGATACGCACGGACAAAAAGGGATTTTTGTTCAAGCTTATTATGCAGACGAAAAACAAGGACATCGAATACCAGCAGACCAGCTTTTCATCAAAAACACAAAGGAATTTCTATATTTAAGGCCTGGCAACTATATTCTTGAATTTAAAAACACAAATGATCAGATTGTAAATACAAAAAGATTAAGTGTTCGTAAATAACAATCAAAAAGCCAGATTTCACGACCTGGCTTCTAAACTAAAATTAAATAGATGATCCACTAGTGGTTTGTCTTTTGTTACTGGCAAACCACAAGTTGTAAAGTTCTATTTATACGAATTGATTGATTTGGACACTGTCCAGTCATTACCCATACGCTCCAAGGTAACTAAATCTGTTTTGGTGAAGTTCTCAAATTTCAAGGTCACTTTAGCGACCATATAGTCTGCCGATTCTTCTAAAATGTCTGTGCTTACTGTACAGTTCAGCTTCCCTCCTTTTTGCTTTTTCAATAGTTTAACTACGGCACTACGGTTGTTAGACTGTGCATTGGAGGCCTGGATCTTTTGATTGAAATCTTCTGCGAATAACTCCTCTACTCCTGCTGATTCGCCCTCTGTAGTTACCGCAACATAGTGATCGAGTGCCAAGTCTGCTGTGGAAAGGTTAACGTTTGCTTTTGTTGCTTTTGCTCCAGGTCCTTCAGTTGCCATAGCGAAAGTAGATACTGCGATTAGAGCTGCTGCTGCGAATGTTTTTACTAAAGTTTTTTCTCGAAATTATTTGTTTTTTATTTGATGATAAAGCTATCATGAGTGTCCTTTGAATACACTCATGATGGTTCATAATGTCTTTTTTTATTGTGTTAGTTCTGTTGTTCTTATTTGTTGACTCAAAACTACGACACAATACGCCTCTAGCCTACTTGCTTTAGACCAACAATCCGGAAAACTCGGTAAATGGCGGAAATGGTGAGGTGAAGGTTAGCAGTAGGTTTTTATTTAAAAATAATATTAAATTTAGATCTTTACTGATAAAGCATTCAATCTTAAATTCTTCTCAAAATATGGTTAATAAAAATGTTATTAGTAAACTATCAGATAGAGAACTCGAAAAATATATAGAACCAGATAGTCGATCTGTTTCAGATGCTGTAAAATATGCCTACGAGATTCTACAGGAACGTGGGCGAACTTTTACTCCTTCCGAAACAGCACGAATCGAAGCTTTAATTGCCAAAAAAAACGATAGTGAAAAAGTAGTGGACAAAGGATGGGACAAAGGGCTCACAGAGGACGTAAACGCTATTGAACTATATACAAATACACTTATTTGGATGCTTTCCGTAATATTTGGTGTCTTTTTTGGTGGTGTACTTCAAGTGCTAAATTTCATAAAAATAAAAAATATAAAAGGAGCTGTTATTACTACTTTTTATAGTATTATTTATATAGGCATTCAACTAATTATTATAAATTATATTCGAAATAATTATCCTGAAATGAGCCAGAATATATTTTATGTTAACTTCATCCTCTCGGGCATAGGTGCAACTGGTCTATTTTTTATCAGACAACAAATGTTTCCTAATGATCTACAGTATAGAGCCAAATCTTCCATTGTACCATTAATTGCATCACTAGGAATTTCTATTGCGCTATTCTATTTATCTTAAAATAATAAGTGCCATATCTTCTAACAAATTGACTTAATGGGGCGAAGTTTAAGGCTCGATATATTCATGGTAACTTTTTTTGATGTACAGGATAATATCATAGTCGGACATGTATTTAGCGGCGTCAATATTCGGACGGTACAACTGCATGAAAGTTTGTAGAGAATCACCTTTAAGGCCCGTCAAATTTTGAACCTTACGCTTCGAAAAGGTATTATCAAGATACTGTTCTTCTTCTTCCTTTATCAATTTCTGTTGGAGCTTGGATTGAGGGGTCCTATTTTTCCCTAACATAGAAATAACAGAAAGCACATCAACACTAATCAGCGAGGCGGTACTATTGCTAGCTTGATTAGGGTGTCTCGGGACATTTGAAGAATAATTTTTGCTGATGAAAATGTCTTTAAATTTGGGTTTGCTATAATTGAAGGTCTTGGCAAATTCTTCCCGAAACTTTAAGGAATCAGCCTTATAATTTCCTAAAGAATTGATCTTGACTTCATCCAACAATATCGTTGTTTGCTTCATATATATGACCAAATTATCAAGATTGCTATTATCAACTATATATTTTTCCTCGCGATATCCTATTGAAGAAAAGGTAATTGTATCTCCAAGCTTAATGCCTGGCAATATAAATTTGCCATAGCTATCGGAATAGGTGCTGCGTGAAGCTACTTTGATCGAAACACCTATAAGAATATCACCCGAATACTTATCTTTAATCGTGCCTTTCAGATCTTGTGCAGAAGATAAGTTTGCGATAAAGAGCAATAGCAACAACAACTGTAGTCCACTCACTTTCAATTAGTTTTACAATAAAAATATTATAAAACCAAACATCTAGCAATGTTATTAACTCTTTTTAACGCGCGACGCTTAGAGGAAGGAGTAAACGATAGCGACACCACTCGGATTTGTACACTTAAAGACATCCCTATCCTGACGTATCATGGAACGGATAACGAAATCGCCATACACGAAACAGAACGTATAGCCGAATCTCTAAAGAAGTGCAATGTAAATATGATCTTTCACCGCATCGCAGGTGAAGGTCACGGCACCCAATACCTTTATGAAACTGAGCCCTGGATTTATGAGTGGTTGCTGATACAAAGGAAGACGTCGAATAATAACACGCCCATCAAGAAAATTTCAAATAATTGAATTTATCGTATTGTTTTAAATAGCGTAGTTCATTATTTTTATGGAGATACAAAATTTAACAAAGGCCATATAAATGAGATATCAAGACATGGGTATCAGAAAAACACTTTAACCTTTAAATTATACCATGGGAATGACACAAAGCTATCTACGTGTAGATAACGAAACACTTAATAACTTTATCGCAGATAGTAGACGTTTAGAAGATATTGCATTCAAACAAAATAATATTGATAGCGAAAACTTTCTGTATTTAGATAAAGCTTGGGAAGGCATTTTTTTCCTAATTACTGGACAAAGCTTGGCAGAAGCAGTTGAAGAAGAAGCACCGCTTTTAGGTATACTTATGGGGCCTACAGAAATTGACCCCGATCAAGATATGGGTTATGGCCCGGCAACATATAGTACAGCTGAACAAACCAAAGAAATATATAGCGCGATAAAAGATCTTACAAAGGAAGAGCTTTCAGCAAACTATAATCCGAATAAGATGATAGAAGAAGGTATCTACCCTGACATCTGGAAAGATGATGAAAATGCCTTGGAATATCTTCTCGATTACTTCGATGATCTCAAAATCTTCTATAAAAAAGCTGCGGAGAATGGAGATGCTATGGTGATGTATTTGAGTTAAAAATAATTAGGTTTTATTCAAAACTTAGAAATAACTTATATTGACAACAACTCATGTGAATTAATCAACATGAAACAATTAATATTTACTGTCCTTTTCGCATCATTATTTTCGTTAGGTTATGCCCAGACTACAGTGCAGCTCTCAAAGACATCAAAAGGAACACCTATTATGTTGATAGCGTACAGATAAGAAAGAGAACTGTTTGAGAAGTTTTTGAGGTGAGAAATATTCTTGAAAAAATGAAGTTAACAAAAGCAAAATTAATCACTAAAGTCAAGGCTCCTTTAGCGACATTGGGGTACCTCTATTTTAAAGACTCTATATCTAGCGCACAAGGTTTTTTTTTCAAAAAAGCTAGAAAACGGCTTTTATTTATCCTTAGGACTAACAATTGACAGGTATATGGAGAGTGAGTTTACTGGATGTTTTTATTATTCCAAAACAACCCGATGGGCTTCCGTTTGGGGTGATATTCCAACAGAAAGTTATGTAAGACCAGGCTTCTTAATGTCAACAGAAGAACGGAGGGTTTATTTTGACACTGAAAATGAACAACTACGTGATTATTGGTGGGATGGTTTTGATGATTCGTCGGTCGCTTCTTTTATTGAAGTCATCAAGCTCACCGAATCGAGATTGTATGAGGACCGATTGTTGACAAAAAGGATTGAAGATAGCCTCAGCGTGTCACAACTGAAAAATTACGCCGATGAAGTAAAGAAATTGGTCTCCGACATCGAAAAACTGAATTTCATTTATTCTTATTTACCAGACAAAGAAATAGATGGAATACCGATGCAGTGGTTTAAAGCTAGTGAATATATCTTAAAAGAACAGAATGGTATACTCAATAAGAATACGGTTAAAAATTTAGCGTCTGATGCTTTTATTCAACGTACAATCGACAATCTGTCAGCGATAGGAACCCGCTAGTCATTATAAGCGTTAGCTTGCGGAATATGAGGGAAAAAGAATGACATTAGAATAACCAAGATGTTCATACAGTTTAAATAAGCCAACACAATTTATAAAAAAAAATCACTTTGATAAAACTATTTCAAATTGGCTATTGTTCTTACAATACAAAACGGCTACAAGCTACCTTTCAAATGAAAGGTTCAACATAAAAATTGGCGTCGTACAGTAAAAATCCAATAGTCTTTAAAAACATTGGATGACGAAACAAAAAAGAGGAAACGATAAGAAACATAAAGATTACTGTACAAATTAACGCTAAGAGAAAGGGTCTGATGAGAATCAGGCCCTTTTGACGTAAAAAAGCCACATCTCCCGACCTGGCTCTACAGCATTAATATTTATTTGAAATCGCTCCTATTTATACCAATTAATCGATTTGGATACTTTCCAGTCATTACCCGCACGCTCCAAGGTAACTAAATCTGTTTTGGTGAAGTTCTCAAATTTCAACGTTACTTTAGCGACCATATAGTCTGCAGATTCTTCTAAAATATCAGTGCTAACTGTACAGTTCAGCTTCTCCCCTTTTTGCTTTTTCAATAGTTTAACTACGGCACTACGGCTGTTAGACTGTGCATTGGAAGCTTGGATCTTTTGATTGAAATCTTCTGCGAATAACTGCTCTACTCCTACTGATTCGCCCTCAGTCGTTACCGCAACATAGTGATCGAGTGCCAAGTCTGCTGTGGAAAGTTTAACGTTTGCCTTTGTTGCTCTTGCTCCAGGTCCTTCAGCTGCCATAGTGAATGTTGATATTGCTATTAAAGCTGCTGCTGCGAATGTTTTTACTAAAGTTTTTTATCGAAATTATTTGTTTTTTATTTGATGATAAAGCTATCATGAGTGCTTTTTGAATACACTCATGATGGTTCATAATGTCTTTATTTATTGTGTTAGTTATTAGTTCTTATTTGTTGACTCAAAACTATAACACAATACGCCCCTAGCCTACTGGCTTTAGACCAACAATCAGGAAAACTCGATGAGTGGCTGGAATGCGGAGGTGAACGTATAGCACGAATCCGGCACAGAATACCTGATAAAGTTTTTAGAATAGCCAGCCACGTTCAAAAAATAAATGACTAATTTTAATGCAGGGAAAGGCTTCCTATACGCAGGCAGTCAATCACCACCTAATAATTATATTATACCTATTATTCTTTTATGGAAGATCTAACGACAATTGATGTACCTCAGTCACATCCAAGAAATGCTTTTAAGGCAGCTGTATTTTCTTTAGTTTTTCCTGGCCTAGGGCAGGTCTATAATGGACAGATAAAGAAAGGCATTCTTTATTTCGCCCTAAGTTATTTAATCCCTGTGATTTTTGCTGTTACACGTTGGGCAACCTCCTTTGCCGGAATGGTCATTTTTTTTGACGATTGCTATTTCATTCCTTTTATTTATGGTAGTGGATGCTATAATAAATGCAAAAAGACAAAAATTTTACATCCTCAAACCTTACAACAAATGGTATAACTACGTATTGATCGCCATCTTTATCTCTACAACGACCTTAGTGTTTGATATAAAAAAAAATGATAGGCATACAATCTTACATTGCTCAAACAACAGCCAATAACCCAACGATTCTGGAAGGCGACTGGATTATAACAGATACAAAAGCCTACGAAAAAAATCCACCTAAAACTGGAGATCTGGTTACGTTTACTAAAGAAGATGGTCAGTTATTCATGTATCGCATAGTTGGTCTGCCGAAAGACACGATCTCACTTAAAGACAATATTGTATCGATAAATAACAAGCTAAGTAAATCCAAATTTATTGCAGACAGAAATATAGAAGGTATAAACTTTTCTGAATTGGAAGAGACATTTCCAAATGGACACAGTCATCGCATCTATAAAAGTAAAGAAGAGTTTGATGATGGTATGATGAATATGAATGATTTCGTTGTTCCGACAGATAGTATTTTTGTATTGGGCGATAGCAGAGATCATGCGCTTGACAGCAGATATATAGGTTGCATCGCTAAGAATCAAATTACAGGACAGATTAAATACAGTTATTGGGGTAAGACTGGGTTCAAAAGAATGAATATAAAATTCTGACAAGGAAGCACGCCACAGATATATACTTAGAAGAGCCCGAGTATACCTGATTGTCTGATTTCAAAATTAGAAAAGCCACATCTCCCGACCTGGCCTTAATAAATAGATTATTCACTAGTGGTTTGTCTTTTTACTGGCAAACCACCAGTTGTAAAATTCCATTTATACGAAGTTAATAAAAATCCATCCATGAATAAGGAGGAGGATAGGTCAGTTGATATATCTTTTGTTCCCTTTCAGACAGATTATCATAATAAGTACGGAATTTGCTCAAATATTCCTCACCCAATCCCATTCTCCAAAACATATCCCTACTGTCCTTATCGGAAAACTTCGACCAAGGCGGTGGCATAGCGTTTTGAAGTGCTCGAAATTGTCCAAATTGACCTAGAAAATCTCGTACTTCCATCAATGCAAAGCCTAATAAATTTTGACCGCGCCAACAATAGATGTTTTCAATATCGACGTCATCTTGTGCAAGTCCAATACCCCATATGGCATCAACGGGGCTTGCCTCAACAAGAACTCTATTTTCTGTTTTTAACAGATATTCGGCCAGCGTCCAATGTTGATTAAACTTATGGATGTTTCCGTTCCTAACAATCTCAAATTTGCGTTCATTCCAAATCTGATCATCATAGCCTACAACTTGCCTTCCCAACTCTTTGGCCTCACCCGGTTTAATACAGTTGATGATTTTCTCAAAATTCTTCTTATCATCAAAAAGCAATGCTTTTTGGGCCATCATCCAATGTTCCGCAGTCCTATAGGTAATATTATCTACTGTAAACGGACTCTCATACCATTGACTGAAAACAAATTTTCCAACTTCCTGATTATGCTTTGCTGTATGCCCCCAAAAGAAGAGAAATTTGAAGCTATCTCCATTTTCAAATCTATCTGTTAGCCACTTGATAGTATATTGTACCATATGCTCAATTCAAAATTGATCGCCTATTATCCATCGACATACAATGATACGCAAAAAATTGAAGCCACATCTCTCGATGTGACTTCACAACTTATATATTTGTTAGGGATGGCTCTTATTTATACGAATTGATTGATTTGGATACTTTCCAGTCATTACCCACACGCTCCAAAGTGACAAGATCAGTCTTGGTGAAATCCTCAAATTTCAAGGTCACTTTAGCGACCATATAATCTGCAAATTCTTCTAAAATATCAGTGCTAACTGTGCAGTTCAGCTTCTCTCCTTTTTGCTTTTTCAATAGTTTAACTACGGCACTACGGCTGTTAGACTGTGCATTGGAAGCTTGGATCTTTTGATTAAAATCAGCTGCAAATAACTGCTCTACTCCTGCTGATTCGCCCGCAGTCGTTACTGCAACATAGTGCTCTAAAGCGAAATCAGCGGCGGAAAGGTTAACGTTTGCTTTTGTTACTTTTGCTCCAGGTCCTTCAGCTGCCATAGCGAAAGTTGATACTGCGATTAAAGCTGCTGCTGTGAATGTTTTTACTAGCATTTTTTATCGAAATTATTTGTTTTTTATTTGATGATAAAGCTATCATGAGTGTCTTTTGAATACACTCATGATGGTTCATAATGTCTTTTTTTATAGTGTTAGTTCTATTGTTCTTATTTGTTGACTCAAAACTACGACACAATAGACCCCTAGCCTATCGGCTTTAGACTAACGATTAGGAAAACTCGGTGAATGGCGGAAATGGGAAGGTGAATTTTAATTATGTGATGTAGGTCACGTTAAATTACGATATGAAATCGAGAGATTTGTTCCAACAAAAAGAAAATCTCAACGATATGAAAGCAAAACAACTCTTTATACAAATAGGACTATTTTTGGCTTTATTCACCCTAATAGTACCCCATTGCTATGCAACAAATCGAAAACCGAAAATTCTATTTGTAGTAACTAGTCACGATACAAAAGGTAATACAGGCGAGAAAACAGGTTATTATCTCGGGGAAGTCTCACATCCCTGGGAGGTTTTAACAGCGGCTGGATATGAGATTGATTTCCTTAGTCCACAGGGAGGGAATCCACCTGTGGATGGATTTGACCTGACTGATCCTGTTAACAAAAAATTCTGGGAGGATAAATACTACCACAGTAAAATCACCCATTCCCTTAAACCTTCTCAGGTAAAACCGGAAGATTATAAAGCCATTTTCTATGCCGGAGGACATGGTGCGATGTGGGATCTGCCTTTCGATTCGACAATCGCAAAGATTGCAAGCAAGATATACGAAGCAAACGGCGTTGTCGCAGCTGTGTGTCATGGTCCTGCTGGCTTGATCAATATCAAACTGAAATCCGGTGAATATTTGATAAAAGGGAAAAAAGTCAATGGCTTTAGCAATGAAGAAGAAGAGCTTGTAAAGCTCAGCAATGTTGTTCCCTTTCTACTAGAAGATAAACTAAAAGCTATAGGTGGGATTTATGAAAAATCAGAACCTTGGCAGTCGCATGTCACCATTGACGGCAGATTGATCACTGGCCAAAATCCTCAATCAGCCAAGGCCATAGGCATGGCCATCGTCAAGGCATTAAGTAAGTAAGTAAGTAAGTAGTAAGGTATACTTCTCAAGATAACAACATTGGCCTTTGAAAAACCATAGGGTCTTTCAATATTATTGCGGAGAATCAACTCAAGAATATTATGATACGTAATATAATTAAACCAACAACAACTAAACAGATCATAAGTGGAGCAATGATGCTTCTCTTCTTATATTTTATTCCTTTCAAATATTGATCCCAAAACCCAAACTGCAATATGGCGGCACCTATTCCATACAACAAAATACCAGTGAATCTACTCTGATCAAAATAATCTTTAAATTCATTGTATACTAAAATTAACGCTAAGGTATAACCAAATCCAAATAGGAGTGTTGCCCATGCTTCTTTTTTCTTGGATAATGTGAATAAGTTAATCGCTAACAATATAGCGCCTGTAAATAATCCGAATAGTATACTAAAATACCATATTGCTTTTTGTGAATAGAAACTGACGGAAGCTTTTTCAGCATCTTCATCAATATCCCATGTGTTAAGGGATTTGTAATCAGGTTCCTCTTTTTTCCTTGATGCGATAAGTTGATTTATCTTAACAATTTCTGTTTCGGAAAAAAAATAGCCCCTTTTTTTGAGAATGTCGAAAGCCATTTCTATAGCTTCAGGGACTGATCGGGTATCTTCTGAAGTATACCGCAACAGGTCCTTATTGGATAGTTTTTCTAAGACTGATCTTTTTACCATAAACCTAATATAACCACACTACCAATTACAGTGATCACACTTTTAATATAAGGGTACTAAAATATTATTATCTGACAACAAATGTTTCCTAATCATCTCGCAGTTTAGATCTAATTTTCCATTGTAGCCGTAATTTCATCAAAGAAGTAAAATAACTGACAGGTGTATTAAGTTAATTTCATATAACATTGCAATAGCGATACAAAAATTAAGATATTACTGGCAATAAAACAATATACTATCCACTTAATTTTAAAGCCATAATAGAATAATCCCAATATCCATGGATTCCCAAAAAGATATATTCCAAAAATTTGAAAGCCATCAAATTTATGCCCTAAATGAAAAAAATCAGCCAATAACTGACTAAAACATCCTTTAATTGCCTGGTGCTCTATCGCAATAAAATTCGTCACGATCAAACAAACATAGGTCAGAATATAAATAGTTGGAACAACTTTTTTATTAATTTTCACTTCTTAAACATTTATTGATTTGTACGTTGTATAACTTGAAAACAGGTCCATCTACCACCTCACTGGAAGATATGAATTAGCTAAATTATCAAAGGTCATTTGAGAGCCTTAAGTTAACAAATTCTTTGGGAGTTAAACACTAGATTTTAAATCGCATTGCAATCAAAAACTGTCTTGGCCTGAGTTCGAAATAACTCTGTATAAGCTCATAATCTGAGGAAAATTGCTGCAGATAGTTTTTATTGTTCAAGATATTGGTTGCTGTCAGCTCTAAATCGGTACGCCAATGGCTTAGCCTGAACCGATAAGTTGCGTCCATAAAATACTGACTTTTTTGTGCCTTGACATTATTTGCATATAATGAATTGGACAAGGTGATCAAATGTCGATCATGGGGGGCAACTACCAGATTAAAAAAATGATTGTTATATAACAGCTCATTGCGCTGTCCAGCAGCCAATCTATTGTGGGTCCGCCCCATGGCAACCCGGTAATCTCCAGAAATTAACGCTGAAGACGAATTGATCAGCTCAAGTGTGAACGACTGACTGCTTACACGTTGCTTCACCAACTGCTCATTCAGCAAATAATCTGAAGTACTCCAACTGAAATTACCATTTAACTTTGCTACAGTTTTGATACGGACAAATAGTTTGGAAAGTCCACCAGTGATCCCATGCGACAGACTCTGCGCATTTTGATTAATAATACTGGTCGTGCTACGTCCCATACTATCCAATACTGTACTGAACATATAGTCACGCCAACTTTTTCTAAAATTATAACCCAGATTGGCAAAGCTTGCCTTCAAGGTGTTTTTATACGCATAATGTATTCCTGTACGCAGCTCTTCATTCTTAAGTAAGCGTGCATCATACTTTTGGATACTGCGATACTGACTGATGATGTAACCATTGTAGAAATTGTCGAGCCCACCAAAATTTCGACCTCCACTCAGGTTTGTACTGATCGTATTTTTCCCGTTAAACAGATAGCTCATCGAAGCAGAGGGATTCCAACTGCTCCGCAATTCATTTTTCAGACGCTGTTTGCCTTGCTGTTTGACATTATAGTAATATTGACTGAACGGTAGATTGAAACTGTATTTAAACTTGCGCACTTCTTTCCCAATTTGGAGCGCCATCCGCAGCTGCATCTGCGCGCTATTCATAGCATTGAAATAACCAGTATCCAGGACGCGAATATCATGCTGATCATGCAGCTCGATATAGCTGTTTAACGTACCGCTGTTGTAATTCAGGTTGATGCTAGGTGAAAAAGTCCATGTTTTGATCTTGCGCGATAAACTCAGGCCATTTTCAAAATTAAAGCTCTTAAAACGAACGATCTGTCCCATCTGATCATAGGGCATCCCGCCGTTGAGCAACGATTCAAACTGACCGGGATTGACCGTAAGACGTTGAGGCGTACTGTGCCACTCTAAAGTAGACGTGATATTGACCAACTGCTTGCCTATAAAACGGCCGAGTGAAAAGGAATTGAGAAAGGCTTCGTCTGAGAATTTTTTGTCCTGCTGTATAGGGATGTCTTCATTAAAAAGAATATTACCGGCACTGTTGTTCCAATGTTTACGATAATTGGTGCTGTTACTAAAAAAAACGTTTGACTCGTTCTTTTCGACCAGCATCCCAATATTCAACTCATCGATACCATAGCGATTGTCCACTACCTCCTGGTTGTGGATCACTTCGTTGTTTGTAAAATATTGTGTCGACGTTGTTCCTTGCAGTTTTCGATTATCGTGGAAATAAGAAAAATTACCTTTGACTTCCAAACCGTTCTTTAACTTTTGAATCATATTGCTGCTCATTAGAAAGATCTGGTTTTTCAACCATTTTTTCTGATCGAAACCCGGAGTGGCTACCTCCCGAATAGAGAGATAGGACGGTCCATCTGAAAAGCGAGATCGCGCTGTAAAATAACCAGTACCTGAATAGAATGGTTTTAACTGCTGTGACACGTCATCGCCAACATTGTTCGTCTGAAATGAATTGAGCATTTGAAAGGTCTTGGCAAATGTCATTGGTGTAATATTAGCATCCCAAAGCGCAGGAGCTGCTCCAAGACCTAGTTTACCGGTACCTGTTGTGGTAAATTTCTTAAGCTGTAAATTAAGGGTGGCGCGGTTTGAAAAGACCAACTTATCCAACATTTTGATGGGTTGATGATTTTCAAGGATCTGAACTTTCATAACCGCATCTGCTGGAAGATTTTGATTGATAAGCCCGTAACGTCCGCCCATCATGTCCAATCCATTGACCCGATACTGTTGAATAGGTTCGCCTTGATAAAAGATCTGACCGTTGCGCATCTCTACGCCCGGAAGCTTCTTGATGATATCACCTATTACACGATCTTGCGCTCCTGTAAAAGAAGCTACATTATAATTGATCGTATCTTTTTGCTTGTACACTGGCACATCCGACACCTTTACCTCTTGTATTTTCCGCACCTCACTTTTTAAAATATAAGCATAGTTTGCAGTCGCATTGGCAACATGTACGCTACGTTTGGCATAACTGAGATGATTAAAATCCAACTGTAGTGAATCTACATCGCTAACTTTAACAGTAAGTCTGAAGGCTCCACTAGCGTCACTTTTTGAAAAGTTCAACAAGGCTGCAGAACCGATTTTTTTATAAGACACAGTGACATTGGCGATCGGTTTTTGATTTTCGTCGAGTAATTTGCCTGTAATAATGGTTTGCGCAAAGGAATGGCCACCTATCCAGATAAATATGATGGTGAAAAAAAGTTTAGCTAGCATAGCGTCTATTTGCACATCTCATTAATGCCGCTCGATAGGGTTATTATCTGTTTTCATTTCTGCACGGATATTTATTTTACTTTCGTCAGATAATATAGCTCCGGTCAACAGCGCATATTCAATCATATTATCCCTTAATTTTTGCCTTTCCTTATAAAAATTAGCTTTTGTTGTCTTTTGGATAATAAGGTCTGGACGTAATTGATCGAAAGTGGCCGATACACTGTTTACTTTGCTTATGGAGGCCATATCGAATGTGAAATATTTATCCTGATCTGATATGGACAACACTAAACCGGGTAGTCCACAAAATTTATACGGACCATCTGAAATCGGTATATCCATGGTAAACCACGCGATCCATTTTCGCCCGCCCCAGTCCGTCGTCGCTTTTTGACAAACAAAATGGTTAATATGAGCAGTGTCAGGGCGTATTTCCCATTGCATATCCGCCTTATTTTCCTCATAGTAGGACAACTCATTATTTCCACTAAACCCCACGCCGTTTATAGGATCGTAAGTGGAAATGACATCTCCCCGTTTTACAATTAAAAAGTTATTGGGTACTATACGACCATAACTGTAGAAAAGCATATTACTGCCATGTTCGAGTGCCAATGCTGAATCAGCTCTAAATTTTGATAGGGTCTGAAAATGACTTTCTTGCTCACCGATCGTCAATTGTGTAAAAATACTTTTCCGCGAAGCACTAGACGTACTATCGTTCTGATAAGTAAACTTATACATGATCTTCATATCGAATGCCACCGGTTTGACCTGAGCATGAACGGTAAATTGAAATATTAAAAAAAACAGTGGGTAAAATAGTATTTTCATAATTAAAACGGATTCACTTGAAGAGGATTATAACAGTTTTGATAGGCCGTTCTTATTTGGTCCGATGTAGGGTTAACATTTAATTTAGCATACGTTACCTTAATAGGATCTAGCAAAAATGCAGAAGTATAATTTAGATCACTATTTTTACCTTTAAAAAGAGCAGATTTACCCATAAATTAAGCGTTTCGTTTGGTTAAAAAATTACAAATCATACTAACTAGCGTCACCAGAATGCACATTTACACTTCAAGTTATATATACATTACCGAATATTAAAATATTAAATCAAATCAATCGATTGCGTTATTTTAAACGGAAAATAATTTACGAAAACCCCATTCCTGGCGAGCTATTTTAGTGATCTTCTTTCTTTTCGATGTTGCAATAGTCTCCATATCTTTTACGATGCATCGTTTCGATATGACAAAAGAAAAAAAGCCACATTTCCCAAAGTGGCCTTAATAGATAATTCACGAGTGGTTTGTCCATTTACGACAGGCAAACCACCAGTTATTATGCTACACTTAGATGCACTATTGTTGATGGAGAAGATAACAGGAGTATTGCTAAAAAAGTTGCTTCCAGCAAAATAGCAAAGACCTCTCCAGAAGAAGGTTATACCGACTGTGTAAATAGAGTCTAGCAGATGACATAAAAAGCTTGTGAATCAGATCCAACATGTGATACTCTTTTCGATTTGACACCTGAATGCCACACGAGTATGTTAGCAGCGGCTACATACACTTGCTTATAATTAAATTTTTGATTACTTTTAATTATAAAAAATTTTAAAAATGAAATTTTCTTTGATATTAATAGCTTTATTTTGGCTTATTAGTTATATAGTAGTGGTCGTTCAAATAGCTAAATCAAAAGGGAGAATACCTTTTTTGAGTATTATACTAATGTTTTTATTTCCTTTTTTATGGGTGTTTTTTGCACAACAACTGTCTCGTATCGAAGAAGTATCTAAGGCTAAGAAAAAGAAATATATCTAATTGTTATAGCTTCTACAACCTAATAGAACATTAGGTTGTAGAAGTTTTTTAGTTCCCTCTACTTTCCCATATGTCGAATTGCCATAGAACGAGTTCTTCTGTGATGAACTACTTGATGGATCGCTTAACGTTAGCATCGATGGCATTGTACAGTAATAATCTTTTTTATAACGATCTACATTCACTGATAGGAAACCCACGCAATATTCAAATAATGTAAAATCAAAACGAAAAGGAATAGATTCTTCAAAAAAAACTTTAAAATCTTCATATAACGGTTGCTCTATGAAATACGATTTTGGGAGGTAAAAGCCAAACAAGAGTAATTTTACGATTATTGCTATTGCTAAAATGGCATTGTTACCACGCGTGCTTTATATTTACCTTTTTTAATCTCAAATAAAACTGCATACCCACCAGCTCCATCGCCATTAACAGCAGTAATGTATAAAATATCATTCGAGTCATCATAGTAGCATGTTGCAAACTCGTTGTTTACATTAAATAAGTTTTCGATTTCCTTTGCTGGGATCTGAATAAATCTTCCCTTTATAGTAGCTTGAATAGAGGTGTAATGGTTTGTAGGGATTTCGCCATCTGTTCCCCAAACCTGCTGCCCTCTAAATTTGTCTACAACGCTATAGCCATCATATTGAGTCGATGAAAAATCACCTTTATTTTTTTCATAATCGAAACGATCGGAATTTATTTGCACGGTTATATCTTTTGCCATAAATTTTGCGCTGCCTTCATCAGCAAATACTATAGGGATCTGCTTATAGGATTCGATATATTTAATTCTTGAATGGTGTACATACCCAGTGAAGCTCTTGTTATGGTTGTCGGTATAATCAACAATTACCCAATCGCCGAACTTTTCATCAGGAAATGCATAAACAATTTTATCAGCAGCAATTTTTGAAACAACCGCACTATTCACTGTAGCTTGTTTCCTCACATTTACATAGCCGTCTTTGTCAATGATTTTTGCAAATTGGGCCGAGGCCAACTGGCATACTGTGAGAAAAAGTAGTACTAAAAAATATCTCTGATTCATTTGGTATAAAGTTATTACTGATAATATTTTGCCCCCGACTAATAAGATCTTGGACCATATGATCTTCCTTACGAGGACTCATATTTACGAATTTAATTGAAAGATAACAATCTCGCTACCTTTATATCACTTGTTGGTTAAAAAAAGTTTAAAATATATGCTCGGACTAGCTATTTATGCATTTATATAATGAAAATCCTTTTACCCGTTTTCTGCTGAAAAATCGCTAGGTTTAATTACTTTTTGTAGATAAATTTCATCACTAAACTATTCTAAATGTTCTTGCAGCAATCTTTATGTCGCTAGAAGTGGAAGCTGTTTTAATAGCAGGACAGTATTACCTATTATTAACTCATTCCATGAGATTTGAAATCATATTCCTCCTCCGTAATGGATTATTAATGATTTCCTGAATGAATAATCCCCAGTCCTGTTCCAAATCATTTAGATGGTCAAATGGCGCAGGATAGTTGAATTTTCAAACTCTTTGCCAGATTCTAAATCAAACAGTATATCGTTTAATTCAAAATTTCGTAGTAGTTTCATAGCTATCTATTTTTTAGAAAAATTGGTATTTTTGACTACTAAATCCCGAGATATTATTTCATTCAAACCAACGTGTCCCTGAATGGATCTAAATAATTTAATCCTCGTTCTTCAAATATTTCCTCAAGCTTTTCGGCACCATTTCCCTTTTTAAAAGCTACTTCCTCCTCGGTGATAGGCAGTAACCAATAGAAATGGACTGATTTATTGTTATCAAAGGTAAGAATTTCAAGTTTGGGTCCGTCGAGATAAGGCAGCGCAATAAGGCCATAAGAACAGGGAGAATCCATGCGCCATCCTCTTCCCCACTTGATGGTATGCCAATGTCCCAAACTACTCCAATAAAACTATTTCAATATAACCTTTATCCTTACAAAACGGCAACAAGCTTCATTTCGACAAGAAGATTTAATATAAAAATTGGTTTAGTACAGTGAAAATCCAATAGTTTTTAAAAACATTGAAACAATGGGAAACATAAAAATTATTGTACAAATAAACGCTAAGAGAAAGCGTCTGATGATAATCAGGTCTTTTGACGTAAAAAAGCCAGATTTCACGATCTAGCTTCTAAACTAAACTTTAACATATGATTCACTAGTGGTTTGTCTTTTATTATTGGCAAACCACCAGTTATTGGATACTACTTATAAGAATTGATCGATTTGGATACTTTCCAGTCATTGCCTACACGTTCCAAGGTAACTAAATCTGTTTTGGTGAAATCTTCAAATTTCAACGTCACTTTAGCGACCATATAATCAGCTGATTCTTCTAAGATGTCGGTGCTTACTGTACAGTTTAGCTTTTCGCCTTTTTGTTTTTTCAGAGATTTAACCACTTCGCTACGGCTGTTAGACTGCGCACTGGTAGCTTGGATCTTTTGATTAAAATCAGCTGCAAATAACTGCTCTACTCCTGCTGATTCGCCTTCTGTAGTTACCGCTACGTAGTGTTCTAAAGCGAAATCTGCTGTAGAAAGGTTAATATTAGCTTTTGTTGCTTTTGCTCCAGGCCCTTCAGCTGCCATAGCAAATGTAGATACTGCGATTAGGGCTGCTGCTGCGAATGTTTTTACTAATGCTTTCATAATGTCTTTATTTTATTGTGTTAGTTCTGTTGTTCTTACTGTTGTTCTTACTTGTTGACTCAAAACTACAACACAATAGGCCCTTAGCCTACGGGCTTTAGGCTAACGATCGGGAAAACTCGGTGAATGGCGGGAATGGGGATGTAAATGGATAACTTATGGCTAAGTTATGCCCTTTTTAAATTTTGCAACAAAGTATTTATCTGTAGATGAAAGAATTATAAACTTCCGCCTGCCAAACCACTTCGATTTCATTACCGCTTATGATGTCGATAATATTATTTACATTACCTATAGAATAGTGTTTCAGATCCCAATCTGAAAACATTTCTTGACTTTCTCTACGAAACCAATCTAATAGTCTGAATTATCCGATACCACTAAACCTCTATACCTGGGTGCTCATAGAGGCCTCTTGATCTTGCACCTTCATCTGTCACTTGATAAGACATCACACCTTTAAATTTTAAGATTAATATTCGGTCATCTTTCATTTCAGCCAGATGAATCTCTATGCTACCACCGTTGTCCGTTAAATTAACAAAATAAAGATCATTTGGTGGAGGAGATACTGGATCCCATTTTATAAAATTGTTCATAACTATTGATACCTGAATTTTGTTCCTTTTAATTTATTAACTGGTTAACTCACTAACGTTTTCACCTCTTCCTTACTTAACCAGCGAAATGTAGCAGGTTCATCCGAAAGCACCTCAATTGCATTTTCTAAATTATAAATAACGAAATGTTCAATATTTTTTCTTTCTAAAATATCATAGCTGCCCTCAATAACTGAATCCAAATAAGCCGAGCATGTAGATCTTGCAAATCCTCGAAAATCGTCGTTCTCGTTAACCATCTTCATTAGCGCCAAGTCGATCGTAACTTTATACGAAACAAAATACTCAAATTTTAATTCGAGAATTTGAGTGTGATCAACTAAGTTTTTTAAAAGAATAACTATTTCACTGTATTCCACATACATTTTATAAAAAAATAAATCTTGAGGAAGGAATAAATCAATAGCCCATTTTTCATATTTATCTTTCATCGTGTAGTATCTAAATTTTGTTTCTATTACTTTTTCGTCCAAATTCAATATGGGGCCGCTGATGTTAGTCCTACAGGGCCATCTGACTACCTATCCAAATTTTCAATTTCTTTTTTGAAATTAGCCAATAGAGAATAAAATCGAGTTTTCAATAGCTCACTTTTTCTTTTATTATCCATAACAATTTCATTAAAATAGATCGCATCAACCCAAATATTTAAATTATTAGTATTCGTTTCGAGCATAAAATCATAGGCCTTTTCGATATCCGACAATTCGAAACTTGAATATATATCCTCAGATTTGGATAATTGCATAGCGCTCAATAATAGCTGACTTAACCTTGAATCCATTTTATAGCAATTATTCAATTGATCAAAATTTTCCAGGAACGACAGGTCGTTACCAACTTCACGCTGAAGTTGATTTAATGCTTGGGATAAAGAATCTTCAAAACTTTTTAAAGCCAGTAGGTGCTTTTTAATATCCATTACTTATTCTTTTTTACGCCCAATAATCTAATTAACTGACCGCTCTATTTTTTTACAATATGATCGGCCATAGTTATGACTCTTGAGATTCTAATCTTATTTTATTTCCGGTTTATACCATGGTCGACACTGAAGATTTTCGAACAATATCGGTACAATGATCAGTTCCTATTAAGCCCAGTCCGATTAAAGTATACTTTTCTTCCATCAATTACTATAATCTAGCGACCACAGGCTATTTGCACGAAATCTCAGCACGAATGGCGAATACCTAAAGTTAATTTAAAAGTTTCATACTTGTATATCAGAAAAAAAGCCACATCTCCCGACGTGGCTTTTAAACTTAACTTAAATAGATAATTCACCAGTGGTTTGTCCTCCACCCGAACTGACAGACCACTAGCTATTAGATTTTATTTATACGAATTGATTGATTTCGATACTTTCCAGCTGTTACCCTCGCGCTCTAAGGTGACCAGGTCAGTCTTGGTAAAATTTTCGAATTTCAAGGTTACTTTAGCGACCATAAAGTCTGCTGACTCTTCAAGGATATCGGTGTTTACGGTGCAGTTCAGCTGCTCTCCTTTTTGCTTTTTCAAGAATTTAACGATTTCGCTACGGCCATGACTTTGCGTATTGGACGCTTGAAACTTTTGGTTAAAATCTTCAGCAAATAGCTGCTCTACACCTGCTGATTCTCCCGCAATGGTTACCGCAAGATAGTGATCCAGTGCCAAGTCTGCTGTGGAAAGATTAACGTTTGCTTTCTCTGATTTCGAACCTGGTCCTGCAGCTGCCATAGCGAATGTTGATACGGCGATTAAAGCTGCTGCTGCGAATGTTTTTACTAGGATTTTCATAATATCTTTTTTATAGTGTTAGTTCTGTTGTTCTTATTTGTTGACTCAAAACTACGACACAATAGGTCCCTGGCCTATGGGCTTTAGACCAACGCTCGGGAAAACTCGGTAAATAGCCGAAATCGGGAGGTGAAAATATGTACGAATACCAAGTCTAATTTTTGAGCGGCTTTCAGTTTACTGGGAAAACTAAATATCAACTAAATAAGCGCGAATATGAGATCAACTCTCACGAATACGAATCGCTCAGCCTAGTACAATTTCTTGTGATTACTTTTATTCTCAGATAATTAAAACATGCCCAAAAGGCATACATTATTTAACAAATAAAACTTAAAAACAATGAAAAAGTTATTGATGAGTTTGGTAGCCCTAGCTGCGCTATCGACAGCGGCTTTTGCAGGCACGGACACAAAAGCACCCAAAGAAAATGCAGAAGTAAAAACAAGTACTTCGGCAGCACCCGAAACCACCAACAAAGTTGAAGTTACCGAGTCAACAAAAGAAAGCAATGCAAAATTTCTAAGAAAATGTGTTTACACGCTAACAGTCTACAATACTAGTGGCCAAGTGATTGACACCTTCACTTCGCAAACCTATGTTGAAAATTCCTGTTCAGGATTCTTCGACAACTGCAGAACGATTTACAGACATATGCTTGCCCAGGGTGAATTAGGAATATAGTCTGCAACTTATATTTCATTCGAATTATAAGTACTGTAAAATAAGCGGGGCCAAGGCCCCGCTTTGTATAATACCTCAATCATTTCCTACAAGTTAGCAGCTAACCCAACAGGACTATGCTCAAAGATTCCAGCCAATTACAATGCTTTATTTGCTCCACTGAGTAATAAAATTCAACAAAACCACTTCAAATCTGCTGTTGTTCTTACTATACAAAACGGCTACTAGCTACATTTCAAAAATGAAGAATCAACATAAAAATTGGAATCGTACGGTGAAAATTCAATAGTCTCTAAAAAAGCAACCAACGCTTAAGCCATGATAGGGAAAACTCGAAAAATAGCGAAAACGAGCGTTAAAAAAAATACAGTACTAAGCAATAAAAATACTACTACCATTGATTAACTTTAGTGAATATTAACAAATTCAAAAATGAATTACTATTTTACATTATTATTTTTAGTTGCTTTGCAGTACGTTAACGCACAGGAATCCTTTGTCTTTAAATACCTTCCTCAACCACAATTAAAGTACGAGACAACGGGTATATATCAAACCAAAGCAGCAGGCAAATTGGAGGGACTATTCCCCTTTACAATGAATCTGGAAGGAAATAATAAGGTCCAATCGACCACCGCTACAGGCGCAGAAGTCAAGCAGATAATTCCCTATAAGACAGAAATACTTTTTGTAGAGACTAGCATGAAATTTAACGAGCAAATAACTCCATTAAAGGCTCCGCTAAGTGGCTCTACGATATATGGCTATTACGATGAAAATGGCAAAACAAAGATTGATTCGATCGTAAACAACACGCTAGATTCCCTGGAAAAACAACATTTAAAAACCGAAATGGAACAGAATCAGTTTGAAGATAAAACGCCAAATAAACCAATGAAAGTTGGTGATTCAGTTGAAAAAACAGAAACAGTGGCATTTCCAGTCTTAGGAGCAGATCAACAGGAATTTTTGGTAAAAACCAAATACACCCTACAAAAAATTGAAAATGGGACTGGCTATTTAGATGCTACGCAAACATTTCAATTAAAAAGTCCAAATGAGCAGATCGAAGTCCTACCCAACAGCAATGGTTCAGGAAAAGTCGAATTTAATATCAAATACACTTACGTAAGCAAAAAAGTAACAAGCGCTAATCTGTACCTCAAAGTCAAACAGGATGGATATGTCATGTCCTGTATAATTTCGTCAAATAACTCTGATATCACAACCGCCTCTTCACTGATACGATAGGCGGTCTAAATCATCTTGCAAACTAGATCAAAGTTTAATCGCTATTGTTTCTGTCAATTCTATTGAAGCTATAAAAAGAATACATTACAGAAACCATAACTTGTTTCCTCAAATTTCAGCTACATATAGGCCCATAACTCGCGACTTAGCATATAAAAATTGGATAATAAACCTACAAAGAGGGCGCAAAAGGATCATAAAAATTACTGTACAAGTACACACTAAAACAAAGGGCCTGATCAATTATCAGGCCCTTTTGACATAAAAAACATCCGATGATTTCGCTTTTGATCGAGAGTCATCAAGAAATTTATTGTACTTGTACTTTCAATAGTTTTAACCATCCTGAATCAGTTATATCGCCATTTACGGCAAGCCTTATTCCCGGCTGATTTTCATTTGTTGTATCTACAATGGCGACGGCCCAGGTATAGTTTCCAGCAGCTACATCGACATTAGCTTTCAACTCGTATGCGACTGGATTATTCTTAAGCCAGGTGGAAGGTTCTCCTTTATCATCAACAAAAACTTTTTTCACCCTGTTTTCTTCGTCCAGGAGTGCAAAAGCTACTTTATATTTATAATTCCATTGAGGAATATTATTCGGAAAATACCCCCAGCCCATATTCCGCCAGCGGTGGTTAATTGTCGTTTCAGTACCCGAATTGACTTTCTCCGGTAAATAAATACGATCGGGATATAAACGATAGCCACCTTCAGAAATAAAACGCTGGCATAAGGTAAAAGATTTGGTGAACCAGCTTTCAATTTCACCGATACGGAAATCCATCATGTTTACAGCAGCTTCCAAGGAGCTGTCAAATTCGCCCTGCCGAACATCTTCGGGATGGTCTTGCCTGTATTTACCGCTTGGATCAGTCCAGTAACGGTGTGTACCAGTCGTAATCCAACCACCTTCCATAATAATCGGGCGTTTAAAATTCCAGACCTTGGCAAAATTCTTCTCCCAGCTTTGATAATAATCGGTCATTCCAAAGGCATCCTGACGCAGGCTGTACCCTTTATTGATCATCTTATTCAATAGCTTCTCCGAATTAGGATTGGGAGCTCCATTGCCCGCAGGGTCGCCAACTAAGCGGTGATAATTGATCAGCAAGGGCACTTTTGTAAAGTTCTTGGAATACACATCTGAAATCCAATCAACAACTTCTTCTTTGATTACCTCAATATTTTGGCCGGAAGGATTATTAGGATCTTCGTAAATGACGCTATGTCCCTCCCCCCACAAACCGAGTCCATAGGCATCGACAAAGGAGGTTTTATTTAAATCATTAAAATCCTTCGCCAACTCTTCGATCAGCTTGCTATAATATTTCCGAAAAACAGGATCTTGCAGCACGGGTGTTTTTCTATCCGGAAAAGAAGCATTGGCAACATAATACTTGGCGCCTGCATCGAAAACAAACTGCGGCGTATTTGCTCCTTGATCGCGACCGTCGACGACGATACGAAAGGCGATTGGCAATCCTTTATCTTGTGCCCCTTTGATCATTTTATAGATTGCCGTGCTGGGATCCCTCCAGGCATATACGCCATCTACAGGATTAAAAGTTCGCCAGCTGGTACGGATATAACAGGCAGATGCATAGTCAATTGCTTTGACCGTTTTACCTAAGTCAGGTACATAGAATTGGGTGTCCCAATAGGAAGGAGTCCCCGAAGCTGAAGCATACATGACCCAGCCGTTTAAAGGGTTACGAAACATGGAACTGCGGTTGTAGCTGGGTTTCACCAAGGTCCCTGCTATATCTTTTTCGTTATCAGCACTATCTTTCTTGCATGAAACCGCTAGAAAGCAAAGCATGATAGCAAATGCGCTGAGGCAGGCTTTTTTATAGTTTATATTGTTTTTCACTTTCAGAAATGTTAAAGTTAATTTAAATGCTTTGATACAATTGCTTACCGTTTTAGCCCCAGAATTGTCATGTTCCTTAGATCAAAAATCAGCACATTGGTCGTGGCAGGAATGGTAAAATAAGAATTGCGGTTGGCGCCAACGGTACCTCCGCCCAATTCTGCTACTTTTCCTAAAGTAAGCGTCAGGGTCTGAGCCACACCTTCAGTCGTAGGCGGAGCACTAAAAGCATAAGCCAGGTTTTTGTTATTACTGTTGTCTCCGGTCACGATAAACTTGGTGGTCCCGACTTTACCCCCGGTATAGACCAAAACCTGCGGATCCGCCAAACTTACCTGACAATCCATTTTTACCGGAGTTCCCCAGCCATTGATACTTCCGTGCATCCACAAATCCGTCACCGTGGTCGTATAAGGCTGGTCCCCTGTCCATGTCACTATTTTAGGAGCAAGTGCTTTCGCTGGAGAATAAATGGTTGCTGTCGCTTTTTGCATATTGACCACAACGCGATACTCGCCCGCAGTTGCTATTTTCCAGGAGAATACGTTTTCTCTCATTTTGATGCCAACGGCATTTCCATCGTTTAGTTCAGCGCTTCCATCCGAGGTAACAACATAATTGGTTTCACCGTTAAATTCGACCGGAATTTCCAGTTCGCCAGGCTGCAAATTCAATACATAAGCATACTGATCCAGATTTTCCAATGTTTTTGGCATCTCCACTTTGCTCCCGCCAACGGCACTTCCGCTCAAGAACACTTTATCGGCATCAAAAACAACCGTCTTGATCGGATTTACTGTAATTCTTACGGTACGTACTTCGGGTGCCTCAAAAGTAGCACCGCCCTCCCATTGTGCAACGACTCTAAACTCCAGCGTAAAGCTCTTATTTGCTGGTATGCCCCACTTTTCATTTGCCCAATTTTGTAATTGTTCGGAAGTAAAGCTTCTGCTCAATACGTTATCGTCTTCATAGTTAAATATGGCTGTACCGGTACCAAAATTGTTCCCCACCACATCTAACATCGTACTGTAGCTGACCAAATGATCATCTGACTGTACCCTAGCGGGCTTCCAGTTAAATGTGACGATATCTTTGGTCAAATTGACCTCGTCCAGCGTAATGTTTTCCGACGAAGGCTGAAGGTCCATCGTTTCATTGACTTTGGGTATATCCTGAATTTCCTGTTTGCAGGATAACTGGCAAAGTACCATGCTTAAGAAAAATAAGGTTTTGTATAAATAATTGATGATTTTCATTGATTTATATTTTTGCTAACGTTTGGATAGAATCATGCGCTTGACTAGCGCAACTGCTTTTTTGTCATCAGATGGGAAAGCTGCCGAAAATACGATTAGGATTCGGACAGCCTCCCATAACCATTAATTATAACCCGGATTCTGCGGGAACGGTGCCCCTGTATTGGCATCCCTGATCACCTGTGGAATAGGCCATAAGATATTGTTGTCCGTAATTTTATCCTTGATCGCATTATTATATTTTTTGACCCGCTCCACCAAAGTATTGGTACGCACCAGGGTAAATCTTCTGCTTTCTTCACCAACTAATTCACGGATACGCTCATCGAGCAGGAAATCCATATTCATCTGAGCGCCGGTAATTTCGGACGCTCCAGCTCTTTTCCGCACTTCATTGACGGCTTGGGCAGCTTTATCCGGCATATTTTGCCCCAAATAGGCTTCAGCAAGCAACAGATAGGTTTCAGCCAAACGGAATTTCATACGATCTTTATAACTACCGGTCAAACTTAAATTTTCAGTACGTCCGTAAAAGAATTTTGTAATCGCTGGAAATAAGCTTTTTGTCGTAAACCAGGTCTGTTCGGTAATATTGGCTTTTTTACCATATAGCGAGGTCTCATTCGCGTTGTTGTAATACCAGTTGCGTTTAATGTTATAACCTGAATTACGGATATCATTTGCTTCGAAAATACCAGCGACATTGCCTGTAGCATTGGTACCTGTGGTGCCTACCCACCACTTCATTGGCACTAATTGTGCAATACCACGGCCGCCCAATGTGTCAGCCAAAACAAATCCTGTAATCGTCGAGTAATTTGGTATCCAAGCCCTACGCGTCCAGTCATCCGAATTGGTACCACCACCGATCGTGTTAAACTGGAACTGCAATACCCAGATACTTTCTTTATTGCCACTTTTTCTATTTTGGTTATTTTCCAGAAATAAATCGCTAAATACATCGCCTGGTTTGCTGCCATTTACGCCATATCTGTTTTTCATAAGGTTATAATACCCACTATTGATGACCGCCAATGCGGCCTTTTCTGCTTCGGCATGATTGCCCTGCAATAGGTAGATTTCGCTCAGCAAATGACTTGCGGCCCATTTGGTCAGCTTTCCTTCTTTTACGTCGTCCGGATTTGTAGGCAGGTTATCCACCGCAAACTTCAGGTCGTCTACCATGTGGCCGATGACTTCGGCCTTTGGTGTACGGGTAAAATTAAGCTGAAAATCATACAGGATAGTTTCTACATAGGGTACATCGCCATAGAGATAAACCAAGGTACGGTAAGCATATGCCCGAAAGAAGCGGGCTTCAGCCTGAAAACGTGCTTTATCTTGGGGCGTATCCCAATTGGTATTTTTTTCGGAATAAACCAGCATCAGGTTTGCCGATGAAATGAGGTTGTAAGCCCAATTCCAGTAAGTACCCACAAACCGTTCTGAGGCAGTAAGTGTAAGGTTTGCAAAAGCCGTCAGTGAGCCATCGCTATTAATGGCATCGGCGATATCTGTAGATACCTGTAAAGCTTCATATGGGCAGGCACCATTATGGATGAAGGCGCCACCTTCGCCATAGGTATTGTATTCTGAACGTGTGAGTGTATACAAACCAGCACTCCCCACCTCGAAACCGTAGGTGCTGGTATAGGTATTGGAGGGGGCCAGTTCGGTTTTTAGCTCTTCTTCCAGAAACTTTTTACAGCCTCCTAAGGTGAACAATACGATAAGCCCTAAACTTGTTGTGATAATATTTTTCATTTTCATGTCCTAATCGATTAGAAGTTTACATTTAAGCCAAACATATACGAACGTGCCGTCGGATAGGAGGCCATCCAGGTGTTGTCGTAATTGAGGACCTCTCTGATATTAGAAATCGTATTCAGATTGTTGACGCTGGCGTTTATATCAATACCATTTACACCGACCTTTTTAGCAATTTTGTGTGGCAATTTATAACCAAAGGTGATGTTCTTCACCTGTACGTAGCTCACCTTTTTATAGTACCCGTGCCCCAATGGATTGAGATAGCCGGGTGAAACGATCGTCGCATTGGGATTCTCCGGTGTCCAATAATTGGCATCGTGTACATAGTTGGTAATCCCGAAAGTCCAGGCCCCAAGATTGGCCATGTGATCATCGCGCCATACATCAAAAACCCCGGTTACCAACGCAGATGCATAAAAATTTTTGTAAGAAAACCGATTGGCTAAAGATGCTGTATAGCGTGGATTTTTAGATCCGATGACCACCCTGTCACTCGCTTCTATCTTGCCGTTACCATCGCGGTCGTACAGCTTGGCAGCTCCGGGTGCTGCCCCATCCACAGTAATGGTTTCTCCATTTTGCCATACACCGATCATTTTATAATCGTAGAATACTCGTAATGGCTTACCAATAAACCAGTTGTTGGCAATATCATCGATACCATCCCCCCTCAACTCGACAATTTTGTCTCGGTTTAAGGAAAACACAGCGGTCGTATTCCATTGAAAATTTTCCCCTTTCACGTTCGTCGAGTTTAAGGTGACTTCAATACCTTTATTTTGGGTGGCGCCGATATTGTCCCAAATGCGATTATACCCGTTCATGATAGGTACAGTGCGGGTCATCAGTAAATCTTTCGTTTTAGAGATATAGGCATCGATAGTTCCTCCCAATCTGTTATTAAATAACTGAAAGTCCAGCCCCAGGTTGGTCGAATAGGTGGTTTCCCATTTCAAATTAGGGTTCCCCACACCATCACCGGCCAAATAGGCTGTCGTAACGGCAGTACCATCATCGCCCCAGATATATTTTACATTGGAGTATAAGCGGTCTAACGTGCGGTATGGTGTAATCGCCTGGTTACCGTTGGCACCATAAGAAAGGCGGATTTTCAGCATGTCCAGCCATTTGGCGTTATCTTTCAGAAAACGTTCTTCTCCGATTTGCCATGCCGCCGCCGCGACAGGGAAAAATGCATATTTATTGTTAATACCAAATACAGAGGCTCCATCTGTACGTCCTGTCAGGGTCAATAGATACTTGCCTTTGTAGGCATAATTTATCCGGCCCATGTATGACAGCATCGCAGATTCCGATAAGGAAGCGCTGTTGGAAACAAGACGGCTGGCCGAACCGATCATAAAGTATTCGGTATCATCGGTTACAAAACCTGCACCGCTCTGGGCTGTTGACCAGCTTTTCGTTTTTTGCATACTGAATAAACCCGTCACATCAAAACGATGATCGCCGATCTGCCGCTCGTATTTGAGCAGGTTCTCCCAGGTATAATCGTTATAATTGGAATTATTAATGGAAGCACTACCTCCGGCCTGCGTACCCTGATCCCTACCTTCAAAGGTATTGCGCCCGTAATAGGTTCCGGTAAATCCGTTCCGATAATTATAACCAAAATTTGATCGTAAGGAAAGACCCTCCACCGGCAGCAAAATATTGGCATAGCCAGAAAGAAAGAAGTTGTTATTATACCTATCCTGAATCGCATTAACGTTGCGCATCGGATTGACGATCAATGAATACTCCATGGGCTCGGGCACATACTTCCCCGATTCGTCTTTATAGCTCCCATAAGGACTTTGTTTTATGGCATGTTCCAAATTTGGCGTAATACCACCGTCGCTTTTCCGGGTATATTGCAGGCCAACACCAGTGGTTAACCATTTATTAAAAGTCTGATCCACATTTGTGGTAATATTTAAACGGGACAACTTAGAATTGTATACCACACCCTCTTGATCCAAAGCTGCAAGGGCAGCCATATATTTTGTATTCTCTGTACCACCGGAAATGCTCAGCTGATGATCCATGGTCATGGCTTTTCGAAAGACGTAATCCTGCCAATTGTTAGTAATGCCTTTCGCATAATTACCGCGCTCTGTTACGCTAATAATATCCCCGGCGATAGGATCTAAAAGCGCTCCAGTATAGCCTTGCCTAATTCGGGCAATATCTTGTTGAAAGCGGATATATTCATTTGGCCCCATAACATTGATGCGTTGCATAGGCTCGGCCATGCCGATCAAACCTTTATAGTTTACCTGAGCTCTACCCAGCGCCCCCCTTTTGGTTTGTATCAGAATAACCCCATTGGCCGCACGCGAACCGTAGATAGCCGAAGCCGAGGCATCTTTTAAGATCGAAAGGTTTTCGACGTTGTTGGGATCGATATCTGCCAGGGATCCGCTGTAGGGAATACCATCTAAAATAATCAATGGACTATTGTTGGCCGATATCGAATTTTCACCCCGTATCAACAGGGTCTGTGATGCTCCCGGCGCAGCTTCTCCGGTCGTAATGGAAAAACCGGCCACCTGCCCCACCAAGCGATCCATCAGGTTTGAGGTAGATACCATGCTGAGCTGCTCTTTTCCAACCACGGCCAAACCTCCTGTTAAATCTTTCTTCTTGGCTGTACCATACCCTACGACCACTACCTGATCCAGGACATTATTTCCTGACATCTTCACATTGATGATTCCTGATGGATTGACCTTTAATTCCTGGTTATTAAAACCAATGTAGGTAAAAAGTAGCGTAGCCGTGCGTGGCGCCAGAATGGTATAACGGCCATTTGCATCTGTCTGAACACCGGTTTTCGCTCCTTTAATCATGACCGAAACACCCTTAAGTCCTTCTCCTGCATCATTGGTGACCTGACCTTTGACATTTATTTGATCTGTTGCTTGCGAATAAGCATAATTAGCCGCCACCACCGATAGGGTAGCACTCATTATCCAGCTCCTGAGCCAGAAATGTATTTTTTGTATCATTGATTTATAATGGTTAGTTTAAAATTTACTTGCGTCCTTTACTTTCCCTTTCTCGTAAAGAATATGAGTTTAAAATAGGTCTGCTTCAATAGGCTTGGATTTTTAATTTAAATTTTGTGATACATACTATCTCATTGCTGCAAATGCATGCGCAATGCAGACGGCAAGACTTCGTTTTCGTCCTTATTGACGAAACCTAAAATTCCGTTGCGCGTTGCTATTGATTTTTGTAGAGTTCGGATTACCCTGCGTGAGCCTAATCACGTGGTCGGGAGGAATTTTCATACACATATTTTGCTTTTTTAAAATTGGTTAAGACAAAACTATAATCATCACCAATTCGTAGGGTTCGTTTTTGTACGAAAATGGTTTGATTTTGTACAAAAGGCAAAAACATGTGTTTTTCGCTGTAAAATGGGGGTTAGAAAGCGCTTTATTATTCTTTTTTTATACACATTAGATGATCTAGGATAACCGTATCGCTTGGTTGCACATCGATAGCTTCACCCCGACCTTTATAAATGATATCGCGGAAACTGGCCTGCGAGATACCTTTGGCTTTTATCGGTTGATGACTGATTAAATTTCGTACAAATAAGCCCTGGACATGCTCGCCATACTCGACCACCAAACCTTGTTGTGCTAGCGGACTGATGACCATATTCTCGATAAAAACATGACTTATACGGAGCTTACCCACAGGCATAATCCGTATGGATCGGTGTGAAATTGAATAGAAGTCCTGCCAGTTCTGGAGATAAATAGTTGAAATGTTGTCGATTTCGCCCCTATAAATCGAACCACTTACCACATTTACATTTTCTTCACCTGCTCCCACTCCGGTATCTGTCAACCCTATATTAATAAAGTCGTCACCGCTTTTACCTTTGCAATTCGCAATAATAATATTTTTGCAGCCAAAACGTATGCCCATGCCGTCTTGGTTCAAAATCTGTTTGTCTACTCCATCAACAGTTACTGCCTGCCTCACATTAAAAGTAATATCGCTTACCTTACCGTTTGTACAGCGTTCCAATACCAGTCCATGCCCATGATAATCCTTTAATGTAATGCCGCTAACCTCAAATACATCGGTGTGCGCCAATATAATGGCGTGGTTCCGCCATCCACCTTTTTGGTTCTCTCCGGGCTTACCTGCATCCGTACCATAAGATTGTCCAAATCCGCTGGGATTTAAGGACAAGATTTTATTATGGTCACCGGTAGCTCTGGGATGATCAGCACCTTCTAAAAGAACATTTCCTTTTCCAATAATCCGGATATTCTTTGTGGGTGCTATATCTTTAATTGCCAGCCCTGCATTTGCAGAACGAATAAAATTATCCCGGCATTTATCCGATAGCTTAATGGTACAGTTATTCAATTCAAGTTCAAAATCACCCGGAAGCAAAATGGCCTGATCGATGAGCCAGACACTTTTTTTTGTTACCGCATCGTATTTAGGGATCACTACTTTCCCAGTCGACTTTTTTGCTTCATTTATGGCTTTTTGTATACGTTCTGACTGGGAACCACTTTTGTATTTATTGGGGCTGATGTAAGTTTCATCTAGCTTTTGGGCGACAGCCGCTGTCAGATAAATTACGTTAAACAAGCAAAAGCAATATGTAAGCAGAAGCGTTTTTCTAAAAATTGTCATTTTCATGATCGTTAGGATTTCAAAAATATAGAATGGCCTTTCACCTATCTGAAAGGGTATATCGGTCAACTATTGGCTGTATTTTTATTTCTTTCCACTGGAAACCTTTTTCTTAAACTCTGAAGGGCTCAGTTCAAACTGTTTTTTAAAACAGACGCTAAAGTATTTGGCATTGTTAAACCCGGTTTGGTAAGCAACTTCCGCTATCGTCAAATCCGATTTTTCTAACAGATAAGCACTTCTTTTCAGCCGCATATTCAAAATAAATTCTTTGATGGACATTCCCACAATATCATGTATTTTTTGATAAAGAATGGTTCTGCCTACGTTCATATCAGCCACAAAATCTTCTACGGAATAACTGGCATTGTCAATATTTTCTTCAATGACCTGAATAGCCTTAATCAGCAGTTCCTCGTCCATGGAGGTCACGGTTACATTGGAGGGATCTACCTGAACGTGTTTGCTGTATTTTTCTTTTAGTTCCCGCTGATTTCTTAGAATGGTTTCCGTCTGTTGCAACAGGTAGTCAACATGAAACGGTTTATCAATAAACACATTGGCGCCATATTCCAATGCTTTTATTTTATGCTGGTTGTCATCTCCCGTACCCGAAATCATAATAATAGGAATATGGCTAGTCTTAAAATTTTGCCTAAGGCTACGGCATACTTCCAAGCCATTGCGATTTGGCATGATCAAATCGGTAATAATAAGTTGCGGATAAATTTTTTCGGCTTTAATTAAGCCTTCTTCGCCGTCACTTGCTGTATATACATTATATTTTTCGGCCAGACGCTGCTCCAGGTAAACACGCAGCTGTTGGTCATCTTCAATGAGCAGGATATTATCTGTCTTTTTTATAGGGATCGATCCTGTTTCTGGGGCTGCAGTATCCTGCGTAATAATATCGTCGATTTCAGAAACGGTGTAATCATACACATTAGGCTGCATGTCGCCTGCCCCGGCCTGTTTCCTTAACGGTAGTAAAATGGTAAATGAAATTTTATCGGTCTTATTGACCATCCATATTTTACCCTCCAGCACATCTACCAGTTCTTTCACAATGGCAAGTCCAAGTCCTGAACTTTCTTCAAAAGTTGGCCGATGAGAAGATAAGCGGTTGAAAGAAGTGTAAAGCATCGCGATCTGTTCTTCAGAAAAACAATCACCGGTATTTATAACTTCAATGGAGATGTATTCGACTTCCTTCGGATCTAACGAAGGAAACCGTTCTTTTTCTTCTGCTGTTGCACTATAGATACGTACGCCCACATACCCATTATCTGGTGTATATTTTAGGGCATTGGAGAACAGATTAGTCAATATTTTTTCGATAACATCGTAATCAAAGGCAACATATAAATTGTCCTTGTACGCGGAAATATTGGTTTCAACACCTTTTTTATTGGCATAGAGCTCAAACAGGCTAAATATATCCCTTACAAAATTGATAAAATCACCGACCTGCGGATTGAGCGTAATTTTTTGGCTTTCTATTTCGCGAAAGCGCAGCAATTGGCTAATCATCCGCTGTATTCTGGATACATTTTTCTCTATTAAATCCATGTATACCAAAGCGGTATCATTGGCCACAATAGTGTCTTTGAGTTGTTTAAGCGGCTGTAAAACCAAGGTTAGCGGTGTTTTTAAATCGTGTGAGATATTGGTAAAGAAGTCGGTACGCGCCTGGTTCAGCTCTTGCATATTCTGTTCTTTTAAACGCTCGAGTGCTAATCGCTCTTTAAACACTCTTTTATTGCTGTAATATCTCATTATGAAAAAGAGCAGAGCAAAAACAAGTGCGGCATAGCAGCAATATGCCCACCAGGACAAGAAAAATGGTGGATCGACATGGATATATAATCGTGATATTTGATCGCCCCATAGCCCATCATTGTTGGAAGCCTTGATTTCAAAGATATAATCTCCGCCCGGAAGGTTGAGAAACTGTACAGATTTCTGGTTGGCATGACTGATTTGCCAGTCTTCACCTAGCCCCAACATCCGGTAAGCGAACTGGTTCTTCTCTGCGGATAGATAACTATTTGCCGAAAACTTAATTTCTACATTGGACTGGTTACTGGAGAGCCTTATCTTGTCTTCTTTTTGATTGGAAAGACTGCCAATGTCTTTCGTTAAAACTGATGAGCCATCCGCTGGTTTCACGAGTTTATTGTTGACCAGAAATCCTGTAAAAAAAAACTTTCGGTTTTTGCAGATTTTTATTGAGGTACGCCGGATCGAAAAGTAGAAATCCATTGGTACCGCCAAACAGCATTTCACCCCTGGAAGTTTTGTAAGCGGCATGAATATAAAATGAACCAATGTTATTTTCCTGATAAAACCTGGCTTTCTCAAATTTACTGGATTTCCAATTGAAACAAAAAAGACCATCACTGGTACTTAACCAGATATTTTTCGTGGCAACATCTTCTAATATGCCAAATACCATTTTCGCCGGGAATCCGTTACTTACACTATAGTTGACATATGTCCCATCTCTTTTGAGTACATTTACGCCTTTACCCAATGTCCCCAACCATACTTCGCCATTTGAAGTTACTGTATAACTACACAGGTAATTTGCTGAATAGGAAGCATCTTTGAGCGCGTAGTGTTTCAATACCTTTAACGTATGGGGATTTACAACAAAAAATCCTTGATGGCTAATTAAACAGAGCTGATCTTGGTTATTCACATATAATGCTTCGACTTCGAGTTTCATTTTTTTGCCCTGCGCATCAAGGACGCTTACCATCTCTATAGGATCTAGCGGCTTCTTTCGATATAAAAATAATTTATCGGGATCTGTCATCCACCAGGTGCCTTCCTTATCGTTTACAAAATCATAAACGGTGAGTGGTTGCTGGCTCTCCGGAGAGCGGAAATTGAAACTGCTGAAATGCTGATTGTCCACATCATAACTACCAATACCGCCGTTATAGGCTGAAATAAACAGTTTTTTGCTCGTTCGGTCAAATTTCAGGCGTTTAATCATATGGGGACTCGACGAACTACCCTTCGATTTTTCTAGAGGGTTAAACTGATCCTTTTTTCTATTCCAGTAATTCAGGCTCCCCCCCTCGGTACCGATCCATATATTTCCCAGATGATCTTCCTGAAAACTACTGACTATGGGGTGATTGAGTCCCCCTGGGCTGGGCTTGAAGTAACGTACTCGGGAATCGTAAAGCGAGCAATAAGCTATTTTACCACCGTAAGTACCTATCCAGGCCCCTTGGTCCGGATCCGGATAAATTGTCCATATCGAGTTATTCGGTAATGAATAAGCATCGTTCAAGTTCATTTGCAAGGCGCTGCTGCTTTCATTGGATGGATCATAAAGATACAATCCAGCTTGCGTAGCCACCCAGATCACCCCGGTTTGGTCCAAATATAATTTTTTGGTTAACACGGCTGAATTTCCCATTATGCTTACTGGGATCTTCTGTTTTAAGTTTCCTGTTAAATCTGTTACATGGATTCCCCCTCGTTGTGTTAAAAAGTAATATTCCCCCCCGTACGCGACCGCATCGTTCACCTGATTTGTCGTACTACCAAAATCCGCAAACTGGAGTAGGCGTTTTTTCGTCATTTCAACTTGGTACACGACAGCGCCTTGGCTTAGAAACACCTGATCTTTAGCACTCATTATATTTTGGAAAGACTTGTTTTTGGGCAATAAAAAGCTTTCTGTCTGTTTATTTTGCGGATTATAGCGTAGTATGCTATTGTCTGACAGCATGTAAACCTGACCATCGCTATGTACACAAAGCGAACGGATCATTCCGGGAACCACGACATGAAAAGAAAACCGTTCGTAATCGAATTTTAATAAGCCTTGCCCAGAAGCTAGAAACAGATTTCCCTTTTTATCCCGAATTAAAGAACCATAACCCCATTTTTGCGCTGGTTTGATCGCAGAGACGATATCATTTAACTGATAAAAACTATTGCCATCGTACATGAAGAGCGCATCGGGCCCCGTGTACCAAATACGCCCTAAACTATCTTTTGCGATGCTCTGTATACCGCCATAATAGGAAGTTTCGGGCATCAGATGAAACCTATACCTCGAAAGATCGATACCGAGAACACATTGCCCCCAAAAAACGACGAAACAAATTATCAGACTGTATTTATTCATTTACCGATGCTACTAAAGCTGTTTAAATTTCTATCCAAGATTTACGCGTGCCAGGTTCAATCAAAATACCCTGCTGCTAATTGTTGATCAGTGGTTCTATAACCTTCGATTATCACACTATTAGGCAATGAGCTTCGTCGAAATTCTGGCCTTAGCTCTTTTTCAGCTGTGCAGATCCATGCGAAGCCAACAGTACCAATTTACTTAAAAACAGGCGTTGGGGACAAACTTATCTTCTTTTGCTGATTATTTTTGAGTTCGAAGATTACAAGTTCATTTTTTCCGGGTTTTAAATCCTCCGAAGGAATTAATATCGACTGCTGTTTTTCTTCCTCCCAGTAAGATCCCAAATATTTTTGATTTAACCAGACCTCGCCCATTCCCCATCCTGTCATATTAAGATACTTGTTTCCGGACAGATTGTGTTCGAAGTGACCTTTGTAAAAACCGGGGCTGTCATTAACTGATCTTTGTTCAAAAACCAAATCCTTCAGTGGATAATTACGCACCGTTAAGGGGATCATTTTCCAGTCTTGAAGGTCGTTTCCGTCTAAAGTAATGGTGCCAAATATCCCTTTTGAATTATCTGTAATTTCTGGTCCGTAAGTGATCCGGCCAATATTCTCGACATAAAATTGAAGTAAGTGTTTGCCTGGATTTGCTTTGATGGCTAGTTTTTTACTCTTATCTGTCAGGCTACCCTGTACCTTACCGTCGACATAGACCACGGCATAATCGCGTACGTTTTCCAATTCCAGCTCTTCGCTTTCGGCATCAGTGTTTATCTCGGTCTGATAAAGTACATAGCCCGATTCGATGTCCAAATCATTCAAAGATAATGCATTTTCCGCCTCGACAGCCTTATTATAAACCTGGTTTACAGACGCTTTCTCTTCTAACCTAATTTCCTGTGCCATGAGGGGCTGACCCCAAAAAACAGTCATCATAGATAATATCATTGTTCTTACCATTGTGTAAATCTTTCTTATTTCTCTAAAAATGATTGAATAAAAGTTTCGTCCACGGCCACTTGCGGCGAGAATTTCTCACTTTTTACATAATTATCGATACTGTACAACAATTGTTGGGTAGCGGGACGGTTATCCATATCATTTTTGGTATCCAATGCCAGTACCAGCAATTTCCCGCCGTGCAGTTTGGCTTCGAAACCTATACCCAATTTCTGGTTGTTGTCGTAGCTGTCGATGACCTGTATAAATGGACGCAGTTGTTGTGGTGCATGTTGCATTTCGATTACTTTTGCATGGTTCAGGATATCCCACCACTGCCAATCGGTATGGTATGAAGTAAGAAAATCATTAAACATGGCCTGCTTATGATGAACCAGGTTGCCGATGGTCATCGGTGCCCATGCAAACATAATGGGGTTCCAAAAATGATTGTGAAACAGTGACTTTCGACCTTTCACCTGGTCTGGAGAAGGATAAAGAACCACGGTTTTACCCTGGGCCAACTGCCTTTTTGCAACATCATCGTAGACATCGGTGTACAATACATTAGCTGTAGACTGCATCAGATGTTGATGTTTTGGGTATACCCAAATGTCCCAGCTATTCTTAATGCTATCGTTCACCGCAAGATGAACCGTAACTTTTTGGGTGCTGATGTTTTTTAGGGAAATCTCAAATTCACCTACCGGCGATACATTTTCGTTGGCAATGGTTTGCTTTTTCAGTGTTCCCTTTTTCAATACGTTGCCAGCGGTATCGGTCAACCACCATTTAATTTTCGCATTTTCAAGTGCAGAATTGCTAAAGTTATATACTTCGGCTTTTCCCCTAAATGTTTCTGTGTTGAAAAAACTGCTTTTATCGTAGCGCAGTAGAGCGACCGTTGGCGCGCAAAACTCGCTGAATTTTTCTGCTGTAACCAATCCTTTCGAATCCCAGAAAGGATCGAAGATCCCCACGGGCGCGTACCCTTGTCCCGGAAAGTCATTCATCGACAAAAGCTGAAATCCGGCAGATTTACCTGATCGCAACAGGGCTTCGATCACGGCTTTGTACTCCAGCACGGTTAACGCACCAGATGCTCTGAAGAAATCCTTTGCTTGGTCCAACATGCCATTTTTTTGTAATAGATCGCTAAATACTTCAAAATTGCGGGCCTCTACGGGACTGTTGGCATATTTCTTTATTTCATCAAAATTTGGATAAATACAGCGTTGTCCTGACTCGTGTGAAATGACGGGCACATCTACATCAGATTCCAAATTCTTGTCCCAATCGGTACTGGGCAGACCTTCGTACACCTTCACCGGTCCTTTATTGGTTTGCTGCGAAACGTAATATTGATCCGATTTAACCCGTGTTCTTGCCGTAGAACCGCTATAAAGATGACGGGGATCAGCTTTTCTGCCTTCGGCAGTCAACTCCTCGATAAAGTCGAAATTCCCGGTAATTTCATTTCCGTTGCAGTACAGAACAAAAGAAGGGTGGTTGCCATATTCTTTTAAAATAGCTTTAATTTCCCTACGGAAGAAGTTATATCTAGACTCGTCGGGTTCGGCATCTTTGCCCCACATAGGCATTTCCACTTCAAAATATATTCCATGTTTGTCTGCCATGCGAAAGGCCGCCGCCGGCGGGCACCATGAATGGAATCGTAAATGGTTCATGCCATACGCCTTCATCAGCACCATGATTCGTTCCCAAGAGGCATCGTCGAGCGGAGCATGGCCTGTTTTTGGAAACACTGCATTTTCTACATTGCCTCTTAAATGGATGGGACGATTATTGAGCAGTACATGGTTTTTTCCTTGTTTTACTTCACGCATACCAAAGGTTGTCGCTTTTTCATGTCGGTAGCTGTTTTTGCCGTCGGAGGTATTCAGTTGACAATTTATACGATAGAGGTTTGGGTTAAACTCATCCCACAATTTGATATGCTTACCTAATGGAATAGTGGTCTCTACGAAGGTCACCGAATCGGTACTTACCAGTGCAACTTCATCCTTAAGACTGTAGTTTGTTCCCTCGATGACGAAAGACACTTTGCCCTTTATCTGTTTTTTGGTCGCATTATTTACCCGTAATTTTACTTTTATGGACTGATCGGCTATATTTGGATATACCTGAAGATCTTCCAGATAAACTGGGGCTATGGCCAGCAGTTTTATTTCTCCTAGAATACCGTTCCAGTTAATCTGCGTAAATTCAGTATGCGCATGGTTCCATTTATGTGTATTATACTGAAACCGGTTATCGATACAAATGGTCATGCGATGCTTCTTTCCGGGCTTTACAAATGAGCTCAGATCGTGGTTGTGGGGCACACTTACATAATCAATACTGCTGACTTCCTTGGTATCTACAAAAACTGAACTCAACCAGTGGGTACGCTCAAAGTATAGGAATATTTTTTTCCCTTTCCATTCGGCAGGGATTTCAATATCACGTTGGTACCATGCCGGTCCCATGTATTCGTATTTTCGGGTCAGGCGGTCGATATATTTATAGGGATTTTTATATCCTATCTGATAATCATCGGTAATACCGGGAAGCTTAATTGTTTCTTGCAAAAGATGATTATAGCGGGGGGACAGCGATCCTCTACGGAAATCCATCACGTCCGTCTGGAACCCCCAAGTGCCTGATAAATCGATAGCATCTTGAGCCTTTAACAAGGCTACCTGCAGGAAAAGCCCCATTAGGCACATCATTTTAAAGTATTTATAGATGCTTGTCCTGTATTCATCCATTTTGTGTTTCGATAGTTTAGGTGCTTTCATTCTTTTCAGTATATTATTTTTGTAGGCATCGAAAAAATAGTGTCACTGTGATACTCCTCTTTAAGCTCGGTTTCGTAATTGAAGTCTTATTTATTATCATAATAATGCTTCATCAGAAACCAGGCTTTCTTTCGGTAGCCTTGGTCTGAGATCAATCCTTTGCGGTTCCAGCATCTTGGTTGGTCGGATGAAAACGGAACGGCGAACGGAAATCAAATAGCAGCCAAGGTGAAGTTCCGCGCAGGTTTGGAATATGCTTAAACATTTCGAGGTTGTTTTTGTACAAAGTCGCTTGGTAATCTTCACTCCATGAACTGACGACATCCTTTTCGCCCGTTTTGCCATACAGCGCCTCGCCTCCAAATTCAGAAATAATTAAAGGCTGGCCTTTTGCCACATCCCATACTGCTTTATCAGGAGAAACTGGCCAGGAGTGGTACCAGCCTAAATATTTGTTGACAGCTACGACGTCCAATTCTTTCGTAAAAGGATCATCCATAACAAAGATTTCCTTCTCCTTATTGAAACGAACAAGATCAAAAGCAGCGGTTATAAGCCTGGTCGTGTCAATGGCTCTGCATGTAGCAATCAAATGCCTGATAAAAGCATTTCTAGGCTCGGATGGTTGGGTTTCATTGGCTACTCCCCAAAAAGCTAGTGCGCAACGATTTTTGTCTCGAGCAACCATTTCCCGCATCATTTTACCGGCTTTCTCTTTGGTCGATTCATTTTCAAAATCGATGCCTTGCCAAATGGGAATTTCTTCCCACAACAAGAAACCCATTTTTTCGGCCATTCTCACGATATATTCATTTTGTGGATAATGCGCCAAACGAATCATATTACAGCCCAAAGCTTTCGCTTCTGAAAGCAGCATCACTGCATCTGCCTGTGAAAAAGCACGACCTTTGCGCTGAGGTATTTCCTCATGAAATGAAATGGACTTGAGAAAAATAGCTTCGCCATTCAGGAAGATATCTTCCCCTTTTACCCAAATATTGCGAAAACCTATTTCCTCTTCTATTTGATCGTCGCGCGTTGAAATCTTCACGTTATACAGTTTAGGTGAAGTGGGCGACCAACGTTTGATTTTTCTCGATAGGAATGAAGTTTTTACTTCCCCCTGAGCATCTGTTTTAAGCGTTTGTTTTAGTTGTAGTTCGGGTATTTCGATAGTTACCGAGGAATTGGCCATCGTTTCCGAAAGTTTGACCTTCGCATTGATTTTATCGGCTTTGGTTTTGTCCAATTGAACAAAATAATCATCGATAAAAACTTTTGGCGTGCTTACCAAAAAGACATCTCGGGTGATACCGCCATAGTTCCACCAATCAAAGGCCATTGCCGGAATGGCATCAACCTGCCGGCTATTATTTACCTCAACTGCCAAAAAATTATCGTTTTCTTTAGCTGCATCTGTTATTTCAATCTGAAAGGGGGTAAAACCACCTTCATGTTGTGCAATCTCTTGTCCATTGAGATATATGCGACAACGGTAACTTACCGCAGCGAAATACAAGAACAACCTTTTGTTATTTTCTTTCACTACATCGAACTTACGCCCATACCAGATGGTACCTTCGTAATATTTAAGTTCAGGCATTTGACTGTTCCAATCTGAAGGCACATTTAAACGGAGACCATTCTCGAAAGCGTATTCATAAAAATCAGTCTTGCTTTCGGCTTTTTTATTCAGGTAGATTTGGTTTTTTCTTCCCTGGTCGTACAAGTCTACAATAGCGTCCCACTTTCCATTTAAGGATTGAGCTCGCCTACCATACACATTGGCCATATTTTGCTGTGCAACAAGGTTGGAGGTTATCAGGCTAAAAAAAAGGGACAATATCAAAGATAGATTGATCAGCTTTATCATAATAGGTGTTAGTTGTTAATAAAATTTTCTATTTTACCTGCAATGCCGAAAGCTTTGTCCAACCCTGAGCCGTCAAATCTCCATCAAGGGCAAGTTGAATTGCCGGCTTATTTTCCTTGGTCGTATCAACAATGGCGACTGCCCAGCTATATATCCCTGAAGGTAGATCTACTTTTGCATTTAATTTATAACTCGCAGCAGTACCTTTCAACCAAGCAGACGGTTCACTCTGACGATCTACAAAAATCTTTTTAACATTCCCATTGGCATCTAACAGTGCAAAAGCAACTTTATATTTGTAGTTCCATTGTGGAATATTATTAGGTAAATAGCCCCAGCCCATATTCTGCCAACGATGGGCGATTTGCGCTATCTTTCCCGACTTGATATCTTGAGGGAGGTTGATTTGATCTGGATATACACGGTAGCCACCTTCTGTAATAAACCGTTGAACCAAATCAAAGGACTTAAACCAGGATTCAGTTTCTCCCCCCGCTCTAAAGTCCATCATATTGACATGGGCTTCGGCCGACAGGTCGAACTCACCTTTCCTCACATCCTCATCATGACCTTCTCTATATTTTCCACTGGGGTCTGTCCAATAACGGTGCTTACCTGGGGCAATAATCCAGCCTCCTTCCATGATGATAGGACGCTTAAAATTCCATTTCTTGGCAAAATCCTTTTCCCAATTCTGGTAATAGCCAGTCATGCCAAAAGCATCTTGGCGAAGGCTATACCCCTTATCAATAGCTTTATCCAATAAGCGTTCACTATTCGGGTTGACTGCTCCCCAACTTTCGGGATGACCGACCAGACGATGGTAGTTGATAACCAAAGGAACTTTTGTAAATGTGTTAGCATATAAGCTGGTCACCCATTCAAGGGTTTCTTCCTTTATTTTTTCAGTACTTTCAGGTGTTGCCATTTTGGGATCTTCATAGACAACATAATGTGCTTCGCCCCATTTCCCCAAGCCATAGGCATCAATAAAAGAGGTCTTTTCAGGATCATTAAATTCCTTGGCCAAAGCTGTGATAAATTTGGTATAGTATTTTCTAAATACCGCATCCTGAGGATAAGGTGTTTGCCTATCGGGATGATTTTCATTTTCCAAATAATATTTGGCTCCGAGGTCGAACACAAATTTGGGTGTATTTTGACCTTGGTCGCGACCATCTACCACAATACGGAGTGCTATGGGCAACCCTCTCGTTTGTGCGCCTTTAAGGAGCTTTCCTATTTTAGAGTTTGGATCATCCCAGGCATAAACACCGTCACTGGGATTCAGCGAAGACCAGCTCGTGCGTACATAACATGCCGAAGCATAATCAATGACCTTTACCTTTTTACCCAATGCTGGTACAAAATATTCGATATCCCAATACGTATCATCGGCATTACGGGGAGCATACATTACCCAACCATTTAAAGGATTGCGCAAGACTGAATGACCATCATATTTTGGCTTTAATAAAATATACCCGGTGTTGCCCGAACCGCTTTTCCCTTCATTTTTTTGAGAAAAACCAAGCAATCCAGAAGTGCACAATAAAAGCGTTAAAAAAAAAATTTATTATCCAATTTGAGAATAGCTGTTTGTTTATCATTTCGTTTTTGAACATATTTTCAAGTCTATTGGTTATTTTATTCCTGTTGTGCCAGCGACTTCTATAGTTTATCATTTAGTGTGCTGATTCAACAAAACTGATTTATTGGGATACGGTACAAAATTAGCCACGACAGGCTACCGCTATGGTATTGATTTGTTCAGAAATGGTTCGTTTTTGTACAAAAATTAGGATTTAATCCGCTATGAAGGACGATGTGAATAAAATCATTCACTTATGGAGACTAAGTGATAAAGAAATGGCTCTTCTTCTTGGATCTTATACCGTTTATAACTATTAGGGAGGTTTTTTATCAGATTTATAGCAGTCTACTTAATGTAAAAAGCCCGATTGTTCTCGGGCTTTTTAGGTTCATGTTCCATACGATCCTCTTCATTCGAAAGAAATGAAAAATTCTATCACATCTGGCGTATGCCAAATTTTCAGAAGTATTACTTCAACTTCTGTAAGCGTTCTTTCGCTGCAGGCACGATATCATCGTTTTTGTCATAATTGTCAATCACACTTTTCAAGGTACTCTTCGCCTGGAAAGCATTGCCCTTGCGCGCATAGGCATCAGCAAGCACCAGGAAGCTCTTGGCAACCCAGTATTCTTGCGCTTCCCTATTGTTAATCACATCAAAGGCTGTTTCCAGCGCCTTATCATATTCCTTGTTATCGTACTGCAAAAGCGCTACGCGATACCGTGCTTCTGCGCCGATAGCCGATTGACTCTTCAGCGCAGCCAGGTTGAATTCTTTCATGGCAGACGCTACATTTTTTTCTTTCAACAAAGCTTTTCCACTGTACAAATGCGCTTTCGCTATTTCCTCCTCGGTTGCCCCGTTGTAATTTTTGACCAGACTCACATACTTAGCCATTTGCTCCATATCGCCGAGTTCGAAGTAACACACCATCAGGTTCGTTACCGCATAGCCATAGTTCTTTTTATATTCTTCGTTGAGCTCCAATTTTTTGAGGTGCACAATGGCTTCATTGTATTCTTTAAGATCCAAATATAGCGCAGCAACCGTCAGCAAGGTATTCTCTGAATATTTACTCGTCCAGTCGTTCAGGATGATATTCAGATCATGCAGTGCTTCCTGTGGATGCCCGGTGCGGTACGAACTCACTCCACGGATATAGCGGGCGAATTTTTCTTGTCTGGGTTTTGGAAATTTATCAAAATAGGCGTTGATCGCTTCTACAGCCGCTCCGTATTCTCCCCTGGCGAATAGCGATTGCGCGGCCTGGAAAGCCATGTTATCTAGCTCTGCGGGACTCAGATTACTGACATTGGTACCGACAGCGTAACGAATATAGCTCGAAGCATCCCCTTGATCGAGGTAGATGTTTTCAATGAAACGCATCGCCTGCTCCGCCTCGGCAGTTCGGGTGTATTTCTCCACCACCTTCTGGAAAGTCGCTTTCGCCGCTTCGGGCTCATCATTGTTGTACTGCACGAGTCCTATGGTCATTAAGGCGCGGGGAATATAACTACTGCGAGGGTACTTTTCGACCATTGCCTGTAACCCTTCGATCGCACGGCTATAATCACCCATCGTGAAATAAGTATAGGGAATTTCAAAGGCCGCATCATCTGCATAGTTCGAAGATGGAAATTGTTTCAACACCGACCGCAGCGTACTGAGCTTGGTTTCATTGTCGCCTTGCAGACCAAATAAAACACCGCGCTGGAATAAGGCATAATCCTGATTGGGCGCTTTGCTGTTGATCAGCTGATCGTAGTATTTGTTGGCCCGGCTGTAGTCGCGCAGACACAGGTAGGAATCGCCCAGACGTGCAATGACATCATAGCGTATATTTTGATCCACCGCATTTCCTCCAGCAGTCAGAAAGCGTTCAAAATAATTGGCTGCCAACTCAAAACGGTTGTTTCGGTAGGCCGCATAGGCCAGCCCATAATTTGCATAATTATACAGGTCGCTATTCCGAGCGACGGGCAGGCTTAGAAATTGGGAGAAGTTTTCTACGGCTTCACCAAATTTGCGCACTTCATACATGGCCTCTGCTTTCCAATAGGTCGCAAGAGCGGCCATTTCAGCATTGACCGGAAACTTTTCAGATCGCATAAACATGGATATGCTATTTTCGAAAGCACGCTCGTTATAAAACTCCAGTCCGCGGTAGTAGGTGACCTTTTGATAGATCGCATTGACCTCCCGACCGCGCTCTTTTAGCGATTCCAGCATACTAACACCGGCATGGAAGTTGGTCGTCCCACGTAGGATTTCAGCGGATAGTGTTTCGGCACTTTCCTTTCTTTTTGAACCCGGATCGACAGGTTGCACTTCCTGCTCGATATATTTCTCGAGGACTTTTTGTGCCGCTTGGGTGGAGTCCATTGCAAACAAGATTTTAGCATAGTTAAATAGCGCATCGGCTTTCACTTGCTGGTCTAAATCCAGTTTTGTCGCTTTGACAAAAGCATTTCGTGCGGCTTGCTTGTCGCCAGTCTCCAGAGCGATATGGCCCAATGTCATGATCGCCCCCTGATAAAAGGCATCCGAAGGTTTTATGGCCTCCAGCATACCGCTTGCTCTTTTATATTCGCCAGCGCCATAAGCCAGATAGCTGATGCGATAATTATCGATATTACTTTGCGAAGCGTCTGGGTGCCGTTTCATCAATTCGTGATAATAGGCCTGTTTATATTTTTGCTGCGCTAAATAGGTGGCTGTGGCAATCTGGCGTAGCTCCGTCTCAATAGCATCGCGGTTGATATGCGTCATATCCGGACTGCGGCGCACCTTGACCGCATCGGCCAGCATAGGCCGGTAGTCGCGTACGACATCAATCGAATCCATGGTTTGAACCTCTCCACCGCCACCTTGCACACTATGTTGCTGTTGCTGTTGTTTCTCTTTCTTTTCTTTCTGTTGTTTCCCCACTTCCTGCGCATAACCTGTAACCAGCAAAGCCGAAAGCGTCCCAGTAAACAGGTATTTCAGGTAATTGTGACCGATTCTTTCTTTCAATATCATTGTTCGTCCGTATTTCTGAATTGTTCCAAACGTTCCTTTGCCGAGGAGACATAGGGTTATCCCTAACTAGTGTATTCAAAACTAAAGAATTCCAAGCACATTCGGTAATTTACACCTCATAGTTGCTTCATTTCAACGATTTAGAACAAAACACGCTATTCCATTGCTCTATCGGCAACTGAATTTATACAATAATGGAGCCAAGAAGAAAAAATAAAAGAGTGGTTCTTACTGATAGGAATGGACTGACTTGGATACCTGCCAACTGCCATTCTCATAAACTAAAGTCACTAGGTCAGTCATGCTAAAGCTGTCAAATTTCAATACGATTTTTGCAATCATATAATCTGCGGATTTTTCGACAATCTTGATATGCGTTTTACAGTTCAGAATTTCTCCCTGCTGTTTTTTTAAAGATTTAATCAAAGCCTGGCGTCCGTAGTAGGTCTGTATATTGGAAGCCTGGATCCTTTGGCTGAAATCTTCCGCAAATAATTGCTCTAAACCCACAGATTCTCCAGCCGTCGTTACAGCAACATAATGCTGCAAAGCGAAGTCTGCTGTGGAAAGATTAATGCTAATTTTTTCTGGTTTTGATGCTGGCTTTTCAGCTGCCATGGCAACTGACGATAAGCAGATTAAAGCTGCTGCCGTGAATGTTTTTACGAATGCTTTCATACTATCTTTTTGTTCTATTGTGTTAGTCTATATACCCTTACTTGGGGATCCAAAACTAAAGTTCAATATATCTCTGGCCTATGGACTTTAGACCAACGGTATTTGAATATCGGTGAATGGCGGAAATGTAAAGGTGAATATAACAACCATCTTAGCTGCTGCATGCCAAATACTATACCAGTGGCTACAATAAAAACATTTGTGCCTCTCAGCACATTTAAAGGCATTTTCGAGATTCTTTACGAAAAAGAAAATGTGCGCATACGAACAGTTTCAATATAGATTGTTCGCATACGCACACCGCATAAAAAGCCTAGCAAAAGATTAATGATTACTGTCTGCTGACCAAGTTGATTTATTTGGTTTTCTTTATCGGTGTATCGACTGATATTGCAAAAAAATCGTCAGGAAGTTCCCTTGCTTCTATCTTTTGAGCTACCGATTCCATTTTGAATTGCTCATTATCGACCACAATTTTCAATGGAACAGACTTGGCTTTTGATAAATAGTAGTTCCAGTTTCCATAACTATGCATCTGATACTTCGTAAAATCAACAGGGTACTTTGATGTGTAGAAATAGGTTGTCTGCCCACCTTGCGTCTTTAAAATCAAGGCATCACAATCTTCCCCCAATATTTTCTCTTTATTCTTAACGAGCTCATAACTTATAACTGCATCTGATTTCACATCGGCATCAAACCAATAAAGTGTGTCGGATCGGCTCGTCTTATTGTAAAGTCTATTGGTTTCACCAATATATAACTGCATTGTTATACCGACACCATTTGTGCACGATTTATAATTCCCCGATTTAATAAAATATTCTTGCTTATCACCTAGAAGAATCTTCATTTGTTCACTAGTGACGCTTGAATTCTTACTTTGAAAGCTATTTTGATAAATAATTTCGCCTTCAAATGCTTCTTGAGCATAGCCTTTCAATGTGACGGATAGCAATAATAAATAAAAATAACAATAATCTGATACACCACTATTGATCAAGATTTAGTTAAAAAAGAGAATTTTTAATAGGATCGTTATTTTTCAATACATTTTATCTTTTCCAACCAGATGAATAAAAAACACATTCTTATTATTAATGACAATATATTATATTTAGGTATATAAATATAACATATGCTTAAGCCATTTTTTATCTTCTTCTTAATTTTTATTTCCTGTCATGTGAAAGCTCAAAAAAGCAGTTCCTATTTTTATTTAAAGAATACCGCAGATAGTTTAATTTTTGAAAAGAAGACACCTGAAGCTTATTTGTTATATCGAAAAATGGTCAAGATTAGTGATATAGATCCGTTTATTGATATAGAATTGGTAAAATTATCACTAAAAGTAAAAGACAATAAAACAGCAGAAAAATATTTAAAGCAATCTATTTTAAACGGTGCTTCTTTAGGAATGCTAGAGGTTGACAGTAATGTGAATAGTTTTTTAAAACAGCATACCAATTGGAGAAAAACCTACGATTCTCTTCGTCAAAAACATCTAAGCAAAATAGCTCATTTGGAGGACCGTACAACTTTACTCAATATGTTGGAAAAGGATCAGGCATTGCGTTCCTTATTGGGAGTTATTGAATACAAAAAAGCCGATTCTCTTATTTTTGCTAGTGACACGGCTAATATGAGGGTAATCAAGGAAATTATTTCGAGAACAGGTTTCCCGAATCTTGAAACTGTTGGCATGGATGGCGTAAACGCTATCTTTATATTATTATTACATACTTTGAATAATGGGATTGAGGATGCCAAAAATATTGAAATTTTGACGCCACTAATGAAAAAAGCGGTATTAGACCTCAAGTATCCACCTTTTAACATGGCCTTAGTTATCGATAGACACCGAGCCATAATCCGTCAAAAACAGATTTATGGATCGTATTGGGAAATGGGTAAACAAAACAAAAGAATTGTTACGCCGATTGAGAACATTGATGAGGTAGATGCACGAAGAAAAGAAATTGGATTACCACCGCTAAGTCTTTTAAGGAACCAAAGAGGGTATGATTTACCTGTGGATTATAAAAACTAATAGATGATTTCGGTTCAAACAAAAAAGACCGAACAATACAGTGCAAATGCTTGTATTGATCTATCAACGAATACTGAGCTCTCAAGGCAAATCATATGCACATATTCGTTGCTTCTTACTTGGTCTTTCTTTAGTGTTTCTTTGCTCTTTGTTCGGGTCTTCTTTGGGATTGGCTTGGGCTTCGTCTGCTATTTCTTTGGTGTTTCTTCGGTGTTTCTTCGGTGTTTCATTGGTGTTTCATTGGTGTTTCATTGGTAAAAAAGCAAAGAAACAGCAAAGGGATACGTATCTATAAGATAACTTGGTTCCTGCCATAAGTGAGCATTTGTCCCGAAAGAAGCAAATGATGATTAGCAAATTCACGTATAACGATGCTGAATGTTAGCCCACGTTTCGTAAGTTAGAGTTAGAAAAACGAACTGTCCGCAATAAAATAAAAAAAGCCACATCTCCTGATGTGGCCCTACAACTTATATATTGAATTAAAATGACTCCTATTTATACGAATTGATCGATTTGGACACTTTCCAGTCATTTCCTTCACGGACAAAAGTCACTAGATCTGTCTTGCTGAAATCCTCAAATTTCAAGGTCACCCTGGCCACCATATAATCTGCTGATTCTTCAAGTACATCTGTACTCACTGTACAGTTAAGCTTTTCGCCTTTTTGTTTTTTCAAGGACTTAACCACTTCACTACGGCTATTTGACTTCAGGTTTGCCGTTTGGACCTTTTGATTAAAATCCTCAGCAAACAATTGTTCTACACCAGCCGATTCACCTTCAGTCATTACAGCAACATAGTGCTCTAAAGCAAAGTCTGCTGTTGATAGGTTAACGTTTGTTTTTGCTGATTTTGATCCGGGACCTTCAGCTGCCATAGCACATGTTGAAATTGCGATTAAGGCTGCTGCTGCGATTGTTTTTACTAGCGTTTTCATAATATCTTTATTTTATCGTGTAAGTTTTTCATCTAAATAATTTGTTCTTCAATTGTGATGAAGCTATCATGAGCATTTCCATCGATGCTCATGATGGTTTTTGTTCTTATTTGTTGATTCAAAATTACTGCTCTAGATGCTTCTTGCTCACAGACTTTAGATCAACAACGGGTAAAACTCGGTGAATGACTGAAATGAAAAGGTGAACTTCAAAATGCATAAAGAACATAAGATCAATTTTATTAGCTTCGTGCCAAATACTATACCAGTTGTCCTGTGCGTTCAATAACGGCTTCTATAGCCTCTTAAAGCATATTCCATATCTTTTTCAGAAAAAGTCGCTGTACGGAAGCGAACAGTTTATAGCGATATTGTTCACATGCGTACACCCTATTAAATGCGGGCTAAAAGATGAATTATACTTCCTGTATACTTCCTGAATTACGCTCATTTAATTAAAACTGAAAACCAGGATTCAACAATTGTGAACAAAAGATTTTAAAGGAGGTTCTGTTGCGCATCTACTGAAATTTATTTATTTTTAATAGATTATTTTGATTTTGAATCTTATATGATCAATTCAATTTTCAGCCATAGTAAGATATGCTATCAAGTAAATAGCTTTAGCTTCATTTCTTAGAACCATAATATTGATCTATCAACCAAATGTATAAATCTGTCAGCGCCACAAAATACACGCAACTCCTTTTATGGGTGTTTATTTTTTCCTGTCTCACTTCGTTTATAAGCAACGCTAATGCTCAAGAAACAAAATACACAAGCTTTTTATGGGAGATTACCGGAAAGGGGCTAACTAAACCTTCTTACCTGTTAGGCTCTGTACATTTAAAAGACCGGCGTCTGATCAATAGCAATGATTCTATATTTGTGGCTATTGCTAATACAGATGCACTGGCTTTGGAAGTACACCCCGATACGCTGTATAAACAGATATGGGATTTTCGATACAGCAAAAAATCAACACTTAAAAAGATAGCGCTTACCGAAGTACAAAAAAAAGAGTTTGTAAAACGCTATCAAAAGGAGTATGGTGTGATGCCGGATTCCCAGCAAATGGCTTCTCCGCTTATTGTTAAATATCTTATGAATCCCAGCAACGATAAACCGGACGATATTACCGCCGTACTGGATGCTTATCTCTATGGCCTAGCCAAATCACAACGAAAATATATTGTTGGCCTCGAGCCAATAGAAAATCAACTGGATGTTGATGGTAGTAACGAATTGGTTCATCTCGCGAACAAAAGTGATAGTACAAAATACTATAAGTATCTGGAGGATATGATGCAACTGTATAGCTCTGGAGACCTGGCTGGTGTTTGGAACGCGATTTCACCCCATATTGATCTTGAAGAAATGCAAAGAAGGAATAACACGATGCTAAAAAATATAATTTTGCAGCTCGATAAAGGTACGCTCTGCGCGGTCGTGGGGGCCGCTCATCTTGCAGGTGACCTAGGACTCATCCACCTTTTACAAAATGAAGGCTATAAGCTCCGCCCCGTTAAGACAAAAAAAAACAGATCTGGCTTCTAAATATAAAATAGACTTCAGTACGATGGAATGGATGCCCCAAAAGGACTCTATCTTTGGATATACTGTCCAATTACCAAAAAGTTATATCTACAGGATAAATACATTGGGTGCAACAAACATCATCTATGGTGATCTGAGCACAGAAACAGAACTGATGGTGTCGGCTCAATTTGTTGGTGATCTGAATGGACTTACTGCGAAAGAAATTTTAAAACAAGAATACGAAAGAAAAACTGCCAAAAGCAAGTTCCCTATTGTATCTCAGCAATTTCTTGAAAAAGATGGTGCCCAAGGTATGCAGTTGATCACCGCAAATAATGGCATGGAGGTTAAATGGGAATTCTGGCTAAAGAACAATACATTATATAGCTTATCGGCCTTTACCAGCAAAAGTCCATTAGACAGGTATTTGTCGGACCGCTTTTTCAATGGCTTCACAATCCTTCCTCTCGACCGCCCCGCTGAAATAGATGAATCTGTCAATGACATTGGTGCTTTTGCAATAAAAATGCCGACGCAAATTCAATACCTTTACCAGACAGGTTCAGAGCAGCTCGGAGATAAACAGCTCCAATATGGCATACATAATTATTTTTCAATGGATAGGGATCGAAAAATAAATTATATGGTTCAGTATCACGATTATCCGATTGGCTATATCATGACTGACAGATCCTTGATGCTGAAAACGCTCAAAAACAGCCTTAAAAAAAATCCAGCGCTTACCGTTACCTCTGTTGAGCCAAGGGAGAAGGAGAATATAACGGGCATGGCAATAAAAGCCCAATTGAACAAATCAAACCTATTCGCAGAAACATGGGTCCGCGGGAACCGAATTTATCAGGTACTTCAGGAAAACCTAGATAAGAATAATAAAGAAATGGATAGCGCTTTTTTTAATTCCTTCCGTATGGTTCCTTTTAAGGAAGCCGACTGGAAAGATTTCACCGTAAACAGTATGAAGCTAAAACTTCCTGCTACATCGTTGATAAAGATAAAAAATGAGGATGTAGCTGAGCAACTTGATAGCGAATCTCATATTTATGCCGCAGCCGACAGCAATTCAAGCACATCCTTTCTCTTGGAAATCACTAAACTGCCTAAATATTATCGGCTGGAAAAAACCGACAGTTTATATGCCGAAATACAGGCTACTGCAAAAAAGAAATCTGAGAAAATGGTCCATTACGACACACTACGATCCGACAATATAACCGCTGCAATCTACACAAGTAGCGATTCATTAACAGCTAACTATCATAAAAAAGCGATCTGGATCAGAGGCAATATATCCTATGGATTTGATGCTATCGGCACACAAGAAACAGTTGAAAAAATAGATATAAACAGGATTATCAAATCCGTCCGTTATACAGGTACTACAGCGAACTTTGACGTATATAGCTCAAAAGCAGCAACTCTTTTTGAAGATATCTATAGCGCTGATTCTCTCGTTAGCCAAAACGCAAAAAACACATTAGAGCTCAGTTACAAATTTGATAAAAATGACCTAGCACTAATTTATAAAACATTGGTCCGAAAACAGGTCGATGACGAGCAGAACAGTGGGCTTCGAAGAAACCTGATCTATAGTTTGGTAAAGAATCATGATGAACGGAGCATACCTCTTTTAAAAAATATACTTAAGGATCCGACAACACCAGACCTGATCAAAATCGCAATCTTCCCGACCATCTATGAAATAGATTCAACACAGCTTGAATGGTATCTCCAGGCATTAAATCATCATCGACCCGATGTTGATTACCAAGTATGGCAATTACTACAGCCTTTACGCACTTCCCATAAATACGTAGCTGAGAATTTAGAACAGGTCATTCCATTATTTGCGATCGATAATTACAGACCTACACTATTGAATATTTGTTTAGAAATCGCTAAGGACAGCACTGTGCGCAATAGCCGTGAAATGGTAAAGGTTTATCTGCCGAATGTAATGAAATATCTAGCCAAAGACCTGTCCAAATTTGCTTCCGAACAGGAATCAGAGGATAGTTTCGATCCTTATTGGATAAGCGATTATGTGAAAATACTGGGTTTATATGATCAAAAAGATTCACTACTAAAATATCAACATCAGTTGCTCGCTAATACACAAATAGGTTATCTGCGAGCCTCCACCGCAACTGAATTTTTGGTTCTCGGTCTGCCATTGAATCAAAAATTAATGGATAGCATCAATGTTAATATATCGCAAAGAGGAGTATTGATGAGGGGGCTTAAAGAGAAAAAACGCGAAGATTTGATAGCCCCCAGGTATAAGGAGCAAATTGAAATTGGAAAAATTGTTGTAAACGATTACATGGAATCCGAATGGGATATGCAGTCGCAACAAATTGATTATCTGGGACAATTGACCGAGAATAATAAAAAGTATTTAGTTTATGCATTTAAAACTGAGAACGATGAGCAAAGCTATCTCTCAATTTATTTACCAGATGACCAAAATAAAGAATGGTCTTATACTTATGAAAACTGTTATTCAGATCTTGAGCCCTTTATCGGAGACTGGAAAGAACAAGCTCTCAAATTGATCCAACAAATGCGTATTGAAGATTAAAACAATAAGCTGATAGCGAAAAACCGAAAAAATGTTCTAATAGAAGTTAAATACCTCCAGAGGTTAAAAACTCAAGTGCCTTATTGATAAATATTGATTTATTTTCTAATATATATTGATGTTGTTCTTTACGGCTTTGAATATTCTCCGGATACGTAATCTTTATATCTGGATTTATTCGTTCTCCAACATCATACGATTTTCCTTTTCTATTGTGCAACAAGGCAGTCATTAAATTAATGGAATATCCTTTATCTACATAATAAAGTTCATTACCTGATGTTAAACCAGCTGACTTTGTTCCGATGACGGTCACATTCTTTTGTCCTAAAAAATGACATGCAGCAATCTCTCCTGAGCTTCCCGTTATTCCCGAAATCAAAACAATTACTGGTATCTTATTATTTACAAGCGGTAAGACTTGAACAGTATCAAATTTAAAATACTTTGCTTCCACATCATTGTCTATATATAAACCATTTTGGGGAATCTGAAATTTATCTACCAAAACCTCCTTTCCGTCTTTGTCCAATGTTCCATCAAAATAACAAAATGTCTGTGTGGTATCTATGAGAGCATGAAAGGGAATGATCATCGGAGCACAACTACCACCTTCATTCTCTGTTAAATCAATAATCCAAGCCTTGGGTTGTTTTCAGCATATCTTCTAGAAGTAATCCAATTTTCCATTTTCCGTTCGCAAGCGAACAGTATTGTTCACAATCGAACAATTTAATACGGCTAAAAAAACAAACAAAACACTGAATATCAAAAACTTAAAGTTTGGGCAAAACTATTGATGCGTTAAAAACCAATTGATCACAAGCATGTTGTATGAGATAAAAATGACATGAAATGCAATGAATTTTTAAGATTAAAATTAGGAAATCATGTATAATTATTTAAAAGTCGGTTGGCGGAAATTGTTCAGAAACAAAATCTTCTCCTTAATCAATATACTAGGATTATCGTTGGGCCTAGCCGCATGCTGGATTATCCTCTTATTTGTGAATGATGAATTGAGTTATGATCGTTATTTTACGCAGGCAGACCGTATATATCGCGTTGTTTCCCACGGAAAATGGGATGGTGGTTCCTTTGATATAACGGGAACTGCAGGTCCCCTTGCGAATGTTATTAAAGATGAATTTCCCGGCGTAAAGGAAGCTACCCGATTCGATATTGAGGGCGGTGGTATAATTACCATTGATAATCAACAAACAAAAGTCAACGAAATCTTCCTCGCAGACAAGAATTTCTTCAATCTATTTGACTATAATTTTCTTGCTGGCAATCCTGCAACGGCATTGGCTAATCCCCAGTCTATTGTACTGACAGAAGACTTAGCCGTACAATTGTTTGGATCCGTAGAAACAGCAGTCAATAAAACGCTTTATTTCAATAAATCTGAACCCAGCCTTGTCACGGCTGTTATACAAAATGTACCTCAAAATACACATTTCAGCTTCAGAGCTATCCGTTCCTTTTCAAAAGACTTTAATCCTGATTGGAATCAACTTTACCTTTATACTTACGTACTATTAAAAGATCAGTCATACTTGCCCCAACTTCAAAAAAAACTTCCTTACATCGTAAAAAAATATATTCATGGACGGGACCTCGATTTTGATTATAAAATCGAATTACAACCAATTACAGATATCCATCTGCATTCTAATCTAAGTTATGAGCTTGGCAATAATAGCAATATCAAATATGTTTACATCTTTTCCATTGTCGGTGCATTAGTACTCTTAATTGCGATCGTAAATTATATTAATATCACAACGGCTCAGGCTTCAATAAGGATGAGAGAAATTGCCGTCCGGAAAGTAATCGGATCCAGCACTTTAAATCTAACAAAGCAGTTTCTTGTTGAAACATCTTTAATCATCTTTTGTGCAGCATTGTTAAGCATATTGCTGGCGTCAGCTTTTCTTCCATGGCTAAACCAAATGATCGGTAAGCAATTGGATTTATGGCATTTTGGAATAGGGAAAACCTTACTGTTTGTACTTCCATTTATCGTATTTCTAGTATTCACTACCGGTATTTATCCAGCTTTAGTACTTGCTGGACTAAAGACTATTCCTTCGCTAAAAAATCAGATCGGAACACATGGCTTCCAACATCTACTGAGAAAATCACTTGTGGTTTTTCAATTTGTAATCGCAGTATTGCTTATTGTATCCACCATAGTCATTTTTCTACAATTGAATTTTATGACTACAAAAAACCTGGGTTTCGACAAAAATCAGGTCATGGTTTTCCATCTGGACAATGAATCCACGCGCAATAAAGGTGACGAGCTCAGAAATAGCTTACTTGAAGATAGCCATATTACAGAAGTAGCGTTCGCCAGCAATCCAATTGGGAAAAACGACATTGGCGTGGGGACTTTCAATGTTGAAAATAATGGAAAAATTGATCCCAACTTTACACTCGCCAATACCCTAAAAATCGACCCTAATTTTATCCCGGCAATGCATATTCAACTGGTTAAGGGAAGAAATTTCGACAGTACCATGCCAACAGATAGCGCCTCTGTCATTATAAACGCAGCATTTGCAAAAAAACAAGGCTGGACAAACGCGATAGGCAAAAGGATCGAATTTGGAAGAGACACAACTGGAAAATCCATCCTGAAATCTGTTATCGGGGTCGTCGGCGACTTTCATATTTATTCGCTTCAGCACAAAATAGAGCCTCTTATCCTAGAACTTCCAGCTAATAAAATGGAAATGGACAATATTTATATTCGCATGAAATCGACAAATGTAGATCATACACTTTCGCATATAAACAAAGTTTACCGTAAATATGTCCCCGATTATCCTTTAGAATACACATTTTTAGATAAGACCTTTGAACAGCAATACAATTCGGAAATAAAACAGGGTCAAATTCTCTTAATTTTCGCCTTGTTGTCTATCGTTATTGCCTGTTTAGGCTTATTTGGTGTAATTACATTCGCTATCCAATTGCGGATAAAAGAAATCGGTATACGCAAAACATTAGGTGCAACACTCAGCAACCTCGTTTATCTACTGTGCTCTGATATGGTTAAACTGGTCGGTATAGCCCTGTTGATTGCACTGCCGCTCGGATGGTTATTGATGAATCAGTGGCTGCAAGAGTTCGCTTATCGCATTTCGGTCAGCTGGTGGATACTTGTAGGTGCAGGGATGATCGCACTGGTCATTGCTATTCTAACCCTATGTACCAGAGCAATAGCCGCGGCAAAAGCTAATCCGGTCGACAGCTTAAAAGTGGAGTAAGAATTTGTATCCACTATACGTTCGCGTAGTTGAGATTGTTATTGATAAAATTCCTTGCGTACAAAATCGTTTTTATTGAGCTTATTGAGCTCTCTTATCAAATAATAGCGATGTAGAAAACCCGTTAAGACGACAATCTTTTTACCCGGATATATTCGAGCTAGCTCATAGATCTTGGATGCCATTGTTTGATTTCTTAAATCCCAGAAGTCTGACATTAATCTGAATCCATCTTTATAACTGATCTTGTCTCCATCGGGTTTTGTGACAAACCTTTCTGAAAACTCAGACCTTGCATCTGTAATTTTCAGTAATTCTTGATATTGATAATATTGTCTTTTTTCAGCAATGCTATCCGTAGTATGATTATTGAAATTTTCGGGAGATAACGTGGCAATTTTTATTAAATCTCCCGTGATACGTTGAAATTCTTGGTAAATATTGGCTTGCCCGCCGGTCAATTTTTGAGCACGGTACAAACTGTCGATCAATTTAACGGTTAAGTTATCAGTAGGTACCATGCCTTTTTCTTTACGGTATTTGTTTCTTCCTTCAAAATCAAATGGAAATCTCAGGGTTTGTGGATTCTTCATCAAATAAAGATTGCTTGCTTTTATTTCATTTCCCTCTGGGCTATACTGAGCAGTTTCATATTCCTTCATCCCTTCACGGTCTACTTCATGAAGAATAATATCAGGCTTAATATGGTTAAGAATTCCAACCAAAATTTGAGCATTATAATTTGGAACACTATCGTGAATATTTCCGATTACATATAGGACTGTTTTACTTTTTTGTCCAAACACATGTGTAAAGATTAGAAATAACAAAACAAATACGGTTGAATGTTTCATAACGTGCGGTTAACTTTTTATGATTTTTTAATATTTTAGCGCTAGGGTATTAATAGTATTCTCTAATATAAAAAAAAACAGCAATCTCTTTCTCAATCACGCCATTCTACTACCCGTATTGCTGTCGCGGGAGCATCAGCGAGTCCCTCAGCATCCTTTTGCACTGTAGACTGCACAAATAAAGCAACTTTACGTTTCTTTTGCCACAACTGGGTATCATATGTAGGTTCCCAAGCCCCTACGGACTGCTCATAAAGATCAATAATGTCATTTGCCTCTTGATGCATGCCATTCAACCGCAGTATCGAAGGTCGGTAACCGCGCTCTTGATCCCGAAAGACCAGCGTCAACATTATTTTATTGTCTTTTCCGCGAACCAACACCTGGGGCCTGGCGATTGGAATATCCTTTGTTCCACCACCACTCAAACTAAAAGGTGTTTTTCTAAAATCAAAAGACCGGATCTTCCATTCACCCTCTTGTAAATAGATTACCTTATATTGCGGGATCTGTGTTCCTGCATCACGCCAGTAACTAGCGATAAAAGGATTCCCTTTTTCATCCGCAGCGATAGAGGTTTGATTAATCAATTCGTGCTGCTGGGGTATATGGGCCGCATACTCGACCGTAGATTCTTTCATGGGCAAATCGTACCGCATTCCATTACTCTTTTGCCAGGTTAATCCACCATCTTTTGAACATGCATAAGCCATATCATGATTGCTTTCCACGTTGGGACTCTCCCGCCAGACCCAAGAAAGATGTATCGTCCCCCGGCGATCCACATAACTTTGCCAATAGGCATTTCTGCGTCCCTCGCCATCAATCAGATTGCTATGCATCCGCTCCCATTTTTGCTGCTTACTATCGTACTTATTGACCACAAGATTACCGTGGCCGGATCCGCCGTCACGATATAAAAACAATAACTCGCCACTGGGTAACTTTAAGAATTCGGGGTAGGTTACCTTTGATTCATTTTTTCCTAGCATGGCTTGCTCATAACCCAGCACAAGACTATTGGGGTGAAGGGTACGTGCGTATCTCAATTTGCTATCATGCTGATCCCAGCAAACGTGGAGATATCCAGCCTTATCCACCATAATACTAATCACATTATGAGCATCCTTCACATGCCCGGTATAGCCGGTACGTCGCAACTTCCATACCTTGCCAGAAAGTAATCGCTGGCCTAAAACTACATATCCAGCTTCATCATAATAAGCGATATATTGGTATTTACCATTGCTGGTTAATGAATTTTTACGAAATACGGTTGTGTTGATCGTGTTCTTTGCCCAGCCATTTCCGACAAGCGTATTCTTAATTTTCTGCCCTTGTGCATTATAAATAAACAAGAGACACGCGCAAGTGAGCATCCCCACTCTTACTAGTTGATTTAGATATTGCTTCATTGAATTTTTTATACACTTCTTGAGTCACCAGATCCTTTTGAAAGGAGTCTTATTCCCGGAATTTGGGGTTATTGAATGGCTTTACCCTGATCTTTATGCCAGTCCTGTCCTGACCAAATACGCCGTGCACTCCAGTCGCTTGCTTCACTTGTCCAAAAAGAATCTCCGTCGGGTAATCCCAAAGGCAAAAAAATTACTGAACATAAATAGGGACTCCCCTGATTATTGTATGGATCACCCAAGCCCGGCTGATTACCATACATACCCAGCGTCAACCAGCCATTTTCATACGTATTTGGGTTTTCGGTCGATTTTTTCAATACCGCAGACAGGGCAGCCTTCACCTGTCCTTCGCTAAGTTCCCCGGGGAGCCGTCTCTTGAACGCCATATCTGCAAGATGATGGAAAGCTGCCGCGCGATAGATTACAGACCTTCCTATCGGGGGAAAACTACCGTCGGCATTGATCAACCGCTCCTGAATAATGGCATAGCGCTCATTTCGAAGCTTGATTTTTGCAAACATCCCATCATAGTTTTTAGTTTTCAACTGTATGAAATCCATAATTCCGGCCAAGAAGGGATGGATAACATAACTATTATAGTAATCAAACGCATAATGCGGACCATCCATATACATTCCATCTCCAACATACCACTGTTCCAATTGCTGCAGCGCATAATCAACGCGCATCACATCCCAATCATCCGAATATTTCGCTAAAAAAACTTCATTCATTGCTGAAAAGAGTAACCAATTTGAATAAGCCGGTCGAAATTGGCGCGTAATTTTTATAGATGCTACCAAATTCTTTTTTGTCTGATTGTCGATATGATCCCACAACCAAGGACTACGCATAAATCCCAAAGCGATAAACGAGGCATCAACAAGCTGTTGGCCACCGAGATCAAAACGCATAAAATCACGTGCATTGCTGTCCAAAGCATTTTTAAGTGCTTGAACAGTCCATGCTCTATATTGATCGCGTAACTTTATCTCTTCAGCCGAACCGCCATCCAAGGAAAGCCAGGGTGCTATGCCTGACAATACCCTTCCCAAGACTTCAACATATTGTACTTTGATGCGCTGTTCCTTATTATCCACGTGTATAGAAGTCATTTGTGGCATAGTTAACCGCAGGCTATCATGGGCCAGACTGCGGAGAACGGGACGCAGCATATGATCCATTTCTTTAAGCCAAAAAGCTCTATCCGTCTCTTTTGTTGATGCAGGTTTCTTCTTCACGCCCTGTCCAAAGACAGTATGGCCTATCAGAAGAATAACAAAGAACAATAAAATCTTATTTTTCATTTTCAAATCCAATCTATTTTTGAGCTAAATAACGATACATTTCCGAGCCGGCTAATAAAAACGCACCTACACCAAAAGGAGCTGTAGAGTTGGTATCCACCACCTGTCCGGGGATAGCTTTTTCACCAATAGGTTGTACATACCCAATTCTGCCATCGGGTTGTAAAGCGATCTCACTAAGATATTTCCAGCCTTTAACCGCAGCATCTTTAAATTTAAAATCGCTTAGCAAGCCATTATTTATTCCCCAGAGCAACCCATAAGTAAAAAAAGCCGTTCCGCTTGTTTCCCTGCCGGGAGCATGCTCGGGATCTAACATGCTTCGAGTCCAGAATCCCTCCTGCTGTTGGCAATTAATGATAGCGGCCGCCATATCCTTAAAGCGCTCCTGATAGTAGGTATAATGTTTATCCTCCTGAGGTAGATCTTGAAGAACCTTTGCAAATGCAGCGAACACCCAGCCATCGCCACGAGCCCAAAAATCCTTTTTGCCATGTAAACTCTGGTGTTTGGGGAAGACATATTTTGCATCGCGGTAATACAATTTCTCTTCCCGATCAAACATGATACTATCGGCATATTGTAAATAAGCATACATCTTATCCAGATAAAGTGAATTGCCTGTCAATTTGTACATTTTAGCCATCACGGGCATCACCATATACAAACCATCGGCCCACCACCAATAGTCCTGTTTATTGGAGTGGATCTGATATTCCATCACTTCCTGAGCACGTGCAATCTTTTCAGGGCTTGGCGATAAATGATAGAGATCGATATAGGTTTGAAAACAAATTTGCCAGTCACCAAAAAGAACGTGTTCGTCTGTTTCCCCATAGTTGTATTTCCAAAGTTGCGTATTGGTAGACTTGGCACCTTTCCAATCATTGTATCTGGCCCAATCCTCAGCATATTTTAAGTCGCCCGCTGATTTTGAAATCTTATAGAATTCCATATTTCCGGTATGATAAGCTGCCTGATCCCAAAAAGCCCAAACCTCGGGCTTATGATGAGACTGCCAGTATTGATTTGCCTTACTTAGCTGAGCAAGTACGGTTTCTTTGTTCAGTTGCTGTCCAAATGAAAAATGTCCTACAAACAATAGACATAAGATTAAATTGATCCGCATATATTTAGATGTATAGTATTTTTTGATAAACGAGCACAAAAGCTACTTTAAATTGGTTTGTACACTATTTAATGGATACACTCATTACTTTCTTCTCGATTTTTTTTGCTTTATAAAGCAACAATGTTAGCTGTAATACAGGCCCTTTTATATAAACGTACAATATACACTTATTTTAAAAAACAATCGTATCTTTAGCCATACAATCTTCAATTTGACTGTTTTCAATTGCAAATAGTCGTTTTCAAGATAATAACCTATGATAAGGATAAATCGATAATTTTACCTGATATCGGAAATACCATACGAACAAAACTGCTAACATGCCTAGTTTCAACAGACTCCCATATTCTCGTCAGGCCTTAATCCTGGTATTCGTTCTCATCCTTGTTCACTCAAGTATGCTGAGCCTAGCACAATTTCCCAAGGAGATGAATAGAGGTTTATCCAATAGTTCGGTGAAATCCATATTTCAGGATAGTCAGGGCTTTATGTGGTTCGGTACCTTCGACGGGCTTAACAGATTCGACGGTTACGATATAAAAACCTATAGAAACCAGCTAAATAACGAAAATAGCATTCCGCATAATTATATCTATTGTATAGCAGAAGACCACAATAAAAAATTGTGGATAGGAACCGGTCAAGGGATTGGAACCTACGACCGAAATTTTGATACCTTCTCCCGTTTAAATTATAGAGACCAAAAATCGAAACGGTTATATCATCTCAACGCTGACACAAAATCCATTCAAATCGATAGTGACAATAATATTTATATAGGCACAAACGGCTGGGGGCTATTTTACAAAAGTCATAAAGAAGCATATGCCATGCAAATCGCTTTTAAAGATTATAAATCGAACCTATCCAGCTTATACTACCATGTATCCGCCACACATATTGATGCGGCAGGCGGGGTATGGGTTTTTATAGAGGGAAGCGGATTATATGCTTTCGATAAAAAAACACAGCAGTTGCATCTTGTATCAAAGGTTATTACCAGTGCAACCTCTATGGTTAGTACAAACAGCGGTGAACTCTTTATTGGTAATTACGAAGGATTATTTGTTTGGAAAATCAAAGACGGCATGCTTTCGACATTGTATCCGCAGGAGCTTAAATCGAGTCAGATCAATATGCTGACGTTGGAAGGACAAAACAAACTTTGGATAGCCACCCAAAACAATGGCATTTTTATACTTAACCTATCTCATGGAAATGCAGAAAACAAAAGTAATCTACAGCCTGTTCAATTTTCACTGAATAGCAAGACCATTTATACGGTTTACATAGACTCCCAGCGTAAAATATGGATCGGCACCGGAAAGGGCGGCATTGAGACGATTGATAACAATGGCTATAAATTTAATTATTTACAGCAGAAACATTATGCGGGATTTAACTTGGCGCACAAATTTGTCCGTTCTTTTGTTGAATATGATAACAAGATCTGGATTGGTACCGAAGGCAATGGTCTTTATGCATGGGATAACAAGACCAATCAGGTTCAGTCATTTCAAAAAGGGCCACAGCAATTGCCAGACAATACGGTAAACCATCTTTTGACTGGAACTAATGGAGAATTGTGGATCGCAACCGAAATGGGCATTGCGCGTTACATAAAGGGCTCGGGTTTTAAATATTATGTTTGTAGAACGCCAACTGGGGTTCTAAATAACAGTATACAGTTACTTTTTAAGGATCAGGATGAAAAGATCTGGGCAGCGACATTTTCCGAGGGAAGAGTATATACATATAATCCGACAAGCGACCAATTTGAAGTATTCAGCGAAGACATCTATGATATCAATTGTATGACTGATGATCAGAAAGGTAATATCTGGATGGGGAATTACAATGAGATTATACAGCTAAACAAGCAGACGAAAAAAATCTCCAGATATTTAATCGGAAAACCTGTTCGTGCCATTCAGCTCGGAAAAAATAACAGACTTTGGCTGGGAACAGAAGGAAAGGGGCTCTTGGCATTTGATATCAGTTTAAAAAAGATTGTCGAAAATTATTCCACAAATGAAGGATTGAGCAACAATGCCGTACTTAATATTTTGGAAGATAAAACTGGAAAATTGTGGTTAAGCACCTTTAATGGGCTTTCGAAGTTCGATCCTTCCACTAAAAAATTTGTACGGTACGAAGAAACTGACGGACTTCAAAGCAACGAATTTTCCTATGGGGCAGCTCTTAAGCTCAAAGACGGCCATCTTCTTTTCGGAGGGAACAACGGTTTTAACATCTTTGACGCCGATAGCATTAAACTGAAAATTTATGAACCTGCCTTAGCTATCACAAGCCTTAAAATTAACAATAAAAAGATTGCCGACCTGAGCGACCGGGTCGATATTGGAAAAGATCATAGCATTCATAAATTGACGCTCCCCTACAATCAATCCACTTTTTCGCTGGAGTTTGCAGCCCTGGAGTTTGATTCCCCACAAAAGATAAAATACAGGTATCTATTGGAAGGATTGGACAAAGGATGGAACGATGCAGGGTCTACCCGATCAATAAATTACAACGGTCTGCATGAAGGCACTTATATCCTTCATATTCAATCGACCGACTCGGAAGGCAACTGGACGAATAAACAGATTAAACTCGAGATTCAAATTCTTCCGCCTTGGTATAGAAGCTGGTGGGCCTACCTGCTTTACACGCTGGCTATTGCCTATATAGGACTATGGTATCTGCGCTATCGGAAAAGGCAAATCGCTTTAAATTACGAGATACAGCTTTCAAAATTTACCATTCAGAAAGAAAGAGAACTCAATGAGAAGAGGCATGCATTTTTCACAAATATATCGCATGAATTTAGAACACCACTGACCTTAATTATTAATCCGATTAAAGATCTGCTAAAGACCAAAAACGAGTCCAAGGACAGCGCTTCCCTTCAGATTGTGCATAGAAATGCCAAAAGACTGTTGAGCTTGGTGGATCAGCTGCTTGTATTTAGAAAAACAGAGGACGGTGCCGAACAGCTCAAAATCAGTATTTTTGACTGCCAAAGCTTTATGAAAGAAATATTTCTATATTTCGCTGCTCAGGCAAAATTGCAAAATATAGATTACCAGTTTCTGGAAAATTCCGATCCGATTTATGTCAATGCTGACAAAGAAAAAATTGAGATCATCTTATGCAATCTCATATCAAATGCCTTTAAATTTACGCCTTCCAATGGTGCTATCCATATTGCCTTATCGCAACAAAGTCGGGAATTAAGCATTCAGATCAAAGATTCGGGAAAAGGTATCCCCGAACATCTTGGCGATAGGATATTTGACAAATATTTTTCGGATCCACTCAATGGTCCCAAAAAACAAACAGGATTCGGGATTGGGATGTACCTTGTCAAAACTTTTGTTGAAATGCACGCCGGAACAATAAGTTACACGAGTTCAGCAACAGCGGGAACAACATTCGACCTCGTTTTGCCTATCTTAGCAAAACAAACCCCAGCCGAAGAACCTTTGGCAGATGTAGCGCTTTACAACGAGTCGGGAATTCAAATGCTATACGATTCGCAAGTGGCGACGGAAACCGTTCCCTTATTCCCGACAGCGATATCAAGCAAAAAATTCAGTGTCTTATTGGTCGACGACGACGATGCTATCCGCAGCTACCTTACCGACATTTTTAAGGTAGAATACTCGGTCTATAATGCCCATAATGGTGTTCAGGCACTCGATATGATCAAGCAAAAACAACCTGATCTGGTAATAAGTGATATTATCATGGAAGGGATGGATGGATTGTCACTTTGCAAAGCCGTAAAATCTAATGCTGCACTCAACCATATTCAAATCATCCTACTTACCTCAAGTACCTCTGACAGCACTAAATTGGCCGGAATTCAATATGGTGCCGATGATTATATCCATAAGCCATTTGATTCGGAAATATTGTTGCTCCGGGTCAAAACATTACTACAGAACAAGAAGAACCTTCAGGACTTTTTCTTTAAAGCGATTACGCTACAGTCCAATGAGCTAAAGATACCGATCACAGACAAGCTATTGATAGAACGGTGCATTGAGATTATTGAAGAGAACCTGTTGGAAGAACTGACTGTAATAAGTCTTGCCGAAAAAACAGGCATGAGTCATTCTTCACTCTATAAAAAAATTAAAACTATTTCAGGCAAATCGATCAATGAATTTATCAGGTCGGTACGACTAAAAAAAGCAGCCGAAATGCTCATATTGACGGATTCAAAAATTAATGAAGTAGCTAACTTAACAGGTTTCTACGACCAACGCTACTTTAGACAGCAGTTCAGCAAATTGTTTGGACATACACCTTCCGACTATGTCAAAAAGTATCGAAAAGCGTTTCAGAATGAATTCCATGTCGATCGGCCTTAGTCTGAATTGCCGAAAAATAAAATAAGCCCTGTACAACAATTACGAACAGCTGTTGCTGTACAGGGCGTTATATTTATTCGACTGGTTTTATGATAAAGGAGAATGTATAATTTTTATAAGGCAATGTATATTCATTCAGCGGCCATGCTCCCCAACTATTGATTCCACCCACACCCATTTGTCTGAGGTCAATATTAAGTTGCGTTTGCTTTCTTTTAACAAGGTCAGCTGCATGACGTTGTTGTCGCTTGAGACCATCGTCCAAATCTTTGTCAAAGTAATGCAAAGCGCTCATACTAAATGTAGAATCAGACGTAAAGAACAATCCCCGACCTTGTTTATTTTTTATTTCCATCCATCTGATATCGGTCTTATTGCCTGTCTCCTGTGGCATTACATAGGGGAAATACTGTTGATCAACGGTCTGCTTATAAATTCCGACATGTGATGCAAAATTACGATCGATGTAGTTCTCCTCTGGTCCCCTACCGTAGTAATTAATCGCCTCAAAGCCAGATGGCATAATCCATTGCATACCGAAACGTGGCAGAACTGCAACCTTTTTTGTGGTGTCGGCAAGGAATGACTGAGAAACACGCATTTCACCCAATTGATTAATGCAGTATTTCATTTCTAGTTGCCCATATACCTGAGGCATCTGGTAGGTCGCATATACATAGGCCAGGCTATCGATTAATTCGGATCTAATTTCAAGCAGTTCAATCGAATCCGCAACCAGTTTCCAAGGTTTCAGTTTTTCCGGCGTATTGGCACCGAAATCGTTATCATTCGGCGCACGCCAGAAATTAGTCTTAAATAGCGCATGTTCATCCAAAAAATCCTGTCCTTTATAATGATATTTCGCCAACCATCCTGATTTAAGGTCAAACTCCATCAGTAGCTGTTTTGCCGTGACAATCAGATTTCCATCTTTTCGCGCTGTCTTGATTTTGCCCTGTGCCAAAATAGCTGTTTTAGGCTGAAAAGAGCCCCCCAGAGGTAACTGTTCAGTTGCAATAAGATGCCCCATAGGAAGTAAAGCCTCGGCTTTTTTCAATCGATAAGTCAGATTCAGAAATTTTTCCCCCGGAATATCTGCTTTATAAGGAATCGATAGTACAGCAGATTGTTGAGGCAACACATTCAAATGCTTGATTAAACCAGATTGCGTTTTTTTTCCGTCAACAATAAGCTCCCATTGAAGTTCAACATTTTCAAGTCCAGTAAAAAAACGTTCATTGTAAACCTGTATCTTTTTCTCGTTCAATAGGCTACTATGGATATCTTGATATACTTTTTTCATTTCCCAAGCATGTGGATAGGGTGTTCTATTGGCATAAAAAATTCCTTTGGAAGCATAATTCCAGTCCGTTATGGCTTCTTTAGGTTCATAATCTCCGCCATAGGTATATACCGTATCGCCTTTAGCATTGGTTTTAACAAAACATTGGTCCACAAAATCCCAGATATATCCGCCTTGAAATATTCCTTTGTTTGCCCGAATGATGTCCCAATAATCCTTAAAGTTTCCCAATGAATTCCCCATGGCATGTGCATACTCACATTGAATAAAGGGTCTTTGAGGCTTTGGGTTACGCGCTGCATAATTTTTCATTGCGGATGGACTTGCATACATAGGTACAATCAGATCCGTATTCCAGTCAAATCTTAATTCCCCATAATTATTCACTGCCCTTTCGTATTGTACAGGGCGACTTTTATCGAGCTCTTTCATCCGGAGGTAGGCCCGATAGAAATTGTAGCCATTTCCGGCTTCGTTGCCCATACTCCAAATAATTACGCTAGGATGATTCCGATCGCGCTGAATAAGGCGTTCAACACGAGCAACATGTGCTTTCTCCCAGGTCGGCCTATTGGCCATCGTATAGGACAGGTCATAACCCATGCCATGTGATTCGATATTAGCCTCATCAATTACATACAATCCATATTGGTCACAGAGCTGCAACCAATATTCGGCATTGGGATAGTGGCTGGTACGAACAGCATTGATATTAAATTTTTTCATGAGCTGTATATCGCGCAACATACTTTCTTTCGAGATCACATGACCAGTAACGGGATCTGTTTCGTGCCTGTTTATTCCCTTGACAAGTATAGGCTGTCCATTAACGAGCAACAGACCTTCTTTGATCTCAACCCTACGGAAGCCCACTTGCTGGGGAACGATCTCGCTGAGTTTGCCCTTAGGGTCTGTAAGTTTAACAGTCACCTGGTATAAATTTGGCATTTCGGCCGACCATAGTTCAGGATGGTCTATGGTCTGTTCAATATCCATTTCCTGTCCGTCGACTTTAACAGTTGCAATTGACACAAGCCGACCGTTTCTATGAAGTGTAACCTCTGCCATTAGATCCCCATGACTGGCCTGGTTAAAGATCAGCTTAGTATTTAACTGTCCTTTATCAAAGGCATCATTGAGGGTCGGCGACAATTGAATATCACGTAGATGCACTGGTTGCCGAACCAGCAGATAACAATCTCGCGTAATTCCACTAAGGCGCCACATATCCTGATCCTCCAAATAATTTGCGACTCCCCATCGCATGACACGCATTGTAATTAGATTTTTTCCTTTTCTCAAATATGCTGTTATGTCAAACTCGGATGGTAATTTGCTATCCTCCCCATACCCGACATATTGGCCGTTTACCCAAACAGATAGATTCGATTTGGCTGCCCCAATATGGAGAATTACGGGCTTTCCCTGCCAATCCTCGGGAATAACTACCTCACGGCGATACACAGCCGTAGGGTTGAAATCCATCGGCACAATTGGTGGATTTGGTTTCCCGATTAAATAGGTAAATTCAAAACCGGAGGTAGTATACATCGGGAAACCGTATCCATTGAGTTCCCAGTTTGCAGGCACCTGAAAATTATCCCAATGACGATCGTCATAAGTTAATGATTCAAAGTTAGCAGGTAGTTTTGAAGGGCTATTTACCCATTTAAATTTCCAGGAACCATTCAAACTTAAATACGCAGAGGATTCACGCCAATCGCTGTTGATGATCTGAGACGTATGCGGAAAGGTCACAAAATCTGTATGCATGGGCAGCCGATTTTCTTCGGTAATCGTTTCATCTAACCAAGGGATCCCTTTTCGGACAACAGTATCTTGCTGTTGCATTTTATTCCGCTCATAAGTCAAGGTAATACTGGATTGCGCATACCCCAAAGTGAAGACACAGCTATAGAGTAGAATAAGCACTAATTTATTCAGAGATTGCATTTTTTATTATTTATCGATTAATAAATCATTTCAAAAAAGATTGATTTGTTTAACTGAATCTAGGTTAAATACAGCTATATGATCGAACTAATGAAATACACTTAAATCCCACTGATCCTTCCAATTTATCTGGACTTTTTCATTCTGGAGATCAACCGGTAACCAGATATATCTGCTATCCATAAGATCTTTGGGATTCCAGCGGTCGGCCATAAAGATAAAGGAATCCTTTTTTCCTGCGACAGGAAGGATAAATGTCGATTGGCCACCATAAGTCAAAGCCGAATTCGGTCCTTGCATTGGATCACCAAGGGATTTCCAAGGGCCAAAAAGATTTGTAGCAACATGGAGTTCTGCACGATTTGGATCCCAGCCAGTACATCCACTGGTGATCAGATAATACTTATCTTTGTACTTGAATAAAGCCGGGGCTTCCCTATGATTCCGGAAGAGTAAGGAATCTTTCGCTGTCACATGCAGGTAATCATCGGTTAATTGAACCAGGCGTAAGGCATAGTTTTCGTCCGATGAATAGATTTGGTAAGCCTTACCATCAGTGTCTACAAATAAACCCATATCGCGTGACATATTGTTATTTGGCCGGAAGCTATGGACAAACTGAAACGGCCCAAGCGGAGAGTCACTGGTAGCAACGGCGGCCCTGGCTGCTGCATAGCCTTGCCCTTTCAACTCAAGATGGAACCACATCACATATTTCTTCAGCTGTTCTTGATAGATAACCTTTGGCCGCTCCATAATACAGCCCCAAGCAATATCGCTTGTAGAATCTGTGCTAGGTGTGAGAGCCAATCCTTCAAACTTCCAGTTATACAAATCATTGGATGAGTACACATTGACTCCCTGGGACGTAGTTCCGCCACGTTTCTCACCATACCAATAATATTTCCCATTTTGATGAAGTACGCCACCGCCATGCGCATTGATCACATGACCGGATTGGTCTTTCCATATTTCCCCTGGCGTAAAACTATGCATCTCAGCATGTTCCTTTTTTTGATAAACCCGGACATAATCAATTTCATATTTTGCAGGAAGTAATTTATCAGCTATCGTGCCGCCATTTATTCCGCCGAGGGCCAAATTTAACAGGAGATAATGCGGTTGGGTAAACGGATTGAATCCTGTACCATCCCGATTGACCAGTTGATCCATAGGAACGTGAAGCATTTCTATATCGTCCACATAAAGCGTAATAGCGTCTTCATTCCAAATCATTCGCCAAATATGGAACTGATCTGCCCACGCCTTTCCGCCAAGATCTTTGACGGCTTTCGTCTTACCAAACCAATGTGCTTTCCAGCGTTGGTCAGTACCGGTTGCGATATTAGCCAATATATTGCCACGGTAATATTCCATGATATCTATTTCACCATTGGATGGCCATTCTTTGGTGGTGCCTAATGTCCAGAATGCAGGCCAAAGGCCCTCACCAACTGGGATACGCGCCCGGATTTCAAAAATCCCGTATTTCCAGCTCTGCTTGCCCAAAGTATTTATCGAAGCCGAAGTATAGGTTATCTTTTTACGGCCGGCAATCCAATCATGACTGCCCTGAATAAAACCTGAATGATTACGTTGTTCTTTTTTTGCTTCAATAACCAACAGGCCATTACGACAGGAAGCGTTTTCTTTTTGATACCATTGCTCTTCCCGGTTACGTTTGAAACCTTCTTCGTAACTCCATTTAGCCGTGTCGGGTGCACCATTATAATCAAACTCATCCGACCATACCAATTTATACTGTGGTGGGATGGGCTCTTGACTATATGCGGCAAAACAACTTGACAGCAAACTAAGACAGACAGATAAAAGTTTTTTCATGATTTAGTTTAAGTTTCTTTGAGCTAACAGCTCTTGATGATCAGTAAACAAAAATATCCCCCTTTTTCTGCGTGATCAAGGGGGATATTGAGTCAAAAAGAGGGATATATTCGTATTTGTGTAATAATGAGATGACACATATCTATTTTCATATTTTCTACAGTCCGGTTGGGGCAGTTCCACTGATAAGTGACCATCCTGGATTTTGATAAATAACAGAGTTTTCTGCTGTTCCGTCATCCGAAGCCAACTGGAAATGCTCTGTGGCAATGGGTGCGAGGTAATGCGCCATGGCAAATTTTACACCGGTATAAGACAGGGCATTGCTTCGGATCTCCAATGGTCTGAGGTATTCACTCCGTGCGGGATCTGAAACGACAGATTTGTCATTGGTAGCACCATAAATCAATTGTTCGGGTGTATACCAATCTTTCATCGGTCCCCAAAGTTTAAAACCTTCAAAATGGTCTGCTGTTGTAATCAGTTGATCCATAGCCCGCCAACGCTTAAGATCCATCCAACGTAGACCTTCAGCCATAAGCTCACTTCTGCGTTCGCGACGTATATTGTACAATGTTGGTGATATAAACTGTCCTGCAGAATACGCGCCCCAATCTTTCTTTTCTTTATCCATTTGCGTTGCCGCAATGGTCGCATTGAAATCAGGATCGACTTTAGCCCGTGTACGCAGTGCGCGCCAATAGGCCTGTGCCTTCGTATCTAAATTTTGATTCTTTTCATAACAAGCCTCCATATAATTGAGGTAGGCCTCGGTGGCTCGGAAGGTAATGCTACCCGTAAATCCCTGACCGTTGAGCGTTTGTAAACCGTCGTATGAAATGCCTTTACGAATTGTATAACCTGTTGTGTAACGTCGTTCCCAATCGGTATCGTATACAGTCGGAGTGGGCTCTATGAGCGTGTAGTGAGTACCCTGTCCAATATTGACCAATACATTCTTTTGGCCAGGTTCTTTTAAAAACAATTGTAAACGGCCATCGCGATTCTTCCGAACATCTGCTATGTAATTATCACCAGCATAACCGCTGCCCGAAGCGTAAATAGGCAGTCCATTGGACATCAGAAAGCTTTCGACAAGGCCGCGTGTCAAACCAACCGCATAATTTCCGCGTTGTGCATACACAGGCACATTATGTGTCACCAGGCTTTGATTATATTGACGCCACAGCAATACTTCACCATAACTCGACATATCTACTGCGCCAAACATGCTGAAGTAAGGATTCTCGTTGTTGGCAGATTCTATAATTCCGGTATTATTTTCCAGTTGAATATTGTCAGCAACAGCAGAAGCCGATTCCATGGCCTGCGTTAAAAAGTAGTCGATTTCTCCGGTAATACTTCCAGTCGGGAATGCATAATTGCTATTGTATGATTTTGCAGCACCCGGCCAGTTTGGTCCTTTAGGGACGAATGCGGTTCCGCTGAAGTATTTGAGCCATGTACCCTCATACAAAGCCACTCGGGATTTGAACAGTTGCGCGACATTTTTTGAGATCCGCTGTTTCTTGCCGTCCGGCGAACTTTGGTTCAGCAAGGTAATAGCCGAATCCAAGTCAGAAAGAATAAAACGAGCCACTTCATTTCTTGGCGAACGCTTACTTGCTTCTACCAAAATATTCTTGTCCTTATCCGACATCACATTGCGAATAATTGGGAAATCACCTAAGGCCTGTAATTTCCCAAAGTAAACGTAGGCCCGTAAAAAATAGGCTTCACCGATATAATGTGCAATGTTACTTGAATTTCCGAGAATACGATTTTCTTTCCATTTGGGAACCACCGTATTTATAAAATAATTCATCTGATAAATACTTGAAAAATCCCAGTCGCCGCCATTCGATCCTACGCGCCATTGGCCTGGAATAAACTTGTTATCGAGTGTTGGAATAGCCATATTGTCTGTATTTCCGTCTATGCCGAAAGTGCCAAATGACCAGTTGCCGTGTGAAGGAAATAGGCCCGCATATTGATTTACGGTATAAGCAGCTAGTTGTGACTCCTCATCCAGATAAGCTTCAGGTATAATGGACGAAGGGGGTGCAATATCCAAATATTTATTGCAGGAAGCTAGACCTACCAAAGCGACAAGGCCTAATTGCATCAATCTAAAAATAGTATTATTGAATTTCATAATGAATCGACTTAAAATGTAACACTTAAACCTGCAGACCAGACTTTAGTCAATGGATAAACGGTTCCGTTGCTTCCGCCATCAATAGTTTCGGGATCAAACATTCCCGCTACACTTGAGCCGGTCCAGATATTTTCTCCGGAAACGTATACACGCAAGCGCTCCACACCGAAACGTTTTGTTGTTTCTTTCGGCAAGGTATAGCCCAGCTGAATATTTTTTATGCGGATATAGGCTGCGTTCTGCAAAAAGCGCGTCTGCGTCTGCTGGTTTTTAGCAGTACCAAAAACAGGACGTGCGTAATATGCTTCAAGATTTTCACCCAGGGGATTATCTGCAGTACGGAAATAATCAAGATGATCGACCAAGCCCGTTGACCACCATTTTGAAGTTGCGCCCCAAAAATAGTAGCCCCCTTGCCAATAATCGCGTTTCATGACACCTTGCATGAAAATGCTAAAGTCAAAATTTTTGTAGTCCGCATTCAGATTCAATCCAAAGGAGTAACGCGGTGTGCTGTTTCCAATCACACGACGATCACCTGGATCGGCCTCTGTATTGCTTCCACCATCTATTTTTCCGTCTCCATTAAGATCAGCATACATGATATCTCCTGCCCCCCATTGTGTTCCTAATGCATTTTGTCCACCATTGGGCAAGCTCGCCAAATGCTGGCTCATTTGCTCTTCTGTCTTGGCAATACCAAGGGTTTGATACCCCCATATTTCACCCAGCTTTTGACCTTCACGATAGTTTGATAATGACCCTATTGCGTTAGGATAGCGTGTTACTGTTGTGGTATAATCAGACAAGAGGAACTTTGCTCCATATGCAAAACCACTGGCAGTACGGTCATTCCAGCCCAGGGTAGCCTCAAATCCTCTTGTTTTTAAGTCGGTGTTGTTTGTTTGAGGAACTGTCGTCCCTAATGTATTAGGTAACTGTGGAGCTGGGCCGACCATATTAAATGTTTTCCGTTCGAAGACCTCAAAAGACCCAGAAAGGCGGCTATTTAAAAAGGCGAAATCGACGCCTAAGTTCTTCGTATTGATAGATTCCCAGGTCAATAAAGCACTTACGAGGCCTGGAGCCGATGCAGAATTTGGTCGCGCATTATTGATCAGCCAAGCACCATTGGCTGTCCCCGTTGGTTGCGTAACATAAGTCGGATACCAGACATCGGTATTTTGATTGCCTAGCTCTCCGTAGGAAGCTCTTAATTTCAGCATATTAATAAATGGTGCCGACTCTACAAGGAAGTTTTCTTTGGCGATGTTCCATCCCGCAGAAACTGAAGGAAACCAGCCCCAGCGGCTATCGCTACGGAAACGTGATGAACCGTCATAACGCAGATTAGCTTCCAATAGATATTTTTCAGCATAATTGTAATTCAATCGGCCGAAGAAACCCGCTGTTGCCCATTTTTGATATTCGCCAGATACAGAAGGTACTACTGCTTTTCCATTGATATCTGTGCCGGAAGTCAGATTCAATACCGGTTGATCCGGGATAATGATTCCGTCACGTTGCACACCGAGATTGCGATAGGCCGTATGTTCAATCTGACCACCGACCATAACTTTAAAATGATGGTCGCCCCAGCTTTTATCGTAATCAGAAAAGATATTGATGTTATAATAGTTTTCCTTTAAACCAAATTCGTAGACGTTTGAAGAGTTTTTATACAAATAAGGATCACCATTCACGTCATGATTGTAAAGACGCTGCGAATCCCAGTGACGAAATTGAGTTGTGGTCCTATAGTTAAAATTACCGGTTGTACGCCATCCTTTAATTGGTTCAAGGATCAGCTGTAACTGTTGATAAATGTAATCCTTACTGGATTTATCCTGTCCGCCTTCTTTCATGGCAAGTGCAGGTGAAGGAGAACTGAACAAGTATCCATTCGGATCATAAAGTGGCAGCGTTGGCCAGCCCTGTCTTCCTAAATCATCGTAAAAACTATTGGTCAATGCTGCAGGACGGTCATAGTCTTCACGTACCAACCTAGCGTTGTAATTTACCTGAAAGATGTCAGATACTTTAGAATTGATTTTAGCCGCAACAGAGTAACGGTCGTAATGGTCTGTATTGAAGGCCATCAATCCTTGTTGCTTCATGAAATTGCCAGAAAGGTAATAGGTTGTTTTTTCGGTTCCGCCATTGAGACTTAGGTTGTGCTCCTGGGCAAAAGCCTGATCCCGGTACATGACGTCGAACCAATCGTTATTATCGTTACCATAGGCATATCCTTCAGCCCAATACAACTTATTATTCGGATCGACAATGGTCGAATTTTTCAGGCTTCCGTTTTGATAATCCAAGATGCGCTGTAGATGCTCCGCGGAGAAATGCGGTGAACCGCCTGCGTTGACTTCGGCCTGATTGAAATATTGAGCAAAAGTGTAAGAGTCCATCATCTTAGGCATCAATGTCGGTGCGTTCATACGAAAGCTATTATTATAATTTACCGAAGTACGTCCAGCCTTTCCAGATTTTGTGGTGACCAAAATAACCCCAAAAGCGGCTCTAGAACCATAAATTGAAGCAGCACCAGCATCTTTCAAGACAGAAACGCTTTCGATATCTTGTGGATTTAATGCCGCCAAAGATCCTTCAGAGCCATCAATTAGGACCAATGGTGCCGAAGAAGATGTGCCGATTGTACCTGTACCCCGGATATTAATAGATGGATTGGTTTCCATCGTTCCCGAGTTTTGGGAAATATTTAGGCCGGGGGCCAGTCCTTGCAGTGCCTGGATAGCATTTCTTACAGGTCTATTTTCCAGCTGCTTGGCATCTACCACCGCAACAGAACCGGTCAGGTTTGTTTTTTTCTGCGAGCCAAAACCAACGACCACCACTTCATCCAAAACATCTCCTTCGGAAGCATCAAGCTGCACGTTAAGCTCGTAGTTCCCTTGGCTGACCTGTTTTAGCTGACTGAATTCAAAGCGCTGTTTCGCATAGCCTAGAAAGGTAAATTCTAATGCCGTGACTGTTGCAGCACTGAGTGTATATTTCCCCTGTGTATCTGTTTGCGCCTGCATTGTGGAACCGATATTTTTAACGGTCACTCCAGCAAGTGGCCTGTTATTTTCGGTAACCTGGCCCCGTACAGTTATTGACTGTGCATAAGTCTGCTGTAAGCTTAAAAGTAAAAAGCAGATAGAACAAAGCCAGCGCTGCGTTAATACTATTTTCCTTTTCATAAGTAAAACTGTTTAGTGATTAAATAATATTTTGATGAAGAGTAACATGGCAATACGAGGTAGCAATATTGCGTTTCGTTAAGAATTCAAGGATCAAACAATCCACTTTTGATTGGTAAATTCATCATAATTAAACTTGGTTATTTAGCTGTTTTTGAGCTTTAGCCAACTTACTTTCCCCACACCTATTTTTTATATAATTTGGAGAGGGTATTCATCTAATTAGGCAAACACTCTTGGTTATTTAACATCGTCAATACAATAAAATGTCGTATTGACACTTGCAATATTATCAAAAACGTTACAGAGGAAGGGGGGTATAATCTTCTTATTTTAAGGGGTAAATTCGTCAAATTAGGCTTTTTGACCTCATTAAAGGATATTCTGGTTTAGGCAGACAAAAAAAGCCACATCTCCGGATGTGGCTTCTGAACTAAATTTATAAACATGTTATTCACTAGGGATCAGCTTTTGGTATAACTGAGCTGGCCCGCAAATTATGAGCTTCTATTTATAGGAATTGATCGATTTGGATACTCTCCAGTCTTTACCTTCACGCACTAAAGTAACAAGATCGGTTTTGGTGAAATTTTCAAATTTCAAAGTAACCCTGGCCACCATATAATCTGTAGACTGTTCAACTACATTTGTGCTAACCGCGCAATCCAGGTGGATATTCTTTTGCTTTTTCAAGGATTTAACCACTTCATAGCGGCTATATGACTTTAAGGTGCCCGTTTGGACCTTTAGATTAAAATCTTCAGCAAACAATTGTTCTATTCCAGCCGACTCACCTTCAGTGATCACGGCGACATAGTGCTCTAGCGCAAAGTCTGCGGTTGATAGATTAACGCTGACCGGGTTTGATTTTGAACCCGGTCCTTCAGCTGCCATAGCAAATGTTGATACGGCCATTAAAGCTGCTAATGTGAATGTTTTTACGAGAGTTTTCATACTATCTTTTTTTGTGCTTTTTTACCTTGCTTATCTCTTGACTCAAAATTATCGCTCCAAATGCTTGTCGCCCACGGATTTTAGATCAATAACCAGCAGAAGTCGCTGAATGACTGAAATGAAAAAGTAAACTTCAAAATGCATAAAGAACATACGATCAATTTTAATAGCTCCGTGCCAAAGACCATACCAGTTGGCCCCAAGGTTCATTTATGCCTTTTAAAGCCCATTATGGACGATCTAAGATTTTCTTCAAAAAACGAAATGTACGCATGCGAACAGTTCTTATCCGAATTGTTCACATACGTACAGCACATTAAAATGAAATAGAAGTTTAATTTTCTATACATTTTGAAGTGAATGACGATATACAATAAAAAAGAAACGTACTTGTTTGCCTGATCAGAAAGATCAGGCATCAAATTTTTTCGGGGGGACAAACAGGCTAGTAACACGGTACAAGCTCGCGAGACATAGGTTTAACTGGTCATCTTCGAGGGAATATATCGGAATTACAAACTCATTCCCAAGGTAAACGCGACGCCTTTAGATTCCAGGTCCACATTTCCTGCCAGCTCCGATAAGTCTTCGGCAGCAAGCTTTGAAGACTTCAATGATCGATTGAGTTATATGACGCAGCTCATCATTACCCGTAAATTTAGCTCAAATCTATCGCTCGTTGTGGTCCCAACCTTTCTTCACCGGAGCTATACAGCTTATAACGATCAGAATACTGTATTTGCTCTTGGTATTGGCGAGCGGGCCAAGGTCAGCAATAGGATCGCATTAGTAGCAGACTATACATTACCCTTCCGAAAGTCGTCGAACAAAAAATACCGTGAAGATGTAAGCGGACAGCATTATTATAATGCATAAGGTGTCGGTTTGGAAATGGATACCGGAGGCCATATCTTCCATCTCAATTTTACCAATGCAACCGCAATACAAGAATCTCAGTTTATTAGCGAAACAAATAGCTCCTGGCGTAAGGGACAATTCCGTTGGGGATTCAGCATTGCACGCCGTTTCAATTTTAACAAAAAATAAAAAAGCAATTGCTCCATCGTGGACTTGGAATCAAAATAATCTGTCCAACGTAATAAGAATTCAAAATACTTAAAAGCATCATCGGTTGATATGCTCTTAAATCAAAAAAGCGGATAACAATGCTGTTTCCGCTTTTTTATCACACAATATTAAATCTACAAATCATTTAACCACTTATTTACCTCATCTTGTGTTTTACCGGTCTTCTTTTGAAGTTTACCTACCAATTCGTCTTCTTTGCCCTCGGCATATAATAGATCATCATCAGTAAGATCTGCATATTGTTGTTTTACCTTACCTTTGATTTCGTTCCAACGGCCTTTCCATGTTAATTCGCTCATAATTATTTTCCTTTCGTTGTTTATTAATAGAACAGTATCTTACAGCTAATCGTTTAAAAAATAATGTTATAAAATGTTAATTCTATAACATTCACCTGGTAAACAGGCGCTTTCTATTCTTCCTAGTATTATTTCCGGTTACAATTGGCTGTCCATACCTTGCTGTCTTTTGTATAACCAATTGTCAATTTACCGGCATCAATACGGATAACTCCTGTACCTGCCGAACCAATGTTGACCAAGACGTTATCCTTTTTTTCAAAATCTACGCCGTTGAGATTTGGAATGCCATTTCCAAAAGCGAAATTATAGGTATCGCCAACTTTTGTTACGGTAACTGTTCCTTCTGCAGCGGCAACATCATTGTCATTGTTATTCATATCATCATACGAGATAGTGCCTTCATATTTACCAACAAAAAGATCGTTGTCGGCCGGATCATCGTCTTTGCTACATGATGTAAAGCCTACCAATACCGTTAAAATAAGCATACCGAGTCCCAGTGTTTGAATTAATTTTTTCATACGTTGATGTGTTAATGTGAATATTATATTTTATTACAGCTGGGTAAAATTCAAACTTTATGCCAGTGCAAATGCAACCTTAGAAACACCCGTATCAAACACTTAAGAAGGGGTATAAATACCGAACTAGTGAATAAATACACAACGATCGTATGCAGATATCCGTTAAATACCCCATTTCTATTAATAAGTCATTATGATTTTTTGTATTTTTAAGACCATAACTGGTTTTTCCCTCCACATTGGAGTAATCTAACTCCAATCTAGTGGGAAAAACCTCCGGTATAATGCATGATTAGATCCCATATAAAAAAAACAGCCTTATTTATGAAATTATTTTCCGTCTTTCTATTTTTTATTGCCCTCCAGTCTTGCACCGTTCAGCGGATAGGAAAAAAAGAAAAAGGTTCTTTGTATATCAATACATCAATCCCCGCACATAGTTCCTTAGCCATCTCAACCGAAGATGCCAGTCCATTTTCCATTGAGACTAAAAAAAGCTCGACCGGTCGGCTAAAAATTTTGAATGAATCAGAGGAGATTGAGATGGAGAAGGACAAAACATACACACTGAATGTCAACCAGAAAGGGAACATCGTATTCCTAAATCAATCCGATCAAGGAACTAATATCCAATTGAGAGTCTATAACCATACATCGAAGATCATTCAGAAAACAAATCTCATCCACTAAGAAAGGAGACAAAATATTTTTAAAAAAACTTGGAGCAAAAGCGCATTATCGCTAAATTCATTTATTCCAAGCCTACACTATGGAAATCAATTATGCGCTTATCGTTCGAAGATTCGAGGAATATTTTGACCTATGGAGTTCCAAAGTATACCAATATGCAATCCATAAAACCAAATCTTCTTATCTAGCCGAAGAAACCGTACAGCGTGTATTTATCAAACTCTGGAAAAATATGAGTGACAAAAATATCGATGCCACCATAGAATCCCAGATTTTCTGTATCACCCGAACAGTGGTGATCGATCTGGTCAAGGCAGAGTATAACCGTAAGAAACTTTTGGATCACGATCAGACATTTGTCTTACGCCATAGCCCTCAGGATGATTTTTATGCCAAACAACTTACCTCCACACTCCATGAAATTGTCGATAAACTACCGGAGAAACGCAAGGAGATTTTTATGCTAAGCCGATTTTCTAATCTTTCGCATAAGGAAATTGCGGACAAGCTGGCCATATCAACGAAAACTGTGGAAAACCAATTGACACTAGCACTAAAAACCATTCGAAAGGCTTTACTGTTCGGTATGCTGATGCAAATTATTTTTTAATTTCTTTGGGGGGTACCTCATTTTCAATCGTAATCTTTATACATGAAGATTACAAAAACACTCATCGACAAATACCTAAGCGGTAAGGCCAGTGCGGAAGAAATTGCCGCAGTAGAAAATGCGCTGGCCAATAACGAGTTTTATTGGGAGGATTTTATGCCGGAAACGGAATGGCAAGCATATGAGATGGATTCGGATTTTAAAAACCAAAAGGAAATAAAAGGGCATATTTTCAAACAAATAGGGCAAAAAAATAAGGATCGTTTCAACTGGTTAAAATATGCGGCTATTATCTTCTTCATTGGAATCGGAGCTTGGCTGGGATTAAACCAGATCGATTCTTCTAAATATAACACCGCATATCGTAGCGCAAAGAAAGTCCAGCCCACACCACAAGAGCAACCAAGTAATTTATATTATATCAATTCAGGTAATACCATTCAACAAATTGCAGTTCCAGACGGTTCTACTATCGACCTATACCCCAATTCTGAAGTAAAATTCAGTTCAGATTTCACAACTATTAGAGCGCGGGAAATCCAATTAAAAGGTAAAGCCAAATTTACGGTAGCAAAGGATAAGACAAAGCCTTTTCGCGTTCATACGGCCGATTTGACAACAACCGCACTTGGCACTGTTTTCAGTGTGGAAGAAGGTGGTAGCGCGATTACGAAAATAAAACTCTATGAAGGCCGTATTGAAGTCAAAAGCAATCAGCATTCTGAAAATAAACAGGCCTTAAATCTACAGTTTCAACCCAACGAAGAAATCAGCATTGATAGCAAGCTACAACAGATCATTGCCGAAACCCGAGTCAATACTTCTCAATCCAGCAAAAGGGGATCTTACTTAAAAACTAGCGGACAACTGATCTTTAAAAACCTCCCATTGCAAGATGTACTTCACATCATCAGTCATAATTATGGCCTTAAACTAAGCGTTGAACCTAAAGATATACAAAATAAATATTATAGTGGAACGTATAAAAATACAGCATCTGCATACGTCAACATGTTAGCTGATATCCAAGCACTCCATAAAATAACCATTCATGTACAAACCGAATAACATTCACTCACATAACCCACAAATTATGCACAATTATTTACCTTCCAAGCATAGTATCCTGACTATGCTATTGTTGAGATCCAACATTCGAGCCGACGTAAACTGGGCACTGCGTCTTGGCCTCATGGGGCTTTTGTCAACAAGCTATCTTCTCGCTAATGCCCAACAAAATGCGACCATTAACGGAGTAATCAAAGATGAAACAGGAAAGCCCATCCCCTCGGCGACGGTTACCATACGTAATGCGACGAGCGGAATGAAAAAAACAACAACCAGCAGGCCTGACGGAACTTTTTCACTCGACCAGATTCCTGCTGGACAGGGCTACCAGATCAGCGTATCGTCTATCGGTTTTAAAAGCAGAGAACTGTTGGATTACACCATTACAGACAGGGACAAGCTAGCGATCAATATCAGTTTGGAATCGAGTGCGCAAAACCTACAGGAGGTTGTCGTTACAGCGCTTGGTATCAAACGCGAAAAAAAAGCGCTCGGTTATACGGTCGCTGAACTCAAAGGCGACGAGCTGACGCAGGGTAAGGAAACCAATGTGGCGAATGCCTTATCGGGTAAAGTTGCCGGCGTGCAGGTAAGCCGCGCCGCATCCGGTGCCGGAGGTTCATCCAAGGTCGTGATACGTGGTAACAACTCACTTATCGGTAATAGCCAGCCGCTCTATGTTGTTGATGGAGTACCGATTGATAATCAAAACATTTCATCTCCAAACCAATCTGGGGGAACAGATTATGGCGACGGAATCGGAAACATCAATCCCGAAGACATCGAAACGATGTCGGTATTAAAAGGCCCGAATGCGGCCGCACTTTATGGACAAAGAGGAAGTAACGGAGTTATCTTGATCACAACTAAATCTGGTAAAGCTGGTAAGACCCGTTTTAGCTATGGTACAGATTTTTCATTGGGCAATGGGCTGGTCTTACCGGATTTTCAAAATGCCTATGGACAAGGATTGAACGGAACATTTACACATTTCAGAAAAGATGACGGCACCATTGTTTCTATGAGTGAAGCGCTGAAAAATGGTTACAGTGGTATGCCTAAAATGAGCGCCGGACGTGACCGTACGACACGAGCAAGCTGGGGTGCAAAAATGGAAGGCCAGACTTATGAAGATGCTTATGGCAACATCTTACAGTTAACACCGAAACCAGATACCTACTCGTCGTTTTTTCAAACGGAGAAACAGTTTGTCAACAACCTTAGTATCGATGGCGGAACCGACAAAGTAAACTACCGTTTTTCATTTGCCAATACAGATGTAAAGGGTTATATCCCAACCAATACGCTGAAGAGAAACAATTTCGGTCTGCGCACACAAGCCAAAATAACCGATAAATTTCACATTGACATCAAGGCGAACTATATTGCACAAAAGGGGCAAAACCGGCCAACACTGGCCGATGCGGCAGACAATCCTGCCTACCTATTTATCAGCCAGCCGCGAAGCTTGGGCAACGACATCATGGCACAGTATAAATGGACCGCACAGGAGATCAGCAGACAGCTCGGATTTTCGGGATTGACGGAAGGATTGGAGAAAACCTATGCCACCAATAGTTCCACAGCCAACCCCTTTTGGACCATTCATGAAAACCACAATGAAGATCGTCGGGACCGCATCATAGGGTTACTCCGTCTGAGCTACGACTTTGCTCCTTGGCTTAAGGTCACAGCGACCGGGGGTACGGACTTCTATACCGATCAACGGTTTCGCTACCGTCCTATAAACACCTACCAAAGCTTGAACCGAAAGGGTGATATTCGCGAAGAGGTCATCAGAGCCCGCGAAGACAATTTTGACGTCCTCGCTAGCTCCAACTTCAAATTGACCGATGACATTAAACTCAGTGCCAACTTAGGGGCCAGCCATCAAAGCCGGTATTTGCGTATGACAGGAAATTCAGGCAATCAATTTATTGTTCCGAATCTCTTTGTAATCAATAACACCACGACAAATAGTTACATATTTGACCTGATCGAGTCCAAGATTAATTCGGCTTATCTATCGGGCCAGTTCAGTTACAAAGACTATTGGTTTGTTGATTTCTCTGCCCGTAACGACTGGTCTTCTACCCTGTCAAAGGAAAACAATTCGTTTTTCTACCCGAGTGTAAGTTCCAGTTTAGTCTTATCGGATGCCTTCAAATGGCAATCTGATGCACTGTCTTTCGCCAAAATCAGAGCTTCATGGGCCCAGGCCGGTAGTTCAGGAAACCCATATCAACTGACAGGAGCTTATAGTCTCAACCAGTATACCCATGGTGGTGTACCGATGGCTTCTTATACAGAAATTATTCCTGATCCGAATTTGAAAAACGAATTGACCACGTCGATCGAAGCTGGGGCAGACCTGAGATTTCTAAAAAACAGACTTTCGTTCTCCTTTACCTACTATCAAGCCAAGACAAAGAATCAGATTTTGGACGTACCAATCGCCCCTTCCAGTCTCTATGTAAAGAACAGGATCAACGCTGGAGAAATTAGCAACAGAGGTATTGAATTTGTATTGGGAGCAACACCAATCAAAAGCGAATCGGGTTTTGAATGGAATACAACCTTCAATTACAACCGCAACAGAAATAAAGTTGAATCACTCTATCCCGGTGTAGAAAGCTTTTTACTCGCTACAGACCGCGGGATAAATGTTGTTGCGGAGGTCGGAAAACCATTTGGCCAGCTAATTGGGACACAGTTTGCATGGATCAAAGATGATCAGGGAAATAGGTTGATCGACCCTACCACTGGACTCCCTTTGCGCACAGCCGGACGTGTAGAAACCGATCTTGGAAATGCGCAACCCGACTGGCTGGGTGGTTTTGCCAATACCTTTAAATATAAAGGTTTCAACCTCTACGCACTTGTCGATATCCGTCAGGGCGGCGTGATCTTCTCCCAATCCAATCGTGAGCAGATCATTTATGGTACTTCTAAAAAGACCTTGGAAGGCCGTGATGGCACCTACGTTGCCGAAGGGATGGTCGGACAAAAAGATGGATCAGGGAACTGGACAAGTACAGGAACAAAAAACAGCAAGCAGGTTGCCGCACAAGATTACTGGAACATTGTTGCGAGTGACAAAGAAGTCATGGTATCCGAAGAAATGATCAATGATATGAGTTATATTGCCATGCGCGAAATCAGTCTCTCCTATTCTTTCCCTAAAAAGCTGATGCCACATAAACTTGTTAACTCCCTAAAATTGGGCGTCTATGGGCGGAATCTATTTTATTTTCAACGGAAAACTGATGGATTTTCACCAGAAGCTTCTGCTTTCAATGTAAACAATAGCTCGATTGGTATTGAATCAACTTCACTTCCAATGATGCGCACATTCGGTATTAATCTCACTGTTGGTCTGTAAACCCTTTATCATGAAAAAGAAACTATTTAAAAATACATTCATCGTCGGACTTATTTCTGTGGCAGGATTAGGTTCATGTACCAAAGATTTCGAACGGATCAATACGCCGCCGACATCGGTCACCACTGTAGACCCTTCCTTACTCATAGCCCGCATTCTACGTGATGGCACTTTTCAGGAATCTGGGGAACTACCCAACAACAAGTTCGGCTCTTGGATCCAACATTGGGCCGGGGGACCGGTAGTGCCTGTTTCTCGATATTTTGAAGGACCCGAAAATCTTATTTGGTCGCAGCACTACACCTTGCTCCGCAATATCGTTCAGATCAAACAGGAATTAAGCGGCAAGGAAGACAATGCAGAAGGAAGAAGTAAACTGGCTATTGCCGAGCTTTATGAAGCATACCTCTATCAGCGCCTTACAGATTTGTTTGGTGACATCCCCTACTCTGAGATCACAAAATCCAATAAGGAAATTAACCGTACGCCCAAATTTGACAAACAAGAAGAGATCTATCCGGCACTGGTTCAAAAGGTCGATGCAGCTATGGCAAAGCTTACAAGCGGCGACCTGTCTTACGGCTCTTCAGATTTCTTTTACAAAGGCAGTATTGATAAATGGAAAAAATTTGGCAATTCGCTCAAATTAAAGCTCGGCATGCGCATGCGGTACGCCAATCCTTCTTTGGCCCAGAAAACGGTTACTGAAGCCATGACTTCTGCTATAGGTCTATTCTCCAGCAACAGTGATAATGCCGCAGTACCGACCTACAACGATGCTCAGGCTGAAAACCAGAACCCAATTTTACGTCAAATGACTACCGGAAGTGCCGATCTACGTTATTTGGCTAATACCCTGGTTGAAAAACTCAAAGAATACAATGATCCAAGGCTTCCTTTACTTGCCGAACCGGTCATTAGCAATGGAGTCGCAACCTATCAAGGTATTGGGGTTTCGTTGACCGATAACCAACTGTCACAATTAATTCGTGCCAACTATTCAACGGCGAATAAGTCTACTTGGTTCAGCCTTTCATTTGCACCGATCCCAAGCTATGCCTTTACCTATTCGGATATCTGTTTTTACAAAGCCGAAGCTGCACTTCTTGGCTGGGGTGCTACACCTGCAAATACCCAAACGTTCTTTACAGAAGGGGTCAAAGCTGCGCTGGCACTTCCGCCATACAATATGACGGCAATCCCCTCTGCATACGAACCTGTGCTCAATCTAAGCGGCTTGACTGACGAACAGAAAATGGAGAAAATAGCGACACAAAAATGGATTCACCTATTTGGCCGGGACATGGAAGCCTTTGCCGAATGGCGACGTACAGGATATCCTCGATTAACCCCCGGTCCTAACCCAGGTTCCACCAACGGACAAATACCGCGTAGAGCTATTTATTCCAGTGAAGAGGCTGAGTTAAACGCAGCAAATTTAAAAGAGGCTGCAGCACGCTTGACAAATGGTGACTCGTTCCTATCCAAAGTCTGGTGGGACAAGAAGTAACTGCACTTTTTTAGCCGAGATTATAGACAGACAAAGCTGTTCACAATCATTCAAAGAAGTGCTAATAAGTAGGGCCCTGATATTAATATCAGGGCCCTACTTATTTCTTCTCATCTCCAATTCGCATGGTTGTCAGGTCATACCAATACAATATAAGTCAAACGATACTATCGGATCCTCTTAAATAGTTCCGTTTTATTGTGCTGTATAATTTTCAACTCATTACCGCTGATGGAAAATTTTCCGGAGTAATAAATTAAGCTGTCTTTCCCCAAGTCATCATTCCCCTTTGGAGGGTAAAACAACAATGAGTCCGCTGAAACACGATAAGATCCGTCAGTTGCATTTTTTACCGAACAGGGTAATTTTGACTGAAAATGCTGGGCTGCCTCAAAATATAATCTTTCCTTCGTAATCGCATGTTCCCAGGCTCCATACAATTCATCTTTCGCGAGGTACTTGTTTTTCAATACCGCCAATAATGTAACAATTCCAATCGCTGCCAATGGAATATAGATGAATTTAATTTTACTGACTTTATTGAACCAATTAGGTCTATCTGCATCGGTAAATAAAGGGGCGCTGTCAATAAAAAAGGCATAAAAAGCTTTATAATCTGATAAAAGCACGAAAACAGCCATTAAGGTAAGAACGGTTGCCATACCTTTTGCACCCTGAATGTCAAAGGCAAAATCCATCAATAAAATATTGACGATAAAGGTCAGAAAAAGGATCACACCGATTCTGGCAGTTTTGCGAAAAAAGAGCAATAGCGCGCTGATAAGCTGCGCAACAGCAATTGCATTGCCGTACCATTTGGAATAGCCAAAATAATACCATGTCAATTCGAATCCTGAAAGCGCTGAAAGCGGTTTATCAAACACGCTGGGTTGTGAGGTAAATTGTGTTTCCAGGAGCTTAGCGGCAGCGTACGAAATGATTACAGTTGCCATAAAATACCGGCAAAATGTATACAGATAAAGATGTAGTGTCTTCCAGTTCATGTTGTGGGAATACGAGGTTAAATTAAAGTGAAAACAGATGATGCACATCTGATCATCAAATTTATGGTTTTAGAAAAGAGTAAAATTGTAAAAATGGAAACTACTCTACAATTAGCCAAACATTTTCTTTATTCACATCAACATCTTTAAAAAAGCTATTCGGGTTTAAAGCTGTAAATGCCTTGAAGTCCTTAATATAATGCGATTGATCGTAAAACCCTGTATTTAACAAAAGTGAAAATCGCTTGGATTTATGTTGCATTTTCAAGGCCTGTCTAAAACGATGTATTTTTTTGTATTCAGAGGGGGATTTACCTAAATTCCGCAAAAATAATCTGTTAATATACTGTCGGGAGAAATGATACTTCTTAGCTAATTGATCGACCGTAAGTTCGTTTTCGAGATCTGTCAGCATTTGTCTAAAGATCGTAAGATCTTTATCCGCTTTGAGTTTAGACAATAAGTAAGACTCTAGTTCAATAATTTGAGACGTTCTATCCAAAGAAAAGAGTGTCCTCATTTTATCATTAAATCCATCCAAAAAATTTATATCAATCTGTGTTTTCCTTATAAAGAGCTTTGCAGGATCTTCAATGAAATGATTGATGCCTAAGGGATGAAAATAAATAGTCAATTCATCAACAAGTTCCTTATAGAAAATCTGCATCGGTTTGGTATACCTAGAGACAACGCAAGTCATAATATTATTTGTTTCAGAAGAACTTATCGTGACGAGGTCCCCTTTATCTTCCACCTCAAACTGCTGATTCACTGTTAAAATACAGTAGTTATTTGGAAAAGTCCAATACTTAATAGGCCCACTATCTTGATTTTTAGCAATGAAATAATATCCTTTAATGTATTTTCTTAATGTTTCGTTAATCGGCTTATAAAAGTCTAATTTCATGCTTTTAAAATGGTACTTTCCTCAAAAATAAAACTGTAATTCATGTCCCTTTTTTAATTCAGGGACATTTTTACGAAAATAGGATCGACAAATGTATTAAACGGGAAATTGGGCAGCGATTTGAAAAAAAGATTTTACGTACTCTACTCAAATTACGTCAATTCCAAATCGTCAAGGCTAATTTTCTCTTTCTTTACTTCAGTAATTTCCTTTTCTAATTTTTTTAAGTTTTCATCAATCAATGCTATACTACCTTCAGGAAGAACTGTCTCCCGGTCATTCGATTTGATCGATTGCGTCGTCACAACTAATTCCAGATCGTAATCTGTCAGATTGATTCCTTTGACGGGATAGCGAGGAAAGCTCCAGAGTTTAGGATAATCTTTTTTTTGCTGATTGAAGACTATCGTATTGACACGAAACTCACCTGGCTGGAGCACACTGTCAGATTCGCCAAAAACAGCCTGCTCATTACTGATAATAGTTTGTGAAGAACGTTTTTTCAGCACATACGAAAAGCCCTGACTTCCTTTTAGCGGCTTTTTACCCATATACTTCATAGTCACTATAATTCTGGGAACAGGTTCGCCAAAGAAATCTTCGAGTCCCAGTTCAATCGGTTCCAACTGAAAAACAGCCAGCTCTTTCTTTACCTGTTCAAATTCAGTTTTATGTTTTTGTAGACTATCGATCTCATTTTGAAGATGAGCTATTTTCCTTTCCTGTTGTTTTTGAAGGATGTCATCGGCCAGGTCCAATACTGCACCGTAAGATTTTCCATCGATCATACCCAACGAAATACGATTTATTGATTCCTCATTATATTTTTGAGGTTCGTTCATTTTGAGCCACATCGCTTCGGATAGTGCCACTCGCAAGGCCTTTTCCAAGTTCGCTTTTTCTTTGTCATTCAGCTTTGCTTCTACCTTTTTACGGGAACTGTCAAAGGACGACTCGTCCTTTCCACTTAGTCTTTCGCTACAAGAGCTTATAGATAATGTCAAGAATAGTCCGATCAGTGCGATTTTTATGCATTGTTTCATTTTAAATAGTTTTAGTATACAAGATATCGGCTAAGCTTGCATAAAGCTAATGCTTAGGTAACGCTGTTCTTAAATCAATTGAACGTCCTCTTACTGCTAATTCCATCATATCGTTCAAGCTGAACATAAGAACGCAGAATTTAACATTCAGTTTTTTTATGAGCTGTTAAAAATATACAAAAAACGTTATCTTAAAAATTAATTCAACACAAAAAGCTACCTTTCACAAGGTAGCAACCAACTGCCACTTTCCAACTGTCGCTATTGGTAACAACCCGCTGACTCAGCGATAATTTGTACAAGGGATTTTGGTCTAACACCTTAGAACAATCGGAAAATAAAGGGATTCGAAAGGCGAAATTTTATTTTCTCCCGAGTAAAAGATGCAATTTATCGTAATCTTCCCAATCACCGAAACCTGCGAAATTTGGTTTTTCGCTCCATGAAACCATAGCTTTACAATCAAAACAGATCTTAGCGATCCCAATGCATTGCTTATTTTTATAGAACACAAGGATATCTCGAAATTCATAAATACAAGAGGTGTCGACATGATCTGTTCTTGTTTTTAAGAAAAATAGTGAGTCGACAGCACGATAGAGAGATTGATCCAGTGAGCCTCTAACATATCCTATATTCTTCAAATGAGATAAAAGGGAAAGATCCAACTTATCATCTTCCAGTACTGATAACAAAAGACGCTCTTTCTCAGATTTATTCTTTTTGTCCTCCAATTCACCTATTTTAAATAAATCAATATCCACAAAATAATACTCCAGTGAATCAAAATTAGATGGTATCTGGACTGAGGGCTCGTTTCCCCGCTGTTCTATAGTACTTCCACTATTCATGCAACCTTGCAGATAAATAGCACTGAAAAGTAGACATCCAATGGTAAAACATATTATTCTTTTCATAGCTGATAATTTACAGATTTTTGAGTGGTTTAGCTATTTTCAAAATTATCAATTTCATTTTATAATCTAGTAATATACACATCCGTATAGAACCGAAATAAACGTTTTCTAATCAAATTATCGGAAAGCGTTGGGAGATCAAATATTACGCAATCGTGTGCATGCAAACAAAAGCTGAATAGATTTGCTCAACTATGCATTGTTTACTAATATTGTCCATTGATCATGTACAATAAGCAAAAAATAGAAGAAAGGGATCTGCTGCAAGAGCTAAAGAATGGGAACTCTCTTGCCTTTCAGAAACTCTATAACACTTATTTTGCCTTATTATATCTTCACGCAACCAATAAGTTGCACGATCGCGAAGCCGCTAAAGATATCGTCCATGACTTATTTGCCTCTATTTGGCAAAATAGGTATACATTAGCTATCCAGGGAGAAATATCTGCCTACCTCCACAGTGCCATACGCTACCGTGTAATAGATCATATCGCCAAGGAACAATCAAAAACCAAGTATTTGGCTTCATTACCTCCTATTACAACACATCATACCAAAGATACAGACCATTCCCTAAGGGAGAAATTGCTTCAGGAACAAATAGATCGTGTGCTTAATAAACTTTCCCCACGTGTAAGAGAGGTCTTTGAACTGAGTAGGGAGCACTATCTCAGTCACAAGGATATCGCAAAAAAACTTAATCTATCAGAACATAGCGTTCGCAGTTATATGAAAGAAGCCCTACGTCTGCTTCGCAGTAAATTAGGAAGCCTGCTTTGGGTAAGCTTACTGTTTTTTTGTAAAATTTTCTAATCGCCCCCCCCTTTCCCCCCTTCTCGTCCGTCATATAGAAGTAACCAACTATATTATCATGATGAACCAAGAGCATGCAAATGGCCCCTCCTTACTTAAGAAATATCTGGAAGGGAAATGTACAACACAAGAACAAGCGCTTGTTGAAGAATGGTATCTTAATCTAGGTGAAGACCAAATTCCATCTGACAAGGAGCTAATTTCGGATGTAATCGAACTACAAAAAAGATTAAAGGGAATCTCTAAAGAGCAGCCTTATTATAATAAAGGGTACATTATAGCAATTGCTGCAATTCTCCTCGCTTTTTTTACAATTGGAACAATACGATATCTACAACGGAATAATAATCAAGAAAGCAAACATGAATTGTTTGTTGATGACATTGCGCCAGGCAAAAACAAAGCGTTATTATCAATAGATGGACAACCAGCAATTGCTCTAGACGGAAAAAATAGCGGCATTATCTCAAAAGGAGGCTCATTGGGATACAATAATGGAACGACAATCATTGAAACGGAGGATGTAAAAACAATCCGGCTTTCAACACCGGCTGCCGGTCAATTTGAAGTCGTGCTGCCTGATGGTACCAAAGCATGGTTGAATGCCTTATCTTCTATCACTTATCCAGCGGCCTTTACTGGTAAAGAAAGACAAATCCAGCTGACAGGTGAAGTCTATCTGGAAGTTGCCAAAAATGTACACAAACCATTTGTCATACAAACAGCACACCAGCGTATTGAAGTGCTGGGGACAAGTTTCAACGTCAACACCTATAATGACAATGGCCGTTCATACACGACACTTGTCAGTGGCAGTCTGCGCGTTACAGACACAAAGACAAAACATCAGGCCCTCTTAAGTCCGGGGCAACAGGCAATTGTCAATGGAAAAGATGCTATTGAAATAACAACCAGTGGTATTGAAGATAGTTATGCCTGGAAGGACGGTCTTTATGTACTGCATGAGGAGCCTTTGAGCCAATATGCACTCAAGATCGAACGTTGGTATGATGTTGAAGTCGACATAGGCCCCTATGGCGATCGTAAATTTTCAGCCATTATCCCAAGGGACGCCAAATTATCTGAAGTGTTGCAGGCTATTGAGTTAAAGTCAGACGTAAAATTCACAAGAGAAGGAAGGAGGATTTTAGCTATGCGATAACATGATAAAAAATACTTTTTCATCGACATTCGAGAAGAGATCCGAAACCAATTATTGTGTTAGTTCCGCCAAAACCCGGAACGAAAACCTATAACCGCCAATGTAAATCTGACTCATATGGTCTCCGCAACCAAGGACTGTATAGGTATCAACCTGCATTGTTTATTAAACTTAAAAGAATATGAAAAAAGATCATCCAAGGTATTATTACCAATACCTGAAATCTTACAAGACACATCTGTCTATGAAACTAACCTTTGTTCTACTATTAGCTTCCATTATGGTGGCTATGGGAAATGTTCGCGCACAGCGCATCAACCTCAATCAGCATAAAGCACAACTGAAAAATATATTGATTGAGATCAGTAGACAGTCGGGTTACACGTTCATTTATGACGAGAACGACCTAAAAAATATTAAACCGATCACGATCAGTGCAAACAATAAATCGATCACCTCTCTATTGGATGAACTCTTAGTTGAGAAATCGTTGGATTATCAAATAAAGGGGCGCTCTATCGCGATAGGGCGCAAACCAGCAATACAGCCTATCGCTAAAAACGTCAATGACAATATTCAAAAAAGGACAATCATAGGGCGAGTGACAAATGAAAATGGGCAAGCTCTTCCTGGTATAAATGTTCTTTTAAAAGGTAGTGCCATCGGCACAAGTACCAATGCCCAAGGGGAGTTTTCCCTCACTGTACCAGAATCAAACAGCCTATTGATTATTAGTTCCGTTGGATATGCAACAGCTGAAATACCCACGCAGGGGAAAAACGAAATCAATGTTGTTCTCAAGGCAGCAAACAGTAACCTCGAGGAAGTCGTTGTTGTCGGATTTGGTACCCAAAAGAAAGAGAATCTGACCGGAGCAGTCGCAACCGTGAGTGCCAAACGTTTGGCAGATCGCCCAATTGCAAATTTGGGTCAAGGATTACAAGGCTTAGTACCAAACTTAAACATTACCTCTGCCAATGGCAAACCGGGAACTGGTTCTCAGTTCAACATCCGCGGTACAGGATCGATCAATGGCGGTACCGCAGGACCCCTGATTTTAGTAGACGGTGTACAACGTGATCCCAATTCTATTGATCCTTCGGATGTGGAAAATGTAACCGTTTTAAAAGATGCCGCTGCGGCAGCTATATATGGCGGTAGAGCGGCTTATGGTGTCATCTTGATTCAGACAAAAAACCCGAAAAGCCAAAATCCACAAATCAATTATACAGGAGAATACACCGTCTCCAGGCCTACCAAAATGGCCAAATACATCAATTCGATCGATTACATTAGGATGCACCGCCAGGCAAATCGAAATGGACAAGACGGTGGAACTACAGCAACAGAATCTTTTACAGAACAAGATTCAATTCTTGCCAATGCCTATTTTAATGATCCGATCAACAACCTTCCGGTGTATGTAGACCCTTCCAATCCAGCCAAGTATCGTTATGTTGGAAATACAGACTGGATTAAGGAACAATATCCAGGATGGGCGCCGATGCAGCGACACAATCTATCGTTACAAGGAGGCCGCGGTGCAACTTCGGTGATCACCTCCCTAGGTTATCTACAACAAAAGGGCTTATTTAAAGAGGCTGGTCAAAAGTATCAACGCTTGAACCCATCGATGAAAGTAAACTCGGAAATTACAGATTGGCTGACCCTAACAGGAAATTTCGCCCTCACACATATAGACGATAAAGAAACAGCCGGAGTCGTTACGGGGGGAACATCTTCTGGATGGATCTCCGGAGACTTGAGACCGACTATGCCTATTCGACATCCTGACGGTAACTTTTCAGGACAAGGCAGTTTTACCAATCCTTTCGCTGTAGCGGCCAACAACGGAAAAAGAAAACGATATTCTAATGATTTATGGCTGACTGGAGGAGTAAAAATCAAACCTATCGAACATGTCTCGGTCGTCGCTGATTATACCTGGAATGCTTACAACAACTTTCTACAAAGCCATCAGATTCCTTTTAAGGAATATGGTGTGAATGGGATTCTGCTCGGAACATTTCCTTGGACAAACCCTTCATCCGTGTCAGAAACAACAGATAACCATAATTACTTTGCCTTAAATGCTTTTGCAACATACGAAAACACCTTCGCCGAAAAACATTATTTCAAAGCAATGGTTGGTATTAATCGAGAAAGTAGCCGCTACAAACGATTAGGCATATTCGCAAACAATCTAGTTGACCCTACCAAACCAGCGATCAATCTAAATAATGATCCCCGACCAAGTGTCACCGGGGCCGAGAACGAGTGGGCACTCTTTGGAACAGTTTTCAGATTGAACTATATTTTCGATAAGAAATACCTATTGGAAATAAATGGTCGTTACGACGGATCCTCCCGTTTTTCTGCGGATAAAAGATATGTCTTCACCCCCTCTGTTTCTGCAGGTTGGCGAATTTCTGAAGAAAACTTTATGGAAGGCATTAAGGATGTTGTCAATGACTTAAAATTGAGAGGTTCATACGGTGAATTACCTAACCAAGGTTTCAATAGTGATGATTTATATTCCGCTTCCAATTTCTATCCCTATCTACCGACAATGCCCGTAAACAATAGCGTAGGTTATATTTTTGGTAATCAAACCGGTGTGAGTGTAGGCGCTCCAGGGCTTGTGAGCACAAACTTTACCTGGGAAAAATCGGCGACGACCAATTTCGGCTTAGATTTCGCCTTACTTAAAAACCGCTTGACAGGTAGCTTTGACGTTTACGAAAGACGCACACGAGATATGCTTGTTGCTGGAGTTCCGCTCCCATCCGTACTGGGAACAGCCGCTCCAAGCCAAAATGCAGGTACATTGGTTACAAAGGGATGGGAGCTTAGTGTAGGTTGGAATGATCGCATAGGCGATGACCTTTCCTATGACGTGATGCTTTCGTTATCGGACAATCATGCCAAGCTCACGAAATATCCACTGAATACAACCAAAATATTCAATAACTGGTATGAGGGTAAATTAGACGGCGAAATATGGGGATTTGAAACACAAGGCTACTTTCAAAGTCAGGAAGAGATCGATTCGGCACCAAAACAGACCCAAGTATGGGGTGGCACCTGGAGGCCGGGCGATATCCGCTATGCAGATTTAAATAATGATGGTAAGATCGACTTTGGCAACAATACGGTCGGTAACCCTGGGGACCGAAAAATTATCGGAAATTCTACACCTCGGTACTCGTTTGGCCTTAACATAGGATTGAATTATAAAAACTTTGATTTCTCGGCTTTCTTACAAGGTATAGGCAAGCGCGATACCTGGATCAGCAATAGTGCTTTCTGGGGATTTACGAGCGAATGGAATGTCCCTTTTGTCTATGCAACAGATTATTGGACACCAGAAAACAGAGATGCTTATTTTCCGAGGCTACGATTTGGTAATGGTGGAAACTCGCAACAACAGACAAAATACCTTCAAAACGCGGCATACCTTCGGGTGAAACAACTTACGCTTGGTTACTCACTACCTAAAAGATGGACTGAAAAGGCCAAACTCGGTCGTGCACGCGTGTATATTTCAGGACAGAATCTTCTAACGTTTACGAGCTTATTTGATGCCTTCGATCCAGAAGTCCTCAATTTTCAAGATGCTCCACAGAGTAAATCGGTGGCATTTGGATTACAACTCGGATTTTAATTGATAAGATTTAGCTTTTAGATTATGAAAACTTTAAAAACACTACTCATACTTGGTTCATTAGCGTTTATTACTTCTTGTAAAAAAGACAGCTATCTGGATAGATTACCTTTGTCCTCGATCACCGAACCAACCTTCTTCAAGAATGAAAATGACCTGATGCTCTATGCGAATCAGTTTTATACTTCGCTGCCTACCCAAAATTTTATCCAGGACAATCAGTCAGATGATAAAGTCCCAAGTAGTATAAACGCTTTTTTAGCTGGTCAATATGTTGTTCCCAATACAGATGCCAGTTATAACTGGACAAATATCCGTAATGTAAATTATTTCTTACAGCGCTACAACAATGCCGAAGCTAGTGCAGCAATTAAAAATCAATATGCCGGTGAAATTCGGTTTTTTCGCGCGCTTTTTTATTGGGGGCTCTCCAAACGTTATGGAGACGTTGCCTGGTACAGTAAGGATCTTACGGAAAAAAGTGAAGAACTTTATGCGCCGAGAACTCCTCGTAATATCGTCATGGATTCGGTATTGGCCGACCTAAATTTTGCTGTCGAAAATATTCCTGCCGATAACGTTTCTGCCGGACGCTTGCATAAATATGCAGCCGCAGCACTAAAAGCCCGTATATGTCTATGGGAGGGAACCCGAAGAAAATATTTTGGCGTCGAAGGAAGCGAAAAATATCTTCGCGAAGCGCTCAGTGCTGCCGAACTTATCATGGGATCAAATAAATACTCCTTATACTCTACCGGAAATCCAACAACGGATTACTACAATCTCTTTATCCAACAGGAACTCAATGGCAACACCGAGTCTATTCTTGGAAGACGTTACCTTCAAAGCATCCTTATGAATGGTATCAGTAGGACTTTGGGTGAGACAGGGACAGGCTACAGCAAAGATTTCGTCCAAAATTATCTTTGTTCAGATGGACTACCTACCGCGCTTAGCACAAAATATAAAGGAGACAATACACCTGAGGATGAATTTGCGGATCGTGACCCAAGGGCCAAACAGACAATTGCAACCAAAGGTTTTGTATTACTACAAAACAGCGACGGATCGAAAGACATTATTGATCTACCCAGAATTGGAACAAACACTGCCAATACAGGGTATCAGTTGATTAAAGGACGAAGCTCAGACCCTGCTATGTGGCAAGCCAATCAATCGACTCTAGACTTTTTTATCTTCCGATACGCTGAAATACTATTGATCTATGCCGAAGCCAGGGCCGAACTGGGTGATATCAAACAAACTGATATCGACAAAAGTATCAATCTGCTGCGAAGACGTGTAGGTATGCCAGATATGATTATTGCATCGCTAAAAAGAGATCCCAATTCGGTCTTTCCAGAGGTTCCGGTTTTGATAGACGAAATTAGAAGGGAACGCAGAGTCGAGCTCGCTGATGAAGGTTTCAGGTTTGACGATCTGTTACGCTGGAAAGCAGGAAAAAGAATCGAACGTCCTGAAACAATATTAGGGATGAAACTTACTCCTGCATTAAGAGCCAAATATCCAGCGGCACAAGTCAATGGTATAACTGTCAATAGTGATTTTTATATTCGAATCTACACTGCACTAGAAAAAAGATCATGGAATGACAAAATGTATTTATTTCCAATCCCGTTAGAGGAAATCAGTTTAAATCCTGCTTTGGGACAGAATACAGGATGGCAATAACACTAATAAAAATGAAGAACTATATTTTAATGATCCACTTCCTTTTGTTGGGCTTACTTTGTAACGCCCAACAAAAGGAAGTGATCCCTTCTCCGGCCCATGTAGCATGGGCTGAAGCAGAGATCGGGGTAATTTTTCACTTCGATGTTGTGAACTATGTCCCCGACTATAAATGGCAACAATGGGGCTCGCACCCTCCTGCCTCAGTCTTTAACCCTAGCAAATTGGACACAGATCAATGGATCAAGGCTGCCAAAGCTGCAGGTGCAAAATATGCTGTGCTCGTCGCAAAGCATTGTTCGGGATTCAGCTTATGGCCTACCAAAGCACATGACTATAATATCAGCAAATCACCTTGGAAAGCAGGAAAAGGCGATATCGTAAAGGATTTTATCCAATCCTGTCAAAAATATGGCATCAGACCTGGCATCTATGCCAGCGCTTCCGCCAATGGATATTTGCATGTGAATAATCCAGGTAAAGTCCAACCCGGAGGCCCACTTACGCAACAGCAATACAATGAGGTGGTGAAAACGCAGCTTTCCGAATTATGGTCAAATTATGGTAAGCTGTTTGAAATCTGGTTTGATGGCGGAATACTGCCCATAAAAGATGGCGGACCGGATATTGCTCCGTTACTAAAAAAACTACAGCCTGATGCTATCGTTTTTCAAGGTCCAAGTGATGCCAAAAATTTGATCCGATGGATAGGCAATGAAGAAGGAAGAGCACCATATCCCAATTGGAGCCGTTCGGATTTCACGACATCAGCTACGGGGACAATTGTTATCGATGGTTTGAACGGCAATCCAAATGGGGCAATATGGTGTCCGGGGGAAGCCGATTTCCCAATGCGTACCGGTTGGCAAGGTGGCTGGTTTTGGAAAGAAAATGGACAGAAGCTCCTTTCGGTGGATCAACTGGTGGATTCCTACTATACCAGTGTAGGCAGAAATTCCAACATGTTACTGGGCATTGTAGTCGATACGAGCGGCTTGGTTCCAAAAGAGGATGTTAATCGACTAGCAGAGTTTGGTAGCGCATTGACCACTGTCATATCCCATCCCATAGCAATCGTTAAGAACAAAGCAGCAAAAGACTTTACCCTAGACCTGAAAACGCCTAAAACTGTAAATCAGGTCATCTTTGGTGAGGTAATACAGCGTGGCGAGCGTATTCGAAAATACACCATAGCCGCCTGGATCGATAATAATTGGGTAAATATTGCTTCTGGTGAATCAGTTGGCAACAAAAGGATACATAAGTTTAACAAAATCAAAACATCTAAAATTCGTTTTCATGTCGTTGAATCCACAGCAACGCCACACATCAAAAGCTTTGCAGTTTATGACATTTGAGCCAAAAGAAATAATTGCCCAACGAGCAGCGATAAAGAAGTCTGCCTTTAAGCAGCTTTAATATGTTAAACTTCAAATGAGAATTAAAAAAAGGAATAACTTCATATAAAAGGGGGAACCACAGCGCAAGAAGAAACAAAGAGTTCCATCTTCCAAAGTAAGGGTCTGATTTATATCAGACCCTTTTGTATACGGGTAAACTCAGTTGAACAAGCTATGGAAAAATTTATGTTCATTAGGAGTTTACACAGCATAAAATGTAGTAGTAAAACAACTACAGCTTTATAAATTAACCGCAACAAAACTTAACTATAAGATTTTTGGTTTACTTTTGTGATAGATATATAATATTATGAAACAGAAATTTTACCTGCCACTTTTAGCATTGACCTTGACCGCAATTATTAGCTGCAACAAAAACAATGATAACATTGATGATCCTAAAAATCAGTCTGTTGTTATTGATAATAATGCAAGTCAACTGAATGCACGTTTAGATCATCAAAATGCTGGTTTATTGCCGTTATCTAATCTTTTAGCATCCGGTAAGCGAGCAGCCAATAGTTCGACAGTCACTGCCACTCAAAACCCAGACTTCTCGTTAGCATTGGTCGCACAAGTCGCTCCTCCGGATTATGAAGGCAATAAGCTTCGGGCAACGCATGTTGCTGTTTCGGGCAACTACGCTTATGTAAGTTACAATACCGAAGGCGATCGATATCTTGGTGGTGTCGATGTCATCGACATTTCAGATATTAATAACCCACGTCTTATCGTAAATGCTAAATTGCCGAATATCGACATAAGCTCATTGGCAGTTGATGGCAATAGCCTACTCTTAGCTGGAGCAGCAGATGAAGGTGTATTGGCAAAAATGACCTCACCTGCAGTTCTTATTGTTTTACCACTTCAGAATGGATTACCTACCGATGCTTATCGTTATACAGGTTTGCCAAGCTATGTGGCAACAGATGTTGCTTTTAACAACGAAAGCCAGTATGCTGTTTCAGGTAATGCGGGTGCTATTTCTAAAATCAATAAATCTTCGGGTGCTATCGAAAAATCGGTAACTATTGCGGATCTCCTATCTGTAAGAACATACCAGAATCAAGTGTATGTGCTGTCAGGAACACAGGGGATAAAAGTTGTATCCAATAATCTTGATCCTGTTAAAACAATCAATGTGGGTCAAAATCCAAGTTCAGCAAAGCGTACTATTGATTTTTATAGCAGTTATCTTTTAGCTTCTGAAGGCGCTCAGGGCTTGGGTATTTATAATATCAATACAGGAGCTCTGGATAAACGCATTAGTATTCCAGTAAGTCCTGATGACAGCAACATGGATCCGGAAGATATTGTGACCAATGCTGTATCCACAAACGACAAACGTGTGTTTGTTGCCAACGGTGGCGCTGGTATCGCGGCTTATCAATTTGACACACAAAACAACTTTAACTATATTGGTAGTGCAAGTTTCAATGCGATTGACAACAGTTCAAGTAATTTTGTGATCAGTAGAGATAACTATGTTTTTGTGGCAACGGGAAAAGGTGGCTTAAAAATTCTTAAACTCATCGATCTGAAACCAACAACTCCAAGCTGTAATGGTACTTATCCAGCCTTCACAGGCAGTACACAGGGAGACCTGAATGTTAATAGTGAAGCCAGCTACTCGGATACAAAAACATTTGCTTCAAACGTTAATATCAACAGGAATTTTAACTGGTGTGGAACACTTAATATCAATGGAAATTCTGTTAACATCAACAGCGGTGTATTCAATATGTATGGTTCAATCGCTTTGAAGCAAAACATTAACGTCAATTCAACAATGAATTTGGTGGGCTCAGGTGTTATTGGTGGAACTTTTACCGTAAACGGAAGCGGTATCTTGAGTGTAACAGGTTCACTTTCTCAGGGAACTGTCGGATCAAAATCCACTTCATTTATCAATGGTAAGATGGTTATTGACGGTGAAGTTGTCGTATACGGTAACTTGACTATTAATGGTAGCGGAAAGGTAGAATTTGCCAACAGTAAGTCCAAATTAATTGTTTATGGAAGTCTTACAAATTGGGGAAGCGTTACTAACGGAACAATTACACAAGTCAAATAAGACATTGTATAGCCATTAAGCAGAACACAAAAAAGCCACATCAGATGATGTGGCTTTTATATTTACCGAGAATTACAAAAAGGTCATTATATTGTTGTTATGCTTAAAACCTCATAAATAATCTTATTGCAAAATAGTCCGTGGGGTCAGCGGAACCTTTTGCTTCCAGGTACCCTTCACTTGGAATTCGTGCCCGGATGTTTTATTCTTGATCGTGAAGATATAATTGCAAGTTCTTTCGAGGTATTTGAATTCACCTCTCGCGGTTATCTGGGCATTGGGTTTGAGCAGCAATTCTTGTTTATCTCCAGATTTAATATAATTTTCAAAAGTTTTGCCTTTGCTGTAAGGAACTTTACCTTGCCAGCGAACTCCACCATTTACCATTAATTCATCCATGAAAATCGTAGAATCTGCTTTATTGAGCCAGTCAAAAGCGCCGTAGCTGTCACTTATGAATTCGGAACTATACTTTACGTCCTTAAAAATGGCAGTGATATCGACTTTTCGCTCTCGATTTGAGCTATTTACCAGATTCATCGCAGTACACCCTTCGGTACTGACATAGATTTTCCGGCTTTCTTTCAGTTCGTTGATTTCTTTTTTGACCAACTCATATCCATCAGCCCTAGTTTGAATAAAATTCACTTCATCCATTTTATCCGCTGATAATATGCCAATAGCAAAATTCCTGGGCTGATCACTAAAATTTTCCAATAAGGTCAATTTAAGCTCGTTATTAATTGTTTTTTCCAACTGTAGCCACCCGCCGTCAACTCCAATTGAGCCCGTACGCTCCAATTTGAGCTTTTTTCCAGTGGAATCTTTCAATATTTCTCCTGTAAGGGCATCTTTGACATAGGATACATACCATAAATCCGCTTTGATCGGAATTACATTTTCCTTGATTCCGGTTTGTAAGTTGACAGCTTTAAAACCGGGATCTATTAGACCTCCTTGTGAATTAAGTCCTTCTTTAGAACAGGATGTTAGTATAAGCAGACAAAACGGCCATACCAGATAGGAAAAGGAAAACGTTCGCTTCAATGGATTTTTCATGAAATCGATTATTTGTACAACACAATTGACCAAACAAAATCTATCTTGTAAGTTAAAAAAAAACAATAGACCTTTTCCCATCAATCCTGAAAAAAATACGCTTAAGCCAGAAATCTTGACAAACAAATAGAAATCTTGACAGATTAATCATCCCTATATTAACCTTCGTCACTACAAAAATGCCGTTCGTCAAACTCTTTTTGCCAAGGAATTGATCCTTTGTTCTTTTGGACAAATTAAAACAATATAAAATGAATAAAAACGCAATTTTATCATGCATCGTATTATTTGCCATGATGTTTAGCAAAACACTGTTTGCTCAGGAGCAACCTTTCATTCAATTGGGTATTAAAGGGGGAAGTAGTCTCAACAAACTCAATACCGAATTAGCAGATTTAGATGACAAATATGCCATAGGGTTACACGTAGGGGGTATGGCAAGAGTTAATCTTGGAAGAGCCTATATCCAGGGTGAAGCTCTTTTCAATAAACGTAAAGCAGCACTTAAACCGCAAGGGCAAACCGAAAGCAAACTCAAATGGAATGCGATTGATATCCCCGTTGTTGCAGGCTACAAAATCTACCAAAATCAGGACATCAATTTCCGAGTATTAGCTGGTGCAATTTACAGCTATACGTTAAACGACAATTTGCCACCTCTCAAAGCAATACAACAAGGAATCAAACATTTTGACAAATCAAACTTACAAGTTACCGGCGGTCTGGGAGTCGATATTCAGCGATTTACACTCGATGTTCGTTATGAACGCGGTTTTTCTGACCTTAATAAATCTTTTAAATCCAAACCACAGGCATTTTCTATTGGATTGGGTTACTTTATCTTCTAAAACAATGAATAAGTTTTACCTTTGGAGCTACCTAGGAATCAGGCTCCAAAGGTATTTTTTTTAAATCGTCATATGTTCAAAAAAAACTATTTAAATAAACATCTTTTTCTCATTTCTTTTTGGTTCGTTCTTGGGTTTGCTGTATGGATTCAAATAAAAGGCGAGTTCGATTCGCTCCAGGCTTTACTGCACACCTCGCTAATCATGGCTTCTTCGATTATTGTATCGCAGTGGCTGAGCGACCGGGTTCTACCGCGAGCGATCAAGGCTCAACAAATGAAACCTTTTGTACTAAAAGCAGTGCTTTTTGTAGTTATTTTAGCTATTTTAATTGGAAGTATAGATTTCTATTTCATTCTCACCAAAGAAGGAATAGCTAACCATGAACGGACAGAGCTAATACTCACTCATTTCTATCAAGCAATTCCATCTTCCCTACTGATCAATGGTACGGCCTGCGGAATTAGATTTTATCAGGAACATGCAGATATTCAACGTATCCATGGTCAATTGCAGCAGAATTTTCTTGAAAGTCAGGTAAAATTTTTACAGGATCAGGTCAATCCTCATTTTATGTTTAATGTCTTGAACCATATTCACATCCTCATGAAAAAGAATGTGGAAATGGCCGATTATTTGCTTCTGAAATTTTCTGACATTCTGAGGTATCAGCTCTATGAGTGCAACCAACCGCTCGTACTTTTAACACGCGAACTGCAATATTTACAGGATTTTATAGCCATAGAAAAAATGCGGTGGGGTAACGAACTGGATGTAAGCTGTTCATGGAATCAATCTTCAAAGGATTTATATATTGCACCATTGATGCTTATCTGTTTTGTCGAAAACGCATTTAAACACGTAAACCGCCTTCCAAATCAAAAAGGAAGTATAGCGCTATCCTGTGCTGAGGAAAAAGGAAAACTTCAATTCAACATCAGTAATAGTTATCAGGACTATCCGCAATTAGCTTCGACAGGACACTCGGGCATAGGGCTGGAAAATGTAAAAAAAAGACTGGAACTGCAATATGAAAACAACTATTCGTTAACAATCCATAAACTTGACGACAGTTTTACTATACAACTGACCATCGATCTTAACAGCTAACTATTGACAATGGAAGAAATTAAAATGAAATGTATCATCGTAGACGATGAACCTATGCTGCGCCAACATATTGCCGAAATGACCGAGCAGATCGATTTTTTGGATTTAGTGGAAACATTTCCTTCAGCACTAGCTGCAACTTCGAGGTTACAGCAGGGCGATATAGATCTTATTTTTTTAGATATTAATATGCCCTATCTCAATGGTATAGACTTTTTAGACTCCCTTGAAAACCCGCCTTTATGTATCTTCATCACAGCTTATTCAGAATATGCCTTGGAAGGATTCAGACTTCAAGCTGTTGATTACCTGCTCAAACCTATAATTTTCCAGCGTTTCTATCAGGCCAGCACCAAAGCTTATCAGCTTTTTGTACAGCGGAACAAACCCTTACAGGAAAGTAGTCCGAATGACAATATGTTATTTGTAAGACAGGGGGATGCTTTTGTTAAAATCTCCTGGACAGATATTCTGTACGCGGAAAGTATGCAAAATTATACAAAACTTCACTTTAAAGAACGTACAATTACAATCCATCAAACCATGTTAGCTTTGGAAGAGGCATTACCCGGCAACCATTTTTTTCGTATTCACAAATCCTACCTAGTCAATGTAAACCACATTGATATTATTACTGGAGGGAGAGTATATATACAGGAACAAGAATTACCGATATCGCGTACAAAAAGAGAGGAGCTTCTCCAAAATGTTGTTTTTAAGAAGCTCCTCAGCAGATGATTAAGGCATATTCCATTTAAGTGCTACGGAAGTATAGAAGGTTGGAGAAAACCGGGGGTCCGCCTGACTTTTGTTCTTGAATAAACTTTTCAGCGACCTATCATTTTCTACATACAATCTAGCAAGTGTGCTTCCGCCGGTCAGCTGGAGCTTCAGGCTCTTGCCCAAATTGAACTGAGGCTGAAGCCCAGCTGTCAATAACATAAAACCGGCCAAAGTAGATTTCCCATTTTTTTCTCGCTCTGCAGTCATACCATCTAGATTAACGACAGCACGAAGATCAACCATTTCATTGAGGTGATAGGATGCGGAAAGACCCTGTGGGAAATTCACATTGAACTTCACTTTTCCATTTGTTTTCCAGTCAAAATACAAGCCAGGTAAGATCATTGGCACGCCAAAACTATTGCTCAACACAGGGCCAAAACCAAAAGCTAAATTCGGTCTAAATTTTTTGATAAAAAGCACTCCCCCCTGCCCCAGTACATCCTTACCATTTACTTTAACGAGGTCTGAATAAATCCCAACGGAGGCAAAAGTCAATAGAGACCAATTTTTCCTTAATGAGGTCAGGTATTGAAGTCCCATTTCAGCATTGAGCATTTCAGTCGGGAATAAGGGCTCTTCGTACCCTCTATTTTCCATCTTTGCATAAGCTGCCCCTATCTTCCAGGACCAGCGTTTTATATTGCCAGAAGAATCTATTTTGGTAGATAATGGAACTTCCAGGTTAAACTGTATTCTCCTAAAATCGCTCTTTGAACCTGTCTTAACACTATCTTCAGGGCGAATATAATTTGATAGTGGGACATAATCCACAGCAACCTGTCCCGATACTGCATTTTGAGCATGTGCAGCCAGCGTAGTAAAACCGCTGAGTATAACTGCACATAATACTTGTTTCCTCATGTTTTTTCAACAAAGGAAGCTTTTGGACGGCTCAAGCACCAATCTTTTTGATATAGTGCATGTATACGTTGACCAAATGCAAATTTATCGCGATGTCAAAAAATTTATAACGGCAAGAAGTGCGGATCAAAAGCAATGTTATAGATTGAAATCACACATTGCCGGCATATTAATTTCCTTTACACAGCTTGCCGCTGAAGTAGAGATAATAAATCGTAATGCTTGGATTACATCTTGCAGGGGAATAAGATTACCTTGTGTTTGTACAATAACGTTTTCTATGGTTTCATTATGATCAAATTCTGTCGCTAAATAGCCCAAATTTAATATGGAAACACCTATTTTATCTTTTCTAAGGTTTTCTCGTAAGGAATGGACAACACCACGTAATGCAAACTTTGTCGCAGAGAATGCAACTTCTTTTCCACTGTGGTTATCTAAACCCCAAGTAGAACCAATCAATATAATCTTAGCGTTGGACGATTGTCTTAAATTATCTATTACCGACTGTACATTTAAAATGCAAGACGTAATATTCGTATTGATTAAGTTTATTATTTCGGAGGCGCTGCTATCTGCAAAATTATACGCTTCCGTAAATGCATCTTTTTCCCATATCCCAACATTATAGATAAAATAATCAATCCGCTGATTTCCTATTATCGCCTTTATCATCTCCGAAGATTCTTTCGGTTGGGATAGATCGGTAGCAATCCATCGGATGTCTGAATTGGCACTTAAATAATTTGGTTCATTCCTGGAAATACCAAATATTAGATCATTCTCATTTGGCAAATTCAACGCTATAGCTCTGCCTAATCCCCTACTTATACCAAAAATCAAATATGTCTTGCCACCTGTTTTCAATATCTCTACTGTTTTGTTGTGCTCGGATGCCATTTTTTTCTTAGTTTTAAATATCCACTAAGATAAGATTTATTTTACGGCCTCTACTTTGAATCCTTTTTCTCGGAGTAAGGTAATCAGCCCCTGATCACCGGCCAAATGCCCTGCGCCAACGGCAATAAAACAGGATTCTTCATTGATCATAGGGGGTATCAGGTTACTCCAATTCAAATTTCTCCCAATTAACAATTTTTCTTTTTGTTCTTTCGTCATCCAGGCTGGATCTTGGAGCAATTTTGTCAACTCTTCCAAATTCTCTGATTTATAAGCTTGAACCATCTTAACGGTCAATGCAGGGTATTCCTCCAACTGAAAAACAGATTCCATGAACAATTTAGGTGTAATGAGATCCTTCAGCAAATTAAATTGAAAATCAGGTGTCTCCAACTCTCCTATTACCTTTCCTTGGCTGGTCGCAAGTGCTGACAGCTCAACCTCATAAGACTTCATCTTTGTAGGATCCGGGCAATTAAATCCTTTCATCGAGAACAAGGATATAACAGCAACAGGTGATACATAATCCAACAATTTGATTGAAAGCTGCTGTGCGATCAACACGCTGTCCATCTTTTTGATATCGTCTTCAGAAAATGACTTTATAAAATTCGGATCCGAAACAGTAAATGCCTGTAGAGATTTTGCATTTTCTGGTTTAGAAAGATCAACTTCAAAAACTACCTTTTTACTAGCATTGAGTGCATCTAAATTCTTCTGTTTGATGACAAAGTCGTCTTGACACAACATATGGATCGTACCGAACAAATAAGAATCTTGCTTTAGACCATTACCGGAAATTTTCCATAACATCGAACTGCCTTGGGCAAAGCTATTAATGGTCATACAAATCAGCAGCGCCAATAGAAGTAATGTCTTTTTCATAAGATCGTATAAATTGATTTTTTATATAAAAAAATATAATTTTTGGCTTTTCACCAAAATATTATCTACTGTTTATGGTATTAAATGCTAGTCCCCAAAAATTCTCGTTGCTGTTTTTCGCTTTTAATATCTTCGATATTTTTTTCAATCAACCAGGCTCTAAAATGCTCCGGATCTTGTGGTGTAAAATGGATTACTTCACCACATTTTAAAAGTAGGGAAAAGATTCCGCTAGCGGCAGCGAATTTTACGATTTCGTTAGAATGGTATCCAAGTTGGGAAAAATACTCCATTGTTTTTATTCAATTCTAGAAATACTTATCTTACAAATCGATACAGGTCTTATAGGCCAGCAATCGTTCAGAAAGCATGTTAATTTTTATTTTCTTGCAGTTTTATAATTCATTCAAATATCGTAAATAATTTTAAATATTTCATTAATCAGATTATTAATTTAATTGTTATTTTCATAAATTAATCAAAAAAATTAACAAAGCTTCCACCAGAAATTATAGTAGCTATCCTAGTTCCATTGAATTCAGATCCAATCAATTTTTCCACAGTGGAGTGGTTTTATTTCGACCGTGTCATTCTACATAACATCAGGAGTAAATCTGAAGATGAGCGGGGATCCAATGGATATGTGATAGACAGCTTAGAATCAAGTCTATGGTATTTTTGGAGAAAGAAAAATTATAGCGGTAATGATTTAGGGATTATTAATCTCGAAGGAGAAACAGATGCTGGAGCCCCCAAGGGCAGGCTCATAGTTTATTATTTTGGTATGCTAGCAAAGATCAATTCGAAAAAGGCTGTCCTTTACCTGTTTCAATATATGCTTCTAAACTTTTCACAAATTGTCGCCATCCATCTGTACAAATAGCATAACATTCGATTTCAGGGGATAAGCCAATATGTTCAAGTTGCAACACAACCCCGTTTTCTTTTTCAGTGATGTCCCAAACGATCGTTGTGCCAATCCATTCTTTTTGATTTTTCAATCCAGGAAGGGCTATCAAGGAATCTTCGACATGCCAAACAACTTTTGCATTTTCATATAAGTCTTCCACTTGCATTACTTTGTAAATAAGATCGCCAAAGCGAATTGTAAATCTATCCTCCTTCTTATTGGAAGAGCCCTCAAACATGGTTGTCCACCAAAATGGTATTTCATCGGTTAGTGCTTTAAAAACCCGATCCTTTGTTACACCCAACTGGATCGTTTGACTATAATTTTCCATTGTCAATTTTTATTTTTTGAATAGTACACACGGCCTCGATTTTCCGTTATTATTAACGAATTTATAGATAGATTTTCCAATCGACCTTAGCATAAGACAAGTTTTTCTTCAGTGTCAGGATAGTACATGACGCTTATATAAAATTTATTGCGGATAATAGCTATATACTTTTATACTCCAAGCAACAGATTACTAATCAAATATAAAACCATCTATGAAGACTATGCTTCAAAAATTAGGAATATTAGGATTTCTGATCGTACTAAATTTCTCCACTTTCGCTCAAAAACTAGCGGTAATTGACCTAAAGGTAGAACATCTGAGCAATCCATTAGCCATCGAAACCGAGATTCCGAGATTGAGCTGGAAAATAACCTCTACGGAGAAAAACACACAACAAGCCGAATATGAAATTCGAGTGGGAACAGACAAAGTTTTCTTAAATAAAGATAAAGATCTCGTTTGGAAACATCGTTCTTCCACAGATCAATCTGTGTTAATTGACTACGCGGGATCTCCCCTTCAGTCAAAGAAAAAATATTTTTGGCAAGTCCGGGTAAAAGACAATCATGGCAATACATCTGCCTGGTCCACAATAGGATTCTTTCAAATGGGAATCTCAACCTCAGATTGGTCTGCACAATGGATCACTGTCTCAGGAAAGGACACTTCGTCCCGAAGTCCACTTTTCAGAAAAGAATTCAGCCTGAAAAAAAAGATAAAATCAGCGATGGCCTATATTACGGCAAAAGGCCTATACGAAGCCAAGCTTAATGGCGCTCGTATAAGTGACACATATTTTGCTCCGGGATGGACCAGCTACAAGAACCAGTTGCAATACCAAGTTTACGATGTTACAGCATTGCTTAGGGTCGGTTCGAATGTGCTGGGCGCAAGTCTCGGCAATGGCTGGTATAAAGGCCGTATTGGATTTGGAAATCAGCATAATTTCTATGGCGATACACGGGGACTGCTTTTACAACTTGAGGTCGAATATACCGACGGCACAAAGGAAACAATAAATACGGATGAGAACTGGAAGTATACTTATGGGCCTATTATGGCGTCGGATATCTATGATGGAGAGATTTACGATGCTAGAATGGAGATTACTGGATGGGATAATATTGATTTTAAAGAAGATAGCAACTGGAAGAATGTAAATGTGATGAACAAAGGAACGGAAAAGCTTATCGCGATGAGCGGTCCTCATGTTAGGAAACATGAACAGTTTAAAGCCCTCAGCATTTTTAAAACCCCAAAAGGGGAAACTGTGGTAGATTTTGGGCAAAATTTGGTGGGATGGGTGATTTTGAAGGCACAGGGCCCTACTGGAACAAAGATTACACTAAGTCATGCTGAAGTACTTACTAAAGAAGGTAATTTTTATACAACAAATCTACGATCTGCCAAGGCTCAGGACAGCTATATTTTAAAAGGCGGGGCCGAACAAGTCTTTGAACCACATTTTACTTTTCAGGGTTTTAGGTATGTTAAAGTTGAGGGCTATCCCGGAGAATTAAAATCCGATGATCTAACGGCCGTGGCTCTGTATTCTGATATGGCGACGACGGGTAAATTTACGACTTCCAATCCCCTAATCAACCAATTGCAGCACAATATTCAATGGGGACAAAAAGGAAATTTCGTAGATGTACCTACCGACTGTCCACAACGCGATGAACGCCTAGGTTGGACAGGCGATGCACAAGCTTTCGCGAATACCGCGGCTTACAACATGGATGTAGCAGGATTCTTTACGAAATGGCTAAAGGATGTCAAAGCTGACCAACAACCCAGCGGACTCATTCCTCATGTCGTACCAAATGTACTTGGGATCAATGATGGCGCATCAGCTGGTTGGGCCGATGTAGCCACAATTATTCCTTGGGATATGTACCGCGCTTATGGAGATCGCAGAATATTAGAAACACAATACGAAAGTATGCAAAAATGGGTGGGTTATATTACTTCTGTTGCGAAAAATAATCTCTGGAATTCAGGTTTTCATTTTGGGGATTGGCTTTTTTACCGTCCGAATGATGATAATGATGGAAGAGCCGCTGTAACCGATAAATATCTAATCGCACAGACTTTTTATGCTCACTCGACGCAACTACTGATTAACGCAGCGGAGGTCTTAGGCAAAAAAGAAGACGTTGCCAAATACACGGCATTACTTTCTAACATCAAAGCAGCCTTTGCAAAGGAGTATATGACTCCAACAGGTCGCCTAGTATCCGGTACACAGACGGCTTATGTACTGGCACTGCAATTTGATATGTTGCCTGAAGAGCTACGATCTGCTTGTGCTGACCGCCTTGTTGCCAACATCCGGGATTATGGCAACCACCTCACGACAGGTTTCTTGGGCACCCCTTATATATGCCATGTCTTGACTCGATTTGGACACAATGACGTTGCATACGATCTATTGATGCAAGAGAGTTATCCCTCTTGGCTCTACCCCGTGAAAATGGGCGCTACCACCATCTGGGAAAGATGGGATGGTATTAAACCTGATGGATCTTTTCAAACTCCAGACATGAATTCCTATAACCATTACGCCTATGGCGCCATTGGTGACTGGATGTATCGAACAATAGCTGGAATTAACTCGGCAGCAGATGCTCCGGGTTATAAATCAATCGTTATTGCTCCAAAACCGGGTGGTAAATTAACACATGCATCTGCAGAACTTGAAACGGTGTACGGTACGGTAAAATCGGTCTGGCTGTTAGAGAATAATCTATTGAAACTAGATGTCACCGTTCCGGTAAATACACGGGCAAAAATTGTACTCGTTGATTCCAGCCACAATATAGGTTCGGGTACTTATCATTTTGAAAGTAGTGTCAAATAAGCATAAAAGCCACGTCACACGACGTGGCCTTAAACTAAACATATGAAACAATTGTATTTTCTGTATGCCGCTGATCATAGCGCATAATATACTCTTTCGGTGTGCAACCGATAATCTGTTTAAATACGCGGTTAAAATTTGTAATGCTATTGAAGCCACAGTTATAAGCGATAAATGAGATATTTTCCAAATGTAAATGATCTTTTCCCAATTGACTGCAAACCTCATTAATTCGTATCCGGTTTAGATAACCAACTAAGGTAATTCCACAGTGTTTTTTGAAATAACGGCAGAATGCCTGTGGCGACAAGTGTGCACTTTCTGCTACACTCTCTAAAGTAAGCCCATGTTTAAAATGTGTATTGATATAATGACAAACCTTTTCAATTCGGTTATTTTTTCCAATCAAACAGACGGCAGCCTCCATGGGTTCAGGACAGAGTGAATCTGTTCTCTTTGAAATTTGAGATAGTGTTCTTAACAAATAAAAGAAATGCATCATTTTATCTATCTTTTCGGCTTGTTTTAACAACATAATACGCTTAGATACCACTTCGAAATCCATCTTAGGAATCTTAAACCCCCTGGAATCCTGTTTTAAAAATTGCTCCAATGGTTCAAATTCGCCCAACATAAAGAGCTGTTTTAATCTCCCAGCAGGATCAAAAAATATGGAAATCGAACGTGCCGCATCGCTCGCCTTATCTTCGGAAACAGATTTAAATACATGCGCCTGGTTCGCGCCAATGAAGAAGATATCGTTTTCTTTAAAGCTATGCAAGGTTTCATCCACGAGCAATACACCTCTTCCCTTTGTAATCCACATCAGTTGCGCTTCTTGATGACGATGCAAATGCGGGTAGAAAGATTCCGATATATCCTCTTGAACAGTTATACTCTGTCCTTGTATCACGGGGATATTAAACTGTAGTGTTTTCATAGTGCGTCGGTATTTAGGGTACTCAACATTGGTTTACTAAATATAAATAACAAACACAACATATTTATTATACGTCAATCTGAGATCAAATAAAATATCAAGATTTGCTCATTATTGGATAATTTTTGCACTTTGATCTTTTGGATCTATTAAAAACAAGGGGAGCCCCGCTTTGCCCCCCCCTAATCGTTATTGTGTTATACGCGTTACTGTTGGCAGTTTCACCTGAACCTCATAAGTACCTTCCATCAATAGTTGGAATCCAAATACGGGGTTAACATTATTAGCACTCAACCCATCTATCTGTGCATACTTCATTGGGATGCGATAATAATTGAGAAATCCCCAATCTGTTCCATCTTTTCCAATTAATTTAGCCAATGGAAAGGGGGCTACTTCAAAATCACAGATCATTGAATTATCTGTAACCTGTACGGGATTAAACTTCACATGAGATTCAAACATCGGACGATCCCCTCTTTTGATCACTTCTCCATTTTTAGGATTGAATGCATTTCCATTTTTATCGACGATCTTTAGAATAACACGAGCGCCATCGTTTGAAATTTTTGTACAAGTCACCTTTGGAGCCGTGATCCCAGTAAAAACTTCAGCAGCACTTGATCCTGACGCCGCCTGATATGTTACTTTAAACATATCATCAATCGTGGGCTCTACAATCTCAATGGTTGCCAATTTAGGGAATACCCGTTCTCCTCTTGGATTGGTCATTTTGACATCAAAATTAAAACGCCCTAGAGGTAGGTTGGCAGAAGCTCGATTAAAAACCAGCTGTCCACTGACGGTATTGAATTCCATCGGAGCCTTTTTTACTGTTTCTCTCTTTTTATTGAGAAGCTCAACCGTGGTATCTGTCTCGGCATTGAATACTAAACCAGGCTTAAAGGTTAAAATGTCAAATTCTTTAAAAAAGACATCCGGTGCGGGCTGACCTGTTGCTTCATCCTTTAAATTTAACAATTCGAATGTATAGGGCGGAGTGGAGCCATCCGTATTGATACGGTCAGACATCGTAAGCGACATCCCACGTTTACAAAAGATGGTATTGTCTTTATAACGGATACCTTCACTCAAAAAACCGTTTTCAATTTTTTTGCACCCAGAAGTCAGTGTAAAAACAAACACTAGGCTATATAAAATTTTTAAATTCGTTTTCATATCTGTTTTTAGTCAGCCATTTTTCCGGCGTTAAAAAATAAACGATGTGTGTTTTGCAATACATGCAATACACCTGTCGTCGTAATAATTCCTGAGGTTTGACAATCATAGGATTTATCGAGCTGATCTTTGGGAATCGCATTATAATCTGGTTCTTCAGCATCAAGAGTCCCGATAACCTTTGTAAAATTGAGATAGTCTACATAATCCAAATAATCGCTGTAATCACGTGTTCTACGCAACTTAATATTGAACCTGACATTTGGGATCGCGCCAAGCTTGCTCACAAAATATTTATTATCCGGGCTGAGATTCTCTCTTGTAATCTTTCCATCGAATAGATAAATCATCATCGAATCACGTAGTTCCTTGACTGGGATGTTATTTATCCCGAACTGAATATTTTCGTTTCCTACTTCAATGATCTTTTGTTGTTTTTTGGCGGCTACATAATCCCGTACGCCATAATCACTCGTAGCAAAGAAAGTGACATCCGAATTGACAATATCTTTAATACCAGCGCGATCTATAATCTTAACCAATGAATCAAAGCTTCCGTGCTGCTTTAAAAAATCATAGGTTGTCTGATTCACGTGGGCGTCGCTCTTTCCTCCATCTACTTTGTAATTATCTTTCTTACAAGCAAAAAGAAAGATCAATAACGACGCAAACAATCCTGTTATCTTTTTCATAATTCTTTTAGTTAGTGCTTAAACCTTTCCTCTCCAGTAAGAGGTCTGTGTCAACTTGTTATTATTTTTGAATAGGGCTGGATTAATCGGCCAATAGAATCCTTCCTGACGAAAACGGGATTCTGAAAGCCATGGAACAAAATTGCTGTATTGCCTTGTTCGCAATAGATCATAAAAAATATGCCCTTCGAGATAAAGTTCCTTACCTCTTTCAATAATATATTCGTACATGACATCGTCTTTACTCGATGTATTATCCACGAATGCAGATTCATCGGCGCCATTCCTTTTTCTAAATTCGTTGATGATATCGATCGCTTTGGAGACTTGATTTCTATAGAGTGCAATTTCGGCTTTCAACAAGCGCATATCCGCTAACCTAAAGACAATCAAATTATTGCTAACATAAGGATCTTGCTTTTGTGAGGGATTACGGTAGACAACATTTTGATATTTTATGCAAGTAGCTTTATCGCTGTTTAAATCTGTAAAATTACGTCGACAGCGAATATCACTATCGTCAAAGACTTGTGAAGGCATCGCTTTCCACTCCCACTGCTGCAAACTTGTATTCCAATACCAATCCCAAACTTGGTCTATCTTATAAAAATGATTTGTCAGATAATCTGAATTGACATAACACCTCGAATTTGTTCCAGTAGTTGCCAGCTGCGCTGTTCTCAAAAACATATTGGCAATATGTTGATTGGTTCCTTCACGCGTATTTTCACTCATTGCAATTTCAAAAATACCTTCACTCGAAAGTCCTTCGAAAGTCTTGTAATAATTAGATGTATCGGTCAATGAATACATACCATTATTTAAGATTTCATCGATGGCCTTATCGGCTTTGTCTACCGTTTCGAGATCCGGTTGGTTTGAATTGACATCGCTCATTGTTGCCTTCCAAAGGTAAAAATGTGCTAACAATGCATTCACCGCGCCTTTATTGGCTGTAACTTTCGCATTCCCAACAAGTGAATATTGCCAAGGTAGCAGTTCATGTGCCAACAGTGCGTCCTTCTCAATCTGCGCCATAACCTCTTTTTTGGTACTTCGTGCTAATTCTGGAGCAGAAATAGGATCATCGTATTCTTCAGTTACCAAGGGGACATCTCCCCAAACACGTAGCATCATAAAATAAGTGAACGCCCGTAAAAAATAGGCCTCTCCGAGCATCTCATTTTTGAATTTCGTCGGATTGGTCACATCGGTCAGCAAGTCGTCCGCTACCTTAGGAACTCGATTAATAAGGATATTGCTCATTGTAATCGCTTTATAATACTTGGTCCAGTCTCCGAAGTTTTCTACGTTGTATTGAAATGTGAAATCTCCGTCTTGAATTCCTTCCAGACCATCGCCATTATACTGGATTGTAAAATAATTCTTGGCAATTGCATCGCCATACATAAAGTATCGAGGACTCGGATTCCAGTTACCTGAATTCATCACATCCCGTACCAAGGCATAGTTACCTGCCATAGCACTTCTCAAATCGCCGGAGCTTTTCCAATACGCACCCGCGAAGGTTGAATTGACAGGTTCTTCCACCAAAAACTTTTTACATGACCCTAGCAAGAAAACCAGCATCAGTAGCACAGCTAGTCTATAGTTTAAAAAAAATCTTTTCATCGTCTTAAAAAGTTAGTTCAAATCCTAATGTATATTTTCTTGGAATAGGATAACCCCCACCGTTATACTCTCCATATGGGTTTACTGCCTCGGCATCAGGCAATTTTTTTGATTTTTGCCAACGGGCTACATTGTCAACTATACCAAAGAATCTCACTTTAGAAATACTCCATTTCTTGCTAATGCGTTCAGGGAGGTTGTAAGAAAAAATAAGGTTCTTGAAACGCATATAGGAACCATTTTCTAAAAAGAAAGTCTGTGCAGAGGTATAGTAGTAGCGATAGGTACCAATATCATATTTGGCATATTCAGCTTTATCACCTGGCTGCCTCCAAATATTCAGTTTATCTAAATCCCGTATCGAATAGTAAGTGAAATTTGATACCGCATCTCCAGAAGTGGAATTATTAAATTGATCTGATTCAAAAAGATTTAGTACATCTCTTCCAAAACCATAGGTAAAAAATAAAGTAAGCGAAAAGTCTTTATAGTTAAAGACATTATTCCAACCACCGGTCCATTTAAAATTGGGATCTCCAATAGCCCTTTTATCAGGATTGATACCACTGTTAAACACGTCTACAAAATAATCGCCATCAACATCTTCAAAATAAAAATCTCCTGGATTGAACGTTCCATTGGAATTGCGATAACGCTCACCTGTATAGGGGTTAACAGGAATATCATCCAGGGTAGCAAAAACGCCCAAAGTTTTATAGAGATAGAATGCGTTGATTGGACTACCTACGGAAAGGATATGTGATTTATCAAATCGATCGCCGTCCATGACCATATCACGGCCACCATTTGGAAGGTTCATAATTCGATTCTTGACATAAGAAATATTTAAATTGGATCGCCAGGTCAATGCGGAGCTACGTGGGAGAACATCAGCTGATAATTGAATATCGACACCTGAATTGCGAATCCCGACAGAATTTGTTTTGGCATAATCATATCCTGAAGTCACCGGGAGCATTACATCAAATAGTCCGTCATAATTTTCCTTATTAAAGACATCGACCATAGCTGTAAATCGCCCCTTGTACAACTCCATATCGACACCTAAATTCCATTGCCTGTTGCGCTCCCAGCTGAGATTCTTTTGGGCAACGCCATTGTTAAAGTTTGGTGTAATAGCCACTTGGCCATTATAGGAAGTTGCTCCGGAATTACCCTGATACCCCCCATTATTGACATTATAGAGATTATACTGCAAATAGTTGCTTTTGGGGAGAGATCCGGTCAACCCGTAACTTCCTCTAATTTTAAGTAAGGTGAATGTAGGATTGTTTTTCAGAAAATCTTCTTCAGTTAAAATCCAGCCAACAGATGCCGATGGAAAATATCCCCATTTGTTGTTCTCTCCAAAGCGGGACGAACCATCAGCACGTACAGCACCTGAAAAAAGGTATTTACTATCAAAATCATAGGAAAAGCGACCGAGATAAGATAGCTGTGACCATTTTTGCAAATCGGAGTTGGCACCAATATTATTTTGCAGAAAACCTGTAACCACTTGGATCTGATCCGATACGCCCTGGCTGCCCCAAGCTGATACATTTTGCATTCTATTCTTTTCAGCTTCCTGGCCCAGTAATACATTGAGCGAGTGTTTTCCAAACTGTTTGACGTAGGTTAAAAAGTTCGATATCCTGACCTGGCTATTCTCATAAGAATAAGCTGACGAATAATTACCCGCCCCACTCATCAAGGCTGATGGTCTATTATAAGCCCTGTTGGCCATATCTTTAATATAAGCAGATTGGGAGGTAAAAGTTAACCCAGGTGCAATATTGAAAATCAGATTTAGATTGGTATTCAGATTAGAAGATTCATTATTGTCAAGACTACTATCATAGGTACCCAAAAGATAAGCTTTTTTAGCATCTGAAAGATTAAAAAGTGATGATGGCATACTACCCGCACTCAATGCTATTGGGCTCACATCACTCCCGCTCCCCCGCGCTCGCTTATTATACGAATAGGCAACAATGGGATTGATCGTTAAACGCTCATTGATAGCCTTACTGGACAAATTGAGTCTTCCTGTATAGCGTTTAAACCCGGTTGCTTTAATGATCCCGGCCTCATCGTAATAATTTCCGCTAAAACGATACGAACTAATTGCCGATCCGCCACTAACAGAAAGGTCTGCACTCTTTATCTTTCCTTTTTGGTAGAATAAATCCTGCCAATCTGTATTTCCATTGAATGCAGGGTTTAGCGAATCGGTAAGCATAAAAGGTAGATTTCTAAAATCGTTGGAAGAGAGTTGATTTTTTAGTATCCTCATCTTCTGCTCACGCTCGGTTCTTCCGAGTGTTACTTCACGTAGTTCGGGCCGTTGCGTTAGACCTCCATATCCGGTTAGCATAAAACGGGGATCGCCATTACGCCCTTTTTTCGTCGTAATCATAATCACCCCATTTGCTGCTCTAGACCCATAAATTGCAGCAGCAGAAGCATCTCTGAGCACGTCCACAGATTCGATATCATTCGGATTTAGACCTGCCAGGTAGTTGGTTCCTGTTCCTGTATTCGGACCCACAAATTGTTCTGTAGGCTGCGGAACTCCGTCAATAACATAGAGTGGATTACTAATGACATTGTAATAGTCGTCATTGGAGTAATTCAGGCTAACTGCCGATGTACCACGAACAGCCAATGTTGGCGAAGCACCCGGAGCGCCAGAAAAATTCTGAACGTTGACGCCAGCTAATCTTCCCTGAAGCAACATATCAAAACTGGCAGCTGGAAGATTTTCCAGATCCTTACCTGAAATACTTGATATAGCTGCAGTAGCTTTTTTGCGGGAAGTACTTTGATAACCGATTACCACGGCCTCGTCAAGAATACTTAATGTTTCGACCAAGGTAAAGGTCATTTTACCGGTTGCAGGGATAGGCTGACGCGCCCGCTCGTATCCGATAAAACTCGTCTCCAAGACATCTCCAACTTTACCTGAAATCTTAAAATTCCCCTGATCATCGGTCTGTGTACTATTGGAAGTACTCGTGTTTCTTAAAGTTACTCCGGCTAATTGCTTACCATTCTTATCACGTACGGTACCCGTGATCTGCTGGCCTAGTGCAATTAGTGAAGTTAGAAACACAGATAAAAATAAAACTATCTTTTTCATTTGTGTTTGATTAGGTGCTCTTACTTAGGTTATTCCAAATATAGGAGCTAAACACAGGTCTAATTTTCTTAATTATTACCAGTTTACAGCACTTTTTTAGCAAAAAAACAAAACGGGGCGCCATGTAGTCTAGCAAGACTGTTACATTTTGATTGATGGCTTTTTTACACAATTTTATATCTTTAGCTTAAGAAAAACCGATTTACATCGGTAAATCAATTATAGACCCAGGTACTACAATGACGAAACTAAAATGCATCATCCTATTGTTGTTCTTCAATTGTTTTATGGCAGTTGGTCAGGATGCGATCAGAATAAATCACTTACCTTTCATTCAAGGACTGACAGAGCAATCTGTTTCCATTATTTGGACGACAGACAAGCCTGCTACTGGCTGGGTTGAGCTGGCCCCAGATGACTCCAGTCACTTTTACTTTAAGGAAAGACCAAAATATTATGCGGCTGCCTATGGCTTCAAAAAGGTAGGCACTTTACATCAGGTTACATTGACCAATTTAAAACCTGGAACACGCTATAGATATCGTGTGTATAGTCAGGAAGTTCTCAAACATGTTGGAGTCAATGTGCAATATGGAAAAGTAGTGGCCACTGATGTCTATCAAAAGGCACCCCTATTTTTCCAAACCTTTGGCATGGCCAAATCTACCCATTTTACGGTAGTTAATGATATTCACGAACGCAATGAGGTTCTCGATAAGCTATTGGATATCGGCGGTCTAAAGACTAGTGACTTTGTGGTATTCAACGGTGATATGGTTAATAACCTATTAAGTGAAACACAACTATATGAAGGGTTTATGGATACCGCCATTAAAAAGTTCGCCAGCGAAAAACCAATGTTTTATTCAAGAGGCAATCATGAAACACGTGGACCTTTTGCCACTGAATATCCCCAATATTTCCCAACACCAACAGGTAAACTATATTACCAATTTAGGCATGGAAATGCTGGTTTTATCATTTTAGATTGTGGTGAAGATAAACCCGATACCGACATTGAATATAGTGGCATTGTAGATATGGATAACTATAGAAGCGAACAAGCGGCCTGGTTAGCTCAAGCTATTGAAGATCCGTCATTTAAAGATGCCAAATATAAGATCGTAATCTGTCATATGCCCCCTTTTGGTGGATGGCATGGGGAACAAGAGATTTTGGAGAAATTTGTTCCTATCCTCAACAAAGCAGGAACACAGATCATGCTATCAGGACATTTACATAGAAACATCATCAAAAATGCGACAAATACGATACAATTTCCGGTCATTGTAAATTCCAACAATAATGTGCTTCGCGTAGATTTAGACGATGAAAAAGGAATCTTCAAAATTCTCGATCAGCAGGGGAAAACGGTGGACCAAGTGATCATTAACCCGTTAAAATAAAACAACAAATTTGCTCATGAATGAGGACTATACGGCCATAACCGTATGTTGTAAAACTACCATATAGATATTTTAACTCTATTCTTTATAATTAAGCAAATTATGGTAAATTAATCTAAATGAATACAATATCGACTGAATATCTGATGACCTCAGAACTTGACAGGAACGAAAAAATTGCTATCATGGGATTATGGAATAAAGAATATCCCGCAGTTATGGCATATTCCAGCCTATCGACCTTTGAGAACTATTTGGAAAGCTTAGGCCAACCACAACACATCCTTGTCAAACAAAATCAACAAATTGTCGGTTGGTGTTCAAAATTTGATCGCGATACAAAACGCTGGTTTCTTATTATACTTTCAAGTCTTTTACACAAAAAAAAGAATAGGTTCCAATCTACTTGACAGATTGAAATCTGAAGAAACGGAGCTTAACGGCTGGGTGATAGACCATCACATGGAGAAAAAAAATAATAATTGCCCGTATAATTCACCGCTAGGTTTCTATATGAAAAATGGTTTTGAAGTCGAACCGAATCAACGTCTTGAGACTTCCAACCTATCAGCAGTAAAAATAAAATGGTCAAGAAGATAGCGCAGGAAATTTACCTGCACTTTCATATGCAAATGCTAATAGCAAATCGTACTTCCGTCAATTTCTAACAAAAAAAGCTTCGAAAGAGCAAAGAAAAACGACCCTATGTGCATCTATCAGGGGAACGAGCATTAGCTGAAGAGCCTTTGAACCTGAATAAATTTTGAAAATAATGAATGCAATATACCTTAAACCATGGTCAACTTAAAACCACTCTCTGTTGAAGATGTCTCACCATTTTATGAATGGCTCAATGACGATTTATCTATTAAATATTCCCTCTCTCTTTTTCAGTCACTCCGATCAAAGGATCATATAGACAATTGGTTTCTATCCGTTGTCAACGATTCTAAAAATTTTAATCGTGGAATTTTCCTAAACGATTCGAATAAACTGATTGGGTATGCGGGCATTTGTAATATTTCCAAGCTAAACAGATCCGGAGAGTATTTTATCTTTATAGGGAATCGCCAAGAATGGGGGAAAGGGATAGGCTCTTTAGTTACCAAATTAATCCTAGATATAGGGTTTGGAAATCTAGGGCTCAATAGAATTATGCTTACGGTATCTGAACCGAATTATGCAGCGATAAAAGCATATGAAAACGCAGGATTTCAATTGGAAGGAAGAATGCGTAAAGCCTGTTTTAGGGATAATCAATTTCACGACAAGCTATTGATGTCAATCCTGGAAGATGAATGGCACGATAGAAGAAACCTAAGTATAAAATAAAATTAATCGCTACATATCCCCACACTATTTTGAATAAAATGTTTTTGGATACAACTTCTTAAAAGCGTTGTAGACCGCTTGATGTATTACAGTGGAATGCAATTCATCAGGCATGTAATCAAATACAAAATGAATTTTTTTATTGTTATTAAGTATATCAGATAACGCTATGGCCTCGTCATACATTCTCACATCTTCTTCTTTATTGGGCACACCAAGATAAACTTTTACATCTTTTTTCAAATTACCTTGTAGAAACTTCTCCGCTTTTTTCAATAATGACTCCTCGCCCCACCACAAACTTGGGCTTATAATAATATAGTCATCAAATAGTTCGGGTTGTTTTAATAGTATCTCTACGGAAAGAAGCCCAGCCAGTGATTCTCCTATTAAAGTCTGTTTTCCATTCGATTTATAATTGCCACTTATGTAAGGAATCAATTCATTTTTCATGAAGGTTCTATATTTTTCGGAACCACCATACGAGGGAAAGCTAGCTTTTTGAAAACCTTCCTTTTCTATAAAATCTGTATTTTCAACAGGGAAGGTAAAATCTCTTCTACGTGTATTTCCACCTATTCCAACAACAATACTTTGAGGGAATCTATCGATCCAGGGTTGTGTACTGAAACGGACAATACCCGCAATATGAAAAAAATCTTCATCAACACCACCATCAAGAACATATACAATTGGATAGCGAACAGCATCATTGGGGTTATAATTGTCGGGAAGATAAATGTTGATCATTCTGTCTTCACCCAAAACTTTTGAATGCAAAATCTCTGACCTCCCCATCAATAAAGGAGTACCATTTTGTGCCAAACAATCTGTATTAAAAATAAAGAAAATTAAAAGAATGAGCATTCTATTACCAATCATATCCGATATATTGCGCTTACCAAGACTGTTTTTTTGAATAATCCTATATTGAAATCCTTGACTATTCGACATAATATCCCTAAGACCTGCCAACATTTTTGTTCAACAAATTACCAGCACAATTTACAATGAAAATTAATATAATTGTTAGTTTTTTATTTTTTGAGCATAATTAAATGATTCTTTCACAACGATAACCCCACTCAAACATCTTTCTAACAATGCTGTTGGTCTCAATTTCCAATTGTGAAGATTCAATTCTTAGAATACGTTCTTCATCGTCAAGATCGAAATTAATTTTATAAGAGGAAAAGAGGCTGACAAGAGTTGCAACAATTCGCTGTGCATCCTTCATTCGATAAACATTGGTTTTAAATATTTCGACTCGTTTCATTAGATCTGATTAAGTTCAATTCAAGAAATACGGTGTTAATCCTATTCTATTTACTCATTCTAAACTACAATACAGCGCGTGCAACAGCTACAAAATTTAGATAAACACAGTAAAAAACTCGGTAAGTATGGTAAATTAAACGGTAAACAACAGGCTGCTATTTAATAACTGAATTATAACCGTTCATAAATCCCTGAATAAGTTCAGGTAGATTTAATAATAAAAATACGCAAATGACAATAGCAATAATGGCATAAAAAAACCACGACGAACTTTTCTTTTTCATAACAAGCTATTTAAGAATAATCAATTTAAAAATATAGGCTTCACAAAGATGGAAATTGCGCTAGAGCGCTGCAAAACAGAACAGACGCCATAACATACCCTCTTGATTTTCAATATAACTCAATATACGAAATTAATCTATATAACAATAAAGTAATTTAAAAATTATATTTTTCAAAAAATAAAAACAGTCACTTCAAATAAGAAAGTTAATGTTACAAAATAGAATCTTTGTAATCCATGTATAGTTGAACCTTATCTTGTCGCATATTGTGTAGGATACTGGGCTTAATAGTGCGATTGATTGAAGATTTATATTCTACTATAGTGTCCCCAATATTGGCCTGAGGATCTTTGGTTTTCACATTGGTAGAGATGGTTATCAATCCTACTATAGTTAAAATTACCAATGAATTAAAGAAGTGTATCATAAATAAAGATTGAATAGTTTATCAATCCAATTTCAAAAAATAAACTTTAAAAAACCATAAGTTTTCGGCGAAAGAACAATTTCCATCGGTAAACAACAGACTTTTACCTATAAACCGTTCAGCTTTTGCTATAAACAATTACACAAGAGAATTCCATACTAAATTTCCTGTCATATAGTATTTTTTTTTCAAACAGATTTTCAGAGGCTCTTGACCATACTAAAAAACAACGCGTTATAACCTACGCTAAGTTCGCGGTCCAATATTAAGTTTTCTTTAATTTTGATGCTTCCTATTTAGTCTGACTACTCAATTTCGTAAATATGTCCCATGAAAAGAATAGGAACATTCATTTTGACAACGTGCATGTTTGCAACCTCGCAGCTCACGTTCAGTCAAAACAATATACAAAATAGAATTAGTTCATTTTGGAAAGCAATAAAGTTGGACTACCAAATGGCTGGACACTAACCTCTGTTGGGAAACAAATAGAACTCGAAGACTTACCGCTGAACTTAGTTATCAATCATCATAAAAAGCTGGCAGCTGTCAGCAATAGTATCGGATTTACTGCTTGCCATTGATCAGTATCCTAACTACTCTCCCTTTTTGAGAATCCCTCGAGCAACTCCAGCATCGATCAATTTTTCTGCATATTCCCACAATACTGCTGAGCCATCCTTGATGACAGATTTTTTTGCATAAACCTTTTCATAATTTACACCAGGTTCATTCCAGGTTCCACCATTATTGGAACTATTCTGTAAAAGTGGTTCCAATCGATCCATCGCTCGTGCGAACTGTGCTTCTGGCGTTTGGCCAGCTTCAAATTCTTCCCAGATCGCAATGAGTTCCTCTGCTTGCTGCCCAGGCAAAATTCCAAAAATCCGCTGAGCTGCCAAACGCTCCGCACCTGTATTGGTATGATTTTTTTCTGTATCATAGATAAAAGTATCACCTGCATCAATTTCGACGATATCGTGTATCAATACCATTTTGACTACCTTCAATAAATCCACTGATTGATTTGCGTGTTCTGAAAGTACAATAGCCATGAGGGCAAGATCCCAACTATGTTCAGCGTCATTTTCGGGACGGTCACTATTGAAAAGTTTTGTCCTGCGCTGGATATATTTAATCTTATCGATCTCCTTAATAAACTCGATCTGTTGTAATAATTTGTCTGAAAGCATCATCCTGAATCACTAATACAATTGAATAATATATAAAATTACTCTTTTTGAGCCACAGCCTACTTGTCATTTGGCAAATTCATTCAAACCATATATTATTGACACCCATCGGACAATGTAAACTACCGAAATAATCGCAACATTTATTAAATTTGATTGACATCAAATCCCATTGTGATTTATGAAAAAAATAGGCTTTTTATCTTTTGGCCATTGGTCCAAGCATCCCGCATATAGTACGCAGACCGCAAGCGATACTTTATTGCAATCCATCGATCTAGCAGTAGCTGCTGAAGAAATAGGCATAGATGGTGCATATTTCCGTGTACACCATTTTGCGAATCAGCTAGCATCTCCCTTTCCTCTATTATCGGCCATTGGAGCCAAAACCTCCAAAATTGAGATCGGCACCGGCGTCATCGATATGCGCTATGAAAACCCCCTTTATATGGTGGAAGACGCAGGAGCTGCAGATCTAATCTCCGGGGGCAGATTGCAGCTCGGCATCAGCAGAGGATCGCCTGAACAAGTAATAGATGGTTGGCGTTACTTTGGTTACAATATCAACGAGGGCGAAACAGATGCTGATATGGGAAGGCAAAAAGCATTGGAATTTTTAGAAAAACTTAAAGGAATTGGTTTCGCTGAACCAAATCCCTATCCAATGTTTCCAAACCCGCCCGGTTTGCTGAGACTCGAACCCCATTCGGAAGGGTTACGTGACCGTATCTGGTGGGGAGCAGCATCGAATGCCACGGCTGTATGGGCTGCTCAAAACAGGATGCACCTGCAAAGTTCCACTTTGAAATATGATGAAAATGGCAAACCTTTTCATATTCAGCAGGCCGAACAAATACGTTTATACAAAGAGGCCTGGAAGGAAGCAGGGCACCCTGGTGAACCCCGCGTTTCGGTCAGTCGATCCATATTCGCTCTGGTCGATGATTTAGATCGTTATTACTTCGGGCAAGAGGCTGACAAAACAGATAAAATTGGGGTAATAGAATCGGACAAGCGGACGATTTTTGGGCGAAGTTATGCCGCAGAACCAGATCAACTCGTGAAAGAACTAGCGCAAGATGAAGCAATACAGGAAGCAGACACGCTATTATTGACCATTCCAAATACGCTAGGGGTCGACTACAATGTCCACATTCTTTCAGCCATTTTGGAACACGTAGCTCCCGAACTTGGTTGGCGTTAACTCCACTCTCGTATGATAAAGAACATTCGCTACAAAACAAAAATTGCAGTCATTGGTGCGGGTCAGGCTGGACTTTCTGCTGCTTATCATTTGAAGAAGCTCGGACTTAAAATCGGGCCGGATTTTATCATCTTGGATGAAGCCTCTGCACCAGGAGGAGCCTGGCAATTTCGCTGGGACTCCCTTACCTTAAGTACAGTCAATAAAATACACGATTTGCCCGGCATGTCGTTTGAGGAGACTTTATCAACAAAAGGGGCGGAAGTTCAGGCAAACACCGCTGTTCCCCATTATTTTAAACTTTATGAAGAAAAATTTGGACTTCAAGTATATCGACCAGCTAAAGTAGAAAAAGTCTACTTGTACCAAGATCGCTTTCATATCGATACGGCAGAAACTCTTTTCTCAGCACTCGGTATTATCAACGCCACCGGAACATGGGAAAACCCCTATATTCCTACCTATCCAGGTGCAGAATTATTTCGTGGCGAGCAACTTCACACAAAGGATTTTAAAACTGCAGAGTATTTTCGTGGCAAACATGTTATTGTTGTTGGAGCCGGTATTTCTGCCATTCAGCTATTGGACCAAATCTCGAAGGTTACAACGACAACCTGGGTAACACGACGACCACCTTTATTCAGAGAGGGGCCATTTGATGACATGGCTGGGCATAATGCTGTTGCTATGGTAGAGGAACGTGTACGGTTGGGGCTTTCACCTTTGTCTGTCGTTTCCGTTACGGGCCTCCCCTATTCTACAGAAATCCAGGAGATGGAAAAACGGCGTGTCCTTCAACGTTTTCCAATGTTTCAAGAAATAACAGAAAGGGGGATCAAATGGGCCGATGGAACAGAACAAAAAGCAGATGTTATACTTTGGAATACAGGCTTTAAAAGTTCATTGAGCCATCTAGACGCAGTGCTACCAAAAGAAAAACAGGGTGGCATTCAAATGGCAGGAAGACTAGCGACTATGGTCGCTAAAGAACCAAGAATTCACCTCGTGGGTTATGGTCCATCAGCATCGACAATCGGTGCAAACCGTGCAGGTAGCGCCGCAGCTAGAGAACTTCTAAAAACGCTTTCAGCTGCCGACCTGAACACAAATACATTTAGTGGAAACCAGTTATAATGATAGTTTCAATTTTGAGTACTTAAATTACTGGAACATGCACAATTATTTCAGGTAAGAAGAGAAAATTCCCTTTCTTATTTCAAATAAATCGGATTACATCCGTAGACTTTAGATATACCATGATATTACAAATCCGCTAATGAAAATCTTAGGGCAACTCCATCTTATAATAGATTTTTAAGTATATTTAAACGTACAACAGGTCGTAATCAAAAGCCAACAAAGTTAATTGATGAATTCTCAAATTATCAGCCCTGATACATCCATTACATTATTCGTAAAGGCGATCCTGGTATTTGAAAGTCAGAAAAATGATCGCATAAACTTACCTTTTTATGCTGATGGTTACCCTGGTCTATTGTTTCAACGATGCTATGGTGATTTTACAATCAAGCCCCATGATAAAAAGATGCCGACGATTTTTCTCTATGGTCAGACAATAAAACCGATTTCAATAGATGTAACAGGGCCTTTTCAGATTATCGTTTTTCAATTTTACCCATTTGTATTACGCCGATTTTGGGGTATCTCGCCCGAAAGCATAAACGACGACTGCTATGATCTAGATGCTCCTTCAAATAGAGCCTTCCACCAACTAAGCAGTACATTATTCTCATCTTCAAATGCTGAAAACAGCATCCAACTATTAACACAATCGCTCCTCAGCTTTTTCGATAGCAAGAAATATAACATAGATTTTTCGATTCAGCGAGCAATTCTCGAAATCATCAAAAAAAAGGGCCAAATCATTATTAAGGAAATTGCAAAAAAAGAAGCATTGAACATCCGAACTTTTGAAAGAAGGTTTTTCAAGGAAACTGGGGTGTCCGCTAAACAATTCGCTAAAATGGTACAGTTTCAGGCCGCTTTGAAACAGCTTAATAGCAAAGATTTCCAAAAGCTAACGGAAATTGTTTATGAAAATGGGTTCTCCGACCAATCGCACTTTATTCGTGTCTTTAAGACTTTCACAGGAACAACGCCAACATCATTTAACAAAAAGTAGGTTACTGTCGTTTTTATTCTATATTGACTCACTGTTTATCACAACTTTTGTATTGTCTAAGGGCGAGCTCAACGAAAGTGTGTAATTTCTTAAAGCCTCAACTTCTTCGAAAGATTTGCTATAAGAAAACAATGCTTTGATAAATTAGAGCTCCTAGAGAATTAGGTTCAGTAAAACATTGTACATCAAAAAAAATATAGACATGAAATCGCAAGACATCATTTTAGCGCTGGCAACAATATTTTCGGCTATCATATCAGGCTTGTTTTTTTCGTATACCTTTTCGGTCAATTTGGGTCTACATAAACTCAACGATAAAGCCTTTTTGATGGCGATGCAAAATATCAATAAAGAAATACTAAACTCAGCTTTTTACTGCTGTTTTCTAGGCGCACCACTTTTGTTATTCATGGCTACCATATTATTTTTTGATCTGTATTCACCAAAATTTTATCTAATCCTAGCAGCATGCCTAAGCTATATTATTGGTGTATTTGTGGTTACAGGCACGCAAAATGTACCCTTAAATAATCAATTAGCCTCGATAGACCTATCGATATCTTCAGAAAAATCGTTAAGACTTGCACGTGACACCTTTGAAAAACCCTGGGTATTTTGGAATAACATCCGAACTTGCTCTTCTTTACTTACACTCACCTGTTTAGTTATTAACTTGGTCTTTTTTAAATCAAAAAATTGATCATAACATTGGGCTAATAGTATAAGATCAAATCCCTTACAACCTGTTTACAGACATTTCCGCCGAAATAAAACTTGAGTTTATCATTTACCTATCTCTTATAGACGAAAAAAAGCCCAAGGCATGCGAATTTAAATTCATTCCCCCCGAATTTAAATCAAGTGCTAAAACCTCTTCCTCAATACCTTACTTTTATAAAAATTGATCAACGAATGTTATTGAATGTGAGCTTAAATCATCATGAAGGCATGTATATTGATGATTCAAAGAAATCTTCACGAAACTGCCAAAACATACATGAGCCGAAGTTGTCTATCAATAAAAAGGGTCTTTACAATTAAAAAGGAGCATAGCAGTACGAAGTATGTTATGTTCAAAATAATATACAATTAATGAAATTTTTCCCCATGAAAACAAAACACTTAATTTCGACATCATTGTTAGTATCTTCTGCCATAGCGTTGTTCACATCTTGCAATGGCAGTTCTGTCGATACGGTAAAAGCTATCGAATCAAACTACGACAATCAAAACAAAACCATTACGTTAACAGGTGAATTTGATGCACCATCCTTTACATTCTCATCAGGTAAATCAAAAACTATGGCCATGAATTTCGTAGTTAAATCCCATGCATTTAGTTCTGAAAAATTCACTGCATTCAGCGTTATATTACCTGTAGGGACAGAAAAAAACAATGTTTTATTTGAAATTCCCGCAGATCAGAAAAATTATACGCTTAAGAACTTTTATGTATTTGACGATAAGGGAGAAAAAATCAATCTAGATTCCCATACAACCTTCAAGATGAAGGGAACCGTTCACTACAGTGAAATGGAAAAACCTGAAACTGAACGGGAAAAAGATAATTTTTCCTATAAAATAACCGATGTAAGCTTTGTAAAAGACTAAAATTAACAACAATTGATAGCATAAGAAATAAAAAAGCCAGATTTCAAAACCTGGCTTCAAAAATAAACATATGATGATTAGTAAATGGTAAGTCCATAGGTACAACTTAGTAAATAGTTCGATTTACTCAAAAATGCCTCCACCCCGCCCTGACAACCTACGCACATGTACCTATTATTTCAATTGAACGCCACGGACATGCCTGAATAATGAGCAACCAATATTCTCGTCACGTTATCGGCCTTCTTAACGTTAAATATATACTAGGTGCGCCAAGACAGCACGCAACAACATGTCCGCAAACGTTCAATTTATAATCAAATATAGAAATAAAAACTAATTATATTAGTTTTTATTTCTATATTTTTTAGCAAAAACGTAAAGACTTGATACGGAGAACTTTCAATTTAATAGCGGGGGGATTGGATTAATTTATCGCACCTATAGCCTAAACAAAAAGGTCCACCTATAAACGTTGATATGAAAAGACGAACCATCAAAACGATCATATTCTGAGTTAGGCTGTTCCTAAAGCGAACGGCTAATATCTACAACATTAAAAATTTGGTCAACATCATCTAAACTTACTTCAAAATCCGGGTATCTTGTTTTATCAGTATTTAGCGAACGAAGGGTAAGAATTCCGTTATTGACATCATGATGAGCAATTTCTTTGATAATAACTCCTTCATATTTATGTACAACAACCCAATAACGATATTTGTGGGTATGAAATTTTGATTGCCATAACTCCCTTTTAATCAAACGTCCCGTCACAATATCGCCGTCCAATACACTTGCATCGGTTCCATCGGTCATACTATCACCACTAACTTCAAAAGAACGATAGGCACCTTTATGGAACTCATTGACCGTAATAAAATGTGCCGGTAAATCGTCCATATATTCAGCATCAGAAAAGCCTGACAAATACCCCGCTTTAGCTTTCTCTGTCACAAGTTTTGTCTGCATCAAATATCGTCCTGGGGAAACTTCAAAAAATATATTATTCTTATTTTCGTCAATAAACTTGACGTCCTCCGAAAAATACCCTATTGACTTACCGTTACCAATACTAAGCATTGCTATCGTGTCGGGGTGCATTAAAGGAGTTATCTCCACTCTTTCACCTTTTCCATACACCAACCAGTCATACTGAACCTGAGGAAAAGCCGCTTGAATACGTGTTTTCATCGTAAGTCCAATAGGATACTCTCCTTTTTTAATACGCGAGTACACCTGTTCGCGTACCCCCAATAAAGACGCGAATTCACGGTTAGTAACACGCATCTCCAAGCGTAAAACTTCAAAGTTATTATTTGGATAAGTTTCCATAGTCGATCGGGTATTTAACAAATGTTACACAAATATATAACAATCTGACACTAAGTTACACAACTTATTAAACCTAAACAAACAGACAATCAAAATAAAACAATAAAAACCTAATTACCAATAAATTATAGTTAAACAAATAAGTTTATATTTCCATATAAAAAGTAAAAATAAGCTTCGAATAAACTTGTTTGATTAACAAATTTGTTTAACTTTGTTTAACATCAATAGACTATATTAAATTCATAGAATAGACGGACAGGGTAGTAAGTAAATTAGCTATTCACTGGATTTGCAATTAGCGAGACTAGAATCAGTTCATACTTAAAGATAAAAAGAAAATGGAACAGCTCATGACACAACATCCTAGACAGCACATTGTTTACGCAGTAGATTATCATCAACGACAAAAACACAACAGTAATTTAAAAAAAGAAGAAAGCAGTACAATAACCGACAAAAATAGCTCACAAGGTATGAACTCACTATATTATTCATTCATCATGAGTTTCTTGAAAGAAAATCATCCTGAAATACTAAAATCCATCGATAAGATATATGAATCTGACCTTTCCAAAATCAGTCAAGTAATTGACTGCTATTGTCAATTTGTGGGTATACCTTCTCAACAGATTATGGGTGAATATATCAATTATAAGGATATTCAGCATCGTTACAAAGCTATCGCCGTTGTTCTACGTATTTTTCAGCCGGAAAAATTAGATAATCTGAAAACAAAAGTAAAAAGTAGCATATATAAGGAACTTGGCCCTTATTTAAAAATAAATAATGACACATTACAGAAATCTATCATCTGTGCTTGTAATCAATTTGACCTCTATCGTGATTTCAAAAAGGAAATTAAACAGATTGCCAATTATTACCTTATTGACAGGCATTTCGATGGGGTTTAGTATTATTTGTACAATCACACCTGCTCTGCTAATTCGGCAATTCTGCCCGGTTCCAAAAATATAGTCCTTGAATTTTAAATACTCAAGGACTATTTTGTGCTTCTTATCTGAATTTCATTAAAAATAATAGTAACATTTTTTAATCGGAAACTACCAAGACTCAACAAACTTACGTTTCTTTATCCACCAAATAATAAAACCGACCAATACACCGCAACCCATTAAAAAATAAAGAAGGCTTGACACCGCTGGTTTTGAAACCTCTTTTGATTGTGCTTTGCGTAGCTCCATTTTCGTTTCAATTTGTTGACGACTTTCTACCTTCTGAGCTTTCCAATTGGTATCGAACCCACTCTCAAGCTGCAGCTTTTCAGAATAATGCTCCTTTTTAGTATAGACTTTTCCCTTACGTAGCTGAACTGCACCATCCTGCATAATCTGGATCCCTTCACCTTCAATTTGCATCACATATTCATCTGTTACCAAAACCTCTTTATCTGATCGAACAATTTGTATATGTTCCGTGTTCTGTGCTATAGTAGCATAATTGGTATTTTTCTCTTTGACACCAAACTCTTGTGATCCCTTGGTTTTCTCAACCTTTCTAAACAAACCGCAGCTGCTAACCAGTAGCAGCATTGCGATTATCTGTAGTGTATTCTTCATTTTTAACGCGCTTTAATTCAATCTGTAACCTATTATGAAGTTTCATGAGATCATCATATTTCACTTGCAAATCCGCTAAGGTCTTAGCGCAAGACGTACGTTCGTCATTTGCCAAACGTAACCCTTCATTAAGATCTTCGATGATCGTCCGTAATTGCTCAATATCTTTCTCTAATCTATTGGCATATCCTTCCCATTTTTCAATTACCTTTCCGGCATTCTCAACATTTGTTGCCTCCACTTCAGCTTGCTGCTTGGGCCTTCCAACAAAATACCCCCCTACAGCTGTCACTAAAGGGATAATCAATTTCTCCAAAATCTCAAGTAATTCCATTATAACTTCCTTTTGTTAACGGTTTAAATTTTTCCCAGGGAAACTGTATCCCTGGATCCTCCTTTCTTCCAGGCGCAATATCCGAATGCCCCAAAATCTCCCGAATTGAATAAGTACGGACAATTGTTTTACACACAGCTATCGCAACATTGATCTGTTTTTCGGTGTAGCTCTCCGTACCCTTATTTTGCAATTCAATTCCAATGCTACAATTATTCAAATCTCTTTGACCGGCCCAGGTACTAAGGCCCGCATGCCAACATTTAATATTAAAAGGGGCCAATTGCGTTATAACACCATCACGACTGATATGAAGATGGGCGGAGACCTTGCTCCGGGAATCAGTCATCCAATCAATTGCACTCGTTGCATTGGATGCACCATCGTAGTGCATAATAATATAAACGGGTTTAATAATTCCACCTTTGTTTGGTGTATCTCTATAGGCAACACCGATCAATTTGTTTTCTTTAATTTCCATATCACGAACTTTTTTTATGACTTAACCTGTTTCTACGCTAAAAAAATTACCATTGTGTATTAAAAAAGGGAAACACACTTTATCAGTCGTTATTTAGCTTCTATTTTTATACAAAGTTAAGTGTGATCCTTTGTCGCAGAACGGACTATTAGCTGGATGTAAGCGGTAGGTTACAGATACCGAATATTACACAAAATTTTCTTCGGTGTACGCGTTCACCAAAAGTGAATTTAACAGGACTAACTCTTCATAGTCCCCTCAAAAGCAGACAATAACACAACAAAATATTACTAAAATTTATGAGGGAACATGTTATCAAGACCGTGATATCATTGTCAAGCCATATCACCACAGACCTCACATCATTGACGAGGCATCAAACATTTCTTGTGCTGCTTTGTTATTTGTTTGTTATAGCATAGGATGAGTTATACCGTGAAGGCTAGGAAGTTGGTTCGCCTAGCCTTTTTTGACGAATAAAAACAACATATCTGACTGATCCGCCCCTCGCAATGACATAATCATTTTTTACAGAGGTTTCAATTTACACGATATTGCTTCCATGGCCCTGCCGACAATACCATTTACAGTACCATCACAAATCTAGTTGACATAAATCCTACGATTTTTTATTAAATTCGTAGGAGAGAAATCTAAATTCAATAGATTATATGTTACATCCAAAAATGAGATTGATTGACATCGTCATTTAACTTTACATGCTTGAATCTTGATTTATAATACAATGAACAAGTTTGCTTTATTAGTTGGAAACGACATTAATAATATTTCACCAGGAATAAGCTGGAGTGATTTACTACACAACATCAAAGAAAAGTATAAAGTCAGCTCATTAGAAAATGGACAAAAACCTTTTCCTATGTTGTATGAGGAAATATTCCTTAACGCAATTCGAGAAAAACATATTAATGAAAGAGAACTCAAAACCTATATATCGGATTGCGTCTCTCAAATCAATCAAAACGAAATACACCAATTAATTCGGGATCTTTCGATCGAAAACATAATCACCACTAACTATGAATTCAGCTTAGAAGGAGAAATCGCCACAGCAAATACCGGCTTAATCCGTGAAACGACCTACAGTGTATTTCGTAAACACCAAATCGGCAACACGAGCTATTGGCATATACACGGTGACTGCCTAAATCCATCTTCCATTAACCTAGGTTATGAACATTACTGTGGGCAATTGCAAAAAATGAGGGATTATGTGGTTGTTGGGACAAATTATAATTCACAAACGGTCTACAAGGCTGCACTAATTAAAAGATTAAGCCGAAAAAAGGATACTAAACTCCAATCCTGGATTGATTTATTTTTCACACAGGATATCCACATTCTAGGTCTATCGCTTGATTTTGTAGAAATAGACCTTTGGTGGCTGCTAACCTATCGCGCCAGAAATAAGTATTATAGACGAAGCGCATTTATTGAAAATCAACTCTTTTATTATACAACTAAAAAATGGTATGCACTCTCCAAAGATAAAATGCAATTACTTCAAGCAAACGATGTTGAAATTGTCGTTATTGACGAAACCAATAAAACTAAATACTACAAGAAAGTCCTCGCAGGCATAAAAAATAGATATAAGCTACCCAGCAAAATATTAAGTTGAACCATACAGCAATTCATAGATTTTCAGCTTGTTATCATGTCATTAATAGAAAAAGAATTTCGCGCTGCCAAACTAAACAAATTTACATTAAGCATTGAAAATTTTCTGAATAGTCTATTCTTAAGGAAAACAAAGTTTATACTTACCAAACCCTTTTCAGCAATAAAATTGAAAAGTGAAATTAGCCATGTAGTTTATTTAAACTGGATGGTGCCTCTCGCCAGAATTCAACAATTCGTCCCCCCAGGAATTACCCTCGATCCTGTCGGTAACCATGTTTTATTTTCAGTGCTAACTTACCGCCATGGCCATTTCGGCCCTGCAAAACTATATCATTTACAATCCTTATATGGGTCACCTCTACAGAGTAATTGGAGACTTTACATCAGTCAAACCCAAGAGCAATTTAAAGTGCCTACAGTCCTATTTCTCGCAAATGTAATGAGTAGCCAGATCTATTGCATCGGTAGTCGTTTATTCAGTAGCATGATGTATACACATCAACCTTTGGCTTTCCAACATAACCATATCGGCGTTCAAACTCACACCAAAATAATCCCTGGAAGAAGCAATGCACCAGACTTGGAGGTTGTTTGCCAACCCTGTGATCACTGGAATATTCCAAGTCAATTTCTCCAGCTGTCGAAAGATATCAATCAACTCCTGAATAAAATAATTATTCAGGACCAAGCCTTAACTCCACTGGACAATGGCCTATTCCGACAGGCGAATATTGCGTTAAAGTTCGATCCAAAAGACATAAGACCTTTAAAAATTGATTTCTTTAGAAGCGAAACATTAGCTGATATTGTTCAGCATGAAAAGTGTTTTGCTTTTGAAATACCGGCGGTCTCATTTTTTATGAATCACGAAAAAACAATAAAATTATGAACTTTATCGATTTTAGTATAGCTGTATTGCTCGCAAACGCGATGCCCCATTTTATTTTTGGAATAACAAAAGTTCGCTTCTTAGGGCTTTTTGGTTATACGGCAACAGCAAATATTTGTTATGCACTATGCCAATGTATAGTCGGAATCGGTCTGTTTCATCACAAATACGGGTTAGATAAACTTTTTAGCAATGGTTTTGCACTTGGCAGCACATTAGTTCTGATACTTTATTTTATTTTCGGTAGCTTACTGCTTGTGAAGTTCCAGAAAAAATAAATATTCTTTTTCTGGAAACTCCCTTTGTTACTCTATACTACTTAAGGTGATTTAAGGTTGTTAATCCGCCGATGGATGGCTAAAAAATTCCAACATAGCAGATAAAGCAGTAGCCGAATGCATGCGATCACTATTTTCCAATGTATCCTGCGTTGCTTCTGCCCCCCTTCTTATCATGTCTTTTTCAAAATAAGATAATGCTTCCAGCAAAGATTCATGTTTCCCATTTGTCAGGCATTCAGCCAACTCGAAGGCATCCTGCATTGCTACATTCGCCCCCTCCCCAGCAAATGGTGGCATACGATGAGCTGCATCTCCGATCATTGTAAGGTTAGTCTGTGTTTCCCAGTGTTGATCAAGAGCAAAATAATATTGGGGACGGGGTATAAACTGTACATTGTCATTCACAAAAAACTCATCCCAAACCGTGGTCCATCCAGGGAAATGATCTTTAAGCCATTGCGATACTTGCTTATTGTCCTTAAAATCAATTCTAGCCTTATTATAATCTTCTTCTAGAATCTTTGTACTTGCAACAAACATCATTGAACCGTCACCTTTTGTACCATATCCAATAAATTGTTCCGATCCAAAAGCCATCACTTTACCACCGTTCGCCAATTTAAAGAGATGAGGAGCATTCTTTTCAGCATCATAGATATTTCCCTCAACCAATGTAATTCCCGAATATATAGGCGTTAGATTACTTAAGTAAGGACGTACTCTTGAATTTGCTCCATCTGCTGCGATCACCAGATCGGCATATGCATCCACTGCATATTTAAAATGCAACAACCAACCTTCACCATATCTTTCCATTGCAACAAATTGACTATCCCAAACAACGGTATGCGGTTCCAAGGCATTCAATAAGATATCTCGCAAAGGGGCTCGGTCTATTTCCGGTCGATTTTCGGCGACTGACTGCTCTTCATCATGGTCATCAAATTTTACGATGAGATCCTGATCAACGATACGCAGCTTACTCGCAGTCGGTCGATGATATTTATAGAACTCTTCCATTAATCCTGCGCGTTTCATCGCTTCAAGTCCCGTCCCTTCATGAAGATCCAAAGTAGAGCCCTGTACACGAACTTCAGGATTTAAATCCCGCTCATAAACGGATACATCAGCCCCCTTTAACTGTAATAATCGAGCTAACGTAAGGCCGCCAATTCCACCGCCAATTATGGCTATTTTTTTATTTTGTATTAACATCTTATTTGTTTTAAAATTCATAAAACAAAACTATTGAGATGTAAGCGATGATAATAGTATAAATCGGTCGTTTTTATTTTTTAACAGCTCTTTGGGAACTACTCCCGAAAATTTCTTAATCTCTTTAATAAAATGGGTCTGATCGAAAAAATGTTCCTCTGGAAAAAGTTTCCCTTTTGCAATGTGATCCAATGAGGACCTAAAACGTAAAATATTACAGTACGACTTTAAAGAAAGTCCAAATTGCTGATTAAAATAACGATTGATTTGCCTGCTGTTCCAAAAAATCTGTTCGGAGAGTTCGGCAACTGAAATCGCTCCCTTACGCTGATAGATCAGTTCAAATAACTTACGCTTTCGCTCATCAATCATAGAAGGAAGAAGTGACTAATAATTTGTATAGATTTGACCACAAATAACTCAAAATCAACACATCAAACTCAAAAACCAAAATCAGTCACAAGAAACTTACCGTATTGATGATGCCGGCAATACTTTCTTTAAAATATACTCCGCCCCAAGCAATTTAAAGCTGATACAAATAGTTGTCCGTCAATAGGAATAGTCGCTTCTTCATGGGGCATTGTTCCTAGACCAAGTAAAGCGATCCTAAAGTTATCTACAGAAGATTTGAAAAGAAACAAATCAACACGTCCATCTGGCAAACCGATGGTTTCCTTTATAACGCCAGATTCATTACGCAAACACCAGCTGCGGCCAATGTATACCGCTCTTCTGTATTCCCAAAGACCTCTTACTCAAAAAGCATTGAACTTGGTGCTGTAATTGGTTATAAGTCTGGATGGAACCTTTGGCTATCGTGAATTCACCACCAACAAACAGGTACTGGAAGATGGTTTAAAATAAAACACCTATATTTAGGTTCAAAATCATTTCGATGGAGTTATTTCCGACAATAGATATTCAAGAATTTAGAAAAGACCAGCTTGCAGGTAATCAAGGATATTTATACTCGGAATTGCGTGGTGAACATCATATAGCGCGTCCACATCAACATCACTTTTTTTTATTGGTACTTTTTGACCAAGCAGAAGGTGTCCATACGATTGATTTTAAAGATTATCACATTGATCGTCATCAAATCCATATCCTGTTTCCGAAGCAAGTTCATAGCTGGAAATTAGGAGCCAATACAACTGGTTTCCAATTGATGGTCGATAGAGAATACTTCGAGAAATTTTCACCCAATTTCCGTTTTTCATTCGCTTACTATCAACGTAATCCTGTTATCTCACTCTCCAACGAAACATTTGCTCTACTTTATTATGAATTTAATGCGATAAGAAAAGAACTTGAGGACCACAATTGTGTTCCTGCTATTATCTATTCTCGCACAGCTGTGATCGCATCGATACTAAGCAAAGAGGTACAAAAGGTAGTCCAAAATGAACAAAATAATGAATCCAATCCTCGTCTCTTAAAGTTACAGGAGTTAATTGATATCCATTTTCGGCATGAGAAGTCGGTATCTTTTTATGCGAAAGAACTTAATATATCCACCCCGCACCTTACTAAAATCTGTCGTCAAAAGCTCGAAGTATCTCCAAGCCAGCTCATTCAGCAGCGAACTATCTTGGAAGCAAAACGATTGTTAAAAGCAACCGGTCTATCTATCAAAGAAATTTCGTTCAAACTTGGTTTCGTCGACTCTCCTTACTTCTCCAATTTTTTCAAACAACATACAGGTCTGAATCCAAAGCAATTTAGAACGGACTGAGGTTCGCCAATACCTAGCATAAACTAAATTTTGCTCCAATACTTCTTCGTTAAAAATAAACAGTAAGTCCATTTGCGAAACAAAAACTTGTTATTTTTACATAAAAACACCATTATCAATGATTTCTGAGCTTATTAACCTTGTAATGGACACAACTCTTTTCATCTTTGGCCAAGGTTCCAGTAACGACCGTCCTGAGAAAGAAAAAATAATTTCAAATTTGGGCCTGTCTTTGACGCTAGTTGCTGCTTTGGTTGTTACGCTACTTCCCCACAGTCGGATTGCACCAATTGATTTCTTTTGGATTATACCTGTTAGTTTATCAATGGGTTTTATCCTACTTTTTATCCCGCTTCGACTACGCTGGGTAGCACCATGGAGAATCGCGACATACATCAAAGCTTCTCTTAGTTTTTCCTGCTTAGTTTGGATTGCAATTCTTATTTTTATCTTTTGACTTTAACGCGCTAAAAATGGCAATAAAAGATATTAAAATTGTAAAAACTGAAATTCTATCAGACAACTGGTACACTTTAAAAAAAGTGACTTATCAATACAGCAAACCCGATGGTACGGTACAGCAACAAAGCCGAGAAGCTTATGATCGTGGCAATGGAGCTGTCATTTTACTCTATAATACCAGTACTCAAACAGTCATATTAACAAGACAATTTCGAATACCCACCTACATCAACGGAAATGAATCAGGCATGCTTATCGAAGCTTGTGCAGGTCTACTTGATCAAGATTCTCCACACGACTGTATACGAAGGGAAACAGAAGAAGAAACAGGCTATCAGATCAAGGAGGCAAAAAAGATCTTTGAAGCTTATATGTCTCCAGGTTCTGTAACTGAAATTCTACATTTTTTTATAGCAGAATACACCAATAACATGAAAGTTGGCGATGGCGGTGGTTTAGAAGAAGAGGAAGAGCATATTGAGATTCTAGAAATCAATATCAAAGAAGCACTACATATGATTGATACAGGTGAAATCAAAGATGGTAAAACCATTATGCTACTACAATATATTCGATTAAAAGATATACTGTAGACGCCCAATTTATATGATTAGGGCTAGTGATTAACTTTCTCAAAGATAAACTTCGGGTCTTGGAAATTGATGGTTGAAGGTATATAATGTGGAATTCCCATATACACTTGCTCCGTTCCTGTACCTAAAATATACAGAGACCCTTTTTTTAATAAAACAAAGGGTCTTCTTTTTTTCTGTCCCCAGCCAAATGGTGTATAATAATAGTCCCCAAGCAATGTGTCTTTTTGGATATTGCCGCGAATATCTCCCGAATCAACCTCACCTCCAGGTCTATAAAAGAACAATTGACCATGAAAACGGCTCTCAAAAAGATTAAGATCCAAACGGGCACTATCACGTTCACTATGCGCTATATAACTCAATACTTTAGTATCTTGTCTCCGCTCTTCACAGCTTATTAACAGCAGAGCCGAAAAAATAAAATAAACAGCAATCGAAAATAAACGCATTTTTCTTTTGATCTACGATAATTAACCCTGCCTCAAGATAAACACAAAATTCAACAATACACAAGGAAATTGACATAAGATGCTTTTTCCAAACTCGATTTACTTAGATGCTCTATATAAGAGAACTTAATGCGACCTACACTTCACCAAATCTCCTATTTTTTTCCTTCCATTCAACATAGTTCGCTTTTAAGCAGTGCCCACAAGGACGATATTGATGCTGTAGCGCTTCTTGCTCAGTGGCAAAAAAGACCCTGTTCTCCCGCTTCATCCTTTTTCCGGAAATACAACAAAGCAATCCATAAATTTTTAGTTTTTCATTGCCTCCTAAGCGAATTTCTCCCGTTCGAATCTTGGCGTGCAATGAAGCATCTGATATATTTTTATGCCATTCCATTGTGCGGGTTTTATCTCTCGGCGTCGTGAAAAATAATACCCAACGCATGGCGTTCACCTGCCGTAACTTCACTCACCCCGTGTTTCATATTAACCCTAAAATATCCGATTCGTCCTTTCTCAGGCCTAAAATTTGTTGCAAATAGGACGAGATCTCCCTTTTGGGGTTTCAAAACAATAGCCTTTGACTGCGCTCGAGGTATTTGTTGCGTTAGGACAAATTCCCCCCCTGTAAAATCTATTTGTGGCTCGTTCAACATAAACACCGCTTGCATCGGAAAATAGACTTCTCCATATAAGTCCTGATGTAGGGTATTGAAACCTCCTTGACTATATTTCAAAATCAATACTGTTGCCTGTTCTTGTCCTTTCAAGCGGCAATCCGTCAAAAGGTCTTCATGTTTCATCGAAAACGACTTATCGACTTTCAGCGCGCGAAACCAAGCATTAGCAATGACGGCCAGATGGGGATAAAGTTGAGATCGAATCGTTTGAATCAACTCAGGTAGTGGGTAGTCAAAATATTTGTACTCTCCTATTCCGAATCGATATCTCTCCATAACGACAGTTTTGCGGAAGAGCCTCGAATCGTAATACCCGTCTTTTAATAGATCGCATTGTAAATCTGTTAATAGATTTGGAATGACCACATAACCATGTTTATGCATTTCCTCTGTAATCGCAGACCAATTTAGATTTTCTATGTTTTGAATGACATTTTCCATAGCACGAATCTCCATATTATAGTCCTGCCAAAAAATCCGAAATATGCTAATATGATGTATAATAAAAGGAACGCGAACATTTATCGCTCAAGACAATCCATATCACAAAAAAAAGGACTAAATACAGGCTGGTGTATTTAATCCTTTTTTGATTTCATATCGTATAAAAACTAGCTATTTCCAACATTATTTACGATTTTTTCTGCCAAAGCTTTAAGCTGAAGCATATCAGCATAGTCGAGCTTGAGGGCTTCAAAAATCTGCATGGGAACACAGCTCGCCTTTTCCTTTAATTGCAATCCTTGTGCTGTAAGCTGTATTTTAACCACACGTTCATCTTCTTTGCTTCGTGTTCGTGTAAGCAACGATTTACTCTCCAAACGCTTTAGCAATGGGGTGAGTGTCCCATTGTCGAGGTATAGTTTTCCACCAAGCTGATTTACGGTTTGTCCGTCGTTTTCCCATAGTGCCATCATCGTGATATACTGCGGATAAGTCAAATCAATCTCTTCGAGAATCGCGCGATAGCGCTGCATAATTTCCCTATGCAGTACGTATACGGAAAAGCAGAGTTGTTTGTCTAATTTTAATAAATCATCCATCTTACAAAGATATTGAGTTTTTAAGGGATTGAAAAACAGTAATCAACTATTTGTACTCAACAACAAAATCTTCCTTGGGTATTCGAACTTTCTTCATTGTTGAGATCCAATCCCGGGAACTGTCTGCGACACCAACATACATTAACGAGACACTTTTTAATCCATGTTTCTCCAATTGCAATACCGTATCCACCACATGGTTATCGAAGCCTTCTGCAGGGGTAGAATCGACACGAAGTTCAGCTGCCTGAGCCAAAGCCAAACCTAAGGCTATATAAGTCTGTCTTGCCGTGTGCGCAAAATTTCTTTCCGCAGCTTCATTCAGATAAATTGACTTTAACTTCTCGGTATAGGAACCAAAACGTCCACGAGGTAGTTCTCGTTCATCCGTTGTAAAATCATAAACTTTATCAATACGTTCTTCCGTATAACGATCCCATGCAGCGAAAACAAGCACATGTGAACATTCACGCATACAGTCTGGATTTAGTGCTCCCTTTGCCAATTCTTCTTTCAATGCCTGATTTTCAACAATCAATATCTTAAATGGCTGTAAGCCCGAAGAAGTAGGTGCAAAGCGTGCAGCCTCAACGATTTTATCTACATTTTCCTGACTAACTTTTTTTGTAGGATCGTATGCTTTCACAGCATGACGCCATTTTAAATCTTCTAGTAGTGACATATAATTATTTAATTATTTTAAGAAAATCATGGATAATATTGCCAAAAGTGCAGGAACTCCTTGTACAAAAAATATCTTTTTGCTCGCTGTGATTCCACCAAAAACCCCAGCCACGAGGACACAGCCTAGAAAAAACAGGCGTACATTTCCACTCCAGACCGGATCATTGATAAAAAAGGACCAAGCTAAACCCGCAACTAAAAAACCATTGTATAAGCCTTGATTTGCGGCAAGCCCTTTAGTGGGTTTGAAAAGATCAGCAGGAAGAGCCCTGCCAAAACTACGTTTTCCTGCAGTTTCCCAGGCAAACATTTCCATCCATACAATGTATACATGTTCTAAAAGTACGAGCGCTGTCAGCACATTAGCCAAGTTATTCATCTATTATTCGTTAGTTGATACCGTCAATTTAACATCTATATTACCCCTTGTTGCATTTGAGTAGGGACAAACTTGATGTGCTTTTTCAATCAATTGCTGGGCGACTTCCAAACTCACTCCCGGAATATTTGCATGTAATTCTGCAGCCAACCCAAAACCGCCATTATCCAATTGTCCAATACTCACATGTGCAGTTACCGAAGTCTCTCCAGTTTTTACTTTTTCTGACCTAATAACCAAATTCAAGGCACTATCAAAACACGCAGCATAGCCTGCAGCAAAAAGCATCTCTGGATTAGCATAATCGTCATTTGCTCCACCAAGACCTTTAGGCATGCGAACAGCTAAATCCAGTACACCATTTTCACTTTTTACTTGACCGTTTCGTCCTCCTTTGGCTGTCGCGCCGATGTTATATAACGTTTTCATATTTCAATTTGTTTTGTTTGCACAAATGTAGGACAAGAAATTATATTGTGCAAAATATAATATTGCAATTTACATTTAAATGAGAATAGCAAAATATCAAAAACATGACTGCGTGTATCGAATGTAATCTAAAACCAGTACATTTGATTATTGCAAATCGGGTTTAAATGAAAACAACTTCCATTGAACAGTTTTATCAGGAGATCAATGCGAGCATCCCAAAGGAGATCGCAAGAGAGATTGGTCATTTTAATGTATTCAGCTTTGAGGAACTTGCAGCTAAATTAAAAGATAAACCGATCATGCCCTACAATAAGCGTACCTACTATAAAATAAGCTTAATCACAGGGAAAAACATAGCCGAATATGCCGACAAAGTAATCGAAATTGATGAATCGGCACTTGTATTTGCTACCCCAAAAGTTCCTTACCATTGGATACCGAAAGATGAGCATCAAAAGGGTTATTTCTGCGTTTTCACCGATGAATTTCTAACCCGAAATAAAAGTGGTGTTAACATAGATGATCTCCCTATCTTTCAACCGGGCGGCCTTCCGATTTTTCAATTATCAGAAGAACAACGTATTGAAATAGAGGAAATTTTTCTAAAAATGAATAAAGAGCTATCTTCAGATTACGTCTTTAAATATGATCTAATGCGAAATTATGTACTGGAAATTATCCACTATGGGCAAAAACTCCAGCCAAAGAGTATAACGAATCCAACATCTAATGCCTCAAATAGAATCACATCTCTATTTATAGAATTGCTAGAAAGACAATTTCCCATTGAATCTCCAATGCAACGTCTACAACTACGGACAGCTAATGATTTTGCGGAACGACTTGCCATACATGTCAACCACCTGAATAAAACCCTAAAAGAAAATACAGGTAAAACAACAAGCCATGTCATTGCCGCAAGGATCGTACAGGAAGCTAAAATATTGCTACGACAAACCGATTGGAACATTTCTGAAATCGCATTTTCACTTGGCTTTGAAGAGATAGCCCACTTTTCAAATTTTTTCAAAAAACAGACAGGTTTGGCACCAAACAATTTCCGATCTCAAACGTTATAATTTGAATTTTACAAATATCCATTTGCTTATTGCAAAGGAGAATCCGCCTTTTTAAAGGACCTTTGTGTTGTTGAATCTTAAAACAAATCAAAAATGGCTACAAATAAAATAGCATTGGTAACAGGCGGAAGCCGTGGTTTAGGTAGAAACATGGCTGTTAGCCTCGCAAAAAAAGGAATCGATGTCATGCTAACCTACAATAGCAATCAGGAGGAAGCAGATCATGTGGTTGCCACGATACAATCTTTAGGTCAGCATGCAGCTGCATTCCAATTAGACGCAGGTAATGTGCAGTCTTTTGATCTCTTCATCGAACGAGTTACACAGCATATAAAACAAGAAACAGGACAACCAAACTTCGATTTCCTAATCAATAATGCCGGAACAGCATTATACGCCCCTTTCATGGAAACTACGGAAGAGCAATTCGATACAGCTTATAATATCCATTATAAAGGGGTATTTTTTCTCACGCAGAAAGTTCTTCCCTATTTGAACGATGATGGACGTATTATCAATATTTCTTCTGGTCTTGCGCGTTTTGCATTTCCGGGATCATCTGCCTATGGCTCGATGAAAGGAGCAATCGAGGTATTGACGAGGTATCTTGCCAAAGAACTTGGTCCCCGTGGTATTGCAGCAAACGTTGTCGCTCCCGGTGCAATCGAGACAGACTTTGGCGGCGGGCATGTGCGGGATAACAAAGAAACAAATGCGCATATTGCAGCTGTTACAGCTTTAGGACGTGCTGGTGTACCTGACGATATCGGCGGTGTCGTTGCCTTCCTTTGTACCGAAGACGCAAGATGGATCAACGGACAACGTATTGAGGTATCCGGCGGGATGAATCTTTAGTAACCTACCACCTAAATAAGCACATAGCTGAGGCTATTAGCTATGTGCTTATTTTAAAGTATTTCTTCACCAATTTCTCCCCTTTTAGCCTAAAAATTATAATGCTATTATCATTTTCTTCCTTACCTCATAAATTGTACGTTGACTGATTACCCGAATGATTATGTTTGTAGCATAAGAATATGATACAACTTGCTATAATAAGTGATATTCATGCCAATGAAATTGCATTGGATGCGGTATTAACGGATATCAAAAACAGAGGATTAACACAAATCTACTGCTTAGGTGATCTTGTTGATTTCGCTCCCTGGGGGAATGAAGTCATTGACAGAATACAAGAAAAAAACATTCCATGTCTACTAGGAAACCATGACCAGAGAATTGCTTTTGACGAAGCCATTATCCCTTTACCACACCATGATGTAATAGAGACTTCAAATCGAGAAATCGCCATCAACCTAAGTAAAAAAGAGATATCGGTCCCTCATAAAAAGTGGTTAGCAACATTACCCTACAACATTGAACTAACCTTCAAGCTTGGAACGAGTCTCAGGAAAATACTTCTTGTCCATGCCAGTCTCCAAAGCAATGACGAATACATCCATGAATCAACTCCCAAGCATGCTCTATCGACCCAATTAAAGCAAAGATCAATCGATATTCTGGTGATGGGACATACACACCATTCTTATATTCAACAGGATGGAGACGTCTTGTTTATCAATAGTGGTTCAGTCGGGCGTAGTAAAGAAAAAGACAGAAAAGCGACCTACGCAATAATAACCTTATCTGATAAAGAAATTAATGCCGAGATCGTTAAAGTAGATTACCCAATAATAGCTGTCGCAAATGCAATTTACGAGAGTAAAATCCCCAATTTCTACGGAGACTTCTTACTTGCGAATAATACACTTTAATCATTGTCTATTTGCCTCAATAGTTAAAGGTGTCCTTTCAATTTTAACATAAAAATCCCCGACACATACTCCGCATTATTTTCAAAGAGAGGATCTCCTAAAAAAACAATACGATTGCATCGGGGATTTATGTACAATTGTTATTTCAGAAACAGTTTCCGAATAGCTTTATTACCAACATCCAGAAGGTAGATATTACCATCTTTATCTACTACCACATCTTTTATCAGACCAAACCGTGCTGTCGATAAAGTCCCATCCACATATCCATTCGTTCCCTTTATCAAAGTAGTCACTTCTCGTGTCGACATATTGACCTCCCGAATAGCATAATTGTAGTTATCGGCAACAATCAATCTGTTATTTAATCCTGCTGTTATACCGCCTATTCCGTTGAAATATGTGTTCGTTCCAATCCCATCTTGATAGCCCGCATCCGAACCTCCAACCCAACGTTCCCCACGTGTATCACCCGGTCTTACAATCTCGATCCCGTTATTGCTGCTTGTATTCTGATCCGAATAATACAAAACTCCTTGACTGTCCACAAAGGGCTTGGCCATTACCCAACTAGGTCCGGGTACCTTAGTATAATTTCCAGCCACGTTGACTTTGTTTATACCCTGCGCAAAACCAGCTACTGCGACATATAAATTCCCTGACAGATCCAAACACATTGAACCCGGAGAAAATCCTTTTGCATGTATAGTGCGTTTGCCCGCAGCTGTAATTTTAAAGATCTGATTCGTTCGTTGATCACTGACATAAATATTATTTTGCGGGTCAACAACTATGCCTGTAGGATAATCAAACACAGCATCGGTACCATCTACTTGTAAGATAGATACACTTCCAGTCGGGGATATCTTTTTAACTTGTTTATTTTCTGGATCTGCGACATATAAATTTCCCTGTGCATCTATCGCCATTCCAGCTAGGTTGTTGCCGAATACCGTACTTCCTGGCCCCCCAACGAATGTCATTACACCTGCGCGACGGAACGGCTGCGGTGCTAAAGCATCTTGACTGCCAACGATTACCTTTACCTCGCCTGTTGCAACACCCTGTGGTGCCTCCATAACCAACTTATTCTCACTAGCACTTGTCACAGGGGTCAAAACACCATTAAAATAAACCCTATTTTCGGCAGCATTTGTACTAAATCCGGTTCCCAATAGGGTTACACTTGTTCCCGCCAAACCATTGTCTGGACTTATAGAATGAATACCAAGCGCCTGATCCTTAAACTGTGGTCCTTCCACGGATTGATCGTTGACTACAACCCTTACCTTTCCGGATCCAGTTCCGCCAGGGATGATCAGCTTAAGCTGATTTTCACTACTTGAAGAAACAGCAACTTGCTTTCCATTTATAAAAACCTGATTTTCGTCAAGTTCTTTACTAAACAATAGCCCACTTATTGTCATTTCAGCCCCTTTTGGGCCACTCAAAGGAGAGACTGCGCCGATTTCAGGCTTGCCTACAACCGTAAATTTCGGACCCGAAATTTTCTGTTCATTGATATTCACAGATAGAAGTCCTGTACTGACGCCAGCTGGAGCCACTACGACAATTTTTTCAGGACTAGACTCCAATACGACCGCGATCTTTCCATTGAAATCAACGATATTCCCCGAACTGACTTTTTCGAAGCCTTCACCAGTTAGGGTAACTTTGGTTCCCGCCCCACCCGTTAATGGTTTAATACTGCGGACGACCTGATAAGTAAAATTCTGTCCTTGAGACTTTTTACCATCCACACGAACTTCTACAGCACCATACCCAGCATCTTCGGGAATTTCTGCAACGATTACTTTATCTGTAACACTCACAACCAAAGCTTTTTTGCCATTAACATAGACTTCTGCAGGTTTATCTGTACTACCAAACCCCTCCCCGTCAATCCGTAGCTGGGTGCCGCCTGTACCATTTGTCGGAAAAATTTTTGAGACTGAAAGATCTTGATAGGTATAAGTACCAACATCAAAACTATTACTTCCATACTTCAAGACAATTCCTCCACTTTTGTCACCTTTTGGCACACGTAAAACAACCGATGTTGGAGTAGCGCTAATCACCTCTGCCGAACTCCCTGCAACTGTTGCAGAAAATTCTGTAATTGCCCCGCTGAAGCCCTGTCCTTCAATCGTAACTAGTGTGCCAGCTTTACCAGAATTAGGGTAATAACTATCCACTTTAGCCGGAATTTTATCGACCAATTCTTCCTTTTTACTGCAACTGATCGTCGCAATAGCCATCCATATAGATATGATGACTAGATTAATTGTATTTTTCATTGGAATAAATTCTTGTAACTATATATCCGCTATCCTTTTAGGTTTTTCCCAAATGGCCAAACTAGAATGTATATCGCACCCCACATTGTATTTGTGCTCTTGAGTTAAAATAATCGATGCTATAAGGTTGCCCAGGATCACTAAAGGTAAATACGGGCCAGCTATCAGCATTTTGCCTCGGCGGAAATAATGATGGGGTAAGGCCCACACTACTCGTCGAATTAAATGTATTGGGTGAAAAATACTGAATACCCCATTTCTTGGAGATTAGATTAGTCAAGTTCATAACATCCACCGAAAATGTTATAAATTGTTTCTTTGACTTCTGAAGAAAGAGATCATGTGCAATTCGAAGATCTGCCTGTACATTCCATGGTGTTCGCCCCATATTACGCGCTGTAAAATCACCCCTACGGGAGCTTAGATAATCATCACCATCGATGAACCGATTAAAAGCATCTGCTTGCTGCTGAGCAGAAAAACCATTTGCAAGATCTTTAAAGTAATGAATTGCTTCCGTCGGTCTTGGAATATAAACCAAACTTACTTGCTGTGGCAAGCCTTGTATGCTGTTATTGACGATACCATAGGTAAATGGACTTCCAGATTGCGCACTGACATACAAGGTAAAATTCGTACGTCCTGCATTACGCCAAGTTTGTTCGTAATTTATACTCGAAACGATACGGTGACGGATATCGAAATTGCTGTAAGCTAACTTTGGATTATTAGGGACAAGTGACTGATTCAGTTGCCAGTTACTTTCCATAGAATTACGTACGCCATTACTTAAATCCTTTGATTCTCCATAGGTGTAGCTCAGTGTAGCATTCAATTTTTCTTTGATCGTTTTTCCAATGGTCCCTGTTATACTGTAGCGGTAACCTTGATTGGTATTACTCAGAAGATATACATTCGAGAAACGATTATCCACAGTACCGCTATAAACAGGTTGTTGTTTATTGACGTCATACCCATACCATAATGGGTTATCCTTGTTGTTCAGCTGCTGAAATAGAACATCTTTAATATTCTTTGTATAAATACCTTCAACCGTAAATTTCCAGCTTTCAACCTTGTAATCTATGCCCAAGCTGGACCGCAACACCTGTGGCAGCACAAAATTGTTATCGACCAGATCAACCTGCGTTTTTCCGGTACTTGGATCATTTATGATAGCGCCATTCTGCGCTATAAACTCACCTATTCCATTCGGACTTGGCTTTATAGGGTCAGACCCAGGTGCAAATGGTTTCTGATCTGCTTTTTGATCGAAAGCACCGTAACTGTTACCCGTATTATAGTATGCATAAGCCAACCAAGCAAACGGTATACGCCCTGTAAACAAACCGGCGCCCCCCCGGACAGTCAGTTGTTTATTGTCCATGGCCTCCCATCGAAAGCCAATTCTCGGAGACAACTGTATCCTATTTAGAAACTCATTTCTTAACCGATTCGGTGGCGTATAGGTGTAGGTTGTGCCAAAAGTGGGGTCAGACCACATGTCATTGACTTTATCACTCCGTGTCGGCATTGTTGGCAATGCTGCCAAATCCGCACGGAGTCCAGGTGTGATTTGGAAACGATCATTTATAAGGATTTCATCCTGAATGTAGAGACTATACATATCAACAGAGAAGTTTGCTGCGGGATGATCCAAAATGTAAGAACGTGAATTATCCTTATAGTTGTAACTTCCTCTTACACGATACGGAACGTTCGCGACGAAATCTGCAATACTATTGTAATCAACCCGACCATTCCAACTATTAACAAACCCATACCGAATGCGATAAAGCTCATTATGTGTTCCAAATAACAATTTATGCCTACCTTTTGTCCAATTTAGATTGGCCGTAATCTCCCAGGTACCTTGTCGCATGTTAAATATACTAGCTTCACGATCAGTTCCAAGATAAATTGTTGTGCCCGGTGTACGTCCTTGTATCTGTACCTGAGGTAAGGAAGGATCACTTAAGGGGTCACGTCGATCATTTACCTGTGTATATCCCAACACAATATTGGAAGAAAGATTATTACTAAATCTACTTTTCAATTCCGCAACGGTACTTGTTTGGTTGTTCTCTTGTTCAAAGGCCATACTACTGAACCGAAAATCCTGTTGATCCCGATCCATATGAGTTGCCTTACTAAAGATTGTATTGTTACGGATTGCCAACTGATGTTTGGCATTTATATTCCAGTCTAAACGATTGAAAAACTTGGTTGACCGGGACCAATTTGTATAATTACCTGCGGTTCCAATATTAAAAATATCACCATAGCGAGAACGAGCGGCTTCGGCTATTGCGTCTACATCATACTGTTCTAGGATATGAGCTGTTTCGATAGTTCCAACACGCAACTGCGTAGGATCTTGACGCCTGGTAAACTCTTCATTACTGAAAAAGAATAATTTATCTTTTATTAAAGGAAACCCTATTCGGAAACCTGTTTGATAATCGTAAAAATCTTTATTCATTTTCCCCAAAGTTCCCACACGGTCCTTACCCGTTAACGCGGCATTCCGTCCATAGGCGTAGACCGAACCTTCAACTTGGTTTGTACCACTTCGAGTGACAGCATTGACCGAGCCGCCTGTAAAATTTCCGATCTTGACATCGTAGGGAGCCAAATATACTTGCATATCCTGAATGGCATCTATTGATATGGGGTTTGTTCTTGTACTGCTCCCCGCCATTCCTGAGGTCCCCGTTTGTCCGCCAAGAGAGGGGCTAAAACCTATTGCATCATTATTGATGGCACCGTCAATCGTGACATTATTATACCTAAAGTTTGTACCACCGAAACTATTATCGCGACTTCCTTGAGGTGTAAGCCGAGTTACATCGGTAATCGAACGGTTGACTGTAGGCATATTCCTGACTTGCTCGCCACTAAAATGATTTCCGGTTCCTACTGTCCCTGCCCTTGTATCAGCTTTCCGGCCAGTCACAACGACCTCACTAAGTGTTTCATTACGCTGTTGCATAATAAAATCTACCTGCAAGGTTTCTCCCAAACGCACAAATATATTTTCTTTACGTTCTGTTTGTAATCCAATGCTACTTAAATCAACTGTATATGGACCTCCAATACGAATATTATTTAAAGTAAAACGTCCATCTTTATCGGTCGATTGCACATAACGGGTCCCCGTTGGTGTGTGTATCACAGTAACGGTCGCCTTCTCCACAAGAGTTCCACTGCTACTTTGCACCTTTCCGTTAATTGTACCCGAAGTTTCCTGCGCAAAAGAATTGAGCGCTGGCAAAAGAAACAAAAAGAGTAAAATTAGCTTTAGTATTGACATTATAGGATAGAAAGTCATGGTTGATCTTCCTATGCATATACCGTCATATTGATATCTATTCATTGCTATGTTTCATTAATTCGTTAGATAAATCTTCTCATTACTGTGTTAGCCGGAGCCCCTGATCAACAATATGTAGTACCCCATCTCCGGTAAGGATATCCTGTTTCTGTAATAAGACATCATTTGTATTTCCCAAACCCCGAAGTGTGATACCACTAAAAGAGCCCGGAGAGCTGGTATTTGGAACCAACTTAATGTCTACACTGTTACCATCTAGCATGGTTTGCTTAGACATATTTGTATTACCCGTACTCAAGATATAGTCGTACACAAAACGACGGTCATGGAGAATATGATAGTGGACTAATTTTTTCAGATCGTCTAAATTGGCCAGCTCCACATCCTGCACGGATTGAAATCCCAGCAGAGTCATTGCAGCATTATTTGGTGCAAAAACTGTATAGGCTCCCTGATTTGTTTTTTCGGATAAAATGCCGGTCCTTTTTATCGCACGAGCAAATATGCTGATACTCGCATCTGCGTTGATAGCATCCACAATCTTGTCATGTACATACGGAGTCATAACGCGGTCGAGCACTTGAATCAGTCCATTAGATGCAGGCAAATTTTGTGTCAATATACGTGCTCCATTCAGTGTCAGTACTGTATCAGTTCCTTTTACCCAATGTGTGGCATAGACCTTACCGCGACGTGTTTTTAATTCTTGATTGAACAGAAAAGGAAGCTTATTGAGCTCATATTTTCCATCCAGTATGTGATAATTAGCGATATTAGAAACTATCGCTGCGCGTTCAGACAACATGCTCACGACAGTTGGATAACCCGCCTTTCCAAAGGCATTGTCGGATGGAGCAAGCAAAGTATAGGGACCTTCGCCCTTTTGCAACTCTTTATCCATATTACTGACGCGCAATGCAGCATTAAATACCGATAAATTAAAATTATCAGCAACCACCAAGTTGACCTTATTATTGTCAAAATTCGTCGTGTTTTCTTCCTTTTTACAAGCAAATAATAGATTGATCGTCAGCAAAAATAGGCTACACTTGCTATAACTAAAATTATGTCGTCTCATCTTTTATTTAAGTTTAAATCCTTTGGGAAGCAATAGGTTATCAACAACGTGGATCGGCCCATTGACCGTATTGATATCTGTCTCAATAATATTGATCGGTGCTTGCTCAGCTTCTTTGATTTTCATTTGGATCTGGTTTCCATTTTTAGAAAAAGCTAACGGCATTTTATAAGCGTATTGAACCTGACTATTCCCCCCTATATTCACATAGTAATCGTTTAACAAGGCAGGATCCAGATCATTACTATAAAAGATAGTATTATTGGACATCGCTATGCCATAAGCAGGATCCTCAGTTGCAAACACTCTGCCCCAATTGCGATGAAAACTGAATAAAGTATCTGTCGGAAATGCTCCACGTGGTTCAAAATACATGTCGTCGTATCTTACATCTCCCCTTTTAGCATTAAAAGCCAAAATATCGGCCACGCTATTGAACCCTGCTTTTCGAAAGGCATCATCTGTTGGTGCAAAGGTGGCTGTCAGGTTAATATTAGGTATCTCATTGTAAAATGGATCCCTATCTATATCCCAGCCTCGTTGATAGGGAACTCTGGCCTCTGGATAATAGCTCAAAAATTCCTCTTTACTCATACGATATCCCCATAGAGGTTCAATATCATCCAACATTTTTTCATAAAACATTTCCTCGGACAAACGTTGGGATTCCACAAAAAAAGTAAACCTTCCGTCGGCTATTAGCGCCTCCAATATGGTCATAGTAGGCTTTTCAATCACTTTTTCCAACATATAGACTCCACCATTTGTCGCGGGCTCATAAGCTAATTTTCCTTTAGACTTACCATTGACTAGCAAATCGCCATCTTTCACAGCGAGATAATGACGATAAGCATAGATATCGTAACGTCTTCCTACAGGCTCGGTATTATCATAAAAAGGTACTCGGTAATTTTGATTTTTTAACATCGAGCGAACCATGAGACTATATTTGCCCAGTTTAATTTGGTTGAGATCTCCTAAAAAACTATAAAATTGAATGAAGTCGGCAACTTCCTCCGTGGTCATTTTTTGAATAGTCTCTAATGTTATTCCTGCTTGCTTCAACGCATTATCGGTTGGGACCAATACGGTCACTTTTGTATTGACTCCAGCAGCCTTTATCAGTGCTACAATGTTACTTTTCTGCCAAGCCGCTAAAAAAACTTTTGCTTCATTATGCTTTGTCAATAGTTGCGTAACATCTTGTGAAGCTTCATTTTTATAAGGGACTTCCTCCCCCACAAGCTCCGGCATGAACTCAGTTTTTTGGCAAGATAGCAGTACAAACACAGCAGTAGTACATAACAACAGTATATGCCAAACGGCATTTATTGATTTATTTTTCATCTTTTCCTTTTTTTATCGCTTGATCTGGGCTTACCAGCCCTTGATCTAAATCATGAACCAAACCATTACTACACAAATAGTCCATTTTAGCGCCGACAGCATACGTTACATCAGCGAGTATAATCGAATAGAAAGTATCATTGTCCCGGAGTCTCATATTATAACTTAGTTTCCAGGTCGGATAGGCTTCATTGGCAAAATATTCCATATAATGTATTTTGTCTTTCAAGTGGTATTTGTAATTACCATTCGAATTAATGACAGTAAAAACTTGCGAATCCGATATAAAAAAATGTTTATCGTACATGATGTAGGCACCAAACAATACCTCAGCGACATAATTCTGTGGAACAGCACTATCCAAAAATTCCATCGTAACCCCTCTCTTTTCTAGTGCCTCATTTGTTGGTGCAAATACCGTAAATGGGCCTTTTTCAGCCAGCTGTTCCCATAGCCCAAATTTCTTCAGTCCAGCCACAAAAACAGTATAGTCTTTCTTGTCACTGAGCCAATCCTGAATATTTTTCTCAAATTGTGGTTTCATTACCTTATCCAGCACATGCAACACCCCGTTGGATAAAACCACATCTTTGCGGACCGCTTTCGCTCCGCTAAAAAACAGCATATTTGTTGGAGTAATAGCCCCGGGTGATATAGAACCGATTGAGGCGTACAATTCGGAACCTTCCAGTGTTGCATACCTAAAATCCACCGAATTGCTCGGAATATCGCTCACATAAAGACGCCTTGGGAGAATATGATAAGAAATCAGTCTCCGCAAGCTATCCTTATTCATTCGATCAAGGTCAGCTGGACGAAACACACCGATCTCATTAAAAGCGAGATCGTTTGGCACAAGAACTGTAAATGGCCCATTACCATTTAGTTCGACATTCAGACCTGTTTTCTCCAGCGCCGCATCAAAGAGGCGCATTTCGTAATTGTTATGAATAAAGTCGGCGGCCGGTCGTATATTTTCATTAGGTTGGGGCACAATGAGATTATCATGTTTGCAGCCTTGTAGCAACAAAATAAATAAGCACGCAGAAAACCAGCCCATAGCATGAAGCGGTGAGACCTTCTGTTCTATTTTGCTATTATATTGAATCATTTCTGCTAATTTTAGTAAATAGGTGGAGCATATTTTCGTTGTATGGTAGTTAGGTAGACGCGACCATTGACAATTTCGATCGTATTGACCGTTGCGAAAGTGCGTGGATTATCCTTTCCCGAATGTACATTGACCAACAAATTTGGAAGCAGTGTTCCGTTTTCATTACTGGTCAATCCTACTTTTCCGTTCAGGAGACAATTAAGTACAGCCCAGTTGCTACCTGTATTTGTATCACTATCATAAAATGGATTCGTGACGGGATCCATTCCAAGTGTAAAAAAGTCAAATCGTTGCCAAATAGCTGTGCGGATACCGTTGGATTTACTACTCGCCCATAACGGAAAACTTGCATATGCATTCACTTCATTTGAACTTGTATTACGTTTAATGGTTGTCAAAAAACGCCCTTGGTAACCATTTACTTTCGCAGCATAATGGCTAAGCTCTTCCTGACTTTCATAAAGTGACAAAAACACATTCATTTCATCTTTGACGCCATTTTTGAAGCTTTTCAACCGATAATCATCATCTTTTAAGCTTGCATCAGCTTCCCAGAACCCTTTTGCACTCATATTGTAAAAGTTTACGTACACCAATGAATCTGATAATGGAAGCTTATAGAAATTTTCATGTCTCAATAAGATTCCATGATCCTTCTTTATAAAATCCCTTTGCAAAAGATGGAGTGTATAAACTTCTTTGCTTTGAAGATTGATCACCGTATCGATCAGAATGTCATTTTTCAAACGATCTTCCAATTCAAAGAAGGGTACCGTATTTTTTGGACGATACGCAAATACGACCCTTATCTCGCCTGAGGGTACCTGAGCCCAGCTACTTAAGTCAAATCCGTTTAAAATAGGACCGACTAGAACATTTTCCTTTCCTGGATATTCGGGATTGCTTGGGTCTGTACTGTTCCCGATGTGCGAAGGATATGGGGGAGCATAAGGATCTCTTTTATCCAAGAAATCACCTATAATTTCAGCTCCTGTAAATTTTCCATCAGATCCTATTTTCGGATTGATAAGCATGCAGAAATAGGGTACTTTATCATCCTTGCTACCCATAGTCTGTACGTAATTGACATTATTAAAAACACGTAGATAAGCCGGCTCGGCAATCTGTGTATATTCAATTTTCGTACAGGAAGCAAGCGATAGTATGAAAATGGCCACTAGCCAAATACGATTTGATATATTTTGCTTTTTCATTATTTATTATGTTTGATAATGATCATTCGCGCTTTTTCTTTATCGGACGATCCCGAACCACTTTTTCCAATCAACGCTACAGTATAAATTCCTGGCTCAAATGCTGGTAGAGGCCTTCCAATGATTGTATACAGCGATTTATTTGCTATAAACTCCGTCGATTGCAATACGTCAATATCGTCGGCCCAGACACCCGGTATTACATCTGGTTTAGAACGATACGCCATTATTGCATAGGGATTCGTCATCATATTTACATTGGTATAAGGCATATTAATCGAAGGGATCCCAGGTTGCAGATTTACATTGCCGCTGTTCCCGAAAGGCTGTCCGTTAGGCAGTGTAAAGGTGATATAAGGATTGCTTGTCGATAGATTTAAAAAGCGATTAAAGAAGAAGAATTTAAAAGCTAGCCGACTGTATGTCCCATCGTCTTCAGCCGGTAAAGGGAGTGTACCACTCAGATCATTGGAAATGAGAAGCAACTGAGCCTTTCCATTTAGGTCAGGATAGAGCCATAACGTATAATTTTGATTGCTCCGCAATTCCTGTTTTATTGTCGCCAGTACGTTTCCAGTTGCATCTATAGCCTCTATATCATATTGCTTCTGGGTAAACACACTATAATTGCTTCCTTTTCCAAATCCGATACCGCTGGCAATAACCTTTCCATCGACCCTAAACCCTATCGATTGATCCTTATATGCATTTACACCTTGTATCCTCAAGTAACTTTGATTAACCTGCGCTGCAATGTCTGTGATAATCTGAAACGAATTTTGATAGGCCTCAGCTGTTTCGTTCATTTCATTTGAGAAATAACTAAATCGCTGCGGGGTGACTACGATCGTATAAACACCACCAGGTTGGAAATCCTGAATCGGAGCATAAGCAAAATTAGTAGACTTTGCATAATCTTTTGGAATGGTGGAAGTCGGTAAATCAATGAGCCCATACTCAAACCGCCCTGAGCCCAAAGAAGGAAGGGGTCTACCATCTGCTAGCAATATTTTAAACTGATAGGTCCCATAGGGCAGTTCAATATAGTCTGAATTGCGACGTGCGACAGAAATATCATTCGTTTTTTGATCAACCAAAGTACCATCAGCATAAGCTAACGATATTGCACCAACGAGATTCTCCTGTGCACCGCCCATGCCATTGGAAGGGTTTTTGATCGCTCCAGCTAGGTTAACAATCCGAATCTTAAAATGGTCCGGCTTACTGGGACTAGTCATAGCCCGCGTTAATGCAACAACTTCAGGTTGACCATTCATGATTAAGGAAGGAAGCAAAAAATAATCCTTAGGTTGCTCATAACTATTGTCAACCTTGACTTTAAAATCATGGTTCAAACCAAAACCCTGATAAAAGCGAGCTGCAAACGTAAGGTCTGCCTCTTCTTTCTGATCAAAAAGATCTTGTGGAACTGTCCATGTCTTTGTCAAACGTCCGTCTGTTGGGAAATATGACGTTCCAGGATATTTATGATTCCCCGGATTTAACGGATGCAACACAACAAAACTTGTCAAGCTGTCGCCATTAGCAATAACCTGATTGAAGTCAGATAGATTAACAATTCTAGTATTTGAATTAGGCCGGTTTTCAGTTACAGGACGATTGTCATTAATCACATCCAGTTTTTCCTTTTTACAAGAAACAAAGGATAAAAAACATAACGCTGTAACACCAAAAAACCGACACCCCACACGTTTAAACATACTGATTTTCATTAGATTAAAATAAGTTATAGGTAAAACCGATCATAATTTCTGCCCCACGCTTATAACTTCTGTTGATATACTCATTTCCATACCACTTTCCTCCGGTTTGCGGATTTGCATAAACAGTTTTAATAGCGGGATTCATTATATTTTTGGCATAGCCTTTAAACAAGATCCGTTTATTGAGCTTTTGGGAAAAAACAAAATCAAGGTAAGGCACGGGCTGTGTATACAGATCCGGTTCCCCTGTCAGATTAATTTGGACTAAGCGTTCCCCAACCATATTAAAGGTCACTGTGAGATCGGTCCCTGATTTGTCGTTATCATAGTTTAACCAAGCATTAATCGAATAAGGAGCCTGTTCAAACAACGGACTATTTTTTGGCGTATATCTATCCAGTGAACGATTTGCTTCATAACGCTCCTCAGATTTTTTAATTTCACTTTGTGCCAATAAAAGATTGGTACCCAAAAACAAGTTTTTTAAAGGATCATATAAGGTTCCCAAATTCTTGACAACTTCAAATTCCAATCCCCATACCTTACCAATATTACCGTCATTCTGAAATTGGATGGTTGGAAATTCCGGATAAGTAGCAGCTAATCCTTGGGTTTTTAGATTAAATACCTTAACCAATTGATTTTCTATACGCTTTCCAAAAGCCGACACGGCAATAACCTCTCCTTTAGCAGGAAACCATTCCCAACGAAAATCCGCATTTTGGGTATATTGGTTTTTCAAATTGGGATTACCAACCACTAAGCCCATTTGAAAGGCATCAAATTCAAATACATTGGTAATCTCACGCAATTCAGGTCTAGCCAGGGTCGTGTTGAAGGCCCCACGAAAATTCATGTTGTCATTCAACGTATAGGTTGCATTGACAGAATAGAATGGTTTATATTTTGTTTTATAGACAGAATTGGGATTAATCGGATCCAGTGGAATGCGTGTACCATCTGGAGATGTTGCGGTCAGTGCAGGGTCTAAAAATACATTAGCAGTATCCACTGCCGAACCAATATTTGTCATCTCAAACCGAACTCCTCCAGCCATGCGGAATCGTTCAGCAATCTTGAGATCCAGCATACCATATAATGCATTGGTTTCAAAATAACCCTTGTAGTTATTTGGCGATTTTTGGCTATTGTATAGAAATCCACCTACTGGCATCATACCTTCACCCTGTCCCGCTTTTGGTAATACAACACCTACAATTTCATTGCTTACCAAACGGTCTAAATTGCCTTGGACGTCATACAAAGGAATGGCCTTATTGCCCGTAAAATTTGAACCTGGCAGAAACAGCTGGTTTTCTGTAAATTTACGATCCCTAAATAAATAATTGAACCCCGTTTTAAACAACTGCTTTTCACCCAATAGCCTGAAAGGAAAACTCAGATCAGCTTTTGCATTAAAATTATCTTCGTTCAAATTCCGCCATCTCCGACCATTAGGTTCAGCTTGAATAATGCCATAATTTCCAAATCCGTTTACATAGCCCGATGTAAGTGCATAGAGATGTTCAGCATATACATAGTCATCAAAATGAGCCTGCTCACCTATAATGGGACGTCGATACCATCCTCCACCCCGAGGTTTGTAGTCTACAAGACTTGCAAATCTAAAATCCGGGTCATTCTGCGTGGACTTTGACGTTGCAACATTATAACTTAAACGAGGCGAGAGCTCATTTTTCAAAAATTTATGTTCGCCCTGTAGGTTAAAGGTATTCAGATTACGGAAAGTCTGTTTAAGCGAATGAATAGTACTTCTGACTTCGCCAGGCAAGCCCGAATACTCATAGCGCCCATTCAAATTTGTTGCGATAGACTCTCCTCCCCAGCTTCCCAAATATTGCATACTGACCTCATGCTGTGGATTAAAGCGGTAGGTGACCCCTACAAGTGTACCATAGTTTAGTGTTTCGGTTCCTGTATTTTCACGATAAGTTTGATACTTCCCCATAAAAAGACTATTCGGTGTAATATAATTAGGGATATTCCTAAAACTAAAAATATCAGGGTTACCAGTCACTACCCCTTGATAGATGCTATACTGGGTCAGTTCGCCCTGATAAATATCAGCGGTTCTTCTATAATAATTTCCTCCGACGACAAGTCCCAGTTTGTGTTTTCCAAAAACATCATAACTATTACCGAATGTTGCCGAGTAAAGTTGGTTCATGGGCGCACGGCGGTATCGAGTCGTCATAACGGGATCAAACCCTTTCATAATCGTATTAACCCGGTTTACTTCTTGGTATCCTGAAGGACTATAGTTGCTATTGGCGATCATATCCTGGATAGAACTTAATCCATTGGGATATTGCGTTGCAAGATTTAGAAAATCCGAGGAAAGGTCTTTTTTATTGATTCTTGTTCCCAATAATCCCATCTCACTGTTCCAAAAGCTGTTGTAATTTCCTCCCAAACCAATGTTCGAATTGAGCCCGGTTTGAGCGATAAGCTCAAATGTCATTTTCTCAGGTACAGATTTCGTTTTGAGCTCAACGATACCCGAAGCAGCATCGGCAGGTTTATCTGGTGTTACTGTTTTATAAACGGTAATATTATCCAATAAGGAAGCCGGAACGAGATCCAATGGGATGGCACTACGGTCGGGATCAGATGAAGCCAATCTTACGCCGTTCAACTGACCGATCACAGATCGATCACCTAGCCCTCTTATCGCAACATATTTATCATCAGTCACCGTAACACCAGTAACGCGTTGTAATGCCTGTGTAGTCGTGATACTGGCCGTACGCTCAATCAATTCGGCCGAAATAGCATCCTGTACAATAGAAGCGCGTTTACGTTCTTCCAGCACGGCCGTTTCAGTGTTCATTTTACGCCTTGCCTGAACGGTTACCTCTTCCAATGCTGTAGCAAGAGGGTTCAACCCAATGACAAGGTTTTCCTTCACATCATTAATTTCAATTTCCTTGGTCTGATAGCCCAGATAGGAAAGAACGAGAACAGTAGGAATTTTAGAAATCGATAGCGAAAAGTTTCCATTTGCATCAGAATTCGTTCCTCCAGATGTCCCTTTAACACGGATTGAAACACTGGCCAATGTCCTTTTTGTCTGTTGATCAATGACTCGACCAGCCAATCGCTGCTGCAATACATCGGCGGGCTTTTCCAGTGCAGTCCGAAGCGCCGTAACAACAACCAGTTTATTTTTCACAACATAACCGAACGGTTGTCCTGCAAAACATATATTCAATGCTTCTTCAACAGTTGCATTGTTTAGATTGACATTAACGGGTTTTGCTCGATTAAAGAGCCCATTATCGTAAAAAAAGTCATAACCGCTCTGCTGCCTTATTTCTTTTAATATAGCTGGGATATGACTATTTTGTTTGTTAAGTGTAATACGTTGACCGTAAGTAAACGCACTGACTTTCACCAACAAACAAGTTAAAAATACCATGGTGATTTTCATAACACGCATGCATTGATAAAAACTCATATATTTGTTGTTGTTAATATTATTTGATGATCATTGAATCGCAACATGATCGATAAGCTTAACACATTGACCAAAGGTGTTACCAGCACCTTTGGTTGTTTTTTATCCGGCTTATCGTAAAAATTAGATAGGTCAATCTATCACAATAAGCCTCCTTCCATTTAGCGTTAATTTTACTTTTCCTGTTGTTTGCAACATATCAATAATGGTAGATAGCGGTTGAGAACGCGATACCATACCATCAAATTTCAGCTTTTCAAGTCGTTCAGGACATATTACATCCACGTTGTACCACCTTGAAACTTTACGCAGCAGACTTACTAACTCCTCTCCTTTAAAAACAAAGTCACCATTTATCCAAGCTACTTCCTGAGAAATATCCACATTTTCTACACGAAGGGCTTCATTTAACAAGGCCCGCTGCCCTGGTTTTAAGAGCACCGATTCATTTCTTTTTTTCGAACTAACGCGTACACTTCCCTCCAATAAAGTTGTTGTTGTATAAGGTTCGTCATCATATGCGTTGACATTGAAATGCGTACCAAGAACTTCTATTTTTTGATTTGCTGTCTCCACGTAAAAGGGAATTCGTTTTCCCCCTCCCATTCCCGTCTCAATTTTTGTAATTTCAAAATAAACCTCTCCGGTCATATGGACATGCCGTTCGTTTTCACTAAATTTCAAAGGATATGTCAGGGTTGAATTTGCATTGAGAAAAGCTTTCGATCCATCTGGCAATATAATTTGATATTGATTTCCCTTATTCGTCGCAATTTTATTCATTGCTGTACTGGCGATCCGCTCCTTTTCAACAGCCTTATACACCAATTCACCAGCGTTGTTCTTTTGAATTTCTACCCCGCCCTGAAGTGCAACAACACTTCCATTCTTTATATCAGCTAAGGAAACAACGGAGCCATCTTTTAGTGTTAATACGGCATCATCCTTTCCCGGAACACCAATATGCTGTACATTTTTTGGCTGTTCTTCAGCAAGCTGTTGTTTAAATAGAAACAGTGAGATAGCGCCAACAACGACTAGGAGCGCCGCAATTTTTAACCAGACAGCCGTACCAATTTCTATAAAGCTGCGCTGGTTAGCGTGCTTTTTTATTTGAGACTGCAAACGCTCGTAGTTCGTTTGAACGGATAGTTCGCCCGCATAATGCCCCATTGCCACAATGGTTTCCTGCAACTCCGCTATGGACGCTTTATGTTCAGGATATTTTTGTAACCATTTTTCCCATTTTTCGATATCCTCTTTATTGGTTCCCTTACAATAGTTCACAAAAGATTCGTCCAATAATAACGCTTGCAAATTAAGTTCGTTCATACTACTCTAATCGTAATTTATACAATAGAGTGGACAGGGTCATTTTTTCACTACTCGTTTTTAAGAAAAAATCAACAAAAATGAAGAAAGTAGCCCTACGGCAACTTTAAGGAAGATTTCTTGTTCACTAGAAAGATTATTTTTTATTTTTTCTAGTGATTTATAGATGGTATTATAGATCGTATGGATCGAAACCTGATTGGCATCAGCGATTTCCTGATAAGAAAGATCCAAAAAAAATCGTTGGTAAATCACCAATCGTTGTTTTGTCCCTAATTGCTCCATATGCTCTGCAACCAACTGTGTTACTGTATTTGTTGTTACCGCACGGATATGTTGGTCTTCAACAGAGTGATGGATTGACGGATCATGGATTTCTTCCACAAAATCCAAATCTGTCAGCTTCAGTGATTCCTTGCGGAAAAGTTTTTGAAAGAAAACCGTAATAATATAATTATGATGATTACGTATCTGACGATTGCTAGACTTTTTCTCCCATAGATGTAGAAACACATCATTCACGCTATCCTGAACACGCTGTACCGACATTTTCTTTTTTAGCCCCAAATAAGAGAGATAGTGGTAATAATGTTTATATAACGTATAAAATGATTCTTCACACTCCTCTGCCACAAATTGGTCCCAAATATTTCTTAGATCTTTTCCGGTTAGTGCAAACATGATATCTTGGTAACAATGACTTTATACAAAAAAAGGAAAGTCTTATTAACAAGAGATTAACCAAAGATGAAGAATAGGAAAATTGTATGTAAATTGGAATTAGAAAATCAATACTAATTCTTCCTATAGCTATAACGGGTAAATAATGGCAAAAAGGCAGGAAAAAACTAATCATTGGAAAATTTTAACACAAAATGGAAAGACGTATATTTCTTGCAGACAGACTTCGCGAAGTTTTTTTGAATGGACGTTGGATTGCCAACACCAACTATCAGGAACAACTATTGAACACGACCTGGAAACAAGCCATAATCAAAATAAATGATCTGAATTCCATCGCTGCCCTAACCTATCATATCAATTATTACCTCGAGGGGTTACTGATGGCATTTAAACACGGAAAATTGGAAATCAGCGATAAGTATAGCTTTGATATCCCGCCTATCCGATCCAAAGCAGACTGGGATACACTCGTAGATCGATTCCTAAAAAACGCAGCCACATTTGCCAACAGCATTGCCCAATTTGAAGAAAACCTCTTCGACCAGCCATTTATTGATAAAAAGTATGGATCTTACCTCAGAAATATCGAAGCTGTAATCGAACATAGCTATTATCACCTTGGTCAGATTTCACTGATCAAAAAGGTAATTCGTCAATCGGAATAAATTGTTATTTCGCTAGTACAGCGAGTTCCTGTTTCACTTTCTCTCGGTATTCCAAACCCCAACTGACCAAAGATTCGGTGACGGGGAACACACTTTTACCATAGGCCGTAATTTTATAAAACACTTTTACGGGGTCTTCACTTGGCTGGCGGGCGACTAACAAGTTTAATTCAAGGTCTCGAAGTTCTTTTGTCAACACTTTTGCAGAAATTCCCTGAATCTCCCGTTCCATTTTTTTGAAATGGATTTCCTGCAACTCCCGATTAGCCAAATAACGTAATATCATCAATTTCCATTTTCCACCCAAAATATCCAGCGCGTCACGCATAGCGCGCAATTCTTCTGTACAACTCGCCTCCCGCATTTGATTTCCGTCAAAAACTTGTCCCATATTGATTTCTAACAACTAGTTACCACTTGTTAACTACCAACAAATATATAGCAAAGGAAAGGTAGATTTGTCATAACAACTATATAAGATGTAAAATCTATGGATGCAGTGTAAATTATTTTCAATTTGATTTTTCATCCCTTAAAATAGATAGAGTTATGAACGCCGTTATATTAGATCAAGACAATCATTTAATAAATGCCAACGTTGACCTTCCTCCATTGAAGCCCAACGAGGTGAAAATTAAAATAATAGCTTCCGCAATCAATCCCATAGACTACCAAATGCGTGAAAATGAATTTGAACGACGTTATTTATATTCCCCCATACTTGGTAGAGAAGGGGCAGGAATTATTACAGATAAAGGTTCAGAAGTAAGTGAATATGCAATTGGAGATGAAGTGTTTTTTGCCTGTGGTAGCATGGGCAGCAACGGGACCTATGCAGCATACATTCATTTACCAGCCGGCCTCGTTGCCCCTAAACCAAAAAATATTTCTTTTGAGCAAGCAGCAGCACTTCCTACCGCTGGCATCACCGCATTACAGGTTTTCGACAGAGCAACAATTAATCCGCAAGACCATATTTTCCTAACCGGCGCGTCTGGAGGCGTGGGTCTTTTTGTATTAAAATTACTCCTGGCTAACGGCATTAAAAATATCGTGGCAACTGCAGGAAGTATAAGCAGTATTGAAAAATTACACCAACTAGGACTGCAAAAAGACAGCATCATCAATTATCGAAAAGAGAATTTGACCGAAATAATCAAGCGTAGAAGTAATCAGCAGGGTATTGATGTCGCTATCGATGCGGTGGGTCAGCATCTCTCGGAAGTTGCCGCCGCAGTACTAAAACCCTATGGAACTTATATCGACATCACACATTTTACGACCACGGCAGCAAGAGACCAACTATTTAGTTCGGCCGCACAGATCATCAATATATCCAACTTTATCCACGCGCAAAAACTAAATTATACCTATTTCAAAAATGGGCTGGATCGGATCAGACACAATATTGAGCAAGAAATTATTCAATCCGCCCCTATTTATCTTATTGGTAAACTGAGCCCCGAAACAATAGAAAAAGGGCATCTAATGTTGAAAAACAACCAGACTCAAGGCAATAAATTAATTATACAAAATCAATGAGAACTATACCTAGACGAATCGTGACAGGCATACGTGCCGGCAAATCCTTTATCGAAGCGGATGCATTGGTCGATAATGTATCGGAGCACTATCCCAATCTCGTTATTTCCGATATCTGGCAAACCAGTCAAATGCCGGCCAAGTTTGAGAAAGAGCATCCCATAGAAAACACTGCTATACCCCAAGTCATCAAAAATGGCACGTACTTCCGCTATGTACAGATCCCACCTGATCGGGACCTTGGTATAGAAACAGCGATTGGCACCTCTCATCCCCTCATGCATCAGACAGCAAGTTTAGATTACATCGTTATTCTTTCAGGGGAGATTTACTTGATTACAGACACAGAAGAAACGCTTTTACAGGCCGGCGATATTGTCATCCAGCGTGGCACGAATCATGCATGGAGCAATCGTTCCGATCAAATGTGCCTGCAATTGGCAATTCTAATCGATGGGAATTAAAACGCGAATTAAAAATCTACCTATTGCTCAATCGGCAAACTAAACATAGCGTCGATTGAATCACATCGAATTTATTTTGCATGAACACCGCAATTTTTCTAAGTTTGGACTTCATGATAGCAGCATATTTTCGGTCTTTGCATCTGTTCGAGGAAGAAGAGATCAATCAAATTGTTCAGCTTTTTGAATACAGAAAGCTGAACAAAAACGACTTTTTTGTTAAAGAGAATCAACCTTGTCATGAGGTTGCTTTTATACAATCAGGGATCTTCCGTTCTTATTATAGCAGTGCAAACAAGGAAGATATTACCTATTGTTTCCGCTTTCCCAATACTTGGATAGCGGCCTACTCCTCCTTTATTACAGGCGGGCCGAGTACGGAGACCATGCAGGCCATCACCCCTGCCGAACTATGGACGATCAAAAAAAACACCATTGATACACTCGCTATAAATAGCCTAAAATGGACAAAGTACCTTAAAATGATTGCCGAGGAACAATATCTTGAGCTTGAAAAGCGCGTCTTTCAATTGCAAAAAGAAACCGCATCACAACGTTATGCCAATTTACTCAAAGATCATCCTGAGTTTATCCAACAACTTCCTTTACAATATCTTGCATCCTATTTGGGCATTACACAACGTCATTTAAGTCGTATTCGCAGCGAAATTTCTTTTTAGACATTTGTCCTATAAAGACGGTGGTTCTATCGCTACTTTTGTGATGTAATACGACATCATGCAGAAAAAAATACTGATTATCAATGGTCACCCGAATCGGGAATCCTTCAATTTTGGCATTGCAAATGCTTATCAAGAAGCTGCGGTAGCGTCCGGAGCTACAGTACGAACAATCCATATTATTGACCTGGACTTCAATCCAAACCTTGAATTTGGTTATCGTAAACGGACAGAACTTGAGCAGGACCTACTTCTTGCCTGGGAGGACATCTTATGGGCCGATCATTTGGTCTGGATACATCCCGTTTGGTGGGGCGGTCTTCCTGCCTTGATGAAGGGCTTTATCGATAGATTATTTTTACCTGGACGGGCCTTTCAATACCGCGAAAATTCTCTTTTTTGGGACAAATTGCTAAAAGGAAAATCTGCCCGAATTATTACAACCCTCGATCAACCAAGTTGGTATTATGCATTAGTTTACGGCAGACCAAGTGTTAATCAACTAAAAAGATCCATCCTTCAATTTTGTGGAATATCGCCGGTTAAAGTCACCTATATCGGAATTATCAAAACTTCCGATCCTATTAAACGAAATAAATGGCTACAAAAAATACAACAGTTGGGACACAAACAAGCTTAAGCGCAATTCAAATTCAGTAATGCTGCTGGCCAAATGATAATGAGGAGCACTTTTTGCCAAATGGCAATTGTCCTCCGCTTTGCAAGCCCTAGCTTTGACCATAAATTCAAGACAAACGCAATATGGACATTCTAATTGGGCTCCAATGGGGAGACGAAGGTAAAGGAAAATTCATTGATCTGATCGGAAGCGACTATGACATTATCGCTCGATTTAATGGCGGCGCGAATGCCGGACATAGTATTTATTATCAAGGTAACAAAGTTACGCTTAAACTACTTCCATCGGGCATCTTTTCGTCGCATGTCAAAAACATTATTGGCACCGGTGTGGTGGTTGACCCATTAGCATTCAAAGCGGAAATCGAAGAACTAGCACACATTATGCCAGATCAAGATCTCTTCAATAGGATTTTGATATCCCAAAAAGCGCATCTCGTTTTACCGACCCATCGCTATTGGGATATCTATATGGAACAGTCCCCATTGTACCGTACAATAGGAACGACCAAAAATGGAATTGCGCCAAGCTATTCCAATAAAATCCTAAGACAGAACCTTCGTGTTGGTGATATTCACTCGGATAGTTTTAATACGGACGTATATCAAATTTTAAATCGTCAATACAATGAACTACAGCTTCTCGGACAAGAAATGCCTGCATTCGATGAGCTCTACCACGATTTTATTCAAGGATGCACTTCGTTAAAGCAAGTGTCAATTATAGATACTGAAATCTTTCTGAACAAGGCAATCCGAGATGGCAAGAAGGTATTGGCGGAAGGTGCGCAGGCAACCCTACTTGACATCGACCATGGAAGTTATCCCTATGTGACCTCATCAAATACGATTGCCTCCGCAGCCTGTGTAAGCTTGGGCGTGTCGCCTAAACTGGTGGACAAAATTTATGGCGTTACAAAAGCCTATTGCACCCGTGTGGGTAATGGCATTTTCCCAACCGAGATCACAGGACAAGCTGCCAATGATTTACGGGAAAAAGGAGCTGAATTCGGTTCCAATACCAAGCGTCCCCGTCGTGTCGGCTGGCTGGATCTTCCAGCATTAAAATATGCCATCATGTTAAATGGAGTCACTCAGCTTGTTCTTACGAAAGCCGACATCTTAAACGAAATGGCTGAGATTCCCGTCTGTACACATTATGAAATAGATGAACAAAAAATTTCCTTAGCATTTCCCCAATCCGCTGAACAAGAAATTAAACCGATCTGGAAATCTTTAAAAGGTTGGAATACCGATTTCTCTAATATCAAGCAGGCAAACTTACTTCCAGAAACCTTGGGTGCATTTATCTCATTTTTAGAAGAAGAGTTACAAGTTCCCATAAAGTATCTTTCAACAGGACCTCAACGTGAAGAATTGATTAACTTAGCAAAGTAATATAAAGGTAACATGGAGCAATTACTGGAATACATCCGAAAATTTGGACAGCTCGATTTGCGAGAAGAGAACTTAATTCGACAGGCATTCGAAAAAAAAAAGTATTCCAAAGTCAAGCTATTTTGTCGCTTGCGGTAAAGTAAACAATAGCATTGCTTTTGTGGAATCGGGGGTATTCCGTTCGCTCTATTACAATAGTAAAGGTGACGATTTTACGCGTTATTTTATCTATGAAGGTCGTTTTATTGGGGATCTTCAGAGCTTCTTGGATCGAACACCTTCCAATGACTATATAGAATCCCTCACAGATACCGAGATCTGGAGCCTTGATTTTGACAATTTTACGCTCCTTGAAAAGGAAATTAAAGTTTGGCCATTGTTAATGGCCAAACTTTATGGTTTTGTAGTGGAAAGTAAGCTAAAAACGGCAAATACCATGATGAATCTCGATGCCAAAGAACGCTATCTACTATTCTTGAAGCTTTACCCTGGTTTGGCAAATCGTGTTCCATTAGCCATGTTAGCATCCTATTTAGGGATTACCGCATCATCCCTGAGCCGGATTCGGAAAAATATCTAGTCCCCTCGCAGCATCTAAATCAAATCGCACCCCCTAATGCATTAGTCACACGAATACGAATCCTTTCGATCAACTTCGATCATTGCGATAAAATTGTAGCCTGAGCCGTTTTACCAACGATAAAGCAGCCTTGTAGTGAAGACATTATCTTTCAGATCAGCCGAAAAGTTTGGTAAACTTGTGGTTTCGTTTGTTACATGCTCATTATATACGGTCAATTTTATCCTATTGTTAATCTGATATGCAAGACCATAGCCCAGCGTACTAAACTTAACATCTCCGTCGGCTGTAAAATTATCGGGCATGCCGATTGTCATGCCACTTGCTTTAGTATTTGGATCATAGACGTCATACGCTAACAGCGCAGTTATACCGGTCTTAGCAATCTCTTGCGTAAACCAAAGATAATATCCGTTAAATTTTCGTTGATAAAGGTCTGTTGTCGGTTGGGTCGTAAAACTTCTGCTTGCGTAAGGCCCTTTGATATCGGCACCACCCGCTACCCCTGGCTGATCACCAGCAACATATTCTGTTTTAAAGCTGGACTTTCCCAAGCTACTATCAAATTCCAACTGTAAATTGGCGCCATAATAATTCCGACCGATCGCCCGGCCTTCATTCTCGTCGCTGGTATGTGCTGTATAACCATTGCTATTGGGCGTATAATAAGTTTTCGTATCATTACGAACCGAACCTTTATAGAATGAGCCACCAAATCCCAAATGAAGTTTTTTATCCGCTAGGCTATCAAATTTAAAAGCAAGATTACCGATCAGATCTTTTTTGGAATCATAATCTTTAGCCGAATGGCCACTACCATTAACCAAGGCTAAATCTAAGTTTAAGAATTTAGCTTTACCGCCAGGGTGATAGCTTACCATCCCTCCAAGATCACGCTCCCTCGGCATCAGAGTCTGGAATACACGTGCCCGTTCCGGAAAATCACGATAGCCGGATGAGTAGACAATAGAGTATCCAAAAGGTCTATTGAAAAGACCCGCCGTTAAACTTAGGCCTTTTTGGCTTGGGTGACGCAATTGAATAAAAGCGTCCATCAGTTGTACACCGTCTTGAGTAGCGTCCAATTGAAAGACAATACTGGAGTACGTATCCACGCGGTCAATTTTAAGACGCCCTCTGCGGATCATAAATCTGTTATCCGAATTCTTTGAAAAATCACCACCCGAAAAGGAAGTAATTCCGGGAGATTGCGCTTTCTGAAACTGTGTCTGAAGGTACCCCGTAATCTTGATATCATGTGGATCATAGCTGGAGGGCGCATTATTATTTTGCGCAAGCGCTACGACAGGACCTATCAGGGCTAAGAGTAAAAGTGCTTTTTTCATGAGAATTTTAAATAAATTATCTTTTTCGCTTGTGATGATATGATACGAGTAGAATCATTTTCCCATCTTCTATTCCATCATCTTTCAACGGCGTAAAAATAGATTCTCAATATTAAGTTAATATTAATAAATTGTTAGTCTATTAATTTATATACATAAAATTAACGATTTAGTAATATATCTCGTAAGAGATAGGTCAATACAATGGTGACTCTCGCAATGTAGAGGTATCCTTAAAATAAAAAGGCCGATACAAATTGTACCGGCCTTTTAATCCTATTGATTTATACGTTGAATTATTCCAATCCCTTATTATAATCGCTTTCGCGAAGAGGGATAGACCAAGTCCACTTATTTTTATCTTGTGGATTAATTGTAACAGCTAAAGATGTAAGGAAATTACCCCCGTTTGCGTTATTTCTTCTCACAATAGTATCTCCCCAACGTTTCATATCAAACCAATCGAATCCTTCGCCCCATAGTTCAACCGCGCGATAAAGTTTAATTTCATTAAGTAGATCTGTCCCTGTTTTTGTACAAACGTAATTCACATCTCTTCCTGAAGTTGCGTTTAATGCGTTAAGAACACCTTGAACTTCACTTGCTGCTTTATTTTGGAAAAATTTAGCTTCAGCTTCAATAAGATACATCTCGGAAGCCCTAAAGTGATTTAAATTTCCGACACCCGGTAGATCATTCGCTTTGAACTTAAAGTTCATGTAAGCGTAAGGCACTGCATTAGACTGTAAATCTGGAAATGTAGCAAAAGCCCTAGCCTTCATCGTCGCTCCGGCCAATCCTGTAGCTGTTGTGTACGCTTCGTCTTTTGGATCTAAGAAAAGATCTCTTCTAATATCTGTTGAAGGAATTTTATCGAACAATTCTCTACTGATACATTTAGGCGTCGTTCTAACAGCACTTGCCGACGAGTTATAAGCAATATACGATTGAAATGAATAGAAGTATAACGTTTCATCAGACGCACCGTAGCTACTCCAAATCCACTCTCTATTTGGATTTGCAAAGCCACTTTTATACTCCGTATTATTCATCAGTTCATAATTAGCCCGAGCCAAAACAGCATATTTCTCAGCATTGACATAATCCTGCTTGTTCAAAGCTGCACGAGCGTAAACCGCATAAGCAACATCTTTGTCCACTTCGTAATTTTTGCTTGCATTACGGACTAATTTTGAAGATTCATACAATGAAATGGCATCATTCAAATCCGTGTAGATCAAATCATAAGTCTGGCCCAAGGTAGATAAAGGCATGTCTCCTGTTGACACATCTTTTCTTAACACCAATCCACTTGTCTGTCCATTATTGGAATCACTCCATCTATTGCCATAGATCTGAGCTAACATCATGTAACTGTAAGCACGGTAAGTCAATGCTTGCGCTTTTATAAATTGTTTGTCGGCTAAGTTTCCATCCGCAGCATCAATATTTTCGACAATTTGATTTGCGTTACCAATGATCTTGTAGTAATAAAACCAAGGATAATACAGGTAAATACTTGTTAAGTTTTGATTATAATTTGCATTAATAATGTCTGCCCAGCCACTTAAGTTGACAAAAAAATTGTTTCCAGGATAGTTCCCATAGTACATTTTGATTGTCCCCTCTCCATTAAAGCCTTGGCTACCTAAATACTGTTGGGTCATCATTTTTGCCAAACCGTTAACGGCTACTTCAGCATTTTTTGTCGTCTCAAATACTTTAGAAAGCTCAACGGAATCTGTAGGACTTGTATTTAGATAGTCTTTTTTGCAAGAAGAAACAAGAATCATTCCTGCTAACAATACTTTTATATATTTATTATTTTTCATTGTTTGATTTCTTATAATCCAATTTTTACACCAAAAGAAATTGTACGTGGAGTAACCCAAGCATTTGTGCTGGTACCATTCCATTGCTGTTGCGGGTTCATTCCTTTACGTTTTGTCATTGTAGACAAGTTTTCAATTCCAGCAACAACTCTCACGGAAGACAAATCTATTTTACTAATCAATGTTTTTGGCAGACTATAACCTACCGCAATATTCTTGATAACCAAATATGATCCATCAGTTAAGAAACGGTCACTAGTAGCATAATTATTCATACTACTTTGAGAAAAGTTGATAGAAGGGATACCATTTACATCCAACCTGTCCGCCGAGGAGGCTGTCATTCCATCTGGAATACCGTTCCACGATTTCATGATATCCGTGTGCAGCGCACTTGGCGTACCGGACATGGCCATTAAACTAGCATAGGAAGAATCGTATATTTTACCACCGATAGCGTAAGTGAATAACGCTGAGAAGCTGAAGTTTTTATACTCAAAGCTAGTATTGAAACTTCCATTCATTTTAGGAATAACCGATCCGGACCAGCCCCTTAGACCATAGCTTGAAGCATTTGTTACATAGTATTTTCCATTAATTTCAACAAGTTCCGCTGTAGGGATCTCTGCTTTTCCTGGTGCAGAACCATTCACATTAAAACGCTCTGTGTCTGCCAGGTAAAGTGAACGACCAGTCATCTGATCTACACCCGCATACTTAAACAACCAGAAGTCATAACGGCTTCCGCCTTCAACCCATTTGAAATTACCAGTTACAATTCCGTTCTCCCTATTTTCCTCAGGTAGTGATAATATTTTATTCGTCAACCAAGTTGCATTCGCACCAACATTCCATCTCCATCCATCACCCTTTAACACGTCTACATCAAAAGTTAACTCGAAGCCCCTATTTGACATTGAACCAATATTCCTTGTTACTGTTGAAACTGCACTCGAAGATGATGTTGCTCCAGCAGACAATGGAAGATTAAAATCAAAAATCAAGTTTTGAGACTGCTTGTTAAAGTATTCAAAGCTTAAATTTGCTCGTTTAAATAACCGGGCTTCTACTGCCGCAGAGAACGAACTAGAGGTTTCCCAAATTAAGTCAGGTGAAGGGTTTTGGTTTTTAAATACCGCACCTGCATTCGCATTCTGGCTTAACTCATATAAGGATAAATAAGAATACTTACTTGCACTTTCATCATTACCTACTTCACCGTAAGATGCTCGAACCTTCAAATCATTAACAGTATTCAGCATATCTTTAAAGAAATCCTCTTTAGATACGCTCCAGCTACCGCCTAATGACCAAAAGTTACCCCAACGATTGTCTGGGCTGAATCGAGATGAGCCATCTCTTCTAAACGACGCCTCCGCAAAATATTTACCCGCGTAATTATAACGAGCGCGAGACAAGAAACTTTCTACACGATAATCTTCTTGATAGTCATACAGCGACGTGATTTTGGTAAAATTTACCATATCCGTTTGGCCTTCAAAAATTTCATCTGTTTTATAGCCATATAGATAACTCCAGTTGTCAGAATAATTCTCATGTCCTGCCAATATATCCAGATGGTGTAAGCCAAAATCTTTGTTCCAAGTCAATAATTGCTGAACTGTATAGTTTTTGTAACGATAAATATTCCTAGCCGCTCTACCCTGACCGGCACCATCCCCTATTATTGCGTTATTATACGTACGACGTTCTGAATTGCGAAGATTTAAATCACCGTTTAAAGTCAGTGTAAAATCTTTCAGAAACTTGAATTCAAGAAAGCCTCTACCATTTACTGTATTACGAATCGTTTGGTCTCTGTTTAATTCATTTTCCCAAATGGTATGTCTACCGACATATTGCAATCTTGTAGATTCACCGTTATCATACTGTATTTTTCCGGCCTCGTCCAATGCATAAGATCCATCTGCGTTATGCAAATGAATTGGATAGATTGGTGCTATCGATCTTGCATAGTTATACGGATTAACAAATGAACCTGCATCGTCAGTAGAACCGCTAATTTGATTTGAGATCTGATGTGAACCTGCTAAGTTAAAGCCATATTTGAACCAATCTTTAGCTTGAAGTTCGGCATTTAATCGTCCAGTAAATCTTTTTAAACCCGAATTTTTAATATATCCTTTCTCGTCTAGGTATCCTGTCGAATAAAAAACCTTTGCTTTATCTGTAGCGGTAGTTCCATCAATGTTATAATTTTGACGATGTCCGACGCGATCTACTTCTTTAAACCAATCCAAATCGTCTGCATATCCACTTTTTATTTGGGCATCAGAGACAAGCTTTCCATTGGAATCAAATAGTTTATCATCAGCTTTATCATAGATGTTTAATTTCAAGTAATTGCTCACCAAAGATTTGGTTGCTTCATCATTTGCAGATTGAACTGTTGGATAGGATGTCGAATTGTTAGTTAGTAAACTATTTCTATATCCCTGCCACATGGCTTCCATAAATTGTCTGTCATTCACGCGATCGTATTCCGCAATACCTCTCGAGTAGAAACCTTGGTCTGTTGAGATATTAACCTGAGAACGGCCAGCCTTACCCTTCTTGGTGGTAATAATAATTACCCCATTACTAGCACGACTTCCATAAAGTGCAGATGATGAAGCATCTTTTAACACTGAAATACTTTCCACATCATTGGGGTTGATATCGGAAATATTACCACCAAAAGGTACACCGTCCACGACATAAAGCGGGTTATTAGATCCATTCAATGATGAAAATCCACGTATCCGTATACTAGGTTCTGCGCCTGGCATACCAGAGGTATTGTTCAGTTGAATACCAGCAGCAGATCCCTCTAAAGCTGCAAATGCATTGGTAACTGGTCTCTTTTCGATATCTTTAGCAGAGACGGAGGTTACGGATCCAGTCACAGATTCTTTTTTGGCAGTACCATAAGCGACTACGACAACCTCATCTAATGCTGTATTCTGATCCTCTAGTGACACGTTGAATAATGACTGTCCATCTTTAACGATTATAGTCTTATCAGAATGACCGACATACCTGAAAACCATTACTTTACCAACAGGAACTGATAAAGAATATTTTCCATTTGCGTCTGTTTGAGTAGCAATGTTTGATCCTTGAACAGCAATTGTCACACCGACTAATGGTTTACCATCAGCTCCAGTTACACGACCGCTTACTTTCTTCTCTTGCGCAAAAGCAACAGAAGAAAGGATCATACTCCCCACGAAAAAACTGAGTAGTTTGTGTTTCATATGTTTATGTTTGTTTAATAGTAAGTAGTTTATCTAACTAAAAAAGATAAAAGCGCCAAAAGGATCTTTTAATATATGTTTTTCTAAAAATGATGAGTCTATTAGACTAATACAGTTAGTGTGCAAAACCAAACATGAAATGTTAAGGTTTTGTTAAAAGCAAAGATAAAACAATCTTTTAAAGATGCAACAAGAAGTTAGAAATAGAATTAAAAAACTGGAAAACAAACGATATAAATCATAGTATTTCACACAAAAAATAACACACAAAAACACTAAATACCAAACAATTACACAAACAACACACCTTAATCTAAAAAAGTAACTATTTTTTTTACGAAGTAACAATAAATACTGTAATATTTTGTATTTTTCATCATAAAACTATCCTTACAATCGATAATAATAAAAAAACACACGTAACTGCTATCAAAAAGACAAAACAATAGTTCGAACCAATCAAATGCAAAAAAAAAGATGAACTACAAAAGCTTAAATCCAATACTATATACAAAAAGCTTAGATCAAACTATTCAGTTCTATACTGAAAAGCTCGGGTTTACATGTGTTGAAAAAAACGAAGCATTGAGCTGGGCTCTACTGCGAAGTGGAACCATCGAAATCATGTTTTCGCATCCTGTTGAAAGCATTGCTTTTGAAACAGCACAATTTACCGGGTCCCTTTATTTTAACATAGCTGATGTTGATAATTTATGGGAAAGTTTGAAAGATAATGTCAAAATATGTTATGAAATAGCAACTTTCGAATGGGGCATGCGTGAGTTTGCTATTTACGATAATAATGAATATGTGCTTCAGTTTGGGCAGGAAACTACATAAAAAACCACCTTAGGATATAACTTGACCTAAAGTGGTTTTTTGTTTTACGCCATTAGTATTTCTACATATGCCCTTTGAAAGATTTGAAATCAAGCGATAAGGGATAAACTACCTCTGATACGACGTATATACCTTTTTCTTTTGCTGGAATCCATTTCCCTGATCTCAAAAGTGCTCTCTTTGCGTTTTCCAAAACCTTATAACCCGGATCATTTTCAAAAGCTACATTGGAAATCACTCCCTTTGTATCTACTGTAAATCGCAAATTAAACGTTCCTTTTACTCCAGCATTTAAAGCTTCTTTCGGATATTCAAAAGTGTTGGAAAAGTTTTCATTAAAAGCTTTCATTCCTTTCTCTGGAATCGCAACATGATCTTGGCTATCTGCAATTTCTTTTGATGAAAGAACGTGGTAAGGCAATCTAACCCAAGAAGCTACTTCTTTATTATCCTTAACTGCAGGCGTCCATTCTCCAGAAACCTTCAATATACGAATAAGACGTAGTGCAATTTGGTCACCAAGATCTTTAACAATATCTGCAGAATCTATCTTTCCTTTTTCATTTACACGAAATTCAACGATTACATCTCCAGAAATATTTTTATCAATTTCGGATGTTGTCAACACTAAATTTTTACTTAAGTCTTTCACCAAATTATCATAACCGACTTTGGGAGCAGCCTCTTTATTCTGGGCCTGACATACTAAAGCCAAACCAAAACTCATCAATAAAGTTAAAAAAGATAGTTTCATAAGATAATAATTGAATAGTAAAAAGCAGAGGAAAAAGCTTTATTCTTCCTCTACTTATTTATTTAATAACTAATCTCTCGGTCCAGTGTAGACAAATTTCTCTTCAAAAGTACGTCCGCCTCCATTTGAAGTCCAGTTTACTGTAAGTGTTTTAGTCGCTGGATCGTATTTACTGGTTGGCTTAGTAGCAATTGGTAGTAAAGTCGTCATTTCTACTGTAATATTATTTGTAGCTTGATCAATTGTATAATTTACAACATTTGAATATGTACCCAAAAGTCCTGGTTTCAATTGACATTTATTTCCGCCAATTGTTACAAGTGTTACTGTCTTATTTGCGTTTGGAACAAGAGCAGTGTTTGCAGAAGTTGTATAGGCATAAGTTCCGTCGAAGAAGTTTTTACCAGAAATACCAACGACCATTTTACCAAAGTTTCCAGAGATATTTCCAACGGAAGCAGATTCAATAGAGAAACCAAGCGCATAGCTTTTATCAAAAGTAAACATACTAGGCTTTAAGTCAATAACAAATTTACCAACTCGCTCTCCCTTTTTTATGACAACATCAAAGGAAGAAATACTATACTGAGAGGTAGGAAGTGCAACAAACTCATCCTCCTGGTCATCATTGTATTCGTCAATTAATGAATTATCTAGCTTAACCTTCACATTAATATCATTCGGGGCAGTATTTGAACCTGCATAATTTACTTCTAATACCAACTGCCCTGTTGGATTCATATCAAATGATAATAAATATAAGGGTAGCTTACTAGTGGTACTAGATTGAATAAAACCAGGATTCTTAAATTCGATAATATTTGATATTGCCCCTGGAGCATCTGGTCCAATCAAAACTTCATCTTTCAAACAAGATGAAAATATAGTGGTAAAAACCAGTGCAAAAGAAATATATTTTAATATTTTTTTCATGTTATTTTAAATTTATCTAGCCCAAAAAATCTTCGATGTATATTTATCTATTGAAGGAATATTTGCACTATTATAGTTAAACTCAGTATTCGGATACATCACTCGCGTAGGCAACTTATCTGTAGCTGTAGCTTCAGAAGTTATTGAAACAAATGTATTATTTCTGTTTGCAATATTATTAGGATAATATGCATTTGTATTCGGGTTAATCAATGAAGGATACCCTGTACGACGATATTCGTTCCATGCCTCATGTCCAAACAAAAAATTAAAAGCAACATATTTCTGTGTAATTATGGCTTGCAATTTTTGTACATCCGAAGTGGCGCTTGCTATATTTACTAAATAGTTATTGACATTGTCTGCTTTATAAGTCGTTAAATAATCTGTTAAATCGGCTGCAGAAACAGTTGTTGCATCCGCTTCATTTCTATTTAAATAATTATACGATGCTTTAATCCCCTCATCAAATAAAGTAGCCACATTACCAGAAGTTATTCCTTTCAAAGCAGCTTCCGCTTGTAAGAAGTAACTTTCCGAAGCCAATAAAATTGGTTGACCAGCCGCGGGGCCTTTTAATATTCCTTTTCCGGTATAGGATGTTGATGAAGTACCTAAAAACCAAGAGCTTGGCGCTTGACCACGACCAGCATCAGATTGCTGGTATCCCAACTGATTTACAGGCGTAGACACCCCTGTCTTATAAATTAAATTAGCGCGAGCTGCATCAGATATTTTAGTACCATTATAAAAGGTCATAATATAAGGCGTTGGCGCATATTGACTTGCAGCTCCTACAGCCGCTCCATCATAGGAATAAGCCCAAGCATTCCACATTGGATTTTGCTTGCCGTCATTTTTAGTAAATCCAGGATTAACAATCACATCAGCTGTTACAAACCCAACATCATCTAGTGTTGTTTTCGTAAACTGAACTTTATCTTTAGCACGCAATAACATTTTTAATTTCAACGTATTGCCTAATTGCGCCCATTTTACATTGTCTCCTTTATATAAAAAATCAGTATTCTTAAATAAAGTAGAAGAGGAGCTTGTTTTAAAATAAGCTACTACGCTATCCAATTGTGTGCCTAAATCTTTATAAATATCTACAGCCTTATCGTAAGATGGTGTGAGACTCCCTTTTCCTTTTAATGCTTGGGAATATGGTATATCGTTATAAGTATCAACTAAGTTGGCATAATTATAAACCTTTAACAATTTAGCGGCATAATACAAATCCATTTGGCCTTGAGGCTTGGAAGTATTTTCAACATATTGAAGATCATTCAATATATCATAACTTGTTGACCACAAGGAATTAAAATCAGTCGTAGTAAAATTATAGGAGATAATTGACCCCCAACCAGAAACTCCACCACCGTTTGCACGATAACCGACCAATTGTGTACCATAGCTATTATATGTAGGTACAAGGCGTGCTGTAGCTACTAAAGCCTGTGGAAAAACAAGTTGAGGAGTAGACTCTGTAGGATTATTGGGGTTATCATTGATATCCAATGCCTTGGAACATGAGGCTAAGCTCAATCCCAAACCCATATATAGTAAAAATTTATTTCTTTTCATTTTAAGATCAAATTAGAGAGTTAAGTTCACAGAAAAACCGACATATCTTGATGGAGGCGTTTGACCCAAATTAGTCAAACCAATTGCATTACCATTTGACGAGCCATTTCCATCAGAATATTCTGGATCGGTATAAACATTTGATTTTGGCGTCCAGATAAATAAATTACGTCCTTGAACACTTACACGAGCCCCTTTAATTACGTTTTGACCTGCCAAAAATGATTTTGGGATACGATAACTCACAGACATTTCACGAATTTTCCAGAAAGCCGCAGAAGTAATATAATTTTCTTGGATACCCGTACGAGGCCCCGCAATTGACCAGTATCCAGGTCCACCGTCGCGTACTGTAATATTTGTATTTTCCACGTATGATTGAGATGCCTCATCCCAATATGAAGAATTAGGAATAACAAAACGGTCTCTGTTATAAATTCCGGTGTTATAGCCTGCGCCCGAGAAATCAAATGTACTACCACCAGCGTTATAAATATAATTACCTGTACGGTATTCTGCTTGCGTATGGAATGATAAATCTTTCCAAGTCAAATCTAAATTAAGACCAAGTGTGTGCGTAGGCATTGCTTTACCTAATATTTTGAGTGTACCATCTGATGATGGATATCCAGTAACAGGGTCAACGATAATTCGACCTAAATCATCACGTTTATAATAGGTACCTCTCAATACAGGGAAATCTTCTCCAGCTACCGCGTAAGAACCGGCACCAGCACTCGATCCACTAGTATAGGCTCCTAATTGTAGAACTTCAAGTCCTTCCGCAATAGATTCAACTTTATTATTAAAATATGCATAATTTCCACCTACACTTAATTCCCAATTATCTGTACGAATTGGGATTATATTTAATTTAGTTTCAACTCCTTTACCTGTTGTTGTGCCTGCATTTACAAGATAAGACGAATAACCTGTTGCTGTAGAAATTCCTGTCGGCACAACGTTATCAGTTGTACGGTTATCATAGTATGTAAAGTCCCAATTGATGCGTCTTTTGGCCCAAGCAGATTCAAAACCCACCTCAAAAGAACGCGTCATTTCAGGCTTCAAACCATCTTGTACTAATTGATTACCAACAGTATGCCCTCCAATTCCATTATATGGATAACCTGCTCCTTGAGAAAAAGTTGGCAAGAGACGATAAGCACCAAAGTCTGTTGATGACCCTAAATTCACTTGTCCCACTTTAGACCACGATGCTCTCACTTTTAAGAAATCTAAAGCTTTAAAATCCTTCAAACCTTCGAAGGCATCCGTTGGGATAAACGATAAGGCTGCTGACGGATAGAAGAATGAACGGTTATTTGGCTCCAAAATAGAAACCCAATCATTACGTCCTGTTACGGTCAGGAATAGGTAATCCTTATAGCCAACGTCAATTTTACCCGTTAAACCAAATGTACGTGCCAGGTAATTCGCTTGATTAGCACTTGGGTTGTTGGTACTATTACCCAAATTATAAATCTCAGGAACAGCTAAACCAGATACACCCGCAGACATTCCAGAATATTCGTTTTGAATGAATTGAAAAAGTGCAGTATAGTCAATTTTGAAGTCCCCAGTTTTATTATAAGCGTGTGCTATAAAATCCGACACAATTCGAGTAGAATAATTAAATCCGTCCGTAACACCACCTAATATATTTTGATATTTATAGGTAGACGTTCCAGCCCAAGATTTTGTAAAATCTGAGAAGGTATATACGCCAGTCGTATTTTTATAGGATTGATTTGATGTAGTAACACCGACACGTCCCAAAACATCAAACCATTCAATTGGTTTATATCTTAATTCCAAGTTACCAATAAAATAATCATTTCTAGTCCGGCTACGATAATTATCTGCCATAAAATAAGGATTATTATAATAGGCATTGAAATAACCATCAGGGGAAGCAAATGGATTATTTTGCCAATCTTTATAATCGGTTAATGGAATTTGGCCAGGCGTATTTAAAACACGCTCATAAATATTTGCAGCAGCAGAGGTCGTGTTGTACCGATTTTGAGCGTAATATGTCGAGTAGGTCAAATCAAGTCCTTCCACCAATCTACGCGTTCCAGAAAGCCGTGCCGAGGCTCTATTGTATTTATCACCTGGAATTGTACCCGTTGAAGTCAAATATTGGCCTGACAAACGCAACGAACTATTTTCACTCTGTGAAGATATCGACAAGTTAGTCATATTGGTTACACCTGTATCCCAAAAACCGTCTTTTCCTTTTTTACCTGCATAGCTATACGGAATACTTTGGATGCTACCATCTTGTAATGGATCCCCAATTGGTCGAATTATGCCGTCATAAATTGGACCATATTGCTGATTTTCATGCGGATTATAGATCTGCAAATCATTGTCAGCTCCCGATCCAAATTGCTTTTGCATCTTTGGAAGAAAGTTCACAGATTCGAATGTAGTCGTATTCTCAAGATCTATTTGGAAGCCCAAACTACCTTTACCCTTTTTAGTTGTTACGATCAAGGCTCCGTTGGCCGCTTGAGAACCATACAATGCTGCAGCATTGGCACCGTTTAGAACAGTAACATCCTCGATATCATCCGGATTTAAGTTACCCAAGATCGATGAAGGGACGATAACGTTATCAACAACGATGAGGGCCTCGTTGTTTCCTGTCAATGAGCGCATACCGCGAAGCATAACCCTAAAATTAGGATTAACTCCAGAAGTAACACCTTGTACCAATAAACCTGCAACTTTACCTGTTAACCCCGTAACGACATTGGACGGCTTTGCCTGCATTAAGTCTTCAGCCTTAATTGTAGTCTGTGCAACCCCAACTGAACGACGACTAGCAGTTAACCCCGCACCAGTTACAACGACTTCATCCAAAACCGACTCATTGTCACTAAGTTGTATATTATACAAACTGGAACCTTGTGCAACCGTGATTGTTTTGTCTGAATAGCCTACAGAACGAAAGACTAAAATTTTTCCCGTAGGAACATTAATGGAATAGTTACCGTTTGCGTCGGTTTGTGTGGCTTGGTTAGTACCTTGAATAACAATAGTAACGCCTGGCAACCCCTCGCCATTTGTACCTGTCACTCGTCCACTAACCTTCTTTTCTTGGGCGAATGCTACCGAAGTGAGGATAGCACCACCCAATAAAAAACTGAGTAGTTTGTGTTTCATATGTTTATGTTTAATTAAGTATGTTTATTTAAATTCTTGGCAATAAAGCACCTTGGCTAGCGAATTGTTTACTTCTCAATAATTATTATAAGCTATGTTAGTTAGTCATACATCTTTTAAATCAGCAATGTCAGCTGTTAAAAAATGTTAAATACAAATTTATAACTTTTTTTAACTTTTGCAATGCAAGCATAACTTTGTGATAACATTTATTTCACAATAAATCACAAACAACTGATAAACAGTTCATTATTTTCACTTTTAAACGTAACAAAAGACAATTTGGACTGATTATCCATAAAACTATCTCAATAACCTAAACCAATCAGCCAATGATGGAAATACTAATTTTATGTAATTTAGAAACAAACACAAAGACAATCACTTACAACAAAACAAAAAATTTACTGAGAGTAAATTTAATGCATGATTAATTCAAAATTAAATCTCACTGGAACTGTATAACGTACTCGTACTGGTACTCCTTTTAGGTAAGCAGGAGTCCATTTACCTAATCTTTGCATTGCCTCAATCATCATCCTTTTGATACTTAGTTCATAATCTCCCTCAACTTCATAATCTTCAGTAGCACCAGACTTAGTAACGACGAAACTGACAAGTATGGTTTTCTTTTTATATTTTTCAAAAAATTCTAAAGGGAACTGAACTCTACGCATAACCAATTCAACATCGGCCATTAAATCGCCATGATATTTAGGCTGTTGCTCCATAGTCTTGGCAGAGTATGTATTTATTTTACCATCGGGCAAATAGCGCTTCCCATTTATCAATATATCTTCTTTGTAAAACTCCTCATATTTTGAATGATCCCAACCAATCCAAATCCCTTCTCGCTTATCATTAACTAATTCACCTTCGATATACTGACCATTTTTATAATCAAATCTAAAAAAACCATTTCCTTTTCGAAGTAGCATATTTCCTAACGAATCCAAATACAGCAAATAATGAGGAAAATTGGACTTCGCCTCCGTTTTATTAGGCTCATAATACACTAAAGCTTTTAATTTTCCATTTGGGTGATAATAATATGCGGTATCAATCAAATAGGAAAGCTCATCATAAAGTTCGACAGATTCCACCTTTCCGGTAGGAAAATAAGACACGGTCTCGCCAAAATACTTTAATTTTTTTCCATCATAATTTAAACTATATCCATAAAACTTCGGAAGATTCGTTTCGGTATAAAAGGCTTGTACACGATAGAGTCTTTTAGGCTCATTTGCAACAGGATAAACTTGTCTATAATAATAAGATTTGTCTTTTGTCGCCAAGAAATCACTTTCTACATCAAAAAAACGAATAATTGTATCCTTAGAAGTGCCAATATGAATAATCTGACCGTCGGTTTTTATCCTTATATCTTGTGCAAAAACCCGAAAAGAACTCCATACTAACAGAAGAAAGATCAACTTTTTCATAAATTAAATTGGTTACTAAATGGTAGACGAATATACCATTAATATCCTAACATTTCCATCCGATAAAACAACAAATAGAACTATAGTTCGTTAACCTACAACTCCTAATTGGTATAAATAAAGTCTCCCTATTCGCTATAGTATAATACTAAAATAATACTACATCAATAATTCCAATATAGTATAGCTATAGTGGCAGGCAGATCAAATATCTCCTCAAAATATCGAACATCTAAAGTTACCATAGAAAATAAATCTCTAAACCGAAGTTCTTTAGAAAACTAGAGTTTATTAAGATCCATTGTTCTTTATCATTTTCAAATTTAGATTGCGGAAGAGATCAGATCGGTTTTAGGGAAAATACAAAAAAACCTAGAGTCTTAGTCTAGGCTTTTATATTCTAGTTTTTAATAGGTCTTGCTGGTAATATTCTTAATATACGAGATTTTTCCATTACACCACACTCTCCATTCGATCTAATATAGATTTCGACATCGTCTCCTCTTCCTTTGTCCATCAAAGGATAATTTGTCGGAACTGAAATTTTAAAAGTATATTTATCTACCTGGGTGGTAATTAGATGAGGTGAATCTACCGACCAATTTACGTTTGTATAATCCATACCAGGTTCTGGTTTAAAATAGAAGTAATTATCATTCCATCCTTGCTTGATTCCAACTGGCCCATCTATTGTACCTTTCATTTCAGAACTTACTTCAATAGGATAATTGAATACTTTTCCTTGATAAGTTGACCTAAGGTACACAGTTCCTACTGCATTTCCAATTCTGGTCACTTTCCATTGATTATTTCCTAAAGCAGTTAATGTCGCGACACCAGTTGCATTTTCAAGACTAACAGTATAAGGATTTGAAATTGTGTAAACACTTTCACCGCAAGTGGAATTTGGACCGCTGAACGTGGATGGGGGAACTCTGTCTGGGTTTAGTGCAAAAGTAATTGAGCCTGCACTATACCACTCAGTCCATCCATTTGTAGTTTCAGGGTCAGGGTAGCCTTCTTTATAATATCTCCATTTAGTTAGTACTTGAATTTTTGGATTTGCTACACTAACAGAATATGCGGGCAAGAAAATATCCCTCTCGATAAAGTTTGAATATACTGAATTGTCCCAATTCGATTTGTTAAACGTTACAACATCAATTATATTTACTTCTTGGTTATCTTTGTAATAGAAAACTTTTATTTCTCCTTTAATAGGCAAGCTGCCCCAAGGTTCTTGAACTGGTCGCGCCAATAAAAAACCAACCTTTAAAACTGTTTGGGAATCATAGTTAACCTGGACCTCGTTATTCACAATTGGGATATTGCTAAAATTAACTCTATCTACTACAATTCTCTGTGCAAATCCAAACTTACAAAATACCAGAAGCAAAATGTATATCATTAAAATTCTACTTTTCATATTTTCCGGTTTTAACATGTCTCAAATCTGGGCCAAATTTCTCTATATCCATTGAAAAATTGAGATAATCTATGTTTAGTGTATGAGTAAGTGGGTTGTAATAAATACTGTCCTTTGGCAAGGCTAAAATTCTTGAAGTTGTCTTGTAAACAAAATCTTTCTCATACTCTTCACCATCAATTAAAATAGTCTCCTCTTTAGGTTTTACGGCTTCTTCTTTTTTACACGCGCCAAAGCCTAGCCCTAGCAGCGCAATAAACATTAAATATCTTTTCATTTCTTTATAAGTTTGCAAGCATACTAATCTTAAATACATTTTATATGCCTATTGGTTAATTCTACACAAAAGTGTGGCTACTGATAAATCGTACCAAATATTTTAATCGGAGCTTTTAGCTATTTAACTAGAATCATAAAAAATAAGAGCTACTTATTTTTTTCAACCATTCGGTAGAGATGTTGTAATATACATTATTTACTTTATTTGGCCTTCCTAACAATAAAATGATAATTTTCAGAAAACTATTGCTTTCGAGATCTATTATCCAAATATTTTCTTGAATAAAACAAACCTAGTCACCTTTATTAAACTAAACATAGATGATTCTAGACAGGATATATAGAAAGCACAGTAAAATAATTGGGATTCCCTTGTATTTTTTGATGAGCCAGAAAATATTTCGGAGCTCAACCCAAAATATTTTCCATAAAATTAAGTTTGGATATCCCTGATATAACACAAAAAGCGGCAATTTCTTTCGAAATTGCCGCTCCTATACGTATATAATCTCAGAGACTACTTAACGTCCCACCATACCGGTGTATAGATTACAACGTTACCTGGATAATTGCTATTTGTTGTTGCTTCACTAAGTGCGTAAGGCATGCGCAAAGGCATTCTGTCTTCACCTAAAGTTGAAGCTGCAGATTTAACAAAGAAGGTTGGATACCCCGTTCTTCTCCATTCAGTCCAAGCTTCGAAGCCTTGGAAACCACACATTGCATAATACTTTTGTGTGATAATAGCTTTTACTTTAGCCTCCACATCGCCAGTGAATTTAGCATCTGGCGCATCAGCAATATATTTGGCAGCATCTGCGGCGTTACCTGTTGCTTTAAAGCTCTCTGTAATACCAGCACTATATAAGCTCTGTGCATCTCCCGTTCCCCAACCTCTTACAACTGCCTCAGCCTGTAAGAACAAACTTTCGCTTGCAGAAAACAGTTTTACCGGTGCAACGGCAGATGTTTGACTCATGGCATTACCTCCAACCATTGGAGAAGGAGTAGATACTAATTTTTTTGAATTACTTGAATACGTCCCTTGAGCAATGTAAGCAATTGTATCCTGTATCTTTGGTTCGTTCGTTTCTGGATCTGTGTATTCAACTTTGTCATAGAAAGCAAATCTGCGAGGATCATTATTTTTGACAAAAGCTTGCACAACGGTTCCACTAGCTACAACATTTTGAGTTTTTCCTAAACCAACCATTTCATTGTAGAAAGGATTTTCATTACCCCCTGTTGTTGTATAAGTGATTGTCGCATCTTGATTCAAGAAAACAGCATTGCTCGCATAAAGTGCTTTAATACCTGCAGCAGCTTTGGTTGCGTTCACATTAGAAAGGCGTAAATAAGCTCTTAATTTTAAGGTATTAGCAAAAGCCTTCCATTTTTCAAGATCGCCATTGAAAATCATATCCTGACTTGCTACTGGAATTGCTTGTTTCACAGCTAGTAAAGACAGTCCTTTATCAATATAATTGAAAATTGAATCGTATACAACTTCCTGAGCTTCATATTTTGGACTCAAATTTCCATCAGCCTTTGATGCTTCAGAAAGCGGAATATCCCCGAAAGCATCGGTTGCAACCTGATATGCATAAGCTTTCAAAATGTGAGCAATACCTTTATAATTTTCGTTATCCGCCACTTTTGAATTGATAATCAATTCAGCGTTGTTTAAAGTTCCCCTGTAGATATTACCCCAAACTCTATCCATAGAAGTATTGGTGATTCTATACTGATCGATAACTCTATATTGAGAAGACGTTGGATTTTGTGTCCAATACTGTCCCCAAATATTACCAAATACCTGAAAAGAATTTCCAACCACCTGACTGATTGAGGCTTCTACTGTAGGCAATAACAAACTAGGTGTTGCTGACTCCGGGTTATTTGGATTCTCATTGATATCCAAGAATTTATTACATCCAGTCAAGCCCATTGTCGCAACTAAAGCCACAACTAGGAATTTCTTGGTATTATTAAATTTTATAGTTTTCATACTTTATTCGCTTTTAAAATGAAACTTTAACATTAATGCCATAGTTACGCAGTGAAGGTTGTGCGGTAAAATCAAAACCTTGTGCATTACCAGCACCTGATGAATTCACCTCCGGATCAGCATATTTATTTTCGCTTGGCGTCCAGATAAACAGGTTATTTCCAAACAAACCAATAGAAGCAGCTCCAAAAGGCGTGTTTTTCAATTGATTTTTCGTGAATTTATAGCTCAGTGTCAAGTTACGAAGCTTGATGTAAGTTGCGTCCACTACATTCATTCCAGACTCCAGTGAACCATAGTAATTTTGCTTATCGTAGGTTACCGATGTATTTTCAATAGAGTTTCCGTTATCATCCAAGTAGACAGAATTTGGGAAAATCTGTGCAATTCGCTCACCACCGGTTTCAGCAGATGTTCCAACGAAAGCCATGATATCTTTTGTTCTTGAATAGAATACACCGCCTTGTTTTGTATCAAATAAAGCACTCATTGACCAATTTTTGTAGGTCAAGTTTGTACCCAAGGATGCTTGGAAATCTGGATTATAGGTACCCAAGTATTGTGGTTTTTCAGTAGCTAATGGCATACCTGATGCCTGATCTACAATCGTACGACCTTGAGCGTCCGTAGCATTTGTAACTCCATAAAACTCACCATATGGACGACCTACCGCTGCCACGATATTCATACCAGAGAAACCACCGACAGATACCTGCTCTACACCTGGCATCAATTCGATAACTTTACTGTTATTTTTTGTGAATGTACCGAACAATTCCCATGTCAAGTTCTCAGTTTTCACCGGTGTCCCTCTCAATGTTAATTCCACACCATTGTTTTGGACTTTACCTGCATTTACCAAGGCAAATCCATAACCTGTTGAAACTGGAATTGGAATACTTAGGATCTGATTTTTCGAATTATTTTTGTAATAAGTGAAATCTGCGTAAAGACGATTATTTAAGAAACCTAATTCAGCACCTACTTCGAATGATGTTGTGATTTCAGGTTTCAACCCCGCATTTCCGATCGTATTACTTGACATCAACGCGGATACGTTTCCAAATGGAAAAGTTGTTGAACCAAAACCGCCAGCAATCGTACTTCTAGAGAACGTTGTAATCAATTGATATGGATCTGTATCTGAACCAACTTGCGCCCAGTTTGCACGTAATTTGGCATAATTGAACTTGCTCTTCAATTCAGGTTTAAACAATTCAGATAGAACAAATGATCCACTTACGCTTGGGTAAAAGAAAGAATTATTTTGTTTTGGCAAAGTGGATGACCAATCGTTACGTGCTGTAGCTTGCAAGTAGGCGATATTTTTATAGGAAACGTTCAAATCCCCATAAACGCCGACTAAACGACGGTTACTCCAGGTGTCTTCAATCAAATCCAATGGACCATTAGAATTAGCAAGATTATACCATCCCGGTACTACAAGCCCTCCACTTGAATTGGTAGCAGTGCTATTATTCGAAGTTTTGCGTTGACGAATATTATTACCAATCATAAATGATGCATCCCAGTCCTCATTAAATTTATGAGTAGCGGTTGCCATGAAATCATGTACAATTTCATTCACATTAAATTGATCGATTCTATAACTCCCAGGATCCGTCTGAACGTTTCCTTTTACATAATTACCTGTAGAGTTATCAGCAGGCAGGTAGCTATATTTTGGAGACTGCGCTCTTCTACGATCGGTATAATTGTCTAAACCTACACGTTCTTGAAATGTTAACCATTCGGTCGGCTTATAATTCACATTGAAGTTCCCCATAATGCGGTTCACATCATTGTAATTATTATAATTCGCTAATACCCAATAAGGGTTCATGGTATAAGCACCGTAATAACCGTATACATCATCATGCAAAACACCGTTTGCATCCGTATATCCATACGCATTATACGGATTTGAAAGATCTTTCAATCCTTTAACATCAATATCGCGCGGGGTCTGCAATAGGTTGTTATAAACAGAACCGCCACCTTGGCCACCACCGACATTGTTACTGTTAATACGGCTATAATTTACAGAAACACCGGCACTGAATTTATCAGAGAATTCCGTGGTTCCATTAAATCTGACACCATATTTATTGTAGTTATCTTTCTTCCCAGGATAAACACCATTTGAATTCAAGGCATTTAATCCCAGATAGAATGTAGACTTTTCTGAACCGCCTGAAAAACTAAGGTTATTGTCAGAAGCAATACCCAGATCAAAAAAATCGCGTACATTATCTTTTACTGCAGAATAAGCTTTCTTCTGGCGAACGCCATCTATCGCCTGTCCCCATTCTTGAACATTGCCTGTAAAAGGAGCTCCCCACGAACCATTTTCCCTCGGATCATTCACATAATCAATAAAAGCTCCTGTCTTTTCATCAAATGCAGCATAGCCTTGTCCGTATTCATTTTGAAATTCAGGTAACTTCAAAATAGAAGACAATGTATTGGTGGAGCTAAATGTAATGGCACTTTTCGCACCTTTTTTTCCACTTTTCGTTGTAATGATCAACGCACCATTCGAAGCTCTTGAACCATACAATGCCGCCGCCGCAGGGCCTTTTAATACGGTCACGGATTCGATATCATCCGGATTGATATCATTACCACGGTTACCAAAATCCACACTTGAAAGATCACTTGATCCACCAACTTTACTTGTATTATCAATCGGCGTACCATCAACAACAATCAGTGCTTGGTTATTTCCAGCAATAGAAGAACCACCACGTAATACAACACGGGATGAACTACCTGGAGAATTTGATGTAGAGGTAATGTTTACCCCTGCAACTTTACCAGCTAAAGAATTGATCGCACTCGAATTACGGCCTTCTGTCAATTCGTCGCTCTTAATTGTTGGCGCAGAATAACCTAACGAACGTTTCTCCCTCTTAATTGCATTTGCTGTAACAACAACTTCTTCCAAAGCATTGTCATGATTTACTAAAGAGACATTGAATACCGTACTGTTGTTATTAACAATAATAGTTTTATCATCAAAACCAACGGAACGGAATACGACAACCTTACCTGCCGGCACATTCAATGAATAATTACCATCAGTATCAGTCTGCGTAGCCTGATTAGTACCTTGTACAACCACTGTCACCCCTGGTATTGCTTTACCGTCAGCAGATGTAACACGACCACTAATCTTCTTTTCTTGAGCGAATGCAACCGAAGTCAGAATCATACCGCCAACAAGAAAACTTAGTAATGTTTGTTTCATGTTTTAGTTAGTTAATTTTATTATTTTTTCTAATCCTATATATTGATATAAATTATATCCGTTATCATAACCGTCTAAACATAAATTGCCTAGACAATAAACAGCAAAAAACATGACATGCTATTGCAGTTTATTCAGTAACAGTTGAAAATATTTTTGGAAAAGCGGGCCCCAGGTAGATGCAGGGTCAGTCCTTAGATAAATATCCAGCTGTAAAATTTGCTCTTTTCAGCATTTACAGTAAATAATAGTTAGTGCGATTTTTATTAGCGGTGTCAAATATAGAAAGCCAAAGTTGCTTTTACAAGTTTTTTAACATAATCTCCAGAAAGCAGGAAATACCGCAATAATAAGTTCACAATTTTACAAATTGTTACAAAAGAATCATTTTAGAATAAAAACTCTTCAAACAATTTTCAAACAGAATTTTATACGGAATGATCCATAATTAACAAAACATTAACAATGTTATAAGAAAACGTTAACATGTTATTCTATTATTTTTCTGTATTAAAACACAAGTAATTTATAATGATTCTAAACACTTTAAAATCGAATTATAACAAAAAAAAGACGCTCTACCTTCTCAGGCTGAGCGTCTTTCACTGTGATATTAAATAAGTGTAAAAGCAACTTATTTATTGATATTTAATCGATATACTCAAATTTAGTGTACGGCACCAAAACTGCAGGAATCTTAATTCCTTTTTCCGTTTGATTATTCTCCAATATCGCTGCGACAATACGTGGTAAAGCTAACGCCGAACCGTTCAAGGTATGTGCCAGTTGCATCTTGCCATCAGCATTTTTAAAACGGACTTTCAAACGATTCGCTTGATAAGTTTCAAAATTGGAAACGGAAGATACCTCTAACCAACGTTTCTGAGCAGAACTATACACTTCCATGTCATAGGTCAATGCAGAAGTAAAACTCATATCTCCACCGCAAAGGCGCAATACACGGTAAGGAAGCTCTAATTTCTGCAACAGACGCTGTACGTATAAACTCATTTCCTCGAGCACTTCATAAGACTTTTCAGGATGTACAAGCTGCACCGTCTCCACTTTGTCAAATTGGTGTAGTCGGTTCAATCCACGTACATGTGCCCCGTATGAACCTGCTTCACGACGGAAACATGGTGTATAAGCACAATGTTTAATTGGAAACTGTGCTTCTTTCACAATCTCGTCTCTATAAATGTTGGTGACCGGAACTTCAGCTGTAGGGATCAAATACAGATTGTCGTTACCCACATAGTACATCTGTCCTTCTTTATCCGGTAATTGTCCCGTAGCAAATGCAGAATCTTCATTGACCAAAATGGGCACCTGTACTTCCTCATAACCTTCTTCTGCGGCCTGATCTAAAAAGAAATTGATCAATGCCCGTTGCAATTTAGCGCCTTTACCTTTATAGATAGGAAAACCTGCACCGGCAACTTTTACGCCAAGCTCTAAATCAACAATATCATATTTGTTCAACAATTCCCAATGCGGCAATGCATCCTCCGACAAAGCCGGGATTTCGCCATGGCTCAAAACAACTTCGTTGTCCTCAGCGCTTACACCTGCTGGAACGGATTGATGCGGTAAATTAGGTAATTGTACGATCTTCTCATTCAATGCTGCTTCAATTGTACCCAATTGATCCAAAAGTTGCTTCACTTGCTCCTTATATCCCGAAGATTTGGATTTAACGGTTTCAGCTTCTTCTTTTTTACCTTGGCGCATCAGATCTCCAATCTGTTTTGCTGCCGCATTAGCCTCTGCCGAAAGTGCGTCTGATTCCGATTGGATCTTACGACGCTCTTCATCTAAACTGATGATTTCGTCGACCAATCCAATTTCCTTGAAATGCTTGACAGCCAATCTTTCGATTACCGTATCCCTGTTCTCACGGATATAATTTAATTGCAACATAATATAAATGTGTTATTTAAAATAGTGAACAAACTTAGATAAATTTGCCTTTATTTACAAGCAATTTTATTCCTAAACCACCATCCAAAAGGCTTTTTGACTACTTTACGGCGCTCTATTTTCATAACACCGCACCGGCTAACATCCATCAGCCCATGGAAGACCAATCTTCCATGGAACCGATGTTTATAACCCATAATCCATAGAAAGAGCGTATCCATTAGACGCCTAATCGATACGCTCTATAATTCGATCTATACGCAAAGCCCTGTGCTGAGATTCAACCTGATGAACTCATTTGATGCGCTTTTGCTAAGCAATGTTTACCTCATCGCATAAATAAACATCCTGAATGGCATGTAATAGTGCGACGCCTTCATTCATTGGCTTTTGAAAAGCCTTACGCCCAGATATTAACCCCGTGCCACCTGCACGCTTGTTGATAACCGCAGTTTTTACAGCTTCCTGGATATCATTCTGTCCCGAAGCTCCACCAGAATTGATCAAGCCAGCCCGACCGGCAAAGCAATTAAGTACCTGGTAGCGGCATAAATCAATAGGGTGATCGGAAGAAAGCTGCGTATACATGCGTTCATCCAGCTTTCCATAACTACTTTTACCCATATTCAATGCTTTAAAGCCACCGTTCAATTCGGGTAGTTTTTGCTTAATAATATCCGCTTTGATCGTTACGCCCAAATGATTGGCCTGTCCGGTAAGATCCGCTGCTAAATGATAATCTTTATCACCTACTTTAAAGGCCGAGTTGCGCAGATAACACCATAATACAGTCGCCATCCCCAAAGAATGTGCTTCTTCAAATGCTTTTGCCACTTCTATAATCTGACGATCTGATTCCTCAGATCCAAAATAGATGGTCGCCCCTACCGCAACTGCCCCCATATTCCAGGCTTCGCGAATTGTTCCGTACAAGATTTGGTCGGCTCGATTAGGATAGGTCAATAGTTCATTATGATTGATTTTAACCAGAAACGGAATCTTGTGTGCATACTTTCGGGCAACGGCTCCTAAAACACCAAAGGTAGATGCCACGGCATTGCAGTTTCCTTCCAAAGCTAGCTTGACAATATTTTCCGGATCAAAATACTGAGGATTTGGAGCAAAAGAAGCTCCTGCACTGTGTTCGATTCCCTGATCTACAGGCAATATCGAAAGATACCCGGTATTGGCTAACCGTCCCGTTCCAAAAAGTTGCCCCAAACTCCGCAAGACCTGTGGGCTACGGTCACTCGAACTATATACTTGGTCAATAAATGCTGCTTGTGGAAGATGAAGCATTGTTTTGGAAACTGCGGGTTGATCAAATTCTAATAAATAACTCGCTTCTGCGCCCAGATGTGCCTGTATTTTTTCAATGTATTGCATAATTTATTTAAAATAAAGTGATGGAGTTTACCATTATCTTTAAAATAAAACTCCAAAAAGCACAGAATGTTTTAGCGCATATTATATAGTAAAAAAAAACTTAACTTTGACCATGTTATATTTAGTTCCAACACCTATTGGCAATCTGGAGGACATGACGTTCCGTGCGATCAATGTCCTGAAAGAAGTGGACCTCATCTTAGCAGAGGATACAAGGACCAGCGCTCCGCTTTTGAAGCATTTTGGAATCGACAAAAAAGTATTTGCGCATCATCAGCACAATGAACATAAAGCGGTATCTGAAATCATTAAATTCTTGAAAGAAGGGCAAAACATTGCATTGATTTCAGACGCAGGGACGCCAGCGATCTCAGATCCGGGATTTTTGCTGGTGCGTGAAGCCATCAAAGAAGGGCTTGAAGTGCAGTGCTTACCAGGCGCAACAGCTTTCGTGCCAGCGCTTGTCAATTCTGGTCTTCCCAACGACCGTTTTTGCTTTGAAGGTTTTCTCCCCGTCAAAAAAGGAAGACAAACGCGCTTAAAAGCTTTGGCGGAGGAAAAAAGAACGATGATCTTCTACGAGTCGCCACATCGTATTCTCAAAACCATCGAAGAATTTATTACCGTTTTTGGAGCAGAAAGACAAGCTTCGATATCGCGCGAACTAAGCAAACTCTATGAAGAAAATGTTCGCGGAACATTAACTGATTTAAAATTACACTTTGAAAACAATCCGATTAAAGGAGAATTTGTATTTTGTGTAGCGGGATTGGAATAAATTTTGACAATCTTTAGGTATTAAAAAGTATTTGACATGAACATGGAACAATTTGCACAGGACGGGCAGGACATAAAAATCATTGAAAAATTGGTTACTAAAGTCCAAGATATGCTTACTCCAGGGGAAAAAATAGATTATATTGCAGTTCAAAAGAAACCTGCAGTTACTATTTTACCAGATAGTATCACCATCAGTAATAAGCGCATATTTATGTGCGAATTTACTAAACTGGGTCTAGCTACTGATTTTGAAATCTTCGGTTGGCAAGATATCAAGGATATTGCCTTTAAGGAAGAAATATTCGGTTCAAAAGTTACGGTGATACCATTTACTGGCGAGAACTTAAGCATAGACTATATCCCTAAAGTTCAGGCTAGGAAATTGTATCAATATATTAAAGCCGCCCTTGAAAACTATAAAAAAGCCGAATTGGCTGCCGAAAAAGAAAAAATAGTCATTGCTCCAACAGTTGCAAAGGAAGTGATTATCGAACGGCCAGAAAATAATACGCCTGTTCAGCCAGCAGTTACAGCTCCGGCGGCACCTCAAGCTTATGGGTCGGCTCAGCCAACTCCGCCGGCGTCAATTCAAACACAACAACCGATCGGATCTACTCCTACTGTTCCTCCAGTTTCGGCAGCTCCTATCGTTCCACCCGCTGCCGCAAAAGAAGAGGAAGATGATGAAATTACCTTAAAGCTCAAAAAATTAAAAACGCTCTTCGACAAACAATTGATTACCCAAGAGGAATACGAGAGTAAAAAGAGAGAAGTTTTATCCAGTTTATAATCATAAATGGGAGAAAATATATAGTGAAAAACAACTATTTACTGGCACTTTTAAGTGCCTTTTTATTGTGGTTGGGCTGGCCTCCAATCCCCTATTCCAGTCCCTTGTTATTTATTGGGTTTGTGCCTTTGCTGATTGCTGTAGAAAATATTATCCGCAGTGAAACATTCAAAAGAAAAGGCCGTAAAGTATTTCTTACAGCGGGACTCACGGCTGTTGTTTGGAACACGGCTTCCATTTACTGGGTATACAACTCCATCTCGGCAGTTATGCCGCCCTTTGCCGCTGTTGTCATCAGTCTGATACCTTTTTGTCTTGGCGCCGCTTTAATGGCACTGGCTTTCAGGTTATATGGGCAATTACGACGCAAAACGAACATCCTGTTATCCCTTTTCGGATTAATGGGATTTTGGATAAGCTATGAATTTCTACACGAATCCTGGGATTTAGCCTTCCCTTGGATGACTTTAGGCAATGGTTTCGCAAGTTTCCACCAATTGATCCAATGGTACGACATCACAGGGGTCTATGGCGGAACAATATGGATCTGGCTGGTCAATATCTTGGTATTTACACTTTACCTCAATGGAAAAGGACTTTATCCAATCAAACGTAAGATTATCCCGATTGCCTCTTTGGCGACGATATTGTTGGTTCCCAGCGCCTACTCGCTGATACGTTACTTCAACTACGAAGAACATCAGAATCCTGCACAGATTGTTGTTGTTCAACCGAATATTGACCCTTATATTAAATTCAATTTAAGTCCCGAGGAACAATTAAACACCTTATTCGCCTTATCAAATTCAGTCGCCAAACCCAATACGGAGTTTTTCATCTGGCCTGAAACTGCACTTTCACAGAACGGCGATTTTGACGAGGAAAACTTTAGGGAAACCTATTCTTACCAGCGCATTTTAAAATTTTTAGATCAATATAAAAATGGTAATGTACTTTCAGGTATTGAAAGCTATCAGTTGTACAACTATGCAAAAACACCTACTGCGCGTGAAATAGCTCCTAATGTATACCAGGATAATTTCAATGCTGCGACATTGATCGATTATTCCTCCAAACTTCAGTTTTACCATAAGTCTAAACTCGTGCCGGGCGTAGAGCAAATGCCTTTTGGCGCAGCGATGAACTTCCTGAAACCTTTATTTAAAGCATTCGGCGGCACGACAGGTGGCTACGGGAAACAGGCCGAACCTTCGGTATTCTATGCCCAAAGCGGTATTGGTGCCGCACCCGTAATCTGTTATGAATCCATTTGGGGCAATTATGTTTCCCAATATGTCAAAAAAGGCGCTCAGTTTATTGCTATCATCACCAACGATGGCTGGTGGGGCAATACTTCGGGTAAAGACCAGCATTTACAGTATGCCAAACTGCGTGCGATTGAAAACAGGCGCTGGGTTGCCCGATCGGCAAATACAGGGATTTCAGGCTTTATCAATCAACGTGGCGATATTGTACAACAGACTAAATGGTGGCAGCCTGCGGCCCTAAATCAGGAAATTAATCTAAATGAAGAAATTACTTTCTACACGCGAGCAGGTGATATTGCTGCCTATTTGGGTTTGGTGCTCGCAATGGGAGGACTTGTGATACTCATCGTGGTCCGACGAAAAAAAAGAACTTATCTAAATTGAAAAGTAGCGCCAAACTGAAATAGTAACTTGGTGCTATTTTTTCTGTATCAGAATGAGAAAGCTAATCCTATACCTTCCTCGGCAAAAAGAACCTAATTCTAATGAGCCCCCAGCAATCCAATATCTATCAGCTATAATTAGGAAAATAAAATGATAAAAATAAGTCATTTAATACCTTTAATTTACTTTGGAGATTTGTAATTTTGCAGCATGCAAGTATATTTTGATAATGCAGCGACTACAGCCTTAGATCCTGAAGTAATAAAAGTAATGGTTGATGTGATGAACAATAACTTTGGAAATCCATCTTCTATCCATAGTCACGGACGACAAGTAAAAACAATTGTAGAAAAAGCCCGTAAAACGATTGCCAATCTACTTCATGTATCTCCAGCAGAGATATTCTTCACATCGGGTGGAACCGAGGCCGACAATATGGCCATCGTTAGGTCGATCGCCGACTTTGGGATAACCCATGCCATCACCTCACCTATTGAGCACCATGCCGTATTACATACCTTAGAAGAACTTGAAAAAGCCGGTAAGGTGCACCTCGACTTATTGGAAGTTGACGAAAAAGGTAATTTAAATCTCACCCAGCTGGAAGAACTTTTAAGTACCAATCCGCGTACGTTTGTTTCCATTATGCATGCCAATAATGAGATCGGAAATCTCAACGATATTCAACGTATCTCCGAGTTATGCCAAAAGTATAATGCGATATTCCATTCGGACACGGTACAGACCATGGGGCATTATCCACATGACCTTGGTAACCTTAAAATAGATTTTATAACAGGGGCTGCCCATAAATTCCATGGCCCAAAAGGGGTGGGTTTTCTTTACATCAATGCGAATAACAAGATTAAACCGTTAATCTATGGTGGAGCACAAGAGCGCAACATGCGTGGTGGAACAGAAAATGTCTATGGAATCGCGGGGCTTGCCAAAGCTTTAGAACTTGCCTATGAGCACATGGAAGAACACCACGCTTATATTCAAGGACTCAAATCTTATATGATCGACGAGTTGCAGAAAGCAATCCCCGAGATTGATTTTAATGGTGTTATTGAACCTGATAAATCACTGTATACCGTACTGAATGTTTCTTTCCCTTGCAGTGACCTTGCCGACATGCTTTTATTCAACCTGGATATTGCGGGTATATCCTGCTCTGGTGGCAGTGCCTGCAGTTCAGGAACAGATATAGGCTCGCATGTATTGGGCGCAATAAAATCCAGCTCGGAACGACCTTCAGTTCGTTTTTCATTCTGCAAGCATAACACCAAAGAAGAAGTTGACTTCGTCGTAGGAACGTTAAAAGAACTTTGTGCTAAAAACAACTAATATTTTATAGTTGACAACAGACAACGAATAAGATCGCTCAATGTAGCGCTAATTAAAAATTCAAGCAAGAATTCTTAATTAGCGCTACATTGAGTTAGATCAGTTTAATCTTGCTCCAGCGCGCTATCAGAGCAGCAAGCTGGAGTGAGAAGACTTCCTCATCCAACAACAAGTTACACGGCATATTTGTATTCGCTAAACCGTTCTGGATACGTACACCCCCATTTCCGACAACTACCATAATTACCCGAACATATACATCATCATACCAACTCACTCCTAATAACAGTTTTCAATCAGTTTTTAGACAGTGATCAGTCAGTGCTTATTCAGTTCATACTGAGCAAGCACTGAACGAGCACTGAACAATCACTGAACAAGCACTGTTAAAAGAGCCTATTTGATCCTAACTTGCTACGGTTAAAAATTAAAGAGAAGAAGGGAAGAAAACTTTCAGTATAATCCCAATTAAGGATTGCAATACTGGGAAAAGTGAATAATTTCAAAAAAATAAAAAAGCCGAAAATAGATTCGGCTTTTTCATTCTTCATACATCTTTTATGCTAGATTCAATTTTTTGTCAAGACATAATATTTGGAAATATCTCCCGTAATGTCATTTCCGGAAAGATCCAACTGACTGAGTATCCGATTTCCTAATTTGAACTTATAGTCAACGCCGTCCAGTGTAATGATGTTACCATCCAATTTCCATTTTCCTTCACGCATAAACACATCATCACTTTTATTAAGGTATTTAGATGAATATTGGTAGGTGTTGTCAGCATGCAATGAAATAAGTGTTTCTATACCATCACAATCCGCACAAGGCATAACACCTTTGTATTCACCAATCACTACTTCCGCCTTATCCCTACCTTTTAGGTCCTGTAAATTATCTTTATAGACCGCAACACTTTGTTTGGGATTATCACATCCCACCATTCCAATTGTCAACAACAAACCCACAATCCAAATAAACCTTTTCATCTCATTCCAAATTCAAAAAAACCAGCATCTAACAGTTACACCAATAAATTCATAACAAATTAAATACCAAAAATTTAGAAAAGATTAAAAATCATCTTCATCGTCGTCTGTCAAGAATGACAATGCACCTTGTAACTCGCCCAAAGCATGGAAATTACGTGTCCTCCGAGCGATCTCAATTCCGGATCTATAGGTATCAATCGCGGACGCCTGTTTATTTAATTTTTCGTACAATTTACCCAAATGATAGTAAGTTCCTACATAATCCGGATTTGTATGTACTAAATTCTCAAATCTTAGCATGGCCTCTTGTTCATCTTCCTGCTTGAGGTATTCAGCTGCAATTGCATATTTTAAAAAAGGATCTTCGGGGCTCTCTTTCAAAAATTCATTCAGTTGATCCAATCGTGTCGACATATCTTTTTTATTTCAAACTTAGACAAATTGCATTTTATATGCAATTTAATTGTGTTTCCCCTAAAACAATTCCCCGTCTCTCCATATCACACGAAAGCTCTTTATAAACAGGAACCCCGAATGAGCTGCTATGCTTTCTAAAATTACTATGCTAGCATATAAAATGACAATTTACTGACGCAATAAATCCATTATCAAGAACCGGCTATTTAAAATAAAAAATTACAAAAAAGACAACAAAATACCTAAATATCACATCATATCAAAAAAAATACACGAAAACAACTGATAAAATTAAAAATTCATCAAAATAACAAGACGACTCTTTAACAGAATTTAAAACGCCTTAGCGCTTTTTAATTGAAAGAAAATATGGTAAGTTTGAGTAAAACCAATCGTATATGAAAATATTAGTTTGTATAAGTAATGTCCCTGACACTACATCCAAAATCACTTTTACAAATGACAACACTGCATTTAATACAGCTGGTGTACAATTCATTATAAACCCTTATGATGAAATTGCTTTATCCAAAGCAGTTGAGTTGGCTGAAGGTGGAAAAGGAACCGTAACTGTCATCAATGTGGGCGATGCATCTACAGATGCAACCATTCGAAAAGCATTGGCAATTGGCGCAGACAATGCTGTACGGATTAACGCCGCTCCACGCGATGCTTGGTTTGTTGCTAATCAGATAGCAAAGTATGCCAAAGACAATGCATTTGACTTAATTTTAACTGGCCGCGAATCCATCGACTATAACGGTGCTCAAGTGGGGGCAATCGTAGGAGAACTGCTGCATATCCCTTCTGTTTCCATTGCCAAAAAAGTTGATATTGCGGGCGACGCAGTCACAGTTGAGCGCGAGATTGAAGGTGGAAAAGAAGTATTGACAGCAAAGCTGCCAATCGTCATTGGTACAGCAGAAGGTGTTGCCGAGCCAAAAATACCTAATATGCGTGGTATTATGAGTGCGCGGACCAAACCATTGGATGTGCTGGAACCTTCCACTATAGACGTTCTTGAACACATTGTCAGCTATGAGACACCTGCTCCGCGCGGTACAGTCAAACTTGTTGACGCTGCCGAGGTAGAAAAATTAGTTTCTCTTCTTCACGACGAAGCTAAAGTTATTTAATCTTTAAACGCTAAAACACCATGTCTATACTCGTATATGTAGAAAATACCGATGGAAAATTCAAAAAATCTGCTTTTGAAGTTGTTTCTTATGCAAAATCCATCGCCGATAACATACAGACTGATCTTGTTGCGATTTCAATTGGAAATGTCGCTGGAGACGAACTTGCTGGCTTGGGCAAGTACGGTGCTTCCAAAGTATTAAATGTCGACAATGAGCGACTAGCTTCTTTTGTAAACCAAGCGTATGCAAGCATCATTGCTGAAGCCGTAAAGAGTACCGGCTCAAAAATACTTGTGCTGTCCAACTCATTCTCAGGTAAGGGACTCGCTCCACGTATTGCAGCCAAATTGGAGGCTGGTCTGGCCGATGGCGCGCTCGAATTGCCGAAAATCAATGGCGACAAACTGACTGTCAAAAAAACAGCGTTCTCCAATAAAGCGTTCGCTACGCTCGAACTATCCTCGGATATAAAGGTCATCGCACTAAGCCCGAATGCATATGAAACAAAAGAGACCGGTGGTAGCGCAACTGTCGAAACTTTTGCTCCCAATATTGACCAAACAGATTTTACAACGATGGTCAAAGAGATTGTTCGAGCAACAGACAAAGTTTCCCTGCCCGAAGCTGAAATCGTCGTCTCCGCAGGCCGTGGTTTAAAAGGCCCCGAAAACTGGGGTATGGTGGAAGAACTTGCAGACGTCCTTGGTGCAGCTACAGCATGTTCAAAACCCGTATCTGATGCAGGCTGGCGCCCGCATTCGGAGCACGTAGGCCAAACAGGTATTGTTGTTAGCCCCAATCTCTACATTGCTATCGGTATCTCCGGAGCAATACAGCATTTGGCCGGAGTAAGCTCTTCTAAAACAATCGTTGTCATCAATAAAGATCCAGAAGCGCCCTTTTTCAAAGTGGCCGATTATGGAATTGTAGGCGATGCTTTCGACGTCGTTCCGAAATTAACGCAGGCATTGAAGGCTTACAAAGGTATTTAAAGCTTTCTTCCGATATATTCTCCCCATTTATCCAAAATGAATGGGGAGTTTTTATTTGTTATAATTGCATATAAAAGCAAATTTATCTAAGTTTGTAGACCGCTTTGGAATTAAAATGAAGAAAATCAGATTAGATATCGTTGGTTTATCCTATAGTCAAACGCAATCTGGGGCTTATGCTCTTGTATTGGGAGAAGTGGAGGGCAACAGAAGATTGCCCATCATTATCGGCAGCCACGAGGCTCAAGCTATTGCTATTCGGATAGAGAAAATGATTCCTAGTCGTCCGCTGACACACGACCTATTTCAATCTTTTGCAGATTCTTTTGGTATTAAACTCATTGAAGTACTGATCTATAATTTGATTGAAGGGATATTTTATGCTAAAATTATCTGTTCCGACGGCAACAAGATTGTCGAGATTGATGCCCGCACATCCGATGCCGTTGCACTGGCTGTACGGTTTGAAGCTCCGATCTATGCCTACGAATTTATTATGTCCTCTGCTGGAATTATCATTGAGGGACATGAGTTCGCATTTTTGGAAAACCTAGACAAGTCCAATAAAGTTCAGGATCCAAGTGTTGTTGAGATCGAAGAAAAAACACCTTCAAAATCCCCACAAAATCCTTTCTCCTCGTTGACAGATGAGCAACTGGAGCAAGCACTTAATCAGGCATTGACCGAAGAAAACTACGAGCAGGCTGCATTGATTAGGGATGAGATTTCCAAAAGAAAATAACTCCTTTCATTAAAGCGAAACAAAAATTTTAAATAACATCGATTTATGTCTATTAAATTAAGATTGACCATTATGAGCTTCTTTCAGTTTTTTGTCTGGGGAGCATGGTTGATTACAATAGCAAACTATTGGTTTGGCACAAAACAATGGGATGGTACACAATTTGGAGCTATTTTTGCAACCATGGGGATCGCTTCTTTATTTATGCCTACCTTGATGGGAATCATCGCCGATCGTTGGATAAATGCCGAAAGATTATATTTTATTCTTCACTTATGTTATGCGGGTGTTTTATTCTATTTACCTCAGGTAAATGATCCAAACACCTTTTTTTATGCGATGCTTGCGGCAATGTGTTTTTATATGCCGACTTTGGCCCTATCCAACTCCATTGCATATACGGCGTTAAATGAAAATAACTACGATTTGGTCAAGGCATTCCCCCCCATCCGGGTTTTCGGAACCATAGGTTTTATCGTCGCCATGTGGATCACCAATTTAACAGGCAACAAGGCCACAGCTTATCAATTTTATATCGCCGGAACCGCAGCTTTGGCTTTAAGCCTCTATGCTTTTACATTGCCTAAATGTCCACCGAAGAAGTTACAACAGGAAGATGCTTCCTGGACACAACTATTAGGCTTGGAAGCATTTAAACTTTTTGGAAATTATAAAATGGCTTTATTCTTTATTTTTTCCATGTTCTTAGGTGCGGCACTCCAATTGACCAATGCCTACGGTGATGTGTTTTTGGATGAATTTAAATTCTACCCTAAATTTGCAGAATCTTTCGTTGTGAAATATTCGACCATCATTATGTCGATTTCACAGATATCCGAAACACTTTTTATTCTTGCTATTCCATTTTTCCTCAAAAGATTCGGTATAAAAAAGGTCATGCTGATTTCGATGTTTGCCTGGGTATTACGTTTTGGATTATTCTCATTTGGTGACCCTGCAGGCGGACTTTGGATGATTGTATTATCCTGTATCGTCTATGGTATGGCATTTGACTTCTTTAATATCTCAGGTTCTTTATTTGTTGAAACCTCAACAACATCACGCATACGCAGCTCGGCACAAGGCTTATTTATGATGATGACAAATGGTTTCGGTGCCGTTGTAGGCAGTTTTGCATCGGGTTGGATCATTGACCATTACTTTACCAAAAGTTTTCAAAACAGCAAGGATCTCGCACAATACCTGGATACAACAATCGATAATACCCATTTTCTACATTTCCTGCAGGAAAAGAGTATTTCCATATTACCTGACGGCATGTTAAGCGGTAACCTCATGCTAAAAGACTGGCATGACATCTGGCTTGCATTTGCCATCTACACCTTGGTTATAGCAATCTTCTTTGCTGTATTCTTTAGACATAAACACGAGCGTGAACCGCTAAACTCAAAATAACCGAAAGCCGCTAATTGCGGCTTTTTGTATATTTGTAACATGCAAAGCACAGCAACGGAATTATTCAAAGATTCCCAATCCTACATCTATAACTGGACATTTCAATGGATTAAACAACTTGGTCTTGATAATCAGGGGAGCCACTTTGTGAACTCGATCCTTTTACTCTTACTGGTTATCCTGTTTTTGATCGTCATTGACTATTTCACCAAAAGAACGTTACTCCTGTTAACAATCAAAGCCATCAGGCGAAGTACAAATCGCTTTGATGATCTACTGATCCGCAATAAAACGCTGAAACTTATTGCTCATTTTGTTCCGATATTAGTGGCACAATATATCATGCCCATTATCTTCATGGGTTTTCCAACCTGGAAAGAAAACAGCAATAAAGTACTTGACATAGCAACGACCGTCGTCAGTTTACTGATTATCCACTCGCTTCTGAAAAGTTTACGGGACATGCTGCGCATGAAAAAATCTTTTGCCGACAAGCCGCTGGAAAGTTATTTACAGGTCTGCCAGATTATCCTATTATTTATCGGTGGGACGATCTGCTTTTCGATATTGACAGGAAAATCCCCTTGGTCCTTCTTATTATCCTTGGGTGCCGCGTCAGCAATCTTGATGTTGGTGTTCAAAGACACTATACTGGGGTTTGTTGCCAGTATACAAGTTTCGGCCAATGACTCCATCCGTGTAGGCGATTGGATAGAAATGCCTAAATATGGCGCCGATGGAACTGTCAAAGAGATTAACCTCAATAATGTGAAAGTACAGAACTTTGATAAGACCATTACGACGATACCAACGCATACGCTATTGTCGGATTCTTTCAAAAACTACAGGGGCATGCAGCAATCGGGCGGGCGGCGCTTAAAGCGAGCCCTAAACATCAAAATTTCCACGATCCGTTTTTTGGAAAATGAAGAAATTGAAAGGCTCAAAAATATACAGATTCTGCGGCCTTATATCGAGGAGCGTGCCAAGACAATTGACCAATTCAATACGGAACAGCAAATAGATCAATCAAGTCCCATAAACGGTCGCAAAATGACCAATTTAGGGATGTTCAGAGCTTATACACTCACCTATCTACGTCAAAATCCCAATATTCACAAGACCATGCCCTTGATGGTGCGTCAGCTTGCTTCAACCGAACACGGTGTTCCGGTCGAACTTTATTTCTTTGTAAATGATATCCGCTGGGAATATTACGAAGGAATTGTTTCAGATGTATTCGACCACTTATTTGCTGCAACAAAATACTTCGACCTGGAGATCTTTGAAAATCCGGCATCAGATGATTTCCGGCAGGTTATCCGACAACAAAACCTTCATGACTTCGCAGACCAACAGCGGTAGAAGCGAACTGAAAGTTCTTTCCGGCCAATAATATCAGTCGCTTTCAGAAAAAAAGCCGCTACCGCACTGACATTCATATACCAGGTTAACAGCTTAACAAAGTTTGTAGCTGCAAACTGGATAAAGTGTAAAAAATGGATCGTAGTAGAAGGACTTAAATTTTGGCAGCATAATTTAAAGTGAAAGGTCTAAAAACAGTGAAAGGTAATCTGGGGAGATTACCTTCACTTTAAAAACAAACTAAATTTTCAGACGTGTTTCACAACAGATCTACACATTAACCCTAACTCTTTATGAATCAAAAATTACTCTATACAAATATAGGATGGTTATGTTAAGTGCATCTTAAGCTATCTTTAAACTTAAAACAACTCTACAACCGGTTATTTATCTCACTTCAATAGTCTTCGTTGCCAGGTGTACTCTATTGAAAAGATCAACAGCCTGAACCTCAATCTGATATTTACCAGCTTTTAATTTGGGCAAATTAGCCGTCCACAGATGACTGGATTTTTCAGGGTTTGAAGGTCTACGCGTATTCTTTAATTCAGTTGCTGTATCATACTTAGCCAAAGAATTTAGAAATGCTGGATCGTTTTCATTGACAAAATCCATTTCCTTCCATTCGCCCTGATTGATTCTATACGTTACCTTGTCACCTTCCTTTCCAATAAAAAAATTAGCGTATATCGGATATCTCTTTGTGTATTTTTCTGGAACGACCGATGCTCCGTATAAATCGATCTGATACGTTGCCGGCTTACCTACAACCTTATAATCAAAACTGTATTGGTTGCCCTCGATTTTTAAAATGGCATACCCTTTTGGTGTACCGTCCCGCATTGTAGAAACAGGAATTCCCTTTTCATTCAACTCGCCCGAATACCAGTCACCAGAAGTTGTACCTACATTATATTCGTGATGTGGCTTTTCTTGTTTCCATCCGTCCTTTTGTCCATAAAAATATTGGCGCTGAAAGTGTGTATGCGCGGACAAAGATAAGGTATGCTTAAATGGAGCCAAAATATCGAACAGACGTTGTCTATCTTCGTTACGAAAGACATCCGAGTTTTGATGATATAAAGGAATATGAAATGCCAATACAATCAATTTATCTTTAGCTACGTTTTTTAAGTCATTCTCCACAAAATCAAGCTGATCTTTACGGAATCCACCTAAATAACCTTTACCTGTCCGTGGATTCGGGTAAATGATATTATCAAGAATGATAAAATGCGTGTTTCCATAATTGAACGCAAAGTTATTGGGACCAAAAGTCTGCTCGAACGATTCATCGGAGAGGCTATCCTCTTTGGCATCATAGTTCATATCGTGGTTTCCCATGACATTATACCACGGCAATCCCATCGTGGAAATCACCGATTTATACTTTGGCTGTAGTGAAAGATCATCTCCCACTAAGTCGCCTAAGCTTATTCCAAATTTCGCAATTGTCTTATCTGAAATTTCATTGATCACACCATTTTTGAAATAGGCCAGTTCTTCCACTGTGTAAGCCTGTGGATCACCAAAAACAAAAGCTGAAAAGTTAGGATCTTCATCTTGTTGGTACAATGCAAAATTTACAGCAGCCGGAATTTTCCCTGTAGCAGCAACAGCAGGATATTTTGAAGCTGGACTACCATTTAACTTATGGATATAATAAAATTTTGGATGGTTATTTTCATCCAAAGGCAAAGCGTAGCCTGTCGGTTTAACCACGAAAATGATGTTGTCATTTCCAACAGGCAACTGATAATTGCCATCTTTATCGGTTGTCGTCACCTCACGCCCGTTACTAACAGCAACGGAAGCAACGCCTCTTTCGTTTTTATCCAATTTTCCGTTTTTGTTTATGTCGAGATAAACTTTTCCTTTCGCAAAATCTTGGGCCTGCACCGCGTTTACGAATGCCCAGGAAATTGCTAATGCCAAAAATGCTTTCATATGAAATTTTGTTTTGGCGCTAAAGTATTCGATTCAGGTTAAACGAGTATAAAGAGAACATCAAGAATTCATCAAAAAATAGAAAGAACGATTTAACATCAATGTATTAGTTAACCCATATTTAACAGTATAATCACAGGGATTTCATACATCTTTCATGGGGTTTCATCCAAATGAGGTCCCTTCAGGTCCCTATTAGCTACCTATTTCCCCTATCAGTATTATGTTGTTAGCTGATTAACCCATCTTCTTGCCCTTGCTCCCTGACGAATATTGGGCACAAAAAAAGAGAAACCAATTGCTTGATTTCTCTCTTACCCTTGGGGTTTATTTCTTAACTATCGGGCTTGCGCGGTTGCCAACATACGGTTGACTTCATCGATCATTGATTTAGCTGCGTCATGCATACGCGGGTTGCCTGCAAAATCTGCATCTAAAGTAATATGCTTGGATTTATCTTTATAGTTGTACTCTAAATAAAAACGTGGAACTTTAGAATGTGTTGAATCCTGCTGCCATTCAGGTCCAGTCATATCGGTATCCAAGTTCCAAAAGCCGAGCTCCATTGCTTTGCGGTGCAGGTACAATAAATCGTCTTTTGTAAATTTTACAGTATCGGTAATTAAAGAATCTTTTTTGTCTAAATACTTATAGATGCGTGTTTTTGAATTGTATTCGTTGACCATGTGGTTCGGCTCGCCGTATTTGAATTCAATGGATTCAAAATCAGCAAAACGAAAAGGGGCATTTTTGATCATATTACTATAGTAATAAACACAATACATCAAAAACGGCACAATAATACATAGGCCCAAAAAAATCTTCTTACTCTTGATTGTCATTTCTATAAAATTTTGACAAAAATAAGGATTTATATAGGGTATAAAAGTTTATATCAAGATATGACATAAAACCTACATGAAATTCACGCATTTAGATATTTGGAGAGCCCGCATCAACAAAGGTCTTAGCATACCAGCTGTCAGAAAGATCAGAGATAATAACGCCTTTCCGTGTCGAAACATGAACAAACTTATTATTATGCAGGTATACACCTACATGATCTATCCCATTTCGTCCGAAAGAAAAAAACACGAGATCTCCTTCTTCAAGTTTATCGACCTTTTTTCTCTTTACTATTCCTTCCATGTCACGCGAAGTCCGGGGCAAATTCCCTTTGTATACTTCAATATAGAGCAAATTAACAAACCCCGAGCAATCTACCCCCGATTTGGTCTGTCCACCCATACGATGCGGTATGCCCATCCAATCGTCAATAAATGAATAAAGGTGCGGATTTAGTTTTTTTGTACTCACATTGAGTAAGTCTGCATAATTGTCCAGTCGCGATCCGGAAAAGGTTTTTCCGCGCGCTGAGCTCGCATCTGTCAATACCGCGCCATTGGAAGAATGTGTGTTGGAGCTAAGTACCTTTTTCTTCGTTGAACAACTGCTCAAAAATAGAACTGCACCTAAAAAGAAGATAAAATAAGATCTGACACTCATGCTGTTCGATTTACGTTCTTGCTTAACAAACTTACTTGCCTAACAAACTTAATTAAATTGCTGTTTATATCCAATAAATTTGCCCACTGCTAAAAAACAATTTACCCCTATGACCGCTGCTATAAAGCCGTCCCCTGCAACATGCTACGACGAACAGCAATGTTTCCAGTCGATGAATTTCACCTGTTGGATGCATTTACTCCTTACTGTTAAGCTTGTCCCCGAAGATTGCTTTTCTTGATAAGAACGTCAGATAAGAAAAAGAATTGTTCAGAAATCGTAACTTTGACGCCTAATTTATTTGAGAATGGAAAAATTAAAAGGTGCATTAGCTGTCTTTTTAGGTGCGAGTAGTTTTGGGATACTATCAACGTTTGTTAAAAAAGCCTATGGTAAAGGGTTGACTTTAGGAGAGGTAACAGGAATTCAGGTTTTATTTGGCATGCTTATACTGTGGCTTATCTATATTATCATCAAACTCTTTTCTGCAAAGTCATTTCACTCTTCAAGCAAGAAATCTTCATGGATCAAGATATTAATCAGTGGTACCTCTACTGGTTTGGTGAGTATCCTCTATTACAAATGTGTACAGCTTGTTCCGGCTTCGTTGGCCATTGTACTGTTAATGCAGTATATCTGGATCGGTGTGCTGATTGAATTTATCTTTTTCAAGGCAAAACCTTCAAAAAACAACCTGATTGGTATCGGCATTGTACTCATTGCAACATTATTAGCGACTGGACTTATTGAAAAAGGCTTACAACAGCTCAACTTAACAGGTATCTTATTTGGCCTTTTAGCGGCAACTGCCTATTCGGTCTTCATGATCGTGAATGGCCGTGTCGGCAATGACTATCACCCCATTCAAAAAAGCGCTATTATGGTAACGGGGGCCTGTATCATGGTCTTTACCTTATTTCCGCCTGCTTATTTATGGAATGGTCAATTTGATGGAAACTTCCTCTATTTCGGCTTGATCCTTTCTCTATTTGGCACAGTCATCCCGCCTTTATTGTTTGCCTACGGCTTACCTAAAACGGGCTTCTCCTTAGGCGGAATATTGAGTTCGGCTGAGCTACCTGTAGCCACCTGTATGTCATTTTTTATACTTCATGAAAGTGTATCCACGATACAATGGCTCGGGGTACTTTTGATCTTGGGTACCGTCATCTGGTTGAACGCAGCAAAGAGCAGTGCACATTAGGAGGGCAATCCATAGGAAAATTTTGGAATTCCTTTTAACGAAAAAAGGCAATCTTACTAGAGAAGATTGCCTTTTTTATATGTTATAAATCTTAATATGGTATACCCCTTAAAAAGATTAATGTGTCAGTGTCTCCGGAATTTCTTCTACCTCCACTTCACAGGAATCCGTTACGTCCATAAATTTAACCGGCACAACCTCATTCACCAATAATGGATCGTATAAGGTCCGTACTTTGACATAGTTTTTAGAAAAGCCATGCATATATCCATCTTTCTCATCGGCCTCAAACAAGACATCACCAGTCTCGCCAAGCTGTGACTCATAAAAAGCACGGCGCTTCTTCTCCGAAAGGATATGCAACATTTTGCTACGGTCACTGCGTTGAGCTCCCGGTACAGCGCCGTCCATTTGAGCTGCAATCGTATTCTCTCTTTCTGAATAGGTGAAGACATGCAGATAAGAAATATCCAAATCGTTCAAGAAATTGTACGTGTCGATAAAGTCTTCACGTGTTTCTCCCGGAAATCCGACAATAACGTCAACACCAATACAGCAATTAGGCATCAATGACTTGATAAATGCGACACGCTCTGTGTAAAGTTCTCTTTTGTACCTTCTGCGCATTAAACTCAGAATTTTATTGCTTCCAGACTGCAGTGGCATATGAAAATGTGGAACAAAACGTTTTGATTGCGCCACAAACTCAATAATATCATTGGAAAGAAGATTAGGTTCTATCGAAGAAATCCGAATCCTGTCGATACCTTCAACTTCATCCAAAGCCTTTACCAAATCCAAGAATCGGTCTTCACGCTTACCATCCCGAATACCAAAATCACCAATATTAACTCCCGTTAACACAATTTCTTTTACGCCTGAAGCTGCAATTTCTTCCGCTTGACGCACAATATCTTCGATCTTACCCGAGCGGCTTCCGCCACGTGCCAAAGGAATCGTACAAAATGTACATGAATAATCGCACCCGTCCTGTACTTTTAGGAAGGTACGCGTACGATCGCCAATCGAATAAGCCGAGACAAATTGATTGGTCTCATCGATTGGACCATTATAAACGATCGTTTTTTCCTGTTTCGTCAAATCATTGATATGCTCAATAATATTAAACTTTTCAGCTGCACCTAAGACCATATCCACTCCCGGAATCTCTGCAATCTCTTTTGGTTTTAGCTGCGCATAACAGCCAACAATCGTAATATAGGCGTTGGGAGAGTGCTTTAATGCTTCCTTCACTACTTTTCTACACTTCTTGTCAGCATTATCCGTTACCGAACATGTATTGATTACATAAACGTCTGCACGGCTATTGAACGCTGTGGTATCATAGCCCGCATCTTTAAATAAACGACCAATGGATGATGTCTCCGAATAATTCAGTTTACATCCAAGTGTATAAAAAGCTACTTTTTTATTCTCCATAATATTTTGCAAAATTACATTTTTTTTCAGTAACCGCTCTTATCATTTTAAGTTTTGACTTTCTCGTTATAAGGATTTTCCTTAGTTTTGACTATCTTGAAAGGCTGAATGCAGCGACGGCTTATTACAGGCAAACGAAATAAGATCCGGACATGATGTATTCAAATATTCCCCGATTGAGAATCAGACACATAAAATGGTGCTATTCGTTCCTATCCAGTTCGATGACAGCATTGATATTTAGCATTTAATAATTACTTTTTACAGATGAAACAATATTTAGATTTACTCAGACATGTATATACGAACGGTGTTGTAAAGACAGACCGTACGGGCACAGGTACCAAAAGTGTCTTTGGATATCAGATGCGTTTCAACCTTCAGGAAGGTTTCCCTTTGGTGACAACCAAAAAATTACACCTGCGATCCATTATTCATGAATTGATCTGGTTTCTTAAAGGCGAAACCAATATTCAGTATCTCAAAGAAAATGGCGTAAGCATTTGGGATGAGTGGGCTGACGCGCAAGGGAATTTAGGCCCTGTATACGGATCACAATGGCGCTCCTGGCCAACACCTGATGGCCGTCATATTGATCAGATCACGCAGGTTATCAATCAGCTAAAAAATTCACCGGATTCACGTCGTATTATCGTGTCGGCTTGGAATGTTGCTGAAATAGAACATATGGCACTCCCTCCTTGCCATGCTTTTTTCCAATTTTATGTAGCGCCAGCACAGCCTGAAAAAGGCATCATGAAACCACAATTGTCCTGTCAACTCTATCAACGTAGTGCAGATATATTCTTGGGCGTGCCTTTCAACATTGCCTCTTATGCTTTATTAACGATGATGGTCGCACAGGTTTGCGACATGGAAGCCGCAGAGTTTATCCATACCCTGGGCGATGCACACATCTACAGTAACCACTTCGAGCAAACGGAGCTCCAATTGAGCCGCGAGCCAAAAGCGCTACCCCAGATGAAAATAAACCCTAACGTTAAAGATATCTTTGATTTCAAGTTTGAAGATTTTGAATTGTTAAACTACGAATCGCATCCACATATCAAGGCTCCGGTTGCCGTTTAACAATGAAGGCACCTAATTCTGTAACCACCTTATTTTAGCGGACGAATAATCACATTATATCAAAAATGAGCAATCCAACGATCACATTAATCGTAGCTGCGTCGGAAAACAATGCCATCGGAATCGACAACCAGATGCCTTGGCATTTACCCAACGACTTTAAATATTTTAAGAAAAATACCATTGCGCATTCTGTCCTAATGGGCAGAAAGACTTTTGAGGCCATAGGCAAAGCTTTACCGGACAGAAGGAATATTGTCATCACGCGTAATGCAAATTTCCAGGGAGAAGATATTGATGTAGCCAATAGTATTCAAGAGGCCCTTTTATATTGCCGGGATGAACGCGAAGTGTTTATCATTGGTGGCGCAAACATTTATCAGCAAGCGCTACCCTTGGCAAACAAAGTGCTTTTGACACGGGTACATACAAGCTTAAAAGGAGATGCTTTCTTCCCTGAATTACCTTCCGAAGAATGGGAATTAATTTCCTCAGATTCGCATCAGGCAGATGAGAAACATGCATTTGCTTATACCTTTGAAGTTTATTCGAGAAAATAACTCCATGTTTATGAATATCAAAACGATATCATGGGCAAAAGCATCCATGATATTGCGTTTTGATATTAAAAGCTATAGAAGAGCTTAATCTGCAGGACTAAACAAGCGCAACACTTTGATCTAAAGCACATGCACAAATACTTCATCTTAATTTTTACCCTATTCATGTCAGACGCATACGCTCAGCAGATAGATACTGTTTACCTGGAAAAATTACTCCAAAGTCATCCTGATCTATTTCAAAACATATTAAGTCATCCGACGAAAAATGAGGTGCAGATTCTGTATACGCAAATTGATCGTGACAAATCCAATAGGCCACATTTCAGGTCCTATAGCTATCGACTAAATCCGAACTGGTATTTTTATCCCGCAAGTACAGTAAAGTTGCCGACAGCAATTCTGGCCTTAGAAAAAATCAACGACCTCCATCTAGCCGGTTTAACCAAACATACTCCCCTCCGCATTGATTCTGCATTTGAAAAGCAGACTAAGGTTCTTGTGGACGAGTCGGCAGCCAATGGTCTTCCCTCTGTTGCACAATACGTAAAAAAAAATACTATTGACCAGCGACAATGATGCACAAAATAGACTGTTTGAATTTATTGGCCGTGCTGAACTGAATGCGAAACTAAAAAAATATGGCACCAAATATAGCCGTATCGTCAACCGTCTTGCCATTGGCGACAAAGGAATATGGGCCAAACATACCAATCCAATTACCTTTTACAATGGAAAAGATGTCATCTACCAACAAGCGGCTCAATTCGACCCAAAAGACTATCCCCTAGAGCTGGCCAATACACTTCAGGGGAAAGGTTACATGAACGATAAAGATGAACTTATTCAAGAGCCCTGGAGTTTTGAGGGGCTTAATGTCTACGCACTCGAAGATCAACAGTTCATATTGAAGAAATTACTATTTCCGGAAGCATTTCAGCCGAAAGAACGATTTAATCTAAAAAAGGAGGATTATTCCCTACTCTATGACTATATGTCGCGCTATCCCTTTGAATCGGATTTCCCGAAATATGATCCGACAGAATTCTGGCCAACGTATAGCAAGCTCCTTTTTTATGGCCGTGAAAAAAATGCGACCTTAAATCCCAACATCCGGATCTTCAATAAGTATGGAGATTCTTATGGCTATAATATTGATAATGCTTATATCGTCGACTTTGAGCATGGGGTAGAATTTATGCTCGCCGTTGTTGTGCAGTCCAATGAAAATGGCATCTACAACGATGGACGCTATGAATACGACACAGTAACCTACCCCTTTTTAAAGAATATCGGGCAGGTAATTTATCAGGAGGAATTGAAAAGGGTTAAAAAGTTTAAACCCGATCTATCCAAATTTGATTTCAGAAAATAAAACACAAAAAACGGCTTTCAATGTATGAAAGCCGTTTTTTTTATCGCTATTGCGACATATTTTTATCCGCTTTGGCCAGAAGGCTGCTTGCTTCACGGTATTTCTGAAATAGAACTATTTCGATTGTAAGGCTGTTTCGATCAACTCACCGTAAAAATCCCCCTCCTTCATTCCAAAAGCCCGTACCTGCTGCGGAATAAAGCTTTGTGGAGTTTGCCCGGGAATGGTATTAATTTCGATAAAATAAAATTTATCGGTATCGTTTTCCAAAAAGAAGTCCACGCGAACCATACCTTTACAGTTCAATCTCACATAGATTTCTCTTAAAATACGCGCAGCGCGCTCCTGCTGTTCGATCGTCAGGTCTGCCGGCGTAATCTCCTCGGTTAATCCAGGTACATACTTGGCTTCATAATCAAAAAATTCGCGTGTAGTCCGAACTTCTGTGGCGGGCAAAACAACAAGCTCGCCTTTTGAATTCCGAAAAATTCCCTCAGAAAATTCGCGTCCTGTCACAAATTCTTCAACAATAACCTGTTTTCCTGTATTTTCCGCATCAAAAGCTTTGTCAATCGCTTCCTGCAGTTGTGCAGATTCCTTTACTTTGGTCATTCCGATACTACTTCCACCGGCATTAGGTTTCACAAAATAAGGGAGTGAAAGATTACTTTCGACGATTTTGAGTGCCTCCGGGCGTTGCGATTCAAACAGTAGGACCGATTTTGCCAAATGCAACTCGGGAATATCCGATAAGATCGCTTTTGTATACCCTTTATTCATAGTTAATGCGGACGTCAAAGCATCACATGAGGTATATGGAATATCTAACAAATCAAAATAGCTCTGAAGTCTTCCATCTTCTCCAGGCACACCATGCACCATAATAAAAGCTAAATCAAAAGTCAAGATATCCCCATGCAATGGAAGGGTAAAATCAGCTTTTGAAATCGGATGACGCTTTCCGTCTAAATCTTCATAGTACCATGCTTCTTTGGTCACTGTAATCAAATATATATCGTATTTGTCGTGATCAAGTTGAGAATTGACGAAGGCAGAACTTTTAAAAGAAACTTCAGCTTCTCCTGTATAACCTCCAGTTATTAATGCTATTTTTGCTTTCATAAATTTTAGCGATTCGAATAGCAAATATAATTTGCTATACACGGAAAAACGAATAATTTTGTGAGGAATAATTTTATTTAATCATTCTGCAAACTTGGCTTTAATATTGCGGTTCTATGCAGAATTAATTTTTATCAAACAGAGAAATGTCCAAAGTCGTACAATATCTTCAGACCCCCACTTTTAGGAAAAATCTTATTGCCGCTGTTATCGCGATAGTATGTCTATTCCTTTTCGTTTATATTGGACTGAAAATATATACCAAACATGATGAATCTATCGCCGTTCCTAAAGTGAAAGGCCTTCATATCAGTGCTGCCATCCAAGCTTTGGAGGACGCCGGGCTGGAATATCAAATTGACTCCGTCTATCAGATGGATGCCAAACCTGGCATGGTCATCGAGCAGGATCCCGAACAAGGATTTCATGTAAAATCGGGTCGGACTATTTATTTGACCATTATCACACAGGTTGCACCTGAAGTTGCTTTTCCGAATATAAAAGATAAAACATTGATTGAAGCAACAGCCATCTTGAAAAACCATAACCTTCGAATCGGTGACACTTCTTATGTCGCAGACATCGCCAGGGATATCGTATTGGATGCTCAATTTGCGGGACAATCTATCCGCAACGGACGCATGATTCCTAAAGGTTCACGTATAGATCTGGTTTTGGGAAATGGATTGGGAGCAAATGAGGTGGAGATACCTAATTTAGTTGGGCTTCCATTAAACGAAGCAAAGTTCGCCTTGTCTGGAGCTGGCTTAGGTCTAGGTACTGTAACCTACGATCCAAGCGTAACGGATACAGCCACTGCAGTAATCAGTGTGCAGTCACCAGGAATAGAAAAGGGCCTGACCAGTTTAGGGGCTAAAATTGACGTAACACTTTCACTCACGGCACCAACAGCAACAACAGGTGCTCCGACTGGAGGTACAACAACACCTAAACCACAGGCAAACCAAACACAGGTTACTCCGCCAGCGGCAAAACCTCCGGTTCAGTCAAAGCCTGTTGCTCCGGCAAAAAGTAACACAACAAATACCCCTGCAGCTAAACCGACAACGACAAATCCTGCAGCAGGGCAAAAAAAGGAAAAGGAAAATAAAGGGAATAGTTTAGGCTTTTAAGTTTATTTACTCAAAAATGAAGCTGCGTCGAATGATCTCCATCGTAATAGATTAGAGTTCTTGGCAGATTCATCAACCACTGATCGCTAAGGGTTATATAAACGCCATGAATAGCGAACAACAGATGAATAAAAAATTTTAGAATGGAAAATAAAAAAGGAATACCAAGTTGGTTAAAAATTATTGCGCTAATCGTTATCGTTGTTGGAGGTTATTTTGCCTGGACATTTTATAAAGCATTTTATGCTTCGAATGTATCGGGAGAGAAAAAGTACCTGTACATACACGAGGGTGAAAAATATGAGGATGTACTGAAATCAATCAAGGATTCAAATCTAGTGGATGATATCGCTTCCTTTGAGCGTGCAGCACAATATAAAAAATATGAAGAAAGTGTAAAACCCGGACGTTATCTGTTAACCCCAGGGATGAACAATAGACGCTTAGTCGGCAATTTGATTGGCGGTTACCAAGAACCTGTAAAATTCAGATTTTCCAATGTGCGACTGAAAGAAAATATGGCCGCACTTCTTGGAAAAAGTTTTGAGGCAGATTCTGCCCAATTTATTGCTGTACTGAATGATGAGGCTACCGCACAGAAATATGGATTTACAAAAGAAAATCTCATTTCAATGTTCATCCCTAATACCTACGAAATTTACTGGAACACCAATCCAGAAAAAGTAATTGCTCGTTTTGATGATGAATGGAAAAAGTTTTGGAATGCGGATCGCACGGCAAAAGCAAAAGCACTTAATCTGACACCACAACAGGTTAGCACATTGGCTTCTATTGTGAAAGGTGAAGCTTTACACCAGGATGAAATGCCCATGATAGCCGGCTTATATTTAAACCGTCTCAAAAAAGGTATGTTATTGCAAGCAGATCCTACGGTGATCTTTGCTAATAATGACTTTACCATTAGAAGGGTATTGAATAAGCACCTCAGAACAGACAATCCTTACAATACTTACATCTATAGAGGATTGCCTCCAGGCCCTATATCAATTCCAAGCATCGCTGCAATTGATGCGGTCTTAAACTTTAAGCAACATGATTATATTTACATGTGTGCCAAAGATGATTTTTCTGGTTACCATAATTTTGCAAAAACAGAGGCTGAGCATTTGATCAATGCACGTAAATTTCAACAGGCTCTAGACGCTAGAAATATTAAAAAATAATGTTTGTATTTGACCACCAGATTCGCGTCCGCTATGCAGAAACAGACCAAATGGGCTATGTCTATTATGGAAACTATGCTGCGTTTTATGAAATAGCGAGAACTGAAATGCTGCGGAGCACGGGGATATCGTATAAGGAGCTGGAAGAAATGGGTGTCATGCTCCCCGTTACGGAGATGAAGACCAAATATCTGAAACCAGGCAAATACGATGACTTGATCACGATACGGGTAACAATCCGCCAGAAACCTGCCGTTCGCATCATTTTCGAATATGAGCTTTTCAATGAAAATGGGGAACTACTCAACCAGGGAGAAACAACCTTGGTCTTTGTCAATATGGAGAAAAATAGACCTTGTATGCCGCCACAGGTTTTTCTGGATAAGATGAGTAAATATTTTAATTGATATGGGGAAAATCCACCAATGGCTATTAAATTTTAAACCTTATTTTAGATTAATCGAATGGAGTAAACGTGTCGTACTACCTGGCTTTGGCTCACTACCACTTTATACTGTGGCGGTATTTTTCTTTCAGGAGCTTTCCAGAGATTCCATCGTCAGCAAGGCTTCTTCCCTTTCCTATAGCTTTCTATTGGCCATTTTTCCAGGAATCATTTTTCTATTTACATTAATCCCTTATATTCCGATTAATAATTTTCAGGAACAGTTGTTGGATTTCCTTGCAGTAGTAATTCCTAAAAATGCATTTCTCGTTGTTGAAACGACATTGGAGGATATTATCAAAAACCAAAATGGCGGATTGCTGTCTTTTGGTTTTGTGTTTGCGGCCTATTTTGCGACCAATGGCATGGCCTCCCTAATGAATGCCTTCAATAAAGCTTCCCTGATGACGGAGAGAAGACCTTGGATCAGAAAACGACTGCTTGCCTTAGCCTTGGCTTTTCTGATTATTTTTGCTTTAACAGCGGGGATGACGATATTTACCATAGCTGGCATTACGATAGACTACCTCAAGGAAACTACAGGGATTAAATCCAGCTTCTGGGCTATTCTACTTAAAGTAGCCCGATGGTTGATCATATTCGCTATTTATTTTTTCACGGTAAGCTGTATTTACAAATTTGGCCCTTCCAACTCCAACAAATGGAAACTCTTCAGTCCAGGAGCTTCTATGGCTACCATTCTAGCGATATTGACATTTTCAATATTTACTTTTTATATCAATCATTTTGGTGCATATAACAAACTGTATGGATCCATTGGGACATTGATCGTCATCATGCTCTGGATTTACCTGAATACGCTTATTTTATTATTGGGCTATGAGCTTAATGCGGCAATAGCGCTGTCCAAACAAACCATTGTTATTGCCAAGCCACGCATTTTCAACTCGTTTAAGAGAGAAGACTAAGGTGTCTTAAGCCACTTAAAATCTATTTTATCGGAAAAGGATTTCCGCAAATAAAGTCGAGAATTAGCAAGAGTACGATTCAAATACCATCCCTTGCGGGGTTGGCATGTAAAAAGTCCCCTATAACTGAAAGTCTTTCAATAAAATAAGAAAAATAAAATTTTGCATTTAAAGTTTTTTTGTACCTTTGCAACTCCTACAAAGTAGGAAAAAGGAGAAAATTAATTAATGGCAAAAAAACAAGAAGCAGAAAAAGAATTAGCAGCGAAAAACGCAGAGCTACAAGGTGCTGACACTAAAGTAGTGAAAGACACTGAAAAAATTGAATCAGAAGCTGATTCAAACTTAATCGACGAAATCAAATCAAACACTTGGATCACACCAGAAGGTGAATTTGACTGGGATGCAAATGATAAAGGTTTCGGAAATTATAGCGATGCTGAACGCGCTAAACTTGAAGCACAATACGCAGATACTTTCAACCAAGTTAACCAAGGTGAAATTATTGAAGGTACTGTAGTTTCTATCAACAACAAAGACGTAGTCTTAAATGTTGGTTTCAAATCTGACGGTTTAGTTTCTTTATCAGAATTCCGTGACTTACCAGAATTAAAAGTTGGTGACAAAGTTGACGTATTCGTTGAATCTCAAGAAGATGCTAACGGTCAATTAGTACTTTCTCGCAAACGTGCTAAAACTCAAAAATCTTGGGAAGCTATCAATGAGGCATTGGAAAATGATGCAATCATTACTGGTTTCGTTAAGAGCCGTACTAAAGGTGGTCTTATCGTTGATATCAAAGGTGTTGAAGCATTCTTACCTGGATCTCAAATCGATATCAAACCTATCCGTGACTACGATGTATATGTAGGTAAAACAATGGAATTCAAAGTTGTGAAAATCAACCATGAATTCAAAAACGTTGTCGTATCACACAAAGTATTAATTGAAAACGACTTAGAAAACCAAAAATCTGAAATCGTTGCTAAATTAGAAAAAGGTCAAGTATTAGAAGGAACAGTTAAAAATATCACTGACTTCGGTGTGTTCATCGACTTAGGTGGTGTTGACGGTTTATTGCATATCACAGATATCTCTTGGGGTCGTATCGAGCATCCAAAAGAAGTTTTATCGCTAGATCAAACAATCAACGTTGTTGTATTAGACTTTGATGATGAGAAAAAACGTATCGCTTTAGGCTTGAAACAATTATCTGAGCATCCTTGGGAATCTTTAGATACTGCATTGGAAGTTGGTTCTAAAGTTAAAGGTAAAATCGTAACAGTTGCTGATTACGGTGCTTTCTTAGAAATCATCCCTGGTGTTGAAGGTTTGATCCACGTTTCTGAAATGTCTTGGTCACAAAACTTACGTTCTCCACAAGAGTTCTTGAAAGTTGGTGATGAGATCGAAGCGCAAATCTTAACATTAGATCGCGATGAGCGTAAAATGAGCTTAGGTATCAAACAATTGACTCCAGATCCTTGGAAAAACATCACTGAGCGTTACCCTGTAGGTTCTAAACAAACAGCTGTTGTTAAAAACATGACTAACTTCGGTGTATTTGTTGAGTTAGAAGAAGGTATCGACGGTTTGATCCACATCTCTGATTTATCTTGGTCTAAAAAAATCAACCACCCTAACGAATTCACTAAAGTTGGTGAAACATTAGACGTAGTTGTTTTAGAATTAGATGAAGAAAACCGCAAATTATCTTTAGGTCACAAACAATTGGAAGAAAACCCTTGGGATACTTTCGAAACGATCTTTACTGAAGGTTCTATCCACGAAGGTACTGTGATCAAAGTTGGTGACAAAGGTGATATCGTAGCTTTACAATACGGTGTTGAAGGTTTCTGTCCTTCTAAACACTCTGTTAAAGAAGACGGTTCTTCATTGAAAGTTGATGAAGTTACTTCATTCAAAATCATCGAGTTCAACAAAGAGAACAAACGTTTGGTAATTTCTCACTCTCGTATCTGGGAAGAAGAGAAAGAAGAAGCTCGCAAAGAAGAGTCTAATAACCGTAAAAAAGACGCTAAAGCTGAGTCTTCAGCTGTGAAAAAAGTAAAAGATTCTGTTGAAAAATCTACTTTAGGCGACTTAGACGTATTAGCTCAATTGAAAGAGCAAATGGAAAATGATAAAAACGCTAAGTAATTAGCAATTTCAATCCATAAAAAGCGGCTGTTCCAAAAGGACAGCCGCTTTGTTTTTATAGGGATGCTTTTGTAATTTTGTATCAATAAACGTTATTGTTATGTCATTCAAATCAGCCTTAATTAACCCCACCGAACTTCAGGAATCACTGGGACAGCATACAGACATTGTCCTCCTCGATTGCACCATCGACAAAGTTGGTCAATCCATCAAGGATACCAAGTTCGAAGTACTTCCCCATTCTCAATTTTTTGACATCGAAGGGAAACTTTCGGATGCTACTTCCAAATTACCGCATACCCTCGTTTCTGCAGCGGTATTCGAAAGGGAAATGCAAAACCTGGGAATAAATCAGGATAGTACGGTTGTATTATATGACAGATGGGGCGTTTATTCAAGCCCGAGGGCCTGGTGGATGTTTAAGGTCATGGGATTTGAACAGGTCTTTATTTTAAATGGTGGTGTTCCTGCTTGGAAAAATCACAAACTGCCAGTCGTAGACCAGTATACAACCGCTGCAAGTCCCGGTAATTTTAAAGCCCAATTTCAAGCAAACCTATATGCCGATAAAGAGTATATCTTAACACATTATCGGGATACTCAAGTGAATATTTTTGATGCCAGAAGTAAAGGTCGCTTTAGTGGTTTAGTAGCTGAACCCCGGAAAGGCCTTCATGGTGGGCATATCCCCCATTCCAAAAATCTCCCTTTCGAAGAATTATTTGACGGAATCGTTTATAAACCCGTTGATGAATTGAAACAGCAATTTGATCATTTTAATGCGACCGGAAATGAATATGTATTCTCCTGTGGATCGGGTATCACGGCCTCAGTCTTAGCATTTGCTTGTCATCTCGCTGGTCATGAGCAAATCCGTGTATACGATGGTTCGTGGTCAGAGTGGGGCCGTGAAGAGCTCAATCTACCCATCGAGAAATAGTTTAAAACAAGGTATTCCAAGAATAGAGATTATCCTCCAAGCGAATTTTTTCGGTATCTAGGAGATTACGGATGATCTCTATTCTTTTCTTTTCTGTGCCTATCGTCAAACTCGCCACCAAATCATGAATGTTTTTGGCTTCAGCAAGTAAACTGCTTTTGATTTCTGCTTTTATATTTGCCCGCTGCTTTTCCTGATGATTGCGGATCAGACATAAATCGCATACTTCACAGAACCCCGCATTTTTCTCTCCAAAATATAACAACAGCGACTGACTGCGGCAATTGCTCTGTTCAATATAACCGATCATGCCATTGACTTCCTCTTCCTTCACCTGATGGCGATCGCGAATAAAAATATGATCGATATGCAGGTGTTTGTAATCGACTCGGTTCTGCAAAAAGGTCAATTGTGGCGCATCTGTAGAAGGCAGATAGCTCGCTATTTCCAGTGTCTCCAACGACTTCAACAGCTCGACAACACGATCATAAGGCAGACCTAACTTACGTGCAAATTCATATTCATTGATGAGGATATAGTTTTCAAATACACCACCATAGCTGCGCAAAATAGCCTTAATGAGTTTATCATATTTGACATACTGCACCTGAACTTTATACAATTCGGCGCTATCAATTTCAAACTTAAAGCGTGAAGGTATTGTGACAGCTTCTGACAAAACCAACCAAGTGTCCCGCTCCAGAAACTTCAGCGCATTCATAACAGGAACCAACGGCAGCTGATATTTTTTTGCAAATGCAACAACATCAAAATCTACAGTCACTCCTTCTCCTGAACCATAGGGAATCTGAAAATGATTACAAAGGTAATGATAGGTCTGTTGAATAAATGGGATATCAGGAAAGCTAGCTTGCAAATTATCGACAAGTTTCCGCTCATCTGTCTTTTGATAAAGAATAACGGGATAGGCCTTCTTGCCATCTCTTCCTGCCCTACCGGCTTCTTGATAATAGGCCTCCAGCGAATCGGGCAAATCGAGGTGAATCACAAACCGTACATCGGGTTTATCAATTCCCATCCCAAACGCATTTGTAGCTACAATAACGCGAACAACATTTGTCATCCACCCTTGCTGTTTCTGGTCCCGTTCCTGCCCCGTGAGCCCAGCATGGTAATAATCTGCCGAAATGCCGTTATTGACCAAAATACGGGCTATCTCCTGTGTTTCCCGCCGGTTTCTGACATAAACAATGCCGGATCCACCCAACTTGTGTATGATGCGGACCATACGTCCCATCTTATCCTCTTCCTCAATGGCCATATAAGCCAAATTGTCGCGGAGAAAGCTTTTGACAAATACATTTTCTTTTGGAAAATTCAGCTTCTGCTGTATATCACTAATGACACGCTCAGTTGCTGTCGCTGTAAGGGCCAGAAAAGGAACCTTGGGATGCAGTTCGCGTAACTTAGCGAGTTCTAAATAGGGAGGTCTGAAATCATATCCCCATTGAGAAATACAATGTGCTTCGTCTATCGCAAAAAGATTTACATTCATAAATCGTATGCGCTCCCTTACGATATCATTGTATAATCTTTCAGGAGAAAGATAGAGAAATTTTATTTGCCCATAGACGCAATTGTCCAACGTAATATCCACCTCCCTCTTCCGCATTCCAGCATAAATCGCGACCGCTTGAATTCCATTTTTTTTTCAAATGCTCAACCTGATCTTTCATCAATGCTATAAGCGGTGTAACGACAATACAAATCCCTTCTCGCATCAAGGCAGGTACTTGAAAACAAATCGACTTTCCGCCGCCAGTCGGCAATAAAGCCAGTGTATCTTTACCTGAAATGACCGATTGAATAATTTCTTCCTGCAGAGGTCTAAATGAATCGAAACCCCAGTATTGCCTTAAGATTGATATACTATCTTGCGTCATAAGTTCTCCTTATCCCAAACATACGCAAAATTATCTTTCATGAGATAATTCTGTATTCCCAAACTATCCAACATACGTTTTGTATGCTTGGATTTCTCCATTGAATTGGATCCATCCAGTATAACAAGTTTTGGTCTAATTTGCTTCAATAAACGAGGTAAACCATTTAGTAAATTTTTTCTGACAATCACAAGGTCGGCATGTGGCATTGTTCCCCCTGCATGCGATAAAATAGCAATTCTACCTAAAGGGAGCGTAACAAGATAGTTTTTCCGCTCCCGACCATTCAAAGCTACAAACTGAACTTTTTCCCTCGTCAGTAATTGAATTTCTCTTCCACATGCATATTGCAAGCCTCGGGATTGCAAAGAATCAAATGTGCTGTAAACGATACTGCGCCCACCTTTAAAATACCCGATCGTCAGCTCATGTTTCGTATTATAGACCCGAAACCGTTCTACATCTTTATTTTCAAGGTATTTTTGCGCAGTGATCAATAGTATTCCAATTGCACAGCATCCCCCTAGCCAAACGTATTTTTTATCTTTCCATTGAAAAGCATATAAAAAAGAAAATAGTGCAAAATAGGTCAAAAATAGAAGTTCCAGCCCCATAGGTTCAACTTTTATTGTTGAAAAAGCCAAATGGTCAATAAATTTCAAGCAGTATAAGATGAAAGCGATGAGATGCTCCAAAAGAAAGCCCAATAAAACGTTGAGCCCCTGTATTGGATTGATTGTCATGATAAAACCGAGATACATCGCTAATGTTGAAGGGAAATCGACTAATACATTGGCTACCAGAAAATAAGTTGGAAATTGTCCAAAATAATAAAGGCTCAGTGGCGTTGTCAATAGCTGCGCAGCAATAGAAACAGCCAATGCATCTCTCAAAAGCCGTAATATCGGTCTTTTAACCGGAAGGAATCCTTCGACAAGCGGAGAACATATCGTCATACCCAAAACGGCTAAAAAAGACAGCTGAAAACCCACATCAACAACAGCTCGGGGAACGGCCAGTAAAATCAATAATGCGGCAATAATAAGCGAATTCAGTGTTGAAAAGCTTCGTTTAAAATGCTGTGCACACAGCACAAAACTAATCATAATAGCTGCTCGCGTAATGGGCGGATCAAGCCCTGCAATAAAAGCATATATCCAGATCATACTCCCTAATAAAATTAGTGGCAGCCATCTGAGATAGGAAGGCCAGGCAATTCGCTTGAAAATAAGGGATAAAAAACCGAATAAAACAGCAACATGCATTCCCGAAACACTTAATACGTGTATCGTTCCCGTATTGGTGAAGGCCTGGATGCTTTCGGCACTCATATCGCTCCGGGAACCATATAATAAAGCTGAAGCAATAGCAAAGTGCTCATCCTTTTTGATATGGGGACGAAGCTTAACCAAAAAATATCTCCTCGTTTGTAAAGCGAGCCCAGTTAATGAAAAAGCCGTTGTTTCTTTCCTACTGATCAGCTTATACCGACCAAAGACTGCGAAAATTTCATGATAGATATGCTGTCTTTTCAAATACTGTCTATAGTCAAATTCCATTGGATTGAATGGCGGAGCTATTTCCTTTACTTGACCTTTTAACCACAATAGATCACCAAACTGCAGTGGGTTCTTCTGGCTGGATTTTAAAGATAACATCAGTCGACCTGTAGTTTCAACAAATTCACCTTTTTGGTAAGCCCCTACTACTTCCGCCGAAAAACGAATGATATCCCGCTTCACCTTGGGCTCTTCAATAATTTTGACTACATAACTATCGGTCACTATATGGGAGAAATGACTGATTGTAACCAAAGGGGCTTCGCGCCAAAATTGGAAAATCCCAAATAATACAACAGACACATAATACCCGTAGCTATAGCCATACTGGCGGATTCTTCCCTTTAATAAATAACAACAAAACGTTATCAAAACCAGCACAACCAATAGCTGCTGAACGCATTGGAAAATGTGGAACGACATAGGTAATTTAGGGGCGAAAAGAAGCGTCACAATATATAGGATCGCTATCTTAAGAATAGGCAGCCGCTCTAATCTTTGTATAAAACTAAGCTCTTTCATAACTGCCACCGCAACTGTATCTTAACCTCTGACTTTCTATTACCCTCAATTTGGTCCAGTCCAGTCCCAATACTCTCTCGCCCCGGATAATAATAGACCGCATATTTGGTCCATACCTGAAGATGGCGGCTTAACCGATACTGCAGATTGAAATACATTCTCCATCCCCTTGTATTGTACATTCCAAAACCAGATGCATATAATACATCCTGCTCATAAGCATAGATCCGATTATCATAACTTGCCGCATCGAAATACGCAACGCGTATATTCGACTGAAATTTTCCCGCGCTAGACTTCCAGAGCAAATCTTGATAAAGCATATAACCGAAACTATTTTCCTGATACTCTTTTTGGAATAAATTAGCTTCTACACGGGAGCGAATCGTCCATATTGAACTTAGGCGGTAATGAAATTCTACCCTGAACTGCTGTTTGCTGGTATTTACAAGCCCGTGCTCGGTTTGTCCCTCTCCCTGGTAATTAACTTGTTTAAATCGGTTACGATAGCGCAATGAAAGTTGGCCTTTTTTGTACCACATGTAACTCAGCTGGCTAAAAAAATCAGCGCCTGTAGATAGCGTATCAGCCTGATACTTTGCTCCCGGGAAACGAAATATATCCGCATAATTGGACCAGAGCAATTTTCTACCCAATTGATACGTTAGTCCCAAATAAGCCCCCTGCTCGTTGGAGGTGTTATCCGATTCACCAAATCCCTGTCCATAAAAAGTATGAAAATTCTTTTTATAGTCCCGCAGCAATACAACCGATGATAAACGTGGGTGCAAACTTATCATAGATCCTGCTAACAGTGCTGAACCGCCATCCATGCTGCTTGCATACTCACCAAATAAATAAGCATTCCGAATCGTATAGTTTGCATATAGACTTATATTTCGCAAAAAATCACCTTCAAAGTCCGCCTTTTGCCGTATACCATTGCCTTTTGTTTTAAAGGCATTCAATTGTGTCTGATTGAGATGAACCCCCATTTTGAACCTTTTATAGCGCCACAATATATTCAATCCATAGGCCAGTTGAGAGGCGGCATGACGGTATTGCTGTTCGGTTGCAGTCCGATGCAAGCCTGAGCTTGCGATCGTTGAAATCGTAGGCGGAGAAGTTGTATGGTTAACTTTTCCATCAATGGATTGGTAGGAGAAATAAGGTGTAATTTCAATGTGCCTAATCTGTAATGTTCCTGCAATGCCACGCATAAAATTAGCCTCATTTAATGAGGTATATGACTTTACACCGATCCCTTGTCTTGCAGTATGCTGTACCAATCCCCCTTTTCCAAAATTCAGACCATTCCACATACTGAGTCCCTGGCCAAATTGCAACGCGTAATCGCCGATCACGATATTTTTGAAACGGCCTAAAGACTTTATTGATATACTTAAGCTATAGAAATCAAATCCCATTTTTTGCCTGTCTCTAAAAAATGGTTCCCCCGCATCTTTCTCCATATTAACTGCGAGATGAAACCCATCGTTTAACTGGGCTCTATACCTAACAGCATAGCGATTGGCATCGCCAAGATAATGGGATTTCGTCGTATCGACTATACGGTATCCCTTTGCTTTTTCGAGTATCCGGGCGTACCGTATTATAAATTCCTGTTTAAAATTTCTCGATTTCAGGGTTTCAAGGGGAGATCCCGGACCTACCCTTACGAAGGGTAACAACAAACTGACTATCCGCTCATTAAATCCTTCAATGGACTGTAGTTCGAGTACGTTGATAAAATTCCCTGAAATGGTCCTATGGGCCAATAGGTGCTCGATTAATAAAGGGTTCAAAAATTGTAATTCAGTGAGTTCTCTGCCATCAGTTTTGTTGAGATCGATCGGGTGTTTGAGATAATGAGACCACTTTTCAGTGAATTCACTCAAATCAGCATCCTCAGGAAGCTCTTCCGATAAGCTTTCAAATAAATCTTGGAGATCGATTTTTTCATTTGTTTGCGCCGTACAGGTTAGTCCAATAAAACAACCTATAAAGAGCAAAATTTTGCTACAATATTTCATAATAGGTTTTAATTAATATTGGCTAAATGCTAGGCGATGAACCTTTTATCCCGGCAGAAAAACGGTTCACTGGTATGAAATTAGGAAATATAAAAGAATAAAAAAAAGCCTGATGAAAAATTTCATCAGGCTTTTTTTATTCTTTTATGATCAGATCAATTAAATATCAATTTTAGCATAACGTGCATTTTTTTCGATAAATTCACGACGCGGAGCAACTTCATCACCCATCAACATCGAGAAGATACGGTCACATTCTGCCGCGTTTTCAATAGTTACTTGTCTTAAAGTACGCGTTTCAGGATTCATGGTTGTATCCCATAACTGTTCTGCATTCATCTCTCCAAGACCTTTATAACGTTGTACGTGTACGCTATCCTCTTTACCACTTCCTTTCAAACGTTGAATTGCATTGATACGTTGGTCTTCATTCCAAGCGTACTCATGCTCTTTCCCTTTTTTCACCAAGTATAGCGGCGGTGTAGCGATATATACATATCCTCTTTCGATCAATTCCTTCATGTATCTGAAATAGAACGTCAAGATCAATGTTGTAATGTGGGACCCATCCACATCGGCATCGGTCATGATGATGATGCGGTGATAACGTAATTTTTCAATATTCAATGCCTTAGCATCTTCGGCAGTACCTACACTCACGCCCAAAGCTGTAAACATATTTTTGATCTCCTCATTTTCGTAGATCTTATGTTCCATCGCTTTTTCAACGTTCAGGATCTTACCACGTAAAGGCATGATCGCCTGATGCTTTCTATCACGACCAGACTTGGCAGTACCACCCGCAGAATCCCCCTCGACAAAATAAATCTCACATTTGGTAGGATCGTTGTCTTGACAGTCGGCTAATTTACCTGGAAGTCCAGAGCCACCCATAACGGTTTTACGTTGGACCAAATCACGGGCCTTACGTGCAGCAGCACGTGCTTGAGCCGCAATGACAACCTTTTGAACAATAGATTTTGCCTCACGTGGATTCTCTTCCAGATAAACACCTAAGATCTCACCAACAGCAACATCTACAGCCCCCATCACCTCGGAGTTACCTAATTTAGTTTTGGTTTGTCCCTCAAATTGAGGTTCTGCAACCTTCACCGAAATTACAGCTGTCAATCCCTCGCGGAAGTCATCACCGGTAATTTCCACTTTTAAGTTTTTAAGCAAACCTGACTTGTCCGCATATGCTTTCAAGGTACGTGTCAAACCACGACGGAAACCTGCAACGTGAGAACCACCTTCAATCGTATTGATGTTATTCACATAAGAATGGACATTCTCCGAATACGTATCGTTATATTGTAAAGCCAGTTCAACAGGGATACCTTGTTTCACGCCTTCAACATAAATTGGTTCAGGAATCAACGACTGACGGTTACCATCTAAAAATTTCACAAACTCTTTCAGACCACCCTCTGAATAGAATGTTTCTTTCTTTTCAGAGCCGTCTTCATTTGCTTCACGCTCATCATTCAACGTCAAACTCACACCTTTATTTAAAAATGCAAGTTCACGAAGACGATTTGCCAATGTATCGTAATTATAAACGGTAGTCTGCGTGAAAATTGTCGCATCTGGATGGAACGTTACAATAGTACCCGTCTTATCCGAAACACCAACTTCTTTCACATCATACAAAGGTTTACCAATTTGGTACTCCTGCTGGTAAATCTTTCCATCGCGATGGACCTCGGCCTTCAAAAGGGTAGACAGGGCATTCACACAGGAAACCCCAACACCATGCAGACCACCAGAAACCTTGTATGTATCTTTATCAAATTTACCTCCGGCGTGCAATACTGTCATTACAAGCTCTAGGGCTGATTTATTCTCTTTTTTGTTGATCCCTGTAGGAATACCCCGACCGTTATCCCGGACAGAAATCGAGTTATCTTTATGGATAGTAACAAAGATATCTGTACAATATCCTGCTACAGCTTCATCGATTGAATTATCAACAACCTCGTATACCAAATGGTGCAATCCTTTTACACCGGTGTCACCGATATACATGGATGGACGCTTACGAACCGCCTCTAAACCCTCTAATACCTGAATATTATCGGCCGAATAGGTGGATGCATTCTTATTTTCTTCGCTCATTGAAAACCTCTTAAATGTAATATTCAAAAATACGAAATTTTGGCCGATTTATCAAGTCCGTGAACAAGTATTGAACCTATATTCCGAATTATAATACATAGGATAATTTTACTTTTTTATTACTAAAAACTAGAATTTCGATTTTTTTATGTTAGGTTTGTTTTCAGTAATAATTTGCAAATAACAAAAAAATGAACACTATATTTTCAATTGTATCGAAAGTTTCCTTTGGCCTTTTATTGGTTGGAACTATTGCATCATGTAACCAAGGTGCAAAAACAACAAACGAACCTGCAAAAAATGATTCCAATACGGTAAGCAAGGAAAGCCAGGGAAGTAACAAAGATAAAATCGTCTATTTAAACTCGGATTCACTTTCTGAAAAATATCAATATTTTAAGGACATTAAATCAAAGCTTGAAAACAAGGTAAAGAAAGCACAAACGGATCTGCAATCTAAAAGTACTGCATTCCAACGCGAAGTTGCCGAATATCAAAAAAATGCAGCTACAATGTCTGCAACTGATAGACAAGCTACTGAACAAAAACTAGCACGTAAACAAGATGAGCTTGCACGTTTAGACCAAACAGCTTCTTCTTCTATTGCAAAAGACGAGTCTGAAGAGTTCAACAATGTTTATAATAAAATTACCGAATTCCTGAAAAAACATGCCGCAGAAAATGGTTACAAGTTGGTATTGACTTATTCGAAAACCAACCCTACCGTATTATATGCTGATCCTTCTTTGGAAATTACCAACGAGGTAATCAAACAACTAAATGAAGAATATAAATCTTCAAACAAATAGAAGATCATAATAATTTAGGAAAGCCATCAACTGAGTTGATGGCTTTTTTTATTTTCTTTCTTATCTTGTCCTTGGAAAAATTAGATTTATGGTCAGAACGATTGTTGAAAAAGAAATCGCAAACTACGAATGGATAGATATCTCTGAACCGACCTCAGAAGATTTCACCTTCATCAAAGAGCGCTACAATTTAAATGAAGCTTCTATCAAGGACTCCAAAGAACCTGAGCATCTACCTAAAATCGAAGAATTTGAGAACTATACATTCGTTATCCTTCGTGTCATGTCAGACAATTTCAAAGAAAATTCAGATAGCATCGGCGAGATTACCGACCGCCTGACCATCTTCTACGGAAGTGATTTTGTGATTACTGTACACAAACGTCGCATCGAATTTTTAGAAAAACTTAAGAACATTGAATTTACGTCCATCAAGACAAAAAACAGCCGTAAACTGGCTGTATTTATCACGACTGCAGCAGTATTTACCTTTAGCCAAACCTTAGAGCAACTTTCAACACGCATCGATGCATACGAAGAATTGATTTTTCTGAAACGCATGAAACAACAGCCCATACTGAAAAACCTCTATTTTATCAAAAGGCAGATTGATGTTGCACGAAAGGTCATCTTTCTCTACAGAGAGGTCGTTGAGCATTTTCATTCCTCGTCCAAAAAAGATGTGTACACCCGCGATTTAAAAGATCTCCAGGTCCGGACATCAACCTTGTACGAAAACTTATCGGAAAATGTAGCACAGCTACTGAATGTATATTTCAACATCTCGTCTAATCACACCAATGAGATTATGCGCATCCTGACGATCTTCTCCGTATTTTTTATGCCAATCACTTTTGTGGCAGGAATTTATGGAATGAATTTCAAAAATATGCCCGAATTAGAATGGTACTATGGATATCCAGTGGCCATGGGAATCATGGTCGCCATATCCCTTGCGATTTATTTGTGGTTCAAAAGAAAAGGTTGGCTATAATAGGCCAACCTTTTTCTTTGCGGGTGTAACCAGAAAATCTTTAAGATAGAATGGCTCAAAATAAGCAACATCCTCAAACTCTTTCCGCTGAAATTTATCAAAGGCCAATGGCGATAGAAAAGCCGCGGAAACATTAAATCCGCTCAGCACATCCACGCGATCCGTTGCACTGAACAAATCTTCGAATTTATCGGCTCCCGAACCAAATAAATGGACACGATGGTAGTTCAGCAATAATTCATTGAAATACTCAACATCGATGATTTCCGCAGATGTCGCTCTCTCCAATATAGCGTTATGATTATAAACTGCTGTATAGACTTCCATCCGACGGGCATCGAGCATAGGAAGGTAAGCTTCATCTTCTGTTAAACCGAATTGCCCTTTATAGCCTAAAAACAACGCTTCTAACGTGTTAATGGCGATTAAAGGTACATCTAAGGCATAACAGAGACCTTTGGCCGTAGACACCCCTATCCGCAAGCCTGTATACGAGCCTGGCCCCATACTCACCGCAACAGCGTTCAAATCCTGCATCTTTCGGCCTGTCTGTTTAAGAATTTCCTCAATCAAAATAGTCAATTTAGCCGCATGAGCATTTGGTTCATCGAGATCGATGACTTGCAACGTTTGACCATTTTCACTCAAGGCAACCGAACATACAGCGGTTGATGTATCAATTTGTAAAATTAAATTATTCATCGTCGTTATAGAAATCAAGGTACAGGATCATGCCCATGGCCACCCCAAGGGTTGCAACGCGCAATTCGTTTCAAAGCCATCCAGCCACCTTTAAAAGGACCATATTTCAGAATAGCTTCCTTACCGTACTGAGAACAGGTAGGTGTATATCTACAATTGGCGCCTAAAAATGGTGAGATAAAAACTTGGTAGAAACGAATAATAGCCAAGAAAATAAAACTAAACAAGGGTCTAATCCCCTTTTTCCAAATAAGCTTCAGCACATTCATCCTGCAATTTTTTCAGCATTTTATTCATTGCGGTGCTAAACACATCATACGCTAAGATCTGCTTGCCTACATATTGAATAGCTAGATACAAAGTTACATTATGTTTCAACAAAAATGGAATCAAATCATTCGATTTTTGTAAACGGTAACTCTCACGCATCATTCGCTTAATCGAATTGCGATCAACTGCTCTTTTGAACCTACGTTTGGATACGGAGATAATAGACTGACTGGAGGGAATATCGTCAGTCAAGTTGTTTTTCTCGAAGATAAAAACAACTCTAAACGGATACAAGACAAAAGAAGAACCGCTCTTAAAAAGCGTATCAATACGCCTTTTCGCACATAACCGTTCTTCTTTTGTAAATGTATTTTTCATACGATGACTTAATCTTACTAGAAAAAGCTCTTATAAGCGGCCACCGATCCTTGTCAAAGATTAACCTTTGTGACGGTATTCGTCAGACACTGTAAGACGTTTTCTACCTTTAGCTCTACGTGAAGCTAATACTCTTCTACCGTTTGCAGAGCTCATACGCTCTCTAAAACCGTGTTTGTTTCTTCTTTTTCTTTGCGATGGCTGAAATGTTCTTTTCATGACGCTATTATGCTAATTTGTTCTTACTTCAATTAATACAAAACTCCCCAAGAGGAATGCAAAAGTAAAGTTTATTTTAGACAAAAACAAACAATATTACGAACATTTAAAGTTAATGTGAAGCAGACAAGCTAATTTATTCAGCTACAGCTTCAAAAAACAATTTTTCACCTACCACAAAATAAAAATCAGCACAGTTTGACTGTGCTGATTTTTATAAATGAGATATATACCTTACACTATTTATTTTTCAAAATATCCCTGATCTCAGTCAAGAGTGTTTCTTCTTTCGTCGGTGCTGCGGGTGCCGCCGGAGCTGCTTCCTCTTTACGTTTCAATGAATTTAATGCTTTGATAACACAAAAAATACAGAATGCTACAATTAAAAATTGAATAACCACATTAATAAAGTTTCCATAATTAATGGATACTTCAGCTTGTTTAGTAGCTTCATCAGCGGCCTTCAAAATCAATTTTTTGGATGAAAAATCAACACCGCCTGTTAAATAACCAATGGGCGGCATGATAATATCGTCAACCAATGAGGTGACAATTTTACCAAAGGCTCCACCGATAACAACACCGACAGCTAGATCGACCACGCTGCCGCGCATTGCAAACTCTTTAAACTCTTTTAAAAATCCCATATTTAAATTTTTTAGTCCATAAATTATGACAAAACTAGTAATTGTCACTTAAATCTAATTAAAATATGCCAATTTTTTATCGTTAAACTCATATTGTGCTATATTTTCTAGCCTATGTCCTATTTATATAAAAACATACGCAACTCGCACCGCCCCAATTTTTATTAACTTAATTTCTTATATTTGCGCGTTAACTAGTAAAATATCAAGATATATTGTATATTGTTAGTACTTTATTTCATACGGTAATTAAAGCCCAGCATCAGATAGCATATCTATGAAAAAGATTCTTATAGCAGACGACCACGGTATTGTACGGTTAGGAGCCTCCGTTATTATTAAAGAAACTCTTCAAAAGGCAGAAATATTCCAAGCTGAAACCTTTGACGAGGTTCTTGAAAAAATAAAGGTAGAGGATTTCGACCTGTTATTGTTGGACATTAATATGCCGGGAGGAAATAATATACGCGTCGTTGAGGAGATCCTTCAAATTCGACCAAGCATCAAAATTTGATTTTCTCGTCTTATGACGAATCACTATATGCGCTACGCTATATCGAAGCAGGAGCGGTAGGCTATCTCAACAAAACAACAGCAATGGCTGAACTTTCCAATGCTATTCTGGCTATTCAGGATAGAGGGAAGTATATGTCGAGCAATGTACAGGATCTATATATTCAGAAATTGACACAGAGCAAGTCTGAACTGACGAAACTAAATCCCTTGGCACGTCTGTCAAATAGAGAGGTGGACGTTGCTAAACAATTAATAAAGGGACTGGGGATTATTGAAGTATCTAGCTTGTTGGAGTTAAGCCCTTCAACAGTGAGCACGTATAAAAGCAGAATCTTTGAAAAACTCAATGTTTCTAATATTCCTGAACTTATTGAACTTTTCAGAATACACTCCAACAACTAGTCATTTTGTTGGAGTGCATTTTTATCCTACTAAATTAACTCATCCATCGTAACAACTGGAACATCTTTTACGTTCAGGTCTTTTAAAGGCTGAGATTTCTTATAAGAATACCCCACCTCTGCTTCTAAATCCCATAACATCGGTGCTAAAAAGTTGAGGCAGGTCGTAAAGCCTTGAACCGTTGCAGAAAAATCACCTGTATCTTTCGAATTCTTAGCTTCATTTTCGATCTCAAAGGGACCACTGAAACCACGTTCTTGCAATAAGTCAACAAAGCCTCGCCAATCCATACTGTCGGATCCACCAAAGCCAGGTAACATTGCTTCATAGTGATGTCTATCCCAGTCATGCCCAGGAATACTTACATTGGCCTTTTTAGCCAATTCGGCATCAACATGCTGCATAGGGTACATTCCACCCCAATCAATACGTGCAGCGGTCTGTAAATTACGCGTAGTCTTCACATGTATACGCTGTAAGCGGCTGATGTCTGTATTACGAATAACCTCAATTGGATTTGTATTTTGCCAAACATCATGTGAAGGATCATAGATCTCGCCATGCGCTTTACTCGGAATCATCGCATACATTAATTTACGAGCGGCTAGCACAGCGGGAAGATTGTTATAGGTAGAGCTATAACGTGATGAGCGCCATCCTTCCATTGGGCAGTTCTCATAGAGGATGGTTACACCTAAACTCTCTGCATAATTAACAATGGGAGCAAATACACGTTTGTATTCTTCAAGATTTTTTTGAAATCCATCAATTTGATTGCCCAATTCGTGATTATACCCAACGAATGTTCCTACCTTGACGTTATTTGCATCACCACCAAGCAAATGTGCAATACGGATCAATTTCAATAAATGATTTTGATTCTTCACACGTTGCTCAGGATCACCACCAATCATATTTTCAAAAGCACCAAGCGAAAGTTTTAAATCAGCCTGATTGAACAGCTCAATTATTTCCCTCGCTTTTGCAGGAGTAAAATCATCATAATCCAAATGTGTTGCGGTATGATCTTCTCGGGTACCATCTTTTCTAAACACACAAAGGTCTATCCCCCCGGCCCCGATTCTTTTGGTCGTCTGAATCAACTCCGGTAAGGATAATTTATCAAATGCAGAACTCATTACCCATACAGGGTTATTTAATTTTGTCGTCATAGCTTGTATAATTGTCTTATTTCGGTATTTAAAGATACTAAAAAAGCCATCCGATTGGATGGCTTTTTGTTATTTTATGGTGAATCAACTAGTCTACATTGTCATGTAGAAAAGAATTGTTCGGTCTGATTTCAGTATTTCCATCTTCAAAAGAAAGCGTAAAACGAGACACCTGAGATTGTGAAGAATGCGGTGTATCTTCCAATGACATTTGTTTTCTCTTATAAGCAGGCTCATTTTCCAACTCATGTAAACCATTAGAAGATTTTAATTTCATGCTTAATTCTTTAAGACGCAAAATACGCTCTTTCGTACGAACGAGCTGATCTTCAAACGACACCTGTTCTTCTTCCACTTGCGGGACTTCTACTTGTTCATTTGTTGTACTTGATGAAAAAGTAGGTTTCTCCTCATATGCTGAAGCTGAAGGTGCTGTATAAGAATCGAAGACTGTTGGCATCTGGAATTGAAACACAGATGGCGAAGTTTTCAATTGAAAATCATTGTCTCCAAATGAAGTCTCCTCTTCATAACCACCATCAAAACCTAAATCATGACGTATAACTTGAGGTTCCTCAACAGCCACCTGTTGTTGCACAGCATTTCTTGGTGAAGTGAACAAATCAGATTGCAAATTATTTGGCGTTGAGGTATTAGAAGAAGGGGTCGGTGTATCCACACGTTGAACCGGAGTCACGAAACTATTCGTAGCTGGAACTTCTCTTGGTGCTACCTGAGAAACAGGTTTGATAAAAGAATTAGCCGGTTCAGCAGTTAAGGGCATAGACACCTTTGTATTTTCACGTTCTTTATCGCGTTCTTCAGATGTTTGAAAACCAGTAGCAATAATTGTTACTGACAACTCATCCTCAAAGTTCTCGTCAATACAGTTACCCCAGATCAAATCAGCTGACAAACCAGCTTTTTCCTGAATGTAATCCGTAATGATTGCGACCTCATCCATTGTTACTTCTTTTGTTCCAGAAGTAATATTCAATAAAATATAACGAGCGCCTTCGATCTCATTGTCTTTCAATAAAGGCGAAGCCAAAGCACCTTCTACAGCACGCAATGCACGGTCTTCACCTTCAGCTATTGCGTTCCCCATAATAGCAACACCGCTATCATTCATGACAGTACGCACATCTTTAAAATCGACGTTTACATAACCAGGGATCGTAATAATTTCGGCAATACCTTTTGCAGCGGTAGTTAAAATATCATCCGCTTTCGCGAAAGCAGCTGTCATCGTTAGATTCCCGAAGATTTCACGCAAACGATCGTTAGAAATAACAAGATAAGAGTCTACATATTTACGTAATTCCGAAAGTCCTTCCTCCGCTTGAGAACGACGGCGTTTACCTTCAAATGTAAATGGTGTAGTAATAATCGCAACAGTTAAAATACCCAATTCTTTGGCAGCTTTCGCCAATACGGGACTAGCACCAGTACCGGTACCACCACCCATACCAGCGGTAATAAACAACATCTTGGTATTGGTACCCAACATACGTTTGATATCTTCAATACTTTCGATTGCTGAATTTTCACCTACATCAGGATCTGCTCCCGCTCCCATACCTTCGGTTAGACTTATTCCCAATTGAACTTTATTTGGGATCGGGCTCAATTCCAATGCTTGCGCATCAGTATTACACACGATAAAATCTACCCCACTAATTCCTTGTTTATACATGTGGTTTACGGCATTGCCGCCACCACCACCAACCCCAATAACCTTGATTATTGAAGATTGTTCTTTTAACATTTCAAACTGTATTGACATAACTTATCCCTATTTAACTTACAATGAAGATGATATCAAAACGAATCAAACCCACTATATGTAATGTAATAATAATATAATTTCAACAAAAGTTTTCCACATTTGTTAAATTGTGGAAAACTTCAACTATTGTGGAAAACTTACTTCTTATCTAAAAAACTTGCGTCATCGATTTCGTTGCCGTCTTTGATAAAACGTTTGAACCATGACAATAATCCTTGCTCTTTTTGTTGTTGTTCAGAAACCTCTTTTGTTGTCACCGTAGCAGCCTGCACTTTTTTCGATGGGGCGTGCATTTCTCTACGGCTATCTTCTTCTTCCTCATGGGATTGAATTCCCTTAATCAACAAGCCAATACTTGTTGCGTACAAAGGACTTTTCAATTCTTCAAACAACGGTTTTGGTAAAACCTCATTCTTAGAAAGATATTCATTCGGAAATCCGATACGACAATCTATCCCAGTAATATACTCAACAAGTTGTACCAGATGTTTTAATTGAGCACCACCACCGGTAATAACAATACCACCGATCAGCTTATTTTCATATCCAGAAGATTTGATTTCATAATACACGTGCTCAATAATTTCTTCCATTCTAGCTTGAATAATATAAGCCAAATTTTTAACGGAAATTTCCTTTGGTTCACGACCTTTCAATCCTGGCACACAAATCACCTCATTTTCTTTATTTTCATCAGCTAGAGCCGATCCGAAACGAGTTTTCAACAATTCAGCCTGAGAACGCAAAACAGAACATCCCTGACGGATATCTTCCGTTACAATATTACCGCCTAAAGGAATCACAGCAGTGTGACGAATAATTCCTTCATGGAAGATGGCAACATCTGTGGTTCCACCACCGATATCCACTAATACAACTCCAGCATTTTTTTCGTCTTCATCCAATACAGCTTCAGAAGACGCTAAAGGTTCGAGAATCAATTCAGCAACTTCCAGATTGGAATTATCAATACATTTCTTGATATTTTTAATATCCGTTACACGTCCCGATATAATATGGAAGTTTGCTTCAATACGACGACCAGCCATACCGATTGGTTCGCGAATTCCGGGTTCGTTATCTACCGTAAACTCTTGTGGTAAAACATGTATAATTTCTTCTCCTGGAGGCAGTACCAGTTTATACATATCCGAAATCAGTCGTTCGATATCGCGTCGAATGATTTCATCATCACCATCAGTTTTGGTAAATATTCCACGGTGTTGAATACTTTTGATGTGTTGGCCAGCAATTCCCACATTCACCACTTTAATATCCACATTGGACTGTGCTTCGGCTATCTCGACAGCCTCTAAAATGCTTCCCACAGTTTTCTGGATATTAGCAACCACCCCCCTGCTTACACCTGCAGAGTCAGCTTTGCCCACACCTAATAATTCAATTTTGTTTCCTGAGCTACGTCTCCCAACCGTAACACAAATTTTGGTAGTACCAATATCGAGTCCCACGATAATTGGGTTTTCTCTTTCAATTTCTGCTGCCTTTGAGTTCATAATTTCCTGTATTGTTGCTGTATTACTATAATGTATTATTTGCTACTTTTTTTGTTTGATCATCTGAAAAACTCCAGTTTCCCCGCTTTTCACAGATAATCTGACCTCCATATTTTACGTTGACAACACCGTAAGCATTTATACCCACTTTTGGCATGATCTGCGTATAAAAGGTCTTTAATAATTCAAATTTTTGTTCCAATGAATCTGCCGATCCAACAATCAACTGCTGTGTCCCTATACGAGGCACAAGTTCAATATCCTTATCCCCGTTGACATAGATCTGCACAACTTGATTACTCCATAATTCATCGTTTTTGATAAACTCAATAACCTTCACCAAATCTTTAACCAAGGGCGTTGATATGGTATCCAGTGCTTCATTATATCCTTCTGCGATGTTACCCGTTGCAACCATGATATGCGGTATATACTTCAACGTTGTCGGTATCTTCAACCCATTGGGGTCCACATAAAATTCTTTTCCATTTTTGTTGATGACCCGCATGACAGCCTCGCGCTGACTAATATTAATTCTGATCGTACCATCCATATCGGCATGTATACTGGCATCGGAAACATACGGTAATTTGCGCAAGGTTTTTTCAACCTTTTGAAAGGGAATTCCATTGACTTTCTTTCCCGCGAAACTACCATAGTTTTGTTCTATCAGTTTGGAGATATCAGCCTGATCAATAAAAGCTTCTGTGCCTTCAATGACAATTTTAATCTCTTTACAAACCTGCTGCTCATCACGTTTCCCCACAATAGTCATAATCACGACGACAACTATTACGCCGATAAAAAACAGCGTAAAGTAGAGTACACGATTCCATTGTATGTTACGTAATTTTTTAAGCATGCCCTAAAATTTCCTGTAACGGTTTAACCAATTTGTCAATATCACCTGCCCCAACTGTAACAATCAGTTCCGGCTTTTCATCGCGCGCGAATTCCAAGACTTCTTCTGCAGTTACAAGCTGTTTTTTCTCTGCCGTAATTTTATCCAATAACCAACTCGAATTGATCCCTTCAATTGGAAGTTCCCGAGCTGGATAAATTTCCATTAACAACAGATTGTCTGCCATGGACAGTACCTCTGCGAAACCATCCACAAAATCCCGTGTACGGGTAAATAAATGCGGCTGAAAGACCACATTTAGTTTTTTTGTGGGATACAATTTGCGCATCGAAGTTAAAAATGCACGCAGTTCCTCTGGATGGTGCGCATAGTCATCGATATACACCGCTCCAGGTTTACGGACAATATATTCAAACCTTCTTTTTACTCCTTTGAATGTTGTCAATGCTTTCTTGATCGCTTCATTTTCAATCCCAAGTAAACGGGCTACTGCAATCGCGGCTACCGCATTTTCAACATTATGGGTACCAGGAATACCTAAATGGATATCGTCTATCCGCCCGTTGGTATCTTGGTAGTCAAAAAAGAACTCTCCGTCGCGTACATGCACATTGGAAGCATATGCATCAGCGATTTCATGGCCTGAATAACTTATTTGCCCCGCAAACTCGAGGCCTTTTTTTATAATACGTGTACCTCCTTCAACTACTTTATCCAAGAACAATTGGAATGATTCGAGCAGATGGCTTCGATCTCCATAAATGTCCAAATGATCCGCATCAGAAGAAGTTACTATTGCGATATTGGGGTGAAGCGTCAGAAATGACCGATCAAACTCATCAGCCTCAACCACAACTGTATTATTATTTCCATAAAGCACATTGGTACCGTAATTAGAACTGATTCCGCCCAAAAAGGCAGAACAGTCGTAACCCGAATCTTTCAATACATGTGCCACCATTGTAGAAGTTGTCGTTTTACCATGTGTACCGGCAACAGCGACCGTAAATCTACTCTCACTAATGATCCCCAAAACCTGCGATCTCTTATATAGTATATGTCCTTGAGATTCCAAAAAAGCTTTAATCTTCGAATCTTTAGGAATGGCTGGTGTAAAAATGACTAATGTCTCCGCTGTAGGTACATGAAAAATAGCATCAATCGTATTGATATCATCCTGATATGAGATCGCGATTCCTTCCTTGACTAAGGTTTTAGTCAGCTCAGTTTCTGTACGGTCATATCCATTCACCTCACAGCCCAAATGCTTAAAATAGCGCGCAAGACCACTCATGCCTATACCACCTATTCCGATCAAGTAAACTTGTTTTATTGCATCTAGATTCATACTTCGTCTATTTCTTATTAACCAATTTATACACCTCCTCGGCAATCTGCACGTCAGCATTCAACTTACCGAGTTTTTTAATATTTTCACTTAATTGTGCAACATGAGCTGCGTCTTTTAATAAAGTTAAAGCAGCAGGCACCAAGTCTTTTTTTGCATCACTATCCTTAACCAATAACGCAGCCCCCTTATTGACCAATGCCATTGCATTTTTGGTCTGATGGTCTTCGGCCACATTAGGCGAAGGCACAAGAATAACAGGCTTCCCGACTACACAGAGCTCAGAAATCGTACCGGCTCCAGCGCGGCTAATAATTAAATCTGCCGCTGCATAAGCATAGTCCATACGCTGTAAAAAGGCCAACATCTTAATATTGCCGGGCAGCTGACCTGTTAACTCCTCCCGTAACTTTTCGACGTAGAAACTACCGCATTGCCAAATCACCTGCACTTCTTCCTTCAGCTCATTAAGGTAAGCAACGACACTTTCATTTAATGTTTTGGCCCCCAAACTTCCGCCGAGCACCAAAATTGTCTTTTTGTGTGGATCTAACCCAAAGAACGTTAAAGCTTCTTCTCTTTTCCCGGCTATCGCAATGGACTCGCGTCTTATTGGGTTCCCAGTGAGTAATACTTTCTCAGCAGGAAAAAATTGCTCCATCCCCTCATAGGCAACACATATCTTTGCTGCCTTTGCCCCAACTTTTTTATTGGTCACACCTGCATAGGAATTTTGTTCCTGCACAACAGTTGGCACACCCAATTTATTCGCCATCATTAACAAGGGTCCGGAGGCAAAACCGCCTACACCTACAGCCACATCCGGTCTAAAATCCTTAATTACACTTTTTGCCTTATTCAAACTTTTCATAAGTTTAAATGGCAAGAAGATATTTTTCCACAGCTGCTTTCTATTGATCCCCTGAATATCAAGTCCAATAATCGGATATCCGGCAGCTGGCACTTTATCCATTTCCATCCGGCCATTGGCACCCACAAATAAAATTTCATTTGCAGGATCCATTGCCTTCAGTGCATTTGCAATTGAAATCGCCGGAAAGATATGTCCTCCGGTCCCACCACCACTAATAATTACACGAATTGCCATGCTCAATTTTTTATTATGCTGGAATTGATCCTATAACCACTTTTTTCGGTTTAGGCTTTTCATCCAGCTCTTCTTTACCTTTTAATTCTTCAATATTTCTGCTCACACTCAGGATAATTCCTAAAGCGACACTCGTAAATAGAATAGATGTTCCTCCCATACTCACGAGTGGAAGCGGAACCCCCGTTACTGGTCCTAAGCCTACAGCAACAGCCATATTTGCTAGGGCCTGAATCGTCAAACTAAATCCCAAACCCGCTGCCAGAAAAGTACCGAAAGCTTTGGGACTCATCGTGACAATACGTATACATCGATACATAAAGGCCAGATATAGAAATAGCAGGATTACCCCACCGACTGTCCCGTACTCCTCAATAATAATAGCATAAATAAAATCGGAATATGGATGCGGCAATACATTTCGCTGAACGCTATTTCCCGGGCCTTTACCAAAGAGCCCTCCTGTAGCAATTGCGATCTTTGCATTGTTTGCCTGATAATTTTTATCATCCTGGAAGGATACCGTTTTATCTACTTTTTCAGTATGAAAAAAAGATTTTACCCGACTGATATAGGTTGCCCTACGTGGACCAAAAAAGATAACCATCATCAGAAGAATACCACCACCACAGCAGACGATAGCAATTTGTTTAAAACTAATCCGGCCGATCAACAGCAATAAAACACTCACTCCAAATAGCATTAATGCTGTAGATAAGTTGGCCAAGGCAATCAGAATAAATACACCGCACACCGATCCCATAATAGGTAAGAACGATTTTTTAACATCCTTGATCTCTTCCTGTTTCCGGGATAACATCCGCGCAAGAAAGACAATGAGTGACAACTTTGCCAAATCCGATGTTTGAAACGTTAAACCGATACCAGGTATGGTCAACCAACGACTTGCCTCATTAACTTTACTACCAAACAATAAAGTAAACAGCAATAAGGGGATTGTAATGCCCATCATAATTTTGGATATACCAGCGTAATACCGATAATCCAACTTATGGGAAAGATACATGAGGATAAACCCAACGGCAATAATAGAAAAGTGTTTTAACAAATACATTTCTGTTCCCTTCCCTTCTTTATACGCCAATGTACCCACCGAACTGTATACAGCCAAAAGTGACCATCCCGATAAGATAATCACAATGATCCATATCCATCGGTCACCCTTCAATTTAGACATTATATTCTGTAGCATATCCTTCCTCCTCTTATTGGGTTATACCATTTATAATTCCATTACAGCCGCTTTAAATTTATCGCCACGATCTTCATAGTTCTTGAACCAATCAAAACTAGCACAAGCAGGAGACAATAAGACGGTATCACCTTTTTGCGCCAAGTGCGAAGCCAACACCACCGCATCTTGCATAGAGGTGCTATTGACAATAATCTCCACATCTTGTTCAAATGCTTTATGAATAGCAGCCGTATCTTTTCCCAAACAAACAATAGCACGCACTTTGTCTTTCACCAAATCAGCAAGCATACTGTAATCGTTTCCTTTATCTACACCACCTAATAACAATACGATTGGTGTAGAGAAACTTTCCAAAGCATACCATACCGAATTTACATTCGTTGCCTTTGAATCGTTAATGTAATTCACACCGCCGATACAGGCTACATGTTCCAGGCGATGTGGAATATTCACATACGAGCCCATGCTCTCTTTCATCACTTGATTTCTCAATTCCTGCACTTTCGCAATTAACCCAGAAGCCATGCTATTATAAATATTATGCTTCCCCTGCAATGACAATTCCTCAGCTCTCATAGTGAATGTATCGTTATTTGGTGTATTAATAATTATTGTCTTATTGGCATTCAAATAAGCGCCCAATTCAACAAGTTGTTCCTGTGTAAAAGGCAAATAAGTCCCTTTACTATGATGTCTTTCCAATCCTTTAATTGTTTCTGGATCGTCCAGGCAGTATATAAAATAATCGTTCTCCGTTTGATTCTGAATCATCCTAAATTTTGAATCCACATAATTTTCCATTTTATGGTCGTAGCGATCCAAATGATCAGGCGTAATATTCAATATAACAGCAACATCCGCTCTAAAATGGTACATATCGTCCAGCATGAAGCTTGATATTTCCAAGACATAGCAATCAAACTGTTCTCTAGCTACCTGAAGCGCAAAGCTCTTTCCAATATTACCGGCCAACCCGACATTGAGACCGCCATGCTTAAGCATCTCATAGGTCAACATGGTTGTTGTAGACTTCCCATTTGATCCTGTAATACAGATCAACTTTGCGTCGGTATACTGTGCCGCAAATTCAATTTCTGCAATCACGGGTATATTCTTTGCTTTCAGAGCGACCACCAAAGGCACCGTCTCTGGAATACCGGGACTCTTCACAACCAAAGCGGCATTCAAAATCCGTTCTTCATTGTGACTACCTTCTTCAAAAGCTATTCCCTCGACTTTCAATTGTTCCTTATAGTGGTCCGCAATCAGTCCTTTATCGGATACAAATACATCAAATCCCTTTTCTTTTCCAAGAATAGCCGTTCCGACACCGCTTTCGCCGGCGCCTAAAATGACCAAACTTCCAGATTGAGGATAATATGTTGTTGCAATGTTTGACATCATTATCTAATTTTCAATGTTACAATGGTAAGAATGGCCAATATGATTCCTACAATAACAAAACGTGTTACAATTTTTGCTTCGTGATAGCCTTTCTTTTGGAAGTGGTGGTGTAATGGCGACATCAGGAAGATCCTTCTACCTTCACCATATTTCTTCTTTGTGTATTTGAAATACGATACTTGAAGAATAACCGAAAGGTTTTCCAACAGAAACACACCACATAAAATCGGAATCAACAATTCTTTCCGGATCAGGATAGCAAAAGCAGCAATTATACCGCCTATTGCCAAACTTCCCGTATCACCCATAAAAACTTGGGCAGGATACGTGTTATACCATAAGAAACCTACGCAGGCTCCCACAAATGCTCCGGCGAAAATCACAAGCTCTCCCGAATTAGGGATATACATGATATTGAGGTAATCCGAAAAAATTACGTTACCCGACACATACGCTAAAATTGCTAAAGTGACACCGATGATAGCAGAAGTACTCGTGGCCAAACCATCGATACCGTCCGTAATATTTGCGCCGTTTGAAACTGCCGTAACGATAAAAATAACGACAACTAAAAAGACGACGAAAGTCAGATAGTCGCTCTGTAATCCGAATATTTTAAACACCTTAGCATAATCAAACTCGTTATTTTTATAAAACGGAATATTTGTCTTAGATGATTTTACGTTTTCAGCATAGGTTTTCTCCCCCGTACCTTCATTGATAACCACTTCAACGGGCTTGGTAGAGGTTGGTTTATCCACCCCTTTTCGAACAACGATATCTGGATGAAAGTACATCGTACAAGCAATTATGGCTCCCAAGCCAACTTGTCCAACAACCTTAAACTTACCAGCTAAGCCCTCTTTATTATGTCTAAAAACCTTTATATAATCATCTAAAAATCCAATTGCACCCATCCAAAGTGTTGTCACAATCATGATAATCACATAGATATTCGTCAATTTTGCAAATAACAAGGTCGGGATAAGGATACCTGCAATGATGATGATCCCACCCATTGTTGGCGTACCAGCTTTCTTTTTTTCTCCTTCAAGCCCCAAATCACGAATTGTTTCTCCGACTTGCTTATTATGCAAGAATTGAATCAATTTTCCCCCAAAAACCGTGGTAATAATCAATGAAGCGATTACAGCCATAGATGTCCGAAACGAGATGTATTGAAACAAACCTCCTCCAGGTATATGAATATATTCGCTAAGCCACGTAAAAAGATGGTACAACATATTTCTATTGTTCGTTAAATGTATTCTCTAAAACTTCTTTATCATCAAAATGATGCTTCACACCATTTACATCTTGATATTTCTCATGCCCTTTTCCTGCCACTAGGATAATATCCCCCGGATTAGCCAGCTGATATGCTGTGCGTATAGCCTCCTTACGATCCGCTATAGAAAGCGTCTTCGCCTTTTGGTCTGCTGCCACACCAGCTTCGATATCTCTAATAATCTGATAAGGATCTTCCGTCCGCGGATTATCAGATGTAATTAAAAAACGGTCACTATAACGCAGAGCCGCCTCAGCCATTTCAGGTCTTTTGGTCTTATCCCGATCGCCGCCGCATCCTAACACCGTAATGATTTTTTGCTCTGGACGTCGCAATGAACTTATAGTCTTCAACACATTTTCAACCGCATCAGGTGTATGCGCGTAGTCTACGATTCCAAAAACACCGGAAGTCGATTTCATCGTTTCAAATCGTCCTTCTGCTCCTTTCAAGGTACTGAGTGCGGTCAACACTTTCACCGTTTCCTGCTCAAGCAAGATAGCGGCAGCATAAACCGCCAAAAGGTTATATGCATTGAAATCGCCGATCAATTTCACCCATACTTCCTGTCCGTCAACACTCATCAACATACCATCGAAATGGCTTTCGATCACCTTTGCTTTAAAATCTGCACCAGAACGCAAGCCATAGCTCTTCCGGTGTGCCACTGTATTTTGAAGCATGACCTGGCCATTTCTATCGTCAGCATTCGTCAAAGCAAAAGCATTCGCATCCAAATCATCGAAAAACTTCTTTTTCGCTTTAATATAGTTATCAAAAGTTTTATGAAAATCAAGGTGATCATGCGTAATATTCGTGAATATTGCACCCGCAAACACCAAGCCTGCAATACGTTCCTGAACGACAGCATGTGAACTAACCTCCATAAATGTATAGTCACAGCCATCATCAACCATATCCCTTAACAATTTATTCAATTGAATAGGGTCTGGTGTTGTATGTGTTGCTGGTATAATCTTCTTTCCAATCTGGTTTTGCACCGTAGATAATAAGCCTACATGGTAGCCCAACTCAGTAAACAGTTGAAACAACAATGTAGCTACTGTCGTTTTACCATTTGTGCCGGTAACACCGACCAACTTCAGCTGTTCCGAAGGATTTCCGTAGAAATTAGCAGCAGCCACACCCAAAGCATAAGCAGAATCGGCCACTAAGATATAGGCGACAGAGTCTAATGTCTCTTTTGGTAACTCTTCTACAATAACGGCTCTTGCTCCCGAAGTAATTGCCTTGTCTACAAACAAATGACCATCTGTTTGAACACCTCGCACTGCGATAAACAAACTTCCCAACTCCACTTTTCTGGAATCAAAGCACAAAGAGTGCACATCGACCTCTTCAAGGTTCCCTACAACCTGCTGTACAGGAATAGCATGCAATACTTTTTTTAAATCCATCATTACTACTTAAGTTCTAAATTTATCGCCGTTCCAAAAGGCAGTTTCTGCCCTGCAGCTAACGACTGCATTCCCACTCTTCCTTTTCCTGTCACGTGCGCTTTAAATCCGGCATTCTCCACAACATATAAAGCATCCATCAATCCCATTCCGACAACATTCGGAACAATTCCTTCTTTATATTTTAAATCTATGAATGGTACGCCTCGTGTCGAGGTATCCACCTCTCCCCGCGCAATCGTATCCCAATTCACGGTATTAATCCCCAACTTATTGTACACTTTTTTACTAGCTTCCTTCGACCCCTGCAAAGTCAATGGCATTCTTCCGCCCACATTGACTGCTTTAAACGTCTTTTTCCCCTCCATTTCCATATCGTTTGCATATACCATGTCTGCAAGCTCTTTAAATACAGGACCTGCAATCGATGCACCATAATATCCATTTCTCGGATTACGAATCACGACAATAATGGAATATTTTGGATCTTCAGCTGGAAAATACCCAGCGAATGAAGATTGATATCGTCTAGCACCGTACCCTCTCGAGCCATCAGCCATCTGTGCCGTTCCTGTTTTACCACCAGAGCTATACAATGGGCTAGCAACACTTCTACCTGTCCCTTCAGTCATAACACCTTCCATCATTCCCCGCACCTCTGCTAAAGCATGATCCGATGCGATCTTTTCATTAATGACTTTCGCTTGAAACGTTTGAATTGTATTTCCTAAATGCCGAATTTCTTTAACAAATAGCGGCGCTATCAACTTACCATTATTTGCGACAGCATTATAAAATGTCAACGTTTGCAACGGCGTAATTTTCATTTCATAACCATAAGCCATCTGCACCAGCGACAAACCACTCCAGCTTTTACTTTTCGAAGATTTTACCAAGGGAACTCCTTCGCCTGGAATCTGCAGATCTAGCGTTTTTCCAAAACCGAAAGAATGCAGTTTTGATGTAAACTGATCTGGGTTATCTTTATAAGCCTGATAAACAAATTTAGTAACACCCACATTTGACGATTCCTCAAAGGCCCTTTTCGCAGAAATTATAGACTTCTTAGGCGCGTGTGAATCACGAATGGTATGCTTGTAAATTGGCCAGTTACCATTACCAATGTTCACCGTTGTACTCGAGTCTATTTTCTTATCATCAATCAAAGCCAAATAAGAAGCCAACTTAAATGTTGAACCTGGATCTGCACTTTGCGCAATCGCAAGATTAAACTTTTCACGATAGACCCCATCTTTATCGCGCATAAAATTGGCCACCGCACGCACCTCTCCTGTTTTCACCTCCATCATCACCACACAGCCCTCATCCGCGTTACTCGTAATCATCTGCTTCTCCAAGGCCCTTTGCGCCATATCCTGCATATTCACATCAATGGTCGAGATAATATCAGACCCATCAACCGGGGCAACCTCAATATCTTTGTTAACAGGAATCCATACTCCACCGGCTATACGCTGCATTAACCTCTTCCCGCTTTTTCCGTCGATATATTCTCCATACGCACCTTCCAGTCCAACATGAATATCTTCTTTCACATTTTTATAACCGATGGTTCTCGCAGCGAGATTGACAAAAGGTAAGATGCGCTTATTCTGCCTATCTGTAATCAAACAACTTGGAAAACGTTCCTTGTTGACACGAGCAGATTTAAGTAAAGGAAATTGTTTTACCCGTTTTAAATCCTGATGTGACACATTACGTTTGAGCAACAAATAGCGTTGTTTTTTATTGCGCGCCTGTTTTAATAATGTCAAATACTGCCGCGATGATTTATCTTTAAAAAAATCAGCAAGTTTAATAGCCAAGGAGTCAACTTTCAAATTGAAATACTCTTCACTCTCTTCCGGAATAGCCATTGCATCAAAACGAAGCTCATATTCAGGCACTGATGTAGCCAACAAGCTTCCGTCATTTGAATAGATATTACCACGAGCAGCCTCCACCTCTCGTTCCTGTATAGAAAGGCTATCCGCTAAAGCTTTCCAATGCTCTCCATCGACATACTGCAACTTTGTCATTTTTCCAAATACCAAAAACGCAAGTAGTACGATAAGCCCAAAAGCAAAATAGACACGAACAAGAATCGTATTTCTGATACTCATAACTCTTCCTATTTATCTTCCTTATTCTCTATAACTTCAACTTTGATCGGTGGCTCCACACGCTCTTTCAATCCCAGCGAATCTACACGTTTGGCAATTTCTGTCTGTGTAGACATTTTCATCAGTTCGGCGGAGAGCGATTTATGATCCCAGCCCAATTCCTTCACCTCTTTACTCACTTTATCGATACTCCGAATAGTTCGCTCTGCAAAATGACGATTGGAAATATACAACAACATCAGAAAAGCGATAAAAGCTCCAAACGGCAAGTACTGCAATATTTTGTTTAACGAAAGGTCTCCAACGGTAAAAAGCGTTTTAATAAACGCTTCTGTTTGTTCCGCCTTTTCTTCGACAGTTTCTTGTAGTTCCTCCTGAACTTCTTCACTCAATTCTTTCTGTCTTATCGTATTTCTGCTCATCCTCTCGCTCCATTTTTAAGACAAATCCAACTTTTCAGCAATACGCAGTTTCGCACTGCGCGATCTATTATTTAACGCCAACTCTTGCGCAGATGCCGTAATTGCTTTACGGCTCAGCACATGAAATGGTTTAATTTCATTTCCAAAAAAATCCTTTTCAACCTCTCCTTTAAACTTTCCTTTGGCCATAAAATTTTTGACCAAACGATCCTCCAGAGAGTGATAGGACATCACCGCCAATCGACCTTCAACATGTAGCACATCAACTGTTTGCAACAAAAATTCCTGTAAGGCTTCCAGCTCGCGATTCACTTCTATACGAAGCGCCTGAAACACCTGCGCATGATACTTATGTTCTTTACCTTTGGGAACCATCCGTTGAATCACCTCTTTCAATTCGGCAACAGTCTGGATTGGCTGTGTCAAACGCGCAGTAACAATTGTTTTCGCAAGCGACTTGGCATTCATGATTTCACCATACATCCCAAAAATGCGGTGAAGATCCTCCTCCGAATAAGTCGCCAAAAGCGACTTCGCATCTAAATCACCAACTTGATCCATACGCATATCCAGATCCGCGTCAAAGCGAATAGAAAACCCACGATCAGCCGCATCAAATTGATGCGAGGAAACACCTAAATCTGCCAAAATACCATCTACAGAACGCACTCCTTCCAACCGAAGGCTATTCTTTAAAAACCTAAAATTTTGATGTATCAATGTAAAACGAGGATCGTCAATTGCATTCTCCAATGCATCCGGATCCTGATCAAAAGCAAACAGTTTCCCTTTTGGCCCCAATCTCTTCAAAATCTCCCGAGAATGACCACCACCACCAAAAGTTACATCCACATAGACACCATCCGGCTTAATAGCCAAAGCATCCATGCATTCTTGCAACATTACCGGAACATGATATACATTCTCCATACGCTTATAGTCCAAAATTAATATCCCCCATTACCTCTGCCGCCAAAGATGATATATCCTCTACTCCACCATCACCCATCAATTCCTCATACCCTTCTTTTGACCAAACCTCAATCTTATTAAACTGACAAGCCAAAACCAATTCCGTGCTTATACCCGCAAATTCCAACAAACTTTTAGGTAACAAAACACGCCCCGCAGCATCCAATGTCAATTCCGTGGCGCCGCGCGTAAAAGCACGAACAAACGCCCGTACTTTAGGATCGAACTGATTCAATTTCGCCAGCTTAGCCGTCATCAAATCCCACTCTTCTCTTGGATAAAATACCAGATGTTTCTCAAAACCGCGATTCACTACAAGGCCATCCCGCTCTACATGAGGCATTTGCCTCTTGAGCGCAGCTGGCAACACCATTCTTCCTTTGGCGTCTAACTTGCATTCGAATTCTCCGATCAACTGAGTCATGTCGTCAATTATCCTATTCTAATTTAAATGTAAAAGTATACACTTTCTCCCACTTTCCCCCACTTTATCACATAAAAAAGTTTTCCACATCGAAAAATAGCTACAACAAACAGAAGTACTCTTGGAATAAAACCTACATAAAACCTTATTTACAAGCAGTTAAACCCCAATTTATCAGCAAAACAAACTATTACACTAGACGCGATTTTTCGCTCTTTTTTTTATCAAAATCAGAAATGAATTGTAAAAATTTCCTCTTTAGAAATTTAATTTTACCCAATTTTTCTACCAAAAGGGGGCAAAGTGGGAGACAATAAAAACAGAAACAAAAGATGTGGAAGAAAGTGGGAGAATGCTACTCAAATAACCTGAACAGAATTCGTTATTGTCGAGTAAAACCAATAATTTTGCGTCAAATATAATTTTCATAACGATATGCACAGAACACACACTTGTGGAGAATTAACACTAGCTGACTTAGGGAAAACGGTTACCCTAAGTGGATGGGTTCAAAAATCGCGCGATTTGGGCGGTATGACTTTCATCGATGTTAGAGACCGATATGGTATCACACAATTAACGTTCAATGCAGATGATGATGCTTCCTTGCGCGCAAGTGCCCGTGAGCTCGGAAGAGAATATGTCATCAAGGTAACCGGAGAAGTTATCGAACGCTCTAATAAAAATGCTAAAATCTCCACTGGAGACATTGAAATCAAGGTTTCAAATCTTGAAATATTAAATGCTGCTAAATTACCCCCTTTTACAATAGAAGATGAAACAGATGGTGGTGATGACATCAGAATGAAGTTCAGATACCTGGATTTACGTCGTAACCCGGTACGTGAAAACCTTATTTTACGTCATAAGACCTCACAAGAGGTACGCCGTTATCTTGACTCCCAAAACTTCCTGGAAGTAGAAACCCCATATCTGATTAAATCAACTCCAGAAGGAGCACGCGATTTTGTCGTACCTTCCCGTATGAATCCTGGAGAATTTTATGCGTTACCACAATCCCCACAAACCTTCAAACAATTATTGATGGTTTCAGGTTTTGATCGCTATTTTCAAATTGTAAAATGTTTTCGTGATGAAGATTTGCGTGCAGACCGTCAACCAGAGTTCACGCAAATAGACTGTGAAATGTCTTTTGTAGAACAGGAAGATGTGTTAAATATCTTTGAAGGGCTTGCAAAACATATCTTCAAAACAATCAAAGGTATCGACTTAGGCAATGTTCCGCGTATGACTTACGCAGATGCAATGCGCCTTTATGGATCAGACAAACCGGATATCCGTTTCGGAATGCAGTTCGTTGAACTAAACGAGGTTGCCAAAGGAAAAGGTTTTCCTGTATTTGATGCAGCAGAGTTAGTGGTTGGTATCAATGCGGAAAATTGTGCACATTATACCAGAAAACAACTGGATGCTTTGACCGATTTTATCAAACGTCCTCAGATTGGTGCTACGGGCTTGGTATATGCGCGTGTGAATGAAGATGGTTCAGTGAAGTCGTCCGTTGATAAATTTTTCACGCCAGAACAACTGTCCACAATTGCGGAAGCGTTCCACGCGAAACCTGGCGACTTATTGTTAATTATGGCTGGTGGAACAGACAAAGTTCGCAAACAACTCAATGAATTACGCCTTGAAGTTGCGTCACAACTTGGTTTCCGCAACAAAGAAACCTTTGCTCCATTATGGGTCGTTGATTTCCCTCTATTGGAATGGGACGAAGAAAGTGGCCGTTTCCATGCAATGCACCACCCATTCACTTCACCAAAACCGGAAGATATACCGCTTTTAGATACCAATCCCGGAGAAGTAAGGGCAAATGCCTATGACTTTGTTTTAAACGGTGTAGAAGTAGGTGGTGGATCAATCCGTATCCATGACAGAGAGCTTCAATCGCTCATGTTCAAACATTTAGGATTCAGTCCTGAAGAAGCAAAAAAACAATTTGGATTCCTTATGGAGGCCTTTACTTTCGGAGCTCCCCCACATGGCGGATTGGCTTTTGGTTTTGACCGTCTAGTATCCTTATTGGCAGGTTTAGATTCTATCCGCGACGTCATTGCCTTCCCAAAAAACAACTCGGGAAGAGATGTTATGATTGACGCACCGTCAACCATTCACCAGGAGCAGCTGGACGAGCTAAGCTTAAATATTGCGATAAAAGCATAAATTATTTAACTCGATTTTCGAGAAACAATTTATTAACAGTATATTTAAAAGTTGGTAATTTTTACCAACTTTTTTTTGTGAAAAATTAGCAGATTAGATGGCAGAGAGTACCGCTAATACGTTTATTAAGGAAAGTGCGCAAAAAGCATTTGACACCAAACACCGCGATATTATCAATTACAATATCGACAAATACAGCATGGCTTTCGAAAAAGGCAAGAGCAAATTTGCGGACCTTGAAAATAGCAAGATAAAAGCGAGCCTGATCAAATGGAAGGTCATGGAAAATCTCGATCGCTATTTGTTGCAATTTGAAGCAAACTTCACGGCTCGGGGCGGAAAAGTAATCTGGGCCAATGATGCTACGGAAGCCTTGGACGAAATCTATTCGATCATTGCGCGTAAAAAAGCAAAATCTGTTGTAAAGTCAAAATCGATGGCGACAGAAGAGATCGAGCTTAATCATTTTCTGGCCTCCAAAAATATTGAAGCCATAGAAACTGATCTTGGCGAGTATATCATTCAGCTGCTGGATCAAAAACCTTATCATTTTGTTACGCCGGCCATGCATTTGAGCCTGGAAGATATTGCCAAGCTTTTTCACGAGAAATTTGACACACCGCTAGATGCATCTGCGGAGCAACTTACAATGAAGGCCCGTGAATTACTTCGAGATCGCTACCTATCGGCAGAAATTGGGATTACCGGAGCCAATTTCTTAATTGCAGAAACTGGAAGTATAGCAATTACCGAAAATGAAGGAAATGCCCGATTGACATCGACCTTCCCCAAAACACATATTGCCGTCGTTGGAATAGAAAAAATCATTCCTAACGTACAAGATTTAGAAGTCTTTTGGCCACTCCTATCCACACATGGCACGGGTCAAAATCTAACGGTATACAACACGCTACTCACTGGGCCAAAACAGCCTTATGAATCAGATGGCCCCGAAGAAATGTATGTTATACTGCTTGACAATGGCCGCAGCAAGCTCTTAGCGCAAAAAGAACAACGTCAGGGTTTGTACTGCATCCGTTGTGGCGCCTGTTTGAATGTATGTCCAATCTACCAGAACATCGGTGGACATACCTATGAAACGACATATCAGGGACCAATTGGATCGCTCATATCGCCACATTTGAATGGTATGAAGGAATTTAAACACCTAAGCTACGCTTCCACGCTCTGTGGAAAATGTACTGAGGTCTGCCCTGTTGGTATTGACATACAGCGCATGCTTCTCGTCAACAGAAAAGATTCAGTCTATCAGGGTCTGGCAACAAAAACGGAACAAAAAGTATGGCAGTGGTTCACCTACGGGATAATGCGAAGAAAACTAATCGATTTTTTTGGTGGGAAATTCAAAAATTTCTTTCTCAAAAAACTCTTTCAGAAAACTTGGGGAGATCAACGGGAACTACCCAAATTGGCCGACAAATCTTTCTCCAAACAATGGAAAGAACATCAAAAAAATAAAGAATAACAAAAAAGTGGCATTAGACGATCAAACTAATGCCACTTTTTTTGTTAGCTTCGCTCCCAAACCTCAATACAAATGACTTCTGAAAATACAAAAACTTATCTTCCCTGGATTGATTTCTTACGTATTCTTGCCTGCTTTATGGTACTCATATCCCATAGCTGCGACGCCTTTGTCGGAACATTTGACAACAGCAGCACCTTTCACCAAGGTGTGTTCTGGGGAAGTATTGTTCGCGCCTGTGTCCCCTTATTTGCGATGATGTCAGGTATCCTCCTATTTCCCGTTAAAACCGATCTGGCTACCTTTTATAAAAAGAGAATCGGAAGAATAATTGTCCCACTTATCTTTTGGTCAATTGTATTGCCAATAGCTTTTTTTGTATACCTGAACTTTATTAAAAGTAGTCCCAGTGCTTTGATCGATATGAATAATTTTACGATGCAAGCAACGATTACAAAAATTTATACAGCAATCTTTAATTTTAACTACGATACTACCCCTCTTTGGTACATGTACATGTTAATTGGTTTATACCTCATCATACCTATCATTGGCAGCTGGTTGAATCAGGCAACAAAAAAAGACATTCAATATTTTCTTGCATTCTGGATGGTCACACTCCTCATTCCATACATAAAAATGATAGCTCCAACATTGGGAAATGCGGGCAACTATGACCAGATGGGGATCTGGGGAGTCTGTAACTGGAATGAATTTGGCACCTTCTACTATTTTTCAGGTTTTCTGGGTTACATTGTGTTGGCTTATTATCTGGTCAACTATCCTTTTCAATGGTCTATCACCAAGACCATAGCGATTGCCTTACCTTTATTTATCGTTGGATTTTTAGCCACATTTTTTGGCTTCTTGGCGACTCAAAAGTACTATCCAGGAAATTATGCCAATCTCGAGGTTATCTGGTATTTCTGTAATATCAACGTAGCGTTCATGACCATTGCTCTTTTTCTTGTCGTTCAAAAGCTGAAGATACCCGAATCTAAATGGATAAAACGTCTTTCATCAGCCACGTTTGGTATTTACTTAGTGCATTTTATCATTGTTCAAGCATTGACAGACATCTTCTTGCCTATTCCTACTCTTCCAGCCACATTGAAAATTTTCTCCATAGCGCTCTTAGGTTTTAGCTTAAGTTTCCTGATCACCAAGCTGATGGATAGTAATTCAATAACAAGAAGGTTTATCAAATAAGCGCATCCTGATGGGGATACCGAAGCGTTTTGCAATCGTGTAACCTTTGAGCTAGACAAAACACGTCGAACAAATGATGAGCTTAGGTATTAAGCATGAGCTTACATAAATAAGAAAGAGGGAACCAACGGTTCCCTCCTCTACTAACACTCACCAATATTTAATATGAAAACTATTCTTGTTTAATTTTTACGACGCTTTTACGTCTGCCTCATTTGTTTTAGTTACTTCACCTTTTTTAAAGTCTTTTCTTTTTAGCTGTCTGTCTTTTTTCCAATGTTCTTTGTGCATTTTACGATTTTCAGCGTAGGAATCCTTTAACGTTTTTTGTTGCTCTGGAGTTAACATTCCCATCATTTTTTCATGCTCTGCCACACGTTGTTTTTTCATTTTTGATCGATGTTCCTGACGTTCAGCAGCCATTTTTTGATGGTCTTTTGCTTGCTTCAAATTAAAGGCATAGATATCTTTACGCTGTTTATCTGTAAATTTCAATTTTTGATCCATGCGATCAGTTTTCATCTTTGCAACTTCCTCTGGAGTTTTATTTTTAAAACCATCGCGCGTTCTTCCCATTTTATGTTTATGCACGGAAGTTTGCATTTCTTTCATTTCTGGTTTAACATCTTTTTTTTCTTGAGCGAAACCGGCTAACATCAATCCAGATAACGCCAAACTTAACATCAACTTTTTCATTTCTTTATTTTTTTATAAAACCAACAATCATTCTTTTTAATAAGTACTCTTTTTCAGCTTATTTATCAGTAAGAGTCCTCGTGGCTATCGAAAGTTTAATTGATGATCTGTTAAATAAAGTTAAGAAGCATTTATTGTGAGACAGCACTTAAACGGATCGGTAATGTATACGCTACACGCACTTTAAGTCCATTTTGCACCCCTGGTTTCCATTTTTTCGCTTTCTTCAATAAGTTTATAGCAGCATCTCCCGTACCAAATTTCATATCACGTTTAACAGCAATATCTGTCAGTGATCCATCTTTTTCAACGACAAAAGAAACCTCTATAACACCAGATACCCCTTGATCCAAAGCCTGTTGTGGAAAGTTATAATTCTCGGCAATCCACTTCATAAAGGCAGGCAGCCCCCCTACAGGTGTTGGCATAATTTCTACTGATGTAAATGTACTGTTAGAATTATCATCAGTTCCGCCTCCGGATAATGAACCATCTTTAGAACCAGTAATATCACCATCTCTTTTTGAAGAACCAAATTCACCACGCGCAATATATGTTCCCGATGGACTTGCTTTCAATGTGATCCTTGAGGTCATTGTATTGGGATTTTTCAACTCATCCTGACTCACAAGTTCTTCCGTAACTTGATTTGCTTTCGCCACTTTTATATCAGGCATTCTAACCAGATCAAATTTGGATACATCTTGGGCAACCTGCTGCGGGGCTTTCTCCTTCATCATGACAGGTTCTTCAGGAACCTCTTCTTTCTCCTCTACCTTCTTTTGAATTTCTTCCAGCATGTCGGGCCCAATATCTTGTACTGTATAAATCACGGGCGGAACAGTTTGCTTAAAATATTTATTATATGCATAGGATCCTGCGATCAGCAAAACTGCAAAAGAAACAACAATTCCCAAACCCACATTTGTTGCTTTATCAGAGAGATTTCGCAACTCGTAAGCACCATACATTTTGTTACGACCAGCAAAAATAACGTCCAGCCATTCTTTGCGGTAGATATTCAATTTAGAGTTCATCATAACATTAAAGTTTAAATCTTTTCATTATGATGAGCGAAAGCCTTATATTTCACAAAAAAATTCAAAATACTTATGAAGTCACTTTTTTCAGCTATTTTTCTACTTACATTATATGCTTGTGGTAACAATCAAAATCAATCCAAGACTGCAATTAAGCATGAAAATAAGGAAGAGACAATTTCGCCATATTTTGGTTTTTTAAACCAGCAAAAGGACTCACTAATCGCTCTTCCTATGGATCAAGCAATGGAGGGTCCGGAAAAATATAATTATGTCATTGTGGAAAACCAAGTTAGCCCCCTTGAGTTTGTTCAGAATAAAATGGATAACAAAGAGAGTAACGGAAGACAGACCGCGCAGAACTTCGCGAATAGTGAAGGTTCGTTATTTAAAATTAGTGACGCAATTAAATCAGGCGAATTTGGCATGCTTGTCAACAAGGCTTTTTTAGATCAGTACAAAATTGAGCAGTTTACAAAAGTTCAAAAAGAAACATCTTCAGCGATTAAGGAGCAGCTTGAGAAGAAATACAATAGGAAGATTAATAAAAGTACGACAGTTGCCATCCTCAGTGATCAGTCCGAGTTTAATCTTACGGTATTTGAAAATCAACAAGATTCTGCTTTAGCTGTATTTTCCTACGCAAAGGACGAACAGCTGATCAATTTGGATTTCCCGGCTTTATACGATGATATCAGCACTTGGCGTGTTGATGATGGCGGTCAGTTTGACAACGAGGCTTTTCAGATACTAACAGTATTGCGTTCTGAGCAAGGAATTAGTTTTATCAGTATCTTTTGGGGTGCTGAGGGGTATGAACTAAACTTTTACCAGCCGAAGAAAAACTTATTTAACTCTATGGCACAGGCCTATGGGTATAGTTCCCCTTTATAAAATAAAGAATTTTAAGTTTCCCCAGTACAAAAGGACAGTGCCCGGGGAAACTCAAGATTTCAATAGTTGCTACAGGTGCATCCTAGCCATAGGAGCGACGTCCTGACCTACAAAATCTTTCTTTAGAAATTTATGATAGCCCGCAATGGCAATCATCGCTGCATTATCCGTACAGTATTCAAATTTTGGTATGAAGACCCGCCATTTGTATTTCTCCCCCATTTCAATTAAGCTCTGTCTCAGGCCAGAATTAGCCGAAACGCCACCTGCAATGGCAAGATCCTTTACCCCTGTCTCTTTTGCCGCTTTCTTTAATTTATTCAGCAGGATTGATACAATACGGGATTGCACGCTAGCACATAAGTCGGCCATATTGTGGGTCAGAAAATCCGGGTTCTGCTTCAATTGATCTTGGACCAAATATAATATCGCGGTCTTCAATCCTGAAAAGCTAAAATTTAAACCAGGGATCTGTGGTTCAGGAAGCCGATAAGCTGCCGGATTACCTTCTTTTGCAAATTTATCGATGAGCGGTCCACCGGGATAAGGAAGATTCAGGATTTTAGCTGTTTTATCAAAAGCCTCCCCTGCCGCGTCATCCAATGTTTCTCCCAAAAGTTCCATTTCAAAATAATCTTTCACCAACACAATTTGCGTATGACCACCAGAAACAGTAAGACATAAAAACGGAAAACTAGGCTTCGGATCCTCAATAAAATGAGCCAGGATGTGCGCCTGCATATGGTTTATATCTATTAAAGGGATATTCTGTGCAAGTGCAAATGATTTAGCAAAAGAGGTTCCCACCAAAAGTGCACCTAATAATCCAGGTCCCCGCGTAAAACTCACTGCATCTATTTGATTTTTGCTTACTTTTGCTTGGCGAATGGCTTCTTCCACTGTTGGAATAATATTTTGTTGATGAGCACGTGAAGCAAGCTCGGGAATCACGCCACCATATTTTGCGTGGATTGCCTGAGTTGCAATAACATTTGAACGAATTTCACCGTTAATACAGATAGAAGCGGAGGTTTCATCACAAGAGGATTCAATCCCTAAAATAATAGCCATAGCTTGAGGTAATAAATTTTAATACAAAAGTATCAAAAAAATAATTAAAATAGTGTCAATAGTCCTTGGTAGTATATTCATTATACTGCTTGCATTGGCGTTATCACTACAGTTGAAACCGGTACAAAATTATGTTGCCCAAAAAGCTGTAGACTATTTATCCAACGAACTAAACACCAAAATAAGCCTCAAAAGTATCTATTTCAAACCTTTTAAATCTATTGTAGTAGAAGATTTTCAACTCTATAGTCCACAGGGAAAAGAAATATTAAAATCAGGAAGGTTAGAAGCCAACGTCAACCTTTCTCAGTTCATTGAACTGAACAAGATTGTGATCAACAAACTAACCATTGAGGATACCCAAGCGACTTTTGAGCAATTTCAGGACAGCTCAAACATTTCATTTTTAATTCGTTATTTCAACCCACCTAAGAAAGATAAAAAGAAAAGTTCAAAAAAAATCATCTTCGATATAAAGGAACTTGTTATTACGAACAATGCGTTTAACTATGTTAACCATAGACGCAAACATTACAATAAAGTGGTCGACTTTGGAGATTTAGGGATTTCCAAACTTAACGCCCATTTTGATAAGATAAAAATCGATTCTAATCAAATTTCAGCGAACATCAAGACGTTCAATCTTCGCGAAAAGAAGGGTTTAGAGATCAAAGGCCTTCTTGGCCAAACGACGGTAAGCAATACAAGTATCGAGCTCAGTGAGCTTATGCTAGCCACCAACCGTTCTACATTCAAAAATTACATCAAACTTAGCTACAACAGCTTTGACGATTTTTCGGACTTCATCAATAAAGTTCATGTAAAACTTCGTGCACGGGACTCCCGTATTCACTCCGAGGATATTGCTTTCTTTTCTTCGCCTATGCACCAAGTCAAATTTGACGCCAATATCAAGCGGGCAAATCTAGAAGGAACTGTATCTTCCATCAACGCATCACAGGTCGATTTAACAATCGGAAAAAAAACTAGTTTAGCAGGCGATCTTCAGATTATCGGTCTACCAGATATTGACAAAACTAAATTTATTATTCCCAGTATAGCAATTTCTTCTGAGCACAAAGACTTAAATGCAGTTATTACAGATCTCGGAAATCTAAAAAATTTCAAACTTCCTGAAATTGTCCAGATCTTCGACAAATTTTCATTCAAAGGCAGCCTAAATGGATTATACAATAAATTTAAGACAAAGGGAGTTTTCACGACTGCGATCGGGAATGTTGAGGCTGATGCCTTACTGGATATCCAGAAGGAAATAAAATATGCGGGCAATTTTCAATCTAAAAAATTCGATGTAGGTACGATAACAAAATTAAAAGATCTGGGAGCAACAGGCTTCAATTTACAGGTTGACGGAACAGGTACCGATCCTAAGAAAATGAGCCTAAAGATAAAAGGAGATCTCAGTAATTTCAATTACAAGAATTACAGTTATCAACATATACAAATTGAAGGAAATACAGAGAAACAGTTAATTCTTGTTTCAGGGCAAATATATGATCCAAATTTAAAACTACAGTTTACCACAGATATCGATTGGTCTGTCAAACCCAACTATCACCTGGATGCTGATATCCAACAAGCAAATCTAAAGAAACTCAACTTCTTTCAGGGAGATTCCATCAACATTATTAACACGAAATTCCACACCAGTTTAATTGGGGACAACATCAATAATATTACCGGTGAATTTAAATCAGACAGTGTCAATTTCACTTCCTCTAAGGGCCAATTCGTCATCCGCGACATCAATTTCCTTGCCGAGGGCGATGAAAATGCACGCTCCCTAACCTTGCAGTCAGCTATCGGACACATTGATCTCAAAGGAAGAATAGACCTCAATACAATTGTTCCTTATTTTAAAGCTTTAGCCATGCGCTACGCTCCCGCAATCGGGTTTGAAAACAACATTTTTAATCGCCAGGACTTTGACCTGAATATTAATATAACTTCTTTTAAGCCTATCGCAACATTCTTTCGAAAGGATATCGCGTTAGACAGCGGTGCAACGCTCAATGCAAAATTTGAAAGTGAAAAACAAACGGCTAGTTTTAACTTTTACGCACCCGAATTCAAATACAACGGCATTCGACTAACTCACCTTATTGTCGATCAAAATGCCAATTTGAAGAATATGGAATTGCAGACCTCTATCGATCGCATAAATTTCACCGACAGTACCTATATCAAAAACGTCAATATTTCAAACACTTTGGCAAACGACAGTTTACAATTTAACATCAAAATGTCGGAACTTGAAGCAAGCAATAGTCTGGATCTTAATGGCGTCATACGCTTCGCCCATGCCAAACCTGCCTATATCAATTTCTATCCATCGAATATCTTAATCAATAGAGAGCGATGGCTTGTCAATAATGATGCACAATTGAAAATATCGAAAGGAAAATGGTACTTTGAAAAACTGACACTGAGTCATGACGAACAAAAAGTCCACATCAATGGCATCCTGTCGAATGAAGTCAGTGATCAGATCAATCTCAAATTTCAGGACTTTAATCTTACATCTTTAAATGGTATTACTAAGCCCCATGGCATCAATCTCTCCGGCAATTTAAACGGAAATATTGAAGTTAATTCCGTATTCAAAGCACCCTTTATTGTCGCCAATATAAAAACTTCACCTATCCTCTATAACAATATTCCCATCGGCTCACTAGCCCTGAGTGCCAACTACGACCCCGAGAATCAACTGGTAAAACTAGACAGCAAGATAGAGGAAGGAAATAAATTAATTCATTTACAAGGTTCCTATAACCATTTAAGTGAAAACAATAAGCTTAATCTGAAAGCTAAAGTGGAAAATACAGATGTATTTGTTTTTCAACCATTTTTACGAAGCTTAGTATCCAATATGCAAGGCAAGGTCACTGCAGATCTTGCTATTGAAGGAGACATCCTGAATCCTAAAATTACGGGTTCCGGAAAATTGGATAACGCTTCAATGGTCATCAATTACCTCAAAACACCCTACCGACTTTCTGACGAAATTGCGGTTACCAATAACCGTATCTTTCTCACAGGGCTAAAAGTATACGATTCAAAAAACAATGTAGCAACCATTGATGGCGTTGTAGATCTCAACAAATTGAGTGATCCCGATATCGATGTAACTGCAGAAACGAAGAATTTCATGGTATTAAATACCACGGTAAAGGACAATAACGTCTACTACGGAACCGCTTACGCTTCGGGAACCTTCCAGTTTAAAGGACTAACGTCGGCCATGAACATCAATATACGTGCTAAATCCGAAGAAAATACTGTTATCAATATCCCTTTCAATAGCGCCAGTACGATCTCAGATACCGACTTTATCTACTTTATTGAGAAGGATTCGACCAAAATGAAGAAAAACACAAAAAAACGAGATTTCAACGGTCTGACCATGAATATGGACCTCTTGATAAACCCGAATGCCGAAATAAATTTATTCTCCAGTATGGGCGAATTATCAGGAAGGGGAAACAGCAATCTCAACATGCGGATATCTTCATTGGGAGATTTTGAAATGTTTGGGGATTTTATCATAAACAGCGGAAAATTCAATTTCACCGCCCAAGATTACATCAACAAGATTTTTGATCTCAAAGAAGGCGGTACCGTGCGATGGGCAGGAAACCCAACCGAAGCGAATATTAATATCAATGCCATCTACCAACAAAGAACAAGCTTAGCGCCTTTGTACAATGCCGCAGGCCGGGAAGAAAACCCCGAGCGTGTATTGGCACAGGCCGACATGATCCTAAAAGGGCAGTTAAGTCAGCCGGAAATCACGTTTGATATCAACTTTCCACAAAACCCCGGGGTTAAGGATGAACTACAAGGATACTTTTCAGATGCCAACAATGTCAATCAACAAGCGCTTAGCCTAATCGTGAGACGTAGTTTTACACCTGGTACACAAACAGACTTCGGTAAAGAAGTAAACAATACCTTGTTATCTGCGGGAACTGAAATAGCGTTCAACCAGATCAACAACATCATAGCCCAATCGCTTAACATCAATTTCTTTGATATTAATATCAAATCTTTAAATGATGCATCTGCCTCACTACGCCTATTCAACGACAGGCTTGTTTTGACAGGAGGTATCTCCGACCGTAGAAGTCAGGCTCTAACGGATTTGAATGTATTTTCAGATCGGGTCTCAACCGATGCCGAAGCTATGTTTTATTTAAGAAAAGACGGACGTTTGGTCTTACGTGCTTCCAATCGACTAAATACACGCAACTTTCTTCTTAGCCCCAACGACGGCGAATATATTAGTGCTTTCGGATTGCTCTATCGGCAGGAATTCAACACCTTCTCCGAGTTCTTGAAAAGGCTATTCCCTTTTGGCAAGAAGACGATTACGACAGCTCCTACAGAAACAAAGAAAAGCAAGGTCAATTAACCTTTCGGAATAGTTCTTTGCTATTTTAACAGGTCTCTTCCAATTCCAGCACACCTCTTTCAGCTCAGGCTGAGTTCGTTCAACTCAAGCAGACCAACTTCTATCCCAAACACATAATCCCTATTCTGGGAGTCCGTCTCGATTCCACCAGCAGATATTGTATTTCAGCTCCATACAACGGCTTACACAGACGATCTGTGGATGATCTGAACAACAATAAACGAATAGTGTCTAAGCTGCCACCAGGCGACGCGCTGCATTGAAAATAAAAAAGTCCCTCCAAATAGATCGGAGGGACTTTCTTTTTATTTTAAAAATCGCTTATGCCAATTTCTCGAATTCTTTGTATTCAATTTCACTAGCATTCAATTTCACTAAACCTTTCAAGTGATCAAATACTTTTAAAGCTTTAGCTTCTTCGAACAAACGATTACCTTGTTCTCTATCTTGCAACAATTGAATTGCAAATTGGTTCAACTGCTCATCAGAAGGCTCTTCGTTGATGTTGTACATCTTAATTTGCGCGTAGATACGTTCTTTTGCTAAATTGATAACTTCATCATATTTAACTTCAAGACCATTTTCAGTAACAACGCGATTTTCGATGATTGTCCATTTCAAATTATTCAAGAAATCAGCAAAACCTTCGTTCAATTCTTCTTCAGAAATGCTAGGGTTAGTTGCTTTCAACCATCTTTTCAGGAACTCTTCAGGGAAAGATACATCAACCTTCTCCATACCAAAAGTATACATATCATTACGTAATCTTTGATCTGAATTTTGTTTGAATAAATTCTCAACTTCTTCTTTCACTTTTTCTGTGAATTGAGCTTCTTCTGTTACTTCACCTTCCGCGAATAATTTATCGAAAAATTCTTGGTTAAGATCAGCTTCTTCTAAGCGGTTGATATTCTTAACAGTCAATTCAAATTTAGTGACGTCTAAAGCAGTTGCTTCTTCCTCAGTTATACCTAAGATACGTGCTAAATCTTCAGTTTTGAATGCTTTTTTAACATCAATCTTAACAACATCGTCTTTTTTAAGACCAACTAATGATTTTTTAATCTTAGCATCTTCTACGATATCTGTACGGATAGAAGTTGTTTTTTCTAGACCTTCTTCTTTATCTTGTTTCAATGTTGCATACAATACATCACCTTCTTCAGATACTTCTGGATTAGTCATTTTTCCATAGCTACGACGCAAGTTCTTGATACGATCTGCCAATGTCTCTTCATCAGCTTTGATTTCGTACGAAGTAAATTCAGTCTCAGCAGTAAAAGGTAATTCAAAAGCAGGAGCAAGACCAATTTCATATTTGAAGTTGAAATTGTCTTTATAATCCCAGCTGTACTGTGCATCATCTTCCAAAGGAAGTGGTTGACCTAAAACTTCTAATTTATTTTCAGCAATATAATTAGTGATTTTCTCATTCACTAATTTATTGATCTCATCAAATAAAATAGATTTACCATAAGTACGTCTGATATGTCCCACTGGAACTTGACCTGGACGGAACCCTGGTAATTTTGCTTTTTTAGCTTGCGCTTTAATCTCTTTGTCGACTTGAGGATTATAATCTTCAGGTGCTAATGCGACGTTGACTACCGCATTGATTGCATCTACATTCTCGTGTGAAATATTCATACTCTTTTTAGCTATATCGCATTCATAAAAAAATCCTCCCGAGGTTTTAAGTTCGGGAGGACATCAAGTGCGGAAGAAGGGACTCGAACCCCCACGCCTTGCGGCGCCAGATCCTAAGTCTGGTGCGGCTACCAATTACGCCACTTCCGCATTAGGATTTCTTTTGATGCCACAAAGATAGAAACCAAACCTATATCCTGCAAGTATTTTCTACTCTTTTTTTTATTTTTTTTCAATATTCTCCCAACCCCTTGCATAATTCATTATTATTCATTTACTTTGAATATCAAAGTACTTTTATGGAACAGAAAGATTTATTTAGAGAACTTGGGCAGATCAGATCATTAATGGAAAAATCGTCCAAATTTGTTTCAATAAGCGGATTATCAGGTGTACTCATGGGCTGTTATGCGTTGGTGGGAACGCTATTGGGATACTATATTATACACCAACCCGAAAGTACCGCTCTACTCTTGGGCCAAAATCTGAATAGGCCCCTACTGTTTTTAATGATTTCGCTCATCGTCCTCTTATCATCCCTGGTGACCGGCTGGCTAATGGCACGTAAAAAGGCGAGAAAAAATAAGCAGTCGATTTGGAACATTACAAGCAAATCTCTTTTATTTGCAGTTTCAATCCCCTTACTAACGGGTGGCGTGATATCCTTGTTGTTTTTTGTCCAAGGCTACTACCAGCTGATTGCGGCCATGCTGCTGATCTTTTATGGACTGGCACTGACCGCTGGAAGTATCTATACCTTTGCCGAAGCAAAAGGCCTGGGTATACTGGAAATCTGTCTAGGTTTGATTGGTATATGTTTTCCAGAAATCGGATTACTATTATGGGGATTGGGATTTGGTGTACTACACATCATCTATGGTTTTATCGTTTACAAAAAGTACGAATCGTGAAATTAGATCTTTCCTTATATGACAAAATATTTGAAAACAGAGTTCGCCTCCAAATTATGAGTGTTCTCGCTGCCAATGAAGAATATGATTTTAATTCATTGAAAGAACTGTTGGATGTAACCGATGGTAACCTTGCCTCCAACCTAAAAACTTTGGAAAAAGAAGAATACATTATTGTCGAAAAGAGCTTTGTCGACCGGAAGCCGAACACCAGATACAAAAGAACAACAAAAGGACTTAAAGCCTTTGAAAATCACCTTATTGCACTTGAAAATTTAATAAAACAGCAATACAAATAATTTTTTTATCCATTTACTTTGAAAACCAAAGTACTTTTAAAACGTAATTAAATGAAAGGAATTAGATTGAAACTGATGCTGCATCTCTACAATTGGTCCTCCAAAGTATATGCAAACATCTTTAAATGGAACAAAAAAGCCTGGGGAATCTCTAAAGCAGATTTCATGACCTACCCTATTGGAAGCATCGGCTATAATTTGGGGCTCTTTTATGAAAGTAAAGGTTTCGATGTCATGCCCAAACTGGAAAATCACGATGTTTTTCATATCCTGACTGAAACCGGAACAGAGATACAAGATGAAATTGCCATGCAATTCCTTTTGCTTGGTAATGGAAAGATGAGTCTGTATCTCATGGCAATGATTTTTATTGGCGGTACCTTATTTCCTGAATACTTCGGTTATTACAAAAAACATTTTCAAAAGGGGCGATCGCTCCAGAGCTTTCATCATTTAGAATTTAAAGAAATCCTTCATTGGCAATTAACGGAGCTTCAAATTGCCTTATACAGCAAAAACATTCAACTTAACTTAAACCGTTAAATTCATGGACTACAACAATTCATCTCCGACAGAGCAAACCTCAATTTTTGAGAAAATCAGTAATTCTACTGTACTAAAGCTATTTGTCATTTTCTTTCTTTCCCTCATACTACTTATTCCGCTAGCCTTAATCAGCGATTTGATTGAAGAGCGGAAAAACCGCGAACAGGAAGTATCGGACGGAATTACATTAAATTGGGGAAAGGACCAGGTTATCTCAAGCCCTGTACTCGCCATCCCCTATCGCGAGACTATCCCACTTTCTGCCGAAAAAGCCGAGAAATCTAACCTTAGAGAAGAGCTGGAATGGATATTTGTCTTACCCAAAACTTCCAATATCGCAACAGATATAACGCCACAACATCTCGCTAGAGGTATTTATAATACCGTAGTTTACAACAGCAACATCACATTAGAAGGTTCCTTTGACAAAATATCCCTAGAAAAACTCGAGGTCCCTCATGAGCAAATTGACTGGAAAGGCAGCAAGCTTATTTTCGGTATCCAGGATTTTAAAGGCTTAGGCAAGCGCCCATCCTTGAATTGGGATGGTAACGAGTTAACTTTCGATCCAGACTTTAATAATCTCAAATTATTCACTCAAAATTTAGTCTGTCCGGTATCTTTGGATCCGCAGAAAACGGACAATCGTTTCAAGATTAAGCTAAACTTAAAAGGATCCAAATCATTGAATTTCCTCCCTCTTAGTGATCAGACAAACATCCAGGCTAAGGGTAACTGGGCTAATCCAAGTTTCACTGGTGCATTTTTACCGAGCAAACGTAATACCGAAACATCCAATTTTTCGGCTTCATGGGAAATCCCATCTTTCAGTCGGAAGCTACCCCAACAATGGACTGGCGATGCCCGTCCAATCTATCAGTTCGATAACAAGCTCGAAAATGGAAATGAGGACAACGAACAAAAAGCAGCACAAACTGCCACCACTACACTTGCCTCTGCAAATAACCTATTGGATAACACGGACATGATTACAATTAACTTCTTACCAGATATCAACAACTATCAAAAAACAACGCGGGTTGCCAAATATGGTATTTTAGTCATCATTCTGACTTTTACTTCCCTCCTATTCACCGAGGTGATCAAGAAAAAACGGATCCATATCATCCAATATATTCTAATTGGAGCAGCAATGGTTCTTTTTTACACCTTACTACTCGCACTTTCCGAGCATATTGGATTTAATCTAGCTTATTTAACCGCTTCCGTGGCGACAGTTATGCTGATTGGCAGTTTCATTAAATCAATTACCAAAGACCAGAAATCGGCGCTGTTGCTGAGTTCAATTCTGGCTTTATTTTATCTCTTTATCTATATCCTGATGCAACTTCGGGATTATTCCCTTATCGCTGGAACAATTGGCATCTTTATCATTTTGGCGATTTTGATGCGCGTTTCAACAAAAATAAACTGGTATCAATTTGACAATAGCCATGTGGATCAATAGACAACATCTTCGACTTTACTGGGTCTTGATTCAGATATTACTTAAAAAAAATAGGGATTTATAATTCTCATAAGCCATTTCTACACGAAGGAGATGGCTATTTTTTTACTTGCCTTAGCATTTATGACCAAATTCTGTAACTTGCGAAGAAATTTTTCAGCGGCATAGATATGTTTAAACAGATGAAAAAACTTACAATACTTACATTAGCGATTATGGCGTGCAACCTAAGCAATGCGCAAGAAAGCAAAGGTGGAAAAAGCAATTTTAAATTAGTGTCGGAATCGCCACAACCGATCAACCCAAGTACACTTTGGGATCTTGGTCGTGTTTCGGCCGAAGGACTTTCTGCAGATGGCAAAACATTGGTATATGGTGTTTCCAATTATAATTTGGAAAGCAATTCAAGTGAAAAAAATCTATATACGATTTCTCTGATCAATGGTACCAACCAGCAGTTCACCGATCAGAAAGGCGGTGAAACAGTCGTTCAGATCGCACCAAATGGCGACGTAATTTATTTACTAAAAGGGCAGTTATGGAAGAAGAACCTATCTAAGGGTGAAGCACTTCAATTGACAAATGGTGATATCGCCTTAGAAAATGTCAAATTTTCTCCTGATGGAAAACAAATACTCTTCAGTCAGTCCGTTCTTGTAAAAAAATACCACAGCACAGATAAATATCCCGAATTGCCAAAGTCAGACGCTTATATCTATGACAACTTAGATTATAGGCACTGGGATACCTTCAATGATGGTAAGTTCAGTCATCCTTTTGTGGCGAGTTTTATTGATGGTAAAGTTGGTGAGCCGGTAGACCTATTGAAGGACCAAGCCTTTTATAGCCCTCAGGCACCATTTGGTGGCGCCGAAGATTTTGCCTGGTCTCCAGATAGCAAAGCAGTGCTGTATGTCTGTAAAAAGAAATTCGGAACAGACTATGCCGTCAGTACCAATACCGATATTTATCGCTATGATATCGTCAGCGGAACGACTTCCAACCTGACAGAAGGTATGAATGGGTACGATACAGCCCCAACCTATTCTCCCGATGGAAAAAGCCTAACCTGGCTCAGCATGAAGACCGATGGTTATGAATCGGACAAAAATGACATCATGCTATTTGACAAAAACAGCTCAATTCGTTTAAACCTAACAGCACATTGGGATGGTACGGTCAATAGTTTTATCTGGAGCAGTGACAATCGCAAAATCTATTTTACAGCTGCGACGAAAGGTACCGTTCAACTATTTGAACTTGAAGTACCGACCAACATTAAAGCTAAAAGTTTACCGAAAATACGTCAAATTTCGGAAGGTGATTTTGACATCACCGGGATTGTAGGTCAAGTAGCAGACAAATTAATCGTTAGCTCGACAAAGTTTACCCGTGCAACAGAAATCTTTAGCTTTGATCTAAAAACCAAATCTTTAACTCCGGTCACCAAAGTTAATGATGCAAAATACGCAAGCATCAGCGAAAATAAAATTGAGAAGCGTATTACAAAGGCATCCGATGGAGCAGATCTTTTTTCATGGGTAATCTATCCGCCAAACTTTGACCCTGCAAAAAAATATCCAACGATACTTTACTGTGAAGGCGGCCCTCAATCCGCACTGACACAATTTTATTCGTTCCGTTGGAATTTACAATTGATTGCATCACAAGGTTATATTGTCATCGCTCCAAACCGTAGAGGTATGCCTGGCTGGGGGGTAAAATGGAATGAAGCTATTTCCCAAGACTGGGGCGGTCAGCCAATCCGGGATTACTTGACCGCCATAGACGATATCTCCAAAGAGTCTTATGTAGATACAACACGCCGCGCGGCGATTGGAGCTAGTTATGGTGGATACTCTGTTTATCAACTAGCTGGCGTGCATCAAAACCGTTTCAAAACGTTCATTGCGCACAATGGTTTATTCGACATGAGAAGCTGGTATGGCACCACAGAAGAACTCTTTTTCGCCAACCACGAACTGGGCGGAGCGTACTGGGATAGCAAAAATGAGAAATCCTATACCGCATTCAACCCGATTGAAAAAGCAAATAATTGGCACACACCAATTTTGATCTTTCAGGGTGGAAGAGATTATCGCGTCCCAATCGGACAAGGACTTGCTGCATTCCAATTGGCTCAGCTCAAAAAAATTAAGAGCCGTCTGGTCTACCTACCGGATGAAAATCACTGGGTACTGTCCGGACAAAACGCACAAGTTTGGCAAAGAGAGTTCTTTACCTGGCTTAAAGAAACCTTATAGAAAGTACGCTGAAATCAGATCGGAAGATCATCTACTTTCGCGACTAATAAAGTCGCTTGTAAAGTGCTGAATTTAGCAGATTAGAAACGCCACTCGATGAGTGGCGTTTCTATTTCACCTTATATGACCGTATCATGCTCCTATTAACCAACGATTAATATCAAGTTATAGTTTTACAGGGGTTTTACAGGGGTTTTACAGGGGGTTAACAGGGGTATAACAGGGTGTCAACAGGGGTCTACCGCTATTAACCCGGTGTTAATACCCTGTAAAAAGGCAGTTAAAACGGTGCTAATTTAGAACATCGTATAAGCTCGGTTACAGGAAAGTACTGTTCGGTAAAACATAAACCAAGGGAGCAAATTTAGGGTATAGGACCGTCGACAAATTCCAACGTCCAAAGGCAATCCTATGAAAAGAAAAAAGCCTGCTATATGCAGGCCTTTTATGTATATTATCCGATTTGATTGCTGAAATCTACTTTTCACCTTTTTTTCCAAAGATGGAAAGTTTGATATATTTCCCAGGTTTCTCTTTAACGTCCTTCATCAAATTATCCATTTCCTTTGAAGCATTATTAAGATTATTGTATAAAGCTTCGTCATTGAGCAATAAACCGATAGATCCCTTACCACTATTAATTTTTCCAGTGATCTCCTGAAAATCATTGACTGCAGCATTTACTTTGTTCATGGTATGTTCAAAATCCAATCGGGAGGCCTTATCGGTAATATTATTCAGATTAGACATAATCGCATTGATTTTCTCACCATTTTGTGAAAAATTGGAAGTGATAGATTCCAGATTAGCCATGATTCTATTCAGTCTTCCCTTTTCATCCCCCACTAGACCTTCGACATCTTTGGTGATGCCTTCCACATTTTTTAAAGAAGTGGAAATACTATGAATGCTTCTTTTAAAGTCGTCCTGAAACTGTTTGTCTAAGACAGTATTGACGACCGATAGCGTTGAATCCAGTTTAATGGTAATTGTTTCGATCCGTTTTTGAATGGGTTCAACCTTATCCATTATATTCGGTTGAACACCTGAAGTTAAAAAATCGCCATCCTTTGCCAATTCCTTACTGTTGCCCATTTCGAAAACAATAGCCTTACTTCCCAACAAATCTGTGCTTGAAATTCTCGCTACTGTGTTTTTTGGTATATCGTAATGAGAATGGATCTTAAACTCCGTTTTGATCTTCCCATCTGCCTGTAAAATCATTTTTGAAACACGCCCAATCTGATAGCCATTGACCAGGACAGGCTTGGAGGGAGTTAGGCCATCTACAGTCGTATAGGTCGTGTAAAAAGTATTATCGCTGCTAAAAACATCATTTCCTTTTAGAAAGCTATATCCAATAAATAATAAAACTATTGCAACTGTTGCTAATATGCCGACTTTTGTCTCGTTTGAAATTTTCACAAATAACCTATTTAGTAATGATCATTAATTTAAGTTTAAAACAGCATAAAAGCAAATCTGTTTAGCGTTCTACAGAATTTTTATAAATTTTCAGAGCCGAAACCAAATTATCAACAACCTCCTGTTGCCCTTCATCAGACAGGAGATAGCTCTCTTCTTCTCTATTACTAATAAAGCCAATTTCCGTCAATACAGCTGGCATACCTGCTTCTGCTAGCACAGCTAACCCTTTCTCCCAAAATCCTCTACTATATCGGCCCGCTTTCACATACTCACCTTCGATCATCTGTGCCAGGCGAATACTTTTTTCACGGAATCGGTTTTTCATCAAGGAAAAGATGATCGCACTTTCAGGGTCTTTTGGATCAAATCCCTGATAATTTTCTTTATAGTTTGATTCCAGTAACAAGGAAGCATTTTCGCGAACGGCAGCATCTTGCTGTCCCAAACGATGCGAACCAGAGACCAAAGTTTCGGTACCATGTGCACTAGCACCACTGGAATTGCAGTGTATTGAAATAAATAAATCGGCTTTATTGGCATTCGCCAAACGAATACGTTTGTAAAGCTCAACAAATTCGTCGGTCGTTCTTGTGTAGATGATCTTGATACCTGGAATATCCTTCTGAATCTGCTTTCCTAATTTCAAAGCAACTTCAAGGGCTACATTTTTCTCCAACGATCGCCGTCCGGCCGCCCCTGTATCTTTTCCACCATGGCCAGCATCAATTACAATCGTTCTTATTTGGTAGTCCGGAGGCTCTACCTGCCCATTGTTTAATTTGAAAGAATTCAATAAAAAAAATCCCAAAGTAGCAAACACAACGCTACACCATTTTCTAATTCTTAAATCTGATTTCATTGAATAATTATTTGCTCTACTATAAACGAATCAAAATGAGTCTATATTATTTCTTTAATAGATAACGATATTTAACATATTTTCTATTGCTTTTTTGACTAATTTTGTCTCTCGAAGTTTAACATTATTTCACAAAAATAACATTTGTCTTTAATTTTGAAGTCGTTAATCAACATTTTAACACTATTTATCATTCTTGCAATGGGCAATTCTAGCTTTGCTCAAAGTAATATTCCTTTAAAACAGAACGGACTTCAAGGTAAAGATCCTATTTCGGCGACCAATAAATCGCAAGACACGAGTAAATCCAAAACTGCAGATACGACCAAATCTGTAAGCGATACGACCAAGAAAAAAGGAAGTGGTTTGCAGGCTGAAGTGAGTATTATTGCGGTTGACTCGCAGAAATCTGAAGTTGCCAAGAATATAAGTCACCTTTATCGCGGAGCAAAGGTAAAATACCAAGATTTTGAACTTTCTGCCGATTATATCCGTCTTGACCGAAACAAGAAAAAGATTTTTGCTTCTGGGATCTATGACAAAAGTGGTAAATATGTAGGGCGTCCTATCGTCATCATGGGAAATGGTGAATCACCGAAAACGGTAGACTCACTCTATTACGATTACGAAAAACAAGAGGGAAACACCTACGGTATTATGACCGAAGTTGATGGTGGATTTATCCAGGCCAATATTGTGCGAAAGAATATCTACGACGAAATGTCGATATACAAGGGATTATATAGTACCTGTAATCTACCCTATCCGCATACCCATTTCGGCATTCATATCACCAAAGGAATTGTCACTAAAAACCAGATTATTTCCGGTCCGGCTTATCTTGTGGTGATGGGTGTCCCCATGCCGGTGGCATTTCCATTTGCGTTTTTCCCAAAACCAGATAAAAGAGCATCTGGATTTCTCTTCCCATCTTTTGGGGAAGATTATACCAGAGGATTCTCGATGCGGGATATCGGTTGGTATTTGGCCTTCAACGATTATTGGGACAGTGAGATTAGAGGTTCCTTGTATTCTAAAGGTTCATGGGAAGCGTCCATCAATACGCGCTATACCGTCAACTATAAATTTAACGGTGGTTTTAATATCCGTTATGCCAATACCAAAACGGGTATTGAAGGAACATCTAATTATGGCTCCAATAAGGATTTTAATGTCACTTGGAACCATACCCAACGCCAGGAAGCCAATCCAGGAACATCTTTCTCTGCAAGTGTTAACTTTGGTACAAGTTCTTTCTTTCAAAATACCGGAACCGGAAGTACACAAAACACCTATGAAAACCTTGCACGTAACCGTATGGGCTCGTCCATCAGTTATGGAAAGGTATTTGCCGATGGCAAGGTAAACCTCACGGCCAGCTTAACGCATAATCAGGATATGGCTACGCGCAGTATACAGATGAGTTTACCAAATATCAGCTTAAACGTATCTTCTTTCAATCCATTTGACAGCAAAGACCGTGTCGGTGAACAAAAATGGTATCAACGCATCAATGTCGGTTATAGTTTCCAAGCACAAAACTCGGTAAGCACTATTGATACATTGTTATTTAAACCAGGAGGTTTCAAAAAATTCCAAAATGGTTTCCAACACAATATTCCAATCAGTTTATCACTCAATGCTTTTAAATATTTTCAGTTCAATACCAGTGTAAATTATACCGAGCGTTGGTATTTACAAAGTACACGACAAAGCATCGACAATACTGCCGCAGGTTATAAACAACGTATCGATACCGTTCAGGGATTCAATCGTGCATACGATTACTCTGTTTCGACCGGACTTTCGACCAAGGTTTATGGATATTACTATCCGAAAATCGGTAAGCTTCAGGAGATCAGACACGTCGTTACACCGTCGATCAACCTGAACTATAGACCCGATTTTTCGGATCCAAGATATGGTTTCTATCAGCATTATAACGATCAATATGGGAACAGAAATGTATACTCAATCTTTAGTCAGGGTGTCTACGGATCTCCTTCTGCAGGAAAATCTGCAGGGATAGGTTTTTCCATTGACAATAACATCGAAGCAAAGGTCAAAAGTAAATCCGACACCACAGATGGTGGCTTAAAGAAAATCCCTATTCTTCAAGGTCTGACGTTCAGCGGAAATTACAACTTTGTTGCCGACTCGTTAAAGTTGTCCCCAATTACTTTCTCTGGCCGTACAGCTTTTTTCGACCAAAAGATGAATGTAAACTTCAACGGTACATTTGATCCCTATTCGGTCAATGAAAATGGTGTCCGCGTCAATCGCTATGCCATTAAAGACGGTAGCCTTGCCCGTCTGACAAACTTTGGTCTTTCCTTTGACTATAGTCTGAATCCTAAAGCTGCGAAATCACGTAATAACAATATCGATTCTTTAAGAAAAGAAATGTCTGGAGCAGGTATGACTCCTGAGCAAGCACAGGCCCTGGCTCGAATCAGCTCAGATCCAAACGCATTTGTGGACTTTAATATCCCATGGAACCTTGCGGCATCGTTCAGTTTCAATATGGCAAAATCGTTCAACTCCAGTACACGAAGAATGCAGAGCCAGATCACAAGCACATTGAATTTACATGGCGACTTCAGTGTTACACCAAAATGGAAAGTCACCTTTCAATCGGGATACGATTTCAAACAGAAGGAAGTGGTCATGACCTCTTTCAATATCTATCGGGATCTGCATTGTTGGGATATGTCATTTGGCTGGATGCCTTTCGGCCGGTTCCGAAGCTATAACGTCACCATACGTGCAAAGGCATCGATCTTACAAGATCTTAAGCTCACAAAAAGAGCCAGTTCAGGAGGCAGTTATTTTTAAAATAACTGCTTTTTTTTTTGAAATGCCGTACTTGTATTGGTCAGCAGAACCATCAGCTTCTTTTCAAAAAACTTCTTCCATCAAATACATTTTTAACATTTCGTTGAGCCGCAATTTTATGTAAGTTTATATCCTGAATCTTCTGGTATTGAATTTTCATTTTTTAGGCGCTAGCGCATGGACATTTTAACACCAAAAGATTGAGAAAATCCAACACTATACCCCGCAGATGCATTTTTCAAAGTAGGGAGGTGGTTGCATAATTATTTTCATAATTATTTTAAAGATGAAAGCAGAGATTATTACCATAGGCGATGAGATCCTCATCGGGCAGATCATTGATACCAATTCAGGCTGGATTGCCAAGCAACTGCTCCAATTCGAAGTCGATATCGTTCAAATGACATCGATCCCTGATACCGAAGAGGCTATTTCAACGACATTGAAGGAGGCCTCAGCTCGGGCAGATCTTATTTTAATCACCGGAGGTCTGGGCCCGACGAAAGATGATGTAACAAAAAAAACCGCCGCAGCGTATTTTGGAACTACCTTGATACGGGATGAGCATGTACTTCGGCACGTGACCAACATATTTGAATCACGCAATCTAAAAATGCTCGACATCAATCTGCAGCAGGCCGATGTTTTGGCAAATTGTGAAGTCCTATTTAACGACTATGGCACTGCACCCGGCATGCTGGTACACCAGAACCAAAAGAAGTTTATTTTTATGCCTGGAGTGCCATTTGAGATGAAATTTCTGATGGAAAAACATGTGCTGCCTTTATTAGCCAAACAGGATCCTGACTTATTTATCTGTCATGAGACAATTTTGGTCGGCGGAATCGGAGAATCTTATTTGGCAGAAGAAATAAAGGATATCGAATCAGAACTTCCTTCAAGCATAAAATTGGCCTATCTACCAACCTTGGCCTTTATCCGATTGAGACTCTCTGGTAAAAGCAGGAATAAATCTGACATTATGCTCCAGGTTGCCCTTTTTAAAACAAAGCTACTCCATCGTTTACAACAATATGTCATTGCAGATTATGATACCAGCATCGAACCTTATTTAATTAAAGAGCTTAGCCGCCGAGGTGCTACATTGACTACCGCAGAAAGCTGTACAGGTGGTAGCCTTGCCGCTTCAATAACCGCAGTAGCAGGAAGCAGCGTTATATTCCTTGGTGGTACTATCCCCTACTCTAACGCTTTAAAACAACAATTGTTGAACGTCAAAGAAGAAACACTGATCCAATATGGCGCAGTAAGTGAGCAGACTGCTATAGAAATGGCTTCGGGTTCAAAAAAGGCATTTTCGTCGGATTATGCTATTGCGACAACTGGGATAGCGGGGCCAGGTGGTGGAACAGTTGAGAAACCGGTTGGCACTATCTGGGTAGCTGTTGCGGGAAAAAAAGAAGTTTTAACTAAGAAGTTTCAGTTTAATAACGAAAGACTGATCAACATCGAACGTACCCGTATGAATGCTTTATTACTTTTGTGGAAGTTGCTTGTAAAAGAAAAAGAACAAGACACACAATAAAGTAAAATAATATTTCAAAGAATACGTTATTTAGGGAATAATATTTTAAATTGTTGAAAGTAAACCACAATTTATTTAACTTCGTTTTTCTATAACGAGATTGCTAAAAAATATGGCTTTATATAAACTCTTGCTCCCAAAAATGGGAGAAAGTGTATCCGAGGCAACAATCACAAAATGGTTAAAACAACCTGGTGACCTGATTGATGAAGATGACACTTTATTGGAAATCGCAACGGACAAAGTTGATTCAGAGGTACCTTCCCCTGTAAAAGGTGTTTTAAAAGAGCATTGCTATACCGTAGACCAGACTGTCCAAGTTGGTGAAGTCGTTGCAATTATAGAAATTGAGGGCGAAAATGAAGAACCTGCGATTCAAGCACAAGAAAATACAGCTCCTTCAGCGACAGCTCCCGAAGAGATCATAGAGTTGAATATCCCTGGTGTAGACCAGCTGCCAAATGTAGCGGCTGAAACTTCGTCTTCTCCCTACGAGAATACCCTTCGTTTCTATTCACCTTTAGTAAAGAATATCGCACGTCACGAAGGATTGTCCCAAGATGAACTTGACCGTATCCAGGGTACTGGAGCAGAGGGAAGAGTGACAAAGGAAGATATTTTAACGTATGTAACACATCGAGATTCATCGGCAAAAACACCAAGGTCTATTCCGGCAGAGCACACGAACACGGCTACAGAATCTCCGAAAATAATCTCCACTGCTCCATCGCATGTTCACACTGTTGCCAATGGCAGTGATGAAATCATTGAAATGGACCGTATGCGAAGGTTGATTGCAGACCATATGGTCAAAAGTGTACAAACCTCTCCCCATGTATGTTCTTTTGTTGAGGCAGATGTAACCAATTTAGTTTTGTGGCGCAATAAAGTTAAAGATGCCTATAAAAAACGCGAGGGAGAAAACATTACGTTCACCCCTTTGTTTATCGAGGCGATTAGCAAGGCGCTCAAAGATTTTCCATTGGTCAATATCTCGATCGACGGTTACAATATCATCAAGAAGAAAAACATCAATATTGGTATGGCGGCAGCATTGCCTAATGGCAATCTCATCGTTCCTGTTATCAAAAATGCAGATCAATTAAGCTTAGTAGGCTTGAGTAAAAGTGTCAACGACCTCGCACAACGGTCACGGGCAAATAAATTAAAACCTGACGACACACAAGATGGCACATTTACATTCACCAATATCGGCGCTTTTGGCAATATTATGGGAACTCCTATCATTAACCAACCGCAAGCTGCAATCTTGGCTGTAGGTACAATTACGAAAAAACCAGCAGTCATAGAAACAGAGTATGGTGATATGATTGGTATTAGACATATGATGTATCTTTCACTTTCTTACGACCACCGTGCAATCGATGGTGCCCTCGGAGGTACCTTCTTAAAACGTGTGGCGGACTACCTGGAAAATTGGGATAGCAATAGAGTAATCTAGCCATCAAAATTGATAAATAAAAAAGGCTCTTAAATAGACATGCCCCAAAAAGTTAGACACTTATTTGGGGCATTTTTATTATTTAAAATATATTTTTTGTTACTTAAACATACTTTGTTCGAATTGTATTTTCTTCTTCTTGATCACCAATTGAAACCGCAGATAAAGTAAAAGCGAAGAGGTTAACAAGCCTAATGTCAGCCCATACCAAATCCCCTTGATACCCCAGTTAAATACCACTCCCATGAGGTAGCCACTTGGTAGCCCTATAATCCAATAAGCAATAAATGTGATAAGGGTTGGAATATTCACATCCCCCATACCACGTAACACCCCCAGACCGACAACTTGCGTACCATCAAACAATTGGAAAAGTCCCGCAATAATCAACAGCTGGGAAGCAATAATCACCACAGCATGATCTGAGGTAAAGATATAAGGTAAATAATTATTCAACAACGCGAACAAAGACGCTGTAATCACCATAAAGATCAACACCAATTGATACGAAGTGATGGCAAATCGTTCGAGGCGAAAAAGGTTTCTATTACCATAACTATTCCCCACCTTGATTGTTGCAGCAGCAGCGATACCACTCGCCATCATATACGTCATCGCGGCCAGCTGGATGGCTACTTGATGAGAAGCTTGCGCTGTAGCACTTATCGTACCGGCTAATAGGGAAGCCCCTGCAAAAGCCCCAATTTCAAATACATATTGCATAGCCACGGGTGCCCCGATGCGCACGATCTTAAGCAATCGTTGCCGATCGACCAATGTCACCTTAAAATATTGAATATATCCTTTAAATTTCTGCGATCGCAATACATAGGTCATCATCACAGACATCATTAACACCCGGTCGATCAATGTACTGTATCCGACTCCCTTCACCCCCATAGGACTAATGCCAAACATCCCTTTGACAAAGATGATCGCCAAAATAATGTTCAGTACATTTCCCCAAATAGTTACATTCATGGCTTGCTTTGTAAAGCCCAGGCCTTCAGCAAATTGTTTAAATGTACTAAATACCATCAACGGAAGCATCGATAAACTTAGAATAAGTAAATAAGGCTTTGCCTCCTTCACCACGGCCGGATCTTGGTTGAGGTGATCGATAGCCAACATCGAACCAAAGTAAACTAAAGCGAACAACAAGAGTCCTGCGATAATATTTAACCAAAAGCTATTGGACAACAATATGGCACACTCTTTTTTATTATCCCGGCCATTCTCCTGCGCAATCAATGGCGTAATGCCATACGCAATTCCCAACCCGACAACCATAACAACCATAAAAACAGCATGTACCAACGAAACTGCGGCCAATGGAATGGTTCCTGCAAAATGTCCAACAATCACACTATCTGCGGTATGCACCAGTGTATGTCCCAATTGTGAGATCACCACCGGCCCCGCCAATACCATCGTACTTTTGTAATACGGTTTAAATGTTTTAAATTTTCCCAACATAATCGATTTCCCTAAAAAAATAGCCACAAAAATACGAAGATATTGCTACCCTATCGTCATATTAAAAAATATTTAGCAAAAATACAACAATTTACACCCATCAAATAACCGCACTTTGTTAAGTAATTTTTATGTTTCAAATACCTTAAAATTATCTTAAATTTACTTTTGGGTCTAAGAACTATAGAAATATAAATGTACCTTAGCATCTAGTTAGTAATCAAAAGAAGAGGAAAAAGAGTATGTACAATCCAGTAATAGCATTTCTAAACATCGGAACACAAGAGATGATCTTAATTGTGTTTGCAATCTTGTTACTTTTTGGAGGCAAAAAACTTCCTGAATTGGCGAGAGGTTTAGGAAGAGGAATACGTGAGTTCAAAGATGCATCAGAAGGTATCAAGCGTGAAATTTCAGATCAAATCAATAATTTCGAGAAAGACATAGACGTTAAAACAGAAGTAAAAGAAGAAGCTGTTCCTAATGATGTGCGTTTAGCTGAGGAAAAGGCTCAAGCAGCACACGAAGAAGAGGCTAAGCCACAGGAAACCGTAGAAGGTTCAGAAACAGAGCAGCCTAAGAAAAAATATGAATTCACAACACCTGCCGGTGTCGTCGAACATAATCCGCATAAACAACCCGATTACGGCGAAGAGCCATCCCACATCACATACGGGTATAACGATCATTTTGCTGAAACTAAAAACAACGAGGTAGAAGATAAAAAAGTTCCTGAGCAGGACAATACCAATAAACCTGCTTAATTTTACTACTTTAGTTTATAATTAGATATACTTAGAGCTGTTGAATGGTGATTCAACAGCTCTACTTTTTAAGATTAAACCGACAATGAGCTTATCAACACACGAAATTACTATTGCTAACGAGCTTTCTATTAGCGAAAAACAGGTTCGCACGACTATAGCACTATTAGACGAAGGCGCTACCGTTCCGTTTATCTCACGCTACCGTAAGGAAATGACTGGTAGTTTGGACGAAGTTCAAATCACCAATATCAGAGATCGTTTCCAGCAGCTGCGCGATTTAGATAAACGTAAAGAAGCTGTTCTTAAATCTATCAACGATCAGGGGAAATTGACAGCGGAGCTTGAACAGCAGCTTTTGAATGCCGAAACCATGGCTAGTCTTGAAGATATCTATCTGCCTTACAAACCTAAGCGTAAAACCCGCGCCAGTGTGGCACGTGAAAAAGGTCTGCAACCTTTAGCGGATCTTATTTTGGCGCAAGAAACGGGCGATTTCCTCGCCCTTGCCGACAGTCTAATTGATGAAGAAAAAGGCGTAAAAAATACAGAGGAGGCACTAGCAGGTGCCCGCGATATTATTGCAGAGGTCATTGCCGAAGATGCGACAGTGAGAGCCAAATCGAGAGCGATATTCCTCGAAAAAAGTGCATTTGTTTCAAAAGTAGTTCCTGGAAAAGAAGAAGCCGCCCTAAAATATAAAGATTATTACGAATGGTCTGAATCTTTGAAGGATGCACCTTCCCATCGTGTGCTGGCCATGCGCCGCGGGGAAAAAGAAGAGCTGCTCTACTTAGATATAGCGATCAATGAAGAAGAAATTCTACCCCGTATCGAATCCATCTATGTTAAGGGTGCCAACGATGCCGCAGCTCAGGTAAAACTCGCCTTGGTCGATAGCTACAAGCGTCTGTTAAAACCTTCCATGGAGACTGAAATTCGTGTATTGACACGTCAAAAAGCCGATGAAGAGGCCATCAAAGTTTTTGCCGACAATGTTCGCCAATTACTTCTAGCCGCTCCACTAGGGCAGAAAAGGCTGCTTGCGATCGACCCAGGATTTCGTACAGGCTGTAAAACGGTTGTTCTGGATGAACAGGGACAACTCAAAGAAAATACGGCTATCTTTCCACATACGGGTGCCAATGGACTGGCAGAAGCAAAAAAAACAATTCAGTATTTAGTCTCGAAATACGATATCCAAGCCATCGCAATCGGCAATGGAACCGCTGGTCGCGAAACGGAAGAATTTGTACGGAAACTCGGATTAAATAACGTTACCATCGTTATGGTCAATGAAAGTGGAGCCTCTATTTATTCGGCTTCCGAAACTGCTCGTGAAGAATTTCCAGATCAAGATGTTACGGTACGTGGTGCAGTATCTATTGGTAGACGATTGATGGATCCCTTGGCTGAGCTGGTTAAGATCGATCCAAAATCGATCGGTGTCGGACAATATCAACATGACGTTGATCAAAATAAACTCCAAACTTCTCTGGACGACACTGTTATCAGCTGTGTAAATGCGGTCGGTGTTGAACTGAATACTGCCTCCAAACAAATCTTATCCTATGTTTCGGGTCTAGGTCCATCTTTGGCCCAACAGATCATCAAATACAGAAATGAGAATGGTCCCTTTGCATCGAGACGCGAACTGAAAAAAGTTCCTCGCCTTGGTGATAAAGCATTTGAACAAGCAGCAGGATTCCTTCGCATTCGCCATGCGGTAAATCCATTGGATTCCTCTGCAGTACACCCCGAGCGTTATGCATTGGTGGAACAAATGGCCAAAGACTTGGGAAAAAAAGTGGAGGACCTATTGACAGATGCTGACCTCAGGAAATCTATTCCCCTAAAAAATTACATTTCGGAGGAAGTAGGACTACCGACATTAAACGATATTCTAAATGAATTAGCAAAACCCGGATTAGATCCAAGGGAAAAATTCGAAGCATTTTCATTCACGGATGGGGTCAACAGCATTGGCGACTTACGGGTTGGCATGAAACTGCCCGGAATCGTGACCAATATTACGAATTTTGGAGCCTTTGTTGATATTGGCGTACATCAAGACGGTTTGGTACACCTAAGCCAATTATCTAATCGCTATATATCAGATCCCCATGAAGTCGTCAAAGTACAGCAACACGTCATGGTAACGGTAACAGAAGTAGACGAAAAACGTAGTCGCATCGCATTGTCAATGAAAACAGATGAGAAGCCGGCCCTACCCAAAAACAAAAAAAATGATTTTAAAAAGCAGGCCGAACCACAAACGGATATGGCCAGCAAGCTAGCTGCATTGGCGAGTAAATTTAAATAGATACATTTAGCTCCGAATCAAAAAAGCTGACCGTTCGCTGAACTGCCAAGAAAAGTGTCTAACTTTTTGGAGGCAAGGCATCGCCTGGTCAGCTTTTTTTGATTCGATTAAATCCAATGTTCGTCGTTCGTGTCGCTGTTTTATTTTGTATCTTTAGGGGAAACAAGTTTAGACCCGTTATGAAAAATTGTACCCTCCTATTCTTTCTATTTTTTGGAATCTATTTTTCTAAAATCCAGGCACAGCAGCAACTTCACGACGGGGCCTACCTGTATCAGGATGGCATCAATAAACATTTAATGCTCGTTAAAGACCATTATATTTCATTTATAAGTTACGATGACGTCAGAAAACGTTTTCAGCATACCTGGGGCGGCGCACTTGATAAGCAGCATAATCTGATCACTATCGCTGTCGAGTATAACTCACAGGATTCGGCGGCCATTGGTAAAACAACCCAATTACCTTATCGGATTGATGCAGACTCCCTTCGCCTAAAAACTGCCAATAGCTACCATCTCTATATCAAGCAGAAAAAAGTTCCACAAGACCTTGATGCACTTTGGCGGATCACTGGTCGCCAGCAAGAAGGCAAAATGCAAGATATTCCCAAAGCAGATCGTAAAACAATCAAAATATTGGTTGATGGATATTTTCAATGGGTAGCGATTAATCCTGCTCAAAAGGGTTTCTATGGTACAGGCGGAGGTGACTATCAGTACAATAATAATCGGTACTCCGAAAAAATACAGTTCTTTTCGAGAGACAATAATAGAGTTGGGCAAGAACTCGCCTTTGGTGGTGAAATCCTAAATGGCGCATGGCATCATAAAGGAAAAAGTTCGAAAGGAGACGATATTTATGAAATTTGGAGCAAAGAAATAACAGAATAAAATATGACAATAGAAGAATTTCAATCTCTTGAAGCTCCGCTTCAGCATTGGACAGCGGTACAAAAGTCACTTTGGTATGATCTAAAAGGAAATTGGAAAACCGCGCATGACCTGATCGATCAATTGGGCGGAACTGACGCAGCACATGTTCATGCTTATTTACATCGCAAAGAAGGCGATCAGTGGAATGCAGAATATTGGTATCGTCGTGCCAAACAAAACGTATACAAAGGTAATTTGGATGATGAGTGGAAAGACCTCTTCAAATATTACGCTCCATAACTACAATTAGCCTATTTTGGGACAACCGCTGTTTTCTTTTATATACACAAAAGGACAATTTGGGTAATAAAGTAGTCAAAAATAGTATAGAAAATTAACTCAGCACTTTTTTAGGCTATCGAATATCTTTAAAAACATAAAAATATTACCAAATAAGATATAACATCAACCAAATCCGGAGATAATACGTAACAAAAATAACACAAAGAAAAATATTATAAAACTAACAAATAGAATGGCACAGATATTGAACATAGTTTGTTATACTTGAGAAAGTATACTTTTCATAAATTTAGGTTAATAATTGGTTAGGTTAAACACTTGAAGTTCCCCACTTCAAGTGTTTTTTTTTAGAAAAAACTCAATCGAAGTAACATCAAATCCACTTCCCCCATCTTTTTTTAATTAGAACACTTTCCTTTATTAAAAGATATATTAAAAATTTAAAACAATACATTGTATTACTATGTATTTTGTTATATATTTACTTGCATGAACAAAGAATTTATTGACAAATGGATTTCACAGCTAAAAAAAGGAAGTCTTTCTTTTGTTGTATTAGGTATTCTTGCCTATGATCAGGAATACTATGGCTATGATCTTATCCAGGAGGTCAAGAAGAAAACGGCCATTGATATTGCTGAAGGAACTTTATACCCCTTATTGATCCGTTTAAAAAACGAAGGCCTGGTCGAATCGAACTGGGTGCCTCAGGAAACTGGGATTCCAAGAAAATATTACAAAATAACAAAGGAAGGCCAAAGTACTTTCTTAGAGATGAGAACGTACTGGACAAGCTTAAACCAACATTTAACCACTTTGACGCATGCATTATAACCAGATACCCTTTACAAATAGATCCTCAGCTCAACTATATCAAGACTACATGTCAACAGCAACGGCTCTTGTAAAAAAATTAGCCTTGGAGCAAAGACAGGATATATTATGTGAAATCAATAGCCACATATTTGAGGCATTGCAACAGCAGCTTCCCCCACAGTTAATCCATGACGCCATGCCTAGTCAGCTCCAAGAAATCTTAGATAAACTCGGGTTACCAGAGACTTTTATCAAGGAAATGATTTTGTCAACGTCCATTGCCCCGTCAATAGAATCTCCTCGCAAATCCGTATCCTTGTTACGGGTACCTATCATGCTCACACAAGGGATCGTAAACATGATTTATTATATCATCTATACCCTTATGCTCATCGCCGTATTTCTAGTCGTGGCCAAATTTATTGATCCTCAGGGAGTCGGATTCTTCTATGCGCCCAACAAGTTTTTCATATTCGGCAAACTTATTTTACAGCATGAAGAAGCCCTGCGTTACGAACAATTGGGCAATTATTTCATTCCAGCCTTTCTATTTATCATCAGTGGACTTTACTATTCCTCCACGTTAATTTTGAAACTCAAAAAATCTATTCCCCATAAATTATGAAAAGAACCACAGTATTATTGTTCCTCTTAGGAACCCTATCAAGCCCTATTCTCAAAGCCCAGGAATTCACAGCTGTTCGCATGGATAGCCTGATGGCCGCCATGGATAAAAATAATGTCTGGATGGGCAGTATTGCAATCAGCAAAGGCGATCAATTACTCTATCAAAAGGCAATTGGATATGCAGATGTAGCGCAGAAAAAGAAAGCGAACATAAATACGCGTTATGGAATAGGTTCAATCTCCAAAACTTTCACAGCAACACTTGTACTAAAAACAGTTGAGCTCGGAAAACTGAAGTTAGACGAACCAATATCTGCATTCTTTAAAGATATTCCAGACGCTGGAAAAATCACCGTTCGCCAATTGTTAAATCATAGCAGCGGATTACACAATATCACGGATGATAACGATTATTTGACATGGAATACTAAACCACAGACAGAGAAAGAACTTGTTGAACGCATCGTCAAAGGCGGAGCCGACTTTGCTCCCAGCAGTAAACATGCATATAGTAATTCAAACTACATCCTACTTACCTATATCTTAGACAAAGTTTGGAAAAAAGACTATGCTTTTTTATTGAAAGAATACATCTGTAAGCCATTAAACTTGCAAGAGACAACCTTTGGCCGTCCACAAAATAACAGCAGGGATGTTAGCGAATCTTATCGATTCACTCACGAATGGACCCTTGAACCACACACGGACAATTCTGTTCCGCTTGGAGCCGGAGCCGTTTGGTCAACTCCGGCAGATCTGGGCAAATTTTTCAATGGTTTATTTAGCCATAAAATAATCAATGCTGCAAGCCTGGAAGAGATGAAAAAAATAGATCAGGGCTATGGATTGGGTTTATTCCAATTGCCATTCTATGAACATATGGGCTTTGGCCACACAGGTGGTATAGATGGATACTCCTCGGTAGCTGGTCATTTTGATGATGGTAATTATAATGTCGCTATCATTAGCAATGCCAACAATTATAATAATAATGAAATATTAAAGTTCAGCCTTGGCGAGCTTTATAAAAAACCTTTTCCACTTCCTGATCTTGCGGAAATACAATTGACAGAGGAAGAAATTTCAAGCCTCGTCGGCGAATACAAAAGCGAACAGCCTCCTATTCAGATAAATATTACGAGAGAGGGCAACAAGGTGCTGGGTCAAGTTGTCGGTCAGCCGGCATTTCAACTGAAACCCAAGGATAGAAATACGCTGGTCCAACCGCAATTTGGCGTAAAAATAGTTTTCGAACGTAGCGAAAACAAAATGACACTCTACCAAAATGGGCATACTCTTGTATTGAAGAAATAATGAGATACTGCGGTTAACTAATGTAAAGATTCATGGCCTTTATTTAGCACTATCTTACATTTTTCATTAGGTAGTTATGAAGTTTATATCGACATCCTCAATGAGGACCGAGGCTCTCGTCATCACGCAGTATCGCTAAAAGAGCAGCGGTTGAACTAAACCGCTGCTCTTCTAACTACTGTGTTTTACAATTTTTCCAAATAGAAATCATCACCATACACCGTACCGCTCAAGGGTTTATAGAAATAGACCGTAGCAGTAGTATTATTGGCTCCAGTTGTAAAAGTTACCGAATTATTGGAGTAGCTGGTCGTACCTATAGTCGCATCGATCGCAGTTCCCCCATAATTTTTGACACCAATACTGACCGACTGGCCAGCTGCAGACACTTTGGCGTAGCCACCGAACCGATAGGTCGTATTTGGCGTTAAACCGGTCAGGTATTGTTCAATGGATGTCTCTCCGCCTGTTTCGCGGATACATTTGGTTCCTGTCCGGGCATCGGTGGAAACAACCGATGATCCACCGCCCCATGTTGTCCATGGATAGATGACACCGCTTTCGAAATCGCCATTACTAAATAAAGGCAGCTTATATACACGTACGTAATCCACCTGCATACTAAAGGGCAAGTCAGCATTTGTGATCGCCCCTGGCCATCCCGCTCCACCAGCCTGATTTAGAATCAGATAAAAAGGAACATCAAATGGCCATTGCTGCGTCCCCCCACCGGAAACTCTTGCGTAGGTATACTGCAATACATTGTTGATGTAAAATCGAATGTCGTTCGGACTCCAGATCATTGTATATAGATTGTAATCTGTCGTATTATAGGTGGCAGATTTCGATGCTGTGCTCCCACCATTTGCATTGGTAACTGAGCCATTATGGATCGTATGGTACATCACACTTTCGTTGTTGACATGCTCCATAATGTCAATTTCACCACAGCTAGGCCAGCCGCCATACGCTGTAGCGGGTTCGGGCATCATCCAAATAGCAGGCCATGAACCTCTTCCTTGTGTAAATTTAGCCCTCACTTCAACTTTTCCATAAGTCATACTAAATTTCCCCATCGACTTAACTCCTCCAGCATGATAAGCAACAGGATCTCCGGCTACAACGGCATTATCCATACGCAATACGAGATTGCTCCCATCTTGGGAGGCATAAGCTGGCAAGGAGGTCATATACTTATTCCATGCGACAGTGCCCCTGTCAGCATAAGACCATTTTGTGGAATCAAATCCCCCACTACTATTAAACTCATCCGACCAGATCAATTCGTAATCTGTTGTCGCTACGGTAGTCGCATTTAATAGCTTAGTCGAGGCCTTCGCCTTACTTACTTCCGGAATCGGATTTTTTGTTGCTGTAAAGTCTTTTTTGCAGGCAAAAATAGACAGGCTAGTTGCGATTAGGCTCAGCACCAGCCAAAATTTGGTTTTTCTCATTTAGTTTTGGATTATTGGTTTTATTTAAGTTTATATCGTTATTTGACAGCTTGTGGAGCAAGCTGCATAATAATCGAAGATTCATTTTTTTCTTTCATTCCTTCCTGTTTTAACCAAAAGGAAGAAATGAAAGAAAATGCATATTATATCGATAACACAATGTGCCCGATTACTTAAAATTTACGGGCAAAAAGACAATTTTGCTGTAATTTTCTTTTTCAAATAAAACGCCGAGTTTATTTTTATTTAAAAGTACTAAATCGGAATAAGCGGCATAATCCCCTTTCACACCCTCCGGCGCTTTGGCCACAACCTGATTAAAATACCATGTTTTGCCCTGATCATTACTTAATCGAACGGTTAGATTGTCTCTTCTATCGGTTGATGCAGCATTACACACAGCCAATATATATTTTCCTTTCTTTTGCCAGGAAAGCACTGAACCCTGGTTGACCGGATCGGGTAAGTTTTTATCATAATAGGTTGTATCCCAAGTAACCCCACCATCATTTGAATAAGACACAATCCTCGATTTGACATTACCTTGCTGATTACGGGAATTCATATACAGCCCTGTATGCGATATCTGCGCAGCCATTGTCTCATTTGATCCCTCAAATTTCACGCTTGCCCCTATCTTGAATGTCTTTCCATGATCGTCCGAGTAATACGAATGCGCAAAATAGTCCTTGCCATTTTCTTTCGGATTTCCTTCAGAATGGTTAGCAGGAATATAAATACGTCCTCTAAACTTACCAGAATCAAATTGTAAAGCATGTCCGGGCGTATTTGCGTAAGTCCGCCAGTCTTCCTTAAAAATATATTGTGCATTTACGGATGGTTGATTGGGACGATGCGTCTCAAGCGTTATGTTTTCTGGATTAGACCAGGTCTTACCACCGTCGGTCGAACTAATTGACCAACATTCTCGCAAACCATTTCCTTTACGGACTTCTCCCTCATGATTATTACCCGTATTATAAAAAAGAAACAGGCGTCCTTTCGGATATGCCGGATCCAATAGATCCACTACCGGAGCTGGATTTCCGACCTGCAAATTATCATTGTCAACAGCAACTTGCAATGGGCCCCATGTTTTTCCATTATCCTGACTAATTTTATAAACAATATCTACATTACCAAAATCGCCGGCATGATCCACCCTACCTTCTGCAAAAGCAATTAACTGTCCGCTTCTATCCTTTACAATAGCAGGTATGCGGTAGCTTTTATAGCCATCTTCGCCTGAAACAAATACACTCACTTCCTGAGCGTGGCAAATTCCTGCCAACAGTGCAAATACCAACATTGTCCCTAATTTCTTCATATCTATATAAGTTTTATTGTTAATTCTATTTAAAAAAATGCATCTGTGTTAATACAATGCGATCGGTTATTTATTACTCCCTTTCAATCGGTAGGCAAGTAAACATCCATTTTAGTGGATTTTGCCAATCTTTCCCATTTAATTTTCCCACAGGAAGTTTCACCACAACTGTATTCCAGCCTTCCTCCAGCAGAATAATGCTTGGACTTCGGTAGCTGTAACCTTCATCAACCAATGGGAGCTCCAAATTTCCTTTTTGGCCAGCATGTTGCCAATTCGGTGGAAGCACTTCACGCCCGTTCACCCAAATTTTGCTCATTCTATCGTCCCAGGTTCCCAAATTTGGTGAATCACTGGCATATGAACGGGAGAGGTCGTTAAAACCGATCCAAAAACTTTGGTTTCCCCCTCTTTCACTCCATACTTTGCTCACAGCATATACGGTACTATTTTCAAGCGGCCGATCAATAGCCCCTTTTACGACATCAGCCCACCAATGGCGTAATACGATAGTTCCACCATAAAACTCACCGATCTTTTTTAAATTGGTAAATTTTCCTGTCGCTTCATTTTTTAAGACCATGCTCAGATCACCCTTATTTTCCACAGGCCCATACAACATCCATTTTTGCCCACTTTGTGCGTAATACGGAAAAATAAAATCTTTAAAATACAATCTTTTATGTTGGAGCAAACGCTTTTCAAATTCAACAAATTGAGCTAATCCCTTTACATCCGTTTTGATATTACTACGCCATTCAAAATCTCCTCCTCCTCGCCAGCTTCGTTCCGCAAAAGTCAGCAAAGCCGGGTAAACTGCATTCTGATGGAATACATCACGTTCATGATGGACTGCACGATCGGGCCAGGAACATAACGTCGCACCCATTAACTTTTCATTTTCTGACGATTGACCACCTAATTCCCTATAGAACAAGGTCGTCACCGTTTCCAAAGGATCCATATGATTGATATACAAATGCTTTGAGTCAATCACTTCAAAAGGTGAGTCATTGGTAATAGCCTGTGGTCCACCCATCCAAAGCTGGCGGATTGTGTGTGCCTGCAAATTACCACCAGGCTCCCAGCCGATGGTTTTTAGACCTAAGTCCTCCGTCCATTTTGTCATGATCGGCAAAAATGTTTGGTTGTGAATTTTCACCTCATCCCCCCCAATATGCAGATAAGGTAGCCCGGGATAGGTGGTAGCAAATTCCTTCACTAGTTCTTTGATGATCGCTATGCCGCTATCGCTCTGCATATCGGTTTTAAAAGAACGGCGAAATGCTGCGGAATGCCCTGGCATATCAATTTCGGGTACGAGCTGAATATGGCGATCATGACAATACCGGATCAGCTGCTGCATATCGTCGACTGTATAATACTTTCCCTTCCAACGCTCCATATTTGCAGAGTCGGTCAAACCGGGATATTTTTTACTGATCAGTCGCCATGCAATATCCTCTGTGAAATGAAAGTGAAAAATATTCAGCTTATACCGCGCCATCATATCGATCTGCTCCTTCAACACCTGCATAGACTGAAAATTTCTTCCCACGTCTACCAAGTAGCCACGCCAACGAAAAGATGGATAATCTGTAATGACGCAATACGGCAACTTACCATCGCTGTCTCCCAGTTGACGCAAAGTTTGCAGGGCGTAGAAAACCCCTTTACTCGCTCGGGCTTCAATGTTTACTCCCCTTTTATCTATAACGATGCGATAGCCTTCCAAAGAAGACGAGGGAAGTTTCATTTCTTTATTGCAACTAATCGTTATAGCTATATTTTCTTTACTATCGAAGTCTATGCGCCTTACATCCCAATCGCTTAGCAGTGCTGTCAAAGTCTGTCTACCTGTAGTTGACACTTCTCCTTTGGTGCGTACGCAGACCACTTGTTTGACCTGGTAATACCCGGTTTTCCAGATAACAGACTGCGGCATGGGAAGCAAAGGTCTGATAGTTTCGGACATACCATATAGCGGAGAGATCATCATGACAATCATCATCAGCCTTTGGAGGAACTTAGTTGTCGCTACAGTTTGTCGCATCATGTTATCCCTTAATCGTATTAAATTCCTGTAGTATTTGCATACAATACCACTCTTGACGAGGAAGATGGAATGGTCCTTTAAATAAATTACCTTTTGCCGTCTGCGCAATCTTCCCATCACGATGCAGATAGCCATACCATTCACCATTGATTTTATCATGAAAATGATCATAGGCATACTGATTGATCTGCTGATGCCAACTTTTATATTTCTCATTTCCGGTCATTAGGTAAGCGAGTAATGTTGCTATAATAGTTTCATTCTGCGGCCACCAAAACTTCATATCCTGCCAATATTCTTGTACCGGCTTTCCATAGACATCCCGAAAGTACAGTATACCACCATATTCTTTATCCCAGCCGCGCTCCCACATATAATCGAGCATACGACAGCCCAGGTCAATCAGATGCGGATCGTTCGCCCGATATTTCGCTTCATGCAAGATAAACCACGCTCCTTCGATGGCATGTCCGGGGTTGAGTGTGCGCCCGTCAATATGATCAACAATTTCACCTTCAGGTCCCACTTGTTCCATCACACAGCGGATATCATCTTTTACAAAATCACGTTCTATCTGCGCGATAAAATTACTGATAACGAAATCACAGCGTGGATCTCCAATTGTTTCGCGAATTTGCTGTGCGGTATTGATCATAATCATCGGCACACCGATCCCTTTCATTGGCCTGGTCTGTTCGTATTTTGGTTCCACCAATCTTTCTCCCTGTGCATAAGCCAGACAAATTCCAAACAGCTCATGTGCTTCCGCAGCAATACCGGCATCTCCCGTCGCTTTTGCATAGGCTGTAAAGGCGATTGCCGCAAAAGTCTCCGAAAAGAAATAACGACGCATACGAATTGGGTTACCGATGCGGTCTACATGAAAATACATTTTGCCGTTTGCATCAAAACAATGTTTCTTCAAAAATTCATAGCCTATCCGGGCCCCTTCCAGCCATTCCTCTTTTTGCTCAACCGTATTGTAAAGTGTGGCCAGCAACCAGCATGCCCTTCCCTGTATCCACACGGCTTTATCTGTATCAATCAAATCCCCATCATGATCACGCATAAATAGATAGCCGCCACATTCATGGTCAATCGATCGTGGAAACCAAAATGGTACAGTGTCTTTTAAAAGCTGATCACGATAAAAAACTTCCAACTCCTTCAAGTAATCAGTGTCTATTATATTTGCGGTATCTTTTATACTTGTCTGTTTCATCTGTTCTAGTTTTTGAGTCAATTTATTTATGTTTAGTTGATCGTCTTATGTTTAGTTGATCGTCAAATCAAAAGTGGACACCGGCGTTCCAATTTCATTTTGAAGATTTGCCCTGCTAAAAGGTTCATATCCATACAGGATTTTGGTGAATTGGAAATTCGGCTTAACGATTTGGACGACATTGCCCGATAGGATATTTGCATTTACATCAGAAATTTTCCCCTTATTGTCCATTACCTGAAAACCTTTCACAGGCGCATTCCCTGGGGTTATTAATTTTATACAATGATCAAATGTCAATAACAGCTTATCATCGCGAAGCGCATACCTGACCAGATCAGGATGATCTGCATTCAATTCAACACCATATACATGTTTACGCACTAAATTTGCCAACCTTCGGCCTACCACAATCTTTTCACGGGGATGTACATCCAAAGAATCACCTACATCGATCGTTACGGCCATGTATGTACCAGCAATGGCTTTCTCCAGTAAGCGTTGTGAGTTTCTAAAATCACCCCATGAAGGTCTATCTATACTTGTGAGCTGAACAAAGAAAAAAGGTAGATCTTGGTGAAAACTCTTCCGCCAGGAGGAAATCAATGTTTTAAAAAGACGTTCGTGAAGTTCTATGTTATGCGCATTGCTCTCACCTTGATACCACAGTATACCTTTCAATCCTGTGCTCAACCATTTGCTGACACCCGCTTCAAAATTGTAAGCTGGTTGATACGGATGGCGTTGATTTTTCACCTTTGAAACTGCTAGATTTTGACTGGCGCGCTCACGGCAGAAATCCTGCAGGAAATCTGATTTTTGCCAGTTGTGAATATAAGAGGCAAGCAAATCGTCGTTTTCCAATGATTTTCGATCAATCCATGATTCGGTATTAGACCCACCTACCGATAGATCAATAATACCAATGGGAATATGCTGTTCGCTGGCGATCTGCTGGGCAAATGAATAAGCAACAGCTGAGAATTGCGCGGCCTCCGCCCCGGTAGCTTGCCGCCAGGCACCGCTGAAAAAGGACAAATCGTTTACTTTCCTTAAGGTCGCGGTATCCCATGCAACAGCATTGGTCTCCACAAGGCTGCGGCATTTAAAAAGGCGCACATTCTTTAAGTGCGGTGCATCTTTGATCAGCTCTTCGCCCTTTGTGGATCCACGAAGTTGAAAAGCCATATTTGATTGTCCCGAAGCTAGGTATACATCGCCAAAAAGAATATTTTTCAACACTATTTTCTCCCTGCCCGAACTCACCGTTATTTCATATGGTCCTCCGGCTTCCATTTTAGGCAACTTTATTTCCCAGAAGCCTTCCGGATTGACTTGGGTCTTATAGTTTTTCTTATTAAATGCAACAGTGATCTCATCGGCGGCAGTACCTTTACCATAGATGCTATTTTCCCAATTACGTTGGAGTACCATATCCGAACCGATGGTTTCGGCCACTTGCAAATCTTGGAGAACAGGGATCAATACATGCGCGACCTGTTCAGCAATCAATGCAGCTCCTTGCTTATTCGGATGCAAGTAATCGTCAAAAAGATCAATCCGATACCGCAGTGGGCTGTTCAGATCGATCAGTCCCACTTGGTTATTTTTTGCTATCTGCGGTATAAGCGCCTGAATTTGATCATACCAATCGCGTGTCCCGGATAAGAAGCGCGGATGACCACTAAAAATAGGAGTCAATCGACAGATGTAAATTTGTGCTTTGGGATTAACAGATCGTATGGAGTCAATCAGAGTCGCGTAATCCGATGCAAAGGAGTTCTTATAATTTGGCCAGTTTCTCGGATCAGTATCATTGAGTCCCAGGTGTATAATGGCAACATCAGGTTTATAATCCAAGGCTTTTCTGTATTCTTCCGTTTTATAATAAGGTCTATGCCCCTTACGTAAAAGTGTGGCCCCTGAATGACCAAAATTCCTCACTTCAAACCGCTGACCCAGCAAAGCCTGAAGCTGGCCCGGATAAGAGTCCTCTTTAGAATTTCCGAGCCCATAACCAAAGGTTACGGAGTTACCGATACAAGCTACTTTTGTCCGGGGTTGTCCCACTGCAATGGAGATGGAGACCATCAAACCTAAAAGTAGACCTCCTTTTTTTGAAATATAGGTATGCAGCGTGCTGATTAAGGATTTCATTTTCATCATCTATTCATTCAGGAAATAAAAGCGATTACTTCTCCGTTGTTTTGGGTTTGAGAAACAGGAGTTGCAAGAGTAGCGCTAGCAGTACCGCTGCCCCTAATAGTGCAAAGCCTAACCCAAAATGACCTTCATCCTTAAATTTCCCTAACCATTGCGTAATTACTGCTCCAGCAAACACGCCCACCATATTCATAAAACCATAAGCGGTTGCGCGCAATTTTTTAGGAACAACCTGACATAGGATAGGCATATTGTTGGCGTCGAATATGCCGAATCCAATTCCAAAACAGACTGCGGCTCCAACCACCGCAGGTAAGGTCTGGCCTAATCCCAAAAACAATAAAGCTGGTATGGTTAATCCAAGCCCAATTGCACTGGTATAAATGCGGCCGCGGATATGCTTTTGTACCCATCGGTCACTTAGTATTCCGCCGACGATAACTCCAATAAATGATGAGATCGCGATTGTGATGGTCGACAATGGACCAGCTTTGGCCATTGGAATATTCAGGCTATCGGCAAACAAGGTTGGCAACCAATTTTTGATGGCCCAGCCGGGTAAGCTTGGAGCCGCAAAATAAAATAATAGAATCCAAAACGCCACATTGGAAAATAGCAACAATAAACTTTTAGGAAGAGACAATCGTCCTTCCGAAGCAGGCTCCTCGAGGGATGGCTCATGTTTCTTCTCCACAAGCAAGATCGCTAATAGGACCGCATAACATATTCCGATAATTCCAAACCAATGAAAAGCGGTATGCCATCCTTTTGAAGCGGCCAATGTAGCACCAAAACCACCCAAGGCCTGACCTGTATAGAGTCCGGTCATATGTAAGCCAATGGCTAACGATCGATTTTTTCCGGTATGGTAATCCGCGATCAGCGAAAGAGCTGTGGGGATATACAATGCTTCACTAAATCCCATAATCGCCCGTAAAACCAATAGCATTGCATAATCGTGCGCCATCCCCATGCTATACGTTACGGCCGACCACACAAAAAGACTGCCTACGATCAGCCATTTTCTATTACTGCGATCGGCAACGATACCGGCTATAGGACTCATGATACCATAGATGTAAAGAAAAACGGCCATCAATACACCAAAAGTCTCGGCACGCTGCAGCTGTGGAATATCGACCTGCATGGCTTCACGCATAGTTGATAGCATCTGCCGATCCATATAATTCAGCAGAGCTACCCCCCAAAGGAGGGCTACAACGAGCCATGGGTAAAAAGATTTATGTCGTAAAGAAGAGATCATTTCAAGTTTATCAGGTTTATATTAAGTTCTTTATATCTTATTTTTTCAATCCTATTTCTTAGAAAATGTGGCTACTAAAATCTCCGGAGTACGAACGCCCGCCTTAATTTCGCCACTGGGTAAGATGATCATGTCGCCCCAAACAACAGCTGTCGAGGTTACAGGTCCATCCGACGGCAAATCCCCCATCCGCTTCCATTTCGCCAATTTCAGATCATAACGCCATACTGCTCTGCCAAAACCGGGATGATTGATTTGCAATTTATTCTTGGCATCAATCAATTTCTGTCGCTGCGATGGATTTGTTTCCTTTTTAGCATCAAAGATGAGCGCTTCCACCTGATGAAAGGTATTGCCCCGATCTGCACTCAACAACCATATTCCTTGGTCGGGCAATACACAAGCTGTTCCTGCTGCAGCAGGGAAAGGAATGTCCGTCCGTTTGGACCAAGTAGTACCACCATCGGTTGAGCACCACAGTTCATGGTATAATGTTGAAGGGCTCTCTGGATGAGCCTTTCTTCCACCAAGCAGATAAAGGCCATTTTGACTATCAGACAACAATTGCAAATGGGAGACTGCATAGGGTAATTTCCCCACACAGACCCATCCTTTTTCAAGATGTGCTAAATCCAATTTTAACACTTGATCCGATACAGCATCAGGCCTTTCACCACCGGCAATAAAAAGTTTATTTCCATGAACTACCGCTCCCATATTAGCCAATGGAAATGGGAGGTTCGGAAAGTCTGACACCGTAATTTTCTTGGTAGAGCCATCATATTTAATCATTCTACAGGCGGCTGTTTTTCCATCAGGAGTCTCTCCACCGATAACCAGCAATCCATCGGGTAGACTTAGGCTGGCACCATAAGCAACCGCTATAGGAAGACTATCCTGGGCTATTAAGCTCAGTCGTCCCCCTTTTTTTCCGTAAATAAAAACATCTTTTTGGATCTCTTTCGCCCCACCTTCCCAAGGGGGTAAATGCGGGAAATTCGCCCCACCAGCAACCAGGAGACAATCGCCTGTGACACCAGCTATTGGTCCTGCCATACCAATATGCCCCTTTCCATCTTGCGTAGCTGGCAATGTAATGCCTTTATGCCATTCCAATCGACCAACCTGTGCATGAACAGCACCTGTAAACAGTATTCCCACAATAACTCCCATCAAATGTTGTTTTGTCATATCTATTTATTCTTGAACCTACAGTTCAGCCTGTAATCTCCCTCTCGATGTAAGCACTCATGATACTCATCTCGAGAGGGAGATCTATTTTACTGTGCACAAAACGTCTGAAAATTAAGTTTGTTCACATCACTCTCAAAGAGTTCAAATTGCTCCGCAGAAATATTCTTTACGGGTAGTCTAAATGCTCCGCAGTCAAGGCCAATCAATTTCATATACGATTTTCCTACTGAAATACCACCATACTTTCCTAACAATGCGATCATATCGATAGATTGCTGCTGCAAAGCATTAGCTTTTTCAAGATCTCCCCGGTCATAAGCCTCTATAAGCTCAAGATATAAAGGTGCAGCGTAGTTATAGGTACTTCCGACAGCTCCTTTGTTACCCAATACCAAAGCGGACAGCATATTCTCATCTCTTCCCCATAACATATCATACTTCCGATCTGCATAATTCAGACAGCTTAGAAAATCCATAAAATCTTCGTGCGTATATTTGATTCCCTTAAAATTTGGTATTACGCCATCAATTTTCTTCAACAGGTCGATCATCTGGAAGTTTCCACCGGTCAATACCGGGATATGATAATAATAGAAAGCCGTATTCGGGGCTGCACTAGCAATTTCGACACAACATTTTGCCAATTGTTCCACATTAGCAGGTTTGAAATAAGATGGTGAAGTAAATGAAACAACATCTACCCCTGCTTGCTCGGCCAGCCTAGCCAATTGTTGGCATTCTTTGATATTCGTTCCGCCAAGAAGCATCATGAGTGTAAATGCATTATCCTCTTTCGTTAATCTGGCCCAAGCAGTCATGACCGCAACTTTTTCCTCAAAAGTCAACGACACCCCTTCTCCGGTAGAGCCACAAATAAAGGCACCCGTTACCCGATTGCGCTTTAACATCGCATAGTATTGCGGAATCAGCTCAAGATTCAATTCTCCGTTTTCATCGAAAGGAGTAAATGGCGCTGCAATTAATCCTGAGATTTTTTGGTCTAGCATGATCTGTGTATTTAATATTATATTATTTTTTTTTAAATGTAACTAAAACGACGTATAACCTTTTGTTTGAACCAGTAGCCGGTTATTTGTCAACGCATCCCTATTTATTGGCCATAAAAGGCGAAATGATTCTGCTACCGGTAATGATGTATACTTATAAACAAAGCTATCGCCCATTCTTCTCAAATCATACCAATATTTCCCCTCGCCAATAAATTCTAATTTGCGTTCTTTTAAAATTGCTTCCATCGGATCGCTGTCTATCTTCTGATTTGGAAAACCAAAAGTACCTTCGTTGTAATTACTTCCAAAAGCTCTTGCTCGAACCAAATTAATTTCCTCTTTGGGGCTTTCACCCAGTAGCACTTTAGCTTCAGCTAACAGCAAGAGTAAATCCGCATAACGATAGATTGGAAAATCATTCGTAAATGCCCGAGATCCAGCATTTTGTTCACCTTGATATTTTTTCAGGAAACAACCGGCCATATTGAACTTTCCTGTCGCATCTTTTGAATAGGCCGCTTGAATAGATGTGTTTTTACGTTGATCCAAATCATTGTAGTCCCGATACGAACGGATACGAGTCGGTGCACGTAATATTCCACCATAATTTTCAGCAGTTACAGTGAATTTTCTGTTGGAAAGTGAGTCATAATAATTTGCGATAAGGCCAGATTGTGGAACAAAATCGGATATAAAACCTAAAGTCGCTTCATTTAATTGATGACGCGCTACAAAAATCATTTCACTATTACCGCGATTGGTTGAAGAAAATAGACCAGAAAAATCTGATTGCAGAGACAAGGTAAGATTTGATTTTATTTCCGATAAAGCATTTTTGGCTGTTAAAGCAGCATCCTTACCTCCGCCTCGATGTGCATTCCAAAGATTCACTTCTGCTTTAAGCATTAATGTTGCTGATTTTGACCAATACGATTTTGTATTCTTCACGGAGTAATCTGTTCCAAAAGAAGTCAGAGAGCTTTCTAAATCCGAAGTTACAAGCCCTAAAACATCCGAAGCTGGAGAAGCGGCTTTAGCAAGGTTGGTGATATCAATATTTCCAACAGGCTCTGTTTGCAGGACAACATCTCCCCAGGAACGATACAGCTGAAAATAGTAGAATGCACGCATTCCATAAGCAATCCCTAAATAGTAACCTTTATTTTGAGCGGTCACAATATCAGTCGTATTAAGTTTGCTGATCAACAAATTTATCTGATTGATGTTTTCGTAAAAAGCCCCGAAATTGCTCACCCCCGGATTATCGAGATCCAAATTATGATTCCACATTCTTTCCAACCCTTGCGGAGCTTCCCCTGTAAAAGACGATGTCGTTCCGGGATCATTGCCAAAGACCTCCCCCTGGTATTCACCCAGAAGTACAAATGCGCGCTCATGGTTCCGAAATCTTGCATGTAGACCACTCACAAACGAATCAAACTGATCGGCTGTCTTCCAGTAATTCCCATCACTAATGGTACTCACGGGATTTAACTCTAGATTTTTATTGCAAGAACTTAAGAGGCCTAGTCCCAATACCATTGCCAAGCTCAAGGTTTTTATATTGATTTTCATCGTTTTCAATTTTTAAGATTAAAAGGATAGTTGAACACCTAAGACATAAGATCTTGGTGTGGGATAAGTGCCTAAATATATACCTGTAACCAAATTGTTCGCATCTACTGGCGGTTCAGGCGATGGACCCGAGAATTTTGTGATATAAAAAAGATTAGATCCGGTAAAATAAATCCGTGCATGCGAAAATACCCGCGATTTTTCGAGCAATGATTTGGGCATGTCGTACGAGAGAGTCAACTCACGGAGTGCCAGATAATCTCCTTTTTCATAAAACCTCGAATTGTTGCTATTCAATACCGCATTGGCATTGTTTCCACGTGTATAATTCTGTTTGGAACCACCAACCTGATCCGCAAAATAAACCTTTGGAATGTCTGTTATAGTGTTGGTGGGTGACCAAGCTTGTTTTTGCAGCTCAATATAATTGAATGTGCCCTGATAATTACCCAATGTTCTTGCAACAAGATCATTGTAAATCTTATGTCCCAGCGCAAACTCCCAGTTTGAAAAAAGGCTCAGATTCTTATAACTTAAATTCGTTGTAAATCCGCCCGTCCATTTTGGATTAATATTGCCGATATACACTTGATCACGTGAATCGATAATATCATTTCCATCGACATCCAGCCAATTGACATCTCCAGGAGTAATTCTTCCATTTTTTCCAACAGGGAGATTAGGCCCAGTAATTCCTGCAATATTATCCGTACGGTTTCCGGCAACTGAACTTACCTCAGCATCATCTTTAAATATTGATACTTGTTTATATGCGTAGATATCGCCCAGCGATTGCCCCTCCTGATACCCACCTACCCATTTAACTTGACCCGATGTTGGATCATAGACCTGTAGACCACCTTGACGATTATTTTCGTTTCCATTATTCGGCAGCTCCAGTATTTTATTTTTAACAAATGCGGCATTGGCGCCAATATTCAAATTAATACCATCGGGATTTCTAAGCACGCGAGCTTGTAACCCAAACTCCAGGCCTTTATTTTGTAAAGTTCCTAAGTTGGTATTTATAGACGAGAAGCCGATATAACTAGGCAGAGTCAGATCTGTTAAAAGGTTTTTAGTTTTTCTATTGTAATAATCGAATAGTAAAGTTACGCGGTCTTTCCATAAACCTAAATCTAAGCCTACACCAGTAGTTTTACTCGTTTCCCAAACCAGATTTCCATTTACCGGCTGTGTATTGAGGTATCCAGCGGTTCCATTATAATTGGTTTGCAAGGAATAGGTTCCCTGGACTTCATATCTGCCTAATCCGTTTATATTTCCATTTTCTCCGTAACTCAGTCTAGGCTTCAAAGTTGAAATATACTCCGCTAATTTGGTATTCTTAAAAAATGTTTCTTGATGAACATTCCAGCCTGCAGAAAGACCTGGGAAAAAGCCCCAACGATGGCCATCTGCTAAACTCGATACACCATCCAAACGATATACGGCATTCAACAAATATTTCCCATCATAATCATAAGCCAAACGTCCCATGGACGAAATAATTCTATATTCAGATTTCGAAGATGTGTTATTTCCAGCCACAAAAACAGTCGAAGCATTGACGGTCGGTATATCATCAGTAGGCGCATTCTTCCCATACACCTGCATATAATCTGTTTTTGTATTAAAATATTCCGCACCAAGCATAGCGTTCAGATTATGCTTCTCACCAAATGTCTTGGTATAATTTAAAATACCGTTGAACTGTGTTTGGAAATCGCGATTTATATTGCGATAAGCATCTCTTGAAGTACTGCCTATTGTTTCGGGGTTAGAAAACACATTGGCATAGGTCTGGGTCGATTTTTGGAAGAACTCATTCAATAACTCTTTCATATAGGCATTTCCCGAGACCTTGAGGTATAGACCAGGAATAATATCCCATTTTAGGGAACCGTTTACGACAATGCGATTCGTTTCATTATTTCTCTCCATACGGCTCAACCAATACAATGGATTCCCATCATTGATGCCGTTGCCTGGATTGGGTCTCGTCTTCGCCTCATCAACCCAAGGATTAAATGTTGGCCAAATAGCCAAATTCCGATATAATGCACTTACTTCCGATCCGCCAACGCCATATTGAGAAGCAGTTGACAAATTGACCGAGGTTGCCACCTCCAGATTCGGTTTCAGCTTATATGAACCATTTAGATCTGCAGTATATCTTTTATAGTTGGAGCCCACAATGATTCCATTCTCATCATATGCATCAAATGCAGCGAAATATTTTCCTCGATCGTTACCGCCCGATACATTTACATAATGATCCTTTGTATAGGTATTTCGAAATAAGATATCCTCCACTTCACCCGAATGATCTTTATAAATTATCTGACCACCATACGGATCATCAACAAGTTGCCACCCTTTAGCTAGTAATGGATCCAAGTCAGATGTGTAACGACGAATATCGAAGGAAGATAAATTTGCATTATCAGTCAATAATCCCAGTCCTCTGGAGCTATTAGCTGTCTCAATCGTTTTACCGGCATTTAAATAACCCAAGCGCGTATAATAAATGTAATCCCCAGCATTCATATAACGATACCCCTCACGACGTTGGTTAAAGCCTCCTGTGAATTTATAAGATATATTTGACTGTCCCGATTTACCGGTTTTCGTTGTGATCAAAACTACGCCATTATTTGCGCGAGCTCCATATATTGCCGTTGCAGAAGCATCTTTTAGAAGTTCGATGGATTCAATATTATCCGAACTCACATCATTCATCTCACGAATGACGCCATCTATTACCACTAATGGGGGACTAGAACTTTTAATTGATGCTCCACCGCGCAATTTTAACATAGGCGCCGCCCCGGGTGTACCCGATTTATTCACCACCTGTAATCCAGGTACAGTTCCCTGCAATGCTGTAGCAACATTAGAACGTGGCGTATTTTGCAAAACAGTTTTATCCACTTTAGCGATGGAACCAGTCACACTTCTCCTGTTTTGTGTTCCATATCCAACCACCACAACTTCATCCATTTGCTCAACCTTGGACTCGAGTTTGATATCCAATTGATTTAATTGTCCAACTTTTACTTCATATGGTCTATACCCCGTAGACGTGATGACTAAAATAGTATTGGGATTGGTACTGATTGAGAAAGTCCCATCAGCATTTGTCTGCAAAGATTGGTTGGATCCTTTGACTTTTACAGTCACGTTGCCGAGCAACTCCCCTGTCTTTGCATCGGTAATTTTTCCCCGCACCGCATGGTCTTGTGCCTGGGCTAAAAGCAAATTGCCCATCAAAACAGACAGCGTGAGAAGGGTTCGTAATTTTAGGTTTGAATACATATTGGTTTGTATTAAGTATTACATATATACAAATATATAAATTACTAAATGTAAAAAACAAATTTAAATCAAATTATGTATAACATATTAATCACTTTTATTAATTATCTTTGTCTTAATGCGCCTAATGCGCGATATGTAATATATATGGAACCGAATTCTTCGCTGATAGAACATCTTAATACAATTGATACCTCTTCACTAGTAGACCGTGCTGAAAAAGAAATCATCAATCTTTTTGTCAACCAAGGCTTAAAGGTTGGAGATGCTTTACCTAAGGAAATTGAATTGGCCGAAACCCTTGGTGTAAGTCGTACAGTAGTTCGCGAAGCTATGTTGCGGTTACGTATGGTCGGATTGATCGAATCAAAAAAACATCGTGGGGCCGTTCTAACAAGTCCAGATCTCATAAAACCGCTACGCAAATCACTTTACCCAACCATTATGGAAAACAAGACCTTACAGGATCTTTTTGAAATGCGCATGGTGCTGGAGGTGGGTATGGCGGATATTCTTTTTGAACATATACAGGAAAAAGACATTGAGGAGCTGGAAGCGATCGTTGCCAAGGAACCTATAAATGCAGATAATACAATTTTCGACATTGAAACTGAAGTAGCCTTTCACGGTAAGCTTTATGAAATCACTGGAAATACGATTCTCAAAGATTTCCAGAACATGCTGTTACCTGTTTTTCAATATGTCCATAGCAGCGGCTTACTGACTAGTCCCAGTTCATCGAAAAGCTTTATTTCACACCGAGGCCTAGTTGATATATTGAAGGTCGGCAATGCCGAGGTTTTTCGAAATGCCATGCGCAAACATCTTGACAATCATTATCAGCGACTCTTTTTATATAAGAAATCTATTGGATAATCTGTTTAACATGATTGATTTACAACACTATAAAAAAGCCCAATCATATGATTGGGCTTTTTCTTTAAAGCATCTCCACTTAATCCTTTTACTTGGTTATCGTACAATTTGACACTTTGTTATTCAGACAGCAACAGTACAATGATTCCATGCGGAGGAAGAATGAATTTTGTATTCTGACCAAGGTTTCCTTCATCGCGATGAAGCCATAAATCTCTGACGCGATTTTTTGGAGACAAATTCAGCGCTTTAATATCCAGTTTAAACATCGTTTCTTTGTCCGACCGATTAAGAATTGCAAATGCTTTATGCTTTGGATCTGCCAGATCTTTTTTCCAGACTTCTACCTCACCCGCTTTATGAACGACTTGTGCTTGTTTAAAAGCCTTATCCTGATTCAGAGCTATGAGCTCTTTGTTAGTCAATATAGAAAGTGTCTGTTTCGAGATTTTCCGAAGGTCGTTTCCAGCCATCAAAGGTGAATTCAACATACACCACATCGAGAAATGCGTTTTATCCTCTTCATGAGTCATTCCATTACCCACTTGAAGCATATCCATATCATTATAATGCCCCGGAGAGCTATAGGGATAAAGATTACGATTGAGATCAATAATATGCAACACTGAAGCAAAATTTGGTTGTATATCTTGCGAGATACGCCAAGAATCGACCTGTTTAATGGCCCAGTCACCCGGGAATTGCCAGCGGCAAAGGTTAAAGCCTACATCTAGGCGAACAGCCTTCACTGCCGTTATTATTTTTGTATATTGTTCGCGATCATCTAGCTTCATTTCCAATCCACCACACCAATCCACTTTGATGAAATCAAAATTCCACTCTTTAAAAAATAACTGCGCGTCTTGGTCTTCATGTCCATACATCCCTACCCCGATGCCTTTTGGGTCTTTGTCCCAGATAGAACCACAGGTATTTTTTCCTCCCTCCGAATACAGTCCCGCTTTTAATCCCTTGGAATGAATGTAATCGGATAGGGCCCGCATTCCGCCAGGAAATTTTGAACGGTCTTCGTAAAGTTTTCCCGCTTGGTCACGCCCCCCGAAATACCCGTCATCCACATTGACATAACTGTATCCCGCATCGTGCAAGCCAGTCGCGACCATGGCATCTGCCTGCTCCCGAATCAACTTTTCATCAATATGGATCCGAAAGCTATTCCAGCTGCTCCAACCCATTATTGGTGGTTTTGCCTCTTGACACAACCCTTTTAGACTCCAAGCGCCTACTAAAGCCCCCAAAAGTATACCCTTAAATAACAACTTAAATCTCATAATTGTAGTATAAAAAAGATCTGATCTATCCTTTATTTTCATTTTAATCTGCATCAAAAATACATAGAGACAATGATATGAAAAAGTAAATTCAATCACTTAATTATTTTATGTAATACATAATAATCCTTATCTTAGTCAGCGTTATCACCATCGTGAAATTTACACTATTTTCAAATAGCATAGCTTAAAAAAGCTTGATACATTCAATTTAAACCAAAAAACACAATGAAACTCAGCATCTTTTTATTTGCCGTAATCGCAACACTTCTCTATAAAAATGCTTCTGCACAAAAAAAGCCTAATATCATCATCATTATTTCCGATGATCATGCCTATCAAGCAATCGGTGCCTATGGTTCGAAATATGGGAAAACACCACAGATAGACCGCATCGCTGCTCAGGGTGCCCTATTTAAAAATGCCTTCGTCAACAATTCGATCTGCGGACCATCCCGAGCGACATTATTAACGGGTAAATACAGCCATAAAAATGGATTCAAAGACAATGAAACTTCTGAATTCGACTTTAGTCAGGATCTTTTTGTGAAACAGCTCCAAAACGTAGGTTACAATACCGCTTGGGTGGGTAAAATTCACTTAGGAGACAAACTGCAGGGTTTCAACTATTATGATATTCTTGTTGGACAGGGGACTTATTTTAATCCAGATTTTATCAGCAAAGAGGGCCGCAAACGCACTGAAGGGTATGTATCCGATATCGTAACCGAAAAAGCTATTGATTGGCTCGATACGGTAGACGCTGATAAGCCATTTTGTCTAGTCATCGGTCATAAAGCCACACACCGTACCTGGATGCCAGATCCAAAGGACTTCGGCAGCTACGATACTGTAAATTTCACCTTACCCACTACTTTCTACGACAATTACCAAAGTAGACCTGCAGCCGCATTGCAGGAAATGTCCATTGACAAGGACATGAAAATGGGCTACGATCTCAAAATGTTCAATTCGTTGGAAGACATGATGGCCGACGGTAACTTCAAGCGGATGAACCAAGCTCAAAAGGATAGCTATATCACCTATTATCGGCCCATTTATGAACAACTAAAGCAAGGTAATTTGACGGGCAAGCAACTTTCAGAATGGAAGTTCAGACGTTATATGATTGATTATCTCAATACTGCCCAATCTATGGACCGCAATATAGGGAAAGTACTAGATTATCTGGATCAAAAATCACTCAGTGAAAATACAATTGTAATCTATCTTTCAGACCAAGGTTTTTATATGGGTGAGCATGGTTGGTTCGACAAACGTTGGATGTATGAGGAATCTTTTCGTACCCCAATGGTCATGCGGTACCCAGCCCTATTACGCGCAAAATCGACCATAAACGCCAAAATTGTCAACGCTGATATCGCTCCCACGTTATTGGAGTTAGCTGCTATCAAAAAACCGAAAGACATGCAAGGTGAATCTTTTGTACATGTCCTGAAAAATAACAAAGAGGAACATCGAAAAGAGCTGTTCTATCATTATTTTGAAAATGGAGAACATGCCGTGAGCCCCCATTTTGGTGTTCGTGATGACCGTTATAAATTGATCCGCTATTATAAACGAATCGAAAATTGGGAACTCTTTGACCTTCAAAAGGATCCCAGTGAACTCCATAATGTTTACAAGGATCCTACCTATCAAAGCGTCGTCAAACTGATGAAAAAGAAACTGATCACACAAATGCGCCAATTTGATGACAAAGAAGCAGAAGCTATTTACAAAATCAACATCGACTAATTATGCCATCAGGGTATCCGATTTATTGGATACCCTTTTTTTATTGCTATTCGTTTCTTCGAAATGTTTATTGAAATGCTGCCTATATAGTTAAGTCCAATAGCTCATTGTAAATAGGTTGTTTTGCAGACACATAATCTTAAAAAAATTGCAATAAATAGAATCCGCAATCGATTGTCTTATAAATAAATTTTCATTTATAGTATAATTTTCATTTCTTTAATATAGTATTAAAATGATTTACATAAAATCATTTTAATCACCAATATAGCCAAGACATGCGTACTTAACTTTATGAAAATTTACTTATTTTTAATTTTATTACTCACCACAAATATAGTTCTAGGTCAATCGAAGGGCAAAGTTCTTGGGACTGTATTTTCTCAAAATGCGGAACCATTAGAAAAAGCAACTGTAACGATTCTCAATTCAAAAGACTCTTCCGTAGTTTCCTACCTCCTTACTGACACAAAAGGTAAATTTGAATTTGTTAAAATTCCCACAGGGACCGCATTAACGCTTTTTATTTCACATGTCAATGCAAATCCTTTTCGTAAGGAATTTACTATACCTAACGGAGAAAATTATGATTTCGCTCACTTAAAGCTCGACTCGAAAAGCCTCGATGAAGTAGTCATCAATATTGTTCCCCCCGTACGGATGAATAAAGATACGTTAGAATATAACACCAACTTCTTCAAAACTCGTCCAAACGCCAACGTAGAGGAATTACTCAAAGAACTACCTGGTCTTCAGGTTAATATGGATGGCTCTATTTACTATCAAGGGAAAGAGGTTTCAAAAGTAAAAGTAAACGACAAGGATTTCTTTTCGAGTGACGTACGTATTGCCACACGAAATTTGGATGCTTCTCTTATCAAAACAGTACAGGTGTACCGTGATAAGGGCGAAACAAAAAAAGATAACGAAGACGAAGATAAACTGCCGATTACGATTAACCTAAAATTTAAGAAAGATTTTCTCAAGGCCAGTTTTGGTAAACTTTATGGTAGTGCAGGTACAAGGAGCAGGTATGAGGCCGGTGGTTTATTCAATACATTTAAGGACACACTACAGCTGAGTTTCCTCGGTTTTGGAAATAACATTAACCGCCAGAGTTTTGATTACAATGAATTGAACCAAGAAGCTGGACTTGGACGTGCCGAAAACTATGGATTTGATAATTTTGGAGGTAGGAACTATTCGGGTAAAGCCAACGATATTGGCTTGGGCTTTAATCTCAACAATGACTGGGGAAAGAAGACCAAGCTGAACATCATGTACATGCTGAAATATAATAAAGCTGAAAATCAAAATACCGGCAATCAAATCTCTTTATACGATCAGGAAAAACAATATTCAGCATCCGATTACCAGCAACAGGAGAAATCTGTAGGGCATAATCTCAAAACCCTCCTCCGACATCGCATGGATACAACAGCCTATTTTGAATTTACACCGAATTTGGGTATCAATTCAAAAAACAATTCAACCTTCGGAATGAACCGCTCCTATACGGATCTCAAAAAACTAAATGACGCAACAGGTACGGGCGGAAATAAGGAAAATACCCTGAATTATTCACATGGATTCTATATCGAAAAACAACTCAATAAAAACCACATCGTATCTTTTAGAAATACGATTTCCATCAATACAAATGAAAAGACCGATACGTCCTTCCAAAACACCTATATATATGACACAGCTAAGTCGCGAACTAGTTTATGGTATAAAAACCGAACACAAAATAATTCCAACAACCTATATTTCAGTGCAGCCTATTATAATAAAATAATTAAAAAACTAAACTTTGACTACTACTTTACCTATGTCACTAACCGCCAAGGGCCACAGGAAAGTGTATATATCAACCGCGACAGCACTGGAGAAATGCATGCAGCTCCTTATGAAAATAGCTATCGTTACAAATACCAGGATTATATTACCGGTATTATAGTTTACTGGAGACCCACCAAAGATTTTAACGTAAAGTTTGGAACAGCCTATCAAGTAAAGGTAAATCATTTTGATTTACTTAAAATCAACTCTGCCGAGAAATCATCTTTAGGCTACTGGTTGCCCAATATTAATATACGTTATAAAGATCTAAACCTCGGCTGGTATAAAGATCTCGAGTCTCCCGAGCTCTATGGAATTCAGCAGCTCGTCTTGGATCTAAATCCATTATATACACGAAAGACATCCTTTATATTCAACAATATCGAAAAACAGAATGTCAGTATATCATACTATAAGTATACGTCGAAGTTACAGTTTAATGTAAATGGAAATATCAATTATGTCAATAACAGCATCGGGTCCCGTAGCTGGCGAAACAACAATACAGGACAAATGACCACCCAGATGTTTCTCGCTGGCTCAAAATATAACTATAGTGCCTATACTTACCTGAGATACAACCTAAAAGCCAGTAAAAATTGGTCATTCTATCTATCGCAAAACAACAGTATCTATACCTATGAAAATTATAGTTCCATTAATGATGTTGATAATAAAGGGACCAATATAGGGATCAATGCCAGCCAACAATTTTCCGCGACGTGGAAAAACCTAGTGACGATATCACCACAGTATACCTATTCTTGGAACAAGAACATAAATTCGGTAAAAGATAACCCCGACTTTATTGAATCAACTTCTTCAATCCGTAAAATTGGTGCAGGATTGAATATTAATCCGATCCACGGATTTTCGCTGGAATCAACATACTCCTTAGATAACCGGGCTAGCGGATTGAGCGGCAGAAAAAACTACCATATCTTAAATGCGTCTGTCTATTATACCTTTAAAAATAATTCACAGCTAAAATTGACCGGCTTTGATATATTGAATCAGAATACCCAAAATTATTGGGGCAGTCAAGGCAACGTAACATATTTTAGGAATTCACTTACATTGAAACAATATTTTATGTTGGGCTATGTCCATAAATTTAATATTATCAAAACAAAGAAATAGATCTGGTAAAAAGCTGAACCTTGCTTATAACAACAATAAAAATGATCATTACAATCTTTCAATATTCGATATCTTACTTTTCATTTCTTCAAGTTCAGCACGCGATAAACGTTGCTTTTCAGAATAGCTATCTGCATGTTGCTCCCGCAATTTGCGTAGATCCTTTCGGCTATCTGCTTCATAATCGTTTAGGTCAAAGGTAACAGAGTCGGTCGTTAAATTGGCGATACGATAAAGCGTACGCATCGTTTTTCCATCTTTTGTATAGGAAACCTCATACACATCACCCACCTTTGGATCTTTCAGGTATTTCTCCTTCTTTTTTGCACCGTAAATTCCTGCTATAACAATAGCAGATACAAAAAGCCCAATCAGAACTAAGCCCGCAAAATATCCAAAAGGTGTTTTACGGATAGCTCCCGAAGATATGGCCTGAAGTGTTTGTGGGTTGATTTCACGTTGGTAACTCAACTTTTTGCAATGATTACAAATGGTAATGACCTCCGAACTATAGAGAAAAACGGGTATCCAAAAAACATGGAAATATTTAATTTGCCTGTAGGCAAAAAGGGATTGAACTGTTCCACAATAATCGCAGTTGCCGATTGCCGATTGCGATTTATTAGCTAAAACTTTTGTTCTTGTGCCAACAAGAATCATCGTGTTAACGTTTTAATTCACTATCATGGAAACACAAGAACATTGCCCTTTCTTATTCGAAAATACAAGGATTTACAATCCGTGCGTTGTCGTTTACGATTCGCACCTACCAATCAATATTCTGACAGGCAACATATTGCAAAGAAAACAAGAAGGTATTCCGAAAAGAAAAAAAAACTTGCTGCCCCAGCTACTCCTCACCTATAAAGACCGTATCTTATCATTCTGACTCAAAAATTACAAAAAACAAAAAAAACAAAGTATAGTTATCAGGTAGATTTTATATATTTGCATTAACATTTTTTAACACATGAAACAGCATACAGATAATATCCTTAAAAAACGAATGTCCTAAGGGGATGTTTTTACAGGTAAATTTCAAATATCTCCTATAACCCAACTCAAACAATAAACTCACTATTATAATTAGTATGGCAAAAAACAACATAAATTTTGTCGTAATGGCCGCGCTTTGTCTTAGTACTAGCGCACTATACGCACAAACCACTATAAAAGGAAAGGTAGTCGACAACAATAATAATCCTATTCAAGGAGCTACAGTTACCGAAACAAACAGTAAAAAACAGGTTCAAACAGATGTAAATGGACTATTTGAGTTCCCTTCGACCGGAAGCTCACTTAACATCAGCATTCAATATATTGGCTTTGAAACTAAGACTGTTCAAACCAATACTACAGGTTTCACCACGGTTCAACTTCTGCCAACGACTTCTCAACTGGACGAAGTTGTTGTGACGGCCTTAGGTATTTCACGTGAGAAAAAATCACTGGGTTATGCCGTACAGGAGGTCAAATCTGTTGAACTTCAAACGCGGCCTACCAATGCCCTCAGTGCGTTGTCTGGAAAAGTTGCAGGACTTCAAGTAACGACCTCAGGCGGAAACATGGGTGGATCTTCCCATGTTTTGCTTAGAGGTATTAACTCAATCGCGGGAAACAATCAACCTCTATATGTCATTGATGGTACGCCTATTGATAATACCGATTTAAACTCTTCTTCTACTATCAACGGAAGTGCCGGTAAAGATGTTGGTAACATGATACAAGATATCAACCCCGATGATATTGACAACATTTCGGTATTAAAAGGGCCATCTGCTGCTGCTCTTTATGGTTCTAGGGCAGCCAATGGGGTTATACTGATTACGACCAAACGTGCATCAAAGGGTGAAAAAGTAGATATTTCCTTAAATACCGGAGTTGATTTTGAAAATATTGTTCGATTACCCAAAAGACAACATCTCTATGGTCAAGGGTATTCTACAAGCTTCCAGACCCAAAATATCAATGGAACAGACTACAAAATAGTCGATTATGCCGCAGATGAAAGCTGGGGACCAAAACTCGACGGCACGCCAGTACTTCAATGGTATAATCTGAACCCTGAAGATGAGGCCAACTATTTAAATCCGTCTCCGTGGATTTATCCCAAAAATGATGTTAGTTATTTCTTTCGGACAGGTGTATCCAACACCAACAATTTTGCCATAGCTGGCAATAGCGGAAATACAAATTATCGCTTTTCCTACACGAATAAAAATGTAACAGGAACAACACCCAACTCCAGTTTGGGCCGTAATACCTTTAACTTCTCTGGGGGTACACAATTAGGTAAACTGAAGATTAATTCGAATTTTAACTATATCCGTAATGCATCAGTAGGCCGTCCATGGACTGGTGCTTCCAATAGAAATATTATCCTTGAAGCATTCCAATGGGGAGCTGTACAAGTCGATTACAAAATATTGGAAAACTACAAACGTGAAGACGGAACTCCGTTAGCCTGGAACCGAACGGGATGGCAAAATACGCCTGCCGCCGAGGCGACCCGTTTTATTGATAATCCCTATTGGTCCGCCTATGAGTCGTACATGGAGGACAATAGAGATCGTTTCTACGGTAATATCGGTTTACAATATGACTTAAACAATTGGCTAACTTTAGGGGCTAAAGTACATGGAGATATTTATTCATTCCAGTCCCAAGATCGAATTGCGGTTTATTCACGAAGCACTTCTCAATACGAGGAAGCCAACAATAAACTAAATGAATACAACTACGAGTTTTTGGCTACCGCCAAGAAAAACTGGGATAAATTCTCCCTTATCGGGAACATAGGCGCCAATCTTCGTGACCAACAGCGAAAGCAAGACTATGCGATTACACAGGGCGGTTTGATTATTCCTAATTACTACAATCTAAAAAATGCCAATGCAGTTAAAATTGACAACTTCCGATACCATAGACGCATTGCATCAATCTATGGTAGCTTCTCTTTGGGATACAACGATTTTCTGTATTTAGATGGAACGGTACGTAATGACTGGTCATCTACATTGCCGACCAACAACAATTCATTTATATATCCGTCCCTAACAGGTAGTTTTGTTTTTAGCCAACTGGAAGCATTTAAAAAATTGGATTGGCTTAGTTTTGGTAAAATCCGCTTGGGATGGGCTCAAGTCGGAAATGATACAGATCCTTATCAATTGTATAAAGTCTACGAACCCGAGCAATCCTTTGACGGACAAGCGTCCTATGGGCTTCCAAGCACTAAACCAAATGCTAATCTAAAACCTGAAATTACCAGCTCTTGGGAGACAGGCCTAAATCTACAACTATTCAAAAATCGACTAGGATTTGATATAACCTATTACAACAACAATTCGAGGAATCAAATCCTGCCAGTCCCTGTTTCTTCATCATTCGGGTATGCCGGAAAAGTATTCAATGCTGGAAAAATCAATAACAAAGGAATTGAAGTCGTCTTAAATGGTACCCCTATCAAACACGAAAATTTCACTTGGGATGCGACAATCAACTGGGCTAAGAATAAAAACAAAGTCATTAAATTGGATGATCAGGTCAACACTTTGAGCTTAAGCAATTCCTTGGTCGAGCTCGTTGCGCGTGAAGGAGAATCCTATGGCCAATTTTTGGGTTACGACTTTGTCTATGCTCCGGACGGACAACGCGTTGTCCAGGCAGATGGCACCTACATGAAAACATCACAGTTGGTTCCTTTAGGGTCAGTACTGCCCGATTTTACCTTCGGTATCCAAAATACCTTCCGTTACAAAACCTTTAGTCTAGGCTTTTTAGTCTCGGGTCGAGTGGGTGGAAAATTCTTCTCACAAACCTATAAAGTTGGTATGTATTCTGGTATTTTGGATAAGACAGCTGCAAATAATATTCGTGAAACGGGTGTCGTCCTGGATGGAGTTAAGGGAGATGTTGCATTCCATAGTGATGGTTCGTACGATGTGAGTAACATCCAACAGAATACCACTAATATTACTGCACAACAATGGGCGCGCAATGAATATAATGGTCCAACAACATTTTCAATCTTCGATGCAACATATGTTAAATTAAGGGAAGTTACTCTGGGTTACAATTTCAAATTGACTAATCCCAAAATTATCAAAAACATTGGCGTGAATGTATACGGACGTAATCTTTGGAACATTTATACCAAGAGTAAGTATATTGATCCAGAGTTCACATCCAGTGGTGGAAATGTGCAGGGTATTGAAGGTGGAAATATACCTCTTCCAGTTACTTATGGTTTTAATGTTAATCTTAAATTCTAGAAGATGAAACTCATCAAGATTTACTCCATAATGTTAGACCGGATAAATCTGATCGTTCATCAGCTTTTAAAGATACACCAAGTGCAACAGATTCATCGATAATCAGAACAAGCACTTATTAAATAAATATACACAGATGAAAATATCAAACATACTACATACTTCATTCATCGGCCTGTCGCTTATTGCTACTTCGTGCTCCAAATCCACATTTAGCGATATCAATACAGACCCAAATCGACCTGCTTCTGTTACAACGCCAACGATTCTAGTGACCGCCGAAAAACAGCTAGTCAATGCATTACGAAGTGAAGAAGTAAGCCTACGAGGTGCTCAATTATTTGCACAGTATTTCAGTCAGAACATTTATACGGACCAATCTCGTTATCAAATACCAACAAGCTATTCAGACAACTATTGGACTGCGACCTATAAATCGCTTAATAATTTAAATGAAATTATTAAGCTTAATACCAATGAAACCACTAAAGCGATTGCCGCAGCGGGAACAGCTGGTACAAATACCAATCAGATTGCGATAGCAAGAATACTTAAAGCCTACGCTTTCCAATCGCTAACAGATGTTTTTGGTGATATCCCCTATGAATCCTATGGCAATAAAGATGCAGATTTTGAAGCGCTACAGCAGGATCCGGATAACCTAACGCCAAAATATGCAAGTCAAGAGAAAATCTACAAAGACATTCTCAATGAATTACAGCAGGCAGCTGATACATTAGCAAAGTATCCAACAGCCACGACTTTCGGAACAGCTGATATTATTTATAAAGGATCAAATAGTAGCTGGGCAAAATTCGCCAATTCGTTACGTCTACGTGTTGCGAATCGGATAAAAGGCAAAGATGCAGCTTTGGCAACGACACATATCGCCGATGCCATCAAAAAAGGTGTATTCACCTCCAACAATGATAATGCGGTATTTAAATACTCCAAAACATCACCAAATGAAGCACCATTGTTTAGAGCAACGGTAACTGCCAATCGAAAAGACTTTGCAATTTCTAATGTGATTATTGAAACTTTACAGGGCAGTCGTGGCCCCTTTAAAATTGCAGATCCACGTCTGTCAAAATTTGCTAAACAGACAAGCTCAGGAAATGTTTACTACGGCCAACCCTATGGTCTCCCTCTAGCAGCGGGCAATCTATTTCCTGTAGACAAAATATCACTACCGAGTGACATTATCAATGCTGCAGATTACGGGGAAGTACTTGTAGAATATGCGGAAGTTGCTTTCATTTTAGCTGAAAACAACAACTGGGATCAATCTAATTACGAAAAGGGGGTTCGGGCATCTCTTGAAAAATGGTCTGTACCTTCTGATGAGGCAGCAACCTATCTGAGTAAACTTCCTGCTGCGAATAAGGAAAATGTGCTTTCTCAAAAGTACCTAGCACTTTTCAACCAAAGTATCGAATCTTGGTCCGAAATCAGAAGAACAGGGTATCCGTTATTCCTAATCAAGAAAGGTGATATTACATGGACCGGAACAGTAGAAGGCAAACCTGTTACATATACGTTCACTCCTGAGGTAGGCAACACAATCCCAAGCCGTTTGGTATATCCATTAAAAGAACAAAGTACCAATAAGACGAATTATCAAAGTGCACTTTCACGGCAAGGAGATGATGTGATAAGCACCAAATTATGGTGGAATAAATAAACATAGGTATTTCAATCAGCTCACACCTGAGGCTTAGGCTTCAGGTGTTTTTTATTATTATATTTCTTATCTTCGTATAGCACTCTAAAGAATAAAATGTTATGGACGATCAAACATTAGACAGAATAGACCAACTTAGCGAAGAAGGAAACATCCAATGTGATGAAGGCAACTATCAGGCGGCGATCCGGGTGTGGACCGAAGCACTTGATCTAGTCCCTAGTCCACAACATGTTCATGCGGAAAGTCTTTGGCTCGAAGCTTCCATAGGAGATGCCTTTTTCTTACTGGACGATTTTGACAATGCCCTTTCCCATTTTGAAAAGGCAAAACAGAACATTATCGAAAATGCCTACGAAAACCCTTTTATCATGCTACGCTTAGGACAGTGCTATTTGGAAGACAACAATAGCGAGTCTGCCCAGGAATATCTTCTCCGCGCCTATATGATGGAAGGAAGAGACATTTTCGAAGATGAATCGCCTAAGTATCTTAAATTTTTAGATGACAATATCAATTTGGATTGATCATAATCCGTTAAAACGAATCGATTACTTCACCAACTTCCATAGGGAGATCCGACTCAAGAATGGAGGCTCCTTCCGCAAATATGGCCCTATACTTTTCGGCGCGTTCTGCCTTTGTCTTCAACTTATCGTAGGTAGACGCCGCTGAAATCATGCACATCACACCTTTGTTGTTGAAGAATTGGTACATCGCCTGATTGGAATCCTTTAGTTCTGGCCCAATATAGACAATCATACGGTCGTAGGATAATCCAGAAGATTTAAATTTTTCCAATGCAGCCTGATCTTTAATATGCATGGACATATACTGTTCTGGATTCTGCGCCAAATAAAACGCTGCCTGTTCAGTATTATGTACCGTAACCCATACCCAACTGTAGGCATTGTATTTTTTTAGTATTGCTGCTGTGGCCGCCAATGGCAAGTCTTTCTTATCTAAGTTCAGAATGGTTTTACCTTTTGCCCATTGAATGACTTCATCAAGTGTGTTAATACCATACCGGGTAATATTTCCAGCCTGATCCTTTAATTTCAGCTTACGCAGTTCATCCCAGGTATAGTCAGATACTTTTCCTTTTCCATTTGTGGTTCTATCCAATGTCGCATCGTGCATCAAAATAGCAACACTATCCTTGGTGTAACGCGGATCGATTTCAAAAATAGCCGGTGTTTTTCGTAATACGGCTTCAAATGCCGCAATCGAATTTTCAGGAAGTCCAGCCTCCATCGTTCCCCGATGACCACTTACAATTTTTTTATCTTTAGCATAGGTAAAATAATCACGCATCGCCTTTGGAGAAGCAAACTCAAGTGAATGGATTTTTTGTCCGACGACTACTGAATACGACGAAACAAAAAGAAAAAAAGCGAAAAATGTTCTACTCATTAATTTATAATTACGTTCAAATATATAAGCTTGAGCCACAAAAAATAACATCCTAAATTAATCAACCAAGATCAATAAATCGTTAACAAAACATCCAGTCCATATCAACCACCAATCCACGTATAAACATAAGCTTAAGGAATCAAACTTTTACTGCAATATCAAATCCTCCTGAAAATCACGGTATACCATCTCTAAAAATTAAAAAAAAATATCATATAGCTGTTGGCACAACTATAAAATAAACTATATTTGCGCATTAATTTATATTTGATCTAAATAAATTACCATGAAAAACAGAACACGATATATGATGTTCAGCAGTGGAATTCTTTTGCTTTTAAGTACTCAGCTACATGCACAAGAATTATCCCTTATCGTAAAAGACAGAGACAATAAACCATTAAGCCAAGCGAATATCAAAGTTGACGGAAAAAGCGTCGGCTATTCTAATCAACTTGGACAATTCATTTTTGCCAAAAGACCTTTGAATAATCCGATTCAATTGCGGGTATCATATACAGGCTTTTCAACGGTTGAAAAAATGGTCAATTTAGATACCGTTCAACGTCCATTGTCAGTTCAGCTTAATTCTACCCAAGTGTTAGATGAGATTATCGTAACAGCGGGACGTAAGCCGGAAAGCATCTCCACTGTCCCTTCTTCAGTAACGATCTTAACCACAAAAGAAATTGAGGCTCAAAGCCAAATCAGCACCAATCTTTCAACAATTTTAGGGAATACTGTTCCCGGTCTTGGAACATCGACCAATAAAGCGACAAACTCCGGACAAACACTTCGTGGGAGATCTGTGCTTGTTTTGATCGACGGTATTCCACAATCAACGCCTTTGATGAATGGACAACGTGATCTTCGGACCATTGACCCGAGTGTCATTGAGCGAGTTGAGGTTATCAAAGGTGCCACATCCATCTATGGAAATGGCTCCGCAGGTGGTATTATCAACTACATTACACGCAATCCATCGAAAGACGCTGCTCCGATACAAGGGATCACAAGTGTTAGAACTACTTTCAATCCAGTTCATAGCGCCGGCACCATGGGCTATCGCATAGGACAAACTTTATACGGACAAAAAAACAGATGGAATTATACCGTCAGTGGATCCGCCGATTACGTTGGCCTGCAACGCGATGGCGACGGGGTTCCCCTTGGTCAGACAGACGGTCTTTCGAACACCTATCAATACAATGCATTTCTAAAAGCAGGGTACCGTATCGATAGCAGTTCCAATATTACGGCAGTATACAACTTCTACAGAAGTAACCAACACAATAGATACATCAGCCAAACAGGTGTATATGGTCAAACGCCAACGATAGGCGTGAAAGGCGAAGATCCAGGTAAACCTGCTGGAACTCCATATAACCACAATGCCATGTTGACCTATACTAAAAGTAATCTATTCGCGTCGACATCTTTAACTGCTTCTGCATACTACAATACATTTCGATCCATGAACCGTTATGTTGAGAAAGCTTCTGCCTGGTATGGTCCAGGACAAACTCAGATCAATTCGGAGAAAAAAGGCTTACGCGTTAACTTAAACACACCTTTTCAGGTATTGGGTTCAAATGCAGATATCACCTATGGTGTAGATTTACTAAATGATGTAACAGATCAAAATCTGACCGACGGCAGGGTCTATATTCCCTATATGAACATGTTAAACGTTGCTCCATACGCCCAAGTAAAAATTGATTTCCTAGAAAACTTAATCTTTAAAGGCGGTGTACGTTATGAAAATGCAACAGTCAAAATAAAGGATTTCAATACCATTGCTACAGGGCCCAACAACGAAGGAAGTATTGCCGTAAAAGGAGGTAATATCCCCTACAAAGGTGCGACCTTCAATGCAGGTTTGCGTTACAACAAATTCGCGATCTTTAATCCCTTCGTAAGTTTCTCACAAGGTTTCGCAATCAATGAACTCGGCCGTATTGTACGTCGTGCAACAGATAATGATTTAGATAGCCTAAAAACCGACCCTATTATCACTAATAATTACGAAATCGGATTCTCAAGCAATTACAGCATTTTCCAGCTATCAGCATCTTATTACTACAGTACTTCCAAAATGGGCGTTGAACTGGTGGACATTGGTGGTTACCTGATGCCACAACGCCTTCCAGAAGATGTGTATGGGTACGAAATTGCATTGAGCGCTAATATTTCGCCTCAATTGACCATCGGTGGAACCTATGCCTATGTGGAAGGAAAGTCAAAAAAAGACGATGGATCAAAATCCTACCTCAATGGCTCACGTATCTCGCCAGATAAAGCAACGGGATATATCTACTATACTCCGATCAAACCCTTAACCTTTCAGCTTTTTTGGGTGCATACCGGATCCCGGGATCGCTTTCTTCCAAACGATAAAGGCGTATACAAAAACAGCGAAGGCCCCGTTAAGACTGTTGATCTATTTAACTTAAATGGAAATTACCAAGTAAACAAACAATGGTCTATCGGCATGGGGGTAGAGAACTTATTCAATAAAAACTATTACCCTGTTGTCAGTCAATATCGTGCCTTAAATGAAGAATACGTCAAAGGACAAGGTATGCTGGCCTCATTTAACATCAACTACAAATTCTAATATGTTTAAAACTGTCATTCTTTGGTTGCATAAATGGCTCGGAATCATCACCGGAGTTGTGGTATTCATCCTAAGCCTGACGGGCAGCATATACACCTTTCAGGATGAGCTCAAGCTCTGGGCTTATCCTGAAAAATATTTTATCTCCGATACAACCAACCACTCCAAAACTCCACTACCATTAAGTACACTTCTTTACAGCGCACAGAAAAGCCTCGAAAAAAATCAAAAAATCACGCGGGTTGATCTCTATCCTTCGAAGAATCGTACCTGGGTATTTCGTGCCATAAAAACGGACGAAAAAGCATTTGGCCATTGGAATTATTACCGCTATTACAAACGCGTTTTCATCAATCCATATACTGGTCAAGTACAGCAAGTAGAAAATTCAAAAACAGAATTCTTTCAACTGGTGCTTCAGCTTCACCTAAACCTCCTCTTGGGCAAGCAATATGGCCATCCTATCGTCGCCTGGTCAACGGCCATTTTTATCCTTATCTTACTCAGTGGCATCGTTCTTTGGTGGCCAAAAAAATGGAAGAGCAAGAATCTCAAGCGCAGTTTTTGGTTAGATACCAAAGTAAAATGGAAACGACTGAACCACGACCTCCACAATGTCATCGGATTTTACAGTTTATTTATCGGATTGATTTTTGCCATTACGGGGCTCGCTTTTGCTTTTCCGGATTTCAAAAAGACCTATATCGCAACATTCAATTTATTGCAGTCGCCAACAGCTTCTTCCACACGCAGCTCCCCTATACCCTTGCCCGCTGTGGAAAAGAAATTTCAGGACAATGCGCTGCGGTATGCCTTGACAAATTATCCGGATGCTGAAATGATGTCGATCCGACTAAAAAAAGAAACCGAAACAGCAATGGATATACAGGTGAGACATCATGAAAAACGAAGCGGTGTATTTGATTGGCTTTATTATAATAAAGAAGACAGCAGTCTTACGGCAGTCAAATCCAGCAACGAATTGCAGTATGGGGATAAGCTCGGTGCACTTAACTATGATATTCATACCGGTGGCATCGGTGGACTCACAACAAAAATTATCGCTTGCCTAGCTAGTCTCTTTTGTGCTTCCTTGCCCATCACAGGATATATCATCTGGATGAACAAAAGCAAAAAGAAGAAAAAGAAAGGTTATCAACATAATGTTAATAAGTACTGTTAATAACTGCATTTTTCTTTTAAACAGGTTTTCAACAGCGTTATTAACATAATGTGGAAAACTAACCCTTACCCTATTTACCGACACCATCTCTTGTGCAATTTATAGGAATGCGATACACCATCTGAAAAAACAACATACAAGACAAAAAGACGACAGTCTTTAAAACGAGAAGATCCCAACGCTAAGCCGCGCAAACAGGGCAACACTAAAAAAAGGAAGCATTCTTCAACAAAAGGAAGCAAAGCACACAGCCAAAAAAGAAAGTCGCGTGAGAAAAAAAGAAAATCCGATACACAGAAGTGCACCGGATCTCTTCAATAACAAACCAACAACTAACATACTAAAGATTCGGATTTCGCACCGTCTCTTCGTATGGTATAGCAAACAAATAATAAGGACTGTTTTCTACAAAATTAGAACCATCAGGAAATTTAATAACCCGGTGCCCTTGACCATTAACCAGCTTAGGCTTACCGTCTGCACCCACAATTTCTACTTGAATAGGTTTTCCCTCAGCATCAAGATAGGATTTACGCACAACCTTTCCCTGAGTCCGAAGAATATCCGACAAAGCAAATCCTTCACCCCAAAGTTCCTTGCGTCTTTCAACAAGAATGGCAGCAATTAATTGTCCATTATCATTTCCTGAAAACAGCTTAGCGTTTCTAGCCGTCCGTAATTTATTCAGCGCTGCTACCGCTTTATCGTTTTCACCAGCTCTTGCATAACCTTCAGCCGCAATCAAAACCATTTCAGAAGCACGCATGTATACAATATCTCCAATTAAATTGGACTTAAACTTAAACTTCTTATACCGTAGGAAACCTTCCCGACCAGGTAAATTATCCCATTCAAATAAAGCGTAACGCACATCACTGGTATCGAATAAATCTTTAAAATAAGGATCGGCCATAAAACTATAGTAATAAGATCCAGCTGACGACACATCCAAATAATGAAATGTATAACTTGCCACATTTTGCTCGTTAGTCTGCTGATGTCCCCAAATCCACTCGCTATTTCCAAGATCATTAAAACCTGCCTGATAATCTGACGGAGTCATTAAATTATACTTCTGAGCTGCTTTTTCAGCATATTCAGCGGCTAGCTTCCATTCGCCTACCTGCAAATAGGTTCTCGCAAGCAGACCATACACGACATCCGCATTGATTTCGTATTTATCCGCTCTACTAGCAGAAGCCAACAAGCTTTCACTGTCTTTGAGATCTTTCAAGATAAGTTCATACACTTCTTCCTGTGTTGACCTTGATTTTCCTTCAGTCGACAATGTACTGGGTTCGGTATAGATCGGAACAGACTTGGCATTTTTATCTTTCAGATAACTGAACTGGTAAAAAGTCGCCAGGTTTAGATAAGAAAACGCGCGCAATGCTTTCGCTCTTCCCTTCAATACATTCTTGGTTTCGACAGATCCCTCAGCTCCATCCACTTTCGCGATCACATTATTCATATTATCGATCACTTTATACAGCATTATCCAAAAAGAATTAACGCGATTAGAACGATTGTTTGTTAATTCGGTAAATGCATACGCATCGCGATAACCATATTTGGTCGTCACCGCAACATCACTTCCCATTGCATCACTTGTACGCATTACCGCCGTATAACCTGGATTGGCATAAGTAAAATAGGTATCATTTAAATACCTCCAGGTACCATTGATCACCGTAGCAACATTGTCGGTATTTTTAAACACTTCACCTTCCGGCACAGAAGTGGTCGGATCCAACTCAAGCGCATCCTTACATGATGCATTCACTAGAGAGAGCGCCAATATGATATATATAATTTTTAGTTTCATGATTTTCATTTAAATTCTCAGATTAACAATAAGGCATTAAAAAACAAGCTGAATACCACCAGAGATTGTTCGCATTGCCGGATAGCGAAAATAGGTCGCCCCATTCACCGTCTGTTCTGGATCCATTCCTTGATGACCATAAAATGTCAATAGATTTTCGGCAGTTGCAAAGACACGAAGTTTTTCTACACCTATCCGCTTCAATAAATCCGAAGGTAATCTATAGCCCAAACTCACATTTTTAAGGCGTGCATAAGTGCCACTGTAAAGAAAACGTGTGGACGAAGAAGTCCAATTCAAGTTATCTGTTGTCAATTTAGGCACATCGGTCTGCGTATGCTCAGGCGTCCAGCGCTCGAGGATCTCCTTGGACCAAGCACGTCCCGGATTATTACCGCTATGCATAAGCTGAATATAATCGTTATCTAATATCTGTCCACCCAAACTAAAACTCAACAAAGCAGACAAATCAAAATTTTTGTAAGTGAAACTGTTTTGAATCCCACCGACAAGATCTGGCAATGAAGTCCCGGCAATAAAATTACCGGCCTTACTGTATTCCGAAGTTTTTTCACCTGTTTTATTACCGTCCTTATCAGCGGTATACCATTGAGGCAGACCGTTATCTGGATTTACTCCAGCCCATTCCGGCAGATAAAAATCATAGATACTTCCGCCTACACGCAAAAGCTTATTCCCCGTAATGATCGGTTTGTTATCTTTTGGCAAAGCTGTAATCTTGTTTTTGTAATGCGAAAGATTGACGTCTAAATTCCATTTAAAATTTTCATTTCGAACCGGGACAGTACGAATATCCACGTCGATACCGGTATTTTTCAGCGCTCCAATATTTGCATCATAGCCCGTATAGCCTGTTGAATAAGCCATCGGCATGGTGAACAGCAAATCCTTACTCCGACGGTTAAAGTACTCCACACTCAATGAAACCCGGTTTTCAAATGCAGATACATCGACACCTACGTTCAAATTGAGGTTCGACTCCCATTTTAGATCTGGTGTAGCCAACCTACCGGTATACGTTCCGCCTTTACCCAAACTATTTGCAATGGTATAAAGTCCTTTATAAGCATAATAGGTACCTAAATTATCGTTTCCTTGTCCACCATAACTTGCTCTTACCGTCAGCTGATCAATCGTTGTGTTATCCTTCAAAAATTCTTCCTGTTTCAGCTTCCAAGATCCACCCACAGACCAGAATGTTCCCCAACGTTTTGCTGGCGAAAAGCGCGACGAACCATCAGTACGTAACGAAGTCGATAAATAATATTTGTTATCATAATTATACTCCGCTCTTCCCAAGAAACTCAATAGCCTATACCCAGCACTTGATCCCGTGAAGTTATTGAGTTGTGATGCCGCAGCAGGTTCATCAAAGTAAGGGAGCACAAATTGCTGTCTGCTACCGTTGATATTGCTACTATTAAAATCATAGTATTCCTGACCGGCCAATACATTGAGGTAATGTAAGCCAAACTGCTTCTCATAAGTCAATAAATTGTTCCAGGTCTGCGCTACGGTACGCACATTTGAACGATAAACATACCCGCCCGTATTCACACCGTCTCCCAACAAAGGATTGGTATAGTCGTGTGTATTCCCGTTGATATAATCAACATTATATGTCGACTTAAATTTTAAATTTTTGGAAAACAACACTTCCAGATAAGTCCGGGCAGATAGATTTTCCCGACGGATATCATTTCTGTCCAAAGGAAGAGAAGCAGCTAAATTATTACGTGGTGTTGCACCACTTGGACGATATTCTCCAAAATCGTAAATCTTATTTCCGGCTCCATCAAGCACAAATGAACCATCCGCATTGCGCTCATAGTATGGATAAAAAGATGGCACCAGTCTCGTAAAATTTATAATGTTTGCCGTATTGCTGTCCTCAGACTGCGGATATTTTTGTTGTGTACTGCTACCACCTATATTGAGACCGACATTTAACCAGGATTTCACTTTGCTGTCAAGATTTGCGCGCAGGTTGTACCTTTTAAATCCAGATTCAATCGCTATCCCCTGATCGTTCAGATAACCACCCGAAATATAATAGGTGCTTTTGGCACTACCACCACTAAACCCTAGATCTGCTTGTGTACGCACTCCCGTACGTTGCAATACGTCGGTCCATGGATCATCCCATAGTGTCTTAGCTCCGGCAACCAACTTACCATCTACTCCGACCGGCTGCGGGTATTGACTGCCATACGGATTGATATTTAAATCTGTCAATACGGTCTTACTTGCGTTGGACGCCGCTTGCTCTGCTGTAAGGCCATTTGACAGGTTTTTGTTTCTCAAAGCTTCCCAATAGAGCTGAAAATATTCATCGGTCGATACCTGGTCATAGTCACGAACTGCACGGGTTGAATAGCCCTGTGTAAAATTGAGATTAATCTTGGTGTTGTCGGAAGACACACCAGACTTAGTAGTAATAATAATCACACCATTCGCCCCTCTGGATCCGTAAAGTGCACTTGATGCTGCATCTTTTAAAACAGAGATAGACTGAATGTCATTCGGATTGATGGAGTTAATATCCCCGGCATAAGGACTACCATCCAACACGATCAGAGGTGAACTGGAGGCATTAATGGAGCCGATACCCCTAATACGGATGGCTGCTTCAGTACCTGGCTGTCCCGAGGACGCTACGGACTGTAAGCCCGGTACCTGTCCCTCCAGGGCCTTCGTAATATTTGATACCTGTCTATTTTCAATAGCTTTGCTGCTCACCGTACTGACCGACCCCGTTATGTTTGTACGTTTGGCAGTACCGTAAGCCACCACCACCACTTCTTCCAGATCTGTACTGGAGGGTTTCAAGGACAATGTTAAGTTTGTACTTGTTGCTTTTAGCTGTTGAGATTCATAACCTACAAAAGAAAACTCCAATACAGGTAATACGTCACCTGTGACATTGATTGTAAACTCTCCTTTTGAATTCGTTAAGGTTCCTTGATTTTGCCCCGAAATGCGAACATTTACTCCAGGAAGTAGGTGACCGGTATTGGCATCAACAACTTTTCCTTGTATAGCCCGCTGCTGAGCATACAACCTGTTCATATTGACACCTGATAATGCTATCGCAGCAATAGGAATGTATTTAAGTTTTGCGTACATCGTAAGAATGCTTTACTAAATAAGTTAAGTGTGATTAAATACAAAAAACACAGTGGCTCCTTGCATTCCAATAAAATCTACTGAATAAGTAGTTTTTATTGGAACGCAAATATATAACAAAATCTATTGAATTAATAGATTTTGTTTCGCTAAAACACAAAACACTATAAATAAAGTACTTAAAATTAAAAACTAAGCTTATAAAAGTCATTTAGTAAGCTAACTTACTATTATTGATCAAGCCATTTTTGAAACTTCGGAGATCGTTCCTCACTAACAATGACTACAATTCCCGCTGGAGTTGAGGGCATTAACGCTAATTTGATTCTATTTCGACTAATTTTTAACATGGATTGAATCGCATCTATTCGAACAAGAAATTTACGATTGATCTGGAAAAAAACTGTTGGATCTACCTGTGTAACGAGATGAGTGATGGTATCTTCAATAATATATGCAATTCCAGATCCTTTTTCTACAGCATACAACTCTTTGTCTTCTGCCATAAAATAAGCAATATCAGCAATGGCCAGCGACTTTAAAAAATTACCATATTTCACTAAAAAACGCTGTTTGAGCCGAGGTTCTACTTTAGGTAGCAGCGGTTCGATACGTTTCATGACCTCAGTCAACTCGTCGCTGTCGAAAGGTTTTAACAAATAGGCATACCCTCTATTTTGGAAGGCCTCCAAGGCATATTGTTCGTAAGCCGTCGTAAAAATAAGCGGCACATCGATAGATACCTGCTTAAAAATTTCAAAGCTCAGCCCATCCATCAGGTGGATATCCATAAAAATCAGATCGAATTGATTTCTATTGATTGTCACCACCGCTTCCTGAACCTCTTTTGCATTGGTAAAGGTCAGTTCACTTTCTCCATAGCGCGCAGTCAACATCTCCTTTAAGCCTACAAAAGCCCAGTCTTCGTCTTCGACAATCAGTATTTTCCATCCCATGGGTTGAATGTAATAAAAAATCCATTTCCTAAAAAGAAAATGGATTAATATATATAGGATTTAAAAAAATAGATTATTTCAACAGATCGGGATTATTATTGATTGCTTCCTGTGGATAACGTATCACATAACGAGGATCGTTCTGCTGCAGTGTTACCGTTCTGCCGAAACTACTGTGTGTGATCGCCGGTCTTGTCGTCCGTTTTAGATCATACCACCGTAATCCCTCTAGCGCCAGTTCACGCTTGCGTTCCAGCAGAACCGCATCTAGTAATTGCTCCTTTGACAAACCTGCGTCAGCCTTAGTTTCTTTGGCATAGGCATCTGCGGTAAATCTGTTTTTCTTTAAAGCAGACAGATATTTTAATGCTTCTGCTGTATTTCCCAGACGAACATAACATTCGGCCAACGTCAAATAAAGATCAGCATTTCTAAAACTCACATTAAAACGGTTGTCCCCACCTTTGAGGGATACATAATCGCCCCCACTTTTTTGGAAGTAACGACCTTTTCTCAAATCGCCTGCAGAATAACTGTCTAACAAGGCCGGTGAAATAAAGGAACTTGTACGTACTCCAGGAACAGATACTTTTTCCAAAGCCATAATCATCTCCGCTGATTCAAAATCATTCGGAAGTAGGCTTCCAGCAGCATTGAGATCAACCAATTTGTCATTTATAACCAAAGCTTTTTTAGCGGCATCAATTGCTTCTTGCCACTCACCGCGATATAAATGAACGCGTGAGGCCATGGCAAAAGCAGCGCGTTTGCTAAAGCGATAATTAACACCTTTTGCCTGATCATCCACAGTCAGTAAAGCTGTCCCTTTTCCCATATCAGCCAGGATCTGCGCATAAGACTCTCCAATGGTCGCAGGTACAAAACGTTGTTCCAGGTCAATCTTTGTCGATAAAGGAACGCCCCGAAGCCCTGCATTACTCGCCGAATAGACCTCGCTGTAGAGATTTAATAACTCAAAATGAGCATAAGCACGCATCAGATAAGCTTCTCCTTTGATTTGGTCCACTGCTGCATTGCTAGCCAACTTTTCATCGATTGTACTAATGACCTGATTGGTATAAAAAATACTACTATAAAATGTCAGATAGGGATAAGCAATTGTTGTCGGATCAGGATTTTGATCGTTCCAAAGATAAATATCTTTGGTTCTAGCGGCATCAGTCGAACTTTCATCCAACAATAGCTCATCTGTCCGCAAGGACAAATAGGACTTATGTGCAGGAAAGTTTGCATAACTGCTTGTCATTAAACCTCTAAAATCACTTTCCGAAGTAGGGATAACCGTCCCTACCGGTTTTATATCTAAATATTTATCGCAGGAATTCAATGCACTGGCTGCCATGATCATTCCAAAATAAACTATCTTTTTCATGTTATAAATCAATTAAAAGAATTAAAAACTCGCTGACAGACCGAAGGCAAAAGACTTGCTGATCGGTTGTGCATAATAATTACCGTAAGTTTCAGGATCAAAATATCCGTCATAATTTGCTCCAAAGACAAATAGGTTACGTCCTTCTACATTCACGCGTAAATTGCTTGTACCAATTTTTTTACTTAATGCAGCAGGGAGTGTATAACCTAAACGAATGCTATTGATGCGGACATAGCTCATTTTCTTTGCCCAGATATCATAGAGATTGAATGATTTAATTGGATCATTGCTTTCCAACCAAGCATAGGCCATCCAGCGATCATTGAATTCAGAACTTATGCTTCCCAAAGCAGGCATATTACCACCCTCTTGCAGTGCCTTCAAAAGATCTGTTGTATAATTCTGACCACGGTCTACCAGAGCCGGATTATAAGTCGGTGTACGGCTTACCCAACGCTCCAAATTAAACACAGCAGAGATTGCGAGATCAAAATTAGCATAACGGAAACGGTTGGTCATTCCGCCGATAAACTTCGGATCTTTACTACCCTTGTATTTAAATTTAGAACGGTATTCTGCAGCGGTCATATCGGTTTGCGAAATATAACCTGGCAAAAACTCCGCCCATGGATCATATAATCCAAAAAACTGTTCAAAGCTCGAAACGGATCCATCCTGATTTCTGAACTGCATCACCCCATCTTTATCCAAACCAGCCGTTTCCAATACGTATAGGCCATTAATTGGACGCCCTTCCTGTGTTTCAAGCGCATAGGCTTTTGGATCAGCGAGTACTTTTAATAATTTATTACTATTGTGTGCAATATTAAAGTCCGTTGACCAGGAGAATTTATCCGTTTGGATCTGACGGCTTGATATCGTCAATTCCACGCCTTGGTTTCTTGCTGAGGCCCAATTAACTTTTACGTTTTGGAAACCGTTTTCCAAAGGTATTGCACTATAATCGATTAAGTCGGTACTCTTTCTGTTATAATAATCAACCGTAATATTTAATCTGTTTTTCCATAGGCCTAAATCAATCCCAGCATTATAAGATTGGGTCTTTTCCCAGCGAAGTTTATCATTAGCAGGCATCTCAACAAATACAGTTCCTTCATTATTTCCTGGCAACATGGTAATGTTATTATAAAAACCAACAATAAAAGGATAAGTATTGCGATCAATATTTCCTTGCGTACCGTAAGACGCGCGCACTCGGAGATCAGACAAAGCGGTTTTTCCTTTAATAAACTCTTCCTCTAGCACATTCCATGATCCCGAAACAGACCAAATCGGTAGAAAACGATATTTGGGATCAACACCAAACATATTAGAACCATCTTGTCGAATACTTGCATATACATTGTATTTCCGATCAAAAGTATAGGTCGCATTCCCATAGAACGAGGCATATGAGCTTTCTACAAATCCTTTTTTATACTGTACAAACCTTGAGTCATTTTGGTAGTTGCTATTTGGAAAAACAAGTGTTTGCGTCGTCAATGTTGCCGGATTGTACCCGAATCCCTTCGTTGTTACGATTTCACTCTTGCTCCGTCTCAGTTCCGTTCCTCCCATCAATTCCAGCTCATGGCGATCGTTCCAGGTTTTGTTGTACTTTAAATAAGTTTTCCAATTGTATTGGAAAACGCTATTATTGGAATTTTCTATTGTCCCACCAGTAGGCAAAAAATACTTATTTGTCTTGCTGGCGGCATCGTAGTAGCGGGTCGCAGCACGCAATTTTCGGGTGTTATAACTTTCCTGATCTGCAAATTTTTCAGTTTTATTTTCATCAAATTGCAAACCAAGCTCTGTTCTCAGGGATAACTGTGGTAAAATAGCGTATTCCAAATAACTGATTGCTTTCAGTGCTTTATTTGTTAACGTGTATTTGGTATTATCACGCTCTTCAATTGCGTTAAATGGGATATAAGTATCTCTTTCAAAGCCCTCGATATCTGGATCATAGTTAAATTTCCCAGATTGATCATAAACTGAAAGATATGGATTAACCGAACGCACATAATAACTTGGGTTCGTGAAAGCATCACGATCCTGAATCGGATTTTGTCTATTCGAAACTGATCCTAATATATTAATACCAGCTTTAAACCGATCGTTGATTGTAAAATCGTTATTTAATGTCAATGAATAACGACGAAGATCTACCGCTTTTGTAGCACCTTTTTCATCGTACAAACCTGTTGACAAATAATAGCGATGCCCATCATTACCGCCTGAAATAGACGCGGAATACTGTTGATTGACCGCCTGACGGTATAATTCATTCCCCCAATTCGTTTGTTGCGTGCGCAATTGACTGATCGACTGCTGTACTTCCGGTGATAAAGCTGCTAAACCACCGGTGCGATAAGCATCCAATGCATTTGCTTTATTTAGTATCCGCATAACAGCGCCCTTATCCGTACGATAATTGAGATCCGTACGATTGGCCATCAATAACTCAAAATTCACTTTTTCATTAGCATCCATCAGATTGAGTTTACCGAAATCCGGACGTTGCGTCACAAAGGTATTTGCTGACACCTGCAATTTTGCGGGACCAGATTTACCTCTTTTTGTGGTAATCACAATGACCCCATTTGCGGCCCGGGCACCATAAATTGAAGTCGCCGCAGCATCTTTTAAAACGGTAATATCGGCGATATCATCGGGATTGATGCCTGCAATAGGAAGATTTGTCAAGCTATTAAGATCATCTTTCTCTATTCGGTTTGGCATTGCCGTACCTTCAATCGGCAGTCCGTCAATCACCCATAAGGGATCTTGTGTGCCATTGAGTGATACAGTACCACGAATACGGATCTGTGGAGCACTATTGGGGCCGCCATTAAAATTGCTCAACTGCAAACCTGCCACCTGACCAGCAAGCATTTCATCGATCGATGCAACCCCCGTCTGTTTGATGTCCGCTACATTGATTTTATTGTAAGCCGTCGTATTCTTACGTTTTTTGATATCCGTATAACCTGTTACGATCACTTCATCCAAGGACTCACCACTTGGCTGAAGCAAGATTGTTTTATGATCCTGAAATACCGGCACCTGAATACGCTGGTACCCGACATAGCTAATCGTTACATATTTTAAATTACTAGGCACTTTTAAGCGAAATTCACCAGCGGCATCGGTCAATGAACCCAATGCCGACTGCTGCACCTGATTAGGTACACCGATATCTTCTGCTACTGCCGAACTTTCAACGACAACCGTCGCCCCTACGACTGGTTTTAACGTGACCGCATCCAAAACCTTTCCTTTCAGTTCCCTGGATTCCTGCGCATGCGCAACGTGCACACACATGAAGGTCAACGGTATTAAAAACTTATTCATTTTGGTAGATGTTAATATATTAGTTTAATTCTAAGGTATTTGCAATACGTAGTAAAAGATCCATGTAATGCGATTTTGTAGTCGCGTCACCTGTCCGCTGCTTTTGTTTCAACAACTGGTAGATCTCATATAGTTCAGCACGTTTATAGGTCAACATATCGGAAGTACGTATCATGCCAGTGACATGTACATTCCGAAGTCCCGTTTGTGAAGAGGATGCATGTTGCGGATGTAAACATAGATCAGGTTGTGTCGCTTCAACTAGCTGCTCAATGCCTGCCAGTTTCTTCGCATTTAATTTCTCCATGGATTTGTTTGTAGATACCATCAGAACATCCACATAGTTTTGTTGTAGCATCCGTGTTTTAAGATCCAACGATTGTCCACTGATGGTTTTAGCAAAGATCGTCTGACGTACAGAAGTTAGAAACTCAGGTGCACTCCATGCTTTTCTACTTCCAAAAAGATTTTCCATCTCAACCATACGCAGCAAACGTTCATCGTTGACCAGTTTATACAACATGGCATACTGAAATTCACGTTGTAAGTTATAAGGAGCATACTCAAATGGTCCTATTGGTGAATCTTTCAATGGAAAAGTTTTTGCCATCAGCTCTGGGACGAACAACCACTCAGGCATGTAAAAGACATTCTTCTTGAGGTATTCCAAAGCACGTACTTGTTTGTCTTTTGGTACTGGACTATAGGCATCTTTTTGATCGCCCAAAACAGCATTCTCCAGGTATATACCCCCAATATTATTTAAGACATGGTCAGCATACGCGTACCATTGTCCGACTACACCCATATATAATTTACCGGCACGGTAGTAATCATCACCTACATTAGTGGTCCAGTTGATAATATTAGGCATCATACGACGCAGATTCAGCATGCCATATTCACCAGCTTTCATCGCGTCGTCACCAAGATCTTCCGATTGAGCCCGCGGATCAACGATATTTTTAGAATCTTGCTGTTCACCGTAATGGTAAATAGGATCATGTACATGGCTGTCAATTTCCTTTCTCAACAAAGGAATTTCATCCCAAGGTTGCGTTTTGCCATACCAACGGTAAGCCCAGCCAATGGCATACTTGTCGTAAGCACCGATCACGGGAGTAATCTGTTCCACACCATCTTCGGGTTGTGCCACATAATTGAAACGAGCGTAATCCATAATTGAAGGAGCAGTCCCCCCCATTTTGGTGGTGAAGCTTTTACTACGCAATGAATCAACAGGAAAACTTGCCGAGGAGCCCATGTTATGCATAAGACCCAAGGTATGGCCAATTTCATGGGAAGAAACAAAGCGAATGGCATGTGCCATTTTTTCATCCGAAAACACATTGGATCGTACCGATGTATCTACTATACCTGTTTGTATACGCATCCAGCTATTTAAAATCGTCATGACGTTGTGCCACCAGATCACATCGGCTTCAAGGATCTCCCCCGAGCGCGGATCGACCACTGAAGGTCCCATGGCATTAGCCTGAGCAGATGCTGCATAAACAATAGAGGAAATATTCGCATCATCGGGATCAAATTTGACACTATCCGGCTGTTGTTTGGCCAGAATTGCATTTTTGAAACCAGCAGCTTCAAAGGCAACCTGCCAATCATGAACTCCATCGATGATCGCTTGTCGCCACTGTTTTGGTGTCGCCGGATCTAAATAAAAGACAATCGGTTTCTTTGGTTCGACCAACTCCCCTTTCAGATACCGCGCTTTATCTTCGTCACGCGGTTCTAAACGCCAGCGATTGACTAGATTTTTCTTATCCAGTTCCTGTTGTTTATCATTAAAATACCAACGTGGTGAAGTAAAGAAACCTACTCTTGGATCTGCAAAGCGCGCAACCATAGGATTTTCAGGCAATTCGTAAAGGTTACTTGTAATTTCTAAAGAAACCGGTACAGATTCATTACCTTCAGTGACCTTGGTAGAGAATACAGACTTCACAACGATATTATTCGCATAGGATTTAATGTCTTCAACGGTAGATATACTCGTTTTAGGTGAAGTTCCCAAACCCAAAGACGTAAACACATCCGTAAAGCTTTTTTCTGAACCGTCAAATACTTTATTGACTTTGATCACCACGGCACTTGAATCCTTTGAATAGTTTTCAATCTTAAAAGATTCAATATAAGAAGGACGATAATTATCATATACCGAAGCGGCTATTGCGTCACCCTTAGGTACTTCGACCTGCGGTTTAATCTCCGAAACCCACACTTCTTTTTTCTCTTTACGATGGGTAAAACGAATGACCTTATTTTCATAATTCATCCCTTTGTTTACCCCAGCCTCATTCAAGGCCAACGGTACAGAAGATAGCTTTTGGATCAACAATATATCTTGCCCCATCTTTTTCAATGGAATTTCAAAGTAGTAGTTGTTTTCTTTACGGATCACAGTAAACATTCCACTATCCACACGCGCATCTTTCAACAATTTGTCGTATGCAGCTGTAGAATCTTTCTTTGCCGTAGAATCTTTGGCAGAAGTAACCGTCTCTTTTTTTTCTTAAACCTACTGTTTGCAATAATGAACAAGATTGCATTAGACCCGCCGAAAATAAAAGACCAATGGCTAGCTTAGTATAAGTGTTTTTCATCAAATAATTATTTTTGAGCTCGCTTTCAAAGGCATAAATGAGCTCGTGGCATTCTATTTGTTTTTTACTGGTGACGACGTAACATCAACCGAATATCCATTGTTGATCCTAAGCCTGTTTTAGCTTCGGATTCTGTATCAGAAAGTAATTGCATCTATTCCATGGAGGTCAATCATAAGTTGCACTTTATAAAGACCTTGGCATTTTATGGGATAAGATTAGGCTAATCACAAACTAAAACCGCTGGATTAAGAGCCAAATTTGTTAAAAATATTGTACAGAATAATACATAAAGGGATGAACACGCAATTCAGAGTGATGAACACGCACTATAAAAACATGAATACGTAGACACCTCCAATTTCATTATTCATATACAGCATTATGCGAGTGGTAATCGCACAATAAATTGCCCCGACTCTATCCCGAAATGAAAACCTGCCATGGCATAGTAACTATAGATGGATGACAAATAATTGAGCCCGTACCCCTCACCTTCAAGCTCTGCTCCCTGTCTGGGCTGCCAGTTGTTGCTAACCTCCAGCAGGTTGGTTTCGGGTATATAGATTAAACGAATAGTAAGCGGATTCTCTTTCGAAATGCGTGTATGCTTTATCGCATTCTCAATCAGCATTTGCAAACCCAAACGTGGAATTTTCTGTTCTAATAATTCTCTTGGAATATTTATATCCATATCCTGCAATGCCGCGCCGAACCGCACCTGCTGCAAAAAGAAATAGGCTTTGGCCAATTCCAGTTCCTCCCCTAGTGTAGACCATTCTGCCTCATCTGTACGCAACATTTTACGATAAACCTTGGTCATCTTTCCAATAAAAGACTTAGCCAGTTCATCGTCTTTTCCGATCAGGTACTGAAGCGACCCAAATGTATTGAAGAGAAAATGTGGATTGATCTGTTGTCGCAATTGTACAAGACGCATCTGCGTATATTCATTTTCCTGCTTCAGGGCCAACAATTTCAATTGTTGAATCTTGCGTCGCTCCATAACATTGAAATAGATCAATACCATCGCCACCAACATCAACCCTACACCGAGCAAGATACTATAGGTCAACAATTCCTGAATTTCCTCTTCGATACTCAACAAGAGAACATACACCTTGATTTCGCCACCAACAAACAGAATGTTACAGGGATAGGAATTAACCATCACGTCCAGCTGCAGAAAATCTGACTGAACAATTTGCCCCTGTTTTGACACAGCGGCAGTATTTCTCTTTCCCCACTTTCGATTATCGGGAGAATACACACAGATGCCGCGGTCATCATAGATCTCAAAATAAGCCCGCCTTCCGAAATTGAGCTTTGCAAAGTAAGCATTCAGCTTTTCGATATCCATATAGATATGATATAGCCGATGATTTATTGTTCGTGTCCGTAACAATGTTAGCATCCTATCGCTCATATAATCAGGTTGACCAACCGGGATAATGACCAATAAGGAATCACCACTTTCCTTTGAATCAAACGTGGGTTGTTCCAATATTTTTTTCTCAGAAAGGTACAGATCCTGCTGTAGCAATTCCAATTGCTTTTTGACAAGAAACATATTCTCATCCGCAAAATCGATCAATATTCTTTTCTTAAGACGATCAACTTTATGATGGATAACACCGAGCAATCCCCCTCCTACCAGCAGCAGCAACAACAAACAGACAATCAGGATAATACTATTTTTCTGTTCGGCATTTTTAAATCGAAATTTCACGGCGCAAAAATACATCAAAATTTTCAAAGCTTTAGCAAACAAGTTCATAAGAAAGCTCTAACCCAGCCTTTTGTCAATGAAACACGACATATTCCAAGAGCTAACCAAAATAAATGGGGCATTTAATAAAGATTAATAATAATTTTCTGATTTTTGTAACCACAAAAAATTACAAAGTGTCAAAAGCAACATTTATAAAAGTTGTGAAACGTATCGCTATCGTTTTTACAAGCATCATCGTACTACTCGTTATCAGCATATTATCTATTCCCTATATATTCGAAAATGAAGTCAATAGCAAGGTCAAATCACTCGTAAACGAGCATATTACTGGTGAGTTAAATTATTCAAAGGTAAGATTAACCTTCTTTGATCAATTCCCTTTGCTTACTGCATCGATGGATGATGTCTTACTAAAAGGGGCCGAGCCTTTTAAAAACGATACGCTGCTTGCCGCGAAAAAAGTCAGTTTTGGCGTGGACCTTATGAGTCTTCTCAAATCTAAAATTGTCATCGACAAGTTTATCGTGAACAGCGGAAAGATCAACATCTTGGTTGATTCTTTGGGAAATGCCAATTATTCTATTTATAAATCCACCCCGTCAGATTCAACAAAAACACAAGATAATGCAGAAAGTAGCGCTTTGGCTTTTCAATTAATTAAACTTGAAAAAACAAATCTCCATTATGAAGACCGCTCCATTCCGCTTCAGATAGAGGCAGAAGATCTCGAATATGAGGGTAAGGGAGATCTGATGTCAAATATTTTTGACTTGAACACACGTGCAAAAATTGCATCTTTCTCCTTCTCTTTTGACAACGAACTATATGTGGACAAAAAGTCGATCGATGCCAATTTGCTAACACGGATCAATACCAATACGTTATCCTTCGTCTTCGAACGAAATGATATTAAAATAAATCAATTACCAGTTCGTTTCCGTGGATTGTTGTCTTTTATTTCCCATGGTTATCACCTAGATTTTAAATTAAAATCACAGGAAAGCACCTTGGCCGAATTACTTTCATTAGTCCCAAATAGCTATGCTTCTTGGATCAAGGACCTCTCCGTGAAAGGTACATCTGAGGTTTTTGTTAATCTAGAAGGTGATTATATTGTCGACAACAACAAAATGCCTAATCTTTCACTTGGGCTCATGGTCAACAATGGCTTTCTCGCGTATAAACAATCCACCAATCCGCTAACGGACTGGAATGCAAAATTACGGATAGACTTACCGGCACTGAATCCAGACTCACTACAAATTGATCTTAAACAATTTGACTTTAAAGTTGCTTCAGGCTATTTCAATGCACAGGGCAACATTGCGGGTTTACACCCTGTAACCGTGCATGCCAACATAAAAAGTGATCTTAATCTCGATAAACTCCATGCCTCGCTACATTTTCCCGATTTTTCTTTCGGTGGGAAATGGAATCTTGACGCAAAAATCGACGGAACATACGCCAAAGCTATTCGTAAGGTAGGACTCCAAAAACGCGAACAGGAATACGTCGCATCCATTCCTACTTTTGATATCAAAATACACTCGTAGATGGTAAATTTAAATTGGCTAAGCTCCCACAGGGATTGGACAAAATTGCTTATCGTCTGGAAGCAAAGGATCCCGATGGCCAGTTAAAAAGTGCGTCAATAGCAATCCATGACATTTCTGTTCAAGCACTTAACAACTATATAAAAGGATTTATTTCAATAACAGATTTTAATAAAATTGCAGTCAATTCGGATTTAAAGGCATCATTTAATTTAGCAGATATCAAAAATTTCTACCCAATTAAACAAGTCGAATTGGCAGGATTGGTGGATGTCAACCTGATAGCAAAAGGTTATGTGGATCTCAAACGAAACATTTTTCCCGAAACCAATACGTCTATCGTCATGAAGAATGGGTTAATCAAATCAAATGATTATCCTATCCCGATGGAAAATATTCAGGTCGAAGCTTTTGTCAATAGCGAAAAAGGTTCACTTCGAGATCTGAATGTCAAAATCCTACCGGTATCATTTACATTTGCGGGTGAACCTTTTTTCTTGAATGCAGACCTCAAGAACTTCAATAACATCAAATACAACATACAGTCCAAGGGTAAGCTCAATCTCGGCCCTATTTATAAACTCTTTGCATTGGATGGCACCAATGTCGATGGCTTTATCTATACAGATTTCAGTTTAAAAGGCTTACAGAGTGATGCCACCAATGGTCATTATAACCGACTCCAAAATAGCGGTCGGTTAAGTATTGGAAATATCCAAGTTCAATCCGACATGCTTCCACAGCCTATTGCAATTAGAAGTGGGAACTTCAGTTTTAATCAGGAGAAAATGAATTTCGATAAATTCCTGGTTGCCTATGCTAAGAATAATATTTCCATCAAAGGATACCTCAACAATATTATTAATTATGCGACAAGTAGTCAAGCACCGTTAAAAGGTCAATTTACACTCAGCAGCAAGAAAATCAATGTGGATGATTTCATGGTTTTTGCCAGCCCTAGTTCGTCTACAACAGCAAGCTCCTCCGAAAGCGGTGTAGTTCTTCTCCCCAAAAATTTGGACGTTCAGGTCTTAGGGCTTATCAACGCCATATCATATAACAAAATGAATATCAAAGATTTCAAAGGAGACCTACAGGTAAAAGAAGGTAAGATGACACTTAATAAGACAAACTTTGAACTTGCGGGACTGAAAGTAGATATGAACGGAAGTTATCGTCCCATAAATCCACGTAGAGCAAGTTTTGATTATGCGGTGAAAGCCGACAGCTTTGATATTCAACGCGCTTACAAAGAGATACCGATGTTCAGGGAAATGGTTAGCTCTGCCAAAAATGCTTATGGTCTTGTTTCATTGGATTACAAATTGGGTGGCCTATTGAATGGCAATATGCAACCAGTAATGCCTTCTATCGTCGGCGAGGGATCCTTAACGCTAAATCAGATTAAGTTCAGAGGCTTCAAATTACTCAATGGAATTAGTCAATCTACTTCCAAAGAAAAATTGAAGGATGGCGAAGTAAAAAAAGTTGTTATTAAATCCCATATCAAAAATAATGTGATGACCATCGAACGCACGAAAATGAGAATGATGGGATTCAGGCCTCGCTTTGAAGGTCAAGTGACCTTAGACGGACGTATGAACCTAGGTTTTAGACTGGGCTTACCTCCTTTTGGAATCTTTGGGATACCTATGCGAATTACGGGTACTCCAGACAACTTTCACTTAAAAATGGGAAAATACAAAGAAGAGGATCTCGACATGGACATGGATGACGAGGACAGTAAAGTATATAAAGAATCTCAAAAAGTGCAAGAAACACAAGCTAAATAAACGCGCAATTAGTTTTAGTAAATTCAGTCGACACAATAGTGCTCAATTAAAAACGTTATTAAGTTAACAGAAAGATTTGTTAACTTAATAACGTTTTTAATTGTTGAAAACTATGAGATATATACTAATTATACCGATTGCGGTTCTATCCATCTGCAGTTGGTCCAGTTTCAATACCGTTAACGATCAGAAAAACCCCTTATATGGGAAAGTATTCCGTGAGATCAATGAAATTGCTGAATTAAAATCTTATACCTACGCAACTGGCGCGCTTATTGAAACCGACAAGAATACACAGGGGGACTATCGCTTTGCTGCCGGCTATTTTACAAATGCCAAAAATGGTGTTTGTATTTTAGAGGAATTGTTACCCGATGATAGCAAAGGTAAAGTCAAATACAAGATTTTGGATACCATCAATATCCAAAAACTGAAGTCCAACGAGCAGCTTAGCTTATGCAACTGCAAGCAAGGAGACAAACCAAACAGTGAAATTATAGCCATTAGCCGGGTCGATGAAAGCAAAGAATATTTCGACAAAATCGTCAAGGCATGGCGTATGGATACCAAAAGCCAGAAAATTATACCTTTAAAAGACACAAAAGGTATAAGCTGTCTCAATGAAGGCTACGGCATCTAGTAGCGACAGGGTTTTTAAATCAATCCGTCAGCCTTCAACTTGTCAAACACATGCAAAACGCCAATGACCTGGATCGGTTCTTCCTGGTACTCTTGCTGTGAAAAATAACGAACGGCACCAATCTCATTACTGGGTTCGATCTGCTCTGTTAATGGATACAGAAAACAATCTTGTTCCATGATAACCTCTGGCACAAGCCCGTATGCCGGGGCTGTAACATGGCAATAATAGGATATTTTATCCGGATCCAGATTGATATTTAGCTCCTCCAAAATCTCTCGACGAAGGGACTGCAGGGCTTCCTCCCCCGCATCAATCTTTCCACCCGGCAGATACCATGCCTTTCTATTGTTGCTATACGCTAATAATAATTTATCTTCCTTAATACTCACTAAACCCGCTGTAGGCAAACATTTTGTTGTTGTCATGAAATGTATTATAAGCTATTACTGATTAAATACGCTAGATGTGAAATTACTTCTTTTACGACATTTATCAAAGCGCGACAGCTAATTTGGAGAATCCTTCATTAAAACTTTGCACAAAATCAATAGAGAGGCTAATCAATATCCCGAAACATCATGGGCTAGTTTCTCTTTGAGCACATGCTTCCGTAGACTCTTCAAAAAAGTCTCCGCATGATTCATGGTAAAACAAAGCGGCGGTAATAAACGGAGGGTATAGCGTCCTGCATATCCTGTAAAAATCTTTTCAGAAAACAGCAGTTCTTTGCGCAGATGTCGAATATCGTTTTCAAACTCTACGCCAATCATCAAACCTTGCCCCCTAACTTCACTCACGCCATGAATTTTTCTTAATTCTGTCAACAAAAATTCACCTACAGCCGCGGCATTATCAATCAATTGCTCCTTTTGAATTACATCAAGTACAGCCAGAGCTGCCGCGCAGATCACATGACTACCACCAAAAGTAGTTCCCAATTGCCCTATGACCGGCTTTATCTTAGGCGAAATAATTGTTGCCCCCATCGGCAGCCCATTTGCAATCCCTTTGGCCACCGTAATTAGATCAGCTTCTATCCCTGCATGCTGATGTGCAAAGAAAAGTCCCGTGCGCCCATAACCGCATTGAATTTCATCCAAAATAAGCATGGTCCCAGTTTTCGTGCAAATTGCTCTTACTTCCTGTAAGAAACTAGTACTTGCCCGATGAATTCCCCCGACACCTTGAATAGGTTCAATAATGACCGCACAATATTCTTCCGTTTCCAATTGTTTTTTCAAACTGGAGATCTCGTTGAAAGGTGTAAAGACAAATTGTTCACTTTCATTTAATGGTGCACGAATTGACTGGATATCCGTTGCCGCAACCGCAGCTGAGGTTCTCCCATGAAACGCATTGGACATCGCCAATACTTTCCTCCTTCCCGTATGGAACGAAGCTAACTTCAGTGCATTTTCATTTGCTTCAGCTCCCGAATTACTGTAAAAAATAGCATACGTCGGATAACCACAGGCACTGCCTAAGCGTTCGGCCAAACGATCCTGAAGATCGTTTGTAACTGCATTTGAATAAAATCCGATCTTGTTCATCTGTTGTATAGTTTCCTCAACAACATGCGGATGGCTATGCCCAACAGAAATAACGGCATGACCACCATAGAGATCTAGATAGGCCTGCTGCTGTTTATCATAGACAAAGCAACCAAGAGCTCGTTCGATCGCAATATCAACTTTCTCAAAAACGGGAAATGGTTTCATGAATGACTTAGAATTAGTAAAACTCAAAAATCCACTTAAATCCCCTTTCATTCCTAGTCCAAGATGGTTATTTATTCCTAGTCCAGCCGACACAGGCAATAAACAAAATAACTCATCTTAAATAGAATAGCGCAGCACTGCTCATGCGCCATCTATCGAATGTATTTTAATCCTGCAGAACAATTGTATATTTGAACAATTACCCGATACAACAGCCTCATGCTTAGACCTTGGAATTTAACGATAGATATTGACAGATCCTCTTCAAAAGCGATTTACATCCAAATAGCGGATAACATTGCTGCTGATATTCAATCAGGTAGATTGCCGAAAGGAACGGCCTTACCGAGTAGCAGATCTCTTGCAGCCCAACTAAAATTAAACCGAAACACGGTAATTGATGCCATACAGTTGCTGTTGAGTGAAGGCTGGCTGGTTAGTCAAGCACGTAGAGGTATATTTGTAGCGGCCCAATTACCTTATGGCTCGAACCTATATGTTGCACAAAAGATCGAATTATCTGATCTTCAGCCTCCAACACGTATTATATTCGATGACGGTAATCCAGACAGTAAGATTGCCCCGGTAGAACAGCTCGGACGCGCTTATCGCCAAATTTTTAAACGCAGCGCACGTTGGAAAATGATGGGATATGCCGATCCCCGAGGTCATCTAGATTTTCGTGAAGAAATCGCCAATATGCTCAACATCGAACGCAACATGCACATCGATAAAAATAAGCTATGCATCAGTCGTGGAAGCCAAATGGCCATGTACCTGGTCGCCCAATGCCTATTGCAGCGCGATGATTATATCTTTGTAGAGTCCCCTGGATACCATTCAGCCTGGAAGATCTTTGAAAAAGCCGGCGCGAAATTGATTCCTATTCCCGTAGATACCGATGGTCTTATCGTTGAAAAATTGCTACCTCATTTATTGAAAAAGAGCAACATTAAGGCGCTATACCTTACACCACATCGACAATATCCAACCACTGTCACTTTAAGCAAAGAACGGAGATCACAATTAATAGCATTATCCAACCAATATAACTTCACGATCATTGAGGATGATTACGACTACGAATTTCATTTTGAACAAGTTCCCTATTATCCGCTCGCTTCACAACAGGAGCTGATCAATACAGTATACATTGGTACGCTGAGCAAAGTTGTCGCACCAGCACTCCGTATCGGTTATCTTGCAACGAGAAACGAGCAGTTGCTCCAGCAGATTACCGAACTTCGCTACATCATCGATATCCAAGGTGACAATATTATGGAGCAAGCTGTACTGGAACTCATTCAGGATGGAACAATTCGTAGACATATCCGAAAAGCAACACAGTTTTACAAAAGGAAACGTGATTTTATGATCGCCCAATTGGACAAACATCTGCAGGATCATGTGAACTACACCTCTCCACAAGGGGGATTGGCGGTTTGGCTATCTTTTAAACATCAAATCGACTGGGCATTTTTATTCCAAAAATTAAAGGAAAGATCAGTAGATATACCGCATCCCGAAAACTACAGCAGAGAAAATGTTTTTGGCGGAATACGGCTTGGCTACGGATCCTTATCAGAGGAATTGATCGAAGAAGGAATAGTCATTTTGGCTGAACTTTTGGAACAGGCAAAACTCTCCACGTAATGGTTTGAAACACAAAAAGCAACTAGACTATTTTCCAATTTGGACGAACTTCTTTAGATTAAAATTTCGAAAAAACAAGCGCATTCAATATTTAATTCCGCCCCATAAAGACCGATTAAAAGATTAGTATAGGCAATACGTAAAAAACAGTTAAAAATGCTGATAAACGTAATTATTTTGTCAAAAATCAACTTTTTCACTTATTAATCGCATAAATTAACCGTAGTTTTACGGCGCAAAAAACACACGAGTAATTCCTAATAGGATAGCTATATAAAGAGAGAGAATAGAGTACATTAATTTATGACTGAGAGAATACCCAGCAGGCCATATGCAGCAATAACTGGTATTGGCGGATATATTCCACCGAATAAAAGATCGAATACAGATTTAGAGCAGTTTTGCGATACATCCAATGAGTGGATTATCAAACGCACAGGTATTAAGGAGCGGAGAATTTTAGATGAAAATCTTGCCACATCAGACATGGCTGTAAAAGCTATACAAGATTTGGCAACACAATATCATAAAAATCTGAACGATGTAGATGCCTTAATTGTGGCGACTTCTACACCTGATATGCCGATGCCGGCAACAGCAAATATCATTTTAGAAAAATTAGGTCTTACCAATGTTTGGGCTTTTGATGTCAATGCTGCTTGCTCTGGATTTTTATATGCCTTAGATATGGCTTCTGCTCTCGTTGAGACTGGACGTTATAAAAATGTACTCGTAGTCGGAGCCGACAACATCAGTACTTATGTCGATTTAAAAGACCGTTCAACCAATATTCTTTTTGGTGATGGCGCTGGTGTGATATGGCTTGAGCCATCTTTAGAAGGTGGAATTATGGATGCCTATCTATGTAGCAATGGAGCGGGAAAAGAATTTTTAAAAATTGAAGCCGGCGGTTCTTTGTATCCAATCGACAGCAATCTTCCTGTTAACGACAACAGATTCCTGAAACAAGATGGTAAAACTGTATTTAGACATGCTGTTCAGTCTATGAGCGATGCATGTAATACGGTTTTGCAACGCAACAACCTACAGATTGAAGATATCAATTGGTTAATCCCACATCAGGCTAATCAGCGCATCATTGATGCCGTTGGGCGTAGTCTTAATATACCAGAAGATAGAGCGTTAAGTAATATCGAATACCTAGGAAATACCATTGCTGCCACGATTCCACTATGTATCTGGCAAAATATTAAAAAATTAAATACCGGTGATTTAGTCATGTTAACCGCCTTTGGTGCAGGTTTCTCTTGGGGAGCCAGCATATTTAAATGGATGATTTAAGCGATCAAAAACTTTAGTCGTCATAAATTCACACTAAAATGAAACCCCAGGAAGCAATTATTTCTGGGGTTTTTCTTTATTTTCCGCTACCAAAAACAGGTTCGCCATTGCGCAAGAAGAATCGAACCTATCCTCTTTTTACAGGCAGCACCGTGAAGAAGAAAGGAATAAATAATGGGGAGTTTATAGGGAGCTTATACGGACCTTATAGGGACCTCATTCGGATAAAAGCGCCTAAAGTCCGATTTAATTTCCAATGAAGTCCCAATAAAGTTTGTATCATTTAAGAAGATGTCCTCCATTTATCCTCTCTTTTAATGACAAAAGAAAAGGGGGCTTTGTAGTGCAAAGCCCCCTAACTCAAATAAGATCTACGCTTTAATAATTTAATGACAGGCCCACACCAAAGCCCATATCACTATCATAATGCGTTCTAAACGCCATATTTTTGGTGATGACATAATTTAGTCCGGCCATATATTCAAGATCCGAGTTGACCATAAAATCACCACGGATTCTTCTAGCGATCGGAATATCTTCTCGCATCAGCTGCAATCTGACAATACCATCGTGATACACCTCCGCCTGAAAATTGACCAACATAGGTAAAGTATACATAAAACCTATACTCAAAGCTTTGCGACTATCTTTTTTATTGGCCTGCCCAAAGATATTTTTCTCATGTTCATCCTCCCCCATACGGCGATAACGATAATCAAAACCTACAAATGGCATAAACCATTGCATCTTCCCAAAGTATCTACCCAGGTGAGTTTCCACCTCATAGCCATGCATATCGTTATACCCTAATCGCCATTCGGAACCAAGCTGCCAACGCGCATTCTGAAACATGGCCTGACCGTCATTTCCATTGGTCGCAAAATCATTTTGCGCCATAAAATGGGTCATATTACTTTCCATTTGCAATTCCTTGTAGGCTTTGGCTTTGTCTGGAAGATTGGGATTTTTATAATCGTCCACAGCAAACACGCGATTCATCCCAGCCATCATATGATACAGAATGTGGCAATGAAAAAACCAGTCACCTTCTTCATTTGCTAAGAATTCGATCGTATCCGTCTCCATCGGCATGATATCAACCACATTTTTCAATGGCGCTTTTGATCCTTTTCCATTCAACAGTCTAAAGTCAAAGCCATGCAGATGTATTGGATGACGCATCATCGAATTATTATAGATGGTAATGCGCAATACCTCGCCCTTTTTTACAGGTATCTTATCCGTTTCAGAGAGAATTTTATTGTCCATGCTCCATACATAACGACTCATATTTCCCGTAAGCGTAAATTTAAGATCTCTTATCGGCGCTTCTTTAGGCAGTTCTGTCGCTTGAGGAGACTCCAGCATCGCATAGTTTAGCGTTACAATATCGCCCAATGCATTGGCATTATAACGATTGGGATCTTCTTCCATCTTCATTTGTCCATGATCCATACCGCTATGTTTACTGTGATCTTCTTTTTTCTTTCCATCACCTGTAATTTCGGGATACATCACCACATTCATATCCATCTGATTCAAGCTCATCTTCATGCCCATATCATTGAGGTCCCCATTCATCTTCATCATATCGTTCATCATCTTCATGCCTTCAAAATATTTAAGGCGGGGAAGTGGAGAAATCAACTGTTTAATACCATTTCCGACAAAATAACTTGCAGATTGTGTTCGATCTTCTGTTGTTGCCATAAATTCGTAAGCTGTTCCTTCATTTGGAATTGTTACAACGACATCATAAGTCTCCGATACGGCAATCATCAATCGATCGACCTCCACCGGTACCACATCATTCCCATCATTGGCAACAACGGTAATTTTGCCACCTGCATAGCGCAGCCAAAAATAAGACGAAGCACCACCATTGGAAATTCGCAAACGCACTTTATCTCCTGCTTTCAAAGCTTTACCGTTCACCGATTTTAAATCCGTGGAATGAGCCCCGTTCATCAAGACCTTATCATAATACACATCACTGACATCCATTGCCAGCTGACGTTTCCATTCATTCGTAACTTTAGTTTTAAACTTTCCTTCTTTAATAGCTTCAACGTACGATTGTGTAGCGCCTTTTTTTATCGCGGCCCAATCGTTGGCCGTGTGTAGCATCCGCTGAATGTTATCGGGGTTATAATTTGTCCATTCGCTCAATATGACCGGAATCGTGGGTAAATCATCAATTCCTTTGCGAAAAGTCTTATCATCTGCACGCTTGTTGAGAATAAGACTACCATACATACCGATCTGTTCCTGCAGACCGGAATGCGAATGATACCAGTGTGTACCGTGCTGGATTATCGGAAAGCGATAAGTATAAGTCGAATTCGGCTTTATAGGTTCCTGCGTCAGGTGTGGCACTCCGTCTTCTTTGTTCGGCAGAAAAATACCATGCCAATGTAGCGACGTACTCTCCTTTAACTCATTGTGAACAACAATTTCCGCCGTATCTCCTTCAGTAAAAGTCAGGGTAGGCATCGGAATCTGTCCGTTTACAGCGATTGCCCGTTTTGATTTTCCGGCATAATTGACAATGGTATCCCGTACATAAAGGTCATGACGAACCACTTTCTGGGCCAGCACTGTCAGTTGTGTCATCAATAATAAAACAACCGTTAATATATTACTCTTTTTACGCATGTTCATTCATTTAATTGATTAGTATTCCATTTCCCATCGGTCCTACGCCATATTGGTAGACCAGTCTAGCCCCGTGATGTCCTGTGACAAATAGTGTCACCGATAAACTTATCAACAAAATCAATATCAAATAGTTTATCCAGGCACCTGTATCTTTCCGCAATCCAACAAAATGCAGGACCGTTGTGCCACTTGCAAGCCAAAAGCTGATCCAGGCAAAACGTTGATGGATCTCAAAAACCGCAAAGGCTCCTTCATCGGCATCGCCTGAAATATGGTTTGCGGTCTGAATTGCAGCAAAAGCTCCAAGTGTTCCCAATAACAACAATCCAAAAGTCAGCACAGTGAAAGGACGTCGATGTTTTTTAAACAATAAGGCACCTATATGACTGATCAACGCCGTCAACAAGAGTACAATCGGAAAATGCACCAATAGCGGATGTAGACTAGGCAGTCCTTCGAATAAGCTTTTCACTGTTTTATTGTATAGTTTCTACGATAGATCCACAGGTGGGCATTGACTGACCTAGATAAGGATTTTCAATTTTCTTTTGTGTGCTCAACCAATTGGCTCCTTTTCCATCACGATACATGGGGCAGTGCTGATAATATACCGTAACTTCAGGTTTGACAGATTTCATCAACACATACATATTTTTGGAAAAGGTCACAAAGTGCTCACGCTGATGTTCATTTTCTTTAATTCCAGCAATATGCTCTGCATCGAAAGCCAATTTCCGTTGGTATTCCTTCCAAAGTTTTCCTTGAACAGCATCTAATTGTTTGCTATTAACTTTTTCAATGGCAGCCTGGGTTCCTTTCGCAGCTGTCTGTGCAGCAGCTCCATTATCCTTAACCAATGCATCTTTCAGTTCGAAATAGGCACTGTATAAGCCTGCAAAAGGATTGCTAGCTGTTTTTAGATCAACTTTCTCGGTGGATGATTCTATTTTTGCTGCCGTATTACTTACGCCAGCGGTCTCTTCTTTATTCAAAGCGGTATCGCCTTTGCTTTTGTCGACAGCTATCGTTGCGGTATCCGCAGCAACAGTGACCATATGATCTGCATGTGTATTTTTCGATGTTGAATTCTTGCATGCAACGAATATCAGAGCGATCGCCACAATTGGCATAAACTTTTTCATAATTAAGTGTATTTATAGGTTTAGATTTTTAATGTAATTTCGATAGTTTGCTTCGTTTTCAAAATAGGAAACTTCACCCTGATCGCCGGTAATTGCGATGGAAGCCGTTGCCTTATCCACTTCTTTTTTTGAAAAAGGATCAATGGCTACACGTATCGCAGCTTCTTGGGGTATGCGCTTTTTACACATTTCACAGCAGCCATAATAATCCTTACCCTCGTGTCTGACCAGCAATTGTTTTTTCCCCATAAAAGCATCATTCACCATGCAAACTTGTGCTGTAGGCACAAGATCGCCTACCTTGTATTGAACGGACTGTACAGGCAAATTGATAGCAGGATCAGTCGAAACTATTCGATCTTCAGCTTTGGTATTCGTTTGTGAACTACCACAGGCTGTTAAAAACAACACAACAACCGATAGGATAGCTAGGAAATAATTCATAACGCAGCCGATTAGTTTAACGTTTCTACTGTACTTCCACAACTGATCATTTGTACGCCAAAGAATGGGTTTTTCACGGCATTCTCCTTACTTAACCAATGCGCTCCCTTGCCTTCATTAAACATGGGGCAGTGCTGATAATAAATAGGTCCATCCACTTTACTCACCTTCAGAAGCTCATACAACGTAGTTGAAAGAGATGCAAAAGCCACACGTTGCTTAGCCACATCTTTATTTTTAGTTATACCTGCCGCATCGGTTGCCAGCTTATCCATAACCTTCATCCATACGGTATGTTCATCGTGGCTAAGTTTATTCATATCGACAGCTTTGATTGCTGCTTGAAATGCCTCTGCCTGAGCTGCAGCTACCACCGCATCCGTCTTCACCAAAGCATCCTTTAGCGCAAAATAAGGATTTGTCAACTGCGCAAATGCGGTCTTTTCATCGGCTGATTTTGTGCTCGCCGAAGGTTGAATTATCGTTTGTAAGCCCTGGCTATGATTCGTATGATCGACCTGATGTTCAGTGCCATTTTTTAATGCTGGTTTTAGGATTCGTTCATATTGTTCAGCTTTTGCCAATTGAATATAAGCATCATCTGGAGCCAGAAATTTTTCATTGTCGAACCCCGCCAATGCAATACGCTTAAGGACCTCATCCGCGCTTGTTTTTGAAGAGTCGTAGGTAACAACTGCTAGCTTGGTTGTCTGATTCCAGTCAACTTTAGCAAATTGTCTGTCCTTGCCTTCTTTTTCAATGATCGTTTTAACAGCCGGAGTGTTTCCAAAAATCTTTACAGTCGCTGTCTTTGCATTTTTAATTTGTGCATGTGTATGTTGGGTGGATAGTAATACAGGGATTACCAAACCAAGTAATGAAATTAATCTCATGATTATGATATGTAGTATATAAAAGAATACTGACGAAAAACCTTTCTACAGCGATTTACTGTATTTGCGTATTGAATCCGATAGATTCAAAGGGATTTTCATAAGTTAAATAAACGAGATTTTGGATAGAGAAACCGATCCAAAAAGACATAGCATGGGCTATCAGTCTAACTTTAAGCGATCTGAGGAGGTTGCCAAATGGAAAAATAGGCATCTGCGCAATAAGGTTGTTTATAACGCGCATAAGCGTTTAATGCATCAGCATGCAAGGGTAAAATAAGCTGAGCTTCTATAACTGAAACAATAGGATTACATTGCAGGGAGGTGCGGCATGATTTTTCGCCACAATGTTTACCACAGTCATCCCCATGGTGATCTGATTTTGGCGATTCAGCTCTTTCATCTTTACAACAATCTTCTGTTCCGACGTCTTTTACCTGTTGTCTTTCATCAAGACAACAGGATTGTTCTTCCTGTTTTGGCTTTTCGGACGGTTCGTGGCAGGCAAATAACCTATAGGGTGCTAAAAAAAGCCCCAGCATACAGATTATAAATACGATATTGCGTTTTGCCCACATAACGAATTAAATTTGAAAAGTAGAGATGTGCTACTTTGGAGGTAAATTTCGGTAGAATTTACGAATGTACAATTGTAATATTTCTTATTTTGTTTATAATATTTTGATTTGCTGTATTTCCGATTCTCCGTCTGACCACATAAAAACTATTTTTCAAGTCTTTTGATCCAGTTAAGCATCAACAGACAGCCGGGTGCATACACTCCCCCATGATCAAAACCCTGCAGTTGGTACAACGAGGTTTTGGTATGCCCAACCTGTTTTAAGATCGCTGCTAAATGTGCGTTTTCCTCAAACCGTGCGGCCATTTCCAATTGTTGATCGCCAGTGATCAGGAGAATTGGCGGCGCATCCTTCCGTGCAAAAGAAAGTGGTGCAAACTGATCAATCTGGGGGATCACCATAGATTGCTCACGTTCCTTTTTAATTGTATAATGCGTATTTGTTTGCCCACTAATCGGCGCCAGTCCTTTTATATTATTTGCATCAACACCAAATTTTTGAAGGTAATGCTTATCCAAACCAACCATTAAAGCCAGATATCCACCTGCAGAATGCCCCGACACATAAATTTTTGAGGGATCTCCACCATAGCTGGCAATATGTGAAAATGTCCATGCAACAGCCTCAGCAGCATCTTCAATATAACTCGGCGCTTTCGCTTTGGGGCTTAGCCGATAATTTACCGCTACAACCGCTACACCTTTCTCTTTGAGTTCAAGTGGAATAAATTTATTTCCCTCCTCTAGTCCACCTCCATGAAACCATACGATGGTAGCAAAATTTTTACGATCAGTCGGGATATAGATATCCAATTTACAACGTTCTTTCTTATAAGAATCTGGTTCATCGGGTTTACAATAGGCAACGTCGGTTGTCGTTTTATATTGCTGCGCAAAAATCAAACTCGGTGAAAACAGAAAAAAGAAGATAATAAGCAATTTGGAGGACATATAAATCGTGTTTAAGTGTTAAATAGCTTAAAGTTAACAAAACTCAATCAAAACCTTTTGGTTGCACCAAAATAAGTTTCAACTTTACACTTTTTATTATATATTGATAATTATCTGACAACAGATATAACAAAACCCAAATTTTCCTGTTATTAACTTAGAAAACATCAAACATTTTATGGAACAGATAAAGATTGAAACCCATATCAACGTACGCGTAGAAACGATCTGGAATGCATATAACTCAGCCGAGGATATCATGCAATGGAACCATGCTTCAGACGATTGGCACTGTACAAGTTCAATCAATGATTTACGCATTGGCGGAAAGTTCAAAAACCGCATGGAGGCAAAAGACGGATCTATGGGCTTTGATTTTGAAGGCAGCTATACCGCACTTGAACCCTTTAAAAAAATAGCCTATGTTATGCCTGATGGCCGTCATGTTGAAGTCAACTTCAATGCAAAAAAGTCTGCTACGGATATCACGATAATTTTTGATGCAGAAACGGAAAATCCAATTGATATGCAGCGTAATGGATGGCAGGCCATACTCGAAAATTTCAGATCCTACGTTGAAAACACTTATGCAACGACACAACTCGGGTAACCGTATTAATGACGAACGAACTTAGCTTGTCTTTTCATGCGATCATCTTTTAAATAAAGGATATGCTTAGGATTCTTAAAAGTATAGTTATATTTAGCCACTAATTCATCTTCCCTTCTCCATTAAAAGCGGGGAACGATACCAACAAAACGCGATAAAAAGATTACATATGACAATAATTAACAATTATGAAGAGTACAAAGCCTTTGAAGGAAAATCATTAGGCGAATCCCAATGGCATGTTATTGATCAAAAACAAATTAATCAATTTGCGGATGCAACACTAGACCACCAATGGATTCATTTAGATAGCGAAAAGGCCAAAACGGATAGTCCTTTCAAATCAACTATTGCCCACGGCTATCTGACCTTGTCCCTCATTCCTTATTTATGGAAACAAATTGCTGAAGTAAGAAATGTCAAAATGGAAATCAATTATGGGATTGAAAACCTACGTTTTGCACAACCCGTTTTGGTTGACAATGCTGTACAGCTACATACACAAGTAAAATCAGTGGTCAATTTAAGAGGGGTTATTAAAGTTACCATTGAAGCTACATTGAAAATCAAAGACAGTGCAAAACCGGCTTACGTGGGTGATGTTATCTTTTTATATCATTTCAATTAATTCGAACATTAGACTATAGGCCATTGGCGAATTCTTATACATGCGCAATAGCTTTCAAATAAAACTTATTACAAATCATAAGGATTATCCTTATGATTTGTTGCTTTTAGCAGACGAAACCATTCATGCAATCGACAAATACCTCTATGAATCGATGGTTTATGTTGTCTATGAAACGGTAAAACCTATCGCTGTTTTCTGTTTATATCCGGTCAATACGGAAACATTAGAAATTAAAAACATCGCCGTATCACCAGAGTTTCAAGGCATGGGGCTCGGAAGTCAACTGCTTGATTTTATCAAGGAGAACTACCAGCAATACCCGAACCTGATTGTGGGTACCGCAGATTGTGGTCTGGCTCAAATTCGTTTTTATGAACGAAATGGCTTTGTTAAATACGCTATCCGTAAAGATTTTTTCATCGAAAATTATGAGCTGCCTATTTATGAAAATGGTCAACTGTTGAAAGATATGATTATGCTGAAGTATACGTTAAATGCCTAAAGACAAAAATAAATATAGACAAGTACCGGTATTGATAATCCCAACCACAGCACTACTCCTTGTAGTATTGCTTTAAAACCTACTGCCAACAAAACCTCCCTAGACAAACTTGCTCCAATTAAAAACAAAGTTAAGGTAAGCCCCATCTTTGAAATGGGAACGACATAGTCTCCTATATGCTGAAAAAAAGGGATATAACTTGTTAAGATAACCGCCAATACAAATAGACCAATAAAATATGGTATTTTAATGCTCGTCCCTTTGGTCTTGAATGCTACAGCACTTAAACAGGCGATCGGAATAATCCATAAAGCTCTAGTTAATTTTACGGTTGTCGCGACCTGTAGTGCTTCATTACCATACTTACTTGCTGCACCAACGACAGAACTGGTATCCTGTATAGCAACCGCACACCATAAACCAAATTGCGTCTGGCTGAGATCAAGCAGATGACCGACAACAGGAAATATAAATAAAGCAATGGCATTCAGTACAAATATGGTCCCTAGCGCCACACTTACTTGCTTCTCGTTGGCTTTTATCGTCGGTGAAACCGCCGCAATAGCACTTCCACCACAAATGGCAGTGCCGACAGAAATCAAATAAGCGGTTACCTTTTCCAACTTGAGTAACCTACCCAATAGATAGCCCAATGATAATGTTCCGAGAATAGAAATAACGGTTAACACAAACCCTTGCTTACCCGTTTGGATAGCCGTATCGATATTCATTCCAAAGCCAAGTCCAACGACAGAAATCTGTAACAAAATCTGTGTTGCCCTGTGGTTGACTGCCAGGAAGGGATGACCGATCCATTGTGCCACAATAATACCCAAAAGTAAGGCAAGCGGAGCTGAAACAAATGGGGTAAGACATAATACAAATAAGAGCATAAAAATGATTTCCCGAACGGAGACCTTTCGATTGAGTAGCTGCTTATAACGAATTGTCGTATTTATTTTTTTGTCCATGACAATGATACATTGATTTGGCACAAAATTGAATAACTCTCAATTATTTTAAAATACACAATTATAAATGAGTCATAACAATTGGTTATAACAAACAACTACATTTTAGCCAAAATAGCTAAAAAATACGTTATAAAAATGAAATAATCCTTATTGTTAGAACATTAAAATATTACGATAAATGATTATATTTCAAATAGGTTACTAAACATATGGATTAAACTCGACTTAATAATTATATACCGATGAAACTGACAGCCATTCATCCCAAACTGCCCATGCGTAACAAAACCATCACAAAGGATTTTTATCTACATAAACTTGGATTTTCATTATGTGGACCAGTCGATTACGACGGTTACCTGATGCTAAAAAAGGACCATATTGAAATTCATTTTTTTGAATTCCAAGAACTTCCACCCGAAGAAAATTATGGTATGGTTTATATACGCACAGACGATATTGATTGTCTGTATGAATCTTTTAAAGAAAATAATGTTGAGATTCATCCCAATGGTAAACTTGAGATGAAGCCTTGGGGTCAGCGTGAGTTTTCGATTTTAGATCCCGACAGCAATCTACTAACCTTTGGCGCCGATGCTTAGACATTGAAAAGCCCACTAAAGATTGCTAAAAATAAGCGAAGATCCGTAGTGGGCTTGGTATTGTTCGTATGGGTTCTTAGCCAAAAAGGTCTGAACTCAAATAACGATCACCTCGGTCACAGGCAATAAAGACAATAAGGCCTGCTTCGATTTCATTTGCAATTTTAAGTGCTCCGGCAAAAGCTCCACCGGTACTCATTCCGGCAAAAACACCTTCGCGCTTGACAAGCTCCCGCGCAAACTCGGTTGCTTCCTGTTGGGATATATCGATGACACGATCTACCCTGCTCGGATCAAAAATCTTGGGCAGATATGCTTCGGGCCAACGCCGTATACCTGGTATCGAGGATTCCGGAGTAGGCTGGCAACCTACAATCTGAATAGCTGCATTTTTCTCCTTCAGATAGATGGAGTTTCCCATAATTGTACCTGTAGTACCCATAGCGCTTACAAAATGTGTAATCTTTCCGTCTGTATCACGCCAGATTTCAGGTCCCGTTGTCTTGATATGTGCTTCGTAATTATCCGGATTTGCAAATTGATTCAATATAAAATAACCTTCTTTTTCGGCCTTTTCTTCTGCATAATCGCGGCATATTTCCATGGATTCCAATAAGGTGACTTTAGCGCCATAAGCCTCCATCGTAAGTGTTCGCTCCCGTGTTGAAGAAGCCGGCATCACAAGCTCAAGGTTAAGTCCATATATACCTGCAATCATAGCCAGTGCGATTCCGGTATTTCCACTCGTTGCCTCAATCAATTTGCTATCTTTTGTAATGTCACCGCGCTCCATCGCCGAGCGGATCATATTTAGTGCCGCACGATCTTTCACCGAACCAGCAGGATTATTCCCCTCCATTTTCGCAAATATCCGCACCTTGGGATTTATATGAAATTGTGTTATCTCGACTAAAGGCGTATTTCCTATGGTATCTATGATATTTCCCATGGTATCTATATTATTGGTTTCGAATCTATAAATTTTGATGTGGCCTGATGATATACGGTGGTATAAGGCTCTACAGAACTTGTCAACCAAACATTCCCGCCAATGACCGAATGATGGCCGATGTGTGTTTCACCGCCGAGGATGGTGGCCCCTGAATAGATAATGACATGATCACCGATTGTCGGGTGGCGTTTTACATTGGAAAACACCTTATCAACACTCAGCGCGCCCAAGGTTACACCCTGATAAAGCTTCACGTAATTACCAATGGTGCAGGTTTCACCGATGACTAATCCGGTGCCATGATCAATATGCAGATGATGGCCTATCGTTGCTCCGGGATGGATATCAATACCTGTTTTAGAATGGGCATGTTCCGTCAATATGCGCGGTATCAAAGGAACACCCAAGCGATGCAGTTCATTGGCCATTCGGAAGATACAGATGGCAAAGAAACCGGGATAAGTACGTACGACTTCTCTTTTATTCTGTGCTGCTGGATCCCCATCCATCAATGCGTCTGCATCCCAGCACATCAATTCATAAAGCTGTGGAATCCGTTCAAAAAACTTGTGCGCTACTTCTGAGTGATTGCAGCTTTGACAAGCTTTGGATTTGCTCAGGAGTTGCTCCAGTTCTAATTCAAATTGTTCAAAAGCGAGCTTCACATCATCGACCGATTTCATCTCGCTAGAATTTCGTTCGGGAAAGAGCACATCCACAATTCGGATAGCCCAGCCGCAGATCTTCTTGTTAGAAGGCATTTCTAGAACAGCCAGTTGCTGTTCATAGATATGTTGATAAAAATCATGCATCTTCACTAGTTTATTAAAACAAATATACTATACAATATTGATAGATTAAGCCTTATTATCAAAACTTAGCCCCTTTGACCATCACGTATTGTCCCATGATCAAGGGTGCACATCTTTTAATTTACAGAACCAGACGCTCAAACAGCTCCTTCAATGTTGCTTCGGGGTCCTCACATAATCCGGGATGTGATGCCGAACATTGAATCAGGGTACTCCGCTTTGCGGTCAGCCATCGAAAGCGTTCGGTGATATCCAGTGCAGCAAGTTTGCCGGCATCTTTTTCGCCGTGGCAGATTCGTTGGAAAGATGAAAGATGATTTTCGATCAATTCCAATTCAATATCCGGACAAAGCGACCGTACCTTCTGTTCATTAACAAGATAAACCATCTTCGCAAAACGATACTTACGACAATAAAGAGCTACGCCTACATTGATAAATTCCTCTCGCTCCACCCGTGGTATCAAACGTACCACAGCATACTCATATACGGTCTTTTCTGGCATCTTCTATTTGTTTTACAAAAATGGATGAATTGGCTACACGCCGTTTCAGGAAAGAAACATACACTTCGCGCGCATCGGCTGCAGAGAGCTCACGTTCGGCATCTTCCAGCCATTCATCGGGTACCACCGCCAATATTCCGCGAAATACCGCCTCCGTAAAAACGGAACGGTATTCCTGATCTATTTTCTCCACCATACTTGCATTTTTGAGCAGTACGTGATCTTTAATCTGAACAAATGGTTTTAGGGATTGTTCTTCCCAATTATCCCAACTGTGATGAAAATATAAGGAAGCGCCGTGATCTATCAACCAAAGTTCTTTATGCCATATCAGCATATTTGTATTCCGCACAGTACGGTCTACATTCATCAAGAGTGAATCTAACCAAACAATTTTCGATGCTTCCTCCGCGCCGATAGCATCGACATTCGCGTCAAATGTGATTGCTCCACTCAGAAAATGAAGTCCCAGATTTTTGCCCACACTAAATTTGAGCAGATCCTGAATTTCTTCATCGGGTTCTGTACGGCCAAAGGATTCGTTCAACTCCGCAAATACAATTTCGGGAACTCTTAATTTGAGCAATCTCGCCAGCTCTCCACCGATCAATTCCGCAATCAATGCTTTTCGTCCCTGACCTGCCCCTCTAAATTTTATAACATAACTAAAGCCATCATCGGCATCGACTAATGCGGGTAAAGACCCTCCTTCCCGAAATGGCTGAACATACCGGATGATCTCTACTTCTCTAATAACAGGTTGTTGAAAATCCATGAATTTATATTTTTACTATCTTCAAAGTTGGCAAGACACCTTGCAAACTGATCAAACTTATCTAAAGTTACCGATATTTAAACGTTTGGGGATATAGGAAACGAGAAATTCACGCCATGCACTTGCACGATGCTGTTGCCCCTAGCCCCTGCGAACTTTTAATTGTGGTAATATCCAAAATTATTGTTTATATTTTAGCAATAAAGCACAAATTGTACATTCATTTGACCGTTGGAAGTATTATTTTCTAATTATATTTGTGGTGTAATCACAACTTGTCTCATCAAGTTTCTTCAATCAACGATATGGATACCATTCAGGAATATAACAGTGTTATCAAACATTGTCAGGATTTATTTATTAAAAAAACAAAAGATTATGGAACGGCATGGCGGATTATGCGCCTATCTTCCATTACGGATCAGATTTACATTAAAGCGCAACGTATACGCACGCTAGAAATCAAAAAGGTTTCCAAAGTGGGCGAAGGAATTGTTGACGAATATATCGGTATTATCAACTACTGTGTCATGGCCATGATTCAGACTGATTTAGGTGAAGATGGTGAAGAAAATTTGGATCCAACCTTTGTGAATCAGAAATATACAGAAAAGGTTACCGAGACCAGAGATCTCATGCTTGCCAAAAACCACGATTACGGTGAGGCATGGCGCGATATGCGTGTTTCTTCCATGACAGATCTGATCTTAATGAAAATACATCGCGTCAAACAAATTGAAGATAACGATGGACAAACCCTGGTCTCTGAAGGCATCCATGCCAACTATCAGGATATGCTCAATTACGCAGTTTTTGCATTAATTAAATTAGGAATCGCACAACAATAATCGGATTATGACAGCTACACAGCAGCGTACCAAAACAAATTATCTTTTAGGATTTTGCCGGATTTTTACGGGACTTCTTTTCATATTCTCAGGTTTTATTAAAGCAAATGACCCGACAGGGTTTGGCTATAAGCTTCAGGAATACTTTGAGGTCTTTCATCTCACAGCTTTTAATGAATACGCTACTGCCATCGCTGTAGTAATCTGTGGTTTTGAAATTTTGTTAGGAGCACTGTTATTATTGGGGGTCTATGCGAATACCGTTGCCTGGGGCCTGCTACTACTGATTCTATTTTTCACTTTTCTAACCTTCTATTCGGCATTTTTTGAGGTTGTGACCTCTTGTGGCTGTTTTGGGGATGCCATCCCACTTACTCCTTGGCAATCATTTTCTAAAGATCTGGTGCTCTTGGCGTTGATCCTTATTATATTTTTTAACCGAAAGCAATTACGATCAATTATCAAAGGATCAGGCAATCAATTCGTTGCTACTGTGATTACAGCGATTATCTCTTTAGGTATTGGTATCTATACCGTAAACTACCTCCCGTTTATTGATTTCTTACCCTACAAAGTTGGCAACAACTTACCTTCATTAATGGTGCTCCCTGAAGGCAAACAAGGCGATTTGTTTGAGCAAATCTATACCATGAAAAACAAAAAGACGGGTGAAACAAAAAAGGTCAATGACAAGGTCTATATGGCTGACAAGCTATGGGAAGATGAATCGTGGGAAATTATAGGTGAACCTGAGAGTAAATTGGTCAAAAAGGGATATGATATTCCTATTCCTGATCTCTTGATTACGGATGCTGACGGAGCGGACCATACGCAAGAAATCATTGCTAATCCGTATTACAATCTTGTTATCGTTGCAAAGGATCTTTCTTCGACCAATATTGATGCTATCCAAAAGATCAATCAGGCCGCCATCCAATTAACAAAAGATTATAATGGGCTTCGTGTTGTGCTATTGACTGCTTCGGCATCCAAAGACGCCCAATATCTGAGTGATAAAATGCAATTAATTGCGGAGATATTCTATGCCGATCTCATTCCTCTAAAAAGCATGGTCAGGGCAAATCCTGGTGTACTGCTCCTAAAAGGAGGCAACGTCGTCGGAAAATGGCACTATAATAACTTTCCGGATGCCAAAACCATTGAAGATAAATTTCTAAGTAAAGACAAATAGTACCTATGCCTAAACCTATATTTTTGATTGGTTATATGGGAAGTGGAAAAACTACCCTGGGTAAGAAACTTGCCACTAAACTCGAACTCCCTTTTATCGACACAGATGAGGAGATCGTAAAACAAATTGGCATGAGCATTACCGAATATTTTAGTCAACATGGTGAAGACGCATTCCGGGCATTAGAACGCGAGCAATTGCGTAAATTTTCTGAGAATGCTGCCGTCATATCTACCGGTGGTGGTGCCCCCTGTTTCTTTGACAACATGGAATGGATCAGGGCGAATGGATATGCCGTCTATTTACAGATGTCACCCAAAGCACTTTTTGACCGTCTTTCTCAATCTAAACTACACAAAAGGCCCATTCTAATCGGAAAATCACCTGAGGAACTACGGCTATTTATCGAAGAGAAGTTGAGCGAAAGAGAACCTTATTATACGCAGGCGCATCTGACAATCGACCAATTAAATACCAGTGTCGAGGCACTAGCCGATCTGATTAATCAGCACAATAGATAGACAATGAATATACGTATACGCCACTACTTCCTTTTATTGATCTGCTTTATCGTAAGCAGTTGCTTTCGTAACGGAGCCAATACGGATGGCTTGCCAGTGGGTAAACGTATACAGCTCCAAAATGTGGAGGAATTATATCAGTTTTTGACCTATGATGATAATCGTTATCCATTGGTCAGTTTGCATCGTGGTGGCCCCGCATCTGGATACCCCGAAAATGCAATCGAAACATTTTCCTATAATGCGAGCTTGCAGCCAGTCCTTGTTGAATGTGATGTTCGCATCAGTAAAGACTCAGCGCTGATATTAATGCATGACAATACGTTAAACCGAACAACCACCGGCAGAGGGCCTGTGAACGCCAGCAGTTTAACTGAGCTCAAAAAGCTTCGTCTATTGGACAATAACAAAAAGATAACGCCATATAGGATCCCCACGCTCGAAGAAGCACTTTCTTGGGGAAAAGGAAAGGTAATCTTCACCTTAGACATTAAAAATGATGTCCCTTATGAAGCCGTTATCAATGCTATTCGCAAACAAAGGGCAGAATCTAGCGTAGTCATCATCACGTATAGTGCCAACCAGGCGGCCAAAGTGCACAGTCTGGCTAGCGACATCATGATTTCGGCCTCGGTCAATAACCTGGATGACCTTGCTCGTCTAAATGAAAAAGATATCCCCGACAATCGCTTGTTAGCCTTCGTCGGAACACGTGAAGCAGACCCAGCATTAACCAAAGTACTACATGACCATGGAATCATGTGCATATTGGGTACACTGGGAAACTTAGACAGACAGGCCGACAAAAAAGGCTTTCAAGTTTATGCCGGATTTATTGATCGCGGTGCAGATATATTAAGTACAGATCGACCTACAGAGGCAGGGCGAGCGCTGAATTTCTACATCAAGAAAAGAGGAATTACTTCGAAATTTATTCAGTAAGATTCCTGGACTTGCGCCTAATTCTATTCGTTTAATACTTGGATTATCTCGATATATCCCTTCAATCTTTTTTAGCACGTACAATTCTCCCGATCAATTTATAGACCTCAAACCATAACACGGATGCTGCAGCCACGGAGAGCGCTATCCCCAATTCATATCCGCTCAGGGCTGCTACAGTAAAAAATTGGGCGACCGGAGCGACATATAATATCACGGCTAAAAATAGAAGCACAGCGATCGAAATACCCACGAGCAGCAAGTTTCGGTTTTTAAAACTTTCAAGGATACTATAGTGGAAAGATCGGTTAGCATAACTCAGCAAAACATTGGCAAAGATTAAAGTGGCGAAAACCATAGCCCTCGTTTTTTCCTCTGTTCCCCCCTGCTGAACAGTAAACTGATAAACAAATAGAATTCCTATAGTGATTATCAGGCCTTGAACAATGCTTATTCCGAGCTCATTTATACTCAAAAAAGTGTCGCCCATAGCTCTAGGAGGTCGTTTCATCGTATCCTTTTCAATAGGTTCATTTTCATATACAATCGAGCAGGTGGGCCCCATGACCAATTCGAGGAAGATCACATGCACAGGGCTAAAAATCTGCGGAAATACCCAGCCTAAAAACAAAGGTAGTGATACGGTCAAAATAATGGGGATATGAATAGAAATGATGTATTGAACCGCCTTCTTGATGTTTGCGTAAATCCTTCTTCCGGCTGCTATACCAATGATTAACTTTTGTAGATCGTCATTTGTGATAATTAACGCCGCGGCTGATTTTGCTATTTCAGTACCTTTATTGCCCATAGCAACGCCGATATGGGCCGCTTTTAATGCTGGGCCATCGTTTACTCCATCGCCAAGCATCGCCACAACCTCACCTTTCTTTTTAAGGGCATTTACAATAGCCAATTTAGCATCCGGAAACATTCTGGTAAATAAAGTTGTTTGCTCCGCTATCGACATAATTTCATCCCCGGACCTATTGACTATTTCACTGCCATTGATCGGTGGAGACAAAATACGAATTCCGGCCTGAGCCGCTATTGCTTTAGTCGTATCGGCATTGTCGCCAGTAATTACTTTGACTTTAATCCCGGCATCATAAATATCTTGGAACACTTCCTGGATACCTTTTTTGGGGGGATCATAAAATACGGTCAACCCTAAAAATTGGAACTCAAAATCCTGTTGCTTCGCGGGGAAATTATTGCCTTCGAATTTCGCTTTCCCCACACCCAATAGACGAAAGCCCTGCTCTCCATAGGATTTAACAATAGCCCTAATTTTATCTTTCTCACTATCGGGCAGCTTGGATACGCTAAGTATAGCCTCCGGCGCCCCTTTGGCAGCAATAATGCGATCTTTTCCTGTATTTTCGAAAAGATGGGTCATCATCGGCGGTTTACCATCTAAAGGATATTCATGAAATAATGCATATTCCTTTCTGAGGTCCTGTTTTTGCGTTTTTTCATATATTTTATGCAACGTAATTTCCATGGGGTCAAAAGGCACAGGCTCACTGCTCCACATCGCATAATCGATAAGCTCGCTTAAATCGATTCATCAAACCTTTCCTGATCATAAGATGAATCCGTAGCATAATTATAGAGGTATTTCAATTGCATGGAATTCTCTGTAATGGTCCCGGTCTTATCTGTGCAAATCACCGTTGTACTACCCAAAGTTTCAACAATACTGCTTCTTTTGATTATAATCCCCTCCCGCATGAGTTTCCATGCACCAAGCGCCATAAAAGTTGTAAACGCAACAGGAATCTCTTCCGGCAATACAGACATGGCCAAAGTAAGTCCATTGAGCAAGCTCGCCACTAAATTACCACTGTCAATAAAACTGTATAGACATACGATTAAAAAAATTAGGATACCGACAATGGCCATTGCCTTTACAAACTTTTGGATTTGCACCTGCAACGGTGAAATTTCTTCCTTGATATTTTTGATCGATTCACCTATTTTCCCAACACGGGTCTCTTTACCGATTTCAGTAACTTCAAACACAGCCAGGCCTGAGACCGTAACCGTCCCGCCGTAGACCAGATTATCTTCAGATTTACTGTCCTTAAAGACGGAAAAACTCTCCCCCGTCAACGAAGATTCATTGACAGAAAAATCGTTACTATGTAGAATACGACCATCAGCGTTTATAATTCGACCTTCCTCTGTAATACAGAGATCCCCCACAACAATCTCATGTGTTGGAATTTCACTAACCTTCCCATTTCGAATCACGGTGCTTAATGGTTCATTCAGCTTTTCCAATTCCTCCAGGGCTTTTTTGCTACGATTATCCTGATAAAAAGAAATAGCCGTAACAGCAACAATAGCGACAAACATAAATACAGCCTCTCCGTAATTCCCCACAAAAACATAAATAATCGAGATGATAATCAACAGAATCAGCATAGGCTCCTTCAAAATATCCACAAGCAGTTCAAACCAGGTACTCTTGTGATTATCGCTCAATTGATTCCAACCATATTTAGCGCGAGAGGCATTAACCTCGGTTGTGGAAAGACCCTTCAGATTATCGGGAATATTATATGACATATCGAATGAACTAGGTTACCTAAATATAATGAATAATTCTTGTATCCAGGAGTTAAATCATCTGTCGACGATCATCTCCTTCACATGTAACATCATGTTACAATCTTTTATTTACAGCTTTTACTTTTTGTAAAAAAGAAAGGCTACATGACTTATCAGCAACATATTAGCATAAAATTTACCTGCTAATACTTTTCTTTTATTGCATATTTCTATTACAATGATATATTTGCGCAGAAATTCATTTGGGGACTTTGAATTTCATATTAGCCAAAAGCAATTTTACGATCATTTTTCCAGTAATGCCAAGACAGCTTCTTGCGATTGAAGTCCTTCTTTGCTACCTATGTTTTCAGATCATGTATAACACAAATAGAAGCTGGAAACTAAACATATATTGTAAAAATATTTCCTTACCTATCGTTAGATATGGAATAGCATCTAAACTTGCTGTGGCCTCCATAATAGTATATTAATAATAAAAACAAGATGGTCATCTTAATTGCAGAAGATAATGAATTGATATTACGGACAGTTCAATACAAACTGATCAAGGCAGGTCACGAGGTTATCACTACCAACAATGGAAAAGATGCAATTGAAAAGCTCAATACAATGGATCTCGATCTGATCATTACCGACATTATGATGCCATTTGCTTCGGGGATAGAAGTCCTTTCTTCCATAAAAAAGCTCGAGAAAAAAATCCCGGTTATTGTACTTTCCAACATGGGACAAGAGGAAGTCGTCATTGAAGCTTTTGACCTTGGCGCTTCAGATTTTATGGTGAAACCGTTTAGCCCAGAAGAACTCCTGTTGCGGGTCAAACGACTGACGATTAACAATCGTAATTAATCTGTATGGGGAGACTTTTAATATAACTACGGAATATTACCAGACATCACGATTCGATGCCCGAAGACTTTCCCGAGCATAATTCGCTACTTCATCATTTTCGTCCCCAGTTTTTAAACGTACCTGTAAATTTTCTAGCCAGTCGGCTAAAGCATCTAAAGCCGTTTCACCGTTTCCGAAAATGCCTTGATGCGGATCGGGCCCCAGTAAACACCAATACGACGTTTCTTCTCTAAATACAACGGGACGTAGCTCACGAATTTCAAAAGGTAATTCTTCTGAATCAAAATCCAATGGTACAATTTTATCTTCAGCTATTTTCATCTGTTCCATAACCCATTTCTACTTTTTTTAAATCTTCCTCTGGCCAGGTAAGCAGCTCCTTCAACAGATATGTTTTTGGTCCTCCATCTGCTGTATCATCAGCAAACTGTTTTAGAAATTCCTGCAGATCACCTTCGACTTTTATTAATTTTCCATCTTGAAGAACATCATATCCCGCTGCAATCCATTCTTCGATCCTTTCCGTATTAATTTGTAGTTTCTCCATCTGCTGTATTTTGTAGTATTTTAAATGCTGCTTTTTATAACATTTAATAACACCTCACCGATTAAAATTATAATAGCCATCAATAAAAAATAGCCTGAGCACTATTAAACCTTAAAAAAGCAGCTCTCTATTATAAGAACAATACTTTAATATATATGGTTGATTTTTTTTTTAGATTATCCATAAAAAAACCTACTAAAAAAGAGATAGTTACAAATCATTTATTGTTTGTCAAAATATCAAAAAAATCTTTGGCAAACTATTTGTTTGAACAGCGAAAGCTTTCTAATCGGAAACACACAACTTATATTTTTTTAAATTATCATGAAAAAAGTAATTCTACCTTTTCTAACACTTTTTACGCTACTATTTGTTGCTCATCAGCAAGCAAACGCACAAACTCCCTATCGGACAGCCATTGGTCTTGGAATAGACGTCGGCGATGGTCAAACATTATTCGGTCCACAGATAAAACACAATTTTGGTGGAAATGACGCTGGAAATGCACAAGTATTATTTGGAGACAATATTACTGTTATCGGCGTAGATTATTCATACAACAAACGTATTCCTGGATCTCGAGGTCTTTCATGGTACATTGGTGTTGGTCCACAAGTATCATTTATTGATTATGGTAAATGGCACGACGACTGGTATGACGACTACCATTGGAAAGATGGAAAAACACATACTGATTTTGCGATCCGTCCAGCTTTGGGTCTAGAGTTCAAAATACCTTCTGCACCATTGGCCATGCATTTCGACTGGAAACCTTGGTGGAATCTTTCTCATGGTTCTAATTTCGAGCCATCGCGTTTTTCTTTAGGATTTAAATTCGTTTTGAAATAGCATAACGCGAATACAAATAACAAAAATCCTGCTCATCATCGGTGTGCAGGATTTTTTGTTTTCACCATTAAGGTGTTTTTATCTTTACACCGACAAAGTATGTCCTTGGCATGTTGGGCCCATAAATGTAATTGCTATCGCGATTTTTCCCGGTATCAAAATCAGTTTGATACGCGTTAAAAATATTTTTTACCCCTGCATAAAGCTCAATGATATTTTTGTATTTCGGTAAGTTAAATGCATAAGCTACTTTACTATTGAGCTCCGAAAAGGCTCCTGTCCGTACCATTTGATCGTCAGGAAAATTATCTGCTCCCCCGACATGGGCAATACGCATATTTCCCGTGTAAACATAGTTTAAATTGACTGTCCAGGGTTTACTTGCTGTAATATTGAGGTTGGCAAAACCATATTCGTTGGGTGTTCGCAAAAATGATCGAATTGGAGCTACTCCTTCCAAATACGACACCGGACTATCATACTTGCTTTGCTGCACTGTCAATCCAGTTTCCAACTGAATCTTCTTAGCATAATTTGCACGTAATTCCAATGTTCCTCCGGCTACTGTTGCATTGTTTCCATTTCGCTTTTCAAAAATCTTCCCAAAATTATCTGCACCGATTTCCTCAAGTACAAATGCATTATTCAGATGCGTATAAAATCCTTCCAAGGTGAAGCCTGCTATCCACGTTTCAGTTGCTTTGTCGTAGTTTATCGAACCACTCAGGCTTTTTGAACGCTCCTCCCTTAAATCAGGGGATAACTGTACACGCGATACGCCGCCACCAGCAAACGCAATATGCAGGTCGGTGTCAAATGCCTGTGGCGCTCTAAAGCCGGTTCCATAGCTTAATCGAAATTGTGTTGTAGGGGCATATTTATAAAGGAGTGCTATTCGCGGACTGACAACAACTTTATGCAATAAATTATGTTTGTCAACCCGAACACCCGACAATACATTAAACTTAGCAGCCAAATCCCAATCACTTTGAAAGAAGCTTCCCCAATCTTTGGTATGCTGATCCACGAGATAATTATAACTCGGAATTTCGTCATAAACTTTGTCAGAAACATACTCCGACCCAATAGTCAATACATTACGACCATTAAAGAAATTGCGGATCTCATGATTCAATTGAAAACCTCCCTGAAGTGTTGTTGTTTTAGAATCCCCATAAGGTGGATGCTTGAGATGGTTTTCAATCGCCTCAGGATCATCTGGAAATACGCCGGTATAATGTTTTCTATTGGTATTTTGAAAAGCAGTATAGACGATGAATGCCGATTTATCTTGATTGAAGTTAATCTGATAATCCGTGCTTCCCATCCAAATTTTATGATGTCGCTCTTCTGACTGCTGTGTTAAATACGCAGGTTTATCGGTCATTTCACCACCGAACCGATATTCATTCAGGTTGCTTAAGGAGACTTCTAATTTTTGATTATCTGAAAACTGATAGAATGAATTAATTCCTAAAGAGGTATTTTCAATTTTGGGCATTTCAGAAAAATTATCACCATTTGCATCGTAGAAACCACGATCCCGCTTGTTAAAGAAGAATGAAGTTCCGGCATTCCCTTTCTCGTTGACCAATGTTGCATTACCCCCGAGGTTAAAATCATTTGTCCTCCCACCTATACGCTGATAGAAAGAATTGATTTCATAGCTGTTTGCCCGTGGGAGCTTTGTAATCACATTCACCGTTCCGGCAATTGCGCTTGAACCATACAATGAAGAGCCACCCCCGCGAACGACTTCAATTTTTTCAATCATATTGACCGGTAGTTGCTCCATACCATAGAGTCCAATCAACGGACTGAAAATTGGCCGACCGTTAATCAGAATCTGTGAATAACCACCCTGAAGTCCATTCATCCGCAATTGCGTATAGTTACAGGTCTGACAGTCTGTTTCTACGCGCAATCCGGGTTGAAACTTCAAACCCTCCGAAAGATTACACACTTGTAGATTGTCCAAAGTCTTGCTATCTAAAACATTTACCATTACAGGACTCTCTGTTTTGCGTTTAAATGTTTTGGTACCCGTTACTACAATTTCATCCAGTAAAAGTTCAGCCCCATCTAACTGAATATCTTTGGTCAATACCCCTGGACCGACTTTTACTGAATCACGGAATTCCTTAAATCCAATGTGTTTTACTTCCACTTCCCAGGTACCATGGGGGATACTTTCAACGATATACCTTCCCGAATTGTTCGACTTGGTACCTATCTGTAATTTTGGAATAACAACGGATGCTGCTCCTAACGGCACACCATTCTTATCGTAAACCTTACCAGTAACCTTACCTGTCTGTCCAAAGGAAATAAATCCTGTAAGCACCATGGCTATTGTCAAATGAGCACTGTACCCTTTCATCATGTTTTGCTTTTTTATGTTTATAAATTTAGATAAGCAAATCTAATAAGTTAGATTATACTAACAAAATAATTATAACATAATTATTAGACACGGCTAATATTTAATAAATTTGTCTTATGATTTCACAGACCGAAGAGAATTACTTAAAAGCATTGTATAACCTCACTTACCTAAAGGGTGATGCGAATGTCAATGAAATAAGTAAAAGGCTCGACATCAAGATGCCCACAGTAAATAGTATGATGAAAAAACTAGCCGACAAAGGTTTCGTTCATTATGAAAGCTATAAACCATTGCGGCTAACTGAAGAAGGAAAGAAAGAAGCCGCCCTTATTATCCGGAAACATCGACTTACTGAAATGTATCTGGTTGAGAAAATGGGGTTTGCCTGGGATGAAGTCCATCAGATTGCTGAACAGATTGAGCATATACATTCGCCCGAATTTTTCAGTAAAATGGATGAGTTATTGGGTTATCCGACGGTAGATCCCCACGGGTCGCCAATTCCCGATTCTAATGGGGTTATGCCTTTGGAAAACTATGTGTTTCTAAATAGTTGTAAAGTAGGTGATATAGTTACATTAATGGCGGTTCAGCCATCTTCTAAGGAGCTTTTACAATATTTGACAGCGAAAAATCTCGAGCTCGGTACGACTTTAACAATCAAATCAATAGAACCGTTTGATGCTAGCATCACAGTGGAATACAAAGACAGGCCAATAGAAGTCCTAAGCAGCAAAGTCACCGCAACACTACTTGTACGACTTATCGCCTAACTAGGAGAGAATGAGATCAAAATGTTATTTTTTGAAATGAAATATACTGTTATTTCTCTTTGTTAAGAAAAAAAATGTTAGACACAACTAACAAAAACAAGTGAATATTTAAAATGCTAAACCCGGAGAATCTATAGAAATACGATAAATTATCAGTCTCTACAGTTCAACTATCAATTTGTAAAAATTGAGCGTTTATTCTTCAATTTGATACTTGATCGGTTGCCCGGTAGCAATCTCCCGTTCCAATATCTGTTCCGGAGAAAGATGTTCCAAAAACATAATCAGCGCCCTTAAGCTATTGCCGTGCGCAACAACGAGTACATTTTTACCTTCTTTCAGTTTGGGTGCTATAAAACGTTCATAATATGGAATAACACGTTCGTATGTATCTTTAAGGCTCTCACCTCCAGGCGGAGGCACATCAAAAGATCTGCGCCAGATATGCACCTGTTCAGCACCATATTTTTCGGCTGTTTCGGCCTTATTCAAGCCCTCAAGCTTTCCATAACCTCGTTCATTCAAAGCAGCGTCTATAACAACGGGGATGTGAGGATCGCCCATTTCATGCAAAATAATCCTTAACGTATGCTGCGCTCTTATAAGTGTCGAGGTATATGCTATATCAATTGGTTCATTTGCCAAAGCCAATCCTGCCTGCCGAGCTTCCTGTTGTCCCAATTCAGTAATATCAACATCTTGCCATCCCGTAAAGCGATTTTCTAAATTCCATTGCGACTGTCCATGCCGGACTAAAAAAAAGTTTTGCCATTATTTATCCAAAGTTTTTCTAAACGGTCTCTCACTACGCACCAACATCATATATAATAGCGATACATTCTATTTTGTTTTATTTATACCACTAAGTCCTTGTCTAATCATCTAAACCTGGGATCGAAGTACGTCAATATCAAACGACAGGTCCCTTAGTTAAACCAATATACTGACATATTCTGTTCCCCTATTATTTGTAAAAGCTTATCGGTTATATCTGGGAACAGCAACTAATTTTACGGTGAAAATTATCTACATCCTCAAAAAAAAAAAAAATAAACACTTATAAATCAACAAAATAAAAAAATAATAAATTATTTAACATACTTTAATTCTACACAATGTAGAATATATTCTATATTTGTAGTATGAATAAATTATCAGCTACGGAAGAACAATTGATGGGCTACATCTGGGACATGAAAAAAGCTTTTATGAAAGATCTTATGGAAGCGTATTCTGAACCTAAACCGGCGCCAACAACTGTTGCTACATTATTGAAGAGAATGACTGAAAAGGGAGCGATATCTTATGTGCTTTATGGAAATTCGAGAGAGTATTATCCACTAATCGATAAAGACAGCTATTATTTAGCACATGTAAATGATATCGTAGAAAGCTACTTCGACAATTCAGCATTAAAATTTGCTTCTTTTTTCACTAAACAATCTCAGCTGAGCAAAGAGCAATTGGAGGAACTGAAAAATATAATTGATTCCGAAATTAAAAACAAAGAGACATGATGCTATATATTGGAAAACTGATAGCCTGTTCGGGTTTACTCTATCTTATTTATTGGTCAATACTACGCAACCAAAAACTACTGCTATTCAACCGTTGTTATTTACTCGGGATTATCCCCCTATCTGTCATCATTCCATTGTTACAGATCGCTGTCCCATTTGATGTTTTCAACTTACTGAACGACAGAAACAGTGATGTTACCCCTGCGGGGCCGATCATTAAACAGCCCGCAACAGATTCAGCGCTCTTCAATAATTATCACGTCGATTGGTACGATGTCGCTCTGCTGATGTATGTAATTGTCACCATTGCATTACTTCTGAGACAAGTATGGTTATACCGCAAATTCCTATATTATATCCGAAGTGCCACACCAACCCATGAACAGTCCATTTATTGTATACATGGTTTAAAAACACCCTTTTCCTTTTTTCAAAAAATTTATGTTCCCAAAGATGCCTATCAACAGGGCGGTATTGATCAGTCAATTATAACTCACGAACGGGCCCATGCCAATCAACGCCATTCGATGGATGTACTTTTCATACAGATTTTGGGTATATTTTTGTGGTTCAATCCCTTCATTTATCTCATTCAGAAATCGATCCGACAAACTCATGAATACCTTGCAGATAATGCCGTAGTCAAGATTCATGAAAAGTTAAGATACCAACATTTGATTATCGAGTGGAGCATGTCCACCCCTGATATAAACACATTACCGGCCAGTAATTTTAATTTCTTAACAACAAAAAAACGATTAATTATGTTACAAAAAAGAACAACCCGAAGTAAACTCTTGCTAATGCCCGGGCTTACTTTATTACTGACAGTAGCGATATCTACATTGTTTTCAACACATGTGGAAGCACAGAAAACAACGCCGACCACGACAAAAAAAGCGGCGGCTACCAACACCGCAATAAGGCCCGCTGCATCAAGGCGACCGGACGCTCCTAAAACTAGTGGAAGATCTCCTAAATCACCGACAAAAGAAATGGTTCCGCCAATGATATCCCAGCGCAGGTCTTCTTCCCAACAAGAAGGTAATGTACGTTCCCCGGAACCTCGGAAAAGACCTGCTCCACCTCAAAATTCCCCAAAAATAATCGATGAGGTACATGTTGAGCGAATCAAATTTGCGGAGCCTCAAAAAGAGTCTACTCCATCAAAAAGAGTTTCACCGATAGTCGAAGAAGTGCAAGTAGCACCTAAAATTGAGGAAGTCAAGGTCGAGAATATTCAACCGCGTCAACCAAAACGTATCAATCTTTCTGCGAATGCGACTGTCAGTTCAAATCAAGATCAAAAAGATATTCAAGTTAAGGAGGAAACGCCCGTAAAGATCGTCCTTAAAATGAAACCCGAAGTAGAAGTAAAATCTGTAAACAAAAAATAGATAGCAGAATTCTTAGGAATACAATAAGAGGAATACAATTCCTCTTATTGCGATATGTCTACCCCTCACAATTACTCACCTATAAACCAGAATGTTGTTTAGATCATTCAAAATTTAATGTACCAACTCTTCTTATAGATAGTGATATAATCTAAAATCAAGTTAAAAACAAACATCAGTATTTTCCAAAATATAATTAAGGATTGGATTCGGGTTTACAAAAACGATAAATTCTACTGTAGTTTATTTTTAAAGCAATCGTTTGCGTAAAAAAATTGTATAAAAACCAAATAACAAATCGGTAACATTGTAGAAGAGTACCAGTAGTATACCAACAATATACTTCTAATATACTTGTTGTATTCATCTGCTATCATTAAGATAATACTGCTACTATACGGTATGATACCCAATTATTAAATTCTGATCAGGAGGAATTTGGTTTTAAATACAAGTTTAAATTATGGAGGCATGTAAAAATGATGAGTTGGCCTTACTGCGCGCTCTTAAGTCGAGCAATCATAAGGCATTTGAGGTGCTCTACTATCGCTATAGCCCTAGACTTTACCGTCATATACTTAACCTAGTCAAAATACCTGCCTGTGCAGAAGAAATCCTTCAGGATGTATTTCAGAAATTATGGGAGAGGCGCGGTGAAATAGACCCCGACAAGTCCTTTCAGTCTTATCTCTTCACTATTGCTAAACACCTCGTGTATGATTTCTTTCATAAAGAGATCAAAAATCGAAATCTAAAAGAGTTGATTATTTCCATTTCAACATCAGACTATTCCCACATTGAGGAGGAATATGCGTACAAAGAGTCTAAAAAAATTGTCAATCAAGCCATTGAAAACTTATCTCCAAAACGCAAACTCATTTATACCTTATGCAAAATAGAGGGGAAAACCTATGAGGAGGTCAGTAGTTCCTTAGGTATCTCCACTTCTACGATCAGTGACCATATCGTGAAAGCTACAAAACAGATTCAGAGCTTCTGTTTGAGCAAGGAAATTACACCGTCCCTGTTAATTGCTCTTATCAGTGCCGTATTAAATCAAAAATAAGACACTCGCTGTTTCTATCGACAAACAGGTCACTTCCATAGGTATTCAAACAGACCTTTTTAAATCCTTTTCTTTTTTTTTACTTTTTTTTTAAAATCAGAGCAGAGGACAGGCTCTAATTTTCCGTATTATATATAAATAGCCAATCAGTGAAAGATTCAAAACATATAAAACTATTATTTGAAAGATATCTCAATAACCACGCTTCAAGAGAAGAGACGGCGGAGCTATTTCAATATTTTCAGGATACGAATAACAAGGAGGCGCTTGAACAGATGATCGAGAACCAACTTGAATCTCGGGACAAGGAAGAACTTATAGACAAGATGATTTTAGACCGTGTTTTTGGTAAAATTGATCTTGACACCGAACCACAAAATATCAAAAGTCCTACATGGTATAAAACTACAGGCGTTGCAGCTGCCATCATACTGATTATCTCTATCTCTTATTTATTTCTTAACCGCAGCACATATAATGATCATACAGCAACCATTATCGAACCTGGTCGCGATAAAGCAACACTTGTGCTTTCTTCTGGTAAAACGATCGTACTGGAGGATGTTGCGAATGGAAAATTAACGGAAGAGCTCGGCACAACAATTGAAAAAACAGAAAAAGGCGGAATTAATTATAAAATTGAGGGAAATACCGATGTACGCATCGCTATGAATCTTTTGAATGTACCAAAGGGCGGGCAATTCCAGATAACCCTTTCTGATGGCACAAAAGTTTGGCTAAATTCCAATTCCAGCCTTAAATATCCAAGTGCATTTTCAACCTCTGAACGCCGTGTAGAACTGACGGGTGAAGCCTACTTTGAAGTGTCAAAAAATAAACAAAAACCATTTATTGTCGAAACTTCGCTTCAAAAGGTCGAAGTCTTAGGGACTAAATTCAATATCAATGCCTACGATGATGAATCTTCCACACAGACATCCCTTGCAGAAGGGTCTGTAAGAGTGAGTTGCAAAAACAATACAACCTTACTAAAACCAGGACAACAATCTACGTTAACGGATCAAAATATCGCAGTAAGATCAATAAACCTGGATCAAGTATTAGATTGGAAAAATGGTGATTTCAACTTTTCCAATAACAACTTAAAGGAAATCATGCGTAAAATTTCGCGCTGGTATAACATTGAAGTAATTTTTGAAGGTCCCATTTCACAGGAAACCTATGTCGCTCAAATTTCTAGAAAAAAACGATTAAACGATGTATTAAGAGCACTTCAGCTTTCCGGTTCCATCAAGTATAGCATACGAAACAATAAACTGTACATATCGCAATAAACTATAACACACATTAATAACCACTGATTATGAAAGAAACCAGTCCAGCCTAAACATTTCTTCCAAAAAAATAGCCGAAAATGCCTGCCAGCACTCTCGACTAATTTTTTACTTGGAAAACAAGAATTCATTTCAACATCAAACCAGTTAACCAATTTATAAATATATGCATTATTATTTATGTAGTAAGTATTGCATTGTCTTTTTTATTAAAGCTATGCGATACATCGGATCATTATGCAACACATCTACAAAAGTTGCGGTCCTCTTAACAGCATTTATCTTTTTAACACATGTCTCCTCTGCTCAAAATGTTACCCTTAAACACAAGCAGATTACATTGTCCGAAGCATTTCAAGAAATCAGAAAACAGACTAATGTCGATTTTATCATAAAGACAAGCCAACTCGACAAAGTAAGGCCTATTCAAAATATAGATATCCAGAATAAGCCACTAAAACAGGCCCTTGAAAAATTATTGGAACATCAGCCTTTGGTCTTTACAATTGACAATGGCATCATTGTAATTTCGGACCGAGAAAAAAAAAACGCCTCTCACCCCCACCGTTCAAAAAAACGGTAAGGTTGAGATCGTGGGTACAGTGAAAAATGATGGAAACAATCTTTATGGTATTAGTGTCAAGGTTAAAGACAGCCCGTCAATCGGTACAACAACAGATGGCAATGGAAGATACATTCTTGTGGTTCCCACAAATTCGACACTAATATTCTCCTATGTCGGCTACGCCAATCAGGAAATTGTCATTGCCGACAAACGTCGCATTGATGTGCAGCTAAGTCCCGATCAGAGCTTAAGTGAAGTGGTTGTTGTCGGTTATGGAACACAGAAAAAAACCAGTGTCGTGGGAGCATTGGAATCAGTAAAACCAGAAACCTTACGTATCCCAACGGCCAACCTCTCCAATGCATTGGGAGGAAGACTTTCGGGGGTAATCGCAGTACAACGTTCGGGCGAACCCGGTGCAGATGGGGCTAGCTTTTTCATTCGTGGTGTATCGACATTTAGCGGAGCCACCAATCCCCTGATCTTATTGGATGGTGTAGCAATCTCCAAAGGCGACCTGGACGCATTGGCACCAGAAGTTATCGAAAGCTTCTCAGTCCTCAAAGATGCTACTGCCACCGCCGTATTTGGTACTAGGGGAGCAAACGGCGTCCTAATTATCACTACAAAAACAGGTAAAGACCTTAATAAACCGCGTATTTCAGCACGTGCACAATCCCAGATCTCAAGACCTACTTCCATCCCAAAATTTGTTGATGGTGTAAGTTATATGGAGATGTTCAATGAAGCGGTTACAGGTCGCGGTACTGGTGAAATTTTATATTCCCAAGATAAAATAAACGGCACAAGATTAGGCCTGGATCCCTATGTATATCCTAATGTTGACTGGTATAATGAAATGTTTAAGTCCCATACCATCAACAACGAGCTTAATCTAAATGTGCAAGGTGGTGGCAGCAAAATAGGTTATTTCCTCAGTGCAACCGGAAACATTAGCAATGGTTTATTGCGTAAATTTGACCTCAACTCTTTTGACAATAATGTCTCTGTCAAACGGTATAGCTTTCAGAACAATATCAATGTCAACCTTACTTCAACCACCAAAATAGCTTTAAAGCTCAATGCACAACTTCGTGACTACTACGGCGCCGGTGTAGATGCTCCAAGCGTATTTGGCGACATCATGAATGCCAATCCAGTGGACTTCCCGATTATGTTTCCATTTACCGGTACTGACAGAAGAGACGTTCAATACGGAGGAAAAGCTGGTGGTACAGTCAACAATGGTTTTATCAATCCCTTTGCCCGCATGGTCAATGGCTATCAAAATGGTTTCCAAAGTACCTTACTGACTACAATTGATGGAGCGCAAAAACTTGATTTCATTACAAAAGGGCTAGAATTTAAAGCCTTGGTTTCCTTTAAAAACTGGAGCAACACAACAACAAAAAGAACCAGTGGCTACAATCAGTACATGATTAACAGCTATGCACCCGATCCTGCAGGTGGATATACCTACGATCTAGTCATGGTGGGGCAGCCACAAAATCTTTCCCTGGGAACCGAAACGGGCACTAGCGGTGATCGCGAAATCTATTTCCAGCCCTCCATCGAATACAATAGAACATTTGGTAATCACACCGTATCAGGTTTATTTCTTTACAATACCACGGATTTCAATGTCAATAATCCGGCTGATCTAATCAGTTCGCTACCGCGTAGACGCCAGGGCATTACGGGACGTGCAACATATGGTTTCGCCAATAAATATCTTGCCGAAGTCAACTTTGGCTACAATGGTTCCGAAAACTTTGCCACTGGAAGTCGCTTTGGCTTCTTCCCTTCCGTTGGTTTGGGCTATGTACTCAGTAACGAAAAGTTCTTTACAGATTTATTTCCTGCTGTCAGTAATTTAAAAATTAGAGGGAGCTGGGGTAAGGTTGGTAATGATCAGATTGGCGGAGGACGTTTTCCTTATCTTTCGGACCTCAAATTGGACGGAGCATCGTTTACAACAGGTATCGATCAGAATACGAATTATACAGGACCTACTTACTTACAATTTGCAAACCCATTGATTTCATGGGAAGTTGCAGAGAAGAAAAACATTGGTGTGGACCTCGGTATCCTTAACAATAAGTTCAATATTGTTTTCGACCTATACCAGGAAGATAGAACCAATATTTTCGTTGATCGTTCGGCAACAATCCCTAACGTATTTGGTACTGCAGGAACGAAAGTGTATGGCAATGTTGGTGAGGTAAGAAATAGGGGATTTGATTTCTCCCTAGAATGGAACAAAAGTGAAAAAGATTGGGGAATATCTATGCGTGGAACCTTTACATATGCACATAACACCGTACTGAAAAATAATGAACCAGCCTTTACCAAATACCGCAACCTCTCGCAGATTGGGTATTCTATTGGCACAAACCTAGGCTATCTTGCTGAACGCTTATTTATTGATCAGGCCGAAATAGATAACAGTCCATTACAACAGCTAGGGGGTTTTGTCGCTCCGGGAGACATCAAATATAAAGATCTAACCAATGATATTGATGGTCTAAATCTCATCAATAGCGATGATAGAGTTCGAATGGGGTATCCAACAACACCTGAAATTGTGTATGGTTTGAGTACTTCCATCAATTACAAAAAATTTGATTTTTCTTTCCTCTTACAGGGAGTTGATAGAACTTCTTTTATGATCAGTGGTTTCCATCCATTTGGAAATCAAGGTGTACGCAATGTATTGCAGTTTATTGCCGAGGACCGCTGGAGTCCTGAAAACCCTAACATATTTGCAGCCTATCCACGACTGAGCAAATTGGACAATCTCAACAATACTGAAGCTTCTTCTTATTGGCTGAGAAATGGGGCATTCCTAAAACTCAGAAGTGCTGAGATTGGATATTCGCACAAATTTGCACGCATTTTTCTAAGTGGTTATAATCTATTGACCTTCTCTAAGTTCAAACTTTGGGATCCTGAACAAGGTGGAGGCAATGGTTTGGGATATCCGACACAGCAAGTATTCAATCTCGGAGTCCAACTTCGTTTCAATTAAAACAACTTCGAGATTAAAACTATCAATAGAATTTTAAAATGATTTATCAGATGAAAAGAAAATATATAGGCTACCTTGCATTATTCGCATGCGCGACTTTTTTGACTACCACTTCCTGCAGTAAATTCTTGGATATCGTCCCTGATGAACGTCCTTCGGAAGCAGACGCCTTTCGTGATCCAAATTCAGCCAAAGGTTATTTGTATTCCTGCTATGCGTGGATTCCAAATTCTCGGGTAGGCACCTCTTCCATTGATTTGATGACTTCCGACGAAGTAACAACTGCTTTTGAACATGAAACCTTTGCTCGATTTCCCCGTGGACAATATACAGCGTCAAGTCCTGTCATTTCCTACTGGGATAACCTTTACAAAGGAATACGACAATGCTATATCTTAATTCGCAATGTAGATAAAGTTCCCGGGATAGATCCACAGGAGGCGGCACAATATAAAGCTGAAGCCAACTTCCTGATCGGCTTTTATCATTTCCTATTAGTCCGCATGTACGGTCCAGTTGTTATTGCAGACCAAGAGTTTGATGTCAACGCACCTTCTTCAGCGTATCCGAAACGGTCGACTTATGATGCCTGTATTGATTTTATTATCAAAAAGCTGGATGAGACAGCTGGACAGTTACCTGCTCTTCGCGCCGCGGATGAATGGGGTCGTGCTTCCTCGGTTATTGCCAAGGCGCTAAAGGCTAGAGTATTGCTTTATGCAGCTTCACCGCTCTTTAATGGTGGTGGAGGTGATAAACAGAGCTTCTATGCCGATTTCAAAAACTTGGATGGCACAGCGTTGATCAGTACAACCTTCGACAAAGAAAAATGGCGCCGTGCAGCTCTAGCGGCTAAAGAAGCCATTGATGCAGCTGAACAAAGTGGAGCTTCGCTGTATAAAAACAGTACCTACAATACTGCACTACCAGCCAATCCTATTGAAAAGGACTTACGCCTTACTTTTATTGACAAAGCCAATACCAAGGAAGTGATTTGGGCGGAAACACGTCGGGAAGGTCTTTACGATTTTCAAAATAAATCTACTCCATTTCTCAGTGGCGCACAAGGTGAGTCCTATAATGGTGTATCCCCGACCCTCACCCTGATAGAATCCTTTTATAGTAAAAATGGTTTACCGATTGACAAAGATCCCAATTACGACTATAATGGCCGATACGGCGTAACAAATACGCCAAATGGTAATACATTATCGTTAAATCTAAACAGAGAACCACGCTTTAATGCCTGGATTGCCTATCACAACAGCTACTATGAAGTGGTTAGGGGGAGTGCCAATCAAATCCTTGTTCAGTTTAGGAAAAATGACAATTGCGGTATCCAAGGACGGTCTAATAACTACTCTCCAACAGGATATCTCAACAAAAAAGGTATTGCACCTGAATTGAACCAAAGCAGACTGCAGGTCTCCGTCAATTATCCATGGCCGGTGATACGTCTAGCAGAACTGTATCTGAACTACGCGGAAGCGCTAATCGAATATGGTCAGGATCTGAATACTGCCAAACAATATATTGACCGCGTTCGGGTCCGTGCGGGCATTCCAACAATTGATGTCGCATGGGCTCCAATTGGCGGCGCAAATAATCAGGCAACACTACGTTCCATCGTCAGACAAGAACGTACCATTGAACTTTACTTGGAAGGCCATCGCTTCTGGGATTTAAGACGTTGGATGATCGCCGATCAATACCTCAACCAACAGGCGAAAGGAATGAATATACAAGGAGCTACCGATACAGAGTTTTTCAAAATAACAACGGTCGTTTTTCCACGTAGTTTTAGTCAGCGTAATTATTTAATGCCTATACCACAGGAAGAGATCAATAAAAACGAGGAATTGGTACAAAATCCCGGTTATTAATTAATTTAATGAATTGCACAAGATGAAATACAATATCGGAATATTCGCTCTACTCTTTTTAGCAATAGCGTGTAAAAAAGAAGAAATAAAAATGACCAAACCACCACAACTGGTTTCGGTTGAAGCAGAACCACGTATTGGCGGGACTCTCCTGAAATGGAAACTTCCTTCAGACAACAATTATCTTTATGGACAGATTACATATAAAAAAGCGGGATCAAAAGATCCCGATAAAATCTATAAAATCAATATAAGTTCTTTTGCCGACACGATGCGTATAGATGGGCTGATCAATAAATATGAATATGTCTTCAACGTCCAATTGTTCAATCAAGACAAGAAAACAAGCATTGGCGGAGATATCATAAGCAGCAATAGTGTTAGGCCAATCGTCAGGCCTTCGGAAGTGACCTATTTCCCGAACGAGTTAACTAAAATACAGGTGACCGATAATATGGTAGAAACCTATACACAGGAAAGCAGCGAGGGCCCAAAAAAGAATTTATTTGACGGTGATAAAAATACATATTGGCATACAGCATGGTCTGCAAATACAGCCCCGCTTCCGCACTGGATCCAACTCAATTTCCCTCAGGAAGAAGAGATTGGCGCCATAAAATACTTCTTCAGACAAAACAATAGCGATGAAGCCGGGCGTCCGAAACAATGGGGAATAGAAATAAGTTCAGACGGCAAGCAGTGGACCAGAGTTTTTACATCAAAAGATAATCTTCCCACATCAAATGTTGCTGAAGAGCAAAGTTTGGCTTTTGATAAAAACTATAAGTCCAAATTTTTCCGGCTAATGATCCTTAAAAACGGTGGAAAAAGTTACACCCATCTAGGTGAAATGAATGTCTACCGGATGCGCTCTTCTATCATTGACAAAGAAAAAGAAGCTGAAGATAACTATTGATTGTTATCACAAAGATTATTTTCTAATCATCACTGGTGCTCAAAAGAGCATGACGACGGAGGTAGAAATACCTCCGTTTTATTTTTTCATCGGCATATCATCAATATTCGAACAAGCTCCAAAAGGGATACGAGGTCAAATTTCCGCTATAGCATAAGCCTATTCGACGAGGCTATCCCCAGCAAAAAATAAAAAACTTTTTTATTACCTTAGATAAATAAATCGAACAAGAAAACAACTTGTTTTTCATTAACTATAGTTCACATATATGAAATTATATGCCTTTGTTTTGGGAGTAGGCTTACTTCCGGCCGTAGGATTATGTCAAAAGACCGTCACCCCTGGTAGCAGCGATATCAATACCAACTATATCAAACCAGAAAAATCACTGTATACGGTATATTATGTTAAAGATAACACCTGGGACAAACAAGGATCATTGACCTACGATATCGTAGCGGCCAACAATCAGCTGACCTTAACCAATACCTATGTTCCGAAAGACAATGCCTGGACTTCGATCCGCACAACGATTGCCGACGCAAAAACACTTCGGTCCATCAGCTACGCGAGTGATGGCAAGGAAACAAAAGTAAACCTCAACTTTGCAGAAACAATTACAGGTAATTATTATTCGAAGAAAACTAAAAAGGAAAAAAAGATCAACTTACAGCCAACTAGACCTTTTGTAGATTTTAACTGGACAGACCATCTGATTTCAACTCTACCTTTAGATCTAGGGTATAAAGCGCGCATCCCGCAATTTTATTACAATAGTGATTCCGACATTTTTGTCGAAGACTATACCATCAAGGAAGTAAAAAGCTACAGTTATGGTTCCCCAAAAACAGGTAAGCACGACAGTTGGCTGGTTACACTTTTAGAAGAAAGTACCGGAGCCATCTACAATTATGTCATCGATAAAAAAGATCGCCGATTATGGCAAAGGGAAATGTCCATGGGAAACGGAAAGTGGGAAATTACCGTAAACGAAGAACTGGACTATCAACCTATTAAAAATAGATTCAACAAAGAACAGGCTGCCCAACAGATTTCTCAAGGGAACAGTGTTATTATCGGGACGGCTTACGCACGATCTAGCTCCGGAAAAAAACTTGGCGGGCTCGTGAATACTGCAAAAAAGCAATATGCTCCAAAAGGAACAGAAATTACGCTATTCGCCAACTCGGCCTATTACGAAGAATGGCTTGAAGTCAATAAAAAGATCCGAAAACAGAAAAAGGTCCAGGAAGTTCCATTAGATCCTGATTTTGGCTATGCGGTTAAAAAAGCAAAAGTGTATGATGATGAGGGGCATTTCGAATTTGCAGATCTCATGCCAGGCGCATACGTGATTATGGCGAGCTTCGATTTCACCAATTCTTACAACTATTCCTATGTATCAGGCTACACCAATTATTATAACTATTGGGGTTATACAGGTTCCACGACAAATTACGGTACGGCAAGATCATCTTATGTCGACAAAGCCAATGTTGAGAAACACGTTACCATCGACAAAGACGGCGAAAAAAAAGAGGTAAACTTAAAGGAAATGTAATCCTAAAAATGCCGTTAAACAGACTCGTTTAACGGCATTTTTTATTTTTTTTGAGATCTATTCCTAAAATGAGAAGATCATCTATCCATTTACTTTTTTCGAAGTTCAATATAGCGGTCTATGCTAATGGGAAAATTATCGGCAGTACGCAGAAGAAAACAGGCCGCTGCTCCCACCCAGACCGAATAATCGAACGTCGATTTAATTCCTAATGAGAGGGTCATCACTATCGCAAAGCTGATCAGTAGCATCCCGGCTACGAATGCAGTAAAACGCAGTTTATAGCCGATCAGCAATAGGATTGCTAAGACAACCTCTAATAATGTTGCACCTATAGCAAGTATATTACCGAAAGATTCAGGCACAAAAAAATTAAGGGTATTTGAGTAGGCTACAAAATTGGCCCAATTTCCCCAGGAAACATGTGATGCCCCCGGTGCCCCCCACAGCCCCCAACGATCTGCAACAGCAGACAAAAATGCTGTCGATACAGCTATACGTACAAAAAGTTGATTATACATGGTATAAATTATATAAATATGGTATAAACGATATAAATCAAATTTAAGAGAACAAAAACAGTCCAAACTTAAACCAGTTTAAGAAACTTGTTTCAACCATCCCATACCCACAAAGACTCCCCTCATTGTCATAACCGGTGTTGTACCTTCACTTCCTCGCTCATCGTTCGGCGATCAGCTGTGGTTAAATCCATTGCACAGTTAAATCAATAAGGCTGCCAGCACATGGGTGCTGTACAGCCTTATACATCAATTAATACGAATAAGAATTTAATATCATGTGTCTCCTCCATTAAATGATTACACACTGTTATAATGACGACCAAGATGCTCAATAGTCTAATGGAAATAAAAACTATTTGCTACAGCTGCAGCGCTAATTCCTGCTGCTGTTGGTTTCTAAAAATTAACACCTTCGGCTGGTCTGCGTGTACATGCTTTTTTATCGCTTGTTGCAAGTCTATTAAGTGATTTATTTTCTCGCCCTGGTAATTCAGCACAACATCACCGACACGCAAACCGCTTTTATAAAGATTGCCTTTTTCATCCAACTGAAGTAGCAGCACGCCGTTTATCGAGGGTAGGCCCGCAGCCGACTGCTCTCCCAAAGTTTCCACTGATTTAAATAAGCCCGACTTCCAGGCCAATCTGCTCCCCTGTTCCTTTGCTTCGGATTGGATCAATTGAGGTATTTCAGGACTAGCGGCATGAGTTTTAAGTCTTTTACTCATAACCCCGAAATGCAGCATGTCAAAATTTTTAAAATCCTGATCTTTCCAGTTCTTCAATCGGAAATCGCCATGTGCAGGATTCGTAAAGTTCAATTGAATAACACGACCATGTTTTTCTATGCCTTTCGCCCGATCTTTGTCTAGGTCATCCTTCCTTCCGTAGATATTATGGTCTACCTCTTCCCCCCAATACTTGACCTGTATATCCTGATGGGACTCCATCACAATATTATTACGGAATACATCGTGACTATTTTGAAACCAGACATGTGGATGAAAACCATTGTTGATCATCACATTGTTATACACTTTGCGATAAAATCCTTCCCTTAGTTTTAGTCCCCCACTTAAACAAAGATTGTTGTAAATTTCATAGTTGGAAGATCCGTCGTCCAAATCAATATCCCAACCGTGATCACAGCGAAATCTATTATCATGGATTTTAGTTGTTTTGACTGCATCCAGCAATATTAAATTGGGATGTTTCCCCGTCAGTTCATCCATCTCCTTTCGATTAGGATGCCAAAATCGGTCGCGCCCCCATGAGTTGAAGGCTCCATGATCGCTGGTTTCCAGGACTGTATTAAAAACATCATTGTAAGCTATCTCATGACCGCCCCAGGTACCATCACCTACATTAATACCTGCTCGCGGCACATTGTAAATGGTATTATGCAAAATTCGTAAAGATTCAGCCATAGAGACCTGTACACCTGCTACTTGTTTTTCGATCAATCCAATGTTATGAATCAGATTGTCACTCGCCTCACAGTCCATAGGATAATTATCGGTTTTTGGCCCTTTGATGGTATCCATTTGGTCAAACGGAACAAATTTTTCATATCGAAATTCCGGTGAGCGTACTGCTGCTGGATCTCCTACAAAATTGATTGCTCCGGCGCCGATCTGTTCAATCCGGTTTCCTTCGATTTTGACGCCGCGGTTATAATTATTAATAAATATTGCATTGCCGCCCAAAGCGATAAAATCATTCGCGCGGAAGATACAGTTTTCCGCACCTTCAATCTTTACGGCTCCCTGTCGATAGATCGTCCAATCACTACGTAAGAGAGGTTCGCTTGTTTTCATAAAGGTAGGAGCAGTATACATGAAGCGAAGGCCACTAACCTCAATATCATGCACTGGTCTGGAAGATGAACCTGAAAGATAGATTAAATTTTCCAATTGTGGTGCTACAAACTTCAGCTGGTTGGGATCAACTCCTTTAGCAGGCATATAATATAAGAGTGCCTTCTCCTCATCCAAATACCACTCCTGAAAGGTATCGAGTTCTTCAAAGATATTTTCTACAAAGCGATAGGTCTCGTGCATTTTGCTGGGACGATTATTTTGCTGTCCACCTTCAAGTGTAACTGTTGATAAGCCATCTTTTCCGGTAATCTTATAATGGAATCCTCCCCAGCGACCAGCATGCAAAGCATGTACAATTCCCCCCTTAGGGTTTTTCCAGGTTGCGACACGTTCGGGACTTAATGCATCTGCAGCATAGCCTTGAAATGGCAAGACTGTGGGATCGTAGTTTGGATAACGTGCCCGGACAAGATGCTTATCATTAGCGTATAGACTTTGGAAGTTTACTCCTCTTGGGACTTTAGCCTCCCAAATACCATGATCGCCCTGTTTCCATTTGAGGTTAAGCGATTTGGCACCACTCAGCGTAACTTGTGCTCCATCCTCAGCTTTAATCCGCAAGGGTTGCCTTCTTGTACCCGATATCCCAGCAGACAATTCAATCGGTTTATCCAGCTGGTAGGTGCCTGCCATAAAGATGATTTCGATGCCTGGTGTATTTTTCCCTTGCTTCTGTTTTTCTACCGATCGCAATGCGGCTTCAGCTGTGGCATAGGGACTGGCCATAGTTCCTTGGTTTCTATCACTTCCTTTTGTACTGATATAAATACGTTTGACCGAGCCAGCCTGTTGCCCATGCACACTAAGCGAAGTGACACCGGTAAGGCCAATAAATAATAATTTAGGAAATAGCATACAAGATATCTTCATAATTTTAATCGTTCATATAGTTTTAGCTAGATTACATCGACTATAAACCTGCTATATAGTTAGGTCTATAAGTCCATAAAAATAAAGTCGTTTGCTATGCACAAACGACTTTTTCAGTTCGTGTTTCATTCGATCAGGTTTATATTTCACAAAACAATGGTATTTCGCCTAATTAGCGAATGGTCTATTGAATCACTTCACTGATCTGTACCTCTGGCGTAATATTCGTGTACTTTGGAAAATCTTCGGCAAACTTTTTCCCATTTTCTTTTAAAGGATCCTGATAGGCCGCAACAGAATCAAAATACAAATGGCAAATGGCCAAATAGATCGGACCTTCTGCTGAGCTACGTCCCGAAAGTCCTTTATCAATGGTTACGCCTTTCAGTGCTTTACCGTAAACTTTTTTGACAAGCGCAATATGTTTAGGGAGATAATAATTCCAATCAAATGTCTTTCCAGGGCCATTACGATAAAAGATCGATACCTTGATCATCCCTTTTTTATGAAAAGGTGGATCTGCTTTTACATTGCACTGGAACCCCAACAGCATGGTTACCAAAACCATAACTAAAATGATCTTTGTTTTCATATTTGTTGATAAGTAAGATTAAATAACACTCTTTTTTCCAAAACATTTGCCATGAGTAAATAAACAGCGAATATTGCTTAGATTAGTTCTTTTTGCGCTCTGCGGCTGCTTTCAACAAAATTTCTTTACTAGCAACCGGCACGTTTCCGTTAGCATCAGGTCCAATATTGAGCAGCAAATTTCCACCTTTTTCATTTATCTCTCGTAGCTTAGTATTTACTTCTGTGGGAGATTTCCAATTATTATCTGATTTTTTATATCCCCAAGAATTGTTAAGGGTATAGCAGGCTTCCCAATCGTAATCCAGTAACGCTCCAGGATGTTCTTGTTCAGGCGTTCCAAAATCTCGCTTAAATTGATCACGCTTTGCTACGCGGTTATTAATGATAAGAGAGGGCTTCAATTTGCGTAGATATTGATAAAGATCTTCTCCTGCGGCCATATCCCACCAGTTCACCCAATCCCCATCAAACCAAAGGATGTCGGTATCATACTTTACAACCAATTCTTTCAATTGATTTTTCATGTATTGAATATAAGCAGCTTTCTGTTCTGGCTTGATGAGGATCTGGCCCCAATCGCCTTTACCATTAGGATCGACATATTGCGAATCGTGATGCCAATCGATAATACTGTAGTAGGTACCAAATCTGATCCCAGCTTTCTTACAAGCTGTGGACAACTCCCGCACGAGATCTCTTCCTTTCATTGGCGTCGAAGCTATATCATAATCTGTGTAGGGGGAATCCCACAGACAAAACCCCTCATGGTGTTTGGTCGTCAGGACAATATACTTCATTCCGGCATCTTTAGCCAATTGAACAATACGATCTGCATTAAAGTCCTTGGGGTTCCATGTGTTAATCAGCTCCGAATAGGCTGCCTTCGGAATATTCATTTCCGATTGTATCCACTCGGCATATCCTTTGGTTGAATTCCCTTTATATATCCCTCCAAGTTGACTATAAAGCCCAAAATGAATAAACATTCCATATTTTGCTTCCCTAAACCAATGCATCCGTTCATCAAAATCCTTTTTGGATTCCTGTAAATTATTAACTTGGGCGTTCCCCATGTTCATAAACAACATGGCTAGTAGAGAAAGAATACAATGCGTTGCTTTTATCATATTTATTATAATTGGTTAATCCAACAAGCTCAAGCGGCTGTCAAATCTTCTATTGGTATCTTGCGCATTCGACAAATGCTAAACCATTCTGCTATTGCAAAATAAATATAAAAAATATGAACAACACTTTTTATTTATTGCAAAGAAGTTACGCTTAGCGTACAGGGCTATACCTGCCTCAATTTTACAAAAATGAAAACTTCCAAAGCAGCTTATCAAACAGTCTATCTGCTATGAAATTTAATATAAATTCTTTCCAAAAAGGATTTATATTTAGTAAATATTTCATTAAAAACCATACTATAGATTGAAATTATGAGTTTAAAGACCTTAATCACAAAAAGTGCCGAGTATAACGACTGGGTTGTCAATAAATACATCAATTGGCTGGCTGATAAATCGGACGACCAACTTAACCAGGAGGTACCTTCAAGCTTCCCGACCATTTTGAAAACCTTAAACCACATCTTGCAGACACAGGAATATTGGTGGAGCCACATTTCAGAAAGCAATGATTTCGATTTTGAAAAAAAGCGAACCACAAAAGAAGAAATATTTGAAGCGCTAAGAAGAAGTTCAGTCCAACTTGTGGATTATATAAACAAGCTATCGGAGTTAGATCTTGAAAAAAATATCAAAGTGGAATCACCATGGTTTCAATGCGATTTCACGAAGTATGAATACATACAACAGCTGATCCTCCACGGAACATATCATAGGGGACAAATCGTTACAATGGGTCGAGCTATTGGAATTACGGATGCCCCAATGACAGACTTTAATTATTGGAATATTTATAAAGATCAAGAATAGGGATTCGAGCAGCGCTATGGACCAAATTACCAGTAAAGTACAGATCCGAGAAATTGTCGCAGCTGCGAAACAGCAAGGACAGCAATCCGGTATTGAATGCCGTATATTAAGCTCACAAGAGTGTTTACTGAAAAAGAAAGTTCGATTTCCACTTCTGGAGTTTGCGGCCAGGGAAATTATGCTATTCGTTCCTGAGGCCGAGCAGTTACACTTGACAGATCGTCTCATTGCCACAACAGAAATGGGAAGTTATGAATCCATCCATAAAGCCTGCACCTATATAACCATGGGCAATCAATGGTACGTCTGTGATATCATCGGCGAACGTGCCAATAAAATGAATACGTGATTTTCTTTGTGATAGTTATACATCAAGAAAGGCGAAGTCTACCATTAAACCTCGCCTTTCTTTATACATTTAATCTATATGTAACCGCGCGCCCTCGGTTAGTGATCTTTTTTCATTGTTCCTTTTTCACGAAGATTAATATGCCAGCTAAAAGCCTCTTCTAACAAATGTGGTGTATGCCCTCCCCTTTCACAAGCGCGGTTATAATAGTCTGATAGCTGCTCCCTATAATCGGGATGTACGCAGTTCTCAATAATTACTTTCGCTCGCTCACGAGGCGCTAAACCACGCAAATCTGCCAAACCATAATCTGTTACCAAAATATCGACATCATGTTCGGTATGATCTACGTGAGAAACCATAGGAACAATATGAGAAATTGCATCCCCTTTAGAGGCTGCCTGTGTAACAAAGATGCTCAAATAAGCATTACGTGCAAAGTCACCCGATCCACCGATACCATTCATGATATTTGTTCCCGAAGTATGGGTAGAATTTACGTTTCCATAAATATCAAACTCTATGGCTGTATTAATTGCTATAATTCCCAAACGTTTGATCAGTCCAGGTGTATTGGAAATGTTCTGTGGGCGCAATACAATTTTATCGCGGTATCGATCCAAATGATCGAACACTCTTGAATAACACTCTTCCGAAACAGTAATTGAAGAAGCAGAAGCAAAATCCAGTTTTCCAGCATCGATAAGGTCAAAGGTACTATCTTGCAACACTTCAGAAAACATCGTTAGATTACGGAACTTACTATGTATAAATCCAGTTAGAACAGCGTTAGCTACTTTTCCAATACCCGCTTGGAGGGGCATCAAGCTTTCTGACAAATGACCTAGCTCTACTTCATTTTCGAAAAACTGTAAAATATGCTTCGCTATCGCTGTAGTTTTGGTATCCGGTTCAGCAATATCGGCTGGGCTATCAAGCTCATTCGTAAACACAATTCCCACCACCTTGCTTGCGTCCAAAGGAATAGTTTTACGCCCAATTTTATTTTCAGGTGCTACAATCGGAATAACATTACGGCGAGGGTAATCTTCTGCTTGGTAAATATCATGTATCCCTTTAATCGTCATCGGTATCGCAGTATTGACCTCCAAAATAACCTGCTTAGCCAATGCAGCAAAAGTAGCCGAATTTCCCACAGAAGTCGTTGGAACAATACTTCCGTCTGATTCTATTGCTGCTACTTCCAAAACAGCAATATCCACCTGAGGCAAATTCTTATTGTGCAGCAATTCGGCTGTTTCGCTTAGATGCTGATCAATAAACAGCACATCCCCGGCATTAATTTTATTACGTAAAATACGATCTACCTGAAAAGGCATCCGCTTGGATAGTGCCCCCGCTTCCGCCAATTTACCGTCTGTTCCATGTCCCAACGAAGCCCCAGTAATCAGGGTTATTTTCAATGGATCCACTTTTGCACGTTCAGCCAAGGCTGGTAACACAACCTTACTGTCTCCAGCCTTAGTAAAACCACTCGATCCAACGACCATTCCGTTTTGAAATAGCTTAGCAGCTTCTTCCGCTGTAATCACTTTATCATGTAAGCTTTGAACTTTTATTCTTTCGTAAGCCATATTGTTATAGTTTGATTTTATTCCATTATTGTAAACTTAAGAAATTGAAACCTATATATTTCCCTTATTTGTAAAGTTCTTTGTTATATTTTCCCACCTCTTAACCAAACAATTTTAGCATTTTTTTAAACTGCATATTTATTACCATTCGACACAAAATTATCCAAACGAGACTAAAAAGACACAACTCGCTATAAATCAAAAATATACAACAAATCATAATAAAAAAATATTTTATATCACACTGATCGATAATATATATCACACTGATAACAAATAACTTACAATAACAAAGGCAAAACTAAAGTAAGTAAAGACTAACTCTCTCGTCGATTAATTGCCATTTTAACGTAAGCATACACTCACTTTCAAGAAGTAAAGGTGGGGTCTAGTAAAAAAGTCTTACCTTTGTGACATAGTATTATAGGTTAAAATGAATACACAAGATATAACGACAGATGCTAAATATGTCAACCGTTATTATATGACGGAAGTAGACTCATTTGAAGATAGCATTTACTGTCACCACGCTATTATTGCAGAGAATCATATTTCCGAACATTGCCACGATAAGGACCAATTTTTATATACAGAAGGCGGTGTCGTATTTGTTAAGACAGAGGAAAAATCATATTTTCTACCTGCCCGACATTATTTGTGGATTCCCGCTGGCATAAAACATAGTATTCATCCAAGTACACCGGAGGTCGTTATGCGTAATTTGTACTTTCCCAAAACCAATAATGACGCACCCTTCTATAGCAAAATGGGAATCTATCCAGTAAATGATCTTTTGATAGAGCTGATTATGTTTACCAACCGCTGGAATGGCAATATCTTTCCGGTCGAAGAACCTAAATATAGTATTGCTACTGCATTTAAACTTATCTTGCCGGAATTATCGCTGCATGAGCTTCCATTGGCCTTGCCCTATCCTAATCATCAGAAATTAAAGGATATCGTTACTTACCTCGAAGAGAATATAGAGGAAAATGTCAGCTTTAAAAAACTTGCCGGATTATTTAACATTAGTGAACGTACATTAGCCAGACTATTTCAAAAAGAATTAAATATGTCTTTTATCCAGTACTACACGATTCTCAGAATGCTGACTGCTCTTAAGCTCCTTTTAGACGAAAAACTAAGTGTAAATGAAGTTGCACTCAAAGTTGGATACAATAGTCTCCCCACCTTTAGTAACACATTCAATAAGGTCGTCGGTATCCGTCCAAGCGAATATGTCAAACAAAAAGAATTGCTTATTTAAAAATGTTTACCTAATTTAGGTCAATAAACCTAATTCAGGATGAAATTCAAACATATCATTTATAGTGCTGGAATTTTATTGCTCAGCACTTCTTTATTTGCCAAATCTCAAGATAAAAAACCCAAACCCATTCAGTTATTTAATGGGAAAGATTTGAAGAACTGGACCCCAAAAATCAGAAACCACAAAGTTGGGGATAATTATAAAAATACATTTCGTGTAGAAGACGGTTTACTCAAAGTAAGATATGATGGTTATGATAATTTTAATTTTCAGTATGGCCATCTATTCTACAATAAAGAATTCTCAGCTTATTTATTGCGCGTCACTTACAGATTTGTTGGTGAACAGGTAAATGGTGGAGAAGGTTGGGCCTGGCGTAATAGCGGAGCCATGCTACATGGACAGGATCCTAATACCATGGGTGTGGATCAAGACTTTCCAATATCGATCGAAGGGCAACTGCTGGGTGGAAATGGCAAGGACGAACGGACCACAAGTAACCTTTGTACACCAGGCACAAACGTTGTGATCGACAATAAGCTATTTACACCACATTGCATCAGCTCAACATCAAAAACCTATGCTGGAGATCAATGGGTAACTGCTGATTTCTTGGTATTGGGAGACTCACTTGTGCAACATATCCTTGAAAACAAGGTCGTATTACAGTATAATAAACCGCAAATTGGAGGCGGTAATGTAAGTGGTTTCGATCCTAAAGTGAAAAAGGATGGTCAGCTTTTAAGTAAGGGGACTATTTCACTGCAGAGTGAGAGTCATCCCATTGACTTTAAAAAAGTGGAACTTTACGATTTAGAACCTTACATGAAAGATCCCAACAAATTGAAAAAGGTCATCGCGGAGCTACTTCCAAATTTGCAACAATAAAAAACACTCCAAGTCAGTTTTAAAATAAAAAAGCATCGAATATCGATGCTTTTTTATTTACCATTCGCTTGGAAAGAGAAATCCAAAGTATATAACATAAAGAAAAGGGATACAGCGAGCTGTACCCCTCTATATCTATACGAAAAGCTTACGCTAAACCGTTAACAAATTTTGTTAACTTAGATTTGTTGTTAGAAGCTTTTTTCTTGTGGATCACATTTTTCTTTGCCAAACGATCAAGCATAGAAATTACGCGTGGTAACAATGTTTTTGCTTCTTCTGCAGAAGTAGTGTGACGTAATTTTTTGATTGCGTTACGTGTAGTTTTTGCTTGGTAACGGTTTCTTAAACGTTTAGTAGCGTTTGCTCTAATTCTTTTGATCGCTGATTTATGATTTGCCATTTTTTTTAGCTAATTTTTATTCAATTTTTTCTTGTAATTCGGACTGCAAAAATAACACCTTATTTTCAATATTCAAAATCTATTTTATTTTTTAGGTTTAGTATATTTGCGACATGCAAAAATTATCGATGGATGAACTTCAACGTACAGATGTTGAATCGTTTAAAAAACAAGAAAAAACTCCTATCACAATCGTTATGGACAATGTACGGAGCATGCATAATGTAGGCTCGGCCTTCCGTACTGCAGACGGATTTGCTATTGAAAAAATATACTTGTGTGGCATTACGGGCACACCTCCCCATCGCGAAATCGAAAAGACCGCCCTCGGGGCTACTCAATCAGTTGCTTGGGAATACCACAAAGATACCACAGCTGTTGTTGATCAGCTTCGGTCAGAAGGTTATGTCATTATTGCCATCGAGCAAGCAGATGATAGTGTTATGTTACATCAGTTTGAACCAGAAAATGACAAAAAGTATGCATTGATTTTTGGAAATGAGGTCAATGGAGTAGATGAAGATGTCATGGAAAAAATTGATACCTGCATCGAAATCCCCCAATACGGAACCAAACATTCCTTAAATGTATCTGTCGCAATTGGCATTATTCTTTGGGATTTTATCCAAAAACGCAATTTCAATTAAAAATTTATCAATAAAGGTCACATTCCTATTCACATTGCTTCCATTTTAGAAAGCAAAATAGTAGATTTGTGTGCAAAATTTAAAGAAGAAATGAGTGTATTAGTTAATAAAGATTCAAAAGTAATCGTTCAAGGTTTCACTGGCAACGAAGGTACTTACCATGCTACTCAAATGATTGAGTACGGAACAAATGTAGTTGGTGGTGTTACTCCTGGTAAAGGTGGTCAACAACACTTAGACCGTCCTGTATTCAATACTGTGCAAGATGCAGTTGACACTACAGGAGCTAATGTTTCTATTATTTTTGTACCTCCAGCATTTGCTGCAGATGCGATCATGGAAGCTGCCGCTGCTGGTATCGAAGTGATTGTTTGTATTACAGAAGGTATCCCAACAAAAGATATGATCCAAGTAAAATCTTACTTGAGCGACAAAAACTCTCGTTTGATCGGTCCTAACTGCCCAGGTATCATCACTGCAGGCGAAGCTAAAATCGGTATCATGCCAGGATTTATCTTCAAAAAAGGTAATGTAGGTGTTGTTTCTAAATCAGGAACTTTAACTTACGAAGCCGTAGATCAAACTGTAAAAGCAGGATTAGGTATCACAACAGCAATCGGAATTGGTGGTGACCCTATCATTGGTACAACAACCAAAGAAGCTGTTGAATTATTAATGAATGACCCTGAAACTGAAGCGATCATCATGATCGGTGAAATTGGTGGTGGAATGGAAGCTGAAGCTGCTCGTTGGATCAAAGAACACGGTACTAAACCTGTTGTTGGATTTATCGCAGGTCAAACAGCGCCTCCAGGACGTCGTATGGGACACGCTGGTGCAATTGTAGGTGGTGCAGATGACACTGCTGCTGCAAAAATGAAAATCATGCGTGAGTGTGGTATTCGTGTTGTTGAATCTCCAGCTGAAATTGGAAAAGCAATCGCAGAAGAATTGGCTAAATAATTAGACCATCGAGCATATAAAAAAAGGGAATCAAATTTGATTCCCTTTTTTTTATACCTAATAATTAGATGACAACATTAACTAGACATTGCTTCGTCTGCCGATGGTCCATATAAGCCTGGTACAGCAATATCCAATAATCGCAAATAAACAGTCAACTGACCACGATGATGAACGATATGATTATTGACAATAAAACGTATCGCTCCCGCTCGTGGCAAACGGGCAATCTCATGTTCCCCAGCTTTAAGTACCCATTCATTAAACCAATCCGGTTCGGCGAAATTCGCCCAAACTCATCAATTTTTCGTGTGGACGCCGATCCAATTTATCGTCCGGTATCCGTTCTAGAATACGTTTGGTATTTTTTGTTTCGTGATCCAATTCGATCAAATAGCTCTTTTTGATATATAAATACTAATTCATTAATTGAAAATCTTTTAATACGGTAACAGCATAGGGGAATTCCACTGCCTTATGTGCTGCTGCTCGCGCAATTTCTCCCTCTACATAGGTTACCTTTAGCGGTAAAAATGTATTGTTCAGTACATTTTCATGGAATAACGCCTCATACCAGGTACAGGCAGCAACGAAACGTCCATAGTTCAGATTTAGGTGATAACCATCACGTGTAAAATTATCCCCCACAAAACTCGAACGTGCATTCTGAACAGCTGTACCCGAAGGAATCAACAGATCGAAATTACCCCAGTTAAACACCTCTTGCGAAGTATTGGCAATAGCGCTATACATACTATCTTGGTTACGGTTATAACGAACAAAACCTTCATGCGATGAACCGTTCTGATATGCCCAAGTTTGATGCAATATATACTTAGTTTCAGGAAATAGAATATGTTTTGTTACATAATCATATAAAGGCGGCAGGTCCTTCGCATACGAATCATAATCTCCTGATAGCGGACTTGCTTGCTGAAAGCTAATATAATCCCAAGCCTCATCGATAAGCGCTTCAGATAAGCGCTCATTTGTTTTCTCGGACATTTGCCCGTCAAGATTTATTTTGCGGTAGCGATAAGCCGGCTTATCTTCTTTTGCGTTACTTACATGTAAACTTAGAGGAGCTCCCCCAATATAGAGATTGCCGATCACTATCTTTTTCTTCCCGGCTTTCGCCAATTCATATAAATTCTGTTCAATAGCATCTTCCGAGAAACTATTACCGATGGCCAATATTCGTAGCACACCATCATCTAAAGATTTATTTTGCGCATTTAATCGATTATTCTTCAAAAAGAATACGATTAAAAAACCAAAAACCAATACCTGTTTTACTTTTATCATCATATAATGTAATAACAACTAAATTAGATAATATCTCGTAAAAATACGAATGATATACCTAGAAAGGGAGATTTTCTCCCATCTGTAAGTTATCGAGACAGCACAGCTGAGACAGGGATATTTGCCCATAAAGCTTAATAATAGTGGAAAATAGCTGTATAACATGTAATTCTGATAGCTATATCTGTAACCACTACCTATATACTTCCCAACAGTCGGATCGCATATATAGTATTACAAGTAGCTACTGCAAGGCCAATTGATATGCAGCAATACGATACAGACGAAAAACAATATAGCTTGACAAGGCTAGTAGCAGGAGTAGCCCTTGTTGTACTTGCCGATATGCAGCTATAGGATACAGGTAAAAAGTAATAGGATTTGACACGGTCAGTGCAGGCTGCAGGACTGCTACCGTTTGCGGAACAGCTGCCGATGGACCGGCTCACCGACGGTCCTGTGCTGCGATAACCGATAGGCGGAGGATTTGCCATAGCCTGTACAGGGAAATACGGAAGTATCTAAACGAAAGAAGCCCTTGACTGTTTCCAGCAAGGGCTTCCGTGTAAAAAAAGGCACCGACCTACTCTCCCACCTGTTACGGCAATACCATCGGCTCTGGCGGGCTTGACTGCTCTGTTCGGAATGGGAAGAGGTAGACACCGCCGATATAGGCACCTAAAAATCTTTATTGGATGATCTATGATATTCTTATCATGTGATTCATGCCAACTGACATAGCTATTGAAAGAGGTTCGTTTCCTGTTTGTTTCTTAAAAATTAAAGAGGAAGACAACAGTGTCTGTCTGCTTGAGAAAGCTTCGGGCTATTAGTACCACTTGGCTTTGGTCTCTCAACCTTTACACCTATGGCCTATCAACGTAGTCATCTTCTACGACCCTATAAGGAAGTCTCATCTCGTGGCTAGTTTCGCACTTAGATGCTTTCAGCGCTTATCTATTCCAGACGTAGCTACCCTGCCGTACACCTGGCGGCATAACAGGTTCACCAGAGGTCTGTCCAACCCGGTCCTCTCGTACTAAGGTCAGATCCACTCAAACTTCCAACGCCCACAACAGATAGGGACCGAACTGTCTCGCGACGTTCTGAACCCAGCTCGCGTGCCACTTTAATGGGCGAACAGCCCAACCCTTGGGACCTTCTCCAGCCCCAGGATGTGACGAGCCGACATCGAGGTGCCAAACCTCCCCGTCGATATGAGCTCTTGGGGGAGATCAGCCTGTTATCCCCAGCGTACCTTTTATCCTTTGAGCGATGGCCCTTCCATACAGAACCACCGGATCACTATGTCCGTCTTTCGACCCTGTTCGACTTGTCGGTCTCACAGTCAAGCAAGCTTATGCCATTGCACTCCACGTACGGTTACCAAGCGTACTGAGCTTACCTTTGAAAGCCTCCGTTACCTTTTTGGAGGCGACCACCCCAGTCAAACTACCCACCAAACAATGTCCTCGGCATTGCCGAGTTAGAAACCGAATACAGAAAGGGCGGTATTTCAAGGTTGATTCCATGACTCCTGGCGAAGCCACTTCAACATCTCCCGCCTATCCTACACATCCTGTACCCAATCTCAATGTTAAGCTATAGTGAAGGTGCATGGGGTCTTTCCGTCCCGTTGCGGGTAATCGGCGTCTTCACCGATACCACAATTTCACCGAGCTCATGGCTGAGACAGCGCCCAGATCGTTACACCATTCGTGCAGGTCGGAACTTACCCGACAAGGAATTTCGCTACCTTAGGACCGTTATAGTTACGGCCGCCGTTTACTGGGGCTTCGATTCAATGCTTCTCTTGCGATGACATCCCCTCTTAACCTTCCAGCACCGGGCAGGTGTCAGGCCTTATACTTCATCTTGCGATTTTGCAAAGCCATATGTTTTTGTTAAACAGTCGCCTGGGCCTTTTCACTGCGGCTGCTCTTACGAGACAGCGCCCCTTCTCCCGAAGTTACAGGGCCATTTTGCCGAGTTCCTTAGCCATGACTCACTCGAGCACCTTAGGATTCTCTCCTCGACCACCTGTGTCGGTTTGCGGTACGGGTCTTCATAACCTGAAGCTTAGCGGGTTTTCTTGGAAGTCTGTTTACCTGCTCTATCAGCGCCACCGGAGCTTTGCTGTACTATTGGGGTTCAGCAGGGTCGGCGGATTTGCCTACCGTCCCTATACCTACGCCTTTCAACGAACTATTCCGTCAGTTCGCGGCAGTGTCACTACTCCGTCACCACATCGCAGTTATGAAGAGTACTGGAATATTAACCAGTTGTCCATCGGCTTGCCCCCTTCGGGTGCGCCTTAGGTCCCGACTGACCCTGATCCGATTAACGTTGATCAGGAAACCTTGGTCTTTCGGTGGGCGGGTTTCTCACCCGCCTTATCGTTACTTATGCCTACATTTGCTTTTCCATAACCTCCACAGTTCATTGCCAAACTGCTTCCCCGGCGATGGAATGCTCCCCTACCAGATGCACATCTTTCAGTACAAATCCATAGCTTCGGTACCGTTCTTGATGCCCGTTTATTATCCACGCCCGGCCGCTCGACTAGTGAGCTGTTACGCACTCTTTAAATGAATGGCTGCTTCCAAGCCAACATCCTAGCTGTCTGGGCAACCGGACCTCGTTAGTTCAACTTAGAACGAATTTGGGGACCTTAGCTGATGGTCTGGGTTCTTTCCCTCTCGGCCTTGGACCTTAGCACCCAAAGCCTCACTGCCGGCTATATTTGATAGCATTCGGAGTTCGTCTGGATTTGGTAGGATTTGACTCCCCCGCACCCAATCGGTAGCTCTACCTCTATCAAACTCTACGCCGACGCTGTTCCTAAAAACATTTCGGGGAGTACGAGCTATTTCCCAGTTTGATTGGCCTTTCACCCCTACCCTCAGGTCATCCGGAAACTTTTCAACGTTTATCGGTTCGGTCCTCCATTACATGTTACTGCAACTTCAACCTGCCCAAGGGTAGATCACAAGGTTTCGCGTCTACCTCATCTGACTATGCGCCCTATTAAGACTCGCTTTCGCTTCGGCTGCGTCCCTGAAGGACTTAACCTTGCCAGACAAGAGTAACTCGTAGGCTCATTATGCAAAAGGCACGCTGTCACAGGACCTGCCTGCTCCAACCGCTTGTAAGCACACGGTTTCAGGTTCTTTTCACTCCCCTGTTCGGGGTTCTTTTCACCTTTCCCTCACGGTACTGGTTCACTATCGGTCTCTCAGGAGTATTTAGCCTTACCAGATGGTGCTGGTGGATTCCCACAGGATTTCTCCGGTCCCGCGGTACTCAGGATACCACTATGTCAACATTCTTTACCTGTACGGGGCTCTCACCCTTGTCGCGCAGTTTCCCACCTGCTTCCAGTTCATAGCGCTGTACAATCTCGTGGTCCTACAACCCCGACCATGCCGTAACATGATCGGTTTGGGCTCTTTCCCGTTCGCTCGCCACTACTTGGGAAATCATTGTTATTTTCTTCTCCTACGCCTACTTAGATGTTTCAGTTCAGCGCGTTCGCGTTTTATACGACTATTCTTCAAATAGTCAGGTTGCCCCATTCGGAAATCTCTGGATCAAGTCGCATTTGCCAATCCCCAAAGCTTATCGCAGCTTATCACGTCCTTCTTCGCCTCTGAGAGCCTAGGCATCCCCCGTGTGCCCTTATTTACTTTCTTCACCGGCATAGCCTTTTGCTACTATGCGGCTGCTTTTGATATATATACCCGTATGCTACGTAAAGATTCGTTCGGCCTTGACCGAGGGTCTCCTCTTTACATCGAACACATACACGTATTGTCTCTATACTGTTGTCTTCTCTTGTAATTTTTTTTCTCTTTCAATATGTCAAAGAACTCTTTTTCCGGTATCCTGAAGTATATCTTTTATACTTCACCGGTGATGTGGAGAATAACGGATTCGAACCGTTGACCCCCTGCGTGCAAGGCAGGTGCTCTAGCCAGCTGAGCTAATTCCCCAATCGTTTTCGTAGTCCCGAGCAGATTTGAACTGCTGACCCCTACATTATCAGTGTAGTGCTCTAACCAACTGAGCTACGGGACTAGCTTATCTTGTTCATCTCTTTCTCTCGGTCCTGCTCCTTTCGGGGCGGGCACTTTCTTCTGATGTTTTTTCTTCTTGCAATCATATGTAACGTGACGAGCACCGATCTTCGATACTCTAGAAAGGAGGTATTCCAGCCGCACCTTCCGGTACGGCTACCTTGTTACGACTTAGCCCCAATTATCGGTTTTACCCTAACACGCTCCTTTCGGTAACATGCTTTAGGTACCCCCAACTTTCATGGCTTGACGGGCGGTGTGTACAAGGCCCGGGAACGTATTCACCGCGTCATTGCTGATACGCGATTACTAGCGAATCCAACTTCATGGGGTCGAGTTGCAGACCCCAATCCGAACTGTGAATGGCTTTTAGAGATTAGCATCATATTGCTATGTAGCTGCCCGCTGTACCATCCATTGTAGCACGTGTGTAGCCCCGGACGTAAGGGCCATGATGACTTGACGTCGTCCCCACCTTCCTCTCTGTTTGCACAGGCAGTCTGTTTAGAGTCCCCACCATTACATGCTGGCAACTAAACATAGGGGTTGCGCTCGTTGCGGGACTTAACCCAACACCTCACGGCACGAGCTGACGACAGCCATGCAGCACCTAGTTTCGTGTCCCGAAGGACGAGTGCGTCTCTGCACTCTTCACTAACTTTCAAGCCCGGGTAAGGTTCCTCGCGTATCATCGAATTAAACCACATGCTCCTCCGCTTGTGCGGGCCCCCGTCAATTCCTTTGAGTTTCACCCTTGCGGGCGTACTCCCCAGGTGGATAACTTAACGCTTTCGCTGGGACGCTGGCTGTCTATCGCCAACATCGAGTTATCATCGTTTAGGGCGTGGACTACCAGGGTATCTAATCCTGTTCGATCCCCACGCTTTCGTGCATCAGCGTCAATACCAGCTTAGTGAGCTGCCTTCGCAATCGGAGTTCTAAGACATATCTATGCATTTCACCGCTACTTGTCTTATTCCGCCCACTTCAAATGGATTCAAGCCCATCAGTATCAAAGGCACTGCGATGGTTGAGCCACCGTATTTCACCCCTGACTTAATAGGCCGCCTACGCACCCTTTAAACCCAATAAATCCGGATAACGCTCGGATCCTCCGTATTACCGCGGCTGCTGGCACGGAGTTAGCCGATCCTTATTCTTCCAGTACATTCAGCTCTCTACTCGTAAAGAGGTTTATTCCTGGACAAAAGCAGTTTACAACCCATAGGGCAGTCTTCCTGCACGCGGCATGGCTGGTTCAGGCTTCCGCCCATTGACCAATATTCCTTACTGCTGCCTCCCGTAGGAGTCTGGTCCGTGTCTCAGTACCAGTGTGGGGGATTCTCCTCTCAGAGCCCCTAGACATCGTCGCCTTGGTAAGCCGTTACCCTACCAACTAGCTAATGTCACGCGAGCCCATCTCTATCCTATAAATATTTAATAATTCCTCGATGCCGGGAAATTATATTATGCGGTGTTAATCTCTCTTTCGAGAGGCTATCCCCCTGATAGAGGTAGGTTGCTCACGCGTTACGCACCCGTGCGCCACTCTCACCATCTTCGAGCAAGCTCTCCGATGGATCCCGTCCGACTTGCATGTATTAGGCCTGCCGCTAGCGTTCATCCTGAGCCAGGATCAAACTCTCCATTGTAAAATGAAGTTTTTGATTCCAACTATTTACATAATCAGAATTCTTTTTTTATATCTCTGATCTTGGATCGAATTGAACGAATTACTTGAATTTGTTCATGACTTTCGTTTGTCTACTCGTCACGCTTACATGATTGTGTTTTCTTAAAGAACTTTGTCGCTTCAACTTCCGTATCTGCTTTATTCCGATAGGCATTGCGCCCCTCTTTATCGTTTTGTTTTTCCCTTCGTTTCCGTTGGGACTGCAAAGGTAGAAATCTTTTCTGAACTTCCAAAAACTTTTTGAAGTTTTTTTTTCTTTTCCCTTTTTTCGATTTCCGCGTTTAAACTTAAACCGGGCGGGATTTTAAATCCTGCCAGGCTTCTCTTAAACCCTTCTTTTTTCATGATTCCCTCTTTCGAGGTAACCGTCCCTCCCTTGCGGAGTGGTGCAAAGATAGGAAGTTTACTAACAAACTTCCAAGCCTTTTGTTTATTATTTTTTAATATTAAAGTTAACTAACTGTAACATTGAACGATTCATTTAAGATAGCTATGCTTTAAACCGTCCTATCAGGTAAAATTAACCAATTAAACGGCCAAGCTGCTTGCTATAAATTTCAGTTCGCCCCTTCCCTTAACAAACAATTTCACCGCTAAAAGAGCAAGCTAAATATATTTTACGACGTTCTTCTATACCATATAAAGTCGCTATAGAAACAAAAAAGGTCCAGACATATTGCCTGGACCTTTCTATATAAAATAATCTATGATAGATTAATCTTCTTCTTTCGAAGCCAACAATTGATCGTACTCCTCGCGAGAGCCCACGATTAAATTGCTGTATTGACGGATACCTGTACCAGAAGGGATCAAGTGACCAACAATTACGTTTTCTTTCAAACCTAATAAGTTATCACGTTTACCTGCGATAGCAGCCTCGTTCAACACTTTTGTAGTCTCTTGGAAAGAGGCAGCAGAGATGAACGATTTTGTACCCAATGAAGCTCTGGTAATACCTTGCAACAATGGACTTGAAGTCGCCGGAATTGCTTCACGAACTTCAACAAGTTTTAAGTCACGACGTTTCAAGCTTGAGTTTTCCTCTCTCAACTTACGTAAAGAAACAATCTGTCCTGGACGTAAATTATTGGAGTCTCCTGCATCAACAACAACTTTCTTGTCAAACAAGGAATCATTTTCCTCCATGAAATCCCATTTGTTAACGGCTTCTTTTTCTAAGAAACGAGTATCTCCTGGATCTTCGATGTTAACTTTTTGCATCATTTGGTGAACGATCGTCTCGAAGTGTTTATCGTTGATCTTCACACCTTGCAGACGGTATACCTCTTGGATACCATTCACAATGTAATGTTGCACCGCTGATGGACCTTTGATCGACAAGATATCCGCAGGAGAGATCGAACCATCTGATAATGGCATACCAGCTTTCACAAAGTCATTATCCTGAACAAGGATATGTTTAGAAAGAGGTACCAAGTATTTCTTGATTTGACCATCACGAGACTCGATAGACATCTCACGGTTACCACGTTTCACACCACCCAATGTTACCACACCGTCGATTTCTGTTACTACAGCAGGGTTAGAAGGGTTACGTGCTTCGAATAACTCCGTTACACGTGGTAGACCACCTGTGATATCTCGCGTTTTACCTGTAGAACGAGGGATTTTAACGAGGATACCACCTTCTTTCACTGTTACACCATTAGCAACTGCAACGTGGGCGCCTACCGGGATATTGTAGGTACGAATAACCTCTCCCGATTTATCAAGAATCTTGATGGATGGGTTTTTCGTTTTATCACGTGTTTCAATAATTACCTTCTCTTTGTGACCAGTTTGCTCATCTGACTCTTCACGGAAGGTAACACCTTCGATAATTGCGTCAAATTCAACTTTACCAGCAAATTCAGAAATAATTACTGCATTATATGGATCCCATTCGACCAATTTATCGCCTTTAGCTACTGTACCGCCATCCTCAACGAACAACTGTGAACCATAAGGGATATTTTGTTGGAATACGATTTTATTATGTGCATCAATGATCTTAACCTCACCAGAACGTCCTAAGACTACCTGATGTGTGCCATTATCGTTTGTTTGCGAAACAGTACGTACGTTTTCAAATTCGATTTTACCATCGTATTTAGAAATGATACTTGAATCAGCAGCAATGTTCGATGCCGTACCACCCACGTGGAATGTACGAAGTGTCAACTGTGTACCTGGCTCACCAATTGATTGAGCGGCGATAACACCCACAGCTTCACCTAACTGAACACGCTTACCTGACGCCAAGTTACGTCCGTAACAACAAGCACAAACACCACGCTTAGACTCACAAGTTAATACCGTACGAATCTCAATTCCTTCGATACCTGCTTTTTCGATAGTTTCGGCAATTTCCTCAGTGATATCTTCATTTGCAGAAACGATCAATTCGTCAGTATCCGGATGAAGAACATCATGCAATGGTGTACGACCCAAAATACGATCGAACAATGGTTCAACAACATCATCATTATCTTTCAATGCTGTTGTATAAATACCACGTAAACCACCACAATCTTGTTCCACAACGATCATATCTTGCGCTACGTCATGTAAACGACGTGTCAAGTAACCCGCATCCGCTGTTTTCAATGCCGTATCGGCAAGACCTTTACGCGCACCGTGGGTAGAGATAAAGTACTCCAATACGGACAAACCTTCTTTAAAGTTTGACAAGATCGGGTTTTCGATAATCTCACCACCAGAAGTACCTGATTTTTGAGGTTTCGCCATCAAACCACGCATACCACATAACTGACGGATCTGCTCTTTCGAACCACGGGCTCCAGAATCCAACATCATGTAAACTGAGTTGAATCCTTGGTTATCATTCGAAAGAATATCCATAACGTGTGCCGTCAATCTGTTGTTGATACGCGTCCAGATATCGATGATTTGGTTGTAACGTTCGTTGTTTGTAATGAAACCCATGTTATAGTTATTCATTACTTCTTCAACCTCGTTAGTTGCTTGTTGAATCAATTCAGCTTTCGCAGCAGGAATGTTCAAATCTTCCAAGTTGAACGAAAGACCACCTTTGAAGGCCGTTTGATATCCCAATTCTTTCATATCATCCAAGAACTGTGCTGCACGGGCCATACCCGTAGTCTTCACAATTTCACCGATGATATTACGCAAAGATTTTTTCGTAAGCAATTCATTGACAAATCCCATTTCGTCAGGAACAACTTGGTTGAAGATCACACGACCTACAGTTGTTTCTAATAAGGTATCAACGATGCTACCATCTTTTTGTCTAACTTTTGTTTTTACTTTAATCCAAGCGTGAAGGTCAATTTGCTTCTCATTTAAAGCGATGATAACCTCTTCAGCCGAATAGAAAGTCATATCTTGACCTCTTACGATGTGATCGCCAGCAGTTCTACGGCCTTTAGTAATATAGTAAAGACCCAATACCATGTCTTGAGATGGTACTGTGATTGGAGAACCATTCGCAGGGTTTAAGATATTGTGCGCACCTAACATTAAGATTTGGGCTTCCAAAACTGCAGCATTACCAAGCGGTAAGTGGACTGCCATCTGGTCACCGTCAAAATCGGCGTTGAACGCTGTACACACTAATGGGTGTAATTGAATAGCTTTACCCTCTACTAATGTAGGTTGGAAAGCCTGAATACCCAAACGGTGAAGCGTAGGTGCACGGTTTAGCAATACAGGGTGACCTTTCAATACATTTTCAAGGATATCCCATACCACAGGATCTTTACGATCAACGATTTTTTTAGCTGATTTTACTGTTTTTACAATACCACGCTCGATCATCTTACGAATGATAAACGGTTTGTAAAGTTCTGCAGCCATATCTTTAGGAAGACCACACTCGTGTAATTTCAAGTGAGGACCTACAACAATTACCGAACGAGCCGAATAATCCACACGCTTACCTAACAAGTTTTGACGGAAACGACCTTGTTTACCTTTCAAAATATCAGATAAAGACTTCAATGCACGGTTACCTTCTGTCTTAACAGCGTTCACTTTACGTGAGTTGTCAAACAAAGAGTCTACCGCTTCTTGAAGCATACGTTTTTCGTTACGTAAGATTACTTCAGGAGCCTTGATTTCGATCAAACGTTTTAGACGGTTGTTACGGATAATCACACGACGATATAAGTCATTCAAATCCGAAGTCGCAAAACGACCACCATCCAAAGGCACTAAAGGACGTAATTCAGGTGGAATGATTGGAACGATTTTCACAATCATCCATTCTGGACGATTCTCGATATTTTCACGTGAACTACGGAAAGCCTCAACCACATGAAGGCGTTTTAACGCTTCATTTTTACGTTGTTGAGAAGTTTCGTTAGCAGCTTGGTGACGTAAATCGTATGACAATTGATCCAAATCAATACGTTTCAACAAATCTTCTAACGCCTCAGCACCCATCTTGGCAACGAATTTTTGAGGATCGTTATCGTCTAAATATTGATTTTCTTTTGGTAAGGTATCTAAAATATCTAAATATTCTTCTTCAGTCAAGAAGTCCATAAAGTTGATACCATCTTCTTCCTTAATACCAGCTTGGATAACCACATAACGTTCGTAGTAAATGATCATATCCAATTTCTTGGTAGGAAGCCCCAATAAATAACCAATTTTATTAGGAAGAGAACGGAAGTACCAGATGTGTGCAACAGGAACAACCAAATTGATGTGTCCCATACGCTCACGACGTACTTTTTTCTCAGTTACTTCAACACCACAACGGTCACATACGATACCTTTATAACGGATACGTTTGTATTTACCACAGTGACATTCGTAGTCCTTCACAGGACCAAAAATGCGCTCACAGAATAAACCGTCACGTTCTGGTTTGTAGGTACGATAGTTAATCGTTTCCGGTTTTGTAACTTCACCACTTGAGCGTTCCAAAATAGTTTCTGGAGAAGCCAAGCTGATCGTAATCGAAGTGAAGTTGCTTTTAATTTTATTATCTTTTTTGTAAGACATACTTATTCAAAAGTTAAAGCTTTATAAAGAAGCTTTGAAGGACTGAGCCCTTCAAAGCCCTATTTGCTTAATTAATCCAATGTGATATCTAGACCCAATCCACGTAACTCGTGTACCAATACGTTGAACGATTCTGGTACCGATGGTGTCGGAAGGTTGTTACCTTTTACGATTGCCTCGTAAGTTTTGGCACGACCAACCACGTCATCCGATTTCACAGTCAAGATTTCTTGAAGGATGTTAGACGCACCGAATGCTTCCAATGCCCAAACCTCCATCTCACCGAAACGTTGACCACCGAATTGCGCTTTACCACCCAGAGGTTGTTGTGTGATCAATGAGTACGGACCGATTGAACGTGCGTGCATTTTATCATCAACCATGTGACCTAATTTCAACATGTAGATTACACCCACTGTCGTCGGTTGATCGAAACGGTCACCTGTCAATCCGTTGTACAAATATGTACGTCCAGATTTTGGTAGGCCAGCTTTCGCAACCCAATCTTGTACTTGATCCATTTCAGCACCATCAAAGATAGGTGTAGCAAATTTCACACCCAATTTTTGACCTGCCCAACCCAATACGGTTTCGTAGATCTGTCCCAAGTTCATCCGTGAAGGTACCCCTAGTGGGTTCAACACGATATCAACCGGTGTTCCATCTTCTAAGAATGGCATATCCTCATCACGTACGATACGTGCAACGATACCTTTGTTACCGTGACGACCGGCCATCTTATCCCCTACTTTCAACTTACGTTTTTTAGCAACGTAAACTTTAGCCATCTGCACAATTCCTGATGGAAGTTCATCACCGACAGATACTGCGAATTTATCACGTTTGAATGAACCTAGCTCTTCATTAATTTTGATATTGTAATTATGAAGGGCCATTTTGATCAACTCGTTTTTATCTTCGTCAGTTGTCCATCCCATTGGGTTGATGTTGTTGTAATCTAATTCAGCCAGGATTTTTTGCGTAAACTTAGCTCCCTTAGCAACCAACAACTCTTTATAGACATTGTATACCCCTTGGCTTGTTTTACCATTCACGACAGTGAATAATTTTTCAACCAAACGATCTTTCAATGATTTAACTGCTCTATCGTGAGCAACCTCTAGTTTCTCTAAAGTTTTACGCTCAACCTCTTTAGACATTTTCTTCGCACGCGAGAATAACTTCGTATCGATAACAACACCTTTTAATGACGGTGGAGTTTTCAATGAAGCATCTTTCACGTCACCAGCTTTGTCACCAAAGATTGCACGCAATAATTTCTCTTCTGGAGAAGGATCTGACTCACCTTTAGGTGTGATTTTACCAATTAAGATATCACCACCACCAACTTCAGCACCGATACGGATGATACCGTTTTCGTCTAAGTCTTTTGTCGCTTCTTCAGATACGTTAGGAATATCAGCTGTTAACTCTTCCTCACCACGTTTTGTATCACGAACTTCAAGTTCGAATTCTTCAATGTGAAGAGAAGTAAACCAGTCTTCTTTCGCTACACGCTCAGAAATTACGATCGCATCCTCAAAGTTATATCCTTGCCAAGGCATGAACGCTACTTTCAAGTTACGACCTAATGCCAATTCACCATTTTCAGTTGCATAACCTTCACATAATACCTGTCCTGGTTCAACTCGTTGACCTTTCTTAACGATAGGCTTCAAGTTCATACATGTATTTTGGTTGGTTTTCTTGAATTTGATCAATTTATACGTTTTGACATCATCATCGAATGATACAAGACGATCATCGTCGTTTCTGTCGTAACGGATTTTGATTTCATCAGCATCTACATATTCTACTACACCATGACCTTCCGCATTGATCAATGTACGTGAATCTTTCGCTACACGACCTTCAAGACCAGTACCTACGATAGGAGCTTGTGGACGCAATACAGGCACGGCCTGACGTTGCATGTTCGATCCCATCAATGCACGGTTGGCATCATCATGTTCCAAGAAAGGAATTAATGAAGCCGCAATAGATGTAATTTGGTTTGGAGCAACGTCCATATAATCAAGCATATTAGGCTCGATAATTGGGAAGTCACCCTCATATCTGGCTTTCACTTTCGCATCTTCGAAATTACCTTTGTCATCATACAAAGCATTCGCTTGTGCGATTGTTTTACCATCTTCATCCTCAGCAGATAAATATACGACTGGCTCGTCAACCACAACAACCCCATCTTTTACCTTACGGTAAGGAGTCTCGATAAATCCTAAGTGGTTAATTTTCGCATGTACAGCCAATGAGGAGATCAAACCGATGTTTGGACCCTCAGGAGTTTCAATTGTACAAAGACGACCGTAGTGTGTATAGTGAACGTCACGAACCTCGAAACCTGCACGCTCACGAGAAAGACCACCTGGACCTAAAGCTGACAAACGACGCTTGTGCGTAATTTCAGCAAGAGGATTAGTTTGGTCCATGAACTGAGACAACTGGTTTGTACCAAAGAACGAATTGATTACGGACGAAAGTGTACGAGCATTAATCAAATCGGTTGGCGTAAACACCTCATTATCACGAATGTTCATACGCTCACGGATTGTACGGGCCATACGAGATAGACCTACACCAAATTGAGCATATAATTGTTCACCTACAGTACGTACACGACGGTTTGACAAGTGGTCAATATCATCTACTTCAGCTTTAGAGTTGATCAAATTGATCAAATACTTCACAATCGCAATGATATCCTCACGGGTTAATACTTTCGTATCATCCGGAGTTCCCAACTTCAACTTACGATTGATACGGTAACGACCTACATCACCTAAATCGTAACGTTTGTCAGAGAAGAATAAACGATCGATGATACCACGAGCAGTTTCCTCATCTGGTGGTTCAGCGTTACGCAATTGACGATAGATATGTTCTACCGCTTCTTTTTCTGAGTTGGACGTATCTTTTTGTAAAGTGTTATATATAATAGAATAGTCCGCATTGTTTGATTCATCATCTTTCGCTAGGATAATAGACTTAACGCCAGCTTCGATAATCAAATCAATGTGATCTTCTTCTAGAACAGTTTCACGCTCAAGGATAATTTCGTTACGGTCGATAGATACAACTTCACCTGTATCCTCATCCACGAAATCTTCTACCCATTTTTTCAATACCCTAGCCGCAAGACGACGACCAACATATTTTTTAAGACCAGATTTACTAACTTTTACTTCATCCGCTAAATCGAACAATTCTAAGATATCTTTATCCGAATCGTAACCGATAGCACGCAATAAGGTCGTAACTGGGAATTTCTTTTTACGGTCGATGTACGCATACATGACGTTATTTACGTCAGTTGCAAATTCGATCCAAGATCCTTTGAAAGGAATTACCCTTGCAGAATAAAGTTTAGTACCATTTGTGTGTCTACTTTGACCAAAGAAAACGCCTGGTGAACGGTGTAATTGCGATACGATGACACGCTCTGCACCATTTACCACGAAAGTACCTTTAGGAGTCATATAAGGGATAGTCCCTAAATATACATCCTGAACAATAGTTTCGAAATCTTCGTGTTCTTCATCATTACAAGATAACTTTAACTTAGCCTTTAAAGGAACGCTATAAGTCAAGCCGCGCTCGATACACTCTTGGATATCATAACGTGGTGGATCAATGAAATAATCCAAAAACTCTAGCACAAAAATGTTTCTTGAATCAGAAATAGGGAAGTTTTCCGAGAATACCTTGAACAGCCCTTCCTGATGGCGGTTGTCAGAAGTAGTTTCTAATTGAAAAAACTCCTTGAAAGATTCCAATTGCACATCTAAGAAATCTGGATATTCCAATACTTTCTTACTTGTCGCAAAGTTTATTCTTTCTTGTTGAATATTATTGTTTGCCAAGGGAATATGAATTTTAGTTTTAAAAAAAACTGCGCTTACACTTATGCTGTAAACCACCTTTCCACTGTGCCCAGCATATACACAGCATAGTGGCGTATTGATATAAATAGGAATAGACTCTGACGAAAAATCGTCAGAGTCTAAACCTTTTCGGGCTAATTAGTTGAGATTATTTAATCTCAACAACAGCACCAGCTTCTTCTAATTGTTTTTTCAAAGCTTCTGCTTCGTCTTTAGATACACCAGCTTTTAATTCTTTAGGTGCTCCGTCAACTAAATCTTTAGCTTCTTTCAAGCCTAATCCAGCTAAATCTTTAACCAATTTAACTACAGCTAATTTTTGACCACCAGCTTCTTTCAAGATAACGTCAAATGAAGTTTTCTCTTCTGCAGCAGCAGCACCACCTTCAGCTGGAGCAGCAGCTACAGCAACAGCAGCAGCAGCAGGCTCGATGCCATACTCGTCTTTTAAGATATCAGCTAATTCTTTAACTTCTTTTACTGTTAAGTTAACTAACTGTTCAGCAAGTTGTTTTAAATCTGCCATTTTATTTTGAATTTTTGAATGTACTTTATAAAAATTGTTAATTAAATTGTAACGAATGTTTCTGTTCTAGAGGATTCGTTAACCTCTTTCTTCTAAAGCTTTTACTAAACCTGCAACAGTATTTCCTCCTGATTGAAGAGCTGAAATAACATTTTTCGCAGGAGATTCCAAGGCTGCGATAACGTCCGCAATAAGTTCGTTTTTAGATTTAAGATTAACTAATGCAGTTAATTGATTATCTCCAACGAATGCAGTTGCTTCAATGAAAGCCGCTTTTAACAACGGTTTTTCACCTGATTTACGCAATTCTTTGATTAATTTCGCAGGCGCATTAGCGACTTCTGAAAACATCATTGTAGACGCTCCTTTAAGCGTTCCAAAGATTTCTTCTTCATCAACACCAGCTTCGATTAATGCTTTCTTGATTAAAGTGTTTTTTACAGCTTTAATCTCGATGCCTTGTTCAAAACATTTACGACGAATGTTATTCACTTTTTCAACTGACAACTCAGCAGTATCGGTAATGTAGAAGTTACCGTAAGATTTAATCTGTTCGGCCAAAGCTAGAACAATTTCTTGTTTTTCTTCTTTTCTCATGATTAAATACCTGCTACTGATTTAGTCTCAATATGAATACCAGGACTCATAGTTGAGGAAATGTGAATACTTTTAAAGTAAGTTCCTTTAGCTGCAGATGGTTTCAAACGAGCTAGAGTTTGTAATACCTCTAGTGCGTTATCATATATCTTATCTGCATCGAACGACGCTTTACCAATAGAAGTATGGATGATACCGGTTTTGTCAACTTTGAAATCGATCTTACCACCTTTTACATCTGTTACAGCTTTACCAACTTCTGTTGTAACTGTACCAGTTTTAGGGTTAGGCATCAAGTTTCTTGGACCTAAAATACGACCCAATTTACCAACTTTAGCCATAACACTAGGCATAGTAATAATGATATCAACGTCAGTCCAACCACCTTCAATTTTGCTGATGTAATCATCTAAACCTACGTAGTCTGCACCTGCCGCTTTAGCTTCTTCTTCCTTATCAGGAGTACATAAAACTAAAACACGAACAGTTTTACCAGTACCGTGAGGTAATGTTGCAATACCACGAACCATTTGATTTGCTTTACGAGGATCTACGCCCAAACGAACGTCGATATCCACAGAAGCATCAAATTTGGTCAATGAGATTTCTTTAACTAAAGCCGAAGCTTCTTTCAAAGAGTATGCTTTACCAGCTTCAATTTTGGATAGTGCCGCTTTTTGATTTTTTGTTAATCTAGCCACTTTTCTTAAATTGATTTCTTAATTAATTGTTCCAAGGAGCATTACCTGATACAGTAATACCCATACTACGTGCTGTACCAGCTACCATTTTCATAGCAGCCTCTACAGTAAATGCATTTAAATCAGGCATTTTATCTTTAGCGATTGTCTCAACTTGTTCCCAAGTGATAGCCGCAACTTTTTTACGGTTAGGCTCGCCAGATCCACTTTTTAATTTCGCAGCGTCTTTCAACTGAACTGCTACCGGTGGAGTCTTGATAATAAAATCAAATGATTTATCAGCGTAAACTGTAATGACAACAGGCAATACTTGACCTGGTTTGTCTTGCGTACGAGCGTTGAACTGCTTACAGAAATCCATGATATTCACACCTTTAGCACCCAATGCAGGTCCTACTGGAGGTGAAGGATTCGCAGCTCCGCCCTTAACTTGTAATTTTACTAACGCACTGACTTCTTTTGCCATTTTGTTTTGAATTTAATTTTGTTAAATGTCTGTTAGTAAGTTGGAAGCAAATAACGTAACATTCATCGGCCAGGACGTAACACCCCAACCGAGGTGCAAAGTTAATAAGAAGATTTGAATCCTGCAAGTATCTAACTTTTAATTTTTCAGGAATTTATACTTTTTTTTAAAAAGCTGGCATCCATTCGTTTATTTTTCAAATATATCACCGACCTCTCTATTCACCCCGAGCATAAAAGCCATCAAAACTATTTACAAATACAATAAAAAAAACACTAATAACCAACGTATATAGCATGTATTTCATCGGGTTAGGTTTCAATTTTTGATAATTCGATGGTAAGCCCCGATAAGGCTACTCTCTAATTTTTAAAATATTTCCCAGTTGACCATTAACCCCTTTAGGCAAAGCGGGGATTCCGTACCTATCGAGATCATTCCAATAGGTGCTCTGATAATCACTGCTTCCTTTCAGAAATATACTTTTTGCAAATTGCTTTTTGTATTCAGTAAATTGATCTGTGGTGATATACTCCTTTTCTAGCACATAAAATTCATCATATGACTCTATCGGCATATATTCAGTTTGGCTCTTTTTTTTAAGACCACCGACAGATGACCTAACCACACTGACCAAATGATCCATTGTTAAATTATCCGGAGTTACATGCGCATACGTTTCTATCGTTACGCCACTATGTTGACGGCCCTGTATTTTAAATATCTTTCGGTCAATTGAGGTACCCGGCGCTACCCGATTTAGATATACCTGCCCTTTTCCCTCGTTGGAAACTTGTACAAAGCCCATGTTTGTACTCCCTTGTTTTATAAACCGCCGACCTTTATCCTTCTCCAACCGAAATCCTTTCGGCAACTGATAGGCGATCGAAGTGTTTTTAAGATTGATCACGCTTGGATTATAGGAAAAAAAAGTTCCCATCTTATCTGCGAGATCTTGCGTAGCACTTTTATTTTCAAAAATGCGGTACCCCTTCAGAATAAACCGAACCTTTTCTTTCTTATTCTTTAGTGGAATATAATACGAAATTATGCCATCGACAAAATATCCCATCTTATCATTAAGTAAAGTAAGGTTCCGAAAATACCCTTTTAAAACAACATAGTCAGCCTTACTCCGATCGCCTATCGCTACCTCATCAATCTTAATTGATCGGGGAACTATTTTGATCTTGCCCATCGTCTTTACTTCCGAAAAAGGCACCATCAAACTACTATAGGCAACATGCTGAAAAGTTAGATTCACGGTTTTTTCCTGTTTCAACGAATCCAACACAACTTCTCCGGCTATATTTGTTGCACCAAGTAAGCTACCGTTATCCGCATACAGATTGACACCACTTATAGGTTCCTGTGTTAGGCTATCAATGACTTTAATTTGTGCATTGGCCAAGACAGAAATCATCGTTAATATCCCGATAACAAATCCTATTCTTATTTCAAATTTCATTTCAGTCCTTTTTATTTGGCCTTTATTAATTAATTAGGGATTAACAGTATCCAATAATCTTCTATAATTCTACTTATTTATTTCTGGTCCTATTATACCCTTCATTAAATGCATCAATAAAGGCGCTACTATTCATGATGACATAAACGATGAGAGCGAGCACCACTACTACTGCTGCAAATTTTAAAAGTTTCTTAATTTCCATAATTATTTAGATTTAACTATTGTCCCAAAAATAGACATTATGATATAGTTGTACCACAACCTGTGGTTATATAGCGACAAATTACCGTTAAATATCAATTAATCAATTGGAGATTTTCACCAAGTTGTTTTACCAGTCCATCGTTGATCGCTGGAATATGATAGTCTTCCAACTTCTCCCAAAATCGTGTCTTATAATTGCTTTTTTGGAGCGTTGTGTAAATACTCTTCGTCAAGCCCTTTTGATTAGATTTATATTCCTCTTCCGTTATATACCCATTCTCCATGACATAAAATTCATTAAGTATCTCACAAGGGATATGGCCGTATTCCTTTTTGCGTTTTAAAGACGCAACAATATTTTGGTAAAGGGCTGTTAAATTGAAAGGCGTCATGCTGTTTAATTCGGTTGCATTATAATTTTCAATTGTAACCTCGTGAAACGTCTTCGCCTCTAGGCTAAAAAGTTTTTCATTCACTACAGTATCTGGCAACACCTTATCCAAATACAATTGAACATTACTTCGATCAGCATCTGTCGTCAGGTGCCCTACCTCATTTCCTTTTTTCAACAAGCGAATACGGCTAGACGTATCGTTTTCCTTAACGAGATCATTTAATCGATCCGCTAATTTTCTATTATCTATTTCCGTAATCCTAGGAATCTGGAAGAAAGATCGCATTTTTGCATTATAATCCTTAGCGACAATAGAATCTACAAACACACGATAATCAATCAATCTATATTTAGGTTTACCCTTCTTCAACGGAATATAAAACTCTACAATTCCGTCCGAAAAATACTTATACTGATGATCAAATGTCTCTAGGGAGCGGAAATACCCTTTCAATACCACGACTTCTTTTGGCTTTGCCGTAACAGTGACTTCTTTTAAGACTTGAGGTCTTGACTCCAAAAAATATAGTTGTTTATCGTCCAGCGATACTAATGAAAAGGTTTTGTTTTCATAGGAGATATGTTGTACCGTAACTGCTAATGGTAGTTTTTGCTTCTTCACTCCATTATCGAGAAACTGAGTTACACCAGTTTTATCTGTAAATCCAATCAATGTCCCTTTTTCATTGTAAATATTTAATGAGGGAATTGGCAACTTATTCTGAGCGCCGACAAACTGTATCTGAGCTTTGCATAATAGCCCGGCTAACAAACAGATCAGAATAAATGTAAATTTTAGTTTCATATGCATAGTCAACCTACTAAAAGGCTACTATATTGGCCATGCCTGTAGCGCAACTCATTATTTTTATACCTATATTTTCATGAGAACGGCTATAAAGCTCACCAATAGATGTAAACCCAATCCATAGATAAAATCAATTACTATCAAGCTATAACCTGTTGCTCTAAGTAACCAGATCAAGCCCTTTTCACCAGAGAGGTGTCCAGCTCCCACAGTAATAAAGCAACCCTGATCTTTGATCAAATTCGGAATAATCGTTATCCAGTTTATATTCAGAATTCTGTTAACTTTACTTTGTTCGTAGCATACATCTTTTATAAAGCTCAACTATTTAGACTTCGCTCAAATATAGCAACATTTTGGCTCCAATCAGAAACACCATTATAAAATGTACAATGTAGCTTATCCCCCATCAATTTCGACTATTTTTTTGGAAATCGATTACTGCACGCCAAAATTTTCTTATCTAAAATATTGATGGATAAAAACCATTAGATTAATAATAGCATGTAGCAATGTGGTATGCCAAAGTCCTGAACCTTTATTCTTAAACTCCATAATAAAAAAGAATAAGACTAAATTTATACCCATCAAAAAAGTATAAATGAAATAATAAGAGCTATATAAATGAGTCAAAGCGAAAAGAAGGGCAGAAATTAAAACTATCCATATTTTTTTCTTTTTAAAAAAAACATATGTAGACAGAAGTTTTACGGGTATAAATTGAAATAGTAATGTCTCAAAAAATGGCCCTAAAATTAGTGCATATATGAATATTTTCAATATACTTTGATCTCGAGTTACCGCATTTGAAACCGATTCAAACTTGAATAAATCAATAAGTATTACGTGACACAAAACATCAATACTCAGATAAGAAACTATCATAAGAGTATATAAATAAAGCACAGGTAATTTCAACAATCGATTTATATATTTTGACATGTATTTCCTTTTTGATGAAACTGTATGATAAGTCTATATGGATAAACCTTTACAACAGTAAGTTATGAAAGAATAATTTAACCAGCTAAAACGACAATTTTCACATCGTAAATTGTCCGTTTTTCATTTTAGATAGTGATCTTAAGCGACTTCATAAGTTATAAATTAAAACTTTAAGGCATAACTACACCTAACATATAAGGTCTTACCCGTAACGGTTCTTTGCAATGAGCATATGGGGTGAGCATTTTCCAAATAATTCTAAACTTTATAGATTTGAAACCTTGCTTCGCAAAGGATACGAATACAATACCATGAATCAATTCATTAAGAACGACACCGATAATAATGACAATGCCATAAACCCATCATGCATTCGAAACTTTATGATATAGGCGATCTTTAATTGCCGCCAGCTCTTTCTTTAGATCCCACAATAAATAAAAGGGCACTCCATATAAAACGATGAGACCATCGAAAAACAATAAGCGTATTCTATCAAGGGACTATACTTCCTTTATCTCAAAAAATAACAATCCTAATCAATTGCCGTCAAGCTATAACCTTTTGCTCTAAGTAACGAGATCAAGCCCTTTTCACCAGACAGGTGTCCAGCTCCCACAGCAATAAAGCAACCCTGGTCTTTGATCAAATTCGGAATAATCGTTGTCCAGTTTATATTCCGCCCTGTCAAGAGCTTTTCTTTCTGTTCGACAGACATCCATGTAGGATCCTCAATCAATGCAGTTAATTCTTTGAGGTTTTCATTTTTATAGGCATTGACCATTTTGGCCGTTAGAGCGGGATATTTATCCAACTGCAATACCCAGTCCATAAATAACTTTGGCGTAATCAAGTCTTTCAATAACCCGAATTGATAATCTGCTGTTTCAAGTTCGCCAATTGTTTTACTCTGAGCGGAGGCCAGAGCCGATAGTTCAATTTCATATGATTTCAACTTTGTTGGATCAGGACAATTAAAGCCCTTCATTGAAAATAAGGAAGCCATTGTTACCGGTGAAACATGATCCAATAATTTAATTGAAAGCTGCTGTGCCAACAAGACGCTATCCATTTTACGCACTTCGCTATCGGTAAAGTTTTTAATAAAACTAGGGTCAGGTACGGCAAATGCCTGTAGGACCTCCATATTTTCAGGTTTCGACAGATCCACTTCAAATACGACTTTCTGACTCGAATTAAGCGCATCCAGGCATTTTTGTTTGATCTCAAAATCGTCAGGGCACAACATGTGGATCGTACCAAACAGATAGGAATCTTGTTTAAGTCCATTTCCCGAGATTTTCCACAGCATCGAATTCCCCTGCGCAAAACCACTAAAAGTGATTATAAAAAAAAGTAATAGAAGAATAAAGTGTTTTTTCATCCGTTTAAATTTAAGGTTTTTATTTATTTTTGGCCGCATTAAAACCATCTTCAAATCCTCGAATAAATTCGCCGACATTAGATAGCAGATAAACACAAAATGCCAGAATAGCTATTATTACTACAAATTTTAAAATTGTTTTAGTTTCCATAAATATTTAGATTTAGTTACTGTCCCAAAAATAAACATTAGGATATATCTATACCACAACCTGTGGTTGTATTTCAATAAATTTTCTATGGAAAAAAGAGCAACAAAACAGTTTATTACATAAGTAATGAAGAAAACCAAGAGTCTCCTATTACAATGGTGGGGCTAAAGGAATTAGAAGGAAGTTAAGAATTTATCACACAAGTATTTAGGCTAGACTCTCAGATCAAATATCGTTTTGTAATCACAAATCCGCTGGATTAGTAACCTTTTTCAAAATAAAGCAACCTCCCTCAGTAGGGTGATCGAGTACCAGGTTATCTTTATTCTCTTTATAAATTAAATTTAAAATCATGAAATCTCCGACTGCCGCACCAGAGAAGAAAATTGCAAAAAATAAAAGTGGTAAATTTCCAGTAAAAATTGAATAAATCGCGGGTAAAAAGCCAACAAGGAGAAAAGGCATAACTACACCTAACATATAAGGTCTTACCCGTAACGGTTCTTTGCAATGAGCATATGGAGTGAGCATTTTCCAAATAATTCCAAACTTTATGGATTTGAAACCTTGCTTCGCAAAGGATGCGAATACAATGCCATGAATCAATTCATGAAGAACGACACCGATAATAATGACAATACCATAAACCCACCATGCATTCGAAGCTTTATTATATAGGCTATCTTTAATTGCCGCCAGCTCTTCCTTTAGATCCCACAGTAAACAAAAAGGTATCCCGTATAAGAGAATGAAAACAGCGAAAAACAACATGCCTATCATGTTAGCTTTAGACATACTAATCAATCTCGGCTCTACAACAAACCCTGGATAATCTATTAATTCATTCATTAATTTTCTCACATTATTCTCATCAACTACTCTTCAATTGCCAATAGCACAAGTCAAAACACCATTACTTTCTTTGAACTAGGGTAGAAAAAGTAATAATGTCTTCAAATTATATTTATAGAAGATGTTTTTCTCCTATAAATTTATACCATAGTTTATTCTTATAGCCTGCGATTCATCATTATTTAGTGGTATTAATTTATATACGGGCTTTATTTTTTTGATTATGTGCAACCATTGCACGGATAAGTAGCAAAATTAGAAAAATTCGATAGCCAAATATAATAATCAAGTTATGACTTTTTACTAACAACATAATTTAAATATCTTAATTTAAAGCCCAATCCAATGGAATAATTCTTATATTCACAACTTTTTAATAATTTCAATATCATGCTACTCTCCCCTTTTTTACTTATTTTGGGCCCATATATAAATAAAATGTTAACATTAATAGAAAACCGAAACCTAATAATTCACGTGTGCATTTCTTTCATATCTGGAAACTGTAAATAAGATAACGCCAAACAAGATACTCCTAATCAGAAGACTTGCAAACCCTCCTTCTATCCCATAATTTCCTCCCAACCAATAATCATTGGTTGGCAAAATAAGACTATATAAACCACTTTTTGTTGTTCCACTCATTGGAAGTGAAAATAACCATTGAATATAATTCCAACCGAAGTGTAATCCAACAGGATAATATATAGATTTCGTATGAATATAAGCATATGCATAAATTATACCACCTAGAAAATGGGAAGCAAATGCTGTGGTCGTAAAATGAGAATTTCCTAGATGACATGCAGCAAATAACACAGCGGAAATTATTACTGATTTTTTCTTATTAAAAAATCTACTCAACCCGCGAATCAAATAATACCGAAAGACAATCTCTTCAAAAAAAGCTGTACAGATACATATTAGAAAGATATTAAATTGATCAGACATGGTAATAGTATTGGAGGCTATATCTAAGCCAAACAATAGAAAAAACACAATCAATATAATACTTGATTGTAAAGTACCAAATATTAAAAGTTTTATTTTTTGTTTCAATAAATCAAAATTAGGACGAACCTAAGTAGTAAAGTACTTAGGTTCTTACGTAAAATAGTTTTTATTTTCAAAGCACTAAATTACCCATGAATTGCTGTAGGGCCACCAATGGATCCATCTAGATCTCTCTGTTGAGCCTGAAAAAATCGACCTAAAACCCAAAAAAAAGCTTCTGTCATACCATCTCCACCGTTTACTTCAATAATCTCAGAATTAGTCAATTCTGTTAGTTCTATTTTGTTCATAAATTTACAAGTTTATAAAGCTTCACCATTTATTCCTCTTTCAAATGCAGCAACGTTTTGTCTCCAATCAGCAACGACATTATATAAAAATGTCCCCAAAGCAGCTTGCCACCATCCCCCATCAACTACTTCCATTTCTTTCGCATCCATTTCCTGAACACCGAAACCTTTTAAATCTAATGTATTCATTTTTTTTGATTTATAAAAAATTAGTCCCTACTCTATTGTTAGCCTTTTCGGATTCCTGCTCTATTGATCAACACTACTAAATTACTTTTGCTCAATGCACAAAAAAAGCATTCAGAAAATGATTTGAAATAAAATTATCACCCGCATTTGCTTGTCTCATCTGATTTAAATCCAGCAAATGAATATTTTCCTGCTGAACCTCTACCTTGATTTGGATTGAATAGTCTTTTTCATAGTAATACGTATTAAGCGATCTATCAAAAGTAATTGGAGCACCAATATCTCTAAGATATTCAATAATACGGGCCAATCGTGACACAGAAAGCCCGAGGCGGACTGCTAGTTCTGACTGCGTCCCCGTCCTTCTTTGGCGGATCAACTTGTCCAACAAATTAATCCGATCTATATATTGAAATAGCTTCATAATGATTTTAATTTATCGATCCATAAATCTGATAGCGCAGCATGAGCTGATTGAACACCACAGTATATTTGCTGCGGATCGTTTCCGACTCCGCTTTAATCAAATTACTTTTACTCGTATTGACATCATAGATCGATGCCTTGCCCGCTTCAAAACTCCGCAAGGTGTAATCCAAAGATTGCGCTGTTGCCGTGCTCGCTTCTACCGCAATACCATATTGCTTTCTGTTCTCATCCAATTCAAGCAATAGCTTATCTAAGATCTGCTGCTGAGCAAACTTTTCATTATCAATCGCCAATTGTATATTTTGCTGGTTCAAGTCGATCTGCTTCAACTGACGATTTGTTTTTCCTTTGTTGAAGATGGGCACCGAAACCGTCACAGCGAGCTGCTGGGCAAAGTTGTCTTTACTCTGTACAAAAAAAGATCGCGTATTGTCCGCTTTAAAAGCATTGAAATAGGTACTCCCCAAACCAGCGGATCCTTTTACCGTCGGAAATAACGCTGCTTTAACCAACTTGGACTCGACCTCAAGTCCAACAGCTTGACTTCGGAACTTAGCAAATACCGGATTATGCAAATAAGCTTCTTCCCGCAGGTTCGATATATCCGAAAAAGTATGCTCTTGCAGAAGATCACTCTCCGCTACTGGGACAGCCAGGCTTAAGTTATTATAGTCCGGGTAGTTCATCAGCTGGGCTAGTTTGAGCAAGGACTGTTGTCTATCTTTGTGATATTGTTGGTATTGCTGTTTCTCCCGTGCCAGATTGGCTTTTGCTTCGGCAACTACCGACACTGCTGTTGCCCCTACTGCCGTACTTTTCTGTGCTTTATCCAATAACTGCTGTGAAAACTGCATGGCCGAATCCTGGGACACCAACAGTGCCTGAACCAGCAAAGTCTGCAGATAGGCTTCCATCAGCTGAACGGTAAGATTCCTTTTCAATATCTCCTTTTCTATACGTTCCTGTTCCGCCTCGGAAGCGGCTTTCTTGGCTTGGTTTCGAAAATAGTTATATTGGTATAGGGTCAGCTCCGCATTGATCCCCATGTTGCTATTCAGGTTGTCATTGCGCCGAATCGTACCAAACACATCCTGCGATGATCCAAAAGTCGTATAACCATTTGCATAGCCGTTCACACTTGGCAAGCGTTCCCGCAGTGCCATTTCCTGATCCAGCACTTTTATCTTAGCCTTGATGTCCTGCTGTTTGATCGGCAGATGATGAGCCACCGCATAATCGATACAATCCTGTAAAGTCCAGGCTCGCTGCGCCAGCACATTCGTAGATAACAGTACCGCTAAAAAAATAAAACAGCACTTTATCCTGCTTCTTTGATATTTGTTCATCATTGAATAAAAAACAACAGTTAATTTAACACGATCGATTGCTTTTTCCACATATCCCTATAAGCAGACTCTTGGGTTAATAATTCCTCATGTTCGCCCTGTTCGATAAGTACACCATCTTTAAGCACCATAATGGTATCGGCCTCGGCAATCGTACTCAACCGATGGGCAATCACAATCATCGTCTTACCCGAATCTTTAAAGCGACGGAATGCCCGCTGGATTACCTGTTCTGTTGAAGTATCCAAAGCTGAAGTTGCTTCGTCTAAAATCAGAATGTCCGGATTGCGGTATAATGCTCGTGCAATGGCAATTCGTTGCCGCTGTCCACCGGATAGCATGGATCCATTTTCACCCAGCTGAGTTTCAAAACCGGCTGGCAACTTTTCAATAAAAGACATCATGTCCAATTCATTGACCACCTGCAAGAGACGCTGAAAATTGGGGATATCCTCACCAACAGCAATATTGCTGACAACATTACCCGAAAAAAGATCGATCTGTTGGGGCACGATGGCAATGCGTTCCCGAAGGGAGCTCTTCGAAATATAGTTCAGATCGTATTGCCCAATAGAAATCTTCCCCTCCTGTAATGGATACAGCTGTTGAATAAGCGCTCCCAGCGTAGTCTTACCGCTTCCACTTTCTCCGATCACAGCCGTCATCTTGCTCTGTTGTATCCGGCAGCTAAAATTTCGGAATACCTCTACCCGTGATCCGTAAGAAAAACGAACATTATCAAAGACAATATCCCCAACCAGATCCGAAGTAAGCTGTAATTTTTCTTCTGATTCTTCGCGCTCCAGATCCATAATTTCAAACAGGCGATCTGCTGCAATCAATGCATTTTGCAATGTCTTGTTCATGCCGATCAATTGCGTCACCGGACCTGTAAAATAACCGATCAGGGCGTAAAATGAGAGTAGTTCTCCCGGTGTGATCGTACGTTCGATCACATAGTATGAGCCAACCCATAAGAGGATAATGGTAAATAACCGTGACAATAACTCGCCAGAGGTACTGGAAAACAAGCCATTCATCACCGAGGCATAAATGGTTTTCAATACATGCGAAAACCGATTGTCTGTACCACTATTAAAATAAGTTTCAATACCAAACTGCTTGATAGTCTTGACCGAATTGAGCGATTCGACCAGATGAGATTCCAGTTCGGCCCCTTCTTCCATCATCCGGCGCTCTACTTTTTTGTTCAGTTTATTCGAAAGCCAATAGACCCCAAGATAAAAAGGGATAACAAGCAGCATGATCAAAGCCAGCTTCCAGAAGTAGGTAAACATAAGCGCAAAGGAAAAGACTACGATCAACACATTAACGACCGCTTGTATGGCTACATCGTTGATAAAAGCACGAATTTTGACTGCATCATTGACCCGCGATATAATCTCGCCTACTTTCATTGTATCAAAGAAGCGTTGCGGAAGGCTCAGCAAGTGCTTATAGTAACCCAAAATCAGGTATTTATCGATCCTTTGCCCCGTCTGCAGGACCATGACACTTTTCAATGTACCAATGAGCAACTGAAAAATCAGAATGACCAACATACCGATCGAAAGAAGGTTCAATAAGCGCACATTGCCATCGACCAGTACATAATCGGTAATTTTCTCAATGTAAAACGATGTTGAAAGCCCCAGCAGCGTATACACAGCAGCTCCCACCAGTGCCTGAACGATCACCGAGCGATGCGGCCGGATCAGATTCCAGAATCTCTTGTAAACATCGATCTTCTCATTTTTCTGTTCAAAATATTCATTGGGTTCCATTAAGATCAACACCCCAGTCCAAATCTTCTGAAAGGCCTCAAAGGTATATTTTTCTACTTTTCCCAAACCAGGATCCATCACCGTAATTTTATCCTTTTCCACCTGATAGATTACCACATAGTGTTGGAGCTGCTCTTTGAGCACAACATGGGCAATTGCTGGTAAAGGTATCTGCGGAATGGCATCTATAGCGCCCTTGACACCTTTGGCATTAAAACCCATTTGTTGCAGTCCTTGAACCATACCTAACACATTGGTACCACGCGTATCGGTGTGACAGAATTGTCTAATCTTGGCAATAGGAATATGTGTACCATAATAGCCCGCAATAGAAGCCAGACAGGCCGCCCCACAGTCACGGATATCGTGCTGCTTAATGCAAACAGGAGATTTTTTCATTACAAATTTACTGTTGTCAGATTAATAAAGAAATTTTTATAATGCGCTCGTTTTAGCGCCAAGATTTGGATTGAACAGATTGTCGGCCCGATCGAACAGGAGCTGCCATAACGTACGGTCCAAGAGGTAAAACCGCGCATTAAATGTATTTCCCTTTCCTACAAAGGCCTTATTTCCATTGGGGAGGCTCAGAAAGTTTTGATCCATACGGCACCTGACCTTAAAAAAGGATCCTTTTTGTTGATCGTTTACCAGATTGTAGTCAATATCATGCACTGTCCCCGAAAGAAATCCCCATTGGTTATAATTATACGTGTCCATCTGGAATTTGACCGATTGATTCTTTTTGATATAGCCGATCGATTTGGCAGGCACCATACATTCAGCTATAAGCTGATCCTCTGGCGAAATTTCCAAAATATCCTGTCCCTGCACGAGCTGTCCTCCTTTTTGATATCCTTTAAAATTAACCACTGTACCTGTTATGGGCGCTCGAACAATATAATTTTGACCATCAATCAAGATAGACTTTTTCTCGGACGACAGCGACTGTGCCTTCTGTTTCAGTTCGACCAACTTAGCGCTCCATTGCGCCATCTGCTGCTTCCGTATCGTCAAAAACTGATGTTCAAGTTGTTCAAAAGAGTATTGTGTTTTATCAAGTTCTGCTTGGGAAACCACCCCCTGGCTGAATAGCTGATTATGTCGGTCCAGTTCACGGCGTGCTAAGGTAAGCTGCGACTGTATTTCAGACATACGTTGTTCCATGGACAGATATTCCAGTTGATATTGTCCACTTTGCAGACTTTTTGCCCTACCATCAAGAATAAGTTTTAGATCAGCGATTTGCCTCGCATAGTCATCCGTTAAACCCTTATTTAGAGACAATTTATTTTCCAGATCTTCGGAAACAATGATTAGTAGTGTATCCCCCTGTTTTACCTGCTGATTGTTGCCTACTATACGGTTGTCAATAATACGGCCACTGACCAAGGATAGCATCTTTGTATTCTCCATCGTAGGCCTGACGATTCCCTGTGCCGAAATTGAAATCGGCACTTTGATAAACGGTAATAATATCAACCCTATAATTATAGCCACTATCAGCAGCAGGTATATAATATTTGTTCTTTTCATCTTGGTTTTAATCAACAATACAAAACTGTCTATTGTTGATTAAATCCACCACAACCTGAGGTTGTATTTTTAAATTTTCATCAAAATCTGTACTTGACACCCACCGCACTATATCCAACTAAATTCTTAAAAGATTGAAAATTTTCAATTCCATTTTGATTATTAAAAACAGACAAAACAGCGTTGTTTTTAAAACCTAAATTCTGCAACATGTTTTCACAAGTCAATATCAGTTCTAGCTTTTTACTAATGATATATACCGAGGAAAGATCTATATCCATAAACTCGCGCCGTTGATCAACACTATTTATAACGCTATATTTAAGCATTGTCTTCCATTCCGTCCTTTTATGATTAAATTTTGGCCCCAACAAAATCATTAGTGAGTTCTGATCCGTTAGAAGTCCATCTTGATAACCATACCGTGTATAATCGTTTTTGAGGGTCATAGAAATGTTGATCGCTCCTGAGGAAAAAGAATTTAGATTTAGCATATAACCATGATTCCGCTGCTTAATCTGCGATTCTCCAGCACCCGAAAACTGATAAGAGCGGTTGTTCTGATAGTTATAGAGCAAGGAAACATTCATAGGAAACTGATCTTTAAAAAGATTTTGTGCATAAGAGACATCTAGCCCTACATTTCGATAACCCTGAACCAATTTCAAATTTCTTAAAAGCGGAAAAGTCATATCAATAAATTGTACCAGCGCTTTTTCACTGTGCTGTCTATAGAGATTTATTCTAAAAGATTGCCCTTTAAATGGAAAATCATATAAATAGCCGAGCTTTACTGTATTGATTGCATAAATATCATGCAGCAATTGATGGTTTCCAAGTATTGTCTGATCATAAGAGATTACGCGCTGGCTTAGCCCTGATTTGACGTCAGGTGCTTGGGTAGTTCTTCCCCAATTAAAAATTAAACGATTTTTCTTAAATCGATCCAAAAAGTAATCCAAATTAATGTTAGCCAATAAAAAAGTAGAAGTAGATATAGAATCAAATACTTCGATTCTTTGACGCTGCAAGGCTATTGTACTACGAAGGTTAAAGCGTTTTAAATTAAAATTTGCTTCTGTGCGAGCTATATATCGCGTTTTGGCTTGGTTAATATTATCAGGAATAAAGCTATTATGTATATTACTATAAGATAATTCATAGACAAGTGTATTTACTTTTCCCAAAAGCTGTCTCAAATTAGTATGCAATATACTTTCATTGCTTGAAAATTTAATATTCTGTTTATTCCGATTAGTCTGCTCTTTCGTTGTCTCTAAATATTGAAGTTGCCAAGTATCTCTTGAAATCTCATTTTTCCAGTCCCAGCCCATATTCCAGGCTAAGGCATTATTTATCTTGGTCTCATAAGTCAAACGATTTGATAAAATATTGCTCCTCTGCTCCGTCATCTCTCCGAGATTAAAAAGCTCCTTTGTTTGAGGATATATTGATTCGTAACTTCCCTCTCCTTTCAAACGGTCTTGATAACTGGAAAAGATATTTTTGGCAATACTACTTTCACTCAATTTATATCGGAAATTCAACATAGTACCGATCATTCTAGCGCGCAAACTATCCGTACTATTTTTTTCATAAAGATTATTTCCTAAAAATCTGGAATTCTCTTCAGAGAGTCGGATGGACTTCAAATAATTTAAATTCAGAACCGCTTGTAATGAATATCGCTCCGTGTTCTTTTTAATCATTGTCGCATTCAATAAGCTAGATTCATTATTTAGCGTAATGTCCTTCGTATAAAATACCTTCTTATTCTGAGAGGAATAATAACTTGAAGCGACATTGTTAGAACGTATTGCGCCTGCATAATCCTCACTCGACCAGTCCTTATCAAAGACATTATTGATATTCGTCAACGAAAACAAAGAAAGATTGTCGCCAAAATAAAAGAGAAAGGGTTTAAATTTATACTTATTCTTATAGCCTAGAAATGCTTCCACATTTCCTTTCAATATATTCGTAAAACTATCTTTCACCTTTAGATCCAACACTTTCTCTTCATGCTCATTGCCAAGATTGACACGAAATGGATCCTGATAATTGGCAATCACTCTTATGTGATCTAACATTCCAGATTCCATGTTCTCCAAAGCTATTTTATTTTGAAACTCGAAGACTTCTTTACCATTGATCAGAATTTTATTAATCTCTTTCCCACCATGCACGATTTTGTAATTTTCATCGACTTTGAATCCAGGAATCCGTAATAAAATCTCTTTCAGATTGTCTCTATCTTGAAGATTCAAAGCCTTAAGATTATAGACCGTCGTATCATTATTAAAGGACGCAAAGCCTTTGTTCATATTTACCAATACTTCATCCATGCGAATAGACTCATCGCTTAGCATGATCACTGCAGGAAAATCAGATGCTTTACTCACTTTAGTTCGAAAAGTTTGAAAAGACATAGATCTCACCTTTAGTATGAACGGAAATCCATGTTCACGCAAACGGTATCTGCCTTTGTCGTCCGTCGTCATATAGTGCAGCATACGATCAGAATCCTGTACACTATAGAGACTAATTATTGCTCCTGAAATCGGATCTCCACTGGTTCGGGAAACTACACGACCATCAAGCAGCTGAGCTGAAGCACAATAACAAGAAAAAATGAAGAATAAAATGAAGAAAATACCCGACCAAAACCTCATTTGTTGTCCTAATCAATAATATTTTCAGTTTTCATCTTTTTTAGCAAAGGGGCTACCTGTTCTCTATACTTGGCGTAAGAAATACCAGTCTTTTTCTGAGCTGCATTCATTTGATTTTCGATATTCTTGGAAAATGCCTCTTTTGTTATTTTATCGATTTTGATAACATAGTAATCATTCTCCAACAAAACTGCCAAACCCGGAAGTTTAGCTCCGATATAGGGTCCAAAACTAATCGGATAATCTTCACAAAACCATACTACGGTATTGAAAGGATCATTCTTAAGGACTGCTTTACGGCAATTAAAATTGCCAACTTTCATTATTTCCTGTTTTACATCCCATTGTAATACTGCCGGCGAGTCTCGCACCTTAAATTGCTTACCGCGGAATAGATCTTCAAAATATAGGTTACCGGCCTGATCATAAAAAGAGAATAAATGTTTGAATGGGGGAGGACCATCCAATCCAATTTCTTTCTGTTCCAAGAGGATTGATCTCCCCTTGGATACATCAACATACAATGCATATTGTACTTCGAAACCCTCAATCAAATCTTTATATCCTTGCAAAAACACTGGATCATTTACTTCTTGCTCCAATCTCGCATTGAGAGAAGAGGAAAGCAATGTTCCTTTATAGGTAATCTTATATTGATTTTGCGCAACACAAAGTAACGCATATATACAAAAACTAAACGATAACAATATTTTTTTCATATGTTGATTTTTTCACGAATAGAATACTAATCGCAGCCAAAATTATATAAATAAGATTAAGAGTTAAATGTTCCTTGAATGGTAATTGCGCCATAATACCACCACAGCCGCAGGAAGGATAAAAATAGTATAATTCTAATATAATAATATAGAGGGTATAAACTGCAAAAAGAAGAATAGTCAAATAAAATCCTATTTTTCGATAGGCCAATAAGAAGAAAGCAACAATCAACTCCGCAACGATCACAGCTATCGCAAAATACTTCACGGAATTTACATAAAACAAATTAGTTCCAACTAATGTATCCATGAAAGTTTCAAAATTTTTAATCTTTTGATATACAGAAATCATGAGTAACACAAAAAGCCCAAATTGTATAACCGATACAATAAAATATAAAAGATATCTTTTCATAAAGTTATTTTTTGAAAAATAACGTAATCTTGGCATAACGACCAGACCTATATTTATCCCCAAATATTAAGCTAAACTTATCAGCCGTTAAATGATTGGTGAAGATGGGATAAGAATATTGACTGATATCAAAATCAAAATTGAGCTTAAAGCTATCTTTATATTTTCCTTCCACGAGATCATACCGATCATAAAGTATATAACTATTTTTAGTGCTGATAATATTTGTCCGTACATACAAAATATTGTCAAAGATTTCTAGACCTTTATACAACCCTTCCAGCTGTATATTGTATGCCTTATTGGACTTCCCCTTAAAATCAAAGGTATCTATAGTGGTAATTTCACGAACAAATCTTCCGTCTTGATCAAATTCATAAAAGCTTGATCGATTATCGAACACATACAGTATACGATCTTGGAATACATAAAATTTACCACCATAGACACCAGGGTCTCCATTAACGGGATCTTTAGTCTCAATTGCTTTTATCAATGTTTGAGTTTGTTGCAAGGTATCAATAAGGTAAAAACCCAATCTTTCATCCTTTACTCCTGTGGATAGCAAAATATCTGGTTTCTTGCTGAGCTTGGCTGTACTAATTACAGTATATCCATCAAAATTGACAATATTCAATTTTTCAGAAACTAAGTTATACGTACCAAAACTTTTTCCTTTTGTAGATGAATTATAGAAATATATACTATGTTCATCTTGTCCTATAACCAATCCAAAAGGATACTTTTTAGATACGTCCATTGTATGATGTTCAAGATTAGCAGCATCCCAATAATGAACTTGTTGATTACTCTCTTTGAGATAATACCGTTCCACACTGGAACTTGCTATTTGATACAGTTTATCACCGAAATCTGCAGGTTTTAATGATTTAGTATAAGGTACAGCCTCCAAATCATTTTGCAAATCACCGTAGATGGTCTTCCCTTCAATTTGAAGTGCATCACAAACAACAATATTTCGCTTTTCTAGTGCATTGAAGCTGCTTGGTGATTTTAAACCACAGGAAATCAACAACACTAAACTTGGTATTAACAATTGGATTTTCATTAGATGAATTTATATACTTAAATTTTACTGATTGTCTGAGGGTGTTGGTTGGGATTCCTCATCTGGCATTGGTTCAACATGAGAATTATCAGAACCTTTATAAACCAAACCCCACAGAATACAAGAAGAGCCACTTCCTGGACAGATTCTAACACCATTGGAGGTAGAAGCATGGTCTTTCTCGTTTGTACCCGCATAGGAATGCATAGACAAAAATACACATACCATAACACATAATGTGCTTATAGTTTTCACTAAAATAATTTTCATAAAAAATAGCTTAAATTAAATACAGCCTTGTAGCCCTTAGCTACAAGACTTGTTATAAAATAGAGTTAGGCTCCTGGTTCAGCTGGTGTATCCTGAGATTCGTCGTCCTTTCCAATTTCAATAAAGCCACTACCGTCGCCTTTTTCAATTGCACCCCAAAGAACGCAACCTTTGCCATCACCAGGACATACTTTCACGCCTGCATTTGATGCTTTCACCAAATCAATCTTAGAAATACCTACAAGAGTAAATATTACCGCCAATAAGGCAAGAGAATTTTTTTTCACTGTTTTCATAAAATTAGAAATTATTTATTGAATCCTACTCTATTTTAAAGCTTTTTCGGCAACTGCTTCTGTTGATCAACGATACAAATTTGGGCATTACCCATTACATCCACCACAACCTGAGGTTGTATTTTAAAATTTATTAATTAACTTACAACGCAAATTAATAGTGTTTAATGAAATTCTTTGATATATTCCCAACTTTCGCCGAATCCCCCTATTCCTATATTGTCGTACCGATTATATTGGTATGCAGCATCATTGGATTTTATAATAAATCGTTTTTCCATGCACTGATCCTGCACCCCTACGAAATAGCAAGAGGTAAGCGTATTCATACTTTGCTTACCTCGGCTTTGATTCATCGCAACTGGATTCACCTCTTGTTTAATTGTATTGTAATTTTTGGATTAGGGTATGATATGTGTGCTGTCTTAAATCAAGCACACGGAATTACTATTGCTTACGTCTTTACTATATTTATTTTTCTCCTTCTTATAATCCTACCAAATCTCATCCAAACACTTTTTAAAAAGAAAGACTTCACATTTACCGCTGTGGGTTCATCTGGCCTTTCCTTTGGACTATTCGGTTTTTCTGGACTATTTTTCCCTTTGCAAAAAATGAATCATTTATTCATTCCATGGATTCATAATTCAACGCACTATTGGATATATGCTTTACTAACATCAGTACTACTTTCCCTCATCAAAATATCCAAAATAAATAGATCCTTACACTTGGTCGCATTTGTTCTTGGCTCCATATTAGCACTAATTATGAGCCCCTATGCTATCGAATTGAAAGACGCATTTTAAGGTTTAAGATAATTCCATATGGATTCTAACCAATTTGTATTTTTCTCACCCTCCCGCTCCGATCCTCCTTCAATCTCCAACACTTCATTTGCATCCAACTCGCTAACATTAATTTCTTTTAATTTCTTTTCCATGATATCTCAATATTTATTTTTATCAAAATTCATGGAAAAGAGGCTGAGCTACCACAACCTAGGGTTATAGACTATAACTAGAAGTTTTAACATCGAAAAACTTCACAACTTCAAGTTATATTTATTAAATTAGGCCATTCGATAATTTGGGTTTTTAAAGAATGGCAAGAGAAGAAATCGGAACAATTATTAGGCAGAAAAGAGAAAGTCTCAGGATATCACAGGAAGCTGTTGCATTCGTTTTGGAGATATCACAGGCTGCCTATTCAAAAATCGAACGCAATGAGACGAAGCTAAAGGTAGAGCAGGTATACAAAATAGCGGATTATTTTGGTATCACGATCTATGAACTTTTACCACCTGCTTTGGCTAGCGATATAACAGGAGAGAATATATTTGGCTTAATCTATCATTATAGCAAACTTGTTCTAAAGAAAATAATTGCCTTATTTCAAGGGAAACGATCTCAAAGTAAAGCCTAATCCCCCGCTTACACTTCTCCTTATTTTTTAATAGACTTCAACACCTTATCCAATACTGGATCTTTCCCCTTGATAACATCATCAACACTCCGCACGACAGGAATATCCGGCATGACACCCCGCCCCGCTTCGTTTACTTGATAATAAGGTTTGACATCCATTAGGCCAAAACGCCAACGCAGATGGGAGTTTGGAAGTTTCAGCACTGGAAGAACTCCCGCAACTGTGCCACTAGCTGCCCCACCTGTCTCCTCGCCCACAAACACAGCCCGCTTCCCAACTTTTAGATTTGTAGCAATTAAACTCGCAGCAGAAAAAGTACCGCCATCAATCAATACAAATAAATCACCGCGATAGCGACTGCCTTTTGATTTCTCGACTTTGCTCCCTGTAAGGTGGGTATAATTTATCCCATCTTTGGAGAAGCTCTTTGTCCAGGATACTACAGCACTTGGAATAATAAATGGTGATAAAATGGGATAAGACCAGCCCGGCAATCCTTTTACCTGATAAAACGGCAAGTTGAATTTTGAGGTGATAACTGCCGGCTGAACAAATTGGAATTTATCCTCTTCCACTAAGTAACTGTATAGTTCACGGACATCGGACAAACGTCCACCCAAATTGCCACGAAGATCCAAGATCAGGTATTGGACCGAATTAAGCTCCAGCCGATCAAAAATCCTTCTATAGGCTTCTTTTGGACGTCCATACGAAAAGTCAACCACTTTCAATAAAGCAACACTACTATCGCCTTTAACAGGGAAAGAGAGCTGTTTACTCATTCTTTTTAGGTTGGCATTATACCCAAAGATTTTACGCTGCTTTTTTTGATCACTTTTCTTCTGATCAGGTTGGCTCACTTTTTTCACAACCGAGGCCCTTATCCCTGATTTAGCCTTTGTATCGACACTGTCAAACCTTCTGACCACAGTCCGCTGATATGTACTATCGGCGCGAGAAAACAAAACCGAAATAGAATCTTTATACCCCAGTTCCAATTGGTAATACCGCGGTAATAAACGCTCAAAAGCCTGATCGATAAATGTCGTATTATAGCCGTCCGACGTAAAGGTTGGACGATATTTTGTGTACAGATTTTGTGGTTGTATCCCCTCAATAGAAAGAATTTTAGAGCCTGCTACCAAACTTGAATCTAACGTTCCATTTTTTGAGAGATAGAGTGTATTTTCCTGCCAATGAAATCCCAGTTGTGAAAAGGGACCCTTACTTTTTTGATAACGGACTTTATCCTTACCTTTCGGGTCAAATTTGGAAATAAGGGGACTCAGCGTCATATGCCCCTGCCGAACTTGAGCCAGTACAGATGCTAATGCCAACTGAAACTGATTGGGCAATAATGGCTGGCGGATCGCCCTACGAAGGCTGTCGAACTTACCCTTTAACTGATCTTCTCGCACATATAGAAACAAGTCTGGATGCATTTTCCATAAGTTATGCTCAACATAGTTGATGTCTTGCTGCATAGCTTCCACCGCCAGGGGAGTTTCAATAAATCGATTGTACTTCTCGACATTTGCACAGCTCAGCAATGTCAGCACATACACCAATACGAATAGATAAATAGTTGGCCTTTTCATTTGTAGTAAGATACAAAAAAAGCCTTCCAATTTTCATGAAAAGCTTTTCTCTATCGTTAATTACTAATCTTACTCTTTTTCTACTTGCATGTAGTTTAGTTCAAGTGGCGTCTTACGACCGAAGACTTTCACCATCACGATTAATTTCTTTTTATCTTCGTGGACTTCTTCGATTTCTCCGGTAAATCCGTTGAAAGGACCGTCGTTGACTTTCACTGTTTCACCCACATAGTAAGGAACGTTAATGGTTTCACCTTGCTCGGCCATTTCATCCACTTTACCTAGGATACGATTTACTTCTGCTTGGCGCAAAGGAACCGCGTTACCAGCTTTATCGCCCAAGAAACCAATTACACTATTGATATTTTTGATGATGTGCTCTAACTCACCGTCAAGAGCTGCTTCTAATAAAACATAACCAGGATAGTAGTTACGTTCTTTAGCAACTTTCTTACCATCGCGCATCAAGTAGTATTTTTCCATTGGAATCAACACCTGAGGAATCAAGTGCTCAATACCTAAACGGCTAACTTCGGCATCAATATATTGCTTTACTTTCTTTTCTTTACCACTTACAGCACGAACTACGTACCACTTTAAACCTTGATCTGCCATAAATAAATACGATTGAAAAATTAAGAAGCAATACCGTACAAGAATTCTAACCCTACGCTTGAAGCTTTATCCATTACAAAGACAACCAATGCAATAAGAAGAGACGCAACAAGCACAATAACAGCTGAACTTTGTAACTGAGACCATGTAGGCCAAGTCACTTTCTCAGTGATCTCTACATAAGAGTCTTTAAAAAAATCAAGTACTTTTGCCATTTTAGTTTATCTGTTTTTATAAGCACGGGCACCAGGACTCGAACCCAGACCAAAGGTTTTGGAGACCTTCGTTCTACCTTTAAACTATGCCCGTGTATTTCTTATTTTGTGATGCAAATATAGTGTTTTAAACCACTTTCTGCAAATCTTTTTTCACTTTTTTTTATTCTAATCCGATAAATCGCTTATCGAAAAAATAAGCTAATCAACCTCAGTCGATTAGCTTATTCTATGTGATTCTAAATCTTTATTAAAGACTAGATAATTTCAGTTACCTGACCAGCACCTACTGTACGACCACCCTCACGGATAGCGAAACGTAGACCTTTTTCCATCGCAATAGCAGAAATTAATTTCACGCTGATTGTAACGTTATCACCTGGCATAACCATTTCAGTACCTTCTGGTAAAGAGATCTCTCCAGTTACGTCAGTTGTACGGAAATAGAATTGAGGACGGTATTTGTTGAAGAATGGAGTGTGACGACCACCTTCAGCTTTTGACAATACGTAAACCTCAGCTTTGAAATGATCGTGAGGAGTTACTGAACCTGGTTTACAGATAACCATACCACGTTTGATATCAGTTTTCTCAATACCACGTAACAATAAACCTACGTTATCACCAGCCTCACCGTAATCTAAGATTTTACGGAACATCTCAACACCTGTTACTGTAGATTTCAAGTTCTCAGCACCCATACCTAAGATCTCAACTGGATCACCAGAGTTGATTACACCTCTTTCGATACGACCTGTAGCAACTGTACCACGACCTGTGATCGAGAATACGTCTTCTACTGGCATCAAGAAAGGTAAGTCAGTCAAACGTGGAGGAATTGGAATGTAGTTATCTACAGCATCCATTAATTCCATGATTTTCTCAACCCACTCAGGCTCACCGTTCAATGCACCTAAAGCAGAACCTTTGATTACAGGGATATCATCACCAGGGAATTCGTAGAATGATAATAACTCACGAACTTCCATTTCAACTAAGTCTAACAACTCAGGGTCATCAACTAAGTCAGTTTTGTTCATGAATACTACTAACGCAGGAACACCTACTTGGCGAGCCAACAAGATGTGCTCACGAGTTTGAGGCATAGGACCATCAGTCGCAGCAACTACGATGATAGCACCGTCCATTTGAGCAGCACCAGTTACCATGTTCTTAACGTAGTCAGCGTGACCTGGACAGTCAACGTGTGCATAGTGACGGTTAGCTGTAGAATATTCTACGTGTGCAGTATTGATTGTGATACCACGCTCTTTTTCTTCAGGAGCAGAGTCAATTGAATCAAATGAACGAGCTTCTGACAAACCTTTATCAGCCAATACTTTAGTGATAGCAGCTGTAGTTGTAGTTTTACCGTGGTCAACGTGACCGATAGTACCAATGTTTAAGTGTGGTTTACTACGGTCAAATTTCTCTTTTGCCATGTTTATGCGAATTAGTAATTATAAATTATTTCTATTTGTTATATACTCTTGCTTAACTTTTACACAAGTACGAGCCAAAGATGGGATTTGAACCCACGACCTCTTCCTTACCAAGGAAGTGCTCTACCCCTGAGCTACTTCGGCTTACTAAAAAACCTTATTTACGTATTAATGCCCCCACCTTTAGATACATTATTATCAAAGAAGATAGAGACTAAATTTAATACTTGAAAAATTTGAGCGGAAGACGAGGTTCGAACTCGCGACCTATAGCTTGGAAGGCTATCGCTCTACCAACTGAGCTACTTCCGCTTAATAATTAGAAACTAGAGTAAATCTAACACCCTAATTAAAATAAAGTGTGGAGGGAGAAGGATTCGAACCTTCGAAGCCGAAGCAACGGATTTACAGTCCGTCCCATTTGACCGCTCTGGAACCCCTCCAGACCTGTAACTTTCGTTACATTTAGAGCCTCTTATCGGAATCGAACCAATGACCTACTGATTACAAGTCAGTTGCTCTACCAGCTGAGCTAAAGAGGCTTCTAATATCTTTATTTAAACTTACAATCTATCAACGTCTGACCAAGCATTTCTACCTTTTCAGCGAGTGCAAATATCGAATTTACTTTTGATTTCTGCAAGTTTATTTTTTTATTTTTTTTCATTTAAAGAACTAAGCAAACTTTTGTTGTTTTGAACCGTTGTTCCCTTGTTTGCTGATGCAAAGATAGACACAAAACTCACTTTACAAAAATATTTGTCAAAAAAAAAAAGACAGTTTTTGGCAATTATACTGATATGCAGCACAATAATTTTTGGTTCCATATTTACCTGTTTTGGTTATTTGGCTAATATACTATCTTTGGGCATGCAAATTTTACCGCAATCACTTTCAAAACTTACCCGATACTCCGTACTATTTACGGTACTTTTAATGGGATCGGCCGAATTGAAAGCTCAAAATATTATTCAAAAATTGAGTAAAAAATTTCTTTCCGCTGAAAGAGATTCGACACGTTCCGGTAGTTTTATGATTTTACCGGCCGTTGGTTATGCGCAGGAAACGGGAGTTGAATACGGCCTGGCGAGCGCGTATAATTTTTATCTGGACAAATCTGATCCCAAAATCCGCACCTCCACCGTCACGGTCATGGGAACCTTTACATCCAATAGTCAGTCCAACTTCAAACTACAGACCGATCTTTGGACTAAAAACAACGACTACCATCTGATTAGTGAAATACGCTACCGTAATTGGCCCTTTAACTATTATGGCGTCGGTATGGACACTTGGAAAGCCGATGAAGAACGCATTGATCAAAAATTATTTCGCGTCAAACTCGAAGCCGAGAAAAAAATCAGCAACAACCTGTATTCGGGTATCAACATTCAATACGATAACTTCACCATTCGTAGCGACAGTGCCGATCGCATTTTCAATCATTCCGATCTTATTGGAAAGCATGGCGGACAACAGCTACTCATAGGTCTTTCGCAATTGTTTGACAATAGGGACAACGTTTCTTATACAACAAAGGGGTATTATGCTAAATTGCGGCTGGCCTATGCTCCAAAGTTATGGACAAGTACTGATTTTACGGGGGCAAACCTCGATGTAGATCTCCGTGGCTTTATTCCCCTGCACAACCAAGTCACGCTGGCCCTGCAAGGAATCTTTCGTTCCACATTTGGAAAAACCGTCCCATTTTACAACTACCGTGAGCTCGGTGGAGACATGATGATGCGCGGTTATTACCTCGGACGTTACCGGGACAAGAATTATCTTGCCTCACAGGCTGAACTGCGTTATCGCTTTCATCCACGCTTTGGCATCGTTGGATTTTCAGGACTCGGATCGACCTTTTCCAAGGAAAATAGCAGTCGATATGTCGCAAGTTATGGTGGTGGTTTACGCTACTTCTTTAGTCTCGAACACAATAGCAGCATACGCTTTGATTATTCTTTTGGTGAACAAAGACCCGGAGAAAAACGACAGTCGGGTTTCTATCTGTCCCTAAGTGAAGCTTTTTAATAAACAAGAGCATCCATATAGGCATGGATGCTCTTGTTTATTCTTGCCTAATGACATCCACCTTTTCCTTTTTCCCCTCCTCTCCAATTCCCTCAACTTCAGCTAAAATAGTTGATGCCCAACGGAACGCTGTAGATGACTGACCATCGACATTCAAAAAGAGGTCGGAACAGAAGGCTAGATCGGAACAGAAGGCTAAAATCGAATCAGAAAATTCTCTTTTCGCTGTCCTTTTCTAAAGTAAACCAACCCAATTCGGTATAGATCTATCGTAACTACACTATGATCATCCTCCTTCAGCTTATTCCAATAGACTTCCCTTTTCACTGATAAATGGGGCTCGTTTATAATTAATAGATCTCGATCCCCAATATTTTCCAAAAAATTCAGGTCAAGATCGTCCTGGTCAATATAATAAATATGTCGGTACGCATAACGTCCACATTGGTCGTGCAAAAGACTCCTATAACTTTCGCGCGGATGATCGGCCCAGTAGCTAAAATTGTCGTAAGCAAATGTCCTTAATAATCGATCGATTAATGCATACTTTTTCTGTTCTACCTTGCTCTCGTTTTGAATAGTTTGTGGTAATTCTGAAACGCTCGCTTTGGATGTCTTTTGATAAATTACTTCGTCTACCAATTTATAAACAAAAGGAGAATGGGTCCCATGGCGACTATGGGATACAAAATAATGTCGCCAATACTTAAGCATGTAGTTCATTTCGCTGCAAACATCGCTAAATTTTATGATTTTTCACATGGAACATTAGGTTTTAGTTTGCAGGAATGCCCTCCTAAAACTGAAGCACAAAAACACTCCCCTCGCCTTCTGTACTATTGAGGAAAATAGTTCCCTTGTGCAAAAGCATAATCTGTTTGCTCAGGGTAAGGCCGACCCCTGTACCCGTCTTCTTCGTTGTAAAAAATGGTGTAAAGATCTGCTCCTGAAGATCAGCAGGAATTCCTGCCCCGTTATCTTCAATCCGAATCTGCACCTTTCCGTCTACTTCAAGAGCAGATAAACTAATATAGGCTTCTTCCCTATTTTTAACCGCATCTATTGCATTCAACATTAAGTTGATAATAACCTGCTCGATCAAATTGACATCGGCAGATAAGATTAGCCGTGTATTTTTCAGAATAATATCGACATCAATATTTTTCTGGATCAAGGTTGGTTCAAGCAGCTGATAGATATGCTCAAATAACTGCGAAATTTGGATCGGCGCTAGCTGAGGCTGATCGACTTTATTGATCATACGATAACTCTTCGCAAAATGTAAAAGTCCTTCGCTACGACGTTTGATGGTGGAAATACCTGTTTTTAGATCATCAATATCTTCAGCTCCTTTAAAATGGTCCAAACGACCGTTTAAGGTTTCAGCAAGTGAGCTGATCGGAGCGATGGAATTCATGATTTCATGTGTCAGTACACGTAATAATTTATGCCATGCCTTTGTCTCAGTCTCATCAATTGCTTCGTTGATATTTTGGTACACCACAATGCGAAACAAAGCGTCCTGTGTCTCAAAGCTTGAGCTCTGAATCAATAATTTTATTTTTCCTTTACTTGACTGAACGGACTCCATCTGCTGCTGTCCATTTTCAAGCAACATGGTTTTTTCATAAAGATCGTTGTTCTTTTTCTTCAGCCCTGCGATGTTTCCGAGATGGGGCAAATGAAATAGCTGTTTGAAAGCCTCATTTACCCACATGACCTTACCACTATCCATCTCATAAAAGATAATCGCCGAATTCAGCATATTGATCACACGATCCAGGTATTGGTGCTGAATCTCCTGCTTGATGCTGATCTCCTTATAAGTCTCATTGATTTGATTAAAGGCCATAAAAAGCTGCCCTTCCACTGACTTTGTATTTTTCACCAAGAAACGTCTGGTAAAGTCGCGGTATTTGACCGCTTCGGAAAATTCAATCAGCTGCCTGGCCAAAAAATTATACTGTGCATATAGGTTAAAACCCAGGTATAGCATCATACAAAAGATCAAAGCCGCCTGTACATATTCTCTTTTAAGTAGCAAATAAGCGCTCACAAGTGCTGCTACCAGCAGTAAGATAACCTTGATTGCATTTAAGATTTTTCCGTGCCTCATCGACTAAATATCATATTTCTCCAAACGTCTATAAAGTGCCGCCCTGGTAAGCCCTAATTCTTTTGCAGCTTTACTGATATTTCCGTTATAACGTTCAATCGCCGATTTGATTGCTTTACGTTCCAATTCTTCCAGATTTTGACTGCTGGGACTGGATTCGACAACGCGGTTATCTATTTGTTGTTCTATTGGCGAGAAAAAAAGATCATTTCCAGCTATACTGAGCTGATCAGCCATAATAACAGCACGCTCGATGCTGTATTGGAGTTCTCGGACGTTGCCGGGAAAATGATATGCGCACATTTTTTTTACCGCATCTGGTTCAAAGCCTTCAATCCGCTTATTGTATTTCTTCGAATAAATATCGAGAAAATGATTAGCCAATAGCTTGATATCCTCTCCTCGTTCACGTAAGGGCGGTACCTGAATTTCAACGGTATTGATCCGATAAATTAAGTCTTTTCGAAAACGGCTTTCATCTGCAAGCTGTTTCAATGGCACATTGGTTGCTGAGATCAAGCGTATATCCACCGATATTGGTTGATAGGAACCCAACGGTGTAACCTGTCTATTCTGCAGTACGGTTAACAGTTTGGCTTGTTGCTGCAAAGAGATATTACCAATTTCATCGAGGAACAATGTTCCCCCATTTGCAGCTTCGAATCGACCTTGGCGGTCTTCACGTGCATCTGTAAATGCGCCCTTCTTATAACCGAAAAGCTCACTTTCAAATAACGTTTCTGTCAGCGCCCCGACATCAACCTTAACATAAGTCCGATCTGAACGTAAGGATCTTCGCTGAATGGCTTGAGCAATCAGGTCTTTCCCGGTCCCATTTTCACCTAATATTAATATATTCGCATCTGTGGGGGCAATTTTCTCCAATTTATATTGCAATTCGTCCATAACAATGGAATTACCAATCAAATCAGGACTGCTCCCACTACTGAGCAAGGAACTTTTACTTTTCTTTTCTTTATTTTTTGATTCGGCAAGAGCGCTTTCTATCGTTGCCAATAATTGCTCATTTTCCCAAGGTTTCACGACAAAATCCGATGCTCCCTGTTTCAGCGATTTTACAGCGAGATCAACAGCTCCATAAGCGGTAATCATAATGACATGTACCTGTGGAAACTTTTCTTTGATCCGGGACAACCAATATAATCCCTCATTACCGGTATTAATCGTACTTTTAAAATTCATATCTAAAAGCACCAGATCATAAGGTGTCTTCTCCAGATGTGCTATTAGATTCTCCGGATTGGGTTCAACTTGAATATGACTAACTTTAGGTTTAAGCAAGATTCTTGCCGCAGTTAATAAGTCCTGGTCATCATCAACGACTAAAATAGATGCTTTTTTCATACTTCCTGACTTCATTGAAGATACTAAGATAACTATAAATTCAACGAGCCTGCGTAATAATCATTGATATATTTTTGCAGCAGCCATTCATACTGTTTGACGACCAATTGAATCTGGCTGTTATCGAATTTATTTTTTGCGGTCAAAAAAATCACTGAATTACTGTTTCCCAATTCGAAAACTACCTTGGCAATACGAAAAGATTCCGCGTAGTTTTCATTTTGACTACGTAATTGTGTAATCATGTTACTTGCATTCTGCAAGTTAAAAACCGCATTGGACGTCGCCGACCGCAAAACATTTTGTTGGATCTCTTTTTGAAATCTAGCCGTCTGCAGATCTAATTTTGCCAAGCGGACGTTGTTATAAACTTGCAAATGATTAAAAATCGGAACAGAAAGATTGAGAGAAATATACTTTCCTACGTTATTACGCATTTGTGACCAATACGTTCCCTGAATTCCCAATTTAGAATAATTTGACCCTAAACCAGCGCTCAGACTCAATGACGGATAATAGTATGATTTTGCAATCTTAATATCCCGCTCCGCCACTTTGATCCGATAATCCAGCGCCTGTATATCGGGCAATTGATCAACGGCCATTTCATAGAGCTGTTTCGCATCCAGTCGTTGCCCGCTTTCTTTTATTCCGAGGTTATCCAATTCGCCCAATTGATTTTCATCCATATTTAGTAAGGCAGCAAGCTTCACGCGGCTACTGTATAGTAACTGACGATTATTTTCAATCGTGTTGACATCATTTGCCAGTTGTCCTTTCAGATCAAAGTAATCCCCAGGATTAATTGCACCTTCCTTATGCATACTCTCCGCACGTCTGACCTGTTCTCGGGTTACTTCAGTCTGCATTTCTGATTGCCGCAATATATCCTGAGCAGTTAAGCTTTGGATATAAGCGGTAATAACGTCCAGTTTTAACGCATTAATCTGCGTATCAAAAGTCAATTTACCGGCAGTCTTTGCATCAGCACGCATCCGGATATCGTGAAATAAACGGAACCCTCTAAATATTGGAAGGCTTGCGCCCAAAGAAAAATTTCCTGTTGAGTTGTTGGATGAAATATATTGAAGGGTCGAATTATCCTGAGATCTTCCTGATGTTAGGCTATGTTGTAGGCTTGCATCAACATCGGGAAGTCTATTCGCTTTAGCCTGTGCTAAATTCACCTCCGCACGTCTCACATCGAGTTCATTCTGCAATAAGGTTGGATTGGCCTTTATTGCCAACTGAATACACTCAGCTAAGCTCCGCTTGGTAATTTGTTTATCGTCGACCGCTGCAATTGTTGCTGTGCCAGCCACTCTTTCCGTTAGTCGCTGCTCCGTCTGTTGCGCCCCTGCCTTGGCATAACTCAATAAAAAGCATAATGTACTATATATATAGACTCTCTTCATATCCATTTTTTATTTTCTTGCTGACCATCGCCATGCCAAACAACAAAAACACTAACTATCAAATAGATACAAAAAACATATTTTCAAAAATGTTCATTAATGAACAGTCGGTGTGCGTAGTTGGACAATAGCAAAGACAAACTGTATAAATAGCAGAATAATTCAAATCAAGTTCGATAGTTATTCTTCCATTCAATGGATATCAGTCGGAGCTTGTTCGGACTTTTTTCGGTCACAACCGAAGAAGCACCGAAGAAGTACCGAACAAGCTCCGACTAAGCACCGAACAAGGGTCGAGTAAATAACGAAAGTAATATAGTTAAATCCTAAATTTTAACAGACCATTTTTACCAACCTTTAGGACCGATCGGTCAATATAGCGACCTACCTCTTACCTAAGTTACCCCAACAGAGTAACCTTTGCCCCACCGGAACTAATGTGCTTCACGGCAGTTAGCTTATATTTGCTAAAAGTGCTTCAGTTGACGCCCAAAACAGCAAAAAACTTCCAGTTGTACGCCTTCGTACAAGAAGTGTCCGCTATCGAACACCAAGCTTAAAACTAAACAAAACAAGAACCTATCAATCAATAATTTACATTCTTGGCACAGCTTTCATAGTTACATACAAAATTGATATTAAATTATGGACAGACCTTTAGAAAAGAAGAAGTGGAATAGCAAACGTATCATGACTATTGTGGGGGTTGCTGGCTTAGTTGGATTGATCAGCGCCAGTTTCTATTTTACCTCCGGCAAAAGCAAACTGAATGTTGAAGCTGACCGCATCTCTATCGTCGAAATAAAAAATGGAAACTTTCAGGAATTTATCCCTATAAATGGCACTGTGCTTCCTATTAGCAGCATATACCTCGACGCTTCTGTCGGTGGACGTGTAGAAGAAAAGTTTGTAGAAGATGGCGCTATCTTAAAAAAAGGGGATGCAATCATGCGTCTTTCCAATACCGATCAGGAGCTTACCTTGGTACAACAAGAAACACAAGTGCTGAATCTATTGACACAGTCCCAAATAGCGCAGACCAATGCACAACAAGCATCGATTAACAACCGCAACCAAATGGCTGATGTAGAACAAGCCTATAGAGAAGCAGAACGTGTCTATAACCTCAATAAAAAATTACTCGCTGAGAAAGCCATTGGCACACAAGAGTTCGAAAAATCAAAGAACGAATACAACTATCAAAAAGAGCGGGTCAACTTGACCAAACAGATCCTAAAACAGGACGAAATCTCCAATGCGCAAAAAACTAATCAGGATAAGCAAACTTATCAACGTACACAGAGTGCATTGGAACTGATGAAAAGAAAAATTGGTGATCTGATCGTTAGAGCGCCTGTTGACGGACAATTGACAGCTTTCGATGCAGAAATCGGACAAAACAAAAATGCAGGAGAACGATTGGGACAAATCGATGTTTTGACAGGATTCAAAGTGCGTGCTGATATTGACGAACATTATATCAACCGTATTTTCCCAGATCTACAAGGTGAATTTTCTATCGGTGAAAAAACCTACAAACTCCGTATCAAGAAAGTCTATACACAAGTTACCAATGGACGCTTCCAGGTTGACATGGAATTTATCAATGATGTTCCAAAAGGGATTCGTCGTGGACAAACTTTGCAGATACGTTTAGCGTTAAGTGACGAGACAAAAGCATTATTACTGGCAAAAGGAGGATTCTATCAACAGACCGGTGGTAATTGGATCTTCAAATTGGATAAAAATGGAAGCACAGCGTATCGTGTGGATATCCAACTAGGAAGACAGAATCCGGAATATTATGAGGTCATCAAAGGTCTACAACCTGGAGATAAAGTTATTGTATCAAGCTACGAAACGTATGACAAGGTACAGGAGCTGAATATTAAAAAATAAAAATCGCATAGCGGCTATTGAAAAGACAATGCATGCAGTCCTTTCAATAGCCACTATGCAAATAACAGAAGGACAATGATAAAGAACGTGATCAAAACTGGAATTCGTTCCTTGCTTACAAACAAGAAGTTTACACTTCTGAATATTGCTGGACTAAGTATTAGTCTAGCAGTGGTTATTGTCATTGCCCTTTGGATTACGGACGAATTGTCCTTTAATAAAGTCTTCAATAATGCGAATCGAGTCTATGAACTGTCAACAAACTTCGATAAGGAAAATGACCAATTCGTTCATGCTGCACCACCGCCAATTGCACTATATGGAAAATTAAAAATTCCCGCAATACAAGAGGCTTGCCGCATAAGTGCTGGGCAGGACATACAGTTCAATAAAGATGAACTGATGGCCAGCGAACATGGGGTGTATGTTGACAGTACCTTTAACAGCGTATTCGATGCTAGTACAGAATCATTGACTCCCGAAAAGTTATTCCAAGGAAAACAATCGATCGTTATTACAGAAAAGATTGCCAATAAATATTTTAAAAATGAAAACCCATTAGGACAAACGCTCTCTTTAGAAGTTGACCCTATTCTGAAAACTGGTAAACAGCCTTTTCTAATTACAGCAGTCATCAAAGACTTCCCTAGCAATAGTTCCATTAAGGCTGATTATCTATTACCATTTGAACTACTGGCCAGTCTATCCAAAGAGCCTCTGGATGAAAAATGGGGCAATTTTCAATATTACATTTATTTTTTGCTAAAGCCAGGGGCCGATCCGGATCAGGTGGCACAGCAGCTTACCGCCATTCAAAAAGACAATTTTCAAGGAAATCCGCTGTATACCAAATTTGCATTCTTCCTACAGAAAATAACACAAACAAATCTATATACCCCTAAAGGTGAGGATAGCGGTATGCAGTCCGTTTATATATTTGCAGTCATTGCCTTTGTTATCTTACTCGTTGCCTGTATTAATTACGTCAATTTGGTTACGGCCCGAGTTACAAAAAGAATAAGGGAAATCAGTATTCGTAAAATTATTGGCGCTAAGAGAAGTCATCTTTTTCTTCAATATCTGACCGAGTCTGCGGTGCTGTTTTTGATTTCATTAGGTATTGCTACCCTACTCGCTTATCTAGCCATTCCATTTTTTAATGTGCTCGCTGAAAAAAACATTCAATTCAGCCTTCTTTCGTCCGAACTGTGGTTTATCTTTCTACTCACCTTTATAACAACCGTATTAATTGCAGGAATCTACCCTGCTATACTTTTCTCAAGCAACAAGGTGTTGAGCCAGCTAAAAAATAACAGCACATTATTTGGCAACAAAAATAATCTACGAAAAGGACTTGTTGTCCTACAATTCTGCTGCACGGTCATACTGATTATCACTACTTTTATTTTTGAGAAACAGTTGCGCTATATGCGCCACAAGGATTTAGGATACAACAAAGAAAATATCTTTTTATTTGAACAGAAAAACTTCTTGACGCATTACGAAGCAATCCGAGACGAACTGCAGCGTCAACAGGGTATTTTAGGAGTTACCGCCGCCAGCAACGACATCAGTAACATCGGATCTGAAACCGCCGATATTAATTGGGATGGGAAAGACCAACTGCAGTCTAATTTTTTCATTAGACGCGTTGCTATTGATCCAAACTTCACTTCTGTTTTAGACATTAAATTAGCCGAAGGAGCTGGTTTTACAAAAACTCCTTCCGATAGCAGTCATGCACTACTGAATGAAACTGCAATTAAACAAATGGGCTTAAAAAATCCCATTGGTAAAACCATTACTTTTCAGGGAAAAAGACTGACCATTGTGGGCGTCATGAAGGATTTTAATTTTAATGACCTAAAAACAGCTATAAAACCTTGCATCTTTTTTTCCGGTATGGGTTATGCACTTGGCGGAATGTATATCAAGACCAGCCCAGGACATGAAGAACAAGCGCTTGCTGCCGTCCAAAAGCTATGGAACAAATACAACCCCCAATCAACCTTCAATTATGCCTTTATGGATGAATCTTTTGATAAAATGTATAAAAAGGATATTATCCATGGAAAACTTGTTCAGTTATTTGCCGCTATAACCATTTTACTTTCATGTATCGGATTATCCGGGCTTGTATTGTTCAGCACAGAATCTAAACTGAAAGAAATTGGAATCCGTAAAACCCTAGGTGCATCGAAACAGGATATTGTTATGATGATCGGTAGAGATTATATGATCCCAGTGATCGTGTCCTTCCTTATTGCTTTTCCGATTTCCTGGCTGATTATTTCCAAGTGGCTTGACAATTATGTTTACCGCACATCAATAGATCCTTGGGTTTTCTTATTAGCGGCGATAACAACTATTTTATTGGTTGTTCTTACAGCCGGTTCAGTTTCGCTCAAAGCGGCAATGGTCAACCCTACAAAAATTTTAAGAGACGAATAGAGTAATAAAATAAATAATACAAGATATACGATGATTAAAAACTTTATTAAAACCGCACTTCGTAACCTTTGGAAAACCAAAGGTTACAGCTTTCTCAATATTTTTGGACTGGCGGTCGGGATTGCTGCGGCATCGTTGATTTTTTTATGGGTTGAAAATCAGTTGAGCTTCAACGATAATTTCGCCAACAAAAAGGATATCTACATTGTCAAATCAAAACAGACATACGATGGAGCCACCTATGTATTTGAATCTACCCCAGGACCCTTTGCCCAAAGCATAGCGAAAGAAATCCCAGGCATCAAGCATGCAGTACGCATAAGCTGGAATTCGCCAATGCTGTTTTCCGTCGGAGACAATAATATATTTCAAAATGGTGTATATGCCGATGGAAGCATCGCTGATGTGCTATCCCTTGCATTTCTTGAAGGGGATCGAAAGACTGCCTTTGATCAGGTCAATAACATTGTATTATCAGAAACTGCAGCGAAGAAATTATTTGGCAACCGTCCTGCCTTGGGAAAAACCGTCAAAACAAACAATAGTGAGCCATTTATTATTGCGGGGGTAATCAAGGACCTCCCCAAAAATAGCAGCTATGATTTTCAATGGCTCATCCCTTTCAAAAAATTTGAAGCAGGTCAGGATTTTCTAAAAAATTGGGGGAACAATAGTGTTCAAACCCTAGTTCAGGTCGAAGAGAATGCCAACGTCGATCAGATTAACAAGCAGATGATGGATTTCGTCAAACACAAGACCAATGGTGAAGTCACTTTTTCACAGAATTTCCTCTATCCAATGGAACGTTGGATTACCTACAATCAGTTTGATAACAGTGGTATTGAAAAAGAAGGTGGCATTAAAAATATCCGTTTATTTACCTTCATTGCATGGGTTGTCTTGCTGATCGCCTGTATCAATTTCATGAATCTTGCAACTGCAAGATCTGAAAAAAGAGCAAAAGAAGTTGGGATGCGCAAAGTGGTTGGTGCAAGTCGCAAATCGCTCATTGTGCAATTCTTGGGAGAATCCCTTGTTTTGGCAATTATTTCCTCTCTTGTTGCTATATTACTAATCTATATCTTCATCAGGCCGTTCAACACCATGATAGGCCAGGATCTTCAGGTTAATCTTTTAGCCCCCTCACACCTGCTATTTTTAACGACAATAACATTAGCATGTGGATTATTTGCAGGTAGCTATCCCGCATTTTTCCTTTCGGCATTCAAGCCGCTTTCAACGATCAAAGGGGCGAAACAGAAGGCCGGTAGTGGAAGTCTCGTCCGTAAAGGGTTGGTCATCCTGCAATATACAGCCTCAGTTGTTTTAATTATCTGTACCATTATCATCTACCAACAGATTCAGCACAACAAGAACAGAGATCTCGGTTTTGATAAGAGTCAGGTGTTGACTACAGCGCTACAAGGCGATATGGCCAAACATCTGCCACTCATTAAAAATCAATTATTAGCAACTGGAGTTGTGCAAGAAGTCGGTGTCAGTGACATGAGTATCCTCAATATCAACTCCAATACGTCCGGTTTTAGCTGGGAGGGAAAAGATCCAAATGCCAGTATTTTGATTGGTATGTTACGTTCTGATGAGGGCCTTATTCCAGCTTTAGACTTAAAACTTTTTGACGGTAGAAATTTTCATCAAAATTTTGTAGGCGACAGCACATCGGTTGTCATCAACGAAGCATTTGCAAAACTGATCAAAAAAGATGGCCTTGTGGCCGGTAACATCATCAGCTACGGTGAGGCAAAGTTTACCATCGCCGGTGTCGTCAAGAACTTCGTTTATAACAATGTGTATGCCGATCCTGAGCCGATGCTGTTTCTACCAATGAATAGAGATAATGGGATTATGACCATCAAGACAAAGGCTGGAGTAGATTTACCAGATGCCATTCAACAAATCGAGAAGGTCATCGTCAAAAATAACCCAGGCTTCCCTTTTGACTATAAATTTTTAGATGATAGTTTCAATAATAAGTTTAAAGCGGAGCTTTTTGTACAGCAACTATCCAGTGTATTTGCACTGATGTCTATCATTATATCCTGCTTAGGTCTATTTGGTTTAGCCGCCTTTGCAACAGAGCAACGCGCAAAAGAGATCAGCATTCGTAAAGTCTTGGGCGCCTCTGTTTCGGGACTTATCCAAATGCTCAACCGTGAATTTGTCATTCTTGTAGCAATATCATGTATCATTGCCTTTCCTATTGCGTGGATGATCATGAGCAAATGGCTAACTAATTATGCACATCATATCGATATTTCCTGGACCATTTTTATCATCAGTGGTCTGACAGCTATTATCATTGCCCTATTGACCATCAGTTCACAGGCATTTAAAGCAGCGATAGCCAATCCGACAAAGACTTTAAGAGATCAATAAACACTAAAAAAGAATTTAATAACAGAAATAGTAACTGTCCAAAGCAATTTCGCCAAGGATACAAAACATAAAAACCATGAGCACAAAAAATATGATCAAAATCACAAATCTTCAAAAGTATTACCGCACAGAAGAAGTTGAAACCGTCGCATTAAACAACCTCAATATCCATGTCAAAGAGGGAGAGTTTGTTGCTGTAATGGGGCCTTCGGGCTGTGGGAAATCGACTTTACTCAATATCATTGGTCTATTGGATGATTTGGATGAAGGAAGCTATCTATTCAACGAGATTGAAGTTGCCAAATTCAAAGAACGCGGTCGCTCAGATCTTCGCAAACATAACATTGGTTTTGTGTTCCAGAGCTTCAATTTGATCGATGAGCTGACCGTATTTGAAAACGTGGAACTTCCACTGGTTTATACCAATGTTCCAGCAGCAGAACGCAAAAAACGTGTAGAAGAAGTTTTGGAAAAAGTGCAGATCATGCACCGTCGCAATCACTTCCCACAACAGCTTTCCGGAGGTCAACAGCAACGTGTGGCTGTCGCTCGTGCGGTTGTCAATAATCCCAAACTGATCCTTGCCGATGAGCCTACGGGTAACCTCGATTCCAATAACGGCAACGAAGTTATGCAACTCCTGACTGAATTGAACGAGGCCGGCACAACCATCGTCATGGTAACACACAGTGAGCACGATGCAAAATTCTCTGACCGTGTAATCCGCATGCTAGACGGACAAGTGATTATGGAAACAACTTCGGTATAAGACAACTCATATATAACCAAGATATTAATCCTAATAACCTATAGATGATGAGCACGATTAAATTAATTTTCAGACAATTATGGCGCAACCGCCTTTTCACATTTTTAAATGTATTTGGGCTTGCCATCGGAATAAGTGCCTGTTGGCTAATTTTCCGTATCGTCAATTATGAATTTAGTTTTGATCAGCATCATCCGGAAAGTGAGCAGATTTACAAGGTCCATACCTCCTATGAGGAAAGGGATAAATTGGATCATTTCGATGGTGTTCCCGCACCATTACCGGCATATATCAAGGAAAACTTTGTCAATGTTGAACTGACAGTACCCATCTTTAAACAATACTTCGAGCGTGTCAGTAATAATCGCGGAGCGCAGAAAATAGAGTTTGAAGATCAGCCCGAAATCATCGGTACCACGGGAGACTATTTCAAAATGACACCTTATGTTTGGTTAGCTGGCGACCAAAGGAATATACTAAAAAATAGCCATGAAGTCATCCTGACAGAATCGCGGGCTAAATTGTATTTCCCAAACACGTCAATAGACCAAATCATAGGACAGACCTTATCCTATGATAGTACATTGTACAATGTCGCCGGTATTGTAAAAGATCTAGCGCATCCAAGCAGCTTTTTGGGTAAAGAATTTATCCGGATTCCAGAACAGGAATGGAATAGCACAAACTGGAACAATTCAAATTCCAATTGGCAGCTCTTTATTAAGGTAAAATCATCGGCTTCCCTTCCTAACCTCATAAAGACAGCCGACAAAAAGGCGTATGAGATGACACATGCTGAATTTGACAAGTTTGGATTTAAAATGCATGTAAATACAGTTCCTTTAAAAGACTTACATTTTACTTCTTACGCGCAAAATAATGTTGATCAGAAAATAATGTACGGTCTTATCGGCATAGGTATATTTTTGCTCTTACTCGCCTGTGTCAATTACATCAATCTCGCTACAGCCCAAATTCCACAACGCGCCAAGGAAATTGGTATCAGAAAGACATTGGGAGAAAGCCAGAAAAGAATTACAAAGTCCTTTCTGCTAGAAACATTCTGCATTACGGCTTTTTCGGTGCTTTTATCTTGGCCTTTACTTATTCTCATTCAAACAGTTTTAGCAGCATATATTCCCGATCAGCTCAAGCTATATCCAGATCCCTGGGGTGTATCGCTATTTTTAGCAACACTTACAATTACGATTACCTTAATTTCCTCAGGTTATCCGATTTTATTGACAAACAAAGTCAAGATTGTTGAAGTCATTAAAATCTCGAATGCGCAAACGCTCAAATTTGGCAATCTTTCTTTTCGAAAAATGCTCATTGTTTTTCAATTTTTGATTGCCCAGCTATTTGTTATTTCAACTTGCATCATTGGTCTACAATTGAAACATGCACTACAGAATAACTACGGCTTCGATAAGGATGCGATCATTACCCTACGTTTCCCGAGTAAAAGCTATCAGGACAGTAATGTTGATCCTTTTGTTTTCAAACAAGCGATTAAGCACATCGCAGGTGTAGAGCAGGCTTCCTTGGGGCATCTGCCCATGAGTAACGACCATTGGGGAAATGCCTTGTTTGCCAAAAGTGATACGGGACAGGTACAAGCCGATGTACAAATGAAATTTGTCGACCAAGATAACTTTAAGCTCTATAATTTTAAAATGCTTGCTGGCCGCCCGCTGCAATTGGCCGATACCAGCACAGGCATCGTGTTAAACTTAGCCAGCGTTCAAAAATTAGGTTTTAAATCTGCTGAAAATGCTGTAGGGAGCTTTGTTACGTATACCGACAAACAGCGTCAGATTGTGGGGGTAACCGACAATTTTCACACAAAAAATCTCCATGCAGCCATTCAGCCTGTCGTTATGCTGAGTTCCATTAAAAAATGGGAATTAAACAGACTAAGTGTCAAACTCAATAATAATTCAGCTACCTGGCCCGAAACATTAAAACAGATTGAAAAAGAATGGCAAAAATATTATCCAAAAGCGCCATTCAAATATGATTTCTATGATCAGCAAATCAAAGAACTTTATAGCAGTGATCTAAAATTCTCGAAGATCATCAATCTATTTACATCGACGACAATTCTCATCAGCTGCCTGGGATTGATCGGCCTGGTTACCATCACGACGGTACAGCGTACAAAAGAAATTGGTATTCGAAAAGTGTTGGGAAGTACGGTACTGGGGATTATTGGATTATTATCAAAAGATTATATCAAACTTATACTCATTTCTATTTTGATCGCTACCCCAATTGCTTGGTGGGCGATGCACAAATGGTTGAATGATTTTGCTTATAAAATAGATCTATCCTGGTGGATGTTTATCATTCCGGCAGCCGCAACCCTACTTATTGCATTTTTTACGATGAGCTACCAATCCATAAAAGCAGCGCGTGCAAACCCAGTAAATAGTTTAAGAGATGAATAAAATAGTAAAGAAGCTCAATAGTGATCAAGGAGAATGATGGGAATCAGTCATGATCCCATCACAATCCTTGTTTTGAATAAAGCGCCACAAGGAGTGACAAAAAAACAAAATTAATCAAAGAAAGCCTATCACCATGATAAAGAACTATTTAATAACCGCAATTAGAGAATTAAGGAAAAGAAAATTCTATACCGCGATCAATATATTAGGTCTGTCGGTCAGCCTTACTGCCTCCATATTAATTATTTTCTGGGTACAGGACGAAAAGAGCTTTGATAAATTCCACCCAGACTTTGAACAGATCTACAAAGTCAATTCTCATTTGGATCCCGAGCACAACGGTTCGATATGGGGGACATCCCCCGGGCCTATAGGAAACTATGCCCAAAATGTACCAGAGGTAGATTACGCAACGCGTGTTTCACAGGATTACAATACCACGTTGGTCAATGACAAACTGAAACGTCCGGTAACTGATATGAACATCTATTATGTCGATGGTAATTTTTTCAAGATGTTTCATTTCCCCTTGAAAGAGGGCTCGCTTGCAGGTTTTCAGGAAAATTATAAACAGGCACTTATCACCCCATCAACTGCTGAAAAACTTTTTAGTACGCAAAAAGCCATTGGAAAAACTTTCCGTTATCAGAAAGATCTCTTCACCGTAGCAGGTATCCTAAACGATATTCCACAAAACTCCTCGATGCAATTCGATGTCGTTATCCCACTGGGGTATCATGCACAGCGGTTTACAAACTGGGGCGGTAACGGTAAATGGAAAACAATAGATGAAGATATGGGCAACTATAGTTTTTCAACGTATATTAAAGTCAAACCTCATGCTTCTGCAGCACTTATCGGAAAATCGGTCACAGACACTTATACCAAAGCCCGCGACGGTGAAAACTCGACTATATTTGTTTTAGATCCACTCAAAACCATGCATTTAATCGCTCCTGACGGAAATAAATCGACACTTCGCATGGTTCAGATTTTTGGGATCATTGCGATATTGCTCCTGGTGATCGGTGCGGTAAATTATGTCAATCTAAGTACTGCAAGAGCATTGGATCGGGCGAAAGATGTTGGTATCCGTAAAATAATCGGCGCCAACCGTCTCCATTTATTCCTACAATTTATCACCGAAACTGTTGTTGTATTTCTTTGTTCACTACTGATCGCTTTCATCCTTATCGTGATCCTTCATACCGGATATAATCAGATCGCACAAAAATCAATCAGTCTATCTTTCCATAACACGACGATATGGCTGTATATTGGGGCAGCAATTATAGGCACATTGGGACTGTCCAGTATATATCCTGCGATACAGCTTTCCTCGTTCAATCCCATTCATTCGTTAAAAGGAAAATCAATAAAAGGTGTTTCCTCGAATACCATGCGTAAAATATTGGTGGTTTTCCAGTTTACACTCTCCGTAACGCTAATTGTATGTACGCTGATTATTAAAAAGCAATTGGACTTTATCCAAAAGATCAATTTGGGGTATGATAGAGATCATGTATTAACACTTGGTCTTCCTGAGGAGGCTTACAAACATATGGACGCGATACGTGCTGAACTAAAAAGCAATGAGGCGATACAAGGGGTTTCCCTATCAAGTTTATACAACATGACCGATTTTGGAAATGCCACGGGCGATATCGATTGGCCCGGCAAGTCCAAAGACAACAAACTCATTGTTGCTCAAGCGACCATCGATAAGGATTTTATTCCTTTGATGAACATGCAATTCCTGGAAGGAAAAAACTTTAGCGGAATGCCGGTTGATTCGTCCGGCTATATCATCAACGAGACTTTGGCGAAACAGATGGGATTAAAACCGCCGTACGTGGGATCCAATATGAGTTTCCACGATTTCCCTGGACAAATTATCGGTGTTGTGAAAGACTTCCACTTCAAATCCATCAAAGATAAAATAGGCCCAATGGTCTTCTGGACGCGCTGGGGATCGGGCACACTTTATGTTAAAACGAGTACGACAAAAGCCCCTGAGGCCATTAAAGTTTTAGAAAAGATCTATAACCGCTATCCATCAGACGCCCCTTTCAAATATACTTTCATTGATCAGCAATTTGATAGTCTATATAAATCCGAGCAGCGCACAGGTTTGTTGTTCAATATTTTCGCTGGCATCGCCATTTTTATATCTGCTTTAGGTCTGTTTGCGTTGGCAACTCACGAAGCGCAAATGCGTGTAAAGGAAATTGGCATCCGTAAAGTTCTTGGCGCTAGCACCTTTGGAGTCGTCCGGCTATTGGGGAAAAATTTCGTGATACTCGTCTCCATTTCCATTCTGATTGCCTGCCCTATTGCAGTTTACCTGATGAAACAATGGTTAAGCAATTTTGCCTATAAAACAGATCTAGAGGTGCAAACATTTGTCTTCGGTGGTATCTTGGCCTTGCTGATCGCCATTTTCACCGTCAGCTATCAGGCTGTTCGGGCAGCTTTATCCAATCCCGTAGATAGTTTAAGAGACGAATAATAAGAAAAATACAGTAAAAGTGGATTAAACATATTGATACACTAAAACTAAAGAATAAAGCGATGATCAAGAACTATATAAAAATAGCCTGGCGCAATATCTCCAAAAATAAAGGGTATTCAACCATAAACATAATTGGCTTGGCAATAGGATTAGCCTGTTGTCTATTGATAGCAATTTATGTACAAAATGAATTGTCATACGACAAATATCATGTGAATAAAGATCGAATTTACCGCATCGTCCATGACTATAAAGATGTAAGCAGCACAGAGCAGCATCAAATCTGGGGCAATGGTCCAATCGGTGAAGCCATCAAAGCAGATTTCCCTGAAATCGAAAAGGTCGTTCAATTTTCAGGGCAAACATCTATCCTGCTCAAACAAGGCGATAAAAGATTCCAGGAGGAAAATGTATTTTTCATGGACTCTACTGCATTTGATGTCTTCAGTTGGAAGGTTTTGGCCGGCGATCCGCATACAGCCTTAAAGAACGCCTATTCTGTCGTATTAACAGAAAGTACCGCTAAGAAATATTTCGGAGATCAAAATCCCATTGGCAAGACGCTTGAGGGAGGTTTAGCTGCTGGTCGTGCTGACGCAGGTCTATATACTGTAACGGCAGTAATGGCCGATGTCCCCCCTAATTCACATTTTACGTTCGACGCATTGCTCTCGATGAGTACATTCCGAAAAGCACGGCCAGACGTATTTAATAAAGAAGGCTGGGATTATGTAGACTTCTACACGTACTTTCTCGCTTCAAAAGACTTTGATCCTGTAAAGTTCGACCAGAAAATACCGGAGTTTCTCAAGCGGCATCTCCCAACAAATGAAAACCCAAATGCAAAATACAATTTCCATATCGAGCCACTTCTGCAAGCTTACATGCACTCGTCTGCGGATCGTCAACCCGGTACCAATGGAAGCTATCAGAATTTATACATATTCAGCATTATTGGCGGATTCATCTTACTGATCGCCTGTGTGAACTTTATGAATCTGGCTACATCAAGGTCAATGGAAAGAGCAAAGGAAGTCGGCGTACGAAAAACCATAGGAGCAAGCAAAAGCAATCTGATCTTTCAGTTTATGTCTGAATCATTGGTTCTTGTATTCGTCAGTAGTATTTTGGCGATACTGCTCGTTATGGCCTTTCTCCCTTTTTTGGAAGCATTCTCGGGCAAACACCTCAATTATTCATCCCTGAAAAATGGGACGACCTGGGCAATATTCCTATTCACTACCATTTTTACAGGACTTCTTGCTGCCAGCTATCCCGCGTTGATTCTAGCAAATTTCAAACCGATTGCAGTACTTAAAGGAAGTTATAGCAACGGCAAAGGGGGTACATTATTACGACGCGTATTAGTTGTTTTCCAATTTTGCCTTTCTATTGCGCTCATTGCAGGTACAGTCGTCGTCTTTTCTCAACTAGATCAATTACAGCACCGAGATCTTGGATTTCAAAAAGATCAACGGCTTGTGATAGATTATAATTTCGATGATAAGGTAAACAATAACCTTGAAGCGATAAAATCTACACTAGCAAAAGATAAAGATGTTTTGTCTGTCACGGCATCACGTACGGTACCGGGAACATTTTTTCCAAATGCAGGAACAGAAATCATGTCAGCAAACGGAACAATGAGTCAATTTGCTCCTTTCTTATATGAAGTCGATGTTGACTTTATTCCTAATATTGGTCTGCAAATGGCCGCAGGGCGTGCCTATTCCAGAGATTTCCCAGCAGATACGGCCCATTCACTTGTTATCAATGAATCTGCCGCAAAACAATGGGGCTATTCAAATCCACAAGATATTATTGGCAAACAATTTCGTCAATGGGGAAGAGAAGGAACGGTTATCGGTGTGGTGAAAGATTTCAATTACCTTTCTTTACACCGTAAGATTGAGCCTTTAGCTTTGCGACTTGAACCAAGCAGCAGCCGCTATTTAACCTTAAATATCCAACATGTAAACCAGCCTGAGACCGTTGCCAGAATCGGCAAGCTGTGGAATGAACTTGTACCAAACCGTCCATTTTTATATAGCTTTCTTGACGACAATTTCAATCGACAATATGAAGCGGATTTTAATTTTAGAAGACTTTTTACAGCCTTCTCCGGCCTGGCACTTTTTATTGCCTGTTTAGGTTTATTGGGACTTGTTACGTATACAGCCCAACAGCGGACCAAAGAAATCGGCGTACGGAAAGTTCTCGGTGCATCCATCTATAATTTAATCCTCCTGCTCTCTTCCGACTTCATCAAGTTATTGGCTGTAGCGCTTCTCATCGCGACACCACTATCTTGGATGGCGATGAAAAAATGGCTTGACAACTTTGCGTATCACATTGAACCACAATGGTGGATGTTTGTCTTTGCTGGTTTTGCTACAATCATTATCGCATTAGTAACGGTGAGTTTTCAAACACTCAAGGCTGCCAAGGCAAATCCTGTAGATAGTTTAAGAGACGAATAACAATATAATTTAATCCCATCACGATACTCCAGCTATGAACAACCTCCTATTAAAATCGGCAATTCGACAACTTTGGAAGAATAAACTATTCTCCCTATTAAATATTATTGGACTAGCCATCGGCATTACGTCATGTTGGGTCATATTTAAGATTGTCAATTATGAGTATAGTTTTGAAACTGGAGTTCCTCAGCTTGATCGAACCTATCGGATCATTTCTCAGTTTAAAAATGATGGCAAGGATAATTACAATGGGGGATTGGCCAAGCCGTTTTATCAGGCCATTCGAAAAGAAATTCCGGGCGTGGAACTGGTCGCTCCAGCATTCAGAAATTATCAAATGGAATCTGTCACAATCAACAAGGGACAAAAAAATCAAAAACTTGTCGAGGACTTTGATGAGGCTGAAGGCAATGTGACGGAGACCACCAGCGACTACTTCAAGCTCGTTGGCTACAAATGGTTAGCAGGTTCACCTGAGAAAGCATTTTCAACTGCCAACGACATTGTACTGACAAAAAAAAGGGCTGCCATTTATTTCCCAAACCAGGCTGTACAGGGCTTAATTGGCAAAACCATCTTTTACAACGACAGTATCCCCAAAACGATCGCCGGAATTGTTGACGACCTCGGCTTCAATACAGAGTTCAATGGTACAGAGTTCGTACTGCTTAAAGAGGAAGTTTATCCACTCAATGTCTGGACGAATACCAATGGTTCCGACAGACTCTATATCCGATTAAAAGATGGTGTAAAAGACCTTCCAATCCAGGCTGCTATCAATAAAATCGGACAAAAAAAATGGCAGGAATTCAGCCAGGAAAGAAAATCGAAGTTTGACAACAACCGTAAGGTTGTTGTCATGCCCCTAAAAGATTCCCATTTTGCAGTCCATATAAAAGAATGGTACGCCGAAAGAACAAGTAAAACCGTTATTTATGGGTTAATTGCCGTAGCTACTTTTCTGATGCTTTTGGCCTGTATCAACTATATCAATCTTAGTACGGCACAAATTCCAGCACGGAGTAAAGATATCGGTGTCCGTAAAACATTGGGAAGTAGCCAGGGAAAATTGGTTAGCCAAATTATTTTTGAATCTTTATTTACAATTGCCATTGCACTTGTTATCTCCATCTTTCTGACCAAACTAGCGTTTTTATATTTCCAGGAAATGATTCCGGAAAAAGTAAAGGATTTTACCAATTCGACGACATCAATGCTGTTTATCGCAATTTTACTGACCGTAACGACTTTAATTTCCTCGGCATATCCTTCTTGGTTAATTAAAAAGGTACAGCCTGTCAACTTATTTCGTGCCGGCAAGCAGTTCCAAATCGGAAAAACACAAATCAACCTTCGGAAAACGTTGATTGTATTCCAGTTCTTTATTGCTCAATTCTTTACGGTTTCAGCACTCATTGTCGGCCAGCAACTCTCCTATACCCTCAACAAAGATATGGGATTCGACAAAGATGCTGTTGTTACTTTCGATCTACCTTCCAAGCTCATCAACAAATTTTATGAGGAAAAACTGGATCAAAGTAAGAAACAAACACTCCTACATGAGATCCAAAAAATAAAAGGTGTTTCGGCAGCCTCAATTGGCAGCAAGCCTTTGACAAACAATTACTCCTCCTCTTGGTTTCATCGACAAGACCCTACCTTAAAAGAGAAAATTTCATCCGATATTTTCTTTAAAAATGCAGATCCGAATTATATAGCTGTATATGACATGAAGCTAATCGCGGGAAATAACCTACCACAATCAGATACTGTCAATGCCTATATCATCAATGAATCTGCTGTCAAGGCATTCGGTTTCAATTCCCCTCAAGATGCCATCGGGAAGTCAATTGGTCAAGAGGACAGTACCTTCCCGATCGTTGGCGTTATTAAAGATTTTCATGCCCAGGAATTCTATAAAGAGATCACACCTTTGGCTTTGCGCAGTTTTAGTCGCGGTGCTTATACCTTCAATATAAAACTATCGGGAAACAGCAAAGAATGGAAAACCAGTATCCAAGCGATCAATAAAGTATATACACAGTTTTTTCCGGAACTCCCGATAGAAATAAAATTCTACGATGAAACGATCGCTTCTCTTTATCAAAAAGAGCAAAATCTGGCCAAATTAATTAACGTGAGTACAATTGTTGCTGTTTTAATCGGTTGTTTGGGTCTCTTTGGGCTGATTACCCTTGCGGCTTTCCAACGCAGCAAAGAGATCGGTATCCGTAAAGTTTTGGGTGCAAGTATTCCAAGTATCTTTCATTTATTGGCTAAGAACTTCGTACAGCTCATTTTAATCAGTATCCTAATTGCCGCACCATTGACCTGGTGGACGTGTAGCAAGTGGCTGGAAGATTTTTACTACCGCATCGATCTTACGGCAACTCCTTTTATTTTAGGCGCTGGGCTTGCATTATTTGCGGCTGTACTGACCATTAGTTTTCAATCGATCAAGGCGGCTATCCAAAATCCTGTCAATAGCTTACGGGACGAATAGCAACACGAGTATATCAAATTGGAGGATTAACAAAAAACGAAATAACAATGATTGTAAATTCACTTAAAACAGCCTATCGTTTTTTTAAAAAACATAAGTTGATCACGTTCATCAATATCACGAGTCTCGCGATTGGTATTACCGCGACGCTGGTTATTTTCCTGATGATCCAATACGACTACAGTTTTGACAAACATGTTCCCAATCAACAACAGGTCTATCGTGTTGTCAATAACGGAGAGTTCAAAAATGCCGGCGTCTACGTACCGTTGGTACGCACCATGCAAGCAGAGTTACCCAACTTGGAGGCTGTAGTCCCGATTTATCGAAGCCATGTCCAAAAGCTAAAAGTTTCTCTGGCAACAGACAAATTCCAGACTTTCCCGAAAGAACAGAAGATGGTATTCACGAACAGCCAATATTTCGATATTTTCCCTTCAAAATTGTTGGCTGGAAGCGCTAAAGCTTTGAATTCATCCGGAAATATTATCCTTACAGAGAAAACATTAGAAAAATTTTATGGAAAAGAACTGCCTGCAAATGTGATTGGCAAAACCATCATCTATGCAGATAGTATCCCACTTCAGGTCGCTGGTGTAATTGAAAATCCGCAGCATAATTCGGATTTCAATTTTGAAAGCTTCATCGCTGAGTCGACGATCCCTCAGGATAACAATCTAAAAAACATGTATACGTGGGAAGCTTGGAACAGCATATCGGATTCACATCAGGTGCTCATCAAAACAAAAGCGCAAAGTAACCCTCTTTTAATAGCGCGTAATATCGCGAATCTCCTTAAAAAATATAAATACAAAGAAGGGGAGAAAATTAACGATAAGCTTGAATTACAAGCATTGGCGGATGTACATTTTGATACAAGATTTAATTATGACGCCACCCATCCGGAAGCACTACGCAACCTTATTTTACTTGCAGTTTTCCTCTTAGCCCTGGGGGCCGTAAATTTTATCAACCTATCCACGGCGCAATCCATCGAAAGAGCCAAAGAAGTGGGTATTCGTAAGACGTTGGGTAGTTCTAAAACTACATTGATCAAACAGTTTTTGATCGAAACTTTTCTGATAACTTTGACCGCAACAGTACTTGCGGTCTTATTATTGCCATTGTTCTTACATGTCTTTGAAGGATTTATTCCGAAAAACCTAAGCATGGAAGGCCTGGACAAAAGCGTTATTGTTTTCTTTCTATTTGGACAATTGATCTTAGTAACCTTACTAGCCGGATTTTACCCTGCCTGGGTACTGACAGGATATGCTCCGGTGCTAGCGCTCAAAAACCAGCTCGGAAAGAACACGAATCTTTCCCGAAGTGCATGGATACGCAAAGCACTGACCATCTTCCAGTTTGTCATGGCCCAGGCTTTCCTGATCTGCGTGCTTATCGTCGTTCGCCAAATAAATTATGTTACTCATAAAGATATGGGCTTCCAGAAAGATGCTATTGTCAATCTCTATATTCCTGGAGCTTTCCAAAATTCGGCAAAAGGTGTAGTTCTTAAAAATGAACTCAAAAAGCTAAAAGATATCAAGGCCATAAGTTTTGGGAATATCGCTCCTGCAATGAATGGCTGGATGACTACCGCAATCGCTTACGATCAATCGCCAAATAAGGAATCCTTGACTTTTGATAGCCGATCGGGTGATGAAAACTATTTAGATGTCTATCAGATTCCGCTTTTAGCGGGAAGAAATATCCGTTTATTGGATTCAACAAGTGAAATGTTGATCAATAGAAAAGGACTTGAACTACTGCATATCAAAAACCCGCAGGATGCCATTGGTAAAACCTTCGAAAATGGACAGAACATCATCGTTGGTGTAATGGAGGATTTTGATTTGTCTTCAGCGCGACAAGGGGTTAAACCAGTTCTTTATACAGGCAGTAAAGAAGGATATGTACTCCATATTGCCTTGGATCAATCGCATCCTGAAAACTGGAAAAACGCCATTGATAAAATAACATCAAGCTACAAATCGGTGTTCCCTGATGATGAATTGGACCTACGGTTTGTAGATGAGGTCATCCAGAACTTCTATACGCAAGAGAAGCAGCTGTCTAAGCTCCTTTCTTGGGCAGTAGGACTCTCTGTGCTAATTGCTGGATTAGGCTTATTTGGACTTGCCATATTTACGGCAAATCAGCGCACAAAGGAAATTGGAATTCGCAAAGTATTGGGGGCTTCTGTTTTCCAGATCACATTTTTACTGCTTCGGAATTTGCTATCACTGGTTGCAATAGCCTGTCTGGTAGCTTTTCCAATTGCTTATTATTTTATGCATAGCTGGCTGAACGACTTTGTTTACCGAACCACAATAAGTCCCTGGATTTTTGGGCTGTCAGCCGTAGGGTTGATTGCCTTTGCAAGTCTTGTACTATCAACCAAAAGTGTCTTTGCAGCAAAAGCAAACCCGATCAATAGTCTAAGGGATGAGTAAATCAGCGAGTAAAAGAGATAGGCTTATGTGTATTCATAACATGTATTAAGAACTTAAACCCCCATAACAATGATAAAGAACTTCATCAAAACCGCATGGCGAAGTATTTTTTCTAATAAATTCTACAGTGCCATTAATATTTTAGGATTAACAGCAGGAATGGTTGTGGGGATATTCCTATTGCTATGGATACAAGATGAGCTGTCCTTTGACCGATTCCATAAACATCAGCGCTCCATTTACAAAATTGGAATAGAAGGGGGAACGGGGATATCAAAACGAATCTTTGGATCCATCATTGCTCCCGTAGGAAATTTTGCAAAAAAGGAAATTCCTGAAGTCCAAGATGCAGTACGTATTTTCAAAATTGGAGATGCTGCACTTAAACATAAAGAGAAGAGATTTAACGAAAAGAATTTTGCGTTTGTAGACCCCAGTTATTTTACGGTTTTCGATTTTCCGCTACTACAGGGAAATTCAAAACAACCCTTCCCTGACAACAATTCCATTGTAATCACCCAGCGCACGGCACGTCGGTATTTCGGTGATGAAAATCCAATTGGAAAAACCGTAACATTAGGTATCGAGGACCTTTGTGTTGTATCAGGTGTCATTGCTGATTATCCTGAAAACTCTACTTTTCAATTTCAGGTTCTGCTTCCCATTTCGAGATTTAATGAGCAAGCCTACATCAAAAATAAAACGACCTATGATAATAAGACCTTTCTATCTTCCATGGATGAAGATTGGTCCAATTTTTCATTCGAAACCTATCTGCTGCTGAGGCCTGATGCAAATCTTGCTACAGTTTCAAAAAAGCTTCAGGCGATACACGAAAGGAACAAACCTGAGGATGCCCCTGTCCCCTACGTTACACAAGCACTCGCAAAGGTGCATCTCTACCAAATGGATGGGGGTGATGCAGGAATTGACAATGTTCGAGTTTTTATAGGTGTAGCGATTATGATTCTTGTAATAGCAAGTATTAACTATATCAATCTTTCTACTGCACGGTCGTTGTCGCGCGCCAAAGAAGTGGGGATACGTAAAGTTATCGGCGCAGGTAGAAAGGAACTTTTTTTCCAATTTATATTGGAAACAACCATACTATTTGTCATTGCATCAACATTGGCACTTGCCTTCGTATTTATTGGTCTCCCCCTATTTAATAATTTCTCAGGGAAGCAGATTTCGCTACAGCTCTTTAATCCTACGTTATGGATAAGCGTACTGATTATGCTTTTGGGAACACTAGTACTTACTAGTGTATACCCTGCCCTGCTTTTATCGAAGTTTGATCCAATTAAGGTATTGAAGGGTCGATTTACCATAAAAAATTCCAGTGCACGAAAAATACTGGTTGTCCTGCAATTCACTGTTTCTATAATTCTTATCACCTTAACAATTGTTATTGGCCGTCAATTGGATTTTATAAAACATCAAAATTTAGGCTACGAAAAGGATCATATTATTTCCGTTACTATGGCGCCAAAAATGTCCAAACATTTTGATGCTGTCAAAACCGAACTTCTAAAAAATAAGGATATTGATGATGTTATTCGTCTTGGCCGCGACATGGTTTATGGTGGTGCTTCAACTGGGGACAACGATTGGGAAGGAAAGCCAAGCAAATCCAATCTTTGGTTCAATATGACATATTCCGATCAATCGGCGCTCGACTTTTTTAAGATAAAACTTACGCAAGGTCGTAATTTCACAGGCTCCATAGCCGATTCAACCCATTTCATTATCAATGAATCGGCAGCGCGGGAAATGGGTTTAAAAGATCCGATTGGCGTACGTTTACGCATTCGAACAGTTCCGGGAACTATTATTGGGGTTGTAAAAGACTTTAATTATGCGAGCGCCAGACAAAAGATTGAGCCTATGGTCTTTCAATATAGCCCAAAAGATTGCTGGCAGCTATACCTTAAAACAACAACTTCTGGTACAAAATCCGCATTAAACTCCTTGCAACAGATCTGGAAAAGTTATTATGATGATATGCCGATGAATTACAGCTTCCTGGACGAAAGCTATCAAAAGCAATATACGAATGAGCAGAAACAAGGCTCCTTATTCAATTTTTTTGCCCTGATTGCCATCGTCATCTCCTGCTTAGGACTCTTAGGACTATGCACCTACACCGCACAGGTTAGGACCAAAGAAATTGGTATCAGAAAGGTCCTTGGCGCAACGGTATTCGGTATTATACAATTATTAAACAAGGAATTTTTACTCTTAGTCATTTTAGCCAATGTCATCGCAGTACCAATCGCTGTATATTTCAGCACAAATTGGCTCGATGGTTTTGCTTTCAGAACGACTCTCCCATTTACCATATTTCTATATGCGGCGGGGATAACCATTGCTATTGCATTATTTACGGTGAGTTTCCAGTCCATCAAAGCGGCATACGCCAATCCTGTAAAAAGTTTGCACGATGAATAGTTTATATTTGAGAACCAAAACAACAGCATAAAATGATTCGATTATTCCTAAAAACAGCGCTGAGAAATTTGAAGCGCAGTCCCTTAAACACAACAATAAATATTTTGGGATTAGCATTGGGGTTTACTGTTGCCCTGATAAGTACATTATGGGTACTGAAACAATTTTCTTTTGATAAGCATTACAGCAATTATCAACATATTTATCAGGTCATGATGACCGGGACTTTCAATGATGAGAAATCTACTGATCGCTCCACCCCTATTCCTTTGGTCAAAACGATCGCGTCTGATTTCAAAAATGAAATGCAAGATGCAGCACTGATCACGAATATGGAAAGCAATAATCTTAAGGTAGGTGATAAGAAGCTTAATGCACCGGGGTTTTACGCCATGGGAAAATTTGCCGAATTATTTTCTCTCGAATCTGTACAAGGAAATAGTACCACACCGAGCAATCCATCGACCATCATAATTTCAGAATCCTTAGCAAAACGACTGTTCGATAAGGTAGAGATCATCGGGAAAACAATTCAATTGAATGGCAAAGAACAGTATACTGTTCAAGGTGTTTATAAAGATATTCCTGACAACAACACTTTTTATGGCTTAGATTATGTATTGCCCTTTGTCGATTATATTGCAAAAGACCAAGGTATTGAAGAAAGCTGGTCCAGCTGCTATTTCAGCACTTTCGCCAAAATCGACAATGATGCCTTTGTTCCCGCTTTGGAAAATAAACTAACCAATATCATCAACAAAAAACTGACGGATATAAAACCTGAGATCCTGTTACATCCGATGTCCAAATGGCATTTATATGATTCGTTCAAGAATGGAAAGAACGTAGGCGGACAGATTCAATATGTATGGATGTTTGTTTGGATAAGCGTATTCATCATTTTATTGGCCAGTATCAATTTTATTAACCTGAGTACGGCGAGAAGCTTAAAAAGAGGAAAAGAAATCGGGGTTTTAAAATCTGTTGGCGTCAATCGCCGGCAGCTTATTGCTGGCTTTCTTGTGGAATCCATCCTCGCAGTAGCCTGCGCATTTTTGTTAGCTGTTCTATTCGCGACATTGCTTTTGCCTTGGGTCAAAACGATTACACATACGACACTGCATATCCCTTTTACCGATATTCGTTTCTATGGCTACTCCTTAGTAGGAATAGGCGTTATAGGTCTTTTAGCAGGCATGTACCCGGCGTTATTTTTATCGGCATTTAATCCTATTCTTGCCCTTAAAGGTAAAATCAACAGCCGAAAAGGCGGATCAAGAAGTAGAAAGGCAATGGTCATCGTGCAATTTGCTATTTCTATTTTTCTGATGATATCCACTTATCTGGTGATTCAGCAACTGCATTACACAAAGGATCGTCCAATAGGTTATAAAAGTTCAAATTTGATAAACATTACTTCATCCAATTCAACTATCGTCAAAAACTTTGATGTACTTCGAAAAGAGCTGATCGGTCAGCGCCTTGTGGCAGATGCCGCCCTTTCTTCCAACTTTGTGAACCACCTATCCTTAACAGGTGGTGGCTTTAATTGGCAAGGTAATGATTCCAAAGACGGTGCGATCATGGGGATCTTCACCGTAGATGAAAACTTCGCGAATACTGTACAGTGGAATTTTATAAAAGGACGCAATTTCTCAAAAGATTTCAAAACAGATTCAACTGCTGTTATTCTGAACGAAGCGGCGGCCAAATTTATGGGGGTTACCGATCTAAACAGCAAACAGCTTTCACGTGCCGGTATCAATTACCACATCTTGGGTATTATTCAAAATACGCTTTCCGAATCTCCTTTCAAATCCATTACACCGACGGCTTATTTTCTAAAATTTTTACCAAAGAATAAAATAACGCTTCAACTGGATGAAAATCAAGACCTCAAACAAAACCTAAAAGCGATTTCCACAGCGTTCAATCGCATAGACCCTGATCTTATTTTTGATTATACATTTACGGATCAGGAATATGCCAAAGAGTTTCAACAGATGGAAATGATCAAGAGCTTGACCAGTTTATTTACAGGGTTGGCCATACTCATTTCATGTCTTGGTCTCTACGCGCTGGTTTCCTTTCTTACGGAGCAACGAGAAAAAGAAATCGGCATTCGTAAAGTATTGGGTGCGTCAGAACTTGGCTTGTGGCGGCTACTTTCCACAGAATACATTTGGCTCACAGGCATTGGCTTTTTAGTCGCAGCCCCTTTAGCCTATCTCCTCATGGAATCATGGCTCGAAGACTATGTCTACCGCATATCAATTACATGGACGGTCTTTGCTATCACAGGCTTAACCGCGCTAATCATCACCTTATTAACCGTTAGTTACCAAGCGATTAAAGCAACATTAGCAAATCCTGTAAAAACCTTAAGAAGCGAATAAGACCAATTTGTTCGGGGACGGACACTATACTGTCCGTTTCCGAACATTTAAAACCACCATAAAAACACACCAAAAACTTAAAAATCAATACATTATATTTATGGCAAACGAATTGAACTACTTGGCTTTGCTATTTTTCGAATAACGGAGCCTTCTACTAAAGCGAGCTAAGTGACAAGAATATAGCCTAATTAACAGTCTAAATGCTCATAACCATGTTAAAGAACTATTTTAAAATTGCTTGGCGGAATATCAGAAAAAACAAAGGTTTTTCTCTTTTAAATATGTTTGGCCTCAGCATCGGAATAACATGTTTTCTATTGTTGGCAGCGTACATCTATCATGAATCCAGTTATGAGCGTTTCCTTCCCAATGCAGACCGTCTAGCTTATATTAGCCTCACTTATAAAGCACCCAATAGCACGGAAGAAGTAAATTCTGCGGTAACACCAACAGGTTTAGCTCCTGCTTTACAAGCTGAATTTCCGGATGTAGAACAGGCAACCAGATTCTACAGCTATTCCAAAGGCGGTAAAATAGAATCCAAAGAGGCACTAATAACTGAAAAAGGCCTACTTTATGCTGACCAAAATGTTTTTAAAACTTTAGGTTATACCTTTCTCGAAGGTGATTCACGATCAGCCTTAGCAGAACCAAATCAGATTGTCTTAACAAAAAAGCTCGCGGCGAAATATTTCCCCAATCAGTCGGCCATCGGTCAGACACTATCCATTGACAAAGTCAACTGGAAAATCACAGGTATCATTGCAGACCTGCCCACAAATACACAGTTGAACTTCTCTGCACTCCTTTCCAATAAAGGATTAGAACGCTACAAAGAAATGGCTTGGTCATCTGCAAATGATATAACTATAGCGCTCCTCAAAAACAAAGATCAGTTCGGTTCGATCCAACAGAAATTGGACCAAATGACAAAATCAAAATTCGCCGAAGCAACAAAACAGGGCTATCAATTTCGATTTATCCTAGAAAAGCTGACCGATATCCATCTTCACTCCAAAGCAGCAGGTACAGGAAACATTACTTATATCTATATTTTACTGGCGTTAGGTGCTGCGCTTATTATTTTAACCTGCATCAATTTTACAAATTTGGTATTAGCGCATGCGCTTGAACGCAAGAAAGAAATCGGTGTCAAGAAAGTTCTGGGTGCAGCAAAGAAAACGATATTCTTTCAGTTCTTTTTTGAATGTAGCCTCATGGTTTTTCTAGCCGTTGCTTTTAGTCTTCTGACTACAGTACTTTTGTTACCCGTATTCAGTTCATTTATGGGTACCGAAATGAAATTAACCGTATGGACAGACCCTCGGTTTTATACGATTTTACTTGTTTTCATAGCCTTGTTGACGCTTCTGTCGGGTGGCTGGCCTGCCTATTCAATTGCTAGTTCAAAACCTATTTCCATTTTTAAGCGGAAACTAACTGAAAAACGACATGGTATATCATTAAGCAAGGTGCTCGTTACTTTTCAATTCAGTATCTCTATATTTTTTATTATCTGCACCTTATTTGCGGGTAGACAGATGGATTTTATCCAGTCTAAAAACACTGGATTGGATCGCTCTGATATGCTGGTCATTGATGGCCGAGGATGGCAAGATAAAGAAAGGCAGCTATTAAAAGAAAAGCTAATGCAGCTCAATAGTGTCCAGGGCGTTACTGCTTCGTATGACAATCCTGTCAATATCCAAGGAGGCTACAGCATTAGGGAGGTCGAAGGCCAACCCAATGATTTTGATATGGATGTCACTGCAATTCCGATTGAAAAAGATTTCGTATCCGTTTTTCATATTCCATCTGTCGCCGGCGCACCGTTGTCAGATGCGGACATTTTGCGCGCGCAAGACACTATTTCACCAGAATATGGGTTTGTAGTGAATACACTTGCGGCATCCGCCATGGGTTTTACTCCTGAACAGGCTATTGGAAAGAAAATCAATTTGAACGGACGTAAGGGCAGTATCAAACAAGTTGTGGCGAGTTTTAACTTTGCATCATTACACAACGAAGTCAAACCAATTGTACTTTTTCCAGAATATGATTATTTCGGCAATATTTTCATTCGACTCAATCCGACGTCGCCGGTAAAAGATGTTCTTGCGCAGATCAAAGCTGTTATAAAAGATATTGATTCAAAAAACAGTTTTGAATATCACTTTCTCAATGATGATTATAACAAGTTATATCTCAAAGATCAGCAAACAACACGGGTAATGCAGTTATTTTCCATCATTACAATTGCTATCGCCTGTATGGGACTATTTGCACTATCAGCGTATGCTGTGCAACAACGCTTTAAAGAGATTGGTATCCGTAAAGTATTAGGTGCTTCAACGATCAAGATTGTCAACATATTGAGTGTTGACTTTATGGCCCTGGTCCTGTGTGCTGTATTGATCAGTGTACCCTTAGGCTGGTATGCCATGCACCGATGGGTAGAGAATTTTGCTTACCACATCACGCTAGACTGGTGGGTATTTATTGTGGCGGCGATAAGTGCATTATTGGTATCATTTATCACCATTAGTTTTCAAACCATAAAGGCTGCGATTCTAAACCCGGTTGATAGTTTAAGAGATGAGTAATTGTTTTAGTAGCTAATAAAAATAAAGACACCTGATAAATAACAAGCTGGACCTTTAAAATTCAAGTTTTTTCTATTTATCGATACCTAATACGACAGATATGCTTAAAAATTACATCAAAATAGCATGGCGGAACCTATGGAAAAGCAAGGGGTACTCTGCGATTAATATTATTGGACTCTCTATCGGATTGGCAGCAGTACTGATCATCGGTATATGGATAAAAAATCAATTGCAATTCGACAATTTTTACAGCAATAAGGAAAGCATATATAAACTTTGGAACAAATATGAAGATCAGCAAAAAATCTACGTAAACGATATCACTTCGGCACCGGCATGTCAGGCTCTGCTAGCAGATTACCCCGAGGTTGAACGCGCTGCGCGGATGTATTGGAGCAGTACCGCCCTGATGTCTTTTGGCGATAAGAAGATTAAATCCAAGGGAAATGAAGTCGATCCAGCATTTATTGAATTATTTGATTTCAAACTTCTTAAAGGGAATAGCAAGAAGGCTCTAAAAGATACAAAAGATATCGTCCTGACGGAAAGTCTTGCTAACAACATATTTGGCAAAACTGATCCAATAGATAAAACGATTCTTCTCGACAATAAAGAACTGTATAGGGTATCGGCAATTATGCAGGATCTCCCCAGTAACACAAGTTTCGACTTTACCTATCTGATACCTTTAGAAAAAGCCGAAACCTATTCATCTGGCTGGGGTTCAAACACTTTCTATACTTATATCAAGCTAAAAGAAGGAACCGATGTTGATCTTTTTAATAAAAAGCTAAATAATATAATCAACAAAAAAACAAACCATGAAATAAAAGGCTCCATGTTCCTCTATCCAATGTCCAAAATGCATCTGTATTCAAAATTTGAGCAGGGTATTGCTGTTGGCGGAAAAATAGATCAAGTTAAATTGGTGGCGGGAATAGGTTTATTAATATTATTGATCGCCTGTATCAATTTTATCAACCTCAGTACAGCCCGCAGCCAAAAAAGAGCAAAAGAAGTTGCAGTAAGAAAAGTTGTAGGAGCCCAACGCTTCCATTTAATCATACAATTTCTTTCCGAATCTTTATTGTTAACCTTTATTTCAGGTACATGTGCTATCGTATTGACAATACTGACTCTTCCACTATTTAACCAGGTTTTAGATAAAGCATTAATCTTTTCATTTTCAGATTCATCGATCTGGTTTTCCCTGATTGGTTTTATTTTCCTTACAGGGATACTTGCAGGACTATACCCTGCTTTCGTGCTCTCTTCTTTTAAACCGATAAAATCGCTCAAAATATTTGGACGGACAAACAAGTTTTCCCTGAATTTTCGAGAATTACTGGTTGTATTTCAATTTGGTATTGCTATTATACTGATTATAGCAACCATTATCGTACGCAAGCAAATAGAATATGCCAGCCAGCGTGAAATAGGCTATGAAAATTCACAACTTATCGAAGTACCCATTGAAGGCGGTATGGAAAAGAATTATGAGGCTATTAAGTCGGAGCTGATCACTGCTAACATTGCCGAAGCTGTTACTCGTACGGGCTGGTCAATTACTAAAAATGGAGCCAGTTCCGGAGGTAGTTTCCTATGGCCTGGAGCTAACCCAGAACAAGCAAAGAAAATGGGTTTTGAACTTGGACGCACTGAAAGTGACCTTGTTAAAACTCTTGGATTAAAGCTCATTGCTGGTCGAGACATCGATTATGGCAGGCTACCGGGAGATAGTGCTTCTGTACTAGTTAATGAAGCTGCTGTCAAAGAAATGAAACTGGAAAATCCAATAGGAAGCTATCTCAAATGGGGCGATAAAACTTATACTATCGTTGGTGTAATCAATGATTATATTACGGGGTCACCTTATAGTCCAATAACCCCCTTACTGATTTATCCTTCAAAAAATTGGATGTTGAATATGGTTATACGCACCAGTCCAAACAGAGCGATGGAAATGAACCTAAAGCAAATTGAGGAAATTATTAAAAAGTTCAATCCGGCCTACCCCTTCGAGTACCAGTTTGTGGATCAGAAATTTGCAGCTAAATTCAAAGATCAGCAACAGACAGCTCAACTCGCATTCATTTTTTCAGGATTGGCTATTTTCATCTCTTGCCTGGGGCTATTTGGTCTTGCTTCTTATATTGCTGAATTAAAGACCAAAGAAATTGGCATTCGTAAGGTACTCGGCGCTTCGGTAACTGGAATTACCGCAATGTTATCGAAAGATTTTGTTAAGCTTGTCATTATTTCCATTCTAATTGCTTCGCCAATAGCTTGGTGGGCAATGAACAAATGGCTACAGGACTTTTCTTATCGGATTGAAATACAATGGTGGTTTTTTGCACTAGCAGGAATTTCCGCCTTATTCGTAGCTTTCTTTACAGTAAGTACACAAGCCATAAAAGCTGCCAATAGTAATCCCGTAAAGACATTGAGAGACGAATAAGCGCAAAAATTAAGTACGTAAAGCAAAAAATAGAGCGACAGTTGGTTCGCTTCAATCGAACAAAGCGCTGCAAAACGAAAAATTAAAACCATGATAAGGAACTATATCAAAATCGCGTGGCGTCACTTATGGAAGAACAAAGGATATTCCTTTATCAATATTCTGGGCTTAGCTTTAGGTATGGGGATTTCGTTGATAATCGCCCTTTGGATCAACTCAGAAATAAGATTTGACCGCTTTTACACCAACACAGACCGCCTATATCAAGTCTATACAAGCGATGTATTTGATGGCAGTCACCATACCTGGGGAAATACACCACATGTACTAGGCCCGTTCTTAAAGCAGGAACACCCTGAGATAGAACAGGTGGTGCGCACGTGGAAGATTGACCATCGTATCCATCATGATGCCGAACCAAGCTTAAGTGCCTCAGGTGTCGCTGTAGATTCTGCTTTTTTAAAACTTTTTGATTTCAAAATTCTAGCCGGAAACTCAGATTCTCCCTTGTCCCGTCCGGATGCTTTGGTGCTAACTGCATCTACTGCAAAAAAATTATTCGGTAAGCTTGATGTCATTGGACGCCGAGTCGAAATGGATACCACTGTTTCCTTAACTGTCGAAGCAATTATTGAGGATATTCCCTCCAACTCCAAATTCTACGGAAATGACTTCCTCTGTTCATTGGATTACCGGGCCAAAACAGGCATGACTTTTAGTGATTCGTGGACAGCCTATAACCATGAAACTTACGCTCTTCTAAAAGAAAGGGCAACAGTGGACGCTGTCAACAGGAACATCGAAAACATGGTTTCCAAACACACCAACAGGACCACAAAAGCGACCATATATCTCTATCCAGCTAGCCGTTGGCATCTTTACAATAAATCGGTCAACGGACAAATGGTCGCAGGTAATATTACCACGCTACAGTTATTTGGACTGATCGGAATATTTATCCTCCTAATAGCTTGTATCAACTTTATAAACTTAAGCACCGCAGGAGCCGAAAGACGTGCCAAGGAAATAGGCTTACGTAAAGTAGTGGGTGCGCCTAGAAAATCGCTCATTCAACAATTTCTATTAGAATCGTTTATTTTAACCTTTCTGGCCGGAGTCTTGGCGCTATTATTTATTCTCTTGGCGCTTCCGTCTTTCAATAAGCTTATCAGCGGACATCTTGTAATCATGGATCATCCGCTGTTTTTCTCCTGCCTATTCCTCGCCATTATCTTCTTTTGTTCGCTCTGCGCGGGATTGTATCCTGCTTTTGTATTATCGGCTTTTGATCCAGTAAAAACCTTAAAAGGAAATGTCTTACCATCTAAATCAGGCCTTCAACCCAGAAAAATACTCGTTACTTTGCAGTTCACTATATCGATAGGTCTAGGTATATGTACATTTATAATCGGTCAACAGATACGCTTTGGGGAGCATCGAGATAGCGGATACGACCGTAACAACTTGATATATGTACCACTTCAGGGAAATTTAAATAAAAACTATGAGGCTTTAAGGAATGAAGTATTCCAACAAAATATTGCCAGTAGTATGACCAAATCCTGGGGGCGCATCAGTCGTTCGGGAAGTAATAGCTGGGGATACTCCTGGCCCAATGACCGGCCAGAAGACTATGACGTCGTATTCAACAATATGGCGACAGACTGTGATTTCATCAAGACAATGGGGATCAAATTAGTACAAGGACGGGATATCGATATTTATACACACCCCTCTGATTCCAATGCGTTGCTACTGAACCAGGCTGCTGTTGCTAAGATGCGATTGTCCTATCCCATCGGCACACCAGTTACGGTATCCAAAGGTACGGCATACCAACGTACCTATCATGTAGTAGGGGTTATCGAAGATTTTGTGCTGCAATCTCCTTATCAAGATATCGAACCTATGATGATCCAAGGCCCTATGGGTTATGCCGATTATTTTCATATCCGGTTAAATACTGCTAAAGGCCTATTGGCGAATATAGAAGGTATCCAATCCCTGATCAAAAAGTATAATCCAGATTATCCCATAGATATTCGTTTTATTGATGACGATTATGCTTTAAAATTTGCCGGTCAAAAACGCACAATGACGCTGACAGGTTTATTTTCAGGACTCGCAATCCTGATAGCATCTATGGGTTTATTGGGACTAGTCTCTTTTGCAACGATCCAGAAACAAAAAGAAATCGGTATCCGAAAAGTACTTGGCGCCTCTGTATTCGGAATTATTACATTATTGTCCCGAGGCTTTATTATACTGATAGGTATTGCACTGCTCGTCGCCTCTCCTATCGCTTGGTGGATTATGAATCAATGGCTGGCAGACTACGTACATCGCGTAGATATACAGTGGTGGATATTTGCATTGGCGGGCTCATTAGCGATAATGATTGCTTTACTTACAGTCAGTACAATGGCTGTTAAAGCAGCAAGAGCCAATCCTGTCAAAAGTCTACGGGACGAATAAAGAATCTTATAACTATCATAGATAACAGCTAATATAATTATGATAAGGAACTATATCAAAATCGCGTGGCGCAACCTGGTGAAAAACAAATCCTTCTCCCTGATTAACATCATCGGATTGGCGATCGGTATGGCCGGAGCATTACTTATAGCACTTTGGTTGCAGAACATGTTAACCATGGACCGCTTTCATGAGAAGGGTGATCGCCTGCACGTATTGAGTAATCGTGACGAATTTCAAGGCGAAAAATCAGCCTGGGCCTATACACCTAAAATACTAGCGCCCTCATTGGCTGCAGATTTTCCAGATATCGAAGCTTTTACCAGATATAATGAGGGATCGCAATTTTTAACAACTTTCAATGAAAAGAAACTGATCGCAAATACTGTTTTCATCGATCCTGATTTTTTCAAAATGTTTTCTTTGCCTTTTGTGAAAGGAGAACAGAATGTGAGATTTGATCATCCCAAAGGTCTTGTGCTTACGGAAAGTTACGCAAAAGCGCTGTTTGGAAATGAAGATCCCATTGGAAAATCAGTTCGGATAGACTCGGTTAATCAAGTCACCGTGCAAGCTATACTTAAAGATCTTCCGAGTAATTCAAGTTTCAAATTTGACATCCTCCTCCCATTTGAATATGCAAAAATAATCGGTTACGTAGACGATAACTGGAGCAATAATTCAATAACTACTTATGTCCTGTTAAAAGAAGGTGCTTCAGTCAACGCATTTAACGACAAAATCAGAACCTATCTGAGAGATCATATCAATACGAGTAATAAAGCTGCCGGTTATACTTCTGCAAGAAATACGGGTGAGATTTTTGCCTTCCCCTATCCAGATTCTTTCCTTTACAATAGCGGAAAAGGAGGAAATTATACTTCCGGACGTATCGATATCGTCAAGCTATTTGCTTGGATTGGTGTATTTATTTTATTGGTGGCAAGCATCAATTTTATGAATTTGAGTACGGCACGTTCCGAACGCCGTGCAAAAGAAGTTGGTGTCCGCAAAGTAATTGGGGCAAATAAGACAAGCCTAATGGCGCAGTTCCTGGTTGAAAGCATATTAATTAGCCTGATCGGCATGGTACTCGCAACTATACTTGTTTTTATGGTCCTGCCATTTTTTAACGAGCTTGTGGGAAAACAGCTTAGCCTATCGTTATTAAACTTACCAACCTGGCTTTTTTTAATTGGTTTTGCCTTATTTACGGGTGTGTTAGCGGGTACCTACCCGGCCTTTTTCCTTTCTTCATTTCAGCCTATCAAGACCTTGAAAGGGAAATTTGTTTCTAAAACAAGAGGCCTTAGTATTCGCTCGCTCTTAGTCGTCATTCAATTTAGTCTCGCTATTATATTGATTATCGCAACAGTCATTGTCGCGAAACAAATCCAACATACCAAACAGCGCGACCGAGGTTACAATGAAAATGGGCTACTTTATAGCAGTATCCAAGGTGACCTCGAGAAGAATTACAAAATTCTTAGAAATGAATTGTTAGCCAGCAACGCAGTTGTTTCTGTTTCGAAAAACATGTCGCCGGTAACCGATTTCTATAGCAATGGCTGGGGATTTACCTCCGGCACACCAACGGAACAGGACAAACGCATTTCCTATAACCGTTTTAGTACCGATGCCGATGCTGTAAAGAACCTTGGTTTGACATTGATCCAAGGCCGCGACATCGATATCTATAAATTTGCTACAGACAGTACTGCCTTGATTTTAAATGAATCCGCAGTAAAAAGTTTGCACCTCAAAAACCCGGTCAATAGCATTGTGGATGGCGATGGAACAAAATGGACCGTAGTTGGAGTGGTCAAAGATTTCATTATGGGATCGCCATTTGGAGACAATAAACCTATGGTGATATTAGGACCACAAGCCTGGTTTACAACGATCCATTATCGTTTAAATCCAAACAATGACATCGCAGACAACTTAAAAACGATTGAGTCAATCTTTAAAAAGTTCAACCCAGACTACCCTTTTGAATATCAATTCATTGACAAGACCTACGAAGAAAAATTTAAGGAGACAAAAGCTATAGGTACACTGGCCATGATCTTTGCTGGATTGACGATCTTTATTTCCTGTCTGGGTTTACTGGCATTAATCGCCTATATGGCCGAAACGCGCATGAAAGAAATTGCTGTCCGCAAAGTTCTTGGAGCAAGTGTCACCCAAGTAACCTCTTTGCTTTCGATCGATTTTATTAAGCTTGTTGTGGTCGCAATTTTTATCGCCACACCTATCGCTTGGTGGGCCATGGATAAATGGTTACAAGATTACAGTTATCGAATTGAGATACAGTGGTATTATTTTGTCATTGCTGGACTATTGGCTATTCTGATCAGTATGGCCACGATAAGCTATCAAGCAATTAAGGCTGCATTAGGCAACCCTGTTGACAGTTTACGCGATGAGTAGCCCAAAGTTTAACAACATTGTTTCGTATAGTTTTAAACCATAAAGAAAGGCATGAATTCATTCAAACTTACTTTTCGCAGCCTCATTAGCAACCGACAATATACCTGGATCAATATCTTGGGCTTAAGTATTGGTTTTTCCTTGTGCCTTCTCGTATTTGCTCTTGTCATTGAAGAAAATTCGTATGACAAAAGCTGGAGAAATGCGGATCATCTCTTTCGGATTGTGACCATAGATTCAACGGCTGGCCTTGAACGCCAAATGTCCAGAACATTCGTTAATTTAAGTACGGAACTCAAACAAGTATTTCCGGAGATTCAAAATGAGGCTCGGATAGAATCCAGAAAATATTATTTAAAACCGCATGCAAGCTCAGCACAGTCCATAGGCATACAAGTTTTGGAGTCGGAAATAAATATCTTGGATATGTTGAGCATCAAGGTTCTCGAAGGCAATCCCAAACAGCTGGTCCAAGGAAAAACAAACTTGCTCATCGGCAAAGAATTCAAAGAAAAGTACTTTAAGAACGAAAATGTCATCGGCAAAGTCATCCAAAGTGCCGACCCCTATACCGATAAGCCATCCGATTATATCATTACGGGTGTTATGGATAATCTTCCCTATAATTCAACGCTCAGAGCTTCCGCCATTGCTTTAGTTCCCAAAATATCGATGGAATTAAGCAAAGATGGCTCAGGCTACTACACCGAACAATTTGTACAGCTAAAACCCGGGACACCAAGAATAGATCTCGAGCAGAAACTAAATCATTGGTATAAAGGGTACCTCAGTCCTAACACAAAACATGTGACTTCCTTTCGCCTACAGCCTATTCAGGATATATATATGGAGCCATTAGGCAGTGCAGATATCAGCGGCAACCAAAAAACAACAAACATATTTGTGGGTGTTGCCGTTTTGGTCTTTATTATTTCCTGCATCAATTTTATTAATATTTACGCTGTAAGAACAGTTAAAAAATTAAGAGCACTTCATATACATAAAGTATTGGGGGCCAGCCGATCCCAGATGATCAGACGAATGCTGATAGAAACAATCCTACTGTTTTTTATTTCTGCATTATGCAGTTTGGTACTCTTTAGACTTGGATTGTCCCAACTGGAGCACTTTATAGGCTATGATCTCGCTTATATTAAATCCATACAGCTCCCGTTGCTATTGGCATTTATCATGACTGCAATTGCCCTTGGCCTGCTAATTGGTTTTTATCCAGCATGGCTGATCTCCGGTATTAAGAGTTCAGATGCCTTAAAAAATAAGCTATCAAAAATTCCCCATGCAGAAGTCTTTATCAAAAAAATGCTTATCACAACACAGTTCAGCATTGCCATTATCGTCATCATTGGCCTTATAACAATCAAGTCCCAACTCAGCTATATGCAAGCAGCTCCCTTGGGAATGGAAGTCAAAAATGTGCTAAACATTGATTATTTCAACAAGGGTACACAAAATACAAATATAAAAGATCGCATTGGTCAACTTACCGGGGTTGAATCGGTCAGCGTCGCTGCCTGGACGCCGACAATCGGGTCAGGCTACCTTGCCAAGACAATCGTTGACAAGGACGATCCAGGGAAAAATATCCAAGTCAGTTTCATCGGTGGCGATGTCGATTTGTCCAAAACTTTGGGAATCCAGTTGGTTAAAGGTCGATTATTGACTCCTGAAGATTATACGCATGTTGAAATGGATCTGGGAGAAGACGAAGGTATCAATAATGCCCTTGTGACCGAAAGTACGGCAAAAAAGCTTGGGATAGACAAACTCGGTATCCTGTATAAAGACCTTCAAATTATCCCCGTCGGAATCATTAAAGATTTCCATAGTGAGTCTTTTCGTAGCAAAATAGTACCAACAGTAATTTTGGCAAAAGATTTTAACGGAAGCGGCAATATGCTGATAAAAGTAGGGAAAGGACAAGAACAACAAATCTTTCGATCGGTATCTCAAATTATACAAAATACCTATCCTGATAAACACGTTTCCTTCCATTGGATAGATGATTTGATTGCAAAACAATATGAAAAAGAGAGCAAGCAAGTGCAATTGTTTATCCTATTCAGTGCATTGACATTGTTGATCTCCGCCTTAGGAATCACAGGATTGATTATGCAAAATCTCGAACAGCGTACTAAAGAGATTGGCATACGCAAAGTCCTAGGTGCAACAGTGCTCGACATATCACGTCTCTTTTCAAAAGATTATCTCATCTTATCCACCTTGGCTATTTTTATTGCCAGTCCAATAGCGGGGTATTTTTCAAAAAAATGGCTCGAAGATTATGCGTACAATGTGGGCGTACAATGGTGGTTCTTTATCCTTGCCGCGCTTGCCATCTTTTTAATCAGCATCATTACTGTCAATTTCCAAACAATACGTGCCGCACTAAACAATCCAGTAGATAGCTTACGAAACGAGTAAATATTCATTTATAGTAATAGAGGGGGCCTCAATATGATCAAGAATAATTTAAAAATAGCATGGAGAAATTTAACCCGCAATTTCTCCACTTCGTTTATCAACATCGTTGGGTTGGCCATGGGAATTGCAACCTGCCTGCTGATCAGCTTATATGTGACCGATGAATTTAGTTTTGATCGTTACAACGAGCATGCAGACCGTATTGTACGTGTTGTTTTCAGAGGAACAGTAAAGGGCGGAACGATCAATGAGGCACATGTGATGCCACCAGTAGCTTCGACTATGAAGTCAGAGCTGCCCGAAGTTGAAGAAACTGCACGACTACGAATCGGTGGATCCCCCCTATTTGTCGTCAATAATAAAGTATTTCACGAAGAAAAAATGGCTTTCGTGGATGCTTCTTTCTTCAAAATTTTCACGCTCCCTTTTATTAAAGGGAATTTGTCTACAGCTATTTCTTCCCCAAATTCTGCAGTGATTTCAGAATCCACCGCCTTAAAATACTTCGGCACAAACGATGTTGTCGGTCGAGACCTCATCATCAAAGACAGTCCAAATATCCTCAAAATCACTGGCGTAATCAAAGATGTCCCTCAAAACTCCCATTTTCATTTTGATGTATTTACCTCTTTGGATGCACTGGAAGATTCACGATCAGATTCGTGGATGACCTCCGAATATTATACTTATGCGCTGCTTTCGAAAAATGCATCACGTGAAAAGCTCGAAAAAAACTTAGCCACGCTATTCGACAAACATGTTGCCACACAATTTATGGCAGGTTTTGGCATGAGTTACCAAGAATACAAGAAAACGGGAAATAAGATTGGTCTTTACCTACAGCCGCTCACAGATATCCATCTATATTCGAATTTCAACTACGACTCAGCGCTTCGGGGGATATACGTTACGCTTATATTTTTAGTGCTATTGCACTCTTTATGCTATTGATTGCTACAATTAATTTCATGAATTTATCTACAGCCAGTGGCTTTAGGCGGTGTAAAGAAGTAGGTGTACGAAAAGTATTGGGTGCTGACAAACAAAACCTGATGCGACAATTTATGCTGGAGGGCGTCCTCCTGACTTATATTTCCTTGGGAATAGCTTTGGGAATTGTTTTACTTGCCCTTCCTCTATTTAATCAGATTTCAGGAAAAGAGATTGAAATCCAAAAACTTGACGCTTTTAAAATTATCCCCTTCCTGCTGACTTTTGGTTTAGTCGTCGGTCTATTTTCCAGCAGCTATCCCGCGTTATATTTATCCTCATTTAATCCGCTCCGTGTATTAAAAGGAAAAATAAGTCGTTCGACTAAAGGCCTTAATTTGCGCAGTGGGCTTGTTGTATTTCAATTCATCATTTCCGTCGGACTTATCTTTGGAACCGTGGTGGTTGTTCAGCAGCTGGATTATATGCGTCATATTAAACTTGGATACAACAAGGATAATGTCCTTATTATACCGAGCTGGCCTTTGGGGAAAAACGAAAAGACATATTATAATTTATTGATGCAAGATAGCAGAATCAAGCATGTCTCTCATTCGTCCTATCTCCCTGCCGGAGAAAGTAACAACAACAATTTTTTCATCTATCCAGATGGCAATACTGATCAATGGGTCAAAACGATTCGTTACGATATAGATGAAGAATATATTCCGGTTATGGGGATGCAGCTTAAAGAAGGACGAAATTTCGCAAAAACATTTGGTAATGACAGCCTTTCTGTCATCATCAATGAAACCGCGGCAAAAGATCTAGGTTGGAACAATCATAGCCTTGGTAAAATATTGACCAATAAAGACAACAAAAGCTATCGTGTTATTGGTGTCGTTAAGGATTTCCATTTTCGCTCTTTACATGAGCAGATCTCCCCGCTTGTGATGGTTCTTAGCGATCAAGCCGGGAGTTTGATTCTCAAAACCCAAACAGCCGATATGGAGAAGCTCATTCAAAAATTAGCCTCTCTCTATCGATCCTTTCCAACAGACATTCCATTCAGCTATTCCTTTCTGGATGACCGATACGCACAGACCTACCAAGCAGAAGTGAAAACGGGTAAATTACTGAGCATCTTTGCGGGACTGACTATTTTTGTGGCCTGCCTTGGTTTATTCGGCTTGGCTATTTTCACCGCCAATCAACGCAGAAAAGAAATAGGGATCCGAAAAGTTGTTGGAGCTACAGTTCCCGACATCACGCGTATGCTTTCCTCGGAGTTCGTCAAACTCGTGCTAATAGCCATTATCATTTCTTCTCCCCTAGCTTGGTGGATGATGCACAAATGGTTAGAGAATTTTGCGTACCGTATTGAGATGCAATGGTGGATGTTTGTACTAGCAGGAGCACTAGCCGTTTTTATTGCTTTAATTACTGTAAGTTCACAAGCGATACGAGCGGCCCTAACAAAGCCTGTTGACAGTCTACGTGATGAATAAAAAACGTTTATAATTATCGATACAATAACCTCAAACAATGATTCAGCTATATTTTAAATCAGCTTTAAGACAATTATTTAAACACGGCTACTATACAATGCTGACGATTTTCGGGCTAGGGTTAGCCATGGCCTGTAGTTTGTTTATCTACATCTACAATAGTTTCCAATTGAGCTTTGATCAGTTTCACGTCGATAAAGATCGAACCTTTTTAGTCGTACAAGATTTAAAATTGGACAAGATAGAACACAGCAAAGGGGGCGCTTATGCCATGTATGACGCCATATCTCGTGAAATTCCTCAAGTAGAAAAAACAGCATTATATATCGATAATAAAAATCTTACGCTACGTATAGAGGATCAATTATATCAGACAGCAGGCAAAGCGTCATTTACTTCCTCCAGCTATTTCAACATATTAAATTTCCCTTGGATACAAGGCAAACCGGAGGAACTGGATCAACCCAATACGGTAGCCTTGACTAAAAGTATTTCAAAAATTTATTTTAAAGATGAAAACCCTATTGGAAAAATAATTTTAGTAGATGGCAAATTCCCCATAAAAGTCATCGGTATCATCGATGACAGCAAGAAAAATTCCGATTTTCGTTCGGATATCTATATATCGTTAAATTCACTGACAAATTTATGGCAGATTCCCAAAGATGATGGATTCTTTCTCAATTGGGGCTATACTAATTCAAGTAACAACATCATACTAAGACTAAAACATACATCCGATCAGGCTGCTGTGGAGAAAAGTATACAAAAGCTAATCACGAAATATTGGGACAAGGATGTACTTCAATACTTTCATTATAAGCTACTGCCACTACCCCATTTTCATTTTGACGCGGATTATGGCAAAGGGACCCAACGAACCTTATTGAACATCTTAGTTGTTATCGCCGTGGGCATTGGTGTTATGGCATTTATCAACTATAGTAATATCGTATTTGCCCAACAAATGAACCGGAGCGTAGAAATGGGGGTCAGAAAAATACTAGGGAGTTCCAAGCAGCAACTGTATTACCAGTTTCTGATCGAAACCTTGCTGTTGACAGCGTGCTCAGTCTTATTTGCGTTAGTACTATTGGGTCTTTCCATCTCCTGGGCCAATCAATACCTATTTGAAGATGAGCCCGTGCAAATTATCAACCTGTATTCATTTTTGGGTACAATTGGAATACTTTGGGCCGCTACCGCACTAGTCACCTCTGTTTACCCGCTGATCTTTGTAAATCGAATGAAAATCCAGCAAGCCTTAAAAAAGTTGACCATAGGCCCATGGAGCTTAACCAGAAAATCTTTTATTGTCGTACAGAATGTAATCGCCATGATTCTTCTGATTGCCACGTTCGTTATTGTCTTACAGGTAAACCATCTCAAGCAGACCGATATTGGCTTTAATCGTGAACAAGTGGTTCTCTTTCCCATGACGAATAACATGCTGAAATCAAAAGAGAAAATTGTACATTTCCTTCGTGATCGAACGGAAGTGCAATCATTTACTTTCTGCGACAATCCGCCATCACACGAAAAAGTATGGGGTGGAACTTTTCAATTTGATAACAGATCAGAATGGGAAAAATGGCCTGCTAAGTATGCAATCGGCGATTCAACCTATATCAGGACCTTTCATATCAAATTATTGGCCGGACGGAATTTTGATGACAATCCACAAAATCCAGAGTTTTTAGTCAATCGGCAGATGGCTACTACATTGGGATTTAAAAACCCCAATGATATCCTTGGTCGAAATTTGAATGCTGGCGGGCTCAATGAAGAGCACATCGGAAAAATTGTAGGTGTGGTTGCAGATTTTAGCACCAATTCGCTCAACGAGCCTATATCCCCTACCGTAATTGGCTACAATGAAAGCCGATTAAAGAACCTGGCCGTTAAGTTTAAGGGACATAAGCAAGATATATTATTGAAAACGCTAGCGCTACAATGGAAAAACTGGTATCCTGATGAAGTTTTCCAATATAAGTTTTACGATCAGCAAATTGCTAACCTTTATAAAAAAGAAGCGTTGGTTGAAAAACTTATCTGGATTGCGGCTATTGTATCGCTATGTATCAGCTCACTTGGTTTTTTAGGTTTGCTGTCCATCAATATCCTCAAACGCACAAAAGAAATTGGCATACGAAAAGTACTTGGCGCTTCCGTTTCAGGTATTGTCATTTTGCTATCTCAGGACTTTTTCAAGTGGATGGCTATTGCCTTCACCATTGCCACTCCTGTAGCATATTATCTCATGGAGCACTGGTTAACTAATTTCCCATTCCGAATAGAAATTAGCTGGTGGATCTTTTTCCTTGCTTTCTGCACTGGATTAATCTTGACGTTATTGGTCATTGCACTGCAATCCATCAAGGCTGCAATAGCAAATCCGGTCCATAGTTTACGGAACGAATGATTGACTGCTTCGGCATGGAAGAGGATCTCCAGCTACAGGCATCCGCCGAGCTGGAGATTGAATGCTGTACAATATTGAACGGCAAACTGTCCGATATCGAACAGCATTCAGCAGCACATCAGCAATAAAAAAACTAACTATCAACAACATACAGACTTGGCCAAACATTTGTATTTTTAGTTTTCTATGTCGAGGCCCCATTATACAAACAGCTTCATGAACGGAATAAATTCTTAGTATAAGACAATGAACTTTACAAACTTCAAAATTGCTTGGCGAAATATCGGAAAGAAAAAAGTGCAAAATCTGATCAATCTAATTGGATTGACCTGCGGTATTACTTTTCTACTACTTGTTGGCGCCTATGTATGGGATGTACACCAAGTGAATAGCAATATCAAAAATATTGATCGGCAATTTTTGTTGCAAAGCAAGTATAAGAAAGAAGGATTTGGTATTAACTTAACCACGTTAGGGGCGCTCCCCAAAGCCTTATATGAGGAGTATCCTAATCTCGTCTCTAATTATTATCGGATTGATGGATTGACAGGTATCGTAGCAAACGGAGCAACAATCCATGAAGAAGGGATGTCTCTCGGAGATCCTAGTCTATTGACGATGTTCGGATTCCATATTCTAGCGGGTAACGCCAATACTGCCCTGAATAATCCTTTCTCAGTTGTCATCAGTGACAAAGCAGCCATAAAATATTTCGGCCATGCGGATGTACTTGGAAAATCGCTACAAATAAAAAATTTCAAGGGTGAAAAACACGATTTTGAAATTACAGCAATCATCAAATCCGATGTCCAAAATGCCATTATGGATCTCACAAAGAATATGCATGCAGACATATTTTTACCGATCATCAACGAGCAATTCTTTGGCCGATCTATAGACAATTGGAATAATCCATATATTGCCGGCTATATTGAATTGAAGCCAGGTGTCAGCTCGGAACAAGTAGATGCTGCCATAGAGACGCTGGTAGGCAAAAATACAGATAAGGAATTTTCCAGCCAATATAGCCCTAGTTTAAAACCATTGAAAACCTATTATTTGGACGACAACCAGGGGGCTGTTCGCAAAATGATACAGACATTGATCTTGACGGCTATTTTTATCTTGACCATGGCCATTATAAATTTTATTAATTTTAGTATCGCTCAGCATATTACGCGATTAAAGGAAATGGGTGTTCGCAAGATGATGGGATCGTCTCGGGTGCAGCTTATTAGACAACTGATGACCGAATATATCCTGATCGTGGCCATAGCAACATTAATCAGTCTGCCAATCTATATCGTGACAAGCCCAATCTTCGAACATATCTTGATGCGCAAGCTCCCTACGTTAATGGAATTGCCGATTTATTTTTTTGGTCTACTGGGTATAATGACATTATTAATTGGTTTACTGGCGGGTCTATATCCAGCAATCAAGCTTTCCAATATAGCGGTACTTCCGGCAGTCAAAAATCAGTTTTCGACCTTGGGCGGCAAACAGCTGGTACGAAAAATTCTTTTGTTTTTTCAATTTGGGGTAGCCTTGCTGCTGCTGGCCTGCACACTAATTATTTCCAAACAGGTGGACCTATTTCTCCATAGCAATCTAGGTTACAACAAGGACTACTTATTAACCGTTCAAGTACCTAGAGATTGGTCCGAAAATGGTGTTCGCAAAATGGAGACTTTACAACATGAACTCAGCCAGCAACCAGAAGTAAAATCTGTAAGCTTATCTTATGAAACACCTGGATTACTGGGATTCAATATGCAATCTGCATTTGGTACGGTTGAAAACAAAGAAATCCAGGTACAACGGATTACAAGTGATAGTCACTTTTTGGGAACCTATGAGATACCGCTAATTGCGGGAACTTTTCTTCCTAAAAACTATGCTACTCATGCGGATAATAGACCAGTCGTCATCAACAGAAAGGCTATGGATGATTTTGGCTTTAAAAATGCCGAGCAGGCGATTGGTCAGCAAATAGCAATCAATGATCCTAGTTACAAAATGACTATTGTGGGCGTTGCTGAAAATTTTGTAGCCAACACACTTCATCAGGCATCCCCGCCTATTATCTGGATAGATGTACATGAGAGCCTTCAATACCGATACCTCAGTATTCGCTTACAAAAAGGCTCTCTTTCCAATGCAGTACAACAACTGGAAAAAAAGTGGAAAACGTTGCTACCTGATGCACCGTTCGAGTATAAGTTTATGGATGAACGTATCAAAAGTTTATATGAAACTGAGTTGCAGCTGCATCGCGCTTCCCAGATTGCTACGGTTGTTTCGCTACTGATCGTGGCATTGGGACTTACCGGATTAATATCGCTTTCCATCCATCTGCGCAATAAAGAAGTTGGCATTCGTAAAGTACTTGGGGCTTCACTAGCACATTTGATGTTACTCTTTTCAAAAGAGTACTACGGAATCTTCCTATTTGCTGCATTTACGACAGTTCCACTGAGCTATCTATTGATGCAATACTGGCTACAAAATTACATTATCCGAGTAGAAATCAATGCATTTACCTACTTGTTACCATTGGGCACGTTGATTGGTTTGCTGAGTTTATTGGTTGGTATTATTGTATTTCGATCAACTCGGTTTAATCCAGTTGAAAAATTAAGAGATGAATAATCTAAGAAACCAATCCACATAAACAGTATGATAAAGAATCACCTTAAAACCGCTTGGCGAACATTGATGCACAATCGGATCTATTCGCTATCAAATCTCATCGGCTTAACCATCGCGTTACTGGTATTTATGTTAATTAGTTCACTTGTCATTGATGAGCTTTCCTACGACAGACAATGGGGCAACTCCAATGAGCTTTACCGAATGAGGGTGGTACCCAAAGAAACACAGGAAGGTGTCAAAACCAATATTTCAGGAGCTCCTGAAGGTCTCTCAAAGGTCTTGAAAACTAATTTTCCTGAAATTTTAGGTTATACCACGATCAACAGTAGTTCACAGAAATTAACAATCGACGGTCTGTCAAAACAACTAGCTGAAATCAGTACCTTAGTAATTGACAGTGGTTTTTTCAATCTTTTTGATACAAAAATAATTGCAGGCAATCCAAAACAAATTATTGCAGGTGCAAAAAACATCACATTGACAGCCTCTGCTGTACAAAAATACTTCAGCGGAAAAGATGTACTCGGCAGCACATTCTACAATAAACCGCAAGAAGGGGAACCAGAGGCTTATTATGTCAATGCTATTATTGAGGATATTCCTCATAATTCATCCTTTCAGGCAGAAGCGCTCGTGCTGATGCCTAAGGTAAATGAATTCAATCCGACAGAGGCCGGCTCATTGCAAACACAAATTCTATTGCTCAAAAGCACAACTGATATTAACCACTTTTCGACCAAAATAAACAAATGGTACAATGGACAAAAACTGAATGACTGGGCGAAAAGTTTTAATCTTTTTATTGAACCCATCAAAGATATACACCTACAAAGTATTACAGGATGGGAGAATCCCATGCAAGATATTTATCTACTGGTGGGAATAGCGACACTTATTCTTATATTGGTCAGTATTAATTACATTAACCTAAGCTTTGCGCATGCCTTAAAACGCACACAACAGATAGGTATCCGTAAGGTATTGGGAGCAAGCCGAAAAAATCTAATCTTACAAATGGGCATAGAAAGTACAATACTCTTTGCCAGCTCTTTTCTGATCGCATTTTTCGGTTATATTCTTGTCAGTCCTGCATTTGAAAACTATTTAGAGCATCCACTGACAATGAGCTACCAGCATTCTTTATTCATGTTTGCTGGACTACTAACCACCTGGATAATTCTAGGCTGGCTGTGCAGTTTACCGACTGCGTTGTCTCTATCGAAAACACAGCCAACGCTTGAACTTCGGAAGCAACTTTCTTTCTTCAGACTTCCCTTAAATATGGCATTTACCAAAATACTGGTTGTCTTCCAATTTGCTATCTCCATCGTCGTAGCGATCTGCATGATGTCAATGCGGGCACAACTGCATTATTTGTATAGCAAAGATCTTGGCTACGAACCCAAAAATCTTTTAGCCATCAACTATACCTCTTGGGAAGGAAAGGATCAGGCTTTCAAACAGGAGCTATTAAAAAATTCATACATCGCATCGGTTAGCCTCACAAGCTGGACTCCCTTTAGCGGGAGTGCAGATTTTAAAATAGTAAAAGACCCTCACGACCCGAACAAAGAACTGCCTATTGTATTTGTTTATGCAGATTATGATTACATCAAAACAATGGGTATAAAACTCATTGACGGACGTCCTTTGAGTGCGGACTATGCACTGGACAGATCATTTACGGATTCGGTACACAATGGGCAACCAGTATTTACAAACATGCTCGTTTCCGAAGGAACAGCCCAACGGCTCCCTTTTAAACTCAATAAAAGTTTAGAGCTCCTAAAAAATACACCAGTGGGTATATTTAAAGAATTTAACGGAGCAAGTTTAAAGTTTCCGATCGGTCCCTTTGCAATTAAGGCAGAAACTGAATGGGAAGGTGGCTGTATGCTCATTCGAGTAGAGGAAGGCAAGAAAAAGGAAGCTTTAGCACTGGTAAACAAGACATGGAACAAATTTTTTCCAAACCGGATAGCGCAGATCAACTGGCAGGAAGATCAAGTACAGAATCAATATAACAAAGAAAAAAAACAATACCAGCAATTAGCACTTTTTACCGGTTCCAGTATGCTGATTGCCATCTTAGGGATCGTAGCTATTGCTATTTATACGCTAGAACGAAGAGTAAAAGAAATTGGTATCCGTAAAGTACTTGGGGCTTCCGTAAATACGATCACATATATGATTTCCAAATCCTTTATCTTACTCCTCCTAATAGCGATTCTAATAGCTTTCCCTATAGCATGGTGGTTTATGCATAAATGGCTAGAAAATTTCTTCTATCATATAGATGTACCGATCGTTCTATTTATTTTCACAGGGTTGTGTATTGGTTTGACAACTTTAGCGATTATCGCCACCCGCATATTCCAGACAGCCCGTATTAACCCTGTCAATAGTTTACGGGATGAATAAGAAAAAATAAGCCGTAGGTTATCTAAGCTAAAAAGTGTATTTATTATTAACCTATTGGGAATGGAAGTTTATAATTGGTGTACCTACGGCTTAGGATCTTTGAAGCAATTTTTAGCTGTTCGTGTTGGACAGCTAAAAATTGCTTATTTCTTTTCTGTCGAATCCGTGGGAGCAGCTAAAATATAACAGAATCCGTATTTAGATACTTTCCGAATAATTTTGCGTTCATCAGACCGATTAAGGAAATTATCTAGCACCTTAATCAGGTTTTTAGGATGTATATACCTTTCTAGTTTAGCACAGCATAAGTTGTGTATTTCATCAGGTCTCTTTTCCACATTAAAATATCCGATATCAATATTCTCATCCAAGAGAGTACTTATCTTTTTTACTTCTTCTATTGTCGAAATTTCATACGGGTCGAGATCATGTCGAATATCGATTAGCTTAAATTCGATTACTTTTTGATCTTGCTCTACATCAACTTTATACAGTTCATAAATAACGCGGTCACCCAATTTAGTTACATGCAATTCATATGTATACTTCTGTGACGACAAATCAATTCCGTAAGGCATCAATTCATTCATACTCTTTATTTCTAGTACAAGCTGCATGACAACCAAATCATGAACAAAAGTTCTTTTCCTTTTGAATGTCTCAACTTTATTTATAAAATCGAATGACTTTCCCATTAAAAAAGAAACTTCTTCGGGTGACAGGTGCCGCGAAATACGTTGTAGCAGCATACGATAATATATTTGCATGTCTAACTCTCCGCATCTCCTCCTATATACTTTTGTTTTTTGAAATTTCGCTGTTTTCATCATTGACATATTTAAATGATATAGATTTTCAATACAAAAGAATAGAAAATATTCCAAAAATAAAAACATTTGTATAAATAAAAATAACATTTTGTATATTTATCTATACAAAACAAGAGCATACTAAATCATAACTATGACAAAGCTAGGTGAATTTTTAGAGAAGAAATCCGTTAATAAATCGCGAATTGCGCGCAAAACAGGTTTAAGTAAGGCAAGAATTAATGAGTTAACGATGACCGAAACGGCTAAATTGCGTTTGGATGAAATGTACCTGATCGCATTGGCTATTGATACAGATCCAGCTAAAATGATGTTCGAACTATGTGATCATCTCCAGCTGAAAGAGATTGAAGAGTAAGCAATTCTCTATTTACCGTCAGCGCCTAGAACGTCTGTGCGATACTGAACGCCCAACTGTTCGATATCGTACAGACGAGCTTTTCAAATTTAAAACAACAAACTAGTTATCAACACATTAACAAAGTGGCAATGCAATTGATTTCAGCTTAAAAGTCTGTTTTGATTATAACTACCAGTCATTCAGACCTTAAAAATTTCTGCTATGATAGGAAATAATCTCAAAATAGCTTGGCGGAACATGGCGAAAAACAAGCTATATTCATTCATCAAGATTGGTGGCTTTGCCTTTAGTATTGCGATCTGTATTCTTATTGTTTTATATCTAAAACATGAGACGAGCTATAATAAGTTTTATCCGGCTATGGATAGAATTTACCGCTTGGTTGTTCAGTTACCCATAGAGAATAAAACCGAGCGCTGGGTTTCACTTTCTGCACCGGTAGCGCCAACCCTAAAAGCAGAAATACCCTCCATTGAGCAAACGGGGCGCATCCTACCTAATCCGTTATTCGGTGCGGGCAGCAACCAATTGTCATTAAATAACAGCCCGGATAGCCATTACGATGACGGATTTGTCTATGTCGACCAGTCCATTCTCGACATGTTTCCTATGCCAATGGTTTCGGGCCAGCTGTCCCATGCACTCGATAAGCCCAACACATTGGTTATTACCAGAAGCAAGGCCGAAAAATACTTTAAAAATGATCCAATTGGACAAACGATTTATCTCAACAACAATAAATCGAAGGCCTATACCATCACTGGGGTCATTGAAGATGTGCCCAACAATTCGACCCTTGCCGGTTATAGTTTTTTTATGTCGCTCGCTGGAGAACCTTTTTATCAAGGCGAACAGACTGCTTGGCTCAATAACAATTATACTGTTTATGTCAAATTAAAACCCAACGTAAATGTTGCACTGGCAGAAAAAGAAATTTCAAAGAATTACTTAGAGATACATTATCTCCCTGAATATCTAAAATCAGGACGGAAACTTAATCCGCTTTTCAAGCAGGCAAAAATAACTTTACAGAATGCACTCGACATGCATTTAAAATCTGTGGATATAAGCGACGATAAAGTTAGTACATTGAACAGAGGCGATATTCGCATGGTTTGGACCTTCGCAACAATAGCTTTATTTATTTTGTTCATTGCCTGTATTAACTTCATCAACTTATCGACAGCAAATGCAGCAACGAGAGCAAAAGAAATTGGTATCCGTAAGACTATTGGCTCCTCCAGGAAGCTGCTTGTTGGACAATTTCTTGTTGAAGCAATTTGTTATAGTGTATTGTCACTGATTATTGGGCTCTTTCTAAGCTGGCTACTACTACCCGTATTCAACCATCTAGCCAACAAATCCTTGACCATTCCTTGGATAGCAGCGTACTTCTTTCCTTCTCTTTTGGTGGCCATATTGGTGATCGGTGGTCTTGCCGGAATCTACCCAGCATTGTACCTATCCAAATTTAAACCAATTACCGCACTGAAAAACAATGTCATTGGCGCTAAATCTTCGCTGTTTAGGAATAGTTTGGTTGTCTTTCAATTCGCGACCTCAATTATCCTTATCGTTGGAGCATTGGTAACCAATAAACAGATAAACTACATATTGGACAAAGATCTGGGATTTGACAAGGAACAAGTCGTTGTGCTTCGCGGTATTGGAACATTATCGAAACAGCTTCCAAGTTTAAAAAATGAACTAAAGAGCCTCCCCAATGTTGCCTCAGTTTCCATGGGTGATTTTCTTCCAGTACCCATCGATGGAGCCAAACGAAATGGTAATCCGTTCTGGGTCGATGGCAGAAAAGATCTTGATATGGCTACACAGGGCCAATTTTGGGAAATCGATCAGGATTACCTGAGCACATTCGGTCTTCATTTAAATAAAGGACGAAATTTTGATCCCACCAGAGCCACCGATAGCAGTTCGGCTATTATCAATCAGAAATTGGCCGACGAACTTCACTTAAAGAATCCCATTGGTGCAAAAATCACCAATGGCAATACATGGACCGTCATTGGCGTAGTAGATGATTTTATTTTTGAGTCGCTAAAGGATAAGGGGTATGCAGGACTTTGTATGACATTACAAGGCAATCCTTCCCTCCTCTCTATTAAGGTAAAACCGCAACATCTCAAAGAGACGCTCGCTGATATCACAGGAGTATGGGACAAATTTGCCCCAAATCAACAAATTAACTACAGCTTCTTGGACGAAGGTTTTGAGGCTCTTTATCAAGACGTGGAACGGACCAAGAATATATTCACTTGTTTCGCTCTTGTTGCCATTTTTGTTGCTGCACTCGGGCTTTTCGGTCTCGCAACTTATGTGACACAGCAACGGACCAAAGAAATTGGCGTACGTAAGGTCCTTGGAGCCAATGCGATTAGATTACTCCGATTATTGTCTGGAGATTTTATAAAATTGGTGTTTGTAGCCTTGGTCATTGCTACACCAGTTGCGTGGTGGGCAATGAACCAATGGCTTACAGATTTTAACTATCGGATCGAAATAAATTGGCTCTACTTCATTCTTGCAGGAATGAGTGCCATTTTAATTGCTTTAGGCACAATCAGCTATCAGACTTGGAAAGCCATTCGCGCCAATCCTGTGGATAGCCTGCGCGATGAATAAATACAAAACCGTAAAAGACTTTTATTATGATAGTAAATAATTTAAAGATCGCTTGGCGAAATATGGTCAACAACAAACTGTACTCGATCATCAAGATCGGCGGATTCGCTTTTAGCATTGCGATTTGCATTCTTATTATGCTGTACATTCGACATGAAACCAGTTATGATAAAATGTATCCCAACATGAACCGTGTTTTCCGTCTTATCGTTTCAGCACCCGATGGTGATAAAGTGAGGCAAACCTTTGCCTTTCCTGCCCCAGCAGCTAAAACCTTGCAAGAGGAAATCCCAAGTGTTGAATTAGCCGGTCGCGTTTTACCCAATACCTTATTTGGTGCCGGAAGCAATCTGTTTACTGTAAATGGCCGTGCGGAGAACTACCTTGATAAAGGTTTTGTATATGTTGATCAGTCCATTTTGGAAATATTTCCGCTTCCGGTCGTACAAGGACAGTTATCACATGCGCTGGACAAACCCAATGCGATAGTCATTACCAAAAGTAGGGCTCAGAAATATTTCAAAGGAAATGCCGTAGGACAAACGATCTATCTGAACAATAATAAAAATGTCTTATACAACATAACGGCTGTGATCGATGATGTCCCGAGCAATTCCAGTCTCTATGGCTATGATTATTTTATTTCCCTTGCAGGCGAACCTTTTTACCCGGGTGAGCAAAACAATTGGGGCGCGACGAATTACATTACCTATGTAAAACTGAAGGAGAATGCAGATATTGCCAATGCACAGCGCAGCATTTCAAAAAACTATATTCAGGACCATTATATTTTGCTCAACAAAAAAAATGGAATGAAAATATCGCCCGAAATGATGCAATCAACCGTATTGCTTCAAAACGCCCTTGATATGCACCTGCACTCGAAGAATATTTCGGAATATGGAATGGCAACACAATATCAAGGCGACATTAAGATGGTCTGGGTATTTGCGGGAATTGCATTTTTTATATTATTGATTGCCTGTATTAACTTCATCAACTTATCAACGGCGAATGCAGCAACGCGAGCCAAAGAAATCGGAATTCGAAAAACCATTGGATCAAATCGACGGACACTGATTTTCCAATTTATGACCGAAGCGATATGTTACAGTCTTATTTCACTCCTTATAGGGTTATTATTAGCCTTCCTGTTATTACCTGTATTTAACAATCTAGCCAACAAAGCGCTGTTTATACCGTGGACAGTGTGGTACTTTGTGCCTTCGCTGATCTTGAGCATGTTGTTCATCGGCATTCTGGCCGGTTTATACCCAGCGCTCTATTTATCAGGTTTTCAACCTATCAACGCATTAAAAAGCAAATCGGTCACCAATCCTAAATCTTCGTTGTTACGCAATGGACTGGTTATTTTCCAGTTTGCAACATCTATTATATTGATGATCAGTGCACTTATTGCGAATCAGCAAATCAGTTTTATGCTCAATAAAGACATTGGCTTCGATAAGGATCAGGTAATCGTACTCCGCGGTATAACGGGTATTGCCTCCCAGGCAAAAGAATTAAAAAATGAATTGAAAGCCATTCCAACAGTAAGTGATGTCTCCATCGGCGACTACTTACCGGTCCAATTGGATGGTGCAAAAAGAAATGGGAATCTTTTTTGGGCCAAAGGAAAAGAAGATCTTGAATTGGGAGAAGGCGGGCAATTCTGGAATATCGACGAAAGCTACCTCACTACATTTGGACTAAAACTTATAGCCGGCCGAAACTTTGATCCACATATCGCATCGGATAGTTCTGGTGCTATTGTTAACAAAAGAATGCTTGCTGATCTAGGCATCAAAGGAAATCCAATTGGCGTACAAATTACCAATGGCATGACCTGGACCATTATCGGCGTCGTCGACGATTTTATCTTTGAATCGATGAAAGATGAGGGCTACTATCCCGTTTGTATGACTCTCGCCAACAGCCCCTCCATGCTTTCCATCAAGACTAAATCTACAGAAATGTCCAAAACATTGGCCGACATTAATACCGTTTGGAACAAGTTTTCACCAAATCAAAAAATCGATTACAATTTTCTCGATGCCGGCTTCGCAGATCTATATCAAGATGTCCAACGGACAAAAAATATCTTCAGTTGCTTTGCTTTTGTAGCCATTTTTGTTGCCGCTCTGGGACTTTTCGGACTGGCAACCTACGTGACCCAGCAACGAACCAAGGAAATCGGTGTCCGCAAGGTTCTCGGCGCAAGTTCCATCCGATTACTCAAATTACTCTCCGGAGATTTTATAAAATTGGTGTTTGTAGCTTTGATCATTGCTACACCTGTTGCGTGGTGGGCAATGAATCAATGGTTGAGAGATTTCAACTATCGAATAGAAATCAATTGGTTCTACTTTATTCTAGCGGGTCTCAGTGCAATCCTGGTTGCTTTCGGAACCATTACTTATCAAACATGGAAAGTCGTCCGTGCCAATCCAGTCGAAAGTTTAAGGGATGAATAAAGTCAGAAAATCTTAAAATTTGGTGTTTGTTGCCTTGGTAATTGCCTTTCCTATTGCGTTGTGGGCAATGAACCAAGGGCTTAGGAGATGGATGTTCGATTCTGGACGTAAACTGTTCGAAATCGGACATCCGAAAACAAAAAAAACAACATAAAACACTTATAACAAAACAATTACAACAATGGCAAGGGGATTGTAATTTTAATTGAGTGAATTGGTTCGCATTAGTTTAAACATAATATCCTCCAAAAAATGGCAAAAAATGATTTCAAACTAGCTTGGCGCAAACTTTTAAAAAATAAAGGTTTTACTTTCTTAAATATTGTTGGTCTGACCCTGGGTTTTACGGGTTTTATCCTTTCCTATCAATATATTAATCGCGAAACGAGTTACGATAAATGGAACCCACATTTTAAGGATATCTACCAAATTGGCCTTGAATCGGAAGGTGCATTTACGGACGAAACTTCACCTTCACTGGCTCCATTGCTAAAACAGAGTTTACCTGATATTGTATATGCAGGAAGAAAAATAGTCTATAACTACGGTAGTTACCCCCTTTTTGGTGAAAAAACAGTCCTTATCAAAAACGCGGCATTAATTGATTCTTCTGCTGCGCAAATTTTTCAGGTAAAAAATGCGACTGGACCGCTCTATAAAAACAAAGACCAAAAGGAAGCGACCTTGGTCAAAAGTCCTATTGCCGAACAACTGTTTAAAAAAGAAGATCTAAATTTTGACAGTCCCCATTCGGTTCCAACTCAAAGCCTTGCTCTAGGTATGCAGGAGACGATTTATGGTACGATCAAAAAACAGAGTCTGTCCATCATTGATTACGATCTCCTTTTTATCCGCGAACCGCAGGATCTCTTCGCCGATAATAATCCTTTTTTGTATCAAACTTATATTCAGGTTCGTCCCGGTACGGATATCCCAAAGTTGACTAATCGCATCAATGCGCTTTACCAGAAAGAAATTGCACCAAAAGATAAAATACGTTCTTCTAGTTATGCCAAGGGAAAAATCTATTTGGATCCATTAGCCAATCTTCATCTAAGGCCAAAAACAGGTACTGACACAGCTTATATCATTACGTGGATTATTGGTATTCTCTCCGTTTTGATCCTCTTACTTGCCGCTGCCAATTTTGCCAATTTGATTATGGCACAGGCGGATCAACGCATTAAGGAACTCGCGCTTAAAAAAATATTAGGCAGCTCACGCTGGGCTATCGTCAGGCAATTGGTACTGGAAGTATTTATCCTGACTTTCAGTGCTGCAATCTTAAGTTTCGTCACTTTGGCTCTCACAGGAAATATTCTACAAAAATGGTTCAACGATGATCTTAAGGGGTATATTTTGAGCTCGGAGACAATCGCCCAACTTGCTATTGCCGTACTATTGACAACAATTCTATCGGCAATATACCCAGCTATCGTACTCTCTGGCTTCAAATCCGTTAATCTCCTTAAAGGCGGACTAACATCAGTACTCAAAAAAGGAACTTTCCGCAATGCCTTATTAACCTTTCAAATCAGCATGGCGATTTTGTTTATCTCGGGTATGTTAATCATCCGGGGCCAACTTCAGTACATGCAGCAGGCAGATAAAGGGTTTGAGCCAGCGCAGGTTATCAATTTCAAGGGAGTAGGTATGTATTACAATAAAAACAACTACGAACAATTAAAGAGGCGATTAGAAAATGATCCGAGTATTGCATCTACCGCATCGGCGACCAATATTCCGGGAGAAGGTGAGCAGCCTCCCAAAATGGATTTTTCCTATGCCCAAAAAAACATTTCATTTGCACATGTCGGCATTGATCCTGGATACTTCAAGACGTTAAACATCTCCAGTACACAGGGGAATACCAATATTTCATTGGACCAATTGCTTCGCGATTCCTTAGCCCATTATGCTATTATAAACGAATCTGCAGCCAAAAATTTAGGACTTTCAAACCCTATGGGTGCAAAAATTAAGGGCTGTGATGTAGACTTTGAAATTGTCGGTTTAGTCAAAGACAGTAAAGCTTATGGCTTTGAGAATGTAGTTCAACCGACCATCTATTCATTTAAAAATGAATGTGGCACTATGCGTTTTCAGACGACACTTATGGTCAAAACAAAACAAGGCATGGTCGATCAGGCAATTCAAACAGTCAAAGCAGAGTGGGCGAAAAACCCAACCGCAAAAGACCTCCCCCTTGATTATTCCTTTATGGATGAGCAATATGCTTTACAGCACAAAAAACAGCAAGAATTGCAGACGGCTTTTAATAGTTTCACTAGCCTCTCTGTGATCATCGCGGCCTTAGGGCTGTTCAGTATGGCGGCATATCAGGCGGCATTACGAAAAAAGGAAATGAGCATCAGAAAAGTACTGGGAGCATCGGTACAATTGCTCTTTGTTCAATTGAACAAACCATTTTTCAAACTCTTTTTGATCGGTATTGGCATAGCCCTTCCACTAGCCTATATGCTCATGAATAAATGGCTTTCTAATTTCGCCTATCACATTCAGCTTTCCTGGTGGTCGTTTTTGATTCCAATATTTTGCATATTTATCCTCATATTGGTTTCCATCAGTTTCCAATCTCTCAAAGTCGCAAAAACCAATCCAATAGATAGTCTGCGCGATGAATAAAAGATAATATGAGCAGTGATGGCCTTAACCCAGAGTCGAACAATAATTATGGTTACCGGTAAAAATATAAATACGAATATCTAAGATCTCAATACTAAAAAATGATACAATTAAAAAATTTATTCAAGTGGTATAATGTAGGTGGTACACGCTCATTCGTCCTTAAAGATGTAAGTCTCGATATCGCTGAAGGTGATTTTATCTCCATCATGGGACCTTCAGGGTCCGGAAAATCGACTTTATTAAATATTATCGGTATGCTCGACGAGCCTGATGAAGGTGAATATATCTTTATGGGCGAGAATGTGTTGGAAATGAAAGCGAAAAAAAGAACGCAACTATACCAATCCCACATCGGCTATGTATTTCAAGCTTACCATCTCCTGGATGAATTGACTGTATATGAAAATATTGAAACACCTTTGATCTATAAGGACATTTCGAGCAAAGAAAGAAAAGCTATTGTTGCCGATATGCTCGATCGCTTTGGTATTGTTGGTAAGAAGGATCTCTTCCCAGCCCAACTATCCGGTGGCCAACAACAGATTGTAGGTATAGCGCGTGCATTAGCGGGATCGCCCAAGTTATTGTTAGCCGATGAGCCTACGGGTAATTTAAATTCCAAACAAGGCGAAGAAATCATGGATCTATTCAAACAGCTCAACGATGATGGTGTTACGATCATACAAGTAACCCATTCTGAAAAGAATGCCGAATACGGTAAAAGAGTTGTCAATATGCTGGATGGTCAGCTCAAATAATTGTATGCCAATTTAACCTGGATAATCCCTACGCAGTACATCAATTACGGTAGGGATTTTTTTAGCTCATATTTCGAATCAATTCTTTAACTTCGTTATGATGAATGAGAGAGAGTTGAAATCGCTAATATCCCTGTTGGACGACACCGACCAACAGATTATTCAGGAAGTGGAACACCAGTTAAAAAGCCAAGGTCCTGAGATTGTACCCTATTTGGAAAAATTTTGGGAATCAAGCTTCGATCCCAGAATACAGGGACGTTTAGAGAATATCATTCATGAAATTCAATTTGATCAGACCAAAAACGAGTTACAGATCTGGAACCTGAGTAACTCATTCAATCTACTGGAAGGATTAATTATCCTCAATAATTATCAATATCCTTCTTATGAAGACCACAAGATTATTTTGGCGATAGAAGATCTCAAAACTGAGGTATGGCGCGGTTTGCATTACGACATGAGCCCACTGGAAAAAGTGAACCTAATGAATCATGTTCTTTTTGGCTCTTTCGGCCTAACAGGAAATACAAAGGACTATCATCACCCACAGAATTCCTATATTGGTCAAGTACTCGATACCAAACAGGGGAATCCCTTAACCCTATCCTGCATTTATAGTATCATTGCACAAAAATTGGACATTCCAATCTACGGTATCAATTTACCAAAGCATTTTGTATTGGCGTATATGGATTCGGATGAAGAAGGGAATGAAAATGTGCTGTTTTACATCAATGCCTTTAATCGTGGTCAGGTTATGCAAAAAAGCGATGTAAATTCATTTTTGAAGCAACTGAACCTCAATCCAGATAGAGAATTTACCTATCCTTGCGACAATGTGACTATCATTAAACGAGCTTTGCGAAACCTAATGTCTGCCTACGAGGAACATGAAAGTTCAAACAAGCAACAGGAAATCAAAGAGCTTTTCCAGTTGCTTGCTTAAACTGCATGTTAGAAAACATTAGCTTCACGAGCATCTAAAAAGATATAATTAGGCGTCATGGAGCCATAGGTTTTCGCCGCAATATCGGGTTTTACATTGCCTTCACTTAAGCCAACCAATGGAAAACGCGAAATTGTACGATTCGTTAGATCAGAAACATAAAAGAATTTTCCTTGGTCCGTACGGTCATCAATCGCTACACCCCAAGGTTTTACTAAGCCTGTATTAGCCCCACCGACAACATAATCCGGTTCCACGTTCATTTTATCCGTGGTGCCGCTAAATAAGGTATTTGGATCTTTGAAAAATAGTACTTCACTACCGGAAGTTACCGCCAACAAGTTCTTTTTGGGAGCGTAGGATACCGAGCCTAATCCCGTTTTACCATTGATATATACTTTCATCATTGGCGTAAATCTAGTGGAAGCTACAATGGTATCGCGAGCACGGTCGATGAGTTCTTGTTTGAGTTGTGAATATACCGCAAAACCACTTTTATTTTCTGTTCCTTCATTATTAAAACCAACCAGCACCAATTTCTCATTACTATCACTCGTGATGCTGTTCAATAAGGTCAGTGAACTCGGAACAATGGTCCCCAGGTTAATCTGTTTGTCAATGATCGGTGCTCCGCCTTTTGATCCTACTTTTCCACTTGGTGTACTTATAGCATATAACATGGAGTTACCTGCTCCGCGATTTGTAACAGCCAAAAGAAATGGTGTTGTAACAGATCCAGAAGTACCATTTTGTTGGGCATAAGTATAATAAGCCAAACCCCTTACATTTGTAAAACCAGTATATCCAATAGCACCTGCATTACCAGGAATTCCATAGATCTCATTGGCAAATGGAATCACTTGAAGAAAAGTATCTTGTGCTGTAACACTTGCCTGAAAGATAGCCCGGGCTGCTGCATCAAAAAGAATTGGGCCACCACCTTTTGCCGGAGAAAGATATTGATAGATATTATCCAAGTTGGTTGTATCAGCCGGATCGATAATCATCATGTTTTTAAGCGCGGAATTGTTCTGGTCGTAATCCGAGAAAGAAACATACAATCTGGAGATCAAAGTAGCACCCGTTCTTACAGGTTCATCATCCAGTTTCTTGCATGATGTAAAACCTATTACACTAACAAAGAATAGGATAATACAGGATCGAAACGAAAATTTCATATATTTTTTATTAAAAATAGTGTATTGCGTTAAACATACAAATCTACTAATATATGCAGCATATAAACGAATTTATATGATTCTTTTAAGGGCAAACTCGTATAAGTAAAACGGAAATATTTGTCAATTCGCTACTTTTTGATTAAAATTGTCCTTGTTTTTTGTTAGCACATACGATTATGGAAAATAAAGAATTTGTAAGGGAGAGGTTGGCATTACCGGGAGAGGGCAAAAAATTACTTTTACACTCCTGCTGTGCTCCTTGTTCTGGAGAAGTGATGGAAGCACTCATTGCTTCGGATATCGATTTTACAATCTATTTTTACAATCCCAATATTCATCCCCGCAAAGAATATGATTTACGCAAAGACGAGAACATCCGATTTGCGGAAAAACATAATATCCCTTTTATTGATGCGGATTACGATGTTGATCATTGGTTCGATTTGGCCAAAGGGATGGAGCAAGAGCCTGAAAGAGGCATTCGCTGCACCATGTGTTTTGATATGCGTTTTGAAAAAACGGCTGAGTATGCAGCTGCGAATGGCTTTGATGTGATTTCAAGTTCGCTGGGTATTTCCCGTTGGAAAAACATGGAGCAAATCAATGACTGTGGTTTACGTGCGGCCTCCCGCCATGAAGGGATGGAGTATTGGACATTCAACTGGCGCAAGAAAGGTGGTTCTGCCCGTATGCTTGAAGTCTCCAAAAAGGAGAAGTTCTATATGCAGGAATATTGCGGCTGTGCTTATTCGCTACGTGACACCAACAAATGGCGTATGGCAAATGGGCGCGAAAAGATAGAGTTAGGCAAAAATTATTATGAATAAGCCCTGTTACTGGTGTATATAAAGCTTTGCTTCGGAATATTTAAAAAAATATTTCTATCCTAATGATTTTATACATACCTTTGCAGGCTCAAATGCAAGATTGTGAAACATCTAAAACAATACAGAATTCCCTTTTCGGGGCTCAACGCTGGAAAGCACAATTTTGAGTTTGACATTAATAAAAAGTTCTTTGACTGTTACGAACATTCGATTGTAAAAGATGGCAATCTGAAAGCAGAAGTTGAATTGCAAAAACAAGAAAATCTATTGATTTTGCATTTTGATATCCAAGGCGAAATTCAATTGACTTGTGATACCTGCTTAAAAGAGTTTATGTCACCGATTTCAATTCAAGAACGAATATTAGTCAAATTCACGGATGAAGATTGGACAGATAATACCGAAGAGGTGTTGATCTTATCCAAAAGCGACCATGAGTTGGATATAGCTGAGTTATTATACGAATACATTAATTTAGCTGTTCCCTATATCGTAAAATGTGAAGAGCAGGGACAAGGTATACAATGTGATCCTGAGATGCTCGCGTTATTTACAAGCGAGCCTGATTCAGAAGAACAAAAAGAAGAAGAAATTATCGACCCACGTTGGGAAGCATTGAGAAATATTAAAAATAACTAAAACAAAAATACGAGATGGCACATCCAAAACGTAAAACTTCTAAATCAAGAAGAGACAAAAGAAGAACACATTATAAAGCTGAAGCTCCAAGCTTGACAGTATGTAAAGAAACTGGCGCAGTTCATTTACCTCACCGTGCGTATACTGTAGACGGAAACTTGTACTACAACGGTAAATTGATCATTGAAAATACAGCTGTTGTCTAAGGTAAACCTTTCATAACACCAAAACATCCCAGACAAGCACTATTTTAGAAATTTGCTTTACTTTGGGATGTTTTTTGCGTATTATTGATTTACTAAATAATAACGGATGAAGATTGGTTTAGATATTTTAGGAGGAGATTATGCTCCTAAAGCAACGATAACAGGTGCTATTGAAGCACAAAAACAGCTTACTGGAGACCAAAAAATAGTCCTTTTTGGTAACACTGAAGAGACTAAACAATTAATCAATCAAGCCGGAGGAAATTCATCTGACTTTGAATATGTAGAGGCTCCAGAAGTCATTGCAATGGGTGAACATCCTACCAAAGCAATAACTCAAAAACCCAACTCAAGTATTGCGAAGGGATTTGAATATTTAAAAAACAAAGAAATTGACTCATTCGCTTCTGCTGGTAATACTGGCGCCATGCTTGTGGGCTCAATGTTCAGCGTTAAAGCTATCCCAGGCGTATTACGTCCTGCAATAGCATCCATTGTTCCCAAATTAAAATCAGGCTTCGGAATCTTATTGGACGTCGGCGCTAATGCGGACTGTAAACCAGAGATGTTGAACCAATTTGCAATCTTGGGAAGTGTCTTTGCCGAACATGTGTTTAATGTATCCAATCCTAAAGTTGGATTATTGAATATCGGAGAAGAAGAAGAAAAAGGAAACATCCTAACAACCTCTACCTACCCCCTACTTAAAGCCAACGACAAGATTAACTTTATCGGAAATGCAGAAGGCCGTGACCTGTTCAGTGACCATGCCGACGTTTACGTCTGTGATGGATTTACAGGCAACGTCGTCTTGAAACTCGCAGAATCATTTTATGTAGTGACGTTGAAAAAAGGTTTTAAAGATGATTTCTTCGACCGATTCAACTACGAGCAGTACGGCGGAAGCCCCATCTTGGGAGTTAATGCTCCTGTCATTATTGGCCATGGTATTTCGACACCTGAGGCCATTAAAAATATGGTTTTATTTTCAAGAGATATGATCGAGTCTAAGTTCATTGACAGCATCAGATCTATTTTCAATTAGAATATTTATGTCAAAGATTCACGCCGCAATCACGGCTGTAAATGGTTACGTTCCGGATTATATCCTTACTAACAAAGAATTGGAAACAATGGTCGACACCAACGACGAATGGATTGTTTCCAGAACGGGAATCAAAGAGCGTCGCATCTTAAAAGGTGAAGGGCTTGCTACTTCAGATCTTGCTGTACCTGCAGTTCAAGGTTTATTGAAAAAAAGAGGTATAGCTGCTACAGATATTGACCTTATTATCTTTTGCACAAGCACACCAGATATGCTGTTCCCTGCGACTGCAAATATTCTGGCCGATAAAATCGGAGCTACAAATGCATGGGGATTTGATCTTCAGGCTGCTTGTTCAGGTTTCTTGTTCGGTCTGAATACAGGAACACAATTTATCACTGCTGGTACACATAAAAAAGTCCTTGTTATCGGTGCAGATAAAATGTCTTCAGTAATAAATTATCAAGACCGTAATACCTGTATCCTATTTGGTGATGGCTGTGGTTGTGTATTGTTGGAGCCAAATGAAGAAGGAATGGGTATACAGGATGCTATTTTAAAAACCGATGGTTCCGGAGGACAGTTTTTGAATATCAAAGGTGGAGGTTCACTGAATCCGGCGTCGCATGCAACTGTAGATGCAGGATTACATTATGCTTACCAAGAAGGTCGTACGGTGTTTAAATTTGCAGTAACCAATATGGCTGATGTAGCACATGAAGTTATGGTCAAAAATAACTTAAAGTCAGAAGATATTGCTTGGTTGGTACCTCATCAGGCCAACAAACGTATTATTGATGCAACTGCAGAACGTGTGGGTCTTCCGGAAGAAAAAGTGATGGTGAACATTCAAAAATATGGAAATACCACCAGTGGTACTATTCCTTTATGCCTATGGGAATGGGAATCTCAATTGAAAAAAGGAGATAATCTTATCCTTGCAGCTTTCGGCGGTGGTTTCACTTGGGGATCCATCTATTTAAAATGGGCGTATTAATTGTCCATTTTATGGTATAATTTATTACTTTTGACAGTTAGAATTTTTTAGAAACAAACAAAACCTAGAATACTATGGGTATGGATATCAAACAAATTCAGGACTTGATTAAATTCGTTTCAAAATCAGGTGTGAATGAAGTCTCAATTGAAGAGCAAGATTTTAAAATTACAATAAAGACAAATCAAGAGCCTACGTACGTGACAGCTACTGTTCCTGCTGTTGCTCCAATTGCTGCTCCTCAAGTTGCACAAGCAGCGGCGCCAGCTCCTGTGGCTAGCCCTGCAGCACCAGCGGTAAACGCTGACGCAAACTTGATAACAATCAAATCACCAATGATCGGTACATTCTACCGTTCGGCTGGACCAGGTAAACCATCTTTCGTTAATATCGGTGATGATATCAATACCGGTTCTGTATTATGTATCGTTGAAGCTATGAAATTATTCAACGAAATTGAATCTGAAGTTTCAGGTAAAATCGTTAAGATTTTGGTAGAAGACGCTCAACCTGTTGAGTTCGACCAACCATTATTCTTAGTTGAGCCTAAGTAATTTACAATTACGTAAATGAATATATGTAGCCTCCAAAGGGCTACATTTTTTGCAAACTTCATAATTCAAGACAATGTTCAAAAAAATATTAATTGCAAATAGAGGCGAGATTGCCCTGCGCATTATCCGTACCTGTCGTGAAATGGGTATTAAAAGTGTTGCAGTATATTCGACTGCTGATAGAGACAGCTTACACGTAAGATTTGCGGATGAAGCAGTTTGTATTGGTCCTCCACCGAGTAGAGACTCTTACTTAAACATTCCAAATATTATTTCTGCAGCTGAATTGACAAATGCAGATGCGATTCATCCAGGATACGGTTTCTTATCGGAAAACGCACGCTTTTCAGCAATCTGTGCAGAATATGGCATCAAATTTATTGGTGCTACTGCAGAACAGATCGAAAAAATGGGTGATAAATCCCGTGCTAAGGATACCATGAAAAAAGCTGGTGTTCCAACCGTTCCAGGATCGGATGGTTTGATCTCAAACGTAAAAGAAGGTATTATATTAGCGAATGAAATCGGCTACCCAGTAATCATCAAAGCAACTGCCGGTGGTGGTGGTCGTGGTATGCGTATCATTTGGAAAGATGAAGAGTTCGAACCAGCTTGGGATTCTGCACGTGTTGAATCTGCTGCGGCTTTCGGTAACGATGGCATCTACCTTGAAAAATATGTAGAAGAACCGCGTCACATCGAATTCCAAATTGTGGGCGATCAGTTCGGTACAGTATGTCACCTATCTGAACGTGACTGTTCGATACAACGTCGTCACCAAAAATTGATCGAAGAATCTCCATCACCTTTTATGACTCCCGAATTGAGAGCTGAAATGGGAGAGGCTGCTGTCAAAGGTGCTAAAGCTGTAAACTATGAAGGTGCTGGTACAATCGAATTCTTGGTTGACAAACACCGCAACTTCTACTTTATGGAAATGAACACTCGTATCCAAGTAGAACACCCTGTAACGGAAGAGGTAATCAACTTTGACTTGATCAAAGAACAGATAAAAGTGGCCGCAGGAATTCCGATCTCTGGTAAAAACTATGAACCAGGAATGCATGCAATTGAATGTCGTATCAATGCGGAGGACCCTTTTAACAATTTCCGCCCTTCACCAGGTAAAATCACCAACTTCCACTCACCAGGTGGACATGGTGTACGTGTAGATACACACGTTTACTCTGGTTATTCCATTCCGCCGAACTATGATTCTATGATTGCTAAATTGATCACTGTTGCACAAACACGTGAGGAAGCAATCTGTACCATGGAACGTGCGTTAAGCGAATTCGTCATTGAAGGGATCAAAACAACCATTCCTTTACATTTGAGATTGATGCGCGACCCTAACTTTAGAGCCGGCAATTTCACGACAAAGTTTATGGAAACTTTCGACCTAACGGAATATCCAGCAGAAGATTAAATAAAATTATCTTTACATACATAAAAAATACCATTCTTTACAATAAGAATGGTATTTTTGTTTCCAAACAATTTTTATGAGTACACCTAATTCGAAAGATCTAATACAAGCTATTAAAGATAAAGGGAAGAATATAGAAGCAGAAATGTCTTTTTTTGACCACCTTGAGGTTTTGAGATGGCATTTGGTCCGTTCAGCAATTGCGATCTGTATCTTTGCAGGTATTGCCTTTACATTTTACGATTTCGTATTCAACGATATCATCATGGGGCCAAAGAATTTAAATTTTTGGACCTATCGCATGATGTGTAAAGCCGCAGATGCTTTCAATTTAGCGGACTTCTGTGTCAAGAAAATTCCTTTTAATATCATCAATACCGAACTAGCAGGTCAATTTATGCTTCAGATAAACTCCTGTTTATTGATGGCTTTGATGATGGGCTTCCCTTACCTTCTTTTTGAAATCTGGTTATTTGTAAAACCAGCATTGACCGATGTGGAAAGACGGTCTGCACGTGGTTTTGTTTTTTACTCTTCTTTATTGTTTATTTTAGGAGCACTCTTCGGATACTACATCGTTGTACCCTTATCCATCAACTTTCTGGCAAATGTATCCCTAAGTGATGAAATCGTCAACCAGATTACCATCGATAACTACCTTTCTACGATAGCAACATTAACATTGGGCTGTGGAATTGTTTTCCTACTGCCGATACTGGTGTTTATTCTCTCGAAAATAGGCATTATGACCCCTGAATTTATGCGAGCCAGCCGTCGTTATGCAACTGTAATTATTTTAGTGATAGCAGCGATCATTACACCTTCTGCAGATGTGATCACCATGTTGACCGTTGCAGCACCAATGTTCTTATTATATGAGATCAGTATTATGGTTTCTGCGGATGTCAAAAGAAAAAAAATTAGCACAAGAAAAATAAAATAACAATAAAAATGAGCAGCGTAAAGAAAATTGCGATTGGAAGTGACCATGCTGGTTTTGAATACAAAACAGCTTTGGTAAGCTTTTTGAATGAACTGGGTTATGAAGTAACAGACTTTGGAACAAACTCTCCAGATTCAGTTGATTATCCAGATTTCGCACACCCAGTTGCATCAGCAGTAGAAAATAAAGAAGCTGATGCCGGAGTCTTGATTTGTGGAAGTGCAAATGGTGTTGCTATCACAGCGAATAAACACCAAAATATTCGTGCTGCTATCTGTTGGCTGGAGGAAATTTCGGCTTTAGCCCGTCAGCATAATGATGCGAACGTCGTATGTATACCTGCACGCTTTATTGACATTGACCTTGCTAAAAAGATCGTCAACACATTTATGGACACGGAATTCGAGGGTGGACGTCACGCTAATCGTGTAAACAAAATAGCTTGTAGCTGTTAATAAATTAACATTTTTTAAGAAGCGGATGAAAGGTAAACTACACTTTTCATCCGCTTTTTTTTATATATTGTGCAGATACTGACACCTGTTATAAGATTAAGCAGATGATGCTCGCTTAATCCGGTTAATTAGAATTACAAAAATAAAGCGTTGAAAGTCGCACTAGTAAAAAATAAACAATGAAAAAAATATACAACCTGCTTTGGATCGCATGCTCCCTGATGAGCTGCGCAAAAGCACAGGACGTAAACAGTAAATATGCGGATGAAATCACAGTAGAATCGACGCAGAAGCATCTGCGTACTTTAGCTTCTGTCGATTTTGAAGGCCGAGGGACCGGCCAAAAAGGGGGGCGCCTGGCAGCAGAATATATTGCCAATGAATTTAAAAAATATGGACTCAGTGCGCCTGTCAATGGATCCTATTTCCAACCCCTGCAGCTAATTCGCAACAGCTTTAAGGTAAAGCAATTTAGTATTAACGATAGACCCTTCCAACACGGTAAGGACATTTTTGTCATTGGCAACAATGAGAACAAGTTCTTCGAAAGCAATGAAATTGTGTTTATTGGCTATGGTATAGATGATCCCAAGTATTCGGATATCTCAGGCATGGATCTCCGCAATAAGATCGTTATGTTGATCAATGAGAATGAGCCAACAGATGAGAAAGGGAATTCATGGATTACCAGCAAAAAGACTACTTCGGACTGGGCAACAACCCGAAATAAAAAAGTCAAGGAAATCCTTAAACACAGTCCCAAAATGGTACTAGCCATCAATAGTCAGCTGTCTCAACTTTTGGAGGATGCAGGAGACCGAGCTATTGAGGGCCGTTATAATTTGGCGGTGGATCAACCTGCGCCGGAAAAGTCGCCCATGATCCCCGTGGTCAATATTACAGACCATGCAGCAAATTATATTCTAAACCTGGCGAGAACCAATCTTGCTACTGTGGTTGCAAAAATTAATCGTACGGGACAACCGAATTCCTTTTCTATTTCAACAAATTTTAAAGCTGAGTTTGGCACCAATGCTGCACCTTTAGCCGATCCTAATATTCTTGGCTATCTGGAAGGAACAGATAAAAAAGACGAAATCGTTGTGATCGGGGGCCACTATGACCACGATGGAATGGATTCCAAAGGAAATATCTTCTTTGGGGCCGATGACAATGCCTCGGGCACAGCAGCTGTCCTAGAGTTGGCACGTGCTTTTTCGAAAGCTAAATCAACCGGAAATGGCCCTCGGCGCAGTATTTTGTTCATCACCTATGCGGCAGAAGAAAAAGGTTTATTGGGTTCCAAATTCTATACAGAAAATCCCATATTTCCACTGAAAAACACCGTTGCCTGCATTAATATTGATATGATTGGCCGTGTTGACGACAAACATCTCAAAGGTAATCACGATTATATCCATGCGATCGGTTCAGATAAATTGAGCTCGGAGTTATATCAGATCAATAAAAATGAGAATGAAAAACATACGAAACTGGAGATTGACTATATGTATGACAATCCAAAGGATCCTATGCGCCTCTACTATCGCTCCGATCATTATAACTTTGCCAAGAAAGGTATACCATCTGTATTTTACTTTTCGGGCTTGCATCCGGACTACCACACACCTGCAGATACCTATGACAAGATCGACTTTCCATTGATGGTTAAACGTGAAAAGCTCGCATTTTACACCGCATGGCAAATAGCCAATCGGGAAAATCGCCTGGTGGTTGACAATAATAAAGAGTAAGGTCAAATTATCGGCTGTAATAAGGATTACTTTATACTAAATAAAAAAGCAAGTAAATGATTGTTTACTTGCTTTTTTTATGTATTAAAATGACCTTTATCATAAACCTTTTATCCACAATTATTGTTATCTTTAATACAAAACAAGTATAATTTATGGCTTTTGTAGATTACTATAAAGTGCTTGGCATTGATAAAACAGCTTCAGCTGATGAGATCAAAAAAGCATATCGAAAACTAGCCCGTAAATACCATCCTGATGTCAACCCCAATGACAATGAGGCCAAACAACGATTTCAGGAGATTAATGAGGCAAATGAAGTACTATCCGATCCCGAAAAGCGCAAAAAATATGACCAATACGGCGAACATTGGCAACATGGAGAGGAGTATGAAAAAGCGCAGCAACAATACCGTCAGTCCCAATCCGCCGGAGGAAATCCATTCGGAGCTGGGGGAAATCCATTTGGAAGCGGCGGTTCCCACGAGTACACCGGAAACTTTGATGATGGGCAATTCTCGGATTTCTTCGAACAGATGTTTGGCAGCAGACGCGGGGGAGGCCGCCAAAGTACATTTCGTGGACAGGACTTTAATGCCGAACTCAGCTTAACCTTACAAGAAGCTTACACGACACATCAACAGACCTTCAATATCAATGGAAAAAGTATCCGCATCACGATTCATGCCGGAGTGGAGGATGGTCAAAAAATCAAACTGAAAGGCTATGGCAGTGAGGGCATCAACGGGGGGCCAAAGGGAGATCTCTATATCACAATTAATATCACACCAGATGCCCATTTTAAACGCCAGGGGAATGACTTATACACTACACTTGATGTAGACCTCTATACAGCTATTCTAGGCGGCGAAGTGACCTTAGATACGTTCGGCGGAAAGGTTAAACTGAAGATTAAAGCCGAAAGTCAAAATGGCGCAAAAATGCGACTTAAAGGAAAAGGATTTCCCTTATACCGTAAAGAAGGTGAATTTGGCGACCTTTATGTCACATTGAATATCCAAATGCCCAATAATCTGTCTGCCGAAGAAAAGGCATTGTTCCAACAGTTGAAGGATTTAAAACAATAATCTTATGGAAACGACACTCATTAAAGTCATCGACTTCTGCCAGTCCAGAAAGGTTGAAACAGCCTTTCTTCAAAGCATGGAGGAATACGGACTCATACATATTGTCATTCAACAAGAAGAACAATATATTGATGAAGAGGAGCTCCAAAAATTGGAGCGTTTTTCAAATCTCTATTATGATCTTGAAGTAAATCCTGCAGGAATTCAGGTTGCTAGCCATCTATTGGAAAAAGTTGAGCAGCTCCAAAATGAAATTTTACATTTAAAGAATAAATTGAAAGCCCTGGATTATTGATCCAAGGCTTTCAATTTTTTCTTTAGAATTCGACATCCCGCTCTGTATTCACCTTAGTCTGCCAAACAATTTTGTCTTGCAATGTGGTATACAGAATTTCATAATCCCCTTTACAGGTCACAAAGGACCCATAAAAATCTCCGGGCTTCATCACGCGGTAAACAACCAGCTTTCGTTCTCCGTCAACTTCGCCATAAGCCTTCATTAACATATAGCCTGTTTTATTCACCTTTTCTTCAGGTATTTTATAATCCAAATGCGAACGGCTACTACCATCATCGGGGCATAAAATCTCCGTGCGGCTCGGGGTAAATTTATAACGATCGCGATACATAGCAACATTAGACATCACTACATCCTTCGCCCACGCGATATCGGTAAAATCCTCAGGGAAGAGAAAGATCAGCGACACCATTTTCTCTTGCCAAAGGCGCCCATTAAAAGGTATTACAAAATGAAGCAGTTTTTGCCCTTTAAAAGTTGTAGTCGTATAAAAATATCGCCCCTCCTTATTTTGCTCCCGTTGAAAAGAACTTAAATCAAGTAGGTGATTTTTTTTCCCTTTTACATTTGGCGAATTGTTGACTACAGCAAGCATGTCATACCGATATTTTCCTTCCAGATGTCCAGAAAACAAAACCTGATACGCGGTATCTGAATAGCGTAAATGGCGCAATACACGACGAAATCGATTGTCAACCTGCTTTGCATTAATCGGATTAGTCTTACCTTGCCAATTTTTATCCTCCATAATATCATCTCCGAGGAATACGGTGAGCTCTTTGTTAATATTAACAAAATACTCATCTCCTTGTACAGCAAAACCGTTGGGAACCACTTTATAGGACTTACAGGAAGAAAGCATGGCCAAAACCACAATAAAATAGAAAATTTGAATGAATCTGCTCTGCATATTTATGATCTAATCTTTACTTCTTTAAATTTAAACGAATCGGCAATGTGTAAGCCACGCGTACCGGTTTACCGTTGACTAATCCCGGTTTCCATTTTTTCGCACCTTTTAGGAGCTCCAATGCCGCCTCTTTGATTCCATAACCAAGATCTTTTTTTACATCAACATGGGATAAACTACCATCCTTTTCGACAATAAAAGCCACTTCAACAATGCCATTAACCTCCCGTTTAATTGCTGCTTCAGGAAAAACAAAATTATCGCCTACCCAGATCATAAAAGATCGCATTCCCCCAATAGGTGTTGGTGGCACCTCAACTTTATCAAAAGTTACTAAGTCGGACTGAAAATCCAATGAAAGATTCCAGCGGTCGCTCTCATTTTCCGTCCTTATCGATTTTACTTCCTTGAGTTGTTTTTCCGTCTCTTCACCAGATTCAGCGCCCGGGAATGAATGAGATGACATCCGGACCTTTCTGCCCAATGTGTCGGTTTCCTCCCAATAATAAGTTGTTTTCCCGCCAACGGTGACGGGCAAGGAAAGCAGCGATCGAACGACTTTCCCATTGACGATTGCAGGTTTCCATTTCCCACTTGCTTTTACAGCATTTTCCACAGCTGATGCCAGGCCATGCCCCAAATCATTCTTAGCCTTTATATGGCTCAACTCACCGTTTTTCTCCACGATGGCTGTGATGACAATTACCCCGATCACATTATTCTTGATTGCTTCATCACTCACGTGGATTCTACTGCTCAATCCCATGACATACTTTTTCATTCCTCCAACTGGAATGGCCAATACCTCCGGGTCTTTGTAGACCTTCCTGTCTTCATTTACCTGTTCGTTTTTTAACTCCTCAGGTTGGTTCGATAATGTCTGCTCGTCAATCACAGTTAACCTATTGACGCTTTCTTCAACATCCGCTACCATATCCTTGGCCCTACTCGTATTAAAGATCAACGTAGACCCCGCTACCACCAATAGCATGGGCAACACAATCACATATAACAGGCGTTGTCTTTGTACGGATTTAACTTTAAATAACATCGTGATGCGCTGCTTTAAAAAAGAATGATTGGAAAACTCATGTGAAAAAGCCAATTGATCTGTACGTAATGCATGAGCAACCAGCATTTCTGCATAAGCCACTTTATCGGTCGAGCATATTTCATCTACAATATACTCGTGTTGAAACCTTATTTCCTTTTGAAAGAAATACACAACAGGATTGAACCAATTAAAAATTTTCAGCAGCTCAATCAACACCAAATCGTAGGAATGCCCCTGGGCAGTATGGACCTGCTCATGCCATGCAATATTCTCCTTGTTTTTAATCGATTTTCCAATCACGATCCTATTAAAAAAAGAAAAACTCAGGTATTCAGGAGAAGAGCGCAATACCCGAACAAGTTGCCTGATACGCACCGCCAGGAAAAAAAAGGCGACGGCCACTCCTATCCAATAGATCTTGGTAAGAATATCCAATAGAAAAAGAGGTTTTTCTTCGATCGGGCTCCCGATTTCGACATCCATATATGTTCCTAAATCGACCTGTGGAATATGATTGGAAATCATCTCTGTCTTGGGCAATTCAATAAAAATACCCACGGGAGCTAGTAAAGAAAATGCAACCATTCCAATCAGATAGATCCGATTCCATTGAAAAAAAGTAAGTTTTCTAAAAATCAGTTTGTAGAGCACAAAACTGATAATCAATGAAATATTGACAATCAATAAGTAAATCATAATCAAAAGTTTATAAAAGAGTATTGGTTGTTATTTATTACGTTCGATGATGGACAAGATGTCATCAAGTTCTTTGATGTCCAACCTGTTCTCTTCCAGAAAATAAGAGAGCATACTTTTGGGCGAATTATCAAAATAATTGGTTAATAACTTACCTGTAATACCTTTCTTATATTCCTCTTTTGAAATCTTTGGTAAATATTGATGACTTTTACCAAAGGATTCATGCGTTACAAAGCCCTTCGTTTCAAGAATACGAACGATGGTCGAGACCGTATTGTAAGCAGGTTTCGGTTCCGAAAGTCGATCAATAATCTCTTTGACAAAGCCACGGCCCATCTCCCAGAGCTCTTGCATAATCTGCTCTTCAGCTTTCGTTAACTCTTTAAAATCCTCCATAACTCCTCAAGAATAAATTAAATACCTGAATAATAAATCAATAGACAAGTTATAACTAAAAACATAGTTTAACAACTAATAAATTAGTTTAAAAAACAATAGACTGATAACCAACTTATTATTTTTTGTCAATACGGAATATTGTCATATTTATTCATCGAAATTCTTTTTCCTTGAAGCTTTTAATTGCGATTGTTGTTTCTTTCGATCCAGCCTTTTGAGAACACTCGAATACGGAGTTTTGGTTTTCTTACGAGGTTTTGCTGGCACAAGTGCGGCCGTCAATATACGCTTAAAGCGATCGATTGCGATTTCTTTATTGCGGACCTGCGACCGGTCGATATCGCATTCCAATTGCAGTATTCCTTCTTTATTTATACGATTTGCCAATGCGGTGAACACCATTGCTTTTTCCTCAGCAGAAACAGCTGTCGATAGCGCAACATCCCACTGCAGCAATACTTTCGATGACACCTTGTTTACATGTTGTCCACCTGCTCCACCCGACCTGGAAAACCTAAACGTAAGTTCTCCTATTACTCCTTCTAAATTCATTTATTTTTAAATGCTTCTTCTATTTTTTCCATCTTTTTTAATAGAAAGCTCAATTTTTCCACTTGATCCCGTTGTACTTCGACAAGTTCTTGTTCTTTTCGGATAATGAGATGATCTATTTTTTCATGTAATTCCCTGATTTCGAGTTCAGCCTTCAAGTTGACCATATAGTCATTTCTTGCGCGTTCACGATCCTTATCTTCCTGTCTGTTTTGACTCATCATAATAACCGGAGCCTGCAAGGCCGCCACACAGGACAAAATCAAGTTAAGTAAAATAAAGGGATACGGGTCAAAGCCTTTATTATTTAACCAAAAGATATTGGCTGCAATCCAAACGATCAAAAATAAGATAAAGGAAATAATAAAGGTCCAGCTTCCACCAAACTCAGCCACTTTATCTGCAACCCGATCTCCTACGCTGACTGACTCCTTATTATCTCCGTCCAGACTTGCGCTGATTACTTTATTTTCCTTAAAGCTATTGATTACCTGCTGATCCAATTGACTTAATTGCCCCGACTCATCTTTCAGAAATTCGGAGATATAAGTTTCCTTAAATCGTTTCAACTCGCTTGCAGCGACATACTTGTCCTTACTAAAACTTGGATATTCCTTTTTTATCAGCTTAAAAATAGGTTGTCGGATTGAAGCCCCCAAAATACGTTGCTCCGAAGGAAATTGCTGTCCTGAAATATCACTTATAAAGTTATCCATATACCGATTTAATGTCTATTTAAAGATAGTGCTTTTTAACCAATCAAAAAATTCACAAAACTATGGCAATTGGTTTTTGTTATTTTACGCATAAATAGACGAAATTTGCAACACAAAATTCATGAATAAGCGTTATCAATTTTTCATGTTAGCATGAAATAATTTAAAAAGACAATTGTTAAGGTAAATAACTTCGTCGGTGCCTTATGAATAAAAATAGTTTATATGTGATAGACATCACATGTCTTGGACGACAACACGCAGAATACTAACATTAGGTTCCTTGGAACCTTTAAACACAAATTAAACAGCGCGTATAACGGGATGCCGTTAAACATATACGCTCAGACATAATTACGCAGATGAAAATAGGAATTGTTTGTTATCCCACCTTTGGTGGAAGTGGTGTTGTTGCAACCGAACTAGGAAAGGCTTTGGCCGCTAATGGACATGAGATCCATTTTATCACCTACCGACAACCCGCACGTCTGGATTTCTTCTCTGAAAACCTATACTACCATGAGGTAGCTGTTTCGCAGTATCCACTTTTCGACTTTCTACCCTATGAATCTGCATTAGCCAGCAAACTGGTTGATGTTGTTCGTTTTGAAAAGTTGGATTTGATTCACGTCCACTATGCCATTCCACATGCATCGGCGGCATTTATGGCAAAACAGATCTTACTCACTACGTATGGCATTAATATTCCTGTAGTAACGACCTTACATGGTACAGATATTACACTGGTTGGTAAAGACAAGAGTTTTAGTCCTGTTGTTACATTCTCCATCAATCAATCCGATGGCGTAACTGCGGTATCACAGAATCTGAAAGATCAAACGCTCCAATACTTTGACATTACCCGAGACATCAAAGTGATCCCAAACTTTATTGATCTGGACAGGTTCAGCAATAAAGATCGGTCACATTTCAAAAAAGCCATTGCACCGGGCAATGAACGTATATTGGTTCATACCTCCAACTTTAGGAAGGTTAAGAATACAGAAGATGTTATTCGTATTTTTAAGAAAGTACATGATGTAATCCCTTCCAAATTATTGATGGTAGGTGATGGTCCAGAACGTCGAAATGCAGAGGAACTATCCAGAGAACTTGATGTATGCAAAGACGTCCGTTTCTTAGGGAAACAGGACGCAGTGGAAGAAATATTGTCTGTATCAGATCTCTTTCTGATGCCTTCAAGTTCGGAAAGTTTCGGTCTTGCGGCTTTAGAAGCCATGGCATGTCAAGTTCCAGTCATCTCTTCCAATACCGGAGGTTTACCCGAGCTGAATGAAAACGGTATCACTGGGTTTCTCAGTGCTGTTGGTGATGTTGATGATATGGCGAAGAATGCAATTTATATCTTGGAAGATGGGGAACGCTTAGAGAAATTTAAAGAAGCAGCATTAAATCATGCAAAAAGATTCCAATTGTCTAATATTATGCCTTTGTATGAGCAGTATTACCAAGAAGTCATTAATCAAACAATAAAAGCACAATAAATATCACTTTAAGGCTTAAGGGATGAAAAAAATATTTTATCTTTGACCTTTGGAAAATTTCCAAAAAAACAATTATGAAATACAAACGTATCTTATTAAAACTTAGCGGTGAATCCTTAATGGGTGACCAAAGCTATGGTATCGATATTAACCGTGTATCACAATACGCTAATGATATCAAAGAAATTCACGATCAAGGTTTAGAAATTGCAATTGTTATCGGTGGCGGTAATATATACCGTGGTCTAAGCGCTGAAAAATCAGGCATGGACCGTGTTCAAGCAGACTATATGGGCATGCTTGCCACAGTAATCAACAGCATGGCTCTTCAAGATGCGCTTGAGAAAGTTGGGAAAAAGACACGTTTGCTTACTGCGATCAAAATGGAGCAAATCTGCGAACCATTTATTCGTAGAAGAGCCGTTCGCCACTTGGAAAAAGGCCGTATTGTTATTTTCGGAGCTGGTACTGGAAACCCATATTTCACGACAGATACTGCTGCATCTTTGCGTGCAATCGAAATCAATGCCGATGCTGTATTGAAAGGAACACGTGTAGATGGTATCTATACTGCCGATCCTGAAAAAGATCCTAGTGCAACAAAATTTGAAGAAATATCATTCACAGAGGTTTATGAGAAAGGATTAAATGTCATGGATATGACTGCCTTTACCCTTTGTCAAGAAAACAAATTACCGATCATTGTATTTGATATGAACAAACCTGGCAATTTATTAAAACTTGCCAATGGTGAACATGTCGGAACTGTGGTTAAATAATTTTAAATCTGTAAAAAACGTAATCTTATATGAACGAACTAATTTCAATTGAATTGGACGATTGTAAAGACAAGATGTCCAAAGCAGTTGCTCACACCGAATCCGAATTAACTAAAATTCGTGCGGGTAAAGCTTCTCCATCTATGTTAGATGGAATTTCAGTAGACTATTATGGTAGCGCCACTCCGCTTTCACAAGTGGCCAACATCAATACAACTGATGCACGGACTATTGTCATTCAGCCTTGGGAAAAATCGCTTATCAACGCAATTGAAAAATCTATCACAGACGCCAACCTAGGAATCAATCCGCAGAATGACGGTATCGTTATTCGTCTAAATGTTCCTCCTTTGACAGAAGAAAGAAGACGTGACCTTGTTAAAAAAGTAAAAGAGGAAACTGAAAAAGGCCGTATTGGTGTTCGTAATATTCGTAAGGATGTTAACGAATCCATCAAAAAATTAAAAAATGACGGTGCTTCAGAAGATGAAATCAAAACTGCCGAAGGTGAAGTTCAAAAGTTAACAGATGCATTCATTGTAAAAGTTGATAAATTGGCTGAACTGAAAGAAAAAGATATCATGACTGTTTAAATTTTCCTACTTGAATAGAAAAAAGGTCTGAAAAATATTCAGACCTTTTTTATTGGTATGAAGACCTCCCCACTCCCCCCTTTAAACGGACTCTTACCGACCTACAAAACCTTGGCTCTCCGAAGATTTTATAGTTTATAAAATCAACATACTCTTCAAAAATATTCCTTGTTGCACCATTGATTTCTGAACAAATAATTGTACATTGTACACTAACAAGTAATCAATTATATGATGAACAATTCTCGCCGTCAATTTTTAAAGCAAGCTGGAATAGGTCTTTCGGCAGCTTATCTGGTGCCCAACTTTATATCTTGTCAAAATAAAGCCGGTGCAATCAGCGACAATCCATTACAGAATATAGGCGTACAGCTTTATTCCATCCGCGATTTAATGGATAAAGATCCGAAAGGATCTTTGGAACAAATTGCCAAAATTGGGTATAAACATGTTGAGCTCTATGGGATAGACGCCACAGCCAAACAGTTCTGGAAATTGCCCTACAAAGAGTTGAAGAAAATATTGGATGATAACGGTCTAAAAACACATTCAGGCCATTACGATATGTCCAAATACCTAAGTAAAGCCCACACCGACAAAGAAGACCTTGCGGTTTATTTTGATGCAGCAAAAGAACTTGGTCAAGAATATGTAATTGCTCCTGTAACACCGATGTTTGATCTGAATGCATTGAAAAAAGACGATTATCTCTATGCTGCAGAGCAATTGAATAAGGCTGGTGAACAGGCTAAAAAATTAGGTCTAAAAGTTGCTTATCACAACCACTTCTGGGAATTTAGGGATCTGGGCAATAATACAACGGGTGAAGAGGTGATGTTAGCATTCACTGAACCTGATTTGGTCGATTTTGAATTAGACCTTTTCTGGGCAGAGAAAGCTGGTAAAAACCCGATAGCTTTGTTTGAAAAATTCCCCAACCGTTTTAAACTTTGGCATGTCAAGGATATGGATAAAACAAAATCCAATCCTATTGAATGGCCCAAAGATGGGAAATTGCCGATTGAGCAAATCTTCAATGATATCAAGTATACCGAAGTGGGGACCGGAAGCATCAACTTCCCTGAAATCGTTAAAGAAAGGAATAAAGCCGGACTTAAATATGCTTTTGTTGAGCAAGACAATATCTATATGCCAAATAAGATGGAAAGTCTCAAAAAAAGCTACGATTATGTACAGGCAGATCTTACAAAATAAAAAAGGGAGCAATGCTCCCTTTTTTATTTTGTAAGATTGTCAGCTTAAAATTCGGTATCTTCTACATCTACTGCGGTCTCGATTACTTTTCTCGCCAACTCTTCTTTAAATTCGATGATATTCTTGCTGATTGTTTCATCATGTGTACCAAGAATCTGAGCAGCCAATATACCTGCATTCTTCGCCGCATTTAAAGCGACAGTTGCTACAGGAATACCATTGGGCATCTGAAGAATGGAAAGTACCGAATCCCATCCATCAATGGAATTTGATGATTTTACAGGAACGCCTATTACGGGTAAATGTGTAATAGAAGCGACCATTCCTGGCAAATGCGCCGCTCCACCCGCTCCAGCAATAATAACTTTCAAACCACGAAATGCCGCATTTTTCGCATAATCAAACATACGTTGTGGTGTACGATGTGCTGAGACGATCGTTACCTCAAATTCCACCCCAAGGGCTTTGAGCACATCTATAGCATCCTGCATAACAGGAAGGTCTGATTTGCTTCCCATGATAATGCCTACCTGGGCCTTATTATTGATTGACATAGTATTGTTTAAGCTTTAACTTTTAATATTTCTTGTACTTTTCTTGCATTGGAGATCGCTTTCTCCCGATCATCATTGATGATACAAACATGGCCCATCTTGCGGAATGGCTTCGTATATTTCTTTCCATATAAATGGATATATACGCCTTCCATTGCCAACACCTCTTCTACTCCCTCATATTTGGCCAATCCTTCATAGCCAAGTTCACCTAACAGGTTAATCATAACGGCATTCGTTCTGCATCTGGTATCACCTAACGGTAGATTGAATATAGCCCTTAAATGCTGTGCAAATTGCGACACGTAATTACCCTCTATTGTCTGGTGACCACTATTATGCGGGCGCGGAGCCAATTCGTTGACCAAAATATCACCATTTTTCGTTAGGAACATCTCTACAGCCAATATACCTACGATCTGCAAATCATCGGCAATCTTTTTTGCTATCGCCTCTGCGCGTTGTTGAATCTCTACACCATACAAAGACGGCGCAATCAAAAATTCCACCAAGTTAGCCTGAGGATTAAATTCCATCTCCACCATTGGAAATGTAGACACTTCCCCCTTATCATTCCGGGCAACAATGACCGCAATTTCCTTTTCAAAATCTACCCATTCTTCAATTAAGCTAGCTTCTTCGAACGCCTCTTGTATATCCTGTTGGGTAACAATCTTCTTCACCCCTTTTCCATCATATCCATCCTTACGTAATTTCTGGATATACGGTAAGTTTAACGAGGCATTTACTAAATTATCCTTATTGGATATCAATTGAAACGCCGAAGTTGGTATATCGTTTTGTTTAAAAAATTGCTTTTGTAGGCCTTTATCTTGAATCAGACGAATGATACGTGATTGTGGATACACGATTACTCCCTCGCCTTCCAGTTTCTCCAAAGCATCTACATTCACCTTCTCGATCTCGATCGTGATCATGTCCAAATCCTTACCGAAATTATAGACCGTTTCAAAATCGCCCAATGAACCACATTCAAATTTATTGCACAACTTGCGACAAGGAGCATTCTTATCCGGGTCCAATACATGAACATTTACATTGTAATTAATGGCTTCCTGGATGAGCATTCTTCCCAGTTGACCACCGCCAAGAATACCCAATTGCAATTCACCATAAAAATCTTTTGCCATAATTGATTTAAAATCTTATAAAATTTATCTTTTAAGCTTTTCCGTTGAACAATTGCTCACCTAACAAGCTTTCTTTGTCTATCTTTTTTTGCAATTCAATAAAAGCACCAATTAGTGCCTCTGGACGTGGCGGACATCCCTGTACATAAACATCCACAGGGATAACGCGATCTACCCCCTTGACCACATGATAACCATGCTGCCAATATGGACCACCACAGTTGGAACAAGAACCCATCGAAATAACATATTTAGGATCTGGCATCTGTTCATATAGTTTCTTGATACGATCGGCCATCTTAAAGGTAACCGTTCCAGCAATGATGATCACGTCGGATTGCCTTGGAGAAGGCCTTGGGAATACGCCCATCCGATCTAAATCGTAAGTTGAAGCCATTGCCCCCATCATTTCAATGGCACAGCAAGCAATACCAAAGCTCATAGGCCACATCGAAGATAATCTTGCCCAATTTAGCAAATCATCTAATTTGGCAACAATAACACCATTATTCTGCAATTGACTATCTAAACTCATGCTTACTCAGGTTTTTTAAATCGAGGTTTAAAGGCTGGTTTCGGCGTCGACACCTGTTCATCTACCGTTGTTTTGTGCGCGACAGTTTCATCTACAACCAGTGCATAATCACGCACCTGATAAGTCTTGCTATTCAGGCTTGCATAGGCGCTATCCGGGATAGGTACAGGAACTTTAGGTAAGGACACATTCGGTTTAACCCATTCTAAATCGCCCTTTTTCCAGACAAAAACCAACCCTAGAATTAAAATACCAATGAACATAGCCATTTCTATCATGGTAAACCACCCCCATCTTCCATCTGCCGCAATATATTCAGACTGTCCAAATACAGTGGCCCATGGAAAAATAAAAATAAGCTCCACATCAAAAAGTAAAAATACAAGGGCGATCACATAAAACCGTGGATTAAACTGAACCCAAGAAGAACCAATGGGATCCTCTCCACATTCGTAGGTACCAGATTTGATGGGATTATTCTTTTTCGGAGAGATTAAACGTGCAAGAAAAATGGTCGCACAGACTAACAGCGCCCCTATCAGAAGAATGATAAGGATTTTGCCGTATTCCGATAATTGCGCGGGGTCATCCATAATAATTACAAATTTAACAAATATTTCGTTCACTCGGGTGAGGAACTTGAAATTACGAATTATTTCTTTAAAAACAGTTCGAATTTTACGGAATCAACCACCAGTATCCTGTCCGCAAGTAACCTAGATTCATCTTGCACGGCGCATAGGAGAAACGAAAAAATTAATCAAAAAGGCAATACAATGATCAAAACCTGCATGACTTCGCAGACACCAACAGCAATTAAAGTGGACTGAAGGTTCTTTCTGGCCAATAGGATCAGACACTTTCAGAAAAAAATAGGGCATCGTATAAAACGATGCCCTTCTTATGATGTAACTATTCTCTAAAAATTACATTTTTCCTGGCATTTTGGGCATATTACGCATCATTTTAGCTGCCATCGCTGGATTAGACATCTGCTTCATGACTTTACGCATATCACCAAATTGTTTCAATAACTTATTCACTTCATTAATATCAGTACCTGATCCTTTCGCAATACGTAAACGACGTTTTTGATCAATGACATCTGGATTTTCACGTTCAAAAGGTGTCATGGAATCGATAATCGCTTCAATGGGTTTGAAAGCATTGTCATCTACTTCAATGTCTTTCATTGCTTTACCAACACCAGGGATCATTCCCATGAGGTCTTTCATATTACCCATTTTCTTGATTTGTTGAATCTGGGATTTAAAATCGTTGAAATCGAATTTATTCTTACGGATTTTCTTTTGGAGCTCTGCAGCTTGCTTCTCGTCAAACTGTTGCTGCGCACGTTCCACTAAGGATACGACGTCACCCATACCCAAAATACGAGATGCCATACGATCAGGGTGGAATACATCCAATGCATCCATCTTTTCACCTGTACCAATAAACTTAATGGGTTTATTAACGACAGATTTAATCGATAATGCAGCACCACCACGTGTATCACCATCCAACTTAGTCAATACTACACCTGTAAAGTCCAGACGGTCGTTGAACGTTTTAGCCGTATTCACGGCATCTTGACCAGTCATTGAATCCACAACAAATAGGATTTCGTCTGGTTTTGTCGCTTCTTTAACTGCAGTAATCTCTACCATTAATGGCTCATCGATCGCCAAACGACCAGCTGTATCGATAATTACAACATTATTTCCATTACGTTTTGCTTCTTCCACACCGGCTTTGGCAATCGCAATAGGATCGTTAGATTCACGATTCACATACACGGGTACGCCCACTTGTTCCGCGAGCACTTCCAATTGATCAATCGCTGCAGGACGGTAAACGTCACCAGCCACCAACAATGGTTTTTTATTCTTTTTATCTTTAAGGTACAAGGCCAACTTACCTGAGAACGTTGTTTTACCAGCACCATTCAAACCCGCAATTAAAATGACTGTTGGATTTTTTCCAGTCTCAAGCTCTGTAACAGATCCGCCCATCAAAGCTGTCAACTCATCATTCATGATCTTCGTCAACAATTGGCCCGGGGAAATACTTGTCAGTACATTTTCGCCTAAAGCTTTTTGTTTAACATCGTCGGTAAAAGTTTTGGCAGTTTTATAATTCACATCGGCATCCAACAACGCTTTGCGAATTTCTTTCATCGTTTCTGCAACGTTGATCTCGGTAATACTACCTTGTCCTTTTAATACTTTAAAGGCCCTATCTAACTTATCTTGAAGATTTGAAAACATAAAATCTGAATCTTATTCTATATAAACAGCAAAGTTAAAAAAATTGTCTATAGTAACCTCATTAACACACCATAAAAAATGCGACTATAAAAAATAATCGCATTTTTGTAGGATAAAGTTACAATATCCGTATTTAATCACTTCTACGGCCACCGAATAAAATCGATGCATAATATAAAAGTGTTACCAATGCACTTAACGCTGCTACAACATACGTCATCGCTGCCCATTTCAAAGCATCTTTTGCACCGTCATGTTCTTCGCCATTATAGGTTACACCAGCATGGTTTAACCATTCCAGCGCGCGGTTCGATGCATCAAACTCTACAGGCAAGGTGATAAAAGAAAATAAGGTCGTAATAGCCAGCGCCCCAACTCCAACAGCTAAAAGCCACGGATTACCGCCTTTAGAAAAAGCAAACAGCATAACGCCCAACATCAATACCCATGATGTCATTTTGGAAGCCGCATTGACCATAGGTACCATTGCCGAACGGAATCCTAACCATTTATAGGCTTTGGCGTGCTGTACAGCATGACCACATTCGTGCGCCGCTACCGCTGCAGCTGCAACACTGCGGCCACTGTAAACTTCAGGGCTTAAATTAATGGTTTTATCCGACGGATTATAGTGATCTCCCAAACGATCTGGGATAGACAATACCTTTACATCATATATACCGTTATCATTTAACATTTTTTGCGCAATCTCAGCTCCAGACATCCCGTTACTCAAAGGCATTTCGGAGTATTTCTTAAATTTGTTTTTGAATCTTGTTTGGACAATTAGGCTTACCACCATTATTCCAATAAATAAAATCAAGTACATAGCTATTCAATCGTTTTATAGTTACAATATGACTATCAAACCTTATTCCAATCGTTGAAAAAAGGTATATGCATAAATTTCTAAGATAAAAAAAGTCTTTGACCTGACAAAAAGAACAGGTTCTTCTGATCTCCACATGACATAATTACCATATTATTTGAACAAATAACCCCGCTTTCAGCTTCTATCCAACGAAACACTTACACTGATTAACAAGAATTCAATACGCATACTCATCGGTCATTTCCGAAGGCGCACAGTTATTTTAAGTTCGATCAGGAGCGAATTATTGAAGTAAATGGCTTTTGACGGCATAATGCACAGAGGATTCTAGCATCGCCTTATTATAAAAGAAAAGATGGTAAAATACAAAAGAAGCGATACTACCTGTAATCACAATTAGGAATGTAAATAAAAAGGGGCGTTTTGAAATGCCCCCTTTATTATAAATAGCCCATTTGCAGGGTAAGATCGGTACCTTCAATCATCTTACGTAAATTACTCAATGCGTAGCGCATCCTCCCCAAAGCAGTATTGATGCTTACTTCGGTTATTTCCGCAATATCTTTAAAACTCATATCACAAAAGTGTCGCATAATGAGCACTTCTTTTTGATCGTCCGGAAGTTTTTGGATCATTTTCTTAAGATCAACATCAACCTGCTGTTTGAGCATTTTTGACTCTGCGCTTTCATCACTAAATTCGAGCACCTCAAAAATATCAAAGCCATCAGCATTCACAATATTTGGAGCACGTTTTGCTTTTCTAAAAAAGTCAACAATCATATTGTGTGCTATACGAATAGCCCAAGGTAAAAACTTACCCTCTTCATTATATTTACCGGATTTTAATGTGTTGATGATTTTAATGAAAGTCTCCTGGAAAATATCTTCAGCAAGATATTCATCTTTTACTTTCATATATATGGAAGTATATATTTTCGATTTATATCGATTCAACAATGCCTCTAGACCGGACTCTTGGCCACCGACATACATTTGGATCAACTCTTGATCGCTTTTACCTTTTAGAAGTCTCATACGTCACTTACTTTTTTAGCAGTTCGCAAATAAATTATCAGTTCTGTGTTAAAATGTAAATGTTTGCCGTATAACTATCCTTTCTTATTGTAAAACAATCAATTAATCTAAAACCAAATTACCGCAAAATAAATGAGTAATCAAATTATTACAATTTATTTTAAGGTTTTTTAACATTTAAAAATAAGTTATCTGCCTCACATTTCCAAACCGAGCTCTTAAGGCAATTCTCCCAATTCCTCCGAAACAAGCTAGAACCAGCAGTTGTACATGAGAAGGATGGCACGCCAATGCGGCATTATTTAATCTGAACTATATAGGGAGTTAATAGGGACCTAATAGGGGCCTCATTCGGATGAGCCCCTATTTAAACCGTATAAAATACGGTTCAGGTTATTATATAATTCCCTTGATAAGTTAAATTGGTACGGACTTATACCATGCATGTTACGCTGAAAATAGCTGTAAGAAAATAAAAAAAGCGGAAACACCGCATCGGTGATTCCGCTTTTTTTATTCCTAGGGGAATTTCTTATTTATACAATGGGAACTCAGCCATCATTGCTCTTACTTTGCCATGGATCAAATCCAGTTGAGCATCGTTAGATGCATTTTTCAATGCCTCATCGATCAACTCGCCAATTTGTATAATTTCATTCTCTTTAATACCACGTGTTGTAATTGCAGCAGTACCAAAACGTACACCTGAAGTCACAAAAGGAGAACGTGTATCAAAAGGAACCATATTTTTATTTGTTGTAATACCGGCTTTACCTAATACAGCTTCAGCTTCTTTACCAGAAATATCTTTGTTGCGAAGATCCACCAACATCAAGTGATTGTCTGTACCACCAGAGATGATCTTGTAATCTCTTTCTACAAAGAATTGTGCCAATGCAGCTGCATTTTTCTTTACCTGAACGATATATTCCATATACTCATCGGATAAAGCCTCACCGTAAGCGATCGCTTTCGCTGCGATTGTATGCTCCAAAGGACCACCTTGTGTACCTGGGAATACAGCTAAATCCAATAATTGAGTGATTGTACGGATTTCACCTTTAGGTGTTTTGATACCCCATGGATTTTCAAAATCTTTACCGACCATAATCATACCACCACGTGGACCACGAAGCGTTTTGTGTGTCGTTGTCGTAACGATATGGCAATGAGGAAGTGGATCATTCAATAAACCACGAGCGATTAAACCTGCAGGGTGAGAAATATCAGCCATTACGATAGCACCAATCTCGTCTGCAACTTTACGAATGCGCGCGTAATCCCAATCGCGAGAATAAGCCGAAGCACCACAGATGATCATCTTTGGTTTTTCACGAAGCGCTGTTTCTTCCAATTGCTCGTAGTCAATTAGACCTGTATCTTCTTTTACACCATAAAATAATGGTTGATAGATCTTACCAGATAAGTTCGCTGGTGAACCGTGTGTCAAGTGACCACCGTGAGATAAATCAAGACCTAAAATTTTGTCACCAGGTTTGATTGTCGCCAAAAAAACAGCCGCATTTGCTTGAGCACCAGAGTGAGGCTGAACATTTACCCATTCTGCGCCAAATAATTGTTTTGCACGATCAATTGCGATGGTTTCAATCTCATCCACAACTTCACAACCTCCATAGTAACGTTTTCCTGGGAGGCCTTCTGCATATTTATTTGTCAACACTGAACCAGCAGCTTCCATCACTTGTTTTGAAACAAAGTTTTCTGAAGCAATTAATTCAATACCTTCTTCTTGGCGTTTAAGCTCATCAGCTATTAAATTAAAAATGGCTTGATCTCTTTCCATTGTTTTTAAATGTTGTAAAGTAAATTTTGTAGTTTATTTTAATGCCTCAAAGATAGCATATTCCATAAAGAATATCGACAAAAAGTCCTATTTTATTAAATATTCTTAGAAAAACAGCCTTATTTATGCGAATTACCTAATTAGGTCAAGATCATTTTATGGTGCTATCGGACCGAATAAGCGTACGAAGAATTGAATGTTTCGAAAATGTCAAAAAATTCCGGTCAAGCATTTTGCCATTAAAAAAATGTATTTTTGTATTGGATTGGCTAAAACACTATTACAATGAGTACAGAACATACAGCAGTTGCTCCTGTTTCCTTAACAGAAGGGGCAATCAAGGAACTAAATAAATTAAAGGATCAACAAGAAATCTCTGATGATTTTGGTTTACGTGTCGGTGTTGAAGGCGGCGGTTGTTCCGGTATGAGTTATATCTTGGGCTTTGACCAGAAAAAGGACGGCGATAACGAATACGAAATTCAAGGAATTCGCATCTTTATGAACAAAGCACATGGCCTATATCTTGCCGGTATGGAAATCGACTTCAAATCGGGACTCGATGCAAGGGGCTTCACATTCAACAATCCCAATGCAACAAGTACCTGCGGATGCGGAAGCAGTTTTTCAGCATAACTGAATTTCAGCAAGAATGAAATAACAAAGGGACTGCCATGGGTAGTCCCTTTGTCGTAGCAGATACTACCGTCGCTTTTCGCGAGTTGATCAAGGGGGAGATTTCAAAAAGTTCAACCTCCATTTAATGATATAAGCACAACAAAGCCCTCTTTCATTTTCCATCATAAATCACTAAATTAGCGACCTTTAGAAAAGAAGCATACAACAGTCTGATGTACAAAGAATATAAGCAGTTAAATTTACCCGAGATAGGTAAAGAGATTTTGACCCGTTGGGAACAGGAAAAAATATTCGAAAAAAGTATCAATAATCGCCCTGAAAGCAAGACCTATACATTTTTTGAAGGTCCGCCTTCTGCAAATGGAATGCCTGGAATTCACCACGTGATGGCACGTACGATTAAGGATATTTTCTGTCGTTACAAGACTTTGAAAGGTTACCAAGTGAAACGAAAAGGCGGCTGGGATACCCATGGTCTGCCCATTGAACTTGCTGTCGAAAAAGCTCTTGGAATCACAAAAGAGGATATCGGCAAAAAGATTACCGTAGAACAATATAATGACGCTTGTCGCAAGGAGGTAATGAAATATACCGATGTATGGAATGACCTAACCACCAAAATGGGCTATTGGGTTGACCTTGAACATCCTTACATTACTTACAAGAATGAATACATCGAAACCTTATGGTATTTATTGAAAGAACTTTACAAAAAAGGTCTTTTGTACAAGGGTTATACGATACAACCTTACTCTCCGGCAGCAGGTACGGGATTGAGTTCGCATGAACTTAACCAGCCCGGCACCTATAAAGATGTTAAAGATACCACCATCGTTGCAGAATTTAGACTGATCAAAAGTCAGCTTCATCCAGCTATAGAAAAATTAGTTGACGACGATGCGGAGGATGTAGCATTCATTGCCTGGACGACCACGCCATGGACTTTACCGTCCAATACAGCTTTGGTTGTAGGCAAGAAAATAAATTATGTTAAGATCCGAACTTTCAATAAATATACCGGTGCTCCTGTATCTGTCGTGTTAGCGAAAGATTTGATCAGCAAACATTTTAAAGCGGAAGGAGAAAATGCGTCCTTCCAAGACTATAAATTGGGCGACAAAGTAATTCCTTGGGAGCTTGCAGCAGAATTTGTAGGTGAAGAACTTGTTGGCTTGCGCTATGAGCAATTGTTGCCTTATATCACCAACGAGGACTTACAAGAAAATGCTTTCCGCGTTATTCCAGGTGACTTTGTTACGACTGAAGACGGTACCGGTATTGTCCACGCTGCTCCTACTTATGGTGCGGATGACTTTCGTGTAGCAAAAGAACATGGTGTACCGGGCATCTTGGTGAAAGATGAAAATGGAAAAGAGGTACCTACTGTTGACCGTACTGGACGTTTTGTAAGTGAAATCACAGATTTTGCCGGAAGATTTGTCAAAGAGGAATATTACAACGCTGAGGAACGTTCAAAAGAAGACTTCAAACCCACAGACGTGTTGATCTCTATCAAACTAAAAGAGGACAACAAAGCTTTCGATGTCAAAAAATATGAGCATACCTATCCACATTGTTGGCGTACAGACAAACCTGTTCTATACTATCCATTAGATAGCTGGTTTATCCGCACGACAGCAGTGAAGGAAGATTTGGTTGCATTAAATAAAACCATCAACTGGAAACCTGAAGCAACCGGTACCGGCCGCTTTGGAAACTGGTTAGAAAACTTGGTGGACTGGAACCTTTCGCGTTCGCGTTACTGGGGAACTCCACTTCCTATCTGGCGTTCAGAAGACGAAAATGAAGAAGTTTGTATCGGCTCCTTACCTGAATTAAAATCCTTATTGGAAGCTTCTTTGACCTCAGACGTTTTGTCTGACGATGAAAAAGCGAAAAATAAAGCTTACTTGGATAAATTCGACACCGAGCAACTGGATCTTCACCGTCCATATGTTGACGATATCGTTCTTGTTTCTGATGCCGGACAAAAGTTATTCCGCGAACCTGATCTGATAGACGTATGGTTTGATTCGGGCGCAATGCCTTATGCACAATGGGGATTGGATCACGAAAAACTAGCCAAAGGCGAAGAGTTTCCTTTTAAAGCTGGATTTGATCATGCATACCCTGCAGACTTTATCGCTGAAGGAGTTGATCAAACACGGGGTTGGTTTTTCACCTTACATGCGATTTCTACAATGATGTACAAATCGGTTTCCTTCAAAAACGTGGTTTCCAATGGCTTGGTGTTGGATAAAAATGGAAATAAGATGTCCAAACGCCTAGGCAATGGTGTTGATCCATTCTCGACGATCGATCAATACAGTGCCGATGCAACACGCTGGTACATGATCAGTAATGCCGCACCATGGGACAACCTTAAATTCAATATGGAAGGATTGGATGAAGTCCGCCGTAAATTCTTTGGTACTTTATATAATACCTACGCTTTTTTTGCATTGTATGCCAATATCGATAAGTTCTCGTATTCAGAACCAGATATCGCTTTGGAAAAACGTCCTGAAATTGACCGTTGGATTATCTCCTTGTTAAATTCGTTGACCAAGGAGGTAGACGAATACTTAGCGGATTACGAGCCTACAAAGGCCGCGCGCGCTATTCAAAACTTTGTTGATGAACATCTCAGCAACTGGTATGTCCGTCTTTGCCGTCGTCGTTTCTGGAAAGGAGATTATACAGAAGATAAAATTTCGGCCTATCAAACACTTTATACATGTCTTGATACAATTGCGAAATTGATGTCGCCAATATCACCTTTCTTCTCGGATAGATTATTCCTGGATTTGAATTCAGCCACGAACAAGGAACAAGTTGAATCTGTTCACTTGGCGAATTTCCCGGTTTATAATGAAAGTCTAGTCGATAAAGATCTGGAAGAACGCATGGCTTTAGCGCAGGATATATCATCGCTGACACTTTCTTTACGGAAGAAAACTTCCATCAATGTACGTCAACCATTAAACAAAATTTTGGTTCCGGTACTGGATAGTGCTTTCCAAGAAAAGGTAGAGAAAGTAAAAGATCTGATACTTTCTGAGACCAATATCAAAGATATCGAGTTCATTACAGACACCACTGGTATTATTAAGAAAAAAATAAAACCAAATTTCAAAGCTCTTGGCGCGAAAGTTGGTAAGGATATGAAGTTAGTTTCTTCGTCTATCCAATCGTTGACTATAGATCAAATCAGCACATTGGAATCAACAGGCGAATTGGCCCTAGCAGGCACGCCATATACGATTTTACTGAGCGATGTAGAAATTATAGCAGAAGACGTTGAAGGATGGCAAGTAGCAAATCTAGGTAAATTGACCGTAGCATTAGATGTACATATCACCGAAGAATTGAAAAAAGAAGGTTTGTCAAGAGAATTGATCAACCGCCTACAAAATCTAAGGAAGGATAAAGGATTAGAAGTCACTGATAGAATTAACGTAAAGTTAACAGCTGCTTCAGAAGTGGTCAATGCTGCCAACGAAAATTTATCGTATATTTGCACCGAAATTCTGGCCGATTCACTGGTCTTTGAAGATTCACTAACTGAAGGAGAGACCATCGAGATCGATGGCAAAGAACTTAAGGCATTAATCCAAAAAAATTAAATTATGGCAAACAACAACGAGAAAACACGCTATAGCGATTCAGAATTACAAGAATTTAAAGATATTATCTTGGACAAGCTTAGAATAGCAAAAGAAGAGCTTTCCTCGTTGACCGCAACGCTTAATAACAGTAATGCTAATGGTACCGACGATACTGCTGGAACGTACAAGACATTGGAAGACGGTTCAGCTACTTTAGAAAAAGAGCAAACAAATCAATTGGCTGCTCGTCAAAAGAAATTTATCGACAACCTAGAAGCGGCGTTGGTGCGCATCGAGAACAAAACGTATGGTATCTGTAGAGAAACCGGAAAACTGATTCAAAAAGAACGTTTGAAAGCTGTTCCACATACAACGTTGAGCATCGAAGCAAAAAACAAACAATATTAATTTTAGGCATTAAATATATGGTCTTTGCTTAGGCAAGGACCATTTTTATAACACAATGAAGGGTTATACGAAACCGATCGCGCTCATCGTAGCGATACTTTTAATAGATCAATTGTCAAAAATATGGGTTAAGCTCACAATGACAATTGGACAAAGCCACCATGTATTGGGCAAATTTTTCCAAATTCATTTTATTGAAAACAATGGAATGGCCTATGGTATGGAATTTGGCGGTGATTATGGAAAATTATTTTTGACGGTATTTCGTATTTTAGCCGTAGCTGGTATTGGATACGGCCTACATTACATGATCAAAAATAAGTATAACCGTGGTTTCATCCTAAATGTTGCCCTAATTCTTGCCGGTGCCTTAGGAAATATCATCGATTCTGCTTTTTACGGCGTCATCTTTAGTGAAAGTACCTGGTATGATAAAGCGAGTTTATTCCCAGCAGGTGGTGGTTATTCTTCCTTCCTGCACGGAAAAGTGGTCGATATGCTTTATTTCCCATTAATTCAAGGCAACTTCCCTTCCTGGGTGCCCTTTTGGGGCGGTGAAGAGTTCCTCTTCTTCCGACCTGTATTCAACATTGCCGACTCGGCAATTTCTGTTGGGGTGGTTTTGATCCTGTTATTTCAAAAACGGTATTTCAAAACAGAAAAAGAAGAGAAATCCAGCATCCACAGTGAAATCGTTGAAGATTAACGAAATATCCCTAAAAGCCTTGTTAATCCCAAGGCTTTTATTTTTTGTACATATAACCCAATACAACTATCTAAACTCTACTATTAGCATGAAAAACATTAGCCTACTTCTGACATTTTGCTGCCTACTAGGAATCCAAATAGCACAGGCACAGCAGATCGAAGTTTCCAACTTAAAGAAACATATTTATTACCTCGCTGACGACAAAATGCAGGGACGGGGAACGGGCAGTAAGGAAGTATTTAAAGCTGCAGATTATATTGAAAAGGAATTCAAAAAATACAAACTTGAGCCTAAAGGTGAAAAAGGGTACCGCCAATCCTTCAAAGCCAAAGTCTGGAAAGTAAAAGTTGCAGACAGCATTCGTAATGCAGATAATATCATTGGATTTATTGACAATGGTGCAGACTTAACAGTTGTTATAGGCGCACATTACGATCACTTGGGAACAGGTCGTCAAGGAAGTTCAAAAGATTCCTTAGGGGTAGGCAAAATCCACAATGGAGCCGACGATAATGCCTCCGGTACAGCTGGTTTATTGGAGCTCGCACGTTACTTTAGCAGCAACAATGAAAAAGAACCCTACAACTTGTTGTTTATTGCCTTCGGAGCGGAAGAATTGGGATTAGTTGGTTCCAAATATTTTACGGAACACCCTACCCTACCATTGGAGAAAATCACAGCCATGCTCAATATGGATATGATCGGCCGTTATAATCCCAGCAATGGCCTTGCCGTAATCGGCTATGGAACAAGTAGTCAATGGCCAGCTATATTCAAAGATGTTCAGGCACCTATAAAATTTAATCTTAGCAAGGATGGCAACGGCGGATCTGACCAAACTTCATTCTATAAAAAGAATATACCGGTGTTGTTTTTCCATACTGGTGGACACCCAGACTATCATATGCCGACCGATGATGCCGATAAAATCGATTATAACGCTTTAAAATCCATTTTGGATCTAGAAAAAACAGTAGTTGAAAATATCATGAAACAATCCAGTAAAATGGATTTTATATGGACCAACTAAAACAAAAAAAAGCGGATTTGTGAATAAACTAAACAGCGCACTTAAGACCCTGCAAACGAGTCTTTATAAACAGGTGCTTGGATACCATTTAATTATTGTTGATGAAAAAAATTCTAGTGACAGGATCCAATGGATTCCTTGGCCAAAAAGTCGTTGATTTACTTGCTAAAAATGACCAATATGATGTTGTTGCCGTTTCAAAGGGTCCAAATCGCAACCCGAATCAAGTGAATTATGCTTTCTTTCAGGTAGACCTATCGGATCGGGAAAAATTGACAGATTTTCTATCTGCGCAAACTTTTGATGCAATTGTGCATACAGCAGCTATGACCAGTGTGGAAGCTTGTGAAGCAGATCAAGCAGCATGTCAATTGCTTAACGTCGATCTCGTAACCTATCTTGCTTCCTATTGTACTGCACATCAGACCCAACTGATCCACTTATCCACGGACTTTGTATTTGATGGCAAAAAAAATGCGCCTTATGATGAAACAGATCTCCCCAATCCACAAAGTGAATATGGAAAGAGTAAATATGCTTCCGAACAAGTGCTTGTACAATCCAACTGTAATTATGCTATCCTTCGCACGATATTAGTATATGGGATCAATGCTGACCCCAATCGTTCGAATCTAGTATTATGGGCTAAAAGTAAGTTGTCGCAAAATGAACCCATAAAAGTAGTCAATGACCAATGGAGAATGCCTACCTTTGTGGATGATTTAGCTTATGCATGCCAACTCGCGATTGACCGAAAAGCGCAGGGAATATTTCATATTTCAGGAGCAGAATTAATGTCGATCAATGAGGCTGTCTACAAAATTGCAGACTATTGGCAGCTAGACAAAGAATTGATTTCGGAGATCAGTGCTGCCAGCATTGGACAGGCGGAGAACAGGCCACGGCAGACAGGCTTTGATCTGACTAGATCTAACGCTGAATTGGGTTATGTGCCGACGTCATTTATGGATTCTTTGGCAATCATAGATAATCAATTCAAAACGTTTGGACGATAATGACAAATAATGATATGATAGAGAAATTTGCGCGAGAGTCATACACTGAGATGAACGAATTGGTATTACCCAACGACACAAATACTTTTGGGAATTTGATGGGTGGCCGTTTATTGTATTGGATGGATATCTGTTCGGCTATTGCTGCTCAAAAACACTGCAGCAATGTCGTCGTAACAGTATCAGTCGACAATGTATCTTTTAAGCGCTCCATTAAACTTGGAGAGGTCGTCACGATACAAGCTCAGGTAACGCGTGCGTTTAATAGTTCTTTGGAGGTACGCATGGAAATTTTCGCTTCTAATTTACCGGAAGGCACCCGTGTAAAAACCAACGAAGCTTATTACACCTTTGTTGCTGTTGATGCGGATAACAATCCTAAAGCTGTGCCGGTATTAATTCCGGAAACAGATATAGAACACAAAGCTTACGAAGATGCATTACAACGAAGAGAACTGCGCCTTATTCTCGCGGGGAAATTAAAGCCTGAAAATGCAAAAAAATTAAAAGCGCTAGTCAGTCTTTTTAGCCAAAAGAACTAATGCTTGATGTGCATGACTTACATACCGTGTAAATAATCAAAAAGGGAAAACGATCGTTTTCCCTTTTTTAGTTATATCCCCATACACTGGGTTGATTTATTCGCGATAGCTTACGCGTTGCCAAGCGCTAAAATCCGATCAAATTCTTCTGGCTTCAACGGCATTACAGACAAACGTCCTTGTCTGACCAAAGCGATATCCTGCAACTGCTCATCAGCCTTAATGGTTTCCAACGTAACGGATTTCTTCAGTGTCTCTACAGGCGCCAGATCCACAACCACCCAACGCTCATCATCTGTTGTCGGATCTTGATAAAATTCCTTGACGACTTTGGCCACCCCCACAACTTCTTTTCCTTCATTGCTATGGTAGAACAGGACCAGATCCCCTTCTTTCATGGCTTTGATATTATTCCTAGCTTGATAATTACGAACGCCATCCCAAAATGTACGGCCATCTTTATTAAATTGTTCCCAGCTATATTTAAATGGTTCAGATTTTACTAAGAAGTATTGCATGGTCAAATTTCTGTTAAGCGTTAAAAACTATTGTTGTGGCATTAAAACTTCCATTTTATCTGCAAAATGCGCACAGTAATCACGCAAGTCGCCAATAACTTTTTCCGCCATCGGATCACCGCCTGAAGAACGGATAAAAGAGTCGCCCAATGTTTGCAGCGTTTCATAGAAAAAACGTTTCATCTCATCGTAGGGCATATCTTTAGTCCAAAGGTCGATACGCATTGAATTTTTATAATGTGAATCCCATAGGGCTAAAAACATCGCTTTTGCAGGTAATTCATCCGCATTATTTCCATCTGTAGAAGACCACATGATATTTTCAGGCACGTTGTTTTCATCTAACTCTACCTGTAATTTTATTTCAGCTTTTTTCATTTTAATATTATTGAGCTATTTATATTGAGCTATGTTTTTTGAAACAGGAACTATATTTGCCATCGATTCACAACCTAACTCGTCTTTATTTTTAATTTTACCTCTTACCCAAAGGTTACTTTGACAATTAAACTGGTGACACAAACGACTACCAAAAATGCCAACTGTAATAACCACATTTTTTTATTTGGCTTTACAAAGACCCTAAATACAATATCAATGACGGTCAATATCAACAACAATAGGATAAATGCGCCCCAAGTAAATAAGGCCTTTTCGTCATTGGGGTTTTCCATAACAAACCAGGCAACAAGGCATGCACTAGCGATATTTAGTGGTGTAAAGCGCACAATAAATTAACGTTTTTTAAAATTGCGATTTGTTCCTCCCGATTTTCCGCCTGCAGACTTACTTTTACTTTTTGCTTTTGGTTTAAATCCGGAAGCTCGTTGTGCCTCCCGCACTTCTTTCTGTTTGATAACGTATTTTTTCTCGTGAAAAGCACCTTGGAAATCTGGATCATCTTTCCGCTTTTGATTATCAATCTCGCGCGCAATATCCTGTTTTTCATGAAAGGGTGTTTTCTCTATAAAGACATCCTCTGGTAGTGCGTAGACAGGGATACTTTGCTTGATCAATTTTTCGATTTTGCGAACATAATATTTCTCGGCATCATTACAGAACGTAATAGCATCCCCCTCATTGAAAGCTCGCCCGGTACGTCCAATACGATGCACATAATCTTCTATAACAATAGGTACTTCAAAGTTGATCACATGGCTTACATTAGAAACGTCAAGCCCTCGCGCCGCCACATCCGTTGCGACCAAAATACGAATATTCCCTTCCTTAAAGGCATTGATGGAGTTGATACGTGTATTCTGACCTTTATTGGCATGAATAACACGAACCTCATCTTTACCGTATTTACGTTCCAAAAAGTGGAAGACATTATCTGCTACCTGCTTTGTTTTACAGAAAACAATCAGTCGACTAAACGCTTCATCATCTTTCAAGAGATGTTGAAGTAAATTCAATTTTGTCTTTTGGTTGGGAACAACATATAGCGCCTGACTTACCGTCTTGGCTGGTGTAGCTTGTTCGGACACCTCAATAATGGTCGGAAACGCTAAGAAATCACCTGCAATTTTGCGAACAAGCTCACTCATTGTTGCTGAGAACAATAAGTTCTGACGTTTGCGTGGCACAATTTCAAGTACACGATGGATCTTACTAATAAAACCCATATCCATCATCTTATCGGCCTCATCCAAGACCAAAAATTTGAGTGATTTGACAACAATGTGCCCTTCGAGGTACAAGTCTAAAAATCGACCCGGAGTTGCCACGATAATATCCACTCCTTTTTCGAGTTCTTCTATCTGAGTTTTTGGTCCTAATCCACCATAAAGTACCACTGAACGCAAATCAAGGTAAGTAGAAAACAACTTAATATTTTCTTCGATCTGCATGGCCAATTCTCTCGTTGGTGTCAAAATCAACGCACGCGCATCATTTCCCTGAGCATATTTTAGCTTCATCAGCATCGGCAAAACGAATGCCGCTGTTTTTCCAGTTCCCGTCTGAGCGATTCCCATCACATCCTGCCCGGCCAATATTGGAGTAATTGCCTTTTCTTGGATCTCTGTCGGTTGTTGATACCCCGCCTCCGCTATCGCATTTAAGATCTGTTTATTGAATTTAAAATTTTCAAATGATTGCTGCATCTTGCAAAGATAAGGAAAAGAGTCCATTTGACTTTCCTTGACAACCAATACGGTACACATTTACTTTCAATTGACATAAAAATTGGTAAAAAGCATATTATAAAGTCTAATATTTTGGTTTTTAAGAGAATTAAAGCATTTTTGTAGGGTATAAACAAACTTTTTATCAGGTTGATATGAAAAAATTATGGATGTGTTTGTTGTTCATCACAACAAGCTTTGCTGCATTTGCCGATGAGGGAATGTGGTTTTTAATGTATCTAAAGCGTCTGAATGAGTCAGATATGCAGAAAAAAGGGCTTCGCTTAAGTGCCGAAGAAATCTACAGCATTAACCACTCTAGCTTAAAAGATGCAATCGTACAATTCAATGGTGGCTGTACTGCTGAGATCGTTTCTGATCAAGGCTTGGTATTCACCAACCACCACTGTGGATACGGTGCTATTGCTGAACTTTCTACACCAGAAAATGATCATTTAACAAATGGTTTCTGGGCCAAATCAAAAAATGAAGAGTTAAAGCCTAAATCTTTGTCAGTTCGCTTTTTTGTACGCATGGATGATGTTTCAAAACGCATCTTAGGTTTGGTCAACAACAAAATGGCTGAAGATGAACGAAAAAAAAATCATTGCTGGTGAAATTGCCAAAATTCAAAAAGAGAATAGCGAAAATGGTAAGTATGTAGTTGAAGTAAAATCATTCTACCAAGGCAATGAGTATTATTATTTTGTATACCAAGATTACAATGATGTCCGTTTGGTGGGAACACCCCCAAATAGCATTGGAAAATTTGGCGGTGATACGGATAACTGGGAATGGCCTCGTCATACCGGAGATTTCTCAATTTTCCGAGTTTACGCCGATAAAAATGGTAATCCAGCAGAGTATGCACAAGATAATGTCCCTTTGAAACCTAAACATTTCCTACCTGTCAGCTTAAAAGGTGTTCAAGAAGGAGATTTCGCGATGATCTTAGGCTATCCTGGTCGTACCAATCGCTGGATGCCCGCTGGGGGAATCAATCAGAATGTTAAATTCGCTTATCCAGCTTGGGTGGAAGCTTCTAAAACAGGTATGGATGCCATGAAAAAATTCATGGATCAAGACCAAGCTGTAAAATTGAACTACGCTTCAAAATACTCTCAGGTAGCTAATTACTGGAAAAACCGTCAAGGAATGATTGATGCTTTGACATTACATAAAACTGCGGAATCTAAAGCAAAAGACGAAGCTAAATTTGACAAATGGGCAAATAAAGCCGCAAACAAAGCAGAATACGGTGATGTCATCAAAACAATCAACGAATTTTATGCTTCGACAAACGAGAAAGCTAGACATGACAACTATTTAATGGGCATGTTGCGTTCTAGTGCAATTGCAGCTTTACCGAACACAATTGGATCAGGTTTAGAAGTATATACTGCTGGAGATGAAGCAAGAAGAAACGCTATTCTTCCTCGTTTAAAATCCGCCATCGATGCAGGTTATGAAAAAATTTACATGCCGCTTGAAGAGCAAGTTTTGATTGACGAATTGAATCTTTATGCTAAAAAAGCAGGAAATATTGCACCATATATTGCAGAATTGGCTGCTAAAAATAATGGTGACTTTACGGCTTATGTCAAAGAATCTGTGAAGAACAGCATCTTCGCTTCTGCTGAGCGTTTGAACAATTACCTGGAGAACCCTAACGCTGAAATTTTAGCCAATGACCCATTGTATAAACTTTCTTCCGCCTTACTTAACAGATACCGTCAAGTAGATCCTAGCTGGAAAACACAAGACGACAAATTTGAAGGTGCTTATCGTAAATATGTCGCTGGGGTATTAGCTTCGAATCCAAAAGGTAAATTCTATCCAGATGCGAACAGTACGTTACGTTTAACTTACGGTTCGATCAAAGGCCTACCACAAGATCCCCGTAATGACGCCGACAAAAACTTTTACACGACGTTAAAAGGCACTATTGCGAAGTACAAAAAAGGCGACGAAGAGTTTGATTTACCACAACGTTTGATGGATCTGTACAATAATAAGGACTATGGTCGTTATGCCGACAAGAAAGGATATTTACCAGTAAACTTCCTAAGTGACAACGACATAACAGGCGGAAACTCAGGTTCACCAGTAATAAATGGCAACGGCGAATTAATTGGCCTAGCTTTTGATGGTAATATTGAAGCTATGGCTGGTGACGTGATCTTCGACCATAAGCTACAACGTACAATTTCAGTTGATATCCGTTATGTATTATTTATCATCGATAAATTTGCAGGAGCAACCAACATTATTGACGAACTTAAGATTGTTGAATAGTTTTTTTTTAAGCTTTTTCGATAAAAAAAAAACGAAATTTATTTTCTATTTGATTCGTTTTTGTATATTTAAGGAGTGTTTAGGAAAAACCATAAAAACTAAAATTATAATTATAAAAAAATGGAAAACTACGTAAAATTAAAAGAGTTAGTAGCTTCTATCGAAGCTGATGCAGACAAGTTCTTCAACAATGGTAATTCTGCAGCTGGTACACGTGTACGTAAAGGATTACAAGAAATCAAAACCTTAGCACAAGAACTTCGTAACGAAGTTACTGCTAAGAAAAACGACGGAAAATAGTTTTTTCGAAGTTAAACATAAAAAAGGCCTTTCAAATGAAAGGCCTTTTTTGTTGGTTTTTACAGAAATGTACAGGCTATCACCAAATTATAAATCTTAATACCCAGGTAATCACCGAAAGAGGCCTTCAGTTTATCATAAACCTGCTGCCTGGTCAAGGGTTTATCTTTCTTCTTTAACAGGGTAGCCGATGAAGGGTTTACGGCTCCCAACTCCACCTTCGTTGCAAACATATTGTAATGCAGCTCTGGAACAGCCAAACCAAGAATCATCCCCGGTAGTCCATTAAAGGCCGAAGGACCTCCCGAAACAGGAATTTGATCCGTATAAAAAGCAACGGCATAGATGGAATCCAATACAAGTCCATTGGCCCTACGGCAGGGGTAACCTGCGATTTCACGGTATTCATTCGTGATTTTCCACTTGATCTTTAATGTCGAATCTGTCACGACAACCCGTTCCCCGCCTAACTCAAAGACAGAATTAAATGCTTTACTTTTCAAATTTTGGTAGCCACTTATTCCTGACTCAAAAATCCCAGACCGCATCAGCCCGCTAACAACATCCGAATATTCTTCAGCAATATGCTCATAGAGGACCTCATCATTAGAAAATGTCAGTTTCTTTTTTAACACCTGGTTTTCGGGAATCTGCCCGATCATTTCTTTGATGGAGTTACGTGTATCCTCGTCTTTTGCATAGGTTGCATAGCGTTTGAGCAGGTTTTTAAGAAACACGGTTTTGTCATAAGTAATTGTTCCTTGCGTAGGAAAATAAGCATATTGTCCAAAAGCTGTGGTTCCCCAGAAAAAGAACAGCAATAGGGCGAGTAAATTTTTGATATCTTTCATTTTATTTCGATTTTACGAGCATTTTATTTATTTCCCAAGTGAGCTTAACCATATAATATCTGCTGATTGTGTTGTATCGGCGTTCGGTCAGTAGTGTCCCGTTTTGACTTCTGTCAAAACCCACATTCTGTTTGAGGAGGTCATTAACCATAAAGGTCAATTCCAACTTTTCATCTTTTCGGAATTTTTTCGATAATGCAGGGCTCAGCACAAATCGTTCAAATTTTTTACTGTACACCGCCGTAGGAGCCTGATAATTATAGCTAAAATCTGCCCGCACAATAAATTTAGCCGGAAGAAAGTACTTTAGGTTTCCTTCAGATGAAAACGTAAATCCCTTACTATCTTCCATTGCACCAATGGAATTGTCTTGTATAAGATAGCCTGGAGACAATTCAATACCAAAGTCCAAGCCTTTCGTTGTCGATCGCTGTAGACTATAATTGAATCCATAACGCTGCACTTTGGCATTCGCCAAAACAGTATTGACATAGTTATAATTGTTGCTGAGAGATACCGATGGACCGCCTCCATGTCTCAATTGAATTTTTTTCCATAATTTGCCGTAATACATTGGCCTGATACTAATTTGATTGTTGCTATTATGATTCAAATTTCCCCAAACAAATGTAGTCTTACCCAGTGAATCAATCGTTGTATTTTGCACCAAAGCATTGTTTGTACGTGATGCACTTAAAAATATACCTATAAACTTATCTTCCAATACGGAATACGTTCTAAAGCTTAGATTCAGATTATTGGTGTAGGATGGTTTCAAATTTTCGTTACCTAGATATTCATTCAAAGGGTCCAAATTCGACCGGAGTGGCTGGATCTGATTTAAAGAGGGCAAACCATTGGTACCCTGATATTCCAAATTGATCGATTTATTTTTCTGTATTTCATAATTAACATCAACCAGCGGATTATACACAAAAAATGATCGTGAGAGTCTCGAATTCTCCATGCGGTTTAATTGCGACAGATTACTGTTCTCGAACTTATTCGAGACATTGACCACCAGCTTTTCCAGGGGCTTGTAATTAATTGCGAAATTATAGGTGTTTTTTATCGTTTTATATAAGAAATCATTGCTATACAAACTATCTAGTCTATCAAAAGTACCGGTATTCTGATTTTTATCGAAAGACCTAACTGCGTTGTTATTTCTGTTGAGATTCAATCCATATTCGAAAGAAAGGATAATCTTTTTTGAAATCGGTTCGGAATAAGCAAATTCACCCCCCGTGGAAAAAGAGCTATTTTTCACAAATTTCTTCTGGTCGAGAGTCGAATCTCTTTCAGCATTCCCTTCTTTGTAAAATCTAAGTTTAGAAAACAAATCTTGCTCGCCATCCTGTTTATTGCCCGATGTAAAATAGTTGAATGATAACGAACGGCCTTTCTTTTTAAAACGTCTTACATAGAGTGCTGAGGCATTATACTGTTCTGACCTAGAATCGTTCTTAAACTTTCGCATGTTATCGTTGATCTTTTGATCAAATTGATTTACAGTAGTTGATTGTGTCTCTGAAGAACTATGATCATGTCTTTTGTTTGCACCTGCCCAAACCGTTAAATCCGACATGGAATCGACCTTAAATTCATATTTCAAACCAATATTATGCTTTCTGTTCTCATTTGAAGCCAATGTGCTGCTATTGCTAGTCAATATCGTGTCGCGTGCCGCATTGCGCGTAAACACGCTGCGATCCAGATCAACATCGGATCGGATATGCTTATAGTCGATTCGCCAAGCATGCTTTTTGTTAGCGGTTTTATCTGAATATAGAAATCCCGTATTCAAGGACTTAGGAATACCTTCACCATTAAAATTATCGCCTCTATCGTAATCACCCCCCATGCTTGATACCTCCTCATAACTGAGTCCGCTCTTGCCGGTATTACTTGCAATCAAATAAGCCGAAGCTTTAAACGATTGATTAAAATAGTTCAAAAAGCCCTGTCCAGCGTAGAATTTATCACTACCTCCACCAACATCCACTTTGCCGAATATTCCGCGTCTAGCTTCCTCTTTTAACTTCACGTTGATTGTCTGTGTACGTTCACCATCATCAATCCCTGTTTTCTCAGCCTTATCAGACTTCTTTTCATAGACCTGAATTTTATCAACCATATCAGAACGAATATTCCGGCTTACTAAAATAGGATCGTCACCAAAGAACTCCTCCCCGTCAACAAGCATTTTCTTCACTGTTTTTCCTTGGGCAGTAATTTTTCCAGAGGCATCGACGGTAATCCCAGGTAAGACTTTCAACAAATCTTCAACTTTGGCGTTTCTTTCCACTTTAAAACTTCCTGCATCATATTCCGTTGTATCGCCCTTGATACTAATGGGCACCCGTCCCATAACAATGACTTCCTCCAGCAAGGTTGCGCTGCTGGTCATTCCAATAGACATGTTATTGTAATGCTGCCCTGGCAAGATCTCCGCGTAATATTCACCATACTTCGGATAGGTTACAATGATAAAATATTGTCCAGTATCAGGCCGCTCAAGAGAGAACTTACCATTTTCATCCGAACGGGCAAAATTGGTCAAAATGGAATCTTTAGCTGTTAACAACATAATTGTTGCATTATGCAGCTTAAGCTGATCTTTTACATCAGTGATTTTTCCTTCAATACGGGATTGAGCATGAACTATTCCGCAGAAACAGAATAAAATAAGTAAAAGTAGTTGCCCCACTCTTTTCATAATATAGTTTTGGATAGTATATAATTATATAAATAATAAAATTCGTGCACAAAACTAATATTTTGTTTCAGTTAATTTTAGTTTATCTCAAAAAAAATACAAGTAATAAAAAGATATTAAAAAAATAAAACAAACCATTGATTAACAACATAATACAAATTAAAAATCATAAAAAAAGCTCTTCAAAAGAAGAGCTTTTTTATCTAAACAGTTAGAAATACACAACATATTATTTAAACAGCATGCTGTGATCTTTATAAATTGCCAAGTTCCATAATAAATTGAACAGTTTCTTTGTTCATGTGTTGAGACAGCACACTTGTAATTTGATCTGTCATGGCCTTTCTTGTCATTCGCTTGACCTTTGTATTCTCAAATTTCTTTTTGTCCATCACAACTGTGTTGCTGAGTTCAACTTTTGTTGCAAAATAGGAAACGTGCTGACTAGGTACGACCAAGCCTAAAATCATTCCCGGAAGACCATTGATGGACTCTGGACCGCCACTGATAGGAATTTCATTGCAGTAGTATCCAATGACATAAATGGAATCCGGTGTAATACCATTGGCTCTTCTGCAATTGTAGCCAGCGATCTCACGGTATTCATCTGTGATTTTCCATTTGATACGCTTCATGGAATCCTGAACGATGATTTTTTCACCTACGATATCGTTGTATCTCAAAAAGGATCGGTTGGACATATTTGAAAGTGTTGCTGCATCAAAGTCTAGCGCAAGCATCATAATATACTGCTTAATCTCTGCATCCAGGCTCTCGTCTTTTACCGACTCGAACAAAGTCTCCGTGGTATTGAATTTCATTGACTTCTTTAACACGGCACTTTCTGGTAATCTCGGTATTATACGCTCAAAAAACTGTTTTGAGTTATCATCGGCCTTAGCGATGAATTTTTTACTTACGATATTCTTCATATACATCGTCTTATCGTAGGAAATAGTTCCCGATCGACCAAACAACGTATACTGTGCTTTAAGACCTAAGGCTGAACAACAGAAGAAGATAAAAAAGATATATTTTAACATTGTATTTCGCTTAATATTTTATAAAAACATTTTTGTAAAATCCCATGATAGTTTAAGCATATAATATCTGCGTATCGTATCATATCGGCGTTGGGTAAAGACAGAAGTCGATGCCGATCGACTAAAGCCTTTGTTCTGGTTAAGAACATCGTTGATCATAAAATCCAACACCAACGATTCATTTTTCAGGAATTTCTTGCTTACACCCGGATGCAACAAAAACTGCTCAAACTTCTCATCAAAAGCTTTGGTGGCCGCCTCGTAGGAGTAGGTATAATTGGTATAAACCTTAAATGTTTTGTTGAAAAAATACTCCACACTTCCGTTGGAAGCGAAAACAAAACCATTACTGTTGGTATTGCGCTCCAAACTTGATTTCATCAAACGATATTGCGGACTAAAGTTCAGGTCAAAATTTAAACCTGTCTTGGTATCTCTCTTGAAATTATACGTAAAATTAAAGTTCGTCGTATTTACTTTATTCAATTGGTGATTGAACATATTATAATTATCACTCATATTCACATAAAACTGTGGCGAGTTGGACAGGCCAAGTTTTTTGCTCAGCTTGAAATAAACTCCAGACCATACGTTCAGGGAAGTATTTGTCTTACCATCAACATTATTCCAAGTATATGTATTAATCCCTTTTAGGGTATCAATATTCTGCGTAATCGGGTTCTTTTCGGTAGAAATATTACCACCGACATAAACATAGTTTCCGGTCAACACACGGAACGAATTATAATTCAGATTTAATGAGTTTCTAAATGATGGTTTTAAGTTTTCATTTCCCAAATAGCGATTAATCTGGTCTGAGTTATCCAAGATCGGTTGGATCTGGCTTAAAGAAGGCAATTGATTTTTACCGGTATAGTTCATCCATAACCCCTTAGTTTTTGTAAAGGAATAACCTGCACTTACATTTGGATTATACGTAAAGTAACTTCTTGTAATCCCCTCGCTTGTATAGTTATTGAACTGTTTCAATTTGTCATTATTGAAATTATTAGCCACAGTGAACTTAAATTTTTCAGTTGTATGAACAACAGCCAATTTGTACCTATTGCTGCTTCTATCAAAATCATAGTTATTACTGAAACGCCGATCCAATTGCGTATAATTTCCGGCTCCATCACTATTGAAAGACTCCACGATGGAACTACTATTACTTTGCTCAATTCCTGTTCCCACAACAAGGTTCCAAATTTTGGATAAAGGTTCGGTATAGGAAATTGAAGCGCTTAACACGTCACTGGTATTGTTACGCACCTTACTTTGATCTGTAGTTGAGTCTGTTTTTAAGCTATAATTTCTCAGGTCGGAATTTAAATGTCCAGTACCTTTCATCTCATTTCTTTTCCATTGACCATCGAATGTAAAAGAACGTCCTTTTTTCTTGAATTTGTGCGTAAAATAAGTGCTAAAATTGAACTCGTTGATATTATTTTTCACCAATTCTCGCGTATTCTCAGCAATAGTTGTATCTGCATTTTGGCCAAACTGATAAGCTTCACGCTTGTTATCTGACCAGAGATTCTTTCTTGATGCCCCGCCTCGTATGGTTAAGAGATTTAACGAATCTAATTTCAGGTCATATTTCAGATTGGCACGATGCTGGTCATTTTCAGAATCTACATTCTTCACTGATTTGTTATTGATCAAACCAGTTGTAATCGTTTCATCATTTCCATCGCTGCTCAATCTTCCGTATTTATAGTTAATGTTGACTGTATGTTTATCCTTATCAAATTTATCCGAGAAGTTAACGCCCGAATTTATGGCCTTAGGTACACCAATAACTCCTTGTCCAGAAAAAGGATCCGTAAAATTAGACCAGCTCATCGATCCGTCATCACCATAGGAAACACCTGAATCACCACCATACTTTTGTGCATCCTGCCAGTTCATGCTCGTGGTACCATTATTACCGAAAAGCCCATAAACTGATATTTTCTGCGATCCCTTAAACTTGTTCAACATCAATTGCCCCATATAGTAGTCGTCGGTTCCACCGCCAAGAAGCGCTTTTCCGAACATGCCATTTTTAGAGCCTTCTTTTAGCTTTACATTGATCGTTTGCTCACGCTGACCGTCATCCACTCCTGTTCGCTCTGCCTGCTCGGATTTTTTCTCGTATACCTGAACTTTATCCACCATATCCGATCGGATATTTCGTGTCACCAGTGTCGGATCATCACCGAAAAATTCCTCACCGTCTACCAATACTTTTTTGACTGTTTTACCTTGTGCAGTAATCTTTCCAGATGCATCAACCGTGATGCCAGGCAAAGCTTTCAACAGGTCTTCAACCTTGGCATTCTTCTCAACTTTAAAACTGCCGGCATCATATTCTGTGGTATCACCTTTAATTGTGATTGGGATGCGTCCAGTAACGATGACTTCTTGTAATAATGTGGCTGTATTTGTTAGACCAATAGCCAATTTGGAGTAATCCACACCAGATTGAATCTCCGTATAAAAATCGCCATACTTGGGATAACTCACAATCAGCACGTAAGCTCCTGTATCAGGCTTGGCTAAGGAAAACAGACCATTTTCGTCAGATCTCGTAAAGCCTGTTAATATGGAATCTTTAGCGGTCAACAGCATAACTGTTGCATCTGATAACTTTAGTTGGTCCTTTACATCACTTATTTTTCCAGCAATCTTGGATTGGCCCAAAGCCAAACCAGGAATAGCAAAAATGAAAAATAAGAGAATTTGTAAAACTCTTTTCATAAAATTGTTGGATAGTAAATTAATATCAATATAACATTAGTAGATAAAACCAATGTTTTGTTACAGTAAATTTAATTTTATTTCTTAAAAATTGGATTTTGGTTCATAGTTCCCCATTCGAGCAAAATAAGAGGTCCTTTTTACAGCAGCTCAGATCCGATGTATTCATACAAAAGATCTTCACTATACCTGATAATGCCTCTTCTTTTGCATATTGATCAAACGCCACAACTGAAGACAGAAAAAGCATATCAAAACAGCAAAAGATAACTGGCCACCAATCGTGCTATAATTTTTAAGATCCGGGGCAATGTCTGCAACTTGAATTTTGGCCATCAGATAATTATTGAACATCATGCCACAAACAGTCCCAAGAAGAAAAAATGTAATCGCATACTTTTTATTTGACAGGGCTTTCTCTTTATCTTTCTCGAGCGCAGCAATACCGTTCATGATACGTTGTTCAAAATCATCAAATGGCATTTCTATTTTACTCATTTGCATAACTTTCTTGAATTTTTCCTGTTCCTTATCCATAATACTCCGCTTTTTTAATTAACTGACTTAAAATGATCTGCATATTTTTACGGGCCCGGTGCAAGATCACTTTGGTATTCGCTAATGTCCAGCCCATAATCTCTTTAATTTCATCCATCGACTGTTCTTCGAGATAGAACAACCGTAATGCAACAGACTCGCGAGCGGGCAGAATAGTGAGTGCATCGTTGATCATTTCTTTTCTTTCGTGTTCAATTATTTCATCCAATACGGAATCTTCATGCGACATGTCATGGTGGGATAGATCAAAATTGACCAACTCCAGTTTCTTATGACGAATGGCATTAAAAGCAACATGCACAACAATTCGGTAAAACCAGGTACTAAATTTCGATTTCCCTTTAAAGGAAGACAGCGATTGATAGCATTTTATAAATGCATCCTGAACGGCATCTTCTGCCAAATGCTCTTCCTTTACAATAGAAAGAGCGACAGAAAATGCCATATCTTTATACGTTTTTATAAAATAACGATAGGATTCCACATCGCCTGATAGAACTTTTCGAATATAGATTTCATCCATTGGCGGGTTAAATATCGCGTTTTTTATCCAATCGGTTAGCAATTATCATTGCAACACCCGCAGAAATAATCAAAATTGCGACGGCAAGTGAATCTGGCAAATCAGTATTCATGTAGTTGTCCAAAATTCCCACAATGAATAATCCTATTCCTATACCAAGTACCAAAATCCCGGGCTTTTGCCAATCTAGTGACTCTCTTTTCTTATTTTCACCCGGAATCTGTACAGCCACGCTCCGATACCGCATAATAAAATAAACACACAAGGTGATACATGTAAATAGTCCGATTCCTAAAATGGCTCCTACTGATTGCTTTTCCATAATTATTTGAATTAGTTTTTACATTAGTCGCAACCATCCCCGAAAAGGTTACAACAAATTGAGTTAAATGTCTCGATTTGTGTAAATTTGTTTCAAACACAAACAATATGCAAAACATTAAAGAATATGTAGAAGCAAACAAGCAACGTTTTTTGGATGAGTTGTTTGATTTATTGCGTTTACCATCAGTAAGTGCCGATCCTAAATTTAAAGGAGATGTTGAAAAAACTGCTGAATTTGTTGCTCAGAAATTGCGTGAAGCCGGAGCCGACAATGTAGAAGTTTGTCCTACCGCTGGTAATCCAATCGTTTATGGAGAAAAAATTATCGATCCGGCACTTCCTACAGTGTTGACATATGGTCATTACGACGTACAACCTGCTGATCCATACGAGTTGTGGGATACCCCTCCTTTCGAACCGACGGTTCGTGATGGCAAAATCTATGCACGTGGTTCTGCCGATGATAAAGGTCAGTTTTATATGCATGTAAAAGCCTTCGAATACATGATTAAAAATGATGCATTAGCATGCAACATCAAATTTATGATTGAGGGTGAAGAGGAAGTGGGCTCAGTCAATTTGGGCACATTTGTTAAAGAAAATACAGAAAGACTGAAAGCTGATGTTATTGTTATTTCCGATACATCGATGATCAGCATGGCTCAACCATCGTTAGAAACTGGCTTACGTGGACTTTCTTATGTTGAAGTTGAAGTTACGGGGCCTAATAGAGATTTACACTCCGGCGTATATGGTGGAGCAGTAGCCAATCCGGCGACGATATTAGCAAAACTGATTGCATCATTACATGACGAAAATAATCATATCGCTATCCCTGGATTTTATGATGATGTTGTCGAATTGACGGCTGAAGAACGTAAAGCATTAAATGAAGCACCTTTTGACATTGAAGCATACAAAACTGACCTGGGTATCCAAAATATCTGGGGAGAAAAAGGTTTCACAACATTAGAACGCACCGGTATTCGCCCAACCTTAGAAGTAAATGGTATTTGGGGTGGTTATATCGGTGAAGGCGCCAAAACGGTATTGCCTTCAAAAGCGAATGCAAAAATTTCAATGCGTCTTGTACCAAACCAAAACTCTCACCGTATTACGGAGCTTTTCAAAAAACATTTTGAATCTATTGCACCAGATTATGTGAAAGTAGAAGTTAAACCTCATCATGGTGGTGAACCTGTCGTCACACCGACCGACAGTGTTGCTTACAAAGCGGCAGAAAAAGCCCTGCATGACACCTTTGGTGTTAAACCTATCCCAACGCGTGGTGGTGGTTCGATCCCAATCGTCGCTCTTTTTGAAGAAGTATTGGGTTTAAAGACTGTACTCCTAGGCTTCGGACTAGATAGTGACAACCTACACTCTCCCAATGAAAAGTATGGTATTGAGAATTACCTTATGGGAATATCAACAATTCCTTTATTTCATAAATATTACGCGGAACTAAGCAAATAATTTAGTTTTTCATTAGATAAAGGGTTATTTTTAAATTTTAGAAATAACCCTTTATCGTTTTATGGATTTTGATTTTCGTTTAATTGTATTTTACACTGCGGCTCAGCACCTTAATTTCACCAAAACGGCTTCGGCCCTTTTCATCTCACAACCAGCCGTAAGCAAAAACATCCAAGAACTAGAGAAGAAACTTGGCGTACCACTCTTCGAAAGAAAGGGCAACAATCTTAATTTAACCGATTCAGGTCAAATTCTCTATAAATATGCCCAACAGATTATCAATCTGTATAATCAGGCGGGCCAAGAAATACAGGAGTTGCAGGAAGGGCGAAAAGGAAATCTGGTCTTAGGAGCCAGCACAACCATCTCCCAATATGTTTTACCTGCTCTGCTTGCCGATTTTCTATCCCAATATCCCAACAACCGTATCCAGTCTTTTCAATCCAATAGCCGCAGTATTGAGGAGCAGCTTATCGACAAAACATTGGATTTAGGTATCACCGAGGGGTCTACCGACAACCGAGCGCTGAAATACATTCCTTTTATGAAGGATGAGCTAGTTCTGGTCACAAATAGCCAAAACCCACTATTAGCTCAATTAAAAAATCCAATACTATCCGATATCACGCGCTTACCTTTGGTACTACGCGAGCAGGGCTCAGGTACACGAACAATTATTGAGAATGCACTAAAAGATAAAAGCATTAATCTATCCGAAGTACAGATAGAAATGATCTTGCCTTCAACAGAGAGTATCAAAGGCTACCTTGCTCGTCGCAATAGCTTTGCTTTTTTATCTATTCATACAGTGCAAAAAGAAGTGTTAAATAATCTATTGACCATTGTTGATATTCCACAATTGACAATAGAACGTTATTTCTATTTTACCCATTTATATGGAGGCCTTGCCGGTACGCCCAACCAGTTTCTGCAATTCTGTCTGCGGCAAAACTTCAAGTTATAACCAAATGTTATATCTCATAAACAAACTTCGTTTTAATTCCAGATTTGAGGCGGCTAGATTTGTACAAATGAATTAGCGTAATGGAATATAAAAAACTAACAGATTATTTAAAGGCACTCAGCTGGATCATTGTAGCATTGGTTATTACATGTACGACCTTATGTGTATTTCCACTAAAACATGAGGAAAACAAAAAGCAAACAGATTCTCTTGAAATGCGCAACGACTCGCTTATTACGCACGTTTCCCAATTTAAGGAAATCTCATTCAAAGATAATCCCGAAGGTAAAATGGCCAGTTATGGTGAAAAGCTAATCAAAAATACATACGATTATTTCTATGATGGGGAGGTCAAAATCGGGAACAAGCTTGCCTGCAGCAGCTGCCATCTCAATGGAGGCACAAAGGCTTTTGCCGCCCCTTATGTCGGGCTCACCAATGTCTTTCCAACCTATATTGGACGAGAAAATAAGGTTGAATCACTTGAAGAGCGCATCAACGGTTGCTTTGAGAGAAGCATGAACGGCCGAGCCATTCCTGAAAATAGCAAGGAAATGAGAGCCATTATCACCTATATTAAAAACATCAGCATAAATACAGTTAATAAAGGTCGGTTGGCAGGCCAAGGATTTATAAAAATGGATATTCCCAACCGTGCTGCGGACTTGAAACATGGTCAATTGGTCTTTGAGAATAAATGTACAAGTTGTCATGGAAAGGATGGTCAGGGGCTACCACAAACAGCGGGAAAAGGATATCAATATCCACCCTTATGGGGAAAAGACAGCTACAATGATGGTGCTGGAATGGCACGATTGCTTACCGCGGCTCGTTTTATCAAAGCTAATATGCCTTTAGGCGCAACTTATGATGCACCTCAATTGAAAGACGACGAGGCCTATGATGTCGCAGCATATATCAATTCTTTCGATAGACCTCAAAAAACAAACAAGCAATTGGACTATCCTAATCTAAGCAAAAAACCCAAAGATAGCCCCTATCCACCTTATGCCGATAACGTTAGTACAGAACAACATAAACTCGGACCTTTTAATTTTTAAACATAAATACCCCATTAAATCAATAATAAATATGAAAAAACAATTTACAATCGCTTGCATTTTAGTAGCGATAATGACTATTCAAGCGAAAGCACAGGACAATAAATTGTTGCTCAATAACCATCAATATAGCGGTGCCGTTGCTAAGAAAAAAGCGTATAAAGCCATTTATCAGCTGGACAGCAATGATCCAAAAACAATTGAAAAAGCAATCCGTAATATTAACAATGTTTTGAAAGACCCACGGTTAAAAGGACACTTACAGATTGAGTTGGTTGCATTTTCCGGTGGTACCGAAGCTTACCTAAAAAAGAACAGCCAATATGAGAAACCTTTGAAAGACCTCGTCGAGAAAGGCGTTATCGTAGCCCAGTGCCTGAATACGTTGGAAGAGAAACATATTGCCAAAGAAGAACTATTTGATTTTATAGGCTATGTTCCTAGCGGAAATGGTGAATTAATCTTAAGAGCAAATGAAGGTTGGGTTATCGTTAAACCATAAGTATAATGAAAAATTTTCTACTGCTTGGTCTAACAATAGCATTATTGGGAGCCCAGGAAATTAAGGCACAAGAACATCGTTTTGATCCCCCCTGGAATAATCCACCAGAATCGGCTCTAAATTTTACGGTACCCGGGATAGACAATATTCCAGATTTATATGGTGATATCGAGAATCCGCAGCTTACCGTTTTTTTCGCTGGCAATCAATTTATGGTTGTCGATGATCTACTTGCATCATTCAAAAAAGAATACCCACAATACGAACGTATTTTTGTTGAAACTCTGCCGCCGGGCATTTTAGCTAAACAGATTAAAGGCGGATCAATCACGATAGGCAACCTACGTATTACGCATAAGCCCGATATTTACACAGCGAGCAAACGAGCGATCAACGAGATGGCAGATTACTTCAGCCATACACAGGTTTATTGCTACAACAATATCTGTTTGATGATTCCAAAAGGAAATCCCGCTAATATCAGAACATTGAATGATCTGGGGAATGACAAAGTTCGTATTAGCATGCCTAATCCCCAATGGGAAGGAATTGGGGTGCAGATCAAAGCATCTTATAAAAAAGCCGGGGGCGAACAACTCGTCAAGAAAATCATGGATGATAAGGTCAAAGATGGCAGCACTTATCTGACCAAGATCCACCATAGGGAGAGCCCCATGCGTATATTGTATGGACAGGCAGATGCGGCTCCCGTTTGGGCTTCTGAAGTCGTTTACCAAAAACTAATTGGCCATCCAGTTGAAGGGATCACCATTCCTGATGCGCAAAATACAACGGCAACTTACGTTGCTGCAAAGCTTAAAAACGCCCCCCATACGCAGGCTGCAGATGACTTTTTAAAATTCATGGACTCACCAACGGCCAAGAATATTTACAAGAAATATGGTTTCACAGTAGACTAAAAAAGAAAATGGATAATTAATTATCCATTTTCTTTCTTTACTTTAGGTCAAAATTAGTTGACTTGTATGATCCTATTGCTCAAAAAACTCCATCGGTATTGGTATTTTATCAGCGTTCTACTTGTTTTTCTTCTGTTTTTCCCTTATATCTATTTTTTAGCACGACGTCCCGAAAAAAACTATGCTAGAATCGCCCGTATGCGACGCTGGGTATCAGTTGGTGGTTCGGCCCTAGCTGGTGTATTTTTTAAGGTGAGCTATGAATCAAAAATAGATTGGAACCGTTCCATGGTATTGTGTCCCAATCATACTTCGGTCTTGGATATAACAGCCCTCACCTATTTGTGCCCAGCTCCTTTTTCTTTTATCGGAAAAGCTTCATTGCTTAAAAATCCGGTTACACGTATTTTTTTCAAAACAATAGATATCCCGGTCACAAGAAGAAGTAAAGTATCTTCTTTCAAGGCCTTCCAACGTGCCAATGAACTCGTCCGAAATGGCAGAAGTGTCGTTATCTTTCCAGAAGGAAAAATCGACGATAGTTTTCCGCCACAGATTCATGCATTTAAATCCGGAGCCTTTCGAATCGCTATTCAGAATGACGTTCCCACAGTACCCATTATCATAGAAAATGCCTGGGATATCTTTTTCGATGACGGCTCGAAAAGGGGATCTCGGCCGGGAATAGTTAAAATCCATGTATTCAACCCGATAGAAACTAAAGATTTTAACGATGATAATGCATCAGAACTAGAAAAAGTTGTATACGACAAAATGCATTCCTATTGGATTATGAAGAATAAATCGTATTTTCATAACCTAGAGAACCTCCAAAAAATATGTCAGGAAAGATCTTAATCGAAATCAAGGATATTGCTAGAGAATACCAAATTGGTGCGGAAACAATTCATGCCTTAAGCTCCGTTACACTCAACATCCATAAAGGAGAATTTGTTGCCTTAATGGGGCCTTCAGGATCAGGCAAATCCACGTTAATGAACATTCTCGGTTGCTTGGATACGCCAAGCCGAGGAGAATACATCCTCAATGGGATTAATGTGAGTGACATGACTGACGATGAACTCGCCGAAGTAAGAAACAAAGAAATTGGTTTCGTCTTTCAAACTTTTAACCTGTTACCAAAGAATACAGCACTTGAAAATGTTGCGCTTCCCCTAATTTACGCGGGCTATAATAAAGTTAGACGTGAGGAAAAAGCTACTGCAGCATTGGAAAGTGTCGGCTTAGGGCATCGTATGGATCATAGACCTAATGAACTATCGGGTGGACAACGACAACGTGTTGCTGTTGCAAGAGCATTGATCAACGATCCTTCCATTATACTTGCCGATGAGCCAACAGGAAACCTTGACACCAAAACGTCCATTGAAATTATGGGCCTACTGGAGGAAATTCACTCCAAGGGTAATACCATTATTCTAGTCACACATGAAGAGGATATCGCATTACATGCACACCGTATTGTACGCATGCGAGATGGCTTGATCGAAAATGATTATCCAAACCCAGAAATCAAATCAGTGTCACCAAGACTTGATGCGTTAAACGAAAAGGGAAGTGACTTTGAGAATATCTAAAAATATTATAACGCTAAAAATCAACAACTTATATTAATACAGCAAAAATAACACGTGATTTACTTGCTTAAGTTAAATTAAATCATAGTTTTGCGAAAATAGAGAACTTAAATTGTTTTTATATGTATTGGACATTAGAATTAGCTTCGCATCTAGAAGATGCACCATGGCCAGCAACAAAAGATGAATTAATCGATTACGCTATTCGTTCGGGTGCACCTGTTGAGGTGATTGAAAACTTACAATCTCTTGAGGACGATGGTGAGCCATATGAAAATATCGAAGAAATTTGGCCCGACTATCCAACAAAAGACGATTTCTTCTTCAATGAAGATGAATACTAAAAAATAAAAAACGCCTTTATTCAAAAGGCGTTTTTTATTAAAGACATCGCCCTCTCTTCGGAGACAACTCAGTACGATATCCATAACCTCCCGAAGGTTTTTATTCCATAGTTTTAATCTATTTTGATGAAGACAAGTCTTACAAGTATGAAGATAAAATTAAAGCTATTGTTGTTCATGTTTATTGGCTGTATTGTCAGCCAAAGCCTATTTGCTCAGGAACAACAAACTTCCAATGAACAGGTTGTTGTTTTAAAAAAGTTTGTCCAGCGCTTGAATGATCCTAATTTAGCGACTGATATTATTTTAAGCCAAGATCTAATAACATCAAAAAAACTGGACGAAGATCTACAGGAATACCTATTGGCAAGCATCGATGAAATCAGGATAAATGTACAGAGCAAGGATATCAACCAACTGGAATATCTTAGCTTTGCTCAAGCAGGAAGAAAAGAAACAAGTGATATCGATCTCGAAGGTATTGACCCGCAACAAGTCTACTTTGTCAAATACCTCAAGCGTTTTGTATTTGCAGCAGTCATCCGTGATAGCAAAATTGCCTCTTTTACATTAGTTTCCAAAGGGAACAATAAAGCTCATTTTGTATTCTATTAGTTTTCATTGCCCCTATTTTATCAGACGCCTGCTGTTAGAATCCTTAAATATCACGCTTAGTCTTACACAAATGCACGCTTATCAGGTTTTATTTTAAAGTATATTTGTGAGCAATATTAAGCCAAAGATGCTTTCTTAAAAATTTTTCAATAAAAACACTTGCATTTTATAATTCTATCAACCATATTTGTATTAATAAAAATAACAATGATAACAACTGTATCAAATAAAGCTTGGTGGTGGCACAACGAATAACGTTGTGGCAAACTCCTATTGCATTATTTGATTAATACGTCAAGATATGATGGGCTTGCCTAAATAAGGTAAGCCCTTTTTTTATTTAAATTACCATGAAAGAAATTTTAGCGCATTTATTTGAATACAAGACATTTTCTCGGCAAGAAGCCTACGAGATCCTAACCAACATTGCCATGGGCAAGTATGACAGTCACCAAATTGCGGCATTTATGACGGCTTATGGTATGCGCAGTATTCGCGTTGAAGAGCTTGGAGGGTTTAGAGATGCGATGTATGATTTATGCCTCAAGCTGGATTTTAACGGTTATGATTTAATTGACCTTTGCGGTACAGGTGGGGATGGTAAAAATACCTTCAATATCTCGACAATAGCATCTTTTATCACTGCTGGGGCTGGTTACCATGTCGCAAAACACGGTAATATCGGGGTATCTTCGAGCTGTGGTTCATCCAATGTCATGGAATATTTAGGCTATCAGTTCAGCAACGACAAGGCTGAGCTACAACGCCAACTTGATGAAGCCAATATCTGTTTCCTACATGCGCCATTGTTTCACCCTGCCATGAAAACCGTTGCCCCGATACGTCGTGCATTGGGTGTTAAGACTTTCTTTAACATGCTGGGTCCATTGACAAATCCTTCCAATCCTAGATTTCAGTCTGTTGGTGTATTTAGTTTGGAATTAGCACGACTGTATGGTTATCTATACCAAAATACCAACAAACAATATTCCATTATTCATGCTTTGGACGGTTATGATGAGATATCCATGACCGGTGATTTTAAGGTAATCAACAACCAAGGAGAGAATTACTACAACATGGAAGAACTTGGTTTTACCCCAGTCTCAGCTCAGGAGTTGACGGGAGGTGAAACGATAGCAGATGCCGCCCAGACATTCTTATCTATATTGAACAATCAGGGTACAGATGTGCAGAACAATGTTGTTTTGACGAATGCCGCATTTGCGATTAAGACCTTTAATCCCAAAAAATCTTTTGGTGACTGTTTTTATGAAGCTGAAAGTTCATTGATGGGAGGTAAAGCTTTGCGCAGTTTCCAAAAACTAATCAAAAAATAAAATGGCGATCAAAGTAAAAGTTTGTGGCATGAAATATCCCGACAATATAACCGCTGTAGCCTCCTTGGGCATCGATTATATGGGATTCATATTTTATGATCAATCCAAACGTTATGTTGGTCAAAGCTCCTCCTCATACATTAAGGACCTTGACAGCCTAAGTAAGGTCGGAGTTTTCGTCAATGCCAGCCTTTCAGAAATTCTAGATAAAATAACTGAATTCCAACTAAATGCAATTCAACTGCATGGAAATGAATCTGCGGAATACTGTCTTGAATTGAAAGAAAAATCAGCAGTTAGCATCGTGAAAGCCTTCGGAGTAGATAAAAACTTTGACTGGATACAGCTGGATCCTTACGCTAAAATTGTAGACTACTTTTTATTTGATACAAAAAGTAGTTCCTATGGTGGTACAGGAGTACAATTTGACTGGTCCCTATTGGACCAATACAAACTTACTACCCCCTATTTTCTCAGCGGCGGTTTAGATCCCGAAAATATCAAAACAGCGCTAGAAAGAAATGATCCACGGCTATATGCACTGGATTTAAATTCAAAATTTGAAGTAGAACCCGGCTTAAAAGATATTGAGCTATTAAGCCACAGTATAAATACTATTAAAAAATGAGTATATATCAAGTCAATGAAAAAGGATATTATGGTCCCTTTGGAGGAGCCTATATCCCTGAGATGCTCTATCCCAATGTGAAAGAGCTACGTGAAGAATATCTCAAAATTATCGAAGAAGAGAGCTTTCAGGAGGAATTTAACCAACTGCTCAGCGATTATGTCGGACGTCCTTCTCCATTATATCATGCCAAGCGTCTTTCTGAAAAATATGGAACTACGATTTACTTAAAACGGGAGGACCTTAACCATACCGGAGCGCATAAAATCAACAATACTATTGGCCAAATTCTATTAGCGGAACGCTTGGGTAAAAAGCGCATCATTGCCGAGACAGGCGCAGGACAGCATGGCGTTGCCACAGCTACCGTTTGTGCGCTGAAAGGTATACAATGTGCAGTGTACATGGGAGAAGTTGATATTCAACGTCAAGCTCCAAATGTAGCACGGATGAAAATGATGGGGGCCGAAGTTATTCCCGCAACATCGGGCTCCAAAACGCTAAAGGATGCGACCAATGAAGCTTTGCGCGATTGGATCAACAATCCTGTCGACACCCATTATATCATTGGGTCTGTTGTGGGACCACACCCTTATCCCGATATGGTTGCTCGCTTTCAGTCTATTATTTCTGAAGAAACGAAAAAACAACTATTAGCAAAAACAGGAAGAGAAAATCCAGATATCGTATTGGCTTGTGTCGGTGGAGGCTCCAATGCGGCAGGTATGTTCTATCATTACCTCGATGAAGAATCGGTTCAATTGTATGCCGTAGAGGCAGCTGGCCATGGTGTTGATTCAGGCGAATCCGCTGCGACAACAGCACTAGGAAAAGAGGGCGTTTTACATGGAAGCCGATCTATACTGATGCAAACAGCGGATGGCCAGGTCATAGAACCTTACTCCATATCGGCAGGACTCGATTACCCCGGTATTGGCCCTCAACACGCTTGGTTATTCAAATCCGGCAGAGGTAACTATGTAAGTGTGACTGACGACGAAGCGATGCAGGCAGGTCTTGAGCTTACCCGACTAGAAGGTATCATACCGGCTATTGAGAGTTCTCATGCCCTGGCTTATTTGGAAAAAATACCTTTTAAAGGTGATGAGACTGTCGTTGTCTGTCTTTCTGGACGTGGTGACAAGGATCTAGATAATTATATGAAATACTTTGATTTTTAAGGCATGAATACAATTGAAAAAAAAGAAGGTACTCCCCTTTTATCGATATATTTTACAGCTGGATATCCAACATTGGACAGCACAATAAGTATTGCCAAGAAATTGGAAGAAGCTGGCGCGGACTTTTTGGAAATCGGTTTTCCTTATTCCGACCCAGTGGCAGACGGGCCTGTCATTCAGCACAGTTCAGAAGTCTCTTTGGCAAACGGCATGACCGTAAAAAAGTTGTTCGATCAATTGATTGACCTCCGTAAACATGTTAGCATTCCCGTATTTTTGATGGGCTACTTTAATCCTGTGCTCCAATTTGGTGTTGAAAGATTCTGTGAAGAATGTAAAAATGCAGGTGTAAACGGTGTCATTATACCTGACCTACCCATGGATGAATACGAAGAACTTTACAAAGAGACGTTCGAGAAAAATGGGATTGCAAATATATTCATTGTAACACCGCAGACTTCTGAAGAACGAATCAGAAAAATAGACAGCCTTTCCAGGAGCTTTATTTATTTACTTTCTTCCAATGCAACGACAGGTAAAACACTTGATGTTGGAGACGATACAGCTGCTTACTTCAAGCGGATACATGATCTTCAATTAAAAAACCCATTGATCGTTGGTTTCGGTATCTCCGATAAACCTACCTTTCAAAAAGCAAGTAAGCATACGGCCGGTGCCATTATAGGTACAGCATTTGTCAAACGGCTAAAAGAACCGGATTATCTTACACAGATTCCAGCATTTATTGCGTCTATCAAAGCTTAATATGTAGGCTAGAAATTAGCAAAGCGTTAATTTTTTAATAAGAGTTCGGTCTAAAGTCTTTTTTCTTGGATCGAACTCTTATTTTTAAGGCAGTTTTCGAAAATGTGATTTTTCGAAGAGAATAACTTTGTTGCCTTGATCAACCAAGCAATAGGCAGCCAATCAAATCAATACTGTTATAACCATGGATACGCGAAGAGATTTTTTAAAGAAAGCGGCTATGCTTGCTGGGGGAGCTTCTATCTCCCATGTTATTCCATCCGCTATTGCGAAAGCGATGGCTATAAATCCAGCATTGGGCAGCACATTTTATGATGCCGAGCACGTTGTTTTATTAATGCAGGAAAACCGTTCATTTGATCATGCCTTTGGAACACTGCGTGGTGTAAGAGGCTTCAATGATCCTAGAGCTATCCGTCAACCCAATCGGAATAAAGTTTGGTTTCAGACGCAAAAATCCGGCGAAACATTTGCTCCTTTCCGATTGGATATCAAAGATTCAAAAGTCACCTGGATGGGTTGTCTCCCGCACAACTGGACCGACCAAACAGATGCTCGCAATAAAGGCAAGATGAACAAATGGTTGGATGTAAAACATTCCGGATTTAAAGAATTTTCGAATCTACCGTTGACTATGGGACATTATAGTCGCGAAGATATTCCATTTTACTATTCTCTCGCGGACTCTTTCACAATCTGCGACCAACACTTTTGTTCGAGCATCACCGGCACGAATCCGAATAGGCTTTATTTCTGGACAGCCAATATCCGGGAAAATCTTACAGGAAAAGCCTTGGTTTGGAATGGAGACTCCGAGTTTAGCGGGAAAGCAACATGGACAACTTTCCCCGAACGCCTTTCGGAATTAGGCGTAGACTGGAAAATCTATCAAAATGAAATTTCTTCGAGCAGCGCTGGTTATAGTGGCGAAGCAAATAGCTGGCTCGCCAATTTTGGTTGTAATCCGATGGAATACTTCCCCCAATATCAAGTCAAATATCATCCGCGCTATCGTCAGCTCCTGACATTAAAACAAGAAGATCTCGAACGCAAAATTAGCGAAACAACAGCTGGCGAAGCGCTTGAAAATTTAAAGAAAAATCTCAAACATACGCTAGAAGAATTACAGCTATATACTGCCGAGAACTTTGAAAAGTTCGATGAGCGGACAAAAGATATTCATCGCCGTGCTTTTGTTAACAACAGTGCACAGCCCGATTATATGGAATTGGAAACAATGCATTATCAAGAAGGGGGACAACAGCGCGAGTTACAGATCCCTAAAGGGGATGTTCTGTATCAATTCCGAAAAGATGTCGAGGAAGGTAAACTTCCAACCGTATCATGGCTGGCTCCACCGCAGCTTTTTTCTGACCATCCTGATTCTCCTTGGTTTGGCGCATGGTATGTTAGCGAAATCATGGACATTCTTACCCAAAATCCAGAAGTTTGGAAAAAAACAATCTTTATACTTACATATGACGAGAACGACGGGTATTTTGACCACTTTGCCCCCTTTACAGCTCCAAATCCGGATGATACAGAAAGCGGAAAAGTATCAGCGGGAATCAACCCTGGGTTAGAATATGTACGCCGCGATGAGCAATATTATCCTGAAAGCGGAAGAGAAAGCAATATCGGTCTTGGCTATCGTGTACCGATGATCATTGCTTCTCCATGGACCAGAGGTGGTTGGGTCAATTCGCAAGTGTTTGACCATACCTCCAGTTTACAATTCCTAGAGAAGTTTATTAACCACAAAATCAAGAAAGATATAAAAGAAACCAACATCAGCAGTTGGCGGCGTACAGTATGTGGAGATTTAACTTCGGCATTTAGGCCCTATCATGGCGAAAACATTAACAAACCGATTGTACTAGAACGGGAACCTTTTATCCAAGAGATTCACCAAGCCAAGTTCAAAGGCCTTCCCATGGGCTTCAAAGCGCTCAGCGCAATGGAGATCAAACAAATAGAGCAAGACCCCAGCAGTTCTCCCTACTTCCCAAAACAAGAAAAAGGGCTCCGGGATTCATGTATCCTTCCCTATGAACTTTATGTGCATGGCGAATACCAATCCAAAGGGGATTACTTGGTCACATTTGAAGCTTCAAATAAAATTTTTGGCAAACATGCTGCGGGCTCACCTTTTACCGTCTACCATGCTGCTAGCTACAAAGGAGAAGTTGGAACCTCAAGAAATTATGCTGTTTCTCCTGGAGATCGTGTAACGGACCAATGGTCGCTAGACGCCTTCGATAAAAAAATGTACCACCTCGAAATCTATGGCCCAAATGGATTTTATCGAGCGTTTAAAGGTGACACAAACAACCCAGAGTTAAAGGTCCGCTGTACCTATGAAAAAAGTAAAAATGAATCCGCGTTTACTGGGCGTTTGTCTTTTTCATGTACAAACAAGGGGAAAACAACCCAGCAACTTGTTTTCGAGGATATCAGCTATGGAAAAGAAAAAAGGAGTCTGCAACTTAAAGGTGGGCAATCCATTAGGATACATTTTGATTTGGCTAAGCAAAACTTTTGGTATGATTTCCGCCTCACCTGCGCCGGTTTTCTAAACTTTGAGGAACAATATGCGGGTCGTGTAGAGATTGGAAATGCGGGAAAAAGTGATCCTCTATTAAGCCGATAAACAAAACGAAAGGGAGCATTTAAAAAATGTTCCCATTCTTATAACATCTTCCTGGAATAGGTAAATTTCAGGAATTAAATTACATACGCTGTTATCCGATAAAGTGTTCCGAAAAAAGATCGAACACACTGTACTATTCCTGTATACGACGAACCAGATGATAGAATCCCTTGTACAATAGAATTGCCCCAACAATCAAAAAGATAGCTAACAAATACGAGCTGACCGGATTGATAAATAATAAATACATAACTCTGGTAATTTTTGGTTTTTCATTTGTTACTACAAGTTATAACATTTATCCAAAATATTACAAAAAAAAAATTACATATTTTCTTTATTTTTGCTTCGATGAAGAAAATTGCACTATTTATCGGCTTATTTTTCTATTTGCTCGCAGCAAGTGGTGCCTCACTGCATCTTCATTTTTGCCAAGGGGAAACAAAAAGTGTATCGTTATCGGAAAGCCATACTATGGCCTGCCCTCTTTGTGCCAAGTCTGCAAAAAAACAGCAGAACCACTGTCATGAAACAGGAAGCTGTAAAGATGTTAAGATCGAAGCACAAAAGGTCGATCACTTCAGCCGAGTAACACAAAATCTTGATTTTAACACTTTTTCTCCCGCAATAGTTACGCTTCATTGGATACTTAATTATTATCATTTCTCTGGGGAGGAGGACGATTTTTCTAAATTAAAGTATACCGATTTTGCGAGCGATAATAGACAGAACCCACCTGTTTTTATTCTCAATCAAAATTTTAGAATTTAATATCACCTCTTTTCACCGAACGCAGTTCATTTTCTTGAATTGACCGAAGTCCAGTATAGTTTTTATATTTCGTGAGAACGGCAGACTGTCATTCCCAACATTGATCTTTCCGTAGCTTGTCACGGAACAAAAAACAGTGGATTTTAAATCATTCAGCAAAAATAGTAGAACTGAAAAAATAAATCCGTACCCCTTGAATGTGGTTGCGTGGTATCATGAAGGTAAAAATTAAATGCTAGTTGAAGCGAATACTCTTAATTAAAATGATGAATCAAATTTTCAAAAAAATATATACGACAACCATTCTATCCTTATTTTTTCTGGCATTTGTACAGGCACAGACCGACAGTACGAGGACTCTTACAGTGGCTGGGAACTGTGCCATGTGTAAAAAACGTATTGAAACTGCCGCAAAAATGCATGGCGTAGAAACGGCCGTTTGGAATGCAGGAGACAACTTATTGCAAATCAAATATAACCCCCAAAAAGTTCAACTGGAGACAATCAAGAAAAATATTGCTCAAGTTGGTCATGATGTAGACAACTTGGTTGCCACTGATGAATCCTACGCTAAACTCCATGAATGTTGTATGTATCCGCGATTGGAAAATGGCAAAATACCCGAAAAGAAAACTGTAACAACCGATAACCATGACCATCCACATACAGTTACCGGTGTTGTCGTTGAAGAAAATGAAAAGGGGGATCTTAAACCCATTATTGGTGCCAATTTACACTGGGCCAACCTTCCAACCAAAAACACAAGGACAAACGAAAATGGTGTTTTTAAATTGGACCATAAAGAAGGATTCAACAAATTGGTTGTAAGTTATGTTGGGATGAAACCTGACACCATCACCATCAAAGATCTTCATGAAGTCATCATGATTACAGCAAAAGGAAATGTGTTGATGGAAGTCGAGGTAAAAGGAACACGACGCTCAAATTACATCGACCGTATGACACCTGCACGACTGGAAGTTCTTACAGGAAAGGAGTTATTCAAAGCGGCGTGCTGTGACTTAAGCGAGAGCTTTGAAACCAATGCCTCCGTCGATGTCGTCAGTGCTGATGCTGTAACAGGCAGCAAACAGATTCAAATGCTAGGTCTTAGTGGTATTTATACCCAATTAACCGTTGAAAATTTACCCGGACCTCGTGGGCTCGCTTCTCCTTTAGGTTTAAATTCTATTGCAGGAACATGGATTGAATCAATTCAAATCGCGAAAGGTATCGGTTCCGTAGCCAACGGTTTCGAAAACATGGCCGGACAGATCAACGTCGAATTGAAAAAACCCCAAAATTCAGAAAGATTGTTTTTTAATGCCTATGCGAACAACATGGGACGCACAGATGTCAACTTAAATCTTTCACAAAAAATTGGTCAGCATTGGTCCACTGCAGTTCTATTGCACGACAATTTCATGTACAATAAATCCATGAACTTTAGTCACAACGGATTTAGAGATATACCCGTTGGCAATCTATTCTCTGGGGTCAACCGTTGGTTTTATGAAAATGGGAAAGGACTTATGGTACAATTTGGGGTAAAATATCTCAATGACGACCGTACAGGCGGGCAGATTGATTTTAACGAAAAGACAGATAAGGGTACAACGAATCGCTATGGTTTAGGGTTTGATATTGAACGTGTAGAAGGTTTCGCTAAAATTGGTTATGTGTTCCCCGAAAATAAGCACCGCAGCATAGGTCTCCAGCTTGCAGGGTCGAATTACAATCAAAAAAGCTATTTTGGGCTCAATAACTACAATTCAGACCAACAAAATGGATATGCTAACCTCTTATTTCAAGATATTATCGGCACTGTCGCTCACAAGTATCGCGTTGGTGCCTCGATTAATTATGACAATTACAATGAGTGGTATTTAAAAGATCAAAACTTCAAAAGGAAAGAAGTGGTTTCGGGAGCATTTGCAGAATATACCTATAGTCCATCAGAAAAATTTGATGCCATTATCGGTCTCCGCCAAGACTATAATTCCCTGTACGGTTGGTTTACAACACCACGCATCCATTTACGTTATGCACCGATTTCGGGAACAACGGTTCGAGCTAGCTCAGGAAGAGGTCAACGTACAGCAAATATATTTGCAGAAAATACGGCCGTCTTGGCAAGTAGTAGAAAATTGGTTATTCAATCGCCTAATATATACGATAAAGCTTATGGCCTACAACCTGAAGTCTCCTGGAATAGCGGAATAGCGATAGACCAAAGTATGCGGATCTTTGGACGTGAGGCTTCGGCATCCGTTGAATTTTTCCACAACAGCTTCTCTAATCAGGTCGTGGTCGATTACGAAAATCCCCGAGAGATCAATTTTTACAATTTGAATGGGAAGTCTTTCTCCAATAGCTTGCAAACAGAATTTCGCTTTATGCCAGCACCACATTTTGAAACGAGATTGGCCTATCGCTTACTTGATGTCCAAACTGATTTTCAAAGTGGCAGAAAGACCAAACCGCTATTGGCCAAACACCGTGGTTTTGTAAACCTAGCTTATAATCACCATTCTGGCTGGAGTGTAGACTATACGTTGAATGTTGTTGGACAAAAACGCATTCCGTCAACAGCAGAGAACCCCGTTGAATATCAAATGCCTACAGCATCAAAAGCTTATGCGACCATGAATGCGCAGATTAGCAAAACTTTTGGGAAAGAGAAAAACTTCACTGTATATGTGGGCGGAGAAAATCTGTCTAATTATTTCCAAAATATGCCAATACTTGCAGCGGATCAACCCTTTGGAAACTATTTTGACACTTCAATGCTTTGGGGACCATTAACAGGACGCATGTTCTACACTGGGGTTCGTTATTTCATCAAATAATAGCTCAGCTAAAAAATCAATGAATAATAAAAAAGCGGCTTTTGCCGCTTTTTTTACATTAACTTTTTCAATTCTTGATAAAGCTTTGCCGTTGGCAATCCGACCACATTATTATATTCTCCCTCTATTTTTTTTACGGCGATTAAGCCGATCCATTCCTGTATTCCATAAGAACCCGCTTTATCTAATGGTGAAAATTTAGTAACATAATGATCGATTTCATCCGCATCTAATTCGTAAAAATAAACAGTTGTCGTTTCGACGAAAGTGCTAATCTTACCCTCCCATGAGATCGCTACGGCAGTCAACACCAAATGTTTCTTACCAGACAAGTTTGTTAGTGTTGCTCTGGCTTCCTGTTCATCTTTGGGTTTACCTAATATTTCGCCCTTATCCGATACGACAATAGTATCGGCACAGATAACCAAACAATCGTCTTTATCCCCAAATGCCTCCGCTTTACAAATAGCGATTTGGCGAACGACCTCTGCAGCGGATAAATTCGGATCCACGTATTCTGCCGTTTCCCGAACGTCGACTTCAAATGTCAGCCCAAGCCCTGTTAACAGCTGTTTTCTCCGTGGAGATTGAGACCCTAATATAATTGTTCTATTTTTTAGATTTTTCAACATCCTTATATACTTTTTACTGTTTCATCCTCATACCAATTGCCTTGTACTTTCATGACCTTTTCGATCAATTCACGCACAACTCCCTTTCCGCCACAAAAGCTAGACACATAATGTGAAATTTTCTTGATCTCTTCTACTGCATCTGCCGGAGAAACAGCTACGCCAACAGACTTCATGCAGCTAAAATCAGGGATATCGTCACCGATGTACATCAACTGATTTAATTCAAGCTTGTAATCATAAGCAAGTTCTTTCATTTTAGACAGTTTGTCACTAACTTTTGAATACACTTCTTTGATTCCCAAACCTTTCATCCGCTGCTCGACCCCCTTCGAACCTCCTCCTGTGATAATAAAAATAGGATAGCCTTTCTTGATCGCCAACTGCATAGCATAGCCATCTTTTATATTAAATGTACGTAACTGATGCCCTTCTTCATTAACTTGTACAGTACCATCAGTCAATACACCATCTACATCCAATACAAATGCTCTTATCGATTTAAATTCGGTCAATACCATAAAAATTTATTTTTGTAAAAGTAAGGCATTTCGAGTAATAATTCGTGTAGCGATACTGATCTAATTGACAGGGCTGTCAGATAATTATTCAGTTAAGCCAAAATATCATTTGTGTGTCACAACATAGTTGTATTAGCAACTTATTCTCAAAAATATTTGGATGCTACTGTATATTTACCGTATCTTTGTAGAAGATAATTAAAGGTTATCTCGCTATGAAACACTAACAGCAAGCAGTCAGAAGAGTTATTTACTTGAAGCTTGCATAAGATTTTAAAAAACAATCATTTTTAGTTTTCACGGCACAACACGGCAACTAATTTAGTTTAGAAGCCCTTAAAGAGTCTTTTCATAATTTAGGTTTATAATTGGTTAGTAACGAACCCTGGTGCCCATCATCAGGGTTTTGTTTTTATAAGCATTTTTTCTTCTTCTATTTAATAAACTTGACTGAACTATCTCCCTACCAACATATAGCTAAGAACAATTTTCAATCAATTTTTAGACAGTGATCAGTCACTGCTTATTCAGTCTACACTGAGTGATCACTGAACAATCACTGAACGAGCACTGAACAAACACTGAACAAGTACTGTTAAAAGACCTAATTTGATCACTGCTTGATCCCTACTTGCTGCAACTCAGAATTAAAAGACAAAAAATGGTATGAGCTACGCTTACGTAACAAAAAATCGCTATTGCGCGGTAATCGATTATTTTGGAATGCCCCTTGACTGTTTATAGGTTTGCTTCTATGCTGACTTTTGATTATTTTAGGAATAGCAAGTTTTTTTGTTATTTTACATATATCTTTTTCCCCAGGTACCATCGAAACACAATACCTACAGAAAAGTAAACGATAAACTCATTCTAACATGAATCGAAAAAATTATAGAAAGCAAATTACCATAGGAGTGATAATTTCTTTTTCGCTTATCTTCCTTTCAGCCCTATATTTTTTCATATCGCTGCATCATAATTTAAATAACGAGCGAAGTATTGTTCGTGTTGCCGAAAATAGATTCAATATTATTAATGAAATCAAATCAAGTGTAGACGAAGTAAATGACATCAAACTTGATTACCTGAATAAGAAAGACGCTTCACTATTTATTCCTTATAAAATGGAATTTAAAAAAATGGACGAACTGTTGCGATCTTTAAGTTTGAAAGATGATTTCTATCATGTTCAGCCAAACAGCACTGAAAACATCCGCAAAGATATCGTTGCATTTTACGACTTTGAGCAGGATATCGATCACACAAAGGAAACTCAATCCATATCCCATAATATTCACGAACGAAAGGCCTCGATATTAAATCAGATCGATCTCATGTCGAGAGATCTATTAGACCAACGGGCAAGACTCTTAGAAAAATCTAGAAATGAACTGCAACTGGCCCAGTACATTACTTACCTTTTCATCGCCATTGGCTTAAGTGGGTTCTTCTATATTCTCGCTAAAATTTCCTCGATCTCTAGATTTCTGAGGTCTACAGTGAAAAGTCAACAAGAATCCAATAAAAGTCTCCAACTATTGCAAGAACAGACCAACAGTGATAACTGGATTTTGAATGCGATTAATGGCATCGACGAACAATTACGCGGTGACTATACAGACAAGAAAATTGCCGAAATAAGCCTACATGCTATTGCTTCCACGACAAAAGCATTAGGTGGGACGATTTACATTTTCGATGATAACTATCAGGAGTATCAGCTTTGCCACAAAATTGGTATTTCCTCCACACAGTATATCAAACGAACGTTTAAGGAAAACGATGGCATTTTGGGCGAAGTTGCAAACAATCATGAAGTCGTTAAAATAAAAGATATTGACCACAAGCATCTTATCTTAGAAACCTCGTTATCCGATCACTTAGACGCTGAGATTTATATTGTTCCCTTCTCTTATGAAAGCCATTGTGTCGGTGTCATGGAAATCTGTTGCCCCATTGTCAATGAGAAAGACGAGCAACTACGATTTAACTTCCTGGATAAAGCAAAAGATAACATTGCCGTTATTATCAAAGTAGCCCAAACTCATGGAAAGCTTGCCGATCTTTATGAGGAACTTCAACAACAAACCGAGGAATTAGAGACGCAACAGGAGGAATTGAGAACAACCAATGAGGAGTTAATCCACAAGACCCATTTGTTGGAGGCTTCTGAGGAAGAGCTTAGAGTACAGCAGGAAGAACTTATCCAAACCAATAACGAGCTGGACGAGAAGGCTAAATTGCTCTTTGCACAAAATGAAGATCTAGAAAAAGCCCGCCAGGCCATAGCCCAAAAAATAGAGGAAGTAGAGCTGTCCAGCAAATATAAATCTGAATTTATGGCCAATATGAGCCATGAACTGCGGACACCACTTAATAGTATTCTCATTCTTGCCAAATTACTTCAGGATAACAAAAAGAAAAACCTCAGTGAGGATCAAATAAAATATGCTTCTGTCATTCACAGTGCCGGCTCAGATCTCCTTCATTTAATTAACGAATTGTTGGATCTGGCAAAAATTGAATCCGGTAAAGTTGAAGTCCAAAAAGAACGTATCAACACAAACTATCTTGTCAATTATATTAAAGATTTTTTCAATGATACCGCAGCGTCGAAAAATATTGACTTCCTACTCGATGTCAATGTAAATGCACCGCAGGAATTCATCGGTGATGAACATCGTATACAACAAGTCCTCAAGAATTTATTATCGAATGCCTTCAAGTTTACAGGTGAAAAGGGCGAAGTCTCTTTAGCGATAGAAGCTGAAGCTGAAAATCTTCTTTTTACGGTAAAAGATAACGGTATTGGCATTGCTCCAGAAAAACAAGAGCTAATTTTTGATGCTTTTAAACAGGAAGATGGCTCAACGAGTCGTAAATATGGTGGCACTGGTTTAGGCTTATCGATATGCCGCGAAATTGCTAGCTTATTAAAAGGGAAAATAACCTTATCCAGTAAGGTTGGTGAAGGTAGTATTTTCACCTTCAGTATCCCGCTAGAACAGGAGATTCAAATTTCAGTCCCGAAAGTAACATCTGTCGAAAAAGAAAGTAATCCACCAACGCAAATTCCGAAGGAAAATCCTATAGTCGAAAAAACGAAGTCGATCGACAACGATGGAAAACACAATAAACTTCTGATTATTGAGGATGATTTTATTTTTGCAGATATTCTAAAAGACTACGCCGAACAAAACGGCTACGATGTTTACATCAGCTATGATGGGCAAGATGGTTTACAAAAAGCACAAAATTTACGACCTGCCGCAATTATCTTAGATATTATGTTGCCTAAAATGGATGGTTGGGAAGTTCTTCGTAACCTCAAAAAAATTGACAGCACCAAGGAGATTCCCGTACACATGATGTCGGCAGGAACATTTTTACATGATGAACCTATTTCTGCCGGAGCCATCGGATTTATGGCTAAACCCGTGTCAGAAGAATCTTTGGCTGAAACATTCTTAAAAATAAAAGCATCGACTAGTCATCCATTGAAAAAAATTCTGCTGGTGGAAGATCAGGAAATCCAAAGCGATTTTATCAAACAATCTTTAGAAGAACAGCATATTCAGATATTTCAGGCTTTCAATGCGAGACAGGCGCTCGATTTATTAGATCAAGAGAAATTGTTTGACTGCATCATTATGGACCTGAATCTCCCTGACAAATCAGGCATTGAACTCCTGAATGAAATCAAATCAAACACTCAATTTAAGGATTTACCCATTATCATCAATACGGCAATGGAACTCACTACAGAGCAGACTTCCGAAATTTTGCATCACAGCCAGGCGATGGTCCTTAAATCTGCTAAATCAAATAATCGTCTGATTGATGAAGTTAATTTATTCTTAAATAAAATTCGCAGCAATAAGCACGAATACACGATGTTCAATCACTCAGGATCCTCTGTAATTGCTGAGAACAATTTAGCTTCAAAAACAGTATTACTCGCAGATGACGATATGCGGAATATTTTTGCCCTTAGTACCGCATTTGAAAGCTATGATATGAACATTGAAATTGCCAACAATGGCCAGGAAGCTTTAGATATTCTTGAACGAAATAAACAGATTGACCTTGTTTTAATGGATATCATGATGCCCGTCATGGATGGTTATGAGGCTATTGAAAAAATAAGGGCAAACAAGAAATTTGCAAACCTTCCTATTATTGCTGTGACAGCGAAAGCAATGAAAGGTGATAGAGAAAAAACAATTGCTGTTGGAGCAAACGATTATATTAGTAAACCGGTTGATGTTGACAAATTAATATCTCTGATGCGCGTATGGCTGAGTTAACCGATAAAATAGTAGCAATGATAAGTTTTGAAGAGTTGGAAGAAGTTATTGATATAGTCAAAAATCTCCACGGCTATGATGTATCCGGTTATACAAGAGCTTCCTTAAAAAGACGTGTGACTAGAATAATGGAACTTAACAAGCTCAATCTACAGGAGCTAAAGTCCAATTTGATTAATCAGCCCGGATTCAGCACCTATTTCCTACAGGAAATTACAGTGAATGTAACTGAAATGTTTAGGGATCCTGATTTTTATAAAGCTGTAAAAACGGATGTATTTCCCTATCTCGCAACTTATCCACATATAAAACTGTGGAGTGCCGGTTGTTCTACTGGCGAAGAAGTTTATTCGCTGGCCATATTGTTAGAAGAAGCAAATCTTTACCAACGTGCATTTATTTATGGTACCGACATTAACGGCAAAGTGTTAGAAAAGGCAAAACGCGGCATCTATTCCCTCGCGAAAGTTAAAGAATACTCGGAAAATTTTATTAAAACAGAACCAAAAAACTCACTGTCGGATTATTATACAGCGATGTACAACGCAGCTACCATTAATAATAGTCTGAAAAAAAAATGTCCTTTTCTCTATGCATAGCTTGGTGTCCGATGGCGTTTTTAATGAATTTCAACTGATTACCTGCCGTAATGTATTGATCTATTTTGATACTGAACTGCAAAATCAAGTCCTGGATTTATTCTATCATTCACTATGCCATCTGGGCTTCTTATGTTTGGGAGCGAAAGAATCTTTAATCAACTATAAAGACGCTGCTAAATTTAAGGTCGTAAACAAAAAACAGAATATTTACCAAAAAATTGGTTAGTAGGTGATGGAAAGGAAAATTCTTTTGTTAGCGGGGTCTGCCGGTGGGTTTAGTGTCATTCTAAATCTATTAAAGTCATTGGAACGACCAATCCGCATACCCGTTATTGTCATTGTACACAGAAACCCTAAATATGCTTCTAGTATTGAGGACACGCTTTCCAAAGCGCTTGTTCAAAAAATAAAAACTGCAGATGATAAGGAAGCGATAGAAAATGGGACCATTTATTTTGCCCCTGCTGGCTATCATCTTTTAGTTGAACCAGACTATAGCTTTTCTTTGGATATCTCGGAACCTGTTCAATACTCAAGACCATCAATTGATGTAACTTTCGAATCTGTAGCCGAAATATATAAAGAAAATTGTACCGCTATCTTATTCTCTGGAGCAAATCAGGATGGTGCACAGGGATTATTAATGATAAAACGGTACGGCGGGACGACTTTTGTACAAGACCCTGCGACGGCTGAAGTTCCCATCATGCCCGAAGCAGCTATTCAACTCGATGCACAGGAACGCATTTTGAGCATTCAAGAAATAAAAGATTACATCAAGCAATTGACTTAAAATTGTATTTAGATTTGCTATAATGAAGAAGATAAATATATTGATTGTCGATGATAAAATTGAAAATATTATCAGTCTTACAGCACTGCTGGAGGATATCGAAAATATAAATATAGTGACGAGCACAGATCCCAACGAAGCTTTAAAAATCTGCTGGAAAGAGGATATTGACTTAGCGCTCGTTGATGTACAGATGCCAGAAATCAATGGTTTTGAATTTGTTTCCTTCCTAAAGAAGAATCCGAAAACAAACCATATTATCCCGATTATGGTAACAGCGATTTCAAAAGAAGACAAATACCTCATTCAGGGACTTAATAGCGGAGCTGTGGATTATCTATATAAACCGCTGAACCCCGAAGCGACCATCGCAAAAGTAAAATCTTTTGTTCAGCAATTACTGATACAGCAGGAAATTAAAGAGAAAAACATTGCCTTAGAAGAATCAAAACAGGCCATTCTCAAAGCTAAAGAAGAGGCAGATCTTGCCAGAAAGTCGAAAGAAACCTTTTTAGCCAATATGAGTCATGAGATTCGTACACCTATTAATGGTATCATGGGCATTACACAGATGTTAAAAAACTCCCAGCTCACTTTAGAGCAAGAAAACTGGATCAATAAACTGGACTCTGCCTCTCAAAATCTATTGACCATTATCAACGACATATTGGATCTTTCAAAAGTTGACTCGGGCATGATGAAACTTAATATGGAGTCGACATCAGTGCAAGATATTACAGATGATCTAAACAATCTCTTTATTGATAAAGCCAACTACAAAGGGTTGAATTTTTCAATTGATGTAGACGATCGGATCACAAGTTATTTTCTGACAGATCCACTACGGTTGAAACAAATATTGACCAACTTTATCTCCAATAGTTTCAAATTCACCTTGGAAGGTTCTGTTGTATTAAAAATTCAGCTTCTAACAGAGGATAACCATAGTATCTGTTTACGGTTTCAGGTTATAGACACAGGGATCGGCATTGTAGAAGACGCCCTGGAAAAAATATTTATTGCGTTTGAACAGGGAGAAGATAGTATCACCAAAAAATTTGGCGGTACAGGATTGGGCCTCGCAATTGTAAAACGTATTGCTGCGCTGCTCAACGGTCGGGTTTTTGCATCGAGTGAATATGGTAAAGGGAGTATTTTCTCTTTTGAATGTACTTTCGACAAAATCAAAGATAAACCCGTAGAAAAAGAAACGCAGGTACTCTATACGGAATTGCCGAAGTTCAACTTCCCGATGGTTCTCATTGCTGAGGACAATGAATTAAACAGCTTTATGCTGGCAAATATCCTGAAGAGCTGGAATTGCGAAATTACTTTGGCAACGAATGGACTCATCGCACTAGAAGAAATCAATAAGAAAAAAATCGACCTGGTGTTTATGGATGCCCATATGCCGCTCATGAGTGGTTTTGAAGCGATCAAGGAAATACGTCGAAACACGAATCCGACAATCGCAAACATGCCGATTATTTCCATTTCAGCCTCTGTGCTCCAAGCCGAACAACAGGAAGCGCTCGATGCCGGAGCCAATGAAGTTGTCGGAAAGCCATTCGATCCTATCAAATTATATAAAACAATTGATACTTTATTGTCAAAATTGAAATGATAGTTTCAATTTATCAATGAAATCATTAATTTTAGAACATAATCAAGATGTTTTGATGTTATTTCTCATGAACGCGCATCCAGAAAGGAATTACGTTCGTCATAACTTCATCACTAAACCGCTAAAGGCTGCGGAAATGCCTACAATAAATAAAAGATAAACAAACAATCATTCAAATGAAAAAACTTTTTATGATACCAGCAGTTGCAGTTGCTTTATCAATTGCATCTTGTGGTGGAAACAGTGACAAGTCTGAAAAATCAACTAGTACAGAAGCGACAACTTCAACAGAAAGCCAAGCAACAGAAACAGTGCCTGGAATTGAAAACGTGGCTATTTCCAACAGCTTATCTTTAGAAGGTAACGATCAAATGAAATATAATAAGGATTTATTCCGTGTAAAAGCGGGTGAGCCAGTAGAATTATCTTTCAAAAATGCCGGTACTATGCCAAAAGAGTCCATGGGACATAACGTAGTTATCCTAAAACCAGGTGTTGACCTTCCAACTTTTGGTGCTGAGGCTGCTGCAGCTGCTGCAGACGAATATATTCCAAAATCAGCTTTATCTTCAATTGTTTCCCACACAAAATTATTGGGACCTGGAGAAACTGATAAAATCACTTTTACTCTTGAAAAAGGAGTTTATACGTTTATTTGTAGCTTCCCTGGTCACTATGGTGTCATGCAAGGAAAAATTGTTGCAGAATAACTAATAAGTAAAAAAGGATATTCAAACTATGAATATCCTTTTTTCAATTTTATACCCCCACTAACACCGATTCATTGTTCCCCGAGGTGCATAATTTCCATTCTTTTATCAAAAAAATGTAAAGTAAGGATCTTTGGTCACAAATCGTAAGTTTTGATTTCCTATCCCATTAATAATCATTAAATTTGTGGTACAAAAAAATAAAACGTAATCAATGCAATACGACGTAATTGTAATCGGAAGTGGTCCAGGCGGATATGTAGGAGCTATCCGTTGTGCCCAATTAGGATTAAAAACAGCTGTTATTGAAAAATATAGCACATTTGGTGGTACTTGTCTTAACGTTGGATGTATTCCTTCAAAAGCGCTTTTAGATTCTTCGGAGCATTACCACAATGCTGCGCACAATTTTGATGCATTTGGCATCAGCTTGAAAGATCTGAAAGTAGACATGGCAAAGATGATTGCTCGTAAAGACGATGTCATTGCCCAAAATACTGCAGGTATTACCTTCTTATTTAAGAAGAATAAAATTGACAGTTTTCAGGGTGTGGGTTCATTTGTGGACAAAAACACCATCAAAATAACGAAAGCAGATGGTTCTACAGAACAGATCACTGGTAAAAATGTAATTATCGCAACGGGATCGAAACCGACTTCATTGCCTTTCCTACCTGTTGATAAAAAAAGAATCATTACCTCAACCGAAGCACTTAACCTAAAAGAGATTCCAAAACACCTTATTGTCATTGGTGGTGGTGTTATAGGTTTGGAACTAGGTTCTGTTTATGCTCGTTTGGGTTCAAAAGTTTCTGTTGTTGAATTTGCAAAATCTATCATCGGTACAATGGATGGTGGCTTAGGAAAAGAACTACAACGTGTTTTGAAAAAATCATTGGGCATGGAGTTCTATTTAGGTCATAAAGTAACTGGAGCTTCCGCGAAAGGTAAAGTTGTAAAAGTAACCGCTGAAGATCCGAAAGGACAAGAAGTCACTTTAGAAGGCGATTATTGTATCGTAGCGGTTGGTCGTACCGCATATTCTGAAGGCTTAGGATTAGAAAATATCGGCATCACAGTAGAAGAAAGAGGCAAGAAAATCCCTGTTAATGCCCATTTGGAAACAGCTGTACAAGGTGTATTTGCAATTGGTGATGTGATCACTGGAGCAATGTTGGCACACAAAGCTGAGGACGAAGGTGTATATGTTGCAGAATATATTGCAGGTCAAAAACCACATATTGATTATAATTTGATTCCAGGTGTTGTTTATACTTGGCCTGAAGTTGCTTCTGTTGGAAAGACTGAAGAGCAACTTAAAGAGGCAGGTGTGAAATACAAAGCTGGATCATTCTCTTTCAAAGCTTCTGGTCGTGCAAAAGCATCTGGTGACACGGATGGTTTTGTAAAAGTACTGGCAGACGCGACAACTGACGAAGTATTAGGTGTACATATGATTGGTCCTCGTGCAGCAGATATGATTGGTGAGGCAACCGTAGCTATGGAATACCGTGCATCTGCAGAGGATATCGCACGTATTTGCCATGCACACCCAACCTATACTGAAGCAATCAAAGAGGCGGCGCTAGCAGCTACAGCAAACAGAGCAATACACGCTTAGGCGATAAATATCGAATACTCAAGGGGAAAAGGAAACTTTTCCCCTTTGTCATAAATACCTATACACGATGAATTTTTATACAAGAAAATGGGTCAAACCCGAAGACCTAAATCCCAATGGAACATTATTTGGAGGAACACTACTGCGATGGATTGATGAAGAAGCAGTCATCTATGCTATCGTTCAATTAGGAAATCCCAAAGTGGTTACGAAATTTATTTCAGAAATAAACTTTGTAAGCTCAGCCAAGCAAGGCGATATTCTCGAACTGGGTATTGAAGCGATCAATTTTGGAACAACATCTTTAACGATGCGCTGCGAGGTACGCAATAAAATATCCAGGAAAACAATTCTATCGATCGATAAATTGGTCTTTGTAAACTTGGATGAAGATGGTAATCCAGCTCCTCATGGAAAAGATAGCATTACCTATGCGTATATGGGGATTGAGAAGACAGGTAGAGATGATTAAACATCTCCCCTGTCTTTATTAATTTGGTATCTCCCCCCTACCTAACCCTTTGTAAAAATTTATGCATTTGTATTTTTTAAACAAACTATGATTTCTGTCTCTTTCCTTCAATTTCTTTTTTAAGATCCAATTCCACCCAAAAGCCAAAAATAGGGATTAAAGAAGCCAAGAAATATTTCACCGCCTTTAATATAGGCCACTTGTATTCTACAGTTGACATGATCAGCATAACGACGAAGATAACGACAAAGAAGCCATGAATGGAACCGGCTATTTTGACTGCTTCGGGGATTCCCGCGAAATATTTCAACGGCATGGCAATAAAAAACAAGCAAATGGTGGAGATTGCTTCCCACAGGGCGATCTGTCTGAATATTCTTAACATAATGATAAACTGTGTATTGTGAACTTCAAAAATAAGACTCTAAAAACGCTTTAACTATTATTTTTCCCCCTTTGACCAGGATGTGACATTCTGCTAGAAACAGCGACAGTGTTTTATCAGAAACCGCCAATTTTACAATAAATAGTTCATATTCATCAGAAAAAATGCGTACTTTTGAATGAATATATGCTTCACAGATTTTGTCATTTGAAGCTATAACACTCAACTACAGAATATTTATTTATATGAATTACGACATCATTGTAATCGGTAGTGGTCCAGGCGGGTATGTTGCTGCCATTAGAGCCGCTCAGTTAGGGTTCAAAACAGCGATTATTGAACGCGAATCATTAGGCGGAATCTGTCTAAACTGGGGCTGTATCCCTACAAAAGCATTATTGAAAAGTGCTCAGGTATTTGAATATTTAAACCATGCCGCTGATTACGGCATCAATGTTCAAGGTGGTGAGGCTGATTTTGACGCTATTGTCAAAAGAAGTCGCGGGGTTGCTGAAGGAATGAGTAAAGGTATTCAGTTCTTGATGAAAAAGAATAAAATCGACGTCATCAATGGAACTGCAAAAATTAAAAAAGGTGGTAAAATCGATGTAAAAGGAGCAGACGGTTCTACTAAAGAATATTCGGCAAAACATACCATCCTAGCGACTGGTGCACGTTCACGTGAATTGCCTAATTTACCTCAAGATGGTAAAAAAATCATCGGCTACCGTCAAGCAATGACACTTCCTAAACAACCAAAATCTTTAGTTGTTGTTGGCTCAGGTGCTATCGGTGTTGAGTTCGCTTATTTCTATAATGCAATCGGAACAAAAGTAACTATCGTAGAATTTATGGATAGAATCGTTCCTGTTGAAGATGAAGAAATTTCAAAACAATTAGAGAAAAGCTTAAAGAAACAAGGTATCACCATCTTAACGAAATCTGAAGTTCAATCCGTTGACACAACAGGTGAGTTGAGCAAAGTTTCTATCAAAACAGAAAAAGGTATTGAAGTTATCGAAGCAGAGATTGTATTATCGGCTGTTGGTATCGCTCCAAATATCGAAAATATTGGCTTGGAAGAGGTTGGTGTAAAAACTGATCGCGGCCGTGTTGTTGTAGATGATTTCTACAAAACAAACATCGAAGGTGTATATGCGATCGGTGACATTGTTAAAGGCCAAGCCTTGGCTCACGTTGCCTCAGCAGAAGGAATCACTTGTGTTGAAAAAATCAAAGGTCTACATGTTGAACCTATTGACTACAATAATATCCCTGGCTGTACATATTGTTCCCCAGAAATTGCTTCTGTAGGTTATACCGAAAAAGCGGCAAAAGAAGCCGGGTATGAAATTAAAGTTGGTAAATTCCCATTCTCAGCTTCAGGAAAAGCTTCAGCTGCTGGTGCGAAAGATGGCTTTGTTAAAGTTATCTTTGATGCTAAATATGGTGAGTTCCTAGGCGCACACCTTATCGGAGCCAATGTTACAGAAATGATTGCAGAAGTTGTTGTTGCCCGCAAACTGGAAACGACAGGTCATGAAATGATTAAAACCATCCATCCTCACCCAACAATGAGTGAAGCGATTATGGAAGCTTGTGCTGATGCTTACGGTGAAGTGATCCACTTGTAGTAGTAAAACAAAAAAACTAAAAAGGGGAAAATCTAACGATTTTCCCCTTTTTAGTTTTATGATCGAATGGTTAATAGCGATTACATAACCAATCGCGACTTAAAGACGATCTGTTGATCGACAATTTCGGTGTTGTCAATGCGTTCAAATAAAATTTCAGCCGCTTTACGCGCTTGCATTCCCGGAAATTGCTCTATGCGTCCCATTGGCGGATTTTCCATATATTGCCATAACGGATAGTTGGCATAACTAATAAAGAAAATATCTTGATTTAAGACAAGCCCCTTCTGTCTGGCCGCTTTCATCAAATCAAGTGTAACAAAGTCATTAAAAGATATAATTGCAGAAGGTCGCTCAGACATCGCAAATATACTATCCATAGCCTTTTCATTTCCTTCCGTACTCAGGTCTGTTTCGATGATATTCTTTTCTAGAATATCCATACCATTCCTTTTCATGGCGGATAGATAAGCTACTTTTCGATCTTCACTAGCCGGCAAGGTTTTCGGCCCATTTACAAGGGCAATAATTTTATGTCCACGCGCTACGAAAGCATCCACAGCTTCGTTCATACCCGTAGAAAGATCGCTTTGTACTTTATTGATATTGGGTAAACTAGGCACACAGTCAAAGAAGACAATCGGGATACCAGACGCTTCCAATTTCTCAATGAATTCTAAATTGGTCGTCTTTTTACCTATAGACATCAAAATCCCATCGACACGATGGTTTTTAAATGTTTTTAAGATCTGCTCTTCACGCTCGGGGTCATCCAGTGATTGTCCCATCAGCACAGTATATCGGTGTTCTGATGCAACATTTTCAATTTCGCTGATGGCGAAAGAAAAAAACGGTTCAGACAAACTCGGTAAGATAACAGCAATCGTAAATGTTTTACGCTGCTTGAAGAATATAGCCGTTTGATTGGGTTCATAATTCAATTCTTCGGCCATTTTTTTTTACGCGCATTGTTGTCACCAATCCAATACTAGGATGATCATTCAATGCTCTAGAAACTGTCGAAGGACTGATTTTCAGCTTCTTGGCAATTTCTTTAATCGTGGCAGGCTTGTTCACTTTATTCATAAATCCAAGGGCTTTATATAAAAATAGGGCTTTTATATCCCTAATCATAATTTTTTCTCAACAATATCGACAACGACTTTAATAACAATTATTGTTGGTAGATTCAACAAAGATACTGACTGTAAACTTAGTCTACAAATTGAATTGCGGTCGTGTCCACCGTAAACTCATTGGCGAGGAACTCCAATGGATCAATTCCCCTAAAAACAAGTTCATCCTTAAAGTAAACTTTTACAGCATCCCCATATTCACCCCAATCCACAAATTTGACTTTATTGAGTTGTTCTAGCGGATTTCCTTTCGTCAAAATACAAACATGTTTATCTGCGGCTTTTAACTGCCTAAACAGCGTAGTAATATGATCAAACAAATGTAACCGTAGCGGCAAAATTGCATTGACATGAAGCCGCTCAAAATTCTCCTTATATTTTTGATCAAATCCAAAGGTTTGCTGCGCATGTTCAAACAATAAATTCTCACCTTGATGCTCGAGGTGATTTTTCATAAATTGAACCAAATCAGCTTGAGCAGGAACAGTCTCTGTAAATTCTATAAAATTAGCAAAAAGATAATATACTTGAAGTAAGTAATCCTTTTTAGGAAAAACAACATCATCTAATTCAAAAACATATACCTTTTTTTCTTCTGGGAACATCATGATATGTAATGATATGTAAAAGCTTAAAATTTAAGGGCTGTGTCAACGGGGTTAAAACCTTAATGACACTAACCACAAAAATAAGATTCTATTTGGATAGACAGATTAATGCTAAATCCTCCCCGGAATCCGAAGCGACAAACAATCCATCCAGTGATCTTTCGAAAGTCGCTGAGTCCAATAAATCGTTGCCCTTTGACAGAAGTCTATAAGGCAAATCAGCTGGCGGATTTTCCATAACAGGAATAGTTTCAAGCAGATCTTTATCAGGGGCAAGAACTGAAATCTGATATTCCTCAAATAAAACTTTGGCTGCAGCCAATGGTTCCAGCTCAAAACCACCTAAAGGCAGCACATAATCAACCTGTTGGTCTAAACTTAATTTGAGTATCTCATGTGCAAAAGTAGGAAGAAGACCTTTTGGAATTTTGGCATATTTCCCTGAGGCTAAAAGCAATTCGGGAATATCTTCTGAACTTGCATATAATATTTCGAAATCAGCCCCAAGTCTTTTAGCGATACGCATCGCCAAAGGTCTGGTCCCGAAAGTTATGAGTATTTTCTTCATTAAAAATATAATTATAATCCGGATTACTGTTACACGACTAACCCATCGCGCATATGTATTGTTCGGTCCGAAATTCGGGCAAGTTCCTCATTATGGGTAACGATAATAAATGTCTGCTGAAATTTATGTCTAAGATCAAAAAACAACTGATGCAAAGCTGCTGCATTCTCTGAGTCAAGATTACCCGAAGGTTCATCTGCCAAAATAATGGAAGGATCATTGATCAGAGCACGAGCCACAGAAACACGCTGTTGTTCTCCGCCGGACATTTCAGCAGGCTTGTGATCAATACGATGAGAAACCCCTAATAGTTCAAGCAATTCTCTTGCTTTAGCTTCCGCCTCGGACCTCCCCTTTCCTTGAATAAAAGCTGGAATACACACGTTTTCCAAGGCTGTAAATTCAGGCAGCAAATGGTGAAATTGAAAAACAAAACCAATATGTTCATTTCGGAAAGCACTGAGCTTTTTAGCATTCAATTTCTGAACATCAACACAATTGATGAAAACCGCACCCTGATCAGGCTTATCCAAGGTACCAATGATGTGCAACAGTGTACTTTTACCAGCTCCTGAAGCACCAACAATACTGACGATTTCCCCTTTTTCAACAGCGATATCAACACCTTTCAAAATTGGTAATGACCCATAAGCTTTGTGAATTCCTTTGGCATGTAACATCATAGGACAAAGATAAATAAATTTACGATACCACGAGTTTGAATAAATAAGCTGTTATTTCTCTATTCCAGCCATTTTATTTTGTCTAAATGTCAAAAAATAGATAAAAGAGCAACTTATCCCTTGTCTTATCCCCCAAAAAATTATATTTTTACGCCAAATATTTTTGCAAATGAACATTCACGAATATCAAGGAAAGCAAATACTAAAGAGCTTTGGTGTGCGCGTACAGGAAGGTATCGTAGCAGATACTCCAGAGCAAGCTGTGGAAGCGGCCAAAAAAATGAAAGAAGACTACAACTCTGATTGGGTTGTTGTTAAAGCTCAAATTCACGCTGGTGGCCGTGGTAAAGGTGGTGGTGTCAAGTTAGCTAAGAACTTAGATGAAGTCAAACAAAGAGCAACTGACATCATTGGCATGCAATTAGTAACGCCTCAAACTGGACCTGAAGGTAAAAAAGTAAACAAAGTTTTGGTAGCTCAAGACGTTTATTATCCTGGCGAGAGCGAAACAAAAGAATTCTACATGTCTGTATTATTAGACCGTGCTAAGGGACGTAACATCGTTATGTACTCTACAGAAGGTGGTATGGACATCGAAGAAGTTGCGGAAAAAACACCACACTTGATTTTCAAAGAAGAAATCGATCCAAAAGTAGGCTTACAAGGATTCCAAGCACGTAAAATTGCTTTCAATCTTGGTCTTTCTGGTGCTGCACACAAAGAAATGGTGAAATTTGTTGCCGCTCTTTACAAAGCATACGATTCTACAGACTCTTCTATGTTTGAGATCAATCCGGTATTAAAAACTTCAGACGACAAGATCTTAGCAGTTGATGCGAAAGTAAATCTTGATGAGAATGCTTTATATCGTCACCCAGATTACGCTGCTATGCGTGACGTAACTGAGGAAGATCCAACGGAAGTTGAAGCTGGTGAATCAAACCTAAACTACGTTAAATTAGATGGTAACGTAGGTTGTATGGTAAATGGTGCTGGTTTAGCAATGGCTACAATGGATATCATCAAATTAGCTGGTGGTGAACCTGCAAATTTCTTGGACGTAGGTGGTACTGCAAATGCTGAAACTGTAAAAGCTGGTTTCAATATCATTTTAAAGGACCCTAACGTAAAAGCGATCTTAATTAATATCTTCGGTGGTATTGTTCGTTGTGACCGTGTTGCTCAAGGTGTAATTGACGCTTACAGCGAAATCGGTAACATCCCTGTTCCAATCATCGTTCGCCTTCAAGGTACGAATGCTGAAGAAGCGAAAAAATTAATTGATGAGTCCGGTTTACAAGTTTATTCTGCAATCTTATTGAAAGAAGCTGCTGAATTAGTAACGAAAGTATTGAAAGGATAATTCCTTTAATCATCATAACAAAAACGCGGACTATAACTAGTCCGCGTTTTTTGTTTCTAATCTTCGTATCGTTCGCCACACAAACAAAAAGTTCTCTTCTTAGCAAACCTATATTCCATAGCAAAACGAGCTGTGTGCCATTTCCCAATGTTTGAGTTTTCACCTGTCTTTATTTCAAAATATATTTTCCTTATGCAGGTTAACGAACCATCTTTAAGTGAATTAAATCAACATTTATAACCAATAAACCAACAGAATAGCTTATTTTTGTATTGCTTTTTTAACAAAGCATCTTTTACAAGTCAATCTCCAAAAATTAAGATGGAACACACAAGAATAAAGGAACTATTGAATGCCACAGAATTTGGCAAAGAGGTCGTTGTTAAAGGTTGGGTAAGAACTTTCCGCAACAATCAGTTTATAGCAATCAATGACGGTTCGTCAATCAATAATATTCAAGCAGTTGTCGATTTTGAAAATACACCTGAAGATATCTTAAAACGTATCACCACTGGAGCCGCAGTTCGCGTAAAAGGTCAATTGATAGAATCATTGGGTAAAGGGCAAAAAGTTGAGGTAAAAGCTACTGAAGTAAGTATTATTGGCGACTCTGACCCCGAAAAATATCCATTACAACCCAAAAAGCATAGCTTAGAATTTTTACGTGAAATTGCGCATTTGCGTTTCCGTACCGGAACATTCAATGCTGTATTCAAAGTGCGTAATGCTTTAGCATTTGCGGTACACAAGTTTTTTCAGGAAAACGACTTTGTCTACATGCATACACCAATTATCACAGGTTCGGATGCGGAAGGTGCTGGAGAAATGTTTCAGGTTACAACCCTAGATTTAAAAAACCCGCCACGCAAAGAAAATGGAGATATCGATTTCAAGGAAGACTTCTTTGGAAAATCGACGAACCTTACGGTATCGGGCCAATTGGAAGGTGAGCTTGGTGCCATGGCATTTGGAAACATCTATACGTTCGGTCCGACATTTAGAGCGGAAAACTCAAATACAACACGCCACTTAGCCGAATTTTGGATGATCGAACCCGAAATGGCTTTCTATGAATTAGAGGACAATATGGACTTGGCCGAAGCTTTGCTGAAATATGTGATTAAATATGCCTTGGAAACCTGCCCAGAAGAAATTGAGTTCTTAACCAATCGTTTGTTGGAGGAAGAGAAATCTAAGCCTGCTGCAGAACGCTCAGAATTAAATCTTATAGAGAAATTAAACTTCGTATTAACAAACGATTTTGAACGCGTTACCTATACCGATGCTGTTGAAATATTAAAGCGTAGCAAACCAAACCAAAAGAAACAATTCAAATATTTAATTGATGATTGGGGTGCTGATTTACAATCGGAACACGAACGCTATTTGGTTGAAAAACACTTCAAGAAACCTGTTATCTTAACAGACTATCCACGCGAAATCAAGTCCTTCTATATGAAGCAAAATGAGCCGGATGCGCAAGGAAGAAACACCGTACGTGCCATGGATATTCTTTTCCCAGGTATTGGTGAAATGGTCGGTGGTTCGCAACGTGAAGAAAATCTTGATCGTTTACTTGATCGTATGGCTGAAGTTGGTATTCCCGCAGAAGAAATGGAGTGGTTCTTGGATACACGCCGTTTTGGATCGGTACCGCATTCTGGATTTGGCGTAGGTTTTGAACGCCTCGTTTTATTCACGACAGGAATGACCAATATCCGCGACGTCATTCCATTCCCACGTACGCCGAAAAACGCAGAATTTTAATATAAAGAACAACAGCCAAAACAAAATATTTTGGCTGTTGTTCTTTTAGATATAGCGTATCTGAATGCAGATAATAACCATCGCCCTATTGACATCCTAAAACAGGGACTAAGATTAAACCCAATTCAGGTACTTAACAAAAATAGAAAATGCTAATTAAGATATATAACGACAATCCCAACCCCAAGGCAATAGAACAGGCGGTTGATATTCTTCGACGTGGTGGTGTAATCATCTACCCTACCGACACCGTATATGGTATTGGCTGTGATATCACGCAACAAAAAGCCATAGAACGAGTATGTGAAATTAGAGGGCTAAAACCAGAAAAGGCTAATCTATCATTTATATGCTATGATTTAACAGATATTTCGCAATACACAAAATCCTTCGATACCTCCGTTTTTCGGGTATTAAAAAAAGCATTACCCGGACCTTTTACTTTTATTTTTAATGCAACAACTAAAGTACCTAAGCTCCTAAGTTCCAAAAAGAAGACTGTGGGTATCCGTGTTCCAGACAATAATATTGTTCGTGAAATTGTCAAACAATTAGGCAACCCTATTGTGACAGCCTCCATTCACGATGAAGATGAAATTATTGAATATTCTACTGATCCCGAATTAATTCATGAAAAATACGAAGATCTAGTTGATGCTGTTATAGATGGCGGTTATGGCGATAATGTCGCATCTACCGTGGTCGATGTTACCGAAGGAACTTTTGATGTTATTCGTGAAGGAAAAGGTGATTTGGAGCAATTCCTATAAAAACCAACTTTCAATAGAAACTCCCCTTATTAACCTATTTGCAAAATTCCCGCCAGCAGCATTGTTGGTAATTTGTGCATAAACTACTCCCACCACCATACTTATCAACAAAACAATCCACTTATTAACACAATAAATGTTAATAAGTAGATTACCAACCTATAGGTATTAACATAAAATGTGCATAAGTAGCCATTTATCAACATCGAATTGTTAATAATGCAAACCGAAAAGATTCAAAAAAGTAACAAAATGTGCAAAACTAGGGGGTTATACACATAAAAATGTGTATAAGATAACATTCATCGACAAATTCGTTAAATATCGTGTTTATAAATAAACTATACTAACAGATCGCTGTGGAAAGTTAAGAACGATACTCCACTCGCCTTTTTATCGCTATGTTGAAAAGTTCAAATCCGCGCTTTGTTTCTATCAGTAGTTTTCCCAGAAAAGGAACCAACAATCCAGAAAAAAATTCGCCTTGGACAAACCTAACTTGTGAAGCTCCCACTTGTTCCAACCTAAAATAATGCTCGCCATCAAAAATACCTGGAAAGAATAAATCTCCTTTCCAGCGCAGCTCGATATGCTGTTCAATAGACAGGAATTTTGGATTCATCTTGATCTTGAATCCGTTTGGTTGTTCTAAAAGGACTTTGCAGCGTTTTCCGACTAGCGGTTGTTTTTCAAACTGCTTGATTGTTGGGCTCCATTGGGAATAAGCCTTAAATTCACTTAATACCTGCCAAACCTCTTCTGCTGTCGCATCAATGAGAATACTCGTTTCAATCTTTTTCATTTTGTACTTTTTATCGCTGAAACGACAAAATAGCTCAGGCTTCTTCACCTGTGTTCAAATAACGATAAAGCGTATGTGATGCTATTCTAGTTTCGTCTTAATTTCAAAATTATTACAACTGCAAACAAACTATTCCAAGCTTATTATGAACCGTATAAATACACAAAATTTTGGTTACGTGTTCGATTAAGCAAGCTGTTCGTTAACAGCTACAGGACAAAACTAGAAAAAGACAGGCAGCTCGCTCTTGACTTTTATCAAGAACTTATTTTTGTTCGAATACGACTCAAGGTTTCTGGGCTCATACCCAACACGGAGGCGATATATTGAAGGGGAACTTGTTGGAATAATAATTTATGTTGTTCAAAGTATTGGACATATCTTTCTTCCGCTGTTAGACAAATAAAATCCGAGATTCGATGCTCCATGGTACAAAAGCATTTTGCCCAAAAAGCCTTCTCAAATTTATTCCATTCCACAATTTCGGATTCCATTCGCTGGTAATCGGACTTTGACAAACGGTATACCGTACAATCGCTAACGCATTGGAAATTCCATATGGAAGCCCTGTCAAAAATGAAAGAAGCAAGATCTGTCACAAAATGATTCCTTGTACCTATCCATTGCGTAAACTCCCCTTTTTTTGACCAAGCATATTGACGGATTAATCCGGATTCTATCACAAACAGATTGGAAGAATAATCGCCCGCCTTGATCAGATATTCACCTCGTTTTAATTCAATACGCTCGAAGTTTGAGAAAAGTTTTAAGGCACTAGCCTCAGAAATAGGAAAAAAATCTTGAAAGAGTTGATCTAACATGAAAGGAGGTTTTATAAAATCACGACTTCTTCAATAATGACGTGACCTACATATTCATTTACCCTTCCTAAAATTTGTCTTCGCATAAGCGCCAATTCATTCTTAATCACAGCAGACTCCACACGTACGAACAATTTTTTATCACGAACATATAGTTGCTGTGTGCGATTAGCGATAGCTTTACCAATCAATTGAGGCCAAACAGATGCGATCGAAGTCTCATCAAATTTTCTTCGTAGTTTATAAGCCTCAAGAAGACGCTCAACCCCCTCCTTAATTGTCATATCGTCGCTTGACCGAATGAATTCCAGGCTTTTTTTAGTTTGCTTCTTATACATTGACTTGTCCTCCTTCAATATCAAATATACGAACAGGTCGGCTGATTTCGTCAAAGATTCGCTGAATTCTCACGGAATCCGTATCTGTCAGGAAAATCTGTCCAAAATCATCTTCTGAAACCATCTGCATCAATTTATGTGTACGGCGATCATCAAGTTTATCAAAGATGTCATCCAAAAGAAGTAGGGGCTTAAAACCCTTTTTCTGCTGGAGATAAGAATATTGTGCAAGCTTCAGGGCAATTAGAAAAGATTTTTGTTGGCCCTGAGAACCAAACTTCTTTAAGGGCATTCCACCGTGAATGGTAAAGATCAGATCATCTTTATGTATTCCTTGCGTTGTGCGTTCCAGCATACGGTCACGTTCCAAATTCTTCTCCAAAATATTTAGAAAAGAATCTGTCATTAAAGGCGATTCATAGTGTAATTGAACAGACTCTGCATCCTCGGTGAGGAACTGATAGTGTCGGTCAAACTCCGGCTGAAACTCCTCCATAAAAGACCTTCTTTTTTGAAAAATAATATTTCCAACTTCTTCAAGTTGAAAATTGAGAATTTCGATTAGGCCAAGATCCAATACACTGGTTTGACGTGCTTGTTTAAGGAGACTGTTACGTTGGGCTAAAAACTTATTATAAATAATCAGGGTATCTAAATATTTATTATCTGTTTGGGAAATCACATTATCCACAAACTTTCTACGCTCTTCACTCCCATCTGTGACGATGATGCTATCGTTTGGGGATACCATGACCAAAGGAAATAAGCCAATATGATCAGCCAGTCGCGGGTAATCCTTCTTATTTTTTTTAAATTGCTTTTTCTGATTCTTTTTAAGGCTACAAGAAATGAAATCACTAATGGATTCTTTATCAAATTCACCCTGTACCATAAACCAGTCATTGCCTGATTTGATATGCTGCGAATCAATTGGATTGAAATAACTTTTACAGAGTGATAAATAGTGAATCGCATCCAAAAGATTGGTTTTACCAACACCATTATTCCCTGTAAACGCATTTACCTCGGGGAGAAATTCCAAAGATGATTCCGAGTAATTCTTGAAATTTAGAACAGAAAGTTGCTTCAGCCACATAGCACAAAGATACGCTATTTGGATTGCTAAAAATTATTTTATTTCCTCAAAATCCACAAACTCACCAGCGGTTTCAGTCCCTTTGCGTTCAGGGCTTTCTTTCGGTGGAATGTAATCGACATGTACCTTACCTTCGGGCTGAGACCTTTTATTTTCCTGTTGCCCTTGACCATTAAATTCATAATAAAAGGTACCGCCTGATCCTTGGCTACCGTATGCTCCACCCTGCTGCTGCGCTTTTTTCATCAACTTTTCAGCTGCTTTACGCATTGCAAATGGTAAAAATAATCTAAATAAAAATCTTACTACAAAGTAAACAGCGAATGTAATAAGTATAAATTTTAAAAATGCCATAGTTAATCCGTTGCTATTTTATCAAATTTAACCAATAACTCGATAAACTGTTGTCTTTAAAATGTCAGATAAGAATTTATTAACAAATTTTAAGACTTTCCTAATCGCGCTTTTGTTTCCATAATAATTCGATAGAGCTCTTCCTGGCGCTGTGTACCCAACACGTAGGTAAGACCATCTTTATCCGTTAAAAAAAACAGCATTTTTGCCTCCAGCGAAAAATTTAATCTTTCCTTTAGTGTGCAGATTATAAACAGGATTATTGAAAAAGAATGTACTGTAAGGCGCCTTTTCTATTTTTGTAATGGAGGCAAGATCGATCTTGACGACTCGAGTAGACCATAGTCCACTAATAAGTATATGGTCTTGAAATACTTCCGTACGAAATAATACCATATACATCATGACAATAGATGTGATGATAATCCCCACTCCTACAATAAAGAACAATTGGCTCGATATCAAATGGTCTAAATTCAAATAAAATGCCGTAAAACAAAAAAGTACGAGCACTAAACGCACGCTGATCCAAACACGGTCACGACCTAGATATTGATTTTCCGAATAGAGTACACCTTCTTTCATTTACTTAAGATTTAGCTATTAATTTGGAGACTTCGCACCATTGTCTCTTACTATTTGAACTCCTCATTAGTATCATTTTTGCTTCTATGGATTTTGTATCATTCAGGATCCTTCCATGATTTTTAGCAGCAACAATTTTTCTTGCTAATCAGTTCTGCAAACTAAAGTAAGGACTTTTTTTGTATTGGCGGTAATTTTATAACGATTGTCCATGCGATAATTGGCTACCCAAAGGATATCTCCATTTCCATTCACCACGATCGGGATATTTTCCTTTTCAAATAAGCTGATCTTCTTATTGATAAAAAAATCACTCAACTTCTTGCGCCCTTCCATACCTAAAGGATAGAAGCTATCGCCAACTTTCCATGATCGAATCGTGAGCGGGAAAACTAATACATCATAATCCAGCTTTGCAACCTCACTCGCTTTGACAATAGCTAGATCCGCAGAAACATTGGCATGAAAACAATAGTGTTTCCACTCCACAGTTGAAGTTTCGGAAGTGATTAAAGCCTCATCGGGTGAAATAAATTCCTTTTCACGAATAAAAAGTTCATTTCTATCCAGGAGCATATGGTAGGCATCGGATTGAAAAATACGTCCAGACTCTCTTGACCAAGCTTGTTGAAGATCACTTAGTACCGGCTTTGAGAAATTAAAAGCCGAAAACAACTCATAGAGCAAAGGCAGATTATCTATATAGGGTTCCAGATCTTCCTTCCGAACTCCCCATCCTTCGTCAATAGGGTAAAACAGCTTTCTCCGAATGGGCTCCACAAATTGCTGCAACAGCTGGTAAGATTCCTTAAAATGATTGATATTCTGCTCGAAGACCATCTCAAAATCTGGCTGAAGTTTTTTAAAATGTGGGATGATATCAATCCTTATTTTATTACGTGCATATTTTGTTGAAAAGTTGGATTGATCGTCTCGATAAGCAATCCCATACATATTCACGAAATGTTCAATTTCGCTAGCCTTCAGAAAAAGTAGTGGTCGGATGATGCGCTCTCTGATAGGGAAAATACCCTGGAGGCCTTGGAGACCGGTTCCACGTGAAAGGTTCAGGAGTACCGTTTCGATATGATCGTTCAGATGCTGAGCTACTGCAATTCGGTCGAACTGCAGCTCATGTCGCAATTTCTCAAACCAAGCATAACGAAGTTCGCGTGCCGCCATTTGAATCGAAATCTGATGGTCCTTTGCGTAAGCTTGTGTATCAAAGTGCTTCACGTATATTGGCACATTATTTTCCGCTGCAAATTTTCTGACTAGAGCTTCATCCTCTTCTGATTCCGCTCCCCTTAATTGAAAATTGCAATGTGCAAGAGCAATCGTATACCCTGCTTTTGCAAATAAATGTGCCATTAACATCGAGTCCTTTCCTCCACTTACCGTAAGCAATATTTTATCATGAGGCATCAACAAATGCTCCTTTTCAATATAGCCCATTAGTCTTTCCAGCACATTCATATAACAAAGTTACGGTATATTTTGTCCGAATGATAAATTCAAGTCTTAAAATTTGTGAAATCCAGTGAAGTAGCAATTAAAATCCATATTTTTGCCCTTGTGAAACAATACATTTATACACTTTTTGTATTTATTTTAACTGGCTTGTCGGTCCAAGCGCAGAAACAGGATGAACTAAAGCTTCTTTCATCATCCCATATTATTACTGGAAAAGACGGCAATATCCTCTTTTACCGCCCAGTCTATGAACATGTAGGCTCAACGCTATCATCAGATAGTGGCTATTTACACAAAGACAACATTGGGAGACAATTTTTTGAAGCCTTTGGAAATGTAATCATTACTCAACCCGACGGTACGCAGATTTTTTCCAATAAATTGCATTATGAAGCCGCCATGCAGCTCGCTACACTTACGGGCGCTGTACGAATGGTCAGCACCAATGGCTCTATACTGACAACCGATCACCTTGTCTATAATATGCGAAGTAAAATCGGTAATTATTACAGTGGTGGGCGTATTCTATCAGGAAGTGATACAATTACAAGCCAGCGAGCTACTTATTTCGAAAATACAGGGGAATCTTATTTCAATCAAAAAGTTGTGGTCCGATCAACCAATGTAAAAGTCTACACGGACTCCATGAAATATAATGGTAATACTCGCATTACTGATTTCTATGGGCCTACCAATATCAAGGGAAATAAAGGGGAAAACCTGTATACTGAAAAAGGCCGATACCATATGGCAACGGGCCAGGCTTATTTCTCTAAAAACAACCTCTACACAGAAGGGACAAAGTTTCTTAAGGGAGACAGCCTATTCTACGATAGACAAGTGGGAATCGGTAAAGCCGTAAAAAATGTGGTCTTTGTTGATACCTTAGACAAATTTTACGCCTATGGTGGATTTGGTTTGTACAACGGGAAAAACGAATCCATTACGATGACAGACAAACCCCTGATCATTTCGGTTGTCAAAAAAGATTCAACACAAAAAGATTCTGTATCTTCTTTGTCTCCTGTCCAACAAAAATCGGAGAAAGAGCTAAAAAATGAAGCTAAAGAATTGAAGAAGATTGAAAAAGAACAACACAAAGATGACCTCAGATCAAATAAAACTACATCGCAAGTTGCTCTAGAAGAAAAGGAACATCCAGGTAAAAATATCAAAAGCGGCAATAATAAGCCACTTAAGGATGATTCACAGGTAGATTCTGTTTTTATGACAGCCGACACGCTCTTCTCACAGATGATATTTCGCCGGGATTATATTGCAAGAGATTTTAAATTGAATCGTGAAGGTGGGGCTATTGAGGATGACAATGAGGTCGATTATGGTGATCAGGATTCCAGCTCAACAACAGTTGATTCCACGGGTACATTAGAAAACATAAAAGATGACCTTCACAAGGGAATAGACAGTTTGCCTAAAAAAGACAGCAGCAAACCGGTTCTTGAAAAGAGCATTAAAAAAGTACAAGATACACTTACAAATAAGAAACCGATTGCAGCAAAGAAAACACCAGCTATTGTCGGTGATCAAAACAAGATAGAAATTGAAAAAAATCTCAAGGCTGATAGTGTATTGCGTAAAAAAGCGATCATCCCGAAAGGCGGTGAATCCGATAAACTGATGGGAGCAGCTTTAAAAAATGCCCAACAGGGTAAACGGGATTCTCTCGCCCAGGATACGGCCAAAACACGGATTATAAAGGCATACTATAATGCCCGATTATTTAAATCGGACTTGCAAGCAGTAGCGGATTCTATGTATTATGGTATGCAAGATTCCATGTTCAGACTGATGGGGAAACCAATGATGTGGGCTGAAAACTCACAAATATCCGGAGATACCATATTCCTACAGGTAAAGAATCAAAAATTGGACAATTCACTACTTGTCGGTAACGCTTTCATGGTAAACGCAACAAGTGACTCATTGAAATTCAATCAGATTAAAGGTCGGAAGATTACCAGCTTTTTCACCAATAACCGTATGGAACGTCTGTTTGTTGATGGCAACGCTGAAAATATATTCTACAATATTGATGAAAAGACCAATGTAACTACTGAGCTTATCCATGATCGAAGCAGTCGTTTCAAGATCTTGATGGAAGATAATAAGCTGAAGGAATATGTATCTATTCGGAAAGTGGATGGCAAAGTCTATCCTATTGCTGAAGTCACGGCCGACAAGGAGTTTCTTCCGAATTTCACTTGGCGCCCCGAAGATCGACCTAAATCAAAAGATGATTTATTAAATCGAAAAAGGGATCTTTCAAAAGCGTCATTTACGGTTCCAGCGGCACCAGAAGGTGAAGAATCTGGAACAATGAAGTCTATTAAGAAAGGCGATAAAACAACTACCCCCCAAAAAGGTGCCACCAAGAAAGCTGGTGCTAACGAAACGCTCGAGAAAGAAAAAGAGGTAGACGCTACAAACAATAAATCAAGCGCTGTCACCAAAACAGCCAAGCCATCTGAAACAACGACTAAAGCCAACGCTACAAAAACAAATGTAAAGACCGCAACCGACAAAGTTGCTGCAAAGTCCGACTCAACAACTAATAAATCGACGATAATACCTGCACAAGATAGTACACAGACAAAAGTAAAAGCCAAATAACCGGCCAATACTGAGTCGCATAAAAAAGCAGCGCAAAACAAATTGTTTTGCGCTGCTTTTTTGTATTTAAGGCTATCTGCTGATCCTATCAGATGTGCTCATTCCCTACCTCAGATAAATGGAAATTTCTATTTTACAACTCAAATGAGTTCCTTAATATAACCTATTTTGTTTTTAGGTATTCAGCAAGTTTACCGACAGCAATCGCGCGATGGCTTATGCTGTTTTTTTCCAGGGCAGTCATCTCCGCAAAAGTTTTATCATAGCCATTCGGAATAAAAATGGGATCATAACCAAAACCATCAATACCCTTACGTTCTTCAATAATTTTCCCCTCGATACTTCCTTCAAAAAAGTGCTGTTGCTCATTCAAATATAATGAAATAACTGTTTTGAATCGCGCTGTACGATTGGGGTTATCGCCTAAATTTTCCAGGACAAGATCAATATTCTTTTCCATATCCCTCGATCCGGAATAACGTGCTGAATAAACTCCAGGCTCGCCATTTAATGCATCAATTTCCAAGCCTGAATCATCTCCAAAACAGTAAAGACCATATTTGTTCACCAAATAGTCCGTTTTCTGCTGGGCATTTTCTTCAAAGGTCGCTCCCGTCTCTGGAATATCATCCTGACAGTCAATATCGTTTAAACTTTTAATGACAAAAGCATCCCCCACGATCGCTTGGACCTCTTCTAGTTTATGGGCATTATTGGTTGCAAACACTAGTTCTAGCATCTTCTTGAAAATAAAGTAAAATCCAAAAGTAAGAAATACTTACGACACTATGCTATTTATACCTCCCTCCCGAAAAACTCCATCAACTCCTTAATAAAAAATTACAACACGTATTCAGATCCGGCTTCAAATTACTTCGTAATACACATTTGGTAAGAAAAGAATTTTTAATTTATATTTACGCATTATTAACCCACTAACAAAAATGAAAAGTTTAAATGTTGCAATTAAATTAATGCTACTTGTATTGATGGCTATCCCTGCGGTTTCTATCGCACAAAGCTTAAAAGTTCTATCCGGAAATTTTAATTTTTTACAAGATCAGAAAGAGCTAAATGTTCAATTTGATTATACCCCATTAACGTTTTACAATGAGAAAATCACAGAGGAAGAATATGTCAAAAGAAGGGTAAAGGAGATTTCCGACAGCAAAGGAAAAATGGAAGGAGAAATCTGGAAATCCGATTGGGAACAATCAAAAGCAAATGATTTTCAGAATAAATTCATCTCTTTACTGAACAGAAATGTGAATATCGAAAGCAGCAAAAATCCAAATGCGAAATATACACTTATTGTGCAATCCATATGGATTTACCCAGGCTGGTATGCTGGCGTAATGGCACAGGCAGCCAAAGTGAGTACAGTTCTTAAATTTGTTGAAACAGAAAATCCATCGCATGTATTGCTGGAAATAAATAGTGAAAAAGCTCCTGGAAGTGCTTATGGTGGTGTTGCAAACAACAACGATAGAATGGCAGAAGGTTATGCCAAGACAGGTAAATCGCTAGGAAAATTAATCGCAAAGAAGATTAAATAGTACATGTTACATGCGGGCGTGAGCTACGGCTTGCCCCCGTTTGATTTGCTTAGTTTTAAAATAACTTCTGGATATTAAATATCTTATTTATGAAAAGAGTCTTATTACAATTATTATGTTTATTGCTGTTTGGAATTAGCAGGGCCAACGCCCAATATTATTTGGACGAAACCGGAAATCATACAACAGATATGAACAAAGCCTATTATTCAAGGAAAGTTACTCCCGAATTTAAAGATGGTAAACAGCAATATATTGTTTTGGAAAAATTTGTTAGCAATGATAAAGTCAAAACAAGCGGAATATCGTTGTCCGGTAAGGCACCCTATAATTATATCGGGCATAAAGAGACCTACTACCCAGATGGCATGCCTAAAAGCAAAGAAACATTTAATGCTAAAGGATATTTGATCGATACGGCTTACTATTATTATCCATCTGGAAAAATCCACTTAATAACACTTAATAATGGAACCAATAACATAACTTGGCAATATAATAGTACCACACAATATCTAGCCTATTTTGATTCTTTAGGAATAAGAAAAATTGAAAATGGGAATGGGATTATACATTTTAAAACCGGATTTAAAAATGATTTTGAGGAAGGCCCTTTAGTTAATAACAAGCGTGAAGGTGAATGGCAAGGAAAGAGTACTGATATTATCCCACATACATTCAAAGAATACTATAAAGATGATAATCTGTTATATGGCGAAATGACCAAAAACGATGGAACTATATCACGTTACGATTCTACGAATTATAATATTGATCCGACCTATTCTGAAGGAATAGGGAAGTTAATGCAATTTATCTCAAATAATTATAATTGTCCATCAAAAGCTTTAAAAGCTGGTGCAAGTGGCACAATCCTTATTGGCTTTTTTATTGAAAAGGATGGTAGTTTATCTGATTTTAGGATCTTTCAGGACCTCGGATTTGGCACTGGAGATGCGGGAATAGCTGTCATCAAAAAATCGAAGAAATGGATCCCAAGGGTATATAAAGGCGAATCCGTTCGTGTTGCATACATGTTACCTATTCGGCTTAACCTGCAGAAAGATTCAAGAACCGTCGCAAAAGTTGGAAGTTAATCCCATTTACAAATTATGATACGATAAAAGTTTTAAATTCATTCCAGAACAGCTTCTTTTTATTCACATCAACAAACATCTCTTCAAAACTGAACGTATTAAAAACCGTTGCAATACGGCCTTTCATATAGGAATTATGTTCAATAAATGGAAGTTTCAAAGATGCAGGTTCCACACCCAACAATATAATCTTAGTCGGTTGGAAAAACTGCATAATGCGCTTAAAATCATTCGGGTTATGGGAATTTGCCAAATTGAGAACCGCAACAGTCTCTTTGGTCAATTTCAAGGCACCAATTGTTTTTTCAAAAGCGTCCAATGCAGCTGGAGAAAAGTAGGGATATTGCTCGTAGCGTAAAATAAAAAGTATTCCCTGATCCTTATTTCCTTGATATATAAATTCACCACCCAATACCTCCAGATGGTTAACAGTATCGCCGTCCCTGCCGGTCTCAATAGCCACAGCGGCCTGCTCCGCACCTACCCCCACTGCCACATACGAAGTATCCTTCGTTGTCGATGATGCTTGTACAACAGCTGTTTGTGCATGAACACTGTTCTCCTCCTGTAAAGGATGTGCAGACAGATTGGCTTGAAAATCAAAACCATTTCCAAAGATTGTTTCATCCATTAAGGTCTGAAGTGCAACGGGATTATCTGTTGTAAGATTGCTCATCGGGAAAAGAAATATTAGACAGTAAAGATAAAGAAGAAAAAGAGAAAAGAAAAAGGAGCGAAGAATCGCTCCTTTCTATATGTCAAAAAGATTAATGACCTAAGATATACGAGAAGATTAATGGTGCAACGATCGTCGCGTCAGATTCTACGATAAATTTAGGTGTATCAATATCTAATTTGCCCCAAGTGATTTTCTCGTTTGGAACAGCACCAGAGTAAGAACCATACGAAGTTGTTGAATCTGAAATTTGACAGAAATAAGCCCAGAAAGGTACTTCTTCCCATTCAAGATCTTGATACATCATCGGAACTACACAGATTGGGAAGTCACCAGAAATACCACCTGCGATTTGGAAAAATCCAACACCTTTACCTGCTGAGTTGTTACGGTACCACTCTGTCAAATAAATCATGTACTCAATACCAGATTTAACAGTACTCGCTTTCAATTTACCTTTGATCACATTGGAAGCGAAGATATTACCTGTCGTTGAATCTTCCCATCCTGGACATACAATTGGTAAATTTTTCTCAGCAGCAGCAACAATCCAAGAATCTTTTGGGTCGATTTCATAATATTGCTCCAACACACCAGAGTTAACAACCTGATAAAGAAACTCATGTGGTAAGTAACGCTCACCTTTAGCCTCAGCAGCATGCCAAACATCTTCAAGATGTTTCTGCAAACGACGGAAAGCTTCCTCTTCCGGAATACAAGTATCTGTAACACGATTATAGTGATTATCCAATAACTCTCTTTCTTGCTCAGCTGTCAAATCTCTATAATTCGGGATTCTTTTGTAGTGTGAGTGTGCCACAAGGTTCATCACATCCTCTTCCAAATTAGCACCAGTACAAGAAATAAAGTGTACTTTATCTTGACGGATCATTTCTGCCAAAGAAACACCCAATTCAGCAGTAGACATTGCACCTCCCAAAGAGATCAACATTTTTCCACCATCCAATAGATGTTCCTCGTAACCTTTTGCAGCATCTACTAATGCAGCTGCGTTAAAGTGACGGTAATTATGCTCAATAAATTGAGAAATAGGTCCTTTTTGAGTACTCATGATATTTTCTAACTTTTATAAAATAATAAGTACCGCAAATGTACTGAATATAATCTATTTTCGTCCCAATAGAGATTCAAAACGCGTATAGACCACATTTTTTTAACAAATGTAAAAAAATGGTATTCCAAGGCTGCGATTATAAACGTGACACTTCTCCTTCAATCGAAGTCTGTTTGATCTTTTGCTTTTTATAAAGGCCAAATGTATAGTTAAAATTTAGTCCAATAATTCTTGAATCGACCACTGTTTTAGAATAAATGTTGAATCCCTGTCCCAAAATCTCTCGTTTCAAAACACGGCTATGAAACAGATCCCGTGCTGTCAGCGCAAGACTTAACGCATTCGAAAATTGCTTATTGACCGCCAGATGCATTCCATATAAAGGTTTTATGACTGTCTGTGCATAAAGCACATTAGTTCGGTATGAGTTTGTCCAATTTACAGTCATTTGATAAGGTAAATTTAACTGCATCATAAAATTACCCTGAAAGGACCAAATCCCCCGATTGATCAGAAGATCATTCAAATCTGTTGGTATATTTTTATAATGTATATATTGAATCTGACCAAAACCATAGAGCATCAAATTTTTAACAATGGCTTTTCCCATATTCATCGAGATAGCAGCACTCTTAACACCGGCAATATTCTGATAGGTTTGCGTATAATTTTGCGCACTAAGCTGATGGACCATGGAGATATAATTCCGATGATTGATCAAAGAAAGTCCAATATTCCATTTTTGACCATGAACATATTTAAGATCCATATTATCTGACAATTGAGCGGAAAGCTGTGCATTACCCTGATAGCTTGTGCTTGGATCGAAAAAGAAAATGGAAGGGTTCAGATCTTGATAATTAGGCCGTGATATTCTTCGCCCATACGCGAACTGTACCGCTTGACCACTATTTTCAGCTATTCGATAAATACCAAACACTGTCGGGAATAGATTGCACATTTGCTTCCTCCCATTCGTGTTTCGATCTATGTAGTCAATTTTCGTCTGAAATTGTGCGTATTCAGCCCGTACACCTAATTTAATCTCCCATTGCGCAAGTTTTAGTTGAAAATCCGTATAAATCGCTTCCAGGTATTCGGTTTGTTTAAAAGTATTTTCTAGGCTATCATCGTCGACCATTACATACTCTTTTTCCCCTTTTTGATAATGTCCATACGATTGACGTTGGGACCGACTCGCCTGAAAGCCTGCTTCCATAGAAAAGGATCCGCTAAGTTTCCGTTGAAAATCACCCCTGATACCAAAAAGATCGACAGAGAACGGGTTATTTGAGCGCAAAAATTGCTGCTGCTCTTGCTGGTCAGAAAAAAAAGGTACTGTCCTTGTCTTCAAGTCCTGTTTCCTAATACTGCTGTAACGCAAATAATCAAAATCGAACTGAAGCGCTTTATTCTTATTTTCCCCAGCAAAATCATAGTGAAGATTTATACTATTTCTATGCAGCGGATTTCTCAGGTTACTCGTTGAAGCAGTGGATTGCTTCAATGTTCCATTGGCTGAAAAATCATTTTGATAGACGCCTATCTCCTCATAATTATTGCGGAGATAATTCCAGCTCAGTTCAACAGACGACTGCTTGTCGATCCGATAATTCATGCCCAGACGACCATTTAATTCATGCGTGCTATTCGTTTCCTTATTCAGCTGTCCGATCACATAATGAACATTTTCACTATACGCAAGTTCACGCTTACGGTAAACATCAAAATAATTCGAAGAGCGTGAAACGGAAAAACTGGAGTTTAAGGTCCATCTCTTCATTCCATACTGCAGGCTCAAACCATTATTATACTTCCAAAGCCTACCTTTTGATGCTCCTAAAAAAACATTTCCTTTTAGACCTTTCAGTACATCCTTTTTTATACGAATATCAATTACTCCACCAGCCCCTTCCGCACTCCATTTCGCAGGTGGTATAGTCATGAGATCAATGCTCTCTAAAGAGCTTGCTGGTATAGATTTTAAAAAGCTGATCAAGGAAGTTCCGGTTAGATAGGTCTGCTTGCCATTGATGGTAATCAATACGCCCGTTTTTCCCTGTAACGACAAATTGCCTAATTCGTCTACCTCTATACTCGGAATGGTATTTAAAACAGCGAAAGTATTTCCATTCAATAAAATGGGATTGCTGCCTGGTCGAATACGGACCCGATCCAAAAGCTGCTGCTCGAGAGGCCTTGCCCCCTCTACAAGCACTGTATCTATCCGTCTTGAATCGGATCCAGCCTTTCCCAGCATCATACTGTCAGTTAATTGTTGTTTAGTTTTGGGAACCATTTGTGCCGATAACAGACATGGCAATGCCATGGATAACCATAAGAGTATCCTAAACTTCATGATATACACAAAAATTAGTGCTTAGTGTTCGAAACTTTGATCTATAGCGTGGGCTAGTTTATTGACAAAGTCAGGTTTCACATTTTTATCAATGGCATTGATATTATCTAGCTCAAGGAGAAGCGCCGGTATTTTAGCACCACGTAAAATCGCTAGCTTTGTATTTATCGCTGGAGCACTCGCAGCCAGTCCATTCTGTTGCAACCTTAGTCCCAAACTAAATGCAAATTTGCGGTTAAGCTCTTCTAGCATCGTATGATTAACCCCCGATTGATATAATATTCGAATAGGAAGAGATTGTTTGTCCTTTACATTGTCGAAATGGATCGATAGCAATAAATCCCCCTCAAAGTTCGATCGGTCTCTAAGTAATTTATATTCATCAGCAGCCCTTGACATCACTACTTTGTACCCCGTGCGCTCCAGCTCTTGTTTCAAGAGTAAACAGGTTTCCCAGGTCAATGATTTTTCTTCCAATCCGAAAGATGAAATCCCCCCCGTGTCTTTCCCACCGTGTCCAGGGTCAAGGATGATCGTTTTAGACGGATTCTTTTTCCCATTTAAAGATGCGAAAAACCAAACGCTCTTCGGTGGATTAATAAAAGAGTAAAATAGCAGTAAAAGGCCTAACAAAGGAACCGTCAATACGTATTGCCATCTTTTCTTTTTGGAGGAAGGTTTTGCCATCATGGCCTGAACCCGTTCAACCAGCTCATGCCTATTGTTAAATAAACTGCTCTGCAATCCAGCAGGACAGGACTGCTGTGTTAAAGTCAGTAGAAAACGAGCATAGCCGCCGTTACCATATCGATTGGCCAACACCTCGTCAACCTGATACTCATGCACCAAATACAGCTGTCTACGCATCCGATAAACAAATGGATTTAGCCAAAAAAGGCAACGAAAAATTTCTATAAACAATTTATCCCGGCGATGGTTAAAAACAATATGCTGGCTCTCATGTTCAAAAATCAATTTTCCATCTGGCGTATCAAGCTGATCTTCTTCCATAACAATTACATGCTGAACTGAACAATTTGCATAATTTCCAAAGGGAGCAACCATCGTAAATCCTTCAAATTGATACTGACTCAGGCGTCCAATACGACGACCTAAGCGGATATAGCGTAACGCAAATCGGCATAACAAAATAAAAGATACAAGCAGATAACCATAAGCAATGCCATATCCAATCGAAAAGGAATGCCAGAAAGAATCGACCATTTCTGTTTCAGATACGAGATCACCCGAAGCTCCTATCGAATGAGCAACTGTGTTCGATTGTTCAAAAGCGAGCACTGGACTTGTCGGCGAAAGAAATAGTTCGCCCAAACGTACCGTTCCAAACGGCAGAAGCAAACTCAACAAACATAAACCCAGGATAAAATAACGGTTCCATTGAAAAAATGAAAGCTGTCTGAATACCAGAAAATAAAGAACTCCCCCAATTACCAGACTGCAGTTAACTTCTAATAAATAATAAAGTAAGCTATTCATGATCTTCGTGTTTTTTGATGAGTTGTTCTATTTTCTGAATATCCTCTGCCGAAAGCTTCTTTTCTTTTACCATAAAAGACAGTAAATTCTCGACCGAATCATCAAAATAATGATCGAGCACTCTTGAGAATGATAACTTTCGGTATTGCATCTTCGAAATCAAAGGATAATATTGATAAGTCTTTCCGAAGGCCCTATAACCTACATACCCTTTCTTTTCCAATATTCTTACAATCGAGGAGATTGTATTATAGGGTATGGAACTACTTGGATCCAGATACTCAATAATATCTTTGACAAAGACCTCGTTGAGCTTCCAGATCACCTGCATAACTTCCTCTTCTCTTTTTGTTAATTCTTCCATAATTTGATACGTTGTTTATACTAACATAAAGCTATAACTTATTTTTCAGTTTTACAACTTCAAAATAAGTTATAAAACTGAAAAATAAGTTTACAGAAGATATTCAATCAAAAAAAAGCTATTAAAACCTACTTTTTCAACAGCTTAGAGAAAAACAAATAGGCCGCCACCAAAAAGATAACGATAATAATCAGGACGATAATCTCTTGTGTCCCTATTCCCCAGTTCATACTATTCATAATTTTTTTCCAATTTAAATGATCCATTTCTCGCATTGATCTAAAAAAGTTTGGTCTATATCTGCGCCGATTCCAATTTGGTCTGAGATATGTATTTTGTATCCGTCATATTGAATACCGCCGATAACAGGATCCTCCAGATGGCCAACCATACAAGTGTCTAGATCAAAAAACTTGACATTCGGGGCAGCATACGCGAAATGTACTTTAGCAGCCAAAGCCAAGCGAGATTCCAGCATCCCTCCGATCATACACGTAATGCCGTATTCCGCGGCAATATGATTAATTTTTAAGGCTTCTTGAATACCTCCTGATTTCGAAAATTTAATATTGATATAATCGCAAGCATCAGCTTTACAGAGGCGCTCTGCGTCATGGTGAGAATAAACAGATTCATCCGCCATCACGGGAACAATAGTTTCTGTGCGCAATTGCGGTAAATATTCGTCATCCCAGGTACGCATTGGTTGCTCACAAAATTGTATCTTAAAAGGTTCCAGCCCCTGCAAAGCTTCTATTGCCCCCGCATAAGACCAGCCTTGATTTGCATCAACTCGAATAGGCATTTCGAATCCAACAGCCTTACGTATTTCACGAATACGGGCAATATCCGTTTTTGGCTCCTTCCCCAGTTTAACTTTAAACATGACCGCACCTTCGTCCTGTAAACGCTTTGCCTTCAGCGCCATCTCTTCCGGAGATGCAATTCCTAAAGTGATATCTGTCGTAATCTCTCGTTTCGTTCCCTTTAGAAACTGATAAAGCGGTAGACCAGCATGCTTGGCGGCCAAATCATACAAGGCCATATCAAAAGCCGATTTGATCGTTTTGTTACCGGCAATATACAAATCCAATTCAGCCAAACGCTCCTCTATGGCCAAGGGATCGCGCCCCTTCCAGATCTTTGCAAAATCTCTTGCCAGAACTAAGCAAGTATCTTGTGTTTCTCCTACGATCATCGGAAAGGCAGAACATTCGCCCACACCATATATATTGGCATCGGTATATATACGTATAAAAGTATTTTGCGCATAGTCCATTGTCCCTGTCGCAATGACAAAAGGTTCCATAGGAATGCTTAATCGATAAATTTCAATTTCAGTTATTTTCATCTCATTCTCTTTAGTTAAGCCATGTCGATACAGCATAAAAGGATATGCAATACTTTGCCTAATTTATATATATTCTCGCAATCTTGGGATGCTTTTTCCATATCCCACAAAAAAATATTGCCAAATGTTGCATTATTCAGCTACGCATCAAACTGTATTAACAGCCACGAATACCAAATACAATATCAGCAACAAAACCTGTTAAAAGAAATGATAAAATCAAATTAAATACATTTTCATTATAATATTTATAATATTTACGATTTTTATTCCTATATTAGCAATCATAATTATTTGAAAAGGAAAGATGATCGAACAGAGACCGAAAACGGAGGGCCTTTACGACCCTAATTTTGAGCATGACGCCTGTGGGGTAGGCTTTGTCGCCCATATCAAAGGAAATAAATCACACGCACAAGTCAAGGATGCATTGACCATGTTGGAAAATATGGAACACCGCGGTGCTTGTGGCTGTGACCCAGAAAGCGGTGATGGAGCAGGTATCATGATCCAGCTTCCCCATGAATTTTTATGGGAAGAATGTATCAACTTGGGTATACAACTGGAGGAGCCAGGTTATTATGGCACAGGTATGGTCTTTCTTCCTAAAGAAGAAGACATGAACAAAATATGTCGGGACTTGATTGAGGAAGCGGCAGCAGAAAGGGGTATGAAATTCCTTGGCTACCGTCCAGTACCAGTCAATCGTGAAGGTATTGGACCAACAGCGCTCAGTGCAGAACCTGAAATTGTCCAATTTTTTGTCAGCAGACCGGACGGCGTTTCAAACACTGAAGAATTTGAACGCAAACTTTTTGTACTACGTCGCCTGATCATTCAAAAAGTTAAACAACAACAAGAATACCCTCTCCCGCTTTACTTTGCATCGCTTTCTTGCAAAACAATTATTTACAAAGGTCAATTAACAACATACCAGGTCGGAACTTATTATCTTGATTTACGCGATCCTCGTGTGGTATCTGCTTTTGGCTTAGTTCACTCGCGCTTTTCCACCAATACCTTCCCTTCATGGTCCCTCGCACAGCCATTCCGTATGCTGGCACACAATGGCGAGATCAACACGTTGACAGGTAACCTGAATTGGTTTTATGCAGGTATGCGCGCTTTATCATCGCCCTATTTTACAGAAGAAGAGATGGAAATCTTACTTCCAATCGTTGACCGTGGTCAGTCCGATTCGGCCTGCCTTGACAATGTAGCGGAACTTCTTTTACACAGTGGTCGTAGCCTCACCCATGTCATGTTGATGTTAGTCCCTGAAGCTTGGGATGGCAATACACAAATGGATCCTCTAAAACGTGCTTTCTACGAATACCATGCGACGTTGATGGAGCCTTGGGACGGTCCTGCAGCACTCTGCTTCACCGATGGTAAGCATATTGGCGCTACATTAGACCGCAACGGCTTACGTCCACTACGTTATGCCGTAACCTCAGACGACCGCGTCGTTGTTGCTTCTGAAGCGGGAGCTCTTCCGATCGAGGAGTCTACCATCATCAAAAAAGGCCGTCAACAAGCAGGCAAGATTTTTCTTGTCGACATGGAACAGGGCCGTATCCTCACCGATAACGAAGTAAAAGACCAGCTGATCAACCAGCAGCCCTATAGCGATTGGTTGGACAATTACAAAATCAAACTGGAAGAACTGGAAGAACCTCGTGTAACCTACACCTATCTTTCCAAAGATTCCGTTTTCAAATATCAAAAGACATTTGGTTTCTCCCGCGAGGATCTGGAAACCATCCTGACTCCAATGGCATTGACAGGGTACGAACCGACAGGCTCAATGGGGTCCGATGTTCCGCTGGCCATTCTTTCCGATCAACCACAGCATATTTCAAGTTATTTTAAGCAATTTTTTGCCCAAGTAACCAACCCGCCAATCGATCCGATTCGCGAACGCTTGGTCATGAGTTTAGCAACATTCATCGGTAATGCAGGCAATATCCTGATCGAAGACAAGAAATTCTGTCACTGTGTGACTTTGCCGCATCCAATCTTGACCTCCAAAGAACTGGAGAAATTGCGTTCGATCGATACAGGATTGTTCCAAGCAAAAACCATTCAGTCTTATTTCCGCTCTGATGGTAAACCTGGATCATTGGAAGCAGGTCTGGAACGCTTGTGCCGCTATGCGGATGATGCCGTACGTGATGGTTTTGAAGTCTTAATTCTCTCAGATCGTGCGATCGATTCCAAACACGCGGCGATACCATCGTTACTAGCTGTTTCGGCCGTCCATCACCACTTGATCAAAACAGGTAACCGTGGCGCTGTAGGTCTCGTGGTCGAAGCCGGTGATGCTTGGGAAGTGCACCATTTTGCCTGCCTATTAGCTTTCGGTGCCACTGCGATCAACCCTTATATGGCATTGGCGAGCATCCGTACGATGAAGGAACAAAATACCTTAGATACAGAGCTCACTTGGCCAGAATTATCAAAAAACTACGTCAAGGCCGTCAATAATGGTCTGTTGAAAATTTTCTCCAAAATGGGGATCTCCACATTGCAATCCTACCACGGAGCACAGATCTTCGAGGTACTCGGCATCGACAAATCTGTCGTTGATAAATTTTTCTGCGGAGCAGTCTCACGTATCGGTGGCATGACATTAGATGATCTTGCCAAAGAAGCCCTCTCGAAACACTGGCGTGGATTTGAAAAAAGCCGTACACCGCAAAATCTATTGCCAGAAGGCGGTATTTACCAATGGAAACGCCGCGGTGAAGGCCACCTTTGGAATCCCGACACGATTCACCTATTGCAACAGGCCTGTCGCACCGGAGACTACGCAACCTATAAAAAATATGCACAGAAAATCAATGAGCAGAAGGAACATATGTTTACCCTTCGTGGATTGTTGGACTTTGCAAAACATCGCAACTCTATTCCGTTGGAGCAAGTAGAACCTGCTAGTGAAATTCTAAAACGTTTCGCAACCGGGGCGATGTCCTTTGGGTCAATTTCCCACGAAGCGCATAGTACCCTTGCCATCGCCATGAACCGCATCGGTGCAAAATCGAACACCGGTGAAGGTGGAGAAGATGAATTGCGTTATCAACCGCTTCCCAATGGAGATTCTATGCGCTCGGCAATTAAACAGGTTGCCTCGGCTCGTTTTGGTGTCACGTCCAATTATCTGACACAAGCGGACGAACTACAAATCAAAATGGCCCAAGGTGCAAAACCGGGAGAAGGAGGTCAATTACCTGGCCCCAAAGTGGATGCCTGGATTGCAAAAACCAGACACTCGACACCGGGTGTCGGTCTGATTTCACCACCACCCCATCACGATATTTACTCTATCGAAGATTTAGCGCAGCTGATCTTTGATCTAAAGAATGCTAACCGTCAAGCAAGAATCAACGTAAAATTGGTCTCTAAAGCTGGTGTTGGTACCATTGCTGCCGGAGTTGCAAAAGCCCATGCCGACGTCATTCTTATTGCAGGATTTGATGGTGGTACAGGTGCATCTCCAATCAGTTCAATCAAGCATGCTGGACTACCTTGGGAATTAGGCCTTGCAGAAGCGCATCAGACACTTGTTAAAAACAAATTGCGCAGTCGCGTCGTATTACAAGCGGACGGCCAGGTGAAAACAGGTCGCGACATCATCATCGCTACACTATTGGGCGCTGAGGAATGGGGCGTATCGACAGCAGCATTGGTTGCCGGCGGCTGTATCATGATGCGTAAATGCCATCTTAATACATGTCCTGTAGGTGTTGCAACCCAAGATCCAGAACTGCGTAAATTATTCTCTGGAAAACCAGAAGATATTGTCAACTTATTTACCTTCCTTGCAGAGGAGGTCCGTGAAACAATGGCTTATCTAGGCTTCCGTACCATCAACGAAATGGTGGGAAGAGCCCAGTTCTTAAAAAAACGTGAAAATATCGATCATTGGAAAGCAAAGAAAATTGACTTTACCGACATCTTGCACGTGGAACGTAACGAGCCTGGACAATCGTTATACAATACCGAAGAGCAGGATCACGGTATGGCCATGATCTTGGATTGGGGCTTATTAAAACAGTCTAAATTAGCTCTTGAGAGCAAAACTCCTGTGTTTGGCACCTTTAAGGTCAAAAATACAGACCGTACGATCGGAACAATGTTATCCAATGAAATTTCAAAACTCTACGGTTCTGAAGGCCTGCCTGATAATACCATCAATTTCAAATTTGAAGGTTCGGCCGGACAAAGTTTCGGTGCATTTTCAACAAAGGGTCTTTCATTTGAATTACAAGGTGAAGCCAATGATTATGTTGGAAAAGGGCTATCAGGAGCTCAGCTAGCAATCTATCCAGTTGCAGAAAGTGCTCTCGTACCGGAAGATAATATCATTATCGGCAACGTTGCACTATTTGGAGCAACATCCGGACATCTATTCGTCAACGGACAGGCCGGCGAACGCTTCGCTGTACGTAACTCAGGTGCAACAGCTGTCGTTGAGGGTGTTGGTGACCATGGCTGTGAGTACATGACTGGAGGTCGTGCACTGATCTTAGGGGCAACGGGTCGTAACTTTGCTGCCGGAATGAGCGGTGGTATCGCATGGATCTACGACATTAACGAAGATTTCCGCGAAAACTGTAATCAGGAAATGGTTGATCTGGATCCATTGGAAAGTGAAGACGAAACCGCAATTATCGCTTTGCTGAAACGTCATATTTTGCTTACCAATAGCCGTAGAGCAGATTTCATCCTGCAAAACTGGTCAAGAGAAAAAAATAAATTCATTAAGGTATTCCCTAGAGAATACAAAAATGTCATTCGTCAAAAATTAGTGGAAGCATAATATAGGAAGCACAGATCATGGGAAAAATTACAGGTTTTAAAGAATTTGAGCGCGTGCTTCCGACAAAAGAAGCTGTGGAAGGTCGCATAAAGCACTTTAAGGAATTCAATAAAGGATATTCAGAGAATGAGCTCAATAAGCAAGCTGCACGCTGTATGGATTGCGGCATTCCATTTTGCCATTCAGGTTGCCCACTGGGCAATGTCATCCCTGAATTTAACGATGCCGTATACGATGGAAAATGGGAAGAGGCCTATCAGATTTTGTCCTCCACCAATAACTTTCCTGAATTTACAGGTAGAATATGTCCGGCACCATGCGAATCAGCCTGTGTACTGGGCATACATAGTACTCCGATCACTATTGAGGAAATCGAAAAACATATTATTGAGATTGCTTTTAAAAAGGGTTATGTCAAAGCACATAAAAGCTATTTAAAAACAGGCAAACGCGTCGCTGTCGTGGGCTCTGGTCCAGCAGGACTAGCGGCTGCCGCTCAGCTCAATAAGGCTGGGCACGATGTTATCGTCTTCGAACGTGATGACCAGGTTGGAGGTTTACTCCGTTACGGTATTCCGGATTTTAAATTAGAAAAATCGGTGATCGATCGCCGTGTCAATCTCATGAAAGAATCGGGAATAGAATTCAAGGTTAACACAGAAGTTGGCAAAGATATCAGCTTTTATGAATTAAAAGCTTATGATGCAGTTATATTGGCCACCGGCTCAACCGTTCCTTGGCATATGCAATTGCCGGGACATGAAGCTAAAGGCATACATTTCGCTATGGACTTTTTGACCCAACAGAATAAAGAAGTAAGCGGAATAGCTATCGAACAAGACCGCATCTTGGCAACAGACAAACATGTTGTTGTCATCGGTGACGGTGATACCGGATCAGACTGTATTGGTACATCCAATCGTCATCGTGCAAAAAGTATTACACAGATTGCCCGCAAACCTACACCATCTAAACATCGCCTAAAGAACAATCCTTGGCCGATGGACAAGCTCACATTCGGAACCTCCTCTTCCCAAGAAGAAGGCTGTGAAAGACTTTGGGCTACAGAAACCCAGGAATTTGTCCAAGACGAAAATGGTCATATTAAGGGAGTAAAAATCAAGGAAGTTCAATACGAAGTTGATGAATTTGGAAAAAGAACCCGCTTAGGAGAATCCGAGATCCGTGAAATACCGGCAGACCTCGTATTACTGGCTATTGGTTATCAACATACTGAACATACGCTCTTAGAACAGTTAGGTGTTCGTGTAGATGAAAAAGGAAATATCCTTGCAAATGACAAAGACTACCAAACGACAATTGATAATATCTTTACAGCCGGAGACTGCCGTAAAGGCCAATCACTTGTTGTTTGGGCCATCTCCGAAGGACGCGAATGTGCTCGAAAAGTCGATGAATACCTAATGGGTTATTCAGAGCTTGAAAGCAAAGACTTCCTGACCACAATAAATGCTTAAAAGTAGGCCGCGCTCAACAGAGAGTTCATACAAGTGGTACACCAAGCCATCGTATAATCTTTAGCGATAAGAGCAAAAGCGTGAACAGTATAAAATTATAAAAAGGTCCGTTGAGAATTCAACGGACCTTTTTATAATCAGTCATTAGTCCCTATTTCAGTGGGTCCTTAAGGTTAACGAAATAAATGCTGTTTTTATCTACAGTCTTTATGTAAGGTAATATTTTCGACTCATAGAAACCTTTTCCGGTTACCCCAAAATCATCATCATTACATACCGCAATCAGGGATGGATTAATAACAGCCAAGCCTTCTGCTTTATCATGCGGATACAATTCCTTGATGTCAGTCATTAAATCGGCAACCAACGTTTTATTGACTGGTTTAATATTATATTTAGCCAATGTAGCCGCGTCTTTGAGTTCCTCGACAGTTTTACCGTCAAATAATTTCCCAGTTGCGGTATTATTCGCATCCGAGATATCTGTTGCGCCAGAAAGATCTATTTTATAAATTCTCTTAAATACAGTAGAACGAGTTGCTTCTGTCGCGTATTCCCCATCACGTTCCAAGACAATAAATGTTGAATTGCTCACGGCAGCGATTTCACTCACAGCCTGCAAATCGGTACGCTCCATCATATAGACATATTGTTTCGTGGCGCCGCTCGCAATATCCAGCGTAACAATACGGATTGCCAACGAATTTTTAATCGCATCTTTAGAGGGATTATACAGTGGAAATTGCATGATTCCGACCAGTGTTTTACCGTCTGGTGTAAGCGTCAATCCTTCCATTCCGCGATTAGGGCGACGTTTGGCAAATACTAACGGTAACTTTTTACCCGTAGACCAAGGATTAATCCGTTCGATTTCTTTTCCCGAAGCGTCAAAATGAACGATATGTGGTCCGTATTCGTCACTGACCCACCAAGAACCATCCGCCGCCCTTGCTAGTCCCTCGGAATCGATTCCATCCTCACTTTTCCCTAGATCTTTACCATCAACCCCCAATGCTTTTTCCCCAGAACCACCCTTTCCTTCAGGATTTGGCAGACCATTCAATTTCACGCCATCTTTATTTTTTAATTCGATAACAGACTCTAATGTTAGCGTATTATCCTTTAACCTAAATTTACCGATCTGTGGTGCAAATGCTGGAGTAGCAAATACTTTGCTATCACTTTCAGTTCCATCAATATTCGGTCCCCGATCAGTTAAAAGATAAAATATGGATTTATCAGTAGGATCTTGAACCATCGATGACCCATAGCCTCCATTATACACTTTTACACCATTAATATCACTTAATACTTTTGGATCTGTTGCTATTGCCTTTTGGGGATAGATCAATTCCACAATCGGGTCAATAATCTGCGACACATCATCTTTACTACATGAAGCACACAATAGGGCCATCCCCAGTACACTGTATATTTTTTTCATCTGTTCAAATTTTTAAATAATGCTTACTGCTGTTCAGGTTTATTCGAATAACCAAATTTTATTCCTCTCACCTTGCATGCCTAATAAAACAGTACGGTTAATCTAAACGATCTATGCTTGGCCGGCTGTCCGAATACTGATGCAAACATAATTGCCAGATATTAGCCAATCATTAACATAAGTTTAAATAAACTACATCTATCGCAAAAAGCACCCTATAAAAATTAAATACCCGCGGTTATGGAATTTTGAATTTTCCTGCATCACTAGAAAAATAAAAGCTAATTGTGCCGCGAACCATTGATGTATTCACGGACCTCACCTACTAAACATAGAAAGATGAAAAAGATCATAATTGCCCTTTTCATAATTTTGGTATTTTCCCATGTGGATACGAAATCTCAGATCAGAACTACACGCGAAATACCCAGCTTAAAAATTAAAAATGACAATGGCCAGCAAAACAAGGTGATGTTGGCAGACCTCAAAGTAGATGTCGTCATCTTTGGAAATATTGCCAAAACGACGATGACAATGATTTTCGACAATAAGACCAATCGCGATCTCGAGGGCGAACTGACATTCCCTATGCCGGAAGGTGTCTCCGTGAGCGGCTACGCCCTAGATATCAACGGTAAATTACGCCAGGCAGTTCCAGTCGATAAAAATAAAGGTATCGAAGTATTTGAAAGTATAGAAACACGTAGGGTCGACCCGGGCCTATTGGAAAAAGTCGAAGGAAATAATTTTCGAACTCGGATTTACCCATTACCAGCGAATGGGAGGCGCACCGTTCAGATCAGCTATTCGGAAAATCTGACAACAGCATCCGATCAGGCTCGTTACTACCATCTACCCTTAAACTATACGTCCCCCATTGAAAATTTCGCCTTGGATATTCATGTCTTTCAAGACACACATAAGCCAGATTTCACAGAGAAACCAGATGGTTCGTTGGCATTCTCACAACATAACAGCAATTACACAGCTTCTTTACATAAACAACAGTTTAAATCCCAGCGAAATTTAGTCATTCAACTGCCGACAGACAACAGGGAAACATCAGGTCTATTTCAGGCAAATAATGACAATACCTTTTATTTTCTTGCCAATGCAAGCGTCAACTCCGTAAAACCTGCTCAGAAAAAATGGGGACACAGCATTGGAATTATATGGGACCGTTCGCTCAGCAGTAAAAATAGAGATATAGAAAAGGAACTCGCGCTATTAGATCTCTTTTTTAAAGAAAACCCCAATATGACTGTTGATCTGGGCTTATTGGACATCCGCTTTATAAAAGGGCATACGTTTCAGGTATGTCAAGGTAATTGGAATGATCTCAAAAACTACATCAAAGGAATTGATTACGATGGCGGTACAGATTATAGCCAAATAAAGGCCGGTGTAATACAGGCCAGCAATTACCTGCTGTTTAGCGACGGCCTTTCTACATTTGGTCAAAGTAAAATGAGCCTTGACAATCCAGTCTATTGCATTACTTCATCCAGTGGGTCGGACTATGGTGTCCTAAAACAAATCGCCCAGAAACATATTGGAAAGATGATCAATTTAGTCAATACCTCAATAACTGAAGCGTATCATAATCTAAATACAATAGACCTTATTTACCTTGGGATAAAAGAAAAAAATGATTTTGAGGAAGTTTATCCTCAAAAAGGCGCCCCGATACAAACCAATTTTTCTATCGCAGGCATAGGGAAACTTCCAGGACTGAAGCAGCTCACAGTACTTGTAGGAGATGGGCAGCAAGCACCACAAGAGATTAGTATAGCGCTGCAACCTGACCATGGTGAAATTGATCTACAGCAAATCTGGGCACAAAAGAAAATTGAAGCGCTGGATCTTCAGTACGAAGACAATCGTGAAGAAATTGAAACCCTTGGTAAACAGTTCGGTATTGTTACCCGAAATACCAGCTTAATTGTGCTGGAAACTGCAGAAGATTACATACGTTATGCAATAACTCCACCTGCCGAATTGCTTTCCGAATTTAATCGGCTCATAAAAGAAGAACGTATAGCAAAGGAAGAACGTGTAGCAGACTTGTTGGATCAGGCTCAAGACATTACCAAACAGCTTCAGTCCTGGTGGAACACCGATTTTCAGCAAAAAAAGAAATATCCAGAGCGTAAAAGATTAATTCGCATTCCAGAACCTGCCGTTGCTGAAGAGATGGCTACCGGTGCTGCTCCTGTTACACCCATTCCGTCGCGTCCCGCAGCTAGTCCTGCAGCTCCTACACTAGCCTTAGAATCGCGTTCATCTGACGGAACCTCAGCGAAAAGCATCTCGGCAACTGGCAATGCAAGCACTGCCCATGCAACAACCAGCGAACTGGCGAGGGCGGCCGCATCTGAGGACGTTCTTCAGGAATTCGCTGTTGTTCAATCCTTAGAAGGACGTGTAGCTGGCCTACAAATGCCAAGCACCATGAACAACATACGTGGAAAAATCAGCATCCCCGAAATCAAAGAAGACCAAGCCTATTTACAGGACCTTATTCAATCCAAAGATCCTTACAAAAGCTATCTCCAACTTCGGAATCAGTATATGGGAACGCCAACTTTTTATTTTGATGTCGCAAACTTCTTTTTCAATAGAGGAGATCGAGACAAAGCCTTACTCATTTTAAGTGCACTCGCAGACTTACAAATTGAAAATGCAGATCTCTACAAAACCATCTCTTATAAGTTACGGGAATGGGGCGATTACGACAATGCACTATTCATTACAGCTAAGGTATTAAAATGGCGGCCAATGGATCCACAAAGCCACCGCGATTATGCCCTTGTCTTACAAGACAAAGGTATGTTCAAGGAAGCACTAGAACAATTATATGGGATTTTGACCCAGAGCTACTCCCCGGAAGCCGCCGACCGCGATGACGGTATTGAAGAAACATTGGTTATGGAAATCAATAATCTCATTAAAGCAAACAAAGCTGCAAGCTCCACAGTTACCGTGAACAAAAAATTGATTGCGGACCTACCGGTTGACATTCGTGTTGTTATCAATTGGAATTCACAAAATACCGATATAGACCTTTGGGTAACTGATCCAAATCAAGAAAAATGCTTTTATAGTAATCCAGCCACAGCGATTGGGGGTCGACTCAGCAATGACTTTACTGGCGGCTATGGCCCTGAACAATTTTTATTGAAAAAAGCACTAAAAGGAAAATATAAAATTGAAGTTGATTTCTTTAACGATGGTTCCCTGACCCTAGCAGGTCCAGCAGCGGTCATGGCTGAAATCTATACCTACTATAGCAGTGGAAAGCAGGAACGAAAAATTGTTACGATCTATCTGGACCGCAATAAAGAACGCAGTGTAGGGATTGGCGAGTTTTCATTTCAATAACCTATAGTCAACAAAATAGGCAAGCCAGTCATTTGACTTGCCTATTTTGTTTAATGTAATTTCCGGACGATAAGATCTTTTTGTCTATTTTCCAATTTGGTCTTTACATAAGGGTAAGTGAATACAGCCCCCAGAACAATACAGGCTCCAAGATAAAATCCGCCGCTCATGGTCTCCTTTTGCCCAAATATCAACATCGCTAACAGAATACCATAAACAGGCTCCAGGTTGGTTGTTAGCGCAACAGTAAAAGCAGATAATTCCTTCATAACAGCAACGCCCATAACATAAGCCACCGCCGTACAAACCACACCTAACAACAGCAGATAAATTAAATCTTGCTGCCCCAAATTCATTTCAGCATTGAAATCTCCTGTAAACAACATCAATATGCTGATCCAGAAGCATGCCCCCATCATCTCATAGAACGTAATCAGGGTTGGGCTCGATTTTTTAACCATGCGCGCATTGGCGATAGAAAATATACTCGCGCAAAACGCACAACCAAGCCCCGCCAATAGACCAACGAGGTAATGTGTTTCAAAAGAAAAGATCGTATAAATACCGATGATAATTACCAAACCAACTACAATATCCAATAGCGCAATGCGCTTTTTATTCACAATAGGCTCCAATATTGCCGTAAATAAAGTTACAGAGGATAGCGTAACCAATGTTACTGATACGGTAGATACTTTGATCGAATAAAAAAATAATACCCAATGCAGTCCAACAACGGCCCCCACCATAAAAAATTGGAGAAACTGTTTCCGCGAAACTACAATCGATTGTTTGGTTACCAAGAAATAGATCAACAGCGCGATAGACGCTATTGCAACACGATACCACACTAAATGAAGGGCAGATACGGAAATCAGACTACCCAAAATTCCGGTAAACCCCCAAATAAGTATTGTTAAATGCAGAATTAGAATATTCCGATTTAATTGAATTTTAGTCATATTCTCTAGAATACATTTGTATAGAAATGATGAGCAATACCTATTATTTCCCTTTATAAGGCAAGCTCACTGAAGTTATTGAAAACTGAACAAAAAATTATTTTGGCGCTTTTATCGCCAGGTATAATGCTACCAAAAAGAAGGTAACATTCGGAATTAATACGGCTATCAACGGTGGCAGTCCCCCTTTCAAAGAAAACATCGTTGCAAATTGTATAAAGACGATATACGTAAAACTTAGCGCGATACCAATACCAAGACTCAATCCTATCCCCCCACGCACTTTCTTGGAGGACAGTGCCACGCCCATCAAGGTCAGTACAAAAGCTGAAAATGGATACACATAACGCTTGTATTTCTCAAGTAATAAATCGTTCATGACTCCGGTTCCCCTGATCTCCTCCTTACGGATACGGATATTTAATTCGCGTGTATCCATGGCGGTAAACATGTTATCACGTACCTCAAAATCCGAAGGTTTCATATCCAAAGTCGTGTCTTTAACGGCTCCTTTGTCCATGCGTTCATGCAGTCCATTGATAATACGATTGGTATATCCTTCGATCTTCCATTTTGTTGCCACCGAGTCCCAAGTAATACGGTCAGCCATCATTTTTTCCTTGAGGGTATCCCCTTTGAAAATTTCAAGTACAAAGCCGTATCCTGTTTTGGTTGTATTATCAAAATTGTCTATATAAACATAGCTATTTTTGTCCAATTGCATGTGAGTAGAAACCCTCGAGTTATCCTTGGGTGGCTTTACGTAGATATTTTCAAAATCAACCTTCATTTTATTCGTATTCGGAATAATAAAAATGTTGAATACCAAAGAAATGGCAAATATCAGGGTTGCAGCGATCATGTAAGGACGAAGCAAACGGTTAAAGCTATACCCGGCACTTAGAATTGGGACAATTTCAGTTTGGTCCGCCATCTTGGAGGTAAAGAAAATAACCGCAATAAAGTTGATCAGCGGACAAAGAAAATTTAAGTAAAAGGGAATAAACCCCGCATAATACTCAAAAATAATCTTATCGAGGGGTGCATGATATTTTAAAAAATCATCCAATCGTTCGGACACGTCAAAAACCACCATGACAACAGTAAATATCGCCATAGTGAATAAAAAAGTACTTAGATACTTTTTGATAATGTAACGATCGATTAACGACAGCATTTTTTTACTTGAGCTATTTAGTTCTACAAACGTTGATCCAATATTTTCACCATTTTGTTTTTCCAATCGTAGAAAGTTCCATCAATGATTCGCTCCCTAGCCTGATTAACCAACCAAAGGTAAAAATGTAAATTATGTAAAGAAGCAATTTGTGCCCCAAGAATTTCTTGTGATTTAATCAAATGCCTTAGATAGGCTTTCGAATAAAATTGATCTGCATGCAAATCACTCTCCGCTTCTATTGGTGAAAAATCGTCTTTCCACTTTTCATTTTTGATATTGATAATACCATTTTGTGTGAAAAGCATGCCATTTCTAGCATTACGGGTTGGCATAACGCAATCGAACATATCCACCCCTAAGGCAATATTTTCAAGAATATTTACCGGTGTTCCTACTCCCATAAGATAACGTGGTTTGTCATGCGGTAAGATATCACAGACAACTTCGGTCATAGCATACATTTCTTCCGCAGGTTCGCCTACCGATAATCCACCGATCGCATTTCCTTCGCGGTTAAACGAAGCGATAGTCTCCGCAGATTTTATTCTTAAATCTTTGTAAACAGATCCTTGAACAATCGGAAACAAAGTCTGATCATATCCATATAGCGGATCTGTGCTATCAAAACGATCCACACAGCGTTTCAACCAACGATGGGTCATATCCAAAGAACGACGTGCATACCCATAATCACATGGATAAGGCGTACACTCATCAAATGCCATAATGATGTCTGCACCGATAATACGCTGTGTATCCATTACATTTTCTGGTGTAAATAGATGTTTTGATCCATCGATATGGGAACGAAAGGTAACCCCTTCTTCTTTGATCTTACGTACTTCTGTCAACGAATACACTTGATAACCACCAGAATCTGTTAAAATAGGTCGATCCCAACCATTGAATTTATGCAATCCGCCGGCTTTATTCAACACATTCAACCCTGGACGTAAATAGAGGTGGTACGTATTACCCAGAATAATCTGCGCTTCAATATCGTTCTTCAATTCATGTTGATGAATTGCTTTCACTGTACCTGCCGTACCAACAGGCATAAAAATAGGTGTTTGAATGGGACCGTGTGCAGTTTCGACAACACCTGCACGTGCTTTTGACAACTTATCTTGTGCTTGTAGCGTAAATTTCATTAATATTTTTCCTCTGAGACTATTTCTATTTTAAAGAATGATTTGCCATGGAAATGGCGATATCGGCATTTGGAGTGAAAAATTAAAAACTCATTTTCAACTAGTTGCAACTTAAAAAGTCGTTATAGCTTCCCTAATTTCCACCCAAGCTCGGATTCATCCCTAGAATACGTTGCAAAAATACTATAAAAAGATTTGCAAACAGGATGTTTCAAAAATAAATTATCATTTTTCCCCTATAAAAAAGTTGCGGAAAGCACTTATCTTTGTGAGCTATGCTTGACCTTCACGTATTTTTGGCCAATCTTCCATATATTGCTTTCGGAGTATTGGGTCTTTTCCTATTGATACAATTGTACTACATCTTATTTGTATATAGTAAATTGAGTAGTTATCAAATTGAACCTGTACAAGAAGGAACTGAATTCCCACCGCTATCCGTTATTATTTGTGCGCACAATGAGCAGGATAATATTCCTGAATTCCTTCCGAGTGTACTGAATCAAGACTATCCCAATTTTGAAGTAATTGTTGTCAATGACTTCTCAACAGACAATACGCCTTGGATATTGCATGATTTCGAAGCAAAATATCCCAATTTAAAAATTGTGGATATCAAAGAGCATATTCGCTTGAAACATGGTAAAAAGTTTGCCGTTAGTATGGGGATCAAAGCATCAAAGCACCAGACACTGGTGTTTACCGATGCGGATTGTGCGCCACAATCCGATCAATGGCTCAAAGAAATTGCCGCAGCTTTCAGACCGGAAACAGAAATTGTACTAGGCTATTCTCCTTATTTCAAGAAAAAAAGCTTGCTAAATCTATTGATTCGATTTGAAACCAGCCATACTGCCATGAGTTACTTCTCCTATGCACTAAAGGGCGATGCCTATATGGGAGTAGGGCGTAACATGGCTTACAAAAAAGACCTTTTCTTTCGTAACAAAGGATTTGCAGCACATATGCATATTAAATCCGGCGATGATGATCTTTTTGTCAACCAAAATGCAAATCCGACCAACGTTAACATTGCACTGGCAGCCGAAGCCATTGTCTATTCGGAACCCAAAGCGACCTGGAGGAGCTATTACAAGCAAAAAGCAAGACACTCAGGCGCCTCTACCATTTACAAAAAGCGACATCAGCGCATGCTGGGCACCCAGCTGGTATCGGCAGTCTTCTTTTACATAGCACTTATCGCAACAGCGATCGCCTTTCCAATGTACTGGTATGTTCCTGTTACAGCCTACCTCCTAAGGCTGATCGCACAATGGATAATATTTGCCAACATCTATAAAAAACTAGAAGTAAAGGAACTCATTTGGTGGCTGCCTTTGGTAGACTTCATCTACTATTTCTATATTTGCATCAATGGCATCTTCAGCAGAAAAAAGAAAAAAATAAGCTGGAAATAATTCACTTTTAAAACACGAAGCTTTGAATCCAACAGTTGATATCATCTATAACTATTTTCCAAAATTAACGGATATTCAAAAAGAACAGTTTGCAAAACTTGCCGACCTCTATACATTTTGGAATAGCCAAATCAATGTTATTTCGCGTAAAGACATTGATAGCCTCTACCTTCACCATGTGTTACACTCGCTAGGTATCGCTAAATTTGTCCAAGAGCTCACGCCAGGAACACAAATTTTGGATGTGGGAACCGGAGGAGGCTTTCCAGGTATCCCAATGGCCATTATGTTTCCTGAAGTCAAATTCCATTTGGTCGATTCTATCGGCAAAAAAATTAAGGTCGTACGTGAAGTTGCAGCTGGACTCGGTCTCCAGAATGTTGAAGCAGATCATATTCGCGCAGAACAACTCGACGACAAATATGATTTTGTCATATCACGTGCGGTGACAAGACTTGGAGAATTTACGCCTTGGATACAGAATAAATTCGCAAAAAAAGATAAAAATGGGATCCCTAATGGAATTCTTTACTTAAAAGGCGGAGATCTCACCGAAGAGATCAAAGAATCTAAACTCAAAGCAGAATTACACCCACTTTCAGATTACTTTAAAGAAGATTTCTTTGATACAAAATATCTGGTATACGTACCTATGTAGTTAAAGTTTGGCATTACCCATAGGAAACTGAAGTCGCCTATGGATAATGTCTACAGAATCGAGGTAGTTCGTTAAACACTTATGGATATAAGCGATCTTCTCATAGCGATCATTCTCACGAAGCCATTTTAAGGAAGGCTCATAGTATATCCTAAATTTGCGCAACGAATCTCCCGACAACTTGCTGTATTCCTGTGTCAGCGGATACCATTCCTCGCGAATCAGATCCTGTTGGTATTCTTTTTCAAACTGACGTTGAAGTTTTCTCGAATTTCGTCCCTTTCGACTGAATTTATTGTAAAGCTTGTTCAGATTGACAGCAATTCCGCCCTGATGAGGCAAGGTCACCATATTTTTCGTATCACCCCAGAAAAAGATCGACTTATACTCCTCCTTTTTTTCTTCCCATTTATCCGCTGCTGATTTACGTTTGATCGAAACAGTATCCAAACGCAAAGTATCTTTTTGACTTCCTTTTTTTCCAATGGTATCCTGACAATAAAATTCCGCTGGATGAGCAAAAACTCCCGGCCGATAAAATGAAAAGTAGACACAGAAAAACAATAAAGATAGAAATCCGATACGTACCATATTTATAATTGACAAACCAAAATAACCAACTATAAATAAAATTAAAAAGTATTTAACTATCTTTAAATTAAGAGACTAAAGACCCAATTCCTTTTTAATTTCTACGCCAATTAGATTGATTTCTTCATCCATACCGAACATAGGAAGGTCCGTTTCTGGATTAAGTTTCAACCAGTTTGTATCATTATCTTTAATAATCTTTACGTATTCCACACCATCCTTAAAAATAACATACGTATCTTCTTCCTCAGGGAAAACAGAATAAACTACATCCCCCAATTCTATATCAAAAGGTTCTTTCATTTCCATAGTTAAAATATCATTAATCGCTCAAAGTTACCAATTCCTCTTCTTTCTTTCCATAATTGACCAATATTTCATCCCAAGAGATCTCAAATAAGCTCGGGAAAATTGCATTCATTCTAGAGCAATCCACAAATTTTCCAGCAGGCACGTGATCTCCTCCGATTAAGAACTTCGTCATTCCACTAAAAATACAACAAGCCTGAGCAATTCTAACAAAAAGTACAACAGCTCGTTATATTTTTCATATATTTAGATAAACCCAATTATGAAACTAATTTATCCCATAGCTTTGACGAAAATCAAGGGGATTGGCCCTAGAACAGCGCGTCACATCATTGACCAAGGTCACGATTTAGCGGACATATTTGCATACTCAAAAAAAGATTTGATGCAAATTCTTGGGATACGTGAGTCAATCGCCGAAGCAATATACAATAAAAGCTATATGCCCGCCTGTGAAAAAGAACTCGCTTTTATCGAAAAACATCAGATACAAGCGTTATGGCTGGAAGACGAAAATTACCCCAATAGGCTGCGGCAATGTGAAGACGCTCCGCTTGTTGTCTATTATAAAGGGAACCAACCACTCAACAGTGCAAAAGTTATTAGTATCGTCGGCACTAGACATGCGACCTATTATGGCCAGAAAATATGCGAAGATTTGCTAGATGCCATGAATTGCACCAAAGACACCCTAATCGTTAGTGGTCTTGCTTATGGTATTGACGCTTTAGCACATCGCAACGCACTAAAAAATAATATTCCAACCGTTGCTGTATTAGGGCATGGTCTCGATCGAATTTACCCTGCATCCCATCGTGAACTTGCCACAAAAATGCTAGAACAAGGCGGTTTATTGACAGAATTTACATCCAACACATTACCTGAGCGCAGTAATTTTCCTATGCGCAATCGCATCATAGCCGGTATGGCAGATGTCACCATTGTCGTAGAAGCTGCAATTAAAGGAGGCGCATTGATTACTGCCGAAATTGCCAACAGCTACAACCGCGATGTATGCGCCTTTCCAGGAGCCGTTTATGAAAAAAGCTCTGAAGGCACCAACTACCTCATCAAAACCAACCGTGCTCATATGATTAGAGGACTTCAGGATCTCGAATACCTCATGAATTGGGAAGTCAGCATAAAAGCTGTTGACCAACAGCTTAGTCTTCCTTTGACACTGACAAAAGACCAACAACTCCTTTTTACACTCATTCAGCAAAAAGGACAATTAGAAATCGACCAGATGATTGACCTCACAAAATGGCCACAAAGTAAATTGGCCTTAATCCTATTGGAACTTGAAATGCAGTCACTCATTCACGCCCTGCCCGGAAAAAGGTATAAAACTGCCGGACAGGCGGAAATTCAAAAAAATTAGCTCATTTCATAGCATGCAACAGCGCCGAAATGCTATTCGGAGCGCAATAAAAATTCACCATTATACCCAACCAAAAACCAAGAATTAATGAACGAAAACAATACAAAAAGTATCTGGAAAGTCATCGGAGCCTCCTCCATGGGAACACTTATCGAATGGTATGACTTTTTCATTTTTGGCAGCCTATCCATTGTCATTTCCACCAAATTCTTTCCGGCAGAAAATCCAACAGCGGCTTTTCTGTCCACCTTAGCCACATTTGCCGCTGGATTTGTCGTCCGGCCATTCGGCGCCCTATTTTTTGGCCGACTAGGCGATATTATCGGTCGAAAATATACGTTTATGGTTACTTTAATGCTCATGGGCGGAGCAACATTTCTCATAGGTTGTATCCCCAGCTATGACACTATTGGGTTTTGGGCACCGCTGCTGGTGTTGATCCTTCGTCTCTTGCAAGGTCTTGCCCTAGGAGGAGAATATGGAGGTGCAGCAACTTACGTAGCTGAACATGCTCCATTGGGCCAACGGGGTTATTGGACATCATGGATACAAACAACAGCTACCTTTGGCCTTTTCATATCACTCGTTGTTATCCTCCTGACCAAAGGCTTTCTCAGTGAATCACAATTTGATTCTTGGGGATGGCGGGTTCCTTTCCTCCTATCTTTAGTCATGGTATACGTTTCCTATCTTATTCGTAAGAAGATGAAGGAATCACCCGAATTTAGCAAGGCCAAAGCGGAAGGAAAAACAAGTACAAATCCGCTAAAAGAAAGCTTTGGCAACCGCTACAACCTCAAATTTGTACTGCTCGCACTTTTTGGTGCAGCCATGGGACAGGGCGTTGTTTGGTACACTGGACAGTTTTATTCGATGAGTTTCATGAAAACGGTCATGCACCTTCAATCTGACCAGGCCGATACCATCCTCGGCATCGCACTACTGTTGGGAACTCCATTTTTTGTCGTATTTGGGTGGCTTAGTGACAAAGTTGGACGAAAATGGATCATGCTCGGCGGGATGTTACTTGCTGTATTGACTTACCGCCCGATTTACGAATCCATGTACCAACTTTCCAATGCAGAACAGAAAGTCAAGGTGAACGAAACAACGGAGGTCCCCCGCGGGCCGCAATCAACGGGAACTATTTCGATCACCAAGACTCAATATGAGGACCAGACAGAAGTTACAAGAACCAGCATGATACATCAATCAGGAAAACTCAAGGGACAGCCAATGACCAAAACCACAGTTCATCTTGCAGGGAAGAACTATATGCTGCTCGTCCTGCTGATCTTTATACAAGTGATTTATATTACAATGGTGTACGGGCCCATTGCGGCATTTCTTGTTGAATTATTCCCTGTAAAGATCCGCTACACCTCCATGTCCTTGCCCTATCATGTTGGAAATGGAATATTCGGCGGGCTCCTACCAGCTGTATCGACATACTTAACGACAAATGCCGAAGCATCCAATACTCCGCAATTCTATCTTGCAGGTTTATGGTACCCTATTATCATTGCCATTGTATGTTTTATCATTGGTAGTATTTATATCAACAACAAATCAACTCCCCCAACACATGAATAATCTCAAAAAATTCCTCGGCATACTTTGGATCGTTTTAGCATTGTTTACTGCCTATTTCTCCATTTTTGAACTGGCCCTGCCAAAGATTTCAACGGGACATCAGGAAGATCTGGTATTTGGCATCATTATCCTGTGCATTTTAACTCCCATAATCTCCATAGGACTCGGCTTATTTGGCTATTATTCCTTATTGGGTGAATACAATCAAGAAAAAATGTAGTCCAAAAAATGAGATCGATTTTGAATAAGGGAAACTAGACTATTCAGCCTATTCAAAGTCGATCTCCTATACGCTAGATTATACTACTTCCGACGTTTCCAAAAGAACAATTACAGCCAGTGGACTTCGCCAAGCACTTAATTTACGCCATTTTTAGCGGATTTACACAGATACCAACTATTTTTCACCATAAAATAGAGCTAAGAACAGCTACCAATTACAATTTATTGCAATGATAATCAGCAACATAAGATAAAACAGCATTTTTTCTTTCCTAAAACTGTTTTTTTTTTCTACTTTTGTGGCGGGTAAGTCTTCTACGACCAGCTCCCATTGACTCCCCCAGGTTGGGAACAAAGCAAGGGTATTTGGTTGAGCGGTGCGATAGGAGTAGCTTACCCTTTTTTTATGCCCATTTTTTTGACTAATGCTCCGGTCCAAAATTCAATTCTAACCTAATAATCAGCTAAATATCTTATATATCCCAATTGTTACCCGCATTTCCCCTATTTATAGAAGCCCTGTTACACAAGGAGTTTTAATCGCTTGGCATGTACATTCAACACAATTATAATTGTATATAAAAGCAAATTTATATAAGTTTGTAATCGAATAAGAACTATCGTATGAGTTGGTTTAAAAGAGAAAAAGCTGGTATTAGCACAGCTACCGCTAATAAAAAAGAAGCACCTGATGGTATGTGGAACAAATGTCCCACATGTAAAAAACCATTATTGCATCTTGAACAAGTAGAAAACGACTATGTTTGTCAATATTGTGGCCACCACTTAAGAATTGGCTCCAAAGAATATTTTTCAATTTTATTTGACAATAACGAATTTACAGAACTATTTCCTAATCTAAATTCTGGTGATCCATTAGAATTTTTTGATTCAAAGCCATACCCTGAGCGTTTAAAGGAAAGTCAAGCCAAAACAGGCCTGAAAGATGCTTTACGTTCTGGCCATGGAAAAATGAATGGTGAAGACATCGTTATTGCTTGTATGGACTTTAGTTTCATCGGCGGATCAATGGGATCTGTCGTTGGTGAAAAAATCGCACGTTCAATAGATTACTGTATTGAGCATAAAATTCCATTTATGCTAATCTCCAAATCAGGAGGTGCACGTATGATGGAAGCCGCATTTTCATTGATGCAAATGGCTAAAACTTCGGCTAAATTAGCATTATTGGCAAAGGCAGGACTTCCTTACGTTTGTTTATTGACAGACCCTACCACAGGAGGAGTTACAGCATCTTACGCGATGTTAGGTGATGTGAATATCGCAGAACCGGGAGCATTAATCGGATTTGCAGGACCACGTGTCATTAAAGAAACAATCAAAAAGGACCTTCCAAAAGGATTCCAGACTTCAGAATTCGTTCTTGAGCATGGATTTTTGGATTTCATTGTAGACCGTAGACAGTTAAAAAACAAAGTAGCTACTTATCTTAAATTAGTGGGATAATCATCCTCAAAATAAAAAAGAAAGCGGTGCCAAGAATATTCTTGGCACCGCTTTCTTTTTTGAAGGTATCTCTTTTATCCGCTAGAAAGCATCTTCAATTCATCTCATCTGTTAGGCCTGCGACCTTATGACGGTTTTATAACAAGGTTGAATGGACCATCCTTTTAAAGATAATGCCAAAAAGCCCATATTTTTCTTTTGGACAAATAATCCGTTTCGCCCTCCCTGTCATACGCTTCCCGCTCAAAAGAAATACGCCGGTAAGCTTTATCAAAATCTCTTAATTGAATAAAATGAACGACAAATTCTATGAGATACCATACATAGAAAAAGAGAATACCTAATTCAAGCGCCTGTCGCAAATGTATACGCTCATGACGAATCAAGTCGTCCTGCTGTTTAAAGAAGGTATTTTTCAGAAAGATAAAAGGATAAATAGTAATTGCATTGGCTTTTCCAAAAGAGAAGAAATTCGTCCAAAATTTGCTAACTATAATCATATATGATGTTTAGACCGTTTTCAAACTAGTCAAACTTAGAAAAATTTACCTTTATACACAATTATTATTGGCTTCTCATGGATTGTACGATATCTCTCTCTTTCAGTCTCTAATCAGATAAGAGATCGCAAAAATTTCTTTTTGAATTGGAATTTTTATTAAGTTTGCTATAGATTAATCGTGAAGATATGCCGTACAAAGAGCGTGAAATAAATAAATTGTATTATACAATGGGAGAAGTTACAGAAATGTTTGATGTAAATGCGTCCCAAATACGTTTTTATGAGCGTGAATTTGACATTCTACAACCTAAGAAAAATAAAAAAGGTAACCGCTTATTTACGCAAGAAGATATTGCCAATTTAAAGATCATCTTCAATTTGGTTAAAGATAAAGGTTATACCCTACAGGGTGCACGTGATTACCTGCGTGACAACAAATCTGAGGCAAAAGAAAATCAACGTGTTGTAGATTCATTGGAGCGCTTGAAGAACTTTCTTCTTGAAGTTCGTGATTCACTATAGTACCTGAGAAACTTCTTTTTAAAACTTCCGTAATAGGAAACTTTCCATCGTTTTGATCAACTTCTTCCCGTCTTTGCCATTACCCAAAGTATCGTCCGGCTGTCTATTCATAAAAAAGACTAAAGAAGAATCTAGGTGACTTAACGGTCTTTGAGTTCAATAACCTCCAGGTTCTCAATTTTATCTTTATTGATCTCAAACCGCATTAATGTCCTTACTTTGTGCCAGCCCTGCTTACCTGCCGCCCCAGGGTTGAGATGGAGACAATGGATCTTGGGGTCGAAGATAACCTTTAAGATATGTGAATGTCCAGTAATAAATAATTTAGGTGGATTTTTCATCAATTCCCCTTTTATGCGTGCAGCATATTTCCCCGGATAACCACCAATATGTGTCATAAAGACGTCCACTTCCTCACACCTAAACCTCAAATCTTCTGTAAATTGTAAACGAATTTCCTGACCATCAATGTTTCCGTATACTCCGCGCAGTGGTTTAAAAGCGGCTAACCGATCCGCAACATCAGGATCACCAAAATCGCCCACATGCCATATCTCGTCGCAGGCTGCAAAATGAGTAAATACAGCTTCATCTAAAAAAGAATGTGTATCTGAGAGTAATCCGATCTTTGTCATCACTTAAAAAGCTAAAAAATAAGGTGCCAAGGCATTTCGATAAGCTTCTGAATAAATACCCTTGGCGGCATAAATAACAAACGTACGTTGAGCGAGCAGTTCGACGCGTAAGCGTTCAAATGTAACGATTTTCCGAATGGCCGATTCCCCTTCAAAGGAGCTTATTTGTACTTCACTGGAACAATATAATTTCCTTTCCGCCGAAATTTTAGTCAACGTTTCCGCTAATGCCGTTGGAACGATCAACACTAATTTTCCCCGATCCGATAAACGTAAAGCGGCGAAATCCAGCAGTTCAGCAAAAAAATCCAGATCGGTATGTCGCGCCAGCTTCTTGCGTTTATCCGGGTTATGTAAGGAATCTGTATAAAAGGGTGGATTTGATACGATCAGATCGTAATGCCCTTGTACATCCATTTGTTGAAAGGAGGAAGCATGCAGCACTAAACGTTCCTGGAAAATGGAATTACGGAAGTTTCTGTCAGCCATCGCAGCAGCCAAAGGGTCAATTTCGACAGCCTCTACCCTACTTTCTACTAGCCGTTGAGCCAACATCAATGCAATGACTCCCGTACCTGTACCTACGTCCAGTACCCGGTCCACAGGTTCTACTTCCAGCAAGGAAGCCAGCAGTACGCCATCTGTGTTAATTTTCATTGCACAGTCAGACTGATCAACCTCAAACTGTTTAAACCGAAATATCGACGCCATACATCAAAGATAAAACTTTTAGAACCTTTGGTACAAACAAACCAGTGTATCCTGCAATTTATTTGCTAATTTAGTCAGCAACAAATCTATATAAGCCATGAATATCCGTCAGCTTGCTCTTATGATATTGATCATCCTTGCTGTGCTTCCTACAAAACTATTGCATGCACAAGAGAATTGTGACCGGCATACAACTGAAATACTTCCCTTATTGACAAAAACATTGAACAACAATGACTTTGACAAAATTGATCCCCTACTCAATAGTATACAAGCTAGCTGTGGTACCAATGAGTTTGTACAGCGTTTACGTATTCTTATATACATCATTGAAAAAAAGAATACCACAACAGAGATCAAACATTATATAGACAATCAATTCGATAAAAATTTTCTACAAAGACTGGATGCGGCAGACCAGGACGATTTTTCAACACAATACGAACAGCATAAGGAAAAATACAATTTCGTGCCATTAAGACATCCCCTGGACGGCCTGATAAAAGTAAGAGCCAAAGCCCTGCTTGCTTCCGATAGTTATACGTTAACCGATCAGGAAAAAACTATTTTAGAGCTTTTTTCAGATACTGAAGTTGCCAATGCCGTACAAGACCAACAAGCTAACGAACAAGATAATCAACAGCGGTTTCCAGTCCCCAAAGTGTACAGAGATAGACAGAAAGCCAAACTGGGCTATGTTCCTTCAATCGGCGTAGTCACTCCACTTGGCGGAGCCAACAAAATTTTCGGAACCAACATAAACTTTGGATTTATGCTGATGAGCTCGCTGGAAAGAAAATTTATTTTCGAAGGTGGCTTCAAGGTGCGCATCAACTCAAACGACCGCAATATTGATTACAATTACGAGGGCTCCACTGTTTCGGTCAATTCTTCAGCGACCGCATTTATGGGCGGTGCTGTAGGTTACAAAGTTTTTGACAACGACAAATTTATACTGATTCCAAAAGGTATCCTTGGCATAGATATTACAGATACCGGCATTACAGAAAGCGCTTATTCCTCTGGTTATTATGATCCGGATGGTTATTATTATGATGGTGGATACACCGATCGTATGGTAACCATCAATAATGTGCACTTAGGACTTGGTCTCGCATCCCTATTTCGCATGAAAAACCAAAAGTACATTGGTTTCGAATTCGGCTATCATTACACGCCTTATGATGCAAGCAGCAAGGTATTGATCCCGATACAGGCAAATTACGGAAGCTTGGAGCTATTCTTCAGGTTTTAAGCAAATAGCCCTTAAAAACCTGCATGACTTCGCAGACACCAACAGTAATGAAAGCGAGCTGAAGGTTCTTTCTGGCCAATAAGATCAGACACTTTCAGAAAAAAATACGCCAGATGATGTCTATCTTAAAAAACATCATCTGGCGTATATAAATCGAAAAAAATTCCGCTTGAGATCAATTTCCCAAGCCAAAAGGAAGATTTAATTCTTTAAAAGGCGTTGTATCTCATCCAATTTCATTAATGCTTCAACCGGAGTAAGCGAATTAACATCCAGATTATTCAGCATATCCCTGATCTTATTCAAGACAGGATCATCAATAGAAAACATCTGCAATTGGTAGGCCTGTTTCTGGATTTTGCGCATGCTATCTTTAATCTGCTCACCACCTGTGCGCTCCTGCTCCAGCCTTTTCAAAATTTGATTGGCCCGATTAAGCAACTTTTGCGGCATTCCAGCGAGCTTTGCCACATGGATTCCGAAACTATGCTCTGAGCCTCCTGGAACAAGTTTACGCAAGAAAATAACTTTGTTATTAACCTCCTTCACCGTTACATTATAGTTTTTTATACGATCCAGCGAAGTAGTCAGCTCGTTTAATTCATGGTAATGCGTGGCAAACAAGGTTTTGGCCTTAGCAGCAGGATGATTATGTAAAAACTCGGCAATAGCCCAGGCAATAGAAATACCGTCATAAGTACTTGTACCACGACCGATTTCATCCAAAAGAATAAGACTGCGGTCCGATAGATTATTCATGATGCTCGCCGTTTCATTCATCTCCACCATAAACGTAGATTCACCCGAAGAAAGATTGTCCGAAGCACCTACGCGGGTGAAAATTTTGTCAACCAGGCCAATCTTAGCCTCTTTTGCTGGCACAAAACAACCAATTTGCGCCATTAACACGATCAATCCAGTCTGACGGAGCAATGCAGACTTACCCGCCATGTTAGGGCCCGTAATAATAATAATCTGCTGTGTTTTCGGATCTAAAAAAGTATCATTGGTAATATAATCCTCACCTATCGGCAGGTTTCTTTCAATGACAGGGTGTCTTCCACCTTTAATATCCAAAATCTTGCTCTCGCTGACTTCGGGTTTTACATAATAGTTTTTCTCCGCTACAACAGCAAAGTTAAGCAGTACATCCAACTTAGCTATGAGCTGGGCGTTGAGTTGAATAGGTTTGATGTATTCAGCAATGGCAACCAATAGCTCAGCATATAATCTATTCTCAAGCGCTTGGATCTTCTCCTCTGCACCGAGAATCTGTTCTTCATATTCTTTAAGTTCCTCCGTAATATAACGTTCAGCATTCACCAGTGTCTGTTTACGGATCCATGTCGTCGGAACCTTATCTTTGTGTGTATTAGTGACCTCCAGATAATAACCGAAAACATTATTGAACGCTATTTTTAAAGAAGGAATCCCTGTGAGTTCCGCTTCCCTTTTTTGGATCTCAAGCAGATAATCCTTGCCACCAAAAGCGATCTTGCGCAATCGATCCAATTCAGGGTCCACCCCTTCCGCGATTACACTCCCCTTATTGATTGCGACAGGAGGCTCCGCCTGAACCTGTTGCTCGATTTTTTCACGTATAACAGCACAAGCATCTAACTGATCTGAGATTGTCCGAAGAGCATCAGCATCTTTACGATCCGTAAGTTCCTTCAATTTCTCAATAGCATATAATGCGCGCTTCAATTGCACAATTTCCCGCGGATTCGCTTTTTGCAGTCCGATCTTGGAAATTAAACGTTCCAGATCGCCCACCTGCTTGATCTGACCAATCAGCTCATCCCGCAAATCACGGTTAGTGAAAAAGAAATCGACCACATTCAATCGCTCCTGAATACTCTTTTTGTCTTTGAGCGGCATCACGATCCAGCGCTTGAGCAGACGCGCTCCCATTGGACTGGATGTATGATCCAATACATCGGATAGCGTTACCGCATTTTCATTCAACGATCCGATTAATTCCAAATTGCGAATCGTAAAACGATCCAGCCACATAAAACGGTCCTCCTCAATACGGGAAAGCGTAGAAATGTGTTGCAGATTACGATGCTCGGTTTCATTGAGGTAATGCAATGCTACACCAGCAGCAACAACTCCTGCTGTCATGCGGTCCACACCAAATCCTTTCATCGAGGAGACTTCAAAATGCTTCAATAGCGTTTCAGTGGCATAATCACCCGTATAAGGCCACTCGTCAAGAAAATAGGTGTAATATTGTGATCCAAACTGCTCTGTAAACTCCTTGCTCTGTTTTTTGGAAAGAATAATTTCTCTCGGTTTAAAACCTTGAAGCAATTTATCGATATAGGCCACACTACCTTGAGCAACCAGAAATTCGCCAGTTGAAATATCTAAGAAAGAAATACCGATCCGCTCCTTTTCGATAAAAATTGATGCTAAATAATTATTCGATTTCTGTTGAACAATATTGTCACTGTAGGAGACTCCAGGTGTCACTAGCTCGGTCACACCGCGCTTAACAATTGTTTTTGTCGTCTTCGGATCCTCCAGCTGATCACAGATTGCCACCCGTTGGCCCGCACGCACCAGTTTCGGAAGATAGGTTTCCAATGAATGATGGGGAAAACCTGCCAATGCAGTTTCCGATTCCGAGCCATTGCCACGCTTTGTCAAAACGATGCCCAAAATCTGGGCAGCTTTGATCGCATCCTCACCAAATGTCTCGTAAAAATCGCCAACACGGAACAACAACAACGCTCCAGGATACTTAATCTTGATCGCATTGTACTGTTGCATCAATGGGGTCACTTTCTTTTCTTTTGCCAACTTTTAAAATCAATTTTTATGAAGCGTAAAAATAGGATAATATCGTCGCTTTGGCAAACGATACACTCAACTTCTCGACAAAATCATTTCCATTAAACAAGAATATAAGCTAAGTTTGTATCCGAAAAAAATTAGTCATGGCCATCAAAAGATCTGGTAAACAAAATACGTCCAGCAAACAACAAAATACCTTCAAAAAAAAAATCCTTCAACCCATTGAGGTCCATAAAATCTCCTATCCTGCGCATTGTGACACGGGTAGTCCTCTATTTTATTGGTATTTCACTCTTTTGGGTCATTAGCCTGCGGTTTATTAATCCTCCCATTACTTGGTTGATGATTCAACGTGGGTTTGAGCTAAAAGAACAGGGCAAGGGATTTAAACTGGAAAAAAACTGGCTGGATTACGATGAACTTTCGGACAACCTAAAGTTAGCGGCCATTGCCGGAGAAGACGCTCACTTTATGACACACTGGGGATTCGACATGCAAGGAATTCAGAATGCCATTAAAAAAAATGCACAGGGAAAGAAATTACGCGGCGGAAGTACAATCAGTCAGCAGGTGGCTAAAAATGTCTTTCTATGGCCAGGGCGTTCCTGGTTAAGAAAAGGCTTCGAGACCTACTTTACCATTCTTATCGAAACATTCTGGAGCAAGAAACGCATCCTCGAAGTTTATCTCAATGTGATTGAAATGGGACAGGGAGTTTATGGTGCCGATGCGGCAGCTTCGTATTATTTTAGCAAAACAGGCAGCAATCTTTCCAAAAAACAAGCCGCATTGATTATAGCCATATTGCCAAACCCAAGAGAATGGGATGCGCGTAACCCTTCTGCTTATGTTAATAGACGTGCAAATGCGATAGCAAAATATATGCATCATTATACTATTCCTGAATAAGCGAAACCATCGCTATTCGGCGGATCGACCAGAAGAAAAGCAATACAGGTCTATAGATAAAATCTATAGACCAAAAAGAAAGGCCATATGTAACTATGGCCTTTCTTATATAACTCGTTTTACAACCTATTTAAAAAGTCGTTTATGCCAGCTCTGATGGAAGGGTATTACCCAAGCGTCTTCCATTTGATGCTCATGAGTAATGGTATTATCAAATACTAAGGTATTATCGTTGATGGTACCGTCTGCCAGTAGCTTCTCAAATCCGTCACGGTTAACCACGCCTATTCCCTGATCCCCTTTATATGCAAATTGCATGCGATCAAATAGTTGAATACCGTACTTCGATTCAACTCCTTTTAAAAATCGAACCGAACTATCAATAGAACAACCTGATGCAGCCGCCACTTCCTCGTCCACCTTAAGGATAATAAAAAGATTATCCCGCAATTCTGCGGAAGCCGAAAGTGGCTTTCCATGCACTTTCCACTGTTCGGCAAAAGCTTTCAGGTCAGTAACAATCTCCTGTCCCTCTGTCGCCGTTAATAGGCGGTCTGCCTGATAAATCCAGATACGCTTCATTTGCAAATGATTTTTTACAGATTCATCTAGCCGATAAGAATCGGCTGATTAATCTCTATACTGTTTATACTCCCGAATACATGGAATATCGCCCCCATTGCATCCGATTTCGTTTAAAAATTAAACCAGATTCAACACATCGAATCCGGCGCACACCTGTGCTTTATCACAATGATTTGATCTGCTTCCCCCTATCGCTAACCAATATAATACGGAGAGATCATCAAATAAACGATCACGCCGGTAACTGCAACATAAAGCCACATCGGGTAAGTTATGCGTGCAAGCTTTTTATGACGCTCATAAGAACCCGATATACCCCTAACAAATGTAAAGAGTACAAAAGGGATGATGATAATGGAAAGCAAAATATGCGTGATCAGGATAAAGAAATAGATTGGTCTTAAAATTCCCACGCCGCCATATTTCGTTTCGATTGAAGTCATGTGATAAGCGACATACATCGCCAGAAAAGCTAAGGAGCAAGCAATACACATTTTGATCAAACGTTCGTGCAAGGGCTTATTGCCCTTTTTTATCGCAGCCACTGCCCAAAAAAGCAGTACAGCCGTAATCCCATTGATCGCCGCGTAGATGGGAGGCAAAAATGTTAGCGGCTTTACATCATAACCCAGCTTTTGTAAATTCACTGTGAAAAGGATAGCAACCACTATCGGGATAGCAATAGATAGCACCCAAATCCATTTACTATACTTTTTCTCCTTGTTAAGACTCTCTTCCATGATATAATTATCTCTTTTGTTCTATTGTAGCTGGATGGTTCCGGACTTCCTCGACCAATAATAATTTGATTTCATCCTCAAGGCGGTCAACATCCGTTTTGACATTAATGTCATAAATACCTCTTATACGTCCTTTTGTATCAAGTAAAAGATAGTTAGAACCAATAATAAATGGTTTGCTGCCTTCGTTGTTGACAAGTGCATCCTGCAACAGACTTTCCTGGGCAAATTTAAAGATATCAACAGAAGGATCTGTCACAAAAAACCAAGATTTGGTCCAAGGTTTGTAAACTTTTGCGTATCTGGCTAACACTTCTGGTGTATCGTATGCCGTATCAACCGTAATCGAATACAAGCGGACCTTCTTATTCTGAATAAATCGATTAGCGATTTGATCCAAACGCTTAATCATCGTCCGCGATAATGAAGCATCTCTAGAGTACATCAGATGGACGACAGAAAGTGTTGTATCATTATCCAATAGATGCACTTTCTTGCCATCGAAATTCACAAAATCAACTGGTGGTACAGTATGGTAGATGGTATCGGGAATATCACGTCCCCATTTACGATGGGTAGTTCCCGGAACCTCTTTCTTTCCAAAAATTGGCAAAGAGGCGTAGCTATTAGAACCGCTTTTATTTAGTACAAAATATAAAAATCCTGGCAATAAAAGAATTACTGCCAGGATCAATATAGTTTTAATACCTTTCTTTTGTCCAGTATTATTATCCATTCACTTTATCTATTTATTTGGAAACAATTGATGTTCTTGAAAAGCAGATGCCAAGTGCCCTCCTTCAACAAGCATCAAAACAATAAAATAAATAATAAAAATAAACACAATTGCAACGGTAACAATGAAACTCGACTTCTCGAATTTCAAGTGCATAAAGAATGCAACGATATAATAAGCTTTAACTAAAGTAAGCACGATATAAATGGTATTTACTAACGCACCTTTAGCTAAAATTTGCCAATGGTGTACGAAGCCCAATGCAATTAAAAACTCTAGACAAGTAAGGGCTAAAAGTACACCAAATACTCTCCAGATGGCCTTCTTATCCATCCCACCTTCGTGAGCGTGCTCGCCATGAGCGATATTATCTTGATATTGTGACATAGCTATCTAAATTTATTATTTCGGAATTAGATTAAGTAGAAGAACGTAAATACGAATACCCACACTAAATCCACAAAGTGCCAATATAAACCTACTTTCTCGATCATAAGATAAGAACCACGGTTTTCGAATGTATTATTTAATGTCATACATAGAATGATGATATTCAAAATAATACCCACAGTAACGTGGAAACCGTGAAAACCAGTAATTGTAAAGAACAAGTTAGCAAATTGCAAGGCCGAAGTGTAAGAAATGTCATGTGTGAAATATGGCGTTAATGCTGTTTTGATGGCATCACCTTCCAAACCTGTTGCTGGATTTTTACCAAACCAGAAACCCATGTGGTGTAAGTGAGTCCACTCGATAGCCTGACAACCTACGAAACAGATACCTCCCAAAATAGTCCAAAGCATCCATTTAACAACTTCATTCTTTTGGTTACGGTGACCAGCTTCCACGGCCAAAACCATAGTTACAGATGACATAATCAAAATAAAGGTCATTAAACCGACAAATACCAACGGTTGACCATGTTCTGCAATTCCTGGGATAGATTGGAAGATCTTATCAGGATCAGGCCATGTTGGATGAGAAAAGCGTTGTGCGCCGTAATAAACCAAAAATGCAGAAAATGTGAAGGCATCCCCTACCAAGAAAAACCACATCATGATTTTTCCATACTCTAAGTTCCAAGGTGATTTCCCACCATTCCATGGACCAGTTTTTACCTTATCCAATTGCGATACTGTTGTACTCATTGTTTACTATTATTGATTCAAAAGTAAGAAAACATATATATAAATCCATAAAAGATCGAGAAAATGCCAAAAAATACTGGCAAGATCCATGCGGAAAAGATTGCCGTCTTTAGGAAGTTTGTTAATTCCTATAATCGCGCCAATCAAAACGATCAACCCCGCAATAATATGCGCCAAGTGCATCCAGATAAAAACGTAAATAAAAGATTGCGATGCATTGTTATTCACAAAATAAACACCCCTATCGATCAATACATTCCAAGCATGAACTTGCAAGGCAAAAAATACAACTCCCAAAATAAAAGTTGCTATCAAAAACAACCGCTGTTTGGAAGACTCGCCATTTTTAGCCGCTTTATGTGCTAAAAACATCGTTAGACTACTAACCACAATCACCAAGGTACTATATAAAAGTGCATTTGGCAATAGGGTCTTAATCCCTTTGTCCACGCCGCTCGCTGTATATACAATGAAACCACTGGATAACGCCGCAAACATCATGAACATACCCAACATACCCAACCATAGGTTGAACTTTTGGGCTTTTCTCTGTACTAACTTCTCGTCAGTTTGTGCTTGTATATCTAACATTATTTCAACGGAATAAAGTTAAGCAATAATACGAGTTGTGTCACAGGTAAATAAATAAATGAGGTAAACATCACTTTCTTCGCTGAAGGAATATCACAATTCTTAAACAGCAAATAACCGTAATAACCAAACATTATTCCACCGACCACGGATACAATCGTAAACCAAATTCCACCAAAGCCAAAATGATAAGGTATAAAACCTGCAGGTATCATAAACAAACCTGAAATGAATACCATAAACGCAGATATCTTATCACGTTTTGTCGTAGGCAATAAGCGAAAACCCGCTAATTTATAGTCATCATCCACAACCCAGGCAATTGCCCAGAAATGTGGAAACTGCCATAAAAACTGAATAGCAAACAACACAAAGGGAATAATAATAATTGCCGCTTCGTTATGTCCACTATAGTAGGCTAAATCGTCTTGCGAAAAGGCTGCATAATATCCAATTAATGGCGGAAATGCACCCGGAAACGCGCCGACAAACACTGCTATTGGTGATTTTCTTTTTAATGGTGTATAGATAAAGGCGTAAAGAAGGATACAAAAAACCGACAGCAGACCAGCGACAAAATTTAAACGAACAAGCACCAAGGTTCCTAAAATGCCCATAAAGACACTCAATACCAAAGCCTGTCCTGTTGTCATGCGGCCTGATGGCAACGGTCTGTCCTCCGTACGTTTCATCAGTTTATCCAAATCCTTTTCAATGATCTCATTAAAACCGTTGGCAGAACCTGTCACCAGAAAACCACCTATAGTCAACAATAACCAATTGAACCAGAATATATCACCCTGTTGTTTTGATCCTATCAGAAAAGCAATTGACGCGGAAAATACGACCGTCAATGTAAGTCTCAACTTAACAAGCTTTTTGAAATCTGAAATAAATTCTTTCATAACTAAAAGAGACCTCCTACTATCAGTGTAATTAAACACGTACTTTTAAACATAAACATCCCGAATTCCAAGATTAGTGCCTTTGCTTGTTTAACAATAACAACAGGTAGAACTGTGCCCCAAATAAGAGCGTAGCTACCACCAAATGCGTTGTCTGTGCAAATGCAGGTATTGCAAATCGAGCTAAGATGATTCCTGATAGCATTTGGATACCCACTAGAATCAATGCGATTAAAGCAAATTTATATTGCTTAGAACCCGTATTAAAACTCGTGCGGACCAAAAAGAATAATACAATAACTAAAATCAAAGAACAATATGCCAACCAGCGATGTAACTCAAACTGTTGGCCAATAGTTGTTATAAAATCAGTCCGGGCTATCGTTGAACCGGTTAATAAATCAACCTCCTCTCGAACTCCCGTTCCGACAATTACCTGTGTTAGCATCAATAAAATTGAAGCAATTGCAAGTCCTTTTAATATACCCAAAGAACGATTGACCAGTAAGGTCTTGTTTCGCAAAGTAACTGCTTTGAAATATGTATAAATACTAATACAAACAATTACAATGGCTAAGAGCATATGTACCGTAATAATCCAGGGCATCAGATTTGTCGATACAACGATCGATCCCAGCCAAGCCTGAAGTACGACAACAAAAAGATTAATCACTGACCAAACAACGATCGAGCTTTTTGATTTTAAATAGGTGAAAGAATAAATAGCTGTAAATAACAAACAGAATCCGGAAACAACGCCTACCAACCGATTGATATATTCCGTCCAAGTTTTCGCAACATTAAACTCTTCATGCTGCAAAATACTCTTATCGGTACGGAGCTTGTAAGCCATTTCCTTATCGCCGAAAAATTCTACAATTTTCGCGAAACGTTCGTTCTTCTTTGCTCTTCCTTCAATATAATGCTGTTCATATCCTTGAGGTAATTGGGAGATATCTGTTGGAGGAATAATACGGTTAAAACATCTTGGCCAATCCGGGCATCCCATTCCTGACCCTGTACTCCGAACAACTCCTCCAGCAATAATGACCAAAAACAACACAATGATCGTTATAAAATTGGTCTTTATAAATCGCTTCTCAGCTGCTGGAAACATAATACTACCCCTACCTCTTAAAATACAAACTTCCATAAAATAGAGTAGGAATTCCTACTCTATTTTATAAGATTTTATTAGTCTTTTCTACCATTTTGAGCATTCCATTCTGCCTGGATACGCTCAGCTTCCTCGTCTCCTTCGAAATCATGAGGCAAATTAGAGCTCATTGTTTCAGAGAAAGGAACACTTTGAGGAATAAAATCCTCACCATGACCTGGCTTACTGTAATCGTAAGGCCAACGGTGTACAGTTGGAATTTCTCCTGGCCAGTTACCATGGATATGCTCTACCGGAGTAGTCCATTCCAATGTGTTTGACTGCCAAGGGTTTTGTGGGGCTTTTTTACCGAAGAAAATCGATGTAAAGAAGTTCCACAAGAAAGCTACCTGACCTAAAGCAGCGATGATTGCAGCCCATGTTACCAATTTGTTGACAGAAACCCATTTCGCCATGAAAGCAAACTCTGTAAATGCATAGTAACGGCGAGGCACACCATCGATACCCATAAAGTGCATTGGGAAGAATACCATGTAAGCACCAATGAAAGTCAACCAGAAGTGTAAATAACCCAATTTTGTGTTCATCATACGACCGAACATCTTAGGATACCAGTGGTAAACACCACAAAGCATACCGAAGATTGACGCCGATCCCATTACCAAGTGGAAGTGGGCAACAACAAAATACGTATCGTGTAAGTTGATATCTAACGCTGCATTACCTAGGAACAATCCTGTCAAACCACCAGAGATAAAGAACGATACCAAACCGATAGCAAACATCATCGCTGGAGTGAAACGGATATTACCTTTCCACAACGTTGCAAGATAGTTAAACGCTTTTACAGCAGAAGGAACCGCGATAATCAATGTTGTAATCATAAATACACCACCCAAGAACGGGTTCATACCTGTTACAAACATGTGGTGACCCCATACGATAAACGATAATACGGTGATACCGATCAATGAATAAACCATCGCATGGTAACCAAAGATTGGTTTACGTGAGTTGGTCGCAATAACCTCAGAAGTTAAACCTAAAGCAGGCATAACAACGATATATACCTCAGGGTGACCTAAGAACCAGAACAAGTGTTGGAACAAAATTGGTGAACCACCTTCGTTCGGTAAAATTTGTCCTTGAACAACAAGATCCGACAAATAGAATGACGTACCAGCAGCACGGTCAAAAATCAATAGAACAACCGCCGAAACCAATACTGGGAATGACAACATACCCACGATAGCAGTCAAGAAGAACGCCCAGATTGTCAAAGGCATTTTCCATAAGTCCATTCCTTTTGTACGCATGTTCAAAATTGTACTTACATAGTTAATACCACCGATCAACTGTGAAGCTACAAATAGAACCATACTCACCAACCACAAAGTCATACCAGTTGCAGATCCTGCGATTGCAGTAGGAACAGCCGATAGTGGCGGATAGATTGTCCAACCAGCAGAAGCAGGTCCACTTTCTACGAAGAACGATGCAACCATAATCACTGATGCTACAAAGAACAACCAGTAAGATAACATGTTCATAAAAGGAGATGCCATATCGCGTGCTCCGATTTGATATGGAATCAATAAGTTACTAAAAGTACCTGATAGACCAGCCGTTAACACGAAGAATACCATAACGGTACCGTGAATGGTTACCAAGGAAAGGAAAAACTCCGGTTTTATACGACCGCCTTCAGCCCATTTACCCAAGAATACTTCTAATATAGGGAACTCTTTATCCGGCCATGCTAATTGGATACGGAATAATACTGATAAAAGCATCGCAAAAACTGCCATGATGATACCAGTGATCAAGAATTGCTTAGCAATCATCTTGTGGTCACCCGAGAAGATATACTTTCTGATGAACGACTCCTCGTGATGATGGCCGTGCGAATCGTGATGTTCAGCGCTATGCGATATTACTGTACTTGACATATTCGATTTTATATTCAAAAATTCTTAATTAGTTCAAAGATGCTGTAACTTGTACGCTATCCTTTTTCACGTTAGCTGTTTTACCGCTGAACTCTTTTTGCAAATCCTCAGTAAAATATTTGTTTTGTTTAGCTAACCACTCTTTATATTTCTCTTCAGTTACGACAACCACTTTCTTTTGCATGTTGTAGTGACCAGATCCACAGATCTTGTTACACAACATTACGAAGTCATAGTTATAATCACCCAAACGATCACGCATCTCTTCTGTTGTAACAGTAGGTGTGAACTGGAAGTAATTTGTCATTCCCGGTACCGCATTGATCTGAACACGGAAATCAGGAATATAGAAAGAGTGAATAATATCTTTTGAAACGATATGGAAACGAACTGGTTTATTTACAGGCAACCAAATTTCAGATCCTTGAATATCATCCCAAGAATTTTTATCATTAAAGTCAATACCGTAAGGGTTGGTTGGTGTCGTCATTTTATAATTACGTTTACCAATAATCCCATCTGAACCAGCATAACGGACATTCCATTGGAATTGCTCGCCTAATACCTCAACTTGTAATGCTGACTTTTGTAGATCCTCAGGAATATTTGTGATTGATCTCCATGTAAAGAAACCGAACAATACCAAAACTGTCAAAACAACAGCGGGAACAATTGTCCACAATTTCTCAATTGCATTGTTATGAGGATAATAATAAGCCTGACGTTTTGCACGCATGCGGTACAAGAATGTAAATGTCATCAACAAGATGTGTGTGATAACCAATACAAATGTTGTAATTGCTGTCGTAATGATAAACATCGTATCAATACGCTCACCGTGCTCAGTTACTGCAGATCTCCAATAAGCGGCTCCCCAGTGTACATATGACCAATATACACCGTAAAGGAATACAACCAAGAAAATGAATAACAATGCCGATTGAAACGTGTTATTCGCAAACGGATTGTATTTACCGTTCATCTTTCTTGTCAATTCATAGATCGAAAGTACTTTACCGATAACGGCAACAACTGTACATATAACCAAGAATAACAAGACATAATACGTGAAGTTTTTATAAACCTGAGGGTCTATTTGCTTCACTTCTTCAACAGCAGGAGCAGCAGCGCTAGCTTCTGTAGAAGAACTAGCAGATGCAACAGCAGCAGTACCTGCTGCCGCTGTTGTATCTTTTGCAACCGAATCCGTTGCTGCAGGGGCAGCTACTGCTGTAGTCGCCGCTTTAGCAGAATCAGATGCTACTGTATCTTGTTGACTTGCTAGGATAGGAGTCGCAAAAAGCAATCCTAGTGCAAGCACAAAACCCGAGATGGATTTGAATCTATTATTTAATTTAAAGCTCATTTCTTTTATAACGTTTTTACGTAACCTTCCTTTAAAAGTGAAACTATATCTGGTGATGCAAACTCTCATCCAAGAAAGGATGATTTTTAGGCACCAATGCTTGTTTACTCAATTTACTCATAACTAAGAAGATGAACAAACCTAAGAAACCAAGTGCAGTTCCGATTTCAATGATACCAAATCCTCTATGTTCAGCAACAGTACCAGGCATGATCATGATATAATAATCTAGCCAGTGACCAGCCAATAATAGAATCGCTACGAACAACATTACATTTTGTTTACGTTTAGCATCGCGATCCACTAATAGTAACAATGGTGCCACAAAGTTAATGATAATACTCAACCAAAACCAAGGTTTGTATTCAGGTTCCCAACGTTTGTAGAAATAAACTGTTTCCTCTGGGATGTTTGAATACCAAATCAACATGAATTGTGCAAACCAAACGTAAGTCCAGAAGATCGAGAAACCGAACATCAATTTACCCAAATCGTGTAAATGATTTTCGTTTACCCAGTTCATATAACCAGCTTTCTTCAATACAACAACGATGATCGTGATACACGAAATACCGCTTACCCACATTGCTGCAAAGTTATACCAACCGAACATTGTCGAAAACCAGTGTGCCTCTAAAGACATTACTGTATCGAAAGACCAGATAGGTGTAGTAAAACCGAAGATAACTAAGAAGATTGCCGACAATTTGAATGACTTTTTATAAGAAGTCAATCCACCTTCTAAATCTTCTTTATAAGAAAGTTTCGCAAAAATAACAGCAAAAATGCTATATGTTCCCATAAATACCACCTGACGGATCAAGAAGAATGGAACATTTAAATAAGCAGATTTGCCTGCGATAATAGGGTCAAAATTTGTACTATGCGGATCAGTAATACCATCTGCATTCCAGTGGTGATATAAGTTATGTGTAGTTAAACCTAAACCAACAATAACCAATAAAATCAATGATGCAATTGGTAAAACACTCGCCATAGCCTGAGGTATACGTACCAAACCTGCAGACCATGCAGATTGTGTTACATATTGCAAGGCAACAAAGAATGTTCCAGCTGCGCATACACATGTAAAGTAATAACCCATCAATAACAAGTTGGCATAAGTACGCTCTACAGTAACGTGATCGCCCGAAAGCAACCCGAAAGCTACAGCAGCTACGCCTAGTACAACAGCGACAATACTGACCATTTTAGCTTTGCCAGCAAACTCGTATCGCTCGTTGAAATTATAATCGTGATGATGACTGTGAGTTCCCATTTATATATCTGATGTTAGATTATTTCTTTTGTAATTCGTGAACATACATAACAACTTTCCATCTCTCCTCTGGAGACAATTGAGATGCATGTGATCCCATGGAGTTGTGTCCGTAATAAATTGTATGGTAAATTTTACCATCAGTCAAGTCAGCCATCAAACCACCCCGTGAAGAGCTCGCCGCATCTGTTCTGTGATAAGATGGTGGCGGAGGAAAGTTCTCTAATTGACGAGTACCTCTTGAATCAGTCACGCTACGGTCTTTTGTGATAGGACCATCACCTTTACCTTCTACTCCATGACATATCGAGCAGTAAGTGGTGAACAAAGCTTTACCTTTTTCAAGATTTTCGGCATTTACGACCAAAGGACTTTTTACTTCTCTTCCTGCACGTTCATAATCCTCTAATGTATTGGCGTATTCAAAACGAGTGAAACCAATTGGATCTGTACCTTTAGGAGGTGTTTGTGCTGTTTTTCCATCAGCAAAATTCGCATTAGGTTGATCCGGATTGAAAGCAAGCGGATCGTACATGTTACGAGAAAACTCTAAACCTGTACTACGAGTTGTTTTGTCACCACAAGAAGAAACAAGTGCTGTCAATGCCACAGCTGCGCATAGCGTTCCAAGTAAATTCTTCTTATTCATAGCTAACATATTTTCTATCATTGTACTTAACTTCAACAGCTCCAGCTTCTTTCAATAAGCTATCGATCAAAGCGTGATCTGTATTTTCTTTGGCATCTACTGCAAGGATGAAACGATCATCTGTTGCTCTCAAGTCCATTACACGAGGTGCACGTCCCGGAAATAAGTGGTTACGGAAGAAAAACGTGGCAACCATACCCAAGGCACACAATAAGATCGTAACCTCAAATGTAACTGGAACAAAGTTCGGCATACCAAAAGATGGTTTACCACCGATATTCATCGGCCAATCATAAGCCATTGTATAATACAACAAACTAAAACCTAATGTCGTTCCTAATGCTCCAAAGCAAAATGCTGCGATAGGCAAGCGAGAAGGTTTCACACCCAGCTTCGCTTCGATGCCGTGAATAGGCATCGGAGTAAAGCAGTCGTAAATACTTATATTGTTTGCTTGCAATTTGTCGATCCCATGCATCATTTCATCGGGATCCGCAAAACTACCTAATATATATTTTGTATTGCTCATTGCTGATTATTTTCTAACTGATAATTCTTTAATCTCTTCTTCTGTCACTGAATCATATTTCTCTAATGACTCTTGGAAGTACTTCACTTGTTCCTCAGGGAATGCGCCTTCTTGAGCCAATTTAGTTTTATGTTGTAATGAAGATGATTTCAACAACAATTTCACTTCGGCGATAGCGATACCTGGTAAGAAACGTAAGAACAACAAGAATAATGTAAAGAATAATCCGATTGAACCTACAAAGATACCTACGTCTGTCCAAGTTGGGTAGAACATTGCCCAAGATGAAGGCAAGTAATCACGGTGCAATGAAGTCACGATAATTACAAAACGCTCAAACCACATACCGATGTTTACCACAATCGATAAGATCCATGAGATAGGAATACTTGTACGGATTTTTTTGAACCAGAATAACTGTGGAGAAATTACGTTACAAGTCATCATTGACCAGTAAGCCCACGCGTATGGACCCAACATACGGTTCTCGAAAGCATACATTTCGTATTCTGAACGAGAGTACATTGCGATAAACAACTCAGTTAAATAAGCCACCCCCACAATAGAACCAGTTGTCATGATGATGATATTCATCGATTCAATGTGGAACATCGTGATGTAGTTCTCAAAGTTCATTACTTTACGTAAGATCAACAATAAAGTCTGTACCATCGCGAAACCAGAGAAGATCGCACCCGCCACGAAATATGGAGGGAAGATCGTTGTATGCCATCCAGGGATAACCGAAGTTGCAAAGTCCATGGATACGATCGTGTGTACAGAAAGTACCAGCGGAGTAGAAATACCTGCCAAGATCAATGACACGATTTCAAAACGTTGCCAAGTCTTCACTGAACCATTCCATCCGAATGATAATACAGAATAGATTTTTTGTTTTAATCCAGTAGCACGGTCACGGATTGTCGCGATATCCGGCAACAAACCACAGTACCAGAATACCAAGGATACTGTAAAGTAAGTCGAGATCGCAAACGCATCCCATACCAAAGGAGAGTTGAAGTTTACCCAAAGTGATCCAAATTGATTTGGAAGTGGGAAAATCCAATAAGCCAACCAAGGACGACCCATGTGAGCTACAACGTATGTAGCCGCACAGATTACCGCAAAGATCGTCATCGCCTCTGCAGAACGGTTGATTGAATTACGCCAGTTCTGGCGGAAGATTAATAATACAGCTGAAATCAACGTACCCGCGTGACCGATACCTACCCACCATACGAAGTCGGTGATATCCCAAGCCCAGCCTACAGTTTTATTCAGACCCCAAGCGCCGATACCTGTCCAAAAGGTATAACTAACGCTAACTACCCATAATAAAGCACCTAATACAGCAACGGTAAAACCAATCCACCATGCTTTATTCGGTTTATTTTCAACCGGTAGTAAGATATCATCCGTAATTTTTGCATACGTAATGTCCTTACCGGTCATTAATGGTTCTCTTAATATTGATTCGTTATGCGATGACATAGTATTTTTATTTCAAATATTGTACAAGATTACGCCTCAAAAGTGTTTCTAACTTTTGTCATATAACCGATACCCGGTTGAACATTGATTTCCTCAAGTACGTAATAAACACGCTCGTTGCGTAATGCTTTAGACACTTCTGATTCTGGATCATTTGCATCACCAAAGATAATTGCATTTGCAGAACATGCTTGTTGACAAGCCATTTGGATATCGCCATCTTTAACTTTGCGATTTTCAATCTTAGCTTGCAATTTACCTGATTGGATACGTTGGATACACATTGAACATTTCTCCATTACCCCACGTGAACGAGTAACAACATCTGGATTCAACACCAATTGTGTGAACTCATTGTTCAGGTAGTTGTCAAAACGTGAATCATTCCAGTATGCAAACCAGTTGAAACGACGAACTTTGAAAGGACAGTTGTTCGCACAGTAACGTGTACCAAAACAACGGTTATATGCCATATGGTTCAAACCTTCTGAAGAGTGTACTGTTGCCAATACTGGACAAACCGTTTCACAAGGTGCGTGACCACAGTGTTGACACAACATCGGTTGGTGAACAACAGTGATATCTTCGAAATCTAAATCAGCCGAAGCTCTTGCAATTTCTTTCTCTTTTGTAAGATCTTGATCTTTTCCTTCGATTGTATAGTAACGGTCAATGCGTAACCAGTGCATTTCACGACGACGGCGAACCTCATCACGACCTACAACAGGAATATTATTTTCAACGTTACAAGCAACGATACAAGCACCACAACCAGTACATGCGTTCAAGTCGATCGCCATCACCCATTTGTGACCAGGTTGCTCATATTTGTTCCACAAATCGTATGTTTTGTGATTATCTGTAAAGCGTCCTGCCTCAGAGTTAGGATCTTTCAGATATTTCGCAAATGTCGTTTCACGAATAACGTTACGACCTTCGATCGTGTGGTGTGTTTGTGTTTGTGCCAATTGGTAAGTACCAGACGCTTTCGCTACAGTTGCTTTAGCAACACCTTGTACTGTACCATTGATGATAGAAGCAAAAGGGAATGCGTTTTTACCAACTTCATTACCTGCTTTACCAACTTTTGTACGGCCATAACCTACAGCAACTGAAACTGTTCCTTGTGCTTGACCTGGTTGTTGTACAACTGGCAATTCCAATTCAACACCATTTGCTTTTACAGTTACTTTACCGTCTTCGCCCAAACCTAATTTCTCAGCATCTTTCGGGTTAAGAGCAGCATAGTTATCCCACGTTACTTTAGAAACCGGGTCAGGCAATTCCTGCAAGTAAGCATTGTTTCCATAACGACCATCGCGAAGTGCAGAAGGCTCGTAAAGTTTCAACTCAAACTCACCGGTAATTGCTTTGCTTGATGCTTCAATTGCAGAAGCCGCTGCTGCTGCATTTCCTGTAAAAGCAGGAGCTGTTGCCGCTTTAGCACCTTTATATTCAAAACCAGTTTGCAATACAGCATCCCAGTTTTTCGTAGAACCTGCTAAGATTTGTGTAGACCACAAGTTCTTAACAAAGTTGTACATATCGGTATCATTTCCTGCCCAAGTCAACAAGCTTTGTTCAACTTGACGTGTTTTGAAAACAGGATTGATTGTTGGTTGAATGATAGAGAACAAACCTTCTTTTGGATTCGCATCACCCCAAGATTCCAAGAACGTACTTGCTGGAGCAATCGCGGTCAATTCAGAAGCTGTTTCATCCGCACGTTGCGAAAATGATAAGGTGAAAGGAACTTGTTTCAACGCTGCTTTTACATCATCTGCTTTGAAGTAGTCATACACCGGGTTGCTATTCAAGAAGAACGCAACACCAACTTGACCTGATTTCGCTGCTGCTAAGAAAGCTTGGAACGAAGAATCCGAACCTTGGTATTGTTTAGAATAGTTATCCAAATCGATGATTGTACCGTAAGCACCTAATGCAACGTTGATTGCATTCACTAATACTTGTACATTGACATCGTTAGATCCAGCAACAACAACTGCTGCGCCTTTGCTGTTCACCAATTCTTTCGCCGCTAGAGCGACACCTTTTTGTGCTTTTTTGTTTGCAGTAGCACCAGCCAAAGACTGACCAGTGATTGCATTATATAAAGCAACCAATGTAGCACCTTCTTCCGAAGGTTTGATTGCGATACGTGCATCCGCATTTGTACCCGTCATGGAAAGACCAGACTCAAATTGCACGTGACGTGACATTTTGCCGTTTTTCAACGATTTATAATCACGGTTTTTAGCGTATTGTTGTGTATGCTCCTCGCCTGCTAACCAAGTTCCTAAGAAATCAGCTGCAACGGAAACAATCACATTTGCCTTTTCAAAATTGTATGAAGGGACAACAGCTTTACCAAATGAAGCTTTATTCGCCTCGATAATACCGCTGTAAGAAACAGCATCGTATTGTACATGGTTAACTGTTGGGAATTTCGTTGCGAAAGCAGCGATAGCCGCCAACGTTGAAGGACTGTTTACGGTGTTAGAAACGATCGTAATTTGTTTACCAGAAGATGCTGCTGCATTCAAAGCTTTAACAACTTCCCCATCCAATTTAGACCACTCAACATCTTGACCTTTCAATTGTGCCTGTTTCAATTTGGACTCATCATATAAATCCAATACAGAAGCAGCAGTCGTTGAATCTAAACCTTGGTTCAAACCAATTGCATTCGGGTTAGGCTCAACATTAATCGGACGACCTTCACGAGTTTTAACCAAGATGCTTTGACCGTTGAACGTCGAAGCATAATAGTTAGGGATACCTGGAGTTACCTCTTCAGGTTTAATCAAATAAGGAACTGCCTTATGCACAGGAGTACGGTTACAAGCCGCTAAAGAAACAGCACCCAAACCAAATCCTAATGCTTTCAAGAAGTCACGGCGAGGAGTTTTAGTACTCAAGCCTGCTTCGTTTAATACATCTTCTACAGGAATAGATTCGGCAAACTCACCCTTGCTTCCTTCAACGAAAGCAGGAGTTTGATTTAACTCTTCCAAACCTTTCCAATATTTTTTATTGCTATCCATTTAAGCTGTATATAAGATTGCGTATTTCAAATAATTATTAATAGTGACACTTACCACACTCAAGACCACCGATCATGGCTGCAGTCATTTTCTCACCTTTCTTAATTCTTTCGTGTGCTTTAATCAAATCTTCATAGTATTTGTTATCCGATTTGATATCTGTCTTTTTGTGACAATCAACACACCATTTCATCGTCAATGGAGAGTATTGGTATACTTCTTCCATATTTTGGATTGGACCGTGACAAGTTTGACACTCAACACCAGCTACCACAACGTGTTGTGAGTGGTTGAAGTAAGCAAAGTCAGGTAAGTTGTGAATACGAACCCATTGAATTGGTTTCGGATTGTTACCGTAAGTACGTGTATCAGGATTCCAATCCAATGCACGATAGATTTTAGCAATTTCCGGAGAAATTTCACCATCATAATGTTCTGAGGCAGTGATTGTATTGTGACAGTTCATACATACGTTGGCCGATGGAATAGACGCATTTTTAGATTTAAATGCTCCACCGTGACAGTATTGACACTCAATTTTGTTAACACCAGCGTGGATTTGGTGAGAGAACTTAATTGGTTGAACCGGCTGATAGCCTTGGTGAACACCAACGTTCCACATTGTTTTCCAACCACCTACAGCTAATAATGCAACTAACATCAAGACTGTAAAGCCAACCAACTTCTTGTTCTTAACGAATGCTTTCGCAAACTTCACAAAACGTTGGCTATCTTCTGGCTCTTGTTGCGCAGCAATAGCTTCTTGGTTTTTAGCAATTACATTTTCTAAGGTACGGATCACACGATTCAACACCACGATAACGACAACAGCCAAAACAACAACTGCGATCAAGCCCAAAATCATGAACATAGACGCGTTATCATCTTTAGCTCCAGCGCCACCAGCAGCAGCCTCTTTCGGTTTCTCCTTAGAAGCATCTGTGATATACGCTAATACCGACTTGATCTGATCGTCAGATAAATCAGTAAAAGAAGTCATCACAAGCTTGTTGTTCTCTTCGAAGATTTTAACTGCATCAGCATCGCCAGACGCAATTAAAGCCTGAGAGTTCTTGATCCACTTGATTAACCAAGCTTCGTCTTTCGTCTCTGGAATCCCCTTTAAAGCAGGACCAACCACTTTTCTGTCAATGGCGTGACAGGATGTACACTTAGATTTGAAGATTTTTTCACCTTCCTTGACATCTTGCGCATGCAACGTCGTAACGGCAAATAATAGCATCAAACTCGTTGACACCACCCTCGCAAGGCTTCCCAAAACGGATGAGATAGTTCTCATATTTAGCACTTTATACTATTTATTTGTGAATGTAAAAAATTAACTCCCATGGTTAAAGGAGCCACTACCCCCCTAACAATGCCACAAAAGTATGATTTATTAACAAATCGCTGACAATTTTGTGACCTTTAATATCAATTTATAATCATTCTAAACAAATGCGTTTAAACGAGGATAAAAACAACATTAAGCTATTAAAGTGGTTCCATCGCTACAACTTTTCATTTGGATAGCCACTCAAATATAAGACAATTCCATGACAATTTATAATACTCAAAATAGCGGATCGCAGAAGACACAAAAAGTTTTTTTTCATCCTAATTTCCGTACCTTTACCTTTATAAGACGAATCGAGAACTTTATCAAGAGAAATGGAGATCTGGCCAGGGTCAGGTCCCGAGCTAACAATAAAAAAAATCTGGATGATGTCTTTATTATAGAGGGAATAGCTCATTATATCGAAAGAATAACGCGTTCCTATTGGGTAGCTCCTAGTAAAGCCAGCTTCAACACCAAACACACGACAACAATGGAAACAAACAAAAAATACAACCCGTTAAGTAAAGAAGAGGAATACATTATTATACATAAGGGAACTGAACGGCCTTTTACCGGCGAACTTTTAGACAATAAGCTCAAAGGAACTTATATCTGCCGCCGTTGTGACAGCCCACTATACCGTTCGGAGTCAAAATTTGAATCTGGATGTGGTTGGCCAAGTTTTGATGATGAAATTCCCGGGGCAATTACAAGGATCACCGATGCCGATGGTCGCCGCACTGAAATCCTGTGTAGTAAATGTGGCGCGCATTTAGGCCATGTGTTCCTCGGAGAAGGCTTTACGACAAAAAACACGCGTCACTGCGTTAATTCTATTTCAATGAAATTTGTGGCCGATACTACGAAGTAACTTTCACTTTAGTCGACTCACGAACTTTCAGTTCACAAGGCAACACCATTCTACGTGTTGCTTTTATTTTTCCCTGAAGACGCAGCAACAAAATATTGATCAGATTCTCAGCAATATCCTTGATCGGCTGCGAAACAACCGTGATAGCAGGTTCGACCAGCTTAAAAACCGTATGGTCGTCAAAAGCAATTACTGCCGGCATCGTAAAATTAAATTTTTTGGAAGCCTTCAAACCCGAAATCGCCAGATAGTTCGTAGAGAACAAAACGGCATCCAGCCTATTTTCACAGATAAACTCCCGCAATAGTTCCATTGCTTCTTCATCCGAAGCATCCATCTGGATCTTTTGAATAAAACTTTGTTGCTTATTATTATCCATAGCCTTCATATAGCCATCTGAACGCTCCTTCATTTGGGTCTGATCCGAATAGAGCGATACAAACCCGATACGTCTATAACCTTGTTGACACAAATGGTTACTGGCATCAAAGGCCCCCTGAAAATTGTCCGCACCAACATAGTCTGTTTCAAGCCCCGGAAAATAACGGTCGAAGAGCACAACCGGAATATTATTCTGCTGCAACTGCTTTACTGTATCTTCCAAACCATCGGAAGGTGTAATAATAAAACCATCTACCTGACGATCGTAAAACATCTGGATTAACTCCTTCGCCTTTTCTACATCATTGTTGGTACTACAATAAATAATACGGTAGCCCTGCTCATAGACCTTACTTTCGATCAGACGTGCTATATTCCCAAAAAAAGGATTGGAAATATCTTCGATAATCAAACCCAGAATCTTTGTCTTCCCTGTGCGGAGACTTTTTGCCAATTCGTTGGGCTTATAGCCGACCTTTTTGACATAGTCCAAAACCCGCTTAGTCAAAGCCTCACTAATACGCTTTTCTTTTGCCTTATCATTCAAAATAAAGGACACAGTAGTTACAGAAATCCCCAACGCCTTTGCGATATCACTGATCAGAATACGTTTCTTCATGTAGTAGTAGTAGGTTTGTTAAGTTTTTTATTACGAAGATTACTAAAGTAAAAAATTTAACGACAATTTACTAAAATAATAATAAAATTGCGCTAAAAGGTTTTATTTACTAATTTTAAGCAGTTTTCAAATACCCGAACAAAACCTATGACAGGAAATAAACTACTCAAAACAGTGTTGGGCACACTAATTTTGCCATTTTGTGCGCAAGCCCAGCAAAATCTTACACAATATGTCAACCCCTTTATTGGTTCCGCGGATCATGGTCACGTCTTTGTTGGTGCAAATGTACCTTTAGGTGCTGTACAATTAGGGCCTACCCAAATTCCACAGATTTGGGACAAGTTCAACGGATGGGACTGGTGCAGTGGATACAATTACAAAAGCCAGGAAATTTTGGGTTTTACCCATACCCACCTGAGCGGAACAGGTATCGGTGACCTCAACGACCTCATGATCGTTCCAGCCAACGGAAAATTACAATTAACGCCAGCGGAATTCAATAAAATGAATACAGGCTATGGCTCTTCCTTCAAAAAGGAAAATGAGGTTGCCAAACCCGGATTCTATAGCGCTTATTTAGATGACTATCAGGTACAGGCCAATTTGACGGCAACCGAACGTGTTGGCTATCATCAATATCGCTATGAAAAAACAGACAATGCACATATTTTGGTCGACTTAGGTTACCATATCAATTGGGATAAACCGACAGACACCTACATCAAACAGGTTAACGACTCGACCTTTGTTGGTTATCGCTTTTCAACAGGATGGGCAACTGACCAAAAATTGTATTTTGCGATCAGAACTTCCCAGCCGATACAAAAAGTAAGATTTTTCGACGGTAAAGAAGAAAAATTAGGCCAAACAACATTTAAAGGACAGGCAATCAAAGCGGCTTTATTCTTTGATGCTGTTAAAAACAAAACCATCGAACTTAAAGTCGGTATTTCTCCCGTAAGCTCGACCAATGCCCTGAACAATATCAATGCAGAGATCCCGGGCTGGAATTTTGATAAAGTAAAACAAGAAGCGGATCAACGTTGGAACAAAACCTTAAATAAGATTCAATTTGAAGCCGACAAAGATACGAAGACAATCTTCTATACGGCATTATACCATACCTACTTCGCTCCTACCATCTTTAACGATGCAAATGGCGATTATTTGGGAACTGACAAACAAGTATACGAGAAACAGGATTTTGTCAACCATACGGTATTTTCGCTTTGGGATACTTACCGTGGCCTTCACCCGTTGATGACCATCTTGGAGGATCGTAAAATCAACCAGGATTTTATCAAGACAATGTTGGCTATCTATCAACAACAGGGTAAATTGCCAATGTGGCACTTACAAGGTAATGAAACCAACACGATGGTGGGTCTACCTGCGATTCCAGTCATTGCGGATGCTTTCTTAAAAGGAATTATTGACGAGAAAGATTATCCTTTGGTTTGGGAGGCTGTTAAGACCACATCCATGGGCAACGATCATGGTCTGAAATATGCTCGTGAACTGACTTACATTCCGATCGACAGCATGCCGAATGAATCTGTAGCATGGGCATTAGAATATGCGATTGCCGACTTTGGTGCTTATAAAATTGCCGAAAAGCTCGGTAAAACAGAAGACGCGGCCTATTTCAAAAAACGCTACAAACTATACGAGCAGTATTTTGACAAAGAAGTAGGTCATTTCGTCGGTAAAAAAGCCAATGGGGAATTCCGCAGACCTTTCGACCCATTGATGGCCAAACACCGCGAGAATGATTATTGCGAAGGAAATGCTTGGCAATATACCTGGCTGGTACCTCAAGATGTCAAAGGTCTGATCAATCTTTTCGGTGGCGAGGAGAAATTTTTGAAAAAACTGGATTATTTTACGACCATGTCATCGGATCTTGGTGGTGAAGCTTCTCCAGATATTTCAGGACTAATCGGCCAATATGCACAAGGGAACGAGCCAAACCATCATATCCCTTACTTATATGCTTATGCTGGACAACCTTGGAAAGGTGCAGCTCTAGCCCGTAAGGCGATGACGGAGTTTTACACAAACAGTCCAGCTGGTCTATGTGGCAATGATGACGTCGGACAAATGAGCGCATGGTATGTGTTCTCAGCAATGGGCTTCTATCCACTGAATGCAATGAGTGGTGTTTATGTCTTCGGATCCCCGATGATGCAACATGCGAACATCAATTTACCAAATGGCAAAACGTTAGCGATCGATGTTAAAAATCAAGGTAAAGCAAATCAATACATTAAATCGATCAAATTGAATGGTAAACCTTATGCTAAGTCGTTCATTACACATGCGCAGCTTTTAGAAGGTGGACAGATGGAAATCGAGATGAGTGCTACGCCAAACAAAAACTTTGGTAAAAACAAAGCCGATTGGCCTTCAAGCATTGACAATAATTAACTGAAATATTGTCAGTAAAACATTACTGGATTAATATTTGTTAATACCTTAATAACATATTTAAGGAGAAACAAAACATGGCAGATTACAAAAACATCAATATACAAGACATCCCTGACGGAGGTGATAATCCAAAAGACTTCTATGAAACTTTTAAAGAGCGCTTAGAAGATTTAGAAACATTCCCAAAGGACTATACGTATAAATTTATCTTACCAAAAGATCAGGACCACTTCAATCAGATCCAAAGCGTATTTGATGACACAGGTGCTCAGTTTGATTTTAAGGATTCCAAAACAGGTAAGTATACTTCAATTACGGTAAACTTGAACGTAAAAGACGCCGATCAGGTGATCTACTTCTACAAAGAAGTGGCGAAGATAAAAGGTGTTATCATGTTATAAAACCACAAAATCAGGCTGTCGAATTGACAGCCTGATTTGTTTTCTGATCTACATATAAACCTTACTACTCCCCTATTTCAGCATAACGACATCAAGCCAATAATCGCCGCTAAATCTTTTATTACCATGGTGTAGCTTGAATAGATTAACAACAGCCTCCTCATTTAAAAAATCCAAAATTCGTTTGACATCCCGCCGGGCAGCAAACTGTTTCCAGCTATTTTTTCGATCATAAAAAAAAGACATTTGTCCATCCATGCTATTCCAAGTCCCTCCCAGCGCATATAACTTCGTTTCACTAAACAGTATATTAAAATAGTCTTTATATACCGCGCAATCGAGCGTAATCTCTTTATTTTTATTAGCCATCCAGTCAAATCGATACGAACAATACATTGGATTCCCATAGTAAATACCAGGTTTATGGGGAATCTTGGCCTCCTCAAAAAATTCCTTAAGCAATTTCACTACTTCTGGCTCGCCATCGTATGCTAAGGGCACAGCACTAAGCTCACGATCCATATATAAGGTAAAAGAAGACAGATTGAGGCCCCAGCGTCCTTGATGATCCAATAAAAACTTGGACAAATGTTCCACAAGCGGTGACATCCCACCTCTGAATGAGCCCTGCACGGAAAGTGCTTCAAATGGTCTCGCCTCGTTAAATTTATAAGGGCTTTCATACACATCCATCACAAAGCGGTTATATTCCCGATCAAAATTAATGTAAAGCTCATCTGTCATTGAATCTCTGATAGCTTTATCCTTTAAGATTAACCTATTAAGAGGCCAAAATAAATCCTGTTTATAGGACCACAAAATGGCACGATCCAGTTTATAAAACTCATAACGTCCCTTGGGCAAGATCATATTATTTTTAGCTGCATAATGCTGTACAGTGGCAGATAGCTCCTGGAATTTATCCCCATAAGACCGCTGACCATACACGGTCACATGCATGAGGACAAACACCAAAATCTGACCAGGTTTAAACAGAAACAAACGAAGTATACTTTTCATAGGATAAAGATGAAGGTAAGCCTTATTTTCCATAAAAAAAGCCCGCTTAAAGCGAGCTTTTCATATCATTTGAAAGGAATAAACCTATTCTTGTCCAGCACCAGCTACAGGAGCTTCACCGGCAGGTTTATCCTGCTTTGGTTTGTCTTCTTTTGGAGGACGAGGCAATAAGGCTTTACGCGAAAGCTTCATTTTACCTTGTTTGTCGATATCCAACAATTTAACCGTTACTTTATCACCTTCTTTGAAAATACCGTCCATTGTTTCAAGACGTTTCCAGTCGATTTCAGAGATGTGCAATAAACCATCTTTACCAGGCATGATTTCAACGAAAGCACCGAATGGCATAATTGATTTCACTTTACCTTCGTAAGTTTCACCAATCTCTGGTTTAGAAGCGATTGCTTTAATACGACCTACTGCATCATCGATAGCGGCTTTATTATCTGCGAATACTTGAACAACACCCTTGTTATCAACTTCTTCGATCGAAATTGTAGCACCGGTCTCACGTTGCATCTCTTGGATAATTTTACCACCTGGTCCGATTACAGCGCCAATAAATTCTTTATCGATCAACAATTGAACGATACGAGGTGCATGTGGTTTGTAATCTTCACGTGGAGCAGAAATTGTTTTCTTCATTTCACCTAAGATGTGTAAACGCGCTTCTTTTGCTTGATCCAAAGCTTGCGTCAACACTTCCCATTTCAAACCATTGATTTTTAAGTCCATTTGACAAGCAACGATACCTTTTTCTGTACCAGTTACTTTAAAGTCCATATCACCTAAATGATCTTCATCACCTAAGATATCCGATAAGATCGCATACTTACCTGTTTTCTCATCAGAAATCAATCCCATGGCAATACCTGAAACTGGCGCTTTCAATTTCACACCGGCATCCAAAAGTGCTAATGTACCAGCACATACCGTAGCCATTGAAGAAGATCCATTTGATTCCAGGATATCAGAAACAACACGGATCGTATATGGATTTTCACTGTCTGCAGGAAGTACCTGTTTCAATGAACGCATAGCCAAGTTACCGTGACCAACTTCACGACGGCCAGGACCTCTATTAGGTCTTACCTCACCTGTAGAGAATGCAGGGAAGTTGTAGTGAAGAATAAATTTGTTATAACCGTTGATAAAAGCACCATCGATCATTTGCTCATCGTCTTTAGCACCTAAAGTAACCGATGTCAATGATTGTGTTTCACCACGTGTAAATACAGCCGAACCGTGTGCAGCAGGCAAGTAATCCACTTCAGACCAGATCGGACGTACAGTACGTACATCACGGCCATCTAAACGCATACCTTCATCCAAAACCAGGTTACGGACAGCATCATACTGAACATCGTGGAAATATTTTTTAAATAAGAATGCGGTATCATCATCCAATTCCTCTGGCATTGTTGCTCTGTACTCTTCCGCGATTTTTGCGAAGTTCTCAGAACGGTCATGTTTCGCAGAAGCAGATTTTGCAATAGCATAAACCTTATCGTAAGTAGCTGCAAAAATAGCATCTCTCAATTCAAGGTTTTCAGGCTCATGGTTATACTCACGCTTCACAGTTTTACCAACTAAGTTAGCCAGCTCTACTTGAGCAGCAACTTGTTTTTTGATAGCTTCATGAGCAAAAGCAATTGCTTCTACCATTTCAGCTTCAGAAATCTCTTTCGCTTCACCTTCAACCATACCGATATCCTGTGCAGAACCAGCAACAATAAACTCTAAAGTTGCATTTTCAAGCTCAGACAATTTTGGGTTGATGACCAACTGACCGTCAATTTTCGCAACACGCACTTCAGAAATTGGTCCATTGAAAGGAATATCAGAAACAGCAATAGCTGCAGAAGCAGCCAAGCCCGCTAAAGCATCAGGCATAATATCTTTATCTGCAGAGATCAAGCTGATTGCAACTTGTGTATCTGCGTGATAATTTTCAGGGAACAAAGGACGTAATGCACGATCTACCAAACGTGAGATCAATACCTCATAATCTGACAATCTAGCCTCACGACGTAAGAAACCACCTGGAATACGGCCAGTTGCCGCATATTTTTCTTGATAATCTACAGAAAGGGGTAAAAAATCAACGCCAGATTTCGCTTCTTTAGCTGAAACAACTGTTGCAAGCAACATCGTATCACCTTGTTTTAATACTACAGCCCCATCAGCCTGTTTTGCCAATTTACCTGTAGACAATTCGATCTGGGTGCCATTACCCATATCGATGGTCGTTTTAATTTCGTTGTAATTCATTTAATCTTGTTTGCGACATGCTTTTCATCTTGTTGGCAGCATGCCAATATTTTAAATACATTAGATTTCAGCACAAAGGTAAATTAAAATATTAAGATTAGTGCAATTAACAGCAGGCTAAATCATCAAACCATCGGAATACGGCAGCAACCGCCTTAATCTGTCAAGCAATGAATCAATTGAAGTCTTCTCAAGTTCTCTTATTTCTCGAAAAAGGCTTCCAAAGGCTTATCAATTATAACGAGGAATCTAGCCTGTCGCGTAGTATAAAACAATATAAGACAAGTATAAAACATGGCTATCATTTTCGGAGATTCCTCGGTGCTTCTTCGGTACTTGTTCGGAGCTTGTTCGGTACTTCTTCGGTTGGAAGCGAAGAAATAGCGAGCAAGCTCCGAGGAAAAAGCGATTAAATAAAGACTAAATAGTGAAACTGAAGTAAGGGATAAATAGGCCAATGTCGTCCGCTAACCTAAGAAAGTCCTGAACAACTACAAAAGGCCATGACGAACAGAAAACGACCATGCTGACGCGAAAAATACAATAACAATTCGGGCACGATAAACACAATAAAAAAAGCCATCCAAAAATTGGATGGCTTTCTTAACACCTTTGTATTAAAGCTTATTTGATAATATCACGTAAACCTAGACCTTTAATGATCGCACGGTAACGGTTGATATCTTTTTTGTAAAGATAAGCTAATAATGAACGACGTTTACCTACTAACATTTGTAGGGCACGTTGTGTACCGAAATCTTTTCTGTTTTTTTTCAAGTGCTCAGTTAAGTGAGCAATTCTCTTAGTGAATAAAGCAACTTGACCTTCAGTAGATCCTGTGTTTGTAGCTGATCCAGCAAATTCTGCGAAGATATCAGCTTTGTACTCTTTACTTAAATACATTTCCTGAATAATATTAAAGCGTTAAAAATTTTATTAATTGGCTGCAAAGATAGCAAAAATCTTCGGTTGCCAAAATAATTTAATAAGCAAAGGTTCAGCTACTACTAAACCTTTACGTAGATTTTCTTCTTGTCCAACCAATAGCAGATTACCCACATCAACGTTAAGAAACATAGCGAATAAACAAAAGAACCAACTTCTGGTATCCCAGGCACTTTCGCGCAAATATATTTATAAAACCAGACAAAAGCGTCGAGGTATTTTTGTGTACCATCCTCTTTTACGCCATCAGGAATACGGAACAATCCCAAAAAGCGTGGTAGAATACCGCTCAGTACAAAGATGAATAACGGATTTTTACCAAAAACATCAAAAAACTGTGTCAATTTATTTTTGACACCCTGCACTTCAATAAACCAGATCATACCACCGAGTGTCATGGTTGCCAAACCTGTTGTATAGAGCACATAGGAACTCGTCCATATTTTTTTATTGATCGGAAAACCCAAGGCCCATATCCAAGCCAATACGACCAAAATAAATCCGGTCACAAACATTCCCGCCAGCAATTTAAAATGAGGCTCACTTGAGGCCGGCACTTTCGTCCACAGCCAATCCACCTGACCTTGCTTTTTAATAAATACACCAACTAAATAGCCAAAGACAACCTGAACAATTGTCGGCAAGGTACTCATCAGCCCTTCAGGATCAAATGGCACCCCCTCCCCTTTGTAAACATGCGGTAAACCTAGGATTGCTATATCATACTTTGTACCGAACCAGCCCTCCAAGCTATAGGGATCTGCTCCTCCAGCTATTGCACAGATTGCCCAATATAACAACAGTATGATTGCCGAGATCCAGATAATCGTTTTTTCTTTAAAATAATAAGCTAAAATCGAAGCAAAACAATAAGCAACTGCGATGCGTTGGAGTACACCGAAAATCCGGATTCCCCGGCTCGGATCCGTTCCGTCCACCCATTGTTTAAAAACCAGCTCCGCACCATCCCATTTCACAAAAGGCCACCAATTGATGAAAAGTCCAATCGCAAAAATCAAGATCGTCCGTTTAATTACTTTTTGCCAAAATACTGCAGGTCCAGCCTCCTGTAAACGAGGTATAACAAAAGACATGGCATTACCTACTGCGAAAAGAAAAAAAGGAAAAACCAGGTCTGTAGGTGAACATCCATGCCATTCTGCATGTTTTAGCGGTGCAAACATATGAGCCCATGTACCCGGATTATTAACCATAATCATCAGTGCCACAGTAGCTCCACGAAATACATCCAAGGAGTAATAGCGTTGTTTCATAATCAGATTGTATAATTAAAAGGTAAATATAACGTATTTACCCTTCATTTTTATGCGCAATCCACAATTTAATGGCATAAACAGGAAGGTATATTGTTACAGAAAAAATAAAAAAAACAAAGCGTAACGGTAACTTTTTAAAGTTTTTTAAAAAGTATTTTGATCTTATATACGATTTAACATATCTTTAACAAAAGTTTAATCAACTTTTAGAAACCACACAAACTGATGGAAAAAGAAATACTGAAAAACCTTTATTTTGATTCTGCGCTTTCTATTGCAGAGTTGGTCAAAAAACTCGCCAAGAGTACACCTTCCATCACAAAAATAATCAATCGTTTACTCGAAGAAAAGATAATTGTTGAATGTGGTTTTGCGGAATCCACTGGTGGAAGACGTCCTTTACAGTTCGCAATTAATCCAGCGCTGAATTTTTATATTTTAACGATTTCAGCCGATCAGCATTTCTCTACATTTACCATTACCGATCTCAATCAGCAAAAAGTCATCGAACACCGCGATATTCCTTTAGAATTAAAGGCTAGCAATTCTTCTGATTTACTATTGGGTGAAATTGAATCGATTTTAGAATTATCGGGAATCAATAGCAATAAAATAATTGGCATTGGTCTTAGCATACCAGGATTTGTAAACTCCGAGCTGGGTGTCAATGAATCTTATCCCCATAATCATCCGCTATATCGCATAAAAGATAGCATAGAAGCAAAATATCAGCTATCTACTGTCATAGAAAACGATTCCAGATGTATCGCTATAGCCGAGAAAGAGTTTGGGGCGGCTAAGGGTATTGATCATTCGCTGATTATCAACCTAAATTGGGGTGTAGGATTGGGTATTATTATTAATGGCTCCGTTTTTAAAGGAGAGTCTGGTTTTGCGGGAGAATTTAGCCATATCCCACTTTCGGATGACAACACCTTATGTTCTTGCGGAAAAAGAGGGTGCCTTGAAGTGGAAGCGTCGTTGGATGCTGCCATTCGAAGCACGGAAGCTGATATCCAAAATAACGAATATTCGATTTACAGCACCTTCGTAAAAAGCAATCTCAACAAAATAGATGCTTTAATTGAAGCGTCGAATGTAGGCGATCAAATCGCGATCAATAATTTAGGAAAAATAGGTTACATGCTGGGTAAAGGCATATCAACACTCATCCATATTCTTAATCCAAAACAAATTATTGTCAGCGGAAGAGGTGCAGAATTAGGAAGGATTCTGAATCCGCAAATACAAATTGCCATCAATGAATTTTGTATCCCCGAGATTGCAAAAACAACGAATATCCAGATGTCAGCTTTAAACAAACACGCACAAATCAAAGGCACTGCAGCAATTGTAGTCGAAAACCATATCAATAAAATTTTAATTCAATAAATAACCACACTAATCATTTACTTATTGTAATTCATACTAATCATTAAAAAATGAGTCTATTTTACAAAAAAGCAACAGGTATAGCATTGTGTACGCTATTTAGCGCCACCTCGCTTTACGCACAACAAACCATTACTGGTACAGTAACAGACGCGAAAGGTCCTGTTTCAGGAGCGACAGTTTCTGTTAAGGGTACTGCCAAAGGAACGCAAACAAATGCAAGCGGAACCTTTACGATTCAAGCCGCTCCGGGAGAAGTATTACGTGTTTCTATTGTCGGTTACCACACGCAAGAAATTACGGTTACTTCCGCTAAATCGATTAAAGTCTCCTTAACCGAGGACGCTTCAGCTTTAGATGAAGTTGTTGTAACTGCGATGGGTATCAAGCGCGAATCTAAGGCGCTAGGATATGCAGTTAGCAATATCAAAGCAGAAGAAATTACCAAAGCGGGTAACACCAACTTTGGATCAGCACTATACGGTAAAGCCCCAGGTGTGAAAATTACCACTGCTCCGGGTGGTTCTGCCAGTGCGGTTAACGTTCAAATCCGTGGTATCAATTCATTAAACTATCAACGCCAACCCCTCTATGTTGTCGATGGTATCATCATCCGTAACGATCAACAAGGTGGTGCGACTGGTGCAAACAATAATAATTATTGGGACGATCAACGTATTAGAGGTAATGGTATGCTGGACATCAACCCAGCTGATATCGACAATATTTCCATCTTAAAAGGTGCCGCAGCCAGTGCATTATACGGCTCGGACGCTGCAAGTGGGGTAATTGTTATTACAACAAAGAAAGGCACAAAAGGTAGAGGTCTAGGAATTGACTTCAACTATAATGGATCAATCGAAAGAGCAGCCTTTTTACCGAAGTTCCAAAATATTTATGGACCTGGCTACGATGCCGCGACAAACATCGCTAACGGCGCATCTGCCGAAGGTTGGTTTACAGATGCTAATTCTCCATCAGGAAGAAGACCATACTATAGATCCTACGGAAGTTTTGGTCCAAAATTCACTGGCGAAGATGTTATGTGGTGGGACGGACAGGTACGTCAATACAAAGCACGTGAAAACAACTACTACGACGTATTTGACAAAGGCTACAATTCCAATATTAACGTCGGTATCTCAAACCAAACAGAGAAAATTAACTACCGTTTGAGTGCGACCAGAATGGACTATAAAAGTACAAGCCCTGGTAGTAAACAGAACAGAAATACCTTCAATCTCAATAGCACGCTAAAACTTAGCGACAAATTATCAACCGATATCGTCGCTAACTTTATCAATACCAACACCCATAACAGAACCTATCTGTTGGGTCAGGTACTTGGAAGTTTTGACGGATTTTTCAGCAGAACAGAAGATATGTCTGCAATGAAAAATGCGTATCAAACCACTGATGGCTACAAATATTCCAAATTTGGAACAGGACGTCCTGAAGATTTCAAATACACGATGCGGGCTTCCAACCTCTTAGATTATTTTTGGAATCAATACAAAAACAGTTATGATGAGACCGAAAATAGGATTTTGACAAGTGCCACATTAAACTGGGATGTTGTAAATCACCTGAAACTCCGCGGAAGAATCGGCAATGACTTAACTTCTGCAACGAGCATCAACAAACAATACAACGAATACGCAACAGCTTACAATTCAACTACCAGCAGTTCCGGAGGATTTGCTACTTCAAAAGGAGTCTATTCAATTCTGTATGGTGATGTAATGGCAACCTATAGCAACAAAATCAATGCTGATTTCGACTATTCAGCGAGCGTAGGTTTCCAATCGAGATCAGAACGTTATGATGATCAATCTTCAAGTACAGCAGGTGGTCTTGTCACAGAAAATTGGTTTAGCTTAAGCAACAGTTACGCGCAGGCAACAACTTCAAATAGCAGAAAGGAAATGCTAAAATATGCCTACTTCGGTTCCTTGAATATTGGCTATAAAGGATTTGCTTACTTAGACGGTACTTATCGTTCTGAATACTCTTCTACACTACCTTCATCGAACAATAATTATCGCTATGGCTCCGTTAGTGGTAGCTTTATTTTCAGCGATGCTTTCGATATCAAGTCGGATAAGTTCTCCTACGGTAAACTTCGCGCTTCCTACGGTATTGTTGGTAATGATGCCGCAATCTACGAAGCAAATATCGCTTACAACCAGAATCCATTATTGACAATAAATGGAGCTGTTCCATCATTGACCTACAGAAACAATTATGGAAATCTCAATCTACGTCCTGAGCGTAAATATGAGGTTGAGGTAGGTATGGAATTGAAGTTTCTAAAAAATAGATTAGGATTAGATGTTAGTTACTATAACAATTATATCGATGATCAGATCTTAGGACTTACAACACCAGCCTCTACAGGGGCAACTTCCCAAATTTTGAATATCGGAAAAATTGCCAATAACGGTTTGGAGCTTTCCATCAACGGTACGCCAATTCAAAATGAAAACTTTACCTGGAATTCTAGACTGAACTATTCATTTAATAAGTCGACTGTTAAAACCCTAGCACCAGGTGTTGAAGAATTGGTATTCTACTCTGCCGATGAAAACTCTTTGAAGATTACCGCAAAAGAGGGTGAGAAATTAGGAAATATTTACGTTTATGACATTGCAAAAGATCAAAACGGCAATAACTTGATTTCGGACGATGGACTTTATGTAATCGACAAAACCAAGTACAAATATGCTGGCAACATTATGCCAAAAGCGATCGGGGGCTGGACCAATACATTTACCTATAAAAACTTTATGTTAGACTTTACTGCTGATTATCGTTTTGGAGGTAAAATGGTATCCGAAAACCTCAAATACGGCATGAGTGCGGGTCTATATGAAAACACCTTACCATACCGCGAAAATGGGGTGACTTTGCAAGGGGTTAACGCCAATACAGGAAAAGCAAACGATGTGCATTTGAGTGCTGCAGAGTACTACATGAACACTTTCGGATGGGGTGCAGATTCTTGGACTGAAAAAGGTGCTGTATACGACAACAACTTTATCAAATTAAGAGAATTGTCTGTTGGTTACCGTATTCCGGACAGCTTCACCAAAAGACTTAAAATTAACAATTTAAAGGTTTCTTTGTTGGGCAGGAATCTATTCTACTTCTACCGCACATTGAAAAATCTTGATCCTGAAGCTCCAGTAGGAAACAAATGGTGGGCACAAGGTGTAGACGTTGGTTCATCTGCTGCTACCCGAAGTTTCGGTTTTTCATTGAATGCTAATTTTTAATTTTTTACCCACGAGAATCATGAAAAAAACTTTTCTTTCTATATTAACTTTGGTTTCGGCCCTATCGACGATGGTCGGCTGTAAATCACAACTTGACGACAAGTTTCAAAACCCAGATGCATCGACAAAAGCAAATATTCCGGCGTTCTTTGCCGAAATGCTAAATAATGATCGTGTAAGACCAGCTTATTACCACTACCGTACATTTATCCTGTCCAATCAGGCAGTATATACGCAGACAGCGTCTTTTTATCCGTCAAATACCATGTATCAGCCGAACGATAGCTACTCTTATGCATATTGGACGGATTTTTATGCCCCTGGTGTACTAGGTATTACAAGAAGCATGGAAAAAGCATATGCTGAACTTCCTGAAGCGGAGAAAGCAAGTAAAGAGATCTTTATCCAGACTGGCAAAATTGTTTTGTTTGACGAAGCATCTAAACTTGTTGACAACTTTGGAGATATCCCTTTCAGTGAAGCCGGTAGTCTACCAACAACAAGTACGATTATTAAGCCAAAGTTTGATGCGCAAAAAGAATTATACAATCAGTTCATCAGCGAATTGAAAAATATCAACACGTACTTATCAACAGCAACTACCAATCCTGATTTTTCAAAATACGATATCTTAAATAGCGGTAATGTTGCAAAATGGCGTAGGTATGCCAATTCACTTCGCCTGCGTCTATTGATGCGTATTTCTTTTGTTGATGAGGCAAAAGCAAGAACTGAAGTACTCGAAATGCTGAATAACCCCACACAATATCCATTGGCAGATGGTGGCGCAACGGCAAACTACAACCCTAGAAATGAAGACATCTTATTGCAGCCTCTAACCAACTATACAGGAACGTTGAGACAGGCCTTGATTGAAGGTCCCAATCAATTCGCAACAGATCATATGTTGAACAAAGTAATGTTGCCAGCGAACGATCCACGTATCCCTGTACTTTATGATAAATTTGGAAAAACAGTAAACGGTAAGTTCGTTCAGAACAAAGAGTATAGAGCAATGCCAATTTCCTTTACTTCGGCGGATATGGAGAAGAATTATCAAGACTACGCTGTGTTGGATTCGGCAACTATCTTCGACAACAATGCTTTGCCAGGAATTGTCATTACCGCTTCTGAAACCAATTTCAATAAAGCTGAAGCGCTATTAAGATGGGGAGCAAGTAATGCGGCCAAAGATGCTTATGATGTCGCTGTTAAACAATCCGTTTCTTTCTATTATTATTTAAATAATTTAAATACTTCAGGACTGAAAACAGAGAAAAAACCTACAGATGACGTCATCAATGACTTTGTAGACATGTCGACTATCAGCTTCTCAACAACTCAAGCAAAGAACCTAGAATTAATATGGACTCAAAAATGGCTACATTATGGTTTCTTACAGGCACAACAAGCTTGGGCTGAATTGAGACGTACAGGATATCCAGTATTGACATACCCTGTGGCTGGATTGGCTAATTACGCAAATCCTCCTAAACGTTTACTGTATCCTACCCAAGAGATTTCAAATAATAGTGCTAATTACGATGCTGTTAAAGCAAACGATACAAGAACAACTAAAATCTTCTGGGACGTCAAATAGCTGATCGTTTCTTAGATTGTTTACAAAAGGGCAAGTTAGCCTATATTTAAAAAGAGCTCGGTTTTATACCGAGCTTTTTTTTAAATATAGGCTAACTTGCCCTTGGAGATCATAAAACCAAAATCCGCCATAAATCTCACTTAAATTATCGCGATTTCGTTACAATCGAAATTAAGCATTCCTTCTCCGGATAAAAAAAAGAGCCTTCTTTTGATTAAAAACACATCATCTTTAAATTCTTTTTAAAAATTTTAAAAAGAATTTTGAACTTAACACAAAGTGTTCTTATCTTTAATATACAATGCTTATTAGAAGTCAAACATATTGATCTCCTTTAAGCAAGTAACTATGAAAGACCAAGCCGACAAGAAATGTTGTTGTCGGCCATTATTAAACTTAGATAAACCAATATTTATATTAATACAATTGAACTAAATTATGGGCGGCGAAATTTTGAGAATTTTGTATTATAGACCGATGCAACCGATTGCAGATATAGCAAACTCTTTATCGAAAAGCATCCCCTCTGTCACTAAACAGATCAATGATCTCTTGACAAGAAATGTCATTGTCGAGAAAGGCTACGCTGCTTCCACAGGTGGCAGAAAAGCCATACAATACATGCTTAATGAAAATTTACAGCAAAGTATTATTAGCGTATCGATCGATCAATTCTATACGTCCATATCCTCTTCAAATCTTAAGGCTCAAACCATCTCGTCTCAGAACAATATTCCGATAGATCTCAGAGATAAAAGTGCGACGGATTCCATTCTTGAAGCTTTAGACAGTTTCATCATTTCAAATCAAATTGATATTAACCAAGTCATCGGTATTGGAATAAGCATTCCGGGATTCGTTGATTCAGAAACGGGCCTCAATGAATCATATAATGAAGATTCCCCTTTATATAACATTCGAAAACTATTTGAGCAGAAATTTAGGGTTCCGGCCATTATTGACAATGATTCACGTTGCATTGCCTTAGCTGAACGAAAGTTTGGTGAAGCTAAAGATTCATCTCATTCACTCGTGATCAATCTAAATTGGGGAGTAGGCTTAGGCATACTCATCAATGACGATATCTTCAAAGGAACCTCGGGTTATGCCGGTGAATTTAGCCATATTCCTCTTTCGGACACGCTGACATTATGTTCATGCGGCAAAAGAGGATGTCTTGAAGTCGAAGCTTCCATTAGCGCAGCCATTCGAAATACAGAGCGAGATATAAAAAACGGAGAATATTCTATTTATGATAAACTAGCGAATGAACATATCAATAAAATTGACGCATTAATTGAAGCTGTCCAAATCGGAGATCAAGTAGCGATCAACAATATCGGGAAAGTAGGCTACTTGCTTGGCAAGGGAATCTCAACATTAATACACATTCTAAATCCTGATAAAATAATCATCAGTGGCCGTGGTGCAGAAATCGGGGATATTCTGGCACCTCATATCCAAGTCGCGGTTAATGAATATAGCATTCCGAAGATTTCAAGAAAAACAACTTTAGCCATTTCCACTTTGCACAAAAGAGCGCAACAACTCGGCACAACAGCATTAGTCATAGAAAAATACATCACAAACATTATTAACTAACGTTTTACACAAATACCTAAAACATGAGTCTATTTTACAAAAAAACTGCAGGATTGGCGTTATGTACACTTTTCAGTGCTACATCGCTTTATGCGCAGCAAAGCATTTCTGGAATAGTTTCAGATGCTAATGGACCAGTCTCTGGCGCAACAGTTTCCGTTAAGGGAACAACTAGGGGTACACAAACAGGGGCCAATGGGTCTTTTACAATTCAAGCTTCCCAAGGTGAAGTCTTACGTGTATCCATTGTCGGATACAAGTCCCAAGAAATAGTTGTTGGTTCCTCAAAGACGATTAACATCAAATTAACAGAAGATGCTTCCAACCTGGAAGAGGTTGTTGTTACTGCCATGGGCATTAAAAGAGCTCCAAAGGAACTTGGTTATGCCATGAGTACAGTCGATTCTAAAGAATTAACAAAAACTGGTTCTCCAAACTTTGCGGGGGCATTGTATGGTAAAGCACCTGGAGTTCGTATTTCAGCAGCACCTGGAGGAGCAACATCGGGTATTAACATCAATATCCGTGGTACTAACTCAATCACAGGAAACTCACAGCCATTGGTTATTATCGATGGGGTACCAATGCGACAATCAAGCTTTAACAATTCGGATTATTGGGGCGACCAACGTGCCCGCGGAAATGGTTTAGAAGATCTCAACCCGGAAGATATTGAGAACATCAGCATTCTAAAAGGTGCTTCTGCCGCAGCTTTGTATGGGTCAGAAGCAATGAACGGGGTGGTATTGGTAACGACAAAATCAGGGAAAGGTGGAAAGGGTTTTTCTATAGATTTTAATGCCACCTACACGCATGATAAAATTGCTTATCTACCAAGATTTCAAGATGTCAGAGGCCCTGGTTATACAAAAGCCTATCAGAATGATGGACAGGCTGATGATATGTTTTTCTATTATGATAATAGCCGAGCTATCAACGGCGTAACGCGTGGCGTACTTCCGGCTACTGTAAACTTTGGACCTAAATTTGACGGTAAAGACATTATTTCTTGGGACGGTGTTGTACGTCCATATTCAGCTCAAAATTCGTACAACAAACTATTCAACAACCCAAATAATACTTCATTCAATTTAGCCCTTGGTCATACTACTGAAAATTCAAATACAAGATTCTCGGTCACACGTCAGGATAATCAGATGACCGCGCTTGAATCTTCAAACAAGAAGAATATTGCCAATTTAAATTCCTCGTTCAAACTTTGGGATAAATTAACAACAGACGTGGTCGTTAATTATGTGAACCAACATACACATAACAGACCATTCCTTACGGATCGTTTAATCAATAACTTCACCGGGATGATTTCAACATTTGACAATCCGGAGTGGTATCTAAACAAATATAAAACAAGCTTAGGTTATAAATATGTTACAGGCACAGACCAAAGCTTAACACCATCAGAAAATTTAATCTATAATGGCTATAAAACAGATGTATTGGATTTTATCTGGAACTCAAAAGCAAGACAATATGATGAATATTCCAATCGCGTTTTAGGATCAGTAACAAATACTTGGCAAGTAACAAGTGATTTCTCTTTAAGAGCACGTTTCTCGGCAGATATGACCTCACTGCGCACCGAAGATAAACAACCTAATGAAAAACCACTAGCTTATGAAAATACAGGGTATTTTGGTCTAGGCCAACAAAATGCCAATATTTACTATGCAGATTTTTTGGCTTCATATAGCAAACAGATCAATCAAGACATCAAAGTTGGTGCTATGCTCGGTTATACCGCAACCAAAAGTCAGGATACCTATGTACAACGGGAAACTGCGGGTGGACTAAGCGTAAGAAATTGGTATGATATCAACGCTTCGGTAAATACTATTGGCGGAAATTCAAAATACAATTACCGCAGAAATCAATTGAGAGATGCGCTGTTTGGAACCTTAAACTTTAACTATAAAAATTACTGGTTTCTTGAAGGAACATTGAGAAGAGAAATTATCTCAACAATGCACCCAGACGACAATGTTACTTACTATCCTTCTGTAAACTCAAGTTTGATATTATCCGAAGCATTCCATTTACCTGAAATATTCAGTTACGCTAAATTAAGAGGATCATTTGGTATCGTGGGTAACTATCCTAGGATCTATCAAAGCCCACTAAGTTATACGCAGAACACCATGGGAGTACAGACTCAAGGAGGTCAAGCTGTAATTTACACAAATGTGCCAACGAGTGCCTTTGGAAATGAGAAAATTAAATCGGAACGAAAAAAAAGAATATGAATTTGGTTTGGAAACACGATTATTAAATAATCGTTTGGGCTTCGACATCACGTACTATAATGGCTTGATCCAGGACCAAATTCTAGACTACACCCTGCCAATTTCTATGGGATCGAGTTCAATCGTTGCAAATGTGGGAACTTTACGCAACAAAGGATGGGAATTTGCAATCACAGGTACTCCAATACAGCATGAGAATTTTAAATGGAATACAGTATTAAACTTCTCAATGAATAAAAATATCGTAGAAGAGTTGCCAGGTGGCGTTTCTGAACTTTTGCATAAAGATTATGATGGTGCAGCGGCACAATTAGTATCAAAAGTAGGCCAACCTATGGGCGATATCATGGTACATCCAGTAGCAACTGATGCAAATGGCAATAAAATTGTCCAAGATAACGGCTTATACCAAGTGGATGCCAATTCTTGGATCAAAGCAGGAAATGCAATGCCTAAAGCTGTCGGTGGTTTAACAAATACATTCACGTATAAAAATTTCACCTTGGATGCCTTACTTGATTTTCGCTGGGGTGGCCATGTTATGCCTACCGGTATAAACTGGATGATCAGTAGAGGTCTCTTAGAGGAAAGTTTAAACAACATGGATACAGAACATGGCGGGCTTAGCTACTATATCGCCAATGGAAAAGGGATCGCAACAACTGGAAGTACAGGTCCAAATGGAGAGACTGTTTATCATGATGGGATGCTGATGTCTGGAGTTAAAGCTGACGGATCGCAAAACGACAATATTATTTCACAGGCCGTTTATTACAACAACACATACAATTGGGGCGGACCACAATATTCTAACTCACGTTACGAACTATATGTACAAAAGAATAATTATATCAAGATGCGCGAGCTTTCAATAGCTTATCGTCTTCCAAAATCAGTTGCACAGAAATTAAGAGCTAAAAACCTTCAAATCTCTGCATTTGGACGTAATTTATTCTTTATCTACAGAAGTATAAAGGATCTAGATCCTGAACAAATGACTGGTGGGTCAAATTGGGTTGATCAAGTTTCCAATGCAGGAACAAGTCCGGCAACAAGAACATATGGTTTAATGCTACGTGCTAGCTTCTAATTATTAAAGACATGAAAAAATATATATTATATATGGGGCTGTGCGCAGCCACATTAGCTTTCACAAATTCTTGCAGTAAGAGTTCATTTGATGAAAACTACCGTGACCCAGGAAAAGTAACCGAGACGACCGTTGAAAAACAGTTTGCAGGTATGATTTACAGTTACAGACAATTAATTGTCCCTGAATATAGAAATTTATTTGTTACCCTTAGACCAACCATATTTAGATATTTACATATCACAGGCTGGATTAATGAGACAAACCAGTTATTGCCAGGAGCCGCTGCTATCGAGGACCGTTGGTCAAGATTTTACGAGGGACTTGCACAATATAGAGAGCTAGAAACAATCTACAACAAATCAGATGAAATAGCTAAGAAAGAAAGTAGAATCTACTATCTAACTGCTAAAGTTCTATTTTACGATGAAACACAGCAAACGGTCGATCTACATGGGGCCATTCCATGGTCTAAAGCGGGTATGCTGAGTACGAACAATAGTGATTATCAAAATTCGTATCCGGCCTATGACCAACCAGAAGACATCTATGCGGCCATCATGACTGACTTAAAAAGTATAAGCGCTGAATTGAATTCAATTACATTAAGTAGTGCTACCGCCAACAAATTCAAGACGCAAGATATAATCAATAATGGTGATATCGCAATGTGGAAAAAATATTGTAACTCACTTAGGCTAAGAATACTAACACGAGTTTCAGCGAGCTCAAAATTTGCCACACAAGCAAATCAGGAAATTGCAGAAATTGTTAATAATCAAACTACTAATCCACTGATTTTAACGAACGCTGAAAACGCCCAACTGGATATTTATAACCTGGACGATAACAGTATCCAAACTAAAAATATCAAAGATGCCTTCGAAGCTAGTGGTTGGTATGCAAACTTAGCTAGTAAGCGGATGATCGACAACATGCTTGAAAAAGTAGATCCAAGATTACCTTTTATGTTTGAGCCTGGAGCAAAAGCTGCTGGCAAATACATAGGTTTAGATCAAAGCAAAGTAAGTGCAGATCAGAATGCCTTGGCAATAGGTGGAACTTTAGCCATCTATAATCGATCTACATACTCAAGAAATCAATATTTCCCAGGTATATTATTTTCAGCGACAGAAACAAATTTACTGTTGGCGGAATACTACAATAAAGCAGGAAATGCATCGTCCGCGAAAACAGCATTTGAAAACAGTATTAAGGAATCTATTGATTTATATCGCATTATTAGAAGCAGATCCAACGACAATACAGTTGTTGCGCCCGCTGCTCCAACTACTGAAGCGATCAATACCTATATCAATAATGTTAACTGGGCAGGCGCATCTAATAAACTTGAACTAATTGCAACGCAAAAATGGATACATTTTAATGTTTTGCAAACTGTACAAGCTTGGTCTGAGCAACGTCGTTTGGATCTGCCTAAGTTTGATTTTGTTGTTCAAAACGCTGACATTCAAAAGACAGTACCAGTAAAATTTAACTTACCTCCTTCAGAAAGCGTGTATAATTCAGCAAATTATAATGCTGTAAAAGCGCAAGACAACGTCAACACCAAACTTTTCTGGGACGTTAATTAAGGCATACACTACATCTATCTATAAGAAGGCCACCTAAGGTGGCCTTCTTTTTATCATTTTCATTATCTTTATCCATGCAAAAATTAAAAACCATTATATCCACTGCGCTGATCGCTTCAAGCGCAACACTAGCGTTTGGCCAGGCACATAACGTATCTAATGGCTACCAAAAACCGACAGATCCCTTAGTGATTGAAAATCTCGAACAATGGCAAGATATGAAGTTTGGTCTTTTCATGCACTGGGGTACCTATAGTCAATGGGGAATCGTTGAAAGCTGGAGTATCTGTCCTGAAGATGAAGGCTGGACCCAACGCAATCCCGAACATGGTAAAACTTATTTTGAATACCTCAAGAACTACGAAAATCTACAGACCACCTTTAATCCTACGGATTTCAATCCACAAAAATGGGCCGATGCCGCAAAAGCTGCCGGCATGAAATATGTCGTCTTTACAACAAAACATCACGATGGATTTGCCATGTTCGATACCAAAGAATCGGATTATAAAATTACATCCTCCAAAACACCATTTTCGACAAACCCAAAGGCAAATGTGACCAAAGAAATCTTCAATACCTTCCGTAATGACGGTTTTAAAATTGGGGCTTATTTCTCCAAACCGGACTGGCACTCCGATTACTACTGGTGGTCATACTTTCCGCCAAAAGACAGAAATGTCAATTATGACCCTAAAAAATACCCGGACCGTTGGCAAAAATTCAAAGATTTCACCTACAATCAAATCAACGAACTGACCTCAGCATATGGCAAAGTCGACATTCTTTGGTTGGATGGTGGTCAGGTGCGCCCCTTAGAAACCGTTGACAAATCTGTTGACTGGCAACAGACAATCAAAATGGATCAGAATATTGACATGGACCGCATTGGGGGCATGGCAAGGAAAAATCAACCCGGCATTATCGTTGTCGACCGTACAGTACCTGGAAACTGGGAAAATTATGTCACGCCTGAACAAGCGATTCCTGAACATCCCTTGGATATTCCATGGGAAAGTTGTATCACCATGGGAAATTCGTTCAGCTATGTGCCCAACGACCAATACAAACCGACCAAAAAGATTGTTGAAACATTGGTGAAAATTATTTCCCGCGGTGGAAACTACCTATTGAACATAGCCCCTGGCCCAACAGGAGATTATGACCAGGCAGCATACGATCGCTTGAACGAACTGGCAGCCTGGATGAAAATCAATCAAACTGCAGTGTTTGCAACACGTACGATTGCTCCATATCACCAAGGTGACTATTACTACACTAGAAGCAAAGACAGTAAAGTGGTCAATGTATTCCATCTTTCTGAAGGTGATACTTACCAGCAGCCAAATGAATACGTCTTTCAAGTACCTGATAATTTTAGCGTAAAGAAAATCGCTATTTTGGGTCATAAAGGTAAATTAGACTGGTCTCAACGTGGTAACCAAATTACCTTGAGAAGCCCTATTACACGATTTAGTTATGCGACTGCAATTCAATTACAAAGCAAATAATATAAAATTCCGTTGGATATAATCTAACGGAATTTTATCATTTAACAAGGTCATTGTTTACCGATCACCGCCTGAACATCTCAATATTCCCAGAGCCTCTGCTCAGGAATAAGAAAATAAGTCATCAACAAACTATGGGGTTTTTAGAACCTTAAATTCCAATGAAAAAAATCAACCTATTTCCACTATTTATCCTTCTTTTTCTATCCTCGTGTGCAACGTATAAACCTCAGATCCTGGTATCAGAGCAAATTTTTAAAACAGGCCAGGTTCCATTCCAACAATGCCATGCTTCCACGATTCAAGTCATCGGAAAAGACAGTTTATTGGCAGCCTGGTTTGGTGGTACACATGAATCTAACCCCGATGTTGTCATATGGAGTTCACTGTATAGCCATGGACAATGGCAGCGTCCTGTACAGATTGCAGACGGTATCCTTGGTGACAACCGCTTTCCAACATGGAATCCTGTCTTCTATCAATACCCGCACAGTGACACCCTATCTTTGTATTATAAAATAGGGCCCAATCCCAGAGAATGGAAAGGCTATGTCAAACATTCACTGGATAAAGGAACGACCTGGTCTGCAGAGCAGCAGTTGCCTGAAGGTATTTTGGGGCCCATCAAGAATAAACCGCTCACCTTGACAAACGGACTGCTTCTCTCCCCTTCCAGCACGGAGTCCAAAGAAGAAATCTGGAAAGCACACCTGGAAATCAGCCGCGATCATGGCCGCTCCTGGTCCGTCAGCGCAATACGCCCCGATACCAGTATCCAGGTTATTCAGCCAAGTGTGATCCAACATACAGATGGACGCATTCAGGTGCTCTGTCGAAGTAAAGAAAATAAAGTGATGGCAGCATTCTCAGCAGATGAAGGCCTTACCTGGGGCCCCTGGCAAGCCACAAACCTGCTCAATCCCAATTCTGCCACAGACGCCATCCGTTTAAATAATGGTTTATTTATGATCGTCTTCAATCCGGCCATCGCTGGCAACGACTGGTGGGAAGGACGCACAAAACTCCATGTCGCCATATCAAAGGATGGCTTACAGTGGAAAGATGTCCTAACCCTTGAAGATGGGGTAAAGAACGATGAATATTCCTATCCGACAATTATTCAGGACACAAACGGTCTTATCCACATCACCTATACCTGGAATAGGAAAAGTATCAAGCATATTGTGCTCAAATAAGAATGATAGTTGTAACAAAAATGGCAGTAACTTCGTTGTATGCTAAAAACCAAGTTATGAGATCAATATCAAAATTATTAACATTATTAGCATATATCGTATCCGTAGGTTGCTCAAAGGAAACTGCTAATCACAACCTCTATCTCGAGGGAATCTATTCAGGAAAATTTATAGTCAGCTATAAAAATCAGGACCAAACTTTCACTGGAGACGTAACTGTACGGTTTAAAGCGGACAGTTTCTTTTGTACAGCAAACAAAAATAGATTTCCTGCAGGTGGCTCAGGAACATATGAGATTAATGGCGACCAAATTATTTTCAAAGATAAAAATGTATGGACCGCCGACTTCGATTGGGCTTTAATATTGAACCACAATTACACCTATTTAGTGAATGGAAACGATCTAACTTTAACAAAAGCTCCCCATCAACATAATAGCTATATCTATAAATTAACGAAGGATTAATTAATAATCCTTCGTTAATTCCAATTCTCCCTTCAACCGGATATCATCGGAAGATGCGCCGACCAAAAGTTTAAACCTGCCTTTTTCCGTCTTCCATTCGTTACCTGCATTCCAAAGTTTGAGGTCCTCCTTGGTCAATTGAAAAGAATAACGTTCTTTCTTTCCTGCGGCAATGTTTTTACGCTCAAACCGCTTCAACTGCATAACAGGTGTCACCACCGAACTTACTTCATCCACAACATACAACTGAGCGACTTCATCGCCCGCCAATTTGCCCTGGTTTACCACGTCGAACGACAGTGTACATACAAAATCATTGCCATTATCCTTCAGCGAGACCTGTAAATTGGAGTAATCAAAACTGCTGTAGCTCAAGCCATACCCAAAAGCATACAATGGTTTGGCCGACATTTCCACATAATCGTGATGTTTAGGTTTTGTATGGTTGTAATGTACAGGAAGCTGGCCGACCGAACGAGGTACCGAAATCGGTAATCTTCCAGCCGGATTATAGTCACCGAACAATACATCGGCAATAGCCAGGCCTCCCTCCTGTCCCGGATACCAGGCATTCACGATCGCAGGCACATGTTCAGCTGCCCAATTTAAGTTCAATGGTCTCCCCATAATCGTAACAAGTACAACTGGTTTTCCCGTCGCCTGTATCGCTTTCAGCAACTTGATCTGATCGCCCATCATATCCAAAGAAACGCGATCAAATCCTTCTCCGCTCTCCATATCACTTACCGTATTGGGATCCACATTGGCTGCTCCAGTTGCTTGATACGACGTTTTAAAATCACGTGCACTCGAACCACCCAGGACTAAAACCACCGCATCGGCCTGCTTTGCAGCTGCGACGGCGGCAGCGATATCGGAATTGCTTGTATCACGGATTGCACAACCTTTCACATAATCGACCCTGGTACTGTTACCAACTGCCGCCCGTATTCCGGTCAACAGGGTCTGAACTTTCCCCTCAGCTTGTGGAGCAGTATAATCGCCCAGCTGATTATAGGCGTTGTCGGCATTCGGTCCTATAACGGCTATTCGTTTCAACGATTTACTTAAGGGTAAGATATGCTGATCGTTTTTAAGCAAAACAATCGACTCGCGGGCGACCTGTCTTGCTACCGTTTTATTTTGTGCCGTAGCGACTTTTTGCGCTACCAACTTTTCATCCACATAGGGATGATCAAAAAGCCCCAAATTGAACTTCATTCGCAGTACACGGGCTACTGCTGTATCAAGAACAGCAGATTCAACGAGCCCCTGTTGGACAGCCTTAAGCAGATTTGAACCGTAACCAGTCCCGCTTAGATCGACATCCAATCCGGCATGTATACTTTGTGAAGCCGCTTCTTCTGCAGTCGCTGCTGTTGCATGCCCTCCATTGAGCCCTGATATACTTAATAGATCAGATACAACAAACCCCGTAAATCCCCAGTCTTTACGTAGAATGTCTTTTAGCAACCAGGGGTTGGCAGAACAAGGAATACCATCAATGCTATTATATGCTGTCATTACCGACCCAGCTCCCGATTTTACAGCACGCTCAAAAGGCGGCAGAAAATACTGTCTCAGGCTTCGTTCTCCAACCGATACGGACTCACCATTATGACCGCCATCTGGAGCGGCATAGGCTACAAAATGCTTTAAAGTTCCTATTATTTTATCGCGCTCACCTAGCTTCTCACCCTGAAAACCACGGATCATTGCAGTTCCCATCTGACCGATCAGATAGGGATCCTCCCCATAGGTCTCTTCAGTGCGCGACCAACGTGGATCTCGTGCCAAATCTAATACAGGACCATAGCCGTTTTTACCACCCACAGCATAAGTCTCCATGGCGATTGTTGATGCCATATCCTGAATCAACTGTGGGTTCCATGTACTCGCCTGTCCGATCGCGGTAGGGAACACTGTTGCACCAATCGCCATATGTCCATGTGGCGCCTCCTCAGACAACAACAATGGAATCCCTAGTCGAGTACTATCCACCATATAACGTTGGATCGCATTTGTAGCGCGCGCAGCTTCCACAGGGCTCAGGCCATTCAGTAAGGTTTTCTGTGTCCAAGGATCTGCACGTAAGGTTGCCCATAACAATCCGATATGCTGTTCTTTTACTGCCTTTCGCAATTTATTGCTGATTGTAACCTGCTTTCCGTTTTTGCTATACATTTCCCAGCCCAGCAATTTGCTCAATTGCCCGACTTTCTCTTCCACAGTCATCCTTCCCAATAGATCACTTACCCGTTTTTCAATTGGTAATGTACTGTTCTTATAGGGCAATTGCTGGGCTTGAAGTTGTGGGCAGAGCAATGTCGCCATTGCCGCCATAAGTAATATACGGACTTTCATAAGTGGATTATTATCTATCTAGTTTTCTTCATTAATCGGATCCGGTTTTATTATTTCACATTATCTATGCAACCGGTTTCCAAACCACTAAATTAACGATTTAGCCTAAATAATCAAGTTAAATTTTGATTCCTAATTCTTTTAATAATCATAGGGCGGCAGCATCGGTTTGAACAGCGTTCATCTAAACAACCTAACACAGGCTTTACTTTATGTATTGAAGTAGAGGAGAGCAAATGGCAAATATCCACGAAATTCATTCTAGCACGTTGGGCAACAACAAAACAGTTAGACAAAGAAAAAACTAATGTGAAAGATTCAATTGCAATTTCATCAAAACAGAATTGAACAAAAAAATAAAGACAGCAAGCCGTCTTTATTTTGAATGTTAAAGGAAATATACTACTTATCTTATTTTGTTGCAGCCGTTCGCTTACCTTGAAAATAGTATTCAATTGGAGCTGCGTATGCTAGAGGATTATTATTGCGCGAAATTAATATGAGCTGATCACCATCAAGCTGTACCTCATAACTTTGGTATGGGCTACTGTCGGCAAACTTGATACTTTTCTTCTCTTTATCATAGGCAAATGCGCGATGCTGTCCTTCAGCAAAAATCAAACTTTCAAATGTCAACTTATCATCCCCACATAGTTCTTTACCACGATTGACAGTGAACTTATTCGCTGACTCAGCAAATGTAAATGTATACACATTATCCTTTTCACAATCTTTCGGTTTGTGCTTCAATTGCTCGTTTGTCGTCCCTTTCGCAGACACGATGGGGCTCCATTCAAAACTTTCCAGCTGTTTTTGAACATCCATAGGTACAGTCATTTCATTTTCCTTACTACAGCTCGTCAGTAAAAAGAGGATTGCAAAACTCCCTGTAAATAATTTATTCATTACGGTTTCCATTAGTTATATCTTGAGAACGATCGTTCTAACAATATCGCTACAATAAAATCAAGCATTTTTAACTAAACAGATAAAAATAGACTAAGATCCAGAAAGCACTTCGCGCCACAAACTAGGATGATCTGTTTGAATAAGACGTACAAAAGGATATTTCTCCAAAAAAGATCGATAAGCTTTCTTTCCCTCCTGTTCTGCTTTGTCGTCATATTCCCCCAAACTATTCATCCAAAAATAAATGCCCTGTTGGCGCAATGCATTAAGTTTTTCGGTATCAGTAAATGATTCATCAAGATGGACAATTGAGGTTAATTTCATCTTTAGTATGGCCTCTAGATCCTTCATATTACGTGCCCTCGGAAAAAGCGTGATCGCTGGATTGAGTTTGTAAATCTTGAGCATGTCTTTATAATCATAGAGAAAAAATAGTACCTGGTCTTCCATCCCCTCCTGTTCAACAAGCGCATAGGTTTTCTTAATAAACTCTTTGCGATCTTCTTTAAAATCGAGATCAACAAGGATTTTTCCCTTTGCAACGCGCAAAGCTTCCGATAGCGTTGGTATAACATGATCCGAGCCTTCACCATTAGCCTTTTTGCGTAAGTGAAGCTGTTGAAGCTCGGCATAGGTTTGTTTGGCGACCTCTCCTTGCCCGGTTGTCGTCCGATTGACTGTTTTATCGTGCATCAGTACAAGTACACCATCTTTGGTGGCCCGCACATCGACCTCTACCACGGAAGCCCCCTGCCGAATGGCCTCTTCGATAGCAGCAATTGAGTTTTCAGGTTGCTCCAGATGAGCTCCCCGGTGTGCGGCAATGTGTAAACTTTTTTGCTCTAACTTTTTTATTAAATCGATCGACTGAGCATATAAGTGGGTCGTAGAACTTACTATTATACCCAACAGAATAGTAGAAAATAAAATCTTTTTCATTGCTGTATAGTTATTTTTTTGCAATCTCTTTTTGTTATACCTTAAAAAACGGCGATCTCGCTGCGGTTACATCTCAATCGCGTCATGGAGTGAATCCCGCAATTATATTGACGGAAAGTAATCCGGTTTGAATGGATTACCTTCCGTCTATGTCGTTCTACTTTTTCGACAACTCGAATGAATCAAACAACTGCCCATTCAGCTTATAGCTCGAAAAATACAGTTTATTTTCGGTCAGCTTGATCACCTGATATAATTGTGTCTGTGACGTTGCAACTTCCATCCAGCGTTCAGAATCAGATTCATACATCTTAGGCCCCGCTACAGACAGGAGATAGACAGGTCGCTTTTTACCCAGCCCGCCACGAGCGTAGGTATGATCGTGGCCCTGAAGGACCAAATCGACACCATATTTCTCGAAAATAGGTTTGAAACGTTCTCTCAAGATGGTATTGTCACGATTTTTTGCCGTAGAGTATACGGGATGGTGCATGACAACAATATTCCATTTTTTTTGTGATGAAGACAACACTTTCTCCAACCACTTTTCCTGTATCGCTGCTGCAGTAGAGTCGAGCATAATCAATTGAGAATTTAGGGAAATCATACGTAGATCCTGATAATCGAGGTAGTAAACAGCATCTTGCATACCCTCAGGGCCATTCCTTGGCAAGTTGAACTGTACTTTCCAATGCGGGTCAAGTACAAGCTTCCCAAGCGAGTCGCGGCGGTACTCGTGATTACCCGGTGTTGGAACAGCAGGGATCATCTGATGAATAAATCCTGCGGCCTCATGCCATTCTGCCCACTCCTCGTCTGCATTCGAACGATTGATCAGATCGCCCGCGTGAACAATAAAGCGTGCATTCGCTTCCTGCTGGAAAGCACGCCGAATGGCACGTGCCCAGCGTGAACGTAAGTCGTTCTGTGCATCACCCAAATAGATAAATGAAAACGCGCCTGAACGCTCCGCAGTCCTAAATTGGTTCCAGGCACTCCAATTGCTGCCATCTCCAACGCGATAGGCATAAACTGTACCGGGTTTCAGGTCACGGAAGGTTACCTGTCCATAAGCATCCTCTTGTTGTCCTCGCTCGAGCGGTAGCGCTGTTCCATTTATTGTAATCGCGTTTTTTTCAAGTTCTGGATTGCTCTGTTCTTCAGCAATCTGACCAATTATTTTGGTCCTATCCGCATTGATCCGCCAAGAAACAGACTGCGTACTGCTGGGCTCATCGGACCAGGTCAACGTAATACGATCAGGTTGTTTGTCTTTATTATCCGTCTGGCTTTTCCCTTCCAATAAAGTGCAGCACAGTACTACAGCAAGAAGAATATGTTTGATTTTCATTGTGATATTGATTTTATAAGCGATTTGAGAACTCTATTTAATAACTTTTAATTACTAATTACCAGGGCTTGTTTGTTCCTTGCAATAACCAAGGTTTTGACCAGGCACTATTTTCATTGTCTGCCTGTGAATACGCTGTCTTTTCAATACGTTTCAAGGCCTCCTCGGCATTTTTTTGATTCACACTCATTTCGGTTTGCATATAAGGTACACGAACAGGAAGCTGTGTACGAATGGCTGCGGGGCCGGCCTTTAAAGCGGGGTACCCTGTGCGACGATAATCAAACCAGGACTGTGCGGCAGTTGACCAACTGGCGATCCATTTTTGTTCAATGATCTGCACTTGCGTATTTTCAAACGCCACACCTTTCTGACGGATATAGTTGGAATAGTCTGCGCCCTTTCCCCAGCTTGCCAACGATTCCTGTATAGCACGCTCATAATAGGTCTTGGCTGACTCAGGCAGCCCCCATCCTTTCCAGGCTGCTTCAGCCAAAATAAAATTAACTTCGGCAGCAGAAAGCAAGCGTGCTTTTAACAAACTTCCCTTCGCCGAACGATAGCTATCATTCAGGTAAGAAACATGCGGATTGATCGAGGTTTGCCCCGGTGTTGGATTGAGGTTGTAGGCCGAAGGGTTTTTAGATACACTTGGCGGCAGTCCAACATACTCCTTATCGGTATCCACCGGAACGCCTTTGACGACATCTGGCGATACAATCCGAACACCATTAACGATCTTATCTGTACCTGCGGGCTCGTTACTGCGGATCTCAATGGGTATGTCTACCTTTCTTGCCCAAACCGCCAAACGAGGGTCGCCAAGTTCCTGTAGCCGGTCGACCAGTGTTGCACACATTTTCATTCGTCTAAAATTACTTCCACTGGCATCATACACCGTATTTGACGGCCAGGAGTCATTTGCATTATTTCCAACAAAATCCATCAATACATCATCAGTAGTACTCGTAATAATTGGAAATTTATCGGGATTGGCAACAATACTTTCAATCCCCTGTTTGGCAAAGTCAGCAGACTTTGCTGAAATGCGCATATAATACCGTAATGCCAAAGAATTGGCAAAACGACGCCATTTGGAAGCCTTTCCGCCAAAGTAAACATCCGCATTCGCCAGCACCTCATAAGAACCATCGGGGCGGGATAGAAGTTCATTGGCTTGTTTCAACTCGTCGATAATTCCCTTATAGATTATTTCCTGACTATCGTATTTCGGAAAATTATATACAGCATCTCCCAGTTCCGCTTTTAAGGCATCGGTATAAGGAGCGTCTCCCCAGAGATCAGTCACCAATCCGAATAAGTAAGCGCGCATCACCAGCGAAACTCCCTTATGGAAATCTAGCCCCAATTTCTCCGCACGTTTACGCATAAGCTCATTGTCACGTAGAAAACCATAATAGGCATCCCAGCTCAGAATCCCTCCTGTCCATTCGTAGTCATTATGTGAATTGAACCATGCATCAAATTGGGTGTGCTGCATAACTCCGCCAAGATCTGAGAAACTCAATTCGTTGTATTTTTTCGCTGTTCCTGTCAATATCGTCGGCAATAACAGATTGGGGTTGGCATCTTCCTCACTTACACCGTTCGGATTGATATTAAGTTCGGTCAGATCTTTACAAGCTGAAATATTCCATACCATCCCAAGGCCTACTGCAGCCATGATGAATCTCTTCAACTGATTTTTCATTTATGTCGTATATTAAAATGTCACATTTACTTTAAATCCAATAGGCATTGACCAAGGGGTAACGTTGTAGCGCTCAATCCCCTGTTTAAATCCAACGCCAGTTTCTGGCTGGAAGGCCATTTCCGGATCTATACCTACTTTCGCTTTGGTCCATAAGATCAGGTTACGGGTATAGACTCCCACACTGCCATTCTCTATTCCGAGACGTTTCAGCCATTTTCCTGATAAATCGTAGCTAAAGGACAGTTCCCGAAGCTTGATAAAAGAAGCATCAAATGTCGCTGCATTCATAAAATCCCAAGGGTAATTGTCTGAATAAGCGATATATTTTGTTCCTTCACCACCAAGATTCTCTGTATAACCTGTGATATTACCTTTATCATCATATTGTGCGATAACACCTGGATTAAACACCCCAAAATTGCCAACAAGACCACCCACACTGATCGGATAACCACCATACTCTTCGCCTGGTCCTCCAACAATGGGATACCTATTGCCTTGCACGCGAACAAGATTGTTATCGACCAAATAATTGCGTAGCGTTTCGCCTGTCATCCCATTGGGGTTGATCATCTGATCAAGAAAACGCTGCGTGGTTAGGTTCGATTCGAAATAGCGATAGGTCTGCGACATAAATTTCCCTCCAAAACGCATATCTGCGGCAATATTCATTGTCCATTTTTTATAGCGAAGACTTGACTGTAGGCCCATCGTGAAATCGGGATTAAAATTTCCGATTTTGTTGCGACTATTATTGATCCGTACAGCCTGCCAAGAACCATTTTTATTGAGAATAGGAAAACCATAATACGGCGACGATTGATCCTCCACGGTCACTAACTTGGAATCGTACAGATCCCCGATCTCTTCCCCGACATAGGTACGTGCCCCACCCCGACCGTCGGTCCAAAAGGTATAGAACTCTACACCATCAGAAAGCTCATCGATACGGGTACGATTGCGATGCCAGTTGACACCAACGTCCCAGGACCAATTTTCCTTGGCAATAGGTCGCCCGGAAACAGCAAGTTCAATACCGCGGCTGCTTAACAGTCCGGCGTTGATATTTTTAGAATTGAAACCACTTGATCCGGGAAGTGTTGTTGAAATAATTTGGTTTTTGTTCTCCAGCTTATAATAGGTTCCTTCAAACTTCAGTCGATTATTCCACATGCCCAGATCCAGACCAAATTCGTAAGATGTGGCAATTTCGGGCTTCAGATTAGGAACCAAGAGTGACCCCGAACGTGTTAGCCGCAATACATCACCCCAGCTACCGGGATTACTCAGTACATTGGAGAGATTATAGGGATAAGTATCATTTCCTACACGTGCAATACCCGCTCTCAGTTTTGCTAAATTGATCGTTTTAGGCAGAGAAAACACCTGGTTAGCCAACACACTTAGGGATGCCGAAGGATAGAAATAGGATCGATTGTTCACAGGTAAGGTGCTGGACCAGTCATTGCGCCCAGTCACATCTAAATAAACCATATCCCGGTAGCTTAGATTGATCAGTCCGTAAACACTGTTTATGGCTCTTTCAGAAATTGTACTGTAGAAATCCAAATTTAATGGACTGATATTGGCCAATGTATAGAGTCCCGGCGTGATTAGTCCAGCGCCATTCTTTGAGGTATTTTGCACGGATTTACCACGATTATACCGTAAATTCCCACCCAATGATCCTGTGATCTGAAAGTCGCTCATCTTCTTTGTATATGCCGTCAGAAAGTCGATATTCTGTTCCATATTCATCAGATTAACAATCCCATAAGCACCTCTGGGTTCGTTCGTATAACTGTAAGGGATTTTTGTTTCCCTATTTTCCCAATAAATATCCGTTGCGTACCGTATCATGGCCGTCCAATCTTTTTTGATGGTCCAATCTAACCGTAGGTTTCCAAAGACGCGGTCTCTTGTAAAAGCATTATTCACTCCATAAGCAAGGAAATACGGGTTATTGTGGTTGCCAATAGACTGTGAACGCTGTTGGATCTGCTCCTGCCCTGGCAACCAATAATCCTGCAAGTCCAGAATATTGATGTGAGGTGCAACTTCATAGGCCGCTTGCATCGGATTGGTTCCCCGATTTCCTGCAGGTCTATTGTTGGAGTTATTTCTGCTGGCATCTAGCGAGAGCCCCAATGTCAAACTATTGCGAAGGCGCATGGTCGAATTGATATTCAAGGTGTTTCTGAACAGATCCGAATTGGGGATAATACCCTTATTGGCCATATTGGAATACGAGAAACGATAGTCCAATTTTTCGCTTCTGTTGCTGAGGGAAATCCCATTGGTACTTGTGACCCCAGTCTGGACAAAGTTTTTAATGTTATTTGGGTACGCTTTTAGTTCCGTAGGAATGGGCTTACCATTCTCGTCAAGTGGACTATTCCATTGAACAGCTTTATACCCCTTATCCAGTGCAGGGCCTACCATAACACTAGACTCCTCCTCAATAACTAAATTGCCAGGCAAGTCGCCTGGTCGCCATGGCAAGGTACCGCTTGCAAATTTGTTATGCAATTCAATAAATTTATACGGGATATCAAATACTGTGTTACTAGTCACAGCAATGGTCATCTTCTCCGCATTCTTACCACTTTTGGTTGTGATCAGCACTACACCATTACCTGCACGTGAGCCGTAAAGCGCAGCTGCACTTGGCCCCTTCAAGATGGAAATATTTTCAATATCTTCGGGATTGATATTGGCAATTGCATTACCATAATCCACTTTGTTGTCGTCACCGATCTGACCAACATTATTTAAACTATTCATCAAGGGCACTCCATCTACGACAAATAGCGGCTGGTTGTCTGTACTTAGCGATGATGCCCCCCGAATCACCATATTCACGCTGGAACCGGTGGGTCCTGTAGAACTAATCGAAACCCCGGGTACTCTACCTGCCATACCAACCAGAAAGTTATCATTATTGACCCGATTGATATCCTCGCCCTTAATTTTACCGACAGCATAACCAAGGGAACGATCCTGTCGTTTGATGCCCAATGCAGTCACGACCACTTCATCCAATTCGTTGTCATCTTCGTTTAAAACCACCTGACGTATACCTGCTGTGTTGGCATCGAGCTTGAGATCGTTCAACTCTTTTTTTTCATAGCCAACATGGCTTATCAGTACATCATATACTCCGGCAGCTAATCGAATAATCACTTCACCTTTGGCATTTGACAAGGCGCTCTGTCCAGTCAGTGGAATATGTACAGAAGCTCCCCCAATAGGCTGTTTTGTACGATCGACAAGCTGCAATTTCAAATCATAAGACTCTTGTTTACCCGTATTTTTTACAAGGACAATACCCCCTGACACTCTTTTTGACTTAATGTTGGTCCCGTTCAGGATATAGGCAAGGACTTCCTCGAAGCTCGCATTCTGGAATTTTTTTTCGGCAATTAAAATCCGATCTAATTGGAGCATACTCCGATCGTAGCCGATCGCTTGACCTGTTTGTTTTGACAACTGCAGTACCGCCTGCGCGGCGTTACCACTAGACAAATGAATATTGATATTATCCCAGTAAGTGCGATTGATCTTTTCCAATCCCTCAGCATGGCTATTGGTTACAGCACAAGAGACCATAGCGCAGATGGCAAGCTTTGTCGCAAGGCCGGTAAGCTTAATTATTTTATACATATATTTGTATGAATGTTTTAAACATGAATATTCAGGTGCTCACTGGTCGATTTAGCGGTTTGCCAGATGAGCACTTTTCTTGGGCAGATAAATTATGCTGTTCTACCCCCTACAGCTTATTTGTATAAGATTATTTCATTTTTCTCCCTCCTAAATTTGATTTGATGAATATTGCAAACGATATTCAGCACCTGGTCTAATGACTGTACATGTGGTATCATAAGCGAATAATTGAATGGATCTGTATTCAGATTTTCGGTAAGCAACACAACACCGAAGCGGTTATAGATTATTTCTTTCAGTTCCTTGAAGCTGATGTTATTCAATTGCATACCACCTTGTGTCCAAAGGCTGATGTAAGCTGGATCGCTATCGAAAGTTTTAAAATCATTTTTAACTACGCTATACCGGACGGCCTTACCTGCTGTAAGGATATGGTTTGCTCCATTTTTTGCATTTAGAACACTCACCCGCCCAGTTTTAACTTCGACCGTCACATGTTTAGTAGACATCGAATTGTTGACGTTGAATGATGTGCCTAGGACTGCAACAGAAACGCTACCTGTTTCTATCTCAAATGGGTGTAAAGTATCCCGTCTGACCCGAAAGAATGCTTCCCCTCGATCTAAAAAGAATTTTCTATTTGATGCAAAATTCTTACGATCGTAGCGGATACGTGTATTTCCGTTTAAAAAAATAGATGTGCCATCAGGTAACTGAATTTCTTTCAATTCGCCCGCATTCGTAACCGTTTCCGTCAGTAATGTGACCGCTTCTGTCCGCTTCCGAGAAAGCGACATCGGGTTGTGCTGTAAAAATAGCAGACTGATGCCTCCTAGGACCAAAATAGCCGCTGCTGCTGAAAGCCAAGAGAATTTTCTGACCGGTATGTTGGCCACCTTCTTTGCCCTCGCAGGTGCTTCAGCTATTCCTACACGAATAAATAATTCTTGTTTGATTTTTTCCCGATGATTTGCATCGCTAAAGGGATTAATATCATCGTTTGAAATAGACTCGTACCAGTCGTCAACATGACCTTTTTCCTCCTCAGTCAATTTTCCTCCGAGATAATCTGTTATGATAAGTTTAAAGCGTTCTAAATTCACCTGCATTAATTTTTATACTAATACAGATCAAAACGGGCAAAGTACTTTAATTAAATATGTTCTTTATATTAAATAATCATAAAGGAGATAGCTTCCTGCGAGCAATAAAAATACAGAATCGTGGTCCGCAAACCTTCTTGTCAATTCGTACCGCATAATCTTTTTGGCCTCTGACAGGTAGTTCTTAACGGTCTGTTCAGCCAGATTGAGTTCCTTGGCAATTTGTGTTATTGAATAATTGTCAGAACGCATTAAGTAGACTGCTTTCATCAATCTAGGTAATTTGTCTATCGAATCATCCACAATAGCCTCCAGCGCCTTATACCTGGCAAAGGCCTGGCTATCCAAATTGGAAAAAGCGTCCATACGTTCCATTGATTTCTCCAAGACCTGTTTTCGTACACGCTCCGAGGCGTAGTAATTCAGTATTTTGTTTTTGAGGGCTTTGTGGAAATAGAATTTTATATCGGAGTATTCAGTACTCACGAGCGATCGTTTTTCCCAGATATGGATGAATACTTCCTGCACAAGATCCTTAGCCTGATCCTCTTCCCGAAGATGACGAAAAGCGACGGTGTATAGATCCTCCCAATACCGCTCAAAGAAATGGGCAAAGGCAATGGGGTCACCTTCTTTAAAACGCAACACATAGTGGTTATCTACATTGGCTTCGGTAGTTTTCACCTAACAAAGATAGGTTCGTCAGATTATCAAAATGTTAAATTTTCGGGAAGCTTTTATTTGAATACGCTCTATTATTTGAATAAACTGCGCTATTTGAATAAACTGCGCTATTTGAGTGCACTCCGCTTAGTGTTTGTAAAAAAACATCCCAGGAATTGTTAATAAACATGTTAACTTTCTAGTATAGAGCAGATCTTTTGTTAAAAACATAGCGGACTTCCTATTTTTTTACAATTAGGCATTTAGGACAAAAACAGCTCAGCTAAAATGTTAACAACAATGTTAATTAACTTGTAATCAACAACCTTTATGTTAATAACTACTTATCAGTAAAACCTATAAAATTTCATGTAATGACATGTGAATTTAAGTTGAATCATACATATTCGCGGCGTGAAAAACAAAAAATTAGGTAAAAGCTAAGGGTAAATTGAAAGTCGGCTGTCATAAAGATAAAAACTAATCTTTTATGAAACTATCGCCAATCTTACTCATTGGATTATCGCTTCAAGCAGGGTTTACATTCGCCCAACAACCAGCATCGCCAAAGCAAAAAAATCAGGTTGTGACCGAAACTGTCAAAGGAACCGTGATAGATAAAACTACCAGATTACCGCTTACAGGTGCCACAATTGTCATTTCATCCAGTGATGGAACAAAGTCTGTAAGTACAGACGCACAGGGCATATTTCGGCTGCAGCAAGTTCCAGTTGGGCGTCAACAGCTTCAAGTTCGCATGGCCGGATATAAACCAGAAGAATTTACGGAATTACTGATCACCAGTGGACGGGAGAATATGGTCAATGTGGAAATGGAGCCGCAAATAAATGCATTAAACGAAGCTGTCGTCTATGCCAATGCCGGAAAACAACCGCTCAACCAGATGGCAATGACGAGTGGACGCTCTTTTTCGCCGGAAGAGACCAACCGCTATGCTGGCGCCTTTTTTGATCCCGCCCGTATGGCACAGAGTTTTCCAGGTGTTGCTGCCGGCGGCGATGACAATGAAATTATTGTTCGCGGAAATTCCCCCAAAAGCCTGCAATGGCGGCTTGAAGGTATCGAAATTGTAAATCCCAATCATTTTGGAGCCGAAGGCGCTGCAGGAGGCGGAATCAGTATGCTCAATACCATGGTATTGGGAAAATCTGATTTCTATACCGGTGGACTTGCCGCGGAATACAGCAATGCAACGGCAGGTGTTTTTGATCTTAGGTTCCGTAAGGGAAATACCGACAAACGCGAATACACATTCAACGTCGGAATTCTGGGCGTAGGAGCAACGTTAGAAGGGCCTTTCAAAAAAGGAAGTGACGCTTCCTATTTAATTAGTTACCGCTATTCTTCATTGAGTCTACTGGAAAAAGTAGGTGTAAAAGTTTCAGACACTGGCGTCCCAAAATATCAGGACCTTTCTTTTAATTTTGTATTTCCCACAAAAAAAGCCGGAACCTTTTCCTTATTCGGTATAGGTGGTTTGGGGAAACTTCAACAAACTGCCGAGCGTAATTACGAAAAATGGGAAGAACGAACAGACGCCCAGGATCTAAATTTAAAATTCAACGCAGGGAGCGCTGGACTAAAACATCAATACATTGCAAACGACAGATTATATTTCACCAATATTGTTTCCATGTCCCTTAGCCGTAATTCCAATAGCACCGATACATTAACACGGGACTATATTTCCAGCCTCTATCACAAGGACAAATTTACGAATACGGCTCTTCGCTATGCGGGTACGCTAAACTATCGCGCCAACAGTAAAAACACGATTAGAGCGGGCTTAAATGCAAGTTTATTACACTATGACCTCTATGCGCTGTCCTACGACACCGAGCTAGCAGCATTGAAAGAGCGGATTAATGAGATTGGGAATACAAGTACTTATGATGCTTTTGCACAGTTAAAAACAGTTTTGAACGATAAATTAACGCTAAATACAGGAGTACATGCCAATTACTTTGCCTTGAGCAAGAGCTGGTCTATCGAGCCAAGGCTTGGCCTAAACTGGCGTGTAGCCGCAGATCAAACGATATCCTTTGGGACTGGTCTATATAACCGACTGGAGCCCTTGGTCTACTATTTTGCCAAAAGTAGCGATCACACAAGCTTAGAGCCAAACAAGCCACTTTCGCCAACAAAATCTGCTCAGGCTGTTATTGGCTATGAAAAGAACCTAAGCAGAACACTCCGGTTTAAGACAGAACTCTATTATCAGCATCTTTATAATGTCCCGGTATCTACAGATTCCGACATCAACTTCTCCTTACTCAATGTATCGGATATTGCAGCTATTGGTACATCAAACTACCGTCAGCTTATCAATAAAGGAACCGGCAAAAATTACGGCATTGAGCTGACGCTTGAGAAGTCGTTAAGTAAGGGGTATTACTTCATGGCAACGACCTCCTTCTTTGATTCCAAGTTCAAAGCACGCAATGGCAAAGAATACAATACCACATTCAATACGCGTTATGTAGGAAATTTATTGATGGGGAAAGAATGGACCGTGGGAAAGAGTAAAAATAATCTGTTCGGTCTTAATGCCAAATTAATTTATGCCGGAGGAAGAAAGTACTCTCCAGTTCTGGAAGAAGAATCGCTTCGTTTAGACGAAGAAGTTATTGATCAAGATCGCATCAATACCCTGACTGCCGATCCCTACGTACGTGTTGATTTCTCATCGAGCTATCGGGTTAACCGCAAAAAAGTAAGCCATCTGTTTATTTTGGATATTCAGAATCTCCTTAATAGAGAAAACACTGTGGGTATGCACTACAATTTCAGCAAACGTATCATTGAACCTCAAAAATGGACTGGTATCATTCCGACCATTAACTACCGGATTGAATTCTAATGCCCAATAGTAGCAAGTACAACGGAAAGATTTATTTCCAATCGTTTGTCTCCAGACACGAGGCGCTGAAGACAAACGATTGGATTAATGAGACAAGCTCATGCTTCCAACAATACGCTTATTTATTCACTGTTTTTAAGTTACTAAAACCGATAGCCAACTGAAATACCCAAGGAGCGATTACGTATAGCATTCCCGGATTTATAATCCCCCCATTTGGATTCTAAATTGGCAATTCCTTTCTGAAATTCTATGCCGACAAGATAATGTTCCCTAAAAAGATAGTTTACTTTTGCACGAGCGCCATAATCAAAAGGTCTCCCAAGTGTATAATCCCCATACTCACCTTCACTCGAATCATTTTTGAACTTGATATCTCCCTTGTTATCAATTGCAATATCGTCTAGGTAAACAGATTCCGAAGTTTTCCATTTCCCGCCCAATCCATAACCGATATAAGGGCCTATACCGACCTCCAACTTACCTGTACCGATCGTAGCATTAAAGACAACATCGATAGGCATTTCGATATAAGACGTATTCGCTTTAAAATCTTTACCCCAGCCTATAAAACTCCCATCTTTTCGTTTAAAGCCCCGTTTAGCAAATACAAATGCCGGTTCTAAAGAGAAATGCTCACTGAGGCGTAATATGGGACCGAGTCCCAAATACAGGCCTCCAACCGCGGCCGTGTTGGCCTTATCGCCCGCTTTATTTTTAGCATCCACATTTGAAAAGGCGACTCCGGCTTTTACATTCCATTTTGTCTGTGCATAGCCAGCATATGCTCCAAATGACAGACACAACAATAACGCGTTTTTTTTGATATTCATCATACGAAAAGAAATAGGTTTACATAATTTTCTTATTAAACGACAATCGCTTACAGATGCTACACTGACCTTTGAATTATTGATCCAAATCCTCCCAGCAGGCATACCTTTCTAAACAGATATTAACCAAAAATCTGTCGGTTTTTAGGCAGGCTGTTACGAAAACGATTGCGAAAAAACGCCGTTATTGTTCTCTTTCAATACTGTAAATTCACTTCACAGAAAATTCATTTTTCAGACCAATTAAATCTAAAAGCCTATGATCAAGATCAAGAACACATCCGTTTCGACGAATCGTTGGATGTATCCGGCAATACCATTATCCTGCTTGTTGGTCGTATCTAGCCTGACAACACAAGCAACTCCATTTGCACCTGTTAAAACAAACAGCAAGCTTTCACTGGCCATGCTGCAGACAACCATTCGGGGTAAGGTTGTAGACAAAGAGGGCAAAGGCATCGCCAATGTCACCGTTCAGATTAAAGGAACGAATCTAGCAACATCGACCAATGCAAGTGGTTCATTCGAAATCAAGAGTCAACAGAACGACGCAACATTGGTTTTCACCAGCATCGGTTATAAAAGTATCGAAACGAAGGCGCAAGCTGGCAGCCCGCTTACGATCACCTTGGAGAATGAGTCCAAGGGACTCGACGAGGTTGTTGTTGTCGGTTTTGGTACACAGAAAAAAGAAAATGTAACCGGTTCGGTCTCTTCCATCCAGATGTCCGAGGTTGTGGAAAGCAGACCTGTAACCTCCTTGTCAGCTGGTCTAGCTGGACAGGCGCCGGGATTATATGTTAATCAGGGCTCAGGTAGACCGGGTAGTGATGGGGGAACACTACGTGTTCGTGGACAGGGAACACTCAATAATGCCAATCCACTTGTCGTGATCGACGGTGTTATTGGCGACATGAACCTGATCAACCCGCAAGATGTTGAAAGCATATCGGTTTTAAAAGATGCTGCTTCGGCATCAATTTATGGTTCAAGAGCGGCAAATGGCGTTATCCTCATTACAACTAAAAAAGGTAAATCGGAGCAATTTAAAGTTATTTACAACAATTATTTCTCGAGTCAAAAACCATCCAATACCATTGGAATGGTTTCCAACTATGCCAACTATATGGAGCTGATCAATGAAGGCTATCGCAATGGCGATCCAAATGCTAAGCCCATATTTTCGCAGGAAAAAATCGACCTTTGGCGCCAGGACGCTGGACAGGATCCATTGAAATATCCCAACACGGACTGGGTTTCGGAGCTTTTTCAGAACAAAATTAGCCAAAACCACAACCTTTCCTTTACCGGAGGTAGTGACAAAATCAAGTTTTTCGGTTCCTATGGCCTCCTCAACAACCCTGGAATTATCGAACAGGCAACCTATAAACGTCATACCGGGCGTATCAATCTAGAAGCTGATGTAAAACCCTGGTTAACGTTGGGAGCCAATATCAACGGTGTCGTTTCCAAAACAGATATTGGCACCAACATCATCAATGATGTATTTACTTTTGCTGCAGCAAGTACTCCGGGCATGGTACTGCGCGCGCCAGATGGAAGATTTGGTTCACCAAACAATCCGGAAGACGACCCACAGTCCAACAACGTACTTCACCGCCTCTATGCCCAAAAAGGTAATATCAACAAAAACCGTTTCGTGTCGCGCTTCTACGGAAAACTGAAACCCATCGAGGGACTTTCCATCGAAGGATCATACACCTATACCTATGACGATGATTTCGTCTACTCTCAACCCGTGTTCAATGACCGGTGGAACTTTTTGACAAATACAATTGCCTCAGCGGGTACAGGCCGTTCGTCGGTAACCAACGAATCGATCAAATCCTACCGCTATTACATGGATGGAATTGCCAAATATAAAAACAAGCTCTTTGAGAAACTGAATTATGAAGTCATGGTAGGCGCCAGTCAGGAGTATTTTAAAGATGGCTGGTTTGCGGCATCCAAACTCGACCTTGTAGATCCATCCCTGACCGTTCTGAATGCGGCGACTATGGATGCCTCCGCTTCTGGCAATATCACCGATTGGGCTATGCGTTCGTTTTTTGGCCGGATCAACCTATCCTGGGATGACAAATATTTGTTGGAAGCCAATCTACGGACAGACGGTTCATCACGTTTTATGAGCGGAAAAAGTCGATGGGGTACTTTTCCTTCTGCGTCTTTTGGCTGGAAAGTTTCTTCAGAAGATTTCTATGACATCAAATGGATGCCTAACCTGAAATTCCGTGCATCGTATGGCGCCTTGGGTAACAATGGAACAACCGATGAGTCTTTCCGCAGAAATGCCGACATTAACAATTATGAATATTTGGCGCTTTATAATCCGACAAACTATGTGTTAAATAACCAGCTCTATGTGGGATTTGCACAGACAGTGCTCAGTAATCCATACTTGACTTGGGAAAACACCTATATCCTGAATGCTGGTTTAGATTTTGACCTTTTCAATTACAAACTAGGGGGCTCGATCGACGTTTTCAACAAAGTAACCGACAACATCTTAATCAATCTGCCTGCTCCGCTTGTCGTTGGAAATGCGACAATACCACGCACCAATGCGGCCAAAGTACGTAATAATGGTGTCGAGCTGAATTTGACTTACCGCGATAAAATTGGCGATAATTTTAAATTCAACATTGGCGGCAACTTTACCTTTATTGACAATAAAGTGGTCAAATTTAAAGGCAATGACAAGTCTATCAGCGGTTCCAATTTACTTCAGGAAGGTTATGCCATCAATACCCAATATATCCTGTTGACAGATCGCATATTACAGACAGATGCTGATATGCAGCTCGTGCAACAGATGATCGATAATGCGCCAATCGACCCAAACACCAATCAAAAAGTAAATCCATTCGCATCCTATGGTACACCTAAAAAAGGGGATCTCTTGTATAAAGACACCAATGGCGACGGCGTCATCAACGACAATGACCGGGTTCCGGTAGGACATGGTACGGCGCCACGGATGACCTATGGTTTTAACATGGGGTTCGATTATAAAGGATTTGATTTCTCGGTCTTCTTGCAAGGTAATGCAGGCAACAAAGTCGTGTGGACGGATGGTTATTACACACCTACTGTTCGCTGGGGCTATCAAATCAATCAGGAAATTGCTGATGGCCGGTGGACTGAAGGTGCAACAGATGCAAAATTTCCGCGATTGTTGCCTTATACCGATACAAGAAACACCAAAAACAGTGATTTCTGGTTACAGAACAAGGCATTTATCCGCGTAAAAAATATCCAGCTGGGCTATACAATTCCGAACGATATCACCAAGCGGATACAGGTACAAAACCTACGCGTCTTTGCATCGCTGGAAAATTTCTGGACCATTACCAAATATAAAGGTTTCGATCCGGAGATCAGCGGCACCAACTATCCAACAATGAAACAGGCCGTTTTTGGAGTTAGCTTATCCTTTTAAGAAGGAAGGTGTGCGACAGGGGATATGTTCCCTACCTGTAACAGATAAATTATGGACAAAAGTTGAGGAGGTGGTTTAACACCTTTGAATATAACACATATCATGAATAATTAATTAAACCTCATGAAAAAGATTTCACTACTCATAGCCGGATGCATTGCTTTATCATCTTGTTATAAGCTTGATACCAACCCCTACAGTCAGGTAAGTGCTAGCACATTCTGGCAGAATGAAGACCAAGCCCTAGCTGGCGTACTGGGCTGTTATAATGATTTAAAGAAAGAAGCCACCTTTGGTTTGCAATTTTCTTACGATGGTCTTACCGATATTGGTCTAGGCTATGATCCCCCGGGTCTGGGCGAAGTGATCAGCGGTACTTTTACGGACCGTTCGTCAATTATTGTGGATAGATGGCAAGCGGGCTACGATCTTATCCAACGTTGTAATCATGCAATCGCGCATATCCAGCCTATGACCATAGACAAGGCCAAACAGGAGGGCTTTATTGCGGAAGCGAAGTTCTTACGTGCGCTGATGTACTTCCAGCTCACCAATCTATATGGCGCCTTGCCGATATACGATGAAACTGTCGACTTGAACAAAGATTTCGCTGATCTTAAAAATAGTCGCTCTTCTGTAGAAGATGTCAATAAGTTTATCCTCAATGACCTGAACTATGCAATTGAGAAATTGCCGGTAAGCTATGATGCAAAGTATTATGGAAGAATCACTAAAGGTGCAGCGTATGCTTTGAGAGGGAAAGTAGCCCTTTACAATAAAGATTGGGCTGGAGCAATCCGGGATTTTGAAGAGATTGTTTACAACAAGACCAACACGTATGGCTATAGTTTAAACACAAGCTACTCGGCCTTATTCACCATGGATGGTGATCAATCGCCGGAGATGATTTTTGCCATTCAGAATATGGGTGGTACGGGTTTCCCTTATGGTATGCCCATGGCCTTCTATATGGGAACGCGTTCAACCTTTGGTAGCGACTGGAACAACTGTATGCCGAGCACACGCCTTGCAGACCGTTACGAAAACCGCGATGGAAGCCCCTTTAACTGGAATGATTATTTCCCCAACTATGCAACGGATAATGCGGTCAAAAAACAGGCGATGGAGTCTACGCAATCTGGAGGCACGCTTACCAAAGTACCAGATACAGCAAAACTGCGTCAGATCTATGCCAATCGCGATCCTCGGATGACTCAAACCTTGATCGTCCCATATTCGCATTACTTAGGATGGAATGCAAACAAAGAAAGAGATATGCAGCTGATATTGGCAACCGGTGTAAACGAAAACTTTGGTCAGATCCGCAACAATCGGGGTTGGTACACCTATCTATGGCGGAAATTTGTTCCTGAAGGGAACCTAAAAGGTGCCATTACCGATCGTGCACATACACCGATCAATTTCCCTATCATACGCTTGGGCGATGTACTTTTGATGCTTTCCGAAGCGTACAACGAGTCCAATCAATTGGATAAAGCGATTACTGAGCTTAACAAAGTACGTACACGCTCTAAAATGCCAGCACTAAATAGTGGCAGCTCATTTTTGGTTGTCGGTAGCAAAGCAGATATGAGCAAACGTATCCAGCACGAAAGGGCCGTAGAACTAGCAGGTGAAGGATGGCGTTATTTTGATCTTAAGCGCTGGAACCTCTTAGAAAGCGTCTCCAAAGACTACATCGAAAAAAGTATTACCGGAGACAATCTCGTTACGCGTGGTTACCAAAGCCGTCATAAGCTTTGGCCAATACCAGGGCAAGAGATTGAAATGAACCCGGCATTACTACCACAAAATCAAGATTGGTAATTATGAGAATTTACTTAATCCTACTATTTTTCCTTAGCAGTTTTTCTTTCCAAAGACTGCTAGGGAAAGATCTGAACCTGCTAACAGGAGCATTTAAACAAGAGAACCTGAAAGCCAGCCTAGGCAATGACAAATCGTGGGTTCCCTACCCGGCTTATTCCGACCGTTTAGCCTGGGATAAGCTGATGGCTCCCTTTAAAGAGCGTATTATAAAAAAGGGAAACGAAGCCCTTAGCTACCAATGGCAGGTCGTCAAAGCAACCGACTACCTTGAATATGAGCGTTCAGGCAACCGCAGTATAATGGAAAAGCCAATGAACGAAAATTGTACTGCGCTGACCAACCTACTGTTGGCGGAACTTGCAGAAGGACAGGGGCGCTTTGTTGACCAAATCCTAAACGGCAGTTGGCAATTGACGGAAATGGCAACATGGTCTCTCTCGGCACACCTTGGGGCCTTTCAGTCCAGTAAGCGATCATTGCCGCAAGAGCGCACACAAGTGGTCGATCTGATGGCCGGTGATGTAGGCTCGCTTCTCTCCTGGGTTCATTATTTCTTCCGCGATACATTCAATACAATAAACCCCGAAATCAGTACCCGTCTAAAACAACAGATCCAACAACGCATTATACAGCCCTATCTGGATCGTAACGACATGTGGTGGCAGGCATTTGAACTCAAGGAAGGACAGTTGGTCAATAACTGGAATCCATGGTGTAACTTTAATGTTCTTACGGCCTTGCTTTTGGTTGAGGACAATCCCGATATACAACTGGCGGGAATTTATAAGACAATGTCTTCTGTGGATCGCTTTATCAACTATGTCAAAACAGACGGTGCCTGCGAAGAGGGACCCTCCTATTGGGGACATGCTGCGGGCAAACTGTACGATTATTTAAAAATACTTTCGCTGGCCACTCAGGGCAAGATCAATATTTTTGATAAACCTGTAATTCGCGATATGGGTGAGTACATTGCACAATCCTATATTGGCGGAGATAAATGGGTAGTTAATTTTGCCGATGCTTCGGCAAAAGGTGGCGGCGATCCACTATTGATCTACCGTTATGGACAGGATGTCAATAGTAGCGAGATGATGCAATTTGCCCGATATATGGAAAATACCGGCGACAAAACTGCACATTTCAAACCTTCAAGGGATATTTTTCGTGCCTTCGAGGACCTGAGATGCTACCCACAACTAGAGCGTGTTACCGCTGCGCTCCCTCAAAATAATGTGAAGTGGTATCCGGAAACACAATTTATATATCTAAAAACGGGTCCGTTTTTCTTTGCCGCCAAAGGTGGTTTCAATAATGAAAGTCACAACCATAACGATGTCGGGAGTTTTATCTTATACGAGGATCAACAACCCTTGTTCATTGATGCCGGTGTCGGCACCTATACCAAAAAGACCTTTAGCGATGACAGATACAGTATCTGGACGATGCAGAGTGCTTACCATAATGTTCCAGTGATCAATGGAGCCGACCAATCTTTTGGAAAGGAATATAAAGCTGAAAATGTAGCATTTCTGCCTGCACAAAATAGATTCCAACTTGATATTGGAAAAGCATATCCGAAGTCGGCGAATGTTGAACACTGGAATAGAAGTTACACCCTCGTACAAAATGGGCTGGACATTCAGGATGAGTTTAAAATCACAGCTCCTAAGCAGGCCAATATCATCCATTTTCTGGTTGCTCAGGAACCAAAAATTGGCAAAGGGGAAGTCCGCCTCAATAATGGGCACGCAACCTTGCACTTTGATGCTGGACAATTCACGGCGAGCTACGATGTCATTCCTCAGGATGACCCGCGTTTGAGTCAGGTATGGGGTAAGGAACTCTATCGTGTCAAGCTCACCGCTAAAAGCATCAAATCCGCTGGAAAATACACCTTTACGATTCGCCAAGAGGCTATAAAATAAAAAGAATCGAGATTATTATGTAATTTACTAAGAATATAAGCCGTTATGAAAAAAAGAAAACCTGGTCTAAAAGCACTTTTCGTGATCACATCCAGTCTGATTGCACTGAGCTTTACAGATCAAAAACCAAGCTTTATTGACACAAGTTTTAAAGCAGCAGAAAAACAATATCAATTTTTAGAACAAGCAGCAGAAAAGCAGCACAAATTTCCACGCACATTGAGTCCTGCAGGAAAACTGGTAGGGACAGACGAATGGGATTGGACCGGTGGTTTCTTTCCAGGGTCACTGTGGTATATCTACAACCATACCCATAATAAAGAGACCGAAGCTGCGGCGATCAAATGGACAGAGGCGCTTGAAAAAGCCAAAGACCTTGATCAACATCATGATATTGGTTTTGTGATGTATTGTTCCTATGGCAATGCCATTAAATACCTTAAAGATCCCAAAAAGGTTGCCGCTTACAAGGATATCCTCATCCACTCGGCCAATACTGCGCTTAAACGTTATAATCCGCAGGTGGGCGTCATCAAATCATGGAACGAGAAGAAGTCCTGGGACGGCAAGACCCTATGGAAATATCCAGTCATTATCGACAACATGATGAACCTGGAAATGCTGTGTTATGTGTCCGACTTGACTGGAGATACCAAATATAAGGATGTGGCCATCAGTCATGCCACCCAAACCATGAAAAACCATTTTCGTAAAGACTACAGTACTTACCATGTTGTCGATTACGATGGTAATGGCCATGCTATCCACCAACAAACAAACCAAGGCTATGCCGACAATTCAACCTGGGCACGCGGTCAAGGATGGGCTATTTATGGATTTACCATGATGTACCGGGAGACCAAAAAACCAGAATTTCTTAAAACGGCAAAAGCGGCGGCAAAGTTTTACATGACCCATCCGAATCTTCCAAAAGATAAAATTCCGTATTGGGATTTTAATGCCGGAAAGCCGGGTTATAAATCGGATGCTGATTTTTCTTCCTTGAAATTAAATTTTGTGCCGCGCGATGCCTCAGCTGCAGCCATTGTTGCTTCTGCACTGATTGAACTCTCAACAATGACCACTGGCACCGAAAGCAAATCCTACTTGACATTTGCTCAGGAAAGCCTGCAAACACTATCAGGAGCCACCTATTTTGCTAAATATGCAAGCAATGGCGGTTTCTTATTGCAGCATAGTGTGGGTAGCTTACCCCATCATTCGGAAATCGATGTTCCGCTGACCTATGCAGATTATTATTATCTGGAAGGTTTGACACGGTTGGAGCAGCTCAAAAAATAAAAATACAAAGGGGAGATATTTAATATCTCCCCTTTGTATTTTTATAAGCTTTCCAATTGAATCTGGATTATTTCTTCCCGATCGCGATTTGGTTACTTACAGTACTCCCTGCGTATTCGCCCTGTGGAAGCGAAACCTCCAGCGATTGATTTACACGAAGCTGTTTATTGACGAGTTGAACCTTCACTGTTTTGGCTCTTTGGAGTGGATCTGCAACATCAAGCTGCATGCTAGTTGTTTCGCGCATACTCAATTGTATGATAGCAGGTTGATCGAGCTTTATAGACCAATTGCCAACTTGGTACGTTCCTGCTTGATAACAAACAATTTGTAGAATCCGGCTCCCTTTATGCTCCACCGCCTGTATATCCGATGTATTCTGCCAAATTTTTAGCTGCTGCATTGCTTTTGTATCAACAGTTTTGGTACCAGGCACAACAATATAAGCATAGCTCGCATTGTTTGGAGCAACAGCATGATCAAACCAAAGCTTGAAGACCTTTCCATGTACAACATCTTTGGAACGGGAACGGTTGATCCGGTACCAGGAACCAACCTGATCTTTGGTTGTCAATCCAACATTCATAGCTGCTGGAAAATAATACAGAACATTGTTATGGGTTATAAAATCGCCTACTTTGACAGATCTCTGTACTGAATCGAGTGCAGACATTTCCTTTCCATTCCAGACAACGGGTCCATTCAGCCAGGTTTGGTTTAAGGTTGTTACCACAGCTTCTGGCGCAGCACAGTGAATCCCAGCCCCCAAACAAACGATTTCCCGATCGAAAAAGAACCAGGCTTTTTGAGCCTTGACCCCGTCGTACTGGACCGACATAGCTGAGGCTCCTGTCTTATCGTTGCTTACGCCGCCTGCAAAGTTATTTGCAGCAAGTGCTCCCCATTGTTCTTTCAATTCCAGGTCGCCCGGATAATCTCGTGTTGTCGTTCCAGGAATTTTATCCCATTCCCATACGGGCATAATATTATAATATTCGGGTCCAAATACCTGAATATTGGTCACACCATCTGACATATTGCGCCCAAGAACGTTTTCTCCATTTCCAGACTCCGATTTATTGGTACGGCTACTGGCCAATCGAACATTAAAGTGGAATTGCTTACGCAGATGAGTCGTGTAGTCTCCTTTCCAGTAATGGCGGTGGACCTCGATATGCTCAGCGTCATAAGGCTGGACGCTATCTAGTTTTGCTAGCGCTTTGTTCCAAATGGTATTTTTGGCGGGATCAATCAACTTCATTTGTTGTAATATGGCGGTCTCCTGTGTTTTTTCCAAGATATTGGGGCGTGAGATCCCGCGACCATGTACATTAAAATCGATATAGCGCGAACGAATAATTGGCAGGTAGGTTTCAGTAAGAAATTGTTCAAAAAGGCCGAGCCTCTTCATGTCTACAGCATAAGGTGTCTCCCGCACATAGGCCATAACTTTTGAGATCCCCTTCAGAAATTCCTCCCCATAGCCTGCAATGTATAATTGAGGGCCATGTTGTAAGTAAGAGAAATCATATTGCAGTCCTTCCTTGCCATTCACGAGCTGTATCGGAAAAAGCAGCTGCTCCATCGCAGCAGCTAAAAGATTTTCATCTTCCAAGATCAATGCACGATAAAAATAGTGCATGGCAATATCACTTTTATTCGCCCCTGTTTTTGTGTAAGGATCGCCACGCTTCATCAGCTCAACAAGTGGAGTCTCTAGTGTAGTAGGAATTTTTTCCTTTCCAAATTTCATCAGGATAAGACAGACACCGATGGCTTTTGGCGAAGCGATCTCGTTATGCCACCAATTTGAAGACTCAAAACGATTATTTGCCCAATATTGTGCGGCAAGCAGGATTTTATCGTAAAGTGATTTTTCCTGATAAGATGCACTTTGTGGAGACACATAGGCAACAATAAGTGTCCTTAACCGATCCAAGTGCTCTCCCGGAGGCCAAAGCGATATTGACTTACTGCTGTAATCGATATCTGCCCAAGTACCGTCGGCACGCAGTTGATTACATAGGCTTAACGTTTTATCTGCATTTGGCAATGGGCCACTTAACTCATCATCGTATACATGCTTTTTAATACGCACAAACGTATCGCTGTTCTGCGCCTTTGCCATAACCAAGGCAAAGGACAATAAAAATAGGATTAGTCCTTTCATCTGTTTTTAGTATTCATTACTTAAGGATATTGTCGTTCTGCGGCTCGTCCGACGACTTCCATCCGGTGTTTCATCAGTTGATTTTGATCATTGTCCAATACAGAGCTTAGCCATTTTGGATTCTCCAGTCCCTTTTCCCATTCCTTCAGTTTATTCAGCATCTCCTTTACACGCTCAGGATACTTCGTGGCTAGATTATGCTGTTCCCGAAGGTCATCCCTAAGATTGAACAATAATATCGGATCATCTTTAACCACAATCAGTTTCCATTCTTTGTGTCGCACAGCACGTGCAATCCCTCGACGCCAGAATAAATAGTCGTGTCCATTTTTCACATCCTTATAGGAAGATAGCAAACTGATGCCATCGATTTGCTGCCCCTGGATGTTCTTCCCTTTTATTGCCTCGATGCTGGTGGGTAAGATATCCATTCCCGATACCATGGCATCTGATGTTATCCCTTTCGGTAGCTTGGCTGGCCATTGCATGATAAGGGGAACCCGGATTCCACCTTCCCATTTCGATCCCTTTAAACCACGCAATTGTCCATTGTCTGCGCCATTATTTGTTGCCGCTCCATTATCATTCATAAAAATGATTAAGGTGTTTTCATAAAGTCCTTCTTGCTTTAAATGTTCAACCAGACGTCCAATATTTTCATCCATATTATCCAGCATAGCCAAGTAAGCACGTCGCAATGGATCAGCTACATTTTTATACTTATCAATAGTCTTCAGGGGCGCTTCGACAGGTGTATGCACTGCATTGAAAGCTAAATACATAAAAAAGGGCTGGCTTCGATACTGTTGAATATACGCAATTGCTTTATTGGTCAATGTTTCAGTCAAATAATGAATTGAGTCTTCGGGGACTATACGTCGATCGTCATAAAGCAGCTGCGTTGGCTTCACGGCACCATGGATTGGGAAGTAAGGCCGGTCACCACCGATAAAACCATAGAAATGGTCAAACCCACGTTTCAATGGATTAAATTGTGGACCATCCCCCTGATGCCATTTGCCAATCGCTACAGTTTTATAGCCGTTATACTTCATGAAGTCAGCAATGGTGGCTACCTGCGTATCCATTCCGATATCTTCAGGTGCGACACCCGCAGTGGGACGTTTCGAAATATTATGTTCAAAACCAAAGCGCTGCTGGTAGCGGCCAGAAAGTAAGCCCGCCCGAGAAGGAGCGCATACTGAAGCAGAGGCATAGGCCGACTGAAAACGCACGCCATTTTTCGCAAGCGCATCAATATTTGGGGTGTAGACCTCACTACCACCGTAACAACCAAAATCATCATAACCTCCATCGTCGCTCAGGATGACAATAACGTTAGGATGTTGCTGTCCGAATACAGAAATCCCAAACCTAAAGAGTATATTCACAAGAATTAATATACTATAGCAAGTAAATCGGTAGATCATAACATTAGATTTATCCCTAAATGTATCGTTAAATGTATAGGATTTTTTGTTAAAAAACCGCAAACGATTTCGTTAGGCTATTTTTAGACGATTAAAAATAAAGGTCAGAGATGAAAACAGATGAAAAAAAATTGGTCGGTACACTTGCTCATTTTTTGGTCAGTGATTCGGATGGCACTGCATTAAGCTCATTTTTGTATTCATTGACCTATCACCCCAGTACCATTAGAACCGAACTCGTTCAATTGTTGAACAAATGGCAAAACAAAGCAGCTGGAACAGTATTTCCCGGGGAGGACCTCTGGACAGATTTTAAGCAACTTGTGGGGAGCAATCCCGATCTCGGCGTGGCTGTGATTGATGGCTGTAGCATCAACGATATTGCAAGTTTTTACGAAGAAATCAATGCCGTCTACATGTCCAGCGAAAGCTGGAAGATAGGAAGCCTAGATGGCTTTGACGATTTGCTTTACGGTGGATTTGGTACCTTTAAAGATGCTGTTTCACATTGCATTGTTTGGAAGGATATTGCACACAGCAGGGCATCATTGGGCGTTGAAACAACTTTGGCCTATTATAGAGGGAAACTTGGAGCAGAATCACCATTCAATCAAACGCATTTTCAAAAGAAACTAGATGAGCTAAAAGCTGGTCGTGGAGAAACCTATTTTGACATTGTTGCCGATATCATCCAATCGCACCGCAAAGTAACCTGGATTTACAACGGGTATCCTCAGCACAAATCGGTATATTTATAATAACTAAACTTAACATATGAAGCATCTTATCCGCCTAGTTTTCCTGCTCCTATTCTTCCAACAAGTTGCACAGGCCAGTGAGCGACTTAAAGTTGCTGTTGCGGGGCTCAACCATGACCACGTATTCTTGCTTTTAAATTTATATAAGGATAAAAAAGTCGATATTATCGGTATTGCCGAACCGAATCAAACCTTATCAAACAAAATACGAACGCAGTATAATTTACCTGACGCAATCTTCTACCATGACTTACCCAGTTTATTGAAACATGTCAAGCCAGACGCGGTGCTGGCCTACAATCCAACCGATGAGCATATCCGCGTCGCAGAGACCTGTCTCCCGCTTAAGATCCCTGTAATGGTAGAGAAGCCTCTTGCTACGACTCTTTCTGACGCAAAACGTATTGCATTTTTGTCCAAACAGTTCGAAACACCCTTTTTGGTAAATTACGAAACAACCTGGTATAAAAGTAATCAACAGTTGAAGCAGCTGGTCGACAAGGGTGAAATTGGAAAAATCACACGTATACTTGTAAAAGACGGGCACGAAGGACCTAAAGAAATTGGCTGTAGCAATTACTTCCTCGACTGGCTTACTGATCCGAAAAAAAATGGTGGCGGTGCAGTGATGGATTTTGGCTGTTATGGCGCCAATCTGATGACCTGGCTCAAAAATGGAGAAAGGCCAATTTCAGTGACAGCCTTTACACAACAGCTCAAGCCTGAGGTTTATCCAAAAGTCGATGACAACGCTACCATCATACTAAGCTACCGTGATGGCAGCACGGGTATTATTCAAGCTTCCTGGGCTTGGCCATACAGTGTTAAAGATCTGCAGGTGTTTGGCACAAAAGCTCAGCTCTACGCCAAAAATGACAAAGAACTTCTAAAATACAAACAACAGAATGATCCACCTACACATGTATCGACTGCGATCCCGTATTTTGAGAACCATATTGCCTATCTCGAACAGGTTCTGAAAGATGCTATGGCTCCAGAAAATGATCTCGGATCGATCAATAATAATGTCACTGTGGTCGAAATCCTGGAAGCGGCAAAACGCTCGGCTAAAGAAGGAAAGTCCATTATTTTAAAATAAAAAAGGTCCGTAGCTTGCAATGCTACGGACCTTTTTCATGCCTTCCCATAAGCCATAGACAAAGCCGATCCGCTCAGTTAATGGATTAGCAATTGGCCTACTTAGTCGGCTAGGGGTCTAATGGTTCATCAGGATCGATCGTATAGGCCTCTTCTTTTGCCTTGAACTCGATGATCACATCTGAAATTCGTTTACCCAATGTATAAGGAATATACCCCAATTCACGTATACAACGATCGCCCATTTTTTCCACCGCATCAATGTGCACTTTACTACTGTTAACGATGGCGTATTTATCTTTCGGAAAACCATAATTCAACAGGATACGTGCTGTATTACGCAAATTTGTGGTCGTATGTCTCGCATGTGGATCAATCAATATTGCAGCTTCAGGTACTCCCATAATCTCGATCAGATAATTTTTCATTTCTATTGCCTCAATAAAGCGAGTCTTATAGGGATGTACTTTACCGCCAGACAACACAATAAAAGGGGCCAATTTTTCAAAGTAGCTTCGGGCTGCCATTCGCGCACGTAGCATTCCACCAGGACTAATAGGCTGTCCATACACCTCGGGGCCTGCACCTAAGGTCAGCAACAGACTATAGGGATAGCTTGCGAAGTCGGTATTTTTGACCGCTTCGTAAGCTTTCTTGTTTTCGAGTTCAATCAGCGGTTCTAGTTGTGCCGCGTCCCATCGCTCATTAATTTCCAACAAGCGTACCGCAGTCATCATGGTCAAAAAAAATGCTGTTTTATGTGTTGGAATATCTTTGCGGACGTCTTGGCGAACATCGTCCAAAAGATGAAGGTAGGCCGCACGTTTTACATCGAAAGAGATTGAATCTATCTTGGGGTAATTGGGACTTTTACCTCCCCCATAGACGTCCACCACATAATTCATTGCCTTTAAATCCTGTTTCAAGGCTTTCGTAAAATAGGCCTTTGCCGTTTCATGATGCAACACACCATAGGTCATTGATGGAATAAGATTAGCCTGAACAAGCTGGTCCAATTTCTTGTTATGACCAATTTGCTCCGCCAATTGCTCTGCCAACAGGTCAATTTCGTTATCCTGCCATTTGAAGGCATTCAAATAGCACATGAGATCGGTACAACTGACGCTGTTGTTAAAACGTTCGAACCGTTTTTCCAATACCTGTACTATCGGCTTGGAGCCCACGAGCTCCTGTATAAGGACAGGATCTTTTAAGAGCAAATAGGATGCATAATAATTCTTCTTGATCAGCCAATCCTGTGGACCAACAGGCATATTGTTTACTTGACCTTTGGAAATATGCAGGCAGCATATTCCAAAGACAAGTAATAAGATCTTTCTGATATTTTTTATCATAGCTATTCCATTGCAGATTAATAACCAGGGTTTTGATACATACGTGTCGGATCCAGCTTATATTCATCAAAAGGAATTGGATAATATCGATCTTTTGTCGAGATATTGGAGATTTTAGCATTTCCATAATCAGCCTGGCTCTTCGTTTTGAAATAAGTCACCAGTTCTTGTGCATTATAATTACGGATCAAATCAAACCAACGTTGGTTTTCAAATGCCAGTTCTACACGGCGTTCATGCAATATGGCCTCCTTTAAGGTTGGATATTTACTGCGATAGGTAGTATTTAGCATTGAAGTAGCATACGAAGGCAATCCAGCACGTTCACGTACCTGATCCAAAAGCGCGATAGCTTCCGCATCTTTACCCAAGTGATATTTTGCTTCTGCCAACAACAGCATCACATCTGCGTAACGGATCAAGATCCAGTCATTTCCACCCCAACCATTGGTACCGGCAGCGTCACTGTTATCTCTAAATTTGGTTACAAACCAATCGTTAACTTGCGTATTGGCGGCAAACTTTACCGAGAAGCCTTTTCGGATATCGTCTTGCTCGTAATCTTTAATCAAATCTAGTTTCGCAACTTCGCCAGCACCTGTAGAGTTATAGCGTGAGTTGATGGTCTCCCCTCTCGCCTGGTAATTACGGGCAATACTCGAGCTATAGTTTTGGTCACCTTGTTTGTACTGAATCTGAAAAACAAGTTCTTTACAGCTATTTTTCTTGGTCACATCGAAAACATCCGCATAGGGGATTTCGTTCAGTTTACCAAAAGTTCGCATTTGGTAGGCCGCATTAAGGTACTGTTCTGCCTTCGCAAAATTTTCTGCACTCCCCGACGTCTGCGTTGCTCCCAACGTTAAGTATACTTGTCCCAAAATTGCATTAATAGCCGATTTAGATGCTCTGCCAATGACGTAATCTTTCTGCGTATTGGGAAGATTGCTGGACAATGCCTCTGTCAAATCCTTAATGATCTGTTCGTACACAACCGACTCTTTTTGCCGAAAAGCTAATTCATTTGCTTGCTCTTTACTGGTCACCTGTACCGTAGATAATGGAATATCTCCGAATTTACGCACCATATGGAAATATAATAATGCACGAACGAATTTCGCTTCCGCAATATAACGTCCTTTTAATTCTGCACTTGTAAAGGTTACATCGTCGACATGTGACAGAACCACATTACAGCGGCTGATTGCCGCATACATAGCCGACCAATGCGTCTTTAGATAGGTATTACTTGGCAGCAACGAAAAGTCATTGAATTGGAATGGCTCCCCGGCGTTGGATTGGTTATCATTACGTCCACTATTATCCGAACGTTCCTCATTATACAATGTACTGGATTCTCCGATCGTACTTCCCGAACGAAGGGACTGGTAAAGACCGTTAACCGCCAAGAGCACATCATTTTCCGACTTGAAGTAATCATCGATCGTAACGGCGTTGGGATTTTTCTGATTTAAAAAATCTTTGGTACATGAAGACAATGCCAACAAAACAAAGGGTAATATATATCTTTTTTTCATCCTGTTATTTTTTTATTTTTCATCAGCCCACGGAACTGCAAAGAGCAGTCTGTAGGACTATTTTTACAATACTGGAGCTATTAACACGGGACTTTCCTTGATATTCCTACGCACAACAGCTCCTCGATCCTGCTATTAGAACGTTACTTTCACACCAAGGTTATATGATCTCACCAATGGATAAAGCCCATAATCCACACCTGGAGTCAGGTTGCCGCGTTGATTATAATCCGGTTCCGGATTGTAGCCTTTGTATTTAGAAATCGTAAATGGATTGTCCACGGTCGCGTAGACCCTTACCCCAGAAAGTGTTAGTTTTTCCGCTAGACTTTTGGGAAGATTATAACCCAAGGCAATATTTGTCATACGCAAGAATGAACCGTCCTGCAGATAAAAATCGGAAAGACGTGTACTGTTACTTTGCGTACCGCCACGTGATGCACGGTAGACTTTACCATTTCCCGGATTTTGAGCCGAACGGTAGCGTTGTGCGACATCCGCATATTGGTTACCGGAACCTTCCATATTGTAGAGGTAATAATCATAGCCATCCAGCACTTTATTCCCTTGGGAGCCATTAAATGATGCCCGTAGATCAAATGCCTTATAGCGTGCGTTGACGGCAAAGCCATAAGTGAAATTAGGATGCGGATTGCCGATCACACGTTTATCGGCATCATTGACGATACCATTGCCATCTACATCTTCAAAATAAAGGTCTCCAGGTTGTAGCGGGGTTGTTGAAGCCGCTGAAGGTGCGACAGTTTTATAGTTTTCCTCTGTTGCAACACCCAGAACTTTAAAACCATAGAACATACCAATTGGACTTCCTTCTTGTGTAATATGCGTTAAGTAGGAGCGTTCAGCACCATTCGTCAGGATGGTAGAAGCCCCACCAAGATCGAGCACTTTATTTCTGTTGACATTGATATTCCCACTGAATCCTAATTCAAATTCATTTTTGCGAATCAGTGTTGCATCAATCTGTAGATCAAAACCTTTATTCTGCACCTTCGAATTTGGCAGATTGGTCAAGATCGTTGTTGATCCAGATACAGCGGAGAGTGGCTGGTTGAATAATAAATTGAAGGAACGGCTCAGGTAAAAGTTGGTCATAATGTTGAGGCGGCCTTTCAACAAACCGAGATCAAGACCAGCGTTATATTGCGAAGTTGTTTCCCAGCTCAATTTTGGATCGAGTAGATTGCCTGCTGTATAAGAGGTCTCTACTTTATCCCCAAGGATCACACCCGCTGGTGAGTTGATCACGGATATCGCATTGTAATCACCAATATTATTATTTCCACTACGTCCCCAGCTCGCTCTTAGTTTGACTGTCGATTGTTGCCCTAACCAATCCGTATAAAACTCTTCCTTGGAGAGGGTCCAGCCGGCTGAAACCGATGGGAAAGTTCCCCATTTACTGTTCGGTCCAAAGCGTGACGAACCGTCAGTACGAATGGATGCCGAAAGGAAATATTTCGAATCGAAGCTGTAATTTACGCGGCTGAAATAAGACTGGAGCGTTGTCGTACGTTTGAACGTATCGTCTTTTAGCAATTGGAAATTAGAAGGATCGGCTCCTTTATCTGTAATTTCTCCAATTGCATTATTATTAAAACCGTTGGCTCTCACACCTTGATAATCATAATCTGTTCGTTGAGCCGAATAGCCCAATAACGCAGATACCTGATGTTTACCACCAAAGGTCTTGTTATAGTTTAGCGTTGTTTCCAGCAATTTGTCCAATTCATTTTTTGTCTTGGCATCTGCATAGGCAGCAGAAATTGCCTGCGGTGAAAACGGTTTGTTGTTTCCATCGGATATACTTGTCGGACGGAAATAATCATACTTTTCGTCATAAGTAGACAGTCCACCGTTTACTTTTAGATTTAGGCCATCCATAATGGAAAAATCTGCAAAGGCGTTGTATACTCCTCTTTTTCCGCGACGGTTGTTTTTAATCTCAGTAACATAAGCCAGTGGATTTTCAGGGTTCTGGATACCGTAATTATTCGCCGAAAGATCGGCCATCAGGTATTTGGCATAGGTTCCATCTTCATTATAAACCGGCAGTGTCGGCAGATAGATTAAAGCCGCCATAGACGGACTTCTGTCGTAACGGCCTGTCGTCACCTCGTTATTGTCGTTATATGTAAACGAAACATTTGCGCCAACGGTCAACCTCTTGCTTACTTTGCTATCGATATTGGCACGAAAATTAAAGACTTTTTGATCCGTCCCCAGCATGATCCCTTGTTGATTCTGATAAGATCCACTTAGGAAATAGCGATTTTTTTCGTTACCGCCATACGTAGAGAGATTATGACGTTGGAAAGGAGCATTACGGTATAAGGCATCCTGCCAATCCGTATCATATTTCGCTTTTTTTGCTGTACCGGACGCAAAGTCATAGTAGTCTTCAGGAATACTTACTGAACCGGCATTTCCGACATTGGCGATACGCGTTGTATTATCATCAAAGCGTCTACTATCGCTCCAAGCGATCCCTTTCGTAGCCAGAAGGTCTTTATAGGAATTGTTACGGCCATCAATCAAGAGATCAATAAACTGTTCCGAATTTAAAACATCGATTTTCTTGGAAAGCTGACCAAAGCCCCCCAATACTTCGTAGTCCACATTACTTTTACCTTCCTTGCCACGCTTGGTTGTAATCAATACAACACCACCAGCACCACGGGACCCATAGATCGCAGCAGAAGCGGCATCCTTTAAAACATCGATAGACTCAATATCATTGGGGTTAATATTGAGATTGTTCCCTGCTGGATAACCATCAATAACGTACAATGGATCCGAACCAGCATTGATCGATCCCATTCCGCGAACACGCATTTTGGTCCCATCGTATGGAGCACCACTTGTTTGCATCACCTGTACACCTGCTACTTTACCAACCAACGCCTGGGATAATTTTGGTGCGCTCAAATTGAGTTCCTCGGCCTTAACACTGGCAATAGCTCCAGTGACATCCGACTTTCTGATCCGCTGATATCCGATAGAGATGGTCACCTCTTCCAGTGTGTTCTCATCAGTCTGTAGGGAAAATATCTGCCCATTGGATTGGGTAACAGCTTGCACAAGTCTGCTATACCCAATAAAGGAAATACTCAGGTTATCGCCCATTTCGGCTTCGATCTGAAAATTTCCTTTTTCGTCAGACTGAACAGATTTTTTACTTTTCAAATTTTGAACAGTTGCTCCGGCGACAGCATTTCCTTGGGCGTCGACGACACGGCCTTTGACCATCCCCTGTACATGCGTAAATTGGGACGTGGTTAGTGTGAACGATTTGGCTTGAACAGCGGGTGAGCTCGCTGCAATGGCACATAACAACCAAAAGACATTGTTGGCTTTAAATTTCATAAGTAGCGCATTTGATTTATGGTTACAAGATTACAAATGCTATATGAAGGCAGGGTCAATAAAACATTAACAGTTTTTAACTAAACCGAGTTAGCATGTCATGAAAGCTTAACAAAAGGATAACAATATACCTAAGATTTATTTCCTAAGATTCCTGCTAACAAAGCTATAAATCAATAAAATCAGAAGATATAAAGTAGCAGAAAAAAGAATATTGCCGATCAATTTTAGAGGTTCAAATTCATGGTATCCAACCTGCTCATTAAGATCTGGGCTATAGCCGCTTCCTTCCCTATAAAATGTCCAGGGAAATCCTATTGTCAAGTTGCCGTCAACGTCAAGTTGATTATGATAGAAACAAGCTGTCAAAATAGCAAAAACACCAATAGTACCAATAAAAACTTTACATAATACTGGTACTAATGATGTTTTTCGTTGTTCAGGTTTTGCATGCATGATTAAATATAGCAATTCATTTTGATTGCATGTTATAATCACTATCGTTAGCCAATTAATGACGAGTTAGGTTTAAACATTTTGATCGTCGTATTTTACAAGGTTGATCAAACTTAACATAAAGTTACGCTATATCGTCCCCTTCATCTTCTTTCATAATACTATGAATACGATCCTCTAAAACTTTTTTGTGCCAGGCATCCAACAGTAGTCTTGTATTTCCGATCAGATCATCTCCACCAGTCTCCATCATTTTCACCCACTCTTCTGCAAATTCCCTATATTCAACAATACTGTTTTCGGACTGTGTATATTGGATCAAATATTCCATCGCAAATAGATTAGCCCAGCGATTGGGTTGTATTGGATCACACATATACTCTGCAATGTCAATTTTATCAATAAATTCCTGTACAACTTCTTCCGGTGTGAAATTGAACAGATCGCAGAACTGTTTAAATGCTGTTGTCAATTTAATATTTTCGAATGTTTCCATTATTTATTTAATTTAAGAAGTCATCATTTTTTTTATCCTAGTTACCTCTATTTAACCGCTGTAAGATTACGCCATCTTCATCAAAAGACAGGTTGTTTCCCAAACTTTCCAAAGGTTGTTTATAACTCAAATTAGTCCTCCTTAGTTTCCAAAAGATTATCTAGCCAGACGTGATAAAGTGCAACTCTTTGATCAAGATCCCGATAGAAAAAATATCGTTTATTGAGTTCCTGCAAATCCATTATAAATCGTTTAAAAAAAGATGTATTACGATATTCCCAATCAATAAGGCCGCCATAACCGTCAAGGACACGATGAATAAATCCCAAAACTGGATTATAAGTCGCTTTATCGAGGTGCATTGCTGCTAAAAAATCAGGTGTTGATGCCTGCAGCATCATGGTATTGATATAATGCGATGGATGAACGGAATTCATAATGCAAGTCAGCAGAAAATCCTTACTCAATTTAAAGTATATGTTTTCATCTAAATAAATTCGATCTTTAAGCATTACCTTTTTAGCAAAAAGATCATAAAGCTGCGCAGTAATAATACGCCCTCTATTTCTGCGTTCGCCGGTACTATAATTTCTATTGACTGCTAATTTTACCTGACGTCGCAATAATTTTATCCCAACATCCCTGTCATTATCTTTGAATTCGATCTTCAAACGATTATGGTCTTTAGGAATTTTATCGTTGATAAAACGTATAGCCCTAGTCACAATATTATAGCTTGAATTATCTTTAAAATTTTGATCTATAAAAGAGTAATGATCCAAAAACAATTGGATAAAAGCTGGTACAGCGATACCAAAAAGCTCACATATTAACCGAAAATTTCGTGGTACCTTTAAAGGTACTCCAATTATATCTTCCATATTTTTTAATATTTTTTATTTATGTGCGATATAGCGGAAGCCAAAACTCTTGGCTTTAGTTTTCCGCAGCGGTGCACTCCCTTTCTTTCCTACGAACACGCCAATTTCATGCATCAAGCTTTTTATGCAAATTTTTTCTCCCAGATACTTTTCCGCATAACGCCATAGTTCAAGCGGTGTTCTATATTTCTTAAAATAATCCATCTCGATAAGCTTACCCAAAACGATTTCCACTACCATGCAATCGCATGCGAACTGTTCAGCTTGGGCTGAATCTTCTACCCTGATTTCCTCCATTAATTGAAAAAAAGTCATGGTTTCAACGGAATTGATAAAATATTCCATTTGATAGTATCGAATAGCCTTTTCTTCCCAAATCGTCAACTCAAACTGATAGCTAGATTTATTGTCAAATCTACTGATATCTATACCCCTACGATTAAATACCCAACTGAGATGCACCATAACTTCAAGATTTCCGGCCGGAATTTTAAGTTCTTCCATTTCCTTAACATAGGTTTGCTCTTGTCCCATTAAGAAAGCCATTTCTTCACGGGTAAAACCGCAGCTGATCCGATTTAATATCAGGAGATAAATAATACCCGCATAGTACATGGAAAATTCTGCGCGAAATCTCTCTCTGCCAATATCATTAATTAAATTTTGCATGCTCCTCCTTTCTATCAACCGGATAAAAAGAATACCTTCCTTCTACATTTCTGACGACCAACCTGTTTTGCTGAATGAGTCCATACAGCACATTTTTCAAATGCCTTGGATAAATCTGGAGATGAACCTGTCCCGTTTCCTTAACTTTCCGAAACAGTTGCCAAGGAGCTGCACCATGCCCAAAGAATTCCAGATCCAATAGCCCTTCAATCTTTTGGCGCACATGTAACATCGCATCCGATTCAAGCTGGACATCTTTTTCAGCTTTCCATTCCTCAAATTGCAATGCAATTGAAGACTTTTTTTGCGAGACAAACTGCCAAGGAATTTCGATAGAATAATGCCACCTGACCTCGTCCTCTTCAATATGAAGACGGACGAGACGTTCTTCGGTAACTTCATATCTTTCGCGATGAATTCCATCGGTTCAATGCATGAGCTCATGTATATTCGATCCAGCAAGATCGATTCCTGGGTCAAAAAACTTCGTACCTGATACATTTTTTCAAAGTCTAAATATGCATGATCAGGTCTACCAACCAAGAACGACAGTTCTTCAGGTCTCCAGCCCTTTTCTATTCTCCGTTTTAGATAGGTGTACCATAGTTGAAAATCGTGCGAAAACATCATTCCCCTATAGGATGCTTTTTGTGGAGATACTTTTTTGATCATTATAGTGTACAATTGGTTATTCAAATAATTTAAGCAGCTCATCTTTACTGATCGATTTCATTAGATTAGCCTCATCTAAAATCAGTCCTTCGGATATTCGTTTTTTACTTTCTTGAAGGGCTAAGATGTGCTCCTCAACGGAATCCCGACAAACAATCTTATAAGCCATCACATGCTTTTCTTGCCCTATTCGATAACAACGATCTATCGCCTGTGCTTCGGCAGCAGGATTCCACCAGGGATCCAAAATATAGACATAGTCGGCAGCCGTTAGATTTAAGCCGGTTCCTCCCGCTTTAAGGCTAATGAGAAACACACGGCATTCGTCCTCGTTCTGAAATCTTTCGACCGCATTTTGCTGCTGATCTTGATTCATCTTACCATCAAGGTAGACATAAGCTATTCCCTTATTTTCGATTCGTTGAGCCACCAGCTTAAGCATGGAAGTATACGCCGAAAAGAGAAGAATCTTATGATTTGGAGCTACTTCATCCATGATCTCATCAATAAAATCCAATTTAATAGATTCATGACCGAAGCCGCCATCTTTCATCAGAATGGGGGAGTTGCAAAGCTGCCGTAGTTTTTGCAGCGCCTCGATCGCTAAAAATTTGGATTTCGTGGAATCAGCGCTATTCAGATTATTTTCAATCTCTCCCTTGAATATTTTTCTGACCTTATCGTATATTTTCCTTTGCTCTGGAAGCATATCCATATAGAGAATTGTTTCGGTCTTTTCAGGAAGGTCCAAAGCAACCTGTTTTTTTGTACGCCGAAGAATAAAAGGTTGGATCATCTTTTGGAGGCTAGAAGTCGTCTCTTGAACCATATCTACCTCTTTGACACCCTTATATGCCTTGTTAAAATTTCGATAATCTCCAAAGAAACCAGGATTAACTAAAGACATTTGCGCATAAATATCTTGTATACCGTTTTCAACTGGCGTTCCTGTCATCGCTACACGGTAATCGGCCTTAACCATTGACAGCACCTCAAAACGCTTCGAATTACGGTTCTTGACGGCTTGGGATTCGTCCATAATCAGATAGCTAAAGTCTAAACTGGTTAAATACGCCGCATCAGTCAACATCGTTCCATATGTCGTAAGAACTACAGTGCCTTCCTCTTCAAAAATAAATGCTTCCCGGTGTTTCCCATGATAGATTTCTATTTTTCGATAGGGGGCGAACTTTTTATATTCATTTTCCCAATTGAACAAAAGAGAGTTCGGGACAACCACTAAAGCAGATTTTCCTGTAGAATGCTGTTGATAAAAGTATTCCAGCACTGTTATAATCTGCAATGTTTTCCCTAAACCCATATCATCAGCCAAAAGGCCGCCCCACTGAAATTCATTCAAAAAAGTGAGCCAGCTAAAACCTACCTGCTGATAAGGTCGTAATTGCGCTTTTAAGCTTCTAGGGATTTCCAAAAGAGGGATTTCATCCAAAGCTGCGAGTTTTTCACGACGTTCCCGAATACTGTCCTGAATAATTTTTTTATCTATTTTATCCAAAACCTTCTGCATAGACACAAGTTGAATTGTATTTAAAACAAAACAATCTTCTTCTCTTCTTCCTCCTAAAAACAGTGGCCTAAAGATTTCTCGGTCAGCGCGGCGTATAATGCCAAAAGTCCCATCAGTAAGAGTAAAAACTTTATCTGTTCCCATAATCAAATCCTCGAATTCATCCATTGAAATTGTTTGTCTTCCAAATTTCGGCCCCAGTAGAATTGAACATAAATTATTTTCCAGACGGATGTTACGGACAATACAATTTAGAGGGAAAGGATAGTATACGCTACCTTGCTGAAGATGGTCAATTTCTAACGAAATTTCATTGAGAGAGCAGCTGTCCATGAAATCAAATAGCCAAGTGGTATTTTCAATTTCTTTCAAAGGAATCAACCAGTTATTTTCTAATGTTGTCTCCTTAAGAATCGGATGTTGTGTTTTAACAAATTCCTGAAAAACCTTTTCTTCGAGCTTATTCCTTTCAAAATACGCCAATTGATTCAGTCTCTCCTCTAAAATCAAGTTGCTACTGGAGTTCAACAAAAATCTACCCTCTTTCTCATATTCGACAAAAGCCGCTATACAAAGGAATTGGTCAATTACAGAAATAGTAGCTATTTTTTTAAACGGCTTAAAGACTTGAGGAATTGTCATATTTTCCCCTAGCCTATTTAAGATGACAAGCTCCGCTATTTTTGATAGGGGTATCAGATAATCGTTCAAGAAGGTATGATAATTCTCTTTAAAGACAGTCAATCTATATTTCCATTGTCTAAACTTTTGCAATACTCCAGCCTGGGTCAGATTATCAATAAATAAAATTTCCTCGTTAGATATTTTCAGAAAGAAACAATTTTCATCCCCCAAAAACTCAGGACAATCTATTAGCTGGTTTCTGTAATAGAGACAAATTCGCATTTTCAGATATTGATCCTGATCATCAATTTCGACTTTGAGCTGCAAATTCCCCCGTGCTTTAGTTAATGTAGCGGCACCCAGCACGCTCGAATTTTTCAAATTAATCTGATGTGCAAATCGATAGCGTTTAAATGTTTGGGCAAAACGTAATTTAATTGGAAACGGAGGATCCTCCAGTAAATCACGCCATATCTGTATAATTTCCCATTGTTTCCGCTCGAAGTAGTTGATATCTTCACTGATTAGATCCTTCTTCTCTTCCCGAAGTATTTTATCTTCATAAAGGAGGGCGGCAAATCGACGACTGAACAATTCCAGATACTGATCATAAGAATTTAAAGACATCTTCAAGTTACTTTCGTCCAATAGATAAGAGTGCGAAAAGGAACGAGAGCGTTTAAATTTATAATGAAAAGGAAAAAAAACAGGCAGACCAAAAGCGGAAAAATTTATTGTAACAAAAAAACATACTTCATCGTTTCGCTTTAAATCGAGATATCCTTCCAAGTTACGTGCAGGCAGACGAAGTCCATTCTCATAATCATTAGTAGCTAAACGATAAAATCGTCCATATTCATTATTCATTTCTACAGTTAACTCCGCATAAGAATAGTTCTCACAGACCTTAAATGGCACGATCTTTTTCTTCCATGGTGGCAAATTGTTGATTTCAGCCCGATATAGGCCCTTTAAATAATTTGGGCAACTATCCAGTAATTTATTCGATAACAGGGTTGCTTCGTGTACGCAAAGCCCTGCTACATCGTCGCTACAAGAACAATTAATGCTGAGGTGTTCCGTAGTCAGCTCGACTTTAACCGTAGTACCCGAGAACTTTTTTAACTTAAGTTCATATTTCGGTGGATACGGTCGGACCTGAATAACAATATTCTCTCGTTCCATAAATGGAATCTCATCATCAGCATAATATTTGCTCAGGTAGCGCGGAGTCATTCTCCCTATAAATCCATCTTCCCAAGGAATTACAAGAGGTTCACTAGAATTTCTTTTTGGAAGTATTTTTTCGACTGAATGGATCTTAGCATCCGTCGTAATGCAGTTAAAGCCAATTCCTATCATATCACTTCGTTTAATTTAGCCTCCGATTTCAGCTCCATATACCGTATGCTCTGATCACAGAGATCGACAAAGAAATCTGTAATTTCTTTTGCTTTTGACCTAAAGTAATCCATATCAAGCTGAGCTAATTGTGAAGGAAGCTCATAGATCCGCCCTTTCATCTGTTTTAATAACTCTGCATTCAATATTTCTTCCACATCCCCTCTGGCTGTAAAAAATTCCTTCACCTTTTTATCACAGATACAGGTCCAGTCCACCAGATCGGCTATAGTCACATTCATCGGGGCATACCCAATTCGTAGGTAGAGATAACTGTATAGTCCAATTGAAGTCAATTGATTTAAAAATAATACAGCCAATTGTGAACTAGCAAGTCCTTCAAAAGCAAATACACCTAGCAGATCCTGCATGAGTTTTGAATTGCGTGTCCATGAAATGGATGTCTTAAACAATGTATCATGCCAATTGATCGGAGAAACGGGATATGTTGGTTTATAACTCGGACGACGGTAAACAACAACAGATTCATTCCAGATAGTATGGGAGAAACGGCTGCCCAGATCCAGTTTTGTTGCCAGGAAATCTGTGCTCATAAAAGCTACAACTGCAGTAACTCGACCATAAACGATTTTTCGAAAGTGACAGTGACCTATTTTCTTTTTTATTACGACAAGGTAGATTTCTGCCTTTTCATTTTCCACTGCAGGAAAATGAAAAAGTCCTTTTCCATGCGCATCGCTGACGTAATAATTGAGCAGCATCATTTGTTCGGGATTATTCTCCTGACGAATCTGAGCCAGCACATGAAGTATATCTGCCTCATACCGATCCGGCCAAGGAAATGCATGAAACTGCGAGGCCGCGGCATTCGATAATGTAGTCTCCTTCGCCGCCAGATTACCTACTGCAACTTCGACGTTTTTATTTGCGACTTTTTGTTCCACTATTGCCAACAATTTTTCATAGCCGGTTTTAAGGCCTTCCATAAAACTCAAGTACAGCTGTTCAATCGTATGAAGAACAAACTTGCAATGCTCATAAAGCCAGGAGGCATCAAAGGCGGAAATTTCGAGGTCCTTATTTTGTTTCACCGCATCAAAGGCACTGTCCAATAATCTAAAACGTTTCTTTTCTTCCTCATCCTTTCCGACAAGGGACTCCCTTAACATGGAAAAATGTTCATTGAGGCTTTTAATTCTGTTGCTAACATGATGTACATTATTGGCTTTTCCGTCAATCATTAGCTGTAAAAAACGCAAATGGTTTTCCATACTTTGATGTAACATAAATACAGCCCTTTGATAGTTCCCCTGCTGACCAAATGTTTCAGCCCCCTGTAGGAATCCCGCTGAAATAGGCAAGAGCTTCTGGTAATATTCATCAGCTATTTCTAGAACACTTTTTAGCTCTTTCGCTTGAAGGGGTGGGTTCTTTTTGTTACCAGCCTGATGAACGGTATTTTCAGGTAGGGAGGCATAGGAATAATACAGGCTGCCCACTTTGACTTTACTGAGCATTTCAGCAATTGGCACCAGCTCAAAGGAAATATTCTTCTGATCCATTAAACATAACTCCACGATAGGCTTTAATACCTTCGGTGAAAGCCCGCTCACATGCTTGAGTGCGAGAAGCAAATGATAATGCTCCTGACCGAGAAACTGATATTTAAAAAGATAGGCACGATCGAGATCCATACGCTGAGAAAGCCGATCGATAATTAATTGGCTATTAATTTCCATACTAAATGATTTAAGATTAAAAATTTGGCACAATAAATTACTCCAACAGATCAGACTGTTACAGATCATTATTGCAAATAATCAATACTTTATTGTAAAAAAAACAGTATTACAACCAAGGAGACTAAAGAGGGGGTAACACATTACTACATATAGACGTTCACCCCTTGGCTTTTCAGGAAATACCAGCATTTAAATCAACATGTATTCAAATCATTCATTTAGCGAAAAAGTGTTTCCCCGTCGCTGGCAATATAGACAGAGAAAACACTTTGTTTTCCCATTAAAAGAAAAACAAAATAGAATACATAAATATAGTTTATATATACAAATATATAAATAAACAAAACCAAATCAAAATATTATTTATCATTAAAGTTTTAAATAAAGGATACGGGCCTGTACATAGACACACGACCATTTATTTCCGGCTTTTACAAATTATAAATATATGCTACGAATTGTAAACAACTCACGAATCAATTATATATTTCTACTATTTTTAGGCTATTCAATTTTTAAGCATCAGAAAATACGCTATTTCTTAAATTGCATTAATTTTAACAACCATATCCATGACCAATACCAAATTATTCCTCATCTTTTGTCTTGTTTTCTTTGTTCGACCAATATATGGTCAAACCACCTGCAACTGCTCACAGGCACTTAAGCAATTAATTGTAAAAATAGAGAGCGAGTACCCTGGTTTTCCAGAAAAAACCAAGCAGAATAAGGACCTGTATCAAGCTAAAAAAAATATATTGACGAAGAAAAGCTTGCTGGTTTCAAATGGGAGCTGTATGCGACTTTTGCAGGAATATCTTGACTTCTTCCAGGATGAACACATTGTCTTAGCTGATCTTTCCAAAAAGAAAAATGCTCCACAGACAAGTACCGAAACCCCAAAGGCAGAACCAGAAGAGGAAATAAGTTCAAAATCGATCAGTCCCGATATATTTTATATTAAGATCTCAAGCTTCGGGTACGAAAACATAGCCCCTTTCAAAGAGCTGATCGAAAAAAACAAAGAAAAGATCGAAAGCAGTAAAGGACTTATTATAGATGTACGAAACAACGGCGGTGGAACGGACGATGTATACCAGCCCCTATTGCCCTATATCTTAACTAACCCGATCCGGATTATGAGTGTTGAGTTTTTTGCGACACAGACCTTAGTCAATGGGTTGCGTGATTATGCCATCAAGAATATCAAGCAGGATTCTCTGAATGAAGTAAAAAGAATTGACGAAGATCTGCGGGAATACAGGGAGAATATCGGAAAATTTGTACTGTATGGTGACGAGAAGGTGATCATAGATACGATTGTCCTTAATAAAAAAAGTCCGCAACAGGTCATTATCCTAGCCAATAGAAATGTAGCCAGTTCAGCGGAGAATTTTTTATTCAGTTCCCGCCAGAGCAAAAAAGTAAAAATCATGGGAACCCCGAGTATGGGCGCCCTTGACTATGGCTCTATACGTGAGTTCAAATTTGGTTGCGACAACTACCAGCTCCTTTTGCCAACCTACCGATCTACCCGTTTACCGCAATATCCGATTGACAATATAGGTATACAGCCCGATATCTATCTGGATGAATCTATTACAGACTGGATCGATTTTGCGGTGCGTTACATCAATGAATAAGCAATAATTGCGATAAAGTATAACGTTGGCGAGTATGAAAAATATCTTAAAAATGGGAATAATAAGTGCTTTGATAGGTCTGCTCTTTTCCTGCAAAGAGCAAGTGAGTCCTTTGTCTGAAGATTACTACAAAAAGAGCGGTGCGATTTATTTTATACCGGGCGGAAACGGCTTTGAACGAGGTTCGAGAAAGATGGTTGCCGATCTGGCAAGTTTTGCTGTGATCAAAGAGGTCTATGCCCGCGATAAAGATCACGTCTATTTTATGGGATGCCCGCAAGAGCTGGTCGATGTAAAGACATTTCAACTGAAAAACAACATTCCAATCGATCAGGAGCATGTATTCAAGTTTGAAGGTTTTGCTTCGGCAACTTCAACGTGTAGCCAAAATCAGCTCACCATTATCGAAAGAGCAGATCCTGCAACTTATACAACATTATATCATCAACTTCCAGCACTAGCTAAAGATAAAGCACATTACTTTTATAGGTATCAACCGCTGAACGTCGACTATGCTTCATTCAACGTAGTTAACAGTAATTTTGTAAAAGATAAAAATCAGCTTTTCGTAGTAACAGACAAAGCGATTCTTCCGCTCCACTATAAAACAGAGAACGTTAAGGCTCTCAATATAGCCTATCTACTACTGAATGACCGAATACTGCTCTACTACGAGCCTTATCAAAACATCGGTATACTGGAGATCGAACTTCCTTCATCAAACAACATAAAATTCCTTAATGATAAGACAGTAATCATTGACCAATTGGTGATTATCTCGGGTAAGCAATTTGAATATGCAGCGGTCGATGCCGAAAGTTTCGAGCTATTGGAAGGGGCAAATGGAAAAGTCCTTTGGTCGCGCGACAAAAATCATGTCTATTACGAGCAACAATTATTTGCCGAAGCAGATCCGAAAACCTTCGAGGTTCTCAAGTTCGCTGTAGCAAAAGACGCGAACCACATTTTCATTGGAAATAAAATATTCAATGGCCCTGATGTAAAAAGCTTCAGAAAGGTTGACAAGTCGCGAGTAAACCATGATTTCGAAGATGACCGGGGCAACAAATACTGGTACCAAACCAACAAAGGGGAGGTTATTTTGGTGCCGGTTACTAAAAAGTGATCACACTAATCGGCTCAACCCCAAAATTAGCGCTGCTCCTTCCCGATATCATCTGTCCAATCAGCGGTCAATATTACACGCCAACAGGCTATAACTTACAATATACGGTATTCCATTTCACTTTCATTACACTAAATCACCCCTGATTGCCGCCACGATAATCACTGAAATCGGCTATTTTTCTAAAGCTTGTTTTCCACTACTTTAGCTTCGAAACCAACGCGTTTCAGCGCGTGTACGATTCGCATTCGGGCTCGATCAACGAGAGCAATTGCAATAACATGCGAGCTGCAAACAAGTAGGTCCAATTTATAGAAAAAAAAGAATGATCAAATCATTATTGCTAAGTATAACAGCTATGCTATGTATCACAGCATGTGCACAGGAATCCGCCATAATCACAAAAAATGACCGGGTTAAGTGGATTCCCTATCAAACCAAAAACAAGCAGTTTGTCTATGTCGACAGCGCATTCCATAAGAAGCTATCCCAAGAGTTCCATTGGGCTCAGCCTTTCACGTCCACAGGATACGCACTGGTAGCCAATGAAAAGGATCAAACGGGGATCATTAACAGCAAAGGTGAATTTATCGAACATTATTCCGACGTAGATTTACAGCTCTTAGACCTCGAACAGCTGACTCTCGTAATGAAACGTCAGGAATATGAAAAGAAATTGCCCTTCTGGAAATGGGACTGGAATATCCTAAGCAGTTATATCAAGAAAACAGCTACTTATGTTAAGCTTGAAATACGGGTATTGGAAAGTAATCAGGTCTTGCTGAAAAAAGATATTCCTTACGATGAGAACGAGTATAACCTTGCAACTTACCCCTTAGACAACAAGCATATGATTCTCAACGGGAACCTATATCTGCTAAAAGATCAAAAACTTAAGCAAATAGAAGAACACATTGAAATGCCCTTGGAAAACGGACGTTATATTCCAGCATCAACAAACAGTTTTGCTATCCTTGATATCAAAAGCAAAAAACCGGTTTTATCCGCTTTGACGGGCATTGACAAAATAGACCTTCTTTGGAAAAATGAGACCATACAGCTCGATTCCATCAATCAGGAGCGCTACAGCCCAACAATCCCAAAACTACTAAAGGACAATAATACAGGGAGTATATATGCCTTTCCACAATACGACAAAGCTTTTCCAAAACAAATTAGACAAGCCAATGCGACACAGATTGCCTTTCTAAAAGAAATATCCTTAGTTTATTCGGTGACTAATTCGCCCTATTTTATTCTGGGCAGATTTAACTACGATCATGCGATCTGGGCTTATGATTGGTTATATATAGATAAAGATGGCAACTTATTGGACACCATCAAAGCCCCGAATTTCTATATCCTGGATCAGGTGGGTAATTTGGTCTGGCCAGACAAACACATGTTACTCACCTCGAATGCCATGGAAAAGAATTGGAAAACCGGAAAAATAAAATACGTCGATTCATCAGAAGATCTTTATTTAATTGATGTAAAACGAGGTGATCTGGAACCTACAAAAGGACTATGGAATTCAAGTGCAAAGACTTGGGATATAAACCCCGATTTCGAACATATTGAAACCTTAGATGGTAAACGACAAATCTTCGCATTACAGGAGTATAAAGATGGCCGCTATACTTTATACAACAATAAGACAAAACAACGAATCGGCAACAAAAGCTACATGACCATCAATCCCAACGGTTGGGTACAACCTAGAAATGAGCAGAATCGGCACGAGGGCTATTTTATTGACATTGCTACGGGCGAGGAGTATAAAGAATAAAAATATACCGCTCAATTTCAGCTCAAATTGCCAAGATTAATTTATAACAGACAAAATATACTCTTTAAGATTTATTAACTTTAAAGGAATACTGAGTTATTAGCTTTGTCCAATTAAAACTGATCTTGTGAGCGAATTATTGATAGCATCATTAAAGCGAGGTGACCACTTTGCCATGGAACAGATTTTTAATCTGTATTGGGAAGCCATATTTGATGCAGCTTTTAAGAAAATAGGTGACGAAAATGTGGCTCAGGACATTACCCAGGAAATCTTCATTTCGCTGTGGGAAAACCGTGAACAGGTCATCATATCTGGTGGCCTTGCAGCCTATCTACATGGGGCTGTAAAATTCAAAGTAATCAACCATTTTCGGAATACGACAGTTAAAGATGGACACAAAGCCGAACTAGCGACTTTAATGAACCAACAATATGCGGATTCAGCGGACGACCTGCTGATCCTAAAAGATGCGCAGCAAAAAGTTGAAGAAGCGTTGATGCAGCTTCCCGAACGTATGCGACTGGTCGTCACAATGAGCCGCAAGCAAGAAAAATCAATCAAGGAAATTGCGAGCGAGCTGAATGTATCGGTACAAACCGTCAAGAATCAAATTACCTCGGCCATGAAACTGCTCAAAAAAAGCCTCTCTTAGGCAGTTCCTACATTTTTTTGAGTGTTAACAATAAATTAATATACTCCTAATATTTTCGACTAGTACCAATTCCCATTTGAAGTGACATGTATTCAAATGATGGAAGAAAAAGCAAAGCAGCTACTGCAAAAATATTTAAATGGAGAGGCCAGCGCCGCCGAGATTAAACAAGTCGAAGATTGGTACGCCCAACTGGATAACGCATCAAAAAAAATTCCGCAGGAACGCAAAGCTGCCTTGCGCGAACAATTATTGGCCAATATCCAGTCCGGTATTTCAGAAAAGGAAAGTAAACGACCTTCCCTGCTGTATTCTCCTGTATTCAAAATAGCGGCCGCTATTTTAGTGATTGCTTCCATAGGACTTCTTTATTGGAAAGTAAATAATCAACCTATCGCACCATCTGCGCAGATCGTCACAACAACCCTTGCAGGTGAACATAAAAAGATTGTATTGGCAGATGGTTCGGAAATTATCATGGAACCATCTTCAAAATCAGCTATCCAAGTAAATTCAGGGGAAATATCCGCGAAATAGCACTTACTGAAGGGGAAGCTTTCTTTGATATTGCCCACGACGAGCAACACCCATTTCAGGTACAGCTTGCATCCAAGCTAGCGGTTAAAGTATTGGGTACCTCCTTTCGGATAAAAGCCTATCAGGCTTCCGACCAAGTCGAAGTCACCGTTGCTACCGGTAAGGTTGCGGTACAGCAACAAGATAAAATCTTGGGTATATTAACCAAAAACCAAAGTCTACGTTACAGCAAGGAGACCGCACAATCTTCGCGTAGCGTAGTAGAAAAAAATACAGCTGTCGCCATAGCATTTGATGGAACAAACCTCCAAGAGGTCGCAAAAAAACTGGAATATATCTACAACATTGAAATTATCTTAAAGGATACATCGCTTAGATCTCTAAAAACAACAGCCACATTCAATAGCACACAAAATCCAGCAGAAATACTGGATATTATCTGCAGCCTGCATCACCTTAAGTACAGTACGATTGAAAAGGATAAAGTATTTAAAATCCACAAATAATGTCTAAAAATTTACCTAAAACATCTTAGTCACCATGCGTAATTCATTACCTAATTATTACAAAAAAATGAAAACACCTGCATTCAAGAGAGAATTCTCTTTTTACCGGATCATGAAGTATCCCTGCATCGCATTTTCGATTACTTCAGTATTCTGCAGTTCATTGATGGCCTCCCCAAGCATGGCCCAACGTTTGGACAAAAGCAGCGTAAACATCAAAATAAGCAAGGGCGAAAAACTCGATGTGATTCTCCACAAAATCGAAAGTCTTTCGGGCCTTCATTTTGTTTACAATCCCGATCTATTGCAAGAACGGAACACAGTCTTAAGCGGCAGCTTTAAAACTGAACCCGTTCGCTCCCTCTTGAATAAGCTTGGAATCAATGCAGTGGAAAAAGAGGACTATGTGATCCTGAACACGCAAGCAAACATCAAGGCAGACCGAATCCTTACCGGTTTTGTAAGAGATACAACAGGGGCTGCAATTGCGGGTGTTTCTGTAAAAGTAGTAGGTACGCAGGTTGGGACCACAACAGATATAAAAGGTGCATTCCGTATCGAAGCAGGACCGCAAGCCGTACTTTCCTTTTCGATGGTCGGATTCCATTCTAAAGATGTTTCTGTTGGTGAAAATGAAGTTATAAATGTAACGCTAAGCGAAGAGCGTTCGACCTTATCAGAAGTTGTTGTAGTGGGATATGGAACCCAGAAAAAAGAAACATTAACAGGTGCTGTCAGCTTGGTATCACTTGACAAATTATCGTCTAGATCTGTCAACAGTGTTGGCGAAGTATTGGCCGGTAAATCACCAGGTGTTATTGTTACGAATGAAGGTGGTGACCCAACTGCAACGCCACGTATCAATATCAGAGGCGCCGGTGGTATCAATGGCGAAAGTGTACTCTACGTTATTGACGGTTCAATTTTCCTAGGCACCCCACAGCTCAATCCAAACGATATCGAATCCATTTCGGTCCTTAAAGACGCATCGGCAGCGATCTATGGAGCGAGAGCCTCCGGAGGTGTGGTATTGATCACCACTAAAAAAGGAAAAAAAGGACAGATGCAAATTAGCGTTGATGCCAAGTTAGGTCAACAAAGTGCATGGCGAAAATTACAGCCTTTAAATGCCGAACAACGTGCACAAGTAGCTGCAACAGCCGCTCAAAATGGTGGAACAACTATCCTACCTGCTTTTGATCCGACCAAATACCCTGAAGGTTTAGTCACCAAAACAAACTGGATGGATGAAGTTTTTAGAAACGCGACACTACAGGATTACAATGCTGCAATTAATGGTGGTAGCGAAAAGTCTAACTTTTACCTGAGTTTTAATTACCGCAACGCCGAGGGTATTGTATTGAATACCAAAACCCAGCGCTATAATTTCCGTATAAATTCAGAACATCAACTTACCCCTTGGTTGAAAGTTGGTGAAAACTTATCCTATAGCAGTACCAATGGGAATGGTGCCAATACCAGCAGTGACTATACAGGAGCCTTACTTTCCGCCATTTATTATCCAACCAATGGGACCCCTTACAATGCAGATGGAAGTTTTGCTGGTCTACCGGGTCCATTCCCTGGCGATTACGGTGATATCATTAACCCCGTTGCCGAACTGATGCGCATCGACATCAACAATCCGGTCAATGTCCTTGTTGTCAATCCTTATGCTAGCATCCAATTGGCAAAAGGCTTAACATTCAGATCTAATTTAAGTATTACTAAATCGAATGCTCGATTTAAAAGCTTTACACCAAGACGTCCTGAAATAGGTAAACCGGTTTTGAGCAATAGTCTAGTTGAACGAGCTGATGATGCAAATGATATCCTTGCAGAACAAGTTTTAAATTACAAAACTTCTTTCGACAAGCATCAACTTGACCTAACTGGTGGTTATACCTTTCAAAAAACAAAGAACACCTATCTATATACTTCCGGAGCAGGTTTTGACGATGAGTCCAAACAATACCGTTATTTAACAAATGCGAATACCATTCAACCTTCGGAAAGTGGCTATGCTTCAACAGCAATATCATCGCTATTCTTAAGAGCAAACTACAGTTATAACGACAAGTATTTACTATCGTTAATTGGTAGACGAGATGGTTCATCCATGTTGACAAAAGAAAATAGATTTAAAAACTACGCTTCTGCTTCAGCAGGATGGGTAATCAGTAAAGAAGAGTTTTTAAAATCAGCAACCTGGTTAGATCAATTAAAATTACGCGGTAGCTATGGTATTTTAGGTAATCTCGGTAGTTTGTCAGCTGCAGCTGTTAACCCGCTACTAGCATCGACACAAAGTTATTTCGGCCAAACACCGACCTTACAAAAAGGATACGTACAAACGATTTTGGCCAACAAGAACCTCACTTGGGCAGAAAGTAAGCAGACCAATATAGGTGTAGATTTGGGAATTTTCAACCATTTTAACTTAGTCGCCGATTACTTTATTAAGGAAACAAATAAAATGATCCTGACCAGATCACTACCAGGTACAGCAGGTTTAAATAGTCAAACGATCAACGCGGGTTTAGTCAAAGACAGAGGAATTGAGCTGGGATTAACGTACAATAGTTCAAAAAATTCCGACTTTACTTATTCCATCAACGCAACCTTAACCAAATTAAATAACAAGGTTGAAGAATTAGCACCGGGCTTGAACACCATTGCTGTGGGTACTAATTTCAGAAATGAGTTAGCCCCACTCTCTATTACCGTCGGTCAACCGCTTTACAGCTACTATGTACTAAAAACAGATGGTATCTTTCAGAGCCAGGCCGAAGCTGATAATTACAAAAATGCCAATGGACAAAAAATTCAGCCTAATGCAAAAGCGGGAGATTTCAAATTTGTAGATATCGATGGCAATGGTTCAATCGGACCTGAAGATCGTTATTTTGCGGGCAGTGCATATCCAGATTTCTCCTATGGATTGAGCTTTAATGCGAATTATAAGGATTTTGATTTTAATATTTTTGCTCAGGGCGTTCAAGGCAACAAGCTTTTCAACGCTATCAAAAGAACAACGTATAGTGCGAGTGGACCTTCTTACAATAAGTTAACGGGCATTTTGGACGCCTGGTCTCCAGAAAATCCAAATGGTAAAGTGCCGATCATCTCCACTTCAGATGCAAATGGCAATTTCAATGCGTCAGATTTTTACATCGAAAATGGTTCCTACCTCCGCATTCGTAATGTTACATTAGGCTATACCTTACCAAAATCAATTGCAAACAAATTTAAGATGGGCAACGTACGTGTTTATGCAACGGCCAACAACCTATTTACCATTACGAAATATACAGGTTTTGACCCAGAAATTGGAATGGATAACAATGGTCTCGACGTGGGACGTTACCCACAAGCCCGAAGCTTTATTGTTGGTTTAAATGTCAATTTTTAATCTAAAAAAAGCCGATGATTTATACTCATCAGCCATTAAAAAAAATAAAACGATGAAAACGAATATAAAATACCTTGCAATAGCAGCAGTCGCACTTTTTGCATCGTGCAATAAACAGTTAGATATAACACCAGAGGGTTCTCCCTCCGCACAGAATTTCTGGAAAACGGAACAAGATGCGATCAAAGCAGAAGCCGGAATGTACGAAAAGTACAATGAAGAGGATTATTACGGTCGTGGGATGTTTTGGTTTATTAATGCCAGTGACGACATGGTGACAGGACGTAACAAGCCCGAAGCCGACAATATTAAAAACTTCAACCGCAATTACATCGGTGGTGGTTATACCGAATCTCAATGGAGCATGCGTTATGCGATTATAAAAAGGGCCAACGATATTATTATCAATGTTCCCAATATAAGCATGGATGAAGCGCGAAAAAAACAGATCATTGGCGATGCCTATTTCAATGCAGGTTTGGTTTATTTTCAATTGGCGGCAAACTATGGTAACGACAAGGCGGGTGTGCCTATTGTTACGCCTGAAACAGATGCTTCTGTTCCTGTAGCTAGAGCCAACAACGTTAACGAAAACTACGATTACATCATTTCACTACTATTAAAAGCGGCCGACAACCTTCCTTATTTTTCTGAAATGAAGGATACCGATTATGGTAAAGCGCACAAAACAGCTGCGTGGGCCTATTTATCAAAAGTATATCTGTACAAAAAAGATTATACCAATGCTGCGAAGTACGCGGATATGGTGATCAGTTCGGGCAAACATGATTTATTGACCAATTTTGTGGATGTGTTTAAGGCGGCTAACAACTGGTCCAAAGAATATATTTGGTCGGTGGTCTGTACGCCAAATGGTGGCGGTACTGGCTGGGGCAGCAAACTTCCGGGTGTTATGCTGACCAATAAAGCTTGGGGAATCTACAACGGCTGGGGCTACTATCTACCGACAAAAGAACTTTACGATTCTTTTGAAACAGGTGACTTGCGTCGTGAAGCAACAATCTTGAAACCAGGGGATAAGTTCCAGTTTTTTGGCGAAGAACGTACATTTACAAAAGACGGTGGTGCGACTTCGAACTACCAGTTCAAAAAGTACATGGAACCATTTTCATACGCCAACCCTATTCCAACACACGTTAATCCAAATGGCGACAACGGAACAACAGACCTCAATGTACCATTGATGCGTTATGCCGAAGTATTATTGATTAAAGCTGAGGCCGCCATTAATTTAAATGGGGCTGGAGCCGGTGATACTGAATTAAATAAAATTAGGAAGAGAGCTGGTTTAATAGCAAAAAGCGGAATGACTCTTGTAGACCTAAAACGCGAGCGCCGCAATGAGCTTGCTGGCGAATGGGCAGACCGTCACCGTGATTTGGTCAGATGGGGCGATGCGCAAGCTACCTATGCCAAACCTTTACACGATTTCGATGGTGCTGTAATTTGGCCGGCTAGAAATTTCAATCCGCAAGTACATGATGTTTGGGCAGTTCCACAACGCGAGATCGACAACAGTTCCGGCGTCATTAAACAGAATGCAGGATGGTAAAAAACAATAAATTAATGTGGCTGCTCTTTGCCAGCCTAAGCATTCAGTCAGTTTCTGCACAACAGAAACTGACTGCCAATGCAGGTCACAGCCACAATGATTACAAACAGCAAATCCCGCTGTTGGAGGCTTACTATGCTGGAATGGGCTCTATCGAAGCGGACGTCTTCTATCGCAATGGAGAGCTTTACGTCGCCCATGAAAGCAGCGAAATCAAACCAGGGAAGACGTTAAAAAAACTTTACATCGACCCTTTAATTGCTTTCTTTAAGGAGAACGGCAATAAACCTTATGCCAAACCTGAGCAGACCTTACAGCTCGTGATTGATATCAAAGAAAATTACGAACAGGTATTGTCTAAATTGTTGGCCGATTTGAAGGGCAACGAATCTATATTCGACCAGCAGAAAAATCCTTCCGCCATTAAAATTGTCGTCAGCGGTGAAATCCCGCCGCCGGAAAAGTTCGACAATTATCCATCGATGATTTATTTTGATGGCCGGCCGGAAAAAGATTATACGCCGGCACAGCTCAAACATATTGGGATGATCAGTCAGGATATTAAGCAGTATTCTGTCTGGAATGGCAAAGGGACGCCTACTCCACCCGACCTTGAAAAGATGAAATCTGTGATAGACAAAGCGCATAAATTGGGTAAACCTTTTCGTTTCTGGGCAACCAAAGACAGTCCCAATAGTTGGAAAGAACTTGGTCACATGGGGGTAGACTGGATCAATACAGACCATCCTACTGCGCTTAAGAATTTCTATTTAAACAACGCTAAAGTCGAATACGCAAATCCAAAGGCCTACGTTCCCTATCAGCCAACCTATAAAAATGATGGTGCAACGAGCAAGGTTAAGAACGTTATTTTACTTATTGGTGATGGAATGGGCTTGGCTCAAATACAAGCGGGTTTAAGTGCCAATTTTGGTCAGTCCAATATCATCAATATGAAACATATTGGTCTTTCACGCACCGAGGCATCCAATTCGGATTTTACCGACTCCGCTGCGGGCGGGACAGCTTTGGCTACTGGACATAAAACCAATAACCGTTACATTGGCATGGATGCTGACGGTAAATTGTTGAGCGCTATTCCCGACACACTTGCTCAACACGGGATCAAAAGTGGTATCATCAGTGCGGGAGATATTACAGATGCCACTCCAGCTGCATTTTACGCACATCAGATCGATCGAACAATGTCACAGGAAATTGCGGCAGATTTCAAAAATAGCCATGTGGATATCTTAGTTGGATCCCGTCGCGAAAGCTTCCTCAACAACAAGGATAACACGCTGATGAAGCAACTGACCGAAAAAGGATATCAGCTTCAGCAAAATTTAGACGACTTTGAAAAAGCGACATCGGGCAAACAGTTGGTGCTCCTAGCTGATTCTGCGACAAGAAGAATCCTCGATGGACGAGGAGAAATGTTAAAAAATTCCCTCTCAAAAACGATTCAGCTTTTGTCTAAAAATAAAAATGGCTTCTTTATCATGGCCGAGGGTGCACAAATCGACTATGGAGCCCATGCCAACGATCTTCCCTATGTTGTTACCGAGCAACATGACTTTGATCAGCTTGTCGGGGAAGCCCTAAAATTTGCGGACCAAGATGGTGAAACACTAGTCATTGTCACTGCAGATCACGAAACTGGTGGACTTTCCCTATTGGATGCCAATTATAAAAAGGGAACTGTTAGAGGCAATTTCAGTAGCGATGACCATACCAATATTATGGTACCTGTCTTTGCTTACGGACCAGGTGCGCAAAATTTTATTGGCATTTACAACAATACAGCCGTTTTTAAAAAGATTATCCAAGCCTATAACTTGAAATAATCGCTTTAAAGTTTTCATACAACATGAAACCCCTTAGTTTAAATACGAGGGGTTTTCACTTTTTCACCGACTACATTCCATAGTTTACAACCACTCCAAAATCCAATTTCAGGATTGATGTTCGATTTTTTGCCTATCTTGTAAGTCAAAAAAACAGAACAACCTTTATGATACCATCAATCAAGCGACTACTGATTTTGTCATTATTGCTATTCAGTATTTCGGCCCAACTATTTGCACAAACTTCTGAAAAAGCCTCTTGGTTTAAAGATGCCCGCTTTGGCATGTTCATTCATTGGGGACTATACAGTGCGGCTGAAGGCATGTGGAAGGGTGAACCTTTACGTTATATGAATAACTATGCCGAGTGGTTAAGATATCGCAACCGCGTTTCCAAAGAAGAGTACGGTACTTTGGCAAAACGTTTCGACTGGAGTAAAATAGATCCTGAGCAATGGGTTCTTCTAGCAAAAGAGGCTGGGATGAAATATATCATCATCACCGCCAAACATCATGATGGTGTTGCCCTTTGGGACACAAAAGTTGGTGATTATAGCCTCCCAAAATTGAGTGGTTCCAATCGGGATGTCATCAAAGATATCGCAGAGGCCTGTAGAAAGCACGGTATGAAATTAGGTTTTTACTATTCCCATTGGATTGACTGGGAACATCCATACGGCTGGAATCATCAACAGGAGCTGTCGGGACATGTTACCGATGCCCAATACAATCAATATTGGCAGGAGAAAGTTATCCCTCAACTTCGCGAACTGATGACCAACTATGGCGACATTGCATTGATATGGTTCGACATGTGGATCCCTTATCAAAAGTCGATCATAAAAAAAGAACAATTACTGCAAGTTGTCAAACTGATCCGTGAACTACAGCCTAATTGCTTGATTAATTCACGTCTAGGTCTTCCTACGGATGCGGAGAACGTGGATTTTGAGACATTAGGAGATAACCAATTTGGCAGCAATTACATTAACCATCCATGGGAAACCCCTGGGACGATTGCCCATTCATGGGGTTACAACGGTCAGGAGAATGAATGGAAATCAACCAGTCAAATTTTCCAATCGTTGATCTCCAATGTAAGTCTCAACGGGGGCTTCACCTTAAATATCGGGCCACGTGCCAATGGAACAGTTCCCTACGAAAGTGTCAGTCGTCTGCACGAAGTCGGAGATTGGCTAAACAGTTATGGAGAGGGCATCTATGGCAGCACCGGCCTTGATCTAAAAAACAACCATTTCGATTGGGGTTACCTCACGACCAAAAAAGAAGGGCAAAAAACAGTCGTATATGCGCACGTCTTTAATTGGCCCTTAGATCATACACTTCGGATTACAGGAATCAAATCGACCCCAGAACAGGTTTCACTGATGAACGGAAGTGTATCTACGGCGCTAAAATTTGATCAAAGTCTCAGTCTAATCCATATCCAATTACCTGACGCGCAACCTGATCATTATGTTTCAGAAGTTAAATTGACTTTTAACAGCCCGCTAGAATTGGACAAAAATACAATCCCGGAATCAACCTTTGGTGGCTTTTCGTTGAAATCAACCAATAGCCTCAACCAAGGACTCAAAATTGTACGCTATAACGGCAAAAATCCAACGCATGCGATCCTGACGGGTGATACGAAGATCGATTGGGAGGTAACCATCCCTGAAGCAGGCGTCTACTCACTCGATTTTTCAGCACATAATCCCAATAAACAAAACAGTGTTTTTGAAGTCAGTACTGCCAATCAGCGGTTGCAAGGAAGTTTTGCTCCTACAAACAAAATGGTGGTCGAGCCCAATGAAAACAACTACACAGCAGAATTTGTCGAAAACCGCATCGGCAAATTTAAATTCGATAAGCCCGGAAAATATATCGTAACCTTTAAAAGTAAAGAACTACAGCCACTTTGGTTTAACTGGATTTGGCTCGAAAAAATGAAGAATTAAACATAAGTTCCTCGGTACAGAACATGTAAAACACCAGCAGGCAGATTACTATGCCTACATAACAATCTGCTTGCTAGCAATTTATACAAAAAGTTACATATTTTAATATTTATTTATTATTTTGGGGTAAAAGTTACCAATTTTGCAAATAGGGGCTGATAGGCCACTTATGCTTATAAATGAGAAAATTAACCCTAAACATTGTTAGATAATGCATCTGCAACGGTACTCTTTATCTGTGCTTTCTGACCAAACTGTAAATACAAGGTTGGAGGGATTAATCACGACCACCGATGATGGCACCATTCTACTGTTTAACAAACGCGCACAAGAGCTTTTAGACCTCGAAAGTACGGCAACCACCAACAAACTACATGATTTAATTACATTTTACTCAGCAGATGATCTTTCGGAACTATCGCCTACAGAAACGCCATTTTTTAGTGCTCTTTCCAAAAACCAAAACCAAAATGAAATTATCCTAGGACGAAAAAAGGATCAAGAGTTTAGATGGTATCAATTCAATGTTAATCTTATTATAGAAGACAATAAAAAAGGTCTTTTAATCTCATTTATTGATGTAACAAAATTGGTCAATAAAAATCGTGTCCTAGAAGATAAGCAACACCAACTTCAATTGCTTGTTGCCTCATTGAATGATCTTGTATTCGAAGTAACCGATACTGGGGTTTTTAAAAACTACTGGACCAACAATCCGGATCTATTGTTCTATACGCCAGAAGAATTTCTAAATAAGAGTCTCACGGAACTTTTCCCACCTGATCTTGCAGTGCCCGCTCTTCAATTAATACAAAGTTCATTAAAATTGGACCGCGAACTTAAGATGGATTTTCAATCCAATTTAAAAGAGCACAAAGACAAATGGTACCGTTTACAGATTAAACCTATACATAGGGCGCTGAACCGGGTAGCCCTGGTTATTTCCGACATTACAAAACAAGTCGAGTCCAATGAAAAGAGTAAATTCAATGAACACAAGTTTAATCAAGCATTTTATTTATCTGGTCTGGGAATCTCGTTAACAAGTCTCGAAGGTTACTGCATAGAATCCAATAACATGTTAACCAAAATTCTTGGTTATTCTCATGAAGAAATGTCGACAACCAAGTTTACTGATCGAACACACCCAGACGATATAGATAAAGATGTTGAACTTAGAGAAAAACTTGTCAGGGGCGAAATTGAAGCATTTACGCTTCAAAAACGCTATTTACATAAATTAGGGCATTTTGTTTGGTGTTCTGTAACGGTTGCGGCAGTTTTTGATAATGCCAATACCGCACAATTTCTGATCGTCCAGGTGCAGGATATTTCAGAATCAAAAAAGAATATCGAAATCCTAAAAAGGCAAAAGATTGAATCGGATCTAGTCAAAATAGATCTTGAAACCAAAATACGACAACTGGAAGAATTTGCTAACATCCTCGCTCATGATCTAAAGGGCCCGCTCAGCAATATACAGATGCTTATTGACGAAATCAAGGTAACGGATGATGAAAAAATAAAGGCTGATTTTATGAACCTTCTGCATATTAGCAGTGACAACCTGAACGAAACATTACATGATTTGGGGGGAATACTTGATATCAAATCAAACAATTCACTGATTTACGAGCAATGTAGTTTTCTAGACGTATTCAAAAAAGTGCAACAGCAATTTATGGAAGAAATACAGCAAAAAAATGCGACTATTTCCATCGAATTCAATGTAAAAGATATTTATTATCCAAAGATTTACCTGGAAAGTATCTTAAGCAATCTCCTGAGTAATGCACTCCGATTTACGGCAAAAGATAGAGCCCCTAGGATCGAAATACATACGCATCTGGAACAAGAAGGAACGTTATTAACGGTTAAAGACAACGGGCTGGGTATTAACATACCAAAATACAAATCTGAGCTATTTATGTTCAAAAAGGTTTTTCACCGTGGATTTGAGACTAAAGGTGTCGGATTATTTCTCATTAGATACCAGATCGAATCATTGGGCGGAAAGATCGATGTACAAAGTAAAATCGATTCGGGTAGCACCTTTTATGTCAAATTTTTAGAAAAAGCATATAAAGATCCGCTGATACAACTATAAAAAATAGCGTTCAATCCTGTTCGTAGAAAATAACTGCTAAGATCCTGGACAGCGTGATCTCACAAGTAAAAGAGTAAAAGAAAAACTGCGATGTCAATCAACGACAAAGATGAGGTTTATTGACACGATGAAAACAATTATTAATCAAAAAGACCATGAATCCTGAAACTAAAAGAACGATCATTCTCATTGATGATAATGCCATTTTACGCACTATTTTCGGCCATATGCTACAGGGATTTACCGACTATGAGATTGACTTTCATTCCTTCAAAAATGCACTGGATGCATTGGATTTTTTGGATAACAATGACATCTGCCAGTCGTTGATGCCACCCATACTCTTTGTGGATATCAATATGCCATTTATGACTGGTTGGGAGTTAATGGATGTACTTGAAAATAGGACAGACTTCATCAAACGAACCAAGATTTTTATTGTCAGCTCCTCTACGAGCAAAAACGATCAGGAGCAACTGGCAAATTACCCTTTTATAAGCGGTTTCATTCTGAAACCTTTTGGAAAAGAATCTATTTATGAGATTTTGAAAAAAATCGATTAAAAAAAAGCCCCCCAAACTTTATTACTTAATTATTGGAGGGGCCTTTTATTTTGACAACTTATTGTTGTGGACAGCGGACAGCCACTGTCGTTATTCTTTTTGAGCGATTAAATCGCCTGACACTTGTCTGCCAACCAATTCTTTTCCTCAACCGTAAGATGAGTCGATAATTGATCAAATACCCACTGATTATAGTTATTTAGCCAGGAAATATGTTTCTTATCCAATAAGGATTTTTCGATTAAATCGGTTGCGATATAACATATTGTTAGTGTCTCAAAGTCCAAGAAGTCTCCAAATTCGGAAGATCCTGCTCTACGGGTCAACACAAGGTTCTCAATGCGAATACCATGTTTGCCGACGCGATACAATCCAGGCTCTATTGAAGTGATCATACCTGGTTCAACAGCAACATCTATTGCTGCTGCATTGAACACTTGTGGACCTTCGTGTACATTCAAGAAGAAACCGACACCATGTCCCGTACCATGCCCATAATTGCGTAATGTTTCCCACAATGGACGACGCGTAATTGCATCGATCTGATAGCCGCGCGTTCCAGTAGGGAAGATAGCCTGAGAGCCTTCTATTGTTCCCTTGAGCACAAGGGTATAATCCTCTTTTTCCTCCTGCGTAAGACCTCCAAGCGTTACCACTCTGGTAATATCCGTTGTCCCTGTAGTATATTGCCCCCCAGAATCGACCAATAGTAAACCTTTAGGCTCTAGTGTATAATTCGATTTTTCATTAGCCGAATAATGCGGCAGGGCACCGTGATCCAAATATCCCGCAATTGTCGTGAAAGAGACATCAACAAAGCCATCTTGACTTTCACGAAATCCACGTAATTTGTCAGCAATAGATAATTCAGAAAGCTCACCAGAGGAGACATTCTCTTCCAACCATTTGAAGAAACGAGTCAACGCTATACCGTCTTTTACAAACGTATGGCGGTTATTTTCAACTTCAACCTTATTCTTAATTGCTTTTAAACTCGTCGAAGGGTTTATTTTCTCAACAATTTTAACCTCTTTAGGTACGCTGTCGAAAACAGCAAAACAGGTACGTTTTGGATCGATAAGAATAGATGCAACCTCCAATGTCGGAACTGTCTCAAAGAGATCCTCATAAGCTGCAATATCCACTCCGTAGCCTTTAAGTTCTTCCGTTGCCTGAGCTGTCAGCTTCGAAGGTTCAATATAAAGCGTTGCATTTTCTGCTGTAATCAATACAAATCCCAAAACAACAGGGTTACAAGGTACATCTTGACCACGGATGTTTAATAACCAGGCCAGGTCATCCAAAGATGAGATCAGATGAGCCTCCGTTCTATTCTTTTTCATCTCCGCGCGGACAGCTTCAATTTTAGAAACCGTTGACTGTCCCGTAATATTTTCGTCCAGCAGGTAGGCCTGTGCCTTAGGAAGCTCTGGTCGTCCTTCCCATAATGATGACAACAGGTCAACATGACCATCTACTTTAATCTCCAAAGGCTCCAAAGTATGCTGAACAGATTGAGCCACCAATAAAGAAGCGAGATTGCCATCAAAAGCAACCTTAGCACCAGCACCCAACTGCTCGCCCAACCAATCTGCATACTCCGCTGCGCCCTGCACTTTCAATTTCACTAATTCAAAACCTGTTCCTGCCAATTGCTCCGCTGCTTGGACAAAATAGCGAGAATCGGTCCAAAGGCCGGCAAAATCTTGTGTGATTGCCAACGTACCTGCCGACCCGGTAAAACCCGAGGCCCAGGCAATGCATTTATAACGTTCCGGTAGATATTCACTAATATGAGGATCTGAAGATGGAATGATATATCCATCGATTCCCTGAACCTTCATCGCCTCACGAATGGCAGCTAATTTTTCGATATGCTTCATGTCGTCTATACAATTTTATGCAAGTTAGGATTTTTTAGGGTCGAATGCCTAACTTTAAGCCAAATAAAACAAACGAAGTACAGCGAACGCTTTTCCCTTAAAATAGGCTGCGTTCAAGTCATCATGATAAATCCAATGGAATATCCATGATTGCCTGCACGAATATAGATAACCGTGTTTGCAAACTCATTGAAGATAAACTGGGATATACCCTAGGACGATAAAAAAAATAGTATATATGAACCAATTTCTGCTAAGTACCATTGCTTTTTCTACTTACGCGTTAACGACCGTTACCACTCCATTATTTGCGCAGGATCTTCGCAGTAAAATTCAGGATGCTTTTACGCAGTTTCAAAATCAGGAAAGCCTCAGGAATGGTTTGAGCTCACTGATAGTTTTCGATGGAAAAACAGGTCAGACTGTATTCGCAGCAAATGAAAATATCGGACTAGCAACCGCGTCCACCATGAAGGTAATCACTTCGGCCACGGCATTGGACTTCCTGGGTAAGAATTTTCAGTTCAAAACAACCCTGTATTATACAGGTGAAATCGACGAGAACGGTGTGTTAAACGGAAGTATTATTGTGACAGGTACGGGAGACCCTACCCTTGGCAGCGCTCGCTATCCGGAGACTCAGGCAACAACGATACTGAACAAGTGGCTTACAGCGATCCAAAATGCCGGTATCAAAAGTATTAATGGCGCTATTATCGCCGATGATCGGCTTTATAATGGGAACCAGCTTCCGGGTGGCTGGATCTGGACTGACATGGGTAACTACTACGGCGCGGGGATTTCTTCGCTCAATTGGTGTGAGAACGCTTTTGGCATAAATTTTACCCCAAGTAATAAAATTGGCGCCAAAGCGGAGATCCTTAGTTATACAGCCCAAGTTCCCTACCTGGAAATTATCAATGAAACAACCACTGGTAAATCGGGAAGCGGCGACAACGTATACGCCTATGCTGCCCCCTATTCAACCAAGATATTTGTGCGTGGTTCGTATGGGCAGGATCTCAAGAAAACAATTGAGCTCTCCTCTCCCGATCCAGCTTATGATCTCGCTTATCAATTAAACGAAGTCCTAAACAACAACGGTATTGTTGCCAGCGAACGGCCTGCTACTGGAACAAAGATGGATTCAGTTGATGTTTCAAAAAAACAAACCCTGGATATCCACCTATCCCCAACCTTAGATAAAATTGTCTACTGGTTTAACCAAAAGAGCATCAATCTCTATGGAGAAGCCCTATTGAAAGCGATCGCTTATACGACAGCGGGTAAAACAGGTACCGACGATGGCGCCTATTATATCCAAAAATATTGGAACGCCAAATTAGGCATAAAATCCAGTGAACTCAATAGTATGGATGGTTCGGGACTATCACCTCAAAATCGAGTGACCACAACCGCGATGAATAAGATTATGCAGTATGCACAAAAACAAAGTTGGTACCCTGCTTTCTATGAAAGTCTTCCCACCTATAACAATATGAAGATGAAAAGTGGAACAATCGGCGGCGTACTTGGTTATACAGGTGTACATACCAATAAAACAGGACAGTCATTTACCTACACGTTACTGGTTAACAACTATGCTGGGTCGGCCTCCAGCATGCGTCAGCAAATGTTTAAACTGTTGGATGTCCTGAAGTAACATATTATTGTCTAATTATAATAAGATATTGGCAAATATTTCCAATTATCAAAAAGAATGATAGATTTGTAGCCTTAAATTAATAAAATCGTAATGAGTAACACTAATCGTAAACAGGCAGCGTTAAACTACCACGCAATGGGTAGACCTGGTAAAATAGCTGTTGTTCCGACCAAACCAACAAATTCGCAAAGAGACTTATCATTAGCATATTCTCCAGGTGTAGCGGAGCCATGTTTGGCTATTGCTGAGAACAAAGAAGATGCTTATAAATATACCGCAAAAGGAAACCTTGTTGCTGTTATCAGTAATGGTACAGCAGTATTGGGCTTAGGCGATATCGGCGCCCAAGCTGGTAAACCAGTCATGGAAGGTAAGGGTTTATTATTCAAAATTTTTGCCGACATTGATGTATTTGACATCGAAGTGGACACCAAAAATGTTGATGAGTTTGTCAACATTGTCAAAGCATTGGAGCCTACTTTTGGAGGGATCAACCTGGAAGATATCAAAGCACCGGAATGTTTTGAAATCGAACGCCGTCTAAAAGAAGAAATGAACATCCCGGTGATGCACGATGACCAACATGGTACAGCAATCATCTCAGGTGCAGCATTGATCAACGCCTGTGAAATTATCGGTAAAGATATTTCAAAAGTAAAAATCGTCGTCAATGGTGCTGGAGCGGCTGCAATGTCGTGTACTGCAATGTATATTTCAGTAGGTGCTAGCAAAGAAAATATTGTGATGCTGGATAGCAAAGGTGTAATCCGTACTGATAGAGAAAATCTAGACAGTATGAAAGCACAATATGCAACAGATCGCGATATTCACACCCTGGCAGATGCTGTAAAAGATTCGGATGTATTTATCGGTCTATCGGCAGCAGACGTCATGTCGGCAGAGATGTTGTTATCGATGGCTCCAAACCCAATTGTATTGGCGATGGCAAATCCAAATCCTGAGATTGCTTACGATTTGGCAATGGCAACACGTAACGATATTATCATGGGTACGGGTCGTTCAGATTATCCCAACCAAGTAAACAATGTATTGGGTTTCCCATATATCTTCCGTGGTGCTTTGGATGTACGTGCAACAGCAATTAACGAGGAAATGAAAATTGCCGCAGTGCGTGCAATTGCAGATTTGGCGAAACAACCTGTTCCAGAAGAAGTAAATCAAGCCTATAACACGAGCAATTTAAAATTCTCGGAAGAATATATCATTCCAAAACCTACCGATCCGCGTTTGATCACTGAAGTTTCCATGGCTGTTGCAAAAGCTGCCATCGCATCAGGTGTAGCAAAGACCGTAATCGAAGATTGGGATCAATACAGCGATGCCCTACGTAAACGTCTTGGTAAAGATGATGCGATTATGCGCAATTTGACTATGGCTGCAAAAAGAGATCCTAAACGTGTTGTTTTTGCAGAAGCAGACAATTACAAAACGTTGCGTGCGGCACAGATTGTTAAAGAAGAGGGCATTGCGATTCCAATTCTTTTAGGTAGAAGAGATAAAATCGAACGTTTAATCAAAGAATATGCTTTTGAATTGGATGGTCTTGAAATTATCGACCCAGTTGCTGAAGTTGACAACGAAACGGAGCGTTCGAAGAAATTTATTGAGCATCTTTACATCAAAAGACAACGCCGTGGTATATCGAAATACGATGCCCGTAAGTTGATGTACGACCGCAACTATTTTGGCGCCTCTTTAGTGGAATTTGGCGAAGCTGATACCCTAATTTCCGGTATGACCAAAAATTATGCAAATACAATCCGTCCGGCATTACATGTAATCGGTGCTAAACCAGGCAGCCGTGTCGCAGGTATGTATATGATGTTAACAAAAAAAGGACCAATCTTCATGGGTGATACAACCGTAAATGAAGACCCTACAGCACAAGAACTAGCAGACATTACCCTGTTATTGGATAAAGCTGTGAAACGCATGAACATTCAGCCACGTATTGCGTTACTATCTTACTCTAATTTTGGTTCAAGTGAAGGAAAAACGCCAACAAAAGTAAGAGCGGCAGCGCAGATCCTACACGATCAACATCCAGAGATTATTGCTGATGGTGATTTACAAGCAAACTTCGCCTTAAACAGCGAAATGTTGACAGCAAACTTCCCTTTCAGCTGCTTAAATGGAAAATCTGCGAATACACTCGTATTTCCCAATTTGGAGTCCGGAAATATCGCTTATAAATTATTGCAAGAAGTTGGTGAAGCTGAGGCTGTAGGTCCAATCCTTTTGGGTATGAACAAACCAATTCACGTATTGCAATTGGACAGCTCTGTGCGCGAAATCGTCAATATGGTTACCATTGCCGTAGTAGATGTACAAGCACATCTTAAAAATTTATAGAAAAGCTTAAAATCTTCCTATATTCGTATACTATGTACGAATATTTCAATGGAAAATTAGCATATAAAGCCCCCACTCATGTTGTTATCGATGTGAGTGGGATTGGTTATTATGTCCACATCTCTCTCTATACCTTCTCCCAAATCAAGGATCAGGAAAATTGCAAACTATTTATATCACTTCAAGTTCGGGAAGACTCACACACGCTTTATGGCTTTGCGACAGAAGGCGAGAAAAAATTATTCGAAAATTTGATCTCTGTTTCTGGTATTGGCCCCAATACAGGCCGCATGATCCTATCGTCAAACACACCCGATGAGATCCAGTCTGCCATCGTCAATGGCCAGGTTGCCCTAATTCAAAAGATTAAAGGAATCGGCCCTAAAACAGCACAACGTCTTATACTGGAACTTCAGGATAAATTAAAAAAACAGGGTTTCGAAGCCTTGGCATCACCTATCCAATCCCAATCTGTGCCAGAAGAAGCTTTATCAGCGCTGGTCATGCTCGGATTCAACAAAGCCGCGGCAGAGAAGGTCTTAAATACCATTTTAAAGACCGAAAGCAATCTTTCCGTAGAGGATATGATCAAATTAGCATTGAAACGACTTTAATGCATAAACATGAGCAGTACGTATCCGATATTAATCATTAGATAACGGATACGTACTGCTAATGCTGTATCGTAAAAGATATAAAGGAACCTTCGGGTTCCTTTGTCATTTCCCGAACCTCAGTTTTGCAATAAATCGAGGACAAATTAGGAAGCATCACAACAGCGATTTATTCTTTAAAAAGGCGGGCCCTTTCCTTCTTTTCGCTTTGGTTTTTAGATACAGCAAACGGACATCAAATAGGGATCAAATTTGGTCTTTTGACACTATTTATTCAGTGCTTGTTCAGTGATTGTTCAGTGCTTGCTCAGTGATCAGTCAGTGAAGACTGAATAAGCACTGAGTAAGCACTGTCTAAAAATTGATTAAATATTATGTTTATTTTGAACTTGAAATCAACCAATTATAGCCATCTTCAAAATGGCGTTTGAGGGGCTGTTACCAAAAAAGCAGATTCCGTTGTGCCCGTCACTGAACAGCTGCTCAGTAGAACACGGATAGATACAGTTAAAAGGCATAAATTTTTTCACCTAAATTTGGATACTATTCCCCGAAGTAAAATATCCCCTTTAACAGACTAAACAAACGATTGACCTACCCCAAACACGCTATTATCCAAACTACTTCTAAGTGCCCAAAAACCCTTTCAACAGTGTTTTCATACCCTATTTGTTACATTTCCTCTTTGCTAAAACGTATTTATTCAGCTATTTTTAGGACTTCTTATTTCAGTTATAATCTCACGCATGAAGAAACTATTTTCACTTGCGCTGGCTCTAAGTGTAGGAGCAGCAGTATTTGCGCAAGAAAAGAAAGATGCTACCTTGAACATTGTGCCATTACCACAACAGGTTCAAATTAAAAATGGTACGTTTAAAATCAACGCTAACACCAAAATCGCCTTTGATAGCGAAGAGGACAAAAAAGTCGCTACGCTGTTTCAGGATTTCCTAAAAAGCAACTACAATCTCAATTTATCAGTAGTGAAATCAGCGAGCAGCAATACGATCTATTTCTCCTCCAAAAACGCAAAATCCACTAATGCTGAAGCGTATGAACTTAACATAAGTTCGGACCGCGCAACTATTAGCGGAAAAGGTGCCGGTCTATTTTATGGTATGCAATCGTTGATCCAACTGCTACCTGTAGATAAAAATGCCAGCATAGAAATTCAACAAGCTTCAATCCAGGATGAACCTCGTTTTGCCTATCGTGGATTACATCTCGATGTTGGCCGTCACTTCTTTCCTGTAGAATTTGTAAAAAAATACATTGATATTCTGGCATCTTACAAATTGAATACGTTTCATTGGCATTTGACAGACGACCAAGGCTGGCGTATAGAAATCAAATCACATCCAAAATTGACTCAAGTTGGCGGTTACCGCAAGCAAACACTGCTGGGTAACTACAAGACAGATGGCGATTATGACAATACACCTTATGGTGGTTTCTATACCCAGGACCAAATCAAAGAAGTGGTTGCCTATGCAAAAGCTAAATATGTAACGGTTATACCCGAAATCGAGATGCCAGGACATGCATTAGCAGCACTTTCGGCTTACCCAGAATTGGGCTGTGGTGATAAGCCAGGACCTTACACAGCTGCTCAGACTTGGGGAGTGTTTGACGATGTTTTCTGTGCCGGAAAAGAAGAGACATTCAAATTATTGGAAGATGTAATTGATGAAGTCATTCCCCTATTCCCCAGCGAATATATCCACATCGGTGGTGATGAGTGTCCAAAAACAAAATGGAAAACATGTCCATTTTGTCAAAAAAGAATCAAGGACAACAACCTCAAAGATGAACATGAGTTACAGAGCTATTTTATCCAACGTATGGAAAAATACATCAATAGTAAAGGTAAACGTATCATTGGATGGGATGAGATCTTAGAGGGCGGTTTAGCGCCTAATGCGACTGTCATGAGCTGGAGAGGCGATCAAGGCGCAATTGATGCAGCCAATCAAGGTCACGATGTGATCATTACGGCAAACAGCTATGGTCTATATTTTGATCACAAACAAGGTCCTGATCAAAACAGAGAACCTTTAAGTATCGGCGGACTTTCCACATTGAGCAAAGTATATTCGTCAGACCCAATGCCTAGCAAAATTGCTGAGAACAACAAGAAACACGTTTTAGGTGTACAGGCAAATATTTGGACAGAGTACATTGGATCGTCCAATAAAGTCGAATTTACAGTGTTACCGCGCGTTTTAGCGCTTTCTGAAATTGCCTGGACTCAGCCAGAGAAAAAGAACTGGAAAAATTTCGCAGAACAGCGTGCAGCAAATCAGCTGGCTAAACTTGACCAAACCAATACATTCTATCGTGTACCGGAAGTATATGGTATAACAGATACCACCGTATATGCTTCGGAATATACGATCAGAGGCTTGAAACCATCTGTTGAAGGGGCCAAAATTTATTACACATTGGACAACTACGATCCTTCAGAATTGGATTTAGAATATACAGGTCCAGTAAAAATTACAGTTCCAAATAGTAAGGAACGTGTTTTCAAAGCCGTTGTTGTAACGCCTTCCGGCAAAAGAAGCAACTACATTCGGGTGAATATTATCAACACCAAGAAATAATAACATTTGCCTGATAAGAAAGCGCTAATATTCTGTTAACTTTGAACAGCGTATTAGCGCTTTTTCATTTCATGCAGGTTGGGACTCAATATGCCGTGAAGCTTTCCGGACAGGCAAAACATGCTTGGCAATTGTAATCCTGATAGCAAATGCATGATTATTTTTTTTACATAGATTTTTATGGCAGAGGATTTACAAATAGCTAAAGGTAGCAAAGAAGAACAATATCAAAATTTACTTCCTCAGATTGGAGGACTTTTACAAGGCGAGCCTAATCAAATTGCCAATTTGGCTAACATCGCTGCTGCACTGAAAGAACAATTCAATTTTTTCTGGGTTGGTTTCTATCTTGTTGATGGAGACGAGCTCGTATTAGGCCCTTTTCAGGGGCCCGTTGCATGCACGCGTATCAAGAAAGGCCGTGGCGTATGTGGGGGGGCTTGGGCACAGGAAAAAACATTGATTGTTCCTGATGTGGAGCAATTTCCGGGACACATTGCCTGTAGTTCGCTCTCGCGGTCCGAAATAGTGCTACCCGTTTTAAAACAGGGACAGACTATCGGTGTGCTGGACGTTGACAGCAGTGAATTAAATAGTTTTGATGAAGTCGATGAGAAATACCTTACGCAGGTATTACAGCTTTTAGACAGCGAATAGATAAGCTACGCTATTTTTTGATCATTTATTTATTTTCAAATTCCCAGACCTTCACTAATTTGTCATCGCCGACACTAAAGAAATATTGTCCATTTTCGGACCATGCTCCTGCATTTACAGATAAATGATGACCATCTTGCATCTTCTCGCGGCTCATATTTTTCAATAGTGCAAAATCGGCTGTGGACCAAAATTTCAACGATTTATCGCGACTGACAGTTGCAAAAATTGGCGCTTCAGGATGGGGATATATTCCGTATACGGTAAAAAGATGAGGTACAAAGGAAAAATGAATTGTCAATTGATTTGGATCTGAAATCACCAATTGCGCATCCCTTCCACCACTTAGCAATTTATTATGGATAAATGCCAGCGACGTTGCGGGCATACTATGCAATTTTGATTCAGTAATAACATGAAAGTCAGCACTATCCAACATATAAACCTGTCCATCTTTATCGCCCAATGCTATTCGTTCAAGTCTTTCATCAATTGCAATTGCTCGAATTGTTGTTGGGGATATACGCTTCTCGTAAATACTTTTATAAGTTGCCAAATCAATAACATACAATGTCCCCTCTTCACCTACTGCCAAAAGCTCATTTTTCCAGGACATATAAGCCAATGCAAAAATAGCTTTGGTGCTTAGTTGTATGCTTGCTACAAGCTTTTGCTCTTCTACATGTACAAAAAGTAGCTTGCCCTCGCGCAAGGCTATGGCCAGAATCGGCGTACCCGTTATCAACCGTAAAGCGTATACCGATGAACTTACCGCGCAAAGAATACGCTTGAATGCATTCTGCTCAATATCCCATTCGACAACGCCCTTATCGTTACCAGCTGTAAAAAATGTATGCTTATAATAGCCCTTCTCTACACAAAAAATAGGGTTTTGATGTCCTGGTAATGTCGATTTTAATGTAATATCCATAGTAATTTCGCTAAAACTCCTTCTCCAGCCGGATCGCATATTTTACGCCCAGTTTTTATGTTGTAGGACTAAATTCTCCGCTGATCGAACTGTGAGTCCAGTAAAAATCAATACAGCAATACGTATTGTTAGCCCGTAGAAACAAGAAGTGCAGTATATCCACAAATATACTGCACTTCTTAGATTATTTTGTCATCTTAGCTTAAAGCCTTCTCCCCGTTTCGGATTTTGTTCAACGGTGTTGCCATCTTCCGATTTTAAGTGAGCTAGGAGCATGAAGTAAGATGTCCCTTCAACTACCTATTGATGTCTGCTCTCGAGGTTTTTCGCAATTGTTTCCAATGAAAATCCTTTCTCACGCAACAATACGATCAAATGAAACAGTAAGTCTGAAGTTTCATTGATAAAATCAGTATCTGTTTCTGTCAATGCTGCAATTACTGTTTCTACGGCTTCCTCGCCAACTTTTTGCGCAATCTTATTGATACCGCGAGAACGCAGACGATTGACATAAGATTCGTCAGAAGGATGTTCATAGCGATGGTTGACAATACGTTCTAGCTCCAACAGAAAATTTTGGTTGAAGTCTGTACTGAAACAGCTTCTGCTTCCTGTATGACAGGTCGGCCCCATTGGTTCTGCTTTGATCAAAACAGTATCCTTATCACAATCAACATGGATGCTTTTTACATTCAAAAAGTTTCCACTCTCCTCTCCTTTTGTCCAAAGGCGATTTTTGCTTCGGGAGAAAAACGTAACACGTTTCTCTGCTTGTGTTTTCTCCCAAGCTTTCTCGTTCATATAGCCTAACATCAACACTTCCAACGTTTGGAAGTCCTGCACAATCACTGGAACGAGGCCGTCACTTTTTGCAAAATCTAACATGATTTTAGTATTTCAATTTTTAATTATTTTCGAAGAGCCATGAGCTCTCTTTTAACTTCTCAGGATTGCATTCAGCAAGTTTATGGCTTACTTCTCCTTGATCGATCTTGTTTCCTATCTTACGACAATTCCATTTTGACGCAAAGTAGCTTTAAGATCGGGAATCAATATTTCACCATAATGGAAGACCGATGCCGCCAGGGCAGCATCTACGTTAGCTTGCTGAAAAACATCCACAAAATGCTGTTGATTACCAGCTCCGCCAGAAGCAATCAGTGGAATATGAATCTGGTCGTTTATTGTTTTTAAAAAACCATTGTCAAAGCCATTTTTTGTTCCGTCATGATCCATTGACGTCAGCAGGATCTCTCCCGCTCCACGTTCCTGCGCTTCAAGTATCCAATCCGCTGTGTTCAATTCCGTCCTAATGCGTCCACCACTCAGATGGACAAAATGCTGTCCGTCGATGGACCGGGTATCGACAGCAACCACAACAAATTGTGCACCAAAAGCTGCCGCCATCTGATTGATAAGATCGGGGTTACGTACCGCCGCGGAATTGATGGAAATTTTATCTGCACCTGCATTCAACAGAATGTCAGCATCTTTGATTTCATTGATACCACCGCCAATTGTAAAAGGAATATTCACCTGACGTGCGACCGCTTTGACTAAATCAATTGTCGTTTTACGCTCCTCATGTGTCGCTGTAATATCCAGGAAAACGAGTTCATCCGCCCCTTGTTGAGAATACTCATAGGCCAATTCAACGGGATCACCCGCATCGCGCAGATCCACAAAATTGACTCCTTTTACAGTCCGCCCATCCTTGACATCCAAACAGGGAATTATACGTTTTGCCAGCATTTTAAAATCTGATTAACGATTTTAAATTCCAATCTTTGATTTCATCGATCGAGATTCTATTTTCATAGATTGCTTTACCAACGACAACAGATTCTACACTGCCCAGCTCCTGAAGTTTCTGAATATCGTCCATTGAACTGATCCCGCCAGAAGCAATTAACTTGATAATTGGAGAATGGTTCAACAACTTTTGGTACAATTCAACACCTGCACCGCCCAATTTACCATCTTTACTAATATCGGTACATAAGAACCTAAAGAATCCTAAAACCAAGCATTTATCAATATATTCGATCAATTTGATTGGAGAGCTTTCCAGCCACCCGGAGTATTTGATGACTTCATCCAATACGTCTATCGCTATGACAATGTGGTCTGCATATTTTACTTTACCTTCATTCAATGTAGCCAGTTCCTCCAAAAATGAAGGATTTGTAATTGCCTGTGTTCCGACAATAACGCGATAAACACCCGCATCTACCAATTCTTTAACCTTCTCTATGCTTCTAACACCACCGCCATATTGAATCTTCATATCCGTCTTCTGAATGATATCAAATAAATAGGCCTGATTGCTGAAGTCTCCTTTTGCACCATTTAAATCAATGATATGGACGAGTTCCGTACCATTTGCGCGGTAGGTTTCGATTTGCTCTTCTAAACTAATCGCATACGTTGTAACGTCATTGTAGTTACCCTCTCTCAAACGGACAACTTTTTTGTCCAAGACGTCTATTGCTGGAATGATATACATAGTCGAATATTTTTAATCAATTTGAATAGTTGAAAAATTGAGCAACAGCTGCTCTCCTGCTTTTCCAGATTTCTCTGGATGGAATTGTACGCCAAAGAAGTTGTCTTTAGAAATTGCAGCCGAAAAAGGCTGTCCATAGACACATTTTGCCGCAGTATATGTCGCATCGAATTCGATAAAGTACGAGTGGACAAAATAAAAATAAGTTTGATCTTCAATATGTGCAAATAAAGGACTATTTGCTGGCACGGAAACACTATTCCAGCCCATATGTGGTACTTTACCCGACTTTTCGGCATCAAAATGTAACGTCTTCAAAGGAAAAAGCTTTAACATTTCGGCATTTCCTTCTTCTGAAAAAGCCGTCAGTAATTGCATACCAACACAAATCCCCAATACAGGCTTTTTTAGCTTTTTGATATAAGGCACCAATCCTGATTCCTGTAGTTTGTCCATTGCTGCGCCAGCATGCCCCACTCCAGGAATGATGATACGATCGTATTGATCGATCTCATCTGCGGTATTGACCATACCATAGGTAAGCCCAACACGATCCAGTGCCGCTGTCAAAGAGAAAATATTCCCCGCACCGTAATTAATAATTCCTATCATCTTACAATACTCCTTTTGTACTTGGCAATTGCATATGGTCGGCATCGCGTCTTACCGCTTTCTTGATAGATTTAGCAAAAGCTTTGAAGATCGCTTCGATCTTATGGTGCTCATTGTCACCTTCAGCTTTAATGTTTAAATTCGATCGTGAAGCATCTGAAAACGACTTAAAGAAGTGGAAAAACATTTCCGTAGGCATATCGCCGATCTTCTCCCGTTTAAATTCCGCATCCCACACAATCCAGTTGCGACCACCAAAATCCAATGCAACCTGAGCCAAACAATCATCCATTGGCAACGTATAGGAATAGCGCTCAATTCCACGTTTGTCCCCTAAAGCCTTCAAAAAGACCTCACCAAGTGCGATACCCGTATCTTCGATGGTATGATGTTCGTCGATATGAAGATCACCTTTCGCCTTAATGGTCAAATCAAGTGCTCCATGTCTAGCCAATTGATCCAACATATGGTCGAAAAACGGCAATCCCGTTTCGATATCAGACTTACCCGAACCGTCCAAATTCAACTGAATAAAAATATCCGTTTCATTGGTTTTACGATGATGTTCGGCAGTGCGCGTACCCAATTTAAGGAATTCATACACCGTCTTCCAATCTGTTGTCTCTAAAGCTATAACAGTTGAATCTATCGCAAGGTTTTCCAAAGCACCTAATTGATCGTTAGCACGCAGCCAAATTGCCTTTGCGCCGAGGTTTTGTGCTAATTTAACATCATTCACACGATCGCCGATGACGAACGATTGACTCAAATCGTATTTCGACGTATCAAAATAAGCTCCAAGCATACCAACTCCCGGTTTTCGGGTTTCCGCATTCTCGTGTGGAAAGGTTTTATCAATATGTTCCTCAGCAAACACTACTCCTTCTCCTGCAAACGTATCAATCACAAAATGATGGACTGGCCAGAAATTCTCCTCCGGATGGGAAGACGTTCCTAAACCATCTTGGTTGGAAACCAAGATCAATTCGAAATCCAGCTCCTTTGCGATACGTGGAAGATACTGCAAAGCACCAGGATAGAATTTTAATTTGGCAAAAGAATCGATTTGTTCGTCTTCAGGTTCCAAAATTAATGTTCCATCGCGGTCTATAAACAGTACACGTTTTAAGTTATCAGGCATAGTATTATTTATTGATTTGATTAAGTTTTTCTAACAATATTTGATTTTCTGCAGGCGTTCCAACAGTGATCCGTAGGCAGCCTTCACATAATTCGACTTTGGATCTATCTCTAACGATAATTCCATATTGAACTAGATAATCGTAAACTTCACGTGGCTGCTCCATCTTGACCAAAATAAAGTTGGCATCAGAAGGTGTAATATGCTGCACATAGTCCAGTTCAAGCAATTCACGCACGAGTTTCTCGCGCTCCGCCACCGTCTCCTTGATCCAGTCATTGACTTGATCAACCTGATCTAAGGCTTCCAATACAATATCTTGTGTAGCCTGGTTAATGTTGTATGGTGGTTTTATTTTATTGTAAACAGCTATAATCTCTTTACTGGCAAAAGCCATGCCCAGGCGTAGGGCTGCCAGCCCCCAAGCTTTAGACAAAGTCTGCAATACCACTAGATTAGGGTATTCAGCCAGTTCTTGCGTAAATGACTTGACAGCAGAAAAATTAATATAAGCCTCATCCACAACAACAAGCCCCTGAAAATTATTCAAGATCGTTTCAATATCCTGACGACGGATAGAATTTCCCGTCGGATTATTTGGTGAACAGATAAAAATCAGTTTAGTATGTGCGTCTATTGCATTGGCAATACCATCCAAATCCAGCTGGTAATCAGCAGTAAGGTTTACCTTTTTGAAAGCAACATCATTGATGTTCGCAGAAACTTCATACATCCCGTAAGTTGGCGGAACTAATATGACATTGTCAACACCAGGGGTACAAAATGCACGGTATAAAATATCAATAGCTTCATCACTTCCATTTCCCAAAAAGATATGCTCTGATGGTACACCTTTTATTTTAGAAAGTTTTGCTTTAACTTGATGTTGGAGAGGGTCTGGATATCGGTTGTAATCATGGTTTAAGGGGGATCCAAAAGGATTTTCATTGGCATCAATCAATATGGATGCCTCCCCTTTAAATTCATCTCTTGCGGATGAATAAGGTACGAGCTTCTTAATATTTTCCCGTAGTAGGTTGTTTAAGTTGAATGGATTATCCATTATAAAAAAATTAGAGCCGTAAACTTAGATAAATTGTTCATCATATGCAATATAATAAGCAATTATTCATAGGCGACTATTGGATGTTCAGTTGCTTTGATCAGCTTGTTCTACCTGGTAGTTTGCTTGTATCAATTCGTTTTACCCCACTGATTACTCCCATTTAATCGATTTCATTGATCTAAACCCATTCCTCCTTGGGATATAAAAGAAAATTTAAAAAAAACTAGACGGAAAACCATCTACCTTCCACAGAGAGCTCCGTATTTGGGAATACAGTTCTCGCTTCTTCCAATAGGGGATTTAAATCTCTGTACCGAGCTGAATAATGACCTAATAGCAACTTCTTTGCATGCGTTTCCTGGGCGATTTCTCCAGCTTCCAGCGCTGTTGTGTGAAACGTCTCTTTTGCGCGATCAACCATATCGTGTAAGAATGTAGACTCATGATACATCAGATTAGCCTTTTGCACATAAGGCAGATAGTCTGGCGTCCGTACGGTATCCGAACAATACACATAACTGCGCGATAAGGGAGCAGGAAGGCTCAGGTCGTCTGCACGATATACTGTACCGGTTTCATCGACGTAATCAAATCCTTTTTTGATCATCGGAAAATAGGCGGTAGGTATATTTAATTCCTGCACGACATCGCCCAACAATGTTCGCGCGCGGGGTCCCTCATCAAAACGAAAGCCGGTACAGGCAATACGATGCTTTAATGGAAAAGCACTTACTTTTAATGTTCTGTTTTCAAAAATAACGCCAGGCTGTTCTGGTGAAATCGGATGAAAAATAAGATTATAGCGTAAGATAGTCTCGGAATGCAAAAACTGCACGTCTAAAATTTCCTTTAACGCAGGCGGGCCATACAAATGGAGATCACTTTTTCGGCCGACAAGGTGCATCGATGAAAGCAGCCCCACCAAGCCCAAATAATGATCCCCATGCAAATGGCTAATAAATATATGTCCTATGCGATTGCTTTTGATGCCGTATCGGCTGAGTTGCATTTGTGTGCCTTCTCCACAGTCGATCAAAAACAATTGCTCATTAAAGTTCAGCACTTGGCTAGTCGGATGACGATCAAACATCGGCGTTGCCGAGCTATTTCCCAATATCAGAACTTCAAACTTCATATTAATCCTCAATAGTCCCCCGATACTCAGATTCCAATTCGTGCGCAAAGATTAAATCCTCCGCAACCTTTAATGATGGTGCTATTTTCAGCGATTTATCCAAATGCGATACACGAACCATATCCATTAACGTTGGACAAAGATTAACCAAAATAAATATGCCACCAACAGACTGACATAAACGATGGGCAAGCACGCCTAAACGAATACCTACCTCGTCCGTTTGCTTAACGTGGATCATATCCAAAACAATATTCCGTTGTCCAATCGTATTCCGCAACAAAAACTCCCCTTTGAGTTTAGCGGCGTTATCCGCGTCAATCACATCGACATGAGGTTCTATGACAATATAGCGATCGTGCTTATCAATGGTATACTTCATTAGTCTATCTCCTTTGTTTGAGGATACAATGTACTAATAATTTAGCGTTTTCAAGGCGTTTGCCACATTTCTTTCCACCCGTTCCAGTACGTTTTCCTGATCTGGGTACACAAACTTCTCTCCGACGATATGTTCGTATAGCTCAATATAACGTTCAGAAATGGAAGCTACTATCTCATCGGTCATCTCCGGAACGACCTGACCGTCTTTCCCTTGGAAGCCGTTTTCAATTAACCATTTGCGAACAAACTCCTTCGACAATTGCTTTTGTGACTCACCTTTTTCCTGGCGTTCCTGATAGCCTTCTGCATAAAAATAACGGGAAGAATCTGGTGTATGAATCTCATCGATCAACACAATTTTTCCATCTTTTTTTCCAAACTCATATTTTGTATCCACCAAAATTAGCCCTCTTTGCGCAGCAATTTCAGTACCTCTTTGGAACAATGCTTTGGTATATTGCTCCAATTGAATATAATCTTCCTCGCTTACGATACCCTTTTTCAAGATATCGGCACGTGAGATATCTTCATCATGTCCAACAGCAGCCTTTGTTGTCGGTGTAATAATTGGCTCAGGCAATTTGTCATTTTCTTTCAGTCCTTCTGGCAATGCCTCACCACATACTTCACGTTTGCCTGCAGCATATTCACGCCAAGCGTGTCCCGACAAGTAACCCCGAATAACCATTTCTACTTTAAACGGCTCACACATTTGACCGATAGTAACACTTGGATCCGGAACAGATACGACCCAATTTGGAATAATATCAGCCGTAGCCTTTAAAAATTTGGCTGCAATTTGATTCAACACCTGCCCTTTATAGGGTATAGGACGTGGAAGTACCACATCAAATGCCGAAATACGATCTGAGGCAACCATCGCCAAATAAGTATCGGCAATCGTATACACGTCACGTACTTTTCCTCGGTAAAAAGCAGTCTGATTTTCGAAATTGAAATTTGTTTCTTTTATAGCATTCATGTTCAAAGTAAAATTCAAATGTAAGTAATTGTTCATTTATGACTGCGTTTAATGGCATTCATAAATGCAGCGCATTTATTTAAGAGCTCGCTCGGCTCGATTTGTCTTTTAATATTAAATATCACCATACGCTTCGAGGATGCGGCGAACCAATTTATGCCGAACCACATCTCCACCGCTGAGGTGGATAATGTCTATTCCTTCGATATTCTCCAATAAACGAATCGAAGTAGACAATCCAGATTGATTTTTTTTCGGTAAATCTACCTGTGTCATATCACCTGTAACGATAAATTTTGCCGTCGGCCCCATACGTGTCAAAAACATCTTCAGCTGCATATCCGTTGCATTCTGAGCTTCGTCCAGAATCACAAAGCAGTTGTCAAGTGTTCGCCCACGCATAAATGCTAAAGGAGCGACCTCAATGGTCCGATTTTCCAGATAACCTTTTAGCTTCTCTGCTGGAATCATATCGTCCAATGCATCGTAGAGCGGTCTCAAATAGGGGTCTACCTTCTCCTTTAAGTCGCCAGGTAAAAAACCGAGATTTTCGCCGGCCTCTACGGCTGGTCTTGTTAGAATGATCCTTTTGATTTCTTTATTTCGAAGTGCTCGAACAGCTAATGCAACCGCCGTATAGGTCTTTCCTGTACCCGCCGGTCCGATAGCAAATAAGATGTCATTTTTCGAAATACTATCCACCATCTTCCGCTGGTTAGCCGTACGTGCACGTACAATAAGACCATTAGGTCCATACACGATCGGTTCGGATCCAAAGGCTGCATGTTTGGCCGCAAGTTCTTTTTCTTGTTGAACAGCAGAACCTGCACTTGCTCCAAGGAGATTTTCAAAATCCAATAAAGTAATGTTGTTAAATTTCTCCAGATGAGCCATGACTTCCTTAAACGATTGCTCAAACAGATCTAATTCCTTCGCGTCTCCCAACACCTTCATTTCACTTCCGCGAGCTACAATCCGCAGTTTTGGGAATTGCTTCTTCAAATAATCGAAGTGCTCATTGTCTGCTCCCCATAATATGGGCAAATTCAGACCATCTAATGCAATTAGTAATTCGTTCAAATTTTATCCTATTTAGAATTAATTAGATTGTAGCCATTACACACTATCGTTCCTGTATAATACTATTCAAAATTAACGTATTCTAACGAAACAACCAAGAAGATACAGCGTACAAACGACGATGATTTAGAAGCGTATGGAGACAGCCCACAAAGGGGCACAAAGATTTCATTATACATAAAATCTTCGCTATGTTTGTGTATATCAATCGAAAAAAGACAGATTCAAAATAAGTTATCCAATTAGCTTTATAAATCATCTGATAAATAGTAATTTTGTCCACTATTTAGATAAATTTAAGGGTATATTTAAGGGAATTCGACAGCAATTCGATCTAGGATTTAGATTATAATGGCAGTAATTACATTAACAACAGACTTAGGACACAAAGATTTTTATCAAGCCGCGTTAAAAGGTAGTCTTTTATCGCAGCTGTCCGGTGCCAATATTGTTGATATTACCCACGAAATTCCAGCATTCAATATCCCTCGGGCGGCCTTTGTATTAGGTAACGCTTATCATTATTTTCCTAAAGGAACCGTACACATTATCGGAATTAACACCCTGTTTCATGAAGAGTCGAAATATATCGGCATGAAATACAACGATCATTATTTCGTCGGTGCCGACAATGGTATTTTCAGTCTATTGCTGAATGGCAATGAACCTCAGGAACTCTATGAGCTCAACTTAATGCAAGACCTTCGGTATCTTCACTTTCCGCTCGCAGATATCCTTTCTAAATCCGCCTGTCATATTGCCAAGGGAGGCAAACTGAAAGAAATCGGAACTTCAATGCAACAGCTCATCGAAAAAGTAACTTTGCAGCCTATCTTTGATAAAGACATGATCCGAGGCAACGTCATTTATGTGGATGCTTTCGGCAATGCCATTACCAACATCTCGAAAGATCTATTCAATAAAGTTCAAAAAGGACGTCATTTTGTCCTTTATTTCAAACGCAATGAAACCATTACCAACCTTTCCTGGCATTACAACGAAGTAGGAGAAGGCGAGAAACTTTGTTTATTTGGTATTTCCAACTACCTTGAAATCGCCATCAATAAAGGCAATGCAAGCCAGCTACTCGGACTTCATGATGATGATTCCAATGTAATTCGTATAGAATTTAAAGATTAATTTCATAAATTCATCTGTAGTGCTTTCGCTCCATTTTTTTTCCTTGGTCAAACTGATCGTAGGGCTAAACTTGTAGATGTAGCTTTATGGCAAAATAAAATTTTACCATGAACGTTAGTTTAAACTAAACATTTGATAAATAGATCGTCCAAATACATGATGAAATTTTTAAGATTCCTTCTTCCAATCACCGTTCTTTTTTGTTTCTTTGGACAGGCCAAGTCGCAAAACAACCCAGACTCCAGCTCTTTTGAGGTACAACGAAGCCGTGTAAATGACCTACTCGATGCCCGTCAACAGAAATTCGGGGCTTATGACACGAGCCTCACACAAAAAACAGGACTTTTTGGTCTTTTCAAATCAAAAGGTGACATGCAAAAGAGCATCGATATCCTTAAAGATATCGTCATCACAGATAACAACATTTTCCTGGAAACCCAAAAACTATTGAAAATCAAAGATTTTGAAAAAGATAAATACCAACAATTGGCAACAGATTACGACAAGCAAGTATCAGCCTATATAGGTACCATAAGTAAACTTCAAAAAGAAAACGAAAAGCTGCGGGCACAGGGAGAGAAAACATCCGGAAATCTACCGCTAAGCAACATCCTCCTCTATATCGCTTTACTTGTTATCGCCGTATTAGGATATATACTCTATAAATTTAAAGCGCAACAAACAGCTCCGAAACAACAAAATTTAGGATAAAGCATCACAGCAATAAGCATTTGCACAACGAAAAGCTACTTAAAACAGCTGTTTAAATCAGAAAAAGTACGATTCTATTCAAAAATTGACTAAAGTATGATAGCAATATATTTTTAATCTCTTTACATTTGTCCTCGCAACAAAATTTGAAGTAGCGGATATGGCAAGAGGATTCAACAGCGGTAATAAACAAGAAGAAGATCTACCAAAACCAAAATTGAATAAGGAGCTCCTATTGAGAGCATCTAAATTGATGACCTATTTAAAACCTTATCGGCTTAAATTTGGGGTCGGCATGTTTTTCTTGGTATTATCCAGTTTGGCCATGCTCGCCTTTCCGGCTTTGCTTGGTGCCATGATTGATGCTGCGCAAGGCAAGCAAACTTATCCCTGGCTTGCACCACACGTCTATTATATTGGTGGAATTGCCTTTATTATTCTGTCTTTTCTATCAGTCGTCTCTTTTTTTCGTATACGAATCTTTGTTGAGATTGCTGAACGTACACTATCCGCATTACGCAAGGACACCTACCTCAAACTCATTTCATTACCAATCGAATTTTTCGCCAATCGCCGTGTTGGCGAATTAAACAGCCGCTTGTCTGCAGACCTTTCACAGATTCAGGATACGTTAACAACAACATTGGCTGAAATCTTAAGACAGTTGATTAGTCTTTGTTTCGGTGTATTTCTTTTGGTTTGGGTATCCCCCAAACTCGCGCTCATGAACCTTTGTATTTTACCGATCATTGTTGTGGCTGCTATTATTTTCGGAAAATTCATCCGCGAATTGTCCAGACAGGCACAGGATAAAATGGCCGAGTCAAATAGTATTGTTCAGGAAACATTGTTGGGGATAAGCAACGTAAAAGCCTTTGTGAATGAATATTTCGAATTCAACCGTTACAGTAATCAGATGGATTCAGTCGTGAAATTAGCGGTCAAAGGAGCTACCTTCCGAGGTGCTTTTGCCTCTTTTATTATCTTCTGTATTTTCGGTGCAGTGATCGCAGTTATCTGGTATGGAGCAGCATTAGTTTCTATCCATGAAATGACAGTAGGCGACCTAACGACCTATATTCTATATTCGATGTTTGTAGCAGGTTCTATGGGCAGTTTTCCTGAGCTATATGCCAATATCCAACGCTCTTTGGGAGCGAGTGAACGTATTTTGGAAATTTTGGATGAGCCACAAGAAAATCTCAATGTGAAACCTACTTGCAAGGAAGTCCACAAAACCATGACTGGTAAACTAAGCTTCAATCATGTTTCCTTTGCCTATCCAAGCCGTCCCGATATTGAAATCCTGAAAGACATCAACTTTACAGCCAATGCGGGTGATAAAATCGCCATAGTTGGCCCAAGTGGAACTGGAAAATCAACAATAGCTTCATTGATTCTACAATTCTACACAGCAAAAAAAGGGGAAGTAAGTTACGACGACAGGCCGGCATCCGATTTTGAGCTTTGTGATATCCGCAACCAGGTCGCTATCGTACCACAGGATGTTTTGTTATTTGGCGGGACAATTCGTGAAAATATAGCTTATGGTAAGCTCGAGGCTACAGAAGATGAAATTATAGCAGCTGCGAGACGTGCCAACGCGCATCAATTTATTTTAAATTTCCCTGAAGGCTATGACACCATTGTTGGTGAACGTGGCGTTAAACTCTCCGGTGGTCAGCGCCAGCGCATTGCCATTGCCCGTGCACTGTTAAAAGACCCTGCAATTCTTATTCTGGACGAAGCCACCTCTTCCTTAGACTCAGAGTCAGAAAGACAGGTACAGGATGCATTGGAAGAATTAATGCGTGGACGCACCTCGATCATTATTGCACACCGACTATCGACCATTGTTGATGCCGATAAAATTATCGTTGTCGAAAATGGAATCGTATCTGAAAGCGGTACTCACTTTGAACTGCTCCAAAAAGAAAGCGGTCTCTATCAGCATCTGTATAATCTGCAGTCAAAGCAGCAGAAAATTGATATGTAAAATTTTGTTAATTATTGATTCTTTTTAAACAAATTCACCCTGTGATTGTTCATTTGGTATCATACTTGATTATCATTTGAATATATAACAAAATAGAAGAATTATGAAAAATAGCAAAAATGGATTAGTGGCATTTGCTTTGGTAGGATTAGCTGCGGGAGCTGCTGCATGGTATCTTTTAGGAACTGATGATGGAAAAAAACAATTAGATCGTGCAAATGATGGCATTAAAAGCTTAACTAAGTCATTGAAAGATCTTTCAAAAAAAGAAGCTAAAAAGGCACAAAAACTAGCCAACAGAGCTTCGGCTGAACTAGACCATTTGAAATCAAAGGCACAAGCAGCGTTCAGCAGAGCTTCAGATGATGCAGATGCACTGAAAAACAAAGCAAAAGAAGCCGGCAGAGAAGCTTTGGACCACGCCAATAATGCCGCTCAAAATTTGGCAAGCAAAATCGACAATACAACTGATGCTGCAAAGTCCAAAATTTCTAACGCATAAGTAAAAAAACAGCTTTTTTAAGAATTGATGGTTTTGGTCACTCTCGTGGTCAAAATACATTTGTATCTTTGCTGCATATGACTTTGCTGCAACAGGTAAAAACTTTAATTCTTAAAGACATCATTCTGGAATGGCGTTCAAAATATGCTATTAACGGAATTCTACTATATGTCGTATCAACTGTTTTCGTTTGCTATCAAGCGTTCAAATCAGTTGATACGGCTACTTGGAATGCATTATTCTGGATCATTATGCTCTTCGCTTCGATCAATGCAATCAACAAAAGCTTCGTCCAAGAAAACCCAAACCGGCAACTTTACTATTATTCACTGATCGACCCTAGAGCAATCATTTTAGCGAAAGTCATTTACAATATGATGATGATGACTCTGCTGGCGGTCATTGCCTATTTTGTCTATTCGACAATATTCAGGAACCCTGTCGGTGATCCAACCCTTTACTTCATTTCGGTCATCTTGGGCAGCATAAGTTTTGCTACTGTTTTTACCATGATCTCGGGGATCAGCTCCAAAGCAGGCAACAATAGCACCCTAATGGCCATCTTGAGTTTCCCCGCCATTATCCCGCTGTTAATCGTATTAATCAAGCTGTCCCGCAATGCAATAGAAGGCCTGGAAAGGGCTTCCAGCAGCAAAGAAATAATCGTATTACTTGCAATTAATGTAATCACCATCACTATTTCTTTGTTGTTATTTCCGTACCTTTGGCGAGATTAAGTGTCAGAATTGAGAACAAACTAAATTCAATTTATCCATGAGAAAAAAATGGTGGAAAATATTAGCGGTAATGATTATCTGTGCAGTCATTATCAATGGTCTTTTAGGACCTGTTCCCCGCCTATTCATCCTTCACGAAAGCATACGAAATGTCTATTTTCATGTCCCAATGTGGTCTGCCATGTTCGTTATGTACCTGGTTTCCGTTATTTACAGTATTAAATACCTCAATACGGGCAAACAGGAGTATGATTTAATGGCCATTGAAGCTGTCAATACCGGAATAACATTTTGTTTTCTTGGACTTGCGACAGGCATGCTTTGGGCAAACATCACCTGGGGAGAACCCTGGCCAAACGATCCGAAGCTTAATGGCTCTGCAATAGCAACACTGATGTATCTGGCCTATCTGGTACTCCGTAATGCGCTGGAAGAAGAGCAAAAAAGAGCAAAAATATCTGCGGTGTACAATATCTTTGCATTTCCAATTATCATCGTGCTACTTTATATTCTACCAAAGATGACAGACTCTCTTCACCCCGGAAGTGGTGGAAACTCTGCCTTTGGCGATTTAAAAATGAGCAGCGAGCTACGTCCTACATTTTATGCAGCAATGATTGGCTGGCCAATGATTGCAGCTTGGATCTGTTCACTCCGCTATAGAGTACGTTTGCTCGAAAAGAAAGATTTGAACGCATAGAATTGAACGGCTAATACAATCCTCTATTTCTATCATAGAGAAATCGGGTAATGCCGAATAAATAAAAAACAGGATATTACATAAATCAAATAGCGTGTATCGAGTCATGTATAACAATGAAAACGACACGAATAATATTTTAAACAAATGAAAAAAATAACATTGTCAATCGCCTTACTACTCTTATCGACTTTGAGCACATTTGCACAAGATGATGTCGAGATGGCGACTGGATTGCGTAGCGAAGGTAAAATCTACGTTGTTGTATTGGTCATGTTGGTCATTTTTTTAGGTTTGGCTTTCTTCCTTTTCTTGCTCGATCGCCGTATCAGCAAATTGGAAAAAAAGAATAAATAGCATTTTATTGATCGCATACAATGATTATAAGTCAGTTTAGAAATTATTCACCCATCAATATTTTATTTCTATCCCTCGTGGGTTTTGTTTTATGTTTAGGCATATTTCTTCACCTTCCGGACAAACTTGATTCTGTAATCTTTGAACCTGCCTTGGGGAATCTTTTAGGAGAAAATAACTTAATCAACCTCTCTCCTTCGACCAATGTTTTTATCACACTGATCTTGACGATTTTTCAAGCAACGATACTCAATCGCATCACCAGCCATTTTAACCTGCTGGGCAAACCCAGTTTCTTGGTGGCTTTGATGTATATGACACTGGCCAGCTTGTTTTTACCATTTTTGGTACTGTCCCCGACCCTGATCTGTAATTTTATTTCGATATGGATGTTAAGCAAGTTGCTCTCCCTCTATCGGCAGACAGATGTTAAAGCCGAAATGTTTGATCTCGGTATGATTGTAGGTATAGGAAGTCTGATCTACTTCCCGTTTCTGAGTATGTTCTTCCTATTGTGGATAGGCCTACTCATTTTTAGGCCCTTCAATTGGCGTGAGTGGATCACCCCTTTACTTGGCCTGGCAACAGTTTATTTCATCTTAGCGGTTATCTATCTATGGATGGGTAAAATGCAGCAATTTTATACCATTTGGCTGCCGTTTACCTACAAATTCCCTACTGCTATTCGCATTCAATTAGTCGATTATCTGGTACTCGTCCCGGTAATCTTTACGTTAATACTCTTCCTATTGGTATTGAAAGACAATTTTTTCAAAAGTGTCGTGCATATTCGCAAGTCATTTCAACTGTTGTTTTTTATGTTATGCCTAGCGATCGTCTCGTTTTATTGGAATAAAAAACTAACGGAGGCCCATTTTTTACTTTGTGCCCCTTCTATCGCTATTTATATGGCTTATTATTTCACCTATGCCAAAAAGAAATGGTTTTTTGAAGTCGTATACGCCATCATAACACTTACCATAATCTACTTTCAGTTTTTCTAAACTACTGTACAATAAGTGTTTAACCTTTTTTAACAAAATCGGCTTAACAAGCTCGCAAAAATTGAATAGTTTTGTATGCGATTAAAAGCAAAGAACATTTAATATAAGAGTCAGATAACTCGAAAATTTCACTAAAACTAAATAAACATTAGTTTCTCAATTTTATAGATTGACCATGCAGAAACGCTTTACAAGCTCTCTAAGAAATAAATCACTCCAACTGTTGTTAGCAGGTGGAATTTTAGCTAGTTCTACTACCGCATTTGCACAAAAAACGACATCCGCATCACCTTATTCTCAATTTGGACTTGGTCAGATGCGTGAAGATTTATTGCCACAATATAGAGGCATGGGAGGTGTCAATACCGCTATTCGGAGAATTAATGGTGTATACAATACCAACCCAAGCAACCCTGCATCTTATTCTGCAACACAGTTTACAACCTTTGATGCTGGTTTATACGGGAATTACACGCAGTTAAATTCGACGACCAGATCCGATAATACTGCTGACTTTGCCTTTAGCCACATCACGATGACTTTCCCAATGAAACGATTTGGCGGTATCAGCTTGGGTATCCTTCCCTACTCAGATATAGGCTATCGGACATCTTCAAGTGGAACAGTCAATTCTGATCCCTATACGAAAGTATTCACGGGCGAAGGTGGTTTAACTAAAGCCTATGCGGGTTGGGGTGTACGCATTGTAAAAGGTCTGAGTATTGGTGCCAATATGTCTTATCTATTTGGAACCTTAAATGATTATAGCCGTGTAGAGTTTTTGCCTACATCCGGAGCATTAAATACGCAACAACAAAATAAGCGCGAAATCCAAGGAATTATCTTTGATTATGGATTACAGTACGAACAACCTTTAAATAGAGAATATTCGTTGATCGTTGGTTATTCAGGATCGCTAAATAATGACATCAAAGAAAGAACAACAATTTTTAATACAAGAATTACACCTTCAACGGATCCAGACAATCAAAACATTCCTTTGGATAGTACCTATGTTTCTGGCCGTAGCAGCAGGCATTTGACGCTTCCGTTGAAACACAATGTAGGTATTACCCTTGCACGTAATAACCGCTGGTTGGTAGGGGCCGATTTTAAATATGCCGATTGGTCAAGATTTCAGACAAGAGCGGGTGAAAACGAACTACGGAAGAATTATGGCGTAGCCATTGGTGGTCAGATAACACCAGATGTTACTTCGCTCAAATATTTAAACCAAGTAGACTATAGAGTTGGTTTTAGGTATAATAAAACACAATATTTCTTAAGCGACCAAAATATCAACGATATGGCGGTTACTGTAGGCGTAGGTTTGCCATTGGCAAGAAATCAATTTTCAGGGGCCTTCTCTAAAATAAATTTCTCTGCAGAATTTGGCCAAATGGGTAAAATTAGCAATAGCCTCCTACGTGAACGTTATATTAACTTTAATATCGGCTTTACCCTAAATGACCGCTGGTTTAGAAAACCTCCTTTAGATTAATTAATACGATGGTACGCAAGGCATTTGCTTCATCCATATTCCAAAATATATCGCCCCTAGTAATATTATCTTTACTAGGGGCGCTCTCATTGACCTCTTGCGAACCGGATCTCAAAGAGGTGGATCGCCTTGCCAACATGAAAAAGGAAGAGGCGGTCGACATTTCACGTCATGTCGATATTATCTATAGCGATTCCACACGGGTAAAAGCGAATCTCACAGCGCCCGAAATGCGTATCAAACACGATAGCACCGAAGTATACGAATTTCCAAAAAGCATAAAAATCATCTTTTACGATGACAATTTAAAGGAAACTCAGCGAATCACTTCCGACCACGCCATCCGAAGGGAAAAAGAAAAGACGACCACCTTTACAAAAAATGTGGTGGTAACGATGGCTGACGGTTCTGTCATCAAAACAGAAGAGATTATCTACGACGAAAGTAAGGCCGATAGCAACAGCAACATGACCTTTTATAATCATGTTCCCATTACGGCATTCTTTCGAGATAATCGCGGTAACTTACAAGGTTCATCATTTACTTCGGACAAAGATTTTAAACATGTCAATATAGCCAATGCAACTGGGTATACGGTCATTACCAACAACAACCTCTTCCCTTCGTTAGGTAAATAGCTCATCGTGGGCCATAAACCAGATTCCGGTTTGGTTTAAAAGCAGCCATGGATCTGATACAATGGCTCCAGACTGTTTATTTATACGATTAAGTTATTCAAAACGAATCATTTGAACTAAAAGAGAACAAAAAACTCCACTTTATACAAATAGTTTTCAAATTTGTTTTGCTACATTCAGGAAAATATTCCGTTTTTTTTTATAAAAATTGTATCTTGCACCGCATTTTGCTATGCTATGCATAAATTAACGAAATACAAGTATTTACACAATATAAACACAATAAGCAGACTATGGGATTAATGGGCTTTTTGCGTAACAAAGCTGGTGTCATCTTGACCGCGGCTATGGCTATCGCAATTTTAGCATTTTTACTAGGCGATGTCGTTCGAGGGGGAGCTCCTTTTTGGGCGAGACATCAAAATCGTGTAGGGGAAGTCAACGGAACTGAAATTGAATATCCTGCGTTCAGTAAGCAAGTTGAACAAACAGAGGAAATGTTCAAACAACAAATGGGCGGTGCAGTCACCCCTCAAATGCGGACCTACGCTGTTCAACAAGTATGGAATCAATTTTTGTCAAGAGAGATCTTGAAAAAGGAAATTGAAAAAATCGGTTTGACTGTCGGTAAAGACGAATTAAATGATTTAGTGCAAGGTAACAACCCTTCGCCTCAAATCGTTCAAGCCTTCACCAACCCACAAACAGGACAATTTGACCCGAGTCAACTGCGTGCTTTTATCACCCAAATGAACACATCAGGTAACCAGCAAGTGGCTGAACAATGGGAAGAACTACTGAAAGGCGTTAGAGATGAGCGTTTAAGCAGCAAATATGGCGAATTGCTTTCCAATAGCGTATATGTTACTTCTTTGGAAGCAAACGAAGAATACCAAGAGCGTAATAAACTTGCAGACTTCAAATACATTCTTTTAGATTACGCTTCTGTTAAAGATGCTGATGCTAAATTGACTGATGCAGATTACCAAGAATATTATAATGAACATAAAAACATGTTCAAAACACAAGAGGAAACACGTGCGATTCAATACGTAATGGTGGATGCAAAACCTCTTGCGAAAGATTCATTGGCCGTAAAAGAGACGATCAACAAATTGAAACAAGATTTAATCGTTGCTAAAGATGACTCGTTATTTGCTTCGATCAATTCAGACAACAAATTTCCGTTTACTTATGTGAAAAAAGGACAGTTGAGTCCTTCTTTGGATTCAGTTGTATTCAATGTCGCTGCCGGAACAACAGTTGGACCTTTCTTAAACAACAATGCATTTGAAATCGCAAAAGTTGTTTCGACGATCGTAAGCCCTGACTCTGTGAAAGCATCACACATCCTATTGGATCCTGCTGCCGAAGGTGGAATGGATAAAGCATTGGCGAAAGCAGATTCTATCAAAGGTTTGATTCAAAAAGGAGACAATTTCGCAGCATTGGCCGTTCAGTTCAGCAAAGATCCAGAGAGCAAAACGAATGGTGGAGAGCTGGGTACTTTAACAAGAGGCCGTATGGCACCAGATCTTGAGACAGCCATCTTCGAAAGTAAAACAGGCGATATCAAAGTTGTAAAATCACAATATGGTGTCCATGTCATTAAAATTGAGAAACAATCAGGTAGTTCAAAATATGCTAAAGTTGCCATCATTGACAAAGTGATCAACAGTGGGAAAGAAACGTTGAACAATGCGCATAGCAAAGCGACAGCATTCTTATCTGCAGCTACAGCACAGAACTTTGCTCAGGAAGCGAAAAAACTTGGTCTAGAAGCAAAAACAGCCTCACGCGTAACAGCGATGGACAATGTACTAGATGGTGCCGAAGCTCCGCGTGATTTAATCAAATGGGCTTTCGAAGCTAAAAAAGGTGAGATTTCAGACAAAGTATTTGAGACTGAAACCTCTTATATCTTAGCAAGCTTGGTCGACATACAGCCTAAAGGAACCCTTTCCTTGGATGCTGTTAAGAAAGATATTGAACCTGCAGTAAGAAATATGGTTAAAGCTAAAATCTTGAAAGATAAATTTGACAAGGCTTTAGCAGGTACATCTTCTATTGATCAAGTTGCACAAAAAGTTGGTAAAGCAGCTATTCACGTTGAAAATGTTGTCTTCGCAAATCCAGTTATCCCTGGTGTTGCATTAGAAAACAAAGTAGTTGGTACTGTTTTTGGACTACAGCCAAACAAACCTTCCAAAGCTATTGAAGGTAATACAGGTGTATATGTTGTACAAGTAAATGGTTTTACCAATCCTGCCGCCATTTCGGATATCAACGGACAAAAGAAACAAATGCTTGCAGCAAAAGCACAACGCGCTTGGGGATCTATTTTCCGCGCATTACAAGACAAAGCTGAAATCATTGACAATAGAGTGAAATTCTTTTAAAAGATTTTTAAGTAAATTTGTAGCCGGACGAATTATCGTCCGGCTTTTTTTTGATGTAAATATGGATATTCAAACAAATATTGTCAACAAAGTTGCGCAAAGTGGGTTAGTCACAGTTGACTTGGCCAACTACCATCCTAAGGCAGACAATGTAGTATATGATATTAAGGATAATCTCTTCCATGGCTTGATTCTTAAAGAAAAGGACTTCCGCGAGTTCATTAAGACACACGACTGGTCGCAATACGCGGGTAAACATGTCGCCATTACGTGTACTGCCGATGCCATTGTTCCGACTTGGGCTTATATGTTATTGGCCAACAAATTGGAGCCCTATGCAACGACAGTTATTTTTGGGGATTCAGAAGAGTTATTACGCATTCAGTATGCTGCGGCAATTGAACAGATCGACATGGAACAATTTCGGGATCAACGTGTCGTTGTGAAAGGTTGTGGCGATACTTTTATTCCAGAGTCTACATTTGTACAGTTTACAGTAAAACTAAGTAAGGTTGCAAAAAGTATTATGTACGGTGAACCCTGTTCTACGGTCCCCGTATTTAAGCGGACACAGCCTAAATAAATCAGCTCAGAATTAAGTATAAGTCATCGTCCATGAACGTCTCATTAACTCCAAAAGTTAAATTTATTTGAATGAAATTAACATTTCTTTTTCAAACAAATTTCGTAAACTTACGTACATGAAACTTATATCGACTTTGCTCCTTTACTTATCCGTTATCGTAAGTACTGCTTTCGCTCAAGATTTACCGCATTTAAAAGAATCGGCATTTAAAGGTGGTGAGAAATTAAAATATAAACTCCGTTATGGCTTTATTTCAGCCGCAACAGGGACATTAACCGTTGAGGATACCAAGGACGGAGCTGGAAACCCTTCCTTTCATCTATATGCTGCCGGCAAAACAGCTGGCGCCTTTGCGATATATACCGTAAGAAATGAATACAACTCGTATATCAACAGCAAAACATTTTTACCGTATTATTATACAGAGAACATTCGTGAAGGAGGATATAGACGGAATGATAAGGTACGCTTCAACCAGGAGACAAATAGTGTTGTAGGTAATAAAGGGACTTTCAACTCGAAGGTAGATCAGACTTTCGACTTGCTTTCTTCCTATTATTTTGCCCGTAATCTAGATCTGTCGACTGTTAAACCAGGAGAATCTTTTAAGCTGACTTATTTTTTGAATGATGAGATTGCCACCTTAGGCATACAATATATTGGAATAGAAAAAATAAAAACAGAATTAGGCACTTTAGAATGTCTCAAATTCAGTCCTGAGATTAAACCGGGACGTATCTTTAAAAAAAAATAGCAAGCTTTATCTGTGGGTAACCAATGATGGCAACCGTATTCCGGTCAAAGCCAATGTAGATATTCTCATCGGCTCGGTAACATTAGAATTACTCGAAGCCAGTGGATTAAAATACAAATTGGGACAAAAAGCAAGCTACTCAAAATAATTAGAATGATTGAAGTAGGAAATGTATTGGTGCACGAAGATCTAATCAACAATGACTTTGTGTGTAATTTATCAAAATGTAAAGGAATCTGTTGTATTGAAGGCGATTCAGGCGCCCCTTTATTGGAGAGTGAAAAGGCTATATTAGAGGAGATTTATCCCAAAGTAAAACCCTATATGACCGAGAAAGGTATTGAAGCGATTGAAGAGCAAGGGAAGTATGTTGTCGATGTTGATGGCGATCTAACGACCACCTGTGTCGATGGGAATAAAGAATGTGCCTATGTGACCTGGGAAAATGGCATTACAAAATGCGCTATCGAAAAGGCGTACGAACTTGGCGAAGTCCATTGGCGCAAACCCGTGTCGTGTCACCTCTATCCTATCAGGACAACACATTATCCCGAATTCGACGTACTTCACTATGACCGTTGGCATATCTGTAAAGATGCATGCTCATTTGGCAAAGAATTACAGGTACCTGTATTTAAATTTTTAAAGGATCCTCTCATCCGCACCTATGGTGAAGAATGGTACAAAAATCTTGAGAAAGCAGTCGAAGAGTTGTAACAAAATCACTATCTTTAAGCTTTAACTATTTTGGTATTTCACCCCAATTCATGTCAAAATTAAGAGAGATCCAACGCCCTATTGCCCACGAACTTGAGGCTTTTGAAAAAAAATTCAAAGCTTCAATGAAAAGCTCCGTCCCCTTGTTGGATCGTATTACACAATACCTGATCAAACGTAAAGGCAAACAAATGCGGCCTATGTTTGTGTTCTTTTCTGCTGGTATATGCAACGGAATTAATGAGTCCACTTACCGAGGAGCTGCTCTCGTAGAATTGTTGCATACCGCCTCACTCGTACATGATGATGTGGTGGACAATTCCTATGAACGCAGAGGTTTTTTCTCCATCAATGCATTATGGAAAAATAAAATAGCTGTTTTGGTGGGTGATTTTCTCCTGTCTAGAGGCCTGCTCCTTTCTGTAAAACATCAGGATTATCACTTGTTAAAAATTGTATCGGAAGCTGTGGATCAGATGAGCGAAGGTGAATTGCTTCAAATCGAAAAGGCCCGTAAACTGGATATTGAAGAATCTATTTATTTTGAGGTCATACGGAAGAAAACAGCGTCGCTGATTGCGTCTTGCTGTGCCTGTGGATCGGCTTCTTCCAATGCAGATCAGGAAACAATAGATAAGCTCCATCAATTTGGTGAAAAAATCGGAATTGCATTTCAAATTAAGGACGATTTATTCGACTTTGGGTTAGATGATGTCGGCAAACCGCTCGGCAATGACATCAAAGAGAAGAAAATGACCTTACCGCTAATCTATGCCTTGAATCAAGTAACTTCAAGTGAAAAGCGTAGGATCATTAATTTGATTAAAAACCATAATGAGGATGCACACAAAGTGGCCGAAGTCATTGCCTTTGTCCGCCAGAGCGGAGGGCTCGAATACGCTACAAATAAGATGCTGGAATACCAACAAGACGCTTTCCGGATTTTGGAAGACTTTCCCGACAGTGAATACAAAGCGGGGTTGGAGCAGCTGGTAAAATATACAACAGAAAGAAAAAAATAAAATGAGTCACGAATTAATGTTTTTTGGCGGATTCCTCATCTTTATTGCACTTATGCTAGCAATAGATCTAGGCTTATTCTCCAAAGGCGACAAACCTGTTAGCCTAAAGATGGCTAGCATCATGAGCGCCATCTGGGTCTTATTCTCATTGGGTTTCTATTGGCTTCTTCGTCACTATGGATTTGAACTACACAACATCCATGACTTAGACCACCTTCAGGAAATCATTACCAAACACCACCACGATATTAAAATCATTCCGGGTGATTTAGCGGCGAGTCTCGAGCTCTACAACAAAAATCTTGGCCTGGAATATCTCACCGGTTATGTTGTGGAATATGCCTTATCCGTAGATAATATCTTTGTGATGGTATTATTATTCACTTCTTTTGGTATTCCGGAGCGCTATTACCATAAAGTTTTGGTATGGGGGATTTTGGGCGCAATCATTATGCGTTTCTTATTTATCTTCCTTGGCGCTACCCTGATTGCTAAATTCGGCTGGATTCTATATGTTTTTGGTGCTTTTCTGGTCTTTACAGGTGTAAAAATGTTTATCAACCGCAACCAGGAAGAAGAAGTAGATCCACAGAACCACCCAGTTGTTAAATTCGCTTCCCGATACTTTAAGGTAACACCAAAATTAGATGGCGGGCACTTCTTCCATGTAGAGAACGGAGTGAAATATATGACGCCACTATTTCTTGTATTACTGGTCATAGAATTTACGGATTTGATTTTTGCTGTGGATTCTATCCCTGCAATTTTCTCGGTTACCAAAGATGCCTATGTTGTATTTTTCTCCAATATTTTTGCCATACTTGGATTGCGGTCTATGTTTTTCCTTTTGGTCAATATTATCCACAAATTCCAATACCTCAAAGTCGGTTTAGCATTTTTGCTGGTCTTCATTGGTCTAAAGATGCTGCTGCATCACTGGTTGGCCGAAGTAGGTTTTACAACAACACATTCATTGATTGTTATTGTCAGCATACTTGCATTGAGTATCATTGCTTCGCTGCTTTTTCCAAAAAAGCCTTCACCGGCCGATTAAGCGATTATTGAAAAGCTACCGGTGGTCATCGTTCGACAAAAAACACCGGTAATCAGCGCTAAATTATAAGCGATACAAAACACCATGGTCAGAAAGAAATTTCTGACCATTTCTATTTGATGTTAACATTTCTTATATATCCTATTCTCCAACAAAAGATTAGCAAAAAAATAGTAGATTTTTAAGAACAATTATTTTACATAGGAATTTACCTTACTAAATTTAATTTATTTAATTTAGCACCACACTAAATTAACAAAATACTAACAATGAATTGGAATAAAACGATTGTACTAGCTGCTTCACTTTTCGCAGCTTCGTTCCAAGTACAAGCACAGGACAATTTGATCAATGCACTAAAAGCAAATCAAAATGACAATAGCAAATCTGGATTTACATTTACTGAAGTTATCAATCTAGGTAATACATCCATCAAAAACCAAGGTTCATCAGGTACTTGTTGGTCTTATTCAGGTAATTCTTTCCTGGAGTCAGAGATGATCCGTATGGGTAAAAAACCAATTGAGATCTCCCAAATTTATACTGCGCGCAATACGTACTTAGACAAAGCTCGTACTTATGTACGCCTTCATGGTGGATTATCATTGGGTGAAGGTGGTCAATTCCATGATGTTTTGAACTCATTCCGTAAATACGGTACAATGCCGCAATCTGCTTACACAGGTCTTCACTACGGCACTACACGTAACAACTTTGGTGAAATGACAAATATGTTGGATGCGATGTTAGGAGCAGTAGTAAAAGGCAAAACATTAACGCCAAACTGGGAGAAAGCATATACCGCAGCGATGGATTCTTATCTTGGAGAAGTACCTGAGAAATTTGATTACAACGGTAAATCTTATACACCACGCACTTTTGCAGATCAGGTAATCGGTATCAATCCGGATGATTACGTTGGTATTGCTTCGGTAACTGACCATCCATACTATAGCCAATTCGTATTGTTGATTCCTGACAACTGGTCATTCGACCGTTTCTATAATGTTAAGATGAACGATTTAACGGACATCATTGACAATGCGTTACAAAAGGGTTATACTGTAGCTTGGGCAACTGACGTATCAGAAAAAGGCTTCTCTTGGAAAAACGGTGTAGCTTATGTGCCAGAAAAACCTTTCGAGGAAATGACAGATCAGGAAAAGTCAACAATGTTTGTTGGTCCTAAACCAGAGTTAAAAGTAACAGCGGAAGAAAGACAAAAAGCTTTCGACAACTGGCAAACTACAGATGACCACGGCATGCATATCGTAGGTCTTGTAAAAGATCAAAACGGAAAAGAGTATTACATCGTTAAAAACTCTTGGGGCACAACAAATGACTATCATGGTTATTTATATGCGTCAAAAGAATTTGTACGTTATAAAACAACTTCTTTGATGTTACATAAAGACGGTCTAACAAAAGATTTAAAATCGAAGATAAATATCAAATAAGCGATTTATCAGTCCACGAAAACACCTCTGAAATTAATACTTCAGAGGTGTTTTTGTTTTCAGATTAATTTAATAACTTAAACATAATTATGAATCTTTTGTTGAGTGAGTATGAGAAGTATAATCGCATTATGCCTTACAATTTTATTCGGGAATTTGGCTCAGGCCCAGACCAAGGGTGTGAAATTTGTAGAAGGGTTGAGTTGGAAACAAATAAAGGAGCGGGCACAAGCTGAGAACAAGTTTATCTTCGTAGAGCTATTTGCAACCTGGTGTGGCCCATGCCAATATATGAGCAATGAGATCTTTCCCTTAGAGCAGGTGGGGCAGCCAATTAATCAGAACTTCATTAGTGTTAGGGTACAAATGGATTCCACAGAGTCCGACAATGCCAATGTCAAAAAATGGTATGCCGATGCGCGTGCTATTTCCAATGAATACAATATTCAATCCTTTCCCACATTTCTTATCTTTAATCCCAATGGGCAAGCGGTACACCGGATTGTCGGTGCAAGTGACGCTCCCGAATTTGTCGGTCATGTGATGGATGGCCTTTATCCCGAAACACAGTATTACACGCTGTTAAAAAAATTCGAGAAAAGACCTCAAGATATTTACACAGCCAAGCAGATGCTGAAAGCAGCAAATATCGCTTACGATGAAAATACAGCACGAAAGGCAGAAAATACCTTAGCAAATTCATTGGGCACGGATGAACTATTCAAAAAAGAAAATGTCCATATTTTATTGGCGGCTGCCAAATTCACCAATTCAAAAGCTTTCAATCTTATTCGCAACAATAAAGAGAAAATTGATATTCTATTAGAGTCACCGGGTATTGCTAACCGCACACTGGCAAATGTTGTCGTCAACGAATTATTTCAGATTAAAATAGATGCCAAACATGAACCCAACTGGGATAGTTATCAAAATGAACTTGCTGCAAAATATCCAGACATCGATTTCGTTCCGATGTTCAAGAAGATAAAAGCACACTACTACCTTCAGGTGAAGAATTATGTAGCCATGAAGAATACGATTAATGATTACCTTTCGTCAGAAGATTTTACTCCACACCAATTAAATACCTTTGCCTGGACTATTTTTAACAATAGTAGCGATGCTGCATGTATTGAATCCGCGTTAAGCTGGAGCAAGAAATCCATCATTGAAGATCCAAGTAGTGCATTCTTGGATACCTATGCAAACCTACTCTATAAGAAAGGAGAAAAAGAAAAAGCCATAAAGTGGCAAAACAAAGCTATTGAAATGGCCAGTGAGGACGATCGTCCTATCTATCAAGAAACACTGGACAAAATGATGAAAGGAATAAAAACTTGGGAGAACTAACCTTATCCCGACCAATGCGAACGATTAAATTAAAAATCTAAAATACCAACATTATGAAAAAATTGATTTTAATGCTATTTCTAATTCCGACCCTACTGTTTGCGCAAAGCGAGGGGGTCAAATTTGAGCATGGGCTCAACTGGAGTCAGATTAAAGAAAAAGCGGCTAAAGAAAACAAATTCATTTTTGTAGACTGTTTTACAACCTGGTGTGGTCCTTGTAAATATATGTCGAGTACTATCTTCCCACAAGCTAAAGTAGGTGATTTCTTCAATTCAAAGTTTATCAATGCAAAAATTCAGATGGATAAAACCAAGAATGATAGTGAAGATGTAAAATCATGGTACGAAGAGGCCGACCGTTTTGCCAAAGATTATAAAGTTAGGGCATACCCAACTTTTCTGATCTTTGATTCAAAAGGTACCCTTGTGCATCGTATCGTTGGTGGCGGTGAAGCGGACGATTTTATAGCGAAAGCACAAAAATCACTTGATCCAAATACACAATATGAAACGCTATTAGCAAAATTTAATGCCGAACCAACTAATGTAAACATTGCCAAAAGTATGGCTATGGCAGCCAAAGAAGCTTATGATCAAGAGACACAGGCAAAAGCGGAAGGAGTCGTATTAGCGTCCTTGACTACAGATCAAATCTTTACAAAGGAGAATATCAGTTTATTACTTTCGGCGGCTAATGTTGTCGATTCTAAGGCTTTTAATTTAATCAAAGATAACCCTGCTAAATTTGACGCCGTTAGTGAAAAAGTAAAAGCAAATGACTTCTTGTCCCAGCTGTTGGTTGGCAACGTCGTAAATACCAAAATCCGTGCAAAGGAAACGGTTGATTTCGCAAGCATAGAAAAAGAATTGGCGCAAAAATATCCAACTGTCAATACAGAAAAAGCAAGTCTCGAAATGCAACCACGTTATTACGGTTATACCAAAAATTACCCGGGCTTAAGAGATAGCTTCAATAAATATATTGCAAAATACGGGGCGACCATCACAGCAGCGGAATTGAACAACATGGCTTGGTCTATTTTTGAAAACTGCAATGATCCTGCCTGTTTAAAAGCAGCAGCGGAATGGAGTAAATTGTCCAATGAGAAAGAAAAGGATGCGCCGATGTATCTAGACACTTTTGCAAACATATTGTATCGCCTTGGAGAAAAAGAAAAAGCTATTAAAACGCAAGAAAAAGCAATTTCACTGATCACAGATGCTACCCAAAAAGAAGAGTATGTAGCGACCTTACAAAAAATGAAAAAAGGTGAAAAGACTTGGCAATAAGAAGATATTCTAATCGTCGATGAATAAAAAAGCCGCGGTCAATAACTTGATCGCGGCTTTTTTATTTATTGCTCTACAGACAGTGCTTTGAACCAAAAGATAATGCATTGAGCATTGGAAAACTGTCTACTTACTTTAACTCTTTAATACCCATATTCCAGAGCGCGAAAGCATATTTATCAACTGTACTATTGATCAGAACTTCTGTTGACCGTCCCGCACCGTGGCCAGCTTTTGTCTCAATACGAATCAATACGGGGTTATCACAAGCTTGCTTTGCCTGCAGTTCGGAAGCAAACTTATAGGAGTGCGCCGGTACCACCCGATCATCATGATCTCCGGTAAAGACCATCGTCGCAGGGTAACAAACCCCAGATTTCACATTATGCACCGGAGAATATGCTTTCAGATAATCAAACATTTCTTTGCTATCACTGACCGTACCATAATCATAGGACCAACCTGCACCAGCTGTGAAGGTATGATAACGCAACATGTCCAAAACACCAACCTCAGGCAGTGCGACCTTGGCTACTTTGGGATCTATTGTCATTGTTGCCCCAACAAGCAAGCCACCATTGGAGCCCCCCGATAAAGCAGTATACTCGGGTGATGTATAACCATTCTCCTGAAGATAATGTGCCGCGGCAATAAAATCGTTAAATACATTCAATTTATTGAGCTGTCTACCGCCATCATGCCATTTCTGACCATATTCACCGCCTCCGCGCAGATTCGGAACAGCATAAACACCACCATTTGCCAACCAAACCGCAACGGAAGTACTAAAGGCAGGTGTCAAGCTGATATTAAAGCCGCCATAACCATACACAATCGTCGGGTTTTTCCCATTCAAGACAATCCCCTTTTTGTACGTAATAATCATCGGAACCTTAGTACCATCTTTGGATGTGTAGAAAACCTGTTTCGATTCATACTGATCGGAATCAAATTTCACCTTAGGTTTGATATAAAGTGTAGACTGCCCAGAATTTACGTCAAACTTATAACTTGAAGAAGGTGTAATGTAATTTGAAAAACCAAAATAGATTTCTTTTTCCTTTTTCTTACCCGAAAAGCCACTCGCCGTACCCACACCAGGCAATTCTATTTGCCGAATCTTTTTACCCGTATAATCGTATTGAATCACAACCGAAACGGCATCTTTCAAATAGTTTGCAAAAAGATAGCCTCCACCTGTACTGATCGAAAGTACATTTTCAGTCTCTGGAATAACATCTTTCCAGTTCTCCTTGGAAGGATTCTTCAAATCAACTTTTACCAAACGGTTGTTGGCAGCCTTGTAGTTCGTCTCCAATAAGAAACTATCCCCAATATTGTCAACGACACCTGTATTTGCGTCAAAATGATCTTGTAGGCAGACAATCTTGCCATTCGGTTGATTGAGATCTTGATAATAAAGTTCATTTCCTGTTGTCGTATTTGCAGCGGAAATAATCAGGTAACGTTGATCGTCTGTTAATGAAGCTCCTACATAACGTCTCGGTGTTGCAGGGCCACCAAAAATCAATTTATCTGTAGATTGGGCTGTTTTTAGTTTATGGTAGTATAATTTATGTTGGTCTGTTTTTTCAGAAAGTTCAGATCCTTTTGGTTTATCGTAACTCGAGTAATAAAAACCATCATTTCCTTTCCATGCAATACCGGAGAATTTGACATCCACTAGCGTTTCACCTACAGGCGACTTATCCTTGGCATTCAGTACAATGACTTTCCGCCAGTCTGATCCTCCTTCAGAAATAGAATAGGCGACTAAGCTGCCATCCTTTGAAAACGAAACATCGGCCAATGAAGTTGATCCATCTTTCGAGAATGTATTTGGATCCAAGAAAACTTCTTCTCCTCCCGTCTCCCCTAGTTTACGATAAAGCACAGCATGTTGCTGTAAGCCGTTATTCTTAAAAAAATAAGTATATGCACCTTCCTTAAACGGAGTCCCTATTTTTTCATAGTTCCATATTTCGGTTAATTGATCTTTTAATTTTGTACGGAATGGAATTGCATTTAAATAGTCAAAAGTCACTTTATTCTCTGCCTGTACCCAGTTTTTTGTCTCGGCTGAACGATCATCCTCCAACCAGCGGTAAGGATCTGCAACCTTTTCACCCCAAAATTCATCCACGACGGTTCCTTTATTTGTCTTCGGATATGTTAACTGTTGTCCATAACCGGTCGTCGCCGTACCTGCCATACCTATCATCATTAGAATAAGGCCAAAATTTTTGTTTATCATAAAAAATCGTCTACTTGTTTCAACCAACCTAAGTTTTATTCACTTAGCATCTGAAAATTCAATTTGAGTTGAATATAAATAAATTTATCGATCTCTTATCTTAAAATATACGAGACATCTGCATTTTTTTACTCACAACAACCTATACAACAAGATTATACACATATTTCTTTGCGGTATATTTTTATAGCAACCGAAATTTCTTTAGATTTATTTAAATCTTGAAAATATCACAACAATGTTTAAAAAAGTCATATATCTTTCTTTGTCAATTTCCATTCTTCAAATTGGAATAAGCGAAGCACAACAACTTTCCATAGATCAACAATATCGAGCCACTCCTACTAAGATCAACGATCTTGTCCACACCAAGCTCGATGTCCATTTTGACTATACCAATCAATTCCTCAATGGAAAAGAGTGGGTTACATTAAAACCTCATTTCTACCCAACGGACTCTCTTCGCCTCGATGCAAAAGGTATGGATATCAAACAGGTTTCTTTGGTCAATGGCTCACAATTGATTCCCTTGAAATATACCTATGATGATCATTCGCTACTGATTAAGCTCGACCGTAATTACCTTTCCAAGGAACAATATACAGTATACCTCGATTACACAGCAAAACCCAACTTATTAAAAGTTCAGGGCAGCGCAGCGATTAACGATGCTAAGGGACTATATTTTATCAACCCTGATGAACGCATGCCGAACAAACCTCGTCAAATATGGACACAAGGTGAGACTGAAGCATCATCAGCCTGGTTCCCGACGATTGATCGCCCCAACCAAAAGACGACAGCAGAAATCTCCATGACCGTTCTTGACAACTATGTCAGCCTATCGAATGGTGTATTGAGCAAGCAACAGAAAAATAATGACGGTACCCGTACAGATACCTGGAAAATGGATTTACCACATGCCCCATATCTATTTATGATGGCCGTTGGTGATTTTAAAATCTATCAGGACAAATACAACAATATCCCCGTTGACTATTACCTTGAACCGAAATATGCGCCCTATGCCAAAGATATCTTCGGTAAGACACCAGCGATGATGGACTTCTACAGCAAGACTTTGGGTGTTCCTTACCCTTGGAATAAATATGCACAGATCGTCTGTCGCGATTATGTCTCAGGTGCCATGGAAAATACAAGTGCAACACTACATGGCGAACATGTACAAAAGACGAAACGCGAATTGTTGGACGATAATCAGGAAGGAACGATTGCGCATGAACTATTTCACCAGTGGTTTGGTGATTTGGTCACAGCAGAATCTTGGTCCAATTTAACCATGAACGAATCTTTTGCCACTTTCGGCGAAGTTATCTGGCGTGAGCACGATGGCGGTAAAGATCGTGGCGATAAATCCAGATTTGAAAAACTCCAGTCCTATCTCAAATCGACTAAAAATGGGAAAAGCCCGACTTTAGCCCGTTATTATTATCATGATAAAGAAGATATGTTTGATAATATCAGCTATGCGAAAGGCTCATTGATTCTCTATGCCCTAAAAGAGCAAATGGGTGATGAAGCGTTCTATCAATCGTTGAAAAAATACTTGACAGACAATTCCTTTAAAACCGGCGAGCCGCAACAGCTCCGTCTAGCAATGGAAGAAGTGACCGGCAAAGACTGGGCTCCGTACTTCAATCAATGGTATTACCAAGGCGGACATCCAATTTTGAAGATCACAACAAGAAACGGAGAGAACAGTGTCATACTGAATGTAGCCCAAATTCAAGATTCTACGGTACAGACTTTCCAGCTTCCCTTGGCCGTCGATATCTACACCAAAAATGGGAAGATCAGACAGACATTTCAACTCAACAGGCGGAATGCCCAATTTATGATCCCGCTACCTGCTGCTGTTGAATTTATTGATATTGATCCCGAAAAAACACTCGTGGGTCAAATTCAAATCGATAAATCAGATGCCGACTATCTATATCAATATGAGCATGCACCTTCATTTGCCAACCGCGTCGGTGCGATTGCCTATGCCTCAAAAAATCCGACAAATACCATCAGCCAGCAAATCTTAACAAAAGCATTGGCGGATACCGATGCGGATCTTGCCGCAACAGCGATTCAAGGTCTCGATCTAAGCAATCCCGCGATGCGCAAGTCAGCCGAAAAAACCATCTTGGCACTTGCAGAGAAGTCCGAAGCCTCTGTTATCCGTGCCTCTGCGATTCAAAAGCTTGCACAGACAAAAGATAAAAAATACAAAAATCTAATTCTGAATGCTGTAGCTGACAAATCCTATATGGTTATTGCAAGTTCAATCATGGCAATAAAAAGTGCTTATCCAGATCAACTTCAGCAGTCCTTGAAGCGCATTGATCCCGATGCTACGGAATATCTAAAGGCGCTGATCACCGAATTATCTAAATCATAGCAAAATATATTGTGGAGGCGAATTTTGTATTCGCCTCCATTTTTTTTAGTTTTGGCCACATGTCAACAAGAACAAAAATTTATTTTGCCTCCGACTTTCATCTTGGATCTTACCCCTTGGAACGTTCACGGGAAAGGGAGCTGCAAATTATACAGTGGCTGGACCAGATCAAAACAGATGCTGCACAGCTCTATCTTGTTGGTGATATTTTTGATTTCTGGTTTGAATATGCGACTGTTGTCCCAAAAGGCTATATCCGCTTTTTGGGTAAATTAGCCGAAATTGCAGATCTCGGCATTCCCATTACTTTATTTAAAGGCAACCACGATATGTGGATGTTTGATTACCTCAAAAAGGAATTAAATGTACGCATCATCGACAATGAGCTGGAGTTACATCTCAACGGAAAACATTTTTACATTCACCACGGCGATGGTTTAGGTTCGGGAGATTACAAATACAAGATACTCAAGAAAATATTTCGGAGCCGTCTCTGTCAATGGTTATTTGCACGGTTGCACCCAAATCTCGGAATCGGAATCGCGACACGTTGGTCCAAACATAGCAGGCTTTCGAATAATGAGGACGAAAAGTTTCTGGGCGAAGACAAAGAATGGTTGATCGGTTATGCAAAGGAACTGGAGTCAACCCAACATCACGACTACTATATCTTTGGCCATAGACATCTTCCCTATGATGTTGAGCTGAACGCCAATAGTCGTATTCTAAATTTAGGGGAATGGATCAATTACCATACCTATGCAGTTTGGGATGGTGCAACTTTACGTTTGGAAAAATGGGCGAGCAAATCCTAATTTCTTTATCCGATTGCCTGAATGGTTATCACTTTCTAACGCCTGAAAGTGCTGCAAAATTGGAGCGGGTCAGTAAGAAAATTACGGCGAAAAGAAATAGCCTGTTGATCGAACAGGACAAAATTCAAAAAGACATCTATTTTTTGGCTTCAGGATTAGCCCGCGTTTACTACGAGACGGCCAACCGCCAGATTACCCTTGATTTTGTTTCACCTGGTGGAACACTCATATCCATGAATAGTTATGTCCATGATACCCCAGGTTATGAAAACATAGACCTTTTGGAGGATAGTGTTGTTTATCAGATAGACCAAAAGCAACTTTTTGACCTCTACGAAAGTGATATTGCCATTGCAAACTGGGGAAGAAAGATGGCTGAACTTGAATTCATCAAGGCCGAACAACGAACCATGTCCAAGCTCTTTAATACTGCCCAAGAGCGCTATGCCGAGTTACTTCAAAAATACCCCCAATATATCCAGCGGATCAAACTTGGTTACATCGCCTCCTATCTCGGCGTCAGTCAGGTAACCTTAAGTCGGATTCGCGCAACTATTCACACAAATTTTTAACATTTGTAAAAATTATTATCGGCCAAAAGCTGGAACTTTGTACCAAAATAAAAAATAGAAAACGATATGAACTGGATATTTTTAATATTGGGCGGATTATGTGAAATTGGTTTCACCACGTGTTTGGGTAAAGCCAAGGATGCAACCGGGAATGGGCAATGGTTCTGGTATGGTGCCTTTGTTGTATTCCTATTTGCAAGTATGGGCTTATTGATCAAAGCCACACAGACACTTCCCTTGGGCACCGCTTATGCTGTTTGGACCGGAATAGGTGCGGTAGGTACTGTTTTAATGGGGATCTTCTTCTTTAAGGAGCCAGCAGATTTCTGGCGCATATTCTTTATTTTCACGCTGATTGCTTCCATCGTAGGACTAAAAGCAGTTTCCTCTCATTAATAGCAGGCTAGGTTGTTTAAAAGCAACAAAATTTCCTTACTTTTGTACACTCAATAGTAATCTAGGTCATACATTCCTAGAAGAAGCATTTTTGATATATGTTAGACAAATTACAAGCGATAAAAGAAAGATGGGAAGAAGTGGAAGCTGAATTGAGCAACCCTGATACCATGCAAGATATGAAACGTTTTGCCAAATTGAATAAAGAGTACAAAGATTTGGGCAAAATTGTGGACCAATACCATATTTACAAAAATATGGTGAGTAATATTGATACCAATAAGGACATCATCATGAACGAGAAGGATCAAGAACTTCGTGAGATGGCCAAAGAGGAATTGGATCTTTTATACGTAGCAAAAGAAGAAAAAGAAGAAGAAATTCGCCTAATGCTTATTCCGAAGGATCCTGAAGATGCGAAAAATGCCATTATCGAAATTCGTGGTGGATCAGGTGGTGATGAAGCAGCCTTATTTGCGGGTGACCTTTACCGTATGTACACACGTTATTTCGAAACCAAAGGCTGGCGCAACGAAGTAATGGACGTTACCGAAGGAACCTCTGGCGGTTACAAGGAGGTGATTTTAAAAGTTATCGGTGAAGACGTTTACGGACAATTGAAATACGAATCAGGAGTACATCGTGTACAACGCGTTCCGGATACCGAAACTCAAGGCCGTGTACATACCTCTGCAGCTTCAGTAGCTGTGTTACCAGAAGCTGAAGATGTCGATGTTGAGATCAATCCGGGTGATATTGAATTACAGACATCCCGTTCAGGTGGTGCTGGTGGACAGAACGTCAACAAGGTAGAAACAAAGGTACAATTGACGCATAAACCGACGGGTATCGTTGTTGTTTGTCAGGTAGAACGTTCCCAATTAGCCAACCGTGAGTTAGCGATGGAGATGTTGCGGAACAAACTTTATGAGCTCGAGTTGAACAAAAAGAACGGCGACATCGCTGCAAAAAGAAAAACTTTGGTTTCTACAGGAGACCGTTCGGCAAAAATTCGCACATATAACTACCCTCAAGGTCGCGTAACGGAGCACCGTATTGGAATGACGATGTACAACTTACCGGCAATTATGGACGGTGATATTCAAGGAATTATCGATGCATTGCAGTTTGCTGAGAATGCAGAGAAGATGAAAGATGGCCAAGTAGATTAGTTTTTTTTTCAAAAAATCTTTGCAGATACGTAAACAAACGCTATATTTGCACACCTTCTGAGGAGAAGGGTTGAGGTCTGGTAGTTCAGCTGGTTAGAATACATGCCTGTCACGCATGGGGTCGCGGGTTCGAGTCCCGTCCAGACCGCTAACAAAAAAAGCATCATTTAATTATAAATGATGCTTTTTTTTTGCCTTAACAATACAACAGCTATTATTTTTTTATTTCGTACTGAAGAGCTCCCGAAGGACAGTGCTTGATCTGTTCAATCAATTCGGCCGTACTCGCATTTTGGGCCGTAACCCAGGGCTTATCTTTCGGATGATACACATTCGGCAGACTCTTTACACAAACTGCAGCATGTACACAGCGTTCCGGTATCCAAAGGACGGTTATCTCTCCATTTGGATGTGGATATCTAACTATTTTTTCCATAATTCCATCTCTCTTTAACAATTCATATTTTAAGAACTAATAACGATAAAGGCAATTTTGTTTTAAGAAACAGCGCGCCGTTTTTTGATCATACTACTTACCCGATAGATCATAAAAATACCGACAATGGAAAGTAGAATAACAATCATCCCCAATGTCGGGTAATGTTCCAAGGGGCTTTCTTTTGTTTCTTGGACAATGATTACACCTGCTAATGAAGCAGCAACACCACCTGCCAGCTGTTGCAACGAAGAACTGATACTCATAAATGCGCCCCGATCTTTCATCTCGGGAACAGCAGTGATCAAAGCCGAAGATGGCGTCATCCGACTTAAAATGCCGGCCATCATTAAAATGTTTAAGATAACAACGATATAAAATGGCGTAACACCTAGGTTCGTGTAGATAAATACGACAATCATAAGCCAAAGGGAAGCGAAAGCAAAAATCTTAAACTTATCGTAACGGTCACTCAATTTCCCTACAATAGGCATAATAATCAATGAAGCAATACCCGAAATCATAAACAACATCGGCAGCTGCTCGTGGCTTACCTTTAGATTATTGACTGCAAAAGCACTTCCAAAAGGCATCATCATATAACCTCCAATGGATAGCAAAGCTGTTGCCATAAAGCCGACGCGGTATTCTCGCTGTGAAAAAGTCAACCAAAGGTGCTTTAACGCAGATTGATGTTTCTGAAGACCTATATGCGCCGTAATAGGAATGAGTTTGACCGCTATAATAACGACAATAATCAAAGCCATCACTGCAATCCACAAGAAGGCACTATGCCAACCCCAATTATTTGCAATATATAATCCTATGGGAATCCCCAGGACCTGACTTGCACCGAAGCCCATCTGCACAAAGCCCATCACACGTCCGCGCTGTTGGAGCGTAAAGATATCGGTGATAATAGCCATAGAAATCGAGCCGATAACGCCGCCAAACAGCCCGGTGACGATTCGTGCAGCAACCAACGTCCAGTAATCGTTGGCAAAACTGCAGCAGAAGGTTCCGATAATAAAGCCAGAATAGAAAAATAACAGCAGTTTCTTCCGATCAAAACGATCGGCAAAGCCCGCGGTCAGCAGCCCCGAAGCACCGGCACTAAAGGCATAGGCCGAAACCGCAATACCAAATTGAGCCGGTTTGAGATCTATGGCTTTCATCAGGATATCCCCCATCGGTGACATCACCATAAAATCAAGCACAACCGTAAATTGCGTCATGGCCAATAAAAACACCACAAGTTTTTGATATGCCGTAAAGGGCGCGTTATCAAGTTTATTTATTTCCATACTGTTCAGATTGCCACAGTTTAAACTGGCCTAAAAATACAGAAGTGCGCGAACATTCTTTGTAATAAGTTTGCAAAATTATCGCGCAAGATTCTACCTTACCTTACCTTACCTTACCTTACCTTACCTTACCTTACCTTACCTTACCTTACCTTACCTTACCTTACCAGTTTGGGTAAGACGGTCAATCACCCTTTTCAACCACTATTTAAACATAGCATAGGGTCGCTAACAAAAAAGCCAGCACCTGTGACAGGTGCTGGCTCAATATGCGATATAAAGCAAATTATTCAGCTATAACAGCGAATTCAGCTCCCGACGCATAATCGTCACCACGTTGGGAATTAAGTCCAGTAAAGCGGATATAACGTCCTTTCACAGGCTTTTCGAATCGAACAGTTTTTAATTTTTTATTCCGTTCAAAAGATCCGGACATCACATCTTCCCAGTTCTTCCCATCTTTACTCACCTGAATCTTATAATCCTTGATATCACCATTCGGTCCATCCTGTCTTGGTAGAAAAGTGAAGCCTTTAATTGTTTTGCTACTTCCAGCATCAAAATCAACCCAATGTGGGTACTGTGCTACGGTAACCGAATACATCGTATGCCAAATCGAGGAAGGATCTCCATCCAGTAGGTTCTTAGCATCCCCTTCGCCAGTCTCTTGGCTTGAGGCAAACACAACTTCCATTGGAATAGTTTCGATTTTTGAGTATTGCTGTGTTACCTTTAATTTCTCATTATGCTGATACCAAGCAGTCACGGTACCACCAGTACGTAAATCAAAAGGCGCATTGTAGACGCTTGCTTTCGCATTATTCAAACTGTATACAACAGGTTCATTCTTATTACCTGATAAAATAGAAACTTCACCGTTAGAACTTCTTGCTAAAGAAATTGGCGCATCGCCTGCAGCCGCTACCTGAGCCTTCTCCATCATATCATTATTCTGAATCGGTCGGATAATAAAGCCCATAGACGTTGGCACTGCTTTCACACGGTCTTTTTCCAACGGTGGCCCTTGTCCACAGCTATTACCGCCCAATCCTGTTACCGCAGCATCTAGATGTAGATGTATACCTGAACTTTTTGGCAATTGATAAGGGTGTGGCGCAAATGTCAGTTCGAGCTCACTATATTCCAAAGCGGAAGTTGCCAAATGATTTTTTGCAACAAAGATAGCTCCTTGACCATTATTGTTGGTTAATGCTGTCCAACGCACCTCTTCATTGTTGCTCATATTTTGCGGATTAGGCCATGGCACAAACTGGTCTTTTACAGCAGTTTTGTGCAATTCAATAAATTGAGCAGTCTTCCGGTCAGCATAATTGTTGATCGGTCCACGTCCATAGTAACTATAATTGCCAAACTCGGTCGGTAATTGCAAAGAATAGCCCAATCGAGCTAAGACCACACTCGCATTATTGGATGTAATACTTGACGACAATTCAATAGAGCCGTCCTTATAGATTGTCCAGATCTGATTGCTTGTAAATTTAAAATCATCCTTACCAAAAGGCTTATCCGTATGTTCTTTAAGGGTATACGTTCCAGAAGTTCCACCTAACAGAGATGCGCCATAAGGTGCTTGCGATTCAATCGTAAACGCCAATACAACTGTTCCATCCTTCTTGGTATAACTGTTTGAAGACAAAACCTTATGTTTCAGGTTATGTAATCCTTTTTCAAACCATTGTTGGTAAGCCCAGTTGTCATTGTCAACCGGAGCACGTAGCGCATCCAATTTAGGACCTTCACCATCGCGGATAATTTGTTTACCGGCATACGTTAGATTATATATCGAGCCAGTTTTATTGTCAAACTTAACGATAAACTGATCTCCCTTGACCACCTGCAAATCACCTTCTTTGGAAAGCAACGGAGCCGCCCCTTGTGCAACAGATGAAATCAACGGTTTATTTTCGGCCGCTTTGACAAACAGTTGTTCCTCCATTTGTACAAAACCTTTGGCTGCCCAAGGTCGATCCGTATTGAGAATAAACTGTACTTTTACAAAATACTCCGATCCCGCATCCAACTGCGCATATTTTATCGGCAATACAAGTTGCTTGCGTTGGCGCGCCTCGGGCAGATCTGTCGCACTGATTGTACCCCTGCTATTTTTCACCTCTACCCCATTTTTATATAGCGACCATTGAACCTGATAATCGGATAGATCTTTAAAATAATTTTTATTGAAAAGCTCAATTTTCCCCTGTTGAATATCAACAGCTTTTACGCCCGCATTTTGGTACACTTTCTTTACCTCATAATACTGTGGCTTAGGTTTCATATCGGCAAAGATCAACCCGTTATTGACAAAGGTTCCATCATTGGGTTTGTCTCCAAAGTCGCCACCATAGGCAAGAAAGCGTTCGCCGGTCTTTTTATCATAATAATACATGGCCTGATCAATCCAATCCCAGATGGCACCGCCCATAAAAAAGTTGGTCGATTCGATGGCTTCCCAATAATCTATTAGGTTACCAACAGCATTCCCCATGGAATGTGAATATTCCGAAATATGAAATGGATATTTCAATTTGTAGGTACCTTTTACAGCTCCTCTTACCCAGTCTATCGAAGGATATTGGTTGGACCCCATATCAACGATTGTATTGTTACGCTCGTATTGAACAGGTCGTGATGTATCAATTTTTTTAATAGCCTGATAGGCGGCCACGAAATTATCACCCGGACCGGCTTCGTTTCCTAGAGACCAAATAACCACTGCCGGATGATTGATGGTCGAATGCACCATCTCGATATTACGGGCTACATGGGCATTTTTCCATTCAGGAACATGAGAAAGAGACTCTTTGCCATAATAATATTCATGGCTCTCAATATTGGCTTCATCCTCGAGATAAATTCCATATTTATCGCATAAATAATACCAATAAGCAGGTTCTGGATAGTGCGAATTCCGTACATGGTTGATATTCGCCCGTTTCATCAATTTCACCTCAGCTTCCATCTGTTCTCTGGTCACTACTTTACCATGCTCAGGATTGGTCTCATGACGGTTGACACCTTTCAGTTTCACCGTCTTGCCATTGACATAATAATAACGTCCGGCCAAGCCAAATTCATCATCAGCAGCCTTGGTGTCTTTAATCTCAACCTTTCTAAATCCAACGTAGGTAGAAATAGTCTCTATCGTTTTGTTCTTTTTATCCTTCAATTCAGCGACCAAAGTATACCGATATGGTAATTCGGCAGACCATTTATCTGGATTTTTAACGTTCAACGTTGCTGCGATGCTATTGGAAACCTGACCATCCAGGGCTGGCACAGCCGATGAAGCTTCTGTCTGGTCAACAAGGGTATTCTCGTCACTGTATAGCTTATTTTTATAAAGTGAATAAACAACTTTATACCCTTCAGCTTTCTTATTCCCTAGATTGCGTACAGTACTTGTAATTTTCAACGAACCATTTTCATACTTGCTGTCCAAGTCTGGAATAGCCGCTAGATCGCGAATCTGAACTTTTGGCGTTGAAGTCAGGGAAACATCCCGAAATATCCCGGGCAATCTAAACATATCCTGATCTTCCAAAAAGGAAGCATCTGAACTGCGGTAAACTTCAACTGCCAACACATTTTCAGCACCCTTTTTTAAGTAAGGTGAGATATTGAAAGATGCGACGTTCCTTGAATTTTTTGAAAATCCGACATATTTACCATTTATCCACAGGTAGAAAAAGGAGTCTACACCATCAAAATTGATAAATACCTCACGACCGTCCCAATCAGTAGGTACGGTAAAATTGCGTCGGTACGATCCCACTTCATTACGGTAGACATAAGTTGTCCAATCTTGGGCCGGTGTTCGCATGACTCCACCGCGCCAATCATCGACCTTTACTTGATGATGAAAGATCACACGTTGGTTCGTGTAAATAGGTACACCATATTTTAGGCTTCCATCCTTCTGTATACCATAAATATTCCAGCTCATCGGGACTGGAACAGATTCCCAGGCTCCAACATTATAACTAGGATCATAAAAGTCCTTTGGTCGCTCTTCCGGAGTCTTTACCCAGTTAAACTTCCAGGATCCATTGAGCGAAAGCCAATAGTTACTGTGCTCGGGAAGTACTTTTCTCGCACTTTCTACGTTCTGAAAGGAGAAGAACGAAGCATGTGGCAACTCCTTATTAAGTGATAATAATTGAGGCGATTCCCATTCATTCCCTTTTGGAGCCATTGCAGCTCCATACTGGAAACCGTCGATAGATGGCGTAATCGTTTGCCCTATCGCAACAGTAGTGTCCAGCGACAGCAATGAGGCTAGAATCGTTGAAAAAATAACAGAGTTTCTTAACATAATGTAATTAAGCAATTTAGTCCAGGAAACCAAATGTAACTTCATTTTGCAGTAATAACAAGCAGATTATTAAAGCACTCGATTGCGAAACTTTTTCGATACAAAAAAAGGCCATATAGCACGTTAAAATCGTTTCATAAGAGCTTCCTTCGAGAATTGTACATAAAGCAAAAACATAAAAAATAGAGATGGCGAAAAATCACGATGTCCTCCCAAAAGCAGCAGATTTCAATAAAAAACAAATGCTTTCGGTTTCAAGGAATAAGCCTTATTTTTGGGGATAGATTTCGCTTTAAACAAATAAAAGTTTACGTTTGAAAATATTTCGAAGAATTTTATTTTTCAAAGGGTTACAATTTAAGCATTAAGGTATTAATAGGTGAGTAAATTCAGTAAATCAGTCCTGCTAGAAAATGATGAGCAAATCATTGAAGGCATCAAAGACGGCAACAGCTTGGCGATAGATGCTATCTATAAGCGGTACTATCCGTCTATAAGCCATATGATCTTGCAAAACAATGGAAGTGAGGACGAAGCGAAAGATATTTTTCAAGAAGCTGTCATTGTGCTCTACGATAAAGTTTCCAAAGGGAACTTTGAGCTCAGCAGCAAACTAAAAACATATCTTTACTCGATTTGCAGAAGGCTTTGGCTTAAGCAACTCAATCGTGCTGGTTTTGGCAATAGTGACATTCGAGGTTATGAAGATTCCTTATTTGAGGAAGAAGATCTTCAACAGCATCAAGAACTTGAAAAAAAGTTCGATCAAATGGAGCTTGCCTTAGAGAAAATGGGAGAACCTTGTAAGACAATCCTACATGATTTCTACATCTTAAACCATTCGATGCAGGACATCTGTGAAAAATTTGGTTATACCAATACAGATAATGCCAAGACTCAGAAGTATAAATGCCTACAACGGCTGAAAAAAATATTTTTTTCAACAGATTAAAACTAGTGTAACACCATGGGAACAATGAATCAAAAAGAATTTTTCGAATTAGCAGATCACTATCTTCGCGGCGAATTATCGGCCGAAGAAAAAGCTGCATTTGAATCTTTTTGTGCTGATCAGCCCTCCTATGCTGCCCAATTACAACAACACCGAGAATTTGTTGCCAATATGAAAGAAACTAGTCAACGGCTGGATTTCAAAAATGCATTAGCGCAATCAGCAAAAGAATACCATAAAACCCAAAACAAACCCGCAAAGGTGGTTCCTATAAAACAATCAACGGTAATTTCACTTTGGGAACGTATCAAAGCAAGTTCTTTGGTGGCTGCAGTGGTAGCAGTATTTGCGGTATTTGGCACATTATGGCTGAGCGGTTATTACAGCAACCTCGAGAAAGCATCTTCCGATTACAGCGCGCTACGTAGAGACATGAACAATGTCAAAAAGAACGTCAACGCACACAACGCTGCAATCAGGGATATCAATGACAAAAAATCAGTAAAAGGTACCGAAAGCCAGTTTGGCGCAACAGGATTTATGCTGACAACAGATGGCTATGTTGTCACCAACTACCATGTCATTAGTGGAGCAGATTCGATCTATTTGCAAAATAGCAAAGGTGAATCGTATAAAGCACAAATCGTACATACCGATCCAAGCAAAGACTTGGCTATTTTATACATCGCGGATAAGACCTTTAAGAAAGCTAAAAGCTTACCTTACACATTCAAAACATCGACTTCAGATCTTGGCGAAGATATTTATACGATCGGGTTTCCTCGTGACGAAGCAGTATATGGTCAGGGATACCTAAGTTCATCAACAGGTTATGCTGGTGATACCATTGCTTATCAGATCTCCGTACCTGTCAATCCAGGTAACAGTGGCGGTCCCGTATTGGATAGCAGAGGTAATGTGATTGGTATTATTTCCGGAAAACAACGTGGCATAGATGGTGCTGCCTTTGCAATCAAAACGAAATCAATCTTGAATGCTTTAGCGGACATCCCAAGTGATTCACTGGTTACTGGTCTTAAGATCAACAAAAAGAATAGCTTGGCAGGCTTACCAAGAACAGAACAAATCAAGAAAATGCAAGACTATATCTACATGGTTAAAGTCTATTAGGACGCATTTATAACTTATAAAAAAAGGCAACGTTTTCTCAACGTTGCCTTTTTTTGTCCCTTAATACCAAGCCTAATCCTTACAGATTAGGTTGTGGCGTAGTTCTCAAATACGGTTTGATCTCTTTAAACCCTTTTGGAAATTTAGCAGGAATATCTTCTGTCTTTATCGCTGGAACAACAATAACATCTTCGCCATGCTTCCAGTCAGCAGGTGTAGCCACTTGATAATTGGCTGTTAACTGTAAAGAATCAATGACCCGTAAGATTTCATCAAAATTACGACCTGTTGATGCTGGATAGGTCAACGTCAATTTGATCTTTTTGTCAGGGCCAATAATAAATACGGAACGTACGGTCACTGTTGCGGACGCATTTGGATGGATCATATCGTACAATTCGGATACATGATGATCTTCATCAGCGATAACCGGGAAATTCACTTCGGTATTTTGCGTTTCATTGATATCCTTAATCCAATTCAAGTGATCGTTTACATTATCGACGCTTAGTGCAATGGCCTTCACACCTCTCTTGTCAAATTCAGATTTCAATTTTGCAGTACGGCCCAACTCAGTTGTACATACCGGCGTATAATCTGATGGGTGCGAAAAGAAAACGACCCAGCTATCTTTGATATAATCGTGAAAGTCTATTTCACCAATGGTTGTTTGCGCTTTAAAATTTGGCGCTTCATCTCCTAATCTTAAACTCATAATCTTATTTTTTAAATGTGTTTAAATTATATAGTCTACAAATATAGTAGATTAAATTTAGCAAACAAGTAATTCTTCAATTTTTTAAATTAAGATGAAAAAACTAACCCTAATCCAATTGAAAGTAAGGATTTTACCCAAAAACTTATTATGATTACCAAAAGTAGTATAAAAAGTAATTTATTAAATTACTATGCTTGCATAATATATATTTTGTATATTTGAGTATGGTGGTACACCGATCTCATAAAACGATTGTGAGTTGGGAGAAAACCTTTTGAGAGCAAATCTTATTAGATATATAAGTTATCGGCTTGGTAACTGATGAACCAAAAAAACTGAAATGCCATGAATTTTGAATTAAGCGAAGAACATAAAATGATCCGCGACGCAGCGCGGGAATTCGCCCAGGAGCTAAAGGCTGGGGCAATCGAGCGCGATGAAGCCGCAAAATTTCCAACAGATTTTGTCAAGCAGATGGCCGAATTAGGATTTATGGGTATCATGACCCCCGAAGCTTATGGTGGAGCTGGCATGGATACATTGGCCTATGTTCTTGTTCTCGAAGAAATTGCCAAAATTGATGCCTCTGCGGCCGTTATTGTATCCGCCCACAATTCACTGGTATTATATGGACTCAATGCTTTTGGTACAGAGGAACAAAAACAAAAGTACCTGATTCCTTTAGCGAAGGGCGAGAAACTTGGTGCTTTTGCGTTATCAGAACCCGAAGCCGGCTCGGACGCCTCCTCGCAGCACACAACCGCCGAAGATAAAGGAGATCACTATCTACTAAATGGCACAAAAAATTGGATCACCAACGGTGGCCATGCCGATATCTATCTTGTCATTGCACAGACACATCCTGAAAAAGGCCACAAAGGAATCAATGTATTAATTGTTGAAAAAGGACTGACGGGATTTACCATTGGTCCGAAGGAAAACAAATTGGGTATCCGCAGTTCTGATACCCATTCACTTCTATTTTCCGATGTCCGGGTTCCTAAGGAAAACCGCATCGGAGAAGATGGCTTCGGATTTAAGTTTGCCATGAAAACACTCGATGGTGGTCGTATCGGCATTGCAGCACAGGCCTTAGGAATTGCTGCCGGTGCTTATGATCTCGCTTTGGCTTACTCAAGAGAGCGAAAGACTTTTGGAAAGCCAATTTCGGACCATCAGGCCATACAGTTTAAATTGGCCGATATGGAAGTCGATATCGAGGCAGCTCGACTTTTGACGTATAAAGCCGCTTGGACGAAAGACCAGGGACTTCCTTACGGTAAAGAAGCTGCCATGGCCAAACTATATGCATCGGAAGTCGCCATGAAACACACTGTAGAAGCTGTACAGATCCACGGTGGCTATGGTTACGTAAAAGAATATCATGTCGAAAGGTTAATGCGCGACGCAAAAATCACACAAATCTACGAGGGGACCTCTGAAATCCAACGTCTGGTGATCGCCCGCGAGATTCTGCGCTAAGCTGTCAGTCATGTTATGCCCCCAAAAAGTGTCTAATCTTTTTGGGCATTGCATGACTGACAGTTTTTTAACTTTAAAGGCTCTTCAACTTGTTATCGATCATAGCAAGATATTGATAATCCTGAAAGGCAAAGCTCGCCGTTTCGGCCATCGCCAGATTCAAAATAAACTTTGCTTTGCGAAGTAAATTCTCCTGATTACCATCTGTAGCATTCAAACCATCAAACAACAAGGTTAAAGCCAATGGATGTAGTTGCTGTATTTGAAGATCTGTTTTGAGATATGCCGAAAGCTCACTTTCGGAAAGATTTAAAAAATAGGCCCTGCTCTTTTCGAAGAATTTTTCATAAGCATCTTCAAACACTGCTGGATCAGTCGGCTCCGTAAAGGCATCATGACCTTCTGTCCATATGCGAAGAAATTTACCAATTTCTTCGATCCAATTCATCAATACATCTTTTTTAAAACTTAATCCCATGATCTATGCTTATCTGATCTGTCCATTTCCACGGACAATCCATTTCTCTGTTACCAATTTTTCTAATGCAAATGGTCCGCGGGCATGTAACTTTTGGGTCGAGATACCGATTTCTGCTCCCAAACCAAACTCACCACCATCTGTAAAACGTGTTGATGCATTGGCATATACCGCAGCAGCATCCACTGTGTTCAAAAATTGTTCGATATGGAGTTCACTGGAAGAAACAATACACTCCGAATGTTTGGAAGAATATTTTGCGATATGCTCCAAAGCTTCGTCCAAACCCGAGACCGTCTTTATTGAACACTTCAAATCTAAAAATTCTCTTCCAAAATCATCTTCTTCTGCGCGCTTTAAATTTGAATAATTTTCACCTTGCAGTACCTCATAAGCTGTAGGATCCGCAAAAACTTCCACCTGAGCATCTTCAAAATAAGTTTTCAATTTCTGTAGAAACTCGGGAGCAATAGTGCGATCGACCAAAACAGTATCTAAAGAATTACACACCGATGGCCTGGAAATTTTAGCATTAGCAACAATTTTAGCTGCCATATCCAAATCTGCTGTACGGTCCACATACGTATGGCATACTCCCGCTCCTGTTTCAATGACAGGCACCTTAGCGTGCTCCCTGACATAATCAATCAATGACTGTGAGCCACGTGGTATGATAATATCCACATATTGGGTAGCTTCCAATAATTCCGAAACATGCTTCCTCTCAACAGGCAACAGTTGCACAATAGTTGTTGCGATACCATGCAGCTCCAAAATATTATGGATCACTTTCAACAGCGCTTCGTTGGTGTATAAAGCATCAGAACCACCACGCAATAGACAAACGTTACCCGATTGAATACATAGTGCAGCAACATCTATCGTCACATTGGGTCGCGATTCATAGATTACCCCAACGACACCGAGTGGAACCGTAATTTTCTCGATCTCCAATCCATTCGGCAATATCTTTTTTAGTAATAGCTGATCTGTTGGGTCTGCTAGCTGGGCTATCTGCTTAACACTGTCAGCCAAGCCTTTTAGACGATCGCTATTGAGCAAAAGACGATCCTTTTTGGGGTCGTCATCAGACATACGATCCAAATCAATCTTATTGGCTTGTAATATAGCTGCAGTATGCGCGACAAGACCATCTGCGATGGCATTTAAAATAGTTATTTTGGTATCAGGAGCCAGTTGTTGCAAAATTTGTTTTGCTTTGGCCGCCGCCTGAAGTTGTTTTACGATGGATTCACTCATAACAATACGATATCATTTGCATGTGCAATTTCTACATTTTTTTTACTGGTCTGGGACAAAGCGGATGAATCCATCTTCGCCCGCGCTACGGCAACGGTTAAGCCTTCTAGATTGACGATATTTAACACTTCTCCTTTTTCAAAATGTTCAACGATACGGGTTACCCCTACAGCTAGCAAACTTTTATGTTTCAATAATGCTTCTTCCGCTCCACGGTCAACCATCAATTCCCCTTTTATCAAACTTCCACTCGCAAGCCATTTCTTGCGGGAAGAGATCTTCTTACTTTGAGCCAGGCACAATGTACCAGTCTCGTGCTTAACCGCTTTTTGGATCGCCTCTTCGGTTTGCATACTAAAAATGACAACAGCGATCCCCATTTGATTAGCCAATCGGGCAAAGTTCAATTTCGAGGTCATTCCCCCCAATCCTACTGAGGATTTATCCTTCCTTGCCAAACCTAAGATATCCCGATCGATGGTTTCAATTTGCGGTATAATCTTGTTGTTTGCATCCAACACACCGGGGACGGAAGTACTAAACAGCAATTTTTCGGCACCAAAACCAACAGCAATCAAGGTTGCCAGCTCATCATTATCTGAAAACTTCAGTTCTTTATTACTCACCACATCATTTTCATTTGCGATTGGAATAACATTGTTCCGCCACAATTCCTCATACGTATTTTTCAATTGTAGAAATTGATCTCGATTGGAAAAATGATGTCGCTCACATAAACTCTGCGCCAATGAAATTTTAAACGGTCGGAAATAAGTTGAATACGTATTAATCAATATGGGGTTCCCAATTGCAGCAGCGGCCTTTCGCTCAGATAACGTTCCCGTATAACTGGGCAGAAAACGTTTACCCGCAGCAACAGCACCTGAAGAGACCAAGACAATATTGTATTTCTTTTGTAAGGAAGCAATCTGCCTAGCGATCTCCAAAACAATACGTTCATCAACTTCTCCCTCTTTCGTGGTAATAGAAGCCGATCCAAATTTGACAACGAGAATTGGCTTTTTCATTTTTTAGTATGTTTTAGTTTAGATTTGAGCACTAATTTACTGAGAAGAATTTGATTTACGCAAAATATGTTAACAATTGAACAATATAATTCAATTGAAAATCGCATGAAATAAGGTCGATTCCAATGGATCAGGAGACATCCGATGTGAAAGAAAGGAAAATAGTTAGCATAGATTTCAGAGGTCAATATAGATCTCTGAGCTTAGTACAAATGCCCTGAAGATGAAAACATAAAACTTGAGCTTACAAAAAAGCAGCAAATCCGATGATAACGCTTCAAAAAAAACAGGTTCTTTCTGAGGCGATATCGTTGATGGAGTGCTGCTTCCCGTTAAAGTTATATTAGTTGCTATTTTTTCAGTATCTGATGGAGGTCAAATCGTAAGCCAACATTGAACGTACGGTTATAGAGTTTTACATTTTCATTGACGCTCATATCCTTCATCCCATAATTGGAGCCAATAAAGAAACCATAGCCCCCATTCCATTTGTAACCTAAGTTAAAACCCAAACCATAGTCTGAAGGATTGGTCGTTGCATCGTAAAATTTTCCATCATTATTATTCACAGACATCTGTATACCATAATAGGGACTAGCAGCAAGATAAATCCGACCTTCTCCAACCGTAATATTATAAGCTATGTTTAAAGGAATATCGATCGCATTTCTTCGGTATGTTGTCCAGTTATTTTCAAGGGCATGCTTTGCCTCCATACCATTTTGGGTAAAGTTTACTTCAGGCTGAATAGAGAGTCCACCAACGAGCGGTATTTCAAGAAAAAGCCCTGCTGTAACACCCGAAATGCTTCGGAAGCTATAACTGTGCGTTCGTTTATTGGATACCAATGATCCGGCATTTGTGTACCCGGCGTTTATACCGTAGGAAATTTTACTTTGGCAGAACGCTGTGGAAAGCACAGAAAACAGTATTATACTGCAGATTAAATGTTTCATATGTGGTCAATTTATTTACAATTGCCACAAATATGCACGACGGAATCTTAATTTAAACGCTATTTAGCGTTGTTTAACAAATCTTAATATTGATTAACAATAATTAATACATATTAACAAACCAGCTTCCTTTACGATGGGAATCGCTCTTCATAGAGCTTCTCCAAGGAGAACATTTCATCACGATATTTCGCTGCTTCCAAGAAGTCCATTTCTTTTGCAGCTTTGTCCATTTTCTTCCTTACGTTATCGATCGCCTTCTTCAAATCTTTCTCACTGAGGTATTGCATCACTGGGTCAGCTGCAATGGCTTGCGACGGATCAGGTTCAACATAAATTTTAGGTTCAATACCCGAAAAATCAGCAACAGAAGTCTGCTCCAGAATCTCCTCCCTTGTTTTGCCGACTGTACGCGGTGTAATGCCATGTTCCAAGTTATATTTCATCTGCTTGTCTCTGCGACGATTGGTTTCATCTATAGTGACACGCATACTATCCGTCATTTTATCGGCATACATAATAACCCGACCTTTATCATTCCGGGCAGCCCGACCAATCGTCTGAATAAGAGATCGTTCGGAACGCAGAAAGCCCTCTTTATCCGCATCGAGAATAGCGACAAGCGTAACTTCAGGCAAATCAAGCCCCTCACGGAGTAAGTTCACCCCGACCAGAATATCAAATTCGCCCAAGCGAAGACCCCGTAAGATTTCCACACGCTCCAAGGTTTTAATTTCGGAGTGAATATAACGGACTTTTAAATTCAGCTTGGTCATATATTTGGAAAGCTCTTCGGCCATGCGTTTGGTCAATGTAGTAGCCAAAACACGCCCTCCTTCTTTGATGGTCTTATCGACCTCTTCCAAGAAATCATCGACCTGATTGATCGCTGGCCGTACTTCAATAATCGGATCCAAAAGTCCTGTTGGACGAATGACCTGCTCAACAACAACACCTTCGGTCTGCTGCAGTTCGTAATCGCCCGGAGTCGCGGACACATAAATCGTCTGATTCGTCAGGGATTCAAACTCCGGAAAGTTTAAAGGTCTGTTATCCAAAGCTGCTGGTAACCTAAACCCATGTTCCACCAAGGAAACTTTTCGCGACCGGTCACCACCATACATCGCACGCAATTGTGGTAAGGTGACGTGGCTTTCATCAATGACCAACAGGTAATCCTCCGGAAAATAATCCAGCAAACAGAACGGACGCATCCCCGGTTGTCTACCATCGAAAAAGCGGGAATAATTTTCAATTCCCGAGCAATAGCCCAGTTCACGCATCATTTCCAAATCATAATTGACCCGCTCTTCCAAACGCTTCGCTTCAAGCATTAAGCCCTCCTCTTCCAGTTGCGTTTTCCGTTGCATCAATTCATCTTGAATAGCCCAGATCGATTCTTTGAATTTTTCCTTCGGTGTAACGAAAAGGTTTGCCGGAAAAAGAGCAAGATCTTCCATCTTATTGAGCGTTTTACCTGAAATAGGATCGATCTCACTCAGTTCATCAATTTCATCCCCAAAGAATGAAATCCGAATGGCATTATCCAAGTATGCCGGAAACACATCCACCGTATCACCTTTAACACGAAAGGTACCCCGTTTAAACTCTGCGGTCGTCCGTGAATATAAGATCTCGACCAATTTATGCAGGAAAGCATTTCTTGTGACAGTCATACCGACACCAAAACGAAAAATAGATCGGGAGAAATCCTCCGGATTTCCCATACCGTAGATACAGGATACCGAAGAAACGACAACAATATCACGCCGACCCGACATCAATGACGACGTAGTCGCCAAACGTAACTTTTCGATTTCTTCGTTAATCGCTAAATCCTTCTCAATGTAGGTATTTGTCGAAGCAATAAAAGCTTCGGGTTGATAATAATCGTAATAAGACACAAAATAGTTGACCGAATTATTGGGAAAGAACTGCTTGAATTCACCGTACAACTGGGCCGCCAATGTTTTATTGTGACTTAAAATCAATGTTGGCTTTTGTGTTTCCTGAATCACATTGGCAACAGTAAAGGTCTTACCCGATCCCGTTACCCCCAAAAGCGTCTGGTATTGCTCTGCCTGCTCTACCCCTGCTACCAACTGCTTAATTGCTTCTGGCTGATCGCCTGTGGGTTTGTACTCCGATGTCAATTCAAATTTCATATACTTCCTATTTCTTAAAGAAAACTATTCAGGCCTTTTTCAGCAAACATTGCACCACGAATTGCTTGAGCCGTGGGCTCAAAAACAGTCTTTATGATCCGATGGTTTCAATCTGCTAACAAGAGAATTTTTCGACCTGTAGCCCAGGCCAAATCCTCTTATGGTCTTACACAAATTTACTAAAAATTTTACCATTTTAGCGCAAACTATAATAATACCATAGATGTTATTACTTTCAATTGATTATTTATTATCTTTAGTTTAATTGAACTAGCACACACGCCATGGTCACTATTCTATCTACCCAAAATAGCATTGCAAATCATTTTATTGCCGAGCTGAGAGATATCACTATTCAACAGGATCGCATGCGCTTTCGTCGGAATCTGGAACGATTAGGTGAAATTTTCGCTTATGAAATCAGCAAGACGATGGCCTACAAACCCGTTGAAGTTGAAACTCCGCTAGGTGTGGCCAAAACCCATCTCTTGATGGAACAACCCGTACTCGCTACAATTCTGAGAGCGGGCCTTCCTTTTCATCAGGGACTTTTAAATGTTTTTGATCAGGCCGATAACACCTTCATTGCAGCCTATCGGCATACAAAAAAGAGCGGCGAGTTTGAAATTCATAAGGAATATGTCAATACACCAAACTTAGATAACCGTACAGTAATCATTGTAGACCCCATGCTGGCTACAGGAAAGAGCCTCGTTTTATGCTGTAAGGATCTCCTGGCCGAATATGACATCAACGAATTACACATTGTTGCAGCCATTGCATCCGAAGAAGGACTAAACCACGTTCAGGCTTTTGTACCCACGGCGCATATCTGGGTTGGTGACGTCGACCACGAACTGACCTCAAAAGCCTATATTGTACCTGGGCTCGGTGATGCCGGAGACCTGGCCTATGGTGTAAAACACCATTAATGTGGATAAATTATTTAAAACTAAATTAACACTTAGCTCATTGAAATTCAGTAAATTTATGTCAATGATGAAGTTTAATTTTTTTATATCTAATTTATATCGCTATGAGATGGCAAAAATACAATGGCGAATCCATTCGCTCCACGATTTTCGATGCTGTTGAAGAAGTCATTAAACGAGAAGATGCCCTAGGGAATAAGCTCAAGGTTTATATCGGCACCGATTCCCAAGTCAAGAGAGGCATCATCGACTTCGCAACAGTCATCGTCTTTCTCCGGGAACATAAAGGTGGATTTATGTTTATCCAACGGGACAAAAGGCACCACCGAATGAGCATTAAAGAAAGGATGCTACTCGAAGTCCAAAAATCCATCGATATAGCCTATCAACTCTGCCCCCTCCTCGAAAAACACAAAGTAGACCTCGAAGTCCACGCCGACATCAACACCAATCCAAATTTCCAGTCAAATGTTGCCCTGAAAGAAGCCATGGGCTATATTATGGGTATGGGATTTGTTTTTAAGGCCAAGCCCGAGTCTTTTGCCAGTACCAATTGTGCTAATAAACAGGTTCAATAATTGACTATAAGGCAGACTTTGTATATTTAGGGTGTAATTTTTAATACACCACATGCATGAATTTTTTCAGCAGATTGCACGTCAATTTGCCCAGACCTCTTGGCTCGAATGGTTAGGTACCCTGACAGGCTTTCTTTGTGTCTATTTGGCCGCTAAGCAAAATATATGGAACTGGCCGATTAGTATCATCAGCGTGGCGTCCTATGCTATTCTGTTTTATGATGCCAAACTATATGGAGATACTGTACTGCAATTCTACTTTCTGTCTACTGCTGTTTATGGCTGGTATTATTGGATAAAACGAAAAGAAGAAAAAAAGAAACCCATCGTCAAAGCCAGCAAGGGGCAGTTGCTCCTTTGCCTCCTGGCAATCCTCGTCCTGACACTGTCAATCGGTTATCTCCTCGACAGCAAGACAAATTCCGATGTTCCTTATATTGACGCTTTCTGCACGTCCGTAAGTTTTGTTGCTCAATTTCTGATGACACGCAAAGTACTTCAAAACTGGCTCTTATGGGTATTTGTGGATATTTGTTATATCCCGCTCTATATACACAAAGACCTTATGCTGACCGCAGTACTCTACCTTGTTTTCACACTCATAGCTTGGAATGGCTATCGCGATTGGCAGAAAACCTATAAAAATTTTGCGTAATATTGCCTATCAAAACGATCGATGTGGGAAAAGATTTCATAAAAATTGCCGTTGTTGGCCCCGAGTCCACCGGAAAATCAACGATGGCACAATTTCTTGCCAAGGAATTTCAGACGGTATGCGTGCCCGAATATTCACGTTATTATTGCCAAAGCCTCAACAATAAATATACCTTACAGGACGAAGTCAATATGTTTTATGGACAGGTCGCCTTGGAGGAAGCGCTGGTCCCTTTAGCACAAGGACAGCTCCTCATCTGTGACACTACCTTCCTTACGGTAAAAATTTGGTCAGATCATCTTTTCGGTCACACTCCACAGGAAGTCACCGATAAAATTCAACAACATGTTTATGACCTTTATCTGCTGATGGATATCGATCTACCCTGGCAGGACGATCCACTACGGGATTTCCCCGAACAGCGCGAACATTTCATGGAGATCTGGAAAAGCGAATTGAACGCCATTAATGCGAATTATCGTCTTGTTTCGGGTCTCGGCGACCAACGTCTTGAAAATGGACTTCATGCTGTAAAAGATTTTCTGACATTGATTTGAGACAAGTGTCTTGACGAAGCAGCCTTTTACAGCTATATTTGTAGGAATAAAGTATAGCATGTTGTTTATGCGGAGTAAGTATACTTGCCCGGCGACAGAAAGCTTTATAAACACAATTAAAATAGAATATTAACATTTTACTTAAGAAATAATGTATCCAGAATATTTAGTAACTCCAATGCGTCAAGAGTTAGTTGATGCGGGATTCGAAGAATTAAAAACACCTGAAGCAGTTGATCAGGCTATCGCATCAGAAGGAACTGTTTTTGTGGTTGTAAACTCTGTTTGTGGTTGCGCTGCTGCAAATGCACGTCCTGCTGCAAAAGCTGCTGTAAAAAACGAAAAACACCCAGCTAAATTGGTGACTGTTTTCGCAGGTATGGAAACTGATGCAGTAAACACTGCACGTAACTACATGTTGCCTTACCCTCCATCTTCACCAGCAATGGCTTTATTTAAAGACGGGAAATTGGTACACATGATTGAAAGACATATGATTGAAGGTCGCCCGGCACAAATGATTGCTGACAATTTAGTTGCAGCATTTGACGAGTACTGTTAATCACGTATTTTGATTTTTGAATTAAAAAGGCTGTCCAAGTTATTTGGATAGCCTTTTTTGTCTATTGGATAATTCGTATTTTCCTTACTTTTCCTGCACGTCCCATTTCAAAACTTGACAGATGGTCTCCTGTCCGAACAATATGCGGCAACTCAGCATAAGCGCCTCACGTAAGCCAATTCGATCAGCTAAAGCAATTCGATCAGCCAAAACCTCAAGTCCGCATATCCAGCAGACCTAGCCCCAAGTCTAGTTTCAGTTTATTAAAAGCTTTTTCCTATTTTTAGGTTATGAAAACCTTCCCAATAATCATTTTTTTGTTCTGCTTGACGATCATATCATGTTCACCGCAAACGAAAGTGGACCTTATTGTTTATCATGCGCAAGTATATACTGTAGATTCGGCTTTTAGTACAGCACATGCTTTTGCTGTCAAAGATGGTAAGTTTATGGCCATTGGTTCCGATGAAGAAATACAGCGAAAGTACAAAGCAATAGAAAAAATTGACGCACAGGGGAAGGCCGTTTATCCGGGATTCTACGATGCCCATGCGCATTTATTTGACGAGGCCGAACTAATGGATCAAGTCGACCTAAACGGCGCCGATTCTTTCGAGGAGGTTATTCAACGTGTCAAAAACTACCAACAAAAAAACCCAGGCAAAACTTGGCTGATCGGTGGTGGCTGGGACCAAAATCGCTGGAAAGATAAAACTTTCCCAACCAAGAACCTACTCGATAAAGCTTTCCCGGATATCCCCGTCTACCTCATGCGTGTAGATTATCATGCGGCGGTTGCGAACTCCAAAGCACTCGAATGGGCAAAATTAACGAGTATCCCCATCATTCGCGGCGGTGTAGTCGGCGGGACTAATGATACTCCCAATGGTCTCTTGATCGACAATGCAATGGATCTTGTCAATAAGACAATTCCGGTTCCGAGTGAAAAAGAATATTTAAGAATGCTCAAGCGGACGCAAGACTCTCTCCTTTCCGTTGGCCTTACCTCCATTGTAGACGCAGGTTTATCAAAAGAAAGACTCGATCTGCTAAAAAAATACTATCGGGAAGGGCAGTTGAAAATTAGAGATTATGCCATGATCCTAGGCAATCCCCAAAATATAAAGTCATTTATCGATCAGGGTTTCTATGAAACAGACCGTTTCGAGATCAAAGGATTTAAACTGCTCGCCGATGGCGCATTGGGATCCCGTGGTGCATGCCTCCTTGCGCATTACCATGATGCCCCCACCCACGGCTTTCTCCTCCATAGCCCTCAAGATTACGAAGCAATGATCAAACAGATTGCCGAAAGTAAGTTTCAGGCAAATACCCATGCGATAGGCGATTCGGCCAATCGTATTATATTGGATATTTATGGCAAATACCTCCACAATAATGGCGATCGTAGATGGCGAATCGAGCACGCCCAAATTATATCGCCTGCAGATTTTGATAAGTTTCGAAAGTATCAAATCATACCATCTGTACAACCCACACATGCAACCTCCGATATGTACTGGGCCAAAGATCGACTCGGTGAAGAACGTATGAAAGGCGCTTACGCTTATAAGCATCTGTTGGAAGAATATGGAAAACTCGCATTGGGGAGTGATTTTCCGGTCGAACATTTCAATCCCTTATATGGTTTCCACGCGGCAGTAGCCCGCGTCGACAAAAAAGGGTATCCTAGCCACGGATTTCAGATGCAAGACGCGATAAGCCGTGAAGACGCTTTGAAAGGAATGACAATCTGGGCTGCATACTCCTGTTTTCAGGAGAAAAAAAGAGGAAGTATCGAAGTGGGAAAAGATGCCGATTTTGTTATCCTCGAAAAGGATATCTTGAAAATTCCGAATGAGCAACTGCGAAATGTAAAAACAGAACGGACAGTAATTGCAGGTGAGACTGTGTTTAAAAGATAACAATAGCGCATATGCCTAAATATGTCTACTAAACTTATATCGCTAACCATACAACATAGTTAACAAAAAAGATAGCTAACAAATCAACATTTATTCACCTGCAGTAACCTGCCCTAGAGAGGATTACAAGGAAAATTTAGAATAAATTTTCCTGATTACGAATATTTCGTATATTTACGATATAAACATACATTTATGAAATATTCATTACCATTCCTATTATCCTTAGCGACGCAGCTGTTATTTGCACAAGAGCGTACTCCAGCGATCGCAAAAGTACATTACGAATTCAAGCATGTAAATGATAGCACCCAACGGGATCAATTTATACGCGATGAAACAGTCGTTTACCTGAATCAACAGGCCAGCTACTACACATCATATTCATCCAAGCGCATGCAAGATGAGGTCAAAAAACAAATGGAGGGCCCCAGTTTCGACGGTACACTAAACATTACTACTCGCTCGACACCATCAAGCTCTTCCTATTTATTAGACGCCAATCAGAACAAAATGACCGAAGTGGTTAGCGTTGCCAGTGACAATTTTGCCATTCCACAGGCTTATCCTACTCAAGATTGGGAAATACTGGGTGACCGCAAAGAAATTGGTGGCTACAATTGCCAGAACGCAAAAACAACATTCAAAGGCCGGACCTATATCGCCTGGTTTACAACCGAGCTACCGTTTTCCTATGGTCCGTGGAAACTTCATGGTCTTCCTGGCCTAATTCTGGATGCCCGTGACACAAAAAATGAGGTGATTTTTGCTTACGCCGGATTCGACAAAATTGAGGATGGCAAAACATCAGTGGCCCTGCCGCAAAACGCCATCGTAAGTACTGCAGAAGAGGTAAAAAAAAATTCAGGAAGCCTTTAAGGCTAATCCACAAGCTTATATGCAAGCCCAATCGGGAAAAAACAGAACCATCAGTGTAGGTTCATCGGGCAGTATGGTTGCAGTTAGATCCAGTTCCGGCTCCGGAGGAGGCTCCCCTGCCGGTGCTTTGGATCCGTCAAAAATAAAGAGTTTCAATATTTCAAGAGACGATAAATACAAACCTTCAAAAGTTACCAACAATCCGATAGAGCTGACGCCTTAATGAAAGTATTTTTATGTTTATTTATATTCGTTTTGCTTGGGCAAATAACCTTTGCCCAGCAAACGATTAGTGGAACGGTCCAAGTGGATAAGACGCAGCATCCCGTACCCTTTGCCAGTGTCAACATCCTTTCAGACAACAAAATTATCGCTTTCAAACCGACAGATAAAGAAGGGCGTTTTACAATTACATTAACAAAGGACTATGCAAGCCTCTACCTGCAGATCAATCACCTTACTTACGAAAAATTTGAACTCAAACTTGGCACGCAGACATCCAATCTTCGGATCGCCCTCGTACCAAAAACCAATCTACTACAAGATGTCATTGTAAAGAGCAAACCTAAAGTAAGCCGTTCAAATGATACAATCTCCTACGACGTCGGGTCTTTTGCCAAAGAAGAGGATCGAAATATAGGCGACGTAATCAAACGTCTTCCGGGTATGGAAGTTACCGAATCGGGTCTTATTAAATACCAGGACAAAACCGTTTCTAAACTTTACATTGACGGTGACGATCTATTGGAAAATCGCTATGGTGTAGGTACACGGACAATCCCGCATAAAATGGTAAAGGACATTCAGGTACTCGACAATCACGAACATTATAAAGTCCTTAAAAATAAAAGATTTACAGACGACGTCGCCATAAATCTCGTTATCAAAGAGGAAGCAAAGCTAAAACTCACTGGGCAAGCCAAAATTGGCGTCGGCACGCCCAATCTCTATGATCCCGAATTGAACTCAATCCTATTCAACAAAAAAGTTAAGATGTTGAATGTCCTCAGCGGTAATAATACAGGCATTGATCTTTCCGGAGATATCATCGGCGCCAATCAGTCCTCTTTACTGGCCAAGTTTGGCAGCTCGCCCATCAACAACCTCCTGGCGACGAGCACAACAGGCAGTCCAAATATTCCTAAAAACAACTATTATTTCAACAATACAGGTTCGCTAAACACCAATAACCTATACAACCTCAAGAATCACTGGCAGCTAAAATCAAATATTCAGGTTTTATACGACAACGATAGGCAAAATAATGCCGCAAGCACACAATACCTGCTCGATGATGGCGACGTCTATTTTAATGAGCAAAATCATCTGAAAACAGCGCGATGGCTTGGCGCAGCCAGACTTTCGGCATCCACCAATACGGAAAAGAAATATGCGAGTAATGCCTTGTCATTTGAGTATGAAAAAAAAGATATAACAGCATTGTTGGCAAACTCTTCAGGCCAGATCGAGCAGTTCCAAAAACACCACATCAAGGGATTCAGCAACTTGTTTAGCTATATACCCCAACTTAAAAACAATGACATTATTGCAATCAACTGGTCTTTAAATTATGGTAATAAACCACAGACTTTACAGATCTATCCCGGCGTTTTTCCAGAAATACTCAACGATAGCATTCCCTATAAAAGTAGCCGCCAGCAAATTGAAATTCCTTCCTTTTTTACGGAGATCAGTACAGGTTATCGCTTCAATAAAGGCAGAATCAAACAATACTATCAAATTGGCTTCAATACAGATCGCCAACACTTCAACTCGCTCCTTACAATAGCGGATAATGATCAACATATTCGAGCATTGGGCGATAATACCCGTAATGATCTGTATTGGAGCAGGTCCCAAGCATTTATTACTCCTCAATATTCCTGGAAAACAAATCGGTTTGAAACCCAGCTCGACATCCCGGTAACCTATTTATTTACCCATTATGAAGACGTCAGTCATCAGCTGTCCACGTCCAAAAATTCCATGCTGATCAATCCTAATTTAAAAGCGAGATGGCAGGTTTCTCAAGAAGACTATCTTCAATTTAACTATCAATTTGCGCAGGACATTGGTAACATAGAAGATATATACCGTGGTGCGGTATTACGGAACTATAGAATGCTCAGCCAAAATAATGCAGCGCTAAATGAATCCAAAAAACATACATTTAATCTCAATTATAATTTAGCCCGCACCCTAAAAGTATTATTTGCAAATGCTGGTATTAGCTATTCAAGATCGCTTTCCAACACGATATTATCTTCCGTTATAAAAAATAACATCACCGAAAATATCTTGGTCAATATGGATAACCTGCAGGAGCGCTGGTCTTCTCAGATCGGGTTTGATAAATACATTTTCCCCCTGGCAAGTACCCTCAAACTAAAAGGAAGCATTTCTCACTTCAAATACAATCAATTGTTAAACAATGCCCTAGTCCCTATTCGAAGTATGAGCTATCTATTTCAACCCAGTATAGAAGCTAAAGTCTTTACATCTTATAACATTTCCTATTCTGGACTATTCAATTGGAGCAGGAGTAAACAACAGGGCCTGGACAATACGATCCAAAATAAAACCACCACAATGATGCATAATATAGGTTTTCCGACCAGCCCATTCAAAAATGGCTTTATGCGGCTAAACCTGCGCAATCTTGCCACCTTTCAAACAAACATGAAGAATGCAAGTTATACCTTCATAGACTTTTTTACGCGCTACAAGGTCAACAAGTGGAAAATGGACTTCGAATTGGAAATGAATAATTTGGCCAATATCAAAAACTATCGTACTTATCTGATGACGGCCAATATGATTTCCCAGAATGAATTTGAACTTCGCGGGAGAACAATTTTACTCCGCACAGTTTTTAACCTTTAAAGCATCAGACTCCATCGAAAAGAAACAATTGCCTTGAGCTATTAAAAAAAGAAGCCTGAGCAAAAAATCACTCAGGCTTCTTTTTATATCTTGCGAAAAAAGTATTCTTCGTTAAAAAACTTTAGAACTATTTTCTATTGCATATCGAATAGATGTTTCTCAGCATGATAAGAAGAACGAACCAACGGTCCAGACTCCACATACTTGAATCCCATTTCTAAACCAATTTTCTGATATTTCTCAAACTGTGCAGGTGTAATCCATTCGATTACAGGATGGTGAGCTTTCGTAGGCTGTAAATACTGACCCAATGTCAAAATATGTACCCCGACGTTATATAAATCTTGCATTGCCTCGATAACATCTTCCTCAGTTTCACCTAGGCCAAGCATAATTCCCGATTTTGTACGGAGTCCAGCTTCAGAAATGCGACGTAGGCACTCGAGTGAACGATCGTATTTAGCCTGAACGCGAACTTCTCTTGTCAAACGACGGACAGTTTCGAGGTTGTGCGAAACAACTTCGGGACGCACTGCGATCACGCGGTCCAAATTATCCCATTGTCCTTTAAAATCTGGCAAAAGTGTTTCTAGGGTTGTTTCTGGGCTTTCTCTACGGATTGCGTTGATTGTCTCCGCCCATATTACCGAACCACCATCTTTTAGATCATCACGATCCACCGAAGTGATCACACAGTGTTTTACCTGCATTAACTTGACAGAATTGGCGACACGATTGGGTTCATCCAAATCAACTGCCAAAGGACGACCGGTTGCTACCGCACAAAATGAACAAGAACGCGTACAGATATTTCCCAAAATCATGAAGGTTGCCGTTCCAGCGCCCCAACATTCGCCCATATTCGGGCAATTTCCACTCTCACAAATTGTATGTAATTTATGCTCGTCTACAAGACTTCTGACATGTCTATATTCTTTACCAACAGGCAATTTGACACGCAACCAATCAGGCTTGCGTTGTGCAGGAGTTGCCGGAATAACTGGAAGTTCAATCATACAACAAAGTTAAGGATTAAAAATGTAATTTCTAACCGTCAATTTGTTGGTTTTATATCATAATAAATGACCGATTGCCACCAATTATAGAATTATGAAACAAAAATTAGGATATTTGTGTTGATTATCATTAATCTAATAACAAAACTATGCGACTGAGCCGATCTTTATCCATGTTGTTACTTGGGGGTGCAACCATCTTTACTGCACATGCCCAAACCAACTTTGACATTATACCCAAACCTTCGAAAATCACATTGGCTACGGGAACATACGCTATCCCTACACATCTTCAGGTTATTGTTTCAGATGAATTTCAGGAGGCGACACAACTGCTTACTGAACACCCAGCTATCAAAAGCCTAGCTGTCGAAGTACTCAAGAAAAATAAAAAAGGCCCAAAAGAAGGCTTTCGCATTATTAAAGCAGTCGATGCAGATAACCTTAGCAAGAACGCCTATTCCATCCAAATCGATGAAAAAGGCCTGCTACTCAGAGCCTGGAATGTACCCCAGGTTATCAATGGGATTTACACACTGGTTCAATTGGGCTATCTACAAGCTGATCCAAGTAAAATAGCCTATGCGACTATAGTCGATGAGCCACGATTTGCCTACCGTGGCTTACACCTGGATGTATCGCGCCATTTTATGCCACTATCTTTTGTCAAAAAGTATATCGACATCATGGCCATCTACAAATTCAACAATTTTCATTGGCATTTAACCGACGGAGCGGGATGGCGATTGGAGATTAAGAAATATCCGGAGTTAACACAAAAGGCGGCCTGGCGTACACATACGGGCTGGAAAGATTGGTGGAACAATGGTCGTCAGTATGTAGAAAAAGGTAAGCCAAATGCCAGCGGTGGATTCTATACCCAGGAAGAAGCACGCGAATTGGTCGACTATGCAGCCCGTAAAGGAATCAATGTAATTCCTGAGATAGAAATGCCCGGACATTCGGAAGAAGTATTGGCCGTATATCCCGAACTCTCTTGCTCCGGAAAGCCCTATAGTCAGGGAGAATTCTGTATCGGCAATGAAAAAACCTTTGAATTTCTAAAAAATGTTTTGGATGAAGTACTCACGATATTCCCTTCCCAGTACATTCATATCGGCGGTGATGAAGCTGAGAAGAAGCATTGGGAAACCTGCCCAAAAGATCAGGCGCTCATGCAAAAAGAAGGATTAAAATCTGTTGACGAACTGCAGAGTTATGCTATCAAACAAATGGATCTATACCTGCAATCCAAGGGTAGAAAGCTGATCGGTTGGGACGAAATCCTTCAAGGGGGGCTCACAGAAGGAGCTACCGTCATGAGCTGGCGCGGTGAAGACGGCGGCATAAAGGCCGCAAATGCAGGCCATGATGTCATCATGACTCCAGGTTCACACCTCTATTTTGATTCTTATCAGACAGACCCACGGACACAGCCTGAGGCCATCGGGGGTTACCTGACATTAGATAAAGTTTATTCGTATGATCCTATTCCAGCTGCGATACAAGGGGACAAAGCCAAGCATATCCTCGGAGCACAAGCGAATATATGGACAGAATATGTACCTACCACCGAACACCTCGAATATATGGTGTTCCCACGTGCACTGGCTTTGGCGGAAGTCAATTGGACAAATAAAGATGGGAAAAGCTGGACAGACTTTCAGCGAAGACTACAATCACATTATAAGCTACTACAAGATCTAAACGTCAATTATTATCGTCCTTCCTTTAATGTCGCTTATACAGCAACATACAATGCTGCTAAAAACAACAATAAAATTACGCTGACAACGGAGCAACTAAAAACAGATCAGATCCGATATACCATTGATAGCAGTGAGCCTACAATCTTGTCTACACCATATACTGGACCATTTGAACTCAGCTCAACAGGTCATATCAATGCCGCTTATTTTCTAGATTCTATCAAAATCGGTCCAACCCTATCCTTTGATATTGACATTCATCGTGCTATTGGAAAAAAAGTAACGTACAACACAGCATGGTCGGGATATCCAGCACAAAAAGATTCTACCTTAACAAACGGAATCATGGGCGGTCTTTCCTATCACGATGGTCAATGGCAAGGATTCACCAGTCCGATTGATGTTGTCGTGGATATGGAACGCAGGGAGGAAATACACCAAGTAGCCATGAATTTTATGCAGATGATCGGCCCCGGCGTTTATATGCCAGGAGAAATGGAAGTCCTGCTTTCGGATAATGGCCGTACCTTCAGATCTGTAGGAACAATCAAAAATGATATATCCGATAAAGAATCCAAATTAACATTTAAACGTTTCGAGCTGAAACTAGATAAAGCGCAGCAGGCACGCTACATAAAAATCAAGGCCAGCAATCCGAAAAAAGGATATTTATTTACAGACGAAATTATTGTTTATTAACCGAATAATAGACAATTCACGATAATAGTTGGAGAACCTACTCCTTACGTTTTCCAACTATTATTACTGCTTTCAAGACTACTTTTCCAACAAAGGTCATTTTATTTTGAAATATTATTAAAATAAATACTTCATTTTCAAAATTTAAAATGTAACTTTGCACTCCGACAAAGCAGTCGGAATGACCCTTCCCCATGAGCTATTTTTGATTGTCTTTGCTCAGATTTACAATAGGAAATTTAATTTTTTGAACTAGATATAATGCCAAGAAACACTTCCATTAAGTCGGTTTTAATCATCGGATCAGGTCCCATCGTTATCGGTCAAGCTTGTGAATTTGATTATTCTGGATCTCAAGCATCCCTTTCATTGAAAGAAGAAGGTATTGAAGTATCCATCATCAACTCAAATCCTGCAACAATCATGACGGACAAAGTTGTTGCAGACAATGTCTACTTACTTCCATTAACTTGCGAAAGTATTGAAGAAATATTGCAAAAACACAATATTGACGCTGTACTTCCTACCATGGGTGGTCAGACAGCTTTGAACTTATGTATCGAAGCTTCCAACCTAGGTCTTTGGGAAAAATACAATGTAAAAGTTATCGGTGTTGATGTTGCTGCCATTGAAAAAACTGAAAACCGTGAAGAATTCCGTCAATTAATGGTTGATATTGGTGTGGGCGTTGCAACATCCAAAATTGCAAACTCATTCCTTGAAGGTAAAGAAGCGGCACAAGAAATTGGCTATCCGCTTGTTATACGTCCATCTTATACTCTTGCAGGTACAGGAGGTGGATTTGTACACAGAAAAGAAGATTTTGATGCAGCCTTAAATAGAGGCTTACACGCATCACCAACACACGAGGTTTTAGTCGAACAAGCTGTATTGGGTTGGAAAGAATTCGAACTAGAATTGCTTCGCGATACCAACGACAATGTCATTATCATCTGTACAATTGAAAACTTTGATCCAATGGGTATCCACACTGGAGACTCGATCACAGTAGCTCCAGGTATGACATTATCGGACAAATGTTACCAAGATATGCGTAATCAGGCTATCCTGATGATGCGTTCAATTGGTACATTTGCAGGTGGTTGTAACGTTCAGTTCTCTGTAAACCCAGAAAACGAAGAAATTATTGCCATCGAAATCAATCCACGTGTATCACGCTCTTCGGCTTTAGCATCGAAAGCAACGGGTTATCCAATTGCGAAGATTGCAGCTAAATTGGCGATTGGTTACAACTTGGATGAATTGCAAAATCAGATCACAAAGACAACATCTGCATATTTTGAACCAACATTAGACTATGTGATCGTTAAGATCCCTCGTTTCAACTTCGATAAATTCAAAGGAGCAAACAAGGAATTAGGTCTACAGATGAAAGCAGTAGGTGAAGTAATGGCAATCGGCCGTACATTTATCGAAGCTTTACAGAAAGCATGTCAATCATTGGAGACTGGCCGCGCTGGTTTAGGTGCCGATGGTCGTCAATGGAGAAACCTTGACGAGATCATGGATAGTTTGGAACATCCAAGTGGTGACCGTTTATTCCATATCAAAGATGCTTTCGAATTAGGTGTTCCTTTAGAATCTATCCGTAAGGCAACACGTATCGACAAATGGTTCTTAGTACAGATCCAAGAGTTGGTACACCTTGAGCAAGAATTACGTCGTTATCAATTGAATAATATTCCACGCGATTTCTTCATGACCTTAAAACAAAAAGGTTATTCAGATGTACAAATCGCATGGTTACTAGGAAATGTAACAGAGGATCAAGTTTACGATCGTCGTAAGGAGCTAGGTATTAACCGTGTTTACAAAATGGTCGATACTTGTGCTGCAGAATTCCCTGCACAAACACCATACTACTATTCGACATTCGAAGAAGAAAATGAATCGATCTCTTCAGATAGAAAGAAAATCATCGTTTTAGGTTCAGGTCCTAACCGTATCGGTCAGGGTATCGAGTTCGATTACTCCTGTGTACACGGTTTATTGGCAGCTAAAGAATCTGGTTACGAAGCGATTATGGTTAACTGTAACCCAGAGACTGTATCGACAGACTTCAATATGGCTGACAAATTATACTTCGAGCCCGTATTCTGGGAGCATGTACGTGAGATCATCGAATTAGAAAAACCAGAAGGTGTTATCGTTCAGTTGGGTGGACAAACGGCTCTTAAAATGGCTGAGCGTCTAGAGCAACTTGGCGTAAAAATCATCGGTACTTCATTTGAGAATATGGACTTGGCAGAAGACCGTGGCCGTTTCTCCGATCTACTGAAAGAATTGGAAATTCCATATCCAAGATACGGTGTGGCAACTTCAGCAGAAGAAGCATTACAAGTTGCAAACGAAGTTGGATATCCAGTATTGGTTCGTCCTTCTTACGTATTGGGTGGACAAGGCATGAGCATTGTTATCAACGATGAAGATCTAGAAAAAGCTGTTGTCAACTTGTTGAAAAACCTTCCTGGAAACCATATCCTGATCGACCACTTCCTGGATCGTGCAGAAGAAGCTGAATCAGATTCAATCTGTGATGGTGAAGATGTACACATCATTGGTATGATGGAACATATTGAACCTGCCGGTATCCACTCAGGAGACTCTTCAGCTGTATTGCCTCCATTTGGCCTATCACAAGCTGTTCAGGATAAAATGGAAGAATACTCCATTAAATTAGCAAAAGCATTGAACGTAAGAGGTCTATTAAACATTCAGTTTGCTGTAAAAGGTGAAAATGTATATGTTATCGAGGCTAATCCACGTGCATCACGTACGGTTCCTTTCATCGCTAAAGCTTATGATGTTCCTTACATCAATATTGCAACTAAAGTCATGTTGGGTGTTAATAAATTGAAAGACTTTACGATCGAACGTAAACTGAAAGGATACGCGATTAAAGAACCTGTATTCTCTTTCAATAAATTCCCTGAAGTAGATAAGCAATTAGGCCCTGAGATGAAATCAACTGGTGAAGCAATTCGCTTTATCAAAGATCTTCAAGATCCTTATTTCAGAGAATTGTACAATCAAAAATCAATGTTTTTGAATGCACAATAAGACATATCAATAAAATAGAAAAGGCTTGCAAATGCAAGCCTTTTCTATTTTATATCTTTTACACAGCGGAACCCAACATTATTTGTAGGACTGTTGACCTCCCCTTTTCCTCTGCTTCCGGCTTTATACCTTTCGCAATATTGATCATTGCAAAGAAATGATCCTCCCCGCTGAACGCGTTTTTCAAGATTTGGTTCCTGCGGATCATAAGAATCTTGTGGTCCTTTGGGGTTAGCAGTTGTACTATGCTGATAATAATCGGGTCTATAAAAATCAGCACACCATTCCCACACATTCCCTTCCATATCGTACAGTCCCAATGCATTTGCCTGAAATGATTTTACAGGCGCAGTCCCCTCAAAGCCATCCTCCTTTGAATCTTGTACAGGAAATTTTCCCTGGTAAATATTGGCGGTCCATTTACCATTAGGCTTCAAGTCCTTGCCCCAATAATACAAGTCATCGTTTGCATCGTTACGTCCTCTAGCCGCATATTCCCATTCCGCTTCTGTAGGTAATCGTTTTCCTGCCCATTTCGCGTAAGCTGCAGCATCTTCATAGGCAACCTGAACAACCGGATGATTCATTTTATCCTTTATCGAGCTATTCGGTCCCTCGGGATGTTGCCAGTTTGCACCAGGGACATACTCCCACCACATCAGATAATTGTTTAATGAATTGAGTTCTTTAGGTTTGGAAAATACAGCCGATCCCGGAACTAACATCTTGGGGTCTACCCCTGGAAAATCTTTCGGATCCAGCTCCCGCTCAGCAACAGTTACATAACCTGTCTCCTTTACAAACTGCGCAAACTGTGCATTTGTGACCTCATGTTCGTCCATATAAAATGAATTCAGTTGCACCTGATGTAAAGGCTTACTATCTTCAAAATTCGAACTTCCCATCAGAAATTTGCCCCCTTCGACTAATATCATCTTGTCCGTAGTCTTACTTTTTAACTGCGCAATTTGGGATTTTATCAGACCTGCGCGCGTAGGTATATTTTCCCCAACACAACAGGAAAGTGTATCCTTGGTGGAAAAAAACGATAAACAGGTAATTAGAGTCAGATTGAATAACATAATTAAAGATAAACATAAAAGGGGAACAATAAAAAGTTCCCCTTCAATAAGTCATTTTATATAAGAGGGCTATACGCCCAGTTGTATATTTTCTTTTTTCGCTGATCTAGCACGAATAGGCGTATTTCCACCGCCTTTTAACGTGATTTCTACCGGCGTATTATTTTTCCATGCACCCTTTGTGAAATCCGGTACATCAACTGTTTTACAGTTCTTTTCTACAGATTCAAAACTCAATGGCACGATACAGCTCCATGAAGCAGCATCATAGACATCCTGGTCCAAAGGTAATCCGTTGCGCAAACAGTCTATCAGACGCCAGTCCATCATAAAATCCATCCCACCGTGTCCACCAACCTGTTTTGCCTGCTCACCAATATATTTTACCAATTCTGGTGTGTATTTATCGTACAGTTCTTTTAATTTCTGTTCTGTAATGAATTCATGGCCAAAAGCAATATTCTCCGTAGGGTACTTTTGCGCAAATCCTTTCGTACCGCTCAGTGTATGCAGCCTAGAGTAAGGTCTAGGAGAAGTAACATCATGCTGCAGCATAATCGTTTTTCCTTTTGCGGTGCGAATAAGCGTTGTATTCATATTACCACGGTATTTCTTTCCGACAAATTCCTGAAAAAAAGAATCCTTGGCCGCTAGCTCTTTTGCTTTTTCTCCCATCATAAAATCATTGGAAGACATTGCCACAAGATGATCCATCTTATCCCCTCTATTGATATTTAAGCATTGTGCCACAGGCCCAAGACCATGAGTAGGATATAGATTTCCATTTAATTTTATATTTTCTCTCAGGCGCCACATGTTATCATAGCCATTCTTTGCAAAATTAAGATCCAGCAAATCGTGAATATAAGCACCCTCGGCATGAACGAGTTCGCCAAACAAGCCTTGGCGCACCATATTCAATGTCAGCATTTCGAAGAAATCATAACAGCAATTTTCCAGCATCATACAATGCTTTTTAGTCGCTTCAGATGTCTTCACGACCTCCCAACAATCTTTGATCGTCAAAGCGATCGGCACTTCACAAGCCACATGATTACCCGCTTTCATCGCGGCAATACTCATCGGAGTATGATAATCCCAAGGCGTACAAATATAGACCAGATCGAGTTTCTCTTCTTTCAACAGGGATTTCCAACCATCTTCACCTGAATACGCTTTCGGAGCTGTTAGACCTTTCGATGTAACGATTTTTGTTGCGCGCTCAACCCGATCCGGATGTTTGTCGCAAAGTGCGACAATTTCGCATCCCTCAATAAAGGACAACCGTTCAACAGCACCAGGACCGCGCATGCCCAGTCCAATCACTGCTACTCTGACTTTATCAATTTTTGGAGCTGCATAGCCACACATATTAAACGACTCTGCTGCCGTATTGGCATTGACCAAAGTAGGAAGTGAAACAGCCAGTGATGACAATATTCCGGCCTTTTTTAGAAAATCTCTTCTAGAATCCATAATTTAAAGTTCATATAAATTTAAAGGGACCAATTGGTCCCTCTAAAAAATCACCTATTTTAAAACAAACTAAACAGTCAATAGAAAAATCCTTTTGGATTGGATTTATATTTGGTTCTCATGTAAGAACTTAATCTCTATAACAATAATATAACACTTTTTTCTAAATAAAAAATGAAACTTGAAAGCAATCGTTTGCTTAATCTACACAAACGATTGCTTAATTTTTTATCTTCGTTGTTTTTCAATCGATATTCACTAGCCACAAAGTTTTCAATAATGAAATCCTTGATGGGGATAACAGTCATCACAGCCGTTTACTCTAGCAGGGAATATCGAGCTGCATTTGCTATCGTTATACAATTGGAACTACACAGAGGTATAGCTGCAGGTATAATGTTATATTACGTTCCTGATTGTGATGTGTACATAAGAAGATCAACTTATGTGGTTAATGACATTTTCCCATAAAGCTTAATAATAGTGGAAAATAGCTTTATAGCATGTAATTCTGATAGCTATATCTGCGACCACTACCTGTATACTTCCGGACAGTCGGATAGCATATACAACTCGTTATGACAAGTAGCTACTGCAAGGTTAATTGATATGCAGCTATAGGATACTGCTGAAAAGCAATAGCGTTTGACAAGGCTAGTAAAGGATAGTTGCGGAACAGCTTCCGATGGAGCAGGCTCACCGACGGTCCTGTGCTGCGATAACCGATAGGCGGAGGATATGCAATAGCCTGTACATGGAAATACGGAAGTACTTAAACGAAAGAAGCCCTTGACTGTTTCCAGCAAGGGCTTCCGTGTAAAAAAAGGCACCGACCTACTCTCCCACCTGTTACGGCAATACCATCGGCTCTGGCGGGCTTGACTGCTCTGTTCGGAATGGGAAGAGGTAGACACCGCCGATATAGGCACCTAAAAATCTTTATTGGATGATCTATGATATTCTTATCATGTGATTCATGCCAACTGACATAGCTATTGAAAGAGGTTCGTTTCCTGTTTGTTTCTTAAAAATTAAAGAGGAAGACAACAGTGTCTGTCTGCTTGAGAAAGCTTCGGGCTATTAGTACCACTTGGCTTTGGTCTCTCAACCTTTACACCTATGGCCTATCAACGTAGTCATCTTCTACGACCCTATAAGGAAGTCTCATCTCGTGGCTAGTTTCGCACTTAGATGCTTTCAGCGCTTATCTATTCCAGACGTAGCTACCCTGCCGTACACCTGGCGGCATAACAGGTTCACCAGAGGTCTGTCCAACCCGGTCCTCTCGTACTAAGGTCAGATCCACTCAAACTTCCAACGCCCACAACAGATAGGGACCGAACTGTCTCGCGACGTTCTGAACCCAGCTCGCGTGCCACTTTAATGGGCGAACAGCCCAACCCTTGGGACCTTCTCCAGCCCCAGGATGTGACGAGCCGACATCGAGGTGCCAAACCTCCCCGTCGATATGAGCTCTTGGGGGAGATCAGCCTGTTATCCCCAGCGTACCTTTTATCCTTTGAGCGATGGCCCTTCCATACAGAACCACCGGATCACTATGTCCGTCTTTCGACCCTGTTCGACTTGTCGGTCTCACAGTCAAGCAAGCTTATGCCATTGCACTCCACGTACGGTTACCAAGCGTACTGAGCTTACCTTTGAAAGCCTCCGTTACCTTTTTGGAGGCGACCACCCCAGTCAAACTACCCACCAAACAATGTCCTCGGCATTGCCGAGTTAGAAACCGAATACAGAAAGGGCGGTATTTCAAGGTTGATTCCATGACTCCTGGCGAAGCCACTTCAACATCTCCCGCCTATCCTACACATCCTGTACCCAATCTCAATGTTAAGCTATAGTGAAGGTGCATGGGGTCTTTCCGTCCCGTTGCGGGTAATCGGCGTCTTCACCGATACCACAATTTCACCGAGCTCATGGCTGAGACAGCGCCCAGATCGTTACACCATTCGTGCAGGTCGGAACTTACCCGACAAGGAATTTCGCTACCTTAGGACCGTTATAGTTACGGCCGCCGTTTACTGGGGCTTCGATTCAATGCTTCTCTTGCGATGACATCCCCTCTTAACCTTCCAGCACCGGGCAGGTGTCAGGCCTTATACTTCATCTTGCGATTTTGCAAAGCCATATGTTTTTGTTAAACAGTCGCCTGGGCCTTTTCACTGCGGCTGCTCTTACGAGACAGCGCCCCTTCTCCCGAAGTTACAGGGCCATTTTGCCGAGTTCCTTAGCCATGACTCACTCGAGCACCTTAGGATTCTCTCCTCGACCACCTGTGTCGGTTTGCGGTACGGGTCTTCATAACCTGAAGCTTAGCGGGTTTTCTTGGAAGTCTGTTTACCTGCTCTATCAGCGCCACCGGAGCTTTGCTGTACTATTGGGGTTCAGCAGGGTCGGCGGATTTGCCTACCGTCCCTATACCTACGCCTTTCAACGAACTATTCCGTCAGTTCGCGGCAGTGTCACTACTCCGTCACCACATCGCAGTTATGAAGAGTACTGGAATATTAACCAGTTGTCCATCGGCTTGCCCCCTTCGGGTGCGCCTTAGGTCCCGACTGACCCTGATCCGATTAACGTTGATCAGGAAACCTTGGTCTTTCGGTGGGCGGGTTTCTCACCCGCCTTATCGTTACTTATGCCTACATTTGCTTTTCCATAACCTCCACAGTTCATTGCCAAACTGCTTCCCCGGCGATGGAATGCTCCCCTACCAGATGCACATCTTTCAGTACAAATCCATAGCTTCGGTACCGTTCTTGATGCCCGTTTATTATCCACGCCCGGCCGCTCGACTAGTGAGCTGTTACGCACTCTTTAAATGAATGGCTGCTTCCAAGCCAACATCCTAGCTGTCTGGGCAACCGGACCTCGTTAGTTCAACTTAGAACGAATTTGGGGACCTTAGCTGATGGTCTGGGTTCTTTCCCTCTCGGCCTTGGACCTTAGCACCCAAAGCCTCACTGCCGGCTATATTTGATAGCATTCGGAGTTCGTCTGGATTTGGTAGGATTTGACTCCCCCGCACCCAATCGGTAGCTCTACCTCTATCAAACTCTACGCCGACGCTGTTCCTAAAAACATTTCGGGGAGTACGAGCTATTTCCCAGTTTGATTGGCCTTTCACCCCTACCCTCAGGTCATCCGGAAACTTTTCAACGTTTATCGGTTCGGTCCTCCATTACATGTTACTGCAACTTCAACCTGCCCAAGGGTAGATCACAAGGTTTCGCGTCTACCTCATCTGACTATGCGCCCTATTAAGACTCGCTTTCGCTTCGGCTGCGTCCCTGAAGGACTTAACCTTGCCAGACAAGAGTAACTCGTAGGCTCATTATGCAAAAGGCACGCTGTCACAGGACCTGCCTGCTCCAACCGCTTGTAAGCACACGGTTTCAGGTTCTTTTCACTCCCCTGTTCGGGGTTCTTTTCACCTTTCCCTCACGGTACTGGTTCACTATCGGTCTCTCAGGAGTATTTAGCCTTACCAGATGGTGCTGGTGGATTCCCACAGGATTTCTCCGGTCCCGCGGTACTCAGGATACCACTATGTCAACATTCTTTACCTGTACGGGGCTCTCACCCTTGTCGCGCAGTTTCCCACCTGCTTCCAGTTCATAGCGCTGTACAATCTCGTGGTCCTACAACCCCGACCATGCCGTAACATGATCGGTTTGGGCTCTTTCCCGTTCGCTCGCCACTACTTGGGAAATCATTGTTATTTTCTTCTCCTACGCCTACTTAGATGTTTCAGTTCAGCGCGTTCGCGTTTTATACGACTATTCTTCAAATAGTCAGGTTGCCCCATTCGGAAATCTCTGGATCAAGTCGCATTTGCCAATCCCCAAAGCTTATCGCAGCTTATCACGTCCTTCTTCGCCTCTGAGAGCCTAGGCATCCCCCGTGTGCCCTTATTTACTTTCTTCACCGGCATAGCCTTTTGCTACTATGCGGCTGCTTTTGATATATATACTCATATGCTAGGTTCGGGATCGTTCGGCATTCACCGAGGGTCTCTCCCTTACTTCAAACACATACACGTATTGTCTCTATACTGTTGTCTTCTCTTGTAATTTTTTTTCTCTTTCAATATGTCAAAGAACTCTTTTTCCGGTATATATGAAGTATATCGCTATATACTTCCCCGGTGATGTGGAGAATAACGGATTCGAACCGTTGACCCCCTGCGTGCAAGGCAGGTGCTCTAGCCAGCTGAGCTAATTCCCCAATCGTTTTCGTAGTCCCGAGCAGATTTGAACTGCTGACCCCTACATTATCAGTGTAGTGCTCTAACCAACTGAGCTACGGGACTAGCTTATCTTGTTCATCTCTTTCTCTCGGTCCTGCTCCTTTCGGGGCGGGCACTTTCTTCTGATGTTTTTTCTTCTTGCAATCATATGTAACGTGACGAGCACCGATCTTCGATACTCTAGAAAGGAGGTATTCCAGCCGCACCTTCCGGTACGGCTACCTTGTTACGACTTAGCCCCAATTATCGGTTTTACCCTAACACGCTCCTTTCGGTAACATGCTTTAGGTACCCCCAACTTTCATGGCTTGACGGGCGGTGTGTACAAGGCCCGGGAACGTATTCACCGCGTCATTGCTGATACGCGATTACTAGCGAATCCAACTTCATGGGGTCGAGTTGCAGACCCCAATCCGAACTGTGAATGGCTTTTAGAGATTAGCATCATATTGCTATGTAGCTGCCCGCTGTACCATCCATTGTAGCACGTGTGTAGCCCCGGACGTAAGGGCCATGATGACTTGACGTCGTCCCCACCTTCCTCTCTGTTTGCACAGGCAGTCTGTTTAGAGTCCCCACCATTACATGCTGGCAACTAAACATAGGGGTTGCGCTCGTTGCGGGACTTAACCCAACACCTCACGGCACGAGCTGACGACAGCCATGCAGCACCTAGTTTCGTGTCCCGAAGGACGAGTGCGTCTCTGCACTCTTCACTAACTTTCAAGCCCGGGTAAGGTTCCTCGCGTATCATCGAATTAAACCACATGCTCCTCCGCTTGTGCGGGCCCCCGTCAATTCCTTTGAGTTTCACCCTTGCGGGCGTACTCCCCAGGTGGATAACTTAACGCTTTCGCTGGGACGCTGGCTGTCTATCGCCAACATCGAGTTATCATCGTTTAGGGCGTGGACTACCAGGGTATCTAATCCTGTTCGATCCCCACGCTTTCGTGCATCAGCGTCAATACCAGCTTAGTGAGCTGCCTTCGCAATCGGAGTTCTAAGACATATCTATGCATTTCACCGCTACTTGTCTTATTCCGCCCACTTCAAATGGATTCAAGCCCATCAGTATCAAAGGCACTGCGATGGTTGAGCCACCGTATTTCACCCCTGACTTAATAGGCCGCCTACGCACCCTTTAAACCCAATAAATCCGGATAACGCTCGGATCCTCCGTATTACCGCGGCTGCTGGCACGGAGTTAGCCGATCCTTATTCTTCCAGTACATTCAGCTCTCTACTCGTAAAGAGGTTTATTCCTGGACAAAAGCAGTTTACAACCCATAGGGCAGTCTTCCTGCACGCGGCATGGCTGGTTCAGGCTTCCGCCCATTGACCAATATTCCTTACTGCTGCCTCCCGTAGGAGTCTGGTCCGTGTCTCAGTACCAGTGTGGGGGATTCTCCTCTCAGAGCCCCTAGACATCGTCGCCTTGGTAAGCCGTTACCCTACCAACTAGCTAATGTCACGCGAGCCCATCTCTATCCTATAAATATTTAATAATTCCTCGATGCCGGGAAATTATATTATGCGGTGTTAATCTCTCTTTCGAGAGGCTATCCCCCTGATAGAGGTAGGTTGCTCACGCGTTACGCACCCGTGCGCCACTCTCACCATCTTCGAGCAAGCTCTCCGATGGATCCCGTCCGACTTGCATGTATTAGGCCTGCCGCTAGCGTTCATCCTGAGCCAGGATCAAACTCTCCATTGTAAAATGAAGTTTTTGATTCCAACTATTTATAATAATCAGAATTCTTTTTTTATATCTCTGATCTTGGATCGAATTGAACGAATTACTTGAATTTGTTCATGACTTTCGTTTGTCTACTCGTCACGCTTACATGATTGTGTTTTCTTAAAGAACTTTGTCGCTTCAACTTCCGTATCCGCTATATTCCGATGGGCATTGCGCCCTCTTTATCTTTTTTGTTTTTCCCTTCGTTTCCGTTGGGACTGCAAAGGTAGAAATCTTTTCTGAACTTCCAAAAACTTTTTGAAGTTTTTTTTTCTTTTCCCTTTTTTCGATTTCCGCGTTTAAAATAAACTGAGCGGGATTTTTGATCCTGCCAGGCTTCTCTTAAACCCTTCTTTTTTCAGGGTTCCTTCTTTCAAAGCAACCGTCCCTCCCTTGCGGAGTGGTGCAAAGATAGGGAGTTTTCGGGCAGACTTCCAAGCCTTTTGTTCTTATTTATTTCATTTTGCCCCTAACTACCTGTAACGGTGCGAGATTCTTTTTCATTTTAGCGGCGGAAGCTGCAGAGGGAGGCGAAAAACAGCTGATCCTGCACCCGAAATGGGGACAGGGAAGCACGCGGCTCCGTGAAATGGGCTCCCCCGAGGTTTAACGGAGGGATTTCAGCACCGGCGGCAGGGGCAAACATAAGCAGCCGGGACCGGGGTACAAGGCCAAGCAGATGGACGAGCAGATATTGGTAAGGCAGGAATACCTCCTTTTATAGCTATACTTTCTTACCTGTTTACTTAGGGTTAGTTTAGGGTTTAGTTAGGGTTAGTTTAGGTATAGTATAGGTATAAGCTAATCAAAACCTAACTTAATGCTAAGCTAAGTATAAACAAAAGCTAAACTAAAGAATAAGAAGTTCAGAATTATTTTTATCGAGAGGGTAACTAGGGGTCTGCTCGGAGGTAGGCCTCCGGCTGCCGCGCAGGATCTGGGGGGACCTCCTGTTCCGCTCTCCACAGGCTTCGTGCCATGTTCGGGGAAGATTTGCACTGACTCCGTGTTTTGTCCGTGTTGAGTCCGTGTTCCGTCCGACCCCGACATGGAGACAGAACCCGCTCACGATGGACACACCTTGCTCACAGGGCGAACCTAAGACCTATCTAAACCCTGTCCAGGCTCTTTCAGAGTCAAACATGAGTCGCACCGCAGCCGAAAACAAGTCGAACTGGATCCGACCCCCTGCCCTAGAAATAACAAAGAATAACCAAAAAACAACAAACACTCGGACTAGCATAGGATACATAAGCCTAAAAGCTCCGTTCCGCAACAAAAGTTTACATTACGAAAAAGCGTTCAGCCCCGTAATATCTTGTCCCGTGATTAATAAATGAATATCATGTGTCCCTTCATAGGTAACTACAGACTCTAGGTTCATCATATGCCGCATAATAGGAAAATCACCCACTATCCCCATTCCGCCAAGGATCTGCCTGGATTCACGCGCAATCTGCAGCGCCATATTCACATTGTTCCGCTTTGCCATGGAGATTTGCTGTGGAGTAGCACGTCCCTCATTTTTGAGCTGCCCTAAACGCCACGACAACAACTGCGCCTTGGTAATTTCCGTCAGAAATTCCGCTAGCTTCTTTTGCTGCAATTGAAAACCAGCAATTGGTTTATCAAACTGATGTCGCTCCAAAGCGTATTGAACCGCAGTTTCATAACAGTCTATTGCTGCTCCGATCACTCCCCATGAAATTCCATAGCGGGCCGAATTCAAACAGGAAAGCGGTCCACGCATTGAATTTACAGCAGGAAGCACATTTTCCGCAGGGATATAAACATCATGAAAAACCAATTCACCTGTTTTGGAAGCGCGCAAAGACCATTTATGCAGGGTCTCTGGCGTTTCAAAACCAGCCATTCCACGTTCAACAATTACTCCCCGCACCTTTCCGGCCTCATCTCGTGCCCAAACGACAGCAATATCGCAGACAGGCGAATTTGTAATCCACATTTTGGCTCCATTCAATAAAAAACCATCTCCTTTTGCCGTCAATTTCGTTTCCATTCCCCCCGGATCAGATCCATGATTAGGCTCAGTAAGCCCAAAAGAACCGACCAACTCGCCCGATGCTAACAGCGGCAAATATTTACGACGCTGCTCCTCGCTACCATAGGTATAAATCGGAAACATCACCAAAGAGGATTGCACCGATGCCGCCGAACGAATTGCCGAATCACCGGCTTCCAATTCCTGCATAATCAAGCCATAGGAAATCTGATCCAATCCCGCCCCGCCATATTCAGCAGGAATATAAGGCCCTAAAGCTCCAATTGCTCCCAATTTAGGCATCAATCCCGCAATAGCACGGTGCTCCTGCGCCGCGTCTTCAATGAAAGGCTTAATCTCTGTGTTCACAAAATCACGGACAGACTGCCGTATCAGTTTATGTTCTTCGGACAATAAATCGTCCACCTGGTAATAATCGATATTAATTTGTTTGATCATGATATAGTCTACATTAGCTTATCTAAGATAACGATTATTTTTCACTGAACAATATTCAGCACAAACTTGTCAATAAAAAATTTATTTCATATATTTAAACTATTCCACGAATAAAATAAACCATTATGATAAAAGCAGCGCTTAAAACACTTGGAATATCTTCTCAGAATTTAGGATCATCAACTGGACAACAATGGTTTTCCGAGGGTAAAGAATTCGAATCCTTTTCACCTGTCGATGGAAAGCTCATCGCAAAAATAAAAGGCAGCAATCGTCAGGACTACGAAGCGGTCATTAAGCAAGCCGGAGATGCTTTTTTACAATGGCGCCTACTACCTGCCCCAAAAAGAGGAGATATCGTTCGCCAATTGGGTGACAAGCTCCGTGAACTTAAACCCATTCTCGGAAAATTAGTTTCCTATGAAATGGGTAAATCTTACCAAGAAGGCATGGGGGAAGTGCAAGAGATGATCGATATCTGCGACTTCGCGTTAGGCCTATCTCGCCAACTGTATGGTAACACCATCCATTCGGAACGCCCCGGGCACCGCATGTACGACCAATATCATCCTTTGGGCGTTGTAGGTATTATTACAGCATTTAACTTTCCGGTGGCGGTATGGGCATGGAACACCGCCCTCGCACTGGTCTGCGGCAACACTGTCGTCTGGAAACCCAGCGAAAAAACACCGCTATGTGCCATAGCTTGCCAAAAATTACTTGCAGAAATCCTACACAGCAACGGGCTGCCCGAGGGAATATCCAACCTCGTCATGGGCGACAGAGAAGTTGGCGAGTGGCTTTCGGCAGACAACCGCATCGCTTTGATTTCTGCAACAGGATCCACGCGCATGGGAAAAGAAGTCGCCGTCGCCGTAGCACAACGCCTCGGTAAAACACTTTTGGAACTCGGTGGAAACAATGCAATCATCGTTACTCCAGACGCAGACTTAAAAATGACCATCATCGGTGCTGTATTTGGCGCCGTGGGTACAGCCGGACAACGCTGCACAAGCACCCGAAGACTTATTATCCATGAGCACATTTATGACAATGTCAAAAAACAACTGACCAAAGCTTATGGTCAATTAAAAATTGGTGACCCTTTGGACACGAAAAATCATGTAGGACCATTGATTGACAAAGCCGCCGTAAAATCATACTTAAACGCACTGGACAAAATTAAAACACAGGGGGGAAAAATGCTGATCAAGGGAAAGGTACTTGAAGGCAAAGGCTATGAAAGTGGCTGTTATGTGCAGCCTGTTATTGCCGAAGTCGAAAATCATTATGAAATCGTACAGCATGAGACCTTTGCCCCTATTCTTTACTTAATCAAATACAAGGGAGATATCAGTGCGGCCATAGATCTACAAAACAGCGTCGCACAGGGGTTGTCTTCGGCCGTCATGACGAACAACCTACGGGAAGCCGAGCTATTTCTGAGTGCTGCTGGCTCTGATTGTGGTATCGCCAACGTCAATATCGGCACATCGGGAGCAGAAATCGGAGGTGCTTTTGGAGGCGAAAAAGAGACTGGCGGAGGTCGGGAATCTGGGTCAGATGCCTGGAAAGCCTATATGCGCCGTCAGACAAATACCATCAATTATACGACTGACCTACCGTTGGCACAAGGTATCAAATTTGATTTATAAACCATTTACACACAAAATTATGAGCAACGTACATGAAAGATTAAGCAAACATATATTGGCCGATGGATTTCCTTTGGTTATGGATATGGAAAAATCCCATGGTTCTTATGTCGTGGATGAAAATGGGGATGAATACCTCGATATGTTCAGTATGTTTGCTTCCATGGCCGTGGGTTACAATCATCCACATTTGGTCAAACAACGTGACTTCTTAGGCAAAATGGCCGTCAATAAGCCAGCCATGTCTGATATTTACCCAAAAGAGTTTGCTGATTTTGTCGACACTTTTGACCGGGTAGCCATACCGAAAGAACTCTCCTATGCCTTTTTCATATCAGGCGGAACACTCGCCGTGGAAAATGCTTTAAAAGCTGCCTTTGACTGGAAAACAAGGCTTAATTTTGCACAGGGAATACAAAAGGAAGCCAGCCAGGTCATTCACTTTAAACAGGCTTTTCATGGCAGATCCGGTTATACCCTGTCCTTAACAAATACACAAGACCCCAGAAAATACCTTTATTTTCCAAAGTTCAACTGGCCACGCATTACCAATCCGAAGTTGAGCTACCCCTTAACAAGCGAACATATTGAGCAGACCATTACTTTGGAGGAAAAGGCTGTCTTAGAAATACGCCAAGCCCTTGCCGCCAACCCCAACGATATCGCCTGTATCATTATTGAACCGATACAGGGCGAAGGTGGCGACAACCATTTTCGAAAGGAATTTTTCGTACAGCTTCGTCAAATCTGTGATGAAAATCAGATCCTATTGATTTTTGACGAAGTACAGACCGGATTGGGTATTACGGGGAAAATGTGGGCTTACCAACATTACAACGTAATTCCCGATATCATTGCCTTCGGCAAAAAAGCACAGGTATGTGGTATACTGGCGAGTAAGGAAAAATTTGATCAGGTGGAACATCATGTCTTTAAAGAGTCCAGTCGTATCAATTCAACATTTGGTGGTGATTTTATGGATATGCTCCGCTTTAAATTAATTCTTGAAGTCATAGAACAAGAAAATCTCGTTCAAAATGCAGCAGAAAAAGGGCACTATCTACAAGATAAGCTCCAGGAACTGCTAGTGAAAAAACCGCAGCTGTCCAATTTACGAGGAGAGGGTTTATTCGTTGCATTGGATTTCACATCGGAAGCTGCACGCAATGAATTTATCAAAAATGCCTATGCAAATAAACTGATTATGTTAGGCTGTGGAGAGAAAAGTATCCGTTTTAGACCGCACCTTAATGTGAGTTATGAGGATATCAATAAAACGATAGCAATTATAGAAAAGAGTATTTCCTAAAAAATAAGCAATGCTAAAAAGCTTCAATGTAGCCTATAGCATTGCTTATTTTTTTTATAAACTATCTATCTCTACATACATTGGGACGGTCAATATCGACCAGTTCTGAAATTCCATACTCATCAAACAGGTCTAAGAGTGCATCTGTACCTTCTTCAAGTTTGTAATCCATCTCTTCTTTATATACAGGGATCATTGCATAAAAATTGATCAGATTACCATCTTTGGTTTTTAACTCCAAAAATTCCTCATCAAAACTTAGCATAGGTGGAAGCAGCAACATACAACCGAAACCTGTATTTGCAATATCCTCGGCTTCCATCCCATTGGGAATGGTATGCCCATATCCCAACCAGGTTTTATATTCATGGGGAAACCGCGCTAATCTTTTCAAAAAGTAGACCGGCCAATAATTGTTGTCATCCTGAAATTCCTCTTCTCCGATCTTCCAATCTGCCGGCAACACGACCATCAGCTCCGCCCGTTCATAAGCCTCTTTGTTTTCAACTTCATCTGGAACATGCATAGCCAAATCACTCATGCCTGAAGTAACCAATATATGGAATGGATAGTTTGCACTTGGTTTAATCCAATGCACATCGATATGAACAAGTTCGGAGATAATCTCATGGAACACCATATCGGGTTCGGCAATATATTTGGTCAAATGCTCCTCGATTTCATCCAGATAGACACATTGTACCTCCGGAAATAAGCTTTTTGGATCCTTATCATCAGATTGATCCTCATAACGGTAGACCGTAGACCCTCCAGCAGTAATTTCTGTATCTTTTTTTTCGGACGGAGATTCTTCCTCTTCGCCGCTCATAATTTTTTTGACTTTATCCCAAAATGACATATTATCTTATAAATGGTGAAAATTTTAGCGATTATTTTCTATTCAAATTTATTCAATTACAGCTACTACAGGCTGTCTAAATCTTGTTTTAACTGGTTTTCCTTTGACCTGTCCCGGCATCCATTGTGGCGATCTGCGCATGGCAGACAACACAGCCTTTGCAAACTCGGGACTCACTTTATCGGGATTCTCGATTTCAATATTACAGATCGCTCCATCTTCACAAACAATAAATTTCAGAACTGCCGTCTGCCGAGATCCATATTTTGCATAGGCCACACTGTCCATTGCCCTGATTGTTCCCGACAAATCCAGGTTATTTTGCAAAAATCTGGACCAGGCCACCACCCCGCCCTTGAAATAGGGAAAATCATCAACGTTCTGTGCAATACTGTCTGCAGGAATATCCCGTTTAGCAATCACTTGTGCACTTGCGGAAGTACACCATACCATAAAAAGTAGAATTGAAAAAAAAGTCTTAAATCCAGTTAAATACATAACCTATCCTATCCATAATCGTACCATTTAACGCTTGTATAAGATAATTTATTGCTTTAAATCCTCCGGACTAATTGAGCGGCATAGCAACCTCTGCATTAAACGCCCCTGTTTCATCAACAAGAAAACTGATCGGATGCTCCGGATTTTTAATAATCTCGAATAAAGTCAATCCCCAAGGTTTCCAAAAATTTTCCAAAACTTGGCCATAAGTCTTATTTTGCCAATGATCAAAGATAGGTTTCATCGACATATCCGCTAATGGCATAGGTTCAACATAGACTTTTTCCGGGGTGTTTAGATAGGTATAATCTGGCAAACGGTTAAATAAGTAGGCTGAATAAAAATAGCGTGCACACAATTCTTCAAACTGGATCGGGTGTAATGTTTTGCCCGCAATGACTTTGAGAATATCTTCGTGATAAATATTGTTTGTCGCATTATCTTGAAGACAGGCAACTACAGCAAAGTCCTTCATACGGATCGAGAAGATCAAGGTATTGATTTCATCACGATACATAAATGTATCCGGTGCATTCTCAACAGGTACAACAACCAATGAAAATGGGAATGTATTTTCAAACTCCATCGGTACAACCAGAGACTGTAACATCGCATGTAGATTCGTAAAACGCTGTGCAAGCGCCTGAGAAAAGTTCATATCTTCACCAGAAGCTTTTTGCTGCTGAATTCCCGCAAGAATTTCATTAAAAACCACTCCATAGATGATTTTTGTCATCCATTGAAACAATAGTAATGGATCCAGCTGTTTGACGGCTTCATAGCCTTGTTCAAACGACTGTTCTACCGCACGTTCCATTTGCTCAATAGCTTCGGCTGCAGCCATGGAACACGGTAGTTTCAACGATTTGTAAGTAACCAGATTCTCATCCAGCATTTTAAAAGGTTTATCTTCCAATTGAAAAGATTTCATCATCCATACAGGAAACACCTGAATGGATTCTTCTTCCGACTGAAGCTTATTCCCTGTTAAAAAACAAATATCTGAATCAAACTGAAATTGTTTGAATGGATTATACAAAGTTGTCGCCATAATGCTGGCAAAGTTAAAACAAATCGAAAAGTCCGCAAGAAAAGCAAATTCTTATTACGATATGGTGACTTGCATTCTTAAACTTATTTTATTTTCAGAAATTATTGAAAATTCAAAAACTTTAAATACCTTTGATATAGGCAATCACAAAAAGGATGGGAAAGCCGATCGGTTCAATAGTCCGATAAAAATAAATTGAGGTATTGGCAAAATAAAAGCACGATGGAATTACAAGAAGCAAAACAACAGTTCATAGACACCTGGGGCGCATTAGGTTCTGAATGGGGGATCAACAAATCTGTTGCTCAGGTTCATGCCCTACTCCTTTCTGCAAGCAATCCCATGTCTACAGATGAGATTATGGAAAAGTTAGTGATCTCCCGCGGGAATGCCAATATGAGTATCCGGCAATTGATCGATTATGGTATTGTCTACAAAAAACATATTGCTGGTGATCGAAAGGAATATTTCGTCGCAGAGAAAGAGGTCTTAAAATGGGCGATGAAAATTGCAGTGATGCGTAAGCAGAAAGAGCTTGACCCCGTAATGGATATTCTAAAGGATATAAGCCAGAATACCGAAAAGGACCAGACTGCAGAAGGTAAGGAGTTCCATAAAACGGTAAAGGACATCCAAAATTTGACGGATCAACTCGAAACTATTGCCAACAAAATTTTCAATACAAGCGGCGGAGATTTATTAATCAAATTGATCAAACTAATGATGTAGCGTCATGAACTTCAATATCCTAGCGTACGCAATCTACGGCCTGCTCACCTGTTATATTATTCTTTGGGTCGGTCGGTTATTCCATAAAAATGGCCGGATTTTCATCCTCTCGCTTTTCCGCCAGGAGGTCAACTTGGCCGATACGACAAATAATTTATTGCTGCTGGGATATTACCTACTCAACATTGGATATGCAATCCTGCAATTTAGTTATTGGCGACAAATTGAATCATTTGATGAAATGATCTGCAGCATTGCCTTTAAAACAGGACGATTACTTTTTGTCCTCGTTGGGTTACATTACTTCAATATGCTCAGTATTTACTTTTTCGCAAAAAGAAAGAATTCATTAACCATTAAACATTAATATCATGGGAAATTTAACAGTTATCGGGTACTTTATCTACTTACCCATTGCAATAGGATTAACCTATTATGTTGCCTACGTGCTTTTTAAAAATAGCATTGTTTACATGAATGATATCTTTGCCGGCAGGCCGGAGGTAGCCCATGCCACAAATAATCTATTTCGCATCGGATTCTACCTCATGAATTTGGGATTTGCACTCTACATACTTGAAATCAGCCTGTACAAGCCCAGCATTCAGGAACTCATTGAGCGTCTGAGTTATAAAATCGGTGGATTTAGCATATATCTTGGTGTAATGCTCTTTCTTAATATGTTTCTCTTCTTTAGAGGCAAACGGATTGCAAAACAACGAAGAAACATGGATACAACCTTCAATGCATAATTAAAACAGACTGCAAATACACTTGCCATGAATAAAATAGTCATCGCTGGAGGAACAGGTTTTGTTGGACAATATCTTTCCGAGAGATTTCGTACATTAGGCTATCAGGTGATCATCATTGGCCGTCGGCCGGGCAATATCCTTTGGACCGATCGATCCGCTATTTCCGATTCACTGGAAAATGCAGCGATGCTAATCAATCTAGCCGGAAAATCTGTCAACTGTCGGTATAACGAAAAAAATAAGGCCGAAATATTTTCCTCACGGACAGCAACGACTACGCTTCTCGGCGAGCTCACAGCAGGCTGTACCAATCCACCAAAGCTATGGCTAAACGCGAGTACCGCCACCATCTATCGTCACGCCGAAGATCGTCCAATGACAGAAAGTTCGGGGGAGATCGGAACAGGTTTTTCCGTCGATGTTGCAACATTATGGGAAAAGACTTTTTTCGACTTCAAATCGGAAAAGACAAGGCAGGTGGCACTTCGGATGGCGATAGTTTTGGGCACGGATGGAGGGGTTATCCTTCCTTTTAAAAATCTTGTACGTGCCGGACTAGGGGGTATACAGGGAAATGGCCGGCAATATTTTAGCTGGATTCATATTGAAGATCTATTTCAGCTTATTCTGTTCTTAAAAGGTCATGAAGATTTGTATGGTGTCGTCAATTGTGCGGCACCCAACCCGATTATGAATAAGACTTTTATGGCAACTTTTCGACAGGTAATGAACCGTAAAATTGGCCTACCATCTCCAAAATGGCTACTGGAAATAGGTGCGGCTTTAATCGGTACGGAGACAGAGCTGCTTTTAAAAAGCCGTTGGGTATTACCTGAAAGGTTGGAGAACAGTGGATTTACCTTCAAGTTTCCAACGATTTCAACTGCTTTGCAGGATATTTTGCAGCGGGGATAAAAACCGAAAAGATAAATACGTGGGGTAAACCATTATCCCACGTTAACCTTGAAATTTTCAAATACAAGTGGCGCAGTGACAATAGTGCCCTCGTTATTTTTTACGCCTTTAAACTCGGAGGTTTTTCCTTTCTCCAATAGGTTCTTCATCTCTTTTTCGTCCAGAAAGATACCATTTAATGTCCGCCAGATCTTAAAATCACATCCACGGGCATAATGGTCGCACTGGGCCACTTTATCGTAGAGCAAAATCAACCCCTTCTCACATTTCGGACATTTTATCTTTCCTTTTTGTTGAGGTTTAACTTCCTCTTGTGCGAGAGAAATCCGCAGTGTCAACAATTCTTTTGTGATTTTGGCCGTATAGTCCTTAATATGTTTCATAAAAACATCATAAGACACTTTATTGGCCCGCATTTCCTCCAGTTTCTGCTCCCATTTACCGGTCAAAGTTACTTTGGCAATGGAACGATCTTTTACAAGATTGTATACCGCAAGCCCCTTTTCCGTTGGAATCAGTTTTTTCTTGTCGCGCTTAATATAATCACGTTGAAAAAGTGTTTCGATGGTTGCAGCACGCGTAGCAGGTGTACCAAGTCCACAGTCCTTCATAGCCTGTCGCATCTCATCGTCTTCAATTTCCTTTCCCGAGGTTTCCATGGCCTTCAATAACGAAGCTTCGGTATGTATGGGTCTTGCTTTGGTAAAACGTTCGGCAAGTTCGAGGGTCAGAATCTGCAATAATTCCTCGGCTAACAGCTTCGGTAATTGCGCATTTTCATTATCCTGATCGTCATTATTTTTATCTTCATCAGGCGCTTCGATCTGCTCCGCGGAAAGACGCCAACCGTATTGCTTGATCACAGTACCTTTGGCGATAAGTTCAACTCCCTGCGCATCAATTGTCACGGTGGTAATATCTTTTATACAAACTTCCGAGAAACTTTCCACCATACGCTTGGCAATCATATTGTAAACGTTCTGTTGCTCTTTGAGCATGGACCCCGGCTTTTCATCCGTCACCAACAAGGCATGGTGATCTGTTACCTTTTTATCATCGACAGAACGTTTGTTCAATTTTGCACCGATCAGATTTTTTGCAATCGACGCGATGGATTCGTCTGCGGTATCTGCTAAATGTTGAAAAAGTGCGTCAATTTCTTCAAAAACATCCTCACCGATGTAACGGGAGCCCGTACGCGGATAAGTGATGACCTTCTTTTCGTAAAGTGTTTGCGCAATACTCAGTGTCTGATCTGCCGAATAACCATATTTTTTATTTGCATCCTGTTGCAGCGATGTCAAATCAAATAGCAAGGGTGGCTGTTCTTTTGTTTCTTTGGCTTCCACCTTTGCCACACGGGCATTGGAACCAACGGTCAATCGCGCAATGGTTTGCTCGGCAACATCCTTTTTATCGATCTTATTGGAGGTTGCCTTAAAACTGATATTGTCTTTTTCAAACCCGGCCTGGATTTTATAAAATGCCTGGGGTTTAAAATCTTTGTTTTCCAGATAGCGTGAACAAATCATGGCCAAAGTTGGCGTCTGTACACGGCCCAAAGAAAGTAATCCTTTATTTCCCGCCGCCAAGGTGATGGCCTGCGTCGCATTGATACCGATGAGCCAATCTGATTCCGAACGTGAGCGGGCAGACATATATAGGCTATCGTATTCCGCACCTGCTTTCAGATTGGCAAATCCTTCTTTAATGGCCTTATCTGTTTGACTCGATATCCAAAGGCGTTTAAAAGGAACTTTAGAACCCAAAAAATAGTATATATTACGAAAGATCAATTCCCCTTCCCGTCCAGCATCGGTAGCCACAATGATTTCTTCGGCCTGTTCTAAAAGGGATTTTATGGTGTTGAGTTGCTTAACTGCTCCGGTATCATCCATCTGCTTGCCATCACGCTTCACTTTCTTTGACTCCAGCTTAAATGTTGGTGGAATGATCGGCAAGTTTGAAATTGTCCACGAATTGTATCCGTAAGCCTGTGGCGTACAGAGTTGAACCAAATGACCAAAAGCATACGTAAAAGCATAGCCATTGCCGGCGATATAACCGTCTTTGACTTCCTTCGCCCCCATCACTCGAGCTAGATCACGCGCCACGGAGGGCTTTTCAGCAATTACAACCTTCATTTTAGATATGAGATGTTAGATTTTCGATCCGAGACTAGCTGTAATGCCCGAGGGTATTACAGCTAGTCTCAATTTAATATTGATGTTTTAACCCTTTACCTTAAACGTCCCTATTCTATGGATGGTATCGTTATTCCTTTGATTTTACGATACAGCTCTATCGCATAAACATCAGTCATACCTGAAACAAAATCCAATACACAACGAATTTTCGAATACGAATCTTGTTTGTCCGTATAAAATTGTTCAGGAATTAACGCAACTAGCTTTTTATCGTAATTATTCTTGTTCTTCTTCAGGTATGCCGGAACAAATTCTTTCAATAGGGCATCCATCACCCGGTAGCCAGCAATCTCAATCTGTACAACTGTGGGTGCATTATAGATTTTTGCAATGGAAATCTTCGAGATTTTGTTCATTTGTGTAACAATATCTTCATCTAGGGCATCCATCAACGCTGATGCGAAAGTTCCTGACAGAAACTTGTCCTGCTCACGTACAAAGACATCAACACATCCTTTAATCAAGGTATTGATCGCTTTGGCACGTAACAATGCTACGCGGCTTGGGGTATCCAGCAATCCATCGAGTCTGTCACGAAGATTTTCTTTACCACATAGTGGCAATAGTAATTCTTCGACTTCCTGATAGGACAATATTTTAAGATGATGAGCATCTTCTAAGTCAATAATATTGTAACAGATATCATCTGCAGCCTCCACGAGATAAACCAGGGGATGTCTCAGATAGCCCTTTGGATTAGAGGGATCTTTTAATAGTCCCAATTCATTGGCAACCTTCTCAAACGCCTTTTGTTCTTCTGTAAAAAAGCCATATTTCTTGCGGTGATGGCTCTTCTTAAGGTGGCCATCAATTGCCAAACAGGGGTATTTTACAATGGAAGCCAGCGAAGTATAGGTCAATGCAAAACCTTTGGGATCCTTGCCCTGGAAGGCATGCGTCAAAATCCGCAGGGCATTTGCATTTCCTTCAAAGTGGGTCAGATCTGCCCATTCTTCGGCTGTGACCTGCTCTTGGTATTTACGTCCATCTCCATCTGTGAAATACGTAGATATGGCGGATTCACCCGAGTGGCCAAAGGCTGGGTTGCCCAAGTCATGTGAAAGACATGCCGCCGAGATAATATTTCCGACTTCTTGCAGAAAGGGGTAATCATTATCCAGGTTTGGATTTTCCTCTTTCAGCTGCGCATAAAACATACGCCCCAAAGAGCGTCCCACACTGGCAACTTCTAAACTATGTGTCAATCTATTGTGCACGAATACAGCACCAGGAAGTGGAAAAACCTGCGTCTTATTCTGTAATCTCCGAAATGGGGATGAAAAGATCAAACGATCATAATCCCGTTGAAATTCCGACCGGGCCACAAGGTAACTATCTACGCTCCGATCTTCGTAACCCCAGCGCTTTGCAGAGAGCAAATCTTTCCAATTCATTTTTTCAGACATAGCGCAAACTTAGATAAATTTGCCTTTAAATACAATTATAATCATAGGATACAGCTTCGGAAATTATCCGAATGACTGTCCGCATATCGCTATATTTTACTCCTGTTATTCACCTATTCAGGAGTCATTATTGCAACAGTATCCATGATTGCATTTCAAAATGACAAATTTTACAAACAGCTGTTATCAAAGTCATTTTTATACAGGTTATATTCTGTATCTTTAACCTAAATACCAATAGGGATCCATCATGACGAAATATCAAACACTTATTCCAAAACATTTTGAAGGTACAATCGAAGGCAAAAACACGCATTTGCTCTTATTAAAAAACGAAGGCGGCATGCAAGTACTCTTAACGGATTACGGTGCACGTATTGTCAGTATTTTGGTACCTGATAACAAGGGAAATTTAGTGGATGTAGCACTGGGCTTCGATTCAATTCAGGCCTACCTAGATTCTGATGAGAAATACCATGGATGCACAGCAGGGCGTTTCGCCAATCGCATTGCTGCGGGTAAATTTGAAATCGACGGAAAACACTATACGCTTCCGCAAAACAATGGCAATAATTGTCTTCATGGTGGTATTTCGGGCTTTCATGATAAGGTTTGGGACAGAAGGGTAACTTATCAATCGCACGTCGAATTTTATTATGTTTCCCCAGATGGTGAAGAGGGCTTCCCAGGAAACTTAAAAGTTATGGTTTCTTATACCCTGACCAGAAATAACGAGATCATTATCAAATATCATGCGCAATCGGATGCCGATACGCACGTCAACTTGACCAATCATACGTACTTCAATCTGGATGGGGAAGGCAGTGGCGACGTATTGCAGCAAATCCTTCAGATCAACTCAGATGAGGTCTTATTTGTAGACGACAACCAGATACCAAATGCAATAGTACCTGTGGAGGGCACCGCCTTCGACTTCCGCATACCCAAACCTATTGTTCAAGATATTACTGCAAATAACGAACAATTGATCGCTGCCAAAGGCTATGACCATTGTTATGTCAACAACCAGCCTATTTCGCAGCCTTGTGCAACAGTCTATTCAAAAAACACAGGCATTCAGCTGGATGTTTTTACAACGGAGCCTGGTGTACAGCTCTATACAGCAAACTGGATGACGGGAAATGATTTTGGCAAAAGAGGTTATAAATATTTGCCTTATGCCGGATTTTGTCTGGAAACACAGCATTTTCCGGATACGCCCAATCAGGCGGAATTTCCTTCAACCCTGTTAAAAGCGGGCGAATCGTTCGACTCCGAGACACATTTTAAGTTCTCTATAAAAAAATAAGAAAAGAAAACGGCCGGTAAGCATGTGCTTACCGGCCGTTTTATGTTGATGTGCTGTTTCCTTTGTAGGGCCACAGCACATTTTTTATTTTAAAAGATCATCCAATGCTGATTCGACTTTTTCAAAACCAAAAGTTGCTTTGACCTCTCCGAACATACGTTGAATCTGATCATTGCATAGATTTCCAATGCTTCCTTCGTGCGTATGGTTTACCTCTTTTGATGGCTTGAAACGGCCTTCATCGATATCAATGCCGATAGTCCTGTAGGCCTCCCGGAAAGGAACCCCTTTCAGAACCTCGTTGTTCACGACTTCAACAGAGAACAAATAATCGTATTTTGGATCGTCCAAGATATTCTCTTTAACGGAAATGTTTTCCAACATGAAAGTTGCTATTTCAAGACATTCATTCAGCGATTTAAAAGCCGGGAATAAATTTTCCTTTAACAATTGAAGATCTCTATGATAACCAGACGGCAGGTTGGTAGTCATCAACGCAATTTCATTTGGCAATGCCTGTATCTTATTACAGCGTGAACGGATCAACTCAAAGACATCTGGATTCTTTTTATGCGGCATGATGCTCGATCCCGTCGTTAAATGTGCCGGAAAGGAGATAAAGCCAAAATTTTGATTAATATACAGACATACGTCCATTGCAAATTTGGCCAATGTCGCCGCGATGGAACTCATGCCCTGTGCCAAGATACGTTCGGTCTTACCTCTCCCCATCTGTGCATAAACCACATTGTAATTTAGGTCTTCAAATCCCAGCAATTGCGTCGTCATCGTTCTATTTAATGGAAAAGATGATCCATAGCCTGCAGCAGATCCTAAAGGATTCTTATTACAGACCTTCCAGGCGGCACGCATCATCTCCAGATCATCAACAAGGCTTTCTGCGTAAGCACCAAACCATAATCCAAAAGATGAAGGCATTGCAATCTGCAAGTGCGTGTATCCCGGAATCAGAATATGCTTATATCGCTCGCTGAGTTGGATCAATTCATTAAAAAGAGCTTCTGTATTCTGGATGATATGCTGAATCTCTGAGCGGAAGTATAATTTTAGATCGACTAAAACCTGGTCATTACGGGATCTGCCGGAGTGAATTTTCTTACCTGCCTCTCCAATACGCTGTGTAAGCAGCATTTCGACCTGTGAATGCACATCTTCTACCGAGTCCTCAATACGAAAGTCACCGGCTAAAATTTCTTTATAGATATTTTTCAGTTCTTTTTGTACAAGCACTAGATCCTCATCGGTCATCAGATTTATGCTATTCAACATGCGTGTATGGGCCAATGAACCCAAAACATCCGCAGCAGCAAGTTGCAGGTCCATTACGCGGTCATTGCCGACCGTAAACGATTCTACAAAAGAATCGACATCTATATTTTTTTGCCAGATTTTCATTCGTATAATTTCTTTTTGATCCCGTTATTATCAAAAGCCCTTGGTCGGTTTAGCGTTGATTGAAGCTCCTGATAATTCTATCACATACAATTTTTACAAAAATACCAATTGCAAATGGTTATATCAATGCAAAGATTGCATACATTTTGCTCGGACAATTTGATGAAAAACAAAAAATCTCGTGAAAAAAAAGGGCCGTTACAAAAAAAAATTAAATGTTAAAAGTTTGTTAAATCGCGATAAACACACATTATAAGTAACCACTCACTTTATTTTTAAAAGTTATTTTGTCAGTTTTTTAAGTATTCCTATGTTTGTAGTGTAAGGGAGATGAAAAAATAGAAGATGGTAAGGTTAGTAAATACTTACCGCTTTAAATACACCGAAATTTCAAACCAAATATGATAGACCCCAAAGTCTTAAAACTTGAAAGAAATTACCTAACCAATTGTGAATCGAAATTTAAAGGCACGTCAAACCAAGATGTGCCTTTTTTCTTGTGCTGCTTATTTTATTGTTTTCAAAGCTATAATCCGTTCGCTACCAATCGATGGTTTATTGTATATTTTTTGTCAAGTAAGCGACAAGAGGTCAAGCCAAATTTCTCTTTTAATTGAAATTTTGGCTATTTTTGTTTGACATAATTGAGAATATTCAACATAAAACGTATACGATGGGAACAGAAAGCAAGAGACAGCAACGTTTTGCTGGGGTGATTCAACAGGATTTAGCAGCATTATTTCAACGCGAAGGTAATTCATGGGCTCCTGGAGCATTTATTACGGTTACACGGGTTCGTGTTACGCCGGATTTAGCGATTGCCCGCGTTTACGTGAGCTTTTTAAACACAAAAACGGCACAGGAGGATATTAAGGCCATTCGTTTCAAAACATCTGAAATACGCTATAAACTGGGTGCAAAAATTAAGAACCAGGTAAAGATTGTTCCTCAATTGGAGTTCTTCCTCGATGATACCAACGAATATGTTGAACACATGGATAAACTATTTGAAGAGATAGGCAAAGAACCGCGTCAACCAGAATAATACCATCTATCGCAGCATGTTAAGTAACCATGGTATTTGAACTGGATACTAAAAGACTGGAGTTTCCACACCCAAGCTATGCAGAAGAAGATGGTTTACTCGCCGTAGGAGGAGATCTTTCGGTAGATCGTTTGCTACTGGCCTATAGTAACGGAATTTTCCCCTGGTTCAGTGATGATAGCCCGATACTTTGGTATGCCCCAAATCCCCGATTTGTGATCGATCCGTCCAAGATCAAGATCAGCAAGAGCATGGCGAGTGTTCTCCGGAAAAAAACATTTTCCTTATCGATAGACCGCAGCTTTAAAGAAGTCATTCAGCTTTGCGCAACTATGAATAGAAAAGATCAGACTGGAACCTGGATAACACAGGACATGATCGAAGCATATAGTAAACTTGCGGAGCTGGGTTATGCACATTCGGTGGAAGTTTGGCAAGATAGTATACTGGTTGGGGGGCTTTATGGTGTGTTAATCAATGGTGTCTTTTGTGGCGAAAGCATGTTTTCAAAAGTCGCCAACGCTTCGAAAGCGGCTCTGATTTATCTCGCCCAAGAAATTGAACTTTGTTTAATTGATTGCCAATTTCACACAGATCATTTGGAAAGCATGGGCGGAGAATACCTCTCCTTGACAGATTATTTAGCAATACTAACAAAAGACCAAAGACATGAGTAGTCCCTATCGTAAACATTTTGACATCGCTTCAGCGGTAACTTACCTCACCACACCAGGATCCGGCTTACTTTCACGTGAAACAAAGGCCTGGCGCGCTAAAAGAGATCAAGATTTCTTCGACGCGAACAGCACCTTACGCGAACAGCAAGGCGCAACTTTAGATGCCTGTCGGGATACACTCGGTAAATTTTTCAATTGCCCTTCCCAAAATGTCTTCTTATCAAGTTGTTTTTCCTTTGCCTTCAATGCGCTATTGGCAGGTTTACCAAAACAAGCTAAGGTTTTATTACTGAATAATGATTATCCTTCCGTTAATTTTCCGACGATATTAAGTGGTTTTGAACACCAATTTGTCACGATGGACGAACAATTGGAAACGAATTTATTGGACACAATAGCAACATTCAAACCAGATGTTCTCATCCTTTCCATTGTTCAATATATTTCGGGGTTAAAAATAGATCTATCCTTCATACAGGAATTAAAGCATCAGCATCCCGAGTTGTTGATTGTAGGCGACGGCACCCAATATTTAGGGACGGATCTTTTTGATTTCGCACTTTCTGGCTTTGACGCCGTATTATCAAGTGGATACAAATGGCTTATGGCAGGTTTTGGTAATGGTTTTGTGCTCTTAAGCGAAAGACTCAAAGCGATGCTTTATGCGGATATCCAAAAAAATTACAGCTTCCTCAACAAGCAATGGATGAATAAATCTGTGGTACAACTCTGTTTTGAACCAGGGCATTTGGACACCCTATCGCACGGAACGCTACAGCAGTCTCTTCTTCAATTGGAGGAATGGGGCTTTGCCGAAACTGTGGCCTATACCCAAAAATTGATCGAAGATGCCCGCACAGAACTTGCCGACAGAAAACTGTTATTGGACAGCATCATCAATAGACGTCCACAGAGTAATATTTTCAATATTCAGATCAACCCAGACAATTATCAAACACTCCTGGATGAGGGCATAAAATGCTTTCCCCGAGGTTCGGGAATCCGTGTCGGATTTCATTTATACAATGATCACGCGGACCTTGAGAAGCTACTATATATTATTGACACAAAAGTAAAGTAAACATGAAATTTAGAATAGGCGACTTAGTACGGTTTGTCGATGAACCCATTGAAGGGCATATCACATCCATGCAGCCCAACGATATTGTAGGCGTTACAGACGACACTGGTTTTGAGATTCCGGTGCCAATGGATAAAATCACCCTTGTCTTCGGTAATATGCGTCGCGCAGATGATGAACTTGACCGGCATGCGACACCACTGACACCACATCGATTTATCGAAAAAGGAATACTTTTGGCAATCTCGGGAGATCACAAAGATGGACTTGCCAAATTACACATCATCAATGAAACGAGCTTTGAACTCCTGGTATCTGTATCTGAAGCGACAGCGAATAAAGTGAAAGGTATTTTCAGTAATAAGATACCACCGCATGACGCTATGCAGTTTTACACAGGCAACTTTGCAAATGTTGGTAAATGGCCTACCTTCCGTTTTCAGATCATACGTCATAGCGGCAGTTTGCAGGAACTGACCTCACCAATCAACAGAGAACAACGTGTTCGTCCTGTAGATCTTACTAATCCAAAAGTCCTTAACGAAATTTTGGATGAAAAGATATGGTCTTACGAACTGGATAAGATTGAAGAGGATTTAGGATTGGACAAGCTGAAAAGTCATTTCGTACCGCATCGTCCAAACAAAAAATAAGCTAGATGAATTTCATCTAGCTTATTTTTTTTCTGAAACTGCTTGATTTTATTGGCCAGAAAGAACCTCCAGTCCGCTTTGATTGCTGTTGGTGTCTGCGAAGTCATGAAAGTTTTATTTGGACAAACGGCTTTATTTTATTCAGTTGTCGCAGAAACCTTCTTGGTACTCAACAATAACAGTAAGATTCCAATCAAATAGACAACCCAGCCCCAGCGCATGTGCAAGGATTTAGAAAGCAATTTATCGGCAAATCCCCAACCGAAATAGTTATTGATCTTAAACCAGACCGCTGTTATACTCAACAGGTACCAGCAGGCGGCTAATCGAGTCATCCATTGATAAGCTCGAACTGCACGAACAAAAAATAAAAGGGCCGTCACCCCCAGAATAAGTAATGTAATAAAGAATAAATAGGCATCTACCTGATATAAATTCCAATTTCCTTTAATAGGCACTTTTAAGAACGGCGTCATGCTGGACAAAAAAGAAATGACTAGTCCAACGATGGCAACGTATTTTTTGATAATAATCATGATTCAAATTCCTTTAAAACTGCTACGAATATAAGTTGAATATTGACACATATATAACTTGTATTTCACTTTTTGAAAAATTATTCTATTTTTAAGCGCAATTAACGCTTAGAACAAATAAAAAACAAAGCTAACAAAAAGAATATCAGTAATTTAAACCTTATTTTTCTCTTGTTTAAAAGAGATGAGTATAATTTTTAGCATTAAGCCGAACAATAAACATGAAAAGAGAAGTTGAAGAAATCGCTGCAGAACAACCCGCACAGCCAAATAAAAAGAAAAGGGTATATATCATTATTGGCGCCGTCCTATTGGTTATTCTAGCGGGTGGCGGGTATTACAATTATAGCCAGCGACAAGCTTTCGACGGCTTGCAGGTAGACAGTGCCGCCACGGCTGCCGTCGGATTTGACAATGCCGATCCCAAAGACCTGGAAGATGCTGATGGATGGAGTTCATTAGAAGACTATCAACATTGGAATAATGCAATCTTCACTCTTCCGGAATACGACAACATTCCATTACGCTACAGAAGGGGGATTACAAAGATATTTATGGGCAATAGCTACCTAGAGCCCGTAGATGATAAACCTATATACAAGTTTACCCGGATAAAAGATCGGGCTAAATCTGTTTTCTGCTATGGAAACTTTACAGATCGCAACGATTCAGACAGTTGGAATAAAGAAATGGCTTTCCTAGTAGAAAAGAACGACTACCAGAGTAGTGCCATCTGGATCATATCGGCAAAAGGCGATATTTTATTCTGGAAGGAATATTCAAGCGAACTGCCACTCATTAACAGCTTCAAAAAGGGACAGAAAATTTTTATGGACGAGATGAAGTTAGTACCTGCTCCTGCCGATGGAATTATTGTCAAGAACAAAAACTCCAAGTACGCATTAATTTACAATAAAAGCAGCAAGACCTTCGACAGCTATTATCAATATAGTGATAGTGAAATTCAAGAAGCTACTACTTCTGAAGAAGAACCTTATGTGGAAGAATTGGAAGATGTTACCATCGACTCTGCAAGCACAAATACGGGTATTAAAGAATAGATTATCGTATTTTATCGCTTAAAATTTTCGTCACGATCTATCGTGACGAAAATCATTTAGCATCAAGCTATAACATAAGTAATTATAAAACAGATTATTAAATAGAAAAAACAGCTATTTAAAATCTTTCTAAATTAATCCCTTTGACAGATTTTTGACACAAGCACAAAGCTTTTAAGCTACATTTGTACCGTTAAATATAAGCGAGGGATTAGAGCTTTGAAAAATCTTAAAGTATTAGCGTTTACTCATAAACATGTCGAACTAAAAGATCTAGGTAATCTAGTGATCTGCAATGAGGATTTAGAAAGTCGCCTCATCAATCTAAAGCATAGCCTAGACATTCCAGAGATCTTTTATATTGGTACTTGTAACCGAGTAGAGTTTGTATTTTATGGTGCTCATGAATTGACCCATGAATTCATTGCTGATTTTATGGGGAAATTAAACTTCTGTGTTCCTCAGGAAAGACTACAATGTTACTTGGGACAGGTCAACAAATACGAGGGTATGGATGCTTTAAATCACCTGCTTCGGATGTCATGTTCACTTGAAAGTCTTGTTGTTGGTGAAAAAGAAATTTTGGCACAGGTACGTCGCGCATATGATCGTTGTAGAGAAGCTGGTTTTACTGGAGATTTTCTACGTCTGATGATGGATCGTCTCGTAAAAACTGCTAAAGAAGTATACACCTATACTAAAATTTCCAGAAACCCAATTTCAGTTGTCTCTCTTGCCTATCGCAAATTACGCGAATTAAAACTGGTTGAAAACCCTAGAATCGTCATCATTGGTTCTGGAGAAACCAATCAGAATTTAGCAAAATATTTCCAGAAGAACCAAAAAGCTAAGTTCGTTATTTTCAACCGCACAGTGGAGAATGCAAAGGCCCTAGCCGAAGAATTAAATGCTGAAGCTTACCCCTTGGCTGATATTGATCAGTACAAAGAAGGCTTTGATATTCTGATTACTTGTACAGGTGCGCCTACCTCCATTATTGACAACACACTTTACCAATCGTTATTAAACGGAGAGACTGATAAGAAAATTATCATTGACTTAGCCGTTCCGAATGATGTTGATGCTGAAGTTCTCCAAAATAATCCGATTCATTATATCGAAGTGAGCAGCTTACAAGCTATTGCGGAGAAAAACATCCAAGAGCGTTATAATGAATTGGAGAGTGCCGAAAAGATTATCCAGGACAATATCCAAGAATTTTTACCTTTAATTAAACAGCGACGCGTAGAAGTTGCTATGCGTGAGGTTCCTGAGAAGATTAAAGAAATTAAATCATTCGCTCTAAATGAGGTTTTTGCCCAAGAGGTTCAAGCCCTAACCCCCGAAGCGAGAGAGGTCTTGGAAAAAGTCATCAACTATATGGAAAAGAAATACATCAAGGTTCCAATGGTTATGGCGAAAGAAATTTTGGTTAAAACTCCAGAAACGGAAAAGAACTAACACTAAACCTGCTCTTGGAGCAGTGATTTCCTTCGACTTTTTATTATTATCACCTAGGTTTTGTACTGAGGTTATTCTACTCGCTGAATGTGCTCTGCTCACACCCCATGGAGCTACCATTTGACTGTTTCCCATAAATTTCGGTTTATCAATTATTTCCTGACATATAATGACAGTAACGTGTCAACATATTCCTTCTATTTATTTATTTTTGCTCTGATTAATGGTATTAAACACATTTTTCCGAAATTGTTCATTTTCCGGGGCTCAATTGAATTGAAACACATTCTGTGCTAGTTGAATACGTAGCTACCGGTGGAGCATCTTTGTGATTGTTTTAATAGGTAAAGTAAAATTAACGTGAATAGAAAACTAATTATCGGTACCCGGGGAAGCGTTCTTGCCATGTGGCAGGCAAATTTTGTAAAAGATCGATTGGCAGAAATCGGAATTGAAGCAGAATTAAAAGTCATTAAAACACAAGGTGATATTATTCAACACCTTCGTTTGGATAAATTAGAAGGCAAAGGATTTTTCACTAAAGAGCTTGAGGAAGAGCTTTTAAGCGGGACCATTGATTTAGCTGTACACTCACACAAAGATTTACCTACGGTCAATCCTCCAGGATTGATCATTGCAGCGGTTTCTGAGCGCGAAGATCCAGCTGAATTATTAATTATCCACAAAGATTGTGTGGATATCAAAAAACGTCTCTCATTAAAGCACAATGCGACAGTTGGAACATCATCTAACCGTAGAAAAGCGCAGATCTCGGCACTACGTCCTGATCTAGAATTTGACGATCTCCGTGGTAATTTGCAGACAAGAATCCAAAAACTACGTGATGAGCAATATGATGCCATAGTACTTGCAAAAGCAGGTATTAGCCGTATTGAAATGGATATTACAGATTTTCATGTGGAGGAGATTCCTCCCGTTGAAATTATTCCGGCACCAGCGCAAGGGGTACTTGCTATTCAGATCCGTGAGGTTGACAGGGAACTTTTTGAAGCTTTACAGCCCTTGAACAATGAAGAAGTAGCACAAACAATCTCCGTAGAACGTTTGGTATTAAATAAATTTGATGCAGGATGTCATGCGCCACTTGGCTGTTATTGCCGCAAAAGCGGTGACGAATACGAAGCTTGGGCCTCTATTGCTGAAACAAGTGAAGATTTCCCTGATCGTGTTTACCTTAGAGATACCGATGCGACACGTTTAGCGGAGCGCATTTTCAATAAGTATGCAAAGGATAGAAAGCTGCCACAATCTGTATTTATCTCCCGGGAGGTAGACGAAAATTCCTATTTCGCAAGAGCAATGGCCAAGCACAATATTACTATTGAGGGCCGCTCTTTGATCAAAATATTCCCTATTATCAATAAACTGGATCCTTTTATCCTAAAACATGTTGACTGGATTATATTTTCAAGCAAAAATGGTATTGAGCACTTTTTCAATTTAGAGCCTCGTTTGAGCAAAAAGACAAAGATCGGTGTCATTGGCCGCGGCTCGGAGGAGATTTTGCGTAAATATGACCGCGTTGCTGATTTCTCTGGCGACAGTGAGGGCATCAATATGGAGGAAATTGCGAAGAAATTTGCTGAATTGGCCAATGGTGGTACCGTGCTTATTCCACGTGCGAAAGAATCTTTGGAAACAATTCAAAAAGCGTTAAGCCCAGAGACGAAAATCATCAATATACCGGTATACGAAACGGTCTTAGAAGAAAATGTAGATCCATCCAATGCGGAGGTATTGGTCTTTACCAGCCCAAGCAACGTGGAAGCTTATTTTGCGGACAATTTGTTGGAACCGGGCCAGAAAGTAATCTGTATTGGCCGCTCTACCGGTGCAAAGTTTGATGAGATGAATGTCCCTTATACACTTCCTTATTCTCCAGATGAAATAGGTCTTTCTGAAGCCGTTTTTGGATTGGAGTATTAGAATCATATAAAGTAGTTTGTATTTCAACGTCGGTAAACGATTCCACTGACGTTGAAATAAACAACATAGATCATAAATAATCTTAATATAATGTTACAACGTCCGAGAAGAAATCGTAAATCTGCCGTGATTCGCGACATGATTCAAGAGACACGTTTAGACGCGTCAAATTTGATTTTCCCACTTTTTATCGTCGATGGGCAAAATCAAAAAACTGAGGTTAAATCGATGCCTGGCATCTATCGCTATTCAATAGACAATCTATTGAAAGAAGTGGAAAGTTGCCTAAAGTTGGGCTTACGCTCATTTGATCTTTTCCCTAACATTGAAGAGTCCTTAAAAGACAAATATGCTACAGAAAGCTACCGTGATGGAAGTTTATACTTACGTGCGATTGCAGCTGTAAAGAAAAATTTTCCGGAAGCTTGTATCGTAACGGATGTTGCTATGGACCCTTACAGCAGTGATGGGCACGATGGAATTGTCGAAAACGGTGAGATCCTAAACGATGAGACATTAGAGGTATTGGGCAAGATGGCTTTGGCACATGCGCAATCAGGTGCAGATATCATTGCTCCATCAGATATGATGGATGGTCGCATCGGTTACATCCGTGAGCTATTGGACCATAATGGTTTTACAAACGTTTCTTTGATGTCCTATACGGCAAAATATGCTTCGGCCTATTATGGTCCTTTTAGAGATGCCTTAGGCTCGGCGCCCAAGCATGGCGATAAAAAGACCTACCAGATGAATCCTGCCAATGCAAAAGAGGCTCTTATCGAAGCACAGCTCGATGCACAGGAAGGAGCAGATTTTCTGATGGTAAAACCAGGACTTCCCTACTTAGATATCGTTAAACTTCTTGCAGACAACTTCGATCTGCCAATTGCGGTGTATAATGTCAGCGGAGAATATGCGATGTTAAAGGCGGCTATTCAAAACGGCTGGTTAGACGAACGTGTCATTCTAGAAACGTTATTGAGCTTCAGACGTGCTGGCGCTACAGCAATCTTATCCTACCACTCCAAAGAAGTATTGGAGAAAGGTTTTATTTAATAACTTCCAAATTATCTTCGATAATCGGAATATAACTTACAGAAGCTCGGGAAGTCATTTCCGAGCTTCTGCTTTTTTTAAAATATTATTTAAACCTTTTTATTACATTGCGGTCAAACAGAAAATTATAATCCACCTTATTATGTTAAAAAGTATTATAATCAGCAGTTTCCTGTTATCGGCTCCTTCCGTACATGAACATACATTTTACTCCTTTTTAGAAGGCAATTGGATTGCGGCCAACGCTAAATTGAAATCAATCATATTTAATAAGAATGGCGACGCCTTTTTCACCTTTTCAAATTCAAACCCTCAAAGTCCCCCAACTTCAGTTCATCAAAAAGTGGGCAATTTTGCAATATTAGATAGCAAAAAATTCAGTGGGTACTTTTTTAGTCCAAACCTTTTTGGAAAATATAATGATAATAAGACGGCTTTTGAGATTGAAATTAAGTCGGCCAATGAGATTATCCTGTTTGTCAATAAACAAGAAATACAATTGCTAAAAAAGGACACTATTACTCAATTTAAATAGCTAATATCAGGCTATTATGGATTCCTTACGTTTCTATGAGACTTATCTTCTCAAAAAAAGATAACTTCGCATTCAAATACATAGACTATGCAAGCACCTGATATTTCAAGAGCAAAATCTGCTGAGCTATTTGAAAAAGCAAAACAATATTTCCCTGGAGGCGTAAACTCTCCTGTTCGGGCCTTCAAATCCGTATATGGTACCCCATTATTTATTGAACGTGGCGATAAGGCGCATCTTTGGGATGCGGACGGCAATGAATTCATCGATTTTTGTTGTTCATGGGGTCCTCTAATTTTAGGGCACAATAATGATCAAGTTCGTGAAGCAGTAGCGGCACAACTCGGGAAAGGCTTAAGTTTTGGCGCTCCTACTGCGTTGGAGAACCAACTAGCTGAGTTGATTATCGAAAACAATCGATTTATTGAGAAAATTCGCTTTGTCAGTTCTGGCACCGAGGCTGTAATGTCTGCTATCCGTTTGGCTAGAGGCTATACGAAACGTGATAAGATCATCAAATTTGATGGCTGTTATCATGGGCACTCCGATTCTCTTTTGGTGAAAGCTGGTTCTGGCCTGGTAACCTTTGGTGAAACATCTTCGGCCGGTGTACCTAAAGCATTTGCAGACGAAACCATTGTTATCGAATTAAACGATAAGCAAGCTTTAGAAGCTGCTTTTGCAGAGTTTAAAGATCAGATTGCGGCAGTTATCATTGAGGGTATACCTGCAAACAATGGCTTATTGTTGCAATCTAAGGAGTATGTTCACTTCTTACGTAATATCACCAAAGAACATGGTGCAATGTTGATTATGGATGAAGTGATCACAGGATTCCGTATTGGTTTTGAAGGTGCTTCAGCTTACTATGATGTACAACCTGATATTATTACCTACGGTAAAATTATTGGTGGCGGAATGCCTGTCGGTGCTTATGGAGCCTCAAAAGAATTGATGGCCTGTATATCTCCTGATGGTGCCGTTTACCAAGCAGGAACTTTATCCGGAAATCCAGTTGCTATGGCTGCCGGCATTGCTGCATTGGGTATCTTGGCTCAAAAGGATTTCTACACAAATTTAAATGCCAAAACAGAAGCTTTTGTCAATGATATGCGTGCTTATATTGCTGAGAAAGGATATAAAGTTCAACTTTTCCATGTTGCTTCTATTTTTTGGTTTGCATTTACAGAACAGCAAGAAATTAAAAAAGCGAGTGAAATCGATCCTAAATCGATGGAATCTTATAAAATTATGCACCGCGAGTTGTTAAATCGCGGCGTTTATTTTGGCCCTTCAGGCTATGAAGTAGGTTTTGTTTCTGATGCACATACAGCAGCGGATCTTGACCAGGCAAAAAAACATATTTTTGATGCGTTGGACATTGTCTTTAGCGTATAAAAATCAAACTACTATAAAAAAGCCCTCCAGTATATTACTGGAGGGCTTTTTTTAGAGGTTAGCGGAAGTTTCGATTTAAATCAACATACTTATTAAAGTTTGTTTGCCAACTTCTTATCTTTGGATTTCATCTTATTTAATCCGGCGATAAGCTCATCCAACGAAAACTTACCTTTGATATCCATAAATACACTTTCATCTTCATCATCATGGACCAATAAAGAAACCCGCTGAATGACATTGTTCTTATCAATACGAGCATTTAGCGAAATTTCCTGGCCATCGGTGTTAATAACCAGAAGTTCCTCAAATTTATTTTTCTTTAAAAACTTATGGTAATCGTCCAAAATACGCGCATTCTTTATTTTATCATTATTTGACAGTGTCAGCATTCTGAATTTCTTCAATTTCTTTACAATTTCGGCCATTGCACGAGTATCTTCATCATTATCATCCTTTAAGGCTTTTTTCATAAAGGGTTTTGTTAACCACATCGGTAAATTAATCGCAACAATCTCAGCATCGTCAGATACATTAGACCGACTGACGAAGTCCATATTGGACGCTTTTTTTATCATGCATGATTGCATGGAGAAAAGAACGCCAACTAGGCACAACAAGGTTAGTAATCTTTTCATAATTTTCTACTTTTTGTTGTTATCTCCTTTGTTCTTATTCACTTTATTATTCCCGTCGTTTACCAAGCTAGTCACATCTTTCAACGGTATAGCCCCGTCCAGGATCATAAATAGGTTTTGCCCATCTCCATTGATTGTAAGTAACAGATTGTTTAGGATATCGGCATTTGCGGACATATTTTCTACCATGAATCGGATATCTTGCCCATCACTGTTGAGTGACATAAGCTCTTCATATTTTAAATTAGACACCGCCCCCCGAATAATACCTGTTAAAGCTTTATCTTCTCCATCCTCAACAATCAGCATCCGCAACGATTTAACATTCTTAAGCAGTGGTGTAATTGTCTGCATATCCTCATCGTCTATTTTCAAATTACCCAATAGTTTGAACATCGGCGCCCCAATCTTGAGTGTCGTTACACCTTTCTTTCCTTGATATTGTTCAAAAAGTTTATCCAATTTTGAAATTTGTGCATTTGCCATACTTGCTACAAGTAGAAGGCAAGCTATTAAAAAACCTTTCATTTTATTTTAGTTAATCGTTATTGACATTTGTTTTATATTCATTGCTTTATCTACACCATTTTCCAGATTATTTGCCAGTAAGCCCAAAGATTTTAGGGTCAGTTCAACAGCTTCCTGTTCATTCGCGACAGGCTTCCCATTCAAAACAACATAATCTGCCCGGTAGGACTCTTCTGTTGTCAATTCCGAACTTTCAGTCACGACTTCTTTCTTCACTATCCAATTTTTGGCCTGTTTTTTTACTTTTGGACGTTTAAAAGTTTCTGCTGTTCGCATCGCCTTTCCACTGTCCTCCGCACTTACCTCATCATTAAGTTTGGGAGCTGTTATTTCTATATTTTGATCGTCAAGCAGCTTCTTATCGGCAGGCTTCGACTCACTCATTTCTTTTTTGGCGAGCACAGGTCCTTGTATTGCTGATTCCTGATTTAGGAATAGTGCAATTCCAATAGCCATTACCAACATGGCTGCTGCTGCATATTTTATCCAGCTATTATTCCACCACACAATACGTTTCTTATCATCATTGATCTCACTTTGGAAGTCCTCAAAGGACCAGTCCATTGTCTTATTTTTTTCCTGATTCAATGATTGAAAAAAAGCATTATCCGAGTTTTTCAATACTCTTTCTTCCTCTAATGACGACTGGCCATTAAAGTACTTCTCTTCCAATTCTTTTAATTTCTTATCTTTCATCACTGTATATCTTATTTTCAAAGAAGATGAAACAATCGGGTTTATTTTTTACCTGAATAAATCCGCGTGGTTTCATAATCGAATAATTTTGTCAATTGTTCTTTTACCTTTTGTCTTGCACGCATCAGATTAACTCTGACTGCTGACTCTCCCATCTCCAATACTTCACCGATTTCATCGATATCATAATCCTCAACATCGCGCAGATGCATAACAAGCCTTTGTTTTTCGGGAAGAGAATTGATCATCTCCAGAATAATTTCTTTCGTATTCCCAACGGTATGTTCGGTCATCGCAACAACCTGATGCTGTTCAACAAAATCCGCCCGGACCTTATCTCTTTTTAAACGATTGAGTGCTTCATTTTTCACACTCTGCATGCAGAAAGCTTCCATATTTTTGTATTGAAGCAACTGATCTTTTAATTGCCACAACCGCATCATCACATTTTGTACCGCATCGAAAGCCTCGTCATCATCAATCAAGATCCGTTTCGCAAAGCGAAATAGCTTATCCTTATGGATGAAAACGGTATTTTTAAATTGCTCTTGATTCATGTTATCGTCAATATTGAGACTTACTCTATTTTAATTTTTAATCGGCTTATGCTCCATCTCAATATCACCCGTGCCTTTTATATAATCAAGACATTTCAGCAGATCGATTTATTACATCTAATATGACTATTTTTTTAAAAATATTTAATTCACTGTGTATTAAACTTCAATAAGTAGCCCAAACAGCCTATTTTTAACCTTATTACAAACAAAATAGGAACATAGACTGTTACTTAAGATGCTGAATGATTAAAAAATTAAACAAAAAAAATTATGAAGTATTACAGAATTACAGGTATTACTGCTGCAGTAGCACTCCTAGTAGGCGCTGTTGGGTGTAACAACTCTTCTACGAAAAGTACAGGTGGAGCTGACTCAAGCAGCAGTATCGACACAAATACTGCACAAAAAATGGACTCAATCACCGTCAGTCCTATTGCAGACTCGAAAGAATTTCCTGGAGCTGATCTGCAGATCGCCTCGATCACTGCAGAAAAGGTAGGAACAGACTCCGCAAAAGTAACTGTAAAATATGCGATCAAGAATTTCAAATTGACTGAGATGACCGATGATGCCCATGCTGCCCATATGGCAAATTCGCATGATGGACAACATATCCATTTTATTTTAGACAATAAACCTTACACGGCTCTTTACAAGCCCGAGAACTCCGTAACAGTACCGTTAAATTCGGAACATTACCTGCTCTCATTTTTATCAAGATCCTATCATGAATCCATAAAAACCACTGAAGCTTCTAAATTGGTAAAATTTAAGATTGATGCAACGGGTAAATTGACGACAGATGCAACACCAAAGGAACCATCACTTTTCTATTCTCGACCTAAAGGTGAGTATAAAGGAGATGAAACAAAAAATCTCCTGTTAGATTTTTACGTAGTCAATACCAAACTTGCTCCAGACGGCAACAAGATAATTGCAGATATCAATGGCCAGACATTTACATTGGACAAATGGGGGCCATATGAGATAAAAGGGCTGCCAATGGGCAACAATAAAGTAAAATTGACTCTAGTGGATAAGGATGGTAATGCTGTTACCGGAGATAATGTTTCGGTAGAACGTGATATCAAACTGTCTGAAAAATAAATTGAGGGCTGTCCTAAACACAAAAGAGTCGCATTAAAATGCGTCTCTTTTGTGTTTAGGACAAACTTTGAGCGACAAAAAGACATTGTCTTTATTCCTTTTTGATTAAGGCAGTTTGTCAAAATCAATTTTCGGTGCATTATTTTTATTCCGGAATTCAAACTTACTTCCTGGCTTAACAACGTCATTAAAGAAACCACCATTTCTAAGGAAGTATCCGTTTTTGGTAATGCCGCCGATTGCATCAATGCGTTGATTTGCACGATAGGTATTATCGACACTGAAAGAAGCCTCCTGTACAGCTTTCCATTGTCCATCATAGACCCATTGATTGCCAAACTCAACCTTTCTACCCAGGTAGCCTTGATTAGGACTAAAGTTCTCTAAGAAACTATGGAATCGTTTCAGGTAGGTGTTTGTCTGCGGACGTTTGAAGCTTGCGATCACATTCCATGCATGCTCTTCGGGTACAAAAAACCAAGCCGTATAATCAGTATTTCCTTTTCCATCGGGCACGCCTTTCAAGAGAAACTTATAGGTTACCCCTGCTTTCCAAAAGTACTTACGGTAACTCTGTCCGCCTGACCCTTCATTTCCAAACTCACCCGAATGCACATCCTTTCCTTTTTTTAGTAGATGGATTTTTTGCTCATCTGGAATACTTTTCGGATCATCTGTGTGGAATGGACTCCAGACGGAAAATAAGATACGTCGCTCGGTTTCTGAATTAACCTGTATACCAAAGTAGCCTTCGCCAAAACCATTCGCCATAAAATAGGAACCAACTTTATCTTCTCCTTGAGGGACGGTTACTTCGTTATAATAGTAACTAACGTTACCCTCCGTAGGAACAGTATAATTTAGATGACAAGAAGGGCCTCTTCTGGACCAATAGTAATACTCAGGATCATTGGAAAACAGAAGACCTCCCGAAGCCGCTTCGCCGCTCACAAGCAATTCGGTTACATTGGCAAAATTGCTTCCCGATTTACTTAAGCCTTTTAAATTAACCTGAACGTAACCGGGCGATTTTACATCAATGGACAGAGGCGCTGTTTCCGACAGCTCAGTACTTTCCACATTCACGATCGCCTTTTTTCCTAAAGCGTCTACTGCTATTTTGGATTTTCCAGCATCGTTTTTTGCCTTCAGTTTCAAAGTCAATTTCCCCGCCTTTTGAGCCCTAAAATAAACCGATACCACTTCCTGATCGCTTGACCATTTTACAAGGCCATTACGACCGGAAATTTCCGCTTCACCAACTTGTCCTGCGGTAATGAAAGCATTCCCGGCAAGTGGTACGGCATAAGTCTTCCCTACTGTTTGCGCTATACTGCTTATCGAAAGACAGGATAAAGCTCCCATAAAGAGATACTGGATAAAGTGTTTTCTTTTCATACTTTATTTTTTTTATCAATTTATATATCAAACCTAGGCTAGTTATACTACCTGCGGTTATTAATGCTTGCCATGAATTCGAGATGCTGCTAAACTCGAATACTTCACGAAACCAAACTCCTTTAGCTATTCTGAAACTCAGTTTATCAGCTATCTTTCTGTTGCACTTTACTATTGAATAAAGATGGTATCGGTTTGTGAAACTGGATTATTTGATGAAGATAAGGCTTAGATTTACAGAAAAAGAAAGGAAATGTATATCAATCGATTGTGTAAAAAAACAGCAATAATTGACCACCATTCCTTTCCATTTAAATGAACTATTATAAAATGAGATGTATATTTTAACATTTTAAAAATACGATCTAATCTTTTTGTGTATTTTTAGGATCAGAGTCCCCTTTTATAAAAGCTAAAATAGCAAGCTCCATGGACAAATCTGCTGATAGCACATCAAAACGTATCTTAGGACAAAAACAAATCTCCATATTGATCCATGGACTCGCCTGGCTTATTTTCTTATCCTTTCCAGTATTATTTTTTAACAACGGTCAATTGGAAATTAAGGAAATACTTTTTGCGCCGGCATTTTGGATTTTCACAGGCTGTTTTTTAATCCTATTCTATGTCAATGCTTACCTGCTAATTCCTTATGCGATAAGAAAACGAAAATTTATCAGTTACGGAATCTCCATTATTTTGACAGGCTTGTTATTAGCCTGTTATCTTCAGCCCTTCGATCGCTTGATGCATATTGGACGTCAGCAATTACCTACCCCTGGAGAAAGAGAATTTTCGTCTAGGCATCACCCTGATTTTCCACCGCCGCCATCTGCTAGGCATTCCCCAGACCGAGGTCCGGGGCAGACCTTGGGACAACGGCCACAACCCATCGATATTGCTTCCGTGTATATTTTCCTGTTAACCATTAGCCTTGCCGCACTCTATAGAATCGTAACCTACTGGATGGAAACTCAGCAAAAGATGCAATTGGTCGAACAAGACCGGATGAAGGCCGAACTTTCCTTCTTAAAAGCCCAGGTCCACCCCCACTTTTTGTTCAACACCTTAAATAATATTTATGCATTAGCATTGACCAACGATGATGCCGTCGCGAGTAGTATTCATCGTCTTTCACAATTAATGCGTTATTATATGGATGAACGGCATAGTGATACGATTGACATCAAGATTGAAATACAGGCTATACAAGATTTTATCAATCTCCAAAAGCTACGCACTGGCCCAAATTGTTCTATCAGTGAACACTATGCGGGGCTAGAACACCCTAAAACGATACACGCATTTGTGTTGCTTCCTTTTGTTGAAAATGCGTTCAAATATGGATTAAGCACAATAGAGCCCTCCCAATTAAGTTTTGAAGTCATTCTAACGCCAACATCCTGTGTATTAAATGTAAAGAATAGCATAGCTACACAGTCAACCGAACAACACCGAACAGGAACAGGTCTTAAAAATGTTAAACGTCTATTGGAACATTTTTATGCCAACAAACATCGCCTGACGATCCAGCAGGAGGATCATTCTTTTTTCGTTCAGCTTATCCTTTACATTTCTTCATAAATTGTTTCTATATTAGGCTATACGATTATATATACAAAAGCAGTTTATCTTAATTTAATCGATGTTAACTTGCATAGCTCTTGACGATGAACCCCTGGCTCTTCGTATTATTTCGACGTTCACAGCAAAGCATCCTGCTATACAGCTTGCTGCAACCTTCAGTAACCCCCATGAAGCGAAGCTATATCTCGCCAATAACAGTGTTGATTTGATTTTTTTGGATATTGATATGCTCGAGATCAATGGTATTGATTTTGCAAAGAACTTAAAACCAAGACCTTTATTGATTTTCACCACAGCACATAAGGAGTATGCGATAGATGGATTTGAACTTGATTCAGTAGACTATCTTCTCAAACCATTTGACTTCGTCCGTTTTGAACGGGCCATCGATAAAGCGATGACACGTTCAGCTACACAGAGCCATCGCCCCTTTTTAATCGTGAGTGTAGAATATCAACGAATCAAGATCTATCTTGACGAAATTGAGTGCTTGGAAAGCATGCAAGATTATATCAAAATACACCTTATACACGGAAAAACAATATTGACTCTATCGACAATGAAAGCCATGCTCGAGCGTTTGCCAAAAAATCAGTTTATCCGTATCCACCGCAGCTTTGTTATCGCAGTCAAACACATCATTACATTTTCACAGCGTAAAGTACAATTACCCAACTTCACATTGAAAGTCGGCGATGGTTACTATAATGAGGTTATCCAATGTCTACGTGATTCGTCGATGCAATAAGCCTCTTTATCGTTACTTAACATTATTTTACATCTCCGTCTATTACCTTGCTTCCATAAATAAAAAAGAAGAGATATGGAACGCAAAAATTTTATAAAAACCCTATCATTGCTCGCATTTTCAGGGCCAATGGTCTGGGCAGCTTGCAAGAAAGACGATACCACATCAATTACGGATGAGGGCACTGACGTAAATGTCGATTCAAGCTGCAGTGTAACACCTTCGGAAACCGAAGGGCCTTTTCCGACAAAAACACCTTCAAGTTATGTCCGATCAGATATACGCAAAGGTGATGGTATTGGGGCGAATATGCTCGGTTTAATTACCATTGTTAATACAAACAATAGCTGTGCGGCACTAGAAGGAGCTTTAGTGGATATTTGGCATTGTGATGTGGAAGGTAACTATTCCCAATATGGCGGAACACAGATGCAATCCAGCAACTACCAGTCTGTCAATTGGTACCGCGGTAGACAAGTTACGAATGCCAATGGACTTGTTTCTTTCCAAACCATCTTTCCGGGCTGGTATCAAGGTCGAGCAACACATATTCACGTTCATGTATATGATGCTACAGGTAAATCGCTATTAGTGACGCAAATCGCCTTTCAAGATAGTCTGTGTCTTGAAGTCAATAACACAGGTTCTTCTTATGGTTACAAAAAAGGTGTTTCAGGATATACCTATAATGCCAATGACAACGTATTCAGCGATGGTGTTACCAAAGAAATGTCTACGGTCACAGGATCCTTATCTGAAGGTTTCCAAATGAAAATGACGATTCATGTTAATGCTTAACAGCCTGATCATGCAGGATATTAGAATCTATATCGCGGAACAGCGAGGGGAAACATCAATCGGAACACATTTAGTCAGGAGCACACTCAATTATGGCTCCTTTGCTGCTCCTCACCGGGAGGCTATTGGCCGGTTGCAACAAGTCAATAGCTGGCAAGTCGCGCTTCAAGAGACTTTGGAACTCCCGACCAATCAGGATACAGTCTCATTTTTGATTCCTTTGGTTGGGGATCTACTCGTGACGATGGATGGCCAAACCTATACCGTTCCTGTCGGAACAATCTTAGTACACAATTTTGAAAATAATACGGCAATTCACATAAAGGCATCATCCGAAGTTGGGGAGCCTGCGATCTTTCAAGAATTTGTGCTTAATTCGGCAATAAACACTCCTACACTACCTCATATTGCGAATCTTCCACTTTCATCTTCGTTTGAGAAAAACAAGATGTATCCTGTAGGCACCGACTTAGCTACTGATTTTCAGTTCTACTTCGGTGCATTTGCCGGAAAACATGATTTTGAATTACAGATTGGCCAAGACCAAAAAAGCGCATTTGCATTTGCATTAGATGGTAATTTTGAAGTTGAAGAACGTATTCTTTATCCATCTGATGGTCTTTATCTACCAGATTCAAAAAATTTAGACATCGAATGCTTATCGGCAACTGGCCTTTTGGTGGTTTTGTGTTTCTAACGGAATAGATTTAAAAAACGATGATTTCCAAAATAACGACCACGATAAACATAAAAAAGTGAAGGGTCTACCCTTCACTTTTCCACACGATGTTAATAAAATGTTGAAAACCTCATTTCGCTTTTAAGGTGATCCCTCAAGTTACTCACAACTTGTTGATATTGCTGTTTAATATTTTAAAAATGGCTAAAAACCAACGCTTTTCAAGTTTAATCCTGTACGCTCGTCTAAACCGAACATTAAGTTCATATTTTGTACAGCTTGACCAGATGCTCCTTTCAGCAAATTATCGGTCGCATTTAAAATAAGGAGCTTATTTCCGTGCTTTTCGAGGTGGATAATACTTTTATTTGTATTAACAACCTGTTTGAGGTCAATATTTTTAGGACTGACATGTGTAAAAGGGTGAGCGGCATAATAGCTGTCATACAATGCGTAGGCCTGCTCTTCAGACAAATCGGTGTCTACATAAATTGCCGAAAAAATTCCGCGGGCAAAATCGCCACGTTGAGGAACAAAATTAATTTTTGCAGCAGCACGTTCCAACAATGATCCGTCTGACACCGGCAAAAATCCCGCTTGTAGCTGATCCAAGGACTCTGAAATTTCCTGCAAATGCTGGTGTTCAAAAGATTTGTAAGCAGAAAGGTTATTGTTACGCCAGGAGAAATGCGTTGTTGCACCTGGTTTTTGTCCTGCCCCTGTTGATCCAGTCGTTGCATTAACATGGATTTGATCAGGTAATAAGCCTTTACTCGCTAATGGCAATAAAGCCAATTGGATATTTGTTGCAAAGCATCCTGGATTAGCAATATACTGAGCCGTTTTGATTGCCTCTTTGTTTAGTTCCGGAAGCCCATACACGAATTGTTGACCTTGGAAAGCTGTATTCGCACGAAGACGATAATCTTGTGAGAGATCAATAATCTTCACGGATGCATCGATTGGATTTGCATCTAAAAATTTGCGTGCATCACCATGACCAACACATAAGAACAATACATCAATAGCTGAGTGAAAGTCCGAAGAGAAGGTCAATTCAGTATCACCAAATAGATCATTGTGAACTTCATATAACTTATTTCCTGCATTGGAAGCGCTATTAGCAAATACGATTTCCACCTCAGGATGATAAATCAATACACGTAATAATTCACCACCAGTATATCCTGCCGAACCAATTATTCCTACTCTTATCATTTTTTTGAATTTAGAATTTAGGTATGCGTTATCACCTATCATGCCATGTACTTTTTCTTATCAAGTTTACTTTAAGAAAAAATACATGGCATAAAACACGGTTTATTTTTTATTCACTTTGTGCCAAATGATGGTTTGATTTCCAAAAATTTTGGAGAAACCTTTCACATCGTCACCTGTATAGCCCTTATTCATTTCACCATAGCTGCCGAATTTATTGGACATCAAATCGTGTTCAGACTCGACACCAATGACGACAAAACGGTATGGGTGAAGTTCAACAATCACTCGGCCAGTCACTGTTTCCTGTGAGGATTGCAAGAATGCTTCGATATCACGCATAACGGGATCGTGCATTTGGCCTTCGTGCATATAATTTCCGTAGAAAGCAGCGATTTGATCTTTCCAGGACAATTGCCATTTAGTTAAGGTATGTTTTTCTAAGGCATGATGTGCCTTGATTAAAATGACAGAAGCAGCGGCTTCAAAACCCACACGGCCTTTGATACCAATGATTGTATCACCAACGTGGATATCACGGCCAATACCGTATGGTTGAGCTATTGTCTGTAATTCTTGAATCACTTTAACGGAAGCCATTTTCTCACCATTTAATGCAATAGGCTCTCCTTTTTCAAAATCGATTGTAATTTGTTGCGGCTCTGAAGAAGTCACTGGAGTTGGCCATGCCGACTCTGGTAAGTATTGGTTGGATGTCAATGTTTCTGCTCCACCAACAGAAGTACCCCAAAGACCTTTATTGATGGAGTATTTTGCTTTTTCAGCAGAATACTCTACACCATGCTTATTCAAATATTCTATTTCGGCTTCACGCGACAATTGTAGATCACGGATTGGGGTGATAATTTCCACTCCTGGAATCAGGGTCTGGAAAATCATATCGAAACGTACTTGGTCGTTTCCTGCACCTGTAGATCCATGAGCAACACATTCAGCGCCAATTTTCTTTGCGTAGTTTGCAATTGCGGTTGCTTGGCATACACGCTCAGCAGATACTGACAATGGATAAGTCGCATTTTTTAACACATTGCCAAAAATCAAAAATTTAATAGTTTCGCGGTAATAGTCTGCCGTTTCGTCTATAGCTGTATGTGATTTCACACCTAAAGCATAAGCACGTTCTTCAATATTTTTTAATTCTTCATCCGAAAAACCACCTGTATTTACAACTACGGAATGAACTTCTAAACCTAAATCTTGTGTAAGATAAATACAACAGAATGAAGTATCTAATCCGCCACTAAATGCTAAAACTACTTTTTTCATTAGAATGTTATTTTATGAGTGTTTGTTTTCAACGGCTGATTTAAGCTCGTCTCACTCGGTTTTTTATTATTATGTTGAGAGAACCTTGAACTGATCTTGTTATTATGAACATCTTCAGTTACCTGTTACATCTATTTTCAATATAATCGCTCAGCCTTAGCTTAATATCCTTTTGCGACTTTGTTATGCTTCGGAAAATTGACAGCAATAAATTTATTGGCCGATTTCCAAAACTTCGCCTGTATACGCTTTAGCAGAGACTGTTTTTGTGTAATTCTTTCCAAACGTTCTTTCGCTTCATGCTTGCGCTGGATCTTCTCCCGCAATTCACGTTCTTTCTCTTCGGGATCCCAAAGCATGGCGGTACACATACAGTTTTTACGGTCTTTACTCATCAGGATCTCATAATTCACGCAGCTTTGACAGCCTTTCCAGAATTCATCATCGGAAGTCAATTCGGAATAGGGAACCGGTTCATAGCCCAGTTCTGAATTGATTTTCATCACGGCGAATCCGGTTGTCAAACCAAAGATCTTCGCTTTAGGGTATTTCTCACGTGAAAGCTCAAAGACTCTTTTTTTGATTGCTTTTGCCAAACCGACTTTTCTGAATTCGGGATTGACAATCAAACCTGAGTTAGCGACATAATCACCATGCCCCCAAGTTTCTATATAACAAAAACCTGCCCATCGGCCATCTCTATGTAAAGCAATCACTGCTTTACCTTCATTCATCTTGTTGGCAACGTATTCTGGTTTACGACGCGCAATACCAGTACCACGAGCCTTTGCAGACTCGAACATTTCGTCGCAAATAACCTCTGCATAGTGCGCATGCTCAGGTTTAGCCGGGATAATTAAAAAATCTGATATAGTCATTGACTTACGACCCTAATAATAAAACAACAACTACTGTCGTGTTTTGTTACTAAATAAATTAAAATAATGGATTCAAAACCATCGGACAATCATGGTCTTGCTTGGAAAGATTCACTACCTCAAATCAAGCCCGAGGTAGTATAGGTCGTCGGAGGCGTAAAACAGGTATTTCTACAAAAATGAAAGCACAAAAGACCTTCTTCATAAACTTCTCAAAAGTTTGAATATAAGAATAATCGTTCTTTTTGTTCTGTTTCATTTTTTTATGCTCTGTCAATTGTTTCTGACGATGCAAATGTATAAAAATATTTTTTTCTTTTCCACAATATTCTCATTGATTTTTTGCAAAAATTAAAAATTTACAATCCACCGTCAAAACCTTCCTGTAAGCTTCATTTTCAAGCAATTAATCCACAACAAGTCGGCAATAGAACCATCACATTAGCGATATTAATTTGACAATAAAACGGATAAAGGTTTAAGGCTTTATCAATTGAAATTGTTGTTTTTTCTATCGGTTCGTTATTTTTAGTCAAAAACGATACTTTTGTAGGGATCATTTAATGGAGAATAGTATGTCACCGAGTTTAATTTTCTATATTATTTTTGCCGTCCCTTACATTATCTTTATGTATTGGCTCGTCAAACAGGACAAACATAAATATGCCTGGGGAATAGCAATCATTACTATTGTTGCCCTATTAGCGATCTACGTATCGCAGAAAGCCAGTAAAGTGGCCATGGACAATTATCAACAGCATCAGATCGACTCTAGAGAGATCGAGCGGGAAGAGCGTTTACAAAAACAACAGGATAGCATTAATCATGCTCAACAATAAAAAAGCGGCACTAGCCGCTTTTTTATTATTCATTTGTATAAATTGGAATAATCCCTTCCAATTTAAAGAGAAAAGCATATTCCAATGCAATTTCCTTTAAATAGTCAAATCGACCCGATGCCCCACCATGACCATAATCCATATCTGTTTTTAACAGTAAAACCGCATCTCCTATTTTAGTAGCTCTCAGTTTTGCTACCCATTTTGCTGGTTCAAAATACTGCACCTGACTATCGTGCAGCCCGGTTGTGACCAATAAATTAGGGTATTCTTTTGCTTCAATGTTTTCATATGGAGAATAGGCCTTCATATAATAATAGGCTTCCTTCTCATTGGGGTTACCCCATTCATCATACTCATTTGTAGTCAACGGTATTGTATCATCCAACATGGTATTCACCACATCTACAAATGGTACCTGAGCTATTATGCCATGATATTGCTCAGGCGCAATATTAGCGATTACACCCATCAGCAAACCTCCGGCACTTCCCCCTTGCGCATAGAGATGTTCGGGCATACAATAATGTTGATCAATCAGGTATTTACCACAATCCACAAAATCATAAAAGGTATTCATCTTGTGCATCATTTTTCCATCTTCATACCATTGGCGCCCCATTTCCTCACCGCCTCTGATATGTGCCAAGGCATAGATAAATCCACGATCCAACAGACTTAGTCGATTGCTCGAAAAAGTGGGATCCATCGACGCACCATAAGATCCGTAGGCATATTGCAATAATGGAGCTGAACCATCAAGTTTGGTTCCCTTTTTATAAACAATAGAGATGGGCACTTGAACACCATCTCTTGCTGTTGCAAAAACACGTTCGGTGATATACGCGGTTTGGTCATACCCTCCCAAAATCTCCTGTTGCTTTAACAATATTTTCTTCTGCTTAGCCATATCATATTCATAGACTGAGCTTGGTGTCACTAAAGAAGTATAGCCATATCGTAACTTATCACTGTTGTATTCAACATTAATACCCGGGTATACCGTATAGGCAACTTCTCCGAAATCCAAATAGTGCTGATGCTGACTCTTTAAATTATAAATTGCCAATTGGGTCAATCCATTTTTCCTTTCAGCAATCGCCAGAAAATCCTTAAACTCTTCAATATCGCTGACCAATACATCCGGTCGATGGTCTATGAATGGCTGCCAGTGGCTGCGATCTGTACGATCTAAGGGACATTGCATGATTCGGAAATTAATAGCTCCATCATTGGTAAGTATTAAGAACCGATCTTCCAATGCAACAACCGAATAGAGAACATCCTGTATCCTAGGCTGAAAAATACGAAATTCCGATTGCGGTGAGTCAGCATTTAATAACCAAATTTCTGAGGATAATGTCCCTTCAGAATTGATCATAACATATTTTCCATTTTTGGATTTACCAACTCCGATATAATTTGTGTTATCTTTTTCTTCATACACAAGCACATCTGCTGCAGGATCGCCCCCCAGTGTATGCCGCATAATCTTTTCACTAAGCAAGGTAACAGGATTCTTGGCCGTATAGAACAAGGTTCGATTATCATTTCCCCAAATAGCGGCTCCCTCTGTATTCTTTATCTGGTCGGGATAGATTTCTCCGGTCTCGATATTTTTGATAAATATGGTATATTCTCTCCGAGAGACAGTATCCACACTAAAGGCTAGCAAACGATTATCCGGACTCACAGAAAATCCTTTTGCCGTATAATATGCATGCCCTTCGGCAAGCTGATCTACATCCAACAGCACTTCCTCTTCGCCTTCCAGTGTCCCCTTTTTCCGACAGAATTTAAAATATTGTTTTCCCTCTTCCGTCCGGCTATAATAAAAGTAGCCATTTTTGTAATAAGGCACAGACTCGTCCTTTTCCTTAATCCGGGATTTCAATTCATGAAAAAGACTTTCCTGTAAATCTTCGGTATCTTGAAGCATTAAATTGGTATAATTGTTTTCCTCTTCCAGGTAGTCAATAACTTCTTGCGATTTTTCTCCTTTTTTAAAGTAATCAATCATCCAGTAATAATCATCTTGCACAGTATCATCATGTATCTTTCTGACATGAGGGTAAATTGCTGCCACTGGGGCCATCACATTAGGCCAAACTATTTTCTTATTTTGTTGCATTCGTTTTCTTATATGCTACTCAATATACATACTTTCTTATTCTGCTACCTGGATCAATCAACTAACACAGGAAACTCCTTGAAATGGTTTGAATTTAAGATATTTCGTCAACAATTTGCTAAGAGATATGGATTATAAATACTTTTAATAAAAATTAACAGTTCAGAAGAGGCATTAGCATTATCTTTGCTATTCTGCTATAGGCAGGAATATGCGAGCTTACACGCTCATGAAGAAAATTTAAATAAACAGGAGAGAATAATCAGGTGGAACGCGTTCTTTGATACAAATGAAAGCGGAACACCTATCAAGAATTTTGTACATATGAATTTAAGAAAATCACTATATCTACTTACTTTGGGCGCATTGCCCCTTATCTCTTTCGGACAATCCGATACCATTCCAGCAAATTGGTTCAATTTGGATTATAAAACAGATGGGGTCATGGGAATCAGTACCGAAAAAACGTATAAAACTTTATTGAAAGGAAGAAAATCCACTCCAGTCATTGTTGGGGTATTGGATGGAGGTGTTGATGTTTATCACGAGGATCTCAAAGATGTTGTATGGATCAATGTGAAGGATAGTCTTGCAAACGGTATAGATAATGATGGCAATGGTTATATCAATGATAAATATGGCTGGAATTTTATTGGAAACGCCGATGGAAAGGATGTTCAGTTCGATAACCTAGAATTGACAAGACAGCTTAGGGTTCTGGACAAAAAGTTTGCAAACATCACAGCAGCAACAGAACTCAATGAAACTGATCGAAAAGCTTTCGCTAGTTATCAAAAGATGCTTGCCAAATATAAAAACAAGCTAGAAGAAGCTAAGATGGGCCAATTTTCCTACGATGCGCTCAAACGCAACATAGACGCTGTGGTACGTGAAATAGGTAAAAAGCCCGAAGATATCACACAGGAGGATATAGACAATTTCAAAGCAACCACAAACACGCAACGTATCGCACTTGGCTATGCAAAGGATGAAATCAACAACGGCGGCTTCGCCAAATTTTTTGATGATATCACCGAAGGTGCAAAATATTTCAACAATCAAGTTGATTATCATTTAAACAAAGCATACGATTCTCGACCTATTGTTGGAGATAATTATGAAGATGCTTCAGAGCGATACTACGGAAATGCAGATGTAAAAGGACCGGACGCATTACATGGTAGCCATGTCGCTGGAATCATTGGTGCAAAACGTAATAATAATGTTGGTATCAACGGCGTAGCGGACAATGTTAAAATACTCACAGTTAGACTTGTCCCTGATGGTGATGAGCGTGATAAAGACGTCGCAAATGCCATTCGTTATGCAGCAGACAATGGCGCTAAAGTACTTAACATGAGCTTTGGAAAAAGTTATGCCTATAATAAACAGGCAGTAGACGATGCCATCAAATATGCTGAATCCAAAGATGTCCTGATGGTACATGCTGCAGGGAATGACAGTGAAGATAACGATATAGAGCCTAATTTTCCGATGAAGTATTATACGGATGTAAAAGGTGATACAACCGGGATTGCTAATGCTTGGATCACAGTGGGTGCAACCGGCCTTTATTTGGACAATGAACTATTAGCCGATTTTTCCAATTATGGTAAAAAAACTGTCGATGTTTTCGCGCCTGGCGTCCACATCAACTCAACGGTACCAGATTCCAAGTATAAAGAAGAACAGGGCACAAGTATGGCTGCTCCCGTTGTCGCTGGTCTGGCCGCCATGATTCGTTCTTATTACCCTAATTTGAGCGCTGTGGAAACGAAACAAATTATTATGGAATCGGTAGAAAAGCCGAATCAACTGGTACAGGTAAAAGTTGGTGAAGATGCCAGCAAAACGGTTCGATTAGCAGACATTTCGGTCACTGGAGGAATCGTTAATGCATATAACGCTATCATAAAAGCGGAGGAATATACTAACAGAAAGAAAAAATAAATATTTTCTCGTTTTTTATACCAAAACTATCTTTTGTCCGTTTAATTAATTAACTTACAGAAACAAAACAACAGATGCTTATGGTAGAAAACTTTACCCAATCAGAAAACGAAGTTCAAAATTTGCTAACCCAAAACGAAAAGGTAATGACAGACGAGGACATAGAAAATGAATTGAAACTTCAATTACCAAAAATGTTGCTTCATCCAAGCAGAAGATGTGTTGAGAATATCCTTGCATATTCTAAACAACTAGAAAAAAGAAAGGCCTAATCTGGAGATTAGGCCTTTCTTTTTCACCTTACGACATCCATGATCAGCTATAGTGTAAAACTGCTGTGACTCGCCTTACCTTCCACAAACTAAAATCAGATTATTCTCCTTCTACTAGGTTTCAAAATTTCTTTTTTGATGGAAATTTTGGCTAGTTTTGAACCGATGTTAAAACAAGAACGATACAAGGCTTTCGTAGATTATTTCTCCAAAAATAGTCCTGACGCACAGACAGAACTCAACTATAGTAATCCCTTTGAATTACTGGTTGCCGTTATTTTATCTGCACAGTGTACAGATAAAAGGATCAACCAAGTCACGCCCAAGTTGTTTGCACGCTACCCAGATGCACACAGCTTGGCAGCTTCCAGCGTAGACGAGGTGTTTAGCTATATACGATCTGTAAGCTATCCGAATAACAAGGCCAAACACCTTGTGGGGATGGCTCAGCTACTGATTGAAAAGTTCGACAATATTGTACCCGAAAAAATTGAGGATCTTGTGAAACTTCCAGGTGTAGGTCGAAAAACAGCTAATGTCATTTCCTCTGTTGTTTATCATAATCCCGCTATGGCCGTAGATACCCATGTTTTTCGTGTTGCAAACCGTCTTGGGCTAACTTATCGTGCAACAACACCATTAGCTGTGGAAAAACAATTGGTAAAAAATCTACCTAAAGACACGATTGCCATTGCCCATCATTGGCTTATCTTACACGGGCGTTATATATGCCTGGCCCGAAAACCACTGTGTGAGAAATGCCCTATCACTTATATGTGCAAATACTTTGAAAAAAATCACCATATAAAAAGTGTCTCAGCTATACCAGAGACAAAAAACTAATTTTTTTAGTGAAAATATTTGGTTTATGATTTTTAATTTTTAATTTTGAGAAATATATACTAAAAATATGAGCAACACAGATAAACTAAAAGCTTTACAGCTGACGTTAGATAAATTGGAAAAGAACTTTGGAAAAGGTTCAATTATGAAATTAGGTGATACTGCTGTTGAGCCGATCGAAGCTATTTCTACAGGATCTCTAGGCTTGGATATCGCCTTAGGAATTGGCGGTGTACCAAAAGGCCGTATCATTGAAATATATGGACCTGAATCTTCAGGTAAAACTACCTTAGCAACTCACATTGTTGCCGAAGCACAAAAAAAAGGCGGTATTGCAGCAATCATTGATGCTGAGCATGCTTTTGATAAATATTACGCTCAAAAATTAGGCGTAGATGTAGAAAATTTATTGATTTCTCAACCAGATAATGGTGAGCAAGGTTTAGAAATTGCTGATAACCTAATCCGTTCTGGTGCAATCGACGTTATTGTTATTGACTCCGTTGCCGCTTTGGTGCCAAAAGGTGAGATCGAAGGCGAAATGGGTGATTCTAAAATGGGGCTTCAAGCTCGTTTGATGTCACAAGCTTTACGTAAGTTGACAGGTACAATTTCAAAAACAAACTGTTGTTGTATTTTCATCAACCAATTGCGTGAAAAAATTGGTGTGATGTTTGGCAACCCAGAAACAACAACTGGTGGTAATGCATTAAAATTCTACGCTTCTGTACGTTTAGATATCCGTCGCACATCACAAATCAAAGATTCTGATGAAGTATCGGGTAACCGCGTAAAAGTGAAGATTGTAAAAAATAAAGTTGCCCCTCCGTTCCGCATAGCGGAATTTGATATCATCTTTGGTGAAGGTATCTCTAAAGTAGGTGAAATCATTGATCTAGGTGTTGAATATGGTATTATTAAAAAAGCAGGCTCTTGGTTTAGCTATGGTGAGACCAAATTAGGACAAGGTCGAGATGCTGTTAAAGCCTTATTATTCGACAATCCGGATTTAATGGACGAACTTGAAGCTAAAATCCGAGCTGAAGTGACAGGAGAAGATCCAATGCTTAACATCGAGGAAAACGAAGACTAGTTGCTGTAAAAATTAGTATAATGTAGGTAGCCATCCTGTTTAGGATGGCTATTTTTTTTGCGAAAATTCAAGTGCTTAGATGATTATTTTGTTACATGTCCAAAGTTTTCAATTTGTACTAATAGATTTTATTAATTTTAGCAGGTCGAGCCAAAAACGCCTGACATCCAATGCTAAACTTAATATAAACAATGAATCGTAAACTAATTCTATTTCTTTTAATACTGCTAGGCTCAGTATTTCATCTACATGCACAAACGATACGCATACTCTCCTTTAATATCCACCACGGAAACCCACCCACCGAAAAAGAATCAGTTGTCAACCTTGACACAATTGCCAAAATTATTAAAAATTCAAAAGCTGACCTCGTAGGTCTTCAGGAAATCGATGTCAATCTCGGTAGATCATACTTTGAAAATCAAGCCAAAAAATTAGCCGAATTAACAGGCATGCACTATATCTTTTCCAAAGGGATAGACCTGGATAAAGGTGAATATGGTACCGCCATCTTATCAAAAAATCCAATTGAACGTGTAGAGAAACACTTTCTACCTTCCCCTGTGCAAAGCGAAACACGTAGTTTATCTGTAATAGAAGTCACGATACACAAAAGGAAAATCTTATTTGCAAATACACACCTTGACCTGAAAGACAAAAACAAAATCGAACAGGCAAAATTCATCACCAAGCGTTTCAAAAACGAAAAGTTACCCACTATCCTTGTCGGTGATTTAAACTCAGAACCCAATGATCCAGCGATTACTGAACTTAGCAAAATATTCACAAAAAGCAGCATTGCTAACGGATTTACGTTTCCTCAAGATAAACCCACTACTGAAATCGACTATATCATGATCAATACACCATCTGCCGCAAAGTTCTCCAACCACCGTATTCTGAACGAACAATATGCGAGTGATCATCGGCCATTATATGTCGAGATAAACATTAAATAACCACTTGTGATCTTAAATATGAATTTTAACAGAAGAAGATTCTTAGAATCCCTGGCTCTGGCCGGGATTACATTACCTAATATAAGCGTCGCGCAAGAAAAAGACGCAAATGAGGCAGAAAGCGAGTTCAGTTTTGTCGTACCTGCCTATCTACAAAATCAAACCGAAACAGGAATCAGTATTTTTACGATTTTGAGCAAAGATGCCTTTGCTTGGCTCGAGATACTGGACAATGGAGGGAATGTCCAAAAAAAGATCTACCAATCCGAAGATGGGATGATCAATGCCAATACTGATTTTTTTCATTTTACAATTGAAGACGCACCGCGTTCATTTCGTTATCGCATCAAAGCGAAGGAAGTGCAAAAATTCGATCCTTATAAAATCGTATACGGCCAAGAAATAGAAACCCCTATTTTCGAGGCCAAATTAGCCAAGAACAATCAAGAACAGATTCGCTGTCTTGTCTATAACGATGTACATGAGGAAAAAAGCAGTTATCGTGACCTTATTCCGCATCAGGATATTTCACCCTACGATTTTTTTGTACTGAATGGTGATTCCTTTCATTATGTCACCAATCAGCAAGATATTACGGAGAAACTACTAAAGCCAATTGAATTTTTTGCGACAGGAAAACCATTCATTATGAATCGGGGAAACCATGAGACAAGGGGATCCTTCGCACGTAATTTCAAAAGATATTTTGGTTATCCTGACAACAAGTATTACCAAGCCTTTAAAAGAGGTCCTATTTTTTGGATCATGCTGGACAGTGGCGAAGACAAGCCTGACAATCATGAGGTATACGCCGGAACAGTCGATTATGATAACTACAGAAAAGAACAGGCTCAATGGCTGGAAAAGGTTCTACAATCCAAGGAAAGAAAGAGTGCACAGCACACTGTTGTCATTAGCCATATACCGATTTTTCATTCGGATGACTGGCATGGTACCTTGAATAACAGAGCATGTTTCCATCCCTTGTTTCAGAAATATAAAATTGATGCCATGATCTCTGGTCATACACATCAATATGGCTACTACCCTGCAGATAAAGACCACAATTATCCTGTATTTATAGGGGGAGGTCCAAAAGTTGGGAAAAGAACTATCATCGATGTAGCCGGGAACAACAAGTCATTGAACATACGGATGACTAGAGACGATGGCACAGAACTGGGATTATTTAAGAAATAGAAAAGGGCGCTTAATAAGCGCCCTTTTCTATTTTGATTGAAGAAAGCTGCTATGCGAGCTTCCTTATTCTCCCTTTTCCAAGAAAGGGTATCTATAATCTGTATCTGGATTAAATGTTTCTTTGATTGTACGAGGAGACACCCAACGAAGCAAATTGATCATTGATCCCGCTTTGTCGTTTGTACCCGAGCCTCTAGCACCACCAAACGGTTGTTGACCTACGACAGCACCTGTACACTTATCATTCACGTAGAAGTTACCAGCGGCATGTCTTAATTTATCTGTTGCTAAATTAATGGCATAGCGATCTTGCGCAATGATTGATCCAGTCAAGGCATAAATAGATGTTGTATCAACAATATCTAAGGTTTCTTCAAACTTAGCATCCTCGTAAACATATACGGTCAAGACAGGTCCAAACAATTCCTCAACCATTGTCTCGTAATCCGGTTTTGAAGCCTCAATGATTGTTGGATGAATGAAATATCCTTTAGATTTATCGTATGTACCACCAACTACAATTTCTGCGTCATTAGATTCTTTAGCTCTGTCGATATACTTCGCTAATTTATCAAATGACTTCTCATCAATTACAGCATTGAAAAAGTTTGTAAAATCTTCTGTTCCACCGATTGTAAAAGATTTTACGTCAGTCGTCATAGATTCTTTCAATGCAGGCCACAAGGATTTAGGAATGTATGCACGCGATGCCGCAGAACATTTTTGACCTTGGTATTCGAAAGCACCACGAACCAAAGCTGTATTTGCAGCTTTTAAATCGGCCGAAGGGTGTACAACGATAAAATCCTTACCACCAGTCTCACCGACGATACGTGGATACGTTTTATAACGGTGGATATTGTTACCGATCGTCTTCCAGATATCCTGAAATACTCCTGTTGAACCAGTGAAGTGGATACCTGCGAAATCTGGGTGTTGGAAAATTACGTCACCTGCATCAGGACCTGAAACATACACCAAGTTGATTACACCATCGGGAAGACCCGCTTCACGGAAAATTTTCATCAATACATTTGCTGAATAAATTTGGGTATTGGATGGTTTCCATACCACAACATTACCCATCATTGCAACACAGGAAGGTAGATTACCCGCAATAGCTGTAAAATTGAATGGAGTCAATGCAAATACAAAACCTTCAAGAGGACGTTGTTCTACACGGTTCCAAACACCTTTACCCGATATAGGGGGTTGTTGTTTATAGATTTCGCTCATGTATTGTACATTGAAACGCAAGAAATCCACAATCTCACATGCCGAATCAATTTCTGCCTGATATGGGTTTTTCGATTGCCCCAACATCGTAGCAGCATTCAATTCATAACGGTATTTTCCCGAAATCAATTCAGCAGCTTTTAAGAATATCGCAGCACGATCTTCCCAAGTAAGGTTTTCCCAATCCTTTTTTGCCGCTAAAGCTGCATTGATTGCATCTGTTACGTGAGATTTATCGCCTTGATTGTATTGACCTAAAATATGTTGGTGGTCATGTGGAGGAGCTAGGTTTACTTTTTTAGAAGTAGTGATTTCTTTACCACCAATATACATTGGGATATCGATTTGTTTCGAACGTGCCTCATCAATTGCTGCTTTCAACAATTTACGTTCTTTCGTTCCGACAGCGTATGTGTACACCGGTTCATTGGTAGGAACAGGAACTGTAAAAAATCCTTTAGACATATTACAATTATTAATTATTCATCCAAAAAATACTATTTAGGAATCATGAAGCGATCAAGTTCGTTCATTCCATTATTTGCATCAGAAACCATGGTTTCAACTTGTTAGCATGACACTAAATAGCGTTAATAGAAGTAAAATTACCTCAAATTTTATGAATACCCAAAGTTACTGTCCCTCTTTGAGCACCTTGGAAAAGATACGTTTAAATTTTTCCAATTTCGGTTTAATCACCAATTGGCAGTATGGCTCTTTTCCATTTAATCTATAATAATCTTGATGATAGTCTTCTGCCGGATAAAATACTGTTGCCGGAACTACTTCTGTTACAATAGGTTTATTGAAAACATGCTCCTTCTCTAACGCCGAAAGATAATATTGCGTCTTATCAAGCTGCTCTTTATTGTGCACAAAAATAGCTGAACGATATTGGGTGCCAACATCATTCCCTTGACGATTGAGCTCCGTTGGATCGTGCGCTACAAAAAAGGCCTCCAATAGTTTGTCGTAGCTGATCACTTTTGGATCAAAAATAATATTGGTTGCTTCCGCGTGCCCTGTACTTCCGGTACAAACCTGTGCATAACTTGGATTTGCTACCCATCCGCCAGTATATCCTGAAATAACATGTACAACACCCTTTAACTCTTTAAATTGTGCCTCAGTACACCAAAAACATCCTGCAGCAAATGTTGCGGTATCCAAACTCGCCGTATTTTTTTCAGGCAATTTGGTGAAATCAGGTTTCTTTACCCGAAGCCCTTGCTGCTGCCCCTGGCAGGAGTTCAATACAAAAAGTGCTGTTAAAAGTATCAGAATATTTCTCATAAATAATTACCCTTCTTCTTTCCGTTTATCTTCCCTGAACTATTGGAGTTAAATTCATGCCCTATAAACAAATACCCACTAGATTTTGTTTATAAAATAGAAAAGCGACAATAAATTATTATTGTCGCTTTTCTATTGCGCTATCAAATGATCAATTATTTTGCTGCAGCATAATTTTCAGCTACGGCATCCCAATTGATAACATTAAAAATTTCTTCTAAATACGCCGGACGTTTATTTTGGAATTTCAAGTAATAAGCGTGCTCCCAAACGTCGATACCTAAAATAGGAGTTCCTTTTACTTCAGCAACATCCATCAATGGATTGTCTTGGTTTGGTGTAGAAGTTACGGCCAATTTACCATCAGCACCAACGATTAACCAAGCCCATCCTGAGCCAAAACGAGTTGCACCAGCAGCTTGAAGTTGTTTTTTCAACTCATCAAATGAACCAAATGTAGCATTGATTGCTTCGGCTAATTCACCTGTTGGAGCTCCACCTGCATTTGGGCCTAAAACCTTCCAAAACAAAGAGTGGTTATAGTGACCACCACCATTGTTACGTACTGCTGCGCTGTATTTACTTACATTTTTAACAATATCCAATAGGGATAAGTTTTCTGCGTCTGTTCCTGCGATTGCTTTATTTAAGTTATCCACATATGCCTGATGGTGTCTGTCGTGGTGGATTTCCATTGTAGTTTTGTCAATATGTGGTTCCAATGCGTCGGCTGCGTATGGTAACGCTTCTAATTCAAATGCCATATCTATTTTAATTTAAATGTTTATTACTTCGTTTATACATACAAATATAACACAATATACACCGTTATGTTTTTATGTGTTACAATAAATCCAATATTTCTCTACCGTTTTTGACGAAAAAATGATTTTACCAAATCCGCACATTCGTCCTGCAAAACGCCATGTGTAATGACAGTTTTGGGGTGTAATATTTTATCGTGAAAATGAGAATAGCCACGTTTTTCATCTTTGGCTCCATAGACTATTTTACCAATATGTGTCCAATAGGCTGCACCGGCACACATAATACAAGGCTCAATAGTAACATATAATGTACATTCATCCAGGTATTTGCCCCCAAGGTAATTTGCTGCTGCTGTAAAAGCCTGCATCTCCGCGTGAGCTGTTACATCATTCAATCGCTGCGTCAAATTATGACCTTTCCCTATAACACGTCCTCGATGAACAATAACCGCTCCAATCGGCACCTCTCCCTCTTCGTAAGCGACCTTAGCTTCATTCAATGCCATACGCATGAACGACTCGTCACTATCGATGAGTTGTGTTCCTTCAAAATCTATAAATGTCATGGTACAAACTTAGCTAAGTTTAGATCCATTTGGTAATTTTTTGTCGACAGATGTCAAAATAATATCTCCATTTTCGTCCGGAAATCCGGTCACTAGACACTCAGAAAAGAAATTAGCGATCTGCTTTTTGGGAAAGTTCACAACTGCGACAACTTGCTTCCCAATCAACTCCTCTTTGTTGTAGTGTACTGTAATCTGGGCACTACTCTGTAATACACCAATTTCATCGCCGAAATCAAGTTTCAATTGATATGCTGGCTTTTTAGCTCTTGGAAAGTCTTTTGCTTCTAAAATAGTTCCTACCCGTAAATCCACTTTCTCAAAATCGCTCCAACTAATGGCATCACTCATAATCGGTTGCTACTAATATCCTGAATCTCTTTACCTATCGTAAATAAAACATAGGAAGGCTTCCGTCCCAAACGTAAAGACAATCTATTGATCAGTTTATCTTCCTCTCCTGCTTGAAAAGCTAAATCTTCATCACTTAAGTGGTTGTACTTGCGACGGAGTTTTTCTTTGGCTACTTGCCACTGTTCTTCGTTAATTTTCAGCATAACTCAGATTTAGGTATAAAATTTGTATATCTTTACTGAACTGTAAAAGTTTGTTTAAAGATACAATATATACATAAATAAAAGATTATGAAAAAGATTTTACCAGCATTACTTTTGATTTGTGGTAGCGTAGCAACGGCACAGGCGCAGCTTTTGCCAGGGTTTGAGGTGGGTGTAAAAGGAGGCTTGAACTTCTCTAAACTTAAAAGCGATGGAAAATATTTCAATTCTGACACGAAAGCAGGCTACCAAGCAGGTCTTTATGGACGTGTTGGTGTATTGGGATTCCATATTCAGCCTGAGGTTTACTTAACAGGTAAAAACACGACAGTGAAAGCAGAAAATGGCGAATCGACAGATGTAAAATTTACAACGGTCGATGTTCCGGTATTATTAGGCAAACGCTTTGGTTTAGGTCCGATTGGAGCAAGGATTCAAACTGGCCCAATATTTTCATTTAAAGTCGATGACAAGCAAGATAAAGTCATTGACCAATTGAACCCAAATAACTACAAAAAAAGTGGTACGTCTTGGGCATTTGGTGTAGGTGCTGACATTTCAAGCTTACGTGTCGATGTAAGATATGAAATGGGCTTAAACAAAGTCAACAACGAGAGCCAGGCAAATCCCAAAATCAACATGTGGAGTATCGGTTTAGGCTATAGATTATTCAGTATCCTATAGTTCTTTAAAGCTTGTTCATATACTGTTTAAAAGTCCGTTTTTATTCAAAACGGACTTATTATTTCAATAAACTTTAGAACCGTTCTAAATTATTGCTTTTTCTTGTCAAAATGGTATCATATTTAATAGCAAATAGTAGATTTGCCTAATTCAAATTAAATTACAAGGATAATGAGTAAATCAAAGCCAGTTTTCAGTTCTTCGATTGGGAAGAAGCTAATCATGAGCTTAACAGGAATCTTCCTATGTTTATTCCTAGTTGTTCACTTGGTTGGTAACTTGCAATTATTTAAAGATGATGCGGGTCTAGCGTTCAACAAGTACGCCTATTTTATGACTCACTTTACACCAATCAAAGTTGTTTCTTACTTATTGTATGCTTCGGTAATTGTTCACGTCATCTACGCTATTACATTGTCGATGAAAAACAAGGCCGCTCGTCCTATTGGTTATGCCAAATATGATGGTCAAGCAAACAGCAAGTGGAATTCACGCAACATGGGTATCTTAGGTACTGTCATTTTAGTATTCTTAGCTACGCACATGTCTAATTTTTGGTGGAAGTTTCACAATGATGAAGTGCCGTACATCGAATACCGTACTGATTTGGCAACTGGACAAACCACAGCGAGAGAACTTCAAGCTTCTGAATTCCACGACTACCAAGAAACGGTAGAAAACAATGTTCAAATCTTAAAAGCGAGAGATTTGTACAAGCAAGTTGACTTTGCATTCAAAAATGTTGCATTGGTAGCTTTGTATGTTATTGCGATGGCAGCTTTGGCATTCCACTTAATTCATGGTTTCCAATCTGCATTCCAAACTTTAGGTTTTAACCACAGAAGATATATTGGAATCATCAGAGCAATCGGTGTTTGGGTATTTGGGGTATTAATTCCAATTGGCTTTGCAATAATGCCATTGTTTTTCTTCTTTAAATAATTCAGAATCTTTTAAGATAAAGCTCAGGCTTTATCGATCAATATAAAATTAAGAGATATGTTAGATTCAAAAGTACCAGCGGGCCCATTAGCCCAAAAGTGGTCAAATCATAAATTTAATCTTAAGTTGGTTAACCCTGCTAACAAACGTAAATTTACTGTTATTGTTGTTGGTACAGGTCTTGCTGGTGCATCTGCAGCGGCATCTTTAGCCGAATTAGGATATAATGTAATTACCTTCTGTTACCAAGATTCACCTCGTCGTGCGCACTCTATTGCGGCACAAGGTGGTATTAACGCAGCAAAAAGCTACCAAAACGACGGAGACTCTGTTTTCCGTTTATTCTACGATACAATCAAAGGTGGTGACTACCGCTCACGTGAGGCAAACGTTTACCGTTTGGCAGAAGTATCTGTCAACATCATCGACCAATGTGTTGCGCAAGGTGTTCCTTTTGCACGTGAATATGGTGGTTTATTGGACAACCGTTCTTTCGGTGGTGCTCAGGTAAGCCGTACCTTCTATGCACGCGGTCAAACGGGACAACAATTGTTGTTGGGCGCTTATTCAGCGTTAAACCGTCAAATCAAAAAAGGAAAAGTAAAATCTTATACGCGTCATGAGATGTTAGACTTGGTTATGATCGATGGTCATGCTAAAGGTATCGTAACTCGTGACTTGGTTTCCGGTAAAATCGAAACTCATGCTGCACATGCAGTATTGATGTGTACTGGTGGTTACGGTAACGTATTCTTCTTGTCTACAAATGCAATGGGATGTAACGTTACAGCAGCTTGGAGAGCACACAAACGTGGTGCTTACTTTGCTAACCCTTGTTATACTCAAATTCACCCAACGTGTATCCCGGTAACAGGAGATCACCAATCTAAATTGACATTGATGTCAGAGTCTTTACGTAATGACGGCCGTGTATGGGTTCCTAAAACTCAAGAAATGGCAGAAAGATTACGTAAAGGTGAGATCAAAGCCAATGATATCAAAGAAGACGACAGAGACTATTTCTTGGAGCGTAAATACCCTTCATTCGGTAACTTGGTACCACGTGACGTAGCATCACGTAATGCAAAAGAAGCTGTTGATGATGGTCGCGGTGTTGGAAAAACTGGTTTCGCCGTATTCTTGGATTTCAAAGAAGCGATCGGTCGTCTAGGCGAAGACGCTGTACGTGCTAAATATGGTAACTTATTTGACATGTACTACCAAATCACTGACGAAAACCCTTACAAACAACCAATGCGTATCTACCCTGCTGTTCACTATACAATGGGTGGTGTATGGGTTGACTACAACTTGATGACTACAATCCCAGGTTTGTATGCTTTAGGTGAGTGTAACTTCTCTGACCACGGTGCAAACCGTTTAGGTGCATCTGCATTGATGCAAGGTCTTGCTGATGGTTATTTCGTGATCCCTTACACTGTGGGTGATTACTTAGCTAAATTAGGTTCATTCGCACCAGTAGATCACAGCCACCCAGCGTTCGAAGCTACACGTAAGGAAGTTGAAGACAAAATCAACAAATTGTTGTCTTTAAACGGTACAGAAACTGTTGATGATATCCACAAAAAACTAGGTCTCATCATGTGGGAATATTGTGGTATGGCTCGTACAGCTGAAGGATTACAAAAAGCACAAGGTTTGATCCAAGAGTTGAAAAAAGAATTCTGGACAAACGTTAGAGTACTTGGAGAGAACGAAGAATTAAATCTTTCTTTAGAAAAAGCTGGTCGCGTAGCTGACTTCTTAGAGTTAGGAGAGTTAATGGTTGTTGACGCATTGCAACGCGCTGAGTCTTGTGGTGGTCACTTCCGTTTAGAAAGCCAAACTGAAGAAGGTGAAGCAAAACGTAACGATGATGAATTCGCCTATGTATCTGCCTGGGAATATAAAGGAGACAATGTACCTGAGGAATTACACAAGGAAGACTTGGTATTCGAGAACGTTCAGTTAACACAAAGAAGTTATAAATAAGAAGGAAAATTATCATGGCACAACATATGAATTTAACGCTGAAAGTTTGGCGTCAAAAAAATGATAAAGATAAAGGTCAATTTGTAACTTATCAGGCAAACGATATCGCTGATGATATGTCTTTCTTAGAGATGCTTGATATTGTCAATGAAGAATTGACTCGTAAAGGAGAAGATCCTGTATATTTCGATCACGACTGTCGTGAAGGTATCTGCGGGATGTGTTCATTAGTAATCAACGGTCGCCCTCACGGTCCTAAAGAAGGTACCACAACATGTCAATTGCACATGCGTAGCTTCCACGATGGACAGACAATCGTCATCGAACCTTGGAGAGCTGCTGCATTCCCGGTATTGAAAGACCTTGCAACAGACCGTACGGCTTTTGACCGCATTCAACAAGCAGGTGGATATGTTAATATCAATACAGGAGGTGTTCCTGACGCCAACACGATTCCTATCCCCAAACGTATTGCTGATGAAGCTTTCGAATCGGCTACATGTATCGGTTGTGGTGCTTGTGTTGCTGCATGTAAAAATGCTTCTGCAATGTTATTTGTATCTGCAAAAGTCTCTCAATTTGCCTTATTACCTCAAGGTCAAACTGAGCGTTACGAACGTGCGCAGGCAATGGTTGATCAAATGGATGCAGAAGGCTTCGGTAACTGTACCAACACGGGAGCTTGCGAAGCAGAATGTCCTGTTGGTATCAAGTTAACAAACATTGCTCGTCTAAACCGTGAGTATTTGACTGCTAAAATCTTCCGTCAAGAAGAGCCACACGTTTAATTAGCATAGTAAATCCTTCATGTTTTCGCTAGCATCAACAGCTACGAAAACCTAATGAAGATTCTTTCTGGCCCATGAAAATAAGCAATCCAGAAAAATAATATAAAAGTCCTTGCCCTAAGAAAGCAAGGACTTTTTTTTTATATTTACAATAATGTAAATTGATGAACGTGAATTCTGGTATAAAAATTCGACTACTCTTACTTATCTTGACTTTATGCTTTATAGGAACAGCTATCACCATTAAAGAATCTGTTACCAATAAGGAAATACTAGACATTGATACAAAATCACTCAATGACTACATCGCGCAACAAGAAAAAAAAAGTCGATCGTATTTTCAATGATTCACTCCTGCTCAAAACATTTAAAAACTACGATCAGTATCCGATAGCAGTTTATCAGGCTTTTGAAAAATTTAAAACCAACGAGAAGGTTTTTCTATTTCTTTTTAAGGACCATGAACCGAAGATGTGGAGCACACATCTATTCGTGCCTATCACAGATCAGGGATTTCCAGAAAAATCCAATTTTATTCAGGATGATAACCGTTCTTACGTTGTTCGAAAAAAAACAATTGGCAATATCAGTATACTCGCCTATATTATTGTAAAAGGCTATACAAATAACAACAACCCCTATTTAAATAGCTCTTTGCGGAGAAACTTCTTCGACTCCAGAAATATTGACATCGCCTCCTATACAGACACGGTCACCATTAAAAATATCTATAGCAATGAGGGGTCTTATCTGTTCTCCGTTAAGCTAAAAGATGGAGAGCATGAAAATGCCTATACAATTTTGCAATTCTTCTGCTGGCTCCTTGCCTGGATCGCGTTACTGATCTTCTTCAATAGCCTCTGCTTACATATGGCCAAGACAGGAAGGGCCTGGTGGTCTGCGATACTGCTATTGTCGATATTTAGCCTTGTCAAATTTGCCGATCTTAAGTGGAACCTGCTGTCCGAAAATGCGACATTTTCAATTTTCGACTCACGGAATTACGCCTATAATCGCTTCTTCCCTAATATATGGTCCGTGATGTCCACCACCATATTGGTGCTATGGTTGGTTCTATTTATCTATTCAATTCGCAAAGAGCTCAACTTTGACAAAATAAAAAACATCCGGCTCTTTAGAATTCCTATCGCAATCGGATTTATTCTAAGTATATATCTATCGTTCGGTCTATTGTATGACATCGCTGGTACATTGATTACACACTCCAACAACATCTATTTTGATTTCACAAAACTTGTCGATTTACATTTTTTAAGTTGGGTAGATCTAGGCATTGTTGGCATGGGTATTTTGGCTTTAAGTATCTACATTGATCTTGTACTATTTTTTCTTAAAAAATTAGAATTAAAACCGACGCAGCTGCTCAATATTCAACTGGCATGTGTCATTTTTGTCATCCTGATCATTTCCTTTTATATAGAGAAAAATAGCCTGGTCAATTTGCTACTCGCGCTGATCATCCTTATTAAATCATTTGGCGAGAAGTATTTCGATAGACATATATTAACAAATTATATTGCTGTACTGATACTTTGGGCAATCATAAGTGCGATCACGCACGCACGTTTCTATCAGGAACGGAACTTAATCGACATGAAAATCTTGTTGAGTAATCTACAATCAGAAGATGATGTCAATGCTGTCTCATTATTCTCTGATATTGAAAGTAGCTTAGCAAACGATCAAGAATTAAAACACTTATTTAATATCAGCCTTCCCTATACCAATACCGAGGGGATCAACGATTTTATCAAGAAAAAATACTTTAGTGGCTATCTTTCCAAGTACGAGTTCAAAGCATATTATTATGATCAGAATAATATTCCGCTCAATCCAGCCAGTCAGAATAAGATCAATGAATATCGAGAAAAGGTAATCAACAAGTCGATAAAAGTCACGCAGAACTTCTACCGTGCCAGTGCGGAATTAGGTACGCATGAATACTTCTCCATTATTCCTGTCACCATTGACCAAAATAGGATTGTCAATGTCATCATCAATCTTTCCAATAAAGATTTTAGTTATACGGTTCCCTATCCCGAAATCCTCACCGATATGCGGATCAACAATTCGCAATATTATAATAAAGGGGATTATTCGATAGCCCTCTATAAAGGAGGTTCTTTAATAACACAGTTTGGGAAATATACCTACGAGAACAATTTAAGGGGGCTGAAAGGTGTTCCAGGAGAATATATTCAAGTACTGGACCGTGATGCATACCTACATATGGCTTATGTTGCCAATAAATTCTCAACATATGTTATCAGTAAACAAAAACCTTCTTTTTGGGACTATCTAGCGACTACTTCATTTTTGTTCCTGGTATTTTTTATGATTTTCATGTTTTTCCATTTCATAAAATCATTCTATATCTTTCTTAAGAATACCAAGCTAACTTTCCGTAATTTAAAATATCAGTTCTACAAAATAGTAAATAAAATACAGTACTCTACACGTATTCAAACCTCCATTATCTCATCGGTAATACTAGCTATCCTCATATCTGCAGTAATTTCGTATATAAGTATCAACAAGCAACTTTATAACAACAATAAAGCAAGTAAGGAACGTTTTATTATCGAATTGGGCAAACGGATGGAAAATATGTTGACCTACACAGATGAAACATCCACCGAGACGCAGCTTATCAGCATGCTCAAGACATTATCTGAAACAATTTCCAAAGACTTCAATCTTTATTCCAAATCAGGCAGGTTGCTTTATAGCTCGCAACGTAGAATCTACGATCTGGAACTTTTCTCTACTTTCATTAATCCAGCTGCACTGAAGAATCTTTCTATCTTAAAAAAATCGGAGACGATTGAAGATGAGCGTATAGGAACTTTTCAATTTGAGACCAGTTATGCAACCATTAGGGACAAAAACTATAATACACTCGCTTATATAGGTATACCAAACTTCTCGCTTCAGAAGGAAGAAAATATTAATAAGAATCTTCTTTTAAATACAATAGTGAACATTTATTCGCTGATCATCATAGGCTTTGGTTTTTATGCGACATTTGTGGCCAACAGTGTCACCAATCCATTGAGCATCATCAGTAAGAAGATCTCACAACTACGCCTGGGACAACCCAACGAACCTCTGTTTTGGCAACGAAATGATGAAATAGGTACATTGATCAAAGAATATAATCTCATGATCATAAAACTTGAGGACTATGCCAATAAAATCAAAGATACTGAGCGAGAATCCACTTGGCGCGAGATGGCTCAACAAATAGCCCATGAAATCAAAAATCCGCTGACCCCAATGAAATTAGGCATTCAGCAACTCCGTAGATCGTACAAAGATGAAGACCCTAAATTTCCAGATCGCTTCAATAAATTCTCCACTTCATTTATCGAACAAATCGATGCATTGACGCATATTGCCTCAGAATTTTCGCACTTCGCAAAATTCCCAAATACGGTAATGGAAAACATCAATATTGTAGAAAAAGTAACAAAGTCCATTTCCTTGTACAACAATACACCAAATGTAAGTATTCGTCTCATTAACAATGCCGATCACAAAACCCTAATTGTTAAGGCTGATGGTAATGAATTATTGAGAACCTTCAATAACTTAATAAAAAATGCGATTGAAGGCGGTTATGGGCGAAAAAACATGAAGATCGAGATTTTCATTGAACGCTACTCAGACAAATTTGTCAAGATAGACATCAAAGACAATGGTTATGGAATTCCCAAAGAGATGCAGGATAGAATTTTCCAGATTAATTTCACGACAAAGAGTTCAGGAAATGGTTTAGGGCTAGTTCTTGTCAAAAAAACAATTGAAGCCAGTAATGGGCAAATTTATTTTGAGACTGTAGAAGGCGAAGGTACAACCTTCCATATACTGCTTCCTTTGCAACAGATAGAGTCTTAATATGTGTAGATAGCAATCAACAAAAATAAGACATCGAGGAAAGCTTATATGCGCTCTATCTCCAGTGTCTCTAAATAAGGACCTACCACTCCATTTGTGTAAAGAAGAAGCTGTCACACCAACTGATGTAGATAAAAATATAGCGTTCAATTAGGGTATAACTCAAACACTGATAGCTATAAAACTAACCAGTTAATGGATAGCCTTATTATTTTGCTTTAAGGATCAGTATAACAAGAACAGTATACTATAAACAAAAAAGCTCTTTGCATGACCGCAAAGAGCTTTTTTTGTTTATAGTGTATCTATTTTTAACGCAATACAACAGTAGATCGTCCCATGATTGCATTATCTTCATATAACAAAACCGTATAGGCCCCTTTAGAGAATCCTTCTTCTGCTGCCCAATAGACGATATAATCTTCACCTTTGTTGGTAAATAAAATATTGTGTTTAAAAGTATATTGTAATTTCTCGCCATGTACATAGAAAATATTATCGCCTTGCACGACCAGATTTCCCTGTGGATCGATAATTCTAACATATATATCACGTTCTCCACTTTTAGCCAACGGATTATCAGCAATGGTAAAGTTGATTTTTAACTTATCGATTTTTTTAGCACGTTCTTCTACAAATTCCTTTCCATTCTTTTTGACTTCAAGGCCATTTATACTGATGCTTGAAACCTTTAATGCTGAAGCAGTCGCGACCTTCTCTTTCAGATCCGAATTTGATGTAACTAATGAAGTAATCTGTTTTTCTTTTTCGACAACAGATTCGCTCAAGTTGGAGTTTTGCTTCGATAAAATCTGATTTTCCTGAATCAGCCGTTGCACATTTACACGATAAGTATCCACCTGCTTCTTAAGCTGATTGATCTTGTGCTGTGCTTCATCGATATCTTTCGCAGTAATACTCTTATTTTCAAGTTTTTTACGAAGCTCTGCGATCTCAGCTCTAGAATCATCCTTCTGCACGGACATCTCTGGAGTCAATTGAACATTTTCTACATCAATTTTATCCAATTCAGCTTCAATACGATCGATTTGTACCTGCAAATTTTCTTTTTCTACTGTAAGTGTATAGACCTTTTCACCATTGGTCTTAAACTTGACATAAAAATATATATTCGTTGCAAGTAATGCTGCTATCGCAATGATAAAGAAGTAAATCTTCGAAGAATCTTTCTTCTTCTCTTCTTCTTTCTTACTCGAAACAACTTCTGAATTTATCATAATATACTGTCATATTCATAGGTATAAATCTATAAATTTATACTATTGAATGTTTAAACAAAAATTATTCCAGTTTTATTTTTTATTACCAATTATGAATTATTCAAAATAATTCAAGGTCTCAAATCCGCCTTGTTTTAAGTATTCTTCCTTTCTCATCAGGTGAAGATCGGATTGTACCATATCTGTTACCAGCATCTGAAGATCATATTTTGGCGTCCATCCAAGTTTTGTATTTGCTTTAGTCGGATCACCAATTAGTAAATCGACTTCAGTTGGCCTATAATATGCTGGATCAACTTTGACAACAGTCTGACCGAATTTAATCAGCGACTTATCAATATTTAACTGGGCTAGGCGCTCCTCGTCAATATCGATAATTACCCCCTTCTCCTGCTCTCCCTTTCCACTGAACTCAATCTCGATTCCCAATTCTGCAAAAGCCATGCGAACAAAGTCCCTTACAGTTGTTGTCACACCTGTAGCAATAACAAAATCTTCTGCGGTTTCTTGTTGTAGAATCAACCACATTGCTTCTACATAATCTTTGGCATGCCCCCAGTCGCGTTGTGCCGACAAATTACCAAGATATAATTTATCCTGCAGCCCTAGCGCAATTTTTGCTACAGCCCTTGTAATTTTACGTGTCACAAAAGTCTCTCCCCTTACAGGGCTCTCATGATTGAATAAAATTCCATTACAAGCATACATCTTATAGGCTTCACGATAATTGACAGTAATCCAATAACCGTACATTTTTGCTACAGCATAAGGACTTCGCGGATAAAAAGGTGTTGTTTCACTTTGTGGAACCGCTTGCACCAATCCATACAGTTCGGAAGTAGAAGCCTGATAGATACGGGTTTTCTCAATCAATCCCAATAATCTGACTGCTTCAAGAATCCGCAATGTACCGATACCATCGGCATTTGCAGTATATTCCGGCGTATCAAAACTAACTTTTACGTGAGATTGCGCCGCAAGATTGTAAATTTCGTCAGGCTGTGTTTCCTGTATAATACGGATTAAGTTGGTTGAATCCGTCAAATCACCAAAATGCAATGTGAAATTTCTATTGTCAAGATGGGGATCTTGATAAAGATGATCAATACGATCTGTATTGAATAAAGAACTGCGACGCTTTAAACCGTGTACTTTGTAACCTTTCTTCAATAGGAATTCTGCTAGATAGGCACCATCTTGTCCTGTTATACCTGTTATTAAAGCAGTTTTCGTGTTTTGTTCAGCCATGTTTCTCTCTAGATTAAGCAATACCTGACGAAATCGTTAGGTATATATCCCATTTTCATACTTAAAATAAGCTTATACGCTCATAAGATTATCATGCATAGTTGGCTTTTTCACTGTATCGGTAAATTCCGCAGCCTATGACACAAATAAATCATAATGAATTGGGAGTGTAAAAGTATTAAATTTTAAACAAAAAAAGCCATAGGAATTCCTATAGCTTTCTGTTATTCTTCTTTTATCGTTTACGTTTAGTTCGAACGCGTAAAATTAAACACTAAATAGGCTTCTCCGTTAGCAACAGTCAATGGCATACGCATAACTAATTTATTCCCATCCGAATAAGATAAATCCAAACGGTAACCTGTTGTTACGTTCTTCGCTTTATCGCCTGCATAAATCTTTTTAAATTGAAACTGAGGTTCTCCTAAGCCTTTTCCAGGATTATAGATAGACCAAAAGATCTCACGTGATGCACCCGGAGCACATAAAGTTCCTTGCGCATTAAAAGTAATAGATCCTTTACCATTTCCAATAAAATTCCATGTACTACCTACGAAACATTCTGCAGGAGCTTCTTCAAATACACTTTTAATCGTGAATGAAGAAGGTAAATTCTCTCTATCGATTGTATTCAACGTCCATGTACCTTTTACAGCGGATTTCCAATCCGAAGCGCTTGGACCAGAAGCTGCACTCGTGTTGGAAGAAGGATTTCCAGTTGATGTACCTTGCTTTTGTGCTCCACAAGAAAATAAGGTCACCGTAGCAAAAATAGTTGCTAATGATAAAACGAATCGATTCATATCTATAAATTTTAATTTCAAATTGTATTTTTGGGGTAAATTAATCCACAAAACATGAAAATTACAGCCAAAAATCATACCATAAGCAAAATAATCGCAAAAACGCTGTTAAGGTTATTTATCATTTTATTGGCCTTTGCTTCTTATCCGCTTTTTTTAGGACAGGAAGCAAAAAGCAAATTGAATCAAATCAGCCTTGCTTTTACGAACAAGATAGCTCTCATCGCTCCTATCTTGTTATTTTGCTTCATCATTGGATTAATGATCGCTGTGCTCAAGCACAAATATAACAGAATTGACCTAAATTGGCTATTTTCTCTTGCTACTATCTTTGGTATTTTATATTTGATATTATTGTATTCAAGAATTTACCCAACGATTGCTTAAGTGTAATTGCACAATTCGCCAAAGTTTCTAACTTTGGATTCTCCAAAAAGCTAATTACAGCCGAACAAGATTGGATGTATAATTTATATGGATAAAAAAAAAGGGCTAAAAATAGCCAAAAATATAGCAAAGATTGTCGTTACTGTGGGCGCCTTATACTGGGTATTCAGCAAGGTATCTCTAAAGGATCTGAAAGAAGCGGTAATCAACTCCAATCCGCTCTATCTATTCTTTGCTCTAGTTGCTTATAGTATCTCTATTTTTATTTCCTCTTCGCGCTTATTGACCTTTTTAAAGGCAATCGGTCTGGATGTTACGGAAAAATATAATTTAAAACTATACCAACTTGGCTTATTTTACAACCTCATTTTACCAGGTGGCGTTGGGGGAGATGGTTATAAGATATTCTTCCTCAGGAAACGATTCAATATTAAAGGACGAAAATTATTTACAGCCTTATTTTTAGATAGATTAAGCGGACTATGGGCACTATGCCTAATCATTGCAGCGCTGGTTACCTATATGCCACAGCTAGGGATTCCAAACTATCTGACCATCATATTATTTATTATAGGGAGCGTTCTCTATTACTTTATCGTAACCAAGTTCTTTAAGGAATACAAGGCAACATTTCTAAGAGCACATTTAAAGGCTATTGGTGTACAATCAATGCAGGTTCTCGCAGCAATTCTCATTCTTTATGCCTTAGGTTTTAGCGGTAAGTTCTCTCCGTACCTATTTTTATTCCTTGCATCTTCTTTGGTTTCAATCATTCCGTTTTCTGTTGGGGGATTGGGCATGCGTGAACTTGTGATTATGTGGGGAGCTGGCATATTCCAGGTAGACTCTCACAATGCGGTTTTGATCACCTTATTATTTTATATTATTTCCGCTCTCGTTGCTCTTTCGGGAATTTATTTTATCTTTCATCCGCAGGCAATTGGAGAGGACAAATTACCTTCAGCAGAAGAAGTTGAACAAAGTCAAAAACTAGAAGAATAAACATGGCAAATATTATTATTACAGGCGCAAGCAGTGGTGTTGGATTTGAAGCCGTACTGGATTTGACCTCTAAAAAGGACAATAAAGTAATTGCATTGGCTAGATCAGCGGACAAACTGAGAAAACTTCATGAAATTGCCGGTCAGCTAAATTATGATGGTGGCACTTTATATCCGGCCCAATTTGATATTGTCTACGATGACTATGCTACTCTTGTTCCCTTCATCCAATCAAAATTTGATAAGGTTGATATCTTGATTAACAATGCTGGAGCACTCATCAATAAGCCATTTATGGAAACTGATGGAAAGGATTTTGCTGAAATGCTACAAACCAATGTGATGGGACACGTCAATATGATCCAACACGTTGTTCCCATGATGCAATCAGGCTCACATATTGTCAATATTAGCAGTATGGGCGGATTTCAGGGATCCATGAAGTTTCCCGGACTTTCGGCATATTCAACCAGCAAAGCTGCATTAGCAGTGCTTACAGAATGCTTAGCAGAGGAATTTAAGGAAAAGGGAATTAAAGTGAACTGTCTAGCCTTAGGATCTGCACAGACTGAAATGTTCGAAGCTGCTTTTCCAGGCGTTGAAGCGGGTACTTTAGCCTTTGAAATGGGACGCTATATTGCAGATTTCGCTCAAAATGGGCATCACTATTTCAATGGGAAAATACTTCCTGTCGCCAATACAACACCCTAACTGGAATAGCGCACTTCAAAGAGATATCCCTTGTTCTAATACAGTCAGGTTGATCTAATATAGTCAGGACCATTTAATGTACGATTAAATGGTCCCGATTTCTTTAAGCTTATTTGATCCGGAAAAAATATTAAGATTCGCGGCATTCAGTTGATTAAATCAATTTGTCTTCAGTTTAAGCCATTTCGTAAGGTCATCCATCAATTGTTCATTAAAGCTCTCTGAGTTTTCAAAATATTCTTCAATTTTTCCTGTTTGCGCATTTTGAAAAAGGTGATTCAAATTAGGATAATCCTTAATGATGACGTCGGTGGTGTTTAAATGCAGGTGTTGCAGACAATAGATGTTTTCATTCGCCGGGACTTGAACATCCTTTCCGCCGAAGGAAGCGAAAATCGGTACTTTCACCTGCTTCAGATAATAAGCTGGATCGATGCGAAGAAACGTTCTAAACCAGGGGCTCATCATTGGACTAAGTTTAATTTTCATATCAGGAGACAGTGGATTCCCGTTATTTTGCTGAATAAGTTCTTTTTCCAACGATTCGGCCAACGCCTTTGGTGGCTCGTCTTTCAATAGAATAGTATACAATTTTCGATTATTTGCTTTATTGGTCTGCAATGCAGCTTCAGATAATCCGCCCGCTTTTCCTAAAGCATCGCTTTGTAAAATCAGCAAAGAATCTCCTTTGATCACAGGTCCAGACAGGAGTGCAATATAGTTTACTTTACTATTCTCGGATGCCACGATTTCGGCAATTAGCGCTCCCTCACTATGGCCAATCATCCCGATTTTATCGACATCAACTACAGCTTTTTTGCTTAGAAAATCAACTGCAGCGTTAGCATCAGAAGCGAAGTCAATCGTTGTCGCTAAATTAACTTCTCCTTTGGAGCCACCTACTCCCCTGTCATCGTAACGTAATACGGCAAAACCGTTTTTCGTAAGATGATCAGCAAGCACCTTAAATGGCCTGTGACCAAACACCTCAGAATCTCTATTTTGTTGACCACTACCATTGACTAATACCACCGCAGGAAATGGCCCTCCATTTTTAGGATAAGTCAGAGAGCCCGTCAGAAATGCATTGCCTGCACTATTTCTAAACGAAACTTCCTCTTCCATATAGCTATAAGGGGGGAAAACATCCTGCTTACGAGAAAGCCCACTCTGTTCGTTCTCGCTTCGTACCAAAATCATAGCAGATTCAAAAGGACCTTGTTTCATCACTCCTTTCATAACATCTTTATCCCGGTCTAAAAAGCCAGCATACAGAAGACCTATATTCCTAACGTCCATCCAAATGGAATCGTGCTCTATACGTATTTGAGTGATTGCAAATTTCTGCGCTGTTTGCATCGGACTCTCAAAGGTTCCATTCCACTTCCCTGTGCTATCTTTTTGAATGTTGAACACCAGCAGCAGCTTCTGCCCCGAAACCTCAACCTCGCCCTTCCATGAGCCATCAAATGTCTGCGCGTGGGTACATGAAAAATGAAAACAAATGATAAATAGATATAAAAATTTTCTCATTGTCGTTTTTTACTAGAAATTAAACTGTATGCATAAATCCAATATAAAATATAATGCCACAAATACTATACTGATTTCAATCTTCTTATTATTAACGGCTACATTCATACCCTTAACCAATAAATAGAATTGGTAGAATAGCAATAACAAACTGATTATTCCAAACATACCAAATAAAAATAGCTCAGTTTTATCAACTCCGGCCAATGTATGATCGCCGTTTTGCACTGCTTTTAATACTTGATCCGTGAATTTATCCTGGTTTAACAATTTCCCTAAAAATAAGGCAAGATAGAGCGGAAATGGTATAATCAAAACGACATTCATGACATCAATGATTCTGGTCTTTCTGTTTAATAACAACCCTGCACCGTAAAGAAATGTAAAAGGAGCCAAAACCATACAGGCATGAACGCCCAAGACAGCCCATATGGAAACCCCTATATCTGGTTGATAGAAATGCATAAATCCATTAAACTGCTGGCCCGATAAATAAATAACATAGCTTGATAACAAAAATCCGATAACACCAGCAAAGAATAGTTTCCACTCCGGCAATTCCGCAAATGGATTCTGAAAAATCTGTTTAACTTTCATTTTTTAAGAATTGAGATAAGCTCAACTTTTCGATTTCTACTGGATTTTGGGTCCCAATAAGTAATACCTTACCAGTTTCCAATGTAAGTTGTAAGCCCATATTACCACGAGCTGAAAAAGCCAGCCCTTTCTTCCCTCTCCGAAAACCCCATCCACCAAACTCACCAATCGGGTTATATTTTCGTACTTCAACAGCACGAATATCTGTCCAACCCATCCTTTTACGATAGAAATTAAACGGAAAAAAATAGACTTCAATTCCATCTTCACGAATAGTAGTTCTTAATTGTAGAACGCCAAACAATCCCCATAATACCAAATTGATCCAAAACCCCGGTAATTGAAATAATGGAGCAAAATTCAACCGCAAGAGCTCATGCCAATGCACAGAAAAACTGGCCACACTGACAGATAAAAGGATCAGACAGAGCCACCAGCTAAAAAAAGATTGGCTTTCGGTATAAAGCGTATTATTTTTCATCTTGATATAATTCTTTGTTTATCAATCATTCGATTGCCCAGACTGCTAAATACTTCTATTCCTGCTTCCATTGTTTGTATGATCAAGCGATTTCAATTTGCGAATCAGATCATCGAGAATATTACGGACCGTCGGATAGGATTTGCCCATCTGATTTGCCATTTCTTTTAAACTCCCTGAGTGCATCAAAAAATTCAAAACAAATTCTTGCTCCTCTACAGTAAGCTGCATCAACACAGGTAAAGAAAACTTACCTACAACTTCGGTTTCACAGGAGTCACACACCAATTTAGCGACTTTTAACTTCGCTTCACAACAAGGGCAATCAACCGGTATTTTTTTCATTAAATAATAACATCATTAACATTATTAAAGATAATATTAATAATGTTAAAACAAAAGATTATAAAATCAATATTTTTCAAAAATCATTGCTTAATGATATATTTGTATCATTAAATAACGTTTATGAAGAAGTTTTTAGGCTATTTCCTATCTATTATATTTTGGTTTTGTTTTGGTTTATCCCTAATTATTTTCCACCCCATACAGTGGTTATGTTTAAAGCTGGGTGGATACAATGCACATAAAAAGAGTGTAGATATATTAAATGCCTGCCTCGTTGCCTGCTATTACACGCTATTTAATCGGGTGACATTTATCGACAATAAAAATATTCCAACAGGACAACCCATTGTCTTTGTAGCAAATCATCAAAGTACTTTTGATATTCCTCCAATGATCTATTTCTTGCGTAGATTTCATGGGAAATTTATTTCTAAAATAGAACTTGCCAGTGGCATACCTAGCATCTCCTTCAACTTAAAACATGGTGGTGCCGCAAATATAGATCGCAATGACCCCAAACAATCTATTGCTGAAATATTGAAACTTGCCAATAATATGAAAACCAAAAACTGGTCCGCGTTTATTTTTCCAGAGGGAACAAGATCGAAAACCGGAAAAATGAAGGCCTTTCATGTTGGTGGAATTGCCACTTTACTAAAGAAAAATCCGAATGCACTCGTTGTTCCTATTGCCATTAGAGGATCATATGAAATGGTACAATATGGCATGTATCCATTAACCCCATTTCTTCATATGACCTGGGAAGTGCTAGATCCTTTGGATACGGAGGGTAAGAATATTGAGGAGATCGTTAAATTAGCTGAGGAAGCAATAAAACTAAAGGTCGAAAAATAGGAATAAGCTACTTGACCTGCCTTCCTTTCCAGTCGTACTTCCCTACATTACCCAATATGCCTATATAAGCCAGATAAAGGATATGAGCCAAGCTCAATAAAGGAAGATACCATAAGAGTTCCTTTCTGCTTGCAAACCTTGTCAAAGGTTCAATAAAAATAAATTCGACGACCATCTTTAATAGCAATGCAAAAAGCACAACCCAAGCAACGAATTTCACACCGAAAAGAGCAAGAACCGAAGCTAACAAAATCAATAAATTAAAGAACCAAATGGAAATCCCTAATGCGATGACACCTTTATTTTTATATTTGGTACTTTTTGAAGCCCAGCGTCTACGCTGACTAATGAATGACTTCAAATCCGGTTTGGCATCCGTATAAACAACAGCATCTTTTGATTTACAAAACGTTATTCGCTCGGGATATTGTTCTGCCACCTTATGTAAAAAAAGTTCATCATCACCGGATGCAAGCTCGTCGATCCCTTTAAATCCGCCCATTTGTTTAAAAATATCCTTTCGATAGGCCAAATTAGCACCATTACAGGTCGTTGGTTTTTTGTTACCAATACCTGCAGCGCCCAGACCTATCAAATACAAAAATTCCAGGGTCTGCAGTCGTTCAAAAAAACTCTTTTCTTCTGAATACACCACTGGAGAAGATTGTAAATAAGCACCTTCTTTCTCAAATGTGCTGATAACCGTTGCTAACCAGTTCGATCCCATGCGGCAATCTGCATCAGTGGTAATAATAATTTCACCATGACAACATTCTATTGCTCTTGAAATTGCCAACTTCTTGTACGAATTCAAACGGCCATTTTCATTCAATTGAATCAGCTTGACACCTTTCTCTTCATATTCTTTCACAATCAAAGACGTGTTGTCGTCTGAATGGTCATCGATAATAATGAGCTCCAGGAGCTCATTAGGATAATTCTGCCCGAGTATGGATTCAATGGTGCGTCTAATATTTAACTCCTCATTCCGCGCAGCAATAATCACAGATACGGTCATTGTTGGCCTAATAGAACGGTTAGGTTCTGAAATCAAGGACCAGCCTCTGCGCATCCATAAAACTAGAATTGCATATACGCAGGCAAAAATGATCAATAAATAGTTAAGAATTTGTATCACCGAAAAAATTAATCTTAAAAACAAAAATAGAACCAAATATAGCTGGAAGAATCAAATTAACGAACCAAATACAGGAAACAATAGCCATTACAGCAATCTCTTGTGTGGTAATATAGCTATATAGATTGCTAGCAACAAAACTTCTCACACTGAAATCAAAAATATCCAATGTAGGCAGAGCTGCCTGAACAAAAAACAGGATAAAAATCATCAGAATCATGGATAAAAGTGGTAACTCAGGCAAAGTTAGCTTCATCAAGATGATATACTGCGAAGTAAAAATAACAAATCGCGCCAAAGAATTTAAAAGAACAATACTGAGCTCACGCATTGAATAATGCTCTAATACTTCAAAGAAGGGCTTAATTCGCGTCAAAAACTTAATTTTCCCGACCAATAAATCGATCCATTTTACATTGAAATATAAGATGACAAATCCTCCAGCATAGATAATAGCAAGTAGCCATACCCCAAATTGTACTGTTAAAGGAGTAGAAAGAAATTTACAGATAAACCAAGCGATACTTAGTGACCCCGCAACGCTTGTGAGCACCAATTGCGCAAATAATCCAACGCCCATCGCTACGGCTCCTTTTGCTCGATGTTGGGGCTGTAGAAAAAGTACCCGCCCGCCATATTCGCCAATCCTATTGGGTGTAAAAATAGCCCAGGTAAGCCCGCAGAAAACGGATTGGAAAGCCTTCCAAAATGAAATATGCTCCAGTTTAGATGCAAGATACCGCCATTTCACAACTTCAAGCAACCAGTTGACAAGCATTAAAACCACAATTAAAATAAGGGTCCAAACAACCGAATGCTGCTCCAAACCGGCAATTAGGGTTTTGAACTTCTCAATATTGCTTCTATCGGATACCTTCACAACGATATACCAGGTTGCTAGGGCGAAAACCAGTATCTTCAATAAAAGACTGATGTATTTTTTTTGTCTTCCAGTCAACTTTTGATAATTAGAGAGCAATGTTACTAAATTTTAGCCAAATGATTAAGTTTTGTCGAACGCAATCCGCGAATAAAACGCAAAATTTGTATTATTGTATATGCAGAAGGAAAAGGCGAAAGAAAGAATAATTTTAGGTATAGACCCCGGAACAGTAATACTTGGGTATGGTATCATCAAAGAAGTCGGCAATAACATATCCTTGGTCTCAATGGGGGTCATCAAAATGGGACATTTAGATGACCATGCCCTAAAACTACAACGTATATTCAAAAAAACTTCTGCTCTAATGCAGGAATACAATCCCGACTGCGTAGCTCTTGAATCACCATTTTATGGAAAAAACATACAGGTCATGCTCAAATTAGGGCGAGCGCAAGGTGTTGCCATGGCGGCGGCGCTGGCGCAAGATATCCCAATCTTTGAATATTCTCCAAGAAAGATAAAACAATCCGTTACAGGAAATGGAAATGCTACAAAGGAGCAGGTTTCCGCTATGCTAAAAAATCTATTAAAATTTGAGGAAACACCACAATTTTTAGATGCCACCGACGGATTGGCAATCGCTGTCTGCCACTCCTTTCAGAAAAATGCAGCATCAGGCAGCAGCAAGTCGTACACTGGATGGTCCGCCTTTATCAAAGACAACAAAGATCGGATCAAGTAATTACATTTGTACCTGACGAATCACATTCTTCACATTCAACTCAACAATATCCGTCATCGTCTTACACTTGAGGTAAGAGTTATTTTGATAAAATTCAGCGTAGCCCTCACGTAACTGTTTGATATTCTCCTGCGTAGAAAGGACCTGCGTTTGCGAAGCATCCCTCAGATCAGCGATCCGATGTCTTTCACTCCGGACTCTATGCACAATGGAAGAACGCTCCTCCTGCTGGTATTGCAGCACAGTTTTTTCATTTAGATGTTCCATCGCTAATTTGACATAGGGAAGATTCTCCTTAAAAAATTGAGGCATATATACTTTCGGATTTCCTTCATAAAACTGCTGGTCAAAATCTATTGCCCGAATTCGAAACTGGAAATCATCAAAATCTGGTGTAATCTGCATCACAAAATTGTAGGCCCTCATATCCCCCAACAAGGTAATAATACATCGTTCATTAAACTTGACAAATTCTTTGGAAATCCGGGTCAGATTATAATCAGGCGAGAACATACGTGTTTTCGAAAAAGTGTCCCCGGGGATTCCAACAATATGTTCTTCAACCAAAGTATCATGGTCTACCATATAATTCACCTGATTTGGCGACAATATTTCTTCTAACTCCAATCCATATATTCGCGACGCATCGGCTTGCTTGATGTAAAAATAATCGTACACATCATTTAAACGGTTTACGATACGAATACGAAATGGTTTAGTATTGCCAAAGCCACAGTACTCTACACGATCAATATACTTATGCTGGACGATTCGCGTATTACCTGATGCTTTCAGTTTAGCATAAATCACCTTCAATCCGTCATACAATTGATCGATAAGATATTGCGGATACAGTGGAGTCTCCCAAAAAGTATCGTTGCCAAATTTATCCATGACAGGTACTGTCTCCGTAAAATTCAGTAGATCTTTATATCCTATCGGCAACTTTTCGTCTCGCTGATACAGCTTAAGGTATTTATGAAGTCCTTCCCCTACTTCAAAAATTGGTTTCTTTTTCGAAATCTTTACATCTTGAACTTCTTCCATCTCTATTCCGTATTTTATTTTTCGTTTACTCAAACATCACACAGTCTGCTACATTTTGCCCCATCATATGCTAAATTCGAACTGATTAGATTTTCAATATGCCAACTGTTTTTCCTACTTCTAAAAAAGGCAATACTAAATTAATTTATCATAATCTTGATATTAAACATGAAAACAATCACTTAACCTATAATAAGATCATCATGAAACAATTATAATCACTTTCAATCAAAAACATATAACATTATCAATATGAATAAGTATTTTTTATTAAATTTACATCTATAAACCGAAAATTCTTAGTAATTTTGAAATAAATTTAATTATTTTAGCTATTGGTCAGATCTTGATGCAACGACCAATTAATGAACACAAAAACCATTGTTAATGGAAAATCAATATGCAAACTATGATCTAGACAATTTGGATATCCAAATCTTGTCTATTCTAATGAACGATGCCTCTATTCCTTATACAGAAATAGCAAAAAAGCTAATTGTATCAGGTGGTACAATTCACGTTAGAATGAAGAAGATGGAAGAACTAGGTATCATTAGAGGGTCAAATCTAATTATCAATCCTCAAAAAGTCGGATTTGATATCACGGCCTTTTTGGGTATCTATCTTGAAAAAGGTTCACAATATGCAGATGCGGTAGATAAATTGAAAGAAATCAAAGAAGTGGTCGAATTACACTATTGTACTGGCCAATACAGTATTTTTGCAAAAATTATCTGTAGAGATACAGTTCACCTGAGAAAAGTATTGAATGAAGATATTCAATCCGTACCAGGGATTCAACGTACCGAGACGATCATCTCTCTTGAGGAGAGTATCAAACGTCAAATCAGCTTAGTCTAGTATAAAAACTCATAATAAATGAAGCTTTTTTTATACTAATTCTTTTCTAACATTTTGCGATATAGAGATCGATCCCTGCTCTAATTTCATCGATATAGATAAACTCATCTGCCATATGCGACCGCGCGCTATTGCCAGGTCCCAGCTTCAGAGAAGGGACAGGAATAAGAGCCTGATCGCTCATCGTCGGTGAACCATATACTTTACGTCCCAGTAGAATGCCTGCTTTGACGATTGGATGCGTTTCAGGAATAGAAGAAGACTTCAGGCGCGTCGATCTCGCTGTGACCTCTGATTTTACATGAGACTTGATAATATCCAACGTCTCTTCATTCGAATAAGCATCTGTGGTTCTGACATCGACAACAAAGTTACAAGTAGCCGGTACCACATTGTGCTGTGATCCCGCCTGAATCACGGTTACCGACATCTTAATTGGGCCTAAAGTTGAAGAAGTCCTTTCAAATGTATAATTTTGAAACCATTCAATATCCTTGATCGCTTTATAGATAGCATTATCGCCCTCATTACGTGCGGCATGTCCAGCAGTTCCTAAAGCGGTACAATCCAACACCATCAGCCCCTTTTCTGCAATTGCCAAATCCAATAAGGTAGGTTCACCCACAATTGCAAAATCAATTGGACCGATATCATCCAAAACAGATTCTACACCGTTCTTACCTGAGATCTCTTCTTCAGCACTGGCGACCAGACAGAAGTTATACTTCAACTCCGTCTGCTGGTAAAAATACAAAAATGTAGCTATCAATGATACCAAACAGCCCCCAGCATCATTGCTTCCCAATCCGAACAATTTACCTTCCTCTACAGTTGCTGCCAAAGGATCTCTCGTATAACCCGTATTTGGTTTAACTGTATCGTGATGCGAATTAAGCAATATCGTAGGTTTAGTGATATCATAATGGGCGTTATATACCCAGACATTATTGCCTTTCCGATGTGTTTTTATATCACGCTCCTGAAAGAAGCGATCAATTAAATCTGCCGTGAACTCTTCCTCTTTACTTAAAGACGACAGTCCAATTAATTGTTTTAAAAGGGACAGCGCATCTTCAAATAGGCGCTGTTTATCCTTCATGGTATAGTCCTCCTGCTTTATCCGCAGACAGTTTAATTCCCTTTATAAAAGCAGAACTAAAACCGTTATGTTCCATTTCGTTCAATCCCGCTATTGTACATCCCTTTGGTGACGTAACCTTATCAATCTCTCCTTCTGGATGAGCATTGGTATGCAATAGCAAATCAGCAGCGCCTTTTGCAGTTTGAACTGCCATTTTTAATGCGTCATGCGCATGAAATCCGATTTCAACTCCACCTTGTGAAGCCGCGCGAATAGCACGCAGGAAGAACGCAATACCGCAGGCACACAATGCCGTTGCCGATGTCATCAGGTCTTCATTAATGACAACCACTGAACCAACAGTTTCAAACATCTTCTCAACCTCCTTCAAACTATCGTCCGAAGCATTGTCGCTGGCGATACAAGTCATTGATTGAGCTATTGCTATTGCTGTGTTGGGCATTGCCCGTATAACTGTGGCATCTGCACCCAACTCTGCTTTCAAATCAGCACAAGAGACTCCTGACACAATAGAGACAAAAATCTGATTTGTCTTGTCAATGACTGGAGCGACTTCCACCAATACCTTTTTTAGTTGTTGAGGTAGTATTGCGAAAACAACAATATCAGCCCCCTTTACAGCGAGCCTATTATCATTACTTACTGAGAAGCCCTGGCTCGCTTCTTCGGCCAGTGCATTCAAATTTCTCCTCGTCAATGTAATATCGGCAGCATTGGCAAATTCACTTTTTACAAGTCCTTTTGCCAAAGAAAGACCGATATTACCGCTTCCGATAATGGTGACCTTTTTCATAGCGATCGTTGGGTTTAGGTTAGATTTTTATTTTAATGTCAAGCAAGTGCCAAATTGTCCTTGTTGAAACAAATGCAAATTATTAGCATTTCCAATATAGACCTCTTGAACACCTTTATTTATAGCATTGAATGCATTTTGCAACTTAGGAATCATCCCGTCATTCACCACGCCGGATTCCTTAAGATGTTCAAACTCTTCTGACTTAATCGTTGGGATTACTGAATTCTCATCTGTTACATCGCGTAAAACGCCGTTCTTCTCAAAACAATAAACCAGAGAAGTTTCATATAATGAAGCCAAAGACACCGCCAATGAAGAAGCTATAGTATCCGCGTTGGTATTGAGCAATTGTCCAAGGCCATTGTGTGTAATAGCTGAAAACACAGGAACAAACCCTGCTTCCAAAAACTTCTTGATGGCCAGGGTATTTACAGAGTCATGCAACAAATCACCTACAAAGCCATAATCGATATCTTTTACAGGACGCTTTATAGCTTTTATGACATCCCCATCAGCTCCGGTTAATCCGACGGCATCGCATTTCAAATTTTGCAACTTAGCAACGATTGTCTTGTTTGTCAATCCAGCGTATACCATTGTTACAATGCGTAACATTTCCTCATTTGTCACACGACGCCCTTCTATCATTTGGGCTTCAATTCCAAGTTCACTAGCCAGGCGAGTCGCTATTTTACCACCGCCATGTACAAGAATCTTTTTCCCTGACAATGCAGAGAACTTTTCCAAAAAAGAATCCAATTGGCGTTCATCATCAATAATATTCCCGCCAATTTTAATTATATTTAATACACTATTAGCCATTACGCAACTTTTCCCAATAAAAATAGTTTTTCAATAATCTATAGGATTGGACTATGCCAAATCCTCTAACATACGTTTCAAAACAACCTGAGCAGCCCATACACGGTTGCTAGCCTCTTTAATCACGAGTGAATTTGGTCCATCTAAAATCTCAGAAGACAATTCAAGATCTCTTCTTACTGGCAAACAATGCATTACTTTGGCATCATTCGTCAAATTGAGCTTCTTGTTATCCATCATCCAATCTTCATCAACACCATATACCTCGCCATATTCTTGATAAGAAGACCAGTTTTTCACATAGACAAAATCAGCATTCTTTAAACTTTCTTCAAGATTATTAGATATGGTTGCTCCAGCGGTAAATTCTTCACTTAACTCATAGCCCATAGGTTGAGCTATCGTAAAATCGACCAATCCCTCTTCTTGTGCTTTGCACATCCATTCTGCGAAAGAATTAGGTACCGCTTGAGGTAATGCCTTAACATGCGGAGCCCAAGCCAATACCACTTTCGGCTTTTCAGTCTTCTTGTACTCAGTGATGGTAATCATATCTGTCAAACTCTGCAGTGGATGGCGTGTTGCACTCTCTAAGGAAACAACAGGAACACCACAGTACTTAATGAATTTGTTGAACAGGTCTTCACTATAATCCTCTTCACGATCTTTCAATTTTGGAAAGGAACGAAGTCCCAAAATATCACAATACTCGCCCATAACAGCAGCGGCCTCGCGAATATGTTCAACAGTTGTCCCGTTCATCACAACACCATCCTGTGTTTCAAGCGCCCAACCATCTTTATCCATATTCATGACCATCACATTCATGCCCAAATTCATTGCCGCTTTTTGTGTGCTCAGACGCGTACGCAAACTCGGATTCAAAAATACAAGTCCCAACGTTTTATGTTGACCAAGGTCCTGATTGTCATATGGTGCCGCTTTCAAAGCTAACGCTTCTTGAACAACGTCCGCTACACTAGACACATCCTTAACAGAGAAAAACTTTTTCATCTATATTTATTTATTCGAGTGCATTTTCAACGAGCAATCAATAGGCCCGTCACACTCAGTATATATTCTAACTACTACAGCGCAATCAAATTTACATGAGCCAATGTGTGGCTATTGGATAATTTGATCGACAGCTTTAAGGTTCTATGCAACCGTTACTGCTTTGATATGTGCTTTCAATGCCGATAAAAACTGATCAGCATGATCTTTCGTAATATTCAAAGCAGGCAACAAGCGAATCACAAAAGGCTTAGCCTCCCCTGTAAAGATACGGTTCTTTAACAAGAGATCTTTCTTCACATGGGCCAAAGATTCAGGTAGTTCTATACCGATCATTAATCCTCGGCCTCTCACCTCTACAATTTCCTCAATTTGCTTAAGCTCATCAATAAGATATTGTCCGACTTGAGCCGCATTCTCCATCAGTTTGTCTTGTTGGATAACCTCCAATACAGCCAGTGCGGCAGCACATGCGAGATGATTGCCACCAAATGTCGTTCCCAAACTCCCGTAAGTCGCTTTAAATTTGGACGATATACTGATTGCACCAATAGGAAAACCATTCCCCATTCCTTTCGCCATCGTGTAAATATCCGCATCTACTCCAGAATAATCCTGTGCATAGAAGGAACCTGTCCTTCCATACCCACATTGTACTTCATCTGCAATAAACACGGCATTATATTGATCACAAAGTGAGCGGATCAATTGAAGAAAGGCAACGGATGCTTCCCTAATTCCACCAACACCTTGAATACTTTCGATAATAACAGAAGATATTTCCTCACCATAAGCTGAAAATGCTTCCTTTAGTGCATCCTCATCATTGAAAGGAAGAAATACAATATTATCGGTCTCGTTGACGGGAGCCACGATACTCGGGTTATCTGTTGCCGCTACGGCCAATGAAGTCCTTCCATGAAAAGCTTTTGAAAACGCTATGACTTTCTTACGCTTATTGTAAAAAGAAGCCAGCTTCAATGCATTTTCATTTGCTTCCGCGCCGGAATTGCAAAGAAATAAATCATAATCAACCTTTCCCGAAACTTCCCCTAACAATCGGGCAAGTTCACGCTGAATTGGAATCTCGACAGAGTTGGAATAGAACCCAATACGGTTCAATTGTTCTGTGATGCGTTGTACATAATGTGGGTGCGTGTGTCCGATCGATATCACAGCATGGCCACCATACAAGTCCAAGTAAGCATTTCCTTCGGCATCCCACACCGTTGATCCATTAGCCTTTACTATGTTAATGGGATTAATGGGATAAACATCAAATGGTTTCATCTTAATGAATTATAGATTGATAAACGAAATAGCTAGTAATAGAAAAAACTATCAGATTTTAGCATTACAAATATATTAGTTATAACGGTAGGAATGGTCATAAAATAAAAAAAGTCCCCTTAAAAAGAGGACTTTTTTATGCTAGATCAGAAGAAGACTATTCTCCGTCTACTTTTTCTTCACCTTCTACTTCAGCTTTAACTTCTGCAGGAGCTTCAGTTTCAGCAGTAGTAGTAGCTTTTTTAGCACCACCACGACGACGAGTAGCTTTTTTCTCAGCAGCAGCAGCTTTTTTACCGTAGATTTCGTTGTAATCAACTAGTTCGATGAAAGCCATTTCCGCGTTATCACCTAAACGGTTTTCCATTTTGATGATACGAGTGTAACCACCTGGACGGTTAGCTACTTTTTCAGAAATTTCGCGGAATAAGATAGAAACAGCGTCTTTATCTTTCAAATAAGCGAATACTGTACGACGAGAGTGTGTTGTGTCGTTTTTAGATTTAGTAATCAAAGGCTCAACATACGTACGTAATGCTTTAGCTTTAGCCAAAGTAGTTGTAATACGTTTGTGTAGGATTAATGATGTTGCCATGTTAGCCAACATTGCTTTTCTATGGCTATCCGTACGGCCTAAGTGATTTACTTTTTTTCCGTGTCTCATTTTGATTTTATTATACTAATCGTACCGTTTTTGTATATGTCATTTATGTGAACATCACATATCCAGACAGCCAAAAGGAATTACGACTAGTGGTCGCTTAATAAATTATTATTCTTCGTCTAATTTGTATTTTGCCAAGTTCATTCCGAATGATAAACCTTTCGATTTAACCAACTCTTGGATTTCGCTTAACGATTTTTTACCGAAGTTTCTGAATTTCAACATATCAGCTACGTCATAAGTTACCAACTCAGCCAATGTGCGAATATCCGCAGCTTTCAAACAGTTCAATGCACGAACTGAAAGATCAAGATCTACTAATTCTGTTTTCAAGATCTTACGCATATGTAAGATTTCTTCGTCAACAACTTTAGTTTCTTCTTTCGTTTGAGACTCAAGAAGCATATTCTCATCAGAGAATAAAATAAAGTGTTGAATTAAGATCTTAGCAGCTTCTTTCAAAGCTTCTTCGGGGTGAATTGAGCCATCAGTAGAGATATCCAACAACAATTTCTCGTAGTCAGTTTTTTGCTCTACACGGTAATTCTCAATGGTATATTTAACATTCTTGATCGGAGTAAAGATCGAATCGATTGCGATAACACCTACTGGAGCATCAACAACTTTATTCTCATCAGCATTTACGTATCCACGACCTTTGGCAATACTCAATTCCAATTCAATTGTCACTGAATTATCCATGTTACAGATTACCATGTCTGGGTTTAAGACCGTAAAGTTATTAGAGAATTTTGTGATATCACCAGCTAAGAACTGCTCTTGACCATTGATTACTACAAATACCTTTTCGTTGTCACCAATCTCACCTGTTTTTTTGAAACGAATTTGTTTCAAGTTCAAGATAATTTCAGTTACGTCTTCAACAACACCTTTGATCGTTGAAAATTCGTGCGAAACGCCAGAAAACCTTATCGACGTAATTGCATATCCTTCTAAAGAGGACAATAGAATACGGCGCAAAGCATTACCAATGGTTACACCAAAACCAGGCTCCAATGGACGAAATTCAAACGTACCATCAAAATCCGTAGATTTTTGCATGATAACTTTATCCGGTCTTTGAAATGCTAAAATTGCCATTTATTTTCTTTTAATGTTTTATTTGTAATAATAATTGTAATACAATAGAAGATGCATACCCCAAAAATTGGACTATGCATTCTTCTATTTTATTTATTATTTAGAGTATAACTCAACGATTAAGTTCTCTTTGATGTTTTCAGGAATGTCAGCTCTTTCTGGATAGCTTAAGAAAGTACCTGTCAATTCTTTCGCATTCCACTCTAACCAAGAAAATTTGTTTACAGTACGACCTGCAACTGAATTTGTGATGGCTTCAAGTGTTTGAGAACGTTCACGAACTGCTACAACGTCACCTGGACGCAAGCTATATGATGGAATGTTAACAACTTCGCCGTTAACAGTAACGTGTTTATGGGATACCAACTGACGAGCAGCGGCGCGAGAAGTAGCGATACCTAAACGGTAAACTACGTTATCCAAGCGAGCTTCTAACAATTTCAAGAAGATCTCACCTGTAATACCTTGTTTAGAGGCAGCTTTAACAAATAAGTTTGAGAACTGACGCTCCAATACACCGTAAGTGTATTTTGCTTTTTGTTTTTCTAACAACTGAATAGCATATTCAGATTGTTTACCTCTGCGTTTAGAAGCTCCATGTTGTCCAGGAGGGTAATTTTTCTTTTCTAACGCTTTATCTGGGCCGAAGATCGGCTCTCTAAATTTACGGGCAATTTTGGACTTAGGTCCTGTATATCTAGCCATTTTCTTTTACAATTAAAGTATCTATCAGCCTATAGCCGATGAATCTTATCTTTAAATTAATTAAACTCTTCTGCGTTTTGGAGGACGACAACCGTTGTGAGGAAGTGGAGTGATATCTTTGATAGTAGTCACATCAATTCCTACTGTTTGTAATGTTCTGATTGCCGATTCACGACCAGCACCAGGTCCTTTAACAAACACTTCAACTTTACGTAAACCCAAGTCGTGAGCAACTTTTCCACAGTCTTGTGCAGCTTGACCAGCAGCGTATGGAGTGTTCTTTTTAGAACCACGGAAACCCATTTTACCAGCACTAGACCAAGAAATAGTTTGACCTTGATTATTTGTCAAAGTTACAATGATATTGTTAAACGTTGCGTTAATGTGAGCCTGACCTACAGGTTCGATAACAACGATACGCTTTTTTGCAGCTTTTTTAGTTTTAGCCATTTCTTATTTATTATTTAGTAGCTTTTTTCTTGTTTGCAACTGTCTTACGTTTACCTTTACGAGTACGTGAGTTGTTTTTAGTACGTTGACCACGAACTGGTAAGTGTTTACGGTGACGCAATCCACGGTAACAACCGATATCCATTAAACGTTTGATGTTTAATTGAATTTCAGAACGCAATGCACCTTCAACTTTCAATTCGTCGTTAATGATGGTACGAATTGCTGCCAATTGCTCATCATTCCACTCTTGTACCTTCACATCTTCGCTGATACCAGCTTTTTCCAAGATATATTCAGCTCTTGTACGACCGATACCAAAAATATAGGTAAGGCCGATCACACCTCTTTTGTTTTTAGGTAAATCAATACCTGCTATCCTTGCCATATAATATTAAGCTATTATTTTTTTAATGAATTAACCCTGACGTTGTTTAAACTTTGGGTTCTTTTTGTTGATTACAAAAACTTTACCTTTACGACGGATGATCTTACAGTCCGCGCTACGTTTTTTTTATTGATGCTCTTACTTTCATGATATTTATTTTTTCAAAAGCTTGCGCTAATACAAGGGCTTACGGCTATTTATAGCGATAAGTAATCCTTCCTTTAGTCAAATCATACGGAGACATTTCCAATTTAACTTTATCACCAGGTAAAATTTTGATATAGTGCATGCGCATTTTACCAGAAATATGGGCAATGATTTCATGTCCATTTTCCAACTCTACCCTAAACATAGCATTAGAAAGTGCCTCTCTAATTATACCGTCTTGTTCTATTGAGGCTTGTTTAGCCATATATTCTCGATTAAATTTAATTTAAAAGCCTGCGAACAGGAGTGCAAAGATAAATAAAAATAATTGAAAACCAACTACTTTTTGTTCAAAACTTTCTCTACATGTTCGAATGTCAGCAACACATCTGGTTCTCCTTTTCGGATTGCAACCATCTGTTCGAAGTGCGCCGATAATTTCCCATCCACTGTACTTACTGTCCAACCATCATCCCAAAAACGAACACCTGCACGCCCCGCATTGATCATCGGCTCGATACAAATAACCAAACCTTCTTCCAATTTAGGACCAGCACCTCGTTTTCCATAATTAGGAACCTCAGGTTTTTCATGTAAGTGATAACCAACTCCGTGTCCAACCAGCTCGCGAACAATTCCGAATCCGAATTTGCTCACATACTCCTGAACAGCTGAAGAGATATCCCCAACACGTTTACCAGCCACCGCCTGTTCAACACCTTTGTACAATGATTCCTTTGTTACATCCAATAACAACTGTGCCTCCTCAGATATTTCACCTACACCAAAGGTATATGCTGAATCACTGATAAAGCCGTTCAGATTGACACCACCATCGACCGAAACAAGATCTCCATCTTTAATTTCATAATCACTTGGAAAGCCGTGTACAATTTGATCGTTGACAGATATACACAAAGAATATGGAAATCCCTGATAATTTAAGAACGCAGGCGTCCCGCCGTTATCATGAATATACTCATAAGCTAATTTATCAAGAGATATAGTCTTTACCCCAGGTTTAATCACTTTTGCGATTTCACCAAGCAATTGCGAAAGCACATCTGCTGACTTCCGCAATTGCTCTATATCTTCTGCTGACTTATAAAATACTTTAGACATCTAAAGAAATTAAATTGCCGAATGATCCATTCCCTCAACAGACGCGGCCGAACGACCTTTAATACGACCTGTTTTCATTAATCCATCGTAATGACGCATCAATAAATGAGATTCGATCTGTTGCAAAGTATCCAACACCACACCTACTAAAATCAATAATGACGTACCACCGTAGAAGTGCGCAAATTGATTATTAATACCAAACAAACTTGCAATAGCAGGTAGAATAGCAATGATCGCTAAGAAAATTGCACCTGGAAATGTAATATTTGATATTACGCGGTCTATAAAATTACTAGTTTCCAATCCCGGTTTAATACCCGGTACAAAACCTCCGTTCTTCTTCATGTCGTCCGACATCTGTTGTGGGTTCACCATAATCGCTGTATAGAAAAACGTAAATGCGATAATTAACACCGCAAATGTCACGTTATATGCTACAGAAGTATAGTTACTCAACGAAGTCAAAAATTCCGATTGAAGATTTGGGAAGAACTGTCCTAAACTCATTGGCACAAACATGATTGCCTGCGCAAAAATGATAGGCATTACACCTGCAGCATTTACCTTTAAAGGTATATACTGCCGTACTCCACCGACTTGCTTGTTTCCAACGATTTTCTTCGCGTATTGTACAGGGATCTTACGAACACCTTGTACGATCAAGATCGTAAAGATCACAACAAAGAACAAAGCTACAAATTCAAGCAACAATGGAATTGGACCACCACCACCTTTCGCCATTCTAGAAACCCATTCCGCAGTGATACCACTTGGCAATTGAGCGATAATACCAGTCATGATGATCAAAGAAATACCATTACCGATACCTTTATCAGTAATTTTTTCCCCTAACCACATCACAAATAAAGTACCGCCTGTCAAAACTATAGCAGTTAGAATAGTGAATAATGGGTCAGCTATTGTCTTAGCACTTGGCTCGATTTGAGTACGTACATAAGCAAAAGCCTGAAGCAAAGTAATCCCTAAAGTTAAATAGCGAGTAATTTGATTCATTTTTTGACGACCACTTTCCCCTTCCTTCTGCATCTTTTGGAAGTAAGGAACCGCGATGCCCAGCAATTGAACAACAATGGATGCCGAAATATATGGCATTACCCCTAAAGCAAAGATAGCCGAACGAGAGAAAGATCCCCCCGCAAACATATCCAGTAAGCCCAATAAACCCTCTTTTTGACCAGAAGCCAAAGCATGAGGATTTACACCTGGTAATACCACGTGACATCCAATACGGTAAATCAAAAGAAAAAGTAAGGTATTTAGAATACGCGTACGTAAATCATCGATTTTCCAAATATTGGTTAAGGTTGTGATTAGTTTCTTCATTTATTAAATTTTAACGATAGAACCGCCTGCAGCTTCAATAGCTTTTTGAGCAGAAGCAGTAAACGCGTGCGCTGTTACTTCAACTTTAGCTTTCAATTCACCGCGACCCAAGATTTTAACTTTGTCATTTTTAGACACTAAACCATGAGCTTTCAATGCATCGAAATCTACAGCTGTTAAATTGTGTTTCTCGATCAACGCTTGTAAAGTATCTAGGTTCACACCATTGTACTCAACACGGTTGATGTTTTTGAAACCAAATTTAGGCACACGACGTTGCAAAGGCATTTGACCACCTTCGAAACCGATTTTCGTAGAGTGACCTGAACGAGAACCAGCACCTTTGTGACCACGCGTTGAAGTACCACCACGACCAGAACCAGTACCACGGCCAATACGTTTGCTACTTTTTACTGCACCTTTTGCAGGTTTTAAATTACTTAAGTTCATTTTTAAACTAAATTGTGCTAGCCCTTCGCTCTCACTAAACAGGTACTAGCGATTAAAAAATAATGATTATTAATAACAAGTAATGGAAGAAGCCCAAAGACCTCTTCCATATGCTAATATTAAATAGTTTCGATAGCTACTAAATGGTTTACTTTACGTACCATTCCAATAATTGATGGAGTAGCTTCAACTTCTACTGAGTGGTTGATTCTTTTCAAACCCAATGCCTCAATAGTTTTCTTTTGGCGCTCGCTTCTGTCGATAACGCTCTTTATCTGGGTGATTTTGATTTTTGCCATGATAATTAACCGTTAAATACTTTATTCAAATCGACACCGCGGTGTTGTGCTACTGTATACGCATCACGCATTTCTGCTAAAGCAGTTACAGTTGCTTTTACCACGTTGTGTGGGTTAGAAGAACCTAATGATTTAGCCAATACATCTTTGATACCAGCAGACTCCAATACTGCACGCATTGCACCACCGGCTAAAACTCCTGTACCACCTACAGCTGGTTTAATCAAAACTGAACCACCAGAATATTTACCATATTGCGCGTGAGGAACAGTACCTTTGATAATAGGAACTTTTACCAAATTTTTCTTTGCGTCATCGATACCTTTCGTGATTGCTTCAGTTACCTCTTTAGCTTTACCTAAACCGTAACCTACGATACCGTTTTCATCACCTACTACAACAATTGCAGAGAAGCTGAAAGTACGACCACCTTTAGTAACTTTAGCTACACGTTGGATACTTACTAAGCGATCTTTTAATTCAATTTCGCTTGATTTTACTCTTTTTATATTGCTTAATGCCATTTCTTTCTATGATTAAAAGTCTAAACCGCCTTCGCGAGCACCTTCAGCCAAAGATTTGATACGGCCATGGTATAAGTACCCATTACGGTCAAAAACTACTTTATTAATACCTGCTGCTAATGCTTTTTCAGCCACCAATTTACCTACAGCTTTAGATTGATCAACCTTGTTACCAGATGCAACAAACTCTTTTGACAAGCTAGATGCAGCAACTAATGTTTTACCTGCATTGTCGTCAATGATTTGCGCATAGATACCTTTGTTACTTCTAAAAACCGATAAACGTGGACGTTCAGACGTTCCAGCAAGGTTTTTTCTGATTCCTTTTTTGATTCTCTCTCTACGAGATGCTTTTTGTCCTGCCATGATTATTATTTTTTAGCTGATTTACCTGCTTTTCTTCTCAATACTTCACCTGCAAACTTAACACCTTTTCCTTTGTAAGGTTCTGGTTTACGGAAGCCACGGATTTTTGCCGCTACCTGTCCGATCAATTGTTTGTCAGCACACTCTAAAGTGATTGTAGGGTTTTTACCTTTATCAGCAGTAGTTGATACTTTAACCTCTTTTGGCAATACAAAAACAATCTGGTGAGAGAAACCTAAAGTTAACTCTAATACATTACCAGTACTTGAAGCACGGTAACCTACACCGACTAACTCTTGCGTAGTTTTGTAACCTTCAGTCACACCGTGAACCATGTTAGCCAACAGGGAGCGGTATAGACCGTGTAATGCTTTGTGTTTCTTTTGATCAGTTGGACGTGTTACAACGATATTGCCCTCTTCTTGAGCAATCGTGATGTCACGGTCAACTTGTTGTGTTAATTCGCCTTTAGGACCTTTTACTGAAACTAAGTTTTTGTCCGAAATAGTAACAGTTACCCCAGCAGGGATAGCGATAGGCGCTTTTCCAATTCTTGACATTTCTTTGTGCTTTTACCTAGATTAATAAACGTAACATAAAACTTCACCACCAACATTTTGAAGTCTAGCTTCTTTATCTGTCATTACACCTTTCGATGTTGACAAGATAGCAATACCTAAACCGTTCAAAACACGAGGCATAGTATCAACGCTTGCATACTTTCTTAAACCAGGTTTACTCACACGTGTCAACGTACGAATAGCCGGAATTTTGCTAATTGGATTATATTTCAATGCGATTTTGATCGTACCCTGTACGCCATTCTCATCGAATTTGTAATTAGCAATGTAACCTTTGTCAAAAAGAACTTTCGTGATCTCTTTTTTAAGGTTCGATGCAGGAATTTCAACAACCCTGTGGTTGGCCTTGATGGCATTCCTTACTCGTGTAAGGTAATCCGCAATTGGATCTGTAGTCATTATATATGAAAATTTGTGACAGCGGTTTCCCTCCCAACCATTGGTATGGGACCTTCTATCTGTTAAACAATTTTAAAATGCAAAAACCCCGGCAATCCTAAATTGAATTGCCCGGGCAAAATTAAGTATTTTTTTTTTAATTACCAAGAAGCTTTTTTCACCCCTGGGATTTTGCCATCTAAAGCCATCTCACGGAAAGTTACACGAGAGATACCGAATTGACGCATATATCCTTTAGGACGGCCAGTCAATTTACAACGATTGTGTAAACGTACTGGAGAAGCATTTTTAGGTAATTTATCTAATGCAACGTAATCGCCAGCAGCTTTTAATTCTGCACGTTTTGCCGCATATTTAGCTACCAATTTAGCGCGTTTTACTTCGCGTGCTTTTAATCCTTCTTTAGCCATTGTTATTAGTATTTTGATTTTTAAATGGTAAACCGAATTGTTTCAACAATTCTAAAGCCTCAACATCATTTTGAGCAGAAGTCACGAAAGTGATATCCATACCTTGGATCTTGTTGATTTTATCAATGTTGATCTCAGGGAAAATGATTTGCTCAGTGATACCTAAGTTATAGTTACCACGTCCGTCGAAACCTTTATCGTTGATACCGCGGAAGTCACGAATACGTGGAAGCGATACTGCTACCAAACGATCCAAGAATTCAAACATATTGTTGTCACGTAAAGTAACACGTGCCCCTACAGGCATACCTTTACGTAATTTAAAGTTTGAAATATCTTTTTTCGATTTTGTAGCAACGGCTTGTTGACCTGTGATTAAAGTCAACTCAGCGATAGCGTTATCGATTAATTTTTTGTCAGCTGTTGCAGCTCCTACGCCTTGTGAAACAACGATTTTCTCAAGTTTAGGAACCTGCATAATACTTTTATACTGAAATTTTTCTTGAAGTGCTTTACGGATTTCTTCCGCATATTTCACTTTTAATCTTGGTACGTAAGTCATTATTTAATTTCCTCCCCTGATTTTTTAGCGTAACGAACTAATTTACCATCTGCATTTAACTTACGACCTACACGTGTAGTTGCACCTGTTTTAGGATCGATAACAGCTAAATTAGAGATGTGAATACCAGCTTCTTTCTCAATGATACCACCATTAGGATTAGCTGCACTTGGTTTAGTGTGTTTTTTTACGATGTTAGCGCCCTCAACGATAGCTCTATTTTTATCCACTAAAACAGTTAATACTTTTCCTTGAACACCTTTAGAGTTACCAGCGATAACTTTCACTAAATCACCTTTTTTAATTTTGATTTTGTGCGTAGTTGTTTTTGTTTTCTGTGCCATAATTATAAAACCTCCGGTGCTAATGATACAATTTTCATGAACTGTTTCTCACGCAACTCTCTAGCAACAGGGCCAAAGATACGTGTACCACGTGGTTCATCATTATTATTTAATAATACAGCGGCGTTGTCATCGAAACGGATATATGAACCATCTTTACGACGGATTTCCTTTTTCGTTCTAACGACTACTGCTTTAGAAACGGAACCTTTTTTCACGTTTCCTGAAGGCATAGCGCTTTTCACCGATACAACAATCTTATCTCCGATTGATGCATAACGCTTGCGCGTACCGCCCAATACACGGATTACTAAAACTTGTTTAGCACCGCTATTGTCAGCTACATTAAGTCTTGATTCTTGTTGTACCATGTTATTTAGCTCTTTCTATAATTTCTACTAATCTCCAGTTTTTTGTTTTACTCAGCGGACGAGTTTCCATGATTAATACCGTATCGCCGATACCGCAGGTATTAGTTTCGTCATGAGCTTTAAATTTAGTAGTTTTTTTAACGAACTTACCATAGATCGGGTGTTTCACTTTACGTTCCACTGATACCACGATAGATTTGTCCATCTTGTTGCTAACTACTAAGCCGATTCTTGTTTTTCTTAAATTTCTTTCCATTTCGACTTTAAATTTTACGCCTCAGAGGCTGTTTCATTTTTAGCTGCAGCTTTGCGTGCACTGATCTCTGTACTGATACGAGCGATAGTTTTGCGTGCTGCTTTGATCACGTTAGGGTTCTCAATAGCTGAAACAGCATGTGCAAATTTCAATTTTGTAAGGGCTGTTTTCTCTTCTACAAGACGAGCTTTTAAGTCCTCATTAGATAATTCTAAAATTTCTGAATTTTTCATGTTTTTTCAGTTGTTATTTGGGTTATCATCGCTTTATATATAGCGTTAGGGGTAACGGCCCTAACGCTTAAATGATGACATTACCAAGATTTTTATGCTTCAACGTAGTCTCTACGAATCACAAACTTAGTTTGAACCGGAAGTTTTTGCGCTGCAAGGCGTAAAGCTTCTTTGGCAATTTCCAAAGGCACACCTTCTGCTTCAAATAACATACGGCCTGGGCGTACTACTGCTACCCAGTATTCTGGAGCACCCTTACCTTTACCCATACGTACCTCTGCAGGTTTTTTCGTAACAGGTTTGTCAGGGAAAATACGAATCCAAACTTGACCTTCACGTTTCATATAACGTGTAACCGCAATACGAGCTGCCTCGATTTGACGACTAGTGATCCATGCTTGCTCCATTGTTTTGATACCGAAAGAACCGAAAGCTAACTCCGCTCCACGAGAAGCGTTACCTTTCATGCGGCCTTTCTGCATCTTTCTGAACTTCGTTCTTTTTGGCTGTAACATGTTCGTATACTTTTTAAATCTGCTTTTTCAGCAGGTTTTTGTTGTAATCTAAATAACTATTAATCTTTTTTCGGACCACGGTTGTTTCCACCACGGTTTCCACCACGGTTGTTTCCACCGCGACCACCTTTGTTGTTACGGTTGTCACGACGCTCGCCACCACCTTCGTGGTTGCCACGTGATTTTACACCAGATGCTTGACCAATGTTTGGAGATAAGTCACGTTTACCGTAAACCTCACCTTTACAGATCCAAACTTTGATACCGATTTTACCGTATGTAGTCAATGCTTCAGCTAAAGCGTAGTCGATATCAGCACGCAATGTGTGTAAAGGAGTTCTTCCTTCTTTGTATTGTTCAGTACGCGCCATTTCAGCACCACCTAAACGACCAGAACACATGATTTTGATACCTTCTGCACCCATACGCATGGTAGAAGCGATTGAAGTTTTCATTGCACGACGGAATGAAATACGTGCCTCTAATTGTTTAGCGACACCTTCAGCTACTAACTTAGCATCTAACTCAGGGCGTTTGATCTCGAAAATGTTGATTTGAACATCCTTTTTAGTCAGTTTTTTCAACTCTTCTTTGATCTTGTCAACTTCTTGACCACCTTTACCGATAACGATACCTGGACGAGCAGTGTGAATTGTAACAGTGATACGTTTTAAAGTTCTTTCGATAACAACTTTAGCTACACCACCTTTTGCAATACGAACAGAAAGATATTTTCTGATTTTTTCGTCTTCAACTAATTTATCGGAATAGTTTTTACCTCCGAACCAGTTAGAATCCCAACCTTTGATGATTCCTAATCTGCTACCTATTGGATTTGCTTTTTGTCCCATTTCTCAATAAATTAGTTTTGTTCAACGTTTAATTTGCTATCAACTACCAACGTAACGTGATTTGAACGTTTACGAACTCTGTATCCGCGACCTTGAGGAGCTGGACGCAATCTTTTCAATTGACGACCGCCACCTACTGATACTTCTTTTACAATTAGTTCGCTTTCTTCCACTGATTTACCTTCGTTTTTGGCTTCCCAGTTTTTGATTGCAGATAATAATAATTTTTCTACACGAGCAGCAGCTTCTTTACTTGAGTGTTTCAAAATGTATAATGCATTTTCAACACGTTGACCGCGAATTAAGTCTACCACTAAACGCATCTTACGAGGCGAAGTAGGGCAGTTCAATAATTTGGCATCCGAAGCTCCTCCTTTTTGAGCTTTCTCTTGCTCTTTGCGTTGTCTAATTAAGACAGACTTTTTAAGTTTTTTTGTTGCTTCCATTACCTATTATTTTTTCTTTTCTGCGTGGCCTCTGAATGTACGCGTAGGCGCGAATTCACCAAGCTTGTGACCTACCATATTCTCTGTTACATAAACAGGGATAAATTTATTCCCGTTGTGCACTGCGAAGGTATGGCCAACAAAATCAGGTGAAATCATTGATCTACGAGACCATGTTTTGATAACTGACTTTTTGTTAGTTTCATTCATAGAAAGAACTTTTCTTTCTAAGTTGTGATCGATATAAGGACCTTTTTTAATTGAACGAGCCATTATTTTTTCCTTCTCTCAATGATGTAACGATTCGATGTTTTCTTCTTGTAACGTGTTTTGAAGCCTTTAGCTAATACACCTGTACGTGAGCGTGGGTGACCTCCTGAAGTACGGCCTTCACCACCACCCATAGGGTGATCTACTGGGTTCATCGCAACACCACGAACTCTTGGACGACGACCTAACCAACGTTTGCGACCTGCTTTACCTAACACTTGGTTAGATCTTTCATGGTTCGATACTGAACCAATTGTAGCAACACAAGTCAATAAGATCATACGTGTTTCGCTCGAAGGCAATTTGATGATGGCATATTTACCATCACGAGCAGACAATTGAGCATAAGTACCAGCCGAACGAGCAATTGAACCACCTTGACCAGGATTTAATTCAATGTTGTGGATGATAGAACCCAATGGAATGTTTGCTAATGGTAATGTATTACCAACTTCTGGGGCAACTTTATCACCTGCGATTACAGTTTGACCAACTACTAAACCAGCTGGAGCAAGGATGTAACGTTTTTCACCATCAGCGTAATGCAACAAGGCAATACGAGCAGTACGGTTTGGATCGTACTCGATAGTAGCTACTTTTGCAGGGATATCTTTTTTATCGCGTTTGAAATCAATTAATCGGTATACTTTTTTATGTCCCCCACCGAGATAACGCATAGTCATTTTACCGGAGTTATTACGACCGCCTGATTTCTTGTTGATTTTTACTACTAACGATTTTTCAGGAACGTTTGTAGTAACATCAGAGTAGTCAGCGCCTACTCTAAAACGAGTACCAGGGGTTACCGGTTTGAATCTTTTAACTGCCATTTTTTATTATATAGTACTGTAAAAGTCAATAGTTTCGCCGTCTTTAATAGTAATGACAGCCTTTTTATACTTAGGAGCTCTACCAGATACGAAACCTGCTTTTGTGTAACGGCTTTTTGCTTTACCAGCTACTACTGCAGTGTTTACAGCAAGAACTGTAACACCAAACATAGCCTCAACAGCTGCTTTAATCTGGATTTTGTTTGCTCTGTGATCTACTTTGAAAGCGTAACGGTTTAATTTCTCCGTTAACATAGAAGCTTTCTCAGTCAAGATAGGTTTTTTGATAATTTCCATATTACTTAGCTAATGCTTCCTCCAAAGATTTAACAGAATCTGTAGTCAACAATAATTTTGTTGCGTTCAATACATCATATGTATTTAAATCAGATGCAACAATAACTTTTGCTTTTTTCAAGTTTCTGCTTGATTTATAAACAATTTCATCGTAAGCTGGCAATACCAACAATGTTTTCTCATCAGCTACATTCAACGCATTGATTAAAGCAACATAGTTTTTAGTTTTGATAGCATCGAATTTTACTTCATCCAATACCACAATGTTATTATCTTTTGCTTTGTAAGACAATGCTGATTTACGTGCTACTTGTTTCAATTTTTTGTTCAATTTGAACGAGTAGTCACGAGGTTGAGGACCGAATACACGACCACCACCATTAAACAATGGAGATTTGATAGAACCCGCACGAGCACCACCAGTACCTTTTTGTTTGTGTAATTTACGAGTAGAACCCGCGATTTCGTTACGTTGTTTAGATTTGTGAGTTCCTTGGCGTTGGTTCGCTAAGTATTGTTTCACATCCAAATAGATCGCATGATCGTTAGGCTCTAACCCAAATACCGACTCAGGAAGTTGCACCTTGGCACCTGTTTCTTTACCTGATAAATTTAAAACTTTAACTTCCATCTCTACTATTTGTCTACGATTACATAAGAACCTTTAGCTCCTGGAATGGAACCACTAACAACGATAAGGTTTTGCTCAGCGTAAACTTTCAACACCTGTAAGTTTTGAACTTTAACTCTGTCACCACCTGTACGACCAGCCATGCGCATACCTTTGAATACGCGTGAAGGCCATGATGAAGCACCTAATGAACCTGGAGCACGTAATCTGTTGTGCTGACCGTGAGTCGCACCACCTACACCACCAAATCCATGACGTTTCATTACACCTTGGAAACCTTTACCTTTTGAAGTACCGACTACATCTACGTACTCACCTTCTTCAAAAAGAGTAACGTCAACTACGTCACCAAGTTGTTTTGCATCTGGGAAAGTTTTAAACTCTACCAACTTACGCTTAGGCGTTGTGTTTGCTTTCGCAAAGTGCCCTTTCAAAGGAGCTGTCGTGTTTTTCTCCTTAGCTTCGTCGAAACCAAGTTGAATTGCCGAGTAGCCATCCTTTTCTTCCGTACGTATCTGCGTAACCACGCACGGCCCGGCCTGAATCACTGTACAAGGAATATTTTTCCCATCAGCGTTAAACAGGCTCGTCATTCCTACTTTTTTTCCAATAATACCTGACATGTTGTAAATTAATTAATTAAAAGTCCTTCGAAGCAGTAGGGCTTCGCTCAAGACATACTATTCCCATTAAGGGACTGCAAAGTTACAAACATTTTTATAACTGTCAAATAATTAGTGAATTATTTTTTTTATTTTCTAGATCTTTTCTTTATCCGCGTCAAATTTCCGAATAATACCTATCCAGCTCTCCGCTCCGATTAAATCACCTCCAGAAAAATAAAATTACTTGCATTTATTTCTGCTGCCATACAGTTGTCACAGATCACCCTAATTTTGAACTATCGTACAACGCAGAAGGCGATGTATTGCTTACTATAAAAACTTTAAAATACGAGAATCATGAAAACAGAAATCATTTCCAAAAACGAGCTACTTCAGCATTGGTTAGGCCACAGAAACCTGACAAGACAGACTATTGAAAAATTTCCAGAAGAAGGATTGTTCAATTACAAAGTAGAAGGCATGCGCACTTTTGCAGATATGATTAAGGAGCTATTAGGTATTGCTGCGCCAGGTCTCCAAGAAATTGTCACCAACAAGAGCGGCGAACTCAATGAGAATCTCAGTTATTCGACCAAAGCACAATTGCTTCAGGCCTGGGATGAAGCTACTCCTCAGATCAGTGAATTGTTCAATCAAATTCCAGAAGAACGCTTTGCCGAAGAATTCAACCTATTCGGCCAGTACAAATCGCCAGTCATTCACAGCATCCTTTATTTTATCGATAATGAAATCCACCACCGTGGCCAAGGATTTGTTTATCTAAGATTACTTGGTATAGAACCTCCATTTTTTTGGGAAAGAGGGTAGTTAGTCACCTCCTCAAAAACTCATACTCGCACCGATTATCCATTGCGCCGATCTTGAGTCCGTGTTATTCCCACTATTTGAGCATCCTTCGATTTCTATTCGCCCCTCTTTCTGGTCTGATTCGTGCCCTATCGCACATAAATGCGGGGTGAGAAAGAAGTACAACCGTGGTGACTCCGAGTTTAACTCGGAGTCACCACGGACTCATGTCAGACTCACCACGGATACAAGCTGACTCTGACACGAAGCAGGCTCGAACAGATACCGAAGGCATATCGAATCTCTGCATCCGCAGTTGCTCAAAAAACTACTGTAAATTAGGTTATGGATAGTATCTTTTAGATTTGTTCCAAAGCCGATGAAAGCAGACGCTTTACGACCTCTTTTAACGATTCGGGTTCAATAATTGTTCCTTTATCAGCAAACATCAGATACCAGCGCGCAAAGCCGTTCTCCATATTAATGCATTCGAAATGCATCTCTACATAATTATCGGTGACAGTTTCCTTTTGGAAACCAAAATAGTGACGATCCCATTCCATATAGCGGGCCATATCCTTATCTACTTGCACAACGACTTTTGTCGTGGGAACGTCATGACGTTTATTCAGAAAGAAAGATAACTCGGGATGCTCTTTTCCAAAATCTTCGGCAAGTATTCTAATATTGTTTATTCTGTCCAAACGGAATTGCCTGTAATCTTGTCGTAATCTACAAAAAGCGAGGACATACCAAAACTTGCTCTCCACAAAAATACCCACAGCTTCGATTTCACGCCTTTCTGGAGTTTTATCCGAAGGTTTGGAATAATAGATTTCCACACATTTTTTAGCAGCGATGCTTTCGATCAGTATATTGGTGCCATGGGTTAGCTTCTCATTGAATTGATGACGCCCACCGCGCACCAGAAAGTTATCCCCAACTAAGGCTACCTGTTCTTTTTCGTTACCCCGTAATATGGCTTTCATTTTTAGCAATGCTGTTGTAAAATGATGCGCAAGATTCCGATCTGTATACTTTTCCACCAGTTTCTCCGCTGCCACAAAACTCAATGCCTCCTCTCGGGTAAATTGCAGAGGTGGCATTTTATATCCCTCCACCAAAGAATAACCGCTTCCCGCTTCACCGTAAATCGGAATCCCTGCTTGCATCAGGGATCTGATATCACGATAAATCGTACGCGGACTTACTTCATAGCGTTCTGCCAAAGCAGCAGCAGTGACCACAGGTTTAGCCTGTAGATGCATATAAATAGCAAGTATGCGGTCGAATCTCTTTTGAATATCGGTCATTGGGATAAAAGTACGAAAAGACCAAATGATTTAGTAATGAATTTTAGTCACAAAAAAGGTATCATTTTAAATTATGAACACGACAGATACATTGCATAAACGTATTTAATTCTGCTCGCCTATCTTTATCGGACATGTATCAAATATAAAACCTACCTGTAACTTGCTTCTTCAGGAGTAAATAATTAACAAGTTAACATCAGATTCCGAATTAAAAAAGGAGTAACACTATTTTTATTAGGGGTTAGCAGGGGTTTAACAGGGATAATACCCCTGTTAAACCCCTGCTAATATAAAAATTGATGTAAACTTGTTATACCAATGTGCAATAAATGAGAGACGCTGTATTTGACAGAGAACAGCATAAAGAAACTTGGTTCTAATAGAGCGGATTAAATCTAATAAAACAAAAAAGTGAAGTATGTAATATACTTCACTTTTCCACATCGTGTTAATAACTTTGTTGAAAACTCAAAAAAATAGCTCTTATTGCTTGATTACCTTTTCTCCAAGGGGCAACCGGTCATATCGCACCAATGTTTCTACATAGAAGAAATGGACATAGGTCAAGCACACACTATAATTACAAAAAACACCTTTTCATTTAGATAAATTGACTAAAGATATTCAATCAACAGCGAAGATGTCTTATCGTTAAAGTTTAAGATTGACAAATCAATGGTATGTCCAGTTAATAGCACAGAATCTCCTGTAAAATCTCCATTTTCATAGAGTGTAACCTTAAAACCTTTTGGAATACTAATACTGCTCAGTTGGTCGTTCGTAACACCCAGTCCTTGCAAATCAGTAAGACTGTAACTTCCAATGCCAAGCTGTTTATACCAGCCACGGAAAGGAGTATCACCATACAATGTCACATTGGTCATAGGCGAAGTACTTAAAGATGGCCCATAAGAGTTAATATAGTAACGCAAATCAGTATATCTGTTGAAACTAGGATTTAACTTTTTCAGGAAACCGAACATCTCGCCCTTCATAATGGATGCCATCTGGACAAAAGCATAGCTGGATCCTGCCGCATTAAACGATTTATTATAATCAGCTCTAGTTTTGTCAGGAGCCCATTCGGTGTTGACAAATTCAAGATGAATATTATTGTCAGGATCCAAGACATAAGGGGCCATAAAAGAGACCGCATCCCTGATAGATCCACCCAAGACTGGCGTATCATTGGGATTAATTCTTAAATTAACCCATTTTGTAGCACGGTGATTTACCAAACTATCAAGCATATGCCGGCCTCGTTTGATATAAAAAGTGCGACCAATCTGTCCGATAAACTCTAGATCATACACATGATAGGCAAAGGCATCCCTGCCAAGAAAATCTATGCTAGCCCCATCCGCACGATAATTTTTATTATGATGAGTACTAAAATCTGACGTCGCTTGGTTGATAAGCGCTCCATCATTCAGTATATAAGCGATATCAATCATCAACAGATTACGGATAGTTTCCCAATTATTGGTTCTGACCGATTGAGTTTTGTAAAAGTTATATCTTGTCCGTAACCAATTGTCGATCGTCATCCTGCTGTTAGCATCAATTTTTGCACGAATAAGTGAATATCCTGTAAGAAATGGAAGATATATACTTTCATCGGGAGTTTGGCTTGTTGCTGCGTTAACGGCTGCCCAAGAAAGAAGAAATTCCTTCGCCTTATCAACATATTGCCCTGCATTTGCCTGCTCCTGAAACAAAAAATATTGTAGCGCCAACGAATACACCTTAGCTGCATCAGTCTGCACTTTATTCTTGCCATCGGGATCTGAAATTTTTGCAACCGGAACAGGAACTGTATTCAATGCATCATTTGCTTTAACAGTAACTTGATTGTTTATTAGCGTTTGGGCGGCGGATAATGTTGCTAGATCAAGCTGAATGGAGTCAAAGGTTACTTTATCCATGACTAGGTTGCTATAAAAGTTTGGCCCCGATGCTGTATAATCAATTTTCAATTTTGGTCGAAGTCCCACATCCTGTGCTTCTTTAGACTGAAAGTCGGAATAAAATGAAGTAGAACCGGAGGTTTTTCGCTGTGCGACAATCTTAATAGACAATTTTCTGTCCGAATCCAAAGCTTCTTGAATCACTGAGGAGGGAATATCGAGATAGACAATTCCATTTGTAACTTTTAGTTTTCCATTGACTTCTCCAAGCTTTGTCCCTGTCGCTGGCGCATTATTCCAATTGATCGTTTTCTCACCCCAATCTTTTTCAAGCGTTGTGTAGTACAGCCACTTGGCATTTGCTGTATCCGCAGCACTGGAAACCCCACCAGCCAATTCAACACGTGCTGACTGTACACTAGCAACATTGCTGGGCAATGCGGTCAGATCAAAACGCAGATAGATATCCCTTCGATAACCTGGAGCATCATCTTTGGCAATCAGCCAACTATTATCACCATAATTGGTACTGGCGTTAGTCCCATCCTGAACATACGCATCTGCGACGGGCAAAAGGCTGACCTCATTTGCGGAATCAAAAGTAGCTGCTTTTTTTTGCAGCTGAGCAATAGAGCTTTCGGGCTTCAGCATATCCTTATGACAGGCCATCATTGCCGAAAGTGTGCTCATCAGTGCGACTGCAATGAATCTGAGTTTACTGTTTGTTGTTCTCATTCTTTGTTAGATTTATGATATTGGTAGTTTATAATTGGAACAATATGCCTCTAATACATCCGGGAGATGTAGATCATATTGTTTATCTATTGCTACTAATGGAACAGCCCTGAACAAGAGATCCTCCCAATGAAAATTTCTCTTGGCTATTTACCTCTTTTTAGCTCGCTCTGAAATGGATAGTTCTTTCCACGGCTACGTCCTTTAAAAACGATAAGAACTGAACCATCTTTCCATATCAAAGGAGCAGGATTTGATATATGTTTATGGTTCATGATCTATTGTGACCTAATAAAAAATTCGCTCTAAAAATTGTAGTATTCAATAGAATTATTATCATGTCTTTGAAACAATAAATCAAACATTGTTTCAAAGACTAGGCACTTATGATAGTTTCTATGGCTTGATGACCTTTTCTCCGCGAAGCAACCGATCATACCGAACCAATGCCTCTACATAATAGTAATCAGCATAGGTTAAAGGAACATCAACCTCTGTTTTATGTGGAATCGAACCAACACTATGTTTTAAAATATAGCCACCGGCTTCTTTATAATCTGCTTTGTAGGGTTTAGATGATAAAGACCGCAACATCTGCTCAGCCTTTGAGATATACAGCTGGCTTTCACCACCTGTTGTGTATTGCGCCAGTTCCAGCAAAGCCGAAGCGGTCACCGAAGCGGTCGACACATCACGAAGATCTTTCTGGCTATAATATTTACTATCCGGAGTAAGCTTGTTCTGGTCCATATCCCAATAAGGTATCAGATCTTTTGGAAGATTGGGATGATTCAGATAAAACTGTGCAATATGTCGAGCTTGCTCCAAATATTTCTTGTCGCCGGTCTCGCGGTACATCATCGTATAACCATACAGTCCCCAAGACTGTCCCCTAGCCCATGCAGACTCATCAAACGCACCTTGAGCAGTCTTTCTCGAAATAATGCTTCCATCCTTTGGATTGTAATCCACGACATGGTAGGAACTGTAATCTTTTCGGTAGTGATTGACCATCGTTGTATTGGCATGTTGCACCGCAATATCACGATAACGCTTATCACCTGTCATTTTGGAAACTTCCGTCAGAAACTCCAGGTTCATCATGTTGTCAATAATCACTGGGTAAGTCCAAGGCTGGCCATCCCAGTTTTTGCCCCCATCCCATGAACGGATAGTTTTGGGTGCTTCGTGGAAACGGGTCGCCAATGAGGCTGCTCCGGTACTTAAAATTTCCTTATAAGCAGCCGAATCTCCCGTCAAGCGTAATGCATTACCAAAGCTGCAGTACAACATAAAACCCAAATCATGTGTCCCCTTGTTGTTCTTTTCCTTCTCGAGTTCCTTCAGCTTACTTTTTGCTTCCGTTAATAGCTTCTCATCTTTGGTATATTCATAGAGATAGAGCACTGTACCGGGATAAAACCCCGAACACCACCAGCTTGAACCCCAATTCACATATTTACCATCTTTATAGGTTGTAGGCATATCCGATTCACCGATCGATGCTGCGAGGTAAGCGATTTGTTTGTGTGCATCTTCTAAATTGGTACGGACAAATTCTTTGTCAAGCCCCAATTTCACTGTCCCTAAGTTTCGCTGACTGGAACAGGAAATTCCCTGCATTCCTAATCCGATCATTAAAGCCCCCGTAATATAGTGTTGTATCTTCATTTTATCCAGTCCTTAATCTTTTGCTTTTTTATTCTTTTTTGTTTAATAACTTACATAATAGTCTTTGGGAAATTGCTCAGCATTCCAGCATTTTTGGGAAGTCCAGGGTTGTGGAGCACAGGTCCAGAACTCATCGTCTGCCGGTAACCCCAATGGCAAGAATGACAGGGAGGCCACATACATCGAACCTGCGTTTGTATAGTAATCTGCGAGATTGGATTGTTTGTCACCTACCACTCCCATACGCAGCCATCCTGAGGGTGCAAATGTCTTATCAATATAAATATGTCGAAGTATCGTGGTCAATGCAGCCCTAACCTGTCCCTTTGAGATATCTTCGGGTAGCTTATTTTCTAAGGCAACAGTCGCTAGAGGCTGGAATGCGGCATTTTTATAAGTTGAGGAGCGTCCAACAACGACATAATGACCTTCCGGAGAGATCATGCGTTCCAGGTGATGCGCATAACGCTGCATTCGTTTATAGGCTCTATCATACATTTCCTTGTATTTTCCTCCCGCTGAAATGTTATGACGCAGTGACTCCACCTGCATACAATGGATCACATAACCATTGTAGTGGTCAAAACTAAAATGGGCACCATCACTATACCAGCCATCCCCCACATACCATTCCTGATCAAATTTATTGACCGCATAATCGATCTTTTCCCGTGCACATTCCTCTCCTATGCTGTAAAGAAATGTTTCTGTCATTGCCGCAAAAAGCAGCCAATTACTTTCATTGGGCTTGATCTTCCGTAGCAGTTTAAACTCTTCGACGACTCTTTGCTTAGTGGCCTGGTCCAAAGGCTGCCATAAAGCTTTTGGGGCCCTCAGAAAAGCCAGTGCAAGATGCGCTGCATCCACAAGGGTCTGAGATGAAGGTCCTCGCCAAGTAAAATAATCCGGAGATTTTGGATCTACACCATATTGTATACCCAATAATGCTTGGTCACGTAATTTTTTACGCAATTGACCTTCTTCAGTTGCGTCATCCGGTAAGGCCAACCAAGGAGCCATACCTGCCAACAAACGACCGAAAGCTTCCAGGTATCCGACTCCAGGATCCCTACTATCGAAAGTAGGACTCACTTCCATCGGCATATTTTTACGCCATTGTTGCTTACTGATATTGCTTAATATTGGAGCAGCCATCTTATGTAAAATAGATACCCAATAGGCACGATCGTTCTCGCTGTAATTATTTCTTTCCGACGCGGCAACATTGGCATTCGCTTCACCAGCAAAAGATGTCGCCAGTGCGCCCATTCCGGCACCGCCCAATAGTTTTAATAAGAGTCTTCTTTTCATTGACATTGGTTTATAACGAACACAATCGAAGTGTTACACAAAACATTAAAAATCTTTATTTTAACTAAAAAAAACAAACAAAAAGAAATCAATCGCTCGAGCAAACGATTGCATGAGCGATTGATAACAACTTCTTTACAGGAGACAGAAAAATCTTCTCCTATTTCTTAATCGTCCCAGCCACTATTTTGTGTCAAGGCTGTGTTTCGTTCCCGTTCCACTTGTGGAATTGGCCATGTATAGAGCTGATCACCTCTCCAGTCATACGGAGAAACGACTCCTCCCCATGCTTGTTTAATACCATTTCCTGTATAAAAAGAAGTCTCTTTCAATGTTTTCCAACGCAACTCGTCAAAATAAATAACACCTTCACACATCAACTCACGACGGCGTTCTTCACGAATTTCTTTTCGGAGATCCTGCTCACCAATTCCTAAGGGTAATTCTCCAACTCCTGCACGCTTTCTGACCTCATTTACCTTTAATACTGCCTCGCTAGGCTTTGTTGACTCATTCAATGCCTCCGCCCATAGCAAAAGGATATCTGCATAACGCATGACGATATAATCATATGCTCCAGCTTCTCTATTTGGTATACCTGGATTAGCACCTTCGTAAACAAACTTACGTGGGTAGTAGTAAAAATTAGGGACGATATCCGTTCTCAAATCAAATACGCCACCAAACTCCTGTCTATATGGCCATCTTGACGTAAAGGTTTGATCTGTTGCACCATTGGCTCCCACAAATGTAGAGTAAGGTAAAATCACATTACTTGCTAGTCTAGGATCACGATCTTCATAGGCTTTCTTCAGGCGTTCTTCATTACCGGTAGGCAAATACAAAGACATATCAAGCTTGTTTGTAGTCCGTTTGTCAATATTAGATATTTCAGTAGCGGTCAAATTATTCCGCAAGAAAAACACCTCCCTTTGGCCCGGTGACATCTGATTATAGCCTGGCAAGTAATCGTCCCAATTAAACTTAGATCCATCTTTGCGTTGATAGCGGTCTGCAGCATCAGGGTGTACTAAATAAGTATTCCAATTGGACCCAAATGCTGAACGTGATCCGAATCTAAATTGGTAATCGGAGCCATATCCTGCCAAAGCCATATTTTGGATGCTAAATATAATTTCGGGACTTTGTTCATTATCTCCTTTAAATAGAGATGCATAATCGCTAAATAAACTGTGTCCCAGGCTTTTGACTTGTTCGAAATCAGCGATTGCTTTTGCCCATTCTTGCGTATACATATAAACCTTACCACGGAGCGCATAAGCGGCAGATTTTGTCACCCGGCCAAAGTTTGCATTTCCTTTATCATAGCGATTTGGTAACTGAGCTTCGTTGATACAATCCGTGAGATCTTTAATGATAAAGCTCCAAACTTCCTGTTCAGTATTCCTTGGTTTATCAACTTTGTCCCATTCGATTGGATCGGTATAAATAGGCACTCCTTTATACAACTGATTCAATCGATAATAGTAATAGGCGCGTAAGAATTTTACTTCTGCAGTTAATTTAGCCTTTTTCTCTGCTCCCACTGGTGACACATTGGCTATCCCATAGATCGCATTATTGCTCCGATGAACACCTTCATATAAATTTTGCCAAGTGGATGAAAAAATCCCGGATGAACTTGTGGCAGTTGCATTCATCAAGGTTGAATTATCCCGGCCTTGGAGAGTAACATAGGAATCATATACATAAAGCATCTGACCGAGGCGCAAACCTTGATATACACCATTTACACCTTGGTCCGTAAGGTTTTCAGTTAGCCACATATTATTGGTCAATACCTGTGTTTTAGGTACTGTATCCAATAAATCCTTCTGACAAGCAGAAAACAATGTTGCTGAACCGAGAGTCACGCTAAGCAATATTTTTTTACTCCACAAATTATATTTTTTTATATTATTTTTCATAATCTTTCTCTTTTTAGAATCCAATATTCAAACCAAAAGCAAACTGTTTCATTGTTGGATATTCTGCTCCTGCACCAACTTCTGGATCTAACCCCGGAAAATCAGTAAACATCAATAGGTTCTCTCCAGAGAAAAATACCCTTAAACTACGTACTTTAACTTTTTCAGTTAGTTTCTTATCAAACGTATAACCTATTTGCAAATTTCTAAGCTTTAAAAAATTTGCATTATACAACCAATAATCGCTTGCCTGATTATTGATATTTTCTGCAGAAGTTCCGTATTTCAATCTAGGGAAATATCCATTTTGATTGGTACGTGGATCATTTGGTGCCGCCGGGTTATAGAAATAATGGTCATCTGCAATACGAGTGGTTACCTGGTTACCAAGGATCAACACATTGTTATTATAACCAGCATCTGTCCAATAATACTGTCCTCCAGCCTCTCCTGCCCAAATCATAGACATATCAAGACCTTTATAAGAGAATCCGAGATTAAATCCATAGATATATTTAGGACTTGTCGACGTTCCGGTAAAGTACTGGTCGGCATTATTTCCATAAATACCATCTCCGTTCAGATCGGCATAGATCAAGTCTCCATAATACATCCGTGCATTCGAACCATAGCTATCCGCAATGGCTTGGGATGAGGTTACAAAAGAATAACCAGCAGCTTTCATCGCTTTTGCCCACTCGTAATCCTGATCCGTACGGATCATCCCTGTAGTAGGTCCACCGTTAACATTGACGGATCCGTCGGAATTAAAATAACTACCATTTCCTCTATATACTTGACGTAAATAGAATTCATCCAACTGGTATCCCTCAAGTCTTCGGTTTACACCACCTGTAGATACATCACCTAAATTAGTCTGCCATACCATTTTTCCCGTTCCGTCATCAACCATACCTTGAACCAGCTTACCCTCGTATTCCGTAACTTTATTTTTATTATACGAGAAATTACCACCAATGTTATAACTGAAATCCCCGATCTTATCCCGCCAGTTCAGGTTAAGCTCAATTCCTTTATTACGCATAGCGGCCTGGTTATAAAAGGGAGCACTAGCAGTACCCGCAGTAATTGGCATCTGCGCTGTACGAATAATATTTGAAGTTTTACGATCGTATAAACTTAGTTCCACGGATGCGCGTCGGTTTAATGTTGCAAATTCCAATCCAAGCTCCTTATTTTCGGAATCTTCCCATTGCAACAAGTTATTGCCAAAACGTGACAATCTAAGACCATTAGCCTGCGCGCCGTTGAAAGAATAACCTACCTGGCCATACACACCATGCCATCCATATACGTTCAGATCGTCTCCGCCATCATTCCCTAATTTACCCCACGATCCACGAATTTTAATATCTTGCAAATAAGGATCTACCGCCTTCATAAATGATTCCTTAGACAATATATATCCTAACGAAACAGAAGGGAAAGTACCATATTTCTTGCCAAGACCAAATTTTGATGAACCATCTCGGCGTAAACTAAATTCGGCTAAATATTTCCCATCATAATCGTAGCTAAAGCGACCGAAAAAAGAACGCATGGAGTTATCAGATTCTGCGCCGGAGATGCTATTCATCTCGGTTCCTGTACCGATATTAGTAATGGTAGCATCTATCAATCCTTTTGTAGAAGCACTAAATCCAGAATCGTTGTAATAAAATTCATTATGACCAACTAATGCACCAATCGTATGTTTACCAATCGTCGTGTTATAACGCAATACGTTATCAAAAGATTTTCTGTAAATTTTATTATAGGACTGTCCAGTCGTCGAGGTCGCAAGGTTAACAGGAGTCGACGTAATCGTCATGGTTGAAAAGTCATACCGTGGTGACGGATCAGACCAGGTTTTCACTTCATCAAATCGGCTCTGGTAATTAAATTTCGTTTCAAACGTCAAACCCTTCCAAAGTTTAACATTTGCAAATAAGGTTGCGTTGAGCCGTGTACGTTCATTACTTCCTTTATTATCGTAAAGGTAGGTCAATAAATTGTTCAGCTGAGATGATTCTCCGGAGCTGAGCACAGCGCTTCCAAACTTACTGTCATACATTGGGTAAATACCTGGTGTAGTTTGCCGCAAAAAATTATACAGATTGGCATCTGAAGCCATAGAACGTTCTTCTTTAACAACAAATGTCTGTGTACCCACGGTCAGGAAGTTGGTAACATCTGTCTCCAGATTCACCCGCCCTTCATAGCGTTTCATCCCTGTATTGTGCATAATGCCAGGGTTATCCTGTATTCTTCCAGATAGATTGTAGCGGATATTTTCACTCCCCCCCAAAACACTGACATTATGACTTTTTAACCAGGCATTCTCATAAATCCAATCGCCCCAGTTTGTATTGGGATATGCGACATAATTTGGTATGCCCTGAGCAGTCAAACCATTTGGATCAGCATTTGCCGCCGTCCAGGTATCAATAGCACTTTGCGTATATGGGCCTTTCTCGCCGATATTTTCTGCGGCCTCTTGAAACAAGCTCATATGTCTCAAATAATCGCTTACAAATTCAGGCTTTGCGCTTGGCGTTGTTCTCGAAAACAAACCTGAATATTTTATTTGCGGCGCTTGTCCGCCTTTTCCTTTCTTCGTTGTAATGACAATAACTCCATTCGCAGCCCGCGCACCATAGATAGCTGCCGAAGACGCGTCTTTTAATACTGATATTGTTTCAATATCTTCCGGATTTACTGCATCCATTACCCCCTGAATACCGTCAATAATGACAAGAGCATCATTATTGTTCATGGTACCTGTACCGCGTACGCGAATGGTTGCTCCATCACTACCAGGCTTACCATTACCGACTTTGACTTGGACACCGGCTGCAAGCCCCGAAAGTGCCGAAGATACGTTCGTTACCGCTCTACTTTCAAGCTTCTTGCCATCAATCGTCGCAACCGACCCTAACAATTTCGCCTTCTTCTGTTGTCCGTACCCCACGACTACAACTTCATCAATGGCAGCACTTGCACCGTCCATAGTTACATTGACGACATTGCGACCATTGACAACAACCTCTTGATTTTGATAACCGATATAGGAAACTAAGATGGTTGCATTGGAGCCAACTGACAATGAATAGGTACCGTTTGCATTTGTAGAAGTAGAAACACTTCCACCCTTTTCTCGAATCGTTACACCCGATAAAGGTGCTCCTTGACTGTCTGTAATCCGCCCCGTAATTGAAATTTTCTGTTGTGCCATACTCGCACCCACAGTAAACATCATCATAGCAGACAGTCCAACTTTGTAAAACTTTGCCATACTTTAGGAAATTAGTTTTATAATAAAAATTGGTTGTTTAATAGGCCAAAGATGGGTTTATGAGCAAATTAAGAGGGGTAAAATTCATAAATATTTGGGGGTAAAATCTTAAATTTGACACAAATACCCCATAACCATGAGCATACTACCTATTTTATCGCGACAATTTCTGCTGTTGATATCCATCATTTCCCTTTGTCATGCACAGAATTTAAAATTTGAGACACTAAGCCAGGAGAACGTATTGGATAAACAGGCGGTATTAACAATTGCTCAAGATAAACAAGGTAAACTTTGGTTCGGCGGCGGAGCCAACCTTTTTGTATACGACTCCCAGAATATCACTAATATTCTCGTACAGGATACCGTATTTAAAAAGGTAGATTACATTAACAAGATTGCCATCAACGCAAATAATGACCTTTTCATTGCTACAGCAACGCAGTTATTTATTTTCGATATCGACAAACGCAAAGCGGTATTTAAACAAGGAAAACCTTTTCAAGAAAAAATTACTGTCGCCGACATACAGCTCCTTTCAGACAAAATATTTCTGTGCACCGACAAAGGTCTCTATCAGGCTATCCCCACAGCAGGTACCTACAATCTCAAAAAACTCATTAACCAATCCCGAGTACAATCGATTATTCAGACAGGACCAGAAACCTATATCATGGCGAGCATGAATGGCATAACGTCTTTTTCTTTGAAAAATAATCAAATTTCTACGAACCAGAATCTTATAGCATCTCCCCTGCCGTTAAAAGAGCAGATTTTCAGCACAATGTATCTTCATAAAAACATCCTGTGGGTTGGTACAAAATTGCATGGAATATTCCAATACAACTTCGTTGATAAAAAATGGAATAACCTAACAGAAACAAATAGCAATCTGCTCAGCAATAACATCCGGAAAATTGTCCCAACTAAACAAGGAGAACTACTGATTGGAACACTAAAAGGACTCTCCATCTTTAACGGGACACCACATTTCTTAAACTATAAACATAATACCTCCGTCAAAAACTCATTGAGTCAAAACTCTATCTATGATATCTTTATTGATCGACAACAGATCACCTGGATAGGAACTTATTTTGGAGGAATCAATGCCATCTACCCCGATCTGATCCCCATACAGCATTATTCAACACGTTCGCGTCCAGGTCTCAGCCTCAATAGCGATATCACCGGCAGTTTCGCAGAGTCAGAAAATGCGTTTTGGATTGGAACAGAAGAAGAAGGAATCAACAAAATTGACAAAAGAACAGAAACCACCTCTCCTTTGTCTAAATTAACCCAGTCAAACCTGATCAAGGATCTATACGTTAGAGATAACAAAATTTATGCAGCACAGTACGGCGGCGGTTATTCCATTATCGATGCACAATCTGGAAACACACAACACTTTTACCTGGAAAAAGATCTCCTAAACCTCAAAAACAATATTTATAGCATTTACGTCGATCCCGTACATCGCATTTACCTCGGAACCAATAAAGGGCTTTACATCGTAGATCCTGGAAAACCTGCAGCATATAACGCTGCATTAAAAACAGGTACAATTGATGATATCCAAGCGGACAATAGACAGCAGACTTATTTTCTCAGAGGAGGTGCACTTTTTCGCAAAAAACCGAATGAATCAAACATAAAACCAATAAAACAGCTGGATACATTGACGCTAGGTGGATTTTATGTTCATCCGAACGGGGACATCTGGCTGACATCCAAAGAGTATTTATATCATTTTGACCAGCGCGATCACTTAACCAAGGTATCTCGCTTTCCAAACAACTCATTAGGCTGGCCCATCTTTGTGAACAATCAGGTATGGCTTACCAGTAAAAATGGACTAATATGCTATAATCCCAAAACAAAAGATAGTTACCTCCTGAATCAATATGACGGCCTACCGGTCAAAAATCTACTTGGAGCCAAAGTCTTTGCCAGCAAAACAGGAACATTATTCGTCACAACACTCAATGGTGTAGTTGCCCTGGATACCCGAAAAATAATCTTCAATCAGACTATACCCGAGGTACTCTTCCGAAATATCTTTCTCGAAGAGACACCATTGAACTACGGACGGATTCAGAAAACGACAGATCCCAATAGCTATCAGCTCAAACTCCGACATGATGAAAACTTTGTTACGATTAATTTCTCAGGTTCTAATTTCATCAAACCACTAAAAAATAGATACCGATACAAGCTCGATGGTTTTGACAAGGATTGGGTTGAAACAAGTACTCCATCAATACGATATACCAACATTCCGGTCGGAATGCATACTTTGACCATATTCGCCAGTAACAACGATGGCATTTGGAGCAGTATCCCCCTACGGATCAATATCGATATTAAACCTCCCTTTTGGAGAACCTGGTGGGCTTATCTGTTGTATGCCGGCTTGTTTATCTTGGGTGTACATTTTGTCATCAAGTTTGTTGTCGAACGTGAGATGTTGATCAATTCAGAACGGGAACAGGAAAAGAAAATAAAATTCTTTACACAGATATCGCACGAAATTCGCACACCGTTGACTTTGATTACCGCTCCATTAGACGAAATTATTTCCGAAACGGCCAATCTTACCGCTACCCAAAACAAAGTAAAACGGATAAAAAAGAATGCCAGTAAACTCCTTGGTGTTATCAACGAGCTGCTGGACTTTAAAAAATTCGATGACAAACACTTTGTACTGAAGAAAACCGACATCTCTTTTAGAGAATACATAGAAGATACGTTCTACTTACTGAATGACCTTGCCAAAACAAAACATCTCAACTATTATATACGTCAGTTGGATGCAGTAGGATTACAATCCATTGATACCCTGCAGTTTGACAAAGTGATGTTTAATCTACTATCCAATGCCATCAAATATACACCCGAATATGGTACCGTTTACCTTGAGCTGATCGAAAGCGATGACTCATTTTCCATAAACATAGTTGATAGTGGCATTGGTATTGCCACAGACAATCAGTTCAAAATATTTGAAGAATACTATCGTGAAGAACAAGCTAATGATGCAATCGGCACAGGCATTGGATTGGCACTTACCAAACAAATTGTGCAGCAACACAAGGGAGAGATTCGTTGTTTTTCGAAGGAGGATGAAAAAGGAAAATGGACGGTATTTACGGTAACCTTACTGAAACAAGCTGGCGAGAAAGTAGAGCCGCAAGCAATAGGCCTCCTTGCAAAGGAAACAGAGGACGTTAGCATACTGGTACCAAGCACGCTTGATACTTCCTTGCAACAAACTATTTTAATTGTAGAAGACAACAAAGAATTATTAGCAACGGTAGTCAGTCTGTTTCAGGACACCTACACAATCATTACGGCTGATCATGGCGAAGAAGCTCTTTCCAAAGCATTGGAATATATCCCTGACCTGATTATTTCAGACTTGATGATGCCTTATATGGATGGAGCCCAACTGTGTCAGGCCGTTAAAACAAATATGGTGACAAGCCATATTCCGTTCATTTTGTTGACAGCCGTAACAGACAGCCATTCACAAACCTTAGCCCTGGAGCAGGGTGCAAATATCTATTTAACAAAGCCCTTCGACAATAAACAACTATTTCTCTCCGCTCAGAATCTCATGGCTATCAGCCACAAAAAGAGTAAAGAATTTCAGGTCAAAACAGCTTCATTCGACAATGAACTTGATGCGCAATTCATCTCATCCCTAAATGAGTTGATCGAAGAAAATATCCAGTCAGATGGCTTTGATGTTAATTTTATATCACGTAAAATGGGAATGAGCGCTCCAATTCTCTATCGTAAACTGAAGGCAATATCCAATTTATCGCTCAATAATTATGTTAAAACGTATAGGCTAAACAAAGCGAAAGAACTACTGAATTCTGACATGAACATCAGTGAGATCGCCTATGCTGTGGGGTTTTCGGACAGGAAGTACTTTAGTAAGGAATTTAAAAAACAGTTTGGATACAATCCGTCGGAACAAACCGCTACGACCAACCAGAATAGCTAAACCCTGTTATATCGAACCGTGGTCCCCGTAATGCTCAATAAACGCTGTAATTCCCAATAAAAAGACAGAGGTGGCTATGCCACCTCTGTCTTTTAGCTTTAACTACGTTTTTAATCAAGTTTGAGCCTTACTTAAAACAAATCATTTTTTAAACGATCCGATCCCACTAAAATAAGCTTTTAACTGTTGACAACCTTATTTAGCGATCTCTTTGATCATAGGTTCTCCGGACAATAGGCGCTGATAACGAACCAAGGCCTCCACATAATAGTAATCGGCATAGGTCAACGGCACATCGATTTCCGAATTTAATGGCAGCGCTCCAACACTGTGTTGTAAGATATACCCACCATTTTGACCATAAGGTGCCAGATAAGGTGCCTTCGACAGGTTCTTAAGAATCGTTTCTGCTTTATCAAAATAATTCAAAGCTTCACTTCCCTTTGTGTATTGTGAGAGCTCTAACAAAGCAGACGCATATAATGCCGCCGCAGATACATCCCGCAGATCCTTATTCGGATACATTTTATCTGACTGCGCAATTTTATCTTTATCAAAATCCCAGTAAGGAACCAGATCAGCAGGCAAATTCGGATTGCTTAGGATATAATTTGCGATTTGCTGGGCCTGCTTCAAAAATTCTTTCTTCTTTGTCTCGCGGTACATCATGGTATAACCATACAGCGCCCATCCTTGTCCTCTTGACCATGCCGATTCATCAAATGCGCCCTGATGGGTCTTTTTACCAATCGCCTTACCTGTGTTTTTATCATAATCGATCACATGGTATGAGCTATAATCTTTTCTGAAGTGATTTTTCAAGGTTGTTTCAGCATGAGATACCGCAATATCATAAAATTTTTTATCTCCAGTCATTTTAGACACCTGTGTCAAAAACTCCAGGTTCATCATATTATCGATTATAACCGGATACTGCCATGATCCGTGATCCCAAGAACGAATCGTTTTGGTAGTTGGACTATAGCGAGATGCTAAGGAATTGGCGCCGGTGCTGAGTACTGGTCCATACTTTTGGTTATCACCCGTGAGACGCAATGCGTTTCCAAAACTACAGAATAACATAAACCCTAAATCATGTGTACCCTTGTTGTTCTTTTCTTTTTCTAGATAGGTCAATTTCTCGGTTGCTTTCTTTAACAGCCCTTCATCTTTGGTACCTTCATATAAATACAACAATGTCCCTGGATAAAACCCCGAACACCACCAGCTCGACGAAGAAAATACCTCTTTGCCATTTTCGAAAGTTTTTGGAAACTTTTCTGCCGGAGTTTCGCTCGCCAGGACTTTTATTTGCTTCGCTGCAGCATCTAGCTGCTGCTGAATAAACGCCTTGGATAGATTCGGTTTTGCCGTTTGCGCCTGAACGACAGTCGAAGTACCCAAAACGGTCAATAATAACACGGAAAGTTGTTTTAATTTCATTATTTTCTATTCTTATATTTTTATTTGATCAGCGCATTAGCGCTTCAATTTTATACCTAAATAATATGCTTTCTTTATTTCAATTGATTGAGGAATTTTAAGCAATTGGCTCAAGGAGCTTGAATATCCAGTTTCAACGTAATTTCTTTAACTTACCTTTTATCAATGTACATTAATCAAAGCGATTGCTCCCTTATCAAGCTTCAGATCAATTGTTCCATCTCTCCTTATATCAAACGTACCTTTTCCCTGTATCTTTATTTCTGGTATTCCGATATCGGATTTTAAACGTAGACGACCTCCATATTGACTTTTGATCCGGATGTTGGCCGTTTTTCCATTTTTTCGCTCTGCTGATACGAGATTTCCACCATCTGTCAAAAAATTGGTAAAGGAAACATCCTTCCATTTATGAGGAATAGCAGGAAACACGCGTAATACACCATTCCAATACTGCATACACAATTCTTGAATACTGGCCATCGCTGCCAGTGGGGTTTCTATCACCGGACCGCTTTCAGCATATAGCGTATTGGCTTTAATATATTTCTGCAATAGCACATCCAGCGAAGCCAAAGCCGAATCTCCTCTCCCCATCATGGCATACATAGAGGCAGCACCTGTAAATGAATAGCCCTGCAACCATTGCTTTTTGCTCTGCCAATGTGCAATAGAGCGCTCAATAAGAGCTTGATTATTTACCTGATCCCAATTTATATCGTAAAAAGGATAAATCATCATTAGATGCGAATAGTGACGATGCGACTCGCCATAGGGAAGGTCTTTTGCGATCATAAAGCCATCGACATCTTGTGGATAATCAATCATGTTGGCCAATACATCTGTCCAGACAGCATGAAGTTTATCTTTGCCGCCTCTTTCTTGATCCAGCTCTATAAGCGTCTTGAGCCCCCATTTGAAAATAGAAAGATCATAATTTGTATCATAAGCATACCCTTTTGAATATTCTGGCGAATAGGTTTTCACACCGATATGGTATTTTCCTGCTTGATTTTTTTCCAATAAGTGCAAATGATAATTTATCGCTTCCTTCAGTAGCGGAAATAAGCGATCATATATTTCCTGCGACAGTGTCGCTCGATAATATTGATAATAACTATGCAACAGCCATACAAGATTTCCCAATTCTTTTTCACCATCGGATGCCCCATCAAGTGTGACATTTTTTGCCAGAAGAACAGGACTCCATAAACTTGGCCCCGAGGAGCGACCTACAGCCAAACTGTTATAGCGATAAGGCTCGGGAACATTTTGTCTTAAATTATCTTTATTCCGATCAATCATCTGGATCAACGAGCTTGCAATACCGAGCTGGTTCGCTTTGAAAACAGGGGAATAAGCAAGTTGCATATTAAGATTAAGCCAGTACGCTGGCCACGGAGTTGGACTTGTCCAGGGCCCCTGTAAATCCATAGCGGGCTTATCTGACCTTGTTGCACTGGCAAGTTTATACAATTGCATATCATAAAACTGCTGGTAAACCGTATCTGGCAGCTCCAGTGTAGATGCTGCAAAATAGTCTGTCCACCACTTGCGATGGGATGCCAGTCCCTTCGTTAACTTTTGTTCATTAAAATTCTGAACATAATTGATCGCCTTTTTGACATAAGCGGTTCCCTGCTGGTTATAATCTACGGTAATTAAATAGGTATCCACTTCTTTGCCGGATCTACCACAATAAGCCGTCACATACCCTCCCCCGGCTAGGAGAGGCTGATCAAAATATTTTGTTTCGCCTTGCGCGCCAAAACTTCCTTTTGGATTTGTCGGATAGTTTTTCGGTTTTTGCGTATAGCTGAATCCCATCCTTGGACTGATGGCTTCGTCGGGTTTCCATGTAAGATGGTAATTCCCGTTAAAATCTTTTTTAAATACCTCTAGCAAAATAATGTTGTCATTTGATAAGGTGGTCGTCCGAATTCTCACCATCCCTTGGTCTGTGCCGACTTTCGCCTCAGCATAGGCATCTTTTAAATGAATTTCTCCTTGTGCCTGCACAATAGGGCTTTCAAATTCTATTTCAAAATGACCTAACGACATACGCGCCTGATCAAACAATTTATCGGCCGAATTCGCTCGATGATCATAAATATCAGTTCTTCCAATATCCACACGCATCGAATTCTTACCGGCTAAGTAAGTCATCGTTCCCAGGAGACCATTGCCAGTAAACACACCTTCATAAATCGTATGGCCCAACACTGGAATTCTAAATTGAGCTGATCCTCCAAATGGCTGGCATAGGATACAAACGAGTAAAAACAGTATTCTTAGATTCATCATTAGGATTTAATGCTATCAGAGCGACCATAAAGATGCTGGATTATTCTCCTGAAATCAAGCCTCTTTTACGAAAACGATTGAGGAAAACCTAGATTCAAGCTCTTCTCTGTCCATCACATCGAATAGCTACCTCTCTGAAATGTAACAATTTAGTAGACAAAACAACACAGCATACGCAATAATGGGGTAGCTATATATGAAAGAAATGAATTCAGCAGTATTCTTTTGTTATTTTTTAACAAAACACAAATAAACAATACGTAAAATTTTAGTTATCAGTTTACATTTATCAGTTTTTTATCTATTTTTAAGATTAAATATCCAATGCCGTTATTTTTAACAGCCTAATAGTGGATCAATTATAAAACAACTAATCCAACCAAAATGAAAGAACAGAATTCATCAAGGCGTGATTTCATAAAAAAATCCGTGGTCGGTGCTGCGGCATTTTCTATTGTACCACGCTTTGTACTCGGAGGACAGGGCTATCTTGCTCCGAGCGACCATCTAACCAAAGGTGTAATTGGTGTCGGCAATATGGGCCGTGGACACTTTGGCTACGCCGGAACTAAAACAGTAGCCATTTGTGATGTAGACAAAACCCATCTAGCGGCAGCACAAGAAGACTTAGGCGGTGGTGTGAAGGAATACCATGACTTTAGGGAGTTGATTAAATCTCCGGAAGTAGATATTGTGCATATTGCTACTCCGCCACATTGGCATGGACTGATGTCCATTGAAGCGGCAAAAGCAGGAAAAGATATCTGGTGTGAAAAACCAATGACACGTACTATCGGTGAAGGTAAAAAAGTGAAAGAAGCCATTGCACAACATGGCAATATCTTCCGTTTAAATACCTGGTTTCGTTTCAAGGATGACTTTTATGGAATGAATGTTCCAGTAAGCAAAATCAAAAAATTAGTTGATACTGGCATGTTAGGTTGGCCTTTGAAAGTTACGATAAGCAAACATACCGGCTTTGACTGGAAGTTCTATTGGGTAGGAAAAGAAAATTTACCAGAGGAGAAAGTACCGGCTGAACTTGACTACGATTTTTGGTTAGGTCCGGCGCCATACAAGCCTTACAATAAACACCGCGTACATACTACTTTTAGAGGATATTGGGATTATGATGGTGGCGGTCTAGGAGATATGGGGCAACATTATATGGATCCTGTTCAATACTTCTTAGGTAAAGACAACGAAAGCCCGATTTCCGTCGACGTTGATGCTCCGCAGCAACATCCGGATGCAGTGGGCACATGGAGACGAATTACATTTACCTATGCCGATGGTTGTCAGATCATTTTAGACGGTGAGGCGAAAGATGAAAAGGCAGCCTATATTGAAGGTCCAAAAGGTAAATTATATCGAGGATTCCAATCAGATATACCGGATTTGGAAAGAAAACTTGCACAGTACCCTGAACCGGCACCACAGATTACTGACTTCTTGGAATCCGTTCGCACAAGAGAAAAGTTTGCGCTGAATGAAATCAATGGACACCGTTCTTGTACCTTGGTCAACATGGGATTAGCAGCATTGCGACTGAACAGATCACTAAAATATGACTCCCAAAATGAGCTATTTATTAATGACGACGCCGCAAATAGATTAATTCACCAACCAATGAGAGGCCCTTGGTCTATTTAAAAAGATATCCTAATGAAAAGAATATTCAATTCGCTGACCGTATTGCTTCTTATATCTAGTGCAACCTACGCTCAGCAACCACAAAATAGAACGACTGCAACTAAAATAGCAGACGTATTGGCACAACAGCCTGCCGAAGAAAAAGAAAAGTTTTTACTTGCCATGCATGAGCTGGAAGGTTTTTCTTCTGATGACGTCGTTACCTTCCTCAAAGGACTTAAAGCACCAGGTAGCAACAATGCTCCGATAGAATTTGCGGCAAACAGCTATTCGTTTTACGTAAACCAACCAGGCAAAGAACAGCAGAAAAGAGTGTTTGTTGAAGGATTGGCAAAATCCATAACGCAATTGAGTGAACCAACTAATCAGGTCTTTGCTCTACGCCTGTTACGTCAATGCGCCGATAATACAGTTATACCAGCTGTCGCTAATTGTTTGACAAACGATTATCTTGCCGATGCAGCAGCGAGAACCCTAGTATCTATTCGCACCCCTGAATCGACAGCAGCCTTAGAAAAAGCTTTAGCAGCATCCACAACAGAGAAAACTGCCATTGCCCTGGTTACAGCACTCGGAGATCTAAAAGATAAAAATGCTGAAAGTGCCATTTTAGGATTAACGCAAAAATATAATTCGGATGGTTTCCAACGAACAGCATTAATCGCGCTGAGCAAAATCGGGGGCACAGCCTCAGAATCGCTATTCCAGGAAAAACTAAATGCTGCCGGTTATAGCTATGACAAATTGGATGCAGTAGGACTTGGTATTGACTATGCTCAAGCATTGATCGACAATAAACACGACCAAGATGCGGTTAAGTTCCTAAACAAGTTTTTTCAGGAATCTCAAAAAGTAAAATCGATCAACGGCCAAATTGCATCGCTTAAATTATTGACAACCATCGACCCAGCGAAACAACAAAAGAACTTGTTAGCAGCTGTTAAGAGCGATAATGGTGCTTACCGTAACATTGCATTACAATTACTCGGAAAATACGGAAAAGGCGCCGACGCAAAAAGCTTGCTTGCTTTAGCAAGCAAGGGTACTCCTGAAGTGCAAGAAAGTGTATTGAACTACTTAGCCCACAATGGTTCGGCAAGCAGCTTAAAACTAATCCAGGCATTAGTAAATAAAACACAGTCTCCCGTAACTAAATTAGCTGGATTAAGTGCACTAAATACACTATCTCAGGGTAAAGAAACCAATACCTTAATCCAGGCGCTCAACGCTGATCAACAATTTAACAATTCGGTAAAAGCATTGATCCTTTCATCGAAAGATGCAAATGTCGTTACTGATGTCAACAATGCACTTGCCACTGTAGACGACGACAAAAAGATTCAATTGCTGGATATTTTAAGTAAACGTTCCAACAATGCATCATCCAAAGCTGTATTAGCCATAAAGAGTGCAAACCCTGCTGTCGAAGAAGCGATCAACAAAGCACTCCCAAATGTCGCTCAGGAATCGGACTTAGAAGAACTATTCGGTAGGTTAAACAATACAACAGACAATAAATCTGCCGTGCTATTGCAACGTGCCATTGTCAATGTGGTTCAGTCAAGCACAAATTCAAAGGGATTAACAGAAAAACTAGCAGCTAATATATCGAAGTCTGCAGCGCCTAATACCGCTAAGTATTTCCCTGTTTTTGCTGGGCTTGGTGACGCCCAGTCATTGAAAGCTGTAACTGCATACCTTAACAACAATAATACAGGTCTACGGTCCGCAGCAATTGAGTCTTTGGCTAGCTGGTCTACCTCCAACGCACTGCCAGAATTGGTATCTCTTTCCCGAACAGAAAAAGACGATAATCTTTTCAATACGGTATACAGAGGATTAATTAAATCAATTTCTTCTTCTTCGAATACGCCTGAACAGAAAACTTTGTTATTAAGAGATGCATTCAACGTCGCCAAAACCACAGATCAGAAAAAAGCAGCATTATCTGCGTTACAACCTACAGGAACATACCAGTCTTTAGTTTTTGCCGCTGATTTAATGAGCGACGCGCAACTTGGCGGAACTGCGGCCAATGTAGCGATGAACATTGCGATGGACAACAAGTTCTATGGCAAAAAGGTTAGAGAGGTTCTTGAACAGGTAATCGGTAAATTGTCGGGTAGTGAAAGTGGATACCTTAAGGAAGCTGTTGTTCGCTATCTCGCTGAAATGCCGATCAAAGAAGGTTATGTTTCGATGTTCAATGGTAAAGACCTAAGTGGCTGGAAAGGTTTGGTAGCAGATCCGATCAAACGCAGTAAAATGAACGAGAAAACTTTAGCAGCAGAACAAGCTAAAGCCGACGATATCATGCGCAAAGGTTGGACAGCATCCAATGGTGAAATTGCCTTCAGTGGTAAAGGCGATAATCTGGCGACCGTAAAGAAATATGGCGATTTTGAAATGCTGGTAGACTGGAAATTGGAAAACTATGGCGGTATAGAAGGTGATGCCGGTATCTACTTGAGAGGTACTCCCCAAGTACAAATTTGGGATATTGCGAATACAAGAGTCGGCGCCCAAGTTGGCTCTGGCGGATTATATAACAACCAGAAAAATGAAAGCAAACCGTTGAAGGTTGCCGACAATGCTACTGGCGAATGGAATACATTTAAAATCAAAATGGTAGACGATAAAGTCACAGTTTGGTTAAATGGACAGTTAGTAACCGATAATATTCCTCTTGAAAACTATTGGGATAGAAACCAATCAATTTTCCCTACCGAACAAATTGAGTTACAAGCGCATGGTTCAGTTGTTTATTATAGAGATCTTTTTATCAAGGAATTCCCAAGAAAACAAATCTTTAAATTGAGCGATCAAGAGAAAAAAGAAGGTTTTGAAGTACTTTTTGATGGAACAAACCTCGACAAGTGGACAGAAAACCAAGCTTATGTTGTCAACGACGAAGGTTATATCTGGGTGTATCCAAATGCAAAATTTGGTGGAAACCTTTACACAAAAGAAGAATATGCAGACTTCATTTATCGCTTCGACTTCAAATTAACGCCTGGTGCCAACAATGGTGTGGGAATACGCGCTCCTCTGGAGGGAGATGCCGCATATGAGGCCATGGAAATCCAGGTACTTGATGATGGTGCAGATGTTTATAAAGACTTAAAGCAATACCAATATCACGGTTCAATTTATGGAGTTGTTCCTGCCAAAAAAGGTCATTTAAAACCCGTAGGTGAATGGAACTCCGAGGAAATCGTGGTGAAAGGAAATCGCATCAAAGTTACACTGAATGGCGCGGTTATCGTGGATGCGGATATCGCCGAGGCAAGCAAAAATGGAACCCTGGATGGCAAACAACATCCTGGGCTTAAACGAACCTCTGGTCATATCGGGTTTCTAGGACACGGTACCGAAGTATTCTTTAAAGATATTCGAGTAAAAAAACTCAAATAGTCTAAACTTATACGTAGAGAGGGGATAAGGAATCTTATCCCCTTTTTGCTAATTAGCCCACTTGCTTGTCAAGTGAGAAAAATAACCAAATGATTCCAAAACTTTTGCTAAATTAAAGCCCTGAGGATTCTATTTCAAAATTTGACGTTTTATGACTAAAGCCGTAAACTTACTGATTAACAAAAAATTGGAGAGTAAACCTGAAAAGAAAAATCTGTTCAACAAAATCTCCATTATAAAATTAATAGCCGAATTAGGATCTGTATCGGTAAATGACATTGTAAAAAACCTCTATTTAAGCCTGCCTACGGTAAATAGCCTTATTGCAGAATTGCTGGAAGATGATTTTATCCGTCAATTTGACAAAGGAGAATCTATTGGTGGACGTAAACCCAATTTATATAAGCTATGTGATGGATTGTTTCAGGTGCTATCGATTGAACTCCAACGTTTCTCCATCACACTGAGCATAATGGACAACAACCAGAACATTATTGCTGAAACTGTTGAGCTGGATAATGAATTATCTCGAAATGGAGAAAATCTAGCCGCTATCACACAAATCGTTGATCAATATCTTATCGATAAATCAGTTGATACTGAGAACCTAACAGGGATTATTATTGGCATGCCAGGACTAATCAATGCTGAAGAAGGTACTAACGAGACTTTTTTACATGACGACAATCAATCCATAACAAACTATTTTGAGCGCATATATAAAAAACCGGTCTTCATTCTGAATGACGTCAAAGGCGCAGCTTATGCTGAATTGAAATTTGGATTGGCAAAAAACACAAAAAACAGTTTAATTATCCTAATGGATTGGGGGATAGGTTTAGGAATCGTGTCCAATGGCGAAGTCTACCTAGGCCGTGATGGCTACTCCGGCGAAGTAGGACATATGCCATTTATCGACAACGGTGAACTTTGCTATTGTGGGAAAAGAGGCTGTTTGGAAACCGTAGCTTCCGGAATTGCTTTGGTCAACAATGCTAAACAGGAAATCCAAAAAGGAGAGCTGACTAAATTAAATGAATTACAACCCGATGAATTACAACATTTAACACCGACACATATTATTGAAGCGGCAAACAAGGGTGATCAATTTGCAATAAATCAGATTTCAAAACTAGGAACAAACCTAGGAAAAGCATTTGCATCTTTAATACAGCTACTCAATCCCGAATTGATCGTGTTGGGTGGAAAAATTGCAAAAGCAAATGAATTGATCACGATTCCGATACAACAAGCCATAAATTCCTATACCATGGCCATTTTGAAGGAACATTGTGACATCAAAGTGTCAAGTCTAAATCTCGACAGCAATACCGTGGGTCTGACAAATTATTTTATCACGAAGTACCTATCGGTTGAATTGCTTCATAAATCCAAAATCTAAAACTGCCCTGTACTCAACAAGACAAGAGTACAGGCTCTTTCTGTCTTAATACCGTGCTCCATAGCGAGCTGTTCCAATTCTGCATTCTCCGCACCAGGATTAAATATTATTCGTTTTGGCTTCGTCGCTAATATATAATCGTAATATTCTTTCTGATTAGGCTCACTAAGATACATTGTCACAGTATCAATATCTGTATGGATATCACCTTTCTTTTCAATAGGAACTCCGGCGGCTTCCCCTCCATTCAAGCCAATATTAACGATAGCATGCCCATGTTTATGCAACATATTTGCAGCTTTATTCGAATAACGTGAAGGATTGGTACTAGCACCTAAAATCAATGTTTTTTTCATCCCTTTTTATATCTTTTGTGTTTACCTGTTGCATGCATACTCAGGGCATGTAGATTATCTTCTTTGCCTTCTCGTTACAATAGGATAAAGAAGATAATCTAAATTCTCAAAGTAGCATCGCTCAAAAATTACTCATCGATGATAAAATCACCATGGTTGCTATACGCATTTTTACGCAATACTGGCATTCCCATGATTTTATAAAGCTCGTCCAATTTGACCAAGCTTCCATTTGTCATATTAGAAAGTAAAACAATAACTATGTTTCTCTTTAAATCTCTTACATAAATATGTCTAAAACCGTGCCACCAACCTGTATGGTATACGATATGATCATTACCATGCTCAAACGTACGCCAACCATAACCATAGCTAAAAATTCCCTTTTTGGCATCCGGATATCCTCGGTATGCCGAATCCAATGTTGACTGCTTTAACAATCGTCCATCTCTCAAAGCAAGATCAAAACGATAAAGGTCACGCACCGTACTATAAATTCCTTTGTCACCAAGCGGTCCATCCTGAAAATTTTGCACGACCGATCTTCGCCATACCTTGTCATGTCCAATAACGTTAGTCGGAATTTTATCATACACTGCCTTAGAAAGTGCAGCTGTATTTGTCATTCCTGCAACATTAAATACGCTGTCTTTCATATACGTAGCGTAATCTTGCTTTGATATCTTTTCAATAATGGCCCCTAAGACCATAAAGTTGGAGTTATTGTAAAAGAAACGCCCTCCTGGCGCACCATAGCGATTGGGTTTAAATTCAGTCAGCATTTTCATCACATCCTGATTCGTCATTCCTTTCTTACGATCAGGCCAATGTTCCTCGGAAAAATAAACATAATTAGGTAATCCCGAACGGTGTGTCAATAACATTTTTATGGTAATACCAGGATAAGGAAAATCCGGATAGAAGTCATTGATCGTTTGATCGAGACGTAACTTTCCTGCCTCTACTAACTTTAAAATTCCGACAGCTGTAAGCGGTTTAGAAACGGAAGCGAGTTCAAATTTGTCATCAATTTTTAGACTATCCCGTTTTAAGTAATTTGCCCAGCCGAATGTATTCTGATATAAGATTTTACCATCTTTCGCAACAAGAACATTCCCATTGAATGCAGCTTTTGAATGAAGATTTTTCATAAAAGCATCGATCTTCTGATCTGCATTATTTGGATTATAGACGAGCCTTGTGCTATCCACTTTTGCCTGCGCTATCGCTGCTTCCTTCTGTTTTTTCTCTTTTGAACTACAAGCCACTGTAGATACAAACAAAAGAGCGACCATTCCCTTTAAAAAAAATAATTTCACTATACTAAGTCTCCCGGATTTTTGTGTTTTCTGTATTGTATATCAATAAATACCCCCTATTTCCTGTGTCCTAAATAATATCAAATTATTGAAGCTCGTAATAGAAGGACCAGCATACTGATAATAATGCTAAAATGAAGATTTTAGTATAAAAAAACGAATTTTTCCCTACAATAATTGTTATTCATCGTATATGTTACCTTTTTTACGCACAGCGTCTCTTTCACTATAGAGTTGAACAACCTGTACTTCCTTCAACCAAACGGATAACGATAGAAATTATCGGTAAAAAAAGCTTTCCTGTGGAATGAGCTTAATCAATTAAGGCCATAAAAAAAGCCACTTTATTACTAAAGTGGCTTTTAATTCCTCTATTAAAGGATTATGCTAATAATCTTACTGGATTTTCAACCAAAGATTTCAATGTTTGCAAAAATGCAGCTCCAGTTGCGCCATCAACCACGCGGTGATCACAACCCAAAGTCACTTTCATTACATTCCCAGGAACTACAGCACCGTTTTTAACAACAGGAACTGCTTGAATAGCACCAACAGAAAGAATAGCTCCATCTGGTGAGTTGATAATGGATGTAAATTCGTCTATTCCAAACATACCTAAGTTGGAAACTGTAAATGTAGATCCTTCCCAATCCGCAGGCTGTAATTTTTTAGCTTTCGCCTTTTGGGCGAAGTCTTTCACCTCTGCAGAGATATGTGACAATGATTTACCATCTGCAAAACGCACAACAGGAACTAATAAACCATCTTCAACAGCCATTGCAACACCAATGTTGGTATGCTCATTGAAACGGATTTTATCGCCTTGCCATGAAGAGTTTACAGCAGGATGTTTTTTCAAAGCAACAGCAACAGCTTTTACAACGATATCATTGAAAGAAACTTTTACTGGAGCAACCTCATTGATCTGCGCACGAGCAGCCATTGCATTGTCCATGTCAATTGATACAGTCAAATAGAAGTGTGGAGCTGTAAACAATGACTCTGCTAGACGACGCGCAATAGTTTTACGCATTTGGTTAACTGGTTTTTCAGTATAGCGCTCTTCACCAACAAATGTAGGCAAAGTGATTGCTTTTGCTTCTGTTGCAGGAGCAGCTACAGCTTTTGTCTCCGCAGGTTGTGCAGCAACAGGAACAAACGATTCAACATCTTTCTTCACAATACGGCCACCATCTGCAGAACCTTTGATATCACTTAAATTGATACCTTTTTCTTGTGCAATTTTACGTGCTAAAGGAGAAGCTTTCACACGAGAATCATCACTTGAAGACGATGCTACCGGTGCAGCAGTTACAGCAGCAGCTGAATCAGCTTTAGGAGCTTCAGCAGTTTCCGCCTTTGCAGGTGCAGATTTTTGATTTAACAAAGGTGTGATATCAGTTCCAGCAGGACCAACAATCGCGATGATGTCGTTTACCTTTGCAGCTTGTCCAGCTTCGAGACCAACATATAACAAGGTGCCATCAGCATAAGCTGTAACCTCCATAGTCGCTTTATCAGTTTCTACATCAGCAATAGCATCGTCAGATTTTATCGTATCACCAACTTTGAAGTTCCATTGCGCAATGACCCCCTCTTTCATGGTATCACTTAACAAAGGCATTGTAATAACAGTACATCCCAATTCTTCAGGAGTTACAGTACTAGCCGAAGATTCTGGACCAGAAACTTCTTCTGCTTTTTTTTTCTTCGGTTTTTTCTGGTGCTTTTTCAGCAGCAGGTGCATCACCACTCAACAATGCTTGAAAATCTTCACCCGGTTCTCCTAAAACAGCAATAACAGCATCAATAGCTACTGCTTCGCCTTCTTTGGGACCAATATATAAAAGAGTTCCTTCTTGGTAAGACTCAAAGTCCATCGTAGCTTTATCTGTTTCAATCTCAGCTACTAAATCACCAGAATTTACTTTATCACCAACTTTTTTGTGCCATTTCGCGATGACCCCTTCGGTCATTGTATCGCTCATTTTCGGCATTCTTACTACTTCAGCCATTCTTTATTATATTATCAAGTTAAAGAGTATTAATCTAAAATAAATGGATAGTCTTGTTGTACATATACATCTTTGTACAATTCATCTGCAGTTGGATAAGGAGATTCCTCTGCAAATTTCACCGACTCCTCAACGACCTTTTTCACATCAGCCTCAACTTCTGCAAACCAAGCGTCATCTGCATAGTTGTTTTCTAAAATAGCATGTTTAGTCGACAACAATGGGTCACGGTCTTTATACGCTTCTAGTTCTTCTTTCGTACGATATTTAGCTGGATCAGACATTGAGTGTCCTTTGTAACGGTATGTACGAATTTCTAGGAATGTTGGACCTTCACCTGCACGAGCACGTTGAACAGCTTCGTCCATCGCATTGTGTACAGCAACAACATCCATTCCATCAACCGGAGCAGAAGGCATATCGAAACCTAAGCCCATTTTGTAAATATCCTGCATGTTCGTTGTACGTTGTACAGAAGTACCCATTGCATAACCGTTGTTTTCACACACGAAGATAACAGGGAGTTTCCACAACATCGCCATGTTCAATGTCTCATTGAATGCACCTTGACGCACAGCTCCATCACCCATATAACAGATATTTACATTATCTGTACCAAGATATTTTTCAGCAAATGCGATACCAGCACCTAAAGGAATCTGACCACCAACAATACCATGGCCACCCATGAATTTGTGTTCTTTGGAGAAGAAGTGCATAGAACCTCCCTTACCTTTTGAACAACCCGTGATCTTTCCATATAATTCAGCCATACAAGCATTTGCAGAAACGCCTTTAGCCAAAGCGTGGGCGTGATCACGATAAGCAGTGATTAAAGAATCTTCCGGTTTGATTACTGACATCGTTCCAGCGACTACAGCCTCTTGTCCTATGTACAAGTGACAGAAACCACGAATCTTTTGCTGTCCGTAAAGTTGACCTGCTTTTTCTTCAAACTTACGCATAAGTAACATAGACTTATACCACTCCAAATATGTCTCTTTTGTTATAGGTGTTGAACTCATTTCAAAGTTTTGATTTTCTTACTATTCTAGACTACAAATCTAATAATTTTGGACGAATTTCCTTGCCCAAAAATCAATTTTATTTATACTTTAAGACACTTCTAAGACATTTGATTTAAAGTATATAGCATTTGATTACAAATAAATGAACGGCACAATCAAATAAATCAAAAACTTATGAAAATAAAAAAGCCAAAGGACTTAATAATCATTTGGCTTAATCTATTTTATGCAAACTGTTTGCTATCGAAGTTTTTGTATCAGCTCACTTTCAGTTACCTTTACCTGTTCCCCGCTTTCCATGTCCTTTAATGACAATTGCCCTGAAGTAGCCTCTTCGTCACCCACTAATAATACGTAGGGGATTCCTTTCCCATCCGCATAACCCATTTGTTTCTTCAATTTTACAGGAGAAGCATAGAGTTCCGAAGCGATATTTTCCTTCCGAAGCTTATTGAGTAAATTCAGGGTGTAACTTTCCAGTTGTTTATCAAAATTTATAATCAGGAGTTTGGTAGAATCGGCCTTACCGATAGGAAATAAGTCCAGCTCTTCCAACACATCATAGATACGATCCGCACCAAAGGAAACACCGACTCCGGTCAGCCCCTTCAGACCAAACATACCCGTGAGATCATCGTAGCGACCACCGCCACCGATACTTCCCATGGCAACCTCATTCGTCTTGACCTCAAAAATACAACCTGTATAATAATTGAGGCCTCGAGCCAATGTAATATCCAGATCTATGATTTGATTAAGCAATTTTTCTTCAGCACCTAATTTGCCGACATAGTCAAACACTTCCTCAATCTCAGCGATACCATTTAAACCGACAGCAGAAGTTGCTAAAATCGTTTTTAAGGAAGACAGTTTCTCATCATTCGAGCCTTCCAATAAAATTATAGGTTTCAAAATGGCAAGATCTGCCTCGGTGAAACCTCTTTCCAACAACTCTTTGTTGACACCTTCTAACCCGATTTTATCCAATTTATCGATCGCGACGGTCATATCCACAATCAGTTCCGGTTTTCCGATGATTTCAGCAATACCTGAAAGAATTTTCCGGTTGTTGATTTTGATATTAAAATCTTTCAGTCCAAAACGTTCGAAGGCTTCTTGATAAATCAAAATAAACTCAGCTTCATTCAATAGACTTTCTGACCCGACCACGTCGACATCACATTGATAAAACTCACGGTATCTTCCGCGCTGCGGACGATCTGCACGCCACACAGGTTGCACCTGAAAACGCTTAAATGGTAAGGTAATATCATTTTGGTGCATCACAACATAGCGTGCAAACGGCACCGTAAGATCATATCTTAATGCTTTCTCTGATATATGAGGAATGAGCTTATTGGAATTTTTATCGTGAAGCAGGTTATCTGGCGCTTTCGCCAAGTAATCACCCGAATTAAGAATCTTAAAGATCAATTTATCACCCTCGTCACCGTATTTACCGGTAAGGGTTGTCAAATTTTCAAATGAAGGGGTCTGTATTTCATTATAGCCATATTTTCTGAATACCGTTTTCAGTGTATCGAAAATATAGTTACGTTTGATCATTTCGGAAGGCGAAAAATCACGCGTTCCCTTTGCCAAAGAAGGTTTTACTACTGCCATATTTGGCAAAGTTAACAAAATCCTTTATTCTACTTCCAGAATTTTAAGGAATTCACAGGCTTTTTCCGCAGCAGATTTCTCTGCTGATTTCTTATTAAAATCACGGCCAAGTCCACAAACAACGCCATCAACGACCGCCTCAATACTAAACATTTTAGAAGACTCCCCTTCTGGGTTGTCTGTTTGCCGAAATACGATCTCTTTGCCCGTATGTTGACACCACTCAATCAATCGACTCTTAAAGTTTGTTTCCGTCTGTTCCAATAGATGAATATCGACGTGCGGTTTAATAATTCGATTCAACAAAAAGCTCTTTGTAAAAACATAGCCCCTATCCAGATAGACTGCCCCTACCAATGCCTCAAAAGCATCACCCAATAAGGATCCCTGTTTATTCGGAAAACTGATCATTCGCGCATCAAACTGGATAAGCTCATTAAAACCCAACTTTCTGGAAAGTTGATTTAGGTTCGCTCTACTGACAATTTTTGAGCGCATTTCAGTCAGGAACCCTTCATCTTTATAAGGATACTTCTTAAATAACAGCTCAGCCACAACCGAACCCAAAACAGCATCACCCAAGAATTCTAAACGTTCGTTGCTATTCTTTGCGCCCTCTTTAATTGTAACGGCAACAGACTTGTGTCTAAAAGCCATCTTGTACAGATGTACATTTCCGGGGACAAATCCAAGCAGGTTTTTTAGTTTTCTAACGTATTCCCGATCTGGCGAAAAATATAATTTATATATCCTTGCAAAAGGCATCTCTTCTAAAAATAAGGCGACAAGTCCTAGTTAAAGAACCTGTCGCTAGCTCATATTATCAAACCATGTTTGAAGGATCAAACATTAAGCTTTATATTTTTTCACAATAACAGTAGCATTGTGGCCACCGAAACCGAATGTGTTGCTCAACGCCGCATTAACTATACGTTTTTGCGCTTTGTTGAATGTAAAATTCAAGTTATTATCAATTTCCGGATCGTCTGTAAAGTGATTGATTGTCGGAGGGACAATATCATTTTGAACAGCCAATATAGAAGCGATAGTTTCTATAGCTCCTGCAGCACCCAAAAGGTGCCCTGTCATTGATTTAGTTGAACTGATATTCAATTTATAGGCGTGTTCACCAAACAGGTCAACAATAGCCTTCGTTTCACTAATATCACCGACCGGTGTAGAAGTCCCATGAACATTGATATAATCAATATCTGAAAAATCCATCTCTGCATCATTTACAGCCATTGTCATAGCCAGTTTTGCGCCCAATCCTTCAGGATGCGATGCTGTGATATGATGCGCATCAGCACTCATTCCACCCCCTGCAATCTCTGCATAGATTTTTGCTCCACGTGCTAAGGCATGCTCCAAACTTTCTAAGATCAAGGCACCTGAACCCTCTCCCGAAACAAAACCATCTCTATCTTTATCAAAAGGACGTGAGGCTGTTTTAGGGTCGTCATTTCTGGTTGACAAAGCATGCATAGCATTGAACCCTCCAATTCCAGCCTCATTGACTGTAGCTTCTGATCCACCCGTAACAATCACATCAGCTTTGCCCATACGAATATAGTTAAAAGCATCTATCATTGCATTGGTAGCCGAGGCACAAGCCGATACGGCAGAAAAGTTAGGGCCACGAAGACCATGACGCATTGAAATATGTCCTGGAGCAATATCAACGAGCATCTTAGGAATGAAGAAAGGATTGAAACGAGGTGTTCCATCTCCTTTTGCAAAGTTTGCAACTTCTTCAGTGAAAGTTGTTAACCCCCCTATTCCTGAGCCCCAAATTACTCCGATACGATTTGTATCTAATTTTTCAAAATCTAAGCCAGCATCTTTAATTGCCTCATCTGTTGACGCAATTGCATACTGGACAAAAGGATCGACTTTACGAGCTTCCTTACGATCCATAAATTCATGCGGATCAAACCCCTTTACCTCACATGCAAACTGAGTCTTGAATTTTGACGCATCAAAATGCGTAATAGGAGCAGCTCCGCTTACACCATTTATTAACGCCTCCCAGTAAGCTGAGACGGTATTTCCAATTGGTGTAAGGGCGCCTAATCCTGTTACTACTACTCTTTTAAGCTCCATTTATTACGATTAGCCTAATTAAATTAGTTAGTTAACGTTTTTTTCTAAATAAGCGATTGCTTGACCAACAGTACCAATAGTCTCTGCTTGATCATCAGGAATAGCAACGTTGAATTCTTTTTCAAACTCCATGATCAACTCAACAGTGTCAAGTGAATCAGCACCTAAATCATTAGTGAATGAAGCTTCTGGTGTTACTTCGTTTTCGTCAACACCTAATTTTTCAACGATAATTGCTTTTACTCTTGAAGCGATATCTGACATGATTTTATAGTTTAATTGTTTAATAAATCTGTGCAAAGAAAAATAAATTTCATCAAAATTCAAACCTAAATTGATATTTAGATGAAAGTCACCACGTTAGGCGACCGAACTTATTCGCGTCTTATACTAGCTAACCCACTCTATATTAACTTAGTTCAAGTATAACAAAAAATATTTTGTATTCCAAACGCTCAGCTAATTAACTCAAATTTTACACAAAAAGTATATTCCAACCTTAAATTTATTAGTACCTTCGTTAGCAGAGGAGCATATATTTAAGCATTAAAGTGGTCAATAAGTTAGTAGCAAGATTAGATATGGATATGGACGAAGAGTTGGATTTTACCCTACTCGCCATCACCTGTCCTCTGAAAGATTACCGACTCTGCCATTTTATCAACAAGGAGACTAATCTGAATTTTTCCAGAGGAAAAGAAAGTAAATACGACCATGATGGTCGACAAAAAAACAAACCCGAAGAAGAACTTGAATATCATATTATCTTTGACACAAAGAAAAAAATAAGCTACCACTTCACTGCTTTTCATTACCTTATCCCCGATGCTGATACGGAATATTTTCTTATCAACAATAAGAGCATCGAAGGAACTTATTTAATTCCCGAAAACCCCCACTTTGATTTTTTTATCATTATCAAAAACTACATCTGTGAGGATGACGTGGAACATATTATCAAAAGGATCAGCAAATTACCCGAAGTCGTCATTGCAAAAGAAATATCGCCAAAAATATTGAAATCTAAAGAAAATCTCATATTTTAGCAAACTGTAGGTTAGTGTAGCAAATACACCCCAGTTTAGATCTAAATTAATTCGATTTAGTTTTGACAAAACACAACAATATAGTTAGCTATTTGTTGTGATTAATGAAGAACATTTAAAATACAAAATAACAGATGGAAAAAGTTCAAAAAAGGACTAAAATTGTCGCAACATTAGGCCCTGCCTCGGCAGACAAACAAGTTTTGACCAACATGATTGCCAAAGGGGTTGATGTGTGCCGGTTGAATTTCTCTCATGGCAGCCAGGAAGATCACCTTAAGGTAATCGAAACTATAAATGCAATAAATAATGAAACAGGATTCAATGTTGCCATCTTAGCCGATTTACAAGGTCCAAAAATTAGGATCGGAAAAATGAAAGAAGGTGGCGCTGTTCTCGTGAATGGTTCAAAAGTTGAAATCACAACACACGAACTTATCGGAGACGAAAACAGAATCTACATTACATACGAAAACTTTCCTAACGATGTTGAAGCCAACGAAATCATTTTACTTGATGACGGAAAACTTCAACTTCGTGTTTTAGAGACCAATCATAAAGACACTGTTACCTGTGAAGTTGTACACGGAGGTGTCCTTACTTCACGTAAAGGCGTTAACTTACCAAATACTAAAGTATCGATCCCTTCGTTGACCGAAGAAGATTTAGACAACTTGAATTTTGCCTTGGATCATGGTGCAGACTGGATCGCTATGTCTTTCGTCCGTTCGGCAGAAGATATTTTTCAATGTAAAAAAATCATTGAGGCAAAAGGAAGCCATGCACGTGTAATCGCAAAAGTTGAAAAACCAGAAGCGATTGAAAATATTGATGCAATTATCGAAGCTACAGATGCTGTTATGGTTGCTCGTGGAGATTTGGGTGTTGAGCTTCCAATGGAAGAGGTACCAGGACTTCAAAAGATCATCGTACAGAAATGTAGAGATCTTTCAAAACCAGTGATCATTGCGACACAGATGTTGGAAAGTATGATCACTACACCACGTCCTACACGTGCTGAAGTAAATGACGTAGCCAACTCCGTATTGGATGGAGCGGATGCTGTGATGTTAAGTGGCGAGACTTCAGTCGGTGAATTCCCTGAAATCGTTATCGAAACAATGAGCAAAATCATTATCCACGTGGAACAAACTTCTTATCCTTATTATAATGAGAAAGTTAGTGAAATCCACGACGGAACACTTATTCCGGATGCGATTTGCGCTTCTTCGGTTTACCTTGCTCAAAAAACAAATGCATCTGCAATTGCGGTATTGACATCATCTGGTGCAACAGCGTTTGAAATTACAAGTTATAGACCAAATGTAGATATCTTAGTTTTCACAGGAACACAAAAATTGCTGAAACAACTCAGCCTACTTTGGGGAGTAAAAACTTTTATCTACGACAAGTTCGAAAGCACGGATGGATCTATCCATGATGTTAACAAATTTATTGTAAAAAATAACTACGTTAAACCTGGATCTATCATTATCAATACAGCTTCGACACCGTTAATCGAAAAAGGCAAAACAAATACAATCCGTGTTTCCCAGCTATAATGGACAATAAGGATTAAAGCAAAAAAAAATAGCGTTCTAGATAGAACGCTATTTTTTTTGCTTGTTTGGATACAAGGAGTCGATTTTTAATTTAAAGTCCTTCACCTTTAGCGAATCATTCAAGCGGCTAAAAGGAAGATTGTTTTCTTTCTCATCACCTTTGGGCATTTTTTCCGTTCCCGGCATTGGGGCTAGACCGTCCACACGATTTGGCTTCTTAATGGGCATATGATACTTTTCATCTGAAGAATCCAATTTAAAGACAGGCATCTTTGATTCTTTTTCCTCCATCAAAGGAATCTGCGGCTTTACCTTTACCTGCCCCAAAGCAATCGTGCCTAGCGAAGATAATACCAATAATAATACGTAGCTTTTCATTTTTATATAGTTGTTAAAGAGTATTTGCACTCATTTTCACCAATGAACACGTTATACTCGGCTTATTCACTTCTACAGCAGCAGACTCAACTGCGTAGATTTAATTTATCAATAGGCCAATTCAGCATATAATTTATTTCTATTCACTAATTTACAAACAACAGCACCTATATTTAAACAGATTGCTGTTAAACATTGTTAAAACAGCTTCAAAACACATTAGCATCTTTATATTTGTAACAATTTAAGAAAATATGAGCTACCGGACCTTAAATGGCCACTCACATGGTATAAGGGATGGATACGCAAAAGGTAAATAAACTGAGTGCTATAAACTTTGTGATATATTCAAAATACATTTATTTAACACCCAACCCTAATGAAGAAAAATAGCATTGTATTAATCATTGGACTGATGTCTCTAGCTCTAATTGGGGTATTGGCTATGCAATTCTATTTTCTGAGAGATTCATATCGTCAAAAATCCCAATTATTTGATGAGTCCGTCAATGCTGCGATTACAGCTGTTGCCGGAAAGCTTGAACGACGGGAGGTGGTCGACTTTGCTAAAGTTCAACAGGAACGTAACATTGAAAAATCCAAGCAGGAACAGGCCAAACAACGTCTGTTGGCCGAGCAACTCGAAATACAGTATAGAATTGAAGAATTAAAAAACAAACAACATGTTGTTTTCTCAAACTTTAAAGAGCAAGAAGACCAATTGCGTGCTTTATACCCAAATGTAATTGAAATCAAAAATTCTTTTTACGAAACATACATCAAAAGACCGGAATACCAGAAATTTATCAAATTTTCTGTTTCAAATGAGCTTACCGACGATAATCTGGTACAAGCTTTTATCATGTTAAATGCGTCCAAAGTAGATGATCAGGTGAATGGGAAAGATGACAGCACGCGGTTTGTTATCCCACTAATGGACCCATTGGTCAATCAACAGACAAAATTCAGGGTAGCCACCTTACCTCCGAGAGAGAATGCAAAACTTGCAAAAACCATCTCTGATTTGGAAAAAAGGCTCGATGTGCTAAACAGAAAGAATTCTTGGTCCGGTTTCAACGTTTACGACTCCGTTGCTATGCTCGGTGGTAAAAAGGCAGATTACATCGAAGATGTTGCTATTGGAATGGAGCTAGCAAAGCGTCCGTTAAAGGATCGGTTGAATGTCATCATTGTCCAGGAACTGATCAAAGATGAGTTGGCTCAACGCGATATTAAAGCTCCTTTTAATATTGAAATATGGAGTACAAACAATATATTACTAAATAATATTTTAAACGAAGCCGCTCTAAATAACCCGACAAATACAACAAAATACTCGACCGCACTTTTTAAAGGTGATATCGGTGCTGCGCCAGGGAAATTAACAATCTATTTTCCCAATAAAAAGGCGATAATCGCAGATAATATGGGCTATCTGTTACTACCTATGCTGGCACTACTTTTCTTGTTGGTGGGTTGTTTTGCTTATACACTGATTATCATCTTCAGACAAAAGAAAGTTTCGGAAATGAAAACAGATTTCATCAACAACATGACGCATGAGTTTAAAACACCTGTTGCAACAATTATGATTGCCAGCGAGTCACTTAAAGATCCAGACATCAATGCCGACCATAAGCGCGTTCAGAAATTGGCTAATATCATCTACGACGAAAATGTTAGACTCGGAAATCACATCGAACGTGTGCTTGACCTAGCCCGATTGGAAAAGGAAACATTAAAGTTAGACCAGGTGGATGTGCATATTAATGATCTTGTCTCAGCAGTTACCGACAGTATGCAGTTAAGGATGCAAAATATCGGCGGAAAATTTTCCATAGATCTAGCGGCGGCGAAAGATGTTGTTGTTGGTGACGAGCTGCATTTTTCAAATGTATTTTATAATCTACTGGATAATGCAATTAAGTACAACAAAGGAGATCTGCATGTGAATATTCAATCCAAAAATGTTGGTGATACCATTGTTATCACCATTGCCGACAACGGTATTGGGATGAGTCGGGATCACCTGCAAAAGATTTTCGACCAGTTCTACCGTATTCCAACTGGAAATGTTCATAATGTCAAAGGATTTGGTCTTGGCTTAAGTTATGTCCAGGACATCCTGAGAAGGCTGAACGGAAAAATTACAGTTAAAAGTGAAAAAGATAAGGGCACGACCTTTGAAGTAATTTTGCCTATTAAAAAATAAAACGTTCCTTTTTTGTATATTTCCTCTTTAAAAAATTTCAAAGGTTGAGGAAAGCTGATTTATCAGCATCAAGGGACATTGGTGAAAATTAATATAATCATTATGCAAAAGATATTATTAGCAGAAGATGATCCTAATTTGGGGGATCTTTTAAAAGACTATCTCGAATTAAAGGGAAAATTTGACGTCACATTATGCACAGATGGAGATGAAGCGATTTCTCAATTCAAAAAAAATAACTACGACCTCTGTATTTTCGATGTCATGATGCCAAAAAAGGACGGATTTACAGTTGGACGTGAAATCAGAAAAACAAACAATACTGTTCCTATTATCTTTGCCACAGCAAAGGGGATGATGGAAGATAAAACCGAAGCCTTTGAATTAGGGGGAGATGATTATATCACAAAGCCTTTTCGAGTGGAGGAATTATTGCTCCGCATCAATGCTTTGCTGAAACGCAGTGTTCGAGACAAAGAAGAGGAAGTGGTTGCTGATAAATTTGAAATTGGTGATTATTTCTTTGATTATACAAGTCAGCAAATTTCTTACAAAGGACAGATGCAAAAACTATCCACCAAAGAAGCGGAACTACTACGCTTGCTTTGTTTAAAGAAAAATGATGTGCTGACCCGGGAAGAAGCTTTATTAAAAATATGGCATGATGACAACTACTTTACAGGTAGAAGTATGGATGTATTTCTCAGTAAACTTCGTAAATATCTAAAAGAAGATAGTAAAGTTGAAATTGTCAATGTGCACGGAAAAGGTTACAAACTTTTGGTGAGCTAAAAGAATGGGGAATGAGAAACAGTCATTCCCCATTTTTTATGCTACACGGCGTATTGAAACATGGCATACACTAAATCATGGATGAAAAGAAAAGAACAAAACAATTTTATCCTTAGTAGAATATAAAAAATTGACGCACTTTTATAAAAAATTTGCATTTCAAAAAGAAATGTTCTAACTTAGCGTCGCTTATAGAGAAAGGCAGAGGGAATAGACCCGATGAAGCCTTAGCAACCTGTCCCTTGACAAGGTGCTAAATTCTACCCTACTTGATATGGGAATGATAAGCCGAAGTCACCGAATTCTAGTGTGTCCTTCTCTCTCTAGCAAGAAATATAGTTGAAAAAGAAATATTAAAAACATTCATTATGTTATTGACTAACAATTTAGGTTACCCTCGTGTGGGCGCGTTCCGCGAATTGAAAAAAGCCAATGAGGCCTATTGGGCTAAAAAATCTTCTGTTGAGGAATTATTGGACACAGCAAAAAAAATTCGTGAAGGCAATTGGAAAACACAAAAAGATGCTGGAATAGATTTGATCCCTTCCAATGATTTCTCTTTTTACGATCAAGTATTGGATTTAACCCTTACTGTTGGTGCAATTCCTGCTCGTTACCATTCTTTATTGAATAAAGTAGACAACAATTACAGCTTAGATCTATATTTTGCCATGGCGCGTGGTTTCCAACAAGAAGGAATCGACGTGACTGCAATGGAAATGACCAAGTGGTTGGATACCAACTACCACTATATGGTGCCAGAATTCACAAAAGATCAAGAATTCAAATTGACGTCCGAAAAGTTCTTAAATGAATATAACGAAGCAAAATCATTGGGCATCGATACTAAACCAGTTCTATTAGGTCCTATCACTTACCTTTTGATCGGTAAAGAAAAAGAAGCTGGCTTCGACCGCATCGATTTATTGGATAAACTTGTTCCAGTATATGAGCAAATATTAGCTAAACTAGCTGAGGCCGGTGCGCAATATGTTCAGATTGACGAGCCTTTCTTAGCATTGGATTTAGATGCTAAAGTAAAAGCTTTATATCAACCCACTTTCGAAAAATTAGCTGCAGCTGCAAAAAATATCAAATTAATCGCGACGACTTACTTCGAAGCTTTAAAAGATAACGAAGATATCGCAGTTAACCTACCTATCCATGCTTTACATTTGGATTTGGTACGCGGTGAAAACCAATTGGATACGGTACTAGCTAAAGTTCCTGCTTCATTAACATTATCTTTGGGTATTGTTGAAGGCCGTAACATCTGGAAAAATGATTACGAAAAATCATTGGTTAAAATCAAACAAGCTGTTGATGCATTAGGAAAAGACCGTGTTTGGGTAGCTCCTTCTTCATCATTGTTGCACGTTCCTTTTGACTTAGACAATGAACACAATGAGCAATCGCTACCAGCTGAAGTAAAAAACTGGTTAGCATTTGCTAAACAAAAATTAGCTGAGGTAAAAGACTTAGCCGTATTAGCAGAAGGTGAAGTTGATGCTGAAACAGCAAAACGCTTCGAAGCGAACAAAGCTGCAGCTGAAAGCCGTCGTACTTCTCCACTGATCCACAAACCAGAGGTTAAAACACGTACAAGCAATATCACTGATGACGATGCGAAACGTACTTCAGCATTTGCTGACCGTAAAGCAGCGCAACAAGCGAAGTTCAACTTGCCAGCATTCCCTACGACAACAATCGGTTCTTTCCCACAAACAAAAGATGTGCGTAAATGGAGAGCTGATCTGAAAAAGGGATCGATCACACAGGAAGAGTACGATAAAGCAATTGCTGAAGAAACTGAAAATACAATCCGTCTTCAAGAGCAACTGGATATCGATGTATTGGTTCACGGTGAGTTCGAACGTAATGACATGGTTGAATACTTCGGTGAGCAACTAGCTGGATATGCATTTACACAAAACGGTTGGGTACAATCCTATGGTTCACGTTGTGTAAAACCTCCGATTATCTATGGTGATGTATACCGTCCTGAAGATATGACTGTCCGTTGGTCTTCATACGCTCAATCATTGACTAACCGTCCGGTTAAAGGTATGTTGACTGGTCCGGTTACCATCTTACAATGGTCTTTCGTACGTAATGACCAACCGCGTTCAACAACGACTTACCAAATTGCATTGGCGATCTTAGACGAAGTACAAGCGTTGGAAAAAGCAGGTATCAAAATTATACAAATCGATGAACCAGCAATCCGTGAAGGATTACCGCTACGTAAAGCTGATCAAAAAGATTACTTGAACTGGGCAGTACGTGCTTTCCGTGTTTCTTCATCAAATGTAGAAGACGATACACAGATTCACACACACATGTGTTACTCTGAGTTCAATAATGTAATCGAAGATATCGCTGCAATGGATGCTGACGTCATCACAATTGAGACTTCACGTTCTCAAATGAAATTGTTGAATGCTTTCGCTGGTGATTTCAAATATCCAAACGATATTGGTCCAGGTGTTTATGACATTCACTCACCACGTGTTCCAAGCAAAGATGAGATGGTAGATCTATTGCGTAAAGCAAAAGCAGTAGTTCCAGCAGAACAACTTTGGGTTAACCCTGACTGTGGTTTGAAAACTCGTGCTTGGCCAGAAACCAAAGCGGCTTTAGAGTCGATGGTTGAGGCTGCGAAAATCTTAAGAGCAGAATAATTCTTAAACTATATTGATAAAGCCCTAGATGAAATTTCATCTAGGGCTTCTTTATTGGACCTTGGTTCAAAACAAAAACCGTCATTCGGATAATGTGAGACTATTTTCGAGTGTTCTTCCTTTCTTTCTTGTTTTCCTTTTCTTTCCCGTTCTTAATTTCCTGTTTCCCCTTAATCCGATCTTCAATCGACTTCAGGCTTGACGAAAAATCAAGATCAACATTCTCAAGTTGTGCCATTTTTAACGCCTTCAATGCCTTTTTGTATTTTCTCAATTTTTCAAATAAAAGTGCTTTCTTGATCCATATCCCTGTCAAGGGCATCGCCGGAAGTGTCAAAGCAAATTTAATCGTCTTTTTTGCAGCTTCATACTCCCCCATATCAATCAGTGTCTGAATGAAATAAGGATATACCTCCAGTGCCTGCACATTATGCACCAAAGCTTCCTGGAAATACCTTTTTGCCTGCTCATAGTCCAATAGCTGTTCGGCATGAACTCTTCCCATCAAACACAGCGCCATTGTATTGGACTCATCATAAGACAGCGCATAGGATAAGGATTCCATGGTCTCCTCCAAATACATTGGATAGTTATCCAGTGCCTGAAGGACATATTTATTTACTGAATTCATAAAATTTTCTAAAACATAACATTCATATCCAGCTTTCACAATCATCTTGAAAGTAACTGGATTTCTAAAACTCCATAATAAGCTAAGCATATTGGAACCGTGGGCCACCATTTAGAGAGCCAATTTTTAGCCAATATCAACGTAGGTTACTTAACGTATTAAAAAAGAAGATTAGGAAAGGGCCGTATTCCGAAGAATATTCCCGAGAATCTTCTCTGTGGACGAAGCGGGATTTTCTAATATTGCAAACATATTCTTCCGTTTTTATTAATTACTCTGTTAAATTGCAAAGATTCAAAATATTTACCAAATTCCCAAAACTTTTGATTATTAATCTGTTATATCTTAAAGCACGATATTGGCATATTATTGTCGCATCAATTTTGCTGAAATTCAATGACTATTTCCCCATCTTTAGACTATGGAAAGTCAATCAGCTAATCAATTAATCAAACTATCAAGAAAACGTAAGGGACTAACGCAGCAGGAACTCGCCGATCAGGCGGGTGTATCGCTAAGAACAGTGCAACGCATCGAAAAAGGCACTGAAGAAATCAGTGGATTTAGTCTCAAACAGATCAGTCAAATCTTGGAAATACCTTTAGAACAACTCATTATGCCAAATGTAAATCAAATCAGTATCGACAACAATCAAACAGGAAGTATTAAAGCGCTATATTTAGCATCGCTCACCTTTTTGGTCAATCCATTATTAGGATTATTGGTCCCAGCGATTATGGGCTATACGAAGCAAAATAAAGACGCCTTATACAGTAAGCACCTAAAAAAAATAATTGTAATACATGCTGTTGGACTATTTTTTCTCGGAAGTTTCATAGGCTATATTATTATTGCAGATTTTTTTAAGATTTCACTACCGTCTTTTTTAAGCGATATCTTTAATAGCGCCTATTTTTTACTCATCCCAGTATGCTACTACATATTGATTCTAACCTTCACTATTTTTAATTATATCACAATAAGGAAGGCCAAGCTCAGTGCTGCAAACTAAACCAATACAAATGAATTTGTTGCGTTCAAAATCATAGCGGTTTCTTTTGAACGATCAATACCCAGTCATTCTCCAGCAACAGATAGCCTGTTTCATAAATAAAGTTATAGGTCTGTCCCTTGTTATTGGAAAAAGTATGTGTATGGAACTTAAAATCAAATCCCAACCGCTTTAACTTTTCCCGCTGTATCTTGACCATACCCTCCCCACTCAACGCTTCCAATAAAATACGACGGTTTTTTCGTAGGATATTATTCACATTGCGCACCATATTGGTCTGGTCGCTATTTAATTTATTGTTATAGGCGTTCCGGCAAGCATCATCACAAAATCGCTTGTCAGAACGACCATATATACCCTTGCCACATTCAAGGCAAACTTTCTCGACAGAACTCATAACGGAAGATTAAACGACAACAAACGGTTACAATCGACTATAGTCGAATACAAATGGTAAATAGACGACTATAGTCTTTTCTCCGCCCCACCTTTGCTTAAGATCATCTGGCATCAATAGCCAATGACCGTCAACTAAAATAAGAATTATTAAAAACATTTAAAAATTAGACGCATGAGCACATTACGCAACAAAGTACAATTGGTTGGTCATTTAGGAAACGATCCATTAATCAAAACAACTTCCACCGGCACCAATTATTCCGTATTACGTCTCGCCACCAATGATCTCTTCAAGAACAAAGCCGGCGAGTGGGTTGAAGAAGTTCAATGGCATACACTCGTGGTTTGGGGTAATCAAAACAATACCATTGAAAAGAAATGCCAACGTGGGACCAAACTCATGGTTGAGGGCAAACTCACCTATCGTAATTATGAGAATGCAGATGGGGTAAAACAATATGTCACAGAAATTAAAGTAGATAATTTCTTGGTTTTATCAGAGTCAAACGGTGCCAAAGAAGACAGCCCAACACTTCCGGACGAAAATGAAGATGACCTCCCCTTCTAGTAGGGTCGGCGAGGTAGATTTTTCAAGCCTCTACCTCGTCGATTGTTCACAACTTATTTTGTTAGGCTTGCTGTCAACGCTCTTCCTAGGTTCTCAGCATAAGCCTTCCATAATTTGGCATCTTCCGGTGTAAACTTAGAAACAGCTTCAGTTTCTTTGGTCGCCCATTCCTGACGCTTGGACGCAAGCTCCTTGAGCTTAACAACATCGCCACTCTTGGCAACAGCGATAAATTCCTTAATATATTTTGTGTAATCCTCCGCCAATTTTTGTGTCTCAACAGAACTAAATTTAGGTATTGGCACTTCGCCGCCTCTATTTTCCAACAGCGTTTTGGCCGTATCTTTTTTTATGTCAATAGCGGCAGTCGTATCTTTTACTTCGACTTTTTTAGTCGTGGAATTATTACAGGAAATAACATAAAATCCAGCAATTAATGCTAATAAGGTTACTTTCTTCATCTATTTAAATTTAGTTTTTTATCCATGGTAATTTAGCCGTTTATGCATGTTGTACTGAAACTAAATAAATCACACTACTTTTAGCGGATCAACAAGTTCATCATTATCTATCTTACTTATAAGATTACCGATTTATAACATTACCATCCTTGAGATTCATTCTTACCCATAAAAGCCAACTCGCTGTTGATGATACATTATCGTACTATCCAGATGTTGACTCCTGATCTTGGATCGAATCCTGCACAAATTTCCATTTTTATTGTGAGATAACAGCTTAGAATAAGCTCTCATGAACCAAAAACGTGAATCACCAGCGCAAAAGTTTTACGTTGTTATCGAACTAATTTAATTACAATGCCCGACTTCACAAAATTTTTTGTGAGCATTAACATCTGCAGTCCTGATTTTGTAGTCTTCTTTTCTTGCGGGAAAGTCGGCATCAGATCAACCTCAAGGCCGCTTTTAGCAGGGGTGTTACAAGGGGTTAACAGGGGGTTAACAGGGGTATAGCAGGGGTAAATCCCTGCAAACCCCTTGTTAACCCCCTATAAGTATAGTACAACAACACCATTAACCTAGAATATGGTAACAATATGTAAATACGCTCGATACCGGCAATACCAAATAAACAGCAGGGAAAAGTTCCACGCAATTATATTCGCTCAAACTTGGCATACAATTTCCAGAAATATGCTTTCTCTCCCAAAGTGAAATCAACCTTCTTCCAGACATTTAAGGCTAAACTAATCTCCTTTTCCTGCAAACTGTATTTTCCAATAAAGAACTCTTCCTCGGAAAAATACAAACCAAAGGCCTTATCCAAAGTATGTAAGCTTTGAACATCAACTTCTTCAAAAAACAAAATGGATTGAGGGCTAGCCAAAAAATCGCTCGGTACCGGAATAGCGTCAGCATATTCGATTGCGATGAGACGGCTCCTACTTTGCAAAGGAAATTCAATTATCGGAAGCTCATCTAATTTCGAAAAATGAGTACTCGCTTCAAAAATAGCATCCCGTTCCAGTAGCGGGATTTGTAACAATCTTTTACGTCCAATAATAGAAACATTTGGTTCAAAATAATCATTGAAATTAAGAATTTCATTGACAGATAGATTTTTTTCAATAAGATGCTGCACAGGAATGCCAAAATAATTTGCAATCTTAAGAACAATCTCAATTTTTGGTTCCGCACGCATTTCTTCGTAAGACGAAATATTACCTCTAGTAAGATTAAAAACATCCCCAAATGCCTGTTGGCTCATTCCTTTCACTTTTCTTAATTTCTTAATATTGTTCCCTACGTTACTCATTTTAAAAAAAATTGAATTTTTATTGCAAAATATTTTTGCATTTTTATTACCTTTATGCAAAGAATATGTGCAATATATAAAAAACTTGATTATGTACTTCTCAAAAATTGAAAATTATATCGCCAACATCGGTTACACCATTACCCATAAGGATACAAAAGAAGGAATCTTTGTCATCGAAAATGAAGACGACGGAATTCGTAACCTCATTGTAGGCATTGCCCAACCCATCTTGATTTTTGAGCAATACCTTTTTACAATCAGCAATGACAGCATGGATATGTTCAAATCACTATTGATAAAAAATAGAGATATTATCCACGGCGGATTTGCGTTAACGGAAGATGGTACCAAAGTTATATTTCGGTATACATTACAAATACATAATCTCGACCAGAACGAATTTGATGCAGCCATCAACTCGCTGAGTCTGTTGATGAGTGAATATTATAATCAGTTAATAAGTTTTTCAAAATTATAGAATAATGAATATTTTTAAGAGAATTTTCAGAATCGGTCAAGCAGAGATCCACGCAGTCGTGGACAAAATGGAAGACCCCATCAAAATGACGGAACAAGGTATCCGTGAGATGAAAGAGGACCTGGAACAATCGTTGGAAGCTTATGCTAAAGTGAAGGCCTTAGCCATACGTACCCAAAACAATTGTGAAAAGAAAAAAGAAGAAGCCAATGAATTTGAGAACAAAGCTATTCTATTACTCCAAAAGGCACAAAAGGGGGAGCTGACGGCAGAAAAGGCCGAAGGTCTGGCAAAGGAAGCGCTGTTGTTGAAAAAACAGTTATTAATCGAAGTTAGTGAACTGGAGAAACAAGCTGTGATTCATCAAAGTTCAGCCGATGAGCTGCACAAAAATGTAGACATTCTCAAATTCAATATATCGAAATGGGAAGGTGAACTCTCCACATTAAAGGCACGTGTGAAGGTCTCTAACGCAGCTAAAATGGTCAATCGGCAGCTCGCGAATATCGATTCAAATAGTACGATTTCCATGTTAGAACGCATGAAAGAGAAAGTCGAGGAAGACGAGGCACTAGCGAAGGCCTATGGTGAGATTGCACTAGGCAACAAAAGTAAAGTTGATGAGATTAACGAGACCATCGGCGGGTCTGAAGCCGTCAACAACGAATTAGAAGAACTAAAAAGAAAATTAAATAATGATGAAAAGATTTGAGTATAAAACGCTAAAAATTGAACCTAAGGGTTTCTGGGGAACAAAGTTGGACTCCGAAAAAATTGATGAAATCTTAAATGATCTTGGAAATCAAGGCTGGGAATTGGTAACCATGCAGGACGTTGAGGTCAATGGCAGTTCCTGGTCGTTCCATTACACATTCAAAAGGGAGAAAATTTAAACAATAACACGATGACGGAACTGATCAATATCTTATTTAATCCATTATCCAATGGAATTATGACAGTCTTAACTGGCATGTCTGTAGTGTATTGGTTATTTATGTTTCTGATGGGTGATGGAGTACATCTCTTTGATGCCGATGCAGATATAGACCTGCATCCTACGCCTGATGTCACGGACGTCGATGGCTCACATGATATCGCATCTGAGGGGGGCGATCATGCGCACCATCATCATTCGGATACCGACGCTAATACAGAAACCGGCTTTTTTGCAAAAGCAATGGATTACATAAATGTTGGCAAAGTACCCATCATGCTTATTGTAACACTATTCAAATTTATAGGCTGGATAATTACCATTGTTTCTTCGCTCTTTATCGATGTTGCTTCTTGGGGAATAAAGTCTGTATTAATCCTAATCCCCGTTTTCATTGTTACATTTATATTAATGCATTTTCTGACCAAACCCTTAGCTAAAATGTTTAAAACTATAGGTTACAATGGCGAAGAAAGTCACGATTTTCTTGGTCGCATGGGTAAAATGAGAGCCAGTATTGAAGGCAAGAAAATAGGTTCTGCCGAATTTATCATCCAACAGGACCCTATTCGCCTCAATGTTGTCAGCCACAATGGGGAGAAAATAGGCTACGGAGACGATGTCATTATTGTTGACGAATCCAAGGACAAGAAATATTATTATGTGACCAAAGAAATCACGATAGACAATATTTAATGAAAAAAGAAGAAAGGACTCGACACCTAAACAACTGTTCTAAAAGAACGGGTTTTTATTCCTTTACATCCTAATCGTAAACCCAACTATTAAAATCTAAATAAATACAAATCATATGCTATATCAACCTCTTTTATTTTTAAGTGGCTTAAACGGAATTATACTTTTAATTGTCGGATTGGCTGTCTTTTTAATTTTTGCATTCTTTGTTGTATTGAGTGCATTCTATAAGAAAATTCCACAAGGGAAAGCAATTGTCCGTACTGGTGTTGGTGGTACAAAAGTAGCATTCAACAAAGGAATGTATGTTGTACCCGTATTTCACAAGATGGAGATCATGGACATCTCAATCAAAAAAATTGAGATTGCCCGTATGCAAGGTGAAGGTTTGATCTGCAAGGACAACATTCGTGCAGATATCAAAGTTGCTTTCTTCGTTCGCGTCAATAAAAGTGTGGATGATGTGATCAATGTTGCCCAAAATTTAGGTTGTGATCGTGCAAGTGAGCCGGAAACATTAAAAAGCATTTTTGAATCTAAATTCTCCGAGGCCCTAAAAACAGTCGGTAAGAAATTTGATTTCATCGAATTGTATGAAGCCCGTCGGGAATTTCGTGACGAAATTTTGGATATCATCGGAACTGACCTGAACGGTTATATTCTAGATGACTGTGCAATCGACTATCTTGAGCAGACAGATATTGAGCATCTCAATCCAAACAATATCTTAGACAGTGAAGGCATTAAAAAAATAACGGAGCTAACAGCCAAGCAAAATATCAATGCAAATTTTATCCGTCGTGACGAAGAGAAGTTGATTAGAAAGCAAAACGTGGAAGCTCGTGAAGCGATTTTGGAACTTGATCGTCAACTTGCTGAAAAAGAAGAAAAACAAAAACGGGAAATTGATAACATCAGAGCACGCGAAGAAGCAGAAATAGCAAAGGTCCGTGAAGAAGAACGTCTCAAGTACGAAAGTGTCCGGATTTCTACCGAAGAGCAACTGGCAGTACAGGAAGAAAATAAGCTGCGTCAGATTATCATTGCTGAGAAAAACAAACAGCGCACGGACGCAGTGGAAGCAGAACGCGTAGAGAAAGACCGTGCTTTGGAACAAACTGAACGTGAACGGATTGTTACCTTAGCCCAAATCGACAAAGAACGCTCAATCGAGACGGAGAAGAAAAGTATCCAAGGTGTTATCAAGGAACGCGTACAATTGGAGAAAGGGGTTATTGAAGAGCAACAAGGCGTCCGAGACATCGAAGTATTCCGTGAAGTAGAACGAAAGAAACAAGCTGGTGTTATTGCGGCATCACAAGAAGCAGAAGAAAAATTAATATCCACTGTTAAGGCGGCCGAAGCTGCAAAAATTGCTGCAGAGCAGGAAGCGGAGAAAAAAGTAATCGATGCCGAAGCCGCTCGTAAAATTGCCGAAAAACGTGCTCAGGAATTATTGATAGATGCTGAAGCGAAAAAAGAAGCATCGCTGAAGGAAGCCGAAAGTCGTAAGATTATTGCTGAAGCACAAGCCAAAGAGGAAGCCGCGCTTGGCTTATCCGAAGCTGAAGTAATGGTTGCAAAAGCCGAAGCCGAAGAAAAACAAGGTACCGTTGAAGCTAATGTGATCGAGAAGAAAGCGGAAGCAATGCGTAAGGAGGGCTTAGCACAAGCGGAAGTTGTTCGTGAGAAAGCGCTTGCCGAAGCAAAAGGTATCGAAGAGAAAGCTGAGGCGATGAAGAAATTGGATGGTGTGGGCAGAGATCACGAAGAATTCAAATTGCAATTGCAAAAAGAACGTGATATTGAACTCGCACACATCAATATCCAAAAAGACATTGCTCAAGCACAAGCTGGCGTATTGTCGGAAGCACTTAAAACGGCAAAAATAGATATCGTTGGTGGCGAAACCATGTTCTTTGAGAATATCGTCCGTCAAGTTTCCAATTCCAAAGGTTTTGATCACTTGATTGACAACTCTAAACATGCCACAGCTATTAAGAATTCACTGATAGGTCCAGATGGACAAGGAGACCTTGCAGAGAAGGTGCGTGGATTAGCCGATAAATATGGAATTTCCACAAACGATATAAAGAACCTCACAGTTTCAGCAGCATTGATTAAACTTCAACAAGCGGCGACTGACGCTGAAAATGGCGAAGACAAAAGCTTTATCAATTCTTTATTCGGATTAGCGAAAAACTTGGGAATATCCAATAAAAAGCTGTCGTAATTAATACCCATTATTACCTGCAGATAATGTTCATAATCACTGCAGGTAATAAATAATGATTCTACCACATATACAAAGTCGATAAAGCTCAGTTTTATGCCAGAAGAAAACGTAACAAATCAGAACGACTCCCTTGATCAAGGTGCATACGAGATTATTCGGAAGCGACTTCTTACACAAAAAGAAGAGCTTTCTATCAAACTCCAGCAACTAAATAATGCCCGCAAGGAAGTCTTTAATGCGACAAGTTTTATACTCAAGGCCAACCAACGGATCACCACAGAAAATAACTGTGTTGCTCGCGGTATTTTAGCCCTGGACAATCTATGTATATTCGGTTATAACGTCCATTTTGGGTTACGTACCGAAATTAAACTCGAAGATGTTTTCAGTGTATATACGTTCGAAAACAATCAATTTATCCCACAATCGCTCGATCTGATCAATGATCCTAATTTCATTGGCGATTATCAAAATTTATATAAATACTATCGCGACTCGATCTTTTCCAAGTTTCGACGTACGGAAAACTATCTTTATATGGTCTTTCAGACCAGCAAAAATCCTGCTGACCTGAAGGCATTCAAGTGGTTGATTAAAGACGGAACGCTCCAATATCAGGACGACCGCAGCATTCATGAGGTTAAATTGCCTAATCAGTTTGAGTTTGACTGGACAAAAACAACCTTGGAAGACCGTCGCCTCGGAAAACACCCGCACATTTCCATTAAGGACAAGATCTTTATAGAAGCGATCAATGGCGATATTACTTTTAAAATTGAAAACAATACCGATACGGGAAAAGGAATCTTCTCCGAAAAAGTTTCAAACGCAGACCAACAACTGGATGATGCGGATTACTACTATGCAGACCTTGGCAATTTGATTGCCGTTCGTATTAAACCGTATCAAGAAGATTTCCGTGCATTTGTCTTTAACCAGCGGACAAAGGAAGTAGTAAACCTTAAATCGCTGAATGAATCGGCCATTCTACTGCCCGATAATCAAGGAATCATTTTTTCTAACGGATACTACCTGCAGAATGGCACCCATAAAATCTTTGACGTCCAGTTTGACCAGGTTAGTTTTCTTAGGCGCATAGCATCACCAAACGGCGAAGACTTTCTCTATATCTTTTGTCAGGAGGAAACGAATACCTACATCTTACTGTCTTATAACATCATTCAGCAGCATGTCGAAACTCCGATCATCTGCAATGGCTTCACCCTTTTCAAAGACGGTAGTTTAATTTACTTCCGCACAGAGGCTGAAGCAACACGACATCATCAGGTTCAGATCTGGGAAACCCCTTACATGGCGGTACTCAAAGAAAATGAGCTAAAAAAAGAAGATCCGCTTTATAAGGTCGGTAATAAACAGATCGTACAAGTCATGGCCGAGGCACAAGAAGTCATACAGCTCATCAACAAAGAAGACAGTTATGAAGGTCTTTACGAGGATATACTCAAAAAATCGACTGTCCTACTTGACTCCTATTTTTGGATAAAGGATGAAGCCTTGTCAAATCTTGGGCAGCCACTCGCACAGATCAAGGAGGTCGCCAATACAGCAATTGATGAATTTGTTAAGGTCCAAGCCCAACGTAAATACGCCACAGAGCTCAATAGCAGTGCCGAGAAGAAAATGGAGGAGCTTACCTTTTCCATCAATAGTACAGTAGTCGAGAAGCTTGATCAACTTGTTCATCAACTGGCAGATTCACGTCGTTTACAGGGCGAAATCATTGACCTCAAAAATGTCAAATATATTGATGTAGTCCGCATCGATGCTTTACTCGATAAACTACAGTCAATCACCACCGAACTCGCCGAAAAGACAATTGCCTTCTTGCTTCGCGACGAGGCTTTACACCCCTATGAGCAGAAAGTGGAGCAACAGAAAAACAATGTTGCTGCAATTATCAAAGTCTATGACGCCAAGGCGATCGAGGAAGCCAATTCGGCTATATCGAGCGAGCTGGAGCTGTTGATCGATATTCTAAACAGTTTAAAAATCGACGACTCCACTCAAACCACCAAAATCATCGAAAAGATAGCTGTTATTTTCTCTTCCTTGAATGAAGTCCGGTCGCAGCTTACACGCAAACTCAATTCATTAAAAAGTACGGAAGCCATTGCAGAATTTTCTGCCCAACTTACGTTACTGGAGCAGTCTGTCACCAACTACCTTGAACTCTCTACGACAACACAAAAAGTAGACGAGTATTATACCAAGGTCATTGTTCAACTGGAAGAACTTGAAAGTAAGTTCTCAGAATTTGAGGACTTCGCCCTGAAGATAGCAGATAAGCGCGATGAAATCATCAAAGCATTTAATTCCCGCAGAGAGCAAATCGTTGAACAGATCAACAAACGAAGCTCTTCACTCGAACAAATTGGCCTTCGTGTATTAAAGAATATCGAAAACAAGTCAAAGACATTTGCAACGCGTGAGGAAATCCTAAGTTTCTTTGCTTCAGATTTGATGATTGACAAAATCAGACAACTTGTGCAAGAACTGAAAACGCTCAGTGATGTTTCAAAAGCTGAAAATCTTGAAAACCTACTCAAAAAATCTCAAGAGGATGCATTACGCGTTTTACGTGACAAGAATGATCTTTTTGTAGATGGAGAGAACATTATTGCTCTTGGTAAGCATAAATTTGCCGTCAATAATCAGTCACTCAGTTTAACGCTCTTGCGCAAAAATGACGAAATATACTTCCATCTTACCGGAACGAGCTTCTATCAAAAAGTCAAAGGTTCCGAAATTGAAAACTTTAGAGATATTTGGGATCAGGAACTGATTTCCGAAAACAAAGATGTATACCGAGCTGAATATCTCGCTTATAAAACATTCCTTGCTTCTAAAGGACAGCACGATTTTGATGCCAACCTGTTTATCAATCAGACTGTCGAGCAAAGTTATTCGGAAGGTTATGTCAAAGGAGTGCATAATTTTGATGCCCTGGTAATCTATGATACCATCAAACAGCTAGACAGCAAGCTTGATCTTTTACGTTACGATCCTCATTTGCGTGCTATGGCGCAGTTGTTTTGGCATTCACTGGCCCAAGACCAACAGGAAAAACAGAAAGCGTTGATTCAGTCTACACACGCCGTATTAAAAGCATTTCCAAATTCCACACGCTACCAATCTGTCGTTGAGGAACTCACAAAATTATTTAACAATTGGGACACTCATTTGGATCGCTCGACAATTAATGGAGAGGAGATCGCGAGCTATCTTTTCCAGACTTTCACAAGCTACAGCAAGTTTGTCGTCAGTGAGCAATCGGATGAACTGAAGAAGGCTTTCATCAGGCTATTGGAAAACAAAAAGAGTTTCAAACTCTTTGAAGCAGATATTCAGCATACACAATTTAGCCTCGTAGACCGTTTCTATTTGACTTTAAATTGGCTAAATTCTTTTATCGACGAGAACAGTGACTACCAGGCTTTCCACAAGTACATTGAGGAAACTGCAGTCACACTTCTTTATCCAAAAGATGAATACCAATTGATCATCGCCAAAGACAATGCCCTCATCCAGGGATTAAAGGGAAATCATCCGATCTTGAACAATGGAGAAGAACAGATTCAATACCATCAATTTCTGCGTAGGTTGAAGACATTTACCGAATTGAATGCCCCTCGTTTTCAAGAATTCGCTTCTTTGAAGGAGCAGCTTGGAAAAACATATGCCAAGGAGCTGAAAATCGGAGAATTTGAACCAAAAGTCTTAACATCTTTTGTCCGAAATAAGTTGATCAACGAGGTTTACTTTCCATTGATCGGAAATAACCTGGCTAAACAACTTGGGGCAGCTGGCGACAATAAACGTACCGCCAGAATGGGTATGCTTCTCCTCATTTCTCCACCAGGTTACGGAAAGACAACATTGATGGAATACCTCGCGAAAACAATGGGATTACATTTTGTGAAAATCAACGGACCTACAATTGGACATTCCATTACTTCGATTGATCCTGTGGAGGCCAAAACTTCCGGGGAACGTGAGGAACTTAAGAAGATTAATCTTGCTTTCGAAATGGCCGACAATGTGATGCTCTACCTCGATGATATCCAACATTTGAATCCGGAATTTCTACAGAAATTTATTTCATTGGCTGACGGGCAACGTAAGATCGATGGTATTTTTGAAGGCGAGAGTAAAACATATGATTTGCGCGGGAAAAGATTCTGCATCGTAATGGCTGGAAACCCCTATACAGAAAGCGGGTCCAAATTTCAGATTCCAGATATGCTTGCCAACCGTGCCGATGTCTACAATCTAGGGGATGTGATCGGTGATACCGAAGCACTATTCAATCTAAGCTTGATCGAAAATGCGGCGATTGAAAACAGCTACCTAGAGAAAATAGCAAGCAAATCCTTCAACGACTTCTATGCTTTAGTGAACTATGCGCAATCGGTGGCAGATCAACTTCCCGATTTAGAAGGCAATTACCTGAAGCAAGATATCGATGATTTTATAACGGTATTAAAACATGTTTTAAAGATCCGAAATATTGTTATCAAGGTCAATCAAAATTATATTCAAAGTGCGGCCATGCAGGACAATTACCGAACAGAACCGCCGTTCAAAATGCAAGGATCCTACCGGAATATGAGCAAGCTCGTTGCGCAAGTTGTGCCCATGATGAACGATGAGGAGATTGATCAGGTTCTCCTCGCACATTATGAAAGCGAGTCACAAACCCTTACTGCCGATACAGAAAGTAATCTTCTAAAATTGAAAGAACTCGCTGGATTGATAAACAATGTGGAACAAGAACGCTGGGAACACATCAAACAAATCTTCCGCAAGAACAATAAACATGGTGGTTTGGCCAAAGATGATAAGGTGTTTGCACAAATGCAGGACTTTAATGAAAACCTAGAGGGTATCATACAGGCCATTCGTGCTTATAAGAACTAATATTTAACATTGCTATTCCAGTGGACTTTACCTATCTATTCAGCTGGAATAGCAGTATTTCTGATACGAGTACTGTCAAATATTTTTTAAGCATTAGCTATTTTTAGGTTGATCAATGATTATCTTTGATAGTATCAAATGATAGTATCATCATAATGAAACCACCGTATATTATTACAAGTGAAACTTTAAAATTAGTTAGTTCTATTTCAGAAAGAATAGGAGAAATTAATGCTGCTCATTTATATAAACCCAGTACGGAGCTACGAAAAAAGAACCGTATAAAAACGATTCAATCGTCTTTAGAAATCGAAGGTAACACGTTAACTGAGGAACATATAATGAAAACAGCAAATCTATATTTAACATTCGGCTATACATTTAGTTCTTCTTGCTGACATTCGATGATATGATCACCCTTCTCAGGATATTTAGTATGATATTTCGTTTCTATAATTGTTTTGCACTCTATTGTACTATTTCATTAGAACCAAATAATACGACCATCTTCTGCGCGAAGGCTATTTTAGCAATGTCCAATAAACGTTCAAGTTCCACCATATCCGGAATGTGACGTTTCATACGCAATGTATCTTCATCTAAATCTTCAAAATCGGCTACACGCCAATTTATATAAGCATCAATATCTTTCTTGATCTGCCCCCGTAATTGTGGTAGTACTCTCGCTGCCATTTCTTCAAGTTCCTTACATGGGCGATTTAAATTCGGAACATTTAATGAAAAAGTATCGATTACCAAACGGTAAATCTGTTTTAAACAAGACGATAAAAGGGTATGGGCAAGATCCGCAACAATTTCTTCATCACAAAGCAGGGTGTTACATTTTTCTAAAAAATGCTCGATTATCTTAACCCTGTTATTGAACTTAGACCAGAAATTATCTTTAAAATTTTCCAGAGACTCCCCATCGGGTTCTACCAAACGATAGGGACTTCCCGAAAACACTAGAAATTTAGATCGACAATGGGCAATATTGTAATAGCACCCGTCTTCCATTTCTGCTTCCCATCGATCTCCCGAAAAGATATTAAACACGAGGGTACTCTGCTTCAAGCACACCAACTCAAGAACACTTTTTACGATCGGTTCATTCCGATCTAAATCATATTCCCAGCCATCCAATACCAAAATAATCTCTACATAAGGTTTAACTTGGTATTTTTCTATAGCAGGGTGTGGTATCAGGAAAATCCGATTTGGCTCCAAAACTGCGACAATGAGATCTAAAAGTGGTTTTAAAGCAGAATACTCTCGATCTATTTGGAGCAATCCGCCAATTTCACGCATCCATCGTTCAAATTCACCGCTCCGCTCTCCAGGATGGAGATAGATATGGTTCGTTGTTTTCTGATTTTCATTTTTGGTAACTGGCCCATTATTTTCAATTCTTAATCCACCACTACCATTCACAACATTATTCATAATCATAAAAATTTATATTGGTTTATAATTTTCTCACGCATTCGAAATGTTACTAGACCGACCCGAAGCACGAGACTCAAAATTATTTTATATCTAAAACAAATGTAAAGATATTCTATACAATTATAAAATTTTTAAATAAAATATTTTATAAAAGAAATATTCAGTAAGGACAATAAGCATGGTGGATTGGCCAAAGACGATAAGGTATTCGGACAGCTACTAGACTTCAATGGAAATTTGGAACATATTATCCAGGAGATCAGAGAATATAAGAATCAGATATCCATTTTACTTACCTCCATTTAAAAAAAAACTGAGATAAGCAAAATCAAAGCTATTTCAATAAAAAGTTCCCGAAATGGGACTTTTTATTGAGTTTGTTATAAGATTAAAAAATATTGAGAGTAAGATTAAAGAAAATACTACTAAGCTATGAGCTTTTCAATCTTTTACGATTACCCGCCCTTCACAGCCCCCGAAGAGACTGTAAATATGCCAAAGTCGTCGATTAGCATACGCTCCTTAACGACTCCATTGTAGGCCATCAGACGGTCTAATTCTTTCTGCGAACGGCGGCGCATCACCCAGTCTTTTTTCTGATGACTGTTTAACACGTAAGCAATCATCTTTAACTGTGGATGCCATGGCTGTCCAGTATAAACCAAATGACTGCTTTCTTCACAAATCGAAGTTGCACCTTTTACAGCCCTACTTGCCAATTCATTGTCACCAAAAAGTTCAAAAATACCTGAGATAATAACAATGTTAGGCTCAAATTCCAGTTTGGAATAGGTAGCTGGATCAAAACAATCATAGTTGGTAAATCGTATTCCCTGCAATCCGTTTCTACGGATAATCTTCTCTCCTACGGCAATATTTGACAACAGGAATTCATTAATCACGATTTCGGCCTCGGGATATTTTTCTTTAATATCAAATAAGTAATTTCCGGTTCCACCCGCAATGTCCAATATCTTAACGGTTTTCCCAGCAGCTTTAACTTTTGTTATATGCTCTTCCAGCAACTGTAACAAGTGTTGTTTTCGAATGCGAATTCCTTTCCAGCCGATGGCCTCCAGATAACCACGGTCGAGGATGCGGCCAAAGCGGTTTTTACCCTGCGATTCATTGCGATAGACGTAATCCAGCGATATCCCAGAATCAAATCCAAACTGCAGGCCTAAATTCATTCCTTTACTTAAGGAACCTATTTTACCCAATGCCCATTTCTGGACCGCATAATTCAATTTTTCACCCGCAGGAAGTAACTTATGGTATAATTGTTCATACTCTTTCACCGAAAACTCATCGGGTTCAAGCGTCAGCTCAGGACTTTGTCGGGCATAGGCCTTGTCGATAAAATTTCGCAGATACTGGTACACCTTCTGCCGGTTTGTTTCAAATAGAATCCCATGGTAGAAATTACGTAATGTAATAAAGGTCTTCAACTTTGAAGCAATTGTCACAAAGAATTTTTTCTGTATCGAATTTTTGACCACATAATCTTTTTCAGCAGAAAGGACAATCACAGGAATATCAATCGCCGCAGCGTCTTCAACGATACGCTCGCCAGCTTTTAATAGATCAACCAACAAAGCGCCATTGATAGATTTGGAAATCAAAGGATCGGCATCGTAAGCCTTCTGCTGGTCTATATCGTGAGTCAACACGTTAGATTTGACATAACTCTGGATAATCAGATCTTTTTTTAGCTTTGTTCCCAAAGCAATCATCTGATTTGCCAAGGGCACATATAATTTAATTTCAAATGCAGGTGCCAACAATGCAATACCTGCGACTTTAGGAGCAAAATCATGTACCCAGGCACTGACAACAACTCCTGCAATACTATTGGCGATAACGAAAATGTCTTTCGGATCAACCAAATATTCACGGCCTATATAATGAACGAAACTATCTAAATCCCGTACATAATCCATAAAGATTGGTGAAACTGGTTCTTTCGTATAACCATGTCCGCGCAAATCAAATGCAAAGATTGAATGATCGGCAAACTGTGGATCCGTAGCCATCTCCTGCAGACGTTCCGAATGCTCATGCCCACGGTGCAGTACGATCAATGCCCGCTGTCCGGCCTGATAATTCCAAACGCGATATAATAACTCCCCTTGATCAAAACTCTTGAAGTAACCTGATTTCATGTATAATTTTATTGACTAATATCAAATAGCATATTTAACAACAAAGATCATGCAAATGACTGTCTAGCTATTTCTCTCGACTAGCACCTCCATCAACTGAAGTGTATGTTTATGCAACACAAGATGCTTATTATGAGATTTAACCAAATCTATAGCATCCATTAAATCTAAAGATAATATTTTTTGTGACAATAGAACAGCAAAAATCATACTCCTGTTGTAGCCCATTGTGCAATGTATAATCATATTTTCACCTCGCTTCAATTGCTGATAACGGATGACGAGCGCAGCCAATATCCTTTCGGCATCAGCCAGCGTAATTGCCGCTATATCCAACAATGGAAATGAATGATAGTTTTCCTGTACATGTAGGATCGCTATTTCTTCCAATTCTGCAGCCAGGTCAAAAACAACCAGATGCTTATTCAGACCAAGCACACGGATATCTTCTGCTGTCGTCCTCGGGCCTACATAACAACGTGGTAAAATCTCAAGCAATGATGATTTATTACGACGTCTTACGAATCGCCACAACAACCAATAAATCCATTGGTATGGGCTATAAAACAATTTCTTAAAGCCGGGTATCCAACCTTCTTCATTTTTCAGAAACGTTGGATTATTGATAACATAATTTCTTCCTACCGCAATACAGACTAAGGATGGCCAACACAAAAGATATAATCCAAATGCATGAGTCCCGCCCCACAATGCCAGTAACAGCAAACACCAGCCGATGGCGTAGTAAACGTAGCCAATTCCTTGGTTTCTACGACAAACTTCGGCCTCCAAGTCTAATTTCGCCCTTTCGTCTAATTTCATCTTTTCGGTCCCGGGCAAAAAGGGCAACTCCCCCGCCTTTAGTGTAGATGATGCGCTGTCATGAAGCAATACCGATGGAGATGGGAATAGGACAAATCCGACATGAGCCAGAATCATCGCGGTCAACACATCCACCAGATGGTGCTGATAAACAGTGAGTGTAGCAATTCCCATGAATAGCAACCAAATCCCCACTATCCAGCGTGTCCAGCCTTTTAGCTGCCTACCGAGCACAGACCAAAACAGACATGCATACGCCACATGCAGCGAAGGGGCTTGATTAAATGGAGAGTCATGCTTACTTAAAAAAGCGAAGAAAAGTTTAAAAATTGGATTCTCAACACTAGGCCTATCAAAGGAAAATCGCAAGGGAAAAATAAAAAAACAACAAATAGAGACGATGGTAATGAAACTGAAACGCTTCGTATAGACCCAAAGCTCTTCTCGACTTCGACAACAGAAAGGAACCAAAGCGAAGAACAAACCGCTACTCATGTAGGGGATAATCATCCAAGAAACGAAAGGCATAAAGTGTTCAAAAGGAAACACAAACGAAGATACAGTAGTCTGATTTGCAGCATGGACCGCAGCAGCAGAATAAGTCAACTGGAAAAATAGCGCACAATAAAGGAAGACAGCAAATTGCAGCCCCCTATTTTTCAGTCGTTTTTCATCCATTTGGCCTTCCTTGACATAATTTTATTCAACACAATATTTGGAAGTAGTCCCAGAGATGCCATCAACCACTTCATACGCTTCGGAAAAACGACTTGCTTCTTCTTCTGTTCGATAGCTGTCATTATACGCTGTGCTGCATCGTCTACAGGGATTAAGAATGGTTTTTTAGACAAATCTTGCTTATTGAGGGCTCGCAGTTTATCCGTATCAACATAGCCCGGAGCAATAACAGTAACCGAAATTCCATACGGACAAAGTGCCCTACGATACGCATCAGCCACTTGGATTGCAGCACGCTTTGTCTTACTATATAGGCTTGAATTGGGAAAATGGAGCGTTCCCGAAACTGATGCAACGATTGCAATTTGTCCTTCCGACTGACCTTGCATAGCAGTTCTCGCCGCTTCAAAACAATTTAAAGTACCCATCATATTGACCTGGAGCATAGCCACCGCCTCCTGATAGCTTATTTGTTGAGCAACGTCATCCGCGTAACTCCCTGTACAATTGATAAAGAGGTCTAAAGGCATACGTGCACAAAATGAACTGACGGCATTTTGCAGGCTGCTCAATTGACATACATCGACTTCAAAACTTCTGATGCTATGTCCCCAAGGATAGGCTGACATTTTCGTCAGATCACGTCCACATACCGCTACCTCTGCTCCTTCCTCAAGATAACGCTTGGCCAAAGCAAGGCCTATTCCACTTGTACCACCGGCAATAAATACTTTCATTTCAATGAATTTAATGTCACCTCATAGCCATAGTTCCATTGCGCTTCCATCGCTTCAGCAAATTCTTGTTGATCAATCGGGAAAGACAGCGTAACTTCAAATTTAGACCAATCAATTCCTTTTTTACAGTATTTCCCAGCTAATTGTTCCGCGGCATTCTGTGTATCAATCCAATGTGCATAAGGAAACTGCTGTTCCAAATCTGTTAATCGTTTATTTCCGCTAAAGCCTAATACTGCCCGAACCAACGCTTCTTCTTGCGGTTTATAAGGTTGTTTTCGCTCACATATGATGTTTTGAGCAAGCGACTTTGCTAGCTCCATTGGTACAAGATCAATTGCTCCACCCGTATAATAGGTTTTATTGGAGCATACAGGTTCAATATAAAACATATCGGACATCGAAATACGGGCCGCCTGTAGCATAGAAAACTCAGCACTCAAATGAACCGCTTTAGCCACTGCACTATGCTCGTAATTACTAGCCGAAATTCCTATTGCCTCAACGGGCACGTTTGCCAATACATCCTGAGTTCCCATCAATATCTTTTGATATAGTTTCCGGTCCCCACGCCGCTGCCCAACTTCAGACGGACTGAACAGCACTTTAGCGCCGACCACAAGTGCTGGAATTGCTGTTGAGAATGGTCTATCCAATGTAGGCAATAGTAAGGAAAGATCCTGTTCCATATGGACGAGATAGCGATTAAAAACGTCCTCAATAAAGGGTGCCCGTTTCTTATTAAACTGTTTTTTCAAAACATACACGCCCAGCCTCCCCAAACGACGCTGTTCTGTAAGCCGATGATGTAGGAAAAACTGATAAAACTCGTCTGATTGCAGATAGGACTTGCGAGCTTCATGTGTAGCAAAGGCCTGTATAACAGCCACTGCCATTGAACCACCGCAGCTCGCGATAAGCAGATCTGGCTTTAAGCCCAGCTCATCCAGCGCAGCGTACATACCAAGATATAGACTGAACCGAGTTCCACCCCCCGAAAATAAAACAGCACGTTGATAAGCCATCAGATTGAAATTTTAGTTAGCCTTCTCACTACCACATTCATCAAATCCTATTAATTCCCCAACAACAGGATAATCAAAGCATAAAACAGGGGCGCATTGAAGATCAGACTATCGATACGATCCAATAATCCACCATGCCCAGGAATTAATGCCCCAGTATCTTTCACTCCTGTCTTTCTTTTCAGATAGGAAAAAAGGACATCTCCCCAGAATCCCAAAATACCGAAAAACAAACCGAACAACGAAAAGTATAGAAAATTCTGAAATGGCAGTAAAAAATAGCCCAATAAATTACTCAATATAATTGTTAAGCTGATACCGCCCACACATCCCGCAATTGTCTTATTTGGACTAATACGCGGAACGATTTTACGTTTGCCAAAAAACTTACCCATCAGGTATTGAAAGACGTCATTCAGTTCCGTTAACACAACAATATATCCGATTAATTTTAGTCCTAGGAACGGGTTGCCATCCACTTTAATGGATCGGATAAAAGCTAAATGGCTAAATGCAAGCAAACAAGCTACCGCGCCCAAAAATAGTCCAAATACTGCTCCCTTCTTAACCTTTAAACCATATTTGAAAAACAAAGCAGTCACCAAACACAAGAAGCTAGCCAACAATAGATATTCTCGATAGGAACAAAAGTATAGGAGCAACGCTTGCAACAATGCCATGCAAAGAAAAACCAATGGTTGCGTCTTACATTCAGGGATAAACATACGAGCAAACTCGCGCATCCCTTGAAAGGTTATCCAGGCCACAAACAAGGGTGATATTGTTGGTGGAACGAAGGCAACCGCCAACACCAAGACAATATAACCCCAGCTTCTAACACGAACAGGAACATCTGCGAACTTGCTATTGGCATCAGCCATGCGCCAAAGCCTTTCTCAATCGAGTTACCGAACTCAAAAGTAAGAGTAAGCACAAAACACCAAAAATATAACCTGAAACAGTAACCATTGAAATATGCAATAATGCTAAAATTCCATATACCCCCAACAGCAAAGCACGATCACTTTTACCCATCGGCCCATCGTAACGACGATCATTGGCAATCACCTTCCCGATCAATCCACAAAATTCATTCACAACACTTAATACGATAAAAGCGACGATAAGATATATGCTTTCTGGATGAAACTTCAGCAAAGGAAAAAATAGCACGACATCCGAAACAATATCTCCGACTTCGTTCAAGACTTCGCCCGTCTTGCTAGTCTGATTAAAAAGTCGTGCCATCATGCCATCTAAGGCATTCAAGGCCATTCGTAATAACAATCCGATTGGCAGGGCCAAAAAGAAAATCGGGAAACGATCAGCATACCAAAACAGTAAAGCAATGATCAAAGACAATACAATAGATCCGATCGTGATCTGGTTTGCCGTTACCTTTTTTCTATGTAAAAAGTTCAAGATCGGCATCAGCAACTGCTGAAATTTTGGTTTTAATTTATAAACAGAAATCATCTCGCGCTAGCTGTAATTTATTTTTTCATTTTTTTTAAAAAAAAATTTGCATAGTGTAATATATACACTATATTTGTGTCATCATAATTTAGGTTTATAATTGGTTATTTAAGGTTTTCATTCTCCCCGTTTGGAAACCTTTTTTTTTTGCCCTAAATTACCGATTACCATCTTCCACCGGCACCACCCCCACCAGAAGATCCGCCGCCAAAGCTTCCACCGCCACCACTACTGCTAGATCCTCCACCAGAGCTACTCGATGTTGAGCGCACTTTAACTGGAGTCGAGTGTTCACCATGAGATACCCGATGTCCACAATTCTTACATAAGTCAAAGCGTTCCTCCAATCCCTGCGAACTATAAGTTGCTGCACGTATCGTCTTGGTACGTCCAGTCTCAAAAGTTCTATAATGACATGCAGAACATTCACTGAACCCAACATTCTCGTCCCAGGGAACCAGCTTTGTTTCATTGGTCGCCTGATCTATCCAGATTTCATACGAACGACTACCGATTTTTTCCTCCAAAAGCTGCCCCTTATCCAGGTACGCACTTTCACGGGTAGATACATCATCCTTATTCATGCGCAACCAACGACCAGATTGATCTGGCGGCATCAATCGAAGTTGATTCTTCCGAATGCGCTTGTTTAATCCAATGAGATCAAATAGTGCCAATGGACTCAGTAATAGCGGAACCAAACCCCAGACACGAAATTTACGTAGAGCCCTTTGAATATTTTCCTCATCCTGATAGGAATTAACAATTTGCGTGCGGCTTGCATTGTATTTCATCGCCAGGGTAATACTACCAAAAACAACTATAAAATAAGGTAGATTTTTCCACTGATAGACCTTCTCAAAATTATTGAGGGCAAATGCACAGATAAACACCGAGATAAACATTAATATCCCCATACAGCCACATCCACTGACTAAAGGCGGAAAATATTTACTTTTTTTGGTCAACTTTCCTTTGATCGCTCGCGTCACTTCGCCCAACCAGATATAACAGATCGCAAATAAACCTAAAACCAACAGTGAATTTCGCAGAATAGGACTTTTAAAGCTCCAGACCGGCGTTGCCTCTGGCATCAAGCGTTCCAGCTCGGCCTTACTATCCGGTGAGGTAAGTATTGTCTTAATAAATTCTGCGGCCTCCTTAACACCGCGGTCGTAATCTTCATTCCTAAAATTGGGTACGAGATATTTTTCTCCAATACGTTTTAAATAGGCATCGGGCAAAATACTTTCCATACCATACCCTGTAATAAAACGGTATTCATGTCGGTCTTTAGCAATAAACAACAAAAGCCCATTGTTACTTTCCTTCTTACCGATACCCCAGGTATTGAATAATTTTAAGGCAAATTCGAAATCACTGTCGCCAACATAATCATTCACAACAACGATTGCAAATTCACCTTTTGTAGCAGCCTCAATCTGCGTCGATAAGCCATCTAATTCGGCCACTGTACCCGAGGATAGAATCCCATCAGGATTGGAGACAAAATAATCCTGTCCCTGTAATTTGGGGCTTGGCAAATTGTCGACGGTATAGGCGATAATTTGCCCGAAAGCTGACAGCCCGGGGAGGCAGCTTCCTACCCAAATCAATAAAAAAAATATAAAAACGATGTAATCTCTGCATAGTTTTAGAACAACAAAATTTGGCTCATTGTCACGATATTAAGAAAAAAAAAACCAAACAAAGGTTTTCATCAAAAAAAAGCCCATAATCAACCGATTATGGGCCTATATAATTTAATATTCGTTTAAGACGCTCTGTCCTATTAATGTATCCTAGCAATATGAAACTTTCCCATTCGCTGTCAATGACCAAGCCAGTGTAAAATCAAGACACCGATCAACCCAATAACAGAAACGAGCGTTTCCATCACCGTCCATGAGCGAAACGTATCCTTCATGCTCACTCCAAAATAAGATTTAAACATCCAAAACCCCGGATCGTTGACGTGTGAGAACATGAGACTACCCGCTCCCGTCGCTAGCACCATTAATTCAGGAGTAACCTCTCCTCCCTGCACAATGGGAAGCATAATGCCCGCTGCCGTGAGCCCAGCAACACTAGCCGAACCGATAACTAGGCGAATGATACCGGCTATTAACCATGCAAGCACAAGAGGCGACAAGCTCAGGTCTGCGGTTAGGTCAGCGATGTAATTCGCTACACCACTATCTACCAAAATTTGCTTGAAAGCGCCTGATGCTGCAATGATAAAAAGGATCATCATTATCCCGCGGATTGCTTCTTCCACACTTGCTGACTGCTGCCGCAAACTTTTGCCTTGGCGGATACCCATTGTGTACATCGCCATTAGCGATGCAATCATTAAAGCCACCACCGGGTCACCCAAGAAACGTAGTGCCTTCAGCCAAGAGGAGCCTTCTGGAAATATTAGATGGGAAAATGAACCAAAAGCAATTAAAATTATTGGAAAAAGCCCCGTAAATATACTAATTGCAAATCCGGGAAGCTCTTTTCGATCTGCTTGATTGTGTTCAGGAAAAAACTCAGTGGGTGGGTTGGTCGGAATACGCTTAAGCATCCTGCCAAAGAGCGGTCCACCGATAATTATGGCAGGAATTGCCACAATAATGCCATACACCATTGTTAAACCTATATCCGCTTTGTAGGTAAGCGCTATGGCCGTAGCTCCCGGATGTGGAGGCAAATAACCGTGTGTCACGGACAGCGCTGCCAGCAACGGAATGGCGACGTAAAGCAATGGCATTTTATTGGAAGCACATACCATGAAAACGAATGGTACTAAGACGATAAAACCGACATTGTAGAATAAGGGAATTCCTACTAAAAAGCCCGTGAGAACCATTGCCCAAGGTAAGTTCTTTTTGCCAAATACAGCAGTTAGCACCGTTGTAATCTTTTCTGCAGCACCACCTTCCGCCATCAATTTCCCCAGTAGAGCCCCGAAAGCCAACAATAGTGCCAACTGGCCCATAGTGGTACTCACTCCAGTTTCAACAGATTTAAGGATATCGACGGCACTCATATTCATCGCAAAACCGACCGCAACGGAGGTTATCAGTAATGAAAAGATCGTGTTTAACCTGACGACAGTGACTAAAAGAAGTAGTAAAGCTACTCCCAAAATAACGATGATTAGAGGCATAATGATTTATATCTAGTTAAAACTCCGCTTCCAATAAATGGTACAGGCGTTCAAATTTTTGGAAGTTTCTAACATATACAGCGTGATTCTCCGCACTCGGTTTATAACAGTGCTCGGTATCTTGCTTTCCTTCCGTTTGTTTGATTTTTATAGTAGGACCACCTCCCTGTATACCCAAGGCTTCCAAGCCTATCAATGCTGCTCCCCAAGCAGAGCTTTCTACTGTATTTTTGGTAAATACAGGTTTATTGAAAATGTCTGCAAGCATCTGCACCAACAACGATGAACGCGCTAAGCCGCCGCTTGCAAAGATCGTATGAATGGGACCGGTGTTCTCCTCTAAGGCGAGTCCTACACTGTAAATTGCAAACAACATCCCTTCCATCATGGCACGTGCAAAGTGCGCCCTGCCATGATGCAACTGTATTCCAAAATAAACGCCTTTTGCATTGGAATTCCAATGTGGTGCCCGTTCACCAGTTAGATAGGGCAAGAATATCAAGCCTTCCGCCCCGGGAACGACGGAGTCGACCAAAGCATTTAACGACGCAGAAGGATCTCCATCTGCTTCCATTTGGGTAAATTCGCACAAAAAGTTGTCTCGAAACCAGTTGCGTAATACACCGCCATTGTTAACCGCACCACCAATTATATATTCATTTGGTCTAAGTAGATATGTAAATAGTCTCTGTTTTTTTTCTTGATTTGCCTGCGAACTTGCTACGCGAATAGCCCCACTGGTACCGATTGTTACCGAAGCCACTCCGGGACTTATAGCCCCTACCCCGAGATTAGCCAAACAGCCATCGCTACCACCTATAACAAAAGGGGTATCTTCAGGGATCTGCATCAAGGCCGCAATTTTTTGGCTAGGCATATTTAAAATATAATCGACCGGAACTGGAGATGCTAGTTGCTCTTCCGATATACCTGCCAAGCTTAACGCCTGATCAGACCATGTTAGGTGATGTATGTCGAAAAGCCCAGTTGCAGATGCGATGGAATGATCGACTACGTAAACTCCAAAGAGCCGGTAAAAAAGAAATTCTTTGATACCGATAAACTTGTGCGACTGCGCAAATAATTTTTGATCGTTGGACTTTATCCACATTAATTTGCAAAGCAAAGACATGGGATGTATTGGTGTACCCGTCTGCTGATAAAGCAGCCTGCCCGCCTCACTTGCCTCCAAGGCAACCGCAATATGCTCACTTCTGCGATCTGCCCATATAATGCAATTGCTAAGTGGCTGCCCCGCCGAGTCAACAGCGATCAGTCCGTGCATAGCACTGCTCACCGAAATACATACGGGTTTCGGTATCTCAGCACGAGATTGCCTTAAGCTAATCATTACATACCGAACAGACTCAATACATGCCGCATAAACAATCTCCGGATCTTGCTCGTACCAGCCTTCCGACGGGTTTAATATAGGATAAGATATGCTATGCTGCGACAAGATGTTACCTTCGTAGTCAAATGCAACAGCTTTCGCAGATGATGTCCCAATGTCTAATCCAATGATCATAAATAAAATTGATGTTTAGGAGAGCTCAATATACGGATTATCTGTTGGTTTACAACAAAAGGCTCAATACCAGCAAACTAATTGGAGCGAGAAAAGCGCCGCATACCGATCTGCTGATAATTGTCTTTCATAGTATCAACATAAACGGTAAATATCAACTTAGAAAAACGGTATTAAACGATAAGCATAGATAAAAAGAATAACTACGATTTTGGAATAGTTGGACTCGGAGTAGTGGTATTGATCGGGAAGGTATCTTTCACACGCTTTGGGATTAAGGGACAAAAGCTTGAAGATTCGATTTAATCATTGTTTAAAACGCAAAAAAGCGGCTTTTTGATATAAAAGCCGCTTTTTAAAACTGAGTCCCCTACCGGGTTTTATACTACGTTTATTTAGATGCTAACGTTCAATATCCTTCAAGCTACTCATCTTCTTGTATTCCAAGAAACCTTTAATATCTTCAAAATGCTCCCGTACGCGTTTATTTCCGAATTCAAAGACTTTCTCAGCCAAGCCGTCCAAAAAGTCACGGTCGTGTGAAACAAGGATCAACGTACCATCAAAATCCTTTAAGGCATCTTTGATAATATCTTTGGTCTTCATGTCCAAATGGTTGGTAGGCTCATCGAGAATCAATACATTCACTGGCTCCAAAAGAAGTTTTATCATGGCCAGACGAGTTCGCTCTCCTCCAGATAATACCTTCACCTTTTTCGTCGTGTCATCACCACTAAACATAAAAGCACCCAAGAGATCTTTCATTTTAACACGCACTTCACCTACAGCGATTTGATCAATGGTATCAAAAACGGTCATCTCTCCATCAAGTAATGCGGCCTGATTTTGTGCAAAGTACCCAATTTTTGCATTGTGCCCTACTTTCAGCGTACCTTCGAAATCGATTTCCCCCATAATTGCTTTGATCATGGTCGATTTACCCTCACCGTTCTTCCCGACAAAAGCGACCTTTTCACCACGTTCGATGACCATATTTGCTTTTTGAAATACGACGTGTTCATCATAAACCTTGGTTAGATCCTCAACGATAACAGGATATTGACCTGAGCGCGGGGATGGTGGGAATTTAAGACGCAGTGCAGAAGTATCTACCTCGTCTATCTCAATGATTTCCAATTTCTCCAGCATCTTTACACGTGATTGCACCTGCAATGTTTTAGAATAGGTACCTCTGAAACGATCGATAAACTCCTGATTGTCCGCAATAAAGCGTTGCTGCTCTTCATACGCTTTTAGCTGATGCTGGCGACGCTCCTGACGTAATTCCAAGTAATGACTATACTTGGCACGATAATCATAAATCCTTCCCATCGTCACCTCGATGGTCCGATTGGTGATATTGTCGACAAATGCTCTGTCGTGCGAAATAACGATAACTGCTTTAGCCGAATTGACCAAGAAATCTTCCAGCCATTGGATACTCTCGATATCCATGTGGTTGGTTGGCTCATCCAATAAAATCAAATCGGGCTTTTTCAATAATATTTTAGCTAATTCGATACGCATCCGCCAACCACCGGAAAACTCAGAAGTCTGTCTTGTAAAATCCGAACGCTCAAAACCGAGCCCCTTCAGGACCTTTTCAACTTCTGCATCATAGTTAACTTCCTCAATCGAATAGAACTTTTCACTTAATTCGGATACACGTTCGATCAATTGCATATAATCGTCAGACTCATAGTCTGTACGGATATTTAATTGCTCATTCAGGTTTTCCAACTCATCACGCATACCATAGACTTCTTCGAAAGCCTTTGATGTTTCTTCAAAAACAGTCACGTTATCCTCTGTTAACAAATGTTGCGGTAAATAGGCTATAATGGCATCTTTCGGACCAGCAACATTACCTGTAGTAGGTTTACCCACTCCAGCGATAATTTTCAGTAAGGTGGATTTACCGGCACCATTTTTACCCATCAATGCGATTTTATCATTCTCATTGATGGAGAAAGATACATCTGAAAAAAGAGTTGTTCCCCCAAAGGAAACAGAAATATTATTTACGTCAATCACTGTATATACACTTAATTTTGGCACAAAGATAAGCGAATCAATCTTATAAATAGACAATGGTGCATTTTTGTGTATCTTTGCCCCATGCGTTTTGATATTATTACGGTCTTACCTGACCTCTTGGAAAGTCCATTTGCACACTCTATTTTGCAACGAGCAAAGAACAAAGGCTTGGCTGAAATATATGTCCACAATTTAAGAGACTATTCAACAAATAAACACAAAAGTGTCGATGATTATCCGTACGGGGGCGGATCGGGCATGGTCCTTCAAATAGAACCCTTTGCCAAGTGTATAGAGCAATTGCAAGCTGAACGGGAATACGATGAGATCATTTACATGACTCCCGACGGTGAAACATTCAATCAGGATATTGCGAATGGATTATCTACAAAAAGAAATATGATGATTCTCTGTGGGCATTACAAGGGAATAGATCAACGTATCCGTGATATTTATGTAACAAAAGAGATCTCAGTCGGTGATTATGTACTGTCCGGAGGTGAGCTTCCAGCGGCGATTGTTACAGATGCTGTTATCCGTCTGATTCCCGGAGTTTTGTCGGATGAGACATCCGCGCTTTCAGATTCTTTTCAGGATGGATTACTAGATGCGCCTATCTATACACGCCCTGCAGACTGGAAAGGCCACAAAGTACCTGATATTCTCCTTAGTGGTCATGAGGCAAAAATCGCTGCATGGAAAGATGAACAACAGTTAAAAAGAACGCAAGAAAGACGTCCTGATTTATTAAATGATTAAGAAATAAGGTGAATTTTTGTTTTTTTGTCACAAAAAGTTTGCTTATTTATTTTTTTTTTATAAATTTGTGTAATAATGACACGAAGATATACAAATACAAATTGGTGGTGGCCTGAAGCAATAAGCATCGGGAACTAATTGGTATTGTCATAATATTTCATAATCAACCAAAACCATTTATGGAAATTCCAACCCCGATGCTGACCAGTATCGGGGTTTTTTTATGCATAGTTTACAACAAGAAGATAAGACACAAAAAATGAAGTATACATTCAAAACAAAAACCAGAAAGTTGCTCGCGGATACAACTACACCAGTGAGCATCTATCTTCGCCTAAGAGATATCTTTCCAAACTCATTGTTACTGGAAAGCTCCGACTACCATAGTCGCGACAACAACATCAGTTACATCTGTTGTCAACCAATTGCCGGAATCCAGCTCGATGAGAAAGAGCTGACGCTCACTTATCCGGGTAGAGAACGTATCGTAAAAAATGCGCACGAAATCGAATTACGTCAAGAAGTTTCCGATTTTAGGAATTCCTTCGAAGATCATACAATTGCTGAACTTAACTTGATCTCCAATGGCCTATTTGGTTACTTCACCTTCGATTGTATTGAACACTTTGAGGACATCAAACTAACAACAACGGTAGATCCGGCACGGAAAATACCGTTTATGCAATATCATGTTTACAAATATGTCATTGCCATCGACCACTTCCGTAATCAACTCTATATTTTTGAACATCTGCTGGATGACGAAGAATCAGAACTTGAAAGAATGCAGTTCCTTATTCAGAACAAAAACTTCCCTGAATATACCTTCAAACTAGCTGGCGAGGAAAGCTCCAATCGTACCGATGAAGAACACCGTCAGTTGGTTAAGAAGATGAAAGAGCATATCCAACGTGGTGATGTATTCCAGATCGTTCCATCCAGAGGCTTTAAGACACCGTTCTCCGGTGATGAATTCAATGTCTATCGTGCGCTCCGCTCCATCAACCCTTCGCCCTATCTTTTCTATTTTGATTATGGTGACTTTAAACTTTTCGGATCATCGCCTGAGGCTCAACTGCGTATCCACGGGAAACAAGCGACGATTTTCCCTATCGCAGGAACATTCAAACGGACAGGTAACATGGAGGAAGATCAAAAGATAGCCACCAAGCTCAAAGAAGACCCAAAAGAGACTTCCGAACATGTTATGCTCGTCGATCTTGCCCGCAATGACTTAAGTAGACATTGCACCCAAGTTAAAGTTGAGTCCTACATGGAACCACAATATTACTCGCATATTATCCACTTGGTCTCCAAAGTAACGGGCACATTAAAAGATAATATCAACCCATTTGACATCGTAGGTGATACATATCCTGCGGGTACGCTTTCAGGTGCTCCAAAACATATGGCGTTGACATTGATTGATCGTTATGAAGGATTACAACGCTCATTTTATTCGGGTGCAATCGGATTCATGGGTTTTAACGGAGACTTTAATCATGCCATTATGATCCGGTCCTTCCTAAGTAAGCAAAACACCTTACATTATCAGGCCGGTGGCGGTATCGTATTAGATTCAGACCCCGAAATGGAGCTACAAGAAGTAAATAACAAAATTGCTGCGCTACGAAAAGCATTACAATTAGCAGAAACATTATGATCAGACCATTGGAATACTGTGTCAACAAGCAACATATCCATGATTCGGTAGACACCATTGACAACCGCATCGTTGAGCTATTGGCATTACGAAAAACCTATATCGGCAAAGGCAAGTCCTTCGAGGATGAGCAAAACGAAGAGCAGAATATCATTCGGAACCTGGACAGTAATTATGTCCTACTGGCAAAAAGATTTCATTTGCCAATCGAATTTATTCAGTCCATATTCCAGGAAATTGAAAATTATATTAATCAAGATTTTATAGCAAAAGGTTATGAGCAACAATAAAATAGTCGTTATAGACAACTACGATTCGTTCACCTACAACTTGGTCCATTTGTTACAGGAATTAGATCAAGAATATGTTGTATGGAGAAATGATAAATTTAAACTGGAAGATATTGATGCTTTCGATAAAATACTTCTTTCGCCGGGCCCAGGTATTCCAGAAGAAGCTGGATTATTACTTGATGTTATCCGTACCTACGCTCCACATAAAAGTATATTGGGTATTTGCTTAGGCCAACAGGCTATTGCAGAAGTCTTTGGTGGTACACTATTCAATATGGAAAAACCTTTGCATGGCGTAGCAACAAATATTTCTGTTGTTGATGAGTCAGAGAAATTGTTTCGGGACTTCCCAAAAGATTCCAAAATTGGACGCTACCATTCTTGGGCTGTAAACAAAGACACCCTACCAGCTAGCCTCAAGGTAACGGCAACCGACGAGAATGGCATCATTATGGCCTTAACCCATACCGAATACGATGTAAGGGGAATGCAGTTCCACCCAGAGTCGGTATTGACCACAAATGGTAAAAAATTAATTGAAAACTGGTTGGGAATCTAACATCTAAAAAAATGACTATACTTGATAAAATCATTGAACGAAAAAAAATAGAAGTAGAAAAAGCAAAAGCTTTAGTTCCTTTTGAGGAACTATTAAACTATCCCTATTTCAGTGTGGCTTGTCTATCGTTGAGAGAATCTATTCTTGATCCTGAAAAAACAGGAATTATAGCGGAATACAAAAGAGCATCGCCATCAAAAGGAGACATCAATAGTACTTCAGCAGTGGAAGATGTTGTAAAGGCATACGAGGAGGCAGGTGCTTCGGCAGTCTCGGTTCTTACTGATAGCGAATTTTTCAAAGGCAATTTAGAAGATCTATCGAAAGCACGCGAGGCTATTAGCATTCCTATCTTAAGAAAAGAATTCATCGTGGATAAATATCAGATCACCGAAGCGAAAGCTTATGGAGCAGATATCATCCTCTTAATTGCAGCATGTCTGAAAAAGGAGGAAATACAGGAATTTGCAGCCTATGCACACCAATTGGGTTTAAATGTTTTACTTGAGGTGCACAACGAACAGGAACTGTTGGATAATCTTTTCGATGACATTGACGCAATTGGTGTCAATAATAGAAACCTTAAAGATTTTTCTGTCGACATTCAGCATTCTTATGATCTCCTGAACAAAATACCAACAGAATATATTAAAGTGTCTGAGAGCGGTATATCTGATCCTTCGACAATTAAAGCTCTAAAAAGAGCTGGATTCCAAGGATTTTTAATTGGTGAAAATTTCATGAAGACAGCCGATCCTGGACAAGCTATCAAAGAATTTGTAAAAGAAATATAAGGAAATCAAACCCTGACGTTAGGAAGACTATACTTTCACTTAACTCTGAATTTGGCGGGGTTAGCGATTCGAACGGTCAACGTTCGACAGGATCTGAAGAGATCAAAAATCGGCTCTAAACTCGTGACAGTTAGCTAACTTTATACTAATGCCAAATTTTGTACCTTTGTAAAAAATTATCGAAGATGTCGGTCAAGATTGGTGAAAATATTGATTTGGGTAAATTCCCATTGTTATTAGCTCCGATGGAGGATGTAAGTGATCCTCCGTTTCGCTATGTGTGCAAACAGAATGGTGTTGATTTAATGTATACTGAATTTATTTCCTCGGAAGGCTTAATTCGGGATGCTGCAAAGTCAATTCAAAAACTTGATATTTTTGAATATGAACGTCCTATTGGCATTCAGATCTTTGGTGGAGATATTGAAAGTATGCGTCAATCTGCTGAGATCTGCACAAAAGCAGGGCCTAATTTAATCGACATCAATTACGGCTGTCCAGTTAAAAAAGTAGTCTGTAAAGGAGCTGGTTCATCCCTGCTACAGGACATCGATAAAATGGTTGCAATGACAAAAGCTGTCGTTGAGGCTACGGATCTACCCGTAACGGTGAAAACACGTCTTGGCTGGGATGACAACACAAAAAATGTATACGAAGTTGCCGAAAGGTTACAAGATGTGGGGATCAAAGCACTTGCGATTCATGGACGTACGCGCGCGCAGCTGTATAAAGGTCAGGCGGACTGGTCTATGATTCGTGATATCAAACGCAATCCGCGCATCAAGATTCCAATTTTTGGCAATGGCGATGTAGACTCTGTCGAAAAAGCTGCGGCATGGCGGCAGGAGTTTGAAGTGGATGGCATTATGATTGGCCGTGCAGCAATCGGATACCCCTGGATCTTTAGAGAAATAAAACATTTTTTCAATACTGGTGAGCGTTTAGAAGGACCAACTATTGCCGAACGTGTCGAGGTTTGCAGAACACATCTGAACAAATCCATTGAATGGAAAGGTGACAAATTGGGTATTTTTGAAATGCGCAGGCATTATGCGAATTACTTCAAAGGAATCCCCAACTTTAAAGAACACCGAATGAAATTGGTTAGCCTTCAAAGCCAGGCAGAGATTCTTGAGGTACTTCATGAAATTGAACACAATTTCTCGGCAGAAATGGTATAATCCTGAAGTCTACGATTTATAAAGAAAAAGGTCTGCTAAGTTAACATTAGCACGACCTTTTTTCGTTTAAGCGTCTTTCTTTATGAATCGCTTGAGGTGATTTCTTTCCATCAGAAATACACCTCCAATGTAAGCAATCAAAAGCCCATTACCAACGAAGGTATTATGATTAAATACAAAATAGGATAGATAGGAGAAACATATTCCTACAATTATATATATCAGGATCTTGCCCAATTTATAAGGTATAGGATAATGTTTTTGTCCCCATACATAAGATAGCACCACCATAGAAAAGTAGGCTAAAAATGTGACTATTGATGCTCCAACATAACTGTATCTAGGAATCAGATAATAATTCGCAACGACAGTTATTCCTGCGCCTACCAATGAAATATACAAAGCGTACCGCGTTTGGTCAGAAAGCTTATACCATACCGAAAGATTCATATAGATTCCCAGCAGCACATAATTGAATAGTAATAGCGGAACGATGAAAAGTCCAGACCAATATAAGTCACGAGTTTCCACATTTCCTTTAATAAAATACTTCAGCCAGTCAATATTCGCTGTAATCCCCAGCATAACTAACATCATGGCAATTACGAAATATTCCATAATCAACGCATAGGTCTTCTTTGCATTAGCATTTTTTGCATAAGAAAAGAAAAATGGTTCGGCACCCAATCGAAAAGCCTGAACAAAAATGCTCAGAAACATCGCTAATTTTCCAACGGCTCCATAGATCCCCAAATCGCGATCACCAATATCCTTAGGCAGGTAGATTGGCAACACAATTTTATCTAAATTTTCGTTGATGATATAAGAAATATTGGCAATTAAAATCGGAAAGCTATACGATAGCATCTTTAAGATTAGCTGCTTTTCGGGTTTAAAATAAAACCCTTTCATTTCAGGCAGGAGCAATAGAAAGGTTGCTGCACTTGCCACAATATTAGAAATAAATATATAACCTATCCATTCATTTCTATACCAACCGGAACACCAAGTGCCCAAAGCACCACCATCTTTTATCAGATAGGGAACTAGCGCAATAAAGAATAGGTTAAGCATAACCATAATACCGATGTTGGCCAATTTAATAGCACCAAATCGAATAGGCCTTCCCTCCGATCTCAATTTCGCAAAAGGAACAATAGCTAAAGCATCCAATGCCAATATGAGGGCGAAATACTTCACATAGCTCTCGTAATCGGCATTGTAAGTTCCCTTATTCAACCAGCTACCAATAGTGCCAGCAAAGACTATGGCCGTAATAAAAAATAATGTTGCCAAAGAGGCAATGACGATAAAACTGTTATTGAAAACCTGCTTTTTATCCTTTTCTTCGACTTTTTGGAGAAACCTAAAAAAAGTTGTTTCCATACCAAATGCCAAAACGGCATTGATCATGGATGCCCAGGCGTACATATGAGTAAATATTCCGTAGGACGCAGGTGGATATTTGAGGACATACAATGGCGTCATGACGAAATACAGCATACGGGCTATAATCGTACTCAGGCCATAAATCATGGTCTGTCCGGCGAATTTTTTAAGTACTGACAAGGCGGAAAAGACTTAAGATTGAACTCTTTTAACTACTTCAAAATTGGAGAAGCCCTTCATTTCGCCTTCCTTTACCTCAACACTTTCAACGATTGCACCCTCGGGTCCTTCTTGGCAGAACTCCAATAGTGAATCTAGCGCAAAATCGTCGCCCTCGCCCTCTATATAGACAGAACCATCTTTTAAATTGACAACAAAGCCTCTAACACCGACTTGATCTGCAACCGCCTTGGTTGTCAATCTAAAAAAGACACCCTGTACTTTACCTCTTATTGAAATATTCAAATGTTTCATCTGTAACTTATTTTTTCTTCCATCGGTCAGATGGAACTTACCATGACTATAGTTTCGTTATTATAGTCATGGACGGTTCAATAAGAGCAAAAGTACAGAAGTTTTGGGGAATTAAATACTACGCTAAACGTTTTACCTTAACATCTTCATTTAGGCGCATGTGTTCCATACCTTGCAACAACACAATCCCAGGTTTTTTACCCACTTCAAGGGAGCCAAATTCATCCTCAATGTTCAACGCGATAGCACCATTGATTGTAGCCCATTGAATAGTCTGCAAGAAATCCAGATCCTCAAAGTGCGCATGCAATACCTTTAGCTCCTCCAAAATGGACAATGTATCGTTTGAAGCTAAACTGTCCGTTCCGATTACTAAACGCTGTCCGGCATTCATAAAATTCTGAACCTTTGGCAATGTTCCCTCAATATAAAGGTTGGCCTTTGGACAGAGACACCACATCACATCACGATCCATACGTTCTACGAAATCCAAATCTTTAAGAGAGGTATAGGTGTTATGAACCAACAATAATTTATTTGGATAAGGCAAATAAGGAAGATAAGACTGAATCGAATTTCTTGCCTGCGCCTTAATCGCATCAGCATTTTTTCCTATACTTTTATAAAAGTCCAAGAACTCACCCATTTTATAACGGAACAGTTTATTCTCCTCTTCACTTTCTTGATTGTGAATACTGATAATATTTGTTTCCGGAACCATCTTCTTGAATTTTTTAAAAAGGACCTTCGAACAAGAATAGGGAGCGTGCGGAGTAATGGATACATGCCCATTCCTAAACTCTTGGGTCAACGATTTAGCCTCCTTTAACTTAAAGTCAGCTTCTTCAGGTTCAATTCCGAGCACCTCCACAAATGTGTGATATAATATCTGTGAATCTTCCTTCAATTTTGAAGAATTATCAGTGTTGGCGTGATCTCCGACTGCGACAATACCATTTTCGTACATATCTCGATCGGCTTTGGCCATAGCGTCATCTATTTTTTTCATCGATGCCGACCGCGTTGTCATCACCTTACTGAGAAAGCTCGGAAGCCCCGTACCTTTAGGAACAATACCTTTCATATGCGACAATTCAATGTGGCAATGTGCATTGATAAAACCTGGAATTATCACTCCTTCATATCTCTCAACCTTCGTTTTATCTGAAGGTGTAAATGAAGTTGGGTCATAGATACCTTGAATTACCCCCTCCTCATCTACCGAAACAATACCGTCTTTTATTGGCATTGAAGTAATCGGCAGAATATAATTAGCGCTTAAATATTTTAACATTTTATCTCCTCACTATCAATTTAGTAACTAAATTTTTTTGACCTGTATGAATACATACCTTTAGTAGAAAAATTCATGCCAAGGTACCTAAAAAGAACAATAAATACCAAAAACAACAATTTGCACAAATTTTTAACCAAAAAGAAATAATACCGCAAATCCGCTCTTTTTCATTTGTCATAAATTACTTCTTTATACTTCATTTCAATTTTAAATTTATATATTCGCAGCATCGAATAGGGGTGCCTTGTTTTGTCAGGAACACAAATAAAGGCTGAGATTATACCCAACAGATTAAATTCTGTACACCTGATCCAGATAATGCTGGCGTAGGGAGAGGTTAGTTAAATAGTGCGGTCGTAGTAACCCCTTGCTATGATTTGTTTAACTCAAACAAAATACATTACCATGATCAAATTTTTGATTTGTAGCTCCTTAGCTACTATTTCAAGCCAAATTGCCATTGCGCAACAAAATCTGACAATTAAAGCTGTAGACAATACCAATCAGACCCCCTTACAGTATGTTTCCATATCTATAGATGGACAAGCATCCTTTGCTGGCCAATCGGACAAAAATGGGCTGATTAAACTATATCGTATCAATACAGGTAAGCACCAGATCCAGGTATCTTCTCTTGGATATAAAACATGGAGCCAAAATGTGGATGTTAAAGACAATTTGGAGCTTACGGTAGCGTTAGAACCTAGTACAATTCAAATGGAAGAGGTGCTTGTTCAATCTACCCGTGCCAAAAGAAATGCTCCTACAACCTTTAAAAACATCTCCAAAGAAGAAATAACGCGTAACAACCTCGGCCAGGATATCCCATTCCTTTTAAATCAGACTCCATCCGTGCAGGTCAATTCCGATGCCGGTGCAGGCATAGGTTATACCGGAATGACAATCAGGGGATCGGATAATCAACGAATCAACGTAACATTAAATGGAATCCCTTTAAATGATGCGGAGAGCATGGGTTCATTTTTTGTAAACCTTCCCGACTTTGCCTCTTCTACTGAGAGCATCCAAGTTCAGCGTGGTATTGGGACTTCGACGAATGGTGCCGGATCATTTGGAGCCTCATTAAATATTCAGTCCAATACTTTAGTCGAACCCCCTTACGCAGAACTCAACAATTCATTTGGCTCCTACAATACCTGGAAAAATACAGTCAAGGTAGGTACCGGACTAATTAACGACAAATTTGCCTTCAATGCCAGATTATCTCGAATCAGTAGCGATGGTTATATCGAGAGAGGTAGTTCAGACTTACAGTCTTTCTATGTGGACGGAGGCTATTATGGCAAGAAACATATTTTAAAAGGAATTGTATTCTGGGGAAAAGAAAAGACATATCAAGCCTGGAATGGCGTTCCTGAACCATTGATTACTGGCGATCGATCGCGCATGGATGACTATGCTGATAATGCACTCGAAATCTCGGACGCAGAGAAGGATCGTTTCATGAACGCTGGCCGGAATTATAATCTATATACGTATCAAAATCAAACAGATAATTATACGCAGAAACATCATCAACTTCATTATACCAATATCCTGAACGACAAATTGACACTCAATACAGCCTTACACTATACAAGAGGTTATGGTTACTATGAAGAAATGAGACCGGGAGATAAACTAAGTAAATACGGTTTGCCTAACGTCATCATTGGTAAAGATACCATACAAAAAACAGATCTCGTCCGTAGGAGATGGCTTGATAATTATTTTTATGGCGTGACCTATGCCCTAAATTACAGACCGAATGATCAGCTTGAAATTACTTGGGGTGGAGCTTATAATCAATACAAAGGAAAACATTATGGCCAGGTGATTTGGGCACAATATGCATCAACCGGTTTTCTTGACGACAAATATTACTTCGGGAAATCACAAAAAAATGATTTCAGTAATTTCTTAAAGGTCGATTACAAACTAGACAAGTGGATATTAATGGCCGATATTCAATATCGGAATGTAGATTACCACATGTATGGTGATGATGATAAGGTGAAAAATTATAATTATCATCCTAAGTTTAATTTCTTGAACCCTAAAGCTGGTGCAACTTATTTGCTAAATGACCATTCAAATGTATACGCTTCTTATGCCTTTGCACAAAAAGAACCTGTTCGCAAGGATTTTATAGAGAAAAATAGCGCCTTACCAGACCCTACCCCGGAAAAAATGCAGGACATCGAATTTGGCTATCGTTTTACAAATGAAAAATTCAACATCGGATTGAATGGATATGGCATGTTTTACAAAGATCAGTTGATCCCAACAGGCGAAATCAGTGATACTGGCTCTCCAATTCGACAAAATGTCAAAGATAGCTATAGAATGGGGCTTGAATTCGATGGATCATGGAACATCAGCAAACAGTTCAACTGGAAAGCAACAGCTAGTTTCAGCCAAAATAAAATTAAAGACTTTGAAGAGGTAATCGGTGATACAAGGATATTTTATTCAAAAACAAACATTGCTTTATCTCCGGGAACGATTTTGTCAAGTAATTTTTCTTATAGTCCGATAACGTCACTTACATTCTCTCTTCTATCCAAATTTGTAGGAACACAATATCTAGATAATTCATCGGCGAAAGAGAGGAGCATTTCTTCTTATTTTGTCAACAATCTGTTAGCAAACTATAGCTTTACAGCATTAGGTATCAAAAACATCAGTGCAACTTTACAGGTCAACAACATCTTAAACGAAAAGTACGAAGCCAATGGCTACACCTTCGGTTGGATGGAAGGTGATACCAGAAAATATTATAATTTCTATTTCCCACAAGCACCAACAAATTTCCTATTGGGCTTGAATTTCAAATTTTAGAAACAATTTATTTAAATAAAAAAACGTCTCTTTTTTCCTGAGGAAGCAAGAGACGTTTTTTATTTAATATGGCGGATAAATTGCACATTACATCGTGTTTAACAATCGGAATTTTTACCTTTGGTTTTATACTTTTCATTATGCGCGCAGTTATACAACGAGTGAAAAACGCCTCTTGTACGGTAGATAATCAGATTACAGGCAAGATCCAGAAGGGTTTAATGATTTTATTAGGAGTTGAAGAAGCTGACACAACAGAAGATCTGAAATGGTTAGGACAGAAATTCATCAACTTACGCATCTTCGAGGATGAACAGGGCCTGATGAATAAATCGATACAGGACATAGACGGAAATATCTTACTCATCTCACAATTCACCCTCTTTGCTCAAACAAAAAAAGGAAACAGACCTTCTTTTATCAGAGCAGCAAGACCGGATAAAGCCAAACCAATGTATGAAGAGATGGCTTTATTGTTAAGTCAATTGCTCCAAAAAGAGGTTCAACTTGGCATATTCGGAGCAGATATGAAAATCGACCTACTGAATGATGGTCCAGTTACCATCGTCATGGATACAAAAGATAAGGACAACTTTTAATTTTTTATTGAAAAAGATGACAATTAAAGAAGCACAAGAGGTTATTGACAAATGGATCAATAGTACCGGAGTACGTTATTTCAACGAACTGACAAACACCGCCATACTCATGGAAGAAGTCGGTGAGGTTGCCCGAATAATGGCTCGACAATACGGAGAGCAATCTTTCAAAAAATCAGACAAAGAAGTCAATTTAGCAGATGAAATGGCCGATGTATTATTCGTTTTGATGTGTCTTGCCAATCAAACGGGAATTGATCTAACAGAAGCTCTGGAACAAAATCTTCAAAAGAAATCAATTCGGGATGCCGACCGCCATAAAAACAACGAAAAACTTAAATAATTGGAGATAGTATTGTTTGTACAACTCTTTGAGATAATATTTAAAGTTTTAAATCGAATACGATGTATAAATTCATAACCTATTCGCTCATAGCGAGCATATGCCTTGCCTCTTGTGCGACAAAACAACAGCTAAATTCTAAGGTCGAGCAGGCCAGTACTTTTAATAAGGCTGCCGTAGTCACAGCGTATCCTTTGGCTTCAGAAGTCGGCGTAAAGATTTTAAAACAAGGTGGAAATGCAATAGATGCTGCAGTTGCCGTGCAATTTGCTTTGGCAGTTGTTTATCCAAATGCAGGAAATATTGGCGGCGGCGGCTTTATGCTCTATCGCGATCATCGGGGTAATTTAGATGCCCTAGATTTTCGTGAGAAAGCTCCTCAAAAAGCATCCCGGGATATGTATCTCGATGCCCAAGGTAATGTTATTCCTGAGTTGAGTCTTTACAGTCAATTGGCCTCAGGCATCCCTGGGTCTGTTGCCGGTATGTGGGAAGCACACAGAAAGTATGGCAAGTTGCAATGGAAAGATCTCGTACTCCCAGCAATACAGCTCGCCAGAACAGGTTTTAAAATCAGTCAACGACAAGCCAATGAGTTTGAAAGCCATAAAGATCGTTTTGTCAAGCTGAATCCCTCTGGTGCTGCAATTATCAAAACCACAGCTTGGAAAACAGCTGACCCATTTATCCAGGAGGAACTCGCGAAAACGCTGGAAAGAATCGCAATAGAAGGGCGAGACGGCTTCTATAAAGGTAAAACGGCCGACTTAATTGTTGCCGAAATGGACAAAGGGAAAGGCATTATCAATCATCAAGATTTACTGGATTATCAGGCAATTTGGCGTACCCCAATTTCCACAAATTACAGGGGGCACAAAGTTATTTCCATGCCGCCGCCTTCGAGTGGGGGAACATCTCTTTTGGCCTTGCTCAAATCAGTCGAACAGTTTCCACTTCAACGCTGGGGCTTTCAAACCGATTCAACCATTCGTGTCATGGTCGAAGCTGAACGCTATGTATATGCCAATCGGGCCAAATATTTAGGAGATCCTGATTTTATTAGGGTACCCGTCCAACAGCTTATTGACTCCAGCTCAAATGCACATAAACTCAATTCATTCAATTTCCGTAAAGCGACATTAAGCAAAGATGTCAATGCAGATGTCATTCCTGGCTATGAAAGTGAACAAACGACACATTTCAATATCGTAGACGAGCAAGGGAATGCAGTATCCATTACAACAACACTCAATGATTCTTATGGCTCGGGAGTATTTGTGGCCGGCGCAGGTTTTCTCCTAAACAATGAAATGGATGATTTCTCTGTGAAGACCGGTGTCCCAAACATGTATGGGCTTACAGGGGAAAAAGCGAACGAGATTCAGCCCGGCAAAAGAATGCTCAGCTCAATGACACCCACTATTGTAGAAAAAGATGGCAAACTATTCATGGTTGTGGGAACCCCGGGGGGATCAACCATCATTACCTCTGTTTTTCAGACTATCCTCAACGTTATTGACTTCCGACAAAATGCACAATCTGCTGTGAGCCTGCCAAGATTTCATCATCAATGGCTTCCTGATCGCATTGATGTCGAAAATAACGCTATCAATTCCAATTTACGTGGCCAATTGACAAAAGATGGCTATACGATAAATCCGAGAGGGGCAATCGGCCGTGTGGAGAATATACTTGTATTACCAAATGGTAAATTACAGACAGGAGCCGACCCACGTGGAGACGATACAGCGAAAGGTTATTAGATTAAAAATGATTAAACTATTTGATGCAATCCCTATCTTACAAGAAACAACATATTATGATTCAAAGGAACTACAACAGGATTTTCAGAGCAACATTAGCGACCATATTTACGTTGATTTTATTTTCAAACTGCAAAATACTTCAAGGGCCTGATCTTACAAAGATACAAGTTGGTATGACCAAAGCACAAGTTATTCAAAAACTTGGAAAACCAGACGCTATTGTGGCTGCTAAGAAGTATCAGGAAGGCATCTTAGAAATATACGAATATAATACTCCTCAACTTGAAAATCCAGTAGATTCAGCCTCAGGATTTCGTCAATATTGGTTACATTTTTTTAATGACGAGCTGCAGGAATGGGGTACTAAACGTAATTATTCACCTCGAGAATACGATCATTATTACGAGAAATACAGAAGGCGTCATTAAGTACAAGGCATAAAAAAACCTGTTATCTAAGATAACAGGTTTTTTTTATAAGGATGAATCTTACATCATTCCACCCATACCGCCACCCATTGGAGGAGCACCAGCACCTACAGGGTTTTCTTCAGCTTCGTCAGCTAAGACACACTCGGTAGTCAATAACATTGAAGCAACTGAAGCTGCATTTTCCAATGCTACACGAGATACTTTAGTTGGATCAATTACACCAGCAGCGATTAAGTTCTCGTAACGGTCTGTACGTGCGTTGTAACCGAAATCTGCAGTTCCTTCTTTCACTTTTTGAACGATTACTGCACCTTCAATACCAGCGTTATTACAGATCTGACGTAATGGCTCTTCGATAGCGCGTTTAATGATGTCAATACCGATTTGCTCATCTTCGTTGTCACCTTTAAGGTTTACCAAGGCTTCAGTTGAGCGAATGAATGCAACACCACCACCAGCGATAATACCTTCTTCAACAGCTGCACGAGTTGCATGTAAAGCATCATCAACACGGTCTTTTTTCTCTTTCATTTCAACCTCAGTAGTCGCACCTACATATAACACAGCTACACCACCTGACAATTTTGCCAGACGTTCTTGTAGTTTTTCACGATCGTAATCAGAAGTTGTTGTTTCGATTTGTGAACGGATTTGAGCAACGCGTGCTTTGATATCCTCTACATTACCAGAACCATTGATAATAGTTGTGTTATCTTTGTCAACTTGAACTTTTTCAGCTTGACCCAAGTAAGATAACTCAGCATTCTCTAATTTGAAACCTCTTTCTTCAGAGATAACAGTACCACCAGTTAAGATAGCGATATCTTCTAACATTGCTTTACGACGGTCACCGAAACCTGGAGCTTTAACAGCTGCAACTTTCAACGAACCACGGATTTTATTAACAACTAATGTTGCAAGTGCCTCACCATCTAAGTCTTCAGCAATGATCAATAATGGTTTACCAGTTTGAACTTGTTTCTCCAAGATAGGCAACAATTCTTTCATGTTACTGATTTTCTTGTCGTAGATCAAGATGTATGGGTTATCTAGTTCCGCTTCCATTTTGTCAGAATTTGTCACAAAATATGGCGATAAATAACCACGGTCAAATTGCATACCTTCCACAGTTTTTACTTCTGTTTCAGTACCTTTTGCCTCTTCAACAGTGATAACACCGTCGTTACCTACTTTTTCCATTGCTTGAGCGATCAAAGCACCAATTACTTCGTCATTGTTCGCTGAAATAGTAGCAACTTGTTTAATTTTATTATTGTCTTGACCAACTTCTTGAGATTGAGATTTCAAGTTAGCAACAACAGTTGCAACAGCTTTGTCAATACCACGTTTTAGATCCATTGGATTAGCTCCAGCCGCAACAGATTTGATACCTGGAGCAACGATTGCTTGTGCTAATACAGTAGCAGTTGTAGTACCATCACCAGCTTGATCAGCCGTTTTGGAAGCTACTTCTTTTACCATTTGTGCACCCATATTTTCTAAAGCGTCTTTCAATTCGATTTCTTTCGCTACCGAAACACCATCTTTAGTAATTACTGGAGCACCAAATTTTTTCTCAATAATTACGTTACGTCCTTTAGGACCTAATGTTACTTTAACTGCATTCGCTAAAGTATCTACACCTTTTTTAAGGGCCTCGCGAGCCTCAACGTTATATTTTACTTGTTTTGCCATTTTTTTATGAGTATTTAGTATTTCCAAGAAGCATAATCAGACGTTAGTATTGAACTGCAAATAAATTCTATCTTTAATCCGTCTAATTTTAAAGCTTCATTAAAATAACCTATTGAATTCTTAATTGAGCCAGTAAGCTCTTTTTAAATAATCTCTTCTTATTAATTAGATAACCGCGTAAATATCAGACTCACGCATAATTAAGTACTCTTTTCCTTCGTAAGTAATTTCAGTACCTGCGTATTTTCCGTATAATACTTTGTCACCAACTTTCACAGTTAACGGTTCGTCAACTTTACCTGTACCTACAGCAACTACTGTACCTTGAGATGGTTTTTCTTTTGCTGTATCGGGGATATACAACCCTGAAGCTGTTTTTTCTTCTGCTGGAGCAGCTTCTACTACTACTCTGTCTCCGATAGGTTTGATACTTAATGCCATAATTAATTTACTTTTTATCTGTTATTGAATTTATTTTTATGTTATAATCGTTATAAACCCATCATCTTTTATGCCAATTGTAAATAAAGCAGCTTATAAGACAATTTTTCACAGAAAAGTTAATATCCCCATCGACAAAAATTCATTTTGCTGTCACACTGTCATTCCTGGCCTGCCAGTCTTACTTCCGTCGACCGACATCCAGATAAATTTAACGGTACAGGTCGGCGTTAGACAAAATACACAACATAAAAAAGCCCCGTCTGTGAAACAAACGGGGCTCATAATTCTTTATTGATAACTATTTCTTAGCTTCTTCTGCTGGTTTTGTTGCCGGTGTAGTCACTGGGGCCTTTTCTTGCGATTGAGCCGGAGCAGCTTGCCCTTGTCCCGCAGGAGTACCAGTAGGTTGTTGTCCAGTACCCAAATTCAATGGACCTTGTTGTTTAGGCGCTTCAATTTGACCGCCCAATCCACCTTTAGATGTACTTGGTGATGTGCCAATAATATTTACACCTAAGCTAAATACCATAATGGCAATAACCATGATCCAAGTACCTTTTTCCAAAAAGTCACCTGTACGTTTTACTCCCATAAGATTTGTTCCACCTGAAAAACCAGATGACAAACCACCTCCTTTTGGATTTTGGATTAAAACCAAAAACGCTAAAATAATACTAGCTAATATGATTAGACCGATTAATAATCCTTGCATCTCTTTATGTTATTAATTTAATTTCTTTTCTAATTCTGTTATGCGTGCCGCAAAGTAAGCATTTTTTTCTGGATATTTCAAAACTAATTTTTTGTAAACCTCTATTGCTTTTGGATATAAGCCTTGTTCCACATAGATCTTTGCGAGCGTTTCGGTAACAAGTGTATGTTGATCTTCCGAACTTTTCCTAGCTTTATTCTCCAAGTCTAATTTTTCCGCTTGTAAAGGCTGAATCATAGGCTCCTCACGAATAAACTTTTCGATCACCTCATCAGTTTTACGCGGTATTTGAAAAGAGATTGTCGTTTTAACCTCATCACTCAACTTTGCTTCAGGCGATTGTAAATGAAAAATATTCTCCCGGATCTGTTGATCGAGTAGCTGAGTTTCTAGTTTCTCATGAATTTTAGCAATATCGTCATTGGAGGGCTTCATTGGCCCTAATGGGGATTTAACATAGGGCTGATAGGTATCAGCATATTCTAATCTCGTCTTATGCAACCACCATAAGAAACTGTATGGCATGGTATCATCATCATAGACCGAAACACGTTCTTGACCATCATCCATTATTTCGGCAACAGATTCCGATAGAACAGGTGCTACTAGTGCAGACTCCTCTGAATCGGCAATAATTTCTTGCTGCTGATCGCTTGACCGAAAATAATCTTTTGCAACCCCCGCTTGAATCAAACGATCCAATTCATCAACTTCCACCTTGGATAAAACTGGTTCAGCAACAATTTCGCTTTCAGCTTCAATTTCGACAATCCCATCATCGTCGCGAAGTGCTCCATCCACTAGAAATTCATCTGAAGGCATTATTGCATCAGGCTCTGCCGCCGATTTACAATGCATAAATTCATACAACCAACTCGGAGAAGATGCATAGAGCAGAGTAGACGATAAATTCTGAACTGAACTATGCTTGCCAAAAACTTTACGTTCATAAACAAATCGCAGGCTTTGGGCGTACGGATATTTCTCAATCAATGCTAAAACAACATCTTCCGCCACAGTGTCCGGATGATTGATTGCTTGAAAAAAAAGCTCGTTATTGGATAATGATATATTAAGATTCATCTTGGAAATAGAATTACCAATTAGCAAACGCTTTATTGTATATATCCTCAGTTAACATTTGAATAATTTCTTTACCCAAGGTCTCTTCTTGTGCACTTTGAAGATTTCCTGCAAACTCTTTAAATCGCGTAAAAGGCTGTTCAAAATCATCCTTCGGATTAATTTTATTATGATAGGCAACCTTGATTGTAATAGTCAATCTATTCATAGCTGCACGATCTGTCCCGGCTTCAACAGCTGCCGGACTTATCGAATACTCTGTAATAAATCCTTCAAAGGTAGCATCACCGTCTTGATTCACCTGACTCAATCGAGATTGGTTACGGATACGCTCTTTCAGTGCCTCCGTAAAATTCTGACTTAACGTCGGATAAACCAAAGGAGCTATATTTTCGAAATATTGAATATTGACTGTTTTCATTCCCTCAGGAATGGATCCACCAGTAAATCCATATTTTACCCCACAACTATTCATTACAAACAAAAAGATTGTGGTGAGAAAAGCATATAAAATTTTTCTTGACAACATCTGTAAACCTTAATCTAAATTTAAGTCTTTAATTTTTCTGTACAAAGTTCTTTCAGAAATTCCCAACTCCTGCGCAGCAGCTTTACGTTTACCACGGTGCTTTTTCAGTGCTTTCTTGATCAGATCAGACTCTTTATCGACAAGCGATAAAGATTCCTCAACTTCTTGAGCATCCTGAAGATATTCATCCTGTGCAACAGGATTTTTTAATACATTGGTCGGATTTGCCGGAGAATGTATCGTTAGCGTTGGGGTTGTATTATAATTTTCTGGATCTGCTTTCAATTGTGGTTCAATCTCCTGATACAATTGATTAATGTAGGGAGAATTTTGATCAAATGTGTTAGAATCGACACCTTTCTGAATTAATTCAACCACCAGTTTTTTCAGATCAACCATATCCTTCTTCATATCAAATAAGACTTTATACAGCAAATCTCTTTCTGAAAAATCCTCTTTTCCACCATTATTTGAAGGAACGACCGCTGGCAAACTCGTTCGGGATTCATTGGGTAGATAATTTTGAAGTGTATATGCATCAACAATGCGTTCTTTCTCCAAAACAGCGATTTGTTCCGCAACATTTTTCAGTTGACGCACGTTTCCGGGCCAGCTATAGTTGCGTAGCATATTCTGTGCATCTTCTGTCAATTGAACGCCAGGTGTACGGTATTTCTCAGAAAAGTCCACAATAAACTTGCGAAATAATAAGTTGATATCTTCAGGTCTTTCACGTAAAGACGGCACACGCAAGGGCACAGTATTTAAGCGATAATAAAGATCTTCACGAAATTTACCTTTTTGTACGGCTTCAAACACATTCACATTTGTCGCAGCAACCACCCGCACATTTGTCTTCTGTACCTTGGATGACCCTACCCGTATATATTCCCCTGATTCCAATACGCGTAATAATCTCGCTTGTGTCCCCAAAGGCAACTCACCCACTTCATCCAGAAAGATTGTTCCACCATCAACAACTTCAAAATATCCCTTCCTGGCTTCATGGGCACCCGTAAAAGAACCTTTTTCGTGACCAAACAACTCGGAGTCAATGGTCCCCTCTGGTATAGCTCCACAATTGACCGCAATAAAAGGGCCATGCTTACGGGAGCTTAATTGATGGATAATATGCGAAAAAACTTCTTTACCACTCCCACTTTCACCCTGTATTAATACGGAGATATCAGTTGGAGCCACTTGTCGTGCAATATCGATAGCACGGTTCAACAAAGGCGAATTACCGATAATTCCAAATCTATTCTTTATATCTTGGTTATCCATAAATTTCCAGTTGGAAATAAAACAATCTAAGTTTTCTTAATCAACAATCTTTCCCAATAATGTCGCAGAAGTACATGACTCGATAAGTACATTCACATAATCACCTTGTTTAAATCGAGGATCAATTGGAAATACCACCAATGCATTTTGATCATTACGACCGCAAAAATCGAACTCAGACCTTTTTGAAAATCCCTCGACAAGCACTTTACATACTTTGCCAACAAAATGTTGATAACGATATAAGCTATGATCGCGCTGTTTATTGATAACTTCTGTTAAACGACGTTTTTTTACATCCTCTGGAATATCATCTGCGTATCTTTTTGCAGCCAAAGTACCTGGCCTTTCCGAGTAAGCAAACATATAGGCGAAATCGTATTTGACATAATCCATCATAGATAATGTTTCCTGATGCTCCTCTTCTGTTTCAGTACAGAAACCTGTAATAACATCGGTAGAAATAGCACATTCAGGAATAATACGGCGGATGGCATCCACACGTTCCATATACCATTCACGGTCATAGGTACGATTCATCAATTCCAATACCCGGGAATTTCCAGATTGAACTGGCAAGTGAATATAATTACAGATGTTTTCATGCGAAGCTATTGCATATAAAACTTCATCTGTAATATCTTTTGGATGGGAAGTAGAGAAGCGAATACGTAAAAGCGGGCTGATTTCAGCAACCATCGTAAGCAAACGAGCAAATGTTATAGTTTCACCCGGTTCCTCCCCTTCAGCTACTGGAGCAGTATATTTGTAGGAATCCACATTTTGTCCCAACAACGTAACCTCCTTATAACCTGCATTAAAGAGATCTTGGGCCTCCTTCACGATAGATTGTGGATCACGGCTACGTTCACGTCCACGTGTAAAAGGAACAACACAGAAAGAACACATGTTGTCGCAGCCACGCATAATCGAAATAAAAGCTGTTACACCATTTGAATTCAAACGGACTGGATTAATATCGGCATACGTTTCCTCTCTAGATAACAAAACGTTTACAGCTTTAGCTCCATCGTCAACCTTATCAATCAAATTTGGTAGATCGCGATAAGCATCTGGCCCTACAACGACATCAACCAACTTCTCTTCCTCTAAGAATTTCGATTTCAAACGCTCCGCCATACACCCCAGCACACCAACGATCATTCCAGGATTTTTTGCTTTAGCAGCTTCAAATTCCTTTAGACGATTGCGCACACGCTGTTCTGCATTTTCGCGGATTGAACAGGTATTAATAAAAACCACATCCGCTTCCTGATAATTCTTGGTTGTTTCAAATCCCTTATCCAACAAAATAGAAGCAACAATCTCACTATCCGAAAAATTCATCTGGCAACCGTAACTTTCAATATACAGTTTGCGTCCATTACTTAACGTCGGATCCTTTTCTAATAATAATGCCTCACCCTGACGAGATTCGTCGTGTTCCTTAGTGGTATGTGTTAAATCTAGCATAGCTCGATATTCAATAGAATATAATTTTTATTATTTTCGATGACATAACCAATGCAATGACCGATCTTTTGCTGATCTGATTTTATGCCCTTAGTTATTTCAAAGACTACAAAGTTAGAAATTTAAATCCATATAATGACAGTTTGTCAGACAGAAATATGGTTTATCCTTTGTCAAATTTTAGGAGCAAATGGACTATATAAAATTCTGACACGCTGTATTTCACAAAAAAAGCGTTGATTAAATCAACGCTTTCTTATAATTCAAGATCAATAGATTTGTTTCAGGAGAATATTCCTGAGAATGCTTACTGACCTGCTTGTTGTTTCGCTTCTTTCTTCATTTGATCACCTGCAACAATAACGATTTCAACACGACGATTTTGAGCACGTCCTGCTTCCGTATCGTTACTTGCAATTGGTTCAGAGAAGTTTCTACCTTCAGTTCTAATACGCGAAGACGCTAAGCCTTTAGATACCGCAAATGCACGTACAGAATTTGCGCGGTCTAAAGATACTTTTTCATTCGCAGCCAACGTACCTACATTATCCGTATGTCCGATAACTAAGATTTCAGTACCTTGTTCTTTGTTCAAGGTTGTTACCAAATTTGCGATATTATCTTTAGCGGACGCTTTCAAATCTGATTTATTGAAATCAAATAAAATACCTGAATCAAACTTAACCACGATACCTTCCGCAGATTGCGTAACTTCAGCTCCTTCAACAGTTTTAGAAATCTCAGCAGCTTGTTTATCCATTTTTTTACCAATCAATACACCGGCAGCTCCACCAATTGCAGCACCTGCTAATGTACCGATAGCCGTATTACCAGCTTTGCCACCGATCAATGCACCTAAAGCACCTCCAGCAACACCACCGATTACGCCACCTTTAGTCGTATTATTTGTATTTTGGATGGTAGAACAACTTCCAAATAACATAGCTGAGGTTGCAACTGTCAAACCTAATACAGCTAATTTTCTATTCATTTTCATATGTATGCTATCTAAGACTTTTAATATTCAAATTAAATACCGTTCTACTAAAATCAAACAAAGTGCCAAAAGACATTTTTATCAACTTTTTTGTTACAAAACACTGAAAAAGGCCGTTAAAACTTCCAAAAATGACGTCGATACGCTACATAATTTTAAATCACCTTTTCCTACTCGTACAAACAGCTAACAGTAACAAAAGCAAAATGTTTTTATTTTTCTTGGGTCTTTACTTCAATATCAGGTAAAAGAGCTCCTTTAGGCCTTCCCTTTGCATTAAAGTCGTCCATAGATTGTTGTACGTAATGCATTAAATCATACTGTCCCCAATGCTCAGCCAGATCAAAAGATGGACGGTAACGTATCATAAAAGCATCTAATTCTGTACTATCCAGCTTCGTCAGATTTTTAACAGCTTCACGAGAGAAAATACGATCAACTTGTAACTCTTCCTTCTCCCTATCCATAAATCGCCCAAAGCGTTTCGCATTTTTGGCTTCCCTTCCAAAAAGATTATAAAGAGCGGTGGCAGGACTACCCAAATAGGTTCCGAACTTATTTTTACCCCCATTATAAACACCCTTTTTAGCGTAATTATTCATGGCATCATTTAATTCGGCCTCTTTCGTTTTTCGCTCAACGATGACGGTCTCCAATCGTATCCCTTCTTGCAATTCCACATAAAACTCATTCAGGTTGGTCAGCACGGTTTTAACAGGTGAATACCCGACTTTGGTAAAAGACAGGGAATCTCCTACCGATGCATCAATCGTAAAAACACCAAAAGAGTTACTCAACGTTGATCTGTGCGTGCGCATATTAAGCACCACAGCATCTCCAATGCGATTACCGTTCCCCTTTTGCAGCACCATTCCCGAAACCTTCTGCTGTTGTTGCGCAGTAGCTCCAAAATAGGTGAATAACAGCAAAAAAAGCCCTAATATATGTATATGTATTATTTTCATCCTATTATCTCTCTTCAATTACCCCAATTGGTTTCAGTGCGATTGTAATTCTCACCATTTTCATTGGGCCAAACATTCATTTCCGTAAGGAACAGTTTATAATTTATTTCGATCTTATTAATTCCCTGTTGCACCTAACCTACTTTGCTAAAAGTAGTAATAGTTTGACACTTGTACTGTTAAAAAAGTTTAAATATTCTTTGTTTATCACTTGTATGGATAAAAAACAAAATTAGCCCCTTCAGTCACTACAACAAACAAACACATATAGTCTTTCGCAGGCTTGTAGTTCTGAATAAAAGACGCTTTACGATCTTCTTGAATAATATCCATTTCTACAAACTCTTCCAGTGTCGAGGCGTTTATGCTCCATTTCGTCTCCAGTTCCTTACGATCTAATATCACTTCGCCAACAGAAACTTCATGCTGATGTGCGACAAAAATTGGGTAGTCAGAATAACCTTCTTCAACAATCTCAAGCGCTACTTCGCGGATTGATTCACTATAAAAATCGAGATCTACCTGCAGACTTTTTAATGGACTTTGCTCTGTAGACGGTGTATTTTCTTCTCTTGCAGATCCTGCAAATAAATCTTCTACTTCCATACTGTATGCTATTACTTCTTTAATTCCAATAAAACCACATTCTCAACGTGTTGGGTATGCGGAAACATATCTACTGGCTTGATCCGCTTCACCTCATATTTTTCGCCCAACAACACCAAATCGCGTGCCTGTGTAGCAGCATTACAACTGACATATACAATACGCGGTGATTCCATTTCTAACAAACGAGCTACAACGTCAGCGTGCATTCCTGCACGTGGTGGATCTGTAATCACCACATCTGGTTTTCCGTGTTCAGCTATGAAGGAAGGGGTCAACACATCTTTCATATCTCCAGCGTAGAACTTTGTATTCGTAATATCATTGATCGACGAATTGACTTTAGCGTCCTCAATGGCAGTAGGAACATACTCTACACCAACAACTTCTCTCGCCCTCTTAGCGACAAAGTTTGCAATTGTACCCGCTCCTGTATACAAGTCATACACCAACTCATCCCCCTTTAAATCGGCAAAGTCACGTGTGATTTTATACAGCTCATACGCTTGTGCAGAGTTTGTTTGATAGAACGACTTAGGCCCAACTTTGTAACGCAATCCCTCCATCTCCTCATAGATAAAATCACGACCGGCATATACATGAATATCCTGGTCGAAGATTGTATCATTGCGTTTCTGGTTTACGATATATAACAGGGAAGCGACTTGAGGAAACTTTTCTTTCACAAATTCCATCAACAACTCAACCTGTCCTTCTTCCGGATATGCAAACACAACGATCACCATCATCTCCCCGGTTGAAGAAATGCGGATAATCAAATTACGCAATACACCTGTGTGTTCACGCAAATCGTAGAACGTCATACCTTGACTAAGAGCAAAATCACGGATACTATTACGAACTTCATTTGAAGGATCTTCTTGCAAAAAACAATGATCGATATCTAAAATCTTATCAAAACGTCCAGGCACGTGAAAACCCAGTGCATTCATTTCTAATTGGGACGAATCTTCATCAACAGAAGTCAACCATTTTTTGTTTGAAAAAGTATATTCTAATTTATTTCTGTAATATTCTGTTTGCGCAGAGCCTAAAATACTTTCTATCGCCGAAGTATCTACTTTCCCAATACGCGAAAGGGCATTATCGACAGATTGTTGCTTAAATTTTAGCTGAGCATCATAGGTCATATGCTGCCACTTACATCCGCCACACACTCCGAAATGTTCACAAAACGGATCTACACGATAAGATGAAGCCTCTTTTAAACTGGTCACCCGAGCCTCCGCAAAATTCTTTTTCTTGCGCATAAGCTCCACGTCAACAACATCACCAGGAACAGCTTTTTCTACAAACAAAACCAAATCTTCGGTTTTTCCAACACCTCTACCCTCTTCGGCAATATCAATGATGGCAATATCTTTCAAGAACTTTTTCTCTTGCGGAATTCTTCTACTCATAGGGTGCAAAAATACAAATTTATACCGATTTTTCATCTGCATAAATGATTTATAGCCATTGATTATCACTGGCATAAACGAGTACCTGACAGGTATGATAAGTTTCGAACGAATAGAATACCGGGATCAGATTCGGACATTGTTCGTACCTTGTTCGGATGCGATACAGATCGTGTACCGTTGCTGATCAGATTCCGACCAAACGCTGAACAGGAATTATCTGTTCAGGGTCTGGTCAATAATAGTTGCAAGACTGTTCATCTCCGAAGGTGGTACGAACATAATACGAAGACAACCCGACAATACCATTAACGTTGCTGAGCATCATAAAAAAAGTGAACATGCAAAAAAAGATAACGTCGTGAATTAGAAAGGGATGAGCGCGTTATAATAATGTTACTGAACTGTTGCCTGAACAAGATAAGGAAGGATCTCTTTCTGAAACGAAATAAAGTTTTTTCGCACATCGGCATCTGAGACGGCCGTAAAAGCAAAAGAAAACACAATACTTTTACTGGACTTGATCAAAAAGGTCAGCTTTTCTTCGCTAATCGCTTCATTTATTTTTTCATTCTGAATGAATGTGCTTAGGAGCAGAAACTCCAAATCTTCAGAAAGCGTTTTTAAATATTCTTGTGCATTCGCAGATTCCCGGATAAACTCCCAACCGATCAATTCATTGCAAGCCGTATAAGTCAGTCGGCTTACCCGCAAAATTGTTGAAGCCAAAAACGAAGCCATATCATCTTCATATTTGGTTGTTTTCAAAATATCCTGCAGACTCGCACGAAGATAATCCATGAGAATGGCATGCAAGATCATCTCTTTACTATCAAAATACTTGTACACCGTCGCCTTCGCAATCCTAGCTTTTTTTGCCAATGTGTTTACACTGGTTTTATGGTAGCCATTTTGACGAAAGAGCTCACGTGCTGTTCTTTTTATGGATTCAATAATATAATCTGGTTCCATATACGTTAGATCGTACGAATGTTGAAAGTCATCTACAAAGCTTAAAGACCAAAAAGCATCACATTGTTCTCTTGCCTAGTTATCGTAGAGAATAATGTGATGCCACAATCTTTACAATGATTAATTTATATTAATTCAGTCTCAAATTGAGACAAGAAACGTGTGTCATTTTCTGAGAAAAGACGTAGGTCTTTAATCACATATTTAAGGTTTGTGATACGTTCTATTCCCATACCAAAAGCAAAACCTGAGTATTTTTTACTATCGATACCACAGTTATCAAGCACATTTGGATCGACCATACCGCAACCTAAAATCTCTACCCAGCCAGAGTACTTACACAAGTTACACCCCGCCCCTTTACAGATTGTACAGGAGATATCCATTTCTGCCGAAGGTTCAGTGAAAGGAAAATAGGATGGGCGGAAACGTACTTTGGTACCTTCGCCATACATCTCTTGAACAAAATGATATAAAGTTTGTTTCAAATCGGCAAAAGAAACATTCTCATCTACATATAAACCTTCTACTTGATGAAAGAAACAGTGTGCACGGGCTGATATAGCTTCATTTCTATAAACACGTCCAGGCATTATCGCACGAAACGGTGGTTTACCGGCTTCCATTAAACGCACCTGAACCGAAGAGGTATGCGTTCTCAATGTAATGTCATTACCTTCCTGTTTTTTGATAAAGAAAGTATCTTGCATATCACGCGCAGGATGTTCCGGCGGAAAATTCAACGCAGAAAAATTATGCCAGTCATCTTCAATTTCCGGTCCCTCTGACACAATAAAGCCTAATTTCTTGAAAATTTCAACAATTTCTTTACGAACTAAAGAGATTGGATGTCTAGACCCCAGCTGAAAACCTTGACCAGGCAATGTTAAATCACTCGCAAATTCCTGGGATTTTTGCTTCTCACCAGACCCGAACTTTTCTTGTGCTTCTTTGAATGTATTCTCTGCTAACTGCTTAAATTCATTCAACACTTTCCCCAAAGTACGTTTCTCTTCAGGCGTAACTGTTTTGAATTCATCAAAAAGATTTTTCACAATCCCTTTGGAAACCAAAAACTTCAATCTGAAATTTTCTACATCGGCTGAAGAAGTTGGCGCAAATGCCTTAATCTCTTCAGTATACTGCGTAATTCTATCTTGCAACATAATTAGAGCAAACATAGCCAAAATTTCCGCTAAAAAGAAATTTTGAACTTCGACTGAGCATCATAAAAGAACACATAACAGAAACAGCGTCCTCGCTTAGGAGAAGGCAATCAGAATTTCCCCCCAAAACACGAATAAAACAAAAGAGCAGGCTTAGTTGCCTGCTCTTTTGTTTTTCGATGATTTTACTATATTTACTATACATGTAAAGTTTTTACATAATCTCAAATTCTTCAGCTTAAAATGGTAATGGGTTATCCTCCTGATCATTCTCCGTAAAATCGACCTCCACTTCCTTATCTTCGACTTTTTGCGCCTGCGTGTTTGCTGTATTACCAGCACTTGCACCTGCATTCGGCTCAAAATCCGATTTACGGCCTAAAAGCGTAAAGGTTTCAGCGACAACCTCGGTAGCATATCGTCTAATACCTTCCTTATCCTCATAAGTACGAGTCCGCAGTCGACCTTCAATATAAACTAACTTCCCCTTTGTTAGATATTTTACAGCCACGTCAGCAAGACCTCGCCACATAACAATATTGTGCCATTCGGTTTGTTCTACTCTTTTTCCGTCTTTGTTATACGTTTCTGATGTTGCCAATGGAAAACTGGCAACAGAGACATTGCCTTCTAAATAGCGAATTTCGGGATCTTTTCCAAGATGTCCCACTAAAATGACTTTGTTAACTCCTGACATAATTTAAAAGCATAAATGGTTAAAAATTTGATCTTTCCAAAAAGGTAAAGATCAACTTGTGTTTAGCTAATTTATCTAAATCTTTTAGAAATACATAATCCCAATTGGATTTTTTTTGAATTAGATCGCCTTTTAACCGCACCTCAAAAAATGTCGCATAAATATTTTGATGACTCAAGATATGTTTTGTCTGCTGCTGTAAAACATGTAGTTCTGCATCGGAACCGAAACAGGAAATAAACCACTCATCGCTAACAACATCCGGAATTGACAAGCTGTAATTAGACTCCAAAAGTGGAAACTCATATAGATTCTGCCAAACGTCACCTTCACCGCGTTTAGACATCAGTATCCGATCGTTGTCCTTCAAGATAAAATAATTAAAGTATCTATTTTTGCTTGCCTTGGCTTTAAGCTTTACGGGCAATTGATCTACCTGGCCTTTAGATAACGCATAACAGGAAGGACGAAACATACAGAATTCACATAAAGGCAGCTTGGGCTTACAATGGGTAGCACCAAAATCCATAATCGCCTGATTATACAATGCCGGGTGTTTATGATCAAGATTTTCTTTGGCTATAGCTGTAAAAATCTTCTTTCCTTCCGTAGAATTGATAGGTGTTTCTATGCCATAGTATCGCGCTAGTACACGAAACACATTTCCATCCAATACTGCCTGGGCTTCATCGTTCGCAAAAGAGGATATCGCCGCAGCAGTATACTCTCCTATTCCAGGAAGCGTTATTAATGTTTGATAATCTACCGGAAAAACACCCTGATACCGATCGCGAACTATTCGCGCGGCCTTATGCATATTCCGTCCTCTAGAATAGTAACCCAGACCTTGCCAAAGATGGAGAATATCATCTTCTTCTGCATTCGCAAATTCCACAACATTCTTAAATCGCTCGACAAAACGTACATAATAGGGCAAGCCTTGTTCGACACGAGTCTGTTGCAGAATAATTTCAGAAAGCCATATTTTGTAGGCATCTTTTGTTTCTCGCCATGGTAGATCTCGCTTATGCTGTCGATACCATGCTTGCAATTCCTCGCCAAATTTCATAGCGACAAAAATGCGCAATTTTTCGCTAATACCAGCATTCCATCATTCGAGGATAGGTCTACGAATGTAGGTAATCTGTTCATCAGGTTCTAAAATCGTATTTTCCAATGTGATAAAGCCTTTATATTTTTCTTTTAGCGCCTGATAGAGACGTCCATCATAAGAAACAGCAAATCGCCCATCTGCTTTGAGATAAACCGGCAAATGTCGATTGCCCACGTCGAAGCAGAACTCGCCCACAACAGATAGATTCTGACTATCCAACAATACACAAAGACAAGGTAAAATGTTGACCTGGATGAATAAATCACCACAATGATAAATACACTGTCCTGAACGCAGTGCGCTGCCATCATCACGCTGTATGCGCACCAGATTACCCTTTCTTGTTTTCCGCTGGATAACGCGCTTATTTACTTCATAATAGGAAAGATCCAAAATATCTGAATCGCGGCCCAGCTTCAATTTGTCAAAATCAGGGATAACATCAATCCATATCTCGTCATGCTGGCTCCCCTTATGCATAGTTAGTTCCTTCCACCACTACAGCATCCACCAACTCCCGCTTACCTTTTCGAAGAGGTTTTCTGTGTTCAATGACGGTAATTTCCCCCGCCTTCGATTTCTCATCTTCCGTTATCGCTTCAACGACTGTATCTTCCTTCCTTTCAGAAAGCTTATGTTGTGTAAAATCCCAACACAATTGCCCCAACATATGTAAAAAGTCGTAAAGCAACTCTCCATCAGTACCCAAAGCACGTAGGATAACCACATCTTTTGAAGCCTGCGTAAAGCCATAAGAGATATCATTGTATTCAACAGTTAAGATTTCATCCAATTCATATTTTAATTCTTGCGCAAAAAGAGCCGAGAACACAAAAGTTGCCTGATGGGTATATCCCTCAAAAAATAACATCTTCTGTATCGGTTGACTTTTGGGGCGCAAAAGCTGATTGTCAATAAAGGATAGTTTACCTTGTCTAAAAATCTTGGTTTGCGTATGGAGACTATCAAACTCAAATGCTTCTTTCATGTGAATTCTTCCAACACTAATAATGTCACCCCACATCAAAACTGCATCGTCAGCCAAGTGAATATGATTGCTTGCCTTAAAAATAGAATCCTTAAACGGCGTTACCGGATGTGGAATGTAATGAAACAAGCCACCGGCACCCACATGCACGTCCGTATGTTGTCTTGCGCCGGTTTTCATAGGATGAAGCTTATTGAAGGACTGTGTAAAAAGTTTCAATTGTGCATCTTTTTTCACATGAACATCAATGTGCAAATAATCCGTATCCATAATACCAGGCGATGCACTCATGATGATCATTTCCAAATGATTGGTCAATCCTGCCGCGCCATAATGCGTTAGTTTATAAGGTGCATTATGATAACTCTCCTTCAATCTACTTCTGCCGTCCTCTTTGGCAACATTTAATACGATTTTGCTATCCATATACGATAAATTTTAACCTACGGGCTCCAACAAAGCATACTTTTTGATCCATGATTTCACATCTTCTAAACCTTCTAAAGTCATTAAGTTTGTAAAAATAAATGGTCTTTCACCGCGCATGCGGATTGTATCCTGGCGCATAACTTCCAAGTCGGCATTTACATAAGGGGCAAGGTCTATTTTATTGATCAACAACAAATCCGAGCGCGTAATACCTGGCCCACCCTTACGTGGCATTTTCTCGCCTTCAGCAACATCGAGAACAAATATGGTCAAATCGGCTAGATCCGGACTAAAAGTCGCCGTCAGGTTATCACCTCCACTTTCAACAAAAATCAGTTCCACATCCGCAAAACGATTCGCTAATTCTTCTACAGCTTCAATATTCATCGAAGCATCTTCACGGATTGCCGTATGCGGACAGCCTCCAGTTTCAACACCAATAATACGTTCAGCGGGCAGGGCCGAATTCTGTTGTAGATACATAGCGTCCTCACGCGTATAAATATCATTTGTTACAACACAGATACTATAATCTGCCGACATCGAACGTGTCAACCGTTCAATAAGTGCCGTCTTGCCAGAGCCTACAGGACCAGCAACACCAATTTTCACGTAATTTCTCTTAGACATCTTTTATTTCAGTTATTTTTACGAAATGTAAATTCTCGTGTATAATTTTTCATGTTGCATGCATCGAATATCCTGAGCGATACAACAATTTCCGACCAGATCATCATCCAGTTCGGGCTGTAATCCGACCAATTTATTAATCAAGGGCTGTAGTTTAAACAAAATCTGCTGTGCATCCATTTGGCTAATTGGAACCAGTTTGGCACAATTCGTCATAATACCATTCAAAGAATTATAATAAAAAGCACTCAGTGCGTCTGCATAACTAATTTCCTGCGCATGGGCAAACATGGCAAATGCCATCGCATAGTGACCATGCAGTTCTTGCGCATTTATCGCCTTTAGATAAGCCGAACAACGCTTGACCGGTTTTAACTTTTCTGTCAATTTTAAAAACCGTATTCCCAATTTCTTACTGGCATCCCGAATCTCATAAGGAGCTTTGAAAGCGGTTATCAATGCATCCAGTTCAGCGATCTTTTTCCTGGTTGCCCTTGATTCACATAATTGCCAAGCTTTATGAAAAAAAGCGGCATCGTTGTAATAGAAACTATGCTCCAATAAAGTTTGGGCATATTCTTTTGCAGTTTTAGCATCATGTACAATATCTTTATTGATATAAGTTTCCAAGCCATAGGAATGTGTGAAGCCTCCAATCGGAAATACAGAGTCGTTAATCTGCATTAATGTCAACAATGGATTCATATGTAATCGTTATTAATTAAGTATTAGAGCCCATTGGCCAAGGTAATTTTGTGCTGGACTACGGCATACTGATGTATGCGTAACGTATGGGTTCTTTCAATCACCCGTAGTTCTTTCGTCGGTGTAAAACCCGCCCTTTCTAAGGTTTCCCAAAGGGGATTTTCATAGGCTGCAATAATTTCATGTGCAGCGTTGATGAAAACAGGGATATGTTTGTTGCCAATTTCGAGACATATCCGAGCCATATCCAAGCGGTTTTTAGGACGTACGACAAGGCAAGGACAGGGTAATATTCGAACAACAATGCGCAGTTCCTTTGTTTCGAACAAAATATCACCGTCAAACAAGGATTCCGTTCCTAAATTTTTAAAGCCTATTTCTCGGCCTTCAACAGTGAACCCTCGGATAATACGTCTTTCCGTATCAAACCATTCGAGTTCCAAAAAATCAAGTTCAACACTGTTCTGATCTGTGCTATCGGCCCAAATATTCCCCTTAATGTCTCTTGCTAACAACATAAATAACCAATTAGAATAAGAAGTACCGTTGGGCCATTGGAAGTTCCTTCAATGGTTCACAGGTCGCCAACACACCATCGACTGTTACTTCATAGGTTTCTGGATTAACGACGATATTTGGTGTTGCATGATTATGGACCATATCTTTTTTCATCACCGTACGACATCCCTCCACAGGCAGACATTTACGCGACAAATTCAATTTTTGAATATTTCCGTTCTCCAAAGAAATTTTCGAAACGAAATTGAAGCATAGTTTTGAAACCGCTTTACCATAATTCCCAAACATTGGCCTATAAATGATTGGTTGTGGTGTCGGAATTGACGCATTGGCATCCCCCATTTTAGCGCCCAAAATCATACCGCCTTTGATGATCAACTCGGGTTTTACACCAAATAATTCTGGTTTCCAAAGGATCAAATCTGCATACTTTCCTTTTTCAATCGAACCAATATATTGGTCAATACCATGTGCTTTAGCAGGGTTGATTGTAAATTTAGACACGTAACGTTTGACACGGAAGTTATCATTTTCTTTGCCTTGATCTTCAGCTAAAGGGCCGCGTTGGATTTTCATCTTATGGGCCGTTTGGAATGTACGGGAAATGACCTCTCCGACACGCCCCATCGCTTGGCTATCCGAACTCATAATTGAAAATACGCCCATGTCTTGCAAAATATCCTCGGCAGCGATTGTCTGTGGACGGATACGTGAATCAGCAAATGCCACATCTTCTTTCACATTTTTATCCAAGTGATGGCAGACCATCAGCATGTCCAAGTGTTCTTCAGCAGTATTTACCGTAAAAGGTTTTGTTGGATTGGTAGATGCAGGGAGGATATTGGGATACATGGCGATCTTAATAATATCCGGAGCGTGTCCACCTCCGGCTCCTTCCGTGTGAAAAGTATGGATTACACGACCATCTATCGCAGCAACAGTATCTTCCAAGAAACCGGCCTCATTCAGTGTGTCGGTATGGATCGCAACTTGTACATCGTATTTATCAGCAACTTTCAATGCCGCATCAATTGTTGCCGGAGTCGCTCCCCAATCTTCATGGATTTTCACGCCCAGTGCACCAGCTTCAATTTGTTCTTCGATAGGTTTAGTGGTCGACACGTTACCTTTTCCGAAAAAACCAACATTGATAGGAAGGTTTTCAAAAGCTTCAAACATACGCTCGATATACCACTTTCCTGAGGTCACTGTCGTTGCCAGTGTTCCATCTGCTGGTCCCGCACCGCCACCAATAAAAGTAGTTACACCAGAATATAGCGCTGTTTCAATCTGTTGCGGCGAGATAAAGTGAATATGCGTATCAATACCGCCTGCAGTTAGGATATAGCCCGCTCCCCCATGCACTTCCGTAGAAGCACCGATGATCATGCCCTCGGTTACACCATCCTGTACATCTGGGTTTCCAGCTTTACCAATACCTACAATTTTACCATCCTTAATACCGATATCGCCTTTTACAATACCCCAGTGGTCAATGATAATGACATTAGTGATGCAAAAATCCAACACCCCCTCATCACGCAAGGCACGAGCCGATTGCCCCATACCATCGCGAATAGTTTTACCGCCACCAAATTTGTTCTCTTCTCCATAAACATTGAAATCTTTTTCAATTTCAATAAAAAGCTCTGTATCTGCCAGACGAACCTTATCTCCAGTGGTCGGTCCAAAAAGAGCCGCATATTTGTCTCTCGGGATATAAAGTTCCCCATCAACATATTTTACAGATGATTTATCTAAACCTAGTTTATCTAAACCAAGCGCATGTAGACCAACAGTAGTACCCAAAGTAGTGAGCCCTACAACTTTAATCCATTCGCGTCTATTCCATCCTCCCATATTTATTTAGATTGTCTGAATTTCAATTTTTTCATTTTATCAATGGCTTTGGTCTTCACCGATTGATCTGTATACTTCCCATTTGTCAATCCATTAAAACCGTGGATTTCCTTACTTCCGCCAAATTCAACCAGAACAACTGATTTTTGTTCCCCTGGTTCAAAACGAACAGCGGTACTGGCTGGAATATTCAAGCGCATCCCAAACGCTTTCTCCCTGTCGAAGGAAAGCAACTTGTTCGCTTCAAAGAAATGATAGTGTGAACCTACCTGAATCGGTCGATCACCTTCATTTTTCACAACAATGCTTGTGGTTCTGTGCCCAACATTAGCTTTGATTTCCTCTTTTTTTAAAATGTATTCTCCTGGAATCATATCATTCAATATTTATTAACGAATAGGATCATGGACAGTCACCAATTTAGTTCCGTCCGGAAAAGTAACTTCGATCTGTACATCATGGATCATCTCGGGGACTCCTTCCATGACTTGGCTCCTTTTCAATAAGGTAGTACCATAAGACATTAAGTCCGCCACAGACCTTCCGTCCCTAGCCTCCTCCATAATCTGGGCACTGATGTAAGCGATACACTCTGGATAATTTAATTTTACCCCGCGTTTCAATCGCTTAGCCGCCAATTCGCCGGCCAAATGCAACAACAGCTTTTCTGTTTCTCTCGGTGTTAAACGCATAAAAAAATAATTATTTGTTAATTTGTTAAAGGAATTATTATAAAACTGGAATGGTAAAATATGCCCCAAAGGCTAAGCGGTTGTACTGACTCTCGGCCATATCCATATAGCCCTTATAGTTTACGGTGTTACCAACGTAACCTAAATAAAACCGAAGATCCTGGTTGTGAAACGGCTTATGTTGCAAAGCCGCAAAATAGGTCCAGTTTTGGCGAAAATTCTTACCGAGTTGGTTATCATCTCTCGATCCCGCGATCTCATACCCACCTTTCAAAGCCACCTCCCATTTTTTACTCAAAAATTGATCATAGCGCAATATGGCAGAGCTGTAGTTCACATCTTTGGCCAATACACGGTTCTCGCCAGTTCTACCATAAAATTCGTTGATCGCCGAAGATGCAATCATCGCATGATCGACAGCAAGATAAGAGTACTGTAAATCAAGATATAGCATCTGTTTTGCTGTTTTGAATTTATTCGCTAATGAAACGGCATGATTAGTATGTCCCTTTGCAAACTGAGCGATGTTGTAAGACCATTTCGTATTAAAACGCTTATCCATAAATGCACCCACCCAAGTGAAATAGGCGCCCATTGGTACACTAGAGCGTTCCAAATCACCTACAGCAAAACCATTTTTTGCATGAAGCTCCATAAAACTATCATTGGTCGTGTTGTAAACTTGGGCATGTAACGAATGATTCGGGTTGACTTCATAAGATAACATTCCACCGACAACAAAGAGATTCAGTATACGGTCGACATAGTCTGTGAACTTATATTCGTAAATTGGGTTATTTTCAAATTCATAACTCCCGACCATCGCACTTTGCTTACCGGCCGTAACGGACCATTTGAGATCCTTTCCAAACTTGTACTTGATCAATGCCATGTCCAATGCACGCGAGCCATTATCCTGACTCGTTGGAGCAAATGACCTATTCAAGCGAAAACGCACTTTATACGACAGTCTATCATTGTATTCCCCGCTCATCAAAATACGGGCATCATCAAGGTTTGCTTTTGCTTGAGACTCCCCCTCCCCATTGTCCGTTTGCAGACCTGCTCTTAACAGGACATCCAATTGAAATGATTTTGCTCGCGCGGGTTCTTTCAGTAACAAGCTGCTTCTTTGCGCCTGAACAGAGTCCGTTTGGATCTGCTCCTGCGCATGCAATGATGCTATACTAATCCCCAGTGTTGTAAAAAGTGAAAGTGTTTTTTTCATCCTTATATTTTGTTCCTTTATGGTAACGAAGCAATCCCGCGGTTTCAAAACATAATCCGATTCGAAACAACAAGATAGATCCATGAGTTATACTTATCTCTGGTACAAGTATATCACAGCCACCTAAAAATGGAATAAGGATGAGATTAAAATGAAATTAGAAAGGAGTTTTTGGGATTGTAACAACGACCAGAGTGCCTTGACCTTCCGTTGAATTGAGGAACAATTCAGCACCATGAAGGTCAAAGATATTTTTGGCTAAAACAAGCCCCAAACCATTGCCATAGATATCACCGACATTAGAAGCGCGGTAAAAAGAGGTAAAAATATGTGGCTGGTCTTTTTTAGGAATACCTATCCCTTGGTCAAACACTTTTATCGTAATATTTTTGCTATCGCTACTTATGGCTACGCCAACCTGCAGTCCATTGCCGTATTTAAATGCATTTGAAATAATATTGCTAAAGGCAATAAAAAACAGATCCGGGTTAGCCAAAACCGTAAGCTCATCACTATCTTCTGGAATTTCTGTTAGATCAAAAGAAAGCTTGAGGTCCTTATGAATACTTTTTTCCGCTTTATAAATTTCATAGAGTAATTCGTCAATTCGAATAATTTCTTTATTGTCCACTTCCCCCTTGAAGCCCATGCGAGATAGTTGCAAAAGATTGTTGATAATCAACTCCATTTTATCCGCATATTTCGCGATCGTCTCCAGTGAATAATAAGCTTCATGCTCTTTAGACAGGAGCTGTTGTGCCAATTCGGCTTCTCCCCCGATAATTGTAAGCGGGGTCTTTAGCGAATGAGAGGCATTTCCGATAAAACTCTGTTGCGACTGAACCGAAATATCCAATCGGCTAAGCATTGAATTTAAGTTCGCAATCAAAACACCCAATTCATCTTTGCTATTGCTAAATTTACTAAACAGGCGATGGTCTAAATGTGCGATATCAACTTTGTCTAAATCATTGTTGATATCCTTAATGGGTTTCAATAATCGGTCAGCAAAATAAAAAGACATCAGTACGATTAAAAAAATCGCCAAAATCCCACCTGTGATCAGGGTACGATCCAATTGACGCTGCTCATCATGACCGTAATCATCAATCCCTTCCGATACAACAATCAAATTTTCCTGGTGAAGATGATCCTGAAAGAATACCGCTACAAAGGCAGTCTTACCATGCATGTATCTTCCCTTTCCATGACGAATTACATCGGCATAGAATGTTTGTGGCATGGGCAGCTCAGGCCTCAATTGAATTCGATCACTTCCCTTAACTACACGAATGAGATGGTCTGTTCCTTCAGATAATTGTTTCAGGTATTTACGTTTTACCTGAATATAGAGTGCCCTGTTTTCATCCTTCTGATGAACGATATGATCTCCGACAATCACGGCGTTCTCTTCTAACCGATGAAAAAATTTGGTCTGTAGACTGTCGTACGTAAAATAAGACACATAAATGGCAAAAACAACAAGCAGCAGGGTGCTGATGATAGAAAATAGGAGAACTATTTTGGTCCTAATTTTCATGACGGATTACATAGCCCATACCGATCACTGTATGGATAAGTTTACGTGAAAATTGTTTATCGATCTTTTTCCGCAAGTAGTTTACATACACATCAACAACATTAGTACTTAAGTCAACATCCATACCCCATACTTCTTCCAGGATATCGATCCGGCTCAATACCTTATTTCGGTTGAGCATTAAAAATTCAAGTAAACGAAATTCAGTAGCCGTGAGAATAATAGGAGAATTGGCACGTTGAACCGACTTACTGTCTCTATCCAATTGAAGATCGTCAAATACCAATATATTTTTCTGCTCGGTAACTGTTTTGGATTTGCGGCTGTAGCGACTGATTCGAGCCTTTAATTCCTCTAAACGGAACGGCTTCGTCAAGTAATCATCCGCATCCCTGTCAAAGGCCTCAACAATGTCCTCTGTTTGATTTAAAGCTGTTAAGATAATAATTGGGACTTCGTTGTTAGACATCCGAATGTTTTTACAGACATCTAAGCCATTCATACCAGGCAACATCACATCCAATAGGATCAAGTCATAACGGTTCAATCCCGCCATTTTTAGACCAGTATAACCATCCATAGCAATACTAATATGATAGCCTTCTTCTTTTAAGCCTCTTTCGATCAATGATATGACGGATGGTTCATCCTCTATTAGTAATAGTTCCACAGGTATCTTTTTTAAACAGTAAAAAATTCGAGGTTTGTAAAATACAAAATTAACATTTCACCTTTTTCCAAAAAGCTACATTCCTTAATTATTTTCGCTTTTTCTTGACGATTATATGATAATAACCTATAAAACAAGTAAAAAACACATACACTCCCGCAAGACCGCTATCTTAACCGCCGCCCTTACAACCATTTATTTCACTTGGCATAAAAATAGTCCACAACGCAAGATCTTTACTCAAAAAATAAGACGCTAGCACCTGAACCCTAAGTACAGACCAAAAATCGGTTTTAAACAACCAAATACAATAATATCTATTTTTGAAAGAATTTCCACAAACAACGAAAGATTATTTCAAAAATCAATCGAATTTCAATATTTTTGCAGCTTAAAATCACACAATGAAACAATTTATCCTTTGTTTACAGCTGGCGTTTTTTCTCCTTATCGGACAAGGACACGCCCAGCAAAAGCTATATAAAATTTCATATCAATTTGCTGATCCTGAAACGGGAACCGATACTGCATCTTCAGAATTCATCAAAATATTGGCTGGAAATAATGAAGCATTAATGCAGGCCTTCATCACCAAAGACCAGATGCGAATTGAAAGTTTATTATTCGGAAAATCGATACAGATCAGCAATATCCACGAAGGCAGCTCTTTTCTACTGGATGAAATAAATAAAACCTATACTGCAACAGAGCTGGCCACCGGCAAACTCATTGAGACTGCCGTAAACGAGGGTGATAATTATGCCTATTCGGGAGATTTTGAGATCAGCTTAGTTCCCGATCAAAAGAAGATAATTGCAGGAATCACCTGCGAAAAAGCAACATTCAATCTAACAGGTAGCCAAGATCCACAAACGGAAATTACCGTTTGGTATGCACCAAAATTGCCAAAGTTATACTGGGGCACTTACGATTATCTCGAAAAAGTGCCCGGGGCAGCGCTCTATATCGGATCGGCCGGGCTCGGAATTCAAGCGACCAATGTGGAAGAAATAACATTCGACAAATCACTCTTTGAAATTCCAGCGGATTATGAAGAAGGTGAACCTATTGAGGAAGCTATAGATTCCACGCTAAACGATCAGCTATCTTGGTATCAAGATTCCAATACAGCATATTTTGGTGTACAGGACAGCTTAGGAAACAAATTAACACCAGCAAAGTATACGGCAATATATAGCTATGTAGGAGACTATGCCATCGTAAATGATGCAGCACAAATGTTTGGCTTAATAGACATACACGGCAAAGAAGTTATTCCATGTCAATATGAATCGCTCAGTTTAGAAACCGAAGGCGGTCCAGTAGTTTATATGAGAGATCTTAAGTATGGACTGTTGGATACAAACGGTAAAATATTGCTGCAGCCCAAATATGACTTTATTTCAGTTCCTAGCCCAGAATATGCACTTTTTACGGAAGGAGAACATACGGGTATCATGGATCAAAAAGGCGCTGTTTTACTTCCTGCCAAATATGAAACCATTTCGGATTATCGCGATAATCTCGCGTTAATTCTAGTCAACCAATCTTACCAGCTTATTAATAAAACGGGGCATAATCAACTTAAAACGGATTATGAGTTTCTATCTTTTGCGGGTGAAAGACTTCTACTGGCATTTAATGACAATAAATATGGGTACATTGATTACACAGGAAAAGTCGTTGTTCCATTTAAATTACAAAATGCCCAAGCTTTTGAAAACGGGCTGGCGCTTGTAACGGAGGATCTAGAGAATTTTTACTATATTGACGCAAAAGGGAAGTTTATCAAGAAATATGAAGAGTAATCCACAGACGTTCCACTTGTCGACATTGCATCGTGGAAAATACATGTTAATCTTGCTGATTTCAATCTTTTTGATCGGAATGGGAATGTCTAAAGTTCCCATACAGGAAATTCTCAAGATTATTATTGCTCTTTTAATGATTCCTTTAGCACTGTATCTGGCCATAAAGTCTTCGACTTTGTCATCGACTTGGGTCTTGGATGAAAATACACTTCAGATAAGCAACGCTAAAAAAACAATCGTTTTCCCTTTGAATAATATTTCTCATATCAGGAATCTCAAACGTTCCGGCGGCAACCTGATCATTATCAACCAAAACAAAGGGCCAGCCTTCCGTACCTGGCGCAACAAATTATTTCAAAAGGAAGATGATCTTCCCCTGCTAACGGAAGCCCTAAAGGACGCCGACATCGAATATTACGACCTATAAATTCTTTCTTCCTTCGGTAACATTTGTTACAGGCTTTTGCAAAGGCAGTATGTACCTTTGTAACATCACTTAAGAACAATGTTATGCTATTGGAATACATCAAACAACCATGGCCCTGGTATATTTCAGGACCTTTAATTGCACTGGTCATGTACCTGCTGCTCAAACAGGGAAAGGATTTTGGCATGTCCAATAATCTGCGCACCATGTGTACTGTATTGGGGGCCGGAAAAACTTCCTCTTTTTTCAGATTTGATTGGAAGACCCAGTCATGGAATTTATTGATGGTACTCGGGACAGCTATTGGCGGTTTTATTGCACATCATTTTCTGAGCGACGGCACTGCAAGCCAGATTAATTCCAAAAGTGTTGCCGACTTAAAAGAGCTGGGTATTATCGACCATCTACAAGGCTACCTTCCTGAATCCATTTTCATTTTCGACGGATCTTTGTTTCAGTTTCTACTTTTAAGTATTGGCGGTCTATTGATTGGGTTTGGAACCCGCTATGCTGGTGGATGTTCATCTGGCCATGCTATTTCTGGACTTAGCAATTTTCAGCTTCCTTCTTTGATCGCCGTTATAGGTTTCTTCCTAGGTGGGATCATCATGGTTCATTTTTTATTCCCGCTAATTTTCGCATAAATGAAAGCACTAAAATTTATTTTCATCGGTATATTGTTTGGAATCATCTTATACAAATCAGAAGCCGCATCATGGTATAGAATCTACGAAATGTTTCAATTTCGTTCCTTTCATATGTATGGGATTATCGGTACAGCACTGACCACAGCAATTATAATCGTACAAATCATCAAGAGAAAGCAAATCAAAGATAGTAACGGGATGCAAATAGCATTCCATGATAAAGACAAAAGTATTACACGATACCTGCTCGGGGGAACAATCTTTGGCTTAGGCTGGGCATTGACAGGCGCTTGTCCGGGACCAATGTTTGCCCTAATCGGTGCTGGTTATTGGACTATAGGGATCGTCTTGCTTTTCGCTTTGTTGGGTACTTGGCTTTATGGTGTCTTGCGCAATAAGTTGCCGCATTAGTTTTAACAAACTACTTTATACCGATACGCGCAATCTGACGCCTGTACCACGGGTTAAAATTTTAGAAAGAGAAAATGGAATTAATATTTATAGCTGGTTTTATATTAGCTGTTCTGGTCGGCCTGTCAATGGGTTTGATGGGTAGTGGCGGAAGCATTCTAACATTGCCAATATTTGTTTATATTTTTCATATAGAACCTCAATATGCATTGGACTATTCGTTGTTTTCTATAGGAATATTAGCCTTGGTCGGATCAATTTCTCCGTTGAAAAAAAGAGAAATTGACCTGAAAACTACGGCCATTTTTCTCTTTCCATCGCTAATTTCGGTCTATTTGACCAAGCGTTATCTCCTTGTAGCCATACCAGAGTCATTCCACCTGGGCGAAATAGCAATCTCCAGAAACCATATCATCATGCTGCTTTTCTCGATTGTGATTTTGATTTCTGCGACAGCAATGGTACGAAGACGTAAACAGGTTCAGCACGATCGATTCAGGGGTGGAATTGGCCAGATTTTCAACGTTGTCCTCGTCGGATTGCTCGTCGGTATCATGACCGGCCTGGTGGGGGCAGGAGGAGGCTTTATCATTGTGCCGGCCCTCGTATTACTCTTAGGAATTCCACTTAAGCAGGCCATTGCAACTTCGTTGTTTATCATCGGTTTAAACGCCTCATTCGGTTTGATCGCGAATTATCAGTTCCTGGAACATATGAATTGGTTTATATTGGTTACCTTTACGTTAATCACTTTAATAGGCCTCCAAATTGGTTCCAAATGGAAAGACAAATTAGATGCGGCAAAATTGAAAGGTATTTTTGGGTACTTTTTAATTAGTATCGGCATACTAATCTTTGCTTTCGAATTCATTCAATTTGTAAATTATTAAAATCACACGTTATGTTTTTTCAACACATTTTTGAGTCATCTTTAGCACATTCGAGTTATATCATTGGTTGTCAAGCCAAGGGTGTAGCGCTAGTCATTGACCCTAAAAGAGATGTAGACAGCTATCTTGAGATTGCACAAAAGAATAATCTGACCATAACCCATATTGCGGAAACGCATATACATGCCGACTACCTTTCAGGTACGCTAGAATTAGCCGCATTGACAGGCGCCCAACCTTATCTTTCCGATGAAGGTGGAGAAGATTGGCAATATGAATTTCCACATATTGGATTAAAACATGGAGATCAATTTCAAGTTGGAAATCTGATTTTCCAAGTTATCCATACCCCTGGACATACGCCCGAGAGTATCAGTTTTATATTGATTGATACGCCTGCAACCATGGAGCCAGTCATGATATTTACAGGTGATTTTGTATTTGTTGGAGATATCGGACGCCCAGATCTGTTAGAAAATGCGGCGGGAATGATCGGAACCAAGGAAATTGGAGCCCACCAAATGTACCGATCGTTGCAACATTTCTTGGCTCTACCTGATCATATTCAAGTATGGCCCGCACATGGGGCCGGATCCGCGTGTGGAAAGGCCCTAGGCGCCGTTCCGAGTTCAACAGTTGGTTATGAAAAAATACGAAACTGGGCGCTTCAATACCAAAAGAACGAAACAGCCTTCGTGGAAGAGCTATTATCAGGACAGCCTGAACCGCCACGCTATTTTGCCATGATGAAAAAACTCAACAAAATAGCACGGCCTTTGCAAACAGCAGTTCCTCAGTATAACAAGTTAACGAACGAAGCTTTTCTGAGTTTATACCACAAAGGAACAACTGTCATTGATACACGCCATAAGTTTGAGTTTGCCAAAGGATATCTCCCCAATAGCATCAATATTCAGAATAACAAAACGTTTAATACCTGGGCTGGTTGGATACTTAATTACACGGATCCTTTTATACTCATTGTAGAGGAAAGCCAATTGGACGACATTGCCCGCAAGCTTATGCGCATTGGATTGGATCATGTCGCTGGATATATTACGTCTGATACGATTCCTCATTTGGGGATTCCATTGGAGCATCAGCAACTCATCGGTTTCGAAGAGATGAATAGTGTATTGGGCAAATCCGACATCCAAATACTTGATGTGCGTAATGCCGCTGAGTTTTCAGAGGGCCATTTACCGCATGCGACTCATATCTTTGTTGGTACAATTGCAGACAATCTTAACCAAATTGATCGAAGTAAACAGCTGTACCTGCATTGTCAGTCTGGAGACCGCGCAACCATAGCGGCATCCATATTGGCGAAAAACGGTATTAAGGACGTCAAAATTTATAGTCCTTCCATCAATGAATGGAAATTAAAGGGTGGAACATTGGTACAATAACATGTAAAAAAGATCCCGGGATATTTATCCTGGGATCTTTTTTTAAAGAACCAAGCTATACGATCGAACTTTAGCTGCCATTACATACAATAAAGAGCAATTCAACTCGTCAGTATGCGTTTATAGACTATTTCTATTGATCCGCAGAAATTCGATAACCTCGTCCTTCTTCTCTTCCAACTTGCCTTTCTTTTCCGTAAATTGGTGATTATAGATGGTCAGGTACTGATGGTCGTCCGTTTCAGATTCATATACTTCGGCAGTGGCAAAAGAGAAATGCTCTTCTTCATCCGAAAGATGGTCATACACATAGGCAAAATCATGATTACCCAAGGAGCTTACTACAGCATCTTTATCCGCCACGAATTTTAACCTTCCGGGTAATGTCCGTTTATTCATCCATGTTTCGTCTTTTTCAGAAAAAGGATAAATAGTAATACCCCGGAATGCCATAATAATTGGGGTAATCAGAATAATACCCATTTCAATGGCCCACACGGCCCACAACATACCGCCCGAAACCGGACTCTTTTTCAAGGTAAAAGTGCCGACTTCATTTAAACCCTGCATCGCTTCCCAAATAAATGAAGGGTGTAAGAAAAATGCCTTGAATCCCTCTAGATTAAAAGACGATTTTACCCAGGTATCTCCGCCCATTGTCCCCTCCGCATTGTACATCAGCGACACAAAAAGAGCCCACTGGGCATAAAAACCTAAAATTGCAATCAGCAAAGTAATCAATATTGCAATGCCCCTATTTCTTAATTTCCATTGTTTGAAACAGAAGTTAAGAACATAGAATATTCCAGCACCAAATCCCAATGTAATAAATACATTAAAATAAATAATAGGAATAAACCACTGCAAAGCGATGTAAACAATTGCCAGGACAACGGCACCCACTGTACCTAGCACAAGAGAGCCAATTAATGCCAAAGCAGGAGCCTTTCCCGAGGGCTTATAATATAGATTTTCCATAAAAACAGTAAAATTGATTTTTAACTTAACAGATAAATCCCCTAACCAAAACCAAGCCAATTCTCCAAAGACCAGTCAATTTTCGTCAAGATTTGATGACATTAACTTCGTTACATTCGTTTAAGTGCCATTTATTGAGACAATTTTGTAAGTTTGGGGCATGAAAATCAAAATAATATCCTTTTTTACACTTGCATGTGTATTAAATATTTGGGGGGCAGTAGCGAAGGCCCAAAGAAAAGGATTCTGGCAACAGAAAGTTGACTACAACATGGATGTCAACGTGGATGAAAAAGCATATCAGTACGATGGAAAAATGACCTTGAAGTACAGCAATAATTCAGGGCAGTCACTAAAAAAGGTATATTTCCATTTATATTTTAATGCGTTTCAACCAGGATCGATGATGGATTACCGCTTAAAAAACATCAGTGATCCCGACAAGCGAATGGTCACTAACCTGGGTACAAAAGAAAAACCGGTATATCAAAGCCGCATCGGAGAGCTGAAAGCCAACCAAACTGGTTATCAAAAAATCAAAAGCTTAACAGTCAATGGTGCCAACACAACATTTAAAATTGATGGAACTATTTTGGAGGTAACTTTACCAGTTGCAATCCAAGATGGCGAAACAGCGCGTTTTGATATGGAATGGACCGCACAAGTTCCGGAACAAATCAGAAGAACTGGCCGAAATTCGGCCGAAGGTGTAGCACTATCTATGGCACAATGGTATCCGAAGATGGCTCAATTCGATGAATTCGGCTGGCATTTGGATGAATATACGGGCCGTGAGTTTATTGCCCCTTTTGGCAACTTTGACGTTACCATACACCTCAATAAAAATTATGTCGTTGGTGCCTCAGGTGTTCTTCAAAATCCATCAGATGTTAAAGGCTATCAACCAAAAGCAAAAGTAAAAGCCGTCGACAATAAAGCAACCTGGCACTATAAGGCCCAAAATATCCACGATTTTGTATGGGCTGCAGACCCCAAGTTTGTCGTAGATTCCGCCTCAAGTAAAAATGGCATAAGAGTGTATACCGTGTTCTTGCCAACAGACAAAGAAGTGATCTCGAATTGGAAAACAGCAATAGGACTTTCTACCGAATTCTTTGACTTCTGTAGTGCGAAGTTTGGTAAATATCCATGGCCAACATATACCATCATTCAAGGTGGAGATGGCGGAATGGAATATGGTACAGCTACGCTTATCACAGGTGGCCGCAATCTAAAAAGCCTTGTCGGTGTAATATTCCATGAATCGGCACACTCTTGGTACCAACAATTGTTTGGGATCAACGAAACCGTAGATGAATGGTTTGATGAAGGCTTCACATCCTATGTCGAAGAGTTGGCTATGCAGCATATCTTTGAAAAAAGAGGTGCGATAGCATCTAACCCACAAATTGCAGCCTACCGTGGATATTACAAATTGGCCCTTTCAGGTAAAGAAGAACCGATGAGTTTACTGGCAGATTATTATAACACCAACTATGGCTACAGCAACGAAGCATACAACAAAGGTGCCGTGCTTGCAGAGCAGTTGGGTTATATTATTGGTCAGGAAAATTTAGAAAAAACCTTCTTGAAATTCTATGATATCTGGAAGTTTAAACATCCGACACCAAATGATTTCAAACGCGTGGCTGAAGATGTTTCCGGTATCAACTTGAAATGGTATTTCAACCTGTTTATCAATACAACACGTCAAATCGATTACGCCATTGAAAAAGTAACAGATACAGAAATCCTATTGGCCAATAAGTCCAATTTTGCCATGCCACTGGATATTCTGGTGGAATACATCGACGGAAGCAAAGAATTATTTTATATCCCTTTGCGTGAAATGCGTGGAGAAAAACCGGAAGAGCATTTTGACATTTACAAAGGTGTCAAAAGAACCGTGCTTGAGGATTGGTTCTGGACCAAACCCGACTATACTATCCATGTGTCGAAAACACCAAAAACGGTAACAATTGATCCTTCATTGCGATTAGCGGATGTAGAATCGGCAAACAACAGTTTTAGTAAGTAACTACATATACTTCCCATTATCCGAACAGATGGGAAAATCAAGGCAGCTTCCAAACCCAATATATACGACGCGGTGTGGAAGCTGTTTTTTTAATTCCATGGATTAGATACCCTTAAGCGGAATAACCATATTCCATGTACGTTCAAATTGATAGGGCTCTGAACCATCTCCCGTAGCAGCAAACAAATGCGTAGGCTTCCCATTTTCAAATAGTAAAAATGGTCGTTCAAAATTGGCCTGATGACTCGTCGTGCAATCATCCCATTGAATTGTTTTAGAATAAGCTTTTACAGACTTCGAAAGATGCCAATCTATGCCATCCTTCGAATAAGCATGTATCCCGCCCCCCTCTTCACCGCAGATCTTTCCGTAACGGTCCTTCATAATAAGTTCAAACTGCTGACCGTTATACCAGACAAATGGATCTTCTACATCGTTTTCATGATTTTGGTCTGTATGAAATGAAAAAATGGGCTTGTCCGATAAACGGCGATAAGGTCCGAGGAAAGAATCCGCTTGCGCGGCTCCCAATAAAAGTGGTGGATTATAATTTACTGGGGAAGATTTATAAACTAAATAAACCTTTCCGTTCGGTAAGACAACTGGCGAAGGATTTGATGTAATGGAGGCATCCCATTCCCCTTTTCGGGGATTCAAAATCGGTTGATCAACTCTTTTCCATGGCCCTGCAATTGACTTGGAATAGGCCATCCCAATACGTTTATGCATCCAGGCTTTCTGACCTAAGCCCGACTCCCATACATTTTCTGTAAAAGAGGGATTTGGTTCATCATAATTATTGCCAAAGTAATAAAGCACATAATAGTCACCATTTTTTACAATTCGAGGATTGTGTGTCGTACAGCCATCAAAATATTGCTTCCCCCGAGCAGGCAGTACAACTTCAACAAATTCGTATGGCCCTTCAGCGGTATCTGAAATAGCCCTGACGACTTCGGAATTTGTCACCCAATTACCAAACCCATATTGTTTGCTCCAACGCGAAGCAAACATATGATATCGTCCATCTTCTCCTTTTATGACCGATGGATCCCAAATCCAATAATCTTTCATCGCAAATCCTCCCCCTTTTGGCGCCGGTAATAACTTATCTATAAAGGAGTCTTCAAGACTGTCCCCCAAAGCATATCCATGGTTTGAAAACAGGAAGAAGCCAGAAACACCAGCTACATTTTTCAGAAAGTCTCGACGAGAGGTTGTCATACGTTTTACATTTATTAGAAGAAAATAATTCGTTTTTTAATCTATTTGATAGGCTCCCATGAAATAATTTACACACGACTCGTACCGATAGCTTTTTTATTTTTAGAAGGAGACTTTTGAATTCACTCCTCCTTCATCTGACATTAGGTGGTATATTGGTGCTTTCTACTAACAAATATTGACAACAAGATAAAGAATAACTAGCTTGTTGTCAATCTTCTTTTAGATAATTCTTTCATCCTATAACACTTTCTTTTTAAATCACTTCGTGTGCGGGCGGAAGAGTCCGACGAATATTTCTAGATACATCGTCGAGAAAGAAGAAATAATACGAATAAGAAGCGAAGTTGGTCAGGTCTTGGTATATTTGTCCCCATGATTTATGTCCATATCCCCTTCTGTAAACAGGCTTGTCATTACTGTGACTTCCATTTTAGCACGTCACTTCAATACAAAAGTGAGATGATCAATGCCATACGACGGGAAATCGAACTCAGAGCAGCCTATTTGGAAGACAAAAAGGTCGAATCGATCTATTTTGGTGGTGGCACGCCATCCTTATTGGAAGCTGAAGAGATCGCGCGGATCATCGATACGATAGCAATGCATTTTGACATCGTAAATCACGCTGAAATTACGCTGGAAGCAAACCCCGACGATCTAAATGCGGCCAAAGTAAACAGTCTGCGGAATACAGCAATCAATCGATTCAGCATAGGCATACAGTCTTTCTTTGAAGAGGATCTTAAATGGATGAACAGAGCACATAATCAGCAGGAAGCACTGGCTTCTATCATGCGGGTGCAAGACGCGGGCTTTGAAAATATTACCTGTGATCTTATTTATGGCTACCCACTGTTGACTGATGAGAAATGGCGCCACAATATGCAACAGCTGATTGACTTTGAAATTCCCCATATTTCTTCGTATTCCATGACTGTAGAAAATAAGACAGCATTGGATCACTTCATTAAAAAAGGCTTAAGTCCAGCTATAGATTCTGATCAGGCAGCGGATCAGATGAGTCTTCTTATCCATACATTGAAAGCCGCGGGATATGAACAATATGAAATTTCCAATTTTGCAAAAAATGGCCTATATGCACGTCATAACACAAATTATTGGAAAGGCAAACATTACCTTGGCATAGGCCCTTCAGCACATTCGTTCAATGGAACTTCCAGAGCTTGGAATGTTTCCAACAACGCGAAATATATGACCTCAATCAATTCAAACCAACTTCCCCTGGAAATTGAGGAGCTTTCTACGCTGGACCAGATCAACGAAAGTATCATGACTTCGCTAAGAACCATGTGGGGACTGGATTTGATTGCGCTGGAAAGCAAATTCGGGCAATCTGTCAAAAACCGAGTCCTAAAGGATGCTGAACCATTTTTAGGAGAGAAAAATCTCGTTTTGGAAGAAAACAAATTACGCTTGACGGATCCCGGTAAATTAATGGCTGATCATATCATGTCTGAATTATTCATAATAGAGGATTAACAAATAAATCACCAATATTTTATTAAAATAATAATATTAAGAGTGTTTACATTTAAAAAATTACGAAAATAAAAATATAAATCTATTTTCTAGGCGGTTTGTACTATGTTTGCAACATAATCTATTATAAAATTATGATGTCACACAAGCCATCTTTTGATTTAGAGATCAAAAGTTACAGAGAGCAACAAAACGCTGCCGTAAGCTTAATTCAAATTGTCAGTAACCTGTGGTATAACCACGCTATTGAACTTGTCTTTTTTCGAAATCAACTCATTGATGTAAAATCGAGTTCAATTCTCAACCTGATCAAGGAAAGCGTCCTCCTTACCGACGAGCCATTCCATATTTTTGACACCCTCCACGTGGCACAGGCATTGGAAAAACTCACGCTATCACCTGCGCGTATCGATATCGGAAAACTTACCTTACAGGTCAAGAAACAGACTATTGACAACAACGATCTGCCTAGTTTTATTACAAATGAATTAAAAGATATCAATCAACAAGCGGAATTAAAACCACGCGATGTTGTGCTTTATGGATTTGGCCGTATCGGCCGTTTACTCGCCCGAGAACTTATGCATAAAGCCGGTGCTGGACAGCAGCTTCGCCTTCGTGCCATTGTAACGCGAGACGCCAATGATAGCAAGTCCATATTGAAAAGAGCGACACTATTAAAAACAGATTCCATACATGGTGCGTTCGAAGGCGACGTACAGGTCGACATTCCAAATCAGGCACTTATTATCAACGGCATCACTGTCCACCTTATCTCTGCCAAACAGCCAGAGGACATCGATTATACCTATTATGGAATACAGCATGCTTTAGTCGTCGACAATACGGGTGCTTTTCGAGATGAGCACGAACTGAGTCGCCACCTGAAATCCAGAGGTACCGCCCAAGTTTTATTAACAGCACCCGGAAAAGGTGTTCCAAATATCGTATATGCAGTCAACGAAAATGATATTGACGTGCAACAGCATGCGATATTTTCCGCTGCTTCCTGTACGACCAACGCAATCTCTCCTATTTTGGCGGTCCTTGAAAATAGCATAGGCATTGAAAAAGGGCATATCGAAACCATACATTCCTATACTAACGACCAGAATCTTGTCGACAATATGCACAAGAAGTCCAGACGGGGCCGTGCCGCAGCGCTCAATATGGTGATCACAGAAACTGGAGCGGGGGCTGCCGTTTCAAAAGTATTGCCTTCACTGAAGGGCAAACTGACCTCCAATGCCATTCGCGTTCCCGTACCAAATGGATCATTGGCAATTTTAAATCTCGAAATTAAATCTAAAACTACCGTCGAAGAAATCAATGCACTTTTAAAAGAGGCATCACTACAGGGTGACCTTGTCGAACAGATTAAATTTTCTAAAGACAATGAACTCGTTTCTTCAGATATCATAGGCTCCACTGCCGCTGCGATCGTGGATGCTCCAGCGACGATAGTCTCGGCAGATGGCAGGAATGTCATTCTATATGTCTGGTACGACAATGAATACGGATATTCCCATCAGGTAATGCGTTTATCTCGTCATATTACCGGCGTAAGAAGGTATACCTATTATTAGGTACCAGTATAAAGCATCAAGAAGAACAAGAATAAATAAATCACGCGGAACCGGTGGAATATAGGCGGCGGCAGTACAGCTACCGCTTATATTTTTACAGGATTGCTTTTGAGGTATTTCATAATGATCGGTGTTGCTCCTGCTTTCTGCAGAACATATTCACGGGCCAGTTTTCCGGCCTTTTGACGGACAGTCTGATCTTGCAAAACAGCAAAGACTTTCTTTAATTCTTTAGCACTGGCAATGGCGAAACCTGATCCATTTTTCACAAGATCTTTCGCCTCCTGAAACTTCTTGAAATTTGGTCCAAATAGAACCGGTATGCCATAAGTTGCGGCTTCGAGTGTGTTATGTATCCCCATGCCAAAACCACCACCAATATAGGCCAGTTGGCCATACCCATACAAAGACGAAAGCATACCAATGTTATCGATAACCAGTACCTTTGAATCCGCTATTATTGCGGCATCGTAGGTAGTCATGTCCGAAAAGCGGAGTGCCTTCGGCCAAAGGTTAAAAATGCTCGCTAAATGTGATTCATTAATTTCATGCGGAGCCAAGATCAGCTTATAGTCTGTATTATCCAGAAGCAATTCCTGTAGCGCCTGCTCATCCTCGGGCCAGGTACTTCCTGCAACCAAGGCCGGATTTTCACCAATAAATTGGCTGATCTCGGGAATCATTTTTCTGCTTTTAGGAATGTCTACTACACGATCAAAACGTGTATCTCCGGCTAACCCTGCATTCCGTATCCCAAATTCTTTCAAAAGACGTACACTTTCTTCATTTTGCACAAAGAAGTAAGTCACATAACTTAAAATTTTCAGAAAAAAAGTACCATAGGCCTGAAAGAAAATCTGATCGGGTCTAAATATTGCTGAGATCAAAAACAAGGGAATACCCCGTCTATGCAGGCCCTCAAAAAAATAATACCAATATTCATATTTCGTAAACACAGCGAAACTTGGATTGATCAAGTCGAGAAAAAGCCGTGCGTGCTGCGCAGTATCGTAGGGGAGATAAAAAACATAATCGGCCAAAGCAGTGTTTTTTCTGATTTCATAGCCAGAGGGAGAGTAAAATGTTACAATTATTTTATGATCCAAATAATTATTTTTCACCGCTTCCAGGACAGGTCTTCCTTGCTCAAATTCCCCCAATGAAGCAAAGTGAAACCAAATATGTTTTTGGGAAGAATCAACCGTTTGTTTCATCCTCGAATACCAGTCTTTTCGTCCCGCTACCATGAGCTTGGCTTTGGCATGAAAAGGAGCCAAAATACGCAGTAAGAGTCCATAAAGAAAGATTCCAATTGAATAAAGCAAACGCATGTTTTTAAAATAATGTTTATCTTAGTCAAAGATATTAAACCCATTTCATTAAACGGAACCATTGAGTGGAAAATAAACATCGTAAACGGATTTTGATAACAGGAGCAGCTGGCTTCCTCGGTTCTCACCTTTGCGATCGCTTTATTGCGGAAGATTACGATGTCATTGGAATGGACAACCTGATAACCGGAGATCTACAGAATATAGCACATTTATTTAAGTTGGAAAATTTTGACTTCTATCATCACGATGTCTCAAAATTTGTCCACGTTCCCGGGCACTTGGATTATATCCTGCATTTCGCTTCACCAGCCAGTCCCGTTGACTACCTTAAAATTCCGATACAAACATTGAAGGTAGGATCTTTGGGCACGCATAATCTCTTGGGCCTAGCGCGTGCTAAACAAGCACGCATTTTGGTAGCCTCCACCTCTGAGGTTTATGGTGACCCACTGGTTTCACCACAATCCGAGGACTACTGGGGCAATGTAAATCCCGTGGGACCTCGTGGTGTATACGATGAAGCGAAGCGCTTCCAAGAGGCGATAACGATGGCCTATCACAATGCACATGGTCTGGAGACCCGTATTGTCAGGATATTTAACACCTTTGGTTCCAGAATGCGTCTCAATGACGGCCGAGCTATTCCCACCTTTATCGCACAAGCGATACGTGGCGAAGACATCACGATTTTTGGGGATGGTTCACAAACACGATCATTCTGTTATATTGACGACCAGGTCGAAGGCATCTTTCGCTTGTTGCATTCGGCATGTGCAACACCTATAAATATTGGTAATCCAGACGAAATCAGCTTGCTACAATTGGCCCATGAAATCGTCGAATTGACAGACAGCTCGAGTAAAATCGTCTACGAACCATTACCGGTTGATGATCCCAAACAACGAAAACCCGATATTGGCTTGGCCAAATCAAAATTAGCCTGGGAACCTCAAATAGACCGAAAAACAGGATTGAAAAAAACCATAGCATTTTACAAAAAGATCCCTTTGGATAACTTATCACATAAAGACTTTACTTACTATAATCAACAATAATGAACAAAAAAATACTAGTCACAGGAGGAACAGGTTATATCGGTTCGCACACAGTAGTCGAACTACATAAAGCAGGATATGTACCTGTCATCGTGGATGATCTGTCCAATTCAAACATCAAAATTTTGGATCAGGTTGAAAAGATCATCGGCGTTAGACCTGAATTTCACCAATTTGACCTTTGTGACACAGAACGCGTGAATGAATTTGTAAAAAACAATACCGATATCTCAGGAATTATCCATTTTGCGGCCTCTAAAGCTGTAGGTGAATCTGTACAGAAGCCTTTGAAATATTACCACAACAATTTCTTCTCGTTAATTAACTTATTAGAGGCATATCAAAATAAGCCTATTAATTTTGTCTTTTCTTCAAGCTGTACTGTATATGGTGAGCCAGACTACTTACCTGTAGACGAGAGTGCTCCCGTAAAAAAGGCAACCTCTCCTTATGGAAATACAAAACAAATTGCTGAAGAAATTCTGCAGGAAACTGCTGCTGCATATGACAACTACAATATTATTGCGCTCCGTTATTTCAACCCTGTAGGTGCACATGAGTCGGCATTGATCGGTGAATTACCAAACGGTGTTCCACAGAACCTGCTTCCTTTTATCACACAAACAGCCATTGGAAAAAGAGAAAAATTAACGGTATTTGGCTCTGATTACGACACACCGGACGGATCTTGCATCCGTGACTATATCCACGTTGTTGATTTAGCAAAAGCTCACGTTGCAGCAATCAGATTATTGGAAAAAGGCAACCCGAACGGAAAATACGATGTCTTTAATGTGGGAACAGGAAATGGATATTCTGTCCTTGAAGCGATCAAGGCTTTTGAGAAAGCTTCAGGACAAAAACTAAATTACGAATTTGGTCCACGTCGCGACGGAGATATCATCAAGGTTTACGGGGACGTCACTAAATCGGCCAATCAGTTGCATTGGAAAGCAGCACTTGGTATTGATGAAATGATGGCTTCTGCCTGGGCATGGGAAAAAAATCTGAAGGAAAATCCATTGGATTAAACAGTAGCCTCTGCGGCAGCAACAACGCATTGTATTTAGCTTAACTGTATATGACCGTCTTAAAAACTGAGGCGGTCATACTTTTAGCTGTACGAGTCCTTCCACGTCCTTTCTTTCCAATAATTCCCATCAAATTACTTCCCACTTATCATTCAAGCTGAAAAGCAGTTAGAATCGAAACTGGATTAAAATCCTTTTCGTTGAGTATATTTGGCCAGAACTAGGCCCAAAGTGTCCTTCTGCCAACTGAAGGTCGACATTAAACAAACTCCTTGTCGGAAATATATTCCATGAGCATCCCGGCCTGATCTCCGAGCTTCTTTTTCAAGCGCTGCATAGATTTTTTTATCGCGTCTGGAGTAACCCCCAATACGTTGGCTACTTCCTTATTATTTAGCCCCAGTTTCATAAGCACAATTACCCTCAGATTAGATTCCGTTATATCGGGAAATCTAGATTGTATATCCTGGAGTAAATTGGGAAACTCTTTTACAATCAATAATTTAAATTCCTGCCATTTCTCTTCAGTGATGAGATGTGACTGCAACAATATTTTTAGCTCCTCGCGATCTTTTTCAACAACATTTCCTTTTTCTTCAAGCATCGCAGAAAGTACATTTATCTGTTCATTATTGCGCTTAAGATAAGCGACGTACTCTTCCACTTGGCTTTTAGAGCTCACCAGTTCCCTGTCTAATTCTGCTTTTGTATACTTTAAATTAAGAAGCTGATATTCATAGTCACGTATCCGTTTTCTAGCACGGGATCGAACAGCATTATAAATAAAAAAGAATAACACCAATACCAATAAGCTTAATATTAGCCATAATCGCCTCTCAGCTTGCTTTTTCTTAATAACAGCTTGTGCCAGCGATAATTTATCGGCATACTTTTGCTTGTCGGCCATAAACTTCAACTGGGACAATACCGGATCACCATCTAAAAAGCGTAGTGAGTCTTGGAGACGTTCTATTCTTCTTCGTGCATTCAGCTCACGACCTATATCGTTACTTTGCATCGCCAAATTCAGCTTGTGAATCTCAAGTTCAAGTATTGTCTTCTTATCATCCGAGCCCAACAAAAGGGATTCAGCTTCCGCAATCATATGACGAACATTCTTCGTTTCCCTATTCGCTATATCTAGTCGAATCCGCATCATTAAGGCAAAGATTGTATTTCGGTCATTCCCAAGAGATCTGGAAATCTCAAGATCTTTATCTAGGAGCAATAAAGCCTTATGGTAATCCTTCATACCTTCGAACACAGCCGCCTGATTCCCTAAAATCTTCGCGTAACGTAATGAGTCATTTTCTGAAAGGGCTAAAGTTTGAGCCAATTCAAAAATTTTCATTGCCTGCAAGGTATCACCACCACTTTTCAATGTCAGTAAACCTAAATTGTCCAAGATTTCAGCTTTCAATTTCGGTGAAATTTGTTGTTGTCGTTGCCCTAAATCCAGATATTTAATTCCAGAAGTGTAATCACCTAAAGTTCCAAAAAAATAGCCAAGCTTCTTGTAAGTTTGTGTTAGGTCTAAAACAAGTTCTTTCGGTATATCTTCGAGCCCTTTCTCTCCTTCCAAGATAAAAGGTAATGCCTCAGAGGCTTTCAGACATCGATATAGGTAAAAGCCATACATTACCTTTACCCAAACGCGTACGTTTTGATAGCTATAACCTTCTTCAAGGTCCAGCGCTTTTAAATAGTATTTATCACTAAAGTTATTTCTTGCACCCTCGTCATTAAACGACTGATCCGCCAGTAAACAATAATAGATTGCCAAAAGTGCCTTATCATTTTTTCGTACCGCTTGGCTAAAATATGGCGCAAGATACCTGCTCAACGACATACTAGAGGATTGATATTGCGCTGATTCTTTTATAATTGTTTCGTAAAAGTTCTTCTCTTCTATCGAGGAATTGGAATCCATTAAATCCATCCCATAGACAACACGACAAGGTATGATTGTTAGGAAAAGAAAAAATAGAAAACATCGAAACATATCGGCACAGGCATTGAATTTCGCAATAAAAATAAAAAATAATTTTAATTAAATCATCATGAGACAAAATCAACCAACCACAAACACAGTTAAGATTTAGACCGTAATCATGCCTTACATTCTTCAATTAAAAATAACAATAGTGTATTAAATAATACGCTACTATTGTTCGCGAATTAAACAAAGCAGCCACTTTTTAAAAAGCCTTGTGACTATTCACAAAAAGCGGTGAGATTCTTTTTCTGACCAATAGTATTACTTGTCATCAAAAAAATGATAAATATGATCTGGTGTAATAGCTTTCGTTAATTGGACATCATATTCATTTTTATCTGCAATAACATCAATTGGATTAAAAAAAGATAGTCCGACACGCTGTACACCAACTTTACAGGACGAGAAAAAACGGTCATAAAACCCCTTCCCATAACCTACCCTGTATCCGGAAAGATCAAAAATTAACAACGGCACTATAATCATATCAATAACCGATGAAGCGACCTTAATGCCGGATATTGGCTCTGGAATACCCCAGTTGTTCGTCTCAAATAGTGTATGTTCATCCAATATGAAATGTTGCATCGAGTAATCATCAAAATTAGATCGCGAAACAACGATCTTTATCTGTGGAAAAAACGCTTGAATATAATTTATTATTAAATATGTATTGGGTTCGTGGTATTTCCCTATGGGAAGGAAAATATGCAAAAATTCGACCCTTGAGAGATCAAGCTTTGTAAATTGCGAAAGTAATCGTTCATTGAGCGCAGTTTCTCTCTCTAAAGACAATTGACATCGCTTAGTTTTATATTCAAGTCGTAATTCTTGTTTCGATTTCATTTGTAGAATAGTTATTCCTAAAATTTATTTCCCTTTCTTACCAAAATCCCCCATCACTTATGCCAAGATCAATCAAAAATAGCATTCCTTCCAATTCAATTTTTATTTAAGCTTCAAAAGCAAATAGAAATTCTGGTTCAGAATAGAAAAACCAGGTGTTAAACGCAGTCTAGTCATAAAAAAAAACGGCCTTGTAGCGAGCGCTAACAAGACCGAATAATCAACCTAAACCTAAAATCTTTCTATTATTTTACGCGCTCGATATAATTACCTGTTTGCGTATCGACTCTTACTTTCTCACCTTGATTAATGAACAACGGTACCATAATTTCAACACCAGTCTCTACAGTTGCTTTTTTCAACGCATTTGTAGAAGTATCTCCTTTTACAGCCGGTTCAGTATATGTAATTTCTAACTCAACACTTTTTGGAGCTTCTGCCATGATAGGCTCATCACTTTCAAAAGCAATAATTACAGTCATTCCCTCTTTCAAGAAACGAGCTGAATCACCGAACAAAAATTTAGGAATATTGAATTGCTCGTATGTATTGTTATCCATTACCACGAAGAAATCTCCATCCTCATACAAATACTGATAATCGCTAGTTTCTACACGTGCAATTTCTACAGATTCGTCAACTCTAAAACGGTATTCAACTAACTTACCAGTTTTAACATTACGCATTCTCGCTTGATAAAACGCACGTAAATTGCCTGGTGTACGGTGTATATATTCTTCTACGGATACTAATTCTCCATTAAATCTTAAGATATTTCCTGATTTTACCTCTGATGCCTTAGCCATTCTTTGAATTGAACTTTAAACGGTTATCTCATTATTGAGTCGTCAAAAGTACAAAAACTAATTGTGTTATTAAAATTTCATTCGCTACTTTTTTTTCTGAAAGTGTTTGTTTTTATTGGCCGGAGAGAACCTTCAGTTCACTTTCGTAGCTGTTAATGGTTATGCAATCTTGACGGTTTATGGGAAATAATCATTTTTGATACAGGACAAAAAACTTTTCTCCTATTTTTAATAGGGCAGAAACAATTGTTGATCCCCTAAGACTTGAAATCGACGATAGAAATACTTTCATCGCAGAATTCATACTCTTTTTTTTGGTTGGAACAGACGATAAACAATCTAGATTCCACTTTTGTGCGCTCAATTAAACGAAGATACCATTGTTCACCCGCACTATCCAAATTACTTGTAGGCTCATCCAACAAAACCAAGGCAGATGCAGAACAACAAGCTAGCGCTAGCTTTACACGTTGACGCATGCCTGATGAAAAAAACCGGATCTCTCTGTCAAGCGCATGTTCCAATCCCAATACGTTTACAACAGTTTCTTTATCAAAAGAAGGAAGATAATTTTTAAATTTAAAATGAAAATCAATCAGCTCGTTTAAGGTAAACTCCTCGATCAGTTCAACATAAGGAGCTGCGAGAGACAGCTGCTGATATATAGTTTCCACACCTAGGACTTGGTCTCCATCCGTGTAGATCAATTCACCCGATGAGGGTGTCAAACTACTTGAAAGCACTTTTAGGAAAGTGGACTTCCCAGAACCATTATGGCCAAGGATGGCATAACTCTTGCCGGACTCGAAGGTATAGTTTATATGCCTAAAAATCCATTCATTGTTATACCTCCTACCAATATCTTTTAATGTAATTTTCAAATTCACTAGAATCGACAACGCGACTACATCGCTCTATTATTGAATCCTTTCATGATACCCCGACCGGAGTTCCGAATAAAATCCAAAATTTCATCACGGATTTCCGTTGCCTGATATTCAGCTTCTATAATTTCTATTGCTTTAGCCAGGTTTCTGTTTTGGACAAAAAGAATTCGATAAAGATTCTGAATCTCGGCAATTTGCTCTTCCGAAAATCCTCTTCTTCTCAATCCAACAGAATTAATACCAGCATAAGAAATCGGTTCACGTGCGGCCTTAACAAAAGGAGGAATATCCTTACGCACCAATGAACCACCGGTAACAAATGCATGCGAACCAATTTTGACAAATTGGTGAACAGCAACCATTCCAGCAAGTACAACATAATCACCTACTGTAATATGTCCAGCAAGTGTACTGTTGTTCGAAAAAACACAATTATCACCTACTTCACAATCATGTGCAACATGACTATAAGCTTGGATCAAACAGTTTTTTCCAATGACCGTTTTATACCTATCCTTGGTTCCTCTATTGATTGTTACACACTCACGAATGGTTGTATTGTCTCCAATTTCAGCTGTGGTAATCTCACCATCAAATTTTAAATCTTGAGGTTCCCCAGAGATTACTGCACCGGGATATATTTTACAGTTTTTTCCAATTCGAGCTCCATCCATGATCGTCACATTTGATCCTATCCAAGTGCCTTCACCAATGACGACATCTTTATAAATGGTTACAAATGGCTCGATGACCACATTTTTAGCAATTTTTGCCTCCGGATGAATATAAGCTAATGGCTGTATCATCTATACTACTTTAGTTGTTATTTACTCTTACGATCTGTGCCATAAGCTCCGCTTCACACACGATTTTCTCTCCTACCATAGCCACACCTTTCATTTTTGCGATACCTCTTCGGATCGGCTCCATCAAGTCACATCTAAAAATAACAGAATCCCCTGGAGTTACCTGCGCTTTAAAACGTGCATTTTCAATTTTAAGGAATAAGGTCAACCAATTCTCTGGATCAGGGACCGTCTTCAGTACTAAAATTCCCCCTGTTTGTGCCATAGCCTCTACTTGCAAAACACCAGGGAATAATGGTGCACCAGGAAAATGTCCCATAAATAAATCTTCGTTCATGGTAACATTCTTCAAACCCACAACATGTGTTTCTGTCAACTCAAGAATTTTATCGACCATAAGCATGGGTTGACGATGAGGTAAAATCTTCATGATTTCTACCGTATCGTATAATGCCGGCATATTGGGATCGTAAACTTTAATTTTTTTACGTGTTTTATCTTTCTTGATCTGCTCCTTTATCTTTTTTGCAAAAGCCACATTCGCTGCATGGCCAGGCCGTGCAGCCATAATATGCCCTTTCAAAGGTCTTCCGACTAGCGCTAAATCTCCAACCATGTCCAACAATTTATGTCGAGCAGGTTCATTTTGGTAACGCAATTGATTATTGTTTAATATTCCTTCCTTAGCAACTGCAACGGTTTCTTTATGAAAAAGATGCGCTAATTTTTGCAATTCCTCAGGAGAAGTCTCCTTGTCCACAATAACGATTGCATTACTTAAATCACCACCTTTAATAAGGCCATGATCAACCAACATTTCCAATTCGTGTAAAAAACAAAACGTACGCGAAGAGGCTATTTCAGATTTAAAATCCTCAATCGATGTTATTGCTGCATGTTGACTTCCCAACACAGGCGAATTAAAATCGATCATACAAGTCAAACGATAACCATCCATTGGCATGCCCAGTATCTCGACTTTGCGATCTGGCTCTGCATAATGAATATTATTCGAAATCTCATAATAATCCCGATCAGCATCTTGTTCTTCAAATCCCGCTTCCTCTAACAACTTCACAAAAATAGCTGAACTACCGTCTAGAATTGGTATTTCAGGACCATCAATATCAATCAGCACATTATCAATTTGTAAACCAATTAACGATGCCATCAAATGTTCAATTGTACTCACACTTGCTCCATTCTGCGTTATTGTCGTCCCCCTGGAGGTATCCGTAACATTATCCGCATCAACCAAAATTTCTGGTTGCCCCTCTAAATCTACACGTCTGAACTTAAACCAGTGATTTTCCGGAGCGGGTTTAATAGTCATCGATACAATTTTTCCTGTATGAAGACCTACCCCCGAAATTTCAACCTCGTTTTTGATGGTTCTCTGTTTTACATTCATTTCTAATAACATATTTTTAAATCAAAACTTCTTTTGACAAAACATTTATCCTTTAAGCTATATCGATTTTCGCCATCGCCTTGCTAGGAATGATTATTTCATCACAATTAAAGAACAGTTTATTTTCAATGAAAAATAATTATTTCAATTTTTTTTCTACTAACTTTTCTAACTCTTGGATTCGTTTTTCCAACTCAGGAAGACGTGCAAAAATTACATTGGAGCGCAACTGCGGCTGGTAAGGCATCACTGGCGTACCGCCCCACTTTTTACCTTCTTCTTTAATCGATCTATTCACTCCTGATTGGGCTTGGATTTGAGATCCCTTTGCAACAACAATATGTCCAACGACACCAACCTGACCTCCTAAAACCACATGTTCTCCAATTTTTGAACTACCAGAAATACCTGTTTGCGCTGCGATTACGGTATTCTTTCCAATATCAACATTATGTGCAATTTGAATCAAATTATCCAACTTAACACCATCGCGCACTATTGTAGCGCCCATTGTTGCCCTATCGATTACAGTATTGGCGCCAATCTCGACATTATCCTCCACTTGCACATAACCAATCTGAGGTACTTTTTTATATGTTCCGTCTTCTTGTGGAGCAAATCCAAATCCATCCGATCCAATCACAACACCAGAATGTACTACCACATTTTTCCCAATCTTACAATCATGATAAATCTTTACGCCCGGGTAGAGTGTTGTATTATCGCCAATCGTAACTTTATCGCCAATATAGACTTGTGGGTAGATTTTCACGTTATCTCCAATGGAAGCCCCACGCCCAATATATACGAATGCACCAATATAACCTCCTTGGCCGATCTCCGCTTCAGCATGTATAAAATGTGGTTCCTCACGTCCGCTTTTGTCAAGACGAAACTCATTATACATATTCAAAATAGTAGAGAAAGCAGCATATGCATTCTTAACCCTTATGATCGTCAATGTTGGCTTAGTTGCCTGCGTCAATTGTAAATCTTCATTAACAATTACAATCGAGGCATCAGTAGTATAAATAAAATGCTCATATTTTGGATTTGACAAAAAAGAAAGATCGCCTTTTTTACCTTCCTCAATTTTGGCAAGGTTACCTACAGTAACTTCTGGATTTCCTTCAATCCGTCCTTCTAATAATGTCCCTATTTGTTGCGCAGTAAATTGCATGGTACAAATCTATGTTTTTTTATTAAAAAATAACTACTTGATGGAAGTAATTGCAACATATCCCACCTCTTTTGGATAACATAAGGCGTATTTAGCTACATTTTTCGACAGTGCTTCCAAATTACCTAGATCAGAAGCCTCCGTTATATCGACGAGCTCGCCCGATTTCAATAGTATTTTAATTTGATCCCTGGAAGAATTATAGGCCCGGTTTTGAATTTCTTGCATAAATACATAATAATGGATATCCTCTTGAGCCACCCCCATCTCAGCTTGTACTTTCGCCTTTACTAAATCAACATATTCTGGCAAGAATGGCTTATCACTCATGACAGATCGATATAAATTACGTTTCATAACACGTTGGCACATTGTACTTAAAATAGGATCCTCATGACGTTCCCATGTTTTTATGGCAGACATAATATCCGTATCATCTAAACGAGTAAACCAATCCAAATGTAACGGGTCATCCAAAAAGTTAGTTTTGTTGACCTGCTGGCTTAAAAACCAATGAAACGCCGGAGTAGAAAAGAGCTTATGGCCAGCAGCCGTCAAATATTTTGCCCGCTGCAGAATTTTAATCAATAACTGTTCCGCACCGATAACGGTCTTGTGTAAATAGACTTGCCAATACATCAACCGCCGCGCAATCAGAAATTTCTCTACAGAATAAAGTGCTTTATACTCCACCACTATTTCATCCTCCACCACATTGAGCATTTTTATAATCCGGTCAAATGAGATGACGCCTTCCGATACGCCTGTAAAAAAACTATCTCTATTGAGGTAGTCCATTCGATCAACATCCAATTGGCTCGACACCAATTGATGAAGAAATTTACGTTCGTATTTATTATTAAAGATTGTAATTGCAAGACTTAGTCTTCCACCCAGATCATTGTTGATTCGATCCATTAAAAGGGAAGACAATAGCTCATGAGAAACACCTTCAATCAAACTATGCTCCAAGGAATGTGAAAAAGGGCCGTGACCTATATCATGCAGCAATATTGCCGACAGAACAGCCTCCTCTTCATCCCCTGAAATTATAACACCTTTACTCCTCAAAGTTTCCAATGCCATCGACATCAAATGCATCGCTCCTATGGCATGCTGAAAACGAGTATGCAAAGCTCCGGGATAGACGAGATGTGTCATGCTCACCTGCTTAATATAGCGGAGCCTTTGGAAATAAGGATGTTGCACTAGGTCAAAGACCAATCCTGTAGGAATAGCGACAAATCCATATACCGGATCATTAATAATTTTATTTTTGTTCAATGTGGAGACAAATTAATACGATCATCAACACTATAAATATGAAACCGAGCCCTTTAATCGTGAACTCCTGGTTAACACTAGTATAAACTTAAAACAAAGATAGTTAGTTCATCGTTAAGAAATGTTAAAAATAAAATCTGAAGCACGATATTTGCTTATGTTAGTATGAGATCGAAAATCCGATCCTCCCCTCTACTACTAATAGACATATAATAACAAGATGCAAAAAACACATATTCTTTGGGCTGACGATGAAATTGACTTTCTAAAACCACACATTTTATTTTTAGAAAGCAAAGGTTACAAAGTTGACACAGTCAACAATGGAAATGATGCCGTTGAAGCCTTTAAAAATGGTTTTTTCCACCTCGTTTTCTTAGACGAAAATATGCCTGGGCTAACCGGGCTCGAAACACTTGCCATACTCAAATCGATCAACCCTACTGTCCCCGTTGTTCTGGTCACAAAAAATGAAGAAGAACATGTCATGGAAGATGCCATTGGCTCCAAAATAGATGATTATCTTATCAAGCCGGTCAACCCCAAGCAGATCTTGATGACAATAAAAAAATTAACGGAGAACAAACGTCTTGTCAATGAGAAAACATCCATGGCTTATCAACAAGACTTCCGCAATTTGGGGATGATCCTGAATGACAATCTGGATTTCAACCAATGGTCAGAAGTTTACAAAAAACTTGTCTACTGGGAATTGTCCCTCGAAAAGCTTGAAGATAACAATATGCATGAAATTCTGACGATGCAAAAATCTGAAGCAAACATGCAATTCTCCAAATTTATAGAAAACAACTATATCCAGTGGATTAATCGTCCTGAAAACGCGCCCATTCTATCACACCAGCTATTTAAGAAGAAGGTATTTCCGACCATAGAAGATGATATACCGACATTTTTCTTTTTAATAGACAATTTGCGTTTCGATCAATGGAAAATTATCAATGAGGTAATTACGGACTATTTTAGACTTGAGGAGGAGATAAACTATTACAGTATTTTACCAACAGCAACACAATATGCTAGAAATGCCATCTTTAGTGGATTAACTCCACTGGAAATGGAAAAACGCTTCCCGAAATTATGGCAAAACGATGAAGATGAAGGTGGCAAGAATTTATATGAGGATAAATTTTTGGAAGATCAGATCAAGCGACTTTACCGCAAATCCATAAAACACTCCTACACGAAAATTTTGACCCTGGAACAAGGAAAAGACGTGTTAGACAATCTCGGTAATTTGATGCACAATCAACTGAATGTATTGGTGTATAACTTTGTTGACATGCTTTCGCACGCACGTACGGACAGCTCTATGATTCGTGAATTAGCAAACGATGAAGCGGCTTATCGCTCCCTCACTTTGTCATGGTTTGAACACTCACCTCTATTGGAGGCTTTAAAATGGCTTTCACAAAAGAAAGTTCGTGTGATTATTACAACCGACCATGGCACGATCCGTGTAAAAAAGCCAAGTAAAATTGTTGGTGATCGAAATACAAATACAAATTTGAGATATAAGCAAGGGAAAAATCTAAACTATATTGACAAAGATGTTTTTGCTATCAAAAATCCCCACGAGGCACAGTTGCCTAAACTTCATGTTAGTTCAACATACGTTTTTGCCAAAGAAGATTCGTATTTTGTTTACCCCAACAATTACAATCAATTTGTCAATTACTTTAATGGAACATTCCAACATGGCGGAATCTCTTTGGAAGAAATGATTATCCCCTTTGCGACATACTTACCGAAATAGTAATTTTGCAACATGGAAATCATTGTAAATACGACAGCAGATCTATCTCAAGCGGCTCAGACACTTTTAAATAGCTTTCCAAAAGACCGGATTTTTCTATTATATGGTTCAATGGGAGCAGGAAAGACAACTTTTGTAAAACACCTGTGCAAACAATTGAACGTACAAGATAGTACATCTAGTCCAACATTCTCCATTGTTAATGAATATGAGTCTCCCGCAGGCCCCATATATCACTTTGATTTTTATCGCATTAAAGATGAGCAGGAGGCTTTCGATTTTGGCTATGAGGAATATTTCTATTCAGGTGCATATTGCTTTGTTGAATGGCCGGAGAAAATCCCCAATTTACTTCCTGAAGAAGCAAAAGAGATACATATTAGCATCATAGATGCAACAACACGTAAAATTTCTATTCGTTAACCTCCTTTTTTCGACTCCTTACTATGGCTCATTTATCATCTTGTCAATATATTCCATCTGATATCCATGTTCCTGGACTAGCGGCTATACACGCCGAGCACCTTAGCTTTTCCTTTCATGAGAACAATATGCAGTTTGCTGTTGAAAATAGTTCTTTCGATATCGATGAAGGAAAAATAACAGCAATCATTGGTGAATCTGGCAGTGGAAAAAGTACATTACTGCGACTTATCTACGGTCTTTTGGAACCAACTGGGGGCATTGTGCGCTATAAAGGTTGGCAGGTTCCAACGCGCAAGGACAAGTTAATCCCCGGACATGATGCCATGAAATTAGTCTCGCAAGGGTTTGACGATTTGAATACTTATGCCAATGTATGGGATAATGTTGCTTCGCAGTTGCCAAACACAGATATCAAACGCAAACAAGACAAAACTGCGGAAATATTACAACGTCTACGGATAGATCACCTCGCTAAAAAAAGAGTAGCAGACATCAGTGGCGGAGAAAAACAACGTGTCGCCATCTGTCGTGCTTTGATCAACGAGCCTGAAGTTTTACTAATGGATGAACCCTTCAATCAGGTTGATGCCTCTTTTAGGGATACCTTGCAACAGGACATAAAAGATATTGTTAAAGAAACTGGGCTGACCGTCATTTTAGTTTCACACGATCCTACGGAAGTACTTGCTTTAGCAGATAACCTCATCGTGATGAAATCTGGTAAAATCCTAGATCAAAACAATCCACATGTATTGTATAGCAATCCATCGCACCCTTATACGGCGCAATTACTGGCAAAAAGCAATATATTACAAGTTGAGCAAGCTCAAAATTTAGGCATAACAAGCGAAAAACCAGTCGCGATACATCAAGAATGGATTTCAATAAGTCCTTCTGAGCAGTCTACTTTTTTTGTAAAAGATGTGCGATTCAGAGGTTTTTATTATGAAATCGTCGTCAGTAATAATGAGATTAACTTACATGCGATTATAACATCGCAGATAATTCCACAGAAACTACAGGCTGTCGATCTAACAATATCTCACTGGATACATTTTGACCATTAATTGTATATCCTAGTCTTGTGTGTCTAGCCAAGATAAAAATGCGTCAAACCATAACTTGTCTGAGGTTTTGTTAATTAACCCAAAGCCGTGCCCCCCTTGCTCAAAGGTATAAAGCTTGTTGGGCACTTTTGACTTGTCCAAAGCTGCCATCATTCTATAGCTATTTTCTATTGGCACAGCCATATCGTCTTTGGCATGCACAAAGAAAACCGGACAAACCTCAGAAGATACCTGCAAATTGGAAGAAAACAGCTTGATTTGGTCTTCCGAAGGGTTTTCTCCAATGAGATTTATACGCGAACCTTTATGTGTTATATCGTTTTCCATAGAGATTACTGGATAAATCAATCCTGCAAAATCAGGTCTTAGGGATACATGGGAAGGATTCGCTATGTAATCTTTCTTAAACTTCGTAATTAAAGTGGAAGCCAGGTGCCCGCCAGCGGAAAACCCTATCACCCCAACTTTTCGAAGTTCAGGATGCAAGGTTCGGATCAATTGCATTGCTCGCTGGGCATCTTGAAGAGGTCCTATTGATTTGTCACGCATAATGTTCGGCGAAGGCAATCGGTATTGTAAAACAAATGCTGAATAACCATTTTTTATCAACTCTTTAGCAACAGCATGACCTTCATGATCCATTGCTATATGAGAATACCCACCTCCCGGAATAACCAGTACGGCGATATTTTTATCAATACTTTTATCTGCCATATATGCAAATAACTTCGGTACATTTTTTTCTAAATTTACTTGCCCCTTATCAGTCGAGTTTGGAATGGAATCTGCATAAAGGTTGATTGTTTCCTGCGCCTTAACGAGAGAAATCAACGAACATAAAATCATAAAAATTCTTTTCATTAAAATGATATTTTAAAAGATAGCTCCAGACTACATATACTAGAAAAAACGAATCAAACATGAGCTGGATATCCATGGTTTATAAGGAAGAAACAACTAAAAGATCTAAATCTTTCGCCGTCATATTAAATCTTGAGGCCATGTCAACATTTGTAAGGTTTCCTTGGTATAAATAAATTGAACTCCGAATACCGGGATTCTTCCAAATTGCATTTTTCAGTCCCCCAAGTTCAGCAAAATCAAGCAAAATAGAAGTGAAGATATTGCTCATTGCATAAGTAGCTGTTCGCGCTACCCGAGACGCTATATTGGGAACACAATAGTGAATAACATCAAATTTACGAAAGATAGGTTTATCGTGAGAGGTCACCTCCGATGTTTCAAAATTACCTCCTTGATCAATGCTTACATCTATAATAACGGAATTGGGTTTCATTTTAGAAACAGTTTCTTCCGAAATCACACAAGCGGAACGTCCATTACGCGCTCGTAAAGCACCAATAACAACATCCGAACTGATCACGGCCTTGTTTAAAATAATCGGTTGTATAACGGAGGTAAAAACACGACTACCAAGATTATTTTGTAGGCGTCTAAGTTTATAAATCGAATTATCAAACACCTTTACCTCTGCTCCTAACGCCAAAGCCGTTCGGGCAGCCTGTTCACCAACGGTGCCCGCGCCAATAATAACGACTTCTGTGGAAGCTACGCCTGTCACACCACCGAGCATCAGTCCCTTCCCTCCAAATGCATTGCTCAGATACTCTCCCGCAATTAAGGTTGCCGTTGCCCCTACGATTTCGCTCATCGCACGCACCACTGCTAGGCAACCGCCCTCATCTCTTAAATATTCATAAGAAATTGCAGTGATTTTTTTATGCATTAACGCCTTTAGTACATCCAGGTTCATGAGTGAAGGTTGTTGAGAAGATAATAAAAGCTGCCTTTCTTTCATCAACTTCACTTCACTAAGGATAGGGCTACCAACTTTAATGATCAGATCTGCTTGGTACACCTCTTCCCGAGATGAAACGATACGAGCCCCCTGCTCACTATAATGATGATCTAAAAAATTGGCTCCAGCACCTGCTCCAGTCTCAATGATGACTTCGTGTCCATTTTCTACCAATAATGCAACCGCTAATGGCGTCAAGCAGATCCGCTTTTCCTGAAGCGAGATTTCCTTTGGAATGCCTATAAATAAACTTTTTGCATTCTTTTTCTTCTCAAACAGCATCTCTTTTGGAGAAATCATAGCCTGACTCGCAAGCTTTCCTAACTCATTCATCTTGTAAAATTGATAGTTAGCTAAAATTACAATAAAAAATCAATCTTATCAAACGAAGATAAATTTGGTTTGGCACGGCTTTGGAATGAAACAAATTTATCTACATTTGTTTAAACTAATCAGATATAGTACCATGCTCAGTAAAGTCAATATAGTGCCACGGTGGATCATTTTTTTATTGGACATCTTTAGTGTTTCCATCGCTTATCTCCTCGCAAATGTTATTTACTATGATTTTAACTTCGATTTTCTGCTCGACATTGATTTTAGCATTCGTTACATTTTATTTATAGCCATATGTTCTTTATCATTCTATCTCTTCAAGATGTATACTGGGATAGTTCGTTACACGAGCGCTATCGATTCAATACGTATATTATCAACGATAACATTTAGTGTTTTCGTTCTCCTGGTTATAAAATTAGTGATCCAAGCAAACGAGATAGAGCGAAACATTCCAACTGCACTCATTATCTTCTTTGCACTCTTCTCCTTTCTTATTTTAACCGTATATAGAACAATTATTAAAATTTTCTTTCTATACACCAAAAAAGTCAATGGATCCAGAAAAAAGACACTGATCTACGGTGCCGGTGACTTGGGAATTGCTGTAAAAAGAACTTTAGACCATGATGTACGATCCAAAAATGCTATTGTTGGATTCTTAGATGATAATGAACAAAAAATCAACAAGGTAATTGATGGGACCAAAATATATTCCTCGCAGAAGTTCAGCCATCTGATCAATACATTAAATGTTGAGGAGGTTATCATCGCTTCGCACAACATTCCTTCGGACCGTAAAAATGAAATTACAGATGTTGCGCTCGAAAAAAATGTCAACATATTAACGCTCCCTCCTGTTAAAAAGATCATGAATGGTGATCTTAACCCCAATCAGATCCAAAAAATAAAAATTGAAGATTTACTAGAAAGGGAGCCGATTAAGATTAACGACGATCACATCCTAAGCCAAACGAGAGGTAAAAGAATCTTAGTTACTGGGGCAGCAGGCTCCATAGGTAGTGAGATTGCATCCCAATTGGGAAAATACGAGCCTCAGATGATTATCCTTTGTGACCAAGCGGAGTCCCCGTTACACAATCTCCAACTTGACCTTCAAGATGAATTTCCAAATCAAGTTTATCATACTTATATAGCAGACGTCCGAAGTACAAAAAGGATGCAATTACTTTTTGATACATTCAAGCCGCATTATGTATATCATGCGGCAGCATACAAACATGTGCCAATGATGGAAAACCATCCTTTGGAAGCGGTACAGACCAATGTCATGGGGACTAAGAATCTAGCTGATTTAGCCGTGGAATTTCAAGTTGAAAAATTTGTTTTTGTCTCTACCGATAAAGCTGTCAACCCCACTAATATCATGGGAGCGACAAAGCGTATCGCAGAAATCTATGTACAATCGTTAAACAATCATTTGGAAAATTCCTTAGGGGCAACTGTGCACACCAAATTTATCACAACCCGCTTTGGCAATGTCTTAGGCTCCAATGGATCAGTTATCCCTCGATTCAGAGATCAGATTCAAAAAGGTGGTCCTGTAACAGTTACGCATCCAGAAATTACGCGGTATTTTATGACCATTCCCGAAGCATGTCGACTAGTCCTTGAAGCTGGAACAATGGGACAAGGTGGCGAAATTTTTGTATTTGATATGGGTAAATCTGTAAAAATAGTTGAGTTAGCTAAAAAAATGATTCGTCTTTCAGGATTTAAACCGAATGAAGATATTGAAATAAAATTCACTGGATTAAGACCTGGTGAAAAACTATATGAGGAGTTATTAAATGATTTGGAGAATACCTTGCCGACGCACCACGAAAAGATCATGATCGCCAAAGTCAGAGAAAATAATTATGATATTGTAAGTATAAAAATCGAAGAATTACAACAGCGTTTAGCGACACAAAACAAAAACGAAGTGGTGTATCAAATGAAAATTATTGTACCTGAATTCAAAAGTAAAAATTCCATCTACGAACAGCTAGACAAGGAAATTGAACTATCGAATGAGTCGGAAAACCAAAGTTAATTCACTTTAAAATTTGCAAAACACTTGCAAATTTGCTCGAAAAGTGTATTTTTGCAATCCATATTTTACTGATTAGTAATGTCTAAAAACACAAATAATACAAATCAAGGTTTCAAACCTTCAAAAGGATCTTTTTTTCAAGATAACCAAAAAAGTGTAGTGTTCATTTTAGGTGGTATCGTTGTATTGATCTTACTTTATTTTGGATATCAAAAGCTTTATCTAGATCCAAGAGCAGAAGAAGCTTCGAACCGTATGTACAAAGCAGAACAGCTTGCTACAATTGATTCTTTACAAAGTAAAGCAATCATGGGCGATGGTGCGTTTCTTGGATTTAAACAAATTGCGGACGAGTATTCCAATACAAAATCTGCAAATATTGCAAACGCCTATTTAGGAGGTTTATATTTGCGTCAAGGTAAATTCGATGAAGCTGCGAAAGCGCTTGAAAAATATGCTCCAACAGGAAGCCAAATTCTAGACCCACTCGTAATTGGTTTAACAGGTGATGCTTATTCAGAGCTAAAAGACTACAAAAAAGCAGCTGACTATTACAAGCAAGCTTCTGAAAAATCAAGTAACTCGTATACAACTCCACTCTTTTTGAAAAAACTAGGACTTGTATATGAAGCACAAAATGACTATAAAAGTGCAGAGACTGCTTACAAGAAGATTAAAACAGATTTTCCAGAGAGCCAAGAAGCTTCAACAATTGATGGTTTATTGGGTCGTGTACAAGCACATTTATAAGAGAATAATTGTAAAAGTATAATAAAAAGAGGCCATTTGATAGCCTCTTTTTTTGTGACCATCTAAAATCACTATCTTTGTTACTATTATGGCAAGTAGCATTAAAAATTTATCCGACTTTTCGCACATCCAGGTTGCGGATGCAAGTCCATTCAAATTTGCAATCGTTGTTGCACAATGGAATGCAGAAATTACAGGTGCATTATTGAATGGTGCAATAAAGGGCTTGGAAGAGCATGGCGCTAAGGAAAACAACATCCAAGTCATAGAGGTTCCTGGAAGTTTCGAATTAATTTCAGGAGCAGACCTCGCATTCAGAAACCAGGGTTTTGACGCTGTTATCTGTTTAGGTTGCGTCATTCAGGGGGAGACCAGACACTTCGATTTTATCTGCGATGCAGTTGCAAATGGTATTGCCAATGTAGGGCTCAAATATAATAAACCAGCTGTTTTTGGCGTATTAACAACGGACAACCTTCAGCAAGCATTGGATCGTGCCGGAGGGAAACATGGTAATAAAGGTGAAGAAGCTGCTATTACAGCAATACAAATGGCTCATATTGCCAAAAAATTCTAGTTTGGTATTAATTTTGCCTACCATTCAATGATGAAAAGTATTACTGAGCACGACTTATTACTCAGGTACTTATATTTTAAACAAATCGATTAATAAAATATTCAGTTATCTTATTAATCGATTTTTATTTTTTCACTAGAATAAATTGTTATTGAATTGTCTTGATTGTAGTGTAAATCGGTTATACAACAGTCGGTAGTTTTATAGACAATGACGCAATGATGAAGTTTCATGGGATCAATTTTGATACGAATTACTTGATGATTGTTTCTTTAAAAAATAGGATTATGAAAACATTATCGAATGTACTCTTGGTCGTTATACTGACGTTATTTTGTCAGTTGGATCTAGTGGCACAAGACGATAGTCTAAACAAGCAGATTTGGCAAAGTATCGGTGGCCAGGAAAAATGGGATTCTTTGCAGTTTTTGGCTTTCTCAGCAAAGGGAAATACCATCTCAGACCAGTTGTCAAACGACGAACGAAAGTTCCTGTTCAATAGAACAACTGGAGCATGTCGATTTGATGGCTATAAGGGAACGGATCAGGTGACCTACCTGTTTAATTTTAAAAACCCAGGGTCAGACAAACTCTTTATTGGAGGGAATTTATCTACAGATGGGCCAGAGCTAAAGAAATCAATTAAAAATCAGCTATTTTCGGATCTCAATCTGCTACTTTTGCCTACCTTGATCGGACAGAAGAATGTGCAGCTGAAAAGCCAGAAGGAAAGTTTCAGTGCTGGACAGAAATTAACGATAGCAAATATCAGCTCGTCAGCCCCTATCTTTGGTTCAAAGATTGATGGTTTGCTTTATATTGATCAAAATACTGGTGAGATTGTGCGTTACGAATACACAGATAAGGGCGAAAAAAACACTTATGAAGTGAGCAAATATAAGGAGATTGGCGACGGGATACGTTTACCCAGTTTCTTCAATTCCACAAGCAATGACCAAAAGAGTTGTATATTCTCCTCTATTTCATCTTTTGTACAGGTAGAACAGAAAAAATTTACAGAACTATAATATGATTAATTGGATAGAATTAAATACAGAAGAACAGCTACAGGAGCTTTATCAATCCGATAAAGTTGTAGCCATCTTTAAACATAGCACGACTTGTGGTATTAGCAATATGGCTAAGCGTAGTCTTGAGCGTATGTCTGCTACTTCAGACCATGATTATGCGATTTATCTTTTAGACCTTTTGCGTTACCGCCCACTATCGAATGAGATTGCCCAACGTTGGAATGTAGAACATCAATCACCTCAAATACTGATTGTTGAAGGAAAAGACAGTTTATATGACGCTTCACATGGTGATATCCAATTTGATGAGATAGAACAATACCTAACGGCAATTTGACATAATAGGCCATAACTGCTATTCAATAAAAATAGTTAGCATAAAATATCCCAAGCGATCTTCAACATGTATTGTATTGATCACTTGGGATATTTTATGAAGCTGAAAACAGCTGAATTGGCTACTTATAAATTTCTACTGTTATTTTACCGTCTTTAGTCACCGTACCCCGATACATGCCGGCGGTATTAAAAGGCATAGCAACATGTCCATTTTTATCCAATGCGATCATGCCGCCATTACCGCCCATTTCACCAATCCGATCGATTACTTGCCTGCTCGCTTGATCAACACGTTCACCTTTATATTCCATTAAAGCCGACACCGAATATGCCGCCACGGTGCGGATGTAATATTCACCCCATCCAGTGCAGGAAACAGCACAGGTATTATTGTTCGCATACGTTCCAGCTCCAATAATTGGCGAATCTCCGACCCGCCCAAACTTCTTGTTTGTCATCCCTCCCGTGGACGTGCCCGCTGCCAAGTTACCTGCCTTATCTAATGCAACACACCCTACTGTACCGAATTTAGCATCTTTATTGATGATGCCTAAGCGTGAGCTTTGTTTTTGATCGTGATCTAGTTGTGTTCGTGTACTGTCATCCTTGCTCACTTTCTGCAAAGCCTCCCAACGTGCTTCCGTCCAAAAATAAGAAGGGTCTACAATGGTCAATCCCACTTGCTTCGCAAACTCTTCGGCACCTTTACCCACCATCATAACATGCTCAGATTTTTCCATCACCGCCTTGGCTGCCGAGATTGGATTTCTGATCGTCGTCACTCCTGCAACGGCGCCTGCGGCCAAGGATTTACCTTCCATGATGGAGGCATCCAGTTCGTTGCGTCCGTCATGTGTAAAAACCGCTCCTTTCCCTGCATTAAACAGGGGTGAGTCTTCCATAACATGGATAGCAGATTCGACGGCTTCCAAACTGGATTTACCTTCTTGCAACTTTTGATAGCCCATACGAAGCGCTTGCTCCAAGACGATCCTATAAGCTTGCTCCATCGAATCTGTCATATTCTTTTTCAAGATCGTCCCCGCTCCACCATGGATCGCCAAAACAAATTCTCCCTCCGTCATGGCCACAGGTTTTTTATACGATTTACAGGAAATTGCCAACAGGCTTCCCACAATTATCATGGCGCATATCTTGAGGTTATTCATCTTCCTTCTCCCACCATTCTGAAGATTGTAAATCATCTATCTCACGACGGTCTTTTTTAGTAGGGCGCCCTGTACCGCGGTCGCGTTTTAGGACAGGAGCATGAAATACGGATTTAAACCCTACAGTTTCTTCAACAGGTGTTTGATCCTCGTAGAATTGAATAGCAGTCTTGGCGTCAACACGACGTTCCAAAAGACCTGTCACCTTTACCACTTTTTTCTCAATTCCCTTTTGGACATGGTATACATCTCCGATCTTAACTTCATAAGAGGGTTTTATATTTTGGCCTTTTAGTTTCACCCGACCTGCCTTACAGGCCTCTGTTGCCAAAGTTCTTGTCTTAAATAAGCGAATTGACCACAAATATTTATCAATTCTCAATTTTTCTGATGTTCCAGCCATAATACAAAAATAATTATATTTTTAGAACCATTATAACCAAAAGCAATTATGGAAAATTCCGATTAAACTGAGTTCACTTACTTAAAACGTCTTTCATCCGTTCGCCGGAAGAGTCTAATAGCTAATTGCGGACAAGTTGTCATCAAATCCATACCAACTCCTGACTGCAAGCGGGTTGTGAAAACAATGTCTGTAGCGTGAATGCACCTTAAAAAGGTGGACTCAACGTGGACTCACTGTGCACACACTGTGGTTGGAGTCAGAAGTTGATCATAATTTGGTAGGCTGTTGTTATCAGGAAAGTCTATTGCAAGGAACAATGGATAAAGTTGTTTTTAAGTCCAACTTTATCTAAGTTTGTACATCAAAATAAACTAATTCAAATAAGAAAATAAATAATATGGTAGAGCCACTTAAAAAACTGATTGAGGAAGCTTGGGAAGATAGGCAATTATTAGAATATAAAGAATATACAGAAGCCATCCGCGCTGTTATCATGAAATTAGATAGCGGTGAAATCCGCGTCGCTGAAATGATCGGTACAAGATGGCACGTCAATGACTGGATCAAGAAAGCTGTTATTTTATATTTTCCAATCAATGATATGCGCGAAATGACTGCAGGTCCTTTTGTGTTTCATGATAAAATGAAATTAAAGACAGACTACAAGCACACTGGAGTACGTGTTGTACCAGGGGCTTCTGCTCGTTTAGGTGCATATTTGGCTAAAGGAGTGATTATGATGCCTTCTTACGTTAACATCGGTGCTTATGTAGACGAAGGTACCATGGTGGATACTTGGGCAACTGTTGGATCTTGTGCACAAATTGGTAAACATGTACATTTAAGTGGCGGCGTCGGAATTGGTGGCGTATTAGAGCCCGTACAAGCAGCTCCAGTTATTATTGAGGACAATGTTTTTATAGGTTCAAGAGCGATTGTAGTTGAAGGTATTCGTGTAGAAAAAGAGGCTGTATTGGGTGCTAATGTCGTATTGACAGCGTCAACAAAAATCATCGACGTTACGGGACCTCAACCAGTAGAATATAAAGGTTATGTACCTGCCCGCTCTGTTGTTATCCCGGGTTCTTACACCAAAAAATTTGCGGCAGGGGAATATCAAGTTCCTTGCGCTTTGATCATTGGTCAACGTAAAGAGTCTACGGACAAAAAGACTTCATTGAATGATGCACTACGTGATCATAATGTAGCTGTATAAAGTTAAAACTAGTATAAAGATAAGATGAGTGCATTCGTAGATCGTGAGGATTTGAATAAGGCCTTGGAGACGTTAAAAAACGGCGGATTAATTCTATACCCCACCGACACCATTTGGGGGATCGGTTGTGATGCCACCAATCCTGATGCCGTGGAGAAAGTTTTCCAGCTGAAAGGAAGAGATAAATCCAAAAGTCTGATCGTCCTTTTACACAACGACAATCAATTGGCAAGTTATGTAAATGAAATCCCGGATGTGGCTTATCAACTTATTGAATACACTGAAAAACCCTTGACAATTGTCTATTCGAATGCCAAAAATCTTGCGCCCAATGCGATTGCTGAGGACGGTTCAATTGGCATTCGAATTGTCAAGCACCCTTTTTGTGAACAACTTTTACAACGGTTTCGCAAACCGATAATTTCAACTTCAGCAAATATCAGTGGTGAACCCACGGCGAAAGATTTTGATGAAATAGCTGATGCCATCAAAGATGGGGTAGATTATATTGTCGCCTATGACAGAGACGTAACAACAGATGGGAAATCATCTACTGTCATGAAGCTGGACCCAAGTGGTAAATTTGAATTTATTAGAAAATAGCATGAAAAAGATCGTTTTATTTTTTGCATTAGCATTTGCTGTTACCAATTTATCTTTCGCACAGCAAAAGGATATTCCCGCCGCCAAGCCTGGTGTAAAATATGGCAAAGAAATCTCTGCATCCAATGCGATTTCAGTGGCAAAGCTTGAAAAAGAACTCACGCAAAAGAACGCATTCAACGGACAGGTGACAGGCAAGGTCGTTGAGGTATGTAAGAAAAAAGGCTGTTTCATGACCCTGCAACGGGAAGGCGAAGAGCCGATTACCGTCCGTTTTAAAGACTATGGTTTCTTCATGCCAGCAGACATTGTCGGCAAAACGGTTGTTGTCGAGGGTATCGCAAAGAAAAAGGAAGTTTCTGTAGCATCGTTACAACATGCGGCAAAGGATCTTGGTAAATCACAGTCTGAAATAGACCAGATTACACAACCTAAAAAAGATATTAGCATTATTGCTGACGGTGTTTTGGTTGTCAAATAAGGCGTTCTCACACCAAACCTAGCATTGTTCTGATGAAAAGATTCCACACTTCCCCCTGTCACTCCATACTGGTCGATGGTACCTTAATGACCTTCGAAAAGCCCATTATTATGGGGATACTCAATGTGACTCCAGATTCTTTTTATGACGGAGGTGACAATACAACCGTCGAACTTGCGGTAGAGAAAGCAAAGAAGCTATTGCTTGAAGGTGCTCAAATTCTTGATATTGGCGCATATTCCTCACGTCCGGGCGCTCCATTAATTTCATCTCAGGAGGAAATGAATCGAGCTCTTCCCGCTATTCGAGCAATTAAAAATGCATTTCCTGACGCTATTTTATCAATAGATACCTTTAGGGCAGACGTTGCTGCTGCTGCAATCGATGCGGGAGTGCACATCATAAATGATGTTTCGGGAGGTACACTCGATGATAACATGTTCGCCACGGTAGCAAAATATCAAGTTCCTTATATTCTCATGCATATGCGCGGTATTCCCGAAAATATGCAGGAAAAAACAGATTATACAGATATTGTAACTGACGTAGCCACCTTTTTAGGTGACCGCATTGCGACACTAAGAAGTATGGGGGTGAAAGACATTATTCTTGATCCAGGATTTGGTTTTGCAAAGACAGTCGAACAGAACTATGAGTTGCTCTATCGTGTCAATGAACTTCACTACTTCGAATTACCAATTTTGGGCGGAATATCCCGTAAATCCATGATTTATAAAAAAATCGGAATCACCGCCCAAGAAGCTTTAAATGGCACCACCGCTTTAAATACCTTACTTCTCGAAAGAGGGGTACAAATTCTCCGCGTACATGATGTGAAAGAAGCGAAACAATTGCTTGATCTCTTCTATTCATAAATCAGCATTATTTGCCTACAAATTTGGGATCACTTAATGTTTTAATAAAAGCTATGATAGCTTCTTTTTCGTCTTCTGTCATCGGAATTCTTTTGCCATTTTCTTTAAGAATCGGATCAAGGTTAGCTGCATCCAAAACACCTTTGTCAAAATAATCCAGGACAGATTTCAACGTTGGGAACTGCCCAAAACTTCCATAAGGCGCTGTATATTCCGCATTTCTTAAAGAAGGTACCCGAAAAGCCATATAGTCCGTTTCAATACCTGTGATACGTGCTCGCCCGGCCTCATCTGGATGTTTATTTAAAGGAAACCCTACATTTCTAAAACTCTGATCGGTAAATAATTCTGTTGCATGGCAGCTTTCACATTTCAACTTAAACAGCTGATACCCCCGTTCTTCCTCAATCGTGAATTGTTCCCCTTCACCTCGTTTTACCTGATCATATTTACTGTCGGCCGAAATTAAAGTATACTCATATTGGGCAATGCTTTTATAAATTCGTTCCGGTGTAATATTCTCATCGCCAAAAGCCTTCTTGAACAATACTTTGTAGTCAAAATCCCCATTAATTTTACCGATAACCTCCAGAATAGAGGAGTTCATCTCCTCATGCGTGATAATTGGCACTAAAGGTTGCTTTTCCAGTTCGAGTATATTGCCATCCCAATTATAAAATTTCATAAAAGCCAAATTCTGCAAAGGTGGAGTGTTCCGAAATCCGACACGATCATCTATACCCACTGCCTGCATCTTTCCATCGGAAAAAGCCAATGAGGGATTATGGCAACTGGCACATGATATCGTATTATTTCCACTGAATCTTTTTTCATGAAATAGCTTTTCACCCAATTCAACACCATACTTTGTTGGCTTATTGCTATTAAATGTATTATTCAGACTCGGAAAATCCGCAGGAATACTGAACGTGACTGTTGGGTTGTCTTCCTGCGTAGATTCAACGATATCATCCCTACTACAGGATAAAGCAATCACTATAACTGTCAGGATTAAGATGACTTTTTTCATCCTTTTATTTTTATCAATGGCTGATGAATATTCAGAATGCACATTCGAAAATCATGGTACAATCAGACGGCGTTCTTTTTTTTTATGCACAACGTATTTTCAGCAAATGGCTACAACCTCATTCAAGATCATAGCCATTTACGTAAAATTTAGTTAGAAACACTCTCAACAGTGAACATCCCAGCTGTATCACTGCTACCGTTACCACCGAGATTATCAACAAACTTCACCATTTCCACTGCAGAATGAATACTAGGCACAGCATTGTTGGCACCCAATGTAATGGTATTCGTTTTCCCGCTTAAGAGCTTATCGAAATCCGCCTTGATATTAATCTGTGGTACACTTTTTCCAACAGTAACTAAGGAAGGTAAATTCAACGTAATATCCCGATAAGCATCTACCCCCTGTTTATAAGTGGATTCATCACCATTTGTTCCGTTGATCGTACTTCCTGTGTGAATAGACAACTCTTTATGATCAGCACCATAAAAGCCTTCCAATTTCGTAAATCGGTAACCTGTCCCCCATTCCCAGTGCATTTTGGTGTCATTAGCCCCTGCTGTTGCATAGAAAACTGGGAATCTCAGTTGATCCAACGTATTTATTTCCTGTTTTACCCCCAAACCGAATTTGATCTGTTTATAATCTCCAACAGGTATATTACTCAGCACATAATTTAAAGTTGCCGCTTTCGCCTGATCAATCACTGCAGCCCCTTTATCCAGATCATTTACATTATAAGGGATTTCAGATCCATCGGCTTTAATAAGCCTGATATTGCTAATTACATACTTCAGTTCAGAAAACTGATGCAGTTGTCCACTGGCTGATGTATTTGTCGAGGCAGCTGGTGAATCTGCATTACCCAGCACAATTGTTGTATTTTTAAATGTATTGTTGAAATGTAAGTTAACACTGTTGGCGACATCTTCACTTTTGCTACAAGAAACCATAACCAAAGAAATCATCAGGAGTTTAATTGCATTTTTTTTCATTTTATTCTAAGTTTTAAGGTATTTAAAAATTGATTTTTAAGGATGTAAAAATATTCCTACCCATGCGAGGTATATTTCCCCAATCTGCATAGGTACTATAGTATTCATTGAAGAGGTTCTCCGCACCGACCTGAAACACGGCATTTAATTTTCCAATAGTGAAGGTATAGTCTGCCGAAACATTCCATATCTTATAGGATGCGGTTTGGTCCTCTCCGTATTCAGGGCTAAAATTGACCTGGCTAAAGTCCCCGTTCATTGAAGTTTGCACACCGATCATTTTGTATCGGTAATGCAATGATGTTTGATAACTTAAGGGACGTATAAAAGGCAGGTTTCCGCCCATATTGTCTTGCCCTCTGGCGTAGGTAAGTACGGCTTTCCAATCTAGACCTGGCAAAATTTGATATTGCGCATTGAGTGCCAGATTAAACAGAGTCGCATGATCTAAAGAGGTATAGCCTTTCACGCCTACCGATTGATAGTTCATCGGGCTACCCAAACTCAAAATCCGGCCAATAATGTAGTCTTGGATAAAGAAATAATTGGCCTTGGCCCCAATGCTTAACCTTCCGGTCTTAAACCCGGCACTGGCATTGGCTTCATAAGAAACTTCATTTTTTAAATCCGGATTTCCGATATAGTCATAACGATCGAAACTGTTGTAAATGTAATAACCATAAGCCTCCGAAACAGAGGGAGCACGATGCCCAAACCCTGTTCCTAAGGAAAAGTCAAACTGACCAATATTTAACTGATAGCTAGCATGTAGGCTCGGCAGAAATCTATTTTTCTTCTGTGGAGAACCAGGATGGAAGATCCAGTTGAATTCAACGTATTTCGAATAGTTATAGTTCAAACCCAATGAACCTCCAAAGACAAGTCTACTGATATCAGAAAGATCTAACGCGTTATTCATGGCTACACTTGCAAAACGGGTGGTTACCCATGGCCAACTATAGGCAAACATGGTCTGTTTGGATCGATCCTGCGGGTACATGCGCATCTCAGCTATCGATAGATTATCGTAAGCATTTACCTGTATTTCCGAAGAATAGCGCTCTTTCTGCAGATTAATTTTAGATAAAAGACCGTAGGTCGTACTCCAGCCTGGCATATCCATATGGACCAAATTTTCCGGACGGGTCGCATCATCCATATAGTGCTCAACTGCATTGAAATAAACTTTGGTGTCCCATACTTTTACCAAGCCCTCTTCAAACAACTGTTTGTATGCAGCGGAAGTGATGATCGCTCTGGATAAGGATAAGTCCATTGGCAAAGCAGGAAATCCCACATCTTTTGCACGATCAAAAATAGCATCTACCCGAACAGCAGAAAGCGGACTCGTTTTATAGGCCAAACCCAACGACGCATTGAATTTATTATATTGCGAATGCCGTACTTCATCGTCATTTCCATCATAATAATTTCCAGCCTTCCGGAAGGCAATACTTCCATCTGCCACAAATTTGTCACTTGAGTAATATAAATTCCCAAGATTGAAAGTCTGCTTATTATTGAATTCAAAACCTGTCTGATAGGCTCCGCCAATTTTTTTCTGCAGACCAAACGCAGTATTCCTTCTTTTCAGATCTATACTGCCAGCGACCGTAGCACCATGCAGATTACCTTCCTGCCCCGATTTAATATCTATTGCAGCAAGGTTATTACTTTCTACATACGAGGTTATCGGGTCCATTTTATCCGTACATGCTCCAAAGACATGCATCCCATCGATCGTAATTGTCGAACGCTCGCTACTCATATTATTGAGCAGGGGTTCCCAAGCATAGGCACCACGTTTTATGAAGCTGATATTACTTGCAGAAGCCAAATATTCATCCACAGAAACTGTCATCTTCAGATCGTTTTCAATCCTCTTTTTGGCAGCTGCATTGACTGTAACCTCGGCTAGACGTCTCGTTGTATCGCGGGTAACAGGATTGTTTTGTCCGTGTACGTTCCATCCCAAAGACAACATAAAGAGAATAATACTTATCTTCCTCATAGCCTCTAGAATAGAATATCAATGTATAACTCACTTTTACGACCTTCTACACCCGGTGTAAAGTCCTTGGGCACCTCTGTTCCTGCTATTACCCTTCCATTTTGGTTGACCAAAATAAAATTCAATGTCCAGTTACCTGTCATTGTGTAATTCACAACACCATGGTACAATCCGTCGGCCTGTTGTACCAAGTCCTTATTATTGGGCGAAGAATGGTTCCCCATCGAAGGTTCTGGCATACGCGGATCCAATTGTAAGGTATATCCATTGACTGCCGTATAAGACAATTGTGCAGCGTCCAACTTATAAATCCCGGCGACCAGTTTATTTTCAGAAACAGTTGGTTTCCAAGGAGCAATCAAGGCGATTAAATACTGTTCGCCATCTTTCCCAGTGAAAGTGGTTAGGTTACGATTTTTATTTACCTGCGGCTTCACAGTTACATGTTGTGTAGCGGTGAAGGTCTGACCACCAATTGTAAAATCGATTTCCAAACTCCAGTTTACTGCTGCAGAACTTTCATCTGTAAACACACTGTAACCCGAAAAGTAGCGACCATCCAACGTGTAGTCCATTTCGGACTGGTGCGGACAAACAATTTTCATTCCTTGCACATTGGTTTGGACTGGAAGCAATTTGACTGAGGAAACGGCGACAGGTTCGTTATTTTGCTGCTTATTGATTATTACGCGGATATCATTATAACCGCGATACAATACCCCACCTAGAGCCTCAATACGAATACTATACCCTGACGAAACAAGGCTTGTAACCTCTTTAAACTCCGTATTCTCCGCTACATTATTTCCACGTTCTGCCTCATAGTCTGTTTTCTCCTTTGTACAAGCGATTAGGAGAAAGGATATAATCGCGCTATAAAAAACCACTTTTTTTATAAATAAATCTCTCATCTATAATTTTTCATTTGTTAGGAAGCTATCCGATTTATTGCGTGAGCTCCGGAACTCAGGCAATAAATCAAAATGATATCCTATTGTGACGAACGGATATATTTCATCGTAATAGATGCGCTCCATTCAACTTCTAGCGAAATGAAACCATCATACTGATATTAAACAGATTATTAGCTATTATCAATATTCAAATGATTCGGATCCACACCGCGATGTAGCCCAAATAATTAAGAAGGTTTCATTGAAATAAATCGTTATTGAATAAATAGCTTAACCGAAAGATCGATTTTATGGACAAAGCATCACTAAAAGCAGTTTCACAGCGAAATTATAACGCGAAGGAAATCTTAGCATACCTTGTAATCCATCTTAAGTGATCGACTACTTAATCAAATAAAATATTAACTGGATTTAAACCAAAGGGGGGTGAAATATTGTAAAGATGGGATTATAGGAATAATCTTCTTTATATACTGGAAGCAGGCGCTCCACAGTGTCTTCATAAAGAGCCGTGTTTTTAAAAGTAAAATCTTGCGTATTATTTATAAAAACAACATCAATAATACGTAATTCAAGATTTTTTTGTTCCTTTTCCTCATGCTCGCGCATTTTCTTCATCAAAATACACTGGCCTCGACAGGCAAGCGCATTATCGTTAAAGCGATTGATACATTCGTAACGTGCGATATAATCTCGATTCAACTCGAAAACTGTCCATAGCCATACCGTTGAGAAGCTCTGCAGGAGCATCAAGGGTAATAGAATCCATATAAACAGTCTGATTTTCATTCGAATATTTTATTCTCAATAGCAGCTTACATCCTTAAGATTACTTCTTTATCTTGTAAACTTACCAAATCGAGCTCATGATGATTCATCTTGAGTTTGGGCAAATATAACAAATGAATTTTGGAATAAACAAATGCTATTTAAAAGAAAAAGTCCTAGGCAGACTACTACCTAGGACTTATAAAACTCAATTTCAATTATTTTGATTCAACCGTCAAAACCGCTTTCTTATTGCCGGCAGTTAAATCCAATGTAAAAACATAGGTTTTACCTGCCTCTAAAACTTTACCCGTTTTGATACCCAGATTGCCTGAATCACGACCATTCTTGCCATCCCCCACAAAGACGATATCATTTGAGGTTGTCACATCTGTACCCCCAAATTCACCTCCCCATCCTTTTTGATGAAAAAATTTGAAGTTGATGTTATCAGAATTTATAGACTCTCCTGCCTTAACAGTTATCTGGTATTTCTTGTTACCTAGTGGAACCAGACAAAGCGCTTTATCCGTGTTCCAGCCCACTTGGTTACTGGATACTTTAGGCTTTCCAATTCCCTCACCAATAATCCACACAGCACCAGATCCATCATCTTGTAGTTTTGCCAAATCATTGCCTGTCATCGCCTCAACCACAAAGTATTTTAAGTTAAAGTCTGCTGTAACACGGTATTTTCCAGTTGATCCTTTAAACGATAGGCTTCCATCGGCCGCTTTGGTAAAGAAATCTGGATCGATCCACCAATCTTGCAGATCCGCAATCCCTTCAAAAGTCGTCGTTTTCCCTTGAGCCAGCTCGAGTTCAACTTTAGCATGTTTATCATCCAGTCGACTGAACTGCGATCCATTTAGCAGTACAACAATAAATGGAGATGCCTGAAATGTTAATGTATTAAATTGAATTGGATATACACCAGAGGTTGAATTTGAAAAAGGAATTTCAGCGGTAGACCCCAAGTTAATAACATTATTGACCCAACCAAAATTCATCGCATTGCCCTGTGTACCTACTTTTGGCGCTTGAATATAGCCTTTTACCTCAGCTGCAAAATTTTCTTTTGCCGCATATTGATTACGTCCTACCTTTTCCATGCGATAGGATTTGGATTCTGTGACTAAAGTTAAATATGGAAAGTCGGGTCTGCTCAGATTAATATCAAAAGATTGTTCCGTTATTTTTTGGCTAATATTCTGTAAGACAAACTTAAGGGTTGCTTTTCCATCGGGAATATCTTTCAAGAACGGAACATAAATTTTTCCAGCATAGTCTCCATTTTGTTTGGTACGGATGACGGTTTCTGTTACCTTGTCGTCTGTAAAATACAATTGTGCTTTAACAGTAGACAGCGCAACTTCACTATCCGACACATGGACCTGAAACTCGAGACTATCCCCAAAATTTGCAGCCGAGATAGGCGATTTCAATTCGATTTTAGGATCCCCTATTTGATAGGTATATTTTTCATCCTTTTTACAGGAACTAACTGCAGTAATAGCAGCAGTTCCCAATAGTATATTGATGAGATATCTTTTCATTTGTTCATAATTTATGCGCTATCAATGTGATAGCGCTTAGGGTTTATCATCCTCCAGTTAATAGGTCCAACGGTAAGAAACAACCGATTTAGCTGGCACATCATAGCTAAAATGATGTTTACCGTCTGCGACGGTAATTTTACGGCTATCTTCCGACTCGTTTAACAGAACAATAGCGTAGGTCCCATCTGTATTTTGAAAGGCTGTATAAACTAGCCCTTCTGCTGTATACCCAGAAGTACCAATCCGCGAGGCTCCTGATTTGACAACCGAAGAAAGATGACCAACAATATAGTAATGCGAATTGCGCGTTATATTCTTATAATTTGCCTTACTAATATCCACGGCGCCATAACATGTCTGACAGCCACCTTCGCGATTTGGCCCTTTGTCAGTATCAAGCATCAGGTTCCATACAATAACCCCCTTACTCCAATTGTTCACTGTACCGAGAGCCACTTCACGCATATCCTCCATCAAACGTTTTTCAAGATTGCGTCCATCATTCCATTCCCCAATGGATGTTTCCGTAAATACCAATTCCTTGTCTGGGCGTTGATTATGAATATCAATAAGTTCAGCTTTATCCCCACCATAATTATGGTACGCCGCTCCGGCGAAGAATGAAGCTGCTCCGGCATCGTTATAAATCTTTACTGGGTAATCAGACTGATCGGCAATATTATCATAGTTATAATTATGATCAAATGCATAGATCTTTGTTGATAAGTTAGCCGCTTTTAATTGCGGGCCCAAAGCTTGTTTGACAAAAGCCTGTTGTTCCTGCCATGACATATAAAGCGAAGCGGAATTTTTTCTATTCAATGGTTCATTTTGAACAGTAATCGAATAAACATTAATGCCTTCTTTCTTCAGTGCCTGGATCCATTGAACGAAATACCAACCATAGTCCTGATAATATTTTGGATTTAACTGACCACTGGTCCATGAATCAAAGGGCTTTAAATCAGTTAGGTTGTTAACCTTCATCCATTTCGGTGGAGTCCATGGGGAGCCCATGATTTTTATGGATGGATTGATAGCAAGTATTTCTTTAAGCACCGGAATGATATATTGGGTCTCTTCAGACTGCAATCCAAAATTTTCCTTTCCTTCTTTGTCCCAACAGGTATATTCACTCAAAGAGAAGTCGGAACATCCAATAGCAATACGGATATAGTTCATTCCCATTCCATCTTTATCTGAAAAAGTCTCTGTAAGGAATTTTGTCCGATCTTCCTTACTCATTTTCATTAAATTATAACATGTTGAGCCTGTGATGGCTGCACCGAAGCCGTCCATCGTCTGGAATTTCTTAGTAGGATCTAGCGTAATTGTATTGGGCGACATATTAAATTTGGAGCTGAAATCAACAAAGCGCTTTCCAAAATCCAAAGACCGACTGCCTGTCGTCGTATAAATGGTAACATCACCCCTTTTTTTAATTTCATCACCTTGCGAAGGTGTATAGCTGTCACGGTTACAAGATGTTGCCGTCACTAGACAGGACAACAAGAATGTATATATCATAGTTTTTTTATTATTACGTTTCATCTGTTAATATATTTGTCTCCATCCATCAGATGGGGGATTCCACTTGTTAAATCAATTAATACCCCGGATTCTGAACTAGATTAGGATTCTGATCAATTTTTGGTTGCGGAATCGGTAAACGGTAAGAGTTCTTCGTGAAGGGATACACCTGTGCCTTTCTTCCAGCGTCTTTTGCATAGACCGTATTCATGACAGATTCCACCTTGTCCAAGCGCACAAGATCGAACCAGCGTTGTCCTTCGAAGGCTAATTCCAGACGACGTTCTTTCAAATAAGCATCTAATAAAGCATCCTTATTTGAACGTATCGCAGTTGACAATTTTGGTAATTTAACACGTGTGCGAATTTTGTCAATAATGTCTGCTGCGCCGGACAAATCTGATCCCTGTTGAATTAAAGCTTCTGCCTTAAGCAATAAAAGATCTGCGTAACGAAGCTTGACAATACTATTAAATGCAGACCGCAGTTTAAACATGAATGGATAATGATTGGAAGGATAATAGTTGCTCCAAGTAGTGGAATAATAGACAATAGATTGCCCCAAACGAATCTGATCTCCTTCATTCGTATATGCTTGTATCAAATCCCGTGATGGGGTTATCCATTTTGCCCATGTGAAGTTATTATCATAATTGGACAAATCCCGTCCAAACATCCAAGTCGCCCAGTTACCTCCACCTGAAGTAAACTGTGCCTCCAAAATCGATTCTTTCGTATTCCGTTGCGCAAGATCGGTGTTGCTTGCATTCATTGCATATAAATCCGAGTAATTGGTATTCAGATCAAAACCATCCGCAGTCAATGCGTCAACAAATTGAATAACCTTAGCATAATCGCGAATTGGTTTTTCGGCATAGATCTTTGCCAGCATAGCTCGTGCTACGGATTTGGTAAATAAAGTTTTATTCCCATTATTGTTGGCTGGTGCATCAGCCAATCCATCCATCAAATCTTTTTCGATCTGCTTATAAGCTTCTTCTTCGGTAGCTTGTTTTGGAAAATATTGCGGATAAACTTCATTGACATTATCACCGGTAATATCGGGTGCAATTGTGGTGATGACAGGGATAGATCCGAATATACGGACCATATCAAACATCGCCAATGCTCTGAATAGTTTAGCTTGTGCTTTATAAGTCCTAATTTCTGTATCGCTCACCGATTTATCGGCGACACTATCCACATAAATGATCAATCGATTTGCACGTCCAACATCTTCCAGATATCTTCCCCAATCCCGGTCAACCACAGAATTAGACCCTTCAATAGAATTATTTTCAAAAGGTACAACTTCCGCTCCGGTTGTTCCAGCATAGGAATTATCGGCGTGCGAATCGCCAATCAAGAGGAGGTCGAGATACCAATGTTCCTGCCGATCTTTCATCTGCTGGTAAATTCCGGCCAAATAAGTTTCAACTTCGGCTTTGTTCTTGAAAACAATCTGCGTTCCTGTCTCTGTCTTTCCTTGACTAACATCCGAATAATCTGAAAGTGGATCACGGTTCAAAGAGCAAGAAAATAAAAACAAAGAGCCGGTTAGCAAAGAAAGAGCGTTACTTATATATTTTTTCATGATACAGACAATTAAAACTCAATATTAAGACCTAAAACAAATGAACGATTCTGTGGATAGGTTCCCCAATCAATACCCTGGATTCTGGAATCAGATCCGCCGGAATATTGGTTTACTTCGGGATCCATACCGGAATATTTAGTCAAGGTAAATAGATTACTTACAGATAGATAAGGCTGAATTTTATGGATACCAATACGTTTCAGTCTCTCGGGAGAAATGGAATAGCCTAGGGAAACATTTTTCATCCGCAAATAACTACCATCTTCAACAAAATAAGTTGAATTTTTCATGTCAAACCCAGCTTTCGGAACGTTGGTAATCTGTCCCGGTACACGCCAACGATCCAATACAACAGTAGTTTGATTTCGGCCATCATACATCCCCTCTGTTTCCATGCGGCTCGCATTGAAGATATCGTTTCCGTAAGTTCCCTGAATAAATATACTGAGGTCGAAATTTTTCCAGGAGAAGCTGTTTGTCATACCATAGACAAACTTTGGAAGAGGATTACCGATATATGTACGGTCGCTCGATGAAATCTTTCCATCGCCATTCAAGTCGCGGTACATGAGTTCGCCGGTTTCAGGGTTTACACCATCAGAGATATAACCGAAGAATCCTGCAAGTGATCTTCCTGGCTCATTCTTCACGACAAAATCATTGACATAATCGTTTGTCTTTACATCGTAGTACACTTGTTGTAGATCCAGTTGTTTCAGTTTATTTCTGTTAAAAGAAATATTAAAATCGGTATTCCAAGTCAAGTTTCCGGTCAGATTTTTTGAATTTACCGCAAATTCAAAACCATGGTTATTCAACCTGCCACCATTTCTTTGGATTGTGGTTGCTTGCTGTCCTGCGGGCAAACTTGCATTCATTAAAAGATCTTTCGTATCCTTGTTGTAATAATCTGCACTGATGCTGAGTCGATTATTCAACATCGTGATATCAAAACCAATACTGGTTGTACTTGTCGTTTCCCAAGTCAAGTCTTTCGCCCTTAAGATTGTTGGCTTATTGATATTTGGCAATGAATTGTCTTTTCCCTCAACGAACCACTGTTGACGTTGGATCCCACTCAATTGCAGGTACGCATAATCACCTAATCCATATTGATTACCTGTCTGTCCCCATCCGCCACGGATTTTAAAGTCGTTTATCCAGGTTACATCTTTCATAAAGTCTTCAGAAGAGATTCTCCATGCAGCTGAAACCGATGGGAAATACCCCCAGCGACGTTCCGGACTCAGCTTCGAAGAACCATCGGCACGCATATTTGCGGTCAATAAATACTTGCCATCGTAGTTATACATTGCGCGGGCGAAATAGGACATAATCCCCCAGTTGGATGCTGTAGATCCTGTTCTATCCCAAGAGATTTTGTTTGCCGCATTAAGTGTCTCAATGATTCCATTTGCATAGTTTGAACCATAGATATAGCTTCTGGAGTACTTGGAATCTGTCCATGACGAACCGCCCATTACTTCCAAATTATGCTTTCCAAAGCTCTTCGTGTACGTCAAGAAATTGTCCCAAGTCAACACGGTATTTGTATTACGAATATCTGAAGCCTCCCCGAATTGGTTTCTTCCCCAAGCTGTTGTCCAAGGGTCCAAAAAGGTCGTCATCACACCTGATCTTCTATCTAATGAAAACGCAGTTTTCCAAGTTAAATTAGGCATAAAAGAAATCAGTGCACTTCCTGTGGCAACAAGTCGGTTTTCGCGGTTATTATTATTTCTTGTCCGGGCTAGGTTTTCCAAAGGACTGGTGATGTTGTTGATCCCATAGAAATTATTATAGAATCGATCCGGATTGGTTGGATCCCATACAGGCGCGTAGGTTGGTGTTGTAATCACCGATGTAACTACCCCCCCACGGTTAGAACCCAATCCTGAGGTAATTCCATTATCATTGTTATCGGAATAATTGATATTCGCATTCACCTTTAGCCATTTTCGGACTTGGTTATCAATATTAGCACGAAAATTATATCGTCTAAAGAAGGATCCCTGTAGTGTTCCTTTTTCATTCAAATATCCCCCACCCAAATAATAGCGAAGCTTCTCATTGCCATCCGAGACGGATATTTGATGATTTTGTTGGATCCCCGTCTTATAGGTTTCTTTAAACCAATCTGTTTGATCCAACAATCCCTCTGGCAGATTTATCATGCCTATTTCATCCTGTAAATCTTTGTATTGACTGGTATTTAAAACTTTAACCGTGTTATTGACAACATTGGCTGTCCATTGTGTTCCCAGTGTAATTTTTGCTTCTCCGGCTTTTCCTGATTTTGTCGTAACCAAGATAACACCGTTCGAACCACGCGAGCCGTAAATCGCTGCCGATGACGCGTCCTTTAGAATTTGAATATCCGTGATATCATTAGGAGACAAGAACTTAATATCTTCCACAGGAACTCCATCAACAACATACAAAGGAGTGGTATTACTATTAAAAGACGTTATTCCGCGAATTTGTATCTGAGGTGCTGCACCTGGCTGACCACTCGGCTGAATAACAGTGACCCCGGCAGCTTTACCCTGAATGGCTTGCCCAAAATTAGTAACGGGTCTCTTTTCTAAGTCTTTGGTGGAAACTGAAGAGATTGCAGTCGTGACATCTTTTCTTTTCACGCTACCATAACCGATTACAATAACATCCTCCAGCAAATTGGTTGAGGAATTTAATTGGACAATCATGGTACTGTTGGCAGGTAGTTCTTTACTGTCGTAGCCAACAAAAGTAAATTGGAGTATACTGCCCGTGCTAGCTGAAATTTGAAAACGTCCATCTCCGTTACTGGAGACTGCGTTATTACTTCCTTTTTGTGTAATGGTTACTCCTGAGAGTGGTTTCTGATCTTGGGCATCCAAGACACGTCCACTAACTTGAATCCGGTCTTGGGCAAACACCAAATTCACCAAAGTAAACAAGAAAGCTAACCCCATTGAAAAGGCAACTTTTCGTGTAAAGTAAATCATATGAAATAAAAAAATTGGTTATTGTTTAATCTTTTGGTTATTCCAAAATGGCAATGAGTTTCCCCTGCTTCATTGCTCAAAACAAAACTAAGATCAGCTTGACGGAGAAAAAAGAGCTAGTACTTAAAAAGTACCGAAGAAAAAACATAAATAACTAAAAACAAGATACCTATAAAAAATACACACCCTTAAAAAGTACCTAAAGGAGCGTACAATTGTCTTTAACATAGCTAATTTTCGGGTATTATAGCACATTTTATGCCCGGTCGATCACCGCAATCTGACATACAGCCGCCTCGAAAGCATCACGATTTCCCGCGGCTTTATTCCGTACTTTTGTTCTGTAATTATAAACCGTTCGAAGCGAGTATCGCAGGAAACTTGCAATCTTCACGGAATCATCGATCCCTAATCGAATCAATGCGAATATCCGAAGTTCGGTATTTAACAATTCTGTCTTTTTGGGATAGATCTTCTCCTCGTCCTGAAGTAGTGCATTGAATTCATCAACAAAGGTTGGATATAGATTTAAAAAGATACGATCAAAATTAACATAAAGCTGCTGCACTTCCCTTTCTTCCATTTGCGTTGACTTTAACTGTTCCCGCAGTGCATCCCATTGCTGATTCGTCGCTTTTTTCAGTAATGCCTTTCTGATATCTTCCATTTTATCGATGTAACTCGAACACATGTCAAAAAATTGGGCGATATATTCTTCTTTAATATGGTTGGATTCCGACAATTTAAGGTTAGTCTGGTTAATTTCGTTATTCAATGAGCGAAGCTGCTGATTTGTGGCAGACAATTCTGATCGTATTCGCCGCAAATGTTGTACCTGTCTATAGATAACAACAAGTCCAATAATGACACCGATCAATAAAATACTAACGATAATGACCAGTCCAACCAATTGTCGATTTTGACTACTGATTTTCTGCTGATAGGCGGCATTGATAATGGGATAAGAAGAGGTCCCCTCAATAATGCGATACCGTACTTTACATAACATCGCATCGTCGATTGCTTTTTCAATAAACTGAAAAGCCCGATCAAAATCCTGTTGGTCGTAATACGTTAACGCCAGATCATGAAAAGATGCGTTATCACGATTTGCCATTTCAATATCTGCACTGGCCGATATTGAAAGGTAGTAAATTTGGCTTTTCGTATCCTTTTCATATTTATAAATGAGCCCCATAAAATAGGCGATCAGCGCGCGCTGCTCAATATCCTTTTTATTCTCATTCCATAGGATTAACAATTGCTTTTTAGCGTCCTCCCGGTTACCGTTAAACAGCGTTTTTATCGCAATGGTGGTACGATATTCCAAGGAAGACTTCGGTAGTACCGTTAACAAAGAATCACGATATTTTTCACTTGCCTGGTAATATTCTGACCGATTATTGCTCTGACCGTAATGACTATAAAAGGAGCTGTAGGTATCGTAATACTTGGCAAGAAGCTCCCTACCTAGATGAGCGGGATCGACTTGCTTCAACAATTGTGAAGCTTCTATATACCGTCCGATGGTGGAATACACCCAGGCCAAATCGAGATGAATCACTGCCTGTAGGGAGTCATTAAGCGGTGGAGCGAGCTTTTGACACAGTAAAATATAAGTAAGCGCTGCGTCAGAATCAAACTTCTTATAATTTTCAAAGATTTCGTAGTTCTTCTTCAAAAATTGAGCGGGATTGCCTTCTAATGCTTTTGCCTCCTGTTTTAATTTCTCCAATTTATCTTCACGGTTCTTGATGTAAATTTTCTGATTTTCCATCAGATATTCCAATCGTTGCAAAACCCGGGTGCTATCGGAAGCCACTTGTGCAGATAGGTAAAGACTAAAATGTGCGAAAAGAATAAAAAGAAAAATGCGCTGCAACATAATAAAATCGGTTCAAGATAGTGTAGACTAAACTACATAAAAATAACAACAAAAAAGAGGACGTCTCACGACGGCCTCTTCCCCTGACCCAGTTAAGGGTCCAAGAATTAACAAGTTAATTCTTTATCGCATGAAAAATAGTTTTCTTTTTAATCCTTAATCACCTATTTCCAACCTCCTCCCAAGGCTTTGTAAAGTAGAATCTGATTTAAAGTATTCTCTTTCTCCAATTCTACTTTTCCGATTTGGGCTTCCAGAGACTCTTTTTGTGCTGTAACGACATCGAGAGAAGTCACCCGCCCAGCAATAAATAGTTCCTGTGCCGCTTCAATAGAGAGGTTTAACGCTTGAACATGTTCATCGACAAAGCTACGTCGTTTGACGATCGCCTCTTGCGTCATGACAACATTGGAAACTTCGTTATAAGCGTTTACAACTGCTTTTTCATAGTCTACAAACGCAATTCCATAATCTGCTTTCGCGATCTCATACTGCGTTTTAAGCTGTCTTTGATTAAATATCGGCAGTGTAATACCGCCAAATAAATTATACGCAATAGATTTATCCAAATTAAATAACTTGTTAAAGCTAAAGCTCTGTAATCCGATAAATGGACTTATTGCAACAGAAGGCAAAAAAGCCAAACGTGATGCTTCCTGATTATTCGAAGATGCAATGACTTTCAAATAAGCGGCTTTAATATCTGGGCGTTGGTTCACGAGATCATCTGGCGTACCAAAACGCATTGCATGATACAAATCTGCATTTTCGGTATATGTACTTCTTACAATAGGTTGATAAAAACGCCCCAACAGGCCGTTGATATGGTGTTCCCAAAGTGCTATTTCCTGACTCAATTGTTCTTTGGCAGCTTTCGAGTTGGCTAATAGTGCTTTAAATTGTTGCACAGAAAGTTCAGTCGCATAACCGGCATCTTTTTTCACCTCAACAACCTCCAGTGCATTTCTATGTAATTCAATATTCCGATTGTAAACTTTTATCTTTTGATCCAAAGCAATTAGTTCATAATAAGCTGTCGCAATATTGGATACCAATTCCGTTTCTAATAGACGCTTGCCTTCCTGCTCAGCTAAAAAGCTAAAATAAGCGGCCTGCTTTTGACTCTTCAACTTTCCCCAAAGATCAATCTCCCAGGACGAACGAAGTCCTATAAAATAATCTGGGATAAATGGTTCGGGCAATTTTTCATCACTTTTCAAGTTCTCCGAAAAATTTGAATCATAATTACCTATTCCTGATTCTGTATAATGCCCATATTTCCGAATTCCTCCTTCTACTGCAGCCTCTACAGTTGGCCCCAAGGCCGCCTTCCGTTGTTTAAAATACGCTTGTGCAGATTCCAACCGCAAAATGGATTGACGTATATCTAAATTGTTCTGCAGCGCAGAATCAATTAGAGAAACCAACTTCGGATCTTTAAAAATTTCCTTCCAAGACCGGCTTCCTACATTTAAACTATCTGGAGAAAGATGTTGGGAAAAAGAAGTCGGTACATTTAATTTCTCCGGTTGAAGCGTTTTTTTGGGAACCGAGCAACTACCAAATAAAATAAGTGCAGCTATGACTAAAGAAGCTTTTTTAACGACCTGTTTCTTGTTGTCTTTTTTTGAAAATAAGATCACTAATCCCGGGATGACAATTACCCCGAGTATGGTTCCGATAAGCATTCCTCCCACCGCAGCGGTACCGATACTTCGGTTACCCAATGCTCCTGCTCCACTGGCCATCATCAAGGGAATTAGACCTGCAATAAATGCAAAGGAAGTCATTAATATCGGACGCAAACGGGCAACAGCTCCTTCGATTGAAGCGGTCACGATATCCATTCCCTGCTTATATTTCAAATTGGCATATTCCACAATCAGGATCGCATTCTTACCTAGCAAACCAATCAGCATGACCAATGCGACCTGCGCATAGATATTGTTTTCCAATCCAAAGACTTTCAAGAAGATAAATGCACCAAAGATCCCTGCCGGAAGACAGAGCAGAACAGGTAAAGGCAACAGAAAGCTTTCATACTGTGCACATAACAACAGATAAACAAACAGAAGACAGAGTGCAAAAATATACAAGGCCTGATTTCCGGAGATTTTCTGTTCACGAGTCATCCCCGACCATTCTATACTATACCCTTGCGGCAAAGAAGAAGCAATTTTCTCGACTTCTTCGATAGCTTGCCCGGAGCTGAAACCGGCTGAAGACTGTCCAGTAATCATGGCTGAACTAAACATATTGTAACGGGTAATTTGTTCAGGACCATAAATTCTTTCCATCGAAATAAAGGCATTGTATGGTACCATCTCACCCGTCTCATTCTTCACATATAAGCGTAATACATCTTCTGGTCTTTGGCGATATTCGGGACCGGCCTGTACCATGACCTTATACATCTGTCCGTAACGGATGAAATTTGTCGCGTAAAGACTTCCCATTAAGGTCTGCAGCGTATTCATGGCATTCTCCACCGATATTCCTTTTTTTGCAGCCATATCGTAGTCCACCTTCAGCATATACTGTGGAAAGTTCACATCAAAACTGGAGTTGATATCCTGAAGAACATCACTTTTTTCCATGTCGTCCATAAACTTCTGTAATACCTCGGCCGTCTTGTTGAGATCCTCATTACCGCTACGGTCCAATAAACGTAATTCAAAACCCGAAGAGTTACCAAAACCGGGAACTGTCGGCGGCGGAAAGAATTCAATCTCTCCATCAGCAAAATCCTTTGTTTTATCCCGCAATTCTTTAATGACATCATCTACCGTTTGATCTCGCTCTTTCCAAGGTTTAAGATTGATCATCCCCATCCCATAGGAAGCACCGGATACTTCTGTAATGATACTATAACCGGACAACGTAGAGACCGTTTCAACAATATCGAGTTTCCGTGATACGGAGTCAATTTTATCCAAAACGCGTTCTGTACGGTCTACGGTTGCTCCCGGTGGGGTTGTTACAGCGACATAGATCATTCCTTGATCCTCGGTTGGAATAAAACCTGAGGGTAAGATGGCACTACTTCCCCAGGTCGCTAGAAAGAATCCTCCAAGTAGAAGGAGAGTCAGTCCACGTCGCGCACTGGTTTTTACCAAAATTCCCTTATAGCCGAAGGCAGTCTTGTCATAAATGGCATTGAATTTTTTAAAGAAACGGTCCAACCAGTTATTCGAAGGTTTACGGTCATGGGGCGATTTTAGGAAAAGCGCACATAAAGCGGGCGTCAATGTCAACGCGTTGATACCTGAAATAACAATGGCAGCCGCGAGCGTCAATGAAAATTGACGATAAAATATCCCTACCGGCCCTGAAAGAAAGGCAACTGGAACAAACACAGCAGACATCACCAACGTAATGGCCACAACAGCGCCACCGACTTCTTTCATTGCCTCCAATGTGGCTTCCATAGGTTGAAGATGTTCTTCTTCCATCTTTGCATATACAGCCTCGACGACGACAATTCCATTGTCTACCACAATACCTATGGCCAGTACCAAGGCAAACAAGGTCAGCAGGTTGATTGAGAAACCTAACATCTGCATAAAAAATAATGCCCCAATCAAACATACTGGTACAGCCAAAATTGGTATAATAGTCGCCCTAAAATCCTGTAAAAAGATAAATACAACGATAAAAACTAAAAGAAACGCCTCCAATAAGGTTTTGATGACAGAAGAAATTGAGGCATCCAAAAACCGCGACACATCATAACCCATGGTATAGGTCATGCCAGTCGGGAATTGCGTTTGTTTCAATTCTGCCATGCGGTCTTTTACACGCTGAATAACCTCTTGTGCATTTGATCCCGGCAATTGCTTTAGCATGATGGATGCGGATGGACGTCCATCAGTTTTGGATACCATTTCATAATCCAATGAACCAAATTCAACATCTGCTACGTCTTTTATACGGATAATAGAACCAGTTGAAGTAGCTCGAATAGGTATATTGGCATATTCCTCAATTTCAGTGAATTTACCTGGATAACGCAATACATATTGTTGCATGTTACGCATTTTATCGGAACTGATACCGGTTTGTCCTGGCGCAGCCTCGATATTCTGTTTTCGTAATGCGGCCACCACATCCTCCGTAGAGATATTATAAGCTGCCATACGGTCAGGTTTAATCCATACACGCATCGCATAATCACGCATTCCCATAATCTGAGCGAGACCGACACCTTCGATCCGTTTCAGTTCCTTTAGAATGTTGATATCTGCGAAATTGTAAATGAATCTTTCATCCGCGGTTTCATCATCGGTAAAAACATTCAGATACATCAACATGGAGTTGACCTCTTTTTCGGTGGTTACCCCTGCTTTGATGACCTCTTCAGGGAGTTCATCCAATACAGTAGTTACCCTATTCTGTACGTTTACAGCTGCAATATCTGGATCTGTACCAACTTCAAAAAAGATTTGAATAACCGTGCTGCCGTTATTGGTAGACACTGAATTCATGTAAGTCATCCCAGCTACACCGTTGATTGCTTTTTCCAAAGGAATAGCGACGGCATTTGTACTCACCTCAGCATTGGCACCTGTATAATTGGCATTGACGACTACCGAAGGTGGTACAATGTCCGGAAATTGTGTGATGGGCAATGTAAATAAGGCCAACAACCCTAAAAGTGTAATAAACACCGAAATAACCAACGACAATATGGGTCGTTTTATAAATGTTTCAAACATAATTTATCCTCCCCTACAGTTTCCTCATTTTTGGATTAATCTTCATTCCACTACGCAAACTCTGGACTCCCTCATAGACAATCTTGGCCTTGGGATCTAAACCTCCATCCACAATGTAATAATGCCCCACACGCGGGCCCGCTGTAAAAGGTGTCATTTTTACGGTACTATCTGCCTGTACAGTATAAACGTATGTCTTGTCCTGAATTTCAAATACTGATTTTTGGTGTACAAAGGTATGTTCCCCTGTCTGCATTGGCACTGCAATCTTACCTGTTGCACCATGCTTTAGGATATGCTCGGCATTGGGAAATTGAACCCGAAGGGCAATGGATCCCGTATTGGCTTCAAATTCACTTTCTACCAAATGGGCAATTCCCTCGTGTGGATACAGCTCACCATTGGCCAAAATTAACTTGACCGATTTTTGCGTTTCCTTACCGTCCAGTTTATCACGCATAAGTGTCAGATACTCTCTTTCAGAAATATCAAAATAAACGTTCACTTTGCTTAAATCGGAGATCGTCGTAATTAAGCTACCCTCGGTCAATAAAGAGCCTTCTCTCAATAAGATACGGTCTATACGGCCGTCAAAAGGAGCCTGTATAACAGTATAGTCCAATCTTGTCTGTGCCTGATTAACCAAAGCTCGGGCTTCTTCTATCTTAGAATTGGCCGCTTTTAATTGAATTTTTAATAAATTATATTCGGAAGAGCTTACAATATTCTTGTCAACCAATTTTTGAGTTCGTTCCATTTCCAGCTTGATCTTTTGCGCTTCGGCAATGGCATTATCATACTGTGCTTTGGCCTTGGCTAATTCCGAACGATATTCCTCATTATTATACTTAAACAGCATTTGGCCTTTCTTTACCCAAGCCCCCTCGTCTACATAAATTTTATCCAAAAAGCCATTCAATTTGGAACGAATTTCGACGTTTTTTAAGGCTTGAACATCCGCAATATACTCCTGATAAACAGTCGTATCCATCACCATTAAAGGTACTACAGGTATATTTTTGAGTTCTTCTTTCGAATCAGCGTTAGCGTTGGATGAATGGCATGAAGCCAGCATCCCAACCATACCCACGAAAAGGCACAGTAAAAGTAATTTCTTCATAAACGATAAAAAATGTAAAATGTTAAACCCTCCTACGGTATTTTAAAATCAGTCGTTAGGAGAATGTGTTAGATGGGAGCTACAGCAATTCTATAGCGTAAAGAGCGGCCCAAAGCCTTCCATACCATATATAGAAATAAAACTAAATTGTTGCAGCCTCCGCTAGAAAATTAGAGGAGCGTAACTAGAATGGCCTAAAACGGGATAGGAAGCGATAATACCCTGGTAAGCATAGGGTTTTAGATCGGTAAAAAGGATGTTCATCATCTTTTGCAAAACATAATGCAGTAAAGACGATTCCAAAAACAAAAATAAAAATTGGTAGTACTTGACTATTGAGTGAAAATATACGATAATCATCTTGCAATAGTACTTTTTCTTCTTGGGAAGAATGAATGGGTTCCAAATCCAATACGTCATCCAGAAAATACTCCACAATGGTCTCACCTGCATGCAGCACCTGTCCGGTTGCCGAGGAGAAAGACTCATAGGTCAACAGATTAAGGTATGCAAAGAGTGTTAAAAAATGAAATATTTTGCCCAACATATCGAAATTTCGAATCACAAAGGTATGACTTTAAATAGCTAAGATTATTTTATTCGTGTAAAAAAACCATGACAGCCTAAAAAATTAGCAGTCATGGTTTTCAAAAAACAAGTAATGTTCATGGTTTCAGCTACAAACCTTAAAAGATCAATTAAACAGTCGACACAATTACTTAGAACTAAAGTATCATCATTGAATTCATTATTGTCTATCAGAACTCAATCTTTATTTTCCTTTTATTTTCTCGTTACTAAAGGAATATGGAGCATCTTCTTTTTTTTGTACCTCTATTTTTATTCGGTGCTTCGCTCATTTTGAAATCAAGTTTGGCACCCTGCAATAAATCTTTATAACGGATATAATTATGACTATAAGGCTTTCCATTCCAAGTTAATTGATCTACGTAGACCTGATTTGCTCCCTGTTGTTTAGCTTGGATATTCACTTTTTTCCCATTTTCGAGATTTAGTGTCACCTTATCGAATTGTGGTGAACCAATCACGTATTCGCCCGAGGCAGGAGAAACAGGATAAAATCCCAGCGAAGAGAAGACATACCAGGCTGAAGTCTGCCCGTTATCTTCATCACCACAATAGCCGTCTGGTGTAGGCAAATAAAGTTTATCCATTATTTTGCGCACCCAATATTGTGCTTTCCAGGGCTCTGCAGCATAATTATACAGATAGGGCATATGTTGGATAGGCTGATTTCCATGCGCATACTGCCCCATATTCATCACCTGCATTTCACGCATTTCATGGATCATTCCGCGACTTTTCATACCCTCATAACTCGGAATAACAAACACCGTATCCAACATGGACACAAATGATTGATTACCACCCATCAAATTAATTAAACCCTGAGGGTCATGGAACACACAAAAACTCCAATGCCAAGCATTTCCTTCCGTATATTCTCTTGACCAGGCACTTGGATCAAAATCTGAGACGAACGATCCGTCTGCTTTTTTTCCACGCATAAGTTTTGTACTTGGGTCAAACAGATTTTTATAGTTCATCGCACGTGTTGCATAAATAGCTGTTTCAGCTTCCGGTTTGCCCAATGCTTTGCCAAATTCATAAATACACCAGTCATTGTATGCATATTCCAGTGAACGTGCTACATTTTGGTCTACTTTTACATCAGCAGGTATATAGCCCAATTTATTATAATATTCATAACCGAAGCGTCCCGTCGAAGAGTGTTTCGGATAGGCACTATTGGCCCCATGCTTCAGCGCTTCCCATAACAGGTCTTTATCATAGCCTTTCCGATCAGTAATCAAAGCATCTGCTACAATAGAAGCGGAATTGTTTCCAATCATCGATGCACGATGTCCTGGTGAAGCCCACTCCGGAAGGTAACCACTCTCCTTATAAGCATTGACCAACCCTTCCTGCATCCGATCATTCATCGACGGATACAATAAATTCAACAGGGGAAACAAACTTCTAAAGGTGTCCCAAAAACCTGTATCCGTAAACATTTCCCCAGGCAGGACCTGCCCATTGTAAGGGCTATAGTGCATACGCTTGCCTGTTCCATCAATTTCAGAAAAATCCCTCGGAAAGAGTGTTGAGCGGTATAAACAAGAATAAAATGTACGCAACCGGTCAATATTGTTATCTTCAACCTGTACACGCCCGAGGATTTCGTTCCACTGTGCCTTACCTTCGTCAACAACCTGTTGAAATGTTTTGGACTTCACTTCTTTTAAATTAAGTTCTGCCTGCTCAAAACTTATAAAGGAAGAAGCAATACGGGCGGTGACCTTTTCCCCTCTTTTCAAGGAAGAGAAACCCACAACTGCTCCGGCGTGATTGTCCTGAATTTCCAATTCATCTTTATTTATCGCTCCACTTTTAACAGCAGCTTTGTAGGAGAATGGTCTATCGAAAGTAATGACGAAGTAATTCTTGAAATTCTCTGGAACACCACCGCTATTTTTTGTTGAATACCCGATAATCTTATTTTCCTGCGGAATTACTTTAATATAAGACCCCTTATCAAATGCATCAATAATAACATAAGCACTGTCTGTTTTGGGGAATGTGAACTGAAAGATCGCTGCTCGTTGTGATGGCGACAATTCTGTTGTCACATCGTGATCCGCAAGGTAGACGCTATAATAATAAGGTTTGGCAATTTCCGCTTTATGCGAAAACCAGCTCGCCCGTTTTTCTTGATCAAATTGCGGTGTGCCTGTTATTGGCATGATTGAAAACTGACCATAATCATTGTTCCAGGGGCTTGGCTGGTGGGTTTGCTTAAATCCTTTAATTTTATCTGCCATGTAAGTATATACCCAGCCATCGCCCATATTTCCAGTCTGCGGGGTCCAAAAATTCATACCCCAAGGCCGAGCGATCGCAGGATAAGTATTGCCATTAGACAATTCATACTTCGATTCAGTACCGATCAAAGGGTTAACGAAATCAACAGGCGAGGTTTGTTGCGCCATTCCAGCATGCGCCGCGAATAGAAAAAGAATACTACCTGTTAGTTTTTTAATATTAAACATAAATGAAGCGTTTGGTTAAGCTTAAAATTATTAGCAAAAAAGCTAAAACGTATTAGTAAATATAGGTAAGAAATTTAAATATAGTCGATTGCCCAGGTCTTTTTCACAAGATGGTTACAAAAAAAGAGTAGATCGTATCCCTACCTAGCATAAAAATAGCCGTAGAATATTCCTCTTTCAAGCGAATACTCTACGACTACTTTTTGAACCAGTCACTCTCTTATTACTAACTAGCTTACTGAACTCGTTCTTTTGGATCTACTGTGGTAGTTCCAAAAGTCTAAATTCGCTCATTTGGAAATTTGATCCAGAGGAGACTGATTTCACAACATACCGATAATGAGTGTAAGGTTTTGAATTCGTAAAGGTGAAATTGACCGATTTATTTCTATCAGCTGGCATAGTACCAAAACCAATTCCTTTCATTTCGTGCAACGTTGTCCAGGCCACACCATCTTCCGAGGCCTGTATTTCCCAATCTTTAGGATCCCTTTCAGGAGAATCATTTCCGGTTGTTATGGTATAACCATTAATGATTTGTGGTTGATAGAATACAAATTGCCAATACATTCCAGGTTGATACCCACCAATAAATAGTTTCGTCTTGGTATCACCATCTATTAACTTCTTCGATCCTTCACCTGCATCAGGGCCGCTCGAGTTGTCCTGAGAGATTCGAAAGGTATTATCAATATTTGTCCAGTCTTTTATAATGCCAAGATCGGTAAGCATCTTGGTAACGACGATTTGAGATCCTTTAGGAGTTTTTACATTTAGCTGGTAGGTTTCGAATTTTCCCACCTCAATCGAAATATCGGCTTTCTCCTTATCAGAAACTTGCTCATATTTATCTTTATCAGTCATCTTTGACCAAATGACTCCTTTAACTGCAATATCACTAGCATAACTTAGGATCAACTTTCCTGTTCCGTTCTTTGTCGCATTGAATCGGATTAGCTTCTCTGCATCAATTTTAATGACTTCGTCCCGCTGGGCCCAATCGCCATTTTCATTGAGTACTTTAAGTCTTACAGTGAAATCACCCGTACCTAAAAAAGTATGTTGCGGTGAGGTTTTTGACGAAGTGCTATCGTCCCCAAAGCTCCAACGTGTTTCAGTATAGTCTTTTGACTGATTTGTAAATTCAAAAGTAAATGGGTCATCCTTCGCAACCTGCTTAATAGAAAAAGCAGAAACTGGATTGGGAAGCTGCGGTTTGTCAACAACCACTTCCTTTTCTTTACTGCATCCTAATAAGGTAAACAGTAAGAATATATAATAGCTATATTTTCCTAATTTCATTGTTGTAAATTTCATTGTTGTTATACAAATAGTTTCCGCAATACCTATAAAAATTCGATCATACGCCATTCGGAACATTGAAATAAACGGTTCCCTACATTTTCTGTAATATTTAAACGATAGAACTTATAGCTTCCTGGTTTTTGCACATTAAATCGTCGTGTTTCAAGCCTATTTGGAAAACTCTCGTTGGTTCTTGTATCAATGACGACCCAGTTAGTACCGTCCAAAGAGCCTTCGAGATTCCAACTTTTTGGATCCCGGCTAATTTCATCATTACCTGAAGTCAATGTATAAGCGCCAATCTTCAGTGTTCGAGTAAATGTCAACGTACATTGTAGATCTCCTGTAAACCCGCCTTGTAAAAACTTAGTATCCGTGCGATTATCAACCAATTTAAGACTACCTTCGCCTGCATTTGGGCCACCATCATTATCCCGATTTACGGTTAAAGCGCCTTCAGCCGTCACGTCAAATTCCACAACCTTGGCACAATCAATCAAAATCGTGGTATAATTTTTCTGTGGATTAATAACATGCAGGGTTGGATCCTTGAGGTAGACCGTTACAGCGAGATATCTATCTTTATTTTTTGTGATAATATCCCAAGGAATCGAGATGTTGAAAGCGGCTGCGGACTTATTACCCAAAACCTGCACGCGTGAAGGAATAGCATATTCGTTTTCTTGCAATCCTATGGTATTCTCCGGAACCTTCTTTTTCGCTATCCAGTTCGCAATTGAATCAGTCGTTCCACGCACCTCCACATAAAACCACCTGCTTGGAAAGGAAGCCAGCGAAACACCTAATGGTATTTCAATGCCAGAAGGGGTTGTATTGTAATTATTATGATCGCTAGCCAGGATAATATTGCCAGGTGAATTGGTTATCGAAAGATAATGGATATCTTCCGCCGTAAGCAAGTTCTTGGAATCCAACGTAACAATGACACTATTGGGATTTCCCAATTGGTTACCTTTTCCAGGGTTTGACAATTTATAAGACAGTATAAATTTCTTGCCATACACACGTTCGATCTCGGTTCGGGAAATCGTCAATAAAAAAGAGGTCGTATCGGCACCATATTGAAACTTAACGACATTTGGGAAAGAAAATGCTGCATTGGGGAGCGCAATAGCATCCTTTAAAGTTCCCGACTCAATTAGTTTGGTGATTGTATCGGTATTCAATTGGAGTTCAACATCAAAAGTCTGTGACGCCGGACTACTCAATTTAACCTTCATCGGAACCTGTACATAGTCATTTGTTTTGATTAAGTCCTCCCCACCTCCTTCTGCGATAACTTGAACAGGAGCTCCCCCCTGTAAATTAAACCCTTCCAGATCATTTTTTGAACAGGCCAAAAACTGACTCAAGCCCAAAAATATTGTTATAAAATAAAAAAGTCTTTTCATGGTCTCTTTTTTTAGATTATTTATCTACCCAAACTCGTCCATCCAATTGCCAATTCTCCTGTCTAGCGATCTGTAGCCAACTAAATATTTGCGCTGTTATATCTGTATTTTTGGGCACTAAGGTGCTTATTGTTTCAACAGAAGGGGCACAAAGGAAATCATTGAGTTTGGAAATTTCATACGTGGAACTACTAAGTTCCAATGTGTTCCCATAAGGCCCCTCATCGTAAAGTACACCATCGGAAACAGTTCCGACGACAGGCCAATTCGCAGCAAGATTTGGAAAGTAAGGATGGTCCTCATTGATCCCCACCTGACAATTGTACTGTGAAATAACCGCCAAAGGCAAAGCAACCTTCCAGAATCGTACGTCAGCCAAATAGTAGTCGCCTTCGTTCCAATTGCTTCCTCCATTGATCGACCCCAATCTAAATTTCTCAGGACTGCTGATAGCACCCCATGAACTGATATCCATCTCATTGCCGGGAAGACCATTTGTGTAGGTTTTAACTATACGCTTCCCGTCACTCGTTATTGACCCAACAATGGTCACATTATTCCAAGTTGCATTGTTCAATTTTGGACCGTTCACCTCGCCACTGCCATTAGGACCTCGCGCATTAAACATCCAATAATCCTCCTTAAAAGCCATAATCCATCCATTTGTTGGTGCCCCTGATTCCCATTTCTCCCGCTTACCAATAAAAGATGGATAATTGGGAAATCTATATGTATTATTGGGTCCCTTATTCTTCTTAACTTTTAATTCAATCGTAAATTCCTCTTTATCGCCCAAATCAAATACTGGATTATCACCTTCAGTCAATTCTGCATAGACACCGCCTTTAAACCTTAAAAAATCACCAGAAAAACGACTCCCTAAATAAGGTTTATTGATATACCTCGAATTGTATTTCGGTGAATAGAAAATCGTGAAGGTATTGACATTCGGATTGCTAAAGATCGTATTGTCATTCTGCGCGGGAGGGATTTCAAAGGGTCCTCCTTTACTTGAAGTGATAATGACCAACCAATTCTCCTTTTTATAAGTAGAGCGTTGTTCTAGCGCTTTGGTGATTTCTCCAACCTGCTTATCAAAATTCTCTATTGCGGTTTTATAGCTGGCACTACTGTTATCATATTGACTTGCTTTTCCAGCCTTATCAACTGCTGTAAAATGAGCAGTCAACATGGTGATTTCGGGAAGTTTTAGTCCTTCCTTCACTCCATTCACAACTTCTGCATCCGAATTTTCAAGTTTAGCCGCCGCAACAGGTGCCAAATGATCAACAAATAACTTAGAGCTACTGTACACCTTAAATTCAGTACTCTTTGCATTCGCTGCTATCCTTGTGTAAACGGTCGGAAAAGTCTGAAAGTTATTATTATTAAAATTATCGCCGATGACCAAATGCTTATTTTGACTCACTCCAGTAATAATATTGGCTAGATCAGCCCCCGTTCCATTTAGATCGTCATGCTCTTCGCTCAACGAAACCCATGAATAAATAGCATGATTTAACAAACCATTCATAACGGGTATATTTGCTGTGCGAACAGATTCGCCTCTAGCGCCGTCAACAATCAACAGCAATACCTTCGGCTTACCATACACTAAATCCAATGTATCTTGTTGCCCTTCATTATCCGGTATCAACCGTCCGAATTCTTCCTTGCAAGACAGTACTGTCGATAAGAACAACAAAGACAGTAGCCATAGCTTAATATTTCGAAAATTATCTTTAAATCTCATCAGTTTAAAGTTTAAGTTATTGTTCCAATTTAATTCGAATCAGATTATGAACCTCTTCATTGTTAAACCTATCAAAGGAGCCCATCAAAAGCAATGCGCGTTTCCCATCCTCTGTTTTAGTTTCAACGGCTTTATTAACATATCCGGAGAAATACCCCGATGTATTGTAATCACTATTTAATTCCCCATTAGGATTTAGGATCATAAAGCCATTTCGCGCGACATTATTATAGCGTGCAAAATCTCCAGCTACCACAATTAAGCCATCATTTAATTGCATCGCACTTGCGGGCTCTCCGCCCTCGAAAGTCTTGGCCTTAAAAGTAGGATCCAGCGTACCATTTGCATTCAACAGCACTACTTTTATGGCCGTTGAACCATTATACTTGCTAAATGCGCCCACAACCAAGTATTTATTTGTTAGGCTATTATACGTCACCGAAAACACATTATAGTCGGCTCCTGCCCCCCCCGTATTGAATGTTTCATCTAGGGTTCCATCAGCATTTAGCCGTGTAATATAGCCTTTAGACTGTCCGTCAAAGCGATTGAAAGACCCATATACTAAAATCTTTCCTTTTAAAACACCAGCATTATGGTAAACCGATGCTACTGCCCCATTTCCGCCGGTAAAAGGCTTACCATCAGCAGCAAATCGAAACGTCTTATCCAAGGTACCATCGAGATTCAATCGAGCGACATGCCTAATCTCCGTGCTATCTAGGATAACAGTATCTCTTGTTTCTAGCTTATTAGGTTTACCGTAGGTGCGACGGATATAATATCTAAAATTCCCTGTCGCTAAGATTTTCCCGTCAGATTCATAAATATTACCAACATTGCCATCAAATCCTCCATTAAAAGTCGGATAATATTTCAGTGTATCTGCTTGTCCCGGCCGACGAAATGGTTTAATACCCATGGTATCGATGGCACCCGTCGTATAAATTCGTGTCAAATTACTGATATCTGAATTCCGCTGACCATACCCCGAAAACGAACCTGCCAGAAAGTAGTAGTTCCCTAATTTTAAGATGCTGTTTAATGAATTATTGGCTCCAGTACCTATCCTAAAACTCGCATCGTAAGTACCATCAGCAAATGTTCTCACCAAACGATTAATGGGTCGTATTGCGCCTTTATTATTATAATTTGTAAAAGCTCCCGTAAAGATCATTTTACCGTCTTCCAAAAAGATGACATCTGAAACCGTCCCGTTTGTGCCTACACCGACTTGAAAGGTTGCATCTACAGACACATTTCCTAGGACCGTAAATTGTGGTCCAAAAAAGACAATATCATCAATCGTTACCGAGAGTACCCCTGTACTCGCAAAAGGGGGAACTTTGAGTTTAACATGATCTGCTGTCAATTCCACAATTTCCGCCTTTTCCCCGTTTACTCTTACAATGGCCTTATCTTTATATTTATCAAGCCCTTTAAAGCGCATAATCGTCTCTGTGCCAATTTTTCCTGATTCAGGCTGCATTTTATCCGTTGGATTAATTTCTATACCCAGTGCCGGCAAGCCTTCTTCATAAGGAGCCGAAAAAGTTTTATCTTCTTTATTACATCCGAAAAAGAGGGGGATCATAAACAATAGAGCCAAATATCTGCCCATAATTTTGTACATAACGTTCATAATTTAATCTACATCTGGTTAATAACGCTTACTCTCCAATATATCTAACATAATATCATATTCTCGAAACCCAAACCTTGATTTGGTATAGTCTATCACATGAACAACTCCGTTATCCGGTTGAATATCCGATGAGGCTATTGGGCATGAAATCCAGACCATTGGTCTACTGACGTCCGGTATATAAGAGATATAGAGCTGCCTATAGCCCATATATTTTAGCCGGGTTATGTTGTTTTTATCGGAATCATTAATGGCATCATTATAGACCACACCAATATTAGACACGGTATTCCCTAATGCTGTATAATTTTGACCTTTATAAACATTCAGGAGATCAAAATCGATTTGTGGATAGTCCATCAACTTACGCTTACCGCTAAACATATAACGCAATAAGTATTTTCGCCAAATGGTACTATCAACATCTGCCAGCGTTTTGATCGTATCCCGTCCCAAAGTATAAAGCGTGCCATTGACACCGTATATATTATCGACCGTAGTTCCCTTTGCCTGTCCTATTAATGTCTTGATATTTTCATCCCGAGGAGCAAAAAAGGTGAACTCCTTGGTCTTAAAATCCTCTTCAAGCCCAGCTAAACGTATGATTTGTGCTATCGTATCAAATTCCCTCGGCTTTGAATCCAAATACGCCATAATTGATCCATTAAATTTCGCCTGTGCCAAGCCACCGTCTTCGTAATATTCATCCTGTTTACAGGATGCCAAACTACAAAGCAATACCACAATCATCATAAACACATATCCGCTAATATTATCTTTCTTCATAATACACCTATTTAGTTTCCTCCAGTCCAATAACCATTCAACACAATTTTTGAATTAAAATTTTTAGCCGAAGCATCCAGTGGCCAAGTCCATGCGCGACGATTGTATTGATCGATCGTCATGGGAGTCATGGTCCATTGCGGATTTAATATTCGTCTTGTCCGAATCAAGTCAAAGTATCGAACCCCCTCACCGATCAATTCTCGGCAGCGTTCCTCAAAAATGAAATTCTTAAGATCCGCACCACCGCCCGCATAGCGTGGAGCCTCTGCACGATCCCGAACAATATTGAGGACTGCAATAGCCTCAGCTTCTCGTGACCCGCCTAGATTCGCCAACGCCTCAGCCTCTAAGAGTAGCGCATCAGCATAGCGAAATATCATAAATGTATTATCGGGATTAGAGTCTTCATTGCCGGATGCAAATACATTTGCGGCAAATTTTTTCAGTACAAATTGTCCATTATCTGCGTACATATCCTCGTACCAAAGATCTTTCCGTTTGTCCGCCGGACCATTTAAGGGATAAATACGATACATAAAAACGGATGAATAATAGGCAATGCTATTTTGTTGATTGTACCGGGGAAACTTATAAGGCCATCGAAGAAAATGATCCCACAATGGTGCATAGGCATTATTTTGATCTCCATAGTTGATGGTACGGTAAAATTCGAACAATGATTCTTCGGTACGTCCTTTGGAGACTTTAGCCCATTCCTCTGCCGTTAATTTGTACAGATGATGTACGCCGCTTGCACGCAGCTCCTTACCTAAACTTGCAACACTTTCGTAATACTTCGCTGAGTTGCCCGAATCAAAATTGGCGTTCCACATTTTCATATGCATCAGCAATGCAATTATACTCCCCCGGCTTGCCCGAGCGCCCCGTTGAGAGGCGTCACCAAAAGTCCAAGGCATAATATCCTTGACCGACTCCAAATCGGCAATACACTTGGTGATAACAGATACCATATCTTCGCGGGGAAGTTGTTTTGCAAAATAAGCTTCTGTATAATAGACCACATCACCATAAAGTCGGACCATCCAGAAATAGCTCAAGCAACGCATAAAAGTAGCTTCAGCCTTATAGCGATCCTTGTCTGCAGCAGATAGTCCAGGAATCCCTTCTTCCAGTTTAGCAATTAAGATATTACAACTTTGAATGACCTTATAATAGGTATCCCAAAAAGAAACCTTATACATGGCATAACCACTTGAGCGCCCGCCATCTAGTGTATTCAGATAGACAGCATTCATATTGTTTGTCCCTAGGTCCCGAAGAATCATACGGTCTGTGCCCGATGTTGGCGAAGGGAAGATTTCGCCGGACCGCGCCTCTCCTATAGCGCCCATTACCCAAGATTCATTCAATTTTTCAAAAAACTGGCTATAAATACGCGCTATATTGGCTTCTACATCTTCTTTAGATTGGTAGAAATTGTTACCAGTGAGCCGATCAATAGGCTCTACAGTCAAAAACTTTTTACAGCCCATAAAAAGCATTGTGCATAAACCTAGCACAAATACTATTCTTCCAAAATTCCGTTTAATTTTCATACGATCAGCCTATTAGAAATCAACATTAACACCTATATTGTACTGCCGAGGTACAGGATACCCATTGGAAACATCTCGTCCCATACTACTCACATTTTCAGGATTTGGCCCACTGTACTTTGAAAATGTTGCAATATTTTCAGCGGATACAAATACCCTGAGACGCTCTAAGCCATATCGCGCCAAGGCAGCCTTTGTAAACATATAGGACAAGCTGACACTGTTAATTTTAAAATACGATCCGTCCTCTGCCCATAGATCTTGATCCATGCGAAATGGATTGATACTCGCGTATCTGCGATAATCATAGGCATACGGATACTGGGCAATATCTCCGGGCTGCTGCCACATATCGATATCGTTCAGCGGAACAACAACTTTGTTGCCATAGGGATCGCTCATTAGCTGTAGTCGCTTGGCCAAACCATTATTTAAGATGGTACGTTTTGCAGTATATGATGCCCATAGATTAAGACCAAATGTGCCCAATGTTTCATGCTTATAATTGAAATTCAATTGTACCCCCCCTGTAATTAAAGGCTGCGAATTTCCTGTACGTGCATAGTCGTTTTCATCTAAAATATAGTTTCCATCCAAATCCGCGAAGATAGGATCCCCGGCCTGAAACTCTGTACCATTTGCCATTCGATAACGTCGCCCCGTCACCGGATCTACCGGGACATCGGCATCTGTACTATAAACACCACGGTTCAATAACATGTAATTAGACATAGAAGAGGTTCCCACTCTGAAAACAACATGTTGTTTATATTCATCATCATTCTCCCAACGTACAAATTGCCCCCCATAATGCTCCGGAAGTTTGAGCAGTACATCGCGATTATAGGCTCCATTTGCACCAATTGACATCGTAAAACGCCCCTCCGTCCATGGTCTAAATAAAACAGCAAGTTCATGTCCATAATTCGCTATTGCAGCCGAATTACTATTGACTTTATCAAAGCCAAGCGAGGTTGACAATTTTTCCTCGAACAGCAAATTATCGACCTTTTTGTAATAGGTATCATAATTTAGTTCAAAGCGATTTTGAAAGAAAGCAAGGTCTAAACCCACATTGATTTGGCTTGTGGTGGTTGGTTTCAGATCCGGATTGGGAATTTGTTCATAATTGATCCCGATACCAATCTTGTCGTTATACCCACCTGTGATATCATATTTTCCATAAACACGTTCTAACGTACTGTTAGGCATTACATTTACACCCCAACTTGAGCGAATAGACAATAAATTGATCCACTCAACATCCTTTAAAAACTCCTCATGATAAGCATTCCACCGCAAACCCACGGCGGGATTTTTGGTATACAGGTTCCCAAAACCATTCTGTGAGGATCCGTCCATGCGATACGACAGATCAATCACATATTTCTTCATATAATCGTAGGTTCCAGCAACAGCAAACGACACTCCTCTTTCTTTTCCAAAACCTCGACTCAATACCCCCCCGCCTTTAGAGAAATATCCATCAAAACCAAGAGGTCCTTCAAATTGATCATTTGGCGTACGGGCTTGCAATGCCGCATTCGCTTGTTTTTCCAGCGTCCGGACTTCGTTAAATAGATTAAAAAATACCGTATGCTTTTCATTAAATGTATGACTGTAATTGATCGAATTCCGATTATACAATGAATTATACCGGCCATAGTAAGCATACACTTGAGCAAATTGTCCATTTGCTGCGGCAGGCGTAAACGTACTCTCGTTATCTGACGTTGACTCATAACTTACAGTCGTTGTTGCCCGTAATCCTGGAACAAATTCATAGGATGCTTCTATGAAAGGCTTAATTGACTTCGATGAATTATCATTTTTTGTTTTTAAAGCAGAGCTGTAGCCCGAAGATGCGAGATAAAAGGACGGACCCGGCAATAAGGTGGAATACTCGCCATTTGTCGCAACACCAGATTGTAATATCCCAAGACCATTTCCCTTACTCTTCGAACCTAATGATGCATTCAATTGAGCGATAAACTTAAATTTTTCCGTAGGGTAGTACTCAAACCGCATATTGGCCATATAACGATCGAAACCTGTATTTTTGATGATCCCATTTTCATTATAATAGTTTAAGTTCGCTTTATAATTCAACTTCTGATTCCCACCATCAATGGCCACGTTATGTGTCTGATTATAAGTTGTGGTATAAAAAAGATCCTGCCAATTGGTTGAGTTATTATAATACGGATTTAGACTATCTGACAACATAGGGGTTTGTGAAATTCGATCGAGATCAAACTGAGATAGTGCGTTACTATAAATCTGTAACAATTTGAGCCGCCGTTCGAGGTTTCCGCCAAGTGTTGCACGCAATTTGGGCGGTGTTTTCATGAAAAAATTGCCTGTATATCGGACGCGTGGCACTTCCGAATTCCCCCTTTTCGTATTAATAATGATCACACCATAGGCCGCCAATGAACCGTACAAAGAAGTCGCCTGAGCATCTTTGAGCACCTCAATACTCTCAATATCTTCGGGAGGGATCAAAGATAATGGGCTAATACCAGGCCCCTGTTGACTGAGGCCGAGTTCATTTGCCCGATCGGCATCCATCGGAACGCCATCGATCACATATAAAGGTGATGTTGGCGTTAAAAAAGATTGATCACCGCTACCTGAAACGCTGAGTGTCGAAAGTCCCCTGATCTGTGTTGACCCTCTGAATCCCGGAGCCCCCGTGTTATTTTGGATATTTAAACCTGCAACTTTTCCTTGCAATAAATTTTCCACATTAGCAGCAGGAATATCTTGCAAATCCTTACCGCTGATCTTTGTAGAAGCCCCTGTTGTCGTTTCTCTTGGCCGATTAACATAGCCCCTTACAACGACTTCATCCATCTGGTTTTCTAATTCTTTCATATGAATAACGACATTACGATCGGCACGTGCAGTAATTGCAACGCCATCATATCCAATCAACCGAAAAGCAACAGACGTCCCCGTCGTAGTTGTCACACTAAAGATTCCTGATGAGTTTGTAGCTGTCACCTCCTTTCCGGATTTCCCATAACGCACGGTAACACCGGCCAATGGCCGCCCCTTATTATCTGTTACTTTTCCCGACATAATGATAGCTTGTGCAAAAGCACCAACAGACAGCAGCATGCAGAGTACCAGAATACAACTATGATATACTATTTTTATTTGCATAATGTTCGCTATTATTCGTTCTCAAATCGTGGGTTCTCTCGTTGAAAATGGAAAACAATTTCCCAATCGCCCTTGGTAAAAATCCTAAAGTTCAAACCAAATGATGCGGTGATTAAATCGCCACCAAATCCTTTCCTGGAATAACTAAAGTCTACTTTCGCCATGTTTCCATTTAAATATTTAGTTGGATAACTCGTCAGTGGAATTGGATAAGCCACATCATACTGTACATAATCAGCGGTCTTTTTCATGTTAAAACCATGTACAATTTCATTCCACTTTGTTTCATTAAAATTGTCTGGATTCATGGTCTTCCCATCCTTATCCAAGAAAACGAAACGTAAGTTGTGTCCATTTCCCCCCGTAAAACGACGTATATAAATAACCAGGTCCTTAAAATCATCATTTGTCTGCAAGGGGCGATTGGAAGTTTCACCATTGACGTTGGCCATATAGGAAGGCCAGATATAGCTTTTCTTATTCGGATTTTTAGGATCCTTCGGATCAGGCGCAATTTCACCATCATACGGATTTTTGTCGGAATAGGGATCATAATCCTGTACCCGCCAAGGCAAAATCATAAAGTCCTTTACGATCGTGCTTCCCCCTGAATTGGATATTTTAAGATCAAAATAGCGTATATTTTGAACAAGATCAACACTATCCTTCGAACGTGGTTCTATCAATTCATTGGTAGAGGAGTTCCACAAAATAAAGGTACCTGTTGAGTCAACCTCAAAAAGAGGCCGGTTCACCAACTTACGTTTCGCCTCGATCTCTTCCAGATTTTTCTCTGTCCCATCATACCGGGATATCCACTCATAGACCGGTTTTACCTGGAAAAGATCCGTATAAGGCCTCCCATCACCATAGCGGGGATTTACAATTTCAAAATGTAGCGGAGTTGTTGAATGATCTGTATTGACCGTCCCCATACGACTCGTCCGTCCCAAGACGGGGTAAAAAGATTTACCATCATAGGTCAAGTTGACACTCAAAAAGTCCTTTTCATCCGGCAGATTATAGATTTTCTTACATCCATTTAAACCCATACATAACAGAGCCAACAAACCAAGACGGTATGTCCCGCTACATATTGTTCTATAACTTCTAGAAATTTTCATATCCATAGATTCTTAAATAGATTTATTGATTGCGGTTCATTGTCCAATCCGCCAACTGGAAATCGTTACCATTATACATACGCGCAATATTCAAACGATAACCTTTGTAAGCTTTGGTGTTCGTAAAAAAGAATACACGCAACTGGAATCGTTCATCAAACTCTTCGCCTTGCTTAGAATCCAATAGGATCCAGTTCCCTTCCTCATCCAAGCCCTGCAAGGTCCAATCTGTCGGATCCCGATCCTGGAGATCATTCGCGGATCTAAGTGTATAACTATTGGCTACTACAGCAGTAGGAAATTGCCATTCGAGGTAAAAACGACCCGGACTTGATAGAAAGAATTTGGTTTCAGGATTACCATCAAAGACATATTTAGCTGCTTCAACAGCATCGGGACCGCCAGAAGCCTCTTTTGACGTAAACCACTCGCCACCGATTGTCTTGAACAGATTTTCAGGTGGTGGGATATAAATAATCTGACTGACAAATTTGTTAAAACCAAACACATGATCCGGGTTTAATACATGAACTATAGCATTATCTGTCTGAATATTTAATGAGCTTGTCTCGGTCGTCACCCAATTACGATTGAAAACGGATCGTCTTGTATCTGATAAATCAACAATCGTAGGACCTCCATTCAGGAAGCCTGACGAGGCCTGTTTGTTCAAGCCAATATGCATTGGATAGCCATAGCGAATCCCCAATACATCTTTCCCATCCTGATTAAGGAGGGAATCACTTGCAATTTTTCCTTGAATAATATATTGGCACAACAGGGAATCCAATATTTCATATTTAACTGAGTTTAGATACTGTGCAGGCTTATCCGAAACAGCTAATGTATTATTCAGGTTTTGGATAGCTAATTGAAAATTGGAATTGGTCAGTGCAAAAAGTGTCACAGTACTATCTTCCAATTTCTTTTGCAGGCCAATTCGATCAATGACTTTAACGAGAGAGTCATATACACCAGGTTTACTTTTAAGATAGCTATATAAATTACCTTTAAAGACTGGTTCCTGAGATACGGGCGAATAATAGCCTTTATCCTTGGCACAAGCATACAGCAGAGCTGTCATTAAGAGTGCATATACACCACGTATAAATAGGTTATTTCTCATAATTAACTCCTTTACTTCCAATAAGCATTTTGTTCGATCAACTTATTTTGTGCGAGAATCTCTCGAGCAATTGGCCAATAGATCCCATCATTGGCTATCAATTGGGCCAATTGGGGATTGTCATGTTTTATCTTTTCTCGGCGAATCATATCATACCAACGATGCCCTTCCCCCATCAATTCTCTCTTTCGTTCTAAAAAAATCGCATCCACCAAATCACCGTTTACAGTTTCACTGTAGACTTTAAGCCCTCTCCGCTCTCTAATCTCATTTAACAGTTCAATGGCAGTAGATTTTTCACCCAACACGGCTAAAGATTCTGCGCGTAAAAGCGCTATATCTTCTAAACGTGTCAAAACTGTAGCACTGGTAAAAATTCGAAACGTAGGATCAGAAGAACCTCCCATAATACACTTGATTTTGCTAAAAATTGGGTATTTCCCATTGAAATTCCGGAAATACACTTCTGTGGTTGGGGCTCCAAGTGTATCAATGCTAAACCGTTGGTCCTTCTTCTCGTTGAATGTTTTTAAAATCGTTTCTTTCGGCATATATATGTCGGGAACTGACTTATTGACAACAGGCGACGCTAGACTAAGCTCTTCAATATGACCTGTAAACGATGCCTCCACATGTGCCCATATGTACGGAAATGAAAACATTTGCTCTGATCTCTTCTCGAAAAAGAAGCCATTACCATCTGTTAAAAAAGATGTGGATAAATAATAGGCTCCCGCTTTGGTATAATTATCCATAACAAACTGTGAGTAGGAAGCTGCATCGGCATAATTGCCCTGCCAAGCCGCTAAATGTGCCAGAATAGCATAAGCAGAAAGCTTTCTCACCAAGGCACCATTCCATCGGCCTGATGATTCATTGTAATAATCCCCAATCTGCTGTTCATCGCCTGTACTATAGGAATAGGGTAACAATTGGGCAGCATCATACATTTCTTTTTCAATCCAAGCATACAGTTTCAAACGGTCTTCTTTCGCTTTATTCTCAAAACTTCCATCATGAGAGTTTAGTATCAGGGGTACATCGCCCCAGATACGCACCATATTGAAATAGGCATACGCACGTAAAAATCGGGCCTGCGCCACATCTACGACCAAATTATTTTCAGTATAACGCATGTCCTTTTCCCGCACTTCCGGTGCACGCTCCATAAAAATATTAGCGGCATTAACTACGGCAAACCACCGCCTCCAATTGGAAAGGGCATTCAGCGATTCATAATTCGCTTTGAGGTCATTCTTAATAATTGCTTTTAGATCCTGCCGATTAGGGCTCTCAAAATCCCCCGACCGAACTTCTCCATACAGCCAATACGCATTATTGTCGTCCAAAGCCGCTTTGGTTAAACCATAGATTCCCATCAGACCTGCACGTGTGTCCTCCAAAGCATTCCACATATTCTCTTCTTTGACTGTACGAGAAGAGTCAATATCCAACATTTTCTTACAACCTCCCAGAAGCATCAAGAATAATAGCATAACACTAAATATGAGATGATATCTTTTCATTTCTTTTCGTTTAAAAGTCAATCTTTATTCCTAAGGTATAAATTCGCGGGATCCGCATTTTTGACCCAATATCATACCCCGTGTAATCCACGATCTCAGGGTCTACACCACTGTAAGACGTTAGCGTTGCAATGTTATTAGCAGACACATAGGCATAAGCATTTTTAATGGCCTGAGTTCGACCCGCCAAAAGAGAAGTCAAGTTATAACCCAACGTAATCGCCCTTATTTTAACAAATGAAGCATTCTCTAAGAAAAGATCTTGATCGGCCTGATAAGCAATGACAGTACTCCAGGGATTATACAATGGGTATTTACTATAATCCCCCCTTTTTTCCCAATACGTAATCTCTTTGATCGCATCCAGTTTTTTAGCACCTTCATTGTTGATAAAATCAAAACGATTAGCCATTTCTTGATTGATAAGCTCCCGACCAATATTATAATACAGGTTAATCCCCAGGTCCCATTTTCCAAACACAAAATTGTTATACCAATTGCCAAATACAGCGGGCAAACGATGGCCCTGCAACGTCCGATCGCCATCATCGATCGTATTGTCGCCATTTTGATCCTTCCAAATAGGATCACCTGCGCGTAGTTGAATCGCATTGTAGGTCATCCCTTGTGGAACTTCAGCATCTGTCCTGTAAATACCTTCATTAGCAAGCAACCAATATTGGTCTAAGGGTTTCCCTACCTCCAGGAGATTATTACCGATCACAAGACGATCTAGACCATTAGGCAATGCCTTCAGTTTATTCTGATTATGCGAAATATTGAGCGCGCTAGACCATTTAAACCGCTCGGATTGAATAGGATCAAGTCCAATGGTTAATTCTGCTCCAACATTCTGCACATTCATTCCTGCCGCATAGCTTGATTTATAACCATATTCGCTATAGGAAGGAATATTAATCAGCTGGTTCTTTGTTTGCTTTACATAGACATCAAGGGAAACATGGAAGTTTTTCTTTTGAATTGCATAATCCAAGCCCAGATTGCCCTGGTCAGTATACGCCCAAGGGATATTGTATCCAACCCAGCCTGACTCATAAGGTCTTACCAATCCCGCGATGGCATTGTATCCGGCTATAAGCTGATTACCGGTAAATCCCATTTGCGCAACATAATTAGGTCCTTGAGCAAAGTCGTCAAAAACATTGCTTAGTCCAATACGCCCCGCACTTAGACGAGCAGTAAGCTCTTTCAAGTTCGTGTTTGTATTGAAATAGCTGTTTTTAATATTCCAATTTATCGACAACGAAGGCGTAAAAATCCATCGGGCGTCCGGTTGTGCATTAGAGGATGCATCCGAACGGAGTAAAAGCGATGTCTCCACCTTGTTATCATAGTTGTAAGTCGCTTTTCCATAAAATGAAACTAAGTTGTGGCGAATACGATCTAAATATTTAAATATAAGCGCCTTGGGGTATGCAGTAGCTTCGAGATAATTGGGAAGATTGATATTATCCTCCAACAGATTCACCTTAATAAAATCATTTACCCCCTTGTAAGCGTAGGCATAATTGTAACGATAGGTATCCCATTGCAAACTATTGCCGACCAACAGGTTTAATTTGCTCTCCGCATTGATATTCCAGTCATAAAAAGCTTTATTGTCAAATACTGCCCGCTGATTATAGCCATAGTAATTTGAAGCAAAATTATTGGACTCCATTAGCTTACTGTGATAGAATTGATCTCTATAGCCTTCATTATAATCGACCATCCCTGTCGAAAGAAAATGAAAATTTCCAAAATCAAACTGCAACTTTCCGTATCCCTGCACTACGTTCGTCTTGTTGTTGTCAAAGCCCTTTTTATAATAACTTAAATACTCATTGTAGACCTCCTTATTGGGCGACAAGGGGGCCGACAGATCCGGAAAATAAGCTAACTGGGCAAACCTATCCCGCAGGTTCAGATTACGATTACGATCGAGTCGAGCTATATTTGCCTGCATGGAGAACGTCAGCCAAGTCATCGGCCGCATATTGAGCCCAAACAAAGCATAATATTTATTCAATTTTACCTGATCAGCCACGCCTTTATCCTGTGTTGAGCCCGCTGCAAATTGAAAATTTGCACGTGGCCCACCACCTGATAAATTTGCATTCAAATTGTAAACCAAACCACTATTGTAATAAGAGTCCGTCCAATCGGATTTTCCAAAATAATTCATGTTGAGCGAGTCGCTTAAATACACAGGGTATGAATCGCCGTTATTATATTTGCCATTGGAGGTATACAGATCATAAAACTGCTTTCTGAATTTATTTTCGTATTCGCCATTAATTGTTGTGACATGTGGACGCTCGGCCAAACCTGTATACATATTGACCGCTATCCGATTGCTTTTATCCGCTTTATACTCTTTCGTACGAACAACTATAGCTCCATTTGCAGCGTTTGGACCATACATCGCAATCGCGGCAACATCTTTTAATACTTCAATAGACTTAACCATGTCTATATTAATATTCGCTAATAAATTGGTAGCTGGGCCAATACGCTCTAGGTCATAGGTTTGAACGGCATAAGCAAAGGGATGTTCTCCAACCAAAGGAACTCCGTCCACAACAACTAATGGCTGATTCTGAAATACGTCGATATCAGAGAACAATGGCCTCGAAATACCACGAAAATACATTGGCTGCTTGGTACCCGATTCCCCGGAAGGTTCAGTTACATAAAGCCCAGTATTATTTCCTTTTAGGTATTGTGCTAAGGAAGAGTAAGGTAATAACGCCTGTTTTTTTATTTCTATTGGATTTACTTGGCTAGTCTTAATCTGAAATATTGAATCCAATTTTGAAGTTCCAATCTGAAGCTTAAGACTATCGGATGGTGACAACACCTTATCTTGACCAAAAGCAAAAGAATAACAGGCACAGGACCACCCTAAAAGAATAAGCCTATCCAAATACCTTTTTTTTATCATGTACATATGAATGATATATAATTAGGTTATTTTCACTTTTCTACTATAACTGGTTAAAATCACCTCAAAAAAGAGATGAAAATTCATTGATTTTTCGGGATAGGAAAATTGTTCGATTCCCATCCAAAATTGATATTATGCAGTATCAAATAGGATTAACATCATAATTTAAGGTTTTAAGTTTAAAATATAAAAACGTTTTAGCATAACACAACAGAATGAAATGTCAAAACGAGTCGGTTTGCTTAATTGGTCAGCACTAATCTCTCTTGGTTATATTGAAGATATATAGAAAAATGAGAAAAAAAAATTATCAGTGAAATTTTCTTTATTTGCTAAACTGGTTTAGTCACTAGCATTAAGTAATTTATAGCTTAAAAACTGGATTTTTACGTAGAAAAAATATGATTTTGCTAAAATGGAATTTTAAATTAATTTTTTTTTCAATTGTAACTTCATGGCACAAACGAATCTAAAAACGAATGGACAGCTTAGCAATTATATGAATACCAGATTGATAGCACTGCTCATTCAGATTGTAGAAAAAAAAAATAAAAACCCCTCGTAAAAGAGGGGTTTTATTATAGTAATCTATCGTTACTATTATTTGTTCGGTTTATTACTCATCTCGAAGATTAATTCACCGCCATTTATAATGCTGCTATAGGGTAATAGAAAATCAGCCAATTTCCGCCCATTTAAAGAAACGGATTTAACGTAAACATTCTTCTCAGACTGGTTACGGGCAACTATAGAAAGACTGCGTCCGTTTTCAAGATTAACCTTTGCCGATTTTACCAAAGGACTGCCAATCCAATAGTTATCTTCCCCAGGTGCCACCGGATAGAAGCCTAATGCAGTAAATAAATACCAAGCAGACATTTGTCCACAGTCATCATTTCCCCCTAAGCCCGCATGACCATTATGATACTGATTCCTTATGATCTGTCTTACACGTGCCTGAGTTTTCCAGGGACTCTTGGTTATATTGTACAAGTATGCCACATGATGGGAAGGCTCATTTCCGTGCACGTAATTTCCGATAATGCCATCCCGGGTAATATCCTCCGTATGTTCAAAATATTTATCCGGTAATTCCATGGTAAACAGTGAATCCAAATAAGACTCTAAACGTTTTTTGCCTCCCATTAATACCATCATTTCAGTAGGTTGATGCGGCACATACAGGCTGTAATTCCATGAATTACCTTCAATAAATCCTTGTCCATGTGTATCCAAAACATCAAATTTCTCTTGAAATTTACCCGCCGAATTCTTCGGACGCATAAATCCAATAGTGGAATCATAGAGTGATTTCCAACTTTCAGCCCTTTTGGAAAAGGTCGTGTAAATATCCTCTTTTCCCAATTTTTTCGCTAATTGCGCTATACACCAATCGTCATACGCATATTCCAATGTATTAGAAACAGATGTTCCCGATACATCTGCAGGAACATATCCCTTATCTATGTAAGCCCCAATCCCCTCGTACTGACGTGTATTTGCTGTTTGTACACAAGCTGCTAATGCAGCCTCAGCATCACCTTTGTAAACACCTTTGAGGATAGCATCAACAATAACCGATACGGAATGATAGCCACTCATGCACCAGTTATCATTTGCATAATGCGACCAGATCGGCAACATTTTCAATACACTCTGATCATAATGAGCCATCATGGATGCCACAATATCTGCATTACGAGAGGGGTTTATTAGATTCAACAGCGGATGAAAGGCCCTAAAGGTATCCCATAAAGAAAATGAGGTGTAATTCGTAAAGCCTTCAGCACGGTGCACCTCCTGGTCCAACCCTTTATACTCACCATTGCTGTCCATATACACCGTCGGCATTAAGCTTGCATGGTACATAGCTGTATAAAAATTGACAAGGTCTTCCTTGTTCAACATTTCAGCTTCTATCTTATGCAACTCCTTTTCCCAGGCGTTTTGCCCTTGCTTAACGTAGCCGTCAAAATTCCAGTCCGGAGCCTCAGCCTCCATATTGGCCAATGCATTCTTCATGCTTACTGGACTTAAAGCTACTTTCAGAAGGATGGCCTCTTGTGCTTTTGTATCAAAATCCAAGTGAAGCTTAATATTGTGTGCTGCAAGATCAGGGAAATTGTTCTGTTGATCAAACTTACGCCAGAAACCATTATAGACAGATTTTCCATCTTCATATTTGGCGCCGTAATTCTTAAAAGCTTTTGATGTCTTTATCGCAAAGTATACGGTGCGGGTTCTTGACCAACCGTTTGTCTGGCGGTAGCCTACCAGGGTTGAATCGTTCAAGACCTTGACAACGGTCCAAACATTCTTGCCGTCATAATTATAGATCCCAGCAGTTAAGTCTACAATAAGATGTGATGCATTTGATTCTTTGAACGTATAACGGTGCAGTCCTACACGTGTTGTTGTCGTTAATTCAGCTTTAATCTGATGTTTATCCAGTAAAACACTGTAATAGTTGGCCTCAGCCCGTTCGTTGGCATGCGAATATGGTGATCGATAACCATCTTGTGGTCGATCAGCTGTACCCGGGTTTAATTGGACTTTTCCCTGTGTCGGCATGATCTGTATATCACCAAGATCGGAGTGACCTGTACCGCTAAAATGCGTATGACTAAACCCGACAATCGTTGGATCATCATACTGATAACCAGCACAATATTTATAAACATCGCCGTTATACCGCCCATTTACAGCATACGATAATGTATCCGTATCAGGGCTTAATTGTACAGCACCGAATGGAACTGTCGCCCCCGGAAAAGTATGCCCCATTTTTGCCGTACCGATGAGCGGTTTGACATACTGAACTAATTTAGTTTCTTGTGCCTTTAATAGATATGGGACACTAAATAATCCCAAAAAGACTAAACTTCTGATATTCATCGCTTATGAATTATAGTTTGGGATTTTGGCTATAATCGGCCCACAGCTCATCAATAGTTTTACCCGTCTCCACTTTCCAAAAAGCATCACTATAGCTTTTGCTACGCATCGCCGCATCCAATTTTTTGACAAAATCCTTCTTTACATGTAGATTGATCCAGTACAAAAAGCGCGCTGTAATACGGTAAGAATCTGTGTATTTCTGCTTTTCGTTATATTCTGGCAGCTTCCAATTTGCTCCAGCATTATCTATTCCATCATCAAATCGCACAAAATCGGCTATCCCCTCGGTAATCCACCAAGGGCCCGCCCCATCGGGGTATGCTTGGACAATATGCATTACCTCATGGGTAACCACATCAATATCGCCCGGATTTTTGGCAAACCAAGCTGGACTGTAACGGACAATCCCGCCCGCTGTCGCTGCCACACCTTTATAGTCCGGATCAATAACGAAAGACACCTTTTTAATGGTCTTTTTATTATATTTCTTGGCTAGTTTAGGATAGTTTGTAAAATATGCCGCCACCAACCTTTCTTTTAAAGGAGCACTAAAATCTTTGTCTTTATTTATCCAAATCAGGGTGTACCCACCTTTACTGATACTATCAACATCCACAGCCAATTTTCGGTCGTTTTCTGTATGTTTCCAGTTGTCCTGCGCGAAAAGTGAACAAGAGTATGCCAAACCAAATACGGTAACAACTACTTTTAAGTTTTTAAAGTTTATCATAACCCAATGATTATTTCTTTTTGTTCGATTTCAACTTGATATTTGTTTGCAAATCCGTTGTCATTGAATAAGGCACTGAATTTTTGGACGATCCCCTTGTATAATTGGGTTTTGCCGCCATGTCAAAATTAAGTGTGCCACCTTCATGCAATGCTTTGTGACTTAACCAGTTTTTACCATAATCCTTACCATTCATTTGCAATGTGTTTACATATACATTTTCAGCTGAGTTCTTTGGTGCATCAATAGTCAATGTCTTACCATTTTCAAATGTTAAGGTCGCTTTTTTAAATAATGGAGCTCCGAGCACATATTCATCCGTCGCCGGACAAACCGGATAGAATCCCAGCGCTGAAAAAACATACCATGCAGAGGTTTGACCATTATCTTCATCACCACAATAGCCATCAGGTGTAGGCTTATACATTCGGTCCATCACTTGACGCACCCAATATTGTGTTTTCCAAGGTTGGCCAGCATAATTGTACAAATATGGCATATGCTGAATTGGCTGATTACCATGTGCATATTGCCCCATATTCGCAACTTGCATTTCACGTATTTCATGGATAATACCACCATAATAGCTATCGTCGAAATCTGGCGACTGAACAAACACCGAATCCAACATACTCACAAAAGTCTTTTCTCCTCCCATCAGATCGATAAGTCCCTGAACATCGTGAAATACGCTCCACGAATAATGCCAGCTATTTCCTTCTGTGAATGCGTCACCCCATTTTAATGGATTAAAAGGGGCCTGGAATTTTCCATCTTTATTCTTTCCACGCATAAGATTGGTCGATGGATCAAATAAATTCTTATAGTTCTGTGCACGCTTAGCATACAAATCAATTTCAGCCTTCGGACGGTTCAATGCTTTTGCCAATTGGTAGATCGTGAAATCGTCATAGGCATATTCCAATGTACGCGCTGCATTTTCATTGATTTTAACATCATATGGCACATAACCCAAACTATTGTAATATTCAACGCCTTTTCTTCCAACCGCACTCATTGGTCCTTCGTTATTAGCACCGTGTTGTAAAGCCTCGTATAACTTATTGATATCATAACCGCGCAATCCCTTCATATAAGCATCCGAAACCACCGAAGCGGAATTATTACCCACCATGATATCAGCATATCCTGGACTGCTCCATTCAGGAAGGAAGCCCCCTTCTAAATACGCGTTAAGTAAACCTTCTTGCATCTCCTTATTAATGGAAGGATACATAAAGTTTAAGAATGGGTACAACGCTCTAAAAGTGTCCCAAAAGCCTGTCCCTCCAAATAAATAACCAGGAAGTGTTTTTCCATTATATGGACTGTAATGTACAGCCTTTCCTTGCGCATCAATTTCATATAACTTGTTCGGGAAAAATAAAGTCCGATACATGGTCGAATAAAACGTGCGCAACTGATCGATATCATCACCTTCTACTTTAATTTTCCCTAAGGTCGAATTCCAGATCTGACGTCCGTCTTCTTTTATTTGATCAAAAGATTTGTTACCTAACTCATTTAAGTTTAATAAGGCTTGTTCGGCACTGATAAAGGAAGACGCTACTTTCACCTGCACTGGTTTTGTTTTGTCTTTTACCTTAAACCCGACGATTGCACCAGTGTGATCACCTTTGATCTGAAGTTGTCCATCCTTCTTCTCTTTGCCTTCCCAAGTAGCGACACTTGCAAAAGGTTGATCAAAAACCAAAACAAAATAATTCTTGAAATTAGCTGGCAGTGGACCGCGTGCATATTTCGAAGAATAACCAATTATCATATTTTTTTCTGGAATAATCTGAACTTCAGATCCCTTTTCATAAGCATCCAAAACAATATAAGCATCGTCTGTTTTATTAAACGAGATCCTAAACATGGCTGCGCGTTCTGTTGGTGTCATCTCTGCAGTCACATCGTGATCCGCTAGATAAACCGAATAATAATACGGTTTTACAATCTCCGCTTTATGCGAAAACCAGCTCGCACGCTCATCTTGATCAAATACAGGCTTTCCAGTTACAGGCATGATAGAAAAAACACCGTAATCATTCATCCAGGGTGATGGCTGGTGAGTCTGTTTTAATCCACGAATCTTATCAGCGGTATATTGATACTGCCATCCGTCGCCATTTTTCCCTGTTTGTGGTGTCCACATATTCATTCCCCAAGGTCTCGCAATCGAGGGATAGGTGTTACCATTGGACAACTCAAATTTGGATTCGGTACCCATTAATGGATTAACAAGATCGACAGCTTCTAGCTGCTGTCCTCTAAATTTCTGAGCCAAAACCGGTTTTGCGTAAAACAAACCCAAAGACAATAACGACCCTAGAAAAACACTTAAAGATTTCTTCATTATTTAGGATATATAAAAATATTTCTACTAAAACGTATTAGTAAAGATATAAAAAAGAATATTAAATCAAAATAAAGACCTGGAATTGGACAAACACGTCTTATGATTTTTACAATTCAATTTCTATATATTCTTTTGTTGTCCCATTTTAGCGTCGCATCAATTTCGCTGAGATGATATATTCTTTTGGTGTGGATATCCCTTGATCTATTTCCTTTAACAAAACTTTTACACAAGTTTTAGCCAGAGCTTCCAATGGTTGTTGAATACAGGAAATTTTAGGATTCAAAATATCAAATAATTCATGGTCATCAAAAGAAAACATCGGAAAATTATAGCTATTCTCAGGTGCCGACCGTAATACCTTCAATCCGAGGATACAAAGATAATTTGTGGTAAAAAATAGACCATCTAAGCCTATCTGCTTAGCTGCCCAATTTTTCAACATACGTGAACCTTTCTGCTTCAGGTGCTGATAAGTTAATTGCAATATGCGAGGTTCCATTCCGTATGTATCACAAAACTCCAAATAAGCACGTTTACGCGCCAGCATTTGTGGTTGATCCGAATCGATGGTTACCAGTCCAAAATTTCTACAACCAATAGATTTCAAATAGTCACATGCATTCTTCCCACTAACTTCATTGTCAATATGTACATAATGGGTTTCCACTGTTGGAGAATTTCTATCAAAAACTACCAACGGGACCTTATGCTCCAATATTTTGCGCTGATAATCTTCCAGATCTACTGTCGGGGCCAAAATAATACCCTCTACTTTCTTTTCCAACATCGAATCGATGATATCGCGTGCGTTTTGCGAATCTCCAAGCGTACTACTGTAGAGGACGTGATAATCTTTCTTTCGGAACAATTCCTCTACATACAGTGCAAATGGACCAAAAAAAGAATCCCCAATATTCTCTACAATTAGCCCAATGGTATTTGACCGCCCCGTTGCTAAACTCTTAGCGAGAGCATTGGGTTTATAGCCAACTTTTTCAACGTATGCAAGTACGCGATTTTCCAATTCCTTGCTAATGCGTGCTCGCTCGGCTTTGTGGTTAATGACTAACGAAACAGTTGATTTAGACACATTGAGTTCCTGTGCTATTTCTTTAATTGATTTGGCCATAAGAGCATTTTCATAAAATTAGGGTGAAATTAGAAAATAAATATGAACATATCGGAGATTACAATTGATAGCACACAATAAATTATTACACAATCGTGTGCGCGGGAGTCAAAAAAGGATCAGATTGACAATGAAGACTGTTTAACTAACACTATTATACTTCTATGAATGAAGACCGATATGACCTAAAAGATATTTTTGCTTAGATTTAAACTTCATTCTTTATGAATAGCAAATGTCTATTACAAATAGATGTATAAAAAAGGAATACAAACCATTATTGATAACCATCAGAATTTCTTAAAAGATTAAGATGACCATTATCTAAATTAGTGGCCTATCCTAACCAACAAAGAGATTTGATTTGACGAATGAACTAGATGCAAATGAAAACACGTTTTATGTTATCTTTTCTGATGATGTTAACAGCTATGGCTGTAGCGCAAGAGAAAGACAAAAGACCCAATATCATACTTATTATGGCGGATGATCTTGGTTATGGAGACCTTGGGGTATATGGTCAGCAAAAAATTGAAACGAGGCATATTGATTCATTGGCTGCTAAAGGAATGAAATTTGATAACTTCTACGCTGGTACATCTGTATGCGCTCCGTCGCGGTCATCGTTAATGACAGGACAGCACACCGGCCATACCTATATACGCGGTAACAAAGAAATTGAGCCCGAAGGACAACAACCTCTAGCCGACTCTGTACAAACTTTTGCTATGCTTCTACAACAGGCAGGATATACAACCGGTGCGTTTGGAAAATGGGGACTTGGCATGGTCCATACAACAGGTGCTCCTGATCAAAAAGGATTCGATGAATTCTATGGCTATAACTGCCAACGTCAATCCCATCGCTACTACCCAACTCACCTCTGGCATAATAACGAAAGGATAGAACTCCATGGCAATGGTTTAATGGCCCAAGGGCAGTATGCACCGGCATTAATCCAAGAAAAGACCTTGAAATTTATTGATGAAAATAAAGAAAAACCTTTTTTCCTTTATGTACCTACAGTTCTTCCTCACGCCGAATTATCAGGTCCGGATGACAAATATTATCAATTATATGCAGACAGGTTTGATGAAAAACCACATAAAGGAAATGACTATGGCCCACAAGCGACTGTTCCCGGTTACGCTTCGGTAGAAAAACCGCATGCCATGTATGCGAGTATGGTAAGCCGTATGGATGCTTATGTCGGTCAAATTGTTGATAGGTTACGCGAGAACAAGCTATTGGATAATACAATTATCATTTTCACGAGCGACAACGGATCGCACAAGGAAGGCGGAGCCGATCCCAATTTTTTCAATAGCTCTGGCGGGTTACGCGGCAACAAACGCGACCTCTATGAAGGTGGCATCAAGACTCCTTTCATTGTTTATTGGCATGGAAAAGTTGCCGAAGGGAAAACCTCAAACTACCTGGGCGCTTTTTGGGATATTATGCCTACGATGGTCGAGCTTGCCGGGACAAAAAAACCGCGTTATACAGACGGAATTTCATTTTTACCAACGCTGCTAGGTAAAAACAAACAACAAAAACAGCACCAATACCTGTACTGGGAATTTCATGAAGATGGGGGTCGTCAAGCCCTGCGCCAAGGAGATTGGAAACTTATCTTACAAAAAGTTACAAGTAGCCAACCTACAGCCGAACTATATAATCTCAAACAAGATCCAAAAGAACAACACAATATTGCCCAGGAAAACCCAACGAAAGTAAAAGAATTACGTCAGCTGATTGAAAAAGCGCATGTCGAAAGTGGTATTTTCCCATTGACAAGTGTAAACACGCACAAAAAATAAAACTAAGGTTTGGGGAGTAGCTAACTGAGTGTTATTCCCCAAAAAATGATTAAAGTCACTGAAAATATAGCAATGTAGTAAGACCGCTAAAAAATACAGATTATCTTTCCTGTGACAAGAAATCATATTTTTTTCACTAAGTTTACTGCCCGAGTACACCCATGAAAAATCAAAAATCATATCAATATCACGAACTTCTCCCTCTTATACGCCAAGGGGACCAACGAGCATTTGTTATATTATATGATCTATTTACGCCCGATTTAATTGCTTTTATTGCAAAAAAAGTTGCTAACAGTGAAGTCGCTGAAGATATACTGCACGACCTTTTTATGTCAGTATGGAAAAATCGGGAAATGATTGAACAAATAGAATCTCTCCCGGCCTATCTATTTAGCGCCTGTAGATACCTCATCCTTGCTCATTATCGCAAAAATTTAAAATTAAAGGTATCATCTCTCGATTTTGAGGAGCTCGAACTGGAAGATGAAACCGTTGCAATAGAAGATAAACTCTATTACCGTTATATCATCGATATTGTCACCAAAGAAGTCGAAAACCTTCCCGAAAAGTGCCGAGAAGTATTTAAATTGAGCCGTGACTTCTACATGAGCAACAAAGCTATTGCCCAGCAGCTTAATATCAGCGAGTCTACCGTTGAAAAACACATTAATAAAGCAATCAAACATCTTCGAGCAGCGACAAGCCATTTATTTCATTTTACACTGTTTTTCTAGTCAACACCCGCCCCTTTTTAACAGGCATTTTCATAGATATTTTACCCATTTTAAAAAAAACATTTTTTTTCATTTTCGACTAGAGGTTCCACCTTATTTTACACACTTGTATAGTAACTGACCATTCCAATGGAACCTGTTATGAATCAAATGAACGAAATATACAAGCTGATTTCCGTCTTCTTGAACAGGAAGGATACTGTTCAAGATAGAAAAGAACTACTCGACTGGTTTGAAAAACAGTCCGAAAATGGCATTTCTGAGACCGAATTTGCGGATATTCAAAATAATGCAAAAAAGAGCCTTATCAAGGAAATACAAAATCCGACAAGAAAGATTATACAGCTTCGTACAGTCAGGTATATAGCAATCGCCGCCAGCATACTGCTGATTGGTTTTTCGATCTTACAATTCTGGCCAAAGCCCGAGATCTTAGCGACCACAGCGCAATTGGCATCAATCCCGCCCGGTAAAGAAAGAGCAATCATTATCTTGGGAAATGGTAAACGAATAGATCTCGAACATCTTTCGCTCAATCAAAGTATACAAACAGGCGATGTCATTATAAAAAAGGATGGTAAGGGACAAATCAGCTATCATGATGTTAAAACAGGACAAATAAGTATACAAAAAAATAGCATGTATACGCCAAAGGGTGCCACCTATGACCTGACCTTATCGGATGGCACATTAGTGACACTAAATGCTGATTCGAAAATCTCTTACCCTACCTCCTTTGATAATGGAAACAGAGAAGTTGAATTACAGGGTGAAGCCTACTTTCATGTACAGAAAACAACCAATCAAAGCAAATTTATCGTTAAAACACGTGGTCAGAAAATTGAAGTTCTTGGAACCCGCTTCAATGTCAACGCATACCCTGAAACAGATAGAACACAAACAACCTTAGAGGAAGGTTCTGTGGTAGTCTCAGCACAAGATGTACCTCAATCCAATCTTTACCTAAAACCAAATGAGCAGGCTACTCTGCAACATGGCACACTAAATTCCCGCCACATAGATCTCGAAGAAGTATTAAGTTGGAAAAAAGGTCAGTTTTATTTCAATGGTAATAACACGGAAGAGGTAATGCAACAAATTGCCCGCTGGTATAATATTGACATTACGTACAGACGAAGTAAAAGCAAAGAACAATACACGGGTACAATTCCCCGCAATCTAAGCTTAAACAAATTGATTGAGCTGCTCAATTTTGCGGATATCAATACAAAAGCTTTGGTGGGTGACAACAGCCGAATTAAATTAATCATTACATAACCAATTGCTAAAATTATGACAAGTACAAAACTGCCACCATAAATCCTTATTGATATACCAATAAAAAACGGACCCTGTTGGCGCAGAATCCGTAGTAGTAATTGGTATTAAAGCATCGTATAACATCTCAATTATTAATACATTAAAACCAAACGAATTTAATGAAATTTTCAATAACTCCGTTTATGAAGAAGGAGAGGGATTTTCATGAAGGTTTGTTGGGCGTTCACATGACGCCTAATAAAAGCCTTAAAAGTGAAAAACAAATACCTTTTTTTGCGCGACCATTACCTAGATCTCTTATGAGGGTCAACTTAATCACTTTATTGATCGGCATAGGACTATCCCAAGTGGATGCTCATACCTATGCACAGCAAATTACGCTTAAAAAGCATAATGCGAGTCTTCAAGTTATTTTAAAAGATCTTGAGAAACAAAGTGGATATACTTTCTTCTATAAAAAGAATGAAATATCCGCCAATAAAGACATCTCTATCGATGTAAAAAACCAGCCATTTTCACAGGTTTTAAAAATTGTATTGGGGAATGCAAATTTTACTTACGATTTCTTTGACAAAACAATTGTCATTAAGAAAAAAAATGAACCGCTGAGAGATGACCTTAACAAGATTATTAGCAAACCAATAATCAATAAGAGTTTAGACCTACAGCAAGAAACTCAAGTAACAGGCTCTGTCAGTGACACCTTAGGTAGAAAACTTACCGGTGTAAGTGTAAGTATCAAAGGGAAATCAGGCCATGGTACAGCAACAGATATCAATGGAGCTTTTGTACTAAAAGTACCCGCCAATGCGACCCTGATTTTCACAATGGTTGGATATGACCCACAGGAAGTTGCTATTAACGGAAAATCAAAATTTGACATCATATTAAAAGAATCTGCATCAAGTTCCATTGATGAAGTCGTTGTTACAGCATTTGGTCAACGCTCCAAGAAGAGCGACCTTATTGGTTCCGTTTCATCACTTAGCCCCAAAGAATTACGTGCACCGGTAAGCAATCTTACGGCAGCATTACAAGGCAAAGTTGCCGGTGTCGTTTCATTTCAACGTAGCGGAGAGCCGGGAGGCGATAATGCCGATTTCTTCATCAGAGGTGTAGGAACTTTTGGAACAAATAACAAGCCGTTAATCCTTGTCGATAACATGGAGGTCACAGCGGATGATTTGGCACGTATCCCAGTTGATGACATCGAAAACTTTTCGATCTTACGTGATGCCACCGCATCAGCCGTGTATGGCTCTCGTGGAGCAAACGGAGTTGTCCTCGTGACAACAAAGGTAGGACGTGACGGACCTGCAACGATCAGCTTTAGAGCCGAACAACGAATATCAACACCTACCCAAACGTTGAAATTTGCTGATCCTGTCACTTGGATGAAAATGTACAACGAAGCTGTTACAACTCGTGACCCCTTGGGAGTAGAACCTTATGGGCAATATAAAATTGAACGCACCGCTGCTGGAGATGATCCTATCACCTACCCAGCAGTAGATTGGCTCAATGCCCTCACTAAGAAGACCACAACAACCCAAAACTACAACTTAAGTGTATCTGGTGGTGGACAAATTGCAACTTATAACGTGAGTGGAAATTTTACCAATGACAATGGTCTACTTAAAATGGATGCTTTGAACAACTTTAACAATAACGTTAATTTCAAAGTGATGAACCTGCGGAGCAATATTGGTATCAACTTAACCAAATCAACATTCGCTATGGTTCGCACCGTGGCCAATCTGCAAAACTACAGTGGTCCACCGACAAATGGAGCAGAGGCCTACAATCTTGCACTTCGTGCAAATCCTGTTTTATTTCTCCCTGTATATCAAGCCGGTCCTAGTCAGTCCTATATTCAGCATCCACTCTTCGGAAATGCCGATAAGGGACAGTATGCCAACCCTTACGCACAGATTATGCGCGGATACTCGGAAAGAAAGCGAAGTGATATTCAGGTACAATTGGAATTAAAACAAGATTTTTCAACAATTCTTTTGGAAGGTCTAAATTATAGAGGACTCTTTAATCTAAGCAGAAATTCTTATTTTGCCCAATCACGCCAGTACAACCCGTTTTATTATGAGCCAATAGGAACCGATCCAAAAAACAACTCTTTGCTCTTTCGCGAGATCAATCCTGAAACAGGAACAGAATATCTCGACTTTGTTCCTGGAGAAAGAACCCAATCCGCTGTTTTCTATATGGAGAATCAGCTCTCCTATCAACGGACCTTTAATGAGAAGCATAATGTATTTGGAATGTTGATCAACACCATTCGGGATAATGTCAAAACACCCGTCGACAATAACATTTCCCTAATCAATACGCTTCCAAACAGAAATGTGTCCTTATCAGGTAGTTTCACCTATGGTTATGATAATCGTTATCACGCTCAATTTGCTTTTGGGTACAATGGCTCGGAGAAGTTTTCGGACAAATTTCGTTGGGGATTTTTCCCTTCCTTCGGTTTAGCGTGGAATGTCTCCAATGAGCAGTTTTTCGAACCAATTAAGGACGTCGTCAGTAATTTAAAATTCCGCTTCACTCGTGGTATTCTCGGGAATGACCAGATACTTGATACTCGATTCTTCTATCTTTCAGATGTCAACCTTAATAGCACAGACTATGGTTATTCCTTTGGATTACCTGCCGAGTCAGGGCGTAGAACCGTCAACGGTATTGTGGTCAATCGGTATGCCAACCCCGACATTAGATGGGAAATTTCCAAACAAACCAATTTAGGAATTGACTTAAGCTTATTTAAAGGCGCATTAACATTTACAGGTGATTTTTATCAGCAAGAACGCGACAATATCGTTCAAGCACGTTCATTATCCTCAATCAATGGTCTAACCGCCTCTGTTTTTGCCAATGTCGGGAAATATAAGAGTAAGGGATTTGACGGAGAATTGGTCTACAATAAGTCTGTTAACAGTGATTTATGGTTCCAAGGTAGAGGAACATTCACTTTTGCAACTGGGGAATATGCATTTTTCGAAGAGCCCGCGTATAAAAACGAGTACCGTCAACGTCAAGGAACTTCTGTCAGCAATCAGTTCGGTTATATAGCGGAGCGCTTGTTTATTGATGACAACGAAGTCTATAATAGTCCTGCCCAAGAATTCGGATCAACAGTCCGTGGTGGAGATATCAAATACTTGGACGTTAACCGAGATGGTTTAATCAATGACGACGACCGCATGCCAATTGGCTATCCTACGACTCCAGAAATAAATTATGGATTTGGTTTAAGCACTGGCTATAAAGGTTTCGACTGCTCGTTCTTTTTTAGCGGAGTTGGAAGAACATCGTTATTTATTAATCCAACAACGAATAATACGAGCAGTCCATTGAGTCGAGGAATTGCTCCATTCGGTGTTGAAACATCACCCAACGCTGTCTTCCAAGAATGGGCAAATAACTATTGGTCCGAAGACAATAAAAATATCTATGCAGCATGGCCTCGTTTAAGCGTAATGCCAATGGCCAACAATACGGTTCAAAGTACTTTTTGGATGCGTAATGGCAGTCTGCTTCGGTTAAAACAAGTCGAATTAGGCTACACATTCAACAAAAAACTAACGCAACGATACAAATTCAAAAACCTACGTATTTATGCCAGTGCAACAAATCTATTGCGATTTAGCTCTTTCAAATTATGGGATCCTGAAATGGGTGGTAATGCGCTAAACTATCCGCTGCAAAGGGTATTTAACATTGGTATTAATGCTAATTTATAAGAAACTATGAAAATGAGATTTAAGAAAAGTATAATCGCGCTAGGGTTGTTCGTAGGTCTTTCGACCTCCTGTAATAAGTTTCTGGATGTTGTTCCAGATAATGCACCTGTACTCGACCAAGCATTTGCAATGCGTACAATGGCCGAGCGTTATTTAGTGACTTGCTATAGTCAATTACCACAAAGCTTTTCGATGACCAATAACCCAGGCTGGCTCTCTGGAGATGAATTTTGGTTAAACTCCGAATCGACCTATTCGGGGTACTTCAATTGGAGAATCGCTTTGGGTAACCAAAATGGCGACACCCCCCTATTAAATGCTTGGGATGGGAACAATGGTGCAACAAATCTTTGGGTGGGTATCACAAACTGTAATACATTTCTCGACAATATTATGTCGGTACCGGATATGACAGACGAAGAGAAACAGATGTGGATCTCAGAAGTCAAATTTCTGAAAGCCTACTATCACTTTCTCCTAATGAAACAGTATGGTCCAGTACCTGTCCGAGACAAGAATATCCCTATCTATGATAGCCCGGGATCTTCTCAGTTGCCTCGAAATAGTGTAGATGAATGCTTCAACTATGTTATCGGTATGATTGATGAATCCATCCCCAATTTAATGGATGACGTTACTGCGGTGAACAGTGAAACAGGACGCATCACAAAAATCGTCGCCAAAGCAATGAAGGCTGAGATATTGGTTTATGCCGCCAGCCCTCTTTTCAATGGAAATGTTGGTACGGAAGCTTCTATTAAAAACAGCGATGGGAAAGAGTTATTTAACCATACCTATTCGGCTGAAAAATGGCAATTGGCAGCAAAAGCTTGTAAAGAAGCCATCGATTTTGCTACTGAACATGGCAAGAAATTGCATACCTGGACGCCCACTGGAGGATTCACACCTCAAGCGAGTACACAGTTTCAAATGAATATTCGAGAAGCATATAACGAAAATACCGAAAACCCTGAAGTATTATGGCTAGATACGAAATCAACAGCCAATGGAACCATTCAAGGTTATTTTATGCTGCCTCGATATACCGCCAATGCAACGTCGGGAACCTTGTTGGGCTTTATGTCTGCGACTCTAAATATTGTGGAGAAATTCTATTCCAACAATGGAGTACCTATTGAGGAAGATATTACTTATCCATATACATCGAGATTTGATTTGATTACAGTTCCCAACACAGATGCTTATAAATATGATTTGGTCGCCGGGAAACAAACAGCCCGAATGAATTTAAATCGAGAAAACCGGTTTTATGGAACCTTAATGTTTGATGCCGGACGTGTCTTTATGTTGCAAGCCGGTTCGGACGCAAATGCCTACAATATTGATCTCAAATATTCGGGATCTTCAGGAAAAGTGGACCCCACACGATTCAATTGGACAGGATACGCCTCAAAAAAACATTATAATTATCGAAGTACAGTCGGTGCAAGTAATGCATATACTGCGCGGTTGTTTGGCCATCCCATTATGCGTTTAGCCAATCTTTACCTTTATTATGCAGAAGCACTAAATGAAGCAAATGGCCCCTCAGCAGAGGTATATTCCTTCATTGATGCTGTCCGAACGCGCAGTGGTCTTAAAGGTGTAGTAGAATCTTGGCAAAATTTCTCCTCTTGGCCAAACAAACCTGCAACAAAAGATGGACTTCGTGAAATTATCAAACGTGAACGTACAAATGAGTTTGCTTTGGAAGGTGTCCGTTTTTGGGATCTTCGCCGTTGGAAAGATGCCGTCAAAGAACTAAACAATCCAATTTTAGGATGGGATATCAATCAATCATCCGAAGGCTCTTACTATCGGACAACACTATTATATACACGGTCATTCATGGATCGGGATTACTTTTGGCCATTGAGCTTAAATGAAAGAAGACGTAACCCAAATCTTGTCCAAAGTGCAGGATGGTAATTTAAATTACAAATATCGCATAATGAAAAATTTAATAAATAAAACCGCTCCAATCATGCTAGCAATCCTTTTGATGGCTCCATTACTATGGACAAGTTGCAAGGAAGACATAGGCATTATCGCAGCAAGACAAGGAGAAAAACCGAATACCTTAAAGAATCTTGCCTATGAAGAAGCTCCCGGCGGAGCAAAGATCAGCTACGATTTACCGACTTCAGCCGACTTACGCTATGTGAAGGCAACCTATACATTGGAAAATGGGAAAGAAATGGTCACTAAGGCCAGCATATACGATAACCAACTTGCTGTGCAAGGATATGCTGCGATAGGTGAGCACGAAGTTAAGCTTGTTGCTGTTGCGGTTGGTGATGTGGAGTCTGATCCTGTTACTATTAAAATCAAGACAGGAAAGCCCAATTATATCATTTTAGCCGAATCGTTTAAATCTAATGATTTTTTCTATAGCACATTTGGTGGCGTAAACCTCAAATTTGAAAATAAAGATGCGGCAAATATTATTTTAAGTGTATTCAAATATGGGGAAAATCCAACCACCAAAGAGATCGGTTGGAATGTCTTAAACGAGACCTATACAAAATCCAAAGAAGGTGTTATTCGCGTTCGTGGAGAACAACCGATCGCAACCACCTACGGCATCGTAATACGCGATCAATGGGGTAACGTATCAGACACCATTCGTCGCAATTTAACACCACAAGAAGAATATGAAATCAACAATTTATTAATTTACAACGGCATTACTGCCTATAGCGATATGAATAGAAATGGTGATTACATCAGCAATTACAATGCACAAGGCGGAAGTGCCGAAATGCAGGTATCACTATTTGATGGAATTGAAGGATCACCATATTATATCACAAACAAGCAGTGGTGGGGGAAGGCTGCTCCGATCCCATTCCAATTCACGTTGGATGCCCGTAAAAAGGCACAGGTAAGTCGGGTCAAACTTTGGGGTCGAAACGACAATTATGGGCTATTGTTTCAAGCTACACACCCAAAAGAATTCGAACTTTATGGCAGTAATTCACCTGCACAAGATGGCTCCTGGGATTCTTGGACATTACTTGGAACATTTGAAGGCGTCCGTCCATCCGGCCTAGCCTTTGGCACTAACGCAAATAGTGAGGATCAAGATTATGCACGTAAGGGAGAAGATTTTGAAGTAAACTGGGACAACCCGAGCGGATTCAAATATTTCCGCATAAAAGTAAACTGTACATGGAACGGCGTTCGAGAACAACCACTAGGTAATGCCCTCACAGTTGCTATATCAGAATTGAAATTATATGGAAAATACGTAGACTGATAAATTATGAAAAAGATATTGAATTATATGCTGATCGTATTGGGTACTGTCCTTTTAACCTACAGTTGCAAGCCGTCAGACTACTATTATGGGGAATACCTAAAAAATGGGGAAATTTACTATCCGGGCCGGATAGATTCGCTATCTATTATCCCCGGTAACCAAAGAGGGATACTACGGTTTAAGGTAACGACAGACCCCAAAGTGAATAGTGTTAGAGTCTATCTAAGGAGCAGTCTCTCGCCTACGCCAGAAGTAAAAAATTATCCGATAGAAGGTAGCGAACATGGTAAAATCAAACTCATCACCTTAGATGCACTTTCGGAAGCAACATATACTGCAAACGTTTATTCATTTACCAGTCAGGGTGATAGTTCTCGATCAGTAACCTCGAGTCAGTTTATTTACGGTCAGAGTTATATACGGACCCTTGTAAATCGCTCATTTTCAAAATTTGACAAATCAAATGCCAGCGAGCATTTCCTAGTGTTGGCGCGAGAGAACAACCTACCTAGACAGGGCACATTTTACCCAATGCAGTTTACGGAAGTTACTTATCTTAACACTTCAGGAGATTCCACGACAGTTCGCATTACCCCCTATGAGGACTTTGCAAGCTTAAAAAACATTGTAAGTCCAAGTACAGTCAAATACAGAACTGTTTACAAACCTGTACAAGTTTCCATCGATTATTTCTATACTGCATTTACAGAACAGAACTATAGCAAATAGTGCGAATGCCAACAAAATTATAACTATTGCGACGATACTTGGTAAGGTAAATAACAGCGATTTCCTTACATGCATTTTTTGATCTCGCAGATTACAACAGAAAAGGTTAGCGGGGAAACGCTTCTAAAGCAGTTCCCCCGCTAACCTTTTTTAACTATCTTTTTTTAGATACATTTGTGCCATAATTGGAAACTAAAATGGATAGTACAATTGCACTTTGGCTGAAACAAATCGCAGAAGGCGACCGAACTGCATTCGATGCACTATATAATCATTTTTGGAAAACAATTTACCAATACGTCTACCCCAAAACTAAAAACACCGAAGCAACTGAAGATATCCTGCATGACTTATTCTTGAGTATCTGGAAAAACCGGAGTAGATTGCAAGAAATCAATAATATCGAATCCTACCTCAAAACTGGCGCACGCTACCTCACCTTCTCCTACTTCAATAAAAATCACGAACAGCATAGGGTGGATATCGATAAAGTAGATATCATCCTCGATGATGCGCCAATCGAAGATCGCTTACATTACCGCTATCTATTGGACCTCATTCAAGAAGAAATACAAAATCTTCCTGAACGTTGCCGAATTATTTTCAATGAAAGCCGCATCAACCACAAATCCATCAACCAGATAGCGCTTGAATACGGCCTATCAAAAAGTACCGTTGAGAATCAAATAAACAAAGCTCTAAAACGTTTACGCCTAGTTACCAAAGACTTCCACACCTTTCTCTCATTTTTTTAATTTTTTTTCATTTTAGCGTAGGTGCTTTCAGTTTTTTCGATGACTATATCTATACAAGGCTAACCAAACGACCTGTGAAGTCATCATGATGTATTCAAGTGATACAGGATAATGCATATCACTGATAACTCAATCATAGCTGAAACAGTCGAAGGCAACATAAATCTCTTAAAGAGACTGCTTACAAATGAATAAATAGATTTAACTAGATGAAAGTACCTAATACGCTGCAAAAACTAATCAAAAACTATCTATTGGGCTTCGAAAATAAAGCCGAATACGATACCTTGAAAAAATGGTTTGAAGAAGCTGAGGCAAACAACATGCCCAAGGATAACGATATTCAAGCAAGTCAGCACCGTATACTACAACGTCTAAATCATAGTATGAGATTCCCCGAACCTAAATCAATTGGCTATAGGTATGGGATTCGTATAGCGGCTTCGATTACGATTGCGCTCGGTTTTGCCATGGGCTACTTCTACTATCAGCATGCAGTGTTCGACAAAATAGCACCTGCGCAAGTAGCGATGATACGCCCCGTTCAGGAAAATGTACAACTTACTTTTGAAAATGGAGCAGTCGTCATACTCAACAACCAAGGTAAAGCTACCCAAGCCATTGAAGGCGTTCAGGAAATCAAAAACGGAGAACTTGTCTATAATGACAATGCAAATCACATCGTTCAAAATACGCTTTCAACACCTCGAGGGCAACTATTTAAAATTGTACTTCCAGATGGGACCAAAGTATGGATGAATGCGAATAGCTCCTTGAGCTACCCTTCGAAATTCATAGGCCCAGAGCGTTTAGTTGAATTACATGGTGAAGCCTATTTTGAAGTTAGCAAAAATCCAGAACAACCATTCATTGTAAAAACAACTGATCAACAAGTCAAAGTTTTGGGTACCCATTTCAATATCAATGCCTATGATAATGATCTTACGACGCAAACAACACTTGTTGAAGGTAAAATTGAAGTACAACATCAGCAGCAGAAAATACTCTTGACACCCAACCAGCAAGCGAATTTTAAAGGCACTGCTCTTAGTAAGAAAAATGTGGATGCCGCGGAGTATATAACCTGGCGTGAAGGTTATTTTACCTTCCATAATGCCACAGCAAATGAAATTATGCAACAGTTAGCAAGATGGTACGATCTCAACGTCCGTCTTGACGACTCCGAAATAAACGAACGATTTAGTGGAAAAATCAATAAGCAGATGAATTTGCAGGAAATCCTAACCGTCCTCCAAACTGCTGGATTGAATTTCGACATCGTACAGAATAAAAATCAACAAAAAACAATCCTACTGAAAAACTAAATTATTAATACTGAACTTAAAAAACATTAACCTAATGCAAAACAATAGGAAGGCCAAACCTTCGGTCCCATGGGATAACCATGTCCAAATTTCATCAAACTCAGATGCCATCACCTGGCCTCGGGCTATTCTGGAGAGCAGTAATGACAGCAAATTACCCCCCGTATTTAACCGAAAAAACAAACTGCGTTTTCACCTTGTTTCGGCACTTTTGACGATCAGCTTGATGCAGCTCTATGGTACAACAAATGCACAGCGCATCTCTATCAACTCAAACAAATCGTCCGTCAAACAAGTTTTTCAACAACTGGAAAAACAATCTGGTTATAGTTTTTTCTATAAAGACGTTGTACTCGAAAAGATCAAGGATACCGGTGTTAAATTTGAAAACGGAACCTTACAGCAGGCACTGGATGCCATTCTAAAACCGAATGGCCTCGACTATGAGATTGTTAATAAGACAGTGGTGATTAAACCAGCGCCCAAAAAGTCCTCGAATAACAGCAATGTGAGCCAAATCCGGCAACAGTACATTACTGGGAAGGTACTTGATGAAAACGGAAAACCCGTTGAAGGTGCCTCCATACGGCAAAAAAATGATGATAAGAAATCCGTTAAAACCAATACGGATGGAGTATTCGTTCTGCCTATCACTTCATTGAATGAAATGTTCATTGTCTCCTTCATTGGTTACGAAAATCAGGAAATCAAAGCATACTTGTCTATCAACGGAATGGTTATTAAACTTCGCAGGCAGGACAACATGATCGAAGAAGTCGTAGTTACAGGAACAGGAATCAATAGAAATAAGGACAGCTTTACAGGTACGACCACAAAATTCTCTGGTACTGAATTAAAAGCAGTAAGCAACAACAACATTATTCAAAGTTTGAAAACTTTAGATCCTTCTTTTCTGCAAATTGAGAACAATCTAGCAGGTTCGAATCCCAATGTCATGCCAGTGATTGAAGTACGTGGCAAGAGTAGTATTCCCAGCTCAACACTTACAGACCAATTTGGGGCTGATCCCAATCAGCCATTATTTGTATTGGATGGGTTTCCAACAACAATACAGACTATTGTTGATCTTGACATGAATCGTGTCGCATCAGTAACCATATTGAAAGATGCTGCTTCAACAGCGTTATATGGTTCACAAGCGTCTAACGGCGTTGTTGTTATAGAGACTATAAAACCAAAACCAGGTGAGCTACAGTTTACGTACACACAGGATTTTAGGTTCGAAATGCCCGATTTGTCCGCATACAATATGATGAATGCCACCGAAAAATTGGAATTCGAAAGACTCTCCGGGCGTTACAATTCATCGGTAAGCCCCACACATCAAATCTATCTCGATAGCCTATACAATCAACACCTTTCATTTGTAAAAAAAGGAGTTGATAGTTACTGGTTAAGTGAACCGTTACAAAATGGTTTCTCAACCAATAACTCAATTAATGCCGCTGGTGGAGACGAGACCTTTATCTACAACCTTGGCTTAAACTATAGGACAGGAAAAGGAGCCATGATTGGATCAGGAAGGGATAGCTATAGTGGTAGTATCAACCTAACTTATCGAAAAAATAAGGTAAATATCAACAATATTACCTACATCAGAGGGAACAAGACAACCGAATCTCAATATGGTTCATTTTCCACCTGGGTAAATACAAATCCCTATTATGAAAAAAATTTGGAAACCCCATATTTGGAAATCAGTCGTAAATCAAACTCCTCTGTCGACTTCTATGTTGCCAATCCATTATATGATGCTATGCTGCCACAATATAATAAATCCAAAAACCTAGAGGTACAGAATAACTTTAATGCCAACTATGACATTACGGGTTATCTAAGAGCAAATGCTGCGTTACAAATAACAAAAGGGACAACAGAAGGAAAAATCTATAAATCGCCCGAGATGAGCGATTTCTTCGAAACACCAACCTTAAGGAAAGGAAGATATACGGACAGTCGAAATAACAATTTTTCCTATCAAGGAAATTTTATGTTGACCTTTTATAAAACCTTCGCACAAAAGCATCAATTAAATGCAAACTGGCGCAATACAATCGCTGAAAACAAAAACGATGCCTATCAAACTGTAGCTGAAGGATTTCCGGCAGGAAACACGGGCAATCCGCGTTTTGCCTATAATTATTTACTCGATGGCGCTCCACTAGCATCAAGTAGCACATATCGTACGGTCAATACAACACTAAGCGCAAATTATTCTTATGATAACCGCTACCTATTTGATATCGTGTACAGGCTTGATGGATCAACGGCTTATGGAAGTAATAAACAATTCTCTCCCTATTATGCCGTCGGTTTAGGATGGAATATCCACAAAGAAGCATTCGCAAAAAAAATGCCCTGGATAAACTCGTTACGGCTAACCGGAAATGTGGGTGTCACAGGTAATCAGAATTTCGCTAACATCAGCTCAATTTCATTATACAATTATACCAGTACAAATTACAACCAGTTCGGTCAGGGCGTAACACTTAATATGTTGGGGAATCCCAATTTAGAGCCCCAAAAAACACAACAGATCAGTACCTCTTTAGATTTCAGCCTATTCAACAATCGTTTTACAGGTTATATCAATGCGTATAACAAGAAAACAGATCCTTTAATCGTTCCGGTAGACTTACCGTCCTCAACAGGCGTATTTTCCTATCCCTATAATATTGGCAGTCTAACCTATAAAGGACTGGAGACTAAACTTACGATTTATCCGATTTATAATCTTGAAAAAGGAGTCACGTGGAATATTGGGCTTACCGCCGCAAGCTACAAGAGCCAATATGGCGGATTTGGAGACATTCTAAGAACCCTCAACAAACAGCAGGAAACATCCAAATCCTTAATCAGATATATAGACGGAAATAGTGCTGAAGCTATTTGGGCGACCAAATCCCTGGGGATTGATCCGACCACAGGAAAAGAAGTTTTCTTGACTAAAGATGGACAATACACTTTTGATTATAGCGGTGCTGACGTAGCCAATGTCGGAAATACCGCTCCTAAAGTCGAAGGGGTAATTTCTACAAACCTTCGAATCAAAGGATTTACATTTGGACTAGGGCTCCGCTATAGACTAGGCGGCGATATCTTCAATACTGCATTATTTGACAAAGTGGAGAATATTAACTTCACCAACATTGTAAATAACCAGGACAAACGTGCACTATATGACCGATGGCAACAACCAGGAGATATTGCACAATTTAAAGCAATCTCCCAAACGACAACTACACCGATATCGTCACGATTTGTCCAATCCTTAAACACGCTCAGTAGCGAAACCTTAAACATCGGTTATCTCTTTGACAAAGGTCCTTGGCTACAGCGCATGAAACTAAAATCACTATCTGTCAACTTGATGGCCAATGACTTCCTTTATTTTTCTACCGTCAGAAGAGAACGCGGTATATCCTACCCTTATGCTAGAACATTCGCCTTCTCTTTCAGAGCATCATTTTAATTATTGACTTATGAAACGCACTATTAAAATTCTCCTAATTCTGTTGACAACTATAACGTTTTTCTCCTGCAAAAAATTTTTAGATGTCCAACCAGAAGACAAAGTCTCCGAATCTGAGTTATACAGTTCCAAAAACGGCATCAGATCCGTACTCAATGGTATCTATTTAGATCTTGCAGGAAACCAGTTATATGGAGATAATCTTACACTTTCTACCATCGAAATCCTCGGTCAGCGCTACAATATTAGTTCTGAGCACAATCAGTATAAGACTTCAACTTATGCCTACAAAGATAAACCAACTGTAGACCGTATGGAGAACATCTGGTCGAATGCATATGCGACCATTTTAAATATTAACGTCTTTTTGGAGAATCTGGATAAATACAAAGGTATTTTGGATCAATCCACAGAAAATAACTATCGGGGGGAGGCAATTGCCATGCGCGCATTCCTGCATTTCGATCTATTACGTTTATATGGCCCTCGATACTCAACGGCAGATTCTACCAAGCAGAGTTTACCTTATTATAAAAACAGTAAAACTGAAGTAAATCCTTTATTACCCGCCAATGAATTTATGGACATCGTATTAGCGGATTTAAACATTGCCGAAACCTTACTTCAAAACGATCCTATTATCACAAAGGGGGTAAACGTTGCCAAACCAGAAGATCTCGTCGATTTTCTAAGCAATAACAGAAATTACAGGCTTAATTATTACGCCGTAAAAGGCCTCAAGGCGCGAGCTTATCTCTATCGTGGTGACAAAGCCAGTGCATTAACTACAGCTAAAGAGGTGATCGCTGCAAGCGACAAGTTTCCATGGACGACTTCCGCCAATGCTTTAGTTGAAAAACAAAATCCCGATCGTGTATTTTCAACAGAAATGCTATTTGGCGTGATGAACTCCCAACTATACAATCGTTATCTAACCTGGTTCGATCCTTCAATTAGTGAAAGGCAAATATTGGCTCCAACGCCAAGTCGCTTAGCAACCGTATATGAAAATAATGAAAATGATTATCGATACAATTTAAACTGGCAGATGCCTTCCAATGGATCAAAACCATATAAAACTTTTCTTAAATACGCAGATGTCGTCGACAAGACCAAAACTTTTCGTTTTAGCGTTCCACTGCTCAAAATAAGCGAAATATATTATATCGCAGCCGAATGTGAGCCCAATACTGCCGACGGAATAGCTCTGCTCAATATAGTCCGCGCCAACCGGGGCTTATTACCTTTGGCAACAACTGTAAACATTTCGACCGAGCTACAAAAAGAGTATCAAAAGGATTTATTCGGAGAAGGACAGCTTTTTTATTACTACAAGCGAAGAAACGTAACCTCCGTGGCCAATGGCTCTGCAACAAGTGGCAACGTAACGATAAACTACAACGTTCCTCTCCCAGACTCTGAATCTATTTATAGACAATAAAATGCTAACCATGAAAAATATACACTACCTATTCCTAGCTTGCGCAACTATTGCTTGCCTCTTTTCATGTGAAAAAGAGCTCCACAAGTATGAAGGAAAACCTACCGTTTATTTTAATGAAACTGCACGGCCCCTCGCCTATTCTTCAGAGGTCCTTAAAGATTCTACAGTGATCTCTTTCAGCCTGATTAAAGGAACAACAGTCGATTCGCTTGTGCATATGGTCATTGCCACAATAGGAAACTCAGTAGATAAAGATCGGCCTTATAAAATAGCCATAAATTCATCTTCTACTGCAATCGAAGGCAAGCACTATCAAATGATAACCAAAGATTTATCGATCAAAAAGAATCAACTTCGGGATACGATATGGCTCAGATTTATGAGAACTCCTGATATGAAGGATCAAAATTTCATACTCAGTTTTGACCTCCTCGAAAATGAAAATTTTTCAGCCGATATGCAGTATAAAGTGACGAACCAGACAACTGGTCAAAAGCTGCATTTTATTAATTATAGATGGTTTATTAATGATATAATAAAAAAGCCGGCGCGTTGGCTGGACTTCTATCTCGGGACTTTTTCCCGTAAAAAACTCAACTTAATGGTTGAAGTCCTTAATGTCGACCCACAATATATGGATACCAATATTTCAATTGCTGAAACATTGGCTTATGGTAAATTTATGCAACGGTATCTGAATGAGCAGAAAGCAGCGGGCAACCTCATCTTAGACGAAGATGGCCAACCGATGAACATGGGTAGTTCCGCGCAATAGCTTACAGACTTAAAATAAAAAAAATGAAAATAAACATCTCATATTCAATTATTAGCTTCTTGATCACATGTATGTTCTTGGGAGGCTGTAAAAAGGATCTTGGAAATTATAATTATTCTCAAATAAATGAATTGGATACGATTACAGAACTACCCAATGAAGTCACTGCCCTTATCGGCAAGGACCTGAAGTTAAACCCCAAAATACAATTTACGCAAGACAGTAAGTTTGTTGAAGATAATTATCAATACCAGTGGGCTTACATTGGCTCCAATGGTCTGGGAGGTCAGGAAATATTCTCACTAAGTGAAGAAAAAGATCTGAACATTAAAATGAATCTCGTTGCAGGAAGCTATCAGGCATATTTTTCAGTCACAGACAAACAGACTGGAATAAAATATACACGTCCTTTCAAACTTAAAGTGGTCAACGAAATCAATGAAGGTTGGATTATGATGAACGAAGCCAATGGAAAGGCCAGAGCTGATATGCTCGTGTTAAATTCATCCAACACCTTTGATGTGTATAACGACATTTTAGCATATACTGGATCGGAGCTCACATTAACAGGCAAACCTGTCATGACCTACACATACGCAACGGGGTTACTGCTCGGACCAGACAAGATCAGCTATGGGCTGTATTTGGGCACAACAACCGGCACAACCAAGGTAGATCCCAATACCTTTAAATGGACAAATACCATGGGACTGTCCTATGAAATGATTGGCACAATTCCAGCCGGATTTTATGCCGATGTAATCCAACAAAGAAATGGCGGATCGTCCTATTTATTAGGTGACGGAAATGCCTACTTTTACGAACGGGCACTCAATATCTTTTACTCGACTCCGATCAATTACATTGCTGCCGAAGAAAAAGGATTTGAGGTAGCCCCTTTCATAGGGGGACGGCATACAGACATCTCCAATCCCATTATATTATATGATAAAACGAATCGAAGATTTGTGCGTCATGTATCCACTGCCTCAACTTGTACTACTCTTTTCGACCCAGAAAAAGATCTTAGGTTATTCAGTTTTAATACAGGTCTAGATATGCTGTATATGCGCTGGATGGCCTACAATGGTGGTGAGATCTTCGCTATCCTAAAAGAGCCCAATGGGTCAAAAAAATACCTTGTGAGGTTCAACGCTGTCAGCACCGCACAAACTTACTACAGCGAAATAATTGGCACAGACATAGATAAAGCAGAACTCTTTGCATTTAACCCCGAATTCGGATACCTATTTTACAATGTTGGTAGTAAAATTTATGAATACGACATGACCTACAAAACCTCCAAACTAATGGTGGACCTAGGGGATAAAAAAATTAGTTATTTGAATTTCTATGAATTCAAAAATACTACAAAATATACTAGTGGGAATAAACTCATGGTAGGCTTTTATAACCCTAGCAAAGCAGATGGTACCGAAGGGAGCTTAAACATTTATAACGTTCCAGGGCTAAATGCAAACATTGTGCTAGATAAATCATATACAGGTTTTGGCCGAATCAAAAGCTTAACTTATCGCGAACGCTAAATGTCAAAATATATTCTTCTTCATACTATTCCCATATATCGATTTGAGGGAATAGTATGAATTTCAACAAGCTTCAGTCCGAAGTGGATTGCGAGCTTGGTCGATAATTAAATAACCATTGTAATACACTAAAGAGATTAAATCATCCTTCAAGCCAATAGGCATAGGGGCGTGATAGAGATTATAAGCGATTTTATGCAATATCTACAAATTAAAAGGTCATTTTTGCTTGGATTATATGCGTTGACAGGATTCTATTGTCACGCGCAATCCGGGACTTCCTTTACTAAAACCCTTTTCCAAACTTTCCAGCAGAAAGACACCGCTTTCATAGCTGGAGAATTGGCCCCCAACTTCTCCATCGCCGGACATACAGATGCTGGAGCCAGATTTCGTTTGAACCAAATTGTTAAAAATTATCCAGTTTCAAAAATTGAAGTTATAACAAAAAAGAAAACAGCAAACGGAACTACCTTGCAATTGAACATCACATCTGGAGCCAATAAACAGCTTAATACAGAGGCATTTATCGACAAATCAGGTAAGTTAGTGCGCCATTCCTTATTTGACCAACTCTATGGTATGCAACGTAAGGAGAAAACAAAATTACGTGCTATTATCCCCTTCGAAAACAAAAACGGCTCCATTTATCTCCAGGTCAAAATCAACGGGTACGAAAAACCATTACGACTATTGTTTGATACTGGAGCGGACGGCATGGCTGTAAATCAACAATTAGCCGATGCTATTGGCCTAAAGGTCACAAGAGAGAATAATGCTTCTGTGGTTGGTGGCAATACCAAAATTCAAGTGTCAGACAATAACAGCATTCTATTAGATACCTTAAAATTAAACGGACAGGGTATTGCGATATTCCCAGAAATGGGTAAAGAAGGGGATGGTATCATTGGTAATTCATTGATTCGTCAATTTATTACCCACATCGATTACGACAAAAACTTAATTTCGCTGTATGATTTTGGAGATTTTCAATATAAAGACAAAGGAACTACCGTTCCGATTACAATGCCCGCGGGAGTAATGATTCTTCCCGGCCAACTTGAAATCATACAAGGCAAAACGTATACAGGACATTTTGTATTCGATACCGGAGCATCCTATGACCTCATCTGTTTCCGTCCTTTTGTACGCCAAAATAAGTTACTTGTTAGTGGATTTAAGCCCGAAGCTCAGGCAGCAACCGTAAGCATGGGCGTCTCTTCACCAACCTTCTCCGGTAACAGTTATCAATTTGCTATTTCACCACTGCCCGCCGTAAAAGGTTTACCCATTACACTAATGGGAGGTAGTTCGGCAAACGAGCAATGGAAGCCAGGATTTGACGGATCCATAGGTGTCCGACTCCTCAGCAGATACAATATCACAATCAATCTAGCAGATAATGAGGTCCATTTTTCACCGAATAAGCTACATACCGCCCCGCAAGACTTTCTGGTAAAAAACTATCAATTTGGATGGGACAATGTTGGTCGGCTGAAAGCTTTAGGAATAATAGGTGCTCTTGAAAACCCCGATGGCTTAAAAGCAGGGACCATAATTCAAAGGATCGACAATTACACCGAAGATCAACTGAAGAAAAAACCGATGCTGATTGAAGAAATAAGACTAAAAGCAAAGGAACAGTCCATTGTCATTACAGTTGCGGACAATAAAACGATTACAATTTAACAACTGAGAGGCCCTAAACATACAATCGCCCAAAACACAGATTAGATGAAAAAAAATATCTTTTATATGGTCGCAACCTGTTGTGGTCTGCTCTTGTCATGCATGTTGTATGCGCAGGAAAAAATAGTTCAAGGAACTTATGCCGATTGTCAAGCGCTGGCAAAAAAAGAGAACAAACTTATCCTTATTGACCTTTACTTTGTCGGATGCATGCCCTGTGCGGAAATGGATAAGCAAGTATTCCCAGACCCTGCTGTGGTCAGTGAACTCAAAGCCAATTATATTCTCTACAAAACCGACGTGATGAAGGAGATGGACGGCAAAAGACTGGCCCGAAAATACGGTGCCCCCGGTTTCCCAACTTATGTTATTGTAAATCCAGATGGAAAAACGCTATTGACCGAATCAGGGTTCTTTGGGGTAGACCGATTTGTCCCCTTGTTAAAAGAAGCCGTTCAGCGCAGCAAATCCGAATTATTTCTAGCCTTTAATAATAGTCTGGACAATAACTATCCAGCGCCCTATAGTGAGCGGTTTATCAAGACTGATGAGAAGCACGATTTTGCAGAATTAGAAGGCTATCTGGATCAACAAAAAGACCTTTTCGGCGAAACAGCATTTTTAGCCAATAGCGTTACCTCATTCCCGAAATACAACGATTGGGTTTACACACACCTACCTCAACTCATCAAGATGTACGGTAGTAATCTACTTCGGAATAAAATTTCAGCAATGGCATCAAAGAAAAGCAAACAATATGGTTCTGCGCAACAGCTGGACAGCTTAGAAAATATGCTCACGTATATTCGTCCAACTTTTAATGACAAATTATGGGATACCTTTTTACCCACGTTTATCTCCAATTATTACACAAGCTCCAAAGATGCCAATACCTATTTGAAATTGATCACGCAATTCAATCTTTATACGACTTGGGATCTTAGAAGCAACGCATTGGGACAAGTCATCATAGACCAAGCAAAGGAGCCTAAAATACTAAATAAAATATTAGCCGAATACCAGCAACAGCAAAGTATGCAGCAACTAGATGTCATCGACAACTACCGCTTGACCTTACTTTATTACTATCTAAAAGACTTTAAAAACGCAACAAAATCTGTGCAAACACTCTTAAACGCTGATCTGTCTAGCTCCAATCATTCCACACTAAAAAAAGAAATACTTGCCTTGAAAGATGCCATAGACAAAAAGAATCCAGATTTATTTCAAGCGAAAGATATCAAGAAAATTATTCCATTTACACTTAGTTAAACCAATTCAATCATGATCAGAAAAACCATTTTATTATTGACGACATTCGTTTCATCGATTGTTGTGTTAGCACAACAACCGAGCAATGTTACCGGAACAACAGATCCTATTAAAGTAAAACGTGTAGGCCTATTCAAAGTACTCAATGGACGACTAAAAGAAATTGCAACAGCTATTCCGGATGCTGCTGGCCGATTTGGATTCCGTTTTACACCAGAGTATGAAGGCTTATATTCGATTGGTAGCGGAACCGCACAAAATCAACAGGGATTATTCCGTTTCTATTTCAAAGGCAGTGAAGAACTCAAGCTAAAATTGACACCGAGTGAATATGAACTTATTGGCAAGAATAGTCCCGAAAATGAGGCCCTTTATCATTGGGACAAACTTTCAAAAAGTTTCCATGATAAAGGAACAACACCGGGAGGTATGAGTACCTATGTAGATTTCTTTCCTGAGGTGGAACAATTCAAAGGAAAACTCGATGGTATCAAAAAAGCAGTTAAAACCGGAAACACAAACTTCGATAAATTCTTCCCTGAAATAGTAGATTACGATTTTGCTTATTATGCCATCTCCTATTTATACATGCCCCGTACGGCACACCCGAGCAAAGAGGAAATGAGCGATTATTATACGCAATTTAATGCTGATCGCTTTCTCACAACTGAGCTTCTTAAATTTCCTTACGGAGATCGCTTCATGAGTAATATGGTGTACAGGAAGTTAGACTTGGCAACGAAACCGACATTTGATCAACAGGTTGCTGCGATAGGTCCCGATGTGCTTAAAGGACAATATGTGCTACAACGTCTCGAAGGAGCACGCTCTTACAGCGACTTTCAAGAAATGAATAATACCTATAGAAAATACTTTACTTTACCTGAGCAGATTGAACGTACAAAGATTGTTGAAGCTAAGCTTGTAGAGACAAAAACTGGTGTACCTGCATTTCAGTTTAGCTATCCGAATATTAGTGGTCAAAAAGTTAGCCTTGCGGACCTAAAAGGTAAAGTTGTTTTAATCGATATGTGGGCAACCTGGTGCGGTCCCTGTCGTGCAGAAGAACCACATTGGGAAAAATTGAACGAGGAATTCAAAAACAAATCAGTTGCTTTTGTTGGGGTTTCCGTTGATCAAGATAAACCCAAATGGGAGGCTTATGTAAAGGAAAAAAACTTAAAAGGTATCCAATTAAACGCAGGATCTGGAAATACCCTATCAGACGCCTATAAAGTCAACTCGATTCCACGCTATATCCTCATCGACAAATCTGGCAACCTGATCTCAGCCGATAGTCCGAGACCAAGCGACCCTAAATTGAAGGCACTACTCGAAGAATGGAGTAAAAAATAAAAACCGAATTACAGCCTACCTATACAAAAAGATCCCAGTAGATAAAACTGGGATCTTCCATTATAAAGTCAGCGTATGAGTCATCTACTCATTATTTAAATACTTAACGAATCATAATCAACCCAACTGAGGATCAGTTTTCGAATGGTTACCCGTTTCTACGCGACCAGCGAACTGACGTATAAATTTGGTTCCCTCAACATGCAGCGTCACATCATACCAACCATGGGTTTTATGAGATTCCACAATCCACTTCGTAGATTTCCCTGCCGCAAGTACAATCGATTTCTTCCATGTACTATAAGCATTATCTTCTACATGTACACGGAATGATTTTTCCCCGTGATTATGAACCTCCAGTACAAGATTACCCGTCAACAAACCTTTCTTCCCGATTTCATAGGTCGCTCCAACAGATAAGGGTTCCTCCTGTCCTTTAAATCCGCGCATAAAACCATTAGGTCCGTACACTGTTAAATCGTAATGGTGATCTTTAAAGTCTGCCAAGTTCCAGTCAAAGCTTAGTTCCTGCCCAGCGACAACTGCAAATGGCCAAAATCTCACACCTTCCTTATAGCTGGGTCCACTATAGACATTAAATGGGCTGTTTAGCGATTTACTACCAAATACCTTATTGCCCGCCTCTAGTGTCAGATGAATCTGATTGTGTTCCTTAGCAAAAGAGTCCTTAACATAAAGCTCGTACGCCAGAGCGTTGGAGTTTTTCTGACCTTTCTCCTGTCTTGCCAACAGCTTCGAATGACCTTTAGACCGCAATCCTGCTACATCCTCTTTCGACCAAACATGAAAATTATTGGGCAATGGTTTCGCTTTCGCCTGATCAATCGCATAGATCTGCTGATTCCGATCAAGGAAAGTCAAATTAACAGCATTCGATCCTTCAGCTTTCCGAAATACCGATGTCAAATCACCTGTGATGGCCCGGCGCCACGAACTGATATTCTCCTCTTTCACATGCTTGCCCAACTTTTTTTCAAAGAAATGCTCCATAAACTGAATCGTCGATGTGATATCGCAAATCTCCGAATTGACCCAACCGCCTTTTGACCAAGGTGACGCTACAATTAAAGGCACCCGGTAGCCCAGCCCCACCGGACCTTCCGTTGCATTACTTTTTTCTTCACCATCGGCAAGCTCCTGGGCTAAACTCACATATTCGCCACTATAATCCAATTCCGGTGAAGTTTTTCCAGAACGATGATCTGCTGGGTTAGGTGCTACAAACGGAGGGATATGGTCAAAATAACCATCATTCTCATCATAGTTCAGAATAAAAATAGTCTTCTTCCAGATTTCGGGATTTTCTGTCAGAATATTTAAAAGCTCCGATACATACCAAGCACCATACATAGGTGCACTCGGATGATCTGAGAAGCTTTGTGGTGCGACAAGCCAAGATACTGCAGGTAACTTCCCAGATTTCACATCATGTCTAAATTGGTGCAAAACATCCCCCTTAGGAACTCTAATCTTTTCACCCTCCTGTGCCACCACGCTTGTCTCACGATAGAAAGAATCACCCTCATTCGTTTGAAAAGCACGTTCATGCAAGGTACGCTGTTCTTTAGGAAGCTGCTGAAAAGCATGATCCGTAAGACGTGCCAAATGTTTTTGGTAGCTATTCAGCTGCTCCTGCTTCTGCTTAAGTTTATTCTGTGTTTTTTGGACACTCTCAGAGCTATTATTCGCTAATGCCTTTTCAAGTTCTTGAATTTCAGCGGGTATTTCTGCCACACGTTTACGCATAAAATCAAGATGGCTTTTCTTGAATTCAATATGATATTGCGCAAACCATTCCAAATTATTGTCTGTAAAATTTCCCAACAGATCCTCACCGTCTAAGCCACTTTCTATACTGACTTCATTTTGGTAGACTTTCCAGGAGATCCCTGCTTCTTCCAGTCGTTCCGGAAAAGTCTTCCAATGTGCCCAACGGTTAAAATAGATATCTGAATTCCGCACCAATGGCTTTGCTCCTTTGTGTGGTACGCAGGTTCCTGTCCAGAAAAAATGGCGATTGGTTGTTGTACCTGTAATGGACGAACAGAAGTGCTGGTCACAAATGGTAAAGGCATCAGCTAACGCATAATAGAAAGGAATATCCTCCCGTGTATAATAACCCATTGTTAGCGGAATTTCTTTCAAGACCTTTCCTCCTGGACGCTTCGCTTCAATCCAGTTATCGTGTTTTCCCTGATTACGGGCTGCCATCTGATTTTCCCAGGAATGTGGTAAATTTCCGGTCCAGGCAGCATTTGAATTTTTGATATCCAGTCGGAACGGCGAATAGGTGTTACCTGCAGCCGACGATTGCAACCATACAGGGTTACCACTAGGCAATTTAATCGCCCGTGGATCATTAAACCCTCGAACCCCACGAAGTGTTCCAAAACTATGATCAAAAGAACGATTCTCTTGCATTAATAATACAATATGCTCGGCATCTAAAAAGGTACTTCCAGTGATCGGTTCAATAGCCAATGCACGTTGTATGGCATCTGGCATAGCACTCTGTAAGCCAAAAACACCAGCTAACAAGGAAGCCTTCTTAATAAAATCTCTTCTGCTATCCATAAATAAATTTGTTATCTCTCTACTAAATTCAATGGTCTAAAGCGAATATATCCATTCGCTGTCGTTTTTAATGTAACGTTTTTAACAAAAATCCCCGCAAACGATTGATCTCATCTACGGGGATTGTTTTTTTCGAAGGACTTATTTCAAAAGCCACATCAATTGGTTGATCTCATCATTGCCTTTATATTGGCGCTGCATTGCCTCGTCCAAATTTGCAGAATTATAATTGTACTCTAATGATGGGTAACGCCACCGCATCGGTATTTTATCCGGTGCGACTGAATTCAAACTTGATGTTGGATTGATTTTCCATTTAGGATAGCCCGTTCTTCTGTAATCATAATATGGAGTCATACGCCCCTGCAAGTAACTGGCTAAATATTTTTGTGTCATAATAGCCTCCAGTTGTGCTTCAAGTACGACCGGAAATTGATTTCCATAAGTTGCTACTGCTGTATTGATGTAGTTGGCATCCAATGGCATATTATGGGTATATTGAGCCGTATTCGGCGTATTATCCGCTATAAATTTCATTGCGGCTTCAATTCCTTTCTTATACCAATTAACGGACGATTCGGCAACCCAGCCCCGTGCGGCAGCTTCAGCTATCACAAAACATAGATGTGCATAACTGTATTGTTGTGTTGGTTCACCACTAACTAGTTCCGTATAACGGTCATTCAATTTAGAATAATCATTTTTCTTCTTTAACTCAGCAATTTCACTAAAGGAAAGAGAAGGATCTGTCCCTATGTACGCGCTAAAATCATTAGACTGTTTGCCGTTTGTGATCTGTAATGCGGAAGGATTCGCATAATAAAACAATCTTCTATCTTGATATTGTTTCAATCGGTCAATAACCTCTGTCGAAACAATAGGATAAATAACAAAGCTATTACTAATCTTATAGAAAGGATAAGTTTGGCTGGCTTTGTCCTCATGAACGACCTGAAAATTATCTGCATTACTACCAAAGATCGGTTTACTGGTCAAGATTGATTTAAAACGATCTTTTATCTTTAGATCGGCATCACTTTCTTTTTTGCTTAATTGAATAAGAACATTTAATGCAAAGCTGTTTACCAATTTGCGCCATTTCGTGATATCTCCAGCGAACAATGGATCACCATCAAATTTTTCACCTTCCGAAAAGAGCTTATCTGCAAGCTCCAACTCGTTCAAAATACCCAGAAAAACATCTTTTTGAGTATCATATTTAGGGAAATAAACTTTATCCGTTTCCCCTTTTAATGCATCTTTATAGGGAATATCTCCAACACTCATTGTCCCCTCGTAAAACTTCATGGCACGAGCAAAATACATCAGACCATTATATGAGTTCTTGAGTTTTTCACTTGTTGCAAACTCTCCCATAAAATGAGCATCGTTGATCGAAGTCATCGAGATATCCCATTCGCCGAGGCTATTGTATTGATACCCCTCTGTTAATTCTGTCCAAGCAATCTCTTTGGTAAGCATATAAGGCTGCATAAAACCTTTAGTTGAGGACTGGCGTGCCAAATTTAATATTATACGAGTAGCCAACATGGAAGGTTTAACAACCGATGGTGTCTCAGGATTGGTATTGATCTCATCAAATTTGGAACAACTTGTCGACATCACCAAAGTACCAAGGGTGATATACGTCAATAATCTTTTCATGTTCATATTTGTCATGTAATTTTTAAAAAGTAAGGTTAATATTGAAACCAATGTAACGCATCGATGGTGAACTTAAATCTTCAGATCCAACATCCGGATCTGAGAAACGGAACTCTTTGGTCCACAACAATAAATTTTGCCCAGTCAAACCGACACTGGCGCGTTTCGCTTTAAACTTCGAAGCGATCTTATCGGGCATTCGGTAACTAAGCGACAATTCACGAAGTTTAATGAATGTTTCGTCCCAATAATTCCATCGGCCTGAATAGGCTCGTTTGTAATACCCCTCATATGAAACCACTTTATCATTTGGAGCAAATACACGTGTATCCTCTGTAATCTGACCGTATTTATCATAGGTCACACTACCGGAAACAATTTTAACACCCGGAGCGATAAAGGTTTTATTGCCATTAACCACCTCCTCATAACGGTATGGTGTATCTGAATCAGGATGAGAACCTGTCTGCCATAAACGACCATTCATTGTTGAGTAGGACATCCCTTTAATTCGACCATCTAGGCTAAAACCAAATGAGAAGTCTCTATAACGAAACTGATTTGAAAAACCCCAAAACCATTTTGGCGCAGTATATCCTATTAATTGATTGGCATACTGAGCTGAAATTGGCATCCCAGAACTATTTAGTATCATCTGTCCATCCGGAGAACGCTCCCAATCCTTATATTCGATATAATCGGCCCGCAATCCTTCCTTAACATATAATGCATCTTTTGAATATTGAGGATCTAACTTGTGGAAATAGCGCATGTTCTGAGAAAGGTTCATCGTAATATCCCATTGGAAATTTTCACGCTTAATCGGTGTACCTCCCAATGTGATTTCATGCCCTTTAGTCATCTCCTCTTCCTTTGTATTTATCAAGCGCTCCTCAAATCCTGTAGTTTTTGAAATCTTAGCTTTGACAATCTGATTGTGTAATAAACGATAGTAGCGGGTATAATTACCATACAACCGATTGTTCAATACCGCGAAGTCAAACCCGAACTCCGTCAAATCGCGTTGCGTAGGTGAAATCGAATAGTCTTTGATAATATTCGGATAGGAGGCTGTTGGCAAGCCATTCCAAACATTGCTTGTAACCGTAAAAGTTGAATTTATCTCATATGGATTCAGTACAGATTTTGTAATAGCCCAAGATCCCCGTACTTTGAACATGTCCAACCAGAGAGGCTTTGATGGAAGTAGGTCCGTAACAACAACACTTCCTGAAACTGAAGGATAAAAATAAGAGCGATGATCCTTCGTTAACGTTGATACCCAATCATTACGTCCAGTAGCTTCCAAAAAGATCGCATTTCGCCAAGACAAAGAAAGACGTCCATAAAGGCCATTCCGCATTTCTTTAACACGCGACTCAACCGCTTTTGCCGGATCGATTGAATTCCGTAATGAATAAAATCCTGGAATTGACAAACCGTTAACCGTATTCGCGATCAAATTATTATCCTTGCTATAGAAAATAGACCCCCCTAATAATCCATCAACTCCCCAGTCGCCAAAATTTTTCTTGGCAGTAAAGATCGCATCATTCGTCGTCGCAAAGCCATCATAATCGGCTTTCATATACTTCCCTTTACTATCAAATCCACCAAAATCTTCAAATCCGCCCCGTGTTCCATATATTCCGATCGGATTTTGCTGAGTCCTTGACTTGCCATAATAATCATAACCAGATCGCACCATGAATTTCGCCCAATCGTTAACCTTATAATTCAAGGTAACAGCAGCATTCACCTTATTGACTAATTCGGGAGTAGTTTTTTCGTGCGCGATCAAGTATGGATTGTCATACCATCCTTTATACATCCAATTTTGAGACTGGTCTTTCACCAGCCAATAGTCTTTGTAATCTTTCAAATTATATTCAGGGCCGGTCCACACTAAGATATTATAGATGTATCCTTGATCATTATAGCCAGAACCAAAATTATTAGAGGAAGAACTTCGGTTATACCCAAGCCTAGTTTCCAAGTCAAATTTCTCGCTGATCTTGGTTGTTCCTGTCACCGAAATATTTGTCAGGTTCAACTTTTGATTGGGGTACTGTCCTTTATTATAAATATGATTAATGGATGTTCTTATGCTTCCATGGTCCCCTTGATTAGTAAAGCTGACTGTATTGTTGGTGATGAAGCCTGGTTCCAGAAAGTTTTTAAAATTGTCCTTACCCCTTGACGTAAGCTCACTTACTTCATACTGTTTGCTAATTGGATTCCATTGTTCGGCAGTTCGGCCAATATCCAACTTATCCCCCCAGACATAATCATCATTGTTAAATTTTCCGGACTCGCCCGAAGAATAGCTATGCTGTACCTCAGGCAACGCAAGATAGCCTGAAAAGAACATATTATTGGTATTCACCGTAATCTCCGTTCCTTTCTCTGCTAGACCTTTTTTGGTCGTGATCATGATTGCTCCTCCTTGTCCCTTACTTCCATAAAGGGCGGTAGCGGTAGCTCCTTTCAAGACGGTCATATCCTGGATATTGTCGACAGGGACATCCCTGAGGTCCATATTTTCGTAAGCTACGCCATCAATGACCAAAATAGGTGTCAGTCCACGTACTTCGATTTGTGGTGTTTTGTTAAATTCTGTACTATTCATAACACGTACACCAGAAATACGTCCGGTCAATGTGGTTCCGACATCCACTCCTTTCACACGAGTCAAATCTTCTCCCTTCACACTTTGAGTTGAATACCCCAAAGCCCTTTGCTCTCTTTTTATTCCCAACGCTGTAACAACAACCTCTTCCAATGCTTCGGAAGATTTGGCTAGTTTAATAGTCCCTGCTTGTGTCGACAAAATTTCAACACTTTCATACCCTATATAGGAAATTTGGAGGATCGCATCGTCAGCAGTATCTGGCAGTTTGAAAACACCGCTTCCGTCGGTAGTTACAGCAATGGCAGTCCCTTTAACCCGTACGGTCACACCAGCAATAGGCTGTCCCGTTTCTTGGTCGACAACCTTACCTCGGATCTCTTTGGCGGCGTTAGAAACTGGCTTGTCGTTTTTCACCTTAGTATCGTTGCCGGTTTTTCTCGATATCACATAAAGCTTCTCATCAATTTTTTTGACCTCAAGATTTCCGTCTGAAATTGTCTGGATAAATTGAACAATTTGCTCCTTTTTCAATTTATCAAGGTCAGCGGCTTCATTGATCTTTTGGTTCGAGATCGAAGCGTCATAACCAAATTTGACGTTGAATTTCTGTTCCATCCGCGTGAGGATTTTCCCGATCCCTTCACTGGTAGAAAATTGTGAGGCCATGGTATGAAGTGCGAGCGACTGTAAGAGCAGCGCACTTCCCATAAGTTTTAAATAGTAATTGGTTCTTTTCATAAATTACTTTTTATGGATAATTGTTTGATTAAATGCAGTATTGAGCATCTTGAGAGACTTTTCCAAATCGCTAGCCGGTAGATAACCGGTATAACTTTCAGTCCGGAAAGAATCGATTAATTCGAGATGACTGTCAGGATAAAGATTATTTAGATCGGCTACGATCTGCGTGAGTGGAACTTGATTAAATGACAAAAGATCACTTTTCCAGTTCGATGCAGTGCTCGTATCCGCTTTGGATATATCAAATTGCTTGTGTTGCTTATCATAGGCGACTTTCTCACCGGGACTAACAACAGAATATTGTCCGGCACGTGAGACCCGTACTTTACCATGATTCAACACCAGGCTGCTACGTCCTTCAGAACAATTTAAATTAAATGCTGTACCCAATACACGTACATCAAAGTCGCCAGAATTGGCAATAACAAAAGGTTGCTCCGGGTTCCTCGCTACCTCAAAAAATGCTTCCCCAGAAAGCTTTATCCGACGTAAACTGTCTGTATCGAAATCTGACAACAATTCAATCTCTGCCCCTTGTCGAAGAGAAACATGTGTACCATCTGGCAATATAAGGCGCTTAACAAATTTTGTCGGATTGGAATAATAAACAATTTCAGAAGCTGTCGTCCCATGTTGTTCCTTAAATTTAAATTGGAATAGGCAGGCGAGACCGATCAACAGTAAACAGGCGGCTACAGAAATGACAGACCAACGCCTTTTCCAAATAGGTATTACTGGCTGAGTCAACGAGGTCCCTGTGATCGTAAAGAAGATATCCTCGGAAGTTGTTTTATTTAGTTCACAATCGCGATCGTCCAGCGCAACGACTTCCTCCACACCTGGAAGTTCATCCCTGTCACAAGATGTCAGTAAATCAAGAAATATGGCGTTTTCCTCGGGACTAAGTTCTCCCTTAAGGAATTTTTTATATAAAGCAGCTATTTTGGAATTCATCATCTATGCCCATCTTTAAATACATATACGTACCTAGATGACCGAAAGACGATGCGGCTCTAAAAAATATTTAAAAAAATCAATAGGGCTATTGAAATCTCAAAATGATCAATAATATATTGCCGAACGAACTTATTGCCTTTGACCAATTGATCACGGACGGTATTAACGGAAATCCCAAGCCTATCTGCAATTTCCTGATTATCCAAAAACTCTTCTTTACTCAAAAGAAAAATTTCGAGTCGCGCTTTTGGGAGTTTTGAAATAGCCTCACGATAAACTCGCTCCAAATCTTTAAACCGAATAGCTTCCTCATTCGAATTGTCTACCAATTTGGTCTGATCGATATCTGAAGCTTGAAATTGGAATCTGATCTTTTGTTTCCGCAATTCGTCAAATACAAGGTTTCGGGCAATCGTATAGAGGTAAGACTGCGGATTTTTATTCCCGTCTAATTCCGCCCATTTTTTCCAAATTCGGGAGAATGTTTCCTGGACTAAATCCGCAGCAGCTGGTTCTTCTTTCAGATGTAAATAAGCATATTTATAGACTTTGTCCTTATACAACAAAAAGAAGGTTTTAAAATCCAGGGCATTATTATTTTCAATAGGCATTCTTCATCACATATAATTGATCCTACAAGTTTAGTGAGAATTTTTTAAAATATGCCCATGAAATGCGTAGGATGTGCGGCATGTAAGCTCAAGCTCAACAAGTGATAACAATTTAGTTATAATCAATTTATATTAAATTAACACATATGCATGGATGGGGTATTCGATCAACAAAATAATGGCCAGGAGACCACGCAATCTTCTATAGCAAAGAATAACCTGACTTAAATACATAAAAAAATTCCATGACATGTATGCCATGGAATTTTTATTTATTTCTATTGATTACAATACTGCTTACTATTTTAATAACGGAAATGGCCCCAAGAAGTAAGTTCCTCGTTTATAAAAACGGAGAAAGAAATCAAGTACCGCATCGTCCACTGGAAAGAAGAACTGTTTATCTACCTCCGCCTTAAATAGATTAACATAGTACTTCGGCAACTCGCTTGGGAAAAAATCTTCAACCAAAAGATTCAAAAAATACCGTGCATAAGGTACCTCACTTTGATCATCTTTCTCTACAAAGTTGTTATTCTTTAATGGAAAAAATTCCGCTATACCGCCAAAAACTTCTAAACCCGTTTTTGGATTAAAGAATACCGTAACTTGGGCATCTTCCGTAAGATCCAAATTTGATTCTGGAAGTGGAGATTCTTCTTTGCTCGGATATTTTTGTTGATACTTCTTAAAGAAATCTGTTGCAAATTCCTTCACTTCTTTTCCTTCCATAAACGCAACAGCCGCCTTATGCTCTGACTGGAACAATTTTCCCATATCTTTCAGCTGCTTTTCCGTTTTCTTCAAGCTCTTATCCTTACCATTCAAGGCCTCAATGCGATAAGTCATCTCATACTGCTCCGGTAAATCAAAATTTACCTCGTCGGTATTCACAACGGTCATGATTCCAGAGAGATTCCAAGCATCTTTCCATGGCACAATTTCCATATAGAAAGATAAGGTTTCCGTAGGTTCAACAAATTGCTGTATAGAGTCCTTAAAGATTTTAAATGCTGTCTTTGTACCGATATGTTTTACATGCACATAAAGCTCGTCCGCTTTTACATATTCAAAAAAACTATTAATACGATTACCTAAAGTTTTGACAATACCATATAGCGCATGTTCTTTGCCAACCACCTCAGCTACAAATTCAGATGCCTTCAATGCAAACAGATGCAGTCTGTAATTATTGAAATGGTTATCTCGAACGCGATAGATCATCTGTTGTAACTGATTCTGATCGTGCTGATATCGCCCTATCTCCGCAACTTGCATCAAATGATTGAGATTGGTGTTATATTCACCCGCTGTCAGGTAATTTGTGGCAACAAGCTTTTCAATAAAATTACGGACTTCAAAATAGTTCGCCCCTTCGTTCAAAACATATTCTAGTTTTAACTTTTCATTTTCAGGAGCAACTTCATAATGTTCTTCCAAGATCGAATAAGCCAAATCTGTAACCAATTGGATCAAACGACCACGGGGATCAATAAATAAATGTGGATTACGTTCACTGAAAAATAACCAGGTCAATACAGCAATATCTTCACTATTAATATCCTCAGCATAATAATCCGTTAGGTCATTATCATTATAAAAAGGCAAAAGTTGATTGTATAGTTCTGTATGGATCGTTCTAAAAGCAGCAAAAATTCCTGTTTTCGCAATAACGTCCTCTAAGTAACACGTTAGATAGATACTCAATGTCTTTAAAGCATCGGTATGGATGAGATCATTTGTCTCTTGCTCCTCAAACCATAGTGTAGATAAACTATCATTGATTTCATTTGCAACGCGTAAGTAATAACTATCTATTTCGTTTGTTTTTTGATAAGTATGGTGTGCTATCCAGTCTTGAATAAAAAATTCTGTTTCCTCTCATATGAAAAATGCTAAAACCAAAAGTAGCCAAATTTTCGAAATATCCATACGGGCAAAACACAAACGCGGACGAAAATAATATCCATGAGTTAAAGCAACCGCAAACAGCAAATAACACCCAAGAATCCCTCGTGAAATTCTAAAATACGTCCTTACTGCAAAGAAGACTAACTGGACTAAAAGCAGGCGGTATCCGCCAGGAAAGATAAAAATTGTCACAAAAAAGAGATACCTAAAAAAGTATCTCTTTTTCCAATGAATATATTTTGATGTTAGCCAGTAGCAATTACATTCTTACTACTTCCCAAATGGTCTTGCAATGTCGGATTCAATATGGTACATGTTTTGAGTAAATCACGTACAGGATATTTAGCCACCACATCTTCCAAAGCGGCCAAATGGCGTTCATGATGTGCGTCTGACCCCACAAAATCATACATCCCAGATTTAATCATCGTCAAAGCTGCCGATTTCACCTCAACACCATAATACCGACTGATAGACAACAAGTTTAGCTGCAACATGCAACCGGCATCCTTAATCTGTTTATACATATTAAAGTTATAATGGTAATAATTATAACGTTCTGGATGCGCTAAAATAGGTTGATAACCGAGATTTTGTATATCCAATATCGTTTGAAATAGCGCTTTGGATTCTTGTAAATAGGACATCTCTATAAGCACATAACCACCGGGCATAACACAGAGTTCATTTGATCCGATGAGATTCACGATCCCGTCATCAATCATATGTTCAGCTGCAGCATGAATTTCCGGCATATTAGGCATCCCAGCCATACCAGCTAGTAATTTGTCCTTAGCAGCATCAATCGTACGAATCGAATTTGGATGTACACCATCCATAATATGTGGTGTACAGATAAATTTCTCGAAGCCCATTCGGCCAAGCCCTTTCAACAATACTAATGATTGTTCAATTGATTGACTTCCATCATCTATTCCAGGAAGGATATGGTTATGCATATCCACCTCCAAGAAGGCCAATTTACCGACAACCTTTACTTTTGAATCCTGAGTTTTGTTTCCAAACAGTTTTGAAAATATCCCCATATCGTGATATATAAATCGTTTAGTTATTTTGTTTTCCCTGCGAATAATTAAACACCAAAAGTACGACAAACACAGTAAACGATCTTAATATTATTTTAACATTATAAAAATATAACCATAATATTACAAAAGAAAACCAAACAATAGTGCAATAAAATTGTTCAGTACCCTCCTTTAGTTACTTTTTATTTAATTCCGCCAAAATTTGATCGAGTAAATAACTGATCGCACCATCACTGGTCTGCGGCAATCTTGTCGACATTTCAACCTCAGCACGGTTACCAACCACACCTTTGGAAGTAATTGCGGTACTGCCATATTGATTGAGTTGCGCCAGTGTTCCTTCCCATTGTTTATCAGGTGCAACCCCCATTTCCTTTAACATTGTCGGTAACTTTTGTAGGTCAATAGCCGCAGACATCTTGTTTTGCTTCATCAGTTTTACAAAATCTTTATTTCCCGGAGCATTCATCTTATTCTGACGGATATCATTTAGAGACAATGAATCATTACTGACCATTACAAGGTCTTCTTTCAAGAGAACATACATTGGAAAATCCTTGGCTTTCTGTTTTGAAAACGAATAAATACCGTCATAGACCTGCCCAACTTGCTTTGAAACAGCCATGTCCAAGCCTTTTTTTATCAGACGTTGATCCTTTGATGTGAACATCCAAATAAATACTGGAAGTGTTTCTTCCTTCGTCTTTTTCACTTCGGTTGCATTGTAATCATCGTCGTAGGTGTAATCGATATAGTCTTTTTTGAACTTCCGAAGACCGTTCACGACAACCAAATGGTCTCCTGGCATCACCTGGGCAATGGCCTTTTCATCTAGCGCTATTTCGAGAGCCATCAGTCCCCATTCTACAACATCCTGTTGAGGCCCCAACAAACCGCTATAATATTTTGCCATATAAGCAGGCATCTCTCTCAGATAAGCCTCCGAATTAATATTCACATTAAAAAAACCTAAGGTTTTATCCGTTAAATATTTACTGAACTTCGAATTAGGTTTTCGCGCATACATTCTTTTGGTCATCTCAGCAAGGGCCTTATCTAAACCCACAGATCCCTTTAATTTCAGCACATTCCCCTCTTGCACTAAATCCAATAGACCGTCTTGATAACCGGTCTTGAACTTATCCAGTTTGATCCCCATGTAATAATAAGGAAGAGAGGTGGTATAAGGCAATAGACCACGATATAGATCCTCTACATGAGGAACATACAATCGAATAAGTCCCAGATTTTTTAGAACTTTCTCCTGATCTGAAATTGACAGGGACTTATGATTTCCTGAAAGCAAACGGGTAACCTCATTCAACAACCATTTATCGCGTAAGCCGTTACGAATAGAATCGTTTTTCCGATTTTGATCTTCATAGGCCGTATAAAGTGAATCATAATAACTAGGATCATGTATTTCTGCCGCTTCATCCATCGCAATATCAGCAACAGGTGGCAGTACTTCCGTAGCACCTACTATCGTATCAGGCTCCACAGCTATCGCAACCGGTGGGGATACCGGTACAGCTAGATTTTCATCTGCATCCCAGACTACGGCAACCGAATCCACAGCGGCTACAGTTGTATCTGCCCAAGCATCTTCGTCGTCGGCTGGACGTGCAACGTAATCCACCTTTTTGATTCCATAACGACTAGCGATCGAATCATTATCCAAAAAGGTGGTATTTGTCGTCGCCGAAATAAATCGAGCAATCCGATCGTTATACACCAACATACTGCCGGCTTTGAGACCTATGCTCGTATAACCATTGGCAAATGCCTGGGGTTCTCCCGCCTCATGAAGCAGTTTCTCAAATTGCCCCTTGTTGTTCAAGGAAAATATAAATTCCGTAAAACTGATACTATCGGTCTTTCTGGTATAAAAATAGGCCGTCTGGGATAGGTCTACTCCTAAATTTTTAATATCATTGCTCGCTGAAATTCCTGATTTTTCAAAAAAACCTGCTTTCTGAAGCAATTCGTTCAGCTTATTTGCATTAGCCTTCTGTACAATATCTTTTACGTTAAAGGCCGCAATCATTTCTGCATCTTCAGGGATCTGTTTGATCAAGTCCTGCGCCTTTACACTTGTCCCAAAAGACAAACAGGCTAATCCTACCAGTATAAATTTTGATTTCATCTTATAAATAATTTTTCAGCTACACCCAACCTACTCTATAGAAGCGCTTTCAGCAACTAAATATGGCCCTGGTTTCACCAATGTTATTAGGTTATTTTGTTAATGTGATTTTATTTGCCAAACTCGATTTACCATATACCAAATCCATAAAAGGTAGCTTTAGCAAGACCCCTTTCTTATTTCCGGCAACCTTTGCCAGGCCATTTACCTGAGATGCTATCGGTTTTTCAAAACGAATAATCTGCGTATAGAATGCATCTGCAAACTGGGTCGTATTATCGCTTCCCAGCTGATTGAATTTTGTCTTCCAGTCAGCAGAAGCCACAAATTTGCGTTCAAACACATTGCTTTGCGCGTTATAATAATAGCGGTTTGAATTCGATATCTTCGCTTTAAATCGATTTGCCAATATATCTGAAAAGGCATTCAACGATTCTATCTGACTAAAGTCACATGAAATATTAACGATATAATTGGTAAAATCTGTGCTGTACTGTACATTAGAAATACCTTTAGTCTGCTTGAGCAGCTGAACAGCAGATCGAATTTCTTTCTCCATGTCGGCTTGAGAAGGGATCTGGATTCCCTTGATACTTTTCATCTTCATTAAAGAAGCTACCTTGGTTTTGCTTTTACTTAAATTCAATGTCGCTGCAATATGCCCAGAACCATTCGTTTTTAAGTCGATCTGCTCAACAAAATCAAAGCAGCTCGATAATGTCAACGCCATTACAACGGCACAGATTATCGTATAAAATCTTTTCAATTTTCCTTTCACTTTAAGTACTTCTTCCATTACAACGTTGTAACGATTAATAATTTGTCAAATCAATATATGTTTTGACATGAACAGCAAACATTGTGCTATTTTTTTCCTATTGACAAATTTATTAAAAACGAGAATGCAGTTTACTACCTGATTTCAGGGAAAAATGAAGAAAACCAATGCAATGCTATTACTCCTTCACAAAGGAATTAAAACCGCTATCCTTAGCCCATTGGAGCGAATTATAATAGGGATGTATCCACTTATTTAAATCATTGGGGACATAACAGGACAGTCCAGAAAATCGCAAAATGGGTTTACCTAAAAAAGTTTCTGTATTCGCCTTATAAATAACCAATTTCGAAACTATAGCCTCGATAGCGGTAGTCTCAGTCGGCAACATATTCTGATGTACAAAATCAAGAAAATCAAAGCCAGCCGATAAGGATTTTTCATCAAAATCCAATCGCTGTAAGTTATCGCGATAGATCCCTGTGAGCGGGGCTCTGGTCAGTGCGACGTGAACGTTCTTTGCAAGATCCGACCAATAGGCATTATTGACCACAGAAATAGTCGCAGATCGATAGAGTCCTGTCAACTGATTATAAAAATTAAAATACGTTGTCGCAGTAGATATCAGCCCCCGTTCAAGATCAGGGTCGATCAAGTGTTTCAAGACCAAATGATAAGGCATACTGGTTGAAAGCACTTCTGCTGGAGAAGCTATCGTATATTTCGCTTTATCCCGAAGTTCATATAATACTTCGACACTTGCCATGGAACAGGCGTCAAATAAGAGAAAATCAAGCCCAGAAGGAATGATCGACTGCAAATCTCGCAACTCCGTTTTATTTCCCCGATCTTCATTAAACGACATTAACTTGACCCCAACATTCGGCAGCCAATTTGTTGCATGTGACCATAGAACCAGACCTGATGGACGATTACCAACATATCCTTTCATCGTCTGCAGGATTTGCTTCATCACTACTGGATTCGCCGAATCTTGATCCCCATAAGATTTGATGACCGTACTCTTTATTTCCGGGCTCTGGTCAGCAACAATTTTATAAATTTTAGGTGTAGAACCTGCCAAAGTCGCATACACATATACATCTGCATCTAATCCAACCATTCCCTCTTCCATTGCATTAATACTATTGTAAGCATCTGAAACCAAGTTATTATTGGCCCCAATATAAACCAACACAACTCTGCTATCTTTCTCTATCGCAGTATCTTTTTTGTCATTGCAACTATTTAACAGCATAACAATTGGCATGCAAAACACCAAAAATATTCTAAACCAGATGGGATTCATCAAAACACAATTAAAATCGCAACAAATATACCTAAAAATCAAACTGATACATCAACCAAACATTTAATTACACAAAAGAATATAAAAGCTTCACTTTAATTTAACTTAACTTAAGTATTTTTGTCATTACTTTATTAACAAACACTAACTATCAATATGATTAACAAGATCATAACTATTCGAAGACAGAATATGTTGCGAATAGCTTATTTTATGATTGCATTGCTTACATTTAATTCATGTCAGAAAACTGAATCTCGAATTGAGCAGGCTGCAGTACAATTTACCCCAACTATTGTCGGTCAAATCAACACAAAAGCTACCGGAACTTCCTGGGACCAGAATGACCAAATCGGAGTATTTATGTTCAAATCTGGCCAGCCCCTGGAAGCAGCTTCCATTGTTGATCAGGTCAAAAATCAGTTATTTACTTTCAATGGCTCACTATTCCAAAGTGCCCGCCCAATCTTCCTATCTGCTGAAAAAGTAGATTTTATAGCCTATCATCCTTATAAATCCCTTACAGATTTTCAATATCCAATTGATTTAAGTGATCAGTCTAATCCCACAGCTTTAGATCTGATGTACGCAAACAATGCTAAAAACATCGACAAGAGTAACAATACGGTCCCCCTTATTTTCGTACGTCAATTGAGTAAAGTCAGCATTAATCTATCCATTACCAATACAGCCGCATTGGAAGCAAACCAGATTACCGTAAAAATGCCGTCCATAAGCACGCAAGGAGGATTTGACTTAACAACAGGAAAATTGACGGTCAATTCGACGGAGAAAAAAGATGTTCAAGGAAAAGTATCAGTAAATGCCAATAAAACGGCTCGCATAGAATTTATACTACTCCCTGATGAAGACATTACAGGAAAAGCTATTAAGTTTATGGCCGCTAATGGAGATACCTATACCTGGACAATCCCGCAAAATCAGAATTTAAAAAATTTAATAGCTGGAAATCAATATAGCTTCGATATTAAAATCGACAATGGCAAGCCAAGTGGTGGAATCGGTGATTCACAAGCTTATTTGGAAATCCCAAAAATGAGTAACCTAGGCAATGACGAGGTATTTATTCAACATTTTATGCCTGATGCAAGCGACAGTAGGAATTACGCGATGCTCTATGATAAAAAGTTAAAAATGGCTTATTGGGTAGCCTATCCATTATACAGCAGCATCCTTGGATCAGGCAATCGTACAGATGCATGGGGATATGATCCGCAAGTATCTACTGCGTTTCAACCCAATCTATTTAAAGGTTTCCAGCCAACAGGCTATGACAGAGGTCACCAGTTACCAAGTGCAGACCGCAACTTAAATACAACCCAAAATAAAACAACGTTTTATTTTACCAACATGACAGCTCAGGTATCTCGACTTAACCAAGGAATTTGGGCAAACCTGGAAACCAAAGTCAGAACATGGACGGCACAGTGCGACACCATGTATATTGTAACTGGTGCAATGCCTAAGACAAGCACCGAAAATAGCCTAGATTTTGCTCAGGACAATGACGGAAAAGATATCGCCAAACCCAAATATTACTTCAAAGCATTAGCCATGAAGAAAGGTTCCGAATTTTATACCATTGCCTACAAAATAAACAATGAAACCCCGCCTTCAGGAGTAACCTTCGAAAATTATAGATTAACCGTAAGCGATCTCGAAAAAGCAACTGGCTTCACATTTTTTCCTGATCTAAATGATACACAAAAAGGGAACATAAATACCTCCATTTGGAAATAATTAATAAACGATTTAGTCATATCAATTCAGTTTAATTATGAAAGTAAACCAACTTTTATTCCTAGCGACTGCGGCAGCTGCCGTAACGAGCTCCTGCCAAAAGGCACCTGTTTCAGAACAAGAAATCACCAAAGCGGTGACTTTTTCGTCAACAATCTCTAACCAAGTGACCACAAAGGCTGCTGGCGCAAATTGGGAAAGCAACGATGCAATCGGTGTTTTCATGAAAACCGGCAGCGGTTTAAGCAATGCATTAGCAAGCAACAAACAGTATGTAACGACAAGTGGAGACGGAAACTTCAAAGCGAATAGCACTACAGAAGAAATCAATTATCCAGCTGATGGCTCCAATGTAGATTTTATTGCCTACTACCCTTACCAAACAACAATCACAAACAACATTTATCCAGTTAATGTAGCTGATCAAACCCAACAAAATAAAATTGATCTGTTATACGCTAATAACGTAACTGGAGCCAACAAGAATAAGCCAAATGCGCAACTGCAATTTGGCCACAAACTCAGCAAAGTCGAATTGACTATTGCTGCAGGAACTGGTGTAAGCTCTTTAACTGGTCTTACCGTAACTTACAATGGATTTAATACTACAGCGAACTTCGACCTAGCAACAGGAACACTAGCTGCAGGTGCTAATCCAGCTGCCATCAAAGCAAAAACAACAGCAGGAACAACAACAACAGCGGCAGAGACTATCTTATTACCTGTAGCTAGCGTTGCCGGTGCAAAAGTTGAATTCAAAATTGGTAACGAGATCTATACCTGGACTTTACCATCATCAACAACTTACGAAGCGGGTAAAAAATACAGCTACAATATCACTTTACAAGAGCAGGCTGGAAACAATGCTGCTATTGTGGCTTCTGGCAATATTACAGACTGGACCGATGTACCGTCGGGTTCATACGTGATCGGTAAAGACGAAGATAACGACGGTACAACTGATCCTGTAGAACAAACATTGTATGAAGAGAATTTTGGTGAAACAACAGTCTCAAACATTAAGATTGCGTCATTCAACGGCTGGTCAAATACTTCTGTAACTTATGCAGATCAATTTGCTGTATCTGATATTCGCTACTTAAAAAGTGGAGAAAATCAAACAAATCACGTATGGCTACCTGCTAATAAGGAAGCTGAATTAGCGATCAGCAACATCAATACAGAAAAAGCTGCTAAATTGAAACTTACATTTGACATCGCAGCCAATGTATTCAATGCAGGTACGAAATTCGATGTAAAAGACTTGTCGATAGATCTAAATGGCCAAAAATTCAGCGCCATTTCCAAAGTATTGTCGAAAGACAATAATGATGCAAATATTTTTTACACGGTAGAAGTTGATCTTTCGGCGGCAACATCTGTTCCTGCTAGCTCCAAATTAACATTCTCAACGACAGCAACAAATAATACTGTTGGTATCCGTATTGACAATATTTCTCTTAAAGGCCAAAAATAAAATACAATAAAAACATCTTCAAATGCAACACATCTAAAATGTGTTGCATTTGTCATCTAAATACATTTCACTATTTAACCTCAAGCTATGTATAAAAAATACATACTTTTTGCCCTCTTATCTGCTGCCAGTACACCTATATTTGCCCAAAGGGCCAATGTACAGGGTATTGTCCGCAACCAGGTGAGCAAAGAACCTTTCTCCAATGTACGTCTCGTCTTTGAGAAAAATCAAAAGTCGGTCGTCACCGATTCCAAAGGGAACTTCAGTCTACCGAAGTTAAACTCGGGTGAGGAAACTATCTTGATCACAGGTGGTAATATCCAGGAGATCAAAATTACCGTTCAGATCCCGGCCTCCGGCCTGCTCAAAATGGACGATATCTACGTCCTTCCAAGTACCGACAACGACAACATGGTACAACTAAGCATGGCTGCCGATGATCTATTGGATGATGACAACGAATCTTTCGACCAAAACATTGCAGCCAAGATTATCCTTTCTAACGACATATACATCAACAAAATTGGTTATCAGCTCTCTCAATTCCGTTTTCGCCTCCGCGGATACAACAACCGCTACGAACAAAAATACATCAACGGCGTACACTTCAACGACCAATTGCGCGGAGTCTTCAACTATGCTTCCATCGGTGCCATCAATGATTTGACCCGAAATGGAGACCAAGACAATGCTATGGACGCCTCGACCTTTACATTCGGCTCCATCGGCGGTTCCGAAAATATCAATATGCGCGCCAGCGCCTTCGCCAAAGGAGCAAAAGCAACAGCCACATACACCAACCGCAATTACTATAGCCGAGGTATGCTGAGCTATTCAACGGGACTAATGGACAATGGCTGGGCATTTACAGGCTTAATCGGTGGTCGTTATGCAGACAAAGGAAATATTGAAGGTACATTTTACAAAAACTTCTCCTACGCACTTTCCATCGAAAAACAATTCCAGCAAGGCAAACATAGTTTATCACTGGTCACCTTTGGTTCACCGGTAGAGCGCGGCCAACAATCAGGTTCTTTCCAGGAAGCCTATGATCTCCTCGACAACAACCTATACAACCCCAATTGGGGCTACCAAGACGGAAAAATCAGGAACTCGCGTATCGTCACTGCTTATGACCCTACCGCAATCCTTTCACATATCTGGAAAATCGATCCAAATACAAAACTAACGACAGGTATATCGCTGCACTATGGCAAGTATGCCAGTACAGCATTAAACTGGTACAACGGTCCGGATCCAAGACCCGACTATTACCGCAATTTGCCGAGCTATTTTACGGATTCCATCACAAATCAATACTACAGCAACCTTTGGCAATCGGCAAAAGTATCGCAAGTGGATTGGGACAATTTATACCTCGTCAACAAGCTCGAAAATAAAATCAACGATGGTGCAGCCATCTACATGTTGGAGAAACGCCATAGCGACCTATTGGAAAGCAGTTTCAATACAACACTCAACAAAACGATCAATGAGCATGCTAAATTGACGCTCGGTATCGGCGCCAAAGGATCACAATCCCAACAATATAAAACTGTAGCGGATCTGCTGGGCGCTGAATATGTACTGGATATTGACAAATTCTCTGAACGTGACTTTGGACAAAATACAGGTCAGAGCCAAAACGACTTGTTAAATCCCAACTTTAAGGCACGCAAAGATGATATTTTTGGATATCGTTACAACATCAATATCAAGTCTGCGAATGCATGGCTACAAAACGAATACACGTATTCGAACATCGACTTTTTCTACGCTACACAGCTTTCTTACACCAGTTTTCAACGTGTAGGCTACATGAAAAATGGACGCTTCCCGACCAATTCATATGGTAAAGGGCAAGAACACCATTTTTTTGACTATGCTTTCAAGGGGGGAATGACCTACAAATTCAATGGCCGTCATTTATTAAACGCCAAAATCAGCTATCAGACCAAAGCACCATTGGCTAATGATGCTTATATCTCACCAAGGGTAAGTGACTTTACTTTTGAAGACCTCAAAAGTGCCAAGATATTCTCTACAGATATCAGTTATGTCTTCTCCTTGCCGAAACTAAATGGTCGTTTATCGGTATTTCAGACCAACTTTACAGATCTCATCAGCAGACAAAGTTACTATAACGATGCCGCCCGTACCTTTATCAACCATGGTCTAAAAGACATGAACCAGGTCAATAGAGGGATAGAGCTCGGATTGACCTATAAAGTTGACAACAATTGGAGCATTGATCTCGCAGCAACAAAGGCTGAATACTATTACAGCAACAACCCAATGGGAGCACAAAACTCCGAAAATGGATTGATCAATAATGAACGCGAGATGGTGTACCTCAATAACTACTATGTTGGTGGAATGCCACAGACCGCAGGAACTTTAGGAGTCCGTTATTTCGTAAACTACTGGTTTTTTGGCGCTAATTTAAATTACGCTGGCGATATGTATCTATCGAAAGCTCCTCTTCGTCAGTTGGCATCTAACTACAGCACCATCAATCCTTACGATCCAGAGCTCGATAATGCTTATCATATCCTTACTGATCAAGAAAAGTTCAAAAATAGCACATCAGTCGATCTATCAATCGGTAAAATTCTTTACCTGAAAAATCGCAATTCAATGAACTTCAATTTAGCGGTCAATAACGTCTTAAATAACAAAAACATCAGAACTGGAGGTTTCGAAAATGCACGTTTGGATATTACTGCAGCAAATAAGTTTGCATCCAAATATTATTACATGCAGGGAATCAACTGTTTTATGAATGTATCCTATAGATTTTAATCTCGACAATAATGAACAAAAAAAATATACAAGCTGTCTATACATCGATGCTATCGGTTATCTGTATTGGACTCATCTTATTTACAGGAGCCTGTAAGCGTGATCCTGAAGCCCCCCTATTGACTCAACCGATCTATGACGGGCCCAATGCCAACACAACGATAGCCGCATTGAAAGAAAAATATGCTAACATTACCGATCCAAAAGTAATCGATGAGGATCTGATCATTAAAGCACTGGTGACCGGAAACGACATTTCGGGTAATATCTACAAACAATTGTACATCCAGGATGAAACTGCTGCCATCAATCTAGGAGTCGACCAAAATAGCATGTACACAACTTTCCGCGCAGGCCAGGAAGTGTTTATCAACTTAAAAGGCCTGTCCATGGTGAAATATGGTAGTGAGCTACAGATCGGTTTCAGTGGAACAAATGCCAACCGTATCGCCTGGGAAATTTTCAAAGAGCATACCAAAGTAAACGGATGGCCAAATGCGGCCAATTTAACGCCATTGGAAGTTGATCTTTCTAAATTAGACGCTTCGATGGTCAACAAGTTGATTATCATTAAAAATGTGCGTTTTAACAATGGTGGTATCAATGCTTTCGCAGGTGGAACGGCGACTGTTAGCGAAGTAGTCAAAGATGCGAATGGCAAAACATTGGATGTCCGCAACAGTAACTTCTCCAGTTTTGCTAAAGATATTCTTCCTAAAGGGAATGGAACATTAGTCGGAATATTGGGCCGTTACAATGGAGGCTGGCAGCTCTTCCTGCGCGATAAAACAGATGTGATTGACTTTGATGGAACTGACGCCGGAACAACACCAACTGACCCTGAAACCGGAGGAACAATTTTCAACGAGACATTTGGAAATGGTACCTACCCAAGTGGCAACCGTCCTAAAATTGCAGATTTCACCGATTTCGATATGAAAGCTCCGGTGACGTACAGCGAGGAAAGTGGTTCGGCAGATATTCGTACAGCGACAGGAATCAGTGCCTCAGTATGGCTTACGGCAAACAAAGATATTACACTGAAAATCGCTGGAATACAAACGGCCAACAAAACGGATCTTACATTGAGCTACCAGCTTGTTCCTAATATTTACAATGTTGGTGAAGCGACCAACCTCAATGCTATGAAGGTGAAGGTCAACGGAACAACTTATACGATTCCAAGCACACCAGTAGCGATCAACTCAACAGATGATCGTAATAAATATTACACCGTCAGTATTCCAAACATTACACCTGCAGCGACAAGTACCGTCGAATTTATAATGACTGGCGCTGACAATGCCTTTGGCTTCCGTTTAGATAATATTAAAATCGTAAGCGCAACTGGCGGAAACGGTTCTGGCAATACGATTATCGTTACTAAATAAATTAAAGATGAACTATAAACACATCAGCTGTATTTTTCTTCTCCTTTTATTTGTTGTACACACAAGTTTCGCACAAACCAACCGTCGGGTTTACCCCATCGCATTCTACAATTTGGAGAATCTATACGATCCTGTAAAAGATTCAACGATCAATGATGATGAGTTTACACCAAAGGGTGCCAATACATGGACAGAAGCTAAGTATCAGCAAAAAATAAAAAACATGGCACGAGCGATTCGTGCCATCGGTTCACCTAGTTCTAGTTTGGGTCCCATTGCTCTTGGGGTAGCCGAAATTGAGAACCGTCGGGTTTTGGAAGATCTTACACGAGATCCCCAGCTCCGTGAGCTGGGATTAAAGATCGTTCATCACGATTCTCCTGACCGTCGCGGTGTGGATGTTGGGTTCCTTTACAATCCGGAATTCTTCACGCCTTTTAATGACAAGGTTCATCCATTCAACCTACCAGAAAACCCTGGCTTTAAGACGAGAGATCAACTATTGGTATCCGGCACGATTGCTGGAGATACGGTACATATCATTGTCAATCACTGGCCTTCGCGTTATGGCAATAAATCTTCTGAACTTCGCGAATTTGCAGCAGGTATTACCAAAGGCATATGCGATTCGTTATATCGCGAAAACCCCGAGGCCAAGATTATTATCATGGGCGATTTAAATGATGATCCCAAAGATAAAAGTGTAAAGGAAGTATTAAAGGCCAAGAAAAATCCGCAGGATGTACCTGCGCAGGGCTTATATAATACCATGTGGACGTTTTACGATAAGGGCATTGGATCACTGGGCTATCAGGGACAATGGAATCTCTTTGATCAAATCATTATTTCCAGACCTTTATTGGACAATAAAAATAAGGGTTTACGTTTTGTCAAAGCTGAAATCTTCAATCGGGATTTTTTGGTGCAACAAGAAGGTCGAAACAAAGGTTATCCGCACCGAACATTTTCTGGGGGAGTATTTATCAATGGCTACTCAGATCACTTTCCAACATTGATCTATTTGGTAAAATAATATAAATGAAATCCGATTAACTCTTCTTAAGCGGAATTAAAGATAGGAGCTCGTTATATATGAGCTCCTATCTTTTTTTGATCTCCCCCAGTCTTCAGTAATCTTTTATTATACACAAGATATAAACTACCATTTAATCTCATTATTATACCATGGTTCAACCGCAATTTTTACTAGATTTATCAGATGAAGCTTATACTATTTGATCTGGACGGAACACTGCTAGACACATTACAGGACCTCGGGGACAGCTGCAATGCTATTCTTGAACAACATGGATACCCAACGCATCCACTCGTTGCCTATAAGAAATTTGTAGGCAATGGCGTACAGAAACTTATCGAAAGGGCATTACCCGAAGAAGCACGGACAGTAGAGACGATCACAGTCTTACTTGCAGCTTTTAAGACATATTATGAACAAAAACCTGTATCGCATACACGACCCTACACAGGGATTATACCGCTACTACAAGAACTGAAATCATTAGGCTATCTAATCTCGGTAGCATCAAATAAATACCATGAAGCGGTGATACCTTTGATGGCCGAATACTTTCCCGACATTTCATTTGATCTCGTCCTGGGGCATCGAACAGGTCGCCCCGCCAAGCCTGATCCCGATATTGTCTTCGACAGTATCCAAACACTCGGTGTTAGCAAACAAGATTGCTTTTATGTAGGCGATTCATCCGTGGATATGGATACCGCCAATAATGCAGGGGTAACAGCTATCGGTGTTACTTGGGGCTTTCGGGAAGAGAGCGAGTTAAGACAACACGGTGCACAGCATATTATCCACCATCCACAGGAACTGTTGGAAATTCTATAAAAGAAAAGCGGGACCTAAATCAACACTGATTTAAGTCCCGCCTTTTTCGATCACTCCCAGTGGTCTGGAATAGCGCACATATACATTTGAAATGCCGATGAGATCGCGAAAACCTTCGCGCGAATGCCAAAAGTTACATTTTTGCATCCATGAGTTGATCACCCTGTACTTTTGGCCTACCAAGCTTCATTTTTAAAACAAAAGCTTTATCTGTACTAAACGTTGCCGGAAGAACAACATCATAATATGTATTCTTATCAAGATCCAAACCAATATCGGAACGTTTAAGAGCTAATGATTGACCATTTTGCAATAAAACAGCCTCTACCGGAACCTCAGCTGAATTCTTCGGTACAGCAATGCGGACAATATTATTGACCGGTCGATTAAAGACAGTAAGATAGAGGTTGTCCTCTTTTTTTGTAAAATAACCCAATTTAGATGGAGCAAGTCCTGCATGTCTCACACCATAAACAGCTTCACCATTGATTTTGATCCAGTCACCAATCTCTTTCGCCAATTTATCCTCTCCTGGATGCATCCGACCATTTCCATCTGGGCCAAAATTCAACACGAAATTCCCGTTCATCGACACACAATTCATCAACATATCGATCAAATCGTCGGATGTCTTTGTATAAATACCCGACCAATCTTTCATATAACCCCAACCGTTAGGCGGGATGGTCATCACACAATCCCAATCACGCCCCTCTAGCCATTCAAATTCTTTCGGCATTTTGCGTTCCCAGCCTTGCTCATAATCTCCCAACATATCACCATTCGAGTCGAAATGCCGCTTTCCAAATTCATCGTTTCGAAAACGACTACCAATGATTAGGCCCGGGTGTTTCTCGCGGAGTTCCTTCTCCAGTTTATAGGTAAAGTCATAGGACTGAATCCAGGACTGATCCCAGGTACCATCGAACCAAAATCCTTTTATCTGCGGATAGTTTTGAAGCAGCTCCAACAATTGGTTACGGGTATACTCCAAAAACTTATTGAATTTTGCCTTTTCTTCCGGTGTAGACGGCGCCTTACCCATATAGTTTGAATTATTCCATTCTAAGATCGAAAAATACAAAAACACATCTATCCCTTCAGCTGTGTAAGCGTCTACAACCTGCTTGACGATGTCTTTTTTATAAGGGCTTTTCTTAATGGTATAGTCTGTATACTTCGAAGGCCATAAGGCAAATCCATCGTGATGCTTGGTGGTAAAAATCAGGTATTTTGCCCCCATTTCTTTAGCCTGCTTAGCCCATAGCTTTGCGTCAAATCCTTTGGGATTAAATTGCTTGTATAAATTATCATAGGTGTTTTTCCAGTCCTTTGGTGCAGTAGGTCCACTCCAGGTACGAATCCATTCGGAAGCGGCCGCACCTTTACGAGCGCTTACTCCTTCCCATTCATTGCCAGGAATTGCATAAAGCCCCCAATGGATAAACTGTCCTAAACCATATGTCCGAAAACGTTCCATCGCTTCATCGGTTCGATGTGCCGGTGTTAAAGGCCCGTATTTTACGTCAATTCTTTGCTCCACCTTTTTGCGTGGCCCAGTCCATTGGGCAGAAACAGTTTTCCCGGCCAATAGCGCACCAGCCAAGAGCAAGGGCATCATCAATCTGTTATAGCTTATCATATTTTATCTAATTGTTTATTACCACGATTCTATATAGTCCAACTTATTCAAAGACAAAAACGCAACTAGTCGGGACGATCAATATACTGTTTCTGTACTTTCTTCATGACGACCGGTTCAGGGTTACTGTCCTGAAATGGATCAAAGTAATAGAGTCCCTGTTCCCGATACAATGCTAAATGTTTCTTTAACACTTTAGTGAATTGGTCAAAATTACGTTGCTTGCCAGATGTCCATGCTGCTTCCGCCAATGCCGCAATTCTCGGAAAGACGAGATAATCCAATCGATTGGTATTTGTCACGGTTTCAGTCCATAGATTGGCCTGGATACCCAATATCTGTTTTCTTCGACCACCTAAACTATCCAACTGTTCGCCTGCAAAATTATAGACATCTTGAATAGGGTTAAACCCTTTGCCCCATTTCCGTCCATACCGATGGTTTTCCTGCTGCACAAAATCAAAATATAAAGGTAAACGCGGTGTAAGAATTGCCTGATATCCTTTATCCAAAATTTTGTTGAGCTGTTCGGGTCTATCATGGCGCCACCACATCATCACAGTCTGCGCTTTGTTCAGTTTTGCGTCTACCATCTCATCCCAAACAATGATTTTTCCATTTATTCGGGCAACGGAATCTGCCATACGTCGAATAAAATACTCTTCCACTTCCTTATTGGATTTCAGCCCTTCTGCCTTTTTTAACTCCTGCACCTTTAGATCATTGTTCCAGGCATCACTACCAAAAGCAACCTCATCTCCGCCCAAATGAATGTAGGTCGAAGGAAAAAGCGCTTTTACTTCGCGCAACACATGGCTTAAAAATGAATATGTCGTATTTTTTGCTGGGTGAAAAGTAAAATCAGGGTGTTTTTCATTACCTCCGCCCGATAAAAACGGATACGCGCGGTTTGCCGCTGTTGCATGTCCAGGCATATCAATCTCAGGAATGACCTCAATATTACGTTCATCAGCATAAGCAATAATCTCACTGATATCATTTTGCGTATAATACTGTACTCCAGCATAGGGATCTAAATAATTGCCTATCCCACCTATTTGAGCCAGCCAGGGATAACGTTGTATACTAAGGCGCCACGCAGGCTCATCCGTCAAATGCCAATGAAACTTGTTCAGTTTATAGAAAGCCATCCAGTCCAACAATGACTTTACTTTTTCCTTTCCGAAGAAGTGTCTCGACTCATCTAACATAAAACCGCGCCATGTAAATTGTGCTTTATCTTTAATTTCAACAGCATCCAACTCACGCTGATCACCGCTTTGGGCTGCAACGGACAACAATTGGTCTAAACTTGCAATTCCATTGACAAGTCCTGATTTATCTGAAGCGTAAATTCGAATATGAGTAGCATCTATCTGCAAACGATAGGCTTCATGTTCAAGTGTTTTATCCCAGCTTACCATAACCTGGGCTTCGTCGACCTTGGTCGCAACATAGGCCGAAATTCCGAAACGCCCAAGTAGGAGCTTCTTGAAATACAATATCGTGGGATCAAAATAAGGATCGCTTATAATGCCTATATTTCTACCCAGGATCAGTTTCCCCTTCCGCGCTTCCTGCTGTTGCGGACGTGGGATAATAGCAACCTGTGCCTCCACAAACTGTATCGTCAAGAATACCAAAAGAAATGTTCCTATTAATCTATGTTTCATCCGTTCTATAGTTATTTTCAACTGATCAGATTAAATCTGCTTGTGTAAAGTATTTGTTTCTAACGAGGTTCGATCCTACATTATTCAAACCTAGTTTGTGCTATAATCGGCTCACCACAGCCAGCACGCGATGTAAAAGGAATACGAAAATCCATCGTATGAACTGTTTATATCGGTTCTGTCCACAGTTTATCTTGTAATGCAATGGTAAAGAATTTATTATTTATTACTGTAGTCTAAGTATAGTCAATCGTTTGCGCAAATCTCGAAAACGTTGTAGTGGATGGACGCAACAAAGCGAATAAAGAAAAAACAATTATTAATAGCGATATTTTGATCACTATTAATTAAAAACAAGATCGAATAGCAGTTCTACCGAGGCTAGTCCAATTAGTCATTATCATTTTGTTAGCTATATTTGAAGACACAAATACAACACCCTAAGTTAAAACCGTATGATAAAAAAGATCTTTTATACCTTAATCTTTATTGGAATACTGCTATTGAACGTACAAGCGCGAACCGTAGTTCCATTTAATACCAGCTGGACTTTCAAAAAGGGACCTTTTTCTACTTCGACATTAGACTATAATCAACTGTTTGAAGGGAAATGGCAACTTGTCAATTTACCGCACACCTGGAATGCAAACGATATGCAGACCAAAGAGATTAAGTCCGGTAGCTTAGGAAAAAATGAGCGTTTTTATACCGGTGATGCTTATTATCGTAAATCTTTTGTTCCCGAAACAGCTTGGAAAGGCAAACGCATTTTCATTCGATTTGAAGGGGTCAATACCAACACAGAAGTATACGTAAACAATCAGCCCCTTCCTACCAAAGAAGGCAAAAATGATATTACCTACGACAATACGAAACGCAATGGAAATTATAACTTCGTGGGCAGACATCAGGGTGGTTATTCTGCATTTGTATTCGAACTGACCAATATGCTCCAATTTGGAAAAGAAAACGAGATTTTGGTGAAGGTAAACAATGAAGCTACTCCACAGGTCATTCCTGTTAACCATACCCTTTTCCCCATGTACGGCGGCATTTATAGACCTGTCGAGCTTATTGTAACCGACGACATCCATATTGCGGTGAATGATTTTGCAGCTAAAGGAATCTATATCACGCAAAAAAATGTCTCCAAGAAAACAGCCGATGTTGCTGTAAAAATAAAAATAGACAACAAATCCGGAAAAAAACAACCAATTGAGTTATTGACAACCGTTTTCGAAAAAGACGGATCGATTAAAGGCAAACAAAGCACACAGTACACGTTGTTACCGCAAGGTCGTCAAACTGTTACGCAACAAATCCTAGTCAAAAGTCCACATTTATGGCAAGGTTTAGATGATCCCTATCTCTATAAGGTGGTCACACAGATCAAAAAGAACAACCAGGTAATTGATGAGGTAACAGCACCTCTTGGTCTTCGTAAATTTGAATTACGAACCGGTGAAGGATTTTTCCTAAATGATATCAAATATCCGCTATATGGTGTTTGTCGCCATCAGGATCGACTAGGTAAAGGATCGGCCCTAAGCAATGCAGACCACGACGAAGACTTAGCAATCATCAAAGAAATGGGAGCAACATCGATTCGATTGGCACATTACCAACAGTCTGAGTACTTCTATTCAAAATGCGATAGCATGGGTCTCGTTATCTGGGCCGAAATCCCGTTTGTCAATCGGGTAACCACCTTGGAAGACAACAACGCACAACAACAGTTGAAAGAACTGATCCGCCAAAATTTCAACCATCCTTCCATCTATATATGGGGTATGCACAATGAGGTATACTCTCCTTCTGCCTATACCGTCGAACTAACGACCAAATTAAATGACCTCGCTAAATCCGAAGATCCTGATCGCTATACCGTTTCTGTCAGCGGTTACAATGTTATCGACCATCCAGTTAACAATAATGCAGATGTACAAGGCATCAATCATTACTTTGGCTGGTACAATGGTGAACTGGAAGATAAATCAGATAAAGAGGATGATGTCGCCTCCTGGGCAAAACGTATCAGTGAAGAATTCAAAGATTACCGGATTATCTTTTCGGAATATGGTGCAGAAGCCATTCCCGAAGATCAAGCAGAAGAAGTTGGAAATTTTGGAAATCAATGGAGCAATCCATCGTTTTTCCCTGAAGAATATGCAACCAAATTTCATGAAGTACATTGGGGCGTGATATCCAAAAGTCCAATTTTCCTAGGTTCTTATGTCTGGAACACATTCGATTTTGCCACGCCCATTACTGCGCTGAACGTTAACCCCCGGAATTATAAAGGACTGGTTTCCTTTGACCGTAAACTGAAGAAGGATGGCTTTTATTGGTACAAAGCCAATTGGAGCAAAGAACCCGTGTTATATATTACACAGCGTCGTATGATCAATAGAGGTAATGAAATTACGCCTATTACGGTTTATTCGAACAGAGGTGAGCCAACATTGATCATCAATGGGCAAACGATCAAAGGAGCCAAAATTGGTCAGACCAATGTACACTACATCTTCGAAAACGTAAAGCTAAAACCGGGAAAGAATGCTGTGGAAGCAAAAGTAATCCAAAAAGACGGTAAGGTATTAACCGACACGATTGAATGGAACTATGACCCAGCGTTTAAACAAGGACCATCGGGACCAACAAAATCGAAAACAGAGCACGTAGGTCTATAATCACGCTAGCAAAATAATAGACAAAAAACAGGGGTAGCCTAAAAAGCTACCCCTGTTTTTTGTTTAAGGATATATCCCCCTCGGCTATATTGATCATCATATCACTTACCCTAATTTCAAAAAAGTATTAACCGATAAAAGCGGGTCGTTTACCGAGATTGTCTCGAGACTGGCCTAATGCCCCTCTTCAGGGCCATATTTGCTTCCTATCTTTGAGTCATCAAATAAGAAATAAAAAAATTAAAAAATAAACATCATGGCAACTAAAACAACATTCAGCATCAACAGTAAAACAATTACTAAAGTTTTTCAAGATCTTTTTGATTCCTTCAAAAGCTCCCGTTTAAAAGTTTCCTCCAAGAATGGACAAGAATACTTAAATATCTCCCTGCTATTAGCTGTAATCATCGGAATTATTTTCCCTGTAGCTTTCATTGCATTGATTATTTTAAGTCTGATTGCACCTATTGAAATTGCAATCCTTCAAGAAGTAAAAGAAGAGAATGCAAATCAAAAGATGATCGAACTCAAATAAGTAAAAAATAAAGGGTAATACCCTTTATTTTTTTTCTATCTTATCAAAAGGCCTATTCGGAGACAAATTAAATGTAAAATTTCCTTTTGAATCCACACCGCCAGCGCCTCTGACGCGGGCTTTGATTTCGTATTTCGATTGCGGATTATAGTTCGTTACCGTAAAATTGTAGTAAAAAGGTTTGATCTTGTTGGTTCCCCTAAATTTATCCGCAAGCGCATGATGTCCATCCTCTGCAATGACCTGCCCGTCCTGTAGCAATTGTACGGCATCAATCTCCAGAAAATTCTTCCCCTCCACAAAGAAAAATCCAGCTTGCGCTCGTCCATTATCGTAAATCTTCCTGCTCACGTCAAAAGTTAGAAAACTATACGTTTCCTTGATATCATTAGGTCCCCATGATCCCGCAATATATCCCCCGGGACGATAATAATCAATACGCATGGAATCTAATCTTGGAAGATTGGCATCCAATCGATGGCTGAACGCTGTATAATCTTTCGCTGACTTAGCAGCCCATCCAATTTCAGCAACCGCAAGCAGTCGCGGAAAATTCTGCACATTCAGGTCTTTAATATCCTGGGCCAACGCTGTCCACATATTTCCCTGAACACCGAGGACAAGCTGATCCTCAGCCGGACTAAGTCCCGCAGAAGGATCAAATTCATACACTCTTTTCAGCGAGTTTATCTGCGGATAGGCCAGGTCAGTCATGGTACCATCATTCCGATCGGCCTGTGTAATATCAAAATAGAGATGCGATGCTGGTGTGGCTACGGCCTTAAATCCATCTTTGGTCGCTTCCTTGATCGCTTCCTCACCAAGCCAGCTCATGATTGCTGTACTCTTCGGCAAGTTTTTAGCATCAGCTAAGATATCATTCCACCCGATCGGTTTTTTCCCTTTCTGGACGATGATATCAGAAACGCGTTGAACAAAATAGCTCTGAAGTGCTTTGACATCCTTAATCTGGTGCTGTTTCATAAAATCCTGCACATGCGCCTCTTTTTCCCACAAGTCATGACGGACTTCGTCCCCCCCAAAATGGATATAACTACCCGGAAAGAGGTTAGCGATTTCAGTGAACACATTATTCAAGAATTCATACGTAAACTCTTTTGTCGGATCCAATGTATTGGGGGTAAATTGATTTCCCCAATAGCCCCAAGATGACACAAAAGGAAAAATGTGATTCGGGTAGGAATTTTTGTTGACCCCAAGTTCAGGATAGGCCAATATTGTCGGCCATGAATGTCCAGGAACATCAATCTCGGGCACAATCGTAATATTACGCTCTCGAGCATATTGAACAACTTCCTTGATCTGCTCCTGTGTATAAAATCCACTGCGTTCTGCAGGTTGTTTTTCTGTTCGATAAAATACCGTCACATTTTCCATGGTCAATTTCGGATATTTCTTTATTTCGATCCTCCAGCCCTGGTCATCCGTCAAATGCCAATGGAACGTATTCATTTTGTATAATGCCATGACATCCAAATACTTTTTCACAGTTTTCACATCGAAGAAAGTCCGGCTCACATCTTTCATATAACCACGCCAATGATAGCGGGGATAATCTTTAATTTTCACTGCTGGAATATTCCAGCTTATTTCTTTGGTTGGGTTACTACCCTCGAAAGCTGTCGGTAAAAGTTGCCGCAGTGATTGCGTTGCATTGAAAAGCCCATGGGAGCTTTTTGCTGTCACGACCACTCCCCGATTGGAAACCTCAAGCTGATAGCCTTCATCATTAGGCGTTGTCAATTTAGGGTCTAGTTTAAATTCAATGCTATTGCTCGCCTGTTTTTTTATGTTCAGGGGATAATGCGTTACTTTTCTCAGCTGCTCAACAAACAAAGACACATCTTTCACATCGCAGTTCTTAAAACTTAAGGAAGTTTGTGGATTCAACTGAAACTGGCCTGCTCCTATATTGATTTCCTGAGGCTTGGGGATAATATCAATCCCAGATTGCGCATGCAGCCCTTGCGCAAATAAAAGGGATAACGCTACTGAACAGAGGAGTGTTTTCATTAAAATTTAAGTTTTTATTTTTAAATAAACAGACAAAAAAAAGACCGTTTATTGGTTTCGTTATGCAAAATAAAAAATAAAAAATGATCCTTCTACTCCAACTTTCAATCAAACGATTGTGTAAGATTTTCAAAAAGTAGCTCGTTGGCTACAGGCACACCAAGAGGATATCATTTTTTAGTATTAAATTTGACTTCCAGACAAAACAAAATAGGCTATAGTTAACTTATTGGGGTGAAAGAACAATAACGTGAAAAACAGTAAAAAATTATTTATTATCAGGACAGTTTTAATTGCTTTCCTGATTCTTTCCTTGGTTTATATCGGTTCGATATTTACCTATCAATATATTGAGTACCAAAAGACCGAAGCCCGTTTAAATAAAGCTTACAGTTCTAAAAATCAATTGACGAATCTTTTTTACGAACTCTTTTCCTCGTATAATGCTGCCGGAAATGCCTTTCGCTCTTATACCGTGGACTTCAGTGCCGAAAATTTAAAGAATTACAGTAATAGTTTAGATACGTTACGATTTTATATTGATTCCCTTTCGAAGTTATCTTCCCAAAAAGGACTTACTTTCTCTACGAATACTTCCTTGGAACAAAATATCTCCCTTTCAGACGAGTTCGCGCACATTAAAAAATCTGTTGACAACATGATTTTTTTGGCCAAAGACTCGCTGTCACTCTTAACGAAAACGAATAGAACAATTCGCCCCGGAAACAATCGTATCCTCGCAGATTCGGTTGTCAATAAAATATTACGAGATACAGCACTCAATGTAAGTAAGAAGGATACCATAGTGCGAAAGAAAGAAAAACTCTTTACACGTATTTTCAAAGCTAAAAACGACACCTTGGTTGCTGATAAGCTGGAGCAGAATTTTAACGTTAATCAAATCAAGGCAATACATAGCCAGATCCAAAATTTGATCGAACAAAATGAAACATTCCACCGGCAAGATTTCAGTAAAATCCGTCGTTCATTTACTGAGCTGCAACAAAAGGAAAGACAGCTTCTACAGTCTAACTACAATTTGTTCAGTACGATCAGTACGGCCTTACTTCGCATTAAGACCCATGAAGATGAGGTATTAAGGGCTGCTGAAATTCAAGATTTCAAGCTTTATCGGGAAAACTCTTCTATTTTTGGCAAACAGGTCATCGCTTCTATTATTCTCATGATTATTATGGTGACACTCTTGTTGTCCTACCACTACAATACACTTGTGTATGAGCGTAAGCTTACTGCCGCTAGAGATTATGCCTTGCGAACAGCGAAAGAGAAGGCCAGTATACTGGCAAATGTAAGTCATGATGTGCGCACACCGGTCAATTCTTTGGTCAGTGTTATTGATCTGCTAAAGAGCAATGCGGCAAACAATCGGGTCAACCCTATTTTATTAGACTCTATTACACAAGATATCCATGTGATCAATGATACTGTGGAAGATATTCTGAATCTCGGTAAACTAGAGTCTGGTACACTCGAAATTAAGGCTGAGTATTTTTCGCCAACTCAATTGCTCGCGAACCTCATAAAAATGCAGCAGGCTCAAGCAGACAAAAAAGGGTTAAAACTCATCAGTTACATTGATATCGATCCCGACATCTTAATCAAAAGCGGAACGTATCGTGTACGACAGATTATTTCTAACCTCTTGAGCAACGCCATTAAATATACAGATAAGGGGCAGATAGAGGTAAAAGCCTTTATCAGCAGAGACCAGGGATCCAAATTACATATATTAGTCAACGATACAGGAAAAGGTATTTCGGCAAAAGATCAGGAGCATATTTTCGAACAGTATTATATGACCGATCAGAAATCCAAGAATAGTTTTGGATTGGGATTACATATTGCTAAACTCATGGCCGAACAGCTAAACGGAACGTTAAGTGTTAGCAGTCAACAGGGCAAGGGATCAACATTTACGTTACTCGTTCCATTCACCGAAGAAAAGAAAAATAGGAAACAAATTACGAGCTTGGATAAGCTCTCAAAAGAGCTACGCTTTGTCGTTATTGATGACAATCCGATCAATAATCTATTCGTAAAACAAGCATTGCAACATTTCGAAGATGTGAAAATCTATCAGGATTCATCTACTGCAATAGCCTATCTGAAGGAAAATAGAACGGATATTATTATCACCGATCTCAAAATGCATGGCCCTACCGGTTGGGATATCCTCAATACGGTCAAAGACAACAATAGTGTAAAGGGATGGAATAGCAAAGTTATTGCACTGACGTCAGATGAATCACAAGTAACCGTACAGATTCCAGAAGGGCAGCTACATCAATTTGATGGCGTCATGACCAAACCTCTGGACAAAGCTATCCTTGCTCAGCTTATAGCAAAGATTTTGTAAGCGTGCTAGTCAAAAAAATTAGGGAAGGCCTTTTGACCTTCCCTAATTTTTTTGACTCCTACTCGCGTTTACTTTCGGTATTTAAGTAAAACATTACTCTTCAATACCTGTGTAAAAAAACTACCTGCCGTATCAACATTCTTTATGGAATTGGATAGCTTTCCTATTCTTGCTTAACTCCAGTTTTACAAACAAAGACCATATAGTCCAGCGCTAGCATAGGCAAAAGCTAAAAACCTTATTACGAAGCTGTTTATAGACAACAGAAATAGCAATAAAGGCCGCTGCCAATAGTCCTAATTCAAAACTTCGCCATATTCTAGCTATCTCCCGCAAAGGGATGAAAAGAGTTCCTGAGGAATATCCGGTTATTCGGGAAGTAATGCTGCAGCTTGCAGGTTTAAAGAAAAGGGTATTGGGTTTAAGAGAGATAGGAGCAATGTACCATTACCACTGCTGGACAGTGACAGTTGCGGTTGCAGGGCTGTTACCGTTTGCGGAACAGCTACCGATGGACCGGCTCACCGACGGTCCTGTGCTGCGATAACCGATAGGCGGAGGATATGCAATAGCCTGTACATAGAAATACGGAAGTACTTAAACGAAAGAAGCCCTTGACTGTTTCCAGCAAGGGCTTCCGTGTAAAAAAAGGCACCGACCTACTCTCCCACCTGTTACGGCAATACCATCGGCTCTGGCGGGCTTGACTGCTCTGTTCGGAATGGGAAGAGGTAGACACCGCCGATATAGGCACCTAAAAATCTTTATTGGATGATCTATGATATTCTTATCATGTGATTCATGCCAACTGACATAGCTATTGAAAGAGGTTCGTTTCCTGTTTGTTTCTTAAAAATTAAAGAGGAAGACAACAGTGTCTGTCTGCTTGAGAAAGCTTCGGGCTATTAGTACCACTTGGCTTTGGTCTCTCAACCTTTACACCTATGGCCTATCAACGTAGTCATCTTCTACGACCCTATAAGGAAGTCTCATCTCGTGGCTAGTTTCGCACTTAGATGCTTTCAGCGCTTATCTATTCCAGACGTAGCTACCCTGCCGTACACCTGGCGGCATAACAGGTTCACCAGAGGTCTGTCCAACCCGGTCCTCTCGTACTAAGGTCAGATCCACTCAAACTTCCAACGCCCACAACAGATAGGGACCGAACTGTCTCGCGACGTTCTGAACCCAGCTCGCGTGCCACTTTAATGGGCGAACAGCCCAACCCTTGGGACCTTCTCCAGCCCCAGGATGTGACGAGCCGACATCGAGGTGCCAAACCTCCCCGTCGATATGAGCTCTTGGGGGAGATCAGCCTGTTATCCCCAGCGTACCTTTTATCCTTTGAGCGATGGCCCTTCCATACAGAACCACCGGATCACTATGTCCGTCTTTCGACCCTGTTCGACTTGTCGGTCTCACAGTCAAGCAAGCTTATGCCATTGCACTCCACGTACGGTTACCAAGCGTACTGAGCTTACCTTTGAAAGCCTCCGTTACCTTTTTGGAGGCGACCACCCCAGTCAAACTACCCACCAAACAATGTCCTCGGCATTGCCGAGTTAGAAACCGAATACAGAAAGGGCGGTATTTCAAGGTTGATTCCATGACTCCTGGCGAAGCCACTTCAACATCTCCCGCCTATCCTACACATCCTGTACCCAATCTCAATGTTAAGCTATAGTGAAGGTGCATGGGGTCTTTCCGTCCCGTTGCGGGTAATCGGCGTCTTCACCGATACCACAATTTCACCGAGCTCATGGCTGAGACAGCGCCCAGATCGTTACACCATTCGTGCAGGTCGGAACTTACCCGACAAGGAATTTCGCTACCTTAGGACCGTTATAGTTACGGCCGCCGTTTACTGGGGCTTCGATTCAATGCTTCTCTTGCGATGACATCCCCTCTTAACCTTCCAGCACCGGGCAGGTGTCAGGCCTTATACTTCATCTTGCGATTTTGCAAAGCCATATGTTTTTGTTAAACAGTCGCCTGGGCCTTTTCACTGCGGCTGCTCTTACGAGACAGCGCCCCTTCTCCCGAAGTTACAGGGCCATTTTGCCGAGTTCCTTAGCCATGACTCACTCGAGCACCTTAGGATTCTCTCCTCGACCACCTGTGTCGGTTTGCGGTACGGGTCTTCATAACCTGAAGCTTAGCGGGTTTTCTTGGAAGTCTGTTTACCTGCTCTATCAGCGCCACCGGAGCTTTGCTGTACTATTGGGGTTCAGCAGGGTCGGCGGATTTGCCTACCGTCCCTATACCTACGCCTTTCAACGAACTATTCCGTCAGTTCGCGGCAGTGTCACTACTCCGTCACCACATCGCAGTTATGAAGAGTACTGGAATATTAACCAGTTGTCCATCGGCTTGCCCCCTTCGGGTGCGCCTTAGGTCCCGACTGACCCTGATCCGATTAACGTTGATCAGGAAACCTTGGTCTTTCGGTGGGCGGGTTTCTCACCCGCCTTATCGTTACTTATGCCTACATTTGCTTTTCCATAACCTCCACAGTTCATTGCCAAACTGCTTCCCCGGCGATGGAATGCTCCCCTACCAGATGCACATCTTTCAGTACAAATCCATAGCTTCGGTACCGTTCTTGATGCCCGTTTATTATCCACGCCCGGCCGCTCGACTAGTGAGCTGTTACGCACTCTTTAAATGAATGGCTGCTTCCAAGCCAACATCCTAGCTGTCTGGGCAACCGGACCTCGTTAGTTCAACTTAGAACGAATTTGGGGACCTTAGCTGATGGTCTGGGTTCTTTCCCTCTCGGCCTTGGACCTTAGCACCCAAAGCCTCACTGCCGGCTATATTTGATAGCATTCGGAGTTCGTCTGGATTTGGTAGGATTTGACTCCCCCGCACCCAATCGGTAGCTCTACCTCTATCAAACTCTACGCCGACGCTGTTCCTAAAAACATTTCGGGGAGTACGAGCTATTTCCCAGTTTGATTGGCCTTTCACCCCTACCCTCAGGTCATCCGGAAACTTTTCAACGTTTATCGGTTCGGTCCTCCATTACATGTTACTGCAACTTCAACCTGCCCAAGGGTAGATCACAAGGTTTCGCGTCTACCTCATCTGACTATGCGCCCTATTAAGACTCGCTTTCGCTTCGGCTGCGTCCCTGAAGGACTTAACCTTGCCAGACAAGAGTAACTCGTAGGCTCATTATGCAAAAGGCACGCTGTCACAGGACCTGCCTGCTCCAACCGCTTGTAAGCACACGGTTTCAGGTTCTTTTCACTCCCCTGTTCGGGGTTCTTTTCACCTTTCCCTCACGGTACTGGTTCACTATCGGTCTCTCAGGAGTATTTAGCCTTACCAGATGGTGCTGGTGGATTCCCACAGGATTTCTCCGGTCCCGCGGTACTCAGGATACCACTATGTCAACATTCTTTACCTGTACGGGGCTCTCACCCTTGTCGCGCAGTTTCCCACCTGCTTCCAGTTCATAGCGCTGTACAATCTCGTGGTCCTACAACCCCGACCATGCCGTAACATGATCGGTTTGGGCTCTTTCCCGTTCGCTCGCCACTACTTGGGAAATCATTGTTATTTTCTTCTCCTACGCCTACTTAGATGTTTCAGTTCAGCGCGTTCGCGTTTTATACGACTATTCTTCAAATAGTCAGGTTGCCCCATTCGGAAATCTCTGGATCAAGTCGCATTTGCCAATCCCCAAAGCTTATCGCAGCTTATCACGTCCTTCTTCGCCTCTGAGAGCCTAGGCATCCCCCGTGTGCCCTTATTTACTTTCTTCACCGGCATAGCCTTTTGCTACTATGCGGCTGCTTTTGATATATATACCCGTATGCTACGTAAAGATTCGTTCGGCCTTGACCGAGGGTCTCCTCTTTACATCGAACACATACACGTATTGTCTCTATACTGTTGTCTTCTCTTGTAATTTTTTTTCTCTTTCAATATGTCAAAGAACTCTTTTTCCGGTATCCTGAAGTATATCTTTTATACTTCACCGGTGATGTGGAGAATAACGGATTCGAACCGTTGACCCCCTGCGTGCAAGGCAGGTGCTCTAGCCAGCTGAGCTAATTCCCCAATCGTTTTCGTAGTCCCGAGCAGATTTGAACTGCTGACCCCTACATTATCAGTGTAGTGCTCTAACCAACTGAGCTACGGGACTAGCTTATCTTGTTCATCTCTTTCTCTCGGTCCTGCTCCTTTCGGGGCGGGCACTTTCTTCTGATGTTTTTTCTTCTTGCAATCATATGTAACGTGACGAGCACCGATCTTCGATACTCTAGAAAGGAGGTATTCCAGCCGCACCTTCCGGTACGGCTACCTTGTTACGACTTAGCCCCAATTATCGGTTTTACCCTAACACGCTCCTTTCGGTAACATGCTTTAGGTACCCCCAACTTTCATGGCTTGACGGGCGGTGTGTACAAGGCCCGGGAACGTATTCACCGCGTCATTGCTGATACGCGATTACTAGCGAATCCAACTTCATGGGGTCGAGTTGCAGACCCCAATCCGAACTGTGAATGGCTTTTAGAGATTAGCATCATATTGCTATGTAGCTGCCCGCTGTACCATCCATTGTAGCACGTGTGTAGCCCCGGACGTAAGGGCCATGATGACTTGACGTCGTCCCCACCTTCCTCTCTGTTTGCACAGGCAGTCTGTTTAGAGTCCCCACCATTACATGCTGGCAACTAAACATAGGGGTTGCGCTCGTTGCGGGACTTAACCCAACACCTCACGGCACGAGCTGACGACAGCCATGCAGCACCTAGTTTCGTGTCCCGAAGGACGAGTGCGTCTCTGCACTCTTCACTAACTTTCAAGCCCGGGTAAGGTTCCTCGCGTATCATCGAATTAAACCACATGCTCCTCCGCTTGTGCGGGCCCCCGTCAATTCCTTTGAGTTTCACCCTTGCGGGCGTACTCCCCAGGTGGATAACTTAACGCTTTCGCTGGGACGCTGGCTGTCTATCGCCAACATCGAGTTATCATCGTTTAGGGCGTGGACTACCAGGGTATCTAATCCTGTTCGATCCCCACGCTTTCGTGCATCAGCGTCAATACCAGCTTAGTGAGCTGCCTTCGCAATCGGAGTTCTAAGACATATCTATGCATTTCACCGCTACTTGTCTTATTCCGCCCACTTCAAATGGATTCAAGCCCATCAGTATCAAAGGCACTGCGATGGTTGAGCCACCGTATTTCACCCCTGACTTAATAGGCCGCCTACGCACCCTTTAAACCCAATAAATCCGGATAACGCTCGGATCCTCCGTATTACCGCGGCTGCTGGCACGGAGTTAGCCGATCCTTATTCTTCCAGTACATTCAGCTCTCTACTCGTAAAGAGGTTTATTCCTGGACAAAAGCAGTTTACAACCCATAGGGCAGTCTTCCTGCACGCGGCATGGCTGGTTCAGGCTTCCGCCCATTGACCAATATTCCTTACTGCTGCCTCCCGTAGGAGTCTGGTCCGTGTCTCAGTACCAGTGTGGGGGATTCTCCTCTCAGAGCCCCTAGACATCGTCGCCTTGGTAAGCCGTTACCCTACCAACTAGCTAATGTCACGCGAGCCCATCTCTATCCTATAAATATTTAATCAACCGAACATGCGAACTGTTGATGTTATGCGGTGTTAATCTCTCTTTCGAGAGGCTATCCCCCTGATAGAGGTAGGTTGCTCACGCGTTACGCACCCGTGCGCCACTCTCACCATCCTCGAGCAAGCTCTCCGATGGATCCCGTCCGACTTGCATGTATTAGGCCTGCCGCTAGCGTTCATCCTGAGCCAGGATCAAACTCTCCATTGTAAAATGAAGTTTTTGATTCCAACTATTTATAATAATCAGAATTCTTTTTTTATATCTCTGATCTTGGATCGAATTGAACGAATTACTTGAATTTGTTCATGACTTTCGTTTGTCTACTCGTCACGCTTACATGATTGTGTTTTCTTAAAGAACTTTGTCGCTTCAACTTCCGTATCCGCTATATTCCGATGGGCATTGCGCCCCTCTTTATCTTTTTTGTTTTTCCCTTCGTTTCCGTTGGGACTGCAAAGGTAGAAATCTTTTCTGAACTCCCAAAAACTTTTTCAAGTTTTTTTTTCTTTTCCCTTTTTTCGATTTCCGCGTTTAAAATAAACTGGGCGGGATTTTAAATCCTGCCGCGCTCACCTAAACCCTTCTTTTTTTCAGGATTCCTTCTTTCGAAGCAACCGTCCCTCCCTTGCGGAGTGGTGCAAAGATAGGGAGTTTAGTAACAAACTTCCAAGCCTTTTGTTCTTATTATTTTCATTTTGCCTCTAACTACCTGTAACGGTGCAAGATTCTTTTTCATTTTAGCGGCGGAAGCTGCAGAGGGAGGCGAAAAAAGGCTGATCCTGCACCCGAAATGGGACAGGTAGCGGCACCTGGCAACGAAAACATCCTGAAATGCACCTGCCGGGTCTACTGCCCCACCGCCGCAGCATAGAAAAGGGAGATCGGAAAACGCAAACGTAGCCGAACAGAAAACCGCATAGTTTAATACGATTGATATATATAATAGTGATAAGATATAATCGGCTGCATAATCCGGTCGGGATCTTCTCCCAAAAGCCTGCGCGGCATCCCGGGTAAGATCCGTACCGGAAAGACGGAAAATTGTGCCACCGGAAAGAATGGCACCGCAAGGATACTGCAGCCCAGCACATAAAAGGGTGACAGCAGACAGCACTTCTGATTGCCCATTTTATAGCTATAATTTCTTACCTCTTTACTTAGGGTTTAGTTAGGGTTTAGTTAGGGTTTGTTTAGGTATAGCTTAGGTTATACCTAAATAAACCCTAACCAAAAGCTAAGTAAATACCAATTAAAATCTAGCTTAAAGAAGAACTAAATAAAAGCGAATAAATAGAACACTACGTAAATAAGCCTACAAGTGCCCCAGCATACAACCAAAATAGCCATGATATAGGCATTTTTGGAGGGTTTATGGGATCAAAGAAAATGAGCAGGAGAAAGCGTTCAGCTTGTAACACGTTTAGAATAACGACTAGGCTCAAAAGACATAACAATCAAACAAAAGGCTCCGAATCAATTTAGATGATTCGGAGCCTCAGACGTTATTATAGTTTACATGCTCTAATCTCTTAATGCTGTAAGATCAGCCTTAGGCTTGGGCAAGTTCATGTTTTTAATTGCCAGGCGACAGGCATCAACCATTTCCTGCGTCATGGCATAGGTATACTTTCCATAATCGTCGTATTCCAACGTACCAACAAAAAAGAATCCGTATTTATCAAAGAAATCTGTCAAATCCAATTTGGCCACTTCGCAGGCTGTTTTAACAAAATTCAGTTGATGAACGGCAGGATTACGCTCTCCCATCATTCGATCAGAACTCCAATCCGAACGCTGTCTTCTGGGTTTATTCATATTCTGCTGACGGAAGGCTTCAAATAGATCCGCATAAAAATCGGGACGTTTTCCTTCTCCCTCAAAATATAGCTGTAACTGCCAAAAAGGAATCAAACGATCGAATACATCCGGATCGGACAAATAAGAAATTCGTTTTTCAATAATATTGGCCTTCGCTTTCTCAAAATTGTTCTGTTCTGAAACCCGAGTTTTATTACCAAAAGAACGTGTTACGTATAAGGAGAACAGGTTGTTGCTCACTTCACCCAAGCCACCCCAATTAAACATGGGACGTGTCTGGTGTACGTGGCCCACTTCATGACTGAAACCCCAACAAGGATCCCCTTTAATCACCGATTCCGGCGTAACCACCATCTTCATCGCGTAACCAACTTTATCGCCCATATAAGCAACACCATCTCCATCACGGAACATGTAATAATTATAGTTCACCCGCGCTAGAATACGATTTTTAGGTACTTTATTATACTTCTCCAGTCCCATCAACCGATGTTGCCTATACACCAGCGAATCGTAATTACGAATTAGCTCGACGCCTTTTCCATAAGCATACTGTTTCAATGCCTCTATTGGATAAGCGGTCTGAATATGCTCGCCTTTTGCATCCATAATCGGGAATACAGCATGATCGATCAGACTATCCCACTCCTTATTCCCCTGTTTTTTAAGATCAAAGTAACCGTTTACCTGCCCCGTAGGAAAATGAACCCTAATGGGGTTTTCCTTTTCAGGTTCTTCCGAGAAATAATCGATATAAGCTAAACTTCCGTAATCATCGAGTTGGATAATATTGACACCATTCCGCAATCTGAATTCCTGTTTTTCCAATCCCCAACCTTTCGGGTCCTTTGTAGGCTCCTGCGGATTAGGGGCTTTTCGCAACCAGTTAGGTACAACAAGGTTTACCTCTTTACCAGCTGCAATACCGTCCACAATAACAATATGCTTCCCTTTGGGAAGATACACACCGGTCATATTTTCATATTTACTGTAACCGTCCCCAATACTTAATTGATGCCCTAATGTTGTCGGATTCAACAAGGCATAATAAGTTGCATATTTATAATCCTTGTTATAGTTGCCATCAAGTATAGACTGCGCAACCCGGCGCAGGGTAGTATCAGCAATCTGATTGAGCTGTTTTTTCTTAATCCCCTTTTTTAGTGTTAACGCCATGGGATCTTCGAATACGGAAAGATCAGCATAGGTCTGTTTGAAATCCTGAGCTGTTTGAGCTTTCAGATTGGCGCTTAGCATAAGACCTAACCCGAAAGCGATAAATTTTCTTTTCATCATAATTATAATAAATGGAATTTGGTTTACAACTTGTTATTAATTTCTGTGCATTTTAGTCAATGCATATAGTTTGAGCGTATCGGTACATTATTAATATTAATAGGAAGAGGAGGCGCACAAAAGCACACCTCCCCTTCTTAATAATATAAATTCATCTACTTTACTCTCGTCACTTGTGGAACAATAACATCCACCTGATAAGTACCTGGCACAAATGCCTGAAATGAAAATCTTGCGTTACAAGAATAAGTATTATAGGGTAATCCCAAGCTATCATCAAAATTGACATAAGGAGCAGGGATACGATAATAATAATTAAATCCATTCCCTAAAGAAACTAATGGAAAAGGCAAAACCCCATAAACAAACTCCATCCGATCATCAAATAACGTTGTGGAAATAGAGTAATCCTGCATAGTTTGTAAATAACCGCCTGCAGTACCTGAGTTAGGACGTCTGGCTATTTCACCCTTTTTAGGGTTAAATGGAACACCATTTTTATCAACTATTTTTACAACAACTTTATTGTCTCCAAGACCCAAATAGGTTACTTTAATATGACTAGCATTGCTTGGAATAGACTTTGTCGTCGTTTCAGCGCCAACTTTCATCGCGACTGTCGATCTTACAGCAGGAACATCAAAGTATGGAGCCTCAACCAATTTAAACTCACCGATAGCTGGATAAATTTTCGTGCCAACGGCATTCTTTATTTCTAAATCATAAACATAATGACCCTGCGGAAGTTTTAAAGTATTTGGTGTCGACTCAATCGCTCCGGAAAATTTGTTGATACTTAATGCCGTCATTACGGTATCTTTTTGTTTTGCAGCAATCAGATCCAACGTGGTATCAACTTTAGAATCATACAATTTTTTCCAGATCTTAATCGGAAATGTTTGCATAAAAATATCAGTAACATCTTTTCCAGTTTCCTTTTGGTACACTTTCAGCAATTTAACCTCAATTGGTTTACTGGATCCAGCTGGGTTTATTGCGGTTGAAACTTCGGATCTTCCCATCCTAATTTCGACAGGCAATTGTTCATAACGAATAATATCGCTCAAGTTGCCTTCAGGTATTTTTTTACAGCCCACAAGCGAAATTGCCGCGAGTCCAATACTATATAATAATTTACTTTTCATAGCCCTTAACGATAATAGAATAAAACATGGGAGTTATTTAATACATGCACTACACCTGTAGTCGTTTGCGCATTAGAAGTTTGAACCAATGTTCTGCTGCCGACAGGTGGGATAATAGTCTTAACATCAAAAACATCTCCAATAGACTGATAAAGGTAAGTGAACATGACGACCTTCGGCAAAACAGTGGAATTTTCATTATAGCCTAAAGCAGGATCTCGTGTTTCTTCATAAGAAATGATAAAATTACCCCCTTTGTTATTTTTATATTTTTTACCCGATGCGGTGAGTTTATCATTCGTCAATTGTTCTTTTGTAATATACATATCAATTGAATCTGCAAATCGACCCAATTCATATTTCATAATTGAATCTACTGTCCACATTTTCTTAGGATCAACTTTTTGGACCTGTCTTGTACGAGCCTGTACATAGTTATAAACATCGTAGTCTGTCGGAGCAAAAAAAGTAACACCTGGCGCGTTGATCTTATCCTTCACCCCTGCTTTATCAATCAACATCAAAACAGTATCAAACACACCATACTTATTACTTTTCATCCAATCATACGTTGTCATATTGATCTTTGGATTATGCAACTCTCCACCCACAAAATAGTCATTCTTTTTGCATGAGCTAATAGCTACTATAATTCCAAGCAAACAAGCTATATTTAAAATAATCTTTTTCATAATTTCCTTATTAATGATTTCTCCACCAAGGGTTTTGAGTCAGCAATTCGTTTTGCGGCAATAAATTACGCATATCCAGCGGCCAATAATATCCTTTGTTGGCTATTCTATCTTGCGAATATGCGCCCGAGTATTCATCAAATTGTTCAAACATATTCATCCGAATCAAATCAAATTGAATAATTCCTTCTCCAATCAGCTCTCTTCTCCGTTCTCTGAATATCTCTTTAAACAATTCCTCTCCAGAAACTTGTATTTCTTCGAGACCAGCTCTTTTTCTAATTGTATTCAGGTCATTCAATGCAAGCGCTGGCTTGCCGTTCTTATAATAGGCCTCCGCCCGCAGCAAAATAATATCTGCTAAACGAATCAGCACCAAATTATTACTGATGGCATATTTACCTTCCCTGTATTCAATTTTATTATCGTACTTGCGAATAGTTCGTTGTTGACCATTATCAGGAAAAGGAAGGGACATTGAATCTAACCTTGATTCAGGTTTATCAAATTCACTCTCAAGAAATTCAGGTTCAATATACCAAGCAGAGCTGCTACCTTTACCGGGAATAGTGGCACTTGTTAGAAATCTACTAAAAAAGTCTTCTGAGAATTCATTTCCGCTCTCACTATAGAGCATATTCAATTCGAAGATGGATTCTTTAGAGTTACCCAACCATATCTTCCGATAGTCTTTGACATCTTCTAGGGCATATCCGAGTTTTAATGTTTCGTTCGTATACTTCTCCGCATTAACATAGTCATGTTCCCAAGCACAAACCTCCGCCATCAGTGCATTAGCAGCTCCCTTAGATGCAAAACTCTTTGTCGAGTTTTGTTGAAGATTAGCGATCGCAAACAATAAATCCTCCTTACAGAATGCTAAAGTTTCCTTTTCTGCTGTCCTTGTCATATCAGGAATATTTTGAGGATCTTTAAAAGTCTCTTTGACCAATAATACATCTCCCCAAACCCGCTGCATGTAGAAATAGGTAAATGCTCTCAAAAATCTTGCATTTGCGATGTAACTATTTTTCTCTGCTTCACCGTCACTGAACAATTTATTGTCCATCCCCTGAGCCTGTTCAACAATCAAATTACATTGATTGATGATACCATAAAAACGCGTCCAGTTCCAAAGACTACCCTCCAAGTATGCTGCGTAGCTAAATCTATATCCCCCTGACCTTGCAAACTCATTCATATTCCAATCGTCCCCCGCCTGATGTACTATTCCAGATGCGATATCACCAAATATGAAATAAGATCGATCTGCCCTAAGCGAGTTACGCAACAATGCATATGCGCCAAGTGTTGCCCTATTTACATTTTCTCCATCTTTCCAAAACACCTCATCGTAAGTGCTATTCTCTGGCTTTAAGTCCAGATATTTCGAACAAGAGGAATTAAATAATAAAATTCCTGATATTCCGACTAATGATAATATATATTTAAATTTCATTTTGATCGTTTTTAAAAGTTGACTTCTAGACCGATTGTATATTTCCTCGGCAATGGATAAGCCCCGCCGCTATATTCCCCTTGCGGTGTCACCAATTCAGCATCAGGGACTGAAGCTTTCTGAAAAGTATGGAGATTATCCACCATACCATAGAATCTAATATTTCTAGCCCCTATCTTTAACCGTTCCACGACATTTTTAGGTAAAATATACCCGACAGAAATTGTCTTAATTTTGAAATAAGTACCATTTTCATTAAACATCGTGCTAAACGGAAGATACTGGTAGAAATAACTTCCATAAGGAGATATCGAAGGGAAACTCGCCTGATAATTAGGATCCTTTGCCTTTTCAGGTGTCCAATAATCTAAACCTTCTAAATCAGGTAATCTGTTGTTTGTAAATTTATTTATGCTTCCACCGATCGCATTGAACTGATTACTTTTTAAATTATTGATGATATCACGACCGATGGTAAATGTATTCAACATACTGATAGAAAAACCCTTATATATATATTCATTATACAAACCACCCGTTATGCGCGGATTCGGGTTACCTGTTAACATCAAGTCACCATCCGCCGCACCTTTATCTTCGTCACTCCAAGTATCCCAATCTTGATTCACATCTGCCCAATTCGGATATCCTGGCTTAACAGGATAATTCCCTTTAAAAACAGTGATAGGTTTTCCAGTTACAGGATTGACCGGTATTTGATCTTGATGCGAATACACGCCCTGATAGATCATTTGAGCCCATCGATAAATTGGACTTCCTACCGTATACAACAATTGTTGATTATAACCTCTGGAATCTGCATAGAAACTACGGTTACCAAATGGCAGTGAACCGATTCTATTTTTGTTAAAAGTCATATTTAGGTTCGTGTTCCACTGCAATACGCTCGTTTTAGACAGATTTCTTGTCATAATAGTCAGGTCAATCCCTTCATTATAAACCGTCATTGGCACGTTAAACGACAACTTTGTGTAACCTGTGTAATATGGGAATGAGAAACCCATAATTGGATCTTTCAAAATTTTTCGATAAGCATCGAACGTCACTGTTAAACGATCATTGAAAAGCCCCAAGTCAAATCCAATATTTGTTTGCTCAGATTTATTCCATGTCAGATTTTTTAATGTCAACGGTTTTTTAAATGATGGCACCGCGAATGTAGTTCCATTATATGTATCCGATGACAAGGCCCAAACGTTATAAGGTGCATAAAAATCTTCCGGAAGGACTCCTGATTTACCCCAGCTTCCCCTCAATTTAAGCATATTAACCCAATCAAATTTTTTCATAAAATTCTCATCGGAAATCACCCAAGCCGCTGATAATGCAGGAAAAGAACCCCATTTGGTATTAACACCAAATCTTGATGAAGCATCTGAACGCCAAGATGCATTAAAAATATAACGGGATTTGTAATCATAGGAAAACTGTCCCATATAAGATAGAAGCCCAGACTCCACCTTGTTTGTACTTGCTATTAAATCTTTTGTTGCAACACCTTGGATTACATGAATATCGTCTGTAGGCAGATTGTATCCCTCTGTTTTATGGGACAACTGCTTATCATATTGAAACGATTGTAGTGCCGTTACATTAATCGTATGTTTTTCATTAAATGTTTTTACATAATTCAATACGTTCGCAATATTATAGGTATAGGCATTTCTCCCCGTTGATGCAGCATAGTTGATCCCTTGATTAAGTTCACGAGGCTGAAATTGATTTCTACTATCCATATTTGCCTGAACAGAACCCTCTAATGAATATTGCAATCCCTTTATGATATCGACATACGTTTTTGAAAAAATATTGATATTATCGGTCTGATTATCATCTGTCAACTTATCATATTGTCCTAAGTAGAAATCATAATCTGCCTGACCAAGCCCCACGAAAGATGAAGGCATCTCCCCTTGATTTACCGGAACGACCTGGTCAATCCCTCTACCAAGTCCACGTTTGCGATTTATTCTCGCTGCAGACACCATAAAATCCGATTTGATAATTGGCGAAAGCGTAAACCCAAAATTGCCTCTTATCGAGTACCGCTTAAATCCGGTATTACGCACAACACCATCCTCATTATAGTAACCAGCTGACAATCTGTAATTAACAGACTCGCTTCCACCTGCAATACTCGCATCTGCGTTATCAATATTTCCTGTTGTATAAAACAAATCTTGCCAATCCGTTGCATTATTGTAGCTACTATTCAAACTGTCTGTTAAGGGCTGCGTAAATCCACCCATCTGAGCCCATGAAGCATATTGACTTAGAATATCCATCTTTGTCCTTCTTTCTGTAGCTCCCCCTAAGGTTCTTTGCAATTGCGGCCTTTCCGTAATTCCCCTGTAATAGGATGCTCTAATTGATGGCTTTCCTACCCGGCCCTGTTTTGTTTTGATCACAATAACCCCATTAGCACCACGAGAACCCCATACCGCTGTCGCTGCAGCATCTTTCTGTACAACAATACTTTCAATATCATTGATATTGATACCCGCAATATAATTGGTTCCTGTAGCTGATGAACCACCTAAGTCAGAGACTGATAGTGGCATCCCATCAATAATATATAGCGGAGAGCTCATTGTATTTGCCAAGTCGACCTCACTATTCAGATCGGGGGAAATAGTGGTATTACCACGCACAGTAAACGTATTCCTAGCTCCAGGTTCTCCTGTAAAGTTTTGGATATTGACACCTGCGACCCTTCCTTGCAACAAGCTCTCGAAACTCGGTGCTGGCAAATCTTCAATTGTCCGGCCTGAAATAACCTGAACAGCACTAGTCGTTTTTTTAACAGACTGCTTTTGATATCCAACAACCACAACTTCTCCTAAGAAGGAGTCATCTTTTTGAAGGACTGCGGCTGGAGCCTGTTTTGTTGTCACATGGACTTCCTGCCTTTTAAAGCCGACACCAGAAAAAACCAATGTTACGGGAAGGCTTTTTACAGCCAAAGTGAACGAACCTTGCTGATTTGTCGACGCTTGATTCGTTGTTCCTCGCTCTGTGACGGTCATGCCCGCCAACGGCTGCCCATTTGCATCTCGAACAGTCCCTTCCACAGGAATTGTTTGACCGAAAACATGAAAATAGGACATCACCACGAGAATAATAATCGGTAGAATTCTCTTCATATTAATTTAGTGTTAGTGAAGTGAAGGTAGATCAAAAATCTTGACGCCACAAAAAAGAAGAGACAAATAAATAACTATTAGAATATTAAATTTCCAAATAACACAGTCAAACGATTGCGCTACTTTTACGCAATCGTTTGAGTAAATTTTACAAAAAGTTGAATTTGTATCAGTAACAGATCATATTAGGCTTATTTAAACGTCATCTTAAAACAACAACTGCAAAAACGGGCGACAAATAACAACAAACAATACACGATTCGAAGGCATAGCAATATATCCTATTAGTTAATAACAATATGAAGCCTAAATACTCAATGGTCTTAAAAATTAATCAATACAAACCAAAATATCTACGAACTTTTCGATGACTTAATTAATACAACTAATATAAAACAGAATGTCTATTGACTAAGAGGTTAAATTAGGATTTGATCTTCCAGATTAGTCCATTTATTATCAAAAAAGCATCCGAAAAAAGAAGACAAAGTGCCTAATAAACTAAAAATAGCGCCATCCTATCGAAAGCGCTATTTTTTTAAAACAATTAGTTGATTCGGAAATTGGCCCTTAAGGAAACTCCACCACATACGTCCGGTTATCGCGCCAGGTATTATAGGTACTTTTTCCCACTTGATTGATCACATAGCCATAGCCGCGATTGGGACCACTGGACAAGCTGTTGTTACAGATATGTTTGAGCTTAATACCAGGTTTTACCGGCACTTCCACCGAACTTTCAATGCGAATCGGATTGACCAGCACATCATATATCCCAAAAGCATAGGCCTCATGTTGCTGTACCGCATCGGCAACTTTATAGGCCGCATATCCGTCACGCGTTCCATGCTCACTTCGATAGGCCGCCTGATTCGGCGCATCATAAGGGCTTTCACATTGAAAGAAATAGGTGCGGCCATGATTACCGGTCCAATAGGTTTGATACTCCTGAAAATGTTCATTGAACAAGGCATACATAGTCATATAGTCTCCATTAACCACCAAGCCATTGCGTGTCGTATTAATATCCCAGCCAACACTACCTTTCACCCCATGATCAGCTCGCCATATCCAAAAGTGATCACCGATCACATCATTGCTATTGACAATAACCGATTGGTCCACATGAACTTTGTCGGCCCGAAATCCGCCAATACGCAGAAATAGATCTGCCAACAGGGTTGGGTTACTGTCATGTCTTATTCCGCTCTTTTCCTGCCCGACCTGAATCAAACTATGCGAACTATAATGCGCATCAAACATCAATGAGGCAACAGTGACACCTGCAACATCATCAACGTCAATTGCCGTCTGCGGATTTGCTGAGCCGGGTATCAATGTGGCTAACCCAAGTCCAAGTATGATGGTATTGGCCTTGCTGACATGAAGGGGTTCGGATAACTCATACATCCCAGGTGTAATCAGCAAATGCTTGCCATTCCCTAACTGTCGGTTCATCTCCGCTGCCGAATCACCAGGTTTGACGACATAAAACTCCTTCTCCACATCAATGATATCTCCCGCCCCCATATTGTCCCGTGTATAGGATACGCCTGTATGATTATGTTTTAATGCTGGTCGAAACACCTTATAACGTCCATCTTTATCAAAAAACACAAAGGGCTTTTCACGAATCACGGGTGTTGTTGGAATGACCGTCACGTTGCCCCCTGTTGCCCAATTATTTTGATAGCTATTCTTATCAACAGAAGGTCCAAAATCGACCCCCTGAAAACAATAATTGTATTTAATTTCTTCAAACTTCCCTCTTCCTTTGTTTAGAAATGAGTTTCGTGTATACCACTGCTGTTGATTTTTGGAACCTGCTGCTGCTTCAAAATAGCAGTCTGCGGTATAACCACCACTAACCCATCCATTTGCCCATTGATTGCGCACCACCCGTGTGGAATAAATACGACGCAAGGGGGCGGCTTGGGAAACCGCCCATTTAAAAGTTTGTTCTTCCTCATAGCTCTCCGGACCAATGACAGACAGATTCTCAGCAGCACGCCAGAATGTACATGTCCCATTCCCATCGGCAAGATGAGGTGGCGTGTGTATATTTGAAATCGCAACATCATAAGGCACTTTGCCCAAGCCAGCAATCTGCACATAAAAAGGAATCTTCAATAGCCCTGCCTCTTTGTAATCTCCCGATTTGAACAGCAATGCATAACGATTGGGACTAAATTCTTTACCAAACATCTTTTCATGGAGCTGATTGATTTCATTGCCGACACGTGCCTTATTATCTGTTGGACTATAAACAAATGTATTTTCACCAAACAGCTGAAGTTCTAAACTCAAACGTGCAACAAACTCTCCTTTTACGGTCTGGATCTCATAATAATAGTCGTATGGACTACCTACGAGCACTTGATCCACAAATTTGGGCTGTGTGACTTTGGCAATAGTTTGATAATCGCCCAACCTGCCCTGGCTCCGTCGGATAAGAAAGGGCCCTTTTATCTCTTTATCGGTCAGCCGTTTACTAAAGTTAAGGCATATTCGCCCCTTTTGGATGAAGACTTCGGGACTACCTACCTTGGATTTATCTTTCACAACAGCAGTTTGCGCCCTGGCTTTTGCCGCGGTCGTTTTCCTTAGGCCATTTGGACTTTTCGCGAGCTCGCTTGGATCAGGTTGATGTGTCACGACGGCGGTTAATGAAGTTCCTTGCACCCCAGCATAGACTGGTTTACTTAGCTTATAGCTAGTTTTTGCAAATGCGTGTTGTATCATCAACAATGCGATAATAGGCTTGATATAGTTTCTAAATGGCTGCATAAATTTCATTTTTTATGGGTTGACTGACTGGTTTATCTTTTTAAGTCGGATCGCATTCAGCATCGGTTCACCTTTCTTAGGAATAAAGGAAATCACCAAGTTACCGTCGCTGTGCACTTTCACTGGAAATTTTCGACGAAGCACGCTAAAAGCCCCGACTTCACGCAACACATTTAAATCCGTAGCAAGAGCATGGCCTCCAATGCGAATATCAAAAATGCGATCCATCCCCTTTTGCTCCTGTTTCTTCTCTCGCTGTTCAAGATCATATAAGAGATTTTCCTTGTCATTCGAGCCATCCAATTCGGCTAAAAATAACTCGACCTCGTAATTGCCATTAGGCAGATCAAATCGGTAGGATTCCAGTCCCTGTAATTGTGTTTGGAAGAGCGGGTCATCTCCTGTACCTCTAATATTTACATCGGTCCCCAGGTTTTCACGCCCTGTATTTTTCAGACGATATTTTTCGCCCTTTAAATAACCCCAGCTTCCCCTTTCATAAGGCTGGTCTGGGAACCACCGATTTCCCAAGGAATCTATGTATTCTCGATTGTCGCCAACATTGATGCGGAGTTCTTGCCAGTCACTATCCTTCTTCAGATCATAGGGCAATACCTCACAATCCATTACAGTTTCATCGACTGAACTTAATTTTCCGTTATGGAAAGCCTGGGCTTTCACAGCGTGTGATCCACGGCTTAGGTTTACAGGCCATAATATCATCCGATCCACAGGCTTGCTTACGCCCAACGACATACCATCCAGCAGGAGTTCCACCGAATCAGCATTACTGAATATGGGCAGCTTTAGCCATCCGGATCCTATCAATGCTCGGTCCGGCTCGGCCCTTAAAGCCCATTTTTTTCCAAAAGTACCTCCTATTTTTACAAAAGGGGCTTTCTTGAGATAAGCTTGGTATAGAAAATAGCTATCCTTTGCTTTCCGGTCCCAGGTCAGCAATCCTTTGGTATTGATATGTGGCATGCTTTCCTCCCTGGTCTCCGAATTAAAATCGGATAAATTCCATGCCACCCCGCCAGCGACAAATGCTTTCTGTAGGATGTCATTGAGATAGCCCTGATGGTACCTAATGGCATATTCAATACTTTTGTCGAAACGAACTGGTTTATCCGAATGTATTCGATAGTCGGCATCTGCTCCATATTCAGTTACCAATAAAGGTTTCTCGGGCAGCTGTTGATGAATATGTTCCAACTGCTTGCCAAAATCTGCAATTTTGCCACCATACCAGCCCGGATACAAATTCCAGCCCACAAGCATAGGAACCTTGGTCAGCCCCGTCCGATGATAGAGATCAAAGTTTCCATGATTGGCGATCATCGTATAGCGTGTAGTATCTTCGGCTCGTGTGAGCGCTTCCAGTTTTTCCGCCAATGATACCACTGATTTAAAATATTTTTCCTGACGTTCCTTATCTTTTGGAAAATGGGGCCGGAGAAAGATTTCGTTCATATAACCCCAGATAATGATACTCGGATGGTTAAAATATTGTCTAATCATCTCCTTCTGCATCTGAAAGCTATTAGCTGCAAAAGTTGGACTTTCGGTAATCTCATTTACAAGCGGAATTTCCACCGATGCCAACAAGCCCAAGCTGTCACAGGCTTTCAATACGGCAGGATCCTGTGGATAATGTGCCACGCGCAGGAAGTTACCGCCCATCGCTTTTAATTTCACAAGATCCTGTACTTGTAGGCTATCGGGAACAGCATTGCCCATACCTTTAAAATCCTGGTGCCGGCTGGCTCCTACTAATTTTAGTGGTTTCCCGTTTAAGAAAAAGCCTTTTTCGGGATTGAATGAAAACCAGCGGAAACCAACGGAATTATCCAGCTGGTCCAGCTGTCGGCCCTTGGAATTATAAATCCGCGTTATCAAACGATACAAGTACGGCAAGTCTGGCGACCACAATTTTGGATGCTCAATTTCAGCTATGTTCAATTGGAAATTGTGCTGTGAATGAGGTTTTAGATTTTCTTTCTGCTGTACTTTTTTTACCGCCACTCCATCGGCATCCACAAGCGTAGTTTCAATCACAATAGCTTGTTGTGATGCTGAAGCATTCTGAATAACTCCGTCAAGATTAATCGTCGCATTTTCTGAGGAATCAATCTTTGTATTTACGCGCAAACCACTACTTCCGTAAACTGGATCTGCAAAATGGATCTGATCCAACAGCAGCAAAGACACTTTTCTGTAAATACCTCCAAAAAAAGTAAAATCGCCACTTAATGGCGCGATATCCTGGTTGAAGCGATTGGTGACTTGAATGACTATCGTATTTTTTCCATTTACTCTTCGATTGAGATAGTCTGTAATGTCGACATTGAAAGCCGTATAACCGCCAATATGCGCTTTCACCTGTTTACCATTGACAAACACGGTTGCTTCCTGATTGGCGGCCCCTACATGAAGTACTATTCGTTTAGTTTGCCAGACGGTTTTCCAATAGAGGGTGTTTTGATATTGGGTGGCACCACGATAATAGCCTGGCGTATCGTCCATGACATCAGCTATATTCCAGGTATGCGGTAGATCAACAATCTCTTCCCGTTGTTTTTGTTTAACTATACGGTCTGTGGAAGATTCCTCCTTCCTGAATTTCCAGTTTGACGAGAAATCAACTGAAACTCTTCCATCTAGTACGGTTTGCGCATGTACGCTCGAAGAGAAAAATAGACAGGCGATATAGCCTAGGCTGATGAGTTGCTTAAATATAATATTCATGTATAGCATTTATGTTGGTCGATCCAGTGCCTGCAGCACCAATCTCGTCCAACCTGATTTTTCATTTTTTTTTATGTTTTTTACCGCTTGTTGTCAGGATGTCTTTTACCTTGCTTGCATAATTCCAGCAGGTACTCTGCCGAATACCCAATTTCTGCGAAAGCTTATAGGAAGAGATATCGCCCTGATGGAAATGGACGAGATAAACCAGATAAAAAGCTTTATTAATTGGAATACGTACATTTTCAAAAATCGTATTGTTCAATACAGATTCTTCATAGGTACACTTGGTGCATCTTCGGCTATAGGGTGTTTTACCGGCACAATAGTTATCGTACCCACATTTTATACAACGGTATTCTTTTTTCCATTTCAACTCGGACAAGACCTTATAACAGGTCTCCTTATCTGGATATTTTACCCCAAATTCTTCAAAATTCATTTCCTTGGAAAGCACCCGATCATCTGTAATCCGTTCAATATTGGTCTGTAGGTTTTTATTATCCTTTGTCAACAACTGGTTCATCCGGCCAATCTCTTCCGACTGAGCCCATAACAGGCTATTCATCTCTTTCAGTTCGCGATTCTGATCGTTAATAATTTCGGATTTTTCAAGTAGTTCTTTTGATTTCTGTATCACTTCCAGCGTGCGCTCCTGCACTTTCCGTTCAAGATCTCTGTTGTGCTTCTCCTGGAGTTTCTCGTTGATCTGCATCTGTTCAATAACTCTCTTTTGCGCCCGCTCTTTCTTGCTTTTCAAGAGCCGAACTTTATCATGAATTGCGAATGAGAGAAAAGTCATCTCCAGGACAAAGCCAAATGTGATGCTATAATGCCCGATCGAACTGGGCAGGAAACGCGCATAGCCCAATACATAGATTACCTTCAACACAAAGCCGAGGAAAAGAAACGTATAAGCAAGCACGAAATACCGGGCTGGACGATAGTTTTTCTTCCAAAGCCATATCCCCGAAAAAAAGGCAACTGACAATGGAACGATCTCAACAAATTTGTAGATAAACCAGTTCTGGTTAAAACCTAAGCAGTACAGAAAGAATACTATTCTCAAAATAATGACCAAATCCAACAAACGATTCAATTTAGGCTCTTTTTGCTTTACATGCAGTAAGGATTTCGTAAATAACAAGGCAAAAACGCTGACACAGCAGACAAAAACTGCTGTTGCGTATTGATTGAACCAGGGATTTTCGGGCCATAGGTACTGAAAAGCAATACCATCCGAAGACATCTCGTATAGTCCTACACACAAGATATAGAGAACATAATACAGGTATTGGCGCCCTCTGACAGCAAAATACATGAGTAAATTATTGAAACTAAACAGAATAATCATCCCATAGAACAGGCCGAACGTAAAATATTCAGTCAGCGTATATTGAACAAAACGATCTAAGGTACGATAGACCAAAATTACATTGACCATCTGTCTTGATCGTACCTTAAAATAAGCCTCGTAAGTACCTTTCTGCAATGCAGGAATTAGAAATTCAAAATTCTTGTGCATAAATTGCCTATTCTCGAAATCGATCGAAGCGCCGGCCTGATAATGGACAAAACCGCCCGTTCCATTTGGAATAAATGCTTCCACCATGTCGGCAGTCTGATCGAAAAGTTCGATAATCCGGTCACGGGATATGTGTTGATCAAAAGACATTCGCACCCTAAACCAATACGTTGAGGACCGGTTGAAATTTTTTGGATAGTATCGCTCATTAGGTTTAAATTGTTCTGCGTGTTCCGCCGATCTTATTTCTGCAAATGACAGTGCATTGGTACTATCTTCAATATAGTATACTTCTGTGGTCTTAAAAATATGTTCGGCTGTACCGGGCAATAGCGCAATAGGCTTTTGACCAAATAGCAAACCCATTTGGAATAACAATAGCAATAGCGCAAATCCGCGTATTTTCATCCTTTTTACAGTATACATAGCTCGTCTCACCTCTTTCTTTTGGTTATTTATGACCGGATAGGCATTCGTATTTGGATACGGATCCTATCCGGTTTTTAGAAGGTCAAAATAACAAAATTATCAGAAAGCGTATAGTGCTCTTTTACGACCTGACCTCCACAGCTAATCAACAATCTTATCGAGCGGCGGCACATTGTTTTCTGCACCGGCATAACCCTGGTTCTGATTGATCATCCCATTGGTATTAAACCGTTGCGCGGATGCAGGTACAGGCCACAGCACATGGTATGGAGCAATCTCATAATGTACCCCCTGTACAGTAGGAACCTTATCGCGATAGAAGGAATTTTTTTCAATAATACGGTCGTAGAAGAAATTGCTTTGCGAGAAGTTGGCCATGCTATATGTTTTGCCATTATAAGCAGGGATGCCGGTCTGCGCAAAAATATAAGCAATACGTGTCAACTCTGACTTGCGTGCTTCTTCCCAAAAGAGTTCTCGTGCCCTTTCATCCAATACGGTACCGATGGTAACTTTTGCCGCATTTTGCAGTAGCGCAGCATTTGCTCTTCCCCGAACGGCATTGATATCTGCCATAGCCTGTGCCTGCTGGCCCTTCCATACATAGGCTTCTGCACGCAACAAGTATGTTTCGGCCAAGCGAAAGACATACCAGTCCGTGTTGGTTCCGCGCGGTGGATTCCAATTTGGATCCTCGGCAAATTGATTGGTTGAATTGATGAAAACCTTGTAATGAGGCCATCCAAACCAGTGACGAATGGTATCCAACGAACCATTGGTAAACACTTTATTGATATTTTCTTTTGTAAACTGCTGGATCGGCTGACCATAAAGTTTACTGATTTCGGGATCTTTTGAGGCTTTGATTGCCGGATTATTGTAAACAAGATCCGTCATATCCATCCACATTCCCTTTGCATGGCGATAATCTGTCTGATCTGTCCATATTTCTTTGGTACTGTAGTACGTACCGCGATAGCGACCGATGCCACGACCATACATCCGTGTCAGCGGGATCTCTGCGCTCACAGCATCCACAATGGCTTGCAGTCCGCCTTGTGGGATTTTTAAGTTGGCAAAATGCCAAGCTGGGACTGTATTCCGCATCAATTGAGAACCAAGATCCGTACGGCCTTGCAGCGTTTGTCGATCAATCACCAGAAACAAAGCCTCTTTATTTGCAGGGATTGCTTTGTTGTCCATGCGGTGTAAATCCCATACGACATTTTTAGATTGGTCTGCCGCGGTACTACCAAAGCGGTTTTTCATCAGGGTGTATTTACCACCGTCAATAACTCTACTGGCAGCAGCAATAGCTCCGTCAAAGTCTCCCAATGCGAGATCTATTTTTGTCAATAGGTGATTGACGGCCCCATTTGTCACTTCCCCTTTATTAACACCATCTTTAACCCAAAGCTGTGCAAACTCCAGGTCTTCTTTCATCTTTTTCAGGATAACCTCTCTTTTGGTTGAGTAAAAATCATATTTCGGAGCCGAAAGATCTTTCAACTGTAGCGGTACATCGCCAAATTCGTGCACCAATCGATAATAAAAATAAGCGCGGTAGAAATAAGCAGCACCCAAAATCTCATTTTTCTGCGCCTCTGAACTATATGTTGGGCGATCGATATTACTAATCACCGTATTAGCAGACCGGACTGCAGCGAAAAAATTGGTCCAATACCAACCAATTTTATTGAAGTCGTCACTATTGAGGTTGGCATCTGGTGTAATCAACGAAACAAGGTTCTGAGCCGGTGTTGCCTTGTCTGTTGTTCCTTCCACAGCAACATCCGAGAAGATAGATTCGGTCAACATGGGAGCAGCATCACCAAAAAATTCGCCCCGAGCAGCTTTACCCAAAGCGTTCAATACACCTTTAAGAGCATCGACATTGTTTAGATTATCCGGAGAGTACTGCGATAGCTGATCGGAGTCCAAAAAGCTCTTTTTGCATCCATGGACAGCCAACAAGGTGATTGACGCAAAAACGGCAGCTACTTTTATATTTATTTTCTTCATTTTCTTCGTTTTAATTAAAGAGATACATTCAAACCTAGTGTATAATATCGTGGCGTAGGACCGTCGTTCTGTGGATCCCAATAGTTCCAAACCGGTGCATATACCGCAGCATTGTTGACGTTCATATATACTTTCAGGTTTCTTACTTTAAGTCGTTCTGACACCGTTTTCGGCAGAGAGTAGGCCAGCGATATATTGTTCAGACGTATAAAACTATTTTTCCAATACACATTGAAACTTGTTCCGTTCGCGCCGCTTCCTAAGCGCGCATAGTCGTTGCTCGGATTTTCGGGCGTCCAATACGGTTGAACGTAAGACGTTGAACGCATAAAGCCCACACTTCCGGGATTGTTCTTCGCCTGATTAAATTGTTTTTTCTGACCCCAATTAGAAATCAACTGAAATGAAAAGTCGAAGTTCTTAAATAAGTTAAACTCATTCCGTAAGGACCAAGTAAAACGTGGGGAAGTGTAACCTATAAATTGCTTGTCTTCATCATTATAGACATAATCACCGTTTACATCCTCTAATTTAAAATCCCCGGGACGAATACTTGCTTTTGTATACTTTTTAGCCTCCTCGATCTCATTTTCCTGCCATACGCCCAATACTTTATAATCCCATATGACATCGATATCCTGTCCTATAAACCAACCGTTGCCGGGGTCATTATTTGGTGTTGCAAGACGTGAAATCTTATTTCGGTTCAAGGAGAGAATAAAATTGGAATTCCATTTGACATTTCCGTCGACAATATTGCGACTTGTCAAACTGACTTCGAGTCCTTTATTTTTCACCTCTGCCAAATTGGAATAAACAAATTGGTAGCCTGATACACTGGAAAGCGTTTGTTTAACCAATAGATCATTTGTCCTTTTACTATACACATCTACTGAGCCGCTGATTCGATCCTTGAAAATTGAAAAATCCAATCCTGCATTGAGTGAGGTGGTTTGCTCCCATTTGAGATTTTCATTTCCCATTCGCGAACCGACCACTACTGTATTGACCTCAGCCGGTGTACCGTTGGCGTCGACGGTCTGGTATTTATTGACCGTCAGTTGCGATAAAGCGGCATAAGGATCGACAGTTCCATTATCTGGATTACGAAGATCCCTGTTACCGTTGATACCATATGAAAGTCGAAGTTTACCGAAGTTTAGCCAGGAAAGATTTTTCATAAACGATTCCTCCGAGAAGGTCCAGGCTCCAGCTACAGCCGGAAAAGTCGCTCTCTTACTATTGACTCCGAACACCGAGTACCCGTCCCTACGCACCGATAAAGTCAAATTATAGCGATCCATAAGACTATAATTAACCCGAGCCATTAGGGCGTCCCCGGTATATACTTTATCCTCGCTATTGACGGTAGGCAGATTACCACTGGCCAGATTATGATAGCCAAGATAGTCCCCGGGGACAAAACCTTGATTGGCCGCCTGCGTCCACCAAGTCTGATATTTTTCAGAATTTGCCAAAAGGGTTACATCCACATTGTGGATTTCAGCAAATTTCCGGTTCCATTTCAGGAGATTATCGATCTGCCAATTATAACGCGTTTCCTGATCACGACTTGCCGAGCCTCCAGCAATAGTCACATTGGGATTTGCTGAGGAGTTATGGTTGAAGGTACGATACATATCAATCCCGGGACTAAAGTTGAACTGATAAGTAATACCAAAAGGCAAGTTCACTTTTGCAAAGAGACTTGCAAAAAGGGTATTCTGCTTGTTCATCCGGTCATTGTAGGTCATATTTAGAAAAGGATTACGGGCATTCAATCCGCTATCATCGGTCGGAATCCTTCTTAATGTACCATCCGCATTGTATTTATCACCATAAGGCGATAGATTTGTTAACTGTGCCCAGTCGGCCTCAATTGCTCCCTCGTCGCGATCAGCATATTGCACATTGGCCCCCATACGCAGAAAGTTCGTCACCTTACCCTCGAGATTCAATCGTGCCCGAAATGTACTGAATTCACCACCTTCGATCAGATTTTGATTTTTGTTATACCCAACCGACATGTAGTAATTGACATCTTCCTTTCTTCCGCTCATACTTACCGTATGATCCTGACGAATTCCTGTTCTAAAGATCTCATCGTACCAATCTATGGTCTTACCCGCCATATAATTGGCTTTTTCATTCGCCACTAGACCAAGCCTATCTAACCAAATATCTACTGGATCCAAATCTTTATTTCCCCCAGAAAGCCATTGATCAAATGTCACGTCGGAAGGGAGGTTACGCGGATCGTCATAGAAATAGGATGGCCTTGTACCACCAGCTCTTCCCACATCTGCCCGCCATTTCAGAAAACCAGGGCCATCGTAAACACGTTGATTACGCGCTAGTGTCGCTAATCCCCAGTTGGTATTCGCCGTCAACACGGGTTTATCGCTTGTTCCTTTTTTGGTGGTAATGGCAACTACCCCTGTAGCAGCTTTAGCACCATAAACAGCCAATGAGCTCGCATCCTTCAGAACATCTATGGTTTGTATGTCATTGGGGTTAATATCAGAAAGCTGACCATTGTAGATGATCCCATCCAATACGATCAGTGGTGAAGTCGAGGCACTGAGCGTGGTTTTACCACGCACCAATAGATCTCCGCCTCCCTTCGCAGAAGTATTTTGTGAGACGCTAAGACCTGCGATATTCCCTTTTAGCAGATCCGCAACACTCTGCGGGTTCTCGTTTTCAAGCTGTTCAGCTTTTACACTTGCAATGGAGCCCGTGACATCCTTCCGGGAAGCGGTTCCATAACCGATGACAACAACTTCGGTCAATTCGGTATTGCCCGAGTCCATGGTTATATTCAACGTTGTCTGTCCATCGACGTCCTGCTCCTTATTCAGAAAGCCCACACTTGACAATACAAGCGTAGACTTAGGAAAGACCGCAATAGAGAACCTCCCCTGGTCATCCGTTGTCGTTCCCCCAGAACGATTTTTCAGTTTGATAGATACTTGTGGAATTGGCTTCCCTTGGCTATCCACTACAGTACCACTGACTGTCCGATTTTGTGCATTTGCCATATAGGTACATGCAAGTACACTTGTAATCAGGAGCGTTAATTGTTTGGCCATAATTTATGGAAATTTAGCGTTCAAATAATTGTTAATTGGGTTATTTATGGAAGCTAAATTAATTCGATCAAATCAAAAAAACAACTAAAATAAAGTGTAAAACGCTGCAAATTAGGTAGTTATAAAAAATAATAATACACTTAAATCCCAAGTAATTACATCCTTAACTGATTGATCTACACAGGTTATATCGAAAGGAAATAGCGATTATTAATACGGTATATCAACAAGCAATATTTTTTGATTTTTCTTGTTCGCCATTTGGTCTTATTATTTTTAGCGCTCGCGAGCCGGCAGTACATTATGATCATGGCTTAAACGACAATGCCGATGGCATCAATGCTTTCAGCGCAAGGATAGGCTTTTCACTGCATTTCTAGAATGACTAAAAAATAAAAGGGGAAATAATTATAGTAATCATTTCCCCTTTTTCTTTTTAATATCCTTTCTTTTTTAATGGATACCTTTAAAAATTCTATTCCACCGTATTTTGGAAAGCCCATTGCCATTTGCGTTCCAGCTCATCCAGGTAAATAATGCTTTTCCGACAATATGATCCTCAGGAACAAATCCCCAATCCCTCGCATCGAGCGAGTTGTGCCTATTATCTCCCATCATCCAATAATAATCCATTTTAAAGGTGTAGGAATCTGTTCGATTTCCATTGATATAAAGCCCATCCGTTTTCTTTTCCAACAGGTTATTTTCATACACCCGTATGGCTCGCTCATAGAGCGGCAATGTCTGTGCATTCAGTGGAATAGTCATGCCCTTTCGAGGAATAACAAAGGGGCCGAAATTATCATAATTCCATTTGTATTGTGGGTCGTTCGGAAAGGTATTTGCTTCGGCTTCCCCAGGTTTACGCAAGTTCATTTGCATGGATTTGACATTAGACCAGGATTTCACCATGGCTGCCTGATCTTTCGTTAAAAAGATTACATAAACGCCGGGCTGAATAGCAGAGACTTCTATTCCCATATCTCTTAGGCGCTGTTCGTCCAGACCTGCCTCATCTGTGATCACGGTATAATCCATCTGGCTTTCCGGGGCTACAAAACCTGGTTTGTCGTTCACAAACAATACTCCTTCTGTCATGCTAATTTTATCCCCAGGCATTCCCACGCAGCGTTTAATTAAATGTTCGCGTTTATCGACTGGGCGGGTCTGAATTGTAAATTGTTGATGTACTGCTTCACGTCCCATGCTACGCACCAAGTCATAATAGGGCAGGTCTTGATTTTCAACAGCAACGGTATCACCAGCAGGTGCATTAAAAACGATCACATCATTCCGTTTTATTTCTTGAAATCCGGGCAATCGTTTGTAAGGAATTTTAATGAGTTCGGAGAATGCTTTTCCTCCTACTAATGGCATCGTATGATGTGCAAAAGGAAAGGCTATAGGTGTATTTGGAATACGGGGGCCGTAATTTAGTTTACTGACAAAAAGATAATCTCCAATGAGGAGAGACTGTTGCATAGACCCCGAAGGAATCATAAATGCCTCCAATAAAAAACCACGAATCAAAGTTGCAGCGACAGTCGCAAAAACAATCGCATCCGCCCATTCTCGTACCATCGATTTTTTATAGGGATATTTCTTCTTATAGTCTATATACGATTCATGAGAAATTTCCAGTTCAGATTCCTTTGTCGCCACGCGACCTTCGGCATGCGCTGCTTTCAGATTTTTGGCATATAGCCCATTCAGAAATTGCACGTTTTTATCTCTTCCCCAAAGTGGCAGTACGATAAACGGAACCAACACCGCGGCGCAGTTTTCCCAAAATCTTCTTTTTCCAAAACAATGAATAAAATCAAGGTAGAGATTATAAAAAACAAAAACATTGACGATCGGAACAAGCAAAAGGATAAGCTGCCAGGTCTTCTTACCGAGTATACGCGATTGGATCCACTGACTATAGACTGGCACAATTCCCTCCCAGCCTTTGCGCCCTGCCTTTTCAAATAGCAACCAAAAGCCATAGGCTGCGACTATAGTCAATATAATAAAGATGGTAAGTATCATAAATTCGTTTTAATAAATAAACAATCGCTCTGTTGATTCCGGAGAGCTCTTCGATTTTTGTAATTCGTTATATCGCATGATGTATTTAATAAAAAGATCATAATCATACTTTTTTTCATTTTCAAACTCAGCAAACAACTCCGGTTCGTCATTGATCAATTTACCAAAAGTAATGGGTCTTTTCTTTTTCACATCACTAAACCACCCATTATGGTTGCTATTGATTTCAATGACCTCGCCAGTTGATTTTTTCAATGCATAAGCATGTTTATATTTATTGACCATGATATTTCCCATCGTACCTGCACCACCACCAATAGCTATCCCGGCTCCACCACTGACCTTCGTTTCCGAAACATAATATGCAATAATTTCTCCATCAGCCAGTACTTCTGCGAAAGTGGGATTTTGATTGAGCCCCTTCTGAATTCGATACATCTTTGGAGATGTTCCAGGCACCACTTCTAGTCCATCTTCTACATAAGAGGGCGCATAAACTTTCTTTTTGGATTGCCAATATACACGATAGATATCGCCTGGCTCAAACGTTAACTTTTCTTTTTGCTGATTCTCAAATTTGAGTTTTTGATCTTTTACAGAGGAGATTTTCCCATAAAGGGTATCTGCATTCATAAGCACTAAGTAGTCTAAATTTTTGGCGACTTCCTGTGCGTGAGCTGTGATCGAGATCCCTACACAGGAAGACAAAATCACGGCAGTTAAAATTGATATGGCTTTCATTGGACTCTGTATTTGTCAATAGCTTATGCACCTATTAACCTATTTTGATTGTATTAATGATATACTTGGCACTCTCCGTCCAAGCTTCATGTAAAACTACATAAAAATATGAAATTCAAGTTCGGCCTTCGGAGTTTTAACGTTTGTTAGCATTTTGTTTTACTAGGCGCACTCCTACAATATCGTGCAAAGATTTTAGGGTCCCTAAAAACGATCCCTAACAATACAAGTCGATACAGCCGTATTTCTCAAGCAACAACAGCTGTACTGCAAAAAACAAAGCCACATCATTTTCGGTGATGTGGCTTAACTGATTGCTTTTGCAAAAAGATTAACTTTTATATTTACTTTCAAATGCTGTGGATGCTTGATTGACACCATTGCTCATATTTTCAAACGCTTTATTGATATTTTCAAGCAATGCAGACTCTTTAGCAGCATCAGGTGTCTTATTTTTTCGGAGTTCAATCAATTTCGGATAATCCTCCGTAACGATTTTTTTATACCCATTTAAGCCATCAAGAACTGCTTTTTGGAATGTCGCATCGCCTTTGAAATCTCCCAGATCTTCGACTTTCTTGATATCATTATTCAAAGATTTTTCCCAATCTGCGCGGACCTGTTCGGCTTTCGTATAATCGGAGCCATTCATGGCGGCATTCATGTCTGTCACATGTTTTTCACTACTGTTGATCACGGTAATAATTGAATTGTTGTATGCTGCAGGATCTTTTTCTCCCGAACCACAACTTGACATAGTCAAAACCGCTGCGGTCAACATGCCTGTAATAAATTGTTTAATCATATTGATCTATTTTGTCGTTATATTTCAGTATTTAATGCTCATTTACACAAAGATAGCCTTCATAACAACTGAATTTCATCACGGAAATCAGGGATTTCTGCAGCTATTCCCAGCTAAAGGGACATTAACTGATTGCGAAAGTTGTGATTGCCATTACGTTGGTCAAAGCGGTCTGCGAGTTGATCCGCCAGTTTCCCATAATGATCAGCCAATTCGCTTGCGGTGTAGGTATTTTTCCCTTGAAAAAGATTGTGCTGATTGCCGAGCTCAAGCATAAAAGATTCATCAGGGCCAAAGTTCCTCATGGCTTCACAGATATAGCAGGCCAACTGAAACATGGATCGATTGTGGGGACCATCGGCCCAAGGCAAAAATCGTTCGATCCATTCCTTGGCTTTACCCGTATCGGTATAGGAAAAATAGGTTGCTAGTTTAATAGCCGAAATCAAAATTGCGGAGTCCTTTTCTTTCTTAAACGCCTCCTTTTCTGCCAGCTGCGCCATTTTATCGGCCTGTTCAGTATCACCTTGCTTAAGACCTTCATATGCCAGGTTCACGGCCGTACGCAAAGGGACATGCGAACAGGTAAACTGGCCTTCAATTAAAGGTAAGGCTTTATCGACTGCTTGGCTATAGCCATCCTGTAATAGTGTTGCTGATACTTCTGCATCCATTTCACAGGCTTCACAATCGCTCATGTCATCTCTTTGCATAGCATTTACGTTCTTCAATGCGCGATCGATGGCGACAATATCTTTTTGCGCCAGCGCATCACTCAGCTCCTCATTGTATATGGCACGCTTACCATAACCGTTGCGGATCAATCGTTGTTCAAAGTCGCGCAAAGCCGCTTCAATCTGCTCACGGCTGACAGCAGGATTATCGTATAATTCGGACATCATCCATTTGTATTGCCACAAGAAGTCTTCTTCATTAAAGAGTTCAGGATTTTCATCGTAAGCCTGTAATATCCACGCAAATGCAGGTAATGACTCGGTTGAAAAAGCAAGGTCTATCTCTTCGCTGATTAAATCTAAGCGAAGGTCATATCCCCATTCAATATCTTGATTTTCATCTGCAATCCGAATAGCCTGTGTCAACAGGTTAACCTTTTCCAAGGTATTGTCTACTCGCGCAATCTGATTGCGAAGTTTCTGAATTTTAAGTGTATACATCTAATTACTCCCTCTTTTTTTTGAGTATATTTACTTTTTAATATATTTTCTATGCAATACAAGGAAATCCGTACGCGGTGGAGTATACTCAACCACTTTAAAGATTCACAAAATTATCCAGCCCCATGACGATGAGGCTTTTCAGGGCCTCATTCATGACCTTCATTTCCCGCTCCTGGACAGGGTACTTGCCCAAAATTAGCGCCTGCACGTAAAGCACTTCCATAACTGAACGAAGCATGTAGACATCTTTTATATCCATTAGTGTTTTGATCAACGCATTGTCAGCATTTAAACATAACGTATTCTGGATCTTATTCGGCCTCGATGTCTTGAGTACCTGGGCAAAAGGATTTGCATTTTCCTTTAATTGGCTAATCGTATTCTCTACATTATTTTGCTCCATTTTTGTAAAAATAGCCGGCGTATCAATCGGTTTAAACCGTCTAATTTCAAGGACGCAGCTATAATCGTCTAAAATGCGCTGCACTTCTTTCTGAAAAGAAACATAGTGATTGTGCTCATCTTCATGAATCGGCTGAAACGTTTCCAGAAGCTGATTGGGCGACATCTCTGTTATCTTATAGTCGCGATATTTTTGTTTGATCCTGCGGAGCAACTCGGTATCAAATGTGTAGGACGCATTCACAAGAATCATTCCCTGTGTATCGGCCATACGGTCAATCTGTTTGAAATCTTCAAAATCAGCACAGTAATAGAGCTGTTGCTGATGATCAATGATATTTTGAAAGCTTCGTTGTCCGCGATTGGTTTCAAACGGAATATCTGCCAAAAATATTTCTAGAAAGTCCGGATCTTCGAGCGCGAAAGCTTTCAAGTGGAGATAGTGAGTTTGGATAATGCGAATATATATATCGAAATCGATCTTCTTCACCTGTTGCAGGTACGTTTTCAGCACAACAGCTATTTCCTTTCGAGCCTGCCGTAGTAGATCATTTTTCATCAAAGACTCCCGTGAAGCGGTAGCACTAAGTTCCTCTGTGTTGACAAGCATCCGGACAAAAAATGCCCAATTTGGCAAAATAGATTGATCTTCTTCAGCAAGAAACATGCGCTTCAAGTAGATACGGTGACGCTGCTTGCTGCTAAACTGCGTACGGAAAGGTAAAATATACAATACCCCCTTTGCCTTTCCCGCCGTCGTTTCAAATGGAATTGCATCTAAAAAGTTGACATGAAAGAGTTCTTTTCCAACAGCCAGCAATTCTGCTTTCGAAACTAATGAAGCAAGCCATTTGGGTTCTTCTTTATGAATAATCTTTTCGGTAGTTCCAACTACAATCGAAATGTTTTCTCGCAGCGCATCTCCATAAAACTTGATTTTTTTCTCAAAATAATCCGCTTCAAAAATATAGTTGAATTGTTTTTTAGGGCTTAGGATAACACGTGTTCCGACAGGAATATCTTCAGTAAGCCGCTCGATTTTATAGTCCCCTTCAGCTCTTGCGGTCCAACGTAGAGGCATTTGTTCAAGAGCCGATTTTGTTTCCACAATTATCTCATCGCTGACCACAAAACAAGAAAGCAGTCCAATACCAAACTTACCAATGAAATCCTGAGCATCCTTAATATCCTTACTCTTTGAACTCTCGCCTATAACCGACAAAAACTGATGAATATCGGTCTCCTTGAGGCCTATTCCATTATCGCTGAACAGAAACTTAGGTTGTTCAACACTTGGGAGCTCAATCGTTATTTTTCCCTGATGCTGTTCATCCAAATGTTTCAATGCTGTAATTGCATCCACGCCGTTTTGAAGCAGTTCCCGAATAAATGTATTGGGATCGCTATACAGGTGCTCTGAGAGCAGTGCGATCATTCCTTTCAGATTGACCTGAAAGGAATAGGATTTTTCTTCTTGCATGTTTTTCTTACTTTCTCGTTTTCTTTGTCAATCGAATAGCATCTTCATGTCCATTGTCTGCCGCCCGTTCAAACCACTCCAGGGCAAGATCTTCATTTTCTTCTACCCCATCACCCATAAGATAACAGTTGGCCAGTTTATATTGTGCTTCAGCATGATCGGCTTCAGCGGCCTTCATAAGCCATTCTACACCGTCGCGAAGATCCATCGGTATGCCATCTCCTTCCAGCAGTTGCACAGCAACAAAGTAAGAGGCATACACATTCCCTTGCTGCGCTACTTCCATAAAATACCCATAGGCAGCTACTTTATCGATCTCGGTACCTATTCCAAAATAATAACAACGGGCTAATCGGTAGCTCGCCTCCTGATTTCGTCGCTCTGCAGCTTGTTTATAATATCCAAAAGCTTTCGCTGGCTGTGCTTCCACGCCGATACCAAACTCATAACACATGCCAATTCCCTCCGTCAGATAGCCAAGTTTTTCGGCACGCGTGTAGTAATCAAAGCCTTTGTCGTATTCTTCCCGCTGATCATAGTCGAAGAAAAAGTAGTCGCCAAGCAGCAAGAGTGCCTCAGCTACATTTTTTTGTGCGGCCTCTTCCAAAAGCTGAAGACCATGAGCTGCATCCTTTTGCACCAATCCGGTCAAATAGTATCGTCCCAATACATAAGTTGCATAAGGGAACCCCAGATCAGCAGCTTTCTTAATATTTTCCTGTGCTTTAAATGTATCTTGGTTCAATCCATAACCATATTCATAACAGAGACCCAGATCTGTCAAAGCCTGTACGTGATTTCGTTCAGCAGCCTGTTGGTATAAAGCAATCATCCGGTCCAGATTTATCTCCGTACCTATGCCCCCCCGATAGCAGCGCGCCAGTTCATATATACTATTTAGCTCCTGCATATCGGCTCCAATTTCAAACGCCGTAAAAGCTGCTTTCGGTTGGGGAGCTCCGGACTGGTGATAATCATTTTCCAAATAAATACCTTTTAAATAATACGCATATGGATAACCAAGCTCTGCCGCACGCGAGAAATAATCAAAGGCCAATTTATAATCCGGTTCGGACTTTAATTCAGCCGCTAAACCCATTTCCGTTAGCGCTGTAGCGTTATTATATCCTGCCGCTTCTTCAAAATAAGGCAATGCAGCCGCCAAATCTGGTTCCTCTCCATGGATACCATATTTTAGGTACCTACCAACCTGATATAAAGCTTGAGGCAATTTATCTGTTGCTGCATCCTGATAGTAAGCAAAGGCGGTTTTGTAATCCGGAGCAACTCCATCATAGCCAGATTCGACCATATTACCCATGCGCAACTTGGCGTAAGCAATGTTTTTTTCCGCCATTGCACTGAAACGCAGAAAGGCTGATTTTTCATCCCTTGGGAGGAACCTACCCTCGAGGAGAATTTCAGCGAGTTCAACCTGAGCTTCCACATACCCTTCTTTCTCGTCGAGCAGACGCAATAAAGATAGTCCCTTTTCGATGTCCTGCACAGCCTCCTGATAGAGATACAGACAGGCTAGACGATAACCCGCATAATTATTATTATAGTCGTATGCTTTCTGAAGATACCACAGCGGTTCTTCGAAATCCTGTTTTTCCTGATTGTTGTTGCCCAGTGTCTGAAGTTTGATAAGTGCAATTTGCACCGCGGCGTCCATCATTCCGTATTCAAACAGTTCTCGATATTCCGGTACAAGAAGCTCCTGTTCACCTATGGAAGCCGCCTCCGCACGTTTTATTTCATTCAGCACAAATCTGCAGTAACGAGATTCAGTCATCGCAATACCCTCTTCCAGGGTTTGCAGGCGTTTGCCCTTGTCCTCTTTACGCGCATAGTAAAATTGCAGTGCCTCATAATAATGGCGCAGTATTTTCCTTTCCGGAGATTGCTTGAGCAGCTGAATACGGTCAAAGACTTCTTCATATTTATCGGTCCAGACATCGATATGGGCAGCATATGCGATTCCCCAAAGATCTCCGCCCAAAGCGAGTGCATCCAGTTCGGCCTTGGCGTTATCGCGGTCGATATCGGCCAGCAAACCTAAATAATTGTAGTATAAATAAAGGGGTCTTGCCCATTCAACCCCAGCATCGATGCCTCTCTTCAAATAAAGAGAAGCCTTTTCTTTCTCTACCACATGTCGGCGACATAAAATATGCTGTAAGCCAAGCTCCACCCATGCATGAGAATTGAGCGCAGCATAGCGCGCTAATATTGTTCGTATTTTATCAATAAAAAAGGTATAATCCTCTTCGTTCAGATATACGTTTGCGGCAAAATCAGTTCCTTTTTCAAATAATGCATCATAAAGTTCAGCCGCACTGGACTGCTCCAAGTTGTGCTCAAAATAAATTAGGACATCAAGCCATATATCGGGCGTAATGCGCTTCGAAAGGTCAACTGTCAATTGATGTTCAGCCGATTGCAATGCGGCAACTTTAATAGAATATTCTTCACTTAACTTCATATATCATCGTATGTACTACTTGTAAAACATGCTTTTTATACTCTTTAGGCGCCAAAAAGCAACAAAAACTTTGCCACTGTATCGTAAAGTCAATTCTGTTTATTATAATGCAACTATATTGCTTTTAAAATCTTTTTGCTTATATTTGTTGCAACTTAATTGCAATACATATTAATTGTAATACATATTGATTGCACTAATTACGCTTTACGAATCGAATCCACATAGATGAATAGGTATATCATTTTTTCACTTATCGCAGCACAACAGCTATTTTTCCCATGTTATGGACAGGAGAAGAGTATCGAGCTTGAAGAAGTAAAAGTTGGAGGGCGACGTTATCACCGGGCAGCAGAAGGAGCATTATCGATCCAACTATTGACTGCCGACTCTATACAAAAATACCAGGCAGGTAGTTTAATGCAGACATTAAGCAGACTTCCCGGTGTCAGTGCCATAGGCATAGGAGCCAATCAGTCTAAACCGCAGATTAGAGGGCTCGGATTTAATCGTGTGGCCACGGTAGAAAATGGCATTAAACATGAAGGCCAGCAGTGGGGACTGGATCATGGATTGGAAATCGATCAATTCAGTGTGGGAAGTGCCGAGGTACTAAAGGGGTCCAGCTCATTTATGTATGGTTCAGATGCCATTGGCGGTGTCATTCGGCTATCACCGCCAGCGGAACTACAGGAGACAGGTTTTAAAGGGCAGTTTAACCTATTGACAAAGTCAAACAACGCTACTTTTGGCGGATCGCTACAAGCACAGGGCCAAAAAGGGAATTGGGTATTTGGAGGAGGATTCACGCATCTGGAATATGGCGATTACCGTGTCCCCACAGATACAGTCTATGTTTACAATTATGCGGTACGCCTGAAAGATCGGCATGTTCGCAACACTGCGGGACGAGAGACACATTTTCAACTACGCGGTGGATATCTATCGGATCGTTTTTCTTCGATTTTCTACCTGAGTAATTATCATACAAAGTTTGGCTTCTTTGCCAATGCGCACGGCTTGGAACCAAGGGGGGTAGATACAGCACTTTATGACAAATCCAGTCGTGACATTGGTTTCCCAAGCCAGACGGTCAATCACCTGAAACTTATTAACCGCAACTTTATCGATCTGGATAAGCATAAGCTTTGGATAGACCTGGGCTATCAGAAAAATTACCGGCAAGAATATAACAATTACACCGCGCATGGTTATATGCCACCTGTTTATCCAAAAGATATGACTATCCCCATCAATTTGGAAAGGTTATATGACAAACAGGTCTATAGTATCACTGTAAAAGACCAATTTGAGTTGGCCACACATCGACTTACCATTGGCGCAAATGGAGAGTATCAGGATAACCGTATTGATGGTTGGAGCTTCCTTATCCCCACTTTTCGCCAAAAGGCAATGGGCCTATTCGTCTATGATCAATACAAACTCGCGGACGAAACCATGCTATATGGGGCATTGCGTTACGATTACAGCCATATTCAGACATCACCTTATCAGGATTGGTTCGAATCACAGCTGGAAGATAATCAGTCGGGCAGAATAGTCCGGGCTTCGGCGCTAACTCGCCATTTCAATAGTCTGGTTTGGTCTATAGGAGCGGCACATCAATTCGGAGATCTGGAAACAAAAATCAATGTAGGAAAAAGTTTCAGGACCCCCATTGCACAGGAACTTGCCGCCAATGGAGTCAACTATCATTACTTCAGTTATGAAAAAGGCAACGGATCATTATCGCCCGAGCAGTCCTACCAGCTGGATTTATCCTTAACCTGGAGTCCAAAAAAAGTCTTTATCGCCTTTACGCCATTCTTTAATTACTTTTCCAATTATATCTATCTCAATCCCACGTCAAGCTACGATCAATATTATGGTGCCGGCAATCAAATCTTTGAATATATGGAAAGCCGTGTTCGCCGTTATGGAGCAGAATTGAAACTCAGCTACCAGCCTCTGAAACAATGGAAAGTAGAATTATTGGGTGAATATGTTCGATCGGAACAACTATCGGGTGCAAAGAAAGGATATACACTTCCTTTCTCTCCGGCACCTTCAGCTTTGATGGACATCAGCTGGACAGCAAAAAATAGCAAACATTTTAAAGAGACCTACCTTTCCGTCGATTGCAAATGGACAGCAGCGCAACATCATGTTGTTCCACCAGAAGAGTCCACAGCAGCTTATCAGGTCTTCAACTTTCGAGCAGGAACACAACTTCGGTTTTCGGGATCTGTCCTCCAATTACGCTTACAGGTTCAAAATCTCTTTGACAAGAACTATATGGATCATACCAGCTTTTATCGGCTGATCTCTTTGCCTGAACAGGGAAGGAATTTTATGCTATCCATTGGAGTTCCCTTTGGGAAACAGTCCCGATCATAAGATTATTAAAACGAAACCCTTTGCTCCCGATAAACAACCGTTGAGCAATATACGAGCATCGCAAACTTATGAATATCGCTTAACACATACACGAATGAATAAAATTTATATATGAAAACACTTCAAAAATACACACTTATTACAGTGTTACTTGCCATGACTGTTGCCTGTAAGAAAGATAAGGAAAGCATTGATACCGAAAAACCTACCATCGCCATCGATTCGGAAACGGCTTTCCCAAAACAATGTAGCACAATTAAACGAGGCACAAGTTTTACTTTCCACAGTAAGCTATCTGATAATGTAGCGCTCGGGAGCTATAGCATCGACGTACACCATAATTTTGACCATCATTCGCATAGTACAGAAATCGGCGAATGCACGGTTGAAGCGATCAAAACTCCCATCAAGCCCTTCACCTTGGTCAAGACAGTCAATATTCCGGGGCAACCACAGCAATATGATGCCGAATTAAAAATCGATGTGCCAGCAGATATCGATCCGGGTAATTATCACTTTATGATTCAGGTGACTGACCTGGCGGGATGGAGCAGCCAGAAGGGAATCAGCATCCGTATACTCGAGTAATACCATACATATTTATCAACTCAATTTAATTAAATCCATTTTACATGAAAACTAGAAACATTCGCTTCTTCTTCCTGTTAAGTACAATTCTTTTAGGCTTCCTATCGTCCTGTAAGAAAGATAACGAAGAAATTCCAGCACTTGCAAAGCCCCAGATAGGCACACTTGAAATCGGCAGTGGCAATAACAAAACTGTCCAAGCGGGATCAGATCTACATCTTGAAGGCGATATTGTTGCCGAAGCACTGATTGCTAAAATCGAAATTGAGGTTCATCAAGAAGGTGGCGGTCAGTATAAGTTTACAAAAGCCTATACGGATGGAAAATACATTGGCGTGAAAAATGCAACATTTCATGAACACATCGATGTCCCTACTGATGCTCCAGCTGGGGCATATCATTTTCATTTTACGGTAACCGACAAAGCCGGAAATGCGACTACAGCTGAATCACCGTTGACTATACAAGGTTCAGATGCCAAAGTTGCTTATAAGCTTGTATTTACGGAAGTAGCCGGCGAAGCACATGGAGACCATTTCCATGATCTTGCCGAGAAAGAAAAGGTAGAACCAATTGCTATCAGCTTTGATGAGAAGGGGACAGCATTGGCTGGAGGACATGCTCACCTCAATCCTGCAGGCATCTATAAAATTGAATTAAAACAATTTGATGCTTCTTCAAAAGAAATTCAGGGCCAATACATCAGCAATAAAGCAACTGCAGATTACTACAAAGCATTCCTTACGGGTGGTTCTTTTGTTTTAAATCCGAATAGCAGTACAGGAAATGGTGCAATCTTTCAAACGAAAGAAACGACCTATGGTGATGGCTCTGCAGTCAACGGAGCAACGGAGACGACAGGGATTATCACTTATTTTACGGCAGGAAAAGATAATGAAGGCGAGAAAAATGTATTCTTTATACTTCGTAAGTTTAACGATGCCAGCACAAAGGCAAAAGTTACCCGTACTGAATGGAACTTATCGGATTATGCCACTAAGTTTGCTGGTCAGGACCTCATAAAGCTATCTTTTGAACTCCACGCAGAAGAAGGAGAAGATTAGCTAGCGCAATAAACTCAGTTTACTTGCCCAAAAGAACCTTCATGATTTCGCCGCTATGAGTGCGTGTAAAATCATGAAGGTTTTATTTATACAGAAATATCTGCTTAGTCCCTTACTTTCGTAAGAACATTTCCCTGTGGATCGAGTACCAACTTCCACTCCTCTTTTCGACTTTTCACTTCAAACGCATAGCTCACTTTCTGCTCGGCGGTAATCTTTTTTGCGTCTTCAATGCGATATCCCGGAAAATCTCTTTTCACCCGGTCCAGCACACTCTTCGGTAGTTCTCTTTTGTTTATTTCAGTTTTATACCGCAAAAGTTTTCCGTTATGCTGAAACCAAGCTTCCTGGTCAATACCAAATAAGCCCGTTTCAAACTCCGCTTCATAAACATTCCCCTTCAATTCCCAATCTACTTTTTTGGCTTTTGGAAATTTCTGTTGGAAACTATTCACCACGACAGCGGGAACTTGACTTTGTGGTATATCCTGAGCAATAGCTCCTGTTGTTGTCAGTGCAAGTACGAAAGCACTCCAGATTAATTTACAATTCATGATTCTATTTTTAAGTGTACTACAAAGTAAAAAAGCGAATCTGTAAAGATTTGGGAACACTTACCTTCTCCTGCTATATTTTCTAAGGAAACATATTGAGCTGAAAGCTATGCTGATTGTTTTCATAATGGTAGACGATTGCAAAACCATAGAGGTGACAGATGGCCTGCACAATGGCCAGACCCAAGCCAGTACCTTTGGATGCTGCATCTGATTTATAAAAACGGGAGAATACCAGGTTAGCATCCAACGCTGCATGTGTACTCGTATTGGACACGGTAAGCCTTTTGTTCGTTATATGGATATTCACCTCGCCACCTAATCTATTGTGGAACAAAGCATTTCGTAGGAGATTTGATACCACTATATTTGCCAAAGCACCATCCATTTGTACAGTCAGCTGATCTTCTTGTACAACATTGATTTTTACCTGTTTAAATTCAGTAATAGCCTCAAACTCCGCCACAATATTTAGTACAAGCGTATTGAACGAAAGATCCTCATTGTGCAAAAATTGTTTATTCTCAATTTTACTCAACAGCAACAAGGATTTATTGAGGCGCACAAGCCGCTCGGCAGTTGCTAATACTGCTGCGACAGTCTCTGACTGTTCCTGGTTCATCCCCTCTGTTTCCGCCATGATTTCCAATTTGTTGATCATAATGGCCAACGGTGTCTGTAATTCATGCGAAGCATTGCCAATAAACTGTTTTTGCTGTTCATAGCTTTCCTCGTTATGGCGAATTAAGGTAGCCACAGCAAGCTGTAGATCTTTAAATTCCTGGATCTGCGTATCCATAGTAGGCTTCTCCTTGGTTTTGCCTAAACGAAACCGTGTCAACTGATCCAAGAACGTATATAATGGTCCCCATAAACGTTCTATTACGACTTTATTGATGGATACGATACTGATGACCAACAAAACAAATAAAATAACAACAGAATAAAAGAGATTCTTAATTAGATCGCTTTCTTCGATCATAGAATTGATGATCGAAAGTTCATAATAATGTCCGTGATGTTCAAATGCTGTCGTCAACATTCGGACTGGTTCCAGCTCCGGTTCGGGATCATCATCGTCCTGCATATACAACATGGTGTCCTTATAAACGTTTTGCATTTTAAGAGCTTGTTCTTCGGAGATCTGGCGTACCTTATAGTTATTTATCCCAAACTCTAAATCTGGGGCTACGGTAGGATTGCTGGAAAGTTCCTGGATAATGAGCCGTTTTTGGTTTTCGAGTTCTTCGTCGATATTATCGTGGATCACCTCCAGCATAAATAGATAGAACACTGTTGACCAGAGGGCGATGACCACCAACACGGAGATAGAAAGATACTTTAGTGTTTGGTTGGCTAATCTCATTTTTCGACAAGTTTATAACCGATTCCATATACCGCTTCAAAATCCACATCAGCATGACTAGCCAAGAATTTTTTGCGCAAGTTTTTTATCTGTGAATAGATGAAATCAAGATTATCCGCCTGGTCCGTATTATCACCCCATACATGTTCTGCCAGCGCACTTTTGCTGACCAGTCTATTTTTGTTCAATAAGAAGTAGTTGAGCATATCGAACTCTTTCCGATTTAACGGCACAGGCTCCTGTGCAATAAATAAGCAGCGTTCATTGAGATCCAGCACGATGTTTCCCATTTCCAATGTATTCTTACCTTCCCGTTGTTTCCTTCGTAACACGGCTTTAATCCGTGCATTCAGCTCAGCAATATGAAAGGGTTTTGTCAAATAGTCATCGGCCCCAAGTTCGAGTCCCTTTAGCTTATCGTCCAAAGAATCCTTTGCGGAGATAATGATCACATTATCGGACTTACCCTCATTTTTGAGCTGATCGAGGATCTGCAAACCATTACCTCCAGGCAGCATGATGTCAAGCAGGATACAATCGTAATCATAAACAGCGACTTTCTCAAGGGCTGATTCGTAATCAGCGGCAGTTTCTACCGTATATTCTTCCTTAAGTAAAGATGTCTTCACAATTTCCCTTAAATCCGCTTCGTCTTCAATAACCAATATTTTCATCTTCTTAATTCTATTTAGAGGAAAACCCGTGTAAACAATAGTAATCTGTCCATGCTAAATGACAAATTTACATACACAATTGTTTATGACAAAAGTACCTTGAATTTGGGAAAGATTTAGGAATACACTGCTAGCCTCCTATTTTAAGCTGACATCCAGGTAAACCGAATGACGTCCGTAGGTATCATAAAATGGTTTATAAAGCACATCATCAATGTAAAATTCCAATGTTTCTGGATTTCCTTTAATCGACTTAGCAATATCCTTTGCATCCAAAGTTACTTTACGCCAGTCTTTTCTTGCTGCAGGTTCCTGGGCTGCCAATAAGATTGGTCCATAAAACAGACTTGCAATATTGGGCTGATCCATAACCGGGTCCAGATGAAACTGAAACGGCATTTTAAGGTTGATCACATCCCCATCTTTCCAGGTGCGGTTTAAGGCCAGGTAAGTCCCGGGCTCAGCTTTAATTTTTTGATCGACTCCATTTATTGCAACAAAAAATCCCTTTGTTGCCCAGCTTGGCACCCGCACATGAAGTTCAAATTTGCCATTCCCCCGTATGGTCAGCGCTGTTTGATCCGCTTTAGGAAAACTGGTTTGTTGCTCGACGCTGATTCCGCGTTCCGTCCAGTGTAAGGTAGAAGGAATATACAGATTGACATACAGCGCCTGGTCATCCTTACTTTTAAAATAGATTGTATTCTGCAATTTAGTACTGCTCTCAATAGCCGTACCATTACAGCAGGTAAAGCCTTTCATATCGGCATTTCCAAACTGCTTAATAGATCCCGCGCGTAAAGGCACATGATACGTGTTTGCTGGACTATTTTCAGCAACAGAAGCTAAGATATGATTGTATAATCCACGTTCATAATAATCCATCAACTCTGCGCGCTGATCGAACATAAACAAGTCACTTGTCAATTTCAGCATGTTATAGGTTGCACAGGTTTCGTTCTGCCCGCCTGCAGAAAATCCATTTTCATATAATGTTGCCGGCTGGCTAATAAAACATTCGGCATTGGCCGGATTTCTGGCCCCAGCCACACCACCGATACTATACATATAATCGTTGGTGGCCTTATACCAAAAGTTGTCCGCAATTTTATAATATTGGGGCTCATTGGACACCCGGTATAGCTCCATGCTACCCACAATTTGAGGAATATGCTGATTGGCATGTAAGCCCCTAAAAGTATCTACATTTTTGGCCAGTCCATGCGTATGCGCGGCATTACCATAGAACATATCAATATTGTCAAATAAGCGGGCGGTTTTTAAGTAATTCTCTTCACCCGTTATACGATATAACCTCGCCATCACTTCATTCATTCCACCAAATTCACCTGCGATATACGTATTCCACATTTTGATTAATGTCTCTGTTGGGACTTTATTTAAACGTGTATACACCCAATTGCCCATTCCCTGTGCGATCTCCAATGCTTTTTTATTTCCACTTACCTCATAAACATCCATCAGGCCGGCCAGGATTTTATGCAGGGTATAATAAGGTGCCCAAACCTGGTTCTTCTGCCCGCCATATTTTGCGCCATGTTCAAGCATAATAAACTGATCCGGGGGATAGGCACTGATAAAGCCAAGTCCCCAGTTCCAATAATCTGTACGGATTCCTTCGTCACTCAGGTCAGAATCATAAGCTGATTTACCGGGACCATATGGCACCGCAGCAGGATCCGCAATAGAAGCCTGACCCGCTTGTCTCGGCGTACCCGACAACTTTGACAAGGAATAAAGCACGTTGACCATGGTATCCATCTTCCCCAAAAATTTTGACTGGAGTGCCTTATCATACCCTGTACTCGCATAAGCTTGTGCAATTGCCGTCAGGTAATGTCCTGTAGCATGACCGCGCAGCTTGATATCCTGACTGTCCCATACCTCCAAAGGTTGCGCACCGATCGGTTGTTTTTGCCCAAACGTGTGTCGAAACATATAGAGGAATGAATTAGGATCCGATTTTGCCAATGTATCAATGAATTTATTGCGATTTTCAATAAACTTCGTTTGATGCTGCTTTACATCCGTATTAAGGGAAACCTGATCCAAGTGAAATGCGTCCAATTTTAAGCTAGGCATATTTGACTTTACCTTCCCTTTAACTGTAATGATGGCTTTGGGTTTCAGATCAGTCCCGGGAATACGTCCCGTGACGGTGTAAGCTGTTTGCTGCGCGACGGCACTATTGTCGGTTGGTGCAGGCCACAACACACGCACTTTTGGTCCCACCATACCGTCTTTATATGTACCGACGATATAACTCGGCAATCGTGGCAGCTCGCCTACCGCTGTTTCTACGGTGACATCTGCAACCCCTGTTAAGAAGGCATTATAAAGCTCAGCTTTATTCATTGGAAATCGCGGTAGGTCATCCTCAGCCTTACCTTTAGAAGCAACATCTTCACGCACACCTTTCAGCGCATTTCTGTACACCATGCCGATCTGGTTTTGATTCAGTGGCACCCGATAAATGCGAAAATCATGCAACAGTGCATTTAAACTTACATTTCCACCCAACAGGGATTTTCCAATGTATAGTGTCCTCTTACTACCTGTCTGTCCAAAAACCTCGGTCAACTCCTGTGGGATATCTTTAACTTCTCCAGCGGGCATACCATCTAAATATGTTTGCATAGCCCCTGTAGCAATATCAACTACAATGGCCAAGTGCACCCATTTGTTTAAAGGCACTGCCGAAGAGACCGCATTTTTTACTTCGGCCTTCTTTTGGGCGATTATCCCCATATAGCCATTTTGTAGCGCTGTACCTGTTGGTGTCCCTGCAAAATGCCTGGTGATATCTTGTCCAAAATCGAATAAATACTGGCCAGACTGCGCTGCACGTAAGTACATCCAGCCTGTTATACTAATCGACTCGAGATCTGCGAGTACTTGCGCTGGAAGTACGACAAAATCGTCCTTTCCTCCAGCGAGAGAAAGCACCTTTGTAAATTGCTTATCTGACACAAATGACGCTTTTGTCCCCTGGAATTTACCATGTAGTCCATTGCGCGACCAATCCTTAAAATCACCATCAAAGACGTAACGGGCCACCATGCCTGTCTCTCCAATACCATCCAGGATCTGATCCCCACCCTGTGCCACAGCTACAGCTGTCATTTTGATAAAAATTGTGAGAATTGCTGCAAAATATATCGTATATCTTTTCATATCGCTATCTTTTATTCGCTAATGATTTATTGTTTAAAGATCACCCTCTAGCCAGGTGAAAGCTATTACCGTATCCTTTTCCTTGATTGTCTTCAACAGATGACGAACAAGAAGAAAAGCAATGCCTATTAATAAGCTTCCAAAGTCGAAGAATATTTTCTGTATTGCTGTCTATTTGACATTTATAAAATTAATTACTCTACATCATTATACATAGGTTTATTTTAGCCGATATTCTCCAGATTTTAACTAAGGTGTATCGAGTATACTGTCGTCCATAGCCCCACAACTCCTACCGTCTGCCAGGAGAGGTAAAAATGCCAATATGCTACGAAGATAGAAACATGCGCAAACTCAGCTCGCCATGATCGATTACTCCTCGGTATTTTGTATTTTAGATTCGATATGATCTACTATGGATAAACGAAATTCAAAAATTTGGGCACCAGTGATCAGTCTGGATGGTTTCCGTAAGGAACAGACTGCAGGGCGCGACGAACTCCTATTTAATGAACTGCATGGCGAGCGGCTCATCGACAAACCGCATAAACATGACTTCTTTATCATAAATCTGTTCGATAAAGCATCAGGCGTCCATACGATCGATTCGATTGACCATATCATCAAAGACCATCAGGTTCATGTGCTCTTTCCGGGGCAAATGCACAAATGGCATGTCTATGCGGGTACTATAGGCTATCAACTCATGATTGAACGCTCTTTTTTTGAGCACTTCGCCCCTTTCTTTCGCTTTTCATTCACCAATTACCAAAACCATCCCGTCATTGATCTTACCGCAGATGCTTTTGCGCAATTGCATTATGAATTTGAATCTGTGAAGCAGGAGTTAAAAAGAGAAAATTCACTTATTCCATTGATAACTGCCCGAGCGGGAGTCATCGCAGCAATTGTAAGTCGAGAGGCGGAGTCTACCTTCACTGAATTCAAAGTCTATCAGTCTGTTCCACGACTTGCAAAGTTCAATATGCTCATTGATGAATTTTTTAGGGAGCAAAAGCTCGTCGCTTTTTATGCCGAAAAGCTTCATATTTCGCCCAATTACCTGAATATACTGTGCAAAAAACATCTGAAAATATCCGCTACACAACTTATTCACCAACGGATCAGCATTGAAGCCAAACGTCTTTTGCAAAGCACCGAGCGGTCCATCAAAGAAATTGCCTTTGAATTGGGTTTTGCAGATCAAGCTTATTTTTCGAATTTTTTTAAACAGCAAACGGGGGCAAGTCCAAGTGACTTTAGAGAAAATATTCATGTGGGGGAAACTCCAAGTCCTTTGAAAACAACTTGAAAAAAGATAAATCACACAAAGAATGGCAGAAATCTCCCAGCAATAATAGGATGCCAGCTATGTAACTTTGTAAAAGACTGGTAGGCTTTTTATTCCGGTCACAAAATAACATAATAGGAAATCAAATGAAATCAACGGCCCTTACACGCAAGGAATTTATCAGAAACTCCGCTCTGGCTCTTGCGGGTGCAACATTTATCCCGGGAATGCTATTTGCAGAAAATCAACATAATGCGGTTCATCAAGGACTTTTGAGCGGCTACCAAGGTAAAAAAAGTTATACGCTGAAAAACGTGTTGTTGGAAACCGGATTTGAGTACGATGTTGATGGTAATGTAACCGCAACAAAGACCGGTCTTTTTTCCATTCAGATCGCAAACGGGAAAATCAAAAATATCAGTGCTAACAGCAACAGTGCTGATGCGATCGATGCAAAAGGACTTTTGATGCTGCCTTCTTTTAAAGATATGCATATCCATTTGGATAAGACCTATTATGGCGACAAATGGCAGGCAGTAAGACGTGGCCCCGGAGGTGTAAAGGGTATGATTGCTCTTGAACAGAAAATTTTGCCCGAACTGCTCAAAAACTCTACCCATAAAGCAGAAAAACTAATTGAACTGTTACAATCCAAGGGAACGGCCTTTGCACGTAGTCATGTCAATATTGAACCGACATCCAAACTAGATTCTTTACATCATCTGCAACTGGCACTTGAAAACAAGAAAAATGGATTTGGAGCTGAATTGGTTGCTTTTCCACAACACGGTGTCTTCTATACCGATTCGGTACCTTATCTCAAGGAAGCGGCTAAAACCAATATTGATTTTATCGGTGGGGTCGATCCTTTTTCCATCGATGGCGCTATTGAAAAAACAATGGATTTTACGGTTCAACTGGCATTGGATAACAACAAAGGAATTGACATTCACTTACACGAGTCTGGAGAATCCGGTTTGAAAACTGTAGAATACTTAATTAATAAGGTAAACGAAAACCCTGTACTTAAAGGCAAGACCTACCTCAGTCATTGTTTTGTGCTTGGTCGGCTGGAAAAAGCCAAACAACAAGAAATGGCCGAGAAACTGGGTGCCGCACAAATCGGTATCGTTTCTACGATCCCATTTGGAGGGTTGATTATGCCTATTCCGACGCTCATGGAAAATAATGTTAAAGTCATGACGGGGAATGACAGTATTGTAGATCATTGGAATACTTTCGGAACAGGCAGCGTGCTACAAAAAGCCAATCTTGCAGCTCAGGTATACGGCCAGGCTACTGAATATGCATTATCCCGTATGCTGAAACTTGCTACCGCAGGCCCTACTCCATTGGATGACAAAGGCAATATGCAATGGCCAAAAGTCGGAGACAGTGCAGATATTGCATTCCTTGACGCAAGTTGCTCAGCGGAAGCTATTTCAAGAATATCGCCCGTAAAATCACTTATCTATCAAGGAAATCTTGTTTTCTAGCCGTAAGACAAGCCAATAAACGACGCAGTATTTCAGCTTGGTTATCAAAAACAATCCAGCTAAGCAGAAAACATCTCCTATGAAAACCAGAAAGGTTCGGGGTAATCATTACCTTCGGACCTTTTGTTTATGATTTAAAATGCTTCATGATCCGCGGTTCAATCCGATCGCTCAGCAGATAAGCCAGGGCAAGCATAAGAATTATAACACCTGAAAGGAGCAGGTATTTATTCAGATACAGATACAGGTGATTAAAAATAATAAAGCCGATGTGTTGATGGATTAAATACAGCGGATAGGTCAACATGCCGATTTTAACAAATCTGGACGAATTGATCGCCTGGAGCTTTTTACAGGAAACCAGTAACATGAGCAGGTAAAACGCAACGATGGTCGCACCAATAATATAAGGTGAAAAGTCACTGTGGAAGGTTCGTTCCAGCCAATGAATACGTCCCACAGCACCATCGATGGAAATGTACAAACACCAAGGTAAGGCCACAAAATGCTGAACTTTTGCTCCATGCAAAAAGATCTGACAAAATATAATTCCAGCAATAAAGTATGCACTCCAATCGAGTAAAAAGAACTCATGGATTGCGTCATAAATTTCAGAAGGCCCAACAAAAAAGCGTAGGCTGGACAATAGCAGCCAAAAATAAACCAGATAATCTAAACCTATTTTTTTAAATTGATTTAGAATTAGGAATAAAGCGATGATCAGGTAAAATTTCAACTCCACATAGAGTGACCAATAAGCGCCATCGACATCCCCCTGTCCCCATAGTTTTTGAACCATAGTCAGATTGGCCAATAGTTGTGTAAATGTGACATGATAACGCGGTGCGCCCCAAAAATAAGAAACGATAAAAGTCAACAGCAAACAAATCCAATACATCGGATACAAGCGCTTGAAGCGGGAATAACAGAACTTCCGCAGCGAAAGATGTTTGATGGAAAAAGCAATTACAAAACCACTAATGATAAAAAATAAGTCTACGCCCAGGTAGCCGTATTTAAAATATTCTCCGACGCCATCGAAACCCAATAGCGACATATTTCCGGCTGCATACCCCCGATATAAATAATGATATAATACAACCGCGGATGCTGCGATAAAGCGAAACAGATCGATTTGATAGATTCTTTTAGACTCAGACATTTGGCTGCAAATATACGCTGTTTCCGGAAAATTTTAAGGAGCAATATACTCGCCATATAATAGATGCCATAAAACAGCTATTATTAAAAGACACCGACAAAAAGCGGCCGCTATCAATCAACTTTATAACATCATTATGTGACTTGTTTGCATTGCATTTAGCGCAGTTGCTGAGTAACTTTACTAGAGTTTAATACCGTAAAATCGAGGAAATTATGAAAAAGACCTTATTAATAGCCCTTTTTATCGCCGTCGCTGTATGTTTCGGCCAGCTGGTGAAAGCACAAAATCCATCAGCGACCTCTCAACCAGTCACCGTCAATATCAACTTGACAGATGCCATTTCGATCACCTTGGGAGCCGCTCCAACTGTCAATTTTAACTATACAACAGCAGCGGATTATGCTGGAGCTAAGACTGTAGAGAAGGCAGCACACTTCACCGTAGTCAGCAACAAACCCTATGATTTGACTGTTGCTGCAACAGCGGCGTTTGCACCGGCAGGCGGACCAGCATTGAATGTTGTCACTGTTACTGTTCCAGCAGCTACAGCCAATGGGGGAACTCCGGTTAACAACGTACCACTTAGCACAACAGCAGCACCTTTGGTCAATAATTCGACCGCCACTACAGGAGCAACTTACACCGTAGATTATACGATTTCGAACCCGGCATCTTTGCTGAATCTAGCCGCATCGGCCTATAGTACAACAGTCACTTATACAGCGACACAACGCTAACTAGAAAGATAATTTTATCCGTGAGATATTATTTAACACTATTAGTCCTTTATATCTGTAATACCCTGATCTATGGACAGGGTATTTCAATTTCTCCATCCCGCATTTTTTTTACTGGCGAGCCGGGACAGACGGTTTCTCAGGTGATTACTTTTAGCAACACCTCGAACGCTGAGCTCAATTTTGTCGCCAACCTGAAAGATTGGGACCGCGATTCTATTGGGGTAAAAAAATATTATTCTCCGGGTCAAAAACGGCAATCAAATGCCGCTTGGCTTACGCTAGCAGAAAATACTGTACGCCTGGCTCCGGGAGAGACCAAATCGGTGAATCTTTCCATGACGATCCCCAAAAACCCAGCTCCGCAACAGCTAAGCAACACTATGCTTTTTTTTACACAAGTGAAAGAACAAAAAGCCGCACTCCAAAATGGCCTTAATATGAACGTGCTTATTGAAGTCGGTATTCAGGTTTACCATACCCCTTCCGGATTAAATCCTGGAGATCTGGAATTCCTTGCTTTTGAGGACAGACATATTATTCCAAGTCAGACGGGTCAGTCTGTGCGCCGCATGGATGTACAGGTTAAAAACACCGGACAGATTAACAAGGATGCTTATGTACGTTTTGAGCTAACAAACACAGAGACAGGTGAAGAAATCCCTATTAAAGCCGTCGCTATCGCGATGCTCCCTAAATCGGAACAATGGGTACAAATCGACCTTCCAGAGAAACTTGCTGCCGGTCGCTATCTTGCCGTTGCAATATTAGATGCAGGCAGCCAATATGATTTGAAAATTGCAGAGAAAGAAATTACATATTAAGCGGAATTTTGCGCTATACTTCCTAGGCCTATTTAGCTTCTATGGGCATCGTACTTATGCACAGACGACGACTTCCATCAACTTACCTCAAGCGAACATACAGGCTAGAACCGACTATAATACGGCTATTAACGTGGGCACCTATACAAGTGTAATCACCTTACTTCCTTCTTTTTACGTAAAATCCACTGCAGCGACTTTTACCAGCACGACAAGTGGCAGTTTTCCGGCCAGTTTAGTGCACATGAAACTTTCAAGTATTGGCAGCCTTGTTTTACTTGGTTTGAGCACAAATAATGAAGTCGCCCTATCAACTGGTGGCGGTGTACTCTATGCGGCTGTAGCTAGTGTCGCTTCGGGCGCGGTAACCGCCAATGCACGCATTGCTACGGCAAGCCAGACTTGGACTGCAGGGGTATTTACAAATGATGTCAGCTTTTACACGCAAGGAGTATTGGCGGGGTCTATCTCTCCAGCAAGCTACACCCTATCCATTATCATCCCTGGGTTTATCAGCCCACCAAGCAGCATAGGCACAACGAGCATAGCTGTAAATGATCTTAGTTTTTACCGTTCTGCCAATGGGATCAGCGCCAATCAGATTATACCAGTATCAAGCACCGTACCTTACGTCCCAAGCATCCGATCAAGCAGCGCTCAGTTTAGTTTTAGTACTGGCCTTCCCTACAATACATTGCCTGTTTCACCTGTCTCCACAGTGAGCGCCACACTAAGCGGAGTCGGCACAGCAACCTCGGCCATTTTGTCGACCAGTGATCAAACATTGACAAGCGCTGCCGGAATAGCTGTCCCTGCCAATAACAGCAGTTCGATCACACATACGTACGCCATTAGCACCGCACTCCTAAAAAGCAACTTTATACAAGCCGGAACCTATACTGCTCCCCTCACCTACACCTGGAACAAATTGTCTTCAGCCTACCCTACAACTCCGGTGCAGGCGCAGGCTAGTGGAAGTTTGAATGTTGTGGTCAGCGACCTGGGAGAAATCATCGCAAATCAGCAGTCCGTTAATCTTCCTTTTACGACCACCAGTAATTATGTTAACGGAGTTAGTACGAATATGCCCACCCATATAAAACTGAGTAAAACCACGCCTTACAACTTGTATGTACGGGCCACATCTTCTAGTTTTACCTCCGGCGTCAACAGTATTCCATTAAGTGTTTTGCGTATCGGCCCAATGGCCGGTCAGACCGGAGTGAATACAGTTACCCTGTCTACAACGGCCCAGCAACTCATCCAAAATGCCGATCCTGTCATCGATCGAACACTCGATATGCAGTACAGCATCCCCGCTTCGCAGACCAGCAATCTTCTGGGTAAACCAGCCGGCACCTATACCGCAGATATCATCTATAGCTTTGTCGCACCCTAAAATCTTTTAATGCCAACTTTGCGCCTTTGATCTTGATATCTCAGGGCCGGTAGATCAGTGATTCCTTCGGCTTTCACCTCAACCTCACAATTTGAATTTTCAATAACAAAAGGCATTCCTTCCGTCTCAACCGTCAACTTATAAAAACCAATAGGCAGATAGAAAACATATTCTCCCTCTTCGTTGGTTAATGTATTATATCTCTTGCCCTGTCTATCATTCGCGGTAATTCGGATACCACTCAAATCAGGCTTTGATTCCAGATATTTACTGGCGATTAGCTGCAGTTTACCCTTTGCGGACTTTGTTTTGATCAGCGGAATATCCATGGACTGGTTCTTGGTCAATACAACCGTCGAAGGTCCCTGAGAAACCCAACCTTGATGGTTTTCTGTTTGAATGGAAAAAGAGCCAGCTTCCATGTCAACAAACTTGACCCGCCCCTTTCCATCTGTTATGGCAGCTTCTTTTCCGATTCGAATCAACACAGATTCTACAAATGCCTCATCATCATCCCGGATTCCGTTGTTATTTTTATCGTCAAAACAGGTCAGCTGTAAGCTATAGCCTTTATAACTGCCAGTACGCCCAAAATTCTTTTCTATCCCCACTCTAATTTGCCTATTGTTAAACGAATAGCGATCCAGGGGTTGCGGTTGCGGTGGATTTATTGGACCTGTTATAAACAGTAATTTCCCTTTGATAAACGTATAAAAAATATCTGCAGTGAGACTCCAGTTGTCCTTCATTCGCCAGCGCGCATTTCCATTGATGGACAAATTATTGCTACTGGAAAAACCATAATAACTGTACATGGTCGCAAGCTGTACCTGTAAATTATGGCCGAATGCCTCAAAGTGTGTATTAGGTCCTAGCGAATACATGCTATAGTTAGAATTGGTATAGGTAGCCAAAAGATCACTCAAATAATAAGGATTGATCTGAACAAATGCATTAAAGCCAACGAGTGCATTGTCATAGTTACCCGATACACGTAATGAATGAAAAGGTGCAATGGGCTCTTCAGCTGTATTTTTGTAAGTATAACCATAGTCTGTCTGCAGCGAAAAGCGATGGTACTTCGTAAAAAAAATTAAGATCTACAACGGTTCTTACTGAACTGGATTTCCAGTTTACCGCATTACTCCCAACTCCTAACCAGCTGTGATAATCTGCACGCTGCGTCATCCAATAGGGTCTCAAATCAACATTCAATTGCCCAAACGCTGTACGATACCCAAGTTCATAAATTTCAATCCGGTTGCTGTTACTAAAAAGGTAATTTTTATCCCCAAACTGATACTTCGGTTGATTATCCATAAAACTCATCCTGACGGAGAGGCTCTTAGCTTCCTTCAGCGGAATGACAACACGTGAGTCCGACTGCAAGAGCCCCCTTCTGAGCCCGACATAATAGGGGGAACTATAATAATTGATACTTGAAATCTGAAAATCATTGAAGACTCCGTTATAACTCACACCACCTGCCAATCCGAATTTATGGCCTCCAGCATCCAACTGTTCAACACTTGTCCCGGCTTCCCAGGTGAGATTTTGATTCGCCGACCAGTCTTTGTATCCTTTTCCACTGAGCAGATGACTCCGGACATTCCGGTAATTGTCTTTGCTGTGCAAATAAGCCAGGCTAATTTCTTGGTTTTTTTCCGATGTAAGAGCATACTTAAGTCCCAGGGCCCCACCTCCAGGCGAAAAAGTATTCATCTGATTCCAAAGAAAATAATTGTTTTGGACGGCATATACGTTGATCGAACGCGACTTATCAAATTTATAGTTTGCTCTCAGTCCACGGCCGTTAACATATTGATCCAAATTTTCATAAATATTACCTGCTTTCAGGCCCCATTTTTCCGTTTGATAATTCAAATAACTATCATACATATTAAATGCACGTTGGTTTCTAAAATAGTCCATATTCATGCGATAGCTCAACGAGCTCTCTTTATTCAGCGCAAGATTACCATATCCCTGAAGCTGATACACCGATATATCCTGTCCCATATTGAGATAACGTAAGGCAGCCATATTGCTGTAGGGCTGATTCTGTAAGTTCATGGCCGAACCAAACTGTTTTACGCTGCCTACTGTCATGATGCGCACTCGGCTCGTCGCAAGTTGTTTACCGCCTGCTTCAATAGCTATCATCGTCAGTTCTACATCCGTGGCTATTTTCTTTGTGCGCATACGAACAATAAATCTCAATAATGACTGCCCTCCTGCTGCCAATGTTGTTGGCAATGTTTCACCTACGACCTCCAGTTCCGAAGGAAGGTTGACAAACTGCAGTTGAAAGGTAAACGGTATTAAACCCATATTGACGACGCGTACCAAAAATTGCGTTTGTCCAGTTGACTGATCAATAAAATACTCGGGTTGTTCAGACTGAATCAATAGCGCTGTCTGAACATCCAGTTTTGTGCAGAAAATTTGAGGGGGCTGTATAGTTACAGCAGCGTCTTTCGAATTCAACCCTATGCTAAATTTTTGTATCGCATCCGAGATCGTCCGTCGATCGGTCATGTATTTCAAGGGAAAGCTTTTCGTTTCATATGCCTTCAGTTGTATTAATGGAGGCAATTTGATCAATCCCTGCAATGCCTTCGTATCATTGGACTCAGGGTTTAGTTCAATTGTTCTATCCGTGTAGTTAACAATCGTTAGTTTGTTTGAAAATGTCTGGGATGGCGTGATCCGAACGGTATCGAATTCGAAATGATAGGCAATATCGTATCGTTGCTGACTTTTCGCTATGGATGAGAAAAGAGCAGTATAGCAGAAAAGAAACACAAAAATTAAAAGGCTTCTTATTGGCATAGCATATCATTCAAGTAGCTATAAAAATCAGGCTAAATTTAAATAGATCGAAATTTAGGAGGTCACATATTCATGTAATGAATTATTAAGCCGTCAATTGCGCGATCAGTTCACCTTTACTATTGATCTGAAACTTTCTATATATTCGCTTGATATAAATACGTACCGTGTCCAACGAGATTGCATATTTTTGGGCAATCATTTTATAGCTAAGGCCTTCAATAATACCATTAGCGATCTGCAACTCGCGCGCAGTCAGCAAATTTTCGGATTGTTTGGCACTGAAGGCCTGTTCAATCAAAGCGCGATTAACAAAAGGGCTAATAAAAGAACCATTTCCCAATGTCATTGTTATCGCATTTTTTAAAGATTGGAGACATGTTTTCTTCAACATATACCCCACCGCACCTTGCCTAAAACAGCTACGTACCATCCTTACATCACAATTATTGGTCAGAACCAGTATTTCAGCCCTTGGGAACACGCTTTTCACCCTTTCGACAATTAAGATATCCTGATGATCAATGTCGACAATCATCACATCAGGGATTTGATTGCGCCCTGAAGACGCAAGTGTATCCCGATCAAAGAGTACATGAATCGGGATTGTTGATTCAGCTATATTTTTTTCCGAGATGATTTTTTTTGTTTCCACCCGTTCTTGCTCATCCATGTCTATTATCCCAACTGTAATCATAATATTTCACATTTTATTAAATTGAAAACTATATGCTTAACTGATCTTTCACGCTATATTCGTCCCACTCTTATGAACCTATTGTAGTATAGACAAACCTGTTCTTAAAATTGTTTCTAAAGAAAAAAAACAGCCGAAATAAAATTTACAACTAAGCGAAATTAACAACATTAAAAATGAATTTCACAATAATTTACTTAAGGCCACTAAATAGATTGAAAACAATTTATATAAATATAATTTTTATTATTTAGAAATTCAAATTTCCTTGTTGGAAAATTAAAGACAATCGTATTATCTGCGATTGATAGCGCTACCGGCAGCGATCTAAACTTTACTAAAAACTTAATTATATTTGGAAAAAAAATTCTAATGAGCCGCCTATCTATCCTATTTACTGTTATTTCAACAATATTGTGTAGCTTTTGTGCATACGCCCAAAATAGTGGCTGGGACAAGTTAGACAAACAACTTGCAGAGGCAAACAGCGATTCTACCCGAGTATTGGCTTATTACAAAACCGCCTCAGAAATTTACCGCAGCAATCCCCAAGAAGCCCAGGAAATTGTTTCGAAAGGCCTTAATATGGCTTCAGAAAAGAAGTTTGCAGCGTTGGAAATTGACCTGCTTAATCTACAAGGTGTTATTTATCTGAAGCTAAATAAGTTCGATGAAAGTGTAAAAACCCATTTCAACGTACTCAAAAAACGGGAAGAACGCAACGATAAGAAAGGGATGATGCTTTCTTACCTTAACATAGGAAATGTGTTTAATAAGAGTTATGATCCCGATCAGGCTTTAAAATACTACGAACGCGCGCTAGACCTTTCAAAGGAACTTCATGACACTAGGAATCGAGCCAATATATCGACCAATATTGGGAATATATATGCGCAAAAAGCATTGAATGGAGAGAGCAAGAAGGATGTAGACCATGCTATTAAATACTTAGTAAAGACGGTTGAATTCTGTAAAGCCAATGCGCCGGACGTTGATCTTTTTAATACTTATATTTTACTAAGCTATCTCTATCTCAAGGCAGATAAGCTCGAGTGGAGTACGTACTATACCGACCTTGCCATTGACATCACCACGACAAAAAAAGACCCTGTTGGTGAAAGTTATGCACGTATTAATCGAGCCAATATTTACGTCAAAGAAAAGCGTTTTGATCTGGCAGCAAAAGAAGTAGCTCTTATCAAAGGTGTGATCGCAAAAAGCGGCTTCACAAATCTGACGGAAGATCTTCAAGGCGATTTCGATAAAATAGCAAAAGCGATCAAAAAGCAGGATGAACATTTAATTCTAAGTGATCAAGATAGTTTGGACCGTAAGTTTCACGAAGACGCTGAGGTTTTACGCGTCCGTATCCGGGAAGAACTCCGAGAAAAGTATGAAAGCGACAAGAAAGAGCTTGAAAATAAAAATTTATTACTGAAAAATGCGAATGTAGAACGAGAAGCCCATTGGATAAAACTGATTTGGCTAGCCACCTTTTTTGTCCTTCTAATTATCTCCGTTATGGTACTGTTACTGATCAAAAAGAATAGATTATTACGTGAAGAGAAACGGAAAGTCGATCAGCAGGCCGCCGAGATCAGGCATCAACACGAAGAGCTCATCCAGGCAGATCGATTTCGATCCAGTATATTTTCCGTTGTGTCACATGACCTTCGAAGTCCTTTGTCAACTTTCCAAGCGCTGCTTGCTGTATCCAAAATTGTCGAACTCCCAGCAGACGAAATTAAAAGTATGCTAATCAATATAGGCAATCAAGTTACAACAGCCTCCAAAATGCTCGACAGCCTGCTCGTATGGTCTTCACAACAAATGGCAAATGAAAAGCTTGAAATACAGGAAATTTCACCTTATGAAATTGTTAGAGAATGTGAGGCATTATTTATCGATCGGATTAATCTAAAAGATTTATCGATAGACGTCCGTATTTCCCCTCAATTGACCATCCAAAGTGATGTTAAACGATTTGAATTTATCATTCGCAATATCTTTAACAACGCTATTAAGTTTTCCTTTAGTGGTAAGACTATTATTTTCGACCAGCGGGAAAGCGAAAGGGGAGTACTTATTTCAATTACAGATCAGGGAATTGGAATGGACGAGCGAAAAATCGCCGCACTTAAAAATATGCAGAAACAGCAACACAGTCTAGAAGGCACTTTTGAAGAAAAGGGATCAGGTATCGGCTTAATGCTTTGCCATGAATTCGCAAACCGTATGGGTTATTCAATTACGGTTGAAAGTAGTGAAGGTTTTGGAAGTACATTTATCGTTCATATACCAAAATAGCATTCTGCCCAGAAAACAGAATGCTAATAAATGATTAAAAGCTTTTTACAATACGCTTTAAATACTCTCCATATCCCGACTTGCAGAGCGGTAGAGAAAGTTTTAGCAACTGCTGTCCATCAATGTAGCCCATTCTGTAAGCAACTTCTTCAATTGCCCCTATTTTCATTCCTTGTCGCTCCTCGATTACTTGCACAAATTGACCTGCCTGCATGAGCGACTGTATAGTCCCGGTATCCAACCATGCTGTGCCACGATCAAAAATACCAACCTTTAATTTGCCCCGGCGAAGATACTCTTTATTGATATCGGTGATCTCGAGCTCACCGCGAGGAGAAGGTTTTATATTTTTAGCAATCTTAACCACCTCGTTGTCATAAAAATAAACACCAGGAACAGCATAATTCGACTTTGGAAATTGTGGTTTTTCTTCAATAGAAATAACGTTATTTCCTTCATCAAATTCAACCACACCATATCGTTCCGGGTCCTGCACTGGATAGGCAAAAACTACCCCGCCATCAGGATCTGCCGATGACTGCAATAGTTTTGAAAGCCCCGAGCCATAAAAGATATTATCGCCTAAAATCAAGGCTACTTTATCGTCACCGATAAATTCTTCTCCAAGCAAAAATGCTTGCGCCAGTCCATCTGGACTTGGCTGCTCTTTATATTCGAAGCGACAGCCTAATTGCGAACCGCCCCCCAATAACTTTTCAAAATTTGGCAAATCTTGCGGTGTCGATATAATCAAAATCTCCCGTATACCAGCCAGCATCAATGTCGACAAGGGGTAGTATATCATAGGTTTATCATATACAGGCATCAATTGCTTGCTTACGGCCAATGTAAGTGGGTGTAATCGAGTCCCTGAGCCCCCAGCTAATATAATTCCTTTCATTTTACTGTTATTTAACGAAAAAGACTTTACAACGATATTGACAAAGTCTCCTTATTTTTTCTAATTATTTAAATTCTTCAGCGAGCATATTACCCAAACTTATTTTCCAATCCGGCACTTCCACGCCAAATATTCTCTTAATTTTTGATTTATCAAGTAGCGAATACTTTGGCCTGCGAGCAGGTGTGGGGTACGCACTTGTGGGAATCGGTTTTACCTGACAATCGAACGATCGGAAATCACGTATCGCTACAGCAAAGTCGTACCAGGAAATTTCACCTTCATTGCTATAATGATAAATACCGGGCTCCCAGACGGGCGAATCTATAATTTTTAATATCGCTCTAGCAAGATCTCCTGCATAAGTAGGGCTTCCAATTTGATCGTTAATTACCCCCACTTCATCACGCTCATCCATTAAACGACACATGGTTTTAACAAAATTTTTGCCGTAGGTGGAATATACCCAAGAGGTGCGTATAATGATTGCGTCGGGGCACCATTTCTGAATCGCCTGTTCTCCGGCTAGTTTCGTTTGACCATATACATTGATGGGGGCGGTTTCTGCAGTTTCTGTTAAAGCAGAAGCAGAAGATCCATCAAAAACATAATCTGTCGAAATAGCAATAAGTTTTGTATCGTGCAGACGGCAATACTGTGCAATTTCTTCTGAGGCTAAATGATTGACCAGATTCGGAGTCACCTGATCTTCCTCCGCTTTATCTACGGCTGTATATGCTCCTGCATGTATAATGAGATCAGGTTGATACATTCCCAAGATCTCCTGTATAATCTGTATTTGATCCAACGGCAATTGCTTCCGATCTAAGAAATAACACTCTTTTTCTGTATTATTCTGTAAGAGATCCCTTAATTCTGACCCAAGTTGTCCTGTAGCTCCTGTTATAACAATCCGCATATCCTCCTAAATTAATTTCATTCGTAATTCTTCAAAAGACTGCGCCTCTTGGTCTTTTTGTGAGAGAATCATTTGTTCTGCGGGAATTTGCCAATCTATCGCCAATTCCAGATCTAAGGGATTTATACCATCTTCTGATTCTTTATGATAGTTATTATCACATTTATAGAAAAAAACAGCATGCGTTGACAATACAGAAAAGCCATGTAAGAAGCCTCGAGGAATATACATTTGTTGTTTATTTTCGGCAGAAAGTTCCACCGCAACATATTGTCCAAAGGTGGGGGATCCTGGACGAACATCGACGGCAACATCCAGCACTTTTCCCTCAACAACACGGACCAATTTAGCTTGTGCATGTTCACCAGCCTGCAAATGTAGTCCGCGGACGACGCCAAACTGTGATTTAGATTGATTATCCTGCACAAAGTGTGGTGTATAACCGAGTATCGCCGTTAATTTCGTTTCATTAAATGATTCAAAAAAATAACCCCTTTCATCTTCAAACACAGCCGGTTCAAGTATAAAACAGCCTTTTAGTTTAGTTTCCGTATACCTCATCCTTATGCGTCTTTGTATTGATTGTCATAATATTTTTGATAATCTCCAGATGTTACATGGTCCAACCATTCTTGATTAGCCAAAAACCAGTCTATGGTTCGCGACAAACCCTCTTCAAAAGTTACCGAAGGTTTCCAACCCAACTCCTTATTGATCTTTGTGGCATCGATGGCGTAGCGCAAATCATGCCCCGGTCTGTCTTTAACAAAGGTGATCAACTGTGCCGAATTGCCCTTTTCACGCCCCAATTTCTCATCCATTTGTTTGCACAGCTCCTTGATCAGATCTATATTTTGCCATTCATTGAATCCGCCCACGTTATAGGAATCCCCATTTTTCCCTTCATGAAAAACCAGATCAATGGCTTTTGCATGGTCGATCACATATAACCAGTCGCGGGTATATTTTCCATCACCATAAACAGGGAGTGATTTATGATTTAAAATATTATGAATGCACAAAGGAATCAATTTCTCTGGGAAATGATTCGGGCCATAATTGTTGGAACAATTTGTCAACACAATAGGCAGGCCGTAGGTATCATGGTAAGCCCGCACAAAATGATCTGAACTTGCTTTAGATGCCGAATACGGCGAATGGGGATCATAGTTTGTTTCTTCCGTAAAAAATCCGGTATCACCGAGCGCACCAAACACCTCATCTGTTGACACATGATGAAATCGCTTTCCTTCAAAATTATCCTTCCAAATTGTCTTCGCCGCATTCAATAAATTGACCGTACCAATCACGTTAGTCATAACGAAAGCCATGGGATCGACAATTGAACGATCGACATGCGACTCCGCAGCCAAGTGGATAATACCGTCGGGCTGATATTCCTGAAAAATAGCCGCGACAGCATGCTGATCCGTAATATCCGCCTTAACAAAACTGTAATTGGGCAAATGCTCTATATCCTTTAAATTCTCCAGATTACCAGCATAGGTCAAAGCATCTAAATTTATAATTTGATATTCAGGATATTTCAACACAAACTCACGGACAACGTGTGATCCTATAAAGCCTGCTCCCCCAGTAATTAAAATTGTTTTATTCATAGAATGATTTTCGAATATTTAGACCATTGGTCTGCGAATGATGAGTTCACCAAATAGTTCGCTAAAATTAGGATGATTTTTGTTAATTGACAAGTTTTAATCCATGAGTAAATGGAATAAACAAAAAAAGCCTTCTATTCAGAGGGCTTTTCACTTCTTTATCGTGTTATTATCTAAAACTTACCTGTCTTATAACAGCTTTACAATACGTTCTTTACCAACGAATATACTGGTACTTCCGCTGTGGATTCATGAATCAATTCAATTTCTTTTTCCTCCGTCACTGTATCCAGCATTTCATATTCTGAATTTTGAGATTTAAATTCTGGAACAATCTGTTTCATGCCGGCCACAAGCTCCATAAAATCTGGCAACTGCTTATCCGCATCCAAAATCCGTTGGCAGATTGCATTAATACGCTCTGCTTTAAGCGATAAACTATCGTGATTTACGTTAGCAATCATAATCTTTGGATGGTGTGTCTTTACCGTATTCTCATTATTCGCTAACAATTCCTCATAAATCTTCTCCCCTGGACGTAATCCAACAATTTTTATATCGATATCTTCCGGGTAACGATACCCTTTCAATTTGATCATGCGTTTTGCAAGATCGATGATTTTGACAGACTTGCCCATATCGAACACAAAGATCTCACCCCCTTTCCCCATCACACCTGCCTCTTGCACCAATTGACACGCTTCAGGTATCGTCATAAAGAAACGAGTGATTTCAGGATGGGTCAATGTAAGCGGCCCTCCTTCTGCCATTTGCTTCTCAAAAAGTGGAATAACCGAACCGTTTGAACCAAGTACATTTCCAAATCGGGTAATGATAAAACTCGTATTGGATTTACCGCTGCAGCTGCTTACATAGATCTCAGCCATGCGTTTAGTCGCCCCCATAACATTGGTCGGATTGACAGCCTTATCCGTGGACACCATGACCATTTTTTTAGTCCGATATTGCATACACAGATCGGCCACATTTTTACTTCCCAATACATTGGTCTGAATGGACTCGTAGGGGTTCGCTTCCATTAAAGGCACGTGTTTATAGGCCGCCGCATGAAAGACCAAATCGGGTTTGTATTGCGCAAATATCTTCTGCATAAAGGCATAGTTACGCACATCACCTACCACGCAGTGCATCTGCTCGGGTTGCGTAGCCTTAATCGATTGTTGGATATCATATAGCGCAGACTCGGCTTGATCCAATAGAATTAAGGTCTTATAATGACGTCTAGCGATCTGGCGGGCTAATTCCGAACCGATAGATCCGGCGGCACCGGTCACCAAGATGACTTTACCCTGCATCTCTTGTTCAATTTCCGGATGATCTAATTTAATTGGCTTGCGTCCCAATAAATCCTCAATCTTTAATGGCCTGATTTCACGCTTCGCACCTGAATTAAGTAAAATTCGTGCCGGAGGCATGATCTTCAGTTCAAGTCCAATATTTTGAAACCAATCTGAGACATATTCCAAACGCTCCGGATCGTTATTTTCAACCGCGATGATGACCTGAGTAATCTGACATTTTTCAACATATTCCCTTGTGATTTCGGTAATATCTTTAATTTTTATTCCTGCCAACCGCTTACCTATCCGTGATATTTTATCTTCCACAAAAGCAACCACTTGATATTTCGTTCTCGGATCTTCCTTCAATAAGGAGAATGATACTAGGCCTGGTCTCGAAGCTCCAAATATCAACACATTTTCACCTTTCCGGCTAGGCAAGAAGAGATATTCGTAAATCGTCCGATAGATTACACGTGCGCCCACCATAATAACCAGCAAAATTGTGGCTTGCATGGTCAACACACCATAAGATAGGCGAAGATAATCTCCTGCCACGCTACCTTTTTCAAAAACAGCTTTGATAATTAAGGTTAGCACCATTAAAATCACATAGGCAGAACCAACCGTCTTAAAGATTTTAATGGTATCCCTAATGCCCGTCTGCCGAACAATACCCCGAAAAGTATCATAGCATAAAAACATTAAGAAATATATCGGCAATATGACGACAACTTTCTTCAGCATCAATTCAATATCAAATACACCCCTGAAGTTGTTAACTACATAATTAGAAAACACATAGCTTGCAAATACAAACCACATATCGATCATTAAAATGACCCATCGTGGATTGTCCTTTCTCAGGCGTCTTCTTAAATCTCCTAGAGAACCCATCATAAGCTTATCTCTTATTTAATTAAAATGTTACTGACCATGTATGCGACAAACGAACACGATCTGATATGGCTTTTTATTATAATATTTTACAAAGGAGATGCAAGATAGTCAAATTTTCACACCTAAAATACCTCTTTGATAAAATATCATTAAAAAAGAACCCTATCCCTTCGATCAATTTATCAACGTGGATTAAGCAACTATTATACCGAAACTGTTACATTGACAAAATAATAATATGAATCCCGTTACAATTAATAATTTAGGCTCATAAAAGAACAATTTTTGCCGTCATCCTTCGATACAATCCGGTAGTCCATGCAACACTTTAGGTACTAACACAATTATTGGCATATTGTTTGTATCAATTCACTCATAGTCATGGAAAGGAATTTAAGATATACACCTTCGCTTAATATTAGACTGAAACGCCACTCCTTCACTGCACTATTTGCACAACAATAATAAGATTTGCATCATGGGATTTTTTAGCAACCTGTTTGGGAAAAAGACTTCATCAATCCACTCTTTAGCGCAGTTGGAATTTTTACAAGTGGACATGCACAATCACCTGCTACCAGGTATTGATGATGGAAGTGATTCGGTACAACAATCCTTACATTATATCCAGCAACTTCAACGCCTAGGACTTAAAAAGTTTATCTGTACACCACATATTATGGCTGGCGTGCATCAAAACACCAAATTTAGTATTGAACATGCGAAAGATTCGCTTGTCGATGGACTAAAAAAATCTGGCAATGATGTCGATATATTCGGGGCTGCCGAACATATGATTGACGAAAATCTTCCTTTACTGATCCGTGAAAATGAGTTGTGTGTAATGCCCGGTGACTATGTGTTAATCGAAATGTCCTACCTTTCGGAATCGAAAGCTTTATTTCACACAATTAGAGATATTCAAAAATTAGGCTATAAACCCATTCTTGCCCATCCCGAAAGGTATAATTATTATCATAGCAATTTTAATATTTATAAGCAAATTAAAGATGCTGGTTGTTTGCTCCAGTTAAACCTACTTTCTTTGAGCCGATACTATGGTGTAGATGTAAAAGCGATAGCAATGACTCTTTTAAAGTCAGGCATGTACGATTTTGTAGGAACCGACCTGCACCACCAACGCCATCTGGACGCTTTAAAAAATATTGTCGAGAAATATCCGATCCGTGAGATGTTGAGAACTTCACCCATTTTGAATGAGACACTTCTTGATCATATCAATCAACACAAAGCCCAAGTTATTGCTGGATAATTCGATTTCCGCGGCCTCATTATCTTTATAAGCATGTTTTAAAATATGCTATTGTCTTGGACAACCCCTCTTCCAGCTGAACTGTAGGACTCCAGTCTAAGCTTTTCTTCGCAAGTTCGATATCTGGCTTTCGTTGCTGTGGATCGTCTTTTGGCAAGGGCAAAAACTTAATCTTTGATTTTGATCCAGTCTGTAGAATCACCTGCTCAGCCAATTGTAGTATCGTAAATTCATGGGGGTTACCGATATTTATTGGGCCAATAAAAGACTTCTCGGTATCCATCATCCGTATCATTCCTTCGACAAGATCATCTACATATTGAAAACTACGTGTCTGATTTCCTTCACCATAAATGGTAATGTCTTTATTTTGCAGAGCTTGCATAATAAAATTAGAAACTACACGTCCATCCTGAGGGTGCATGCGTGGGCCATAGGTATTAAATATCCGTACGATTTTTATAGCAATATGATGTTGGCGATGATAATCCATAAAAAGAGTTTCTGCACATCGCTTTCCTTCGTCATAGCAGGATCGAATACCGACAGGGTTAACATTTCCCCAATAGCTTTCTTGTTGCGGATGAACCTTTGGGTCGCCATATACTTCACTGGTAGAAGCTTGTAAAATACGAGCATTTACCCGCTTCGCAAGCCCAAGCATATTGATAGCCCCCATAACCGATGTTTTGATGGTTTTAATCGGATTGTATTGATAATGAACCGGACTTGCTGGACAGGCCAGATTATATATTTCGTCCACCTCCGCTAAAAAAGGTTCTGTTACGTCATGCCTTACAAGCTCAAAATATGGATTCTGTAACAGGTGAACAATATTCGATTTATCGCCTGTAAAAAAATTATCCATACAAATGACTTCATGCCCATCTTTAAGTAATCGTTCACACAGATGGGAACCTATAAATCCAGCTCCGCCAGAGACTAATATTCTTTTTTTTAGGTTATACATAAATTATCAATTTATAATATCGAGATTACTGATTAGATGTTATTTGCAGCAACGGAACACGAAAGCCGAAACGGGAGCCTACATGCTCTTCCGACTCAAAAAAGAATGTACCTCCATTGCGCTGAATAAAATGATAAACTACCCATAAGCCTAAACCTTTACCTTTCTCCCGCATAGGGGTAATCTTTCCCTCTTCCATTATCTGGTCTTTTAATTGGCGCTGTGCATCCAAACTCATTCCCACCCCAGTATCAATAAATTCGACGACAGCATCATCTTCATTGCGATATAGATTGAGCTTGATCAGGGAATCTTCGTGACTAAACTTCACCGCATTAATTAAAAGATTTCTTAAGATACTTTTCATAATGTCCGCATCAAAAAAGATCTGCAGACCGGGCTGTAACTTTAATTGTATTTCGGTATTTTTCAATTTAGCTGTGGGTTGGAGCGTCTCCACTACACCTTTGATCATTTCATCGAACTCAATTTCCTGCGGCATATAGCTTAACACCCCCAGACTGTTTTTGGTCCATTTAAGTAGATTGTCCAAAACACTGAAAAGTTGTTCCGCAATATCATTGCCTGTATTGATCATATCTCCATAACCAGTATTACTTCCCTCAGGACTCATGGTCAAAATATTTAAGATCATTTTGAGTGAAGAAATCGGACTTCGTAGATCGTGAGCAAGAATAGCATACATTCTATCGCGGTTTAATATCGCTTCCTGAAGCTGTGCTGTCTGCATCGCAATGGTATGGCCCGATTCAATAAGCCTGATTTGATGTTTGATGCGCTGAAGTAATTCCTTTTTATTGAAAGGCTTCGGAATATAATCTACACCGCCACTATCAAATCCACGCACAACATCATCCGGAGATTTTAAGTTCGTAATAAATAACACTGGAATATGCTTATACAGCTCCATGGATTTCAGTTCCTTGGTTAGATCAAAACCGTTCGTTTCCCCCATCATGACGTCCATTAAAATAAGATCTATTCTTTGCAGTCGCAAGTTTTCAAAAGCTCCTTTAGCACTAGAAGCAGAGAATACGTTAAAATGCTCACGTTCTAAGATCTCTTTTAATACAAAAAGATTAAGCTCAGAATCCTCTACAATGAGAATATTATAGGTTGAAAAATCGATTTCCATAGATTAATTATAGCTTATGTAGCATTATCCAAAAGGGTGCCATCCCTCTTTTAAAATTTATAAATCAATATTACGCTATTAATTACTGTAATAATTTGTGTAGCAAAAATGTTATATATCAATTTACTTTAAAATCAACCAATACAGGAAGATGATCACTATAGTCAACCTGTCCCGTTCTGTAATTTACAGCCTGAAATGTAGCTCCAGAAAAGAATACAAAGTCAATGCGAAAGAGCTTCATTAAATTACTGTAAGTATATCCATATCCATTACCTGCTTCGCGAAATGCATCCTTCAAATTTCCTTTAATTTTATGATAACTATAGGAATTAGGGCTATTATTAAAGTCACCGCAAATAAGCGTAGGAAAAGAAGATTGATCGATTAAATTTCTTAAATAATCAGCCTGTCCACCTCTCAACCTAAAATTTTCAGACATTGTTTTAATTGCACTCCACCATTTAAAGGCCGTATTTTCAGCAGGCAGTAAATCCCCTTTTACCTGGTTCCAATTTGTTGTCTGCAAATGACAGGTTCCGATCCTGATCTTTTTGCCTCTGAGGGAAAGATCGGCAAAAAGTGCACAGTTGGGCCGCTCTTTAAACGAAACAACCTGTACCGAGTCCAGTGGAAATTTACTTAAGATAGCAAGTTGATTCTGCCCTGATTTACTCCCTGTTATTATGAAATATTGAAACTGGCCAAATGACTGCTTGAGTTCCGACACGGAACAGTCGGCCGGAACTTCCTGTAAACATAAGGTATTTACTCGCTGCGAATCAATATAGGAAGCAATCTGTTGCATCGAAGATAGATTATAAATCATTTTGAATTCACGAACATTATAAGACGCGAAACGTATGTCTGACGTTTCTGTTTGCGCTATTCGGTTTATCTGAATTACTTTTATAAAATAATGAAAGTTGGCCAATAGTGCTATTAACGGGCAAATACTGTACCAACTACGTTTATATAATCCGATAATAAAAAAAAAGAAAATTACCACATATAAGTGCAGGTAACAACACACCAATCCATTGGAAAATAACAGTGGTCTGTGGCGAAATAAGCAAAGCCAAAAACGATAAGGAGGCAAGTGTAGCCACCAATATGATGACAATCCGGATCAGTACTCCGGAGATACTCACCGGCCTAAATTCAATATCTTTAGTCATGGTATGCTATTTTAATTTTGTTCGCTTAAAGGCAATCTTATGCTAAAAGTAGCGCCTTGTCCAAGCTCTGATTCGACCCCCAGCTGCCCGTTCATCTGCTCAACAATACCTTTACAAATTGCCAGCCCCAATCCGGTACCCTTATCCATTGAATTAATCTTATAAAATCTATTGAAAATCATCTCTTGATTTTCCTTGGCTATCCCAATACCATTATCTTTAACATAAAATTCTACATGATCATTACTTAGCCCGTAACCAACGTGTATAGCACCCTCAGGTGGCGTAAATTTCAAGCTGTTATTAATTAAATTGACGAGTACCTGAATCACTCTTCCACGATCCAGCCTTGCCACCAATTCCTTTTCAGGAATGTCAAAAATTATGGCTGGCTGTTCCTCATTTGACAAGAAACTCATTGATAATTCATTCAATATCCCTTTAAGGGACACGTCCGAATTCTTTAACCTTACTTTACCTGCATCCATCTGCGACATTTCCAGTACATCTGTTATCAGCCGTAGCAGCTGGCTGCTATTTGCATTGAGGAGCTCACCATACTCCTTTCGCAGCTCAGGATCTGGCGTATCGGCAATAATACTTCCAAAGCCCATAATGGCGCTAAGCGGCGTCCGGATTTCATGATTCATATTCGAGATAAATGCAGATTTCAACCGCTCAGATTCCTCAGCAGCTTCTTTTGAACGCAACAGCTGCTCCTCGTAACGAAGCTGATCCGAAATATCCCGCTTAATGGTCCAGATGATATCTTCACCGTTCCCATTTTTGATCATCAACGAACTGCATTCTGAGCCAATAATATCCAGTTCTGGATACACCGTATCACAACGATATTGATAATAACCCGAAGCAGAAATGATTTTTTGCACAGATAAGGCCCAGGCTTCTTCTGTTGTGAACTCCCGCAGGCATTCAAAAACTTTTAAGTCAGCAATGATCTCTTCTTCTTTCAGGCCATTTTGCTGTCGGCATGCCTTATTCGCAAAAGCCATCGTCCCATTTTTATGGCATGCGAAAATACTGTATGGTGCATTATCAACAACAGCAAGCACCATTTCAAGTTCATTTCGATTCTTAATAAAATCGCTTACATTCTGTGAAAAGCCATCTATGATACGAATATTGTTTTCAAGGCGTTTGGCATATTTTGTCGCCCGTACATACGTGATGGGTGTATCGGGCTGTTTTATCCGGTACTCAAATGTGCTATACTCAATAGCGTCATTATGCAGAAAAGCCTCCATCTTCTTTCTATCATCCGGGTGAACCTGTGCGAGCAGATCCTGCAAAGCTATTTTCTCAGGCTCTTCAAGATTTTTCTTCCGAAGGTTCGAATAGCCATTATGCGTAAATTCCTGCTGATGCAGATCATAAGTCCAATGCCCAATCATAGCGACCTTCCCCACTTCAAGTTGGGCAGTCAGTGCAGATTTAAGGCGATACTTCATGTTACTACGCTGTGTGATATCCCGATATTGGCAAATCAGATGTTCCTCGTCAAATTTGTGAATGACAAACTTAAAATAATACATCTGCTCTTCAGTAGGCAAGTCATAATTAAGATTGGAAGTTTCCCCAGTTTGGCGGCAAAAATTAAATTCCTGTTCGATTAGACTCGATGTTGGCTGGGGTAAAATAGACAACAGATTTTTCCCAATTGGATCTATATTGGAATTTAAAACCGGATTATTTGTTTTCATTATTGCATCCACGCAGATATTATCCTTATTCACCAGCAACAATGTATCACAAGTCATATTCAAGACCTTCTCCAAGAATTTTAAATCATGTAATATTTTTTTTTCCATAACATTCATTAGATTATTTTCTTTGAGATTTCTCCCATCCGCCAATAAAGCTTCTGCTAAACAAATAATAAATTCCACGCATTACATTGATGTTCATAAATAGAAAGTAATATGGAATATAAAACAACTTTGTACTATTGGGATTATTTCGCATCAAATACCCTAAAACCGCACAAAGATAAAAGACACACTGAAACACAAAAATGACAGAAAACACATTGGAAGGTGACGAGCACCGATATCCAAGAATTGCCGCCAAGGGGAAGATTGTAAAAAGGGCAAAAGGTGTAACAGACCAACGCAACACACGATGTGAAATATATTGGAAGCTCAACTTCCCAAATTTAAAGCCATTTAGCAATGGCAGTAATCTTCCTATAGACTGCCATCCCCCAGCAGCAATACGTCGTTTCCTTTTTCCTTCCTCTTCCATATTCAGCGAACCATATTCAACAGCATAAGCGTCAGCTGTGTATGCAATACGGTAGCCTTTTAATGCAATGCGCATTGAAAGCATAAAATCATCCAATAAGGTATCTTCTTCCATCGCAGCAAATAATTCTGTCCGCACAGCAAAGAGTTCTCCAGCGGCTCCGACTGCTGAATAAAATTCGAAGTCTAATCTTTTCAAGAGGGATTCATACTTCCAATAGGCTCCCTCCCCTTTTGAAGAAACAGTATCGTCATTATCAAAAGCCACTCTTTTTTCACCCGAGACACATCCAATTGTCGGATCTTCAAATTGGCGAGCAATAATCTTTAACGCCCCGGCATTCAGTAAACAATTTGCATCGCTAAAGACAACAATTGGAGTTTTTACATATTCCATACCGTGATTAACGGCAGCTGTTTTACCTTTCCTATGAGCTGAACCGATAATCTTAACCATCGGATACTTTGCTAACAGCTCACGACTATCATCAGTACTTCCATCTATAACCCATAGAATGTTTAATTTATGTTTAGGATAATCAAGCTCAAGGCAGTTCAGCATTTTATCTGGAATTATTTCTGACTCATTGTAGGCTGTAATAAATAGTGTCAACGGGGGAAGCTCATGCCTGTCGCTATTTTGAGCCCTCTCCTTTATAGGGTATGGAAATACCCTGGCCAATGTATAAATGACTATAGCATAACCAATATATGTATATAGCACTAAGAATATGCAAGTCCAGAAGACAAATTGAAGCATAGGCTGGATAGATTTTAGACAAAAATAGACAATTATTTTTACTGAATCCTATTCGAGTCCTCATCCTGATAATGCTTCTTACCAGAAAATAGTCCGCCCATTGATGTTATCGCTTTTCGCAACCTGACAAAAAAGCTATTTGCAAGAGATCCATCGGCACCGAGCGTGTTCTGCCCTGTCATCGCCCGCGCCTTTTTACTTCGAATAAACTGAATCTTTCCATAGGCCTTAAGTCCCAAAGCCATTGACCCGTCTTCGCCACGTTTTATATCGGTCCTAAAATTAACCTTGCGCCCCAGCTCGGTCTTAAAGGAAAAGACCATCCCCCGTACGCACAATTCGGGCCTTTTTATAAATTGCAGGTTCAGGTAAATATCCCGAAGTCCTTCATAAAACCAAAGGAAAGTTCTCGACTGCCCAGCCTGGGGCAAGAAACTCCACAAACTGCATGTGGCGGATATACCTGGCCTATCTAATAATTTCACATGCGTTTCAACATAGCTTGGGGGATACATGGTGTCTCCATCTACGCAAAGCATGAATTTACCGCGTGCTTGATCAAGACCACATTGCCTAGCAAATCCAGGCCCCTGCTTTAGTTCATTGTGATAAGTCACACCAAGTCGCTTTAAAAGTGATTCTGTTTGATCCGTCGAATTATTGTTAACGACAATTAATTCCATGGGCAAATGACAACGCTGTTCTGCTAAAGACCAAATACATGCCAAAAGCTTCTTTTCTTCATTATAGGCGATGACCACAATACTTATGATCGGGTCAGAACTTGAAGAAAGCTGGACCTGTGCCCGAACCTTCTCGATAACATCATTATCTACAGAAACCACTTCTTGGTCATAAACCTTCGCATATTGTGTATACCATTTAGCCATCCTAGTGTCAATTATTTTGTTAAAGCATTAAATTGTTTGCAGCACTTTATTCATCTGTTCGGCCCATGATAAGTCCAAAATACTATTGCGAATACAGGCTGGGTCAAATTTTTCCTTCTTTAAAAATTCCAGTATTTTAGTGATATCAATAGCGGATTCATCAGGACTCGCTTTAAGTACATAAGGTTGACCGTCAAAATCAGCGTCAGATTCCGAATAGATAAAGGGAATTCCACGCGCGGCATATTCTCTATTTTTTAAGGTTTTTATGACCTGTATACCACTGCGATGACGGCCTAAACTACCGATTGCAAAGTCGGCCAGATTAAACATGGCATCCAATTCTTCTCCCCAAAGCGGACCGTGTAAGACGACATTTTGCTGAAGATTGAATTGTGCTATCGGTTCCAAAATAGACGACCGTTCACGTTCGCCGCTGAATTGCCCCACCAAGTGAAAGATAATTTGACAATCAGCGTGACTTTGTTTATAGATACCAAGTCCGCGAACCAGTCGATCAAATCCGTGCCAATAATGTATTTCAGCAACACCCAGCAAATGGATCGTTTGTTTTTCTGCTCCTTCCTGCGGTTTACGAACTGGAATGGCACTGAAGTCTATCCCATTGGAGATCGCTATCGCTCGCTGCCCAAAAATTGTTCGGGCATCAGAAAAAGTGACAAAAGCATCCAATTGTTTTGCTAGCTTTTTACGATAAAGACGATCGACCGCTAATTCGAGGCGCATGCGCAAGGTGACATACTCCTGATCATAGGGATAAGTCGGAATCTCCATTAACACTTTTGCGTCCGAAAGCCGCATCATCTTCACCATGTTTAATGTGAAAGGATTGGCATTATGGTCAGACCGGATATAAATCAGTTGGAACTTATTTTTCTGTACGTATTCTGAAATCGCCCGATAGTCTATCCGTTTACGTATTTTGGCTATTGGACCTCTACCGAAATCCACAAGAATCTCGTTTCCAACCTTCCATACGCGCGAACCGTCAGCCTCTACACTGTAATAACTTAGTATAACATCCACACCGATAGCTTTCAAGCCATTAATTTGACCCCATATTTTTTTACTTATACCATTATGTTCGCTAAAACCATGGAATACTAAAAAAAGTACCTTATACGATTTATCTTTCACCGGGACCTTCACGTTCGACTGTTTTTAAATACTTTTGATGCTGGACTGGAAAATACGAAAAGAATATGAATACAAGAAAAAATGATCAAAATGCGTTGAATAAAATGCTTAATAAGCTGTTTTAATCCTGCTAAAGTGGTGACTTGCGTAAAAATGCCAACAACAGATTGCGATACCCTCCGAACCAAATCATTAAGATCACAGAAAAAAGATAAATAGCGGTTTTGAGCATTAATCGAAAAACTAAATTATCGGACAAATGGTACCCTACAACTAAATGAAAAATGAGCCCAAGTACGAGTGCAAAAAAGATGGGTCGCCATAGGCTATTGAAAAAGCCAACCATACTCCGTCTGAATACCACGCGATACATTAGCCAGTAGGCCTGTACAAAATTGACACTAAATGTAACCAATAAACACATGGCTACTGCGTCAATACTTTTAGCATAAAATACACCAAATAGTATTCCCGCAACATTCAATACGGCCGAAAACAAACCGCAAATAAAAAGACTTTTGGTATCTCCCGCTGTTTGGAAAATGGAGCCAGATGACGAGAGGACCAATTGGATCCCCACTGTTAGACTCAATATTTTAAAAGAAGGGATAGCTAATCCCCACTGCGGTCCAAAAAATAATAAAATAAGTTCTTCAGCTGAATAAAACAAGAAAACGGATAATGGGAATCCGATCAGCGACAATAGGCTGGTTAATTTTAGATTTGCTTCATAAAGATAGCCATTATCCTTTCCCTTCTGACTTAATATCGGATGGATTACCGGTGTAATTACCTGCGTAATATTCTGAAGTGGCAGGGACATTAATCGATAAGATTTATCATAGAACCCCAGCGGTACCATGCCCAGGTATTTACCAATTAATAGGGTATCCGAATTTCTGCTGAAATAGTTGATAATATTAAATAAAAACTGAAAAATAGAATAAGAAAATAAAGGCCGAAGAGGTTGAAATGGAAAACGTAGGCTAAATTTTAATGGATACTTTAAATATGAAATAATAAAAATAAATAGTGATGAGAATATCGGATTTAAAATAAGCGCGTAAACCCCCATTCCTTTAAAGGCAGCAATTATAGATAGACCGCCGCCGATAATTTGAACACTCAAACTTCGTAAAGCGATCGATTTAAATAACCTATCGCGAAAAAATAAGGCATTAGGAACTACGGTAATTCCCGAGAAAAATAGACTTAGCGCCAGTAATTGGCAGATTGGTTTCAATTGAGGCTGGGCATACCATGTTTCGATAATTTCAGCAGACAAAAAGAATAGTACTGACAAAGTGATAGCAATATATACAGACAGCGAAAATAAATAACCTAATGCCTTTATATCCAGCTCTTTGTGCTGTATAACTGCTGGAGACAGTCCGAAATCAGCTATTAAATTTAGGAAAGCAATCGCCACCGTAGCTATGGCTACTACGCCAAACTGATCTGGTGCGAGCAATCGTGCTAAAACCGCGGTAACGACCAGCGAAATCACCAAATTCGCATATTTGGCCAATGCCGTAAAAAATACCCCAGAAACGATTTCCTTTTTTATGTTATCCATTCAAAAAGCCTTTCTTAAACAGTAGAACTCCCATAGTTTTAAATGAAACATATCTTCGCCAATGCTTCAAAACCAAGAAAAATACTTTCCAACGGTCAGCGATCGATAACGCATGTGCTTTCCATACCACTGCGTCCAACATACGATGCAGATACAACTCAATAATTTGTCTGCTATCCGAATGCTTTCGTCCATACTCCCTCAAACGCAGGGCAACTGTGAAGTAACATGTTATATTAAAAAGTTTTAATCGGCTTGTCATAATGGAATCTGGCCTGACACGCCGCTGAAAAAATTGCTCTGGTATATAAGCAACGCGAGCTGCCGCTAGATACAATAAGACTGTAAATAACTCATCCTCATGCACTATACCGGGTTCAAATCCAAATCCGTTACGATCAAGTATGTCTTTACGAATTAAATACATACAAGCTGAAGAGAAAAAGTCGTCTGCCTTCAGTTGCTGTTGTAATGCGTCCGGTCCATTAAAGACAGTATAAGCCGGCATTTTTTGTCGGGAATAATTAAAATCCTTTAGTATTGAGCTATCCGAATTATCCGCAAAAACCATAGCATCAAAATAAACAAAATCGAGGTCGTTCTTTTCACAATAATCCAAACACATGGATAGTGCATCTGCACGCAGCAGGTCATCGCTATCCATAAAATAAATATACTGGCCGTTCGCTAGAGAAAGGCCTCTATTTCTGGCTGCAGATAGGCCTTGATTTTCCTGGGAAAATAATTTGACACGGTTATCCCATGAACCCCATTTTTCCAGTATGGAGAGACTTTGATCGGTCGAACCGTCGTTGATTAGTATAAGTTCAAAATCAGCATATTCCTGATGAATAATGCTCTGTATAGCCTGGTCAACATACATAGCTGTATTATAAACAGGCATTATAATGCTAATCAACGGTCTTTCATTCATGGTTTGATCCAGGCATTAAGATTAAAATCGTACTTCTTCACAATTTTGGCTGGGTTTCCAACGACAACACTATATGGCGGAACATCTTTTGTAACCACAGAGCCCGCACCTATTACAGCATGTTCACCTATGGTAATACCTGCTAGAATAACCACATTTCCACCGATCCAGACATCGTCAGCAATCGTCACTGGAGCGGTGCTGACTCCTTGATCTGCAATAGCTTTGGTCACATCTTCATACCCGTGGTTTAATCCTGAAATAAGTACATTCTGACCGATATTCACTTTATTCCCAATCGTCACTGGCCCAATGATCGTATTCGAAATTCCTATTCGGCTATTGTTACCGATAAATAAATCGCCGACAGCGTTATTCAATACAGCAAATGACTCGACGACGGATCGGGGTCCTATAGCACACTTACGGAAAGGAACCAGATCACGGCGTACACTACGATAAATTACTGAGCCAGCCCCCCGTTTAACATAAAAAAACTGCAGCATACGAACATACCAGCGCGGCCGTGTACGCACAGGACTCATGATAAACCAGTGCAGTAAGCGCTTAAATTTAGGATGATTATGAATGTACGCTTTCATATATTGCTAATGTATGTTTTCCTGTATGTTCCCAACTGAAAGCTTCGCTTCGCGCCAAACCTTTACTAACAAGCGAGCTATATAACTGTGGTTCATCTTCCAATTTCAACATGCCTGCTGCAATGGATTCTATATCCATCGGGTCTGTATATACCACATTATCCTCTGCTACCTCAGGAATAGCAGATGTATTGGAAGTAACTACAGGTGTGCCACAAGCCATAGCTTCAAGCAAGGGAAGTCCAAAACTTTCCCGGACAGAAGGATACAAAAAAGCAAAAGCATCATTGTAAACCTCAACCAATTTGTCATGAGCTATATATTCTTCGACTGCAATAAAATCTTTTATCGCCAACAGATCGAGTTCTTTTAATAGTTTTTCCAAATATGCATGATCTAAATCGGCAAGGAGCAACCTTTTCTTGTGGGTACTTCTCTCCAAATAAAAAGCATAAGCCATCAAGGTATTCCTCAGGTTTTTTTTGGGATCGGTATTACCTAAAAGAAGCCAAAAAGCCCCCTTCTCGAGCTTTAAAAATGTGCTTTCTGAAGGTATATCCATCGATTTAAATCTTGAACTTACACCATTATAGACCGTGATAATTTTTTTATGTAAATGTGGAAAGGCCACTTCAATATTTCTTTTTTCAAAGTTAGAGACAGTGATCACGGTATGAACCTTTTTCAATACACGCGGCACGACCCAACGCCTATAGATACGTCCCAAATTTTGGTACATGGACGAATTGCTACCAATCTTTTTCTCCATAAAGATGATATCGTGCAACGTAAGTACCAGTGGAATCGATAACCCCAATGGGGCAGTATTGGAGGTACAGTGCAGGATATCCGCATTACTGGTTTTAATAAGTTTAGGTAAGAGAAGTTGCTCCCAAATAAAATAATTGGAGCTTTCCAAAACTTTAATCTCAAAATTTGCTGAACCTTCCAAACAGCGGTCCTCTCCCGGTCCGACAGCAATAATATACCGGTTAAAGGTATCCAACTTTTGAAGCGCACGGATTACTTCCAAAGCCACAAAATCCATTCCGTGTTTATTAAGGCGAAAGATTCTTTGTGCCTCAATGATTATAGTCTTCTTTTTTTTCGCCATGCGGTGTATGCACAAAAGTATTACGTCCCGATTTGATTCCCATAAAGCTACGTAAGATTGCCATAAAAATAAATGGTAATTTTAAAAAGCAGAGCAGAGTCCTGCGCGTATAAAATTTATTTGGTATAGCCAAAGCAAGTGACATGATAAACAAGCCATAGAGTATAAGCCATTTATAGGCCAATGCTGGCGCCACCAAATAGACGATACAGCCCAAAATAGGAACCATTCCGAGCAAAATTATCCGGGGTGGAATCGACCATTGGATCAGTTTGTCGAGCATAGGCCAGTTGCGGGTACGAATTATTGTTTGAAATCGCTTTAAAGTATTCAAAAAAGTGTCAATTTGAGCAGCAATCCATCTTTTTCGCTGATTGGACAGATCGCGACGGTTCTGTACTTTCTCATCTAGTACATACACATCCTCCAGATAAACCGTGAAAATCTTATCCAAGAGCAAATAATACTCCAGCTCTTTATCCTCTCCCATGGAGCTTATTTTAGCCATCGTATTTTTAAACCACTTAATTTCAAACAACATGCCCGAGCCCGTCAATGCGGCAGGTAATCCCAAGTTCACATGCCCCTGCCTAAAAATTGAATTATTTATTTCCTCACTGATCCCATCGAGGTATGCAGTATCGGTATTGCTGTTTTTTGCAATGCGATGTGTTTGGATGGCAACCGCGCCAGATGCAAAGCAATCGTTGACAAGTGCTAGATAATTTGGAGAAACTAAATTATCAGCATCCAATATAACCACGCCATCAAAATCTCCTTCTTTGATAACGTTCATTGCCAGATTTAGAGCCGCGGCTTTGGATCTTTTTTCATACGTAGGAATAAGTATTCGAACGCCTAAATTTTCAAGTTCCCGGTTTGTCTCTCTCGTCATACTATCAGAAACAACGACAATTTCAAAAAGCTCTTTTGGATAGTCTTGTTCTAAAAAAGAGCGTATGCTATCAACAATTACTGCATCCTCCTTATATGCTGGAAATAGGATAAGAAATCGATGTTGAATATCCGATCGTTCAAAGACTAATTTCTTGGGAATGCGAAAGCCGACTGCAAATACAAAGAAATACATGATCCAGACCAGGAAAGGAATAAAAATTAATGTTTCAATAATAAACAAAACCGTTCCCATCAGCTCAAATTCTTTTTAGAAAATAATTTAATCCCAGACCATGTACCTGAACATACTGCACCAACATGCCTCCACTTACCCCAAAAAACAAATTTAATTAATCTTATGCTATTCGCTATCCAAATAAGATAAAAAACAGCCAAAATCCGGTTTATTCCAGACCTATTTCGATAAGCAAACAACAAGCGGTTACGTGTGAGATAAAATGTTTTTAATGGAGAATCCTGACCTGTCGAAGCACTTTCTTTATGAAAGATATGAGCACCTGCAAAATATACTAACTTATATTTTTTATTAATCCGACAGCTCCAATCCAGCTCCTCGTAATACAGAAAGAATAGCTCCGACATTACACCAATTTCTCTGATAATTCTGTTGGGTACCACCATAGCTGCACCATGTAAATATGGAATCTCAGCACAGTTATTATATTGTCCTCTGTCCTGTTCCCGATAACCGATCTGCTTATTTCGAAGGGTAATTGATGTAAGCGGTGTGCAGCCCGCAAATTGGATCATTCCGTTTGGGTGATAATACATTATTTTAGGTGAAATTCCACCTACTCGTGAATCGAGCGCAAACACTTCCAACATAGCCAAAATCTCGTTATCGGCGTCGTTTGGAAGAAGCGTATCATTATTTAAGAAATAAATAAATTCGCCAGTAGCTATTTCCAGCCCCAAGTTATTTCCACCTGCAAATCCAAGGTTCATTCTATTATAATAGCCTTTGATATCAGGAAATAGATGTTTCATCAGACTATATTCATCTTTTAACGAACCATTATCGATGACAATAACCTCATATGCAAAAGATAGTCTCGCATTCCGAATACTTTCCAATAAGGAAATGGTATCAGCCAATCCGTTATAATTGACCGTTATGAACGATATTTTATAGGGTTTCGCTTCCATCGCTCAGTTTTTTGTCCAAATAAGGCGAAAGCATGATAACCCCCATTAGAATGTATACGGTCTGCCCGGTAGGCATTTGATGGAGTACTTCATTCGCATACCCCGCGACCATAATTCCTGCAAGTCCGGCTGTAGAAGCCATTGCAATAGATTTGACCCGCCTATCTTTTAGTCGAAATAGCACGTAGTATGTGCCATATCCCAATATCGTGAGGCATAAAATAATATAGCATATAAGACCGAAAATTCCCGTTTCTACCCATATAAAAACGAAGGAAGAATCTGTTGCGATACCATGTATTGCATCTCCTTCATTCGCATGTTTAGACCCGCCCAATCCTATACCAAAAGGATGGTCGCCCATAAAGGTTCGCATTTTTTTCTGATTCTCCAAGCGAACATTAAAAGAAGCATCCTTTGAAAAAGAGAAAGCCGTCCGCATACGACGAATATCGGAACTGCTATTGCCAATGGTCGTTAAATTAAAGAAAGCAAAAGCCATTATTAATAAAGAAAGACCAAAGATTACCCACTTCCACTCCTTTACAAGGATAATGAAGAAAGCAAAGCCTGCAAAAGGAACGGCAATGGCGGCCCTTGTCCCGGATATCATTAGCCCGTAAGCCGCAAAAGCGACAACAACAATATAAAGAAAACGTCTTTTTGCCTGCTTCTCATAAATAGCTAAGATCGTAAAAACAACCACAGCCAAACCCATATGGCAGCCAAAGTTTGCTGCATCACTGAAAAATGAAAAGTAACGGATCCCACTATAAATAACATGCGTATGAGCGCCGAATGTATATAGCCAAGCAGTCTCGAATCGGTCTAAACCGATATACTTTTGGCCTATCGCCTTTAAAGCTCCCAACAGAACAAGTATACCCCAAACTTTAAAAAATAAGCGCAATTTGGGAATGTTATCCAGACTAATAAAAACCAATAATTGAAATAAGACAATATGCATTCCAATGCTACGGACTGTCGTGATCCAGTTCGCAAAACTGGACATTGGATTTATAATCTCCAGCATGCAATAAAGCATCCAAAGGATGGAGATCAGGAGAAAAGAATTAAAGTAAACCTTGCCTAAAGGATTTCCCCGAATAAAATGTAAAGCTAGCGAGAGAAAATTAAATAAGATCAAAAGATCGAGTATGACGCCTACCGGGAGCGGAAATGTGATATAGCGTCCAAAACCCATCACCAGGTAGGATACACTATACAATAAAAAGAAACAACTTATTGGCGAAGACAGCAGGACAATAATAACCAATAGAAATACGGGCAACATATAGAACACCAAAGCCGATGACACACCTGCAAAAATAAAAATGCAAGTTCCTGCCAATCCCCCGAGTATGAGGAAAAGCAGGAGCAAATGCCGACTGGTTATCATCGATTTTGTATGATCATACTGCATCATAGCCCACTATTTTCCCAGCGATGTCAGACCAAAATTACCCAATTGATATTCCAGGCGTCTCAAAAAGGTAAACGGAGGCAACATTCCTGTAAACTCTTCCACAACATATTTTTCAGCATTCATTAAACAGATAACAATTGGTTTACCGGCCGAACGTTGCAATAGATCTGCAAACATCAACTCATCTTCTGTTTTCCATACCGAGTCAGCCCTTAATACCAATAACGTTGCCATCCCCCGCTCTAAAAATAGAGAAGGAATAGGGCGTAATGCCATAGAGCCATGCTTGACTAATGAAATATCATAATTACCGAGTTTTTCAGCCCAGGCACCATCCACTAAATATTCCCTCGATTCTGCACTAAAATCAGTTCCTTCTTTATAGGCCAGTACATTAATACCCAATCCCTGCCAGTAGGCTGTTAATATGTCTGTCAGTGAGCCTAAATCTAGTGTAGAAGAAAACTTGACGATATTGATAAAATTTATAGGATTCGAGTTATTGTAAAAACCATATAATCTATTGGCCAAAACATGTATTGCTCTTTCTTCGATTTTAGTCTGTTTGGCACCGGTTTTACCAAGTTTGGGCAATGCCGCAATTACTTTTCCCTTTGTAATCCGTTCGGTTCGCGTTTTATCCCTTAGCGTACGGTCAAAAAGTTCAATAATAAGCAATATTCCGAGTATAAATGCAATTGTTCCAAAGAAGACAGCAAATACGATCAGTTTTCTACTATGCGGAAGAGCGTTTAGCGGAAAGCTTGCCGGGTTGATCACTTTTAGCGTAGCTGAATTCATCTCCAGACTCTTCAATCGTAAGCGGGCCGCATTTAGACTAGACAAGATAGACAGATAAGATTGTTCTGTAAAAGATATGCCGCGTTCCTTACGCTTTAACACCGAGCCGATAGGTGAATATTGTGTGTATTTGTGATCCAGTTCCTGTTTAAAATCACGGGCGACATTAAGTTCTGCCTCCGAACGCTTAAAACGTAACAGTTCTTCTACCCATTGCTTTACATAATTTGCATTTGGATAGCCATTTTTGGTATATTTTTCCGCTGTATATTGATCCATAAATGAACGGAATCCCTTTTCCTTTTGATCCAGCTCATGCGACAGTACGTCGAGATCTGCTCCGCCCTGCTTTTGCTTTAGGGAATCCACGCTCAACGTTTTGATTTTTGAAATATTATAGTTGATATCTGCAATTTGGTTCATGCGTGCCAAAAACTCTGTATTATTTTTAATCGCACGCATATTGGCATCCATTCCCGACTCCAGTTGTTTTATAGCTGCTTGCGCACTGTTATACACAAATAGCACATCCTGGTGCCTTAGTTCATACTCTTTATCCAATAACGCAATCGCCTCTGTCTGTTTGTCATAATTAATCACCCGGTTTTCAACGTTATACATAGTCAGGGAATCTTCCTGTCCGCGAAGTTCTCGACCTATACGTTCAAGCTCAGCCTCAAAATACCGGATGACGTTGTTGGTACTACCAAATTGCAAATTGGTATATTCGATCGCGAAAACTTTACTCAAAATATCCAATGTCTGAAAAGCAACACCTGGATCGTTTGCCTGATAGTTGATCTGTAAAATATCGCTATTGTCTACCCTATTGATTTTAATGTTTTCGCGGAGAGCATTATAGCTGAAATAAGGGTGGTTCCAGTTAAAAAGACCGTAGACAAAATTATTACGATCCGCTTTCTCATATTTTTCCAGATTTTTTACCGTATTCTCTTCCGAATGCTTATCAATCAACTTTTGTACATCTTTCGGTGTAATTGCCACAAGCTCCTTGTAATGTTTTGCGGTAATATATACATTATCTTTCGTGGGATCACCGTGAATCATAAGACGTGCATAAAGCTGCATGGAAAGCCTTTTGATCGTTTCTTTCGAGTTGATGGTATTGATAATATTCTGAATCGAATTGTTTAATACGTTCCAGTCTTGCGAAGCATTGGATTCGCCCGGATCACTTCCATAACTTGAAATAACACCTGTATAGATCGTAATATCGGTTTTATATTGCCGGTCCATTTGACGTGTCAGATAGATCGCCAACAAAGCAAAACCTAGCGGCAAAATCAATAGCCACCACTTAATTCTGAAAATGGCCCGAAAGATATAATGGAAAATATTCATGATGCTATTGGCTTATAATTTTTGTCTTACTCAGGATCTCTAAGGTAAGGATTTCATTGGTAATAATAGATTCGTTGGTTTTCAGAATTTCATAAGCCTCTGTCTCCAACTTCTTTGCTGTATTAAGATCGCTAATATTTGCATTGCCCGACTTAAACTCATTTTCAGTCATTTTGTAATTCGCTAAGGCGATATTGTAATCTTCTATTTTTTTCTTGAGTGTAGAAAGAGCTGTTTTTACTTTCGTATAGGAGTTGACGATACGGATCCGTTGCTCATCGAGCCACTTGTCCAATTCCAGCTGTGTAAACCGTTGTTCCATCTTCTGACGTTTGATTTTATTGCCTCGATCGAAAAGATCATCCAAAGGAATATTCACTCCGGCAGTTCCATAGTAGGAACTTTGGGTTACGCCGGAAGATTGATAGAAAAGAGGAGTATATTCATTCGTGAACGCAGAATTGATCGCGATATTGCCATACTGCCAAGATCCACCAACCCTGAAATATTTTAACCAGCTTCTCTTTTCGGTTATCAACTGATTAGCCTGAGCCTCCATTTTTGCCTCATACATTTCCACTCCGGGACTTTGTTTGGCATTTTGATAGAGGGTTTCCAAGGGCGGCAATTTCAGCTTTGTAAAATCAACCATATCCGTTGGATCCATTACAGATTGTGCTTTTAGCAATAGACCTACTGTTACTAAATATAAAAGCAAAAAAGCCCTTTTAAGCAATAAGTTCATCGAAATAAATATTTATGTTATTAAACATCCGCCTTTTGGATGAATGCGGAAAACGTTTTATATAATATCTTCAAATCCATCCAGACCGAATAATGCTGTGCATAGTCAATATCCAGTTTTATTCTTTCCTGATCGGACATACTTCCATTATCGCCCCGTTTTTCTACCTGCCAAAGGCCGGTTATACCTGCCGGTGCCATAAACCGCTCGACGCTGTCGTCTGTCGTCAGCATCTCGGCCTCATAAAGTGGTAACGGTCTATTTCCTACAATAGACATATCGCCTTTGAGCACATTAAACAACTGGGGCAGTTCGTCAATGCTATATTTTCGGAGAATACGCCCCACCTTGGTCACACGTGGATCTTTCTCAAGTTTAAAGAAAGCTGCTTTTTTTTGCCTTCCGCCGCTTTCAGAACTTTTTACAACACTTTCATCATCAATAAGCACATCACGTAGCTCATCTGTTGTAAAAAGTTGTGCATCGGTATCGCTTATCATAGCGGTCATAGCACGATGATTAACACTTAATGCTGCATCTGCATACTGGTTAAGCGCCATATACTCTTTTAAACGCTTGTCAGCATCCGGGTACATCGATCTGAATTTATAAAAATCAAACATATAATAGCCAGATCCTATCCGTTTCGACTTATACACTGCCGAACCTTTACTTTCCAATTTGATGGCAATATAAACAATTGCCAGTATGGGGGAAAGTAAGAGGATTAAAATCGAAGAAACTGCAATATCAAACAATCTTTTTCCCAGCGGAATTCCTATTTGAGGAAAAGATGTGTTTGCTGTTTCAAATTTTTCAGTCTGCGTTGTCGCCTCAAAATATAGCCTGATGTATTTTCTAATCGATTCAAAAACATCCGCATGCGCACGCGGACTAATGGTATTTGTGATACCAGTCTCAAAATAAGATTGTTTCTCAAAACGCGAAAGATCATTCCCAATCAAGATCAGTAATGTATCTTTTCCATGTTGGACAAGCTTTTTCAACTGTGATAAATCTTTACTTAGGCTTTTGCTTTTCTCGTAGAATACCACAGAAAAAAACTGTCCTTCTTGTTCTTGGAAATACATATCCATGGCTTCGAAAGAATCAAAAAACTTCAAGTCAACACCCAAGATGTCTTGGACTTGTTGATGAAAATAATCAAAAGTTTCGAGATTATCACCAAAGTATATATAATCGCTATATTGAGGCATTATTTTAATGCTTTTTTAATCCGTAGTTTTAATTCAAGGGGATTAAATGGTTTTAAGATAAAATCATCTGCGCCAGCTTCGAGTAAACTTATACGTGTATTGGAATTATCCTCACCAGACAAAAAGATAACCGGAATATTCTTTAGAAACTCGTTTTGCTTAATCATAATGAGCAAATCGTATCCATTCATCTCTGGCATGGTGTAATCCGATAAAATTAAATCAACGCTATTACCTTCCTTCAGCCAATTATAGGCGTCCATCGCATTGCTAAAGAAACGAAAGTCATAATCTGCACTTAAATAAAGTGTAATCAACTGGCCAATTGCTGGTTTGTCATCAATTATTAGAATCTTTTTTTTCATCACGTCTTTAGAATATAATGGTTTAGGCGTATGGATTGCGTTATTTAAGCGATCTCCATGTACCAAAGCACTCCTTTCTGTTGGACTCCTTTGGTACATGGAGATGTTGCTATCTCAATTATTTCTTATGTAAATACCAATCTGTATTTTGGCTACCTCCGCTTGTCGCCCAAGATTCAAAGAGCGGGTAAGCAGTGGTAATCGCCTGTCCTTCGGATGGATATACAAAAGAAACTGGAACTAATAAACCAAAGGGCTCATTCGCTTTTGTCTTAAATGGATCCGTAGTTGACAGCAGGTTGCCTGTTTCCTTCAACACCAAACTTTTATTGATTTTATCGGTCGCTTTATAACCAACCAAGTGCACTTCATTTCGGCCAGCAAGGTTTTGGTTGAAGTTGACAATAAAGGCATTTAATGTGCCATAAGTAAAGTTATCTATCGGTGTATTGAACTCAACAGTTACAAGTACCTCCACTGGTGCATATTGGCCAGTTTGAGTCGATATAAAACGTGTATCCGACACGCCAAAAGCTTTATGAGCATCATCCCATAATGGAAGCACTGCATACGTTTGTCCAGATTCCGTACCATTTGCGCCAAGAGGCAAGGCTGTACCTACCAAATCTTTGCGTGAATACGTTACATTTTTGACATTCCCTGTTGCGATACCATCAAGCTGTACTGCTGTAGAAAAACGGATCGAAGCACCTATTGACCTTAATTTTGCTTTCAAGGCCACTTTAGTCACTTTATTCGCTGTATTTTGGAATTTGGTGATGTTCATATCCAGCACACAGTCATTCATGTCATAGTCACCTTTAGCCGGCCACTTATCTTCGAAGATGTAAGAATATGTACCCAAATTAACTTCGGTTATGGTTTGGTCTGTTGGATTGCCACCGGACGCATTGTTACCACCAGCATTACAGGATGTCCCAGCAATCACCACAGTTGATTTATCGTAAGGAACCAATTTCGCTGGACTATTAATCACATAATAGGTGCTCCATTGGGCATTCGCTGTATGATCTGAGCAGGCTACCTCTAGGTTACCACCGTACGTGATTGCCATCCACTGGTTGTTTACATCAACTTTTTTGAGACGAGCCAATGCCTGACCTGAAGTTGGGCCAGTCATGGTGCTCGACTGGCTGTTAAATTTGGCCAGGGTCTTGACATCTAGAATTGATGACGCTGCCAAATTAATTTTTGTACCACCAGCATCTAACTTATCTAAGCTTAATAAAGCTCCTTGCGCCACCGAAATTGTTGCTCCATTGGTGGTCAATGAATTGATTACCGTATGACAAACAGCTTCCAAAGTTGCATTTGTCAAAGTCGCATTTTGCACAGTAAGTGTGCCCTCATTGCGTACGACTGTACCATTTGTTGTACTGCTCAGATTTTGGATTGTCGCCACACCATAGTTAGTAAAGTTACCATTGGTGATATCTGCTTTATCAGCTGTAAGTGTACCATAGTTGACGTACAATGTATTATTTTTCGTTTCCATTTTGGAAAGCGAAGCCGATCCATAATTAACAAAACCTCCAACTGTATTCTGCGTTACATTCACGAGGTCAATGGAACCCGCCTGTGTAATATACAATCCATTATTGCTTCCAAGGTTTAGCTCAAAGCTTGTATTTTTCCAAGATCCCTGAATGTAAATCTTCACATTACTTGTACCGTTGTTGGCATCGATCTTACCTGTAAAGGTAACTCCAGACTTGACGACATAGGATTTATTGGACTCGACCGAAATTATCGAGTTTCCCGATAGCGCGATTGCATCCGAAGGAACGACTACTGGTGTCGCTTCAACCGTAGCCGCTTTTAAACCGCTACTAGCCAATGCACTTGTTGTGGTTGCAGCACGCAAAACGCTCGCTTTGCTGCTTGATCCCACTTTTGTACCGTCGACAGAGATTGTATTCTGTTGTCCAACTTCGATCATGCTGACTGCTGCAACACCTAGCGGAGAAGTCTCTCTTAAGTAGATATATTTTGCAATTGTCGGAATCATCAGCTTACCAACAAAATCCTGACCCGATTTCGCCTGCCCTGCAGCCAGCAGATTTGCTCCACTAGCTAAAGTCGGATCATTATCAAAAATCTCAATCCGATAAAAGTATTTACTGCTAAATTGATCGTCTACAGCAACACGCACATCTACAGAGCGCGTTGAATTCCACATAAAATCGGCTGAAATATTGCCTCCCCCAGGAAGTAGGGTGGACGAATCAGATCCTTTTTCGGTTTCGTTGTACAAATCTTTTACTTTTGAACAACTTGCCCCGAAGAGCGTAATCCCTGCGAGACCCACCAAGAAGAGATTTAAGCTTTTTCTGTTATACATAATTAAATAATAATAGATCAATACCAAACAGCCCCATCATAGATGTCACAAGACTTTAATACTTGGCTTTACTAATAATATTAAGGCCGAACTGTTTAAGACAAAGATATAACTAATTGAGATGAGAATGGGATAAAATACACAACTACAGTATAAATCACAAATCTTGTAGCGCTTCAACTACAACGGGACATCGCGAACTACAAATAAGAGTTTATAACTAACAAAAAGATATTTAACTATAAGGGTTATTTTTGCCACCTCTTTCGATACTCTGTCGGCGTCAAAGTAGTTTCCTTTAAGAAGAAGGTACTGAAGTTATTGACATCAGCATAACCAAGTTCCCAGGCAATCTGTTTAATACTCAGGGAGGATTCAACGATAAGCTTTTTGCTTACACGCAGCAATTCTTTGACAATAAGCTCCTTTGGCGTCGCTCCTAAAATTTCCTTTGTCAAGTTTGTTAATTTTTTATTTCCGACATGGAGGTGCTCAGCATAGAAGGCAACCTGTTTTTCTTCTCTTACATGTTTTTTGATCAGTTCCTGAAAAAGTGTTATCAGCTTTGCATCAGCACCATGGCACACTAATCCATTTGACGGCCTATCCTCAGCAGAAATTGCAGCAAGGAGCACAATCTGTTTAACGATATTATGCGCTAAATCGCGATAAATCGCCAGATTATAATTCTGCTTAGAAAGCTTAAGTTGCATGCTTACAAATTCGTAATAGCTTGCGTATTCTTCAGGAACACGCAATACACGGTAGGTATATTCGTTTTTATTGAATGACTTAAAGTTATGCAGAAAAGCGGTATCTATCTCCGTACGCGCAAAAAAAACTTTCCGAAAAATAAATAATAAGAAACGATCGCTGTTCATCTGGGTTGGCTTCAATTTTAATACCTCTTGGAATTAACACCAAACAGAATTCTTCAATTTCTGTAATCTGATTATTGATCTCCACGCTACAGCCACCCTTTGAAACAAAAAGAACAACATAATTTTCTTTTGCTGTTGCATCCGTAATTTCGGAAGGCTCCTGCGCTACACCAATGACCCGATGAACTCCAAATTCCATATTTTTATCTAATGCATATAAGGCTCGACAAGCATTTCATATTACTGAAATACGGGCAATTTAGGAAATAAAAGCCAAACACAAAAAATTCATTTCCAAAGAAACCATGCGTTTGCAATATGCTTTTTCAGAGCGCATCAGGAAAACCTGGAGACACTAAATGAAATAGCATACAAATAGGTTGGCAAAACAAATATTAGAGAAATAGCTACTCAACCTATACAAATAGACAGCAAATTTCACAACCAAAACATAATTTAGTTTAAACAAATACAATTTGGCGAACTATACTTAAAAGCTATGAAGCGTGTTTTTTAACACTTATTAACAAAAAAATAAAATTATAAAAGAGATTAGTTGCATCCACAATTTTCTTAAAATGAAACAATACAACTAATCAACAAACAGAATGTTTAATTTATAAATAGAGATATTATATATCATTTAGAAATAATAAAGCAATATTAATATTGAATTTCAATAAATTTTACAAATCAAAAAATATAAAAAGAGGACACTTAATGACTATAAGGAAATAATTATTTAACACTAAACGTATCTCTTTAAGAAATATATTTCCAAATAAATTTGTATAATTACAATTATAGACCATAAAAAACAATCTGTTTAAACATATTAATTATAGAATAATAAATAGCCAAAAAAATATTTTTAAAAAACGCTAAACAAAATAAATTATGATTTGTTTATTCGAAAGTTGGCAAGAAGAAAGCTAACTGTATCCGGTTTTTTTAGATAAAAAATGCCCTAAAACGGCGATTTACCGGAAATCCATATATGATTATAACAATGAAGAAAGTTGTTTTATCTCGAATTTAATAACACAAAGAAAAAAGTTTACAATTTATTTTTGCACAAGTTGATATTAAGTCGTAATATTACAATTCAATTCGGGAAAAGTATAACTAGCCGATAGCAAAATAAGTATTAACAATTAAATTAGGAATCAACAAACAGACAAAAAATTTAGGAGCACCTAAGTGATAACAGCAATATATTGCCTATACGCAAAGGCATGCCGTTATATGCTTAAGTATTCCTATCAAATAAACGAGGGTTAAATTGTCCATTAAATTTAAACCCCATGTTGTTAACAGCATGGATTATCCAAATAATATTATCATGAATAAGAACGCAAAAAAAATGTACGTAGCTCCGTCCATCAAGGAGCACGTTGTAGAGCTTGAGCAAGGAATTGCTGCAGGTTCTCAGGCACAACCAGGTGTAACACCACAAACCGACGGTTGGGGAGCAGGTCCAGACGGTACTACTACCGGCGAAGGCGCTTAAGCATTATCATCAAATTACTAACAACACGAAAAAGCACTAAAATGAGATTTAATCTGACTAAAAGAGCAAACTGGGTTGTTGCGATGGCAATGCTAGCAATCCCCGGGACATTAATCACAAGTTGTTCCAAGGACAACAAGACTGAAAATGTCGAAAACAAAAGCAATGTACTTACTTTCGCCGTAGGCGGCATTAAGACGAGCGATACTGGTGACGCAGTGAAAGTCGGCTCGACAAAATCGAGTGCAACAACCAGCAAAGTACATTCATTCTCGGACGTAGACATGGTTGTTTCTACTGACAATAATTTACCAACTATTACTAGTGATGCGATAGGCGTAAAACGCGGCGGTGGCTTAGCTGCTGATGCCGTTCCTGGGGTCACTGAAAATATGGTAGCAGGCACAAAGTACGTCGTTTATATCTACTCAGGAACAACATTAGTTACCTCCAAGGAGTTGGTAGCAGGAACAGCAGGTACCATTGAAGGGCTTAATCCAGCGACTACCTATACATGGGTAGCACTATCTTACAATACTTCAGATGCTAATCAACCTGCACTTACACCAACAAATGGATCAATTGCTCTTGCGCAAAATAAAGATGTCCTTTATGCTAGTGGAACTGTCAACCTGGCAACCAATTCAAACATCAGTATCCAATTCAGCCACAAGTTTTCACGCATAGGAATTGAATTGAATACCAAAGGCGTTTTTGGTAATATCACAGGCAATCCTACAGTGAACGTAACGGGTTTAAATTTAGCAACAGGTAGTATCGCATTGCTGGGTGGAACTGTTACTGCAGGAGCTAGTTTTACACCAACTTTAACGTATGCCAACTTTACAAATATTGATCCTGCCTTCAATGATGCAAAAATTGCCTATGTTTATACCGCATCTACTGCAGCTCAGAGCGCCATTAATGTTCAAGTTCAAAACTTAAATATTAGCCACGTAGACGGTAGCCTAGCGCGTACCTATTTTACAACCGCATCTAACTTTGGATTTTCTGTAACACCACAATTGGGCAATAGCCATCACTTGTTGCTAAACGTTGTGGAATCGCCATTAATTACCAACTATGGTGGCCGTACAGTCAAATGGGGACGCTCGAATCTGTTTTACAGAGGCAACATTGGAAATGGCCGCAATTACGCATTCTATGCAAACAATCAGCTGACCGCTAGAGCAAATGGCTATTTTGCTTTCGGAAGTATTGTTCCTGGACAATTTGCGACTACAACAACGAATAATGGCGATCCATGTGCTTTGGTATATCCAGCAGGCCTTTGGAAACAACCTGCTAAGGCAGACTTTGCTAACATGGTTCGAGGAGATATCGAAGTAAATCAACTTACTGGAGCGTTAGGTGGCTTGGGCCAAGTAGTTGATGCAACGGGTACTACAGGGCTTTTAAACATAATAACTAATCTCTTGGGCAATGCAACATCTTTGCTAGTAAATACAGCAGCTCCTAATTCATCATTAGCTCCTTCCAGTCCATTTAATTATGGTCAATATACATTAGCTTCTGGTGCAAACGGTGCTCCTACTTCAGGTTCGAATGCTTTTGGTGATGTAAACAGTGCATCAAACAGACTTCGCTTTTACTATAATGGTGAAATTTCAAACGTAAATATCTTGCCACTACTTGGAAATGGTGGTTTAGCAAATATTGGCTTGAATGATCTCAGCGTAGATATTGCAAACTTCCAAGTTGTAAATTTAAATATTCCGTTGTTGGATAGTTACGGCAGAGCAACAACGCTTTGGACAAATGAACAAGGAGCTAATATTGTTGGCTTAGTTGGCGCAGGTACATGGGGTTATTATGGTAACGCTGGTCGTGGTCTAACTTTAATTCCTCTATCGTTAGGTACTAGGTTCCATATGGCAAACAATACCGGTCAACTTTTGAATGGAGTTAGCGCATTAGGTGCAAACGTATTAAGTACATCATTTAAAAACGTTCGTTGCGTGCGTTCAAACTAAAAAATTGTAATAATTTTAGCTTCGGCAACCAAACGAAGACGGCTAGAAATTCTAGCCGTCTTTTTTTTATGAATGACGTAGCCCTTCAACTACGGCGTAGGTTTTTACACGATTATCGTAAATTTTTACAGGAGAATTTCAATAATATTTTTTTACATTTGGGCCATCAAGTCATTTTTTTTGCGTTCGACTTGATAATATTAATGGATATAATGGGGCGAAGGCGTTCGCCCCATTTATTTTTAACCCCTTATAAACCTCATTAAAGCACCAATTTCCTGATTTGATCTGATCTCAAATTCCAACCTTAAATTATTATGCACGAAGCGGATTGACCTACCCGATTTAGCTAATCTGCTTGATCAGCATGAATTTCATCAATGGCAAAAAGCGGTTTGCGATGCTTCGACCCTTCAAACCAATGCGGAAATTCTTGCGAAAAAGAAATTTTCACTTTTAAAAAACGTCCTTCTTGTTGTTTTAAGCCAAATGAAACTGGAAAACATATTGGACCTTCGGCCATAAGACCAGTGTCAATCTTATATTTCCCGATGTTCACATACGAAATATTATCTTCTGAGGCTTCTACCGCTATTCCATCCGGAAGGAAAAGATAATGCGCCGGATCAAATAGAAAATTAAGCTGAATTTGCGAAGCCATTCTTTCATTCGGAAAAGGAAAAGTAATCTCGACATCCTCACTATCAAATAATAGCCAATTGTAACTGTAATCTGTCGTTCCCGATAAGCCATCATTCAGTGTTGTTTTTCCATTTGCGGGAAAATCTTCCAAGAAAGAAGGTTTAAACTGAGGATTTATTCCTTGGAGCACTGAAGGCAAATAGGGTTTATTTAATAGTGTTAGCCATTGCTGCCGATATTGCTCAAGACTACCACCAGTTTCAGCCAATTCGATAGCTCCGCCTCGAAGTGCATGGTCCAAAAATTCATCAATCCGCGTCATCCAATTGGGATTGACCATCCACTTACCACTAGCTTTCCTGTTTAAAAAGCCAAATGGATGATCACCATAAGCCTTTGACTGCTCCAAAGCTGCATACTCGAGACCTAAAGCAATCAAATTCACGCGACTTAAAAATTTCGGATCCCCAGCTACAGCTTTTTGCGCGTTATTCACAAGTTCCTTTAAAAATCTCATCTTTTCTAAACTTAGATATCCATGTCGCGAAAGGATCGGATTACCATATATATCAAGCGTCGAGCGACTTGTTTTTCGAGCATCAATAAGTTGTTTTAGATACTTTTTAATATCCTTTGATGCGGCACCATAATAACCGTCCAAAAAATCCTCTTCCACCTCAGCTTGATCTAGCTCAGGGTTCCATAGGCTTTTGGCCTGCAAATAACTGGCATAGGCGGACATATCAGCCTGCGTATGGCCAGGTCCATGTTCAAAGATACCTTTTACACCATTTTGATACATATAGGCGATATTGCCCTGGTAATGATCATACATCGGAAAAGGATTTATATAAGCTGTAAATTGCGTGGTATAATCCCACACAAAAATATGCGATGAGATCTTCGACCAGTCATTGAGCTGGCGTCGAAAAGGAGCAGCTGTTGGATTAACCGCCAGCCCCCGCTCCCGCGTTGCATCTATCGTACTTAGCAACACATATACATTGTCCAATGGCCGAGTTACTTTGGGAGCTTCTGCGGTGTAACCATAGGCTAAGGTCGTAAAATTCTGTTCTGGAAATTGAGCCGCAATACGATTCACAAATCGGATGAGCGTGCCCTGAGGCCCCCCCTCCTCCTGATCAACCTTCGTACAGCGATCACAGGTACAGTAACCTTTTCCATCCATTGGCGCTATAGACCAATAGACCGCATCAGGATTATCGGCAATGGCCCGTCGAAAGTAATTGATTGCAATTTTCTGGACGTCAGGATTTGTCAGACAGAGTTGTGTTGCACTGCGCTTTCCGTTTGTTAAAGCGAAATATTCAGGATGCTGCTGAAAATAGTCTTCCGGTGGTATAATTTTAAAAAATGAATGCCCCCATAAGCCCCACAGATCCTCAAATCGATGCAAATGATGCCAATCCAGGTATTCAGCATCTGCAGAAGCGGGGTAGTAAGACTCCCGATAACGTAAAGGGGGTTCAAAACGCAAATTGAAATCCTGAGGAAGCGTCAGATTCGCACGCTTCGGAACCCATGCAGGCCCTTGATCATATTTCCGAGCGCCAAATTGCTTCTCGATAAGTTCATATACGCCATACAGTAGTCCTTTTCCTGAACCTCCAGTTAGATATACTTGTCCGTCCCGAACACTAATTTCAAAACCTTCGTTTCCAAGCCCAACCTTCTTTCCAATCCGCTGTTGATAAAAATTATTCCCGATATATACTACGTGTTTTTTCGTCCCAGAAGGGCTCGACAATATCGCTAATGGCACACCAGTAATACGTTTAATATACTCCTGTAATACCAGAGCCGCCTTTCGTTCCAAATTTGATGGACGCGAGGAAATAACGATTTCAGTTTCGGCTTTCTTATCGCGAACGATGTCCACTTGCTGTGCCATACAGCTGCTAATGAACAGTAATCCAACAAGAACGAACAGGTTCAGTTTATAATTTGCATTCATCATCATCCCGCATTAAACTAGATCACCAACTCCACTTCTTGCTTATCCATGATGGCACAATCCACAAAAGAAGCTATCGTATCAAGTACCATGCGCAAGCGGCCCATATTTTCATAATAAGGTATACCAAAACGCAGTACATGTCCAACCTTCGCTTCTACTCTACAGTGCTTAATGCATTTAATATGGATGTCTTTCTTTCTCAAAAACTCGTACAGCGGATAAGGATCATAATCTGACACCAGTAGACTTACGACCGGAGACACATCATCTCCCATAAAACAGTGCGTAATGCCTGCATGGCTCAAGATCCCATTAAGCTCTCTTTTCAGATAAGATGCCAGATAGGTACTGCGCTCCAGAATCGCTTTCGGCCCAATTTCTCGATAGTGCTTTAAGCTTTGCCTCAACCTTTCATACAATAAGAAATCCTGCCCCCCAGGAATGCTGAACCCATGGGTTTGCGGATCTTCAAAAAGATGCTGCTTATTCCAATATAAGGCGCCGATCCAACTTGCAAAATCTTCTTTGAACCAAGCTAAACCACCACCCAATGGTCCATGCAACCATTTATGCGTGCTCCCGATCAATACATCGGCATCCCCAAAAGGAAGTTGCTGAATCCCTAATGACTGGGCTACGTCAAGAATCAGAATTGCATTCGGAACAGCCTTTTTTATATTGCTCAGGCGCCACTTGTCTTGCATCAGTTTTCCTGTGGGATAATAGACATGGGATAAGAAGACGATGTCTGGTTGCATTTCGCGCAAGCATCTGTTAAATTCCTCCGCGTCATTGAGGACAACATCAGGGAGATAAGTGAGCTTATATTCTGGCAAATGTTCAAAGGGGCCAATACCGCCCGGATGTTCATGCTCACTTGTCAGGACCTGAAAACACCTCTTCCCATCCTCCTCCAACCTACGTAAAAGCGCCAATGCCAATAAATTCATGGCCTGAGATGTGCTGGTAGTCACATTACAGCGATAACCGGCAGCCGGCCACAATTTAGCACATTCCTCCTGTATGGCATTGAAAGCTTCCCTCCCTAAAGCATATAAAGAAAGTGGATTGCCGTTTACCTGATTTTTGATGGTTTCGAGCCGATCCTGTGGCAACGTAGCCAGGCAGCCCGGATTCAGATTTACCCTGGTCGAAGGAAATGTATTGATCCTGATCTGATCCCAATACGCTTCATTTTCTATTTTTCGGACGGCATCTACTCTTTTAGGATCAAGATTTATCCCATCAGAACATTCGTTCCAGGCGCTATGGGGTGAAAAATGATGCGGTAGAAGTCTACTATATTGTTTCTGTAAAAGACTAATGGATTCTCTTATCACGGTATGGAAATCGGTATGATACAAATGACTTCCCTGCAAACTTGTCTCAATGCTGTATATAGCTTTCTTGGCAGCACTTTCCCCTCTAAGATCGGAGGTAAAAGAAATCTTGGGATCCAATCCAACACCTCTGGCGATGTCAGCAATATCCGCCGCTAATTCATTGATGGAATAGTGTGTTTCTGTCACATGGTTCACCACACGATGTTCACCCATCGGTGGTATATCTACAGCAAATCGGGCCAGCGAATTGACCGCATCGTTCAACGCCATGAGTCCAGTACGCTGATTTCCGCTACCATATACTGTCATCGGAGAACCAGAAACTACCTGCGCTATAAAACGGTTGGCTACCGTTCCAAATATCGGATCGTAATCAAAACGGGTAAAAAGATCATGCGAGGCATCCATTTCGGATGTTAGCAGACCAAAGACCGTTGCTTGCATCACTTCCGTGATGCGAAGCCCCCAGGTACGCGCCGCCATCGCTACGTAATTCGAATCATTTATTTTGGAAACATGATAAATATCGTTTGCCGCCCTAGGGTAAGGTAAAGGCGTCGACGCCAACTGTCCTTGATAACCAGGCTTAAAATAGCCTTCTGCGATCGGCAATCCACCCTTGGCATATTCACCAAAAGATCCAAGCTTAATAATATGGGCTTGCGGAACATATTCGCGTACTGCCCAGAGCAAACGCATATTTCCTTCTTCATTGTTACGGATGGTGTAAAGAGCCTGTTGTAATCCCAACATCGAATAACTCGCCGAACACTGCTGTGCGAGATGATAAATCGTATGCGGCCGTTCCCGGCGAATCAGTTCTGCCAATTCGTCCGAGCAAACCTCAGCGTGCACAGCGCACATATTAGCTAAACCATATTTTTGGCCAAATACTTCGATACGACTTGAGAGATCCGGAATCTGTAGCCAGGGCCCAAATCCGAGATTGGCAACCGTGCTTTTGCGCCAGCCATTATCCAGCAATATAATTTTTTGGTCTGGATGGTGCAGCGCTAACTTCATGGCCAGCGGCCAGCCCAAATACCCTTCGGCGCCTAAAATTAAAATTGTACCATTCATTGTTCAGTTATTGGCTAGAGTTAAAATTTCACCTGTAAAGCGAGCAGTAGATCGTATTGATTACGAAATGTTGCCGTACCAATTTTTTGACTCGTGTAGGTACCATTTAGACCTAACGATGTACGATAATTTATTGTACGCCTGTATCCCGCACCCACACTTCGACTCATAACACCCCCCAATTCAGGCAACAAAATAAGCCTGCTTCTATCGTCTGGTGAAGTTCCAAGTCCAAAATTTGCCTGCAATAAATCAGCTTCAGTAAGCTCATATTTTGCGCCTGCCTGAAAAGCAAAGTAGAAATCCTTTTCCTCCTTGATGGCAAAGATTCGTGCATTCAGCAGAAAAGGGTCAAAACTTTTACTCGCACCAACAACCAGTGATGCTGCTTTGATCGCTACAACTTCCAGAAAACGCGCCCCAATCTCCCCTTCGAAACCTTTTCCGAGCTGCCGATAAAGCGAATAGGCCAATCTATATTTGGGAAGCAGCACATTATTGGATATACCTATCGAAGCATTCCAATAAAGTAATTTATTCGCCGTATACGTCAGGTCGCCTTCTCCCATAATGCCCGTACCTGATTGCCTTCCCGTGAATAACAGCTGTGCACCATAGCTTATTTTTGGCGACAATCGACGGGTGTAATACAGTGTCGCAATACGGTATGCAGGTGGCGCTGGATTATCATCAACACCTGAAAAGGAGCTATTCAGCAAAGAAATTCCAAAAGCGTTCTGCATGGTTTTACTTCGCAAAAGAGCTGCATATTCCCTGTGCTTCCGTAGATCGAAGCGCTTGGAGAGTGTATCGGCATAATGTGCCGCTTCAACAAACCGCCCCAAACTGTCAAGTACGATTACTTTCTTTAGGAGAAAAGGTTCTGCATACTCAAAATGCTGCAATGCCGTATCCACACTCTGCAAGGCATATTCAAAGTCTCCTTTTGCCATCAGAAGGTTTAATTTATTACTATAGGCTAGCGAATCTGTTCGATTGTCCTTGAGCACGCGATCAAAACAAAAGATTGCGCTATCGGCTAATCCTTTTTTTTGAAAAGCCAATCCCGCCGACATCCATGCATCCTGTACCATTGTACGGTACTTTTGATTGTACGGATATTCTGTCCGCAGCATAGTGGCGACCTGAGCAGCTGCCATATACTGCGCACTATTATGAAGGATTGAAGCTTTCTTCTGAAGAAATTCGCGGTCACCCGGATAACTTTGCAGGGCCTGCTGAACAACGAGCAAAGCTTCCGGATAGCGTCTTCTGAGGTCAAGAATATTAGAAAGGTAGTGTAGGGCTTCTTTATTATCGTTATCTTCAATGAGTAATTGACGAAGATGCGTTTCCGCTTCTCCGTACTCTTCCACCAGTATGCAGGCATTTGCTGCGGCCAGCTTTTGCTCCAAATAAAGCGATTTAATTTTCGGATTTCCCGGATAACTGGCGTAAAGTTTTTCGCTTAAAGCTACAGCCTGCTGTATTTTGCCCGATTGTGCCAGGAAACCCGCCTTTTTTAACTGTAAATCGATATCATTTGGATAATAACTGATCGCCTGCTCCAATTCCCGAAGGGCCGAGGATAAATTGTTTTGCAGGATAAGGGCGGAAATACGCCCTTGCAGGGCTGGCATATTGCTCGGATCTAAGTGAAGCGTACGATCGTAGTAAACGATGGCGCTGTCGGCTTGTTGCTGTTGCAAATAATAACTCCCACAGGCATTGATCATTTGCAATACTTCTGATCGGAAAGCTTTATCACCGTTGCTCCCATAGAGCTTAACAGCAATATCTGCCGCTGTCTGATAGCGATGTAGCTGATATTCAAAATCCATTTTTCGGCGCAGTAGTACACGATCGGCTGCATTTCGCTGTAAGGCACGGTCTACCCAATACAGTGCCTGTGTCGTCTCCCCCCGAGACGCAGCTATGCCCACCACCTTTTCCAAGGCTTCCCGGTCGCCTGGATTCTGATCCAAAATCGACTGATAAAGAGCATAAGTATCTGTGTTCTGATAATATCCGGCTGCTTCTTTCCGTAAACTATTGTTTAGGTCAAGGGCTTTTTTATCTTTCGGATAATAGCGTAAGATCAGCCGTAAAACTTCTAGTGCCTCTGCATAACGATGTGATTCCTGTAGCAGACTGAGCTTTTGGAATAACGCTTTGTAAGATTTACTATCGCTGTTCAATAGCGCATTTACCTTGGCAATTCGGGCATCATAATCACCGCCTTGGGACACAATATTGTTCATTTTTTCGATGAGATCTGTATTTTTCGGCGCGAGTTCGAGCGCCCTTTCATAATATGAATTGGCGAGATTATCCATTTTATTTCCTTTATACCAATCCGCTTTTGCCTCATAATGACCGGCCATAGCAAGTCTTACGCTCCCATCGGTCGGAAAACGCCGTATAAGAACCTGTGCCCAGGAATCTCCATCCTGATAGCGTTTGAGCATATCCAATATATTAAGCTTTTTGATCCCGAAATCTTTATTGGTAGCAAAACGCGCCAATCCCATTTCGACGTAACGCAAAGCTTCAGCAGGTCGATTTTTTGATAAATAAGAACCTATAATATAATAATAAACATCTTCATATTGGGGCGAAGCACGCAGGACCAGTTGTGCAGTGCGGATCGACTGATCATATTGTTTCTGCGCCATATAAATTCGGGCAAGTTGCACCTGCGCATCGATATGGGCTGGATTGAGCTTTATGGTCTCCTCCAATGACTTTAAAGCTTTCTGCTGTTGAGCAGATTTAATGTCTACCAAAGCCTGCTGGTACAATTTTTCGGCACGCACGGAATTCCAGGTCTGCGCTTGCAGGACAGGTGTAGACAACAGGAAGAGAATAAAAATAGTATAACGGAAATTCATAATAGCTTAAGCTTGATTTTTGTCGGAAGATTTTTGGCTTGCAAAACCTTTACGCTGCATATTTCCCCACACCAGTTTTTGCCTGAACATGGACTGTATGTAGCCTTTAATACTAAAAAAAACAATGAGCGGATGATAAATAAACGGCTCAGCAAAGGCCGTTAGGCAAAGGCCTATCACCTCACTCGTTTTGCGGTAATGCCTTTCAATCAATTGATCCCAAAGTACGGCTATAGAGCTTACCAAGACGGAAAACATATAAAGAAAAGCGAGTAACGTAAATGTATTTTCCCAATTGATGGCGCCTATTACAATAAGATAGATGTAAAACAACAGCCCCAATACCTCGAAAATAGGCGCCAAAAACTCAAATAGAAAGTTATAAGGAAAGACTATAAGCCCGAGCCTTTTAAACTTAAAATTAAATAAAACATGACGGTGGAGCAGCATGATCTGGATCAATCCCCTAGCCCAGCGTACACGTTGTCTACTGAATACCGGCAAGGTCTGTGGTCCTTCCGTCCAGCACAATGAAACAGGAATATACCGAATCGCATATTTGTGATTATTCTGGATCATGTAAACACTCATGCGTGTCACCATATCAATATCTTCGGCAAATGAGCGTGGATCATAGCCCCCAACCTTAACGGCAATATGCTTGTCAAAAAGACCAAGTCCTCCCGACACATTTGGAACACAATTGATTGAGCTCCACGCCATTTTTGAAAGCAGGTATGCACGAATATACTCCAGTTCCTGAAAACGTGGGAGTACTTTATGTGGCGGTTTAAAGCGTGTTATTACGCCATTATCCACTTCAGACGAATTGATCATCCGCAGGGGCGCCCCCACCGCTATGACCCGCCGTTGATTGTTCTCCACGTGGATGTATCCGGTATCGGGTATCACCTGGATGTCTTTTAGGCGGCTCCGGCTCTTTTCGTCTAAAATGGGACGCATTAGTCTGGAAAGTGTGTCTTCATGCAGGATGCAATCTACATCTGTACAGAGAAAATAATCAAATTTTGAGGCATTGATACCGGCATTCGAAGCGTCTGCTTTACCTTTTCCGTTCTCTTTATCAATGACTAGCAACTTTTCGTAGGCACGATTAGTAGATCGAAAAAAGCGCTTCACAGTCTTCGTTTTGATCTTTTCATTGTAAGGGAGATCTACTTCCTTAAGTTCGAAATGCTGCACCAATTTTTCCAATGTATCATCCGTACTACCGTCATTGACAATAATAACTTCATACAATGGATAATTCAGATGCATTAATGCATATACATTATCAATGATTGTCAGGCCCTCGTTGTAAGCCGGGGCAATGACCGAGATGCCCGGTGAAAGTGGGCTCGAAATTACATTTTGGGTATAGTGCTCTCTATTTTTCCGTCTATATAACATAATTCCCTTATACGATAGCACCGCCATGATGACATAGATCACCATGGTCAGGCTACTGTAGGAAAATATAAAAAGTTGGAAAACGTCAATTATATCTTGGATCATAGTGTATGCGTTATTGTTCGTGCAGATAATAGTTTAGAATGCGCTCTTTTCGTGAAGGCAGATGTAAAGGATTCCAGGCCAATTGTTTGTTGCGTACTAAACGGGCGAGTATCGCGGCAACATGATTTTCAATTTCAAAATCAAAGGCCGATTGAAATTGTTCCGTCAGAAATTCCATGGCTCTCGGCGTTCGAAACATGCCGAGCGAAAACAGGATTTCGCATTGGCAGTCTACCGGCTGGTTCGGGTACATTTTAATCAGTGTTTCCTGTGTATGTACAGCCCTCAAATGCCCCAGCGCATTGATGGCATGCGAACGAAGGCTATGGTCGTTCACATTGAGCAATCCTTCAATACTGTCGATAGCCTCCAGGCTCTGCTCGTGCGCAGCAAGCTTCATGCAGCAAATAACAACTGTTTTGTTGCGCGAATAACGGATCCAATTGGCAAAATTGGATTTTACGGTATCGCGGGATTGCTCGAGAATCCGAAAAAAACCGATCAATTCCCAAATACTCAAGGGATCGCGCACTTCATCAAAAAAGCGGAAAGGCTCATTCTTGCTGAAACGCATGAAAGCGCTTCGGGCGGCAGAGCGCAGTTCAGATTCTTCACTGAGATTGAATCGGAGAATATCAATATCGGAGATCGCGTAGTCCATTAGCGTCAGCTCGTGCAATCCCTGAACATTACGATACCATTTGCGCGATTTCATCTTTTGCAACGAATCCAGATTTAGCCCAAGAAGCACATAGATACGATGAAGAATCAGTGCATTTGTTCCGGCCACATGCCATCGGAGACGGATCAAAGTATCAATTAGGGTCTGGCGGTTTCTTTTGTCCATCAGCGCCAACTCATCCAGCACAGCCTGATCAATGGATACATGCGCGCTTTCATTACCCATTTCCTGAATAAACTGCGGCAGTATACGATCTTCTATCAGTTGGTCAAGCTTATTTTGCCGACGCTGTGCTTTTGCCGTTCGAAAACGGAGTACCATGATCACAGCATAAGCGACAAAAGTTCCAATAAAGGATGTTGCCACAATCCCTTGAATCACCGCAATAAAAGTTTGATCTACCATCATACCTTAGTTTTCAGCAAGGGCAACACGCGTTTGTATATTCCCAAGATCGATTCCGACCGGTAATTTGGACTGATCCTGAATGTAACGCATGGAATTGAGTAAATAGCCTTTTACAGCGAGGGATTCAGGCTGGTCGACAATTTTAACACCGGCAATATCCCCAAACTCTTCGAGAATACAATCGATGAGATCGCCATAATGCGCCCCACCACCACATAGAAAGATTCGATTTGATTTAGCCAGATTTCTATCATTGACCACATCACCCAATGCTGGTGACACAATTTCGGCATAATAGTTCTGTATCGCCTTTTTGCGCAGTCCCTGGAGGTCAATTTTTTTACGGTTGATATAGAGGTAGCCGTTTCGAAAAGCCTCATCGAGCTGCTGAATGCTCTGAAAAGAGAGGTCATACGTCTGCTGGAGCTGTTCGCGGAGGATATTGACAGCATAATGCATACCCGGAGCACTCCCCATCGCATTTTCTACTACGCCTTCATCGGTACTTAGCCCAGTTTCCAATGTACCAAACCCAAAACTAAAAACGAAGAAAGCTCCCCTTTCGCAACTTTCTCCCCTGCGCAACGCCACCATACAACTCACCACCTCCGGCAAAACGTCAATATGCGCGACCTCAATTGGTAATATACCGGATCCGTCCTCACCATAAACAGCGGGATCCGACTGGATGATATGTTTACCACGAAGCGTTTGTTCGGCAGTTTCCCGATACAAGCGATAGGTACTATTGGGCAAGCCGATGGTTACCATAAGCGGAGTGTCGGCGCTAACACCACTGCTTAAAATTGCTGCCTTAAACAACAGTTGGCATTCCAATGATTCCGGAGATGCATTCAGCGGTCTTCTAGGGCTATTCCCTTCATTTAGTGCCAATTTACCACAGATATACCACTGCTGTCCCATTTGTATTTTCAAGCCGGTCAATAGTGAGTTGGCGGTGTTTACCAAGGGTGAATTTGTTGCCTGCATTAGGCTTGAGAATGACTGTATTGTATACATAAAAATTTTTCGTGTGTACTAATTATTTACCACCATCGTTTACCTGACATGACTGGCAACTTCTGTGTAGCCGCTAGTAAAACAGGTTGTTCAGGTACAATATCTATTGCCAAGATTTCTTCCCTGGCCACATATTCAGCGACAAAAAGCTCATTCATCGCATCTTCTTGCGCACGTACCACCGCCTGCATATCTATCTTTTCCTGTATCTCTTCTATCTCATGCACATCTACCAGCTCCTCCACAGCTATTAGTTCCTGTACAGGAACTATTCCCTGCGGTTGTTCGGAATGAGCTATTTTAGCATTTTGCAGAAAAGAATCTAACTGCATTTGATGCGGCTCAGCTTCGTTGTTCTGGCTCTCGGAGATATTTACGACCTTAGACCCGACTTCTGGAAGTAATTGTTCGGCAACATGCGTATCTCCTTCCATGATTAGCTTGACTCTTTCCAATAGTTTTCCCACGACCAGCGGCTTTTTAAAACAGTCTTCACGGACAATTTCCAGTCCCTCACGAATATGGAGGTAACTCATGTTGGATGTTATAATTGTCCGGGTACTTGGAGATTCTTTCAGCACCTTATTGATAATTTCATACCCGTTTGCATATTGCATATGCATTTCGGTAATGACGATATCATACTGATAGTCCTTCGCTTCCAAAAGGGCAAAGGCTTCTTTTCCATTGGCAGCAGAATCCAGCTGAAATGCCTCATTGGAGAAAACATTCGAAATTATTTTTCGCATGAGCAGATCGCTGTCTGCATGCAATACCGAAAACACCCTACATTGCTTAGGTGGGAGATCATAACTTTGCATACTTTTAATTAAATAGATTAAGTTGCTTTAAAATGGCATCACAAATTTAAAAATACAAGCAAAGTGATTACCTACCCATAAGGGTGGTTTTTACAAAAAAATTTAACTTAAAATAGGTATTTATCGGTAAGATAGAATTTTCTTAAGATGCTCTTAAGAAGATCTCAAAAACAGATAGTGTACACACCGCATAGTTAATCCATCGATTGAAACGAGCAGCATGTTTTCTTTAGGTATTGTTTTTCACGAAAAGAAGTTCTGTCAAATCGGTTTATTATATTTCAGCATAAGCTCCGAACGGCTGTTAACCTGTAATTTTCCATAGATATTCCTAATATGGAATTTCACGGTATCTACACTAATAAATGCAGTTTCAGCAACCTTTTTATAGGTATACCCCTGTTGCAAAAGGGAAACAATTTCGATCTCGCGAGGGGTAAGCTGTTCGCGATGCCGGTAATCGACTTTATGCTCGAGTGCTGGGTTAAAGTGAGATATGACCAGACGAGCCACCTGCGGACTCATCACCGAACCTCCCTTCATGACTTCCACGAGCAACTGCTCCATCTCGGGTAACGGCGTACTTTTAAGCAGGTAGCCGGCGGCACCCGCGCAAAGTGCCTGAAATATATGTTCTTTATCATCAAACACCGTAAACATAACGACCTGTATATGCGGAAATTTGCGCTTTATATACCAAGTTATTTCAATGCCATTTTTATTCGGTAGTCCAATATCGCAGAGCAGCAAATCTAAACATTCAGGACTCCACTTCGCTTCTAGCAGCTCATCAAGTTCACGTGCAGCAACCACCAGATCAAACTGAGTGTTATCCTCGAAGTAAGATTTTAATGATTCGAGAACAGGCATACGGTCTTCTATGATTGCAAGTCTAAATTTTGTGTTTGGCATAAAAAATAAAGATAAGTATGTTTTATTTTAAGTAGTATAATGTTGATTTTTTATTTCCATCCAGCATAAACCACAGGCTAAACAAAAGAAAGCAAAAACTTACCCAGACCAGCTTATCCAGACTTTTAAGAATATAGGCCTCCTGACTGCTGTTAAGGATAATGGCTAAGACTATACTACATTGCAGCAGAAGATAAATGCTGTAAACGCTGTTAAAAATCAGCACTTCTCTTTTTGTGGCTTTCGCATCTACATCTGCATTATAATATAACCGCCATTGTCCAATAATATAAGCAATAGCGAGTCCAAATCGCAGCATATAATGTAATTGTTGATCCACAAAACCATAATGGTGCTTAAATCCTAGGGGGATGTCTTCCACCAGCATCCTGAGCAGTTTTTTTTGTTCTTCTAGCGGGGCTATTGCATACGGAATGACATCAATCAATCCAAAACAAAAGGGCAATAAATGTAGTAGCCAATATTTAGGCAGTGTCGAATTGGGATTAAATTTGAGCCAAACATAAAAATAAAAGCAGGGGCCCACCAGATAATAAAATGGAATTCCTTTGTTATAAATACGCGGATAATATTGAATTTCCCCCGTATAGATCATGCAATAGATCATGACATGCCAAATTAAGGCCATCACCCCCACACTGATCAGTAGCTGTCCTATATCTTTGTATTTAAAAAAACGATAAAAGCGGAATAAAAGACCTGATATGCAAAAAGCTCCCCCCAATATAGCGAAGCTTAAACTTATCCAAAATTGGGGATTATGCTGCATCATATCAATTAAAAAAGTCAAGAAAAAGTTTATTCACGTTGAGTTTCGCAGCTAATTGAATTTGATAACGTGTTGCGGACCTTTCGGCTTCGAATTTAGCCCCTATCGCCTCTGCCCGACGTTTCATGTTGGCCGTACCCTGACCATGTCTCGGATACTTCGTATGTGAGATTGTTCCTTCCGTCAATTGTATGGTATTACACAACCTTAAAATCAGCTGATGACGATCTATTTTTAAAAATATATCAACTTTCGCATTGGGACTGTGCTTGCAGATATTATGCAATGCTTCTTTAAAGATGAGATATACATTCTGACGTACATATTGAGGCAGCTGGCCGGCACTTTGCAGATTTATATCAAATTTGACATCGACATCCTGCATCGGCAGGATCTGCGAAACCAAAAACCTCATCCGGTCTTCTAAGCTTCCCTGGCTATTATTGCGCGAGTCTATTGCCCAGATGACGTCATCCATCGTTTGTACCGCCTCCCGACTATAGGCTGCAATTTTTTCCAGCGACTGATGCCGCCCTGCGGACTGCTGACCTATAGCCATAAGATCAGTCTGCATCGCAATTCCCGTGAGCAGGCCGCCAACCTCGTCATGCAGATCGCGCGCGAGTTCCAGCCGGAGCTTTTTATCCCGCTTGAGCTGCGAAGATCGCAGAATAGCAATGACATAAAGAACAACGCCCAGCCCTAGGGTAACCAGCACATAAAAAAGCTGTGTCTCATAAAATTTCGGCTTTTTATAAAACAGCCACCGCTTGGTTTTCACACTTAGACCATTGTCGCTTATCGTCTTCAATTCAAGTTCGTACTCGCCTGTTTTCAGATCGGAAAGGTTAATTTCTCCCGATGCCGGCACTTCCTGAAAAGATTTAATGAGGGGCCGGAGGCGAAAGTAGATTTTGTAATTTTGCTTATAAGCATCTATTTTTGCTATTCTAAGATTTGCAAATTCAATTTTTTTGTCGAAAATTAGCGTGTCCTGACCATCCTTTGGTGTAAAGGAAGTTACGATATTCCCGGAGCTGGTACCCATAGAAATTGTTGACAATACCGGCGGCGGCACTGTTTCCTGCTTCAGATTATACAAAAACTGCTGCGGCTGGATGGCAATACAGCCGAGTACACCACCAATAAACAATTGCCCTTGAGGCTTATCTTCGAGTATAGAAGCCTGATTAAATTCTTCAAATGGAAGCCCATGCATCGCATAAGCATTATAAAAATTTTTACCGTCCCAGACCGACAGGCCCCGGAATGTCCCCAAAAACAACAGATCATCTATCCACGCCATATTAAAAACCACATTATGTGCTAACCCACCATTCGTGTTATAGGTGTCAACATGTCCTGTACTGGCGTCTATGGCTATCAGCCCCTTTCCTTTTGTTGCCAGGAAAACCTTATTATGTCGAAATGAATGGCTGTACACCTGGAGTTTCTCACTTTTTTGCGGATAAATTTTCCGCAGCTGGCCCGCCAAGTATTCAAAATATCCATTTTCGGTAGTGAATGAGATGACCTGTTGTCGCACTTGAATGGAATTGACTCGTTCACCCATCCCAACAAGCTTTCCCATATTATCCCTTAATGGACTTACTGATCCCGTATCGCGATTATAGATCCATAGCCCACATGATGTCCCTAACAGATAGCTGTTTTCCCGATAGTGACAGAGGCTGTACACCATGGTGGACACATCTTCTAGGGTTCCCTTTGCCTTTTTATAAGATAAGGATCTAAATTTTCCATTGGCCAGTAACCCCAGAAAGTTACCCTCCAACCCGACAAGCGCAGTATCTTTGTCGATTGGCAGAAAAGCATAATAATTATTGAGCGGGGCCGATTCTTTTATGGCTAGGTTATTTGACATAAAATATTTTAACGGGGCATAGCCGCCCACGTAGTATTTATCCTGCTGTTTTACGATTGCCCTGGCCGTACCCGTATTCCAATAATCCAGCTCAAAGGTTCTTCTTACAAGGCTATACAAGCCATTCTCTGTTGCACAGAGTCCTTCGTGCCCATTAAAATCGAGCTGGTTGAGCCTTGATTTGAACAGACTGCTGCGGATATCGTGTTTATCCTGACGTAAGAGCGTCATTTCAAGGTTATTTCTAAATTCAAAATAGCGGCCATCACCGAAAAGGAAAATGATCTTTTCCGTTTCAGCAAAGGACCAATGGGCCCAATCGCGCATATCACCTGTATTGAGGCCCTTCAGATGTAATTGGTGAAATTCCCTTCCGTCAAAGGTCATATAGCCTAAACCATAATTTCGCAGTAGCAGACCATTTTCCAATAAAAATAGATCATCTAGCTCCCGATAAACCCTTTTTGGCATCTGAACCTGCTGCGTTTTTCCCGATTTTAAATCTACAAAAAAGAGTAAGCTGTTGTAAGCAAACCAAAGCCTACTTTCATCCGCAATAAGACTTTTACCTACCGGCCGCCGCAATTCGGATAAAGCTGGCTGAAACTGCATCAGCTTTTTCTTCCGAAAACCGCTGATCTGCCAGAGAATACCCGATCGGGTTGCCACAAAAAGATTTTTCCCTTGATTAGATAGCGCAATGACATCCTCGCCCACGAGCCCTTTTGAAAACGTATCTTTTTCAATAAATCGCCATAGCTGTGTATCAAAGATGAACAGCCCATTTCTTGTCTCTAACCATAGCCGTCCCGTATCATCGGTGGTGAGTTTATTCACTTCTGTAAAACCTAACGGCCCTGTATAAAGCTCATTAAAAGGTTTGATTGCAACGCCATCATATCGGTAAAGAAGGCTTCCAGCAACAAACCAGATAAACCCTTGTTTATCGCGGGCCGCAGATTCTATATTACGGTGAAAGGGATCTATTCCCGAAAGAATCTCGATTTCAAAATAGCCTAAAGCCATTACCCTGTTAAAAACAGGCATAGCAAAACAAGTGCTCAATAGCAATAGAAATTTTAGCGCTTTTTCAAACACAATCGACTAAGTTCAATAATATGGACAGATCAAATATAGTTATTTGAAAATAATTATATATTAATAATCGATATAAAATTTTCCTCCAACGAGATTTTAAAACCTGGAGAAATAACTGCTTTAAGTTAAATACCGGTCGCAGCAGGCGACATTTAGCGATCAGAAAACCGGTTCCGCTAAAGCTGATAAATAATGCGCAAAAAGGAACTTAGCCTATTTTCCGCCCCGCCTATCGGTAGGCCAATTGCCACACCAACGGCCAATTTTTTGCTGAGGCCGAGTTTGATCTGGGGATGCAAAACTGTATGTATGCCTTCGGACGAAATTTCCTGGTTGATCTCAACACCGACAAAATGATCGGTATTCGGCACAGTATAATGAAACGACGTATTGACCTGCCAATCCATAGCCGTTTTGGATGTACCATATTGATAAGCAATCTCAGGCCCGGTGTAAATTAACGTATGCCAATGACGGTGCCAGTTTTTGGCGGCTATAAAAAAAGGATTAAAGGCGGTACCACCGTTGACAAAGTTAAAGATCTGTGTATATCCAACAGCCAAGGTTGCCGCGTTCTTTTTTGAGACATAGAATGAATATTGCGAGGACAAACGTAGTCTTTCCAATTGATTTGTTGAAGGTACATTGGCAATACGGCTTTTAACATAGGTAAAATCCGTTTCGACCTCGAGTCCTAAGCGATCAATTGGTGCAAATTCATATTCCATGAGATATCCAAAATCATCCTTTAGACTCGTACGTGTGATATCGGCTCCTAGATTAAATTCTTTTTCCCCTTTCCTCGCGCCAAGGTCGCGTACAAGGTCATTATAGAGAGGTTCGGCATGGTGTACCTTATCCAGTAAGTTTCTATTCTCCTGGGCGAGAATAATACAGGAAAAGAACAGACTGCAGCACAGGCAAAGAAATCGCCAGGGTATCATTGTTTGCTTATTATATTTCATAACACAAACCTGTAGCTGAAATATGGAAAGAAATGGGAATTTACACACGATAATACACATTTCTTACACGTCATTATTCATTTTATTAGACTAGCTTTGACGATCAGTTTCTGAAAACAAGCCACATTAGACCCTCGTGTACCTATTGGAACTTATGGATTAAATAGTGTTGTAATATGCTCACATGGTAAAATTGCAGACAAGAAAAGATTAAGTATGGGAAAAATATCAGATCAGCAATTAGCAGAACTAATTTCAAGAAGAATACTGGAAATCATTGATTTAACGGGATTGACGATCGAAAGCCTAGCCAGTTTCGTGGGTGTCTCCACATCCACTATCCGGAGCGCTTACCGTAAAACAAGTTCATTATCTGTGGATAGCCTTTCAAAAATCTGTCGGCCATTTGCCATTCGACTAGCCGATTTTTTTGATGCGGCCTTATATTTAAAGATCGACGAAGAGCACCTTCCTGATTTAAAGGACTTTAAAAAGAGCTACTTTGCGGATCAAGAATTAAAGAGTCGGGTATCTCCATTTGATGAAAGTAGCAGCCAGAGCGAGTACCATCGCCAACAGCGCGAGCTCATCGCCTATATTATCCACCGATCCGACTATTTCAACAGTCCAAAAACACTCGAAGCGATGGTAGCCGACTTTAGGAAGGATTACCAGGCGGCTTTCACATCGGAAAGATTATATGCCTTACTGTTGAAATACTTAGGCAGTGGAATACTCGACAAAAAAGCTTTGCCGAGGACGGTTAGCCGGATGCCGGCCAGTAAGCGTCCTTATTTATACTTTAAAAAAGAATCTACAAAAGCATAAACGAGTTCCCAAATTTAAATCTGGCGATAGAAAAGCGGATTACTACCTGTCTGCCTTTTAAAAAAATTGCGAAAATTAGATTCATCCGAGAAGCCCATCTCATAGGAGATCTGAGATATTGAAAGATCTGTATGCTTTATATAGCGCAAAGCCTGTTGGGCCACAACAGTGGATATCACACATTTAGCCGATTTACCAGCAACGGCAGAACACAGCTCGGTCAACTTCCGTGGAGAAAGGTGCAGACGGTCCGCATAATACTGCACACTGGTATGTTCGCGGTAGTGCTTATGCAATAAGACCGAAAATCTGTTAAATAACTGAACGGCAGCGGTGTCAGCAGATCCACGTGTTGTTTCTAGCGATAGCATTGTTTGATACCCTTCGAGTAACAAGGATTCAAAGCAGTGGTGGGCAACCATCATATCGATCGTACGGTATTCAGTGCAGCATGTCAAACGCTCCATGAATAGTTTCTTGAAAACCAGATCAGCTCTGCAATCCCGCATAGACAGAAAAGTATGATTTCCAAAAAACAATCCCGAATTGAGTATTTCGGTATCCGCTATTGATCTTTCGTAAAAATCTGCCGTAAACCAAAGTAAATATCCCTCAGCAACGATAGGTTGGGCGATCTCGACTTCAAAATGTGGCCCAATAAATATGAGTTCGCTAGTCCCAAAATCGTATAACGTTGGGCCAATTTTTATGCTGACAGGAGAACAGGTTCGAATGATAGAAAAAACCGATTTATCGTGTAGCCTTTTACCTAGCTGGCTACCATACTCAGCCAGTTTTAGTGCACCAAATTGCATCGTTTCTTTTCCTATAGCTGATTTACAAAATTCCATTTCCTAAATAAATTCTTTTCAAAATCAATGATATCTAGATTTTCACAGAGCATGGTATAATGATAGATAGACGTCAACATCTTTCGGGGAGACTGTTTTGAGAAAACAAGCTTAACACCACTATCAAGAAACCTTTTTTTTTCATCTGCACTTTCGCTGGCCGAATACCCAAATAGGCGAATCATGGGGTAGCGGCTTTTCAGTACACGGGCAGTTTCCATGCCGTCCATCTCCGGCATATGCAAATCCAGAATGCACACATCTGGCTGCTCCATATTTGTCTCAAGCAGATGCACAAGTTCCTTTCCACTATGACAGGAATACAGCATCTCATAGTTCCCCATTTCCCTGGCTAGATGCTCAATTACTTTCAGGTGCAATACGTTATCATCTGCAAATGCAAGTTTTAATTTCTTGTCCATTAAGGTAATTGTTAAATTATAAATTTGAAACCTTGGATTTTTCAGTTTGGCTGTATTTGGATTTATTGCAGGAGTACATGTTGATGAAGTTATCAAAGCAATTCTCCAATACAATTAAAAGCATTTCAATTTTCGGCGCGACATATCTCTGTTTACTGTTCATATTTCGGTCTATTATATTTTTTCAACAAGCTTGTACTAGCTATTTTAATTGTAAATTATTAGTCTAATTCAGACTAGAAAAAAAACATTACAATCTGATTACAAATAAGTTAAGTAGAAAAGTTTTTGATTTCTAACTTGTCTTTTGTACAATTAAAAACATTTACTAACCGAATGATTATTTTAAAGGCATATCTTGTAAGTAATTAAAAAAAAATAGTTATATTTGAATAGGTAGGATTGTAGTCTGAATTAGACTAATCTGTATAATCTAGTATCTTTATGCTCAGACAATAGCAAAAAGTTTACCTCATGATTTTTAATTTTACCTTATTGAATCCTACTTCAATATCATTCATCTACCTTGCATTTGTTGATGATCAACAACAGCAATTTCTTATTAAAACTCCTTTAAAAATTGTTCCGGCTCAATGGGACGAGGAAAAACAGCGACCCAATAATATTTATCTAAAAAATTTTAAAAAGCTAAATACAAAGTTGGATGCACTGAAGATTGCAATAGCGACTTATCTTTCTGACTTAAAGTCGAATAAAAAGGAGTTTTCACTTCGAGCAGTCAACCGCTTAGTCAAAAAATGCTGCTCGGAGGCGACGCCTTCACTTCCAGCAGGCGGACTGCTACAAAGTGTCGACAATTTTATCAAAAGCCGAATTCACCTCATTACTTCAACCACACACAAACGCTACCTCGTCTTCTTCCGTTTATTAAAACGCTTTGAGGGGTATCAGCAAAAATATCTGATGTTAGATCAGGTAAACAGCCTTTTTGTACAGCAATTTATTGCCTATGGTGAATCCGAAAACTACAGTATAAGTACCATATACCGCACGGTACATTTTGTGCGTACAGTGCTTAATTTTTTGGAGAAAAGAGGAGTACGAACTTTTGTCTATGAATTAGAACTGCCCAAGGTCAAAAAAATAAACCGTGCAATCAGCCTCAGTGAAGATGAAATTAGCACGATAAAAAATATAGACGTGCCGGTTCATCTGAAAGCCGCCAAAGATTGGCTGGTAATCAGTTGTTACACGGGTCAACGCGTATCGGATTTTATGAATTTTAATTTGGATATGATGGAGATTCTCGATGGCAAGCCCTGTTTGTCGTTCACCCAGCAGAAAACACAGAAAAGCATTTTACTTCCACTTCATCCTACGGCATTAATTATTATGTCAAATAACGGGCATCGCTTCCCCCATAAAATGACTGCTCAAAAATATAATGAGCAGATCAAGGAAGTGGCGCGTCTTGCAGGTATTACCACACTGGTGAAAGTCAGGAAGCGGAACGGATTCCGTTCCTCAGATCAGCTTATTCCAAAATGTGAGGCGATTACCAGCCATATTGGCCGAAGAAGTTTTGCCACAAATTTTTACGGTAAAATTCCTACGGCATTGTTGATGGACGCGACAGGACATAGTACAGAACAAATGTTTCAACGGTATATCAGCAATGTGGACACTGAACGCACACGATCACTAGGTACTTACCTGGAAAACATATATCAAAATCGAAGTAGACCACAACAACAACTGAGCAGCTAGTTTTTACAATTTCCTTTTCAAAGATGATTCAAGTGCATCTTTGTGAAGCATTAAGGCAGTACTTTTATAACGTAAATATTCTTTCGTGAGGTAGACAAAGCCCTGGAAGGCATTGCCCCTGCCCCAAGAATTCTTGGCAACATAGTATTCTTTTCCGTTTTGATCTTTTACTAGGCCTATAATATGTAACGCATGATCATCTGTTGTTTGCCATGCATCGAATGCTCTCTGCCGCTTCAAGGCATCGATTTTGCCTTCGGGTTGTGGCCTGACGAACTGCGTCTTTTTTTCTTCCGCTGTCATGTCTGACGCCGACTTTTGGGGAACATACGCAATTCCATAAGGCCAGGAAAAACCAGGTTCCGAAATGTCGATTGTACATGCTACCGTAAAGCCTTTTTTTAAAGCCTGATCAATAACAGCTGTAAGGTCTTCCATCGGCAGGTTAAAAAACTGACTGAACGACCAATTGTCGGGAATCAAAAAAACAAATGCTTTGTAATAAGGTACGGTGGTGACAGAAGCGATATGAATATACTGATCTGGATCGATGCCTATCACCTGATCGGCAAAACTACGTGCTGTATACGATTTGCCCTGATAGTCAAAATTAACGGGAACTTTGCCCAGATAGTCGTCCATTAGCAGCTCTACATCTTGCTCCCAGCTGCTTTTCAGTTCCCTGCTTTTTACCATAATGGATAGTGTACTGTTCAATACAGCGCGCAGGCCCTTGAAGTTGCTCGAGCTTTTACCCGCTTTAATTCCCGTGTAGGCAGCTCTAGGCATCGCCCCATGAAGACGCAGTATTTGCATGACATCGTGAAGCTGCCCCCCCTCATTTAATTTTAGGCCACCATGCAGGCGTAGGTAGTTTCTCGCCCGTTCAAGATAAGCCATCCTGACGGTATATAGCGGCGAAATCGCCACAGGAGTTTTACCCATTCGGATCATTTCTGATTCAAGAAAGGAATTCCCGGTATACGACCAACAGGTATTGGAAGCTCCCTGATTCTTCACTGTTGTACTTTTCAATCGGATCAACTCCGTAAAAACAAACTCCGACTTGAGCAACTTTATATGTTTCGGATAATAAAACCTATAAAGTATGGCTACGGCTGCCAACATAGCAACTATGATTCCTAAAATGATCCAATTCTTTTTTTTCATGATAATCTACCCCCGCAAATAACTGCCGTAAAGCTGGGCAACAGTTTCTTAATAGCCCAATAAAACAATAGTCCCAACAGTATAATAATAGCTGGGCAAAGAAAATACAAAAACAGCAGTGTTGCATCCGTTTGCGGTCTAATCTGGTTAAATAAGAATTTGATAATAAAAACCAATGGTAAACGGTGATAAGCAAATATAAAAAAACTGGCGCTGGCCAAAAAGTAATTGGGACGCCAGTGTCCCTTTTCAATAAAGGAAGCTGTCACTGCAACCACGGTTATCAAGCCTACCAATACACTGGCACAATAGCTATAGCTCCACCAACCTGCGCCCAAACTATAAAATGCCCCTACGAGCAGCAAGATATAACATGGAGTTGGCCAGGGCAAGAAAGACTTCATGATGAGCACAAAATTCTTTTTATGCAAACTAAAGTAAGCCCCTGCCGAAAAGAAAAAGAAAGAAACTGTACTCCATCCGGGCAAGTAAAAATAGGGATTACAGACCCAGATGAATCCTAGTACCAGCACTGCGAATAGGTGTAACTTTTTAATTAAAATATAAACGATGGGCGACAGGACCACAAGCACCATGAGATCACGAATAAACCAAAAAGGTGAATTGATGGGTAAGTTTTTTGTCGCCTGGACATGGATATGCGAAGTATCCCAAAAAGACCAAAGCCAATCAGATATACTATACTGAACAATTGGCTTATTGACACCTGATAAAAGTCCACCGAAAAAAGTCTGTGCCAGAAAGAAAAAAAGTAGTACTGCGAAGTTCCAAAAAATATAAGGAATAAACAGACTGTGCAGCCTGCTCTTTAATTTTTTGAAATAGACCTCAAACGTGAAGTACTCCGTACGATAAAAAAAAAAGAAAGCCTGAGATAAAAAAGAAAAGCGGCACACAGACTTCGAAGACGAGCTTCGAAAATAAGAAAAAGACCTGTGCGAAAACAGGGAAATGGAACATATTAACCTGTTTTGAACCCTGAATGATGATATTTGAAAAATCTGTATGAATAAATACGACCCCTACGATCAGAGGGAAGCGGAGAAAATCGATGGTTTTCGACAAGAGTGTTGCCGAAGTTAACGAAGAAGAATGATCTCTTTCCATGGATTGGATTTGGCTATCTTGCTTAGTGTCGTTAAATTAAGCATTTTAAACAAAATTCCTTCCTTTTTTCATTAAAAATAAAGCCAATACGGAATTTAATATCCTTATTCCCCTTCTGGAATTCGATTTTCGCTCTCTTCCTCTTTACCCTCAGCAATCATCTCATTGACATCCGCCATATCGCCAGCTTCCAAATGTTCGATATCTTCCGCCTGCTCTTCGGAATAGCGATCGATAAAGAATGTACAGCCCATCGGAAAATGATCAGATCCCACAGATGGATAAATAAACAATTTGTCGATAAATACGGTTGGACTATGAAACAACAGATCCAGAGGCACTCTGAAAAACCAATAGTTGGCATGAAAGGTAGAAAGAACGCCACGTCCGATGCGTGCATCGATCAATCTGCTGGTTTTCTTGAACAAAAGGGAAGATTTTGCCCAGGCTACATTATTAAAATCTCCTGTGACAACTACGGGCATTTTATAATCGCGCACCCGTTTGGCCACACTGAGCAGATCACCGTCCCTTTCCTTGGAATTTTCTTCTTCCGTAGGGCTCGGTGGTGGTGGATGAACAGCAAAAAAAATAAAACGGTGTCCATCGGCGGTTTCCATTTCAGCTTCAATACTCGGAATATCATCCGCCACAAAATAATGCACCTGACATTTGTTGATCTTCAGATTGGTATAAAAGTGCATGCCATAAGTGTTGTCCAGCGTTACCTTCTCAAAATTGGGATAATCCTTTTCCAGTACACGCAAGGCTTTTTCCCATGCGGCGTCACTTTCCATTGTCAAAAAGATATTTGGCTGTTCTTTTTGAATCAGGTCAATAAAGCGGTCATAAGCCGTATTGAATTGCAGCACATTACAAGAGATCACTTTGATACTATCCGATGCATCCTTGCCCTTTTCATATTTTTCGCGACGCCAAAATTTGGTATAGCGGATCAATATATAGGCATGGTATACAATCAGCGCCAGCTGTACACCTTGCAAGCACCAGATCCAAGAATCTTTCCCCACGAGATAAAATCCCATTGCCAATGCTGGCAGCTGAAATACCAGCAGCTGCAGCTTCACAAATTCAGCTACCCGAAAAATCCAATGCTGGCTTTGGGCAAAGGGCAATACACTCAGTAAAATTAATAACCCTGAGAAAACAGTATAGAAAATCAGCATATCGTTCGCGCAAACATTTTAAACAAACTTAAACAAATTACGGTTATTTTCAACAGACCATCATTTATCAAGCGCTCCTCAGCTATTACATACCCTTTTGCTCGCTCTCCATATAATCCACGCGTGTTCTGGCCAATGCATTCGGGAAGTTTGTGTGGATATACGCTATCATCTCCTCGCGGATAAAACAACGCAGGTCAAAAGCTTGCCCCGAATTCCGGCAGCTCATCAGGCAGCGGACCTCCATGGTACGCTCTTTAAAATCTGTTACCTGAAGCACATTGACTTGACCGTCCCAAAGGGGGTGTCCGGTAAGTAAGGCTGTCAATTTCTCACGCAGTAGCTGGACAGGTACGGTAAAATCTGTATAGATAAATACAGTACCCAATATTTCAGAAGTCGTGCGCGTCCAATTTTGGAAGGGTTTTTCAATAAAATACGTGATGGGCAATACCAAGCGGCGTTTGTCCCAGATATTGACGACCACGTAGGTCAGATTGATTTCCTCCACACGCCCCCATTCCCCTTCGACTACCAATACGTCATCCATACGAATGGGTTGTGTAAAAGCAATCTGAAAGCCAGCGAGGAGATTCCCCAAGGACTTCTGTGCAGCAAAACCGATGATAATTCCGCCAACGCCCACTCCCGTGAGCAAACCGGCGCCGATCTTTTGCATACTATCAAAGCTTAAAAGGATAATCGCCAATGAAATCACAATAATCAGCGTGACCACCACTTTTCGGATAAAGACGATTTGCGTCCTAATCTTTCGTTCGCGCAGATTATTCTCCTTATTTATATCAAAACGATGGTAGAGATAATCTTCAAAAACTTTAATGCCCTGTATCAGCACAACCGCAAAGAAACTGACCAATAAAAGTTCATTCGTTTTGCTCACCACGCGAAGGGTTCTTTCGTTAAACTGTGCGAAAGGCAACAAACTGTTAAAGACAATTAAGGGGATAAATACACTCAAGACACGGTTAAAGCGCTTAATAAAGGAACGGAAAAGGGAGTAGGATTCCTGTTGGATGGCCTGACGCCGTAGTAGAGGAATAAATATGAGTTTAATCAGGATACCGATCAAAAATGAAAAAAGGATTAATGCAATATTCCAGAGCCAGGCGGGCCACTTCTGTGAAAGTTGAATTAATGTTTCGTTCATCATAGTGTTATTTCTTTATGTTTACAACTTATATCTCATTAAAGTATAACTGCCATGAAGGTCTAACGTTTGTTTTATTTTGAAAAAATCAGTTGAAAGGATAGCTAAGAATAATTTTACGCATATTGATAAACATAGACGAGCATTTACCGATCCAAAAAATGGGATTTAAAACAAAATTTTACACCTTCCATAAGATTAAAACCACACAAAAACACCCTTATTCAACAAAGAAGAAGTAAAAAAAAACCAAATAAAACACCTATTTATCACAAATAAGCAGACAATTGCACAAAAAAACCAAAATATTAATAAAAAAAAAGGCAAAATAAAACACATAAATAATTAAAATATCAACAAAAATCACCTTTCATTTAAAAAATTAGATAAAAAACAGATTAAAATTACAAACAAAACAAAAAAAAACCATATATTTACATCACCTTGATAGGTTTATAATTGGTTATTTGAAGGTTTTCATTCTCCCCGAGTGAAAACCTTTTTTTATTTTATATTTAATCCTCAATAAATGTGCTCTTTATAATTTTCTACAACGAAATCCAATCAAGCTATAGCAGATTAGCAAAAATATATCCAACAACTTCATGCTCTTAACTTAAATTCTCAGTATCTAATATTTTGGAAGTGATGAATAGCCTTTTGGTATGTTTTTTGAGCCTACAGAGCCAATTACAAACAGATAACTAGCTTTACATGGCGTGCTTTACTTAAGCATACTATAAAAAAGGTATTTAACGTTTATAATAAAGTTTAAAGCGTAGGAATTTCAAGCTTTCCAAGAAAAATTAAACCAAAACATAGAGATAACAATGAGCAAGAAAAAAGACAATTCTAGATGGCTGAATGTGGCCATATCCTGGGGAGCGAGTATCGTCATCATCGGGGTACTATTTAAGATTCTACATATCGGCGGCACCACAGCCAATTATATGATCGGAATCGGTTTAGGTGTAGAAGCCTTCCTTTTCTTTTTAATGGGTTTCAATCCGCCAGCACCGGAACCAGACTGGACCCGGGTTTATCCTGAATTGGACGACAATTTTAATGGTGATCTTCCACAAAGAGGAAAAACTGTTGTTGCCCAACCTGCAGGTCCATCGGCCACAGCTGCTTTAGATAAAATGTTTGCCGATGCCAATATTGAACCCGCAAGCATTGAAAATCTCGGTCGTGGCCTACGTGATTTCAGTGAAAAAGTATCAGCAATCAATAAGTTATCGGATGTTTCATTAGCAACAGAAGAGTTTACGAATAAACTCAGAACAGCAACTTCTAAGTTTGATAACTTGAGCCTAGCGTTTGAAAAAGCTTCGCAAAACCTAGTCGCCATGTCGAATACCTCTGGCGATACGTCCAATTACCACGAACAGGTAAAAAGTTTGACAACCAACCTAAGCCAATTAAATGCGATGTATGAACGTGAGTTACGCGATTCGGCATCACATTTACAATCGATGAACAAGTTTTATGAGAACCTAAGCTTTACCATGCAAAATTTCAACGAATCGCTGGATGATTCCAAAGCATTTAAAGATGAAGTGGGCAAGCTAGCGAAAAACCTCAATGCCTTAAATGCCATTTATGGCAATATGCTGAGCGCGATGAATCAACCGCGTGTGTAATTAATTCTTGTATCACTTAAATTAAAAACAATGGCATTAGGAAGAGAAACTCCAAGACAAAGGATGATTGGCATCCTCTATCTGGTCCTGCTCGCCTTATTGGCGCTCAATGTACCGGATTCCATCTTGGATGCATTCAAAAATATCAACAACAGTCTCGAAACATCCAAATCGAATGTCAGCACAGCCGTTCAACAACTGTTCACCGCATTCGAAAACACCAAATTAAAAGAAGAACCGGCACGTGCCAAACCAATCTACGATAAGGCAAAAAAAGCACAGGCTATCATTGGAGAACTCAATCAGTATATTGGTTCCTTAAAAGAAGAGTTCGTTAAACAAGGTGGTGGATACGATGAAGAAAAGGGCGATCTGGCACAACGTGAAAACGAAGACATTTCACCGAATCTGATGATCAACGAGAAAAAAGGAACTGTTTTAAAAGATAAAATCAATACAACACGTACTAAACTGTTAGCCCTACTCACACCTGAAGAACAAAAGATGGTTTCGTTCTCTCTAGAGGCGAAAGATCCCGAGAAATCTGTAAACGGTAAAAAATCCTGGGAAGAAATTAATTTCGGTAGTGGTACACCTTTGACCGCAGCAATGACCATTTTAACCAAAATTCAGACCGATGCGCAGAATGCAGAGTCCGATGTGGTCAAGCTTATCTTGGGCAAAATGGATCAGGCCGTTGTGAACTTAGACAAATTTGCAGCGGTTGCTGTTGCTCCTACCTCCTATTTGGTCCAAGGGCAACCTTATAAAGCCGAAGTATTTCTGACGGCATCCGATTCTAAATCTGAACCGGCCATTTCAGTTAATGGATCATCGCTTCAGGTGGTGGATGGGAAAGGTGTTTATTCGATCAACACCAGTCGCGAAGGTATCTATACCTGGACCGGTGTGATTAAAGTCAAACAGACAGACGGGTCTTATAAAGAATATCGTACCCCTGTACAGACCTACCAGGTTGCGCGTCCTTCAGCGGTCGTATCGCCAGACAAAATGAATGTACTTTATATCGGTGTGAACAATCCGATATCGGTATCAGCTCCGGGTACTCCGACAGATAAAGTGCGGGTGAGCATGAGTGGCGGCAGTATTTCTAGTGCCGGCGGTGGTAAGTATAATGTGAAAGTAAGTTCTCCGGGTACAGCACATATTTCGGTTTCGGCTGAAGTAGCACCAGGAAAAACACAAACATTGAGTTCGACAGAATTCCGTGTGAAACGCATTCCGGATCCGATTGCCAAGTTTGCTGGTAAAACAGGCGGTTCGATGGCTACTGTGGCACTTAAAGCACAAAATGCATTATTTGCGAAACTGGATAACTTCGATTTTGATGCTACTTTTAGGGTCACCAAATTTACGATGATCATTGCCAAGCCTCGTGCGGATGCAATCGTGTTATCGACTTCGGGCGGGCAGTTGAGTTCAAGCATGTCTTCAGCCCTTAATGGCATTGTACCAGGCACGCGTGTGATCTTCGACAATATCGTTGCCGTGGGCCCTGATGGGACTTCCAGACAGCTCAATGCAGTTGCTTTAACGGCAAATTAATATAACCGCCCTATATCTGCTACATACAAAGCCCTGCTCCCAGATAGAGCAGGGCTTTTTTTAGCTACGACACACCTTAATAACATACATTTTTTAAGGTGAACTCAGTTTTGAACCTTAAATCATAACCTACTTTCTCCGCCGCCACCAGATCCAATAGCCTAAACCAGCTAACATAACGACCCCTATAGCAAAGATCTCAGTTGACACGACTTTATTTTCTCGCTTCACAATCAAATCCGAAGCGCTTGCCTCCTTTCTATTGGCCTGCTGAAGCTGCAAATTCTCTTCGGCATGCTTTATATTAGAATGGTGGGCGACAAGTTTCCCCTCCTTAGCCCATAATCCGCTATCTGGATGAAACCATAATGGACTATCCGTACTAAAATACCAATAGGAAAATAAACTATCCTGCTGTTTCTGATGATAGGCCAGATCGCGATGCTCATATTGACTATAACGCCACGTGGATTTCTCTTCCAGCTGCTGCTTTCCCCGGAAAACGCTACAACTGATGACTACAGCAGTACTGATGATGAAGAGGAAAAACAGGAGGTTTCCACCGACCGAAATTAGATATTTATTCATGACCGTGCCCTCCTCAATCGATCCAGTTAGCAATGGCATAAATGGTTGTAAGGGGCCGCCGCCGTGATTCCACCCGGTCGTAGCTATTTCCTTCTACCGAGATCAACATCGGGCCATCAATTGCTTTGACTAGCCCTACATGATGGATCCGTTTCAATTGGCTGCTATAGATCGCGAACAAATCGGCTTGCCGCACATCTCCTTTCAAGAACTGCACTTTGGTATAGCAGCGCGCTTTTGGAAAGAGCGCTGGACTCCAGGCATTGCGCGGTGTTGATAGACCAGCCTGACCATAACACCAGCTGGCAAATGCTGCACACCATTCGTAGCCATCACCGAGGCCGACATAGGCAAGGTACATGGAAATCTCTGGCCCCTTATTATCGCCCCCGGTCTCCCTTACCCCAATTTCATTCGCTGCAATTTCATGAATCTGCTGCCTAAGCAGATCAGTGTTACGCACACGAGCATAACTATTGTTACACCTTCCGTCTAAAACAGCATTTCCAGTAGCAGCAGAAATGCAAAGAGCAATAGAAAGAAAACCGAGAAATAAAGAATGGATTGTTGCCATGAGTTTAATTGATTAAAATGATAATAAATATCCTGTCTATAATATTTGAAGGGTCTCCAGAGGTATTCCAGCAGCCAGGTGCAGCAACAGATAAAGACCAGTCCGGCCATCAGCCCAAAATAGAGCAGGGACAATACCCCCAGATCAAGCGCAGCTGATGCCGGGTCGAAAAATTGTAAGATACTCCCAACAAATAGGAAAATAATGACCGATAATATACTCGCCATACCGAGCAGGTACTTGGGCTCGATCGGCAATTTTTGTGTTAGACCATACCATGGCCCTTTCATTTCTATACTGTTCATATTGATATAATTAATGATAAAAAATAGTTATACACTGCCTACATATTGACTGCGCGAATAGCGGTTTCGATTCCGATCGCGCACCAGGACAAAGACATCAAGCCTGACATTTTGCATATAATTAGGTAGTTCGAGTCTTAAGCCTGAACTCGAGCGCGTAACCAGGGCCTCATTGCGGATAGCAACGCCGGCAATTGGATCATAAGCCACCAACAGCAGCTCGTCATCGTGGTTCAAGGGCGTAATCTCACCACCATCAAAATGCAGCCACAATGCATCATTTTCCAGCGTAATAGCTTCTACACTAATCCCCTGTACGGAGCCATCGGAGAGCAGAATGAAAGCAGGATCAACATATAGCTCCGGGTATTCGCCTTTGACCGCATATTTGATCGCATGCGCCATTGCCAGGTTGCGAGCAGACAAATACTTCCCTTTTTCCCGACGCACACATTGTGCAAAGCCGTCCTTAATGACCGATGCAAGTGGCTTTAGGTACTGGCTCGCCAGATAAAACTTCTGCTGCGTCAGCAGCATGCCTATCGTCTTGTTTATTTTTCTTTTTTTCATCTGAAACTGTATTTATTATAACCTACATTTTTCCTTTCCAAAATCTGCCAGGGGCACAGTTACCCCTGGCGATTATTCCAGCCTAGGCAAGCATTATTTCACCGAGATAACTGCTTCTGCTGATTTTGGTCTTTGTCCGGTCGGACATAAAATACCAGATATGCACAGCATCACCCAACAGATGCTCAGGCACTCCAAATGTGATCACTCCATCTTGCCTTTTCGGCAAAGTTGGCGAAGTCATGAATTCATCCTTTGCCGGATGGTAACAGATTACATAAAAGAGATCGTCTCCTTTTGTTTCGTAGACATCGTTATTGCCCGTCGACCAAACCACTGTAATGGCATCCGCATCAAAACCAGCTTCTACCGTTCCGCCACCACCGTAAATCCCATCGGCAATTCTGATCTTGCTATAGTCCAAGCTCAGATCAGGATAGACACCCTGAATGGCCAGCTCCTGATTTAGCTGAAAAGCATAATTGAGCGGTGTGAGACGGTCTGCTTTTTTCTGGCCAAAACCGATTTTTAGAAAGTTATTGACTGGCAGCAGAAAACGCATCAGCGTCTTAAATCGTGCCTGCACGATCAGCTGAGCTTCTGTATAGGGCTTGTTGCTCTTTTTAGCGAGCCCTCTGATGTAGTTGATACTCTTCCAACTGGCTCCGATCACTGAACCGGCCTTGCCACTGAAGCCACCATTGGCTCCGTTTACAATTGTTCCCATTTTTAAAAATTTTAAAGATTAAAAAATAAATCGTCAAGATTTTTATACCGGTATTTTTGCTTGACAGAACAAACATAAGGCATTCATAAACAGAAAAATGCAAACAAAAACAGATTGTCCGACGCTTGTCCGAAGGTTTCCTATCGATTGTCCGACGACCGCCAATAAACATGATTCAACCTCTATAATAATCTTCTATAGGACTGCTTATGACCTGCCTTTGAGACTAACCTATTGCATACCTATGATTAACCTAGTTAAGACCTAGTTCGATAGGTAAACACAAGGTCTCGACTAGGAGTTAGCTAGGAATATTGGCGAAAAAAGGGCATCACAGGGATGAACAAAGCCTATGGCAAAGGTGAACGAGCGCATGAGCAGAAGCGAAGCCCGGCCAGATGACTAAGAACTTCGCTGTAATTTAACATCAGCTATTTAAATAACGTTTGAGCCGGAGCACGTCGTCAAGCTTAAAATACTTTTTGCCCCCTTTATCGCGCTGGTACACCTGAATAAGGCCTAAGTTTTGATACCGCAGCAACGTACGGTCCGATACGCCTACGGTGTCTTTGACAAATGCTGCATCACGAAGTTCGACAGTGGTATCCGCTGTCTGAAAGCTATCCTGTATTGCTCTTTTTAATACTTGTATTTCTGTAAAGAGTATATATAAAGCCTGCAAGAGATGAGCATCTGTCTTACGGCCTATATTGTTAAACGAATCTTTTCTCATATTTTTAATTGTTTATAATGACAAATACGCTTATCCACCAAGCGTATTGGAGTTAATGAAGCTAAAGAAGTCTACATACAGTTTCTTATCACCTACAGGAAGTGTTTTTTTCGTCCCTTCAGTCATCAAGACACCGCCGACCCCATAGCTGTAAAAAAAATTGATATTAATTACAATGCTCTGATGGCATTGCTTAAACCATCTGACCGGCAATCGCCCCAATACTTCCCGCATGGTACTGCTGCAGCTGAGTGTTTTACCCCCGATCATGTGAAATTTAACCTGGCCATTGGTACTTTCGACATACACGAGTTCTTTCATACGAACCTCCGTACGCTGATAACGCACCGGCCCTTTGATCATAAAATAATAGGTATAATTTTCCAGTGAATCGTGATCAGAGAGTGGGATCAATTTAGCGAGCGCTTCATCCACCCGGCGCAATGCGGCATAGAAACGACTCTTAGACACGTCTTTGAGCAGCACATCAACGACACCGAAATCATATCCCGGATCCTCGTACTGGCGATGTACTGTATAGAGAATTGTTTTTAGATTTGAGCTCGGCAAGGTTCTTAAAAAATCAAAAGCGTTGGTCTTCCCTAATTCGACATCAAGGATCATAAAATCCACTTTGTTGGCACGCAGAAAAATTTTGGCATCCTGCGGATCATTAAATGTTTTGGCAATCTGTACATAGCCAATCTCTTCGACCATCTCAAGCAGATGGTCTATATGCAGCTTTTGGTCATCGATGATGATTCCTATCCATATTCTATTCATATTTTCCGTCATTTTTTTGTTCCCTTAATTATTTGTAGCGCTGCACACATAACGTGAGTTCATAATGCTCATCGTCCTGATTTTCTTCCATCGAAAAGTCCGTTCCAAAGAGGTATTCCATGCGTGTTCGTACATTCCGAAGTCCAACATCGTGACTTGGCATCATCTGAGGGCCACTTCGTTTTTTATTTTGAACCGTAATCCGATAACCGGTATTACCGACAAGAATGTCGATTTTGGCCGGGTGATCTTTATCCCACAAGTCCGCATGCTTGAATAAGTTACCAGCGAGCGTCTGCAATAGTGTAGGTGCAATACTAAATCGCATCAGGTTACCCGAGCAGGAAAGTTTTATGTAAAAAGGGTTTGGTTCGACTTTCTCCTGTATGGACAGGTACTGCTCTAGTGCTGTCACTTCATCCGCTAATAAAATATGGGTTGCCCCCTCCACGTGATGAGCCTCCATATAGAATTTCATTAAGCGATAAATTTCCGAAAGCTGCATACCCAACTCAACATCATAGGGGTCTACCTTATTTTTTAAATTGCTAAAAATATTCGCCATCATATGCGGATGCACCTGTGCAGATAAGGTCGTATATTGAAAAGATTTCATCGTTGATTCTGCGGCGAGACGTGCGTTTACAGCTTCAAGCTTATCATTTGATTCACGAAGCTTACTCTTATAGTAATAATAGCCCACCGCCATCACCGTATAATTACTATGCATGACGAGAAAGGTCTGGATATACTTCGCCCAACTAAAAGCGTGTTTAGTGATGACATACCTATTATTTATTATCTCCAGTCCAAATCTACCATACAATTCATAGTACACAATCAGGGCGGAGAGTAAATAAAAGCCTATCATCAACACTATAGTTCCCAGTATGTGCCCCCGATCGTAAACATACTTCAAGATCAGATATACCGCATAGAAGATGACGGCACAATAAAATACGGTGATGAAGGAAGCTCCCAAATTCAGTCTGGAATTGCCCAGTGCATTTACCGCAAAAAAATAAAAACTATATCCTATCCAGAAGTAGCAGTGCAACAACCACTTTCCTTTAAAGAACCTATTCATATTATTGGTTTATATTGATAACCTAAAGATAATTACAACATCATGTTTAAACAAGTATCTAGATCAGTTTTTCAAAAAATAGTTCCAGGCAAGAGATAACTCAGGTAAGTAAATTTATCAAGCAGCAGCTGTTTCTCTTTCATGCTAAATGAAATTATACGATTAGTTGCCGGCCAGGTTGCTACATCCGAGCTTGGTGACATGATTTTGTGTAGGTAAAGCCAGGCCTCCCAGGCCTCCGGATATTCTAATAAAATTTCCTCAAAATCCTCATAAATAATGCGGCTAAAATAGTCCGTAAACTGCCTGGCGCTCGGAAACCAGTTTTCAAACCAATGACTCAATTCACAAATAACAATGGGCTCATTTTCTGCCGCTATTTTGGCAATTAAAACTGTTATATTTTTTTGAAGTAAAAAAGCCATACTTAGAATCCCATGCTTTATCTTAATGCTGCCATTTAGAAAAGGGATTTCGCTTAATTTTTGCGCATGGAAATCTTTTGCAGCACTCACGCCACCATCTAGGTAACAGAATATGTGATAGCCAAGATCCATCTGCTGCCGTAACTTAAAGAAAAGATAAGGATCCTCAGCATCTAGAAATACAACTTGTTTTTGCCAACGATCACCGAGCAAAGCTGCGTAATGCTGTGACTGCTGCAACATAACCTCTTTAGCCACAGGAATACAAAGTTTATAGCCGCGCTGAACCAGAAAGGCAGGAACAGCCCGATAGTAGCCAAAATGAAAACTTAAGATAAATTGAGCGCGTTCTGGAGAAATCCAATAGGTTTTGCCCTCGAACTGAAATTTAGTGGCGTCCGTTTCTGCCTGTAGCCTTGAGAAATTGATCGCCGCACGGTGTAGATTTTGCTGGATATCGAGCTGATGGATACCCAAAAGATGCTGCACATTGGCCGAGAAAAAAACGAAGTCCCGCCAGTCCTTTTCGTTGTACCCGTTCATGGCGGCTTTCCAAGTAAATTGCATATAAAAAATACGTTAGGTTTAAAATTGGGAATATGCCATACCTTAAGGAATAAGGCACAGCATACTCAATTATTAACATGTTCTTAAGGGAAAACGATATTGCATTTTCCTCCATCGTCCTCTTCATCAATACCTAACATCAGGTCGGTGATGCTCAGAGGTTGCGGATTGTATAGACCAAATTGGGCCAATAGTGTTTTTATTTCCACGTTGTTTCTCGTAAAAAATAAAACCATAGGCTGTTCTCGCAACAGCTTTACGGCTTCAGGCACTGAAGACTGTGGATCGATCGGAAGTAAAAATTCAACTAATAATTGGAGAGCCAAAGGACATCGCCTTCATCTACCATTTGGTTCCTAAACTTTCCATTTTGTCGATAATTTGGGAGGCAAAAGAGGTTTTTCTAGAGGCAAAAGGCTTTATAGGGGTAGTTTCGTCAATGATTTTCAATCGTCGTAGTTTTGTTAAAGCAACATATATTACTGTCAGTTAGCCAGATAAACCGAAAAAACTTTATTATGTCAATTAAGCATAACACCAAGGCGGGATTCAACCTATTATGTGATTTTTGGGGGAAATATCACACAATAGATCATTTTCACTATCAGTGGGTAAAGGACAACCTCAAAGTCAAGATCGTCAAACGGGGCGAGCAACTCAGTCCAGCTGACCGTCATTCGGAGATGACCTATTTTGTCGCGAAAGGCCTCCTGGCGCGGGTTGAAGAAAATACTGAAACCGGCAAGCGCAAGATTATGAGCCTGGCTATTCCGAACATGGCCTTAATGACGACTAATCACCTCTATACACATCATCTACACAGCGGGCATATTGTGGCACTCCGTTCGGGAATTATTATTGCGATCCCACACCCGGTACTTCGGCAGTTTCAGGAACAGGAAAAATCCATCGATACTTTGATTGACGTATTGGGCAATAAAAAGAAGAGGCAACTGGTTTTGTTAAGGCAGGCCACATTGGGCTATTCTCCCTTTGAGCGCTACCTTAACTTTACCCGGTTGTTGCCCGAAATTAAAGCTGCTACCACACAGGTGGAGCAGGCTGATCTACTGGGGATATCGCGGCACACGGTGCAGCAGGCTCAGTATTTTCTGCTCACGGGCAAATATGCTCAAAAATAGCTCCTATGGTACAGGCCTATATCAGACTTATTTTGCATGCAACTTTGTATAAGGAGCTAGCGAAAGTGCTGGCTTTAATAAACATTTTATAAACTAAATTTTTTGCCATGGCAACAAAAAGAAACAGCTGGCTACGTGCCGGCACATTAGCAGTATTAGGATTAGGGCTCGCATACGGAGCCCAAAGTTTCACCAACAAGGAAGAGGTGAAAGTAGAGCGGAAAGCGGATTTTGTTGAATGGAAGTACGAAGGTACGTCCAACAATCTATCTCAGGCTCTTGATGCCGACAATTATTCTCCAGCCGGATCGACTTCTTGTGGGGGGACCCCGCAGACAATCTGTCGTATTTCAGCGCCAGAAGACCTTTCAAATCCCGGGCACCCGGATATGAGTGCAGCCGTGGGATCGTCAACAGTAGGAGCAGATATTCAGAACTCAGTATCGAATCCTACACCTACTATTAACAATACCGTGAAAAGTCTACGTTCATTTTAGGCTACTTCCTGCTAAGATTAACAAGGGGATACTCCAGTGGGGTTCCCCTTATCTACTAACGTATATTTTGCTGCATACCGGTCTGCCTGATCACTTCATCAGGTATTAGGTAGTAACAACGGCTATCATTGGGCGGTAGTTCTGCGATGATATTTCCAGCGTCGTCCCTTCTTTGCAGAACAATTTCCCGTCCCTGCTCACGATTTAAACGTTTTATATCGCTCCACCTCAGCCCACGAAAAATCAATTCCTTACGCCGTTCGTTTAAGATTTGTCCAATAGCCGCCTCTTTATCAGAAAACGCAATTGGACTATAGCTTCCAGTCCTCCATTTATTGGTTAACACGTTATTTAGTTGTTCAGCTGCTTTATTCAGATTCCCTCTTCGTGCAGCACATTCTGCTGAGATCAACAGCACTTCGTCCGTTGTCAGTCCAAAGAATAAAGTTGAAAATGTACCGGGATAGTTCCCTTTCAAGCCAATGTGTCCATTTCCTTTGTCATAGAAATAAGCACTTTTACGAAGATCATTATCGGCATATTGTTCATACAGTTCGCGATTTACATTGGCACTGTTCTGTAAAAGCAGATTTCCTGTCACGCCATAAACAGCATAAATTATTTCATCATGGTTGATCGGAAAGGGACTCATGCTTTCTAAATCCAGGGTATTGAGATCCGTTACTTTACGATAAAGTTTTAGCGCTTCATCAGCGTATTTTTCAGCCAGCTCATATTGATTGAACGATAGATAAATGCGGGACAAAAGCACATAAGCAGCAGCTTTTGTCGGTTTTACTTTTGATACAGCGGTTTCGGGGAGAAGATCTAGTGCTTCGTTGAGATCCTTTAATATGGCGGAAACATTTTCAGCAACCGTACCACGTTGTGAGACTACGCTGTAATCTGAGGTGAGGCGAATTGGTATTCCCGGTTTTGCATCTGCACCCACCTGACCGATTTCCGTGTATACCTGTGCTTCACAGTAATGAACAAGTGCCCTAGTAAACAGCGCTTCGCCCCGCATTGTCTTCTTCTCTGATTCTGCACCCGTTTTTATACGATCGAGCGCCTCTAAAGCTACATTTACCGTCATCACTGCCCGATAGCCGTTGTACCAATCTCCTGATAGATCAATTGCAGGATAGTTCTTCTTCCATAGGTACATTCCCTGATCGGTTTCACTCATATTTCTAAGGGTATTATCATCGAGGTAATAGTCATCGGTGCCATTCTCCAATAACGAAGATGCGAAAACATTCAGATTACTGACATCATTTAGCAAGCCCCGGATATCCTCCATCGTTTCCGATACTGCAATTGATGCATCCGGTTTTAGATCAAGATACTTCTTACAGGACACTAAGGTGAAGAATGTGGAGCCTATAATTAATAAAATACAGTTTTTCATTATTTAATATTTTACGTTGATATTTAAACCATAAGTACGTATAGCGGGAATACCATAACTATCCGGATCAAGCCCATATTTGTTTTTCCTCCAGATAATCCCAACATTGTTCACATAGCCATTCACAGCTATTGCTATCAGCTTCTGTGCTGTCTTGGCAGCAAACGAATAACCCAGGCGAATATCCGAGATCCGTATATGGTCACCTTTTAGCACATTCATCGACGAATTGGCATAAAAATCATCCCTGTTGGCATTAGCTGGATAAATCATTGAAGGTACCGAAGTCCTGGCCTCGTCGCCAGGCTGCTGCCATCTATCCGCAAAGTCTGCATTTCCTTTCCAAGATTTGAAGAGCGCAGCGTAATTGATTGTCTCCTTTTGGAAGAAGTAACCAAATTTATACACTAGATTGAATGAAGCCTGGAATCCCTTCCATTGGATACTGGGCCTCAAGCCTCCCTGATACGTTGGCAGGCCTCTACCATGATAGCTCAGATTCTGTACAGAGTCATACAGCATGCCCGAATAATCCTTGCTGACTTCACCGCGATACCAGCCCAGCGGATCTCCCGTATTGGGATCAAGCCCTTTAAATGGATATGAAAAGACAGGATAGAGACCTCTTCCCTCATAGGGCATTAATGCCCTTCCACCAGCAGAAGCATAAAACAATGCGTTGGATACCGTACCTGTATATTTTGTCACCTTATCCGTGCTGTAAGCAAACAACGCCTCTACACCGACTTTCAGTGATTTATTCAATGCCTGTCGATAGCCGATATTGAGATCGAATCCCCTTCCCTTTAATTCTCCAACATTACGTCGCATATTATAGAGCCCCAATGTCGGGTCAATTTTCTCTGTCGCCAATAGATCAGTAGACTTTTTTAGGTAATAGTCAAAACTCCCCGACAATCTACCATTTAGAAAAGCAAAATCTACGGCAAAATTATTCATCCGTACATCCTCCCATTTTAGATTGGGATTTGGAAGCTCACCCACACTGGCCTTTCGCTCTGTCTCCAGATCATTTCTCGGGTTGTCATAATAGATGATCGGCAGTGTAGTTGATACCCCGCCTAAGTTACCCGAATGCCGACCGTAGTTCTAAATTTCAACAGATCTATCCAGTTCAGCTTATCCATAAATTTTTCATTTGTCACGACCCAAGCGAGACCTGCAGACCAGAGCGGGTTCCACCTATCATTGGTTTTTACGCCAAATAAATTCGATGCATCACGGCGAGCAGAAAAATTGGCGATATACCTATTTTTATAGGTCACCGCAGCATTTCCAAATAAGGATACAAAGCGATTACTGGTCCGTCCAAATCCATTATAAAATGGGATGCGTGAATTTCCAGAAAGATTACTATAGATGGGATAAGTGTTAATGGGATCAACGTTGATGCTGGTCATTGTATTTTCATCGTAACCATAGGCTGTATTCAATCTGGTATCCGTACTTGCGTGACTAATTTCTGCACCGGCAAATAGGTTAAACTTCCAATCCTCCTGTAAGCTGAAATCCGAGCTCGCCTGAAAACGAGCCTTATGTGAAAGCATCCGGCTGGTATTATTCTGCATAATATCTCCCAATGGTACAATCCGTTTAATGACCCCGTTTTCCACCTGACTGAACCGATTAATTAGATCACGCGTGTAAAAAGAGTTCACACCATTTCGCTTTTCTGTATCGACAGACTGGTTCTCATAATTATACAAACCACTAAGACTCAAAAACGGAAACGGTTTGTAGGTCAATGTTGCATTTAGTACAATATCCTTTGTATTACTATTTGACTGGCTTTCCTTATAGTCTTCCAGAGGCTTATACGTCCAGTCGACTAACTGCGGGTCAGGGATATTCTGCACAAAAGAGAGGTTATAATTGTACGGGATAGCCAGCGAGCTTCCATCATCACTTTTCAGTTGTGCATAAGGATATAGCGCAGCCTTACCTCCTAACGGATTGATCGGAAAAGAAGGAAATGTAGGGCTTGAAGTCGACTTTTGGTTGGACCAAGCCATGCCCACCTGCAACTCTAGCTGATCCGAAAAATCGTATCGATTAGAAGTCTGCAATGTCAGTCGCTGGCTATTACTCGCCTGCTGCTGTTCGCTATTGCGATCATATCCAAGGGCAAAACGATTCGTAAATTTATCCCTAGCCAGATCATTAGATAGATGGTACTGCTGCCGTATCGGATTGCGGTATAGGTTGTCCATTACCTCCCTCCTATAATCGTGGTGTCTGAATGAGTTGATCTGCCGGTCTGCCTCTTCCATGGAGATCAACCCCTTGGACTGTTGATAGAGCAGCTGCACCACCGGCGAGAATACAAGAAGTCTGCTATTGACACTATTCAATGATGCCTTGTAAAAGCCTTTGTCAAACAACATACGCTCGACATCGATAAAATCCGTTGAAGAAATATTCCGCAGGTAAAACAGATCCTGTTTTTCGCCGAGAGTCAGATTGTGGGTAAACTCCATTTTATTGTACCCTTTGCTATTCTTTTTCAGATTAATCACAATTACGCCATTTCCTGCACGCGCACCCCAGATAGACGCAGCTGAGGCATCTTTTAGTAGGGTTACAGACTCCACATCATTGGGATTGATATTGGCAATATCTCCCGAATAAGGAAAATTATCAACAATAATCAGTGGTTGCATCAGGTTGTCGGAGAACGTGTTAATACCACGAATATTAATAACCGATTTACCCGTTCGATTGTCAAACTGCAGCCCAGGAGCTAAATATTCCAATTTCTGCAGAATATTGTTGGATATCCGTGTTGTTAGTTTTGAACTATCGATCTGTGAAAAGCTTGCTGTAGATCGCTCCCTAGCGAAAGACTGATACCCCGTGTTAACTTCTACAACATCCAATACCTGTTCTTTTTTTTCCAGGACTACCTCAAGCTTATCGGCATAATCGTTCCATAATAAGCGCTGCGTTTCAAAGCCCAGCATCGACACCGCAACGTCCAAATGCCTAGGTACATTGGGTATCACAAATGCTCCATTTTGATCAGTCTTAAAACTCTGCCTTGTTTTCTCCAATCTAATATTAACATTGGCAATGGGTTTACCATGTTGATCCATCACCTTACCACTATATCTACCCTGGGCAGATACTGTTAGGCTATAGCAAAGTATGACCAGCAGACTAATTAGGCATCTCATATTTCAGACTATAATCAATAAAAGCCTTAACTTTTTGTTCGTCTACAAACTCCGCGCTTGTGATAGCTGATATCCGGCCGATTGGTGTAATCCAAACATAATAGGGCACGCCTCTATGCGGAAATAAGGCATTCAAATACCGATCGCCATATACTGTCGGGAGTATATTATCACGGAGAAAATCATTTCGCATACGATGAATCTGATCATTCTCTTCGCTGTTGACCAGTAACACATTAAAATCGCGCTGAAACTTCAATTGCAAAACATGGAGTTTTGGGAATTTGGAGATGCAGGAGGCACATGAGGTACTCCAAAAATCAAGGATCAATGGCTTGCCTCTGAACTGCGCCATGGATACTACGGCGGTCTTACCGTTGCTATAAACTTCCAACTGCTGATTCCAGAAATCTTCGGGGACATAATAATCTACCCCAATTGGAGTTATAGGAGGAAGCCCATCCGCCCCGCTGTCCTTGCGGGGCGTTTGGGCAGATAAACTAAACATAGAAACCAAACACAGCAGTATCGCTCGTGCTCGTTTGCTCTTAAAGACCTTGTACAAATTGTATAATATTGATTTCATCATCTTAAGATTTTGATTGGTTAATGGATTGAAAAAAATCGTTGATTTTTTTGGTCAGCTGGAGTTCCTTCATATTGGCTTCCAGAGTTGACAGTTTTAATTGGGTTGTATCTATATGGCGGCTATGTGTTAGGAAATACGCCATCAGAGCACGCAGAATATCGGCCAAAAACAGCGTTTGCTGTAGAGCCTCTAATTTGCATTCGGTAGCTTCGCTGAGGGTTTTGCATTTGAGGTCCAATGCATAGAGGTACTCGCGTATTGAGACTAGCGAGTAATTATCCCAAAAGCTTTCGATACATTTCAATGGATCGTAACTGTCTTCATGAATCTCGTAGAATGGCCTGTCGAGATGCAGAAGATCTTCATAAATGGCTTTCATGTGTTTAGTTTTTGGCTGTGACCTTAGCACATAGCTCTCCCTATCCGACCGAAATCAGTTTTTTTTGCGGGACCTGAGCTTGCTTAGGTCAGGTAAACAATAAATTAATTAAGGAGCTAGATCGCATTTGAATGGTTATCACAAAGGTTATATATTGGCGTGATGCAATCCATAGCAGTGTAGGGTCAAATCATATTTGACGAAGCTACCGAGCTACTCGGGAGCTGTAATAAGATTTTTTGTTGTTTGTTTTTTAAGGTTCATGCTCACGTTTATAATTGTGAGTCTTATTCGGGGGAAAGGGCTATAGCAGGCCCTATCACCGTACAGCAAGGTTCCGACGCCTTTTAGAAACGGTTTACGATAGGGCCCATGACGCTATAGCTGTACAAATGTACAAATAAAGCTATCATAGGCATTATCCTATCGTCTCGTTCTAAATCAAATTGTCGGAATTTGCTGTCGAGACTCTTTAGTTTAATACCTTTTAATCTTGAATACTAGATCAAAGATAAATATCAAAATTTAAAAAAACAAAATTATTATTTACGAATAATAAATTATTAAACACATTTCGTCCGCAAAAAGCAACATTTAGTAAATTAATATTCAATAAATGAATGCATCGACTAAATCCAACAGCACTGATCCTGATTTTCTTGCAATAAAGTCATTATTTGAGTCAAAGATTATCAAATCTATGAAGTTATTGGAAAAGCAAGGTCCGACAAAGATGGCGAAAGCCTTAGGTCTTCAATATAATTCATACTTAGATAAATTAAATAATCCACAGAAATTTACTTTTGCCCATATATTTAAGATGGCAGATCTATGTGATCTAGATCCTGATTTAATTTACAAAGTCATAAAGAATCAAATTGATGTTTAAATTATGGCAACTTGGAAAGCTAAATTTGAAATCAATATTAAACTAAATCGGGTTAAGTAATATATTGGATCCTTCTTAAAATAAAAAAACCACTCCCTTCCGGAAATGGCTCAAAATAAGCATCTATAAACTTTAAAAGTATTTGATTACAGCTTTTCGATCTCCTCAATAGAAAGTCCTGTTCCTTTTGCAATATCGGTATGAGGTAAACCCATTTTCTTAAACTCTAGTGCAATGGCAATAGCTTCTTCACGCTTACCTTTTTCAATGCCTTTCTGAATTCCTTTTTTTTTCAGCCTTATCTAATAAATATTTTTGAGTACCCATAGTATCGCTCCTTCCTATTTTTGTTTTTATTTCTTTTTCAAACTTAGATAAATTGCCTATAAAAAGCAATTTATCGATCTCTCCTCTGCCATTCAGAACTAATCTACTGAGGAAATATACTCAAAACTTCCTCATTAAGTAAGGAAATCATATAATCCCTGCAGGGTATCCTTATCCATATCTCGATTTAGCATCTCGTCATAAAGGTCGTGCTTAATAGCTTTCAGACCTTCATCACTTATTTTCTTGTTCTTGATGGCCAAAAGAGCAGTAAGGACAATCACTGAAAATGGATTCTCATTTGCTAGCAAAACCAACTCTTCCTTATCGAGGATCTTGTAACTGTTAAAATTGTAACGCAAAGATGTTCCCATAAACTCCTGGCTATATACCACAGGTCGATAACCATTGTTTTCATCTGCCAAAAATTGCACTAGGTAAACCCATCTTCTTAAACTCCAATGCAATGACAATTGCTTCTTCCCGCTTGCCTATCTCTACGTTTTAATTACACACTATTCTCAAAAGGACAGTTATATTGCGTATTAGCAGTGGGTAATAAAATAAATAACCTTGCATATAATAACTTTAAGTTATTATAACTATCTTTAAAATTATATGAAACTTAAAAATCACACAGCTTGTTTACTCAAATAGCAAAAAATATGCAATTTAAAATAACTCTACGACCACTGCTTTTTGTCTGCTCCATCTGCCTGTTTTTTTATTCTTGCCAGAAGGACGACCCTACTGAGCCGAAAGATCATATCGATATTGAAACGAAAGATGCTGCCTGGACGAAATTGAGTATCCCGGGACAGCTCAGAGGAACATCAGCTATTTACGGTAATATTGACGATACCTTGGTTGTAGCCACCATGTATAAGATTTATATGACTACCAATAAAGGAGCTTCATGGCAAATGGTCAACGATGCGGGATTTGGCATACCAAGCTTCAGTATGTATCAGGGAGAACTGATGGCTTTAAGTAATTTCCAGGACCATTCGACAAGTCCGATTTTATTCTCGTTGGACATGGGCAAAAATTGGAGCGGAAAAGGCAAATATGGCTATGAAGTCTATGATAAAGTACGGGTCAATCGAAAAGAAACAAAGATCAGTGAAACTGAATCCTACAAAATCAGCCCACAGCCAAATGAAATCATTGACAAAGAATATGGACGCCCGTTAATGCAGCCAGATAAACTAGTAAGAGTTACTGATAAAGGCGAACAGACGCTCGATTTTCCTTTCCGTCGACAACTGAATTATATTTACCATGACAAGAAAAACCGACTTTACATTGGTGCTGAAGGAACACGTTTTGAGTGGACAATTAAAGGCAATGAGCGTACTTATCCAACTTCTACCGATACAGCGATCATTTACATCAGCAAACTCCCTATCAACGGACAATGATATAATTAACAATAACATCAGTCGCAATTCCTTAAAGTGAAACATGTAATTCACAATCCGTATCTGGCAATTATTAAGAAAGTAAAAGCCTTCCCTTAATTGGGAAGGCTTTGATATATTTAACTAGGCAAATATCTTCTAATACGAAATAGTAATGGGAATCGACTTAAAGGTACTCATATTAAAAGTGGTATTTTTATATAATATAACAAGATTGTATTGACCAGACTGCCATTGCCTCTCGCCAGAAATCTGACCGCCCAAACCATCTTTCTCGGCACCGATTAAAATATCATCACCGCTTATCGTACCATTGACCAACTTATAGGTATTGACTTTTGATGCTGGCCCCAGGTCTTTATGCTCCACTTTAGATATAATTATAGCCTTCGTCAAGTCAAGTTTATCAACCGTTTCAGGAAAATGATTCAGCGTTCGTCTGATCAATGCTGTATATAAAATACCATCCCCTTGGATCTGCTTGATCTGCGCACGTGCTGTAAACTTATCTCCTTTTTTGAAAAGCAGTGGATCCTCTACATAGGTATTCATATAGTATACCATATCATCGTTTCGTGAGAAAATATCACGGTCCACAATCGGATCAACAGGCATATTAGCCGCATCGAAGATCTGAAAATCTTCCTTTAACTCAAGCTTTGATCCATTAACATCATTTACAATAAAGAAAAAATCAAATTTACTCTCAGGCGCTTCCACTGGAATGGTAAAATGCTTGTGCACATTGGCATTTTTTAATCCTTTAAACTCTTCCCAAGCAATTTCCATTTTCCATGGCGATGAATTTGTCTGCCCAGCCTTTGGCAAAATTTTGACTTGAACAGACTCGATTTTATCTCCGGCCAGAATATCTGCATTAAAATGAAAATCCCGCCCTCGGATTGCTTGCTTATTATTGGCATAGCCAATTTCTACGTTTTCTGCTTTTGGTGAAACCACCTCGCTTGTCTCACCCTCTTTTTTACAGGATACAAAAAGCTCGGATACGAGCATAAATGCTAGGATAATTTTTATTGGTCTGATCATTTGGTATAGTATTTATTATTGCAATATAGTTGCAAATATACTAAACCAAACTCAAAAGCAATACAGTTGCAATAACAAATATCTTTAAATCATTAATTGATCCCCTACATCAATTGATACGTAAACAGCTGTGGATAATTTTTTGGAAGTTCAATTGTCAAATTATGCAGTTGGAAATCATCATTTCTAATTCTACCATCAGGATCCATCAGTACTATATTCATCGGCAGAAACCCGATAGGATTCAAACATGCTATTTTTAACGATATAATCTTTATAAAAATCCATATCTGGAGTACCCTCGCTATCTGGAACAAAAACAAACACCAAATTCGGATTGTCTTTGAGTTTTAAGCGCTTCCCTTGCGATGCCTCAATACCGGAGCGGCAGGGACCCCACCACTGTGCCCAAAAATCGACAACAACGACTTTACCATGGTACTTATCTGTCATGCTGTTAAAAATGGCGTTTGCCCCGGTTCGATATAAAATTTAAATTGGTCATTTTTAAAAATAATGTAACTAGTTTTCGGATTCGTAGCCAAGAAGCTCGCCTCAAAACGACCATCAGGATAAACCTGTACGGTAGTCGGATAATCTTCACGAGTCAGCTCATTACTGCTATAAATAGAAATTATCTTCTCACCTTCAAATAAGCTATTGAGGAATTCAATCAAGAGAATTTTATTTTCCTCTCCCCGAAATAAAGCTTCCAGCAAAAGTCAGTATTGGGGTCAACGTATTTACCAATATATTTCAATATAGTCCTAATTATTAAGTTTTCGGTTCTCCACACAAATACAACAAAAAGAACTAAATTAATTAGCCATTTGTTTTAAGGACACTATTCAATTCAATGATGGCTCAGCAAAGAACGACTGAAGAATTTTGATAACGAAGGACAGTCAATGATAATTTCGCGTATCTTAACCTTAAATTAATTTTTCAATGGACAAACTAGGAAAAGCAATTAGATTACTGAGACATCAAAATGGTTGGCGTCAAGGTGATGTTGCCAAGCGATTAGAAATATCAATTCCTGCATTTTCTAAAATTGAAACCGGTGTTACAGATCTTAATCTCTCGCGATTAAACCAAATCGCAAAGGTATTCAATTTGACAATCGTTCAGCTATTATATTATTCTGAAACAGAAGAGATTAAAGAACCTACTGATGAGGTAAAAGTAATTTCGGAAAAAATACTGCAACGTGAGGACGAAATTATCCATCTTCAAAAAAAGGTCATTCAACTGTATGAGCAATTGTACCAAAATTGAATCTAGCACTGAATAGCATTTTACCATCATACCTACCCTATCAATTAAGGGACTTATCGATTTCTCCTCAGCTTTTTGCCTCCTCCGGCCAACAGTTCAGGACAGTTGATTAAAAGCTTATCCCTATTATTACCTAACAAACCTGTTACATAACAATTCTTGAAATCATATCATCCGCTCTAAAAAAGTGGATGATGCGCTTATGTTAGGGTTTGTACAGTAACCAATTAATCTGCCGTCATACGGCTTTTTAAAACCTATTATAAACAAGTTAATTTATGAATTATCAATTTTTTACAAAATCTTTGCGAAAGCGGAGTATCAGGCTTCTTTACCCGCTGCTTGTGCTATCGCCTGTGCCTGTTTTTGCTTTGCCCGCAACGAATGCTCCTCTTTTACTGTCCACAAAATTTGCCGGTGTCACAGGCCGCGTACTTGATCAGGATGGCAAGCCTGTCCACGGTGCCACCATCCTGATCAAAGGCAGTAAAGCGGGTGTTAAGACGGGAGAAGATGGGGTGTTCCATATCAATCTCCCTGAAGACAATCCCGTTATCATTGTGAGCTATGTTGGCTACAAGGTACAGGAAATAGACATGACGGGTAAGACAAGTATCACCATCCGCCTCGAATCCAACACGAGCATCGATGAGGTTGTTGTTGTCGGATACGGCACAAAAAAACGACGTGAAGTCCTGGGCGCCGTAGCCTCTGTTGACCCTAAAGAAATCCAAGATATCCCTGCGGCCAACATTGCTGCGGCCTTACGTGATCGCGTAGCCGGATTGGGTGTAAGTGAATCTTCGGGCAGGCCCGGCGCTGCGGTCACCCTCAATGTCCGTAATGCTTTTGCCTCTGACCAGGCCAAGTTGCAGGGGGTCACCAACGAACCTCTTTATGTCATTGACGGTATTATTTCGTCATCTGATGTCTTTGAGAACCTTGACGCTTCCATGGTAGAAAATATTTCGATCCTAAAAGATGCCTCCGCAGCTATCTATGGTGCGTCAGGTGCAAAAGGGGTTATCTTGGTGACCACCAAAAGAGGACAGATCGGAAAGACACAGCTGAGTTACAACGGCTACCTCGGTATCTCGGACGCCACCGTAAAGCCTAAAATGCTTTCGGCTTATCAACATGCCAAATTGTTGAACGAAACCTTTGCCCTCAATAATGCACAACCCAATCTTTTCTTTTCTGATGAAGACCTCGCTTACCTGAAAACCAATCCCTATAAAAGCTGGTATGATGAACTCTGGAAATCTTCCAAGATGGAACGTCATAACCTTTCCATCTCAGGCGGAAGTGAAAAAATCACCTTCTTTGCCGGAGGAAGCTACCAAAAAGAAGATGGAAACTATGCTGGCATGAACCAACAGAAGTATTCTTTTCGATCTGGCTTCAACACCGAAATCATAGAAGGTCTGAAAGCTGACGTTGCTTTTAATGTCAACAATACAAAGACCAACAGCCAAAATAGCCTATCGGACGATCGTGATCAAAATTTCTACCAGACCCTGATCACAACACCGCAGTGGATACCTATTCAAATCGATGGTATGCCGGTCAACTTTTCAAATATCAGCGCCAATAGCGGCACCAATCCCCTGGCGATTATTAATTCGGGTTATTATCAAAAACAAAATAACGCAAACTATAGCATCAATGCTTCCCTCAACTATGCACCAAAAGCGTTAAAAGGATTTAATGCCCGACTACAAATCTCGCATTCGGGCACCTCCTCCAGCGCACAGGAGTACAAACCGGCATACAATGTCTATGACTTTGTACGTTGGGGCAATAATAATAAGCTCTATACCAATGAAGTTGCCAGTTTTACCAGTATGTCAGCAAGTAATACCAAGATATCTCCTTCATTAGGTAAAGGAAGTAGCTATCAGGGAAACATCGTATTACAATACAGTAATACCTTTGGTCAGCATAATCTTGACGTGATGGCCGGAGCCGAGCAGTCAGCTTCTAATTCTGAAAACTTAGCTGTCTATTGGACCAACCAACAGTTGCTGAACCTCGATGAATACTGGGCATTTGATCAGTCTTCGTTTACCAATGGTGGACGCAGCATCATGGAATCGGTAAAACGTTCCTTCTTCAGCCGCTTAAACTATGATTATAAGAAAAAGTATCTCCTGGAAGTTATTACCCGCGTCGATGCTTCTTCCAATTTTGCGAAAGGCAATATCTGGGGGGTATTCCCAACAGTGGCAACAGGCTGGGTCGTCAGTGATGAAAATTTCTTCAAAGACCTCAATTATATCAGCTACCTAAAACTCCGGGCCAACTATGGACTCGTCGGGGAAGACCGCGTTTCAGCGCGCCTTTGGCAAGATCGCTTTAGTGTCGACCTGGTCAATACGGGCTACCTGTACGGCGAGACTCCTGTTGCTTCACTCAACCCCACCATTATTGCCAACCCAGACATCTCCTGGGAGAAACACCGTACCTTTAACTTTGGGGTAGAATCGCGCTGGTTTGACAATAAGCTCAGCTTTGGATTTGAATATTATTTCCGCGATTCGTACGATGTATTTGACAAAGGCAACGACGAAAATTTTCCGATGTATGCCGGATTTAAGGCCCCGGTGGTCAATTATCAGAAGCGAAAAGGCTGGGGTACCGAATTTTCCCTGGGTTACCAAAATACCTTTTCCAATGGGCTAAAACTTTCTACCAACATGAACTTTGGCTATTCGGCAAGCTATACGACCCAAATGTACTTTAACAAATTCCAACTCTATGACTTCTCCTATCCCGACTGGAAAGTGGAAATGGGAACGGATTCCCGTAAATACAATAGTAGCAATTATGGCCTGATCTATGTCGATATGTTGCGTACGCAACAAGATGTCGATAATTTCCTCGCCAAGAATCCCAACTATACCATCGATGGCAAGGTGCCACAGGTCGGCTGGACCGTCTATGAAGACACCAACGGGGACGGCAAAATCACCGAAAAGGATCTAACAACCATGTTTGATAACACCTCGCCGGTTTTTTCAACAGGAATCACGGTCGGATTGGCTTATAAATCGTTCTCGTTAAACACCAATTTTAGAGCTGTATTCGGCGGCAAAGCTTTCTACGAGTCGCAGGCCATGACAGCGCCTACAGAGACCGTTAATGTGCCCGATTTCTGGGAAGACCATTGGTCATTGGAAAATCCGAACGGGAAATTCCCTCGATATGATGATGCTGCAATGATGAGAAAATGGAACTCTACCTTTTGGGCCAAAGACGGTACCACCATACGCATCAACAATATGGTCTTCAACTGGAGCGTGCCCAAAACCTTTACCGATCGAATCAATGTACGATCGCTCAAGCTCATGCTAGCTGGCAATAATTTATGGACAATTGTCGCTCCATTTAAACACCGTGATCCTTATTCGTCCTCTTTGTACAATTATCCAACAATCCGTACCATTTCCTTTGGTTTAAACTTTGGAATCTAATCGCATAGAACATGAAAAGACATTTCCCCTATATCCTAGCCTTATTAATGGCATCGAGCACAGCCCTGATGACCCAGAGCTGTAAAGACGATTTTTTTGAACTGGTAGACCATGGTGGCCTGGATGCCCGTATATGGGACAACGAAGGTGCCATTGAATACTATCTGGCCGGCACCTATAGCATGATTATGCCTGGTCATCCCCATGAGGTCACGACCAACGATATGCAAATGCACTATGCCAGTGACGAAAACTACTTTTCGGGCACCAACAGCCCCAGTAAAAAAGTATTGGGCTTAAGTGGCGAAATCGGCCTCAACGATGTCAAATACATCGCCACCAAATACCAGGGAACCAATGTCGGTGACAACCGTTATTTCGACATTGCCCGTTGCAACAATGCCATTGCTTATATTCCATCGGGAACCCTATCTACTGAATCAAAAAAGAAATTTTTAGGTCAATTTTATGCCCTACGTGCGATGGTATATTTTGAGCTCACCAGACTCTATGGAGGCGTCCCCCTTGTGCTTGAACCTCAAAATCCTGATAAGCTAGAATTAAGCGGACGGGCATCTGCCAAAGCCTGCTTTACACAAATCGTTAGCGACCTTGATTCTGCAATGATTAATTTAGATGGTGTTAGCTGGGACGATGCGACAGGACGGGGCAAAATCAACAAAGCCGCCGCGGCCTCCTTAAAAGCCAAAGCCCTGCTATATTGGGCCAGCCCACAGTTTAATCCAACGGACAATGCGGTACATCCTTATGAAGCCCAACGCTGGCAGACAGCATTTCAAGCTAGCAAAGAAGCCTACGATATCTGTCAAGCTGCAGGCCGTGCATTAATCCCCAACTATAGCGAAATCTTTCTAAAAGAGGGCACAGCCAACACCGAAGCTGTCGTGCTGCGATCCTATTCTTCTATTTCAGAAAAACGCTATACCCGCGTTGAGCAATATTCCAGACCCGCCTCAGAAGGTGGTTCCCCGCAGGATTATTATGTTGCCACCACCAAATTGCTGGATGCCTACCGGATGAAAGATGGGACCCTCGCAGATGGTAACAATACCGACTATGATGCCGCTTTATTCTGGAAAAATAGAGATCCCCGTTTCGCAAATACTATTGTATACAATGGAGCTGTATGGCCTTTAAGTGGAATCGAAGGACGTAAACAATGGAATTATACCAATGCCATCAACGAAACATCCATTAAATCATTTTATTGCAAAAAATTTGTCAACCCCGCCCTCTCGAAATCTGCTGTAGCAGTGGCAAACGATTTGGGCGGTAATGGTATGGACTGGATTGAAATCCGTTTTGCCGAAGTCATGATGGACTATGCCGAATCGGCAAATGAAACCGGCAACTTGTCTTTAGCCAAGGAGCTTGTTCGCAGTATCCGCAAGCGCGCCGGTATTGAACAGGGAACCTATGACTACGGATTAACACTGGCATCCAACAAGGAGCAAATGCGCGACCTAATCCTCAACGAAAGACAGATCGAATTTGCCTTTGAGGGGAAGCGCTATCATGATCTCCGCCGGACGCGTCGCATGCATACCCTGGAGGGAACGATCCAAACGTATCTATTCGAAACAAAATCCGATGCCTTAAAGAAAATATTGGAATCAAAGAATGCTGCCGGCATTATGCACCGGGAGAGCTTAGACATGAACAATAGAGATACGGTATTGAATTATTTCAAGTATCCCTATAATCTACGCGCAGAAAGTGCTAATGGTGCTTTTGCCTTCCGCGATTACTACTATTTCTATCCACTACCCAACACCTTTATGAACTCTTCGCCATTGCTGGAACAAACGATCGGCTATGAAGGGGGTACATTTGATCCATTAAACGACTAATTATGAAACCACCACGATTTTTCAAACCACACAGTGGGATGCATAAATCTGGTAGCTTCATCACCATTGAAAACAAATTATATACAGATGAAAAAATATTTTTTGCTTCTTCTCCTCTTCGGCCTATTACTTTCCTGTAAACGGGAAGGCGACAATATTTTCAACCTTTTTGAGGATGTAAAAGTAACACTACACCAGGAAAATGAATTTAATATTGGAACTTATAAGGATGTTGCAGTTGGCGACTCCATCTATGTGGATTTTACAATCAGTTCAGCATCCAAAGATATGCATCAAGTATGGATCTTCTACAATGGCGCCGGGGCGGCAGCACTCAAAATTCCATTGGTAGAAGGGGAAAAAAGGAGCTTTCGCTATGTCTATAAAATAAAGGCCGATAAGGTAGGACTTTCCACTTTTCGGATTATGGCCGTTGACAGCGAAGGTGTATTTATGGGCGATGGGTATACTTCTGTCACCTACAATACCGTATCGGATTACGTGCATCTGAATAATCGCGTGCTCTATATGCCGGATAGTGTTGCGCAAAGCAGCGCTTGCTTCATTGACCTGATGGAAGGTAAAACCTATACCTATGCTGAAGCCAAAGCCAATCCTGAAAAAATCGATTTGGGGATGTACCGAACCTATAAGGTAGAGGCCAATGGTGCAATTACCTATTCCTATAATATCTATTCGCTGCAAGCCAATCCGATTCCTTTTAATGCTTTTGACTTTACGGATCTAACCGGAAAAGGTCGGGCCACTTATTTTTCAGGCATACAGACCAATCAGGCCACCACATTTCTGAACACGTTAACTTCAGGAGCAGTGATTCAGACCAATGCTATTTCGCGCAAAACGACCAATCTTTCTTTAAATGACCTTAAAGCAGGCAGCATGTTCTACTTTAAGACAGCAGACGAAAAGTATGGCGTAGTGATCGTCAACGCCCTGAGCGGGTTTGACAATAACCGCTATTTAAACATTAGCATCAAACATCAAAACTAAATTTGTCCCTTTTATCCCTTTATAATTTGGGGTACTACAGCTCTGTTAGTACCCCTTTTTTATATTTCCTATCTGCTTCGCCTATCACCCCCAACGATCAATCCGACTGGATGAAAAGCCTTTGGTACCTAAAACATTAAAATGAATAGAATATGTTCGCCTGAAATTATTGACGTCAATATTAAGTTGAAAATTTGTAAATTTGTCCACTTGTTAGGTGCTTAAACAGCATACTATCTGCCCTTTTGAAAAGTTTACGATGGACATCACTGCAAAAAATAAGCTATTGATTGCGCTTTCCCATGGAGACGAACACGCTTTTTTTGCTTTATATGACCAGTATAGCCACACCTTATTTTCCACTATCTTTCGAATGGTTAAAGATAGACAGGTCAGCGAAGAGATCGTGCAAGATGTATTCCTAAAAGTCTGGCAAAAAAGATCCACCATAGATCCAAACCGAAGCTTTAAGTCTTGGATTTTTACCATAGCTAAAAATGATGTTATTTCTTGGTACAGAAAATTAGCAAAAGAAACCGCAATGCAGGAAAATTTATACCAGCATTTCGAGCAGCTCTACATCATGGAAACAGAAAGCGATATGCATGAAAAACAAGCCGAATTATTAGAAAGAGCACTCAATACCTTAAGCGAGCGTAGAAAAGAAATATTTGTCTTATGTAAATTAGAGCAGAAAAGCTACGAAGAAGTTGCCCAAAAATTGAATATTTCTGTATCTACGGTAAGCAATGCGATGGTCAAATCCAATCAACATATTCGCCAATTTGTACAGGACCATTATGATGAGATTTTGGTAATTCTTGTTACATTCTATTTTTTTTAAAAAAATCAAGATTACGATAGTGTTTTTGCTAATAAGTTGCGTATTAACTTATAGATATGGCAAAAAAAATAGAAAATATTTACAAGAGCTATTTAGATGGAAGCATCAACCGGGTGGATCTCGATAAGTTGCTACACTATTTCGATCAAGCAAGCGACGAGGAGCTGGAAGCTCTTACTTCGCTGGCATCGAATGATTTTGAGGAAGATCAAATCGAACACCCCTTTGCTTCGCATATCGAAATAATTAAGGAACGATTGATCGATAGTTTAAACGATTCTAAGAAGCAACCTATTCGTTTTAGACTGCATCAGAAATGGTGGGCTGCCGCCTCCATTCTACTTGTAGCGGGATTGGCGACTTGGTTTTATTTGGGCCAGCGCGCACATCGTTCCGATGTTGCTGCGCCATCAGCAGCCACTTTATATGTAAAGGATAAGTATGGCAAAGAAATCGCCATTTTACCACAGACTGATTCGCTATGGGAAATGGGCGACATTTCATTTTCTCGTGTCGACAGCCAAACTGTAAAAGTAATCGCACTAGGGAAAAATCCAAGCTTGCAAACAATATATACCCCTAATTCTGATTTCAGGCTTGTGCTGGAAGATGGTACCAAGATTACAATGAATGCTGCATCTACCTTGAGGTTCCAGATTCCTTTTGATCCATCGAAAAGAGAAGTTTCCTTGGAAGGAGAAGGCTACTTTGAGGTTGCTCATGATACTCAACGACCTTTTACCGTTACTGCAGGAGCCGCAAGAGTCGAAGTGTTGGGCACTGTGTTTAACGTAAGAAATTATGCAAGCGATGGCCATGTTACGACTTCCCTCCTGTCTGGGCGCATTGCTTTAAGCAAATCGGGAACAGCAGAAAGAATTGTACTTCGCCCCGGGGAAACAGCAGTTACCGATCAAAAAGGCATACATATCGAACGTTTAACGCCAAAGCAGGCTGTAGCCTGGAAAGCTGGCTACTTTGATTACCAAGATCAGTCGCTTCGTGTTATCCTGGCTGATCTGTCCAGATGGTACGGCGTCGATATTGATACCACAACGCTACCTTCTGATCAATCGATCTATATGAAAGTCCGCAAAAATATTCCACTACAGGAGATGTTAAACCTCTTAAATGAAGCGAGTGGTCTAAATTTTCAGTTGGACAATAAAAAAATCACATTAATACAACGATCAAAAAATAAAAACAACTAAATACTACATTTACCTTAATCTACCATGTCACACCTAACCCAAAAGCGACCGGTATTTTTGCGAAAATACCTGAGTTTGGTCGCTGGAATTGCCTTGATGAGCATGATCGACCCCTATGAATTACATGCGCAACAGGTACAATTGAACTTTAAAAATGCCGATGTCAAAGAGGTGATTACGAGCTTATCGGATCGCTACGGCTATGAATTTGTCTTTGACGGTAACTTGTTAAAATCGGCACGTCCGATCAGCGTTAATCTAAAACTGTTAAGCGTTGAAGATGCCTTATCTATTTTGTTTAAGGATCAGCCCTTCGGTTATCGTTTAGAGAATAAACGGATCATTCTCTACCGTAAAGCCGCATCAACTGCTCATCAGCTTGTACGCGGAAAAGTAATCGACAGTTTGGGTAATGCCATTCCTGGTGTTTCTATTCATAGTCTAGAGGACAATAGTCCGACCACGAGTTCGGGTGATGGTGATTTTGAGCTGAATGTTTCGAGCCCGGACATCCAATTGTCTTTTAGACACGTGTCCTTTAATGAAAAAATCGTTCGTTTTAACGCTGGACAAGTCGAGAAGCCTATTCGTGTCATGTTAAGTCCCAAAGAGTCTATGCTCAATGAGATCATGGTAACGGGATACCAGCGTATCAGTAAAGAGCGTAGTCCTGGGGCCTATGCTATGATTAACAACGATCAATTGAACAAACAGATTAATGTCGACCTAACCTCTGCATTAGAGGGCCAGGTATCTGGATTGACCTATATCAAAAGTGCAACACGTTCAGATGCAGACAAACCCGTACTCCGGGGTATTGGAACCTATTCCAGTGCGGTAACCACCAATCCACTTATTGTGGTGGATGATTTGCCGACCGAATTTACCTTGAATGATATTAATCCTTATGATGTAGAGTCTGTAACAGTTTTAAAGGATGCAACTGCAGCTTCGATTTACGGAGCCCGTGCGGCCAATGGTGTTATCGTGGTAACAACTAAACGAGGCAAGGGGCAAGGTGTTTCTGTAAACTTTAATGTGGATCAGTTCATTACGCAGAAGCCAGATATCGCGAAGATGCACTATGCAAGCACATCTGATCTGATCGATTACGAAACAGATGTGTATAAGCGAGAATTGTCCCGTTATGCCAATAGTGAAGCTTTATTTAATTACTATGGATCGCTTGGAAGTGGTAATCTAAAATATTATTCGCCGCTGTACGATCTATTTCGGAAAGAATCTATCGGTGAAATTAGCACGCAGGAGCTAGAACAAAAGGTCAATTCATGGCGGAGCAACGATTACATCAAGGAGTTTGTCGACAATGTATGGCAGAATGAAGCACGCCAACGGTATAATGCAAGCATCACTCAAAATTCAACGAAGAGCAATACCTTTGTTTCCTTTAATTATGATAAAGGTAAAGGACAGGTGATCAATAACAAAAATGAGAAATTTAACCTTTATTTGAAGTCGGCTTTCAATCTCACCAAATGGTTGTCGGCAACAGTGGGATTGAATGGTACATATGGTGTAAACAAAAATACGGATGGTGATTATAACAATTTGTTTTTACAGCCACGGTATGCGCAGATCAAAGATGAAAACGGGAATTTGGTTTACAGCCCATATGTAAAATTACCCAGTTCAGTGGGGCCAGGATCGGCCGTTAATGGCGAAACAGCAGAACAGATTGCTGCAAACGGAAATTTAAAAAGTACTTCATTTAATGTGATTGAGGTTCTAGGAGAGGGTATTGAGAGCAATAAAAGTTTAGGTCTTCGCGCATTTACCTCTTTGCGGGCCAATATATACAAAGGACTTTCATTTCAAACACAGTTTTCATACGAATTAGGTCAAACATCACGTGAGAGTTTTTACGACGAAGACAGTTACATGATGCGGATGGCTTCCAATGCAATGGTCAGCTACAATGCCACAACAGGCGTGTATACAAAGAATTTGCCAGCAGGCGGTCGTTATTATCAATACGAGAGCAAACGTTATAGTTACACCTTCCGTAATCAGTTTAACTACGATAATACCTTTGGCCAATACGGTGAACATCAGTTGACGGCATTGGCCGGATTTGAGATGCGCCAGTCACGCGTACCCCGACCTATTGAACAATTGCTGGTTGGCTACAATCCTGTAACGCTGACCTCGACCACTATTGATTGGGCAACCTTAAGCAAGTCTGGCATAACGAGCTATATCTATGGCGGCAATAATCGTCTATCTGACTTGAATAGTGGAGCGCAAAAGGAGACCTTACATCGGTACACTTCTTTGTATGCCAATGCAGGTTATACCTATAACAATAGATATAACCTGACTGGGAGTATCCGGATAGATCAGGCAGATTTATTTGGTGTGGATGCCAAATTTAAGTATCGTCCACTTTGGTCGGTCGGAGCAGGCTGGAACGTCAGCAACGAAGACTTTATGAAAACAGAAGATTGGTTGAATTCCCTCAAACTACGGGCGACATACGGTATTACCGGTAATGTGGATCAAGCAAGTTCCAGTTATGGTACTGCCACCTGGAAATCAGATAAACTTTTCCCTTACCTCCAGTATCTGGAGCAAAGTTCACTGCCCAACCCGATGTTGCGCTGGGAAAAAACAAGTACGACAAACTTCGGGGTAGATTTTTCGATTTTGGATAACCGCTTGTCCGGAAGTATTGATGCGTATAATCGCTATAGTTCGGACTTATTGATCAATTCTGTATTGGATCCTACCGTGGGGGCTAGTTCGCGGGTAATTAACAATGGTGCTTTGCGCAATAAAGGTATTGAATTTAATATCAATGGTGTCTGGTTGAAAAAGAAAGATTTTGCAGCGAGCACCCAGCTGGTATTTTCATTCAATAAGAATAAAGTCGAGAAAGTGAATGGCTTGACCTCTACAGCACAGTCTTACATAGGTTCTCCAAGTGATTACTTTTTTGAGGGAAGCAGCTATAACTCGATTATGGCCTATCGTTATGGAGGAATGGTGAATGGTTACCCTTATTTTCTCGATCAAAACGGTGAATCAAATGTTGTCTTTGATGAAAATGGTACGCCAACGAGTATCAAAGACATTAACTCGCCGGATGCATTGGTCAATATGGGGACCTTGTTTCCTAAGTATACAGGCTCCATCAATCAGCGTTTACGCTACAAATCATTCGATCTCTCGGCGATGTTTGTATTCTCTGGCGGGCATAAATTACGCAAAGATGCCATCGACTTGGGCAGTAATGAGCTGACAAATGCGGGTTTGGTCAATCGATGGACAGCAGGTGCCGATAACGATTACCCAAGACTGGTGGTTGATTACCCAGAACAATTAGTTACCTATGCAAGTAGCGTATCTACCTTATGGCGGTATAGCGATAAGCAGATTGTTTCGGCAGATTACGTTAAGCTGAGAAATGTCGCAGTAGGCTATCAATTGCCAAAACAATGGGCAGGTAAAGCCGGTATGCAAAACGTAAAATTAACCTTGCAGGTGAATAATTTGTGGACCTGGAGTGCCGCTGGTGATGATATCGATCCGGAAGCGTATGCGCTCAATAGCGGAACACGTACTTTTCCATTGGCTAAATCATTCCTCATGGGGCTTTCACTCACTTTTTAATCCGAATTTAAGATGAATTTTAAAACTTTAGCGGCGGCATTTGCGACTCTAATTGTCTTTTCTGCCTGCGATAAATACCTTGATATAACACCTAAAGGCTCACAGTTAGTGAGTACTGCACAAGATTACTACGACTTGGTTGCTTATCCCAATCGCGGATACCCTATCAATAACTTTCAGTATCTGGTCGATGACCAATATATGAAAGAATCCAACGTAATCGGATTAACGCCTAATATAAATACCATCAATTTTTTGTTCCAGGAACAGGAGGATCGCGTGAGCCGTCTTAATTCGTCCAATTTTTATAGCCAATGTTATAAATACATCGCCCAATGGAACATGATTATCTCTTTGGTTGACGAAAGTACAGGAGATAATGGGTTAAAGTCCCTAGCGAAGGCAGAAGCTAAGATGTTTCGTGCATTTGATTATTTCCATTTGATCAACGTCTATGCAAAAGCTTATGATGCCAGTACAGCAGCTCAGGATGGAGGTATCTGTATTATGGACAAATATGATCTGGAAGCTAAGCCCGTAAAATCAACGGTACAGCAGGTATACGATTTTATCCAAAAGGATATTGAAGATGCTTTGCCTTATTTACAGGAAAAACCGACGAATCCTTACCATCCGTCCTTAGCTTTTGCTTATGCATTAAAGGCAAAAGTGCATCTTTTCAAAAGAGAAATTGCCGAAGCAAAAGCTGCCGCCGAAAAAGCATTGCAGCTGAATGGGCAATTGATTGATCTGGTTCAATACGAAAAATTAGGCGGACCAAGCAAGATACCCATGATTGCCGAAAATAACCCTGAAGTGTTGAGTTATATGTATGTAACGGGTTATAATGAGATGAACTTTGGTTACAGCTATATATTAAGCCCTGAATTGACAAGCATGTTTGACAAAGAAGATAAGCGCTTCAGCCTATTCTATACAACCACAAATACGAGTTTTCTAGATATTGGCGCCGGAGCAAGCTATTACAACGTCAAGTATACCGCCTTTTTCTTTCCTACAGTAGGGCTTAAAACACCGGAGATTTATCTCATGTTGGCCGAATGTTATGCACGTCAGGATCAATATGCAAATGCCATTAACATGCTGAATACCTTACGTAAAACCCGGATCGAAGCAGAAAAAGCGACCCTAGCTGTTCCGACAACACGAAAGGAAGTCATGGATCTGGTCATTAACGAACGTCGTCGGGAATTGCCTATTGGATTCCATCGGTTTTTCGATTTGAAACGCTTAAACATCGAGCCCGACTACGCCAAAACGCTTGTGCGTGTATTTCCAATTGTCAATAAAACAGTGGAACAAAAGACCTATACCTTGGCTCCGAATTCAAGAATGTACATTATTCCATTTCCATTGGATGTCATGAAGTTAAATTCAAATCTCCGGTTAAATACAGATGAAACGCTACCTTTTTAATAGATGCTCTAACAATAAACATGAAAAATAAAATTATCTATAGTACCCTTGCCTTGCTTTTGTCGGGCAGTATGGTGCAAGCCCAGCAAAGCGCAAGCAAGACAGATACCGTAAAATCAAAAAATGATCTAAATGAGGCCTACAATAAGATCTTTAGTAAGCTAAAAGTCGCACGTTCGGGCGTTTTTAATGTATTGGAGTCTGACAAAAAATGGTACCTGGAGATCCCCGACAGTTTGTTGAACCGTTATTTTTTGACGGTTACACGTTTAGTCTCAGCTCCGCAAGGATTTCCGATGTATGGTGGAGAAAAGTTGAATGAGCAGACACTTTATTTTGAAAAAGGCTTAGGAGACCGTATACAGTTGCGGGCAGCAATCTACAGGCAGGATGCGCCGGAGACCGATGCGATTCGTAGCGCATTGGTGCAGTCTCAAGAAGATCCAATTATTGCTATTATGGATATCAAAGGACTTAACGCAGGTAAAAACAGCTATTTGGTTGAGGTAACTGATCTTTTTCGAAAAGACAATGCTGCAGTTTCCTTTGATAGCAAGATAAAAAGCGAAAATAAGCTATCCTCTCTGGCCGACGATCGATCTTTCATTACCGACATGAAGGTATTTCCGATCAATCTGGAAGTAAAGACAACAAAGACATACTCCTCCACAGCGGGTACACCAGCAGCAAGTTTGACCGGAGCGATGACGTTCACCACCAACACCTCCATGGTCCTTCTCCCAAAGGTGCCGATGAAAAAACGGATTTTCGATGAGCGAGTGGGCTATTTTGCAAATAAGTATATTCTATTCACGGATAAAGACCAACGTTCCAAAGCCTTAAATTTTATTCAGCGCTATCGTCTTGAGCCCAAAGCGAAAGATATAAAACGCTACCTAAGGGGTGAGCTGGTAGAACCACAAAAGCAGATTGTCTATTATATTGATCCAGCAACACCAAAAAAATGGCGTCCCTATTTGATTGCGGGAATCAATGACTGGAATAAAGCTTTTGAACAAGCTGGATTTAAGAATGCAATTGTGGGCAAAGAATGGCCTGAACAGGATACAACAATGAGTTTGGAGGATGCCCGATTCTCTGTAATCCGTTATTTTGCCTCCGAGAAAGCGAATGCCTATGGTCCGCGTATTTCAGACCCAAGAAGTGGCGAGATTATCGAAGCGCATGTTGGATGGTATCATAATGTGATGAAACTCGTGCAGCAATGGTTTATGGTGCAGGTTGGGCCCTTAAATAAGGCTGCACAAAAAATGCAGTTGGATGACGAGGTGATGGGCCAATTAATTCGTTTTGTCTCGTCGCACGAGGTGGGGCACAGTTTAGGTCTCCGTCACAACATGGGAGCAAGCAGCCAAACGCCCGTAGAGAAATTGCGCGACAAAAAGTGGGTCGAAAAAAATGGTCATACGGTATCGATCATGGACTATGCTCGTTTCAATTATGTCGCGCAACCGGAGGATAAGGTGGGGCTCTCGGGTATTTATCCGCGTATTGGAAGTTATGATAAATGGGCCATTCAATGGGGTTATCAGTATCTTCCACAATTTTCAAGTGGAGAAGATGAACAGATTTACCTCAGCAGACAAGTAACCGATAGCCTGACAGCCAACCCTAAGCTGTGGTTTGGCGGGGAGGGAAACGATGAGGATCCACGTGGTCAAAAGGAAGATTTGGGTGATGATGCGGTGTTGGCAAGCTCCTATGGGATCAAAAATCTGAAACGAGTGGTTTCCAATTTGGTGGAATGGACGTATGAGCCAGGAGATGATTACAGTAACCTAAAGGATATGCATAAAGCGGTGCGCGCACAGTTCGACCGTTATCTCTACCATGTATTGAAAAACATCGGCAGTCAGGAGATTACAAAAAAAGTGCGTGGTCAAGAAGGTCCTGTATATGCCGCAATTCCACGAGAAAAGGTAAAAGCTGCCATGCAGTATGTGAGCGACAACGTATTAACCCCACCCCTGTGGCTGTATCCCAAAGATATACAGGATTTGATCGGAAAAGATGCAAATAAGGAAATAAGTGATCAACAAGAGCAGATGCTTAATATGTTGATGAGCCCAGGAATGCTCTATAATATCTATATGAAATCCCTGACCAATCAAAGACCTTACGGACTTGATGAATATCTAAACGATATCGGGGGAACGATATGGACTTTGCCGGGAGGAGACGTTCGAATAAATGCTTTTAAACGTGCACAACAACGTTTTTTTCTAGAAAAAGTAAATCAGATCATCAACCCCAAAATAGCACCAGGATCCGATATCATATCACAGGCGCAACGTAGCGATGTACAGCTGTATGTCAGAAATTACCTGGGCGCATTAGTAGCAGCGATCAATCAACTTTCCACACAACAGACAGATCCATTAAATAAACAACATCTTGCGCTCATGCTGTCAGAAATTAAACGCATTCAAAATCAAATAAATAAAGACTAAAAGATGAAAAATAACTTCAAAGCACTTTACATCAGCTGTTTAATCGGCCTGATGATGATCTCCTGTCAATCAAGTCACGGACAGGATGCTGCACAGGAACAACGCGACCGGTTATTTAATGCCTACATGGAAGTAAAAAAAGATATCATGGAGGAAAATTTTGCTGCCAGTAAAGCACACTCCGTTCAATTCGAAAAGGAAGTACAGAATTTTCGGCTAAAAGGCTTGCAGATCGATGACATGATGCGTCTGAAAAAGGTAAGCCAGACGATGAAGACCGATGCTGCCAGCTTAAAATCTGCAACGGACATGAAGGTTATGAAGCAGTCCTTTTCTGCCGTCACACAATCCTTATTCACCATTATGGAGACCATGAAATGTACAGATGAAACGGTGTATCTACAGTACTGTCCAATGGAAAAAGGCTATTGGTTAAGTTACGACAAGGCGATTGAAAATCCTTACGCAGCATCGATGCGGCATTGTGGCCAATTGGTCAAAGGAATGGCTACAGCGGATTACCCGGAGCCCGTGGCCTGCCATTAGTTGGTACGCTAACGTAATAATAGTATTTAAATCAGGAGCTGTCCAAATGCAGTACCCCCAGAAAGTGTCTAACTTTTTGGGGGCACTGCAAAATGGGCGGCTCCTTTTTTGTTTTCCTACAAATCGTCTCAAAGTATCCTCATATTGTCTCAAGCAATTAAACCTATAAGGCTAATGCCGTACATTTAATGTTCAAATCACACCAATTATATGCAGTATCTTGAATTTGAACATATCCAGTTTATCTGGAGCCGACAGCTGATATCGACCATTCTCCAAAAAGCCTGTCAAGCCTTTCTATCGTAAACAACCAATATTCTTTAATAAACATTAGCACATGAATTTTAAAATCAACAGTTTTAAAGTGGCTACTAAATTATTGCTATTCAGCAGCAGTTTTTTTGCTGGAGCCGCTTATGCCCTACCCCATGCACCCTATGTGCAGGAGGTTCAGAACACAGTCAAGGGCAGTGTAAAAGACGAGCAAGGCAATCCCCTAGTTGGCGCCACGGTCTCTGTGAAGGGCAGCAATCTACGAACTTCGACGGACGCCAATGGTACATTCACCCTGACTAACGTGGAGCGAAATGCTATCCTCGTCGTTCGAATGATCGGCTTTAGCTCTAGGGAAATCACGTATACGGGTGGTTCCAGTTTGAATGTACAACTGGTATCTGACACGCAGCAGCTCGAGGAGGCTGTTGTTGTCGGTTATGGCTCCCTTGACAAAAAAGAATTGACCAGTGCCGTATCGAGCATCAAACAGAAAGACATGGTCGCCGGGACTGTCTCTCCCCTTTTGGCGATCCAGGGAAAAGTACCGGGGCTCAGTGTTATCTCCACCAATGGAACCGACCCTAATGCCGGTATCTCCTTGCAATTGCGCGGCGTCAATTCGGTCAACGCCTCACAGGGTCCCCTCGTGGTTATTGACGGTGTGCCCGGCGGCGATATCAACTCCGTTGCAAAGGAAGATATTGAATCCATAAACGTGCTGCGGGATGCCTCAGCTGCTGCGATCTACGGCACGCGTGCCTCTGGTGGTGTAATCCTGATTACGACCAAACGGCCACAGATCGGCCAAGCTCAGGTAAATTTCACCTCTGAATATTTTGTCGAATCCATCCGCAAACGTCCCAAAGTCCTGTCGGCAGAGCAATTTGTCGAATATGGCCTCGGTGAAGACCTTGGACATCGAACCGACTGGTATGATGAGGTCACCAACAATAATCCATTCAGCCATCGGCAAGTCGCCAACATCAGCGGCGGCTCCGAAAATGCCAATGTCTACACCACCTTTACCAAACGCGACGCCAAAGGAATGGCAATCACCTCAAAGCGGGATGAAATCGGTGGACGGATCAATAGTGCCTTTAAATTTTTCGATGGTTTTGCGGAGTTGAATACCAATGTAAGCTACAACCAGGTAAAGGCGTTTGGCTCCAACGGAGACATCTTTAACAACAATGACATTTTTAATATGGCTTTGGTGATGAATCCTACGGAAACACCTTATGATGCCAATGATGTCAGCGGTTATAACGTCTTGGAAGGTGGGTATGATACCTGGAACCCTGTTGCCGAAGCTCGCCTCCGCAGCGATGAAAAGCAATTTAAATACCTGTTGGCCAATGCGACCTTAAAGTTAAACCTCACAGAACATCTGACCACCAGTGCCACCATCGGGATAAAGAACAACAGCGAACATGGCAATTATTACCGATCGGCACAACATCGCATTTCACGAGAGAACAATGTGGACGGATTTGCCAAGCAATATTATAGCCGGTTCAATGATCGCGTCTTTGAATGGACCGCCAACTATACGAACCGCTGGGCGGCACATTCCTTGAATGCTGTGGCGGGCTATAGCTACCAGGATTTTAACGGACAAGGGTTTTCGGCCGAAAACTCTAATTTCCCCGTTGATGGTATTGGGGAAAACGATATGGGTACAGGAACCTATTTACCTGACGGACGTGCAGGTATTGGGTCCTGGAAAAATCCTTGGGTCAAACTAGCCGCCTTTTTCGGCCGTGTCAACTACTCCTATTTAGACCGCTATATCCTGACCGCAACGGCACGTTACGAAGGATCCAGCAAATTTGCGCCTAAAAACAGATGGGGATTCTTTCCCGGACTATCCGCGGGATGGCGTGTTTCTCAGGAACCTTTCCTACGCGATGTCACATTTATCAATGACCTAAAATTACGTGCGGGCTACGGCGAAACGGGCAATGAAGGTTTTGATGCCAAAGTTGCCACGCGGATGTATAGCGCCGACACCTGGTTTTTGCAGGATGGAAAATGGTTTAGAACCTATGGTGTGATGCACAACCAAAATCCGGATATCAAATGGGAGGTCAAAAAAGAATACAACCTTGGTTTAGATTTCACGGTACTGAACAATCGTTTAAATGGCCGTTTTGATATCTACAAACGGAAGATCGACGATCTGATTTATGACATCAGCGTATCCCAACGCCGGCGATCCACGATAAAACCACCATGAATGTGGGAAGCATGCAAAATACCGGATATGAATTTGAGCTGAACTTTAAAGCCGTAGACAATGATCATTTCAGTTATACCACCAGCATTGTCGCTTCACATAATAAAAGTAGGCTCAATACCTTATGGGGCAGCCAAACATTTACCGACCGAAAAGACTTCCCGGCACCCGGTTCACCAGGCTCTGCGGTCAGGTTGTACCCAGGCGAGGATATTGGACAGTTTTTCCTCTGGAAATTTGCAGGCTTTACAGATGATGGCTATTGGAAGCTTTATGACAAGGATGGAAATGCCTTTGATGTGCGAGATCGCAACAAGACTGTGGGCGACAAGTCTTTTGTCGGCAATGCGATTCCAACTTTACAACTCTCCTGGAACAACCAATTTACCTATAAAAACTGGGATGCTAGTATCTATATGCGTAGCTGGATCGGCCACGATGTGTTCAATATGATCAATATGTACTACAGCCTACCCAATGTAAAAGGACAGAATGTGCTGGAAGAGGCATACGACAAACATAAAAATATCAAAGGAGAAAAAGAGCTAAGCGATTACTGGTTGGAAAAAGGCACTTTTTTGAAGGTTGACGCGCTGAATATCGGTTATCGTTTTAACCAAAATTGGATCAAACCATTGAAGTCGATGCGCGTCTATGCTACTGCACGTGATCTCTTTTTGTTCACCAATTACAGTGGCCTGGATCCCGAGGTCAATATCAATGGCCTTGAACCGGGCTTTGAAGAGCGCAATGTCTATCCAAAGACCAGGACTTTTATGATGGGTTTACAAGTAAATTTTTAAAGCGAACAAACATGAAAAAATACATTTCCATAGCAACATTATCCGTAGCATTATTACTATCAGGATGTACCAAATTGGATCAGGAGTTTTATAGTTCGGTCACGCCGGACACCTTTTTCAAAAGTGAGAAAGATATCAAGGCCGCCCTATTTAGGCCATTTACCCATGCTAAATGGTATATGGGCGAAGACCGCTGGCGCCTTCAGGAATATACGGCAGACAATTTTGCCATAACCACCAAGGGTCGGCATTGGTATAACGGTGGCGAGAATGAGCGCTATCATTACCACCGTTGGACAGCGGATGACAATTGGATTTGGGGAAGCTGGCGCGGCACCCTGATGGGGGTTGCTCTCGCACTGGATACAAAGAGTGATCTGAGCAAATTGGATTACGGCAAATTTGCACTGAGCGACGAACGAAAAGCTGCAGATCTCGCACAACTCGATGCATTGATAGCCTATTTTTATCTGCGTGGATTAGATTATTTTGGCGGGATGCCAATTTTCGAATCATTAGACCAAGAGTCCTTACCGCGCAATAGCGATCAGGAACTTTTTGCACATATCGAAAAGCTGCTTAAGGCTGCGATTGAAAATCTTCCTTCAAAGAAGGCCGGCGACAGGGAAGAAGGGGCTATTCGAAAAGCTGCGGCTGCAGCCATGCTGGCACAACTCTACTTCAATGCAGAGGCTTATATTGGTAAAGCGATGTATGCTGAGAGCCAAAAATTGGCACAGGACATTGTCAATAAGGTCTATGGTGATTATGCCTTAGATACCAAATGGAACGGAGTGCACGGATTTAAAAACAATGAATCACCCGAGATTATCTGGTCTATGCCTTCCGAATTCAAGATGCTGGAGTACAATTGGTTTTATGCAGACTTCTATCACTACAACACGAAGCAGTTCTTTGCACAGGACATGGGCGGGAATAATGGCGCTCACCTGACACCCTCCAAGAAACCCAATGGCTCAAGCTACGGTGCGGACTTCAAATTAGGTTCACCCTTTGAAACCTTCGACCAAGGCGACCTACGCAAAGCACCTTACGTCTATCACGGCTCGGACCAATATGAGGGTATGTTTATTGTAGGTCCGCATAAAACACCTACTGGCGAAGCTATTCTTGGTGGTGAAGAATACAAGGACAAGCCCTTGAACTTTGTAGACCAAGTGGGTCGTTTTTCAGAAGTTGGCGCCGGAAAAAAATACAGTTCCATCGATCAGCTGCCCTCTAAAATGTCGGAAGGCGAGGAAAACACAGGCATACGTCTGGTGAAAGTACCGATCCCAAATCTGGCTAACAATACCTTACGCTGGGGAGCCGATATGCCGATTATTCGACTGGCAGAAGTTTACTATATGCTGGCCGAATGTGATTTCAGATTAGGGAACAAGGAAAAGGCGGCAGAACTGTTCAATACCGTCCGAAAGCGAAACTTTGCCAATGCTGCCGATCCTAATCCCGTGACTAGTGCCAATATGGACAAGTACCGCATTTTGGATGAATGGAGTATTGAGTTTTTAGGGGAAGGCCGCCGACGTACAGATTTGATCCGATGGAAAGCTTTCACCACAGAAAAGTGGTGGGATCATAATCCAAGTACTTCCGCACATCTGAATCGTTTCCCAGTGCCCAACCAAGCTATTGCTGGTAACAGCAATCTGGAACAAAATCCGGGATATTAAAGTTTACATGGCGCATTTCAATTAGTTACATGCTCCTTTTACAATTTTTAATGTATCTTTAAAAAATATTTAGGTATATTTTGTAAGTGCAAAAAGGTTGGGAACTTCGTTCCCAACCTTTAATTTTACAATTTCTCAGTCATCGACAATTTGTAACCTAAGCCCACCTTAATCACCTCGCTACTTTGTATTTAGAACATAAACGCTTCTTAGATAGTAAATTTATTATATTAGCATAACAAATTGATATTACACATCTAAATGAACAATCAGCTTAAGGATATTTTTTTTCAATTATTGCGTATAGGGCTTTGGGGGAAAGGTCGACTATCAATGATACAGCCCATGACCTCGGAAGATTGGAATACAATCCGAAAATATGCAATAAATCATACAGTTGAAGGCATTATTTACGATAGTTTTTCTTTTTTAGAGGAACAGCAGCTTCCCCCCCAGTCCCTTAGAATGAAATGGGTTGTTCGCATGGATAATATTGAAAGACAGAATGAAAAGATGAATACTGTAATTGCGGAGCAATTCACCCTTTTTAACGCAATGGGCCTCAGACCTATTTTGTTAAAGGGACAGGGCATAGCTTCCTGCTATCGCATCCCCAATCACCGGACATGCGGAGATATAGACTGGTATTTTGATAACAATGGATATGCTGAAGCTAGAGATTATCTAAAAAAGAATTCAATAAAATTTCGTGACACTGCAGGATTTAGTCTTGACTATGCATGGAGGAATATCTGCATTGAACATCATAAGAAATTGTTTGATATCAGAAGCCCATTTAAGCTCAACTATCTACGTAGATTAAAAGAACGTTATAGAGACCTGAAGCAAACACTAACAATCGAAGATACTTCTATTCGCTTACTTGCTCCAGAATTGCAGCTTCTCCAAGTGAATGGACATATATTAAAACATATGATTTCTTTTGGTATCGGTTTACGTCAATTATGCGATTCAGCTCGTTTATATCATGCATCCCATACTACGATAAATAAAGAAGATTTATTGGAAATGTATACCAAAAGCGGCATTATAGATTGGATACATTTATTACATAAGATTTTAGTTGAGTATCTGGGATTATCAATCGATGAAATTCCTTTTCCTTACCCTGAAAATTTAGATGCAGATTGGATGATGACTGAAATTTGGTATTCGGGCAATTTTGGCTTTCATGATGAGCGGTTCGAAGATGGAAAGGTCATCAATGCCATATCCTCACTGCCGGAAGGACCTAAAAGATTATGGAAAAACTTTAATAGATACGTGCGATATGCGCCGCAAGAAGTTTTTTTCTTCACACTTGTCCACTCGTATTCCAGATTTATTGGCAAAGACAGTGATTAAAAAATATAAAAAGACTTCCCTGTTCGGGAAGTCTTTTTATATTAGAGTTATAATTTCTGTTCAGTAGGAGTACTGCTCTCTTTCTTTTGGAGCTGAATTTGATTACCTTCAAGCTCTTCGGCCTTTACACCTTTTGGATTGCTCCATAATTTTTTCTTATAAGCATCCAGCTTTTCCTCGACTTTCTTTCCATCAAGCTGCTGCCCACCATTTTCGGTATCTTTTAGATTCTGTAACATTCCTGGAGAGGATTCACGTACAATTGTGCTTGCAAACTTGTTCTGTACGAAAAAATCATCCATGCTCATCTCATACAGCCCTTTGTCCGGATCGGAGATATCGACCTGAACCAAAGCATAACGTAACTGCGGAAAGTAAAGCCAAAACGCTGGTGTAGCACCGACCGATTCTGCCAGTTCAGCCGAAGTTGTTATATTCATCAAGGGAGCCACGCCAATAATACGCGTTTCAAGCCTACTACGCTGTTTATCAAAAAAGATATCCTCTTTTACGCGGAATTTAGTCACACGAGCTGGATCAAATTCGTTCAGCGCCATTTTGGAATCAATCTGGTTTCCTTCACCATCAAAAATGGGCACAAGCACGCTGTCTGCAAATCTTGCCATACCCTCCTGTGCACTTAATCTTCCTTTAAAAGAATCATCGTCTGGGCTATATAGCGATAGCTTTCCCTTTTCAATGGCTTTCATAATCACCTCTATTAAAGAATTTCCCGGCACAGCCAATATAGCGTTCTTCTCATCTTTCAGGTCAATATCTCGCCAGACGCGTTTATAAAAACGAATATTCTTTTTATTAACCTCCGGATAAGCAAAGGGCACAGCATCTTCCATATTATTTGCCTGATAGAATCCATCTGTTGTCGGAATAGTATCCTGGATGACCTCCTGAGAAACGTTTACATTAAGTGTATCGGGAATTATATTTTCTTGTGCTGTAGCAGTTCCAATGCCTAACCCCATCAAAACTGTCGTCAATATTTTTATGTTCATCACGTTTAATTTATATGGTGATCAATGAATTAATACTTCCGTGTTTTACTTTGTACGGTAGGCATTTCGAACGCCGACATCACACAACGGAAACCGATATAGGAATGTGGTTCATAATCTACGGAATAGTTTCTGGTTTCACTATTCAGCTGCTCACCATTATCTTTCCAGGAACCGCCACGTACCACCTTACGTTTGAGCGCATCACCATCCTTCGCATCCGCATCATATAATAAAGCGGGGTTCAAATCATTTACAAACACGACTGCAGAGGGACTATACGCATCCAATGTCCATTCCGATACATTCCCAGCCATATTATATACACCAAAGGCATTTGGCATATAGGATTTAACAGGCAATGTAAAGGTTGCACCGTCACGGGAATATGTCCCCTCGCCCTGCTTGAAATTTACTGCTAATTTCTTTTTACCTTCCGTTCCATCAATCGTCATACGGGAACCTGCTATTGTATCCTGAGGGTCCAATTTACCAGAAGCCGCATATTGCCACTGGGCTTCCGTAGGAAGACTAAGACTTAGCTGATAACCATTTAAATACGAGTTTTTTAATACTGTTGCAGCCATTTCATTAGCGCGCCAATCTGTGAAAGCACGAGCTTGTCTCCATGTGACCCCTACAACGGGATAATAGTCAAACGAAGGATGCGTAAAATAATTCGCATCTAGCGATGCAAGCTGCGCATTTGGAAAATCTTTGGTCCATATATCCTCTATGGGCATAACCGAAACCGTATCTGTTACGTATTTCTTTTTCATATTTCCTTTCGACTGTAAATAGGAGAACCTGTACCTGATCACTTCTGGATTGAGTGCCCGTCTATTCCCTCGCATCTCCAACATAGGAGCCAAACGCTCCTGAACAGTCGGATCGTTACTCTTCCAAAGCGGAGAAATTTTCTTGACTTTGGCCCAATTAATACGTTTCTGACCAACTTCCTCTCCAGCAATATCCAAAAAATAACTATCATCCTGCAGGTAATCCGTTACGGCTACAGAATCTGCTACCCAATTGACAAATTCACGGTACTGTTTATTGGTTACTTCCGTTTCGTCTATAAAGAAAGCACTTACACTAACGTTCTTACCCACATTTCCACTATCCAATGAGCCTTTAAAAAGTATTGTTCCGGAAGGGATATACACCATTCCCGGTGGCGGGGGCAACTTACCGCCCTTAAAAGCATTTACCTTTGGCGCCTTATACATAGCGGAATTAGACTTGCAGGCAGCGAAGCCGATTAATATAGCAAAAGCCAATAGCCCAAACAGCTGACGCTTATTATTCGCTTTAAATATATTTTTCATACGTTTATTTTTTCAATTAGCTTACTTACGATTGAATAGCGCATATTTTACACCCACGGAAACAAAGCCATATTGGTCATTGCTCTTATTTTTGACGCCGTCAAGATTATCATTTGTTGTCAAAGTATGTTGGTAATTAACGTTGATTGCCCATTGGGGTCCATACAACGTGCGGCCAAATGGAATATCAAGCCCAATATTTAAAGGAACGACAAAATGGATTTCGCCCAGATCAGTAGAAAGTTCACCTCCATTATTCTCAAGATAATCCTTATAGAAACTTGATGTTGTTCTATTTATTCTATTTTTCACTAACCCGGCCCCAGCTCCTACATAGATATTGGATAAAATTCTTGACAAAGTATTGGCTTCTAACGTATAATAACTATAGTTATCAGGATGGCCCATAAATTGGCCTATACGGATTTTACCATTTATATTGCCAGCAAAATATCTGTTTTTAAATTCACTGTCATATCCATTACCGGCTAAAGTTCCTTTTTCACCTCGCAATCCAACAGAAAGATAGGGTGTAATTAAATAATCAGCCTCTCCATAGAAGGCAAATTTAGGTTCGACATTCGCTAAATCTGTAAAATTTAAAGCAACACCTGCCCCCGCTCCCACACTGATAGGTCGAGAAAACTGTCCGAAAGTAGTCTTAGCCATCAAAGACAGTAAGGCTACAAAAGCGCATAGTAACTGTTTTTTCATTTGTATAATTTATTTTTCACTGATAAAAGAACTCTTAAGGTTAGGTCGAATAGATCGCATATAAATCTAAGCAATCAAAACGATATAATTAAAAACGACGGTGCTCAGCCTTTATTGTAAAAAACAAACCCCAAGTCGAAGTATCGACTTGGGGTTAAACAACAATAAGGCCAAAAATCCGATGACCTAAAATTTATTTTATATTTAGTCGATCTTTAAGATCCTGCCAAATTTTGGAGATCCCTGTTTTCTTCTTCCCTTTATCGCCATAACCGTAGCCATAGCCATAGCCGTAACCATAGCCCTTTGCAAAATCAACATCATTGACTATTGCAGCCAAGTTTTTCAACTTGCCATCAACATATAACTCTCGAGGTACCTGTAATAAGCGTTTGTCCAGATAATTTGCTCTAGAAACATATAATGTAAGGTCAGCATTATGAGCAATTAGTAAGGTATCGGTAACCAAACTTACTGGAGCGGTATCAACAAGAACATAATCATAATGCTCGCGTGCATACTTAATTACATCATCAAAGTGTCCGTTCATTAAAAGTTCAGCAGGATTTGGTGCTATATATCCAGAGTAAATTACATCGAAATCATAATTCCCCGGTTTTTTAATGATGATGTTATCTACATCCATATCCGGATTGATCAAAAACTGTGTAATACCCACATTTGTATGTTGTAAGTGTGATAAACCCAAATAGTCTAACACTTTCGGGCTACGAATATCCGCACCTATCAATAGTACATTTTTGCCCGACATCGATAAGATTTGGGCGAGGTTTGTCGTTACAAAGGATTTCCCCTCCCCAGAAATTGTGGAGGTAACAAACACAACTTTAGAACTATCCTTTTGTTCAGCACCAAACATGAAGTTCATATTGGTTCTCAAAATTCGAAATGCTTCCGCCAAAGATGAGCGATCATTTAAATGGATTACCGTATCCTCTGCTGTAGGAATCTCACCCAATACAGGAGCCTTCACAATATCTTCTATATCTTTTCTTGAATGAACCTTATTATCCAATAAAAATTTGATATAGATAAGTGCAAATGGAATAATGAAGCCAATAATTAGGGCTGCAAAGAGGATAATGGCTCTCCGAGGAGAAACGGGAACTCCATTGTTATATGCAGCATCAATGATTTTTAAATTATCAGGAGTAGCTGCAGCTTTGACTTCACTTTCTTCTCGTTTTTGCAATAATAATAAATATAAAGACTCTACTATCTGTTGCTGTCTAGAAATCTTTTTAAATCCTTGCTCCTGACTTGGAATAGAATTAATTCGCCCCTTGATTTCGTTAGATTTCCTTTCAATACTATTTAAAGCTAACTTTGTTACTTTCTGATAGTTCTCGAGGGATTGTCGTATATTTTTATCACTTTCTTCAATATTCTCATTTAAAGCTACCACTGTTGGATTTAATTCTGAGGCAGATTTTAATAGATCGTCTCTCTCCAAGACAAGTTTATTATATTCTGCTATTGTTGCAGCAATTGATGCATCTTGCAGTCCTATATTAGATGGTAATAATTTACCTGGCTTTTGATTTCTCAAAAAATCATTCATATGATCAACGAGCTGCAATTGCGTGCGGTATTCCAAAACTTTCTTATCATTTTCAGAGGCATTATTGAGAAATACTCCTGCTTCCGTTGCCATATCCACCATCGAATTGGAAGTTTTAAACTCCGCGGCTTCTTCATCAGCACCTGAAAGATCTTTTGAAATCAATACCAGTCTCTTATTGATAAAATCAGAAGTTGCGCGCGTCATTCGAAGTTTATCATTTGTCAGGTCGGCATTATATGTCTCTATAAGACTATTCAACACTAATTCTGCCTTTTTCCCTAATGTAGAAACCATAGCAAAGTTTACAATGTAAGATTGCATCTCTTTACTCGGAGAAATCAAAATCGAGCTTAAGTTAAGATCTACGGCCCAGTCTCTAGGAATTACAGTTACTTCAAAATCATTATTTTTAGGAAAAGATACAGCATTATTTCTTCGAAAAATAATTGAATTTTCACCAATTTTCACTATTTTATTGAAAACAGCAACGAATTTCTCATCAGTTCTAGAATTCGTAATTTTTAAATTTTGACTCCCATCAAAGCTTACTTTAATCGATAATTTTATACTATCCAAATCCCCCTGCGGCTGTATATAGAAAGGCATATCATTTTCTAGCACTTCAGAAGACCTTATATTACCTTTTTTCTCATATATTATATTGAGGTGGTGTTGATCTACAACCTTCCTCATCAGCCTCCTCGAAGTTAAAACTTCTATTTGATCGGTCACAAAAGCAGATCTGGTACCTCCAAATCCCATGCTACTACTTAATTCTGCAATACCAGCCAATTCTCCAGCAGATGCGCTTCGTTCATCTCTCAGCAAAATTTTTGCAGTTGTGCTATAAGTCTTCTGCGCATAACGTAAATAAACTACTGCGACTGCCAAAGAAAGAATAACGGAAATTACAAACCATTTCCAATAGAAGGCATATTGCTCAAAAAGCTGCCTTAGATTAACTTCTTCTTCCCTATCTTCTTTAATATGAATAGATTTCTGTTCCATAAATGATATTATCGGGTCAATATTGATATGACGGTAATTAAAAGGCTTGATATCGAAATTATAATATTTGTATTTGCTCCTAATTTCGAGCTATTGATCTGAGCTTGATTAGGCTCAACATATATAACATCATTTTGAGCCAAATAATAATAAGGCGAGTTTAGTGTACTTTGCTTTGTAAGATCCAAGCGATGCATCGTCTTTTTGCCGTCCACTTCTCGAATTAACAATACATTTTCGCGAACACCACGAATAGTCAGATCTCCAGCCATACTGATAGCTTCCAACACCGTTAATCTTTCAGATGGTAAAACAAATGATCCTGGCCGGGCCACATCTCCTAATACCGAAACCCGAAAGTTATTAAAATTTATATTAACTCCAGGATCTTTGATATATTTCCCTAGTTCAAATCGGATCTTCTCAATCGCTTCAATACGGGTCAGACCAACAACTTTGGTTTTACCTAACATCGGTAGAGTTATATTCCCATCATTATCTACTGTGTAAGTAGGACGCAAGGCCAAATCTGTATTCTGAGTCATATTTCCACTGGACATCGAACTTATAGGATTAAATGGTGCTGTCACTTTAGGATCTGCGGCAGTTACCACAACAGTCAAGATATCATTGACCTGAATTTTAGGAACATACTGATCGTATAAAGTATTTATCTGCGTCGAATCATTTTGCAGATAAACCATTTTCTTCCTTGACCCACATGAACTAAATAATATAATTATCAAGGCACAAAACAGCCCCATTGATAAGCCATACTTTAAAATTGATTGCATGTTTTTATTTCTAATTTGAATTAATTGCTATTATTAATTGATAAAATTATATTTTTTTTTGCAAATACTTGAAATTCGTTGACGTTTACAAAACGCAAGCCAATAAGCAAAATTTGTGCCTGAAAAAATTTCATCTGCAAATAATCTAAATTGATTTAAAATATTCCAGAGGCCAGGTAAAATCATCTTCTACAGAATGCGATATAGGATAATCTGCATAAACCAGCAATTGACTATCCTGCTCCAACGCTCTAAAGGCTGTTGCATAGCCATTTGGCACATTCAATACTTTCATCTCACACGCTTTTAATATAATATTATTAACTGGTAATGATTGATCAGGCTGTGCCCAATTGTCGATTTTCACCAAATCTAATGAAAATTCTCCTGAAAGTACATAAAACCATCTTTGCTCAATTTTATGTCCTCGCCAACCTCGAGTCAACTCTGTATCTGCATTCCTTATAATATAAAACCGTTTGACTAGACTCATATCAAATTCATTTACAAAACGAATTGACCCTCGTTCATCCTGCGCTATTCCACCTTGGATTGTATTTGGTTCCATGCTTATCATATTAATGAATTGCGTATTTTTTTACAATATATGTTTTTAATATTAAATAGACTACGCTTAAGACAGTGAGTAAAACAATAGCAAATATAAGTTGCGAATAGAATGTCGCCTCTGCAAATTGGATGACCATATATCCAATTACAAATTGTAATAACCCATAAATAAAAGAGACCAAAAGCTTATTCACCTTTACTTCATTTGCTAAGAACTGATATAAATGAGAACGATGTGCTTCAAAAATATTTTCTCTGCGCAATAACCTTCTAATTATAGTCCAAACCGCATCTAATCCGTAAACAGCAAGAAATAAGATATAAATAAGGTTACCCGTTTTTATTATCAGAGCGCCTAATGAAAAAAGTAGAATATAGGCAATAGCGACAGACCCAACGTCACCGGCGAAACATTTAGCCTTCATCCTAAAGTTGAAAAAAGAAAAAACGATCACACCTAATAGGGAATAAGTTAACAAATTCTGGTCTATAAACATCAACTTATTATTAACAATCGAGAGTAAAACGCCAACCGCTAAGCTATAACATGCTGTAATGCCGTTAATCCCATCCATAAAATTATATGCATTAATAACACCTACAATAATGATAAATGTAAGGAGGAGATAATACCAAGGCATAGAAAATACCTCTAACTGATAAGTCATTAACAACACTGATGCAAAGTGAATCAATAGCCGCACCTTATTGGAAAGTGTGAATATATCATCAAGAAAAGATATGATGGTCATTAACGACAATCCAAGAAAAAACCAAGGATACTGAAAACCAGATTGAACGAAGTAGATCAAAGCTGCGAAATAAAAAATTATGCCTCCTCCGCGTAATGTTATCGTACTGTGGGACGATCTTTCATTAGGTTTGTCAATTATGTTAAATTTGTCTGCGACTTTGAAATATAGAAGCTCTAAAATAAACAGCCCAATTAAAATAAATATATATATCATTACTTCAAATATTGTAATTTAACCTGTACTAATTTGTTAAGAAATTGTTATCTAGATTTTCGAAAATAGAATTCTGAGATTTAAACTCCGGCACAATGGATTTTATCAAAGAAACCATCTGCATTTTATCATCCATTGGATTAGCCTGCTTAACTAAATCACATAATTGGTCAATCACCACCTTTTTTTCTGCTAAATTTAGGATATTTACTTTGGCAATCATGATTTTTTCATGATAAGTTTTTTCGGTATTTTCTCCGTTAGCCAATAATTCCTCGTAGATCTTTTCTCCCGGTCGCAATCCAACGACTTTGATATCGATATCTTCAGGATAAGATAACCCTTTTAAGCGGATCATCTGTTTTGCTAGGTCCATTATCTTAACCGATTCGCCCATATCAAATACGAATATCTCGCCCCCATTTCCCATAACACCCGCTTCCTGCACAAGCTGGCACGCTTCAGGAATTGTCATAAAATATCGTGTAATGTCGGGATGTGTTATCGTAATTGGCCCGCCTTTCTCGATCTGCTTTTCAAACAACGGAATAACTGATCCATTTGAACCGAGCACATTCCCAAACCGCGTTACAATGAAGTTAGTTTTTGAATGCTCATTAACGACACTGACAGCGATTTCCGCAACACGCTTTGTCGCCCCCATAACATTGGTCGGATTTACAGCTTTATCCGTCGAAACCATTACAAATTTTTCGACTTCATATTTATCTGCTAATAAAGCAAGATTATAAGATCCAAAAATATTAGTCCATATAGCTTCATAAGGATTAGCCTCCATCAACGGCACATGTTTATATGCAGCAGCATGGAAAATCAATTCAGGTCGATAGTGCTGAAATACACTTTCCATGAAATCCTTATCGCGAACATCCCCAACTATAAAATTGAAATGTTCAAAAAAAGGATTAGAACGCAGTTCTTGTTGTATATCATACAATGCAGATTCAGCCTGATCCAGGACAATTAAATGTCTCGTAACTAATGCAATTTGACGCACTAATTCTGAACCGATCGATCCTGCACCTCCTGTAACAAGAACTACTTTATCAGCCAACGCCTCCTTAATAACAGGATTGTCAAGCTGTATCGCTTTGCGGCCGAGAAGATCTGAAACTTTTAAAGCCCTGATTTGCTGGGCAGCAACATTTCCTTCCAATAAAGCCGCAGAGTTAGGAATGATCTTTATTTTAATTGGGAGCAACTCAGCTTTCGATGAAATATTCTTTAGTCTTTCTGGCGATGAATTATCAATTGCAATAACCAATTCCTGCGCCCCTCCTATGCGCTCCAGCAATTTCTCATTAAGTTCTTCAAGCGGCCTGACGCGAATCCCTTGAATATAACGGCCTATTCTATTGGGATTATCGTCAATGATAGCGACTACTTTATAGCGATTTCGAGAACCTAATTGCAATAAATTATACGTATTGTGACCCATATTTCCTGCACCGAATAAAATAACCGGGATCGCATTCTGTCTGCTGTTCCAAAAAAAGCTATGATATGCTGTTTTATAGAGCAAACGAACGGATGCCATGGAAATCCCAGTTAAAAGGGCATGAAACAGCAGCTGGGTTTGGGAAACATAGTAACGGCTCTCAATTGGGTTCGAAACAATCGCTTCCCATAGGTAAGACAAAGAAACTCCGATAATAAACGCAACGGCGATACAATTTCCAATTAATTTGAGATCGCGCAAGCCCGTACGTCTTACAATACTTTGATAAGGTTTAAACCAAATGAAGACAAGAACATAAATTGAAGACATGATCGCCGACTCCAATAACATAATAGGCCACGAAATTTCACCGCGATGCTTCATAACCAGAATATAGCTCAAAACAAAATTGAACCAAACAATAAAAAGGTCGATTAAAAACACCAACCAGCGCGGTCCATCTTTCCGGAGAAAGCCCTTAAGACGATCTCCACTATCATTTTGCTTAACCCTAATTTCCATCTTTATGTTGTGTTATATTGCTATACTCCATTTTGCTTCCCATGACTTCGTTCCGTCAAGCATTACAATTCCCTCTTTCTCGGCAAACAGCAAATTGTGATTAATATGGTCTGGTAACCCCTGCCATGGCTCCAAACAAATAAAAGAACTACCCGGCACAGACCATAATCCAAAATATGGGAACCCTTCAAAGGAAAATATCAGCTGTTTATTGTCGGATTTTAAGCGGACCGAAGTGGAATTTAAATTTTTAAGTATCCATGCATCCTCTTTAAAAGTTTCCTTATTGAAAAATAGACAGTGATTTTCTAATTTGATCTTATTATAAGTTTTAGACAGCAAATTATCATGAAGAAAATACCGTTCCACCCTATCATCTGCTGGGAATTCTATATAACATCTCGTATCAACCTGATCGTATGAACAATTAAATGCAGGGTGGGCGCCTAGCGAAAAATAGATTTCCTCTGTCCCTTGGTTGAAAACAGCATAACTGACTTCCAGCCTGTTTCCCTTCAATTCATACTTTATTCGCAAAGAAAATTCAAAAGGAAAACAATATCGTGTAGCTTCATTGGCTTGAAAAGAAAAAACAATGCTTGTTTCTGTCTTTTCCACAAGCTCGAAACTGTTATCGCGAGCAAAGCCGTGCTTAGGTAGACTGTAGGATTGTCCGCCATATATAAACCGACCTTCCTTCAGTGCGCCTACTATAGGAAAAAGGATTGGACTAGATTTTGCCCAGTATCGCTCATCGGCCTGCCATATCCATTCATAATTATCACCTTTGTCCACGGCAGACTGTAATTCTGCACCTTTCTCTTTTATCCCAACCCTAAGAAATTCATTCTCAATTGTATGCATCAATCAAACTATTAACCTATGATATCTTTCATCATTCTGTCCACTTTTTCCTGAAGAACAAGTTGTAAGCCAGGATAATCAGCTGAATCCTTTAAGTTTTCTTTCACTGAACAGTAAAACTTGATTTTAGGCTCTGTCCCAGATGGTCGTGCGGAAATTACGTCACCATCTACTGTTATGAATTGTAACACATCCGACTTGGGCAAAAAGATCGCAGTTTTTTCGCCAGTAAACATATCTGTTGTTTGGGAAAGTTGATAATCACGAATTTCCTTGACTTGAACACCTCCAAGACTCTTCGGTAAATTATCGCGTAGTCCCGACATCATAGCCTGAATTTCCTCGGCACCAGCTTTCCCTTTTTTTGTCAAAGAGATCAGTTTTTCCTGGTAGCAACCAAACTCTTTGTAGATCTCCATTAGAACTTCATAAACTGTTTTGCCTTCTGTTTTGAAATAAGCAGTCATTTCGGCAATAAAAGCACAAGCATTTAATGCATCTTTATCTCTAACAAGATCGCCAACAAGATAGCCATAACTTTCTTCTCCACCGGCGAGATATTGCGCTGAATCGCCTAAACGGGTAATCAGTTCGCCAATATATTTGAAGCCTGTAAGCGTTTCATAACAAGGCACACCGAAATGGTTTGCTATTTCTGACTCCAGATTTGTTGTTACGATAGTTTTTACGATATACGGATTGGCTCCCAATTGTTTTAGGTGACTTTTTGCGCTAAGAACATAGTATATCAACAGGCTACCGATCTGATTGCCATTAAGCAGTTGAAACTGTCCTTGGTTATCTTTTACGACAATACCTACGCGATCGGCATCAGGGTCTGTCGCCAATACAAGATCGGCATCAATTTCTTCCCCTTTTCTCTTTGCTAAAGCCATTGCATCTTCCTCTTCGGGGTTTGGATAGACTACCGTTGGAAAGTTGCCATCGGGAGTAGCTTGTTCGGCAACAACGGACACATTTTCAAATCCCCAGGCAGCCAACATTTTAGGGACGATTGTAATTCCTGTACCATGTATCGGAGAAAAAACGATCTTTAAATCTTTTTGCGCCATTACAGCTTCTGGATGAATACTCAATGTTTTATTGGCATCAATGTAAATCTGATCGATTTCATTCCCCACAGGAAGGATATTGTGTGTATTTCCCTCAAATTTAATGTCACTAACCGATGTGATTGCGTTCACTTCATCAATGACATTTTTATCATGTGGAGCAGTTAGCTGGCAACCATCGTTCCAGTAAGCTTTATATCCATTGTATTCCTTTGGGTTATGGGAAGCCGTTAGCATGACACCGCTTTGACAGCCGAAATGACGGATGGCAAACGATAACATTGGGGTCGGGCGTAATGCTGTGAAGAGGTATACCTTGATGCCATTGGCAGCAAACACGTTGGCAACTAGCTGACCAAAATCCTGCGAATTGTTGCGGCTGTCATAGGATACCGCCACTTTAATCTCTTGATCAGGGAACTGTATTTTAAGGTAGTTAGACAGACCTTGGGTTGCCTTACCAATCGTGTACTTATTCATCCGATTGGAGCCTACGCCCATAATGCCTCTCAGCCCTCCGGTTCCAAATTCCAGATCTTTGTAAAAAGAATCGGTAAGTTCTTTCTCCTCATTACTATCGATTAAATCCTGAACTTCCTTTCGAGTTCTATCATCATAACTGGGGGTTAACCAATCTTCAATTTTCTTTTGTATGTTTTTATCTAAAGCTTCCATCATAGAATATGTATGCATTATAGGCTACTTATTTCGAAATGATTTAATGGTTAGTACAAGCCCATCTTTTGTACTTATTGGCAGATTTGGAATGCCAAGGGCTCTTTTTATTTTCGTATTTGATACGATATAAGATTCTGTCAATTTTTTTAAGCGTTCAGAGTTTAATGGTAGGGGAAGCACATCCCCAATTTTTACAATTGACTTAATTAGGGGTGCCGAAATATGCCATAATTTGGGCTTCTTATTTAATGTTTCTGAAATCAAAGCAACCAGATCATTTGTAGAGAGAGAGTCATCATCAGCAAAATTGTAGATTCCCGAAGACAGATCCCCCTTTTCAATCATCTTTTGAACAAGGAAAGAAAGATTAGCAATACTCAAAAAAGAGCGCTCATTAGGAAAAGAAGCAAGCGGCCAGGGCACTCCTTTTTCCACCACTTTATAAAGAAGATTCAAGTTTCCTTTGTTACCTGGTCCATGTATCATACATGGTCGGATTATAAATAATCTTTTACCTTCGGGTATCGACTTACTCAACAAGTAATTTTCAGCTTTGAGCTTAGACTTTCCATAAGGCGTCTGCGGCTTAGCTTCTGTACTCTCCATAAGAACATCTAAAACAGTATCTGCAACAGCTTTTACAGAAGAAAAGTAAAAGAAATCCTTTATGTCTGATTTCAGAAAAAGATCAAATAATTTTATGGTTAAATCACAATTAACAGTAAAATATTCTTCATCTGCAGATGTATTTGAGGTATCATGTGCTTTTCCCGCCAGATGAATAATCGCAGCAGCGCCACCGCTCAACTCATTTGGCCAATTGGAGTTTCTAAGTGAAAGCTTTCTAATACAATTTCCCTCATTTGCTAAGTAATCAGCAAGATTTTGACCAACAAAACCAGAAGCTCCTGTTATAATGATATCCATATTGTTAAAACGCTATTATTTTCTTTTTAAGAATCCAAATATCTTCCATATAATACGTGATTTTATACGCCAAGCTTGAAATGGAATCTCATTCATTCGAAGTGCCTTTATAATTTCTTCGCTCACCTTTTTATACGATTCATATCCGGAAGAGCTTACACCGCCCATCAGCATTTTATGCGTGGTAATTCCCGAGTATTTCCAGGATATATGCTGCTTTAAGAAAAATCTAATAATTAGCTCGTAATCTGCTGCAATTTTAAAATCCAAAGAATAGTTACCTAATTTTTCAAATATTTCTTTTCGAAAGAATATTGCAGGGTGTGCCGGCATAAAACCGATTTTCAATTTCTCGGGACTCCAGTTTTTTGCGGAATAACGACGAACTATCTGACCGTCTTCTCGATGCTGTACAATGTCCCCAATACTGGCCTCAATATTATTTGTTTTAAGAAAATTGACAATCTTAGATATTGCATTTTCATCGTAAAAGGTATCATCGGCATTTACAATTCCAATATAGTCGCCGGTAGCCATATCGATGCCTTTATTCATGGCATCATACAATCCCTTATCTGGCTCAGAAATCCATTTACTTACTACATTTGGATATTGTTTAATAATATTCAGCGTGTTGTCTTTTGATTTGCCATCAACAATAATGTATTCCAATTCAGGATAATCTTGAGATTCAACTGATTTAATGGTTTTTTCAATTGTAGCTTCGGAATTCCAACAAACTGTTATGATTGAGATTTTCATGTAGTTTCAGATAAATTTAAAATATCTATATTATTTAAGTATTTCCTCCAAATCCTCCAAGTCTCCTTCTTCGAAAACCTTTGTAAAAATCTTTAAAGAACGATCTCCTGATAGCTTATTTATCGGAAAATTCCACCATTGGATTTGCTCCAATCTAGAGATAATAGTATCAGAAAACCTTTTCTTTATTACCTTAGCAGGTACACCTCCAACAATAGTGTAAGGCTCAACATCTTTATTTACTAATGCGTTAGCTCCGACGATAGCTCCATTCCCAATTTTAATGCCGTCTAAGATCACAGCATTAGCGCCTATCCACACATCATTTCCAATATATGTTGACTCTGTTTCCTTAAACAAAGTATTTTGCACCAATGTCACACCTAGGGGGTTTGTTGTAGAATAGAAAATAGGGCTAGTAGAAATAAACGTAGTAGGGTGAATACCTAAACCAATTTTAACATCTTTCGCTATCGAACAATATCTTCCGATAGTGCAATTGTTAATTACACAATTATAACTTATATAAGTATAATCATCAATTAGCGTATTTTTTATTACTGAAAATGGATAAATCTTTGCTGTATCACTTATCTTGCTATTTCTTATTCTAGATAATAATTTTAAAGCTTTCATCAGTTACCTAAATTAAGTTTTTACTAAATATTTTATATTGATATTGAGGGTTATATTTCTCGTCAATAACCTGAAAACACCTCTGTCTAACCACCTGACGATCAAAATTTAAAGTTTTCCAATACATTATTTTTTCATAAAGATCTTCTAGATTATCTTTCTGAAAAAAAAGACCTGTATAACCGTTCTGAACAGCTTCAAATTCTGGCATTTGATATTTAAAATCATCATGTGTAATAACTGGGGTTCCATAGACTAATGAATGCATAGCAGTAAGTCCGACATTTCCCGGAGAGATACATAAATCTGCGTTGAAAATGTATTCTCCTATTTTATCTTCACTATATAATTCCCCAACGAACCAAACTCTTTTATCCAAAAACAGTTTAGCGCACTTATCAATTAGATATTCTCTCTCTTCTCCATTTCCAACAATGACTAAATTAAAGTTTTGCCCAGATTTCCTTAAAAGATCTAGCGCGTCAATAACCATATCAAGTTTTTTGACTTTAGTCAGTCTTCCTATAAAAAATAAAATTGGATCATCATTTCCAAAATGTTCTTTGTATAAGGTATTTTGACTTAAACTTTTCCGTACTCTAATTTGATTTTCATAATCTAATGAATTATAAATAACATGCAGTTTAGTCTCTTTTATTCCTTCTGCAACCATCAATTTCTTTGCGTACTCTCCATAAAGAAAAATCGCATCGGACATCGAAAAAAATATCTTCTTTATAAAGCTTACTACCCGCCCCTCTTTACCATACCATCCATGCGACCATAAATACACCTTCTTATTTGAAAAAAGTGAAAAAAATAATATAAGCCAAGTAGATATACAATAATACTCGCCAAGCAAAAGAAAGCTCTGATAATTATCTTTAAAAAATAATTTCACAGCACCAGATTGCCAATAAAAGTTTGATAAAATTCTGATATTTTTCAATTCGCCTTTGAAGCCCGATAGTTCACCGTAATTGAGCTTCTTGATATCACCCATTTTATCACCAAAATAGAAATCCATTTTTAAACCTCTGTCAAGCAATTTGAATATTCCTAATCTATAATGCTGCGCAAAATTATAAATCAAGCATATTTTATCTTCGACTATTTCATTTTTCATTTTATATCTTCATTAAAGATTCCGCATTCCATATAATACCCCCATACTTAGCCACAAAGTCCTATTCATTTCCAACGACATTGAACTCAATGATTGAAAGAAGGCAAATAAAAAGACCATTGAAAAGAAAAAATATAATAAGTTTGGATTTTTACTAAGAACAATTTTTAAGGATTTAATTAGTGAAGAAAATATCAAGATTAAAATAGGTACACTCAATATTATCCCAAAACGTTGAATCAATTCAATAAAAATGTTATGCGGATATGGGGTATAATTCTCTTGACCTACAAAAAAATATTGGTCATAATTTAAAAAAAAAATCGCTGTATTTTTCCTCTCTCTCTTCTGTTGATCGATCTTGCCCTGTTCCTTGGACCAATCCCGCAAGGTCCTCCATCCGTTTAGATAAACCTTCGTAAGACTTCTCCAGGGTTGGGCTAAATTTAATTGCTATAAATATTAAGAGACCACTACCAATTATAAGACCGAATGCTTTCATAACTTGGGAAGAAATCTTTCTATAATTGAGTTTGGATATTGAGCTAATTACAAAGATTAGAAATAAATATATTAGCGCACCTCTTGACTGCGTTTGAATAATTACAAAAATGGTACAAAGCATTAAAAAAATCGAACTATAATAATAGAACTTAGATTGACTTTTCAATGTTTTGCTAACAACAAATAATATAATAAATATCAAAGCATTTGTATAGGCAATTCCAATCACATTAATTCCGTCCTCCTCTCCACCCGATGAACGATTTGCGCTAAAGCTTTGATTTTGCAAAATAGACTGAGAAATAAAAAAGAAAACTACTCCTAATATTGTTAATAGAAATAAAAATAGAACTACACCCTTCGAAGGTTTAGAAAATGTTGCTAAATTTCTCGATATCAACACTCCGACGGTAAATAGCAGTATATTTATTAGACCAAATATAATTATAGTTACTGTAGTAGTATTCTGATTTTGCAAAAAAGCTTTTAAGATAAGTATAGCGAAATAAAACACCGAAAAAATTGTAATTTCGACCCAAATTTTGTCTTTGATTAAAGATTTCTTTACGAAATAGCTATATAATAATAATAAACCTGAAAATAAAATTGCATATTTAAGAATGTTTCCCCCAATAAAATATCCATTTATTGACCACAACATCAAAAATAGTCCTAGATAAAGGTTATTTGTTACATTTACTTTATCTTTCACTTTGCAGTATTTAAATAGTTAAGTATAAGTTTATCCTGTAGTCGACTTGAAGGCAATTTTTATAATATTGTTTATACCAATTATTAAAAATTTTTTCATTTGTTTCCCACCACACTAATCCAGCTACAGAAGTGCCTTTATATCTGTAATTTTTAATTACAGATATGTAACTTTTCATTTCATTCTCTGAAATTAATTGATAGGCATGCGTCTTATTTGAAGGGTGGATCATACTCCAAACAAATGGAATTACAGGTTTTTTCAATCTTATTCCATACGCTAGAGCCTGCTTAATATTATCTTCCAAGTAAGATTTATTACTATTCCCACCCACTTGCCTATCAGGATACATCATGTATAAACTCGGCATTATTACATCACAATATTTTAGAATTTCATCAAATTTCTCATCATCAAGTTGCTTCGACTTTTTATAATAATACCTTTGTGGAATAGCATAAATACCAACTTTTAAATTAGGTCTAATTCTATTTATTAATTTTACCATAGAAATAAACCCTTCTTCAGCATTGATAAATCTTTTGTCTGTTTTATCATATTTAAGAAGATCTTTATAAAGATTATTTTCTAAATCTAGGCATACAAGATCTTCTGTACTAGTATTTGGATAAAATTCAATGATCTTTTTGCCCAAAAGATCAATATCAATCTGTCCGGTATTTTTAGGATCAATAAAGTGTTGCGTTATGAGCCTGTAATTTTTAAAATTCCCTAAACTTTCCAATTCTTTATTAACGTCTGAATTATGTAGGGATTTAGAGTAATATATTGTAAATCGGCTTTGAGCACTTATTTTCGAAAAAAATAACACAATATATATTAAGATAGTTGCTCTAATTCTCATTTTTATGATGTTAAATAATGATTAAAACTAATAAATTACACTATTCCAATAATTTTTTTGCAAATGCCGTTGGCGATCTTAATGTAACAAAAGATTTTGTATCTCCTATTTCAATTCCTCTATTAGCAGCCTGTGAAATAGCTTTTCCTATATTCTCTGGAGTAACATCATCCACAAGCGAACCCAAATTATATTTTAATACCAATTCTTTCAAAAGTCCTTTACCCGTCGCAATGACTGGCTTATTAGAATTTGCCGCATGCCCCAAAATTCCACTTGACGCTTCGCTGTTTTTATAAGGCATTAGAACAATATGGCATTGATCAAATAATGACCTCATTTTTTCATTATCAACGAAAGATTCATCCCAAGTGAATAAATTAAGGTGACTAATCTCTTGCTTTTTTACAATTAAATCGAATTTTAACCCATCTTTAGCTAGTCCAACATAGAGTATGTGAATTTTGTTTAAAATGTCGTCTGCTAAATACTGTATGCTATTTAATATATCTAAAGAACCCTTTCTATAATCTAGTGCTCCAATGTGAAGAAAAATTTTTCTGCCTTTATCAATAGAATATTCCTTATATATATCGAAATTGCTAATAGGAGTATAGTTCGGAATAGGGTCAATCAAAACTTTAAAAATGGAAGTTTTAAACTGCCTATTTAAAGAATCTACACTCTCCTGATCATTAAGTAAAAATACACTTTTTAAAGACTTATTGGATAGAAGTAGTTTGGTTTGAAAATATTTTCTATAATATTGATATTTGTGACGATCTTTATCAATTCTCGAAAATTGATTAAATAATATACCACTTATCTTATATGACGTATTTTTAAAAGCTATTGCCAATTGAAAGATATTCAAAGACATTAATATGGCATTATCAACTTTTAATTGACGAGCATACCGATCCATTAGTTGAAATATCATGAATGATTTCTTCCAAAGAGGATAGGAGCCTATAATATCTATCTCAGCGGGATCCAAATACATGAATTGTAGGCAATGCGCATCATCGATCTCTCGAAGCGACGAGATTTTAGTCTGAATATTAGGATGCAATACAAAAAAGTATTCGTTGTTTTCGTTTGATCTATTTCTTAAAAACAATAAGAGATGATCGATGTATTCTGAATGGTGACCTGAATACTCAAAGTCAAAAATAAGTGTTCTCATTTACGACGCTTTTTTTAAAAACTTAGCGGGATTTCCACCCCAAATTTCATCAGCAGGAATAGAGGTTACAACAACGCTACCGGCCGCAATAATCGACCTCGAACCGATTGAAACTCCTTTCATAATAATGCAACGTGTTCCAATGAATACGTCTTCCCCAATATGAACACTTTTGCTTTTGGCGTTAGAACTATCAGTTAAGATATCCCTTCTAAGTAAATGATCCATTGAATGCATATCAGAATCAAATATTATAGTATCAGCTCCAATTTTCACATTATTACCAATTACAATCTCATTCTTTGCCCATAAGCAAACATTACTCATTCCTACGTTATTACCGAGAGTGACAGTTGCATTTTCATCTATTCTAATTGTAGAATTGATATTTCTACCTAATGGATTTATCATTAATCCACTAATGATTTGCAAATTATCACCTATTATTAAAGTACCTCCATCTTTGATATCAATAAAGATTGGCCCAATTAATCTTAGTTTTCCAGCAACTTTGATGCCCTTAGTCATCTTTACTAAAATAAGATTAATCAAAACATACATGTAAGAAGCAATTTTTCTTTTAAATTTCAACAACTTCATCATAAAAAGCGTAAGTTTCTTTTAAATTGTTATAAATATTAAAGTCTGTTTGAGCTTTTATATATGCTTTTTCACCCAATTTATTTCGCAGATCTTTATTTTTAATTAGCCTGACTGCCTTTTCATAAAAATCAGATTTATTTTTATATAAAAATCCAGTAACATTGTCATTTATTAACTCGTTGACACCGTCAATATTATTACCTAGAGATGGCAAGCTAAATGCTGCTGCTTCAATAATGCCTCGTGCAAAATGTGGCAAAACAAATGGACATACAAAAATATCCGAACCAATTAAATAATCATCAATTTCTTTTTCAAATGGAACGATGAAAATATTGTTTTTTGAATGATTAAAATGTATGTCTTCAGTCGCACCAGCTAAGACAAACTTTGCTTGTGGATAATCTTCTACAACTTTTTCCGCCATAGCTATCAGTTGCATCCAACCATTACTTTTAGAAAACCTAGCTAAATAAAGGAATACAACATCGTTATCTGCTATTCCCAATTTCTTTCTAAATAAACCAGGCTCAAAGGTTTTTTTAATCTTAAATTTTTCAACAAAATTATAAATAACTTTACTATTACATTTTTTTGGAATAACACCCAAAGAAGCCAAATCAAATTTACTAATGCCAATAAAACCATTTACAGAGAACTTGGAAAAAAAACGTAAAGGCCAACCTGCTAGCCCAGGACGAATTGGCTCTCGAACATGACAAATTACTGGAATTCTTAATATTTTAGCAGCTATAGAAAATGCGAATAAGCATGTAGAATTTAAATGAATTAAATCTGGCTTGATTTTTCTTAAATAAGATATAGCTTTAAGCACAGTCGGTATTAAAAAAAATCCAGTTTCTTAAAAATATTGAAATACTGTTTTCCACAACATATGAACCATGGAATGGCCGCATAAATTTACTATCAATAATGAGCTCACATCCGACTTCCTTTGAAAAAAAATCATTAATTGGTCCCTGAGAGATATTCAAAAGGACTGGATGGTATAAATCCAAATTTAGATTCTTAATTATGTAACCCATACTTTTGGGAGCTCCTCCATAGCCCCCAGCATGATGAACATAGAGAATCTTGCTCTTCTTCCTCATTTCGTATAGTTAACTAAAGATTTTAGACCACATTATATCAATATCACGGACTCTCTCTTCTTTTTTTTCAATTAAAACTTTCTTTATATCATTACTTCTTATAAGAACATTTTTTACCATATCTATATTATTCTCCATAATATCATTTGCTCTCAAAATTGTGTTCTCTTGGCCAAAATCATTAAATAACATCTCATATTTATGATTCCAACTTGTCGCTAAACAAGGAACACCCTGACTTAATGCACTTGCAACACCATGGAATCTAGAAGAAACAACAAGACTAGATATACCAATGACTCCCTTCACCTCTTTTGCTCTCAAATCAGAAACTATAGTAAGCTTGTTATTAAATATTAAATTTATTTCTTCACAAAGTTTAAAATCTCCATCACCTTCATGGTTTAGAAGAAAAACATCCATTCCTTGCTCATTTATGGTTTTAATGATTTTATCCATTAATAAGAGATAATTTTTCTTTCCATCGTTGGTATGCGTAATCATTTTCTTATTTGGAATAATACATGCCTTACCTTTTAAAGGTAAATATTTCTGAGGGACTTCACCTTTTACTTTCAATGTAAAGTCGCATGACTCTGAAACTTTGCTTACATCTGCTCCAGCCTTAATCAGGAAGTTGTAAGACTGTCTTTCCCGCGCAAAGATTAAATCGAAATATTTACTAATTATATGTACAGATTTCTTGCCATTTTCGGTTTCAAAAGGTCCGAAAGCTTGGGGCATTAAAACTATTTTAGTTGCAAAACCTTTCAATTGTTTGTAATACTCTTCTCGGATTTTTAATGTCTTATCTGAATGCTTCCATTGATCTGAAAATTGAAAACCGCTCGCATCCAACATAATATCAATTCCCTTTCTTGCATGAAAATGTGTAAAATATGAATATGAAAGACCAATTCTCCTTAAAATAGCTCTAAAAATTCGTCCTCGCTTTAAAAAGAAACGTTGCTTTATGTTTAATTTATAATTAGGTAACATCGACATATCTAATGTACCATTTGGATTTAACCAGACAGTTGCATTAGGCACTCTTTGCTCAATTTCCTCTAAAATAGCGACTAACATTAATTCAGCCCCCTTATTTTGCGTATTTATTCCATCTATTTGAATATTCATAATCCCAATTAATTATATTTTCTAATGTCGTTTATATTTCTTTTTTCTGAAAACGCAACAAGCCCCTCTGGATCGGGATATCCCACTGCCATGCACATAATTGGTCTCTGCCATTCATTTAACTTTAATGCTTGATCCATCTGTCTCTCAAAATTTTCAACATCAGGCCAGTTTATAGCACAAGAGCTTAAGCCTAGTGTTTCCAAGGCTAACATCAGGGTCATATTTGCCAAAGAAGCATCCACATACATTACATGTCTATCTCTTTCGTCGAAATATGCGTCAAGATTACCGACGGCAACTATAAACATAGGAATATTATGTGCATAACCTTTAACCCCACCAGGTATATTAGAGACTTTTTCCAGTAAAGGTTGACCATCAATAATTCTAAATTCAAAAGGTTGCCTATTGCAAGCTGAAGGAGATTGATTTGCAGCCATAATTGCTTTATCTATCAATTCATGTGGTACCTTTTTATCCAAAAACCATCGGACGGACCTTCTATATTTTGTTAACTTATAGAAATCATCAAAAGATATATTCGGTTTATTTTCCTCATGGCGATGATAAGGGACAGATCTCAACTCACAATTTTCTGGACCATCCTTAACTATATTATTAAAACGTTGGCGTTGTAGATCAAGTTTAGGATGATTACCTGTCACTGAAAAATACTCTTGCAATACGTCGAAAGACCACTTTAATTGGCTTCCTATTACATAATCATGTGCATTATAAATCGTTTCAAACTGATCAACAGTCTCCTTAATGAAATCTAAAGCAAAGACATCTCTTCGAGGTTTCATTAAAAGCCCTTTTTCCAAGCGATGAGTATTTCTGATCAAAGTAACTACACTTGCTTTCTCCTTTTTGCTTTCACGTAAATGCTTAACCTTACCAGCCAAGACCGCATAATGTTCTCTTCTAAACTTATTACTTAGTAGAAAATAATAAAGGGAAGCAGCCCATCGTGACCAAATAAAATAAGGCGCCAGCCGTGTGCTAACAAAGATTTTATATAGATTTAAAATTTTTTTCAACATATTAACCATACTTTTTTTTTGACTATTTTACTTATTATTTCTTTGAAAATTCCCTTCTCAGATTTGTCTAAGCCATATAACATTAAACTACTTCCATAAAGAATTATGGAAATTATGGTAGTTATCAAAAACCCTTTAATTCCAAATGATAGCTTTTCGCCAATAATACTTAATACGACACTAACAGGCAACAATGTTGCAAAACATCGCATTATTACCCCGGTAAAATAGCGCCAACTTGAATATCCTGTCAAATATTTAAAGTAAAACACCCTAAATATTGTCGATATACATTCTAGAATAAATGAAACCAAAACAATATAAAAAGGGGGATATCCAATCTTTAATAACCAAAATCCTAGAGGTAGGGTCAATAACTGAATTCCCCCAGCGACTGATTGGTAAACCTTTATTTTTCCAATCGCTTGTACGGCAGTCATGAGTCCCATATTGATTTGATTTGCCATTGTTAACAATAAGATTGCACGACAAAATTCCACAGTATATTGAGGAACATCTTTCAGCCATAACTTCAAGATATAAGGCATTTGAAAATACAGAGGCAACGCAAAAAAAGTAAAAAGATAAAATGACAGTCGATTTGCACTTAATGAAAGGCGTATCATTCTTGCGCGATCATTAGCACCTTCGCTTTTCATAATTTGCGGTCGCATTGCCGACATCATCGTTTGTGAAAAAAACATCAATTGTGCATTTATCTGATTTGCCACGCCATAAGCCGCATTAACTACCGTTGAATAGAATAAATTCAATACAACGGCAACGCCTTGATTTCGTCCTAAAGAACATAATGTACCGAATAAGTTCCAACCCGCGAAAGATGTAAGTTCTCTGATACTTCGTCTGTCATACCAAGTTCCAATTTTTATATTACATTCATTATATTTACGTCTCGCATAAACACGTTTAATAATACGGATAATGATAGCAACGAACAGCGTAAATAATCCAAAATATAATAATTTATCACCTGATATATATAATACACTTACAGCAACTATAAACTTTAATAATGATTCCACTATGCTTACGGCAGCGAGGAACAACATATTCTCATGCGCATTAATAACTGCATCATACGGAACAGAAATAACTGTTAAAAACGTTGAGGCCGCTGTAAAATGCAGTATATAACGCGCAACATCTATTCTTGACGAATTAATTTGTAATTTTTGCTGTATAAAATAAAGTCCTAAACTTTCAATCAAAAAAACTACAAGCAAACCAATTATTATATGTATGACAATACTATTGGCAAATACTCTTTTCACTGATTCAAAATCACCTTTACCAAGATATACTGATAAATAGCGTTGTGTTGAGGTTGTCATAGCTGCATTAAGAAATGATAGCATAGCGATCAACCCACCAATCACATTGTACAATCCAAAATCTGCTGCACCTAAAGCTTGTAGAACTAACCTAGTGGCATAAAGGGAAAGCAAAGCTGTAATCACAGCTTTCGCATAAGTAATTGCAGTATTAAAAACTATTCGGTGTGAATCTTTCAATTTGAATTATCATTTAAATACTTAACCAACGATATTTTCCCAATTAGTATTCTGACTATTCTTCATATAAACAAGATCTCCTGCTACCATTTCACAGACTAAGCCTCGTAAATCATACTTAGGTTCCCAACCTAACTTTGTCTTTGATTTTGTGGGATCACCAATCAATAAGTCAACCTCTGTAGGCCTATAATATTTAGGATCAACGCGAACAATAACTTTCCCAATCTCCAGTTGATATTCTGGGTTTGAACAGGATTTTACTTTAGCAGTTTCGCTTTCTTCTGCTCCTTCAAACTCCAATTCAATACCAACTTCCAGAAAAGCTAAACGTACAAAGTCACGTACTGAAGTCGTCACCCCTGTAGCAATTACATAATCTTCCGCAACATCCTGTTGCAAGATGCGCCACATTGCCTCTACATAATCCTTAGCATGTCCCCAATCCCGTAAAGCATTCAAATTGCCTAAATACAAACATTCTTGCTTACCTAAGGCAATAGCAGCCGTAGCCATCGTAATTTTACGTGTTACAAAGGTTTCTCCTCTGCGAGGCGATTCGTGATTAAACAAAATACCATTACAAGCATACATATTATATGCTTCTCTATAATTTTTGGTTATCCAGAAACCATAAATCTTAGCAACGCCATAAGGTGAACGTGGGTAGAAAGGAGAATTTTCATCATAAAAACCTTTTTCATTTTTATTTTCTTCCAAACCACCATACAATTCAGAAGTCGACGCTTGATAGATTCTAGTTTTCTTTTCCAATCCTAGAATTCTTACAGCCTCTAAGATGCGTAATGTACCAATTCCATCAACATTAGCAACGTATTCGGGCGAATCAAAAGATACCTTCACATGCGACATAGCACCAAGATTATAGATCTCATCTGGCTGAACCTCTTGAATAATACGGATAATATTAGTCGAATCGGTCAAATCACCATAATGCAACTTGAAATTAACATGCGCCTCATGCTGATCAATGTATAAGTGATCAATCCGCTGTGTATTAAAGGATGAAGATCTTCTCTTGACACCATGTACCATATAACCTTTTTCCAATAATAGCTCTGCCAAGTAAGAACCATCTTGTCCTGTAATCCCTGTGATTAATGCTGTTTTCATATTATTATATTCTCTTCTAATTACCGATATAAAGACACTTTATATCAAAACGGTTAATAATCTTATAATTTTACTTCTTTATATTGTCCTTCATTTTCCAAAAACCAAGCATAGGTACGCTTAATACCTTCCTTAAGCTCCACCTGATGTTTCCACCCAAGCTCATGCATTTTGGAAATATCCATCAATTTACGAGGAGTACCATCTGGCTTAGAGCTATCCCAGACAATCTCGCCGGTATGTCCTACCACTTGTTGAATTAACTCAGCAAGATCTTTTATAGTGAGGTCTTCCCCCGTTCCAACATTATACAAATGCTCAGGCAATTTATTTTCCAATGCAAAAATCACCGAGGCAGCCATATCATCTACAAATAAAAACTCACGCATAGGCGTACCTGATCCCCATAAGGTAACGGGTTGATGATCGTTTAATTTTGCCTCATGAAACTTACGAATCATAGCTGGCAAGACATGCGATGATTTTAAATCAAAATTATCATGTGTACCGTATAAATTGGTCGGCATCAAACTCACGTAGTCTTTTCCAAATTGCTTACGAATGGCCTGGCAGGTTTTTACACCCGTTATTTTTGCGATCGCATACCATTCATTGGTAGGTTCTAGGCTATCGGTTAAAAGATAATCTTCTTTTAGAGGCTGAGGTGCAAATTTTGGATAAATACAAGAAGATCCCAAGAAAATAAATTTGTCAACATCGTTTTTTAAAGCGGTGTCAATCAGATTATTTTGGATTTGCATATTTTCCATCAAAAATTGATATGGAAAATCATTATTAGCCAAAATACCTCCTACACGTGCAGCAGCGTCTATAACGACCTCAGGCGACTCTTCTTTAAAAAATGCTTGAACAGCAACTTGGTCGCGTAAATCAAGTTCTACACTGGTTTTCCCGATAAGGTTAGTATATCCCTTTGACTCCAGTATTCTCCATATTGCGGCCCCTACCATTCCACGATGACCAGCAATATATATTTTTGTATTTTTTTCCATCAAAAATGTTATTACGGTTAATCCAATAATTTCGATTGGTGTTTCTCAAGCATATTGTAAATCTTTTTCACATCCTGAGATTTTTCTTTTTGTATAATCAAAAATGCGTCTTTGGTATGTACAAATATGGCTCTCTTAAGCCCCACAAACCCCGTGAAAATATCCGTACCTATCACAATATTACCTTGATCATCTTTGGGATAGCCACTATTAATAAAATAGTCATACAAAGATTCAAAAGAACCCAAATCCGACCAGTCGAAACTCGTTGGTACGACCCGAATTTTTTTCGATCGCTCCATTACGGCATAATCAACGGATATAGAAGGAATAGCAAGCGAAAGCTCTTCATCCAAAAAGCCTTCTTTGGAAGCTTCCCATACGGCAAGTGCTTTTTCATAGACCACCGGCTCATATTTCTTTAGCTCCTCTAAAAAGACAGATGCCTGAAAACAAAACATGCCGGAATTCCACAGGAAGTTACCTTTTTCAATAAAATCTTCGGCTGTGTCCTGATTGGGTTTCTCGCGGAAAGACTTTACCTCGTCACCATCAAATTCAATATATCCATACCCTGTTTCCGGACGAGTAGGGCGAATACCAAAAGTTACAATAAACCCTTCCTTGGCCTTCTCCACTCCCTCTTCCATCGCATTTCGATAAGCCTCGTCTCCAGCAATCATGTGATCGGAAGGGGTCACAATAAGAATGTCGTCTGGGTCTACACTAAACGCCGCAAAAGCTATTGCCGCTGCTGTATTACGTGGTGTCGCCTCAACAATATTTTTATAAGGTAATCCACAGGATACCATCGCCTTATGACTCAAATGCGTATTATCTTTGTTTCCTACGACGATAACCCGCTCTGCCACCTGTTGGTTGCGTTGCACAGTCATTTCAAATAGCGATTTGCCATCAAATAAGCCTAAGTATTGCTTTGGGCTATGCTTGCGGGAGAGTGGCCACAAACGACTACCTATCCCCCCTGACAAAAGAACGTGTACGATGTTCATTAGGATAATCTTCTTTAATAGTTATTCAATAAATTATTCACCGATTGCATAATAGTCAAAACCCAAAGCGTCTAATTGTTTACGATCTAACAATTTTCTACCGTCAAACACAAAAGCTGGTTTCTTCATCTGTTGCTTTATTTTGGCCCAATCATACGATTTGAACTCATCCCATTCAGTTAAAATAGCTGTGGCATGCGCGTCCAAAGTGGCTTCATAAGGATCGTTAACAACAGTCACCAAACGGCGGTTATCTTCGGCTGAACGCGTGCCCAAATAATCAAGATCTTTATAAATCTGCTCAGCGGAAACTTTAGGGTCATAAACCACTATATGGGCCTCTTCTTCCAACAAATGATCAGCAACATAAATTGCAGCAGATTCTCTGGTGTCATTGGTATCCTTTTTAAAAGCCCAGCCTAAAAAAGCGATCTTTTTCCCATTGACGGTATTGTACATGGTCTGAATGATATGCTGAGCAAAACGTGCTTTCTGATGATCATTTAATGTAATGACCTGTTCCCAATAATCTGCCACTGCTGTTAAATTATAGGTACGTGCAATATAGACGAGATTTAAAATATCTTTTTGGAAGCAAGAACCACCAAAACCGACAGAAGCTTTTAGAAATTTAGGTCCAATACGGCTATCATGGCCAATAGCACGGGATACTTCATCCACATTGGCTCCAGTAACCTCACACAATTCCGAAATGGCATTGATCGAGGAAACACGTTGCGCTAAAAATGCATTGGCAACGAGTTTTGAAAGTTCGGAAGACCATAGGTTAGTTGTTAAGATGCGCTCACGTGGAACCCAATTGGCATATACATCCACTAAAGCTTGTACCGCTTCCGCATCTTCGCCGCCGATAAGAACACGATCCGGATTGTGCAGATCAGTAACTGCTGTGCCTTCGGCTAAAAATTCCGGATTGGAAAGAATCTGAAAATTGACACCATTACCGGTATTATCCAAAATACTTTTCAATGCTGCTGCAGTACGCACAGGCAAAGTCGACTTTTCGACAACAATTTTATCATTTTTAGCGACGGAAGCAATCTGACGTGCACACAATTCGATATATTTTAAATCGGCAGCCTGCCCTTTTCCCTTACCGTAAGTTTTGGTCGGTGTATTGACAGAAATAAAGATCATGTCTGCTTCGTCGATGGCTCTGTTTACATCGGTCGAAAAGAAAAGATTACGTCCACGTGCTTCTGCTACCACAGCATCAAGACCAGGCTCATAAACGGGAAGATTATCCAGATCGGCATCATTCCAGGCATCAATACGTGCCTGATTGAGATCAACTACTGTAACCTGCACATTCGGATTTTTCTGTGCAATGACCGACATGGTAGGCCCCCCTACATAACCTGCACCAATACAGGCTATTTTTTTAATTTCTTTCATTTTATTGCAGTTAATTCTTATTTTTTGATATCATTGTCTTTCGTCGATGCAGCAGGACTGTCCACTTTTTGATAGAGAACAATAATCCCTTGCACATTTTTAGGTACCTCTGTATACACGGTCACCTTCTTACCAAGTATTGTGCCAGCTTTGACAGCAGCTTGCATTAAATAGGTTAAATTGAGTTGTTCACCACCAACAAGTACTTCAATATGCCCAGAATCAATTCCCTTAGCATATTCTCCCAGCAAAGCAACTTCGTGTACATCTCCAGCCCTTTCCAATATCTGATCAACGAAGGTTTCAATGCCTAGAAAACTATGGATAAGACCTTGAAGTGATGAAAACAAAGAATGCTGAATGTTGGCCTTGTAAAAAACTTTATGCTCACTTTCCTCGCGCAGTAAATATCCGGCTTCGGTCAATTGATTCAATTCCTTGCGAATTGAATTGGTAGATTCTTTGAATTCGTCTGCCAAACCCCGTAGGTAGCCACGGTTGCCTGCCGAGACAAAAAATTTGATCAATAACTTTAAACGTGTCTTGGATGTAATTAAGGTATCCAACATTGGAATAGCATTTAAGTTGAGTAACAAAAGTACTCATTTATATTTTTCGCTCCAAATTAAATAATTATTAACTACCTGATAACTTAACAATATACACATAAACTCCACGTGAACATGACAAAGAAAATAAAGAAACCCCGGCAAGCAGGGTTCCTTTGAGTTAAATAGGTATGTAATATGGAATAAAAAACACGTAAATTACTTATTTATTAAATCTCCCGGCTTTTCGGGATGATTATGATATACCCCCATCATGGGAAGAACAGTACTAATTACTCTCTTATCTCCATTTTGGTAGTTAACTACAGCTTGTATCCTGACTTTATAATTAGTCAGGTCGACATCTTTGGCCTTATCTGATCCAATCCGAAAGCGTACAGACACTTCAAAAGAAGTATTTTCATTTTCTTTAAAAGGCAGCACCAATATCTGCTGCAGCTTTATTTCAACTTTTGAATCGGTAGACCGGACGTCTTTCACAACAATATTATTGACATCGTTCCGAAATCGCTCACCCCGAAATACCAGCGCCCCGTGGGTTGCTCGGAAACTGCCGCTATACTGTCCAGGATGGTCCTGAAAACGGTAGTAAACATACATTGAGACATCAGTAGGTTTTTTCTTTCTAGAAGAAAAAAACCGAAATAAAGCATACGCTATTGCAATAAACAGAAATATATATAAATACGTCATAATCAACTCATCATTCTATCTGAATGTCAATATCCTTGCGTTCGTAGATATTCCTCTAAATGCGTATAACAAAAGTAATAAGTAATTGTAGACGGAAACAGAGACCCTAGGGTCTTATTTACAATTAGGAAAATAAAAGCTTATTAGATTTAATGAAAATAATGCATTTTTGTTTGCCTTATGAAGCCAAATATTATTGTCACCATCTTAATGTTGCTCTGCATAGCAACCATCCGCTTCGGAGGAGACGCTATGATGGCCAATAATCAGGTTGCAATAAAGACTTGCATCGCCAAAAATTCGCCTATACGAATTACAAAGGAATACACTGAGTATACCAATCCGATATATTACTATCATCGCCCTGACCTATTTGTTCCCCTCAGCCAAATTAAAAAAGATGTTGATCAAGAAAAAGGGATTTTCTGGCTCAAAAAGGAAATAAATCTATCAGACAGCTTATCAACAGGCAATTATGTCTTATCCTTCGACAATTTAACGTATGTCAATCTCACCGTAATCGATGCAAAAGGTGAAATTGTATATAAAAAGAAATCAGGCTTGTTCCGTAAACGCAAGGAACTGTATCCGCGAGATGGCCGTGATCATTTTGTTTTAAACCTGCAAGCTGAAAAACCTTATACCATATTACTCCGCGTCAAACATAGCAAAGGCTACACACCGCTGTATAATTTTCATTTGCAGACAGAACTGGATTATGTTAAAAAGAAACAGCGTAGCCGGATTGTCCACGCTTTTATGGAAGGTGCCATTATCGTACTATTGCTGTATATGGCATTGGCATGGATGGTGTCACGCTACCGACCCTATATCTGGATCTTTCTGTTCTTGCTATCTATTGGTATGTATAGCGTTGCACTCCAAAACTTCTTTGTCGATTTTATCTTTTATGATAGTCCCCAACTGGGTTGGAGCATGGTGTCGCTTTTTAGTAGATTTGCCGCCATTAGTTTCTATCTGCTGACCATAGATTTTCTTCAACTAAGGAAGCTACACACCCGTTATTATAAAGTAGCTTGTTATATTATTGCCGCCATCGGTCTAACGGCACTATTTACATTTGTCAATAATTTCTATTTTGTCAATTATAAACAAAGTAACTGGGTAAATATTACGCTCGGCATTATTCATATGCTCTATTTTTCCAACCTTTTTATTTCGCTCTGGAAAAAGATCGACCTGATGCAGCGCTTCTTAGCGTATGGAAGTGTATTTTTTGTCACTGGCATTACGGCAATGGTCTATTGTGCCCTCACTTTACAAGAGCAGGCCATACAATATGTATCTATGTTGACGCAGTTTTTTGCCCTGTGCATTACCATGTTGCTATTGATAGGGATACGCCTAAAATTGCGTAAAAATGAATTGGACTATCATCAATCGACCGAGTCAATTGTGCAGGAAAGGACAAACGAACTCAAAAAAGCAAATAATGCACTTTATGAACAGCAGATTCAGCTACTTCAAAAAAATCGCTATATCGAAACCTTGATTGATGAAGTTAACCATCGGGTCAAAAACAACCTGCAGCTTTTGTACAGCCTAGGTAGCCTACACAAAACAGGAGAAAACCATGGCGTTCAATATAATCAGGCCATCCAATCGATGCAAGACCGGATCCATGCCATGATGCTGGTCAACCAGCTCCTGGTATATAATCACAACAGTCAGCTCAAGTTAAAAACGCTGGTTATTGAAACAGTCAATTATCTCAGACAGATGCATGACCCGGAAAAAAAGGTCTCCGTCAACGTCAATATTGAACAAGACTGGTTGATATCCACAAACACGTCGATCCCTTTAGCATTGATCATCACAGAGCTATTGACAAATAGTTATAAATATGCTTTTCCAAAAGGAAGCACGGGCTCCCCAGTCATCAGTCTTAGTATCATTAAGGAAAAATTTGCGACAACCATGCGTTTTGAAGATAATGGCGTGGGGGCAGCCGAAGCCATTTTATCAACGTCTTTTGGAATTGGCCTAGTTAAAGATCTGACTAGGCAGATCAAAGGGATCGTAGCAATCCAGCATGAGCGTGGATTTCAGTATATATTTGAATTTAACAACATGATATGAGCCTAAAAGTTTTAATTGTAGAAGATGAAATGATTATTGCCCGATTTATTGAATATCAGCTTCATTCCCTTTATACAGGATTGGAATTGCATATTGCGCTCACCATTGACGAGGCAGATCAATACATGGAGCAAAACTCACCAGATCTGGTACTCTGTGATATCCAGCTCAATGATCGATTAGATGGAATTGAGTTAATGGAAAAATATGCCGCAACCAAGCTTTTTAGCCTTATTTTTATTACTTCGTATCAATCGAAAAGCAGCATTGACCGCGCAGCAGCACTAAATCCTGAAAATTACATTATCAAACCCCTTGGAGAAAACCGGCTCTATGCAGGTACGCATATGGTTATCCAGCGTCTGCAGCAACAAAGGGATAAAAACCAAACGGTGGAAAAACTAAAAATGTTGACTCCGGCAGAGTTAAATATCCTTAAGCTGATAGCCCTCCGACATACGACTAAATATATTGCCGAAACCTTATTCCTCAGTCCCTACACCATCAAAAACACCAGGCACCGCATCTGCAGGAAGCTTGATCTCCAGGAAGAAAACAACGCGCTCTTGTCATGGGCTATCGAACATCAGCATTTGCTGAAATTCTGAGACAAAAAAATAAGGGTTTGCTCCATCACAAACCCTTTCTCATAAACAAGATTTAATGCTAATTATTTCGTTTGATTGGAGTTTTCATTCGATTGATAGGGCTCTCCTATCTTCAATACTGTGCTAAATGTCTTCGGCTTCCGATTGGCATAATTCAAAACACCGGCAATGCGTATCCCTTTTCCTTCCAATGCTGTTATTTCACCTTTCCTTCGCTGCAATTTAAATCGAACTGATACGTCTGAATCGCCTTTTTTGCTTTCAAAAGGCACCACCACAATCTGTTCCAGATTGACGACCAAAGCCGGATGATCTGGTTTGACCAATTTGATCACCATATTTTTAAGCTCGTTGTCTCTGGATTTCGTGCGAAAAACGAAGACACCACTTTTTGTCCGATAGTCGCCACTGTATTGCCCCGGCCTATCCTGAAACAGGTAGTTGACCTGCATCGAAACAGCTTCGTTAAATAGCTTTTCCCGTTGCCTTGATTGTAAAATAAAATAAATAATAAATAAAACGATAACTGAAACTGCTAAAATAAGTACCATAATAAAATAGATAATAGGACTAGGTGATATACAATCTTAGGATTGCATTAACTATATATCAAATTTAATTTAATGGAACTTTCAGAACTAAAATTTATAGGGGACAAATAAGGGACAATTGTATATCGCAATGAAAAACAGTGCTATACATTATTTTTAAAATAAGTAAATAGGGTATAATATCGACAAAATAAGATGCTAATAATTTGTGTGGGGATGTAAAATAAATATTTAAATCAGCTGTATCCCCAAATTAAGAATACAGCTGACAAAAAAGGCCTTTGCCTTCTAGTAAAAATTTTATCTTATTTTAAACTTGCTTCGAAGCAACAACTTTACGGAGCCCTTCACTGGAAAAGCGGTGCGTACGTTTATTATAATAGATTTCGACATTTTCTTCGATACAATAATGTCTTCCAGTGAAATCCTGATCGCGGTACTCTTCTCCAATAATTCGCATATCGATAGGTAAAGCCTTGATCATATCAATCAGATCCTGTTCCGTTTCGTAGGGTATAATCTCATCCACATAGCGACAACCCTCTAATTGAATATATCGCTCCACGATGGTCTGCGTAGGTTTAGCCTTTTCGGGAGATACCTCTGAAGGATCTGTATTGAGACCGACAATTAAGTAATCACAATGTCTTTTCGCTTCTTCAAGCATCATAATATGTCCGGCATGCAATAAATCAAAGACACCGAAGGTAATTCCAATTTTCATTTAATTATCTTTTAATGGTTAAAGAGAGCTAGCAGCTCGGTTTCATTGTAGATCTTTTATTCATCAGCGCATTTTCTCTTAAGACATTATAGTGCATTAAAAGACAACTGATGTGCGCCTCAAAAGAAGCTTATGGTGCAGTTACGGATTCTGAATTAGCCTCTGCCACAATTCGGCGTAATCCCGAACTTGAAAAGCGGTGATCCCGACTATTGAAATAGAGCTCAATACCTTTTTCCTCACAATATGCCCTTCCTGTGAAATTCTTCTCACGGTATTCATCTCCAACGATACGTACATCAATGTTAAATGAGCGGAGAATATCTTCGAGATCCTGCTCTGTGGCATATGGAACGATTTGGTCCACATACTTGCAACCTTTGAGCTGAATATAGCGTTCTACAACAGTCTGCGCTGGCTTATTCTTCTCGGGGCGATCCAATGTCGGATCAGTCTGAAGTCCACAAATCAAATAATCGCACTGCCTTTTGGCATCTTCGAGCATTTTAATATGCCCTGCATGTAGTAGGTCGAATGCACTGAAGGTAATACCTATACGCATTTCCTTGGCTGGGATTGTTATCATCATCAAAAATATGGATGTAAAATTTATTAATAAAACGGCTGTACAGCTAATCAAAGATATAAAAATATCCAACTTAGCGTACTTGATATACCGAATTTAAAATAGATTTAACGTAAAAATCATGCCAAAGAGGGAATGTCGGCGTGCCGTAAATATAATTGCGCACAAGCACGTGCGTCGGAAAGCGCTTCATGGTGGTTAAGTTCAATACCAAGTACTTCGCAGCAGGCATTTAAGCGAGCTGGTTTAAATCCTTTTCCTTGATAAATTTTGAAGGTGCATTCCCATTTTTCCATTAGCCCCAAATGATCGTAAGGCAAATTATAGTACCCCATTGTCTTACGTAGCACACCACGATCAAATAATTCATTATGGGCCACCATAATTCGATTATTAATAAGAGGGTAAATCCGCGGAAACAACTCCCTGAATGTGGGAGCCTGCGCAGTATCCTTAGGCCGAATACCATGCACACGGGTGGTCTGCCACATATACTGGTTGTTGGGAGGTTGTATCAATGAATAGAATTCTTCAACAATAATTCCCTGCTCTACGACGACCAAGCCGATTGCGCAGGCGGAGTTCTGATTCGCAGTAGCTGTCTCGAAATCTATCGCTGTAAAACTTAATTCTGATTGCATAATCACTCCTCCTAAATTCGCGGTAAAATTACTAATTTCGATTCAATTTATATGTATAACACTTCCGTTATAAGTCCTATTGCATTTGAGAAACAATATGATGACACACACACATTTCATAATGAAAATTTAATGTTTTAATGAAAAAGTCAAAAGATATTCCTCAATTTCTAAACGATCTTTACTTTCTAAAAAAAGTGTTATATATATACAGTACCATTTTGGGAGACAACAGTCGAATTGGAAATTTAAACAACTTGTATTTGAAGACTTGTAAAGCATTAAAAGCATTTATGGAACGGGCGTAAGCTAAAAATGCATTTTCTTTTTTTAAATAATGCAAACCACTTCTACGTTTAATAGTTTCAACTCCGTCTCCAACCCTAAAGTCGAGTAAGGTATCCTGGATATTATAAAACCTTGCACCTTTTTTCCATAAGGTAAGAAAAAGTGCATAATCTTCAAATAGCAATAAATCCTCCCTATAGCTGCCAGCCTTTAAAACAGCGGTTTTTCTCATCATAATCGATGGGTGATTAAAGGGATTGCGAAGATATATCGCATTTACGATTTCGTCATGATGTTCAGGAGAAATCTTAAATCTATTCAAATCACCAGGTATATTGTGAAATTCTTCTATATTGGTACCCAAAACGTCGACTTCAGTATGAGCAATCATAAACTCAATCTGCTTTTGAAATCTTTGTGGTCTGCTCATATCGTCAGTATCCATTCGTGCAACGAGCTCATGGCTGCAATGTTCGAGTCCAACCTTCAAAGCATGACCTAAGCCCTTATTCTCTGTTAGATTTATCAGATTCAAAAGCCCAGGATTTTTTTGAGCAAATTCATTGATGGTATCCTCCAACTGAGAAGTTAAAGGACCATCTTTTACTAAAACAATTTCGTCAGGAGGGCAAGTTTGCTCTACAATACTGGCTAAAGCGATTTCGAGATACTCAGGTTTCTCTCTAATATAAACCGACATTAAGACAGAAAATTTCATCATATCTTTTTAAATTATCTACAACTAATTCCTATGGAGTTAAAACTAATCTACTCCTAAAAACAACGCGGAAAACTGCATTTTTAAATTTATTACCTTACCTCTACGCCTTTGCTACCTTGGTTTTGAACACCAAAAGTCATTTTCCCAGACAAAATGTTAGTTTCATAGGTATTAGATAACGTACCATAGTCTAAAATCCCATATGAATATTCTTTGCCCATATAAGAAATTTCCAACTTATTGTCGCGATACACATTAGACCGTGAATAATAAGACACTATACCAAATCTCACTTTTCCTGCAACATTTTTTTTAAAAACATTATTAAAAGCGCCATAATATGTTCCGATACCTTCCGCAGCTCCAACTATATGATTATTGATAATTTGATTATTAAACGAAAGGGCATGAGCAAATATACCACCAAAATCCTTGCTCCGTCCCCCAATATTCTCTACATTATTATAACCAACCTCATTATTGTATGCACCCATTAATAAGATGACGGCACAGTCCCCTCCCTTATCCGAGTTGGTTCTCCGGAAAACCACTTTATTTCTCAAGACAGCATTTTCCGAAGAAAAATTTTCCACACAGATAGCATAGCCTCGCTCAGAATCAATATTATTGTCCTCAATCAAACATTTACTTGCATAATGAGACAACAAAATCCCTCCATAGCCCTTAATTGTAAGCTGGCTGATTGCGACCTTAAGTGGTTGCTCCAATAACAAGGCATACCCATCCGTCTTTCTGACTATCGCTAGTTTTTTAATGGCAACATTTGAAATCCCCGATCGCAGGGCAACTTTACTCCTCGCCGGCAGGTCAAAGGGAACTTTTGCATCCAAGAATAATGTATTTCCTTGAATACTTTTAATTTTAAAACTACCTCCTTTGGCAAAATCATCACCCTGAACGCCAGTCCACTTCGCTGATTGCGTCTTATCCTCCAGAATTGTCCAACTATCCAACCTGTTGTTGAACATGATAATATCATCACCAACCTTAAATAAACCTGAATCAACCACCTCAATACGCGCTCCCCCCTTATTCACAATTTGCTTAAGCTGTGTATACTTTTCCTTAGGCACCACTTCATTATTATAATTATTGGTATAATAGAAGTTAGGACTTCCATTTTTATATCCCCGAATACCTCCTTTATTAAATACAAGCTTAGAAGCCTCTCCTTCACCAATCAGCGAACTCCTGCTTGGCAGAAAAAGATCTTGACTGAAAAGGTAAGTCCCTTTAGGAACATAACAAACACATCCTTTTTCAACAGCGACACTTAAACATTTTTGAAAAGCTCCGGTATTATCCGCTAATTCCTCTGATGCTCCAAAACTTTTTACATTCAGCTCACATGCACAACCACTAAAAATACCTAGAAACAACGCTGAACCTACGAGCGAGAGAACTCTTTTAATAAAATTTCCCATTTTTCTATAACCCCTTCCGTGTAAAATTGATCAATTGAATTCCTGATTTTGTCGGGACTGGAACCTCCTGAACCGCTAAATATATCTACCAGTTTGCCGGCCGCTTTCTGCTCCTCCCCCTCCTCAACCAAAAATCCGTTAATGCCATTTTCAATGATATTTTTGGGACCGTAACCAACATCGTAAGAAATACAGTATATTCCCTTACTCATCGCTTCGAGCAAAACCATCGGAAAACCTTCAATCTCTGAAGTTAACAACAGGCATCTTACATCTTTTAACATCACATTAGGATCTTTTTCGCCTTCTACAATCGAAACAAATGATTGGATGTCATAGTCTTTAATAAGGGTCAACATATCATGCTTCAAATCCCCATAGCCATATAATTTCATTTTTACTCCTTTCTCGTAAAGGCGGCTCAAATAGAATATACGAAGTGCTCCCAATGGATTTTTCTCTTTTGAAAACCGGCCAATAAAAGCCACATCGTTCCCGAGATGATTCTTTTCAGTGATATCCCTTTCTATAAAATTGGGTATACATTTCGAAGTAATACCACTGTTTTTATAATATAATGTATCTTCTGGAGTCAAAGCTATCATACAATCTAACCTGCGTTTTAATAGATTAACAACAAAAGTAAGTCCATTTTTACTATAGGTAGTCGCCGTATGGTCACAGCCAAAAACTTTAAACCGTTGTTTAAATAAGCTAAAAAGAATGTTTATGGGCGCTGAAGTGGTAATAAAAATAGCATTATGTTGTGTCTTTACGAAATTCAATACCCTCCTATAGGACTTAGAAAAGAAAAATATTTTCTTAATCCCACTCAATTGCCTGGTGTCATAATATTTCAGGTTAAGACAGACCAGTTCCACATTATCATCTAATTTGTAAGCTGGTCTGGTTATTTGCCCCAGACTGAGCACGCACACTTTCCACCCCCGCCGGGCTAAGGCATTAGCCTGCATGCTGGTAATCTTCAAAACCCCTCCGATTTGACTTTCATCAAATGTATGTACAACAAAAACAACACTGACCATAAACTATTTTTCTGCCGGTTTAAATTTCACGAGAACGTTCTACAAAAGAAAAGCAAATATAAAATAACATAACTTGAATAATAGGCATAAAGAGTAAAACCTCTCCCTTATATTGAAGAACGATGGTATATAAAAGCAAACTAAGAAAAAACAGAAGCTTATTTACACTCGTAAAAGAAATCTCTTTTTTCATATCGGAAAAGATTCGCCCCAGTGGCTTGAGGAAATAAAACAGATGTCCAAACACAATAAACAAAAGCCCAAAAATACCATAAAACAATATATTCCTCATTATACCGGCATCGGTATGCATATAATAAGCGCCATCTTTCCCAGTGTAGATACCATCACCAAATAAAAATGTTTGCCAAGAGATAGGAAAATACATTTCGTCTAGTATTTCTCCTGACTTTGTACCAGTTTCTCCCGTATCGATATAATTGTAAACCGCTTCAAAAGCAAATGGAAGCAGCTGATTCTCCACCATATCTTTCGTCTCTAAAGGCAATAGAATATTGTATAAAAGAAAAGACGAAACAGCTACAATTAATATAAGCCGAAGAAAACTTATTCCTTTTTTAAATCGAGATCCAAAAGAAAAGAAATACAAAACCAGGGCTATCCCTAAGCCGACAAAAGCCGTTCTTCCAGCAAAAAAGCTTCCAACAAAAAGAACGATAAAAAAAAAATGAATTTTTTAATGAAAAAAAATTTCCTGCGGCTACTATTGATTGTAATACTAAAAGTAAATACGATAAATATTAATCCAAAGCCTGCTGCTAAATCAAAAAAAGGATTACCTGTTAAAGCTAAAGCACGAATTCCACCCATATCTTTCTGCGAGACAAGATCCTTTTGAAAAAAAGAAACAATACTTTTTATGGAAGGATTAACAAAGGCAGCAATTTCCACGCATGACTGAACGAAAAAGACACTGATCAACAAGGATAAGATATAAATAAATCTCTTCTCTTCCGCTACACCCTTAACCAATATCGGGTACAAGTAGACCGAAACAAGAAATAAAAACAAGACAAGAACGTAAGCTTTGATTATTGTAAAATCAAGTGTCAGATGAACCAACCCTGGGACAAAGCCCATAAAATTCATTAATAAAAATATGATTAACAGCCGTACAACAAATTTATTTCTGACAATGTCATATAACGCGGTAATTTCCTTGGGGTTCGACAAATAGAAAAAAGTAGCTATAAAAACGGCAAGTATAGCCGAATTATACACGATTGGTATCGGAAAATTGAATACGACCAAAAACAATAAAAATACCTTAAGAAAATACATTTTTTATTCTTTTGTAACAAATACTAATCATCCCCAAGTATGTATAAGATGTACTGAGATAAAGCATAAAATTTCTCAAAGAATGCCGAGACAATATAAAAGTGGCAAACCACCTTTCCGCTAAACGCATCTTTACCGAAGGTGTAGTTTTCTCTACTACTTTATCATAAACTGTCTTTAATAGAGAAGGCTCTATCGAAGAAAAATTATATTTATACATGGAATACGTATACTGGTCGATCTCATCCGAGTTCAAATCAATATCATTAATCTCAAAAAGCGAAGAATGAACACGTTTTAAAGCGTTATGTCTACCTCGATGATCTGATTGGGATTTCCTGGTTTCACTGCTATTTAAAACTCTATATTTTATCAATTTTTCAGGGAGGTTATGAAACTTGGTAAGCTTACTTAATTTGACCCATAAGGCGTAATCTTCTACCTGATAGAAATCAGCATCATAGATTGGCATTAAACTTTTCCTCATCATGATCGATGGATGTATAAAAGGAGAATCAAAAAAAAGTTCTTCCTTTATTTGGAGATCCAAGACTGGTTTACAGAATTTTCCCGTAATTAAATTATCATGCAAATACTCCCCAAAAGTACCAACAACGCCACAATCAGGATTTGCTTCAAGATATTCAACTTGTTTGCCTAACCGTAATGGCATAGAAACATCGTCAGCATCCATCCGTGCTATATACGCTCCTTTTGCTAACGCAATACCTTTATTCAATGTTTCTATCAACTTCAGATTTGTCGAGTTTCTACTGTAAATGATACGACTATCTTCCAATTCAAGTCGCCTCAGAATATCTCCTGTTTTATCCACTGAGCAGTCATCTAAGACGATGATCTCCAAATTTGAATAAGATTGCGTCATGATAGACCGGACGGCCTCTTCGACAAAGGCTTCAGCATTATAACATGGAACAATTACTGAAACAAGGGGATTGTTATCTTCTTTCCGCATATTCAAATCCAAAAAGTTTCCCAATAAACTGTCGCTGCTCTCCAGTGATTAGATCAAAAGAACTATCTTTAAATAAATCCATTATATGCGACTTTACATCCAAGAGGCTTTCTCTGTCGGCTAAACTACGTTGAGTAGCTTCCTCTATATTTTTTTTTTCAATATCGATCTGAACCTTTTGCTCTATTATCTTTAAAGGCTTATTCATAAAAATCGAATACCCCACATGTGTACCTACTGAATTTGTCAAAACATGATCTGATAAATAAAAAATAGTCTTTAATCTATCCAAGAAAAAAATATCATTCGAATGTCCTGCTGAAACGATCTTAAAGCCCTTTTTGGCATACTCGACATGCTTATTCATCAGGATATCATGCCAATAAAAACACATTACAACGTTATCGAATTCAGAAATAATCGATTTAATGCAGTCTATAATGGGATTGCTAGAATAGCTCATATGCACTCCAGCTATAGAATGCTGCGGAAAAACCAGCAAAACTTTCCCAAGGCTATTCTTTAACTTCATTAACTCATCTTCGCCCAAAATATAATCTGCATAATGTATATAAGGACCTACACAAATAACATCCTTTTTAATCCTTTTCTGTATGATATCTTTTCTATAGTCAGAAAAAGTAACAACATGATTTGTCCATGAATTCAAATGAAAATCTTGAACGAGCGAACCAAATATAAATCCGTGTTCAATACCAGCATTGCTAAAATCTATTTTGGATTTATAATTCAACAACTTATATCCATTGCCATATAAGTTATTTTCAGGTATTAAGAACCTTTTGTTAGTGGGTATTGAATCTGTTAAAGCGTCATAGTCAAAAAGCGAAATCCCTCTACGGGATTCACAGATTCTCTCGACGAGTCTATTTTGACTAAAATTTAGAAGACTATTTAATCTATTTACACTTTTAAACTTTTGCTTCGCTTTATCAATAACTGCTCTCATTCTAAAAATTTATCTTAATCTTTGATAAATATATAGCCGCCTTATTCTCTCCGGTCGTACTATAATAAGACATTACCAAGATATCCTTATCCATGACCATCCCGGGATATCCTGTATCACCTTGGCTATCTAATACCGCTGCTCTAATAATCTCATTTGAAGCAAGATCATATTTTAACAATACTGTTCTATTATAGGCAGCACTATTTCCTTGCCCAATATTTTCGCGACCAGCGATCAACAATGTATTTTTATATTTCAAAAAATTAGGACCACCAAACTCTTCAATTGGAAAGGACTTCCATTTTATATTACACAAATCGGTCAGATCCTCCACTATTCCAATATATAAGTTTTCCTTTGACCTGACAACAATATATCCCTTACCATCATAAAATCTGATTACAGACTCAGTCAAAGAAGTTCCTAAATGATTAAAGTTACACAAAACTTTAAATGATGGTGCGAAGGAAACCCCATACAGGTTTAAAATGTTTGTTGTGCTATTATATCCAATAGTATAATAGGAATCGCCGTCTCTTTCAATCTTCCATGGCCAAAATCCAACATTTTGCTTTAGGATCGGTTCCTTTCTTTCTCGATCTAAATCAAAAAGTAGAAAACTTCGATCTAAAAGATAACCCGTTGCAGAATATAAGAACCCAACACAACTAACAACCAGCTTACCATTAGGATCAATAAGAAATTTAGGGTCTCTCAAATCGTGAGACAAGTACTTAAATTCCTTTACCCTATCCCAAACTTTCAGATCGTCGGATTTTAATACGACAACTGTCCCATCCCTGGAACCACCATGGTCGCTTCCATTTCTAAAAACTAAAAAGTATGCCCCATTATGACGGACGAGATCGGTAAAGGCACAATGAAGAGAATTATCAAAAATTTTTTCCTGTGTCAATACATTGACCTGATTAAAGCCATTCTCGATTTGTCCAAAATCATACTTATTCTTATTGCACCCGAACAAGATAAATAAAAGTAGCATATTAAACCATTTCATAAAATCTACTTCGCTAATTCAAGAAAAAATAGCATCATATTAAAAAATACTTGCATAATCTATTTTAAAGAAAATATACTCGGATCCAAAATTAAGCGCTTTATCATCCGCGCGACCTGTTTAAAGTTATTGATATTAAGAACGATAAACACCAGGGTTGAAAAACTATAAAAATAATTGGGACAATTCAAAAATATAAAGATTAAACTTAACATATAGGGCAATAAAAGCTTGGCATTAAATGTAAAGTTAAGCAATTGTCGGAAATTTAACTTATCACCAATGAGACTTGATCCAAAATAATTAATCCCAAAAATATAAACAAGATAGGCTAAACCAGTCGATAGAATAACATATTCAAATCTGACATGCCATACAACAACAAGTAAATAGTTACAGGCCAAATTCAATAACAAACAGCTAAACGCAATCAGCCCCAAGCTTCGCTCCTTCCCTTTTGCTATAATAAATCCTGAAATACCGAAGGCATTTGTCGTCAAAATAATGGTCAATATCAAAAGCCGAAATGCATTCTGACTATCCGCATATTTGGGAAATAGATATAAAAATAAAGGAAACAGTGCGATGGCCATATGAGCCAGCAGGTGGGTGCAAGTTGTATAACAGGATCTAATATAGCCCAGCTCGGTAACAACCTTACTTTTATCCATCTTTGAAAACCGATTGAGTATTTTAGGATAAATAACATAATTTACCGAATCCAATAATAACAATAATGTATTTGCCAAAGTAAAAGCAAAAGTAAAGTAACCAAACTCTTCTACCGCATAATAAGTGCTTACAAACGACCGGCTGGCGAGCATCATAAAATAAAATGAGGAGTTATAAAAAAACATATATAATCCCTTAATACCGATACGTTTCAACCAATAGGTATTCATCGAGAATTTTATCTTGAATGGCATGCCTATCAAAAACAAGATAACCGAAAAAATAGCCGAAGCAACTTGTATCAATACTAAAATATCTAAAAGATATGCTCCTTTATATTGCCAAACCACCAATAAAGTAAGGAATACCGACAAGGATTGGCTTAATGCAATTTTTAGAAATTTCCCGTAGATACGATATATATTAGAAAAGAAAATAATCAGATGATTCATAATCCCAGCGACCAATAAAGGTATATACAGGGTAGAGAAATGATATTTTTCAGCAAAATCAAATGCAAACAATCGAAATACCAGAGCCACTAGAATCAAAACACCAAATAGCACAAATAATAGATTCAAGGTATTGGCCGCTATTTTTCCCCGTAATTTTTCATTCGAAAACTTCAGTGAAAGATAGTTATTGCTAGACTGTTGAATACCAAAATTTAAAAACGCTATATATTGCAGAGACAAACTAAAAAAGCCCCATATACCAAGGTAGTAGGGTCCTAGATTACTAGCTAAAAACAAGGAGTTTAGAAATTGAAGAAAAAATGTAAAATATCTGCTAAATAGATACAGAACAACATTATTTCTAAATACCGCAGTAATTATTTGCTTAAATTTATTTATCATTTTCGATTAACATATTCCAATCCAACGGTGTTCCCTTCTTAACCGAGTATTTTACTTTGCGTCCCAGGAGATCTTTCATGTATTTAGGAGCTAACCCATGACCGGGCCGAACAACGCGCATATTGTGTATGGACAGCTCCTCGCCGGCCAATATATCTGCTGCAACGAAAATAGACCTTCTTCTCAACTTATTTTTTTCACTTAAGTCAAGAAGGGGCTTCCCAATAGATTTTGCAGCCATCCGGGCATAATCAACCATTTCCTTGAATTCGTCCGGTTCCATCGAAAATTGAGAATCAATGCCTCCCAAATCGCGCGATAATATGATGTGTTTTTCAATCACCTGCCCGCCCATCGCAACAGCTACAGTTGGGACTATATTGCCCATAGTATGATCTGATACCCCTACGACAACATCAAATTTTTCCCTCAGCATCGGTATTGTCGAGAGATTCGCCATGTCTATTGGTGCAGGATATTCAGAGGTACATTTCAATAAGATAACCTGATCATTACCGACGGATAAACATGTTTCAATAGCTAGTTCCACATCCTCCAACCCTGCCATACCGGTAGAGATAATAACGGGTTTGCCTTTACTCGCTGCAGACCTGATAAGATCAATGTCTGTAATCTCAGCCGAGGCGATTTTATACATCGGCACATCCAGACTTTCCAAAAATTCGACACAATTCGAATCAAAAGGAGATGAAAAGAAAAATAAGCCTAAGGATTCTGCATGTTTCTTTAATTTCTCATGCCATTCGAAGGGCAGCATTCCCACTTGGTATAGATCATAAGGACGTTTTCCTTTCCAAAGACCATCTTTTCTAGGCCCGAAATATTCATTATCCACATCCAACGTAAGTGAATCCGGTGTAAAAGTCTGCACTTTAACGGCATCTGCTCCCGTTGCTGCGATAGCATCAATAGTTCTTATCGCTAAATCGAACTCATTATTATGGTTGGCAGATAATTCCGCAATAATGAACAGCTCCCCATTTTCTTTGAACTGCGTGTAATCGAATTTTTTTCTATTTTCCATCTAATATCTCAATTAACCTTTCTTTATTTTTATCACAAGCTATAAAATAGCCCAGCCGATCTAATGAACTTTGTAAGGGTGCATCTTTGTACGCTTCAATAGTAAATCTAGAAATTGAAGCATGAGAAGATTGCTGTAAATAAGCCGCCAAACGATGGTAATTGCTCCGATCTAAAAATTTAATACCGGCATACCTATCTATCGACCTTTCGATCCGCAATTCTTGACCCATAGCAATTTTGATAAGCCCCTCCAATAGATCAATACCTGTCGCCAGCGGGATTAAATCTGAGGCGATAAAATCTCCCCCAGGTCTACCTGCACATTCAATTAAATAAATCTGATTATTAAATAACTTAAACTCCAGATGTAATGCACTATTGTCGATTTGAAAAGCCTGTACTACTGAATCCGCAAAATGCACAACACGTTCCTGTAAGGACGCCTCAAAAACAACCGAACAGACATGGCCTATTTCTACCGGGAAAAGCATACCCTCGGCTTCTTCCAAAAATTTTTCTGTTATTCCCAATACATGTAACCGGCCCTGCTGTACTAATCCTTCTATACTATATTCTTTTCCCTCAATAAATTCTTCTATCAAAAATTCATCGGTCCGGCTATAACGTTTTGCCTGCACAAAGGCATCTGCTAAAGCAGATTCTTCATAGACAATCGTAATACCTCTACTGGCAGACGAGTCCAATGGTTTTACAATGACGGGGTAACTGAAAGGAACAGTATAAGCTGATAAATGATTAAAATTTAGCTTAACAAACTGTGGACACTTAATACCAAATTGAAGGGCCAATTTGCGCTGTAAATATTTATTTGTACATACTTCAGCAGCAAATGGGCTTATCCCGATCAAATTGAGTTTCTCACATAGCATCGCCACCACATTAACCGGATAATCTGAAGTTGTAATAACTGCATCTACCTGATGTTCAATAGCAATCTGTAATGCAGATTCAGCATCTAAAGTTGAAATAACAAAGCTATAATCTGCCAGCTTCATGCCCGGAGCTTCAGCACTTCCATCTAATACAAGGACAACATATCCCAAGCGCTTAGCTTTTTCTATGATGGGTACCTGAATCATACCAGCCCCAAGTATCAGAATTTTTTCTTTCATGATTTTATCCTGGAATTAATTAAAAAATCAAATTTCTTACTCGTCATTTCCGCTTTATAGTCTTCCAAAAGCCTGGTAAATGGCACATATTGGGGCAAATAACCAAAGTCTTTCGTTGCTTTTGAAATATCAAAAATATAACTTGAACTGCTGTTTGGCTTATCTGTATTTAAGCTAATGTTAGATTTTCTGTCGCTTGGCCCAAATACCGCGACAATATTTTCAACCTGTTCGACCAATGAAGTGGATATACCTGAAGTAATATTATAAACTCCTCGTGCATTTTTAGTAGCAATTGCTTTCACAAATGCCTGAACAACATCCTTGACATAAACAACATCTCTGGAAGCGGTGTAATCACCAAATATTTCAATATCTTCAGCCTCCATGGCCTTTTCTAAAAATACCTGAAATCCGGATTTATAATATTTGCCGTCCACGTAAATGACAGCGTGGGGGCCATAGCCATATACAGGCGGCAATCTAAAAACGCTGCCGTTGATCCCATATTCTTCACTATAATGTACGATTAGATCCGTTGCTGCATTTTTTGAAATCGAATAGACAGCATGATCTCCTTTAAACATCGCTTCGCGTGGTGCATCCGAGTCAATTGGGGTATCCTTCACCCATAATGTCCGCACATCAGAATAGGATGTTGTTGAAATAACTGTATCAATATGATTCGTGCGGCAAAACTCCAGCACATTCAATGTTCCCGTAATATTAATATCAATATAATCCTGAGGATCGTAGTCCTGTACATTTGCCGGCAAATGTGCCCCTAAAAGAACAACTGCTTCAATCCCCGTGCTAGGCAATTGCTCAAATGATGAACGGTCACTCAGATCCAAATAACATGAATCTATTCCAATATTTTTATAATGGTCCAATACCGCCTTATTGCGCCCGGTAACAAAGACCTTTTTTCCGTTTTTTAACAACTCATCGACTAAATAGGCACCTATAAAGCCTGTGCCACCTATAACTATAATCATTTCTTCAAATTTAATATCGTTTCTACTATTTCTTTTTTCCCGATGCCGACTTCCAAATCCGCTATCCCTTTACAAAAACATTCATAATTTCCATAAACGGCCAACATAAGCTCTACAACGGAAGGAACTTCTTCATAATCAAACGTGTTAAAAAAATTGCCAAACACATCTTTCTGTGCATCATTTTGAAAAAATGCTACCGAAGGAATTCCCAAATAGAGACCTTCAAAAAAAGAGGTCCCTGCTGATGTAAATAAGAAATCGCTCGAAAGCATAACTTCATTGACGTTAGTAATATTTTTTAATATACGAACATTCTCCATCGAACTAAATCTTGCTAAACTAGCTTCATTGCTATATGCTGCACCAGTAACAACAGTAAACTTTAAATGCTTTACACGATCATCTGCCAATAAATCATTTAAAATTTTAAAACTCAAATTGGCCTGATCACTACCTCCAAAAAGGAGCAAAATTTTTTTTATCGCATTCGAATATTGATATCCCTGAAATTCAAATTCATCTCGTAATGTCAGATATTTTGGCCCTTTTAAGTAATGCGTATGATAACGATCAATATAATTTTCATTGCGGAACTGCACTGTCGAGATAATTGCATTTATAACAAGATCCGACACATGATTTGCTTCGTTATTATTTCCGAAAAGAACAACCTGAACTGGGTACCTCGCTTTTATGGTTTTGATAAATAGAATATCTATATTTAAAACATCAACAATTAATACCGCTAAATTTAGCGGCTGCAAAGCGTTGGATACACCGTTTAGATCAGCTTCCTTGATGACATGAGCAAAACCATGATGCTGAATTAATTCACAAATGGACTCATCACTTGTCGTTATAAAATAGACCTGGATATAAGATTCTTTCATTAAGGATTTAGCCAATGAAATCATACGATACACATTGCCCAATCCTAAATAATGTCCCCCCTCTACATATATTCCAATATTCATCATGTCACGAATTTGTTGATCTTAATTTCATTTTCAATTCAGCTATCATCCAGTCGGATTCATTATCAATATCCTGTACATCCATTTCGGACAGTATCAGAGGAACAGCACTATCACTCATAATCCCCGCTCTAGTGTGAAATCCATTGACTAAGAAAAAATAAAACTGCCCCGCATCATGATAGCTCGGCTCAAGATCCTGGCTCCTCATTAAGCGTTGATCAGGATACTTATAGGCGAGTTTCCGGGAAGAGTTAATTAGTAAGCTCCTTTGGATAGGAAAACTATAAGCAACCACAGTCATCACCAGATCACCAGCACCTTCAAGGAGCAAATCGTTCGCCCGAATTAGATTACCAGCATCAATCAACGGAGCCGTGGGATAAATACAGCAACAAGCATCAAAGTAAACCCCTAAGCCGGCATATGCTGCTAGGACTTCTTTAATAACTGCAGTGGTACTAGCATAATCATCAGAATTTTCAGGAGATCTAAGAAAAGGTGTCTTGGCACCATATTGACGAGCTATTGCTGCGATTTCTGCATCATCTGTTGACACCATGACTTCGGTAAACAATCCTGAATTTACAGCCGCTTCAATTGAATAAGCCATAATAGGTTTTCCCAAAAAATTCTTTATATTTTTTCTAGGAATTCGTTTACTTCCGCCACGCGCAGGAATAATACAAATATTTTTCATCCGTTTAAAGTATTTATAAGTGTTAGTCTCATGGGTATCAATGAGCTTGTATCACTCGGTTTGTCTCTCATTCGTGATGAAGCGATCAGATTTTATTCATTCCCTCACGCGTTTGAATAAATCATAATGGTTTCAAGTGAGCATTTTGATTACCTTAGCAGGCACACCACCGACAACACAAAAATCAGGGACATTTTTCGTCACTACAGCTCCAGCTGCAACTACGCTATTGCGCCCAATTGTTACTCCGTCCATAATGATCGCATTTGCGCCAATCCATGCACCGCTCTTAACATGAATATCACTTGAGTTACCTCCTTGAAGTCGAATCGGTTTTAGAATATCTTCAAAATTATGCTGGTTGGTTGTGATAAATACACCGGGAGCAATCAACACGTCATCTTCGATAATCACTTGGGCATCTTTACCAGCATGTATCTGAGTAAATGGACGTAAGGTAACATTATTGCCAATAAGAATATTTTTGCCGCCAACAATGCTTACATAAGGTCGTATCTGGAAATTCGTCCCGACCCGACCAAATTTACCCAGCAAAAAAAAAATTTGTCAGAAACCTAAAATGAAGCATCCAATGTGTAAGTCCAATGTCAGGCCCAATTCTATCACCCCAAATTGCTAACTTAACATTCATTTGTAATACCCTTTAATCTCCTCAATAACATATTCCTGTTCTGCTTCTGTTAAAGTTGGATACATCGGAAGGCTAATACAATGTTTATAATACTGTTCAGCCTGCAGACGATCTCCCTCTTTCCATCCAAACTCACGATAATATGGCATTAAATGACAAGGAATATAATGTATCTGTGCAAATATATTTTTGGTTCTCAAGAAATTATATAGCCCTAATCGGTCTTCTACCTCTAAAATATACAGATGATAAGCATGGCCCTCAATAGAACCAGACTGTCCTTTTATATAAGGTAAATCCGCAAATGCAGCCTGATAACGGTCTGCAATCATCCTTCTGATGGCAATGCCTTCATCAGCTCGTTTTAATTGGCTATTACCTAATGCCGCTTGAAAATCTGTAATACGGTAATTATAACCAAGTGTCTGCATTTCCATATACCACAACGGATAGGATTCATCACCACCTGCAAAGGCCACCGTATTTTCGTAAAGATCATTGTCTTTTACAATACCATGTGTCCGTAATGTTAATAATTTCTTATATAACGTTTCATCATTCGTTGTTATCATCCCTCCTTCACCGGATGCAATATGTTTTACAGGGTGGAATGAAAAGATCGCCAAGTCTGCATGGTTGCCGTTTCCACAAAATTGCTTTTCACCATGTGAATCAACAAAAAATCCACCCGGCGCATGACAAGCATCTTCAATAATCCAAAGATCATATTCGTTAGCAAGTTTTCTGTATTCTTCCAAATTGACCGCGCGCCCTGCAAAATCAACTGGAATTATTCCTTTATAAGTCCCTTTTGGAGATTCTTTCAATAGTGTCCTAACAGAATCTATATTCAATAAATAAGTTTTTGGATCAATATCACCAAAAATAACTTCTCCGCCACAATAACGAACGCAATTGGCCGAAGCAGCGAAGGTAATCGGAGTGGTAATTACCTTATCTCCCTTGTTCACGTCTAAAGCCAGAGCACATAGATGCAATGCAGCGGTACCATTAGCGACCGCGACTGCATATTTGGCTCCTACATAAGATGCGAAATTATCTTCAAATTCTTTGATCTTGGGACCTTGTGTTAAATAATCAGATTTTAGGGTATCAATAACGACCTGAATATCTTCCTCTGTGATATGCTGTCTGCCGTATGGAATAACTTGATTGGACATAATTATAGCTCAAAAGATGGATCAACATGCTCTTTAATTAACGTGCGTAAGCTGTCAACAGTTTCCCACACGGTATTAGCACCAGAAGTATAAGCAAATCCTTCTTCTACTTTGCTGCCCTGGAAAGCTTCAAGAAAATCGGATAATTTCCATTTCGGAACTGCTGGTAAAATGGTGTAATATTTTCCTAAATCGTAGGTATAAAATGAATCCGAGGGCGTGATCATTTCTTCATGAATCTTTTCTCCCGGTCTAATACCAATAACGCGATGCTCACATTCCGGAGCAACAGCTTCCGCAACATCTGTAATACGATATGACGGAATTTTTGGTATAAAAATTTCCCCACCCCATGCTTGAAATAAGGCATGCATCACCATGTCCACACCGCCCTGTAACGAGATATTAAAGCGGGTCATATGTGGATCTGTTATTGGAAGAACACCTTCTTTTTTCTTATTCATAAAAAAAGGTATTACAGACCCATTTGATCCCATGACATTGCCATATCGCACGACAGAAAATCTAATTGGATTGTTGCCGCGTATATTATTTGCGGCAACAAATAGTTTATCGGAAGCCAACTTAGTCGCTCCATATAAATTAATTGGTGCACAGGCTTTATCCGTCGATAAAGCAACAACACGTTCAACCTCAGTTTCCAAACAAGCATCAATCACATTCTGAGCCCCGTGAATGTTTGTCTTGACACATTCATCGGGATTATATTCGGCAATATGAACATGCTTCATCGCTGCGGCATGAATAACATAATCAATCCCTTTCATTGCTCTTACGAGCCGTTTCTTGTCCCGCACATCTCCGATAAAGAAACGAATTTGAGGGTATTGATCATTAGGGTATTCCTGTGCCATTTGAAACTGTTTCTGTTCATCTCGCGAGAATATCACCAATCGCTTCACTTCAGGATAATTGCTCGTAATATGTTTTACCAATGCTTTGCCAAGCGATCCCGTCCCCCCTGTGATCAGTATCGATTTATTATCTAAATTCATTATTTAGTATTTCGTTAATTTTTTAAAATTTCAGTATACCACCTTTTAATAACTAACACAACAAATGTTAAGAATGCGGCTGCGAATGCAAAAATTATAGCAGTTTTTAACCCACTGGGCCGTTCTACTAAAAGCGGAAAAATAGGTTCATCAACTTTCTGTATCAATGGCGACTCTTTCATTAAGGCCATTTTAGATAATTCTAAATTCTGCACCATCTGCCCTAGAATCACTTTATTTGTTTCTGCAGAAAATTGTGAGCGCTGTGTAGGAATCAGACGCTGAGCCTGCCTAGTCGGATTTAGATTAGGAGTAACATCGATTGTCACTGCACTCGTCGCAATATTCCCATTCATAACCGACCGAACAGAATCTGTTTTTTGCTGTAGAATAGCAATATTATCCAATGATTTTTTCGTCTTTGTCTTTACATAAAAATCATTGACCTGAGCCACCAGCGCCTCGTTAAATTCTTTTGAAAAAATCTCGTCTGTCGAATTGACATCAACCTTGATCAAAGAAGATTTTTTATCAAGTTTACCGACTGCTAAATAATCTTTGTTGATATCCAGCACTGCTTTTTGTAATAAACTATCACGGCTTCGGATCAGCTGTGCTGGCACAGTTTTTTTTAAGTCAAGTTCAAGAAGAGCTGGTTGCTGGGCTTTCCAACGTTTACGTGCATCGATCATAGTCAAATAACGATCCCAGATAAGCATAGAACTATCGCTCGGCGATGGCAACAATAACGTCGCCTCGATCATCTTTCGCGACTTGTACAACTCAAAAAGATTGTCTCCTTGAAAAATATCACCACCAGATGAGCCCAAGTTCACGCCTGCGAGTGCCGCCAGGCCTGCAATCTGTCCACCAGAATTACCTCCTCCTTCTCCAGATTCCAATACAAATGTCGTGCTCGCCGTATAGGTCGGCTTTTGGGATTTGGCATAGAAGTAGCCGATACTTCCTCCAATTAAAACGGCAATGATAAAAAAGTACCACTTGGAAAGGATATACCGCATCCAACCTTTAAAACCAAGGAGAAGATCCCTAAAGCTTATCACTTCTTCATTATTCTTTCTATCCATAGGTTATTTGAATAAGCTTAAAATAATAGCTAAAGTAGATGCGACCCCAGCTCCAATACCCACCCAGGCCTGCGAGGTAAGTCTTTCTCGGGGAGCTCTTTTGGGAACAATAATTTCCGCTCCCGGTTTCACATCTGGATATCCTCCGTCTTTTCCTTTAACAGCACCGTTTGCATACTGCACAAAAACACGCTTCTTTAGCGCATTATCCGTGAATCCGCCGGCTTGGTTAATATAGTATTTAAGATTCTTTCCTTTGACATACACGACATTGTTGGGATTCAACACTTCCCCTGCAACTTTAACTGTTTCCAATTCTTTTGGCACGCTAATAATATCACCATCCAAAACCAATAAATCGCCTCGCTGGTGCGGATTAGCCAAAATTGTATTCAACTCGATTCCGACAAGATCGCTTGGCTCAATATCCGAAGCTGACATCCCTTGTTGAGATACTTTTGCCAAAGCCGTACTTTTTGCCCTTGAGTTATCCTTATTGTCTTCGTCCAGCTCTCCGGCTTCTTGCTTCGATGTAGATTCGCTATCCGCTAGACTATCCTTATGCAATTGATTTTGCAAACGCTCTTTTTCCTTTTTCTCTTCTGCTTTCAACTTAGACATCCCGGTACGTTTCAGCGAAGCTCCTTCCGTATAAGCATAAGGAGTCAATCCTCCCGCCCTTTTAATGATATCCGAAATACGTTCGTCTTCACGTGCAATCGTATAAAGGCCCGGATACAATACCTCGCCTTCGATTTTTACCTGACGTTGGGTACGGAACCCCGCATCGCCTAAGATTGAGATGACATCATAAGGCTGTAATGTCACAGCTGGATCCATCAGAACACCATCTTTAATATCGACCAAAATGGTTTTTGACGAACGATGATCACTTACATCAAGATTTTTTATGCGTCTGGCAATTTCCACACGGGCATTCTTAGCCGCTTCTGTAAGTCCTCCAGCCATTTGAATAATATCTTCCAATGTAGCATTGCTCGCAAATGGAAAATCGCCAGGAAAACGAACTTCTCCCTGAACAGTAAACTTATATTCATCCCTTAAATCAAAAATAGAGGCTATTTCTATTTTATCCTCTCTTTTCAAAGGAATATCCGCAACCGTACCGGCCAATACTTCACGCACATTGAAATTAATCAGTTCAGAAGTATTATCTGCTTTCAGACGATTAATGATACCTCTCTCCAGGAAAGCGTCTTCACGCAGACCGTCTGCCATTTCAAGGACCTGTTTCAATGTCATGCCTGGTTCTAAACCAAAGATCCCCGGACGAAATACCGCGCCTAAAACACTGATCCTATTGGCAAAACGTTCTAATATAGGCTCTACGATATACTGATCGCCGCCTTTGGGCACGTAATTCGCAAACTGATCCGCATAAATATCCTGAACACTGCGCTCCCGGCCGGTTGTCTGAAGAACTTTAATTTTGGCATTATAGGCATTTTCCGTAAAGTCTCCAGCATAACGCAAAATATCTGACAACGATTCTCCCGGTACCGTTTCAAAAATCGCAGGCCGCTTAACTTCTCCTTCGAACTGCACACGGGCACCATATACTGGGATATGAATAATATCCTGATCTTGTAAACGGATATTACCTTGCTGTATACCATTTGCCAAAAAATCATATACATCGATCGTGCTCACGACACGGTTACCGCGGATTACCTGAATATTTCTATAGGTACCATTTTTATTGGGACCTCCTGAGGCATAAAGGGCATTGAATACAGTGGCCAAAGATGGGAGGCTGTAAGTTCCAGGTTTTGTAACGGCTCCTGTTAAAGTAACACGAATGGTACGAATGTTCCCAATAGTCACACTCACCTGAGTCCTTCCAGAACGTAAGGCTGGATATGTACCGCTCAAGCGTTGTTCGATCTTGCTTTTTGCTGCCCCTATAGATAAACCGGCAACATTGATCTGTCCTACATATTCCACCTTAATTGTTCCATCTGGACTGACAGGAAGTTTATACGATGCTTCATTATCTCCTGTAATGTCCAATAAGATTTCATCATCTGGCCCGATGATATAGGAACTTGGTGTTGCCATGCGTAAGTTGGGCTCAAATGTGATCGTATTATTTCTAAAAAGATCTGACCCAAAAATCCTTAACTTCCCATCTTCATTTTGAACGGAATCTAGTTTGTTCTGTTGTTTATTTTGAAGTGAATCTGCTGCAGAATTCCCCAATTGGCGGCCAACACGCTGACTATTATCGGCCAGTCTAGATGATCCCTGCTGGTCAGACTGCTGTTTCTTACGTCTAATTTTCACCAAACGATCTTTTAGCTTCTGAACTTCAACAGCAGACACGCCTTGCGCACGGGCAAAACTATCCAGCTGACTTTCATCATAGCCCATTAATGCTGCCTGTTTAACGTACTGCTCAATCTGTGCGTCATTAAGATTATCAACTTTTATATTCGCAGGATTGGTCTGTGCATGTGCTGTTCCCACAAAACCTGCTATACATAACCATAATATTATTCTTTTCATTCGATACGTCGGCATTTTGCCGCAAAATTAGTAAAACTATTTAATTAAATGGTTTAAAAATTTACCTTACAAAGGTCGTCATTGCCTTTTCTCCGCCTATTTGCCTTAATTAGCGAAAGGATTTATCAAGACATCATAACGAGGTTACACCAGTATTTGCTACTTTTTCCTCTTCAATCGGTGTTTAAATTTAAATGCACTCCTCCTCGCTTCGCTCTTATATACTTATTCAAGCTATTAAAAACATTGAATTATTATTCTTCTGATCAATAAAAACCTGCAGAATAGAAATAGATTCATTCAAGTAGAATCATGAAGTTTTATTAACTTCGTAAAGTTAAGCATAAATTAAATGAAATCTCTAATCTATAGCCTCTGGCTCTCCATAAGTGTAATGTCGTTATTCCTTTGCTCCTGTAAGGACAATAAAAAAACAGAAAAGCAAAAAAATGACATTGTACAGCAAAATTCAAAACCAATGAGTTCTGCAGATAGCACTTTATTCCACTTTTGGGACAAATTTGAGATGCAGGATACTGCCCAAGTGAAAAATCCGGAAAAAGGAGAACAGCAACTTGCCGATTTTCTTCAATTATTGGCACAAGTACCTGATTCAGCGACAAGAGATAGCGCAGTAAGCCTCATGCTGGACAAAGCAAAAGTCAACAGAAGCAGCTTCGATTATTTCATTAAGCAATACGAGCATTACCTATATGACGGCAATTCGCCTATGCGCAACGATATAATCTACGAATCCGTATTACGCTATCTGATTAAAACAGATTTACTTTCTGATCTTGAAAAAGAAGCCTATAGACCTACTTATAAATTGGTACTCCGAAATAAAGAGGGACAAACCGCCGAAGATTTCAGTTATGAATTGGTGAACGGTAAAAAACAAAAGCTATCGGATACAAAAGCTAAGTATACCTTTTTGATCTTTTACGATCCTGACTGTTCGCATTGTAAAGAAACGATCCAGCAACTACGTGATACCCCCCAATTGGTGCAACTCTTTACACAATTACAGGTGCAGGTACTCGCTATCGACCCATGGGGAGATCGCACCAAGTGGAAAAACTACCAGTCGCAGCTAGCTGATCAATGGATCAACGGCTTTGATAGTGAAAGCAAAGTATTATCCTTTAATTTATACGACCTAAAAGCTTCCCCGACGATTTATCTTCTGAATGAAAACAAAAAGGTTCTATTGAAAGACACCTATTTACAGCAGGTCATTGCATATTTTGTTAAAAACAACCAATAACCGATGTCCGAAAACACAAGTGATAACACAACACGGATCATTTCAAACGAAGACTATTTTAAAGAGGTGCAGCGCATACTCGGCGAAGGTAAAGAAGTGCGTATTCGAATCAAAGGCGGAAGCATGCGTCCTTTTATCCAGGATGGCGACTCGGTCGTGCTAAGCGTATACCAGGGACAATCACTCGCTTTAGGCTGCAATGTACTCGTTAAAGACAAAGATAAATTTGTCTTCCATCGTCTTGTGAGCAAAAAAAACGGTCAATATATATTGGCAGGCGATGGAAATCTTGTCCTCCGCGAGTATATAACAGCAGCAGATGTGATCGCTGTCGCCTCTAGGCATTATCCAAAAAATGGTGATATTGCTATCGATATCGAAAGTAGATGGGCAAGATTACGTGGTTTAGCTTGGTATCATATCCGTTTCCTGCGCCGTATTTTCGCTAAATTGAAATAATCAATACCATCAGCGGCAGGCCATTTTTACATCGCTTTGCCTTATGTTTGCTTACCTAAACAATTTATTTCAAGATCTCCCGCATAACTCCCTGATATTATTAAAGCTATCGGATAAAAATATCCAATCAAAGAATAAATAACCCTAAAATAAATAGTCGTATTGCTAATCAGCTACCGAAATAAAATATTAAAATTTTTTAACAACAAACTGTAGCAATCTTGTTAGATTTAACGTTGAGTAAATTAAAATAAGTAAATATATGTATATTTGCAGCAATTATTCTGGCTAGAATTATGAGGCAAATTTTTTACGATGTTTAGATGTACTTCAAACCAAAGTTTTTATTGACAGGCTCAATTAAGAACATAAACCACTGTTTTAGAGAGAACTAAACATTGATAAGCATAACAATTATAAAGGGAAATATTCATAATTCGTATTGGCACGATAATTAAATATTTATTTAGCCATATAAATACAAGAAAGGGTTAAGGGATTAAGATGAAAGTACTAGTTTTAGGGGGCAATAGCGGCTTTATAGGGGGACATTTAAGCCAAAAGCTCAAAGATCCGTTTCAATGTCAATTTGTTTCGATGAGAAATCTAAGTTGGTTAAATGATGATCTTCAAACGGACTGTGTTATAAATTTAGTGGGTAAAGCGCACGATTTTACGGGGAAAGCAACAGAAGATGATTTCTATTTTGCTAATTTTGAACTGGCAAAGAAAGCTTTTGAGATATTCATCTCATCGCAGGCAAATTTATTTATTCATATCAGCTCCCTAGCAGCGATCGAAGAGGTAGAATCTGCCAAGTCCCTATCCGAAAATTCCACTTATAACTCCGTTTCTCCATATGGTAAATCTAAACAGGCAGCCGAAGAATGGCTAATGAGTCAGAAGTTACCTGCAGGTAAGAAATTAATTATTTTACGTCCTCCAATGGTGCATGGTGCTGGCGATAAAGGCAACTTAAGACAGTTATTCTCTATAGTCAGTAAAGGAATCCCATATCCCTTAGTTCGATTTAAGAATAAACGCTCATTTCTGTCCGTTGACAATTTTTGTTACTTTATTGAACAGATCCTTTTACAAAATGAAAAGATAAATTCAGGAATCTATCACCTATCCGACGATGAAACTTTATCGTCCAATGAAATTGTAAATATCATGAAACAGGAAACAGGCTTAAAAATTCCTTGTTTTCCACTGCCAAAGCGTATAGTTTCCTTTTTATCAAAGATCGGCGACCATAGTAGAGCTTTCCCTCTGAATACATGGCGCTTGAAAAAATTGACAAGCAACCTTGTTGTTTCAAATAAAAAAATAAAAGTTGCTCTGGCAATCGAGCGCTTGCCTAAAACAGCAAAGGAGGGTCTACGTGACACCATTAGAGCATTCAGGCAACAGTAAAATCATATTTGAACTTCAAAGCAACAAAACGGACAAGCACTGAAATAAAATTTAAAATTGTGCCTTAAATACGAGTCTTTTATATTGTATTTAAGGCACAATTTATTTATGTTTGATACCATAGCCTGAATCAAGCTATCACTTATTATTATATTTTAAACCTTATGAAGTTAAGAACGGATTTAATTTTGAGAACCATCGGTTCAGATCATTTGATTGTAGACCCCAACCAAGATATGGTCGACCTGTCAACAGTATATACGCTCAACAGCTCGGCGGCCTGGCTCTGGGAAGAACTCAAGGGTAAAGATTTTGAAACGGATACCATCGTGGAGTTACTCGTTGAAAATTATGAGGTCAGTAAAGAACAAGCACAATCCGATGCAGCAATTTTACTCGAAGATTTCCAAAAACAGGGACTGCTGGAAGAATGAAAACTACCTGGATAGTAAACTTACGCATTGATGAGGCAATCACTTAGATGACATGAATAGCAGCAGTTTGAAACAACACTTGTACTGGGCTTGGTCGATCAGCAAAGGATATCGAAGCAAACTGTTCTTTTATTTCATATTGGAATTGATTTGTATTGTGCTCTCTTTAGTTTTTGTATACCTATCCAAAAAAGCCGTTGATACAGCAACATCTCCAGGTGAACTTCCGCTAAAATGGTTGTTACTAGGTATCATTGGCGCTATTGCCCTGAATGTCGGCATTAAAGGGTACTCCGGACGTCTGATGGAACGGATTAAGCTGATGCTTACACTAGAGTTGCAACGAACTATGCTCGACGCACAGATGCTATCCATCTGGAAGCTGATCAAAAACTGGCATACAGGTGACATTCAGATCCGTATTCAGACAGACTGCGAGGAAGTAGCCAATACAATCGCCAATACATGCTTGTCTTTTATATTGACCGCAATCCAATTACTGGCCTCGGTCGGCTTCCTCTGGTATATGGACCCAATGCTGGCCCTGATGATTCTGGCGATATCACCGCTCTTCGTTTTTTCGAAACTCTATTTCCGCAAAATGCGCAAACTCAGCAAGGAAGTGAAAGCGGAAGAAAGTAATTTCTCCAAAGTGCTGCAAGAGAACCTGCGCTTTCGCCTGCTCATCCGGGCGATGGGTGCTTTTCCTAAAAGAAGAGCAAAATTGACCGAAAGCCAAGAGCAACTTTTTAGGCTAAAAATACGGCAGCTCAACTTCTCTACCTACACCCAAGGTGCTATGAAAGTGGCCATGAATGCCGGTTACCTCGTCGCTTTTATTTGGGGGATCTATCGCTTGCAGGCCGGACAAATTTCCTTCGGAACGATGACTGCCTTTTTGCAGCTGGTTGCCCGGATACAGTCACCCATTCTAGCACTTATCGCTTACATCCCCGGTTTTGTCCGCTTCCGCGTCTCTGCGGATCGCCTATTGGAACTCCAGGCTGGTGAAATCGAACCTCAAGTGACACAACAACGTCTTCATGAAACGCAGGAACTGCGCATCAACGACCTCTCTTTTAGATATGAAGACAAATGGGTCTTACAAAATTTAAATCTTTCCTTAAAGGTGGGTGAGCCCACCGCTATCATTGGACCGAGTGGAAAAGGAAAAACAACATTGATCCGTTTATTGCTGGCGCTGCTGAAAGCTGAAAAGGGAGAGATATCGCTTGTCGACAAAGATGGCGTAAGGCCGCTGACCGCTAGCCATCGCATCAACTTTGCTTATATACCGCAGGGTAATTCTTTGTTCAGCGGCACAATACGGGAAAATATGTTGCTACATGTTAAAGAAAATGGGCAACTGGATATACAGCAAGCGCTGCGCATCGCCTGTGCCGAATTTGTATTTGATCTTCCTGACGGTATAGATACCCAAATCGGTGAGTCTGGTATTGGCCTATCGGAAGGACAGGCGCAACGAATTGCCATAGCCCGAGGCTTAATGCATAATGGTGATATATGGCTCTTCGATGAGATCACTTCGGCGTTGGACCGTAGCACAGCTGATACATTGATACAACGTCTACTGGAATATGGCAAACATAAATTGTGTTTATTTGTGACACACGACCTTCATTTGGCAGACAGATGCCACCAACGTATTTATCTGGATTAAAACAGCTTGACTATCTGGTTTTTTTTCTTCTGACATTCATAATGTCGATTTTATGTGTTGTTTCGGCATACTGTATCAATACTTCAAGGTCGTTAATTTTATTGGTTAGTATCTTTTGAAAATGTAATAGCTCTAAATTTCGCTTTTTGGCTCCCTCCAGTTCGGATTCCAGTTTGGTGATTTTTTCTTCGTTCGAATGAACATTTAAATCTTCCTGATAGCAATAATTTTCGAGAGTTAACTCCATCACCTTGCCCGGTTTATTTTCTTTTATCGCTCGCTTCAACCAGCTCACAATGGTACGTTTATCTTTGACATTGCTGCGTTGCATGGCCTCTTGCACCGAAATCCTTCCTGTGAGTACTTCCCGCGCAACCTGTAACATAAAGGCTTTTCTATCTTTCATTATAATTGATTCTTACTGTAGAACGTTTTAAAAAGCCGCGACCAACCGGGTGGTCCGGTCACGGCTGCATGATCCAAATATGACATCAAATAATCAAAACCTATTCCTTTGCTTTGTCAATATTTGAAAGAACGCTTACAATAGTCCATCATCTTGTAAGACATTCGAATAGAACGCAAAAGGACAGTGAACAAATTTTGACAGAATTTTTCTGATTTCAAATTTCCATTAACTGAAACTTTCTGTTTCCGAACATTACGAAAAAAGAAAACACGCTTTAAATTCAACAAAAGGAATTTATTCCCCCTAGACACCTCCAAAGTTTTCTTCAATCAAAAAAAATATTTTCATAACTACATAAAAACAGCACTCTTCCATTAATGCTTGATTTTACGGGTAAAGATCGTTCGAATAGACCGAGCTATTTTTCTCCAACTATTTTGTCCTTCTTCACGACCATAACCATAGCCGTAACCATAGCCATAACCATACCCAGACTGCCCTAATTTGAGTCCATTCAGAATAATTGCCAAATTGGAAAGGCGCTTTTCTGCATAGATTTTTTGGATTTCTGGCAACTGCCGTTTATCCATCTTACCAGCGCGGATCACAAATAAAGTAAGGTCAGACACACGGTCTACCACAGTGGCATCGGCCACAATACCTGTTGGCACGCCATCGATAATGATGTAATCATATCGGTTACGCAAATCGCTGATCAACTGGTCCAATCTTTTGCTGAGCAGTAGCTCGACCGGATTGGGGGCTTCCATACCGATGGAGATATAGTCAACATTTTTTCCATGCAAGTTGTAATGAATGATCTCTTCTAGTTCGAGGTTTACATCGGATAAATAATGGCTCAATCCCTTACCGTGTATAATGCCCATGCGCTCACTTAATGTTCCTTTGCGTAGATCCATATCGACAACAATAACTTTTTTATTTAAAAAAGACAGGGTACTCGATAGATTCAGTGAGGTGAATGTTTTTCCAACGCCCGGAATAAAAGAGGTCAGAGTAATAGTCTGGGGATGTTTACCCTCCCTCGCCATAAAGCTCATATTGGTGCGGAGGATGCGGAAGGCCTCCGTGAGCGGGTCTCTGCCCATGGCACTCACCAAAATATTGTTCTGGGATGTACGCTTGTTAGTGGCCAAGGGAATTTCACCCAAAAGGGGCACATCAATGGCTTCCTCAATATCTTGACGACGCCGTACGCCGGTATCCAGAATGGAAAGGGTCATAATCACAATGGCTGGCAGTATAAAACCAATTGCCATACCTAAGCCCAGCTTCCTCATTCTGCTCGGGGCAACAGGATCAAAGGAAACGATTGCCGGATCAATAACGCGGATATTATCTTCGGTCATGGCCTGGTTAATGGCATTCTCCTCACGCTTGTTAAGTAAATACAGATAAAGTTCTTCCTTGACCTTTTGCTGCCGCTCTACCGATAACATAACCCGTTGCTTTTGCGGTACCTGCATCGCTTTGCCTCGGGCAACATTCTCTTCTTTCTTCATGTTGCCGGCTTTGATCTTTAATCCACCGATTGCGTTATCCACTGCCCGCCCGATATTACCCCGCATGGCCTGGAGAGCCCGATCTAAATCCTGAACCACCGGATTGGCATCACTGCTACCTTCGATAAGGCGATTGCGCCGAAGCAAAGTTGTATTGTAGTCGTTGATCTGTGTTTCGACACTGGCATCTACCAGTCCTGTATTATTTGGGATAAGTTCATTCTTCTTACTGCCATCGGACAGATAACCACGCATCATCTGCGCAAGATTGATATCTGTCTCGACCTTGTTGCGCTCGGATTGATACAATCTGCTGTCCTCAAAATAGGCTGTTCCGACCGTGGAAGCATCCATTCCTTGGTTTTGTGTCCGCAAATCTTCAATACTCGATTCTACAGATCCTAGTTCCTGCTCAATAATGGCCAGTCTTTCACGAATAAAATTAGCGGTATTTACCCCAATCTGGTTTTTGTCCTGCAAAGCAACTTCATTGTACACGTTGATCATCTCCGCAATCAGGGCTGTCGCGCGCAGCGGATTGGTATCTTCGGCAACAATCTGCAGTAATGAAGCATCTTCCTCCATCTGGGTGATGGAAATAGTCGAAATAAAGTAATTGACCATACCCTCTAGGGCAAACTTCTCCACTTTAACCTCTTGCTGCGGAAGCGCTTTATTGGGCTTTAGCGCCGACTGTACAATGACCTGCCCAAAGGGTGTGTTGACAGGTTTGTCTAAGGTAGCATCAACCTCCAGTGCGGCATCACCCTCGCTCCAGTTACTCAAAACAACTTCCTTGCCACCAACGGGAGTGACCGTAAAGGAAAAGGAATCTTCGGGTTTTGTTTGTGGAACAATTACCTTAATCGGACTTGCTGTATAAAGTTCCTTGCGTCGCAACCCATCGCCTACTGTATAGCTCATCTCGGCACCAATACGGGTAACGGTCTGCCGCATCAGTTCCTTGGATTTGAGCTGTAGGATCTCACTAGCCACACTAATGGAGTTGTAGGCTTCATTCGTGCGGGAAATCCGGGCCGTACGCGGTGTATTCATCGGTGTTTTAATGATGATCGTCTCTGCACTACGGTAGATAAAGGGTGATTTTGCGTACTGATAATAATAGTATGATCCAAATAAGAGAATGGACAATGCAAACCATTTCCAATGGTAAAGCAGATGTGCCAAAACATCCAGCACATTGATCGATTTGTCCTTCTGTAATTGATTATAGTGTGTTGTTTTCATTTCTCAATCCGTTATTTTAGCAGATTTATGGCCGTCAATATGACCGTAACCACGCCGGTAGCAATGGTTGTGAACCGCCAGCTTCGATCTTCACGCGGCGTATTTTCGGCTGCTATAGGCTCCACATACACGATGTCATTTTGTTGAAGGTAGTATGCCGGGGAGTCAAAGATGTCCTGAGACCCGACGTTGGTCAGCATCTTTTTTCGGACGCCATTTTCTTCCCGTATCACCGTCACGCGATCTGATGCAGCGTTTCGGGTCAGTCCACCGGCTTTGGAAATTGCTTCCAGCAAATTAATACGAGCATCCGGCACATCAATAATGCCCACACGGTTGACTTCACCCATGACGTTGACCCTGAGATTCAGCAGTTCGACTTTCACGATGGCATCTTTAATATAGCCGCCATCCGACAAACGCTTGGCCAACATATCGCGTACTTGCTCCAGCGTCAGGCCTTCGAGGTGGAAATTGCCCAAAATTGGAAAAGTAATATTACCCTGCTGGTCAATAAGGTAACTTGGACCGCTGGCTCCAGCGGTATTTGAACTGAGACTATTCTCCTTCTCCACGACAGCGTAGCTGCCTCCCATTACATTAAAAGGAGCCGCGAGTTCGGGGTTTTTCGCGCTAATCGTTATACTGAGCCGATCACTCTTCTGTAGTTTTAACATCGGTACATCCAGTGCCCGATAGGCAATATTTGGAACCATGTCGTTGACATAGACCACTTTCTTGGGTGCCATGCACGAACTTAGCAGGCTTATACCAAGTAAAATCATTCCTAAAATCTGTCTTTTCATATCGTAATAATCGTTTGTTTTTAAATGTTTGAGCTGCAGGAGCACTTAGCTGCATGAGCGCTGATAAATTGAATTATATGCCGCGCCGGTTAAAAAAATGAATAATAGGGAACCAAAAAGCCTCCTTAGGAGCATAAGGAAAGTGGCGTACAATACGTCTCAGCAGTGCTTCGGCCCGATTCTTACGTGCAACAGAAACTCCGTCAATACTTCGCACATAAGCTTCATCATAAAATCCAAAGTTGCCACTCTCCCAGACATCCTGGAGGATATCCATTCCAGCTGTTGCAGGCGGTGCAGGAAAAGGAAGTTTGTCTTTCGCTAAACCAAGTTCATGCACCAGAAACTGATGTACCAGAGCAATCCAGCGCAACAAGCCGATCTGGCGGTAAAGCTTTTCTAAACGCGTCCCATCTAACAGATGACTGTAACTGTGATACAGTGCCGCCAGGTCGCAGAACTGACGAAGGCCGATCCCAAAAGCCAGTGAATGCTTGAGAATGTGTGCCGTCACCTGAATAATCTGAACCTGTGGTGCCAATACTGCGACTTGCTGCCCAGCAATCGTAAGTGTGGTATCGGGAAAATCGATCCTATACCGTTTCAGCGCCTGCCTACTAAAAGGGTTGTAGAAATCAAAAAGGCGGTCATGCAAATCCATTTCTGTATCAGCCCAACGATAGACCTGCCCCCCGGCATTGACCCGGGGTATGCTATTTTTGATGAGGTGAAGACCGGCAAGTGTACACTGCCGCCTTGATTCAAAATACCAGTCGATATCGCCGCAGACACGATGCTGTGGCAGCCGATAGCTAGCCGCTACCCCCTGACCTTTTAAAAGCAAAGGCCGGAGCTGCCGTTTTGTGAAAAAAGCGTGCTGCTGGGCGATCATGCTATTGTTGCGGTGATGGCTGCGTTCGATCCGGTCGATCTGTACCGACCATTTCAGCTGCAGCTGCCGTGGCGGCAGATTGGCTTTTTCTAGACAGAGCAGTCCATCATAAACAATCGCTTGAACGGTCTGCTCGTTCGCCCGGCGATAAAGCCCAGACCATTCCGCCTCGGATAAGGGAAAGAGCTCCTTTTCATGCGCACTTTGTTTCTTTCCCCAAAGTCCACAACGTAAAAGAAAAAAGAAGGCGGCCTGAATTTTAATACGTTCCATAAATCCTCCTGCACTTTTCGATCATTTTATCGCGCGTAAAATTTTCATGATACCTTTTTCGACTTCCCTCGGCATACGTTTGATAAAAGCTTTGATCGGAACCGATCTGCTGGATGGCCTGAGCCAAAGCTGTTGCATTCTCGGGCGCAACGACCAGACCCGATACCTGGTCTTGGTTGACCCAACTCACGCCTGAACCGGGTATATCCGTAGAAACGATGGGTATACCGCATGACATGGCCTCGATCTGAACAATAGCAAAGGCCTCCGTTTTCCAGATAGAGCTCAGGCAAAAAATATCGGCAGCGCCAAAATAGGTAGGGATTTCATCATCGGTCACAAAACCCACCATACTGATCCGCTCCTGCAGATTCAGCTCCGCAATGAGCTGGACAAGCTGCTGCTCCAACGGACCTTTTCCGCCAATAATGAGGTGAAAATGCGCGTCTAGCTGTTGCATCGCCTGGATGAGATATGCATAACCTTTGTATTCCACAAGGCGGCCCAGCGAAAAGATAATTTTCTTGTTGGGATAACGGCTTTTCAGCGCTGCAACAGCCGCCGGATCATATTCCATCGGATTTACGCCGATCGGGATATAGTCAATTTTAGCCCGCACATGTTGTAAGAAAGGCGACTGCTCCACATATATGGGTGTGGTTCCCACAATCTGATCGGCCCTTTTGATTAGCCAGCTTTGCAGTGGCTTATATAATTTAAGCAGGTTTTTCTGTTTTAAAATATCCGAATGCCAATGTAAAATAACACGCCCCCGATAGCCCGATAGGTATAGCGCCAGACTGGCCATGGGATCGGGATGATGGATGTGAATAATATCATATTGAGCAGCAATCTTCTTTAGTTTGCCAATCATGGCGGGAGCTAACATGGTGCCGGCAATTTTGACGGAGGTACGGACGATAAATAATTTGGCACAGGGGTTTAGCTGTATTTCAGCCGCGGGATGATCTTCGGTCGATGCACAGAGCATATCACAGTACACCCCGGCCTCGGATAGCCCCAGCATCAAATCGTACATCACTTTTTCCACACCGCCGCGTATCGGATAAAATTTTCCCAGTTGTAATATCTTCATCAAATTATTGCGTTTAACAGTTTATTAATAGTGCTATTGTAAGAGCTTATGAAATAGATCGGTCCAGTTTAATACGAAGGGTTCAACCAGCTTTTCCTTTGCCACGGCATGCAAGAAAGACTCGTCTCCGCCCATAAGTGCGCCCATTTGTGTAGCTAAAGCTTGCGGATCGTCGGGGTCAAAAAACGATACAGACGAACTTCCCGCGGCAGTATCATGCGCATATGGTAAATCGGCCAGTAACATAGGCTTGCCATAAGCGGAAAACTCCGTAATGGGCAGTCCCCAGGACTCCGTTTTTGAAGGAAAAATAAGACAGTCGCTGCTGGCATAGTAAACTTCAAGCTGTTCACGGGTGACGAAGCCCATAAAATCAAGCGATTGTAGATGCCCCCATTTGCGATGAAGCCACTGCGCATATTTATTTTCATCACCCTTCACGGTTAGATGTACTTTAAAGTGCACAAGCCCCTGCTGTTCGAGCAGTGCTGCCGCCTGGCAGATCACTTCAAAGTTCTTGTGACTGTTCGGTGATCCAGCAAACACAAAGGAGTAAAAGCCGGGCTTTTCCTCTTTTTCTAAAACCGACACAGCTTTTGCGGTGACACTAGCTGGAGCTACAATAATTTTAGTCGTGGGTATAGCAAATAGCCGATGAAATGCCTCACGTAACCACTGCTGCTGTACAACCAAATAATTGTTGTGCTGAATATTGGGCCGGTAGATATACTTGCTAAAGAGCGCAAACAGCACAATCTTCGGCGCAAAAAGTAGATCGTGCAACTTCCAACGATAAAAAGGGAACGCATTATGACAGTATACGGCCCGTCGTTCGGCAATGATCGACGGACTGGTATCGTGAAGCGAAAACCAGAGGGAAACGGGACCGATCTGTCTGGATATGGACCGCATCGAGACATATTCATACCATAGGCGATTGACCCAGCGTTTTTTTGGCCACTGCGTTTCGATATATTCAATATTTGGAAAATCGGCCAGTGATTGCTTATATACTAAAGCAATAACCCGATAATTATCTGCTACTGCCATAATCGACAGGCAGGCCAAGCATTCCCTGAGTATGGCCAAAGGTCCGGCCTCCACGAGATTTACCGCTGAGATAACAATCGTCTTTCTCATCGTTTCTCTCCTTTCATTAAGCGCTCAAATAACAAAATCCACTGCCGCATAATCCGTTCTTCATCAAAACTTTCGGCCATTTCCCATGCCACCTGTCCCATCTGCTGTCTCCGTTGCTGATTTTCCATCAGCCGACATGCCTTATCGGCAAAATCCTCCTGATCACCTTCGGCAATTAAAAATCCATTCTTACCCGGTTTGATGATATCACGTGGTCCACACTTGCAGGCATAGGATACCATGGGCAGACCGCAGGCCTGCGCCTCAAGTAAGGCCATCGGCAGCCCTTCGTAGCGGGAGCTCATCAAAGCCAGCGAGCTTTGCATATAAACGTCCATAACATTCTTGACCGGTGCATGAAGCGAAATCTGCTGTTCCAATCCCAACTCATGAATCTGGGCTTCCATTGCTTCTTTCAAAGGGCCCTGCCCATAGATGTCGAGCTTCCAGTCGGGGCATCGCGCATGGATAACCTTCCAGATCGAAATAAGCTGGTCAAATCCCTTCTGATAATCGAACCGCCCGACAGCAATAGCACGCCTTTCGGTAAGGGTAGCCCGCTGCGGCGGTGAAAACGTCTGTGCATTGGGAATAACAACACAATTTTTTAACCCTTTCCAATAAGTCAGGTCTTCATGGGTAAGTACCACAAAGTGGTCGTATTTCCTCGCCAATGCCAGATCCTGGGCTGTGCGCCATGTATTCACTATTTTCCAGAGCCCCTTACGATCGTACTGCAAGCGTTTAAACCTTGAAAAGTGAATTTCCAGGACTTTCTTGCTCCCATCCTTAAGCTCGTGCATGAAACTGACGTCGTGATCAAACATGGAGATCACAATATCGGCCTTTAACTGCATAAGGAATGCTTCAAGCCGCTCCCGGTGGATACGTTGTCGACGCTTATAGGAGAGCATTTTGCGAAAAATCCCTAGGCCATCATCATCGGTATAATTGATACCAAGATCTACATGCCGTATCTGCGGATGCAGCTCAAAATTAGGCTCGCGCGCTTTCTGATCTGTCGTTACAATCGTTAGCTCGTGCCCCAATTTGACCAGATAATTGGCCTTATTGGCCAGTACGCGCTCCATGCCCCCGGCATTATACGTTCCCAAGATTGAATAGACTATTTTCATTTTCGACAGTAGATTTGGAAGTGAACAAAGAGCCCTGCACGCCTTCAACACCATAAAACAGGGCATAAATCAGAAATATATCGGTGGAGACCTTAAACCAGATGATAAAGGAGAATGCCAATAACGAAAGAAACAAAAGTTTATAACGTTTATATCTGGACAGGAATGATAAGGCATTGAATATAAAAAAACTGGCAAAGACACTGAATCCGGCAATGCCACAATAGAGTACAAAACGGCAATAGCCGATGTCGGTGTTGAAGATCCAACCATCAAAAAGGCCTGTACCGATCAGCCAGGTGCGCATATCTTTGGGCCAAACCCACATGTTAGTGCTCAATTTGTCGGTCGAATCGGTACGAAACTCCCCGGTCTCGTAATAATTGAAGAAACCTTCAAAAGCAAAGCGCATATAGCCCCGGAAAAGCTCATTATGTGTATAAAAGTACATGGCCACAAGAATTGAAACCAGCATAAGGATAGAAAGAACGGTAAAAAACCGGACAAACTCCACACGGATAATGCGGTGGAAAAGCCCCGTGGTGAAAAATATGGACAGCAGTCCCATCACTCCGCCAATGGAAGTGGTCCGCGCAATGATGTTGCCCAGAATTAAGATGGCAAAGAAGAGAATCAGTAAGATCACCGTCAGCCACATGGTCCTTTTTTGAAAGAGGTCTCGTGTAAACAATGCGGAAAGCATGATCAACACCAGTGAGAACCGCACGCCGGCATTGTCTAAGGAGGCACCGATGCCATAAAGGCGGTCGACCTCCTGGGCGAAGGCCTGCCCCTGCTCGATGTAGCGATCCACCAGCGATTGCACGGCCGGCGAGCTATCGATCCATATCGCCAGAATACACTGCGCGAGACAAACAGCGGCGAGATAGTAAGTGAGGATATGAAAGTTAGTATACCCATGTACCTGACGGATCGCAAAAACTACCGTATAACCGGCAAGAAGCCATATTGCAAAACTCAGGTAATAGGTGGCATATGCAAAATCGTCTGTGCGGTTGAGGTCAGTTGCAATATAACAAACCAGCGAAAAAACAATAGCTAATCCGGTCGCCGTAAACAGCTGCCGGCTTATTTCGACCCGTCGCGAGCGAAAAAGCTGTGTAAACAGCAGTGGTGCTCCAATACCCGCTAAAATAATTTTCGTATTGACCGCCGGTGGCAAAAATGTAAACCCGAAAGAGAAAAAATAACAACTCACCAACAGGCCGACAAAACAGATCATAAGTACCTTTATCATAGCGTTATTTATAAATGACACCATAAATGAAACGTAGTACAAGCAGGTAGTAGACCCGCACCGCCCAGTATTGCCTTTTGGAAGCGAACCATTGCAACAGGCGCGTATGCGGCGAGGCTGCGCGATTTTGGAGAATATAGCGGTCGGAACTACTAAACCAGTTGGTCCAGCGGATATAGTCCGCTTTTTGCCCCGTGACGAGCAATGGCAATTTGATCGTCAATTTTAGAAAGTCGATCCCAGGACCTATTTCCAGTGCATATTTACTTTCCCGAAGATAGCGCTCGACCTCCAAGATATTCGTTTCAACCTCCCGCATATGCTGCACAGAGAAAGTTTTGCTAATAGACCCCGTATTATCCTGCCGGTAATGGTACAATATGCGGTCCAGCAAACTGATGCGCGCAGCATGGACAAACAATTTTAGCGTGACCAAGAGATCTTCACCCATATTGGCTCCCGGTATAAAACGGATAGCATGATCTTCATACAGCGATCGCCGCACCATGAATAACCAAAGATTCCAGCGCATACGTCCGGCCAACATGGCTTGTATGGCTTCCAAAGGACTCGCACAATAAGGCTGCAGCATCGTACGCTCACTTTTTTCAAAAACAAGGCACCACTGAAAGTACACGATGTCTGCCTGACCACGCTGTACTTCCTTCACACAGCTTTCCACCGCATCGGGCTCCAGACTGTCATCTGCATCGACATAGAGAATAAACTCGCCCGAAGCATGGTTGAGCCCGGTATTACGGGCTTCAGAAACCCCCTTATTTTTAGTATGAGAAATAATTTTAGCTGAAAAACCATCTTGTGCGCCCACCGCATCGGCAAATACCTGTAGCATCGCTAAGCTGAGATCTGCACTGGCATCATTGACACAGATAAATTCAATATGTCCATAGGTCTGCCGACGGAGTGACACTAAAGTCCGTTCGAGGGTCTCCTGTGCGTTGTAGACCGGGGTGATAATGCTGACTAAGGGTAAACTCTTCATTTCGCTTTTGATGGGTTAAAGTGTAAAAATGCGGCTTACAATTTCCTGCTCGTACTGTTGATCTGCCCGATCCTCTTGCCGGTCGCCCCCCTTCACCTCATTGACATATTTGCCAGGGATGGCTACTTTTTTAGATGCTTTCTGCAGAAACCACTCGTACTCGATATCCACATGCCCAATATCCAGTGCACGCAGCCCCAACTGGGAAAGATCATAAGCGAGTACTGTCGCCGTCGGGCCAAGCGCCAGCAACACCAGGTCATAGGCTTCTGCCAGACGCCTTGTCTCCGCAAGCAAGGCATCATAACAGGTAAAGGCCTGTTGAGCCAGGGTAATTATACGGCCTATCGACGCTGCGCCTGAAAACAGATCGTTCCCCACCCCAAGGCGGCTCCTTTCACCTTCCACAATTAAGATATTCTTCTCTTGCCAGAGCCCCTTGAGCCTGGAAAAAAAGCTACCGCTATGGGACTTATCCAGCCAATCGATATAAGGACGGGTCACACAGGCATCGTAATAGGGTCGTGAATAATTCAGATAGGGAATATATTTTCGGTAATGAAACACCACAAATTGACGCCAGAAAAAACTGCCCTGCGCATTAAGATGCTTCACCGAGCGTAAGCCAAAGGGGATACAGATCATACAACACGCACTGTTGCTGCTCAGAATAGCACGGAGTCGCTGTGATAGCCTCTCGTCCATATTCTGGAAACCCAGGTGTTCGGTCTGATTAATCATATGGAATTCGCCATCGCCGAATCGGGCCATCGAAAGATTGGAATGGAGCAGCTTTTCCAGCGTCTCTTCATTGGTATGAATTTTTGGAAAGGGCAACAACAACCTGAAGAGCCTGTATCTAATCGTTAAGTAGCAGCGTCGTAGTATATTCATAAGGTTAATTTGAAGTGGAAGTCTGTTTAGCTCGCACCTTTTCAACTATTCGTTCGACAAGTTCCATATCCCTCCCGCTGAACTTGCGGGCAAACAATAGATCGGAAGCAATCAGGCGATTGAAATCGGCATTCGTCCATTCGGTCAGCTCGCCATTGTGCCAGCCGATCATACGCTGGCAATCGTGATATTCGCTATCCGTATGATGCCGCTTCAACCGAAAACTGGAATTCCAGCAGAGTGTCTGTATAAAGATTTCATCGCTGCAGAAGGTGTTTTGATACATCTTGAGCACCGCACTTTTGTGGGCCAATACATAGCGGACAAATGCGTCGGTCAGGCTGACCCATTGGGTTCCTTTCTTGAAGTCTACATCTCGATTGCGACGGAGCCTAAACAGGCATTGAAAGCGTAAACTAAGGGCACGTGCAGCACGGTACCAATAGGCAAAAATTCCCTTGCCTGCTCTAAATCTGCTGGGGTACAGATGTGTCCGCCGTACTTTTCGGTCGATCTCCTTTTCACAATCCCCTTTCTGGAAACCGATAAATTCCTGTCCTTGATGTGCAGCAAAAAAAGCATGAATCTCGTCCTGACTTTTAAGTGGAAGATCGACACCGGACAATAAATGGTAGTAAGCGTATTTCTGCCGCTTTGCAGCGGCTTCAAAAAGCTGATATTCTGCCGCCACCACAGAAACGTCCCCCCAACGCACGTCGACACGTTCTTTCAGGAGGTATAGCGTCGCATGATGCGTTGCCAGCTTGGGCAACTGCGCTACTTTTTTATCAAAATGTATGTATATGTCGTTACGTTTATCATCCAGGCACAACAGAAGGGTATGGAGCACCTCAAACTCGGTATGCGCCATAATGAGGTAAGCATGTTTTAAGCTGTCCATATTATATACCCTTATCCTTTCCTGCGGGAGTTTCCGCTTGAGTCTGGCTCAGGATCTGCTTGAGATGCGCGATGGTAGCATCGGGAAAATAGGTCAGCTTGTGGATGCTGGTCCGCAAAAAAATATCGGCGTAAGCGACCGGGTAATTGCCTCCGGACAGCTTGTTCTGTAAAAGATGGGGTTCAACATCACTGATACGAAGGCCCTGCTCAGAAGATTTTTCAACGGGCAGCAACTGCTCGTGCAAGATCTGAAAAAAGAAGTAATCGAGCGCGCCATCTGCCGCTTTCCAGTAATTGAAAAGCAGATGACATAGCTGGCCGAGCAGGGCATATCCCTTCTTTGCGAAAATAATACTGTTGAGCATTTTTACCTTATAGTCTTCATGCCAGCCCCAGTAGTAGGCGTAGCTATTTTTCCAATAGTCGGCATAGGGTTCCTGCGCATCTCTCTGGTAGACGAAATAGTCCTGTTCACATAATTGAACCGGTAACTGATCGCTCAACAAAATTGTGGCATCGAGCCATACACCCCCATAGACATACAATAGCGCCAGCCGGATAATGTCCGAAAAAAAAGTCCGACTGATAATATCCGCCTTTCTTTTTGACCATATAAAATCGGGTATATCGAGATAGTCTGCCAAAGTATGATCATCTACACGGATGACGGTATAATCAGCCCGGTAGGTATCGACCGACTGAAAGCAGATTTTGACGACATCCGGCAGTCGATCCGATTGTATACCTTGCCCCCAATATTGCCAAATGACTTTATTTACAGGTAGATCTTTTTTTGGCTGAAGTGGAAAATATTCGAGCTGACCTGCCTGCTCCCGCGCGATCATCTGATCCCAAAACGCGGCAACCTTACGGTGTTTTCGCAAGATCTTCTGTTCACGGAGCATACTCCAGGCTGTTTTTACGATCGACTTCTTCATCATTAGGTTGCTATTATTTGTAACTTGATATTTTTTTCCATGCACTGTTGAGTACGCCGCTAAAAAACCGGAATTCCTCGAGTTGAATAAGCCAGCATATCGTCGCAAATCCTACGATGTAGGTGGACAAAACCAGTAGCGCTTCCATCACGTCCGTAAGCTCATACGGAAGCAGCCCAGTACCCCACCATACGGCGAATCCAAGTGCACAGGATATGAAAATACTAGGGAGCAGATCATACAGCTGTTGGCGCATCGAATAATCGAGAAATCTGGCCGTATAATGGGTATTGATACATAGGGAAGCAACAGAAACGGCAACCTGCCCCCATATTAAACCGTACACCCCATACCTTAAGCCCAGTACAACAGCAATCACGATACATATTTTTTTAATGATTTCGAGCTTTAGATAAAGGTCTGAACGGCCTTTGACCTGCAATACATTTAGATTATAGTTATGAATAGGCTGAAAAAGTGCACCCAATGCCATCAGCTGAAAATACGGGACAGCCGGCAACCATTTCGCACCGAGCAAGAGCCGGATAATAGGTTCGGCCGCAATAACCATCAGCGAAATCGTAGGTGCGATAATAAAAATCACCAGCTTGAGAACACGCCTGTAGGCATGGCGTAATTGCTGATTATCTGTGCTAAACTTAGCAAATAAGGGATAGGTAACCTTGTTCAATGCCGTTGAAATATTATTGACAGGTAAGTTTTTCAGTGACTCTGCTCGATTATAATAACCCAACGTTGTTTCCGAAAATCGCTTTCCGATCACAATGGAATACACATTATTGAAAATCACATTGAGCAGCGCAGAGAGCGTAAGCCTAAATCCAAAAGCAAAATGATAGTTAAATTTTTCCCGGTCAAATGTAAACGTAGGCCGCCAGTCACTGTAAAACCAGTATTGAAGGGTATATAGGAGATTTTGAAGCAAGGCGGAATAAACCAATGACCAGACCCCCATTCCTGCCAGCGCAAAGCCAATACCGGCAATTCCTCCGGCAATAACTGAAGGCAGACGAACTTTGAAGGTGGTCTTAAAATCCAATTTTTTATCAAAAAGAACCGCTTGCACATGCACAAAGCTATCGATGATCAGCACAATACTATAAACGCGAATAATGGGCGCCAGGATGGGTAGCTTATAGAACTGGCCAATCCAGGGAGCGGTTATAAATACAATAAGGTACAACAGGACTGTCGTAGCCATGTTAAACCAGAAGACGGTGGATAAATCGCGTTCATCTACCGATTGTGTACGTACCAGGCTGCTGCTCATGCCCCCGTTGATCAGGACGGATGAAATATTAATGACCACATTGAATAAAGCAATCGTCCCGAAATCTGCCGGCATCAACAGGCGGGCCAATACCAGGTTGACCACAAATGAGACTAGCTGAACCCCAAATTGGTCCATAAATACCCAGATTGCTCCTTTCGCGACTTGTTTTTTTAACTCCATCTGAAATCGGTAATTAAGCCAATTGCTTGGTTAGTGCCTGGTACTTTGGTTGTAAAGGAAGAGGGAAAGCAGCTAAAAGCCTGCGCTGCAGATCGTCAAGATCAGCTTGGCAGTTCGCCTTGTCCCAATGGGACGCAAACAAGCTCATCCACCCTTCTTCACTGGCCAAAATGTCATCCAGCTGCTCAAATCCCTGATAGGAAGGGATACCAACAGAGCTAAAATAATCGTCAAACTTAAATCCGTCGGTATCGATATAGCCCATTTTAATCCACAATGCCGGTATTCCGTAGGCATGGGCTACGATAAGGCCATGAAGGGAGGATGAAAGGATATATGCACAGTCCGTAATCTCGTGGACAATACGCTCAACATCGGCCGTTCGAAAATCGATCAGATTAGTATCCGGTCCAAACTTCTCCCGAAAAGTATCCACCTCTTTCCAATGCGGAATAACACCGAGCTGCTTCGTTTTTCTTTCCTTGCCACGAATCCAAAGGGGGAGCAACAAGGCTGGATCACCGAAGGTAGTACAAGGAGGAAAGCCCATAGCCTCCAGCTTTTGACTGGTATACTTTCCGCGAACAGCATAAATGCGCCCCCCTCCAAAAGGATCGTCGGCATTCATAAATCCCGCGCCCCAAACCGATGATTTACTATTCCCCCAGCGAATGACTGATCCTACCGCAATCAAGGATGATTGAGAAGGCCAAAGAATGCTACGAACGCCCGAAAAACGAAAACGTAAAAACTTCCTACATAGGTTCTTTAAACGGTCAATGGCGGAAGGATCCCAGCTTTTGTACTGCACAGGAAGACCTGTCAACTCTTCGATCAATCGGGGGCTTAGCGCATCCCCAAAATTTTTCCCGTCCCAATAGATCAAGTTAACTGTTTTCATAACTCGCAATTTGGCTGTTGATTTTAATGTAAGCTGAAAAATCGCTTTCAAGAGTACGAAGGAGCCCTTCCTGCAAAAGAAATGGTGGCTGAAATCCACTCGCCATAGCTTTCGACGAATCATACTGTGTGACAGCGCAAAATTTGCGGACACGAACGGAACTAATCGCAAACTTGCGGCGAAGAATAAAAGCCAGCGCATCAAAAGCGTAGCCGCCCAAGAGGCCAAGTGCATAAGGTATGCGTAGCGTAGGAATATTTTTACCTAACACTTTACCTGTATAATACACCAAATCATTGGTGGTTAGATCGGGCTTATCGCCATAATTATACAGATCGAACCCCATGGATTCTTCCGAAATTAGATAGGCAATGAAAGCAACAATATTGCCGATGTAAGACATGGACTTTTGATTGTTCCCTTTACCGATCATCATAAATCGGCCGGAGGCGATCTGCTGCAACAGGTTATATACATTGCCACGATTGCCCTCGCCAAAAATCACCGTAGGCCGGATCACCTGGATGTTCCAATCGGCATGGCTTGCGTACCAATTTTCCAGAACCTTTTCGGCCTGTAGCTTGCTCTCGCCATAGGCATTGAAAGGAGCTACCGCCGTAGCCTCATTCGGATTCTCTTTTCCTAATCCATACACAGCAACAGAACTTGTAAATACAATGCGCGTAATGGAATTGGCTTCCATGGCGTATAGGGTATTTTCCATCCCCTTCACGTTGACCTCATAATATTTTGATAGGGGGGTAACGTCATCCCGATGCTCTGCCGCCAGTAGTACTACCTGGTGTACTCCCTGAAGAAGACCACACAAAGCATCCCGATCCAGCACATTCCCGATTCGGGTAAGCTTGGGATATTTTTCACTTATTACTTTATCTATAATCACGACTTCGTGATCTGTGGTATAAAGCAGTAGTTCGGTCAGTCTCGTTCCCAAGAAACCTGACCCACCAATTAGGGCTATTTTCATCTTTAATGTTTACTTGCTATAGATTGATAAATAATTGCAGTCTAGCGATGAGCTGTCTTTTTTCCAGTAAATTGAACAGGTAATGAAAGCCACCCCAAAAGAGCAGATCGATCAGCACAACCAGGTTGTTACTGACGTACTGTACTGCTAGGATGTTAAATAAGCAGAAAAGCAGCGTCATCAGGAGGATAAAAATGAGGGCACTATGGCGACTCAATCCCGCCCGCAGCAATTTGTGATGAAGGTGATTGCGATCGGGTTTAAAGATCGGCTTACCGGTACGCCAACGTACAAACATCACCCGAGCCACATCCAGTACCGGCACGATCAAGGTCGAAAAGGCGACCACAATGGCTCCTTCCGAAAAAGGTTTGATAAAATGATTGTTCATAGCGAAACTGACCACCAGAAAAGCAATGGAAAACCCCAGCGTCATACTTCCGGTATCGCCCATAAATATGCGCCGCCTGCGCCGTACCGTTCCAAAAACGTTGAAATAGAAGAAAGGAAGTAGCACGGCAACGGTGATAAACGCAAAAATTGCATGTAGCCAAGCGCCATAATAGGAGAAAAGAATTCCCAAAACAGCCAACCCTATCGTCACCACACCGGAACATAGACCATCTATCCCATCAATCAGATTAATGGCATTGATAATCAGTACTACAACAAATACCGTAAATGGCATTCCTATCCAGGCCGGAATGCTAATAATAAAGCCCAGCCCATATAGGTCATTAATCCAGACACCACTAAGTGGTAGGAGGCAGCCTACCATAATCTGGGCGACAAATTTCCATTTGTAACTGACCCCGATCAGGTCGTCGCCGATACCGATCATAAATAGGATAACAAGACCGCATACCAATAAAGCCATACTTGGCAGGATGATCCAAGAAGCTACCTGTAGATCGACATTGCCGATATTGAGCTTATACAGACTGACAAAAGTGATGACAAGTATACAGCACTGAATAGGCGCAAAAGCTACACCCCCAAGCCTGGGGATGATATGCTGGTGCAATTTTCGCGAATCTACGGGATCAAACAAACGTTTTCTGTAAGAAATCAGCAAGATATAGGGGAGCATCCCCCAGCTCAATAGCATGGCACAAAGAAAAGGCAAAAGCACAGCCCCATACTTCATCAACTCCAAACTGTTCATGGTTATCTAAATCTATTGTTATAAAAATTCTAGGTCAATGCCCGTTTATATCTAATTTTCAAGGAGATTAATCAGCGAATCATGACTCACCGCCATTTTAACCAGCTCGTTCTTATCATCCAATAAGACCAGCCGAGGAAAGGAATTGATCCCAAAATAGGATTTCATACGAGTTTCCCCTTTAATATCGAATCCATTGATCCAGCGGGATGGAATATGCTTCTGATATGTACTCCAAAAACTTAGATCGCCAGAGGCACAGATAGCCAGTACATTTACCTTGCCCGATGCGATTAAATGCGCCAAAGGCACAGATTGCTTCATGGCAACAACTTCCTGCTGACTTTCCGTAGCGGCAGGATCATAAAATAACAGAAGCTTGTACTTTCCCCTAATATCTTTCAGCAAGTGCCTTGTACCTTCAATGTCTATAAATTCATACGCTGCTGGTGAAGCTTTCAATTTTCCCTGCTGCTTATCAGGATAACGGCCATTGCCCTGACAGGCGAACAAGGAAATTGAAAGCATACAAGCGAGATATAAATAGATTGACTTCATTTGAATAGATATAGGCTACTTTAGAAACAGATTATTTGGCTATGGTAATGACTGCGCGGCTTAGACGTGGATCATCGTAGTACATATTCTCGACACCTCCTTCATACCCCAACTCAAGCTGCTGCGGTGACACATTAAACTCTTGCACCAACACATCAAAAATAGCCTTCGCACGCTCACGGCTCAGACGATCGTTAATGGCTTTAGTACCTGTCCCCTTGTCTGCATAGCCCGTCACTTTATACGTAATATTTTTATTCCCAGCCTGAATCACTTTCGCAAAAAAGCCTAAGTTGACACGGGCTTCGTTGCTCACAACACTTTGATTGATCGGGAAGGTAACGAGTATAGGTGCAGCCAATATTTTTTCCTCCACCCGGATATCGGTAATGGTTTTGCCTTGCGATGAAGCCAATTGTGCTTTTAACGATTCGTTGTCTTCAGAAAGCTTGCGTACCCTTTCGCGCAGACTATTTAAAAGTTCATCACTGTAAGTGATCACAACAGCGCTCGGTTTTTTCCAGCCCCGCTTTTTGAACTTGTACGTCAGTCCAAGTGCAGCACTGAGATTTCCGTCTTGACTACGGTTACCGGTTTCACCATCAAATCGATCGTTTACCATAGCTCCGCGCACGTCAAACGTAAGATCAAGGGCATCACTGAGCCTAAAACTGTTATATATACCAATGTTGGCGCTTACTTCTTTTTGAGAAGGGACATCGTTTGTAACCATCCAGCCCAATCCTAGGTAAGGACTGATGTTATAAAAACGATCTTCTTTGTAGCCTGAGAAGATATTGGATAAATTGAATAATACATCTCCATGGATGTGGAAATAATTAAATTCCTGATTGTATAGCCAATATCCATCCCAAGGTTTTCCTGCATACTGAACGCCGGTGGAATGGCTTCCATTTTGTGTCAGTCCTTTCACTTTAAAGCCCGTAACACCTGCCCTTACTCCAATTCCTGGGCTAAACCATTTGCCAAGGTTGAATTCAAAACTAGGTGTCAGCCGTTCGGAAAATTTCATTTGCTTATCGTGATCACCAAAATAAATTTGGGCGCCAGCGCCGGCATTAATATACCAGTTGTCCCAGAAGCGGTTTGTTTCGATCTGATAGCGATCTTTAGATACGGAGACTACCGTATCTGGCTTTACATCAATTTGCTGGCACAGGGCAACCTTGGCGCCCGCGACAGCTAAAAGCATTAAGAGTGTCTTTTTCAAAATCATCTTCGGTCAAAATAGTTGTTTAATAATAGTTGATAATATTGCTTTGTTATTCTCAACAAAATTGGCCAAAACAAACTTTTAATGCGCTATAGCGTCTAATACCTATGACTTTCCATTTTCAGAAAAAATGAAGGGAACAAGGTTTAATTTAAAGGAAATCATGTATTAAACACCGGATTGAAGAAATTTGAAACATATATTTACCTATTAGCAAAGACATTTTTTCCTTTAATGGAAATCAAATTTCGGCCAGTGGTAAGCCTCTAAAATAGCTAAAAATCATAACACACTCAAAATGTAGCGATTAAGCTACAAAATAGAAACCAACTCCATGTCGCGTAATTCTTTAATTCACCAAATAGAACTAGATTAGCGAATAGATTTCCGCTAACTATAACGTATGGTTAAAAAAGAAGAACCAAATCATCTCCTTATCCCCATTGTTAAAATAGAATAACGACATATATTGTGATATCTGATAGTTCGGATGCCGCTTAATTGAGTGTACTAATAGGAATATTAAAAAGAATCGAGTACCTAGAATGTGCTCTATTTTTCAATAGCGGAGAATAGAAGTAATATGTATTACAGAGAATAAAACTTTAAAAGCTACAGTAAAGAAGAGAGAAATCTTTAAATGCGCGGTGAGCCACTATAATGACATGCGCAAACGTTGAAAATATTCCGAGGGCGGAATACCCTTTACCGCTTTGAATACAGAAGAGAATTTGCTAATGCTTGAAAAGCCGGCCTTTTCGGCCAAAACAGAGAATTTGACGTTAAGCAGATCCGGATCACGTTCGACACAATGAATCAAATATTCAATACGAGCCTGCTGTATATAATTATTAAAATCCAGCCCAACGTAACGATTTAAAATATAAGATACATACCGCTGGTTGGTCCCTAACAAATCAGCGAGATCTTGCAAGCTGACGCCTTTTTTTAGGAAAAACCGGGCAGCCTGCGCTTTCTCAAACTGCTCAACCAAGCGGTCTTCCGTCACCTTACTCATGAGAACTTCTGTGCGCTTGAGCTCGTCTCTCACACATGTTATCTCTGGTTCTTTGCTGTTGTCCATAACATTTTCGTCAACCAGTGGAATAGAACTCCTATTAAGGTTTTGCCGAGATTGCTTATAGCGTAGTACAAAAAATATCAACAACATAAAGTTCACCACTGAAAGAATACAGTTAATCAGCGTAAATAAGTCGTTATAATCCATTTCCAAGTTCATTTTCTACTATCAATTTGGCTTGTAATTAGCTCATCAGTTGGCTCTTGTTCTAGCAACTTAGAGCACCCATAATAATATAGACGATACTAATTTGCATTAAAAAGGTATTACCGGTATGCTTTATTTCGTTTACAAGTAGTTTTGTAGTAGTGCCACTACTACTTTGTAGCGGAACAGCCACAGAATAAAGATCTTCTCTTACTTTCGACACAAGCATGAATGAATAATTTTTATTTAAACATTTTTTTCTTGTTTCTCATGCAAATAGTTTAATCAATAAAACTAAGTAGGCCGTCAATGTTTAATTGCCTATCTAGCTAGCCTTAAGTACCAAATTCTTATTAACTCCATCCATATTTCGGTTAACGACAATTAAATTCAAATACGCAATTATAGTTAAAGATGCTTATTGAAATAACAAAATCTAATTTTCATTTTGTAGCTGTTCCGCTACAACTTGTGGCCGATCCGTTATTTAAATAATTAAAAACATTGATTATCAGCCATTCCAAAAAACATATTAATACTTTCGTAAGCAATAACGGCCATTTTACTACAGAGCGATAAGCTAACGATCATTTTAAATTTTTTAATAATGAAAAGAAAATTAACACGTAAACCTTACAGTGCTCCCAACCTGTCTATTTTGGCTATTGACATGGAGCAAGGTATTGCGGCAACTTCCGTAGGAACAATTAATCCTGGGAGTTCTTCCACACCAAACAACCCTAAAGTCGAGGACTGGACCGATAAAGGCAATAACAGCAAAGATTTTGATATATAAAATGTCGTATCGCAAAACGATAGAAAAATAAGAGTATCAATAATCGCGTTTAAACATTCAAATGAAATACAACACTTATGTCATTACAGAACATATTTAAAGCATATAAACCTCTGCTCATGCTAGGCATAGCAGCGGCATTTTTTTCCTGCTCATCAAAAGAAGAGCAGACTCCATCAGTTAAAGGAGCCATATTAAATGTAGGCGTCAAAGGTATTGAAGAGGTCGTTTCGAGCAACTTGGCTGTAGCCGCAACAAAAGCTGCGGCGAATGACAACACAAGCACATCTGCACAGCCCATTGTCTCGCTGGGTGATGTAGACGCATTAATCAATACCGAAGAAGCAAGTATAGCGGCACAGCAAACATCGACTGTGATTCAGACAGCAGCTAATGCGACAAGCAAGGCAACTACAAATGGATTAAAGGCTGCCGCTTCCATTATGGATACAGGCGTAAAATTTCGCTTAGTAATATACGACAATACTAATACATTAGTCTATAATCAGGAAGTTACTTCTGGCGTAAATCCACAGATCGAGCTTGTCGCATACAAACCCTACACTTGGTATGCCGTATCCTTGAATCAAAAAAATAGCAGTATGCCTAATGTTCCGAGCTCGGGTATCATCGCCCGTTCGAGCCTTGAAAATAAAGATGTTCTGTATGCATCGGGCAGTTTCAATGCACTCGATGGCGCAAATTATCTTGACATCATATTCAAACGGATGACTTCACGCATTCAAGCAAAATTGAACGTTCGTGGTCTTTTTGGCACGATTGAGAACAGCACAAGTATGTCATTGGTAAAAGGAAGCAGCAATACGACGGTGTTGCAAATGGGCGACTTTAATATATTGACCGGACAATTTACTAATGTGGTTGACGTGAATAGTGCAGTCTTGGCTTCAGCAATGGTCGAAGATAGCGGCAACCCAACAGGGACTGTAAAAATTGCCAATTTTTTCACCTTAAATACCAATGCTATCGCAGCTAATAGCTTAAAGATTAAATTTAACACCTTAAAAGTCACATTAGACGATGCTCGCATACGTACATTCAATGCAAATACATACACTTTCCCAAATGCATATACCCCAACGATTGGGTCCACCTACTCGATGAGTATCCGACTGATCGAATCGCCTGTTAAAGTGAAGGGCGTATTGTGGGCACGATCAAACTTGATCTATGATGCATCCCACACAGACAGCTACCGGTTAAAATCGAATCCCGGTGGATCAACCGCTGCTACGAAAGATACAGAATTCTGGAACTGGAAATCCGCCACTCCGACAGGGGCTTCCGGTAACACCGATCCATGTCTTTCGGTTTATCCAGCTGGCACCTGGCGAATGTCTACGAAACAAGAATGGGAATCCATTGGTCAACCTGATGATAAAAAAGAAATTTTAGGGCTTCTTTGGGGCGCGCAATATGCCTATATATGGAATCGTGACAGTGATAACCCTGCAAATGCCGCTTATGACGACAACAATCTCACGCTATCCTTCGGAGGGTACCGTACCAAAGCATCCTCTCTTGGCGGAAGCTCTGTATCTGGAAGCCCTGCTGGTATTTTACTGGGTGCATTGGCTGCTGGTGAATGCCATTATTGGACTTCAAATAATTACGATACAAACACAGCCTATGCCGTTAAATCTTCCTTTACTCGATTGGCTTGGCTTTTCTCTTGGGGAAATGTTACTTATCCTAACTTGGATAAAATGGAAGGAAGAAATATTCGTTGTGTAAGACAAGTTGTCAATAATTAAAAACTAAATCAAAAAACTGGGTAGCCAAAAGCTTAATGGCTATCCAGTCTATTATATCCAAATTAATATTCCTCTCATTAAAAAGTCATAACAATCTTAAACTTAATAATACAAATTCATTAGAGCTATTTTCTGTTATTATATTTTCTTTAAAAGAAACTTTAAGGCTTTTTAAACAAAATAATAAAACAAAAGACACATATTATCCTAAACTTATCAACATGCAGAGTAAACGCAAAAAAGAAGATCATAATGCTGCGAAGCCCCCATTCAAAGAAAGGCTTCAGATGGCAGTGGCCAGTATATTAGAAGGTAGGTTATTTATTGAAGAAGCTGTAGAAAAATACGAAATACTCCCTTCTAGTATCATTCAAGAATTAAGAAGGATACAGAAGCTCAAAAAAAGCACGACCTTATCGGATAAGAAAAGTAAATGAGTCCATTAGTTTAGAAAATCTGTCACAATCTATGGCATAACAAATTGATCAGACGATCTTTTTATGAAACTTTTGATTTTGTTTTGTAATTTGCCCGTAGGTTGAATTTGTTATGCCTTCATACAACCGATTTTATCAATATACTTAACGACGAATTTCATTTTTACATTGCATTTATGGAGATACCGGAACTATTAACATTATCCCAGACACGCTACCGCATCGCGGAATTAATACTGGAGTTTAATCATCCTGCAGATTATCCGCTAGCCCAGCTTCTTCCTTCGTTTCGCGACTTCCAATGGCTAAACCCCACCGAAAAAACAGACATTAGTATCACTTTCAGTGTAGCAAAAGCACCGATACCTGAGGATATGGGTATACTTCGGACAGACGAGTCCATTGCATGGGGAGATCGATTTCGCTTTTATGAAAAAGAGGATACTTTCATCACAACAATCAGCAACGAACAGGGCAATGGGATCTGGTACCTCCAAAGTGACCGCAACTTTGAACGTTCTTTACTTTATGTTCCTGCAAGCACAGCGGATGAACAGGGCGGCGTTATTACCTGGATGGCAATGATGATCTTTGGGCAAGCCAGCCTACTGCATAACACCATCATGATCCACGCTTCTGTTGCAAACCACGCCGGCAGAGGTGTCGCATTTTTAGGCAAGAGCGGTACCGGTAAGAGTACACATAGCCGCCTTTGGTTAAAACATATCCCAAACACCTCTTTACTCAACGACGATAATCCAGCTATTCGAATAAGCGATGAAGGTATATTAATTTATGGAACACCTTGGAGCGGCAAGACGCCGTGTTATAAAAATGAACAACTGCCCTTACAAGGATTCGTTCGCTTGCAACAGGCTCCTAAGAATGAGTTCGAATGGCAAACTGGACTTAAAGGCTTTATCGCTGTATTGCCGAGCTGTACTTCCATCCGGTGGAACAAGGAATTATTTTCCAACATGAATACTATTCTTGAAAAAATCATCGCTCAGGTTCCTGTTGGCTACTTAAAATGTTTGCCGGATGCTGCCGCAGCAGAACTGTGCCATTCTTATCTTTTTTCGAACGAATAAAAGGGATCAGATTCGTACTTTGTTCGTACCTGCTTCGGATGCGGACAGACTTTGACCCAATATGCAACAGACCTTGACCAGATCCTGAACAGGAATTATCTGGTCAGGATCTGCACAAAGTTTCTACACGTATTGATCAGCCCCGAACGCTGTCCGAACAAAGTACGAACACAAGGCGAATGTTCCTTGATTAACGTTTCTTGATCATGCCACGGTCTGGTCGTATATTAACCTCGCCTTGGTCAAGCGTGCGGTAGCCCTTTCGGCTTACTGCATTGATAGAAGCTTTGGTGGTTATACCCGGTGCTGCATCGTTCAATGCTGTCGCCAGCATGGTCTCCTTCTTATCGCCTACATCGACAAACACGTAATCTGTTATATTGCTTTTATCGGGAACCAACCCATCCCAATAGTCTGAAAAATTCGCAGAATTCTTCAAAAGAAAGGAAACTGGCCAGAAAGACACCTTCTTTTGGACAACCTGCTCAAAAAAGCCTACAGGTTTACCGTATGTACGCGCACCAGAGGCTATGATCTGAACTTGCAGATAGGGCTTGAGCACATTAATTAACATTTCCGCTGCCGATGCTGTACGGTCACTCACCAGGAAATAAACTTTACTCAAGTTCAGATTGCTTTTGCCCTCAAACTTGGTATCCTGAAACATTTTATTGATGCTCGGTGTCGCTTTAATATAATCGTTCACCTCATAGGTTAGCATCAGCTTTCCTTTCGTTATGGCTCCGCCAATTTTATCGGCGACATAAGCAGAAGCGTCAACATAACCACCGCCATTGTAGCGTAAATCAACAATTAAACTTTTAACCTGCTGAGCCTGGAATTTATCAAAAGCTGCATCAATCTTTTGTTGATTGACATTATTATTCTCAATTTCCTCAAAAGACGATAAAGCGAGGTACCCAACATTATTTCCATTATACGTGTAGATCGAATCTTTATAGATCGGGTCAATGGTATAACCATTCGCGTATGTAAGATCCTTAGTGGTTGTTGTCCCGTCTTGATGTTTCACCTGAAGCTTAAGTGTACCAGCGTCCAAGGCAGCATTCAGTTTGTTCTGAATTTTATCCATATCGCTTCTATTAAAGCTACAATTCTCGCCCTCACAGGTTACAGCCAATGAATAATCTGTGTCATTACCTACAGCAGTAATATAATCCGACCGTTTTAAACCTACTCTTTGCGCGGGTGAACCACCTTCTACAAAATAGATAATAGGAAAAGCAATTTTACCGTCTTCTGTTCCAAACTGAAAATAAAGACCGTACCCATCGTTCGTATCCATCTTAAGCCTGCCAGAAGCGGCTGCTCCGGTATTATAACCATCTAGTCCCAACATATAGGAAAATCGGTCAAAGACTCCATTTGGATAAGCCGTATGTGCTGGCGTCATCTTCTTCAGCGCATCGAGCACCAAATCTGCTGAACCATATTTATCCGTGAATTGAGAAGGATCACTGGTATAATCAGGAATGGATTTATCCCAAAGTGAATATAACTTATAATACTTATAGATATCATCCTTAATCAGCTGTGCTTCGGTACGCTCCACTGGTTCCGGCTCGGGCTCGGGTTTAGGATTATCCTTTTTGCAGGAAAAGACAAAAAGTCCAGTCAGTGCTATGGTGGCCAAACGTCCTGTTTGTTTTAAAGGCTCTAAGTTCATAGTTGAAACATTTGTAAAACAAACATAAATAATTTAAGTTGATCCGCAATAAAAAAAACACGCTAACTATGGAGAGTGCCAGCGTGTTTACTACCTATTGAAAAACGTTAATAAAACAGCCGAAAAGAAAAAAAGGTTTTAAGAAAATAACATTTTTTAACAAATGATTTGTCAGGAAAAAGAATATTCATACATTTGCGTTGTTTATAATTAATCTAAATAAATATTTAACAAGTGTATAAACGATCATCGGATCAATCCATCATGAAAAACATAAAGTTCCATAGTATCTTATTTCTCCTTTTTATTCACTGCACAGTAAACGCACAACAGTTCTCAGCATCACTCAAAGGATTTGTAAAAACCCAGACCCAACAGGGCATCGCGGGATCAACCGTGCGAATAGGGAAAGTCAACCTATCAACTGATGAAAATGGATACTATGAGATCAAAAATATCAAAGAGGGAAGCATTACAATCAGTGCTTCGGCTGTAGGCTTCCAAAAGCTATCAAAAACCATCGTTCTTAAAACGGGCGAGAACAATTTAAACCTTGAGTTGATATCGGATCAAAAAGAAATTGATCAGGTCGAAGTCTTTGGCCGCACCAAAGCTCAGGAAGTGAATCGACAAGCTTTTAATGTGACGGCAGTCGATGCGACAAAACTATACAATACCACAATGGATATTTCAAGTGCCTTGGATCGTGTGGCAGGTGTACGAGTCCGGGAATCCGGGGGTGTTGGGTCTAATTTCAATCTGATGCTGAATGGCTTTAATGGGGATCAGATTCGTTATTTTATCGACGGTATCCCAATGGAGAACTTCGGGTCGGCATTCCAAATTAATAATATTCCAATCAATATCGCAGAAAGGATCGAGATTTACAAGGGTGTCGTACCAGTATGGCTCGGTTCGGATGCCTTAGGTGGGGCAGTGAATATTGTTACAGGTGACCGCATGAACAGTTATGTAGATGCCAGCTACTCTTTTGGATCCTTTAACACACACCGTACCGTGATTAATGCGGCTCATACAACAAAGAAAGGCTTATACTTCCAATTGAATGCGTTTCAAAATTATTCTGACAATAATTATAAAGTCACCGTCGACGTAGCTGACATTAATACTGGGGTTTATAAAGAGGGAGTTAAACTTAAAAGATTCCATGATACCTACCATAACGAATCGCTTATCGCGAATATCGGTATCGTTAATAAACCTTATGCAGATAAACTTCTCTTTGGTGTCGTCCTAGGGCAAAGCTATAAGGAAATACAAACAGGAGCTCGTATGGTATCTGTCTTTGGCGGTTGGCACAATAGAGGTACTACGGTAATGCCGACATTTAAGTATAAAAAGAACAACTTCCTGACCAAAGGACTAGATGTGATTATTAACGGAAACATCAATTTGGGAAGCAACCAGAATATTGACACTGTTCACGCCCGTTTCGACTGGTATGGCAATAGAAAAAATCTCGACGGACCAGGCGGCGAACGTTCCTACTCGATGTACAAATACAAAAACAATGCTGGGGTAGCAAATGCCATTATTAACTATAAACTTTCGGAAAGACAAAGTCTATCACTGACAAACGTATTTAATACCTTCAAACGCAGCGGTCAGGATGAGGTAAATCCACAGAACGCAGCTAACGAACGTGCTCAGCTAAGTCAAAAGAATGTTTTATCCTTCGGTTATCAATACGATATCAAAGATAGATTTAGTTTGAATGCCTTTTTAAAACATTACAACCAACATAATACGAGCGGCAATAATGAGCTGGAAAAGAACATTTCAAGATTAGGATATGGAACAGCCCTTTCTTATTACCTAGCTCCGACTTTACAGATCAAGGGATCTTATGAACTCACAACCAAAATGCCTACACCAACAGAACTTTTTGGTGATGTAGAAAATTACGAGGGAAATGCTAGTTTGAAACCAGAGAAAAGCAACAACATGAATTTAGGGGTACTTTATGATTTCAATTTGAATCCGGACAATCGCTTCGCCTTAATAGCCAATGCTTTCTATCGTCACGCGGACGACTTTATTTATCAACGGTTGAACAACAACCAGTCCAAATATGTATCGGACAATAGAGATGGCGTTCGATCAATCGGTGGCGACTTAGATCTGCGCTACTCGCACAAAAGATGGTTTATGGCTGGATTAAATGCCACTTATCAATCTGTCAAGAATATGCAAAAAGTAGAGCCTGGTTACACAGGCGTAAGTCCACTATACAAAAATCAGATGCCAAATATTCCCTATCTATTTGGCAATCTGGACGCGTCAGTTATTTTTCCAGAGCTCGGAGGCAAAAACAACCGGTTAAATGTTGGAGCCAACCTCCTGTATGTTCATGAGTTTTGGTTGTATTGGCCAGGCCTAGGTTCTACCGACGCAGATGCTGAAAAGAGAAAAATCCCGACACAGTTAAGTGTAGATGCCAATGTGGTATACTCCATCGCAAATGGTCGGTACAATATTGCTCTGGAAGGCAAAAACCTCACGGACAACCGTTTGGTTGACAATTTCAGTCTACAAAAGCCAAGCCGCGGTTTCTACCTCAACTTACGTTATTTCTTCAACAAACAAAATAATTTATAAATATTTCAAACATGAAAACAAAATCTCTATTCTCCCTATTAGCAGCAGCTATTTTATTCGGATCTTGCTCAAAAAGCGAATCTTCTGGAGGCGAAAGCACTGATGGTGGCAGCAAATATATCGTTGCAGTAACTCCAATTGCAAGCACTGGCGTAGCAGACTACCTGGTTACGGCTAATAGTCTTGATGAGGGAACAGTTTCGATCCTCGGTAACGGAATCGAGCAAGACGGAACTTACCGCTATTATTTGACAACTAACAACAAATTCTTCAGCTTCTTATACGGACAAGGTAATCCAGGAGCAGTGACGGCCTACAATTTAACAGAAGGCAAGTTAAAAAAATTGACAAATTTTCAGTCGGAAACTGTAGCCGCATTTGCGGCGGTCAAAGAAGATGTATTGATGACTAAAATGTCCAGAAATCTGGCGGCACCAACTCACACCTGGTACCGAGTCAACACCAATAGCCTGTCTATTGTGGGAGAAGGATCATTGAATGCGCTGGAACTGGCCAACAATGGCGAAATTGGCTATTTCAGCTGGTTGACGCAAGTAGGCAATAAAGTATATGCACCTTTCTTTTGTATAGAAAACTCTTCTTTTACAACAAAATACCCAAACAAAGCTTGGGTTGCTGTATTTTCTTATCCGGAGATGAAGCTTGAAAAAGTCTTTTCAGATGAGCGTACAAGCTATATAGGCCAATACTTTACCAACGGTCTAGGTACAGTAGAAAATGGTGACATCTATGCATTTTCTGCGGCGAATGCTAAAAAATTAATAAGTTCTACACCCACAGTTGTAACGGAAATCTCGACAACTAACCCTTCAGCGATCCTACGTATTGCCTCAGGTACGACGGAATTTGATAAAAACTATTTCTTCAATGTGGCTGAGATTTCTGGTGGTTATAACATCGTTAACTGGACCTATGTTGGCGGAAATAATTTCATCGTAAGTTCAAAGAAAAAACAATCCGATGGCACTTACAGCGCGACGACAACAATTGCAGCTGTAAACGTCGTAGACAAAACATTTAAAATTGTATCGGGTTTACCAAAAGCAGATGAGGTAAAATCATTTACCCAAAGAAACAACTATAGCAAAAAAGATGGCAAAACAGGCTACATTGGCGTAAACCTGACTTCTGGAGAGAGCTATGTGTATAAGATCGATGCCTCGGCTGCAACAGCGACCAAAGGCTTAAAAGTTGAAGGTGGTACGATTACCGCAATCGAACACCTAGACTAGTCTTTCTTAACTGATAATCGTATACCCAATATGCGAATTCATAGCATATTGGGTATATCCATAAATCAACAGAACTCACTATGTACACATTTTTATTGCTGCTTATTTTCACCGGTAGCTTTTTCTGGTACTGTTCCTCCGAAAAGGTCAAAATAACACAAGGCCCCAGCCTCTTGTTGAATCTTGCAAAAGATAAAAACCGCTCAAGAATATTAGCCATTGTCCTTCTCGGACTGGCATGGATACTGACCATCTATCTGCAGGGCATACTCTCAGGAACACTGGCCTTTGGCGCTTATACCATGGGATTCTTCAGCCTAGTTGTACTTTTATGGCCCTATCGATATTTTCAGTGGAAACAACTGACAGCTGTCCTTCTAATCGCCCTTCTTTTTGAATTTTTTTATTTTTTAAAACATGCCGGCCAATAAAAAATATCTGAGCAGCCCATTCCAACGTTTCCTCAAATTGACCGCCGGATTCTTTGGTGGTTATTTCGTGATGTTATATCTCCATCTTTGCCTAACAAAAGTATTTGATAAAACAGACATTTTGATTACGGCTTATGTTACAGGTTTTATCGCTTGGGGTGTGCTATTGCTTATCGCCTTTCTTTCACGAAACGGTTGGATAATATGGGGCATTTACCTGCTTCTTATTGCTATATTCTATAGCATATTTATCTACCTATAATCACCTAAATTATGAATCTAAGACGTTATAATATCTATTTCAATACGCATACAATCTCAGGAATAATCATCTGTGCCATTTTATATGTAATTTTCTTCGCCGGCTCCTTTTCCTTTTTTAAAAATGAAATCAATGCCTGGCAAAAAAACGAGTCGGACAAAGGTGGCACGTACCGAAATATGGTTTTTGATCATCTTCTGGACTCAGTTGGCCAGATCAAAGAACTTAAGGGTAGGGATATTACGTTTTATATGCAACATAATGGCCATGCAAGTTATGTCAATATAGGTACCTCGCAGGATACGATAATTGCTAATAAGGCCAAAGAGTTGGCGGCAAAAAAAAGAACTGGAGGAAAAAAAAGAATAGAAAAGCGAACGTAGAGGAAGGAAAAAAGAAAAAAAGAGGGCGTGGGCGCCGTGGTGCGGAGGACTCGATGTATTTCACCTATGACCTTGCCACAAAAAGGCCGTCAGATTATAGTGATGGATACACCATGGGGGAGTTTCTCTATCGTCTCCATTTCCTTGCTCCACTCAACCAAATCGGAATTAATATCGGACGTCCCTTTGGTTATACCCTGGCTGGCCTAGTTTCTTTTATCTTCCTTTTTGCACTGATATCAGGCCTCATGCTCCACTGGGACAAGATCAAATCCAACTTCTTTGTATTTAGACCTGGAAACAAATGGAAAACGGTATGGACCGATATGCACACGGCCCTCGGTGTGATCGGATTCCCGTATCAATTTATGTATGCACTGACAGGAATCGTACTGATTGTGAACTCGGTGCTTATTATTCCCTTTAGCAAGTACCTTTACGATGGAAAGGAGGATCAAGTATATGAAGCACTTGGCTATAGCGACAATACTAAATACACGTATTTGTATGAACCACTTACGACAAGCTTTAAGATGGGTGACTTCTTGGATAAGTTGGAAAGCAAATGGCCAAACAGCCATATGAACCGCATATTCATCAAAAATTATGGTGATAAAAGTATGCATGTCGTAGCGCTATATGATGCCGACATCGATAAAAACTTTGCCGGCTCGGGCAAACTGATCTATCGTGTCGCAGACGACAAAATTCTTTTTGAAAAATCTGCCGCAGAAAATGGCTCCTATCTAGATTACATGAAGGGTTTCATCTACCGTTTGCATCTTGCAGATTTTGGCGGCTATCCTATCAAAATCATTTATTTTGTGCTGGGTATCATGGGCTGTTTTGTTATCATATCGGGCATACTGATCTGGCTGGTGGCACGGGATAAAAATAATATCCCAAAGCGCAAACGTATCTTTAACTTTTGGGCAGCAAATGTATTTATGGCTAGCTGCCTAACGATGCTCCCTGTCACCGCAATGACCTTTATCGCGGTCAAGCTGGCGACGAAAGTGGACCAGCCTTTTATATTCCATGTTTATTTCTATAGTTGGCTGGCATTAGGTGTTTTTTACATTATACGACGTAACATAGGGAAAACAAACTTAGAAACACTCCTACTCGGCTCGGTATTGTCTTTAGCAGTACCTATTGTGAATGGAATAAAAACGGGGAACTGGATATGGGAAACTTATCGATCAGGCTCAAATGACATTTTACTGGTAGATCTATTATGGTTATCCTTGGGAATAGTCGGACTACTCATCTTTAAAAAGATGTTACAAACGGCAAAAAAGGAAAATGCGAATGGAAAAAAAGTTACTGGAGCAACTATCAAAAGCCATACGAAGTATGGCAATAGCAGCGATGGCGACAGTACAACTGGTACAGGTAGTTCATTGCCACCTAAGAGAGCATTTGCCCTAAAAAACAAACCTGCTACAGAGATCTAAAATTCGTTGTTCATATCTGCACTGGGCGAGCTTTAACGCTCGCCTTTTGCTATACCCACATTAATATTTATATTTCTCTTTCCATTTGTCCCGTAAACTCTGTCTCAATTTTTCCTCCTGTGAATTTTGCCCAGGCTCATACAATTTGACACCACTAATTTCTTTGGGCAGAAATTCCTGAACGACAAAGTTTCCCGGATAGGCATGTGCATATTTGTATTCGGCCCCATAATTTAAGTCTTTCATCAATTTGGTCGGCGCATTGCGAATATGCAGCGGTACAGACAGATCTCCAGTTTGTTTCACCAAGGCTTGTGCTTTATTGATTGCTTCATAGGAAGCGTTGCTTTTAACAGAAGTCGCCAAATAGATAACCGTTTGCGAAAGAATGATACGTGATTCGGGCCACCCAATAACATTGACAGCCTGAAAGCAATTGTTCGCCAACAACAAGGCATTCGGATTGGCATTGCCAATATCTTCAGAAGCTAAAATCAACAACCTCCGTGCAATAAAGGATGGATCCTCCCCGCCTTCGATCATCCGTGCAAGCCAATATACTGCTGCATTCGGATCAGACCCGCGGATGGATTTAATAAAGGCCGAAATAATATCGTAATGCTGCTCACCCGCTTTATCATAAATGGCCATATTTTGCTGTACCTGCTTCAAAACAAAAGCATTTGTAATTGGCTCTTTGTGCAGTACAGCAGCATTCACAACCAATTCGAGAACATTCAACAATTTACGTGCATCGCCACCAGAAAGCCGCAACAAGGCCTCATATTCTTCTACAACAATCGCTTGTTTCTGTAAATATTCATCTTCATGTAATGCTTTTTGAATCAATCCAATCAGATCTTCTTCCGAAAGATGTTCCAATACATACACTTGGCAACGCGAGAGCAATGCAGAAATGACCTCGAACGATGGGTTTTCTGTTGTTGCACCAATAAGTGTGACCAGCCCCCGCTCCACCGCACCTAAAAGCGAATCCTGCTGCGATTTGGAAAAACGGTGAATTTCATCAATAAATAAAATGGGTTGATCTTGGTTGAAGTTCATCAGCCGTTCGGCTTTTTCGATTACTTCACGAATATCTTTCACCCCTGCTTGAATCGCACTTAATGAAAAGAAAGGCCGGTCGAGCTCTCTTGCGATCAGCAAGGCCAAGCTTGTTTTCCCAACGCCGGGAGGTCCCCACAAAATCATGGATGGAATATTTTTTTGCTGGATCGCATGATAGAGTACCGCATCTGGGCCCACAATATGTTGTTGTCCCACATAATCACTCAATTGCCGCGGTCTAAGTCGTTCTGCTAATGGAATTCGTGTCGCCATAACACAAAGTTAAAAATTAAACGGCACAGCAACTAAATATTTTAGCTTTATTCATCCAAACTCTTCTATTATGACTTCTGCAAAGCGATAAGCATCAAGCTTTCACACGCATAGTTTTGAGGGTCATCATTCGCCGTTCGATATTACTTTAACATTTTTTCACACAATTTTTCGTCATATTTGCTCTATTATATATGTAAATTGCTTTTGGCAGAGCATAACCGACCGTACAGGTTTATCGAATTAAGTAGTAGATTGCTCAAATATGTCCTTTAGCTAAATTTATGTAGACGTTAATAATAACGTAATATTTTATGAGAATGACAAAATACTGGATTTCTATATTTACCGCTTTGACTGCATTCATGAATATACCATGTCAGGTAATCGCACAGGATGCCGCCAAAGATTATACTGGCGCAATAAAACAATACGATGCTTCCTTTAAAGGTATCGGTCCAGAGGTCTATTTTTTACCACCTCCAAAAACGGCCAATGAAATACTAGCAGAGAATTATGCAGGCAAGAAGTCTTTCAGCAAAGAAATTGCCAGGCAGCTCCTTCTCCAGCGACTGTTATTGCAACTGCGGAGCACCAATAACTTGGGCCATTTTCAATATTTGATGAACCCCATGCCTACTGCGGCAAATAGCTGGGATAGTGCTATAGAGACACAAACGAAGGCTGAAAACTGGATTGCGGGCTATGCGCTTGCCAATGAAGCCGCCTTATTTTCAATTAAAAACAACGATAGCATCAATGCCTCAAAATTTTTATATCAGTCGCTTTCCTTGGCAAATCGTACCGATAACAGGGATGATATTGCTACAATTAATATGAACATCAGCAATTTTCAGCTGTATCGTGGAGACTTTGTACGTGCTGAAGAGAGCGCACAAAATTATCATACCTATGCCATGAAGAGCAAAAGCTATGCAGACCAGGCCAACGCCTGGCTTTTAATTGCTATGGCACGAGCAGGTCAGGGAAATTATAAAACTGCCGAGAATAATATTATCCGCAGTGCGATCCCTTTACTCAATAAGGCCAAAGCCTATGAGGGGAAGATTTTTGCATGGGAAATGCTTGCTGAAATTTATTTTAAGCAAAATAAATTTACAGAGGCTCAGTGGTTTCTGCTACAAGCCCGCGACTTGGCCAATGCAAAAAAACTAAGTAGCGAGCTCGCTGAAATCGAATACTTGCTGGCCTCATCCAAGCAAAAAGATGGAAATTATAAGGTGGCGATCAAAGAATTTGTGCAGGCCGCTGAATTGGCTTCGGATGAAAATAACAAACAGCTCTCACTTGCTATATTGGATAAACTGGGTGAGGTGTATCTTGTGCTAAAAGATTATCCATCTGCTGATCAGACCTACAAAGCCTATACGCAGTTAAAAAATGAATTGTACAATTGAAACATTTAAAACAATCTACCCCTTCTAGTGGTCTGTTGAAAGAGCCGTCTACAAAGAGATTTTAAGCTTTTTGTAAATATTGAAGGATAAATCAAATAAATTTTTAGATTCTGCGATAATGTGCTACGAATTTCACTAAATTTAGCACGCTCATCAATAGGAGCTGAATATTTTTTAAAAAGAATGATTATTAAAACCGTCGAAAATATGTTTAGGAAACTCATATTTGCACTTTTTGTTGTATCCATTGTTTCTTGTGGTTCAAAACCACGAGTGGCGCTTCCTGATGATGGAGGGCTTAAACCAAGCACACAACATCAAATTATCGCTAAAGAAGTCTCGGGATTATTGGAAAATGCGAGCTACAAAAAGGTCAAAATGAATGATTCGATATCGGGTATCATATACGATAATCTAATCAAGACTTTGGATCAAGGAAAAAATTATTTGCTTCAAGCGGATATTGATGAATTTCAAGCGTACAGAAACAATCTTGCGCAGGATATCAAAAATGGAGATCTTTCTGCTGCATTCCATATTTTTAATGTCTATTCAAAGAGATACCTGGACAGAATGCAATATGCACTTTCAGAAATCGACAAGAAACAGGATTATACGAAGGATGAGTATTACCAACCTAACCGTGAAAAATTAGGCTGGTTCAAAACGGCAGATGAAGCCAACGACCAATGGCGTAAACGCGTAAAATACGATCTGCTCAACTTAGAAACCGCGAGTGGTAAATCGACCGACAGCGCGAGGACCAAACAGGTGGAAACACTAAAGAAACGCTATGTCAATTTGATCTCGCAGGCAAAGAAAACCAATGCCAACGATGCTTTTCAAGTGGTCATGCAAGCATTGACAGATGCTGTTGACCCACATACGTCCTATTTTAACCCATCATTTGCACAGGCATTCAATGAAGGAATGGCCAATACATTTGAAGGAATCGGAGCACGACTTGTCGTCGACAACGAGGCCGTAAGCATCTTCGAAATTATCCCTGGTGGACCAATATTCAAAGACAAGAGCATTCATGTCAATGATAAAATCATTGCTGTAGCCCAAGGAAAAGATGGTGAATTCGAAGACATTATTGGCTGGAGACTTGATGCAGCCGTAGCAAAAATCAAAGGTCCAAAAGGAACCATTGTTCGCCTGAAAATTATACCTGCTGGTCAGCCAATGAACTCTCATCCGCGCATTGTATCTTTAGTACGTGAGAAAATCGTTGTTGAAGAAGAGTCTGCGAAAAAAGAGATTATGAACGTCAAAGGTGCCGATGGAAAAACGTACAAAGTGGGTATCATCAATATTCCGAAGTTCTACATGGATTTTGAAGCTTACAGAAGACGCGATCCAAACTATAAGAGCACAACGAGAGACGTTAGGTTAATCTTAGACACCTTGAAACAGGAAAAAGTAGATGCTGTGGTTATCGATTTGCGATTCAATGGTGGCGGTTCCTTACCGGAAGCAATTGATTTAACAGGTTTATTTATCGATAAAGGTCCAGTTGTACAAGTAAGAGACACAAAAAATAACATCGATGTCGAAGAAGATAAAAACGCGGGTGTATCCTGGGATGGTCCATTGGGCATCATGATCAACCGCTTCTCGGCTTCGGCTTCTGAAATCTTTGCTGGAGCGATCCAGGATTATGGAAGAGGTATTATCTTGGGATCTCAAAGTTATGGTAAAGGAACAGTGCAATCGGCAATCGACATGTCTCGAGTTATCAGCCCGACCAGCCGCTTGCTACTAAAGGCCTCAGGTGAAAAAGATCCGGACACCCCAGAAGGTGCTCCTCAATATGGACAGATCAATATCACCCTAGGTAAATTCTATCGTGTAAACGGTAGCAGTACACAACATAAAGGGGTTACACCAGATATCGTATTCCCTTCACAGTTCTCCGCAGAGAAATTTGGCGAGAGCTCAGAAAAATCAGCGCTTCCTTGGGATCAGATCCAATCGAGCAATTTCAAAAAAGTAGCTGATCTAAGTGCTGTTGACAAAAAATTAGAAGCAATGCATGAGGCACGCATTAAAAACTCATTGGAATATAAGTATCTGAAAGAAGATATTGAAGAAGCTCAAAAAGATGAGGATGTTAAAATTCCATTGGAATTAAACAAATTCAAGAAAGAGAAAGATGACAACCTCAAGAAAAATAGGGACCGCATCAACGCTTTATTGAAATTGCAGGGTAAACCAGCCTGGGAGGAAGGTAAGTCCCAACCTAAAATCGATCTTGACTTTGTGAAAGATGAAAGTGCCAAAGTGATGACCGATTATATCATCAACTTTCAAGCAAAAAAATAGAACGTATTCTCTCTCTTAAAAAAGGCAACCGTAATCGCGGTTGCCTTTTTTTTTTTCTGAAAGTGTCTGATCTTATTGGCTAGAAAGAACCTTCAGTTCGCTTTCATCGTTGTTGGTGTCTTACGAAGCCATGAAGGTTTTATGACACTCATCACAATAGGGCGAGTTTAACATTAAATTCACGTTTTCTTTGTAACTTATCGCTACATTCATTGTTTTAGTAATATACTGGTACTGCTTGAAGTCCGAATGATTCCAATAGCTCATACGCTAAAGATTTTGCAGGACAGGATGCACCAACCAGGTTATAGAAGTTAAACGTATAAAAAAGAACATCATGAAACGTATCCTCCTGTTAACTGACTTTTCAGAAAATGCTCTTCTGGCAGCACAACAAGTAGCCCTGTGTACAGAAGCATGGAAAACTCAAAAGGTTATTATCTACCATACTTACAATAGTGTTACCATTGTCAATAACGAACCTATTGTCATTGTCAATGATGAGGTAAAAGAAACCAAAGAGAAAGAACTGACACAATGGTTTGACCAAATTAGATTATTGTTCCCTCCACAAGTGGAACTTACACATCAGATGGAAGATGTTGATCTGCCATTGGGAGTCAATGACATGTGTAAATCGCACGACATTGACCTTGTCGCATTGGGTATTACCGGACAAACAGGTTTTGCTAAGATCCTGGTCGGAAGTAATGCCATTACACTGATGGACATCTGCAATAAGCCCATGCTTATCGTTTCCCATAAGGTAAATCCTGCCGTCCCCAAAAATGTGTTGGCTACAACCGATCTGAAGGAGGTAGACAGAAAGCTGGATTTATTCAATTTAGATCAGGTGTTAGATACTTTCAATGCACAATTGTATGTTTTGAATGTTGCTAAAAAAGAAGGTTCAGCCGCAGATTTGGCACAGGAATTAAAGCACCTCCATGAACGCCTGGACAAATATCATCCGATTTATGACTACATCAGTCATGATGATATTGCACTAGGTATTGAAGAATATGCCAAAGAGAAACATATTGATCTCATACTTTCATTCCATAAAAAGCAAGGACTATTAGCGAGTCTATTCAAAACAAGCATTTCTAAAAAAATAGCCTGGAATGGCGCGGCCAACTTACTGGTTATTCCCATGGATAGATCGTAGAAATCTGTGCTTTGTAAATATCAACAACGATGGACTCGTTGTCCAATAGAAACAAATTATACGACAAAAAACGCCGCAATGTATTCTAAATTGCGGCGTTTTTGTCGTATAGTTCTTCCTCCGGGAAGTCTCTTGCCGGGAATTCTCTTATTTTTTGTCAACCGAATGTTTACCCGGCCCAACAAGGATAAGTCCTAAAAACACAAAACAAAGCTCAATCGCATGTGAAGCACCAGAGATACCATCTCCTTTAGAAAGATGCATTAATCCAGCGATGACCATCGTAAATGCAAGCAATAATGCCGCTGGTCGGAAAAAGAGCCCCAACAGTAAAAATAGCCCCCCAACAGTTTCGGTCGCAGCCGCCATAAAGCCCCAAAAAGTAGGCATAAAATGAATACCAATATTACCCATTGATTTTCCGACACCTGCCCAGAGCTCAGGACCGCCCTGTAATTTGGGCAGACCGTGCATGATCATCATCACCCCAAGTCCAACACGCAAGACCAAAAGTCCCGTATCCCTATATTTACCCAATGAATTCCAAATTGCCATAAAAAACGTTTAATTTATTAAAACTTGAATTACCGATCTCCCTAAATTAATGAAATTATTTAAATTGAACAGCTCACAGCGCTCACCATAATAAATAAAGCTTTTGCATTTATAATACTTAATGCGTAATTTGATGACTATAGACCCGATTATGATGCTTTGGAACGGCTAAGACAGCGTAAAAGACCTTAGCCACGGATTATGGATCAACAAATAACTAAAGGATGAAAAACCTACTCTTGTTAACAGACTTTTCGGACAATGCCTATGCTGCTGCTCGATATGCCGCACAATTAGCTCCACTTTGGGGCATTGAAAAGGTTGTCCTATACCACACATACGAAGTAATCCCTACCGTAGGTACTGAACCTGTTGTCATCAGCAATTCAGAAATCTTGGAAGAAAAACAAAAGGACCTCAATACCTGGCAACAGGAACTGATGTTGCTTTTCCCTGAGGGCATTGCCTGGAAATCAGTTCTTGAAGAATATGAACTTAGCTATGGCGTAAATCGTACCTGTGCTGAGGAGGACATTGATCTTGTCATCGTCGGAACTGCAGGTAAAAGCGGCTTAAAGAAACTGCTTCTTGGAAGCAATACCCTCAAGCTGATCGAAAATTGTCACACACCATTACTGGTGGTCCCCGCACGAGCAGAATTTCGGGTACCCAAAAAAATGCTAATCGCCACCAATCTCAAAGAGGTAAAACTAAAATTAAACCGTCTTTTGGTTAATGCGTCCGAAGTATTACGGAAAAGTGAGGTCTATGTCGTCCATGTGACTAAAGAAGATCCTGCAAATAAGGCGGTAAATGCCGAAATAAAAACCATGCAGGATTTACTTGCTCCTTATCATCCCATCTATAGTTATATCCTCAACGCAGACATTGCTGCAGGGATCAACCAATACATCAACGAAAATCATATCGACATGATGGTCACTTTCCATCGGGACAAGGGCTTATTAAGTCGAATTTTCAATACGAGCATTGCGCAAAAGATGGCCTGGAAGAGTCAGGCTGCCATGATGGTCATCCCTGTACATTCGGGATAATCAATAAACGGGATAATCAATAAATAAAACAACGAGATTCTGTTCAGCTTCCCCTACAAATAGGTTAACTGAACAGTATTTACTGTTGTATTCAAGGCTACTTTTCGCCCAAATACCAGTGCGTGATTATCATCAATATGCCCTGCAGGGTAGCCAAATGCTATCGGAAAATCATATTCTTTAACTATATCCCACACAATTTCCGCTACACTTTGCCCAAAAGCAGGATCATTGTCTTTCATCGCAGAAAAGCCACCTACAATTAGACCATTCAATTTTTTTAATTTCCCCGCGCGCTTCAATGCCCTTAGCATTCTGTCTACGGAATAATAGGCTTCACCTACATCCTCTATAAATAAAACTTTATTCTTGTAATTGACATCCGAATTAGAAGCAAGTACAGATAGTAAGATTGCTAAATTTCCACCGACCAATTTTCCTTCGCCTTTACCCGCACGATTGGGGAATAACGTTTGCTCGTAGGCAAAATTCATATTATGGCCAAACAATGCATTTTTTAAAGTTTCCAACGATGCTTTTGTGCCCGTTTCAAAAGACTTTGGCATCTGTCCATGTATTGTTGCAATTTTATAGTTCCGTTGAATATGACTATGCAATACGGTAATATCGCTAAAACCCACCAACCATTTGGGAGCTTTTTCAAAGCTTGAAAAATCTATCTGATCGACAATACGAACACAACCGTAACCTCCGCGCGCTGCAAAAACCGCTTTAATCGACGGATCATCCAGTGCCCACTGCAGATCGGCAGCGCGTAAATTGTCATCTCCGGCAAACTGATGGAACGATGTCCCAACAGTCTTCCCAACCACAACCTCCAGCCCCCAATTCTCCAATGTTTTTATCCCAACATCAATAGAACCTCGTATAAAACTCGCAGGACAAACGACAGCTACTTTATCGCCTTCTTTCAGAAAATCAGGTATTTTGGACATCTTTTTTATCGCTAATGATCAAACAAAAACTTCATGGCTCCGAAGACACCAACAGCTATGCAAGCGAACTGAAGAATCTTTCTGGCCAATAACATCAAACACTTTCAAAAAAAAGGACCTCTACATTGCAAAGTCCGATTATAAATTTACTTGATATATTGTGCTTATATGTACAAATAAACGTAAATTTATCTAAGTTTTCTACCGCTATTTTGAATAATATTTCTACGATAACAAGTTGTTAAATGGAAGCTCATTTTAATCAAGTTGAAACAATCGTAGAAATAAGCCAAAACAAGAATTCAAGAATAAATTGTTCGATATGACACGCATTTATATTGCATATAAACAGCAATTTATCTAAGTTTGCCAAAGAAAACAAGTACACACTTTAATATACTTTCAAGCATTGAGTATTCTAGATAAAAAACGTTATACCATCACATCGGCATTACCTTATGCCAATGGTCCTTTACATATTGGACACCTTGCCGGAGCTTATATCCCAGGGGATATCTTTGTCCGCTATTTGCGTCTGAATCAAAAAGATGTAGTCTATGTATGTGGTTCAGATGAGCATGGTGCGGCGATTACCATCCGTGCAAAAAAAGAGGGCATCACCCCGCAACAAATCATTGACAAATACAATAAACAAATCAAAGAAAGCTTTGAGGAGTTTGGTATCTCTTTCGATATATATCACCGTACATCGGAGCCCATACATCACCAGTTATCGCAGGATTTCTTCTTGAACCTTTACAACAAAGGTGAATTTGTTGAGAAATTTTCAGAGCAGTACTACGATGAGGAATACCATCAGTTTTTGGCCGACCGTTACATTACGGGAACTTGTCCAAATTGTAAGTCTGAAGGCGCCTATGGTGACCAATGTGAAAAATGTGGGACATCACTTAGCCCAACAGATCTGATCAACCCAATTTCAACGTTAAGCGGAAAAACGCCAGTTTTGAAAGAAACGAAACATTGGTACCTACCTTTGGATAAATACCAGCCTTGGCTTGAAAAATGGCTGATCGAAGGAAAGAAAAATATCCTTAAATCCAACGTTTTTGGCCAATGTCAATCTTGGCTTAAATCCGGTTTACAGCCGCGTTCAATGACAAGAGATCTCGATTGGGGCGTCGATGTACCTTTGGCTGAAGCAGCGGGTAAAAAACTATATGTTTGGTTAGATGCACCTATCGGTTATATCTCAGCAACAAAACAGTGGGCTTTAGACCATGGTAAAAACTGGGAAGACTATTGGAAAACCCATGAAAACCCAGCAGACGATTCTACGCTGATCCATTTTATTGGAAAAGATAATATTGTTTTCCACTGTATTATTTTCCCGGCGATTCTTCATGCACACGGCGACTATATTTTACCAGAAAATATTCCAGCCAACGAATTCCTTAACCTGGAGGGCGATAAGCTATCCACGTCCAGAAACCATGCGGTTTGGTTACATGAATACCTACAGGAATTTCCTGACAAGCAGGATGAATTGCGTTATGTATTGACATCCATATTACCGGAAACTTCGGATGCAGAATTTACATGGAAAGATTTCCAAGCTAGGATCAACAATGAGCTCGTTGCTATTTTTGGAAACTTTGTCAACCGTGTCTTGGTACTTTCCCACAAATATTTTGATGGCAAGGTATTGAACGGCTCGCCACTAACAGCTGTAGATCAAGCGGTACTGGATGAACTAAAATCATACCCTACTTCTATCAAATCGTCTTTGGAGCAATTCCGCTTCCGTGAGGCATTGGCAGAATTTATGAATGTAGCTCGTCTGGGCAATAAATATCTTGCCGATGAGGAACCATGGAAAATCATTAAAACAGATGAGGAACGTGTCAAAACCATCCTAAATGTAGCGGCACAGATCGTTGCTAACCTTGCTGTTCTTGCACAGCCGTTTTTACCGAAAACAGCGATCAAATTATTTGAAATGCTTAATTTTCCACAAGGAAACTGGAACGACGCAGGTTCAGATGCTTTGATCCAAGCTGGACACCAATTGGGTGAAGTGCAATTGTTATTCGACAAAATAACCGATGAACAAGTCGACTTCCAATTGAATAAGCTTGCCGAAGCAAAAGCAAAAAATCTAGCTGATAATGCAAAAGTTGCTCCAGCGAAAGAAAACATCAGTTTTGACGATTTTGTTAAAATGGATATCCGTGTCGGAACGATTACAGCAGCCGAAAAAGTTGCGAAAACAAAAAAATTGTTGAAATTAACAATCGATACTGGTATTGATACACGCACGGTCGTTTCGGGTATCGCAGAATTCTTCAGCCCTGAGGAGATCGTAGGTCGTCAGGTATCCATCCTGGTCAATCTTGAGCCTCGTGAAATAAAAGGAATTATGTCACAAGGAATGATCCTTATGGCAGAAGACGCTGATGGTCGATTGGATTTTGTCAAACCAGATACAGCAATTAAAGTCGGAAGTACGGTACGTTAATATAAGACTTACCTCCATTTATACAAAAAGCCTGTTCGTTTGAACAGGCTTTTTTATCATCTCGACCACCTACATTATCCCCTAAAAGAGTATACTCTGCAACCGCTTCTTAAACGCCTTCTCATCCAGATAATCATAGACGGTATCTTTCAGTTTTTTTATGATCTCTGTTCTGGATTCCGCAACAACTTTCTTCTTTTTAGTCAGCACATTGGAAAATGCGGTATTGGTAATCTCCACCTTTGTGGCAAACATATTTACATTCATACTTGGGATGGATATCCCCATCACTAAGCCCGGGAGTCCGTGTATAAGTTCAGGACCACCGGAGATAGGGATTTGCCCCGCAAAAAACGCAACCACATAGACCGAATCTTGAATAATTCCATTGGCTCTTCTGCAGTCATATCCGGCAATATTTCGGTATTCATCGGTATACTTCCATTTTACAGTAGGCAATGAATCTTTAAGCAAGAGCTGATCATCTCCAAAGGGGAGCAATTTTAAGAATTCCTGATTCTGGAAATTAATGTACGTTTTTGAATCCGGGAGAATAGAATTATAGTGAGTCACATTACGATAATTTGCAGGATAATCTTCCTGCACCGTTTCAAATAGAGTTTCATTATCGTAAAATTTCAGAATATGGTGGGTCACCACCTCTGCAGGCCCATTCTTCACCGCATTATCGACCATCAGCTTATCCCAGGTATCTAAATCGGGTTTGCTGAGATAATTACGTTTTAAGAAATTCTGTACATGAAATTTCCGTTCATAAGTCACCGTTCCGCTGCTCGGAAAATACGCGTGTTGTGCATGGGCTGCTCCTGAGCTCAGCAATAATACCCAGACCATCAACTTTATATACTTACTCATTTGGCATCTCCTTTCATTGTTGTAAAATTGTAGATTACTTTTAGCATTCCATAACGACGCAGTACATCGTTGCCGGTCTGTATAAATGAAGTTCCATTTTGATAACGGTACACCCCATTATTTTTGTTTAAAATATCGTTGACAAATACCTGTACTTCCAAAGACTTATCTTTCAATAATTTTTTGGAAACATAGCCATTCATATTAATGATATTAATGGACTGCAATGTTTTCGTCGCTGCCTGATAATTCTGGTTTGTCGACAGGGAAATTTTGAAGTCTTTTGGTAAATAATACGTAATCTCCGAGAACGTCCTAAATTTAAAAGTCGTGCGATTTAACTCAGGTTGCAAATAGGAATTCATCTGCTCCACACCAGGGCTCATGGAGATGTAAAAATCCATTTTATTTGCCTTGTACCGACTGAAGCCAAGGCTCGGCGCCACACTCCATGTTTGATTTCTATTGAGCTCAGGATCTTCGTTGTAAGTAGATAAATAGCTAAACTGGCTGTTATACTGCGCGTTCATACCCAAGTTCATTTTTAATCCCCATTTTTTCTTCAATACAAAACTGTATCCTCCACCGCCATACATACGCCAATTGTCTTTATCAATATTCACGTAGGAAATTTGCTGCGTACCTTTATCTAGATCATAGCGTACGCTATTGTTGATACTTTTCTTTCCTTGATCTGCACTGACATAAAAATAAATACTCTGGTCCTTTAACTGCTTGTAGTTGTTGAAATTAATTGAATAGGAGTTGTTAAAGCCCGCTTCCAGATCTGGATTGTCCAAATACTCGACGAGTGGCTGGGCATTTTGTTTCAACGGCTCTATTTGCGTCAACGATGGCTGGCTCGTGCGGCCGCTGTATCGGAAGCTCACATTTTTGCTTTTCGAGATTTTGTAGTTGACGGAAACTACTGGAGCAACAGAAGTCTGGTTCCGCTGTAGTATTGTATTCAGGTTGTTATAGGTTCTCTTGACCTCCTCAAAATCAACCCTATTGCTCAAATTTACAGTTAATGTGTTGGACTTGTAGTTCAAGGAGGCGTTGACACCATTTTTTAAACTGTTAAAATCAAAATCGTTTAGCAGGTCTTGGTCCAATACCGTATATTTTCCTGTAACCGGATCTCTATCAAATGACTGATTGAGTGTTTCCGATTTATTTTGATTGAATGCATAACCTATTGCAGCAGTCAACCTTTTAGACAAAGGCTCCGAATAGGTTACTGAAGCACCATACGTATTGTTGGCCAACTTATCATTTTTATATTGATCGATCAAGGTTGTATCTCCGGAACTTTGGAAGAAATTTTCCGAAAAATACTGTGTCTTGTTACGATTTTGATCTGTATTCGCATTGACATTGAAAGTAATGGAGCGGCGGTCCTTTTTAAAACGACGTGTAAGCATCGCATTTACATTAAACTTATCCTGATCGTTATTTAAATCCGTCTTGGACGAAGTCCGTGTAATCAATGTGCCATCCAATTTACGCTGGTCTGCTTCGGAATTGGATAAATTGTCGCGGCTAGATTTGGTAAAGCCCATAGTGACAGTCAAGTCTGCGAGCGAATCAAGCTTATAGTCATACCTTAAATTCGCGATATTGGCCTGTGTTTCGGTTTCCGATGCTGTCACATTATTATCGACCTGCGCACGTTCAGGAAGATTGTTCTGCGCATTATAGGTACTTGTATTATTGACATTGATCTGATTCCGTTTGAAGTTGACATTGATCTTATGCTTATCATCTTTGGATTTGTCGGAATAACTTGCTCCCATGTTTACGGCCTTAGGCACTCCACCACCATAGTATTTACCATCCCATCCACCGTCGGAGCCATCACCACTAGAAGAAATCATGATGCCGCCGCCGTCCATCATCTGTACATTGCTGCTTCCGCCCACACCATATTTTTGGCTATCTTCAAATCCTAATCCGACCATTCCATCATTGGCGAGAATGCCATAAGCAGCAATTTTCTGCGAGCCCTTAAACTTATTGAGCATGACTTTTCCGCCATAATATTTATCTGTACCAGCTCCCGCAACAGCCTGGCCGAACATTCCTTTTTTCTTATCTTCTTTGAGCTTAATATCAATTGTCTGCGTTCGTTCGCCATCATCTACTCCTGTACGTACGGCAAGATCTGATTTCTTCTCATAGACTTGTACCTTACTAACCATATCTGACCGAATATTCTTGGTGATCAAGGTTGGATCATCACCAAAAAACTCTTCCCCATCAAGCAATACTTTTTTTACCTCCTTACCTTGAGCGATGATCTTGCCTGAACCATCCATCGTAATACCCGGCAAGACCTTCAACAGGTCCTCTACTTTAGCATCCTTCTCTACTTTAAAGCTACCGGCATCGTATTCGATGGTGTCGCCTTTAATAACCACAGGAATTTTACCGTTCACCTGAACCTCTTCCAATAGTAGAGCTGCTTTGGATAGCTTTACAATACCAATATCTAGATCCTCGGCGGCCACATGGATATCTTTTACCAAGTCAGCATACTGCGGATAGGAAACCACCATTTTATAGGTACCTGTGTCGAGATTAGCAATTTGGAATGTTCCATTTTCCTTCGTCCGACCGAATTTAACCAAAATCGAATCTTTGGGACTGAGCAGCGCGATTGAAGCTTGATGTAGTTTTGCAAGATCTTTGATATCTGCCACCGATCCCACAAGTTTATGTTGTGCATAAGACTTGGAACTCAGTACGGATAATAAAAGAAACAAAACTAGGGAATAGGTTAGTTTCATAAATTTCGTTTATATATTGTCGAGGTAAATATATAAATGTTGCTACGGAAAATTCGTAAAATAATGTTAAATAATTATGTAATTAATAAATTAAGCTTACCCTCCTCAAACAAAACACGGTAATTCACTCTATACCAATAACTTTATCTCATAAAAAAAGAGGCGTAACTTATTTGTTACGCCTCCAATCTAAATAGAAAAATATATATTATTTCCTTTAATCTACATTTAGGTTCAATTCTTTTTCCTTATTGATTAAATGGGCAATACTTGTATCATTTAAAATCTGCAACATGGCATTTCTCACCTCGACAAAAGTATCGCGTATGCCACAGGCATGCTCTTGTGTACACTCTTCGCAGGAGCGGTAGAAGTTCAAGCTCACGCATGGCAGCAAGGCTATGGGGCCATCAATCAGGCGCATCACCTGCGATAGAAAAACATCTTCGGGAGCCTTATTGAGGCTATAACCACCTCCAGCACCTTTTTTGCTATAGAGAATTCCGGCATTTCGCATTTCAAGTAGAATTTGTTCCAAGAATTTTTTTGGAATGTTCTCCTCCTGCGCAATCTTCACGATTTGCATCGGCTCATTACCGTAATTACGACCAAGCACCATCAGTGCCTTTATTGCATATTTTGTCTTTTTGGACAGCATAATTTGTTAACCCCCTGTTGAATTGCAAATTTACGTTTTTTATTCAATAGAATAAAACCTTCATGATTTCACGCATGCAGCAACAGTTTCCTTATTGCCCCAATACCGCCGTGATCGGTTTTCCGATGCTACCATTGGGCTCTGTAATGTGCAAGAGCGAAGAAATTGTCGGTGCAATATCCACAATATGTACTTCTGTATTAGATACACCCGGTTTAATTCCCCAACCCATAAATACCAAAGGAATATGGGAATCATAACCAGACCAGGTACCATGTGTTGTCCCGGTGGAGCGCGGGGTACCGTCATACCATTGCGGTTCACAAACAATCTGAATAGCACCGCTACGTTTAAAGTTGTAGCCATTGATCATTTTTTCGCGAATAGGCGCCGGAATCATCAAGCTTTCCCCTTTTTCCATATCAGCAACATAAGCGACACCTTCGGTATGGCGAAGCTCACGAATGATGGTCTCTTTTATTTTATCACGATCCAAGTTCAAAGAATCAATCAATTGATTATTTAAGTGCACTTGGTAGTTCATCATGCTTTTAACCAGCTTCTCCTGTCCAAATTTTTCTTTAAGGGTTTTGTTAAGTCCTGTGATAATCTGACGGGAATAGAAATACCCTCCATTTCCTTTCATATCCATAAAGAACCGAGAGTTGTAAGAAGCGCCATGATCTGCTGTCAGGAAGAACGTATAGTTACCCTTGCCCACCGTCTTATCGAGGTAGTTGAAGAAATCGGCAAGCTGTTTATCGAGCTGCAGATAGATATCTTCAATCTCAACTGCTGTCAATGAGTAACGGTGTCCAACGTAGTCTGTTGCAGAAAGGCTCACACAAAGGAAGTCGGTATTTTTAGTTGGGTTATTTCCCATCTGCTCATTTTTGATTGCTTCCATAGCCAGATCCAACGTAAACTGATTTCCCATTGGTGTGGTTTTGATCAGCTCATAGCCTTCGTCTTTCATTAGCTTGGAAGTCGCACGCGGCAAAGTCGGTTTTTCTTCACCAGGGTACTTACCTTCGTAGATGTTATCATCTGCAATACTGTTGGCAGCATAGGTGCTGATATCATACATTGGTTTCCAGTCGCCTTTCAGGTATTTTTCGGCCAATTTTTTCTTGTTGAAGTCTACGACCCATTTTGGCAGTTTATCCATGTAGAAATTAGAGGTGATCCAATCGCCTGATTTAGCTTCGAACCAATACGCTGCATCGGCAAAATGCCCCGCCGGCAGAATACCGCCACGGTCTTTGATCGCGATACCGATCACTTTGGATTTAAAGTTAGAGGCGAGCTTCAATTGGTCCGTTACGGTAGATGCAAGCAAATTGCGTGGAGACTGCTGCCCCTCCTTGGCTGTAGTACCTACACCGATGACATTGTCGTCCTGCGTACAGTACATATTCTTCCCTGTCTGTTCTTCAATCCAGTCATTGCCTGCAATTCCGTGTATGGAAGGAACGGATCCAGTATAGACCGAACTGTGTCCAATAGCGGTATATGTCGGAATATAATTAATCAACGTATTTTCACAGGAGAATCCTTCTTTCAAAAGTCGTTTGAAACCATCATTTCCATATCGATCTGCAAAACGATATAAATAATCCCAACGCATTTGATCCACCATCAGGCCGACAACCAATTTTGGTCTTTCCGGTTGTTGCGCCATGGACGAAAGCGCCGCTATTCCAAGGACGACACTTAAAAAAAATCTTTTAATCATAATCGTATTAAGTATTGAAATATTAGTTTTTTATTTACTGCATAGTATTCTATAAGACCTTAACAACAGGAATAATAAATCGGAACTTATTGGCAGCCCAGTTGCCCTGATTCAGATTACTTCACTTCGCTAAAGTAGGGTTTAATCTTTTAAATGTGCTTTTAAAAATTGGCCTGTATAAGAATCTTTACAATGAATAAGTTCTTCAGGAAGTCCCGCAAAGACTAGCTTTCCACCTTTATTACCGCCCTCAGGACCAATATCGATGACCCAATCTGCTGATTTGATCATATCCATATTATGCTCGATCACCAAGATACTGTTTCCTAGGGCAATCAGTGCATCAAATGATTTCAATAACTTCTTAATATCCTGAAAGTGTAAACCTGTCGTTGGTTCATCAAAGATAAAAAGTGTCTTCTTGCTGTTATTTCCCTTAATGAGGAAGGAGGCCAGTTTAATCCGCTGTGCTTCACCGCCAGACAATGTACTTGACGATTGCCCGAGCTTAACGTAGCCTAGTCCAACGTCCTGTAAAGGCTGCAATTTCGCCAATATTTTAGGCTGGTCTGCAAAGAATTCGATCGCTTCATCAACACTCAGCTCGAGAACATCTGCTACCGACTTGTTCTTATAATGTACATCAAGCACAAATTGTTTAAATCGTTTGCCCCCACATGCCTCACATGGCAAAACGATATCGGCCATAAATTGCATTTCAATTTTAACCTCACCTTCACCCTGACAGACATCACAACGTCCACCTTCAACATTGAATGAAAATGCGGCCGGTTTCAAACCAGCAGCTTTGGCTGGGGTCTGGTTGGCATATAAGGCCCTGATTTCATCCCAGGCTTTCACGTAAGTCACCGGATTGGATCGCGAGGAACGACCGATCGGGTTCTGATCCACCATTTCAACTTGTTCTATCTGGGTAATATCCCCCTCGATCGCATCATAGACGCCAGTCTGTTCACCGGAGTAATTGCCTATCGACTTCTGCAATGCTGGGTAAAGGATACGTTTGACCAAGGAGGTCTTGCCTGATCCCGAAACACCCGTTACCACAGTAAACGTATTCAATGGAAATTGTACATCAATCCCTTTGAGGTTATTCTCATGGGCTCCTTTAATGGTCACACTATTGGACCATGGACGGCGCTTTTTGGGTACCTCAATCTGGCTTTTGCCACTGAGGTATTGACCCGTAAGGCTTTTTGTATCTTTCAGAATCTGCTGATATGTACCTGCGAAGACCATTTCGCCGCCATTGATCCCAGCTTCTGGCCCGATATCGATCAGGTAATCAGCCGCCTCCATCATTTCCTGTTCGTGCTCGACCACAACCACTGTATTCCCAACATCACGCAGGGATTTCAGCACAGAGATGAGTCGCTGTGTATCACGTGGATGAAGTCCAATACTTGGCTCGTCCAACACATAAATAGAGCCTACGAGCGAACTTCCTAATGAAGTTGCCAGATTGATCCGCTGTGATTCCCCTCCAGAAAGGGTATTCGATAGCCGGTTCAAGGTCAGGTAACTTAATCCAACATCGCACAAAAATTGCAATCTGTTATTAATTTCAGCAAGAAGTCTTTTGGCAATGACCAGTTCATTACCCACCAGTGGTAAAGTTTTAAAGAACTCCAAGGCTTCTTCAAGCGGCATCAAAACGATATCGGTGATAGACTTGCCCCCTACTTTCACGTAAGTGGCATCTTTACGTAATCGGGTTCCGCGGCAGTCCGGGCAATCTGTCTTCCCGCGATAGCGAGACAACATCACCCGATATTGAATTTTATAGGTCTGAGCTTCGAGCTCTTCAAAGAATTGGGTAAGACCCGCAAAATATTTATTTCCCGTCCACAGCAGCTCTTTCTGCGCCGCAGTCAGGTCCATGTAGGCACGATGTATGGGAAAATCAAATTTCAGTGAACTTTTAACAAGCACTTGTAGCCACTCCCCCATTTTCTCCCCTCGCCAGGGAGCAATTGCACCATCGTAGACCGAACGGCTTTTGTCTGGAATAACAAGATCAGGGTCAATACCAATGATCTTTCCATAACCTTCACATCGGCGACAGGCACCATACGGATTATTAAAACTGAAGAAATTTGGTGTAGGTTCTTCAAATGTTATTCCATCAAGTTCAAATTTATGGGAGAAATGATGTCTTTGACCATTTTCTTCCATATAGAGCTCACCCTTACCCTCGAAAAAACCTGTTTGGACAGAGTCAGAAAGTCGATTGACTGTATCATCGTCCTGTTCAATGCGAACCCGGTCGACGACAATAAGCACTTCACCATCCTGAAGGTCTTTATTGGCGATGGCCTTATCATCGATAATAGTTTCGATTTTCTGCATACTATCCCCAAAGACGACACGCACAAAACCTTTCTGCAACAAGAGAGACAGTTCTTCCTTGAGTTTACGCCCATGAGAAGGAATAAGTGGCGCGAGAAGTGTCACCGTTGTCCCCTCTTCCAAATTCAAGGCAAAATCCACCACTGAACTCACACTGTCTTTGGTCACCTCGCGACCAGATACAGGAGAAATTGTCTTTCCGATTCGGGCATATAACAATTTCAGATAATCATAGATCTCGGTGGATGTTCCTACCGTCGAACGGGGGTTGGAAGTAATGACACGTTGCTCAATGGCAATTGCAGGGGCGATACCTTTGATGTAATCCACCTCCGGTTTATTCATCCGTCCCATAAATTGTCTTGCGTACGAAGAGAGACTTTCGACATAGCGTCGCTGTCCTTCGGCATACAGCGTATCAAAAGCTAAGGAGGATTTTCCTGAGCCCGACATTCCAGTGATAACAACTAATTTATTTTTAGGGATATCAACGTCAATATTCTTTAAGTTATTAACTCTTGCGCCCTTTATCTGAATATATTCTTTTGGAGTGTGCTCCACCTGTTTACTCATAATAATCCTTATCTCACACAAAGTTACGTATTCTTGGCTGATTATATTCCTGCGAATTAAAAAGCTATTCGGTTTTCTATCACCTGAATTTCAAAAAAAGAGGAACTGTTCCAAAGTCGGCAAAATTTTGATGAAAGGCTTCATACAGGGCAAACAGGCAAATCTACGACCAGCTATAAATTGAAATACATCAAACAATTTAGTTTCCCAAACAATTATCGTTTAACATTTTTTGTTTTTCGATTAATCCTTCCAAAAGCTTTACAGTCCTATAGGTGTTATATCTGTTATAAGCGTGTAGCATTTTTTACAGATAGCGCGTTTAAAAAAGAAATAAAAATAAGAAAATGGGGTATTCGAGTTTACAACACATACAAAACCGGAATATTTCATGGCCATTAAAATTAAATAATTGCATATATGAAAAAAAATGTATTTCAAGTAATGATGCTATTGATGATCGCATTAGTATCCTCAACAACTATTAGTAAAGCGCAAATGGTTATCGACAAAATTGACTTAGGCATTTTTCCTAGCCCAGAAAAAGGGTATAAAAAAATGGTGATTGAAGTTCCCTATTCAGAAAGTGACAAAAACAAAAAAATAGAGTTTTCGGTGGGAAAATGGATGGAAGTAGACGGATGTAATACCTTTAATTTATCGGGCACTTTAGAGAAGAAGGATCTTCAAGGCTGGGGGTATGACTATTATGTATTCAAAACAAATGGCAACGTCGCCAGCACTATGATGGCTTGCCCAAACAAAGAAAAAAGAAACCTTTTTGTTTCAGCTCAACCGGAGACTGTACGTTACAATGGCAGAATGCCGATTGTGATTTATGTACCTGAAGCTTATGATGTGCAATTCAAAATCTATACAACTGACGGTGACACCTACCGTGCAGCAGAGGTAAGAACAAAAAAATAAACTGCTAAAGTAATTTGGCGCATCAAATAGCTAGGCAATAAAAAAGCCCTCGAACAATGTTCGAGGGCTTTTTTATATCGCGTTTCGCTATTGACTATTGAAATTTCTTCGCGTTAACTTTACGCTCGTTTTCCGTCAAATAGATTTTACGTAGACGCATTGATTGTGGTGTCACCTCAATATACTCATCAGCTTGAATATACTCCATACATTCTTCCAATGAGAATTTGATTGCCGGTGCAATACGTGTGTTATCATCAGAACCAGATGCACGCATATTTGTCAACTGTTTTCCTTTAGTAACATTGATCGTTAAATCATTATCACGGATGTGTTCACCTAAAATTTGTCCTTCGTATACATCCACACCTGGATCTACGAAGAAACGACCACGGTCTTGTAATTTATCAATGGAGTACGCAGTTGTTGAACCTGTATCCAAAGAGATCAATACACCTGCCAAACGACCAGGAATTGTACCTTTCCAAGGCTCGTAACCTTTCAAACGATGCGCCATAACAGCTTCACCAGCTGTTGCTGTCAACACGTTGTTACGTAAACCGATGATACCACGAGAAGGAATAGAGAACTCAAGATGTTGCATATCTCCTCTAGCTTCCATAATCAACAACTCACCTTTACGTTGTGTAACCAACTCAATAACTTTTCCTGAGACATCAGAAGGTACGTCAACAACAAGTTCTTCGATAGGTTCACATTTTTGACCATCGATTTCTTTGATGATAACTTGTGGCTGGCCTACTTGCAATTCATAACCCTCACGACGCATTGTTTCGATCAATACGGACAAGTGAAGGATACCACGTCCGTATACCAACCAAGCATCTGGAGATTCAGTAGGAACTACACGTAGTGCTAAGTTTTTCTCCAACTCTTTTTGCAAACGATCGTAAATGTTACGTGATGTAACCAATTTACCTTCTTTACCGAAGAAAGGAGAGTTATTGATCGTGAACAACATGTTCATTGTTGGTTCATCGATGCTGATAACTTCCAATTGCTCTGGATTTTCGAAATCTGCGATTGTATCACCGATATCGAAACCTTCGATACCTACTACAGCACAGATATCACCTGCATGTACTTCAGATACTTTGATACGGCCGAGGCCTTCAAATACCTGTAGCTCTTTAACTCTTGATTTCACAACTTTTCCGTCGCGTTTTACCAAAGAAACCGGTTGGTTTTCTTTGATTGTACCGCGGGCAACACGACCGATAGCGATACGTCCTACGAAAGTTGAGTAATCCAACGATGTTACCTGCATTTGCAAAGTACCTTCAGATACTTCTGGTGCAGGGATATATTTGATGATAGCTTCCAATAAGTCAGTGAAGTCTTCGGTACGATTTTTCCAATCGGTAGACATCCAACCTTGTTTTGAAGAACCGTACAATACTGGGAAATCCAATTGCTCTTCAGTAGCGCCCAAGTTGAAGAATAAGTCAAAAACATGTTCGTAAACTTCCTCAGGACGACAGTTTTCTTTATCGACTTTATTGACAACAACAATAGGTTTGATACCTAAACCTAAAGCTTTACCTGTAACGAAACGTGTTTGAGGCATTGGGCCTTCAAAAGCATCTACCAATAGTACTACACCATCGGCCATCTTCAATACACGTTCAACCTCACCACCGAAATCGGCGTGACCTGGTGTATCGATGATGTTGATTTTAACACCTTTATATGTTACTGATACGTTCTTAGATACAATAGTGATCCCGCGTTCACGCTCTAAATCATTATTGTCTAGGATTAATTCACCAGCATTTTCATTTTCTCTGAATTGATTGGTAAAATATAAAATTTTGTCTACAAGCGTAGTTTTACCGTGGTCGACGTGAGCGATGATCGCAATGTTTCTAATGTTTTGCATTGAGCAAGAATATTTTTATAAAATTTTAGGGTGCAAAGATAAACATTTTGCACCATAAAATTTATAACTATGTGTATTTTATTTAATTACACCTAATTCTTTACCTACTTTGGTAAAGGCGGCGATTGCTTTATCCAGGTGAGCAACTTCATGTCCTGCCGAAATCTGCACACGGATACGAGCTTTTCCCTGAGGTACAACAGGATAGTAAAAACCGATCACATAAATTCCCTCGTCCAACATCTTGGCTGCGAACTCCTGCGCTAATTTCGCGTCATACAGCATCACAGGCACGATTGGATGGAAACCGGGTTTGATATCAAATCCAGCAGCTGTCATTTTTTCACGGAAGTAAATCGTATTGGATTCCAGTTTATCGCGCAATGCAGTTGTCTCACTCAGCATGTCCAAGACTGCAACAGAAGCCCCTGCAATTGCGGGTGCTAGGGTATTCGAAAATAAATAAGGACGTGAACGCTGACGTAACAAATCGATGATTTCTTTTTTACCGGAAGTAAAACCACCAGAAGCACCGCCTAGCGCCTTACCCAAAGTACCTGTAATGATATCTACACGATCAATTACATTGAAAAGCTCGTGTGTACCACGTCCAGTTGCACCGATAAACCCTGTACAATGCGATTCATCGATCATCACTAGCGCCTGGTATTTATCGGCTAGATCACAGATCTGGTCCAATGGAGCTACAGATCCATCCATCGAAAACGCTCCATCTGTAACAATGATTTTATGTCGAGCACCGGATGCGGCCTGCAATTGCGCTTCCAGATCAGCCATATCCGCATTTTTATAACGGAAGCGTTGTGCTTTACACAAACGAACACCGTCTATGATAGAAGCATGATTTAATTCGTCGGAAATGATGGCATCCTCAGCGCCAAATAATGGTTCAAACACCCCACCATTCGCGTCGAATGCTGCCGCATATAAAATAGTATCTTCTGTTCCGAGGAACGTAGAAATTTTTGCTTCTAATTCTTTATGCACATCTTGGGTACCACAGATGAAACGTACGGAAGACATTCCATAACCGTGTGTATCAATCGCTTTCTTAGCAGCTTCGATTACTTTTGGGTGCGAAGACAGGCCCAAATAATTGTTCGCACAAAAATTGACAACTTCTTGTCCTGTACTCACTTTGATGTCTGCTCCTTGGGGAGTAACGATCACTCGCTCTTGTTTATACAATCCCGCTTCTTTGATTGCTTCCAATTCCTTTTCTAAAACTGGTTGTAATGTATTGTACATAATTCGATTTTATTTTTTTATACAATATTACAGTTTTTTCATTGGAATAAGTTGCTTTACCTTTCGAGAAAAGGGCTATTCACGGAGAATTCACCCCAAATCAATGATTTGGTAACATTAAACCGATTGCATAAAATTCCTTTTTTCATCTTCCTCTTGCTTTGATAGCGACCAACTGGGCGACGAGCCCTAGACATCTTCGTCCTGCAAGCAGGGTGCATGCGCGGTGTCTCAATGGTAAATCCACATAGAAAAGGTGGACTCAACGTGGACTCAAGGTGGACTCATTGTGCTTGCAGTCCGAAGTTGGTATAACCTTATCTCAACTTTGGTCTCTCGCATTTTAGACGAAAAGCGCCGGAATTTTAATAACAGATAGGAACGAAAGCTAGCGGATTTAAGCTATAGCATAACAAAAGGTCTTATCCATAAAAATTTCGTGAAAATAGCGTGTTAGGCGCTGCAATGTGAATTACTCGTAACGAAGCGCATCGACTGGATCCAGTTTAGATGCTTTTGAGGCCGGGTAATAGCCCGATAGCATACCGACGAGTCCACATACCGCGAAACCCAAAATAATCGCTCCCCATGGAATAATAAAAGATGTGCCGAGCTGCAGCGCTAGAATATTACCAATCAAAATGCCTATAAAGATCCCGGCGACACCCCCAATCATACAGATCACAATTGCTTCCATCAGAAATTGCTTGCGTATAACACTCGGTGTTGCACCAATTGCTTTGCGTATACCGATCTCTCGGGTACGTTCGGTAACTGAAACCAGCATAATATTCATCAATCCGATTGAGGCTCCCACAAGGGTAATAAAAGCGATCACGACTGCTCCCAAAGTAACCATAGCCATATTTTGCATCAGCATCTGGGCAACCGCATCTGATTTGGTGATTTCAAAATCATTTGACTGCCGTGAAGACAGTCCGCGAATATTTCGAAATACGATTGTAGCTTCGCCGATTGCGGCTTCCAATCGCATGGGGTCATTGGAAGAAACAGTGATCACATAGGAAGGCTCGGTACCCTGCATCACGGCCCGGGCTTGATCAGGGGAATAAAGCAGGCTCTATCCCCACCCATCCCGGCAGAAGAACCTTTACTTTTTAAGACTCCTATCACCAAATAGCGGATATTGTTAACAGTAATAAACTGTCCTATTGGATCAATAATTTCGTTGAATAGCATTTTACTCACTTCACTACCGATGATGATCACGCCACTACCTGTTTCAACCTCCCGCGTAGAAAAATTACGGCCTTCGCTGACAACATACCCTGATGTCTGCAGATAATTTTCGTCCGTTCCGATCAGGCCGATATTGGGGTTTGTCTTTTTGGATTGATATTTTGCGGTCGTATTCCAACTCACATTGGCACTGATTGATGTCAACGCATTAAAGTGAAAATCCTGTCTGAATCTTGCAGACTGTGCGTAGGTAATATTAGCAAAGACTTTTGAGCGAGTCCCTTCATTACCGATCCGAACATTCAATCCCCTGTTGCGTATGTTGAAGGAATTTGATCCCATCGACGAAAAGGAATCTGTCAGCGAGTTTTTCATGGCATCAATCGAGGTCAATACCCCTATTAACGCCATCATCCCTATGGCAATGATCAGTGCTGTTAAAAATGTCCGCAGCTTATTCCCTACAATGGACTGTAGTGCAAGCTTGACATTTTCAACATAAGACATCTTTACGGCCATAGAGCTGGTATTTATAATTTGTAGGGATGAAAATACTGTAATTCCAGCACAAAACCAAAAAGGCAATTTACTTCCTAGAAATAAATTGCCTTTTTGGTGGAATCTGACCTATCCATGCAAGCGGATTATTTTGATTTTGCAGCCATTTTCTATCTTAATTAATTCTTTTCCATGTCTCGGTTCGTCCAAGCAAGCTCACACCCACATAACCTCTGATATCAAGCTTATCGCCTTTTAAGGTCATCTTGCAGCTATACGTTTTGCCCGACTTCGGATCATAGATCTTTCCGTCAACATACGTATTGCCATCTTTATCAAAGTTGGTCAAGATTTCTAGCCCTTGTACATTTCTACTCTGCAGTGCTTTATCTGGATTTTTTATATCTTTCTTCGGCTGACCGGCTTCATTATTTGGAAATTTCAGCCAATAGAGCTTACCAAAAAACTTATCGCCTTTCTTGTAAATTTCAACGCGGCCTTCGCCGCTTGGGTTTTCCCACTTTCCGATGATGGGATCTGTTTGCGCAAATAATGCTACTGTAGTCAGCAGCATTATGAATGACATCATAATTTTCTTCATGGGTCTATTATTTTATGAACTTAAATCTTTCAATTTCCGCCCTATTGTCAATATGATCGCTTATTTAAACCACCCAAGTACTCCTGCCAATCCTTTTCCACCATCAGCAATCGCCCTAACGAGTATAATGACTGACCACCAAATAACAATAGCATCATAGCTTCTGAATAAATATACAAAATATTTACTATGCTTGCATATATTTTATTTCAAAATACTGGTCCTTCCCGATCAGACAGCCCCTAATATTTCACATTGAAGGCTACTCCAAGCCCATTTTTCCAAAAGACTTAAATTCAAAATCTAAACAAAGTTTGGCATCGGGTTTGCACGATAGTTATTATATTATTACTTTATTTACTCTTTATAAATTAGCACATATTATGAAATTTATTATTAGTCTTTTACTTACTGGTGTAGTCGTCGCAATAGCGTGCTGGATTGTCCCCGGCGCTCATGTTGCTGGATTCGGTTGGGCTATCGTTACAGGACTCGTTATTGGATTTGTCAATGCGACTGTGGGATCGATTTTAAGGTTATTTACGTTCCCGTTGAATTGGCTTACCCTTGGCCTGGTTTCCTTTATTATTACCGTATTGATGGTCTTGTTATCAGACTCGCTACTCGGCTCCAAATTTGATGTCGATGGATTCTGGACTGCCGCACTGTTTGCCATTGTCGTTGCCATATTGGAAATGATTATTGGCAGTACTTCGAAAGATTAAAAATACATTCATAAAATAGCGGGCGTCCGCATCAATACATGTGGACGCCTTTTCATTACTCAACGATTATCCCCCTTCCTTGCTGAAATCAGCTTCCCTTACTGACAGCATCTGTCGTTTGAAAAACAGATAGTTTACTGTTCCAATTCCTTTAAATAATCGTCTAAAATAATTGCCCTTATGGGTGAGTTTATCCTCATTTTCCTCGCTTTTTATAGCAGAATTCGCTAAATTTAATTCTTTAAAAGAACCGCTGATATATGTGCGAACACAACCACGAGCATAGCCATGACACACAGGAGCACGGCCTTCCAACACAGGAGCGTCCTTGGTGGATTACCCAACGTAAACTCCTCATGGCTCTTGTCATTCTACTTACGTTGCTCCTATTGAAATATGCTTTTAAGATCAGCCTTCCCTTTGGCATCAACTTGACCTTAAATAGCATCGCCTATCTTCTCGCGGGAATCCCCGTTATTCAAATGGCATTCCGTAAGGCAAGCCGTGGCGATATTTTTAATGAGTTCTTTTTGATGACCGTTGCAACATTGGGCGCTTTCGCTATTGGAGAGTTTGAAGAGGGCGTCGCGGTCATGGTGTTCTATCAAATCGGAGAATGGTTTCAGGATACTGCCGTCGACAATGCCAAGAAATCAATCAAATCCTTATTAGATATCCGCCCTGACGCAGTAACGGTCATACGAAATGGGCAGCAACAGCAGATAAATCCAAAAACTGTCAAAATTGGCGAAATTATCCTTGTAAAAGCTGGAGAAAAAGTGGCTCTAGATGGTACATTGAAAACGGAAAGAGCCGCATTTAACACTGCTGCTTTGACTGGAGAGAGTAAACCCGATACAAAATATTCTGGTGATGCTGTCTTTGCAGGAATGATCAACTTGGAAACAGTTGTTCAAATCGAGGTATCCAGCGTATTTGAAGATAGCAAGTTGAGCAAAATTCTAGAAATGGTTCAGGACGCCACTGCACGAAAATCCAAAACTCAGCTGTTTATCGCTCGATTTGCAAAAATATATGTTCCTATTATTTTCGGCCTTGCACTTTTAGTTCTTATTTTACCCCTATTTTTTGTTCATGACTATAGTTTTAAGGACTGGTTCTACCGGAGTTTAGTCTTTCTGGTGATCAGCTGTCCCTGCGCCCTGGTCGTTTCCATTCCCCTGGGTTATTTTGGTGGTATAGGCTTAGCCTCCCGAAATGGCATATTATTTAAGGGCGGGAACTTTCTCGATGCCATCACTTCAGTCGATACCGTTGTCATGGATAAAACGGGCACGCTTACAGCCGGTGTCTTTGAGGTAACGGAAGTTTTTGCCGTCAATGGAGATCCAGCGGAATTACTGAACTATGCGAAAGCCATTGAGGCACATTCAACGCACCCCATTGCTAAGGCGATCACCAGTTATCATCCCGGCATTGCCGCATTGCAAGCTGAGAAAATCCAGGAAATGGCAGGCCATGGACTTTTCGCCACTGTTAACGGAAAGCCCACACTCGCGGGCAACAGCAAATTACTGGACAAATTCGATATTAGCTATCCGGCAGATCTAAGGCAAATGGCATACTCCATTGTATTACTCGCCATCGAAGGTCAATATGCGGGTTATATTACTGTTGCGGATCGAATTAAACCAGATGCCAGGGCAGTGATCCAAGCCATGCATGCTCAAGGTTTGTATACAGTCATGTTATCTGGTGATAAAACAGCGGTAGTAGATGAAGTCGCCAAAGAACTTGGACTTGACAAAGCCTATGGCGATCTTCTTCCTGAGGATAAAGTAAGCCATGTACAGCAGCTGATTAATCAAGGACGCCGCGTTGCCTTTGCCGGCGATGGCGTAAACGACGCCCCTGTAGTTGCCTTAGCACATGTTGGCATTGCTATGGGTGGACTGGGAGCTGATGCAACTATTGAAACTGCTGATGTTGTGATCCAAAACGATGAGCCACACAAGATTTTGTCGGCCATAAAAATTGGAAAAATAACCCGAAGTATTGTCTGGCAGAATGTCATCCTGGCGATGGGAATAAAAATCATTGTTTTGATCCTCGGCGCCGGAGGTATTGCAACACTTTGGGAAGCAGTCATTGCTGATGTGGGCGTAGCTCTTCTGGCGATTTTAAATGCCATTCGGATCCAGCATAAAAAAGTTTAAAAACTGAGCGATCATGTAATGCCAAAAAAAGCACTGCCCCCAAAAAGTTAAATACTTTCTGAGGGCAGTACTGTTGTATAAAGGATCTCTTTTAGATCCTAGTTAGAAATTTAATCCCGCCAAGCTTTATATGCATTGATCAATCCATTGGTAGAAGAGTCATGACTCGTAACCGTATTGGCGTCACTTAATTCCGGAAGGATTTGATTGGCCAATTGTTTACCTAGCTCCACACCCCATTGATCAAAACTATAAATATTCCAGATCACACCCTGCACAAAAATCTTATGCTCATAAAATGCGATAAGTCGTCCTAAAGTACGTGGTGTCATTATTTTGAACAGGATGGAATTCGTCGGGCGATTGCCTTCAAAGACTTTATAGGCTTTAAGCGCTTCTATTTCTTGCTCCGATTTACCTGCTTTCTTCAATTCGGCAACTACTTCTTCCTCCGTTTTGCCATTCATCAAAGCTTCAGTCTGTGCAAAAAAGTTAGACAATAGCAATTGGTGGTGGTTTCCGATCGGATTAAGACTATTGGCAGGCGCAATGAAATCACAAGGAATCAATTTGGTTCCCTGGTGAATCAACTGATAGAAGGCATGCTGTCCGTTCGTACCAGGTTCACCCCATATAATCGGTCCAGTCTGATAATCCACCTGTTGACCATTACGGTCAATATATTTGCCATTACTCTCCATATCCCCTTGTTGGAAATATGCAGCAAAACGGTGCAGATATTGATCGTAAGGGAGAATTGCATGGCTTTCGGCCTGGAAAAAATTATTGTACCATACACCAAGCAAAGCCAATATTACCGGAATATTGGATTCGAAAGAAGTTTCCCTAAAATGAACATCCGCATCGTAGGCACCTTTTAAAAGTTCCTCGAAATTATCAAAGCCTATTGCCAAGCTAATGGAAAGACCTATAGCAGACCACAGGGAATAACGTCCGCCTACCCAGTCCCAAAACTCAAACATATTTTGAGTATCTATTCCAAAGGCACGTACTGCTTCTGTATTGGTGCTCAATGCTGCAAAATGCTTAGCGACATCCTCCTGAAGGGCTCCGCTCGCCAAAAACCAGTCTTTAGCTGTATGCGCATTGGCCATCGTTTCCTGCGTTGTGAAAGTTTTTGAGGCAATCAGAAACAAGGTTGTTTCAGGATCCACAGCTTTCAATGTTTCAGCAATGTGTGTACCGTCTACGTTGGAGACAAAATGTACATTTAAGCGCGTTTTATACGCTTTTAATGCTTCTGTTACCATCACAGGACCTAGATCTGAACCACCGATACCGATATTCACCACATCTGTAATTTCTTTACCCGTATATCCTTTCCACTCACCAGCTATAATCTTTTCCGTGAAGGCTTTCATTTGTGCCAGCACGCGTTTAACGTCGGGCATAACATCCTTTCCGTCCACATAAACGGGCTGATCGGATTGATTTCGCAAAGCGGTGTGTAACACCGGTCTGTTTTCGGTCACGTTGATGCGCTCACCCGAGAACATCGCGGCTATCGCTTCTTCAAGACCACATTCATTCGCGAGCTGTATCAAGAGCGCTTTTGTCTCTTCGGTAATCCGATTTTTGGAGTAATCCAAAAGTATATCTTCGAAAGCGATCGAGAACTTCTCAAAACGTTCGGGATCTGCGGCAAAAAGTGCGCGTAGATCATTTTTTCCGCTATTGTTAGATAGACCTGATAAAGAACCAAAATGCTGCGCTAGATTCTTATAGGCCTCAGTTTTTGTAAAATTAATTTTTGGGAACATACTGTTTTTACTGAAATTATTTGTTTTAAACATCAATTAGAGCCTTCAGTATTTCATTGTTACACATTGTGTAGATCCTTAAATGAAGGTTTATTCCGTTGACAATACCAAAACTAAAAAAAAAAAGGTCAAATTATCCCTATTTGGCAATCTATATTGGGTGCGAAGTTATTCGATAGAAGCACGAATTTATTAATTAAAATTTCTACTTTAGCAGATATGACAAAAGAACAAATTCAAGACTTGAGGGATCGTGTTACTTCCCTGAGGAGGCATCTTTGACATCGATGCACGCAAAGAAGAAATAGAAAGAGATCAAGCTATTACGCTTGAAGCGAGCTTTTGGGACGATTCCAAAGCTGCAGAGAAAATACTCTTGGCCATAAAAAACCAAAAGGTATGGACAGACCACTTCGACGAAGTTGCAGCGGCGGTTGAGGACGCCTATGTCATGTATGAATTCTTCCAATCTGGCGACGCAAATGAAAAGGAAGTGGACGACCAATATAAACTAGCTTTAGAGAAAGTTGAGGAGCTCGAATTCAAAAACATGCTTAGCGCCGAAGAAGATCAGCTCGATGCAATTTTACAGATTACAGCTGGTGCCGGCGGGACTGAAAGTTGTGACTGGGCTGCCATGCTGATGCGTATGTATATTATGTGGGGCGAAAAAAATGGGTATAAAGTGACCGAACAGGATTCGCAGGAAGGTGATGTTGCAGGCATTAAGAGTGTAACATTACAGATATCAGGCGATTTTGCTTATGGCTACCTTAAGGGAGAAAACGGTGTACACAGGCTCGTTCGGATTTCCCCGTTTGATTCCAATGCAAAACGCCACACCTCATTCGCGTCTGTTTATGTCTATCCCTTGATTGATGATAATATTGAGATTGATGTTAAGGATTCGGAAATCGAATGGGACACGTTCCGCTCAGGTGGTGCGGGTGGCCAGAACGTTAATAAGGTGGAAACAGCAGTCCGATTACATCACAAACCGACAGGCATTATTATTAAAAATCAGGAATCCAGATCGCAATTACAAAACAAAGAAAATGCGATGCGCTTATTGAAATCGCAGTTATATGAGATTGAAATGCGTAAACGCCAGGAAGCTACCGCTGCTATTGAAGGAAACAAAAAGAAAATAGAATGGGGATCCCAAATTCGAAATTATGTCCTACATCCTTACAAGTTAATTAAAGATCTACGGACCAATTACGAAACATCCAATACACAAGCTGTCCTGGACGGTGATCTGAATGATTTTCTAAAAAATTATCTGATGGAATTTGGCGGATAAATACGATTTAGAAACTCAATCATATTGTAGACGCTCTCTTTTGGGAGCGTCTTTTTTTTTCTCCATCCCTTGCATTTTTTTATTTGGTTTCAGCCGAATTCTTCACCTGACCGACTGCCCCCTTTCCTACACAGTTTGTCACAAAAATTGTCAATTTCTCTTAACAATCAGCAGGCAAATGTTAAAAAACCTTAAAAGTCTACTGCCCATATCGTTATTATATTTTAATCGATTTTTATTACAAAATAAAATTAAAACACTGAAAAAGAACAACTTACTTAACATTAATTTGTATCAAGAACGTTACAATTTGAACAGTGGGGCCATTTTTGGCACAAAATAAAGGCATGTCTTTTGCGTTTATGCAATCGTAATATTTTCATTACAAATGATGCCGATTGCGGTATCGGTTAAATATAGAATGAACGAATGTGTATCTAAAATAGAACGGTTATGAATTACATGAAAGAAAACTCGATCGTATCCAAGCAGATGACCAAACCATGGCAGCCTGCGGTATACGATGTAAATGCAGGAGAAAAGCGATCTGATCATACAGTGAGCAAAAACGAGGAAAGCAACTTTGGTCCAAGAGAATATGGTATTTTTGGAGCGACTTTTTTTATACTATTTGCGTCTGTTTTTGGCGTATACATGCTTCAACCCGATTTTGATGCGTTACGTTTCCAACGTTTAGACAGTATTGGCGGAACATTTTTGATTATTTTCGGGATACTTTTAGCGGCTATTGCCATCAGTTTTTTGATTTTTTTAATTGTACTTCACCGTAAATATAAGCCCATTGCTTCTGTATCGGACGATGAGCTACCTACTTGTACGATTATTGTTCCGGCTTATAACGAAGGGCAGTTAGTCTATGATACCTTACATAGTTTGGCTAGCAGTGATTATCCGGAGAAGAAACTTCAGATCATTGCCATTGACGACGGTAGTAAGGACAATACCTTTGCCTGGATACAACGTGCCAAAATGGAATTGGGCGATCGTGTTGAAATTTATCAGCAGCCCAAGAATATGGGTAAGAGACATGCTTTATACCGTGGATTTAAGTTAGGTACGGGAGAAATCTTTATTACGGTTGATAGTGATTCTATTGTTAAAAAGGATACCATACGTAATATGGCGAGTCCTTTTGTAACAAACAAGGAGTGTGGAGCAGTTGCGGGCAACGTGCGCGTATTGAATACTAAAAAAGCGATTATACCACGTATGTTGAACGTTAGCTTCGTATTCAGCTTTGAGTTTGTACGGTCTGCGCAAAGTATGTTGGGCACGGTCATGTGTACACCAGGAGCCTTGTCCGGCTACCGTAAAGAGGCTGTCATGAACTGTTTGGAGGATTGGATCAACCAGACTTTTATGGGGCAACCGTCCGATATCGGTGAAGATCGTGCAATGACCAATATGATCCTAAAACAAGGTTATCATGTTTTATTTCAATCCAATGCATACGTTTATACCGACACGCCGGTCCGTTATAAAAATTTGTACAAAATGTTCATCCGTTGGGAACGAAGTAACGTGCGCGAAAACATTGCGATGAGTAAATTTGCATTTAAGAATTTCCGTCAAGGACCTAAATGGGGAGCACGTATCTTATTGCTTATGCAATGGAAAAAAGTATTATTGTCTTATCCAATGATGTTTTTGATGCTGTGGACAGTATTTCATTATCCATTAATGTTCTTAAGCTCAACGTTGGTCGGTATCTTAATATTTTCCAGCATTCAGGCCTATTTCTTTGCTTCGAAAAACTCCGACGCCAAAGAAGCTTTTTGGGCTTATAGTTACAGTATATTTTATGCCTTCAGCTTATTCTGGATTACACCGTATGCGATAGCGACAGCCGGACGCAGAGGTTGGTTGACAAGAGGTTAAAAGTAAAGCAAAGAACGTATATTTACAGCTATATATGAGAGATTTTAAGGTAAAAAAAATTGCCGTCATCGGCCAAGGATATGTAGGATTGCCATTAGCAATAGCATTTTCCGATTTTTTCCCGGTGATTGGATTTGACATAAATAAAACACGTATCGAAGAGCTTAAGCAAGGGCTTGACCGCACCCTAGAAACGGATCAAAAAGAGTTAAAACGGGCGCGAGATTTATTCCATACATCTAACCAAAACAAAGGTTATGATGCGAGTAATTCTATAGCTGACATTGCAGATGCAAATGTCTATATTGTAACTGTCCCAACTCCGATAGACCGTTATAATTCTCCAGACTTGTCCCCTTTGTTAAAAGCTTCTAAAATGCTTGGAGAGCTTTTGACAATAGGTGATTTGGTGATCTATGAATCTACTGTTTATCCTGGTTGTACTGAAGAAGAGTGTATACCTGTTTTGGAGACTTTCTCGGGATTAAAATTTAATCAAGATTTTTTTGTTGGCTATTCACCAGAACGCATTAATCCAGGCGATAAAGTAAATTCACTTCAAAAAGTCATGAAGGTGACTTCCGGAAGTACGCCTGAGGCAGGATTGGTGGTAGATGGACTTTATAAAAATATTATTGAAGCCGGGACACATTTGGCCCCCTCAATCAAAGTTGCCGAAGCTGCCAAAGTGATCGAAAATGCTCAGCGTGATGTAAATATTTCCTTTATGAATGAGCTCGCGCTAATCTTCGACCGAGTGGGCATAGATACACAGGACGTGTTAGATGCTGCAGGTACAAAATATAACTTCCTTCGTTTTAAACCGGGTTTAGTCGGAGGCCATTGTATTTCTGTGGACCCTTATTATCTTGCTCAAAAAGCAACTCAACTAGGCTATCATCCCCACGTCATTTTATCTGGCAGAGAGGTGAATGATCAAATTGCTTCTTTCATTGCTTCAAAAGTTGTTAAACTGATGATTCAAAAAAATATCAAATTTGAGGGAGCCAAAGCGCTGGTATTAGGTATTACATTCAAAGAAAATTGTCCTGACATTAGAAACAGCAAGGTCATTGACATGATCCATGACCTCCAAGAGTTTGGTTTAAAGGTAGATGTCTACGATCCATGGGTAAATGTAGATGATGTGAAATCACATTTCAATCTCGATCTAATGTCATCTCTTCCTGAATCTGCAGATTATGACAGCGTTATACTTGCCGTTGGACATCGAGAATTTTTACATTTGGATCTCAACAACTTAAAAAAGAATCCATCCGTTGTTTTTGACATCAAGGGCATACTCGATCGAAAATTAGTGGATGCTCGTTTGTAAGAATAGATTTAAAAGATTTCTAATAGCACTATTCACATCTTTATCTGCTCCCTATTCAAAAAGGAGCAGATAAAGATTTTTTTGTTAACTAACATTTTATGCAATCGTTTGATTAAAAAAAACATCATCATATTTTCTGTTTTTAATACTAACTTAACACCACAATTATAAATTTGGCCTAAAATTAAACTAAGGGAGTACATAAATTGCGGTAATTATGGAACAGTTAGATGACACCGTGCTATTCGTTGGGATTCAAGCCAATGACCGTCATGCTTTTTCGGAATTAGTCAATCGCTATTCTGCTATACTTTTTCGATTTATACAGCGCCGTGTTTCCTGTGTTGAAGACTGTGAAGATATCCTGCAGGAGGTATTTGTCGCCCTTTGGAACAATAGACACAAAATCAGCATTGAGTCCTCCCTCTATCCGTATCTTTTTAAAACAGCCAAATACAAAATCATTGACTGGACCATACAAGAGCAGCGTAAGGTTGTCCGCGCTGAAGCCCTCTTACAGACCTACCAAACACAGTCTACAACAGCAACATCTGAAGAAGAACTCTTGGCAAAAGAGCTCTCGATACTGATCGAGCAAGAAATTGACAAGATGCCTTCAACAATGCGATCTGCTTTCTCGCTTAGCAGAAAAGAATCCATGTCTATTAAAGATATCGCCACCGAACTTGCATTATCAGAACAAACCGTAAAAAACAATATCTCACTGGCTCTAGGCTGGCTCAAGCTTCGATTTAAATAATAGTCCGCTAGACGAACTTGCGTCATGCGGTCTCATTTCCCAATACCTCACATTTAAAAACACTGTAATACAGCAATTTATACCTTTTTTTTGATTTTTCTTCGGTACTTCTCTTCGCATAAGGGGATTATAGGTTTGTATGAAGGAACAAGAATCATCAGATCAAGCCAAAGCCTTGCTTAAAAAATACTTGGAAGGCCAATGTACAGCTGCGGAAGAACAACAGGTACTCCGTTGGTTTTATACATTGGACCAATCCGAGAACGAGCTGTCAGTGAACGAAAATCCACCCGATCTGGCATCACGTATCAATGCAAGATTAGATGCTCAACTATTTGATGAACCCGCACCACTCAAACGAATGAGCTGGGTACGATCTAAATCGATGGTTGCTGCCACCCTTATCGCCGTTTCGGGGTTTAGCTTCTGGTTCTATCAAAAATTGTCCTCGCCAGCACAAATACCGCTTACATTGGCAGCGGAGGTTCGTTCCCACAACAAGACTTTTCACAACGACATCCTTCCGGGAGGACATTATGCAAAACTTATAACACCGACAGGAAAAGAGCAACAGCTCGCAGATCCATTTGTCCAACAGCATAGTTCAACGACAGCTATAGCCGGGAAAAATTTCCGTGTTGATGTACCCAAGGCCGGTACTTATATGGTCATTTTAGAAGATGGTACAAAAGTATGGCTCAATTCGCTCACTCAGCTTTCTTATCCAACACATTTTGAGGCAGATCAACGTCAAGTTACATTAACGGGAGAAGCTTATTTTAAGGTCGCTAAGGATGCTAGCCGACCTTTCCGCATCCACGCCAATGGCACAACGATCGAGGTCCTTGGAACCACATTCAACGTCAACGCGTATCAAAATGAAGTGTCCACGTCACTCGTAGAGGGAAGTGTCAAAGTTCTTAAAGAAGGTAAGCAGACTATTATTAAACCCGGTGAGCAAGCGACAACATTGGCGAATGATATTCAGGTCAAAGTAAGTGATATAGTGAAAAATACAGCATGGCAGCGTGAAGAATTTTATTTCGACGGCAGCAATTTCAACGATATCACGCAGCAAATTGCACGTTGGTATAATGTTGAATTTAAAAATATCGAAGCCATCACTAACGCTTCTACCTACAAAGGCTCCATAAGCAGAAACAGCAAGCTTTCGGAAGTATTGGAAATCCTTGCTTTAGCGACAGGGCGAAAATTCGACATCAACGGTCGGAACGTAATCGTGCAATGAAATTGATTATCTACCTAAAAATACATCTATGGCATAAACATCGACTTATCGCCTGGCAATAACAAAAGAAGGGGATGTTGACGCATCCCCAGTTAAATCCAAGGCTTATTTTACTGATTACCAACAGAAATTTAAAACCTCAAAAATCATTCTAATTTATGAATTTTTTTTTCTCCAATGAAAAGGCAGGAGAAAACACGGGAATTCCGGATCCCTCCAGCCTTTAAAACTTTATGTATGATAAAGTTAAGCACTCTTTCTTTGCTTTCCCTTGCTTTGGGAGCATATGCCTCGGGAAATGCACAAACAGTCAATCTCTCCTTAAAAAAAGTAAAGGTTGAGAAAGTTTTACAAGAAATTTCTAAGCAAACAGACTTACGATTTTTTTATGATGAAAAACTGCTGGATAATCTACAGCCCATCAGTGTGGATGCAAATCATGCTTCCATTTCACAAGTGCTATCCAAAGCACTTAAAGGACAGAATCTAAGCTATCAGATTCTCAATAACACCATTGTTATTTCCGAAAAACAACGTACAGATTTCGAAATTACAGGTACAGTTCGCGATTCAAAAGCAGCACTTGCCGGTGTAACGGTGTCTGTAGAGGGAAATTCCGCATTATCTACAAAAACAGATGCCAACGGACACTTCTCGCTTCGGATACCTGAGAAAGCAGTGCTGACATTTCAGTATATGGGCTACACAACAGAGCGTATACAGGTGGGAAATCAACACACATTAAATGTAACTTTACAAACGAGCACATCACAATTAGATGAGGTGGTGGTCGTTGGTTATGGTACACAACGGAAAATAAATTTAACGGGCGCAGTAGACCAGATTTCCGCTAAAGAAATTGAGAATAGACCGGTCACCAATTTAGGTGCTGCCTTGCAGGGATTGATCCCCAACTTGAACATCACCAACGCGAGCGGTAATCCTTCGCAAAGTGCAAAATTCAATATCCGCGGTATCACATCAATCAATGGTGGTGAGCCTCTTATATTAGTAGACAATATTCCTGTCACTGGTGACGAATTAGCGAGACTCAATCCAAATGATTTTGAAAACGTATCGGTCTTAAAAGATGCGGCTTCAGCTGCAATCTATGGAGCTCGTGGAGCATTCGGTGTAGTTCTTGTAACAACCAAATCTGCTAAATCCGAAAAGCTTCAGGTGAATGTAGGAATGAGCACACAATGGCGTACCACCGGTAAATTGCCTGATGTTGTCACAGATCCGCTTACCGTGATGCAATATAAGCACGATGCTGCTTACCCATTATATGATTTGTATCCAGATGCAGTACGTGAATATGCTAAAAAGCTTCAGCAGGATCCGAGTTTGCCTAACACGATCTTGGACCCTACAAACCCAGAAAAATGGGCTTATTATGGCCAAACCGATTGGATGAAGGAAGCCTATAAAAAAATGGCTCCTACCAACACGCTCAACTTGAGTTTGGGTAAAAGAACAGACAAATTAAGTTACTTATTCTCTGGAGAATACTATAAGCTCGGCGGTGCGCTAAAATATGGAAATGACAAACTTAACCGTTACAATGTTCGCAATAAAATGGATATGCAAGTCACTCCTTGGTTGAACTTCGGAAATAATACGGTATTAACAAGCCGACAATACGAAGCTCCTGTTTTCATGGGCGGTGATTTCTTTTGGAATGTGAACCGTACCTCATCTTTGGATGTTCCAAAAAATCCGGATGGCAGCTGGACGCAAGCAGGCGCTGGCCTTTTGGGACTATTACAAGAAGGGGGACGAAGAAAAGAAAATATCAACGAGTTCCAAACAACATTCAATGCCAAAGCAGATCTGATCAAAAACATATGGACAGCTAACGCAGATGTTACTTTCCGTCGTTCCTTTGGTGTAACAGATGGGTATGATCGTCCTGTGCAGTACAAGACAGGGCCGAATGCTACGCCTCAGTATGCTGGTGGAACTGTACCTTCCGCATATAAGCAGCAGGAAAACACCCGATATGATGTAATCAACGTGTATACACAATATACACAACAGTTTAATGACCACCATGTCAGCGCCTTAGTCGGTTATAACCAAGAATATAGAAATACAGAAAAGAATTATGCGCTTAAAAATGGTCTTTATTCGGCTGATATACCATCCATCGGCTTAGGTAGTGGAGCGACAACAGTTACCCATAGTATCGACGATTATGCACTGCAAGGTGTATTTTATCGTCTGAACTATGATTATAAAGGGCGTTACCTTATTGAATCCAATGGCCGTCTGGACGGTTCCTCACGTTTTCCTCAAGGAGACCGCTGGGGATTTTTCCCATCGGTATCTGCGGGGTGGGTACTTTCTGAAGAACAATTCTTTAGCCCGCTCAAATCTGCGATCAACTTTTTGAAACTAAGGGGCTCTTATGGACAATTGGGCAACCAAACCGTCTATGACAAGTATATGAATCCACTAAGTTATCCCTATTTGCCGTCTATGACAGTGGATAACAGCATTCCTAGATTTATTGAAGGTAATCGTCCGATATCCTTGAATCCACCATTAGTGGTCGCCAAATCCTTAACATGGGAGCGTATTTCAACAATCAATGGGGGTATTGACTTTAATCTACTCAACAGTCGCCTAAATACGACATTTGATATTTACAAACGGACCAATGAGGGTATGCTGATCCCAGGAAGAACTCTTCCCGGTGCCTTTGGTGCTGACGCACCGAACTTCAATGCGGCCGACATGAAAACGAATGGTTGGGATCTACGCATTAGCTGGAAAGACAAATTCGACCTAGCTGGATCGCCATTCCATTATAACGCGACATTTACACTAGCAAACAGCAAAGCCACAATTACCAAATTTGACAACCCAACGGGCGATATTAGACAGCATTACGCCGGACAGCGCATCGGTGAGATATGGGGTCTTCAAGCAGATGGTTTCTTCCAAAATGAAGATGAGCTAGCCAAATTGGATCAAACCGATGTAGGAACGGATGATCAGCAATATAAATACTATGTTGGTGATATCAAGTTCAAGGATATTGCGGGCGGGCCCGATGGAGGACCTGACGGTAAGATCACTAAAGGTAAACAAACCCTTGCTGACCATGGTGACCTCAAGATTCTAGGCAATTCAGAAATTCAATACCCCTATAGCTTAGACCTTTCAGGTTCATGGAAAGGTTTTGATCTACGTGTATTTCTTCAAGGTGTCGGAAAAAGAGACTGGTATCCACCGGGAAGCCAAATCTATTTCTGGGGAATTTATGCACAACCCTGGACGAATGTGACCAAACAGAACTTAGACCATTGGTCTCCAGATAACAGAGACGGGTATTTCCCACGGATAAAATCTTACAGTGCAGAAGATACTGGGCAAGAACTCGGCATACCTAATACACGTTATTTGCAGAATGCAGCCTATTTAAGGGTAAAAAACATCACTTTCGGCTATAGCCTTTCGCAGAATTTCACAAAAAGAATAGGCTTACAGGCCGTCCGCTTTTATGTAAGTGGCGAAAATCTATTTGAACGTTCAGGACTCAAAGTAAGCATAGACCCAGAAGCGTTAGGCGATACAAAAGTATATCCTTTCCAACGCACCTATGCCTTTGGATTAAATGTTAAGTTTTAATACGCATATTCATGAAAATATTTCATTATACTACACTAGCATTGTCTTTATCACTATTGACAATAAGCTGTAATAAAGACTTTTTGGATCGCAGCAACAAGACGGCTGTCACAGATCAAAATTTCTTTAAAACTCCAGAAGATCTCAAGACTTATACCAATGGTTTTTATCGATTTATAGGCGCATCATATGACGATATCTTCACCGATAATATCGGTGGGTTCACAGGGAGCAGTTCAACCAACAATATGCTCCGTGGCACACTAACACCAGGCAACGCATCTGGATGGTCGGATGAATGGAAAAATTTACGCCGCATCAATTATATGATGGATCACCTTGGTACTGTAACCGGCGATCAAGCACAAATAGACCATTACGTTGGAATTGCCCGCTTCTTTCGTGCCTACATCTACTTTAATTTAGTGCGCGATTATAACAATGTTCCTTGGTATGATACGGCTTTGGGTGCTGAGGACGAAGCCATGTACAAAGACCAAGATTCGCGCGAAGTGGTCGTTAAACATATTATGGAGGATCTTGAATTTGCCGCAGCCCATATCAGAGAAGATAAAGTAGCCGGTAATTTCAAAGAGCGTGTCACACAAGGCGCTGCATTAACACTATTAGCGCGCATTGCCTTACACGAAGGAACATTCCGTAAATACCACGAGGAGTTAAATTTACAGGCTACAGCAGATGAATTCTTAAAAAGAGCAGCTTCAGCATCCCAAGAAGTTATCAGTTCCGGAAAATACAAAATTCATAATACTGGTGCCAAAGAGGTCGACTTTAGAACATTGTTCAGCAGCAACAATTTATCCTCGAATACAGAAGCGATTTTTATCCAAAAGAATGACCGTTCACTGGGTATTGCAAACAATTCACACACCGTATTGGACTGGCAGTGGGCATTAAGCGGAGAATTGATGGAAGAATTTCTAACAGCTGACGGAAAATCTTTTACATCGACTCCGGATTACAAAACGAAAACCTTTACGCAAATATTTCAAAACAGGGACCCTCGCCTGGCTGAAACCATTATGCCTGCCGGATTTAAGACTGATCCGAATAACCCCACAGCTTATTTAATAAAACCTAGTTTTGGTGGATATTTACAGATTAAATTCTACCCTAGAGATCCTGCTCTTCGTGGCGGTTGGAATGCAAACTACACCGATCTTCCTATTATGCGTTATGCCGAAGTATTGCTTATCAATGCTGAAGCGAAAGCTGAATTGGGTACGCTTACACAAGCTGATCTGGATGCAACCGTGAATGTTTTACGTGGACGCGTCGGTGTACCAGCCTTACTGTTAGCAACGGCCAATACACAGGTAGATCCTGTTCTTGCTGCACGCTATCCGAACGCTCAAGGGGCCAATAAAGGGGCCTTGTTAGAGATCCGTCGTGAGCGCCGGGTTGAGCTTGCCTGTGAAGGTTTCCGTTTCAACGATGTGCTACGCTGGAAAACAGGAGACCTACTAGCCGTTGCCCCACATGGAATCTACGTGCCTGCATTAGGAGCTATGGACGTTACAGGTGATGGAAATCCGGATATTGCCATTCTTGAAAATGAGAAAGCAACAGGTCCAATTGACCAGTTACCGGATGCTGTAAAAACCAAGCTGGTAAAATATTACCTCGATGGAGGTGCATTCTACCTCAGCAATGGTACTTCGGGGTATATTATGATGACTGTTGACCAAAAAAATAAGCGGTCATTTGTCTCTCCAAAATATTATTACAAACCAATCCCATTGGGTCAAATAACATTGAATCCCAATTTAAAACAAGTATTCGGATGGGATAAATAGTTAATAACCTTAATCACTTTTTGCTAGCTCTGAAACCGGAGCTAGCTTTTTTATTTAAACAACATGAAATTACTCAAATTACTTGCCTGCTGTCTCCTTCCTATTCCCTCCCTTTTTGCACAACAACGCATTGGTCGGGTTTTTGAAGATCAGAATGCGAATAACCTGTTCGAAAAGAACGAAAATCTCCTAGGCGGAATCACTGTATCCGATGGCTATGATGTGGTAAAAACAAATAGAGACGGAACGTATACGCTGCCCTATAACCCCAATGCCCGCTTTTTGTCTGTCACTGTGCCCAGTGGTTACAAGGCTACCAAAACACATTACATTCCATTGCGTGCGGATGCCAAAAATCTAGACTTCGCTTTAGTCAAAGATGCGGTTCAACAAAACGATTTTCTACGCTTTATCCAAATCACGGATACAGAAACACCGCTATACGGACCTTGGATTGACAATGTCAGAAACTACGCCAAGCAACAGCGTGCAAGTCTGATCATGCATACCGGAGATATCTGCTATGAACCGGGCATGCTTTTTCATGCCAAGCAGGTCAACAGTGAACTCATGGGCAGACCCACCTATTATACTGTCGGAAATCATGATCTTGTCAAAGGTGAATATGGCGAGAAGCTATTTGAAGATCTATTTGGACCGACTTATTACTCATTCGACGCCGGGCCGGCTCACTTCGTCGTTACACCAATGCCAAATGGCGACTATAAACCCAGCTACACCGCTGATCAGATCATAGCTTGGCTCAAAAAAGATCTAGCTGCCATGGATAAATCCAAGCCATTGATCTTTATTAACCATGACTTCTTTGTAGGGCCTGATTTTGTACTTAAAGGAGAAAAAGAACAGATCGATTTAAAGCAATATAACCTTAAGGCCTGGTTCTATGGGCACTGGCACAACAATTTCGTCTTCAAACAAAATGGTGTCTATGTCGTTTGTTCCAATGCCCCTAACAAAGGTGGTATTGATAATTCTGCCGCACAGTTTGTTGTCGTCGATATTGACAAACAAGGTATCAAGAATATCAAGCCGATCTACACAAACTTACGTGATCACGTCCAGTTGGTACGGCCCGTGGAAAATCAGTCGTTAAACGCTGACCAAACGCTGCCTATACTGGTCAACGCCTACGATAGTGAGCGACAAATACAGGGCGTAGACCTCACAATATCCGCACATGAGACCGGAAATCGCATAAGCTCGATTTCGCTGAAAGCTTCCGGAGATTGGACATGGCAAGCAAATGTTCCTTTCCAAAAACAAAATCACAAAGGACAACACGATGCACTTATCACGATTCGCTACGAGAATGGCGAACAGACCTTAAAGAAAGAAACGTTTAGCCTCGCGCCAGCAGAAAATGATAAGATCAAACTACAGTGGTCCACTTCAGTCAATGGAAATATCTGGAAAACAAGCCCTCTGGTAGTTGGCGATAAACTTTTTATAGCCACAATGGATGATGGCATAGGAACCAATCATGCAATCAAAGCCCTGGATAGACGGAGTGGAAAAGTATTATGGTCTCTGCCAACGATAAATTCCATTAAGCATAGATTACGTTTCAGTGATGGTATATTGTTGGCCACCGATGTTGAAACCAATGTCTATGCAATAGATGCAAATACAGGGAAAATCCTGTGGACAAAGAAACCTTCGGCTCCAAGTCTCCCGACCTTTGTTTCTGGCGCTGCGCTTGCCAACGGGATTTATTATACTGGATTAGGAAAACGAATGTCGGCGATTGATATCCATACAGGCAAACCGTTATGGGAAGGTGTAGAACCGTCAGGCGGAGAAGCTACTCCAGCAGAGCTATCGGTTGTCGGTCAAGTTCTTTTAGCTGGATACAACTGGAATGCACTCTGTGCTTATGATATCCATACTGGAAAACTGCTCTGGAAACGTCAGGAAGATGGTTTACGGTTTAGAAGTGGTGGGGTAACAGCTCAAAATGATTACATCTATACGACCGGCCTCAATGGCATCTTTAAGATCGATCTAAAAACGGGAGAAATCTCACAGAAGAGCATTAAAACCGACGATTTCAAGGTGATGACTGCACCAAAGATCAGTGAAAACCTTTTGGTTATGCCAACTTCCACCAACGGAATAAAAGCCTATGATCTGCAGACTTTGGAAGAGAAGTGGCATTTTTCCACTGGAGAAGCGCTTGTCTATTCTTCTGCATACAGTAGTCCTGATAACCATAAACTGGTCGGTACAGTTGAATCTGCAGTTATTGAAGTCAAAGACAAGTTAGTTTTTGGTGCTTCAGACGGCTATGTCTACGTCCTTAATAAAGCGGGTAAACTCCTATCAAAATTCAACCTGGGTTCGCCGATATTTTCAGACATCACGGTGGATGGCGATTTGATTTATGTGGCTGATTTCGCAGGAAATGTTTCCTGCTTTAAACTCTAGTATTTATACATAGAACAAAAAAGGGAGGTGCTAACTTTAAAATGAGTTAGCACCTCCCTTTTTCTTTTATTCTTAAAAAGTGTACACACCCATTCGACTTATGATCAGCGAATCTTGGGATACCTAATCTTACCTAAAGTCAGATACGGTTGTCCATCTTTTTTAACCGACAAAACCTATTTGTCTGTTTCTACAACTTACATCCAACTTACGCTACCAGTTTCAACATCATAGTTTGCGCCAACAATCTTAATTTTACCCTCTTCTTCAAGTTTACGAAGCGTTGAACTTTGTCTGCGAATGTCACGGATCGCATGTTTAATGTTCTGTTGATTTAGTTTTTCAAGCAACACACTATTTTTAGAAGAACGTTCTTCCCCCTTATCGATCACCTCATTAATGATCGGGTCGAAATGATTAATCAAATGATTTAGGTTATCCATTCCCATACCCTCAATCTGTGCCGCATCCAATCCTCCTTTTAATGCTCCACATTTGGTATGCCCTAGAACGACAACAAGTTTAGAACCTGCCACATTGCAACCAAACTCCATCGAACCTAAAATATCTTGATTGACAAAATTTCCGGCAATCCGGATACTGAAGATATCGCCCAATCCCTGATCAAATATAAGTTCAGCTGAAGTACGGCTATCGATGCAGCTTAGCACCACGGCAAATGGCCATTGTCCCTCACGCGTAGCGTTCACCTGTTCAAGTAGATCGCGGTTAGCTTTCAGGTTATTAACAAAGCGCTGGTTTCCCTCCTTCAGGAAATTTAATGCTTTTTCAGGTGTAATCGTCGATTGTGTTTCGTACGTATGTGCCTTCATAAAATTTTATTATTTGGAATATTAAAGGTAAAATTAATACGTTACATTTTAATTACCAATAGGAGAAAATACCTGTAATTTCTTATATAGCCCCAGTGACTTCGTTCTTTGTGTAATAATCCATCCAAGCTTTAATTCTTCCGACAAACATTTTAAGATAGTTTTCTGTCAAAAATATGTTGGACCAATCAAATCTTTGTGCCTGTACGCCCAGATAAAAAATAAAAATAGATGCGCCAGCTTTTGGTATTAAGCTGAGCTCTTTTTCAGATAAAAATCTATTGCTCTGGTATCCACGTAAGAAGCTTTGAATTTTTAATTCATACTGCTCTTTATCTGATTCTATGAAAAACAGTTGTTTGCAGAAATATCCAACATCTAAAATTTGCCATCCATTTCCACAAAAGTCAAAGTCAAAAATCGTAATCTCCTTTTCAGCCGTAACGGCCATATTATCATACCATATATCCATATGAATAATTCCGGTTTTCGTATTATCGAAATCTGAATTTTGAAAATTTCCTCCAAATTCCCTAATGAATTCCATTTCTGGCAACTTGTCCGAAAAGAATTGTTTTAAATACGCATAAGGCAGTTCTATAAGAGACTCCTTATGATAAGATACTCGGTTAATGTTCTTGTTTTCGGTATGGTTGTGCATATTCGCCATTAGAGAACCTATTCGAAAACAAGTTTCGTTGTCCATAAATCGAATTTTCTCACCTTGAGCAAAGGAAAAAAGTACAACGTATCTGTTTCCTTCAGGAGCATTTATTTCTTGAATGAATGCTCCATCTTTATCTTCAATTGGAAAAGAAACACTTAAATTTTCATTCTTCAATGATTTCAGAAGTTCAAGCTCTTCAATAATTTCGGTTCTTGACCTCCAATTATGACTATAAACTCGCAAAACGTATTTCGTTTCGGTGTTGGAAAGAAAATACGTGTGATTCATTCCTGTTCTGAATAGGGTACAATTGTATTTGTCGTCTAGGCCATATCTATCTTTCACAAAATCTCCTAATTGTTTGGCAGAAAGAGTAGAGGCTATAACCGGAAATGTTGTCATTTTTTTTACGTTAAATTTATAGTTTCGTTGATGAAGGATGTTTTTCCATTCAGGGTTATGATCAATAGCAGATTATTTTTTATCCCCCTACAACTTTTGTTTATGACTCACTTTGTTCCCGGAAGTTCATATTGGTTTTGTAGATACTAATAGCAAAAAAAAGCTTGCAATATGATTTGCAAGCTTTTTTAAGTTTTAATCTTTCGATCTGTAGCCCGTAGGGGAATCGAACCCCTGTTTCAAGAATGAAAATCTTGCGTCCTAACCCCTAGACGAACGGGCCGTTTTCTGTTTCGGTGTGCAAATATAGAAATATTTATAAATGTGTCAAAATTTTTATCTTTTTTTTTATTCATTTTTTTTTGAAATAGATCATAAAACCCTCTAGAATAGCTATATTTAGAGTCATTGAAAAAAGTAACCAACATGACTAATTTTAAAAAAAATCAAAAAACCGCTACTCTATGCCGGACTAGGCTTGGCTTTATTAAGTCAGGAAGCCTATGCCCAGAAATCGAGCGCTATCGCAGATCAACTGCAACTCACCTGGAAGGTCAAAGACGGACAGAATATCCGTAAAAATCCGGTATCCACCCTAATTTTAAAAAACAAGGGAAAAAGTGCTGTTCAACTCAACGACTGGAGCCTCTGGTTTAATTTTATCCGATCTATCGATCCCGATAAGGTCGACAAACGTTTTGCGATAGACCACCGAAACGGAGATCTCTTTCAGGTTAGCTTTAAGAAAAATAACTTTTTATTAAATGCGCAAGATACAGTCCACATCGATTTTATCACGACTGGACTGGTCAATTATACGGATGGGCCAATTGGTCTATACCTAAAAAATAATAAGACCGGGCTTGCAACAAATATTTCGGATTATTCTGCGGTTAAAATTGCTCCCCAGTCGGACGCTGAAAAAACAGCTTACTTTGCTTTTAAATACGATCAAAATAAGCTGGTAGAGGGTATAGCAGCACAGCATATCATCCCTTTACCAAGCAATATCAGCATCAATAATAACGAAAAATTCAACCTATCGACAGGTACAAATTTTTTTATTGACCATGAATTTGCTAGCGAAGGAGGCTTTCTGACAGACTTCCTGACCAGCTATTCAGGCGTTAAGCTAGCAGCTTCATCCAGTCCACAAGGCGGCATTGAGATTGTCAAAGCAAACAACTTAAAGCCCGAATCCTATCACTTGACGATTGGTGCTAAAGGTGTACGAATAGAAGCATCAGATAAAGCTGGTGCATTTTATGCCATACAATCGTTAAAATCGTTGATCAATCACAGTCAATGGAACAAAGGCATAAAATCGATCACATTACCATTCTGCAACATTGAAGATAGCCCGCGCTATGGGTACCGTGGATTTATGCTGGATGCTGCCCGTAATTTCCATAGCAAAGCCGAGGTTTTAAGAATATTGGATCTCATGGCTTCTTACAAGTTGAACAAGTTCCATTTCCACTTCATTGACGACGAAGGTTGGCGATTGGAAATTCCAGCCCTACCCGAATTAACGACTATCGGAGCCAACCGTTCGGCCAATTTTGAAGATGGAAAGGCAATACAGTCTGCTTATGGATCTGGCGCTACCGCTAAGCCGCATCAATTCTACAGTGTTGCTGACTATATCGAAATTTTAAAATATGCTCAGGCAAGACATATAGACGTCATACCAGAGGTAGAAACTCCTGGTCATGCCCGCGCAGCGATCAAAGCGATGCGCGCGCGTTTTGCGCATTACTCAAAACTTGGTGATAAACAAAAGGCGGAGGAATTCCTGCTTGACGATGCAGAGGACAAATCTGTTTATAATTCTGCACAAAACTGGAATGACAATGTCATGAACCCTGCCCTACCGTCAACCTATCACTTCCTGAGCAAAGTGATCGATGAAATCAAAGCGATGCATGATCAAGCTGGAGTTCCGTTGAAAATTATCGATTTGGGAGGCGACGAGACGCCAAGTGGTGTTTGGGAAAAATCGCCAAAGGTATTGGCCTTTATGAAGGAAAATAATATCGCCAATGTACTCGATGTATGGCCACTGTATATTACCAAAATTAATACCCTTGTTCAAGAAAAAGGGTTAACGATGTCTGGATGGGAAGAAATGGGTATGCGCAATAAAGGAAAAGGCATGGTTGTAAATGCCGATCTAGGAAAATCCGGCATCCATTTGAATGTATGGAACAATCTCCCTGGCCAAGGACAGGAAGACCTCGCCTATCGATTGGCAAATGCAGGATATAAAGTTGTTTATACGAGTGCTGCAAACAACTACCTGGATATGTCTTGGGACCGTGATTTTGCTGATCCAGGACACAGCTGGGTCGGTACGGTTAATCTGAATAGAACTTATTCGTTTTCTCCTGAAAATTTCTTCATCAATCTGCGCAAGGATGACACCGGAAAAGATCTTAGACCTGAGGCATACACCAATAAAGAACAGCTTACAGCGGAAGGGAAGAAAAACCTCCTCGGTATCAAAGGCGCCTTATGGGCAGAAAAGGTATCTACTGACCAGCGTCTTGAGGAAATGATATTTCCACGTTTAATAGCGATTGCTGATCGCGCATGGGCACCCGAACAAACTTGGGAAAAAGGAAATTCTTTTGACGAGGCCACTTATCGTAAATCGTATACCTCCTTTATCAAAAAATTAGGTGAGGATGAATTGAGAAAACTGGATAAGATAAATGGAGGCTATACCTATCGACTTCCTAAAATTGGAATCAAGAAAGAGGGTAGCCAACTCCTTATCAATACCGATTATCCTGGTTTCAAAGTCTATTACAGCGACAACGGCACTACGCCAACTTTGAAATCCAAAATAGTGAACAGTCCGATACCATTCCAGACTGGAAAGAAATACTTATTTAAAGTATTTGATGCGAAAGGACGATCAGGTGATGTAATCAGCTATTAATTCATTGGGCCGCAAAATGATAAACGCTATTGGCATTGACAATAAAAAAAAGCTGCCTAAAATAACATCAGTCACTTCAAAAATCGGCTGTTTGAACTGGCACTTAAGCTGATAAAGGCAAAATAGAATAAAATAGGGCTGTCCAAACTTCTTTGGACAGCCCTTCTATTTTATATCGATGTTGTATCCTTAAAACTTATAACTCAATGCAACAGCAGCATTTCTTGGATCGATCTGATTAATAAAACCACCTCGGAAGTATGAATTCAATCCAATCTCATTGGTGATATTATTTACAAATACTTTCGCATCAAATTTGCGCCATTTGTATCCCACCTGTGCATTTAATGTGGTATAAGCTGGCATATTGAAAGGTTCTGTACCATAATATTCGCCATGTCCATTTGGCGTTAAGCTATATTCATTGACAGGTCGGTCTCCAACATAATAAATGCCCGCACTTAAACTCAGGTTCCGAAGAGCTCCTTGATCAAATACATATTGTATCCATGCATTTGCCGTATGTTTTGGCGCATTCATCGGTGCCGATCCATCCATATAAGAAGGTGAATTTTTATATCGCGCATCTAAATAGGCATAGCCCAACATCACTGTTAAATTTTCCAATACACGACCGTTCAACTCAGCCTCAATTCCATCGCGTACCAGATCCCCTGCCTTAAAGTATAATCCTGTAGGATCATTGGTTCCGGCCTTATACTCCGCATTGGTCAAGTTAGAGGTATAGATATGGAAATAGGTTAAATTGAAACGTAACCGATTATTCAGCCAATCGGATTTAATTCCCCCCTCAAATTGTTCGGTTTTAGAAGCACCTGCTGCTGTACCATCGGTTAATGGATTCGCAGCATTCCTTAAATTCGTTGAGTTTGTATAAGACCCAAATACATTAAAATTCTCAAATGGCGTAACAATCACCCCCGCCATTGGATTCCATGCAGACTCCCTTTTATTACCGTTTGATGTGAAATCTTTTGTTGTAATTTCGGAATAACGTAAACCTAATACAGCCTTAATGTATTTATTAAATTCAATAACGTCCTGCCCCATAAATCCGATAGAAGAATAATAACTTCGCACAGGCGTTCCTGCTGTGTAGGCGATTTGCTTTCCTTTTCGCTGGTTTCCCAAAGAATCGACGTAGACAACCTCGGATAGATCATTTACCCAATCGCCGTGAATATCAATAATATCAATTACATTACTATTTTGATCCGCTTTTTTCAAAAGAACATTTTTCTCCAGTGGACTTAATTTTCCTGCAAAAGAAGTTGTTGTCGCATCAGAAATACGATAGTCCACCCCAGCTTGAACCAAATGTTTTACTTTACCCGTATAAAGATCTTTTCCAATCAAGTCAAACTGAAAAGTTTTATTCTTGTCATCGCGCAGGTTTTTGCTCATTGAGCGCGAGAATGTATTATATTGTTTTGCATCGTCTTTAATCAATGAGGAAGAAGACGATTGGTTATCAACCTGGTAAGATGAAGTTGCAATAGAAGCTCTGATGCTCCAGCGATCGGTCAATTCATGATTTATCTGGGCCATAAAGCTCTTCATCTCTGTATTATTATTATCGGAATTGAAGCCCAAAAACTTATTGTTCGGGATAACATATAGCGCATTCACCCCTTGCGAAGGATTTAAATTGACTGCGGAATTAACCGGCGTGCGATTATCGTTAAAATAATCACCCTCCAAAGTAATTGTCGTCTTATCCGTTGGTTTCCAAGCTAAGGATGGATTTAGATAAACACGGTTGGAGGATACACTTTTGCGGTAGCTATCGCTACGTTCATAAGCGCCATCCATTCGAAAAGCAACGGTCTCTTTCTTATCTAGTACCGTTTGGAAATCAAAGGTTGGGCGGAATTGCCCCCAGCTTCCTGCACGGACACCAATCTCTCCAGAATTCGTGAAATTAGGAGTTTTAGTGACCACATTAATTACCCCACCAGCATTACCAATATCAGTAATAACGCCCTGTGTAACCGCAGCAGACCCTTTAATCATTTGAATAGACTCCACACCTTGCATATCAACGACTCCAGATGCAGTCTGAAATTGAGAGTCCATCCGCACACCGTTCTTCAATACAGGTACCCCTCTGAAACCACGTGTTGACAAAGATTCTTTAACACCGCCATAAGAACCAAACAAGGTTACACCCGGAATATTTCTTACAGCGTCCGTCAACGTAAGAATACCCTGATCTTGAATTACCTTATTGGATATGACAGAAATACTCTGAATTTGATCCGAAGGTTTTAATGGCATACGTGTGATCATTTCCAAGCCTTTTGGCTTTTTGTTGCGTTCACCAAACACTTCTACCTCATCAATTGCCTGCTCATTGCTCACCAGGGTAATTGGATCAATAACCACTTCAGGGCTCTTCGTGCTAAAAACATAATCGATAACGGTTGTCTGGTAGCCCATATAAGTGAATTTAATCACCGTATTTTGGTCGACGCCATGCAGTCTAAAATGACCTCTATAGTCTGTACGGACCGTTTTATCTCCGATTGAAACGGTTACTGAACTTAAGGGATTATTTTGTGTATCGACGACTTTACCTTTGACGATTCCCGAGGTTTGACCATATACTGCACCTCCGATTAAAAATGTAGAAGCGAGAGCTAGTAAGTGTTTGTCCATGTTAATAATTTTGGGTAATTATTTTTAATTATTCTAAATAATAGCGCAAAGGTATAAAAAATAACCTATTTAGAATGATTAAAAACAAAAAAGTCCTGAACCACCTCAGGCTCAGGACTTTTTTATGTCGTCAGACAGTTATTTTATAGTCAGACAGGTATTTTAGTCAAATTTCCATCTTACGAACGCTTCAATAGCTTCATAATTTGCAAGACCTAATTGGTCATATAAAGCTGCGGTTTCGCTTGTACGGTCTTCAGCACGTACCCAGAATTCACGTGGATCATCTCCAGGGAATACAGGTAAATCTTTTTGAGATTGGTGTTTGAAGATCGCTAAACGTTTACGATAAACTTCTTGTGGAGATAATGGAACGGCCATTTGGATCTCGTGGATTGGGTATTCATGCCATGCACCTCTGTATAACCATAACCAACAATCTTTGGTCCATTCATCTGTTTTGCTCAATCTGCTCAATGCTTCAAACAAGATATCGAAACATACTTTATGCGTACCGTGTGGGTCAGCAAAGTCACCTGCAGCAAATACCTGATGTGGTTTTACCTGACGCAACAATTCCATTGTTTGTTGAATATCATCTTCAAAAGATACATTTTTTGAAAACTTTTGTCTATCATAGAAAGGCAGATCCTGGAAATGGATATTTTCATCTGGCAAACCAACTAAACGAGCTCCTGCGATCGCCTCACCCTTACGGATCAATGCTTTGATTTTACGGACAAGTTCAGTATCGATCTGATTTGGTTTTTTTGTCGCAAAAATTGCTCTTTCCTCATCATAAATTCGACCGATCTGAGAAGCTTCCGCCTCTGCCCCAATTTGTTTTGCTAAATCTTCAGCAAACTCCAGATAACGTACCACATCATCATCCCAAACAGCTGTATTACCACAAGTTTGGTAAGCAACATGGACATTGTGTCCTTGGTCTGCCAGACGAATAAATGTACCCCCCATCGAGATGACATCATCATCCGGGTGTGGAGAAAATACAATTACATTTTTCTTCGCTGGATTGGCACGCTCAGGACGTTGTGAATCGTCAACATTGGGTTTACCTCCCGGCCATCCCGTGATCGTATGTTGAAGTTCGTTGAATATACGGATGTTGATATTATATGCCGGACCGGTTTCTGTAACCAACTTCGCCATTCCGTGTGCATTATAATCCTCGTCGGTAAGTTTCAGGATTGGTTTTTTGATCTCTAAAGCTAACCAAACAACTGCTTTTTTAATTAACGAAGGCGTCCAAGTAACATCTTCTGCCAACCAAGGAAGATCAAAACGTGTCAACAATGAAGCAGCAGCTTCATCAAGAATAAATTCAACGTTATCCGATAATTGTAGATAAGTTGCAGGAATCTCTGAGGAGATTTCACCTTCAACTGCTTTTTTAATGATCTCAGCCTTTGTTTCGCTCCAAGCCATCAAAATGATCTCTCTCGCTTTGAAAATTGTACCTACACCCATGGTAATCGCTTTTGTTGGTACATTTTCTTTTCCACCAAAAGCACGGGAAGCATCGCGACGAGTTAAATCGTCCAACGTTACCACACGTGTACCTGAGTTAGGTGCAGAACCTGGTTCATTGAATCCGATATGGCCTGTACGGCCAATACCTAATAATTGAATATCTAAACCTCCTGCTGCCGTAATCTTCTGTTCGTACGCCTCGCAGAATGCATTTACTTGGTCAGGAGCTAAGGTACCATCTGGAATATTTACATTGGCCGCATCAATATCTACGTGGTCGAACAAGTTTTTGTTCATAAAGGTCACATAGCTCTGATCAGCATCAGGTTGCATCGGGTAGTATTCGTCAAGATTGAAGGTAATCACGTTCTTAAAGCTTAAACCTTCTTCTTTATGCAAACGAATCAATTCTTGATAGACTTTTACCGGTGTGGCACCAGTGGCAAGGCCCAGAACAGCTTTCTCACCTTTCTCTTGCTTTGCACGAATAATTTCAGCAATACGATTTGCAACGTTTTTCGAAGCTGAATTTTGATCTGGATAGACGCTCACAGGGACTTTTTCGAAGCGCGTTTCTTCCAATAAATTTAATCTAGCCATTTTATGGGTATGTTGATAAACGTGAATTACAAATTTATAAAATTAGTACCTCAAGTTGAAGTAAAATTTTAATAAAGTGGTTCTTTCTTAGCGATATTTTAAATAAAACCTTTTAGCTATTCTGTTAGCTCAATAATAGGGTTATACCTTATTCAAAATCTCGACTGCTTTTACTAGTGTTTCATCCTTTTTAGCGAAACAGACCCGCAAAACTTGTTGATTTGTAGCTTCTTTATAGAATGCCGAAAGTGGGATTGTTGCAATTTTATGTTGTCTAGTTAACGAACATGCAAACTCAAATTCTTTCTCCTGACTGATAGCAGTATAATCTATATTAAGGAAATAAGTTCCTTCACAAGGAAGAATCTTAAACCGGGATCCCCTTAATCCGTCCTTCAACAAATTCCTTTTCCGCTCAAAAAAGTCCGATAGGCCTTTGACATAGCTTATATCCTCTAGATATGCTGCGATAGCGAATTGCATGGGCGTATTTACACTAAACACATTGAATTGATGCACTTTTCTAAATTCTTGAGTTAATTGCGGCGGGGCAATGCAATAACCAATTTTCCAACCCGTTGTATGCAATAATTTTCCAAAGGAAGCAATTACAAAGCTTCGCTCGCGCAAAGTCGGGATTTCCAGCACCGATTGTGGGGAAGCACCATCGAATACGATATGCTCGTATACCTCATCGCTCAGCAACAACGCATTGGTACCTGATAACAAATCCCCAAGTTTAATCAATTCTTCTCTACCGAGTACTTTGCCTGTTGGATTATTCGGATTATTGATGATGATTAAACGGGTTTTGGAATTAATTAACGTAGCTACGTAATCCCAGTCAATCTGAAAATCAGGAGCCAATAATCGCACGGGAACAACTTTACCACCGAACAATTCGATCGTCGGCGCATAACAATCGTATGCCGGTTCAAAGATAATAACCTCATCTTGTGGCCTAACAACAGTGGCAATAGCTGTAAAAATTGCCTGTGTACCACCAGATGTCACAGTAAGCTCTGCCGTTGCATCAACCGCCACGTCATAAACTTCACGATATTTTTTTGCGATAATATCACGTAATGCCTGTGCCCCAATCATTGGCGCATATTGGTTATGCCCCTGTTCCATTGCCTTAGACACCAATTGAACCAACTTCGGATCGGTCTCAAAGTCAGGAAAACCTTGCGACAGATTTAAGGCTTGTTGTTCATTGGCGAGCATCGTCATTTTGGTAAAGATCGTCGTGCCGACATGTGGAAGTTTAGAAGTTAGGTTGAAGTTCATTTTTTGACATTTTATTAATCTACTAAATTAGTGGATTTTCTTATATTTGTAAATATATATAAGAATAATAACATGATAAAATACATCACACTACTTTTTTTAGTTCTGCCGTTCTTTGGTTCTGCACAAAAAAAAGAACTTACCAAAGAGGAGTATATTGCACGCGTTAAGGCCGCTCCGGATTCAATCTCGACATTGGTTGACTTGCGTAGAGTCGGCGGTTATGACCCTGTATACCCTGAGCTTCAAGCGCTTTATAATACCTTGAGTAAAAATGTCAAGAATTCAAGTGAAGGAAAAGAGTTCCAAGACTACTTAAATACATTGGAAACGGTTCAAATTGGAAAAATAGCTCCCGCGTTTACGCAAAATGATACTACTGGTAACCCTGTAAAGCTTTCGGACTTTAAAGGAAAGTATGTTCTCCTTGATTTCTGGGCATCTTGGTGTCCGGATTGCCGTGTCGAAAGCCCAGATCTTGTAAAAACATACCAACAATTTAAAGGTGAAAACTTTGAAATATTGGGTATATCCTTTGATAAGGATCGCAATTCTTGGATTAAAGCCATCCATGCAGATAAATTGCACTGGCGTCATGTTTCGGATCTCAAACGTTGGCAAAATGATGTCGGAACATTATACGGCGTAAAATCTATTCCTCAGAATGTACTGATCGATCCCAATGGGAAAATCGTCGCCAAGAATTTACATGGTGATGCTTTACGCGCAAAATTGAAAGAAGTCTTGAAAAAGTAAACTATAGACGATCCATAAAAAAGACCATGTTTTAGTAAAAGCATGGTCTTTTTATTTTATTCTTTGAAGAAGGCCATTTTTCTGAAAAAATCTATTTTAAGATGATCCCAGTAAATTACGATATTAAACGATTGATTACCCCTTTTTCTCGCTTAGCCAAACAAAGCACTGAAGATGTCCTCCAATTTGGCAACCGGACGAATGGCAATATTATATTTTTTAGCATCCAATCCTTTGGTATTGAATTTAGAAATAAAAATACCATCGAAGCCCAATTTCTCGGCCTCCTGTATACGCTGTTCAATGCGATTTACGGCCCTTATCTCACCCGATAAACCAACCTCACCGGCAAAAGTCAGATTGGATCGAATCGCGATATCTTGTTGTGAAGAAATAATTGCAACAACAACAGCCAAATCGATCGCAGGATCTTCAACACGCAACCCACCGGCAATATTCAAAAATACATCCTGTGCACTTAACCTAAAGCCAAAGCGTTTCTCCAAAACAGCCAGCAGCATATTTAATCGCTTCGTATCGTAACCTGTAGAAGAGCGCTGTGCATTTCCAAACGCCGAATTACTCACCAGTGCCTGTACTTCAATCATCATAGGCCGCACTCCTTCGAGCATCGCCGCAATGGAAACGCCACTAACAGGTTCATCGCGCTGGGAAATCATAATCTCCGAAGGATTTGACACTTCCCTAAGCCCCGACCCCTGCATTTCATAAATACCCAGTTCTGAAGCAGATCCAAAACGATTCTTTACGGCCCGTAAAATTCGGTATACATGATGACGATCCCCTTCGAATTGAAGCACTGTATCCACCATATGTTCTAAAACCTTGGGACCTGCAATAGACCCGTCCTTGGTAATATGCCCTACAATAAAAACCGGTGTACTGGTTTCCTTTGCAAACCGCAGCAGTTCTGCGGTACACTCGCGTACCTGAGAAACCGACCCTGGTGCCGATTCAATTTGTGCGGAATGTAAAGTCTGTATAGAATCTATGACAATGACATTAGGCTGTACCGTCTCGATCTGCTTGAAAATATTTTGAGTCGATGTCTCGGTAAGGATATAACAATTTGCTTTAGAAGATTGTGACAATCGCTCTGCCCGCATCTTAATTTGCTGTTCGCTTTCTTCCCCAGAAATATAAAGTGTCTTGACTTGTGGGATCGATAAAGCGAGCTGTAACATCAACGTAGACTTCCCAATACCGGGTTCGCCTCCGATAAGTACCAATGAACCCGGAACGATACCACCACCAAGAACCCGGTTAAATTCCTGATCAGGAGTCAATATCCGTAATTCATCCTGATAGACAATCTCGTGAATGATTGCAGCTTTATTCGCTCTTTTCGTGCTTCCGCCTGTGGTAGAACTACGCCATTCGGGCACTTTTGAACTCGTCTTTTCGACGACTTCCTCAACAAAACTATTCCATTGCTTGCAAGAAGGGCATTGTCCCATCCATTTGGGAGATTCGTAGCCACAGTTTTGACAGAAGTATGCTGATTTTGATTTTGCCATGCTACGAAATTACAAATTTATAGCTGTTAAAAGCGTAATATCATGCCCCATACATATAATATTACCCAGGATATTATGCACGGACTGATCAGCCTTTCCATAATGCTACTCCTATGGCGGCTTAAGTCAATATACAGTATATTACTATATACCACATCACTATTTTAACAATCCGTCAACAATGCTGCGTGTATACTGGAACCTTACTCACAAACCTTAAAAAAACCGAAGTGTTTATTCTTCATTTTCTTTTAAGATCCGCAAAAAATTTTGTCCCATGATCTTCGCAACATCTGTCTTTGTATAACCTCTCTCCAACAGCGCTTTGGTCAGTAGTGGAAATTTAGAAACATCTTCCAGACCTTGGGGTGAGGATTCTATGCCATCGAAGTCCGAGCCTACAGCAACATGATCAATACCCACTTTTTTGACCAAATAGTCGATATGATCCAATAATTTCGACAGTGGAGCATCGGCTTGCCGTTGAAGTTCTTTTGGCAACTTTTCATACATAGACCAAGTACTCAATTTTGTATCCCCCTTATCACCAAATTTACCCACATACAAATCCTTAAGCCTTGTTTCATAGGCCGGATCCAAAAAACCTGAATAAAAATTGACACCAACAACGCCCCCATTTTTTTTCAAAGCTTCCAATTGTGCATCTTTCAGATTGCGGAAATGTGGACATAATTCATAGGCGTTGCTATGGGACACCAAGATCGGTTTGGTCGTTATCGCCAGCACATCATAGAAAGTCTGCTCTCCTCCATGCGACAGATCAACCATCATCCCTAATTTGTTCATCTTCCGAATAATTGCTCGACCTTTTGCCGTCAACCCTTTATCCTTGGGATCCATACGACCTGACTCCATAGCTGCACAACTCGCCCAGGACAAATTGTAGTTCCAGGTCAAAGTGAGGTATTTGGCACCACGCTCATAGAGTCGCATTAAATGATCAACACTTCCCTCAATCATATTTCCGCCTTCAACCCCAATCAAAGCGACTATTTTTCCCGTTTTTAAGATCGAATCGATATCACGTGAAGATTTTGCCAAACTTATTTTATCGGTGTTCGCCGCAATTATCTTTTCCAATGCATCTATCTGGTCATTTGCGTGCTTAAATGCCCCGGATTTCCACTTCGCATCATCGGACCACACAGCAAATACCTGCACATCGACACCTCCCTCCCGCAGTCGCGGTAAATCAGTAGCTCCCGTACTTATTCGCTGACCAATATTTTTCCCCTGGAAAATGGATTCGTAAATCACATCATTGTGTCCGTCGACGACCACCAAATCTTGGTGTATCTGTTTATAGTCTTGACTATATCCAACATTGTTGAGTGTCGTCATTGCTAGTCCAAGTAATAGTGGGCCTTTTATCATTTTTGACTTTCATTGATCGTTTCATAAATAGCGTCCTGAATCCTGCTTCTGATATTTAGATCCAACAGCCTAGTACTCACCTGAGGATGTACGCGATTAGACAAAAAGATATAGATCAGTTGATTTTGTGGATCAATCCAGATACATGTCCCTGTATAGCCAGTATGTCCAAATACAGAGCTATTTGCTAACTTAGATGGATATTCATTTTTTGGGTTTGGATCCCAACGGTCAAAACCTAAGCCCCGACGACTGCTTGTCGATTGCCTGGAGGTAAATAAATCTATTGTTTCGGTTTTAAAGTAGCGCTCCCCCCCGTACTCTCCTCTATTCAATAACAGTTGACCATAAATTGCCAAATCATTTGCTGTAGCAAATAATCCGGCATGCCCGGCAATACCGCCAGCCATTGCCGCACCCTGATCGTGTACATAGCCTTCTAGTAATGTTTTCCGAAAGGAGGTATCCTGCTCGGTAGGAACGATTTCATTCTTTTCAAAACGCTCTCGGGGAAGGTAACCCGCACGCGTCATCCCCAATGGCCTGTAAAAGTTCTCCTGCACATAATCTTGCAGCGGTTCAGCGGTCTGATGTTCTGCAACTTCCTTCATCACGTACATACTGATATCACTATACACATAATTTCCAGTGGGTTTTACAGGTGATTTTAGCATCTCGGGCCACATAACATCGCGGTAATAATTATTGAGGATATAGCTATTGTCGGCCATTTTTACTTGATGGTTATCATCGCGGACCGAAACAACGTCTCCAACTTTCAGATATTTATAGAAGGGAATAAAAGGTGTAAATCCTGCTTCATGCAACATGACGGAACGAAGCTTGATATCCTTTTTATTGGTATACTTTGCCTGCCATAGGTAATGTCCCATGGTACTATCCAAATTAATAATATTCCGCTCGGTAAGACGCATAATCACAGGAGTAGTACCAGCAATCTTACTGACAGATGCGAGATCAAAAATATCAGTTGTTTTTGTGGGAATATCTTTGGAATATGTGTGAAATCCATAAGATTTCTCCAAGAGTACTTGCCCGTCTTTCACGATCATGACAACAGCTCCCGGTGTTGCTTGCTTATCGATGGCTTCTTGTGCAATGGCATCAATTTTCTTCGTCAATTTGGTCAGGTTCAGATTAGAACTTGATGCAGCGCCATATTGCAGCCTTGTCTGTGTGGTTTTGACATGACCGGCGGTTATAGGAATCCCACCAAAAATAGACATTGCCATCTGACGCTGTCCAATCTCTGAAAAAGGAGCAAGCAATTCGATCAAATCAGACTGAGGATACTCCGATAAACTCTTTTTGCTCTTTTCATTTTCAAAAAAATGACAAAGGATAACTTTTTTATTGTTTAATACGGCCTGCTTCAACTGTGCTAGACAAGCTGCATCTAAGTCATCTTCCTTTCCAGCAACAATAACGGTGTTATAATATTTGATGTCCTCATCAAATTTATTAAAATCAAAAATTTTGATGTTTGCATAGCGGGCCAACTGTTCTGTGAACATCGCATATTTTGCAGCGTTAGGAACGACAACTGCAATACGAAGTTGATCCAGGTTTTCTAAAGGCAGCAACTGATCGAGGTTATTAAACAGTATCGTTTCGTTCTTAATTGTAGACTTATATTGAGCAAACAGGGGGCTAATACAGAACAAACCTGCAAATAAAGCCCCAAAAAATCGTTTTTTCATTCTGCTTTTATCGTTTTTTAGGTTCTATCAAATAAAAATACGAATTAAATAACGAAGGAATATACTCGCTCGAAAAAAAATCAATTTTGTTACTCGACTTGACTATCGGGGTTAATAAATACTGTCTCCCTTTGGTCATAGCAGATTCAACCATCCCCGGATTGCATCATGAAGGTTTTTTCTGTAAGTTTGACTAATGCCAGAATTGATTCAAGATAAAACAATATTTTCCTTGCTGGAAGTCAGCCGCAGTATCCAAAAGACACTTGCGGAGCGGTATAAGAGTTTGTACTGGATCAAAGCCGAAATGAACAAGCTCAATCATTATACGCATTCTGGCCACTGTTATCCTGAACTGGTTGAGAAACAGGATGGTAAAATTGTCGCTGAAATTCGGTCCATCTTATGGAAAGCTGATTACAATCGTATCAACAACAATTTTCTTAAAGTCGCCCAAGAACCTTTGCGAGAAGGGATCACGATGTTATTTCAGGCAAGTATTTCCTATGATCCCATGTACGGATTAAGTTTGCGCATTGTTGATATTGATCCGACTTTTACCTTAGGTGAACTTGAAAAGGAGAAGTTAGACAGTATTCGAAAGCTGAAAGCAGAGGGCATATATGAGTCCAATAAATTATTGGGCTTTCCGGTGGTTCCCAAAAGATTGGCGATTATTTCAGTAGAAACAAGTAAGGGACTTTCTGATTTTTACAAAATTATTAATCAAAACCCTTGGGGTTACCGCATAGAATGCACGCTCTTTCCGGCATTATTACAAGGAGACAAGTCAGTACCTTCTATTATCAATCAGCTTGCAGTTATTGCTGAAAAAATCGACAAGTACGATATCGTCGCCATCATACGTGGAGGAGGTGGTGAGGTTGGGCTTTCCAGTTATAACAACTACTTATTGGCACGTGCTATCGCTATCTTCCCAATCCCTGTATTGACGGGCATTGGACATTCGACGAATTACACGGTTAGCGAAATGGTCGCCTATAAAAACGCGATCACTCCCAGTGAGCTAGCCGATTTTCTGATTCAGAAGTTTCATAACTTTGCTATTCCAGTTGATAAGGCAACGGAAAGTATACAACAACTCATTCTTACCCGATTTAAAGAAGAGCGCAATGTACTATCTCAGCTCGCAACACATATACAATGGATTGGCAAAAGGGAAATTCAAACCTCGAGAGCCGCTGTTCAGCAATTTCAACATGAGCTGAACTCCTTGATAAAATTACGGCTTTACGAGCACAAGACGGCTTTGGCTCATACCGAGCGAATTATTCAACTCTCTGATCCAATTCGGTTATTGAAACAAGGTTTTTCAATTACTAAGGTTAACGGAAAACTACTGCAGTCGGTGACACAGGTATCCCCGGGCGATGTGATACAGACGATACTCGAATATGGCGAACTTACCAGTACTGTAACGGATAAATCTCCGAAAGAAGGTCTGGATGCGAACCAGGCTTAATTTGGCCATCGGTACACAAATTTTAAAGAAAGCATATCATAATGGAACAGAATTATACCTATACAGACGCCTTTAACGAATTGCAAACAATCGTAAGGGAAATTGAAAATGGCACAACAAATATTGATGAGCTCGCGGGAAAAATCAAAAGGGCTTCTGACCTCATTCAAGTCTGTAAAGCCAAGTTAACAGCGACGGAGGACGAGGTAAACAGTTTATTACAGAAAATATCCCCAGCTCAGGAAACGGATGATGACGAATAGTTAAACCAAACGACAAGACACATCAAGATCCTCGGTAAAATAATAACTGGCACATAAGCGGTGGTAACCATCTGCTATGATAAGTTTCCCATTTGCCCGAACCAACAGAATTGGAGATAACTTTTCCTTCTTCTTGATCTTTCTTAGATTTTCCTTGACGTGGCGATTGGTATCAGGAAGCAGCGGAAGTGCACTAGCCCGCAAAATATCCTTGGATTTCTTTTTTATCGTAGTTGCTCCTCTAAGTTTTCAACAAAGGCCTTACATTCTTCCGGAACAAATAAAAGCTCCAAATAATCGCAAGCTGCGGGGAAGTCATGTTCCTGGGGATCCGCTAACCAAAAAGCCTGTCCTTTTTCAATTTTAACTGTACTCATAATATAGCTATCATTTCCTAATACATTTCAGCTCATCCTAAAGCTTGCTAATATTGATAAGCCACGACCTGCCTATCACGGCGTACCGTTTCTACAAACTCCCGATGTTTGGTCACATTTCCCGTCAATCGCCAAATTGTATTCAAACTTTCTTTGTTATAGCGTTGACTGACAATGACTGCCTTAAAGCCCATGCTTCGGATTAACTGCTCGGTATGTTCAAAATCTGCCTCAGATGAGGTCTGCAGTTCATAGTCTTTTATCTTGTGATAATTGTCAATATAGGTTTGCAAATAAGTTAGCAGCGCTAAAATCATCAGAACCAAGCCTACACCAATAAACGCTAAAAATATATATCCAGCACCAACACACATACCCAAAGAAGCTGCAGCCCAAATTGTCGTAGCGGTCGTTATACCACTTACTTTATTGTCTTCTTTGAAAATCACGCCTGCTCCTAGGAAACCGATACCAGTAATAATGTTTGCCGCCAATCGATCTGGATTTGCCAATCCAATTTTTAATGAAAGAATAGTAAAAAGACAAGATCCAAAGCTCACCAATATAAACGTCCTCAAACCCGCGGATTTATTGCGATATTCACGTTCAATCCCAATCAGCAGACCTATTAAGACTGATAACATGATAAGTAAAACGTCACGCGATTCAAAAGGTTGTAATAGGCTATCCATGAGTTTATTTCTTCTTCATCCAATTTAAGAAAAATAGGGAGATCTATCAAATGATCTCCCTATTAAAGAATAGCTTTTCTTCGACCTAATACATTGGTACTTCAATTAGCAGTAATGATGTATCATAGTAAGCTTCAATCGCTATTTTTTCTGTTTCGTATAAACCAATGGCATCCCTTCTTGATAGCGTTTCATTTGCTACGCCGATCTTTCCTTCCAAAACAAAAAGATAAAGCCCATTTTGCTCCGAATGAACAGTATATTCTATCTTTTTACCCGCCTCGATGTCTGCCAAGTTAAAATATGCATCCTGATGTATGTGTACAGCATTGTTATCCATTTTATCCGGTGAAACAATCGTTGCAAATTTATTGTGCCGATCTAATTGAAGGTAGGATTTCTGATTGTATCTAGGCTCCAACCCTATTTCGTTGGGGATTACCCAAATTTGTAGAAATTTAACAAGATTCTTCTGATCGTTATTAAACTCGGCGTGCTGCACACCAGTACCTGCAGACATAATCTGCACATCTCCTGTATGGATCGTACAGCCATTGCCCATACTATCCTGATGTGCCAGTGCCCCCTCCAGTGGTATGCTAACAATTTCCATATTGTCGTGTCCATGCCGATCAAAACCTTGACCACCTTCCACCTGATCATCGTTCAATACCCTCAGGGCACCAAAATTCATCCTTTCGGGATCAAGATACTGTCCAAAACTGAATGAATGCGCACTTTTCAGCCAGCCGAAATCGACGTGGCCACGATCACCTTCCCGATGTATAATCTTTTGCATGTTGTCCTCCTTACTGCATAAGCTTCTAACTATCAAGGACAAAACCCATACCAACAGGAATATAAACCCAAAATCTGACAATTTGTCAAAAGAGAGGACTACAGTGGCTTTAATTTATCCGGAGCTAGCGCGTGAACAAGTGCACGCGCGAGAATTCTATTCGGGTCTATGATAGTCATCCCATTGTAATCCCGTTCAGGGATAGCCAAAGGTAACTCTGCACAACCCAAAATAATGACCTGCGCTCCTTTCTTTTTCAGATCATCCATGACCAACAATAGATCTTCCCTTGCTTTATTGGCAATCGGTACGGGTTGGGCCTTTATTCCATAATCTTCATCATAGATTGCATTATTTACCTTCTCTTGCTGCGGTCCTTCCGGCTCGACAACAACGAAACCTTTTCGAATAAATGCTTCCCGATATAAACTGCAGATCTGTTCTCCTGCGGTAGACAAAATCCCGACTGTCGTGTCGGGATAGTTTTCGTCTACAAATCGGACAGTCTCATAGACGATATGCAATAGCTTCAACGTGCTCCCCACACGAGCCATCTCATCTTGAACAACAGAAAAAATCGGTTCTGCATGTGCCGTATTGGACGGAATCGCCGCAATGGTCGCTCCGGCCATTTCAAGTTGTCTTAAAATTGCAGCGATAGCCTTACCGGGATTAACATTGGATTTATCCAATAAATACGCCGTTCGGTCAGAGATCAAATTTGGACATGAGAATAACAAGAGCGGCAAGTGTTCCTGATCGGATCTTGCCGCCGTCTCATCTATAATTTTCTTCGTAATATCCAAGCCGCCATAAGGGCCTAGTCCACCTACTATTCCAATCATAAAACTATTTTTATATCATAGATATAACCAATAGTCTTACAAATGGTTTGTAGAAATTACCATTCTATAGCTTGGTCCTCGTCAGGTATCTGCGTGTTCAATTTTCGTTCTAAAGTGAGAGATCCTGCGACTTTATAGCGGATTGGCACATTGGGAATCATCGTATAGTCTGTAAATTCATAATCGATATTATTGATTGTAAGCCAACGCCATTTCAAATAGGGCCGTACTTTATCCATTGCTTCTGACATGGTATAACTTGCATCTTTGTTCACAACAAACTTAATATTAGGATTATCCGAACGGAAAGTCACTGTACCCGTCTTAGTAAAGGTTGCGTATATCTTATAATTCCGCCTATCTTGTCTTTCCTCGTCAATATTTCCTGCATAGAAAAAAACAGTATTTTCATCGACGACATAACTCCGGATTTCGCTTTTTACGACCGGTGTCTCATTTTCTTGTCCCTCCATTCTAGTTAAGAGAGCTGCACCTGAATAATTGCCGGAATAATCGTTGAATGGATTAACCCGAAGTATTGCTTTCTTGTAATACTTTCGAGGATGTCCTTTATAGTTTGCAGATGGATCATCCATAATCGTCAGCGGCAACACCCATTTTTCAGTCATATCAATGCCTTTCAAAGAGAAATCTATTGCCAGTAAGCCCGTGTTTTCGCCCGAATTGATATTGACTGTCGCGGGAAACGAAAAATAATTGCTGCTTAATTGTTGGTAATAAAAGTCTTTTCGGTTTTGAAATCGTTCAAAATTCAGCACATTTAAGGTATCCGCATCAATTCCGACTCGAACCTCAAAATTTGATTCATTATTGGTTGATCCACTGACAATCAAAGGCTGTAAAAATGTGCTCTTCGCAGCATCCTTATAGCGAACATAAATATTGGAAACTCCATTGTTGTCCAAAGGAGCCTTAAAAGAAATATAATGTTCATATTGTTCTTCCTTCCATTCATCATTGCAGGCTCCAAAAATGAAGGGTATCAGCAATAGAATGAATTGTATATATAACTTGTTCATAAAACATCTATTTGGTTAATCGTTATAAGTCCATCCCGGATTTTGTGTTAAGTTTTTGTTGCGTTTAAGTTCGCTATGACTAATTGGCCAAAACCACATTTTGTCGGCAAAAGTGGTTTTTAAAGCCCATACCGCAACTGGCTGATGAAAAAGATCCCGATCTTTTTGATTCATGAGAATATTACAGCCATAGATGGGTAAAGCCTCTTCAACAGGAGCATCCATCCAACGACGCAAATCATAGTAACGTTGGCCCTCTCCCATAAGCTCGATAAAGCGCTCGCGCTTCAAGGTTTTTCTAAGCTCGACTTTACTACTGTATACATTTGCACTATAATCTGGCACGCCACCACGAATCCGTACAGGCTGTATCCCCTTTTTCATCTCTGCAATATCGCGGCTGATTGTGTAAACACCGCCTCGCCAAGATGGAATACTGTAGGACCCACCCAGCTCATTTAATGCTTCTGCATACATGAGCAGAATATCCGCATAGCGAATTGCTGGCTCTGCTTTCGGTACGATACGAGCCGTACTTCCCCCTTCATAAGTATCATTGGGATGGACAAACTTTTTAACACCGAAACCTGTGCGAAGCCAATAAGCATTGGACGAGTTAAACCCATTGCCCCTGTCATTATCGCGATAATAGAACACCTGCTGGTTCCGATTACGCTCTTGTGTTTCATTCAACAGCGTCCAGAAACTACCATTGAAAGCAACAGAAGCATAAAAACGAGGTTCGCGATTCGCATACTGTAAAGAGACTCCCGGGCGCAAGGGCTTGTATTTTCCCTTGTCATAATCTTCTTGCGATACATAGCCACTCAAGCGATTTGAACCATTTCCACGACCTATTTCTTTATCCATTCCCGGTATATCCAAACCATTATCCATATAGTAAGCATCTACAAGCTTTTGCGTCAGCCCGTGTGTGTTCCATCCCGTTGCCGAGCGCGGAAGCTGATGGGCAACCATAGCATCAATCCCCTCGTTCTCCTGATTGGTACCACGTGTGAAGATTAACTCAGGATTTCCAGAGGCTGGCAACGTACCGTCAAATACCTGAGCATAAGATTTAGCCGGGTCGATATTTGCCCAGCCATCGGGCCAGCTCTTTTCTGAAAAATTATTGTCTTTTGGTGGTACTACTGTAGCATCATTTCCTGTTGTTTGCAATCCTGTCCAATACAATTGATATACCCCTAGTTCCATTACGTCCCGTGCTGCCGCCGCTGCTTTTGCCCACTTCTCTTCGTTATATTCCGCAGACAGCAAACGTTTTCCTTTATTATCAATCAACCTCGCCCCAATACTTGTATTATTACCATTGGCCAGCGGGCTTGCTGCATACAATAAGGCTTTAGCTCGCGTTGCCAAAGCTGCACCTACACTCGGACGGGCGGAGCCATCTTGGCTTCTTTTCATACCCAAAGCCTCCATTTCTTTTGCCGCCAGCAGCATTTCAGTGCTGATATAATTGGCACATTCTTCATATGTATTACGTGGAACCGCCAAATTATCATAACTATCTGTATAGTCTAATCCCGCATCTGGCAGCACTGGAATGGGGCCATATTTACGAAGCAAAAGCCAGTAGAAATAAGCTCTTGCAAAACGTGCCTGCCCGCGATAGTCAGCAATTTCAGCAGCAGACATTTCAGTATTCATATAGATATTCTGAATAAAGGTGGTTGCATTCCGAATCCCACGGTAGCATTGCGCCCATGTGCCCTGTTTGTCATTCTCCGTATAGAGGCCCATCTTAAACATGTTGTAGGACAGTTCATTTTTTGATGGATCATAATCTTTATCGCGATCACCATAGTACATATCATCTGCAAAACAATGCGGAGTAAGCCCTTTACTTGCCACATCGGCATTTTCACCTTTGAATTCTAAAAATACATTTGCTAACCATTCTTCCGAATAGAGCTTGCTTTTAAAGACTTTCTCCGTTGTGAGGCGATCCTTGAAATATTGATCAGACTTTAAATAATCCTTTGTACAAGAAGAAATGACGCCTGTGCCAAGCAGAAGCATGAATACAATATATAATTTCTTATTTTTCATTTCTTTAAATTTTATAGGTTAACATTGACACCGAAAGTGAACGATTTTGGCAATGGATAATCTTCTCCCCTTGGGCTTGCCAGTTCTGGATCCCATAATTTGAATTTTGACCAGGTTACGAGATTGCTGCCAATGACAAAAAATCGAATGCTATTTGCCCGGATACGATTGGCCAGATGTTTGGGCAAGCTATAACCAATATCCACCGTTTTAAGTCGAAGATATTGGCCGTTACGCAGCCAAAAGGTAGACTCCCGAAAATTATTCGGATTAGGTCCATAACTAAGGCGAGGATATGAAGCATTTGGATCTTCTGTTGCTGGATTTCCAGAAATATCAGCTGAAATCCATCGATTATCGCCCATGCTACCTTTCATTACTTGGCCCCATTCTCCTTCGCTAAAGGCATATACGGTCTTGCCATAAGTAAAGAACGTGGATTTGCCTGCACCTTGAAAATGCACACTGATATCTAGATTTTTCCAGCTTGCTGACGCCCCCACACCATAGATTAGATTAGGTCTTCTAGTTGCACCGACAGCAACGCGGTCGCCATCATCGATAACACCATCACCATTTACATCTTTGTATTTAATATCGCCGGGTTGGTAGGTTCCGAAGGTTTGTTTTGGACTATTGCGAATGTCATCATAGTCTTTAAAAAGCCCCAAAGCGATCAATCCAACAGCTTGATCTACACGGTAGCCTTTTTGATTTTGATAACCATACACATTATTTTCTTCATCGATCGTCGTAATTTCATTTTTACTGTAAGTAATATTGCTTCGTCCTGTCAGATTAACTTCGCCCAATTTTCCCTTGTACTCCAAACGTCCATCAAAACCACGTGATTTAACCGCTCCCACATTTGCCCTTGGTGTACTTTCCAATCCCACCAAGCTTGGCAAATACCTACGCTCCATATAAATGCCGGTCCGTTTTTCATCAAAGAAATCCAAGTTGGCGATAACTTTATCCTTAAAGAGGGCGAGATCAAATCCCAGATTCTTCTTGACAGCCATCTCCCAGGTCACATAAGGTGACGCAACCTGACTATACCTTAAACCCGTATAATTCCGATCAACACCATAGTCTCCCCATCTGTAAACACTAGAAATACCAGAAATTGTATATAAATATGGAAAGCGTTCCAGATCATTTCCAATTTTAAGCTGATCGTTCCCCACTTTACCCCAAGAATAACGAATCTTGAACATGTTCATCCAAGGCATATTTTCCTTGATAAAAGTTTCCTCAGAAACATTCCAAGCCCCTGAAAATGCAGGGAAAAACCCATACTGCTGACCAATGGCAAAGTTCTCAGACCCATTATATCCGAAATTAAAATCCACAAAATAACGTGATTTCCAATTGTAGGTCACACGCCGGCCAACCCTTGATTACGTATCGCGATGCCGTTTTTAATATCATCTCCGAGATCGACCGTTTTGACAAGTGCGTCACGTGTAAATCTAGCGACCCCTCCAATATGGTGATCGCCAATATTTCGATCATAATTAAACATCATATCGTAGAATTCACGCCGGTCTCCTTTGGATAGACTGTATTGGTACATTTCTCTCGGGTCTGATATATGTCTATAAACTATTTCGCCGTTTTCATCTCTTGCGCGTTCGGCGAGCCATTGCTCCGGCCATTTTCGTCGCTGTATGTTATTTTCGTTAAACGTGTCGTAGCCGACAATTCCACGAAAACGAAGACCTTTTGTAATAAAATCGAAATTCTGTTCGAGGGTAATATTGGTCTGTACTTTATTTGTCCAGTTCTCATTGAAACCTGTTTGTGTTGCCACTACCCATGGATTTGTCATATTGCCTTCGCCAATTGCAGGTACCCGGCCATCAGAATACATTATTGGGGTTCTTATGGGGGAATATCCAAATAATACTCCCCAAAAGAAATCATCACCTAGTCCAGGGCTATTCCTTTTACTGAGATCTCCAGCCACACCAACCTTAAGCAAAGTCGATTTTGTTATATCGATATCGGTATTTAGACGATAGTTCCAACGTCTAAAATTTGCATTTGTATTATAGTCCTTGCGTAAAGCTTCGTCTGTTTTATACATCCCGCCCTCATCAACATAGCTTCCTGACACAAAATAACGGGCAGTTGGTCCACCTCCACTTAAATTTAAATTAGCACGGTAAGTCATCGCTCCTTTTTTGAGCAACAGGTCTTTCCAGTTCACATTCGGATAAAGATCGGGGTCTAAGCCCAACCGTAAGATTTCGAGCTCCTCAGGCTGATAGACCGGCGCATTGTTCCGGGTAACACGTGCTTCATTCAGCAAGTTTGCATAGGTTACACCGTCCTCAAATTCAGGCGTAATGGTACGTGTATTGTAGATATTTTCATCTTTTATATTGATGCTAATTTTACCCTCTTTACCATGTTTGGTTGTAATTAAAATAACGCCATTAGCTCCTTTAGAACCATAAATTGCCGTTACAGCTGCATCTTTGAGGACAGTAATGGTAGCAATATCCTCGATGTTGATATCATTGATATCCCGTTCTATATTATCAACCAGCACCAGCGCAGCGGTTCCACCGCCAAAAGTCGAGATCCCACGTATCCAAAATTCAGAAATGTTCTTACCTGGTTGACCAGACTGCATCATAGCCATCACCCCAGGGACATTTCCGGCGAGAGCATTTGTAATGCTGGATGTAGGATTTGATTTCATGGTCTCCACATCTACTGTACTTACAGCTCCTGTTAAGGTGAGTCTTTTTTGCGTACCTGTACCCGTTACAACAACCTCATCTAAAACACTCGTTTCCGCTTCCAGCAGGGTTACGTTGACTGTCAAATTATCTTTTACCAAAACCTCCTTTTTTTGATAGCCAACAGAAGAAAAAATAAGGGTTTTATAGCGATCAACCTTGATTTTATAACGTCCATTATTATCGGTTACCACGCCCCATCCCGGAGCATCTTTTACCGACACGCTCACACCAACCATAGGTGTCTTCTGAACATCGGACACAAGGCCAATAACCTCCACGCTTTCTTGGGCCATGGTTAGGCCAATTACCGTGAGCAGTAGCGTACATAGCAGTAATAATCTTTTCATAATTCTTTTTATTTTATTGGTTTTGGCTAGCTTGATCCATCTCTTCCAGCGCAATCTTACGAATACGACGATTGGCTTGATCTCCAATATAAAACGCACCTTCAGCTTCATCATAGGCAATACCTGAAGGGCGATCAAAACGTGCTTCTAAACGTAGATCCCCATTGACATAGCCATAAGGATTACTATTGAGGCTAGAACTTCCCCTACCTGCAAAGGTTGTAACACTTGCTTCAGGGGTTAAAATCCGAATCGCATGATTCATCTGATCTGTAAAATAGAAATCATACGCGTCATTCTTACCTGCATCAACATAGGCTTGATTTTTTACAAATACACCTTGATAAGGATTATTTAGGCGCGCTGAAGAGCCTACGCCATCTTGATAACCATACGCTCTAATTTGACCACATACGAGGTAGGGCTGTGTAAATCGTTTCTTTTCCCAGTTGTAGTTTACACGGAGAATATAGCCTTGATTAATGACAACGATATAAGCATAGTTGCCCGTTGGATGAATGAAAATCTTGTACTCCCATTGTGGATCATGCACAACAAATAACGTTTCATAATCTTTGACACCTAAACCTTCACTAAAGTATTTATTGAGGTCAAATCGAAAAAATTGACCCTTTTCATAGCTATTGAAATACATCTCTCCATTCACCGGATGGATTGAGGCGCCATTACACTGTTTATAAGTAGTTAGAACTTCCCTATCCTGCCAATTTTTGTCACGCGATAAGCGATATGTTGCCCGGTCATTCTCGCCGCCGCGATCCTCAGCAATAATCATATACTTCTTATCTAAAGTAAAATCAACACTACGTGGACGATCAAAATCCGAACGTTTTTTCGTGATGGTACTATCCTCAAAATTGACAAGGTATAACCCATTATTATTGTCAAAGGTCATCCAAAGATGCTTAGGATTGGCAGGATCAAACTTCATAAAAGAAGGCTCCCAAAACCCGCTTGCCATTTTATTTTCGTCTGCGTCCTTGAATTTCCCATCCCGCCAGGGTTCATCACCACGCGCATTTCTGTAGCCCGCTAGTGTGGACACAACCATCTTGCGTTGATAATCGAATATTTTCTCAGCTTTACCTACAACTTGCTTGTCCTGATTACCGACGCGGACCTCAATATCCCCCTTAAATGCCTGTTTAGGTACAAGGCAATACAGAGATTCTCCTAAGGCATTGACAACGACAGCCTGTTTTCCGCCGATAAAGACCGCTACATTCTTCGGGTCATTACCAAAGTTTTTACCGTAGATTACTAGACGTTGACCTACCCCGCCAGATGATGGGGCAAAGTCAGAAACGACAACAGGTTGGGAAGGATCAAAAGGGATCCCCTCGTTGACACTGACAGGCTTATCATTTTTACAACTTACAACGCTTAAACTTAGCCCGACAACAGCCCAGATTAATCGATACAATAGCCAGCTAAAGCCCGCTGCTTGTTTAGTTTTCATAAGATATTATATATTGGTTAGAATTTATTCTATAAACTTTACTATATCAGCATCGTCGAATCTCGATTCGCTGACTTTGCGATATATTCCTTAAAATTTCTTTAACATCACTGCTATTTATAGGATAGTTTTAGGACGAACGGATCGATACCCGCCCTATTATCAGGCGAACACTTTGTTTTAATTTCCACATAATTGGTTACTTTTATATAAAGCTAAATGGTATTAGCCCTCTTAAGCTAAAAAAAGACTTTATGACAATTGCTTCAAAGTCTTCCTGTTTTCAAAATTACTTTTCTAATTATTTTCTTTTTTAAACTAACAATAGCTGTCGACCTTAATCCTTTTTCATTTCGACGGTTTGTCTACTCTTCTTTTTACCGAGGAAATGAATGGATAAATTCTATCTTGACTTTCTAAATGCTTCTCTAAGGTTTTCTTTCTATAATTGATTACTCAAATTTAGGGATTGTAAAGATTCTGATACTATAGAATTATCTCAATAAACTGCTTATTTGTATCAACAAAGTGATGCTATTAAACTGTGTATTTTCCGAATACTCAGCAAATCATTCCAATCCCTCAACCTTATTCGCAGTTTCAATATATGTTGAGCATTTTCGATTTATAAACTATAAATGATGAAAAGGTTACTCTTAATATTTTTATTAATTCACATATTCAGAGCTTCAGCACAAGACCCTCAGGGGAATGACTATTATTTTGGAGAAAATTTTCATTTTAATGGCTATTCTACAGATAAACGGACGATGGTAAGAAGTGATATTGTCTTTGTAAAATTCGATAAATATATATCGCATATCTTCAAGGACTTTCACAACAACAAAACATTGCCGGGCAAAGGCTTAATGCAAATGCCTAATTCACCGATTCTTTTAGGCATAAAACTAAACCCGCAGCTCAAAAACTTTATCTCGCCTAAGATTCAAAATCCTTTTAGGACCTATCATAGAGCAAGCAGAAGCTAGGCAGAGCCCTACTTTTCTTGCCCTATTTACCTAAAATGGGGTTAGAGTATCCTCCGGGGATACTCTCTTCGCTTAATGACACCATTAAGCCTCTTTTTAGTATACCGCCCAGTATACTTTAAGCCAGATTTGAATTTAACAGCGATAAGCTATATATCCAATAGGCTAATTATCCAGATAAATGCCCTATAAGCAAGCATACCATCGAATATATATAGCTCCGATATCTCAATAATTATAAATTGTATTCCAGTATTTTAATTTAACTGTAGCGTTCGTAAATAATTATCCGTTTATATAAATAAGACTAAAGAAAGGTTAAGCTCAAGAAAAGAATATTTATTTGTCTGATCAATATCAGATGATGCAACTACTATAAACTTAATCATGGAAAATAATTTGCGAAAACAGGATCAATTCAATGAACATAGCTATGACCTCCATGCCAATTGGTATAATACCCTATATCCAGAAAAAGAACAAAAAATAAAAGTAATCAAGTCACTAAATAGCTATAAAGGAAGTATAAATCACTGGCTCCAGGAGCTTTTTTTCAAATGCCTGGAACCTTTCACCAAGGATAAGAATGCGAAATGGCTTACCCTTGGTGATGCTTATGGACATGACGCCCGCTACCTGCTTGACCAAAATATCCATAATGTTACCGCTAGTGACCTAGATGACAGTTTCCTTAAAGTTTCCCATGAACAAGAGTTTATCAAGGATTTCTCCGCCCAAAACGCTGAATCATTAACGTTGGAAGACAATAGTGTCGATTATATACTCTGTAAGGAAAGCTACCATCATTTTCCAAGACCCTACGCAGCTCTTTACGAAATGATCCGGGTAGCCAGAAAAGCCATTATAATTATTGAACCGCAGGATCCGATATCAAAGATGCCTGCCTTATTATATTTAGCCAACCTATTGGGAAGGATCAACGACAGGATGATCAATAAGATCTGGAAAAATAGGTTCTCCCATGAAACGGTGGGAAACTTTATCTATAAGGTGTCAGAACGGGAATTTGAAAAATTTGCTGCCGGACTCAATCTTCCCTTGATTGCTATTAAAAAACTCAACCCCAACTTTTGGTTTCCGGGGAGTGAACATATCAAAGCTGACAGGAAGGAGAAGGTTTTCAGGGGTATTCTTTTCAGAAAGAAAATACGTGATTTTTTTTTCTAATTGGGGAATCTTGCCCAGCCAGACGCTTTCCATTGCCGTCTTTAAGAATATGCCCAATGAATCCCTGAAGAAATCCCTTACCAAGGAAGGATATAGATTGGTCGAGATCCCGAAAAACCCACATATTAAAAATCCATCTTATTAATCCCTTAGAGAAGATAGCTATGAAAAATTATTCTATTTTACTTTTATTATCATTGATTTTTGTTTCCGCGAATTCATGTAAAAAGGAGAAGACCATTTGCGGGCAATTGGACATGTTGGTACTGACTAAAATAAATTATCTGGACAAAGACGGAAAGGACCTTCTCTTCGGAGATCATCCATCCTATCCCGCAGAGGACTTGAAAATCTATCAAATATTGCCCAACGGGCAGAAGTTAGAGGTATATTTCAGCATCAACAGAAATGAGAAATTTATAGCTGTAAATATAGACCGTAGTGAAAGCGGAACATTTTATATAGAACTAAAACCGGACCTGATAGACAAAATAACATTTAGAAATGAAGCCGATAAAAACATCCCCTGCAGCGCAATGTTATTAAAAGAACTAAAACATAATGATATTGCCGGTCAATATGACGAAAAGACTCAGGTTTGGATTTTTACAAAATAGAACTAACAAATAAAACCCTAACATGATTAAATTAGATATTCCATACAGAATATGGATTGCACTGTTCACCTTTATTTTTTTGATGGGCTGCAAAAAAGAAGAACAGAAAACATTTGATTTCATACTGCCGACAAACACAATGGAAGCTCCTTTAAATAGCCAGAGTTATCTTCCCATAGTCCGCGGAAACAGTGACTATTCCATTAAAATCGAGAATAGCGATATAGCTACGGCTGATTTTATGGGAGGTGGTAGCCTAAATTTTGGGTCGATCATTATTTCGGGAAAGAAAAAAGGAGAAACAATTATGTCAATAACCGACAAGGTAACCGGAACGGTCGAAGAAGTAAAGCTTAAAGTTACCGATTTTTATCTTCCATTGGTCATTTCGAATAGTAACCACCCTGCGCTGTTACAGAACATGCGGTTTTACTTAGTTAATAATGAAAAAAAAAGATGCCTTTTTCTTTCTGGAAAAGGATGGAAAATTAGTGCTACAGCAAAAGGGGAGCTATGAATTTTTAAGCGAAGAGGAAAGTGGGACCAAGATTCCCTATCTGATCTTACGCTATACTTCGGATAAAAACGGGCATTTTACGGGGACAACTGAGTCCTCTGTGATCCATAAAATCGACCTAAGGGGAAGCAATGGACAAGTGTATGAACTTTTCCGTTTGGCTTTCGGTGTTAATTGGGGCTTAGATCCCGTTCCTGGAACAAAATCTTCCCCAATAACCAGAATGCAGATCATTATGAAAGAGGCGGGATCAAATTTTGGCGTACAGGCCTATTTGGACTCTTCGAACTGGAAAGATTACATTCCATCCGATATTTAGGGAAATGAAAGAGGCAAGTTCATTTAGCTAATGTATTATCTGGGAAGCAGATTTATTTTGCTTCCCGATTTTCGTCATGTGAATCAATCCAGAATTCCTTGGGCAATCTTCAGATGATGAAAATAAGGATACAGGTACATCTCCTCTGTTAGGTCCACACGCTCTATTTCCGGATAGGCCTTCTGAAAATCTGCAGTAAAATCCTTTGAAAGATAAAGATGCGGATATGGATTCTGCGGATTGAAATCCTTTGGCCCTGCTAAAATACCATTTGAAAAATTCTTCAAAATGGAATAGCTTGACGTACCTTCCGGTATTCTAAAGTCTACTGTTCGCTTGTTATCTCCGTAAGAGAGAAGTAAATGCCCAAGCTCTCCTTCAAAGCTAATCCTATAGCTTCCAGATGTCAATACTTCACCGTTTGCCAGATCATTTTCATTGCCGAAAACCAAAAAATTACCTCCTTGCAGAACAAGCAGTTCGTCTTTCCCAAAGAAGTCGACATTGTATGCAGCTCCTTCTTTCACTTCTTTTCGGATAGCATTATCTTTACCATATGGAGCGCCTAAAACTCCACTGATGAGCCCTATGGCTCTCATTGTCAGATACGGAGCGACCACGTGGATATTTAGCTCTTTTTTCTGACCTGTAATTTCATCCCTGATGATCAGTGTCGAGTGTCCTTTATTAAGTCCCTTAATATGGATATTCCCCGATGGCCAGGCATCCTCATTGATATCCACTACAAAATTATCATCATCAGGAGACTGGATGGAGTATCTATTGTTTCCTGTCTGTATATCAATGGATATTTCATTCCCGGAGGTTACATAATAAGATTCCAGTTGAAATTTGAGGTCTTGCGTTTCAGGCTGCTTCTCTTTTTTGCAGGACGACACAAAAATAATCGCAATCAATGCCATTCCGAAATTTCGCAAAAGGATAGAGGTTGAAGATTTCATAATGAAGTATGACTATATTAAATTAAATTTTATCAGTATCCTTCCCCAGCGATCTAAACCTAGAAATATGGCAGAAAGGAATGATCATATAAAGATTATTAACTGTAAAGTTATGTATTAAAGACTTATATTTCAATAAACGTTAAAAATGATAATCCGCTACAATAGTGAATATTGGGTCGCCAAATGGGGTGTAGAGTAAGCGTGCTTTTCTAGAAAATGTATGAAACAAATTTTGGATAAATGCTAAAACTCCTATGACAGGCGAAAATTCCATCTAGCCAAAGGCCAGATGGTTTCCGGTTTCTATATTGGGTTTGAATCCATTGCCAAGCAATGCTTCCATCTGCATATTATGTTCTCTAAAAACGTCAAGGAATTGCTTTCGCTTGATACCCTTTCCCTGAAACCGCAGCTTAATGGACTCCGCTGTAATTTCCTCTGCTGCCGCAACCATAACCGCATGGACCGTACTTACTTTAGTTACGAGGGTTTCAAGACAGCTGTTCAGGATCTTTACTGCTTCGGTAGTTCCCTTCGCACGGTTGGCTTTGGAGTTCCATAGGTGGATCGCGTTCCCGTCCAGTGGCAACGTCTTTTGGGATACCATCTACGGTAATCCGAATGTAGATCGGCTTGGGACCGTTAACATAATTTTTAGGTTTCTTCAGATAGAAGAACAAGGAATAATTTGTACTCATAACAACGTCATTTAAGTGAAACAAACCGAGCCGCCTTTGCGGCGAGCTCTGCATCACCACTGAAAAACAGATTTCAGCGATGCAAAATTAGCCTTGCAACTAAAACGGGGCAAGATGTTTAAATTTTGAACATATTGATAATCAAAATGTTAAACACTTTTCAGTGAGTAAGCACATTCGATAAAATGACTCACTGAATGACTCACTTTTTTATTGGGAATTATTATAGGTTTTGTAAATGCTGAAAAACAAAAAATCCTGCAAACGTTTAATTTGCAGGATTTTGTATGTTTTGACTTTTAGATGTGTAGCCCGTAGGGGAATCGAACCCCTGTTTCAAGAATGAAAATCTTGCGTCCTAACCCCTAGACGAACGGGCCGTTTTATGCAACTCCAATAACATTGTTGTTTTTGGAGTTGCAAATATAGACCTTAAAATCAGTATTCCAAAAAAAAAATTAAATATTTTTTAAACAAGGTCGAAACCGATATCTCTTCTGAAGTATTTCCCTTCAAAATATATTCTTCCAGCATCTGCAGTTGCCTGTTGAAGGGCTTCAAACAGTGTATCTTGCAATGTGGTAACAGCAATTACACGTCCGCCTGCAGTAACGATCTTACCACCCACCTCTTTCGTACCTGCTTGAAATACGATGGATTCTTTCACGTTTTCAATATTGACGATCTCTTTTCCCGACTCATAATCTCCAGGATAACCTCCCGCAACCAACATCACCGTTACGGCAGTTTTAGGAGATACCGTATACGAACGTTGATCCAAATTGCCTTGTGCAACACCTTCCAGTAAATCCAATAGATCCGATTCAATACGAGGCAATACGGACTCAGTCTCCGGATCTCCCATACGAACATTATACTCGATGACATAAGGTTCTCCTTCTACATTCATCAGACCGATAAAAATAAATCCTTTATACGGAATACCATCTTTTTTAAGTCCTTCAACTGTTGGTCTGATAATACGCTCTTCTACTTTATTTAAAAATGTCTCATCTGCAAAAGGAACCGGAGATATCGATCCCATACCACCCGTGTTTAGGCCTGTATCCCCCTCTCCAATACGTTTGTAATCTTTTGCAGAAGGAAGCACTTTATATGAATTCCCATCTGTCAAAACAAAAACAGACAATTCAATTCCTTTTAAGAATTCTTCAACAACCACAACTCGGCTAGCTTCTCCAAACTTTGAATCTGCGATCATCGCTTTTAGCTCCGCTTTAGCATCTTCCAGCGTCTCGCAGATCAACACCCCTTTGCCTGCAGCTAAACCATCGGCCTTAAGCACAATCGGCAATTTTTGCGTTTCAAGGTAAGCCAATCCATCTTCCAATGATGTTGCATCAAACGATCTTGAAGCAGCCGTAGGTACGCCATGGCGATCCATAAATTGCTTTGAAAAATCTTTTGAGCCTTCCAATTGAGCCCCCTCTTGTTGTGGCCCTATTACCGGGATATCTTTTAAATCTTCCCGATTTAAAAAATAATCATGAATACCTTTTACCAAAGGTTCTTCGGGACCGACGAGCACCATTTGCACGTTATTCTCCAAAACGAAGGAAGCAATAGCAGCAAAGTCAGTAACTTTAATATTTACATTCTGACCATACGCACCTGTTCCAGCATTTCCTGGAGCAATAAACAATTGATCTAAACGTGGACTTTTCGACAACTTATAGGCGAAGGCGGATTCACGACCTCCTGAACCGATTATTAGGATATTCATAACACAAAGATATTTTTTTTATGCTAATTTTAAGGTATCAGATCGTTTAAAATGAGACTAATATTTTGATTTATAAATTGATTAAAGGAAAATATTTTCTAATTTTCATAAAACATTAGTCATATGTACGCTAAATTACTGCTGTTAGTAAATTGCCTCCTATTCGCTTTGTTGGCGTCGGCCCAGATCGATCAGACGTTGCAGAAACTGGATACTTACCATGCGCAGCACATCAAGGAAAAAATCTATCTCCATTTGGACAAAAATGATTATTCGGCCGGAGAAACCATTTGGTTTAAATTATACTGCACCACCGCCCCTTTTAATTATTTGAGCAACATGAGTAAAATTGCTAATGTAGAATTGATATCTCCAACCAATAAGATCATCAAAAGTATCAAAATTCCAATTACACTCGGTCTAAGTATAGGCGACTTCAATCTGCCGGACACCTTGGAAGAAGGCTCATATCGCGTTAGATCATTTACCAGATGGATGCAAAATGACTCTGTAGCCAATTTCTACGAACGCGTCGTTCCCATTACAAATGGTCGATCTGATAATATCATAACGAGAAGTGAACTGGTCAAAAACGGAACAGAAAACTTGTTCCAGATTAATCTCAAAACCATTCAGGGAGCCCCACTGATTAATAACAGCATCAGTTATACCCTACAACCTAACAACAATAAAGAAAAATCCGGCCGATTAAAATCGAATGATAATGGAACAATAGCTTTGGAATTGAAAGATGACTTTAAAGGCGGAACACTGTCTCTACAATTTCTTTCTCTGGATAAAAGACGTATTCTCAAAAGTTTTGTTATCCCGGATCCAAACAGCCAAAATAGCATTCAAATTTTTCCCGAAAGTGGCGAACTGGTCAGCAACATATTATGCAAGACAGGATTCAAAATCCTTTCTCCTGCTGGATTGGGAAAAAAAGCCAAAATAACCGTGGTGGAAGAAAATCAAACGACTATTGCAGACTTTGAAACAAATTCACTGGGGATGGGAAGTATACCACTCGTCTTACAGGCAGGAAAAAAATACGTCGCTACAGCCCTTTTCGAAGATGGATCGTCAACAAGTGCTTCTTTACCCCCTGTTCAAAATTCCGGATATGTTCTAACCGTAAATTCAGTACTAAAGGATAAGATTGCAGCACAACTTTCCGCTACTGCAGACTTGGCCAATGGCAAAGATATTTATCTGGTAGCCCAATACAATGGCCTTGTACTTCATGCCGCTAAGCAGAAATTAAATGGAACGGAGATCTTATTCAATATCCCCAAAAAAAACCTACCTTCTGGAGTTTTACAATTATCCATCTTAACAGATCAAATGGTTCCTATTGTGGAAAGATTGGTGTTTAATTACAATACGACATCGACCTTACTTCCTGTCTCCATAGAACTCAACAAATCCAGCTTCACAACACGCGATAAAGTGATTGCTGATCTTTCCGTTAAATATGATGATAGTGACACCACTAGGTTTGCTGCGCTCTCCGCATCAGTGGTAAACCTCAGCAAGGTTGATTCCACGACAAACCGTTATTATTCATCTATTGTCTCGGAGCTCCTATTGAAATCTGATCTTCGTGGCTTTATTGAACGGCCCAATTATTACTTTGAGGATTTAACGAACATTAAACTGACAGAGCTGGACAATCTTATGTTGATCCAAGGTTGGCGCAAGTTGGACTGGAAGAATTACATAAGTACATCAACAACTTCGTTCCTTCCTGAAAAAGGACTTACCATCGCTGGGACCATCAAGAAAACGGCCCGAAAGGCTGTGGTTCCAAATGCCAAAGTAACCCTAATACCGACGAGCAATATGTTGCTGAGTGTAGATACGCTGACAGACAATAATGGCCGATTTTCATTTGACGAACTTTTATTTGCAGACAGCGTCAAGTTTATTGTGACAGGTGATGGCCCTAAGGAGAAAAAAAGAGTTGATATTGTTATAGACACCCCACTCACCCCCCCTCCAAATACGAGTAAAGATCAACCATTACTGGTTAATGACATCAATACCACGCTGCTTACACAACTGAAAAATAGCCAACAATTCCTTGGCGAATTGGAAGCTGCGGGCATAATACAAAAGAGCATTCGGTTGGAAGAGGTACAGGTCAATAGAATACGAACAAATAAAGCTGACAAGAACTCCAGAAACCTCAATGGATCAGGAAATGCCGATCAGGTCATCTCTGCGGACGAATTATCCGGCTGTGCTACTTTTGCTCAATGCCTCAATGGACGGCTAAATGGTGTTATTTTTCGAAATGGAATCCCTTATAGCACAAGATCGATGAATAGTCCGATGCAAGTTGTTCTCGATGGAATGTATATTGAACCCGAACAAATAGATATGATTAACACTGCCGACATTGCGAGTGTTGAAGTCTTGCGTAGTATTGGAAACACGGCGATTTATGGCATGTACGGAGGCAGCGGCGTTATTGTGATTACCAGTAAATCCGGAGATGCGATTGCTTCATCTTATACCCCTACAGGAATTCTAACGATCACGCCAAAAGGGCTATATGTGCCCCGAACCTTTTTCAAACCCCAATATGATGCCACAGTCCAACATAAGCTTACACGCGATCTACGGACAACAATCGCATGGGAACCGAATCTGATCATACCAAAAGATGGGAAAACGCATTTCGAATTCTTTACTTCTGACGAACCTGGGACTTACAAACTAACCGTTGAGGGAATAAGCATGGATGGCAAGATTGCTCATCTTGAGTATTTAATAGAGGTAAAACCACAATAGCAGTGCAAACAAATCGTTAAATTTAAAGACAAGGTTATGGAACATATTAAAACCAAAATAGAAGATCATATTTTAAGTATTTTCCTCGACAGGGGAAAATCAAATGCCATCGACACACAGCTATTGAAGGAACTGATAGATACCTTAGCATCTTCCCAGCAAAATGAAGCCATTTATGGTGCAATATTGATTGGCAAGGAGAACTTCTTTAGCGCGGGACTCGATCTAATTACCTTATTCCAATACGATGAAGAACAGATTCGGGAATTCTGGAATTTATTCTTGGAGGCGACATCGCTACTGGCCGGTTTTCCAAAGCCAATAGTTGCCGCAATATCTGGTCATAGTCCCGCTGGGGGCTGCGTACTGGCGCTCTGCTGCGATTATCGCATTATGGCCGAAGGGAATTTTGTGATTGGCCTTAATGAAATTCCAGTCGGACTCATCGTCCCTGAAAGTATATTTCAGCTTTATGCATTTTGGATCGGAAAACGGAATGCTTATCAGAATTTGCTCGAAGGTAAATTGCTTTCTCCTGTAGATGCAAAAACACAGGGTCTTATCGATGACATTGTTCCCGCTAATATACTCTTCAATACCGCAACAAAAAAGATAAAGCAGATCACGCAGTTCAACCAAAAGACCTGGCAGACATCCAAATTGAACTTCCGAAAGGAAATAATCCTTAAATTGCGCGAGAATAGAGAAGAGACAATCCAGCGCATCCTCGAACAATGGTGGCTTCCGTCAACGCGCTCTATTCTAAAGTCAATTATTGAAAACTTGACTTCAAAGAAGTAATATTAAACAAAATCATCATGAGAAATCTCTTTTTCTTTATTCTTATTTGTCTCACTGCAAGCACAATCTCCTGCAGAAATAGTAAAAAAGAAGATAAGGCTGTAAAAATCGTACAGGATTCAATTCCTGTGGATACCCTACAAAAACCTGACACGACTGAAAAGGAAGTAAAGAAAGAGAACTCCGAAACGCTGGAGGAGGTACTGGAGAAACTTGCCAAGGCATATTCAGAGCAGGACAGTAAAACAATAAATTCCTATATACATCCCAAATTGGGAATTTATATTATTTATCGTCCAGGCGCGCTAGACTCTTATGTACACCAAAACAGTTTTAATTTTTCTAAACCCGTGCCAGAGTACCATTCTTATGAAAAGTTAACGTACAAGGGCCCTTTGAAGTCCGGAAAACTACCTATTTTTGATTGTGGTACGATGAAGTGGGATAAAGCCGGATTCTATTATGATAAAAAGTCCCGCCCCAATGAATTATCTCAAACAGCAAAGTTCATGAATGAAATTCTTGACGCCAAAATTAATAACACTGAATTACAGCGACTAAGAAATATAGAATCCAAAAGTTATAGAGCCATTATGACCTCCAATGAGCATGAAGAACCCTTTGTTTTTCATGTGACAAAAGAGGGAGAAAAATGGTATATTACAGTCATAGACCGCGCTTATGCCGGATGTGATGCATAATATGTTGCACATTTTAGTAGCCAAACTTAACGTTAATGAAAAATATAGATAAAGACATACAAAAGAAAATCGAAGATTGGTTAACCCCAAGTTATGATGAAGGAACTCGAAAGGCAGTTCAGGATTTAATCGACAATAATGAGGAGACAGAACTTACAGATTCTTTTTACAGGGATCTTGAGTTTGGAACCGGTGGCTTAAGGGGCATTATGGGTGTCGGCTCCAATCGTATGAATAAGTATACAATCGGCAAAGCCACTCAAGGATTAGCCAACTATCTAAAGAAACAGTTCCCAGATCAGGAGATTAAAGTAGCGGTATCTTATGATAGCCGCAACAATTCGCAGGCATTTGGCCAGCTGGTTGCGAACGTCTTTGCAGCCAACGGCATCAAGGTACATCTGTTCACCGCATTGCGCCCGACCCCAATGTTGTCGTTTGCCATTCGTCATTTCGGCTGTCAGAGCGGTGTTATGCTAACGGCTTCACACAACCCAAAGGAGTACAATGGTTATAAGGCTTATTGGAACGATGGCTGCCAGCTGACTGCACCTCATGATAAAAATGTAATCGACGAAGTAAATGCAATCAGCTCAGTTAGTGCTATTAAATTTGAGGGGAATACGCAAAACATCATTCCTGTCGGGGAAGAAATCGATCAGCTCTATATCAATGCCAATAAAACATTAAGTATTCATCCGGAAGCGGTAAGTGCTCAAAAAAACTTGAAAATTGTTTTTTCACCGATACATGGTACCGGAATTACCATTGTTCCTAAAATGCTAGAAGCCTGGGGATTTGAAAATGTTTCAGTCGTTGCTGAACAGGCCACACCTGATGGCAACTTTCCAACGGTAATCTATCCAAACCCCGAAGAGGAAGATGCAATGGCCTTAGCAAAGAAAAAAGGGGAAGAAATTGATGCTGACCTTGTATTGGCGACAGATCCCGATGCCGATCGTGTCGGGATTGCCATAAAAAATAATAAGGGACAATTTCAACTGCTCAATGGTAATCAAATCGGCAGTTTATTGATATACTATGTCCTCAGTGCAAAAAGTGAACTAAAACAACTCGGATCGAATCCATATATTGTAAAAACTATCGTAACAACAAATCTCGAGTCAGAGATTGCAAAGCATTTCGGCGTGCCTTGTTATGAAACACTTACAGGCTTCAAATATATTGGTGAATTGATTACCAATCTAGGTGATTCAGCACAATATCTTGCAGGCGGAGAGGAGAGTTATGGCTATCTAGTAGGCGATCTAGTGCGTGACAAGGACGCTCCAAACGCTTGTGCTTTCCTAGCCGAAATGACCGCCTATTTTAAAACAAAAGGAAAAACAGTTTACGAAGTTTTATTAGATATCTACAAAGAATTTGGCTGTTATCAAGAAAAGCTCATTTCCTTAACCAAAAAAGGAAAGGCTGGTGCCGAAGAAATTCAGGCCATGATGAATGGCTTACGTCATAATCTACCAACCGCACTCGGTGGAATAAAAGTCAAAGAAATCAGGGACTATCAGCTTTCCCAAATCACAGATATGAGTACAGGGGAGCGAAGAGCGATCTCATTGCCTAAATCTGATGTATTGCAATTTATAACAGTAGACGGCGATGTGATTTCTGCCAGACCATCGGGAACGGAACCCAAGATTAAATTTTACTGTTCTGTAAAAGAAAGCTTGAAAGATACTGCTGATTATTTCGATGTGCAAACTATTTTGGAAGAGAAGGTTGAACGTATGATGAAAGATATTGTAAGCTAATGGAAAAGTGGAAACTATTATCCTCTGAATATATCTGTAAAGAGCCTTGGGCTACACTGCGCAGAGATACCTGTGAACTTCCGGATGGACGGATCAATGACCATTATTACGTACTGGAGTATCCAGATTGGGTAAATATGATCGGAATTACTGAGCAGAACGAACTTCTGGTCATTAAGCAATACCGCCATGGAGCAGGCATTATTTCATTGGAGATTCCCGCAGGGACAACAGAAGCAGGAGAAGATCCTAAAAATGCTGCTGTTCGTGAAATGCTTGAAGAAACAGGCTATCAATTTGATCAGATTGAAGAAATCGCCACGCTTTATGCCAACCCGGCGACAAGTGGCAATATTACCTATACCTACCTGATGACAGGGGGCAAAAAAGTTCAGGAACAGGCATTAGATGAACATGAAGAAATCGATGTGTATCGTATACCGCTTGAAGAAGCAAAAAGCATGTTGCTGGACAACAAATTCAGTCAGGCATTACATGCTAGTGCGCTATTCTATGCTTTCAACAAATTAGGCTTGTTATAAAACAGGCCTAATTTTATTCTGTTTTTTTCATTCATACTTTTAATTTTCACTAGCATGTTGATTTTTGTACCTTTGCATCATGGCAAGAGAAATTTTTGAAACCAAGCGAAAGGCGCTGAAAATAAATCTAAACCCAGAGATTTATGGAACCTTTGCAGAGATCGGTGCTGGACAGGAAGTCGCACGTAACTTTTTCAACGCAGGAGCAGCATCAGGCACAATTGCTAAAACAATGTCAGCTTACGACATGGCTTTCAGTGATGCAATTTATGGTGAAGAGGCTGATGGTCGATATGTCAGCAGAACACGTTTAAAGAAAATGCTCTCCCATGAATTCAATCTTCTTACCCAACGACTTCATGGCGATAAATACTGCAACAAAAAATTCTTTGCCTTTGCAGATACCGTAACAACCCTCAATTTCACCAAGACAAATGAACCTCACGGCTGGATCGGACTTCGCTTCCAACATGAAGTTGGAGGCCCTACAAATGATATCATTGTCCATGTAAGACTACTAGACAGCGACAACCAATTGCAACAAAAAGTTTTAGGCATAATTGGTGTAAACCTATTATTTGCGGCTTATTATTATACAGACAATGTGCAGACCATGATCGAATCATTGGTCGATAACCTTTCTGTTGGTTCCGTTGAGATTGACCTGGTTAAATTAAACGGACCTCTATTTGAAAACGTCAACCAACGTCTAATCAACTTATACCTGATTGCAAAAGGATTTGCTAAAGCCGCTATATTCCAGCCCGATGGCAAAGCGGTACAAATCAAAGATTATCTGTACAAAAAGAACATTATTCTACTTCGCACCAAATACCGTCAAAAATCCCTTCCAAACTTTGATCTCTTCAATCTTGCCGTTGAACAGTTCAAAAAAAATACAGGTGCAACTGACGCAGACACCATTGTATTAATTGAAGTCCTGATGGGAAATGTGTTGGAAGATACGCATGAAATTACAGATGAAGACCTGCAAGAATTTGCTTCTAGGGCTGACGAACTATGTGCGACAGGCAATAATATTATCGTTAGCAACTTTAGAAGAAATAATCATTTAGCAGAGTTTATAAGCAACTTTAAGCCTAAGAACATTGGAATTGCAACCAATGTTTACAATTTAAAGAACATTTTCAATTCAGATAATTATAATAAAGAGTTATACACCAATGAACTTCTTTCCTATATCTCGGGGATGTTCAATAAAAATGTGAAACTCTACGCATATCCTTATCTCTTGAAAAAAGAAAATAAGATTATTACCACGCACAATATGCCCGTTTCTGAAGAAGCCAAACCTTTATTTGAATTCTTAATTAAAAACGGCTACATCATTGATATTGAAAATTACGACGAAAAATTTGTAAAAACCGTATAAGCAGATCTCGCACAAAATTTAAATTTATTATATAGCCCAATTTTCTTAAATTGGGCTATATTTATTTTTGTGCCTTATGAAGCAAGAAAATGTAATACTGGTTGACAGCAATGACAGGATGGTTGGTAGCATGGAGAAATATGAAGCCCATGAAAAGGGGCTATTGCACCGTGCTTTTAGTGTATTTTTGTTCAATGACCAAGACGAATTGCTCCTGCAACAAAGAGCATTAAGTAAATACCACTGTGGCGGACTGTGGACCAATAGCTGCTGCTCGCATCAGCGTCTGGAAGAAAGTAACATAGAAGCCGCCAAAAGGCGCTTAATGGAAGAATTAGGAATTACTGCAACAGCCCTTCAAGATGTCTTCTCGTTCGTTTATAAAGCTCAATTTGACAACGGACTTACGGAGCATGAATTCGATTATGTCTTATTCGGAAAATTTAATGGAACTCCAGAAATTAACGAAGAAGAAGTTGCCGCAACAAAATACATGAATCAACGGGAAATTCAAAATGAAATACAACACTCACCCGAGCAGTTTACCCCCTGGTTTAAACTAATCTATCAACGTGCTTTTGATACGTACTTCAATATATATAAGGACAAATTATAGCAATCTTATACCCAGCAAAAAAAGATCCTGCCTTTTTTAAAAAGCAGGATCTTTTTTTTCCTTTAGTTTAGCGAATCGCTATAAGAATTTTTTATAGATGGAATACAGAATTTTAAGATCATTCTCACTCATGAACGCTGTATTTACGTCCTGCTGAATGTAGTGAATCTTAAATGCTTTTATTGCCGCATCGAGATTACTTACATCGTAACCGATGATACGTAATGCCATTTTTGGGTTAAAGTCTGCTGGAGGCATCTCTAAATAGTCCTCATACCAAAAGCCGAATCCTTGATCAGCCAGTTTTTTCCAAGGAAAACGTGACGGATCATTTTTTCGGGTTGGCGCCAAATCCATATGCCCAATAAAATTTGCCTGCGGGATTCTATAGGTCGTTTTTAAATAAGTCAACAACTGCGTCAAGGCGTTTATTTGGGCATCGGTCCAAGGATCAGTAGTCCCATTATTGTCGAGCTCGATGCCAATGGAAGAAGAATTGAGGTCCGTATCATTGCCCCATTTCCCCAAGCCCGCATGATGTGCACGATAGAGGTCATTGACCATCTGCACTACTTTTCCATCCCGACCAACCACATAATGGGAGCTTACACCTGCTTTCGCGGAATGAAATGTACGGATGGTCTGTCCCAAAGAATCCTGTGCTGTATGATGAATGACAACAAAATTGGGTTTACGGATGCCAAAATTAATCGAGGCGATCCATTGTTGTTCTTTGACATTCACCTTCTCCAATTGACCGGTGACAGGCGATTGTTTATAGAGTTTTGAAAATTCTTTTGCTTGTTTCTTATATACCTTTTCAGTCTTCGCGTATTTCCCTCCAGCACAGGAAGCCAATAATGCTGTTGCGACACAAAGATTGATGGAAAATTTTAGTATCTTCATATTGAAATGTTTCAGCACAAACTAAGGCAAATTTGCCAACAAAAACAAATTTATTAGCTTCGTCCTATAGTTCGACATAATTTCCAAATATCCTTTTCTTATACATTGCGGAACAAGGCCGCCTGCTTTTAAAAAAAGCTCAAACCAATGTTTGAGCCTTTCCCATGTCAACCATGCATTTCCTGCTTATCTGAAATTACATTTTTTATTATTTTAATGCGCTTAGGTTCAATTTTGCCAAAAACCCTTTCAGCTCGTCGAGGCTATACCCGTTTCCCCGAAGAGTAATTAGATAGCGGTCTTTCTCAAGATAACTTATTTCGGAGCTTTTTGCCGTTGAGCCTTCCACTCCTTTACTATCAGTTGTTTTTGCCCGTTTACCTTCAAATTCGCCAGTTTTTTCTATTTCAGTATCTGTAATTTTCTCTGAATCTACCATGAAGCCCATTTGCGCCAAACCCACGATTGCCGAAGCTGTCTCGCCCGCGCCATCAATGATATTGACTTTAATTTCCTTCTGGTTATCGACGGTATACGTCGCCTCTCCAGATACAACTTCTGCCCCATACATTGATCCGCCAGAATAGGACGTTCTTTTTAAACCATCTAAGCTTTCCGGTAAAAAAGCCTTCAACTCTTCCGAACTTAATGGTTTCTCGGATTTAAGTTTGGCTTGAAGGTCTTCCAATTTTTTTGCTCCATCACTCAGATTGCCCAAGTTGGATACTCCCTTAACTACATCCGAAATTCCAGCCTCTTTCTCCTTAGCATCTTCGCCGCCTTCACTGGATTTGCTGTTGCCGCAGCTCGCGACCAAAAGGCCCAGTCCTAAGAGAACAGGCATTACTTTCCATTGTCTTTTCATGATTATCAGTTTTAATTAAAACGCTAAAAAGAACAAAATAATATAATTAATCTAAATTTTAAAATCTGTTCGCAGACGATCTTTAGACCTTAAAGCCCGACCTAAATTTCTACCTGTTACTTGTATTACCTAGGTACTGCCGAATGGGACTGCGCTACACAAAAAAAGGCCTCTATGCGAGTATAGAGGCCTTCCGTTATAACTACCGAGATTATGCTTCGGCGTATTCCTCAATTGAAGGACACGAACAAATCAATGTACGGTCACCTTGAGAGTCGTTCACACGACCTACTGAAGGCCAGAATTTACGTTCTCTTACATACTCCAATGGGTATGCGGCAGTTTGACGACTGTAAGGTCTGTCCCACTCATCTGCAGTTACAACCGAAGCTGTATGTGGTGCATGTTTCAGTACATTGTTAGCTTGGTCCACGTCTCCTGCTTCAACCGCAGCGATCTCTTCACGGATAGCAACTAATGCATCACAGAAACGATCCAATTCAGCCTTAGACTCAGATTCAGTAGGTTCAACCATCAATGTTCCTGCAACAGGGAAAGAAACAGTCGGTGCGTGGAAACCATAATCCATTAAACGTTTTGCAATATCTGCAACCTCGATACCAAAGTTTTTGAATCCACGGCAATCCAAGATCATTTCGTGTGCACAACGTCCGTTAGTACCTGAATAAAGTACTGGATACGCATTTTCTAAACGTGCCTTAATATAGTTTGCATTTAATATTGCGGTTCTTGTCGCATTTGTCAAGCCTTCACCACCCATCATTGAAATATAAGCATGAGAAATAAGCAAGATTGATGCTGAACCAAATGGAGCTGCAGAAACAGCAGAGATACCCTCTTCACCAGAAGTCGAAACCACTTCGTGGTTAGGTAAGAAAGGAACTAAGTGTTTTGCAACACCGATAGGTCCCATACCTGGACCTCCACCACCGTGAGGAATACAGAATGTTTTATGGAGGTTCAAGTGACAAACATCGGCACCAATATGCCCTGGGCTTGTCAATCCAACCTGTGCATTCATGTTCGCACCGTCCATATAAACCTGACCGCCATTTGCATGAACAATTTCACAGACTTCAATGATCGACTCTTCAAATACACCGTGTGTAGAAGGGTAAGTCACCATCAGTGAGTTCAAGTTTGCAGCATGTTCAGTCGCTTTTGCTCTTAAATCTGGAATATCGATATTTCCTAATTCATCACATTTCACAACGACCACTTTTAAGCCTGCCATAGAAGCAGAAGCAGGGTTTGTTCCGTGTGCAGAAGCAGGGATCAAACAGATATTACGTCCATGATCACCACGGCTCTCATGGTAAGCACGGATAACCATCAGACCAGCGTACTCGCCTTGTGCTCCTGAATTTGGTTGGAAACTCATCTTCGCAAAACCAGTAATTTCAGATAACCAATCGTTCAATTCACCGATCATTTGCATATATCCAGAAGTTTGATCTGCAGGAGCAAATGGATGCAAACCGCCAAATCTCGCCCATGTAACTGGCACCATTTCAGCTGTAGCATTCAATTTCATCGTACATGAGCCCAATGGAATCATTGAGTGACAAAGCGATAAATCTTTTGCTTCCAAAGATTTGATATAGCGCAACATCTCATGTTCAGAATGATAGCTATTAAAGTTTGGATGTGTTAAGTAGGCAGAAGTACGTACTAAATCGGCGGGAATTGAAGAGCCTAAATTCTCTTCTAATGCATCGAAATCTACGTCATTCAATGTTTTACCTTGAATTTTAGCAAATACTTTGATAATCGTCTTAATATCTTCGTATGTGGTTGTTTCGTCGATAGCAATTGAAACTTCCGAACCATTATAATAGAAGTTTAACTCGTTATTTAATGCTTCAGATTTCAAAGCACCAGCATGAGCACCTAAGTCTACACGTAGTGTATCAAAATAAGCTGCATTCAATTGCGTATAACCCAACGACTGTAATGCTTGATCCAACAGATTGGCCAAAGCATTTATACGTGATGCTATATTTTTGATTCCTTCTGGGCCATGGTACACGGCATAGAAAGAAGCCATAATCGCTAAAAGAGCTTGTGCAGTACAAATATTTGAAGAAGCTTTATCACGGCGGATATGTTGTTCACGAGTCTGCAAAGCCATACGCAATGCATAATTTCCATTTGAATCGGAAGTAACACCAATAATACGACCAGGGATATTACGTTTGAAGCTGTCGCGTGTCGCAAAATATGCTGCATGAGGACCACCAAAGCCCATCGGTACGCCAAAACGTTGTGAATTACCAACAACAACATCTGCGCCCCATTCTCCCGGAGGCGTTAACAATGCTAAACTCATCAAATCTGCCGCCGCACATACGGTAATATTCTTACTGTGCGCTGTAGCTGCAAATGATTTATAATCAACAATTGAACCATCCGCTGCAGGATATTGAACAAATGCCGCAAATACATCATCTGTTAATTCTGATTCAGCAATAGCCGCAATTTTAAGTTCAATACCAAAAGACAAGGCACGGGTCTTCAATACATCAACCGTCTGCGCATAGGCATTGTCCGACACCAAGAATACGTTAGCATCTTTATTTTTCCGAGCTGAATAAAGCATAAACATGGCTTCAGCTGCAGCCGTAGCTTCATCCAACAAAGAAGCATTTGCTATTTCTAAACCAGTAAAGTCACAAATTACAGTCTGGAAGTTCAATAAAGCTTGTAACCTACCTTGTGCGATCTCCGCCTGATAAGGAGTATACTGCGTATACCATCCTGGGTTTTCAAATACATTTCGTTGAATTACGCCCGGAAGGATCACATCGTAGTAACCTTGACCAATAAAAGATTTAAAAACTTTATTTTTCTCAGCGATTTCCGCAATACGCTTTAAATAGGCTACCTCAGACAATGCTTTAGGAAGATTTAAAGGTTTTGGAGCACGAATTTGAGAAGGGACCGTTTGGTCAATAAGTTGGTCAATTGACGAAACGCCTAATTTAGCCAACATTTCATTCGCTTCAACTGGACTTGGGCCATTGTGGCGACTTTCGAATTTTTCTTGGAAGTGTATATTGCTCATGTGTGCAAAAAGTTAACGCTTATAGATAGTTAGCGACATAATAATTAGGCAATTAACTCTCTTATAAACAGTCGTTTTTTGGATGAGCAAAGATAGCAAAATAAATGACTGAAAACGAAGCAAAAAAGTGGATAAAAAGTCAGTTTTACTGAGCTACTGAAATGCAATCGATTGTCTTTGTAAATTAATTTTTGGAATAACCTCAAACATACAGACTGTTCATTATAAATATAACAAACAATACGACAATCGTTTGCTACAATTTTAAAAAAATACCAGGTTATCTGTTATTTCACCTGCGTATTTCTTTCATTACTTCACTATTCTTTTTTGCAATGCCAATGAATTTTCAATAAATTAGTATATGTACCAATTGTAAAGTGACTTCGAAATAACGATATACACTTTTTTGCTAAGAACAACTGATATCAAGGGTATTTTGCTATCAGGAATCTTAACAAAGAAAACATTATCCAGCTAGGGAAGCATCTCTTTTGACAAATGTAAATTATCACAAAAAACGAATATCATTTCTTTTTAACGAATATAAAACAGCGAAGTAACGATTATAAACCATGAGAAAACAGGTAACAGACAGCGTTCTTTTAGTAAGACCCTCTGTCTTCCGTAAAAATGAACAGACTGCGGTCAACAATTTCTTCCAAAAGGATATCGAAAATCTCAGTATAGAAGAAGTCAACAAAGAAGCGCAAGGAGAGTTCGACGCGCTAGTAAATGAATTGAAGTCACATGGAATTTTGGTGACTGTCATTCAAGACGACGAGAAATCAGAAAGTCCCGACAGTATATTCCCCAATAATATTGTCTCCTTTCATCAGGATGGAAAAATAATTTTTTATCCCATGTTTGCTCCCAATCGTCGAAAAGAACATTTATTGGATTTCGAAGGTCCATTGAAGCAAAACGGTTATTATGTAAAACTAACTAAGGATCTCAGTGAAGCCGAAAACAATAAACAATATTTGGAGGGCACCGGCGCACTTGTCTTGGACCGCGCTCACCGTGTAGCCTACTGTGCCTTATCCGAAAGGGCAGACCGGGATATGCTCGACGAATACTGCAGGACTGAAAACTACACACCTGTTGTATTTCACGCCTATCAAACTGTCCATGGAGAGCGGAGACCTATCTATCACACCAATGTGGTGCTAGCCGTAGGCGAAGATTTTGCTATCTTATGCCCACAGGCAATCGATAATCAGGCTGAGCTCCAAACGCTGCTGAAGAGTCTAAAAGATACAGGCAAAGAGATCATTGAAATCAATGAGAACCAACTCGAATCTTTTGCAGCAAACTGCCTCCAGGTGAGAAATAAATATGGTAATCGTTTTATTGTCCTGAGCAATCAGGCGTTATCCTCATTGACTTTATACCAAACAGCACAATTGGAAAAGCATGGTAAAATCATCCATCAAGATCTACATGTTATCGAGACATGTGGTGGCGGAAGTGTACGCCACATGATGGCTGAAGTTTTTCTTCCGAAAGAAAACATACTGAGCTAGTCCCAAGCATAATGATGCAGTTAGGCTGCTCTTTTTAAAATAAGCCTATTTTGCCTAATCAGGCTTATTTAATAGACAAATAAAAATGCCCCTTGGAGCCATTGCTCGCAGGGGCATTATCTTTTCTAAAACAATCTAATTCCTATTTCTCCAGTCAAGTTAGAACGAATACCTCAATCCCAATTGGAATTGGTACGGATTCCCTGAAGGTGATACAATACCAGAGTTGTTCAATCTATAATTAAACTGTTGCTTAACAGGGTCGAATGCAGGAATTTCGGGATTTCCATTTGCTGCCGCTGTTTTTGATACAGCATACAACGATTGATTACCTAAAGATTCATTGACACCCCAGGTTTTCTTAAAGAGATTCGCCACATTGAATACGTCCGCTGAAAGCTCCAAAGCATGTGTTTTGTAAAGGTTGAATTTTTTAGCTATTCTTAAATCAATCAAACCGTAAAAGCTATTGATACCGCCATTTCTTTCGGCCATCTTACCTTCGTACTTTTTAATATAATCTTTCAGACTTTGACTGGCTTCACCATTCGCCAACAACGCATTCATGGCATCTGCCAACGCCTTTGGCGTATTTGGACTATTGGGATCGAAAATAAAGGCTAAGTCATTCGAATTGGATACAAAATCGCCATTGATATTACCTCCAGCAAGCAAGCTGTAGCGTGTTCCACCAATTCCCGAATAACGAACCCCTACACTGACACCATAAAATGTAGGTAGTGTACCATAAATAACAATTTTATTTCGGAATTGATTATTCGAATAACTCATCTTACTCAAATCTCTTGGATCATCTTTTACCGCCAGCGATAAGGTCGCTGTATTGGCAACATTCCCATTGTAGGACGTGTTATCTTTCGCATCGTTCCATGTGTAGCTTACAGAAATCGATCCATCTTTGTAGTACTGATAACTTGCATCCAATACAACTGCAAACTGATTTACTTTTCCCTCAGAGTTTAGTTCTAACACGCGTCCAAACTTATTGGAAATCCTTCCCTGTTTCCAATCTGGAACACCATTGACAATAGCCGTAGCCGGTACGAATACCCCACGATTATCTTCATTCGCCAATCTAAAGAACGGATCTTGAACCATATTACGATCAACATACATATAGTTGTTGCGTCCTAGATTCATATATCCTGAAAGACTCGCTTTTAACTTTTCGGTAAAGAAATGCGTGTAAGATACATTGGCCTTGTACACCACTGGTATTTTCGCATCAGCTCCATAGGTGTTGATCGTTGGCACTTGAAATTGTGCCAGGGTTGGCGTTGTTGACGGATCTTGTCTGTACCCCACAAAATTAGGTGTAGGCACATCGTTACCACGAACATCTACTGTCGCAAAATGCTTCCCATCAAAAGTTAAATTATTGATGGTCATATAATTATTAATATCAGATGCAAAGATACCTGCTCCTACACGGAAAAAATCTTTTCGTTCTTCATTCACATCCCAAGTCATCTGGAAACGAGGCTGTACAACAAAAGATTTCAACTTGTGATCTGTACGTACCCCCACTTCTTTCAGCAATTCTTCATTTAGAGGAGAGGTTGGATAATGACCATAATCCAATCGTAGTCCCGCAACCAGATCCAATCCTTTCGCCAATTTGGTCTGCAACTGTCCATACGCACCGGCATTAAATATCTTACCGATCACAGTTGGATCGGCCACCAAAGGGACTTCCCGGTAAAATGCATAAGGTTTTAGGTTTGCAAAATTTTGCAATGCCGTATTGTTAGCATCCTCCCTAAAATGAAAACGTCCGTTGACTTCACTTCCGTAAATCGAATTTGCATGTGTATACATCAAATCCACACCAAACGTGTAATTGATATTGTCCGTACTATAATACAGGTTATTGACCAACTGTACGACATTATTCTTAAAGGACTCCTGTGCAAACCGGTGACCGCCTAATTGAATATTAGTCGACAAATTACTTCCGTCAATGGTAGACACCACATTCTCTACAATGGCACGGGGAATATTTTGACTAGGCAACATATCTCCAGGACTACTTTTTTGAAAAGTATAAAGGTGTTGCAATTTCAGTTCATTGGTAAGCTTTGGGGAAATGGAAGTACGTAAAGTTGCTAAAAAACTATTATCAATATTCTTGTCATTTCCGTATGATTCATATAAATTGATGGCGGTATTATCCTCTAGACCAAGCTTATTGAGGTCACTTGTAAAGTTATTCCGTATTGTCAATAAATTCTTTTCATTGATCTGCCAATCTATACGGCCAAATATAGCATCAGAATTTCGTTTCTTATCGAAAGAACCATATTGCCTATCATTACTCAATCCATATTTTTCACGTCCTATACGAATATACTCATCGAGGGTCGATTGTGTAACATTGAAACGCTTTTCATCTGCTGGCGAATTGATATCTGCGATAATCAAGGGGCGGGCATCGCGTTGATGATCCCAAGCTACAAAATAATGCAACTTGTCTTTAATGATGGGACCGCCTAATGTAAATCCATATTGATACGTAGAGAAATCATTGCTTCGTTTATTTCCTCTAATATCGTATGGGCTGGACAACCAATCGGCCCTTGAATAAAGCCATGCGCTTCCGTGCGTTTGATTTGTTCCTTGTTTGGTTACCGCACTGACTGTTCCTCCCCCTGCTCTTCCATAAGTCACATCATATTGGTTGGTGACCACTTTAAATTCACGAACGGCTTCTATCGAAATGGAGAACGGAGCACCACTACGACTGGTTGTTGAGCCTGCAGAAGTCGGGTTTTTGGCATTCATACCATCAATTGTAAAATTAGTAGAGGAACCCAACTGGCCACCGATATTATCGCCCTTACTCAAAGGAGAAAGGTCCATCAGCGAAGTAAAATTCCGACCGTTGACAGGCAGTTTCGCAATATCTTTGGCCGTAACCGCTGTAGCAGCACCTAGATTTTCTATTTTATTCTTTAGGGTACTTATTCCTGTTAATTCAACCGTTTCTAATACATTTGAGGTATTTTGGATAGGAATCTTCAGGCGGACGATATCGCCTTGATTTAAATTAAATCCCGAACGCACTTGTTCGCCATAGCCTATATAAGTTACTTTGATCGTGTAGGGGCCGCCTAAAGGCAACTCCTTAAAGTTGAAATCGCCATTTGCATTAGTCGAAGTCTTCGTTGTGAAACCCGTTGATTCATTACGTACTTCAATTGAAGCTCCGTGAACTCCTTTATCATTTTCGTCCGTAATCTTGCCGGAAAACCCCGCTTGGGTCGTCTGGGCGTACAAACCTGTTCCAAGCGCAATGGCACATGTTGTGAGTAAAAATTCTTTCATTTAGTTGTTGGTTGTGATAATGAAAGCAAAACTACACCGAAACTGTTAACAGGAGCTAAACGAAATATTATGAAATTATAAACAAAGCATTTTAAAATATATATTAATAAAAATGAAAGCGCTTTTGAAAAAAACTCGGAATATGCATCAAAAACATTTTAAATAGGGATAGAAATAGACCGTATCTGCAAAAAGCCTGCATGATTCGTAAACACCAACAGAAATGATCCGAATCGACGGTCTTTATTGCGAATAACATCACAAAAAAAGTCAGCCGAAGCTGACATGCTAATACAAAATCGTAAACTTAAAATCCAATGGATTAAAGTATTTGTAAAGATCCCTAAAAAGGCTATCTCCATATTTAACATAGAGTAACGCAAAATTTTCAGACCTTTCCTGTAGTCCTCCGCCAGGAAAGAGCTTTTCCTTCACATTATCAATATCCGTTAGAGCATGTTGATGATTTCGCTTTTCGGCTTTCATCAGCTTTTTCTCTAAATTATTGATCGCTTTTTTTAACCGCGCTTTTACCGCTTCCGTACTAGGGCCTAAACTTGGATCTATTTTGTGGGTTCGTAACTTTATCTTACCAAAAATAGCGTTCAGCTCCATCCATTCGTCATTGAGATTGAGACGTTCTTTGGTATGACGTCGAACATATTCTTTTTTTAGTACTTCTGCTGGACGAAAGATACTCTTAAACGTTAGATCAACGCGAAATAATTTCGCCGCAACGTTGTCCTCAGTTATCATCGCTGAATTGCGCGGTATCAAAATTGGAAAATCTACCTGATATTGGTCAAAGTTAGACTTCAATTGCATCCAATAGACCATTTCGGCGCCACCACCAATATAAGCAAGATTGGGAAGTATAATTTCTTGATACATCGGACGCATGACCACATTTGGACTGAAGCGCTCTGGATAATGATCAATCTCCTGTTCAAGCTCAGCCTTCGTAAAATAAATATTCTGATGCAATACTTCGTATCGACCATCGGCAGCGAGCACCAAGCGTTCCCGAAATTCATCCGTCAAATAAAAGAAATTAATCTCACGAGCATGTACTTGGGTGGAGAAACCATTTGATTCTAGCTCTTCCGATCGCGCTGTTATTGCCTTAAAGCTTTTTTCAGTTAAGATATCTTCCTTGATAATTGGCTTGAACAGTTCCTTCAATTCCCGGTCATCCGCATCGACGATCAAAAGACCGTAAGACTTAAACAACTCATTAACCATATATCGCGTTGCATCTGCTAATCGATCATGGTTCAAATAGGCTTCTTCCACAATCCGTGTAAGTTTAGTCGAATTTTCGGAAAGCCCCAAAATATTTGTGTACTGCTTCACAGCATCAACGATTGTTGCTGTATCCATTCGCCCGGTAGCAGAAATAGCAGGCGTATCCCAACTAATTTTCTTACCGAAGACTTTCGTATGGTTGATTTCTTCAAAATCATGATCTTCGGTCGCCATCCAATATACAGGAACAAAATTTTTATCGGGGTGTTTGCCCTTCAAATCTTCGGACAAACGTATTGCCGTCATGATTTTAAAAATAAAATACAAAGGTCCGGTAAAAATATTGAGCTGATGTCCCGTCGTGATGGTATAAGAATTCTGGTCGAGCAACAGTTCTATATTGGCCGCTACAGCAGGGGAATCCTTTAATAGCTCGCCATATTGCTTTTTAAGACGCTCAACAAGAATCTCCCGGTGTTCAAATTTCTTCTTTTCGTTCAATTGCTTTTCAAAACCAGCCCAGGTAGGCCAGTTTCCTACAAAAGATTTTAAGGCTTCATCATGCGCCAAATAGGCCAATAAAGTCTTAGAGAAGCTATTTGTTTCACTATATTCAATATAAGTTGCCTTCATCTGCAAATTTTATTAATTATTCTCTATTCTTAATTGATAACGAAAATCCCCCAAAGCAAGCTGACATGGCAGTGTATCTTTTTCGCTAAATAGAACCTATTTTCAATTTTAATCAGAAGGATGATTCACCATGAAACGACAGGCTTTCTTGAATCTGATTTTAAACGGCTATAGATTGTTTAAAATGGGGATTGTACGTTTACAAATGTATCTAGTTTGCGTCGACAAAATAGTGAATTTTCACAAAAAGCTTGTCCCGCTTTTAAATTATATCATTTTACTGACAATTGTCTATAAACAAACGGGCCTCCTTTGAATAAAGGAGCCCGTTTGTTTATATTATCATCTATAAGCTTTTAAACTTATTTCCTTACAATTTCACCATATAGATCGAAATCTTCAGCTCGGTCGATTTTTACCTGAACAAAATCACCAATACGTGCATAAGAATCTGCAGCAAGAATCAAAACTTCATTGTCTACTTCTGGAGAATCGTATTCTGTGCGGCCGATAAAGTAATCGCCGTCTACCCGATCAACCAATACTTTATACGTATTACCCACTTTGGACTGATTGATATCATACGAAATACCTTGCTGCACTTCCATGATAGCTTCCACACGCTCTTCTTTTACTTCCTGTGGCACATTATCCTCCAGCGAATGTGCGTGCGTCTTTTCCTCATGAGAATAGGTAAAACAGCCTAACCTGTCAAAACGGGTCTCTTCAACCCAATCCAACATCTCCTGGAAATCCTGTTCAGTTTCACCTGGATAACCACAAATTAATGTCGTACGCAAGGCGATATCTGGAACTTTGTCACGTATTGCGTTGACAAGATCGATCTGTTTCTGTTTTGTTGTACCTCTTCGCATAGACTTCAACATCGGATCAGATATATGTTGCAATGGCATATCCAAGTAATTACAGATATTTGAACGTTCGTTCATGGCGTCCAAAATATCCATTGGGAAACCCGAAGGATAGGCATACTGCAGTCTGATCCATTCGATACCGTCAACATCTGACAAATGGCGCATTAAATCAGAAAGATTGCGCTTTCCATAGATATCTAAGCCATAATAGGTCAGATCTTGTGCAATCAGAATCAATTCTTTCGTGCCGTTCGACGCGAGAAATTTTGCTTCTTTCACAAGATCATCAATGGATTTGGAAACGTGTTTACCACGCATCAAGGGAATTGCACAAAAAGAGCAGGGACGGTTACATCCTTCGGCAATCTTAAAGTAAGAAAAATGCGAGGGTGTTGTCAATAAGCGTTCGCCCAACAATTCATGCCGATAATCAGCACCAATGGATGACAACAGATCCGGCAAATCATTCGTACCGAAAAAGGCATCAACATTGGGGATTTCAGACTGTAGCTCTGGCTTATATCGTTCAGAAAGACAACCTGTAACGATCACTTTATTGATTTTACCCTGATCTTTTAGATCCGAATATTGTAAGATCGCATCAATAGATTCCTGCTTGGCATTATCAATAAACCCGCAGGTATTGATGACGACGATATCATTCGCCTGTATATTGGATGCTTCATGCACGACTTCCATCTGATTGCCCTTTAACTGGCCCATCAGGACTTCACTATCGTGAATATTTTTCGAACAGCCCAAAGTCACCACATTGACACGTGGTTTATTGATCAAAGGCGCTGGTTTCGCGTATTTTGTCTTCATATGATTAGAAGGTAGACTCTATTTGAAAAGGGAGTCCACAAATTCCTTTTTGTTAAACAACTGAAGATCACCTATTTTCTCTCCTACACCAATGTATTTCACCGGGATCTTAAATTGATCAGATATACCAATAACCACCCCACCCTTAGCTGTTCCATCGAGTTTAGTCAATGCTAAGGCATTCACATCCGTTGCCTGCGTAAACTGCGTACATTGCTCAATGGCATTTTGTCCTGTCGATGCATCCAAGACCAACAAGATTTCATGTGGTGCACCTGGAACAACCTTCTGCATCACATTTTTGATCTTCGTGAGCTCATTCATTAGGCCAACCTTATTGTGCAAACGGCCTGCGGTATCAATGATACACACATCTTCACCATTTGCCACTGCCGATTTCACGGTATCATAGGCCACTGAAGCAGGATCCGAGCCCATTGCCTGAGCGACAACACGCACGCCAACACGCTCACCCCACAATTTAAGTTGATCAACAGCCGCGGCCCGAAAGGTATCCGCTGCCCCCAATACAACTTTGCTTCCAGCTTGTTTCAACTGATGAGCCAGTTTGCCAATGGTCGTTGTTTTGCCAACCCCATTAACACCTACAACCATAATAACGTATGGTTTATGATCGCCATAATTGAAATTCTCGAAATCAGCACTATTGTTCTCTGCCAGTAGCGTCTGAATCTCCTCTTTCAGGAGATTGTTTAGCTCAGAAGTAGAAACGTACTTATCGCGGGCAACGCGGGCTTGTATGCGATCAATGATTTTTAAGGTAGTTGTAACCCCAACATCAGAAGTAACCAAAACTTCTTCCAGATTATCCAGCACATCGTCATCTACTGTTGACTTACCAACGACAGCTTTTGTAATCTTGGAAAGAAAGCCTTCTTTTGTTTTTTCCAAACCTTTATCTAAGGCCTGTTCTTCTTCTTGTGTTTGTGGTTTTTTCTTAAAAAAATCAAATAATCCCATGGAGTGTAGTAGTGAAAATTGATGTCCAAATATAAACAAATGTCCTCAACAAAAAAAGCCCTTTCGGTAGGATACCAAAACGGCTATTTTTATCGAATTCTTTTTAAAGAAAAACTTTAAAAAAGGAAAATGCTACTAGTTATTTTTGAGCTGCTGCAACTACGTCTTTCACTTTATCGTTGTGAACCATACCTTCTTTGAAAGTATACGCGCCAGTTTTTGCAGATTTAGTAGTAACAATAACCTTTGTAAATTCTTTACCGCCACCTTTTTGTAACGATGCAACTGCTTTCTTTGCCATGGTATATTAATATTTTACTTAGCTTCTCTTTCAAGGGCTAAGATGTGTGACTTACTTAATTTCTTTATGAACAGTAACTTTTCTCAATACTGGGTTGAATTTTTTCAATTCCAAACGCTCAGTTGTGTTCTTTTTGTTTTTAGTAGTGATGTAACGAGACATTCCCGGAAGACCACTTTCTTTGTGTTCAGTACATTCTAAGATAACTTGTACTCTATTTCCTTTTTTAGCCATTGTTTTACTTTATTTTGATCCCATTATAGGATTGAAATTCATGAATAATCTTAATGTAACAGGCGCGACAATCAATTAGATTGACCCTTTAACGATAAATTTATTGATCGCTGCTGTAATCCCGTTCTTGTTGATAGTCTTGATAGCAGAAGTAGATACTTTTAACGTAATCCAACGATCTTCTTCTGGAATGTAAAAACGTTTAGTTTGTAAATTTGGATAGAATTTACGTTTAGTTTTAACGTTTGAGTGAGAAACGTTATTTCCTGTTAACGCCGCTTTGCCTGTTAAATCACAAATTCTTGACATGATATTATTTTTTTGTTGTCTTTATTACAATATGTTAATCCTTTGCACTCTCTGCAAAGAGTTTGCAAATATCTATATTTTTTTTGGGATAAGCAACAAGATAATTGGAATTATTTTTAAAAATAGTTCTACACAGGAATGGTAAGGGCAAAAATAAAGGATTTTATTGTATTATATTTGCTCTGTAAAGAAAAATAGTTTTCAACAATTCACATTTATGAACAAATATCTTCGCAAGGGCTTAAGGGAAATAATCATCGGTGTCGTACTTGTCATCTTGGGATATTACCTCATGGAACAGCGCTCCAATTGGTATAAATTAGCGATGCTTGTCGGAGTTATTGTATTTAGTATCGGTTTTCTAACTTTAATCTATCGCATGATTCGCAAGGTAGACCGAAATGCCATTATTGAGATGCGTGAAGAAGCGCATAAAAAAGATAAAGAAGGGAATGCTGAACAAAACTAGAGGTATCGTCTTAAAAACAACCAACTATTCGGAAAGTAGCCTTGTAGTACAGCTCTACACCGAACAGTTTGGCATGCAATCTTATCTCATTACCGGCGCAAGGAAGCCTAAAGCAAAGATCAAGGCCAATATCCTTCAACCCTTACATTTATTGGAAGTTGTCGCTACTCATAAAGATAATGGTTCATTACAGCGGATTGCCGAAGCTCGTCAGGTTCCTGTCCTGCAAGAAATTCCTTATGATATTGTCAAAAGCTCCCTCGCTCTTTTTCTGAATGAAATACTCTATAAAATTCTGAAGGAACAGGAAAACGACCCCTACCTTTTTGAATTCATCCACCAATCTATCCGTTGGCTGGATGAAACGCATTTAAATCTGGCCAATTTTCATCTTGTTTTTTTAATCAAGCTAACCCGTTTTCTCGGGTTTTATCCGGCTGAATCTAAGCAGGCCCACCCTTATTTTAATCTTCATGAAGCGACCTTCTCAAATAGCCTTCCTGAACATCCGCTTGTATTACAGGAACCACATACGTCTATTTTCAGAAATTTAATCGAATCCGAATATTCGAATTGTGATCGAATTAAAATGAGCAGTTCGGATAGGCAATTCCTATTGGAAAAAGTGCTCGACTTCTATCGTCTGCACCGCACAAATTTTAAAGAAATAAAATCGCTCTATATACTCGAAGAAATTTTTAGATAATTAAGCCCAAGTTTCCTATTCAAAAGATCCAACAGGCGCTCTTTGGATAACAGGAAATAAATATCCCTTCTGAAATGCTCAACCAGCCTAAACAAAATAACCAGCAATTAGCTACTTGGTAACCATCTAATTGTCTCTAATAATTGTTCTCTCAGATAAATTCTTGGTACATTTATTGTAACAAAATTGAAATAACATTTGGTTTACTAACATCATTTTCACCTAAAAAAGTATTAAAGATATGGAACTTAAAGAAAACTTTTTAAAGGTTGTTCGAGACAACTATGCCAACTTTGAAGGAAGAGCCCGCCGAAAGGAATATTGGATGTTTTTCCTTGCAAATCTTATCATTAGCGCAGTATTTGGAATACTGGGACAAATTGCAAGCTTATTTACGTATGTCTCAGGCTTAGTAAGTTTAGCTTTACTAATTCCAGGGATAGCCGTTACGGTCCGAAGATTACATGACACCAATAAATCAGGCTGGTTTATATTAGTCGCCTTGATTCCATTTATTGGTTGGATCTATCTGCTTTACTTATTGGTATTGGAAGGTGACAAGGCTTCAAATCAATATGGTCCAGACCCCAAGGCGATTGAAAGCGGCTCAAATCATCCCTTTAATCAAAGCCAAGATCCATTAGGTTCTTCTCGGCCACAGGATCCATTCGGAAGTTCACAACCGTCAAATCCTACGCCACCTGCACCCGACAAAGACCCCTTTGCTTAAGGCTAACCCATATAAAAAGCGCTTTCACAAGATTGTGAAACGCTTTTTTATTTAAATTCTATTTTTGATCTTTCCCGATCAAACTAACGAAAATTCACCGCCCCAAGAATAGTAACGGATTTGATTCTCTAGCATCCAATTAGAATTAATGTCTGTGTTTTTTCTTTTGTTGCCCGGGAGCAAAATCACGAGCAGACTGCTCTCCATAGTATTTTTTAGCCTGACCCGGCGGCATTTTTTTTCGGACCTCGGCCATGGCTGTGGCCATGATGAGTGGAATAACATGCCGACATGGAAACCGCTATGACAACAGAAAGAACCAATAATAAAGTGCGTTTCATCTTAATCTCCATATTTTAAACACTTCATTACAATTATCAGTCCAAAATGTTTAACCGACCATAACAACGGCCCTCGCACCTACTCTTTCGAATTTCCAATGCTAAAGGATAATATCAATCCTGGCTCATAAAAATCCTGGCTCATAAAATACAACTGCATAAAAAAGCCCATGCTGTTCGCATAGGCCTTTTCACAATAAATATATCTTCAATCTAATTAGATAACTCTTACATTTACCGCATTAAGACCTTTACGGCCTTGTTCAACTTCGTAAGATACATTGTCATTCTCACGAACTTTGTCTACTAATCCCGAAACGTGAACAAAAATTTCGCTCTCGCCTGAGTTAGGGATGATGAAACCGAAACCTTTGGTCTCATTAAAGAATTTTACTTTACCTTCTTGCATGGCACTATATTATTAATTTCCCTAAAGGTATAGAAATAAAATCAAAAATCTTAACCTTTTTATTTTTTTTATCCGTTAAACTTTTTCATCAACTTTGGCTCCAATCTTGTAGCAAAGCGATAATAGCAATCGTATTATTATAAAAACTTTAAGACAAAAAACATGAAAAAAATACTTTTAGGACTTGCCTTTTTAGGTTTGATGACTCAATTAAACGCACAACAAATGGTTAATAAAGAATTTGTATCCACGGTAGGACGTGCCGAAGAGGAAGTAACTCCCGATATCATCTACATCGATGTAACACTGAAAGAGTTTTATGAGAATGGCAACACCAAGAAAAAAGCTGCAATAGACAAATTAGAAAAGGATCTGTTTGATTCGGCAACAAAAGCTGGTGTTAAAAAAGAGGATTTTACCATCCAAAATATCTGGAGTTATAACGTCCCGGACAAAAAGAAAAAAGATACAGATATTCTACTTTCGAGACAGTACCGTATCAAGGTAACCAACTTGAATAATTTGGATCAATTACTAGATGGAGTCGACAAAGCGGGTATCCAAAGCACTTATATCAGTGAATATGACTATTCGAAGAAAAAGGAACTGGAAAAAAGTTTAAAAACCAAAGCAGTATTGGATGCCAAAGCTAATGCACAGATTCTAGCAGAAGCAGCAGGTCAAAAAATTGGCAAAGCCATCGTATTATCTGAAACACCGCAACAAATTATATTTGGCGTTCAACCGATGATGCGTAACGCTATGTATAAAGGCGCCATGGCCGAAGCTGCAGATAGTGCTGCTGGCAATGGGCTTGATTTAAATATCAGACCGATGAAAGTAACGAGTGAGATCAGCGCTTCGTTCGAGTTATTGTAATCATGCACAGAGAAAAAACTCCAGCAGATAAATTAAAACAAATTGACCAAGATTTCGGTTGGATCGACCGAATATCTTGGTTAATGGATAATCAGTTTAAAATTGGAGGATTTCGGTTTGGGTTAGATCCGCTGTTAAACCTTATTCCCCTAGGAGGAGCAATAGCGGGTTTTGGAACATCACTAGTCTTAGTCATAGCCATGTGGCGTAATGGCGCCAGTCCCAAGCTCGTCATACGCATGCTCCTCAATATTTCCCTGGATGCAATTCTTGGGAGCATTCCTTTCCTCGGAAACCTGCTCGATTTTTTTAGCAAAGCCAACGAAAAGAATATCAAATTACTGAGACAACATTATTATGAAGGAAAACATACGGGTTCGGGTATCGGAATCGTCATCAGTATCCTGATTGTCTTTTTTCTGCTCATCGCTGTTACATTGTATCTTATTTGGACATTATTCTCCTGGGCTTTTTCGCTGCTAAATGGTATCTAATGCCAACAATTCCTGTCATTCTCTCGCTAAATTGGAATCCTTGGTATTTCTGGGGAAACAATGACCTATATCTAATATCTATTTAATAATTTTGATGTCGATAGTCATCCCGTTATGACATCCAAAACTTAATCTCGAATTTAAAATGAGTAAAAAAAGAATATTTGCACTGATTTTGATCGTCGTCATGCTGGCTGCAATTTTGACGAACCCCAGCAAAGAGGAACATGAAAAAATTGTACGTGCGAAAGCTGAACAGCTATTGAAAAGCCAGCTTCATGCAAAAGATCAGGAATTTTTCGGATTGGGGATGCAGCTTTTTGGCAACGACATTGTCGATAGATTTATTCAAACTTCGGTCGTGGTAGACAACTACTATTTGTTTTCTTTAACAAAAATAAAATGGCAGGGCACCGAACAGATCATAGGCGGAGGCGCTTTTAAACACATCTGGCTGAGCCCAAAAATTGATGAAAAAGCAGACGAAATTATTGCTGCATTGAAAAAGATCTAATATGCCTTTAGAAATACTCTACGAAGACGAATCTATCGTTGCAATCAATAAACCGCATGGACTATTGGTACACCGATCTTCTATCGCACGCGATGCTTCAGAATTTGCGCTACAGCTCCTTCGGGACCAACTAGGAAAAACAGTTTATCCCGCACATCGTTTGGACAGGAAGACTGGAGGCATACTGCTATTTTCGCTAAATAAGGAGACTGACCAATATTTACAAAAAAGTTTTCAGGAGCGCAAGGTCGACAAAAAATACCTCGCTGTACTCAGGGGCTTCGCACCAGCGGAAGGTCTGATTGATTATCCCTTAAAAAGGGACGATGGTACGCTTCAGGAAGCCCAAACGTCTTTTCGTTTACTTGCTCAAAGCGAGCTGGACGTTCCCTTCGGAAAATTTCCGACATCACGATACAGTCTCGTCGAAGCCAATCCAATTACAGGTCGTATGCATCAGTTACGCCGCCATTTCGCGCATATCTTCCATCCAATTATCGGCGATCGCCCGCACGGATGCAACAAACAAAACAAGTTCTGGAAAGAAACGTACCAAATGGATACCATGCTGTTGCATGCCTCGGAGCTGACCTTTAAACATCCGTTATCGGGCGAAGACGTTCATATCGAAGCGCCCCTACAACCCGATTTCATCAGAGTATTGGAAATATTAAATCTCAATGAAGTATGTTAAAATTGATTCTCGAAGCCTTTATCAGCATATCCGGTATCACTGCAGCTTCTGGTATTGTCTATCAGGATAGGCAGATCCATATCATTTCTGACAATAGCAATTACATCTACAGCTATCATATCGCAGACCAAAAGTTGTCTAAAACGGTACTACGCCAGTCTGATCCGATGGAAAACATTGCTAAAGCAGCTAAATTGGATTTGGAATCGATCACTTTCGATGGAAGCCGCTATTATCTTTATGGTTCTGGTTCTACCCCAAACAGAAACAATCGTTTTATTTGGGACGGCAAAACAATCCTCGAGGAAGACTTCAGTAAAATCTATTCTTCCTTAATGGAAAAATTCAGTATTTCCAAAGAAGACTTCAATATTGAAGGTGTTGTTCATGTAAAAGATAAGATCCTATTTTTTAACCGGGGAAATGGTCCTAAAGGCACAAATGCCATTTTAGAGTATCACCCGCTTTATCCTGGCCAGTCCCGATGTATCCCGATTGAACTACCCAAGCTAAATGGCATCTCGACAGGCTTCTCAGATGCGACCCTGGTTGGAAATGAAATCTATTTTATCGCTACCGCGGAAGACGCAAAATCGACCTATCTGGATGGAGAAATCGGAGGTTCCCTTCTTGGAAAAATACCTTCAGATCTTTCTGGCAAACCCGAGACATTCGAAATTCCTGAAAAGCATAAATTTGAAGGAATCACGTTAAAAGAGAAGACGACCCAAGGCCTTGTTTTCCTGCTGTGTGAGGATACCGATAGCGAAGATGATCATATGACCATCTATTCGCTCCAGGTAAGCAATTAAATCGATTGTTCTAAAATGGATTCACAGTGAGGAATCACGTATATTTTATTAAATTTGTAGCTGATTAAAACTTAATTTTTATGTTAAAAAATACTGCCCTTTCGGAGACGCACATTGCTTTAGGAGCAAAAATGGTTCCCTTTGCAGGCTTCAACATGCCCGTACAATACACAGGCATCAATGATGAGCACGAAACAGTTCGCACAGGTGTAGGAGTTTTTGATGTAAGCCACATGGGTGAATTCATCCTAAAAGGTGAAAAAGCCCTGGATCTACTTCAAAAAATCTCTTCCAATGATGTGTCAAAATTATACGATGGCAAAGTTCAATATGCTTATATCCCCAATGAAACTGGCGGTGTAGTTGATGACTTCCTAACATACCGTATAGACGATAAGACATATTTTTTGGTTGTGAATGCGTCAAATATTGAGAAAGATTGGAACTGGATCTCCAAATACAATACAGATGGTGTGGAGATGAAGAATATCTCGGATCAAACCTCTTTATTTGCAGTACAAGGTCCTAAGGCTGCGGATGCACTTCAATCGCTTACAGATATCGAATTAGCTCCAATGGAATACTATACCTTTGCAAAAGGTACATTTGCGGGTGTAGAAAATGTGTTGGTTTCTGCAACAGGATATACTGGCGCTGGAGGTTTTGAAATCTATGTGGCCAATGAAGATGCCCAAAAAGTATGGGATGCTATTTTTGAAGCAGGTAAAGCTTATGGAATCAAACCAATTGGTTTAGGTGCCCGTGATACTTTACGTCTAGAAATGGGTTTCTGCCTATACGGAAATGATATCGATGATAATACATCTCCTTTAGAAGGCGGTTTAGGCTGGGTAACGAAGTTTACAAAAGACTTTGTGAATTCTGCGGCGCTTAAAGCGGAAAAAGAAGCTGGTCTAAAGAAAAAGCTTGTTGGTTTCGAGATGATTGACAGAGGCATTCCTCGTCATGATTACGAAATCGTTGATGCTGATGGAAATGTAATTGGACGTGTTACTTCGGGAACGCAATCACCAACATTGAAAAAATCAATCGGTTTGGGTTATGTGGATACAGCCTTTTCAAAAGACGGCACCGAGATCTTTATTCTGATCCGCAATCAAAAAATAAAAGCAAAAGTAACAAAACCACCATTTGTGAAGTGATAAAAAAAGCCTGCTTAAAGCAGGCTTTTTTTATCACTTCTTCTTTTGTTTTGTAGCAGGTTGCTGTTTACCGCTTTCTTTTTGTTGAATAAGCGATCGAACTCGTTTGCTTAAAACAACGCGGAGGTAGATCAAAACCACCAAAAAGGCGATGGATAATCCCGTTACCAACATGTTGCCGGCCTTATACCCTTCAAAACCACTGTAAACTAAAAATACAATAGCCAAACTCAACACGATGTTTAGAAAAAAATACTTTAACATATTACTTTTTTATTAATCCCAATACCCGTTTTCTCCATCCTCCAAAGAAATAGAATGCTCCCCCAACAATGTTTAATAAAACGATCGTCAAAGCCATCAGCATCCTCTCCGTGTTAGAAATTGTCCTCGAAAGCATGATTTCCCGTAGAACCAATATTACCCATAGGAGAGACAATAAAATGGAAAGGCTACCTAATATAGGGAATATACCAAGGTTAAATAATCGCGCTAAAATAGCTACGCTATAAAAAGCAAGACTAAACAAGAAAGCTTGCTTAGTCTGATGCTCCAAATTCTTCATCTTAATAAACGTCTAACTCTGGATCGATTTCCTCTTTCCAAGCTAAAATTCCGCCTCTTAAGTTTGCAAGATTGTCAAAACCTTGTTGCTCCAATAACATAATCGCCTGTGCAGAACGTTTTCCAGAACGACATTGTACGATAACAGGTTTATCTTTCGCAATCTTATCCGCTTCGATCAATATACCTGAAAGTGGAATATTCAATCCATTTAAATTTGATACTTCATACTCAAAGGATTCACGAACGTCTATCAACTGAAAATCTTCGTTGTTATCGATTTTATTCTTTAATTCTTGTACAGATACTTCTTTCATTTTCAAACTATTTAATATTCAAATATACTACATTTTTTCCGAAAGTGTTCGCTTTCATGGATGCTCAAAATCAGCCATTGTTAATGAGAATAGCATAAAATAGCCTCAATTTTTAGTGTATTAACGGCGTTAGAAATGCCAGACGGGATTTCCCTATCTTCGCATCATTTTGTCTGCATCATTTTAGGATTTTTTTTTCATGCACAATTCGCTTGTAGAATTTTCCTTATCTTCACCCAGACTTTACTAAGCTTTATATGAATTCAATACCTAAAATTATACTGTCTATATCTTTACTAGCACTCTCGGCAGTAACTTATGGACAGCAAGTCATTTCCGCTCAGGAACGCCAAGATGTGAGCCGTATACTCAATACCTTAGCCGCCGACGATATGCGTGGGAGATCTGCTTTGACAAAAGACATCGAACCTGCTGCAGATTTTATCGCTGCTGAAATGAAGAGAATAGGCCTGACCCCCTACGCAGAACAAAATTATAGGCAGACATTCCAATTGGATAAAATCTCTCCGGTAAGCAAATCCGCAACCATCAATAAGCAGGTTATTGCAGCTGACCATATTATTTCACTTGGAAACCATGTGGATTTACAGTGGGATAATCAAAGTAGCCTTAACATCGTCGAAATAAAATCGGGTGATGATTTTGCGAAAGTATTTAGAGAACATTCACTGGCCAAAGAAAATACACTTGTCTTGGTAGATCCTTCCTTTGAAAGCTATTTTGTACGTTTTGGTCAAATGCTCAACGCTCCAAAATTTATAGAGGAATCCACCAAACAAAAACCATCGATTGTCTACCTTTTGACAGCGGAAAAGCCCAAAGCATTTCAAATTCATATTGAACGGAAACTTCAAAATTTCCCCTTGTTTAATGTGGCGGGAATTATTCCCGGCAAAAGTAAACCCAACGAATACGTCATCTTTTCGGGACATTACGATCATATTGGCATTCTTCCGGCAGTGGGTCAAGATTCTATTGCCAACGGAGCCGATGATGATGCCTCGGGCGTAACAGCGATGTTGACCCTGGCAGATTACTACAAAAAACAGAATAAAAATGAAAGGACCCTTATTTTTGTCGCCTTTACCGCCGAAGAGCTTGGCATGTATGGCTCAAAATATTTTTCCAACCATATCAATGCGGATCAGGTAGTCGCGATGATCAATATGGAAATGATCGGAAAAGACTCAAAATTCGGTCCCAATACGGTATATATCACGGGATATGATCAATCCAATCTGGGCGAATTGATGCAGGAGAATCTGAAAAATACAACCTTCAAATTCTACCCAGATCCTTATACCAAACAGAATCTGTTTTACCGTAGTGACAATGCAGTATTAGCGGCCAAGGGAGTTCCGGCACATTCGTTCTCAACCTCTCAAATGGATAAGGATGAATACTACCACACCGTAAAAGATGAGGTATCTACGCTAAACGTTCAGAACATTATTTCCAGTATAGAAGCGATCGCGATAGGTATCTCGGGAATTGTAGAAGGCAGACAAACACCTTCCCGCGTCGAAAAACTAAAAGATTAAGAAACAGCTGAAGCGTTGACTTCCTTTTGCATAACATAGTCGTTTAGCACATAATCATAATAAGGAATATCAATAGCTTCAATGACCTCAAAGCCCTGCTTTAAATAGAAATGGTAAGCAGGGTTATTTCTATTTACATTTAGTTCAAGAATACCTTTACCTTTTAGTCGTGTTTTTTCCGAAGCGAAGTCTATCAGTGCCTTTCCGAAACCTTTTCCTTGAACGTTAGGCATCAAGTAGAGCTTTTCAATACGGACGCGATCTTCAAGAGTTCTCAAGGCAATAAATCCCTGTCCGATACCATCTTCTTTCAAAATATAGAAAAATTGGCCATTAACCATGCTTTCTGCAAGTCCTTCAACGGTATAGCTTTTTTCCAGCATAAAGTCAATTTGGTCCTGTGAAAGTATGGCTCCATAAGTAACTGGCCAAATAATATGCGCCATATTTGAAATGCTTCTGATATCGCTTTGTTCTGCCAATTCTATTGTTATCATGCGATCTTTTCTCCTATTAAAATGTATTTTACATGGGAAAATTTAAGGACAAATAAGCCGTCTTTTTCCATTTCGTATTCGTTGTCACTGATCTTAATCAAGCCTTCGTGCGTATTTTTTCCATCAGTATCAAGTCCCTCAATTCGGATCCTTTCCCCTGCCGGCTTCCATTTGGTGAATCCTGTTGTCACAAAACAATAGCGAACCCCATTCGTGATAAGGACAACATTAATCTGCTCAAGATAGGGCTCGTAATACGCCACATCAAGCTGATCGGTCAAGATATTCACCGCTTTATACTGATGTGCTACAAGGTATTCAATAGCGGTCCTTAGAAAAGCATTATCATAGGAAATTACCTTCAGATTCTCCTGTGACGCGTTAATGGCATTTTTTGTAAAAACAATATCGAACTTATACCCTCGTGCATCCAGTAAATCCATTGTTCCTTCTTCGATTACAATGGTTGGGCTCCATTCCAGTAGCTGGCCCAAATCCTCTTCATCAATAAGGAAAAGATCTTCAATCAGTAATGCGGGTTCCTGATTTTCGCGGACAATATGATGAGATGACATAGGTTCTATTTAATAACCGAGCCTACGCAAGGTAATGTATGCCATCAATCCCGTACTGATCTCCAACGAGCTTTCGTCCACATCAAAGGTAGGCGTATGAACAGCTGAAGAAATTCCTCGTGCCGCATTACCTGTACCCAAACGATAGAAACAAGCATTAATTTCTTGCGAATAATAGGAAAAATCCTCCGCGGCAGGCCATAGATCTAAGTCTACAACATTTTCCTTACCAAGATATTCTTCTGCAAAAGTGCGTGCATTTTTAGTCAATTGAGGTTCGTTTATTAAAAAAGGATATCCCTTACGGACCTCAAATTCACAAATTGCCCCCATACTTTCAGCAATGCCGACAGCAATTTTCACCATTCTTTCATGCGCCTCAGCACGCCACTCCTCGTCAAATGTGCGAAATGTACCTTCCAGATATACTTGATCAGGAATAATATTTGTCGCTCCATTGGCAATAATCTTTCCAAAAGATAAAACCGTTGGGGTACGTGGGTCTGCAAATCGACTAGCGATCTGTTGCAAAGCGGTAATGATCTGTGCTGTAATAACAATTGGATCAATATTTTGATGCGGATGTGCACCATGCCCGCCCCTGCCTTTGACTGTCATAAACAGTTCATCGCAGGAGGCCATGTATTTTCCCTCTCGGAAACCAACCTTACCCACCTCGATAAAAGGCATCACATGCTGGCCTATTATGGCCGAAGGAGCCGGGTTTTGCAAAGCGCCCTCTTTGATCATTAAGGAAGCTCCTCCTGGCAAGCGCTCCTCACCGGGCTGGAAGATCAATTTGATCGTTCCTCCAAATTCGGCTTTCAGGCTATTCAATATTTTAGCTGTCCCCAAAAGAGAAGAGGTATGTACATCATGGCCACAGGCATGCATCACTCCAGGATTCTTGGACCCATATGAACGGCCCTCCACTTCTTGGATTGGTAAAGCATCCATATCTGCGCGTAACGCAATAACTTCATCTGATGGTAGGTCACCTTTGATTAAAGCGACAATACCCGTATCGGCTTTAGCCTCATAAGGAATTCCCAATTCATCCAATTGCGCTTTTACAAATGCCGAGGTATTGTATTCTTCGAAGGAAAGTTCAGGATTCTGATGAAGATGTCTACGATTGGAAACCGTATCTTCAAAATATTGATGAGCTAAGGCCAGGACTTTTTCTTTCGTACTTGCCATAAGGTTGATTGATTTATTGATATACAAAAACGTTCTCTGAAAAAACAAAGACGTTGCTAAAATATTGACGTAACTCGCGCATGAACGCATTTGCTTCTGAACGACTTCTAAAATCTCCTACCTTAACGCGATAATTGGGTTCATCATAGGTGATGTAGGTATCAATATCTTTATACATGCTTCGGAAACGTGTCTGCTCCGAAAATGCCTGATTCCGATTTGATCCAGCGAAGATCTGTACACGGAATCCCCTTACTTTGACCCGCGTTGCCGCTGAGCGGACGACGGGTTTAGAAGGAACTACTGTCGTTTTGCTTTCGACAGGATTGATCCCCATAGCTGCCCTGAAATTTTGAAGCTGTGTAATCAATGAATCTTTGGTTACAATTACTCCACCTTTTTCTTGTGCGTTCACCTGAGCTAGCGCAAACAACACAAGTGCATGTATGAAAATCAATCCTCTCTTCAGCATAGTTTAACCTTTCTTATCGATTAGTTATTTGCGCCGTGGCAATTTTTATATTTTTTTCCTGAACCACAAGGACATTCGTCATTGCGTCCCACAGTATTCTCATTACGAACAGGTTCTTTTGCACCCTCATTCACATCCTCTTCACTCACACCTGTAGGCGAAGCCAATTCAGCTTTGCTTTCAACAGTTTTCACTGGCGCCTGCTGTACTTGTCTCGCTTGCATAGAAGTCGGTTCTTGACCTGGAATCTCTCCTTTGAAAATAAAGCTAACGACATCTTTATTCATGGAAGCCAACATCGATTTAAACAAATCAAATGCCTCCATTTTATAAATGATAATCGGATCCTTTTGTTCATAAACAGCATTTTGAACGGATTGTTTCAAATCATCCATTTCACGCAAGTGCTCTTTCCAAGCCTCGTCGATTAATGCTAATACGATTCCTTTTTCAAAAGATTTGAAAACTTCTTTACCATTGCTTTCGATCGCTTTTTTCAAATTCGCCGAAACTTGAATGCCACGGATACCATCCGTAAATGGAATAACGACATTTTCGACAATTTGACCTCTTTCCGCATACACATTATTCAATACAGGAACTGTCAAAGCGCCAACGGCTTCAATTTTATGGTGGTAAGCATTAATTGCATGCTCAAATAGACGATCGGTCAAGCCTTCAATTTTGCCTTGCGCAAATTCTTCCGCAGTAATTTCTGGTGTAATCGCAAAAATACGGATTACTTCGATTTGGAAATCTTCATAGTTACCTTGCTCTTTTGCTTCAACGACAATTTCTTCGGCTACATCAAAAATCATGTTGTTCAAATCCACATCCAAACGTTCTCCAAACAAAGCGTTTTTACGCTTCGAATAGATTACAGTACGTTGTGAATTCATGACATCATCGTATTCCAATAGGCGTTTACGGATACCAAAGTTATTCTCCTCCACTTTACGTTGTGCACGTTCGATGGATTTAGTCAACATACTATGTTGCATCACTTCCCCCTCTTCAACACCCATTTTCACCATGATGTTAGAGATTCTCTCTGAAGCAAATAAACGCATCAAGTTATCTTCCAAAGAAACGAAGAATTGCGAAGAACCTGGGTCTCCCTGACGACCTGCACGACCACGTAACTGACGGTCAACACGACGAGATTCGTGTCTTTCGGTACCGATAATTGCAAGACCGCCAGCATTTTTAACTTCTTCGGTCAATTTAATATCCGTACCACGACCAGCCATGTTCGTCGCGATGGTTACTTGTCCTGGGCGTCCAGCTTCAGCTACGATATCAGCTTCTTTTTGGTGTAACTTCGCATTTAATACATTATGTTTAATCTTACGCAATTGAAGCATACGGCTCAATAACTCCGAAATTTCAACCGATGTCGTACCAACCAATACTGGACGTCCAGCATCTGTCAATCGTTGAATTTCTTCAGCTACTGCGTTGTATTTTTCACGTGCCGTACGATAAATCAGATCCTGACGGTCATCGCGTTGTGCAACACGATTCGTCGGAATTTCGACCACATCAAGTTTGTAAATTTCCCAAAGTTCACCGGCCTCTGTCGACGCTGTACCTGTCATACCCGAAAGCTTGTGGTACATACGGAAGTAATTTTGCAGTGTAATCGTTGCGTAAGTTTGTGTTGCATCTTCTACTTTCACATTCTCCTTTGCTTCGATCGCCTGGTGCAAACCATCTGAGTAACGACGGCCATCCATGATACGACCTGTTTGCTCATCAACAATTTTCACTTTACCTTCATCAACGATATATTCAACATCATTTTCAAACAAGGTATATGCTTTTAACAGCTGGTTAATCGAGTGAATACGCTCTGCTTTAATTGAATAATCGCGCAGCATGTCTTCTTTCTGAGCTGCCTTTTCTTCCAAAGTCAAAGAAGACTTTTCAATTTCGGCAATCTCAGTACCAACATCCGGTAAAATAAAGAATGAAGGATCTTCACCTGTTGCTGTAATCAACTCGATACCTTTTTCTGTCAATTCTACTTGATTATTCTTTTCATCAATCACAAAATAAAGTTCTGCATCTACTTTAGGCATATTTTTATTTTGCTCTTGCATATAGTAGTTTTCTACTTTTTGTAAGATAGAACGATTAGCACCTTCGCTTAAGAACTTGATTAATGCTTTATTTTTAGGTAAACCTCGATAAGCTCTTAATAATGCTAAACCTCCGCCTTCAACATCAGAATCTCCTGCCGCCAGCGCTTTTTTAGCATCATTCAAGACTGTATTGATGTAAGCTTTCTGTACATGTACCAAACGTTCGATACGCGGTTTTAATTGGTAGAATTCGTGTTGATCGCCACGAGGAATCGGACCTGAGATAATTAGTGGTGTACGCGCATCATCAATCAATACAGAGTCAACCTCATCGACCATGGCAAAGTGTAATTTTCCTTGCACCAATGCGTCTGGAGTCTGAACCATATTATCACGTAGATAATCAAAGCCAAACTCATTATTCGTACCATATACGATATCCGATTGATAAGCCTTACGACGTTGCGGGGAATTTGGTTGATGTTTATCGATACAGTCAACAGATAGCCCATGGAACTCAAATAACGGTGCATTCCACTCCGAGTCACGACGAGCAAGGTAATCATTCACCGTTACGATGTGTACTCCTTGACCAGAAAGAGCATTTAGATAGGTCGGTAATGTTCCTACCAACGTTTTACCCTCACCTGTTGCCATCTCGGCAATTTTACCGCTGTGCAATACAATACCACCGATTAACTGGACATCATAGTGTACCATGTTCCAAGTGACCTCAGTACCTGCAGCCATCCATTTGTTTTTCCAAATCGCCTTATCACCATTGATGATAACGTTTGATTTGTAAACAGCCAATTCTCTGTCAAAATCGTTGGCAGTAACTTCTAATTCTTCGTTTTCTGTCAAACGTCTTGAAGTTTCTTTTACCACAGCAAATGCCTCCGGTAAAATATCCTTCAATACCTCTTCCAACTTCTTGTCACGGTCTTTGGACAATTTGTCCACTTGCTCGTAAATAGAAGTTTTCTTTGCCATATCGTCCTCGTCTTGATCCGCTTCTTTTTTAAGCGTATCAATTTCTTGGTCAATATCTGCTAGGTAATTTTTAATTCTTTCTTTGAAATCAACGGTCTTGGCACGTAACTCGTCATTGGTTAGATTTGAAAGCTTCTCATATTCAGCTTTGATTTGGTCTACCACAGGCTGAATTCCCTTGATATCTCTCTCGGATTTACTTCCAAATAATTTACTTAAAAACTTTAACATAATTTTTTTTCTATCTCAACTTAAGATTTTGTACAATAATGACTCCAAAGTAAAATTGCAGACAATTTGACACTAATCGGGCAAATTTAGTTATTAGATATGATATCTAACAGCTTACATCCATTTTTTTTACGTTATTTTTATTGAAAATGTCAGTTCCTTTCAGCCAGCAAGAATCCCATATATATTTATCCCTTTTTACGCCACCTTTACGTGAAGTTTTTCTGGGTAATATATGCCTCTAATCCGTCAGCTGATTATGATAAAAACAGCTTTTGGTCTGATTGCGGAATGAATCCCAGTTCCTGAGCCTTTTCAAACATCTTCGTAATCGCATCACGTCCTTCATGCCCCAACTCTACTGAATATTTATTGACATAAAGTTCAATATGCTTGTACATCACCTCTTCACTCATTTCCTGTGCATGCGCACGAATAAATTCAAGTCCAGATTTCGGATTGGCAAATGCGAATTCTACACTTTCCTTTAAAATTGTATTCAACGTATCCTTCACCTTTTGTGGCAAACTACGTTTTACGACAATTCCGCCAAGAGGAATCGGAAATTTTGTCGTCTTCTCCCAGTACTCCCCCAGATCTACGACTTTATGCAGTCCTTTTTCAGCATAAGTGAATCTATTTTCATGAATAATCAATCCCAAATCAATGGATCCATCAAGTAAGGCTCCCTCAATATCCGAAAAAACAAGTTCAACTTTATTTTTTAATTCGGGGAATGCCAAGCTTAATAAAAAGTTAGCGGTTGTATACTTTCCTGGATAACCCACTTTCAGTTGATCGAATCCCTCTAGGCTTTCAGCTCTTTCTAATTTTTGCTGAAGTAATTTCGCTAATTTCGGATCCTTCGTAATCAGCATAGGCCCTACACCAAATCCTAAAGCACTACCTGCATCGAGCAGTTCATAATCTTCAACCGCGTAGGCAAAGGCATGATAGCTCAGCTTGGTGATGTCAAGATCGCCTTGAAAAGCTTTCAAGTTCAAGGTCTCCACATCTTGATATTCCACCTCAAAATCCAGTCCTTTGGTATCTATCTTATGATGAATCAATGCATCAAAAATAAATGTATCGTTTGGACATGGAGAAAATCCTAATGTTAATTTCATGTTGTACAAAATTTTTTCCCCATCCGTCAGATGGGATTTATGAATTTTAATCAAACCGTAATTCTATGCGTTATCAGGTAAAGTATCATTGCCAAAAAAGTACTGGCGATAATTCCTTTTCCGAGATGATCGTTTCCCGACCGATACGCAAAACGTAAAAGCACTAAATTAACCAATACGGCTATGGTATAGATAGCCATGGGTTTCTCGGGTAAAAAATGAAGTTCAAGATCCGTAAAACGTACTAAAATATGAGCCAATACTGGAGATACAGTACCGATACCCAATCCTATCCAGAGATTATTTTTCACGTTTATCGTCTCCCCTTGTATTTCCCAGATGATCAAAGCTCCATGAATTCAATTCTGGGATAGCGTGATGTGCCGTCATATCGAACTGTGTCGGAACGACAGATACATAACCATTGGCCAATGCAAAACTATCGGTATCTTCCCCCCTGTCCTGCAAGACAAATTTACCCGTTGTCCAATAATAATCGCGATTGTGTGGATCAATGCGTTCATCAAATTCTTCTACCCAATGTCCTCCAGCCTGTCTACAAATTTTAATCCCTTTAAAACCTGCTGTTTGCGGAAAATTAACATTCAGCAATGTATTTTTAGGAAGACCATTCGCCAGCACCTGCTCGGCAATAGAAATCACGTAAGGTCTGCAATAGCTAAAATCCGCATCATGAGAAAAGTTATCGAGCGAAAAACCAACAGAAGGAATCCCTTCAATAGCCCCTTCTACCGCAGCAGACATCGTACCGGAATACAAAACATTGATTGAATTGTTGAGCCCATGATTGATTCCCGAGACGCATATATCTGGCTTTTGCCCTTTAAAAACTTTATTCACCGCAAGTTTCACACAATCTACCGGTGTTCCTGAACACTGATACATTTCAACCCCTTCATATAAATTGATTTTATCCAAACGTAACGGTCTACCAAGTGTAATGGCATGCCCCATTCCAGATTGCGCCGAATCAGGAGCAACGACAACTACATTTCCGATTTTCTGCATCTCCTCCAATAGCACCTTAATCCCCGGCGCTGTGATACCGTCGTCATTAACAACTAAAATATTGGGTTTCATATGTAAATAATTTCTTTTTTAAAGGTCATCAGGAATCTCCAGTTCTCTCCATCTGTGTTTATGCTTTTAGAATCGGGTATTTCTTTTTAACCATATACGAAGTTAGTAAATCTGAAACCGAGATGTAAATAATATTGACACAACAGGCAATTATTATCTGTAAAGGTCGCTCATTAGGACATGGCAAACAGCATAAGCGACTGTGGAAACAGGAGTTCAAACGAACACAGGGAAGCTGCAAGGGAGCGCTGAGTTTAAGCGCAGCAAACAAAGATGAGATGGTAACCAAGTTATATGTTTTAACAGTGCTTGTTCAGTGCTCGTTCAGTGCTTGTTCAGTGCTTGCTCAGTAACGACTGAATAAATAATGATTAATCACTGTCTAAACATTGGTTAAATATTGTTATTAGATATAATTTGGTAGGGGTATGATTTACCACCGATCACTACGACATCGTTTGCGTAAGATTGTGTCGTTATTGACAAATATTAGCCCTAAATTTAGCATTCAAACAGACAAACAAAGATAATAATTCAGTTATGAGCATTAATTTTGAATCCCGTTATGCAATAGGGCCAAAGGAATACAAAACTTTAGATACACAAGGGTTAAGGGAAAATTTTCTAATTGAAACAGTTTTTGAAGAAGACAGAATTAATTTTGTCTATACCCACTATGATCGCTATATGGCTGGTGGAGCAATGCCTGTAAGCTCAAAAATCAAATTAGATACCATTCCCGCATTATTAAAAGAACCTTACTTCCTTTCTAGAAGAGAGTTGGGTATTATCAATGTCGGTGGGAACGGTCAAGTTGAAGTTGACGGCATTACCTATGATCTCAATACCAAAGAAGCCCTTTATATCGGCCAGGGTGCTCAAGAGGTTTATTTTTCAAGCAAGGACGCCGCACAGCCCGCAAAATTCTATTTAAACTCTACACCTGCACATTGCAGCTACCCAACTAAAAAGGTAACGAAAGAAGATGCAAATAAAATAGAATTGGGTTCATTGGAAACAGCTAACCACCGTACGATAAACCAGATGTTATTGAACAAAGTGGTACAAACCTGCCAATTACAGATGGGAATGACCGAGTTAAAACCGGGCTCTGTATGGAATACAATGCCATCCCATACCCACGATCGTCGTATGGAAGTCTATTTCTATTTTGAATTACCAGAGGGACAGGCGGTATCACATTTTATGGGACCCATCGATGAGACCCGCCATATTTGGATGCACAACGATCAGGCTGTAATTTCTCCACCATGGTCAATTCACTCCGGAGCTGGAACTTCCAATTATACCTTTATATGGGGAATGGCGGGTGAAAATTTAGATTATGACGATATGGACAAATGTGCCATCACAGAATTGAAGTAATATGAAAAAAACACTCGTATTGAGTTTAGCGCTAGGACTTTCAACACTTGCTTTTGCGCAGAACAACAAAACCATTACTGTAAACAACTCTTCCGCTAGCGCAAGAACAGAGTTGATCAGCATCCCTTATACAACATTCGAGAAACACTTCGACCTGAAAAACAGTGTATTTACGATTGTGGATAAGGACAAAAAGGAACTCGCCTATCAACTTGAAAAACTAGGAAAACCGACGGCACAAAATATTTTAATCCAAATAACCGTTGCTCCTAAAAGTTCAACAACCTTCGGGGTAAATGGGAATAAACCCACAACTATTGCTTCCAAGACCTATGCAAGATACGTCCCTGAACGCAAAGATGACTTTGCATGGGAAAACGATATTGCAGCGTTTAGAGCCTATGGAAAGGCTTTAGAAGGTAGCTCTGAGGACGCACAGGGTTTTGACTTCTGGGCAAAACGTAGCAATGACCTTGTTGTTGACGAATGGTATAAAACCGGGGATTATCATGCCGATCATGGCAAAGGATTAGATTATTATTCCGTCGGACAAACCTTAGGTGTTGGTGATGCAACCCCCTTTATTGACGAACAGGTTGTTTACCATAAGCATTATCGCCAATACGAGGTATTGGACAACGGTCCGCTACGCTCCACATTCAAACTTATCTATGAACCGGAGAATGTAAAGGGTCAGCAGCTACAGGTTGAAAAGACCATTTCCCTAGATGCTGGGAGTCAATTGAACAAAATAAGCTATTCTATCAAAAACGCAACCTCTGCCTCTACGCCAATTGTTGTGGGGATCGCTAAAAGAAAAGAGGAAAAACCTCAAATTCTAAATGATGTAAAGAATGGCATTTTAGCGTATTGGGAACCTGCAGAAGGAGATAAAATTACTGGAACTGCGGTTATCCTACCAAAAGTAAAATATGTATTCAAAGATAGTCCAAAACAATTTTTACTGGCAACCACCGTCAAAAATGATAAACCACTGGTTTATTTTGCGGGGGCTGCATTCAATAAAGCGGGTAAAATAGGTAGTTTTGAGCAATGGCAGTCTTATTTAAAAACATTTAAAAATAATTTAGATCAACCGTTAACAATAAAATATTCAAAATAATGTCCATACTGCAATCTTTTGACTTAAGTGGGAAAGTAGCCTTGGTAACAGGCTGCAAAAGAGGAATTGGCAAGGCAATTGCCGAAGCATTGGCTGAAGCCGGAGCAGATATTATCGGCGTTTCAGCGTCATTGGAAACTGAAGGCTCTGCAGTAGAAAAATCCGTAAAAGCATTAGGCAAAAATTTCTATGCCTATCAGTGTGATTTCTCTAAACGGACAGAACTTTACAAATTTATCGAAAAAGTAAAATCAGCGCATCCGACGATTGACATCCTGTTTAACAATGCTGGAAATATCCTTCGTAAACCTGCTGCCGAGCATCCAGATGAATATTGGGATGAAATTATCGAGATCAATCAAAATGCGCAATTTATATTAACACGTGAAATTGGAAAGGACATGATTTCACGTGGAACTGGAAAGATCGTATTTACAGCATCTTTGTTAACTTTCCAAGGTGGCATCAATGTTCCGGGATATGCCGCTTCAAAAGGTGCTGTAGGATCTTTAGTAAAGGCTTTTGCGAATGAGTGGGCTTCCAAAGGTGTCAACGTAAACGGATTTGCTCCAGGATATATTGCCACGGATAATACCGAGGCACTTAGGGACGACCCTGAACGCTCTAAATCCATTTTGGACCGTATACCTGCAGGTCGCTGGGGAACTCCAGAAGATTTTAAGGGGCCAGCTGTATTCCTCGCTTCAAAAGCGTCTGACTATGTACATGGAACCATCCTTACAGTGGATGGTGGCTGGATGGGAAGATAACAATCAACCTTTACGATGAATTTGTTTTAAGAGTCTTTATCCGAAGGGGTAAAGACTTTTTTTACAATTCTAAATCCCAGATTACTAAAAGATGCATTGGGACTAACTGAACCTATATAGACTGTATTAAAAGCAGCACAGCTATTTTTACTACACCACCAGGAGCCTCCTCGGGCATGGACAATAGAGCGATCACCATCTCTTTCAAGCTTTCCGGTACAAAATTCAAAGACATTTCCAAAGATGTCATAAAGCCCCCATGGATTGGGTTTGAATTTTCCGACAGGAGAAGTATACAGATAGCCATCGGAATAATCCGCTTTCAAATGATCTCTACCATGCCATACATTTGCATATTCACCCATATTCTCCTTACTGAAACCTTCAAAATAATAACCTTCGCTACCCGCTCTTGCCGCCACCTCCCATTCGTCAAAAGAGGGCAATCTACAGTTTGCCCATGTACAATATGCTAGCACATCCTTATAGGAAATGCAGGTAACAGGATGATCCATCTTAGCCTCAATGCCGCCACGACTTATACCATTCGGAAAGCGCCAATAGGCTGTACTATCCTGTAGCCAACGAAACTCCGCCAATCCAGGCTCAAAGACCATGGCGTTGTGATACCGTTCTGCTAATGTTTTATAGCCTGTTGCTTGAACAAATTTCTCAAATTCAGCATTCGTTAGCTCAAACTTAGCGATCCAAAACGATTCAACTTTTACAACTCTTTTGGGATTATCTAGGCTACCTGTATCACCCAAATGATAGTCTCCGGCCGGAATCTGGATATAGTTTCCAGCTTGGGCTTCACATTGGAGATGTAAAACAATCAATCCTATCAAATAGAGTAATTTCCTCATTCTCCTTGCCGTTTGTTATAATACAAATTTGAAGTTTCGAATACTAAAAATCCAACTGCACTACTTGCTTTTTTTCTCATCGTAATATTTAAGCGCCCGGCTAAATATCAGCGCCTCATTTTCTTTATTGTAATTTAGATAGGAGTAATAATTGCTATTTTCTCCATATAACTTTTTAAAAGACGTAGACTTTATAAATTCACTATATTCACCACGTTTCATCAGCAACATCAATAAGGTCAGCGCATCTTTGTCTTTCGGTGTCTTCTTGGCATAATCAATAATAAAAGGAATCATTTGCCAACCGTTTAGTTCCACTAGGGCATGCTTATAATTTACCCCCATCCGTTTGCTTCGGATAACAGATTCCTGGATAAGTTTGATTACTGAATCCCTATTCTCCTGCAAAAAATCGGTCTGTCTTTGCGACCAGGACGACTCATTAAAACCGTCCAATAAGGTACCAAAGATTTTTTTGTCGATCTGCGTTTGGTATTCAGGTATAGCGCAATTCTGCGCATATAGTTCTGCGTGAATCATGGTATAGGTAAACTTTTCGCGCAGGGATAGCTTTTTAAAATCAGTAGCCAAAATTGCATTTGTTCCAGCATCGGTCGTTTCTTTATCTTCTTCGGGGATTATTTTTGCGATTAACGCCTTTACTTTGTCCAAACCATAGGGCGGGATGGTCATTTTGTTCCGCTCTTCGATAGCAGCAGGATCCATAAAAAGACTCTCGTCATCCTCCGGATTCGTTTGTGCAAAAACACCTACCCAACACAGGAAAGAAATAAAAAATAAAAGTCCCCTTTTCATATCGTATGATTTAATATCTTTTAAAAATAAAGAAATTACTGCTACAAAAATTATTCCTTCTTTATTATATAGAACTTCCTTTCGCCCCGATCCGCCTTTTCCGAATTGCAATGATTTCTAAATACAATAATTCCTTTTTGTAATGAATACCCTCTGCTCCTAACAAAAATCCCCGGATTTAATAAAACCCAGGGATACTATATTTCTTTTACTTTTGTCTATATCAAGAATATAAACCTTTCTTATCGATAAACTCTATCACCTTTTGCGGTACAAAAAATTGAATATTTTTATTTTCCTTGATTGCCTTTCGCAAAAAAGTAGAAGACAATTCCATCAATGGTGTAGCTGTGATGGTGATTGAAGGATGATCCTTAAGCTTTCCACCATCATATCCAGGACGTGGATAGACATAAATCTGGTAGTCGCGTAAGATAATATCCGCATTTTTCCATTTTTCCAAAGATTCCAAACTATCTTCTCCCATAAGGAGCACAAATTCACGATTGGGATATTTTGCTTTTAAATGGGTGAGCGTATCTATCGTATATGACGGTATTGGTAAATGGAATTCAATATCTGTTACCCGCAGGTGTTCAGCACCCTCCAAAGCCAGATTTAACATCTCCAGACGATCATAGGGATCTGCCAATGTAGATTTCTTCTTAAATGGATTTTGAGGAGAGACCACAAACCAAACTTCATCCAATTCAGTGAAACTGGCCATATAATTAGCGATGATCAGGTGTCCTATGTGCACCGGATTAAAAGAACCAAAATACAGACCAATTTTTCGCATGGACTTATTTATTGATAAATCCCATAACAATTTCTTCAGCTTCGGCACATGCAGTAGCTAAATCAAAGTTATTCAATATGACATCAAATTTATTGGCATAGGTAAGTTCCAGTTCAGCTTTGGCAAAACGTTCCTTCAATTTTTCTTCTGAATCCGTTCCACGTCCTGTCAAACGCTCCTTAAGCACCTCCAATGATGGTGGCTGTACGAAAATAGAAATTGCCTGTTCTGGGAATTTTGATTTCAAACGTAGTCCACCAACCACATCGATATCAAATATAACATGTTTACCTTCTTTCCAAATACGTTCAATTTCTGAACGCAAAGTACCGTAAAATGTTCCTGAATATACTTCTTCAAACTCGATGAACTCCTGTTTAGCGACCTTATGTAGGAACTCCTCCTTTGACATAAAATAATAATCTTTTCCGTCTACTTCCTGTCCTCTAGGGTCACGGGTACTCGCAGAAATGGAAAACTCTATTTTATCGCCATGTTTACTTAAAAGATCTCTTACTATTGTTGTTTTACCCGCTCCTGACGGGGCCGAGAATATAATTAATTTACCGCTCATCCTTATAATACGTTGAGCAATTGCTCTTTTATTTTTTCTAATTCTTCTTTCATTCTAACCACAATCTGTTGGATTCCGGCATGATTGGCTTTAGAACCAAGGGTATTGATTTCTCTACCCATTTCTTGTGAAATAAAACCTAATTTTTTACCATTTGAATCGGCTGAATCAAACGCTTTTAAAAAGTAGTTGCAATGGGCGCGCAATCTCACTTTCTCCTCAGTCACATCCAATTTGTCGATGTAGTAAACAAGTTCCTGCTCAAATCGATTTTGATCGACATTTTCTTTACCTACCGTATCATTCAAAAATTGCTCGATACGCTGTCTGATCAAAGGTATACGTTCTACTTCCAAAGCCTCTACCTCAGCAAGGTAAACTAAAATAAGCTCAGCCCGCTTTTTTAAGTCTCCAGCAAGTACATTTCCCTCATCTTCACGAAATGTATTAAAACGTTTGACGGCATCATAAAAAGCATCCATCAATACCTTAGACTCCTCGTCATCAACCGAATCATCATTGTTCGTGATTACCTCAGGCATATTTAATGCGAGTTCAAACAGGTTGACATTCGTATCGTTGAGTTCTACAGCAATCTGCTGCAATTGACTATAATATTTTTTGAGTAAATCAGCATTAATGGAAGACGCCTTCGCAGTTTGATCCGTGTATTCAACCGTTACATTCATGTTAACTTTACCACGTTCAATAAGTTTGCTACTTTCAGTACGCAGGGTTAATTCTTTGTCCGAAACAACTTTGGGCAAACGAAGATTTAATTCAAGGAATTTTGAATTTAAGGACTTTATTTCGACACTATATTTAACTTTACCGTTATCAGCGGAAGCTGTGCCATATCCTGTCATGGATTTTATCATATGCAAAGGTATGACTTTTCAGTAAAAATTAAATACACTGTATCGATTAATTGCTGATACTCGCCAAATTACCTTTCTTTTTATTTTACCAATCGTGTTTAGCGATGATAACTACTAAGTAACTTTCATAAGGTTTGGCACCTTTGCATTCAACATAACCAATCCCAATATCATATAGCGAAGCGTTCCACTGATCCATGCCCAATAAATGGGTACGATGATGATAACCCGGAGCTTCCTTTCCAATAATTAAGGCCTTAATGCCAGCGGTAGCACCGGATCGGTTGGCCGCAATGGACTCAAAATTGTTTGCATTTCGTTTTGACAGCCATGCCGGATTAAGCTGATATCCTGCCTCGTCAATGAAATAATTAGGTCCATAGCCCTCAGGTGAGACATGGTCAAAATAAGAACGTTTAGCCATATCTTTTGCACGATAAACCGCAACCTCGGCCAATTGTTTATTCCAATTGAGTTTGGTTCGTTTAATCTTCTGCAGATTAAAAAGCTTAAGTTCCTTCTTATACTTTTCGGGATTTGTACGAATTTTGTTCAATAGCTCATAGGCCTCGATGGCTTGACCATGATCGACAACCACACGTTGGGCAAAAATAGACTGTGTAAAAAGCAGGGTAAATGCTAAAATCAAATAGTTCATACGTAAATAATCTCTTCTTCAATGACCTTACGAAATATCCAGATGATATTGCCAGCTTAACTTAATTTTATCGCGTCCAAAATACATTTGGGCACAGTACCTGTACTTTTTCAATAGGAATATTTCGTATCAATCCTTTAACCCTAAAAGACCATATTTAGTATGCAACGTTTAATCTTTTTTTGATCTATTTGTAGTCAGAAACTGTATAAGCATGGGTATTAGGCTAATAAAGATAACGGCCAGAATAACAAGGGAGAAATTATGCTTAAAGAATGGCAGCTGTCCAAAAAAATAACCTGCAAGCATAAACAATGAAACCCATAATATACCGCCAACTAAATTATATGTTCCAAAGATCCTGTACGGCATTTTACCAATACCGGCTACAAATGGCGCAAAAGTCCTAACAATGGGCACAAATCGCGCGTAAATAATGGTCCTCGTTCCATGTTTCGCATAAAAATCCTGTGTTTTTTGCAGGTAAGTCGGCTTAAATATCCTTGATCCTGGCTTAAAAACACGGATTCCAACATATTTACCTATTTCATAATTCACGAAATCTCCGGAAATAGCGGCGAAAACTAAGATGACCATAAATAGTGGTAAAGAAAGCGGACAATCGGGGCGGGCAATTATCGCACCCAGGGCAAATAAAACTGAATCACCAGGAAGAAATGGGGTAAAAACAAGTCCTGTCTCCGCAAAGATGATTAAAAACAAAATCAGATAAGTCCAGTTTTCATAACTATTGATCAGTTGCAAAAGATGCTGGTCGATATGCACTATAAAATCAATAAACTGTGAAATGATTTCCATTTTTTTGATCTATAAAAAAAGGGAATCTTATTGGATTCCCTTTTTAGTTTTTATCTTTTCTTTAATAAGCTCGAAGATTATTGGCAATATCGATATAAAAATAATGATCAATACGACCTTCGAGAAATTATCTCTGATAATCGGAATATTTCCCAAAAAGTATCCTGCGAGGGTTATACCACCCACCCACAAGACAGCCCCTACGACATTATACGTAATGAAGGTGCCATAATTCATCTTTCCAATCCCCCCAACGAAAGGCGCCAAGGTACGTACGATAGGTACAAATCGAGCGATAACGATTGTTTTACTGCCATATTTCTCATAAAAAGAATGAGTCTTGGCAATTTGCTCATCTTTGACTACCTGCTTACCAAAGAGCTTAAATTTCGTTAGGCGCATACCAAAATTCTTACCAATAGCATAGTTTAAGGAATCCCCAGAAACCGCGGCTACCAATAAAATGAGAATCATCAACCATACGTTAAGATCATTTGGTTGTGCGGCTAGCATGCCCGCTGCGAACAACAAAGAATCTCCTGGTAAAAAAGGCATCACAACCACTCCTGTTTCTACAAAAATAATAAGAAACAGAATAAGGTACGTCCAAGTCTGATAATCATTGACTATTTCAACCAAATGTTTATCAATATGGAGAATAAAGTCTATAAGATGCGTAATTAGTTCCAAACCCTGACGAAGATTAAGCGTTGTTTAACATAACAGGCATCACCAACATCAAAATATCTTCATGATCTTCAGATACGGCCGGAATCAATAAACCGGCACGATTTGGCGTACTCATCTCCAAAACAACTTCTTCACTCTCTAAGTTATTTAACATCTCCACGAGGAATTTGGCGTTAAAACCGATTTCCATATCATCCCCTTCAAATTGACAGGATAAGCGTTCATGCGCTTCATTAGAGAAATCTAAATCTTCTGCAGAGATATGCAATTCACTTCCTGAGATCTTCAGACGAACCTGATGGGTTGTTTTATTAGCAAAAATCACCACCCGTCTCAAGGTATTTAAAAACAATAATCGATCTACAGTTAACTTGTTAGGGTTGACTTGAGGGATTACAGCAGCATAATCTGGGTAACGTTCATCAATCAAACGACAGATCAAATTAATATTGCCAAAGCTAAAGAACGCATTGGTTTGATTATATTCTATCGATACTGTAATATCATCGGATGGTAGCGACGATTTGAGCAATGAAAGTGCCTTTTTCGGCAAAATAAGGGATGCTGGTTTTTCAGCACCAATATCAGTTCTCGAATAACGCACCAACTTGTGCGCATCGGTAGAGACAAAAGTCACATTCTTTTCAGCTAATTGCACCAAAACACCAGACATCGCCGGTCTCAATTCGTCGTTACTGACAGCAAAGATCGTTTTACTGATCGCTTCTGACAAAATAGGAGCTGGCATCTGAATAACTGACCCGTTATCGATTGAGGGAATTTTAGGGAAATCGTCGGCATTTTCTCCACTCAACTTATATTTTCCATCACCTGCACTGATCTCAATCGCCAAGGTATTCATATCTACTGAAAATGCTACTGGCTGATCTGGTAAGGTTTTTAACGTCTCGATCAAAATCTTCGAAGGCATGGCTACTCTTCCCTCTTCTTTTGCTTCGATCTGTAAAGAAGTAACCATACTTGTTTGCAGATCCGTAGCAGAAATAGTCAAGTTATTGTCTTTTATTTCAAAAAGAAAGTTTTCCAAGATAGGCAAAACAGTACTTGTACTGGATGCGCCATTGATAGCTTGTAACTGCTTTAATAAAATTGATGTTGATACAATGAATCTCATTTCCTGAATACTAATTATTATGTGCAATAATACACAAATTAATCAATATTTTTCAGTTTTACAGGCCGCTTTCTTTCCACATAAAGAGATTTCGATCGCTCAAATAAGCAATTGTATTTCAATTAATAAGCACAGCGCCAAAAGTATAGAAAGCAAATTCGGCCCGATAAATCACAATATTTATTACATTTGTATAATAGCAGTAGTGTATGCAGTTTAAAGAGATCATTGGGCACAAAGACATCAAAGAACATTTAGTTCGCACGGTTCATGAAAATCGTGTGAGTCATGCGCAATTATTTCTTGGTCCAGAGGGCTGTGGTAGCCTTGCATTAGCCTATGCTTATGCACAGTTTTTGAATTGTGAAAACCGACAGTCAACCGATAGTTGTGGCGAATGCCCCTCTTGTCGAAAATATAATAAGCTGATCCATCCCGATCTCCACATGTCCTATCCTTTCATAGCCAAACATAAGGAAGATACGGCATCCGATTATGCGGACAGCTGGCGAAAATCTTTTTTATCCAACCCGTACATGGGATTGGAATATTGGCGCAATCAATTGGATGCAGACAACAAACAGGTCAATATCAATATTGCAGAGGCGCATGGTATCATCAAAAAACTAAGCCTCAAATCCTTCGAAGCTGAATATAAGGTTTTAATTATGTGGCTTCCCGAATACCTGGACACACAAGGCAATGCGTTGTTAAAGTTAATCGAAGAACCACCCGAAAAAACGCTCTTTATTCTTGTGGCAGAAAATCAGGACAAAATATTAAATACGATCATATCGCGTACGCAATTGGTCAAAATAAAGAAACTGGATCATAGTGAGGTAACACAATACTTAAAAACGGTACATCAACTTTCGGATCAAGAATCGGCTGAAATTGCTTTTATTGCGGATGGAAACCTACAAGAAGCAATGAATCAAATCCAGTCGCAAACAAATAATCATTTTGGCATTTTAGTCAATTGGTTACGTTTCATTGTTTCAGATGCGGGAACCAATATGATCTCTTTAGTGGAAGAAGAGCTCTCAAAAATGGGGCGAGAAAACCAAAAAAGCTTTCTTTTTTATGCAATTAATATGATGCGTCAAATTATATTAATCAAAGAAGGGCTTTCCAGCTTAGTGTTCTTACCGGCCAAAGAATTGGATTTTGTCCAAAAATTTGCCGTACACTATACCGTTGAACAAATTGAAGCAACAATAAATCTATTTGAGGAAACACATTATTTTGTAGAAAGAAATGCAAATCCCAAAATATTATTTTTAGATTTATCTTTGCAGTTAACATTAATATACAAGTACAAAACGTTTCCGAAAGGAACTCAATATATAATATAGAAAACTATGGGATGTGGCAGTTGCTCATCCGGCGGAGGTTGCGGTACTACCACGACAAATGGTACACCAGCAGGATGTCAGAACAATGGCTCTTGCATGACTAGCGGATGTAATAAATTAGATGTATATGACTGGCTTTCCGATATGGATATGCCTTCAAACTATAAACCATTTAATATCGTCGAAGTACGATTCAAGGGATCACGAAAAGATTTCTTTATTAATGTAGACAATACCTACCTTGAAATGGGGGAAATGGTCGTTGTAGAACCCTCTACTGGTGGCTATGATGTCGGACATGTCTCCTTAACGGGTGAATTGGTCAGACTACAATTAAAAAAGAACAATGTTACTCCAGAAACGGTAACTAAGAAAATCTATCGGAAGCCCAATGAAATGGATGTAGAGAAGTATAACGCAGCAAAAGATCTCGAATGGGAAACGATGCACAAAGCACGTAAACTGGCTTTGGACCTGGGTTTGTCCATGAAGATTTCTGATGTTGACTACCAGGGTGATAAAACCAAGGCTACCTTCTACTACACTGCTGAGGGCCGCGTGGATTTCCGTGAGCTTATCAAAAAAATGGCTGAAGCTTTCAGAATACGCATTGAAATGCGCCAGATAGGTATGCGACAAGAAGCTAGCCGCCTCGGTGGAATCGGCTCCTGTGGTCGCGAACTCTGCTGTTCAACCTGGTTAACGGATTTCAAAACAGTGTCCACGTCGGCAGCACGTTATCAAAATCTTTCTTTGAATACGTTAAAGCTAGCGGGACAATGCGGAAAATTAAAATGCTGTCTCAATTATGAATTAGATAGTTACATGGATGCTTTAAAAGACATCCCGAATAATATCGACCGCATCGAAACCCTAAAAGGGATTGCTTATCTTCAAAAGACCGATATCTTCAAAAAAATGATGTGGTTCTCTTTTCCTGGAGCCGAAAATTGGATCGCTATCCCCGTTCAACAAGTCAAAGAGTTTGTCGAAATGAATAAGCAGGGGATCAAACCGGAAGCAATTTCGAGTGCAGTAGATAACGATGAAGTCAGAGAAGAGAAAAATATCAATTACGATTACGAAAATGTAGTCGGACAGGATAGCTTAACTCGACTTGATGACCGGAATAAAAGAAAGAAAAAAAGAAAATCCAAAAGCAATACTGTCAAACCTGAAAGTAAGGCTGGACAAAAAACTGAGAAGTCCGAACAAAGTACACCTAGACAAAGTACTAAACCTCAGATTTCGACCGATGCTGGAGCTCCAAGCGCGAATAAAGAGAATAAAGAAGGATCTAATAACAGACCCAAAAAGCGCTTCAATCGCCATCGGAATAAAAACAAAGGTAATAACAACAATGCTGCACCGAAAGCAGAATAAAAAAAATATGCCTAATTTTAACCCATTAGGCATATTCTTTTTATAAATAAACATGAAACTCAAAAGCTCTCCTTTCCTGATTGGTTTGTTATGTATTGGCATAGGGTGTTCTTGTGACCAAACTTTTGTCATAAATGAAAATAAACCCATTGATAATAAAGCTTGGCTGAATACATCACCGCCTAGTTTTCAATTTCATATCAGCGACAAGACCAAACGATATGACGTATTGATGGATGTCCGTCATACACCGGAATATGCTTTTTCCAATCTTTTTGTACTTATTTACCAACGAGGCCCAGGTAAAAAGCAATATACTTTTCGTAAAGAAATAAAAATGGCCAGACCGGATGGAAAATGGCTCGGAAAATCCTCCGGTAGCTTGTATAACAATCAATCCATCATCCATAAAGATTACCTATTTCCGGATACAGGAATTTATACGATTTCCATCGAACAGAACATGAAAGAAAATCCGTTGAAAGAAATCACAGACGTAGGGTTAACCGTTGTTCCAAAATGATACGCTTATTACGATATCTATTATTTCCTTTTACCATCATCTATGCCCTTGTGGTGTGGATAAGAAATCGATTATATGATTTTAAGCTGCTTCCATCGCGGTCTTTTGACATTCCAACCGTTGTTATAGGAAATCTTGCCGTAGGTGGTACAGGAAAAAGCCCAATGACTGAATTTGTAGTCTCAAGTCTTAAAGACCACTTTAAAACGGCAATACTCAGTCGAGGATATGGACGTAGCACCAAAGGTTTCTTTTTGGTACAGACGGATTCATCGGCTACGGATGTCGGTGATGAACCCTTACAGTTCAAAAACAAATTTCCAGCGATCACAGTTGCGGTTTGTGAGGATCGTTGTACTGGAGTTGAAAAACTTCAGTCAACTCATCAACTTATTATTCTGGACGACGCTTATCAACACCGAAAATTATCGCCTCTTTTCAATATATTATTATTTGATTTTTTATCATTTTCTCACCCTATGTTCGTATTTCCCACAGGAAACTTTAGGGATCTCCTTATGGAGGCTAAACGCGCACAGATCATAACGATTACGAAATGTCCTATTGATCTTTCTAATGAGCAAAAAAAAACGGATAGAAAACAAAATCAGGTATTATAACAAAGAAGCTTTAATAGTATTTAGCTATATCGACTATCTTGAACCCATCAATAGTAAAGGAAATCTAATCGATGTCAAAGGCAAAGATATTATTTTGGTTACGGGTATTGCTAAACCTCAACCCTTAGTAGATTATCTCCAAAACAAAACCAATTCAATCCAACACATTTCCTTTAAAGATCATCATTCTTTTACTGAATCGGATATCAATCAAATTGCAAAATCTTACCACGATCTGGCGAGCAGCAAAAAGATCGTATTGACAACTGAAAAGGACTTTCAGCGACTAAAACCTTTTAAACAGCAATTTACTGCAATTGATTTGGCTTATCTGCCGATCGGTCTTCAATTTCACGACCCTATCCAACAGGAAATATTCCATGAAAGGCTATATAATGCAGTGGCTCAAAGTGTTAATCAACCTTAAATTTTGTTAAGATCAGATGCTATACTAAACTTTTTCATCAAATTTATATTCTATATGTAAACAGAGAATCTCAAAAGTTTTCGCTCTGTCTATAATGAACAAATTGAGTGTATACCCGATATTCGGCACTCATGATATAAACTATACAAAGATGAAAAAGAAAATTTTAATGGCAGTAGCTTGTCTATTTTTAAGTGCTACAGGAGTTTTTGCCCAACAACGTCAGCAACGTAGTCCTGAAGAACAAGCTAAAATGCGCGTAGAGCATTTAGACAAATTATTAAGCCTAAATCAAACGCAAAAAGATTCGATCTATAACCTTACATTAAGTCAGGCTCAACAACGGGCTGCTCTTCGAAATGATGGTGGAGATCGAAAAGCGAGTATGGAAAAATTTAAGCAGCTTCAGGAAATACAAACAACCAAAATCAAATCATGGCTTACTCCAGACCAAGCTAAGCTATTTGACGAACAACAAGAAAAAATGAAAGAAAGAATGTCTAAACGTTCCGACAATTAATAAAGCTATCTTAGAAAAGGCCTTGTTTTTTGACAAGGCCTTTTTTATGTCACGTTCAGTTCTATTCTGACGTTGTCATCACAATTAAGCTCGTCTAACTTTATCGATCCTGTTAACAGTGCAATAACAGCGATATCATCAATTTTTGCATTTCACATCACATATCAAAACCCGTATTTCAATGAATTACAATCAGTTAATGTTAAAACTTTGTTAAAGTAACATAGTTGATACAATATAAATACCCTTTCCGAGTTTTTATAGCAAGATCGTTTAATTGTAACTTTTTAAATACAATAGATATGAAAAAGCTAATTTTAACAGGAATAGGATTTTGTTTGACGCTTAGCCTGACGTTTGCACAACAGGGTAGTCCCGAGGATGCAGCTGCTAAAGCAACGACTGAACTTGTACAGAAACTGCATCTGAATGATGAGCAAAAAACTGCGGTATCAACCATTCTATTGGATCAGGTAAAAGCAGAACAGACAATAGTAAAAGATACTGGGTCTTCTCCTCAAGCGAAAAGCGAAGCACTTAATAAGCTACAGACTGAAGTAGATACCAAAGTCAGTCAATTACTTACCGAAGATCAGAAATCGCTTTATCAAAAAGTCATAACTGAAAGACCAGCTAAAGGCGTGCCGACCACAGCTGAGCCTACGAAAACTGAATCTGGTCAATAATCGACAACAAAGTAAAATTAGGTAGCAGAAAAACATTGAATAATTTCATCTAAAATTGAACATCATGAAAAAGTTATTTTTAGCAGGCATAGGTTTCTTTCTAGCGATGGGCCTAACATTTGCACAACAAACACAAACAACACCGGAAGAAAATGCAACAAAGGTAGTGACTGAATTAGTCACAAAGCTGACATTAAATGACGAGCAGAAAACTGCGGTATCAACAATCGTATTGGATCAAGAAAAGGCTATAGCGGCTGTCATTCAGGACTCGACGACTAAGGTTGACGTCAAAAAGGAGAATATTGCCAAAATACAGGTTGAGTCAGATACTAAAATAGCACAGTTGCTAACAGATGAACAAAAAGTTGCTTATCAGAAATATGTAACTGAGCGACCTCCGGTAAACATTCCGGCAACACAAGAAACAACAGAACAAAAAGAATCCGGTAACGGACAGAGCAATCAACAACAACAATAACCATTCGAGAACGAATGAAAAGCCTCTGGATATGTAATGGCATATCCAGAGGCTTTTTTATGCCTTACAGGGCCTTAAATACATTAAAAAAGGGCTGTCCAAGTAATATGGACAGCCCTTCTAGTGCTTTACTTACGATAATTGACATTAAGATTTTAATTTTTTCATAATGTCACTTACATAAGTTTTAAATTTCTTGTCAGTTTCAATTAAATCCTCTACGGTTTGACAGGCATAAATGACTGTCGAGTGGTCTCTTCCTCCGAAGAATGCTCCGATCGATTTTAGTGAAGATTTGGTATGTGCTTTTGCTAGGTACATCGAAATTTGCCTGGCCTGCACGATTTCACGCTTTCTAACTTTCGATTTAACCATATCCACAGGAACTTCAAAATATTCACAGACTAATTTTTGAATAAAGTCCATTGAAATTTCCTTATGGGTATTCTTCACAAAATTCTTCAACATCGATTTTGCTAAGCCCAAATCGATCTCTTTTTTGTTCAAAGTAGACTGAGCCAATAATGAAACCATGGCTCCTTCCAATTCACGAACGCTGTTATCGATCTGTGTTGCGACGTATTCCACTACATTTTCAGGTAAATCAATACCATCGGAATACATCTTCTTCTTCAAAATTGCCATTCTCGTCTCAAGATCAGGAATCTGAATATCTGCAGATAATCCCCATTTAAAACGACTAAGCAAACGTTCCTCCAAACCAGCTAAATCCTTAGGTGCTTTGTCTGAAGTCAAAATAATTTGCTTTCCAGATTGATGCAAATGATTAAAAATATGGAAGAAAATATCCTGTGTTTTTTCTTTACCGGCAAAGTTATGTACATCATCCATAATGATGACATCCATTGCTTGATAAAAGTTAACGAAATCATTGATTGTATTATTTTTCAATGAATCCACAAACTGCTGACAGAATTTCTCACAAGACACATAAATGACCAGTTTATCGGGAAGATTTCTCTTGATTTCATTTCCGATTGCTTGGGCAAGGTGTGTCTTTCCCAAACCAACATCACCATAAATCATCAAAGGGTTGAATGAAGTACCTCCCGGCTTATTCGCTACAGCATAACCTGCTGAACGAGCAAGACGATTACATTCACCTTCGATAAAATTTTCGAATGTGTAGTTTTGATTCAATTGCGGATCAACCTGCAATTTTTTCAATCCAGGAATAACAAATGGATTTTTGATATCTCTATTTAAAGATACCGGTACAGGGATAGATTGTCTTTTCCCTTCTGCTCCATTGCCATTCGATGGAAGATTAGTCGTATAGGGATGAGAAGCTGAAGACTTCTCCACTACAATATTGTATTCCAATCTACCTTGTTCTCCTAAAAATTTCTTTACGGTCTTACGAAGAATTCCTACATAGTGTTCTTCCAGCCACTCATAAAAAAATAAGCTAGGCACTTGAATAGTCAAAACGTCACCCTCCAAACGGACTGCTTTCACAGGTTCAAACCAGGTCTTGAAACTTTGCGCTGGTATATTATCTTTGATAATCGAAAGACAATTATTCCAGACACTTGAATACGTTTTTTCCATTCTAAAATTGTTAATAAGTTGATTTACAATACGCGACAAAAAATATGTTGATAACTTTCTCTGAGAACGAAGATGACAAAAAAATATCAGCTAAAAAACTAAAATATAAAATAATTAATAAACCATTATATATCAGATATTTACTATGTAAAATTGTGGAAAACTAGCGCTAAAATTGATCTCTAAAAATAATTATTAACATTCCAAATTTATTTGAAAAAAAAGAACAAAAAAAGTAGCAAACTAACTACGTCTCAGTCCTTAAGGTCTAAATCTAAATTAACCAAAATAATAGCTAATTACAATCTTTAGTTCATATATTTTTAATATTAAATTTATAAGAATTTAAAGCCAACTTAACATCATTGCTAATGGACGATTCAACTTATTTATGTCCAACTGTAAAACAAAAATCTTTATAATTTATCCGAAAGAAAAAAACATATTGTAACATATGAGATTAATTGTGAGCTCCAAAAAAAGCTATACTATAGAAACAAAAAAGGAGGTCCATATGGATCTCCTTTTTTGTTTCTATAGTATATAACTTTTATCCGACCATTGAACTGGTCAATTTTCCATTACAAAGTTTTTTAGCTTCTGCTATGATCGCATTCGCATCGTAGTGGGCATTCTTCCACTGTGCATTTTGTTCAGCATGCTCAATGATCTTATCCGGAATACCTAAACGAACCACTTGGCTATGATATCCGTGATCTGCCATAAACTCCAATACAGCGGAACCTATTCCCCCTTGTAAACTTCCATCTTCAACCGTGATAATTTTATCAAACTTTTTAAAGACCTGATGGAGTAAGACTTCATCTAATGGTTTAGCAAATCGAAGATCATAATGTGCTGGGTGTATCCCTAATTCATTCAACTGCTGTACCGCTTTAACGGCTTCATTTCCTATAGCGCCAAAGCTCAATATAGCAAGCTCTTCCCCATCTGTTATAAGACGTCCTTTTCCAATTTCAATTTCCGTAAACGGGCGACGCCAGTCTGGCATAACACCATTTCCTCTAGGATATCTAATAACAAATGGACCTTTATTGGGTAACTGAGCTGTATACATTAAATTTCGTAACTCTTCCTCATTCATCGGCGCAGAAACCGTCATATTTGGAACACAGCGCATAAATGCGATATCATAAGCTCCATGGTGTGTCGCACCATCCGCTCCTACCACGCCCGCACGGTCTAAACAGAAAACGACGTTCAGATTTTGCAATGCAACATCATGGATTACCTGATCATAGGCCCGTTGCATAAACGATGAATAAATATTACAAAATGGCAATAGTCCCTGAGTTGCAAGTCCAGCACTGAAAGTAACAGCATGTTGTTCAGCAATACCGACATCAAATGCACGCTCAGGCATAGCTTTCATCATAATATTCATGGAAGAACCGGATGGCATTGCAGGTGTTATACCCACAATCTTATCATTCGCTTCTGCAAGCTCCACCAAGGTATGTCCAAAGACATCCTGAAATTTGGGAGCCACCGGTTTATCATTCGAAGACTTCTTGATCTCACCGGTAATTTTATCAAATAAACCTGGAGCGTGCCACTTCGTCTGGTCTTTCTCCGCCAACGCAAAGCCCTTTCCTTTGATAGTGACAGCATGTAATAATTTGGGACCTGGTATGTGTTTAAGATCTTCTAGCGTTTTAGCCAATTTTTTAACATCGTGCCCGTCAACTGGCCCAAAGTATCTAAAATTTAAAGATTCAAATAGATTAGCATTTTTCAGCAAAGTTCCCTTTATGCTTTTTTCAAGCTTTTTGGCAATGCCAAGTGCATTGGGACCAACTTCTGAAATCTTTGTCAATACTGCTGCTATATCGTCTCTAAATCTGTTGTATCGCTTAGAGGTGGTAATGCTTGTCAAATACTCCTTTAATGCACCAACATTCGGATCTATCGACATGCAGTTATCATTTAAGATCACCAAAAGATTTGATTTAGAAATTCCAGCATGATTCAATGCTTCAAATGCCATTCCTCCCGTCAAGGCACCATCACCGATTACAGCAATATGCTGACGGTCTTTCTCGCCTTTTATCTGAGAGGCAACAGCCATACCCAGCGCAGCAGAAATAGATGTTGATGAGTGACCAACACCAAATGCATCGTATTTAGATTCAAAACGGTTCGGAAAGCCCGAAATCCCGTTCTCAATTCTATTTGTATGAAATATATCCCGGCGACCTGTTAGGATTTTATGTCCATAAGCCTGATGACCTACATCCCAGATCAATTGATCGTATGGGGTATTCATTACGTAATGTAACGCCACCGTTAACTCGACGACTCCCAAACTTGCTGCAAAGTGACCACCATTAACCGAAACCTGATCAATAATAAATTGACGTAATTCCTGACTTAACTGTTCTAATTGGTCTTCCTTTAGCTTTTTAAGATCAGAGGGATCGTTTATTTTACTTAATAGTTCTCCAGCCTCAAACTGCATAGTACTGCTATTTACATGATATGTTCGTACAAAGTAACGACAATTTTATTTAATCTTTAAAATTAAATCGCATTTACATATTGAGGTACAACAAATAAAATAATGAATAGTTTGTATCGAAGTTATTCCAAAAGATTTTATATGTAAATTTGTATAAGATATGCAAGTAGAAGAAGGCTACGAAATCAAGCTTCCTCAATTTGAGGGACCTTTTGATTTATTATTATTTTTTATCGAACGGGATGAATTAAATATCCACGATATACCGATTTCAAAGATTACAGATGACTTTTTATCGTATGTGAGCCAAATGCAAGCGCTCAATATGGAAATGGCAAGCGAGTTTATCTTTGTTGCTTCGACATTGATGCGTATTAAAGCTAAAATGCTCTTGCCTCGTCTAGATCTAGATGAAAATGAGAATGAAATCGATCTTAGAGAAGATCTTGTTCAAAAACTTATTCTCTATAAGCAATTTAAAGAGACCTGTGAAGATTTGAGAGTCTTGGAGGAGGATCGTCTCAAACTATACAATCGAGGCAACATACGCTATGATATCCAACAAAGACTAAAATTAGATTCTACCGGAGAAAATTTGGATAGCTTCGACCTTTATAGTCTAATGATGATTTACGAGCAAATGATGTATCAATTCCGTAATCGTCCCCCAGAAGTAACACATACAGTTGTCAAATATCCATACACCATTGAACAACAGAAGAAAGCAATAGCCGAACTAATTGAAATCAATAAAAAATTAGATTTTCAAGAAATTCTTAAAAACTCAGAAAATAAAATACAGTTTGTCTATAACTTTTTAGCAATTCTTGAAATGCTGCAACAGAGATTATTACAGATCGAAGTCGGCTTAGGCTATAACAATTTCAATGTAGGGCAAAGAGATCCAAATGAGGTAGAGGAACTCCGGCTTGAGGAGCAAGAAGCATAAAAAAAGACCTGTTTTGAACAGGTCTTTTTCGTATTAATCTTTTTTCTTAAAAGCATTCCAACCCTGGGCTGTTATCGGATAAAGATTCCCTGATTTGGAAATCATTTCACAGCCTTCAGTACTTGGGGTCATATAACCAATAATGCTAATATCCGGTAAGTTTTTGATTTTATCATGATCAGCCTGAGCTATTGTGAACAGTAGTTCATAATCTTCACCACCATTAAGTGCAGCTACGGTTGGATCAATACCAAATTCCCGCCCCGTATCATAAGTCATCTGATCCAATGGAATCTTTTCCTCATATAATCTGCAACCTTTGTCAGATTGCCTGCAAATATGTAGAATTTCCGATGCAAGCCCGTCTGAAATATCCATCATCGCTGTTGGCTTGATCCCTAGCTTGGCAAATAATTCAATAATGTCTTTCCGGGCTTCAGGTTTCAATTGACGTTCAACGATATAATCCTTTCCCTCTAAATCTGGCTGTACATTGGGATTTTCTAAATAGATATCCTTTTCACGCTCCAAGAGCTGTAAGCCCATATAAGCTGCCCCTAGATCACCAGACACACACAAGAGATCACCTTCCTGCGCACCACTACGATAAACGATCTGATCTGCATCAGCATAACCTATGCTTGTCACAGAAATAACCAAGCCTTGGGCTGAAGCCGAGGTGTCGCCGCCAATTAAGTCGACATTATATTTCTTACAGGCAATCAATGCTCCCTGATAAATCTCTTCTACAGCTTCCAATGGAAATTTTGAGGACAGACCTATTGAAAAGGTAATTTGCGAAGCTATTCCATTCATCGCGTAAATATCGCTCAAATTGACCTGAACAGCTTTGTAACCTAGATGTTTTAACGGAACATATCTAAGATCAAAATGAATCCCTTCCAACAGTAGATCAGTAGATATCAAGGTTTTTTTACCTCCAAAATCTAGAACAGCAGCATCATCGCCAATCCCTTTAATTGTGGATTTTTCTGTTAATTCTACAGCTTTTTTTATATAATCAATCAAACCGAACTCACCCATTTCTTCCAAATTGGTTCGCTCGGTGTTATCAAAATCAAACATGTTAAAAAGTTTAAAAGTTTAATATGGATAATGCCAGCTGATAATCATCTCCCAGAGATATATCCGGATGGCATTACAAAATAAGTTTTACTATAAGACCAATGGCTCCCCTGCTTATACATTAGACTCTTTTCATTGCAGCACATATAAGCGGCTTAATGAAGCTGTTGATGATCATTGAAAACCAATCAGTTATTATCTTGGTTATGATCAAAAATTATGCAAATTTCTATAAGCCTAAACTTGCCGATATTTCCAACATACGTTCAATAGGACGCTGGGCTCTGAGAATAACATCCTCTGGAAGGAGGATTTCGGGCGATTCATACTTCAGACAGTTGTATAGCTTCTCAAGCGTATTAAGCTTCATATGCGGGCAGTCATTACATGCACAGGCATTATTAGGAGGCGCAGGAATAAAAGTCTTATGTGGACTTGCTTTTTGCATTTGGTAGAGAATACCTGATTCTGTAGCAACAATATAAGCTTGGGCCGAATCGGTCTGGGTAAATTTAAGCATGCCCGCAGTCGATCCTACATAATCGGCTATCGCCAGTATATGATCTTCACACTCCGGATGGGCAATAAACTTAGCCTCCGGATGCTCGCTTTTCAAACGATCAATTTTATCTTGAGAAAAAATTTCATGGACCATACATGCACCATTCCAAAGCACAAGATCTCGTCCTGTTTTCTTTTTAACGTATGCTCCGAGATTACGATCGGGGCCAAAAATGATCTTCTGATCCGCTGGCAGGCTCTCTACGATCTGAACAGCGTTACTAGAGGTACATACGATATCGGAAAGCGCTTTCAATTCCGCCGTACAGTTTACATAAGTGATGACCAAATGATCAGGATATTGTTCCTTAAATTTAGCGAAAAGATGCGGTGGGCAAGAATCTGATAGCGAACAACCCGCTTTGGCATCTGGCAGAAGAACCTTTTTCGTTGGTGAAAGTATTTTAGCCGTCTCAGCCATGAAATGTACTCCAGCAAAAACAATTACATCTGCATCAGTTTTCGCAGCTTCCTGGGATAAACCAAGGCTATCTCCTATATAATCCGCTATATCTTGAATTTCAGACTCTTGATAATAGTGAGCCAAGATGACAGCGTTCTTTTCTTTCTTTAACCGTTGGATCTCTTTAATCAAATCCAGTGAGGGATCAATCGGAGCATCGATATAACCTTTTGCTTGAAGCTCATAATTTACAATTTCCATGCGAGTAGTTTCAACTTTTATGAACAGCAAAAATAAGCATTGTTAGATATATAAAAGTCAATTAAAAGCAAATTAATCAGGTCGTGGTAATATACCGCTTGCCTGGATGTGATTCATTATTAGATAATAACAGATAAAATACTGATATAAAGCCTCTTATTAATCAATAATAGATTACAGCGGATCTTCCAAGCTCAGCTTACTGGATAATGTCAGTTTTGAAATTTGATCGAACAACTGCAACTGTTGCCCAATTAAATGATCTTGCAGCACTGACAGCGAAATACCTATTAAAAAATACAAAACAAACGTTTATAAGTATTAATAGTTAAATTAATTTATATAAAGTTTAATTACACAATATTACGCCCATATAAACTCTTTTAGACTTGAATATTTAGGAAACTATTCAAACTCTTCATTTATAGCAAAAGCTGAAGGGGTTTATTTCACATTATTTCGATCTTCGAAAATCAGTTTCATCCAGATCCAACCTTCATAGCCTAAGGAACGTTTTTAGGCATATTACAAAACAATGAAAAATATAGCACAAAAGGAAGCTTTATTTATTAACATTTCTGCTTAAAAAACGTTTTTAAGCTCATATAGGAGAGATTAATGGATTCTGGATTGATCTAAAATTTTATATTAAATTCTCAGCGGGTTTATTTTGTAAAATTGGAGCAAACTGTAGGTGCCTGCAGCATTGAACGCCTACAAAATATCTTCGAAAACAAAATAAACGCTCTGAGAATCGTCTATAGCATATTGTATCATTACCTTCCCTAAATATGCCATTCTAATCGCAAATATTTGAAGTTTATATATTTTCTGTTTACCAACCACAAACAGCAACGAAGGCCAGAATTGGGCGAAAATCTAATTTCAGCAATAAAAATACGTCAGAGACAATCAATACAAAACAATAATCTGGAATAAGCGCTGTTACATTTTCGTATAAAAATACTAGCAGCTTGTAGAAATGAATATAGGAATGTAGCGAGGTAAATTTACGCTAATTCAGGGTCAATAGCGTTGAATCAAATAGTTCAAATAAACCCTATAAGAATTGAATATTTATAAGAAAATCTAAAAGAGTCGAGTAGAAGCGAATCTAAAAGAGACTAATTCGCGGAAATTGAAATAAACAACTAAATGACACGTACAACATCCAAAATAAAGTGGATGAGAATTAAATATTGGCCACCATAAGCTAAGATTGTGCATTTATCTAATTCTAAGAGGGTTTGATAAAATTTTTACAATTTAATTTTACAAAATTTAAGAATCAATGATGAATTCTGCCAAAATAAAATCAATTATACCTAGTATCCGGATAAAAATCCAGTAAATAGCCCCCTCAAAGCTCAATATAACAAAATCGGAACGTATATCCGGCTAGACCGAGCATTTAGCGATAATTATCGAATAAATTACAAAAAAACAGTAAATAAAACTTAAAAGTAATTAATTAATATAAGAACGAAATTTAAATTCTTAAAAAAATATAAATTCTCAAATTTATATTAAATTTGGTGAACTAAACCGCTTCATACTTAAATAGATAAATAATATTAAAAGATAACACTGAATATGGGATTGACAAAACAATTTCAATGCAAGTTAGTCGCTTAGAATTAAATATTCAAAACAAACAGCGAAAGAAGTCAATATATTCAATCTATAAGAGCTTTATTTTAGAAAAATACGCCCTGAGAATGATATAAAAAGATTCTTTATAACAATGATCCAGAATATTCGAATCTCACAGATCCAAATTTGGATAATTACTCCATCTAATGGATGTTGGGCTGCAAATATAGTAAGATTGTTTGTTCTACAATAAATTATTTGAAGAAATTATTTGCAATCCAACATTATAAACAAGCTAATCTTAAAATTTCACTTAGATCGCAAGCAGTTCACCATTTAAACGCATAGAATGCAATAAAAAGCACTGAAAACAAATTTTGTAAAAATATCCAATTTTGAGCGGGTTTATTTTCAAACAATAACCTTGAGATTCTGTTTAAAATTCAATTACGCCAAAACCAAACGGATATTATAGCCAATCCGAATACAATAACCCGATCAGGAATAAAAAATTCCAATAAGCATTACCGTTCATTTTGAAAAATTTGCTGATAAAGTTATAAAAATTCCGTACTCAAATTTTAACTCGTTGACAAGACCATATTCAAATATTTTTTTAAAAAAAAAGCAAATAAGCAAACCTAAAGCGACTTAAAATCCAAATAGTAAAATCAACTAAATTGCCTTTTTCAAAGAAATTTTTAAAGCATAGATTAGTAGCTATTAGAATTCAATAAAAGAATTTATCTCGTTGAAAGCCAGAAATATTGATATCTCATAGCACGAAAATGAAAGTCAAACCTTTTCTTTATCGATTTCCATCAGTTACAATCCGATAAAATTGAAATAAGATCCCATAAGGGAAAATATCCAAGTATAAAACGGCTTAAATGAATTTTTTCTTAAAAAAATTATAAATAACGCGCTGAAATTACTTTAAATCCATATGTAAAAAAAAATAAAATAAATATCCGATCCTAAAGCGCTTTAAAAGTCAATAGGAAATTAAAAAAATAATATAAACTCAATTAGAATTAAATATTTCAATAGGGGACTCCATAATTCCCGGATATCGAAACCTAACGGGCTCTAATCGAACTTGACAAAACTAAAAAAAGATTTTCGAACGTATTCCACAATCTTTTTTTTTCAATAAATACTAATTATTTAAAATAGAAAATCTCTTATTGTTTATTATGGTGTGGAAAAGTGGTATAAATTAGGTTATTTCAATTTTGATTTTAGGTTTTTAAAGAGTTTTCAACAATTTTTCAACAGGATTTATCTATTAAAGAGCTGATTTCTAAAATTCTAATTTATCGCATTTTTTATTTTCCATATATTTTTGTTGAATAGTTTTTGTTTAGAAAATGTGGAAATCTATGGATTTTTGTGCGGAAAAATTTTAGAAATAAGGCTTCAAAATAGGGGATTTGTGAATTGTTAAATACTTTTCATTTTTATTTAACCTTTTATTTACACGTTTTCCACATTTTTCGTTAATTTGAATCGTCACTTTTGGGGATAGTTTGTGAATTTTAATTTATATGGCAGATAGAAAGGTAGATTTTTTGGTCATTGGATCAGGTATTGCTGGATTGAGCTTTGCTTTAAAGGCATCGAAATTCGGTAAAGTATTGATAGTCACTAAGTCCAATGAGGATGAGTCTAATACAAAATATGCGCAAGGGGGAGTGGCTGCCGTTGTGGATAAGTCAGATAGCTTTGAAAAGCATATCATTGATACTCAGATTGCTGGGGATGGTTTATGCGATGTTGAAATTGTGGAAAACGTAGTAAGAGAAGCACCGGAACGGATAGCAGAACTTATTTCATATGGGACATCATTTGACAAGGAGGAATCGGGCTTGTATGACCTGGCAAAAGAGGGGGGACATTCAGCTCATCGTATTTTACATTATAAAGATATAACTGGTTACGAAATAGAGCGTGCATTATTGGCTCAAGCACATAGTGATCCCAATGTTGAAATTGTAACACATTACTTTGCCATTGATTTGATTACACAGCATCATCTGGGTGAGTACGTGGATAAAAATAGGGAAGACATTACCTGTTATGGAATTTACGCTTTTAATACCTCATCACATTTAGTAGATCAGATTTTGAGTAAGGTCACCGTGATGGCCTCTGGCGGAGCCGGTCATGTTTATTCAAGTACAACAAATCCAACTATCGCGACTGGAGATGGTATAGCAATGGTGTATCGGGCAAAAGGTAAGGTACGTAATATGGAGTTTATGCAATTTCACCCTACTTCTTTATATAATCCAAAGGATTCGCCTGCATTTTTGGTATCCGAAGCTGTACGTGGATTTGGGGGGATTTTAAGGAGGGTCAATGGTGAATCTTTTATGGAGGAGTACGATGAACGTGCTTCTTTGGCACCAAGAGACATCGTTGCTAGAGCTATTGATGCCGAGATGAAGAAATCAGGTATAGATTATGTTTACCTCGATATTACGCATCGGGATAAACAGGATATTATCAAGCATTTTCCAAACATTTATGAAAAGTGCCTTTCGATCGGGCTGGATATGGCGAAGGATTTTATACCAGTTACACCGGCGGCCCATTACCTCTGCGGGGGTATCTATGTCGATGATTTTGGACGCAGTAGCCTTGTTAATTTATATGCTTGCGGTGAATGTTCTTCTACTGGACTACATGGTGCAAACAGATTGGCTTCTAATTCACTTCTTGAAGCACTTGTTTATGCGCATCGTATTTTCTTAGACGCCACAAAGTCGATAGGATTGATTAACCATATTGTTGACGTTCCGGAATGGGATGATTCTAAAACTTCACTTTCAAATGAGGATATTTTAGTAAGTCATAATTTGCGCGAATGCCAAAAGATTATGAGTGACTATGTTGGTATTGTGCGTTCCGATTTTAGGCTGGAAAGAGCCCTAAAGCGTTTACATTTATTGTATGAGGAGACAGAAGAATTCTATCGAAATACCAGGCTTTCTGTTAAATTGTGTGAATTGCGTAATGTTATTCAAGTAGCTTATATTGTGACAAAATCAGCTATGTTGAGGAAAGAAAGTAGGGGATTGCATTATACAACGGACTACCCGAAACATTCGGAAGTACTACAGGATACAATTTTTTAAGGAATATGGCACTTATTTTACCTGTTTTGGATAAATCTCCATTGATAGCCGAAGAATGCTTCTTAGCACCTAATTCAACGATTGTAGGCGATGTAGAGATTGGGCATCACTGTTCGGTATGGTTTAACGCTGTAATACGTGGAGATGTCAATTATATTCGTATTGGTAATTATACGAATATTCAAGATGGTGCTGTTATACATTGTACCTATAAGAAATGCGGTACAACGATTGGAAATTATGTAAGTATAGGCCACCAGGCTATGGTACATGGATGTATTTTGGAAGACCATGTGCTCATTGGTATGGGAGCTATCGTTATGGATAATGCTATTGTTGAATCGAATGTTATTGTAGCAGCTGGAGCAGTGGTGTTAGAAAACACCCGCTGTGAATCGGGATTTCTATATGCCGGGGTACCTGCGAAAAAGATAAAGGCACTTACTGAAGAGCAGAAAGATCTATTGCAGCAGCTACCACATAATTATGTTCTGTATAGCTCTTGGTTTTAGCTTAATCGAATTAGCAATATTTTAAATTATTATTTTAGAATGGCCTCACTTATTCTTTTTTGAGGCCATTCAATGAAAAGCTATCTTTTTGTTCCCAATTAGCACGTATCGTAAATACTTTATTTAGATATATTACAGGTTCCGGAAAGGTTTTCTTTTCGACATCTCCGGTATCCCAGATTCCATTATCATTGTCGTCGCGAATTACACGTATGCTATACTTTCCTCCTGGATACTGTTTGTATACGACGGTCGGATTGTTCATGTTTATTTTGTCGACGCGATAGACTTTATCTTTTTTCTCATTGATTAGCTCTACCAGATATGTGGTATTGCTATCTAGATCTGTAAAATCAAATGTCAGATCCCCATAGTTTTCACTATCGTCATAAGTCAAATCCAGCTTTTTCTCTTTATTTTGCTCGCCAAAATAGCCTGTTATGGCGCCTTCTGTAAACTCAATTTGGTACTTTTTATCTTTTCTCCAATTATATCGAATATGGTAGATATTGGTATTCGCTGTATCAACGGCAAGTTGGTAATTGGTTCGGACCAATGAGTCCTCTTTGAATTTCAACTTGGTTTTATCGATATTCTTGATCGGTGTAAATGCAGATACCTGAAGGTGTGTAATCCGATCGACTCGCCCATTATTTGGGGTAAAAATTGGCTCAATTGTCTGCTCTATTTTTACATTCCCTTTTCTGATTAGAATGGTGTCCAATGGTTTTTCATTTTCTGTCAGAACTAACTTTAGGGAGTCTATTTTTAAATTTGGAATAAACAAAGTAGCGGAGTCTGATGTATTTGAAAAGCGTACTATTTTATCCTTGTTGTTTACTTCATCATTTAGGATATTGAGTTTGGGTTTGTCCACTCGCCTGTTAAAAATAAGTAGTATACTTCCATTTTTTTCAAATTTCTTCTCTTGCGTTCTAAACTTTTTTGGGGTTCCTTTGAATATCTCCAAATTGATATTGTTTAAGTCCCGCGTTAGCACGATAGAGTCTTTTAGGAAACCTATTTCTTCATCAGCGCCATTATAGATCCTATCATTGTTCTTTTCTTGAAGTGCGTAAATGCGATAGGTTCCTTCTCTTAAATTGTTTAGTTTGTAATTGCCTGCAGTATCCGTTGTCGTAAATATATTCGCTTTCTTCTTCCCGAAAATGGAGTCTTGGCTAATTGGGATCAATAAGACTTTAACATCTTTTTGGACCTCTTTGGTCACAGCGCTTTTTACATTACCGGATATACTGAGTGAATCTATTTTGTCTCCTGTTGCGAATACATAAGCATAATTGACCAGTGCATTTCCTGCATTATAGTCGACTAGTCCTTTACCGAAATATATGCTGTAAGTTGTATTTTTTTCTAGGGAATCAGGTAAGGTAATTTCTAGATTTTTTTTTCTTGACCTTGAATTCTGGGTTACTCCCCATGTCTGGTGTGATACTAAATTCTTTTTGTTGATTTGCCAGTTTGATATATTCGTCGAAAGTGATAACTATTTTTTTTGCTGTAAAATTCTTCGAAAAATTCGTAGGGCTTTCCAGTAGTATTTTCGGCGGAATGGAATCTTTTGGTCCTCCCGTAGGTTGCTGTATGCTTGCACATTGTATAGACAAGCCAATAAGCATAATAAACATGCTTAAAATAAGTAATCTTGTTTTTAAGCTACTTTTTAGCCTTTTTGAACCACTTTTATTTTCTCTTAAAGAAGTTGTCATAAAAAATAGAATATTGTCTTAAATCGCTTATTTTAAGCTATGTAATGTTTATTATGTAAATATTTGTATATCAGTTATTTAGCTCATATGTACCATCAATACTGTGATATCAGAGGGTGAGACACCCGAGATTCTTGAAGCTTGCCCCAATGTACGTGGTTTAACCTTTGACAGCTTTTGTCTTGCCTCAATGGATAATGACGTTAGCAAGCTGTAGTCGAAGTCAGGGTTTATTTCTCTATCTTCCATCTTCTTCATACGATTAACTATTTCCATTTCTTTATCGAAATAGCTTTCATATTTGAGATTGATCTCTGCTTGTTCGACGGTGTCGTTATCAAATTGGGATACATAGTGTGCAAAGCCTTCATCTCCTTTCAGAATATCTTGGATACCAACTTGTGGTCTCGCAAGTACATTACTCAACCTTGTTTTCTGAGGAAGAGCGCTCGAGCCAACTTCTGCTAACACTGCATTCATCTTTTCGACATTGGTTGAATTTTGTTTTAGATACTCAATTATTTTAGTTGAGTTATCAATTTTGTCTTGCACTTTTTTGAGCCTTTCTTCTCCTACTAATCCCAATTTGTAAGCTAATGGGGTTAGGCGAATATCAGCATTGTCCTGGCGCAAAAGTAGACGATGTTCTGCTCTTGATGTAAACATACGGTACGGCTCTTCAGTTCCTTTTGTTACGAGATCATCGACCAATACACCTATATAAGATTCGGATCGTTTTAGAATAAGTTCCTTATCATCGTTGATGCGTTGATGCGCATTTATCCCGGCTAGGAAACCTTGAGCGGCGGCCTCTTCATAACCAGTAGTCCCATTGATTTGTCCTGCAAAAAATAGATGTTTCACCAATTGGGTTTCTAGGGTTAGATCCAATTGCATTGGTGGAAAGTAGTCGTATTCTATGGCATAACCTGGTCGGTACATCTTTGCATTTTCAAAACCAGGGATTAATTGCAGAGCTTTTAATTGTACATCTTCCGGCAATGAAGTCGAGAATCCATTGACATAGATTTCTACTGTTTTAAAACCTTCGGGCTCAACGAATATCTGATGTCTTTCACGCTCGGCAAAACGATTTATTTTATCTTCTATAGAAGGGCAATAACGGGGACCCAATCCTTTGATACGTCCCGTAAACATAGGTGATTTTTCAAACCCAGTACGAAGCATTTCGTGAACTTTATCGTTTGTGTAGGTAATCCAACAACAGCGTTGTTCTATAGGTATTTCTACATCTTTATAAGAAAACCGCCCTCTTTTTACGTCGCCCCACTGTTCTTCCATTAATGCATAGTTGAGGCTTCTCCCATCTATGCGTGGTGGAGTCCCTGTCTTCATTCTTCCTGATTCGAAACCGAGGGAAACAAGTTGTTCGGTTAAACCTGTGGCTGCCTTCTCTCCTGTTCTACCACCTCCAAATTTTTTATCGCCAATGTGAATTACACCATTTAGAAAAGTTCCATTGGTCAGTACCACGGCGTCCGATTCTATTTCTATTCCCATCGCAGTGATGACACCGCAAGCTTTTCCATTTTTGACGATAACTTCTTTTACGGTATCTTGCCACATATCTAAATTTGGAAGAGACTCCAATTGTAATCTCCATTCTTCAGCAAAACGCATTCGGTCATTTTGCGTGCGTGGGCTCCACATAGCAGGACCTTTCGAAAGATTGAGCATTCGGAATTGAATGGTTGATTTATCTGCTATGATACCCGTATACCCGCCCATAGCGTCAATTTCTCTTACAATTTGTCCTTTTGCTACACCACCGATAGCGGGGTTGCAACTCATTTGGGCTATTACTCCCATATTCATTGTGATGAGTAAAGTGGACGAGCCTAAGTTAGCTGCCGCCGCCGCTGCCTCACATCCGGCATGCCCCGCACCAACGACAATTACATTATATTTTTTAAACATTGTTCTATTCTTGTTCCACGTGAAACGTGGTGTTTTTATTTCTTTGTAAATTTACGTTTTCTTTGTGTTCCACGTGAAACCTCTGGTGAAATTTTACATAAAATCAGCAAGATATAACCATCTTTCGGATTTGTCGTCTATCTGTTTTTGGATAGATTGAATTTCTTCCGCTAAGGAAGAAAGTTTTAGATGATCTGTTACCTGGTTTAGTTCCTCCGTTTTTAACGCTACTTGTGTTTCCAGTTTCTCGATTTCTTCTTCTAGTTTGTTATATTCCAATTGTTCCTTGTACGAGAGTTTTTTCTTTTCCTCTTTTACAATTGGCTTTACCTGTTCTTGGCTTATCCTTTTTTGTTTTTCCTTTTCTAATTTTTGAATTTCTTCCTGTTCAAGTTTAAAGTCGGCATAATTTCCATTGTATATCTGCACGATCCCCTTTCCTTCAAAAATGAAAAGTTGATCCGTTAATTTATCTAATAGATACCTGTCGTGTGATACTAATATGAGTACTCCTTTGTAGTTGTCAAGAAAATCTTCCAGTACGTTTAATGTATCAATGTCCAAATCATTGGATGGTTCATCCAGGATTAGAAAATTTGGATTCTTCATTAAAACACGCATTAATTGAAGTCTTTTTTTCTCCCCTCCACTTAATTTGTTAACGAAACCAAATTGTTTTTCAGGAGGAAATAAAAAGTGGGTTAGCAGCTGTGAAGCCGTGATTACTTCCCCATTTGCCATTTCAATATAGTCTGCTATATTTTTTACAACATCTAGTACTCGATCGTTTTCATTTACTTCCAATCCTCCCTGTTTATAGTAGCCATATACTGTGGTTTCCCCTACCGCTATAGACCCTGTGTCAGGTTTTTCTTCTCCCGTGATTAAATTAAGAAAGGTTGATTTTCCAGTACCATTTTTTCCAGCTAGACCAATACGATCACCTTTTTTAAAGGTGTATGAAAAATCATGTATGATTTCTTTTGCTCCATAACGTTTGGCAACATGTTCTAGTTCGAGAATTTTTGAGCCCTGTCGGCTTACTTTTACACTGAGTTGTACCGAGTCGTTTCCTTTAATTGCTTTAGATTTTTCTTCCAAGTCATAGTATGCTTCAATACGCGATTTGGATTTGGTACCACGTGCCTGTGGTTGACGACGCATCCACTCCAATTCACGGCGAAGTAGATTTCTGCTTTTCTCAACCATAACCGCATCAATAGTTTCGCGTTCGGACTTCTTTTCTAGAAAATAAGAATAGTTACCTTTATAGGTAAAGAGATTGCCCCTATCCAGCTCTCGAATCTCAGTACAGATATTATCCAAGAAGTAGCGATCGTGCGTTACTAAAAGAACGGTTTTGCTACCTGTTGTTAGTAGTTTTTCAAGCCATTCAATAGTCTCTATATCCAAATGGTTGGTGGGTTCATCTAATATATAAATATCCGGCTCGTCTATCAAAAGCTTGGCTAGTGCAAGGCGTTTTCGTTGGCCTCCTGATAGACTTTTGATGTCTTGATGGAAATCCATAATATTTAAACGATTAAGAATCGTCTTAATATTATGCTCATACTCCCAGGCATTCAATGAACTTATTTTTTCTGTAAGATCTTCTAATTTTTTCTGATCGATATCAGTCTCCAATAGCAGCTCCTCGTACTCTCGAATAAGACGTTGTTGATCGTTGTCTGTACTATAAATAAAATCATTGATTGATTTTAATCCTGTGAAATCAGGATCCTGTTCTAAGAAACCAATTTTTATACCTTTTTCTTTTACAACTTTTCCTGAGGTTGGTAAGATTCGCTCTGCTAAAATGGCGAGTAAGGTTGATTTACCTGTGCCATTGATTCCGACCAAGGCCACACGGTCACCCTTTTGGAGACCAAAATGTAAATCTTTAAAAAGCCATCGATCATGGAAGGAATGGCTTACTTGTTCTGTAGCTAAAATACTCACGTTATATCACCCTAAATTATATTCAGTCAATTTACACGTCAAAACACGACCAAGAGGTTTCTACCCTTGGTTGCGCATACTGTGTTGATAATCAGTGTTTTAATAATTTATTGCTGATTATCATTTATTTATATATTGAATCAATAATCGTTTTGATTGCTGACTAATTTAATCTATCGGGTGGCATACGATCAAATGCTAGCATTTGCCATCGGGTAAAATAATAATACCCCGAGGTTAGCTTGTTCATTTGGAATGCTCGCAAAAATAAAGAAATAGTTTCTTATTCGATGCGAAAAAAGCTTCGTTATTTGATTAATTGGCAATAATGATACTGCCTTGATAAAATTAATTCAATGCGTAATCAGCTATCAGATTGAAACGTGGTATTTCAACTTGAAAGCTGCCGTTGTCCAGTGTTCGGATCATATTGTAATATCCTTCCATGAATCCGAATTCGCTATTGAGATTGCAACCTGAGGTATACTGATGAGTCTGGCCAGGTTCTATAATAGGTTGTTCGCCTACTACCCCTTCTCCAGATACCTCCCTATAGTCTCCTTTTGCGTCAAAGATTTTCCAATAGCGACTTATCAATTGAACCGTGTAATCGCTGAGATTTTCTATGCTGATATGATAAGCAAACATGAAATGTTCACGGTCCGGATTCGAATACTCTGATTGATAGATGGTTTCAACCGAGATTTTTACGCCTTCTGTAATTTGTGTGATCATTTGAATGATGTTTATTGTTGCAATGAATATTTACGCTAAAATACTAATAATGAGTTTAAAAATCGAAATTATAATCATTTTAAAAGGTTAAATAATGCTAAGTTTAAAATTAGTATAGCCAAATGGACCTTAATTAGTAGGTTTGTATTATGGCAAATGGTATCTTATATTTAATTCCTGTTCCATTGAGTGATGACGCAGCTTTCCAATCGTTTACTGCATATTTAGTGGAAACAATCAATTCATTGGACGAGTATATTGTAGAAAATGAAAAAACGGCTCGTAAGTTTTTAAAACTTGCAGGTTTAAAGATTCCGCAGAGCGAACTAAAAATTCATGATTATGGAAAACATGCGCGGGATAAGGGAAATATAAACGACTTTTTTGGCGGCTTGAAACAGGGCAAAAATGTTGGTTTAATGTCTGAAGCAGGATGTCCTGGTGTTGCTGACCCCGGAGCTTCTATTGTAGCACGGGCACATCAATTGGGTATTAAAGTAGTTCCTCTTGTTGGACCAAGCTCTATTTTACTAGCGCTTATGGCTTCTGGATTTAGCGGTCAGAAATTTGCTTTTCATGGGTATTTACCTATCGATAAAATTGATCGAGCTAAGGAAGTTAAAAATCTCGAACAACAATCAGCACGCGAAAAGCAGACTCAGATTTTTATCGAAACTCCATTTAGAAATAATCAGCTTTTGGCTGATCTACTAAAAATATGTAAACCTTCCAGCTTACTCTGTGTTGCGTCAAATGTAACTGCGGCCGATGAAAATATCCAAAGTTTGACGGTTGCTGAGTGGAGAAAACGATCGTATGATTATCATAAAAAGCCTACTATTTTTTTACTTTATGCATGATGTTTTTATAGCTCCCCCCTACCCTATCTTCATTGATGAGGCTTAGTTGAGCAGCTAAAAGCTGTTTTTAGCAGATTGAATTATGTTTTAACAAAGTAAGTGAGTGGTCACATTTAGTTTTAAATAAAATGTAAACTGGCTTATCAATACAGTTTCTGAATAGTTTCTGAATAGTTTTTGTTAAGTGTCGAGAATGATTAAATATATAAAACCATGAATCACTGTAGATTACTATTTATTATATTTTTCTTTTCATTAGTTGGATTCGGTAAAGATGTTTCTGCGCAGTCTTCTACGTATGTGATCGTCCATGGAGCTTGGGGTGGAGCTTGGCAGTTTAAAAATACTGCTGTTGAGTTAGCGAAGAAGGGAAATGAGGTTTACCGCCCTACACTAACAGGCTTGGGTGAGCGTTATCATTTAGCAGATACTTCTATTCGATTGCAAACTCACGTTAATGATGTTGTAAATACGATTCTGTTTGAAGATCTTCATGATATTATACTGGTGGGACATAGTTATGGTGGTATGGTAATTACGGCTGTGGCCGACAGTCTTCCGGATAGAATACGTAAATTGGTTTACTTGGATGCTATACTTCCGGAGGATCAACAATCGGTAATAAACTTAATGGGGAAATCTACTGCAGCAAATGGACTGCTAAGATTAGAAAAGGATGGTTATATTTTTCCTTTCTGGGTGAAGGACGTTAAGAAGCTTCCTAGAGATGTCCCCCACCCGCTAAAAACAATGACAGATAAGATTATCTTAAAAAATCCGAAACGACTTAAGATCCCAGGTACATACATTTTGACTTATATGGATGGTACAGCAATTGAGGAGGACGATTTTTACCCATTTTATAAGAAAGCTAAAACCATGGGTTTTAAAACAATCGAATTTGTTGGAGATCATAATCCACAAATAAAAAGGTTGAAAGAATTAGTAGATTTGTTGGAACAGGAATAATAAATAAGCAATAAATAGTTCAATGACGCAAGAGGAATTAATAAAAGAGTTAAGTAAGCCTGAAGTAATTTATACCGCTATGGGTATTGTGGCTATACGTATTATTGTATGGCTTTTATTTGCAAATACAATTCGAAAGACCTTAAAATTGGTCGCCAAAGAAAATAGATTAATGACGCCTAACCAATCCTGGTTAGCTGCCATTCCGCTGGTTAATATTTATTGGAATTTTCAGGTTGCATCGCGTCTAAGGGATTCTTTGATCAATGAATTTTATGATCGGAAAATAGCTGTGGAAGAAAACCCTACGTTTAGGAAAGGATCGCTATATGCATGGATTTACTTGGCCACAAATATTCCACTCCCACTTTCCATTTCCGGTGTACCGATCATTATGCATTTTGTGACCTTGGCTAATTATTGGTTTGAAATTAACGCGAATAGAAGAATTTTGGAAGAACATAATAAATTTAGAGAAAAGGAGGTAATTGTAGACCATGAAAATTAAAGAAGTCATTGATTATTTGGAGCAATTGGCTCCTTTAGATTTGCAGGAGTCTTATGATAATGCTGGGCTTATTGTGGGCGACGCCAATAGAGAGATTACAAAAGTGCTCATTTCTTTGGACTGCACAGAAGCTGTTGTAAAAGAGGCCATTGATAAAGGATGTAATTTAATTATTTCGCATCATCCTATTGTTTTTAAGGGCCTAAAAAAATTTAATGGAAAAAATTATGTGGAGCGTACGGTTATTAAAGCAATTGAACATAAAGTTGCATTATATGCCATTCATACAAATCTCGACAATGTTACCGGTGGAGTGAACACGAAAATTGCCGATAAATTGGGATTAGAAAATCAGGCTATACTGGAATCTAAAACAGATGTATTGCGAAAAATGGTCGTTTTTGTACCAAGGAGTCATGTTGAAGATGTCCGACAGGCATTGTTTGATGCGGGTGCAGGTAAAATCGGAAAACACTATGATCAATGTAGTTTTAATACGGCAGGTTATGGTAGTTTTAGACCTTTAAAAGGGGCCGATCCTACCATTGGGGAGATTGATGTTCAAGAGCGTGTAGAGGAAACACGAATTGAGGTTATCTACCTGAAATCTAATGAAAGGAAGTTACTTTTAGCACTCTATGAAGCTCATCCCTATGAGGAAGTAGCTTATGATTTGTTTGATATTCAAAATACGGCCACTGAAATTGGTGCTGGAATGATTGGAAATTTGGCTGAACCAATGGCTGAATTGGAATTTTTAGCTTATCTTAAGGACAAACTGAGGTTGAATGTCATTCGTCATACAGCCTTATTAGATAAAAAAGTTAGTCGTGTAGCTGTCTGTGGTGGCTCGGGTGGATTTTTACTTGGTGCAGCCAAACGTTCTGGCGCTGATTTTTTTGTTACAGCAGACTATAAATATCATGAATTTTTTGATGCTGAAGGTGAAATAGTGATTGCAGATACGGGACATTTTGAGAGCGAACAATTTACGCAAGAATTATTGTACGACATTATTACGAAAAAAATTTCCTAACTTTGCAACCTTAACAACAGAAATAGATACAAATCCTATAAAATACTACAGTTGATGGAACAAACCGTAGAACAAAAATTGAAAGCATTATGGCTTTTACAAGCCATACATACTAAAATAGACAAGATTCGCCAAGTTCGTGGTGAATTGCCTATGGAAGTTGCAGATCTTGAAGATGAGATTGCGGGTTTAGAAACTCGTATTGAGAAGATCAGAATAGACTTAGACGATTTAGAAGATTCGATCGTTAAGCGTAAAAACATGATTAAGGATGCCCAAGCTGCTATCAAAAAATATGAGTCGCAGTTAAATGAGGTAAAAAATAATCGTGAATACGACGCTATTTCGAAAGAAATCGAAATTCAAGGTCTTGAGATTCAGGTTTGTGAAAAAAGAATTAAAGAAGCAGAATTCGAAATTCGCAACAAGACAGAAAACTACGATACTACTGTAGGTAATCTTGAGTATAGCAAAAACGAGCTTGAGGGAAAAAAGAAAGAATTGGAAACAATTACTTCTGAAACTCAAAAGGAAGAAGATGCATTATTGGCTAAAGCTGCTGAGGCTGAAGCTAATATCGAAGAACGTTTGGTAAAGGTATATTACCGTTTACGTAACTCGTTCAAAAACGGACTTGCTGTTGTGTCGATTGATCGCGATAGCTGTTCAGGATGTCATAATAAGATTCCTGCTCAAATGCAATCAGAAATACGTCAACGTAAGAAAATCATCATTTGTGAGCACTGTGGTCGCGTTTTGGTCGATGAAGGAATTGTGTTAGAAATCGAACAAGAATACGGTTTCTAATCTTCAATAGCTAAAGAAAAGTCCTGCTGAAAGCGGGACTTTTTTTTTGTCATATTTTTTATGCAACTTTGTGGATATACTAACTAGGTCCACTTTACAAAAGTGTAGTTTTGTGTGTGGTAAATTTAACCTTTAAACGTTTATGAATAAAACTCATTTCAAGTTATTTGCTGCCTTTTTGCTCGGGACATCCTTTCTGCAAACAAAAGCGCAAGAAACCCTATTACTTCGAAACCCAAGTATCAGCGCCAATAATATCGCTTTTGTCTATGGTGGAGACATTTGGATTGCCGACAAAAACGGAGCAAATCCGAGACGCCTTACAACAAATCCAGGGGTGGAACAGAATCCAATGTTTTCTCCAGACGGCAAGAAAGTAGCATTCACAGGCAATTATGACGGAAATACAGACGTATATGTAATCCCTGTAACGGGTGGAGAGCCAAAACGTATCACTTATCATCCCTCGTCCGATGTATTGCGCGGATGGCTCAATAATGATGAAGTATATTATACTACATCTCGTGATTTCACCTATGCTTTAAGTCCACGATTATACAGTTCCAATATTCAAATGTCGGGAATGGACAAGGCGCTCATTATGCCTGAGGCTACTCAAGGAAGCCCTTCTGCCGATGGTCGTTATTGGGCTTACATCAAGAATACTGATCCTACTGAAAGAGATCGAGTAGCCTTTAAGCGTTACCGGGGTGGTGGTATGCCAACCATTTGGATCTTTGACACCAAAACAAAAGAAATCGAGACTATTCCGAATGTTAAAAGTAATGATGTTAAGCCATTATGGTTGGGAACGAAGGTTTATTTCCTATCTGACCGCGATAAAATTGTCAATATTTTTAGCTACGACACCAAAACTAAAAAGGTTGAAAAACTAACAGATTTCAAAGATTATGATGTACGTTCCTTGAATGGGAATGGTAACGACTTGATTTTTGAATATGCTGGAGTATTGAATACACTGAATCTAAACGGAAATAAAATTACTCCTTTGCACATCACTGTGAATACAGATGTTATGTACAAAAGACCTTATTATAAAGATATCAAGGACGATATACGTTATGCTACATTATCTCCTACGGGGCAGCGAGCGTTATTTGAAGCACGTGGGGAGATCTTTACCGTACCAAAGGAAAAAGGAGAAGCTCGAAATTTATCTAATTCACCAGGTTCACATGAACGTTTTCCAGATTGGTCTCCTAACGGTAAATGGGTCTCCTATATTTCAGATAAAAATGGATCTTATCAGTTGGTATTGATGGATCAGTTCGGAAAAGATCAGCCCTTATACTTTAATTTAGGGGAAACCAATTTCTATTTTGAACCCACTTGGTCGCCAGATTCAAAGAAGCTTTTTTACAATGATGCGCATCTTAATCTGTATTATATTGATATTGCTTCCAAGGCTGTTGTCAAAGTTGCCGATGACAAATTAAGTGGTCAGACCGGGCGTGTATCCAATCATTTCCAACCAAGTTGGTCTCCAGATTCAAAATGGATATCCTTTATACGTACACTGGAAAACGGGGCGCCTGCTGTGTTCATGTATAACTTAGATACAAAGAAAACTCAGCAAATTACGGATGGTATGAGTTCTGCCCGCAGTACTGCATTTTCGCAAGATGGTAAATATTTATTTTTCACGGCGAGTACAAATACAGGTTTAACAAATTCTGGTTTACATATGTCCGCTGTACAGCGTAATGTAGATTATGCAGTCTATGCTTTTATCCTGTCGAGCAAAACACCATCATTCTTTAAAAACGATAGTGATGATGAGCAAATCCGTGAAGATAAACCTGATAAAAAGGAAGAGGGAGAGAATAATAAAAAGGAACGTGTAAAAGAGAATGATAAAAAAGCTCCTAAAAAGGATAAGAAGGAAGAGTCAGTTGCAAGCAAGCCGGTTGACAAATCTATTCAGGTAGACTTCGATCGTATAGAGAATCGAATTGTTGCCCTCCCTTTGCCAGCCGGTCCTTACTGGAATTTAAATGGTTTGGTTCCAAATCAATTGACTTATCAACGTGGTGGAACAATCGGTGCCTATGATTTTAAGGATCTTGAAAATAAAACTTTAGTGGAGAATGCACGTAGTTTTGTTATTAGTGCCGATGGTAAAAAGATGTTATATCAAACGGGAAATGGCTTCAATATTGTAACAGCTGGGCAAAAAGTAGCCTCTCCTACTGCTGGCGAAGTTAAGCTAGGTGGAATTCAGCAATTGGTGGATCCCGCAGCCGAATGGAAACAAGTATTCAATGAAGTTTGGTCGATGCAAAAAGACTATTTCTATGTAGAAAATATGCATGGTGCTGACTGGAAAGCGATGAAAACCAAATATGAAAAATTCTTACCTTTTGTAAACCATCGTTCTGATCTTGGTTATTTATTGAACGAAATGATGGGAGAAATGGTCGTGGGACACAATTATATCTATCCAGGAGATCAACCTTCCACGCCATCCGTTTCAGTTGGTGTGCTGGGAGCAGATTATACGCTAAAGAATGGTTATTATCAGATCGTCAAATTATTTACGCGTCTTGAATGGAATCCATCGTTCAAAGCCCCATTGGCTGAACCGGGATTAAACATAAAAGAAGGAGACTATATTGTTGCTGTTAATGGTACTGAACTGACTGAGGATAAGGATATCTATAGTTTATTTGACAATACTGTTGGTAAACAAGTGACGTTGAAGGTCAATTCAAAACCTTCTTTGGTTGGCGCACGTGAAGTAATCGTTAAACCGATCTCGTTTAGTGATGAAATGAACTTGCGTAACATGGAATGGGTCGAAAGGAACCGTAAAAAAGTAAATGAATTGAGCAATGGGCAAATAGCCTATGTGTACATGCCGAATACCGGTCCTGAAGGGTATACCTATTTCAATCGGTATTACTTCGCTCAGATGGATAAAAAGGCTCTTCTAATGGACGAAAGAAACAACGGTGGTGGCTGGGTTGCCGATTATGTGATCGACCTTTTATCTCGCGACTTAATCGCTGGCTGGGGAATTCGTGATGGAAAAGGATTTACAACTCCGGGAAATGGTATTTATGGACCAAAAGCCATGATTATTAATGAAAATGCAGGCTCAGGTGGCGATATGATGCCTTATATGTTCCGTTTTAAAGGACTTGGCAAATTGGTCGGTCGTACAACAATGGGGATTTTGGTTGGCATAAGTGGTTATCCTCCTTTGTTGGATGGAGGCCGTATTACTTCTCCAAACTTCGGTGTTTATGACCTTAAAGGAAATTGGATTATCGAAAATGAAGGGGTCGCTCCTGATGTATTTATCGAACAATTACCAAAAGATCTTTTGGAAGGCCGAGATCCACAGCTTGAAAGAACGGTGAAAATATTGTTGGAAGAAATGAAAACATATCCGTATAAAAATCTGCAGAAACCGGCAGATCCAATTCGAGTGAATTAGGATAATCTATATTAAAAAAAGGCTTTGGATTTTTCCAAAGCCTTTTTTTTTGATCATATATGCTGTGTCAAATGTATTCATATTCGTGATGATCGAATACCTCTGTTGGAGTTTTTCCTGTATTTGGATGATATCGCGCGTTGCCATTCGGCTAGTACAAACTAGACGGCAGAATTTGATTGAATGCGACAATTTTAATAAATCTTGCTTTTATTGCTATCTTTAACTGATATTTAATAGCTATGTTTCCTGAACAAACACCCCATCCGTTTCAATCTTTGTTACGATTGATCTTAATGGTTATCGGTTTTACCATTCTTTCGCAGATTATTGCTATTCTGATTATTGCAAGTTATTATACATACACTAGGCAGGTCTTCTCATTGGAATCCTTAATGAATGGATCGGCCAATGAGATGCGCTTTATGTTGTTAATGAGCAGCTTGGGATCTTTTGTTGTACCAGCTTATCTGATGAATACACGCGAAGGATATGGCATTACTTATTTTAAACTGAAAAAATGGCCTAGTGGAATGCAATTTGGCTATATATTTTTGGCAATGCTTTCTTTTATGCCTTTGATGAGTCTGATCGGTCACTGGAATGAATCCTTGCAATTACCCGACAATATGCAATCGTTGCAGCGTTGGATGGAGCGTAGCGAAAAGGAATCGGGTGATTTAATCAAGGGCATCATTATGGAGTCGAGTATATCCGGCTTTTTGTACAATATTGTTGTACTCGCCTTAATTCCGGCCATAGGTGAAGAATTGCTTTTTCGTGGTATTTTGCAAAAAATAATAGGAAGATGGTTGAGCAATCAGCATGTGGTTATATGGCTCGTTGCTATTATCTTCAGTGCGATACACCTGCAATTTTTTGGTTTTGTTCCCCGCATGTTATTGGGCGCTTTTTTTGGCTATCTTTATGTATGGAGCAAGAACATCATATTGCCCATATTTGGGCACTTTGTTAATAATGCCGGAGCCACAATTGGAGCATTTTATTACGTAAGACAGGGAAAGAGTTATGATGAACTCAATGCATTTGAGTTACAATCTTGGTGGATATATCTTGTAGCCTTCATTTTTACTCTTATTTTTGTATTCTTATTTTATCGATCAACGCAAAAAGAAAACAATGGAGAACGATTGGAAAAAAATTAAAACATATACAAATGCTATTCAAGCCGAGATAGTCAAACAAATGTTGGAAGAGAATGGTATTCCGGCTGTCGCGTTGAATAAACAAGATTCTTCTTATCTGTTTGGAAAAATTGAACTTTATGTCAGCGAAGGATCTATCGAAGCAGCCGAAAGGTTAATTGAGGAATCGGAAGGGGATTTTAGTTTATGAAAACAAGGGCAATAACCGGAGTAATCTTTGTGGCTGTTATGATAGCGGCTACTCTTTTGGGAGCTTATGTTTATTCCATCTTTTTTACCCTGCTAAGTACATGGTGTCTTTATGAATTCTATGGAATAGTTTCATCCGAAGAACGTGCCCCAAATAAAGTGATTGGTATCGCTCTGGCCTTGGTACTGTTTGTTTTGGGATCCTTAATTTCGATGGATCTGCTTGCGGTAAAATTTTTAGCACTGATTATTCCGTTTATAAGTGCGACTTATATTATTTCACTTTTTCAGAAGAGAGCTTTTCCTTTTAATGATATTGCCTATACTTTTTTGGGAATAGCTTATGTTACATTACCTTTTTTCCTATTTTCCAAATTAGGGTTTATGCAAAGTGCTTTTAACTATGTGCTGCCCTTAGGTTTTTTGATCTTATTGTGGACAAACGATACAGGGGCATATCTCGCTGGACGAAGCTTCGGGAAACGTAAATTATTCGAACGTATTTCGCCAAAGAAAACATGGGAGGGTTTTTTCGGTGGATTGATTTTGGCAATTGTTGCTGCAGTGAATCTAGAGAAGTATTTTGGTTATCTACCGCTCTGGCAATGGGTAAGTATAGCGGCAATTATTAGTATTGTTGGAACATTGGGCGATTTGGTGGAGTCGATGTTAAAGCGTAGTTTGCACGTGAAAGATTCCGGAAATATATTGCCCGGACATGGTGGTTTTTTAGATAGATTTGACGGATTGTTACTAGCGGCACCTATGGTCTATGTTTTCTTAATTTTAATCAATTGATTGTATTATGAGTTACATTCAAAAATCTACATTTGATTTTTTAACGGAATTGAAAGCCAATAATTCTCGGGAATGGTTTGCCGATAACAGAGCTAAATATGAAGCTGCATTGGTCGATGTGAGAAATTTTTTGACAGATTTAATTGCCGCTTTGAGCGAGTTTGACCCTAAAATCAATACTTCCATACAAGCAAGTAAATGTTTGTTTCGGATTTACCGTGATACACGCTTTTCAAATGATAAAACACCTTATAAAAGTTGGTTTGGGGCAGGAATTTCAGTTGATGGAAGAAAGTTGCAGGGACCAGAGTACTATATTCATATTGGAGCAGAAAATTCATTTATTGCCTGTGGGTATTGGCGTCCAGAAAAGCAACATTTAGAGGCAATAAGACAAGAAATTGATTACAGCGGTAATAAATTGGATGAAATTTTAAAAACAGTATTGACAGGCGGTAATATTGCACTTTTCAAAGAAGATTTACTGAAGCGTGCCCCTGCGGGCTATAGTGAGGATAATCCTTTTATTGACTTTATCAAATTGAAAAGTTTTGTGTTGGATAGATCTTTAACTATTAAGGATTTATCTGCAAAAAATGCGTTAGATAATATCGTGGCTTCCTATAAAAGTATGCTTCCTTTTAAAGAGTTTTTACAAGAAGCCATCGATACGGACTAATTATTCCGGTAAGCTGATTTTGCCCATGCAGACAGCGGGCGAATCTTTAATTTGCGCTACATTGGATTTGTTGCCTACCAAAGTTTCATTTGCTAACAAAGCAAATAGGACGGCCTCTTTTGCATCTGGATTGATACCTAATGTTGCAAAGCTTTCAACTTTACAGGTAGGTAAGCTCCTTTTGATGTAATCAAACAGCAATGGATTGTGCAGTCCACCACCACTTATATATACAGCCACATCAGATAGTCCTTCTGACTGCTTTCGGATGCCGTTGACCATCGCAAGAGCCGCAAAGCGATTGAGGGTCGCCATGACGTTTTCATGTGGAATATGAGTTGTTTTCGAACGCTCTTGCGCCTTTTCGAGATAAGCGAGATTAAATAGTTCGGGCCCGGTGGTTTTTGGAAAGGGCAGTGTTAGAAATTCTTCTGTTAATAATTGATTTAATAGCGCATCATTTACTTCTCCCTTTTTGGCCATATAGGCATCTCTATCCATCTCCTGATTAAAATTAGCCTTCATGTATTGGTTCATCATTGTATTGCCTGGACCGAGATCTGTTGCATAGGCTTTCAATTTTGTTTGATGGCTTGGGATAAATGTGAAATTAGAAATACCGCCAATATTCAGTAAGAATCGATTCTCTGTCGCATGCGAGAAAAGTAGATAGTCGCCATACGCCGCCAAAGGTGCCCCTTCCCCTCCCGCAGCAACATGTTTCTGTCTAAAGTCAGACAGGGTTATGATGCCGGTATTTACGGCAATATGATCTCCATCGCCGATCTGTAAGGTACTATTGGGCCAGTTGCGGTCTTTGGTCAATGATTGGGGAGCATGGTATACGGTTTGCCCATGGCTGGCTATACAATCAATCTCGCAGCTTGGTATATTCCATTGTTGTAATGCTGTATTGATTAATTTGGCATGTGTGACTCCAATATAAGCATTGAGTCCCGAAAATAACTGTTGGTCGATATTTCGTTTTGCAAAGACTTCACGTACTCGTGCTCTAAAATCATCCTCATAATCCATTGTGGTAAAATTCTCTAGCTGTATTTTCGTTGTTTTACCTGCATTTTCTATGCGGCATACTGCGATATCAAGACCATCCAGAGAAGTTCCGGACATCAGGCCAATAATACGACGTTCTTTCTTTTGTGAAATTTGGTAAAGTCTTTCGATTTGAGGATTCATAGCTTAAAAATAAACACAAAAATGTTATGATGAATATCATTTTTGACAATTAAAGATATTTTGTAACTTCACGGCATTAAAAATCAAAAAATTAAATACAATGAATTTTCCAGCAGAATTGAAATACACCAAAGATCACGAATGGATTCGTGTTGAAGGTGATGAAGCAGTTGTAGGGATTACCGATTTCGCTCAACGTGAATTGGGTGACATCGTTTTTGTTGACATAAACACTGTAGGTGAGGAAGTTGCCGCTAATGAAGTTTTCGGTACAATTGAAGCTGTAAAAACAGTTTCTGATCTATTTTTACCTGTATCAGCTACGATTTTATCGGTTAATGAAGCTATTGATGCATCTCCTGAATTGGTCAATTCTGATCCTTATGGTGAAGGTTGGATTGTTCGTATTAAATTGAACAATGTTGCTGATGTAGATGCTTTGTTATCTGCTGATCAATACAAAGAAGAGATCAACGCATAAATTTGATATATAACAAAAAAAATAGGGGCCTATTGGCCCCTATTTTTTTGTTATAGTCATTTATTGACTTTTTAATGTGGTCTTTATTTTTGCTTCAGGCATATCCACGGCACTTGTCATTTCTGTTATCTTGGTAAGGCAGGTTTTTTTATCCAAGACATAGAACCCCTGTACGTTGCCTACCTGATTTGCATCCGGGCCGAACATTTTTCCTTCAACATTTACTTTATAGCCTAGCTCATTTGCTTCTATTAAAGTCATTGTGCTCTCCACCGAAATGCCTGAATCATCAGATTCCGTTTTGGATGTCCATGAGTCACCGATTTTAACAGGCTGTTCAGGTAATACTGTACTTATATTTTCGAACATACTTTTATCAAACGGCATGTTAATACCCTCAGGTAACTTGATGTCAGAAGATTTGCCAAGTTGATCAACATTAAAGCTAATGCTATTTTCTAGCAATTTGCCTAAAGTAGCATGCATCTGTTTGGAAAACTCATTGGCTTCGGGGTTTTTCGAGTCGTAGGACATGTCCATTCCCGCCATATTCATTTTCATGTTTATTCCGGTATATTTAAGGTCAAACGCGAAGATATTGTCTTTTTTCGTTGTATTGGTGATATCAAAGCCCATATTAAGGTCTGTAACCATTTTTTGGCCAGCAGCGTCAATATCCATTGTCATCACAAGGTTTTGCGATATTTTTTTCCCTGAATCGGGATTTACACGTAGTGTGTATTTCTTTTGTGCGGAAGCAGATATCACTAGAAATACAAATACGGCCATCAAAGAGGCAATTCTTAATTTTTTCATATATGGAATTTTAATTTTTTTAATAAGCAACAATCGGCCAGCTTAAATATAAAAAAAATCCCTTTTACAGGGTAAAAGGGATTTTAATTTTTTTAAGAATGTAATTCGTATTACTTCTTGATATAAGATACTTCTTTCACAGCTTTAACAACTTTCTCAACGCTAGGTAAAGCAGCTTCGATCAATGTTGGAGCATAAGGAAGAGGTACGTCTGCACAATTTACGCGGATAACAGGGGCATCTAAATAATCAAATGCGTTACGTTGTACATTGAATGCTAAATCCGTAGAAATAGACGCCAATGGCCATGCTTCTTCCACGATTACCAAACGGTTTGTTTTCTTAACAGACGCGATGATTGTAGGGTAATCGATAGGACGTACCGAACGCAAGTCAATTAATTCAACGCTGATACCTTCTTTTTTCAATTCTTCAACTGCAGGAATGACAACGCGAGGAAGCATTTTACCAAAAGATACAACAGTTACATCTGTACCTTCTTGGATAATATTAGCTTTTCCGATTTCTAAGTAATACTCTTCTTCAGGAACTTGTCCTTTATCACCATACATTACCTCAGATTCCATGAAGATAACAGGATCTGGATCGATAATAGCTGATTTCAATAAACCTTTAGCTTCATATGGGTTCGAAGGAACCACAACTTTTAAACCTGGTGTATTTGCAAACCAGTTCTCAAAGTTTTGAGAGTGTTGTGCTGCAAGCTGACCCGCATTTCCTGTAGGACCACGGAAGACCATCGGAATAGAGAACTGTCCACCACTCATCGAGTGAATTTTAGCTGCAGCATTGATTACTTGGTCAATTGCAACAAGTGAGAAGTTGAATGTCATGAATTCAACAATTGGCTTCAAACCATTCATTGCAGCACCAACAGCAATACCAGCAAAACCAAGTTCCGCAATAGGTGTATCAATGATACGCTTTGCACCGAATTCATCAAGCATACCCTGACTTACTTTGTAAGCTCCGTTATACTCAGCAACTTCTTCTCCTAATAAAAATATTTTGTCGTCTTTACGCATTTCTTCGTTCATTGCTTCACGAAGTGCTTCTCTGAATTGTATTTCTCTCATCAGTTGTAAAATAGTGTCAATTTTTAGATTACAAATCTACTATTTAAAATTGATATTTTGAAGATTTGAACCCGCTAATTCTATAGTTTTATGTCATTTTTTAATAAGTAAATGACTTTTGTATTAAATTTTTGAATATAAGTTGTTCAGATATTCCAATGTTTTTATAAGTGCCTTATTACTATTCATTATCGCTAACGGAATGTTCCACGTGGCACGGTTCCTTCTTTCCACGTAATTTGAAATACCGCGAATCTCAATCACGGGAATTGTCATTTTATCGGCTGCATAGAAAACCGCAGCTCCTTCCATACTTTCAACAAGGCTATTGGGATGCAGTTTTTTAATTTTTTCGATACTTTCTGTGCTACCATGGACTTTGTTTACGGTAATTCCTTCCCCCTGTTTTAGAAAAGGAAGCCTAAGCTCCTTGTCATTCAGTAAACACGAGGTAAATGTAGACCTCCCATAGCCCAATTGATCTATTGGAATAAAATTATGACCGTCTTCCGCACCTAGTTCAACAAACGACTCTGAAACGACCTGAATAACCGAGCCTATTTCAATCGTACGATCCAAACATCCTCCTATCCCGACATTAATAAGGAGATCATATTTTTTTTCGTGAAGCATTCTTCCCAGCTCAAATGCTGTGGCAACCATGCCTACACCAGTTACTAGGGTATCGCATTGATCGTAATTTGATACCACTTCCAGAAAAGGCTGCAATTCAAATGAAGTAGCCGCAATAATTAATATTTGCATGACGAGCTCGTTTTGGATTGAAAATTACAAATTATCTTGCAAGCGCATCTCTTTTTAACATAAAAATATCATGCTTGCAATGAGTCCTGCTTAGAAACCCGAGCTTGATGTTAATAGGGCTAACTGTTTTTTTGATATGATCTCCTCTTTTATAATCCTGTACGAACTGTTTAGTTTTTGTCCTGATGTTATTGGAAACAATGCTAATCGATCGATATAATCGCTTGAATTAGTTTAGATTTTATATACTCTTAGTTTAGGGTTTAGTTAGGGGTACTTTAGGTAAAAGCTATATAAAACCTAAACTAACCCTAACTAAACCCTAAGTAAACCCTAACTAAAAGTAGAAGAAAATTGGCCTTAAAAATCAGCATTCGTTGTCGTTCTTTTTAAACAGGGAGTATTTACACTCTGCTACAAAATTTTATATCAAATCATTCTTGAAAGCGGGTTATGAATAAGGATAAAGTGCTTAGATTTTTGTCTGTTTGTTCAACAAAAGAGAAAGCACTTCATTATATTACTATATTCTGACGGCATTCCTTAAATTGAGATGTTTTAATTGCACTTAAAGCCTTATCTTTGTATTATTATGGTATTTATAACTCGTCGTGAACGTTTCTGTGCTGCGCACAAGCTCTATCGTGAAGACTGGAGTAAGGAGCAGAATGAACAGGTATTTGGTCTTTGCTCCAATCCAAATTGGCATGGACATAATTATGATCTTTATGTAACAGTTAAAGGAAAAGTCAATCCGGAAACTGGTTTTTTAATAGATTTAAAGATCATGAAAGAAATAATCAATCGTAGTATCATTGACAAAGTCGATCACCGTAATTTCAATTTAGATGTTGATTTTATGAAAGGAGTCATGGCTTCTACGGAGAATATCGCAATCGAAATATTTAAGATCTTAAAACCGTTATTTGATGAACAGGGTGTGATCTTGCATAGTGTCCGTTTGCATGAAACAGAAAATAATTACGTCGAATATTTTGGCGATTAATCTTTAATACATTTAAATAGTAGAAACTATGAGTCAACACTCATTTGACAACGAAGAGTTGGATGGATATATTAAGATCGACAAATACAATACTGAAAAGGTAGATCGCATCGCTGCTCATTATACAGATATATTGGAATGTCTGGGGGAAAATCCAAAACGCGAAGGTTTAGTGAAAACACCAGAACGTGTTGCAAAGGCATTGCAATTTTTGACACATGGCTATGATATCGATGCTGCGGAGGTATTACGTGGTGCTATGTTTGAGGAAGACTATAGTCAAATGGTCGTCGTTAAGGATATTGAAGTATATTCTCTTTGTGAGCACCATATGTTACCTTTCTTTGGCAAAGCCCATATCGCGTATATTCCAAATGGCCATATTGTAGGTTTAAGCAAGATACCACGTGTCGTTGATATTTTTGCGCGTCGTCTGCAGGTTCAGGAACGTCTCACCAATGAGATCAGAGATTGTATTCAAGAAACTTTAGGCGCTCGTGGAGTAGCTGTGGTTATGGAATGCAAGCACATGTGTATGGCGATGCGTGGAGTTCAGAAACAGAATTCTGTAACGACTACTTCTGCATTTACTGGAGCATTCCAAAATGATGTCACAAGATCCGAATTTTTACGCTTGATCACTGCTGATCTTGCTTAATATATTTGTTGTTTAATAATAAAAAAAGTCCCCCTAAAAGATCATCTTTTAGGGGGACTTTTTTTTGATGAAATTTGGAAACAAAATAGAAAATCAAAAAATGGCAATATGGCTTTTTTATGCATCTGACGCGATTTCCGAAAAATGCTCTTTACAAAAGGATAATTGTATTTAGCTGGTATTCAGCTTTTTGTAAAAAAAAGTTTTTATCATAAAAATGTTTTTTGGTACCTTTGTGGTTATGGAAATTGTTGCCGACGATTTAGAGTCCTATTTGGAACATACTACAGACGAGGAAAATTCGTTACTGAAAAGGGTAAATCGGGAGACATATTTGAAGGAAACAATGCCCCATATGTTATCTGGACACTACCAGGGAAGAGTTCTTTCTTTATTGAGTAAATTGGTTGCTCCGAAACGTATCTTGGAGATAGGAACGTTTACGGGATACGCAACGTTGTGTCTCGCAGAAGGGCTGCAGGAAGATGGGATATTACATACTATCGATATCAATGCAGAGCAACAAGAACGCGTCCAAGGTTATTTTGATGAATCGGCATTTGCTGATAAAATCAACTATCATATTGGAGATGCAGCGGTAATACTACCTACATTAGATGAAACATTTGATTTGGTATTTATCGACGCGGACAAAAAGAGAAATTTATATTATTTCGAAACGATAATAAATCAAGTTCCGTCTGGGGGACTTATTTTGATTGACAATGTCTTATGGAAAGGTAAGGTGTTAGATTCAAAACCAGACAACCAAACAAAGCAGATCATTGATTTGAATGCACGTTTAGCTCAGGACAAGCGCGTAGAAAAGGTAATATTACCGATTCGAGACGGACTTTTTGCCTTACGCAAGAAGTAATTTGTGAACTAAAACATTCTTCATGAATTTAAAACAATTAAAAAGCTTTGTACTGTTACTAGCTTTGGGAACTTTTGGATTAACAAAAGTTTCAGCTCAAAGTAATGCGGCATATGTCGATAAGTACAGTCCAATAGCAAAAGAAATGATGGAGGAACACGGTGTTCCAGCATCGGTTATCTTAGCCATCGCTATGCATGAAAGCGGAAATGGTGGTAGCAGGGTAGCAAAAAATTTGAATAACCATTTTGGTGTCAAAGGAAAAAACAACAGTACCGTTATTCGGTCAGCTTACAAAGGTTATCGGTCTGTAATGGACTCGTATGATGATTTTGTAGGAATAGTAAAAAGAAAAAAGACTACTCAGAGTCTTTTTGAAAAACATCCTGGTGAAAAATACGAAGCTTGGGTAAAAGCGATTGCTCGTTCGGGTTACTCCACGAGTAAAGGTTGGACAGCAAAAGTACTCGCTACTATTAGACAATATCATTTGGATATGTTTGATAATGATGCTAAGCAAAATAGATTCTCGTCAACAAAAAAATAAGCGCGACATTATTGCATGAAGAAGTTTTTTTATGGCATGTTTGTATTCATGATGTTGATTACATCATGTTCAAGCCGGAGAGGCACAATATCCTCCTCTAAATCTGGCTCCAATTCAAAAACTTCTTCATCCTCTTCTGTGGGACGACCGACCATGGCTGGCAACGACTATATTGCTCATTACAAAGATGTGGCCGTTGCAGAAATGAATAAATATGGTATTCCTGCGAGTATTAAACTTGCTCAGGCTTTACTGGAATCCGGTAATGGTAACAGTTATCTTGCGCGTGAGGCTAATAATCATTTCGGTATTAAATGTGGCGGAGTTTGGAAAGGAAAATCCGTGACTCGTCCCGATGATAATATCAATGACTGCTTTCGTGTTTATGAAAATCCCGAACAATCTTTTCGGGATCACTCAGAGTTTCTGTTACGACCGCGATATGCGGCACTCTTTAAGTTGGATAAGAACGACTATAAAGGCTGGGCCAAAGGCTTGAAAGCGGCTGGATACGCCACCAATCCGCGTTATCCTGAATTGCTGATCGAAATGATCGAAAGATATCATCTTGATCAATACGATCGCGGTGAATCGCCACGTGAAAAGGTTGTACGTGAAGAGACTGTTCAGGTCGAGATCGTGCAGAATGTACAAGAAACACCTCCTACCGTCGTAAAGACAGAAGAAATCAAGAGCCCGATAGCTATGCGTATTCATGAGGTTAAAGCTCAGGATACGTTATATTCGCTCAGTAAGCTGTACAATGTATCCGTTGATCAGATCAAATCCCTAAACGGTCTTACCGATGATGCGCTATCTTTAGGGCAGCTATTGGTTATATCTAAATAGTTACGCTTTAAAAGATGTTAAATATTTCGCTTTTGTACAGCGATATAGTAGTTTTACGAAAGTGATACTATTGCGATATATTTTTCTACTTATTGCCCTTGTGGGCTTTACTTCTCCACTTTTTTGCCAAGATAAAAAAGTAGAGGGTATCGTTTTTGATAAAAATACCAAACAACGTATTGGAAATGTAAAGCTGGCCAACTTACGTACTGGGGAGGTCAATTATAATACTATCAAAGGAGAATTTGTCTTTAATGCACAACTAGGAGATCATATTGTTGCGATATGTAAAGGCTATTTTTCAGATACTCTTCAGGTGGATAACCGTGGATTGTTGCTGTTTCATTTGGTACGTGAATCGTTTTATATTGATGAGGTTCAAGTTTTTGCACGCAAGACGCCAGAAGAAATTCTGAAAAAAGCAAAAGAGGATTATGAGAAAGCGTATCGTCTTGCGGGTTATGGAGACGTATTTTCTGTTGGCCCAAATGGGGCTGGATTAAGCATCAATTCAATTTATAGTTTATTTAGCAAGGAGGCTAAAAGAGCACGTCGACTAACTAAAACCATTGAAAACGATTATAAGGAAAATGTGATCGATTACAAATTTACGAAAGAGCTTATCAGTAAGATTACAGGATTAAATAGTGAAGAAGCTGAACGATTTAGAAGGATATTTAGACCTTCCTATTTCTTTATTCTCTCAGCGAGTGATTATGAATTGGTGAATTATATCAAAGATTGTTATTCACGGTATCAATTGAACCCTTCGCAATATTTTATTGAGCCTTTTCCAACAATTAATTATAAATTAGTACCGTAAACAAAAAATAGACGTTTTCAGAATGAAGTTATTCAATTTTGTCGGCATGGCTCTGCTTTGCCTTTCTATTACCAGCTTAAAAGCACAGGATCTGAAAGATCTTCGAGCAAAACCAGATACCGTAATTTCTGTACAGAAAGAGCAACCATTAAATATTAAAACGATTCGTCCTATAGTTCCAAAACTAAACTTGGAGGTAGACTATTGGAAACATTGGACAAAATTCGGGATCAATTTAAACCAGGCGTCATTTAATGATAATTGGAAAGGTGGTGGTGTTGGTTCTATTGCTGTAGGATTGAATGCTAATCATAAATCGGATTATACGAAGGACAATTTCAATTTTGTGACCGAAGTTGATTTACGTTATGGAAAGATAAAGAATACCAATAATATTGCGAAGAAGAATAATGACCGTATATTTTGGGATAATAAGCTTTCTTATAAATTGTCTGCCAATTGGGCATTGTTTACGTCGGTGACATTTGAGTCGCAATTTGATGCGGGTTATAAGTATAAAACGGTTAACGGCAGAGATACAATAGACTATATTGAGAATGCTTTTATGGCTCCAGCTTATCTGACAGAATCTTTCGGTCTTGAGTATAAGCCTAGTAACGAATTTTCCTTGCGTTTTGGTACGGGTACTGCTCGTCAAACTTTTATTTTGGATGAGCGTGTTAAGCCTCGTTCTGGAGAAGGTTTCTTTGAGAAATATGGCTATTATAGAGATCCTAACAATCCAAGTGCGGGTACTGGTGAACGATTTGGTGTAAAGGAAGATCGGGCTTTTGCCAATGCACTGGCATTTCAGCTAACGGGTAACCTAGACAAAAACTTCACAGATAAACTGAATGTAAAGGCTCGTTATAACCTTTTTGCTGACTACGAGAAACTTTCCGACCCTACACACCGTTTGGATGTAACTGTAACAGCAAAAGTCACGAGAGTCATCAATGTGAACTTAAATGGTATTATGATCTATGATCCAGATGTCATTTCAAGAGTACAGTTAAGCCAGTCGTTGGCGATGGGTATAGTCTATAGTTTACCAAAATAATGTTAAGGCCTGTGTCAATAGGGATATTGCTTTGTTCATTGCTGTCTTTGGCAAGCTGCAAGTCGAAGATACAGCCAGTGGTTGCAAAACCGCTAGTTGCGTCATTTGCTTCTGCATTGGTTGTGGAAGAAAAGGTCGAAGCTAAGCCAGATACCAATTTATTGACACCGGAGGAAAGAAAGGTTGTTTTTTTACAGAAGTCTGGAAACCATCCTTATTGGCGCCAAGAGGAAGCCATACATTATGATGTTCGTAAACCTAACTATGTCATTATTCATCATACAGCACAAGATAGTATTGGGCAGACAATCAAAACCTTTCAGATTCCAAGAACTAAAGTGAGTTCACATTATGTCATTGGCCGGAATGGGGAGATTATACAAATGTTGAACGATTATGTTCGGTCTTGGCATGCAGGGGTGGCAAAATGGGGTTCTATTGTCGACATGAACTCCTGTTCTATTGGTATAGAATTGGATAATAATGGTAGGGAGCCTTTTCCTGAGGCACAAATTAATTCATTGATGACTGTGCTTGATACCTTGAAATCGCGTTATTTAATTCCAGCAAATAATTTTATTGGCCATGCTGATATCGCTCCATCACGCAAGAATGATCCAAGCGTTTTTTTCCCGTGGAAAAAGCTTGCAGAACGGGGTTTTGGAATATGGTATGATGAAGGACAGCTTGTGGCCCCTCCTGATAGCTTTAATGCGATAGACGCGCTAAAAATTATTGGTTATGATACGTCCAATCTAAAAGCCGCTATCGTTGCCTTTAAGCGAAAATTTGTCGTTCGGGATACAACCCCCGAATTGACCATATATGATAAGAGTGTATTGTACAATATCTATAAAAAATACTGAGCCTGATCAATCAGGCTTTTTTTATTCAAGATCCCTTTTGTCCTCTATAGGACGAGGTGCTTTCACCCCCAGTTGTACGATATAGGCGATTAACATGACAGCTAGGCAGCCAATAAGATTTAGCCAAAGAAAAGGAATCTTATTCATCGTCCATACTGCTATCACTATAATTTCGGAAAGAATGGCTGCAAGAAAAACAGCTTTGCCTTGAATTTTCTTCATGTAGAAGGCGACGATAAAAATCCCTAGGATAGTACCATAGAATAGTGAGCCCAAGATATTGACCGCTTCGAGGAGATTACCCAATCTGTTCGCATACAAAGCAACAATAACAGTAAATGTACCCCAGATCAACGTAAATAAACGCGACCACAAAAGATCTTGTTTTTCAGATGAGTTAGGGTTAATAAATCTTTTGTAGATATCAATGGTCGTTGTTGAGGCCAATGAGTTAATAGCACTTGCCGTAGACCCCATGGATGCGAGAAAAATGACCGCTATGAGTAGCCCAATTAGGCCCTTTGGAAAGACGCTTGTCACAAAAGAAAGAAAGACATAATTATTGTCATTCGTTTCCGCTGTTGGGTTGTTTTTTTTGATTAAGTCCAATGTCCCTTCTTTTACGACCTGCATTTTTGCATTAAGTTGACCGAGTGAGGATCGATAATCAGCAATTCTTTTTTCATCGTCGTGATCCAATGCTGTATTAAGCTGCTGAACAACAGATTCACGTGTTTTAAATAGCTCACTATGCTTTTGTTCGAGAAGCTGGTAGTCAGGAGCATATTTGCTTTCTTTGAGCTTCTTGATCTCGACTTGGTTGAAAAAAATGGGCGGCTGATGGAATTGATAATAGGCAAATACCAGAACTCCAATCAACAGGATAGCAAATTGCATAGGGATTTTCAATAGACCATTCATAATTAATCCCATGCGACTTTCTTTGATCGAAGCCCCTGTCAAATAACGACCTACTTGACTTTGGTCGGTCCCGAAGTAGGAAAGCTGTAGGAAAAAACCACCGATTAGTCCTGTCCAAAGTGTATAGTTATTATTGAGGTCAAAAGTAAAATCCAATGCATTGGTTTTTCCTGATTTTCCTGCAATATGAAGCGCTTTTGATAATCCAATGGACTCTGGCAGCAGATGGATAACTAATATACCTGCTACGAGTAATGATCCAAAGATAATGCTCATTTGAAGCAACTGTGTATGAGACACGGCTTTGGTTCCTCCATAGGTCGTATAGATAACAACAAAACTTCCTATGGCCAATGTGGTCCATGTTAGATCAATATGAAGGAGGGTCGATATAATTAAAGCCGGTGCAAAGATGGTAATACCCGTTGATATTCCCCGCTGTATCAAAAAAAGAATGGCGGTGAGCCCTCTGGTTTTGACATCAAACCGTTTTTCTAGAAATTCGTAAGCTGTAAATACTTTTAGCTTATGAAAAATAGGAACAAATGTAATGCAGAGCACAATCATGGCCAACGGAAGACCAAAGTAGAATTGGACAAAACTCATTCCTGAGGAATAAGCTAAGCCGGGGGCAGATAAGAAAGTAATGGCGCTCGCTTGCGTCGCCATTACCGATAATCCGACGTGATACCAGGGTAAAGAACGATTACCTAGAAGATATCCATCAATATTTTTTATACCTCTACTCTTATAAACGCCATAAATGACAATAACTAAGAGTGTCAGAAATAACACGATCCAATCTGCTGTACTCATGAATAGTGGTTCGTGAAAATGTACAGAAAAAGGATGAATACGAATAGCCAGATAACGACCAACCAGTAGAAACGCTTCCAGCTATTCATCTTTCTTATCTATCTGAAGGCTTTTGAGGATAGATAACGCTATTAAAAATAGCAGCGATAATCAATCCGACAGCGGCACCTCCAAAGATGCTTAAAAATGTCTCGTTTGCAGTGAATCCAATTAATGCACCAAATACTACAGCAACTAAAAGAATGATTCCTTTTGCTTTGCCAGCATCAATTGTCGTGCAGCTGTTGTCAATCTGATTTTCCATTATTATATTATTTTGATTTTGATAGCAAATTTACGAATAATCTGTAAGCTCCGGGAATTCCGGCAGGCAATTGTCTGAAAAAAGACAAAGATGTATAAACAAATTTACCTTTTCCATATTGAGCAATGAGTAATGAGCCATTATGTAACGGTTCGCCGGGATCTTGCATGGTGATCGGGGTGCGATATTTTTTATCAATATCTTCCGCAAAGTAGAGTCCCCGCTCCTGCACCCAGTGTTCGAAGTCGGCGTCGCTGATCTTGTTCGGGTAATTAAAAATCGGGTCATTTTTATCGAAATGTACCGTTGCAAGTTCGTCTGTTACACGGCTTCTGCCGATGCTAAAAGGAAAAGGACCAAAGTTTTTTGAGAACAGTCCATTGTTTACATTGTACTGTTCCAGGACCGTTCCACCCATGTTCACATACGCAAGTAGTCTGTTTTGGAGCTGCGCAATTTGCTTGTTAACGTTGAAAATTCGTACACCCAAGATTACAGCATCGTAGCTAGAAAGGTCTGCTTTTAATGCCTGTTCGTTACTTAATACATCGACTTTAATACCAATGGCAGTCAACGATTCAGGAATTAGATCCCCTGCCCCATGGATGTATGCCACTTTTTTTACCGCGTTGATCAGGTTGATATTGCTCATTTTTATAGCTACATCGGGGAAATAAACAATATTAGGTATATGATTGTAATCGATGGCTTTTATCTCTTTTAAACGTTCTTTGTTTGCCAAGAGGAACCCAAGGGTATCAATGGAAGATTTAGAAGCATCTGATGGTTTTATGCTGATCTCTCTGGAAATTGTACGTTCGCCTTTGTCAAAAGATAGGTCAAAAGATGCCGGTGAAACTTCCCAGCCTTTAGGTACATTCGGTCTGACGTTAAACGTGGTTGTGTTTGCTTGTCCGTTTTTCTGAAAAGTCAGATTCACTTTGACCGTGTGGGAATTTTGTGTAAGTGCCAAAGGGCTGGAACTTTTTGCAGTCAACTGTGGGATGATCACAATGGGGTCGTAGATTTCGCCACGAACAGGATCAGTATACTTATATTTTATGGGCTGATTGAGTGTGATATTTTCACCATTGATCCGGAGTTGAAATGATACCTCTGGAGCATAGGGGTTTTTTGGATAGCCTGTCAGGTTAAAATCACTGACATTAAATTTGCCTTTTCCATGTGGTTCAATCAACCAATATGGTTGTGTCGTCCTGTCGGCATGTATAAGAACAGAGTCTCTTTGTAGTTTGTTTATTTTTAGTGTTTCATGAATGCTATTTCCATTTATTTGGGTCAGCTCAACGGTTACATTTGGACGCCGAACAATAATGGAATGTTCCACTTTGATCTGATCTTCCAAGGCATAGGATGGATTTTTAGCGATACTTTCGAACCAAATTCCACCACAGGCAAGGATTAGTTTTTCAACCTCTTTTTTCTTTTCAGTTTTCCAGTATTCATCATCAATTTGATCCAGTTCTCTGTACAGTTGGATCAATTCAGCAATGATCAATTCGGGCTTATCAATTTGATATGTTTGATTGATGTGATCAATCAGGGACTGAACTTTACTGCCGTTTTGAATTCTTTTCCATGAGGTTTCAACACCATCCAAGAGTGTATTTTTTGCAGGTGCACCGTCTACATACTCAAAGTATTCGATTGATGAGCCACGTTGGCTTGCCGAACCAAAGCCTTGGCTTTTGTGTGATGAACGGCTGTGTGCGGCAATTTCTCCATAAGAGGCTCCTAGAAGAGAATTGTAATCCCCGATATCTATTTTTAATTGATCCTCACGTGTATTGTTTTGACCTCCGAAATTAGCTGTATTCCAAAGCAAGCGTTTAGCTTTCCAGGGGCGTACAAATTGAAGCTGCTCTGGAAATTGATTCGGATCAGCAGCAGCTTTAAAGGCTTCATGTGCTAGAATGGCAGAGGCTTGATGATGACCATGTCCGCCTCTTGGATCTGGAGGAAAACGTGTGATAATGACATCGGGCCTAAATTTGCGGATGATCCATACGGCTTCGCGAAGAACACGCTGTTTATCCCAGAATTCGAAAGTTTCTTCTGGAGTCTTTGAGAATCCAAAATCATATGCTGAGGAAAAAAATTGCTCACCCTTATCGGTTTTTCGAGCAGCCAGTAATTCCTGCGTTCGAATCAATCCAAGTTCAATACCTTGTTCTGTTCCGATGAGGTTTTGTCCGCCGTCACCTCGAGTTAGGGATAAATAACCTGTTTTATATTTTTTTTCCTGAGCTAGCCAAGCGATTAGCCGAGTATTTTCATCATCCGGATGTGCCGCAAAATAAAGGACTGAGCCCAACACGTTCAGTTTTTCTAGATTAACTTTAATTTCAGCAGCATTCCACTGTGGATTCTGTGCTTTAACGATTGAAGTTGACAAGATACCAGCCAAAATAATAATAACAGATAGAAAAGGTCTTCGCATGTTTAAAGATAAAAATTTTGATGAACAACGGATTGTTGGAGATTGTAATTTTATTGACAGTCTTCAAGTAGTGCGTTTATGACGTTGGTTTATTGCTTTAACTTACGGATATTAACCATTAACCTGATTCAACTTAGGTCAATATTTAACGAAGAGGTAAAGGGATCGATCGTTGAAAGGTAAAATATGGGCATAAATAAAAAACGGAAATCCCAATCAAGTTGGAATTTCCGTTTAACAATTAAAATATTTTTTCCTGAAACGAATTTTTAGAGAATAGTTATTTTGTCGCTTCGCTCCAAGTGGCAACCTTTAACATAGTAAATATATGTAGAAAATATTTAGTTCTGTCAGATTACTTTAATTAGTTTTCCACATTGCTAAATTTTGTCAACATTTTAGCTTTTGGAAAACATGTAATATATAGGTGTAATACGTTTAAGATGCTGCAATACAACGATATTTAGGATAAGATAGATTCTCCGCTACCTTTAAAAAAATCTGGATTGGTCTAAATCCAATTGCATATTTGTTTGACAAATTTCAATTGATGTTAGTTTCTATGCTTCAAATGCTCAAAAACGACAGGAACAACCTTTAAAGAAAGTTTCACACGAATGCTTTTTTTTGCAAAGACTATTTATCAATAGCACCTAGAACACGCTTCATAAACATATTTAACGCGTCTTTTTTTGAGTTACCTTCTTTAATTAATTTATCAACCTCTACAGCTCCGTATAGGTTTGAAATCAATTCACCAAGAACGTCAAGTTCTTCATCTTTCAAAGGAGCTTCGGTTAATGCTTCCAGTGTCTCGATTGTTTCCAAGACATAATCTACATCATTCTGCTCGATGAACTCTGTCAAATGCTTAATTACTGGTAGTTTCATTGAATAATTCTACTAATGCGTCTAACTTATTTGTTTGTACCTGATTGACTAATTTACCGTTTTTAAAAGCGGCAAAAGTGGGTAGGTTATTGACATTTGCCAGTTTGCGGGATTCAGGAAATTTTTCTGCATCAGCAATAACAAAAGGTACACTATCATTTTCGCCAGCCAATTTTTTGAATTTTGGTTTCATGATTTTGCAGTTACCACACCAAGTGGCGGAGTACTGAACCATAACAATATCGTTATTGTTTACAATTTCTTGTAAATTATCGTTTTCTAATTCTTGTAACATGATTTTATTATTAAGGTGATTGTTGGAGAAATCAACAGGAGCCGGGAAAAGCCCCCGTTGATAAGACGCTGTGGTCTTGTATTGTTAGTGTTTCGCTAAATAATCAGCTACACCTTTTCTATCTGCGTTCATGGCATCTTTACCTTCTTCCCAGTTTGCAGGACACACTTCGCCAAATTTCTGTACGTGAGCGTAAGCGTCGATCAAGCGTAAGTATTCTTTAACGTTACGGCCCAAAGGCATGTCGTTTACTGATTCATGGAATACACGGCCAGTTTCATCGATCAAGTAAGTTGCTCTATAAGTAACCGCAGAACCTTGTGCCAATGTTCCGTATTCAGGGTGTTCGATTTCTTGAACATCTAAGATTCCCAATATACTTGATAAGTTGCGGTTAGTGTCTGCCAAAAGAGGATATTCAACACCTTCAATTCCACCGTTATCTTTTGCTGTGTTTAACCAGGCAAAGTGTACTTCATTTGTATCGCAAGAAGCGCCGATTAAGATTGTATTGCGTTTTTCAAACTCAGCAGCAGCTTCTTGGAAAGCGTGTAATTCAGTAGGACATACGAAAGTGAAATCTTTTGGATACCAAAATAAAAGCACTTTTTTACCTTCTTTGACTGCTTTTTCAAAAATGTTGATTTGTAAATTGTCGCCTAAATAATCAATTGCATCTACTGTAATGCTTGGAAAACTTTTACCTGTGAAACTCATAATATATCTTTCTTTTTTTTTGTTGAGACAAAGATACAGCAACTCGATGCAAAAAGCGAATTGATTTTACCAATACACTATCGTCAAAATCTATTATGACTAGATTATAACAATAAGTTTTTATTATAATATTGATAACTTGATCTCATGATGAACAGATCATTTGAATGTTTCTTGAAAATAAATGAATTAATACTGCGGTAGTTACAAATTTATGGCCTAAAATAATTGCAGTTTTGCAAATCAAAAGCTACTTTTGCGACGTTCGATTCTAGAACAACACAATGCTGGAGGGGTTCCAGAGCGGTCAAATGGGACGGACTGTAAATCCGTTGCTTCGGCTTCGAAGGTTCGAATCCTTCTCCCTCCACCATTTTTCATTTTCTAAATCCAGTTTATCTTTCAGGTTCTAAATTTGCGTTTGTTCGTGACTATTCCATCGTACATGAAACGGCTTTAAAATAGATTTTCGCTATTGTGGATGTTAATCGCTTTAGTATAACCAGTCTATACAGGGGTTACCTCTCTTTTTGAAAAAAATATAACAGGATTTTAGACTAGCTATTGACTTATATATAAAATAAACCTAAGTTTGGCTTCTGAAAAGGCCCCGTAGTTCAACGGATAGAATAGATGTTTCCTAAACATTTGATAGCAGTTCGATTCTGCTCGGGGCTACTGAGAAAAGCGATGGATTTCCATCGCTTTTTTTGTTAAGTGATTAATAGTTTTTCTTTTCTTATCAAAATAAATGCGTAATAGAATTGTAAATTTTTAATAGAATGTTTATTTTGGGATCATTATTTACACATACAGCAATTTTACTTTTGGCCTGTAATTCTGTAACATAGATTGAATGGGAAAATTTTTATTATACCAATTTAGAAAGGTATATGCGGCTAATCCTGCTTTTTTTGTTTGCTTTGCCATTTGGATGGCCTTAATGACAGCTGTAGTTGTATTTATACCGAAGGGAGATTCATTCCATTTTGTGAATACACGTCATGCATTTTGGGCCGATATTCTTTTTACAATACAGACCTATTTTGGAGATGGTTTTTTTGTTATAGGTGTTTTTATTGCTTACTGCTGTACACAGCAGTGGAATTTTGCTCGAGCTATCCTCGGGACTTATATCTTTTCAGGGCTGACCTGTTGTGTATTGAAAAACCTTTTCGATGCCGATAGACCGGCAACGGTATTTCATGGAGACCCAACATTCCATGTTGTTTCTTGGTTGCGTGTAGCGCACTTTAACTCTTTCCCTTCTGGACATACAACGTCGGCCTTTGCAATGGCTGCTACGTTAGCCATTATCTCAAAAAATAGAGCTTTTGGTATAATTTTATTTGTTCTTGCTGTATTAACAGGCTACTCTCGGGTGTATTTGGGCCAGCATTTTGTTGAAGATGTATGGTTTGGATCGATTTTAGGAACCAGTACGGCTTGTTTTTATTTACTTGCAATGCCTTATGTTTTAAGACGTAAACGCATGTCATTTGGACTGAGATTTCTTCAGGTCAAAATCTAAAGTGCAAATTCGGTAAACATGTGCTTTGATAGATTAGGCTGCGCGTGTTTCTTTAAATAGAGATAATCGCCCAACCATCACAAACATCAATAGGCCGAAACAGGCAAAAACACCGTAGGAATAGCGTAGGCTAAAAGCTTCAGCAATATATCCAATTAAAGGCGGTCCCATTAAAAAACCCAGGTAACTGATGCTTGAAACCATGGCTAAGGCTACTCCAGATGGTACATTTTTGTTCTGCCCAGCAATGCTATAGATAGATGGGACGTTGCAGGCCACACCTATACCTACTAACATAAAAGCGAGGGTGCAGATGATAAATTCAGGAAAAATAACCGATGTCATCATTCCGACAAACATCAGCAGGCCACTGTATTGCAGGGTTCTTTTTCTCCCTAATTTGCGAATGACAGCATCACCAACAAAGCGCCCAGTGGCCATCATAATCATAAAAGATGCGTAGCCAACGACAACAAATTTTTCGGGAGCTTGAACGATCTCTTTGAAATATACCCCACTCCAGTCAAACATTGCCCCTTCTGTTGCCATGCTGAAAAAGCCGATAATGCCGAGTTGCAGTAAGCCACCTTCTGGTTTAGAGAAAAAACTACGCTTTTCCTTTTGAGGAGATTTGCCCGGAACCAAATACTTTTGGTTGATGAGTGTATTCGCTGTGACAATGACTAATATGATTAAAAAATGATAAAAGGTGTTCAGACCCAAATTCATCGTTAACAAGCCGACTAGTGCACCTGTGAAGCCAGCGATGCTCCAGGCCCCATGAAAAGAAGTCATTATTGATTTTTTGAAAATCTGCTCAGTTGCAACGCCTTGCGTGTTAACGGAAATATTACACATATTGCCAGTGACACCAAACAGAAATAATATGCCCCCCAACTGCCAGGCATTCTGTGCAAAGGGGATGGAGCACAGGACCAAGGTGTAAGCGATAGGTACAATACGCAAAACACTTGCACTGCCATATTTTGTGACCAGCTTTCCTGAGAGAGCCATTGTTGCAAGCTGACCAACAGGAAGCATCAGTAAAATTGTACCCAATTGCCCCTCACTTAAATGGAGATGAGCTTTAATAACGGGAATTCGACTTGCCCAAGATGCAAACGCGATCCCTTGGCAAAAAAAGAAAAGTGATACCGCGATTCTTATGCGATTTCGTTTGTTATAAAGATCTTCGTCTGAGTGAGTTAACGTTGCTTCCATAGTTTCTGATTTGAGGGTGCAAAGTTAAGGATAAGTATCCCATTAAAAAATATAATGATTCAAAAAATACTTCAGCTTTTAGGTTGCAATAGGAATACAGAAATATGCCTATATTTAAATTGCTCATCGGATTGTTGATAATTATATGCGATTAATTCGATAATTATCTTCTGTTTCAGTCTTTCAGTAAGAAAATAATACGATGTCCTTTTTGAATTTTGCTAAAACATATGTATTCAAAATGATATGTTTTGCATAACCATTCCTTGTATAAGAACAGGAAAGACACACATTTGTTTCAGTCTATTTTCAAGCATGGTTCAATTTAAAAAGATATTAGATGTGGAAGTCAAAAATAGGTCGAGTGGGAGCTTCTACTTCTTTAGAAAATAAACACCTATGAATAAGTGGAATAGGTCTACGATAAATGCTGAAGAAATAAAAATATAAAATTCTTCACTATTTCATATTGGTATTGTTCAATACCTATTCTACCTTTGTATTGGCAAACAATTATTAGCCTCCTAGATAAAATGATAAAAAAACTAATCTTAAGCACAGTACTAGCTTATGCTGGAACTACCTGTGTTATTGCGCAGCAACCCACATTTTTGTCCCATCCGGCGTTGAGTCCCGATGGTAAGGAAATGGTTTTTAGCTACGAAGGCGACCTTTGGAAAGTAGGGAGCCAGGGCGGTGTTGCAGTTCGGCTGACAGGAATGGAAGGAAATGAGATCAATCCACGAATTTCCCCCGATGGAAAATGGCTAGCGTTTTCGGCCAATCAAAATGGTAACATGGACGTCTATGTGATGCCTTTGGCTGGTGGAGATATACGACAGCTGACATCGCACGATGCTTCGGATGAAGTAGACAGCTGGAGCTGGGATAGTAAGACGCTTTATTTTACGTCATCGCGTTATAATAGAATGAGTGCTTATCAAGTCGCTTTGGATGGCGGAACGGCAACAAGGTTGTTTCCTCATGTCTTTAATTATATCAGTAATGTGGTGCCAACACCTTCAGGAGAATTATTATTCAATGATAGCTGGGAAGGCTACAGCTCGGCCAACCGCAAGCGATATAAAGGTGCTTTCAATCCGGATATAAAGTCCTATAATCCCAAAACAAAAGCTTTTCAACAGTATACAGATTATATAGGTAAGGATTTTTGGCCGACAGTAGACCAAAAAGGAAACATATTCTATGTGTCCGACGAAAGCAATGGTGAATACAATCTTTATCAAATTGCGGGAAAAGCGAAAACCCAATTGACTTCTTTTCCGGAATCAATCAAACGTCCGTTTGTCGCGGCAGATGGTAGTAAGATCGCATTTGAAAAAGGGTACCAGCTTTATATCTACGATGTTAATGGAAAGAAAACCGTGCAGCCCAACATCGCACTTAACCGTAATCAGGTCCTAGGAAAGCTGAAGGAGTTCAACATTTCAGGTAACATCAGTAATTTCGACGTTTCACCGGACGGGAAAAAGATGGCATTTGTATCCCGTGGGGAATTGTTCGTTTCGGATATCGAAGGAAAGTTTGTTCGTCAGATGCCAAGTCAAGGGGAGCGCATCATGGAAGTTAAATGGCTTAAAAACAGTAAAACATTGCTCTATAGTCAAACGTATCAAGGGTATCAGAACTGGTTTTCACGCACAGCAGACGGTAAAGGAGAGGTAAAACAATTGACACAAGATCTGCGTAACAATCGGGATATTACATTCAACGCGGATAAAACAAAAGCGGTATATCTCAGTGGACGTGATGAAGTTCGTCTATTGGATTTGACAAGTTTGAAGAGCCAAACAGTAGTTAGAGATGAAATCTGGGCATTTCAAAATTCTTCGCCCTCATTTTCTCCCGATGGAAATTATCTTTTATTCACGGCTATACGCAATTTTGAACAGGATATCTTTGTGTATAACCTGAAAAATGAGCAAACGACAAATTTGACAAATACAGGTGTTACAGAGGCAGCACCATATTGGTCTCCTGATGGTAAATACATTTATTTTGCGAGTAATAGGACTAAGCCTTCTTATCCTACTGGTATGCAAAACTCAAGCATTTTCCGAATGGCATTGACCAACTTTGACCAACCTTATCGTAGCGCAAAGTTTGATGAATTATTTGTAACACCTGAAAAGAAAGATACGACAGTAAATAAAACTGGTGCAACTAAGAAGGAAGATGCTGCTAAGGATAAGAAGAAAAATGATGCCGACAAGGTAAAGTCAACCGCAACACCAGTAGCCGAATCCAAGAAAGCTGTTTTGGTCCAATTGGATTTAGAAGGATTGCGTGACCGAATTGAGCAAGTCAGTCCAGCATTTGGAACACAATCTGATCCTTTGGTGATACAAAAAGGGGATAAATCCTATTTGTTCTATGCTTCCAATCATGAAGGAAAATATAGTACATATCGTACCGCATATGAGTTATTTACACCAGCCAAAACCGAAAAAGTCACTGATGGAGGCATGGGGCAATTTGTAGAGTCTGCAGGCAAGTACTTTGTGTTGAGTCGAGGAACAATTCAGAAATATAATCTTGATTTGAATAAGCTTGATGCGGTCACAATGAGTTTTAAATTCAATCGGGATCTTGAGAAAGAGTTCAATCAGATGTTTTATGAGACATGGGCCAATCTGGAGGAGAATTTCTACGATAGCAATTTCCATGGTGTAGATTGGACCGCTGTTAAAAAGAAATATGAGAAATATCTTCCAGGTATCAACGATAGGACAGATTTGCGCATCCTCTTAAATGATATGTTGGGCGAACTCAATTCGTCACATTTGGGTTTCAGTTCTATGGGACAGGAAGAACGTAAGCCGTTTGGTTTTGTAACGAATGAAATCGGTGTGATCTATGATACAAGCAACCCTTATCAGATTAGCTATATTGTTCCGAATGGCCCCGCAGCAAAGAAAGAGGCTGATATTCACGCGGGTGATATTCTCATGGCGATTAATGGAACAAAATTGAATACGCAGGCAGACCGCGATAGTTATTTTACTTGGCCTTCACTGGAAGAAGAAATCCAATTGACCTTGAATCGTAATGGCAAGGAAATTCAGACAAACATTCGTCCGGTATCAAGCGCTGTGTTTAGAGACCTCCTCTACGACCAATGGATTAGAGATAGCCGAAGCCGAGTTGATCAGTTGAGTAGCAATAAGATAGCGTATTCACACATGAAAAATATGTCGGATACTGAGTTACAGCGGTTCTTGATCGACATGGCTGAACAGGAGAATAACAAACAAGGGATTATTTTAGATTTACGGTATAATACAGGCGGAAATGTGCACGACGAAGTTTTACGATTCCTGTCACAACGCCCTTACTTACAATGGCAATACCGAGGTGGTAAACTTGCTCCACAAAGTAATTTTGCACCATCTGCCAAACCTATTGTTTTATTGATTAATGAGCAATCGCTGAGCGATGCTGAAATGACCGCTGCGGGCTTTAAAGCCCTTAAATTGGGGAAAATCATCGGTAATGAGACCTATCGTTGGATTATTTTTACTTCTGCTAAAGGCTTAGTCGACGGATCAAACTATCGACTTCCGTCTTGGGGATGTTATACGCTTGATGGTCAGGATCTCGAGCAAACCGGAGTTGCCCCCGATATTCTTGTAAAAAATACAGTACAAGATCGGATGGAAAATAAAGATCCGCAATTGGAAAGAGCAATAAAGGAAATTCTTGACAATATCAAATAGGGAAGTAACAGTTAGAATTACTTACTGAAAATAGGCTGTCCAACTTTTGTTGGACAGCCTATTTTTTTAACGTCTCATGTTTTTATGAATACGATCTTCTAATTTTTGCTATTTATTACCCTTCAGCGTATGATTTACCTCATTCGGTTCATTTACTTCATTTGGTCCCACCCTTTGCTCTGTGGAAGTTAATAGACGGTTTTAAATGGTTTCATTTTTTTTAATCTCCTGTTTATCAGTATTTAATGGTTTTGTGCACTGTTTCGTTATGAAATTGGCGATTTTCCTGCATCCCTTCTGAAAATATAAGGCAATATGGAAAAGATTGTATTACAGGTAAAAGAATCTTGCTCTGCAGATTGGGGTAAGATGACGCCACAAGAACAAGGCCGTTTCTGTGGTCAATGTGAGAAGATGGTTGTTGATTTTTCACAGATGAATGATCAGGAAATTGTGGATCAAATAAAAAAAGCCAGTAGGGGGTTATGTGGTCGATTTTATGAAGATCAGTTGATGCGCGAATTGGATGCCACTATTTCTTTTTCTAAAAACCCCATTTGGCAAGGTAGATGGACAGGCATTGCTGCGGGCCTCCTATTGGTTGGATCCTTGAGTTTTCATGCTGCTCAAGCACAAAACAAACTGACTGGAGAAGTTGTCGTTGTCCAAACAAAAACGAAAAATGATCAGATAAAGAAGCAAGATTGGGGCAACTCATCAACAAATGATAATTCAGCGTTAAAGGGAAGCCGTGATAGTACTAAAGTAAGTATAAAAGGTAAAGTTGTTTGTGCTGGAAGCGATGTAAGCATGGTGGGCACAGAGGTATCCTTAGGAAATTATCGTACGAAAGTGGATGAAAATGGAAATTTTCAGCTTTGGGTACCGCAATCTTTGTTTCGGGTAAACCAAGAGCTCCGTGCACAGATGTTTGGCTATAAAACTGTTGTGATTCCATTCAAAAAAGGGAGTAAAATGCAACTGGATAAACCAATAGAAATGGAAGTTAAGCCAATGATTATGGGAAAGATCGCTGTGGTGGGAACCCAAGGCAATATAGGGCGAAAGAATAAATAGTTTGATGGTCTTATTTTGCTCAGTTTTTTTATCGATCAACTGCCAAAAATCTCGCTTGAATGTCATAAAAGTCAAAAAAATATTCTTTTCCACTTGACTTTTTCTACGGTGAACCTTACATTTGGATTATCGAATGACTTCGTAGCTCAGTTGGTAGAGCAACAGACTCTTAATCTGTGGGTCCTGAGTTCGAGCCTCAGCGGGGTCACCTTAGAAAAAAGCCGTTTTACAAATGTAGGATGGCTTTTTTGTGCCCTTATAGTGCCTTTAAAGCGGTTTTTTGCATTTATGCCATGCCGAGAAGTTATAAAATCTATTAATTACTTCTTTGTTCAAAGATACTAAAAAATGGTCATTTTAGGGCCTTTTTGTCTCGCAAAGTGTCTCACTTTGTCTCACTTTTGTCTCGCAAAATAGTGAAAAATCAATATTGAACTTCTTTTGGGATACTTAAAACTTCAAAATGTATAGACAAATCTATTGTTAGAACAGTAGTTTAAAAATATTGTTAATTAACCTTGTTTTTTGAGCCTTAAACAGGCTTCTGTTCTCGCAACTGTTCTCGCTAGTTTACATGATATATCCTCCTTTCTCTTTGTATAAAGTTAAGGAGGTTTTTTATTTTTTTTAATTTTAACGAGTAGCGAACCAAATGCTCTCTAATTGAATAAGACAAGAAAGTTGTGAGAACCCAAAATTTTTAAGGGGTATAAAATATAGAAATGAGTTCTCAATAGTCCTCAAAAATAATATGGATACGTAATCCATCGGGTAATATCCCCTATTCTATTAGAAAGCTTTTCGTTATATAAATACCCTCTAAGTCATAGCTAACTTATTCTCTTACCTCATGGCAAAATTATCCAAAGGTTTTCTATCTTCAACATTCTTCTTAAATAGAATTTAGGGATTCTAGTATACTTCCTTGCAAATTTGATATGTAATCACCCCAAATAATTTTTAAGTCACTATATGTGATGAAGTCAAAGCTTTTGGAGGGACGAAAGATTTCCTTTAAAGATTAGTAATATTTAAATCTTTGAAATATCCTTCGGTACCGATATCCACCCATAAACCTATTGCACCATTTTGTAAACCACCTTTCATCTCATTAACAATAAATGAAGGATATTTTTGATTGTTGATATAAAGTTTAGCTGTTTTATTTTTTATTTCAATTCGAAGCTGAATCCATTCATTTAATCCAATGTCAGCGTAAGTTTCATATGTTTCTGGATATTCCTTTCTTAACCTATCAAACTTAAACGTTGGGTATGAGAAATATTGAACACTATGATTTCTGCGAAATTGATTTTCATCTCTGCCATTTGTAGGTCTGAGATAGATAGATTCAAATTTAGTATCATCATTATCAATTCTAAAAGCAAGCCCAATAAACCCCCTTGAAAGTTCTGGAGCATTTTTTAGAAGACGGCTCATTACCTTTACTTCAATAACCCCATTTTGAAAATTAAAATTTTTCAATTTAGCATATGTAGGTTCATCCACGGTTGAACTCATATTGTTTATATCAAAAGGCAAAAGGTTTAAATCCCTTTCAATTTTTAGAACCTTCTCCTTGTTCATTGTGGTTATTGATGCTTTAACATTCTTTAATTCAAATTTTTGTTTTTTAAAGATTATATCCTGCCCTTGGGTAATTGTTACCAAAAGCATAATGAGGAATGTGATTTGAAGTTTTTTCATTGAAATGACACTTTAATTTTAAGATAAGTTTTGCAATACAAATGTCCGCAAAAAGGTAATCGTTTACCAATGAACTAGATCAAGAAATAACGTTGATCTAGTTTAAGAAGTGCGTTTGCTTAGCTTGCTTTTTAAACGGCTTAAAAATTCGGGAGTAATACCAAGGAAGGATGCTATTTGAACTTGTGGAAGCCTATTAATTAGATGAGGATAAGACTCTGCGAATCCTTTGTAACGTTCTTCCGCAGTTGAGCTGATATTTTGTAATAAACGTTTCTGTAGGGATACAAAGCTCTTTTCAATTAGTATTCTAAAAATAAAATTAAATTTTGGTGCGATTTCATAAAGTCTAATCAAATCATCGGAATCAATTTGTAATGTCCATGTGTCCTCAATAGCTTCAATATTTAATTCAGATTTTTCTTTGTTTTGGAAACTGCCTAAGTCTATCATCCACCAGTTCTCGGTCGCAAATTGAATTATATGAATATCTCCTTTTTGATCAGCTTTATACATACGTAAGCAACCTTTTACCACAAAACTAAAGGAATTACATATATCTCCCTGTTGAAGTATATATTGTCTTTTTCGATAAAATCGTGATTTAAAAAATTTTGAAATCAATATTTTATCTTCATTAAGTAATGGTGCCAACTTATTAAAATAGTCGATTAAAACCTGAATCTGAGAGTTTATATTTTTTTCTTGCATCAATAACCTGCTAATGTTATACTCAAAAATACGAATATCATAGCTAACTTATTCGCTCGCCGTCCTGCGAGTTGAACGAAGGTCGTTGAAGAAAAGTGCGAAGCATGATTCAACGATATCTATGAAATAGACGAAGCTTCTTGGCGGTATTTTTGAAATAGGGGCTTGTGACTTGGGCTTATCAAAAATAGTGACAAGAGCGAAGCCTGAGAGAACAGCAGGCGAGCCAAACTCTAAAAGCTTGAAGATTTTTAATAGGTGCGCAGCACGTATTAAAAAGATTCAGGTGCTTTTATGAAGTGGAGGGATTACGAAAGCATCAAGTATGACAAACTGCGGAGCATTAAAAAAGAATGGGATGTAATCCGATTTCTTTTTTAACTTGGTTTGGCATATCTTTATGCTAGTGATTCCGAAACGGAATGCCATTTTTCCATCTTGTTCTATTCATAACAAGATTAAACTTTTCAATAACGGAGTATTAATAAATGGATTGCAAAATAAGAAAATTAGAGATAGATCAATTGTGGGGACAATATAATGTTCTTTGGGAATTGAATGAAGACGTAAATATATTATCGGGAATTAATGGAAGTGGAAAATCCACAATTTTAGACTGTCTAGCGGCATCTTTCGTAAACAAAGATTCTAAAGAATTTTTGACTGACAGGATGAAACAGATAAGAATCTTTTCCAATGACGGAATGATTTTTCATTATGAAGAATTTAGACAGTCGATAAGTAAATTAAGATTTCTTGCTGGGGAAGATGGTAAAAATGCTGAATTATACAGGGATATTTTAAAGGATATCGAAGAAAATGAGTTATTAAAAAGAGAAAAAATAACATCGGTAAAGTTTAATTTTCTGAATCAAAACGGTATATCCAAGTTTAAAGGAAAAGTAAATATTGATGTGATAAGCACCTTTGATACGGCGATAACTATCGAAGAAGAAACATTTAATGAAAAAGTTCGAACTGATTTGGATAGGGAATTGTATTTTCTCCAAAAAAAATATCTCGATTATCAATTAAATTTGGCTAAAGGTTTTCAGGAAATACTTAAAGATAATCGTGAAAATATTCAAAAAAGCTATGACGAGATGTATAGTTCGCTTAATTTGTTTAAATCTTACGTGAAGGATTTTTTTTACGGTAAAAAGCTTGATGAAGAAAAAAATGATATTTCTTTTGTATTGATCTCAAATAATAAAAAGCTGGACATTTATAGCCTGTCGTCTGGAGAAAAGCAATTACTGTTAATATTACTTGTCTTCTTATTGCAAGATCGCAAGCCGAGTGTGGTATTTTTAGATGAACCTGAAATATCATTACATTTTGATTGGCAAAAAAGACTAATTGAGGTAATGAGGTCATTAAATCCTAATGCCCAATTAATTATTGCAACACATTCTCCTGCTATGGTAATGAACGGCTGGGTTGATAAAATTGTTAATATTGATGATATTAAAACATTAGGAAATAAAAACAACACAACGAATGAGCTCACCGATTAATAAGCTAACAGCGAGCTCACTAATAGAAAATTTAAATTCTGACTTTATTGAAGCTCAGAATTTTATGAAAAGTAATAGAGAGCCAAAAGTTATAAAAGTATATGTCGAGTCGGATGACGATATAGCATATTGGAATACGGTTTTAACATCTATCATCAAAAACTCCAAAAAATTTAAATTTGAAGTTGACCTCCCAATTAAAAATGGAAATGAAAGAGGTAAGCAAAGCGCATTAAATTTATTTAAATCGAACTTAGGTAAGCACTTAATTCTCTGTTTAGATAGTGATTATGATTACTTGCTGCCAAATCGTACAGAGAACACTAAATTGCTTAATGACAGTGATTTTATTTTTCATACTTATGCGTATTCGATTGAAAATTTACATAGCTATCATGAAAGTTTAAATAACTTCTGTATCCAGTGTGTAAAAAAAACAGATATCTGTATTGATTTAAATACTTTACTTTTAAAGTATTCTAACTTGATTTATGAATTGTTTTGCTGGAATGTTTTTTTATACCATTTAGAAAAAGAGAAATATTTTACGATTTCAGATTTTTCTGATACTATAAAAGTATTGAATAATAATAGTGATATTGATAATGGTTTTGAATCAGCATTTTCATGTCTAGGAGAAAGAATCAATAAAAAAATGGAAGAATTAAACGAGCTCTTCTCGGATTTGATTAAAGAAAAGGAAGACTTTAAAGATTATTTAACTCACAAGGGAGTTACTCCAGATAATTGCTATTTATATGTAAATGGACATTCCATATTGGAAAATGTTGTTCTAATGTTTATGAAACCAGTCGTTAAAAAGGCGAAGTCTGATAAGTTGCAAGAAATTTTTTCCTCAGAATGTTCTTCAGAGTTAAAGGAAAATTACAAAAATCATTATTTAAACAAAGCGTCAAAAGAGGGGAATTTAATTCGTGAAATTTATTCTAATTATAATTTTTTTGAGATATCTGAATTTTTGAAAACAAAGTCTGACTTAAAAAGATACGAAGAAAAGTATCTAGATTAGCAACTGATTTAATAAATCCCACTCACGAAACCCTCCAAGTTTCAATTGAGTGGGATTTTTAGTTAGATGTAGGACGAGTTATAAAGGTAGATGTAGGATGCTCGAAATCTTCTCTTACCAAAAACGGAGCCATTTCGAAAAAAAAAGATTTTGTATTTCTTATTATCTCTTCGTTGATCACAATTCCTTTTTCAAAGGTTAAATGGATCACTTTCTTGTACACTGTATCGCAATAATCCTCACCAGTAAGCTTTACACGCTGTACTAATCTTATCTCTCCTGAAAACCATTCAGCAAAAATGTTTTGCTGATTTGGGAACAGATGATTAAGGCTAATACTTTTGGTCTCGTAGCATAATTCAGGGCTGAATTCATTTTTTTCAATTTGATAAATTCTGATTGTTCCTGAAAAACCAGTAAGATATAACCTGTTGTCTGATATGATCCATAGACATGTATAACCTCTCCAACAACTAGATGCTATGGGTGAAAATTCAATATTCTGCGTTTGTAAGTATTGATCCAATGGTTCGGCATAGAGACCTTGATACCTTTTCCCTTTATAAATGAATTCTTCGGGTGTTTGTGCTGTCATATCTGTTATTTTAATTGGTCAATGGAAAACGGAATTTATCGAATAGCCGTGCAATAAAAGACTTCTTACCTCTAGTTACTCGGATTACTTCGTTTATCAATCGGCCTTTAACAAAGGTCAAGACATAGACCCGAATACGATCTTTATCCATGTGCTCTATTTGAGACCGATTTTTAACTAAGTAAATTTTTCCTGTATACCAGTTAGCATGCATCCTGCAGTTATTCAGACAATGTGATAAATCAATATCTATAATCTCATCTTGATTTGTAGGAGAACAACTATTGAAATCAGAATAATTGATAATACCACTCAATTTGAAAATATTGAGCTTTTGTCCTTCAATGACCCAAGTGGCGGAGAATCTCTTCCAGCATCTAGTACTTACATTTGGATAATATTCCTTTATATTTTCAGCAATTGCAGACGTTGTTATGTCCTCTTGATATATTGACCAAAAGCAACTTCTGTTGTAGTAAACAATTTCAGATTGATAAACTGCCATAAGCTTGGGATAAAATAGCCTTCCCGTAAATGAAAAGGCTATTTATTGACTAAGTGTATTTTTTAAGGTCGTCCAGTATCGCTCTATATACTTGGTCGAAATTAAATCTGCCCAATTTAGAATCGATGTATTCCCTCGCAAATTCATGACCTTTGTGCGTTTGTGGAACTGGTGAAGAAAAAATTCCTAGAAATCTAATTTTCTTCGTAAACCTGTGCGTATTATCCATGTTGATATTAATCATCTTGTTCCTCAACGCAGAAATTGTCTCGTAATTTGGTGAACCCTGCGGAGGTAGTTGAATAAAATATGATGGAGATATACTTATGACAAGATCGTCTTTCCAGTCTAAGGAGATATTGTATTTCCATCCATTATGAACTCCTTCGTCTTGTGATTTATATGAGATAGCCATTATTGTACAAATTGTGATATAATTGATATGAGAAGACAAAATCCAAGAATTATTAATACAATGATGTTCCTTGATTCATCCAACGTCTTCTGTGATTTGAAGAATAGCAAAACCGATGCGAAAACGATCAATAATATTATTATATGCATGTTATCGATTCGAGTTTACTAACGGTTTTCAATGATAAAGTCAGAACCTCGTCGGCCTTGATTAACTTCATCTAGAACACCATTGATAAAATAGAAATACCACGAACCTTGATATCCATCACCTTGCAGATAAATGGTGTAGTTACGAGTATGTTTGATGCTTGTAACCTTTTTTCTATTCTGTTTTAGGAAATCATTTTCACTCATCCCAATGGTATAGTATACTTTGGAAGCGCAAGAGGACAATGCAAGCAGTAGAATAACCCCGCATAGCGTTAATAACCTTTTCATAAGTTCAATAAGTGTTTGGATCGAAAGTCCCGATTCCGATGGGTTAATAATAAAAAAGCGTGGGACGTAACCTAGAGCTGATTGCTGAGAGAGGTACCTAGGAGAACCCTGCACAAACAAACAGATAGGCACGTCCCACGCTTACATATAGCGTAGAACGTCACCTTATCCGCTCTTGTTGTGCAATTGAAAATTTCCTAGGTTTTCTCTTTCACAAGAACTTCAAGCTAACGCTTTATTTCTTCAATATTTTAATACAATACAAAGATAAATAATTATTGATTATCAATGTCAAAATATCCTTCATCTTTTAAACTGAGGTATTTGTCAGGCGTTACTATCAGATGGTCGCAGATTTCGATATCTAAGAACTTGCCTGCTTCAATTGCTTTCTTTGTGATTGCTCTATCGGCAGAACTTGGTTGTAATTGCTCCGATGGATGATTGTGTGCCAGTATTATTTTAGAAGCAGATGCTTTCAGCGCAATGGAAAAGATAACTTTCATATCCACTGGAACGAAATCCTTGCCTCCTCTTGCTAGGTCTATAATTCCTAGTACCTTGTTCGCATTGTTAAGCAAGATAACTTTAAACTCTTCTAAAAAGCTCATAACTGATCTGTCCCAGACCTGCATCAATATTTTGTAGGCTTGTTGTGAATTGGTAATTAATGGACATTCTGAAATTTTAAATTCGGGAACGAACTCGACCCGAATTTCTGAAACATTTAGTAGATTTTTCATGGTTTGATTGTGTTTTTAATAAATGATTTCCAAGTAGGTTGACGTCGGGGGATGATCATTTACACCTGTAGTGCGTAAAACACATATATTAGATTCAATGGCTGTGCATTAACTTCGGATTATTTACCAAACAGTGCATTATTCTATTAGAAAGGGGGCATTTATAAAAGGTAGGTATATAGGTGTTTGCGACTTAGATTAAAAAATAGATCGATATAATTATTTGATATATAGCGAAATAAAGCAGACAGCATCTCTAGACTAGAAATACCCTCTAATTGAAAAAGTGATATTTTTCGGATGGGATCAGATTATTATATTACCAGCTTTCAAGACACCTGCAAAGCAAAAAACAGGCTCAAAAATTTCATCCTCCGTATGGATTAGAAATTTTTGAAATCCTGTTTTACATTTTTTTATATGTTGCATTTTTATTTAACCCTTAAGGGTTATTTTTTACTGCAATGATTTAATTATTTAAATTTATATAATCAGCGACCCGATAGCCCCAATTGGACTTATTTATTTTACATCGTTTAAGTTGTATATACTTTTGCAATTCCTTTAGTTTAGGTTTTATTTCTAATTTATGCTTATCTATACACTCTTTGAACTTTTGTTCAATATCAATCAACTCTAGTTTTTCACCTATTATAAATTCTGACTGTAGATCCCTTAGAAAAGGAAAATTAGTTGGCACCTTGGAGTTAATTACCTTATATAGCTCTTTTTTTAATTCGTTCGGGTTTGCAACTAGCTTTAGGACCTCAGGATCAAGCAATTCATATGCTTTTACTATTTCATAATGGGCTTTTTTTAAATCTGATTTGACTTCTTCGAATGGAGTAATATCCAGCTGATTGGTCTTTTTTAGTGAATCTAATATATTAATGATTTCGTGGACAATGGTTGTGAATTTTTTTTCCTTTAATTAATAGCAGTTTTTCAGAAGAACTCGGAATTTTGGCATTAATCTCACTGAACTCTTCGATTTCGAAAAAATAAATTGTTGTATTGTCTATTCGTAAGTTCCCATACAATTCCTTTAATTTGGAAAAATCCTTATATAGTCCTGATAAATCGTGTTTATAAATATAATTATCAACGGCAAAATAATTTAAAGAACCATTTTTATATATGAATCGATTATAATCAAGCAGATTATTTAGTTCCCTTAAAATTTCCTGTGTCTCACCAGAAGGTAGAGTTTCTGCAAAAGTTCGTATCGTATCATAAGTTGATTTGTTTGTTTCAATAATTTTATAACAAGTTTCACGACTTAGCGAAATCAAGTCTGGGTCTTCGGTGGCTATAATTGAGACGTTCTTTTTTATTTTCTTGTTTCTAAACCGCCCTATTATTTGTATAGTATCTGTTTTGGGATCAATGATAGTATATTCTGAAATGCCAAGGTCGGAAATTATGAAAATCTCAACATCCTTATCAAAATCAATATCCAATGCAGAATAAAAACGACTGGTTAAGAAGTTGTAAGTTGAAAATTTGCTTTCATCAAGCTTAGATCCAACATGTTTAAATGCACGGCTCTTTATTCGGTCAGCGCTAGTTTCACCACAAAAAATTGAACTGTCTGAACCTATTCCTTTCTTGTTAATTATATGTGTGATTAGATTAACAGAATTGCAGAAAATAAAGTATGTCCGATTTCTCAAATTCTTACCAACAAGATACTCGAAAGTATAGCAAGCGTTATTTGTTTTGTACAGCTTTATTCGAGTTTTAATCTGGTAGTCTGGTTCGACATTTATCAATTGGAAGTTCTGTTGTTCAAATCTAGGGTCACTTGGAATCATTGCAGTAGCTGAAATAAAAGCCTTATTGGCAAAACCAAAAAAATAGGTCATTGGCAAGGTAATGGCTTGCCTATAGTTAATATCCTTGCATATTTTATCACATTCGTCAAACAGTAAAAAGTAATCATTTCTAAAATTGATTTTTTGATTTTCAAACGCTGTGATCATTTTGTGAAAGGATTCAGGAGTAATCAAAATCTTTTTGAAAGGTAGTCTTGTGTCTGACAGATAGTTTATAATCTCTAGAATAGTTGTGTCACCATGCACTCCTAATACTCCATCATGTTTTGATGCTTTTTGATAAATAACAGGTAAATTAGGTAAAACAATAATAGAATTTCTTTGACTTTGAATTTCTAATGTTGTAGCACCAATTCCCGTAATATTTTTTCTAATAATTGAGTTCGATGGAAGCAAGCTGAATTTGTCTCCTAAGAACTGGTTTTCTTTAATTATAATATTTCTTATATCCATTATGTAATATTTACATAAAGGGGCTAATGCCCCTTTTATTAATTGTCTTGAAGTTTATCTAAAATTTCTTCCATTGTAATGTACATTGCCACTTTCTCACGGCTTTTAAGAATGCGATCGATTCCAGTGAAAATTGGGATTTTGAAACCGATGTCACACATCCCATCCTTTACGATAGCCCAATAGTAAGGTTTGCCCATTTTATCTTTTAATGTAGCAGAAAGCTGGAACCTCCTTTTCTCTCCGACATATTTAAAGAATAACACTAATCCCTCGAAGCCACTGTCATTTGTCTCCTCAATAACTTTTTTAAGATCATCCATTAATATGATACCAAAAGGATCATCATCAATAAAGAAGTTTTCTATTTTATAAACGATCTCTTGAGGACTTTTTTCTTTCCCGCTCTTTAATAAGTTTGCACGTAATGCTTTTAACTTGTTCATATCTGTTTGATTACTGCTATCGTTCATTAGATTGTTCATTGCTTGTTTATCGTAGTCTGTTAAAAATGTTACTCCGTTTAGGGATTGTTTGATGATAATTTCCTTTTTATCGTCTGTTTGATTATTTTGATTCCTAACGACCTTGTCGTCTAAATCTTTTTTTTGTTTATCACTCATGTGGATTATGTTTTATTAGGCCCCCAATCTCGAGCTTGGAAAGCCAATCAATTTGTATTCTCAAATATTTGATTTGTGGAAGTATTTCCTTGCATATCGAATATTTGCACTTTTTTAAAGTTTTCGATATCTCATAGATATCCATATTTCAAAGAACTATTGTCCGCTTTCGGATGATATTTTTATCAGCCTTTTTGCGAACGCCGGCAAATTGTTATTAATATCCCAAGGGGTAAGCTTTATTAATTTTGAAGCTTACCCCCTTCTGAAAATGAGATGGAAAAAATTTTGGATGGTTTTTTACTTTTTAAGTAGGTCTTTTATATAGTCTTCTTTGGGATCAAATGGCTTTGATACATCGTAGCTATCTTTTTTTGGTATTAGATTTAGTATTCTTAACACCGCAAATATCGTTTGGAGTTTATATTTGTTTAACCCTATATTGAAAATATTCTTATATAGCTGACTTTTATCATCAATATATTTATTGATGGTCTTTGCAATTAATGAATTAAATTTATTCAGAGGAGAAGCTCTTTCATCCCACGACCATTTATCAATGAGATATTGGTATAGACTTTTAAAATATTCCAATCGGGTACTCACTGGCTTTTTATAGATATCATTCAGACACATAATACCCTGCGAGGTGATAGTGTTCATCTTCTTTAAGACATTTGCTATTGGTATATCATCCTTGTAAACAAACTTTTTTCCGATACTCTTCTGAAAAATTTCAATATCTTTTGCCGTTAAGTTTTTCCTCTCCCAAGATTTTATTCTTTTTGCCAAAAGAGTTTCGATGACTAATAATCTTTCGTCGGGTGGCAATTCAATAATTGAGTTTTTAGCAACTTTGTTATTACTATCTTTCAACCTTAATCGAGTATCTGCATGCTCTATATCTTGGAGCATTTCGAATAGTTTTATGATCTCGCTTAGTTCGATAAGCTCTTTAGAGATGTAATTCTCTGATCCCCCGCTTATCTTGGTATCTGTCTGATATGAATTAAAGATGTACTTATAATAGGTATTCCATTCGTTTTGACAAAATAGATAAGCTATACCAAGCATTTCCTCTGCAGTTTTTGTTATTATTACTTCCTCATCTGTAGAATGGTCTTCTTTTTCTTTAGGACGAAAATACAATCCTGCAATATTAAATATTTCGTAGTCTGATCCGAATACAAAAAAATTGTGGTCAATTTCTATATGGTCATCGACCTTCCCATGGATTACTTTCAAGTTTTCTTTAAGATTATAATATGGCCTTATGCTTTCTAAATTAATATTGAATTTCAAATTGATCTTAACTGGTGTTGGGTATAATGCCATATAATTATATTCTTTTCCCAAAAATATAAAAGCCCGTGGATTTACCATCGGGCTAATATCAAATAATGTTAACTTATTCTATTAGAGGGGGGATAATTAACGAAATGAATTCTCAAATTCTCATTACAATTCTGGCATCACATGCTTTAGTTCATCCGCATTATGAACACCTAATCCACGGAGGTATTTAAGCGTTACAATCATATCAGAGTGGCCTAATAGCTGTTGGAGTATATGAAGGTCTTTTGTCTTCTTATAGACGTTTATGGCAGCGGTGTGTCTAAATGAGTAAATAGTTTGGTTTTCGTTTAATAAACCCAATTCTCTCATTTTCTTTGCCTGCCTCGACCAAGCTTTGCTAAAATAATTTTCATTAAAATAATCTGCAGTTCCTGTGAATAGGTTTTGATTAGGTAAAAGTTTCCTAGCTCTTTCTATTATGGCTTCTTTGACATATTTGGGTATAGGTGTGACCCGAACTCTCCCACTTTTGTTTTCTTCTCCTGAGAGGTGGATTTCACTGAAATCATTTTTAAAATGTCGTCCCTTTAGCTTACGAACTTCAAAATGTGGTCTCAGAAAGCAACCATAACTAAGCAAGCAACATAAGTAAAGATTTTCGTGTGCTTTTTTTAAATAGTTCAATACTAAATGGATTTGTTTTTCATCGTAGGTCTGATGTAAAACACTCTTAGGTTTTCTTCTTTCTGTTTTCTTAATCAGATTAATATTTAAATCATACAGGTTGTTGATTTTGGACAATAAAACTCCTAGATCTCTTCTTTTGTCCATATAATAGGTATTTGAACTTTGAAATTGATTGAGGAAATTCTGAACCTCTTGTACATTCAAAGTGGAGATTGGATTATCTAAATTTTCTTCCCCAAGGTAAATGATAAATGCGGAGTGAACTTTTGTCAAGTTCTGTTTATAACGAGTATTTAAATTCGAAATTAATTTTTGATTTAAGGCGCTCTGAAATGCTTTTCTTATAGATACCTCTTCTTCAACAAATGTGTGGTTAATTTCAGAAGTTGGCGGATAATTTCCAATGTCAATAGCCTTCCTAAATTCATACTCTAATACTTGTAGTTGTTTATCTCTTTCATAAACCGATGTAGCATAATTAGGTTTAATATCTAAGCCTATTTTTAGTCCTGTGTATTCCTTTGTTCTTTTCCCATTTAGGCAAATTGAAATAAATACTCTTTTTTTTAAATCATCTGATCTTTTGATTTTGACTGAATAATCACTCATTGTGTCTCACTTTTGTCTCAGCAAGACGAAAAATGGAAAAAAGCGCTTTTAAACGTGCTCTAGTGGGTATAGGCGGTACACTCTTAATCTGTGGGTCCTGAGTTCGAGCCTCAGCGGGGTCACCTTAGAAAAAAGCCGTTTTTACTTGCGTAAATCGGCTTTTTTTTTCGTTTATTAGGGTAGTTTAGGGACTTCTACCCCATGCGTTTTGAATCCTTCAAAACGGCGTGTTTTGCATAGTTTTTTGTTGAACTTCACGTAAAAATGTAACAAATATGTAACGGGATTTTTTACGTGCTAAAGAAAAAGATTATGGCAACCGTAAGCGCGAAAGTTTATGAACACCACAAGAAATCAGATGGCACTTTTAACGTTAAGATCTGCGTCTATCACAAAGGAGAAAGAAAATTTATTGACACAAATCATTATGTCGTCAATAAGCAGCTGACAAAGGATTATAGAATTAAAGATCCTTTCATCAATGAGTTAGTTGAAAAGCAATTAAAAGATTACCGAAAGACGATCGGTGAACTTGAAGGAAAGCTGGATTTTTTTACAGCCGAATCACTACGAGATTACCTGAAAAACAAAGATGAAGAAATCGATTTCATCAAATTTTGTAACAATTATATCCAACAGGAAAAAGATGATGGGCGAGACGGTTCGGCTGCCAATCATCGAGCAGTTCGTAATCACCTAATTGATTTTTTCAAAAGGGAAAGTGTTTCAATAAGGCTGCTGGTTTAAAAGAAGGACAATATGTAAAACCTACTGTTCCAGATGTGCGGTATGGAACGATTCCGGTCGTTGAAGAAGAAAATAGTAAAGGAAGGTTGAGGTAGATTCCGTTCTATATAACATGTACTTTTTTTAGGTTATCGGGAATAAGAATGTCAGATTGTCTTTAGATTGGCAACGTTCCAGGGGCCATTGTCAAAGCTGGCCACTGGAAAGTAAAATTTCTTAGCGTAAACTTTAAACCGATTTATTATTTTTTTTTGTTTGGCTTATTTACATATAATGGAACATCCGTTATTTATAAGGATGGACCAATTTTTTATAAGGGAGATAGAACTCTCCTTCGGTAACTACCATTCTATCGCTTGGATTTCTCATGTGTGTTAGTGTCCCCTTAAATGTACCCTTTATCCCCCCTGTTTTACTGAGTTCAAGGATCTGTATTGTCAAATCTTCCAGATCGCCAGTATCGTATTGAACCGTACCATTGGATGTTTGAATAAGGTATTCCATGTCAATACTGTAGCTTTCAGGTCTACTGTCATCGAGACCATTCCCTGCGCCTCCTTTTTGCGTGTACGTCCCTTGGCGAAAAGTACCCCCTTCGTTCTGGAAATCGAATCCTATTACATGCGGATCCTGTTCTATGGGTTTAGAGGGATCGTAAGGGGAAATGTAGCCTGAAATATAGATGAGTTCCCACCTGTCGTCGTTCCCGCCGCCATCAAAAAGGGCAGTATGAGCAAAATTGACAGCTTTACCGTTTATCTTTGCCCTGAAATAATACATATCATCCTCGCCGATGGGGTCTTGGCTCTTGCCGCATCCTATAATTGAAAATAATATACCCAGAAATAATAAGGCCTTCATAAGACAGCTGTATAATTTATACGTTTTCATATCCTTTAGTTTTACTTGACATTCGTTGCAGTACAGATTACCAATTGGCAAATTTTACGTCCAGCACCTCGTTTTCCTTTTTTATCTCCACCGTTTTATTCATAAAATATCCTTTTGTCCCTACATCGACACCGTCATAGGTATGTGTCATGTAGTATTTGGTCTGCAATAGATATTTGCCCGGTTTTAAGTTCTTGAATTCGAAATTGCCATATTCATCAGTAGTGGTTGAAAGATGATATTGGAGGCATTCATCAGAGAGCACATATTTTTTATTCCTGCTCTTAAACACTTTCGAATTTTGGGCATCCCACTCGGCCAGATGTTTGGTAAAGGGAAGTAGATATACTGTTTCCCTAGTGATAGAAGTCTTGGTGCCAGTTATACCAAAGCCGTTCTTTGTTCGGGTATAGGCTATGCCTTTAATAGAACTGCTTCCGGGGGCAAGTAATTCTTTCGCCTCTAAAGGGTCGAAAGCAGCTTTTGGCGGAACACTCAACTGTGCGCTCAAAGAGAATGCGGAAAATAGAAATATACAAGCCAATGTAATTTTTATTGCATTACCAACTTGTATTGCAAATGCAAGCGGCTTCCTGTAATTGCTCACTATGAACAATTTCTTGGAATAGTATAATTCAATGCGTTTCATTTATAAGTCATTTATCGTTTTAGGATGGAATACAGTGTCCGAGCTATGTTCTATTTCATTGACAGAGTAAACTCACCTTTGGTAACTTTCCTGAAAGTTTTCAGATCCCCTGCACTAGTTACGCGCAATTGCCCCGAGAAAGTGCCTCTCGCAACATCATTTTTCAAAGACGAGAACGTTACCGTTAGCTCATCGCCAGAAAGGGCCGATGCCGTAGTTGCCGACCAATGGTAGGTATCCGGTTTTTCGTTTAGATACTCGGTGAAAGTGGCCATTATATCCGCGCTTCCATCATCCAGTTTGTAGGTTTTTTCTTTAAGTACACCGTCCTTGTCGCGGATATTGATCGTCATACTCGTTCTTCCTGTTAATGAGCTGCCCCCGCCGCCGGATAGTGCGTTCAGATTCCAGGTCTTGTTCTCCTTTTCGGCCATAACGGCCAGATGCGTCATCATAATCTCTTCACCGTCGATGGTCAGCTTGATATAATTCCCTTCCGGATTTCCTGTATCCTTATCCTCTCTCTTGCTACAGCTTGAAATGAGGGCAAACGTTATAAAAATTAGGGAAAAAAAGTGTTAGAATTTTCAATGTTCTCATAATCAAAAATTTATCGGTCTATGCTCGCGCTACATACAGATGAGGACTATAATTTTGAAACATACACCCCATTTACCATAACATGCAGGGAGCTAAAGTACAGGCATAAAAGTCAGACTATATCATCAATCACGAAAAAATATTCAATGGATTGCAGAAAATATTCAATACGAAAAGGCTTTTGTTCAATACTGAATACCGTATGTATACGCAAACAGTCTTAAAACTGTTTGCGCGATAAATTCCTACTGAAAATTAGACATAGATAAATCTGACGCCATGGGCCAAATATCGAGCGGAAATTGATTACAGGGTGTTCTTCTCGATCAGGTTTAAGAATCGTTCTCTATAACTGCTACTGATGGGCAACTTAACTTGTCCGAACACTGCATGGTTGTCGACCACACGGTCCAGATTACTGATATTGACGATAAAGGAGTTGTGGATACGAATAAAATTGGGCGGAAGCTGTGCCTCCAGTTGCTTCATTCGCTTATAGACCAAGGTTTGCATATTGGCACCGACAACAATAACATATTCCTTGCTGGCCTCAAAATATAAGATTTCATTGTACTGTAACTTAACGTATTGTTTACCGGACTTGACAAAGATGCAGTTTCCCGGAACATTCTCCTTTGGCCGAGGAGCAATAGCCGGATCGGTAGTGAGGTAACGATTACGGAATTTGTCGATCGACTGGATAAACCGTTTAAACGTGATTGGTTTGAGCAGATAGTCTACCGCGTTGTATTCGTATCCTTCCAAGGCATAGGAAGAATAAGCCGTGGTAAAAATGATCGACTGATCCTTCGGCAGTTGTGCCGCTAAATCGAGCCCGGACATCTGCGGCATGTTGATATCCATAAAAATAAGGTCTACTGATCCCTGTTTCAGATAGGCAATGGCTTCAAAGGCATCATAGCATTTTTGTTCTAGAACCAAAAACGGCATTTTCTGAATATAATTTTCCAGCAGCTTTACGGCATTTGGCTCATCATCCACAATCATACAGCTTATGGTATTTCTATCTATCGTATTCATAAGGGTATAGTCAGGTTTATCAGGAAATCGTTGTTTTGTTCGATTCTGTCGAATCTATATTTTACGCCGTAAAGAAAGGTGAGCCGCGATGTCAGATTTTCTAAGCCGCCCCGCCTTGAAGGAGGCAAATGTGTGTCGGCAATTCGGTTGGATACCTCAACACGGAGCTGATCGTCCTGCACCTTCAGGCATAGGTATAAAAAATTGTTTGCACATCGTTTATCAATACCGTGCTTAAAGACATTCTCCACTAGTGGTATGATAAGCATCGGCGGCATCCTCACGGATTCAATATTCCCATCGATCCGGATATCGATATCCATCGGATAACGTAAGCGCATCTGTTCCAGATCAATGTAATCCCGTATAAATTGGATTTCAGTCGACAGTTGGATCTCTTTTTGGGGAGCCTCATCTACGAAATAGCGCATGATGTTGGACAACTTTGCCACTAGCTGAGCCGTTTCGGGGGACTGGATCTGCGCAACATAATAAATGTTGTTGAGCGTGTTGAACAGAAAATGTGGCTGCACCTGGGATTTCAACAGGTCGAGCTCAATTTCCGCCGTGTGTTGTTTCAACAGTTCCTGTTCCTTTCGAACCATAAAATAATCCAGGGCCAATTTGAGCAAAAAACTTAGAAAAAAAGTCATTATACATGAAATGGCTATGACCGTATAAACTTGGGTGACAGAGCTCTGGTCGACTACATTTGGAAAAAAAACATGCATCATATAGGTCCTGAACTTCACCCTGTAGAAACAGATTAATGACAAAAAGACCACCACGACCACAACATAGGCTTTGATCTTATTCAGCCGGTAGAATCTCGGCATCAGAACCAACATATTTCCATAAATAATCACTGCGCTGCACAGGACATTATTTATGGTCGAATATATTGCCCTTGCCGTTAAGGGATAGTCCGTAATCAAATAGGACGTAAACGTAAGAAAAACAACAAAAACCCAGCTGACCCATTGAATCTGGATCAACGAGAAATCTCGATGCCCTAATTTTATCATTGTATAAATTTAAACTTTACACAATTAAAATTCAATATTTTTCAATGGACCCAATACTCCAATCAATGTAAGATCCCTTTCTTTAAATATTTTGAAAATTGGTTATTATGACCACATTCGATCGCTTGGCACCGATGGAATCCTTCACACATCTTAATACTCGGAATATATTACACATGATATTCTTCATTTCTTGCTCCGAACCATCAGTTTAATTGCCAAAACGCAATGTTGAATAACGATTAAAAAACATTTAAAATAACTGATATTGCATTGAATTAATTTTGCATCTATTCCCACGAAGGTCAACTTTGTACTATTCATATTCCAATAGGTAGGTATATGATACAGATATGTCGAAAACTGATGCCAGAGTAGACAAAATAAAAATTATTTATTATGAAGACAATAAAATGGTTATTAGCGGCGGGCTTGAGCCTGAGCCTTCCGATGGTCAAAGCACAAGGTCTATTGGACAAAGTGGACAAAATTCTTAACAAAACAGAAAGGGCTTCAAATCAAACCGAACGTGCGGGAAAAACCGCAGGAAAAATAGGCAAGCTATTGAATAAAGAAAACAAATCAGGACAAAAAACCGTAATTCGTATTTCTGGAATTGATTATGCATATCTTCAGGAACTACAGGATGATATAGAAACCTTCAAGGGCATTACGTCCGTGTCCGGAAAATTTGAAAAAGGTGTGTCAAAGATTACAGTGCTGCACACCACAACCTCGGAAGATCTGTTAGATCAAATCTTGAAAAATAGCAAAATAATCCCCAAAGACGCAATTGAAGAAGTTTCAGAAAATGTCATTGGTATTAAACTAAAATAAGATTAGTATAAAAGTTCATCGGCGAGCGAAATTTAATTCTATTTCCGAAAAGGATTATGAGCACCCATAATCCTTTTATTTTTCCACTATTCAACAGTTCGCTGCTAACGAAATTGTTTTCCCACGTAACATGTCGTCTTTTAATTTTCTTGATCTTTTTTTCTATATCAAAACAGAATACACTGTAAAAGAATAAATAAATGAGAACCATCTTGCCTAGATATCTCTTTTGGAAAACCTTAATCCTTCCTGAACAATGAGATATCCTGATCAATGACAGCTTTATTGTCGGCACGCGCTTTATCAAGATCTGGCCCAATTTTATGAGATCGGAGGTACAATTGATCTCGGTTCCTGATTCTCCCTACCAACGTAAAATTAAAACCATGCATACCTTACTAACCGACCAAAACAGGGGGGCTGATCTACCCGATCTGTTAAAAATAATTCTTGTTTTATTTCTTTTCCAGCTCACATAATCGTGCTCCATGATTTCATAGCATCAAGATCCTTAATTTTGTAGTAGTTATTATTCTGAATCAACAATCCTCGTGTTTTTCCGCTAGATAGTTCCTCTCCGTGCTCCACATCAATTTTTATCACTTTATTGTTGTATCCGGTAGAAATATCATGTACGATGGAGTGTCCTATAATAATTTTCTCCGCGCCATAAAAATCCAGAATTTGGTCAAGGTCTTTTTCTGTAGTCTCTAGAACCTTGATTCCGTTGAGCTTGTACGTCCATTTAATTTTCCAATCCAGATTGAGCCTCCTGTCCCAGTAAGGGCTGTTTATGGTATTGGTTATTATTTCGTCCCGCTTGTTCATGCCTGCAAGGGCGGAAGTATTTTTTCCCATGTATTTTCTGGCAATCATGTTCATTTCCTCAAGGGAGAAACGCTCCCGTAAATGCAGCCTGTTCAATCCTCCGTGTACAAAAACATGACTACCGATCTTTTCACAGATATTTTTTGATCGAAGCCATTTCCCCATTTCCGATTTTTCACTATATAGATATCTTATCGCTTTGTCCCATTGCTTTTCCCCGCTGATTCTTTTTGCAATTTCAATATATTTAAAAGAACCGTCGGAGGCATCTCCGCTCAAATTTTTAATTTCATGGTTTCCCAGTATAAAATGAACCTTGCCACCACTTTGCGGCGCCTGATTGTCGAGGTGATAGATAAACCAAAGCAGAGGGGTAACCTGGGTGCCGCGATCAAAGAAATCTCCGTTTAGAACCAAAGCCCCTCTTCCAAAAATCCAATCGCCCTTCTTGTCGATCACGTTGTTGGCGAGCAGAAAACTGTAAAATCCTGTGAGATTCCCCTCCATATCGGAAATAGCAATTAGTTTTTCGGGCATCTTATAATCATACGTTTCCGTGGCATAACTGCTTCGCAGATTTACGGAAAAGCTCGGAAACTCCTCTATACCTGTATTAACTATGATCAAACCGGAACTATCTACATTTCCTTCTACTATTTCGTTATCAGCCGTCACGACATAATATTTGTCACCAAAAACATAAGGGCCGTCGGTGCCATCCAGAAAGGTCGGATACTGTTCATTGACCAAAAGCCCCGAAGCCTTATCCGCTCTTCGCAGATCATCCAAGCCTGACCAATAGAAGGTACTGAATCCCGTCCTTTCATCAAATGAACCTTCGCCATAGTAAAGTGAAGTAGCTATGAAGTAAGCCAAGAAAATGATTAAGGTCCATTTCAGTATTCGCTTTACTTTCTTATTGATTTTTGCTTTCATACTATCCGGTTTTGTCTTTTCTGAATTCCAACAGGTCTGCCGACTGGCAGTCTAGAGCTTCACACAAGGATTCCAGTGTGGCAATTTTTAATGCTTTAGCTTTGCCCGTCTTCAATATAGACAGATTGGCAGGAGTTAAACCTATCTTTTCAATGACAAATACTGATGTTAATCTAAGATTTTTCATATGTGTTGACAGTTGTAATATTCATAATCATTTGGCTGATTCATATTAATCTACCATATGATCGAAGATCGAATCCTATTGCATATGGAGTTTGCACTTTGGGTTTAGAGGGGGTGTAAGGGGAAATGTGGTCTGTAATCGAGATGTACTCTTATCTGTTGTCATTTCCTTTGCCCTGAAATAAAATAATAGGTGTCAGACTCTCCTACGATGGGATCTTGGCTCTTGCCAAATACCATAACGGAAAATAATATACCCAGAAATAATAAGGATCTTATGAAACCTATGGTTATCCTATACGTTTTCATATCCTTTAGTATTAATCAACATTATTTTCTTATTTAACCTCTCCATAAGTAAGGCTACGGGTACGGGATATGGTTCCGTTCGTATTGATCGTATTGAAAGTAATGAGCAATAATGTGGTACCCCCATGGTCCGGTGAGCGCCAGGTATAGGATACGGATTCTACCACCAATGGTGTTCCCGCGGCAGTCCTCGTGGTGAATTTTAGTTCACCCTTTGTACGCAGCGTATTGTTAAATGTTCCCATTGGAGTTTTGAGCGTACCGTAGGCATCCACGGTAGATTTGAAGGTTCCTTTTTCCGCCAGTATGCCTGTACTCTGTGCCTCAAAGCTATCCTCAAACGACAGCCCATAGCTAATTGGATATTTTACGACGGTCATCGGATTGGAGTAGACCGTCTTGCTTTGCGTACTTCCCGATATCCCTTTGACCCCGATCCGCTGCATTTCACTGTTGGTATAAATGCTATATGCAAAACTCTGGTCCACATTGCCCTTTGCGGTAAGGGTTAACCTGTTGGCTGCTGTAAAATCGGAACAATTGCTGTTTCCCGGACATCCATAAACGGTGACGGTAGTTGTTGTTGCTGACTTAAATTGGGAGAAATCCCAGCTTACATCTTCTCCGTCCGGTCCGGGCTCAAGGGTAGATAGCGTATTTTCTGCTGAATGATGATAGGTAACAGTTCCTGTCCGGTTGTCTACCTCAGCCGTGATGACCGGTGGGCCAACCGGATCGCTGCCTTCGTCGCTTTTGCTACAGCTTACCGCAAGGGTCGTGCCTATGACAATAAATAATAATGCTGACAGAACCGGTTTGATTTCTTTAAATTTCTTAGTTTTCATAACTCCTGTTTTAAAAGTTTATAATTAGTATGCTCTATTAATAAGGTCTGAGCGTTGCACTTAAAGCGCGATTTAGGGAATAATAGCTCCCTTCAAATTTCGCTATGCTAATGAAGTGCCAAAAAAAACAGCAGTTATAATTTTAATAATATAAATTATGATTTTGTAAGCTAATGTTACATAGTATGTTATACAGATCTAGAAAAGCTATGACAAAGAATCTCTAAACAATCCGATTTCAATATTTCATGAGATGATAAAATAATAGAGAAGATAGTAGGAAACTTTGGTGCAAAACATATTATTTAAATAATTATTTGAGCATTGTTCAGTAGAGAACAACCATGTACCGAACTTGAAGAAATCAGGTTGCTTACAATTAGGTTTTTTAATAATATCTGTAATTTTATTAATGATTACCGATAATTATTTTAGCCCTTAGATTTATAGCGGTATATGTTTTTTTGCTAAATTGTTATCGAGAGCATTAATATGGTCTTGGGCAAATTATACTTTACAATAACTTCCGCCATTTTTCTTCTTACCAACAAATACCTTAACGATTGACCAAATTAATGTTCTTTTTCCGGGCTTCGGCCATCCGGCTTCTTAGATCAGAAAGTACGTCCGAATCAGCAGGAGAGATTGTGGGGCGACCGAGCTTAAAAAGATTAGCGGTCAACATTTTTCCTGTTTAACGAAACGACATCTTTGTTGTAAAACGATAAACGCCCGTCTTCGGATGGACGTCCAGTAAAGGCAATATTAAAAGGTAATCCCATTATTCAAAGAGAATCTGCAAGGGTTATTTAAAGATAGTAATTTTTCAATTTGAGAAGTTCAAAACGACAAACTGTTGAGGCCTCAACACCATTACTAGATTATTTGGGGGACCGTAACATCGAGTGTGTCAATAGAAATTTTATAGCCGTAACAAATACGTAACAGCCGTTAATTTTGAATCTCAGAAAATTGTAAATTGCCTTTAGCATTCGCTAATCGAAGATTTTTATCCTTGTTGACGATTAAAGACCTGTAGACTCTTATTCTGTGGGTCCTGAGTTCGAGCCTCAGCGGGGTCACTATCTAAAAAAGCCGTTTTACAAATGTAGGATGGCTTTTTTTCGCTAATCTAAGTTAGGGATTGTCTTCGGGCAGTTATTAACCTTAAATCGTTTTTCCGGCGTCGGCTGCTATAATTTTCGGATAACTAATCCATTATTTTATCAGAGATCAGGTATTATTTCTGCTAGGAAAACATAAAACTCTTTAATCTGTTATTAATTCAGCGAATTTATTACGTAAATTTGTATTTCAGACGATAAGCTTATGGAAGACAAGAAGATTTCGATATTGTACGTTGACGACGAAGAAAACAATCTGTTTTCTTTTAAAGCGACATTTCGACTAAAGTATAAAGTGTTCACGGCAATTAGTGGTGCCGATGCAATCGATATTGTCAAAAACAACCAAATACATATTATCATTACTGATCAACGGATGCCGGAAATGACCGGTGTAGAGTTTTTGGAAGAGATTATTAAGATCAATGCAGCCCCAATGCGTATCCTTTTGACAGGGTATACAGATATGGCAGCTGTCGTTGATGCTGTCAATAAAGGAAAGATCTTTCATTACCTCAATAAGCCGTGGAGTGAAGAGGAGCTCGATCAAACGATTCAACGCGCTTATGATGTCTATGCTGAGCGTCAAAAGATTGTGGAGACTAATTCTCAACTTGAGACTTCAAATGATCAGTTGGAGTTTCTGCTGCGGCAAAAGCTACTTTCCTAAAAGATTATAATTTTAGGAAAGTCGACTTTTATTTAAAATGTCTGTTTGCTTTGTAATACTCTTCGCTGCAATCGCATAGGATTGCCGAAAGTGAGAGGTCTTATTTGCTCGGTATGATGACTGTAAAGGTTGTGCCCTGATTTGGCTGTGATTGCACTTCAATTTTTCCCTGTAGTTTTAAGAGTGCGTTCTGAACATTATAGAGCCCAAATCCCATGCCCTTAGCTTGATCACTTGCTCTAAAGAATAATTTAAAGATATCTTCAACATACTCTGGCGATATGCCTATTCCGTTGTCACTCACAATAATTTTAGCTTTACGTTCTGATACGAATACGGAGAGTTTGACGTACTGGTTTTCCTGCCCTTTACGTTGGTATTTAAACGCATTAGAAAGAAGATTATGCAAAATTAGTTCTAGAAGTGCTTTATCGCCGCTAAAGATCTCTTTTTGATCCACTGAGATTTCAAAGGCAACATCTTTATTTTGCGTGTACATACTGTAAAACTGACGGATATTATCAAAGAGCTCTTCGAAATTTATGGCTGACAACATAAGTTCGCCTCTTCGTAAGAGATAATAGTCTCGCAGACTGTCAATATAAGCATCTAAGCTGACCAATGAACTATCCATTAGTGATAACAACTCATGAATACGGTCTATGCTGTCAAATTCTAACCCAAGTTTCACCGCAGAAAGAACCCCTGTCAATGGATCACGAAGATCATGACTAACACTATATGCGAATTTATCTAATTCATCATAAGCTTTTTGCAGCTCTTGATTCTTAACTTCTAGCATAGAGTTTGCAACATAAAATTTATTTGCTTCTTCTATAGCGGAAACGATTTCTTCATTCATCCAGGGTTTTCGGACAAACCTAAAAATATGACCCTTGTTAACTGCATCAATTACAGTTTCCATATTGGCATAAGCCGTTAAAAGAATACGGATTGGTTTTGGAAAATCTTTTTTAATGCGGTGCAAAAAATCGATGCCCATCTCATCCGGCATACGTTGGTCACAGAAGATAATACGGATATCAGGATGAGCATGAAGGATCGTTTCGGCCTCACTCGTATTGGATGCTGTATGGATAGCGTAATCGTATCTAAAGTTCGCTTTAAAGCTAACCAAATTGTTTACTTCGTCATCGATATATAATATTTCAAGCTCCCTCTGCATAATTTTATTATATGGTTTTATTCCCTTACAAAAGATATGAAAAAATAATAGTTAATTGAACTATTTTCAGTTTATAGCGGTATTAATTGTTTTGTTGAATTGGAATGAGGAGTGTAAAACTTGTGCCCTGTCCCACTTCTGAATCTACAATAATCTTCCCATGATGTTTCGCAATGGTATTATAGGCAATGGACATTCCCAAACCAGTACCTTCGCCAACGTCTTTCGTTGTAAAAAATGGTTCAAATATCCGTTCATGGATTTCTTTTGGAATACCGATGCCATTGTCTGCGATTTTGATAAACACAGCTGTATTATCCTCCTTAACTCCGGTCTCAATACATATTTTACCACCAACATCGTGATTAAACTTTTTATTTACGGCGTAAATAGCATTTGTCACAATATTCAAAAAGACTTGATTAAGTTTGCCTGCATGACATTCTACCTTTGGCATATCGCCATAGATCTTATCAACTTCAATCGTGTTATTTAATAAACTATTGAGGATAACCATTGTTGACTCCAGCCCCTCATTTAAATCGGCAAATTTTAATGTATCCTCGTCTACGCGCGAGAAGATCCGCAAACTCTTTACTATTTCGGCAGTCCGATGGGCCCCATCATGCATCCCCTTTAATAGAAAATCTACCTCTGTTTTCAGATAATCGATATCCTGGTCATCTTTGAATTTTTTGATCTGAGATTGCTTTTCAGTATCGGATAGCCCCTCTTTAAAAGCGATACGCTCTACTTCCTCCAACGTTTCCCAAATCATCTTAATATCACGTTTTAACGGGGCGACATTAGACGTAACAAAGTTGATTGGGTTGTTGATCTCATGCGCAACACCAGCAGTCAATTGACCAAGAGAGGCCATCTTCTCGGCTTCGACAAGTTGAGATTGCGTTTCCTTTAAGTGAGTAAGAGTGGTTTGTAGAGACTCATTAGATTCTGTTAATTCACGTGTCCGCTCATCTACTTTTTGTTCCAATACAATATTTTGTTCACGTATTAACTTCTCGTTTTCTAATGAGATTGCTAATTCTCTGACTTGTGATGCTTCTTTTTCTTCTTTTAAAATATTGATACTGTAAGCTAGACCGAAGGACAGTAAGGCCATCTCCACAACAGATGCAATTTGTACAGCATTGCTCGTAAAATCGTTATATTTTAAGATGCCATAGTCTTTCAATAAAAACACGACAGAACCTAATAATAAAATTGTCCAACCGTAAACAAAATATTTAGCCGGTTTATAACCATTTAGCATCACACGATAGGATAAGTAAAGGACAAATAAAGACCCCGCTCCTGTTGTTAGCTGCATAACCATGAACGCTGGTTGTGTCAGGTTGAGCAGTGTAAGAAGGCTGCCAATGACAAAAAGAATGATAAAAACAGTAATCACACGTCTTGACCGAGGAGCATTTTTCGGTAATTGAAGAAATGAATCTGCAAAAAGCAGGGCGCATAAGCCTGATAAACAACCAAAAATAATAGGACCCTTTGTTGCAAAATAAGTCCAATTTGGCCACAAATATTGAAAACTGTAACCTTTAATACCCATTTGTGTTATTCCTGCACAAAGAACATAAAGGACATAATACAGATAGCCTCTTTCACGGACAGAAAAAAACAGGAATAAATTGTATATCGCCATAATGCCGACAATACCAATATAGATGCCGCTTAACAAACTGTCATCATTCATCTCTTTTAAGAAACTGCGCTCGTTACTTAAATAGATCGGGAGAATAATCTGTTCTGTACTTTTTATGCGAAGAAAAAAGATGGTTTTCTCATTTCCAGGTAATTGAATGTCGAATGCATAATTAGGGACCTTATATTTTCTCGCCGAAAAAGATTGATGTTCGCCCAGCTTGATCGAGTTATAATGCCCGTTTGATGACGGTACAAAAAGTTCGACCTCATCCAAGAGGGGATAGGCGATTTCGAGCAAGAGTTCAAGCTTTTCTTTGCCCTTGTTTGTTACGGGCAATCGAAACCAGATGTCAGCGGGTGATATGCCCAAATTGGGGACCTTGCTTTCTAACGATTGAAAGGAGGAGGCCGAAGTATCTGCAAAGTTAGGCTCTCCTTTCCCGGTATAACGCTCCAGGCCGTATCCGATCAAGACACGTTGTGTCGGTTTATCGATAATAACCTCTCCAAAACAAGTTGAACTGCACGTAAAAATAAATAAGAAGATCAAGTTAAGCCAGCATTTCATCACTATATGCTATTTTTTTGCTTCGGCAATAACTAAATTCATAGAAACAAGGAAACAACCCGCTTCATCAGCTTGATCCAATGTATTTTGAAATTCCTCCATTTCAGCTATACTTAACTTCTCTTTTTCGACCATCTCCAAAAGAATTTTATCTAAGAAAAGATAGCGGTTGGCCTCTTCTTTCGAACGGGCTACCATACAGAATGTTTGCAATTGAACTTGTTTAAAGCCTTGAGTCAATAGGTCTGAAGTTAATTTATTCCCAGCCCAGCCATTGTTGACTTTTTCTTCGGTCAAATAATGACATATCTTAGCCTCAATGTCAACATGCTTGCTGTAAAATGTCAGGCTATTCCAAATGGTCTCAACGATCACTAAGGGTTGACCTTCACGCAAAACACGGTGAACCTCAGCAAACATTTTTGGCGCTTCCAGCAGATGTTGTACAACGCGCTCCATTCTAATGCCAGAAATGGAATTATCTGTAAAGCTAAGTTGATAAACTTCACCCTGAACAAAGTCGACGTTCTTTACCTCTAAACTGCTTGTTTTGGCATGCTCGATTAAGGCCTTATCATGATCCAATCCAACGACAAGTACATTATGGCCCAGTATATTAGCCAAATTGATGGCATCCATTCCAGTTCCACAGCCAAGATCGACGACAACCCCCTCTTTAATCGTATTAAAAGGAGTATATGAATGTATTTTTAATTGTTTAAGAAAATCACCGGTATCCATTAAATAGCCGGCACCATAATGTTTAGTGTCCATTATAAGATATTTAAATTACGATCATCTGATTTATGATCTAATGATGTATGTTTCAGATTTTTAATAATTTCATTTAAATCCCATTGATTGAGATTCGGAATATCGATTTGATAATGAATTTCAATCTCCTTATTCCGTAAAGTTTCTATGCGGACAATATTGGAATTATTACGAAGCGACAAAATTGCATCTTTGTTTTCCTGATCGGCTTCGGTCAAGGTGTCTAGATTGCGCATAATCATTACGGTAGCCAGTAGATCCAGCTTCGGATAATAGAATGTGCCATTATTTCCAACACTTGTATCAATGCGGTAGCCAACACTTTCTGCTAATTTCACGGTGTAAGGAGCACATAAAGCAAAGAGTGATTTAATGCCAACCTGTGTACTGATGGCGGCACCAGCTCTCGTCAAAAATATGCTGCCAATGCCATATCCAGCAATCTCCCTAGAGTTCCAAAGGCCACAACCTTCACCTGTCCCCTGTTGCGCATAATCATAAACAAGGTCTAAGATTTTAGCATCCATCGCTCCCGTGGCCTGTTCAATGGGAAGTGGTTCGCTCCCTCCAGATACGTGTATACGTACTCCACCATAGACTTTATCGCCATCAAGGGATTCTACGATCAATACGAATGATGCGGGATTGTACATCCAGTCATTTTTGGAAGAAGTTACTTTCTTTACGCCTATAGCAGTTAACACGTGTGCGTGTCCTTCTATGAAACGTTCACAGGTTTGGGGATCGTCGATAGCCCGAAATGCTCTGAGTCTTACTACTGGACGCCCGTCGTTGAATAATAATGCCACCGAATGCTTTGATTTATCGTTTAAACGCAAAACTAATCAATTAAATGCAAAGGTGTTTACTCTTCAAATAAATTATACCGTAATGCAACCGCCTGCACCTAGTGATGGTAAAAATTGTTTGATTCCTTTTTCACCTTTAAGGGCCCAAATAGCCCCTTTTAACTGATGTCATCGAAAATACATTTTATCAATTTAATATGCTGTATTTTCGATTTACAATAAATTTGACCTTGGAAATATTAACGTTTCTGGAGGCTATTTTTATGAATCTGACCATCTTTCATGATTAACAGAAAGTTTTTTTCAGGATCTGCCAATAGTTTTAAATTCTTAAGAGGATCTCCGTCTACAAGGATTAGATCTGCCAACGCTCCTTCTTCTACTGTTCCCAGCTTGCCAGGATAAGGACTTCTTAAACCCGAAAGCTGCAGAAGCTCGCCATTGTCTTGGGTAATCATTTTAATGATTTCGGCATTTGTAAACCACTTTTGAAGGCGCAAAATAAAAGTATTCTGCAATTTATTCAGGTCCGGCTCAAAAAGGAAATCTGTACCCCAAGCTAGTTTTACCCCATATTTCTTAGCCATAGGCCATACTTTTTCCTGACCTTCAATGACAGGCTTACGCTTGATTCTTCGTTGTGGATCCATATCGGGTGTATCTTCCACAAGATTCTGTAAACTAAGCCAGATATTTTTTTCTGCAATTAGCTGTAAAGTTTCTTCATCGAGCAATTGTCCATGCTCTATACATTTTACGCCAGCTTCGATCGCTCTTCGAATTGCTCTTGGCGTATACGCATGTACGGTGACATAGGTTCCCCAGTCTTCGGCTGCATCTACTGCTGCTTTCATTTCGTCTAGTGTATATTGGGTGACATCCACAGGATCATATGCTGAAGAAGTTCCTCCGCCTGCCATGAGTTTAATTTGACTTGCCCCGAATCTTAGATTCTCTCTTACTGCAGTCAAGACCTCATCACGACCATCGGCGATGAAGGTTGCTCCATATCGCTCCGCACGAGAGACAACGCCGAAAAAACGACGCGATTTTTCCTCCGGTGTCCGAAAATCTCCGTGGCCTGCAGTTTGGCTTACAACGGCACCAGAAGGCCAGATTCTAGGCCCTAAAAGCTTGCCCTTGTCGATCGCTGCTTTTAATGGAAATATGGGGCCACCGACATCACGTACACTTGTAAAACCCCGCATTAACATCTGTTGAGCCGATAGCCCCACCGTCTTGATCAAGAATTCCTCGGATAGGTCATTTGTCATCATTTGAGGCATTGTCAAAGCTCCAAATACCAAATGGACATGTACATCAATCAATCCAGGTATCAGTGTTTTGCCTTTAGCGTCAATTCTGACGATATTCTTTCCTTGTGCGTCAATAGGGGATGTACTGATGGTCTGAATTGTATTTCCGTTTATTAAAACATGTTTTGGTGGAGTTAAGGTTTGAGTTGTATAGTCGAGCAGTTTGACATTTTCTATTAAAACTTGGCTTTCCTGTGCTTGGATAACATGTACAAAAGCCGAACAAAGAAATAAAGTAAGTAGTTGACCTAAACGCATAGCTTTGAGAATTACGTTAAAATATAATATGACAAATCAATTTTAATTCAAGCTAACTAATGTGCTTGAAAAAATATCTTCTAAGTTAAATTATAAATTCAATATATTTCAATTTCTTCACTATAAATTTTTGCTCTGCCAGCCTTTTTTGAAGAAGTCTTTGTGTAATGTACGCTGTTAATCACAAGAAAAATGCTAAATTTATCCAATCATGATATGTAAAAAATCTATTCTAAATTATTTAAATATCGTTATCCCCAAAATTGTCTCCATAAGAGAGTTGCTCACTTATGCCTTCTTACTTGGCTTATCAGCTTATGTATTCCTACTGGTTTTTCAGCCATTTGGAACGTATAATTTTGAGAATGCCTATAAATTTAGCTTGTTATCCGGATACGGGGCCATTTTATCCATTGCATATGCCTTAATTTCTATCGTCTTGCGTAAAAAAAGAGGAACAGTTGCGATAGAACTATTTCGTATTTTTCTTGTGTTCCTATTATCAAGTTTTTTAAATTTCGTCTATCATGGTTGGTTCATCAATCAGGCCCCGTTGCAGTGGAATAACCTGCCCTATATCGGATGTTACACGCTTTCACTTTATAGCCCTATTGCAGCGATTTATTTTTTGCTTCGAGTTGATAGGCGTCATTCGAATCATGAAAAGGATAACTCGTCGATGGAAAGTCTTTCAATAAAGCCGGCTATGATATTGAGCCAAGCGAATGACTGCCATTTGGCCCTGGTCGATATTCCCAATGGTAATCAACCGTTAAAGTTGCTGCCAAGCGATTTTATTTTTGCAAAATCGATGGATAATTATTGCATGATCTACTTTAGGAAGGATGGTATGGTAAAGAAGCAGATGGTACGAATTACGTTGAGCCGCTTATCTGAACTGTTGAATACAATGTCTATTCACCGATGTCATCGGTCCTTTCTTGTCAATTTTGAAAAAATCCTTGTAAAGGAAGGGAATGCTCAAGGTTTTTTGTTACGTTTTGCAGATACTGAAGATTGTGCTGTTATTTCGAGGTCTGCTATAGAATCAGTTAGACCCTATTTGTCGGACTGACCACCCACGTTTTGGTCAATCGTCCCTAAATCTTGCCATACGCCACATAACTTTGTATACCCGTCTTGGGTAGCATAATTTTGTTCAAAAAAAAGATGAACACAAAAAGTTTAAACCTGCTGGTATTATTTCTCTTCTTCGGAATATATTTTATCCTCGATTATTTGTTTTTTGCGCCCCTTCAATCCATGATAATCAACTATGTCCAAAGTAGATTTTTGGGGCATGTACTGACCTATTCAATTAGCCTTGTACCGTTGCTTTTTGGGGCAATGCTGCTTAAACCGAAAGGGCAGAATGAATTCTTGGAAAAATTTGGGTTGAAAGGCAATTTTTTACAGGGGCTTTCTTTTGGAATAATAGCTACTTTACCGATGTTCTTGGGTTATGCCTTTGTTTTTACCTTAAATCGGAAAATAGATCCAAACACACTATTAATAAATAGTGTGTCATCAGGATTCTTTGAAGAAATGATCTTTCGTGCCTATTTTTTTGGTTTAGTTTTTCGCTATACCCGACTAGGTTTTATTCCATCCATTTTAGCTACATCACTCCTGTTTGCTTTACTACATCTTTATCAGAGTCAGGATTTGGGAGAATTGGTCCTGATTTTCGGTATGACTTTCTTCGGCTCTATCCTATTTTCGTGGTTGTATGCTGAGTGGAAGTTTAACCTTTGGATACCGGTAACACTTCATGTTTTGATGAATTCGGCTTGGATGATTTTTGATGTTTCGGACAATGCTGCGGGAAATGGATGGAGCAATTTTTTTCGCTTCTTGACCATCATTGTAGCAATCATAATGACCATTGTCCATTCAAGGAAGTCAAATGGCGGTCTACAAATTGAAAGGAAAAATTTGTGGCTAAAAGATTAGAAATCCGGCGTTTTTTTAATGAATCTTCATAGCTGTAGATATGTGTTCTTCAAATGATCTCGTCCACATTTGGAATGAGCGTTAGATCTTAGGTTGCTAAAACTATGAACCTTATTGATAATAGTATTGGTTCTCGAAGAACCCCTGAAAACCAGTATTTTTTTTTGGCATGGGAATCGCTACCTTGACCTTTATGAATAGACCGCTATTTTCACCCCTATCTTTATTCCTAGGAGCGACATTATCCATGGGAATCTTGAGCTGTGGACACAATACAAAAGTCAACGGTTCGGATTTAAAGGATTCTGCTGAACTTAAAACAGTCGCTGTGAAGGATACGATGGCTGCTGCTAAATTTCCTCCTTTGCCAATTGACTTTGACAAGACGAAGGTTTTAAAAAATACCTATGTTGTTGATCGAGCTGGAGCCGAGCTTAGACAAGGCGCGGATAAGGCTGCCCCGCTATTAGGAAGATATCCCTATGGTACCAAGCTCGATGTGATCGGTGAAGAAGGAGAATGGATTGCCGTTATGGATCGTATCCAGCGCGATTATAGCGGGAACAATGGCGAAAAAGGTGATGTAACGCGATGGGAAAAGGTCTATGTAGCGAAGTCCAAGCTGGGGAAACAAGATAAAATTACAATCTCACCCAAAGATTTAAATTCAATCGTTTCATTGACGATAAATGGTAAAGAAATGCATTACGAAAATGGGCATTCTTTAGATAAGTATCTCCAGCTAGAATTGATTGATGAGCAAACGTTCTTAGCCGCTCGGAATACGGCTAAAAACTACTTGATCAAGGATACCCTGTCTTATCCGAAAAATGGAAAGATTTTGGAATTGCCGTTGACAAATGGGAAAAAGCTAACATTTAAGGATAAGGATATCGATAATGAATTAGAAGCCAGCTATTCTTATAAAGGGCATTACGATTTTTTAAATGCTTTTGCTGTTGATGGGAATTATTGGGAAAGTGCTGATGTGCGGCTTTTTGATAAACAGGATGGTCATCTTATTGTGGAATGTGGGGATTATCCATTCTTCTCTGCCGATAAAAAATACCTAATGACCTTGCACGCCGACCCCTATGAATCGACGGGCGACCTGCAGCTCTTCCACGTGAAACAGGGAAAGGTGACTCCTTTCGTTTTTATCAGTTTTAAAGAGTGGATGCCAACCTGGAAAGAAGAGTTAATGTTCTGGGGCAAGGACGGTTGTATCTATACTGCTGCCAACCATGTAGACGGTTACTGGGGTGAAGAAGGATCGCTGAACGAAAGATCACAATTTATCAGAATCAAGATATTATCCCATTAAACAGGCACAAACCATACTTTTATTGGTTTACTGCGGGCGTATATATTTATTGTTTTTCTGTTTTAAGTAAAACTATTCTGGCATGCACCTGTTGTATTCCATAAAATAGATTATAGTTTGTAATTTAGCTGGATGAAACTAAGAATATTATCGTTATTTACTATCCTTCTTCTCTTTTCCACGTTGTCTATGGCACAAGATAAGCCATGGAAACAGCATAATAAATGGATTTGGGGTCCGTCAGTAGGGTATCAGTATCAAAGTGGTAATTTCCTGAAAGTTTCGGGCTGGGGGTTATTTGCACCTAATGATTTTCAATATATGAAAATTGATGCCGGAGCCAATTTCAGCTGGATGCAAGGTAAAACGACTGTTATTCCAGAGCTGGGGTTTACCTATTATCTAAATGATTTTGTTGTTTTTCCTTTTGTAAAAGCAGAGTTAACACCTTATACCATAACGCCAAAAGTTGGTGCCAGTCTATTCTCTATTGTGGATCTGGGAATAGGTTATGGATTTGATTACAATACTAAGAAAAATTTTAAGCCGATTGACGGAATTACCGTTTCAGTAGGGGTAAATATTCCGCTCAATTTTCATATTTATTAATTGAAAAATGCGCAGTAAGACGATTTATAAACTCCTGGGGTCACTTGTTGTGTTGTTAGCTATAGTTAGCAACCTGAAAGCGCAAGACCACTTAATCGGTCCGACGTTAAGCTACCAGTTTCAAAAAGGGAATATAATAAAAACGGGTGCTTATTTCGCATTCCCTTTTATAGAAGATCATATTCTCCGAGCAGATGCCACAGCCAACTTTACTTGGACACAAAAGAAGTTTGCCGTGATACCTGAGGCTGCAGTAACGTATTATCCTCAAACATATGTCTTAACTCCCTTTGTTCGTGCGGAGCTTACTCCGTATACCTTTACGCCCAAAGTTGGAGTGAGTTTGGCCACATTGGTGGATATCGACTTTGGTTATGGATTTTCCATCAATGAAAAAAAAGATTACAATCCGATAAAGGGGTTCGCGGTGTCTCTTCGATTTAGTATTCCGCTAAATTATCGAATCAATATGTAGCTTAGATTCATGAATCACCCTTCGCTTGATTTACCTTCCAAAAGCTAAACTTGACAGGACCATTTTTTATGATAGTCTATTTCGCTTGTAAAGTAATTGTGCTAAAGTACTTTTAAGGAACGACTAGACTAATTGTCAAGCCAATTTTTGAAAGCCGTGACTTTCTCCCGTGAAACAATAAGCTCATCCGATTCATAATGCTTAAGGTATATTTTTAACCGGGCGTTAGAGTGTACAGCAATATTCTTGATGGCATCAAATTGAACTATAGTGCTTCGGTTGATCCTAAAGAAATCCTTAGGAGATAGTTGTGGCATCAGCGCATCCAATGTTTGGTCCAAAAGATAGTTTCCCTTTTCATTGGTATAAAGGTAAGTGCCCTTGTTTTCGCTGTAAATACATTCGATTTGCTGGGTGGTCACTACTTTTAGGTTTTGGCCTATTTTGATGGTAAAGCGTTCCTTATATGTTTGGACGGTGTTTCTAAATAAAGCTTCAAAAGATGCCAGATCGAGCTGTGGCTTTGGGTGTCTTAATTGACGGAATTTTTCAATAGCATTTTTCAGCTCTTCATCTTCAATCGGCTTAAGGAGGTAATCGATGCTATTTTGTTTAAATGCCCGCAACATATATTCATCGTATGCGGTGGTAAAAATAATGGCCGAATTAGGCTTCACCTGCTCAAGGATGTCAAATGAAATCCCATCGGCAAGCTGAATATCCAAGAACAGTAGATCAGGTTCAGTATTTGACATAAACCATTCGATAGATTCTTCCACAGTCTGCAGTACAGCAGATACTGTATAACCAAGATCCTCAAGTTTTCTTCGGAGCAATCTCGCCGATGGGAGTTCGTCTTCTATAATTACTATTTTCATTGCTTTTTTTGCATGCTTATCGATCATCAGACCGTTGTATTGTTAATTTATTGAGCATCGTTGCGCCTTAGCTATTGTTTTTTGCTGCTATTAGGCCTCGCATGTTTATTTAAGAACAGGTTGCTTTTAAGAGACTATTTCATTGATAATGGGCAGTCCAACAGAAAATAAAATATCAGTTTCCTGAAGATGCACAGATAGATTGGACAGTATAGCATAACGTTCCTGAATATTTTTCAGACCGATTCCCGAATGATCATGGAGCACTTTCTTCTTTTGAAGAGTGTTTTCAACATAGAGGTAATTATTTTTTCTATAAATCTTCAATAAAAGAGGCTTCTTAACCGAAATAATATTGTGTTTGATTGCATTTTCGATCAGTAATTGAAGGGAAAGGGGTAATATAAAACCAGTATGTTGTTCCGCATTGATCTGTAAATCGATCTGTATACCGGTTTCGAAGCGTAGACTCAAGAGGTTTAAATAGGCCTTTGAAAAAGTAAGCTCATCCTGTAAAGAGACGAGGCTTTTGTCTTTTTGCTCCAATACATAGCGATATATCTTAGAAAGATCCGTGGTAAACATACTGGCCTTTTTGGGGCTTTCTTCAATTAATCCATTCAATACATTCAGGCTGTTGAACAAAAAATGTGGATCGAGTTGATTTTTGAGCGACTCAAATTGTGCTGTTATTTGCTGTTTTTCCTGATGAGATTCTTTGATTTGATAATCTTTGAATCTTTTATAGAAATAGAATCCAAAAAAAATCATCGAAATGCACCAAGATATCATCGCAGTTTGAAAATAATATGCAATACGTTGTTGGTGAATAAACTGGTGGAAACGTTGTGGGAAATTTTGGGTAATACCGGGGTTAAACAGTCCGGAAAAAAATGCATTGACAATAAAAACGACCAGTATGGTCAAGAAGAAACTGACACTGTAAAAAACAATCATCTTTTTCCCAAAATCTTTACTGCTTGGGTATTTGCTCCCGACCCATTTCGATAGATAGCTATGACCTAGAAAGAGAAAAAATCCGTATAGTAAACCTCTGACCATATTAGGATGAAAGATGATGGATATCCAAGGGACATCATTGTGGTCAAGTTTGGCCACAACCACAAAATAGATGGTTATGACCAAGCTTGCAAGTAATGCTTGTATAATAGCTTTAAATGGTGCTTTCTTCACAAAATGTTATTTGCATTCTTTTATCAACTGTTCTGCCCGATCTTTGCCCCATGAGGGTGCGAATGGTGTAGTAGTTTTCTCTTCACCGAATAAAGATAGTGCTTTCTTGACATCCTCACATTCTTTGCTGGTATCCTGATTGAAATATTTTTTTGCGTTTATTTGGAATTCCGCTAATCCCAATACCGCTCGTGGATTATTTGGCGCAAGGGTGATGGCTTTTTTATATAGACCTATAATCTTAGGTGAAAGCTCTTTGGCTTTTGTCATCGGATCTGTAATCATCAATGCCGTTTGGTTCATCGCTCTCAGCACAAGCCATTCTGAATTATTGTCCTGGGCGCTATTGTTTAGTATTTCTTCTGCAGACTGTATATATTTTGTCTGTGTCTCTTTATTTTTCTCCCTGAAGGATGCTGTTGTCAGTACCATGGCCTGATAATAGGCAGGAATCCAATTGTCCTTTTCTGCCTGTGAAATACGTTCTAAAAGAGCGGCCGCTTTCTGCGTCTCACCCGATTGCCATAGGCTCATGGCTTGTCCCATACTTTTTTCAAAATTGCTTTGTGCAAATGTGCTGCCGCTTATAAGGCAGATGAGGGCGATAATAAATGATTTCATGATCTTTCGTTTTTAGTAGTAAATATTTTTCTAAGTTATTGTTGTTGTGTTTGATGTATCTGATATTGAATGATATTGAAGTTGGTAATACTTCTCTACAAACAGAAATAATTTTGGATGGACCGACGTATTTCGATGATGAGTTGATGTTTATTATAGATTGTCCAATTGATTATCTTTTTCATTTTTACTGATTGTCCAAAAATAGCCTAGAAATACAAAGCGTTTGGCAGTAGGGACAATCGGTCTACGGTCGTAGATTCCTTGTGAATTTGGCCGGTCTGCATATTGATACCCATAAATTGGACTAGCGCCAAGAACATTACTGACGGAGAAATGGATAATTTTTTGCTGGCTGTAAAGAAACGACCAACTCATAGACAGACTATTGTAACCTTTTGTATGGCCATTCATGAATACTGTTTGGTTGGGATCATTGTAATTTCTGCCGGATACAAACGAATTTGTCAAACTGAGCTGTGAACGTAGGCTTGATAGCCAGTATTTTCCAACGATATAGAAACTGTGTTTGTAAACATAAGGGGGAGTGACTGTCGTCGGATAATTCGCTTCATTTCTCTTACTGTCCGTATAGGAATATGAAATCCAGTATTGGAGGTTTTTGATGCTGCTGCTGTTTTTATAAAATAAGTCAAAGCCTTTGACCTTACCGCTTCCGTTATTGTCATATTGGCTGTCATATTTTGGAGTTATACTGTTGTATTTTGCCAACTTGTTATATTCTTTGTGATAGGCTTCTAAGCGAAGTAAGTGCCCGCCACGCGAATAGAAATAATTTGCGATATAATGATTGGCCTCCATCCAGTCAAGTTGTGGAGCATATTTTAACAGCGGTGTTGGCGTCTGCTGATGGAAGTTCCCATAAGCAAGTGATAGCTGCGTATATTTATTTAATGCATAGCCCAGCGAAGCCCTCGGTTCTAACGTGCTCTTCGCCTGCAAATTGGAGGAAGTTTCTCGTAAGCCGATCTTCCCTATTAAGTTCGGGAGGATGCCGAAGGTAGTTTCCGTAAATACAGCGGTCATCTTGCTATGATAACCATAGCTATAGCCAAGGGTTTGTCGGTGATATTCTTCTTGATAATTCGTGTCGAAATATTCTATTCCTCCGATACTTTTAATCTTATTGTTCCAGATCTTACTTAGCGTTCCTTTTAAGTGAAGACTCTTTTCTTCATTAAGGAGGTAAACGTCATCGTAATGCAGCTTATCGGTCAGGTAACCTAGGCCAATACCAGACTGGAGTGTCCATCGGTTCCCCAAATTCTGACTGTAGCTGATGTTGGCGTAGGCATTGTTGGATTTCTTTTTCAATGTTACGGGTTGCTCATAATTGATGTCCGCTTGGTAAAGTCCCATATTTTCAAAATTGTAAGCCCCATAAATATTTAGAAAACCTTCTTTAAACTGATGGCGATAGATCATTTCTCCAGAAGCGTTTTCATAGGGTTTCGTCCATTTTATATCTGGTGTAATAATTTTGGAATAGGGTTTTAAGTTTGTATAGCTGCTGTTGAAGGTAAGAGAGTTTTTGCCCCATTGTAAGGTATGTCCTAGCCCTAATCCAACAGAAGATAGCGAAAGCTCTGTTTTGGACTGCTCTATGGTATTTTCGGTGTTTAGCGCTAGAATGCTGGACAGCGCATTACCAAATTCTGCAGAATAGCCGCCTGTAGAGAAATTCACGCCTTTAAAGAGCATGGGCGAAAACCTGCCCCTTACAGGAACTTCGTTTGGTGTTGCGGTGTAAGGTTGGGCTACTCTGATTCCATTGATGTAGGTCTGTGTTTCGGAAGCATCTCCACCGTGAACCATAAGACGTCCGTTCTCGCCCCCAACCTGTGCTCCGGGCAATGTTGCCAGTGCGCTGATGATGTTTCCCATGCTGCCTGCTGTAGTGACAATATCCAATGGACTCATTACCGTGTTTTTTCCGGAGCTATTGGCTTGTAGAACCCCTGCCTGAATCGTGACTTCCTGTAAGCGATTCTCGCTTTCTTGCATTTGAATAATCAGCAATTCTTTTTGAGGTAGCTGGATAGGCCTGTTATATGTTGGGAGGCCCACGACAGACGCTTTAATGATTTTAGTACCTTGTTCACTGGTCTCAAACACGAAATTTCCAAGGGAATCGGTGGTGCCACCATCATAGGTGCCTTCAATATAAACATTGGCTAAATATATAGGTTTGCCGTTTTTGCCCAGCACTTTCCCTCTCAAGATGGACTGCGCAGATACGATGGTAATACTTAAAAATAGTAAGGTTAATAACAGCTTCATTTTTCTTTAATTTTATTCAAATATCAGCGGCTGTAAGTGGTCCTGTGAAAAAGAGTGGATGGAATGTCAAAATATCATGACGAATTGCAGGATTCCAACTTTATGCTGTAAATTGATATCGAAAAACAAAATTTCCTCCATAATTAAGTTCCGCAATGGAAAGTGGAGAATGCGAAAAATTGCTTTTATATGCGACGTACTTATAGCGGATATAAAAGTCATTTTACTCTCGTTTGATATTGAAAATAAGAGTTTAAAATTAAGTCAGGAAAAATGCGAATAACCATTTTAGATGACTATCAAGACGCTGTCCGAAAGTTGGACTGTTTCAAAATTCTTGATGGTCACGATGTCCAAATATTGAAACAGTCCTATTCAGATCCGGCTTTACTGGCCGAAAAATTGAGCGATACGGAAGCGCTAGTGCTCATCAGAGAACGGACGCGGATTACAGAAGACCTGTTGTCTCAGCTTCCCAAGCTAAAGCTAATTAGCCAGACGGGCAAAATTTCAAACCATTTGGATTTGGCTGTTTGTAGCCGTTTCCATGTGGCTGTTGCTGAAAGTATGGGCTCTCCTGTTGCTCCGGCTGAATTGACCTGGCTTTTGATCATGAATGCCCTCCGTGGTTTACCTAAGGCTCTTTCAGATATGGACAAAGGCCTATGGCAAACGAATATAGGAGATTGTGTCGCCGGGAAAACAATAGGGGTATGGAGCTATGGAAAAATAGGGAAGCGAATAGCGCAATATGCACGTGCTTTTGGTGCCCAAGTAATTGTTTGGGGAAGCGAAAATTCCCGAGAAGAAGCTGTAAGAGATGGTTTTTTAGCTGCTGCCAATAAATCCGATTTTTTTCATTTTTCAGATGTTGTTACTCTACATCTTAGGTTAGTGCCTGAGACGCGAGGTATCGTAAAGCTCGAAGATCTCCGGTCTATGAAGCCGACAGCGCTTTTTGTCAACACCTCTCGTGCTGAGTTGGTTGAAGAGGGGGCACTATTGACCGCGCTCGAGACAGGTGTTCCAGGGATGGCTGCGGTAGATGTCTATGAGTCCGAACCAATCTTTGACCCGAACTATCCATTATTGCAGCTGCCAAATGTACTTTGTACGCCACATATTGGTTATGTGGAGAAAAATGGTTACGAACAATTATTTAGACTTGCTTTTGAGAATATTGTAGCCTTTTCCGGGGGCGATCCACAGCATATCGCTAACCCTGAAGTATTGACCCACTAATTAAATGAATCGGCTATACATAGATGAATAATTTTACGCATTTAGAACAACCAACAGGTCGCGTTATTGTGGTCGGCGGTAAGGAATATCTTTTTTTTGGTGGAACTTCCTATCTAGGGCTGGCAACAGATAAAGCATATGCTTCTATTTTCATAGAAGGTATACAGCGGTATGGTATCAACAACGGCACTTCCCGAAATAATAATGTGCAACAGGCCATATTTGATCAAGCCGAAGAATATGCAGCAAAGCGTTTTGGTTTTGAAGCAAGCCTGTTGCTCTCAAGTGGTTATCTGGCAACACAATTTCTTGTAAGAACCTTGGCGACCGAAGGAGAAGTATTGTATGCTCCCGCTTGTCACCCTTCTTTATGGCTAGATAAGAAGCCCGTCGCAACTGGGCATTTTGTTGAGTGGGCCAATGCAACGATCGAGTATATCAATCATTCAGCCCAAACATCATTTATCATCGTTAGCAACAGCTTGGACAATATGCGGCCAGAATTGTACGATTTCACTGTTTTCAATCGTATTGATCCGGACAAAAAGATTATACTGCTCTTGGACGATTCTCACGGAATAGGAGTTTTGCGCAAGAATAGCATTTCATTGGATAAAAGTAGTTTTCAGCAAACTAATATCGAACTGATCGTCGTCGCATCCTTGGCAAAAGGCCTGGCAACAGATGCTGGATTGATTTTGGCCGATGGGGAACGGATCAAGTATCTCAAGCGATCAAACTTTTATACAGGGGCTTCTCCAAGTTCACCAGCGGGCTTATATGCATTTGTTCATGGAGAGCAGATCTATCTACAGCAGTTCGAAAAACTGCAATATAATATTGATTCCTTCAAAGCACATATGGAGTCTGGATTAAACGCTGTTGCTGATTTTCCGGTCTTTTCTTCAACGGATACGGGCCTTTATGCGAGGCTGATGAATGCTGGAATACTGGTTTCAAGTTTTCCTTATCCCCTCGCTACAGACCCCCTATTAAATCGGATTGTGGTAAACGCGCACCATACCAAAGCAGATTTGGACCAGCTAAGTCATGTCATTGGCATATATTGATTTTTATATGACAAGTAATAAGTCAACATCTTGTAAATTAGATAATTGTTTTTATTTTTGATGTCTATTTAATGGTTGGTTGGACGGAATGTCTCGTTAATTGATTGTAAATGTTTGGCTTTTGGAAGCTTATTTATCAAAAAAGTATTTAAATAATTTCCATTACTCATTTTAAAACAATACTTTTGCATCCCCAAACATTAGTTGGCTTAAGGGTTGAAAAATAAATAATTACAGTAAAATAGATATGACTAAAGCAGAAATTATTGCAGAAATCTCTACCAAAACTGGCTTAGAGAAGGTAGATGTTCAAGAAACCGTAGAGGCGTTCTTTAAAGTTGTCAAAAACGCAATGATCGGAGGAGAAAATGTATATGTAAGAGGTTTTGGTAGCTTCGTAGTCAAAAAAAGAGCTGAGAAGACTGCAAGAAACATTTCAAAAAATACAGCAATCATTATCCCTGAACACTTTGTTCCTAGTTTCAAGCCAGCTAAAATTTTCGTAGAGAAAGTAAAGAATGGCAATAAATAATCTTTAAAATAGATTAAAATGGCAAAAACCAAACAGATAATAGTAATAGGATCAGTAGTAGCCTTGGTTGCTGTGCTTTTAGCACAGCCTATTAAAGGTTTGGTGAACAAAGAAAAACAAACTGCTGCAGCATCTGAGTCGAAGCCTTCCAATGAAGTAAATTTGGAAAATATATCTTCGATGACAAAACAAGGTTTAGATGCTAGTTTAGTCAAAGAAATTTCCGATATTGAGGGCCAAGTTGCAAAAGCTTCTGGAGAGGATAAGATAAAGCTGTTGCAACAGTTGGCAAATAAGTGGGATGATGTCGCAAAACCAGCCCCTCAGGCTTTCATCTATGAGGAAATGGCAAAGGTTTCACCGAAGTTTGAATATTGGTTGAAAGCAGGTAATGCTTATCGTGCCGCTTATACAAATTTGCAGGATTCTACTTTAGCCCAAGCGTTGAATCAAAATGCTATTCATGCATATGAGGCTGCGTTAAAAGCGAATACAAGTAGTTTGGATGCAAAAACAGGATTGGGTGCCGCAATGGTATCAGGAACGAACAACCCTATGGCAGGTATTGCCTTATTGCGAGAAGTCGTTGCTGCCGATCCTAAAAACTTAGAAGCAAACAAAACTTTGGGATTGTTTTCATTACAATCCCGTCAGTTTGACAAAGCCATCGAGCGTTTTAAGACCGTTATCGATCAAAAACCCGATGCTGAGTCATACTTTTACTTAGCCACAGGCTATGAAAATATTGGGATGAAAAAGGAAGCCGTTACAGCTTTTCAAAAAAGTAAGGAACTGGCAGCCGATCCTTCCCTATCACAATTCATCGATCGAAAGATCGCGGAATTGAGCAAGTAATTAATTTATTATTTTATAATCATTAAAAAATTTAGCTATGCCAAGCGGAAAAAAAAGAAAAAGACACAAGATGGCTACTCACAAACGTAAAAAACGTTTAAGAAAAAATAGACACAAGAAAAAATAGTCTTGTGATAAGCTTTTAAACATCTTGGCCCATTTTGCTGAGATAGCTTTACGAAACGATCTACATGTCTGTGAAGGGGATGTAGATTGTTTTTTTCGTAACAACGTTCTTTAAATGTTTAATCGGATACCCAAGATTGCGATAGGATATTGCATAGGTATCAAAAATGAGTAGCTTTTGGTAAAGGAATTAATTATCGATTCAACTCCTGATAAAGGGGTAACTATTGCTTTACTACAAGATAAGCAGCTTGTTGAACTTAACCGCGAGCCCGCAAATAATAACTTCGCCGTTGGAGATATCTATCTCGGACGTATTAAGCGAATTATGCCTGGGCTTAATGCAGCTTTCGTGGATGTAGCTACGAAAAGGATGCTTTTCTACATTATTTAGATCTGGGTCCTCAAGTTCAATCTTTGCTAAAGCTTACGCGTATAGTGAAGAATGGCAGTTATCAAGAGAAACTGCTCAATAGTTTAAAACTTGAAAAGGATATCGATAAAGCTGGTAAGATCTCTGATGTCTTGAGCAAAAATATGCTCGTGCCAGTACAAATCGCCAAAGAACCCATTTCAACAAAAGGACCGCGTCTGAGTTCAGACCTTTCAATAGCGGGTCGTTTTGTCGTTTTGGTACCTTTCTCAAGTACTGTTTCCATTTCCAAGCGTATCAAAGGTAGTAATGAACGCAATCGCCTAAAAAAGATTGTCGAAGGAATTAAGCCAGCTAATTTTGGTGTTATCATTCGCACAGTTTCCGAGGGTAAGGGTGTTGAAGAACTACAACGTGACTTATTGGACCTGATCTCAAAATGGGAGCTATTTACCAAACGTCTTCGTAATGCTGAACCGCCTCAAAAGGTTCTTGGCGAAATGGATCGTGCATCCACTATTCTACGAGATATTTTGACAGACGAGTTTTCGCATATTTATGTTAATGATCCTTCGATCTTCGAAGAAACAAAATCATATATACACGATATATCTCCAGACTTGGAGAAAATTGTCAAACTTTATAAACATAAAGAGCCAATTTTTGATCATTTCGGAGTTGAAAAGCAAATCAAGGCAGCTTTTGGCAAAACTGTAACATTGCCGGGCGGTGCGTACCTCGTTATAGAGCATACCGAAGCCTTGCATGTCATTGATGTCAACAGTGGTAACCGTTCTGCTAATAAGGAGAATCAGGAAGACAATGCATTGCTGGTCAATATGGAAGCAGCAAAAGAAATTGCGCGTCAGCTGCGTTTGCGTGATATGGGCGGAATTGTAGTCATCGATTTTATCGATATGCATAAACCCAATCATCGAAAAGAGTTGTATACGTTCTTAAAAGAATGTATGGTAGCGGATAGAGCGAGACATACAATTTTGCCTCCAAGTAAATTTGGATTGGTTCAAATTACACGTCAGCGCGTTAGACCTGAAATGAATATCGTCACAAACGAAAAATGTCCGGCTTGTGATGGTACAGGTGAAATCCGATCAAGTATTGTTCTCATGGATGATATTGAAAATAATTTGAGCTTTATTCTTCAAGAACAGAACGAAAAGAAGGTGACCTTATGTGTTCACCCTTATATAGACGCCTACATTAAGTCTGGTTTGATTTCTAAAAGAATGAAATGGTTCATGAAGTACGGAAAATGGATTAAAGTAAATCCAATGACGTCATATTATCTAACTGAATTCCATTTCTTCAATGCGAAGGATGAAGAAATCAAGTTATAATAGAAAGAGATTAACGAAAAGGGTTAGTAGTGATACTAACCCTTTTTTGTTTTTATATCATTGTATTGTTTATACCCAATGGATAATTATGCCGTCTTTTTCCATTTTGCGGAAGTAAGTCATTTGTCTTTTGGCATAGCGATGTATTTCTGTCTCCAGTTTTGTGGTAAAAGCAGGATAATCGAGCTGTCCAAGGAGATGGAGTGACGCATATTTATACTCCAAACCATAGTATTGAAGTTGCTCGTGTGTAATACCTTCTGTCAAGAGCCCGCACACTTCTTCTAAGAAGCCTTCATTCAATCGTTGTTTTAATCTTTGACTAATGTGTTCGCGTCTGATTTCCAACGGGGGATTTAATCCGATAACAATGCTATCTACTGCTTGTTGCTGGACGATGTGATCGGGATGATTCTCTAAAAACGCTAATATTTCTATTGCCCGGATTATACGTTTTTTGGTCGAAAGATCGATTTGAAAGTTCACAGGTAGCGTATATTCCTGAAGACGCGCTAACAGCTCCGTCTCTGGATATGCAAGTAATGATTCCTTGAAGCCTTCGATTGATGGGATCAGCGCATAGGGATTTTCTTGGATTACACTTTGAATATATAAACCTGTACCACCACATAAGATGGTATGTTTTCCCTTTTCTAGAATGGATTGTTGGGCTTGACGGAAGTCAGCAATAAAATTTCCGAGATTGTAGCGTTTTCCCGGTTCATGAATGTCGATAAGATGATAGGGAATATCTTGGTATTCCGATAGGTCTTTTCCCGTACCGATGTCCATCCTTCGATAGATTTGGCGGGAATCAGCACTGATGATTTCAGCATCAATGTGTTGGGCCAGTTGGACGGCCAGTTTCGTTTTTCCAGAAGCTGTAGGCCCTAAGATAACGATAACTTTCTCTTTTGGAACGGTTTGCTGTTCCAAAAGAGAAAGTGTATATTTTAATCTGTCTATCACAGAACAAATTTAGTCCATTTTTCTGTTCCTTCGTTATTTTTTACGACAGTATCGATAAAAGCCATGCCTCTTACGCCATCGTAAACTGTTGGAAAATCCTGTTGTTCAGCTGTAGGAGTTTTTCCTTCACGTTTTGCTGTAACTGTTGCCGCAAAATTACGGTAGATATTTGCAAATGATTCTAATAGCCCTTCAGGGTGACCCGCTGGTACACGGGTATTATGTGTTGCAAACGAACTCAACGTATAAGGCGCTGCGTAAGCATTGCCTGTGCGATAAAGCTGACGAGGCTGATCAAGCATTTTGATAATTAAATTGTTCGGATCCTCATTCGCCCATTCCAATCCACCTTTTTCACCATAGATACGTATACGAACAGCATTTTCTTCTCCGGCTGAAATTTGCGAAGCCATCAATACACCTTTAGCACCATTTTCGAAACGCAAAAGCACCGACCCATCGTCATCCAATAGACGGCCTTCAACAAATGTTGTTAGGTCTGCACATAGTTCTTGGATTTTTAAGCCCGACACATATTCCGCTAAATGCGCAGCATGGGTACCGATATCACCCATAACCAACGATTTACCCGAGCGTTTCGGATCTGCACGCCAAGCGGCTCCAGCATTACCCTCGCGTTCCGTTAAACGACTTAACCAACCTTGTGGATACTCAACAACAATCTTTCTGATCTTACCGAAGTGACCTTCTTTGACCATTGCTTTGGCTTGTTTAACCATTGGGTAGCCTGAATACGTATGGGTAAGGCACAGCGTACGACCAGTACGTTCTACGGTTTCTTGTAATTCTTTTGCTTCTTCAACAGATACTGTCATTGGTTTTTCAACGACAACATCAAAACCTTTTTCTAGCGCTAATTTAGCGGGAGCAAAATGTAAAAAATTGGGTGTTACGATCGTTACAAAATCCATGCGTTCGCCTTCGGGAAGCAAAGATTCTTTTTCGATCATCTCTTCATAGTTTAGATAGACACGCTCAGGAGCTACAAATAAGTCTTCTCCAGATTGTTTTGAAATCTGTGGATCAATACTAAATGCACCACAAACCAGTTCAATCTTGCCATCCATAAAAGCAGCAATACGGTGTACAGCGCCAATAAAGGCGTCGTTTCCGCCTCCAACCATACCCATGCGAAGTTTTCTCTTCATAACGTTATTATTTTTGATTATTTATTTTTCAAACTTTTACAGTGTACAATATACACAATTTAGCTTATTTTATGTATAAAATCATCTTGATGCTACCCATATTTTCTTTGGGAAAGCCATGAGGGAACTGCTCCCTAAGCGCTTTTAATTCATCTGTATTTCGATAGGTATACCGCTTTGTTCCCGTGATCCAAAAGTTAATCGGTGTCGTAATTTCTTTGGCAACAAACCCAATTTTTTCGAGCGAAGAGTGTTGGCTCCAGTCACGATCGGTGAAAGTCATAATGTCTCCTGGCGAGAAATCGCTACAAAAGGCTTTAATTAATTTGCTTAGGCCTCCTATAACATTAATACCTGTTTTATTACAAAAGCGTAATAATTCAAATGAGCGATAGTTTTCATCTTTATCCAGCATTCGGCGTCCTCCAGAGAATACCGCGACCGCGACAAGCTCTCCCTGTTCATAAAGGCCATAACGATACTTGCCGGGAAGAGCGGTTTGTAAATGATGTTCCACGAGGAACTGTAAACTCGTTCTTTTGTCGATCCGGGCGACTACAGTATTGCGTGCGTAAATGCGTTTGTCATTTTTTGTTCTAGCAACAATGCGTCTGACGATCAAATCAAACTTTGTTATTAATCGGTCCTCATCGATATGAATGCAAGGGTCGGAAGTATCACGTCTAACGGATTTGTTATGAGGGTATAGTAAAATGTTAATTGCTAATTCCGGAGAGTATATTTGTATAAATCCATCATCCTGGCAAAGCCCTAATGGGACTTCAAGGGCCTGCTCTAGCCTAAGCTTGAACTGCGTTGACAAATTTAAAAACGAAGGATCCATAAAACAAAAGTAACTTTTATGGAAGTTTTGACGAAATATTCACTTTTAATAATTATCCGTACCTTTGTACCGAAAAATATAATGGTGCTACAGGGTATCCTTGTTAAAATAGTACAATGACTCAGGCTGAGCAATTAGCCTGACATGATCTGAAATAAAATCGTGCTAAAATTACAACAGGTGCCTAGTGATCTTTAAAAGCAAACAACGTGTAACGAACTCAGGTATAGCAATGAGTATCGGCACTTATAAATAATTATAATACATATGAAACTTCCGATAGTGGCGTATGGCGATCCTGTATTAAGAAAGGTCGCTGAGGAAATAGATGAAGACTATCCAGATTTAAAGAAATTGATTGATGATATGTTCGATACCATGTATGCAGCTCATGGTGTTGGTTTGGCAGCTCCACAGGTTGGTTTGCCTATACGGATGTTCGTTATCGACGCAACTCCTTTCGCAGAAGATGATGAAGAAAACAAAGATGTACTCCAATCGTTCAAAAAAGTTTTCATCAATCCCATCATGGTTGAAGAGTCTGGTGAGAAATGGGCTTTCGGTGAAGGATGCCTGAGTATCCCAGATATTAATGAGGACGTATTGCGTCACAGAAATATTCGCATCAATTACTTGGATGAGAACTTTGAAGAACATGAAGTAGACTTAACAGGTTTGGCTGCCCGTGTGGTACAACACGAATATGATCATATTGAAGGTAAACTATTTACCGACAAATTGAGTGCCTTGAAGAAAACGATGCTTAAGGGGCGATTAGATGCTATCGCGAAAGGAAATATTCGCGTTGGTTATAAAATGAAATTTCCACAGCAAAAGAAAAAGCGTTAGTTCATACTAACGCTTTTTTTTGCGGCTTCTTCGGCATAAAATTGGTTGGAGATCAAGAATATCAGTGTTCTACCTACTGATCCATCCTTTTAATCTATTTTTGAGATCGAATCGGTCATCCAGTAGAGCGTGTTATAGAAATTTCATGCGCGAAGAAGAACATTCCTCAATCCAACCGAGGTAAATATAGACGATATTTAACGGCTGTCATTCGTATTAAAAATACAACAGCAGCCCCAATAAAGGCTGCCCAAGAAAGATCAAAATCGAGATGCACCAGCAAGATATATGTGAGACCTCCACCTAAACAGGCCGTAGCATATACTTCTTTTTTAAAGATTAAGGGGGTTTCGTTGAGTAAGACATCGCGCGTCATCCCCCCACATACCGCGGTGAACATTCCAAAGATAATGGCAGCATAGGTATTGCTTTCGTAATTGAGTGATTTTTGTACCCCTAGGATAGTAAAAAAGCTAATTCCGATGGCATCAAAAAGTGTCAGCGTGCGATAATAACCATACAACTGTTTGTTGAAGACAATGGCAATTAAAATTCCGAGGAAAATAGCAATGAGGTAATTGCTATCATTGACCCATACTGGGCGCAGATTCAAAAATACATCCCGCATCGATCCACCGCCAATGGCTGTCACAAAGCCTAAAAAGGCTGCCCCAAAAATATCAATATCTTTACGTTTTGCCGACAGCGTGCCTGATATTGCAAAAAATAAGGTGCCAAGCAAATCGCTTAGATAAAAATAGTTGGCATCAGTAATCATGGTAATCCTTTTTAAATCATTATATTAAAATCTCCAGTTGACGGTAGCCCATATCGCTTAACACCAATGGGGATAAACTTCCCTTTATTGGACAAATTTAGGAGAAATCTTGATAGTTTAAATTCACCGAAAGGCGAATAGCTTTCAAACCCGCGATTCCCTGTACATCCTCCAATTTTAAATGTTCGATGGTATGCTCAATGATGCCCATGTCGTAGATTGCCTTTATACTCAACATAAGGTCCTCCAGGATTTCATCCGATAAATAGACGATAGCAATTTTATTGACCTGAGTAAGTCGTTCTTTGGTTCGCTTTATCCGAATTTTGTCTATCCTTTTTTTGATTATTTCATAACGGATATTGAGTGATCCCTCTACATCAAATCTCCGTTCATCTTCCCGGAAGCTGATATCAATGCTATGTGGATTGATAAAAATCAATTGTGTTGTTTCTAAAGCCAAAGGCAGAATATCCTTTGTATGGTAAGCTTTCAGCGCAATTCTAGCCATAGAAATAATTTGCTGACGCCTAAATACATTGATAAATTCGTAGCTAAATGGTTGTTGTGGTGTAATGGATTCGCCGATATAAATATCATATTCAATACCGTCTGTCCTGAATTTTTGAAAATACGATGGGTAATTCCCCTGGATAAAGCTATTGAAATGGTCTAGTTCCTTACCGATCAATTGATTGATCTGGCGTAAAGAAGTTTCAAATTCATTCCTATAAAATTCACCGGTTTCTCGATTGGTGAAAAAATGCTTCGCATAATGTTCAATCACCTCTATTTTTGACGGAAATTGCTTTCTGGCTTCTTCTAAAAATGGCTGTACGTCTTTCCTAAAAAACTCAATGATCTTGACCATCGACTCATCAAAAGAAATATGATCAAGAGATTCTGTAATTTGATCAACACGTGCTGAAAAAGTCATAATCAACTTGTGCTTTCCATCTAAAGAGAGCTCATCAATAAGCATTGCGAGCTGTTTGACCTTGAAGCTAAAGTCTTTCAGAATGGAGGCGTTTCGTATGATCGTGGAGTCTTTTACATCGACAGCACCATAGAGCGGATAGACTTCTTCAAATACAACCGCTTTGATATGCGCATCCCGACTGTCGTTTTCCAGTTCCTGAATGTACTGGGCTGCGATATGGTTAAATTTCCACTGAACCGAGGGCTGTATGGTCGTAAACCGGTTGATGATGATATCGTCGATACGTTTTTTAAATTCTAGCGTGATATCCTGAGATAATTGTGATAAAAGCGGAACCAAAGAACTTAAGGCTTGCATTGTCTCATTGTCGAGCTGATCTTGTTCATAGCTGTATATTTCCAATATGCCTGAGAGGGAATGATTATGGATAAGTGGAATACACAGATAGGTCGTTACCCCCGAGCGACCAATCCGCTCGTCGAAAATGGATGTGGTATTTCGGAGGCCATTTGTCGCATTATTGGTATAAAATATAACATGCGGATGTTTTAGGTAGCCCGCAAGTTCAGGATTGATCTTGAAGGTTTTATTTGCGGTATACGCTTCCGCAATCAAGATGCTCTTATTGGTGATTGAATAATCGAAAAATGGTACCCCATTTAATTGGAATAACGGAAATAGACTAAATACGGTATCAGCTCCTTTTAATAGCGGTGTGATGATTTTTTCTAAATCAGCGAAGAAGAGGTGATAATTGTATGTAGGAAGGTCCAAGAGAATGGACTGAATGCGGCGTAAAGTATGTTCCGTACTGGTCTTTCTGAAAGTTACAATACTAAAGCCCGATAACTCAAAATCTTCCAGTTTAACGGTATTGATAACGGTATTCCAATCAAAAAGCGAATCACTAGGATTTTCCGATAAACGACCGATATCAAGCGCAGGCAGTGTTTTTTTTGCCTTTATCTCAACAAATTTGAAATCGATGTCCAAATCGTAATAATCCACGATCTCCCCCTGATCATTGAGTTGATGATAAACAATGCTGCTGTTTTCATTGGAAGAAAAGCCATACAGACGCTCGAAAATGAGGGTATAAAAGAGCTTTTCTTGATTAGTAAGAAGGCTTCCGGTACGCATCTTCCCTTGAATTTCTTGCTCCACAAGCTGATGGCTAGTTAGGTCGAAAAAGGCTTCCGTTCCATAGAAGGCTTCTTCTGCTAGGGCTGTTGTGAGTGCCCAGTACCTTTTTGGAGCAGTGTCAACCAACGATACGGAGAGGCTATAAATCAATTGCAGAATATCTTTATAGGCATTGAGGTTGTGCTTGCAGAGTTTACCGTTGAGATGCTCTATTTCTTTGATGCGTTCCAGCGCATACAAAGGAATCATATCATCGGATGAAATGCCATTTTCAATAAAAGATTCCAGGTATTTGAAAAATGGTTCAAAGTCTAGCCTGCCATTTGCATACGTATTGGCCATTTTCGCCGTTGTGAGTTGTACTTTCTTTATCTCCATGGATCGAAAATTTTAAAAGCGGAAGCCTGTGCTGAAATAGGGATACCAGCCTTCATTGGATTTCGTCATGACAAAATGCAAAGGAAGTGCATTGGCGACGATGTAATAAATGCCTCCACCCACACCTTGATGAAACTTATCGCTGTTATAGCCCTTTGCCCACACTTTTCCAACATCATACATACCCATTAGTCCAAATTCACCTGGAAGAACATAGCTTTTGACATCAATTACTTTGACACGAGCCTCTAGGTTATTGTAAAGCATCTGTTGACCTGCAAATCGATACTGGCGAAATCCCCTGAGATTTTCATGGCCGCCTAGAAATAGATATTGATAAAATGTAGGGTTCCCAACAACGGTGCCCCCTCCTGTTCTATTGGCGAATATAATGCCTTCATTGAAAGCGCTAAAGTAACCCGTCATTGCAGCACTTAACTGCGCTGAGTTTTTTGAGTACTGATTGAGTCCAAAATAAGAATTCAAAGCGGCTTCAATATATAGCCCTTTACTTGGGTTAATCTTTCGATTACGGGAGTCTTGTGTTAAAAAGGCATTGATACCTGCAAAAGCTTTGTCTTTGGTAATCGATAAACTATCGTAAGAATGTAAAGCTTGGGGATTTAAAATAAATCGATCTTCATTTTCAATCGGATCTAAGTGGTAAAATTGGATATGCGGACCTACGGCAAAGTTTAATGTAGCTGAAGGTTTCCACCTTAACTGTGGATTGACATTGAAAATATTGAATCTACTTCTGTAATATTTTGCACCATACTGTTCCTTTAAGAAGAGCGAGTTATTACCTACGCCGAAAAAATTCTGCGTGTTGTCAGGAGCTTTTGCTAGCGCATCGACAACAAGATCCGCATCCCCGACAACAGCTATCCATTCGCCTCTATAGTGAATTTTATAAGCTCCGGTCCGGAAGGCTGTTGCTACAGTAAGTTGTTGCTTATAGGTAAAAGGACTTTTTCTAAATCCACGCTGATGTGTATAAGCAGCCCCTAGCCCCAGCGAAAAACCGTCATCAGCATTATAACCCGCAGTCACCAGGGGAAGCCAGGTATTGTACAGGTTTACAGGAACAAATTGCGTGTTGGTACTATCTTGTGCATAATGAAGCTTTATTTTGTTCTTTTCAGCCAGTAAAGTGGAATTTTTGGTGTTTTCGTAAAGCTGTATTTTCGATTTGCTTTGGTTGATAACATAAGTCTTTGGCGTGTTATCGCCAATAATTCGGAGTTTTATAGGAGAATTTGCGTTATCGATGACAACAGAGTCTTTTCCTTCAGCCAGATAGAGGCGAATTTCTTTTGTCAGGGAATCTTTATAGGTTTTGTCCATCAATGCCTTGGTGACTTTACCATCTTTATTGATCTTCGAAACTTTGACTTTTAAGTTTTTATTCGCTGTGCTGTATATTTCTACTTTTTCGTTTTTGTCGCTGAGATGAATATCGACAATGTTATTAATGAAATTGTAATACTCTTCCATCGCCATGGGCAGTGCATCACGACGGCTTTGAAGTGTTTTAAAAATTTGCTCTCCACGAATAGCAATGGACGATTGCGGCAGGCTATGTACCGACTCCCATAATACCGAATCTGTGAGACGTGCTACAAATTGCTTGACCTCTTTGGTCCATTCCTTGTGAGGAAGCTGGTTGCTCGGATGAGCATTTAAAAAGCGTGATTTAAACAAAGAATAGCGAATATCGGGAATACCGGTCGTGAAACCTTGCATGACTGGATTGACAAATTGCTGATAGATATCTTTCATTAGAAAACCTTGTGTGACACGCAGTGCCTGATCCCGATCGCGGGGAATAGGAATATAGTCTTTATCGTGATCTGTGCTATCCTGATTTTCATTGTACCAACGCCATTGATCCTCGTGTCGATCCCAGTCGCTTACCAGTACATCCAGCATTCTTGCACGGAGATATGCTTTAGCCTTAAAGTTATCGTCGTTATCTTCCTGTAGTTTTCGTACAGCTTTTGGGCTGTTGTCTGAATCACCAAGAGGTTCGCGTTCTTCTAGTAAAGCCACCGTATGCTCAAAAAGCGGAGCGTATTCACCCAATATGCTGTCTTGTGCAACAACACCGATGATTGGATGGGCATGTGGGACGTTCACGGCATTTGCCAAAGCGGGGATCATAAGCGCGGAATAGGGATGCTGCGCACTAGTGGCATCGTCCAAGACATCCTGTACAAAGGTGCCATGTAGCTCTTCTGGTATGAGGGATTCAGTCCTTTTATTGACTGATCGTAGTGCCCATTCCCGACCGCTTGAATCTGTAAGTCGTAGAGAAACCGATTGCATCCCGCCCCCTTGTTTAACAGGACGCAGTCCCCCGTATAAGGTTGAAAGTTGGAGCAAAGGTAAGGTGGTTTCTGCAGCCCATTCTTTGCGGTAGTTTTCGCCAAGGAAGAACTTTTTGAATTTACTGGCTTTACCATATTTTGCATTTGCAACGATACTTACACTGTCCTTGATGACGGTTTTAGCAAAGGACTTGCCCTGGTGTGCAGGTGACTGTGTATGTTTTTGTTGTGAATAAACATGACTAGCAAGAAAAATAAGAAAGAATGGTACAACCTTTTGCATGCCTATTTTTGTTCAAATTTATAAATGATCCCTTTATCCTGATTACCGGCTTCGCTGCTGATGTAAAGATCGGATTTTGAATCAAAGTTAATGCCTTCAGGTTGAGGGAAGATCTTCGGATCTAATGGAGAGAGCGATTTTACACGAAAATTCTCATCGGTGACCACAAGGGTTTTGTCTACAGAAGATAAGATATACCATTCCTTACTGTCTGCTTTTTTAGCTAACGCGGAGGGTTTGAACGTTTTCTTAATTTTAGCATTAAATGCCTGAAGTTGATCAAGCTGGATGGCAAATTCTCCTTTCGGCTGAAATTGACCATGCTCGTCAATTGAAAAGACATAGCCAGAGGTTTGCGGTTGTTTTCTATCGACCTTGCATTCTTTACATAATACGTATGCCTGGTTACTTTCGCGGTCAACAAAAAGTCCCTCGTACTCTCCTTTTGGGAGTAAATTTTTCTGTTCAACAACGTTTTTTATATCGTCCTTTTCGGCAATCGGAAAGGAATAGATGCTGCCATTGCTCTTTAAGATAAAGAAATGTGTATTGCTTATCGAGATATCCTCATAGTCGCCATCTTTTCCGAAAGGGTTGAACGTGACTTTTTGTGTCGGTTGGTTAAATTTATAAAGAAAGCCCTGCTCGTCTTGGATGGCATAAATATCGTCATCCTGTCCCGCGAGGAAGGCTATTCCGGATATTTCTAACAATTCGTCTGGCAAACTCATTTTTATGCCCGAAGATAATGTATAGGGTATTTGTTGCGGTTTTTCAGCTTGAACATGAGCGAGCTTGTTGCTATTTTCCTTGGCTGTATTATTCGGGTTGCAGGCGAGAAAAATAGCGGAGGCTAAGCCTAATGCCATAGTTGTCAATATCGTCGGGTTTTTCATCATTATATGATTAAATTTAAATTGATGAAGTCATCAGATTTCTGAATGAGCTTACGTGCAATGATTATTTTGTTGGGCTTTCAGGCTGGTCATGCTTTTATGAGATGCCCTGCTGAATAGTCCTATTGTTTCATTTTGCCTTTCAAATAATTAAGGATTTGTTGCTGCGAAACATTCTTCTGTTGTGTTTCTATTGCCTGATTTTGCCCATGTTCATCCAGCAAAGTTGCTTCGGTGTCGTCCGCAAACTGAATATCGAACAGTTCCTGTATTTGATGGGCTAATGTCAGATTCAGCAGCGGAAAGCAAGTTTCTATACGTCGGTAGATATTGCGGTTCATCCAGTCCGAAGAACCCAGATACACGCTGCTTTGTGTTTGATATTGAAAAATAAATATTCTGCCATGTTCTAAATATCGTCCTACAATCCGTTTCACGACAATGTTGTCGCTCAATCCAGGTACTTGTGGTTTTAGCCTACAGATTCCTCTGACCAATAACTGCAGTTTTACCCCTGCCCGGCTTGCTTCATACAATTTATTGATTAACGATTCTTCTTCAAGATTGTTTAATTTAATTTTTATTGTAGCTGTCTCTCCGGCTTTAGCAGCTTGGATGGCCTGGTCGATCAGGGATAAAAACGTATGTTTGAGGTTGAACTGTGCAATCAGTAAATGACTAAAAGACAGCTCATTTGGACTATGGGGTTTTCTCCGGGCCGGTAAAAACTCGAATAACATATTTAATTCGTTGGTCAATAGCTTATTTGAGGTAATGAGGAAATAGTCTGTGTAGACCTTCGCCGTTTTTTCATTTAGATTTCCTGTACCTAGCAATGCACTTTCACGACCTTGTTTGCGTTTGACCAGCGCTATTTTGGCGTGTACTTTTAAATTGGGGATACTATAGGTAATTTTTACCCCCTGTTCTTTCATCAATCGGGCCCAATGTATATTATTTGCTTCATCAAAGCGCGCTTTCAATTCGACAAATACATTGACTCTTTTTCCATTCTTTGCTGCGGTAGCGAGTGCTTGTGCGATATGAGAATCACCGGCGATACGGTATAAGGTCGTGTAAATCTCGTCTACGGTTGGATCTATTGCAGCCTCGTTAAAAAAACGCAGTATGGGGTCGAACGATTCATAGGGAGTACAGATCAACAGATCCTCCCGGTCTATTTGGTCAAAGATAGATTCCTTAAAATTCTGATTCTTATTAATTTGCAGCTGTTTTGGATAAGAAAGTTCGGCTATTTTAATCGGAAATGAAAATAGATCCTTGAGATTGTGGTAGTTTCCGCCTTCGACAATGCTACTTTTCCGTAGATCAAATAATGTTGCCAGTGTTTCTATCAACTGTTTTGGCAGATTTGGCTGGAATAGAAAGCGTGTTGCATAGCCAAGGTCACGTTTATTGACTTCCATCTCGATTTTTTGGGCAATATCACCCTCAAATTCATCTTGGAGATTTAATTCCGCATCCCTTGTGATTTTAAAGGAATAGAAATTTAACGATGTATTTCTTATGGCTTCAGGAAAAAATGCTTTGATAATATCATCTATGAGCACGACATATTTATTGCCATTGATCTCACAGGTGAAAAAGCGGCCAATATGATTTGAAGGGACATTTAGAAAGAATACCAGTTCAGTATTGTCGTCTGTAACGACGAAGTAGAGCTGATTGTTGATCGGGAAAAAAGAAGTATCATCAATCGGTGTAATTTGGAGGTAGGAGGCAATTGTAGTAAAGAAATACTGGGCTGTGAGGTCTTTTATTTCGGTCGGAATAGCTTGATTGTAAATAAAGAATATATTTTCTTTTGCTAATTCTTGGATAATATCAGCTAGTATTAGGCCAAATTTTTCCTGTTGTTTGCTGATGGTTTTTGACGCTTTTTTATACGTCCCAATATCTATGTTCGGAATGAGCTGTCCGGGATTTTGCTTCATTATTTTTTTCCAAGCCATCAGTACAGGCATTCTAACCCGATAAAATTCATCCAGATTGGATGAGAAAATAGCGAGAAACTGTAGTTTTTCCAATAAAGGTACCTCCTGACGACCAGCTTGGTCAAGTACCCTATCATTGAACGACAGCCAGCTGATGTCTCTGTTGATATAAAGGTCTTTCTTCTTCATCCGTATAAATTTATGGTTATGGCAACATGCTTACAACAACATCAATAAATGATGCAGTCTATTGGTCGCTAATGATTGATTTAAAGGCAGCATCTTTTTAAATAAAAAAGAAAGTTTGAACAATATGATCCTGACATATTCAGCTGTATTTATAGGATCGCATTAAAATATGGTTGCGACGACAAAAGAAACAACCGATATAACAAGGCCAAACATAAAAATTCCATATGCGTATCGTAGGAGTTTGTATTTTCGGCCTAATACCACACCTTGCGAATAAACATCCTTGGTAAGCATGCCATATAGAAATTCCGAATCGACCATTACCTTCTGCATGCCTTCGTTGTAGTCGTCGAGTTTCATCTTGTAAAAGTTCCCGAAAAAGAGCAGATTGACTGATTTTTGTTCGATTTCCTCTTTTGAGAATTTACCAGAGGGAATTTTGGGTATTGTTGACAATATTGCCATGACCATGGTTGCTACCACGGCCGTTGTTAAGATAATTGTTGGGATAATAAGGTGCTCGTTGGCATCTAGTTTCCGAAATAAGACAGCAATCACGACGGAAAGGATAATAGAATTGACCGTTAACAAGATGTTGGCCTTGTTGTCTGCCATGTCGCTTAATCGCTGATTGTTTGAGGACGTAATCCGGAACATTGTTTCTATCCCACGTTCTGGCTTACTACCTTTCTCCTTTTCCTTCTTGTCTTCTTTTTTGCTTTCTTTATTTTTTGAGATAGATTTCTCCTGTTTTTTCTCCAGTTCTTTTAGATTCATCTCCTTTTTGGCATTAAGCTTTTGCTGCGCATATTCAGTATGGTAATGATGGCTCATTAATAGTTTGATTGTGCCCGCCCGCCATACGTCTTTATCGATCTCCTTCCCTAATACTGCTTCGGCTTCGGCTTTCATCAGTTTGTTTCTGTTAACGAAATCCTCATTCCCAAAATGAAATAGGTCCGCGTCGCAGAGAATTTGTTCCAGTAGGTTTGTGGGATCCTGAGGCATTCTTGTTGCCAAAATACAACCTTTGATTTTTTCCTGTACGGCTTCCGGTATTCCTTTATCCTGGAGAAAATTGAAAGCAATTTCGACACTTATCTTCTCATGACCGATAGCATTGTCAGATTTTACGTAGCCGAGGTCATGAAAGTAGGCAGCACTAATAACAATAAAGTGATCCTCCTCTCCTAGTTTATAGTGCGATGAAATCTCCTCCGCAGCACGTACAACAGAACGTGTGTGTATCGTATTGTGAAAACAATGGCAAACTGAAATATTTTCTGTAATATAAGTTTCAGCATATTCTTCTACCTGTTTTAAAAGCTGAGCATAATCTATCATGGACCAATATGGTTTTATGTGCAATAAAAGTATTTAATATCTTTAATTTCTTAAAAATAAGGTCTTCTTTTTTGTTATTTATTAACCTAGATCAAATTTACTGAAAAAAGAGCTATTCCAATAGTTGTAAAATCGCCTGTTATATAAGTAGATAGTTGATTGTTAAAACAGATCGTTAATCGGATAAGGTCTTTCAATATAGGTCATGAGGCTCAGGCCAACTGGGTTTGGATCGTTTTATGATGCGAGAGATCTCATGGTTCCTCCCTAAGGGAGGAAGAGTTCTGGATTGCTTATCCTTTAGTTTAGTTTTTGTCTAGAGTTAGATTAGTCTTAAGTTAGGTTTAATTTAGGTATCACCTAAACTAAACCTAAACAAACCCTAACTAAACCCTAAGTAAACCCTAAGTAAAGTGGTAAGAAAGTATAGCTATTAAAAGGGTCAATCAGGAGTGCTGTATGCTTTCATCCTTTTATAAGCTGTGCTGCGGTATCCTTGCGGTGCCATCTTTCCGCCCTGTCCCCGTCCGTCTGCTGTGCCTGGCTCTCTGTCGCGGGTATTGGGCTGCACTGCCATTCCCGTACGACCTTAGTACTTTCTTGCGCACCCTTCCCTTTTCCGGTGTCCTGAGCGGAAGCCCGCACGGGAGGCAAGGACAGAAATCTGCTGCAGATCTTAGGAAAGTACCCTTTTTGCCACCTTCGACGCAGGCCTGTGGTCAGAAACCAAAAAGAATCTCGCACCGTTACAGGTAGTTATGGGAAAAATGAAATAAATAAGAACAAAAGGCTTGGAAGTTTGTTCCTAAACTCCCTATCTTTGCACCACTCCGCAAGGGAGGGACGGTTGCTTCGAGAGAAGGAACCCTGAAAAAAGAAGGGTTTAAGAGAAGCCTGGCAGGATCAAAAATCCCGCCCGGTTTAATTTTAAACGCGGAAATCGAAAAAAGAGAAAAGAAAAAAAAACTTCAAAAAGTTTTTGGAAGTTCAGAAAAGATTTCTACCTTTGCAGTCCCAACGGAAACGAAGGGAAAAACAAAAAAGATAAAGACGGCGCAATGCCATCGGAATATAGCGGATACGGAAGTTGAAGCGACAAAGTTCTTTAAGAAAACACAATCATGTAAGCGTGACGAGTAGACAAACGAAAGTCATGAACAAATTCAAGTAATTCGTTCAATTCGATCCAAGATCAGAGATATAAAAAAAGAATTCTGATTATTATAAATAGTTGGAATCAAAAACTTCATTTTACAATGGAGAGTTTGATCCTGGCTCAGGATGAACGCTAGCGGCAGGCCTAATACATGCAAGTCGGACGGGATCCATCGGAGAGCTTGCTCGAAGATGGTGAGAGTGGCGCACGGGTGCGTAACGCGTGAGCAACCTACCTCTATCAGGGGGATAGCCTCTCGAAAGAGAGATTAACACCGCATAATATAATTTCCCGGCATCGAGGAATTATTAAATATTTATAGGATAGAGATGGGCTCGCGTGACATTAGCTAGTTGGTAGGGTAACGGCTTACCAAGGCGACGATGTCTAGGGGCTCTGAGAGGAGAATCCCCCACACTGGTACTGAGACACGGACCAGACTCCTACGGGAGGCAGCAGTAAGGAATATTGGTCAATGGGCGGAAGCCTGAACCAGCCATGCCGCGTGCAGGAAGACTGCCCTATGGGTTGTAAACTGCTTTTGTCCAGGAATAAACCTCTTTACGAGTAGAGAGCTGAATGTACTGGAAGAATAAGGATCGGCTAACTCCGTGCCAGCAGCCGCGGTAATACGGAGGATCCGAGCGTTATCCGGATTTATTGGGTTTAAAGGGTGCGTAGGCGGCCTATTAAGTCAGGGGTGAAATACGGTGGCTCAACCATCGCAGTGCCTTTGATACTGATGGGCTTGAATCCATTTGAAGTGGGCGGAATAAGACAAGTAGCGGTGAAATGCATAGATATGTCTTAGAACTCCGATTGCGAAGGCAGCTCACTAAGCTGGTATTGACGCTGATGCACGAAAGCGTGGGGATCGAACAGGATTAGATACCCTGGTAGTCCACGCCCTAAACGATGATAACTCGATGTTGGCGATAGACAGCCAGCGTCCCAGCGAAAGCGTTAAGTTATCCACCTGGGGAGTACGCCCGCAAGGGTGAAACTCAAAGGAATTGACGGGGGCCCGCACAAGCGGAGGAGCATGTGGTTTAATTCGATGATACGCGAGGAACCTTACCCGGGCTTGAAAGTTAGTGAAGAGTGCAGAGACGCACTCGTCCTTCGGGACACGAAACTAGGTGCTGCATGGCTGTCGTCAGCTCGTGCCGTGAGGTGTTGGGTTAAGTCCCGCAACGAGCGCAACCCCTATGTTTAGTTGCCAGCATGTAATGGTGGGGACTCTAAACAGACTGCCTGTGCAAACAGAGAGGAAGGTGGGGACGACGTCAAGTCATCATGGCCCTTACGTCCGGGGCTACACACGTGCTACAATGGATGGTACAGCGGGCAGCTACATAGCAATATGATGCTAATCTCTAAAAGCCATTCACAGTTCGGATTGGGGTCTGCAACTCGACCCCATGAAGTTGGATTCGCTAGTAATCGCGTATCAGCAATGACGCGGTGAATACGTTCCCGGGCCTTGTACACACCGCCCGTCAAGCCATGAAAGTTGGGGGTACCTAAAGCATGTTACCGAAAGGAGCGTGTTAGGGTAAAACCGATAATTGGGGCTAAGTCGTAACAAGGTAGCCGTACCGGAAGGTGCGGCTGGAATACCTCCTTTCTAGAGTATCGAAGATCGGTGCTCGTCACGTTACATATGATTGCAAGAAGAAAAAACATCAGAAGAAAGTGCCCGCCCCGAAAGGAGCAGGACCGAGAGAAAGAGATGAACAAGATAAGCTAGTCCCGTAGCTCAGTTGGTTAGAGCACTACACTGATAATGTAGGGGTCAGCAGTTCAAATCTGCTCGGGACTACGAAAACGATTGGGGAATTAGCTCAGCTGGCTAGAGCACCTGCCTTGCACGCAGGGGGTCAACGGTTCGAATCCGTTATTCTCCACATCACCGGGGAAGTATATAGCGATATACTTCATATATACCGGAAAAAGAGTTCTTTGACATATTGAAAGAGAAAAAAAATTACAAGAGAAGACAACAGTATAGAGACAATACGTGTATGTGTTTGAAGTAAGGGAGAGACCCTCGGTGAATGCCGAACGATCCCGAACCTAGCATATGAGTATATATATCAAAAGCAGCCGCATAGTAGCAAAAGGCTATGCCGGTGAAGAAAGTAAATAAGGGCACACGGGGGATGCCTAGGCTCTCAGAGGCGAAGAAGGACGTGATAAGCTGCGATAAGCTTTGGGGATTGGCAAATGCGACTTGATCCAGAGATTTCCGAATGGGGCAACCTGACTATTTGAAGAATAGTCGTATAAAACGCGAACGCGCTGAACTGAAACATCTAAGTAGGCGTAGGAGAAGAAAATAACAATGATTTCCCAAGTAGTGGCGAGCGAACGGGAAAGAGCCCAAACCGATCATGTTACGGCATGGTCGGGGTTGTAGGACCACGAGATTGTACAGCGCTATGAACTGGAAGCAGGTGGGAAACTGCGCGACAAGGGTGAGAGCCCCGTACAGGTAAAGAATGTTGACATAGTGGTATCCTGAGTACCGCGGGACCGGAGAAATCCTGTGGGAATCCACCAGCACCATCTGGTAAGGCTAAATACTCCTGAGAGACCGATAGTGAACCAGTACCGTGAGGGAAAGGTGAAAAGAACCCCGAACAGGGGAGTGAAAAGAACCTGAAACCGTGTGCTTACAAGCGGTTGGAGCAGGCAGGTCCTGTGACAGCGTGCCTTTTGCATAATGAGCCTACGAGTTACTCTTGTCTGGCAAGGTTAAGTCCTTCAGGGACGCAGCCGAAGCGAAAGCGAGTCTTAATAGGGCGCATAGTCAGATGAGGTAGACGCGAAACCTTGTGATCTACCCTTGGGCAGGTTGAAGTTGCAGTAACATGTAATGGAGGACCGAACCGATAAACGTTGAAAAGTTTCCGGATGACCTGAGGGTAGGGGTGAAAGGCCAATCAAACTGGGAAATAGCTCGTACTCCCCGAAATGTTTTTAGGAACAGCGTCGGCGTAGAGTTTGATAGAGGTAGAGCTACCGATTGGGTGCGGGGGAGTCAAATCCTACCAAATCCAGACGAACTCCGAATGCTATCAAATATAGCCGGCAGTGAGGCTTTGGGTGCTAAGGTCCAAGGCCGAGAGGGAAAGAACCCAGACCATCAGCTAAGGTCCCCAAATTCGTTCTAAGTTGAACTAACGAGGTCCGGTTGCCCAGACAGCTAGGATGTTGGCTTGGAAGCAGCCATTCATTTAAAGAGTGCGTAACAGCTCACTAGTCGAGCGGCCGGGCGTGGATAATAAACGGGCATCAAGAACGGTACCGAAGCTATGGATTTGTACTGAAAGATGTGCATCTGGTAGGGGAGCATTCCATCGCCGGGGAAGCAGTTTGGCAATGAACTGTGGAGGTTATGGAAAAGCAAATGTAGGCATAAGTAACGATAAGGCGGGTGAGAAACCCGCCCACCGAAAGACCAAGGTTTCCTGATCAACGTTAATCGGATCAGGGTCAGTCGGGACCTAAGGCGCACCCGAAGGGGGCAAGCCGATGGACAACTGGTTAATATTCCAGTACTCTTCATAACTGCGATGTGGTGACGGAGTAGTGACACTGCCGCGAACTGACGGAATAGTTCGTTGAAAGGCGTAGGTATAGGGACGGTAGGCAAATCCGCCGACCCTGCTGAACCCCAATAGTACAGCAAAGCTCCGGTGGCGCTGATAGAGCAGGTAAACAGACTTCCAAGAAAACCCGCTAAGCTTCAGGTTATGAAGACCCGTACCGCAAACCGACACAGGTGGTCGAGGAGAGAATCCTAAGGTGCTCGAGTGAGTCATGGCTAAGGAACTCGGCAAAATGGCCCTGTAACTTCGGGAGAAGGGGCGCTGTCTCGTAAGAGCAGCCGCAGTGAAAAGGCCCAGGCGACTGTTTAACAAAAACATATGGCTTTGCAAAATCGCAAGATGAAGTATAAGGCCTGACACCTGCCCGGTGCTGGAAGGTTAAGAGGGGATGTCATCGCAAGAGAAGCATTGAATCGAAGCCCCAGTAAACGGCGGCCGTAACTATAACGGTCCTAAGGTAGCGAAATTCCTTGTCGGGTAAGTTCCGACCTGCACGAATGGTGTAACGATCTGGGCGCTGTCTCAGCCATGAGCTCGGTGAAATTGTGGTATCGGTGAAGACGCCGATTACCCGCAACGGGACGGAAAGACCCCATGCACCTTCACTATAGCTTAACATTGAGATTGGGTACAGGATGTGTAGGATAGGCGGGAGATGTTGAAGTGGCTTCGCCAGGAGTCATGGAATCAACCTTGAAATACCGCCCTTTCTGTATTCGGTTTCTAACTCGGCAATGCCGAGGACATTGTTTGGTGGGTAGTTTGACTGGGGTGGTCGCCTCCAAAAAGGTAACGGAGGCTTTCAAAGGTAAGCTCAGTACGCTTGGTAACCGTACGTGGAGTGCAATGGCATAAGCTTGCTTGACTGTGAGACCGACAAGTCGAACAGGGTCGAAAGACGGACATAGTGATCCGGTGGTTCTGTATGGAAGGGCCATCGCTCAAAGGATAAAAGGTACGCTGGGGATAACAGGCTGATCTCCCCCAAGAGCTCATATCGACGGGGAGGTTTGGCACCTCGATGTCGGCTCGTCACATCCTGGGGCTGGAGAAGGTCCCAAGGGTTGGGCTGTTCGCCCATTAAAGTGGCACGCGAGCTGGGTTCAGAACGTCGCGAGACAGTTCGGTCCCTATCTGTTGTGGGCGTTGGAAGTTTGAGTGGATCTGACCTTAGTACGAGAGGACCGGGTTGGACAGACCTCTGGTGAACCTGTTATGCCGCCAGGTGTACGGCAGGGTAGCTACGTCTGGAATAGATAAGCGCTGAAAGCATCTAAGTGCGAAACTAGCCACGAGATGAGACTTCCTTATAGGGTCGTAGAAGATGACTACGTTGATAGGCCATAGGTGTAAAGGTTGAGAGACCAAAGCCAAGTGGTACTAATAGCCCGAAGCTTTCTCAAGCAGACAGACACTGTTGTCTTCCTCTTTAATTTTTAAGAAACAAACAGGAAACGAACCTCTTTCAATAGCTATGTCAGTTGGCATGAATCACATGATAAGAATATCATAGATCATCCAATAAAGATTTTTAGGTGCCTATATCGGCGGTGTCTACCTCTTCCCATTCCGAACAGAGCAGTCAAGCCCGCCAGAGCCGATGGTATTGCCGTAACAGGTGGGAGAGTAGGTCGGTGCCTTTTTTTTACACGGAAGCCCTTGCTGGAAACAGTCAAGGGCTTCTTTCGTTTAAGTACTTCCGTATTTCTATGTACAGGCTATTGCATATCCTCCGCCTATCGGTTATAGCAGCACTAAGCTTGAGTTTTCTGTATGATAATTTTCTAGTGCTAAAACTTGAACAATCGAATTAAGCCTATTGTAACTCATTCTGCTTACTTGATGTAGAATTACTGGTATGGCTTTATATAAACAAAATGCATACGTATGATCTTCTTAGTGAGGCTATTATTGGGTTTATCAAATTCGCAAACCGATACTGTTCGTTTTGCCGAGCAGGAATGAGGTTATAAAACTAGTAATAGAGAAGTCCAAGTTTAGAACATTTTATATGGAATTTTAACTTAAATATTTATAATTTTTTACTTAATATTCCCTATGCCTCGGGATGTCCAAAACATGAGCAATGAGACAATTATAATACGCTACGTATAGATATTTAAGTTAAATATTTAATTTTTTTAATGTTTTGCAGGTGGTAAAGTGAATTATTGGAATGAATTGTATATTTGTGGATATTAACTTATATAATGAAAAAAGCTAAATTATTAATGTTGGGCCAAATGATGGCAGTTATTGCTCTACTTATATTTTCCGAAACACTTTGTGCTCAAAAGAAATCTAATAGTACAGATTATATTGTTTTCATGAATGGAGATAGCTTATATGGGAAAATTTCTTCAGTTACGGATAGTAAATTGTCATGGCGTGATGGAGATACGCAGATGGATTTTTTTCCAGACCAAGTTTTTCGTGTTTATCAAAATAGTAAAAGCAAAATTTTCGCACCTTCTTACATCGAAACAGGGCTAGAAAAAGTTAAAAATACAAAACCTCAGATTTTTCGGATTAATAAAGAAAAATCAGAGGAATTAAGATTTGCTGAATTAATTCAGGATGGTGAAATAATGGTCTATTATTTTAAAAGCTCTGGCTTGGCGGTGGGAGGTGGAACCTCTGGACCTATTCTCGGTTTCACGACAACGAAATATTGGTGTGCTCTTAAGCGTTCTTCTGGGGAGATAATTGAATTGAATGATGTTGTAAAAGATATTTTGGGGAATGATGTAAAACAAAGGGCTAAAGCGCTATCAGCGTTAATAGAAGATGAACCAAGCATATTAAAGCAATTTCAGCTTGAACGAAAATATAGTTACGAGTTGTTTTTAAATTATATAAAAAAGTATAATGAAGCTAGGTTATCTAAAGAAAATGGGGGCGGCATCGTTTCGGAACGTATGATATATTAGCTTATTGGCGTCATTTATGACGCCAATAAGCTAATATATCATCAAAAAGGAATTCTGAGATAATAGACTTTAATCTTCTTCTGTATAAAAGTCGATCAACGAAGAGATATAAGGATCTTCCCATCCATCCGAAATATTATCAAAGTCTTCATCAGGTATATTCGTTTGCCTAATTTCCAAGGAAGTCCCTTTTTTATGTTCATGCAACTTTAATGTAACAATAGAAGGGCTGTCTGTTTCACCGAAATACCATTCTTGTACAATTTTTGTCGATGGTTCCAGTTCCAAGAATCGGCCAGTTATAGCACCATCCCACAAAGAGAATTCCCCATTGACAGTAGGGTCTATAGACACAAGGTCCCCTGTCCAAAGACGAGCGGTAATTTCGGTCGTTAATGCAAGATACAACTCCTCTGGAGTTGCAGGAATAATAGCATATTTCTTGAATTCTTTCATGGTACAAAGTTACTCTTTCTTGTAATTTACCAGTTATTTTGACTTCATTTTTATTTATCTTAATTTTATCGCAAACTATTGGGACAACATGAGTAATTTTCTGCCAAATTCTTTAGTGAAAAAGTTAGGGGTGAATCCGTTATTTGATACTGATGCATTTATTAAGATACATGAGGAAGGTATTCGGGCGACAGCAATACGCCTAAACCCTAATAAATTAGAAGATTGTCCGTTTCCTAATGCAGGACAAGTTCCCTGGTGTAATGTGGCTTATTATCTTCAGGATCGTCCAGTGTTTACATTAGATCCATTATTTCATGCTGGAGCATATTATCCGCAAGATGCTTCGTCCATGTTCATCGATCATATCATTCGAAGTTTGAAGTTACACGAAGGGAGTATTCGGGCGTTGGATTTATGCGCCGCACCAGGAGGAAAGTCTACCTTATTAAACAGTAGCTTACATCCGGAATCACTCTTGGTTGCAAATGAAATTATTAAAACTAGGGTTACAATCCTGCAAGATAACTTAATGAAATGGGGAAATGCAAACACAGTAACTACAAATAATGATCCTGCAGCGTTTAATCGTCTTCCTGGATACTTCGATTTGATGGTTGTTGATGCGCCATGTTCTGGATCTGGAATGTTTAGAAAAGATGCCGATGCCATCGATGAATGGTCCGAAGCTAATGTTAAGCTTTGTAGCGAAAGACAACAACGGATTTTGGTTGAAAGCTTGAGTGCTTTAAATAAGGGCGGATATTTGTTTTATTCAACCTGTTCTTATTCACCAGAAGAGAATGAAGATATTGTCGATTGGCTATTGGATAGCGGCGATTTTGTATCTGTTGAAATAGCTATTGAAGAGCATTGGGGAATTGATCATACAAATTCTAATAAGCATCGTGCACACGGTTATCGATTTTACCCGCATAAATTAGGTGGAGAGGGCTTTTTTATTGCTGTCCTTAAGAAGGTTGGTGAACAAGAAACATTCAATAGAAAGCGAATTAAACCGGAGAAATCAGATGTACCCAAAGGAATTTTAGATAGCTGGATTTCGGATAGTACTAGTTTTCATACTTTCCTTCATCATGAGGATGTATATGTTTTCCCAAAAATGTATGAGGATGATCTAAAGTATCTACAAAATGTGCTTTATCTTAAGAATGCGGGAACCAATGTCGGCAAGCTTAATAGAAAGGAGCTAATACCAAGCCATGCACTGGCCTTGAGTAATCATTTGACCAAAGACTTTCAATCGGTAGAATTGTCGCTTGAAGATGCACGTAATTACCTTAGAAAGGAAAATATAACTGTGGATACGATTGGCGAAAGTCTTCAAGGATGGACAATAGCAAGTTTTGAAGGTAAACCTTTGGGCTGGATGAAGGTATTGACCAACCGAATCAATAACTATTATCCAAAGGAATTGAGGATTGTAAATTTGTAAAATATAGCGGCATTGAACACAGAGAATGTGTTTATAAAAGTTGTGCTTAGGAAAGGCTCACGATAATTGAACAGATATCTTTAGCAACTTCTTCTTTTGATTTTAGGCTAAACTCACGGGTATTTCCAGACCGATCGATTATAGTAACTTTATTGGTATCTGTTGCGAAGCCGGCTCCTTTATCCTGCATGGAATTGAGCACGATAAAATCCAGGTTTTTTCGAATCAATTTGTCTTTCGCATTTTCGAGCTCATTATTGGTTTCCAATGCAAACCCAACGAGTAATTGGTTTTCTTTCTTTTTAGCCCCTAAAGTTGCCAGAATATCTACCGTTTTTTTCAGCTCAATGGATAATTCGTTTTCTTTCTTTTTTATTTTTTGGCTAGCAACTTCAACTGGTGTGTAGTCTGCCACAGCAGCACTCATCACAACAATATCTGCGGCTTCAAAATGTTCTTCACAGGCATGTAACATCTCAGCTGCCGAGGTTACTGAAATGGTATTGACACCTTTGGGTAGTTTAAGTGCGCTGGGGCCTGATACTAGCGTTACGTCTGCGCCAAGTTCTTCAAGTTGTGTGGCGATAGCATAGCCCATTTTTCCACTTGAATGATTGCCAATGAATCGGACTGGGTCTATAGCTTCATAAGTAGGACCTGCAGATACTAACGCTTTCTTTCCTGCTAAGGGTAGTCCTGTCTCCGAAAATTTAACTAAGAAATCCAGTATTTCTTCTGGTTCCGCCAAACGTCCCTCCCCCACTAGGCCACTAGCCAATTCCCCTTTTCCTGGAGGAATTAGGATATTGCCATAAGAACCAAGCTTATTGATATTGGATTGTGTGGACGGGTGTTTCCACATATCTAAATCCATTGCTGGAGCGAATAGCACCGGACATTTCGCGGATAGATACACGGCAGTTAGGAGGTTGTCACAAAATCCATTGGCCATTTTGGCCAGTGTATTTGCCGTTGCGGGAGCGACTAAAATGTAATCCGCATTTAAGGCAATTTCGACATGATTATTCCATTCCCCGGTATTCGGCTGATAATAATCAATTAAAACAGGATTTTTGGAAAGAGTGGAAAGCGTAAGCGGAGTAATAAAGGCTGTCGCTTCTTTTGACATGACTACGTTAACTCGGGCATCTGCTTTTACTAAAAGGCGGATGAGGGATGCAATCTTGTATGCGGCAATACTGCCGCATACAGCAATTACAATATTTTTCCCAGCTAAAGCCATTGTTTAAGGATTAGTCCTGCTCTTTTGAAGGATTTCTGTAGTACACTTTATCGTGTAAAAATTCATCAATAGCAACCAAAGTAGGCTTTGGCATACGCTCGTAATGTTTTGAAATCTCAATTTGCTCACGGTTTTCGAATACCTCTTCCAAGTTATCGTTGTTACTTGCAAATTCCGCAAGTTTTCCGTTCAATTCTTCTTTAATGTCTACTGCAATTTGGTTCGCGCGTTTAGAAATAACTACAATAGATTCATAGAGATTGTCTGTGCCTTTGTCCAATTGTCTCAAGTCACGTGTAACTGTAGAGTTTGGAATTGAATTGTTATTTTTTTGACTCATCTTTTTGGGTATTTTCTTTTTCTTTTTTCGCCTTTTGTTCTTTGATATATACTTCCTGCTCTGCAACGGCTTTATTATAATCCTTCACTTGAGAGAGGGCGGTTTTAATCCCTTTTTCAGAATTTTCACGAAGGGATTCTGCCTCTTTCATATGTTTGCTATTCGGAAAATTACTTGCGAAGCTACGATAATAGTCCAAGGCATCATCAAATCTACTTTCTTGTTTCAGGAAGAAACTTTTGGACGCATAGATGTATTGTGCTTTTAATGTTAGAAACTCAATCTCTTCCGCGTATTTTGTATCAGGGTATTCTTTTAATACATTCTGTAATGCGATGACAGCTGCCCTGTAATCATCCGTCAGCCCCATGTCATAGTACAGTCTTGCATTGGCAAATGCTTTAAGCTCGAGCTTATCTCTTAATTTCTGAATAAGATCTGCGGCTTCTTTGGACCGTTCTGATTCGGGATAGAGATTGACAAAGAGCTGTAATGCATCAATTGCTTTTTTTGTATTCGCTTGATCTAACGTTGATCTCGGAGAATCCAAGTAATAGCAATAGGCATGCATAAATCTACATTCTTCTGCTCTCGCACTATTTGGATAAACATCCGCAAAATCTTTAAAGTGAAATGCTGCCGATGTATAATCTTTCAGCCGGTAATTGGCAAATGCCAAATAATAGTAAATATTTTCTGCTTCAGCTTGTCCACGGAATTTGGTCCGCAAGTCATCAAACAAAACTAACGCCTTTGTATATTTCTTTTTCTCATAAAGTTTTACGGCCTCTTCGTACTTTTGAGCGATGTTATTGCTTGCGCGCAATTTCTCAAATTTACTTTTACAACCAGTAAATACCAATAGAAACATCATGCCGGCACAGATAGCCGCTATACGCCTATTTAAAAACATTTTACAAAGATAAGTGAATTTGTTATACTAATCAATTAAATTTTACTGCGCAATATAGTTTAATAATTATTTGATCGCAAAAACAACATTTCTTATTAACATTCTTTAACTCGATTAGAGCTATGAAGAAGATATATTGTCATATACTTGTTGTTTTTCCATTGGTAGCGAGGCCTAGAAATACACATTTTAAAATATTTGATTATCTTTACATATTACAATCATTGAATAGCATTAAGAGTATGACTTTAAAAGAAAAAGTTGAGCAAGCATTAGATACCTTGAGACCATATTTGGAGACTGATGGCGGAAATGTGAGTGTTGAAGAGATTACAGCGGATAATGTCGTGCGTTTAAAATTATTGGGAGCATGTGCTTCATGTTCAATGAGCATTATGACCTTTAAAGCTGGTTTGGAGCAGGCGATTAAGAAAGCTGTTCCTGAAATTACAGCAGTGGAGGCTATTAATTTAACAGATCCCGATTCCCCAGAAGCAACTTTACCCCCTGTTAATTAGTTTTTCTACTTAACACAATTTAACGGCTAGTTCGGCTACTTTTGTTTAAATTTGTTCCATGAAGTTGCTGGTTTCTATATTATTTGCTGTATTCTTATCTTTTTGTTCCTCTGCTTTACATGCTCAGGAAAGGAAGATTGTTCAGTACTCCGGTGTCGTAACAACAGTTGGGTCTGGACTTCCTGTAGGTTATGCGACCGTCACTAATTTATCTTTCAGGAATGAAGCATTTGCGGCAAATAACGAGGGCTATTTCTCTTTTGTAGCACATGTAGGAGATACCATTCGTTTTACTTCCGTTGGTTTTGATCCTTTAGTTGTCACTATTCCTGATGTTCCTGGAGATAAGTATACCGCAAATATCGTTATGCAGAATCTGGTTACGGAACTCCCGATGGTAACACCTTATCCATGGGCAAGTATCGAAGAGTTTAACATTGCATTTATGAATCTAGACGTTTCTGAAGATAACATCGTGAGAGTTAGGAGGTCGTTGTCTTATGAGTCATTAGCGGCAATGGCAGCTGTAATACCACGTGACGGAAATGAAATGCGTTCAATTAACAATGCGCAGAGTTTTAATACGATGAATAATAAAGTCATCAACCAACGTTATGCTAATCCATTGTTAAATCCTTTTGCATGGGGCAGTTTAATCCAACAAATTACAAAAGGTAGTCAGAGCCGAAAAAGCTCAAGTTATTAGTCAGTCGCCTTTAATTTATTTAATTCTCTGACACTTAGCTTTGCCGAGAAATAGGAAACTAGACCAGAGATACTAATGACTGTCATGAAGACTAAAATATAGTCACTCCACTTACTTACCATAGGGTAGCTGTCAATAATTGTATTTGCTCCATCTTCTACACGAATGATTCCATAGGCTGACTGGATATAGTTGAATGTGCCGCCAATCAATAGACCTAATACACAGCCAATAATGGCGATCATAAGGCCTTCATAAAAGAAGATACGTTGAATTAGATCATTCGAACCACCGAGACCTTTCAGTATCGTCATATCCTTTTGTTTGTCTAGTACAAGCATGGTTAAGGAACCTACAATATTAAATATTGCAATCACACTGATCAAGGTCAGTATAAAGAAGACAACCCAGCGTTCAACACGTACATTTTTATATAAGGTAGGGTTTTGTTTTTCCCTATTCTTTACAATGTAATCCGGTCCTATTTTCTTTTGTAATGCTTGCCCAAATGAATTAACATCCACACCATCTTTTAGGTAAAACTCGATCGATGAAACGCGCTCATATTCTCCGAGAACCTCTTTAGCAAATGAAATTGGTGTAATAATCAAATTGTCAAAATCTTGTTGATAGCGCAATACCCCTCCGGGAGCTATGGATCGGATGTTGAATTCTTCTGCAGGATTGGAAGAATTCTTTACTCCCTTTCTCGGAGAATACACTTGAATTTGTTCCACAGAGTTCTGCATAGGAATTGCCAGATTTGCCTGTACGCTTGCCCCTATAATTGCGAGGTTAGAAGAATCATGGGTAAGTTCGTACTGACCATCTACGAGGATACTGTCGCCGGCCTTTTTACTTAGCGATTGAGGTTCGACGCCTTTTATATTTGCAATAAATTGTCTATTTGAATATTGCAGTAATACTTTCTCTTGTAGAACCTCCGTGTAATGAACCACATTGGAATCTTTTCGTAATTCACTGAAGACAGCCTGTTTACTGTCAAAAAGTTTTCCTTTCTTGGGTTCAATCTTCAGTTCAGGAGCAAACTTACTGTACATAGATAGTATCAGCTGTTCCATTCCATTAAATGAAGATAACAAAATGATTAAAGCAGCGCTACTTACCATTACGCCAATTACACTAATAGAAGAGATGATATTAATGGCATTAACTGATTTCTTAGAAAACAGATATCTTTTTGCAAATAGAAATGGCAGATTCATGACTTTTATCCTCGGATAAATGGATTAGAATTTTTTTCAAAGCCAATCGTTGTCGATGGCCCATGTCCAGGATAGACGATCGTGTCGTCAGGCAAGGTATAAAGTTTTGTTTTTATGCTATCCAAAAGCTGCTGATGATTTCCCCCAGGAAGATCAGTACGGCCAATGCTATTGCGAAATAAGACATCTCCCCCGATCAAGAATTTTTGATTAGCAGAATAAAAGCAGATATGTGCAGGGGAATGTCCAGGTGCAAGAATGACCTTTAGCTCATCATTATTCAAATAAATGGTATCATCCTCATTTAGAAATGTTTCTCCAATTGGTGAGATGTCATATCGGATGCCCATTTGAGGAGCGTAATTCTGTACCGCTACTAAAATTGGTACTTCACCTTCGTGGAACTGTGGGAGCAAGCCAAAGTTTTCATGGACAAAACTATTCCCTAAAACATGGTCAATATGGCAATGTGTATTTAATAGGAGTGTCGGATTGAGATTATTGCTTGAGATGAAAGCCAATAGTTCTTGCTGATCTTGCTCGCCATACATCCCTGGATCAATGATAATGGCATTTCCTGACTCGTTATAGAGTAGGTAAGTATTTTCCTGATATGGATTGAAAGTGAATGTTTTTATCGTAAGCATAGTGGTAAAATTACAGTTTTTATTGATTTCTTACTATTGATAGCTCAACTATTCCAGATTTCCCAGTTTTTTTTCTGCTTGTAGAACCAGCATTTCATATCCGTTTTTGATTCTCGCGCCTTTTTCTTTGCTTTTTCGAAGAAATGCTGTTTCCTCTGGATTGTAAATGAGATCATAACAGAGGTGGTTCTCGGTTAAGAATTCGTAAGGAATTTTCGGATATTCTGCCGTATTGGGAAATGTACCAACCGGTGAACAGTTGATAATCACTGTATGGTCAGCTAGGATAGCAGCATTAAGTTCATTATAAGTTAACTGGTCTAGCTTTTTGGTTCTGCTTACTAAAGTATGCATTATTCCAAGTTGATTCAGGGCATAAATGACAGCCTTTGCAGCGCCTCCATTACCTAAAATCAAAGCCTTTTTATCCGCCAGGGAATTTAGTAGCGGCCTTAGCGATGCCTCAAAACCATAGGCATCAGTATTGTAACCTTTTAGATGTGTTGCACCATCTGATGTATGGCTGATTCGAATGCAGTTTACAGCTTGTATTGCACGAGCTTCTTCTGAGAGCTCGTCCAAGTAATCCATAACCTCTATCTTATAGGGAATGGTCACATTAACACCATAGAAATCTTTATTGGAAGCAATCGTTGTAAAATCGGCTATTTGAGCAAGTGGATATAAATCGTAATCCACATCGGTAATATGTTCTTGATTAAATTTTTCTAAATAATATTTTTTTGAAAAAGAATGCCCCAATGGGTATCCTATTAAGCCTAATTTTTTCATTTGAATTGCGAAAAGTACGTTGTGGGGATAGGAATATATCTTCAATTTTATTATCCGGTCATTGCGTGGCAACGACCGGATGTGGCGCCTATTGTATGTTAATCTTTCGGCTTTGTATATTTTTTTACAATTTCAGTAATGATCTGATTCCCTTGTAGCTGCGGGAGGTAATCAAAAAGAATATGATGCTTATCGGGATCAGTCGCTAAGCCAAGTTCTAAAAAGTTGAGCGCTTCATTGTATTGTCCATTGGCAAATAGATAAGCAACCACACGATAGTACAGCTCTGCTGCATTTGGATTTTGTGTAATGGCATCGGATATTACATTAATAGCTTCTTCAATTTTACTTTGTTCAAATAGAATTGAGGAGTAATCGAGCCACGCATCGATGTCTGTTGGATTTAAAGCAACTACCTTTTTATAGGCTTCTTCTGCAAGATCTATTTGTTGTAGTTTGTATCGGGCGTCGGCAATCGCAAACCAGTAATCGGGGTTTGTGTCCTCCAGTTCCAATGCTTTTTTATAAAAATGCAGCGATTCAAAATAGCGTTCTTCGAAATCTAAGGTAACCCCAATACCGAACCAGGCATCAGCAAGCTCCGCATCTAGTTTGACCGCCTTTTTATAATAATTGCGAGCTTCTTCCATCTGCTCAAGTTTTTCATAACATTCACCTATTGCACAATAGGTATCAGCACTTGGTTGTTCATATTCAAATGTTTGTTTGTAAACATCCAATGCTTCTTGATAGCGATCTAGATTGACTAGAGCATTACCCTTGTTGAAATAAGCGGAAGAAAAGTCTTCCTTAATTAATATAGCATAGTCGTATGCGTCTAAAGCTTCCTCAAACCGACTGATTTTATGGAAAGAATTTCCCAAATTGTACCAAGCATAGTAGGAGTATGGATCTGAATCAATGTATTTTTTATAAAAGGAGATACTTTCCTCTTGTCTATCCAATACATCATAACAGTAGGCCAATTCATAGAGTGCTTCTTGGTAATCCATGTTGAGTTCAAGGGCTTTCTTTAGATAAATTATAGCCTTGTCATAATTCATCTGCGCTTGAAAGATCATCGCAATATGGAAATAGACCTCATCTTTATTATCTAATAGCGGAAGTGCTTTGAAGAGCTGTTCCAAAGCATTATCAAACTGGCCGATACTGCCTAATATACCGCCACGGATCAAGAAAATGTCTCCCTCTGAAGCTTCCAATAATTCCGCTTTATCCAACGCTGCAAGCGCATTCTGATATTGTTGAATCGTTGAAAACAGTTGTGCCTGTTTCAATAAAAAGGTAATATCAAAAGGGTGTTGGCTGATCGCAAATTCGGTAACCTGTAAGGCCTTAACAGGGGCATTTTTTTCAGCGTAGTAATCAATAATTCCTTCAAAAGCTTTGGAGTCAAAAAAATACTGATCCTCGTTTCGAAGCATTTCCTCATATCTGTCCACCGAGATTTTTCTTTCTTCGGGGTTTTCAAATTCAAAATCCTCTTCCATTCTCAAAAGTTTAAAACCAGTATTCTGTTCCTTAATTCAAAATACTAATTTCTTATCTAATTTGTTCGAACTAATTTTCCACAAATCGGATATCCTCCACAAAGTTAAGGATAAATACGTGTAAAATAAAAAAGCCGGCTTTAAAGCCGGCTCTTATTATAATGTATAAGTTATATACGATTATTTTTTGATCTCAACACGACGGTTTTGAACGCGACCTTCTTCAGTAGCATTTGATGCAACTGGGTTTTTCTCTCCGTAACCTTTAGCTGTGATGCTTGATGAAGAAACACCAGCATTTACTAAATATTGTTTTACAGAGTTAGCACGGTCTTTAGATAAAGTCATGTTATAAGCATCAGAACCTTCTGCAGAAGCATAACCATCTAATTGTACAGCTGAATTGTTATCACGTAACTCTTTAGCCAATTTGTCTAATGTAGAGTAAGATGAAGTTTTCAATACTGAGCTATCAAATTCGAATTGAATTGGAGCGTAGTATCCGTTAGAAGCTACAGTTTCAACAACTGGCTCTGGGAATTTGATTGGACATCCTGAACCATCTACTGGAGTACCAGCTGGAGTACCAGGACATTTGTCAAATTTATCAGATACACCGTCACCATCAGCATCAGCGCTTAATGTGTTAACAGTACCTTCTAAAGTGCTTACACGTTGTTTCAATGCTTCAACTTCGTTTCTCAATGAAGGATCTTTCAACTCATCGTATAATGTCGCAACCGGGTTAGCAAAAGTCAAGTTTTGTTTGTCTTTCGAACCTAAAGTGAATTCTAAGCCAGCCATAACTGAAGAGAATTTACCTTTGTAAGAAGCTTGACGAGCTGGACCGTAGATTTGATCATCCGTAAAGTTCATTGTATAACCTAAATTCAAAGCAACAACTTCAGATAATTTGAATTTTGCACCAACACCTACAGGAACGAAAGCTGTTAATTTGTTGTCGCGGTCGCGTTTTGGATCACGGTCTCCGATAACGCCTTCACCCCAGTTACCTTTGTTATCATAAACAACTGTTCCTGAGAAATCATTGTTAGCGTATTGAACAGGGTTGTAAGCCATTGCTCCCAAACCTACTTTAGCATAGAAATTAACCGCATTTTCTCTTCTCAAGAAATCAATTGTACCCAATTGGAATACACCATTTAAGCTAGCAGCCCAGTTAACACTAGTTTCTACTGAACGAGCACCTAAAGAGTTCTCAATTCTTGGACCAGAAAGGTCATGGTTGTAAGTTTTGATCTTACCACGGTTAGCTTCAACTTCTAAACCAAATAAGTGAGAGAATTGTTTACGTACTGTCAAACCATAGTACTCACCTACTTTATTTTGGAAGTATCCTACTTTTTGACCAAAAGCGTTAGATCCACCGATTACGTTGTTCGGTGTAGTGATACCACCTTGAACTCCGATAGACCAAGTTCTGTATTGTGATCTACCACCGAATACTTGTTGAGCTTGTGCTGTACCAGCGAAACCTAAAGCGGCAACTAATGTAGCAGCAACAGCTGTTTTTTTAATTGTAGAATAGTTCATACTCTTGTTTTTAAGGTTATTATTAATTTTAATTGTTTTCAAACTTAATTATTGTATTAACACATGGAACAGTACAATTGCCGTGCCAAAGTCTTAAAATTATGTTAAAATTTTGTTTTTGCTATATTTTGTACTAAATTAAGTATTTAATGTGAAACAACAAAACAAAAATCCGGTACGAAAGTACCAAATTTTTGTTTTGTTTCAATAGGTTTAAGAAAAAAATTAAGTATTTTTTTTCTAAAGCAAATAATGTACGACCAATAACGACAATGCGCCCAACAAAGCTGAAACTGGAATTGTCAATATCCAAGCCCATAACAAGCTGATTGTTACCCCCCAACGTACTGCTGAGACACGTTTGACAACCCCAACACCGATGATTGCACCTGTAATGGTATGCGTTGTTGAGGCTGGTATTCCAAAATGTTCTGTGATACCCAAGGTGACAGCTCCTGCAGATTCAGCACAAACACCCTCCAAGGGTGTTACTTTTGTAATCTTGGTTCCCATCGTTTTGACAATTTTCCATCCACCGCTCATTGTTCCGGCAGCAATTGCTGCGTAACAAGTCAATGGAATCCACTCAGGCATGTGTTCAGTCGTTGGGACATAACCACCAGCTACCATAGCGACAAGGATAATTCCCATTACTTTCTGTGCATCATTACCTCCATGTGCAAAGCTCAAGGCGGCCGAAGAAACAAGTTGCAATATCTTGAACCATTTTTCGGCAACACTTGGACGGGAATTTTTCGCCAGATTGATTACAATCAATGTGATGATAACCGATATCGTCATACCTATGATAGGAGCAAGTACGATAAATGCAATAATCTTTAAAGTAGCATCAATATTGATCGCGTGAATAGGATCTGCGCCAAGGATGAAAGCGTAAGCCATACCCGATCCTGCAAAACCTCCAATAAGTGTATGGGACGAACTTGATGGTACACCATAGTACCATGTAAATAAGTTCCAACCAATTGCTGCAAGTAATCCTGCAAAAATAACTTCTAAGGTAATGTATTCTTCCAATACGGTTTTTGCAATGGTATTGGCTACTTTATGATCTGTAAAGTAGAAGTAAGCTGCAAAGTTGAATATCGCAGCCCATAAGACGGCCATTGCTGGCGTTAAAACTTTTGTTGATACAACTGTCGCAATAGAATTGGCAGCATCATGGAATCCATTGATGTAGTCAAAGGCTATCGCAAGGACAATCACAACAACGAGTAATGTTGACATCATAATCTCGTAGAATTTTTGTGCACTTAAATCGAATGATTATGCGTTTTTAACTAGAATGCTTTCTAATACGTTAGCAACATCCTCACATTTATCGGTTGCATCTTCCATTGCAGACAACACTTCTTTGTGTTTAATTAATGAAATTGCATCTTTTTCAAATTCAAAAAGGTCAGCTACAGCTTTATCGAAGATATAATCGGCTTTGTTTTCTACGCTATTGATGCGAACACATGAATCCGTAATATTCCGGATATTTTTCAAATCTCTAAGCTCATGAATAGCTTTTGATACATGTTCGGTAGCTTCAACCAATAAATCAGCAATTTCAATCATTGGCTCAGTGGCCTTTTCAACCTTGTAAAGGTCCATTCTATTGGCGGCACCGTGTATAAAATCTGCGACATCGTCCAATGAACTTGCCAAAGAGTGTATATCTTCGCGGTCAAAAGGAGTGATAAAGTTCTTTCCCAGCTCCAAATGAATTTGATGCGTAATGTTGTCGCCTCTATGTTCCAAATCTTCCACTTTGCGAGTTAATTCCTTTTTCTTTTCAGGGTTGCTTGAGTTAACAATATCTTTTAACAACTTTGACATCTCGATCAAGTTGTTGCCGGCTTGTTCAAACAAAGGGAAGAATTTTTTATCCTTTGGAACGAAGTATTGAAAAATGCTATTTAAAGACATATCTTAAATTTATTTTTGCAAAAATAATACCTTAATGTTAAGTTAATGTTAACATTGATTTTGTTTAAACACAAAAGTGTCATCAATTGTTTAATTTCCTGACTGAACTTTTTGTAAAGTAAAGCCAAATGTTGTCCCAATGCCTTCTGTACTACGGACATTGACGTTTTGCTGATGTGCTTCGACAATATGCTTTACGATAGCCAACCCTAATCCTGATCCTCCGATATCGCGTGATCGACTCTTATCAGTTCGGAAAAAGCGCTCGAATACACGACTGAGATTTTTTTCTTCGATGCCATAACCGTCGTCTGTAATCTCGATAAGAACCTGTTCAAACAGCGGAAAAATCTTGATTTTCGTTGTTCCGCCCTCTTTTCCATATTTCAGGGAATTGTCAATCAAATTGTATAATACCTGGTGGATTTTATTGCGGTCTGCTTTAACCCAATGTGGTGTGCCCGCTTTTGGCTTGAATTCTATTTTGATATTGTGCTGTTTAGCTTTGTCCTCAAGAGAGTAGGTGGTGTCTTTAATAAGATCAACGATATCGAATTTCTCTATATTCAGGACCATTTTTCCAGATTCCAGTTTGGATATCTCATCAAGATCCTGAATCAGGTAATTTAGCCGGTCCAGATTCCGGGCAGCCTTATCTAAGAAGTTCTTGGCCATTTCCATATCTTCTTCCATAAGGCCATCCTGCAGGGTTTCAATGTAACCTTGGGTAGCAAATAACGGCGTTTTGAATTCATGAGAAATGTTGGATAAAAATTCTCTGCGGAATTTTTCTTGTGATTTTAACTGCTCTATCTCGTTTTTTTTATCTTTTGCCCATGCTTTGACTTCGTTTTCAGCATCCGTAATCGGATCCTCACTGACATGTTCTCCGATAGCATCCTTAAGATCCTTGCCGAGTTTAAGGTTATGAATTAATTTATACATCGTATTGAGTCTACGATATATGTATTTTTCAAATAGATAGTTAAATAGGAGGAAACTCGTTACCACAGCAACAAAGAAAATGATCAACGCTGTCTGTAGGTCATGTTTATAATAAAAGCTGATCGTGGATATTGCAATACCGACAGTTGCGGAGTTTGCCAATAGTAATTGTCTAAAATTCATTTGCAGAATAAAAAAGGCCCCTGATTTGGAGCCTAAGTTACTTATAATGATATTAATAAATTGTTAAAATTTTCCGATAATCGTTTTTGCTCCAGTAACCTTATCACCAATGTTAACATTGATTTCAGTCCCTAAAGGAAGAAACAAATCGACGCGGGAGCCGAATTTGATAAAACCAAACTCATTGCCTTGCACGACTTCGTCTTTTTCTTTTACATACCATACAATGCGGCGCGCTAATGCTCCTGCAATCTGGCGGAAAAGAACTTCCCGTCCAGCCTTATCTTTGACAACGACTGTTGTTCTTTCGTTATCGGTAGATGATTTGGGGTGCCAAGCCACTAGAAATTTGCCAGGATGGTATTTAAAGAACGTGACTAAACCACTGATTGGGTTTCTATTGACATGCACATTGACAGGAGACATAAATATAGACACCTGTATCCGCTTATCATGGAAATACTCGTTTTCCTCAGTTTCTTCGATAACAACAACTTTTCCATCGGCTGGACAAAGAATCACGCCATCCTGCGGGCTAACCACTTTTTTGGGACTTCTGAAAAACTGAACAACTGTAATGAATAGGAATGCTGAGAGCGCATAAATAAACCATTTAGCGTATTGCGGAGCGTCATAATAATCCGCAACGGCATTGATAATGAAGATAAAAAGTACAGCGATCGCTAATGTGGTGTATCCTTCTTTATGAAATTTCATATCTATTTATTTCTGCAAAGATAATTATTTACTCGAATTGTCTATTTGTCTTTCGATTTTAATTGAATGGGTATAGATTTTTCCGTCATTACCCTGTGTGATTCCGCCAGATACTCTGATAAGGTCGTCTTGAGGCTGATTGTCTTTATATGTAGGGAAATAGAAGTCAATACTTCTTGCAATACGGCTCAAAATGCCATCGAAAGGCTCGTCGCCGGAATCTGATATTAACTTGAGGCTTTTTAGATTAGCCATTCCGCTTTTCTTTACTTCCACTAAGTAAGAAAAGTTAATCTGTTTGGTGATGTCTAGCCCGGTTTTATTGAGATTGTCGTTAAAACGTTTGGTTAGGAATGCATAAAAATTGGAATAATCATCAAAGCTGCAGGACTTACCGTTAAATAGTTCCGCTCGTATAAAATAGTCATAAGGAAGGATACTTAGCGACATGAAATCTTCATTATTTAGATCTCCATTGTCGTCATAGGTCATTGTGAGTACACCATTTGCAAAGCGTTGTGTCATGGCGTAAACTGCTTGCTGACCTACATTGTAGAAATATGTATTCCAGTTTCCCTGCGGTCTACCGTTTTTTACCTTTCCTTTGCGTAGGTAGAAATCAAAACCGAACTCCGTAAAACCTTCAAAAGGAATAGAAAATTCATAGTTGCCTTCGCCGTCTATCACCTCCTGTTTGCCTCTGTTGTCCCAGTAATCTTTGATAAAATAGCCTTGCTCATTATATGTAATGGTTAATAAGGGTTTTCCATCCGGGTAGTAATATTTCCAATCACCGGTTGGATGGTTGTTTTGAAAATTTACTTCCCATTTTAGCACTCCATTCGGATGAAAGGCTTGGAATAAGCCTTCTTTTTTACCATCTTTATAGGAACCAATGAGTATTCTCGATCCATTTGGCGCAAAATCGCGGAACTCTCCATCAAAAACTTGCTTTGCAAAATCAAATTTGCTCACACGTTCGATCGTTTTAAACTCACACTCTTTTGAAACTAAATAATAATATTTATCAAAATAAAAGCGAATCAATCCCTGGTCTAGTTTTTCATAGAATACAGGTTTGTCATCTTGTGCATGTAGCTTTGTAAAGCTACAGACACACAATAATAATAAGATATGGATGAGTTTTCTAATCATAACTTTAATGTGCTTCTAGCCAATTTTTGCCTTCTCCAATTTCTACGATCAAAGGAACACTTGTTTTTATAGCATTGGACATTTTATCCAAAATAATTTTTTTTGAATACCGCTACCTCGTCTTTAGGTACGTCAAAAACCAATTCATCATGCACCTGCATGATCATTTTGCCGGATAAACCTCGCTGCTCAATTTCCTTTTGAATGGCGATCATGGCAAGTTTGATTAAATCTGCTGCTGATCCTTGGATCGGAGCGTTGATAGCGTTTCTTTCTGCGAATCCGCGAACGGTCATGTTTGCGGAATTGATATCTCTCAGATAACGTCTCCGTTTTAAAATTGTTTCAACGTAACCATTCTCCTTTGCAAACTCGACGGCATCACTCATGTATTTTTTTATCCCTGTATATTGGTTAAAATATTCATTGATGATATCGGATGCTTCTTTACGTGATATGCCAAGATTTTGAGAAAGGCCAAATGCCGACTGACCATATATAATGCCGAAGTTAACTGCTTTCGCGTTGCGACGTTGTTCAGAAGTAACAGCATCAAAATCCATATTGTATACTTTCGCGGCTGTTGCTCGGTGGATATCATGACCTTGGCTAAACGCTTCCATCATATTTTGATCTTTACTTAGCTCTGCAATTAGGCGAAGTTCAATCTGCGAATAATCGGCAGAGAGGATCACATTGTCTTCAGATCTTGGGATAAAGGCTTTTCTGACTTCTCTCCCCCGTTCGGTACGGATCGGGATATTCTGCAAGTTCGGATTCGTTGAGCTCAGACGGCCTGTTGCGGCAACCGCTTGATTGTAAGACGTATGAATGAGCCCTGTTTCGGGGTTTATCAACTCAGGTAGTGCATCAACATAGGTTGATTTGAGTTTTTGCATTTGCCTAAAGTTTAAAATATCTTGGACGATATCGGATTTATGGGCCAAAGCTAATAACACATCTTCACCTGTTTTATATTGTCCCGTTTTTGTTTTTTTAGCTTTAGGATCCAGTTGCAGTTTATCGAATAAGACTTCACCCAATTGTTTAGGGGATGCAATATTGAAATTTACTCCTGCTTTCTCAAAGATAGCTTCCTCGAGATTTTTAATGTCCTGCTCCAGTGTTTTTGAAAATTCTTCAAGTGCCGGAACATCAATTTTTACACCGTTTCGTTCAATTTCGGCGAGTATATATACTAATGGGAATTCCACATCCTGAGCGAGCTGCATGGTGTTGGTCTCGACAAGAAGAGGTTGAAATATATTTTTTAGCTGTAGGGTAATGTCTGCATCTTCAGCGGCATATTCTTTTATTTTTTCGACTTCAACGTCGCGCATATTCCCTTGCTTCTTTCCCTTTTCACCGATAAGTTCGGTGATTGATACCGGGCTGTAATTTAGGTAATTTTCTGCGAGGACATCCATTCCGTGACGGGTATCTGGATCAATCAGATAATGTGCAAGCATGGTGTCAAAAAGGGTGCCTTGTACTTTTACACCATAGCGTGCTAATAATAAAATATCGTACTTGATGTTTTGTCCTATTTTTTCAATGTTTGGGTTTTCTAAAGCACCCTTGAAAATATCGACTATAGCCTGAGCGCTATCACGATCGGCAGGTGTTGGGACATAATATGCTTTTGCGTTCTCAAAAGAAAATGATAGCCCCACAATGTCGGCAAGGTTTGCATCCAATCCTGTTGTTTCTGTGTCAAAACAAAAACTATCCAAAGAAGCAAGCTCTTGAGCGAGCGCTACTTGTTTTTCGTTTGTATCGACCAAAACATACTCATGTGCGGTATTATGGATGTTATTTATTGCTGCGTTTTCGACGCTAACTTCGGTAACAATTTCGGTCGTGGTAATTGTCGTTGTTGTTGTCGAAAATAGATCCATTTGTCCATTTGTAGGGCTGCTCTTGTCAAGGACGGAGAAATCTTCGCCGAAAACTCGTTTTCCAAGTGTTCGGAATTCTAATTCAGCAAATAGCGGTTCAAGGATTTCTTTGTTTGGATCTTCCAGTTCTAGCGATTTTTCATCGAGTTCAATTGGTACATCCAATAAAATAGTGGCTAATTTTTTGGAGATGAGCCCTTGTTCTGCAAAATTCTCCACGTTTTCGCGCATTTTTCCTTTGAGTTGGTCCGCGTTAGCGATAATGCCTTCGACAGATCCGTATTCCTGAACAAGTTTTTTCGCTGTTTTCTCTCCAATACCAGGTATACCAGGGATATTGTCCACGGCATCGCCCCAAAGACCGAGGATATCGATGACCTGGCAAACATCAGAAACTTCCCATTTTTCAAGAATCTCTTTGACACCTTGTACTTCTGCTCCATTACCCATGCGGGCAGGTTTGTAGATAAAGATATTTTCAGACACAAGTTGCCCAAAATCCTTATCGGGTGTCATGCAATAGATTTGAAAGTCCTGTTTCTCGGCCTTTTTTGCAAGTGTTCCGATAATATCATCGGCTTCGTATCCATCCATTGTGATAATCGGGATATTGAAGCCCTCGATTAACCGATTTATATAGGGGATAGAGGCAGCAAGGTCCTCTGGCATTTTCTCCCGATGTGCTTTATAAGCTTCAAATTCAATATGTCGAGCGGTAGGTGCCGCTGTGTCGAACACTACTGCTATGTGGGAAGGTTGCTGATTTTTCAATACATCCAATAATGTATTGGTAAATCCCATGATTGCTCCTGTATTTAACCCTGTTGAGGTAATTCGAGGAGTTTTGCTCAAAGCAAAATAAGCTCTATATATGAGAGCCATTCCGTCTAAAAGAAATAGTTTTTTCACAAAATTGAATTTTAGTCTCCTTACAAAGGTAAGAAATTCATCAAAGGGTAAGTTTAATAAATTTTTCCGATTTTTGTACTATGACACATTTAATGCAACAGGATTTATGAGAGGACTGGTAACTAAATCGACAGGTAGTTGGTATCAAGTTTTGGGTGAAGATGATAAAAGATACGACTGTCGTATCAAAGGAAAGTTTCGAACCAAAGGAATAAAAACGACTAATCCTGTTGCTGTGGGTGATTGGGTACATTTTGATGTGGAACCTGATCAGGAAAGTGCGGTCATTCACGAACTGGAACCTCGTCGAAATTATATTATTCGAAAATCCGTCAATCTGTCCAAGCAAACTCAAATTATCGGAGCAAACCTGGATCAGGCTTTTTTAGTGGTGACACTTGCCTCGCCACCAACTTCTTTGGGTTTTATCGATCGCTTTCTAGTAACAACAGAGGCATACGGAATTCCTGCGGTAATTATTTTCAATAAATTGGATCTTTTTAGTGATGAAGGATTGGAGATATTGGCCGACTATAAAGCTATTTATGAACATATTGGTTACCCCTGTTTCGAAGTTTCTGCGTTAACAGGTACAAATATCGACGTTGTCAAGCAACTGCTTAAAGATAAAATAACCTTGGTATCAGGCCATTCCGGGGTTGGTAAATCAACGTTAATTAATGCAATCGTCCCTGAATATGGGTTGAAAACTGGTGAAATCTCCGATTGGTCCGACAAAGGAAAGCATACAACTACTTTTGCTGAAATGTTCGATCTCCCTTTTGGAGGGAAGCTAATTGATACGCCTGGTATTCGTGAGTTGGGAATTGTCGATATAGAAAAACAGGAGCTATCCCATTTTTTTCCAGAAATGCGCGCGTTGATGAATCAATGTCGATTTCATAATTGCCGGCATATCAATGAACCCGGTTGTGTCATTATGGAGGCTGTGGAAGAAGGCTCTATTGAGAGTTCGCGCTACGATAGCTACCTCAGTATATATCATAATGAGGATAGTAGATCTTAATCTATATAAATCTTAATCTTTATAAAAAAATAGCGTCTTCTTACATCAAGAAGGCGCTATTTTTTGTAAAGCGCGGTAGGATGAAGCCCTTAATGTATCGCTTGTGTTAAATTTAAAAAATCACGGAGATAAGTACACTCCCGCGAAGCGATTGTAAAGAAAGGCGTATCCTTATATTGTGTGCTCAATTCTTTGAAGTATTTATTTTGCATCGAAAAACGATAGAAAGGATTCTTTAATGGCGAATCATAGTATTGCCAACGCGATTCATTGGTATAGACAAAATCTTTCTGCTCGCATTTGGCAAGCATAAAGGTACATTTCGCTTTGAACTCTTTGTCTGTGCTCAGCGTACGCGCTTTGCTGTACCATTCTTTTGCTGATTTTGTCTGTAGATAATTTCGTTGCCAGTGAAGTGTTGAAGCTGCGTGGTTGTCGGTGGACGACCAGTCATAGGATACTAGGGACCAAGCATTTCCATAGGTACTTGTCTGATAGATACCTGTGGCCATTTGGAAATAATACTCGGCTTTTTTCTGGTTATTCTTTTCCGTTTTTATGGCATTTTCCAAGCGTGCCATCCGTTCAGCATATTTTAGCTTAGTGGTGGACTCTTTACCATATTTTTTGGGATAATCATTTATAGTAACAATAAATGGATTCGGTGTAATATCGCTTTCATCCGCATCGTACCAGTTTTTAATTTCTTTTATTTTATGGTCTTTAGGAAGTCCCGCTAAAGTTTTTGCTGCTTTTTGGAAATCCAGTTCGCGCAGGTAGGTTGTACCCAATAATTCCGTGAGATAATCTTTATTGAAATGTTTGATATCCTTCAATAAGAATTTAGATAGGGTATTCTGTTGGGAATTGTCCGACAGTAAATTTCTTATTTTTAACAGCGTTTTAGGTGTAAGGCTATTTTCCCAGAAGTGCATTGTTGTCCACTGCATATTATCTTCCAGTGAGTCTTTCACAAAGCCATAGTTGTAAAAGGCATCCGCCTTTACAGCAGCTAAACTAGCCATGGCGGTATCTTGTGTACTTAAATAGTGTTTTACGACAAGATTTTGTAGAATATTCCGGCAGATTAAACTATAGTTGCTATATTCAAAAGCACTATATCCCCAATTTTGTTTGCGGATATCTTCCTTACCATCAAGTTTTGCTTTTTCTTCTAACCAAGATAGTGTCTTGGTCAATTGAACTTCATCTAGCTGCTTACTGCTTTGCCAGTCAGTTAATTGCGTGAGCAATCGGGTAATTTGAAGCTGATCAATCAATTTTGGACTGAGGTCAGCCTCTTTTATTCCGGACAGGTATTCTTTTGCTAACGTATTTTCCTTATTCATCCAGCTTAGGTAGGCAGCAGTAATAAGGCCCAATTGGGGTTGAACATATTTTTTGTCGCGATAAAGTTTTAGGGCAAAATTGCGGAGAGAATCCAGATGTAGTTTAACCTTTCCTTTATCGTCATTTTTACTGTAGTAATTATAATTATCGCTACTGAGGTAAAAAGACTCGTTCATTTCTGTTTCTATCTTATTGACTTCGCGTCCCAATAGTACCGCATTTACGGTGTTGGCCGGATCGAGCTGATAGCAGTCGCTCAGATATTTCAGTGCATAGTCACTTGTGCCAAAGCCTATGATAGCATTGATATTGAACCGATCTGCATCATTTTTTGCATATTGAAATATCTCAGCATCACTGGCTGTGATATAATGGAAATTAGCATAAGCGAGGATGCGCCTTTCTGGACTGGCAGTGAATAATTTGGAAAAGAGATAAGCTGCCCTTGCAGCATCGCCATTTTTGCGGACAGCGCCAGCGTAGTTGGATAGTGCCCAATTGAGGATGGCTTCATCTCCCTTAGCGGATTGCAGGTACTTTTCATAGATCGTCATGCTCTTGGCGTATTCCTGTCCAAATAGATATAAACGGGCGGCTTGATAAGCATAACGGATATAGAGAAAGCTATTTTTGGGGTACTTGGTGATCTGCTGTTCGGCGAGTTCAGCAAATTGAGTGATTTCTTTGAAATTTCGGGTATCCGGATCCCAATAGTTATGTTGAATATTCGTGATAGGTTCCTGCTTTTTTGTAAACATAAAATAAGCGCGTTCAGCTTCATGTTTTCCGTCAATCAACGTGCTTAGGAATGTATTTCCTCTAATGGAGTCGGGAAGGTTGGTCCAAGCCGACTTTTGCTGATTGCTCGCTAAATTAGCGGTTGCATCGTTGCTATTGTACATCAATTGTTCGATATCCTTAACCTTGACCTGCGAACCTAGGTGTTTAGCCCAGGTTTCGGCATTGATTAAACTTTCTTTGACTGGAGCTTCTTCCGTATAAAGAAATTGGTAGGGGATAAATTGAAAGGCAGAAAATCCATTGTCCTCCAGATTGGGGAGATAATATGTCGTTTGATTGTCGTAAGGATCCACTTCAGGACCACAGGCGATATTGGTTGCAATCTCCCCAAAGAAGAAAGCTAATGTAGTGCTAGAAAGTAGCAATAATTTTTTGTAATTCGGCATTGCCATGGTTTGCTAGTGTAGCTTGATCTAAATGATAAAAAATAATCCGGTGTTCTTTTCCTTTCAGCTCTCCCTTCAAAAATTTTGCCGTTTGTAAGAGTTCCTCCTGATTTGTGGATTCAAAACGTATAACATCTCCCTTTTTAAGGTTTGCTTTTGGGAGATCTTTCGTTAAAATATAGAGGTTCGTATTGGGGTTATGGGTAAACAATGACGAGTCTTTGAGATCTTCTTCATTGATATGTTTTGAAATACCGATGTAATTATTATTTCTGAAAACGACAAACCACTGAAATAGCGGTAATGCAAGATCCATTTCCATGGGATAGTTGCGTAATGTTCCGCTTAGATAGGTCTTGAGGTCCTGTTGATTTAAAATGGAGTTCTGGTTGCCAAATTGTCTGAGATTTCCCATGTTGTAACACATTAACATTGCTCTTTTCACAGGCGGAATTCCGCTGGTGACCGTATTTTTGACTTGATGCAGCCGCAGAGTAGAGCTCACGACAACATCTTTTAAGGCCGGCAATTGCTGTAAATAGGTGAGCAGGTAGAAAAATTTATCACGGGATGTCTTTGTCCAATCGCAGTCCAGTTGAAGTTCGGTAAATTTTTCCTTTCCTGCTTGTTGTATTTTAGCCGTCACAAACGGAACAATTTTATTTGCCAGTCCTCTGATCTGCAGGCTATCCATTTCCACAAAAATACGTTGGTTGACAAATACTACAGGAATCAGCTGCTGTTCTTTGGGGACAGGCTGCGAAAACGTAATGGGGCTAATAGGGACGGCTTGTACACCAGATGGATCGAAATCAATATCCATGATGCGGACATAGATAGATTTCGCGTCAATTTCCTTTAAAGAGCGGCTTTCTACGGTGTCTAACTGGAATACTGTCTTCCAAAAATAGAAGCCTGTTTCATGCTTTGTTTTGGTGCAGGAACTTAAAAAAAGTAGAGAGAGCGGTACAAGAAATAAAAATAGTTGTGTTTTACGCAGCATATTCACTTTATTTAGTCGTTATTCAAACAAAATGGGCTTAATTTTGTTTGTTATTCAATAAAATAAAGACGAAATTACAAAGAGATTGTGACTTTATGAAGCCTATTTTCAAATGGATCCTTGGTATTGTAGCGTTTATCCTATTGGTATTGGCTGGAGGTATTTGGTATTTTAGCAATAAGTGGAAGCCTCTTTTAGATACTAAAATCAAACAGCTGGTGTCTCAAGCAACGGACAATTTGTATACTATTAAATACGACGATATCCACGTCAACCTATTATTAGGTAACATAACAATAGACAATCTGCATCTCGTGTCAGATAGTTCCATCTATAAAAAGTTGGAGCTGGTCAAAAAAGCACCAGATAACCGTTTCGAAATTTCCATCAATAGGCTGAAAATAAAAAGCTTTGGAATTCGGAGGGTGTTGATGGATAAGGAACTTTTTCTGAATGATATCACTGTCGAAAGACCAACGATTCATGTCATTAATGAGGTACATCGTTATAATGATACGGTAAGTAGGGGACCTAAAAAACCACTGTATGAGAAAATAAAGGACAATCTGAAAAAAATTCAGGTGCGGGCTGTCAATTTGAATGACATCGATTTTAGATATACGCAAGTCCAAAAAGGGGTTTATCAAGATTTCGAGGTCAAAAAGGTCAAGGTCCGGATAGATGATGTTTTGATCGATTCAACTTCTGAGCACGACAGGCAGCGCTTTTATCATACGAAAATGATTGATATTGAGGTGCCTGGTTTTACCTATAAAACTCCGGATGGGTTTTATAAAGTAAACTTCGATCAGTTGAAAATCAATAGTAAAAACCGCAATGTCCTGCTGACTAAAGTCGCTTATCAGCCGACGCTGAATAAGGCGGCTTATTATCGGAAGAAAGGAGAGGGTGGAAGCTATATGGTGCTGAAAATGGACACACTTCTTTTGACGGGATTCAATTTTGCCGAGCTTTCCCGGGATAAGAAAATATACGCACAAAATGCACGCTTAAAAAATGGTTCACTTTCGATTTACAGTGATAAGCATTATAAAAGCCCTCCAACCAGTCAGATTGGAAATGCTCCGCATATGAAATTAATGCAAATGTCGACACGCCTGGGAATTGATTCTTTGATTTTAGATAATATTGGAATTGCGTATTCTGAAATGAGTGATGAGTATAGTCAAATCGGAACCATTACTTTTGATCACACGTATGGTACACTATTGAATGTGACAAATGATTCGACAAAATTGCTTAAGCAGAAGCTAATGCGTGCAAATTTGAGCAGCAATTTTATGAACGCCGGTAAGCTTTCTACCAACTTTGTTTTTGATATGACCTCTAAAGTTGGAGCCTACACCTATAAGGGCACACTTGGGAAAATGGATCTAACAGTCGTTAATAAAATGATTCGTCCATTGTTAAATGTTGAGGTTAAATCGGGCAATCTCAGTCAGATTACATTTGACATTTGGGCTAACGATTACCGTAGTAAAGGAACCTTTAAAATGGATTATGACGACCTCAAAGTTAATATCCTGTCAGAGGCAGGTGATGATGGTCGGCGAGAAAAGAAGGGGCTGCTGTCTTTTATGATTAATCAGGTTTTATTTAATCCGGGCAATCCGGATTTATACGGTAAATATACGGTGGGGCATATTAACAAGCGTCGGGATCCCAATCATCCGTTTTTTAAAGCGATGTGGCAGACTTTGTTGGTTGGAATTAAACAATGCGTCGGCCTTGGTCCAGAGCGGGAGGCTAAGCTGATGAATACGGCTGGAAAAGTTGAAAAAGTCGTTGGGGGAATCAGCAAAGCCAAGAAAATGATTTCAAGTATATTTAAGAAACACAAAACTCCTGAGGAGTTGCTGAAGGAAGAAAAAGAAGATGAGGCCAAAGAGGCGGCAAAGATTGAAGAGAAGCGGAAGCGTGACCGTGAAAAAGCTGAAAAGGAGCTTGAGAAAGAAGGAACGGGAAATTGAGGATCCGTTTCACGTGGAAAGATTACCGTTTAGTGCTTTTGCCCTTATTTTTTAGAAATGGGAGAGGAAGCGATGTGCGGTATTTATCAATCCTCATTGTCGGTTTCGTTAGCGCGCGAAAAAATACAACGGAGATAGATTTGCATTTATTGACAGATTTATCTTAGTTTGAGACATTATGATAGATTCGATTTTAAGTTTTATCCGGTTTGTTTTCAAATATAAAAATGGGCTTGTAGACAAAATCATGTTCTATGTGAGCATGATTTGCGCCGCAATCGTTATTTTTAATGTGGGATATGTCACTGATCCTGCATTGGGGAAATTGCTTGGCAAAACAATTCATTATCTTTTCTTTGTCCTCTTTTTCATGATTGCTCTCCGCGAGTCGTCTTCCATTTACGCACTCAAAAAAATTGCTGTTGAGCATTACGCGGGCTTAGTTATCCTCATTTACTTTGTATTTATTCTTATTGCCCGTTTTGCAGGATTTGGAGCGCTTTCTGTTTTTTCAAGAGAACAGTGGGTTTATCTAGGAATCTATCTTATTTTTATCGCGGAGCTATCAAAGAGCACACTTTTCTTTGACAATTTTTATTTTAATCCGACAATATTATTTGTCATCAGTTTCCTGGTTCTTATCTTGCTCGGGACCGTACTCTTGATGCTGCCCCGTACCACGGTAGAAGCTCCGTTAAGTTTTGTGGACGCCTTATTTATGGCAACTAGTGCTGTTTGTATCACAGGCTTGTCTGTTGCCGATATTTCAACCAATTTTAGCATGTTCGGACAAACTGTGGTCATTGTCCTGATACAGGTTGGCGGATTGGGTATTATGACATTTACAGGTTTTTTTGGCTATTTTTTCTCTGGCGGATTTTCTTTTAAGAATCAATTGATGTTTGGTGAAATTCTAGGTGAAAATAAAGTAGCCTCTGTCATTAAAACCCTATTGACCATGATATTTATTACGCTGCTGTTTGAATTTCTTGGCGCTATACTGATCTTTAGTACCTTAGAAAGTGCTAATTTTCCAAATTTAGGGAGCATGGTTTTCTTTTCGATCTTTCATTCTATTTCTTCATTCTGTAATGCTGGATTTTCGATCTTATCTGGGGGAATTACCAATGAAGCCTATAAATTCAATTACCCATTCCAGCTGGCGTTATCTTCGCTTTTCATTCTTGGTGGTTTGGGTTTTGGAATTGTATTGAATTTCTACACCTATATTAAAGAATCCATATTGCTTTATTATCACCGATGGATCACAAAGAAAAACTATAAGCATAAAGCATGGAGCTTTAGCTTTAATTCTAAATTGGTGCTGGTTTGTAATGCAATTATTATTGTAGGTGCAACTTTGTTTTTCTACTTTTTGGAGCGAGGGAACACCCTTTCTCTTGAAAGGGGAATCGATGGTGAATGGGCAACTTCCTTCTTTATGGCCAATGCAGCGCGTTCAGCAGGTTACAATAGTGTTGATTTGAGTTTTGTCGGCCCACCGACTGTTTTTTTGATTATGATTCTGATGTGGGTCGGGGCTTCTCCCGGATCTACTGGTGGGGGAGTAAAGGTAACTACCGTTGCTGTTTCGCTGTTGAATATTGTTTCTCTGGCTAAGGGAAAAGAATATATTGAGATTTTTAAAAGGAGGATAGCCGGCGAATCTGTTAACAAGGCTTTTGCGATTATTTTGTTGTCGCTATTCGTCGTAGGATTCAGTTTTTTTGTGCTCATTTTTACAGATCCCGATAAGAGTATGAAAGCTCTCCTTTTTGAATCACTATCAGCCTATACAACATGTGGGTTAAGTTTGGGGATTACACCATCACTCAGTATGGGCGGAAAATTGATTATTGCCCTAACGATGCTGGTTGGGCGTGTGGGTATGCTGACTCTGCTGGTCGCTTTTATTAAAAATACAACACGGAGAAATATTGTATTTCCGGAAGAAAAGATCTTGTTTTAGGTAGACCTACAAGCGTATTGACTAACTTTTGATGAACTTATCGGAGTAATATGAGCAGGTAGATCGAAAGAGAACTTGGAAATAACAGTAAATTTATTTTAGTTTGAGATATGAAGTATATTGTTTTAGGATTGGGACATTTTGGACGTTCTTTAGGAGTACATCTTACTGAGCTCGGACATGAGGTGATTGGGGCAGACCGAAATCTCAGTATCGTTGAACAACTCAAGGACAAGATAACGCACACGGTATGCCTAGATACAACCGACCGAGAAGCGGTATCGTCATTACCCCTTAAAGATGCCCATGCTGTCATTGTTGCAATTGGAGAGGATGAGGGAGCTTCGCTCATGACCGTAGCCCTCTTAAAACAGTTGAAGGTTAAACGTATCATTGGCCGTATCGTTTCAGATTTACAAAAGACTGTTTTGGAGGCAATGGAAATCAATGAATATATTATGCCCGAAGAAGAAGCTGCTGAGCGATTGGCGATGCGCTTGGACAATATTGATATTGTCGATTCGTTTAAGGTTTCGGATAAATATTCCATTGTGGAGACTAAAGTGCCTGCTCGTTATGTGGGCATGACATTACGTGAAGCGAACCTGACCAATTTATACAAGGTTATCGTGTTGACCACTGTGAAGATCACAGAAACGAAGAAGGACGGTGTGACCAAAGAACAAAAGGAAGCTTCTGGAATTGCTGCCTCGGAAACGATCATGGAAGAAGGCGATATTTTGGTTGTTTTTGGGGAGTTATCCAATATTAATAAGTTAATTCAAAAAGGAGAATAAAATATGTTATTGACAACAACTGGTACTATTGAGGGGCACCAAATTGAACGTTATTTGGGGATAGTCTCTTCCGAAGTGGTTCTGGGAGCGAACGCAATCAAAGATATGATGGCGGGCTTTCGTGATTTTTTTGGCGGAAGATCCAATTCTTATGAACGCGCATTCCAGGAAACACGTGAAGCGGCGTTACGTGAACTTGAAGACCGTGCACGCGCATTGGGTGCTGATGCGGTCGTTGGCGTTCGACTGGACTTTCAAACGGTAGGTACAGGGGGCATGATGATGGTAGGCGCGACGGGAACGGCCGTAAAAATGAGATCTTAATTACTTAAAGCCCTAAATAACATAGGGCTTTTTTAGTGCTTAAAAGATGTGAAATGGATCGATCGGATGGAATACCTGTTATAAACTTTCCACTAACAGCAATCTGAGCGATAATTATAATTGTATATAAAAACAAATTTATCTAAGTTTGGCTTTTAAGACTTTTAAACAACCTAAGAGGATAAATGAAATCATCGGAATTTATCAAAATCGTGTGTAATGCGTGCATAAATACAGCAAAAAGCCAGCTGTGAATGAACGATATAGCGTGAGTTGAATAAATGAGATAGCTTCATCACCTTTAAATGACAAATTTATACGGATGAAAAATTGGTTTAAGGCGAATTCGGCACATTTGATTGTTATAGCGATATTCATTGTGCTCGTGTTTTTTTATTTTACCCCTGTTTGGCAAGGAAAAACGCTGGCGCAGTCGGATGTGGTACAAGCGCAGGCGGCACAGAAGGAATTATTTGATTTTAAGGCAAAGGATGGTAAAGCGCCCTTATGGACTAACTCTATGTTTGGCGGGATGCCGACTTATCAAATTTGGCAAGAAAATGAGAATAACATTGGTACCTATTTCTTAAAAGCGGTTAAGTTCGCCTTTCCGAGCCCAATGGATACGGTGCTATTTTATTTGCTGGGTGCTTATTTCCTTTTTAGCGTCTTACGGATCAAACCCTGGTTGGCAGCAATTGGTGCAATAGCCATTGCGTTTACATCCTATAATTTTATTTATATTGAAGCTGGGCACATAACAAGGGCTAATGCAATTGCATTTATTCCACCCGTTATTGCTGCGGTTATTATGTGTTATCGGGGAAGTAAATTGTGGGGCCCTGTATTATTGGCGCTGTTTCTTTCGCTGGAGATTCGTGTAAATCACTTGCAGACAACCTATTACCTGTTGATAGTCCTGATGGTATACGTGATTTTCACTTTCGTAGATGCAATTAAACAAAAACAATTAAAAGGTTTTTTTATTGCATCGGGTAGGCAGATTATCGCAGTGGTCATCGCTTTGATGGTAAATGCATCAATTTTATTACCAACTTGGGAATATAGTAAATTAAGTACGCGTGGACATGCCAATATTACTAAGGTTGATAATAACAACAGCAAAGAGAAAGGGCTTGATAAAGAATATGCCTATGAGTGGAGCCAAGGGATTGGTGAAACCATTACCTTTTTGATTCCAAATGCCTATGGTGGTTCAACTGGCGGACAATTGGACGAAAAATCACATGTCGCTAAATTCCTAATGGAACGAGGAGGTGCATCGGAGATTCAAGCTGGTCAGATGGCACAAGGCATGCCAACCTATTGGGGCGACAAACGTTTCACTTCGGGACCATGGTATTTTGGGGCCGGAGTTTTCTTCCTATTTGTTTTAGGCCTTGTTATTGTCAAGGACCGCTTCAAGTGGTGGATTCTGGCAACAACCATTTTAGCATTGCTTTTGTCTTTTGGAAAAAACTTTACACTTGTATCAGATCTGTTCTTTGACTATTTCCCAATGTACAATAAGTTTAGGGCTGTTGAATCCATTCTTGTTGTGGTTTCCATTACAGTACCTATGATGGCAATTCTGGCTGTCAATGAGCTTTTGACACGGGCGAAGGAGATTCCAAACTTAGATAAAAAAGTGCTGTATACTTTTATTGGTGTCGGTGGCGTCTGTCTGCTTATTGGCGTGATGCCCGATCTCTTTTTAAGTTTTAGGAATGCGGAGCATAGCAATTTAGTAGCAACTTTTGAGCACCAGATAGGCGACAAGGCCTTTGCGACGGACTTGGCAAACCAGTTGGTTCTGGATCGTAAAGATATCGCAAGCAAAGATGCCTATCGTTCCTTTGTCATCGTTCTACTAACTTTTGGATTTGTTTGGGTCTTTTTAAAGAAGAAACTGAGCGAAGGTGTATTACTGGGGACATTGTTGGTCTTATTCTTGTTTGATTTATGGAGTGTAGATAAGCGCTTTTTGAATGACAAATCTTTTATGGAGAAAGGGGCTACAGCACAGCAAGTATTCCAACAACGTGAAGTGGATCAATTGATCTTAATGGATAAAGATCCAAGCTACCGCGTTCTTGACTTGACTTCGGACCCATTTTCGGATGCCCGTCCATCCTATTTTCACAAATCTTTAGGAGGATACCATGCGGCAAAATTAATGCGCTTCCAGGAAATTTTGGAAAATCAATTTAATGGTGCCCTTAATGAAGATGTGTTGGATATGTTCAACGTACGTTATTTGATTACGACAGATCCTCAGAATCAGTCGCAACGTATTGTAAGAAGAAGTACAGCTGCAGGAAATGCTTGGTTTGTGGATCGGGTAAGTTTTGTGAAAGGAAATGCCGAGGAGATGCAAGCAATCAGTTCTTTTGATCCACATAAGGAGGCGTTTGTGAATCAACAATATCAAAATGAGATCAAGGCTAAAACTTCGAATGCTTCAACGACAGGGGAGATTAAGTTGACATCTTACCATCCGGATAAAATGCAATATGAATATACGGCTGCCAATGATGCCTTTGCTGTATTTTCTGAAGTATTTTATGATAAAGGATGGAAAGCCTATGTGGATGGAAAGGAAACGCCAATTATTCGTGCGGATTATATCCTAAGAGCACTGCAATTACCTGCGGGAACGCATAAGGTAGAATTTGTTTTTGATCCAGAGTCACACAAATTTGGTAATTTATTGACATTAATCTCGTCTATTGTTCTTGTATTGGGAATAGGAGCGGCGATATATTTCTCCTTTAGAGGGAATAAAAAAGAAACAGCGGCTTAGTTGCTGTTTCTTTTTTTATTGTGTGAGCTTTAGAATAATTTGAGCTGCGGATCGGTTATTCTAAAGCTTTTTCTATGATGTGGAGTGGAGCCGTGTGCCAATACAGCTGTTCTGTGCTTAACTGTCGGATACCCTTTGTTGTTGAGCCAGTCGTAATCGGGATAATCCAAGGCGATGTTGTCCATGTATTCATCCCGGTAAGTTTTAGCCAGAATCGAAGCTGCGGCAATCGATAGATATTTCCCGTCGCCCTTGATGATACATGTATGCGGTATTTGCTGATATGGAATAAACTTATTCCCGTCAACAATAATATACTCGGCTTTGGTCTTTAAGAGATCAAGTGCCTTGTGCATCGCCAGGTAGCTTGCATTGTGGATATTTATGCGATCTATTTCTTCTGCTGAAACGCTCGCAACGGCATAAGCAAGGGCTTCGCGCTCAATGATGGGACGTAAAGCCATCCTCTTTTTTTCACTAAGTTGTTTGGAGTCATTAAGAAGCTCGTGATGGTAGTCTGTGGGGAAAATCACTGCTGCAGCGAAAACTGGCCCTGCCAGACAACCTCTTCCCGCTTCGTCACAGCCGGCCTCTATCCACTGCTCCTGATAATATGATAATAGCATGTTCAGTTCTTTAAAATAGCCGAAAATACAAATAAATTTAGAGTTATCTATTGTAACTTCTGTGTGAATATCGACCGTTTACACTAATTAACACTAATAATGTCTTCTTTTGTAAAGATTAAGAGCGCTAGACTATTAAAACGTTGGAATAATTTCCATTAACAAAATAAAAGTTTGTTCTTGTCTAGGCCATATTGTTTCAAATTAAACTTGAGCAATAGTTTTAGAGTCAAAGATTTATCAATTATAGAAATATAAAAATACGTATTATGAGAGGCTTTGTGCTTTTTTTATTTAGTATGCTGATGGGATGGACCGTTTATGGCCAGACGAAGAGCGTACAGGGAATGTTGAAGGACGACAAGAATCGAATTGTCGCCGGTGCAACAGTGAAATTAACGTCAAAATTGGATTCCATGACGACAGGATCTAATATGGCCGGGATTTTTATCTTTGATAAAGTCAAGGCGGACACCTTTAAAATTACGGTTTCAAACCTTGGGTTCGAACGCTTTGAGCAGGAATTTAGTATCCCTAAAGGCGAATCAAAGCATATTATTCCAAGTTTGACTTTACAACAGAACTCACAGATGCTACAAGAAGTTGTTGTTGATGGAGTCCCTACAGTCGTTGTCAAAAGTGATACCCTCGAATATACCATGAAAGATCTAAAACTCCGCGATGGGGCTGTTGCAGAGGATGCTTTGAAAAAGTTGCAAGGGGTCGAAGTCGATAAAGACGGCAATGTAACGGCACAAGGGGAGTCTGTTAAGCGGGTTCGTATAAATGGTAAGGACTTTTTTGGTGGAGATGTAAAGACAGCTACACAAAATCTACCGGCAAATATTATCCAAAAGATGCAGGTCATCGATGATTATGGCGATATGGCCAATGTAACCGGTAATAAAACGGGTGATTCAGAAAAAGTCTTAAATATTCAGATTGACCCAAAATACAATACAGGACATATGACTACCTTACGGGCAGGCGTGGGAACCGAAGATCGTTACCAGGCTACAGGGATGTGGATGGGGATGCGCGAAGGTGAACAAATTTCTGTATTGGGAAATTTGAACAATACCAATGCACCCTTATTTGACTTTAGTACTGTAGGTGGCGGTGCGCGTCGTGGCCAAGGTGGTGGCGGCCGTCGCGGCGGCGGCATGTTTGGCGGATCGGACGGTTTAACTAAAATCGGTTCTATCGGGCTGAATTACCGTAAAGACTTTAATGATAAATTGACGGTTTACGGTAGTTACAGTTATAGCCATAGCAACAATACAACAATCTCGCAGCGCTTTCAGGAAAATACACTACCTAATATCATGCAAACGGACAGTGTTCAATCTAATTCCAATACAGTAGGAGCAAGCCACCGTTTTGAAGCAAATGTTGAATGGAAGCCTACAACGAAAGACTATATCAAAATTTCTCCTCAATTTGGTTACGACAATAGTGATGTAACGACAGGTACTAATTCGCTAACTTACCGTAGTAGTGTATTTAATAATTCACAGGCCCAAGATATTGTTGCAAATTCTACTGCACCGAGATTTGGGATTAGCGGATTGTACAACCATAAATTTAATGACAAAGGAAGGAATGTTTTTGTAAACATGAACTTCAATAATGCAAAAACAACGAAGGATCAGAATGCCATTTTAGATAGGCTATTGGCTGATCCCAACAATGCAAACGCTCCTCTAGATTCGATCTATGAAAAAACGATTCTAGAAGCAAATAATAAAAGTTGGAATGGGGGCGCTTCAGTGAATTATACTGAACCTGTTTCTGAGAAGGGAAAAGTAGAGTTTACCTATGACTTCAACAAAAACAAGTATGACAATTCGAATAAACAACAAGGGTTTGATCGCGATGGAAACCTTATTGCAGAAGATCCCAAGTTGAATTTTGATTATAATTATGATTATTCGTTCACAACACATAAAATCGGGGCAAACTATTTGTATAGTGGCGATAAAATAACCTATTCCATTGGAGCTGCTGCTCAGCCTTCTCAATTAAGAGGTGATGCGATCAGTTCAGGGGTAGTCGTGCCAATTCATCGCAACAATATGAACTGGATGCCTATTGCACGTTTTGAGTATAAATTTTCGAGACAGTCCAATATCTCTGTCAATTATTCGGGAACACCGAATGAGCCTTCAGTAACGCAGATCTTGCCGTTTGATATGAGTACAAACCGGACGAGTATTGTGATCGGTAACGCCAATCTGAATCCGGAATTTAGCCATCAATTGAATGTAAGATTCCGTAAGAATGATTTTCAAAAAGGAAACAACTTCTTTGCGTTCGTTAATGCCGGTTTGACTAACAACAAGATTGTGAGCTTGAGCAAAAGCTATTTTGATGATTTAATGGATTATCAAACTGGCCAAACAAATTCAACGTTAGTTTCTGAAACCCGCTATTTGAATGAAACAAGCGATAAGCCATTTAATGTGAGTTCTTTCTATCATTATGGTAAATCACTGAAAGAAAAAACATATAATATTATGTTAATGGGGGGTGTGTCTTACAATAAAAATATTGGATATGTTTCCACAGAGAAAGATGATAACGTAGGTCAAAAGAACATCGCCCGGAATATTGTATTAAATCAAGGTTTAATGTTTAGATATAATCCTTCCGAGAACCTCGAAATCAATCCGGGGGTACGCTATCAATTTAATCATACCGAGAATTCATTGACAAATCGTACGACGAATGTTTCTTCTTGGACACCAACATTGATTGGCTCTGTTAACATAACAAAAACAACCATTTTCGGAGCGGATCTATCCAAACAATTCAACAGTGGTTATGGGGCCGGCATTAATGCAAATCCTTTCGTCATAAATACCTACTTGGAGCAGAAGTTCTTGAGTCAACAACGTGGTACTGTACGTCTACAAGCATTTGACTTGTTAAATCAACAAACGAATGTTTCAAGAACGGTGAGTGAGTCTATGATTACAGATAGCCGTACCAACCGTTTGGGGCGATATTTTATGATTCTGTTTACCTATAAATTCCAGAAATTTGCGATGGGAAATCCAGAAGGAGAGAATAGATTTCCGGGCGGAATGAGACCTCCGCGTATGTAATCTGATTCCTGTAGGATATAAAAACGGTCATAGTGATTTCGCTATGACGTTTTGCATTTAAAAATGCCTAGTTTTGTGAAGACTTCATATGCCCATACGATTTTGAAGATTGAGTAACGTAGCAAAAAATGTAAGATTTTATATTTTTTGTTTTAGGGAAGACTGTCAAGGTTAATGGGCACAAAAAATAGATAAACTAAAAGAAGCTACAGCAAGTTTGTACTGCATGGAATACGAAATTATTAGACTTTCAAACGGAATACGCGTAGTATTTCAATATCAAAATTTACCGGTTACACATGTCTGCATGGTCATCAACGCGGGGTCTCGGGACGAGTCTGCTGGAAAGTATGGTGTAGCCCATTTTATTGAGCACCTTTTATTTAAGCGTACTGAAAGACGCTCTACACAACAGATTATAAATCATTTGGAATCCGTAGGCGGAGATTTAAATGCCTATACGACGAAGGAGTATACCTGTGTACATGCCTCTATTCTTCAGCCTTATTTAAATCGTGCGTTAGATCTTTTTGAAGATATCTTCTTTCATTCCACTTTCCCCGACATAGAATTGGATAAAGAAAAATCTGTCATTGTAGATGAAATGGCATCTTATCTGGATAGCCCGGAAGAGTCTATTGTGGACGATTTTGAAGATCTGGTTTTTCAGGGATCGGGTTTAGGACATAATATTTTGGGCCTGGAAGATCAGCTTCTTGCACTGCAAAAGGGTGATATTGTCGATTTCATGCGGGCAAATTATGATACAAATGAAATGGTCATTGGTATCACGGGCAATTATACGCTAAAAGAAGTTGAGCGATTGTTGCACAAGGTGTTTGGAACGGTGCCTTCAAATACGATAGCACGTCTCCGCAATGACGTCAGACCGCTTGTTGAACAGCATGTTGCCGTAGGCAAGCCAATCAATCAGGTGCATTATATGCTCGGTTCTTTAGCTTATAATTATCGAGATGACCGTAAGACGGGGCTGCTGCTTTTAAATAATATGCTTGGTGGAATGGGAATGGGATCTATCCTGAATCTTTCCATACGGGAGAAATACGGAATAGCCTATACCATTGAATCTAATTATACTATTTTTTCGGATACAGGCTTATTTAGTATTTACCTCGGTACTGATGAAGAAAAAGTTGAAAAAGCTAAAAAACTCGTCTTTAAAGAACTTGCGAAGCTGAGCGAGCAACCGCTATCTGAAACTGCGGTAAAAAAGGCGAAGCAGAAATTTATTGGGCAGATTGCTTTGACCGAAGAGAACCGTATGAGTATGATTATCTCTGCTGCGAAAAACGTGATGGACTATGATCGTGTCATCTTATTGGAAGAAGTAATTGAAAAAATTCAGGATTTGACGAATACAGGGCTGCTGGAAATAGCACAAGATGTATTTGATCCGAAGAAGATGTTATCACTAAGTTTTGTTCCCGAAGACTGAATTTAAGGCCCTACATTATTCCTTAAGAGGAGATGAATGGTATTGGATCGATCGGCCGACGATGGGAATAATAGCTGGCTGACATGAATTTATATTGCATATAAAAAGCAATTTATCTAAGTTTGCGCTTACGGGAATTCGTTCTTCTCAACCATTGACTGCCGAAGGCAGATTCAATACCTATGGTAGCAGACAAATAAATGAATAAAAAATATAAGGGATGAAAACAGCATATGTATTTCCTGGTCAAGGGGCCCAATTTGTTGGAATGGGGCAAGACCTGTATAATTTAAATGATGAAACGAAAGCCTTGTTCGAACAGGCTAACGATATTTTAGGGTTCCGCATCACGGATATCATGTTTTCCGGTACAGACGAGGAGTTGAAACAAACGAAAGTAACCCAACCTGCTATTTTCTTGCATTCGGTTATTTTGGCGAAAGCGCTGGGAGAGTCTTTTCAACCGGACATGGTTGCAGGTCACTCATTAGGTGAGTTTTCGGCTTTGGTAGCAGCCGGTGCATTGAGCTTTGAAGATGGCTTGAAATTGGTTGCACAACGCGCCAATGCGATGCAAAAGGCATGTGAGCTTCAACCTTCGACGATGGCTGCGATATTAGGTCTGGAAGATGCTATAGTGGAAGATATCTGTGCTCAGGTTGATGATGTCGTGGTAGCTGCAAATTATAACTGTCCTGGGCAATTGGTTATTTCGGGATCTATTGAAGGTGTAGACAAAGCTTGTGCTTTATTGACCGAGGCTGGTGCTAAGCGCGCATTAAAATTAAACGTGGGTGGAGCATTTCACTCACCATTGATGGAATCTGCCAAAGTGGAATTGCAAGCGGCTATAGAAGCTGTAGACATTTTGTCGCCTAGCTGTCCGATCTATCAAAATATCGATGCCAAACCACAGACAGATCCAGCGGTTATCAAGCAAAATCTTATTGCGCAATTAACTGGCGCTGTACGGTGGACACAGACAGTACAAAATATGTTGGCCGATGGTGCAACAGCTTTTGTAGAAGTTGGTCCAGGAAATGTATTGCAGGGATTGGTTAAGAAGTCGACCGTCAAGTTCAGACTTCCGCAGCATCAGTGACCGCGTAACAAAATATTCAGTATAAAAAAGGAATTATTTTGCAGTGCCCTCAAAAAGTGTCCGACTTTTTAAGGGCATTTTTTATGAACGAAAAATCGAAATCACATCAAGAATTTCCTGTAAAAATTAGATAAGACGTAAACCTATTTCAGTATAAGACACTCGGTGCTTCTTCGGTGCTTGTTCGGAGCTCGTTCGGTACTTCTTCGGTTGAAAGCGAAGAAACACCGAACGAGCTCCGATCGATATCCGTTTTTTAACCGAGAGAATGCAGAATCAACGATGGGCTTAAAAACTATTTATCCTTAAACATACTGTAATGATCTTTCATGACTTGCAGGACAAAATCATTGGGGGTCATTTTTTCCGGATGTTTAACCTCCATCACCGTTTCCAGGCGTTGTACTAAAGCAGTTAAAATTCCTACGTCTCTTCTATCAAAAGCTGTTTGATAGATCTCTTTGACTGAGTTAGCATCCTTGTCGCTCAATTTAATCACTTGTGGAAATAGGATAGGGTGGTTGTCGAATGTCTCTTCGTAAATTGTGTCGCTCAATTTTAAGGTAGGTTTGAGACTGATAACAGAAGTTTCACCAGCAATATCTCCAATGCGTTGTCCATTTTTGGATAAAACGATCGACGTAATGGCGACACCGCCCATCGTCATCCAGATATCTACGATAGATAGGCTCCATCTGGACAAGTATTGATAGAAGTTGGCACGTGAGCCGTCAAGTTTGACGACCTTTATTTTCATGATTTTCTTGCCGACTGTTTGGCCTCCGAAAGCTGTTTCAGTAATCAAAGTATAAAAAAATGCAGGTAAGGTCAATGCCATCATAATCCCATAAAAGAGATAGGGATCTCCTGCGTTCATGTTTATGCTGTCCAAGAGAAAAAAGCAAAAGAAATAATAACAGACTATAATAAAATAATCTATTGCAAATGCGATCATTCTTGAGCCAAGACTGGCAAGATTATATTCGATTTTTACATTTTGTGCCGTATTTATCTCAAGCTTATTCATATGCAAATTAGTTGAATTTAATGTAATATAGCATATCTAGGTCATTTTAGCTCTAATTTGTGCTTTTCAATCATGGATATTTCCTATATTTGGTTATGCCAGTTAAAAAAATTAATGAGAGAAGCATCCTTTGTAGAACGAAATAAAGAAAAATGGACGTTAATTGAAAATAATTTATCAATTAATATGCAGGTTGATCCAGATGAATTGGCCTCAAATTACATTGAGCTCACAAATGATCTGGCGTATGCACAAACCTTTTATCCCGAAAGTAAGGTAAAGGCTTATCTGAACGAACTGGCGGTAACCGTCCATCAGAAAATCTATAAAGATCAGAAAGCTTCCAATAATAAGTTTAAATCTTTTATCAATGAAGAGATACCGCAGGCGATTTGGTCGATTCGCCGACCCTTGCTGTATTCATTCTTAATTTTTGTTTTGGCTTCGGTCATCGGTTTTGTGTCGTCTGTATACGATATGGATTTTATTCGGCTTATTTTAGGTGACTACTATGTCGATTCGACGATAGAAAGCATAAAAGCGGGAGATCCTGCTGCGGTATATGGAAAGGGAAGTAACTTTGGGTCAGCAATTTGGATTACGATTAATAATGTGCGGGTTGCTTTTATGGCCTTTGCTGCTGGACTATTTTTCAGTGTAGGAACAGGTTACGTTTTGTTTAGCAATGGTATTATGCTTGGTGCATTTCACCATATGTTTTTCCAGTATGGCGTTATGGGCAAAGCCATGTCAGCGATTTGGATTCATGGCACTATTGAGATTTCGGTAATTATTGTGGCTGGAGGATGCGGGTTGGCCATCGGTAATAGCATTCTATTTCCCAAATCGTTTACACGTTTGACATCTTTCGTCCGCACAGCAAAGATTGCGATGAAAGTTCTCGTCAGCACAATTCCTTTTTTTATTATCGCTGGTACATTGGAAGGTTTTGTAACACGGTATTATAATGTGTCAATTTGGTTATGCTTATTGATTATCGTTTTATCCTTACTGGCTATCCTTTATTTTTATGTTATTAATCCTTATCGACTAGCAAAACGATTTCAATGGAAATAGATTTTGAGTTTCAAAAAGAACGGAAGGTAGGGGACTTTGTTCAAAGTTTCATAGATCTTTTTAAATTGATCTATAGACACTTTGTTTCTACTATTTTTGGTTTATCTGCGGTACCTCTAGCAGGGATTGCTTTAGTTTACTATTTTCTGTCTACAAAAATCACATTCTCTGCCAACAGTGATTCTTTTGAGGATATCGATGCTTTTACTTGGGCTGGATTACTCATTTTGGCGCTGGTAGCTTTGGGGCTTTACGTTTATGGTATTTCTATCGAATATTTTGTACTGCTCAAAGAGCGCAAAAGTACAGCATTTTCGGGCGCGGAGGTGCTGAAGAATTTCCGATCAAACCTCGGGAAATACTTTATGTTTTTAATTGCCATGATATTGGCGTTAATTGTCGTCTTTATTCCCCTGGCCATCGTCGCTGCAATTTGTGCTTTTATCCCTTTCGTCGGGAGTTTTGCGATCGGTATTTTGGGGTCTATGGTCGGCATTTGGTTATTTTGCTCATTTTTATTTTATCGGGAAGGTTATTCGGATCTAGGGAGCTGTTTTACAGATGCCTATGTGATGCTGAGCAAAAAATTGATTCAATATGGTATCGCGACCTATATCGTAAATTTTATTTTTCAAATGGCGGTCATGATGATTTCCATAGTTCCTTTGATTATCATGGGGCTTTTATCATTCAATTTCTTAGGTATAGATGCCGCCTTTTTTGATTCATCCTGGGGAAAACTGCTGATGACATTGGGAGGCTTATTTATCACGTTATTTACCCTTTTTCTGTATATGTCTGGGGTTTTGGCCAATGGTATTATTTATGAAACGGCCAAGGACCTCAAATTTGGAGAACGTATTTATGGCATGATCGAAAAGATAGGAGGAAAAGATGAATAGACTCTTCGTTTTTTTTGGTATCGCCTTATTATCCATTTTTTATGCTTGTGATCCAAAACCAAGGGATACGGATTCCAATAGTGATAGAATCGATTCGCTCAATGTGAGAATAGATTCGACCTTGGTGGGAACAGATTCTGTCGCTATTGACTCAATAGCCGTAAAAGCTCCTAATGGCCAACCGGAAAACGATGAAATTGACCTATGGGATCCCACATTATTTGATTCAATCCCAAAATATACCGAAGAACGTTCGTTTAAAATGGATCCTTATCAGGATATCATCAAACGTTACGAGACCGATGATTTTGTTTATTCAGAAAATATTAAGGATCGCGTAGGCGTATTACAGCGCATCCTTTCGCGGCTCGCGGACTGGATAGGAAGTATCATGCCAGATAATCCCTATAAATTTCGGGAAGAGTTTGGCTATGTATTTGCCTTTTTAGCTGTTATCGCATTAGCATTTATCCTTTATAAAGTGCTCTACAACAGAAAACAATATTTTATTAAACATAGTGAAGAGGAGAGTGAACTTGACGTTTTAGCGTATGTAGAACGAAACCTGATGAATAGCAACCTAGAACCTTACATTCAGGAGGCTATTGCGCAAAGGAATTATGCGTTGGGAATCCGATACTTACAGCTATTGAATATTCAGAAACTGGCGCAATCAGATCATATAAAATGGAAGCTGAGCAAAACAAATGCTGAATTTGCAGAAGAGATTCAAAACGAGGAGCTCCGTCGTGGATTTGCTGAATGTACAAGAATATTTGATTATGTCTGGTTTGGTCAATTTGAATTAACAGAAGACAATTTTAGTCAATATCAGCAATTGTTTCACCAATATCAAAAACAGATTAAATGAAGGGATCGGTAAAATTTGGATTGATATTATTGACTGTTGTGTTAGTGCTAATAGCTCTTATCGATGCAACAAGTAAGAAACCTATTATCTGGGATCGGACTTTTGATGCAAAGGATAAAAATCCCTTTGGAGCTTATGTATTGCGTCAAGAACTGAAGCATATCATTGATCAAAAGAATACAACGATTGAGCGACCATTGTATGAGTATCTGGATAGCACAAAGAAAACAGACGCTAACTTATTTTTTTATACCTCCTATTTTTCGATGGGTGAAGCCGCGGAAGATAAGTTACTTGATTATGTAAACCGGGGTGGGAAAGCAATGATTGTAGCTGAGGATATTGATAATTATCTGTTGGATTCCCTAGGTTTGAAAGCAGATAATTTCTATGGTTTTAAAAAAGGTGTAGATATAAAAAGTCAGTTGCGCGTGCGGTTGATGAACGATAACAATAAAATTCATTACAGTAAATCAGATCTTGGCGAAGTATTTAAAAAACTTCCTAAAAATGCGACTATTTTGGGCTCGATCACCTATAAGGAATTTGCGTTACCGAACTTCATCGCGGTTCAATTTGGTAAAGGAACATTTTATCTTCACCTGACCCCTGATTTATTTGGGAACTATTACTTGCTGAATTCCGCTTCGCAATATGCCTATGTTGCTAAGTCGTTATCTTATCTAAATGATAAGCCCATCGCTTGGTATGATTTTAAAGCGAATATGGATCAATATCGGACTCCATTGCGTGTATTGCTTATGAATGATGGTCTTCGGCAAGCCTGGTATGTTTTGTTAGCAGGACTAGTTCTTTTGCTTGTGTTTAGAAGTAGACGTGAGCAGCGGGCTGTGGCGGTAGTGAGCCCGGAACCAAATCTCTCGAAGGAGTTCTGTGGAACCATCGCTACTTTATATTATGAAAATGGTGCACCAGGTAATATGGTCGCAAAAAAAATAGATTACTTCCTGCACGATCTTCGGATGCGCTTTCATTTGGACACGCTGATGTTGCGGGAAGAAGAGTTCAGTGAGGAACTGGCCGAGCGGTCTGGGGTTTCGCTCGCAGAGACACAGTCTTTAATCAGGCTGATTGTTCGTATGCAAGATGCTAAACAACATGATGTGGCTGATCTCAAATTGATTAATGATACAATAGAAGAGTTTAAACATAAAGCAAAAATGATATGAGTGACTTCGATAAATATATATCTTTTGAAAACCGAATAGATGTGTCCGTTTTATTCGATAAAATGGCGCAGGTAAAGTCGGAGGTGAAAAAAGTAATCGTTGGGCAAGATCAATTGATTGACATGCTCTTAATCTCGATCTTGGCTTCAGGGCATTCTTTGATCGAGGGCTTGCCTGGGGTGGCAAAAACATTATCCGCAAAATTGATTGCCAAAACTATTCACAGTGAATTCAAGCGGATTCAATTTACACCGGATTTAATGCCTTCGGATGTAACGGGATCGTCGATACTCGATTTGAAAAGTAATGAATTTGAATTTCGTCGGGGACCTATTTTTGCAAATATTGTTTTAATCGATGAAATCAATCGTGCTCCGGCAAAGACACAAGCCGCACTTTTTGAAAGTATGGCGGAGCAACAAGTGTCGGTCGATGGAACGACCTATCGATTGCCAGGACCGTTTGTTGTTTTTGCGACACAAAACCCCATCGAACACGAAGGTACTTATCGATTGCCGGAAGCTCAGCTCGATCGTTTCTTGTTTAAGATCAATGTGAATTATCCTGAACTTGAACAGGAACTGGAAATATTAAAGGAACACCATGCCCAAAAAGCAGAGAATAAAGAGGATCAGGTTCAGGCTGTAGTTTCGGCCGCAGAAATTTTGGAATTCCAGAAATTGATCAAATCTATCTTTGTTCACGAGGAGTTGTTAACTTACATTGCTCAAGTTATTATAAAGACAAGAACTAATCCAAGTTTGACCCTTGGGGCATCACCGCGGGCTTCTATTGCTTTGTTGGAATCAGCAAAGGCTTCAGCTGCGTTGACAGGGCGAGACTTTGTCACTCCTGAGGATATTCGGAGGGTAGCATCTGCCGTATTGGGCCACCGTGTCATGTTGACTCCAGAAAGGGAAATGGAAGGCTTTACCACCGCTTATGTCATCGACCAAATCATTAATTCTGTAGAAATTCCAAGATAATGAAGAAATTAAGGCAGCTTTTCCTAACAAATCAATTCTTCTATTCCCTATTAGGTGTAGCAACACTCTTTACATTTTCTTTTTTCGTTAAAGGATTATTGATTGTGGCTTGGATTGTTTTTTGGATATGGTTGGCTGTTTTGGCCTTTGATTTTATTGTCTTGTTTTCAGGAAAGGGGCGAATTGAAGTCACAAGGATATATCCTGAAAAATTATCCAATGGCGATGAAAACCCGATGCGACTGATTGTGAATTCTTTTTACCCGTTTGGGACAAAAGTTGATATTTTGGAGGAGTTTCCGGTACAGCTTCAAATTCGGGATAAAGATTTTGCGACAAGTTTGCTGGCCTTTCAGCGCTCGGAAATTTCGTTTTCTCTGCGACCCACACAAAGGGGTGTTTATCAGTTTGGTCGTTGTATGGCTTTGGTTAAGCGTTTTGGATTTTTCAAAAGAAGGTTTGTTACCAATCAAGAACAGGAAATACCCTGTTATCCATCCTATATTCAACTCCGAAAATACCAGCTTTTAGCAACAAGTAATCGGTTGAATGAACTGGGGATCAAGCGTATTCGACGGATTGGTTCAGCTATGGAATTTGACCATGTTAGAGAGTATGTGCAGGGGGATGACTATAGACACATGAACTGGAAGGCATCTGCAAAAGTAAAGAAGCTGATGGTCAACCAGTACGAAGAGGAGAAGTCTCAGCCAATTTACTCTTTTATTGATCTAGGTCGGGCAATGCGTATGCCATTCAACGGTCTTACCTTATTGGACTACTCGATCAATGCAGCACTCGTTCTTTCCAATGCGACCATCTTAAAGCAGGACCGTGCCGGATTATTAACCTTTTCAAAGGATATCAATGCATTTATAGCCGCTGAGAAGAGGAATAATCAAATGCACAAGATTTCGGAAGCACTATACCAGGTGTCGACCAAATTTGAGGAGTCGGAATTTGGAAGATTATATAGTTATGCCAATGCACATATTAATAAACGTTCGCTTATTTTTGTCTATACAAATTTTGAGACCTTAGATTCCTTAAGACGTCAGATAAATTATCTGTCGATGTTGAATAGAAGCCACATTATTGTCGTTGTTGTTTTTAAAAACGTAGAAATAGAGGATTTAGCGAAGAGTACGCCGAAAAAGACAATAGATATTTACAACCAGGTCATTGCTGAAAAGTTTATCTATGAGAAACAACTTATCGTACAGGAACTTATTCGCAATGGGTTTCAGACAATCTATACAGCGCCCGAAAACCTGACCATTAACTCCATCAACAAATATTTGGAAATTAAGGCACGTGGCCTTATTTAATGATGGAGGTATCTTTGACCATTACTTTTGTCCAAAGATGTTGATATTTTTCGATCGCTTTTAAATGAATCGGATGTGTCTCGTACGTTGTAATATCTTTAAGGTTTTTGAAAGTGACAATCAATGTATAGTCAAAGCTGTTGTCTACGACAGGTCTCGGGTTTGTCTGCGCCGGAACACCATAATTAAGAGTTTTGATGACGTCGATTTTTCGAAGGTCCTCAAAAAATCCAACAAAATTCTTTTTTTCTTTTTCACTGAGATCTTTTTTTAGCCAAAAATTAACAACGTGTACAATGGTGCTGGATTCGATATTCTCATCCGATTGAACTGTATTTGCCCATGTGGGAGCAGTTACGAGCACCATGGGTGCTAGAAGAAAGTTGCGTCTTTTCATGATTGAAACGGTTTAGAAGCTGTAAGATACAAAACCTTCGTGAATTCACCAATAACAATCACGCTCATCGTGAGAGAAGGGTTTTTGTGGTTAATGAAAAATAGGCGTTTTTAACTAAGAAAAAAAGGAAGACATCATGTCTTCCTTTTATTTTTTTATGGATGGTAGGCTCTTACAAACCAAACTCTTCTTTCACTTTATCGATATAATCCAGTTTTTCCCAAGTAAAAAGTTCAACTTCAATTTGCTTTTTCTCGCCAGTTGAGCTTTCGAATTCCTTGGTTACTTTTCTTGGTGTTCTTCCCATGTGTCCATAGGCAGCCGTTTCTGAATAAATTGGATTTCTCAGACCCAAACGCGTTTCAATTCCGTAGGGAGTCATATCAAACAAATGAGCAATTTTTTCAGCAATCTGACCATCGGTCAAATTTAATTTGCTCGTTCCATAGGTATTTACATAGATTCCCATAGGATCTTTTACACCAATTGCATAGGAAATCTGTACGAGAATTTCATCTGCAACACCTGCAGCCACTAAGTTTTTAGCAATATGGCGCGTTGCGTATGCCGCTGAACGGTCTACCTTAGATGGATCTTTTCCTGAGAAAGCCCCTCCACCATGTGCACCTCGGCCGCCGTAGGTATCGACAATGATCTTGCGACCCGTGAGTCCTGTATCTCCGTGAGGTCCACCGATAACAAATTTTCCAGTTGGATTGATATGAAACTTAATTTCATCGTTAAATAACAACTGAAGTTCTGGTTTCAATTGTGCTTTAACACGAGGAATTAAGATCGTTTTGATGTCATGTGTAATTTTATCCAACATAACTTGTTCCGTATCGAAGTCGTCATGTTGTGTGGAGATTACGATTGCTTCGATTCTTTTTGGTTTGTGATCGTCGCTATACTCAAGGGTAACCTGAGATTTTGCGTCCGGGCGCAAATACTTGATTTCGTTATTTTCGCGACGTAGCTCGGCCAATTCATAAAGTAAGCGATGCGATAGGTCCAATGCCAGAGGCATAAAATTTTCAGTTTCGTTGTTTGCATAACCGAACATGATACCTTGGTCGCCCGCACCTTGTTCTTGCCTTGTCTTGCGGTCTACACCCTGGTTAATATCAGCAGACTGCTCGTGAATCGCCGAAAGAACGCCACAGGAGTTTGCCTCGAACATGTATTCAGATTTGGTGTAGCCAATCTTTTGAATCACCGAACGGGCTATTTTCTGAACATCGAGGTATATGTTTGATTTAACTTCCCCGGCAAGGACAACCTGTCCTGTGGTTACTAGTGTTTCAATAGCGACGCGAGAATCCTCGTCCCATGCTAAAAAATTGTCTATTAATGCATCTGAAATTTGATCCGCAATTTTGTCTGGATGCCCTTCAGAAACAGATTCTGACGTAAATAAATAAGCCATGCTTTACGTAATTTTTAATATTGGATTTGCGCTAGAATGAAATAACAGCAAAGTGATAAGAGCCGTGATAGCGAAGGGTTTTTAGCACTTTTTTACTGTGGTTGCAATCTCCTTGTCGTTGCCTTGTAACGCAACAGCACGCAAATCAGTCCACATTCTATTTTTTGTGCGACAAAGCTACAATACTTTGAGGATTATTTAAAATCAAATTTATATTTTAACTTTTAAATGCATAGGGAAGTGCGTTAATCAGTATAAAGATTACATTATTTTAAGAAATTGGTAATTTCCGCTATCTTTGGATATGTCAGAACGTAAACAAATACTGTTTGTTATTAATCCTATTTCAGGAGGGAAAAATAAAACTTCCTTTAAAAAACAAGTGCTAGATGTGCTTGATCTGCAGAAGTTTGACCCTACTTTTCAGCAGACCGCGAGACCGAACCATGCTTACGAAATTGGGCTGAAAGCGGTCAAAGAAGGCTATGATGCAGTTATCGCGGTCGGTGGTGATGGCACGATCAATGAACTTGGCTCCGCTTTGGTGGGATCTGGAATTCCATTGGGGATTATTCCTGAAGGCTCAGGTAACGGCCTGGCGCTCTACTTGGGGGTTCCAATGAATGAAGCTGCTGCTATCCGTCGGATTAATCGTTTTGAATCGATAGAGGTGGATTGTGGTGTAATTAATGATAGACGATTTTTTAATATCGCGGGTTTAGGTTTTGATGCCTCTGTAAGTGAAAATTTTGCCAATGAAAATATTCGTGGACCTTTGGGCTATATGAAGTCCGTTTTTAATGTGCTCAGTAAATACCAACCTGCCCATTATAAATTAACGATTGATGGAAAGGTTTACGAAAGGCAAGCGTTTATGATCAGTGTAGCGAACTCTCCCCAATATGGAAATAATGCCTATATCGCACCACAGGCTTCGGTTAACGATGGCATTTTGGATGTCTGTATCGTGCACAAATTTCCGCTTTACATTTTGCCAAAGATGATTTTCCATCTTTTTAATAAATCTGCAGATCAATCCAGTTATGTCGAGATCATTCCTGGAAAGAACATACAGATCGAGATTGATAAGGTGTCACCGGTTCATGTGGATGGGGAGCCGATCGAACTTGGCGATAAATTGGATATTTCTATTATGCCAAAAGCATTAAAGATAATTTGTTAAGATCATGAGTAAAAATAAGAAACAGTCCTATGAGGGCGTTGTATATTCAACAGATGACAGCTTCAGCTATCAGCTGGCTGATTTTTTTCAGGAAGCAGATACGTTACCTGTAAATCAGCAAAACTTAAAAGTGCAGCTTGACCGGAAAATGCGGAAGGGGAAAGTTGTTACGTTGGTTACGGGGTTTGTTGGAAAAGCGGAAGACTTGGAGAATTTAGGTAAATTGTTGAAAACGAAGTGCGGAGTGGGAGGGACAGTGAAGGATGGGGAGGTCATCATTCAGGGAGAGTTTAAACAAAAGATCTATGATTTGTTACTTAAAGAGGGGTATCGCGTAAAATTAGTTGGTGGTTAAACAAGTATATCAGGGATAATCGTGGTAAATCTAATGAATTGTCTATTAGGCAAGTATGCTTTGAGTGTAGGATGTCTAGTTGTTCAGAAACATGAGTAATCACTTACTTTTTGTCGTTTAAAATCCTTGATTTTTTTGCATATCAAAAAAAAAATGGCTTTCATTGTAAAATAATTATTGCGAATAAGCGATTTAGCATAGAGTAATAATGATTATATAACGGGAACTGCTGAGAAAAATAACACTGATTAATGGTGTGTTCAGTTTGAAAAAACAAATTTGATTTTTTTTATATATTTGAGATGAATATTTTAAATTTGACATTAAATATTAAATTTGCTTTGCAAAATTGGTTTCAAAAGCGAATAAGAGTGCATATAATTTAAACAACATTATATATTTAAACAACAGTAAAAAACTAAAAATTAGAAAAATGGCAAACGCACCTAAAACTGCTGCAAAACAAGAGAGCAACAACGGAGGATCTTTCTTTGCTCAAGCTGCAATCATCATCTGTTTCATCGTGGGTTTCTGTGTATGGAAATTTGTGATGGGCAATCCAACTAACTTCGTTGACAACAATCCTGAAAATGCTCCAAATCCAGGTAACTACTTAGGAATGGTTTACCATGCTGGGGCTATCGTACCTGTTTTGCTTGGTTTATTCTTGATGGTATGGGTTTTCTCAGTAGAACGTTTTATCGTTATTAACAAAGCTTCTGGTAATGGTAACGTAGGAAACTTCGTTCGTAAAATTCAAACATTGATTAATGGTGGAAACATCGATTCAGCGATCGCTGAGTGTGACAAACAAAAAGGTTCAGTAGCAAATGTTGTAAAAGCTGGTTTATTGAAATACAAATCAGTATCCGCAGATCCTGAAGTAAACACTGAAAAAGCTGCTATTGCAATTCAAAAAGAAATCGAAGAAACTACAGCATTAGAAATGCCAATGTTAGAGAAAAACTTAAACGTTATCGCTACATTAGTTTCTATCGGTACATTATGTGGTCTATTGGGTACGGTAACAGGTATGATCAAAGCCTTCTCGGCATTGGCAACAGGTGGTGCTCCAGATTCAGCTAAATTGGCAAACGGTATCTCTGAGGCCTTGATCAATACAGCAACTGGTATCGCGACTTCAACATTCGCTATCGTATTGTATAACATCTTTACTGCAAAAATCGATAAATTAACTTACTCTATCGACGAAGCTGGTTTCTCAATCGTACAAACATACGCTGCAAACCACAAATAAGAACTATGATGAAAGTTTTTGATTTTATTTTATGGAAATCAAAAATCAAAAGCATCATAGGATAGAAGATTGAGTTTTTAATTTAAAAAGAAGAATTTAAAATGGGTAAAGCAAAAGTAAAAAGAGCCAGTACGTCGATCGACATGACAGCGATGTGTGACGTATCGTTCTTACTGCTTACGTTCTTCGTCTTAACGGCGACTGCGCGCCAACCGGAAGCATTGACGGTGGATACCCCAGCATCGACTACAAAAGATAAGTTACCTGATTCAAATGTAGGTATGATCACAATAGGCGATCAAGGTAAAGTTTTCTTCGGTACGACTGATCAACAGGTTCGCGTAAAAGCACTAGAAAGAATGTCCGCAAAATATGGCGTTGGCTTTTCACAAGAAGATTATGATCGTTTCAAATTGATGGAAAACTTTGGTGTACCAATGTCTAAATTGAAAGGATTATTGGCCCTGGATGGAAGTAAGCGTACAGAGAAAGGTCTGCAAACTGGTATCCCGGTTGATAGTACAGAGAATACTTCAAATGAGTTGTATTACTGGGTTCAAAATGCCCGTCTTGCAGCTGAGGAGGTAAATAAGGAAAAAGAAGCATCTGATAAAAATTTCGTGCATCCAGGACCTTTAAAGATGGCTATCAAAGCAGATGCGAATGAAAAATATCCTTCGGTTAATTTAGTTATTGAAACGTTGCGCAATCAAAAGCAAAACAAATTTAGTTTCATAACAGGCATGCGTGCTGAGGAGAAATAATTGACGATTTAATAAGAACAAACAATGGCAGAATTAAATCAGGATAGTGGTAAAAAAGGCAAAGGCGGGAAAGTAAGATCCAAGAAGAATGGCGGTAAGGTCGACCTTACTGCGATGGTGGATTTGGCGTTCTTGTTGATTACCTTCTTCATGTTGACCACATCCTTAAATAAACCGCAAGCGATGGATGTGGCTATGCCAGACAAAAATAAAATTAAGGAGCAACAAAGCGATGAATTGCTTACAGCAGATAATCGCTCCCTGACAATTTTATTGGGTTCTGACAATAAAGTCTCTTGGGTATATGGTCAAGTTGCTCGTCCGATCGAAGGTCCTACTGTTGCTGGTTACGGTGCAGATGGGATTCGTAAGGTTTTGATGGAGAAAAAGGCATATGTACCTCGCGTTTCAGGCGGTAAAGACATGATCGTAATCATAAGACCGAGTGATAAATGTACACAACGTAATCTTGTTGACATTCTTGACGAGATGAAAATTGTAGACGTAAAACGCTATATGATCGGAAAGATTACTCCAGAGGAAGTGGACGTGTTAAAACGTGACAATATCTATAATGATTAGTTATTAGATTGACACAAAAAACTAAAATAAGATGATAGGGTCAAAATTAGATATTTTTAAGAAAGAATGGCTTGACGTCGTTTTTCAAGGCCGCAATAAGGAGTACGGAGCTTATGAGCTTCGTAAGCTAGCGCCTAAAGCGACTAACAGGGGACTTTTTGTCGTTATCGGCATTGTAGTCATAGCCAGTTTCCTTAGTGTTTATGGAAGTAAGCTGTTCCCGAAGAAAGCCGTTGAGGCTCCTCCTGCAGTAACTGAAGTTACTTTGGAAGACCTTGAAGAAATCAAACCACCAGAGCCTGAAGAAGAGGAGCCGCTTCCACAAGAACCGGAAGAAAAACCTCAACAAGTGGCTATGGATGTACCGAAAGAAGATTTGGTTCGTTTCCCTGAACCTAAAGTAGCTCCTGCAAACAAAGTTGTGGAAGAAGTTGCTTCTCAGGAAGAGTTGAAAGATCCAAATAAAACGCCAGCGCGTATTACTTTGAAAGGTAGCCCGACTGGTACTTCTGTTGCACGTGGTGAATTTGGTTCGAAGAAACAAGATGGCGCGATCACTGGTGCTGCAAAAGGCGATCCAAATGGTAATGGAGATGAAATTCTTCCATTTAATGCCATTGAGGTTCAACCAATGCCTATTGGTGGTATGGCTGCATTTATGTCTTGGGTTGGTTCAAACTACGAATATCCAGCTGCTGCAACTGAAAATGGTGTAAATGGTGTCGTTGAGGTATCTTTCGTTGTAGAAAAAGATGGTAGCTTAACAGACATCAATATCAAACGCGATTTGAAATATGGTACTGGTGATGCAGCCGTAAGGTTGCTTAAGAAAGCGAAGAAATGGAAACCTGGTATTCAAAATGGTCGTCCAGTTCGTGTAGCGTACACTTTACCAATTCGATTGAACATTCAAAATTAGAATGACAAATTTTAATTCGAATAATAGTTCAAATTATAGACAGAAATCGCCTCTGAAGCGGTTTCTGTCTATTTTGGGACTATTTATGTTTGGCTTTTATTTTGTTTTGGGCCTTTTGATTATATTCTGGGACAATTTTCCCATTGAGATTAATCCAACCTACAAAACAATCTTTGGTGTCGTATTGATCCTGTATTCTTTTATGCGATTTGTACGGCTTTGGCAAAATAATTTTTAATTAACTGCCCTCTTCTTTTTGGCTACAACCAATTCTCTCTTCAAAAATTAAACTATTTTTTAATTAAACTGTCTTATTTTATGATGTATCATATGAGAAAATATAAAATGGTTCTTGTGATGCTTGGCATCTGTATGGGCATTTTTGTTTCCTGCAAAAATAAAACAAAGCAAGCGAAAGAGGGCGATGATATTTTAACAGGTAAGCTGCCCGTTATTGTGGATCAAACTTTGTTGCCTATTATCCAAGAATCTGCGGATGTGTTTGAGAGCTCTTATCCAAATTCGAGTTTGGAGCTTATTGCTCGTCCTGAAATTAAAGCGGTGAATGCATTGCTTGGCGATTCGGCCTATGTGGTTGTTTTGACGCGCAAGCTGACAAATGAGGAAGATAGCTACTTTAAAAAGCGAGGGATTCAACCTAAAATATTCCAAATGGCGTCGGATGCCGTTGTATTGATCAATAATCGTAACAGTGCTGATACTATAATGCCTCAAAAAGACGTTAAGTCTTTGTTGGAAGGCAACTTAGCAGGACAACGACTGATCTTTGACAACGCCAATTCAAGCACACTGCGCTATTTGAAAGATTATTTCAAATTGAACAAAATCGATCCGAAAGCTGTTTCTGCTTTGAAAGATAGTGAAGATGTGATGAAATATGTGAGCGAGAATGTAAATACAGTAGGCGTTATTGGTTATAATTGGTATTTAAAAGCTGTAGAAAAAAATTCGAATTTATTGGAGAAAATTCGTACATTGAGCATCGAAAGTGTTGGTAAGGAGGGCAAAAAGGTCAGTTTTTATAGACCATCCCAATCGACTATCGCCGACGGCTTATATCCTTTTGTAAGACCTGTCTACATTATGAACTATCAGCCGAATGTGGGCTTGGGTTTAGGCTTCAGTGCCTTTTTGACAGGAGATCGTGGACAGCGTATTGTATTGAAAGCTGGATTGGTTCCTGCTACAATGCCTGGACGTGAGATCATTATTAGAGATGAAAGTTATATTAAATAGATAATAAATAGTACAAAAATAGATTATGACAAACAGTAAATTATTATTTAGTCTTTTATTGGCGGGATCTGTGGGCACAGTAAGTGCACAAAGTTTGAAAGATGCTAGAGCAGCCATCGAGGCTGAAAATTATGGTAAAGCGAAAACTATCCTTCAACAGTTAGTGACTAAGCAACCTAAGAATGGAGATAATTATTTCTATTTGGGTCAAATTTATTTGGTAAACGACAGAGCGGATTCTGCCGCTGCGATTTTCAACCAAGGTTTGGCTGCTGATCCAAAGGCTACAATCAACAATGTAGGTTTGGGCTATGTTGACTTAATGAAAAAGGATAAAGCGAGCGCTGAATCTAAATTCGCTTTGGCAACCGCAAAATTAGGTAAAAAAGATTATGAGCCATTATTGGAAATCGGTCGTGCATATATAAAAACGCCGGAGCCCGATTATGCGAAAGCTTTGGAATACCTAACGCAAGCGAAAGAAAAAAACAAAAAAGATGTTGCAATTCCTATCGCATTAGGTGATGCATACCGTGGTTTAAAAGAAGGTTCATTGGCTTATACAAGCTATGGTGAAGCGACTGATATCGATCCAAATTCAGTACAAGCGAAAGTTGGACAGGCTGTGATCGTACGTGGTGCGCAGGCTTTTGATGAGGCTATCACACAATTGGAAGCTATTGCTGCAGAAACTCCGGCATACGCACCTACTTACCGTGAGTTGGCTGAAACATATAACCAATGGTCTAGATTGCCGGGTACTTCTGACGAGAAATATGTCGAGTTAAATAAAAAAGGTGTTGAGCAATACAAAAAATACCTGGAAGTTGCGGGTGATAATTCATTGGAAGCTAAAATCCGTTATGCCGATTTCTTGGTTTACGCGCGTCAATACGACGATTTGAAAGTAGTTTCTGAAGAATTAGCTCAAAACCCTTCTGTAGATCCAAAAATTTATCGTTATTTAGGTTATATCGCCTTCCAAAAAGCTAAAGATTATCCGAAAGCATTGGAGTACTTAAACCAGATGTTTAGCAAAATGGAAAAAGATCGTGTAATTCCATTGGATTATATGTATCTAGGTATGTCTGAGATTGCTGCAAATAGCCCAAAACCAGCGGCTGCTGGTGCAGATAGCACGGCTACTGCGGCTCCGGTATTGACAGCAGAGAATACGGCGAATATTCAAAAGGGTATTGCTGATATTAAGAAAGCAATTGATTTAGACAAAGAATTGTTGGGAGAAACAGCTGAGTTGGCATTTGCTAAATACCAAGAGCAAGAATTGCAGACAGCAGCCTCTTTATTCGAGCTAGTTGCTTCTTATAAAGATAACAAGACATATTTGTTTGATGCAAACTACTATGCTGGAGAAGCTTATTACCAAATCGGTGCAAAGGAAGATGCTGCTAGTAAGAATGAAGAACAAGTCGTCGTTAATCAAGAATTGAGAGATAAAGCAATTGCTGATTTGCAAAAAGCACAGACTTTCTTATCTGTTATTGAAACGACAGACAATAAAGAAGCACAAGATAAATATTTGATCAATGCGCTTTATTATAAAGCTTTTGCTGCCTTAACGGCGGACAACTTGGAGCAACCTAAAGGTGATTTCGTTGCACCATTCCAAAAATTGATCGAAACCATCAATCAACGTGGCGCACAAGAGAAGAATAAAAATTATTTGATCGATGCAAATACATATATCGGACTTTATTATTACGTGAAGCAAGATCTTCCTAAAGCGAAGGAGAGCTTCCAAAAAGTATTAGCTATAGATCCGGCAAATGAAGCTGTTAAAGGTTACTTAGAGGGCCTGAAATAAGCTTAAATAAAATCATTCTAAATTAGGCGTAGATAGTAATATCTACGCCTTTTTTGTTTTGATTTTTACCTTGAAATCTCTATATTTAGAGATAGTTACCAATATAAATTTTAATTGAGATGGAGCAAGCCAATAGTATGCCGATCGACTACTTGCCTATATTGATACAGCTTCTAGTGGCTGTTGGATTTGGGGTAAGTACCATAATTATTACACATCTTATCGGGCCAAAGGTCCGCACTGAAAACAAGCTTGGAGCTTTTGAGTCGGGAATTGAAGTTGTCGGAAATGCCAGGCAGCCTTTCTCCATAAAATATTTTTTGGTCGCTATCCTGTTTGTCATATTTGATGTTGAAGTTATTTTCATGTATCCATGGGCAGTCAACTTCCGGGAAATGGGACTACAGGGCTTGATCGAGATGTTTATTTTCATGGGACTGCTCTTGTTGGGCTTTATCTATGTGATCAAGAAAAAAGCATTGAGTTGGGATTAGATATTCCCGTGATGGTTGGCCTTTGGGCCAGCAATACTTAAACCTATAAATCGACTTTTCATGAGTGATATAAAATTAGCAGAAGCTCCTCCGGGAGTAGAAGGCGCAGGTTTTTTTGCGACAAGTTTGGACAAAGCCATTGGCTTGGCCCGAGCCAACTCGTTATGGCCTTTACCCTTCGCCACATCCTGCTGTGGTATCGAGTTTATGGCTACGATGGGCTCTACTTACGATTTGGCTAGATTTGGTGCCGAACGCCCGAGTTTTTCGCCGCGTCAGGCAGATATGCTATTGGTGATGGGTACCATTGCTAAGAAAATGGCTCCGGTGTTAAAGCAGGTGTATGTGCAAATGGCCGAGCCGCGCTGGGTAATTGCTGTAGGGGCCTGTGCATCTAGTGGTGGTATTTTCGATACGTATTCTGTGCTACAAGGAATAGACGAAATTATACCGGTTGATGTGTACGTGCCTGGTTGTCCTCCCCGTCCAGAAGCAATTTTGGATGGTGTGTTGCGTCTACAGGATATTGTAAAGAATGAATCATTGAACCGGAGAAATACACCCGAATACAAAGCGCTGCTTGAGAAGTACGGAATACATACAAATAAATAGATGATGGAAAACAGTTTTTTATTGGATAAGCTCCAAGGAAATTTTCCGGCAAAGATTAACGAAATTCAAGATGCACACAATTTATTGACGATTGTCGTGGATACGGAAGATGTGATTGATGTACTTCGTTTCTTGAAATCGAATAAGGAGTTGCAGTTTATCCATCTCACAGATATCACGGCGGTACATTATCCGCATTTAGAAAAGGAGTTTGCTGTGGTTTATCATATTCATAGTCTCGTTCATAATATCCGAATCCGAGTGAAGGTCTTTTTGTATGGGCCGAATCCTGAGATTCCAACAGCAACCGTCGTTTGGAAAGGTGCGAACTGGATGGAGCGTGAGACTTTTGATTTTTTTGGTGTCAATTTTATAGGACATCCCGATTTGAGAAGGATTTTGAATGTAGATGATATGGAGGTGTTTCCAATGCGTAAGGAATATCCTTTAGAGGATCCAAATCGCGTAGATAAGAAAGATTTGTATTTCGGCCGTTAATTTATACGATATGAGCGAATTTATAAGCAAGATAACATCTAATCAGCCTGTCTTCGAAGACAACGATCCGCAAGACGAGTTGATTACCCTGAATATTGGTCCCACGCATCCCGCCACGCATGGCGTATTTCAGAACGTGGTACAAATCGATGGCGAGCGTATTGTGAGTGGCGTGTCCACGATCGGTTATATTCACCGCGCATTTGAAAAGATTGCTGAACATCGACCTTTTTATCAAATAACACCTTTGACTGATCGTCTAAACTATTGCTCGTCTCCAATCAATAATATGGGCTGGCATATGACCGTTGAAAAACTACTTAAAATAGAGATTCCTAAGCGGGTGCAATATATGCGTGTTATCGTCATGGAGCTTGCCCGTATTGCGGATCATATTATTTGTAATGGTATTTTGGGGGTAGATACGGGTGCTTTTTCGGGCTTTTTGTATGTGATGCAGGAACGCGAGTTTATCTATGAAATCTTTGAAGAAATCTGTGGCGCTCGTCTGACAACGAACATTGGTCGTATTGGAGGCTTCGAGCGTGATTTCAATGCTATAGCCTTTGAGAAAATACGTGAATTTCTAAAACGCTATCCTCCGGTATTGCAAGAGTTTGAAGAGTTGTTTGTTCGTAACCGCATTTTTATAGAACGAACGTCGGGTGTTGCTGCTGTAACAGCAGAAGATGCCCTGGATTATGGCTGGTCTGGTCCTATTTTACGTGCGACAGGTGTAGATTACGATGTGCGTGTACAGAATCCTTATTGCTCGTATGAAGAATTTGATTTCGATGTGCCTGTTGGCACGACAGGTGATGTATACGATCGTTTCATGGTTCGCAATGCCGAAATGTGGCAATCACTTCGGATTATTGAACAGGCATTAGCGAAAATTGAGAAAGAGCCTAAAGGAGTCTTCCATGCGGAGGTTCCTGATTTCTATTTACCTCCGAAAGAACAGGTGTATACCAATATGGAAGCTCTAATTTACCACTTTAAAATCGTCATGGGTGAGGTGGATACACCTAAAGCCGAAGTTTATCATGCGGTCGAAGGGGCAAATGGTGAACTTGGTTTTTATTTGATTCATGATGGTGGACGGTCACCTTATCGTCTGCATTTCAGGAGACCTTCTTTTGTCAATTATCAGATGTTTGCACCAATGAGTGCAGGAATGCTGATTTCAGATGCTATTATAAATATGAGTAGTCTTAACGTTATAGCTGGAGAATTAGATGCTTAGTGTAAAACAACATAATGAAAATGTAACGTTTTCTCCAGAATTGTTAGCCAAGTTTGGAGAAGTGGTAAGCCGTTATCCCGAAGGAAAGCAGAAATCGGGCTTATTGCCCATTTTACATTTGGTTCAGGCGGAATACGGCTGGGTCAGCGCAGATGCGATGGATAAGGTTGCTGTTTACCTGAATATATTACCGATTGAGGTATATGAGGTGGCAACCTTCTATACCATGTTCCTGTTGCAACCCAAAGGAAAATACGTACTGGAGATTTGCCGTACCGGGCCTTGTTGTTTGGTCGGTGCAGAGCGTATTATGGGGCATTTAGAGCAAAAGCTCGGTGTAAAGGAGGGGCAGGTCACAAGCGATGGGCTTTTCTCTTGGCGTGGTGTAGAATGTTTGGCTGCCTGTGGTTTCGGACCAGTCTTACAGATTGGCCCTGAATATACATTCTATGAGAATCTGACAGAAGATAAAGTCGACGAATTGATTGATAATTTAAAAGCTAAAACAGAATAATATGGCACGTAAACTTTTGTTGACTCATATCGATGTTCCGGGCATCAATACCTTTGAGGTCTATCGACAAAAAGGTGGTTATGTTGCTGTTGAAAAAGTATTAAAGACAATGTCTCCTGAGGATGTTGTCGAAGAGGTTAAGAAGTCTGGATTACGTGGCCGTGGGGGAGCTGGTTTTCCTACGGGGATGAAATGGTCCTTTTTGGCTAAACCTGAGGGGGTGCCACGCTATTTGGTCTGTAATGCCGACGAGTCTGAGCCAGGGACATTCAAAGACCGTTATTTAATGACACATATTCCGCATGCACTCATTGAGGGAATGATTGTATCCAGCTTCGCTTTGGGGGCTCACACGTCGTATATCTATGTGCGTGGAGAGATGATGCCACAGATCAGAATTTTGGAGCGTGCTATTGCTGAAGCCAAGGAAAAAGGGTTTTTGGGTAAAAATATTTTAGGTTCGGGGTATGATCTGGAGATCTATGTTCAACCGGGAGGTGGAGCGTATATCTGTGGTGAGGAAACGGCTTTATTAGAGTCTTTAGAAGGTAAACGAGGTAATCCGCGTATTAAACCCCCTTTTCCGGCGATAGCGGGTTTATATAACTGCCCGACAGTGGTGAATAATGTGGAATCTATTGCAACGACAGTTCCCATTATAAATTTGGGTGGTGAAGAGTATGCTAAGATCGGTGTAGAGCGTAGTACCGGAACAAAATTAATTTCCGCTAGCGGAAATATTGTAAAACCAGGTGTCTACGAGATCGAACTCGGTCTGCCTGTTGAAGAATTTATTTACTCGGACGAATATTGTGGTGGTATTGCCAACGGAAAACGAATGAAGGCTGTCGTGGCCGGAGGCTCTTCGGTGCCTATTTTACCGGCTAATCTGATCTTGAAAACTGCTGCTGGAAATAGTCGATTGATGACTTATGAGTCATTGGCTGATGGTGGCTTCCAAACTGGTACAATGCTCGGATCAGGTGGTTTTATCGTATTTGATGAGGATCAGTGCGTGGTGCGTAATACCTGGAATTTTGCGCGATTCTATCATCATGAAAGCTGTGGTCAATGTTCGCCTTGTCGTGAAGGAACAGGCTGGATGGAGAAGGTGTTGCATAAGATCGAGAGCGGTCACGGCTCGATGTCAGACATTGATTTGCTGTGGGATGTGCAGCGGAAAATTGAAGGCAATACAATCTGTCCATTAGGGGATGCTGCAGCATGGCCTGTGGCAGCAGCAATAAGACATTTTAGGGATGAATTTGAATGGCATATCCTGCATCCGGAAGAGTCACAAACACGGAATTATGGACTGGCACATTATGCTGATCCTTTACAACCAATAGTATCATAATAGAAGCTGTAACGATAAATTAATCATATCATGGCAGAAGCGGAAGATATAAAGTTTAAGGTCACCATCGATGGTATACCGATAGAGGTTGCTCCTGGGACAAGCATATTAAATGCAGCGAGACAGATCGGCGGCGATATAGTCCCTCCGGCAATGTGTTACTACTCCAAACTGGAGGGGAGTGGCGGTAAATGCCGTACCTGTTTGGTAAAAGTCTCCAAGGGATCTGAAAAAGATCCAAGACCGATGCCGAAATTGGTGGCTTCTTGTCGTACAACGGTGATGGACGGTATGGAAGTACAAAATATTACTTCGCCAGAGGTGGTGGAAGCAAGAAAAGGTGTTGTTGAAATCTTATTGATTAACCATCCCTTAGATTGCCCAATCTGCGATCAGGCTGGTGAATGTAAATTGCAGGATCTTGGATATGAACACGGCAGCGCTCATACACGCTACGAATTCGATCGACGTACCTTCGAACGCATTGATCTGGGCGATAAGATCCAATTGCATATGAACCGTTGTATCTTATGTTACCGTTGTGTTTATGTCGCAAATCAGTTGACCGACCAGCGTGTACACGGTATCTTAGGACGAGGAGATCATGCCGAGATATCGACTTATATTGAAAATGTAATCGATAATGATTTCTCCGGAAATGTTATTGATGTATGTCCTGTGGGCGCTTTGACCGATAAAACCTTCCGTTTCAAGAACAGGGTATGGTTTACGAAGCCTGTCGATGCTCATCGCGACTGTCCGACATGTTCGGGTAAGGTAACCTTATGGTATAAGGGAGAAGAGGTCATTCGGGTAACTGCTCGAAAGGATGAGTTTGGTGAAGTGGAAGAGTTTATCTGTAATACCTGTCGCTTTGATCAGAAAAAAACAAGCGATTGGGTGTTGGAGGAACCGACAGAAATAGACCGACATTCCGTCATTTCTGCCAATCACTACGAGTTATTTAATCCGCCGAAAGTTGTTAAGGAGAATCCATTACTACAGGAACAAAATCGCGAACAGTTGGCTAGAACAGAAAAATTGAAATAATCACAAACATGGAGTGGTCTTTTGTCATAGAAAAATTAATACTGGTGTCTGTTATTTTTGTTATCACCTTGGTGATCGCGATGTATTCGACACTTGCGGAACGTAAAATTGCAGGCTTTATGCAAGATCGATATGGTCCTGATCGGGCTGGTCTCTTTGGTATTTTGCAACCGTTGTGTGATGGAGGTAAATTCTTCTTTAAGGAGGAAATTATCCCGGCGGGCGCACACAAAGTGCTCTTTATTTTGGGGCCTACAATTGCGATTATAACGGCATGTATTAGTTCAGCCGTTATTCCTTGGGGGCAGGAATTGCAGATTGGAGATCGCACAATTTCTTTGCAGGTTGCGCAAGGAATCAATGTTGGGGTGTTGTATATGTTTGGTGTGATTGCACTTGGCGTATATGGCATCATGTTGGGTGGCTGGGCCTCCAATAATAAATTCTCGCTTATGGGTGCAATTCGTGCAGCATCACAGAGTATAAGCTATGAGATTGCAATGGGATTGTCGCTTATCGCTTTGTTGATGGTAACGCGTACCTTGACACTGGAAGAAATCGTTGCGCAGCAGTCGGGCTTTGTCAATTGGAATATCTGGGCACAGCCCTTGGGTTTTATCATTTTTATGGTCTGTGCTTTTGCCGAATGTAATCGGGTTCCCTTTGATTTGCCAGAATGTGAAACGGAGCTTGTCGGTGGTTACCATACGGAGTACTCCTCCATGAAATTGGGACTCTACATGTTTTCCGAATATATTAACATGTTCGTTTCCTCTGCATTGATGGCATCACTTTATTTTGGCGGATATAATTTCCCTTTTATGAATGATCTGGGATTATCTGCCAATATGATCACGATCATCGGGGTGGTTGTATTCTTCATTAAAATATTGCTGTTTATCTTTTTCTTTATGTGGGTGCGTTGGACTTTACCACGTTTCCGCTACGATCAATTGATGAATCTAGGCTGGAAGATGTTGATTCCATTGGCGATTGCCAATATTGTACTTACAGGTGTATTTACATTGATTAAAGATACTTATTTCTCATAAGAAAGGACTTTTTATGCAACTAACCAATCGTAAAAAAGTAATCGAACAAAAACCGATGACATTTTCGGAAAGAATTTACTTTCCGGCCATTATCAAAGGTTTACGCATTACATTAAGGCATTTTTTTAAGAAAATTCCAACCATTAAATATCCTGAGGAAATAAGACCTTATTCGAAAAACTTCAGGGGGCAACATTCGCTCAAACGTGATGAGGAAGGGCGTGAGCGGTGTACAGCCTGTGGATTATGTGCTTTGTCCTGCCCTGCAGAGGCGATTACAATGACTGCTGCCGAGCGAAAAAAAGGTGAAGAAAATCTTTACCGCGAGGAAAAGTATGCGTCAGTATATGAAATCAATATGTTGCGATGTATTTTCTGTGGTCTATGTGAAGAGGCCTGTCCGAAAGAAGCGATCTATCTGGATGGACCGCATGTGACAGCAGATTATCTCCGTAAGGATTTTATCTATGGAAAAGATAAATTGGTAGAACCAACTTTTGATATTACCAAATTAAAGAGCTAAACCAGGAAATTATGACAGTATTTTATTTTGTAGCCTTCTTGTCTATTTTCTTTGCGCTGCTGACCATTTTTACAAAAAATCCTGTACACAGTGTACTGTATCTGGTCATTACGTTTTTTACGTTTACAATACATTATATTCTTTTGAATGCACAGTTTTTGGCTGTGGTGAATTTCATCGTATATATGGGAGCCATCATGGTTTTGTTTTTATTTGTATTGATGCTGCTCAACCTGAATAAGGATACCGAACCCATGAAATCCAATTTGGTTAAGTTTATGGGTGTTATCGCCGGCTGTTGCCTATTGGTGACTTTCTTCGGTGTATACCGCGTATTTGATATTTCTAATCCCTTGACTGTTGTTAATCCAGAAATCGGGTTGGTTAAGAATCTGGGTAAGGTGTTGTTTAACGAATTTTTGCTTCCTTTTGAGTTATCATCATTATTGTTATTGACGGCAATGATTGGAGCAATATTATTAGCTAAGAAAGAACCTAAACAAATCTAATGGAAACAGTTGTTCAACAGTTGCAGGGGGTGCCAATAAATCATTATCTGATTTTTTGTGCGATTATTTTCGTTATTGGTGTTATCGGTGTTCTTATTCGCCGTAACGTCATTATTATTATGATGTCTATTGAATTGATGCTGAATGCGGTGAACCTTCTTTTAGCTGCTTTTTCAGTGCAGCATGGCGATTCGTCAGGACAGGTCTTTGTCTTCTTTATCATGGCATTGGCGGCGGCAGAAGTTGCCGTAGGCCTTGCGATTATTATTATGGTATATCGGAATACGAAGTCTGTGGATATCGATTCCTTAAATAAACTTCGTTGGTAGAACTTAAGAAATAAATACGATGAGTGAATTAGTTTGGTTGATTCCCCTTTTGCCCTTAATCGGGTTTATAGTGAATGGATTGGGTAGGAATACCTTTTCCAAAGGTATGATAGGCGCTGTTGGCAGCGCTGTAGTGCTTATTTCTTTTGTATGTAGCTGCCTTCTGTTCTCTGAAGTTTACCAAGCGAGACAAGCTGGACAAGCAGGCATCGTTGAACAACATGTATTTGATTGGATTGCAGTGGGCAATCTCAAGATCGGTCTTTCCTTTTTGGTAGATCCGTTAAGTGCGATCATGCTCTTAATCGTTACGGGAATTGGTTTCCTTATCCATGTCTATTCCATTGGTTATATGCATCATGATAATGGATTTGGTAAGTTCTTCGCTTATTTGAATCTCTTTATCTTTTTTATGTTGCTATTGGTATTGGGATCCAATTACCTGGTCATGTTCATCGGTTGGGAAGGTGTAGGACTATGTTCCTATTTATTGATTGGCTTTTGGTATAAGAATAGTTCGTATGCAAATGCAGCAAAAAAAGCATTTGTGATGAATAGAATAGGGGATTTAGGTTTTCTGCTTGCGGTATTTTTAATACTTGGGACTTTTGGCTCCTTAGAATTTTCGACTGTATTTCCAGCGGCCAAGAATTTTGCTGTTGGTGATATCACAGTCGTTAGCATTACCATTTTGTTATTTATTGCTGCAACAGGTAAATCGGCGCAGATACCTTTGTTTACCTGGTTGCCAGATGCCATGGCTGGCCCGACACCCGTGTCGGCCCTGATCCATGCGGCGACGATGGTTACAGCCGGTATATATATGATTGCACGTTCCAATGTATTGTTTATCCTTTCACCGTTTACGTTGCAGCTCATTTCTGTCATAGCTATCTGTACAGCCCTGTTAGCTGCTGCGATTGCATTGACACAAAATGATATTAAGAAAGTCTTGGCTTATTCCACAGTTTCACAATTGGGCTATATGTTTCTTGGCCTCGGTGTCGGAGCATTTACTGGAGCGTTTTTCCATGTATTGACTCATGCCTTTTTCAAAGCGTTACTATTCTTAGGGGCCGGATCTGTTATACATGGTATGAGTGAGGAACAGGATATGCGTAAAATGGGCGGCTTGAAGAAAGCAATGCCTATTACTTATCTGACGATGTTGATGGGGACAATTGCGATTGCAGGAATTCCGCCATTCTCTGGCTTCTTCTCCAAAGACGAAATATTGGCGGGGGCTTTTGCCGCTAGTCCGGTCTTATGGGGTTTAGGTTTTATTGGAGCATTAATGACGGCATTCTATATGTTTAGGATGCTGTTTATGACCTTTTTTGGAACATTTCGTGGTACGGAAGAGCAAAAACATCATTTGCATGAATCTCCAAAGAGTATGACCATGCCACTCATTGTATTGGCTATACTTTCTGTGGTTGGAGGTGTGATCAACTTACCAGCTGTTTTGGGTGGTAATCATTGGCTTGAGGATTTCCTGGCGCCGGTGTTCTCAGAGGGAAAAGCAATAATGCCTGCAACTCATCATTTGGAACACAGTACTGAATATTTATTAATGGCCGTTTCTGTTGTTGGGGTATTGATTATGGTTGCTTTAGCCTTTAATAAGTATGTTAAACGACAACAGTTACCTGAAGCGGGAGAAGGTACCAGAAGTTTCTTGGCGAATTTATCTTACAATAAGTTTTACGTGGATGAACTTTATGATAGCATCATTGTACGTCCGATCAATTGGCTCTCGGCTTTCTTTGCGAATGTCGTGGATCAACGTGGGATTGACGGTGTTGTTAGCGGTGCTGGGAAAGCAACATTTGATACAGGAAAAGTATTGCGTTTGCTCCAGAATGGTAATGTTGGTTTTTATTTATTGATGATGGTAATTGGGGTGATTGCCATTTTCATCTATGGAGTGTTGAGTCTTTAATTTTGGTATAATCGATGGATAACTTGTTTTTACTTATTTTATTGCCGTTAATAAGCGCATTGATTCTAACGTTCTTAAAGACCAATGCTGCAAAGTCTATTGCCTTGATTTTATCATTACTGTCTTTGGCTTTGACTATTCCTTTCCTTTGTACTTTTGACGCAAATGGCGGAATGCAATTTGAACAAAATTGGCTATGGATTTCTTCATTGCATATTCATTTTCATATCGGCGTTGATGGAATTAGCTTGCCGTTGATCTTATTGACGAATGGGCTGATGCCTTTAATTATTGCCACAACCTTTAAGAAGGATTATAAAGGAAACTTTTATGCTTTAATGGCTTTTATGCAAGCGGGCTTATTGCTCGTATTTATGGCCTTGGATGCGTTTACTTTTTATGTAGGCTGGGAGATTGCCTTGATTCCGATTTATTTTATTTGTGCACTTTGGGGTGAAGGAGATCGTATTCGCGTAAATTTGAAATTCTTTATTTATACTTTTTTGGGTAGCCTTTTGATGTTGATCGGTATTCTTTATCTCTATCAACAAGTGCCCAATCGTGATTTTGAATGGACTTCATTTATTGCATTAGATTTGGGGGAAAATACACAGCGATGGTTATTTTGGGCTTTTTTTGTTGCTTTCGCCATCAAAATACCAATTTTTCCTTTTCATACTTGGCAACCCAATACGTATACAAACGCACCTGCAGCAGGCACGATGTTATTGGCGGGTATCATGCTCAAAATGGGGGTTTATGGTTTAATGCGTTGGCTATTGCCTATCGCACCAGCAGGTGTTGCTCTATACGGACATTTTGCAATGATCTTATGCGTTATTGGGATCGTTTATGCTTCCATTATTGCAATTAAACAAGATGATGTGAAGCGATTGATCGCATATTCATCAATAGCCCACGTTGGTTTAATTAGTGCTGGTGTCTTTACATGGAATACCAATGGCCTGAGTGGAGCAACTATTCAAATGTTAAATCACGGTATTTCTGTGATAGGACTTTTTTATGTGTTGGATATTATACAGCAACGCACACAGACACGTCGTCTTACTGAGCTTGGTGGAATAGCAAGCAAGGCGCCTCGGTTGGCCATCTTCTTTATGATTATTTGTATGGGAGCAGTGGGGTTACCATTAACAAATGGATTTATTGGTGAGTTTTTATTATTGAAAGGGGTCTTTCAATATGGATTTTGGTTTGCTGTTTTTGCGGGTTTAACCTTAATTCTGGGTGCAGTTTATATCCTTAGGCTTTATCAAGGAACGATGCTGGGAGAAACGACCGAAAGAACTATACAATTTGAAGATGTAAAAGGAACGGAACTTATTGTATTGACAGTGGTCTCTGTCTTGATCCTTTATATTGGTATATTCCCTAATTTCCTATTGAACCTTTCTGCAGGTTCTGTGGAAGTTTTAAGTACATTTTTAGGCAGATAATAGATATATTTAATTGTATGGGTGCAATAATTACACTTTCGATATTAGCATTAGTCGTCCTTTACCTTGGTTTATTCAAGATGAAATCTATGCTGCTGCCTGTTTCTATTCTTGGCTTCTTGGTCGCTATTGGTTTCTTATGGAATGACTGGACTTCTACCAGCGGACCTCTTTTTAGTGGGATGGTTCATTTTGATCATTATGCTATTGCTTTCTCGATCTTATGTATCGCAGTTACCTTGTGCATCTTTGTAATCTCAAAGGGATATTTTGATGAGGAGGGACAAATTGCGGAGTATTATTCATTATTGATTTTCTCTCTCACAGGTGCTGTTCTTGTGAATAGTTATCATAATTTTTCAATGCTTTTTTTAGGTATTGAAATTATGTCTGTAGCGCTTTATATTTTGGTCGGTATACGTAAAAGAGACAAAGCATCAAATGAAGCTGCATTAAAGTACTTTTTGATGGGAGCTTTCTCTACTGGGTTTCTGCTGTTTGGTATTGCCCTATTATACGGTGCTACCGGATCATTTGATTTAAGTGAAATCAAAAACTATGTCGTCAATAACCCGCATGCAATTTCGCCTTTGTTTTATGGAGGTATATTGCTCCTCATTGTGGGACTGACGTTCAAGGTGGGGGCTGTTCCCTTTCATTTCTGGACACCTGATGTTTATGATGGGGCTCCGATACTGATTACGAGTTATATGAGTACGGTCGTTAAAGTTGCTTCGTTCGCCGGATTGTTACGTTTATTCAGTTATAGTCTATTGCCTTTACAAGATTTTTGGACTCCGGTTTTCTTAGTGATCGCTGTTCTCACCTTATTTGTTGGAAATATTTCTGCATTAATGCAATCTTCCTTCAAACGTATGCTTGCTTATTCAAGTGTTTCGCATGCTGGGTATATGTTATTTGCGATTGTAGCAGTAGGGGCCACTTCGGCTAATAGTATCTTTGCTTATGGCCTTGCCTATTCGCTGGCAACCATTGTTGCCTTTACGGGATTGATCCTTGTAAAGAAAACGACCGGCTCTGAGCATTTTGAAGCTTTTAATGGCTTGGGTAAACGAAATCCTTTGCTCGCATTTGCTATCACGATAGCCATGCTTTCTCTTGCGGGAATACCACTGACAGCTGGATTTATCGGTAAGTTTATGATGTTTTCTTCTGTTATGGAAAATTATCATATTGTTTTGCTCGTATTGGCGGTAATCAATGCAGGCATTGCCGTGTATTACTACTTAAAAGTTGTCGTTGCGATGTACTTTAGAGACAGTGACGAATCCTGTGTCAATGTGCAGTGGAATTATTCATTGGTATTATTCCTTGCCGTAATGCTTACCATCTTAATTGGGGTATATCCAGACTGCCTTTTAAAATTAATATAAAGTTTCTGTTAAAATACTTGTTGTTTATTAGAGCATGGCGATTTCGCTGTGCTTTTTTTATTTTTATTGGTATAACTCTTGCATACAAATTGTATATTGTAAAAAAGAAATCCTATCAAATTGCAGATGGCGTTTAAAGTGTGTGTTAAATCTTTTTCGATTCATGTTTTATGTGTGTTACTTTTCTTCGTTATCTGCGAACAAGTAATTGCACAGGACTTTATTCGTGGAAAGGTCGTTGATGCACAAACAGGCAACGGCATTTCAAGGGTTTCAATCAACTGGCTTGGGGAAGATCGCGGTGGTAGCAGCGATACCCTTGGGTATTTTAAGATTCAAGATATCAAGAAATACAGACAGCTTGTATTTGGAGCAGTGGGGTATGAGCGGCGGACAGTGGATGTTCGTCGGTTACAAGATTCTATGTTGACGGTGCATTTAATTGCCTCGAATAATACATTAGAGGAGGTCGTGGTCAATAGAAAAAACAAAAAGCCTAAAGATCCAGCTATTGCACTGATCGAACAGGTGATAGCACATCGACCACAAAATCATTATACCCGTATACCTGAAATTCGTTTTGACGAATATGAGAAGACGCAATTTGGTTTTGTCAATCCTGAGGATAAAGCGAAAAAATTTCCGAAACCATTCCGATTCCTCTTTGAAAATGTCGATTCTACAGCTTTTAGGGGGCAGACCATTGCACCCTTTTATTTGGAAGAAAACTATGCCAATATCTATTCATCCCATAATCCAGATCGTAGTAAGAAGATTGTCATCAGCCACAATCAGACCGAATTAAATCCACGCTTTTTTAACAATGATAATTGGCAGACACGGTTCCAGACGATACTCCGTGATGTTGATCTCTATGATAATACAATTCAGATCACGAACAAAGGAGTCTTAAGTCCAATTGCTTCCGGTGCTACAGCGTTTTATAGGTACAAAATTCAAGATACGATAAAGATCGAGGGGAAGGATTATATTGAACTCCATTTTGAAGGTAAATCGGAAATTGATCTGCTCTTCTATGGTGATCTACTGATCTCAGATGATACAAGGTATGCGGTTCATCGCGCGACATTGAATATCGGACGTACTGCAAATATCAATTGGATAAATGACGTGCAGATAGATCTCAGCTATAGCGAATTTAAAAACGGTAGCATGCTTCCCGTTCATGCAGACCTGAAAATGTTATTTGGCGGGAGCAAGTCGGATGTATTGTATGGGCGCAGGGAAACCCAATACTTAGGACATCGCACCGATTCTATTTCGAATGAGAATTTTGCTGGTGTACCTGTTGAAAAAAGATATCTCCTCCAGTCCGCACCGCATGTACGCATAGTAGAGGTCAGGCCAAGCCCATTAAGCCATGCTGAATTAGGAGCATATCAAAAAGTTGATTCGGTACAGAATATGCGTTCTTTTAATCAGTTAGTAGCATTGGGCTATTTATTGGCAAAGGGGTATTATAATGCCGGGAAAGTTGAGTTTGGTCCACTGGAATATCTTTATAGCCGTAATAATTACGAAGGGAATCGTTTTAGGATGAGTGGTCGAACAACACGCTTGTTTTCGGAAAAGGCCTACATTGAAGGATACACAGCCTATGGCGATAAAGACAAAGCGCTAAAATACTACCTGAGTACGGCATTTACTTTAAATGGAGAACGTATTGTTCAGTTTCCGGCAAATTATTTGCGCTTTACCGTACAGCACGACGTTATGGAACCGGGGCGAGGTTTGGGTTTTTTAAAAGGAGATGGTTTCTTCCGTTCTTTTGGAAAAAACAGGCCTAATAAATGGCAGTTTAATGATATCTATCGTCTCGATCATCTGATCGAATTTGGGAACCATATTAGTGTAGGAACGGCATTTACACATACCCGCAGACAACCTCGCGGTGATTTGTTTTATATCAATAGTCTACCTTCACCCGATACAGTCCGCCAAGTAAATACAAATGATCTACAGCTAATTTTGCGTTGGGCTCCGAATGAAGAATTTACTTATCATAATCTCGACAGGGGAACAGTAGAAAATAAATATCCCATTTTTACCCTGCAATATAATAAAGGCCTGAAAGGATTTTGGGGGGCAGATTATAGTTATGATGCGTTGCGGTTCAGTGTGTTCAAACGATTGTTCTTATCGCCAGCAGGGCAGGCTGATTTTGAATTCTCAGGCGGGAGAATTTGGGGGAAACATCTGCCTTATACCTTACTGGAACTTCCAGAAGTCACTAAAGATAAGCAGGGGCCGTTGGTGAATTTTGACTTGATGGCGACCTCGGAATTTGTTTCAGACCAGTTTTTGAAATTGACTTATTACCACAATTGGAATGGTTTCTTTTTTAATAGAATTCCTTTGTTCAGACGGTTAAAGTGGCGTGAAGTAACAGGATTCAAGGCTTTTTATGGAAAGTTAAGCGATGCCAACAATCCCTTTGTTACGCCCGAAAATATTCAGTTTGAAGCGGACAAGGATGGTATTATTCAAACAAAAGCAGTGCGTAACAAACCTTATGTAGAAGGACTTGTGGGGGTGGATAATATCTTTAAATTGATTAGATTAGAGTATAAAAAGAGATTAAGCTATAAAGGCGGTGAAGGAGTTCCTTCTGATACTTTTACGGCATCCTTACATTTTAATTTTTAGCAATTATGGTTCAATATTCAAATTTAAAGTATGCCATTAAAGATAGTATTGGCTATGTCATCATTAATCGCGAGCCGCAACTGAATGCCTTAAATCAGGAAACGCTTGATGAATTGCAAGATATCTTCAAACATTTCAATTCCGATGATCATGTAAGGGGTATTATCCTGACTGGCGCCGGACATAAAGCATTTGCCGCGGGCGCGGATATCAAGGAATTTATGGATTTGTCTGTGATTCAGGCACGATGGCTTAGTGAAAGAGGACATATTATTTTTACGGATCTTATCGAAGCTTCCCCGAAGCCAGTTATTGCTGCTATAAATGGATATGCTTTAGGCGGAGGACTCGAGATGGCTTTAGCTTGCCATATTCGTATCGCTTCTGAAAATGCCAGAATGGGACTTCCGGAGGTTTCTTTGGGGCTGATTCCCGGTTACGGAGGTACGCAGCGTTTGCCCAAATTGATCGGAAAAGGACAGGCTATGCAAATGATTTTAACGGGCGATATGATTGATGCGCAGCGAGCTTATGAACTAGGACTGGTCAATGAGGTGATCGCACAGGATAAACTAATTGCTCGAGCGGAGGAAATACTCCAAAAGATATTTACCCGCTCGCGTGTTGCGGTGGCAAATGCTATTGCAGCCATTAACGCCGCTGAAGATAAACAACAGAATGGGAATAAGGTGGAAATGGATGCCTTTGGACATCTGTTCGGAACAGACGATTTCAAAGAAGGTGTTTCAGCATTTTTAGCGAAAAGGACACCCAATTTTGAATAATGCCGCAATACTTCGTTAAATGCTATACGTTGTGCATTGGCAGGTTTGAATGTCGATGAAGAGATGAGATAGCGCCAAGAAAAGATGTTCGGATGGAGAGCCAATCGTTTATAACCAATTGTTTAGAGGTAACTGATCTAGATGGCTTATGAATCTGAAGGGTTTAACTGCCATTATTTTTGATATTTTTTTCGGTATTCTTGTGGCGACATTTTCATTTCTCGTGTAAACGCTTTTGAAAAATGAAAGGGATCATAAAAGTGGAGTTTAAATGCGATTTCTTTAATCTTGAGTAGCGTAAATTGCAAGTAAGAGCAAGCTCTTTGCATCCGTAGTTGATTGTAATACACCATGGGGGGGTAAGACGTTTTCTGCTTGAACAAGTTAATAAGATGTGATTTAGAATAGTTGAAATGTGCGGCAATCTCTTCCAAATTGATATTGTTCTCCAGATTGTCTTTCATAAATATAATGATGTCCTGTATGATATTATCTACTTGAATTCGGTTGCTTTCTCTAAACTGCGCCTGATATTGAATGGAAGCTAAAAAATATTGAAAGCAAAAACTCGTATACTCCAAATTTTCTGGGCTGTACCCCATTTCCAGATTTTTGTAGATGCTCTCGAAGAGCTGGATGCGGTTGGCATGTTTGTTTGAATCCGCATCAACGATATGAATCACTTGGCCCATGATATGTTTAAAAAGAGCCGCATCTGTCCCGGCGAAATGAATCCAATAGATACTCCAGGGATCATTTGATTTTGCGCCATAGCAATGTGCACTATCTCTCGGTATGATATATATATCATTTCTATTGAGGTTGTGCGTTGTATCATCCTGTTTTATCCAACCACTTCCTTTTTCGCAATAAATCAGAATATATTCCTTGCATCCTTCCTGACGATCGCGATAATGTTTTTTTGCATTGGGATAATAGCCGATATGTGTGATGTGTAATTTTGTTGTGATGTTATTGTCTGTCTGGTAGTTGCATACGGCATAGGGAAGGACAATTGCCTTTTCTCCTTTGAATCCTTCAGCGATGACATCTTGGTTTTGTTTCATAAATCGAGCTTGTTTTTGGTTATCCTTATAAAAATAGTAATATTTTACATGTTTATCGTGTTCACTTACATGATTCTCCCCAAGTAATCCATTACTTTTACCTAAGTAAATCTAAATATGTAAACTCTTATGCAAAAGACTGCAACAACCTATCTGCTATTGATCACTTTTGTGGCTGCTATTGGTGGATTTCTATTTGGATATGATTGGGTAGTTATTGGAGGTGCGAAACCATTTTACGAAGCTTATTTTCATTTGGAATCCGATCCTGCATTGCAGGGATGGGCCATGTCTTCGGCGATTGTGGGAAGCTTTGTTGGTGTATTGCTCTCGGGGGGACTGGCAGATCGCTATGGTCGAAAACCACTGATTTATACAGCCGCAATTTTATTTATAATTTCTGCATTGGGAACCGGCATGGCGTCCGAACTTGATACCTTTATTATTTATCGGATTTTGGGCGGGATAGGTATTGGTGTAGCCTCCAATTTGGCTCCGATGTATATCGCGGAAATCGCCCCTGCGGAAAGTCGGGGAAAATTTGTATCGGTCAATCAATTAACCATTGTACTGGGCATACTTGCAGCGCAAGTGGTCAATTGGCTCATTGCAAAGCCCATTTTAGCTGGAGAATCTATTCTAGAAACCTGGAATGGGCAAGAGGGGTGGAGATGGATGTTTTGGGCAGGAGCGATCCCAGCGGTCGTTTTTTTAGTGCTGCTTTTCCTGATTCCCGAAAGCCCCCGTTGGTTGTATACGAAAGGGAGGCATGAACAGGCAAAGCGTGTGTTTTTACGCATGGGTGGAGATGAATATGCAGCAGAAAATATACGATCTATTGCCGAGGCGGCTGAACTAAATCAGGGTAAAGCCCGAAAAAGAAATTTATTCCAGGGCAAGTTGCTGCGGTTGTTGTTGCTCGGGAGTTTTATTGCGGTCTTTCAGCAATGGTGTGGGATTAATGTTATTTTTAATTATGCCCAAGAAATTTTTACGGCTGCTGGATATACCGTTTCGGGGATGCTTTTCAATATTATTATCACTGGAGTGATCAATGTAATTTTTACATTCATCGGCATGTATCTGGTCGATCGAATTGGTCGCCGTGCATTGATGCTCTTCGGATCAGCAGGGCTTTTTGTGATTTATATTGCCCTAGGGGCTTGTTATTATTTCAATTGCAGTGGCATTTTCGTGCTTCTTCTTGTGTTAGCCGGAATTGCGGTGTATGCGATGACTTTGGCACCTGTTACTTGGGTAATCATCGCCGAAATATTCCCTACCGCTGTAAGGGCGCAGGCGATGGCGATCGCGACATCATTACTATGGATTGCATGTTTTGTGCTCACTTATACTTTTCCTTTACTGAATCAAAATCTGGGCGCAGCTGGTACATTCTGGCTGTATGGTGGAGTCTGTTTTATCGGTTATCTGTTTCTATGGAGCCGACTGAAAGAGACCAAAGGAAAAAGCTTAGAAGAAATTGAACAAGAACTTGAAAGATAATTGGCACTAGGATAATCAACTCGACCTATATAAACCTATTAGCGTATTAAGAAAATGACAGAATTGACGCGTTACCTCATAAAATCAACAGTTGACCAGAAAGGGATCGTAAAAGCATGGGAGGAGCAGGTTGCGATTCCAACATACGAGATTGGGACGATGGAGAAGAATCCCATATTTGCCGAAAAGCGCGTATACCAAGGTAGCTCGGGGGTAGTATATCCCTATCCGATCATAGAGAAAATTAGCGATCAGAAGCGAAACAAGATCTATCAAGCGCTATTTCTTGAAAATGAATATATCAAGGTGATGATTCTTCCAGCTTTAGGTGGACGGGTTCATATGGCTTATGATAAAGTTCGAGAACGACATTTCGTTTACTATAATGAAGTTATCAAGCCCGCTTTGGTTGGGCTCACTGGTCCTTGGATTTCCGGAGGGATTGAATTTAATTGGCCCCAGCATCATAGACCGACTACATTTATGCCCACAGAGCATTTAATCGAACACAACAGCGATGGAAGTATTACGGTTTGGTGCAACGAAATCGAGCGTATGTTTCGGATGAAGGCCATGCAGGGATTTACTTTGCATCCCGACAAAGCGTATCTGGAAATCAAGGTTCAGGTGTATAACCGGACAGCATTGCCACAAACTTTTCTGTGGTGGGCCAATCCGGCTGTTGTTGTGAATGACGACTATTATTCCGTGTTCCCTCCCGATGTCAATGCCGTTTTTGATCATGGAAAGCGAGAGGTCTCTTCTTTCCCGATTGCTACGGGAACCTATTACAAGTACGATTACTCGGGAGGTGTTGATATTGCACAATACAAAAATATTCCTGTTCCGACATCCTATATGGCCATTCAATCGAAATACAACTTCGTTGGCGGCTATGAGGCTGGTGCTACCAATGCGGGGATGTTACATGTGGCTGACCATCACATTTCACCTGGGAAAAAACAGTGGACCTGGGGAAATGGTGACTTTGGTGTCGCTTGGGATAGAAACCTGACAGATGAAAATGGACCATACATTGAATTGATGGCTGGTGTATATACAGATAATCAGCCTGATTTTGCTTGGTTACAACCTTACGAAGTGAAATCCTGGTCTCAGTATTTTATGCCATACGCAGAAGTCGGACAGGTGAAAAATGCAACAAAAGATGCGGTGCTCAATATGGAGGTTAGGGAGCAGACTGCTCACATTGTCTTGTATACAACAGGGAGGTATGAAAGTATACGTGTTTTGTTACGTAATACGGCCGGTAAAATCTATTTGGACGAACAAGTGACTTGTTCTCCTCGGAATATTTATACCCAAAGTGTTGCTGGATTGGACAGTGTACCAACCGAACTCATATTGACTGTGTATGATAAAAATAACCATGAAATATTGGTCTACCAGCAAGAACAGCCGAAGGATGCTGAAGATATACCCAAACCAGCACAGGCAGCATTGCTGCCCGAAGACATTTGTTCTATCGAAGAATTGTTTTTGACAGGACAGCATCTGGAGCAGTACCGACATGCAACTTATAATCCATTGGATTATTATAAGGAGGCTCTGCGACGTGAACCGAACGACATCAGATGTAATAATGCAATGGGCGCTTTCTTGTTGCGGAACGGTAAGATAGAGGAGTCCATTACTTATTTTGAGACCGCGATCGCTCGCGCTACGGAACGTAATCCCAATCCTTATGATGGAGAACCTTACTACAACCTTGGTGTAGCTCTGCAACTATCTGGGGATCTGAATGGGGCATATGCAGCTTTCTACAAAGCAACATGGAATGCCGCGTGGAAGGATTCTGGCTATTTTGGCTTGGCACAAATAGATGCCAAGAGAGGTGATTGGAAAGCTGCTTTGGAAAAAATAGATCAGTCATTGAGCAGAAACTGGTATCACCATAAAGGAAGACAGCTGAAGGCCTCTATTTTAAGAAAAATCGGGGCAAAAGATGCTGCTTTAGCATGGATTCAAGAATCAATGGAATTGGATCCGTTTAATATGGGCTGTCGATTCGAATGGTACCTGTTAACACAAGAAGAATCGATATTTTCTCCTATTCTCGATTTAGCGCGCGTTAATATTCATAGTGCGATAGAATATGCATTGGATTTTGCTCATGCCGGTCTGTATGAAGAAGCATCTTTACTCCTTGAAAAAACTATTGAAGACGTAACCTTAGTTTACCCTATGGTATATTATACACTAGGGTATTTTGCGACTCATCTGGGCTTGCATGACAAGGCAAAAACGTATTGTGATCAAGCCGCCGTTATGGATCCGACTTATTGTTTTCCAAATCGTTTTGAAGAGATTGCAATTCTCCGACATGCCCTAGTTTTAAATAGTGCTGACGCAAAGGCCTCGTATTATTTGGGCAATCTTTGGTATGGTAAAAGACAGCATCAGGATGCTGTTGACTGTTGGGAGCATGCTATCCAATTGGATGGACAGTTTCCTACCGTTTATCGTAATTTGGCCTTAGCTTATTATAATCGGATAAACAAGAAGAAAGAAGCCTTGCCCCTATTGGAGAGCGCATTTTCATTGGATGAAACTGATGCACGTTTACTCATGGAGCTTCATCAGCTCTACAAGAAGGAGGGACGCTCTTACAAAGAAAGGTTGGCCCTGCTCGATCGATATCCGGATTTGGTGATGCTTAGAGATGATCTATTCTTGGAGCGGATCACCCTGTTTAATCTCTTGGGTGAATATGAGAGCGCGAAAACGTTGCTTGCTTCCCGGCAGTTTAAGCCCTGGGAAGGAGGGGAAGGTAAGGTCTCTCGTCAATACACCATATGTCAGCTGGAATTGGCCAAAAAATCGATACTGCAAAACGAGCCGCAACAGGCGCTTTCCTTGCTAAAGGCGCTTGATTATTATCCACATAACCTTGGTGAAGGTAAGCTGATTACAATGGAAGAAAACGATGTTCACTATTATAAGGGACTCGTCTATCGTTTATTGGGGATGGACGAAGAAGCTAAAGTTTATTTCTATAAAGCAACAGAAGGTGCTGATGAACCCCAGCAGGCCCTTTTCTATAATGATCCACAACCAGATAAGATATTTTATCAAGGTTTAGCCTGGCATGAGCTTGGTGATCCAGTGCGAGCTGAACAACGTTTTCAATGTTTAATAGATCATGGAAAGTTATTTATTGACAAGCCCTTTAAAATAGATTATTTTGCAGTTTCCTTGCCTGATATGGATATTTGGGAGGAAGATCTAGATCATAAGAATAAAATACATTGTCTGTATGTCATGGGATTGGGGTATTTGGGGAATGGAGATCGTGCTATGGCAATGGATTATTTGGCACAAGTGCAGCAGTTGGATCCCAATCACCAAGGGAGCCAGGCCATTATACACTCTTTCTTAGGTGAAACTTCTTTAAAGAATTAATTTCAGTATGTATCGCTATATCATTGTATTCGTCGTTCTATTTCAAAGTTATACGGTCTGGGCAGATGGACTAAATCGTCTTGATCTTGCAGGAGAGTGGAAAGTTCGGCTGGATCCCGAAGATGTCGGTATCGAGCATGGTTGGGCTGGTAAATCGTTCGAAACATCGATCAGATTACCAGGAACAACTGATGATGCGGGTTTAGGAACCGTAAATACATTGACACCTGCTCTTGCCAAACCTCAGCTTTCGCATTTAACGCGAACACATCGTTATGTGGGGGCAGTATGGTATACGCGGGAACTTTCAATCCCGGCAGGTTGGGCAGGTAAGGAGATGATCTTAACCCTCGAGCGTGTTCTTTGGGAGTCTATGGTTTGGATCGATGGGATAGCAGTAGTACAAAAGCAACGCAGCCTTGTCAGTCCGCATGAGTTTGACTTAAGTTCGCTACTGAAAGCAGGAAAGAAACATCGGTTGACAATCCGCATAGATAACAGGAAGAAGCTCCCAATCAGCGTTGATGATATGGCGCATGCTTATACCGATCACACCCAAATTATTTGGAATGGCATTCTTGGAAAGATTGCTATTCAGGTCTACGATGCGGTGCGTCTGAAGTCTGTGTATGCGAGCCCTAATCTAGCGAAAAAGGAAATCAATCTGCAGATCAATCTCCGTAATAAACTTGCAAAGGCCGTTGTCGGTAAACTGAAAATAAAGGTAAAAGACAAAATGGGTTCCCTACCATCCGTTGAAAGAACCATTCAGCTGTCGCCAGGGGATTCAGCGATCAATCTAAACTACCTTCTTGGTGACAAACTGAAACTTTGGAGCGAATTTTCACCGCATTTGTACGACATCAATCTGGAATTGAAAACCATAGATGCCGTATCAACATTAAGTACCTCAATAGGTATGCGTGAGCTTTCTACGGATGGGACCATGCTAAAAGTCAATGGTGAGCCTTTATTTTTGAGGGGAACATTGGAATGCAGTATCTTCCCGTTAACGGGACATCCGCCGATGGATAAGGCCGGTTGGAGAAAAGTCTTTGTGACAGCGCGCGAATGGGGGCTAAATCATCTGAGGTTTCATTCATGGTGTCCTCCTGAGGCGGCCTTTGCTGTTGCCGACGAATTGGGATTCTATCTTCAAATTGAGTTGCCAATCTGGGAGAATAATCTTGGTAAAGATGAGGGAGTGATGAATTTTCTCTATGAAGAGGCCGATCGAATAATGCAGACTTATGGAAATCATCCGTCCTTTTGTTTTTGGAGTATGGGTAATGAGTTGAGTGGTGATTTCAATGCGCTGAATGATCTGGTAAAATACGTAAAGGAAAAAGACAAACGGCATCTTTATGCGGCAACTTCTTTTACATTCCAGCAAGGGCATGGTGTGAAGGAAGAACCCTATGATGATTATCTGATTACCCAGTGGACAGCCAGGGGCTGGGTGCGGGGACAAGGTGTATTTAATAGCGAAGCACCTACATTCAATAAAAACTACAGCAATTCTTTGGAAGGAATTTCGATTCCGGTCGTGACGCACGAAATTGGACAATATGCTGTCTATCCCAATCTCGCCGAAATCAAAAAATATAAAGGTGTTTTAAAACCGTTAAACTTCATTTCTGTAGCAGAAGATCTAAAACAAAAAGGATTATTACATAAGGCCAGCGCATATACGATGTCCTCGGGAAAATTGGCAGCTATGCTGTACAAAGAGGAGATGGAAAGAGCGTTGAAGACACCGGGTATCAGTGGTTATCAGCTCCTTGATCTTCACGATTTCCCTGGTCAGGGAACGGCATTGGTAGGCTTATTAGATGCTTTTTGGGACAGCAAACATATTCTCTCTGCGGCAGAATTTCGACAATTTAGTGCTCCAGTAGTGCCTTTGCTTCAGTTTGCGAAAGCTGTATATACCAACGATGAAACGTTCAAAGCTTCTATAGATGTGAGTAATTATGGACAGGAGATTTTGAAGAATCAGGGGATTAGTTGGTTCCTGAAAGATGCGGGAAAAATAGTCGCACAGGGACATTTTCAGTCAACCATTGGAAAAGGACATCAAGGCAATGTGGGGCATTTAGAAGTACCATTACAAACAATTGGACAGGCGAAGAAATTGACGATTCAACTTAAACTTGAGGGTACTTCATACGAAAATCATTGGAATATTTGGGTGTATCCTCAGAAGGTAGCCGTTAATTTTGGGGAAGTTAGCTATACGCGCGAATTGGAGGAAGCAATGCACTTGCTGAAAGAAGGGAAAAAAGTGCTTTTAAATCCCGATTGGAAGAAAATAAGCGGTATTGAAGGGAAGTTCGTTCCTGTTTTTTGGAGCCCGGTACACTTTCCAAAACAGGCTGGTACAATGGGCTTGCTTTGTGATCCTAAACATCCTGTATTTGCCGATTTCCCGACAGATAATCATACGGATTGGCAATGGTGGGATCTCCAAATTAAATCGACTACGATGATTACGGATCAGGTCAAAGGTGGACATGCAGTTGTAGAGCTCATTGATAACTTTGCCAATAATAGAAGATTAGCATCTCTTTTTGAAGGGACGGTAGGATCAGGCAAGCTGATGATCGCTTCGTTCGATATGGAGGCGGATCTAGCCAATAGGCCCGTTGCAAGACAGCTGTTGAGCTCCATATTAGCGTATATGAACAGTACAAAGTTTAGGCCTAAAGTGATCGAAAATCCGGCAATTCTATCGCAGGTATTGCGCTACAAAGAAGCGCAAGAAAAATCCGAACCCAAAGCGATCTATTAGTTAGAAGATCGCTTTGGAAAAATTTAACGCATCAGCCTAAGGCTAATCGTTCAACTTCATCCGCTATTGCAGAATTATATGCCAAAGGTCTGTGACAGGATACATCCTGTTACAGACCTTTGGCATAAATCAATTATAGACTAACTTTCAATCTGATATAGTTGAAGGCCACTCCATTTTCCGGAGTAACTTTTTTATATTCCTGCAGTTTAAAGGCTTATGGTGATTCTGTTGTTACTATCAAGTGCCTGTTATACTATTTTTCTAGTTAAATCGTTTTCAATTTAATCATGCGGATTTCTTTTCTTTAGACTAACAGAAGTAAAAAATGACAAATAATGAATTAAGGACGCTTGCTGAATTTTCACGTAAAGGTGAAATCGCGGAGATGGAACGGATTGTTGCAGAAGCAAATAATAGAGTTGACTTTCACGATTACGAATTGAATAGTTTAGTGAGCCAATTGATTAGAGCCCAGCATTATGGAGTCTTGGATCATTTTGTAAAAAAAGGACTAATCTCAACTGATCTATACGATTATGATCGTTTTAGCACATCCGTGATTAATACGCTATTCAAACCTCAGATTGCATCCGAAGTGCAGCTTGAAGCCCATTTAATTTGGATGAAAGGCTATTTAGCACAGATAGATGATATCAACGAAGAAGTAGGTGGCATTACTTTATTGGAATATGCATTACAGGAAAATGTGGTTATTCCTTTCTTAAAGCTTATTTTTGAGGCAGGTGCCGACCTGCAGCGGATGGATCAGTATGGACAAACGTTGCTTTTTAAAGTTTGTAGCCTACGTATGCAGTCCAATGAACGTATTAGCGAGCTCGTAGACTGGCTGTTAGTTGAAGGTTTAGACCCGAATATCGGCAATGTTGAACAAAAAACAGCCCTGCACATGGCTGTTGATACATTGAAAACTGATGTTGTGATTAAATTACTCAATGCGGGAGCAGATCCAGGGCTAAAGGATTGGCATGGCGAAAGTTCATTTTATTATGCAGCAGTAAGGCATTTTAATCCAGATCTGCTCGTTCCCCTTCTCAATTATGGAAGTCCAGATTTTCATAGCGTCAATAAACAAGGAGAAAACCTACTCAATGCATTCCTTCGCATGATGCATACTGATAGCGAGACTAATCTGAGTGTGCTGATCTTACTTTTGGAACATGGGGCAGATTTGACAGCTGCATCACTTTGGTATCAGAAAGAAAAAACAGGCGTAGATTGGCTAGCAGAAAAATCAGTCCTAGTTGTACAGGAAATTATGGACAGAGGATATCTAGACCTCAGTTATGCGGATAACGAGGGTAATACACTATTGCATAAAATTTGTCAAGTAAACCTCAATTACGATGAAAATAGAGCCCGAGACCTTTATAAAAAAGTAAAATATCTTGTCGGTGAAGGAATCGATCCTCAATTGGAAAATATAATGGATAAAAAAGCTGTCGATTATGCTATGGAGGATAATATAAAGGTAAAGACAGTCGAATGGTTATTAAAACAATAAAAAAACAGAAAAAATTGTTATGTCTCAGTCATTTATAATAGCGTGTGAAAGCGGAAAACGTAAAATAGCGGAAATATTATTGGAGAAAAATCAAGTTGATGTATCTTACACTGATGAAATGGGACGGACAGCATTGCATTATGCGGCGCATCGAGGTTATTTGGATTTGGTGAGAAAGCTGGTTGAGGCTGGAGCCACAGTGGACTACGAGGATCATCGGGGGGAAACCCCCTTATATTTTGCCCTGTTACAAAAGCAAAAACAAACAGCAGTCTATTTATTGGAAAATAATGCTAATATTCTGATCAACGACTTTTTGGGAAATAGCTTGCTCCATATTACAGCTCGAACAGGGCAACAGGAAATGGCTGAAAAACTGATTGCACAGGGATTAGACGTAAACGCGTTGAACAATAGTGCTGAATCACCACTACTATTGGCTGTGCAGGCAAAATATCCGCCAGTGGTACAGCGGCTTATTGAAAATGGTGCTCGTGTAGATATCTCTGACAAGGAGGGTAATACGGCCCTAAATTTGGCGGTGGTTCTGGGCTCCGTTCCTATTGTCAATATGTTGTTGGATAACGGTGCATCTGTCAATATTCTGAATGACTTAAGTGAAGGTCCCTTGCTGCTCGCAGTAAAAAATGGAAACCGTATTCTTGCTCAGAAGTTACTGGAGCAGGGGAGCGATATTTTTGCTGAATCTGCCGAGGGAATTTCTCCTGTGTGGTATGTTTGTAATAGCAATCAAAAAGAGCTTCTCGCTTTATTTTTAGAAAGAGGCCTCTCTGCAGATTATGCGCGTCCTGTAGACTCATTTGATGGAAAGGACGGTAAATATTTGGAAAGGTTGATCGAACGGACAGGGGGGCGTATCTTTATTCTTGGTTTTGAACCTCATTATGCAGGAGAAACATTACTGCATACAGCTACAAAAATGGGTTATCTGTCTTTGGTCAAACAACTTTTAGACAGTGGTGCAACAATTGATAAACAGGATGCTACCGGCAATACTGCGCTTCATTATGCTGCTGCCTATGGTAAAAAAGATGTGTTGCGGTATCTCTTATCTAATGGCTCCGTTACAGATATAACGAATGTATTGGAACAGAAAGCAATAGATTATTCCAATATGCAAGGATTTAATGAAATAACGGCATTATTGATTGATGCCGGCGCACAGACCGATCCCCTAAAAGGTGAGCCCGGCCTTCCAGAGAAAAAAGTATTCACTGAACCCTTATCAAACGTGGATATGGGAATGAAGAAAAAGGCTCTATTTGATTTAAAAGATCTGTTGGACGCGGGAATTATAAGCCAGGAGGAATTTGACGCGGAAAAAGCGAAAATTTTAAAGAATTAAATTTTATTGAAAGCCCCTTTAAAAATCTGTTTGCCTGTTTCCTGAATTTGGTATTGAGCACTTAGATAAAAACTAAAAAAGCGACTCTTTTGAAGTCGCTTTTTGTAGCCCGTAGGGGAATCGAACCCCTGTTTCAAGAATGAAAATCTTGCGTCCTAACCCCTAGACGAACGGGCCATATCGTTTTCGATGATGCAAATATAGAAGCTTTTTCAAAAAGCACAAAAAAAAAAGTGCTGTCTGTGTGCTAATTCATTGAAATTGAGAAAAATTATTTTTTTAAAGGACTTATTCTACAGCGTAAGCGAGCATATATTCATTGAACTTCTCATAATGTACATCATAAATATGCTTGTTTTGATCGCTGTCGAGTTCAAGTTTTAATATACCTTGCGTTTGGTATTCGAATGGTTGTATGGTCATGTTGTTCAAGAAGGAGACCCCTGCATTGCCTTGAAGTTTATAAATCGCTTCTTTGGCGCACCAGCAAGCATAAAGCTGCTCATATCGGCTATCATCCTGGGCGATGAATGCAAGCTCCGCAGGTTTTAGAAACTTATGTTGGATGCGCTCTACTTTTGTTTTGATGATTTCCATGTCGATACCAACTTCACCTTTTGTACTGATCATTGCTGCAGCGTAATCAAATGAGTGTGAAAGTGATATTTTTTGGGGAAAATTAGCGAGATAAGGCTTGCCATTTGCATCCGAAGGACATTCGATGTAGCGGGATGTGTTTAATAAGGTTCGCAATAGCACACGGGTGGCAAGCCAATGTAACCGTCTTTTCCCTTTATTGAAGGACCCTAATTTTGCTTTTTCACGTTCATCCAATTGAAGTTTCGACAGCAAATCGTCGTCCGATTCCTCAATTCGCCAAATTGCAAATTTGGTTTGATTATCAATTTCACGTAGATACACTAGACTCATACCCAAATTTAAAAAACAAATCGCAGATTTTTGTTTTGAAAAATGAAGTAAAATTAGTGGGAGAACTGTATTTTTGAATTTGTATAGCATTGCCTGACGCTTTTGCTATTTTGATACACATGATTTTATCTGATAAAAGAATTCTCGAAGAGATTGAAAATGGCAGTATTGTCATTCAACCATTTGATCGTAAATGTTTGGGAACAAATTCCTACGATGTGCATTTGGGGAAATATTTGGCAACGTATGCAGACCGTGTACTTGATGCCAAGAAACACAATGAAATTCAGCATTTTGAAATCCCGGAAGAAGGTTTTGTATTGGAACCCAATACCCTTTATTTAGGCGTTACGCAAGAGTACACCGAAACGCATAAGCATGTTCCTTTTTTAGAGGGCAAATCGAGCACTGGTCGCTTAGGGATAGATATCCATGCAACTGCAGGGAAGGGTGACGTCGGTTTCTGTAATACCTGGACCTTGGAAATTTCGGTTGCCCAACCTGTTCGGGTTTACGCGGGAATGCCTATTGGACAATTGATCTATTTTGCTGTAGAAGGCGATATCGAGACATTTTATAATACCAAAGGTAACGCAAAATACAATGGCAAAACCATCCGTCCGGTGGAATCCATGATGTGGAAGAATAATTTCTGATGCGGAATATGGGATGGATTATTTTAGGGGCTCTATTGATTGTTCTCATCAGTGGAGTACTCTATTATTTTGTTCATCCAATGTTTGGAGGAAGTTTCAAAGGAGCTCGACTGGAGCGGATGAAACAGTCACCAAATTTTAAAAATGGTATTTTTCATAATCTCGAGGTAACGCCGTCGTTGAAAGGCGATGTCAATATGGCCTCTTTGCTGTGGGATTTCCTTTTCAACAAAAATCCCCACTTGAAACCGATCAATGTATTGCCTGCTATGGAATGCGATTTAGCGCATCTTCCCGCAGATGACGTTCTGATTTGGTTTGGTCACTCCTCCTACCTGATGAAGTTAGATGGGAAATTAATATTGGTTGATCCGGTGTTCAGCCAAAATGCTTCTCCTATCCCAGGTAGTAATAAAGCATTTAAGATGTCTGTCGACTATGCGACGATGGTTTTTCCGAAAATTGACTATTTGTTTATCTCTCATGATCATTACGATCATCTGGACTATGATACTGTTGTGAAATTGAGGGATAAAGTCGGTCAGGTGATTTGTGGTCTTGGCGTGGGGGCGCATTTTGAGTCTTGGGGATATAAGGCCGATCAGATCATCGAGGGTGATTGGTACGACCAGATAAAACTGGCGCCCGATTTTCAGGTAACCTTCACACCCGCAAGGCACTTTTCGGGACGAAGATTTACACGGAATAATACCTTGTGGACATCCTTTGTGTTAAAGACTTCCCAGTACACTATTTTCTTGGGTGGAGACAGCGGATATGGTAAGCACTTCAAAAAGATAGGTGACCAGTTCGGTCCATTTGATTTAGCAATCTTGGAAAATGGCCAGTATAACGATGCCTGGCATTATATCCATTCCTTACCTGACGAATGGGCTGCTGAAACGAAGGATCTGAAAGCTCAAGTTATTTTGCCCGTTCATTCTTCTAAGTTCGCGTTAGCTATGCACGACTGGAAAGAGCCAATGGAGAAATTTTACGAGACAGCGAACAAAGAACAGATCACTCTCCTTACACCAAAAATAGGGGAAATGATCCATTTTAATAGATTAGATACAGTATACGCGCCCTGGTGGCGTGAAGTCAACTAAAGATCTATTTATTTTTTTCCTCAATCCATAAAGACATATATTTTGTGCTCTGCATCGTGTGGTGCAACAATATCTGACTAATAAAGTTTTGTTGGCGGTGCCTGTCAATCTGCACTTTTAGCAAAGATAGATTCGTCATAAAGTCGGCCTGATACTTTCGTTTCTCATAACGTTCGTTGATAATACGGATGCCATGTTCTTGGGCCGTTTTCCAAAGATCTTCGTTTTCGTAGAGCTCAACTGTCTTTCGGCAGAAAGTTTCGGGATCGTCTTCGATAAAACCATTCCAGTCCAAATTACCCTTCATGGCTTCTGCTCCAACTGTCGTGGTGACAGATGGTGTGCCGGTTTGCATGGCGTCGATAAACTTTCCTTTTACGCCGGCACCAAATTGAATTGGAGCGACCAGTACACGGTAGTTTTCCATGGTAAGGCGAGCAGATTCCGCCCGTCCCTTGATCAGGAAATTCTCTTTAGAGTTGTTTAACTGGAGTACTTTTTGGGTTGCGTAGGCACCATAAATGTGCAATTCTACTTTGGGAAGCATCTTCCGTAATTGGGGCCAGATTTGTGTTTTTAGATATTGAACCGTATGCCAGTTCGGCTCATGGATAAAATTTCCGATGAATAGTAAGTTCTTACGCTCTTCAAAGGGCTTCCATTGATTAATTTCAGTAGAACTGATCTCGTGTTCAAGGAAAGGGAGGTAATAGAGGATGTCGGGTGAAATTCGAAATTCTTCGATAAGAATCTTCATTTCGGATTCGGAGATAATCAAGGAGAGATCACTTCGCAGAATAGAGGCAATTTCACGTTTAGCGGTGTCCGTAAATAACTCTTGAAAGGAGAAATCACCTTTATTTTTGACGGATGCCTGTCTCGCCTGGCGTAAAAAATGCAAGTCTTCCGTATCGAGTATGCGGAGTGCATCGGGACAATGCTGTGCGACACGCCAACCATATTGTTCTTCTACCATAAAACGATCAAAAACAACAATATCGGGCTGTAGTTGAGTAATAAAATCGTCAAAGCTATTGCTATTGAGCACGATTGCTTGTTCATGTATCCCGAGAGACTGCAAAGGGGCACTATAAGGTGACTTCGCAGCAGCCGAAGCAAATGTAATGTGATAAGAGCGGGTAGTGAACGTTTCAATTAATTGCATCATGCGAAAACCCGCCGCTGAAGATGTTGGCTCTGGCCACACAAGTCCGATGAACAAAACCTTTTTCTCTTTCATGCAGGAAAATTACTGATTAATGTGAAAAGAATTGACGAAAAATTAACAATTAGTCATTTTCAAACGATTAGCTTTATTTTAGTGTTTATAATATATTTAAAGGTTATTCATCATTAAACGATCATATGACCAAAACTATTGCTCAACGGATTCGACATTTTTCGCCAAAGACCTATTGGAAGGAATTAATAGCTGTTTTGGTTATCTTATTGGCCTTTGTATTTTTTAGAAATGAGCGGAAAGAGCTTGCCGCAATTATTCCGCAGTTGCGCGCAGCCAACCTAACCTGGGTTTCAGTTGGAGTTGGAATTACCATCGTCTATATTGTGCTTCAGGGGTTGATGTATGTGCAGAGTTTTAAAGCGATCGGCCTTTCTATTAATCTGAGAATCGCCATTGATCTTTTCCTGAAGAGAAATTTACTCAGTGTGTTTCTTCCTGCGGGTGGGATTAGTTCTTTGGCATATACAACAACGGAGTTGCGGAAAAGAAATTTGAATACGACGCAAATTCACCAAGCAGGGGCGCTTTATGGCTATGTCGGACTACTGACGGTGTTTATGATTGGTGTACCTGTTATATTGTATACGATCTGGCATAATAAAAATTTTGGTGATGCCTGGATCTCATTGGTCGTTTTGGGACTGCTCCTGGCTGTCGTATTTTGGCTGGTCTGGTCTTTTCGAACACACAAAGGCATTTATCGCTGGGTCGAATTAAAGTTTCCTGCTGTAGCCTCTAACATCGATGAAATATTTTCAGGGGAAGTCAAGCTAAAATATTTGTTGGGTACTATGTTGGCGTCCATGGTCGTCGAATGTTGCGGTATTGCCCATGCTTTTGTAAGTATGTATGCTCTTGGTTTGGACCACTCCTTCGAGGCTGCGGCTATTGCCTATACTGTTTCGGTCGTATTGATGATTGTTTCTCCTTTTCTACGGGGCCTTGGGGCTGTAGAGCTTACCATGCTGTATATTTTTAAAGCGTACGGCTACTCGCAGGCAGAAGGATTGGGCATTACAATTCTCTATCGGGCATTCGAATTTTGGCTTCCATTACTCTTGGGAATCCTTGCCTTTGCATGGCGTGGTAAGCAATTGCTGGCACGTATTGGACCGGCGTTGCTTATATTTTTCTTAGGCGTGGTAAATCTTGTTTCCGTATTGACACCACCTTTGGCTGATCGTATGAAACTAGATCGTTTTTATTTGCCGCTAGAAGCAATTCATGCTTCTAAATTTATGGTACTGGTTTTGGGCTTAGGACTATTGGTAACTTCGGCATACCTGATTAAAGGTTTCCGTATTGCGTTCTGGATCGCCGTGGTGTTTAGTGCTTTGTCGCTGTTTGGACATGTGTTTAAGGCATTGGACTATGAAGAGGCATCGGTTGCTTTATTGACCTTGATTTTATTGGCAATGAGCTATAAACAATATCGCATCAAGAGTAATATTAGTTGGGTAAGAATTGGGTTTATCACATTTTTTGTCGCTCTGATAGCGATATGCCTGTTTGATGTGTTGAGTTTTTACTTCATTGATAAGCAACATTTCGGGCTAGACTTTACATGGGGACAATCAATATATCATACGGCACGGAGTTTTCTGTTGTTTGCAGATGATGAATTGATGCCACAAACAGTTTTTGGTCAAGAATTTTTGCGCATCACTCAAGTTTTGGGACTATTTTGTTGGTTCTTATTGATCTACGCACTTGCACGCCCTCGGCTGATTGATGACGAAGATTCGAGTAGCTCCAAAATGGAGCATGCAGAACAATTACTAATTGAGTTTGGACAGTCTCCGATGGACTTCTTTAAATTGGGAAAAGATAAGAGTCTGTTCTTCTCAGAAGTCTCGGAGGGATTTACCGCTTATCGCTTGGCGAATGAATTTGCTATCGTATTGGATGAACCTGTCTGTGAGCAGGGGGATAAGGAAGAGCTGGTTCAGGAATTTGATCAATATTGTTATGCGAATGGTTTAAAGGCCATTTATTACCGTGTTGATGAAAATAGCTTGGTTCATTTTTCATCTCTTCGTAAGCAAAAAATCACCATTGGACAGGAGGCTGTATTAGAATTGGAAACATTCAAGCTAGAAGGAAAAGACCGTAAGTCATTACGTAATGGACTTAATGCAATTCAAAAAAAGGGTTTTACAACGGAGGTGTTGAAAGCTCCGCAGGAAAAAGCAATTATAGACGAGCTAAGATTGATTTCCAATGAATGGTTGAAAGAATTTGATAAAAAGGAAATGGTTTTTTCGCAAGGAATGTTTGATGAAAATGAGCTTATTATGCAAGATATTATTGTATTGAAAAATGAGCAAAATAATATTGTCGCCTTTCTGAATATTATTCCCGATTATGCTAAAGATGAGTGCACTTATGATATGATCCGAAAATCGCTTGACGCACCAGGTGGGAGTATGGATGCATTGATTGTTGAGCTTATTGCATATGCTAAAGCCAAAAAGTATGTCTATCTAAATTTGGGCATGGTGCCAATGACGGGCTTGGGAGCGACAGATAGTCCCGCTGAAAAGATTATGAAGTTTGCCTCAACACGATTGGGAAACTTTAAACATTACCATAGTCTGCGTGATTTTAAAGAGAAGTATGCGACATTTTGGGAAAATAAATACCTTATATTTGATAACGATTTTGATCTCTTACAACTTCCTATAGCACTGGTCAAAGTGATGAAACCGAATGAATAGCTTCATGTAAATCTCATACAGATGAAAAAATTAGCCACTTTATTTATAATTGGTAGCATAGCATTTCATGCTTTTGCTCAACAACGTTTGATTGACATGAAATATTGGAATAATAAAGCTGTACTACCCCTGGTTCTCTATCTGAGTGGAGATGGTGGATTTAATTCATTCTCTAACAAGCTTTGTGAGCTGATTGCTGGAGCAGGATATACTGTCGCAGCTCTTGATTCAAAAAATTATTTCTGGAAGAAGAAAAGCCCAAATGAGATAGCAGGAGATATTTCTAATACCTTGAAGACTTTGTTATCCTCACGGCAGAATATGCGTCTTTTCGTCGTTGGGTATTCATTTGGAGCAGATGCGGTCCCTTTTATTATTAACCGCTTGGATCCAGTTGTTAAAAAAAATGTAAAGAGCGTTGTGCTTTTGGAACCATCCGTGTCTACAGATCTGGAGATCCATATAGCTGATATTTTAGGCCGTAGTAATACAAAGCGAAGTCTTGATGTCATCTCTGAAATCAATCGCATGGATGGAGTCAAAACGGGCGTCATTCTCGGTGACGACGAAGCCGATTTTCCTGTACAAAAAATAACACTTAAGAATTTTACAAAAAAATACCTCTCCGGGGGCCATCATTTTAGTGGGAATGCAGACCAGGTAGCGAAGAATACGGTCGCTCTCTTCTAATTGGGCGGGGTTATTGTCTGCTAGCTTTCCTTTATGGTGGTTATACAGTAGCGATAGGCCTTTTACCTTGTCAAAATCGGTGAAAGCGCTGAAGCTAATCGGATTTCTTGTCCTACATCAATTTAATTAAATGAAGAAGGTCTTAATTTTGATTTAGAATTTAAATAGACAATTATGGAATTAGGAATTGGAATGTTTGGTGACTCGAGGATAGATCCTGTTACAGGTCAGATCCAGGCAGCACAAGATAGAATGAAAGAAATTATTGAGGAGATCAAGCTTATGGATCAAGTAGGATTGGATTTCTTTGGAATCGGGGAACATCACCGGGCAGATTATGCGGTTGCAGCACCCGAAATTGTCTTGGCTGCGGCTTCTACAGTTACCAAAAATATTAAATTGGGCAGTGCAGTTTCGGTATTGAGTTCTGCGGATCCTGTTAAATTATTTCAGGATTTCGCAGCAGTTGATCTTTTATCTGATGGACGTGCTGAGCTGATGGCTGGAAGAGGATCCTTCATTGAATCCTTCCCTTTATTTGGTTATGATCTGAAAGATTATTCCGAATTGTTTGAGGAGAAACTTGAGCTTTTGTTACGATTGAACAAGCAAAATCCAATTACTTGGCGAGGAAATTTTAGAGCACCCTTAATCAATCAAGAAGTCTTCCCTCGGCCTAAAAATGGATCACTGCCGATCTGGGTTGCTGTAGGTGGTACAACATCTTCTGTTATCCGTGCAGGAAAACTGGGTTTACCGGTTATGTTTGCTATCATCGGCGGCATGTACGAAAGCTTCGATCATTTATTTGAAATGTATCGTCAAGCTTATGAGGATAATGGACATGATATGGCTAATTTTCAAGTAGGAGTGCACATGCATGCGTTCTTTGGCGACAACAACGCTCAGGTAGCAGATTATTACTATCCGATTTATTCGGCACAGATGGACCGTATCGGAGCAAGTAGAGGTTGGCCTCCATATCAACGTACACAATATGACTTTGGAAGAACTTCAAGGGGGCATCTAATTGTTGGGGATGCTGCCTATGCAGTAGATAAAATTTTGCAAATACAAGAGAAATTCGGATTGACACGTTTCTCTGCACACATGGATGTGGGCGCCCCTGGACATAAAGAGATGCTCCGTTCTATTGAGATTTTTGGCGAAAAAATAGCGCCTGAAATTCGAAAGGCTCTTCATAAAGATGCCTAAAGAGCGATTATCATTTTTTTAACGCTGAGATATTCGCTACCTTTGTGGCGTAAATCATTTTAGAGAGTAAGATGCTTGGATTAAAGTTGTTGACAGATCCGCGATGGGCAAACATCGCAGAAGGAAATTTAGAAGAAATTTTGACTGATCATGCCTGGTGTGAGCAAAAGGCTGCTTCAAATGCAATATCATTAATCACAAACAACTCAGAATACGAAGATTTAGTGCATGAACTGACAGCAATTGCTATCGAAGAAATGGAACATTTTAAGATGGTTATTGATATCATCAAAGAACGTGGCTATACCTTGGGCCGTGAAAGAAAAGATGATTATGTTGGCCAATTGATGAAATTCTCTAAAAAAGATGGCAGTAGAAATATGGCTTTTATTGACCGTTTATTATTCGCGGCAATGATTGAAGCCCGAAGCTGCGAACGTTTTAGAGTGCTGTCGCAAAATATTCAAGATAAAGATCTTGCAAAGTTTTACCATGATTTAATGGTGTCTGAAGCAAATCATTATACAACATTTTTAAATTTTGCACGCAAATATACTGTAGACGTCGATGTAGAAAAGCGTTGGAAGGAGTGGTTGGAATTTGAAGGGAGGCTAATCCAGTCGTACGGAAATAAAGAAGCCATTCATGGCTAATCGGACCGCGCTCCTACCTATTTTAAAACACATACATAACAGTTGTCCCGTTCTATTTCTTAGAACGGGATTTTTTGTCACTTATTTATTCTTATCTTTGTACCGTGATTGAAAAAAGTAAAATAATAGATATCAGGAGTTTGTCTTTGGATCAGATCAAAGATCAACTTACAGCGTTGGGGGAGCAGGGCTTTCGTGCGAAGCAGATTTATGAATGGCTCTGGGTAAAATCTTGTGTAGATTTTGATCAGATGAGTAATTTGAGTAAGTCCCTTCGTGAGAAGCTAAAAGCGAATTTTACGATCAATGCAGTTACAGTTAAAGAATCTCAGATCAGCTCAGATAAAACAATTAAAAGTAGTTTTTGGCTGTATGATAACAATATCATTGAAGGGGTGTTGATACCGGCTCCGGAACGAATGACAGCTTGTGTCAGCTCACAGGTGGGCTGTAGCTTGACCTGTAAGTTCTGTGCAACAGGCTATATGGACCGTAAGAGGAACCTCAATGCCGATGAGATCTATGATCAAGTCGTTCTGATCAGCAAGCAAGCCGAAGAGAACTACGGGCAGCCACTGACAAATATCGTTTATATGGGGATGGGTGAGCCTTTGTTGAACTATGCCAATATGATGAAGTCGGTTGAACGCATTACGGCCCCCGACGGATTAAATATGGCTGCTAAGCGGATCACTGTTTCCACTGCAGGTATCGCAAAAATGATTAAAAAATTGGGTGATGACCAGGTACGTTTTAATCTAGCACTTTCTTTGCACGCCGCAAATGATAAAAAGCGAAATGAAATTATGCCGATCAATGAGCAGAACTCACTAAAAGCTCTGGCAGAAGCCCTCAAATATTTTTATGCGAAGACAAAAAGTCCAATTACATTTGAATATATTGTCTTTAACAATTTCAATGACGAATTGGAGGATGCAAAAGAACTTGCTAAGTTCTGTAAACACGTTCCTTGTAAGGTCAACCTGATTGAGTATAATCCTATCGCACTGGCCGATTTCTTAAATGCTGAAGCAGATAAAATCGAGGTATTTGCAAATTATCTAAAAAGTCAAGGTATAATCACGAATGTGAGACGTAGCCGTGGTAAAGATATCGATGCCGCCTGTGGACAATTAGCAATCAAGGACGAGAAAAAGGAGGAATCCGAGGTATAATCTGAAGGATAGTTCCTATCTTTAATAGGGGAATTTACCAGATGAAATCCGAATTAAATAAGCTTTTTAGCGATTTTGTATCCATCTTTTTTCCAAGAGAATGTGGATGTTGCGGTTGTGTGCTAAAATATCAGGAAAAGTTTATTTGTGTAGCATGCGATTTCCATTTGCCTTATACTAATTTTCACGAATATTCAGATAATGATACCGCAAGACAGCTTTGGGGGAAAGCTCCAGTGGAAGAGGCCTGTTCTTTTTTGTTAATGCAAAAGGATAGCCGTGTAGAGCACCTCATTTATCAGATTAAATACAATAATCAACCTTTTCTTGCGGAATATTTTGGTTATCTATACGGCTTAAAATTAATAGAAGCAAAGGCCTATCAGAATATCAATTGTATTGTTCCTGTGCCATTACACAAGAGCAAACTCCGAAAAAGAGGCTATAATCAATCCACTTACTTTGGAAGAGGTTTGTCCAGAGCGATGGAAATCCCATTGCGTGAAGATATTTTGGTAAGAAAGAAAGCGACAATTAGCCAAACAGTTAAGGGGCGACTCGACCGTTACGAAAATGTAAGTGATATTTTCGATTGTCAGGCCATTGGGTTGCCGGCCCATGTACACATTTTATTGGTGGACGATGTGTTAACAACAGGCGCTACGATTGTTTCCGCGGCATTAACACTCTTAGATGCTGTTGACTGTCGGGTATCTATTGCTACTTTAGCAAGGGCCTAGGCCCAATCTGACCCATAGCGTATGGGCTCATTTAAAAATAATAAAATTCACAAACCATAAGAGCGAATTCCTATAATTGAAGTAGCTAATATATAGCCCCAATATATAGATCTGGTAAAGCACTCAATGATAACGAAATCATCAAGACGAACTCAACCTGGTATTTACGACCTTCGGTTGACATAGTTTAGTAGATAGGCAAACCCGGCCATCCCTATTCCGATGCTGTCGGCAAATAAATCCCACCAATCACCGCTCCGGTAAGTAAAAATATAAAGCTGAAGTAATTCTGTCAGTCCAGCAAATAAAAATCCGAGGATAGATACGATAAAAATCGGAAGCCAGCGGGTTGGTTTACCGCTGAATTGCTGGATAACACCATTGTAAAGCAACGTACAGAAAACAAAAAACATACCGCAATGGACTAATTTGTCCATACCTGGATAGGCGGGAACTGCGTCAAAATTGTTACCCGGGAGTGTGCATAAAATAATAACTATTATGGCCCAAATAAAACACCACTTATAGTCCAATAAGATTTTAATCATGGCGTTAAATATCCAAAAATTTCCTGATAGAAATAAAAATATTATGAATTTAAAAATTATTCACCTGTAAATCAGTTGTTTAATAAAGTTTTATTGTTTTATATGGTACTATGTATTGCATGGTACCATAAAATACATATATCTTTGTATTGTTATGATAGCTGAAAATACACAAATCCAAATGAGGAAGGGGATACTTGAATATTGTATCCTATCCATAATTTCTCGAGGAGAAATTTATGCCTCCGATATTATCAGCGAACTGAAGAAAGCTCAATTATTGGTTGTGGAAGGAACCTTATATCCGCTTTTAACACGTCTAAAAAACAATGGCCTGTTAAGCTATATATGGAAGGAGTCGACTTCAGGTCCGCCTAGAAAATATTATGAAATTACCCAAGAAGGGTTAGAAGTCCTTTCGCGACTAGATGTTACCTGGAATGAGCTCGTGTTTGCTGTAAATACGTCATTGGTGGGTAGAAACAATGATTCAACTAAACCAGTTAAAGACAATAACGATGAATAAGACAATAATTATCAACATAAATAGTATCGTCTTCCATATTGAAGAGGATGCTTATGAGGTGCTTCGCTCCTACATGATTGATATAAAGAAGCACTTTGGACAATCGGAAGATAGTCGGGAGATTTTAGAGGACATCGAAAATCGTATTTCTGAGATGTTTACTGAAAAGATTCAGGCGGGCAGCAAAGAAGTTCTGAATATGGACGATGTTAATGCTGTGATAGAGCAAATGGGAAGCGTAAGTGATTTTGAATCTGAGGATCAGGATGGTTATGCTTCTTTTCAGCGTCAGCCAAATGCAGACGGTTTTAAAGTGGGGAAGAAGCTGATGCGTGACCCAGATGACAAAGTTTTCAGTGGAGTATGTAGTGGACTTGGACATTTTTTTGGCATTGAGGCAAAATGGGTACGTTTACTCTTTGCTTTATTTGTTGTGATCGGTGGATCGGGCGTATTGGTCTATGTCATCCTATGGATTGTCATGCCGCTCGCTGTAACTCGTGCAGATAAGATGGAAATGCGTGGGGAGGCACCGAATATTCAGAACTTCAAACGTTCTTTCGATGAAGAAATGAGCGGGGTAAGGGATTCGTTTTCGAGGGGAATGGACCGTACAGGCGATAGTGTTGCTAAATTATTGCAGGTCTTTGTGAAAGTCATCGGCGTATTCTTTGTTATTATTGTTGGTTTGACGCTCATCGGGTTGATTATTGGACTTATCTTCTTTGCACTGGCTATTGTGAACGTAATTCCTGACGTCATGGACGATTCTGGACCTTTTTATCTCATGAATCCGAGCGATGTACCTTTTGCTTTGATTGCGGGTTTCTTGGCCATTTTTATCCCTTTTGCTGGATTGTTCTATTTGCTTCTCCGCGTTCTCTTCGAGAAAAAACCAATGAACAATTATTTGACAACCACCTTATTTTTAGTCTGGTTGGCGTCGATAGGCGCAATTATCTACTACGCTACATCGGTAGCAAAGGAATTCAAAGAGTCCAGTACGATTGTTGAAGAGAAGCCACTGCAAAAACAAGCTGTTTATTACTTAAATGAAAATGATATTCGGGTAATCCGCTTAAAAAAATGGTGTAAAAAGCGGTTTGGGTATAAAAAACGAAAACCTCTCTACTTATCTGAGACGTAATATTCGTATCCGTGTCGAACGTATCGATTCTCTACAGGAACCTTATGTACGCTATGAGTATTCGGCTAAAGGAAATTCCTATAAAGTCGCAACAGACAGAGCTGGTAAAATTAACTATGCATTGAGACAAGATAGTACATCATTAACATTTGACAATGCGTTCCAGTTGAATGAAGGTGAACTCTATCGGGATCAAGAAGTCAATATTACCTTGTTTCTCCCAGTAGGCACCAAGTTGATCATTAATGATAATTTGGAAGATAAATTAAGGGATATTTCATTTTACGAATGTCGTGACCGTTATAGAGAAGACCTAAGGGATGTAAAAGACGTCGAGTTTGTAGTCACGTCACTCGGGTTGAAATGTGCATTGCCACCCAAGAAGTCAGATGAAAGTGACGAAACAGATGCTGAGGGCAATGAAGTAATCGCAAATGATACGTCTGTTGTTATCCGCAGAGATACCATTATTAATGTCAAAAAAGATGGTGTTACCATAGAGACAAAAAAGAAATAACATAAACCAAGTCTTCCGCCTGAAGGCGGAAGACAAATTATTGAAGCTGTAACCATCGAAAATCACTACTGAACCTCGTGTGATAAGCCTATTTAGTACCATCAAAAGTAAATGCTATTACACCTATTTATAAACGAATGAAAAGATATTTTTACCTCTTACTCTTAAATTTTTTAATTGCTTCCTTTGCCTATGCGCAAGTGAAAGTTACAGGCAAAGTACTGGTGGAAAATAATGTGCCTTTGGCTTCTGCAACTGCTTATCTGATGAAGGCAAAGACAACAGTTATTTTGAAAGCAGTTGTTACAGATGAAAATGGAGAATACCAATTTTCGGATATCCAAGCTGGAAGTTATTATGTCGACGTCAAAATGGTTGGGTACATGGCCAATAAGAGCAACGTTTTTGATATCAGTAAATCAGATTACAAGGTCCCAACGATCCTGCTGAACACGGACACACGAAAATTGCAGGAGGTCGCCGTAGAGGGTAAGCCGCCGATGGTTGAAAGCAAGCCTGGTAAACTGGTTTTAAATGTCGAAAACTCTCCCTTGGCCGCGGGGAATAATGCCTTAGATATTGTACAGCGCGCTCCTGGAGTGAGTTTAGATAACAATAATAACCTACAATTGATGGGTCAATCTGGTGTATCAGTGACCATCGATGGTCGGCAGACCTATATGTCGGGTGAGCAGTTGGTGAATTTTTTGAAGAGTACGGATGGCAACCAGATTAAGTCCGTCGAAGTTATCACCACCCGGGCAGCAAAAGATGACGCTGAGGGGGCCGTAGGGACTATAAATATTGTCCTCAAGAAAAATCGGATGGAAGGATTTAACGGAACCTTTAACATGACGGCAGGGCGGGGAGAAAAATTCAGAGGGAATAGCTCCTTATCCTTAAACTATAAAAAGAATAATACGACAGTATTTGGATCGTATGCATATTCCAATGAGAAAAGCCACCGTAAGCTACTGCTTGATCGTGTTATTCAGAATAAAGGGGAAAAGACCTATTTTAAACAAAGGTCGATATTGGATGAAAAAGAACAGAATCATTCCTATCGCTTCGGTGTTGAGCAAAGGACATCAGCCAGAAATACATTAACCGTGCAGTTTAATGGTTCGAATAATATCGAATACAATGATAACGATAGTAAGACCAATGTAGGAAAGTCTTTTACAACATTGGATTCGCTTTTGATTTCGACATCGCAATTCAAAGAGTTATTTGATCGGTACTCTGCTAATTTAAACAATGAGTTTAGAATTGATTCGAATGGCAGAAAACTTACCCTTGATTTGGATTGGAGTAAATTCAAAAGCAGTAAACGCGTGGGGTATAATAACCAATATTTTGATGGTCAGCTGGATGCGATTACTCCCGAGGAGATCCAACGGAGTAGAATGCCCATCGGAATCGATATCTATGTCGCCAAACTCGATTATGAACAACCGCTATCTAAGGTCTCCAAGCTTGAGATGGGGGCTAAATATTCTAATGTTACGTCGGATAACGACTTAACCTTTGAAGATTTTTTGAACAATTCCTGGATCAATAATGAAAAGCGGACGAATCATTTTGTGTATAAGGAGCAGATCGCCGCTGGATATATAGACTATAATAATACGATAGGAAAATGGGGGCTGAAGGTCGGTGCGAGAGGAGAATATACATTTTCTGATGGAAACTCATTGACCTTAAATAAGCAGGTGAAGCGGAACTACTTTAAACTTTTTCCGAATGCAAATCTGACATATACCCTCGATGAGAATCATATTCTTTCCTTAGGTTATGCAAGGAAAATCACACGTCCCAATTACCGACAGTTGAATCCTTTTGATTATTTCATTGATAAACTAACCTTCGAACGTGGTAACCCTTATCTGAATCCGCAATTTTCCAATGAATTCACATTAAACTATACGTTGATGCAACGTTATAATGTGACATTGGGTATTAACGATGTGCGGGATGCGATTGTAGAGAGTATGGGACAAGATTCGGTACTGAAGCAGACCTGGGTTATACGTGAAAATTTAGGTAAGAATTTGACCGCTTACCTGAATCTGAATATCCCGATTACGGTATCCAAGATTTGGAGCATGAATAACAATATTACGGGTATCCATTTTAACTTTGATGGCATGGTGAGCGGTCATCCGCTGAAAAGGAAGTCATTTCTTTTGCAGGCTACATCGATGCACAATTTAAAATTAGCGAAAAGTCTGTCGGCTAATGTCAATTTGCGATATTTCTCTCCTTTCAAATATAATGTGTACGATATGAAGGCCCGATGGGATATGGAGGTTGGAGCGACAAAGACATTTAAGGATCAACGTAGTTCTTTGAAATTGGCCGTGAGCGATTTGTTTAACACAGGGAATCAGAATCTGAAAACTAATTTCGGCGATTTTGACTCCAGTATCAGGCAATACCAAGATCGTCGTGTGGTTCGATTGACTTATTCGTATAAATTCGGAAATTTAAAAAATAACTATCGTAAGAAAGATACAAGTAACGAGGAAAAGGAAAGAGCACAATAGCTACTGACCATTATGTTGTTTCAAAAGGCCGTAGGAATATTTTTGCTTACGGCTTTTTATTTAGTCATTGATGACTAGCTCGGTAGGTAATACACGCGTTTCAAATTCTGTAATCGGATATTTCGATTCTATTAATTTGATAAGAAGTTCCGTAGCGATTTTCCCCATTTCGAAAGCAGGTTGTCTTATGGCGGTTACTTTAGATGAGAATAGTTCGACAACATTAGAGTTTGTAAATCCGGCAATAGCAATATCGTTACAGGCTTCAAAATTTCTTTTTTTTCACGACATGAAGATATCCTGTAGTTAACTTATCACCAGAGATAAAAATAGCATCAAAACCAAGCCGGATAAGCTCTTCAATTGCACTTTCGATCTCTTCCAAATGTAGCCCTCCATATTGACAATATTTAACCAAATCTGGATCGAAATCAATATGATTAGCCATCAGAGCCTTTTTATAGCCAATTAATCTGTCCTTCGTTATAGACAACGATTTAGAGTTTGTAAGATGTGCAATTTTCTTATTTCCAAGTTTTATGAGGTGCTGGGTGGCATCATAGGCTCCTTGCTGATTGTTTACGATGACTTTGTATGTGTCGAACTGTTGTGGGATCCGATCAAAAAATACAATTGGAAATCCACGTTCTTTTAATTGGTGGAGATAAGAAATATCCTCGGTTTCTGAGGACAACGCAATTAATAACCCATCTATGCCTCTGGATGTTAGATACTCAACATTCAGCCTTTCCCTTTCCGAAGACTCATGTGTCTGTGAAATGATGATATGAAAATTCTTGTCATAGGCAATAGATTCGACACCGTTTATGACTTGGGAAAAAAAATTATTGGCTATTTCGCTAACAATGATACCAATGGAGTGGCTTCGACGCTCCTTTAAACTCCTTGCAATGGGATTTGCACGATAATTGATTTTTTCGGCATATTCCAATACAATCTTTTTTGTTTCAGGACTTATTTCATAACTATCTCTTAATGCTCTGGAAATTGTGGACGTTGATAAGTTAAGTGCTTTAGCAATATCTTTGATTGTATAGTTTTCGAATCTCATAATTGGCAAAATAGAACCTAATATTAATCAAAAAAAATTACAAAACCTAATTAGCTCCCCTGTGCAAACGTTGCCGGCACGTTTGCATAACTTTTTAATGATACTTGCATGAACAAGTGAAATATAACTTGTAAACTTGATTATATGATAACCAGTTAAATTTCGATGCAGTTCCTGCAAGAGTGATTTAATCATTGTAATTTAAAAACCTAAAAATATGAGTAAGGCCTTAGTAATATCTACTGCTATTTGCGCTTCGTTATTCACATTAAATGCACACGCTCAAGCCCGAAAAGTCCAAGGAACGGTCGTTGGTACGGATCAAAAAGGATTGGTTGGTGTGAGTGTAACGGTGCCAGGAACAAGAATTGTTGCTGTGACGGACAAAAGTGGAAAGTTTAGTGTCGAAATAGCCGGTAACAATCAAGAACTTCAATTTACCTATGTTGGATTTCAGACAAAAAAAGTAACAGTTCTTGAGAATCAGAAGACACTTAACATTGTTTTGGAAGAACAGTCTAATGCATTGGAAGAGGTAACTGTAAACATCGGTTACGGGACGGTCAAAAAGAAAGATCTGACAGGAGCTGTAACTTCGGTAGGTGCAGAAACCATTTCTAAAGCTCCAGTATCTTCAGCTCTTGAGGCGATTGCGGGAAGAATGGCTGGGATTCAAATTTCTTCTACAGAAGGATCCCCAGATGCAGAAATGAAGGTCCGCGTCCGTGGCGGAGGCTCCGTTACAGGAGATAATGCGCCTTTATATATCGTGGATGGTTTTCCGATGTCTTCGATATCAGATATCGCGCCAGCAGATATTGAATCCATCGATGTGTTAAAAGATGCATCTTCGGCAGCCATATACGGCTCTCGGGGAGCAAATGGGGTTGTTATCGTAACCACCAAAAGTGCAAAGTCAGGAAAAACATCAATTAGTTATAGCGCTTTTGGCGGAATTCGAAATTTGGCAAAAAAGCTCGATGTATTGTCTCCCTACGATTATGTAACCTGGCAGTACGAACAGGCATTGTTGCAAAATAAACTGGATACTTATGTCAAATACTTTGGTAATTTTCAAGATATTGACCTCTATAAAGACGTGCCTTCAAATGATTGGCAAGAGCTTATATTTGGAAGGACCGGTAATACTTTTAACCAAAATTTTAATTTGTCAGGGGGGAGTGATAAGACGAAATATTCAATTTCTCATTCCTTTGTGAGAGATAAAGCGATTATGGAAATGTCTGGTTTTCGGAGACAAAATGTCAATTTTAAACTAAACCATAAACCATCAAAGAATACTTCCATAGATTTGGGTGCGCGATTTTCGGATGTTCGCATTTCAGGTGGAGGCATGAATGAACAGAATGAAGCCTCTTCATCAGATTCCCGTTTAAAATTCGCCATGATTTATCCTCCCTTTCCTGTTGGGGGCCTAACAAATAGTGATGAAACCGATGATGAATTCAATCTGTATAATCCGTTAGAGTCTTTGGTCGATAATGATCAATTGCAACGAAGGAGAACGTATAACCTAAATGCTGCATTTAGCTGGGATATTGTTAAAAACCTACGGTTCAGGACAGAATTTGGCTTTGATGATTATCACAACTATAATGATCGGTTTTATGGTCCAACGACGTATTATGTGCGTAATATTCCCGCTGCTTTAGATCAAAATAAGCCTGCTCTTATCTCATTGAATACGTCGACTCAGGGGATACGCTCCACAAATACATTAAACTATAACTTTCAAGATTTCCTTCCTAAAGGACATAGTTTAAGTGTGCTGGTTGGCCAGGAATATTTGTTTACACAAAAAACATTAAATACCAATACGACACACGGTTTTCCGAACAGCTTTAAACTGGATGATACCCGAAAATTAACGCCGCAAGGTGCATCGAGTACGATAAACAATTACATGTTTGCTGACGAAAAATTACTTTCATTTTTTGGCCGGGTAAATTATGACTTTGACTCGAAGTATTTATTTAATGCAACTTTCCGGGCAGATGGTTCCTCCAAGTTCTCGGCAGACAATTATTGGGGGTATTTCCCATCCATGGCAGCTGCCTGGCGGATCTCATCAGAGCGATTTATGGACAAGACGCAATCTTGGCTTGATGACTTAAAACTTAGAGCAAGCTTGGGTACCTCGGGAAATAATAATATTCCATTAGAGCAGATATATCCAATATTTTCAGTTAAGAACACAGAATGGGTCAATGGGTATAATAATTATTGGGCTACGTCAAAAACGATGTCTAATCCGGATTTGAAATGGGAAACGACCATTTCAAAGAATATAGGTTTGGACTTTACTTTATTCAAGAAAAAGCTATCGGGAACGGTCGATGTGTATAAAAATAAAACAAAAGATCTCTTGATTCTTTTCCCAATTGCCGGATCAGGTTATGATGATCAATATCGAAATTTAGGTGAAACCCAAAATAAAGGGATAGAGCTTACTCTAAACTGGTCCGCAATAAATAAGAAGAACTTTGATCTCAATTTTAGTGGCAATATTAGTTTCAATGAAACGAAAGTTAATTCTTTGGGAACCTTGACCTCGATTCCAATGGCTTCGGGTTGGGCTTCAACGGAAATTGGAACGGATTACGTTGTAGAGACTGGTGGGCGGGTTGGAAAAATGTATGGTTACGTGAGTGACGGGCGATATGAAGTTTCTGATTTTACAGGCTATGATGCAGCATCAAAAAAATGGATTTTAAAAGATGGCGTAGCTGATGCCTCTACTGTCGTTGGCACCATAAGACCGGGAACAATGAAATTAAAAGATCTAGTTGGTGATGATCATAAAATCGATGCAAGTGATCAGACGATTATTGGAGATGCAAACCCTTTGCATACCGGTGGATTTTCAATCAATACGCGTATTTATAACTTTGATATGACAGCATTATTTAACTGGAGCTATGGAAACGATATCTACAATGCCAATAAGATTGAATATACATCTACGAGCAAGTATAATAACCGCAATATGCTCACGGTAATGGAAGAAGGGCAACGTTGGACGAACTTACTGCCCGATGGAACGATCAGTAATGACCCTAACCAATTGGCCGATATGAATAAAAATACGAGCCTCTGGTCTCCGCTTACAAGTAAATTTGTATTCAGCGATTGGGCTGTGGAGGATGGCTCCTTTTTGCGCTTGGGAACTGTTACAATAGGTTATACGCTGCCTAAAGCGTTTACTGATAGGTTGAAAATCCGGAACTTTAGAGTATATATTTCCGGATATAATCTCGCGGTTTGGACCAATTATAGTGGCTTTGATCCTGAGGTATCTACACGGAGAAAGACCAACCTCACGCCGGGGGTGGATTATTCGGCTTATCCGAAAAGCAGAACTTTCGTAGCAGGTCTTAATTTAAACTTCTAGTCTTATGAAAAAAACACTATTGCATATAACCTTGGCTTTATTATTTGCAGGAACCGTATCATCTTGTAATAAAATATTGGAAGCACCGTCGAAATCTGCATTGGATGAGTCGGTTATATTTTCTAACCAAGATCTCGCGGAAGGGGCTGTTGCAGGAATTATTCAATCTTTTGGTGAAACAAACTCCTATCGGGGTAGATATTTGGTCTTCTATGGTATCAACACAGATGCAGAGGTCAATAATAGTCTGAAGAATCCTGGCGATGAAAAATCACGATTGTCAAATTATAATACTAACGTGAATAATACCCAAATGAATACCGATAACAATGCCTGGGCTAAATTTTATGAAGGTATTGAGCGGGCTAACTTAGCGATTAGGGGCCTGCGTAGTTATGGGAATATTGAGCAGCGCCCGGAGATGGCTTATATTCTAGGCGAAATCCTGACTTTGAGGGCTGTGGTATATAATGATCTGGTTAAAGCATGGGGCGATGTACCAGCTCGCTTCGAACCATTGAGTACAGCGTCAATCTATATCGAGCGTAGCGATCGTGATGTAATTTACAAGCAGTTGCTGGCCGATCTGGAGGAAGCTCAAAACTATCTGCCTTGGCCGAACCAAAGTGCAAAGACATCCAATGTTGAACATATCAATAAAGCGTTTGCTAAGGGCTTGCGTGCTCGTTTGGCTTTGTCTGCCGGAGGTTATTCTCAACGGGCAGATGGGGTTCGTAAAAGTAATGATCCTGAATTGGAGTCGAAAAAGATGTATGAGCTGGCAAAAAAAGAATGTTTGGATATCATCAATAGTGGCGCCGCAAAGCTTCTCGGTTTTGAAGAAGTTTTTAAGACACTATGCCAAGAGAAAGGAGAGGCTGGATTAGAATCACTATGGGAGATCCCTTTTAGTGAAGGGCGTGGCCGTGTCATATTTGACCTCGGTGTCAAACATACCACAACAGATAAGTATACTGGCCAAAATAAGGGCGGGACAAATGGCCCGAATCCCATTATGTTTTACGAATACGAGAAAGAAGACGTGCGCCGTGACGTAAGCTGTGTCCCGTATGAATGGACGGGTGGTGTACAGGTACCAACAAATCTCGGTAAGTGGTATTTTGGGAAATATCGCTATGAGTGGATGTCGAGGGTGGTTACTTCGACCAATGATGATGGTTTGAATTGGATGTATATGCGCTATGCTGATGTTCTTTTAATGGCAGCAGAGGCAATAAATGAATTGGATGGCCCAAATGCTGCGGCACCTTATTTTAAAATGATCCGTGAACGGGCTTATCCAAACAATCCGGAGAAAGTAACGGCTTATATGCAGCAAATCACCACAAGTAAGGATGTTTTCTTTCATGCCCTCGTCAACGAACGTGCATTGGAGTTTACGGGAGAAATGTTGCGTAAGGGTGATTTGATCCGCTGGAATCTTCTAGGGGTCAAGTTGGCTGAAGCTAAACAAAAGTTACAGCAGCTGGAGAATAGACAGGGTAAATATGCGGCATTGCCTGCCAATATCTACTACAAGACAGCAGCTGATGGTGAAAAAGTGGAAATATATGGCTTAAATTTTGGCGACACAGATGCAGTGGGCGCTGCGGCAGGATATACTTCCTCAAAAAAATGGACGATGGCAGCAAGTAGTGATCAGGCAACCTTCTGGGATGCTTTATACCTCCGCGATCCCAATACACAGCAATTTTGGCCTATTTGGCAGTATTTTTTGGATAATAGCAACGGTAAGTTGAATAATAATGGTTTTAGTTTTCAATAGAAAATAAGCATAAGAATGAAAAGAATCAATATATTGCTATATCTCGGTCTTGGGCTTATATTCGCAAATATAAGCTGTTCTGATGATCGTGTAAAAGAACTAACAGAACTGACGACAGACCGTTATTTTTCTCCTACAGGAGTGAGCGCACGAATCGTTAATCAAACAGGAGTTCAATTGACCTGGAAGAAAAATGCCGAAGCGAAAGGTTATACAATAGAACTGTTTGCTAATGGCGAACTCAATTTTGAAGGGAGTCCTGTCAGGATAATTGAAGAGATCACAAATGATCAGATTCCCTATACGATTATTGGATTGGATGGAGCAACAAACTATTCTGCCCGTATCAAGGCTGTAGGAACTGGGGTGGCTGATTCCAAATGGAGTACCATTACCTTTAAGACCAACGAAGAACAGATTATGAAACCTGTTAGCCCGGAGGGAATCCAGGCAACTTCTGTTCTGCTAAATTGGACCGCAGGTGAAGAGGCGACAGCCATCGCGATTAACCCAGGGAATATTATCCATCCCGTGACACCGCAAGAGATTGCTGCAGGGGAAGCAACAGTCACAGGTCTGGTAGGAGAAACAACCTACACCGCGACACTATTGAAAGGAAACAAGATCCGCGGATCAGCGACATTCACGACATTGATTGACTTGGGGGATGCAGTTGTTGTGCAGCCCACAGATGATCTCGTTGCTGTAATCGGAACTGCCAAAGCAGGGGATGTACTCGCATTAATGCCAGGAACCTATTCGCTCACTGCTGATGTACTGATCGATAAAGCGATAGCTATCAAAGGTGCGAAACCCGCCGATCGCCCGTTGGTAAAATCTGCTTATTTTAATTTGGATAAGGGCGCATCACTATCATTAAAAGATCTTATACTTGATGGAGAAAATAAGTCGGGGGGAAACTGTGTCATTACATTGCAGGCAGGTGCTTTCGGAAGTATTCGCCTAGAAGATAGTAAGCTGATGAACTACCCGAAAGGGATTATTTATGGCAGTTTCGATGCTTCGGTAGAGAGCGTAAGCATGAGTAATAATATTTTTGACAATATCGTCGGTAATGGAAATGAGTTTATTGATTTTAGAAAAGCTATTGCGAGGATTTTTGAATTTACAAATAATACAGTTTCCAATGCTGTCTTGAACCGGGAATTTATCCGGATGGACGCAGGTGGATCCGCAGCTTATCCGGCTATTACAAGCATCATCAAAGTGAATAATAATACCTTTTACAATGTCATACAAGATGCTACTAAACGTTTCTTCTATGTGCGTTTAGCGAAGAATGAAATTACATTCGCTAAAAATTTAATTGTGAAATCACTGGCAATGACCGCTAATCAGTCTGCAACTAATCTGGTCGAACTCAAAAGTAATAATTACTTTGATGCGGTAAACTTCTATAACAGTTCTGCCTCTGGAGTGAAAAATGATGTTAGTGCTAATGGCTATACACTATTGGATCCTGGATTCAAGGATGCCCCCAAAGGAGACTTTACACTAACAAACCAAACATTAAAGGATAATGGTATTGGTGATCCAAGATGGGGTCAATAGTATGTTTTATGTTATTACCGCACGCCTTCTGCTTAATTAAGAAGGCGTGTGTCTTTCTTATAAGTTCAATGAAAAAAATTAGTATACTTGTTTCAGGCTTTGTGATGGTAATTTTCCTTCTTGCTTTACAGCAAGAACAAACCCTCACAATTTATATAATTGGCGATTCAACAGCTGCAAATAAGGACAAACGCACCTTTCCAGAAACTGGCTGGGGAATGGCTTTTGCTAAGCTGTTTGACCAGCAGGTGAAGGTCGACAATCGTGCATTAAATGGCCGCAGTTCTAAATCCTTTAAACAAGATATAGGCAAAGACGGGAGCATTGTTAATCATTGGGAACCTATTTTTGAAAACCTCCGTCGCGGAGATTATGTTTTCATCCAGTTTGGACATAATGACGAAAAAGTCGATAAGCCCAATGTAGGCACTTCTTTGGAAGAGTTTGAGCAGAATTTGATCTTTTATATCAAGCAAACGCGAGAAAAGGGAGGAATTCCGATTCTTTTGACACCTATCGCACGACGTAAATTTGAAAATGGCCTGCTCATTAAAACACATGGCGAATATCCGGCTATTATCCGTAAGGTGGCTGCAGATACGCAAACAGCCTATATTGATATGGAGGATAAGACGACAAAACTTGTACAGTCTTATGGCGACGAAGGAAGTAAAAAATTGTTTTTGCATGTAGAAAGCGGAGATCGGAACTATCCGCAGGGAAAGAAAGATGATACACATCTGAATACTTTCGGGGCAAGTGAAGTGGCAAAGCTTGTTGCCGAGGGCATTCGCGAGTTGCAGTTAACTATTCAGAATAATCTGGTGCTGAAGTAACTTTAAGACGGTATAAAATCAGAAAGAATTGTAAACTCAAATCAATTTGATTGACTGGGGAAGGGATTTTCATAGAAAGCCTTCATGATTTCGCCGATACCAACCGCAATGAAAGCGAACTGAAGGTTCTTTCTAGCCAATACAATCAGACACTTTCAGAAAAAAAGCGACATCGATTATTTCGATGTCGCTTTTTGATATCAGCCGTATACTAGAAAATATATTTCGTGCTTAAGAAATTTGATTCATTTTCACTCACGATTTCATTTAACAATTTCTTGTTTTCCTCTGTGAATTTTGTAGCCACTAGAGAACGTATAGAGAATGACCGTAAAGCATCGACTACTGACAAGGTTCCTTCAGCACTGTCCTTTCTACCTGTGAAAGGGAAAGTATCTGGGCCGCGTTGGCATTGACAATTGATGTTTACACGGCTCACTTGATTGACCAGTGGATCAATAAGTGATGAAACAACCGCTGCATTATTACTAAAAATACTTACTTGTTGTCCGTGCGAAGATCCGATTAAGTACTCGATAGGTTCTTCAAGGTCATCAAAAGGAACGACTGGGATAACTGGACCAAATTGTTCCTCTCTGTAAAGTTTCATCTGTGAATTGACAGGATAAACAATTGCAGGGTAGAAGAACGATTCTGCAACTTGACCACCATTCTCATTGACTACTTTTGCACCATATGCTTTTGCATCTTCAATGCATTCAGTCAAATAAGCAGGTTTATTGACTTCTGGAAGTGGCGTCAAAGACACCCCTTTTTCCCAAGGCATTCCATATTTCAATTTGGCGACTTCGGCAGAGAGGCGTTTCAGGAACTCTTGTGCCAAGCTGCGGTGTACATAGATAATTTTTAATGCTGTACAACGTTGACCATTGAAAGAAAGTGATCCCAATACAGTTTCAGAAACTGCGAGGTTCAAATCTGCGTCTTTTGTTATAATTGCTGCATTTTTTGCGTCCAAGCCAAGAATAGCGCGAAGACGATTCACTTTTGGATGCAATTTTTTAAGTTCATCAGCAACGCGGCTTGAACCAATTAACGTCAAGACATTGATCTTTCCCGATTGCATTAGGCTAGGAACAATCTTATTGCCACGACCATAGATTGTATTGACAACACCCTTAGGGAAGCTGGTTCTAAAAGCTTCTAATAAAGGATAATGTAATAAAGTACCATGTTTAGGTGGTTTGAATAACATGGTATTTCCCATGATCAACGCTGGAATCAATGTCGTGAATGTCTCATTCAATGGATAGTTGAATGGTCCCATACAAAGGACTACGCCTAATGGAGATCTTCTGATTTGGGCGACGATACCTTGTTCGATTTGAAAACGTGAAGAATCGCGGTCTATATCTTTCAATGCATCGATCGTTGCATAGATGTATTCTACAGTGCGATCAAACTCTTTTACGGAGTCTGCGTAGGATTTGCCAATTTCCCACATAATAAGCTTGACAACAATGTCCTTTTTGGCGATCATCTTTTGTGTGAAATTTTCGACACACGTAATACGATCGGCAACGCTCATTGTCGGCCATTCTCCACGGCCATTGTCGTATGCTTTTACAGCAGCTTCCAAGGCTTCCATGGACTCTTTTTCAGTACAAACAGGAAAGCTACCGATGCGCTTACGTTTCAAGCCATCCTTAGTCTTCACACAGATTGGTGAAAAAACCTCGTTTACTTGACCCGTCCAAGAAATCATTTCTCCATTGGAAAGGAACTCTCTTTGATCGACCTGTTCGTCTAGTGTAAATTCTGCGGGAATGTCTTTCTCCTCGTAGAAAATACTTTCTAAGTTTAAGCTCATTGTTTTTAAAAATGGTTTAGATTGATATTTATAAAGATATTGCTAATATACTGTAAATTTTGCAATATATGTTAATTTTTTATTAAAATAAGTTTAGGTACTAGTGTTTTCATTACAACCCATGCAATTAAATATGCTATGGCACAGAAAGAAAAGATAATGAAGTATCCCGCCTCTTCTCCTTTAAAGCCCATAAAGACCAGCTGAGTTTCTTTTGCATAATCAAATAACCACCCGGACGTTTTGTTGATGATAAAGGCTCCTACCCCCCCTGCAAGTCCTCCGATTCCTGTAACAGTCGCAATGGCACGTTTGGGAAAAGAATCACCAATAGTCGAAAAAATATTTGCAGACCAAGATTGGTGTGCAGCTCCGGCAAAACCGATCAAAATGACAGGTATCCAATAGGAAATATGACCTAGGGGTTGGGCGAGAAGTACAACCAAGGGTACAAAAGCAAATAACAACATTGCTTTCATACGGCCCTCATAAGCATTCATTCCTTTTTTGTCAACAAAATAGGTTGGTAGCCACCCGCCATAAATAGACAACATGGTAATGGCATATAAAACGAAGATAGCCAATTGCCCTTCGGTATCTGATGATTTGATATCGTATACAGCAGAGAGATAGGCCGGCATCCAAAATAAGAAGAACCACCAAACACCATCAGTCATGAATTTACCAAATACGAAAGCCCACGTTTGCTTGTATTTTAAACATTCCGATATGGTAGTTCGCGGTTGTTTGGTTACTCCGGTTTGTTCTGTTTCATGATCATCTTGATGAATGTAAGCCAATTCAGCGGCATTTACTTTCGGGTTTTCGTGTGGCTTTTTATAAAGAAAAATCCAAAAGCCCATCCAAACAAATCCTAGAGCACCGATAATGATAAAGGACATCTCCCAGCCCCAGTGTGCTGCGATGACGGGGATGGTCAATGGGGCGGCTAATGCTCCAATGGTTGCTCCTGAATTGAAAATACTGGTAGATAGGGCACGGTCTTTCTTTGGGAAATACTCTGCCGTAGCTTTAATCGCGGCAGGGAAGTTACCAGCCTCGCCGACAGCCAAAACGAAGCGAGCAAAAATAAATAGATTGACGCTAACACTCATTACTAAACCCACGTTGTTAACATGAGAAATTGCCTCTTTTGCCCCTTCGAAACCAACAAACCATTCACCGGCAACGATACCTGAAGTGGCTATACCACAGAATGCATGTAATATCGCGCCAATAGACCAGATTCCGATCGCCCATAAAAAGCCTTTTTTGGTATCCATCCAATCCACAAAGCGACCTGCAAAAAGCATACTGATGGCATAAAAGATCGAAAATAATGCGGTGATGTTGCCATAGTCTGTATTTGTCCAATGAAATTCAGGACTAATAAAGTCTTTCCAGGTTAAGGACAGCACCTGTCGATCCAGGTAATTGATTGTGGTAGCAAAAAATAGTAGCGAGCATATCACCCAACGGTAATTACCCTTTTTCTCCGTGTTAATCATAATGGGTTTAATAGTTTATTTTTTAGTATACGTGTCTGTTGCCTGTTGTCAATTAAGTGTTCTTCAGTATGATCTTTCTGAAGTCACGATATAAAGACCTTTACCGTGCTTTTGAGACAAATTCAAGTGCTTTTTTAGTGTTTTCAAATAAATTGCTTGTGTCTTTGGGATCAATTAACTTGCTGCCCATGCCTACTGCGCAAACCCCCGATTTGAACCATGCTTTTAAATTCTCCATTTCGATTTCTACGCCCCCCGTCGGCATAAATTTCTGCCCTTTAAAGAGCTCGCGTATCGACGACATAAAGGCAGGGCCTAGTATATTTGCAGGAAACAATTTGATAAGTGCGGCCTCTTGCTGTTGTGCGGTATAGATTTCTGTGGGGGTCATACAGCCCGGAATCCATAGCTTATGCTGTTCATGTACAAGGGAACCGACTAGCGGATTTACAATAGGAGAAACAATAAAATCTGCTCCAATCTGTAGAAATTGTTGGGCTTCGTCAACTGACTTGATGGTGCCAATACCTAAATAAAGGTCAGGCATGTCGAGGTTTCTTGCAGCAACTAAACTTTCAAAAACATCCAATGCTTCGGGGCCTCGATTTGTAAATTCAAAAACACGTATACCTGCCTGATATAGGGTTCGCAGAATCTCGATACTTTCGGCTTTATCGTGGTGGAAAAACAAAGGAAGTGTCCCTTGCGCTATAATTTTCTCTAATACAATCTCTTTCAAATTCATGCTATCATTCTATTTTTTATGTCTTCCACTGTACTTGTTGTCGCATCGCTCGCGATGAATAGTTTATCGAATGCGGCAAGTGTTGCAAACGCTAAGGTCTCCTGCGGAGAAAGGTTGGAGTATAAGCCATAAATCAGCCCTGCCATAAAGCAATCTCCACTACCTACCTTATCCAAAATTTCTTCGGCTGTATATTCCGTTGATTTAATCAGGCTGTCTTTGTCAAATAGTGTGGTATAATACTTGATCCCTTTGCTTTGATAGTCAAAACGAAAGGTGTTGGCCACATATTGACAAATCGGATTCACGGAAATGATCTCTTTACTTGTACGATCTGCCTGTGCCAGTAAATCTTCTTCCTGATACCCGGAAGAAGAAGTTAGGAACTTATCATCTAGCTGTGTGCCGAGCATTTGGTGTGCAGCCCAGATATTCCCCATGATTAAATTACAATACTTGGCAATTTCGGGCATAATCTCTTTTGGTGTCTTTCCATATTTCCACAGTTTAGCGCGGTAATTAAGGTCCAATGATACAAAGATTGCCTTCTCTTGTGCTTTTTTAACAGCTTCCAGGCATAGGTCAGCAATATCTTGACTAATTGCAGGACAGATGGCTGAAAAATGAAACCACTTAACATCGACAAAGACCTCTTCCCAGTCAATGCTACCTACTTTGAGGTTTGCAAAGGAGGAGTTCGCACGGTCATAAATGACACCTGCATTTTTTAGATCTTTTCCTTTTGGCAAATAGTAAATACCCAATCTCTCGCCAGTCCACTGCATCGCTGATGTGTCTATATTTCTGCGGTTCAGGTAGCTATCAATACCTTCACAGATGGCATTTTGAGGAATTGCAGATAAGTAGGATGATGGTACATTCCACAATGCCAAGGCTGTGGCTACATTCAGCTCGGCCCCGCCGACGTAAAAAGGCAACTGATGTTGTTCAATCCAATCTTGTTCGATGTCGGGGCAGATCCGCAACAACAATTCTCCAAAGCTTAAAACTTTACCCTGCATGTTCATTAAAATTCAAAATATTCTTTTGCGTTATTATAGCTGATATCTGTTATGATTTTCCCTACCCATTCGATATCATGTGGTATCTCTCCCTTTTCAATGTCCTGTCCGAAGATGTCGCACAACAATCTTCTGAAATATTCATGCCTTGGAAATGAAAGAAAGCTTCTAGAATCTGTCAACATACCAACGAGACGGCTCAATAAACCCATATTTGACAGTGTGTTGATTTGTTTTGTCATGCCGTCTTTTTGGTCTAGAAACCACCAAGCCGAGCCAAACTGAATTTTTCCCTTAATTGATCCATCGTTGAAATTCCCGATCATGGTTGCAATAAGTTCATTGTCGGCAGGATTGAGATTATACAAGATGGTCTTGGTTAGCTTATCTTGATTGTCTAATTTATTCAAAAATTTTGACAATGCACGTGCCTGACTAAAATCTCCGATCGAATCCCAACCAGTATCAGGTCCGATCAAACGATGCATACGGGCATTGTTGTTGCGCAATGCTCCTAAGTGATATTGTTGAACCCAGCCTTTTTCATGGTCCCATTCTGCAAAATAAATCAACATCGCAGATTTGAATTTCAGATTTTCGGTCGGAGAGATTTCCTTTTTTGTACGAATCTTCTCAAAGATCGTCACGATTTCCTGTTCGGTATAATCTTCGGCATAGATTTGCTCCAGGCCGTGATCCGATACTTTACATCCGTTGGCAGCGAAGAAATCATGTCTTGTTTTTAACGCATTTAAGTAATCTCCAAGACTATTGATCTGCATGTCGCTGACTGCTTCCAGTTTATCGATATATTGATTTAATGCAATAATATCATCTGAGTTCATCGCTTTATCCGGACGAAAGGCGGGAAGCATCTTGAACGATTCTTTTTCCTTTGCAAATTGTTGATGAAACTCGAGGTTATCAATAGGATCGTCTGTGGTACAAACCACTTCAACGTTCATCACTTTCAGTAACCCGCGTACCGAATGGCTATCTTGTTGTAATAAGGCACCTGTGTCGGCGTATATCTTGGCAGCTGTCTTGGGGGACAACAAATCTGTGATACCAAAATACCGCTGCAATTCGAGGTGTGTCCAGTGATGTAATGGGTTGCGTAGTGTATAAGGAACAGTTTCTGCCCACTTGATAAATTTTTCCTCATCGGAAGCATCACCTGTAATGTAACGCTCATTGACACCATTGGTCCGCATGGCCCGCCATTTGTAATGATCGCCATGTAACCACACTTGACTAATATTGTCGAATTTTACATTATTAGCGATTTGTTCAGGAATCAAGTGATTATGATAATCAATGATCGGCAAATGCTTTGAATAGCTGTGATACAGCTGTTCTGCTGTTTTTGTGTTTAATAAAAAGTTGTCGTCTAAAAAAGCTTTCATACAATATTCTATTTTTATAAACTCACACCTCTTTTCCAAGGTATGAAATCGTCTTGGTTTAATTGAACAGCCTTAGGTGCTATTTCACCACTAGCTGCTTTGATACAATATTCTAAAATGTCTTCGCCCATGGTTTGAATCGATTTCTCACCGTCTATAATAGGGCCGGTATTGATATCGATAATGTCGGCCATTCTGGTTGCTAGGACATTATTCGTTGCTACTTTGATAACTGGGCAAATAGGGTTGCCTGTAGGCGTACCTAAACCCGTTGTGAATAAGATAAGTGTTGCGCCTGCAGCAGCTTTCCCTGTGGTCGCTTCCACATCATTTCCGGGGGTACAGACCAAATTAAGACCGGGTTTTGTTGCTTCCTCGGTGTAGTCCAAAACATCAACAACAGGGGAGGTTCCTCCCTTTTTCGCGGCACCATTGCTTTTTATCGCATCAGTGATAAGTCCATCACGAATATTGCCTGGAGATGGATTCATATAAAAACCCGAACCAACAGCCTCGGCAGCATTGCTATAGGCGGTCATCAGGTCAATGAATTTATTGGCAGCCTTCGGATCGATGGTGCGGTCTATTAAGTTTTGCTCGGCACCACATAATTCTGGAAATTCAGCCAACAGTACTTTTCCACCAAGGGCAACCAGAAGATCGGCCGTATAACCAACAGCCGGATTGGCCGAAATACCACTGAATCCATCACTACCACCGCATTTTACACCCAAGGTTAATTTGCTCAATGGTACCGGCTGTCTTCCAAGTTTATTAATTTCTGTCAGCCCCACAAAAGTCTGTAGTATCGCCTCTTTCAGCAGTTGCTCCTCACTTTTTGATTGTTGCTGTTCAAATAAGTACAATGGTTTGTCAAATCCTGGATTACGCAGCTTAATGTCGTTGACGAGATCGTTCAGCTGCAAATTTTGGCAGCCCAGACTCAATACCGTAATACCGGCGACATTCGGATGGTCGGCATAAGCGGCAAGTAACTTACTCAAGATGGCAGCATCTTGTCGGATTCCACCACAGCCCCCCTGATGGTTTAAAAATTTGATCCCATCTACGTTTCTGAATACACGATCCGATTGCTCCGTAATTGTGTTTAGCTGCCCGAGAGAAGTCATATCCAGTGTTTCTCCCTTTTCATAGGCTTTTAACAGCTGATGGGTGAAATTCTTGTATTTTCCAGAGACTGAATAACCAAGCTCATTGTATAATGCCTCTTTGATAACATCAAGATTTCGGTTTTCGCAGAAAACGGTTGGGATAAATAACCAGTAATTTGCGGTGCCTACACGACCGTCCGGACGGAGGTAACCATTGAAAGTTCTTCCTTCAAACTTTGAAACGTCAGGCTTTTCCCAGTGATAATGTGAAGGCCGAAAATGGTAAGGTTCAGCTGCATGTTTGGTGTTGTCGGTATTCATGATGCTTCCCTGTGGGATATCAAATTGTGCTTTTCCCACGAGAACCCCATACATATAGATTTCGTCACCAAAGTGCATATCCTGCATAAAAAATTTATGCTTGGCCGGAATATCTTCCTGTAGAATATATTGTATACCCTCAAAAGAAATTGCATCACCTTTTTTGAGATCTTGTAAGGCGACTAAAACATTGTCTTTGGGATGTATCTTTAATACGTTGTTTTTCATCTGTAGCGCTATTTATACTTTTTTATTGTCAAGAACTGATGAAATTTCGAGTGCCTTTAATGCCCCTTTTTCAATGATCTGTTGCAATTTTTGGTTGACTGTTTCTTCAAAATGAGGGAACTCCGTTAAATTGGTCCCCCATAAATCCGTAGCTGAAAGCACGGTATGGACGAGTGTATCTGGATTGCACCAAGCGGTATGTAATATTGGTGCAGACTCATCCTGAAGCACAACTGTTCGTCCATTAATCAATTGCTCATACTGAGCACCGTTCAGCGTGGATTTTAGTAGATAGAGATAAGCCGCAAATCCAAGTGCGAAGAGTTGTGGAGCTTCGTGCTGTGTTGTATACCATTTTTTTAGCAAGGGAATATTGCGCATTGCCATTTTTGAGCTATAATTTAAAGCAATGGATTCCCATTTATGTTCCAGATGCGGATTGGCAAAGCGATCGATGACTTTGGATGAAAAATCGTTGATGTCCGCGACTGAAATAGTGTCGCTTAAAATGGCGGGACCAATTTCATCCTGCATTAAAAGACGTATAAATTGATTGAATGCAGCATTTTGCATGGCCTCCTTTACAGTTTCGAAGCCCGCAAGAAGGGCAAGGGCACAACTTAAAGTATGCGTTCCATTGAGCAGCCTTAGTTTGATTTCCTTATACTTTTCAATTGATGGAACCAACATGACATTCGGGTCTGCCAATGCAAAGGACAGGCGTTGTTGTATACGTTCAGAAGTCGCTTCTATCGCCCATAAGCGAAAGGGTTCGGCCATAATCATCAATTGATCTTCGTAGCCCAGTAAAGCGCAGGTTTTCGTGTATTCCGCTAGCGGCAATGCTCCGGGAACGATACGATCGACTAGCGTGTTACAAAAATCATTGGCGGTATCAAGCCAGTCCATAAACTCTTCTGGAAGCTCATTCAGCTTAGCCAAGGCTGTGATGATTGATTTCAGTTTCGTTCCATTGTCGGTAATCAATTCGCTAGGGACGACGGTTAAGCCCTTGTTTTTATCCGCATTGAAGTAAACAAATCTCCGATAGAGAATAGCCAAAAGTTTACCCGGGAAAGAAGCCGGTGGTGCGTCACTGATGCGGTCTTCACTCATAACAATGCCGACTTCGGTGGTGTTGGAGAAGACAATTTCAAGATCCGGATTTTCGGCGCTTTTTAATATTTCTGACCAATGTTGGTTGGCCGCCAATACACGGGAAATCGAATTATTGATTTCATATTGTGAAATCTCTTCACCGTCTTCTATACCTTTAATGGATAATGTGTATAGGTTGTCCTGTTGTTCGAAGGCATCAGCACCGCCCGAGCTTGTTGACTTTACAACCAGTATTCTGCCGCAAAACAGGTTTTGTTGATTTGCTTTATGGACAAAATAATCCGGGAGGCCTCTGAGTAATACACCGGTGCCAAATTGAAGAATCTTTTCTGGATATGCGAAGGACGCTGCCGTCGGTTTATTCACCAGGTCAGTGCTCATCGTTTGTATAGTATGTTGTGTCAGTAACATCTGCTCGTTTTATTATTGAATTTTGTATTGTTTTTTCCACTTTGGATACTCCTTTTGGATCAGCTTTTCCGGCCAGTTGCCGAACCAGGCATAGCCATTTCTACGCTCCTCTGAAACCTCCTCAAAGTTGTATTTGATTGTGTCGTCCCGATCTCCAAACAAAGGACGGTTGTCTTCGAGATTATAAAATCGCGCCCAAATCGTGGAAGTCCCATCGGCGACAAGCTGCCGTTGATATTTTCCAGTCAGCTTATCTTGTACACGGTCGAAGCGGTAACCTTCGATATCATGTTGCTCAAACCAGTGTACTGCATCTTCGATGGCTTGCTTAATTTCAGCCGTTGCAGGCTGCAGCATGAGAAAGCGGACGATGGCAACAGATTCACTTGTGCTTAATGCGGCAGGTTCAAACTTTCTTGCCTGAGCGGGCTTTAACGTGTTCTGATCGTATTGCGCAGCCCAGATACTCCTTTTTCCGTCTTGCATGACCTGTGTTTTCAGGATACAGGCTATGCCCTTTTCTACTGCTTTTTGTGCTTTTGACACAAATATGGGATTGATAGCCTCAAATCCGTCTTGCTTATTGGCGACTTTGTAAAGCACCAGTAATGCATTGATCATTGCATTATCGTTGTAGGTTATCTCAGCTCTATAGAGTGATTTATTTGGGTAGTACTGTGGAAATCCGCCATTCTCATATTGAGCCGATAAAATATAGGCAATACCTTTTTCTGCGGCAGTCAAATAAGCCTTATTCTGAGTAAGCTTAAAAGCCTTGACCAATCCAGTTATTTCCCGGGTTGTTGCACTGTTGTCGAGTGTGGCATGATCAATAGCTGTTTTCTTGACCTTTTGCAACAGCTCTTTTGTTAATGGAAGTCTGTAATCGACCACACTTTTGTCGAACAACTGCTTGGGCCATGCTCCATTTGATAGCTGGTACTGAAGCATCTTTTCGGCTAATGAATCTTTGGTGGGCACGGTCTGTCCAATACAGTAATGATGAAACACTGATACCGCGATGAAACTCAGCATAATTGTCTTTCTCATGGTCTCTAGTTGTTGATCTGTTTGAATAACCATTGCACTAAATCATTCGCTGCAGTAAAGTTTTCATATTCCTTAGGGAGCTTTCTTCCATCGGTATATTCATTATATAACCAAGGATCTCCAATGGCAAATACAGTACCTTTTCCATATTTTGCCGTAGCAATGATGGTATCCCCATGATCTTGAATCAATGCTTGGGCGGGAGCGTTTACATGTAATGTTGAGATTTCCTTGATATATATTTGGGCCGTATTCGGAAATACGGCATTACCTTTTGGAATAGCAATTGCGCCCGTCTGAAAGTCATTTCCTTTCACCCGGTTGCGACTATCCTCATGGAATGTGATGCCAAATTTTCGTGCGAGGGTATTGAATTTGCTGATTTCGCAGTTACCGCTATCATTTAATAAAAGAACGAGTACTCCGCCCTGTTTAACCCATTGCGTAATTTGTTGGGCGTCGGTTTCATTCATAAAATGCGGATGCTCAGTTTCTTTCTCCGTGTCGGGGTCTACGATGATGTAGACGTTGGATTTTGAGAGATTCTGTACTGTAGGTGCTGTCCGTAATGTGTTTAATTGACCGCCATTTTTTTCAAATACCCTACCCAATAGGGAAAATCCGTTGTTGTCGTCACCATCCCAAAGATAGTGGTAGGGTTTAATTTCCCCCGATGCAGTCTTTTTATATTCGTTATTGAAATAATTGTCCAATGTAACCGTGCGTCTTTTTTTTCCTTTTTGTTCCTTTCCAAATTCAACTTCGGACGCCGCTAGGATAAAAGCACCGACTCCCTTGGGATCATTGGTAATAACGGGTTCACTCATGTAATATTCGAAACTACCATCGCGATATTGTTTTCCGCCTAGACCGGAAACTTGGACAGTCTTTGTGAGATTGACACGGTTTTCTCCAGCAGGGGTGATGAATTCTTTTACAAGCCCTTGGTAGCCCCGATCCAGATTTTGCTGAAATGAAGCCGGGATATAACCTTTGCGTAATGATTTTGCCAATGCAAATACAAACATACTGGAGGCCGAAGATTCCAGGTAATTTCCTTTTCTTGTACCCAGGTCCACAATGTCATACCAAACGCCGGTTTTGCCATCTTGGTACTTGACGACTGCCGATAACGTTCTGTTTAAGATTGCAATGAGTTCTTGTCTACGAGGATGCTCCGCTGGGAAATAGTCCAATACATCAACAAGCGCCATGACATACCAACCCATACCCCTAGCCCAAAAGTGTGGCGATAGGCCTGTTTTGGGGTCCGACCAGCGTTCCTTTTTTGATTCATCCCAGCCATGATACAGCAGGCCTGTTTTCGCGTCACGGGCATTTTTTTCCATGTAGCTAAACTGGTTGGCGATATCGTCAAAGGCGGCAGGAATATTCATCAGGCTAGCATATTCCGCATAGAAAGGCTGGCCCATATATAAGCCATCTAGCCACATTTGGTAAGGATAAATTTTCTTATGCCAAAATCCACCTTCATGTGTGCGCGGATGCTTTTGAAGCTGTGCATATAATTGGTGGCAGGCCTTCAGATATTTTTCTTTACCGGTTACTTTGTAAAGTGTTAATAGGGTGGTACCATTTTTAATATTGTCAATATTAAAATCCTGCGCATGATAGTTCTTAATTGAATCCGGAATGCTGAGGTAGGCATCCATGCGCGATTGCATATAGTTAAAATAATCGGCATCTGCAGTATTGCGCCATACATCTGTCAGGCCTTCAAAAATAACCCCCATATCGTATGACCATTTTGGAAATTTGTCGGTCCTGTTGAATAATGAATCCGGATAGAGCTGTTCAAGTACAGTGTTGGCCATTTGTTCGGAAAAAGGCTTTTGTTGGCCAAACCCTGAAAATGGAACAAGTGCTGTAAGGTTTAAAAGAATTAAAAATAACTTTCTCATCAGGGGCCTAATTTTTGATTGTTAAGGATTTGTCCGTACTTCCGGCTGTAAACTGACTGACAGTCTTGGCAGTTCTTGTGTTGGATTTCGAAAGATGGATATTACTGCTTTTCTCACCCGCGACCTCGATATATAGTTCAGGAGCTTCTAATGCTTGGATATGATCTAGATTTATCGCAGTGCTATTACTTATGGCGATCAACGGATTATTTTCTGTCGTTTTTAAAGTGATATTTTTCAGATTGACCTGAGAAGCTTCAATGATTTCTATGCCTTTATTGGCCTCCAAGGTTGCATTTTCTATCCAGATCTGCTGAATATGCATTTCGGGGAGACCGCGTAAGAAAATTCCTTTTGATGCTCCTTTCGCTGCGATATTTTTGATATAAAAGTTTTTGAATTGCGGTGTTTCTTCTGTAACCGGAAGCGTGACTGTTTTTACAGCAGACCTCTTTTCTCCTGCCAATGGAACCGGATCTACAGCCGCATAATACATGTCAAATAGAATCGCTTCGCCTGGGATATCAACCATATTGATATTGTTGATGAAGATGTTTTCTACAACTCCTCCACGACCTCTTGTCGTTTTGAAGCGAAGTCCGATATCAGTCCCAATAAACGAGCAATCTTCCACCCAAATATTACGGGCACCACCACTCATCTCGCTTCCGATTACAAATCCGCCATGTGCATGATACACAACGTTATTGCGAATAATGACATTTTCGGTTGGCCTGCCACGGTCACGCCCAGCTTTATCACGTCCAGACTTAATGCATATGCCGTCATCGCCAACATCAAATGTACAGTCTTCTATGAGGACATTTTTGCAAGACTCCACATCTACACCATCGCCATTTTGGCCATACCAGGGGTTACGAACCGAGAGCTTGCGTAAGGTTAGGTCTTCACATAGTAAAGGGTGTATATTCCATGCCGGTGAGTTTTGTATCGTTACTCCTTCTAACAATACTTTTTTACAGTCTGTGAATACCAAAAGATTGGGTCTTAAAAAATCCTTGACATCTTTGAAATCATCGATTGTTGTGCCGGGACGAATAACCCCAGCTTTCTTTTCTTGCGAACCTTTCAGCGAACTTGCGGAGGGGTACCAGATCTCATTGGTGGTGTCGACAGTGCCACCCGATGCAACGAGATTTTTCCATTGCGATGCGGTTAGTTTGTTCTTTTTAACCATCCTCCAGGCATCTCCATTGCCATCAATAATGCCATCGCCCGTAATTGCGATATTATATAGGTTCTTGCCCGATATCGGATTTTGATTGCGCCAGGCCGGCTCACCTTCCCAATTAGATTCAACAAGCTTATATTGATCGAAGTCCTTGGTGAAAAGCAGTACGGCATCTCGTTTGAGGTGCAGGTTTACATTGCTCTGCATTTCAATAGGTCCTGTCAACCAAATTCCAGCGGGGATTAGTACAACACCGCCACCAGTTTCGCTACATCTACGGATAGTTTGATTGATTGAAGCCGTATTAAGAAATTGACCGTCACCTTTCGCGCCGTAATTGCCGATATTTAACGTGTCTTTCTTAAATTCGACCTGTTGTACGATAGGACGGGCAGGCTCTTGGGCTATACACAGCTGTGGTAGCACGAGAAGCAATGCAAGAGCGGATTTCAATGTACGTGAATAGTGCTTTTTAAACGAATTCATTTTTTACATTTTGGTTTAAAAATGGTTATTTGTAAAAGCAATTGTACATTCTTTGTCCCTAACTTGGATGAAAAACTTATGCAATCGTTACCGGTCATGACTTATCGATCAAATGTAAGCGTTGGTACCCAATCCTTGAATACACGTTGAAAATTAAGGCTATCGGCCTCTCGATCTGTTAATAGGCGACTCCATTTGACACGATTTTGTGACACTGAGCCTGCGCCTTTGTTTTTATATTCTGCGAAATAAGCTGTTTTCTCATTTGACTCTTTGCCCCAGTTGTGCCAACCTTTATCGTCAATAAATTGGGGAAGATTACAATGCATGAAAATTACTTTGGCATAAGGTCGCCAAGGGCGTCCAAGGTAGAACGTCTTTGTGTCTTTATTTCCCGTGATGTTGCAGTTGTTAAAGATATAGCCAAAATCTACCTGTTCGGGCGTAGATGCTGCGGTAATATAGCCCTTGTTTTTGCAGTGCAGTTCACAATTTTCAAACCAGGCCGTGGACCCGCCAAAGATAAAATCTACAGTACCTTCGATATAGCATTGGTAATAAAGCTGTCTTGTTCCCTTCCCGAAAGTGTATAAGGTGTCTTGAAATCCTAAGAAGCGACAATTGAGAAACAAATTACGGTCTCCGGAGATCCATGCCGCCACTGCCTGGCCCACCGGGCCGGATCCATTTTCGAAAGAAAGGTTTATGGCCGTAAAATCGTCCCCATAGCAATAAAAACTTGCTGAGCCAGAAGTACCCATTTCCTCACCAAAACGATTTTTCTTTTGCGCATAATCGTCATAACTGATAATCGTTTTAAATTTATCTTCACCGACTAATGTAACAAACTGCTTGCTCCCCGGGAGGATGATTTTTTCGCGATATGTCCCGTTTTTGATATATATTTTCGTTTCCTTTTTTCGAAAATCTGGGACAGCATGAATGGCATCTTGAATTGTCGTGAAATTTCCCGTACCATCTTTGGCCACGACAAAATCATAGCTCTTTACTTCCGTAGCAAAAAGAAAAAAAGGAATTAAAAAAAGGGAAAGTATGATCGTTCGCATTCCAAATTGTTTAATTGGTCAATGAAATTACCAATATTAAAGCCTTCCTTAAAGGAAATCCACCAAAATAAATGCGCAAACGTTATCGGTCACGTTTGCGTGAACCGATTGAAAAGACAATTCTAGCATGCTACCATGGCATGAAGCGCGCACTTGTATCTTGAAATATTGCGTGTTTTGGATATCTTTGATTGAGCTTGTATAGCCACAAAAGGATGTTCAGAACGATTAAGGGGCTAAATTGTCTATATGGAGTTCAATTGTATTGCATATAAAAAGCAATTTCTCTAAGTTTGTTCAACAAATTTCTCAACATGGACATCCAATCACTCTATCAGATTTATAAACAGTATCCGAATATTACAACTGATACACGTAAAATAGAAAGGGATAGTATTTTTTTCGCCTTAAAAGGTGCTAATTTCAATGGAAATGCTTTCGCCGAGAAAGCGCTTGAAATGGGCGCTAAATATGTTGTTATTGATGAAGAGACCTACCGAAAAGGAGATGCGTATATTCTTGTTGATGATGTTTTAAAAGCACTACAGCAACTCGCAAATTACCACAGACATCAGTTGCACATACCAATTATTGGTGTGACAGGTACAAATGGAAAAACGACTACGAAGGAATTGCTGTATGCCGTTGTTTCACAGAAATATAAAGCATACGCGACGAAAGGAAATTTGAATAATCATATTGGTGTTCCCTTAACATTATTGGCAATAGATGATTCCATTGAGCTGGCAATCATCGAAATGGGGGCAAACCATCTGGAAGAAATTGCTTTTTTGTGTGGGATTGCCGAACCGACACATGGTTTGATTTCTAACGTTGGTAAAGCACATCTAGAAGGTTTTGGATCTTTTGAAGGAGTGAAGAAAACCAAAGGTGAGCTATACGATTGGCTGCAGGACCATCAAGGTGTATTATTTTTGCAGGCCGATAACCCACACCTCAAAGAGATGGCTTCCGCTCGCCAGATCGCTAACATTGTTACTTATGGTTTTTCGGAAGATAATGACGTGATTGGAAAGCTTCTTAAAGCAAATCCCCTTTTGCAGATCGAGTGGCAAAAGAAGGAGGCGACCGAATCTTATGTAGTTGATACGCAGTTAACAGGCTCTTATAATACCGAAAACTTTCTTGCGGCAATTGCAGTGGGTCTGCATTTTGGCATTTCTTCTGCAGCGATCAATCGGGGCATTGAAGGCTATACACCCACAAATAATCGCTCGCAGATTATGAAAACGGCCCACAATACGCTGATCTGCGATTATTATAATGCCAATGCAACAAGCATGGCTGCTGCACTGGATAATATCCGGATTATTGAAGCGGATAAGAAGGCTATTGTATTGGGTGATATGTTTGAATTGGGAGCCGAATCCTTTGAAGAGCATAAAAAAATTGTTGAAAACGTAAGAGCTATTCCTGCAGATCGCAAGATTTTTGTCGGCAAAGAATTTTTCGCACATCGGTATGAAGGTGGAGAGTTTTATGAAACTACTGCCGAAGCAAAACAAGCAATCAGCAAAAAGCCGATAACTGATGCCACAGTTTTATTGAAAGCTTCACGCGGCATGGCTTTTGAAAATCTGGTCGATTTACTCTAGCCTTTTTAGCTTTGTGTTATGCACAACGAGGGGATAAGTTCGGGGTGCGACCATATTGCGACCATGGTGCTCCCGCATTGAATGTACTTAAAAAGGTGGACTCAACGTGGACTCACGGTGGACTTACCGTGGTCGCAGGGCGAAGATAGTAGGTGTTTACTGTGGCTTTGGTGCCGCTGAATACCAAATTACCCATCAGGCAGATTTGAGTGAAAAGGAAGTGCAAAACAAACAGTTTTGTCATGTAAGGATTAAATAATGAGTAAAATGAGGAAATTCGTTCTATAGAGAAATGATGCTCATTTGGAAAACGTACCTTTGTTCCATATAATGGATAAAAGACGTTTTTTTTTTAGAAATAGCCTATTTTGGACAGGCTTATCATGGTTGGCAAATTCAGAATAATGCAATTTCCGTGCAGGAAGTGCTGAATAAAGCGCTTGAAACCCTGTTGCGGGAGCCGATTGAAACAACTGGAGCTGGCCGTACAGATACGGGTGTTCATGCCAAGCAATTGTATGCACATTTCGATGCAGCCCCCGTGGGTATTCTACAAAAAGCTGATCGTTTCATTCATTCGCTCAATGCCTTATTGCCCTTTGATGTGGCCGTAAAGCGCTTGATCGAAGTGGAGCCCGAAGCACATGCTCGCTTCGATGCAACGCAAAGATCATATGAATACCATCTTCATTTTCATAAAGATCCTTTTATCTATCCCTATTCATGTTTTATGCGCGATCGTCCGGATGTTGAAAAGATGAATGAAGCTGCACAATTTTTATTGGGTAAACAAGATTTCGAATGCTTTAGTAAGTCTCATACGCAGGTGTTTACAAATATTTGCGATATTCGTAGAGCTGAGTGGGTATGGCATACTGAGCAGCATCTGGTTTTTCACATAACTGCAGATCGTTTTTTGCGCAATATGGTGCGTGCCATTGTAGGGACATCGTTGGAAATAGGGATAAAAGGCAAGCCGGTTTCATTTATGCAAGATGTTATTCAAAGTAAAAGCCGCGGAAAAGCGGGTGTTTCTGTTCCCGCACATGGTTTATATTTAACAGAAGTAGCATATCCTTATATATAGAATTTAATAGATATAGAATTTAACGTGAGTCAAGATAAAATAACTGGTAAAACCTACGATATCAATTTAGTGAAACGCATGAGTCGCTATATGCGGCCCTACCATGTGTCATTTTGGATATCGGTCGTTCTAACGATATTGTTGGCCGCTGTGGCGCCCGCTTTGCCTATGCTAATTCAGCATACATTAGATAACTATATTTTAAACTTCGATACCAATGGGTTGTCCCTCATGCTGATAGCGATGTTGGCATTGGTTATCCTGCAGACCTTGATTCGTTATTACCATACCTTAATGACAAATACCTTGGGGCAGTCGGTCATTCGCGATATCCGGATTCAGGTATTTAACCACATTGTTCAACTCCGGCTCAAGTATTTTGATCGTACGGCATTGGGAAAACTGATTACACGTACCATTTCTGATCTGGAGACTCTTTCCAATATTTTCTCTGAGGGCTTGATCCAGATTATCGGTGATTTATTGCAGCTGGTCGTTATTCTGGTTGTGATGTTTTACTCCGATTGGAAGCTAACATTGATTGTTTTAATTCCCATGCCTTTGATGGTGGCAGCAACTTATGTGTTTAAAGAGGCGATGAAATCTGCTTTTATTGATGTGAGGAAATGGGTTTCCAATTTAAATACCTTTTTGCAGGAACACATTACGGGAGTCGGGATTATCCAATATTTTGCGCGTGAAAAGCAGGAAATGGATAAGTTTAAAGAAATTAATGCGCAACATCGCAATGCACATATTCGAACCAATTGGTACTTCTCTATCTTTTTTCCTGTTTTGGAAATTATCATGGCCATTGCTTTGGGATTATTGGTGTGGTTTGGTTCCAAACAAATTATGGGTGATGTGATCTCTCCGGGTGTAGTTGTGGCCTTCATCATGTATATCAATATGATCTTTAGGCCCATTCGGGAACTTATTGACAAGTTCAATACACTTCAAATGGGCATGGTGAGCGCTGAACGTATTTTTGAAGTCTTGGATACCGATGAAAAGACGCCTAATTTGGGGACGTTGAAACCCGCACATATCAAAGGAGAGATTGCTTTTCGCGATGTTTGGTTTGCTTATAATGAGGAAAACTGGGTTCTGAAAGATGTTAACTTCAATGTTAATCCGGGCGAGACCTTAGCTTTAGTTGGGGCTACTGGTGCTGGAAAATCTTCTACCATCAATATTCTAAGCCGGTTTTATGAAATCAATAAGGGCGAAATTCTACTGGATGGCCGTAATATCCGGGATTATGATCTTGATTATCTGAGAAATACCATTTCGACGGTATTGCAGGATGTATTTCTCTTTTCGGATAGTGTTATCAATAACATTACATTAGGTGATCCTGCAATATCTAGAGAGCAGGTGATCGAAGCAGCAAAGGAGGTGGGTGCGCATGATTTTATTATGCGACTTCCTGGGGGCTATGATTATGATGTGAAAGAGCGGGGAGCAACTTTATCTGCGGGGCAGGCACAATTGATTTCTTTTATACGGGCTTTGGTACACGATCCTCGGATTCTTATTTTGGACGAAGCGACTTCTTCTGTTGATACCGAAACGGAAGAAATGATCCAACATGCAATTGATAACCTCATGAAAGGAAGAACATCGATTGTTATTGCCCACCGCTTGTCCACCATTCAGAAGGCGGACAAGATTATTGTGTTGGATAAAGGCGAAATCAAGGAAATCGGAACGCATCAGGAATTGCTATCTTTCGATGGTTATTATAAAAAACTATACGACTTACAGTTTCATTCCGCAGGGATTTAATTAAGCGATAATACTCTCTTTGGGGATAGTTTCTTCGTCTTCGATACGTGTATTTGCTTTAATTTCTGAACCTCGACCGACTAGAACGTTTGCTCCGATTGAGACATTTGGGCCGATGTTGACAAAATCTTCAATAATGGTGTTGCTTTCGATAACGGCGGAACCGGCAATAACGCAGTGGTTGCCTATTTGTACATCTGGAGCGATCGAAGCGCCTGGGAGAATAATGGTGCCTTCACCAATTTCGGCTCTTTTTGATACGTAGGCTTTAGGATGGATGAGGGTCTGGAAGTTCCAGTTTGCGTTTTCTGACACAATTCTTTGGCGAAGACCAGGATTCTTGACTGCGACAAAGAAATTTTCTTCCGTGCCTTTTGATTCATGATGAAGTTGAACCTCATAATCAAATACATCTTCAATTAGTAGCGATTTGTCGATAAGACCACCAATTTCAATCGCTAAATCTTCTGCTACATCTACCGCAGTTTTAGCATGAGCGGTTGCTCCATATATGTATAACATGGTATTTTTTTTTCGCAAAGATAAAGCTTTCTAAAAAGAAGCCCTTTGATATGATGTAAAAAAATACAACAAAATGTCAGGTTTGATTGTTTTGGTGTTTATAGAGCTGTAGGGTTGGTTGTTTTTTCGGTCGCAATTATATTGCATATGAAAATCAATTTATCTAAGTTTGTTGATATACAAAAATTAAACTATGATTCAACGTATCCAAACTGTTTATTTGCTGATAGCAGGATTAGTCATATTTGGCTTGTTTCTATTTCCCTATGTTAATTATAGCGATTTAGTGGGTTTAGGAAAGAATGTGAAGGTGACTGGTGTGTATAGTGTTGCTGCTGGCCAGTCTGTACATGAGGGGGGATTTGGTTATATTCTCCAGACCGTGGTGACCGTGTTATTGGGAGGACTTCCGCTATTTACGATATTTAAATTTAAAAAGCGTAAAGTTCAACTTTTGCTTATATGGGTGGAGATTGTGGCGATCATCTTATTTGCAATCTGGTTATACTCGTCTGCAAGTACTCATCTTGCCACCGTGAGCCAGTTTTTAGGTGCCGGGAATATCGGGGTAGGTTTCTTTTTGTTGCCAATTTCGATTATTTTCTGTGCGTTAGCGATGGGTGGAGTACGTAAAGATGAAAAGTTGATCCGATCTGCCGATCGATTGCGAGCATAATTTTAAGACAATAAAATAATACGAGTTAAAGCCACGAAGATCGTGGCTTTTTTAAATATAATATGATATGAATGTTTTTTTTAGATATGTTGTTGTCTTGATCCTCTTTCTTGGAGGTGGGCTTGTAAAGGCTCAGTCGGCAGATTCATTGCTGGTTTTTGACGATATTCAATTCGATGTGCGGGAATTTCACTTCGATGAGGGTAAGAATGAACTGGTGATCAATTTGTTTGCGATATCTTATAGTACCGATCCACGAGAATATAAAATGAACACCTTTTCCACGCAAGTGTTGGATCAGAAGAAACAACCCCATTTCTTTTCAACGATTCAGATGGGAAATGTTTTGGTTAAATTTGAAGATAAGCAGAATTATCTGCACTATTTGCTAGAAGAAGATAAGCCTGTGGATATACAGGTCATTGTTAAGGATTGGAAGAAAACGGATAAGCCGGATCTGATTAAACTGGTGTTTGAGAGTAGCACGGAAGAGGGGGAGTTTTTGGAAGTTTCTATTCCATTAAAGAAATAGATTTTGGCTCTTGAGCAAAAAAGCTTCAAAGTTATACTTTGAAGCTTTTTTGATTATTCAATATTATCGATTGTATCTGATCTGCTGTTTGTCCATCATACCCATTTGGTCTTTCATCATTTTGATCTGATCGGCCAATAATTTGTTTTTATCTGCTTTTTTCGCTTCTTGAAGTAGTTTTTCGGCTTCACGCTTGTTGCGTTTTGCCATTGCTACACCTGCCAGGCTTAATTTTGCTAAAGCGATATTATGATCCATATGTAAGCCCAACGCCAATGCCTTCTTAAAATATTTTTCGGATTGCATAGGTGCGCGTTGTGATTCGATCAGTCCGATCAGCATATTGTAGTAACCGTGCTGTTGTGGGATCAATTGCTTTTCGTAGTTGGTGATTTTACGTAGCCATTTTTCAGCTGCGGCCATATTTTGTTTACGCATATACCATTGCGCAATCAGCATATATTCGTGGAAAAATACAGTAACAAAGCCTAAGATCGTGATCAGGATACCTAAGATTCCCCATCCCCAATTTCCAGTCCAGAATAAGGCAACTGTTCCGATCAGCAATGCACTGCAAATAATGATTCTAACGAGATTTGACATAAATCTTTGTTTAAAATATTTGTATTCAATTTAATTCTGCAAATATCCGTTAATTTCATCGTTTAAGCAACTCGTTCAGGTGGTTATTTTGTAAAAATGTGTTTTTCCCCCTGAAGAGGATATGGATAAACAAGATGTGCTCGTGTTTTTTTGCTGTAGTCCCTTAAGAAGAGCTTATGTGGATAAATTTGCCTTTATATGCAACTTTATTTATGTTTGGGGTATGGAAAAGCAATACGATGATTCTTGGGCTCCTGTGCTAAAGCCTTTGTTTGGTCAGCCTTATATGAAACAGCTGTCTACTTTTGTGCAAGAAGAGCGTCAGAAAACGAAAGTGTTTCCACCGGCAGATCTGGTGATGAATGCTTTTAAGCTGACGCCATTGGACCAGGTAAAAGTAGTTATCTTAGGGCAGGATCCTTACCATAATGATGGGCAGGCGCACGGCTTGTCTTTCTCTGTGCCAGAAGGGATTGCTTTGCCGCCATCCTTAAAAAATATCTTTAAGGAATTGCAAGACGATATACCCGGTTTTGTTGAGCCGCGTGCTGGCGATTTGACCTATTGGGCCAAACAGGGTGTACTGTTGTTAAATGCGACATTGACAGTGCAGGCGCATCTGGCAGGCTCCCATCAGAAGAAAGGTTGGGAGATTTTTACAGATAGTATTATTCATGCCATTTCGGAGCGTTGTGAACATGTCGTATTTCTGTTGTGGGGAAGTTATGCCCAAAAGAAAAGTGTGCTCATCGATGCGAAGAAGCATCTTGTGCTAACGGCGGTTCATCCATCACCGTTATCTGTCTATCGTGGTTTTTTTGGTAGTAAGCATTTTTCACGTGCAAACCAATATTTGATGGAACACGGTAAAGCCCCAATTGATTGGCGCCTGGTTTAAGTTTTGTCTTGCGTTAAATAAACATCATTGCCGGTGATCGTCGCATGGAGCAAATGCGTCCAAAAGCGAGATTCCGGTAATGATATTTTTGATCGACTTATTCCTTCGTTTAATATTCTACCTAATATTCTAAAGGAATAATTGGTTCTTTTTTGCTGGTTGACATAATCATCATGGTTTGGAATGTCTTTACAAAAGGTATTTTGGAGATTTTTTCCATGATGACACCTTCATAAGCTTTAATATCTTTTACGTAAACCTTGAGGATGAAATCACAATTGCCTGTAACGTGGTGGCATTCGGTTACCTCGGGTATCATTTTGACAGCAGCAACAAACTCAGGGATAGCGTTATGTGTATGGAAATCGAGTGAGATCTGGATAAACGATTTGATTCCAAGTCCCAGTTTCTCCTCGTCTACAAAAGCATGGTAACTTTTGATGAAGCCAGAGTTTTCCAGTTTTCGTACACGCTCTAAAGTTGGTGCGGGAGATAGTCCGATGCTAGATGCGAGTTGCAAATTAGTTATACGACCATTCTCTTGTAATAGTTTAAGAATTTTTAAATCTGTTTTATCCGGTGCAAAGGGCATATCTTAAGTCTTAATAATCAATAGTATTTGTAAATATACAAAATTATATTTGGAAATTTAAAAATATACAAAATTATTGATGATTAATAGATTTTAGTTATACTGTATGTGTTTAGTTATAATTTTAATCGATGTAAAATCATTTGACTGTCATAATCGATTGAAATGTGCTCATTTTAATGAAATGGAGTGATAAATGTCATTTTTTTATTAAAAATGCCTTTGTAAGGTGCTATTAAATGCTGTTTTATTGGCTTTGAAATTGTAACTTTGCAGTTCGATAGGTGCGGAGGTGAAGCCCTCCCAAATTAGTTAAACCGTGAGAGCGCAATATGAGTACTAAAGACGACGATTTGTTAAAAGAGCTGGAGCTCGAAGAATATAAATACGGGTTCACGACAGATATCGAAATGGAAATTGCAGCCAAAGGCCTTACTGAGGATACGGTTCGTTTTATTTCGGCAAAAAAGAATGAACCTGAATGGCTATTGGAATGGAGATTAAAAGCTTTCCGTCATTTCTTGACGTTAAGAATGCCTACTTGGCAGAATTTCAAAGCTCCTGAAATTGATTTTCAAGAGATTTCCTATTATGCAGCCCCAAAAGCAAAACCACAGCTTAATTCGATGGATGAGGTTGACCCTGAGTTGATTGCTACCTTTGAAAAACTGGGGATTCCTTTGGATGAGCAAAAAGTATTGGCAGGAGTTGTGGCGGTAGATGCTGTCTTTGACTCGGTATCTGTCAAAACAACGTTTCGTGAGAAATTAAAAGAACAAGGTGTTATTTTCTGTTCATTTGGTGAGGCCGTGCAAGAGCATCCTGACCTGGTGAAAAAATATTTGGGTACAGTGGTTCCACAGACGGATAACATTTATGCAGCGTTGAATTCTGCAGTATTTTCGGATGGATCCTTTGTTTATGTTCCAAAAGGTGTTAGATGTCCAATGGAATTATCTACCTACTTCCGTATCAATGCACAGAATACCGGACAATTTGAACGCACGTTGATCATTGCAGATGAGGGAGCTTATGTTTCTTATTTGGAGGGATGTACTGCACCTATGCGTGATGAAAACCAGCTGCATGCTGCGGTAGTAGAATTGATTGCCGAACGCGATGCTGATATTAAATATTCTACCGTGCAAAACTGGTACCCTGGTGATAAAGATGGAAAAGGTGGTATTTATAACTTTGTAACCAAGCGTGGAATCTGTAAAGGTGATAACAGTAAAATCTCCTGGACACAGGTAGAAACTGGTTCTGCAATTACATGGAAATACCCTGGTGTGATTTTAAAGGGTGATAACTCTATTGGCGAGTTTTACTCTGTGGCCATGACACGTAATTATCAGGTAGCTGATACAGGAACGAAGATGGTTCATTTGGGTAAAAACACGAAATCTAAAATTATTTCTAAAGGTATTTCTGCCGGTAAGAGCCACAACAGTTATAGAGGTTTAGTGAAAATCGGCCCAAATGCAGACAACTCACGTAACTTTACCCAATGTGACTCCTTATTGATCGGTGATAAATGTGGGGCACATACATTCCCTTATATCGAAAATAGAAATAAGACAGCCAAATTAGAGCATGAGGCGACTACTTCCAAAATCGGTGAAGACCAAGTATTCTATTTGAATCAACGTGGTATCGATTCTGAGAAAGCTGTTGGTTTAATTGTCAACGGGTATGCAAAGGAAGTATTAAATCAATTGCCAATGGAGTTTGCTGTAGAGGCTCAAAAATTATTGGCAATTTCATTAGAAGGTTCAGTAGGATAGATAAAAAATCATTGGGAATGTAGTTTATGATGCTACATTACACCATACTCAATACGAATAAAATGTTAAGCATTAAAAATTTACATGCGTCTGTAGAAGACAAACAAATATTAAAAGGGTTAAACCTAGAAGTAAAAGCTGGAGAAGTTCATGCGATTATGGGACCAAATGGTGCTGGTAAAAGTACATTGGGTAATGTATTGGCCGGACGTGAATCCTATGAAGTAAGTGAAGGTTCTGCACTATTGGACGGTGTAGATTTATTGGATCTTTCACCTGAGGACCGTGCACGTGAAGGGCTGTTTTTGGCTTTTCAATATCCTGTTGAAATTCCGGGCGTATCGAATATCAATTTCTTGAAAACAGCTGTAAATGATATTCGTGAGTATAAAGGCCTTCCTCCAATGGAAGCGAAGGAGTTTTTACAAATGGTAAAAGATAAGCAAAAATTGGTTGAATTTTCGGCTAATTTGGCTAACCGCTCTTTAAATGAAGGATTTTCCGGTGGTGAGAAAAAGCGTAACGAAATTTTTCAATTAGCGATGTTGAATCCGAAATTATCTATTTTGGATGAGACAGATTCTGGTTTGGATATCGATGCCCTTCGTATCGTTGCAAATGGCGTGAATCAATTGCGCTCTAAAGACAATGCTTTTATTGTTATTACACACTACCAACGTTTGTTGGATTATATCGTTCCAGATTTTGTTCACGTATTGTACAATGGCCGTATCGTGAAATCGGGACCTAAAGAATTGGCTTTGGAGCTCGAGGAAAAAGGATACGATTGGTTAAAAGAATATGATACACAAAACGCCTAATCTTTTACCTGAGTAAATAGGATTGGAAGAGAATTTTGGCGATTTGATTAAAAAATAACATGAGTACATTAGTTTCAGAATCATTACTTCAACAAGTGTTGGGAGCTTTCAAAGAGCAAGGCGTTTCAGACGAACCTTCGTTTTTCGTGGAGGCCCGCCAACTTGCATTCGAACGTTTCGAAGCAGCAGGCTTTCCCACCGTTAAGAATGAAGAATGGAAATATACAAACATCCACAGTATTATCAATAAGCCTTATGCGCTTGATGTCGATGTGGATATCGAAGGCTTAGACTTTAGTGCAGGGGAGATTCCTCAGTTGGATGCTTACCGCATTATCTTGGTGAACGGTCAGTATGTGTTGGCGGTAAGTGAATTAGAAAATGTGAAGGGACTGTCGGTTATTCCAATGGATGAAGCCACTTCAGAGCCTGCATTTGAGAGCCATTTTGCTAAATATGCGGACAAGTCAGACAATATTATGGTCGCATTGAATACGGCTGCTTTTACAAATGGTGTTTTTATCCATTTGAAAAAGGGAGTTGTACTTGATAAACCAATACAGATTATTCATGTCGCTACAGGAAAAGAGGATTTCTTTGCACAAACACGTAATTTGATCGTTGTCGAGCCAAATGCAGAACTTGAATTGATCGAAAGCTTTATCACTGCAGAAGGTACCGCAAATAATGTGCACAATAAGGTCTCTGAGATTATCGTCAAAGAGAACGCTAAAGTACAACATTATTATTTGCAGCTCGCAGAATCTGTAAGTCGTTACTTTAATCATACAGAGGTATACCAAGAAAAAGATAGCCTTTATAATAATTACAACTGTAATTTTCCTGGCGCCTCGTTTATCCGTAACAATATCAATGTTCGCTTGGATGCAGCGCATGTGGAGAGCCATTTATATGGAATCAATTTAACTGCAGGTGATCAATTGGTCGATAATCATACCATCGTAGACCACCTTAAGCCACATTGTGAGTCTTACGAATGGTATAAAAATATTACACAGGACAAATCCGTTGCAGTTTTCAATGGAAAAATCTTTGTGCGTGAGGATGCTCAAAAAACAAATGCTTTTCAGCAGAACAATAATATGTTGATGTCAGACAATTCGGCGGTTTATACCAAACCGCAACTGGAGATCTTTGCAGATGACGTAAAATGTTCACACGGATGTACCATCGGTCAGTTTGATAATGAGGCCTTATTTTATTTGAGAGCAAGAGGAATTGGTGAAGAATCTGCCCGTATCCTGTTGGTACATGCATTTGCATTTGACGTAACTACACGTTTCTCTAATGAGGTTGTTCGCAAATATGTTGAAGAACTTGTGGAAGAAAGCCTAAGAACAAATTAAATCCATTTAGGATTATATAGCTATAAAAAATGGCGTTTACCGTATCGGTAAACGCATTTTTATAGAAACAATTGGATCTGTGGTATCTTTCTGTGGTTTTGTACGACCATGTACTTGTCTTTATATACAATTTACGCTTATAAACCTTGGGTTTTATAGCGTGTTCGCTTTTTTCTTGTTAAGCCTCTATCGATAAATAGATAGGAGGGCCTCTTTATATTAGTATATTGGGTATTATCTTTTTTCGATGGTCCAATTAGGAGGCTGGAAAAAAAGAAAGGGTAGTACTATCAAACAGAAAAAGCTTCCAAATTTTGGAAGCTTTTTTAGAGCGAAAGACGAGATTCGAACTCGCGACCCCAACCTTGGCAAGGTTGTGCTCTACCAACTGAGCTACTTTCGCGTTGATGCTACAAAAGTAAGGCATTTATTCGTATTCTGCAAGAGAAAAAACAAAAAATGTTAACTTAAATTGATCGCATCAACACAATTAATACCGTCTATAGCCGCTGAAATGATGCCTCCGGCATAACCTGCACCCTCACCACAAGGGTAAAGTCCTTTGACCTGAGGGTGTTGTAAATCTTCTTTATTTCTAGGAATCCGAATAGGTGAAGATGTGCGTGATTCTACACCAACCAAAATGGCTTCATTGGTATAATACCCTTTCATCTTTTTGCCAAAGATTGGCAGTGCACCGCGTAATGCTTCGTGAACAAAAGCAGGTAGCACTTCGGTGAGATCTGCAGAGGCTGTTCCGGGCTTGTAGGAGTTTTCTGGCAGATCCATCGATACACGCCCTTCGACAAAGTCGATCATACGTTGTGCGGGAGCAACAAGTTTACCGCCACCTACGGCAAAAGCCTTTCGCTCGATCTCTTTCTGAAAATTAAGTAATGCAAAAGGATCCTTATGTGCATTGGCAACGTCCTCAAGGTTAATCTGAATAACGGTACCTGAATTGGCGTGCGGATTATTTCGTTTGGATGGGGACCATCCGTTGACAACGATTTCATCTAAATCTGTTGCACAGGGAGCGATAACGCCACCTGGGCACATGCAGAATGAAAATACCCCACGGTCATTAACCTGCTCAACCAAACTATAATATGCAGGGGGTAAATGCTCGCTTCTAACCTGACAATGGTATTGCGCCTGATCAATGATTGACTGCGGATGTTCGATGCGCACACCCAATGCAAAGGCTTTGGCTTCGATCAGCCAGTTATTACGGTGAAAAAGCTCAAAAATGTCCCGTGCAGAGTGTCCTGTTGCTACGATGACGTGATCGGCCTTAAATTCTTCGCCGCTGGCTAACTTGACACCGCGCACATGACCGAAAGATTCTAAAATGTCGTCGACACGTTGATCAAAATGAAATTCGCCGCCAAATTCAATAACACTCTCACGCATTGCTTCAATAATATGCGGTAGTTTATTTGTGCCAATATGTGGCCGTGCATTGACTAGAATATCTGTCGTAGCACCATGGGAGACAAAAAGATTGAGCACTTTGTCTACATCACCTCTTTTATTGGAACGTGTATATAGTTTCCCATCGGAGTAAGTTCCGGCCCCACCTTCACCAAAACAGTAGTTTGATTCGGGATTTACGATGCCTTCCCGGTTCAGCTTTGCGAGATCGCGCCTACGGTCTTGGACCTTTTTACCGCGTTCGATTACAATTGGTTTGAGCCCACGCTCAATGCAGCGAATAGCCGCAAATATGCCGGCAGGGCCTGCTCCAATAATAATAACGGATTTGCCGTCTTTGACAGACTTGAAATTATTTTCGTAGATTTCAGGAACAGGCAGTTCATCGATATAGTAGATAACCCTTGCCCGGTAGACCACCTGCTTGCTTCGGGCATCAATTGAACGTTTCCGGATTTTATAACCTTTGATTTGCTGGGGTTGAACGCGTAAAGCTTTTATGCCCTGCTGTATAATGTACTGTTCGTCCTCGATCCTTTCTGGAAGTATCGCAATTTCGATTTCTTTTTGCATAGTATGAGGGCTGGGTTTTTATCCCAAAACCGAGACAAAGTTAATGATTATTGGCTATTTGGAGATTTGGAAATAAAAATATTCTTATCTTAGTGAGAGCTTGGTATATGCTTTGATAGTGTAACCGTATAATTTGAATAGTATTTAATTCTTTGAACAATGAAAATTAAAAGATTTTTGGTCGCCCTATGTGGTTTATTTGCATTAGTATCATTAAACTCCTGTGGCTACAATACGATGGTCTCACAAGATGAGAATGTTAAAGGAAAATGGGCACAAGTTGAAAATGCGTATCAACGTCGTGCGGATCTAGTTCCAAATTTGGTTAATACGGTAAAAGGAGCGGCAAAGCACGAAGAAAGTACATTGACAGCCGTTGTAGAGGCAAGAGCTAAGGCAACTTCGGTAACGATTAATGCCGATGATTTGTCTGAGGAGAATATTGCCAAGTTTCAAAAAGTTCAGGATGAATTCAGCGGTTCGTTGAGTCGTCTTTTAGCGTCGGTTGAAGCTTATCCTGATTTGAAGGCAAATCAGAACTTTTTGGAATTACAGGCACAGTTGGAAGGTACTGAAAATCGTATTTCAACAGAACGTAGATCTTACAATGAAGCGGTACAGCAATACAATACCACCGTACGTAGCTTCCCGAATAATTTAATGGCGGGTATGTTCGGATTTAAGGCGAAAGGTACATTTACTGCAGCCCCGGGTTCGGATAAAGCGCCAACGGTATCATTCTAATAGTAAATTGTTAGTAATGAACAGGACGATGGATGATGCGGCTTTCGTAGAAGCACATCATCCATTTTTTTATCGTGTTTTAACTAGTTTTAGATACTTTGAGTCTGGAATAACCGTCTGGTAATCTGGTTTTGAAGTGCAAACGTATACAGACTATGGCATTAAATTCTGAAGAACAAGAGAAGATCGTTCACGCCATTAATGTGGCTGAAAACGAGACTTCCGGTGAGATTCGTGTAGTGGTAGAAAATCATTGCCCCGACGAGGTACATGATCGTGCAACACATTATTTTTCCAAATTGGGCATGCATAAGACCACGTTGAAAAACGGTGTTCTTATCTATATCGCGCTTGAGGATCATAAATTTTCCATTATTGGCGATAAGGGAATCCACCAACGTGTAGAAAGTGATTTTTGGAACAGTACCAAAGATCTTATGGTGGCGGAGTTTCGGGTGGATCGCATTGTTGAGGGCTTGGTCAAAGGGATCGAGCATGCGGGTAAACAATTGGCAAAATTCTTTCCGCGTGAACACGATGACATCAATGAGCTTCCAAATGATATTGTTTTTGGAGACCGTTAATTGTTAAGTGACCAGCAAGAACCCCGAGCTGCTATCGCCTGTCTCGCAAATAGATTGATAAAAATTGTGATAAACCCGACTTTGGGATTCACCGAACGCCATTAGGAGCATGAAGACTGCTTAAGGCAAATAAAAATGAATAAAAGAGAATAATAGGATGAAATTTGTATCGAGATTATTTTCTCGGATTCGAATCCCTGCTATGGCTGTGTTGCTTTGTATGCTGTCGATAGCCACAGTATTGGGTCAAGATTTCCCAGAAACATCAAACAGACTTGTCAATGATTATACAAACACATTGACAGCAAGTCAGAAGCAATTATTGGAGCAGAAGCTATTGGCATTTGAGGATTCCGCATCTACGCAAATTGCTGTGGTTATGATGAATTCAACCGGCGGCTATGACATTTCTGATTATGCAGTCCGTTTAGCGAAAAAATGGGGTATTGGGAATAAAAAGTATAATAACGGTATTCTGTTGCTGGTAGCGCTGGGAGATCGTGCGGTAACTATTCAAACAGGTTATGGTATAGAAGGGGCTGTCCCCGATGCCATTGCATATCGTATTATTGAAAATGATATCAAGCCGGCTTTTCGTCAGGGGGATTACTACAAAGGAGTCGACGATGCGACCAGTTCCCTAATTTCCTACACAAAAGGCGAATACAAAGCTGATCCAAAACAACCGAAAGGAAAGGGATCAGGTTCGGTGATGTTTGTCATTATTATTGTGATATTCTTGATTGTTATTTTCTCCAATCGCGGTGGCCGCGGTGGAGGTGGTGGAGGCGGCCGTGTGATGAATGGACGTGGCGCTTCTGATATCTTTTGGTGGACATTGCTGAATGGTCTTGGCGGCGGTGGCGGCCGAGGTGGTGGCGGTGGCTTCGGCGGCGGCTCAGGTGGCGGTTTTGGCGGTTTCGGTGGCGGTGATTTTGGCGGTGGCGGTGCTTCAGGACGTTGGTAACAACTTTGCTAAATAATGTTAAATAGGACGACAGTGAAACGGAAATGTTTTACATTTATGGGAAGTATATAATTATGAAAAAGGGAATATTAATGGGTTTAAGCTTTTTACCAGCCTTGTTAATGGCACAAGAAAGCTTCACGGTTACAGGAAAGGTAAACACGACGTCGGACAAAGCGAAAGTGTTTATGCAATATGCTGCCAATGGAACTCGCCAGACAGATTCAGCAACGGTTGTAAAAGGTGAGTTTAAGTTCAACGGACAGGTGGCTTCGCCAACGAAGGGTATGATGATCTATTCACCGGAAGGCTTATCTTTTGCTGAACTTAGAAATAGTCAAAAGCAGCCTGAAACAGCACAGCTGTATCTTTCTAAAGGAGTTATCAAAGTCGATGCAACCAAAGGGTTCAAAGACGCAACGGTCTCGGGTACAGCGCTCAATGATGATCTGACGCAATACAAGGCTTTTGTGAAACCTCATACAGATGCGTTCGAGGCGTTGAACCAACAATATTATGCGGCTTCGGAGACTCAAAAACAGGATCCTAAATTCATCGAAGGTTTGCAAAAACAGGCTGGTGAGATTTCCGAAAAAATGGAAAAAGCAGATGCTGAATTTATTAACAAAAACCCAAAAAGCTGGTACACGTTGGATTTGTTGTCTGAGAATGTCAGCGGTGAGAACGTCAATGAATATGTGACTTCTTTTGAGAAATTGTCTCCTGAATTGAAAAATTCTGAAAAAGGTAAGGAATTGGCTGAGCGTATCCAGAAATTGAAAGCAGTTGCTGTTGGTTCGGTAGCGCCTGATTTCACATTGCCAGACACAACAGGAAAGAATATTTCCCTATCTTCTTTAAGAGGTAAATATGTTTTATTGGATTTTTGGGCAAGCTGGTGTGGTCCTTGTCGCCACGAAAATCCGAATGTCGTTGCGGCTTTCAATAAATTCAAAGACAAAGGATTTACCGTGTTTGGTGTTTCTTTGGACAATCCGGGTAAAAAAGATGCTTGGGTGAAAGCTATTCATGATGATAATTTACAACAATGGCCACACGTTTCGGACCTACAGGGTTGGAAATCGGCTCCGGTCAAGTTGTACGAAGTACGTGGTATTCCGCAAAACTTCTTAATCGATCCTTCAGGTAAAATTGTAGCATCAAATTTAAGAGGTGAGGCTTTGGAGGCTAAGTTAGCTGAATTGCTAAAATAAATCGGTATATAACTGCCATTAGGCATTTGAATAACCCCTAATTGTTATACTCAGGTGAGCTGGGTCTACAATTAGGGGTTTCTATTTAATAATAGCTGTCCTGATCAACCTGCGCTTTCATCGTTACTGCGCTAGCGGCTGTGATAACGTGGAGGGAATTCACTAACTTCGCCTGCTGCTATCGCGAATGATCACTTGGAACTACTATATCCTCGTGTACAATCCAACTAGGGGATGATGAATCCTGAGTTTAAACAAGTTGAGCAATGGGATTTCTAAAGCAATTGTGGCAATAAAAATTATATAGATGAAGAAAACAGTAATTTTGGGCATATTCTTGGGGATGGTTCTTGCTTCCTGCAGTGGCGATCAGGGTAAGGGGATTCCCGTTGTCAACCTAGAGGCATTGCATGCCATTCCTTTGGATCATGCTATTGATCAATTGGCTAAAGACACGACTTTTATCGATGTCACGCTGCCGCCTAATGCCAGAATCGATCAGTTATCGCAACAGGAGCTGGGCCAACTAAAAGCTGCTGCATATCGTTTTTATCAGCATGTTACACTGGAAAATAATCAATACCGTGTTGATCTCAAAGATCCTAAGGTATTGCACTTATCGGAACAGGTTGTGAAGGCCTACGAACAGGCGATCAGCAACACGAATCATTTTGCTGACTCGATGGCGAAAGCAGGCCAAGCCATTCAGTTACCTCCGGTATCTGAAGAGTACCTCAATAATTTGCTTAAATAACAACTGTGCCGGATATGGTACTATTGTGGCTTTATGTCACATGATAGTTTAGGTGTCAGGCCTTTGCCTAAAGGGTTTGGACAATCTAGCAATGAAAGGCATAAAAAAAGAGTATACATCACAATGTATACTCTTTTTTATTGTTAGTTAAGAATAACTTATATCACTTACAAAGAAAGAATTTCAATGATACGAAGTAGGTCTTCATTCATTTTTACGTTATGCTTGATGGCGCTCTTAAAAGGAGTGAATCTTACTTCACTGCAAATCAGTCCGGCCATTTCACCCCTGCGACCTTGTAGTAAAGCCTCTACGGATGCAACTCCAAGCCTACTGGCTAGCACGCGGTCCATGCATGTTGGGCTTCCGCCACGTTGAATATGTCCTAAAATTGATAATCTAACATCGTAATGCGGAAAATTTTCCTTGATTTTTTCCGAAACAACCATGCCGCCTTCTTTGTCACCTTCAGCAACAATAATAATGCGGGATGATTTATTTTTACGGGATTTGTCAAGTCTTTTCATGATCGCATCATAGTCTACCTCGAACTCAGGAACCAAAACTGCCTCAGCACCGGTACTTATACCAGAACGAACGGCGATAAGACCGGAGTCGCGCCCCATCACTTCGATCACAAAAAGTCTATCATGAGACTCAGCAGTATCGCGAATTTTGTCTACAGCTTGAATAACGGTATTAATGGCTGTATCATAACCAATCGTAAAGTCTGTGCCGGCCAAATCGTTATCAATTGTGCCCGGAAGCCCAATGATAGGAAAGTCGAATTCTTCTATAAACTTGGATGCACCGGTAAATGTACCATCGCCACCGATGACAACCATGGCATCAATACCGTGGCTGCGTAAATTTTCATACGCCTGTTTACGTCCTTCAATAGTTTTGAAGGCCTCGCTACGGGCTGTTTTTAGGATAGTACCACCACGTTGTATGATATTGGCTACAGATTTAGCATCCATGGGGATAATCTCACCATTAACTAGACCATCATAACCTCTGCGTACGCCAAATACTTCAAGATTATTGTAGATACCCGCTCTAACAACAGCACGGATACCAGCATTCATTCCTGGAGCATCTCCTCCAGATGTCAAAACAGCAATTTTTTTAATGTTACTCATACGTACTCAAACTTAGCTATTTTTAAGCGTATATACAATTATATTTCCGTTATTGGAAGTCGCCGATAACGCTATTAAGAACAAGCAATAGCTTTTTTAAGTGCAATTCATCTAAGCGTGAACTAAAGATAATGCAAATTTAATAATTGCTTTTTATCATGTATCATTCCAGACGGATATCTCCAGCGTATACAGACTATTTTTTTGCCTTAAAGGCATCAATTCCGCTCTGTAAAAATGCAGTATATTCTGCGACATTATAGTTTGCGCCCGTTTTTGGAACCAATACTGTTCCTGATGCATCGACGATGACATAGAGCGGTTGCGAATTACTGTCGAAAGCTGATGCTTGGAAATCACTGTTTTTATTACCTATAGTTTTGATTTTTTTGCCACTATATTTTGAAACGAATTGTTCGTTTGCCGGTAATTCTGTTTTATCATCGACAAACAATTCGGCCATAATAAATTCTTCCTTCAGTAGTTTGGCAACCGCGGGATCAGTCCAGACATTTGCCTCCATTTTTCGACAATTGACACAGTTCCAGCCTGTAAAATCAATTAATACCGGTTTATTCTGTTCTTTTGAAGCTGCGAGAGCCTCTTCATAATCATAATAAGGATCAAATCCTTTTGGTGTACCACGTTCGTGAAAAATCTCCGCATATTTTTTAACCTTACCATCATTGTGTGAAGGAGCGGCTACTATTCCTGCCGACAGGTCAAAGTCCTGTGTTGCCGAAGGTGGCAAGAAGGCTGAAATCGATTTTAGGGGAGCTCCCCACAGTCCCGGTACCATATAGATAACGAAGGAAAATACAATGATAGCGAGAATAGTTCTCGGTACAGAGAGGAATTTTAATTCGCTGTCATGTGAAAACTTGATCTTTCCAATAAGATATAAGCCCATCATACTAAAAATGGCAATCCATAACGATAAGAACACTTCTCGATCCAACCAATTCCAATGGTAGGCCAAATCTACATTTGATAAGAATTTCAGCGCTAGTGCGAGCTCTAAGAAGCCAAGTACAACCTTCACCGAATTTAGCCAGCCGCCAGATTTTGGTAGGGATTTTAACATCGAAGGGAACATCGCAAATAAGCCAAAAGGAATTGCTAGTGCTATAGAAAAACCGAGCATCCCGACTGCTGGACCTAAGCGTTCTCCTTTTGAGGCCGCTTCGACCAATAAGGTGCCAATAATGGGGCCAGTACAGGAAAAAGATACCAGTGAAAGGCTGAATGCCATAAAGAAAAGCCCTACAAGACCGCCTTTGTCGGATTTGGCATCCATTTTATTGACGAAAGAACTTGGTAACGTGATTTCAAAAGCACCAAAAAAGGACGCGGCAAAAACAACCAATAAGAGGAAGAATAGGAAATTAAATACCCCATTTGTCGATAAAGCATTCAACGCATCCGAACCAAACGAAATGGTAATAATCATTCCTAAAGCGACATAGATCACAATGATGAAGAGACCATATAGAAGTGCCTTGCTGATACCGCTTGCGCGGCTTCCGGCCTGTTTTGTAAAATAGCTTACGGTAAGTGGGAGCATTGGGAATATACAAGGCATGAGCAGCGCTGCGAAGCCGCCAACTAATCCAGCAATAAAGATACTCCAAAGTGATTTTTTCCCTGATTCTTGATTCCCTGAGGAAGCGTTTGCCTTAGTTGGAACTATTTTACTGCTATCTTGACTAACCATCGTGTCAGGTGAAGCTGTAAAATTTAGATCCTCGGGTACCGCTTCAACAGCAGTAGCTGTATCCGGTGATGATTCAAATTGAAGCCCTTCTGTACTTGTTAAACTATCTTGTGCTGAGGCAAAAGTTGCTGTAGTTAAAGAAAGGCTGAAAAAAGCAATTAAAAGTAGAATGAATGTGTTTTTTAACATGCGTATGAATTTCTGATGTTATGGTCAAAAATAAAAAAAGGCGATGAGAATCGCCTTATTAATTTATCCGTGTAGAATCATTTTTACTATTTGATTGTCACAGCAAAAGCATATTCGTCTGGAGGAAGACATTGTGATGCATCACATGCTTGCCATTCTACAGTACCTTTAACGGTGGCAGTTCCTTTGTTTAAAGTTACTTTTTGTTGGAAAATTACCTCGTTTGTAAAATAACCAACATCCATCTTAAATACATCCTCATGTTTTACTTTTGGTTTCGGCTCTGCAGTTTTACCGACCAGTGCATAATCAGCAGCTTTGGCGAAGGTGAAAGAAGTTGGAATTGGCCCGCCATCTTTCACATTTTGTGAATAAATGTGCCATCCATTTTGGATTGTAGCTTTTACATAAACTACAGCTTCTTTATTATTTAACTTTTTGCTGGCCACAGTCCATTTTACAGGTTTGTGAATCTGAGCGAATGCTCCCGTAACTGCAAAAATTACTGCAGTCATTAACAGTATTAACTTTTTCATCCGAATTTAATTTGTTCTTTTCCTTTTCCGCTACAATTATTGCAGTGTGTTATTGTTCTTTGATGCTTCGTGTGAATAAAGGTTTAATCACGCTGTTGACAAATTTAGAACAAAGGTTTGACAATTCTAAAATGGGCTCTGCCTTTTTTGTAAAGATTAGGTAATAAGATGTGTAATTTCTTTGATATCAAATTCGCGAAGGGTGTCTTCCAGAAGAACGCATAGTTTCCCCTCGCCAGATACCCGTTGAATGATGCCGGTTTTCTTGATGCCATCGATAAGGAATGGTCTTTCTTCACCTTTCCAAAACAATAAGGCGTTGTAGCGGCTTAACTGATATTCGGCCCCTTCGTTATAAAGGGTCAGGTACTCCTGTTGGATCACTTGGAACAACTCCTGAGCCAGGGCCTTGCTGTTGTAATCCTGTCGATCGGTCAGGCAGGCGAGCGAGGTTATTGTTGTTGCTGTGTCAAAATTAGTTTGATTAATATTTACACCGATGCCGATAATAGCGCTGTCGATTTTACTGCCTTTTAATTTATTTTCTATTAAAATGCCTGTGATTTTCTTTGAATTGACGTAAATATCATTGGGCCATTTTACGGCAACAGGCTGCTCGATTTTGCTTTTCAGCCAATTGACGGTTGCAACGGCAATAGTAGCTGAAAGTGCAAATTGTTGTGCTATTGGTAGGAAATGAGGCTTTAAGAGGATCGATGTCGTTAAGTTTTTCCCGGGTTCACTGACCCAGGAGCTTCCCCGCTGCCCCTTACCCTGAAATTGTTCTTCTGCTAAAATGGCAGTCCCCTCAGCTAGTGGCTTGAAATTTGACAATAATTCCCTGAGATAATCGTTTGTAGAGGCGACTTTGTCAAGATATATTGTATTTTGACCGATGATAAGTCCCGAAATATTGTTATTTTGCAAACTGAAAGTATTAAATAAATATTAAGTCAAAACTATCACATTTTTTAATGAGTAAAAATAAAAGTTCAGAATTGTCCCAACGTCTATCAGAAATTATCGTTTACGGTATGCAAGAAAAGAAAGCAAACGAGATCGTTCGCTTGGATTTAAGAGATCTTCACAGTTCTGTTTCCGATTATTTTGTGATTTGTCATGCAGATTCTAACATTCAGGTGAATGCGATAGCAAAGAGTGTCGAAGAAGAAGTCTATAAGGCATTTGGTCAAGAACCCCAATATAAAGAAGGACAATCAAATGGAGAATGGTTGATTTTGGATTTTGTGGATGTGGTTGTACATATCTTTAAGACCGAAAAAAGAGCGCATTATGGTATCGAGGATTTATGGGGAGATGCAGAAGTACAGCATTTCCAAAGCGCCTAATTGCCTTCAATAAAATAATTTATAAAGAAAATATAATTACGATATAATGAAAAAAATCCCGAGTAGTAAGGTGACCCCAAAACCACCAAAATTCAATTTTGTGTGGCTTATGATTGCCGTGTTGTTAGGTTTTTTTGCCTTACAATATGTTATAGGAGAGAACCCGGCTAAGGAAGTTAGCTATAGCGATTTTGAGACACGCATGTTAAATACGGGCTCTGTTGAGCGCCTTGTCGCCTACAAGAAGAATGATCTTGTCGAGGTTGAGGTGTATCTGAAAAAGGGCTGGAAAGATAATCCAAGTTTTAAGGATGCTACAAAAACTGCTGATCCACTTCCAAGTTTATCCGGTCAAGAAGATAAGGGACCACAATATATTTTTAAGGATGCCTCTCCTGATGTTTTGGAGAAAAAGCTAGCTGCTTCGCAAGCAGATTTGGCGCCTGGTACACCAAAGGTCCAATTAACTTATGACGATCGTTCTAATCCATGGGCAAGTTGGTTTATCACGTTTATGTTGCCATTGTTGGTCTTGGCCGCAATCTGGATTTTCTTGATGCGTCGTATGGGCGGCGGTGCTGGCGGCGGCGGCGGTGCAATCTTTAATATTGGTAAATCAAAGGCTCAGCTGTTTGATAAAGAATCGCAGATCAATATCACATTTAATGATGTTGCCGGTCTTGAGGAGGCAAAACAGGAAGTTATGGAGATTGTGGATTTCTTAAAAAATCCACGTAAGTATACCAATCTAGGGGGTAAAATTCCGAAGGGAGCTTTGCTTGTAGGGCCTCCGGGAACAGGTAAGACTTTATTGGCTAAAGCTGTAGCCGGAGAGGCCCAAGTGCCATTTTTCTCACTTTCCGGATCTGACTTTGTCGAAATGTTTGTGGGGGTAGGTGCATCGCGTGTTCGTGACTTGTTTAAGCAAGCGAAAGAGAAAGCTCCATGTATTATTTTTATCGATGAGATTGACGCTATTGGTCGTGCTCGTGGTAAAAACTCGATGATGGGAGGTAATGACGAACGTGAAAATACATTGAATCAATTATTGGTGGAGATGGATGGTTTTGGTACTGATTCGGGCGTTATTATTTTAGCGGCTACTAACCGTATTGATGTTCTGGATACAGCGTTGTTGCGTCCGGGACGTTTTGACCGTCAAATTTCTATTGATAAACCGGATTTAATTGGCCGTGAGCAAATTTTTAAAGTACATCTAAAGCCGTTGAAGTTATCAGCTGAGGTCGATGCAAAGAAATTATCGGCGCAGACACCAGGCTTTGCAGGAGCTGAGATTGCAACGTATGTAACGAAGCAGCGCTTATCGCTGCCCGTAAAAATAAACCAGAGATTGATATGCAGGATTTTCAAGATGCCGTTGATCGTGTGATCGGCGGTCTTGAGAAGAAGAATAAAATCATCTCTCCGGAAGAAAAACGTATTGTTGCTTATCATGAGGCGGGGCACGCTATTGCAGGCTGGTTTTTAGAACACGCCGATCCTTTGGTGAAAGTATCTATTGTACCTCGCGGTGTTGCTGCTTTGGGTTATGCACAATATCTTCCCCGTGAGCAGTTCTTATATACGACAGAGCAACTGATAGACAGTTTATGTATGACTATGGGGGGGCGTGTCGCTGAGGATATTACTTTTGGAAGAATTTCAACAGGTGCTCAAAATGACTTAGAGCGTATCACGCAACTTTCTTATGCGATGATTGCAATCTATGGTATGAATGATAAAGTTGGAAATGTTTCTTTCCGAGACAGTTCTGAGGCATCTTTCCAAAAACCATATTCTGACAAAACGGCAGAGTTGATTGATGCAGAGGTTCGCAACTTAATTAGTGATGTCTATGCACGTACGAAACAGTTATTGCTGGACAAACGTGAAGGTTTGATTAAAATAGCAGAAAAGCTATTAGAAAAAGAAATACTTTTTCAATCAGACTTGGAAGAGATATTAGGTAAACGCCCATTTGAAACTAAGACTACTTACGAGGAGTTTGTGAATGGTGCTGATGGTGGCGGAGTTCCACAGACAGATCTACCGTTGGATGTTCACCCGGACGAAGCGCGATCTAGCGAAGGGCAGAGCTCAGAAACACCGTCAAATAATTTGAATTAATTTGAATGCTGCAGCGCTAGAGTCATCTAGCGCTGCATTTATATATATTTGCGCCATGAACGTGAAGAACGCAACAGCGAAGGAGGTAATGTTAAAACGGGTACGTCAGGCATTACTACAGAAAAACGATAATCCACATCCCAATTTCAAAGAAACACCACTTTATAAAGAAGAGGATGAGTTGGTGGATATTGTTTTTGTTCGCGAATTGACTGCTGCGGGAGGCAAGTTTCTGTATTGTGATGGCGAGATCGGTCTGATTGAAAATTTGATTTCATTGACTGAGGAGAGTAATATTAAAAATATATACGCTTGGGAACAAGGTGTTCAAAATCTGCTCAGTCCATATGGTTTTCCTTTTTTAAAAACAGCGGAAGATTTTGAATTAGCAAATGCAAGTATTACATCATGTGAAGCATTAGTTGCACGCAATGGCAGTGTGATGGTGAGTAATGCAAATGCTTCAGGACGTAGGTTGAGTATATATCCCCCAATTCACATTGTTATTGCTAAAGCTTCGCAATTGGTTTGGGATCTACGGGATGCTTTAGCCTATATGCAGAAGCGTTACGGTCAGGAAATCCCGACAATGATTTCGACAATTACCGGCCCCTCAAGAACGGCTGATATAGAGAAAAGATTGGTTTTGGGAGCACATGGGCCAAAAGAGCTTTACGTTTTACTTTTAGAGGATCGATTCTAAGAACTACTATGCTATTATTTTATCTAACAGAAATGCCTGTTGCGAGTATTATTTTCATTTTTACACTCGCTACCAGTATCTATACATTTTCACATGAGCAACTTTACGGCAAACTGATGTTACACCCGTATAGTATCGCACGTAATCGAAAGGTATATACCATCCTTACCAGTGGTTTTGTCCATAAAGATTGGGGGCATTTGCTGTTTAATATGCTTACCTTCTACTATTTTGCTTTTGGTTTAGAGCGTATACTTGCAGAAGCAAGTCAATACGGACATATTTTATTTGCGGTGATCTATATCGGTAGTTTAATTCTGAGTGATATTCCCACGATCATTCAGCAAAAAAATAATCCGGGTTACTATAGTTTAGGTGCTTCAGGTGCAATTTGTGCCGTCTTGTTCAGCTACATTCTTTTCGATCCGAAGAGTACCATTGGTGTGATGATGATTATACCGATGCCTGCTTACCTGTTTGCGTTTTTGTTTTTAGGTTACTGTGTGTGGGCGTCAAAAAAAGCACAAGATGGTATAAATCACGATGCTCATTTCTTTGGTGCATTGTCAGGTGTGATCTTGACGATTATTTGTTTTCCTTGGGTTATTAAGCATTGTCTGGCTCAGTTCTAAAATTTTCCGCCCCAGGTTTCCCGGTCTAAATTTCTGTACTGGATTGCTTCGGCCAGATGATGGTTCTCGATGTTTTTGCTCAGCTCCATATCAGCAATTGTACGAGCAACCTTGAGTATTCGATCGTATGCTCTCGCAGATAAGCTAAGGCGTTCAATAGCTGTTTTAAGTAATTTCCTTCCGGCCTCATCAACCTGACATATTTCTCGGGTCAATTGTGTACTCATTTGCGCATTACAATGAACGTCTGGAAAAGAATCAAACCGTTCTTTCTGAATTTCTCGTGTCTGAATGACCCGACTTCGCACAGCACGGCTGTCCTCGGCTTTACGTGTTGTGCTCAGTTGATCAAATAGTACAGGCGTCACCTCAATATGCAGATCGATGCGGTCTAAAAGAGGTCCCGATATTTTACTTAAATACCGTTGTACGGTGTTGCTGCCACATATGCATTCCTTTTCGGGATGATTGAAATAGCCACAGGGACAGGGGTTCATGGCGGCTACCAGCATGAAACTCGCAGGATAATCTACCGTAAGTTTTGCCCTTGATATGGTAATCTGTCGCGATTCGAGAGGCTGCCGCATGACCTCGAGTACACTCCGTTTGAATTCCGGTAATTCATCCAAAAACAGTACGCCATGATGTGCTAGTGAAATCTCACCAGGCAGCGGATTGGAGCCCCCACCTACCATAGCTACGTCGGATATGGTATGATGCGGAGAACGAAACGGCCGCATAGTCAAGAGAGACTCCTTGGTCTTTAGGTTTCCAGATACAGAGTGTATTTTGGTGGTTTCCAATGATTCAGTCATGTTGAGGGGTGGAAGTATCGTCGGTAATCTTTTGGCCAACATAGTCTTTCCTGCGCCGGGGGGACCTATTAAAATAAGATTATGACCACCTGCTGCGGCAATTTCCAGGGCCCTTTTAATATTCTCCTGTCCTTGAACATCCGAGAAATCGACATCGTAATTCGCTGTATCGGTATGAAAGAAAGTTTGAATATCAACTTTTGTTGGTTCAATTTTCAGCTTATGATTTAGGAAATCAACAACTTGGTTGAGATTTTCTACTCCGATAACATCGACACCCCTGACAATAGCGGCCTCCTTTGCGTTCTCTTGTGGTAAAATAAGCCCTTTAAAGCCTTCTTTCAGGGCTTGTAAGGTGATGGGTAAAATACCGCGGATGGGCTTAATGCTTCCGTCTAATGATAGTTCTCCTAAAATGAGATAATCTGCCAGAAGCTCATTTGTCATTTGCCCGGAGGAGGCCAATATGCCGATTGCGATTGATAGGTCGTAACTGGAACCTTCTTTACGAAGGTCTGCAGGTGCCAAGTTGACAACAATCTTTTGACGTGGCATGTGAAGTTGACAGGAAGTAATGGCACTTTCGACACGTCTTAAGCTTTCTTTTACAGCATTGTCCGGCAATCCTACAATATAATAATGTAGGCCTGTAGATACGATTACCTCAACGGTAATGGTGCAGGCATTGATTCCATAGACAGCACTGCAATAGGTTTTATTTAGCATAATTTTTATAATGGGTTGATTTAAAGATACTAAAAAACTGAACGGGTTAATAATTGTTTGGTGAATTATTGAAAGTCAATCGAAGTTTATCAAAAAATGATTATATTGGAAGATATAGTTTCTTGTAAATAATGGATTAAAAGCCGCGTTTGGCAAACGATTTGCTCTGTTAATTGTATTATAAACGAGGACTAGATCATCGTAATAGAATTAGAACTTTAAAACGAAAAAGAAATGAATGACACAAGTAAAGTAGCTTTGGCGTTGTTAGCGGGTCTTGCTGCAGGTGCAGCTTTGGGAGTTTTATTTGCTCCGGACAAGGGGTCGGATACGAGAGATAAAATCAATGATTCATTAAGCGATTTGAGTGATGCTATTCGTGAGAGAGCGGAAGAACAATTCGATCAATTGAATGATTTTAAAGAGAAAATTGTTTCTACATTAAAAGGAAAATTAAATCAGACCGAAGAAGTGCTAGATGATGATATCATCGAACATGCATAGTTCGCAGATTATTCGTATGAATAATTGGTGTAGGATACATATCATCAGGCTATTTCTAGGATAGATTTTTACGATAACACCTTTCTTTTAGTATAGGGAATTAAAGTTGCCGGCGTTGAGCCGAAACAGGATTCGTTTTATAAACTAGACATTGAAATAGCTTGAATAATTTTAAGATGCATGGAAGAAGAAAAATTTTCACTTAGCGGTACATTTCAAAAAACCAAAGAGTACATTGACTCCCAGTTTAAGCTTGTCAAATTAAAGACAATTGAGCGTTCTTCTCGATTGATCGCTAGCCTTGTGGTTGATGCGACAAAGCTGATATTCACGTTATTTGTCCTGTTTTTTTTATGCCTGGCACTGGGTTTTTGGCTCGGAGAATTACTGGGGAGTTATTCCTTGGGCTTTTTGGCGACAGCGGGTATTTTCTTGGTGATTATTATCTTAATACGGGTTTTTGAGCCGATGTTAGAGTCCAAATTTATGGATCTTTCTATCCGACGTTTTTTGGCTAAATGGAACGATGAGATTGAGGAGGAAGAAGAAGATCTACATAAGGAAAAACTTGATAGAGAAAGGGCTACAAATGAATAATAAACATACTAAAATACGTAACCTACAAGAGCTTAAGGCTGAGATTTCCCGTTTGAAAGCCCTTAAGAATGAGCAAGAAGTCTATCTTAAGACTCAATTTACCTTGCTCAACAATAAAATAGAGGCCCCAATTCGCTTTTTCAATACATTAAAAGACAACATTCCGGGGGTAAATATTGTCCAGCAGCTGTTCTCTAAAAGTAGCAATCCAGATTCCGATTGGCTAACGAAGACGTTACGTATCGGCGTGCCTTTTGTTATGAATAGGTTGTTCCTAAAAAATACCGGTGTTTTTAAGAAAGCGTTGATGTTGCTGTTGTCAGAGCGTGCTGTCGGCCAGATCAATCAAGATAAAATCAGTGGCCTCCTTAGCAAGTTAACGCAGTTTATTCGTCCCAAAAAGAAAAAAAATAAAGCTGCCCAAGCTGAAAATGCGGTTATCAAGGATGAGGTTAACGAGTACGGAATTCCTTCCTATAGCGAAACCTACTAATGCGATCGTGTTGGATTTATTCGGAAGCGTTTGCTTCTTTTTCCAAAAAATCCGCATAAGCTAGTTGGATACCTTCCCGGAGGTTAACTTGATGTTTCCAACCCAGTGCATGTAGTTTTGAGACATCCATGAGTTTTCGTGGTGTTCCATCTGGTTTGGAACTGTCGAAGGAAATAGTGCCCTTGTAGCCTATAACGTCTTTAATCAATTCGGCAAGCTCCTTAATGCTTAGATCTTCGCCAATGCCAATGTTGACAAATTGTTTCTCATCATAATTGTTCATTAAAAAGACGCAGGCGTCTGCCAGGTCATCGGAAAAGAGAAATTCCCGTAAGGGGGTTCCTGTTCCCCAGATAATAACTTCAGGGAGTTGATTGATTTTAGCTTCATGAAATCTTCTGATCAAGGCCGGTAAGACATGTGAGTTTTGCGGATGGTAATTGTCGTTAATTCCGTAAAGATTCGTTGGCATAACGGAGATATAATTGCATCCATACTGATCCCGAAAAGCTTCTGCCATTTTTATTCCGGCGATTTTAGCGATTGCGTAGGGCTCATTTGTAGGTTCCAGTGTGCCCGTAAGTAGCATATCTTCGTTCAAAGGCTGTGGTGCCATTTTTGGATAGATACAGCTTGAACCTAAGAACATTAATTTTTTAACTTTATTATCGTAGGAAGATTTGATGACGTTATTCTGTATAGCCATATTCTCGTAGATAAAATCTGCGCGATAGGTGTTGTTCGCCATGATCCCTCCAACTTTGGCTGCGGCTAGGAAAACATAGTCAGGTTTTTCCTGATCGAAAAAATCAGCGACCGCTTGCTGGTTGCGCAAATCTAATTCGGAAGATGTGCGTGTGACAATATTGTTGTAGCCAAGCTCCGATAATTTGCGATGGATTGCCGATCCGACCATGCCGCGATGGCCTGCTATGTAAATTTTAGCGTCTTTCTCCACGATAAGTTATTGATTCCTGCAAACTTAGATAAATTGCTTTTTATATGCAATATAAATCGCCCTTAAGAGGGCGATTTATTCATTCATGTGTGTGCTATCGGACTTCGGACTGTTCCGCAATTGGCGGTATTGGTGCTGTCCTTCAGATTTATTTTTTTTTAGCGGGAATATAAGGTTATTTTTGCGGGATATTTATTAAAAAATGGGAAAGGACAAACTACGTAAATTTGCTGAAGTTGCTACTTTTGAAAATGTAATCCAACTCGACGCAGGCAAAGAATATAAAGGAAAATGGGCTGAGAAGCAATTTGGTAACAATAATCCAGTTGTTTTGGAGCTTGCTTGTGGTAAAGGTGAGTATACTGTTAATCTAGCGAGATTGTTTCCGGAGAAAAATTTCATCGGTATCGATTTTAAAGGTAATCGTATTTGGCGTGGAGCCAAGACAGCTTTGGAAGATGGGATTCGGAATGTTGCTTTTCTTCGGATACAAATTGAGACTATCCTTGAACATTTTGCTGAAAATGAAATTGATGAAATCTGGATTACCTTTCCGGATCCGCAACCGCAAGATAGTCGTGAAAAGAAACGATTGACAGGGCCAAAGTTTTTAGATCGTTATAAAATCATTATGAAACCCGAGGGGATGATGAATTTGAAAACAGATAACGATGGTTTCTATGCTTACACACTGGAGCAGATCGATTTACAGCATTTGAAAAAATATAAAGAAACGACGGATCTTTACCATTCAGACTTGGTGGATGACGTTTTATCCATTAAAACATACTACGAAAGGAAGTATTTGGCACATGACAAAAACATTAACTATGTGAAGTGGAGTTTCGAGAAGGCCTAAGTGTCTACATTTCTATTGTAATAAAGAGCTCAAGCGAAAGTTTGGGCTCTTTTGTTTTCTTCAGGAGCTTTGATGGTAAAGCTTTGGTCGCTCAATTCTTAGCCTAGTTGGCAGCTGTGGCTATTGGAATCTATTCTTGTCGTAGTTATACAGGAAAGTTGCCGTATGCTTCTCGTATTGTTGTAGTATAGTTATCGTAGCTATATGAAGTACTAAAATGGCTGCTTAAAGGAGCTGATAAATTTGCTTAAAACTTCCTTATAACCCTCAGTTCGCCGGTCTTTCTATCCCTCTTATGTGTCCTTTAGGATGTATTCACTCTCGTTTTTTTTATTTTGATATGCACTTTAAATAATTTCGATTTATTTCGTTTTTTAAATATTATTAATTATTTTCGATTTGAAAATAAAAAATAACCAAGGAGAAATCGCTTTAAAGCGTGCCTAATGCGTGAAATTCCCGCCAAAGTGGACTTCGAAGCATTTTATTAAAATTTGAAACCGTAATAGTGTGATGAAAAGAAATACTATTCGAAATAATTGTTAACAAAAAGAAAACATTAAGTTAAAGCAAACTTTTTGTTAGGGATATATTTTTGTGCCAAATTGAAAATTAACAATTTACACCAATAACTATGTTTAGTATTAACCCTATCCAAATTAATCTGCGGCACTCCTCCTCGAAAGTGCTATTTGCAGCATTATTGATTGCCTGCAATATGGATGTAGCTGGGGCAGCGGTTCCATTAGAACAGGGCCACGGCGTTTTTCATTATTTTAATCAAGGGAAGATTAAAATTAAAGGAAAAGTTGTAGATAATAAAACCAACGAGCCACTGGCATCAGTATCGATACTTTCAGGAGGAGTGACGAAAGGTTCTACGGATCGGAACGGGAATTTTGAAGTAGATATCGAAATCGGTGGGAAAATTCGCTTTCAGATGATTGGTTATGAGGCTCAAACAAGAACTTACGAGGTAGCTCAAGCCAACGTACATATCGGGTTAAATCCAACATCTGAGGCACTTGAAGAGGTCGTTGTTACTGCATTGGGGATTAAACGACAAGAGAAAGAGTTAGGATACGCGACTACTGTTGTAAAAGGAGAACAATTAACCGATGCACTTTCCAACAACTGGAGTGACGCTTTATCAGGAAAAGTGGCGGGATTGAATCTCATGCGCTCAAATGCAGGCCCTACTGGTTCGACCAAGATTATCTTGAGAGGGGAAGCTGATCTTAATGGCGATAAAGGAGCTCTAATTGTTGTAGATGGAGTTGTTGTAAATGATGGTAGCGGTCGTAGAACGGCTAATCAGGGTGAAAGTACATATGGCACGGGATCCGACAATATGCCCGCTGATTACGGTTCGGGAATTGACGACATCAATCCGGAGGATATAGAGAATGTGACTGTACTAAAAGGGGCGAGTGCGGCAGCTTTGTATGGGCAACGTGGGGCAAATGGTGCTATTATGATTACAACGAAGTCTGGAGCAAAAGGGAAAAAGGGAATAGGTGTTACGGTAAATTCGAATACTTCATTGGAAGCAATTAACCGCATGCCTGACTTGCAATATGAGTATGGACAGGGATTAGCAGGCTCGAATTATTACTCTTACGGTACAACAGAGGATGGTGCTAGTACATCTGGAACTAGTTCGGCCTATGGACCTAAATTTGATGGACAATATTTCTATCAATATGACCCCGCTACACAGAAAGTTGGAACGGAACGAACACTTTGGCAGCCATATGATAACTTGAAAACTTTCTTTGATGTTGGTAAAACATTTACTAATTCAGTCAGTATCGATGGTGGAACGGATAAGACATCAGCACGGTTCTCGGCAACAAACGTCAATAATACTTGGATCGTTCCCAATACAGGATATAAACGTAACACAGTTGCTTTGTCGGTAAACTCTAAGGTCAGCGATAAGTTGCAAATTAATGCGAAAGTAAATTATACCAATAAATGGTCTGACAATTTACCCGGAGCTGGATATGGAAATCAGTCGCTAATGTATTGGTTTATTTTTTGGCAACCCAATGCGGATATGAATTGGTTAAAAGATTATTGGGTGCAAGGTTCAGAAGGACAGAAGATTAAATATCCATTTTCTTCTTATCCTGAAAATCCATTCGCGATATCTAGAGAATTTATCAATGGGATGAATAGGCATGGAATCACAGGGAATGTTCAGGCAAGCTATCAGTTTAATAAAAATTGGAATTTGATGTTGCGTAGCTCGATGGATATGGCCTACGAGAACAGAGAACAAAAGCGACCTTATGATGCTGGAGCAAAAATGCCTTTCGGTAGCTACCGTACACAGTCGATATTTTCCCATGAGACGACCTTAGATTTCTTATTGAAATATGATAAAGAAATCAATAAAGATTGGAAGGTTTCAGCAACAGTTGGTGGTAGTACGAACGATAATCGCTACAATAAAGATGAAATGCGAGCCGATTCGCTAACCTACCCCGGTGTTTATACAATGGCGAATGCAAAAGGTCAGGTGCTTAGCCTACCCTATAAGAGCCACGAACAACGAAATGGTTTTTATGGTTTATTTACTGCTGCCTATAAAAATTTTCTATTTGTGGATGGGACTTATAGGGTTGACTGGGCAAGTACATTGGCTTCGGCGCTTGCTCCAGATAAAAGGACTTATTTTACATATCCTTCTCTAAATGCAAGTTTTATAGCTTCTGAAGTATGGAAATTACCTCGTATTATTAACTATGCAAAATTGAGAGGCTCCGTATCAGGTGTTGGAAATGGGGGAAATAAGCCTTATATGATTGATGCATCCTATGAAACTTCAGGGCCACAGTATCCAGGTGGTTTACAGATACCTTCGGTTATTGTAAATCCCTATTTGCAACCCTTACGAACTCGTTCGGTCGAATTCGGTACGGAGGTTCGTATGTTTAGAGATCGTTTTGGTTTTGATTTGGCAGTTTATCAAAGTAATACTTCTAATCAGCAACTACAACGCGTAGTTGATGCATCTACAGGCGCGAGATATAAGATGGTGAATGCCGGTGAAGTACGAAATAGAGGAATTGAACTCGCTGTAGATGGTATGCCGATCAAGATTAAAGATGGATTCAGCTGGAAGGTTTTTGCTACATTTTCCATGAATCAGAATAAAATTATGTCTTTAGCGGATTCTTCAATGATCCTGCAAACTGGACCTGTTGCCGGAGGACAGCTTGTTGCTAAAGTTGGTGGATCCATGGGCGATTTGTATGGCATTGGTTATAAGCGATCGCCAGATGGACAAATCGTTTATGACGCAATACCGGTGTTGCATTATTGACTGATGAAGTTGTCTATCTTGGAAATACCATTCCAAAAGGAAAAGTAAGTTTAGGTCATGAATTTAAATATAAAGGTTTTCGATTGAACCTGTTGTTTGATGCGCAATTTGGTGGTGTTTCACATTCTTTGACCCATTACAAATTAGCTGAGCAGGGAAAAACAAAGAATACGCTGCCCGGACGTTATAGTGGAATTATAGGAAATGGTGTGGTTCAAAATGCAGATGGAACTTATCGAAAAAATGATGTCATTGCGACGGATATCGACGAGTACTACCGTTCACATTATGGACAGGATAACGCTGAAGGTAGTACCTTTTCCACAAATTTTATCAAATTTAGAGAAGCCCGATTTGATTACTCTTTTTCCAAAGCTTTTGTCAATCGTTTAAAACTGCAAAAAGCATCTGTTGGGGTATATGGGCGAAATCTGGTCATCTGGTCTAATTGGCCAAACTTTGATCCTGAGTTTGGAACATTATCTGGGACAGACATCGTGAAGGGCTTTGAAATAGCTCAATTCCCTTCTACACGAACTTACGGTGTTAATTTAGTCGTTGGATTTTAATATTAATTCATTATGAAATCATCTATAAAACTTCTTGGATTAGGTGTTCTTTTCCTTTCTTTAACAGTATTACTGCATTCTTGTGATAAGAACTTCCAGGAAATCAATACAAACCCCAACAATAGTATAAATGCCTATCCCTATCAATTTATGCAGGCCGCATTTAGGGATGCAGTAGCCTCAAATATGTCACGAAATCGTTCATTTAATAATGAATTGATGCAGGTTACCGTGAATATTGGTGATGGAGAATATCGTATTTTTCGTTATGATATTAGAAATACTGTTGCAGATGGCCCTTGGAATTCACTATATCCAGAGCTGAACAATATTAACGAAATTTATAAGCTTGCGGATGGTGGAATGAATGATAATACGTCCTATCGGGGGATTGCATTGATCATGAAAACATGGATATTCTCTATATTGACGGATACTTACGGCGATATACCTTATAGTGAAGCATTAAAGGGGCAGAGTGATGATATTCTTGAGCCAAAATTCGATGCTCAGAAAGACATTTACATGGATCTCTTCAGGCAGCTTGACTCTGCTAATGCGCTTTTAGCAAAAAACACTGGGATTAAAGGAGAATATGATCCTATTTACGCAGGCAATATAAGTAAGTGGCGGAAATTTGGCAACTCTTTATTCTTGAGATTATTGCTAAGAGTTTCGGGTAAACAGGACGCAGAGGTTGCTAGCTTTGTTAAGGCTAAAATTTCCGACATATTGGTTGATAATGTGTCGACTTATCCCATTATGACGAGTAACGATGATTCTGCAATTCTCAAATGGACTGGAACTATACCTTTTGTTTCCCCGTTTATGGATGTGCGAGCACAGGATTTTAGAACACCTTCTTTAGGGAGTTTCTTTATTGATAATTTGGTTGCATGGAATGATCCGCGTATAAATATTCCTACTTACGGTTCTAATGGTGTCAATCGACTGGGTATTGCCCCTGTGAGTGGAAATTTTGTAGGGGTCCCAAGTGGATATGCTCCTGGTGAAGGATGGGAAAAACAATCTTACTTTTATTCGTATGACCAAACCGTCAATAATATTGCGGTTAGAACGATGATGAATGAGCCTTTGACAGGTATGATTATGAACTGTGCAGAGGTGCAATTTATTAAAGCTGAGTTGGCTTTAAAAGGTTTCTATACGGATAAACCGGGAGATCTTTATAAAGATGGGGTGGTGAAAGGGATCACAACTTGGCTGCCTACTTATACCGAGTCTGTTGAAGATTACTTAAATAATGGCGATATAAATTGGGATGACAGCTACAGTTTTGAGAAAAAGATGGAAATGATTCATTTACAGAAGTATTATACCTTATTGTTTGTAGATTGTCAGCAATGGTTTGAATTTAGAAGAACTGGTTATCCGAAATTGCCTAAGGGAACAGGCTTGAAAAATAATGGTGAGATGCCGGCAAGACTAAATTATCCGATCTATGTTCAGTCGGCAAATCCAACTAATTATAAGTTGGCTGTGCAAACACAGGGCAAAGACGCCATTGATACAAAAGTTTGGTGGCAAAGACCATAATTGGGTTCTTAATTTTAATGCGTAGATAATGAAAAAATATATTTTTTATATAATAGCAGGATTCATGGGCTCGCTGGCACTTGTTTCTTGTAGCAAGGAAGGAAATTATCCTGGGGGCGTAGTTAGTTCATATATTGGTGTTTTTGACGTCAGGAACATTTATAAAGGACAGCCTGTACAAATTAATAAAGATAATCTGGATGGATCTACAACAATTGCTGGTGTCGTTGTTTCCGACCATCGGGAGGGAAACTTTCCGGAGGGATATTTAGTAATCCAAGATCGTAGACGTCTGAACCAACTACGTGGTATAACAATACCTTTGGGAAAGGCTGCTGAAAATTACGTGATAGGGGATTCGTTGGAAATTAATATTGTTGGGAGCGAACTAACCAGGGAAAATGGTATTCTTCAGCTGAAAAACATCGCGGAATCAAATATCGTAAAGATCGCTTCGGATAAACCAATTCCCAATAATCGCGTGACAGCTAAGGATATTTTGGCAAATCCGGATAAATATGAAAGTACTTTGGTTGCAATCGTAAAAGGCGGTTTTAATCCATTACCTGCTGCTGGAGACATTTTAGAGGGCCAGAAAATGCTGAATGATGGGTTCGGTAATTTAAATTTGGAAACGAAATCATCGGCAAAGTTTGCTAAGAGAAATCTAAGTGTTCTTGCAAATTATTTTGGTGTGATCTTTAACAAACAAGATTCAGAGGGTAAGCTCATTCCCTATGAAGTTTTGCGTAAAGAATCGGATATTCAGGAATTGAGTTCGGTGATTGAACATACCTCTGTAGCTATTTCTGGTTTCGCTAGCGATGTAAAAGGAGGGGATGGAAATTATGAATATATTCAGCTTTTAGCCATTGAAGATATCGATTTTTCGAAAACTCCTTATGCTGTTATTGTTAGTAATAATGCAAATGCCTCTACGCCAACAGGTGTTCCTGCGAAAGGCTGGGCTACTGGAGGAATGCGGACTTATAAGCTGAATATCACTTCTGGAACTGTTACAAAAGGCCAGTATTTCTATATAGGCGGAAAATATAAATTGATCAATGGATCGAGTTCAACAGATATTTCGAATGCAAAATGGGTCGTAAATTATGATTATGTTGCTAAGGATGGTTTCGATGGTATTGGGACCAAAACTGGCGGACTCATGGCTAATAGTGGTAATGCATTTGGTATAGCAGTGTTTAATACGACGGACGTGACAGAAGCAACAAAACCTGTGGATGTTATGTATATCTCTGGTGGTGGTGCCTTGACAGATGGAACGAAAGGTTACCGTATTACAAACAATGATTTTTATGACGTTATTGATCCGCTATCCTTAAAGTCGCAACCTTTTTTTATGGCGGGAACTAATAATATCTTCTTAAAATATAATACAGCTGATGTAGGTTATTTTGTCAGTTTAGGAGGGGTGTATAACACATCTTTAGCAAGATGGACATCTGCTCGATCTCAGAATAATATCGAAATGACCAAGGCTTCTGCACTGAGTGAAATCGAAAATGAGTTCTCGACAAAAATTGAACAATAGATGGTATAAATAAAGGGGCTGAGGCCTCTTTATTTATTATATAGGATATAGCGTATTCCAAAAATTGGTAAAGCTAAAACATATTTTTATTATCTTCATTATATAACTATAAACGAAGACTTATGAACTTAACAGATTTAGTTACAGGCGGAGTAGGCTCTAAAGCGATAGAGACTATTTCAAAAATTACTGGTGTCAGTGAATCTAAAGCAAAATGGATTGTAGCGGCAGCAGTTCCTTTGATGATTGCTGCATTGAACTACAATGCGAAAAACAAAGGGCAGGCAGAAAATATTGACAATGCTATTGATCAGCATAGCAATAGCGGGATACTCGATAAAATTGGTGATCTATTCGGACAGGGAGGAGCGGAGCAGAATGGATCTGAAGATGGCAATAAAATTGTCAACCATATGTTTGGCCAAAATACCGAAGTCGTGACACAGAATATTGCGGATAAAGCGGGCTTGAGCTCTTCTCAAGTGACAGGCGTACTGGCCACACTTGCTCCAATCGTAATGGGGTATCTAGGACAACAAAAGCAGGCTTCGAGTGGCGGGGGGATTGGTGACCTAATCGGTTCTGTACTAGGTGGTGGAACATCACAAAATGCTGGTGGTGGTATGTTGGGCGGTATTTTGGGTTCCTTTTTAGGCGGTGGCCAAGAAGAACAGGCCCAAACAACAGAGCAGCCAGCAGCAGGGAGTAATATTACGGACATGTTGGGCGGGCTGGCAGGTAGTTTTTTTGATAAAAATAACGATGGACAGGCGAAGGGAAATATTCTTGATTCGATAGCCGGTATGTTTGGAAAGTAAGCTATTATTTGTCCTGATAAAAGCTAGTACGGGATTAAGCTAAGATGACGCAGATCTTAAAAGTGATGAGGTCGGAAGTATGTAGCTTCCGACCTCATCACTTTTGTCCAATTCGTATTAATCTTCGACCGATACTTTCGGCGGGAAATTTTTATGTTTTCTTTTGCTGATTTTGTCAATATTGACGGGTTGAGGTACTTTTACATAATATCCTGTTCCGTCATATTCACGTTTATTGGGGTTTTCTTTACATGCTGTTGAGCAGCATCCGTCCATCTCCCAGCCGCACTCATCACATTGTGTGAAATGTTCATTACAAGTCGGGTTGGCACAGTTGATCATTTTAGTGGTTTGCTTGCCACAGTTAAAACAAGTCGATACTACAGATGGGTTGACAGAGTTTACATCAACTGTAACACGATTGTCAAAGACATAGCATTGGCCTTCGAAATCTTCGCCACCAGCTTCCTTCCCGTATTTGATAATTCCGCCATGTAATTGATAAACGTCCTCGAAGCCTTCTTTTAACAAAAGAGCAGATGCCTTCTCACATTTGATACCCCCTGTGCAGTATGTCAATATTTTTTTTCCTTTATATTGTTCAAGCTCTTTGATTTTCTCAGGGAACTCGCGGAAATTGTCAATATCTAGGGTGACAGCATTTTTAAAATGACCAACATTGTGCTCGTAATTTGAGCGTACATCCAATACAACCACATCCTCTTGGTCCTTCATGGCTAAGAAATCTTTCGGTTCAAGGTGCACACCGGTTTGCCGGTTAGGGTCAATTTCTTTTGGATCTCTCAAGCCAGAGTGAACGATTTCGGCTTTATAGCGACAATGCATTTTAATGAATGACGGTTCATTTACAGCGTCAATTTTGAACTCTGTTTTGTCGAAACGACCATCAGCATAGATGGCATCCATATAGCTTTTACAGGCCTCTACAGTACCTGAAACAGTTCCATTAAGACCTTCATCAGCTACGATGATACGACCGACTAGATCCAGTGATTTACAAAATTCTAAGTGATCTGATGCAAATTTTTCGGCATCCTCGATAGGGCTGTAACAATAGTACAGCAAAGTTTGATATTGTGTCATGATATTCATTGATACCGCTGCAAACGGCGTTTAATGCTAAAAATAAATTTAGTGCAAAGCTACAAAAAATAATAAGTGGAATAAAATGACCGTCGTCACCTTTTCTTTAAAGGTTCGAGCAGGTATTCCAAGCCATTAAGCTTTATTTCATAGAGTGTTGCTAATTGCTGGCCTAGCTTTCCCTTTGGAAAGCCTTTTTGGTTATACCAGACTAGATAGGGTTCAGGAAGGTTACATAACGTGTAGCCCTGATATTTACCAAAGGGCATCTTTACTGTAACAAGCTCGGTTAAGATTTCAGGATTTAACATTAGTCTTGGGGTTTTCCATAATTAAGACGGTACCAAATAGCTTTTAGTGCGATGATGCCATGATTGAATAAATTGGGAATGGTCCCATAGTAGTGTTTGAAAATAGCGAAGCGCTCTTTCAAGGATTCCTTATGTCTTTGTTTTGACATCCCGCCCACAAGATACCGGGCTACATATTGCTGTGCATTGACTGTTTTTTTAGCCTTTTTGGCACAACGAATAACCCAGTCAATATCAGCACATAATTTATAATTGAGATCGTATGGCTCGGCAATTTCCCGCTTGATATAGATGGCCTGATGGCATATATTCATACCATATCGAAAGCTTTTCCAGTCGAAATGAACCGGAACTTTGTGCCTCCGTTCACCAATAATATTTCGATTGTCATCTACGAGGATAGTTTCGCCGTAAAGAATATCCGCGTCATCGCTCAGTTTGGCAAGATTCTCAATGCTGTTGAGATCATAGATCTCATCTCCTGAATTTAGAAAAAGAACATAATCACCTGTTGCTAAGGCTAATCCCTTATTCATTGCATCATAGATCCCCTTATCCTTTTCGGAGAGTAGAACGGTGATTTTATCCCTGTATTTTTGGATGATCTCTAATGTTCCATCAGTTGATTGTCCATCAATGACAATATACTCTATATGATCATAGCTCTGATTGACAACAGATTTCAGGGTGTGTTCTATGTCACGCACATTGTTGTAAACGACAGTTATAATCGAAAATTTGGGATGAGCAGACATGTTGTTTATATATTGAATTTATTCATTTTCTTCTTCAGGAATCGGATGCCACGGTTGAATAAAGATCCTTTCCGATGTGCATAGAAATACTTGATGGCCTCATAAGCTTGCTTGTTTTCTGAAATTTCCGTCGGAAAATACCGTACAGGGCTTTCTGCTAGTGTAACCTGATAAGTTGCTTCCGCAGCTGTATGTGTACCCGAACCATCGTTGCCAATATTCTGTGTCATCGAATTCCTTGGATACAAAACTAACCCATTTTTTTTGAATACAGAAGCATACCAGCGTATCGCCCAAGAGTTGATCTTTCCGGCCTTAAATTCCTGCACTTGTTTCCAGAAGTTTTCTTTTCCCTCTATACTGAATTGATGTATCTGCTCGGCCGTAAAATCCGATACAAGTTCATCAATATTCGGATTGAAATGTTGCCAGGCGCGGTCCCAGGTTGCCCAGCCCCAACTATTGGCGACCCGAAAAAAGAAGGTCTCAGGCAGTTTATTTAAATCTTTTAGTGGATAACCATAACCGCTGATCTCCATCACCTGATCTTGATCTTTATAGCGCTCCAGTGCTTGATTGAAATAATCTAGGGCAAATACAGCAGTTTCCAGATCGTCCTCCAAAACAATAATCTTTCCATGTGCATTAACCACTTTTGTAACTCCGTCGATCACATTGGCCGCCAAACCCCAATTTTCTGCTCGTTCGACAATAATAACTTCTTTAAAGTTCCAGGACTGGTTGATAATCTTTCGGACTTCAATAACAGCTTGAACAGATTTTTCGTTTTTTGCAGCATCCGAATAAATGTAAAGCGTAGTCTGGTCTGCAAGCTTGTTCTGTTCTAAAGCTGAGAGTGTTCTTATTGTATGATCAGGACGATTGTACACAAAAAGTATGACTGGAGCAATATTGTTCATTTATCAATAGATTTTGTTGTATGCTTTTTTGTTGCTTAGACGAGTACGATAAACTGCTCCCGATTTGCCCAGCAATCTAAAAGCAATGTTTAAGTAGCTTTTTGCTTCAAAAATATGACCTTTAAAAATTGAAGCTCCCATTTTTTTCAGACTCGCCAATACGGCCATCGAAAAAGATCTTACAAAGGTATAATTGATATTGCAATACTCTGTCAAATGATATACAAATTCGCTTTTCAGAAAGGTTTTTCGGTCTGTTTTACGCTGTTGTCTATCGTGATAGGCCTTGGCCCTGTCGGCGAGAATGATATTTAACCCGTAGTACTTGATGCGATTGGCATAATCCTTATCTTCTCCATAATGGAAAAAGATCGGCGCGAAACCACCGACTTTTCTGATCACTGGGTTGGGGATAAACCAAAATGCTGCGTTGACGAAAGAGCAAATGCGATGCGAATTTTCGCTAGTAGCATTTTTTGTATATAAAGCAAAACCATGGTCCAGTGTTGTTTCGGTTCCATCGTAGTGAATAGGCGAGATAATTCCGATATTGTCTGCGTTTACTTTCACTAAGTTGGCGATGCAGTCCCGATCCAGCCAGGCATCCTGGTTGACTAAAAATGCATAATCATATTCTTCCTTCAAAACAATGTCAAGTCCGATGTTGTTGGCCTTTCCAAAACCCAGATTTTCGGAACTTTCTATTAGTCTTATTGTCGGATACGTTTCTTTTATGATCTGTGTGGTATTGTCTCCCGAATTGTTGTCGACAACTAAAATATCTGTGGGGTAGCTCGAATCCAATAGACTGGGTAAGCACTTGTGGATCCAAGGCTCAAAATTATAAGAGACGATTATGGTGAGAATCTTGGCCATCTATTTTTTTCGGATAACTGTTAGGAAATAGTGGAATAATTCCAACAAAATGCTGGGTTTAAAGATTCTATTGACAATGATATATGCACATACAGCCACTCCAATTGTACTTGCAAACCGTAGATAGAGGTTGGCGATAGCTGCGGTGGCATAGTGAGCTGCAATACAACTGGCAGCTGCCAATAATGCATAAGCAAAAATATCTGCCAGAAGATAACGAAATGAATAATTCATATAAGGTTTAGCGGAAGCATACCAAACGAATATCCAGAGGGCATTTAATGCTGAGGTTAATCCAATGAGTAGTTCAAGACCTAATGATTTGCCGAAGAATAGAATAGCGATTTGGAGCAGACCAAACACGATGATATTCCGCATATAAACTTCGGGTTTTCCCTTGCTAATGATGAGGTTGGAAAAAACATTGCTTACAGAATCAAATGCAGCGCCAATACAAAATATTTGAAGAAATATGGCACTTTGTGCCCATTTATCGGTGATCGCAATAGTAATGAAATCTTGTGCTACAGTTGTTAAACCAAATAACATCGGAAAGGCTAAAAAGGCCGTAAAGGAAATTAGTTTTCGAAAAACCCGAATTTGTCTATCCTTATCATCTTCTATTTCCTTTAAAATGGGCTGTGTCACATTATTGACCATATTGGTCAATATATTCTGTGCCATGATGCTCCAACGATTAGGATTCACGGTATATCCCAGTTCTTCAGCGGTATAATGCCGGCCTAAGATCGCTGCGTATATATTCTTGTTGATGTTGATGAAAATATTGGTGACTAGTATTTTACTGCTGAATCCTAAAATGTCGCGAATAGGTCGGAAATCGAACTGGAAAGTAGGTCTGAATTTGGAAAAATACCAGAATCCAAGCATATTGAAACCACTATAGGAGACAATTTGGATCGCGTATGCCCAATAGGCGTAGTCCTTATAGGCTAAATAAACCCCGACTATATTTGATGCAATAAGCGCAAAGGTGCCTGTGATGACTCTTTCTTTGATTTTTAAATTCCGGAAGAGGTAAGCATTGTGCGCAATACCAAAGCTACCTAGCCAAAAGGATAAAAAAGTAAATCTGCTAAGTTCTACAAGTACTGGTTGATTATAGTATAAGGCGATAAGAGGAGCCGCAAAAAATAAAACAATATAAATAAATGTTCCAATTCCTACACTTGTCCAGAATACCGCGTTATAATCTTTATGTTCAACTTCTTTTTTATTGACAATTCCATACACAAATCCACTTTCTTGAAAAGCGGAGGCGAGAACAGAAAAGATGGTGATCATAGCTACTAAACCATAATCTTCTGCTGTTAGCTTACGGTTTAGTAGGATGCCGAAGCCGAAGCCCAAAAACTGCTGGATGATACTGGCCATACCACCCCATAGCAGTCCTTTTGTTGTTTTTGATTTTAAAGAGTCATTTTTCGTTTGCGATGACATGCTAAATTAAATGAGCGGCAATATTAAAGTATTGCAATTGTATTCGCAAATTCTTTTAGGGAAACATCAGTTGGATTGACATCGGTAATCAAATAAGAAATATCACGTAACGGCACAACTTTCATTTTTTGAACTGAATTTAGTTTCTCAGCAATACTTAAAATAGCCACTTTTTTTGAGCATTTAATCATCGCACGTTTGATTTGTACCACCTCCCAGTCTGAATCGGTCACCCCATCTTCTACTGAAAGAGAATTTGTTCCCAACAAACAAAGATCGACCTTAAGATCTGCCAATTCATTAGCGACTTGGGCTCCGGAAACGATGTTTGTATTGCGTGAAAGTTTTCCGCCAACTAAAATGACTTCAAGGTTTGGCTTTTCGGCCAATTCTAGTGCAACTAATGGACTTATAGTAAAAAACGTACACTGAAGATGATCGGGTATTGTTCTCGCTAATTCAATTAAGGTTGTCCCGCCTCCGACTAAAACAGTCATTCCATTGGAGATTAAAGTGCTTGCTTTCTTGGCAATTTCTTTTTTTGCCTCCTTGGCATATACGTTTCCATCCTGAAATGGGAATTGAAAAGATTTTGATAATGCCCCACCATAGACTTTTAGAACTTTTCCATTCTCCGCGAGTTCGTTTAAGTCACGTCTAATTGTATCTTCAGACACATTCAGTTGAACACTTAGATCTGACGATAAAACTTTGTTATGTAGGTTAATCTGATGTATAATGAATGCTTGTCTTTCTTCCTTTAACATTGGTCTTTGGTTTTTAATCGGAATTTAAAAATAATTAAAAAAATCAGTCTAAATGTAGTGAAAATTATTCTTCCTTTTTGTCAATTTTTGTTATGCCAGCTTTGAATCTCGGTTTGAAGCCCGTGGGTTTACTGGCAGCGGGTTCCTGTGTTTCTGTACTGCTGTTTTCAGGTTCGGTCTTTACGCTGGTATCTAACTTAATTTCGTCTTTCGTATCGGGCAGCTGTGCCTGTTCAGAAGTTTCCGTTTTGGTTACGCCAGCTTTGAACCTTGGTTTGAAGCCTGTGGGTTTTGGAGCGGATGTTGTTGCCTCGTCGGTTTTTTCTTCTGGTACAGATGTGCTTGCCGCTGCGTCAGGAGCTTTGGTGATTCCAGCTTTGAAAACCTTGGTTTGAAGCCTGTGGGTTTTGGAGCGGATTTTGTTGTCTCGTCGGTCGTTTCTTCG